>CAWIMS010000004.1:0-376817 GCA_963837285.1 uncultured Actinomycetota bacterium
CGCCGGGGACTCGAACCCCGAACCTATGGATTAAAAGTCCACAGCTCTGCCATTGAGCTAGCGGCCCGTGGCTGACAGGGTACCGGGACATTCCGGGTTACTCCCAGGCGATACCGATACGGCCCCGTTTCCGCTGGTCCTGGGCGCGACCGGTGATCATTAGCGGGCTGGGCATATCGTTGTCGTGTGGATCTGGTGCGGCACCTGCGCTACTTCCTCGTGGTCGCCGAGGAGTTGCACTTCGGGCGCGCCGCCGCCCGGCTGTACATGTCCCAGCCGCCGCTCAGCCAGCGCATCCGCCGGCTGGAGCAGGAGTACGGCGTTCAGCTGTTCGACCGCTCCGGCGGGCAGGTGCGGCTGACCCCGGCCGGCGAGGTGCTGGTCGGCGAGGCGCGCGACGTCCTCGCCCGGGTCGATCGGGCCGGCTGGCTGGTACGCCAGGCAGCGGCGGGCCGGGCGGGGCCGCTGCGCGTCGGGGTACCGCCGGACACGCCGGGCAGCGTCGTCGCCGCGCTGGCGGCGGCCGTCGCGACCAACCTTCCGGACCTGCACCTCGACCTGCGGGCGGCCACCACCACCGAGCAGCTTCACCTGCTGGGCCATGGTGGACTCGACGTCGGCGTGCTCCAGCACCCGGTCGACACCGGCGACCTGGTGCTCGGACCGGTCGCCGAGGTGCCTCAGGGTGTCGTGCTGTCCCGCCGGTCGCCGCTCGCCGAGCGTACCGAGCTGACGCTGGCCGACCTGGCCGGGCACGGGCTGATGCTGTTTCCGCGCGAGGCCGCGCCCGGCCTGTACGACGAGACGATCCGGGTGTGCGGCCGGTACGGGTTCCGGCCAACGCGGGTACGGCCGGCGCCGAACGCGGAGTTTCTCGTGGGCATGGTGGCAGCCGGGGACGACGTGGCCTTCGACGGTGGAACGGTCGCGCAGAAGGAGCCGCGGGTGGTGTGGCGCCCCCTTGCGGGTACCCCATTGGTGTGGCGATTGTCCGCGGCCTGGCCTGCGGCTCCCGCACATCCGGCCGCACCGCGGCTGGGCGCGGTGATCGCGCAGATCCTGTCCCAGGGCGCCCGTCCCGCTGCCGAGACCACCGCGCCACCGGCCGACCAGCCCTGGGACGTGCTGTTCCGGCCGCGGCTAACCAGCGCGTAGCCGGTCGACCCCCAGGCGCGCCGCCCGCCCGATCGTCCGGTCCACGTCGGCGCGCCGCAGGCCCCAGCCGCCCGTCGTGAAAACCACCATCGCGTACCTTCGGCCATCCGGGTACTGTGCCACGCCGACCTCGTTGCGCACGTCGAACACCGAGCCACTCTTCGCGGCGATGGCCACGTCGTCGTCGAACGCGGCGGCCAGCCGGTGCGAGCACGCCTGCCATCGCATGAGCTGGCGGACCTGCGCGCAGGCGGGTGCCGGCCCGGCCTCGTCCCGCCAGATCAGCGACAGCAGCCGGGTCAAGTCCCGCGCGGTACCGGCGTTGGTGCGTGCCGGGTCGAGCACGGCGAAACCGGCCAGCCGGTCGCGGCTGAGCGTGGGGAGGAGCCGCGCGAAGGCGGCCTCGTCGGTGGCGCCCACGTCCGCGAACATCGACTCGACGAGCTGCCGCGGCCCGCCGACGATCCGGGTGTCCGCGAGACCCAACTGTGCGGCGAGCGCCTGTACATTGTCGAGACCCACCCGGCGAAGGACGAGGTCGGCGGCGGTGTTGTCGCTCAACGACATGGCGAACCGGGCCAGGTCACGCCAGCTGATGTCCACCTCGTCCAGGCAGCTCGCGGTGCCCAGGCCGCCGAGTCGATCCGCTGCGCGTACCCGCGTCCGCTCGGTCGGATCGAGTTGGCCTGCGGTGACCTGACGGGCGTATTCGAGAATGACCGGCACCTTGACGACCGACGCCAGCACCGCCGGCTCGTCCGCGCCGATGCTGACCTCGGCGCTGTCATCGTCCACATCGCAAACGTGGAGCCGCCCCGTCACGCCAGCCGCCGCGAACTCCGCGAGAACATCCTCCATCCGCCGAGCATCGCAGCCGTCCGGTGGCATGGGTGTCGCGGGCATGGGTGTCGCGGGTATCGGCCGACTTGCCGGCTTCGCCGGTCAGCGGCGATAGCCATTTGAATATCGCGTGGCCGTCGCAACGGTATTGGACCGGCCGCCGGGCCGACTGATGAGCTTGGCTGTGGCAGAGTCTGGTAACGGGGGATGGTGAGCTGATCGTGTCAACTCCGGAGATGGACCGGCGTCAGATGCTGCGCGCCGCGGTAGTCGGCGGTGCCGGGGTGGCCGCCGGTGCGGTCGGGATCGCTGGCGGGATCGCCGGCCTGTCCAACCGCGCTGACGGCGCGCCGGTGGAGAAGGCGGCGCGCAAGCCGGCCGGGGTGCGACTGCGGTGGCTCGGCGTTGCCGGTTGGCAGCTGAGTTTCGATGACCACGTGCTGTGGTTCGACCCGTACCTCAGCCGGTTCGACTCTACCGTGGACGGCGGGGCGATCCGGCAGCGTCCGGACGTTATCGAAGGTCTGCTCGCCTCTGGCCGGCTGAACGGTCCACCCGAGGTGATCATGGTCAGCCATGGGCACTTCGATCACCTCACCGACGTCCCGTACCTGCTCAACCGGCCGGAGTGGAAGCAGGCCACGATCCACACGATCTGTACCGAGACGCATCGACACCTGCTCGCCGCGATGGGCAACACCCGGGACGTGATTCAGGCTAGTGGCGGCGAGCAGTTCAGTTTCGCGGGTGGCGCGTACACCATCCAGGTCATCCAGAGCCTGCACAGCCAATCCAACACGTACGGCTTTCCGTTCCCGGGCACCCTCACCGCCAAGCCGGCGCCGCCGCTCGTCGTCTCCGACCTGCTGGAGGGTGGCACCCTCGCCTATCTGGTCACCATTCCGGGCCGGCTGTCTCTGCTGCTGTTCGGCGCCACCAACTTCGTCGAGCGGGAATTGGTCGGGCTACGCCCGGATGTGGTTGCCATCGGCATGACGTTCCACAACGCGATCGACCGGTACCTGGAACGGTTGCTCACTGTCCTCGGTGGACCCCGGTACGCGATGCCGTGTCACCACGACGACATGGTGACCGGCTTCGACGATCCGGCGTTGCCCAGTACCGTGCACGCTGGGGCGGTCACCGAGATTCAACAGGCGGTGGCGGCGCTGAAGTTGCGTACGAAGGTCATCGCGCCGCGACACCTGACGGATATCGCGTTCTGACCGGTCGCTCGGCGAATCGGGTTGACCAGCGGGTGCACGCTATGGAGGCAACCGCGCCGAGTAATGCCAACCCGATGACCGCGCCCAATGCCGCTGGGTGACCGGAATCGAAGGCGAAGCCGACAGCCAACCCGCCGGCCAGCGCCAGCAGGCCGGCCAGGAAGTTGCGGATGCCGACCTGCGTGCCGATGCTTGTCGGCGCCAACCGCATCGTGTGCCAGAACAGGCTGGGCAGCAGGATGCCTTGTGCTGTTCCGTACACGATGCCGGAAATCACCAGCAGCGTCGTGGACTCCAGCGGCACGACTGCGGCGAGGAGTATGTAGGCGAGCGCGAGGCCGCCGAATCCGGTGGTGAGGCCGTCGCGCGTCGTGACCCGTCGGCAGGGTGGAAGTTGGGCCAGGGCGCCGGCTATTGCCCCAGCTATCAGGAACGCGGTTACCGGTCCGCTGCGCTCGACGATCAGCGGTACGACGACGGCGCCTTCGGTGATAAGCAGGGTTACCGGTGAGGCGGCGATGGCCAGCCTGGTGAGTGCCGGGTCTCGGAGGGCGGTGGCGAGGGTGTTCGGGCGTCGGTCCGGTGTTGTTCTGGCCAGCTGTGTCGTGGCTGCCAGCGACGCGAACAGCGCTGCGGCGCCGAGCCATGAGGCGGCGGCCAGCCAAGCGATCAGGGCGAAGCCGTCGTTGGCTGCTCCGCTTAGCAACGCCAGGCCCACCGCTGGGCCGGCGACCGCGGACACTTGGCCGGCGGCGGTGTACCAGGCGAAGCCGCGTTGCGGCCAATCGCCGGGGAGGGCCGCCAGCAGCGCCTGGCCGGCCGGAAGGTACCCGGAGCCGCCGACGCCGATCAGGACTGCGGCTGCCACCAGCGCCGGTGTGCTGGTAGCGATGGCAAGCAGGGCGAAGCCGGCAGCCCGTACCGCGCAGGCGAGCGCTCCGGTGGCCGCCGCACCCAGGCGGTCAGTGATCGCACCCGCCGGCAGGTGCAGTGTGTACTGGACGACGGTCCGGGTGGCGAGGATGGCACTGGTGATCGTGGCCAGCAGTCCGAGGTCGTGGCGCAGGTGTACGACGAGGTGAGCGATGACCGCGTAGAACCCGACGCCGGCGCAGAGCTGTACGAGAGCGCAGGTCGCCACCGCGGCGCCGTCGCGTGATCGCCAGGTCACCGGGGCCGCTTGCCCGAGGCGAAGTCGGAGATCATTTGCGCGGATTCTTCTTCGCTGAGCGCGAGTCGGGTCAGTGCTTTGAAGCAGTCCTGGTACCGCTGCACGTCGTAGTCTGCGCTACGCAGGACACCGCCGGTGAGACCGTCGCAGAAGACGTGGGTCGGTATCGTCGCGTTGGCGAACTCCATCACCGCGAACGGCCCGGCGACAGCTGGGTGGGCACCGACGGCCAGCGGCAGGACCTGGATCGACACCGTAGGTAGTTCGCTCAGTTCGATCAGTCGAAGCATTTGCCGGCGCATGATCTCTCGGCCACCTACCGGCCGTAGCAGGACCGCCTCGTCGAGCACCACGCGCAATTCAAGCGGCGGCTGGCGGGCGAAGATTGCTTGGCGTGCCATGCGCGTGGTCATTCGTTCGCGTGCTAGGTCGTCTTCGGGCGTCGGGGTGGCCTGAACTATCGCGCCCGCATACTCGGGAGTCTGGAGGAGGCCGGGAACGACGATGGCGCCGTACATGGAGATCGCGGAGGCCTCCGCCTCCAGGCCGATAAACGTTTCAAGGACGTCAGGCAACGCTTCGCTGTTGGTTGCCCGCTTGGTGTTTTGCCGAACTCGGACCGCGAGCCCGCTGAGTCGGGACCGGTCGCCTTCGCTGACGCCGTAGAAGTCGAGTAGGCGGCCAAGGTCTTGATCGTTGATGCGGCTGACGGCTGTTTCGATCCGGCTCAGCTTCGACTCGGACCAGTCGAGTTCGGTCGCAACTTCCAGCACCGTGTAGCCGGTTTGCTCACGGAGGCTCCTGAGCTCCACGCCCAGGCGACGCCCGACGGGTGTGCGCGTAGGCCTCGACACGGACTTACCGTACCGCAACTTGCAAGCATCTGATGCTTGCAGCGACCTTGCATCAGGAAACTGCCATTTGGCGTGGCTGCATTCGCTTGCAAGATTCCTGGTGATCGATGCGAGAATAACATTGAGAATGCGCAGCTTCGCGCAGGCTCGGGCGGTACCCCAGCGACGGGAACGTTATGAGAAGCGAACGGAGTACAACAGCCCGGAGCGAGCAAGCTGCGCCGCCGCGCGGACCGCCGGCCTGTCCTCGTCTCGGCTCGCCCTGTTGCTGCTTGCTTAACTTCCCCCCCATCAATGCTTGTGGCCCCACAAGGGAGTGCACCGATGAGTGCGACACACCCATCTTCGCCAAGCAGGCCGATCCCTGCCCGGCCATCGTCGCCGCCGCCGCCCAACCGTAGGCCCGGTTTCGCGTCGAGCAACAACCCGAACGTGTACAGCATCGTGCAGACTGATGTCGCGGGCTCAGCGGCTCGCGACGGTCGGGCGCTCCGGCAAATGCGCGATGATCTGTACGAGATCATGGCCGAGGTCACCGCTGACAACGGCTTCGACCTCGACTCGTTTCCATTTGATGACACGGGGGATGGGCTTCGGCTGATCGTTCCACCCGATCTGATGTCACCTGCCCGCGTAGTCGACGCGTTCGTGTTGGGTCTGACCGTGGGCCTGCGCGAGCACCGTAGGCATGTCAGTGAGCTGGCGCGGATCCGGATGCGTGTCTGTTTTGACATCGGCATCGTGCAGAAGCATCGGCGCAGTTGGACGGGTGGGCCGCTGGTGCGCGCGGCCCGTCTCATCGAGGCGCGGCAACTGCGAGAGACGCTCGACGCGAGGCCAAACTTGGATCTTGTCGCAGTTCTTTCTGACGACATGTATGAGGTCACTCGACACCGTGCCGGACAGATAGCGCCGGAATGGTTCCAGGAGATTCGGGTGCGAGTGAAGGAGTTCCGCGGGCGGGCATGGTTGTTGGCTCCGCCTGTACCGATCGCATGTGTGAATTGCACCTACCCGTGGTGCCTGGCCAAGGGGTCGGCATGATCATCTCGGCCGAACCGCAGCACGGCTTCTGGCGCGAGCTGGCGGAGCCCGAGCGGGCGGCCCTGCGTGCGATGTGCAGGCGGAGAACGTTCGGGCGGAATAACGCCATCGTTGCTGAGGATGATGCCGTGGACGACATCGTCCTCATCTGGTCGGGCCTCGCCAAGGTTTGCTCACGAGCCACATCTCGGCCAGTCCTGCTAGCGCTGCGCGGGCCCGGCGACATCGTCGGTGAAATGGCCAGCATCGGTGGCGGAGGGCGCTCGGCAACTGTCATCGCGATCAACGAGGTGGTCGGCTTGGTGATCCAAGCGGCCCGCTTCGGCGAGTTCCTCAGCAAGTTCCCGGATGCGTCCAAGGCCCTCCAGAAGGTTCTCGTCATGCGTCTGCGCGAAAGCGACTCAAGTCGGATCGGAGCCGCCGCGACGAACGTGGCGCAGCGACTCGCGCGCCTACTTCTTGACATTGGCCAGCGGTACGGCGTTCCGGCGGATGGTGGAGGGAGCAAGATCGACCTCGCATTGACCCAGGAAGATCTCGCCTCCTTCATCAATGCCTCGCCGCGAGCGGTGGCTAGAGAGATCGAGCGCTGGAAGGAGCGCGACATTGTGACGACCGGACGTCGTTGGGTAACTATCGAACGACCGTTGGTACTTCAGAGGATCGCCGGCCCAATCGTGCCGCCATAACTCGCTCCCTGTGGAGATTGGGGCGACGCCGACAAACCAGGCCGCGGAAGCTTGCCTCGTTTACGGAACGTATCGGTCGAGTGACAACAGTGGTCGCGAGTGGGCGACTGTGAACCGGGATTGGCGGGCGGTGATCACTTAGCTGCGCAACGAGATTTCACCTGTTCAGGGTGATGTGAGTTCACCCCGATGAGCCGCACAGTCTACTGTAGACATGATCGTTACGTCTTCGTTATAAGTGCGCGCGGTCGCGGTCGATGGTGTGCGTGTATATCAGTTTGGTGTCGATTCAGTGAGGCTGAGCTGCGCCTGGTCGTCCATACCCGACAAGCTTCGTCTCGGCTTTTTGACCCGAACGGCTTAAGGCGCCTCCCTGAAGTGGGTGAGCAAACCGTGTGGGACTTGCGCGTATGCCGGCGCAAACTGTAAAAACTTGGCATAAGCCGTATTTGGTGTTAATCGCGCTAGCGAGTGCGCCTCCGGCATCACCGTCGAGAAAGGACCGGAATGTCTGACGTGCCGGAGGGAACACTCGGGATGTGGCGCAAGAGCAGCTTCAGTTCGGACACGGCGAACTGTGTCGAATTCGCCTCAGGGGCGGATCGCGTCGGCCTGCGTGACTCGAAGGATCCGGATGGTCCGAGTCTCTGGTTCGCCACCGACTCCTGGCGCACCTTCGTGGCGGGGGTAGCCGCCGGCGAGTTCGATGTCCCGACTTCGTAGGCTCAACCTAGAGCCTCGCGTGCTGACTGAAGGTGCTCTGCCGCCTGGTTCGGTTGTCTCATGTCCACCAGTCGGCTCGCCAGACGCCTGTACTGCGCGACCAGATCCGGCTGATCGCGGATGACGACGTTTCCCGACTGACCCTCAAAGCACAGCACGTCAGGACGCCAGTCGTCGTATTCGATGAGCATGAATGCTCCGAGATGACCCGCGTGCGGCCCGGCGGTCATCGGAACCACCACCAGCGTGACGAGTTCGTCCTCGATCAACCGCAACAGATGATCGAGCTGGTCTCGCATTGTGGCATCCGAGCCGACCGGGCGCCGCAGAGCCGTCTCGTCAAGAATGGCGGTCAGGCGCACCGGATCCGATCGATGCAACAGCTCCTCCTGCCGTCGCATCCGCACTTCGACGAGGGTTCGGGCGACGTCCGGCGGTACCTCTTTGAGTGTGGTCGTGGACGTGAGTGTCGTGGCGTATGCCTGCGTCTGCAGAAGTCCCGGGATGAAGATCGGGTGGAAGTGGGTAATCCGCGAGGCGTCCGACTCGGCTTTGACCAGCTCCAGGTACTGCTCAGGGATCGTATGTTGAACCGGCGCCCACCACGGGCTTGCCACGACGGCTGTGCCCGGGCCACGGTCGGCTGCCATCCCTATCTCCTCGCAACCCCGGCACACGGCGTCTGCCAGCAGGTTGCCCAGCACGCTAACTTATCATCACGCCGCGTGCATAGATTGACCACGTAGCGGAAGGGGTCAGCGCAGGGTAGGCCACCAACGAGTCCACGATGGACAAGGGAATGCGCGGTACCCCGCTACAGCGCCGGGAACTGCCGCCCAGGCCGCTCGTCGGCCTCAAACAACTGAGAAGCAGAGCCGACGATCTTCGGATCCGGTTGGCCGACGATCTCAGGATCCTTGTTGTCGTACGAGAACCCCGACAGGACGTGCCGCATCGCCTGTACCCGTGCCCGCTTCTTGTCGTTGCTCTTGATCACGGTCCATGGGGCGTCGGCGGTGTCCGTGTAGAAGAACATCGCCTCCTTGGCCTCGGTGTAGTCGTCCCACTTGTCGAGCGACGCCAGATCGGTGGGGGACAGCTTCCACTGCCGAACCGGGTCGACCTGCCGGATCACGAAGCGCGTCTGTTGCTCGTGCCGGGATACCGAGAACCAGAATTTCACCAGTCGGATCCCGGAGCGGACGAACATCCGCTCCAGGTCGGGCGCCTGCCGCATGAACTCCAGGTACTCGGGCCGGCTGCAGTAGCCCATCACCCGTTCCACGCCGGCGCGGTTGTACCAGGACCGGTCGAACAGCGCGATCTCCCCGGCTGCCGGCAGGTGCGCGATGTAGCGCTGGAAGTACCACTGGGTACTTTCCCGCTCGCTCGGCTTCTCCAGCGCCACCACCCGGGCGCCCCGAGGGTTGAGGTGCTCCATGAAGCGCTTGATCGTGCCGCCCTTGCCGGCAGCGTCCCGCCCTTCGAACAGGATGACCAGCCGTTCACCGGACGCCTTGATCCATTTTTGCAGCTTGAGCAGCTCGATCTGGAGCAGCCGCTTCTCGCGTTCGTAGTCGTCGCGGGCCATCCGCTCGTCGTACGGGTACCCCTCACGCCACGTGTCGACCGGCTGCCCGTCCCGGGTCAGCAGGATCGGGTCGTCGTCATCCTCGTCGAGCACCGTGTACTCAGCGAGTTTGTCGAGCAGTTCTTCAGCGATCATGGCGGCCCGCCTGCCGGGAAGAGAGCCGCCGCTCCACCCGCTCGGCGACTTCGAGCAGGTATGGCCAGCGCAGATGATGTGCGTGAGCGTTGGGCGAGTCCGGCCCGTGGCGTTCGAGCATGTCGGTGGCCCGCTCCTCAAGCGTCATCCGGCGACCGGCCGGCCCCACCCTCAGATCGGCGTACGTCAGCGCGTCGGAGACCGCCGACTCCTCATGCGGGTACTCGTCCAACTCCGCCGACACTCCGTAGGCCCGCGCGAGAAAGGAGGCGCCGGAATGGTGGGCGACCAGCGCGCTGAGGCGGCGCGGCCAGCGGAGACGGTCAAGGTATCTGGCGCCGTCGAGCGGATGGAATCCGGTCTCGCGGACGGCCGGAGAGTACCCGATATCGTGCAGCCAGGCTGCCGAGATCAGGATCTCGGCAGAGTCGTCGACCGTGTCGACCAGTTCTTCGGCTCGGCGCGCGACGCCGATCGTATGCCGCCAGCGCTCGGTCTGGCCGTCGAGCAGGATCTGGGCCAGGTCGCGCGCGTCATGTACGCGGACCGACGGGGTGACGAGGCCGCCCATAGGCCAAAGCTATTCTGCGCGCCGGTGCCTGACGAGAGCGCCGACCGCACGTTCACGCACTGGAAAGCTGCCGTTAGGGTGCTCGGTCGAGCGGGTACGCCTAGGGATATGGCGAAGACTGAGATCGAACACAAATATGACGTACCTACCGACTTCGCCCTGCCCGACCTCACCGGCGTCGCGGGTGTCGCGACCGTGGGCGAGCCGGCAGAGTTCCAACTCGACGCGACCTACTACGACACCAAGGAGCTGGGCCTGGCGAGGCACCAGATCACGCTGCGCCGCCGCAGCGGCGGCCACGACGCCGGCTGGCATTTGAAACGCAAGGCCGAGAACCAGCAGGTCAGCGGCGCCCGTACCGAGGCCCAGGCCCCGCTGACCAGGGAGGTGCCCGAAGAGTTCGCCGCGCAGCTCCGCACGGTCAGCCGGGGCGCGCCGCTCGAAGCGGTCGCCCGGATCCGCACCCGGCGCCTGGAACGGCCACTGCGCGACCCGGACGGCGCGGTCCTGGCCCTGCTCGCCGACGACGTGGTCGCCAGCGAGTCTCCGGGCGAGCCGGCGATCGTCCAGAACTGGCGTGAGCTGGAGGTCGAGCTGGTCGACGGTACGCCCGCCGTGCTGGATCGCGTCGACGAGGCGCTGCGCGCGGCCGGGGCGCGCCCGGCCGGGTCGCCGTCCAAGCTGGCGCGGGCGCTGGCCTACCGCCTCGCGGCGCTACAACCCAGCAAAACCAAAGAGCAAACCCTCATCCGGTACGCGAGACAGCAGCGCGACGCCATTGTGGACAATGAGGCCGGTGTCCGGGTCGGCGACGCGGACGCCGTCCACGACATGCGGGTGGCCACCCGGCGTCTGCGCAGCCACCTGCGCACCTTCCGGAAGCTGTTCGACCGGTCGCGGACCGAGCCGCTGCGCGACGAGTTGCAATGGCTCGGCGGCGTGCTCGGTGCGGTACGCGACGGTGATGTGATGTCGGAGCGCCTGGGCGAAGCGGTCGCCGCCGAGCCCGCCGAGCTGGTGGTCGGCCCGGTCGCCGAGCAGATCCGGCACCGGCTGTCGGTGCGGACCTCGGAGGCCCGGAAGGAGCTGATCGCCGCGCTGGACAGCCCCCGGTACACGATGCTCCTCGACGCCCTGGATCGGTTGACCGCGGCGGCGCCGCCGAAGCCGCCGAAGGCCGGTCGGCTGCGCCGGCTGGCACGCCGGGCGGTCCGTCGCGCGGACCGGCGCTTGGATGCCGCGATGGACACCGCGGTGGAGACCGAGGGCGACGAGCGGAATGTACGGCTGCACGACGCGCGCAAGGCATACAAGCGGGCCCGGTACGCGGTGGAGGCCGTCGGCGGCAAGCCCGGACGGCGGCTGGCGAAGCGGTTCTCCGTGTTGCAGGACGTGCTCGGCGCCCACCAGGACGCGATCGTCACCGGTGAACTGCTGCGCGACTACGGCATGCGCGCGCACGCCGACGGCGAGAACGCGTTCACGTTCGGCCTGCTGCACGGCCGGCAGCACGAGGCGGGGGAGAACGCGCTGCGCGGCCTGGCCAAGGCGCGCCAGCAGGCGGGGAAGCGGAAGGTACGCCGCTGGCTGCGCCGGTAGCGCAGGGCAAACGAACGGCGCCGGGTCTGGAGTCCAGACCCGGCGCCGCCTTCGTTCGGTTCGGTCAGCCCACCGTGTACTGGTACGGCAGGTCGATCAGCTCGTCACCGGCGAGGGTGAAGAAGTTGATCGTGTCGATGTACAGGTGACCGCTGACCACGTCGCCCTTCGCACCGGTCGGCGTGATCGTCACGGTGATCGTGGCGCTCTGCCCCGGAGCCAGCGTGACCGGCTCCGGCGGGGCAGCGTCGGCCTTCACGGCGTTGGCCTTCGCAGCCGAAGCGGGACCGGCCGGCTTCGCCGTGCCAGCCGCCCGTGCGGCCGCCGCCCTGGCCCGGGCCAGCAGCGCCGCGCTCGCCGCCCCCGGGTCGATCCCGAGCTGCCAGACGTCGCCGGTGGACGAGGTCACCGCCGGGTCGAAGAGCTGACCCTGGGAGACCGCCGCCACCGACACCGAACCGGTCGGGGCCGGGCCGGCGAACGGGCCGGTCTGGCCGATGTTCGACGTCCAGATGCCGGGCGACACCTGAGCCGCGTTGACCCGGACCGTGGCGCCGTTGCCTTGGGCCGCCGCGTACACCTCGGGCTCACCCGAGAGGTAGTTGATGTCGAGGTTCACCGGCTGGGTCGCCGAGGCGGCCACGGTCAGCCGGTTGGTCTCGGTCGGCACCAGCCAGAACGGCACGACACCCGGCGGTGTCGGCAGCGGGATGTCCGTCGAGGCGCCGGACAGCTCGGCCAGCGGCAGGTCGCCGGTCGTGTTGAGCCGGCCGTCGGCGAAGTACGTCAGCGGCTGGGCACCCGTGTTGGTGATCTTCACCGGGACGTCGACCGCCTTGCCGGGCTGAAGCTTCACCGACTTGCTGTTCGGCAGCGAGGCCTCGACCTTGACGGTGTCGAACGACAGCGTGCCGGTGAAGTTCTGCGACAGTTCCATGCCGCTCACCGGGTTGGTGACGTTCAGGCCGAGCACCCACCGGCCGGGCTGCGGGTTGCGCCGGTAGATCTGCAACGCCTTGTCGTTGACCAGGTTGCCATCGGCGTCGAGGTTCACGTTGCCGGTGAACGAGTACACCTGGCCGTCCGGCGCGCTGAGCGTCGCGAGGACGGTGACGTTCGGGTTCTGCGCCAGCGTGACGGAGATCCCGAGGTCCTTCTTACCGTTCGGCACGTCCAGGTAGTAGAAGTTGGACTGGGCGTTGCCACCGGTACCGGCGCGACCGTTGCCGCCGGTGATCACACCGGAGAACGTGTTCGTCTTACCCGACGTCGGGATCAGCGAACGTGCGGTCAGCGGCACCGACGTGGTCACCCCGAGCGGCGTGCTGAGCTGCACCGAGGCGCTGACGTCACCGGCCTGGGCCGGCAGCGGCGTCTTGACCGTGACGCTCTTGCTCTCACCCGGCGCCAGTACCAGCTTCGACGGGCTGACGCTGCCGAACGAGGTGAAGTCGGACGTGGTCACCGAGTACTGGATCGGCCCGTTGAACCCGGACGACTTCGACAGCGCGAAGATGGCCGTCCACGTGCCGAAGCCCGGGAAGTGCACATCGACGTGCCCGAAGTTCCCGGTGCCCTGCGGGATCGAGTACGCCTGGTACGTGCCGTGCGGGTCGATCAGGATGATCCGCGCCGGGGACACCTGGGTGTCGGCGGCGATCGCCACGTCGAGCCGGTCGACACCGAGCGGCACCGAGAAGGTCTGCTTCACGTAGCTGCGTACCGTGCCCAGCGCGTCGATGAACGTCGGCGCGGTCGCCGTGTCCAGCGTGACGCTGCCGACCTTGTTCGACACGACCTTGCCGAGCGTGCGGGTGCCCAGGCTGACCGTCTGGGTGTTCCGGCTGACGTTGCGCACGTTGAACGAGGAGTTCACCGTGCTGCCGGCCTTGCCGATCGCGGAGAGCTGGGTCTTGTCGACGACCAGCGCGGTGCCCTGCGGCGCCGGCGAGCCGTTGGCGTCCTTCCAGCTCATCGCCGCCTTGACCGCGCCGAGCGTGTTGAGCTGACCGGCACCCTGCTCGTAGGCGGGGTGGCCGAGGTCGGTCGCGGTGCTGGTGAGCAGGCGCTTCACCAGATCGGGCGACGGGCGTACCCCGTTGTGGGTCTTCTTGTAGGCCTCGATCACCAACGCCGCGGCGCCCGCGGTGAGCGGCGACGACTGGCTGGTGCCGCCGAAGTTCTGGATCGGCGACGGCTCGCCGTTGTCGCCCACGCAGTCGAGGTAGATGTCCGGGTTCGGCGTGCACAGCGCCCAGCCGAGGTCACCCGGAGCGGAAAGGTCGGGGACCCGCCCCTGCTGCGTGACACCGCCGGAGCTGAGGCTGGAGATGTTGCCGTTGGCCCAGGTGCCGTTCGAGAACTGGACGCCGGCGAAGCCCTCCTGCTGGTACGAGCGGAAGGTCGTCGTGGCCGCGACGCCGATCACGCGTGACGAGCTGGACGGCGAGCCGACGGTGCCGGTGGTGCCCGCGTCGCCGGTGCTGGAGACGACCGTGACCCCGGCGTCGATCGCGGCGTCGTCGGCCAGCGAGATGGGGTCGTTGTTGTTGTCCGGGAACGGGTTGGCACCGAACGACTCGTTGATGACGTCGACCCCGGCCACGTTCACCGCGTAGTCGATCGCCTCGATGAAGCGCGACGTCGGCGCGCTCGGCGCGTTGCCGAACACCTTGAGGCCGACCATCTCGGCACCGGGCGCGACACCACGGACCTTGATGGTGCAGCCGGGCGGCAGCGGGTGCGCCGGGTTGACGTAGTCGGCGAGGTCGTACGTCTGGCGGCCCTGCGCGGCGATCGCGCTGGCGTCGCCGAACGCCTCGGCGGCGCTGCTCGGCGCGTCCGGACCCTCACCGGAGAAGTCCTGGTAGTCGACGAAGACGTGCGAGCCGTCGGCCCGGATGAAGTCCGGGTTGTTGATGTCGATGCCGTCGGCGATCCACGCCACCTTGACCCCGGCGCCGGTCGCGAGGCTCTGCGCCTGCGGCGTCGTCGCGTCATTGAAGGCGGTGTTGGTCACCTGGAGCGCTTCCGGCTCCAGCAGCGGCTTGGCCGGGTCGCTCGGGCAGATGTCGGTCGACGCGGCGGCCGCCTTGACGCCACCGGCCTTCGGGCCGGCTTCGCGGCTGGCCTTCGGGCCCTTGGTGATCTGGAGGTCAGGGAAGACCCCCTGCACCGCCGGGTCGGCCGCGAGCTGCGCGACCTGCGCGGGCGTCGCCTTGCCGGCGAAACCGTTGATTGTCTTGAAACCGCGGAGGTTGGTCATGCCAACCCGCTTCGCGGACTCCATCGCCGGAGCCTGGTCGCGCTGCGCGGCGTCGATCCGCGGCGAGCGCTGGCCCTTGGTGATGGAGAGATCAGTGTGTTGATTGCGTAGGACGACGATGACGTCCTGGGCCGGTTGCTGCGCGCTCGGTCCCGCGGCGCCGCCGGGCACCGCGTGCGCGGCCACCGGGCTCAGGGTCGCCGCGACGACCCCTGCGGATAGGACGGATGCAGACAGCACCCGCTTTGCCAACAACGGCATGGATCACGCTCCTCGGCGAAGGATAAAGGGCAGCCGTGTTCCCAAAGATCCAAACGGGTTGCACCGTGGAGCATTCATCTCATCCGAGGAATCCGCAAGTCGTCCGGCCCTTGCTCCTCCCCTGGACAAACGGCGGTCGCAGCCGAGCAAACAGAACATTGGGTACTCGGAGTGATCAACCGGTCCCGGAGGTGGTAAACGCAGCGTTGAGGCGGCGCGCATACCTGACAGTTTCGGCGCGCGCAGAATTGTCTGCCCTTTCGGGCCGGTACCCGCTGCGCATTTTCGCAGTTTCGGTCCAGCGGAAGAAGGCTACCGTCCCCGCCGCCCGCGCCGGGCGCGAAGGTAGTCGTTGACCACGTACCGGCCGAGGTCCTCGGCGTCCGGGGTGAACACCCGGCCGCCGTTGCGCCGGGCAACCGCGTCGACGAACCGGCGCAGGCCCGCGTCCTCGCCGAGCATGAACAGGTTGAGCGTGGCGCCGTACCGGGTCAGGGGGTCTACCTCGGACACCGTCGCCTAGATCGTCTCCCGCGCGGCGGCCAGGGGAACACCGCCTCGCCGTCGTCCGGTCAGGTGGGCGGTCGGCTCGCCGTCGGTGACGACGAGCACCACCGGCTCGGACTCCGGGTGGCGGCGCAGGTGCCGGCCAGCCAGCCGCAGCGCGTGCTGGAGGTTGGTGCCCTGCACCAGGTCCGGCTCGACGGCGGCCAGCTCCTCCTGGGACAGGCGCGTCGCGTCCGGCCGAAGCCGATGATCTGCAGCGCGTCCTGCGGGAACCGGGTGGCGACCAGGTGGGACAGGGCGAGCGCGGTCTGCTTCATCGGCCCCCATCGGCCCTCGGAGATCATCGAGTAGGACAGGTCGACGCAGAGCGCCACGGCCGCCGAGGCCCGCCGCTCGGTCTCCACCACCTCGAAGTCCTCGACGGCGAGGGCCACCGGCACCGACGCGCCGGCCCGGCGTACCGCGCGGCCGACCGTGCGAACCACGTCGAGGGGCTGCTCGTCGCCGAACTCCCACGGTCGCGACGCGCCGGTGACCTCACCGGCCGCACCCGCGTAGCGCAGGTCGTGCTGGCCGCGCCGGCCGGCTGTCCAGCTCCGAGAAGACCCGGCGCAGCGCGGTGCCGCCGAGCCGGCGCAGCGCCTTCGGGCTCAGCGTCAGGCCGTCGGCGTCCCGGGTCACCCAGCCCTGCCGGCGCAGCTCGCGCTCCAGCTCGCGCAGCCGGCGTACGTCGTCGGCGGCGCCCCGGCCCAGGTTGCGCTCGACCGCCTCGACGTCGACGTCGTCCAGCGTCGCGCCGGGGTGCTCCTGGCCGAGCTGGTCGAGCAGGTCGTCCAGGTCGGCGATCTCGCCGAGCGCGCCGGCGGCCTCGCCGTAGCCGAGCTCCTCGCTGCCGCGTACCCGCTCGCCCCGGTCCCACGGCAGATCGGGGCGCAGCGCCCGCAGGTTGGCGTCGAGCGCGGCCAGCTCACCGGCCAGCTCGCCGTCACCGAGCGACTGGGCCATCAGCCCGGCCAGCTCCTCGCGCTGCTGCGCGGACAGCGACCGCATCAGCCGCTCCCCGGCCGCCGCGCGCCGGGCCAGCGCGTCGATCAGCTCGTCGACCGTCTCCGGCTGCTCCGGGAAGAACTCGCCGTGCCGGCGCATGAACTCGGCGAACGCGTCGTCGGTGTCCTCGCCGCGGGCGTGCCGGGCGAGCAGGTCGTTGAGGTCGCGCATCATCTCGGCCAGCCGCCGGTTGCGCCTCCGGGTCGCTCGCGCCGCGCAGGGCGTCCCGCAGCCCGGCGAACCGCTGCTCGAGCACCTCGTGGCGCAGCCCGTCGAGGATCTGCTGGTAGAGCCGGCGGGCCTCGTCGCTGGCCCAGTCGTACCCGGCCAGCTCCTCCACCGCCCGGGCGGTCGAGCGGGGCAGGTTGTCCAGCACCGCCTCGGCGAACCGGGCGTCGTCGCCCTCGCGGCCGGCCAGCTCCTCCCGCTCGGCGGCGAGGGCCTGGTCGAGCAGCGCCTGCGCGCGGGTCACCGCGCCGTCCAGGTTGCCCCGGCGCATCGCCTCCCGGCGCAGCCGGCGGGCCCGGGCGGCCAGGTCGTCCAGCCGCCCGCGAGATCCACGCCCGCCGCCCCGCCCGTGCGGACCGCGGCGCAGCAGGTCGCGCAGCGCGTCCCGCAGGCTGCCGCCGGCCAGCACCTCGCTGCCGACCTCGTCGACCGCGGCGCGTACGTCGTACGGCGGCGCGAGCGGGTCGGGCGCCGCCGCGCCAGGCCCCGTACCGGAACCGGTTGCCGACGGCATCGGGATCAGCTCCGGCCGCCGTACGACGCGTGCGGCCGTGTGTCGCGTGAGGTCCTTGGCCAGCCGGCGGGTCAGGTGCAGCCCTTCCAGCACGAACTCGACGCCGGCCGCCGCCTCCCCCGGCGTCGGCGCGTCGCCGAGGCCGAGCCGGTCGAGCACCTTGGCCAGGCCGGGCACGGTGCCGACCTGGCGGAGCAGCTCGCGGCGCCGACCAGCTCGCCGGTCTCGACCACCTCGCCCTCGGCGACCAGGGTGGTGAAGCCGGACAGGTCCAGCCCGGCGAGCCGGGCCCGGAACGTCTCGGCGGTGGCGGTACGCAGCAGGTGGGCCGAGGATCTCGATCTCCCGGCCCTCCTCGCCGCTCTCGAACTCGACCTTGCCGCGCAGCGTGCTGGTCACCGAGACGGCGTCGCCGACCCGGGCCACCGGCGCTCGGCGACTCGGCCGGATCGCGCCCGCCGCCTCACGGCGCCGGCAGCAGGCCGAGCGGCGCAGCGCGGCGGCCGCGACGGTCTCGGCGGCGGCGATGGCGAACCGGGCCGACACGCCGGAGCGGGGGTCGACCGACGGCGACTCGCGGACCGCCCGGGCGAACCGGGCCAGCACCTCCAGCACGTGCTCGGGCACGTCGGCGACCAGCTCGGCCTCCTGCCGGATCAGCTCCAGCTCCAGCTCGAGGTCGAGCGGGTAGTGGGTGCGGATCTCGGCGCCGAACCGGTCCTTGAGCGGGCGTGATGATCCGGCCCCGGTTGGTGTAGTCCTCCGGGTTGGCGCTGGCGACCAGCAGCAGGTCCAGCGGCAGCCGCAGCTGGTAGCCGCGGACCTGGATGTCGCGCTCCTCCAGCACGTTGAGCAGCGCCACCTGGATCCGCTCGGCCAGGTCGGGCAGCTCGTTGACGGCGAAGATGCCCCGGTTGGTACGCGGCACCAGGCCGAAGTGGATGGTCTCCGGGTCGCCGAGGGTGCGCCCCTGGGCGACCCGGATCGGGTCGACGTCGCCGATCAGGTCGCCGACGCTGGTGTCCGGGGTGGCGAGCTTCTCGCCGTACCGCATCGAGCGGTGCAGCCAGGCGATCGGCAGGTCGTCGCCGGCCTCGGCGACGGCCCGGCGCGCGGCCGGGGTGAGCGGGTGCAGCGGGTGCTCGTTGAGCTCGGAGCCGGGGATCACCGGGGTCCACTCGTCGAGCAGCGGCGACCGAGGGAGCGGATCAGCCGGGTCTTGCCCTGGCCGCGCTCGCCGAGCAGCACCATGTCGTGCCCGGCGAGCAGGGCCCGCTCCACCTCGGGCAGCACGGTGTCGTCGTAGCCGACGATGCCGGGGAAGCGCTCGTCGCCGGCGCGCATCCGGGCCAGCAGGTTGTCGCGCAGCTCCTGCTTGACGGTGCGGTACCGGTGGCCGGCGGCGCGCAGCTCGCCGAGCGTGCGGGGAAGATCCTCAGGGAGGCCCGTTTCAGTCACGCATTGACGCTAGCTCGCTCACGTGACAACGCGTCCACCGTTGATCGGCACAACTTCCCGGAAATAGTGGCCATTGCGTCCGGCTGAAGGCACTACTTCCCGGAAATTGTGCCGATCATGGGCGCGGTACCGTAATCCCGTGCCCCGCCGTACACCGCGCCACGACCGCGACGCCGGTGGATCGCCTGAGCTGCTGGCGGCCAAGGCGGCGCTGCGCGAGGAGGTGTGGGGCGCGCTGACCGCCGCCCGGGCCGCCCGGTTCCCCGGCGCGGCCGGGCGGATCTCCAACTTCGTCGGCGCCGAGGCGGCCGCCGAGCGGCTGCGCGCGCTGCCCGAGTGGCCGGCCGCCGCCACGATCAAGGCCAACCCCGACTCGGCCCAGCTTCCGGTCCGGCAGCGGGCATTGCAGGACGGCAAGACGGTGTACATGGCGGTGCCCCGACTGGCCGAGCCCGACCCGTTCTTCCTGCTCGATCCGGCCCATCTCGCCGACCCGCCGCGGAAGGCCGCCTCGATCAGCGGCGCGACCCGGTCGGCCCGCCGGGTGGCGGTCGCCGACCTGGCTCCGGTCGACCTCGTCGTCACCGGCTGCGTCGCGGTCGGCGAGGACGGCGCGCGGCTCGGCAAGGGTGGCGGATTCGCCGACCTCGAGTACGCCCTGGCCGCCGCGGCCGGCCTGATCGGACCGGAGACCGTGGTGGTCACCACCGTGCACGAGCTCCAGGTGCGCCCGGCCGGGACGGTACCGACGGCGGCTCACGATGTACCGATGGATCTTGTTGTTACCCCTGATCGCGTGATCGACTGCCGGGGATCGCGGTCGGCACGTCCCGAAGGCCGGATCCGGTGGACCGAGCTGACCGAGGCGAAGATCGCGGCCATCCCGCTGCTCACCGCGCTCCGGAACGGCGCCGCATGATCACCGAGCTGATCCCCGAGGACGAGTACGGGCCGGTGTGGGACCGGTTCTACGAACGGTTCCGGTTCCGGCCGGGGATCGACCCGGCGACCTGGCCGGCGATCCTCGAACCGGTCCCGTCGGTGACCTGGAGCCTCGACCCGCTGCTCGGCGACCCGGGTGACCTCGACGCCCTGGCGCTCGCCGCGCTCGCCGGGTGCACGCCACCGGACGGCTCGCTGCTCGCGCTCGACTGGCAACACGACTCGTACCGGGTGTGGCCGGATCGCGCCGGCGGGGACGGTTGGCCGCTGAGCGTGTACCCGAACGGCGACTACTACATGTTCCTGGCCGAGGACCTGAGCTTCGGCACCTTCGGGCACCCGTGGGAGCACTCGCTGTGCGTAATCGGCGCCCCGCTGCTGGATCGCGTCACCGAGCCGCTGGATCGGATCCTGCCGCGGGTGCTCCGCCGCGACGGCCGCCCTGCGTGACCCGGCTTGATCGGCACAACTTCCCGGAAGTAGTGGCCTCAGCGGGGTGCCATGGCCACTATTTCCGGGAAGTTGTGCCGATCTTGGGCCCGGCCACGTGGGCCGGTCTTGGGCGCTAGTCGAAGTGCCGGCTGCCGCAGTCGCGGTCGAGGGTGATCAGCACCGCGCTGCCGCCGGCCAGGTCGATGCCGACCGAGCCGTTACGGACCCGCGCCTGGGCGGGCCGCACGTTCAGGTTGCCGCGCCGGTCGACCGTCCTACCCTGTACGGCGGTGTCCTGGGCGGCGAGCGTGGCACCGGTGAGGCGGAGCACCTCGGCGCCCCGGCCGCGGCCGCCGACCTTGATGTCCAGGTGTACCGGCGCGGTGGTGGTGTCGTCCTTCTGGATCACCGCGATCCGGGTGCGGCCGTCGTCGCCGCGCACCGCGTACGCCCGGACGTTGCGATCCGTGGACAGGTTCACCGGCAGGAAGGTACCGGGGCCGACCTGGCTGGCCATCCACAGCCCGTAGTACTCGGGCATGGCCTTGTAGATCTTGGCCTTCTCGTCGGCGTCGTTGGCCGCGCAGATCGGCGTGTACAGCTGGAATTTGCCGTTGTAGAGCGGTGCCCCACAGACGCCGAGCCCGCCGTGCAGGTTGACCCCGGCGAACCCGGCCTGTGCCATCTGGAGGCTGTAGTCCATCGCCCACAGCGCCGAGGCGTACGTGTCGCTCATGCCGGCCACGCCGCCGCCGGCCGCCGAGTTGGTCTCGTCGAGGCGGATCGGCACGTTGACCGCCTTGGCCGACGCGAGTTCCGGCGCGACCGCGTTCATCTGCTTGGTGTTGGTGGCGGGGGACAGCAGGTCGGCCACGGTCGCGGTGGCGCTGACGCTGTAGTTGTGAATCATGATCATGTTGATCCGGTCGCGTTCGTCCTTGGCGAACGAGTCGACCCACGCCGCCGTCGAGGTGGGCGAGCTGGTGTCCGGGCCGGCGATCCGGTTGTTGCCGACCACCGCGGCGCACGCCTCCCACTCCGGCTTGTACTGCGGGTACCCGAAGCCGGACGGTCGGAAGCCCTTGCTCACCCACGAGTTGGGCTCGTTGCCGCACTCGGCGGCGTGAAGGCGCGGGCCGAGAATGGAGAACATGCTCTTGGCCTGGTCGGCGCCGAGGGCCGCGTCCCACCGGCCGACGTTGATGCCGACCTCGGCCTTCCAGCCGGTCGCCCGCAGGAACCCGTCGAGCCGCTTGATGTCGGTCGGGGTCACCACGTCCTGCACCCAGTCCGGCAGCGGGTTCGGCGGTTGCTGACCCTTCGGCACCCACAGCGTGTCGCGGTCGAGCGTGTTACCGGAGATGCGGACGTTGCTGCGGCCGAGGGTGCGGAACATGTTGACCAGGTTGCCCTTGCCCGCGTCGAAGCTGCCGACGCCGAGTTCGCGTTCCTCGTACGACAGGCCGACGAAGTCGCTGGGCAGCCGGCCGCCCGGGTGCGCGTCGTCGATGGTGATCGCGGCCTGGGAGGTAGGCGCTGCCGGTGCCGGCTCAGCCGCGAAGGCCGTCTGGCCGACGCCCCCAGTTATGATCATGACGGTCGTGGCGCCGACCGCCGCCCGCCAGCCGCCCCAGCCGCGGATTGTCCGCATCCACGTCTCCTTCGTCACACCAGTCATCGGATGTTTCCGGGTGGAGACGGTACGGGGCGGGAAGCACGTCGGTCAAGATCGACGCGATATTGCACGGTGTGCGGCGGTCGTTGGGAGATCCCGCGGGTAGCCTTCGGAATGTTCCTCGTACGGCCCAGGAGGAAACCATGGCCGTTCTGTTGACCACCGCCCGTCTCGTCGTCCGGGACTGGACATCCGATGACGCCGGGGCGGCGTTCGCCGTGTACGGCGACGGGCGGGTCGCGCCCTGGCTACTGCCGGCGACGTCCCAGGTCCCCGATGTCATCGCGATGCGATGCGTGCTGGAGGCCTGGATGGAGGCGGGGCCCAACCTGATCGCGCCGGCCGGCAGATGGGCCGTCGCCAAACAGGAGACCGGCGAGGTCGTCGGCGGAGTCTCGTTGCGGGTGCTTCCCCCGTACAATCAAGATCTTGAAATTGGTTGGCAACTGGCCCCGGGACACTGGGGAAACGGGTATGCCACCGAGGCCGGCCGGGCGCTGGCCGAGTGGTCGTTCGCCCAGGGCGCCGAGGAGCTGTTCGCCGTCGTCGGGCCGCGCAACGAGCGGGGTGCCGCGACCGCGCGCCGGATCGGCATGGAGTGGGTCGGCGAGACCGACAAGTACTACGACCGGCTGCTTCAGGTGTACCGGATCCGCCCCGGTGACCTGCGGGTCGCCAACCGCCGGCTGGAAGCGCGTACCCTCTCATGATCACGGAGAGTTTTCCGTGTCGCGACACGGAAAACTCTCCGTGATCATGGAATAGGCGGACTAGGATGCGGCCGGTTCGCGGACCGCCGCCGCGCCGTCGATGATCGGGTGCTGGTCGCTGCGGGTACCCTCGATCACGTCCGCGACGATGACCGTGACGTTGTCGGTCGCGCCGTGATAGAGCGCCAGCGCGACCAGCTGGTCGGCACAGGTCTGCTGGTCGGGATAGGCGCGCAGGGTGGCCGCCACTTCGTCGGCCGAGATCGCCTCGGACAGCCCGTCGCTGCACAGCAGGTACCGGTCGCCCGCGACGGCCGGGCGCACCGAGTAGCGGGCCTCGACCTGCCGGCCCTGCAACGCCCGGGTCACCACGGACCGGTGCGGGTGCACGGCCGCCTCGTCGGGGCCGATCGCTCCCTCGTCGATGAGCATCTGCACGTACGTGTCGTCCTTGGTCACCTGGTGCAGCTCGCCGCCGCGCAACCGGTACGCCCGGGAGTCGCCGACGTGCACCATGCTGATCTTGCCACCGGCGAGCAGGACCGCGGTCAGCGTGGTACCCATGCCCTCCAGCGCCGGATTGGCGGCGACCTCGTCGCGGATCCGGCGGTTGGCGTCTTCCGCCGCCGACCGTAGGTGGTCGACCAGCGTGTCGGCGGGGTCCTCGGCCGCCCGGGCCGCCGCGGTCCGGTCGAGCGGCGCCACCGCCGCGATGGTGAGCCGGCTGGCCAGGTCACCGGCGGCCATCCCACCCATGCCGTCGGCGATGACGATCAGGCGCGGGCCGGCGTAGGCCGAGTCCTGGTTGACCGGGCGGACTGCGCCGCGGTCGCTGCGGGCGCCAAAGCGCAGGATCATGCCGCCCATCATGCCTCCTGTAACTCCGGCTCGCTTCGCTCGCTGGGCACAGCTTGCCTCCAACGGCCCACGCTGTCTCTACGCACTATTGCGTATCGTGGCGGACGTGACCCCGCTGCCGATGATCGGCCGGGGCGAGGAGATCGACGCGATCTGCCAGGCGTGGGCCCGCGTCGCCGACGACCCAGGTCAGGGGCCTGGGATCGTGGTGATCACGGGCGAGGCCGGCACCGGCAAGAGCCGGTTGGTCGCCGAGGCGCTCGGTGTCCTGCGCCCGGCTCCCGCCGTGCTGCTGGCCGGCACCGCCCGTGCCTGGGCGCCGGCGCCGTACGACTGGCTGACGTCGGCGCTGTCCAACATCCCCGGGGCGCCGAGCCTGCCGACACCGGGGAGCGCACCCGCCCCGGGCGCCCTGCTGCGGATCGCCCAGGACACCGTCCGGTCGGTGCTCGGCGACGGCCCCGGCGCCCTCGTGGTGGAGGACCTGCACGATCTCGATCCGGAGAGCCTGACCCTGATCGCCGACCTGGCCCGCGCGGTGGCGCTGCCGGCGCTGCTGGTCGCGAGCAGCCGGGCGCCGGACGAGGGCGCGTTTCCCGGCCTCGCCGCCCGTACCCTCGGCCGGCTGACCGCGACCCCACGGTCGGTCCGCCGGCACCTCGGGCCACTGCGCGCGGCCGACGTGGCGGCCCTGGTCGAGGCGAACTTCGATGCCGTGCCGCGCCCCGACGTCGTCCGCGCGGCCCGGGAGCGTACCGACGGCAACCCGTTCTGGCTCACCGAGCTGCTCACCGCGTACCGCGACAGCGGGCTCGACGCGCTGGCCCGGGCACCCTTGCCGGGCCACCTGGCAGCGCTGGTGCTCGACCGGCTCAGCGGCGCCGACGAGCTGACCGGCCGGGTCGCGCGGGCGCTGGCGCTGCTCGGCGACGGGGTCCGCACCGACGATCTCACCGCCGTCTGCCGGACCGACGTCGAGCCGGCCATCCGTCGCCTGCTCGACCGTGGCCTGGTCGTCCTCGATCCGGACGGGGAGCCGACGTTCCGGCACGAGCTGGCCCGGGAGGCGGTCGCCGGGTCGGCGCTGCCGGCCGAGCGCAGCGACGTGTACGGGCGGGCCCTGGCCCTCGCGATCGACCAGCAGGACGACGACGCGACCGCCCGGCACGCGCACGCGCTCGGCCGGGATCAGGAGTCGGCGGCCGCCGCCCTGCGCGCCGCGCACAGCCACCTGGCGGCCGGCCTGCCCGCGTCGGCGCTGCGCGCGGTCGACATCGGGCTGCACGCGACCGCCGATTCGCTGCCGTTGCTGCGGGTCGGGGTGGCCGCCGCCAGTGGAGCCGGCCAGTTCTCGGCCGCGGCCGACTACGCGGCCCGCTGGCTCGACCGGGCCCGGCGCGGGGTGGACATCCTCGACCTCGCGGCGGCCCACCGCGAGCTGGCCGACCAGTGCTGGTACGTGGGCCGGGTCGCCGAGCACCGCATGCACCTGGACGCGGCCCGGAAGCGCACGATGACCGCGCTCGACCTCGGGGTCGCCGGCGCGCCGGCGGAGTGGGCACGGTACCTCGCCGCGCACGCCCAGGCGCTCCAGCGCGCCGGCCAGCCCGCCGAGGCGATGGCCGCCGCCGAGGAGGCGCTGACCCGGGCGGGCCAGTTGCGCGATCCTGCCATCGAGGCGTCCGCGCTGGTCACGCTCGGCACGGCGCAGGCCGAGCTGGGCGACACCAGCGACGGCGTGGCGACCATCCGCGACGCGCAGCGGATCGCCGAGGGCAGCCGCGACGTGGTCACCCTCGGCCGCGCGGTGAACAGCCTGCTCACCGCGCGGCTGCCGGAGCTGGGCGAGCAGGCCGCGTGGCGGCTGTACGACGAGGCGATGGCCACGCTCACCCGGCACGGCCTGGAGCACAGCCTCGGCCGCACCACCACGGCCGGCGTCGACCTCGCCATCCGGTTCGGCGACCTGGCCCGGGCCCGGCAGCTCGTGGACGCCCGGCTGCCGATCGAGACCGACCCGCTGGAGCGGGTGATGCAGGCCGCGACCGCGGGGCTGCTCGCCGTCGAGGCCGGCGACCACGCGCTCGCGCGCCGCATGTACGAGCTGGCCGAGGCCGACGCCGCCGGGATGGATCAACCCGCGGCGGTGCTGCGCACCGGCCTGCTGGCGGTGGCCACCGCGGACAGCTCACGCGCCGCCGCGCACGCCCTGTCCGAGCACTTCGCGGGGGTACCCGCAGAGCCTCGCCAGCTCGGCGAGGCGGCCCGGTGGGCGCTGCGGGCCGGGGTACCCACGACCGACATCCGGTCCGACGTCGACCCGGCGTCGCGGGCCGGCGCCCAGCTCCGCTGCGTGCTGGCCGCCGCCGACCGGGAGGACGAGGAGGCGGTCGAGGCCGGGCTCGCCGGTCTGGTCGGGCCGGCCGAGGTGGCCTGGCACGACGCCGACATCCACGTGACCGTCGCCCGCTGTCTGCTCCGGCTGGGCCGCGCCGACGAGGCGGCCGAGCACGTCGACCGGGCCGGGGCGCTGCTGCGCCGCTGGCCGGGGTGGCGCCGGGACGAGGCGGCGGCGCTGCTGTCGGCGGACCCGTCCGGTGCCGAACCCACCGCCGAGCTGACCGCCCGCGAGCAGGAGGTGCTGGCCTGCCTCGCGGCCGGCATGAGTAACCAGCAGATCGCCAGCTCGCTGGGCATCTCGGTGCGTACCGTGACCGTGCACGTGTCCAACCTGCTGCGCAAGACCGGCTCGGCGTCGCGCACCGAGGCTGCGCTCTGGGCCGTCCGCCACGGCCTCGCCGCCTGACCAGACTCGCCGCCTGACCAGACCCGCCGCCTGACCAGACCCGCCGCCTGACCAGACTCGCCGCCCGACAAGATCGGCACAACTTCCCGGAAGTTGTTGCCTCAGCACCCTGCCATGGCCACTGTTTCCGGGAAGTTGTGCCGATCATGGCTAGCGGGACGCGATCAGGTCGAAGTCGAGCATCACGGACTGCTTGATGAAGCCCCTCGCCGCGGTGACGCCGCACGCGTACCGGTCGACGGTAGCGGTCGCGCGGCAGCGGAAGCCACCCGCCATCGGCATCGGCCGGCGGACACTGAGCGTGACCGGCGTCGTCGTGTCCCGCACGGTCAGTTCCCCCGCCAGCGACCACTCACCGTTCGCGGCGGGGGTCAGGTCCGAGCTTCTGAAGAGCATGATCGGGTACTCGTCGACGCGCAGGAACCGCTTGGAACGCAGGTCCTTGTCGCGCCGGGCGTTGGCGGTGTCGACGCTGGTGGCGTCCACGGTCGCGACGACCTCCGACGCGCCGGCCGGGTCGGCGACGGTGACCGTACCGTCCCGGACCGCGAACGTGCCCGTGACTTCGGCGAGGCCGAACATGCCGCGGATCCGGAACCGGATCGTGCTGCGCCGGGTGTCGAGGCGGTACGTGCCGGGGGCGATGGTGATGGTGCTGGCAGTCATGGTCAATCCTTTCGGAGGTAGCTGACGACGCGGTGCATGTCGCCGCGGTCCGGGCCGGGGAGCAGCGCCGGGTCTTCATCCGGCAGCAGGGTGGTGGAGTTGACCACGCGGGTGGCCTCCTCCAGGGACTCGATCGAGTCGGCGAGCATGATCGACATGATCGAGCGGACCGTCGGATCCCACAGGACGACCAGCCGGATCAGCCCGGGTACGCGGCGCAGCGCGGGCAGGATCCGGTCCCGGCCGCCGTGCTCGGCCGCCGCGTGAGCGGCCGGGCTGAGCGGCCCGTCGAAGTACACAATGGAGGCGGCCTTAGGGTCGGCGCCGGCAGCGGATCCGGCCCAGTCGTCGACCACCTCGGCGCCGGTGACGTCGGCGCCGATGGTCAGGATCGTGGTCTTTCCGTGCCCGAGCTGTTCGAGCAGGTACGCGTCGGCCCCGGGTACCGTGGCGAGGTCTTCAGGGGCCGCGACCTGCAACTTTCCGTATGTCATGCGGCCGATGCTCGCCGCGACCGGGTCTCGTCACATCAGTGCGACCACGTAGGCGGGCACCTAACTCGTGTACCAGGTGGCGATCTGGGTACGGTTCGCCATCCCCAGCTTGGCCAGGATGCTCCGGACGTGCGCCTCCACCGTGCGCTCGGAGAGCACCAGCCGCTCGGCGATCGCCCGGTTGGCCAGCCCGTCCGCGACGAGCCCGGCGATCTCCCGTTCGCGGGCGGTGAGCTGCGGCCCGGTCCGGCGGGACAGCGCGGTCAGGTTCGCGGCGAGGGCGGTGGCCCGGGCGAGCGCGGGTGTCATGCCGAGCCGGCGGGCGGTGTGGCCGGCCCGCTCCACCAACCGGGTAGCCCGGTCCGCGTCACCAGTACCGGCGCGGCGGCACATCAGGTCGGCGTGCGCGAGCTGGGCGAGGGCGAGGTACGGCAGCGCCCCGATCCGGGTCTCCATGCGCACCGCGTCGCCGAGGTGCCGGTCAGCGTCGTCGAACCGGTCCAGCGCGACCGCCAGCTCGCCGAGTATCCGGGCCATCGCGCCGTACGTGCCGGACGCGGAGTACAGGTAGTACTCGGCGTACGGTCGGAGCAGGTCGTAACAGCGCGCCGCCGGCTCCCGGTCGCCGAACGCCGCGGCCAGTTGACCGGTGGCGGTGACGATCGCGATCCGCCGGCTGTCGTACGGTAGGGTCGGCAGCGCACCCAGCAGCCGCTCGTACAGGATGGCCGCGCCGGCACGGTCACCGGCAGCGTGGAGGTACGGCCCGAAGACCGCCCACGAGATGGGCACCGGGATCTCCAGCGCCAACTGGATGATCTCCGGTTCCAGGTCGTCGAACCGGCCGGTGAGCTGGTACACGGCTTGCACCTGCGAGTGGTACAGCGGCACGGCGGCCTCGTCCTGGAGGTGGGCCGCGAGGTCGCGGGCCTGCCGCATGCGCGCCAGCGCCTCCTCGAACCGGCCGGTCAGCGCCGCCTGCGCGCCCTGGGCACGGCGCAGGTGCCACCACGCGACCGGCCATCCCAGCCGCTCCGCCAGGTGGGCCAGCTCGCGCAGTTCCTTGTCGAGTTCCTCGACGGCGCCGAGCTGGAACTGCCCCTCGACCCGCCACAGGTGACCCCACAGGGCGGCGTCGGGCCGGTCCGCGCTGGCCGCCAGCGCGAGCATCCGGGTGCCGAGCGCGAGCCGTTCCGCCACCCCGCCCGGCAGGTTCACGATCTGGTGGCGGGCGTGCAGCGCGGCGAGCAGGGCGCCCGGATCTCCGCTGGCTTCGGCGAGGGCGAGGGCCTCGGTGCTGTTCGGCTCGGCGGCCGCCGGGCTGTCCACTTCGGACAGCGTGAACGCCCGCTGGGCCAGTAGCTGTGCCCGGATCGCCCCGTCGCCGGTACCGGTGGCCAGGGCCCGCTCGCACAGCCGAAGGACGCCGGCGTTCACCTCGCCGCCCATCCCGCGTACCACCAGGGCGGCGGCCGCGAGCAGGTCCGGCCGGTCAGCGCGGTCGGCCAGGTCGGCGGCCTGCTCGCAGCGGGCGAGCGCCTCCAGGGCCAGCCCGGCACTGTACGCGGCGCCGGCGGCGTCGATGAGCAGAGCGGCCCGGTCATCATCGTCGCCCGACCACAGCTCCAGCGCCTGCCGGTACCAGCGCAGCGCCTCCTCCACCGCCCGCCTTCCGGTCGCCGCCCGCGCCGCGTCCCGGCAGGCGAGCGCCGCGGCGTGCCGGGACGCCGGGTCGACGGCGGCCTGTACCCGATGGCGGGCCCGCTCCCCGGCGGCCTCGGACACCTCGGCCAGCCGGCGGTGCACGGCCAGCCGCTCGGCTCGGGTCAGGTTCTCGTACCGGGCCTCGCGGACGACCGCGTGGGAGAACCGGAGCATCGCGGGCGACTCCGGATCCTCGACGAGGACGCCCGCCGCCACCGCCTCGGCGAGGACGGCGACGTCGAGCCCGACCGCGTCGAGCAGCGTCACGTCGACCTCGTCGCCGATTGCGCTGCACACCCCGAGCAGCCGTTGGCAGTCGGCGCTGAGCCGGCCCAACCGGTACCCGACGAGCCGCCGCAACTCGGTCGGCAGCGGCAGGTCGCGGGCCGGCTCGGCGAGTACGCCGTGCTGCGCCAGTACCCGGGCCAACTCGCGGACGAACAGCGGGTTCCCGCCGGTGCGCCGGTGCACGTGGTCCGGCCAGGTCGGGTGCACCGGCCCGGACCCGGTGAGCAGGACGGCCACATCGGTGACCGAGACCGGGCCGAGCCGCAGCACCTCCACAGTGGACATGCCGCACACCTCGGCCAGCGTCGTCGGCAGCCCGACCGCGCCGTCCGGGTCACGGAAGGTGCCCACCACGAGGATCCGGGTGCCGGCGACGCCGCCGCACAGGTGGCGCAGCAGGAGCAGTGAGGCGTCGTCGGCCCAGTGCAGGTCTTCGAGCATGAGCACCAGGCCGGCCGGCTCGGCGGCGGTCCGCAGCGCGGCAACCGTCCGGTCGATCGCCCGGAACCGCGCCGCGGCCGGATCGAGGGAGGCGTCCACACCGGTTCCGGCGTCGAGCAGGCCCGGCGCCAACCCAGGCAGCGACGGGTCGGCGAGCAGCCGGCGCCACGGCCACAGCGCCGGCACGCCCTCGTCGGCCACCGCCCGCCCGGTCAGCACCGGCTGGCCGGCGTCCGTCACCGACCGGCGGAACCGCTCGACCAGCGTCGTCTTGCCGATGCCGGCCTCACCGGCGACGAGGACGACCGCGCCGTGCCCGGCCCGGGCCGCGCTGTGCCGGTCGCGGAGCGCGGTGAACTCGCGGTCCCGCCCGACCAGCCGCACCTCCATGCCGGATATTGTGCCTCTCCAGCACTGTGACATCGGCTCGTGTGCCGTCATCGGCATCCCCACAAGCCGCCGTCCTGGTCGCCATGGCTGCTGTACACGGCGCCCAGGACGTACCCGGTACCCGTCAGCTCATCCAGCGCCGTCTCGCGTTCCCGGCACGGCCAGGGGCCACGGCACGCCGAGCACCTAAGACCGAGGATTGCCGGGGTGGGCCGGTGGTCGATCAGGACTCTGTACGCGTCGTCACGGTCCACCGCACAGCACCTTCCCTAGCCCGGTCTCTCGGAGCGGCGAGCACGGCCGAGGTCGCGCTCCACCTTGGACGGTAGGAGCGCGCACAGAACCCGGTGGTGCGGTTACGCACCAGGTATCGGCAGTGAGGGCAGAACGGCGCTAGTTGGCGACACTTATCCGCTCGGCCAGGCCCCGCAGCTCGGACCCACCCGCGTTTTTGCGCGCCTTACCCGACGTACGTCCTTCGCGCAGATACGCCAGGTTGCCGACAGCCTCGGTATTGACCCTGGCATCATCGCAGGGCAGTTGGCGCGCCGCTACGACGCATGGCCACGATATGCACCATTAAGGCGAAAGCTCGATTTACCAGACGAGGCCGCAGCCGCGATGTCGGCATTTCAAAAGTAACGGTGGACAACATGCCGTCGGCATTCCACTGGTGAAGCCGGCCACATACCTCATTAGAAGTAGCCACAAGCTGTCATCCTGGGTGGTTGCTTCCACTCTACGGCGCCGCGGACCCATCTCGGCTGTCACGGCAACTTCGCGGCCTCTGAAGATGGCCTTCGTGGTGGCGCCAAGATCAGGTCCCGACTGCTTGTCGCCACGATGTTGAGAAGAGCATGGGAAGAATTTGGTTAGCGGCGAGGCCCAGCCTTGACGCCGTACGAGCGACGACGAAGCTGCTCCAGCTCGGAAAGCCGACAGAGTCTACTGTATCGGAAGTCTTGGGCATTGAGTGAGGATATGAGCACTGTTCGCACCACCCCCGACTTCGCCGCGAGCGCCGAGCAAGCGTGCGAGCCGGCTGGGACCACGCCGGCTTCTACAATCACGGACGTGACTACATATCGTGACTTCGAACCAACTGTCAGGTTCAGGGAGACGCTTGCCGTTTCCCCGGATGGAACGCAGTTGGCCTATGTCGATGACGGCCCGGGTCATTTCAATCTTGCTGTCCGTCCGCTGGCGGGCGGCCCGCCCCGGTACCTCACCTCCTACACCGACTCCGATGTCCGGCACGCCGAGTGGCACCCCGACAGCCGGTCGTTGTTGTACCTCGCGGACTCGGCCGGCGACGAGCACCACCAGCTGTACCTGCTCGAAGTTGCTGGCGGCACCTCTACGGCGTTGACCGACGCGCGCAGCGTGAGCCACTGGCAGGCGCTGGGCGACTCGTTTTCTCCGGACGGCAAGTACCTTGCCTACGCAGGCAACGACCGCGCACCGGCGGACCAGGACGTACTGATCCGCGACCTGGCCACCGGCGAGGTGCGCCGGATCTACTCGGGCGGCGGTCGCATTTATGCCGGTCATTGGTCGCCGGACGGTACCCGACTGACCGCGGTCGACTGGCGCGGGGCGGTCACCGACCAGGTGATGTACGTGCTGTCGATCGCCGACGGCCGGGTTACGCGGTTGACCCCAGATGACGAGTCGGCCACCTACATCCCCGGGCCATGGTTGCCGGATGGATCAGGCGTCCTGGTGATGAGCGACCACGACCGCGACGTCAAGGGCCTCGGCATGCTCGACGCTGAGACCGGACACCTATCGTGGTTGGACGCGTCGGAGTGGGACGTCGAAGACGTGGCGCTGTCGCGTGACGGCCGCGTGTTGGCCTGGCTGATCAATGTGGACGGTGCCTCGCAGCTACGGGCACGGAACCTAGCGACCGGCGACACACTCTCTACGCCGACACTGCCGATGGGCTCGGCGTCGCAGCTGCGGCTCACACCGGACGGGCAGTCCGCCGTGATGTTGATGTCGACGCCGACCAAGCCATGGAACATCCTGGCCGTTGACCTGGCCACCGGCGACCTTCGGTGGGTGACCGCCGCGCGCCCAGCGGCCGACCCCTCCGCGTTTGCCGAGCCGGTCCTGGTCCACTGCCCGGCCCGTAACGGCCGGCGGGTGCCGGCATACCTGTATCGGCCCAACGTGACAGCCGAACGCATGCCGGTCGTGCTGGCAATTCACGGCGGCCCACCGGCACAGGAGAAGCCGAACTACTCGACCGACGGGCTGTTCCAGTACCTGGTCAGCCGCGGCGTGGCCGTCATCGCGCCCAACGTACGCGGATCGAGCGGCTACGGGCTGGCCTACCAGCGGGCAGTCCACCGCGACTGGGGCGGCGTCGACCTCGAAGACCTGGACGACACCGTCCGCTACTTGAAGAATCAACCATGGGTCGATCCGGAACGCATCGGCCTGATCGGCCGCTCGTATGGCGGGTTCGGCGTCCTGTCCTGCGTCGCGCGCCTCCCGGAGCACAACTGGGCCGCCGCCGTGGCCTGGTGCGCACCGAGCAATCTGATCACATTCACCCGGGCCCAGCCACCCACCTGGCGCGCCCAAATAGCGATCATGATCGGCGACCCCGACACCGACGCCGACTTCCTGGCATCACGATCGCCGGTCACCTACACCGACCAGATCAAAGCGCCACTGTTCCTCATTCAAGGCGCCAACGACACACGCGTGCCACGGCAAGAAAGCGACCAGATCGTTCACCGCCTCCGTGAACGTGGGGTCGAGGTGCGCTACGACGTGTACCCGAACGAAGGGCACGTGTTCGGCAGCAGTGTCAACCAGACAAAAGCCCGCACGGACGGAGCCGAGTTCCTTCTCGATCACCTCGTGCCGTCCGTCACCCGGCCCACGTAGGCAAGTCCGTCTGCCTCTGAATAAACAGGCTTGGCACTTCCAGTCCAACTAACGTCAATCGGCTGACATGAATGCGTTTGTATGTGACTATCCTGAGGTCCGTATTCGGCTAACTCAGGGACGTTCGATGAGATTGCAGGTCCTGGGGCCGGTGGAGCTGTCTGCTGCAGACGGGCCGATCTATCTCGCACGACGTCAGCAGCGACTGGTTCTAGGGATCCTCGCCGTGGAGGCCAACCGCCACGTGTCGTGCGACCAGTTGATCGATCTGGTCTGGGGCGGCCACCCTCCGCGGCAGGCGCGAGCGGTGGTGCAGAGTCGAGTATCTGAAATTCGGGCGGCCCTGGCAGGGCACTTGGAGGGTCAGCAAGGACTGGTCACCCGCGGCAACGGATACGTTCTCGACATTGAGCCCGAGCTCGTCGATGTACACAAGTTCCGGCTCCTCGTTGAGCAGGCGCATGACGCCGACGACGAACAGACCCGCAAGCTGTTGCGCAGCGCGCTCGAACTATGGCGCGGCCCCGTCCTGGGCGGCTGGCTTCCGGCGTACTCCCACGCCACGCTGTGCGGCGGCATCGAGGCACTGAGGGTGACGGTGGCAGAAGAGCTCTTTGCCGTCGAACTCAAACTCGGCCGCCACCACAGTGTCGTGGACGAGGTCAACGAGCTCGCCGCCGCCAACCTGGGTCGTGAAGGGCTGACCGCGTTGGCGATGACTGCTCTCTACCGCACCGGGCGTACGGCCGAGGCCTTGCAGCTCTTCGATCGCTGTCGACGCTGGCTGGCCGACGAGCTGGGAGTTGATCCCGGTACCGAACTGCAAGAGCTCCACGTCGACATCCTTCGCGGGGGGAGCGAACCTCTCGTCCGTGACGCCGACAACCACCGCCAGACTGTCGCCGTTGGCGGTCGGCCAGATACAACACAAGACCGAGAACAACCCAGCCCGGAGACCTTCAGCGTTGCCCAACCGCAACTCCTGCCGGTAGACATCCCTGACTTCACCGGGCGAACGGTCGAACTGGCGCGGTTGCATGATGCGCTTACCGGCATTGGGGGTGGGGCCCGTCTCGCGGTCGTCAGCGGACCGGCCGGAGTTGGCAAGACAGCATTGTCCGTCCACGTTGCACACCTGCTTCGTGAACGCTTCCCACACGGACAACTCTACGTAAACCTCCATGGCGCTGACCGGACGGGACCGAGTCCTAGTGAGGTGCTTGCTCGCTTCCTGCGGGCGTTGGGCGTTGACTCGGCCATGCCGGACACGCTCGATGAACGCGCAGAGCTGTATCGCGACTTGGTTGCCGGGCGCGACATCCTCGTCGTACTGGACAATGCCCGCGACGCCGACCAGGTTCGTCCGCTGATACCTGGTAGTTCATCATGTGCAGTCCTCATCACCAGCCGCACCCGCCTGGCGGCAGCAGTCGGTGGCAACTCCGTCGACCTTGAGGTATTGACCGATCCGCATGCCGTCGACCTGATGGCCCGCATCACAGGTGCGGAACGAGTCCGATCCGAGCCGCTTGCCGCTGCAGGCCTGGCGACGCTCTGCGGTGGTCTTCCGTTGGCCATTCGTATCGCGGCGGCCCGGCTAGTGGCCAAGCCTCACTGGAGCATAGGCCGACTGGTTGACCGACTCGCCGATGAGCAGCGGCGGCTTGATCAGCTCTCCTACGAGGATCTAAATGTCCGAGCTAGCATCGCTCTGAGCTGTGCCGGCTTAAGCCCTGACGCCCAGCTTCTCTTGTGTCGCTTGGGCGACTTGGACCTGCCAGAGATCAACGTGTGGACCTCCGCGGCTCTGCTCGACATCCACCCTATGGAAGCCGAAGAAGTCCTTGAACAACTCTACGACGCGCAGCTTATTGACGTCGCTGGACGGGAAGCCGGCGGCTATAGCCGGTATCGTCTGCACGACTTGGTGAGGCTGTTCGCCAAAGAGCGTGCCAGATCAGACGACGACCCGTCAGCCCTACGAGCTGCCCGTCACCGAGCCTTCGGGGCTTGGCTCTATGTCACCGAAATGGCCTACGGAAAGGTCTACGGCGACGGCTCCGAAAACATTGCCAGCCCTGCTCCAAGACATGATGTCGGCGAGAATCTCGCTAGCATTCTAACCGCAGACCCGTTGATTTGGTTCGACACCGAGCGTCAAAGCATCATCAGAATAATTCACGAAACGGCCAAGGACCAACAGAGTGCATTCTGTTGGGGGCTTGCCTGCACTTCGTTCTCATTATTCGAGATGCGGCGGTATTTCGATGACTGCCGGAACATCCTCGACACCGCTTCTGCTCTGGTGACAACTACCAGTGATAGTCTCGGCCACGCCACAGTGCTTTACCGCATGGCCCCGCTGAGTAGTGCCCGAAATGACAACGAGCAGGCTTTGCGCCAGTTCCGGCAGGCAGCCGCCTTGTTTGAGGAATCAGGAGATCGACACGGCTGGGCCCTAGCCACCTCGTACATCGCAATGATTCACCGTTTGCTCAACCGCAACGACTTGGCCATCACGTACCTCCATCATGCTCTCGCGGACCTGCGGAACGGCAGTGACAAGGGAGCCGAGGCCTTCGCGCTTCGGAATCTCGCGCAATCGCATCTCGAAACCGCCGACTATCATGCAGCGGACGGCTATCTAGAACAGGCCCTCGAACTGGCCCGGCTCGGCAAATCGCGCAGGCGCGAAGCGCAGATTCTGTTTTATCAAGGCATGCTCCGCCTGGAGCAGGACCGATGTCTAGAAGCCGAGCGGCTGTTCGTTGAAGTCTTGACTCTAACGCGAGCGCTCGGCGACCGGCCGGGCCAAATACAAGCGCAGCGCGGACTGGCACTCAGTTGCGAGCGAACCGGCGACCGTGATCGTGCCGAGGCTATGCTCCTCACCGCCCTGCAGCTCGCCCACCAACCCGGACCTACCCTCTTCGAAAGGAGGATCCGAGAAGAACTTGCAAGGCTACGACAGTCCGATCAATAACCATCGGACTGACAAGGTCCTGTCAGCGCGCTTTCCAAGCGACGCGACACTTTTGTAGTACGAAGCGATTGGGGAGGAAGCATGGTAAAGAACGCACTGCTCGTAGCAATTATGGCGCTGGGTGTCGCCGTTGGGGCCACCGTCCCCAGCCCAACGCACACGGTTGCCCCTAAGTCTGTAGTCGCCGTTTCGACCGACAAGCCTGCGCAGCCGGCAGACGGGTCGCCCGACTGCGTTCCAGATCTCTGTTGGCAGTGAGTTTCCAACGGTCTGTTACAAGAATGACACTTGACGCCGATTGACTCGGCGCCGGACGCCGTTGTCGGGAAGGGCGCAGGACACTGACGCGGCGCATCCTCGTCTCCACACCTGTGGAGACGAGGATGTCCGGCCGACGACACGTTGGATCAGAGTCCCGACGTGTCTGATACCGGTGGCGGGCTCAACCGATGGCTCCTCCGAGTAGCGGCGCCCGCGCCGCTCGGCGGTAGACCGCCAGGTTGGTCGTCAGCTCGGTCGCCAGCTCGCCGGCGGCGACGCGGCACCCCGATCCGCGGCCTTGTCGCTGGAACTGACCTTCGGTCGCCGGCGTTATCGACGGGCGCCACGTCCGCCGTAAGCCGCTCTTTAATGAACGAGGCGTATTACTAGTTGGCCAGTGTGACGCTACCCAACCGGGGATCAATGGGGTGGCTCGCCGGAAAAAGGACTTGGGAAGGTTTTGGTATAGCCCGCTCCATAGGTTGAACGTGTGACGGGCTTCCGGAGACAGCGACCGCTGTTCGGTCGGCAAACGCTGACGGTTGCGGCGCTCACGGAAGAACTTGCCGGACCCGTTCTCGTCGAATTGCGCGCTGGCTCTCGTCAACCGACCCCCAACGTTGACGTCACGAGCCGCTCGCTGCCCATGAACCAAGCCACCGGTGATAGCCGCCCACAGCACTGTCCGTCATGTGGCCAACCGGTGGGCTATTGGGCTACCGACAAACTGACGGGCTTGCTAGACCGGTGGGGTTGGGACGACGAAGCTGAGCAGACACTCTGCGATGCGCGCCGGCAGGGTCGTCCGGTTTCATTACTAATCATCGACCTGGACTACTTCAAACGTATCAACGACAAGCTGGGACATCTTGCCGGCGACGCAGTTCTCCGCTTCGCGGCAATGACGATTAGGTCAGCCATAAGAAGTGGCGATCTCGCCGGTCGATACGGCGGGCACGCCGGCGATGAATTCCTTGTGCTCTTGCCGGGCGCCGATGTCGATATTGCAAGGGCGATAGCCGAGCGCATTCGCACAGACATCAAGGCGATGTGTCTTTGCGTAGATATTGCGAAAGAATCCGCCAAGGTCGGTGGGCAGACTGCGTCCATCGGGCTCGTCGGCGGTCGCCTGGTCCACGGAACAGATTTACGCACATTGTTGCAACACGCCGATGCGGCATTGCGTGAAGCCAAGCTCCATGGTCGAGACCAAGTCTGGATAGCGTCGTAAGGCAGAACATGACGCCGCCTTTCGTCAGCCTGCTCTGCCATCAAGGCGAATTTTCGTCCCGCTCAGTTTCCCCGGCTTCGCTAACCGAGGTGACAGGCCGCAGCAATGATGCGCAGGGTCACTCCTCACTCAATTTCAATGCATCGCGAGTGTTTACCCTACAACCGCAGCGCAACACCGCGGTAGTGATACTGGCGCGCTTCGGGGCCTTGCGTTCTCCTGCCAATCGGGGCGACAACCTTCCCGCCGTCCTTGGAAGGTTCCGGGAAGGATTTGGCACGCAGCCTAGTCCACTCTTGATTCGTCTCGAAAACCGGGGCGACTTCCTGAATCGAGCAGCCGGCTAGATCCGCCACGCCATACGCCACCGATCTAGGACGTGAGAAGGCCGGTGTGCACCGAACAGGAAAGGCGTTGACGCCATGTTGGACGCGCCCATTTCGAGCCGGTCAAAGCAAGTCACCAACAGGAAGGGGTAGTTCGTGTCAACGAAGACGATGAGATTGGCGCTGGCCGTGCTGGCTGGAATAGCGCTCGCGGCGCCGTTCAGCGGTGGAGTAGCCCAGGCTAGCCCAGGGGTCGAACCGACTCCCCAGCTGATCGCTGCGTTCAAGAATCCCCAGGTGGTGGAAGCGCTCAAGCGGCTCGACCAGGGCGGCTACACGGACTCTGACCTGAAACTTATCAGAAGCTATCCGGACCTCGCTCGGATTGTGCCTGATCCCACGCGACCCCCCGAGGTAACCATCGAAGCACCATCCAAGCCGGTTCAGCCGCGCGGCAATAGCGGGCCGCTGGTCGACGACAGCGCCGAAGCGAAAGCGGCATATACTCAGTACAGCGCTTTCGGAAACAAAATCTATACCTGGCACTACCGCGTCGTGTTTAACTACAGTTGGCCAAACATTACGAGATGGTTTATTCGCGATGATTATCTAACCGATCGGGATTCCGTCGTTCAGATCCGTGATCTGACGACGGACTGGGCCAGCGCCGTGCCGGCTCCTACCGGGGAGACCGCCCGCACCCGACACCTGGAGTACTGTGTTCTGAAGATCGGGTGTTACGCTAACACGTACCCACATGCACACTTCAGCATGACTGGCGGCGGCTGGTGGACCGTGGTTGACGGTGGCGCCAAGTAACGATTGCGTCGAGGACGGTGGCTTAAAAATGACCGCCTACAAGATCACGAGGACCGCTTCCCTGGTCGTGTGCGCGTTCCTCGTAGCCGTTGGAAGCCTGCTGGCGCTCAGTGCGTACGCCGGCGGAGTTGAGGTCGCTGTTCTAGCGGTCTTGATAGTTGGGGGGCTTAGTCTCATCCTCTGGCGTGTCTGGCGCGCTCCATCTCCGTGATGGTCTGTGCCGACTGATCGCTTGATCCAACCCATCGTGGTGGACTTGGCAATCTTGGGAGGGTGCGCCAAGTCCACCACTGTATGCGGGAGTAGGTGCGCCGGCCGTGGCTGCCCCGTTCCTGTCGATGCAGCATCACCCGCTAGTAGTGGCCGGTGGTTTCGTCCGCAGGTCTCGGGCTGCGGGCCGCTGCTGGGTTGTCGAGGTACTTCATCGCCGTCCGGACTACCCGCCATGCTTGGTTAGCGGAGCCGGTCCGGGCGCCTCTTCGGGTACGCACAGACACAGCGCCTTGGGTTTGATCGACACCGACAGCGACCGGCCCGGCTCGATCACGTCGCCGTCCAGTTCGCGCGGTTGGTCGCGGTCGCTGGTCACCTCGACCCGGGTGGCGCGGAACGTCTCCATCCGCGGCACGATCGGCCGGCGGCGCAGGACCCCCCAGGCCAGCGAGACCCAGTGGCCGAGGTGGTGCGGGCTCAGCACGGCAACGTCGAGGTACCCGTCGTCCGGCTCGGCGTCGGGCAGCAGCGGGATCCCGCCCTGCAACCGCCCGACGTTGGCGATCAGGACGGTACGCGCGCGCCGCCGGAACGGGGCGCCGCCGTCGAGCCGGATCCGTACCCGCATCGGCCGGTGCCGCAACTGCCTGAGCGCCGCGACCACGTACGCCGGCCAGCCAAAATGCTTCTTCATACGTTCCGGCGTGGCGTCGAGCATCTGCGCGTCGAACCCCATTCCGGCCATCACCGTGAAGCAGCGCTTCCCGACCACCCCGACGTCGATACGTCGACGGCCGCCGCCGGTGGCCACCGCGACCGCCGCCTTGACGTCCGACGACAGGCCGAGGTTGGCGGCGAGCAGGTTACCGGTGCCGGAGGGAATCACAGCGAGGGCGACATCGGTGTCCACCAGCTCGGTCGCGCACGCCATGACCGTGCCGTCCCCGCCGCAGGCGAACACCACCTGCGCCCCCTCTGCCACCGCCTGCCGGGTCTGCCCGCAGCCCGGGTCCTCCCGGGTCGTCTCGATCCACAGCGGCTCCGCCCAGCCGGCCCCGGCCAGCGCCGCGCAGATTTCGCGCCGACGCTCGTCGATATCGGTGACCTTGGACGGGTTGATGACGACCGCGGACCGGGTCGCCGTCACGACCCCGGTCACGCCCCGACCTTGCGGTATCGCGACTGAAAAAAACAGTAGACACCGAACGCGGCGAACCCGATCGCGACCAGGATCAGCAGGAACGTCCCGTACGGCTGGTCGGCCAGTGCCCGCAGCGCCGCGTCGAGACCGCGTGACTTGGCCGGATTGTGGCTGGTGACAGCCTGGACGAGCAGCACGCCGACGATGCCGAACGCGACCCCCTTCGCGATGTAGCCGACCTGACCGAGCCGGACCGCGACGCGCCGGGCCCGCCGGCTCATCCGGGCCAGCATCAGCCGCTTCTCGAAACTCTTCCGCGCGCCGTACACGATCAGCCCGATACCCACCGCGACGACGGCCAGCCCGGCGACGACGACCAGGAACGGGCCGTACGGCTTGGCCATGACGCCCGCGGTCGCGTGCTGGGCCTGCTCGGCGTTCGAGGTCGGTGTGCCGGCCACCACCCGGTACGCGGTCCAGGCCAGGGCGGTGTAGATCACGGTCCGGCAGGCCGAGGCAACCCGCTCGGCGATCCGCGCGAAGCCACGCTCCTCGCGGTGCCCGATCGCGGCCAGGAGCAGCTGCCAGAGCGCCATCGCGGCGAGCCCGACGACGGTCACGATGAGCAGGAAGCGGCCGAACGGCTGGCCGGCAAGGTACCGGAAAGCCCCGGCCTGGTCGCCTTCCGCGCCCGAGCTGCCGAGGGCGATCTGCACCGCGAGCCAGGCAACGGCGAGGTGCAGCAGCCCGTACCCGATGAAGCCCACCCGGGTGAGCGTTTCGAGGGCGCTGCTGCGGGCCACCCGGCGGGCGGTGCGACGAGCCGAATGCGCGACTGTCATAGCCGCTATTTCCCCACGACCAGGGTCGATTCAAACCTGCGGCCACCGGGTACGACCCCGGCATGACCGCCTCCACCCATCCACTATGGACCCGAAGGTTCCTCGCGCCCCGCCTCGGTCGGGTCGCCGCCGTGGTCGCCGCCGCGCTGGTGTTCGCCCTGCTCGTGCTGCTGGTCCGGATGCGCTGGGTGCCGCTGGAGTCGGTCGACCGCGACCTCGCCGCCGCGCTCAACCGCGCGGTCGCGCCGAACCCGTTCGCGGTCAAGGGCATGCGGTTCCTCAGTACGCTCGGTAGCTACGGCGTGCTCGGCTGGCTGGTGGCCATCGCGTCGGTCCTGCTGGTGGTGCGCAAGCGCTACCGCCTCGCGGTGTACCTGGTGGTCACCGGCGTCGGTGCGATGATCCTCGACCCCACGTTGAAGATCGCGGTGGGCCGGCTGCGGCCCGTCGTCGAGCATCCGGTGGCGGTCGGCGGCGGCAACAGCTTCCCCAGCGGTCACGCGCTGTCATCGATCATCGTGTACGGGGCTCTGCTGCTGGTCTTCCTGCCCGCGCTGCCCCGGCGCGCACACCGGCCGGTCATCGCCGGGCTGGCCGTCCTGGTCGGGCTCATCGGGTTCAGCCGGTTGGCGCTCGGCGTGCACTTCCTGTCCGATGTGGTCGGCGGGTGGTGCCTGGGCGTCGCCTGGCTCGGCGTCACCACGTACGCCTTCGAACTACACCGCCGCGAGCACGGCCGGCGGGTGACGAAACCGCTGGCCGAGGGCCTGGAGCCGGAGGCGCGGCCGGACCTGAAACCGGCGGACCGGTCGGTCGCTGTCGTCGCGGCACCGCGGACCTGGCTCGCCCTGGCCGGCGGCGTCGTGGCCTGGGTACTGGTCTTCGGCCTGCTGTGCGCGCTCGGCATCCCGCTCGCCCACTACCACGGCGGCAACGGCGACATCCTGGGTGATCGGACCATCCCGCACTGGTTCGCCGGGCACCGGACCGCGTTCTTCAACACCGTGAGCTACCTCGGCAGCCAGGCCGGCAACACGCACATGATCCTCGCTGTCGGCCTGGTCGCGGGCGCCCTCGCGCTGGCCGTGATCCGTCGCTGGCGACCGGTGGTGTTCCTGCTCGTCGTCATGTTCGGTGAGTTGACCCTGTTCCTCGGCTCGGCGGCGATCGTCGGCCGGGCCCGGCCGGACGTGCCGCACCTCGACGGCCAACTGCCGACGTCGAGCTTCCCGTCCGGCCACGTCGCGGCCACGATCCTGCTGTACTCGTCGATCGTGGTCCTGGTCTGGCCCCGGGTACGCGGCCGGTGGCGGGGTCCGGCGGTGTCGGCGGCGGTGGCGTTGGCGGTACTCATGCCGGTGTGGGTCGCGCTGTCCCGGGCGTACCGGGGCATGCACCATCCGACCGACATCCTCGGCAGCGTGCTGCTCGCCGCCGCCTGGCTGGCCGCGATGATCTATCTGGTCCGCCCGAACTGCGACGTCAAGGAGTCACCCGATCGCCGTACCTCGCGTCGAAGGCCGGCCGCTCGGAACGGATCCGGGGCACCCGGTCGAAGTTATGTCGCGGGGGCGGGCAGCTCGTCGCCCACTCCAGCGAGTTCCCGAACCCCCACGGATCATCGACCCGGACCAGCGGCCCGTACTTGAACGACTTCCACACGTTCCACAGGAACGGCAGGGTGCCGGCGGCCAGCACGAACGAGCCGATGGTCGAGATGGTGTTCCATGTGGTGAACCCGTCGGTTGGCAGGTAGTCGGCGTACCGGCGGGGCATGCCCCGGGCGCCGAGCCAGTGCTGTACCAGGAACGTCAGGTGGAACCCGACGAACGTCAGCCAGAAATGCACCCGGCCGAGCCGCTCGTCGAGCAGCCGCCCGGTCATCTTGGGGAACCAGAAGTAGATCCCGGCGTAGACGGCGAACACGATCGTGCCGAACAGCACGTAGTGGAAATGGGCCACCACGAAGTACGTGTCCGAGACGTGGAAGTCGATCGGCGGGCTGGCCAGCAACACCCCGTCGAGCCCGCCGAGCAGGAATGTGACCAGGAACCCGATCGACCACAGCATCGGCGTCTCGAACGTGAGCTGGCCCTTCCACATCGTGCCGATCCAGTTGAAGAACTTGATCCCGGTGGGTACCGCGATCAGATAACTCATGAACGAGAAGAACGGCAGCAGCACCTGGCCGGTGACGAACATGTGGTGCGCCCAGACCGTCATCGAATAGGCGGCGATCGCGATCGTGGCGGCGACCATCCCCTTGTACCCGAAAAGAGGTTTCCGGCTGAACACCGGAATGATTTCGGTGATGATGCCGAAGAACGGCAGCGCGATGATGTACACCTCGGGGTGGCCGAAGAACCAGAACAGGTGCTGCCAGATCAGCGGTCCGGAGTGGCTGGACGCGTAGACCTGGGAATCGAGTTGCCGGTCGGACAGCAGAACCAGCAGCGCCGCGGTCAGCACCGGGAAGGCCAGGATCACCATCAACGCGGTGATCAGGATGTTCCACGTGAAGATCGGCATCCGGAACATGGTCATCCCCGGCGCGCGCAGCGTCATGATCGTGGTGATCATGTTGACGGAGGCGAGGATCGTGCCGACGCCGGACAGGACCAGCCCGACGATCCACATGTCCGGGCCGGCACCGGGCGAGTTGTTCGCGTTGCTCAGGGTGGCGTAGCCGGTCCAGCCGAAGCCGGCCGGGCCGGCGGGCGTGACGAACGACGCGAGCAGCAACAGGCCACCGAACGTGAACAGCCAGTACGACAGGTTGTTCAGGCGGGGAAACGCCACGTCCGGCGCGCCGATCTGCAACGGCACGAGGTAGTTGGCGAACGCGAACACGATCGGGGTCGCGAACAGCAGCAGCATCAGCGTGCCGTGCATGGTGAACAGTTCGTTGTACTGCTCGGTCGACAGGAACTGGAGCCCGGGGCGGGCGAGTTCGGAGCGCATGAGCAGCGCCATCACGCCGCCGGCCAGGAAGAAGATGTACGAGGTGACCAGGTACATCAGGCCGATCTGCTTGGCGTCGGTGGTACGCAGCCAGGACAGGATCACCGACCCACGGGGTACATGCTCGATCGGTCCCGGGTACGGCTGGACCGGCTTCGGGTGCGGCGGCTTCGGGTGCGACGGCGCCAGCGTCCCGCTGCGCTGGGATTTCATGGCGCGGCGCCTACCCCGGGCCGGTCGGGTTTACCCTTCAAGATCGGCACAACTTCCGGCAAGTTGTGCCCTCAGCGGGTCGCTATGGCCACTGTTTCCGGGGAGTTGTGCCGATCTTGAGTCAGGCTGCGATGTGCTCCGCCAGCAGCCAGTCGAGGGCGGCGGCGTAGCTGAGCGGCCGGGCGAACAGGTACCCCTGACCGAACGGGCAACCGAGGTTCATCAGCGTCTCGCGGTCGATCTCCCGCTCGATGCCCTCGGCGACCACCTGGAGGCCGAGCGTCTGTGCCAACTGGACGATGCCCTCGACCAGCGCCCGCTGCTGCGGCGCCGTGGAGACGGTGTCCACGAAGGACTTGTCGATCTTCACCATGTCGATCTCGGCCTGGCGCAGGTAGCTCAGCGACGAGTACCCGGTGCCGAAGTCGTCGATCGCCACCCGTACCCCGATCTCGCGCAGCACCGCCAGGTCGGCCCAGACCTGCTCGTCGTCGCGCAGCAGCAGGCTCTCGGTGATCTCCAGCATCAGGCATTCGGCCGGCAGCTTCTGGGCGGCCAGTTCCTCGCGGACCTTGGTCACGAACCCGGCCGTGCGGAACTGGCGGGCCGACACGTTGACGCTGATGTACAGCGGGCGCGGGCGCGACAGTCGGCGGTACCAGTCGGCGGCGGTGGCGATCGCGCTCTCCAGTACCCAGCCGCCGATCGGCACGATCAGTCCGCTCTCCTCGGCGACGTCGATGAACTCGCCCGGCGACACGATGCCTCGGGTCGGATGGTTCCAGCGGATCAACGCCTCGAAACCGACCGCGCTGGAACCGCCGGGCGCGACCGTGTCCAGGTTGACGATCGGCTGGTACACCAGCGTGAACGCCCGATCGGTGACCGCCTTCTCCAGCGCGGTCCGCAGCTCCAGCCGCTGCCGGACAGCCGTGTGCAGCGCCGACTGGTACCGGCACCACTGGCCCTTGCCGCCGCCCTTGGCCACGTACAGCGCCAGGTCGGCCTGGCGCAGCAGGTCCTGGAGGTCCTCGGCCTCGGCGGTGGTGGCCACGCCGACGCTCGCGACGCCGCTGACCGTGCGGTCGCCGATGGTGAACGGATCTTCGAGTACGGCCACGATCCGGCCGGCGATCTGCTCGATGTCGGCCGGGTCCTGCGCGTCGGTGATCAGCGCGGCGAACTCGTCGCCGCCCAGCCGGGCCGCCGTGTCGTGCGGGCGGAGCACGCTGCCGAGCCGTTCACCGACCGCGACGAGCAGCTCATCGCCGACCTCGTGGCCCATGGTGTCGTTCACGATCTTGAAGTCGTCCAGGTCGATCACGAGTACGCCGACCACGCTCCGGGTGCGTTGGGTGCGTACCACCGCCTGTTGCAGGCGCTCGTGGAACAGCGCCCGGTTGGGCAGCCCGGTCAGCGAGTCGTACAGCGCCCGGTGGGTCAGCTCGCGTTCCAGCCGGCGCCGCTCGGTCACGTCCCGCAGGGTCACGACCAGGCCGCGTACCGTCCGGTCGTCCCGAAGATCGCGGCAGGACACCTCGACCTGTACGTGGTAGTCGCCGGCACTGCTTCCGGCGCGCAGTACCGTCCAGTCGGCCCGTTCGGCGTGCGTGCCGCTGGACCGGACGACCTCCAGGATCTGGCAGGCGAGCGCCTGGTCCTCCGGGTGGATCACGTCCTCGAAGGCGGTCCCGATGATCCCGTCGGCGGTGTCGATGCCGAACGTCGGGGTGGCCGACGGGCTCGCGTACCGGATCCGGTTGTCGTCGCCGACGATCAGGATCACGTCGGCGGTGTTGTGTACCAGGGTCCGGAAGTACGCCTCGCTGTTCCTGCGGTTGATCTCGCCCGCCAGCGCGATCCGGTCCAGCGCGAGCGCCGCCTGCGAGGCCAGTACCTCGACCGGTCCCTGCAGGGCGACCAGCGCGACCTCGTCGGCCGCGATGAACACCGTGCCCACCCGCGGGTCGCCGGACTGCCGCTCGGGCAGGGTCAGCGGGCAGCACAGGGTGATCTCGAAGTCGCCGAGCTGGCCGGCGAGCTCAGCATCGAGGTCGCGGGTGTACAGCAGCTCGATCGGCGCGGCGTCGGGCCGTGCGTCGACCGCTGCGTCGGCTCCGGCGTTGATCTCGATGACCGCCCGGTGCCCGGCGCCCGGTGGTAACAGGCCCGCGATCGCCTTGCGGACCGAATCGGTGACCTCGCTGGCCTCGGTCGCCGATACCAGGGCGACCGCGACGTCGCGCAGCGCCCGTTCCCGGCTGACCGCCCGCCGGTGCACGTTGACCACGCCGGCCAGCCGCGACAGGACGAGCAGGAACATCGCGGCGGAGCACAGTGCGATCACCGACGCGTCCCGGACCCGGCCGTGCATGACCTCGATCAGCAGGACGGCCGGCGCGATCAGCGACGACAGCGTGAGCAGGACCAGCCGGCGCTGGGAGATCTCGTGGTGGCGCACCACCCGCGGCTTGGTGAGGCTGACCATCGACGGGTGCAGGGCGGCGGCGCCGATGCCGGCGTAGTAGATCACCCAGCCGAGGTCGACCGGGCCACCGACCTGCCAGCTCCCGCCGAGCTGGATCAGCCCGTACAGCACATCCGACACCAGCAGGCCGACCGCGCCGACGGTGAGGATCGTCGTCGAGGCCGAGCGGCGGACCATGACCACCAGGCGGATCACGGTGAGCAGGATGAGCAGGTCGTAGAGCGGGTACGAGACCGAGACCAGTTTCTCGAACGGGCTCAGGTCGGGGCTCTCCACGTACGGGCTGATCAGGAAGATCCACGACAGCAGGCCGACGCCGCCGGTCAGGATGAGCGAGTCGAGCACGCTGGCCCGGTCCCGGCTGGCGGCACCGGAGCGGGCCAGCAGCAGCACCCCGGCCGCCTGCAACGGCGAGAAGAGCAGCAGGTAGATGCCGTCGACCAGGGACGGGAACGGATCATGCTGGTGCAGGACGTCGACCAGGAAGTTGTACGTGAGGTCGCCGCCGTTGAACGCGAGGACCGCGCCGCCGAGCAGGAGCCAGGGGAGCTTGCGGCGAGGGCGGTTGCGCCGCACGCCGTACCAGACCGCGCCGGCGCTCGACAGGCCGATGGCCGCCCAGATGGGCGAGTGCCAGGAAGGTAGGACGTAGAACAGGGCGGCGAGAACCGTGTACCACAGCCCATAGCAGGCCATCAGCATGCGAGGAGACACGATCCTCCCTTCCCCGCGCTCGTACGCACACCTTGGTCCATGAGCCGGTCCTACCTCCATCGGCGGTACGGAGGATGGACTGAGCCTTTCGTGGGGATTTAGTACGAACCGGTGCACGTCATGATCACGACAGATGTAACCCATCTGCTGCCTCCTCGCAGCCTCGATGCCGCAAATGGGTTACATCTGTGTGGATCTTGAGCGTCAGGCGCCTAGGGCGTCTATGCGGGTTACGTCCTCGGGGGTTAGGGCGAAGCTGAATACGTCTAGGTTGGTGCGGATGCGGTCGGGCGTCACCGACTTGGGGATGACGACGATCCGGTGCTCTACGTGCCAGCGGATCACCACCTGCGCGGGCGTCACCTGGTGCCGCGCGGCGATCTCGATCAGTACCGGGTGCCGCAGGTCGCTGCGCTTGAACGGGCTGTACCCCTCGATGACGACGCCACGGTCCCGGCTGTCGGCCACCACCCGTTCCTCGTACAGTGACGGGCTCCACGGGATCTGGTTGACCGCCGGCGCCCGCCCGGTCTCTTTGATCAACTCGTCGATCTGTCGGATGCTGTAGTTGCTGACGCCGACGGCCCGGGCCCGGCCGTCGCGCTGGGCGTCGAGCAGCCGCTCCCACACGTCCGGTCGGGCATGGCCGGCCGGCGCCCAGTGGATCAACCAGAGATCGACGTACTCCGTACCGAGGGCGCGCAGGCTCGCGTCCAGCGTCTCCCGTGCCCGCCCGACCTGCCGGGGTAGCAGTTTGGTCGTGATGAAGACCTGGTCACGGGGGATACCACTGTCGCGTACCGCCTGGCCGACCTCCCGCTCGTTGCCGTACATCGTCGCCGTGTCGATATGTCGATAGCCCGTGGTCAACGCGTACCGCATCGCCTCGTAGCCGCGCCTGCCGGTCACCTGCCACGTACCGAAGCCGACCAGCGGCAACTCCACGCCGTCGGCGATGGTGACCGTCTGTGTCATGCCGCCCATTCTGCCCCGGGTGCCTCGGTGCTCCCGGCCGCCACCCACAGACGCTGGTCTATCCAGTCCCATCGAGCGTGAGCTGTCTGGTACTGGATAGACCAGCGTCAATCACTGGGTCGGCTTGGTCAGGTCGTACACGGTCTGGCCGCCCACCGTGGTGGCGGTGTAGTGCGAGGCGACCCAGGTCGCGATCGAACTGTTGCCGCCCCGGTCGCCCATGCCACCATCCGCGATGAAGTAGCGAATCTTCCCAGCGGCCACGTACTGCTGGAACCCGGCCAGCGTCGGCGCCGGGTCGCTGCCGGTGAAGCCGCCCATCGACATGATCGCCTTGCCGGTGGCGAGCTGGAGCGGCGCCGCCGACTGGGAACCCGTGGTCGCCGCGGCCCAGGTGGTGTCGGTCGACTTCAGCAGCGCGACCAGGGCACTATCGGCGGTCTCGCCGCCGGGCCCACCGAACCCTCCACGGAACCCGTCGGACATACCAGTGGGACCGGCCGTCGGGATCGAGCCGGTGTGCGGGGTACCGGAGGTCTGCACCGCGTACGCCGCCGACCCGGCCAGCCCCGCCACCAGGGCCACCCCGGCCACCACGACACCCATCCGGCGTACCGAGCCCACGCCCATCAGCAGCGCCGTGACCGCCAGCGCGGCGCCGACAACCACGAGGTACCGCAGCGTAGGGTGCCAGCTCGGCACCCGGCCGAGCAGTACGAAACTCCAGATCCCGGTCACCCCGACCATCGCCGCCAGCGTGATCCGGGCGAACCAGGTGTCCCGCCGCCGCCACAGCTCCAGCCCACCGATCGCGACCAGCGCGGCGATCGGCGGCGCGAGCGCCACGCTGTAGTACGGGTGGACCGTGCCCTGCATGTAGCTGAACACCAGGCCGTTGACCAGCAGCCAACCGCCCCAGAGCAGCACCGCCGCCCGGGTCCGGTCGACGCGCGGCCCCCGTCGGGTCAGCCAGAATGCCGCGACCAGCGCGATCAGGGCCGCCGGCAACAACCACGAGATCTGGGTACCGAAGGCCGCCCCGAACATCCGGGTGATCCCGGTAGCGCCACCGAAGCCGGTGTTCCCACCGCCGCCGGCGCCACCGAATCCACCAGCGGATCCGCCGGCAGGGCCACCCGCACCGCCACCGCCGTTACCGGCGCCGCCGAGGATCCGGCCGAGCCCGTTGTACCCGAACGTCAGTTCCAGCACGCTGTTGTTGGTCGAGCCACCGATGTACGGGCGGGACGCGGCCGGCCACAGCTCGACGGTCGCCACCCACCGGCCGGCCGACGCGATCACGGCGAGCCCGGCCGCCACAAGCTGCACCAGCCGGCGGCGCAGCCGGGTCGGCGCAGCGACCAGGTACACCAGCGCGAACGCCGGCAGTACCAGGAACGCCTGCAACATCTTGGTGAGGAACCCGAAGCCGACGCACGCCCCGGCGAGCAGGAGCCAGCGGGTGCTGGCCCGCTCGACCGCCCGCGTGACGCAGTAGGCACCGAGAACCAACAGCAGGACGAGCAACGCGTCCGGGTTGTTGAACCGGAACATCAGCGTCGCCACCGGCGTGGTCGCCAGCACCGCCCCGGCCAGCAGCCCGGCGCCCGGCCCGAACCAGCGGCGCACGGTCGCGTACAGGACGCCGACCGCCGCCACGCCCATCAGCGCCTCGGGTACCAGGATGCTCCACGAGCTGAGGCCGAACAGCCGGACCGACGCGTCCATGATCCACAGCGATGCGGGTGTCTTGTCGACCGTGATCGCGTTGGACCCGTCCAGCGAGCCGAAGAACATCGCCTTCCAGCTCGTACCCCCGGCCTGTGCGGCGGCCGAATAGAACGCGTTCGCCCAGCCGGACGCGCCCAGCCCCCACAGGTAGAGCGCGGCCGTAGCCAACAGCAGGAGGGGGAGCAACCGGTCACGCCGCGCGACGGTCGGGGTGGGCCGCGCCTGCTGGGGCCGGATGCCGGGCAGAGTCATGGTCATGGTCGCCAGCCTGCGGCGGTTCCCTGTACCGGGGTTGTCGAGCGGCTGTGCCCGGCCCGTGAACCGGCGGCCCGCGAAAGGCGTGCCCAGAGGTAGGCTCAGTCGCTCTCGTTTGGAGTGGATCTTGGCGGACCAAGCAGCTAGTCACCATGATCGTGAAGGATCCGGGGTGTCAGAGCACCCCGAATCGTTCATGATCATGGAACAGGACAGCCGGCGACGGTGGCTTCTCGGCGGCTTGGCCGCCGTGGTCGCGGTCGCGACCGGAGCGGCGGTCGCCTGGTGGGGCGGTGCGGTGCTGGCCGCCGGCTGGGGCGGCACCCTGGTCGACACGGGCTGGACCCCGTGGCTGCTGCCGGCATCACGCCTGCTGGTCGACGCGTCCGCGGTGGTCACCGTCGGGTTCCTACTGGCGGCCACGTTCCTCGTCCCGGGCCGCCCCGGCACGAAGCCGCTCGTGCTCTCGCCCGCCGGCGAAACCTGGGTACGCGCGGCCTCCTGGTCCGCGGCCGTCTGGGCGTTCGGGGCGGTCGCCAGCCTCTGCTTCACGATGTCCGACGTGCTCGGCGTCCCGGTCGGCCAAGCGGTCAACCTGCAAGGGCTGACCGAGGTGGGGTTCGCCGTCGACGGCGGGCGGGTCCTGATCGCGGTCACCGTCCTCGCCGCCGCCGTGGCGGTCGCCTGCCGGTACGTGCGTACCGTCACCGCCGCCGCCGGGGTGACCCTGCTCGCGGTGCTGACCGTGCTGCCGCCCGCGTTCGCCGGCCACTCGGCATCCTCCGGCAACCACCAGCTCGCCGTGTCCGCGCTGGTGATCCACATCGTGGCCGCCGTGCTGTGGACCGGCGGCCTGCTCGCGCTCCTGCTCGGCCGCCGCCGGCCGGTCGGTGAGCTGGCGGCCAGCGTAGGCCGGTTCTCCCAGCTCGCCGTCTGCTGCTATGTACTCGTCGGCACGACCGGCGTCACCATCGCGCTGGTCCGGCTCTGGTCGCTGCCCGGCATCCTGTCCACGTTCGGCCTGCTCGTCGGGCTGAAGCTGGCCGCGCTGGTGGCGCTGGGCGGGTTCGGCTGGTGGCACCGCCGCCGGTCCATCCCGCTGCTGGCCAGCGGCGCGCGCGGGGTGTTCGCCCGGATCGCCGGGATCGAAGTGTTGATCATGGCGGCCACGTTCGGGTTGGCGGTCGCCCTGTCGCGTACGCCGGCCCCCGACGGTGAGGAGATCACCGGGTACAAGGATTCGCCACTCGCCCCGCTGCTGGACGGCCTGCCCGAGCCGGTGTTCTTCGCGCTCGCGCTGGGCGCCGCCGGGCTCTACTTCGCCGGGGTAAGCCGCTGGCGCGAGCAGGGTGGAGACTGGCCGGCTGCCCGCACCGCCGCCTGGGTCGCCGGTTGGATCGTGGTCATCCTCGCCACCGACGTACAGCTCGCCGAGACCACGGACTTCACGCCGGTCGAGACCGTCCAGCATCTGTTGATCGTGATCGTCGCCCCGCTGCTGCTGGTCGCCGGGGCGCCGCTCACGCTGGCCCGCGCCACGCTGTCCCCGGCGACCGAGCCGGGCATGCGGGGGCCGCGGGAGTGGCTGGACCTGCTGCTCGACGCCCCGGCCACCCGTGCGGCCGGGCACCCGGTCGCGGCGATGGCGCTGTACGCGGCGAGCCTGTACGGCGTGTACGCGAGCGTCGCGCACCAGTGGTCACTCAACTCGCACGCCTCCCACCTGCTGGTGTTCGGTGGGGCGCTGGTGTTCGGGGCCGGCTACCTGTGGCGTACCGCGCAGGCGTCGCCGCCGACCCGGCGGGCGATGCGGGTGGTCGCGGCGCTGGCGTTGCTGATCGTGGCCCTCGCGATCGTGGCGCCGGTCCGGCCGCCCGACCTGCTGGTCACCGGCGCGCTGCTGGTGCCGGTCATCGCCATGGCGGCGTGGAGCACCCTGCACGTCGAGCCCGCCCCGGGACCGGAGCGGGCCCGCGTCATCGCCGAAACCAGCGTCTAACGGGCGGTCGTATCGCCTTCGCCGGTGTGCTCCTGCGCCGCCTGTACCCCCTTGTCGATGTGCTCGGAGTACTTGTTTCCGGTGCGCTCGTCGACCTGGTCGCCGACCTTCTCCAGCGCCTGGTCGACCTCGTCGTCGTGCTTGCTCAGCAGGTCCTTGGCCTTGTCCAGGAAGCCCATCGCGCGTCCTCTCATCCGTCAGCGCCGGACCGCGTCCGCCACGACCGCCGGCTCAGGCTCGGAACCCGCGGGCGAGGTTGGCAGCCGCACGGTGAACGCCGTCCGCCCAGGGCGGCTCATCACCTCGACGCTACCCCGGTGGGACTCGACGACAGCGGCGACGATGGACAACCCGAGCCCGGTACTGCCGGCCGCCCGGGACCGCGACGTGTCGCCGCGCGCGAACCGGTCGAACACGTCCGGCAGCAGGTCCGGCGGGATGCCCGGGCCGTCGTCGGCGACGCTCAGCAGCACCGCGTCACCGGATACCCGCACGCTGGTGGTGACGGTCGTCCCCGGCGGCGTGTGCGCCCGGCCGTTGGCCAGCAGGTTCGTCAGCACCTGATGCAGCCGGGCGGCGTCGCCGTCGACGGTCACCGACTCCTCGGGCAGGTCGAGGTGCCAGCGGTGATCCGGGCCGGCCACGTGCGCGTCGCTGACCGCGTCGATGACCAGCCGCGACAGGTCCACCGGCGCACTGGCCAGCGGCCGGCCCGAGTCCAGCCGGGCGAGCAGCAGCATGTCCTCGACCAGTACGGTCATCCGCGCGGTCTCCGACTCGACCCGGCGCATCGCGTGCGCCACGTCCGCCGGGACACCGTCGCCGAACCGGCGGGTCAGCTCCGCGTACCCCCGGATGGCCGCCAACGGGGTGCGCAGTTCGTGGCTGGCGTCGGCGACGAAATGCCGTACCCGGGTCTCGCTGGCCTGCCGCGCGGACAGTGCCCGGGCCACATGGCCGAGCATCCGGTTGAGCGCGGCGCCCACCTGGCCCACCTCGGTACGCGGGTCGACGTCCGGCACCCGGACCGACAGCGCCACCTCGCCCCGGTCGAGCGGCAGTTCGGCCACCCGGCTGGCGGTCGCGGCGACGGCTTCGAGCGGTCGCATGGTCCGCCGGACGATGAACGCGCCGAGCAGCGCGGCCAGGGCGAGCGCGGTCACGCTGATCGCGATCTCGACCGCGGCGAGGGCGTACTGCGCCTGCTGCAACGGTTCGAGTGACAACCCGCTGATCGAGATGTCGCCATCCGGCCCGCGGCGGGCGGTCAGCCGGTAGTCGGCGCCCCCGACGGCCCGGGTGTAGTGCCGGCCGGTCACCGGCAGCCTGGCCAGGACGGCCTGCTGGGCAGCGGTGAGATCCTTCGCCGACCCGTCCGCGTCGATGACCCAGGCGATCACCCCGCTGTCGCCGATGTGCATCACGAGGGTGCCCGGCGGCGGGCCGGGGCCGTCGCCGGGCAGGCTGCCGCCCAGCTGCGGGCTACCCGGTTTGTGCTGCGGCCCGCTGTCGTGCGGGGTCCGGTCGGCGGCGGACTCCAACTGGCTGTCGAGCTGGCCCAGCTGGATCCGGCTGACGGCGACCTCGCTGGCCACGCCGATGGTCACGCAGGCGACCGCGAGCAGGGCGACCAGCGCCGCGATCAACCGGGCCCGCAGCGACCAGCCGCGCAACCAGGCCACGACCCGGTCAAGAGGCCGGCTTGAGAACATAGCCGGCACCTCGCATCGTGTGGATCATCGGCGTCCGACCGGCGTCGATCTTCTTGCGAAGGTACGAGATGTACAGCTCGACGACGTTGGCCTGGCCGCCGAAGTCGTAGTTCCACACCCGGTCGAGGATCTGGACCTTGCTCAGCACCCGGCGCGGGTTGCGCATCAGGTACCGCAGCAGCTCGTACTCGGTGACCGTCAGGTTGATCAGGTCGCCGCCCCGGCGTACCTCCCGGCTGTCCTCGTCGAGGGTGAGGTCGCCCACCACCAGCAGGGTCGGCTCCGCCTTGGCCACGGCGGTGGTACGCCGCATCAGCCCCCGCAGCCGGGCGACGACCTCCTCCAGGCTGAACGGCTTGGTCACGTAGTCGTCGCCGCCGGCGGTCAGCCCGGCGACCCGGTCCTCGACGGCGTCCTTCGCGGTCAGGAACAGCACCGGCACGTCGGCCAGTTCGGCGCGCAGCTTGCGCAGCACTTCGAGGCCGTTCATGTCGGGCAGCATCATGTCGAGGACGACCGCGTTCGGGTGGAACGTGCGCGCGGTGCGGACCGCGCTCAGCCCGTCGCCGGCGCTCTGCACCTCCCAGCCCTCGTACCGCAGCGCCATCGACAGCAACTCGGCAAGGGTCGACTCGTCATCGACGACGAGCACGCGGACCGGCTGCCCGTCGGCGCGGCGCAGCTCGGTCTTCCCGGGCTCAGCAGCGTTCACAGTGGTCATGAGCCTAATCGTGACCTCGGCGGCTGTGCCCTCCTTTGGTGTTTCCTGTGAACCCCCTGTGCGCGGCCCGAAGATCGACACAACTTCCCGGAGACAGTGGCCTCCCGGATGGGCTGAGGCCCCAACTTCCCGGAAGTTGTGCCGATCTTCGCAACCCTTATGGGCCGCTCAGGCCAGCCACAGGGACCGCACAGACCCGGTCCGCAGCCTTGGTCATACAAAACGACCGAGGAGGGTCCCACCCATGACCGTGAACGACACCAACCCCCTGATCCAGCAGCCCGTCCACCAGCCCGTCCACCAGCCCGTCCACCAGCCCGCCCCGGACCGGCCGACCTGGTCGAAGGGCAAGATCATCGGCGCCGTCGTGGTTGCGGTCGCGGTCGCGGCCACGGCCGGGATCACGGTCGCGGTGGTCGACAAATCATCGGGTACCGGCAACAGCGCGGCCGGACAGTTTCCTGGCGGCGGGCCGGGCGCACAGGGCGGCCAGAACGGATTCGGCGGGCCGGGCGGCGGCATGCGCGGCGCGGGCGGTGTGGGCGGCGGCCTGGCCGGCGCGGTGCACGGCACGATCGTCGTCTCGAACAACGGCCAGTACGTGACCGAGGAGATCCAGACCGGCAAGGTCACCGCGATCGGCGCGTCGTCGATCACGGTGGCCAGCACCGACAACTACACGAAGACGTACGTAATCGGGTCGTCGACCACGGTCAACAACGGCAACGCACAGATCAGCAGCGTCGCGACCGGGCACACGGTCAGCGTCACCGCCACCGTCTCCGGCGACACCGCGACCGTCACCGAACTGCTCGACCAGACCAGCTGAGGAGAGATCATGACGGTACGCGACAAGGGCCTGCGCCGGATCGCGGGCGTCACCACCGGCCTGGCCGCGGTGAGTGTGGCCGGGGTCCTCACGGTCGCCGCGGTCGCGCACGCGAAGGGCGCGACCACGAGCATGTGCGCGGAGCTGCTGCCCGAGTTGCTCGCCCGCGACGAGTGGGGGTACCCGCTGCCCCGCGACGGTGCGCCGGAGCCCACGGTGCCGCCGAACCTGTCCGCTCCCGCCCGCAGGGCGGTAACCCACTGCCCGAGGCTCGCGCTGCGGTTGCGCCCCCCATAAACGTTGGTCGATGTTGTCCCATCTGGGTGCCCCTGGATGGGACTTTATCGACCAACGTCGATTTAGGCGGCCAGGTCGTCCATGGCTCGGTAGATGCGCTTTTCCGACACCGGGTACGGGGTACCGAGCGCCTGCGCGAACAGGCTCACCCGTAACTCCTCGACCATCCAGCGGATCCGGCGCAGCCCGTCCGACCGTGGTACCTCGTCGCGGAGCTGCTCGTACTCCTGCCAGACCTGGTCCACCGTGGCCATCAGCTGCCGGTCCCGAGCCACGTTGCCGGCGACCCGGTCCAGCCGGTACTCGATGGCCTTGAGATACCGGGGCAGCTCACCCAGGTATTCCCAGCCCGTCTCGGTGACGAACCCCCGGTACACCAGCCGGGACAGTTGCGCCCTGATGTCGGCCAGCGCGGGTACCAGGGCCAGGTTGGCGGTGCCGGTGAGGCGGCGCTCGATCGCGTACGCCGACGCCAGCACCGGCTGCACCTCGGTCACGATCGTGAAGACCGTGTTCGGGAGCGCGGCCCGCACGCTGTCCCGTAGCGCGGCGAAGCCGTCGGCGTCCCAGACCAGGCCACCGTGGCCGGCGAGGAAGTCGGCCATCAGCTTGTCCAGCGCCGCCGTCACGCAGTCGTCCAGCAGATCGGCGGCGCTGCGGTGCGGGTTGCGGCTGAGCGCCAGCTTCGCCTGATTGGACAGCCGCGCGTTGACCACCCTGACCGGCGAGGCGATGGTCAGCTGGAGCAGCCGGCGCAGCCCGGCCCACATCGCCGCCCGCTGGTGGGCCTCGGTCTCGAAGACCCGGATGGCGACGCTGTCCCCCTCGTCGACCACCGCCGGGTACGCGGTGACCTCGTAGCCGGGGCGCTGCTGGCGTACCGTCCGGGGCAGCGGGCCGAAGTCCCAGTCCCGCAGGCCGCTGCGCTCGATCGACGGCGCCGCGGCGGCGATCGTCTCGCGTACCTTCGGCTTGAGCTGTTCCCGCAGCGCGGCGAGGTCCTTCCCCTCGGCGAGCGCCGTGCCGTGCTCGTCCTCCACCCGGAATGTCACGCGCAGGTGGTCGGGCACCTTGCTCCAGTCCCAGGCCGAGCGCGGCACGTCGACGCCGCCGAGTTGGCGCAGTTCACGTTCGAGCGCGCTGAGCAACGGCCCGTCGACCGACGCCAGGCCGATGACCGCGTCGACGGCGAAGTCGGGTACCGGCACGAAGTTGCGCCGGACCGGCTTGGGCAGCGACCGGATCAGCGCGGTGACCAGATCGCGCCGCAACCCCGGCACCTGCCACTCGAACGGCTCGGCCGGCACCCGGGCCAGCACCGGCAGCGGGATGTGCACGGTCACCCCGTCGGCGTCGGCGCCCGGCTCGAACTGGTACGTCAGCCGCAGCCGCAGGTCGCCGATCGGCCAGGTGTCGGGATAGTCCCGCGCGTTGACCGCGCCAGCGCCCTCGTTGATCAGCATCGATTTCTCGAAGCTGAGCAGGTCGGGCTGGTCCCGCCGGGCCTTCTTCCACCACGCGTCGAAGTGTCGGGCGCTCACGACGTCGGCCGGTACCCGCCGGTCGTAGAACTCGAACAGGGTCTCGTCGTCGACCAGGATGTCGCGCCGGCGGACCCGATGTTCCAGGTCCTCGACCTCGCCCCGCAGCGCCCGGTTGTCGTGGAAGAACTGGTGGTGGGTCTGCCAGTCACCCTCGACCAGGGCGTGCCGGATGAACAGCTCCCGGGCCAGCGGCGGATCGACCGGTGCGAAGTTCACCTTGCGCTGGGCGATGAGCGGGACACCGTACAGCGTCACCTTCTCGTACGCCATCACCGCGCCCTGCTTCTTCTCCCAGTGCGGCTCGCTGTAACTGCGCTTGACCAGATGGCCGGCCAGCGCCTCGACCCACTCCGGCTCGATCCGGGCGTTGACCCGCGCCCACAGCCGGGACGTCTCGACCAGTTCGGCCGACATGACCCAACGCGGCGTCTTCTTGAACAGTGCCGAGCCGGGGAAGACCGCGAACCGGGCGCCGCGCGCGCCGAGGTACTCCTGCGGTTTCTGCGGATCTTTGAGCCCCACGTGGCTGAGCAGGCCCGCGAGCAGCGACCGGTGGATCGCCGGGCCGTCCGGCGGCGCGGTGCTCATCGGTGGTTTCAGCACCTGCCGGAGCTGGCCGTAGATGTCCTGCCATTCGCGTACCCGCAGGAAGTTCAGGAACTCGGCCCGGCACATCCGGCGGAACTGGTTGCTCGACAGCTCCTTCTGCCGTTCCTGGAGGTAGTTCCACAGGTTGAGGTACGCGAGGAAGTCCGATTCCTTGTCCACGAACCGGGCGTGCTGCTGGGTCGCCGCCTCGTGCTTCTCCGCCGGCCGTTCCCGCGGGTCCTGAATGGACAGTGCGGCCACGATGACCATGACCTCGGGTACGCAGCCGTTGCGCTCGGCTTCGACGGCCATCCGGGCCAGCCGGGGGTCGACCGGGAGCTGGGCGAGCCGACGGCCGAGCGGGGTCAGTTTGGCGCCGTCCAGCGCGCCCAGCTCGTGCAGCAGGTCGATGCCGTCGCGGATGTTGCGCCGGTCCGGCCCGTCGATGAACGGGAACTCGGCCAGGTCGCCCAGCCCGAGCGCGGTCATCTGGAGAATGACCGAGGCCAGGTTGGTGCGCAGGATCTCCGGATCCGTGTACTCGGGGCGGGCGGTGAAGTCGTCTTCCGAGTACAGCCGGACGCAGATGCCGTCTGACGTCCGCCCGCACCGGCCCTTGCGCTGGTTGGCCGATGCCTGGCTGACCGGCTCGATCGGCAACCGTTGCACCTTGGTGCGGTAGCTGTACCGGGAGATCCGGGCGGTCCCCGGGTCGATCACGTACTTGATCCCCGGCACGGTCAGCGAGGTCTCGGCGACGTTGGTGGCGAGGACGATCCGCCGGCCCGGATGCGACTGGAACACCCGGTGCTGCTCGGCGGTCGACAGCCGGGCGTACAGCGGAATGATCTCGGTGTCGCGCAGGCTCAGCCGGCCGAGCGCGTCGGCGGTGTCCCGGATCTCCCGCTCGCCGGACAGGAACACGAGGATGTCGCCCGGCCCCTCGGCGGACAGCTCGCGGGCCGCGTCCCCGATGGCCTCGACCTGGTCGCGGGGTTCGTCGTGGGTTTCGTCATCGTCGCTTTCGGCCATCAGCGGTCGGTAGCGCACCTCGACCGGGTAGGTCCGGCCGGACACCTCGATGATCGGCGCGTTGTCGAAATGCTGCGAGAACCGCTCCGGGTCGATGGTCGCCGACGTGATGATCAGCTTGAGATCGGGTCGCCTGGGGAGGAGCTGTTTCAGGTACCCGAGGATGAAGTCGATGTTGAGACTGCGCTCGTGGGCCTCGTCGACGATCAGCGTGTCGTACTGCCACAGCATCCGGTCATGCGCCAGCTCGGCCAGCAGGATGCCGTCGGTCATCAGCTTGATCATGGTGTCGTCGCCGACCCGGTCGGTGAACCGCATCTTGTACCCGACCGTGCCGGGCGAGCCCAGCTCCTCGCCGATCCGGTCGGCCACGGTACGCGCGGCCAGCCGCCGGGGCTGGGTGTGCCCGATCAGGCCGTGGACGCCCCGGCCCAGCTCCAGGCAGATCTTGGGTAGCTGGGTGGTCTTGCCCGACCCGGTCTCGCCGGCCACGATCACCACCTGGTGGTCGCGGATCGCGGCGAGGATCTCGTCCTTGCGCTGGCTGACCGGCAGCGCCTCGGGGTAGCTCACGGTCGGCACCGCCGCCTGGCGCTGCCTGATCCGCTTCTCCGCGGCCTCAATGTCCCGGCTGATCTCCGCGAGGACCGCCTGCCGTGCTTCCGGCTTGCGGATGTTGCGGGCGCCGTCCAGCCGGCGTTGCAGTCGTCGCTGGTCACGCAGCATCAGATCTGGCAGGCGGGCCTGCAGATCGGTAGGGGGCGAGGGAGCGACGGTGGGTGACATACGGCGCTCAAGGATAGGCGCGCTATGCCCGTTTCGGCTTGCGATTAAGCCACCCTTGATCGTCACAACTTCCCGGAAATAGTGGCCTCGGGCGTCCCCTGAGGGCACAACTTGCCGGAAGTTGTGCCGGTCATTGCTTCGAACTGCTGCCGTTCTGCGCGTCGGTACACGCCGGCCGTCCCTGGATGCCGAACACCTCGGTGAGCCCGGTGATGTGCAGCTGGCGGTACACGAACGGGCTCGGGTTGTGGATCACGAAGTCGGCGCCCAGTTCGCGGGCGGTGTTGTACCCGACGACCAGGGCGCCGATGCCGGTTGAGTCCATGAACGTCACGTGCAGCATGTCGACGACCACCCGGGCCGGCTGTTGCCTGGTGATGGTGTCGACCAGGATGGTGCGGAACCCGCTGACCGTCGTGACATCCAGTTCGCCGCGTACATCGATGATCGCGGCACCATCGGCCAGGCGTTGTGAGGTCACCAACGCGTCACCCATGGTCACCTCCTTGCCGTACCGGTGGTCCAATGGGGGACCGTACCCACCGGCGGGCATACCCAACCCTGGGTGGGAACGGTCCCCCGGATTCAGCGGTACTCGTTGCCCGGTCCCTGCGGGCTCGCGGGCGGCATGACCATGGTCGGATCGTCATTGGCCGCGGGCTGCTTGGGAATGGCCGTGACCGGCGGCGTGGGTGAGCCGCCCGGGGTCGCCGTGCCGGTGGCGTACCGGACCGGCGGGGCGGCAGGCTTGACCGGCTCCGCTGGCGGGGGCGGCGAAACCGGGGGCGGCGAAACCGGGGGCGGCGAAACCGGGGCCGGCGAAACCGAAGCTCGCGCGGGCTCCGAAGCGGCCGGCGCGGGCTCTGCGGCTGTCGGCGCTGCCTCCGCGGCCGCAGCCGCAGCCGACTCCCGCTCACTCGCGTACGCCCGTGCCCGCTCGGCGATCGTCGCCGACTCGGTGCCGGCCCGGTCGAGCCAGCCCTCCCAGCGCTGCTGCATCGGGCGTACCAGGCCGCCGCCGATCCCGACGATGAGGATCCCGGCGATCGTGGCCAGTACGGCGATCAGGATCGGCGTGGTGACCGTGGTGGCGATGCCGATCTGGTTGAGCGCCGCGATCACGCCGACGCCGATGATGAACCAGGATGCGGCGTTCGCCAGCGCCCGCCCGTACGTGAGGCCACCGAGCGCGTTGCCGACGATGTCGCGTACCGCGCTCGCGATCGCCGCGGCGACCACCACGATGATGATCGCGACCAGCGCCTTCGGCAGCCACGCGACGATGCCCTTGATCAGGTCGGACACCGGGTTGGGCCCCCACACGCCGAACGCGAGTTGCAGGGTGAACAGCAGCACCGCGTAGTACACGAGCCGGGCGACGATGTCGGTGGCGTCGTACTTCGAGCGGGCCAGCGCCGCCTTGATGCCGCCGCGCTCGACCCACCGGTCGAAACCGACCCGGCCGAGCACCTTGGCGACGATCGCGCGAAGTGCCCTCGCGACCAGCCAGCCGATCACGAGAATGGCGAGGAACGCCACGAACTTCGGTACAAACAGTGCCACGGACCGTAACGCGTCTCCGACGGCGCTGGTCGCCGCCGTGGGCGCGGCAAGATAGTCGGTCATCCCGAGGGGTCCCTCCTGTGCGGTTGGGTCGCGCTCAGGCATGGATACCCATCTTCGCCAGAATCGGCACAACTTCCCGGAAGTTGTGGCCCCGGCGGTACGCGGAGACCACTGGTTCCGGGAAGTTGTGCCGACCTGATCGGATAGGATTGCCGGGTTCGAAGGGGAGTAGCCCCTCGACCAGGTGTCGACATGCTGGAGCCGGCTGGCTCCCGGTGCCTGGGCCCGTCTCCCGGCGGGTGGGCGAGACCGACGACGTCGTTGCTGTCGTGCGTGTTCACGCGGTGGCGGGTCGGGTCTCGTCTCCTGGAGGTTCCGGCCCGTCCGCGCGGGAAATGGAGCCTCGTTGATCCACATCGTGCTGCTGCTGGTGGCCGCGGTGGCGATCTACCTCTCCTGCGAGTGGTTCGTCAACGCGGTGGAGTGGCTGGGGCTGCGGCTCAAGCTGGGCCCGGTCGCGGTCGGCACCGTCCTCGCCGCCTTCGGCACCGCGTTGCCCGAGAGTGTGGTCACATTCGTCGCCGTCGTCTTCGGCGGCACCCCGCAGCGCAAGGACATCGGCGTGGGCGCGGCCATGGGCGGGCCGCTCGCGCTCGCCACCATCGCGTACGCGATCGTCGGGCTGACCCTGCTCGCCCAGCGCCGCCGGCCGACCCGCGAGGAGTACGGCGACCTCGGCAAGCTGCGCCGCGACCAGGTCTGGTTCCTGATCATCTTCGTCGTGAAGGTCGGCCTCGGCCTCGTCGTCTTCGCCTACAAGCACTGGCTCGGGCTGCTATTTTTCGTCGCGTACGGGGTGTACTTCTGGCGCGAGATCAAAGCCGAGGCGGGCAATCACAACGACGACGAGGAACTGGCCCCGCTGAAGATCCAGCGCCGCCGACCCGCGCCGGCGACCTGGGCGGTCCTGGTACAGAGCCTGGTCACGCTGGTCGTGATCTTCCTGGCGTCACAGCTGTTCGTGCACCAGCTCGACGTGGTCGGCCCGAAGATCGGGCTGCCGGCGACGGTCACCGCGCTGCTGCTGTCACCGATCGCCACCGAGTTGCCGGAGACGCTGAACGCGCTGATCTGGGTCCGGCAGGGCAAGACCAAGCTGGCCCTCGCCAACATCAGCGGCGCGATGATGATCCAGGCGACGGTACCGAGCGGCCTCGGCCTGCTGTTCACGCCGTGGCGGTTCGACGGGCCGCTGCTGGCCGCCGGGATCGCGACGATGGCCGCGATCCTGTACCTGCAATGGGCCCTGCGTACCCGGATCAGCCGCACCCGTCTCAGCGCCGCCGCCCTGTTCTACCTGGCGTTCGGCTTGGCCCTGATCCCATTGCTCAGCTAAGAAGATCAGCTAAGAAGATCGGCACAACTTCCCGGAAGTAGTGCCCTCAGGGGGTGCCGGAGGCCACTACTTCCGGGAAGTTGTGCCAGTTAGGGGCGGCGGTAGCCTCGGGGATATGAGTGAGACCACCGCCCGTGGGCGGGTCCGCGTCGAGCCGAGCCGGAAACGGGTCCGTGCCTATCTCGCCGGTGACCTGGTCGCCGACACCATCCAACCACTGCTGGTCTGGGAGATCCCCTACTACCCGGCGTACTACATACGCGCCGCCGACGTCCGCGCCAAGCTCGTGGCGACCGGGAAGACCGAGCACTCGCCCAGCCGGGGCGATGCGGAGATCCTCGACGTCGTCACCGAGCGGGGCACCGCCGCCGGAGCCGCCCGGCGGTACCCGGAGTCGCCGATCGAGGAGCTGCGCGACGCGGTACGCCTCGACTTCGCCGCCATGGACGAGTGGCTGGAGGAGGACGAGCCGATCTACGTCCACCCGCGCAGCCCGTACGCCAGGGTCGACATCCTGGCCAGCAGCCGGCACGTCCGGGTGGAGATCGACGGCGTGACCGTGGCGGAGTCGCGGCAGCCGCGCATCCTCTACGAGACCGGTCTCCCGCCGCGGTACTACCTGCCGCTGCCGGACGTACGGATGGATCTCCTGGTGCCGTCGGACACCCAGACCCACTGCCCGTACAAGGGGACCGCCGGGTACTGGTCGGTCGAGGTCAACGGCAAGCGGTACAACGACTACGTCTGGATCTACCGCAGCCCGCTGGCCGAGAGCCAGAAGATCGCCGGGCTGGCCTGCTTCTACAACGAGAAGGTCGACCTGTACGTCGACGGGGTCGCCCAGGGCCGCCCGCACACCCCGTTCAGCTGACCGTCAGCAGGTAACCCTCGGGTGTCGACGCCAGCCGGCAGCCGAGGGTGGCCAGCTTGCGGGTCAGCGACGCCAGGTACGGGTCGAGGATGGCCGAGCGGCCGCCGAAGTCATAGCCCCACACGTGTTCGAGCAGTGCGGTCCGGCGCAGCGGCCGGCCGGGGTGGTCCAGGAACGCCGTGACGATGCGGTACTCGGTCGGGTTGAGGGCGACCTCCTGACCGCTCCGCCCGAGCAGCCGGTTGCCCGGGTTCAGCACCAGCCCGTTGCCCTGCGGGGTCCGATGGATCAGGGCGCCCAGCCGGGTCAGCAGGTCGCGCAGCGTGAACGGTTTGGTCAGGTAGTCGTCGGCACCCGCGGTGAGACCGGCCGCCCGGTCCGGCGCGCTGTCCCGGGCGGTCAGCATCAGTACCGGCAGCCGGTGCCCTTCCGCCCGCAGTACCCGGCAGGTCTCCAGGCCGTCCATCCGCGGCATCATCACGTCGATCACGATCGCGTCCGGCCGCTCGGTGCGGACCAGATCCAGCGCGGTCATCCCGTTGTCGGCGACACTGACCTCGTACCCGTCGAGCAGCAACGCGCGGGACACGGTCTCCCGGACGTTGGGCTCGTCGTCGACAACCAGGACGCGCATGGCTACTTCGCCTTGGTGACCTTGGTGGCGGTGACCGAACCGTCGCTGCCGGCCGCCCCCTCGACGGTCACCTGGGCGCCCGGGGTCAGGTCGGACAGCGCGCCGCCCTGGGCCACCTGTACCGATGTCGAGCCGTTCGTCTTCACGGTCACCACGTTCCCGTCCGAGGTCTGGATGTAGACGGTGGTCCCGTCGACCAGCTTGACCGTGCCGGTCGTGACGTTGCCGGCACCGCCCCCGGCCGTCGCTCCGGTGCCGTTGCCCGTGCCGCCGGTCCCGGTGGTGCCGTCGGTCGCGCCGCCCGTCCCGGTCCCGCCGTTCCGGCCACCCTGTCGGCCGGCGAACTCACCGGCGCCGCCGAGGCCGCCGGCGCCGCCCGCGCCGGCCAGGTTGCTGCCGTTGGCCGTGCGCCCGGACCCGCCGGCCGGCGTACCGAAGTTCTTCTGCACCTGGGCACCCGCGAAGAACCCGCCGGCCAGCAGAACCAGCCCGGCGAGCACGGCCGTGACCCTGGTGTAGAACCGGCGCGGCGCCTTCGCGGCCAGTTGGTCGCTCAGGTCGTCGGCGAACGGGTCACTGCCGAGGTCGACGTCGTCGGGCGGGTTGGCCACAACCGGCAACTCCGCCGTGTCGGCGTGCCGTCCACGTACGTTCATGAAGTCCTCACTCATAGCGGAGTGCCTCGATGGGGCGCAGGCCGGCCGCACGGCTGGCCGGGTAGCTGCCGAAGAAGAGCCCGATCGCGACCGACACGCCGAGCGCGAGCGCGACCGAGCTGGGGACGATCACCGGCTTGATGCCGACGATCGTGAACTGGCTACCGATGATCGCGGCGGCCACCCCGACCAGGCCGCCGATCACGCTCAGTACCGTCGCCTCGACCAGGAACTGGGTGAGCACCGTGCGTTTCGGCGCGCCCAGCGCCTTGCGGATGCCGATCTCCCGGGTCCGCTCGGTCACGGTCACCATCATGATGTTGGTGATCCCGATCCCGCCGACCAGCAGGCTGATCGCCGCCACCGCGCCGAGCAGCACGGTGAACGTCTTGGCGGTGTCGGTACGCGCGGCGAGCAGCTGCGACTGGTTGAGGATCCGGAACGGCTCGCTCGCGGTGTTGGTGACGTGCAGCTTCTGGTTGAGGATCGCGGTGACCTCGGCCTGCGCGTCGTCCACCTGGTCGGGGCCGGTCGCCTGTACCAGAATCTGGTTGAGTGGCCCGTAGCCGGACAGCGCCTCCTGGACCGCTGTGACCGGCGCGATCGCGATGTCATTGGGGTCGTTGAAGCCCGAGCCGCCCTTGTCGGCGAGCACGCCCACGACCGTGAACAGGGTGCCGCTGATCGTGATCTGCTTGCCGATCGGGTCGGCGGTCGCGAACAGCGCGTCGGAGGCGCTGCTGCCGAGGATGACCACCCGGCGCCCGTCCTTGACGTCGTCGGTGGTGAACGCGGAGCCGCGCGCGACGCTGTCGTTGGACGCCGGCAGGTAGGCCGGCACGGTGCCGACGAACTGGCCGAAGCTGTGGTCGGTGCCGTCGTACGTGCCGGTCTGCGAGCTGGTGATGACCGGTGAGGCGCTCTTCACGTCGGGCGCGGCGTCGGGGTCGACCAGTGCGCTGACCGTGTCCATGGTCAGCGAGGTGTTCTGCGTCTGCACGCCGCTGGTGCGCAGGCCGCCGCTGGTGACGGTCAGCGTGTTGGTGCCGAGCCGTTCGATGCTCTGCTGTACCGCCTTCTGCGAGCCGTTGCCGACCGCGACCAGCAGGATCACGGCGGCCACGCCGATCAGAATGCCCAGCACGGTCAACCCGGACCGCAGCTTGTTGGCGGTAACCCCGCGAATAGCGAACCGGACCGTCTCATAGAGACTCATCGCGCGCCCCCTCTTCTCGTCGATCTAGGACGAGTGGTGCCTGGCTCGCCCCATTCGTCCCACCATTCGTCCTAGATCGACGAGCGTTACGCGGGGTCATGAGTAGACCGCCTCGGTGTTTCGGGTGGGCAGTGGGCGCTGCCGTTCGTCGTACACGACCCGGCCGTCCACCAGCCGGATCAGCCGCCGGGCGTGCTCGGCGACACCCTGCTCGTGGGTGATCAGGAGGATCGTGCGGCCGGTCTGGTTGAGCCGGTCGAGCACGGCCAGCACGTCGGCGCTGGACCGGGTGTCGAGGTTGCCGGTCGGCTCGTCGGCCAGCACCAGGGCCGGCGCGGTCACCAGCGCCCGGGCCACCGCGACCCGCTGCTGCTGGCCGCCGGAGAGCTGGTTGGGCTCATGGTCGGCGCGATCCGCCAGCCCGACCATGGCCAGGGCGGCGCGGGCGCGCTGCCGGCGCTGTGCGGCCTTCATGCCGGCGTACGCGAGCGGAAGCTCCACATTGGCCAGTGCCGTGGTCCGCGGGATCAGGTTGAACGCCTGGAACACGAACCCGATCCGGCGGTTGCGGACCAGGGCGAGCTGGCGGTCGTCGAGCCGGCTCACATCCACCCCGTCGAGCAGGTACTGGCCCGACGTCGGCACGTCCAGGCAGCCGAGGATGTTCATCAGGGTCGACTTGCCGGAGCCGGACGCGCCCATGATGGCCACGTAGTCGCCCCGCTCGACGGTCAGCGTGATCCCGCGCAGCGCGCGTACCAGCGTCTCGCCCTCGCCGTACAGCTTGACGACGTTGCGGACGTCGAGTACCGGGTGCTCAGCGATGCTCATCCGCCACCTCCGCCACCGCGACGCGCACCACCGGCGCCACCTGCGCCACCGAAGCCACCACCGCCGAAGCCGCCGCCGCCGAAGCCACCGCCGCCGAACCGGCCACCGGCCCCACCGGCACCGGTACCGGTGGCCGTCTGGAGGTTGAGCGCCACCTGGTCACCGACCTGGAGGCCGGAGGTGATCTCCACGAACTGGTCGCCCTGGACGCCGACCTCGACCGGGCGGGCCTGCTGCTTGCCGTCGGCGGCGACCACCTCGACGGTGTGCCGCTGGCCGGTGCCCCGGACGGCGGCGGCCGGCACCCGGAGCACGTTGTCGGCCTCGGCGACCGTCACCAGTACCGTCACGGTCTGCCCGATGCGGACGCCCTCCGGCAGGGTGTCGATGCTGACCGTCACCGCGTACGAGTTGACGTTGTTCTGCGTGGTCGCCGTCGGCGCGATCGTCGCGATCTTGCCGGTGGCCCGGGCGCCGGACAGGGCCGCCCAGGTCACCGCCGCCGCCTGGCCGGCCTTCAGCTTGGTCGCGTCGGCCTCCGCGAAGCTCGCCGAGACCTGCATCTTGGTCAGGTCGGCGAGCTGGATGAAGCCGGTACCGGACGAGCTGGAGCTGCTTGAGCTGCTCGCGCTCGCACCGCCGCTGCCGCCGCCATTCGCGCTGCCGCCGCCATTCGCGCTGCCACCGTTCCCGGCTCCGCCGTTGCCGCCGCCCCCGTTGCCGCTACCTGACGAGCCGCTGCCCGATGAGCCGCTGGCCCCGGAGCCGGACGAACCGCCGGACGAACCGCCCGACGAGCCGCCGACCGTACCGTTGACGGCCACCACGGTGCCGGCCATCGGCGCGGTGAGCGTGGTCCCGTCCAGCGCGCGCTGCGCCGAGTTGACGTTGTTCTGCGCGGTGGTGACCTGTGCCTGGGCGGCGGCGACGGTGGCCGCGTCGACGGTCGCCGCGGACTCTGCTCGGCTGAGGCTCTGCTGCGCCGACGTGAGGTTGGCCTGCGCGGCGGTGAGCTGCTCCTGGGCCGACGTCGGGTTGACCTTCGCGAGCACCTGGCCCGCCGTCACCGCGTCGCCGACCTTGGCGTCGATCTCGGTCACCGTGCCCGAGGTCACGAAGTTCGCGTTGGCGGTCGAGGCGCTCTGCACCGTGCCGCTCGCCGATACCGACGACGTCACCGTCCCCAGCGTCACCGGAACCGCCCGTCCGGTGCCGGCGCTCGCCGTGGTGGTATCCGCGACGGCGATCGTCCGGTACGAGAAGAACGCGCCGACCAGCAGCAACACGACCAGGGCCGCGTTGACGACCATGGTCGGGCGGCGCATGCGGGCCAGCAGCGGGACACCCGCCGGGACACGCTGAGGAAAGCGCGAAAGGCGCTGCGGGAGGCGCGAAACTCGTCGCCAAGAGGGCATGCGGAAATGCTGCCGGTGGGCGCTCGATAGGAGATTCGGTTTAGCTCGGAACTCGCTGGGAGTTAATTAGATATCACTCTGCTAGCATCGGGGCTGTGGCGGCCGAGCGGAAGAAAATCCTCCTGCGGCTGGACCCCGCTGTCCACGACGCGGTGGCCCGGTGGGCGGCCGACGAGCTGCGGAGCACCAACGCCCAGATCGAGGTCCTGCTGCGGCAGGCACTCGCGCACGCCGGACGGCTGCCGGGCGACGTCGGTCGGATGCGCCGGCGCGGCCGACCGCCCCGCGAGGAGACGACATGAGCGGTTACCCCGAGTCGCTGCCGGCCCAGCTTTACCTGCTGGCCTATGACCCGCGCAAGGAGCGGCTGACCGCGCGTACCCAGCTCGGCTACCTGATGCGTGCCGCCGCGCTGACCGACCTGCGGCTTGGCGGCCACATCGCGGACGAGGGCCGCAAGGTGCGCGTGGTGACCCCGGGCGGGGTGACCGACCCGGTGCTGAGCGCGGTCCTCCGCGAGGTGGCCGACAGCCGCCCCCGCTCCTGGACGAGCTGGGTGCGCAGGGGCGACCGGCGGACCCGGCTGGCCGTGCGCGACCAGCTCGCGAGCGGCGGCTGGATCCGGGTCGAGCCGCGTCGCGTGCTCGGCATCTTCCCGACCGCCCGGATCACCATCCGCGACCCGCTCGTCATCGCGCGCCTCAGCGACCGGCTCGGCGCCGCCCTGCGCGGATCGGACCCCGAGCCCAGGGCCGCGGCGCTCGTCGCACTCGCCGCCGCGGGCGAGTTGCGCACCGTGCTCCCGAGAGCCAAGGCGCGGGAGTACAAGCGACGCATCGCCGACCTGAGCGACCGCACCGGCCCGGCCGTCCCCGCGCTACGCCGGGTCATCCAGCAGATCCGCTCGTCAGCCGCCGGCGGCTAGGAAATGGCCTCTTCGAAGACCCAAGAATTGGGCATGCGGCAGGTAGACCGTGAGGATAGTCGGCGCATTTTAACCATACTCTGCTGTGAGAGGCTATATTGATCTTTGATTCCAGAAGTGATCGGTACAGTTGGACTAGTTTCCCCAAGAGGACAGCTTAGTACTGGTATTCGTTAGTGGGTCCAAGGGATAGCTAAACTGGATGGCGGTAACGCCGATTGAGGTTGGCGTGCGGAGGGTGGCGATGGCAAAGCAGCTCATTGAGTTGGAGGTCGAGAATTTTCGCAGCTTGCGAAAGGTCTCGATTCCGTTGGGCGCTCTAAACGTATTGGTTGGCCCAAATGGTGCAGGAAAGACGAATGTTCTTGAGGTATTCCGGTTTCTCGCTGACGTGATCCGGACCGATCTTGAACCTGCGTTGGATCTGCGTGGGGGCTACAACGAGGTAGTTTTCTGGGGCGGCGAACGCAAGCCGAGTTCCATTCAGATCAAGCTTAAGGCGACATGGACCACGAACAGTAGCCTCAACGCTCCTGACGAATACTCGCTGCGCATCGGGCAAGCCGGCAGAGTGCAAACTCTATCGCGACGAGAGACGTTCCAGTTCAAGCGAACCCAGGGCCGTGGGCGGCGGATCACCATTAGCGGGCAGAAGGTCAATGTCGTTGGCATCGAACGGGACCGCGCTGAGTCTACCGAGCGCGAGATTGGAATTCGGCGACTGAGTAGCGGCCTTTCAACGCTCCCTCGCCTTTCTGATGACCAGGGTGGGTCTGAGGTCACAACCGTGGCAGCTCGACTTGCCTCTTTCCGAGTGTTTGACGTCAGGGTAGAGGCGGCAAGGTTGCCGTCCAGATTTCCAAGAAACAGCAATGAGGCGCTGGACGACGATGCGGCAAATCTGGCGGCTTTTCTACTTACTCTCCGGAGTCGCGATGAGCGCGTGTGGCAACGGCTGGTGGACGATGCGTCCGAGGTGCTTCCTCAACTAGAGGGAATGGATTTCGAATATCCTTCTGGTGCCGCTCGCGAAGTTGTAGTGGTGCTTCACGAACGTGGCTTACGCAGGTCCACCCAACTCGCGGATGCTTCGTACGGCACGATCCGGCTACTCGGCTTGTTAGCATTGCTGTATGACCAGGATCCCCCGGCATTGACATGCGTTGAGGAAATCGATCATGGCCTGCATCCGCAGGCTCTTGAGCTGTTGGTTGAACGGTTACGCGAAGCGAGCGAGCGGACTCAGTTTCTAATCGCTACACATTCGCCCGCCCTCGCAGATCGGCTCCGACCGGACGAATTGATCGTATGCGAACGACTCGGCGATGGCTCGTCAGCGATTCCGGCTGTTTCGACTGCAAAAGTGCAGGAAATAGTCGAGAAGTCGGAGGGCTTGCCGCTTGGTGAATTGTGGTTTTCGGGGGCGCTGGGTGGTGACCTGTGAGCGGCCGGACTAGTGGAACGCGTATTCGGGCCACCCGTAAACCGGTGGTGGTTCTTGCAGGTGAGGATCGTACTGATCGGCGGACCCTTCGCATATTGCTTGAACAATTTTGTCCGGATATGCAAGGTAGAATCGTTGAAATTAATGATGCAATTCGTCTCCGTGACGCGAAGGATCATACTCTTTCTAGCCGGGTGAAGATGTTGGCTAGGAAGGTTCATGCGAGAGCGGAAAGGGAGGAGGCCGAAGTCGCTTGTGTTTTCGTTCACGAGGATCTCGATCGTCCGGATAGCGACGGTTATACGAACCTGCGGGAGCGAGTGGAAGCTGCGCTCAGGAACGAGTTCAACTCTGCCCACTACGTCTTGGCTGCTTGGGAGATCGAGGCATGGCTATTGCTCTTTCCCGATGTATTGAACGGGTTCGTTTCCACTTGGAAGGTTCCCGCGAAATATCGCGATCGTGACACTGGACGATTGTCCGATCCAAAGAGGATTCTGATGCGGGAGGTTGCTCCGAAGGGCCGTTGCTATAGCATGTCGGATGCACCTGATATCTTCGACAAAGCAATCGCCACAGACCAAATCGATCGGCCGGTTGGCGCGAATCGGTCGTGGGATCAATTCCGTACTGGTGCGGGTGAGTGTTGCGAGCATCACCTTGGTCGGTAGCAGTTGCGCCCGGCTTGTGAGTACTAATTGAACTAAAGTGCCAGCAAGTTTGATGCGGCATTGCGAATGTGCGCGTCGTTTTGGCTGAGAGTAGCTCGGTTTGGCAAGAGGGGACTGAGAATCAAGACTCAGCCTCGGCGGGGAGCAGTACCCGGAATCGCGCGCCCGCTCCCGCTGCCGTGTACAGCTCGACCCGGCCGCCGTGCGCCTGCACGATCGAGGCGACGATGGCCAGGCCGAGGCCGGCGCCACCGTGCCGGCGCGCCCGGCTGGGGTCCGCGCGGTACAGCCGCTCGAACGCGCGCTGGGCGTCGGCGGTGCTCATGCCGGGGCCGGCGTCGGCCACCTCGACCACGGCGGCCCGCACGTCGGCCGGCAGCTCGCCGACAGCGGCTGCCGGTCCGCCGTTCAGCGGGGCGGTCACCGCGGCGCCGACCCGGACCACGACCGAGCAGTCGTCCGGGGTGTGCTGAAGGGCGTTGGCGACCAGGTTGGTCACCACCTGCCGGATCCGTGGCTCGTCGCCCAGCACGGTGACCGGCTCGAACGTCTGGGCGCGTTCGTCGAGCCCGGTGAGCTGGACGAACCGGGTCGGTACCCGGAGGTGCGCGTCGCGTACCGCGTCGGCGGCGACCGCGAGCAGGTCCACCGGGTACCGCTCCAGCGGTCGCTCCTCGTCGAGCCGGGCGAGCAGCAGCAGGTCGTTGACGAGCAGCCGCATCCGGCTCACCTCGCCCTCGATCCGGCCCATGGCCTCGTCCAGGGCCGGCCCGGGTGGCGCGCCGCCCCGCCGGTACAGCTCGGCGAAGCCCTGGATCGAGGTGAGCGGCGTCCGCAGCTCGTGCGACGCGTCGGCGAGAAACTGCCGCAGCCGGCGCTCGGACGCGCTCGCGTCGGCCAGCGCCGCCTCGATGCGGACCAGCATCATGTTGAGCGCGGTGCCCAGCCGCCCCGACTCGGTGTGCGGATCCGCGTCGGTCACCCGGCGGGACAGGTTGCCGCCGGCGATCTCGGTGGCGATCTCCTCCATCCGGGTCAGCGGGCGCAGGCCGATGCGTACCACCGACGCGGCGGCCAGCGCGATCAGGAGCAGTACCAGCGCGGTCACCGCCACGTCGATGAGCAGCAGGCCGTCCTCGGTGGCGCTGACTTCCCGCATGGACAGCGCGTGCACCACGTACTGCTGGTTGCCACTGGCCTCGGTGATCGGGGTGACCCGGATCCGCCAGGCCTCGTCGCGGCCGTCCACCGTGTACGCCTTCCCGTCGGCGTGCGCCTTGAGCGAGGCGAAGCCGCCCAGGTTGGGGCCGTTGGTGCCAGCGGTCGGCGACGTGAGGACAAGCTCGCCGGTGCTCGAGTACACGTACGTGCGCGAATCGCCGCCGAACGGCGGGCCGGGCCGCAGGGCGCGGCTGAGCTGTCCGGGCCGGGCCATCGCCCGCGCCACCGCCCTGGACTGCGCGTCCAGTTGCGCGTCGAGCCGGCCGATCAGGTACGACCGCAGCAGCGCCGCCCCGGCGAAGTCGGCCACGACCAGGGCCACCGCGGCGAGCGCCGCGATCGTGACGACCATCCGGTGCCGCAACGGCCAGTGCCGCCAGCGGCGTAACCGTGGCCGGCTGAGTCTCATCGGTTAAGTTTCGTCGCTTCGCGGCAGGCGCAGCGCGTAGCCCACCCCGCGCACGGTGTGGATCAATGGCGGGGCCGACTTGTCGATCTTCCGGCGCAGGTAGTAGACGTACGACTCGACGATCCGGCCGTCGCCGCCGAAGTCGTAGTTCCACACCCGGTCCAGGATCTGCGCCTTGCTGACCACCCGGCCGGCGTTGGTCAACAGGTACCGCAGCAGGTTGAACTCGGTGGGGGACAGGTCGACCAGCTTGCCGGCCCGGCGTACCTCGTGTGCCTCTTCGTCCAGTTCCAGATCCGCGTACCGCAGCACGGCCGTGCCCGGCTCCTGCGGCGCGGCGCGGCTGCGGCGCAGGATCGCACGGACCCGCAGCACGACCTCTTCCAGGCTGAACGGCTTGGTCACGTAGTCGTCCGCGCCGATCGTGAGGCCGGAGATCCGGTCCTCGACCGCGTCCCGCGCGGTGAGGAACAGCACCGGAACCGGCGGCTGGCCGGTCGCCCGGAGCCGCTGGGCCACCTCGAACCCGTCCAGATCGGGCAGCATCACGTCGAGCACCACCAGATCGGGCTCGAACTCGGCGGCGGCCGCCAGGGCTTCCTGGCCACTGCCCGCCACGCGCACCTCGAAGCCGGTCAGCCGCAGCGTGGCCGACAGCAGCGCGCAGATATTTGCTTCATCATCGACGACAAGCAGCCGGCCCGCCCCCACGGGGGGCTCGACGCCGGGACGCACCGTCATTGTCGCCTGCCTCGCACCTGACACACCGAAGTTCTATCGGTACCACCTCTGGTGCGGCTGACAACAACCTGGGAAGTACCTGTGCCTGTGGAAACGAGCTACCGCGAGGCTGAAACTACCAGCTCATTCCCCTCGGCCAGGCCGGATCGGATCTCGGTGTTCTGATCGCCTTGCAGACCGACCTGTACCGTCCGCCGCTCGTCGTGCCCGCCGGACCGCACGGTCACGGTGCCCGAACCGTTGCTGACGCCGGTCACCGCCGTGGACGGCACCGACAGGACGTCGGTGGCCGACGCGGTGATCACGGCGACGTTGGCGCTCTGACCAAGCAGAAGACCATCGGGTACCTGATCGAAGGCGACCAGCACGCCGTAGCGCACCAGCCGCCCGGACGTGGTACCCGCCGGGTCGATCTGCGAAACCCGCCCCTTGATCTGCTGGCCGTCGTTGTTGGGCAGGGTGATCGTGGCGGGCTGGCCGACCGCCAGATGGGCCACATCCGCCTCGGAGAACTGCGCCTGCACCTCGGTGTCGGCGACGTCGCCCAGCACGACGAAGGCGGTGCCGCCGGGCGTCTGCTGTACGCCGACCGTGCCGGCCACGGACAGCACCCGGCCGGCCACCGGAGCGGTGATCGTGGTGCCGGCGAGCTTGTCCTGGGCCAGTTGCAGGGAGAGCTTGGCGTTGGTGAGCTGCTGCTCGGCGGAGAGGAGGCTGTCGCTGGTGCTGGATCGGCCGCCGCCGGAGCCGCCGCCGCCCGACCCGCCGGCGCCGCCCGACCCGCCGGCGCCGCCCGACCCGCCGGCTGATCCGCCGCCCGAGCAGCCCGCGCCGCCACGGCCGCCGCCGGTCCCGCCGCCGGTCCCGCCACCGCCGCCGGTCCCGCTGCCGGGCCGGCCGCCGTTACCCGGGCCCGCGCCGCCTCCGCTGCCCCCGCCGCCGTTGCCACCACCGCCCGGACCGCCGCCGGTCCCGCCACCGCCGCTGGGCTTTCCGGACGGCGTGGGCGACGGGGAAGGCGAAGACGACGGCGAGGGCGACGGAGATGGTGACGGGCTGTGCCAGGTGAGCGCCGCCGGCGCGACCTGGGTGGTGGTCTGGCAGCCGGCCGACGACCCGCCCGCCGGCGCCGGCGACGCGGTCTGCTGTGCCCTGGTCAGCGCGTCGGAGGCCGAGTCGACGCTGCTCTGCGCCGTGTTCACGTCGTCCTGCACGCTGGACGGATCCATCCTGGCCAGCACCTGACCGGCGGTGACCGGGTCGCCCGGCTTGACGTCGACCTCGGTGACCGTGCCGCTCGTACTGAAGCTGAGCCCACGGGTACCCGTGGCCTGCACGGTGCCGGCCGCCGACGAGGTCAGTTCGACCGCCCCGCGCTGCACCCGGACCGTGTTCGCCACCGGAGCCGGTGTGGTCCGGTTCGCGTACGCGAAGGTCGCCACCCCGATGGCGGCAAGGGCGACCACGCCAGCGGTCAGCCACAGCGCCGGACCGCGGCTACGCAGGCGCGCCGGTACCCCGAGTCTCATGGTCGGTCAGTCTGGCCGCCCCGGCTCCCGGTTAGCTCGGGCGTACCTGGGAGAACCCTCAAAGGCTCTGCCGGCTGGCGCTCGCTCCGCTCACGCGGGCTTGACGCGGCCGAACCGGTTCCCAGCGGATTTCGAGGTTGGTCTGACGCTACACCGAGCAGGTACCGCTTCCATGGGTCGGACGCCGCCGCTCGGGTGGCTACTCGGAGGTTGGTCACGGTGAGCAAGCGGATGCGCGTGACGGCTCTGCTGCTGATGCTGTTCGCCACCGCGGGGGCGGTCGCGGCCTGCGGAAGCTCGTCGAAAACTCAGGCGGGCGGTACCCCCACCGCGCCGACCGGCCAGAATGCCTTCGCGGCATACACCGAGTGCCTGCGTAAGAACGGTGTCACGCTGCCGTCGGCCTTCCCGCGCGGCAACCGGGCCAGTGGGCGCCCGCCCGACCGGCCGACCAGTCGACCTACCGCCAGACCGTCCGCACGGCCCAGCGGCGCGCGCGGCGGTGGCGGCTTCGGCTTCGGGTTCGGTGACCAGGCCCCGGCCGGTGTCGATGCGCAGACCTGGCAGAAGGCACAGCAGGCATGCGCCTCCGTCCGGCCGAGCGGCGGCGCCCAGAACCGCGACAACGGCGCGCTCCGGGCGTACCGCAACTGCCTGTCCGACCACGGCGTGACGATGACAGGCGGCCAGGGCCAGCTAGACCCCAACGACCCCAAGACCGCCGCGGCCCTAAAGGCCTGCGAAGTCCTCCGCCCGTCCCCAACCCCCACGTCCTGACGGGATTTCCGCGCCGATCTAGGACGAATGGTGGAACGAAACGGACGATTCAGCCACCATTCGTCCTAGATCGGTGAAGTGGGGTGGGTAGGATCCCCATTGCGGCGGGTCGATGCCGCAGGGGGAGTACGTGGGCAGGCACGAGCGACCGTTGGATCCGACCGCGGGCGCGCTTCAGGCGTTCGCCGCGGATCTGCGTGAGCTGCGCCGGAACGCCGGCGGGCCGAGCTACCGGGCGCTGGCGCGGCGGGCCGGGTACTCGCCGTCCGCGCTGGCGGCGGCGGCCAGCGGCACCGTGTTCCCGTCGCTGCCGGTGACCCTCGCGTACGTGGGTGCCTGCGAAGGCGACGAGGCGGACTGGGAGCGGCGCTGGCACGAGGTCGCCGACGAGGTACGCGATCCGGCCGCGGAGCCCGCGCCGGCCGCGCCTGTCACCGCGCCGGCCGCGCCACCGCAGGAGCTGCCGCTCGACGTGTACGCCTTCACCGGGCGGAGCGCCGAGCTGGCCGAGCTGGACCGGCTGGCCACCGCCGTGCCCATCGTGGTGCTGTCCGGCACCGCCGGAGTGGGCAAGACCGCGCTGGCCGTGCACTGGGCGCACCGGGCCGCCGCACGGTTCCCGGCCGGCTGCCTGTACGTGGACCTGCGCGGGTACGACCCCGATCAGCCGTTGCGGCCGGTTGACGCGCTGGCGGCGTTCCTGCGCGCGCTCGGGGCCAGCAGCGCCGACCTGCCGACCGAGCCGGAGCAGATCGCGGCCCGGTACCGGACCCTGCTCGCCGGCCGCCGGCTGCTGGTCGTGCTCGACAACGCCCGCTCGGCCGACCAGGTCCGCCCCCTCCTGCCCGGCGACAGGTCCTGCTTCGCGCTGGTGACCAGCCGGGACAGCCTGAGCAGCCTGGCCGCCCGGGACGGCGCCCGCCGGATCGATCTCGACCTGTTACCGGCCGACGACGCGACGGAGCTGCTGCGTACCCTCCTGAAGGGCCGCGTCGACGCGGACCCGCAGGCGGCCGCGCGGCTGGCCGACCGCTGCGCCCGCCTGCCGTTGGCGCTGCGGATCGCGGCCGAGCTGACCGTGGCCCGGCCGGCCGCCTCCCTCGCCGAGCTGGTGACCGAGCTGGCCGACGAGCGGCGCCGGCTCGACCTGCTGGACGCCGGCGCGGACGAGCGGACGGCGGTGCGCGCGGTCTTCTCCTGGTCGTACCGTCAGCTCCCGCCCGACCAGGCCCGGCTGTTCCGGCTGCTCGGCCTGCACCCCGGGCACGACTTCGACGCCTACGCGGCGGCCGCCCTCGCCGGCATCGACATCGACCAGTGTCGCCACCTGCTGGACGAGCTGATCCGGGCGCATCTGGTCCGGGAGACCCCGCTCGGCCGGTTCGAGCTGCATGACCTGCTCCGGGCGTACGCGGCGGAGTTGGCCGGCAGGGAGCCGGCGCCGGACCGCCGGGCGGCGCTGACCCGGCTGGTACACCTCTACCTGGCCACGGCCGGGGTGGCCATGGACGCGGGGTTCCCGCACGAGCGGCACCGCCGGCCCAAGGTCGCGGCGGTGGTCGCGCCGACCCCGCCGATCGGCGACGCCGAGGCCGCCCGGGCGTGGCTGGACGCCGAGCGGTCCAACCTGGTCGCGGTCGCCGGGCTCGCCGCCCGGGGCGGGCTGCCCACCCACGCCGGTCACCTCGCGGCCATGCTGTCCCGGTACCTCTACATCGGCGCCTACTACCCGGACGCGATCGCGCTCCAGGAGCACGCGCTGGCCGCCGCGCGCGAGGTCGGCGACCGGTACGGCGAGGGCACCGCGCTGCATCAGCTCGGCCGGGTGTACTGGCGGCTGGGCCGCTACGACGAGGCACTCCACAGTCACCAGCGGTCGCTGGAGATCGCCCGGGCGGTCGGTGACCGGGCCGGCGAGGCGGACCGGCTCAACAACATCGGCAGCGTGTACGACATCTGGGGCCGAAACGACGAGGCGGTCGACTGCTACGAGCAGGCCCTCGTGATCCGGCGGGAGGTCGGGGACCGCGCCGGTGAGGGCCGCACGCTGGGCAACATCGGTGTCGTGTACGGCAAGACCAGCCGGCACGCCCAGGCGATCGAGCACCTGTCGCGGGCGCTGGAGATCTTCCGCGCGATCGGCGACCGGCCGAGTGAGGGGCGCACCGTCGGCAACATCGGCCTGCTGTACGCGATGCTCGGCCGCTACGAAGCGGCGCTGCACCACCACGCGCAGGCGCTGGAGATCTTCCGGGAGGTCGACGACCGGGCCGGCATCGGCAACGCGCTCGCCGAGACGGGCAACGTGTACGGGCGGCTGGACCGGTTCCCGGAGGCCCTGGACTGCCACCGGGAGGCGCTGGCCATCCACCGCGCGATCGGGTACCGCGCGGGTGAAGGCGAGGCCCTCGCCGACCTGGGCCTGATCCACCTGCGCCGGGACCGGCCGGAGGACGCGGCGCAGGCGCTGCGCGAGGCGCTCGCGATCGGCCGTGAGACGCACAACCGGCGCCTGGAGGTACGCGCGTTGAACGGCCTGGGCACCGCCATGCGCCTGCTCGGCCAGCCCGAACAGGCGCTCAAGCAGCACGACGCGGCCCTCGGCATCGCCCGCGACATCGGTGAACGGGAGCAGCAGGCCAGAGCGCTCGACGGGATCGCGTACGCGCGGCTGACCAGCGGCGAGAAGGATCTGGCGCAGGAGTACTGGCAGGAGGCGCTGACCCTGTTCAGCGAGCTGGGCCTGCCCGACGCCGCCGAGGTCCGCGCCCACCTCTCCTAGATCGACGACCAGACCTCAGCCCATCCAGACGGTCTTGATGTTGCAGAACTCGCGGATGCCGTGCGCGGACAGCTCCCGCCCGTAGCCGGAGTTCTTCACCCCGCCGAACGGCAGCTGCGGGTACGAGGTGACCATGCCGTTGATGAAGACCATCCCGGCGTCCAGGTCGGCGGCGAAGCGGTCCTGCTCGGCCGGGTCGTTGGTCCACGCGTTCGCGCCCAGGCCGAAGTCGGTGTCGTTGGCCAGCTCGATCGCCTCGTCGTAGGACGACGACCCGGAACAGCCCGGCGACCGGCCCGAACACCTCCTCGCGCCACATCCGCATCTCGGGCGTCAGGTCGGCGACCACGGTCGGCGGGTACCACCAGCCGGGCCGGTCCGGCGCCTCGCCGCCGCACAGCACCGTCGCGCCCTTCGACGCCGCGTCGCCGTACCTGCTCGGCGACGTCCTCGCGGCCCTGCGCGGTGGCGAGCGGGCCGACGTCGGTGCCGTCGTCCATCGGGTCGCCGACCTGCAGCGCCGACATGTTCGCGACGAACCGCTCGGCGAACTCGTCGTACACGTCCGCGTGCACGATGAACCGCTTCGCCGCGATGCAGGACTGGCCGTTGTTCTGGACCCGCGCGGTGGTCGCCACCTTGGCGGCCCGGTCCAGCGTCGGCCGACGGCATGACCACGAACGGGTCGCTGCCGCCCAGCTCCAGCACCGTCTTCTTGAGCTCGCGGCCGGCGATCGCGGCGACCGCCCGGCCGGCGCCCTCGCTGCCGGTGAGCGTCGCCGCGCGCACCCGGTGGTCGGTGAGGACCGGCTCGACCTGGTCGGAGCCGATCAGCAGGGTCTGGAACGAGCCCTCCGGGAAGCCGGCGCGGTGGAACAGCTCGTCCATGAACAGCGCGGTCTGCGGCACGTTCGACGCGTGCTTGAGCAGGCCCACGTTGCCGGCCATCAGCGCCGGCGCGGCGAACCGCATGACCTGCCAGAGCGGGAAGTTCCACGGCATGACCGCGAGTACCGGGCCGATCGGCTGGTAGCGCACGTACGCCCGGGTCGCCTTCACCGCCGCCGCGTCGGCGGGCTCGTCGGCAAGGAAGTCCTCGGCGTGCTCGGCGTAGAAGCGGCACGCGGTCGCGCACTTGGCCACCTCGGCCTTGGCGGCGGCCAGCGTCTTGCCCATCTCGGTGGTCATCGTCGCCGCGATCCCGTCGCACTCGGCGTCGAGGATGTCGGCGGCGGCCTGCATCCAGCCGGCCCGCTCGGCGAACGATGTACCGCGCAGTTCGGTGAAGCCGCGCACCGCCGCGGCCAGCCGCGACTCGATCTGCTCGGGCGGCATCGGGTCGAAGGTCTTCAGCGTCTCACCAGTGGCCGGGTTGATCGTCGCGATCGGCACTGTTGTCGCCTCCTCTGCGTCGCCCCGTAGGGCTCGGCTACCCGGGCCTCAGCGGAGTCAAACGGGCACCTCGTACCAGGATGCTCCGGACCGGGCCGGCCCGGTGAAGTCGATCGCGGTGAAGTCGAACCGGACCCCGTCCGCGCCGAGCGCGACCAGGCCGGCCGACCCCGACCGGTACACCCGGCCCTCGTACTCGCGCCACACCAGCAGCGCCCGCGGGTCACCGGGGTCGATCCCGTCCCCGCCGAGCAGGTCGACCCAGCCGTCCCAGCCGTCCCAGCCGTCCCAGGCGTCACGGGTGGCACGGCCCGGGCGCGGGTCCGGCGTCGGGAGGTCGGCCATCCGGTTGCGGAGGCGGCCCACCAGCGGGGTGTCCACGTCCACCCCGGCATTGACGATCACGTGGTCGCCCGGGTCGAGGCTGCGGTGGGTCAGGTCCGCGCCGTCCCAGCTCCACACGTCGATCCGGTCGGTCGCCGCCCGGAGCAGGTGAAATCCGTTGTACCGGGCCAGTTCGGCGTGGTCCGGGAGCGGCGGGTCAGCGTCCGGCCAACGCGTCAGCGCGGACAGCGGCAGGTCGCCCCGGCTGGGACGAAAACCATCCGACGGTACCGGCAGCAGCGGCCCGTTGAGCAGCGCCGCGATCGCCGGCGCGGCCGGATCGACGGCGAGCCAGGTGCCACCGGCGACCCGGTCCCGGCCACCGATCAGGGTGCCGCCCCAGTGGCGAGCCGGCGGGTCCCAGGCGCGGTCGGCGAATTCGTCGCGGACCGCGCCCAGCAGGAGCGGCCAGGCCGTCCCGGGCGCGAACCGCAGCAGCACGGTGCACACGCCCGATGACCTTAGCGCCGCCGGCCCGGATCTCGGTGGGCGGCGCCGCTTCAGTTGGAGATGACGAGGCGGTCGATGTCGGGGGCGAAATCGTTCGGGTTGTCGAACAGGACCGAGTTTCCGCCCGCGTTCAAGGTGCCACGGAGCGCAAGCGAGCCGACGGTGTCCCAGTCCCCGGTCGACGGGAAGTTCACCGTGATCGGGGCGCCGTCGCCCAGGCGGACCCGCGCCTTCCGGTCGCCGTCGCCCGAAATGTAGAAGATCGTCAACGTGTACGTACCCGGTACCGAAACCGCCAGCCCGTTCATTCGCAGCGAACCCGACGAGCCGTTGCCGCTCCCCAGGAACCCGATCGCGTGCCCGCCGGACGCCGCCCGGTTGTTGCGGATGCGCGCCGCGCCGATCAGCGTGCTGGACGCGGCTTCGGCCTCGAACGAGGTGGGCGAGATGTTGTGCGGTGGTGGGTTCGGCGCCGGTGGATTGTTGCGTGGTGGCGCCGCGGTGGTCGCCCCGCCCGTGGGTAACGGTGGCTGGCCCGGGACCGCTGTTCCGGATGGAAGGTCGGACGGCTCCCCCGAGTCGTCGGGGTTGTCCGGGGACGGCAGGGTCGGCGCATAGGTCGGCGTCGAACCGGGGATCTCCGGAAGCACCACGTTGTTGCGCTTCGGTGTGGGCCACAATGCGACGACCGCGACGAGGAGCAATGCGACGATGGCGGCGAGGAGCAGCGCGAGCGGCCCGCGGTTCTGCGGGATCAGCCCACGCTGGTGACGCCGGCCCTGGTAGAGCCAGCGCTGGAGGCCAGCCAGCGGTGCGAATGTCTGATCGGCGGGTGGCCGATCAGTATCAGGCGTTGGCAAGGTCAGTCACCGTAGACGGTTTCAGGCAGCGTCGGCGTTGCCGGGCCGCGGTGGCGGGGGTTCACACACTCAAAGCGTCGTCATCCGTGGCTTCAGGTCCACGGATGCGAGCCGGTCCCCGCCCCGAACCGGTCGTACGTGCTGCGAAGATAACGCAGGTTTGTCGATCGCGCGAGACCGTCTAGCCCGGACCCTGCGGAATACGCGGTGGCCGACCGGTATACACAGGGCGACCTGAGCCGTAAAAGCCCAGCGTACGGCCCCTGATCGAAAACGGATTCACGTGGCCGATGCTGCCGTAAGCGCTTTCCCGGCGCCATCGTTGTTACGTTCGGTAGCTCCAACCGAACGCTGTCAATCGCGCACAAGTGGATGACAGACGATGCGTCAAAAGAACGTACGAACGATATCGATGACCCTGTGTTCGGAGTCGAGTACGGGAAGTGCCTGCCAGCGTTCGAACATCGTGCACGGATGGGAGATGCCGCAGACCACCCAGTCACCCACCCTGACCTCCCCGGCCGGGTCGGACAGGTACGCGTGCTGGTCGTTCAGTTCGGTCACGGTCAGTCCTTCGACCGGACGCGGCATTCCGTCGCGCAAGACCGTTAGCGGCATCGGAAGGTGCAGATCATACGAGACATCCCGTTTGCCCATGTTGAGAAATGCGCGGCCGGGCTCCGGCGTGGAGACCACCGTCGCCCACACCCGCAGCGCCGGCTCCAGCGGGAACGGCGAGAGACCGGCGTAGAACCCGTGGTCGTGCGCCACGTACGCGCCGGAGCGCAGCACCGCCAGGCGTGCGCCGCCGAGACCGTCGAACGCCTCGGCCACCAGATCCGGGTACGCGCTGCCGCCCGCCGTCACGGTCGCCGCGTCCACGGCTTCGGCCAGGCGTACCAGCTCGGCCAGGTGGTGCCGGACGGCCGTCACGTCCGCGTTCGACCGGCCGTGCCCGTACGAGCCCTCGTACCCGGCGACGCCGGCCAGCCGGAGCCCGGGCGCGGCGGCGACGGCCCGGGCCACCTCGACGGCCGCCGGCACCCCGCGCGCACCGGTCCGACCACCGGGCAGGCCCAGCTCGACGAAGACCGGGATCGGCGCGCTGCCGGAACCGATCCTGGCCGCCAGCGCGGCGACCGCGGCCGCCGAGTCCACCCAGCAGTAGATCTCGGCGCGCTCCTGCTCGGCGACGACCCAGTCGACCGCGGCGGGGTCGACCACGCCGTGCGCGACGAGGATGCGACGCGCGCCGAACGCCCGCAGTACCCGCGCCTGCGCCACGGTGGCCACCGTGAACGCCCACGCCCCGCGCCTGGCCTGCTGCGCCGCGAGCGCGGGGGCCATGGTGGTTTTGACGTGCGGAGCGAAGGCCAGCCCGCGTTCGGCGCAGAACTCGGCGTACCGGTCGAGGTTGCCGGCCAGCGCCGCGCCGTCCAGGCTCGCGACCGGTGAGATGAACCCGCCCGCGGGCAGCCGCCGGCCGAGGATGTCGGCCAGGCTGGTGGCGTCCGGTGGCAGCCCCTTGTACCGCCAGTCGAGCGGCTCCTCGCGCAGCCGCTCGACCGCGGCGTAGTCGATGAGGTCCGGCTCACTCCTGGTCATGGTGTCGGCAGAGCGGCGACGACGTCGATCTCGACGAGGATCCCGAGCAACTGCGACCCGACCGTGGTCCGCACCGGGTACGGCGCCGGGAACAACCGCTCGTACACCCCGTTGTACGCGGCGAAGTCAGCCAGGTCGGCCAGGTGCGCGGTCACTTTCACCACGTGGGACAGGTCGAGCCCGGCCACGGCGAGTGCGCGTTCGACATTGCGAATCACCGCCTCGGTCTGCGCCTCGATCCCATCGGGTACCGCTCCGGTGGCCGGATCCTGCGGGCCGTACCCGGCGGTGAACGCGAATCCGTTCGCGATGACGACGTGTGAGTACGGGCCGGCCGGCGTCGGCAGCTCGGTACTGGTCAGCTTCTCCACACCGTGATCCTGCCAACGGGTTGGGCGGACGCCAACGTTTCCGTTCAGTGGAGAACCCTTGAGGCGGGAAGAAAATCGCACCGGCCGATGTCACCCTGCCGCCTTGTGCCACTACGGTGGGAACACCCGATGTCCTACCGAGGTGGGGCCGGCCGTGAAACCGCGATGAAGCACCACCGCATGGCCGGCTTGACTCCGGGAAGACTCAAGCCGGGCGTCGGGCGGCCGATTCCGACGGCAACTCTGTCTTGTGGAGGCGCCATGGGGGCTCAGGGATCCGTCGACGGACGACGCTGGATGGGTGTCGGCCGATCCGACGAGCGTGACTCGCGAGCGGCGGCTGTTGCCGCCGCTCACGCGGCCGTCCGAGGTGATGAACCAAAACTACTGGTCGCATTCATCGCGATCAGCCACGACGCGGAAAGCGTCCTGTCCGGCCTGCGGGAGGCGGTTCCCGGCGCGGCGATCGTCGGATGCACCACCCACGGTGAGATCGCTCCGGGCGGACCGACCGACGGCACGGTGACCGTTGCCGCGCTCGGCGGCCCCGGGTTCGCGGTGTCCACCGCGGTGGCCGAGAACGCGTCCGCTCGCCAGCGGGAGGCCGGTGCCGAGGTGGCGGCCTGCGCGGCCGAGGTCGCCGACCGCCCGTACCGGGTGTTGATGCTGCTCACCGACGGCTTCGTCCGCGACCAGGAGTCGATCCTGCGGGGCTGCTACGGCGTGCTCGGCGCGGGTGTTCCGCTGTTCGGCGGCGCGTCCGCCGATGGCTGGCGGATGGTCGGCGGGTATCTGCTGGGCGACAACCGGGTACTCACTGATGCTGTGGTCGCGGTTACGATCGCCTCGGAGGCTCCGCTCGCCGTGGCAGTCCGCCACGGGTGGAACAAGGTCGGCCAACCGATGATCGTGACGAGCAGTGGCAACGGTCGCGTCTACACCCTTGACGACCGACCGGCCCTCGACGTCTACCTCGACCGGCTCGGCGCGCCCGCGGAGGCATACACGGACGCCGAGGCGTTCAAGGCGTTCGCGCTGCCCCGGCCGTTGGGTGTGCAGCGGCGCAGTGGCGTCGAGGCGCGAAACCTGAGCACCGAGATCGACATCGAGGGCCGCTCGATCGGCGGCGGCAGCGCCATCGACCACGGCGGCCTGACCTGGGCGATGTCCGGCGACGAGCAGTCGATCCTGGAAGCCACCGACGCGGCGTGCCACGACGCGATCGAGGGCCTGCGCGGCAGCGCTCCCATCGGCATGCTGACGTTCAGTTGCGCTGCCCTGCGGGCGGTCCTCGGCGACGACGGCATCCAGCGGGAGGGTGAGCGCCTGGCCAAGTGGGCCGATGATGTACCGTTCGCCGGTTTCTACACTTACGGGGAGATCGCCCGGGTGCGCGGTATCGACGGTTTCCACAACCAGACGCTTGCGGTGCTGGCGCTGGGCTGACGAATGGCAGAGTCGGCGGCGTCACTACAGGTCCAGCAGCTCCTTGAGCTGCTGGCTGTGGTGACGTCGCTCTCCGACGAGAAGTCCGCCGTCCAGGGCGCGGTCGAGCGTGCCGCCCAGGCCCTGGAGGCCGAGGTCGCCGCCGTCGTTTTCGAAGACCAGGTCGCCGCTGCCATCGGGTTTCCGATCGGCACCGTGCCCAGCGCCGACCTGCTCGCCGTGGCCCGCCGCGAGCGGGACTGGCTGGAGGTCCCTGGCCTGGACAAATGCCAGGCGGTGGCGGCCGCCTGGGGCGGCACCCACCCCGGCCACCTGATCATCGCCCGCTGGGGCGACGAGCCGTTCTCCGTCGAGGAGCGCAACCTGGTCCGGGGGATGGCCCGGATGCTCGAACTGACCTTGACCATGATCCGCACGCTCCAGGCTGAGCACGAGATGCGCGAGAAGAGCGAGCGCCAGGCCGCCGAGAACGCGCAGCTCGCGAAGAAGCTCGACGAGCGGCGGCAGCTGCTGGAGCACCTGGCGATCATCCAGCGCGCCATCACCCGGCACGAGCCGTTGCAGCAGATCCTGGAGACCATCACCAACGCGGCGCAGGGCCTGCTCGGCGACGAGATCGTCGGCCTGTGGCTGCGCGACCCGGAGGACCCGGAGCGGGCCAAGCTGCGCTCGTCGGTCGGGCTCAGCGCGAAGCGGCTGCCCGGCGTCCTGCTCACCGAGGCGGGCGCGGCCGGCGAGGCGATGCGCCGCAACGAGGTCGTCGTGCTGCACGGGTACGCTCACGCCTCCCCGGTCATCCGTGAGCTGACCGGGGGCCGGCTGTGCGCCTCGATGGCGGCGCCGGTGCACGAGAGCGGCAACATCTCCGGCGGCCTGCTGGTCGCGTCGTACCGGTCGGACCGGGAGTACACCGAAAGCGACAAGGAGACGCTGGCCACCTTCGCCCAGAACGTCAGCCTCGCGCTCACCGACGACCACACGCTGCGCAATCTGAGCCTTGCCGTCCACGACGCGCTCACCGGCCTGGCCGGTCGCGGGCTGTTCCTGGAGAAGATGACCGAGCACCTGGTCGCCGCCAAGGACGCCGCGCTGCTGTTCATCGACCTCGATCGGTTCAAGGGGATCAACGACTCGCTCGGTCACGCGGCCGGTGACCAGTTGCTGATCATCGCCGCCGACCGGATCAAGTCACAGCTTCGCTCCACCGACGTGGCCGGCCGGTTCGGCGGCGACGAGTTCGCGGTCGTCCTGTGCGACATCTCGTGCGAGTCGGAGGCGGTCGCGGTCGCCGAGCGGATCATCCGTGCGCTCGGCGAGCCGATGCTCATCGCCGGCCGCAAGCTCGCCGTCAACGCGAGCATCGGCATCGCGCTGAGCGCACTGGGCGCGCGCGACCCGGCCGACCTGATGCGCCGCGCCGACATCGCGATGTACCAGGCCAAGCGCAACGGTCGGGCCCGGTACGAGATCTTCGCCGGCGAGATGCTCCTCGACTTCGCCGAAGGCGCCTGAAGATCGTCACAACTTCCCGGAAATAGTGGCCTCCGGTACCCGCTGAGGCCACTATTTCCGGAAAGTTGTGCCGATCAAGCGGGCCGCTTTGTTCCGGAAGTTGTGCCGATCAAGCGGGCCGCTTTGTTCCGGAAGTTGTGCCGATCAAGCGGGCCGCTAGTTCCGGGAAGTTGTGCCGATCAAGCGGGCCGCTAGTGCGGTCCGGATCGCTGGGCGGGAGCCGAAGACCAGCAGGAACGTCGCCTCGCGGACCAGTCGCTGGGCGTGCTCGCCGGCGAGTACCGCCCGGCTGCCGGTCGTCACGGTCAGCGCGGCGGCCGCCCGTAGCGCCAGCTCCGCGGCGACCGCGCGAGCCGCGGGGACGTCCACCCCGGAGTCCAGCGCCGCCCGGGCCGCGGCCAGCTCCGCGTCGAGCCGGCCGGGCCCCATCAACCGGCAGCACCGGGCCGCCACGCCGAGCGCGAGTGATCCGTTGCGGCGCAGCCCGGCGGCGTCCCGGGCCGGCCAGTCGGCGAGCGGCATCGTGCCGGTGACCCGCTCGTCGGGGACGAGGTATCCGGCGAAGCGCAGGTGGACGGTCCGGCTGGCCTGGACCGCCACGAGGTCGAGCGGGGTCACCGACACAGCGGGGCCGGCCACGGCGTCGAGCAGCGTGAACACGATCGTGTCGCCGTCCCGGGCAGCCACGTACAGCGTGTCGATCATGTCCCAGCCGGTCACCCAGGGCGCCTCGCCGTCCAGCAGGTAACCGCCGTCGACCCGGCGCGCCCGGAGCGGCCGAGGGCCGGGCCAGACGCCGGCCAGGCTCACGCCGGCCCGTCGCTGTCCGCGTCGCAGCGGCTCAGCCCACTTATCGGGTACCCCCGGAGTGGCGCTACCCACCGCAGCCCGCACCGCGCCGTGGTGCTGGAGCCAGACGAACGTCGTGGCCAGGCACCCGCTCGCGAGCGTCTCCACGATCCGGTCGTCCGCATCGGTCAGGCCGTAGAAGCCCTCGTCGGCGAGCAGATCGAGCTGGCTGCGCGGCACCCGGTCGGCGCGGTCGACCTCGGCCGCCGCCGGGAACAGGACGTCGTCGGAAATCTCGATGGCGCGCTCCAACACGAACTCAACCCTAGTGGGTTTACTTCGAAGTAAAGCCTGGATACTCTTTACTCCGAAGTCAACCTTGGATGGTGAAGTCGATGGCCTCCCGTCGCGAGCAGACCACCACGCGCATCCTCGACGGGGCGGCCGCCGCGTTCGCCAAGGGCGGCTACGCGGCGACCTCGATGGAGGAGATCGCCGCCGCCGCCGGGGTCAGCAAGCTGCTGCTCTACCGGGACTTCGCCGGCAAGCGGGAGCTTTACCAGGCGGTGCTCGACCGCACGTCGGGCTGGCTGAAGGAGCGGGTGCCGCGGGAGGCGAGCAACGAGTCGCTGGCCGAGCTGCTCGCCGCGGCCCGACGCGACCCCGACGGGTTCACGCTGCTGTTCCGGCACGCCGCCCGGGAGCCCGAGTTCGCGGCGTACGCGCAGGAGCTGGCCGACTTCTCCGAGCGCGGATCGGCCGAGCTGCTGCGCGACATCGAGCCCGACCCGGTGCTGCGGCGGTGGGCGGCGCAGGTGACCGTGCACAACACGTACCAAATGATCATTGCCTGGCTGGAGCACGGTGACCCGGCGCGGGACACCGAGATCCTGGAGCGGATCCGGGAGTCCAACCGGGCCGTGGTCGGTGGCTATCGGAGGCCGCGATGACCGCAACCCTGACGCGGCAGCCCACCCGGCTCCCGCCGCTCGTGCTGCTCGCCCTGCTCGCCGGCCCGCTACTGTCCATGGTGGACGGCAACGTGGTCAACGTCGCCGTCCCGGACATCGTCCGTGAGCTGCACACCACCCTGACGAGCGTGCAGTGGGTGGTCTCCGGCTACCTGCTCGCGCTGGCCGCCACGTTGCCGGCGACGTCGTGGCTGGCCAAGCGGTTCGGCACCACGAGGGTGTACGCGGTGAGTCTGGCCGCGTTCACGGTCGCCTCGCTGGCGTGCAGCCTCGCGGTGAACGTGCCGGAGCTGATCGCCTTCCGCGTGGTGCAGGGGATGGCGGCGGCGCCGCTGGTGCCGCTCGCGATGAACCTGATCTTCGGGTCGGGCACGGACACCGACCGGTTCCCGGTCTCCGCCGGGCTGGTGCTGTTTCTCGGCCCGGCGCTCGGCCCGACCGTCGGCGGGCTGCTGGTGACCGCCTGGCGCTGGCCGTTGATCTTCCTGGTCAACGTGCCGATCGGGATCGCCGCCCTGGCCGCGCTGCCGAGCCTGCGCCGGCACGGCATCACGTCCACGGCCGACCGGGCAGCCCGGTTCGACCCGCTCGGCCTCGCCCTGCTGTCGGCCGGGCTGACCCTCGCGCTGTACGGGACGAGCCAGGGCCCGGCGCACGGCTGGCTCTCCGTCCGCTCGCTGCCGTACTGGCTGGCCGGTCTCGTTCTGGTCGCCGGGTACACGGGGTGGGCGCTGCGCCGGCCGTCCCCGGCCGTCGACCTCCGGCTCCTGCGCCGGGGCCAGTCCGCGCTCGCGGTCTGGCTGTGCGTGCTCACCTCGGTGGCGTTGTTCTCGGTACTGTTCCTGCTGCCCATCCTGGTGCAGGACGTGCAACGGCACGGCGCGCTCGCCAGCGGCCTGGTCCTGCTGCCGCAGGGCATCGTGATGGGCCTGTCCACCCGGCTCGGCGGGTCGCGCCCCGGTATCCTTCTCGGGCTCGCGGCGATCGTGATCACCACCGCGCTGCTCCTGCTGGTCACCGTGGACACTCCACTATGGATAACCGCGCTGATCCTGGCCGGCCGTGGACTCGGCCTCGGCCTGGTGATCCAGCCGCTGCTCACCGGTCTGGTGGAGGGGCTGCCGCCGGACGAGCTGGCCGACGCCAACACGCTGTTCAACGTGGGGCAGCGGCTCGGCGGGTCGGTCGGGGTGAGCCTGCTGGCCACGTACTTCTCGCTGCGGGCGACGGCGCAGGCCTCGGCGCTGGCCGCTTTCCACGACACAATCGCGATCGCCGTCGGGTTGGGCATGCTCGCGCTCCTGTTCGCACTACTGCTGACCAATGGGCGTCGATCTAGGACGAATGGTGGGACGGAACCGGCATAACGGCCACCACTCGTCCTAGATCGACGAGGTTAGGGGAGGCCCCAGGGCGGGGCGGGGGCGTTCAGCGGGACTGGGGCGACTGTCAGGTCGGGGCGGGGGGCCTGCGGGTAGACGAGGATCTCCTGGGTCTTGCGGAGTTCGATCTCTACGTCGCCGTCGGGGAGTTGGTGCCAGCGCGGTTCCCGGCCGCTCCGGTCGCGCACCGTCAACCGCCCCGCGATGCCGGTCCGCAGCCGCAGCGGCGCGCCGGCCTCGGAGAGCACCCGGACCCACTGCGTGGCGCCGCCCCGGCGCACCGCGCTGACCAGGAACGCGCCCTGGGTACGGAAGTCGTGCAGCGTCACGTCGGCCCACGCGGCCGGGACGGCGGGGAAGATCCGGATCACGTCACCCCAGCTCTGGCACAGCATGTCGTGCAGGGACTGGGCGGCCGACAGCGGCGTCTCGATGACCGGGCCGGACTCCTTGTACATGGTGTTGGGCAGGATGTAGAGCCGGAGCAGTTCACTGAGGTAGAAGGCGGCGTCGTCACCGCGCAGCGCCTGGGCCGAGATCGACGCGGCGCCGGTGTAGCTGTACCCCTGGAGTGCGCCCTGGAAGCTGATCCAGTGCTTGAGCGAGGTGTCGATCAGCGCGCGGTGCTCCGGCTGCTCCCAGGTGATCTCGTACAGCGGATACACCATCAGCATGTGCGAGTAGTGCCGGTGCGACTTCGCGAACGGTACCCCCGCGCCGATCATGAAACCGTTCCCGTCGACCGGGTAGTCGACGAGCTTGGCCAGGATGTCCTGCCAGACCGGGACGAGTGGATCGTCGACCCGCAGGATCCGGGCCGACTCGATCAGCGTGGCGCAGCCCCAGCGGATCAGCGCCAGGTCGTAGTTGGTGTCCGGCGCGTCCACCCCGTACTCGGGGGAGAACGTCGGGGGCAGGTGCAGGCGACCGTCGGTGCCGACCGACAGGAAGTGCCGGTAGTAGTTGATCGTGCGCTTGACCATCGGGTACACGACGTTGCGCAGGATCGACTCGTCCATCGTGTGCCGGTAGGACAGCCACACGTTGTGCAGCGCCCAGGTGAGGTCGCCGGTCTCGGGTACCGGCGGGTCCTGGCCCGGGACGCCGACCGGGAACCCGGCGTTACCGGCGGCCGGCCCGTTGTACAGGGTCATGTCGGTGGTCCGCGGGATCCCGGCCGAGTCGTACCGGTACTGCGGCCCGACCTGGTCGATCAGGTTCTGCCGGTACTCGTCGATGGCCCGGGTCACCGCGTCGAGTTCGAGGTGGTTGGAGCCGTGGATCAGCCAGTACTCGAGCTGGACGTTGAGGTTCCACCAGGTCGCCGGCCAGGGCGTCGGCTCCAACCAGGGCCCGCTGGTGGCCATCGCGGGGGCTTCCCGGCGCGCGGCCGACGCGACCTTGTAGAGCTGGATCCAGTAGAAGGTCTGTAGCCGGGCGTCCGGAATGGAGAGGAAGCTCTTGCGGTAGTAGTCGTGCCACCATTCGCGGTGGTCGATCTGGAACACGTACCCGGGGATGGCCGACGACCACAGCACGTTCCGGTACGCCCGTTCGGTGGCCCGCTTGTCCGGGTGCGACCAGGCCACCGCGACGTAGAGGGTACGCACGAGACCACGGGTCACCTCGCGCCACGCGGTCGCGTGCTCGCCACCGGCCAGCATCGGCTGCGTGATGATCTCGGTGTCGTCGCGGCGGACGACGGTCGGGGCCGGGTTCGGGATGTAGCCGGTCGGCGGTGGCTTCTTCCACACCGGGTCGGCGCGCGGGCTGACCGCCACCGCCGGGTGGAACACCCACCGGAAGTCGCGCTCACCGCCGGTCGGGGTCACGTCGAACATCAGGATCGACCGGTTGGTGTGCACGAACCCGCGCAGCTTGAGGCTGCCGACGCTGGTCGTGACCGTGCCACGCAGCTCGGCGTTCCACAGGTCGAGGCGCCAGTCGATCGCGGTGATCGTGCCGACCGGTTCCAGGGTCAGGTACCCGATCGGCAGCCGGGCCAGGCCGAACAGCGACCCGTACTCGGGGCGGTGGTCCTGCACCTGGCTGTGCTGGACGTTGAAGCGGATGGCGTTCGCGCCGGGCTCGGCGTAGATGCCGGAGCCGAGGAAGCCGTTGCCCAGGAACGGCCCCTCGTACCAGGCGGTGGGCAGCTTCTTCCAGATCAGGTCGGCGGCGCCGAGGAAGTCGGCCCAGGGCACCCGGTCGGCAATCCAGCCGTGGTGGTGGTCCTGGTCGTGCTCGCCGCCGGGGGAGGCGGCGAGCGCGGGTGCCGCCGGAAGCGCGGACGCGGCAGCTCCGGCTACCGCGCTTCCGAGTACCGTCCGGCGGGTTATCTCGGTCATCGGGTTACCTCGATTCAAGATCGGCGCCCGAAGGGCGCCTTGATCGGCACAACTTCCGGCAAGTTGTTGCCTCAGCCCGGCTCTGAGGGCACAACTTCCGGGAAGTTGTGCCGATCATGACGGGCGCTCCAGGGTCAGGGCGAAGATGTGGGGGCGCGAACCCGCGTCCGCCGCCAGGGTCACCGCGTCGACGTCCCGGCCGGCGTCGAGGGCGAGGACCCGATGGAAGACGCCGGCCGGCCGGTCGAGCGGGCCGGTGCGGGTGTGGATCTGCGCGGTCCGGACCGGGGCCGCATCGGCGGCCAGCCAGTCCGGCAGCGTGACCGGCAGCGTGACCGGCAGCGCGGCCGACCCGCCGCCGGCGTAGTGCACGGTCACCGTCCCCGAGGCGGCGCCGGCATCGCCGGCCCCGAGCACGTGCAGTCGGGTGTACCGGCCGGTGGGCACCGTGACGGTCTGGCCGGCCGGGACGACGTTGTTCGGGTCGCCCTCGCTGCCGTTGGCGAACCGGAACTCGATGCCGTCGCTCAGGACGTGGCCGGTCTGCGGCAGTTGGGCGGCCGGGTACGTGCGGCCGGAGCCGTCGAAGTCACCGGTACCCATGAAGAACTCATTGCTCATGGCAACGTTGTCGGACACGGTGGAGAGATCCACCGCCACGGTCCGGGCCGCGCCGATCGGTGGCAGGCCCCAGCGGGGCGCCGGAACGGTCACCGGCACCGGCGCGACCGTGAGATCCGGGGTCACGCCCGCGGCGTGGACCAACGCCGTCGCCCCTCGCGCCAGGTCGAGCTCGATCGTGCCGTCGCCGAGGTCGCGCCAGCCACGGGCACCGTGCACGGCCAGGGTGCCCACGATGCCGGTACGCACCCGGCACGGCGCGCCGGCCTCGGACCGGATGCGGACCCACCGCGTCACGCCACCCGACCGCACCGCGCTGACCAGGAACGCGCCCTGGGTACGGAAGTCGTGCAGCGTCACGTCGGCCCACGCGGCCGGGACGGCGGGGAAGATCCGGATCACGTCACCCCAGCTCTGGCACAGCATGTCGTGCAGGGCCTGGGCGGCCGACAGCGGCGTCTCGATGACCGGGCCGGCCTCGTAGTACATCGTGTTCGGCTGGATGAACCGGGTGACCAGCTCGCGCAGGTGTCCCAGCGCGTCGTCGCCCCGGCCCAGCAGCGCGCAGATCGAGGCGGCGCCGGTGAAGCTGTACCCGCGCAGCGCCCCCTCGAAGCTGATCCAGTGCGCCAGCGAGCGCCCGATGAGCGTGCGGTCCCCGGTCACCTCGTACAGCGGGTACACCATCAGGAGGTGCGAGTAGTGCCGGTGCGACCTGGCGAACGGCACGCCCGCGCCGATCATGTACCCGTTCCCGTCGACCGGGTAGTCGACGAGCGTGTCGAGCACCTGCTGCCAGCGGGCGGCGAGCGGATCATCGGGAGCGACCGCCAACAGGGTCCGGCAGCTCCACCGGATCAGCGCCAGGTCATAGGTGCAGTCCGGCGCGGTCCCGTACTCGGGCGAGAACGTCGGCGGCAGGTGCAGCCGCCCGTCCGCGCCCGGGTACAGGAAATGCAGGTAGTAGTTCATCGCCCGGCGCAGCAGCGGGAACAGGATGTCGCGCAGCACCGACTCGTCCATGCTGTGCCGGTAGTGCAGCCACACGTTGTGCAGTGCCCACGGCAGGTCGCCCAGCTCGGGGTCGGGCTTGTGCTCGCCCGGCACGGCCACATCCCCGGCGTCGTCGCAGAACATGTCGGTACTGCGCCGCAGCCCGGCGGAGTCGTGCCGGTACTCGGGGCGCAGGCCGCCGATCAGCCGGTCAACGTTGTCCGCGAGGGTACGCGGGATCGCGTCCAGCTCCAGGTGGTTGGAGCCGTTGACCAGCCAGTACTCGAGTTGCACGTTGAGGTTCCACCACACGCCCGGCCACGGCGTGGGCTCCAGCCACGGGCCGGTGGTCGCCATCACCGGTGCTTCGGCCCGCGCCGCCGAGGCGACCTTGTAGAGCTGGATCCAGTAGAAGCTCTGCAACACGCCGTCGGGTATCGAGAGGAAACTCTTCCGGTAGAAGGCGTGCCACCAGCGCCGGTGATCGTCCACAAGGGAGCCGGCGCGGACCGTTTCCACCGCCTCGGCCGAGGCGGTATCGGCCGGGAAGCTGTGCGCGACACTCAGCAACAGCGTCCGGTCGGCGGTCTCGCGGTGGGCGGTCGCGGTCTGGCCGCCGGCCACCATCGGCTGGGTCACCAGCGTGACGCCGTCGGTTTCCGTCGTGACGGGATCCGGGTTGCGGATTAGCGCAGCCGGCGGCGGCTCGCGGACGACCCGGGGGCTCAGCGCCTCCGCCGGATGGAAGATCCACCGGAAGGTACCCTCGCCGCCGGTCGCGTGGACATCGACGCGCAGCAGTGACCGGTCGCTGTGGATCAGCGCGCGCAGTGTGATCTGCCCGAGATCGGTGGTGACGGTACCGGTGACCTCGGCGTCCCAGAGGTGCAGCCGGAACTCGACGCCGGTGATCCGACCGGCCGGTTGGAGCGTGAGGTGCCCGACCGGCAGCCGGGCCAGGCCCCACTGGTCGCCGGCGATCTCCGGCCGGTGGTCCTGGACCTCGCTGTGCTGGACGGTGAAGCGGATCCCGGTCCCGTCCGGCTCGGCGTAGACGATCGAGCCGAGGAACCCGTTGCCCAGGAACGGCCCCTCGTACCAGGTCTTCGGCAGCCGGGCCCAGACCGGATCCTGCGCAGCGAGAAAACCGGCCCAGTGCTCGTCGGTGTGCATCCGGCCATCCCTCGTTCTGGTCGCCCATCGAACCGGATAGGTCCGAGCTTTGGGGACGATTGACGACGCTAAATAGTACGAGTGGCCAGGTCAAGTCGCTTTGCTGATCACGTGCAGATCGGATGATTCTCGCCGCTGGGGATTGCCTTCAAAAGATCGATCGAGTTGAATTTGCGGCTCGCAATCGACCCTATCCGTCTGAACCCGTCCTGGGAGGGCTCAATGAGGCACAGGTGGTGGCGAACCGGAAGCCTTCTGGCATCCGGTGTGGTGGTACTTGGCCTGGTCGCACCGGGTACACCCGCGCAGGCAGACAACGCGCGGCACTGGCGGCTCGGCCCGCCCGGTGTCCGCGCCACGGGAACCGGTCCCGCCCCGGCGGCGGACCTCTCGCTCAGCCGGACCGGCGCGCTGTCGCTGATCGTTTCGCGAGGCGGAACCACGGTGCTCGAATCGTCCGCGCTCGGCATCCAGACCGCGGACGCCGACTTCCGTACCGGCCTGAAGTTCGAGGGGATCGCACAGCGTCAGGTACATGAGGAGTACTCGACGATGGTCGGCAAGCGCCGCCAGCACACGGCGGACGCGGCCGAGACGACACTGCACCTGTCCCGCAAGGGCAAGCGGCTCGACGTGGTGGTGCGGGTCGCCGCCGATGGCGTCGCGTACCGGTACGTGCTGTCCGACGGCGGGTGGCACACGGTGACCGGCGAGTCGTCCGAGTACGCGATCCCGACCAGCGCCGACTCGTTCCTGCTCCCGTGGGACAACGGCCGGTCGGACTACGAGAGCATCCACAACCACAGCCTGGTCTCGGCGGCGGCACCCGGCGAGTACGGGTACCCGTCGCTGTTCCAGGTCGGCGACACGTGGCTGCTGGTCACCGAGTCGGACCTGGACCGGCGCTACGGCGGGTCGCGGCTGAACCTCGACGCCACCAGCCACCACTTCAAGGTGGCGCTGCCGGATGAGGCCGAGGTGTGGCAGGGTGCGCTGGCCACGCCGTGGCGCACGATGGTGATCGGCAGCCTGGCGACGGTGACCGAGAGCGATCTGGTGACCGACCTGGCGCCGCCGTCGAAGATCGCGGACACGTCCTGGATCAAGCCGGGTACCGCCGCCTGGTCCTGGTGGGCCGACGGCGGCAGCACCGGGAACCTCGACAAGCAGAAGGCGTACGTCGACTTCGCGAGCAAGATGGGCTGGCCGTACATCCTGGTCGACTCGGGGTGGAGCGCCGACTGGATGCCGACGCTGACCGCGTACGCGGCGGAGCGCAACGTCAAGATCTGGATCTGGGTACGCTGGCAGACCCTCGACCAGCCGAGCGAGATCGACCGGTTGCTTCCCCAGTACAAGTCCTGGGGTGTGGTTGGCTTGAAGATCGACTTCCCGGAGTCCGACGGGCAGGACCGGATGCGCTGGTACGACCAGATCTTCGCCGGCACCGCGAAGTACCAGCTCATGCTCAACCTGCACGGTTGCACGATTCCCCGGGGCACCGAGCGGACCTGGCCGCAGGTGCTCGGCTTCGAGGCGGTCCGGGGCGGCGAGGGTACCCGGCCCAACCCGACCCGGGTGCCGTACCCGACGACGCACTACACGACGCTGCCGTTCACCCGTAACCTCGCCGGCTCGATGGACTTCACCCCGGTGACGTTCAGCGGGGTACGCACGAACAGCGACGCGGCCGAGCTGGCCCTCGGGGTGATCTACGAGAACGGCATCCAGCACCTCTCCGACAGTCCGGCCAGCTACGACGCCCATCCGACGGCCGAGCAGCTGCTCAAGGTCCTGCCGTCGGTGTGGGACGAGACCAAGCTGATCGACGGGCAGCCGGCGGATCGCGTGGTACTGGCCCGGCGCAACAGCGACAGCTGGTTCGTGGGCGGGGCGGTGTCCGGCCCGGCGCGGACCCTGACCGTGCCGTTGTCGTTCCTCGGCGGCGGTACCTGGGTGGCCGACCTGTACCACGACGGCGCCGACAACCGGGCCATGCTGCTGGACACGAGCACCGTAACGCCGGACGGCACGATCTCCGTACCCGTCCTGCAGGACGGCGGCTTCGCCCTCCACCTCCACCACTAGCCCCAGCGTATGCCTCGTCGATCTAGGACGAATGGTGGGACGCAACGGGCAAAGCGGCCACCATTCTTCCTAGATCGGCGGGCACGGGATCTGCGCAAGGTATTGCTCTGCTCCGATGCCTGCGGAATAGTCACTTTTCGTGTCGTGGCTGCCGATGGGGACCGCCATTCTCGGGCGGTACACCCTCATGGGCCCGATCGGCCACGGCGGGATGGCGGTCGTCTACCAGGCAGCCGACGCCGAGCGCGGCGAGCCGGTAGCGCTCAAGATGCTCGCGCCGACCCTGGCCGCCGACCCGCGCGCCCGCGACAAGGTGCGGCTGGAGGCGATGATCACCGATCGGCTCCGCCACCCGTGCGTGCCGAGGGTGTACGACGTGGGCGACGCGCCGCTGCCGGACGGCACCACGGTCCCGTACATGGCAATGGAGTTGCTGACCGGGGTGGTCCTCGCCGGCCGGCTCGTGGGTGGTCCGCTGCACTGGCGGGAGGCGGTGGCCACGGCGGCGCGGATCGCCGACGTGCTCGCGGTCGCGCACCGGCGGGGCATCGTGCACCGCGACCTCACCCCGGCCAACGTCATGCTGACCCCGGCCGGCGTGAAGATCATCGACTTCGGCGTGGCGGCGCGGGTGGTCGAGCCGCAACTCGCGGCCGACGCCCGGGTGACCGCGGACGCGCATTCCCTGGCCCGGACGACCGGCGAGATCCGCTCGCCGCTGACGGCCGGCCGTGGGGGGCCCGGCGGCCGGACGCGCGGCGAGGCGGCCGGCCGGACGCGCGGCGAGGCGGCCGGCCGGGCACGCGGCGAGGCGGCCGGCCGGCATCAGCGCGCTGACGAGTGCGGCACCGGTCGCCGGCGGGTCGGGGCGCACACCGCCGCCGCGCGAGCCCGGGATACCGGCCCTCGACACAGCGCCGACCGAGCCGACTGGGACGGCCCGACCGAGTCGTACCCGACGCCGTCCGACGCCGGCTCGGTCACCGATCCCGCCGACGACGTGTACGCGCTCGGCGTCCTGCTCTACCAGATGTTGACCGGCAGCTCCCCGTACCCGTCGATGAGCCCCACCGCCCTGCTGTCGCCGAACCGCTTCCGCTGCGCCGCACCGACGCCGGTTCTTCTCGTTCCGAACATGCCGCGCGAGGTGGCCGACATTTGCCGATCATGCATGGGCAAGCGACCGGCCGACCGGCCGACCGCCTCGACCGCGGCGCTGGCGTTGTGGTCGGTGCTCGATCACGCGTCCACATGCGCGTGAGTGGCGATTTCCGGTAGGTTGGCGGTTCGCGTACCCCCCCGGTCACGCGTGCCCCGGAAGGCCGTGTACAGGAATGACCTTGCCTATGTCAGAGATCTCGGGCGACACCAATTTGCAGTCCGAGGTGCTCGAAGACCTCACTGACGCCGTCAACTACCAGCGCTGGCTCGCCGATCTCACCCGTCCGCACCTGGGCGAGAATCCGATCGAGCTGGGCGGCGGCATCGGCGACTACGCCGCCGCCTGGCTCAGCACGGTTCCCCGCATCACGGTCACCGAAGCCGACGACTCACGCTTCAAGGTGCTGTCCGAGCGGTTCGTCGACGACGAGCGGGTGACCGTGCGCCAGCTGTTCCTGCCGGCGTCGGAGCAGGCCGAGCACAGCGCCGCGGTCGCCCTCAACGTGCTGGAACACCTCGAAGACGACGTCCTGGCGCTGCGTTCGGTCGCCCGGCTGGTGCGGCCGGGGGGCGCGATCGTGCTGATCGTTCCGGCGTTCCCGTTCGCGATGAGCCGGTTCGACCGCAGCATCGGGCACTTCCGCCGGTACACGGTGGGCTCGCTGCGGGCGGCGCTGGAGGGGGCCGGCCTGCACGTCGAGCAGGTCCGCTACATCAACCCGATCGGCCTGGTGAACTGGTACCTTGCCTGCCGCCTGCTGCGGATGACCCCGCGGAACGGGGTCCTGCTGCGCGCGTACGACCGGCTGGTGGTGCCGTTGGCGCGCCGGTTGGAGCGGGGTTGGCGGCCGCCGTTCGGTCAATCGGTCTTCGCGGTGGCGCGCTCTGCGGGTTAACGCAATAAACGGGCGTCTATATTGACGGTTGTTTTTGAGGTAAGTATGGTCACGCATCAATAGACAAGAAGCTTGCCTATTGAATAGAGGTGATCATGCGGAAGAAGCGGCTATTGATCGCCGCGGCCATTACGGCCGCATTCGGCGCCGCCGTGCTCGTGCCGCTTGCCGCCGCCAACGCCGCTACGACGTCGTACGAGGCAGAGGCTTCGGGCAACACGCTCGCCGGGGGTGCCGCCGCCGGGACGTGTAGCGCCTGCTCCGGTGGCAGCCGGGTGCGCTTCGTCGGCAACAACAAGGGCACCCTCCAGTTCAACGGGGTGACCGGGACCGCGGGCAGCGCGACGGTGACGATCGCGTACGTCAACGGTGGCGCCACCCGCACCGGCCAGATGAGCGTCAACGGCGCAGCCGGCACCACGCTCAGCTTCGCCACCACGGGAAGCTGGAACACCGTGGGCACGGTGAACGCCACCGTGACGCTGAAGGACGGCGCCAACACGATCAAGTTCTCCAGCAACAGCGGATGGGCACCTGACTTCGACCGGATCACCGTCGATACCGGTGGCGCCCCGCCGACCTCGCCGCCGCCCAGCACTCCGGGTGGAGGGGGCGCGCCGACCGCGGCCGAACTGCTGGCCAAGGTCACCACGTGCAACCAGATCTCCAACGGCCTCTACAAGACCGACAGCGAGAACTCGGCGACCGTCAAGGTCTGCGACAAGACCGGCGCGGTGTTCTGGAAAGCCGACATGGACATCGACTGTGACGGCATCCGTACCTCGCAGTGCAACGAGAACACCGACTGCTGCTTCCAGCCGGACACCGCGTTCCACGACTCGAAGGGCAAGCCGCTGAACGCGGCCCAGTTGCCGTACGTCGTGGTGCCGAGCGAGAGCAACATCTGGAAGTACCACGCGACGTCCGGCATCAGCGGTGGTGCCGTGGTGGCGGTGATCTACAACAACCAGGTCGAATATGCCGTGGTCGGTGATACCGGGCCGACCCAGATCATCGGCGAGGCCTCGTACGCCACCGCCAATGCGCTGGGCATCGATCCGGACCCGAGCAACGGCGGTACCGACAGCGGCGTCACGTACATCGTCTTCAAGGGATCCGGCGCGGTGGTCTCTCCGATCGAGAACCACGGTGCCGCGGTCACCAAGGGCGAGACGCTGGCCCGCCAGTTCGTCAACCAAAACTAGCCCGCTAGATCGGCACAACTTCCCGGAACGAGTGGTCTCGGAGGTCCCCCGAGACCACAACTTCCGGGAAGTTGTGCCGATCAAGCCGCTTACGCGCGGGCGACGCTGATCGCTACGCCGACCAGCGTGCCAGTCTCGTCGCGCAACGGCATCGCCGACGTCGACAGCCGCAGTCGCTCCCCGCTCGGCGTCACGACCACCGCGGTCCGGTGTACGGGTACGGCCGACTGCATCATCGGCGCATTGCCCGGCTCGTACCGGTACGGCCTGCCGTCGTCGTCGGTCGGCGTCAACACGTCGATCAGCTCGATCAGCGGGGTACCCGCCGCGATCGGCATCGCCATCACCTCGACCGCCCGTGGCGAGGCCCGGCGTACGGTCAGGTCCGGGCCGAGCAGGATCAGCCCGACCGGCAACTGGTCGAACGTGGCGTCCAGGACCCGGTTGGCCGTCACCAGCCGGTCGTGGCTGGTGGCGTTCTCCAGCGCGACCGCGGCCTGCATCCGCAGCAGGTCGAGCACTTCCAGGTACGACGGGGAGAACGCGGCCGGTACCCGCCGGTTCTCCAGGTACAGCACGGCCAGCAGCTCGCCCCGGCGGGTGATCGGGGCGCACAGCACCGACCGGGGCCGGTGGGTCGCGAGGTACGGGTCGGTGGCGAACCCGGTCAGCTCGTCCAGCCCGCCCACCAGCACCTCGACGGTGTGCCCGACGTGCTCGACCAGCCGGATCGGCACCCGGTTGTGCAGTCCGCCGCGGATCCGGGTAGTGACCCGGATGCTCTCCCGGTCCACCTCGGCCTCGGCCGCCGGTTGCAGCCCGGGGCCGTCGGCGAGCAGCAGGCAGCCGCGTTCCGCCTGGGAATGCTGTACCAGCAGCTCCAGCAGGACCCCGACGAGCCGGTCGAGCCGCAGCTCGCCGGAGATCGCCTGGAACGCCTTGACGACCGTGAGCAGGTCGAGCTGGTCGAGCGGGCGGGAGGTGCCGGCCGCCGGGATCATCGTGGTGATCAGCTCGTCGAGCTGATCGAGCTTGGCCGTCGCGCGCCAGCGGTGGTAGCAGTAGCGGGCCCGGCGCAGGTACGCGATCGCGTCGCTCGGGTTGCCGCTGGCGAGCGCGTGCCGGCCGCCCAGCTCGGCGGCGAGCCCTTCCAGCCGGAGGAAGCCGGATTCGCGGGCGGCGCTGATCGCCCGGTCGTACCGGCTGCGCGCCTGGTCGGCGTTGCCGTCGATGCGGGCGTGCTCGGCCGCCAGCAGCAGTGCCCGCGCCCGGAACAGGGCCGGTCCGCGGGCCGCCAGGTCGTCGAGCGTGGTTTGCAGCGAGTTCAGGGTGGCGCGCAGCGAGGCACGTTCGTCACGGTCGGCGATCTCGAACCGGGCCGCCAGGGACAGCGCGTGGAAGAACGCGGTCTCGGCGGTGAGGAAGCTGTTCGGCGCGTGGGCCGCCGCCTCGCGTACCGCGTTGCCGAGCTGCGCCGCCTCGTCGGACTCGCCGAGCAGGTGGGCGGCGGCCAGCATCGGGGTGACCCCGGCGACCGAGAAGTACCCGCACTCGCCGCGCAGCATCCGCAGGCTGGCGGCGGAGTCCAGGGCGCTGGGCGGCGGCGCCTCGCAGGGCACGCCGCGCAGCCGGCTCACCGCCTCGTCGAGCAGCCGGGTCATCGCGCCGCCCGCCTCGTCCGCCCCGTGCCGGTGGGCGAACCGCCAGCGCTCGTCGATCTCCGCGGCGACCTGGTCGAGCGGGGTGCCGACGGCGAACTGGTGCACCGAGTACACCGCGCCGAGCCGCTGCGCGGCGCGTACGTCGCCCTCCTCGACGGCGGTCCGGTAGGCCGTGTACAGCTCCCGGACCATCGCCGCCGGATCCTCCAGCCAGAGCGCACCGACCACCGCGGCGGCCGCCCGGGTCGTGGCCGGGTACCGGGCGCCCGGCCGGTCGAGCATCCGCAGGCCGAGCGACGCGCAGCGCTGGGCCGCCAGGTCGTGCCGGGCCTGGGCGAGCATGGTGGCCATCCGGACCAGGATGAACCCGGTCGCGGCGGTCGGCCCGTCCGCGACGGCGAGCTCGACTCCGACCGTGGTGAGCAGGTCCCGTCCGGAGGTGTCCGGCCAGGTCGGGTACGTGAGATCGGCGATCAGGTTCGCCGCGATCACCACGCGCGGATCGATGCTGCCGTCCGCTTCGGCGAGCCGGTCCAGTACCCCCTGATCGAGGCGCGACCGGATCCGCTCCAGCCCGGCCCGGACGGCCTTCGGCCAGCGTGCGGGCTCGGTCGGCACCGGGAGGCCGAGCAGCCGCAGCGCCTCGATCCCGGTGCGCAATGCGCCGCCCCGGTCGCCCCGGTCGCCCCGCAGCATCGCGTGTACCCACAGCAGCCGGGCGCGGTCGGTGTCGTCGGTGACGGCTGCTGCGGCCAGCTCCAGCAGGCTCTCCGCCCGCGCGGTGTTGCCGTCGGCCCGCTCCGCCTCGGCGGACGCGATGTGCAGCCGCAGCAACAGGTCGGGCCAGCGCCGCCAGGCGCTCTCGTCGAGGAGGTCCAGGCCCATCGCGAAGAACTCGCGGGCCGCCTGCGCCGCGCCGATCCGGGTCGCCCGCCGGCCGGCGGCCAGGTTGAGCTCGGCCAGCCGCCGCCCTTCGTGTGCCCGCGGCAGCAGCTCGACCGCCCCGTTCAGGTGGGCCACGGCCTCGAACAGCAGCTCGGGGTGCGGTCGCAGGGCTCGGCCGGCGGCCAGCCGCAGCTCGGCCAGCCGTCCGTCGCCGGCGCAGGTCAGCACCGCCTGCCGGAGCTGCTCGTGCCGCCACCGGTACTCGCCCGGCGTGGTTCCGGCGGTCACCAGCTCCGCGCGGACCGCGGGTTGGAGCTGTTCGGCGACGTCGGCGAGCCCCGACGCTTTGCACGCAGGGCCGCACGCGGCCGCCGCGAGGGTCGCCGCATCGAAGCGCGGCCCGAGCACCGCGGCCAGTTCCAGCAATTCGCGGGTACGGGCGGAGAACCGGTCAAGCCGCGTGCGCACCAGCTCGGCGACGTCGACCACCTCGGGCTCCTCGTCGACCCGCCGCTGCTGCCACTGCCAGGTGGCGCCCTCGTCGGTGTACGCGAGCAGGTCCCGGTCTGCCAACTCGTGCAGGAGGTGGCCGACGAGCAGCGGGTTCGACCCGGTCCGGGCGGCGACCGAGCGGGACAGCCGGGACGAGTCGCGCATGCCCGACCGCAGCGTGTCGGCCAGCATGTTGGCCAGCGCGCTGTCCGGCAGCGGCCGGAGCGCGAGCGACGAGCTGGGCACCCGGCTGTCGGTCATCAGTTCCTGGAACGGATGGCGCGGCCCGACGTCCCCGGTACGGTACGTGACCACGGCCAGCAGCGCCGGTGCGTCCGGGGCGGCGAGGACGTGCCGCAGCAGCTCGACGGTCGGCCGGTCGGCCCACTGGACGTTGCGGATCGCCAGGACGACCGGCTCGCCGGGACCGGCCAGGCTCTCGAACAGGCGCCGGGCGGCGAGGTACATCCGGTTGCGGGCGACATCCACCGGCCCGTCCGCCGGTGGGGGCTGGTCGCCGAGTACGGCGCTGAGAGCGGGTACCAGCTCGACCAGCGTGGCCCCGCAGGACCCGATCGAGTCGGCGATCCGGGCCCGGTCCTCGGCCGGGGCGCCGGCCAGTTGCGCGGCGAGATCGGCGAGAAGCCGGGCGATCGCGGCGTACGGGGCGGAGTCGTCCCGGGAGCAGACCGCCCGCAGGGTCCGTCCACCGGCGATCACCACGGAGTCGGCGAACTCGGCGACGGTGGCCCACTTGCCCAGGCCGGTCTCGGCGGTCACCGCGATCAGCTCGGCCGTGCCGCCGGCCGCCACCCGGTCGTACCCGGCCTGGAGCCGGCTGAGCTGCCGCTCCCGCCCGTACACCCGGCCGCTGAGCACAAGCCGCACCGGCACGTCCCGCATGCGCAGCAGCAACGGGGTGCCCGCGGTGCCGGCCGCCAGGGCGTCCCGGCAGCGTTCGAGGTCGACGGCCAGGCCGCGCGCGGTCTGGTACCGGTCGTCCGGCGTCTTCTCCAGCAGCAGGTGGATGATCTCGCCGAGCGAATGCGGCAGGTCGGTGACGAGATCGGCGAGCGGAGCCGGGACGCGGGAGAGATGGCATTGCCACCAATCGGCCGCGGTGTCCGCCTGGAACGGCAGCCGGCCACTGAGCAGTTGGTAGTAGATGACACCCAGCGTGTACAGGTCGGTGCGCTCGTCCATGCCGCGCTCCAGGCGGCCGCTCTGCTCGGGGGCGGCGTACGCGGGCGAGGCGGGGACCGTCGCCGTGGCGTGCAGGTCGAGCGCACCGGTCGGGTCGATCCGAACCGCATCCGGGCCGAGCGCGCCGTGCGGGCCGGCGCGCTGATGCCAGCCGTCGAGCGCCCAGGCCAGGTCGATGGCGAGCGGAACAAAGTCGGAGACGGCCAGCGGATCGCCGGTCAGCAGGGCTCGTGAGCCGTCGGTGATACTCGCGCCAGTGTCGTCCTGGCCGCGCATCCCGCCCCCTCGGCTCCGCCGGTACCGCCCCGATTATGCGCTGGCCGTTACCGCCGGTCCAGATCGGTATGGAGGCTGGGCGTAGTCGCGCCGACACGTAAGCTGCCCATCGCGAGCGGAAGGAGACCGGCATGCACGAGATCGAGTCATTCGGCGTGACCGTGCTCCTGATCGCGGTCGTCGGGCTGGTCGCCGTGCTGTCCAGCCGGCTGAGCGAGCGGCTTCGGGTCCCGGCGCCGGCGATCTTCCTGCTGTGCGCGGCGGCCGCGTCCGATCTGGTGCCGGCGCTCGCCCGGATCTCGGTCGCCACGGTCGAACAGGTGGTCACCGTGGCGCTCGCGGTGATCCTGTTCGACGGCGGCGTGCACATCGGCTGGCGCCGGCTGCGGTCGGTTGCCGGTGCCACGGTCTGGATCGGCGTCGTGGGCACCCTCGCCACGGCGGCCGCCGTCGCGGCGCTGGCCCACGGCCTGTTCGGGCTGGAATGGCGCACCGCGCTGCTGTTGGGCACCGCCCTGGCGCCGACCGATCCGGCGGTGGTGTTCTCGGTGCTCGGCAAGCGCGAGATCGCCGGCCGCAGCGGGGTGCTCCTGGAAGGCGAGTCGGGCGCCAACGATCCGGTCGGCATCGCCCTGCTGGTCAGCCTGCTGGCGGCCGGCAGCGGATCGGTGGGTGGGGTCGCGGTGCACGTGGCCGGCGAGTTCGTGTTGCAGATGGTGATCGGTGCCGGGGTCGGCCTGCTCGGCGCGGTCGGCCTGCTCCTGCTGATGCGCCGGGTGCCGTTGCCCAGCGGCCCGCTGTACCCGCTGCGGGTGCTGGCCGGCGCCCTCGCGATCTACGGCGTCGCCACGGTCCTGCACGGGTCCGGCTTCCTCGCCGTCTTCGTGGCGGGGATCGCGATCGGGGACGCGCGGGCACCGTACAAACGCGACATCGAACGCTTCCACTCGTCGCTCGCGAGCCTGGCCGAGATCGTCGCGTTCGTGCTGCTCGGGCTCACGGTCCGGCTGCGGGACCTGCCGGCGCACAACACGCTGTACGTGGGCCTCGCGGTCGCGGTGCTGCTCGCGTTCGTGGTCCGACCGCTGGTCGTGGGGCTGCTCCTGGTGCCGGTGAAGCTGTCCCGGGGCGAACGGCTGCTGGTGCTGTGGAGCGGGCTGAAGGGCGCGGTGCCGATCCTGCTCGGCGCGTTCATCCTGTCTGCGGGCGCCGCCGACGCGCACCGGCTCTACCAGCTCATCTTCGTGGTGGTGGCGTTCTCGGTGATCGTGCAGGGCGGTCTGCTCCCGATGATCGCGCACCGGCTCCGGGTGCCGTTGCAGTTGGTGGAGCCGGAGCCGTGGAGCGTGGGCGTACGGCTGCGCCAGGAGCCGCAGGGCATGCGACGGTACCGGGTGTCGGCGGGCTCGGTGGCCGACGGCGCCAACCTCGGTGACCTGCCCTGGGGCGAGTACGCCTGGGCCAGCATGCTGATCCGCGACGGCGCCCTGCTGCCGCCGAACGCCGACACGCCGCTGCGCGCGGGCGACGAGGTGCTGGTGCTGGTGGAGCCCGGCGAGGAGCCCGACCTGGCACCGGCATTCGCCGGAAAGAACAGCTAGGCCGCGCTGGTCCACATGGCCGAGAATGACGCCGCCTCGCCGGTCAGCCAGTGCTCGATCTGCTCGGGTTTCGTCGCCGGGTCGGTGCGGTGCACCTGGCCCCGCCGCACGTCCACCACCACGGGCTCGGCGCCGGGCAGCACGTCGTCCATGTGCCGCTGCATGAGATGCAGGGTCGCGAGGACCGCCTCCGGGGTGGGCGGATCTTCGTCGAAGTGCAGGCGAACGGCCTCCGCGCGGCCGTCGGCGTAGCGCAGCCCGAACTGCGGATTGATCTTTACCGGCAGGCTGCCGACGAACGCGATGATCTCGCGCGGGCGGACCAGTCGACAGTCGGCCAGGTCACCCAGTGACGCCAGGTAAGCCTTCGCCGCCGGCACCAGGATGTCGTAGAGCGGCCGCCAGCGTGGCTTGACCGCGGTGCGCACCTGTTCGAGGTGGGTGCCCGGCGTGCGGAACAGGATGTCGTCCTTCAACGCCTTGAGCAGCGAACTGTGCGGGTTGAACCCGGATTGGCTGGCGCGCTGGCGGCGGAGGCCACCGACGAACGACGCCTTGGCCGGGCCGGTGCGGCCGACGTAACGGGCAAAACCGAGCAAAGTAACGTACGGAGTGAGGGGCATGGTTGTGGTCATGGAGGCCCTCCGATTCATGTCTTTCGAACATACATTCTAATGACATGAGGGCCGTTCGACCACGTCCGGTCAGCATTCAGGCACATTGCGCATCATTGATCACGCAGGTCAGTGGCAGGTTGTAACCGCGCTTCGCGGTCGCCTGCAAGCCGAACCGTACGGTCTCGCCCAGGTCCACCTGGGCGCTGGTACGCGTCGAGGTGAACGTGATCGTGTTGCCGACCCGGCGCATCTTCGCCTCCCAGCTCGCGGTCACCACCAGGTCGGCCGGGACGGTGATGACGAGCCGCCAGCCGGTGACCGGCGCGCTGGTCGTGTTGGTGATCGCGAAGTAGCCCACCATCCCGCCGTCCCAGCGGGTACTCGGCCGGAACCGGACCGTCATGCTGGTGGTCGGCGCGACCGTCGGTGGCAGGGGCGGCTCGATCGTGTTCCCCGGCGGCTGCCCGTCGCGCAGCGGCGGCCCGTCCTCGGCGGGTAGCGCGGTGCCCGGCGGTTGGTCGGCGGTGCCGGGTTGACCGGCGCCGGCCTGGTTGGCCGCCAGCGGCGTCCCGGCCTCGGCCGCCGGGTCGTGCTCCGGCGACGGCGACAGGCGCACGACGGCGCGCGAGGGCGCCGCGGTCGCCGCCGCGCTCCGGTGCGTGCCCGCCCAGCCGGCCACGGCGACCGCGACGGTCAGCGCGAGCAGCGCCGCCGTGCCCGCGACGTATCGCCGCCGCATCGACCGGAGAACGCGCGCCAGCGTCCGCAGGCGCGCCGTTCTGCCTTCCGCCATCCTCACCCCCGGCGTACACGTCGCCCCCCAGCAGACGTGTTCGCTGGTCATACCCGTTGCGTCGCGACTTTGACAAGGTCCGAACAGCTATATGTGTCAATGGTTTAGCGCCGGAGCGGTCGATGGCGTCACGTTTTGCGCATCGCGATCACGGGTAGCGCAGGTGCATGGGACACACCGACACCGCCGCCCCCATCGTGCGGGGTTATGCCGAGCGCGCCGACGATGAGCGGCCGCTGGCCGGGTACGCCGCGGTCATGGCCACCTACGCTGGTGTCGCGGCGGCGGTCGCCGGCCTCGCCCGGCTGACCGGCAGGCGGCTGCCCGAGCGGCCGGCACCGGCCGACCTGGCGTTACTCGCCGTGTCCACGCACAAGATCTCCAGGCTGCTGACCAAGGACGCCGTCACGAGCCCGCTGCGTGCCCCGGTGGCGAAGTTCGAGGGCCCGGCCGGCGAGGCCGAACTCAACGAGAGCCCGCGCGGCACCGGCGCCCAGCACGCGATCGGCGAGCTGCTCACCTGCCCGTTCTGTACCGCGGTGTGGGTCGCCGGCGGCCTGGCCGCGGGGCTCGTGTTCGCGCCCCGGCTGACCCGGTTCGGGATGGGCGTCGCCAGCGCCATCGCGGGCGCGGACTTCCTGCACCTCGGGTACGACACGGCGAAGCGGGTGGCGGCCGGTCCCAGTTAGCCTGCCCCTCATGATCACTGTCGACGACGTGCGGGCCGCGGCGGACCGGATCGCCGGGGTGCCCGTGCGGACCCCGTTGCTACGCCTGCGGCCCGACCTGTGGCTCAAGCCGGAGAACCTGCAGCCGGTGGGCGCCTTCAAGGTACGTGGAGCGACGAACGCGCTGCTCGCCCTGCCTCCGCAGGTCCGGGCAGCCGGCGTCATCACCCACTCGTCGGGCAACCACGGGCAGGCCCTCGCGTACGCCGGACAGGCCGCCGGTGTGCCGGTCGTCGTGGTGGTACCCGACGGGGCGCCGGCCGTGAAGGTGGACGCCATCCGCGGGTTCGGGGCGGAGATCGTCCTGGTGCCGCCGGCCGACCGCGAATCGCGTACCGCTGAGCTGGCCGCCGCCCGGCAGCTCACGATCATCCCGCCGTACGACCACCCGGACATCATCGCCGGCCAGGGCACCGTCGGCCTGGAGATCGTCGCCGACCTCCCCGACGTCGAGGTGGTACTGGTACCGGTCGGCGGCGGCGGGCTGGCGTCCGGCGTGGCGACCGTGGTGAAGGCCCTGGCACCCCACGCCGCCGTGATCGGGGTGGAGCCGGAGCTGGCCGCTGACGCGCAGGACAGCCTCGCGCACGGCGAGCTGCGTACCTGGACCACCGGCCAGCGGTACCGGACCGTGGCGGACGGCCTGCGGGTCCCGCTGTCCGAGCTGACCTTCGCGCACCTGCGGGCGCGGCTGGACGGCGTCGTCACCGTGACCGACGACGAGATCCTCGCGGCCGTGCCGGTGCTGGCCCGCTCCGCCCGGATCGTCGCCGAGCCGAGCGGAGCCGTGACGACGGCCGCCTACCTGCACCGCCGGGACGAGCTGCCGCCCGGCCGTACCGTCGCGGTGGTGTCCGGCGGCAACATCGACCCGGCCCTCTTCGCGAAGTTGTTGATCGGCACAACTTCCCGGAAATAGGGGCCTCAGCGGGTACTGGAGACCACTATTTCCGGGAAGTTGTGCCAACTAGGTCGAGGATCCAGGCGTTGATGAAGGCCTCTTCCTTCCAGGCGTCGTAGCGCCCGCTCGGGCCGCCGTGCCCGGCACCCATCTCGGTCTTCAGCAGCACCCGGGCCGACGGGGCCGTCGCCCGCAGCCGGGCCACCCACTTCGCCGGCTCGTGGTACCTGACCCGGGTGTCGTTGAGGCTGGTCACGGCCAGGATCGCCGGGTAGCGGCGGTCGGCGACGTTCTCGTACGGGCTGTACGACTTCATGTACGCGTACACGTCGGGGTCGTCGAGCGGGTTGCCCCACTCCTCCCACTCGGTGACGGTCAACGGCAGCGTCGGATCGAGCATCGAGGTGAGCGCGTCGACGAACGGCACCTGCGCGACGATGCCGGCGAACGCCTCCGGCGCCAGGTTGGCCACCGCGCCCATCAGCAGCCCACCGGCCGACCCGCCCCGCGCGATGATCCGGTCCGACCCGGTCCAGCCCGCCTTGACCAGGTGCTCCGCCGAGGCGATGAAGTCGGTGAAGGTGTTCTTCTTGGCCAGCATCTTGCCGTCTTCGTACCAGTGTCGGCCCATCTCGCCGCCGCCCCGGATGTGCGCCACGGCGAACACCACCCCACGGTCCACAAGGGACAGCCGGGGAATGGAGAACCACGGGTCCATCGAGGCCTCGTAGGAGCCGTACCCGTACAGCACCAGCGGCGCGGAGCCGTCCTTCGGGGTGCCCTTGAGGCACACCAGCGAGATCGGGACGCGGGTGCCGTCTTCGGCGATCGCCCACTCCCGGTGCTGCTCGTACCGCGCCGGGTCGAACCCGCCGAGCACCGGCTTCTGCTTGCGCAGGGTCAGCGTGCCGGTGTCGAGATCGCAGTCGTACACCGACTCCGGCGTCACCAGCGAGCCGTAGTGCAGCCGGAACGAACTGGTGTCGTACTCCGGGTTGGCGTCCGGGCCGACCGAGTAGATCGGCTCCGGGAACTCGATGTCGTAGATCGGTGCGCCGCCCAGCGGCATCACCCGCAGCCCGGTCAGGCCGTCCCTGCGCAGCGAGATCACCAGGTGCCGGGTGAACGCGTCCACCTGCAACAGGCGGGTCCCCGGCTGGTGCTCGACCAGCGGTGTCCAGGCGCCGGGCGCGTCGACCGACGTGTACGCGAGCGCGAAGTCCTCGGCGCCGTCGTTGTGCAGGATCAGGAACCGGTGCCCGTGGTGCTCGACCGAGTACTCCACGCCCTGCCGGCGCGGCGCGATCATCCGGGGCGCCAGCAGCGGGTCGTCGGCCGGGATGACCGAAACCTCACTGGTCAGCTTGCTGTGCACGTCGATGACGACGAACTTCTCCGACCGGGTCAGGTCGACGCCGACCCAGAACCGTTCGTCGCTCTCCTCGTACACGATCTGGTCTTCGGATGCGGAAGTCCCGCGGACGTGGCGCCAGACCCGGTATGGCCGCCATGCCTCGTCGACCGTGATGTAGAACAGCGTCGAACCGTCGGCCGACCAGGCCGATCCGTAGAAGGTGTTGGGGATCTCGTCGTCGAGCGTCCGGCCACTGAGCAGGTCTTTGACCCGCAGGGTGAAGCGCTCGTCGCCGGCGAAGTCGGTCGAGTACGCGAGCCACCGGCCGTCCGGGCTCACGTCGAACGTGCCCAGCGCGAAGAACTCGTGCCCGCTGGCCAGCTCGTTGCCGTCGATCAGCACCTCTTCGCCGGCGAGCGGCGCGCCGTCGCCGGTGGACGGCGGGTCGACCTCGCCGATCGCCACGGCGCGGCGGCACTGGAGGCCGTACTGCTTGCCCTCGACCGTGCGCGTGTAGTACCAGAAGCCGCCCTTGCGCGTGGGCACCGAGAGATCGGTTTCCTGGGTGCGGGTTTTGATCTCGCTGAACATGGTGTCGCGCAGCTCGGCGAGGTGGGCGGTCGCCTCCTCGGTGTAGGCGTTCTCCGCCTTGAGGTAGGCGATGGTGTCCGGGTCGTCTTTGTCCTGCAACCACGCGTAGTCGTCGACCACGGTGTCGCCGTGGTGGGTGCGTTCGGCGCGGACTCGCTTGGCGATCGGCGGCGTGCTCGTCACGTTCGACCACGTTACCCGGCCTTGCGTAGCCGGTACGGCGCGGTTAGTGTTTCGAACACACGTTCGAACTCTGGGGGACGTTCTGTGAGATGTGTGCCGATCTTGTTGCTCTCGCCAGCCGGTTGCGCCGCCTGCTCGGCGACAAGGCCGTGCGCACCGGAGAAACCATCATTGTGTACCCGCGGAGCGCCGACCATGTCCGCGCGGTCGCGCACGAATGCGTCCTGGCGGGGGTCCGGTTCGGCGCCAAGCCGGCCCGGGGCGGCGTGACCGTCGTGACCTCCAGGATGCGCCGGGTCATCGAGATCGACCTGCCCAACCAGCGCGCCGTGGTCGAGCCCGGTGTCGCATCGGTCGGCGAGCGGGTGCCCGGATTCGTCGCCGGCCGGGTCACCGGGCTGCAAGCCTGCACACCCGGCGGCGACCTGGCCTGGGTCGGGCCGGCCAAGGCGGCGGAGACCCCGGGCTACGACCTGGTCGGGGTCGCCGCGGCGGTGTGCGTTCCCACCAAGCTGGTGGTCGAGCTGGTCCGGTCACCGGAGAGGATCGTCACGATCCTCGCCGCTTTCCGGCGGGTGGAGGACGCGGCGACAGCGGTCACCGCGATCACCGCGGCCGGCTCGACGCCGGGCGCGATGGAAATCATGGACGCGGTGGCGATCGAGACCGCCGAGCACGGCGGGGGCGGCTATCCGCTCGGCGCCGGTGCCGCCTTGATCGTCGAGTGCGCAGGTCCCGAGGTGGAGGTGGCCGCCCAGGCAGCCGACATCGAGGTGCTGTGCCGGGGGGCCGGCGCGTTCGCGGTCCGGCCCGCGGTCGACGCGCGGGACCGGGCGGAGATCTGGCGTGGCCGCGACGCCGTGTTCTCGGCGGCCGGCCGCATCTCGCCGAGCCACCTGGTCGAAGACTGTGTCGTGGCGCCGGCCCGACTGGTCGAGGTGCTGAAGGCGATCACCGAGCTGGCGGTGTCGGCGGGCGTCCGGGTCGCGACCCTCTACCGTCCGGACGATGGGGTGCTGCGCGCGCTGGTGCTCTACAACCAGCGGCGCGCGGGCGCTGCCGACGCGGCGGCCGAGGTGGCCGGCGGCATCGCCGACCGGTGCGCACCACCGGCGCCCACCGTCGACGATCTCCGCACGATGGACCTGGTGCGCCAGGCATTCGAAACCGAGTCGACCCCGTGACGACAACACTGGCCGCTCTCGTCGTGATCTGCGGGGAGCGTTATGCACGGGTCGCCGGCCCGATCGACGCGGTCGGCGGCGTGCCGGCCCGTTGGGTCGCCGTCCCGGGGTCAGCCGCTGAGCTGGCCGAGGTGGTAGGGGAGGCCACCTCGGCCGGCTTGGCGGTGGCCGCGCGCGGCGCCGGCAGCAAGCTCGACTGGGGCGGCCCGCCGGCCCGGCTCGACGTGTTGGTCGACACCGGTCGGCTCACCGGGCTGCACGGGTACACGGCCGGTGATCCGGTCGCCAGGGCTGGCGCCGGCACGTCGCTGCGCGCGGTCCAGGTGCTGCTGGCCGCCGCCGGGCAGCGGATCGCGCTCGACCCCGGGTCCGGATCCGCCACGATCGGCGGCGTGCTCGCCACCGGCGAGGCCGGCCCGCTCCGGTTGCGTTACGGCGCGCCCCGAGACCTGGCGACGAAGGTCGAGTTCGTGCGGGCCGACGGGGCCGTCGTCCGGTCCGACTCACCCGCGACCGAGGCGCTCGGCAGCCTGCTCTGCGGTTCCTACGGCAGCCTCGGCCTGATCACCGCCGCCACCCTGCGTCTCCAGCCGCTGCCGGCCGCGAAGGTCTGGGTCGCCTGCCCGGTCAGCACCCCGAGCGAGGTGCGCGATCTGGTCGGCCGGGTGGCCGCGAGCGCGGTGGCGCCGGCCGCGATCGAGGTCGACCTGCCGACTTCCGGCACCGGGACGTTCGGCGTGCTCGTGGAGGGGTCCGCGGACGGGTCGGTGGCCCGCGCCGAGGCGGTGGCGGCCCTGCTCGGCGTGGGGGCGACGACACGCCGCGAGGCACCCGTCTGGTGGGGGCGGTACCCGTTCCGTCCCGGCGACGTGGCGCTCAAGCTCGCCGCCCCGATCGACACCCTGCACGCCGGCGTCTACGCATTGCGCGACGGCGCCGGCGTGCCGGTGCCGATCCGCGGCTCGGCCGGGGCCGGGGTGGTCTACGCGTCGCTGCCCGGCGATCTGCCGGCCGACCGGGTCGACGCCGCCGTGACGGCGGCGCGGGTGGCGCTGCGGGTGCGCGGCGGCTTCTGCACCGTGCTCACCGCCCCGCCCGGCATCCGGGCCCAGGTCGACCCGTGGGGTGTCGTGCCGGGCCGGCCGTTCATGGTGCAACTGAAGCGCCGGCTCGACCCGGCCGGCACACTCGCCCCCGGCCGTGGCGTTCCGCTGAGCTGACAAGCACTTCGACACAACTTCCCGGAAGTTGTGGCCTCCGCGCCCTGCTGAGGCCACAACTTCCGGGAAGTAGCGCCGCCCTCCTGCCGCCTCCCGGGAGAGGCGGTCGCTTCGGCCGTCCCCGTTCTGATAGAGATTCATCAATGCGTAGAGGGGGGACGTACACATGCTTCGCCGTACCGTGATTGTCCTGGCCAGTGTGAGCGCGTTCGCCGGGTTGGGTGGCGCGCCCGCGCACGCCTCCGCTGCGAGCGGGTCGTCGGCGGATTCCGACCCGGCCCGCTGCCGGCCGGGCGCGCCGCTCGTGATCGGCCACCGGGGCGCCTGGGGATACCGCCCCGAGCACACCCTGGCGGCGTACCGGCTGGGCATCGAGCTCGGCGCCGACATCGTGGAGCAGGACCTGATCTCCACAAAGGACGGTGTGCTGATCGCGCGTAACAGCAACGAGCTGTCCAGCTCGACCGATGTCGCGAGCCACCCCGAGTTCGCCGCCCGCAAGACGACCAAGACCGTCGACGGGGTCGCGTACACCGGCTGGTTCAGCGAAGACTTCACGCTCGCCGAGATCAAGAAGCTCCGCGCCACCGAGCGCACGCCGGACATCCGGCCCGGCAACGCCAGGTACAACGGCAAGTTCGAGGTGCCGACCCTCCAGGAGGTCATCGACCTGGTACGCGCGGAGAGCCGTCGCCTGCACCGGCGGATCGGCATCTACCCGGAGACGAAGCGGCCCACGTACTTCCGGTCGATCGGGCTACCGCTGGAGGACCGGCTGATCGCGACGTTGCGCCGTAACGGGTTGAACCATCGCGGCGCCGACATCCCGGTGTACCTCCAGTCCTTCGAGCCGAGCAGCCTGCAGCGGCTCAACCGGATGAGTGACCTGCCCGTGGTGCAGTTGGTCGACGCGGTCGGCAAGCCGTACGACTTCGTCGTCTCCGGTGACCCACGCTCCTTTGTGGACCTGGTCACGCCGGCCGGGCTGCGCTGGGTGCACAGGTACGCCGACGTCGTCGCCGTCAACAAGGATCTGATCGTGCCGCGCGACGCGACGGCCCACCTCCAACCGCCGACGACGCTGGTCGCGGACGCCCACCGGGTGGGGCTGGGCGTGCACGCCTGGCGGTTCGCCAACGAGAACACGTTCCTGCCGGCGGGCTTCCGGCGGGGCACCGATCCGCTGGCCTGGGGCGACTATCGGGCCGAGTACCGGCTGTTCTACCGGCTCGATGTCGACGGCGTCCTCACCGACTTCCCGGACGCGGCGGTCTCCGCAAGGCCCGGCCGCTAGCTCGTCACCAGCATCGACGTGGCTTCGCGGGCGCAGCCCCACGACATCGACACGCCAACGCCGCCGTGCCCGTAGTTGTGCACGCATCGGGCGTCGCCGATCTTCTCGACCTCCAGGCGCACGGTCGGGCGCGCCGGCCGGAGCCCGACCCGGTGGCCAACCACCCGCGCGTCGCGAAGTCGCGGCTCGATCTCGGCGCACCGGTTCTGGATCTCGCGAGCGACAGCCGGGTCGGCCGCGAGGTTCCAGTCGTCGACGGTCGCCGTGCCGCCCAGCACGACGTGGTCGCCGTGCGGGAAGTAGCTTGCCCACGCGTCGCCGATGGGAGCTTCCAGGAAGAACGTGTCGAGGCCCGGGTTCTCGACGATGACGTGCTGCCCGCGTACCGGATGAACCTCCGGATCCGGGACCAGCTTCCGGGCGCCGACGCCGGTGCAGTTGGCCACCAGCGGTGCATCACACGCGACGTCGCTGAGCGAGTTGATCGGGGCGACGTCGACGCGCCCGCCGGCGGCGCCGAACCGGTTGATCAGATAGCTCAGGTAGCGGTGCATGTCGACCAGCGGAGCCGTGGCCCACATCCCGTACTCGAAGCCGGGCGGCAGGTCAGCCCGATCGGCAGGCTCCAGGCCGGCCGCCTCCGCCATGCCGGGCGGCGGCGGGGGCGAGCCGGGGCGGGCGGCCAGCAGGCCGCGCCGGATCCGCACCCCGGTGTCAGCGACCGCGGCCAACTCGGTGAACTCCACGATCGTCGCCTGCTCCCAGGCCCACGACCGATCACCGGGTGGCGATGTCGCCGGGCCGACCATCGCGCCGGCCGCCGCGGAGGTGGTGCGCGGCGGCGGGACCTCGGTGCGGATCTGCACCCGGAGCCCGGCCTCGGCCAGACAGATGCCGGTGGTGAGACCGATGACACCGGCGCCGACAACAATTGCGTCGGGGGACGTTTCCGCCATGCAAGCGAGGTTATGCCACTAACCGGAGCCCCGCGCGCCAGGTGGCCCGGCTACCCTGCTTCGAATGCTGCCTCGACGACGGTGGATGTTGATCCCGGCCGGAGTGCTCGTGCTCGGGCTGGCCGGGTTTCTCGCGCTGCGCGGCGTCCAGCGGGCCCGGTACGGCCAGGTGCACGCCGAGGGTACGGGGAACGTCGTGGTGGACCGGGGCGACCGGTTCAGCCTGGCGGTTCCCGATCGTGGCGCGTCGGTCGGGGACCACTGGACCATGTCGGCGGAGCCGGACGGCACCGTCTCACTCGTCCGCAGCCAGTTGATCGCCGGCAACCTCGTCGACCGGGTGCTCGGCCCGGCTCCGGGCGGTGGCGGCGGCACCCGGTACTTCGTGTTCGACGCCCGCCGGCCCGGCACCGTCAGGATCACCCTGCACGACTGCTTCCAGGGTTGTCACGACGAGCGCACCCGGGAGGCGTCCCGCGACGCGAGGTGGACGGTGCAGGTCAAATGATGGGGCGCTGCGCTGTTCGGCCGCGCCATTGGTCACGTGACCGGCGGCGCGCTGTGCTGGCGCAGGCCGAGGATCACCGCGACCGCGTCGAGCCAGCGCGCGAACTCGTCACTTCGTCCCGGCGCTGACCCGTCGACCGCGGCCAGCCATGATCGGGCCAGCGCCGCGCGGTCCGCGCCCGGCAGCGGCTCGGCCAGGGCCGACGCGTACCCGACGCCGCCGCGCCGGACGACCTCAGCGAGGAACGTCAGCGATCGGGGCTGGACGCCGAGCCGGTCGGCCGCGATCGCCGCCGCGATGACGCCGTCGCCGAACAGCTCACCCGCCGAGCCGGCGCCACCTGCTGAGTCGGCGCCGCGCTCCGAGCCGGCGCCGCCCGCGCCACCGGCGCCGCCCGCGCCACCGGCGCCGCCCGCGCCACCGGTGAGGCCCGCGCCACCGGTGAGGCCCGCGCGCAGCAGTGCCGGCACGTCCAGCTCGGCCAGCTCGCGATCGGTGCGGCCGGCACCCGGAATCGGCACTCCAACCTCCTCTAGCGGCCCGGCACGTTGACCGCGTGCAGGCTCGATGGCACACCGTCGCCCACCACGTTCATGTGGTTGTTGACGAAGTCGTCCTCGCTGATCCAGATCGTGTAGCCCCACGGGTTGTACACCTCGAGCAGGTCGCCCTGGTGGCCGACGATGGCCATCTCGTGGCCCTCCCCGCCACCGTGCACGCTGAACGTCACCGGCAGGCCCTTGTCGACGGCCGTCTCCACATCGAGCAGGACGCCCCGGCGGTCGCCGGCCGAATGCACCTGCACCTCGTGGTAGCCGGCCCCGGTGTGCGCCCCGACCTCCGCGTTGGCGACGTCGCGGGCCTGCCCGTCGGTCATCCCGTCGGTGTGGAAGAGGTCCTGCAACCAGTTGCGCCCGTCGTCGTACACCCGGTGCTGCTCGTCGTGCAGCCGCTGGGCGAACGCGTCGCCGTTGTCGAATGCCGGGTCGCCCGGATGCCCGCCGGTGGTCAGCTGCAACGCGTAGAGCGGGTCGACCCGCGCCCGGGCCATCACCGTGGACATGGCCACGCAGGTCGGGTCGGAGCCCTGGGTCCACTCCTCGCCCTTGAAGTCGACCGACCGCTGAAGGTATTCGTCCGGGCCGCCCCGCTCGTCGATGGGCCGCAGGTGATGCTGCAACCAGTACGAGTCCTTGGCATGGTCGTGGATCTTGCTGTCGAAGGCTTCGAGGGCCGCCAGGTTGTATCCAGCCGCCAGCGCCTGCAACAGGTAGGCCCGCTCCTCGGCCGACCGGGAACCGCCGAGCAGGCTCTCGAAGCGCCGCCGGTCATCGGCGCTGAGCTGGTCGAGCCGGGCCGAGGCGCGGCTCGCGGCGTCGGCGGTGAGGATCAGGTTGGCGTCGTGCGGGCCGTCGCTGGCCCCGGACACGTCGGCGAGCACCAGCCGGTCGAGATCGGTGAAGCTCGTGCCGGTCAGCCGGACCGCATGCGCGCGGGCGGACAGCTCGCGCAGGTGGCGCACCGCGACCTGGCTGGCGTCCTTCAGGTGCCGTGCCGCGGCCACCATCGCCGCGATGCCGGTCATCGCCTCATGGTGAGCTTCCTTCATGACGCCGCTGTCGTACCCGCTCGGCCCGTAGACCAGCATGTTGTTGACCTTCGCGGCCGCCGATTCCAGCTGGCCACGGGCCGCGTGGTCCATCTGCACCGCCTCGCCCACCGCCGTGGCGAGCCGGTCGAGGGCGACCGCCGCCTGGTCGAACGCCTCCACGGCCCGGCGCAACTCGTTGTCGAGCGCCGCGATCGACGCGCCCGCCTGCCGGCCGGCGGTGCCGGTCCACAGGTCGGGCAGCGGCTCCTTCACGTAGACCTGGGTGGTCGCGCGCTGGTGGTCACACTCGCGGCCGGCGGCCCGGACAGCGGCCGCCTGCGCCTCGATGGCGGCGACCGAGCCGCGCGGAGCCGGCTGCGCCAGCGCCTTCTGGACGCTGTGCAGCAGCGCCTTCTCGCCCCAGATGCCGAACTCCGAGTAGATCTCCTTCTTCAGCGCTTCCAACCGGTCGAGCGCCGTCTTCGCCACGTCAGCCTCCCCGTCAGCGCGTGCCGAAGCTGTGCGCGCTGTCGCCGTCAACCTGCCGGTACAGCGCGACGGCCGCGCGGAGCTGGTCGCCGAACTGGTGCGCCGCGCCGGCCGTGATCCCCACCTCGGCGGTCCACAGCTGGTGGAACTCCTGCCAGGCCCCGGTCACGCCGTATTCGCCGAACGCATCGTCACCGCCCGCCGGCAAGGCGCGCAGCCCTCGCTCGATCTCGGCGATGTCGGCACCCACCTGATCCATGATCGGTGCCACGGCCGCCACAGAGTCCAGATCGATGCCGAACGACGGCTGTGTCACTCGTCCTCCCCAGGCTTGACGGGTCGATCGAGAGTCTACGAACTGACCGCGGCCGGGGCAGCCCCGAGTTACGACCTGTGGATAACTTCTCCGGTCAGATGCGGCTTGCCGGACCGGGCGGCGTGCAGGCCGAAGCGCCAGCCGTCGCCGGTGGCGGCGGTGAAGGCCACGGTTGACGGCAGCGGCACCGGCACCTTGAACGCGACGTCCACCGTGTACGCCTCCGGCAGCCGCCCCTCCAACGCCGCGAGGCAGCGCGCCTTGCTCCACATGCCGTGCGCGATCGGGCGTGGGAAGCCGAACAGCCGAGCCCCGATCCGCGAGGTGTGGATCGGATTGTGATCGCCGGAAATGTTGGCATACGCGGTGCCCACCCGCGGCGTCAATCGCCAGAGCGCGGCGCCCGTGGGTGGCTCGGCGCCGTCGCGCTGTCGCTCGCCGTCGGCCTTGTTCTCTTTCCGGAGGTACACGGACCGCCCGGCCCAGACGACCTCGCCCCCGGCCAGCGCCTCGGCGACCAGGTCGAACTGCCGGCCGCGGTCGTGTGGACGGAGGTCCTCGGCGTGTACCCGGAACTCGAAGCGGTCGTCGGCGGTCAACGGGCGGCGCAGCTCGATCCGGTTGGCCACGTGTACCAGCCCGACCAGGGGCAGCGGAAAGTCGTCCCGGGTCATCAGCGCCACGGCCAGCGGAAACGCCAGGACGTGCGGGTACGTGGCCGGCAACGCGTCGGACAGCCGGAACCCGCACACCCGGTCGTACTCGGCCAGATGCGCCCGGTCGACCCCGACATCGGGTACCCGAAGCTCGGTCCCCGGGAGCGCGTCGCCCGCAGCCTTGCGCCGCACCAGGTCCACTACCGCGCCGCGGTACAGCCCCCCAAGCCGCGGCACCTCCGCCATCTCCTCAATCGCCATCGCGTCCCCAACCCCGTCGATCTAGGAAGAATGGTGCCCGTTTCGCCGGTCCTGTCCCACCATTCGTCCTAGATCGACGAGGTTGGGGACGCGGCGTCATGCGCCCAGCAGGCTCTGGCCACAGACGCGGATCGCGTTGCCGGTGATTCCGGCGGAACCGGGGCTGGCCAGCCACGCGATCGTCTCGGCGACGTCGACCGGCAGGCCGCCCTGCGACATGCTGTTCATCCGGCGCCCCGCCTCCCGCAGCATGAGCGGCATCGCCGCCGTCATCCGGGTCTCGATGAACCCGGGCGCGACCGCGTTGATCGTGACGCCCTTTCCGGCCAGCACCGGCGCGTACGACTGGACCAGCCCGATCACGCCGGCCTTGGAGGTGGCGTAGTTGGTCTGGCCGCGGTTGCCGGCGATGCCGGACGATCGAGGAGACGCAGACGATCCGCCCACCGGCGGGGAGGAGGTCGGCCAGCGCGGCGTTGACCCGCTCCTGGCTGGCCAGGTTGACGTCCAGCACGCTGTCCCAGCGGTCTTCGTACATCCGCCCGAGCGTCTTGTCGCGGGTGATGCCGGCATTGTGCACGATGACGTCGACCCGACCGTGCCTTTCCTTTATATATACGGCGAGCTTCGCGGGTGCCTCGGCGGCGGTGAGGTCGAGTTGGAGTGCGCTGCCGTTGACCTCGTTCGCGACCGCCGACAGCGCGTCCCCGGCGGCGGGCACGTCGAGGCGACGACGTGGGCGCCGTCCCGGGCCAGGACCCGGGCGATGGCCGCGCCGATGCCCCGCGCGGCGCCGGTGACCAGCGCGACCTTGCCGTCGAGCGGCTTGGACCCAGTCGGCCGGCGCCGAAGCCGGCGCGCTCCCGATCCGGATCACCTGGCCCGACACGTACGCCGATCGGCCGACAGCAGGAACCGCAGCGTCGACTCGATGCCGTCTTCGGCGCCGGGCGCCACATACACCAGCTGCGCCGTGCTGCCCCGGCCGAACTCCTTGCCGACCGAGCGGACGAACCCCTCCAGCGCCCGCTGGGCGGTCGCCTCGGCCGGCGTCGCGCAGTCTTCCGGCGCGGTGCCGAGCACGATCACCCGCCCGCTCGGCCGCAGCGACCGCGCGTTCGGGTGGAAGAAATCGTAGAGCCCGCGTAGCCCGGCCGAGTCGGTGATCCCGGTCGCGTCGAAAACCATTCCCGTGTACGGGGGATCGCCGGCCGGCGGGATCAGCTTGCCGATCGCGGCGCCGAGCCGGCCCTCGCCGCCGACGAGCACAGGGGCGTCGATGTCCGGGTCGCCCGGCCGGTACCGGCGCAGCCGCACCGGATCGGGCAGGCCGAGCCGCTTGACCATGGTCCGCCCGGCGGCGGAGTTGGCGAAGCTGATGTACCGGTCGGACATGGCAGTGCCCCTCCCTACTCCCGCGTAAGCTTACTCACGAGTAAGCTCCTGTCCATGGCCGCTGCTGCTCCTCGCCGGGTCGCCGTGCTCGGCGGCAACCGGATCCCGTTCGCCCGCTCCCACGGGCGCTACGCCCGAGCCTCCAACCAGGACATGCTGACCGCCACCCTGGACGGCCTGGTCGCCCGGTTCGGGCTGGCCGGCGAGCGCATCGGCGAGGTGGTCGCCGGCGCGGTGCTCAAGCACAGCCGTGACTTCAATCTCACCCGCGAGTCGGTGCTCGGCTCCCGGCTCGACCCGCACACCCCGGCGTACGACGTGCAGCAGGCGTGCGGCACCGGCCTGGAGGCGGTCATCCTGGTCGCCAACAAGATCGCCCTCGGCCAGATCGACGCGGGTATCGCCGGTGGCGTGGACACCACCTCCGACGCCCCGCTGGCGGTCAACGAGGACATGCGCCGGGCGCTGCTGGAGCTCAACCGGGCCAGGACGGTCGGCGCCCGGCTGCGCGCCGTCGCCAGGCTGCGCCCGACCCAGCTGGCGCCCGAGCCACCGCGCAACGCCGAGCCGCGCACCGGCCTGTCGATGGGCGAGCACGCCGCCATCACCGCTGGCGAATGGCACATCGGCCGGGTCGAGCAGGACGAGCTGGCGCTGGCCTCGCACCAGCGGCTCGCCGCGGCGTACGAGCGGGGCTTCTTCGACGACCTGATCACGCCGTACCTCGGGCTGACCCGCGACCAGAACCTGCGGCCGGACACCAGCCTGGAGAAGCTCGCGGCGCTGAAGCCGGTGTTCGGGCGGGGCGACGACGCCACCATGACCGCCGGCAACTCGACGCCGCTGACCGACGGCGCCGCGCTGGTACTGCTGGCCAGCGAGGAGTGGGCTGCCGCGCACCACCTGCCGGTGCTGGCGTACTTCGAGACCGCCGAGACGGCCGCCGTCGACTTCGTACACAGTGGCGAGGGCCTGCTGATGGCGCCCACGTACGCGGTGCCCCGGATGCTCGCCCGGGCCGGCGCTGTCCCTGCAGGACTTCGACTTCTACGAGATCCACGAGGCGTTCGCGTCCCAGGTGCTGGCCACGCTGGAGGCCTGGGAGGACCCGGCGTTCTGCAAGGAACGGCTCGGCCTGGACGCGCCGCTCGGCTCGATCGACCGGTCGAAGCTCAACGTCGCCGGGTCTTCGCTGGCGGCCGGGCACCCGTTCGCGGCGACCGGCGGCCGGATCGTGGCCACGCTGGCGAAGCTGCTCCACGAGCGCGGCGAGGCCCGCGGCCTGATCTCCATCTGCGCCGCAGGCGGCCAGGCCGTAACGGCAATCCTGTCCGCGCGCTGAGGCCCGCTGAGACCCGTCGATCTAGGACGAATGGTGCCCGGGGCGCCCGGTTTGTCCCACCATTCTTCCTAGATCGACGCGGAAAGTAGGGTGGGAGCGTGGTTCCCAACGTGCTCGCCAACCGGTATGCCTCGGCCGAGTTGGTCGCCGTCTGGTCGCCGGAGGAGAAGGTGCGCGCGGAGCGACGGCTCTGGGTCGCCGTCCTCAAGGCACAGCGTGACCTCGGCGTGCCGGTGCCCGAGGACGTCATTCCCGCGTACGAGCGGGTGCTCGGCACCGTTGACCTGGCCTCGATCGCGGCGCGCGAACGGGTGACCCGGCACGACGTGAAGGCGCGCATCGAGGAGTTCGCCGCGCTCGCCGGGCACGAGCACATCCACAAGGGGATGACCTCGCGTGACCTGACCGAGAACGTCGAGCAGATGCAGGTCCGGGCCTCGCTCGCGCTGGTACGCGACCGGGTCGTCGCCGCGCTGGCCCGGCTGGCCGCGCGCGCGACCGAGTACGCCGATCTCGTCATGGCCGGGCGCTCGCACAACGTGCCGGCCCAGGCGACCACGCTGGGCAAGCGCTTCGCGTCCGCCGCCGAGGAACTTCTCATCGGGTACGAGCGGATCGACGACCTGATCGGCCGGTACCCGTTGCGCGGGATCAAGGGCCCGGTCGGCACAGCGGCCGACCAGCTCGACCTGTTCGACGGGGACGCTGACAAGCTGGCGTCGCTCGAATCCCGCGTCGCGGCCCACCTCGGCTTCGACCGGATACTGACCAGCGTCGGTCAGGTGTACCCGCGCTCGCTCGACCTCGACGTGCTGTCCGCGCTGGCCCAGGTGGTGGCGGCCCCGTCGAGCCTGGCCACCACGATCCGGCTGATGGTCGGCCAGGAGCTGGTCACCGAGGGGTTCAAGCCGGGCCAGGTCGGCTCCAGCGCGATGCCGCACAAGATGAACACCCGGTCCTCGGAGCGGATCAACGGGCTCGCCGTGGTGGTCCGCGGGTACCTGTCGATGGTCGGCGAGCTGGCCGGCGACCAGTGGAACGAGGGCGACGTGTCGTACTCGGTGGTCCGCCGGGTGGCATTGCCGGACGCGTTCTTCGCCACCGACGGGTTGTTCCAGACGCTCCTGACCGTGCTCGACGAGTTCGGCGCGTACCCGGCGGTGATGGCGCGCGAGCTGGACCGGTACCTGCCGTTCCTGGCGACCACGAAGATCCTGGTCGCGGCCGTGCGCCGGGGCGTCGGGCGGGAGACCGCGCACGAGGCGATCAAGGAGCACGCGGTCGCCGTGGCGCTGGCGATGCGGGAGAAGGGACAGGCCGAGAACGACCTGTTCGACCGGCTCGCCGGGGACTCCCGGCTGCGCCTCACGCGGGCCGAGATCGACGCGCTGGTGGCCGACCCGGCGGCGTTCACCGGCGCGGCATCCGCCCAGGTACGGGCCGTGGTCAACCGCATCGCCGAGGTGGTGGCCCGCCACCCGATGGCGGCCGCGTACACCCCCGCCCCGATCCTCTGAGCCGAGATCTTGGTGGCAAGTTGTCGCCAGGGCAGCAACGTGCCACCAAGATTCAGGAGAGGACTAGACGCCGGTCGTCGAGCGGATCCAGGTGCGGTTGAACGGCACGCTGGCGTAGTTCTGGCGGCTCGAGCCGTCTGCCGTTGACGCCACGCCGACCTGGCGGCCGCCCGCGATCTCCGGGCCGCCGGAGTCGCCCTTCCAGGCGTTGCCGTTGATCCGGGTACTGGCGATGGCCCGCCCGCCGTACGCGTCGGTGGTGAAGCCGGACACGCGTACCGTAGCGGTTTTGAGCTGGCTGGACGGGTTGCAGCCGCTGAAGCAGGTCATGCCCCAGCCGTAGATGCTGTTGGTGGCGCCGACGGACGGGTCGGCGTCGGCCAGCGGCGAGAACGTCGTGTTGATCGCCCGGTCGAGGTTGAGCAGCGCGAGGTCGTTGCGGGTCACCGAGCGGGTGACGGTGGCCGACGTGCCAGAGCCGAGGCGCACGTCGCCAACCCGTACGGACAGGTTGGGCTGGACGCAGTGGTGCGCGGTGAGCACCCAACGGGCCGCGATGATCGTGCCCGAGCAGGTGAACCGTCCGTTGGTGTAGACCTGTGCCGACCAGGGCGCGGACGAGACGGTGCCGCCGCCGATGATCAACGGGGATACGTCGCTGGCGCGTGCGGTGGCCGGGATGATGACGAGTGCGGCGGCGGCCGTGGTGCCGAGTGCGGCAAGAACGTGCCTGAGGCGCATCTGCGCTCCTTCCGGGGGTGGATCCGGGATCTGCCGGACCGGTCGTGAGCGGGCGTCTTTCGTCCGCTCGACGGTGGACGGTAAACCGTTCGGAGGATGCGCGAAATATCGACTCTCACCGATCGAGGAAAGGAAAGGGTATCGGTGAGGGTAAATGTAGGACCGTACTGGAATGAGATGCCTGGGCGGTTACCGGGCAGTCGGCGTATTGTGATTTCGCGTAGCGGGTGGCCCGTCGGTGCCGGGTCCGCCGCGGTCGCGGCTCCCGCCCGGTCGGCGCACGCCACCACGGGCGGTGATCGGGGTGGGTGGCGTAACCGGTAGGCTAAGGCGCTCGCCTAGCTGCGCCGAGAGTCAGGAGTGTCCCGTGGCCCGCGTCGTGGTGGACGTCATGCTCAAACCCGAGATCCTCGATCCGCAGGGTCAAGCCGTGGCCGGAGCGCTGCCCCGGCTCGGCATCGACGACGTCCAGTCCGTCCGCATCGGTAAGCACATCGAGATCGAGTTCGCCGGCGACGCCGACCTCGACCGGGCCCGCGAAATCGCGGACAAATTGCTGGCCAACCCGGTCATCGAGGACTTCACCCTGCGGGTGGAAGAGCGTGTCGAAGAGTTCGAAGAGGCCACCCAGTGACGACCCGGATCGGCATCGTCACCTTTCCCGGGTCACTCGACGACGGGGACGCCCACCGGGCGGTGCGGGTCGCCGGCGCCGAGTCGGTGCGCGCTCTGGCACGCCGACGCCGACCTGCATGGCGTCGACGCGGTGATCCTGCCCGGCGGCTTCTCCTACGGTGACTACCTGCGCTGCGGCGCGATCGCCCGGTTCTCGGCGGTGATGGAGTCGATCGTCAAGGCGGCCGCCGACGGCCTGCCGGTGCTGGGCATCTGCAACGGCTTCCAGATCCTCTGCGAGGCGCACCTGCTTCCCGGCGCGCTCACCCGCAACAAGCACCTGCACTTCCGCAACCGTGATCAGTGGCTGCGGGTCGAGTCCACCACGACGGCGTGGACCGCTGGGTTCGAGGAGCAGCAGGAGCTTCTGATCCCGCTCAAGAGCGGCGAGGGCTGCTACGTCGCCGACCAGCGGACGCTCGACGAGCTGACGGTCGAGGGCCGGATCGTCGCCCGCTACCTGCGCGGCAACCCCAACGGGTCGCAGCGCGACATCGCCGCAGTCCGCAACGAAGCCGGCAACGTCGTCGGCATCATGCCGCACCCCGAGCACGCCGTCGAGGCGTTGACCGGCCCGTCCGTCGACGGGTTGGGCTTCTTCACCTCCGTGCTCGCACACCTCGGAGCGCACGCATGACCGCGACCCCGCAGACCAACAAGACTCCCGGCGAGGCACCCGAGGCGGTCGCCGTCGGCGCCAGGAACGCCGCGAAGAACGAGGCGTCGAAGACGGCCCCGCGCCGCCGTGACGACATCGAGCCGTACTACGACGACGGCCCGGACACCGTGCAGCGGGCCGCCGCGACTCCCGACGAGGACCAGCCGCACGCCGAGCTTGGCCTGCGCGACGACGAGTACGCCCGGATCAGGCAGATCCTCGGGCGCCGCCCGACGCAGGCCGAGCTGGCGATGTACTCGATCATGTGGAGCGAGCACTGCTCGTACAAGTCGAGCAAGGTCCACCTGCGGCAGTTCAGCGAGAAGATCCCCGAGGGCGCGTCGAAGTGGATGCTCGCCGGCATCGGGGAGAACGCCGGTGTCGTGCAGGTGTCCGAAGACCTGGCGGTGACCTTCAAGGTCGAATCGCACAACCACCCGAGCTTCGTTGAGCCGTACCAGGGTGCCGCGACCGGCGTGGGCGGCATCGTCCGGGACATCCTCGCGATGGGCGCCCGCCCGGTCGCCGTCATGGACCCGCTGCGTTTCGGTGCCGCCGACCACCCGGACACCAAGCGCGTGCTGCCCGGCGTCGTCGCCGGCATCGGTGGGTACGGGAACTGTCTCGGCCTGCCCAACATCGGCGGCGAGGTCGTCTTCGACCCCTGCTACCAGGGCAATCCGCTGGTCAACGCGCTCTGCGTCGGCGTGCTGCCGGTCAACCGGTTGCAAAACAAGGCTGCCGCCGGCACGGGCAACGCGGTGATCCTGCTCGGCGCGAAGACCGGGCGGGACGGCATCGGCGGGGTGTCCGTCCTGGCGTCCGCCACGTTCGACGACGAGAGCCAGGCCCGCCGGCCGTCGGTGCAGGTCGGCGACCCGTTCATGGAGAAGCTGCTCATCGAGGCGTGCCTTGAGCTGTACGACCGGGGTCTGGTCGCCGGCATCCAGGACCTCGGCGGCGCCGGGCTGACCTGCGCGCTGAGCGAGACCGCCGCCGCCGCGCACACCGGCATGGAGGTCGACCTCGATCTCGTACCGCTGCGTGAGCCGTCGATGGAGCCACACGAGATCCTCGCCAGCGAGTCGCAGGAGCGGATGCTGCTGATCGTCGAGCCGGCGAAGGTCGACAGCGTGCTCGGCGTGGCCCGGAAGTGGGGCGTGCTCGCGACCCGGATCGGCACGGTCACCGAGACCGGTCGGCTGATCGTCGCCTGGCGCGACCACACCGTGGTCGACGTGCCGCCCGGCTCGCTCGCCGACGACGGCCCGGTGTACGCGCGGCCCATGCGCGAGCCGGGCGACCTGATCCTGCTGCACGCCGACCGGGCCGAGACGCTGCCCCGGCCGCGCACCGGCAAGGAGTTGCGGGAGACCGTTGTCCGCCTGGTCGCCAGCCCCAACCTGTGCGACAAGAGCTGGGTGACCGAGCAGTACGACCGGTACGTGCTGGGCAACACCGTGCTGTCCCAGCCCGAGGACTCGGGCGTCGTGCGCGTCGACGAAGAGAGCGGTCTCGGCGTCGCGCTCTCGGTCGACGGCAACGGCCGGTTCACCAGGCTCGATCCGTACACCGGGGCGAAGCTCGCGCTTGCCGAGGCATACCGGAACGTCGCCGTCACCGGGGCCAACCCGGTCGCCGTCACCAACTGCCTCAACTTCGGTTCGCCCGAGGACCCGGCGGTCATGTGGCAGTTCGCCGAGGCGGTCCGTGGCCTCGCCGACGGCTGCCAGGAGCTGGGCATCCCGGTCACCGGCGGCAACGTCAGCTTCTACAACCAGACCGGCGCGGCGCCGATCAACCCCACCCCGGTCGTGGGTGTTCTGGGGGTGCTGCCGGATGTCGCCTACCGGGTGCCGATGGGCTTCTCGGCCGACGGTGACGTGCTCATCCTGCTCGGCCAGACCCGCGCCGAGCTGTCCGGCTCGGAGTGGGCCTGGGTGGTGCACAACCACCTCGGTGGTCGCCCACCTGCCGTGGATCTGGCCGCCGAGCGGTTGCTGGCATCGGTACTGGTGACCGCCGCCGAACGTGGCCACCTCGGCGCCGCACACGACATCTCCGACGGCGGGCTCGCCCAGACGCTCGTGGAATCCTGCCTGCGCCACAACCTCGGCGCGACGATCATGCTGCCGGACAACGTCGACCCGTTCGTGCTGCTGTTCTCGGAGTCGGCCGGGCGCGCCCTGGTGGCGGTGCCGCGCGGCCACGAGAAGGCGTTCCTGGCCCTGTGCACCGAGAGCAAGCTCGCCCACGCGCCGATCGGCGTGGTCGACGGGCGCAGCGGGGTGCTCGAAGTGCACAACCAGTTCCGGATCCCGCTGGCCGAACTGCGCGAGGCATACTCGTCGACCCTGCCCGCCCTCTTCGGCCACGTGGTCGGGGTGTCCGGGCAGGAGGAGGCGGTGGCGCCAGCCGCTCCCACCGCCGCTGCCTCGACCGCCGCTCCCACCGACGCCGCCCCCGCGGACGAGGCTCCGGCCGACGCCGCGGTCGCGGTCGGCGCCGAGTCGACGCCCGAGGAGGAGTTGGTCGCCGAGGCCGAGCACGCCGCGGAGGCCGAGGTGGCCGCCGAAGCGGCGGTCGCGGCCGACGCTGACAGCTCACCGGAGGCCGAGGCCGAGGCGGAGGCGGAGACGGAAACCGAGGCGGGGACGGAAACCGAGGCCGAGACGGAAACCGAGGCCGAAACCGCGGCCGAGGCCGAGGAGCAGCCCGAGCCTGAGTCGGCGAGCGACAGCGACAGCGACGCCGCCCCGGAGCGGTGACCGAGTCGGTCTTCGCGCAGCCGGGCGCTGGTGCCCGGTTCGATTGGGGCGTCGCGGGCGCCGCTGAGCTGAGCCGGGCCTGCTCGGTACTCGTCGTGGTGGACGTGCTGTCGTTCAGTACGGCGGTCGACGTCGCGGTCAGCCGGGGGATCCGGGTGCACCCGTTCCCCTGGGACGGGCAGGCGGCCGAGTACGCGCGGCGGGTCGGTGCCGTCATGGCCGTGGGCCGCTCCGAGACGACTCCGGACCGGCCGTGGTCGCTGTCCCCGGCGGCCCTTCGCGACGCTCCGGTCGTACCCGATCTGGTGTTGCCGTCTCGGGGCGGCTCGGCGATCTGCGCCGCGGCGGCCTCGACCGGCGTACCGGTGGTCGTCGGATGCCTGCGCAACGCCCATGCGGTCGCCAACTGGCTGCACGACCACGGGTACGGCACGCCCGACGCCGCGGTCGGTGTCGTGGCCGCCGGTGAGACCTGGCCCGACGGTGCGCTCCGCCCGTGCGTGGAGGACCTGCTCGGCGCGGCCGCGGTGATCGACGCGCTGACGCTCGCGGATGTGCCGCTGTCGGTGGAGTCGGCGGTCACGCTGGCCGCCCTCGCCGCCGTGCCCGACCCGCCCGCCGCCGTCTGGGGCTGCGTATCAGGGCGGGAACTGGCCGAACGCGGGTACGCCGACGACGTGGCGCTCGCCGTCGCGGTCGACGCGTCGGGGACGGTACCGCTGCTTCAGGCCGGCGCGTTCTCGGCGGCGGCCTGAAGCACTCGGTCGTCGGTCAGTCGTCCAGCCAGTCCAGGCGCTGGTCGCCGCGGCCCCGTCCGGGCGACGGTGCCCGGCGGCTCGGCGTCTCGCTGGGCTGCTGCTGGTGGTACGGGTCGTAGCCGCCGCGCTGGTCCGGCGTGTACGGGTCCTGCGGTGGCCCGTAGCCGCCGTGCGGGTCGTAGCCCGCCGGCTGCTGCTCGTATCCGCCGCCGTTCGCGTATCCGCCGTTGCCGTAGCCGTCGTCGTACCCACCGGGCTGCTGCCCCCCGGGCGGGCCGTACCCGCCGCCGGCACCTGGGCCGTCCCAGGACCGCGTGGCGTCGTCGTAGCGCTGCTGCGGCGGTGCGGCCGGCGCGCCCCGGTCGTACCCGCCCTGACCGCCGTAGCCGCCGCCCTGGCCGTACTCGCCGCCGTACTCGCCGCCGTATTCGCCGCCGTATTCGCCACTGCGCATCGCGCCGGGACCGTAGCCGGCCGGCCGGGCACCGTACGGCTGGGTCTGCGGGTCGTACCCGCCGGGCTGCCCGGCCGGCGGGTAACCGCCGACCTGGGTGGCCCCGTACCCGCCGCCGCCGTACCCGTTGCCGTTCTGCTGGTAGCCCGCCGGATAGGGCGCGTTGTACGGGTCCGGAAACTCGTCCTCGGGTCGCTGCGGGTGCAGGATCGTCGTCGCGTCGCCCATGCCCGGTGCCGCCATGACGGTCTGGGTCATGCCGGAGCCGCCGACCATCGTCGGGCTGGCTCCCGGAGCGCCGCCGTAGACGCCGCCACCGGGCGGCATCGGGGAGCCCGGCGGGCCTCCCGGGCCGCCGCCGCCCTCTTCGTCGTCGGCGTCGCCCTTCTTGCGGTTGATGAACAGCACGACGAACACGCCGACGCCGAGGAGTACCAGCAGACCGGCGAGAACCAGGATGATCCACGAGATCGCGCTCGGTCCGGAGTTGCTGGCCGCCTTCTGCGCGCCCGGGGCGCCCTGGGTGGCCGCATCGGCGGTCGGGCCCTGGGTGTCGAGCGTCGGCAACGGGTCGACGGCCGCCGACGAACTCGCCTCGGCGTTGGGCTTGAGCTTGATGGTCACCGAGACGGACTGACCCGCGCGGGCGTCGACCGTGGTGACGCCGTTGTCGAAGCCGCTCTTGGTGGCGCCGACCTGGATCGACCCCGGGGTGATCGGCTTGTCCGGCCGGGACACGAACTTGAACCCGCCCGAGCCGTCGGTGCCGGTCTGGCACGCCTCCTTGCCGGGAGCGCAGGCGCCCGAGTCGACCAGGACCACGACCGCGCCCTTGATCGGCGTGCCGCTGGTGATGTCGCGCACCGAGCCGGACACCTGCGCCACGCTCGGCGCCTGCGTCGGCTGGCCGCCCTTGACCGTGGCGTTGAAGTCGGCGGTGTCGCTGCCGTCGATCGACTGCGCGCGCACCCGTCCGCGGTCGGTCTGGGACTGGCCAGGGCCGACGTTGCCGGTTGCCTTGATCGTGAAGGTGACCTGCTTGCTGTCACCGGCGTCCACCTTGACCACGCAGGACGAGGCGCCGCCGACGTCACAGCCGGACGCGTCGGTGACGGCGAAGTTGTTGAGGCCCGTGATCGAGACCTGGATGTTGCTCTGCTTGCCCTGGGCCTTGTTCTGGACCTGCACGATCAACGTCCCGGTGCTGCCCGGGGCGAAGTCGCCGGGCGGGAGGACGGAAACCCCGACCTTGTCGTCGGCGTATGCGGGGGCCGCCACGGCCAGCGTCCCTATGACCGCCGCTACCACGCCGACTCCTGCCAGTGCGGCTCTCCGGAGCGTCGTCACGTCGTCAGCCTTTCGGTCCCATCCCCGGCCGAACGTCATTGGAGCCCTTCCCAAGTCGCGTCTTGCCTGCGTCTGCCGCGCCGTTGTCACGCGCGGCCTACCGCATTGCATGCTGCACCGCAGCAAACTATGCCCTGTCAACACGCAGCGCGAAAGGCGGGCTTCTGTTGCCATCCTGCTACGCGCGGTCGTATCGTCCCGACGTGTCCGATCGGCCCGCGTATCACCCGGGGGTGTCGGCCGTCATCAATGCGCTGGTCAACGGGCCGGCACCGGATCGCGCCGCGCTGCGCGACGCCGTCCGCGGGACACTTTCGGCGCTCGCAACCAAGGTACCTGGCCGTTCGGTCGAGGTACGGGTTCCTCCGTACGGCGCGATTCAGTGCGTCGATGGTCCGCGTCACACTCGCGGGACTCCGCCAAATGTGGTGGAAATGGACCCCCTAACCTGGCTGCAACTGGCCACCGGTCAGTTGACCTGGGTGGAGGCGGTGGCCGCCGGTCGGGTCCGGGCCAGCGGGGTTCGTGCAGACTTGTCGGGCTTTCTTCCCTTGTAACGACTGAGTTACTGGGGGAGACTGCTACGGCAGGCACTCGAATCGTGGCTGTGGGTTGCAGTCTGCAACTCGCGTACACTGGTTTTCCGCGACGACGACCTGCGTGCACGCGGCGTCAACGCGCCCGACGGCCAAGGCGACTTTCAGGAGCGGCAGTGCCCCGAGGCGACGGTCGGTTGAGCCATGACCTCGACCCCCACATGCCCGGTCCGCAGGACGCGTGCGGCGTCTTCGGCGTCTGGGCCCCCGGCGAGGAGGTCGCCAAGCTCACCTACTTCGGGCTCTATGCCCTCCAGCACCGCGGCCAGGAGGCGGCCGGCATCGCCGTCTCCGACGGGTCCGGCGTCGTGGTCTACAAGGACCTCGGCCTGGTCGCCCAGGTCTTCGACGAGCCGACGCTCGCCAGCCTGCGCGGCCACATCGCCATCGGCCACGCGCGCTACTCCACGACCGGCGCCTCCAATTGGGAGAACGCCCAGCCCACGCTGCGTGCGACCCCGCTGCGCGGCACCGGCGAGGACGGCAACGGGCGCGCCATGGCCACCACGATCGCGCTTGCCCACAACGGCAACCTGGTCAACACCGCCGACCTGGCCCGCCGGGTGGCCGAGTTGGGCGTGCGCGACACCGCCACGTCCGACACGGCGCTCGTGACGGCGCTGCTGGCGGCCCGCCCCGACCTTTCGGTCGAGGCCGCGGCGCTCGATGTGCTGCCGACCCTGCGCGGCGCGTTCAGCTTCGTGTTCATGGACGAAGACACTTTGTACGCGGCCCGCGACGCCCAGGGGGTGCGCCCGCTCGTGTTGGGCCGCCTGGAGCGTGGCTGGGTGGTGGCCAGCGAGACGGCTGCCCTGGACATGGTCGGCGCCAGTGTGGTCCGCGAGATCGAGCCGGGCGAGCTGCTCGCGATCGACGAGCACGGCCTGCGCTCCAGCCGGTTCGCCGCGCCCGACCCCAAGGGCTGCCTGTTCGAGTACGTCTACCTCGCCCGCCCGGACACCACGATCAGCGGCCGGAACGTGTACGCCGCGCGGGTGGCCATCGGGCGCGCGCTCGCCCGGGAGCACCCGGCCGAGGCCGATCTGGTGATCCCGGTGCCGGAGTCGGGCACCCCGGCCGCGATCGGCTACGCCGAGGAGTCCGGCATCACCTACGGGGCCGGCCTGGTCAAGAACGCATACGTCGGCCGCACCTTCATCCAGCCGTCCCAGACGATCCGCCAGCTGGGCATCCGGCTCAAGCTCAACCCGTTGCGCGACAACGTGCGGGGCAAGCGGGTGGTCGTGGTCGACGACTCCATCGTCCGGGGGAACACGCAGCGGGCGATCGTCCGCATGCTGCGCGAAGCGGGTGCGATCGAGGTGCATGTGCGCATCTCCTCGCCGCCGGTGAAGTGGCCCTGCTTCTACGGCATCGACTTCGCGACCAGAGCCGAGCTGCTGGCGAACGGCTTGGACCTGGACGGAATCCGGCGCTCCATCGGCGCCGACTCACTCGGGTACGTGTCGTTGTCCGGTCTCATCGCGGCGACCGAGCAGCCCAAGACCCGACTCTGCCGGGCCTGCTTCGACGGGGTGTACCCGATCGAGCTGCCGGCGGACGACGTCATCGGAAAACACGTGCTGGAAGGTCTGGCCAAGACGGCGGCGGTCACGTCGAACTCGGGTAACCGTGCCACCGGGCGGCGCGGGTCCGAGCCGGCGCGCCCCGGCGACAGCGGCCGGCGGCCCGGCACCGGCGAGCCCGCTGGCGACGGCACGCACGTCGCCGCCAGCCCCGGCGGTGCGGACGCGCTCCTGCGCCCGTGACGCAACGCTTCACCCGGCCGGTCGAGAGATCGAACGGCCGGTACTCGCGGTGGCAGCCGCGACGCATAAGGGGAGAATGTGACGCACGTGACTGAGCGCACCAACAAGGCGGGGACCAACGGCACTCCCGTCCCCACCGAAGCCGAGCAACTGGCCGCCGCCGACAAGACTGAGCACACCGAACCGACCAGGAAAGCGGACAAGCAACTGTGGTCCGCGGGCAGCAACGGGCGCGGCGCGCGCCGCCGCACGGTCACATATGCCGACGCCGGGGTCTCGATCCACGCTGGCGAGCAGGCGGTCGAGCTGCTCAAGAACAAGGTTCACCGGACCTGGCGGCCGGAGGTGGTTGGAGACATCGGCGGCTTCGCCGGCCTGTTCCGGCTGGATGCGAAGAAGTTCCGCAACCCGATCCTCGCCTCGTCCACCGACGGCGTCGGCACCAAGCTCGTCGTCGCGCAGGCGATGGACATTCACGACACGGTAGGCATCGACCTGGTCGCCATGGTTGTCGACGATCTGGTCGCCTGCGGCGCGGAGCCGCTGTTCCTGCTCGACTACATCGCCTGTGGCGAGGTGGTCCCGGAGCGGGTGGCTGAGATCGGCGCCGGCATCGCCGATGGCTGCCGGTACGCCGGGTGTTCGCTGCTGGGCGGCGAGACCGCGGAGCACCCGGGCGTGATGCGGCCCGACGAGTACGACATCTCCGGGACCGGCGTCGGTGTCGTCGAGGAAGACGAGATCCTCGGCCGGGACAAGGTCGAGATCGGCGACGTCGTGATCGCCATGCGCTCCTCCGGCCTGCACTCCAACGGGTACTCGCTGGTCCGGCACGTACTGTTGGGCGCCGGCCGGATGCGGTTGGACAGCGTGGTCGAGGAGTTCGGCCGACAGCGGACGCTTGGCGAGGAGCTGCTCACTCCCACCAAGATCTACGCTCGCGACTGCCTGGACCTGTTGACCGAGTGCGAGGTGCACGCGCTGGCCCACGTGACCGGCGGCGGCGTGCCCGGCAACCTCGTCCGGGTCCTGCCCGACCACGTCGACGCAGTGGTCGACCGGTCCACCTGGCGGCCGCAACCGATCTTCGAGCTGGTCCGCACCAAGGGCCGGATCGACGACATGGAGATGGAAAGCACCTTCAACATGGGCGTCGGAATGCTGGCCGTGGTGACCGCGGAGGACGCCGACCGTACCCTCGCCTTCCTGGCCGGCCGCGGCATCGAGTCGTGGCAGATCGGCGAGATCATCGAAGGCACCGGCAACGTGCAGATGGTGGGTTCGCACACGCGCGGATAAAACCGCGACTGTCGGTGACGGATCTAGAACACAACCGCTTCACCACATACGCTGGCTTCTTACGGCGTCGCCTTCCGGGGCGTCGGTCGAAGGAGGACGGTTTGTGGTCGGGCATGCGAGGCATCGCCCCGGTTCCGGGGTACGTGGTCATGCAACCCACCACCTTGTGCAATCTCGATTGCACCTATTGCTATCTGCCCCACCGTGCCGTTGACCGGCGGATGCCGGTCGAGGTGGCAGCGGCGGTTGCCGGGTCGGTCAATCCCTGGGCCGCCGCCGACGCCCGGTTCTCGGTCGTCTGGCACGGCGGTGAGCCGCTCGCGGCCGGCCGCGAGCATCTCGGCGCGCTCATGGCACCCTTCGCCGGCGTCGAGCATCACGTGCAAACCAATGCCACGCTGATCGACGACGCGTGGTGCGAGTTCTTCCGCGCGCACGACATGCGGGTCAGCGTCAGCGTCGACGGTCCGCCCGAGCTGAACTCGGCGCGGGTCAACCGCGGTGGCGCCCCGGCGTATGAACGGATCCGGCGCGGCATCGAGACGCTACGCCGCCACGAGATCGGATTCTCCGCCCTATGTGTGGTTTCCGCGCCGACTCCCGGCCTGGCGACCCGGCTGTACGAGTACTTTATCGATCTTGATTGTGACGTGCTCGGCGTCAACATCGAGGAACAGGAGGGCGTCAACGCCCGGTCCAACGATTTCGGCGGCCACGCGGTCCGGGAGTTCTGGGCCGAGTTGGTGGCGGCGTGGCGGGCCGACCCGCGCATCCACGTGCGGGAGGTCGAATGGACCCTGCGGTATGCCGGGTCGGTGCTCGACGGCTCCGCCGACGAGATCCTGCCGCGCGCGCTCGACCCGATCCCGACCATCGCGACCGACGGCCGGGTCTTCCTGCTCTCGCCCGAACTGGCCGGTTTCACCGATCCGCACTACGGCGATTTCAGCAGCGGGAACGTGCTGACGACGCCGCTGTGCGAGATCCTGCGAACGGCGGCCGACTCGGCCACCTGGGTGCCGGAGTACCTGACCGGCGTCGAGGCGTGCCGGGCCACCTGCCCGTATTTCGGCTTCTGCGGCGGGGCGCACGCGGCGAACCGGTATTTCGAACACGGGCGATTCGACGGCACGCAAACCAACCACTGTCACAACAGCAAGATCCAGCTACTGGAGGGAGTGCTCGACCATGCTCGAACTCACTGACCCGGTCACCGACCGGGTGCGGGCCGCAGCCGAGGGGCTCGAACGCTTGCTCGCGGAGGCCCGGGAGGCTCGGGCGACACGCGCCGAGAACTCCGACGGCGACAGCGCGGTGTGCGCCTGGAACCACTTCGAGAACATCCCGACGTTCTACAACTGGAACAACCGGCCGCGATGACCGACGAGGTGCCCGGGTTCGCGAAGACCACCTTCGGGTACGCCGGGAAGTCGCGCGACGTCTACCGGGCGGGCTCCGGGCCGGCCGTGATCGTGATCCACGAGATGCCCGGCCTGCATCCGCTGGTCACCGAGTTCGGCCAGCGGCTGGTCGACGAGGGCTACACGGTGTTCATGCCGTCGCTGTTCGGTCGGCCGGGTGCGCCGTTCGCGAACGGACCGATGGCCCGGGCGCTGGGGGAGGTCTGCGTCTCGCGGGAGTTCTCGTTGCTGTCCTCCCGTACCCCGCGGGTGATCTCGTGGCTGCGGGCGCTGGCCCAGCAGGCGCACACCGAGTGCGGCGGCCCTGGCGTCGGGGCGATCGGCATGTGCTTCACCGGCGGGTTCGTCCTGGCGATGGCGGTCGAGCCGGCGGTGGTCGCGCCGGTGCTCAGCCAGCCCGGGCTCCCGGCGCCGGTGTCCGCGCAGCGGCGGGCCGCGATCCAGATCGACCCGGCGGACCTGGCGAAGGTCAAGCAGCGTGCCCACGACGACGGCCTCTGCGTGCTCGGCCTGCGCTTCACCGGTGACCGGGGCTCGCCGCCGGAACGCTTCGCCATGCTCCGCGAGGAACTCGGTGACGCGTTCGAGGGCATCGAGATCGACTCGTCGCCGGGCAACGCCGCCGGCATCAAGAAGTCGGCGCACTCGGTGCTGACCCTCGAACTCGTCGACCAGCCCGGGCACCCGACCCGGGACGCGTACGACCGGCTGCTGGTGTTCCTGGCGGCCCGGCTGCGCGTGAACAGCTGAGCAGTGCCGCGTCTACGAGTGGACGCGGCACTCCTTGGCCGGCTCGGACAACACGCGGCACGCGGACCCTGTCCACGTGCCTGTTGGTGAGTCGAGCCAGCCGGTGATTCGAGAGTCAGCGACGACGACCCGGGGGCGACCCGCCCGCCGCGGGATCGTCGTCCTCGTCCTCTTCTTCGTCCTCGTCGACGTACTCGCCGTACTCGTCGACCAGGTCGTCAGAAGAATTCCGGCTGCTGCCAGCGAGTTCCCGCTGCAACGCGGCGAGGTCAGTGTTCGGGGAGTGGTACTTCAACTCCCGGGCCACCCTCGTCTGCTTGGCCTTAGCACGGCCGCGCCCCATGGCTCGACCCCCTCGCACGAAATTACGGGGCAGCCGTCACCGGCGAGCCCCACACGTCAGGCATCTCTCGTGGCTCTTACGGTACATGTCGTCGCCACCTTTCGGCATCTCGCCCTCCCCGGACGTTCCGGTGGCGTTGCGCACCTGTCCGGATTACTCCGTAAGTACCGCCCAGGCTGCCCGGTCGTCACTGTAATATCGGCGCTCGCTCCGCTCGCGCGGCTTCGCGCCTCAAATCCGGCCTGTAGCCGACCCTCCGCTCGGGCGCTCTGCCATTGGCGCTCGCTTCGCTGGCGCGCCCTCGACTCCGGGGCGGCTGCGGCCGGCGGCGCGAAGCGCGTGGGGGCGCCCGAGATCGTCACAACTTCCCGGGAACAGTGGCCTCAGCCCGTGGGTTTGGCCACTACTTCGGGGAAGTTGTGACGATCTCGGGCTTCCGGGAGTTGTGACGATCTTGCCGATCAGCGTTCGTGGCGCAGGCGGATGGTGCGGAGCCGGCCGATGTCGGCCATCCGGCGCTCGGCCATCCGGTCCGCCGCCACCGCCGGTGGAACGCCTTCGGCCTGGGCGAGCTCCAGGATCTTCCGGGTGGTGTCATAGATCTTGCTGGCGCGCAGCTTGGCCCGCTCGAAGTTGAAACCCTCGATCTCATCGGCCACCTGGATCACGCCGCCCGAGTTGACCACGTAATCCGGGGCGTACAGGATGCCGCGCTCGTCGATCAACTTCTCGATGCCGGGGTGCGCGAGCTGGTTGTTGGCCGCACCCGCGACGATGGTGGCCCGGAGCACCGGCACGGTGTCGTCGTCGAGCGCCCCACCGAGGGCACACGGGGCGTACACGTCGATGTCGGAGGTGATCAGCTCGGTCACGTCGCCGACGAGATCCACCTGCGGGTATGCCTGCCTGGCCCACTCGAAGGCGCGCTCGGACACGTCGGTGGCGACGACCGTGGCACCGTCGTCGAGCAGGTGCCTCGTCAGGTGCTTGCCGACCTTGCCCAGCCCGGCGATGCCGATCCGGCGACCGGCCAGGGAGGGCGTGCCCCAGCGGTGCTCGGCGGCCGCGCGCATGCCCTGGAACACGCCGTACGCGGTGAGCACTGACGAGTCGCCCGCACCCCCGTGCGCCTCGGAGCGACCGGTGACGAACCGGGTCTCGCGCGCCACCACGTCCATGTCCTGCACGTACGTGCCGACGTCGCAGGCGGTGTAGTAGCGCCCGTTCAGCGACTCGATGAAGCGCCCGTACGCGCGCAGCAGCGGCTCCGACTTGTCCCGATCCGGGTCGCCCCAGATGACGGCCTTACCGCCACCGAGGTCGAGACCGGCGAGCGCGTTCTTGTACGCCATCGCGCGGGACAGCTCGAGCACGTCGTGGACGGCGTCCTCCTCGCTGGCGTACGGGTAGAACCTGGTGCCACCGAGCGCCGGCCCGATGGCGGTCGAGTAGATCGCGATGATCGCCCGCAGCCCACTCTGTTTGTCCTGGCAGAACACGACCTGTTCGTGGCCGGTCGGCTCGTGGCCGTCGGCGATGGTGAACACACCCATGGAAACTCCTGCTCCACGTCCTTGTGGCGGCCGGTCGTTGTGGGACCGGACCCGGTGGCCGGCGGGGTGGTGCCGGACCCGCAGTCGAGCCTAATCCGCCTGTTCGATATGCGCCGTCCCGATGGCCCGGCGGTACCCGAGTGGCGGTCCTTGGCCTGGGGAAGTGCAGCCGCCCGCCGAAACGTGGCACGATCGCGGCGTGCGTTCACTGTTCGCGTCCTACCTTCGGGTGTACGAGCCGTTGACCGCCTTCGACCGCGAGCACCAGGTTTTCTGGCGCCGCTACGTGCGGGAGGGGCGCGCGATCGCACCCGCCGAGGGTCCGGGGCGCCAGCGCACAGCCGTACTGGAGGCGCTCGGCGCCAGTTGGACCAGGCTGCCGGAGCTGCCGGAGGAGGCCTACGTCCTGGAAGCCGACGAGACGCTGCTCATCTGCCCGTGGAACCTGCGGATCCGGGTCGCCGAGGCGGCCCTGACCGCGCGCGACGGGGTGCCCAGCGTGCTCGCCGACGCGTTCGTACCTCCGCTGTTCGCCGGCCTGGCCAAGAGTGTCCTCGACGACTGGCGCAGCGGGTCGCGGGTGCTGGAGCGCGGCCTGCCCCGGGTGCACGAGCAGGTGGCCACCTGGGGTGTGCCGCTGCGCTGGTTCGTCTTCGTCGACCTGTCCGAGCGGGAGTTGACGCTGCGCCCGGAGCGGCGGGTGTTGCGATACCGCACCGAGATCGCCAAGGCGCGCCGCCGGGCGCACCGGGCCCATTCGGTACTGCGCCGGTCGCTCGGGGACGCCCCGATCACCGCGGCCGTGGAGGAGACCGCCCGCTGGCTGGAGGAGTTCCACCCGCGCTCGGTGGTTGAGTTGGATTACGGCGGACTTGTCAATCTGCTATCCGACGAAGCGTTGACCGAGGACGACTCGCCCGGGCTGGTGGCGGCCGGGCTGGCGGCCGTCGGCCGAGGTGAGGCAGACGCCGCGACCTCGGCATATGAGCGGCTGGTCGATCGATGGCGCGCCGTACAACTACTCGAAAGGTGCAACTAGGTTACGTAGGGTGCCCGCTTTGCGTACACTCCGGCGCCGCCCGTTTTGGACGTCAAAAGCGTTCCTTGGGAGATTTTTCGCCCGGCTCCGAGCGAGCGCTTTTCGTGTTTTTGGGCTAACCTGGGGTAGCTGGTTGCCCGATTTATGGCTCTGGGTCCGATCAAAAGCGGAAAAATTCGCCGATCCATCATCTATCCATACAGGGACCTTCAACCGTTCGGCCCATGTCGGACATCGGGGACTAGCCGGACCATGAGAAGGCGTCGGCCGGCGGGGACCCCGGCCGTCGTCGTTGGGTACCTGTGGAGGAGTGACCGATGGCATCGCGTACGCACGAACCCGAGCCGCTTCTGACGCCGGCTGAGGTTGCGTCGATGTTCCGTGTCGACCCGAAGACCGTGACCCGGTGGGCGAAGGCGGGCAAACTGAGCGCAATCCGCACTCTGGGTGGCCACCGGCGTTACCGCGAGTCGGAGGTACGTGCCTTGCTGCAAGGGCAGATTCCCTCGCAGCGGGTCGGCGACTGACGAACATCGAGCAACACCCTGCATGATCGGGGTGGCGAGATGGCTGTCGATACGGACAGCCGTTTCGCCACCCCGATCATCTTGCTGTTATGGCCTGACGGGCTACGCTAGGGCGATTTTTCTCGCTGCCTACCGGAGCCCCTCGTGAAGCTTTCGATCTTGATGCCGGTCTTCAATGAAGAGGCCCGGGTAGCGGCTGCCGTCAAGCAGGTGCTGGCCGTCGACTACCCGTGCGAAATCGAGCTCGTCGTGGTCGACGACGGTAGCCGGGACGGCACCGCCGAGATCCTCGCCGGCATCGACGACGCGCGGGTCCGGGTGATCGCCCACCAGCGCAACCGGGGCAAGGGCGCGGCCATCATGACCGCGGTCGACGGCGCGACCGGTGACTACATGGTCATCTGTGACGCCGACCTGGAGTACGACCCGCAGGACATTCTCCGCCTGCTCGAGCCGGTGCTCGACGGCCGGGCGACGGTGGTCTACGGCAACCGCAGTTTCGGCAGCCACAGTTCCTTCTCGTTCTGGTACGTGATGGGCAACAAGGCCGTGACCACGGCGGCCAACGTGCTCTTCAACTGTTACCTTGGCGACCTGGAGACCTGCTTCAAATTGATGCCGGTCGACCTGTATCGTTCGCTGAACGTTCGCTCGCGCGGGTTCGGCATGGAGGCAGAGGTGACCGGGAAGCTGCTGCGCCGGCAGGTGCGGCCCTACGAGGTCCCGATCAGCTACCGTGCCCGCAGCCGCGAAGAGGGTAAGAAGATCACCTGGCGGGACGGCGTCGAGGCGCTCTACATCCTGGGCCGGGAACGGGTCAGAAAGCCGCGGTGACGGATGCGGCGTAACCCACTGATGATCACCGCCGGAGTACTCGTGCTCACGGTCTCCGCGGTGATCGCGGTGAAGTACCTCAACACGTACGAGTCGTCTGCCTCGGCGGGTGGACAGCCGGTCGCGGTGTCACCGTCCGGCGACACCCCTGACGACGGCGGCGACGATACCGACGGGGAGCAGTCGGGTCAGGCGGTGCCCGGCGCCGACGACCCGGGCCAGCAGGAGCGGTTCCAGGCCGCGGCCGACCTGGTCCAGAAGGCCAAGGGGCATCTCGGCGTCATCGTCCATGACCGGAAGAACGATGCCGACTGGCGGGCCGGCGAGGTCGACCACGCCACCTGGACCGCATCGACGATCAAGCTGGCAATCGCGGAAAACCTGCTGGAACGCTCCCGCAACGGTGAGATCAAGCTCGACACGACGGCCCGCAAGAACATCGCCGACATGCTCGACACGTCGTCCGACCTCGCTGCCGACGCGCTGTGGGACAGGTTCGGCAAGGACGCGTTCGTGCCGTGGTTCCAGCAGCAGTACGGCATGGCGAATCTCCAGTTCCAGCCCGGTGCCGCGCACCGGTGGAACCAGTTGAAGGGCACCGCCGACGACCTGATCCACCTCATGACGTACGTGCTCGACCGCGCCGACCCGGCCGACCGCGACTACCTGATGGCGGCCATGCGCCGGGCCGGCACGCTCCAGCACTGGGGAGTGTGGGCGGCCGGCCCCGACAAGCAGCCCGGGGTCAAGAACGGCTGGTCGCTGGAGACCGACGACAAGGTCAAGCACTGGATCACGCACAGCGTCGGCTTCGCCGGGCCGGACGCTCAGTACGCGATCGTGATCATGTTCGACCAGCCGGCCGGCGGGACCGTGGACGCCGGGGTGCACACCGTCAGCGACGTCATCGCGACCGTGTTCGGCACCAAGGTGCCCGCCGACGTCACCGTGCCGCCGGCGAGTACTGGCGGGTGAAGTCCGTGATCCGGCCGCGCAGCGCCGCCGGGTCGAGGCCGTGCCACCGCTCATGATCTGCGGGAGACCCGTAGCGCCGTAGGTCGGTGCGGGTGACACCGAGGTTCAGCAGCCGATGGGGTACATCCGACAGCGCGTCCGCCACCACCCGCGCCGAGGTGCCGGCAAGGTACGGCTCGACCAGGACGACTTCGCTCGCGCCGAGCTGGTCCCAGGCAAGTTCGCGCAGGCCAGCGGCGTCGAACGGGCGCGGGGTGTGGGTGTACGCGACGGTCAGGTCGAGCCCCGTGGTGGCCTCCAGAACCGGGTCGAGCATCGGGCCGACGGCGATCACGATAGCGCCCGTACCGCGCCGGACCACGTGCAGGCGGTCACCCGGGTACGGCGCGGAGTTGGCCCGCACCGACAGCCGCAGGTACACCGGATCGTCGTGGCTCGCCGTCGCCCGCAGCAGGGCCGGCACCTCGTCGGCGTGACCGGGTACGTGCACGGTCCAGTTGCCGTCGAGCGTGTCGATCAGCGCCACGTCCTCGGGTGACATGTGGGTCCGCCCGTAGTTCGACCCGTCGTACGAAGCGCCGACGCTGACCAGGACCGCCCCGACGCCCTGGTGGTCGAGGTCCAGCTTGATCTGCTCGTACGCCCGGTCGATCACGAACGGCGCGTACGAGTGCGCGTACGGACGGAGACCGGTCAGCGCCAGCCCACCGGCGGCGCTCAGCATCAGCTGCTCGCGGATCCCGACGTTGATGGCGCGGTCCGGATGTGCCGTCAGCGCCGGTCTGAACAGGTCCGACGAGATGTCGGCCAGGACCAGCGCGGTACGCGGGTCGGCGTCGAGCAACTCCGTCATGGTCCGGACAAACGTGTCACGCATCGGTACTCCTCAGGACTTCGGCTCGACGCGAGCCACGACGACGTGCGGGTACTCGGTGGAACGGTGCAGCAGGCCGGTGGCGATGTCGTCGTGGTCGCGGCCGTCCACGGTCACCGCGGTCCAGCCGTTGACGGTGAACCGGCTGGCGATCCCGCCCGGCCAGCCGTGCGTCGCGGACCGGTTGTCGATCACGATCGCGGTCAGGTTGGACAGGCCGGTGGCGCCCGCGTACGCGATCGCCTCGTGATTGGAACCCTCATCCAGTTCGGCATCGCCGACGCAGAACGTAGACGTGTGGCGTCACCAGCCCCTGCGCCCGTAGGCCCAGGGCCGTGCCGACGGCGAGGCCGAGGCCGTGGCCGAGCGAACCGGAGCTGATCTCCACACCGGGGATCAGCAGCCGGTCCGGGTGGTGACCGAGGCGGCTCGCCGGCCCGGCCAGGCCGTCCAGCCAGTCGGCCGGGATGAAGCCCTTGGTGGCCAGCACGGCGTAGTAGGCCGCCGGGCCGTGGCCCTTGGACAGCAGGAACCGGTCCCGGTCCGGGCTCGTCCGGGCAGGCCGGGTCGATCCGCAGTACCCGGTCATAGAGCACCCACAGCACGTCGAGCGTCGAGTACGCGGCCGGCGAGTGCTTCTCGTCGCCGGTGACCCGCCGGAGTGCCGCCATCAGCTCAGGCGGCCGGTTGGTGGTCGTCGCTACGGTCATGTACCTAGGCTGCAAGTTAAAGTGCACTTCAACTCAAGAGGCTGTGATGCGCGACCTACTGACGATCGGGGAGCTGTCCGCGCGCAGCGGCGTCGCCCCGTCCGCGCTGCGGTACTACGAGCGGATGGGCCTGATCCGGGCCACCCGGACGACGGGCAACCAGCGCCGGTACGAGCGGGCCACGCTGCGCCGGGTCGCGTTCATCCGGGTGTCGGCGCAGGTCGGCGTGCCGCTGGAGGAGATCCGGGTGGCGCTCGCGTCGCTGCCGGAAGGGCGTACCCCTACGAAGGCGGACTGGGCCCGGCTGTCCCGCATCTGGCGCAGCCGCCTCGACGCGCAGATCGCGCTCATGCAGCGGCTCCGCGACGACCTCGACGGTTGTATCGGGTGCGGCTGCCTGTCGTTGAAGTCGTGCTCGCTCTACAACCGGGGCGACGAGCTGGCCGCGGTCGGGTCCGGCCCGATCAGGCTACTGAATCGGGGTTGACCAGCAGTACCTTCCCGATGTGCTGGTTCGACTCGACGATCCGGTGCGCCTCGGCTGCCTGCGACATCGGGAGTTTGGTATAGATCACCGGCTTGACCGCGCGCGACTCGAACAACGGCCAGACTTCCTCCCGTACCCCCTGAATGATTTTTGCTTTTTCATCGTGCGGCCGGGCGCGCAGTGCCGTGGCGGCGACCAGCGCCCGCTTGGAAATCAGGGCGCCCAGGTCAAGCTCGGTCTTGCGACCACCCTGCATCCCGATCACGAGCAGCCGGCCGTTTGGGTTGAGCGTGGCCAGGTTCTTCGCCAGGTAGGCGGCGCCCATGATGTCGAGGATCACGTCGGCCCGGTGCCCGGTGAAATCCTCGGTGGTGTAGTCGATCGTGACGTCCGCGCCCAGCTCGCGCAGCCGGTCGTGCTTGGCCTTCCGCGCCGTGGTGACGACGGTCGCACCGAGCGCCTTCGCGAACTGGATCGCGAACGTACCGATGCCGCTGCCACCGCCGTGCACCAGCAGCGTCTCGCCGGGCTGGAGCCGGCCGACGCCGATCACGTTGGACCAGACCGTGCACGTGACCTCGGGCAGGCTCCCGGCCTCGTCGAGCGCGACCGGGCCGGGCCTGGGCAGCACCTGGCCGGCGCGGACGGCGACCTTCTGGGCGTACCCTCCGCCGCTGAGCAGGGCGCACACCTCGGCACCGACCTTGATGTGGTCGACGGTCGTCGCGGCGACCCGGCCGGAGCACTCCAGCCCCGGGTAGGGCGGCGCACCCGGCGGCGGCGGATAGGAGCCCTGGCGTTGCAGCACGTCGGCGCGGTTGACGGCGGTGGCGGTCACGTCGATGAGCACCTCGCCGGGCCGCGGCTCCGGATCGGGGACCTCCGTCCACTGGAGAACGTCGGGGCCGCCGGGCTCGGTAATCATCACCGCGTACACGAATGTGACCTTAGTTGAACCTCGTTGTGGCGACCCCCGTTACTCGGTCAGTGGTCACGCCGATCACGTGGGCCCGGGCGATGACCAAGGCGATCGGCGGCGCGACGTTGACGGTCGCATCGTTGATCGATACGCCGTGCGCGAGTAAGGCGGTGTCGTTCCTGGTCTCGGGCAAGGAACCGCACGGCCACTGCCCCGGGGCTTGACGTCGGCACAACTTCCCGGAAGTTGTGGTCTCCGGACTGGTCCGAGGCCACAAGTTCCGGAAAGTTGTAGCGTCGGCGACGGCTGGCGCGGCTCTTGGGCCACCGCGCTTGCGTACGCCCTGATCGTGTCGGCGTACCGATCGGGTCGCCGCGCGGCGCGCTGGTGGTCTTCGTCGCCGTCGGCTTCGACGCGGCGCCCTCATCTGGGACCTACGGAGCCGGTGGATCCGGGGGATCGCTCTGGCCGGTGCTGTACCCCCCGCTGCCGGCGTAGCTCAGCCGCCGGCCGGTGACCTGCGGTTCTGGGCGAGGGCGACCGCAACGGCGATGGCGATGGCTACGCAGAAGATACCGACCCCGCCGAGCGGTGGTGGCGGCATCTCCCACGGGTTGGCAGGCACGATGCCGACCAGCATCCCGAGCGCCACGAAGATCGCGGCACCACCGAACGAGAGCGCCAGTTTCGGATCTTTCACTCATTCCTCCTGACGCTCTGTCGAGCTGTGTGGACTTTTGGGGGCTATAGGCCCACAAAATCCACTCAGCCGCTCCGGTAGGTGTCGATACCAACGCTAGGAGCGTTCAAGGTCACCGGCTGCCAGGTCTCAGGTCAGAGAAGCCGTACGACCAGGGGACGCCGGTGCGCCTGAGTCGGCTTTGGGGTCGGATGCCGGGGATGGCACACTAGGCACGGCTGCGAATCGGGCTGTGTGTACGGGGTTCGTGGCGCTGGAGGGCTCGCCTAGAGGCCGATGGCGGCGGTCTTGAAAACCGCTAGGGCGGTATCCCCGTCCTCGTGGGTTCGAATCCCACGCCCTCCGCTGAACAGCACAAACGTAGATCGTCCTCCCGAGCGTTGCGGCCCTGGTCCGCACCGAAGGACACAAAGAGGACACACGGCGCCACGTATTCGCCACAGGCCGCGCAGTGCCACGCCAACATGGGCGACGCCGGGGCTGCACGTGCCGCGCTCGACGTAGCTGCGGACGCCTGGGAGGACATCAACGGCCCGGACGCGCCTGGCTTGCTCGGGTTCTCCGAGGCCAAGCAGGCGTACTACTCTGGGTCGTCGCTAATTTGGTTGTCTGACCGGGAAGACGCGGAGCGTGCCCTGTTGGAGGCTGGGCGGGCGATCGAGTTGTGGCAGACCTCGGCAGCCGCGGAACGGTCGCTTGACGATGAGGCGTTGGCGCACGTGTACGCGGCGACGGCGTCGCTGCAACTTCACGAGCTGGAGCAGGCGGCGGCGTGGCTGGAGCCGATCCTTAGCCTGCCAGAGGAGCAACGGATTTCGTGGATCCGCAAGCGCATGGCCCGGGTGGCGGTGTTGCTGTCGGAGGAGCCGTACGAGCGTGAGCCGGTTGCTGTTGAGGTCCGGGAACGGATCGCCGACTACCGGTGAGGTTCGGTTGGGCGAGGCCCAGAATCTATGCCTTCACCGATTCGTGTCCTGCTATCCGTCGGCTTCGCCCTCGTCGCTGTCGCAGCGCTGTTCCCGGATGGCACCGACGACAGCCGCCCCCACTCCGGTGATGGACGCGCCGAGGCAGCAGAGGAACAGGACGGTCCACGCTGGTGCAGTGTCGACGGCGACGTGTCCGGGTTGCCGGGGCCACAGATAGATCCACAGGATAAGGCCGAGCGCGATCCAGGCGGCGGTGGTGTAGTGCAGCGGGTGGGGGCGGGTCGGCATCCGACAAGCTTGGCGGCTGGGGGACGCGGGGTTGGGTGCGGCACGCCGGACTAGTCGCGCGGTCCCTCAATCGGTAGGCGTCTCAGCAGTTCGGCGAGCACGTCGCGGACCTGCCCGAGTTCGCGGCGCATCTCGTCGCGAAACTCGCCCATCTCCTGCCGGAACTCGGCGACCTCGGTGTGCAGCAAACTGAGCGCATGCGAGTGGGCGTGCAGCCCCGCATCCACCTCGTCGGGCTCGTCGCGGTCCTTCCTGCCCTCCAACTCGGCGATGGAAACGCGCAGCCGCCAGGCGTTCGCAGGGCTGCGCAGCAGATAGGCAGTAGCGTCGTCCGGCTCGCCGTCCCGGCCGGCCGTCTCTGCCGGCCGTCTCTGCCGAAGCTTCGCTAGCAGCCATGCTGAGCCCCTCAAATCACCAATAGCGCCACAACGCCGACCGGATACAGGCCGGGGCTCTGAGTCACGACCACCCCTTGGGTTTCCCGGGCCTCGAACATCGCCTGCCTGGCCTGCAACTCTCCCGGCCACGTGCCGATCTCGATCGCTGCGAACTCGGACAACTCGGCGGCGTACACATTGCGCGTAAGGAACACGGGCTCCCACGTGTTGAAATCACCAAAGATGACGGCGTTAGCGTCAGCGATCGCCACCGCAGGCAGCGTGATCGGCAGTTCGTCCTGCTCGGCCTGGTCAATGAGGTTCATCGCATCAGGATGGCCTCGAAACAATGCGACGAGAGCGGTCGCGTCGAAGACGTACCGGCGGCGGGTCACGCGGCGGACTGGCCGGGTTTGCCGTAGAGGCGTTCCGCTTCGGCCTCGGCCGCGTCCTGCCTGGCACGAAGGTCGGCGCGCTGTTCAGCGCTCAGCGTGGGAATCTCGTCCCAGCCCATGACTCTTTTGAGCCGTTCGGCCGCTTCGCCGGGCTGCGGCACGCGGCGGGGTCCGAAGGCCTGGTCGGCGGCTTCGGCAGCTAGTTCGGTGATGATCTGGTTGACGGACTTGTGGGTCGCGACGGCGAGGAGTTTGAGCCGGTCATGCAGATCGTCGTCGAGTCGCAGCGTCAACGCTCTCATGCCACCAAGCTACCGCCTCTATCCGTTTCCCGGAAACGGGCCTGTCGGGTGCTGCCGCTACTCGCTGAGGACTGGCCGCCACTGGTCGCAGCCATGCGGGTCCTGCGCCGCCTCGACCTTGCAGTGGCGCTGTACACGGCACGCCAGGCTGACGGGTACGTGCTCACGGCGGAACCTCATGCATATGGCGACGACGGGGGCCAGGCCGTCATCCCGATCTGATCGGCGGCACTGAGCGGTCGGCGGACAGACGGTACACGGGATGCCCACGCACTGGTCGACAAAGCGCTCGCCATTGGCAACCGAGAATGGCGGCAAATCCGGTATGACCCGTCCTTGATCGTGCGCCCTGACCCGTCGCTGGACGCAGCCCAACGAGCGCGCCGGCCGGCCGTGGTTCCGGTACAGCGCCGTAGCAGATCGGGGCTGGCGCTATCCCATCCGGATCGTATGCGGTGTGTGACCATCCGCCAGACCGTACGCGGAGTCGAAGTTCGCCGCCGAGCAGTTCACCAGCGCGTAGGGCGGTATCCCCGTCCTCGTGGGTTCGAATCCCACACCCTCCGCTTCAACTCCTTACCTCTCCTGACGCGAGGGACGTTCCGGTCGGCGCCAAAGGCCCGTTCGCTCGTCGCTCTGGCGGGAGTCGCAACCACATCCGCCGCTTTGCCGTGCAACGCGGGGCGACCGGCTCGCGTGATCGGATGGGCTGTAGACCAAGCAATTATGAACATGTAGCCTGAAAAGTATGAGCAAGCGTGTGACCGTCAACCTGCCCGACGACGTCGCCGAACGACTCGGCCACGAACCCAACGCAAGTGCGTATGTCACTGAAGCGCTCCGTGAGCGAATCGATCGTGAACAGACCCGCGCGCTGCTTGTCGAGCATGGCATCCCGATCACCGACGAAGGTGTCGCCCGCGCCCGTGAACGCCGGCATGCTGCCGGGAGACTCACTCCCGAACGGCGCGCGGAGCTTCGCCAACTCGGTCGGTCCGTAGCGTGAAGGACCCCACGGTCAGGCTTGTGCTCGACACCTCCGCGGTGCTGGCCTACGCCGCTGGATCCGTCGACCTCGGCGAGACGATCACCGAGGTGGTCGACGAAGGCGGTCGGTTCGGCGCGAGCGTCATCTGTCTCGCGGAGGCCGTGTGGCTGGTGGACGACGAGCAGGCTCTCGGGGTGCCGCTGCTGACACGGCATCCACGGTTCGCGGCGCTGCCTGTGCTGGCCGAGGATTGGGACCGGATCGGCTACTGGGCGAAGGAACTTGATGCCGTTGATCGGGCGGTGACGGTGGTCGAGGTACTCGACCGGCTCGACGGCTATCTCGTGACCCGTGAGCCAGACGTGTACGACGTCAAACCCCTCGCCGACCTGCCCATAATCACTATTTGATCGAGCTTGACCGACCAACGCGTACGCGGTCAAACGCCATCGCTGGTAGCTCCATCTGGGGTGGTCCGCCACTCGGCCGGTACCCTTGCAGCATGACCCAATCCGGCCACGACGCTCCCGAGGACACGACGACGATGCTCGCCGCCGTCGGCATCACGGTGACCGAGGAAGGCAAAGCTCGGGCGCGCGCCAAGCTCGCCGAGGCCGACGCCCGGCGTACCCCGGAGCGGCAAGCGGCCCTGCGCGCTCAGGTGGGTCTGCCGCCGGCGTCAGCCGCGTGAGCGATCGACCGGTGCGGATCTTGCTTGATGCATCCGCCATCGTCGCTTTCACTCGCGGGTCGATCGATGTCGGCGAGGTTATCGCCGAAGTCGACGACGAATACGCTGCGATCGGGCTGCCGATGCTGTGCCTGGTCGAGGCGAGCCGGGCTGTTACCGATACCGATCGGCTTACGCCGGGCTCACGGGCGGAGGTCCCGTTCTCCGATCTAAACAGGCCCGAGATCGGGCGCCCTATGTTGCTGGAGTTGGATACGCGTCAGGGCCGCCCTTCCGGGGTCGCATCTGCGCTGGTAGCGGCTCTACGCTGACCGGTCCTGAAGCCACAGGCGGCGTTGCCGGTTAGAGCAGATCAGGAAATCCCGGCGCCGGCCTCCAGGATGGCGGCGTCGACGCGGTGGGCCAGGTCGACGTCGAGGGCCGTCACCGCGTCCGCCCGTCGGGTACGCACAACCAGCGTGGCGGTGGTGTCGTTCTCGCGGCCGATGTGCGGCCCGCGCCCGAACTCGGCGCGCAGCCGGTCGAGCCGCGACAGTACGCGGTCGAGATTGTCGGGTGGAAGCTCGATCGTACGCATCAAGGCCCGCTGGTTACCCGCCCACATCGGTAGGCGGGCGAGCGCGTCCCGCAGTTCGTCGTCGGTCAGTGGCGGCGTACGCCCGGTCGGGCCGACAATGCCGCCGCCGGTGGGTGGCGGGCTGGCCATCTCGTCGAGGTACTCGGGCAGGCCGAGGGTCGCGACGAGAGCCGCGGCCTGCTGGGCGAAGGTACTGATCACCACGTGCGCCTGGTAGCGGGCCTGGTCGGGCGGTCGGTGCAGGATCCGGCTGACCTGGTTGACGAAGCCGGTCAGCGACCGCGGATAGTACGGCACGTTGATCGCGAAGTCGTCGTGCAGTTCGGCGGGCAGCGTCCGGAGCAGCAGTTGCCGGGCGGGCCAGTTGAGCGTCCTGGCCAGGGCGCTGAAGGTCGCCTCGGCGGCGGTTCGCGCGGTGTCGAAGTCCAGGTTGGCGTGCTCGGCTACGGCGGTGACGAACTCGCGGTACTGGATGAGGCCCATGAACTCGTCCGGCGATACCCCGAAGGCGGTCGGGTCCCAGCGCGGCCACGGCCGGCCCGGGCGTACCGGGGTCGGCTCGGAGCGCCGGTTCGACAGGGGCTTGTGTGCTCCGGCTGGGGGCGGCGGGCCGACGCGGTGCGACCGCTCAGCATGTTCGGGCTGCTTGGAGGCGCCGAGCGTCACGCCGGCCTCGCTGGGCGCCTGCCCGGCCTCGCGTGCCTGCCTGGCCAGCGTGCGGCGGCGCTGGTTGTCGCCTTCCATCTGCTTCCCGCTCATCCGCGGCCACTTCCCCATGGGAAGGTGATCTAACCTGCCACGATCCGGCACAACTTCCGGAAAATAGTGGCCTCAGCCAGGACGTGAGACCACAACTTCCGGGAAGTTGTGCCGATCATGGGGCGCCGACCACGGGGCGCCGACCACGGGGCGCCGACCACGGGGCGCCGACCACGGGTTGCGCCGACCACGGGGCGCCGACCACGGCGGAGGGCGGTCGAGGTTGGGCCGATCGGGCGCCTCACGGCGGCGGTTCGCATTCCGTACACTGAGCGACCGATGACGACCGACACCCCCACGCTGGTCACGAGTCCCGCGCCGATCAGCGAAGACGAGCCGGTGCGCGAGCGTCCGCAGGACGTCCGGCGCGGCGACTGGTTCGCCGCGTTCGGCTACGTGCTGCTGGCCTTCTTCGTGACCAGCAAGCTCTGGCTGCACCCGCACGGCGTGATGCTGCGGGAGAACCGGCAGGACAACATCCAGTTCGAGTGGGTACTGCTCAACTCGGTCCGCACGCTGCGCCACCTGTCGGACCCGTTCTTCACCGATCTTTTCAACGCGCCGTACGGGGTCAACCTGATGGCGAACACGTCGGTGTGGGGGCTGGCGATCCCGCTGGCGCCGGCGACCGCGCTGCTCGGCCCGTCGGTGGCGTTCCGGATCATGCTGACCGCGGCCTACTTCGGGACCGCGCTGGCGTGGTACCACGTGCTGTCGCGGTACGTCGTCAACAGCCGGCTCGCCGCGTTCGTCGGGGCGGGTGTCTGCGCGTTCGCCCCGGGGATGCTCGGCCAGGGCACCGGCCATCCCAACGTGGTGGCCCAGTTCGTCTTCCCGTTCATCGTGTTGGTGCTGCTGCGCATGCGGCAGCCGGCCAACCCGGTCCGCAACGGGCTGCTGCTGGCCGGGCTCGTCACGTACCAGATCTTTGTCAACGAAGAGAGCTTGCTGATCGCGGCCTGTGCCCTCGGGGTTTTCGTGATCGCGTTCTGGGTGCAGCGACCACAGGTGATCAAACCGGTGCTGCGCAGCTCGCTGGTGACGTTCGCGGTGACGGCCGCCGGGGTGCTGGTCCTCACCTGGTACCCGCTCTACCGGCAGTTCTTCGGCAAGCAGAGCTACCACGGCCTGCCGGACTGGGTCCTCGACTACAACACCGACCTGTACTCGTACGTGTCGTACGCGCAGCAGTCGCTCGCCGGCTCGAAGGGCACCGCCGAGCGCCTGGCCCAGGGCGTGTCCGAGCAGAACACGTTCTACGGCTGGGGCCTCGCCGCGCTGATGATCGTCGCTGTGGCGTGGCTGTGGCGGCGGGTCGCGGTGCGGGCGGTCGCCGTGACCGGCGCGGTGTTCCTGCTGCTCTCGCTCGGGCGGCACCTGACCGTGCGCGGCCACAAGACCGACATCCCGGGGCCGTGGAAGCTGCTGTCCCGCGCGCCGCTGCTCGACACTGTGGTGCCGACCCGGCTGTCGCTGGTCGTGATCCCCATTGTCGGCGTGCTGATCGCGTTCTTCGTCGATCGGATCATGAGCGAGGGCGGGGCCGGATTCTGGACCCCGATGCGGGTACTCGGCGCGGGTGCGCTCGTCGCGGCCTTGCTGCCGATCGCCCCGAAGCCGCTCGCCGTGGATGCCCGGCACGTCGCTCCGGCGTTCTTCTCGTCCGGTGCGTGGCGGCAGTATTCGCCGGACGGCGGCACGATCGGGCTGCTGCCGTTCGGCTGGCAGAGCGACCTCAACATGATGCAATGGCAGGCCGAGCAGGATCTCAACTTCAAAATCCTCAATGGGTACTTTCTGGGCCCGGACCCGGATCGGGCCGACAAGCAGGCCAAGTTCGGGGCCGGCTACTCGGTCGTCCGGTCGCTGCTCGACGAGGACCGCAGCACGCCGCTGACGGTGACCGCCGGCCAGCGGGCCGAGAGCCTGCGCGAGCTGCGGAGCTGGCACACCGACGCGCTGGTCCTGCCGGCCGACGCGCCGCACGCCGACGTCCTGCGGGACGGCGCGGAGCAGATCCTCGGCGGTGGCCACTACGTCGAGGGCAGCTGGGTCTGGCGGATTCCCTAACCCCTGCGCAGGTACATCCGGACCGTCGTGCCACCCGCGCGGCTGCGGATCTCGACCAGGTCGCAGAGCTGCCGCGTGATCCACAGGCCGTGGCCGTTCTCGCTGTCCGGGTTGGGCGGGAGGTAGCTGAACGTCGCGGCGGCGCCGGTACCCGGGTCGAACACCTCACACATCAGGAACCGCTCGTCCGCCCAGATCCGCACCTCGCCCTGGCCGGCACCGTGCCGGATCGCGTTGGTCGCCACCTCGTTGACAGCGAGTACCAGGTCGTCGACCAGGTTGGGGGCCAGCCCGAGACGTGCCGCCTCGGCGGCGGCGAAGTGCCGCACCGGAGCCGGGTCGCCGTCGAAGGCCAGCACCGAGTACCGGCCTTCCGGCGCTGGTGGCAGCTCGACCTCCCAGGAGGAGTAGAGACTCAGCGGGTCGCCGTAGTCGGCGCTCTGGGTGCCACCGCTGAGCTGCGGATGGGTACGCCGGGCCGCGGTGATCACCTCGGGTGGCAGGGTGCGTTGATCGTATGAGCAGATCATCCACGCTGGGGCGGCGGCGAACGCGATGTTGAGGCTGGCCTCGAACCGCTTCCAGCCGGCTGTCTCCAGCGGGTTCCACCCGTCCCACACCGGCTCGCCGATGACCCGGACCCGCTCCTGGCCGTCCCGGCGGGCCTGGACGTACCGGTGGCAGGCGGCCATCGTGCGACCTGGGGCGTCGTACCACTGCGCCGGGTCGACGAACTTCACGCTCGTCGCGGCCTGGCCCAGCTCGTCGCGCAGCAGCGCGGAGTTGGCCTTGGTCGCCACCGCGAGCACCGGGTCGCCGCGGTCGACCCCGTCGCGGACGAACGGGAGCACCGCGGCCAGGAACTGCTGGGCGTCCTCGTACAGGAGGGCCTGGTGGATCAGGGAGGGGTTGGTCACTGATCCACCTCCTCGGCGAAGCGCAGGCCGGGCGCGCGGTCCCAGCCGACGAGTCCGAACATCCTCCGCAAGGGGGGCGCGAGCCGCTTGACGATGAGGTGTCGCCCCGGCCCCAACGTTGCCGCGGCCCGCACTATCGTGCGTACCCCGGCGACGTCGATGAATTCCAACTCGCTCAGATCGATATGCAGATCGGGCTCGGGCCAGTTGGTGGCCAGCCGGAGGGTGCTGGCCAGCGCGCCGGACGTGGTCAGGTCGACGGCACCGGCCACCCGCAGCCCGCGCGGGTCGAACGTCGGCGTGATGCGCAACCGATGGTCGTCGTGCAACGGGTCGATCTGCACCACCCGCGGATGGCAGTCGATCACGCCGGTGACGGCGGCCTGGTCGAGCAGCCGCCGGTCGTACTGGCAGATCGCCGCCACCTCGCCGGAGTCGAAGACCCGGGCCAGGCGGTTCTCGTACTCGATCAGCGCCCGCCCGTCGGTGACCGGCCGCACGTCGGAGGTCATCTCGCTGCTGATCCGCAGGCCGGGGTAGCCGGCGTCGCGGGTCTGGCGGACCTCGACCCACAACGTGGTGACCACCACATCGGGCTCGAACCGGCGGAAGTCGAGGCGGCCCTCGTCGACGATCCGGCCGGTGTCGACGCCGGTCGCGGCGAGCCAGGCGCCGATCTGATCCGGGGCGGTCTGGCCGGCGTAGTAGATGATCCGTTCGCCGCGGGCGAGGCCGTCGAGAATGTAGGTGGTGAGGACCTCGCGCTGTTCCTCGTCGCTGGAGAAGGGCAGGCAGAGGTGATCACCCAGGCGCACCTTGCGGACCTGCCTGGTCCTGCCGGAGTTGAGCACATTCACCTCCCGCGAGCCGCATGGTCAACCTACCGGCGATGCATACCCGGCTCGACGGCGCGGGTAAACGAAAGGCGCTTATCAGGAGCTGCGGATGACGCAGCCGGTGCAGATCTTGGGCGTGGGCAGCGCGAACGCCAGGCAGCAGGTCCGGCGCTGCACCCACAGCCGGCCGCCCGGCTCCTGGGTGAGTTCCACCAGGTTGTCCAGGTCGAGGCCGGACAGCAGGGCGCTGGTCGCATCCAGGGTCGACCCTGGCAGCACGTCGGCCGCGCGGGAGATGGCGTGGGCGGCGCCCGACGCGAGCGAACCCCAGAGGGTACGGCGGCCGAGGTGTAGGCGCAGGTGCATCCGTTCGACGATCGGGCCCAGGTGGGTGTCGATCAGGCTGGTGCGCAGGGCGCCGAGCAGGGCCACTTCATTGGGTACGACCCGGATGCCGGGCCGGCCGAGCGCCGCCAGCGGGTCGCTGGGCAGCACGGCCACGTCCGGGTCGGTCAGGCCGGCGCACAGGAACGGCTGCCGGTCGGAGTAGCGCACGAGGACCTTGGCCGGCTCCAGCAGTGGCACCCGCCGGGCGGTGGCCCAGCCGAGCACGGCGGGCAGCGCCACCCAGTACGCGTAGCACTTCCAGGCCAGTGCGGCGGCCACGTGGGGAGCCGTGTCCCAGCGCGCGCGGGCGACGTCGAGCATGTCGTCGAAGCCGTCGCCGTAAACGATCTCGCTGGCCGGGATCCAGCCGGTGCGGTCGCCGATGTACAGGCCGGGAACCACGCCGTGCACCGGGTACCGCCCGGTCATCGCGTCGAGTGCACCCAGAACAGGGCCGAGCGGCGTGACCGCGGCAGGACTGACGGCGGCCGTCACCGGTTGCCGCCGGCCGGCCGTCGAGCGGACCCGATTGTGGCTGCCACGAAGCTCATGTACCCCCTGTCGGCACCGTCAAGCGCCCACCATAGCGCGAATTAGGAAAGCCTAACCAATGCGGCACTTGGACAGGGAGAGAACTAACAGACCGTCCATCGTCTATCGACCGAAAGTAATTTGTCAACCTCTGTGTCAGCAATCCGTCGCCGTCTGCCACCCCAACGGTCGCTCCGGAGACACTATTCGGACGGCTTTTACTCATACTGGCGGGGCCGGGGGTGCATGACCACGGGCGACTCGCCCGCTCAGCGGGCCTCGGATGCGTTCGTCGCCGAGCTCGTTCGGTGGCGTGTCGATCGAGGCATGTCCAAGAAGCAGCTCGCCGCCGCGATGGGCTTCGATCCGTCCTACGTCAGCCACGTCGAGGGCCGGCGGCACCGGCCAACCGAAGACTTCGCCCGCCGCGCCGAGGCGGTCCTGGACGCCGACGGTGCGATCTGGCAGCGCTTCCGGGAGTACGACGAGCTGCGGACCACCTCCCGGGTGCGCACCGGGACGCTCGGCCGCGACCCACCCGTACCCGAGCAGTGGTTGCCACCCGGCACCGGCCTGGTCGTCGAGCAGGAGATCGCCGAGCTGTCCTACGTGGACGGCGAGTACTGCTGCCGGGTCCGGCGTGCGCTGTACAACGCCGGCAGCGAGCCGGTCACCCGGTACCTGATCCGGATCGCCGTCGACCGGTACCCGGACGAGCCCGACCGGTCCAACCGGCACCACCGTGACCACCCGCTGACCTGGGACGAGTTGCAGCTACGCGCGGCTGCCAGCGGCGAGCGACGATGGAGTGGCGGCCGAAGCACGACCGGGACGCGTTCAAGGAGGTCTGGCTGCTGTTCGAGAACGCGGAGGGCCGGTTCCCGCTGTACCCGGGCCAGCGCGCGCACATCGAGTACGTCTACCGGGTCGGCATCGAGAAGTGGGGCCAGTGGTTCCAGCGCGCGGTCCGGCTGCCCACCCGGCACCTGACCGTGCGCCTGGACTTCCCGGTCGCGCTCGGGCCGCGAGGTGTGGGGCGTGGAGACCTCGTTGTCGACCGAGGAGGTGCCACTGCGTACCCCGATCGAGCAGGAGATCGACGGCGACCGGGCGATCTTCGAGTGGGCCACCGACGCGCCGCTGCTGCACGCCCGCTACCGGCTGGAGTGGCGGTTCCGGTCCCGCCCGCCGACCCTGCCGGGGCCGGCGACAGCGGCGGAGCCGACCAGCCCCGGCGCTGCTGGGCCGGCCGGCAACTCGCCGCCGCTCGGCGACTCGCTGCGCCCCGAGGGGGACGGCGAGGGGCGCGGTGCCTGGCCGGGCGCCGGCCAGCTCGGCGGCCTCGGCCGGTCGGCGACCATGCTACCTCGCCGGGGTGCCCGGGCCAGCGACCGGATGCGGGCCGTCGGCATCGTGCAGCGGGGCGCCGAGATGCTGAAGCACGCCGGCCCGCCCGTTCGAGCTGCCCCGGCAGGAGCCGGTGGCCCGGGGCGTGGTGTCCCGGTTGTTCGCCGTGCTGGACCGGGTCGGCGGCCTGCACCCGTTCAGCAAGGGGGTCGGACTGGCCGCGCCCCAGCTCGGCCTCGGCTGGGCGGCCGCCGTCGTGCGCCCGGCCGATCCGGACGGGAAGCCGATCGTCCTGTTCAACCCGCGGATCGTGGAGACCTCGCCGGAGCTGGACGAGCAGTACGAGGGATGCCTGTCGTTCTTCGACGTCCGGGGCATGGTGCACCGGCCGCTGCGGGTCGAGGTGGAAAGCACCCTGCCGAACGGTACCCACGTGATCAACCGGTTCGAGCGCGGCTGGCCCGGCTGGTCGCAGCACGAGATCGACCACCTGGCCGGGCTGCTCTACGTCGACCGGATGCCGCCGGACGCGCCGCTGGTGCCGGTCGAGGAGTACCAGGAGACCGGCCAGCCCTGGCGGTATTAGATATCGCCGAAGGCGTCGTACTTGATCCGCATCGGCGGCACCTCCATCTCGGCCAGCGTGCGCAGCGTGGCCTTGACCATGGCGGGTGACCCGGAGACGAAGAAGTCGTGGTCGGCCCACGGGCCGTACCGGGCGACCACCTCGGAGATGTTGCCCTGCTCGCCGCCCCAGGTCGGGTCCTCGCTGCACGCCGGCACCACCGACAGCCACGGGTACCGGGCCGCCAGCGCGTTGCAGCTCGGCCAGGTCGTACAGGTCCTCGCGGTCCTGCGCGCCGAAGAAGACGTGCACCCAGCGGGTGCGGTTGGACCTGGTCAGCTCCTCGACCATCGCCTTGATCGGGGCGAGGCCGGTGCCGCCGGCCACGAAGACGATGTCCCGCGTCGACCGGCGGTCCAGGGTCATCGAGCCCATCGGCGCGGCGAGCCGGATCATGTCGCCCGGCTTCAGCCGCCGGACCAGGGCGCTGGACACCCAGCCGGCGCCGAGCGCGCGGACGTGGAAGTCGAGCGTGTTCTCCTTGTTCGGCGCGTTGGCCGGCGAGTACAGCCGCCACATCCGCGGCTGGTACGCGGCACTCCACGCTGAGGTACTGGCCGGCCCGGTATTGCAGCGGCTGGAGCGGCTTGCAGGTGAACACGCGCGATGTCCCGGCCGCGCCGCTCGTGGCCGATCACCTCGGCGTGCCAGTACGGCGGAGAGGCGGCGTCCTCCTCGGCACCACGGATCATGGTGCGGGCGATCACGGCGTACGCGTCCCGCCAGGCCTGGTCGTACTCCACGCGTCCACTGGTCGCCGGCGAACGCCCGCAGCGCGTCCATCAGCGCGGCGCCGACGACGTCGTAGTGCTCGGGAAGGGTGTGGAACTTGCGGTGGTCGCGGCCGAGCGCCCGCAGGTATTCGTCGAAGCGCTCCGGGTCGTCGACGGTCTGCACGGCGGTGACGATCGCGCCCAGCAGTCTGGCCCGCTGCACGTCCATCTGCACCGGGAACAGGTCGCGCAGGTTCGGGTCGGTCAGGAACATGCGGGCGTAGAAATAGCTGGCCAGCTTGTCCTGCTGCTCCTCGACCAGCGTCCAGCTCTCCTTCAACAGCCGCGACAAACTGTACATTGACGCCCTCTGATGTGTTCGGTCTTCGCGCCGCGGTGTGCGCCGCGATGGCCGGGTTTCGGCGAAGCGGGTCGGCGGTTCGGGTTGCGGTCCTGGTTTGGCCGGTGGCGTGTTCATGCGTTCGTGTGTGCGCCGTGACATAGCGTGCGCATGATCGTTGTTCGCGCATCGGACAGCCTGTGCGACGAGGGTCGCACTGTGCGTTAATCGGCGGTTGGTGTGCCGTTGCCTGTCCGAACGACCCCTCCCCGGACCCTCGAATCCACCCTTGTGTGCTAGTTGTGCTATCGAACGCGTGTACGAGTGCGGGTGGATCTAAGGTTAGGCGCGTGGAACCTGATCGACGGCGGGTCCTTCGTGCCGAGGTGTGGCTGGTGCTCGGCGTCTCGCTGGGCGCGTCGGCGGTGTACGCGATGGTGTCCCTGATCGCCAAGTTGACCGCGGGCAAACCGCTGAGCCAGCAGACCGCGACGCTCAACCCGTCGCAGGCGCCCGGCCGGCCCTACCTCGACCTCACGTACCAGCTTCTCGGCATTCTCTTCGCGGTCGTGCCGGCGATCCTCGCGCTGCACCTGCTGGCCCGCGATCCGGCGGACGGCGGGGTGCGGGCGTCGCTCGGGCTGGACCGGCGCCGGCCGGCGTTCGACCTGACCTCGGGGGCGGTGCTCGCGGCCGTCATCGGCCTGCCCGGCATCGGGTTGTACCTGGTAGCGAAGGCTCTCGATATCAACGCGACGGTCGTGCCGGCCGCGCTGCCACACGTCTGGTGGGCGGTGCCGGTGCTCATCCTGTCGGCGATCCAGAACGCCGTGCTCGAAGAGGTCGTGGTCGTCGGGTACCTGCTGACCCGGCTGCGCGAACTCGGCCGATCGACCGTCTTCGCGGTCACCACGAGCGCGCTGTTACGCGGCTCCTACCACCTGTACCAGGGCTTCGGGGCGTTCGTCGGCAACGCCATCATGGGTGTCGTCTTCGCGCTGTTCTTTCTCCGCACCCGCCGGATCGCGCCGCTGATCGTGGCCCACTCCATCCTCGACATCGTGTCCTTCGTCGGGTACGCGCTGCTGGCCAGCAGGTTGTCGTTTTTGCGGTGAATCCACTGTGGACCAGCGGGGGACGTAACAGTTAGCGCACGAGCGGGCGGCGCACTTCCACCTTTCGGCTGGTCCGCATAGGCTGCCGGCCATTGTGGGCTGATCAAACCCACCCGGGCCTGCGGCATCGGCCGCCGCCCGGTAGCGCTCCGTGGGTGGTCCATGGGGCAAGGGAGGCACGGAGGTTTACAGCCAGTGTCGTTCTCACCACCAGCCGGGTGGAGACGCCCGGCCATTCTCGCAGTCGCTACAGCGGCCGTCACCGCGTTAGCTCTCTCCAGCGCCGGCAGCGCCGGGGCGGCCCCGGCGAAGGCGGAGCCGGCAGCACTCTACCTGGTGCAGACGGCAGGGCTGCCGATTTCGACCTACGCCGGCGGCGTACAGAACATTCCGGGCACCAAGGCCCCGGCGGGCCAGAAGCTCGACCGCCGGGCCTGGAACTACCAGTCATATCGGCAGTACCTGATTAACCAGCACAAGAACGTCCAGCGCGCGGCCGGCGTCGACAGCAAGATCGTCGCTGACTACAACACCGCGTGGAACGGGTTCGCCGCCAAGCTGACCACGGCAGAGGTCGCGAAGGTCAAGGCGACCCCGGGCGTCGTCAACGTGTACAAGAGCAAGATTCACACCGTCGACACCATCACCACCCCGACGTTCCTCGGCCTCGACGGCCCGAACGGGGTGTGGCAGAAGCAGTTCGGCGACCCCGAGCACGCCGGGGAGGGCGTGATCGTCGGCGTCATCGACACCGGTTTCTGGCCGGAGAACCCGAGCTTCGGCGCGATGTCGGAGCCGCGGGCCGACCAGGCGACCATCGACGGCAAGTGGACCGGAACCTGCGACGCCGGCGACGATCACCCGGTCGAGTGCAACAACAAGGTGATCGGCGCACGATGGTTCAACGCCGCCGGCCTCGCCGACAAGAACCCGGCCGAGTTCCACTCGCCGCGCGACTTCAACGGCCACGGCTCGCACACGGCGGCCACCGCGGCCGGCAAGCACGGCGTCACCGCCTCGGTCAACGGCTCCGACCTCGGGCAGGTGTCCGGCATGGCGCCGGCCGCCCGGCTGGCCATCTACAAGGTGCTCTGGGAGCGGGCCGACGGCACCAACGCCAGCGGCAGCTCGGTCGACATCGTCGCCGCGGTCGACCAGGCCGTCGCCGACGGCGTCGACATCCTGAGCTTCTCCATCGGTGACAACGACGACTCGATCGGCCCCGAGGAGCAGGCGTTCTTCGACGCCTCCGCCGCGGGCGTGTTCGTGTCCGCCGCCGCCGGCAACAATGGCGGAGCCGGCCCGGCCACCGTCGACAACGCCGAGCCGTGGGTCACCACGGTCGCCGCGAGCAGCCACGACCGTGGCTTCAGCAAGACCGTGACGCTCGGCAACGGTGCCACGTACACCGGTGTCGGGCTGGGTACCACCGCCGTGCCTTCAACGCCGCTCGTGGACTCGGCCGGTGCCGGTGCCCCGGGCGCCGACCCGACCGCCGCCGAGCTGTGCACACCCGGCACCCTCGACCCGGTCAAGGTGACCGGCAAGGTGGTGCTCTGCAAGCGCGGTGTCGTCGCGCGTACCGACAAGAGCAAGGCGGTCCAGCAGGCCGGCGGCGTCGGCATGATCCAGTACAACCCGACCGCCAACTCGCTCAACGCCGACTTCCACTTCGTACCGTCGATCCACGTCGGCCCGACCGAGGGTGCGGCCATCAAGGCGTACATCGCGGGCACGGCGAACCCGACCGCCGCGATCTCGGCGGCCACGGCGGTGAAGAACGAGGCGCCGGTCATGGCCGACTTCTCGTCGATCGGCCCGTCCGTCAGCAGCGGCGGTGACCTGCTCAAGCCGGACATCACCGCACCCGGTGTCGACGTGCTCGCCGCGGTCGCCCCGCCCGGGCACAACGGCCAGGACTTCGACCTGCTGTCGGGTACCTCCATGGCGACCCCGCACATCTCCGGTATCGCCGCATTGATCAAGAGCAAGAACCCGACCTGGTCGCCGACCGCGATCAAGTCGGCGCTGATGACCACGGCCAGCCAGCTCGACAACCAGGGCAAGCCGATCCAGCGGGCCGGCGCCAACGCCACGCCGCTGGACTTCGGCGCCGGCCACGTCACGCCGGGGCCGGCGTTCGACCCCGGTCTGGTGTACGAGTCGGACCCGCAGGACTGGCTCCGGTACACCTGCGGCATCAACGTGCACCTGAAGGTCGGCGGCGGCGAGGACGTCTGCCCGATCGTCGGCTCGATCGACCCGAGTGACCTCAACTACCCGTCGATCTCGGTCGGCGACCTGGCCGGCGAGCAGACGGTCACGCGTACGGTCACCAACGTCTCGAAGTTCTCGAGCACGTACGTGGCCAAGGTGCAGGCGCCGGCCGGCTTCACCGCGACGGTGAAGCCGTCGGTGATCGTGGTCAGGCCGGGCAAGTCGGTCAGCTACAAGGTCACCGTCAAGCGGACCAGCGCCGCCTTCGGTAGCTGGGCGTTCGGCTCGCTGTCCTGGCTGGACCTGCGCGGCCACAGCGTACGCAGCCCCATCGCGCTGCGTCCGGTGGTCGTGTCGGCCCCGCTGAAGACCTCGGGCACCGGCACCAGCGGCTCGGCGACGCTGCCGCTGCGGACCGGCTACCACGGCACCCTGATCGCGCAGGCCTTCGGGTTGACCGCGTCCCAGGTCACCACCAGGACGCTGGTCGGCTCCACGACCGGGTTCAACCCGGACGCGCCGGCCGAGGGTCCGGCGGTGGCGAAGGTGCACGTGTCCGTCCCGGCGGGTACCGCCGTCGCCCGGGTCGCCACCTTCGGGGCCGACTACGGGCCGGGTAGCGACATCGACGTGTACGTCTACAACGCGGCCGGCGACCAGGTCGGCCAGAGCGCCAGCGGCAGCGCCGAGGAGAAGGTCGACCTGCCCGGGCCTGGCGAGTACGACGTGTACGCCGTGCAGTTCGCCCTGCCCACCGGGGTTGACCAGCAGGATCTCAAGCTCAACACGTTTGTCGTGCCGTCCGCTGCGGCGGGCAACCTGACCGTCTCGCCGGCCCGCCAGTCGGTGAGGTTCGGCGGCCAGGCGAGCATCACGGCAAGCTGGACCGGCCTCACCGCCGGCCGGCACTACCTGGGCCAGATCTCGTACAGCGACGGTGGCACGACGCGTGCTACGACGCTGATCGCGGTCGACGCGTAGGTCGTTGGTGATCCCCGGTCGCCCTGTTCGTGGGGCGGCCGGGGATCCTCGCCGATCTTGGAGAAATGTACGTGGTTTGATCTCCGAACCGTGTGCATTTCTCCTAGATCGACGGAGTCTTGTAGAACTTCGTGGCCCGGGCAGCCAGCCGCTCGGTGCTCCGCGAGTCCAGCACGGCCGCGAGGGCCGCGCCCGCACCCGGCACGATCCGGGCCGCCCGCCGCGCGATCCGGGCCTTCAGCATCGCCGCGCCGGCCGCGCGCGCGAGCTGCGCCGCGAGCCGCGACGCGCCTTCGCCGTCGTGGTCAGCCGCGCGCGCGGCCGCCAGCGCCGCCCGGGCACCACCAAGATCAGGGTGTACCCGCATAAGCGTGAGCAGTTCGGCCGCGCGCTCCTGCTCGGCCGGGTCCCGCCCGTACGCGGCCGCCACGTCGAGCACCAGCCGGGCCTGGATCCACGCCAGGCCGGCTGACTCCGCGAGCACGGCCAGTGGCCCGACCAGTCCGGCCACAGCCCCGCGGATCCGGGCCTGCCGTACCGATCGGACTGCGGCCAGTCTCGCCAGCCCGTCCGGGGTCGCGTTCGGGTACGTTTCGCGCAGCCAGTCCAGCCGCTCGCGTACATGTGGCGCCAGCCCGTCGACCGCGGCGATGGCGAGCAGCTCCAGCGCGTACCCGGGGGTGGTCCGGAGGCTCGGCCACAGCCGAGGGTGAACCGGCGCCGGGGGTTCGATTCTGGCTGTGACCGCCTTGGTGGCCTTCTTGGCTGCTTTCTTGGCTGCCTTTTTCGCGGGTTTGGGGGGTTCGGGGGCTGCGGGCGGCGTCCGTGGTGGCGGCGCCGGCTCGGGGCTCGGCGGCGTGGCGGCCTTGGTCGTGGTCTTGGCGGCTGTCTTGGGCGTGGCCTTGGGAGCTTCTTGGGGGGCTGTCTTGGGCGTGGCCTTGGGAGCTTCCTGGGGGGCTGTCTTGGCCGTCGCCTTGACGGTGGTGGCCTTGGTCGTGGTCTTCACCGCCGCCTTGGCCGCGGACTTGCGGGCGGCCTTGCGCGGTGCCTGGACCGTGGGTGGTTCCGGGCTCTTGGCTGGTTCCGGGCTCTTGGCTGGTTCCGGGCTCTTGGCTGGTTCCGGGCTCTTGGCTGGTTCCGGGCTCCTGGCTGGTTCCGGGCTCCTGGCTGGTTCCGGGGTCGCGGGTGGCTCGGGGGCCCTACCCGCCGCGGCGGCCTTCGCGACGCGGGGCGGCGTCGCGGTGGGGGGTGGCGTTGCGGTGGGGGGTGGCGTTGCGTGGTGGGGGCGGTGCGCGGCGGCTCGGGCGGCGTGGCCTTCTGGCGCGGTGCGGGCGTTGAGGCCGGTGCGGGCGTTGAGGCCGGCGCGGGCGCCGGGGCCGGTCTGGGTGCTGGCGCGACCGGGCGCGGCGGCGGCGCGGGTGTCGCGTCGGCTGGCGACACGAACATCGCTGGCGGCACCTTACGTGGGGGCGCCTTCCTGGCCGGCTGCTGGCGCGGCTCCTTGCGCGGCTCCTTGCGCGGCTCCTTGCGCGGCTCCGGGGTGCGCGGCTCCGGGCTGCGTGGAGGCTCGACGGAGCCGCGCGGCTTCCCCGGGGATGTTTGGGACGAATCGGTCGACTTCGCCTTGCCGGGGCGCTTGCGTGGGGTCGCCGGCGTCTGATCGTCCTCCATCTGCCCGAGATTAGTGCTGCCAGACCGCCTGTGCCGGACGAAACACCATCGGGTTTCAGCGATGCCTGTACACGCTGGCGCCTCGAATGTTAGGAGCACCACACCGGTACGGGCTGGACAGGCCCCCAGGCGGCCGACTTGCCGGTGGGATACCCGCTTTGCCCGGTACCGGGCCTGCCCTGTATCCTCGTTCGGCGGTGGTCCTCTGCGGTCACCGTGGAGGCTTCGCCTAGTCTGGTCTATGGCGCCGCACTGCTAATGCGGTTGGGGCCCTAAAGCCCCTCCCGGGTTCGAATCCCGGAGCCTCCGCGCTTCCGACCGGTGTGTACACTGGCCGGGCGTGAGCGCCCGTAGCTCAACGGATAGAGCATCTGACTACGGATCAGAAGGTTGGGGGTTCGAGTCCCTTCGGGCGCGCAAGAAATAGGGCCGTGACCTGCGGAAACGCGGGTCACGGCCTTTCAAGATCTGTCCACAGTAGACTCCAGGTGCTCCTGGGTTGCTCGCGTGCGCAGAGGATGTCACGCCATGATCGAAAGCGTGCGCTCCCGTCGGCCCTGTGCGTGCCGAAAATCCCGTCCATGCAGGTCAAGCGGCATGTCGGTACTCGTGGAGGATGCCGCCGAGTCGATCATGTCGTCGTATGTCGAGGTAGCCGAGCCGGTCCGGTTCGATGATCGGTTGGGGAAGCGGGCACAGGGGTGCCGCGGCGTGGAGCGCGCGGTGGGTCCGGTGCTGGTTGTAGAAGGTCTCGTACTCGCGGAGCGCTTGCAGCAGATGGGCACGGTTCACGATCAGGGTCCGGTCGAGGAGTTCGGCTCTGCATGAGCGCACCCATCGCTCCATGATCGCGTTCATGCGCGGTACGCGGATGCCGGTCTTCGATGATCGCGACGCCCTCGTCTTCGAAGACCGCGTCGAACGCGGCCGTGTACTTGCTGTCGCGGTCGCGGATCAGGTACTTCACCGTGGCGCCGGCGTCCTGGAGGTCCATGACCAAGTTCCTGGCCAGTTGTGTGGTCCATGCCGCGGTGGGGTGGGCGGTGGCGCCGAGGACATGGACACGGCGGGTGGCGTGCTCGATGACGGCGAAGACGTACAGCCGCGCGCCGGTCAGGGTCCGGGTCTCGAAGAAGTCGGCGGCGAGGATCGCCTTGTGCTTGGCTGCGCAGGAAGGCGGCCCAGGTCTGGCGGTTACGTTCGGGGGCGGGCTCGATGCCGTTGATCTTGAGGATCTCCCAGACCGTGGAGGGGGCGACCTTGATGCCGAGGGCGGCCAGTTCGCCGTGGATGCGTCTGTAGCCCCAACTGGAGTTCTCCCTCGCCAGGCGCAGGACGAGGGCTTGGATGCTGCCGACGGTGGGCGGCCGGCCTGGCCGCTTCGGCCGGGATTGCTTGGCGTGGTGGCGGCGGAGCAGGTCGCGGTGCCAGCGCAGGACGGTATCGGGGGAGACGATCAGGTGGAGCTGGCGCAGGTGGGGCCTGGGGAGTCGGTGGAGTAGGGCGGCGAGAAAGGCCCGGTCAGGCGGGGTGAGGCGGGGTTTGTCGATCTGGCGTTGCAGGACGCGCGAGCTGGTGGCGCAGCGTCAAGATCTCGATGTCCTTGTTGCGTGTCGCTCATCGGCAGCAGCCGTATGAAGGCGAACACGCTCGTGAGCGCGAGGTAGGGCAGTCGCAGCAGCACGATGACTCATCATGGCACCCAGGTTCGGTGGTCTGCGGGCGTTGACGGCCGCCAGGTACAAGGATCGCTTCGACGGCTTCCTCGACGAGTTCACCAAGCCTTCTGAGCTGCGTGGATGCAATATTCGGCACCCACACCGTCATCGAGGCCCAACAGCACCTCCGTCCGCGGCACCGCTCGAACAGCAAGCGTCTCGACCGCGATCTCGTAGTATCCGTTCACCGTGTACCGGCCCCCTGTCCGCTTGCTCCGCCTGCGTCGACGCTATCGGGCCGCCGGATTGCGGGTACCACGAACCAGAAGACGGCATACGAACCCGGACTAGGTAGCTGGTGTTAAACGGTGGTTGGCCGGGTCCGGTTAACCACTTCATCGTGTTGGTGGTGCTGGTAGGAGTGTTCTGTTCGGGGGCTTGTGGGTGTGTTGAAACTGGTGTATGAGCGGCGTTGTGGGGCTTCTCAGGCTTCTGCTGGGTGGGTTGGTCGGCGCCCGCGGTGTTCAGGCGGGGTTGAGGGTCCAGCGCGCCGTGGGTGTGGGCGAGGCCGAGCTTGGCGAGTCGGGCGAGGTTGACCGCGGCGGCGAGGAGGGCGAAGTCGGCGGCGATGCGTAGGGTGCCGCGCATGCGGGCGCGGCGTCCGCCGTGGCGGCGGCGCACGAGGTGGGCGAGTTTGCGTTCGACTTTGGGTCGGGTGGCCTGGTAGTCGGCCTTCCAGGCCTGGTCGCGTTGGCGGGTGCGGGCGGCGGTGAGGCGGGCTTCGTGATGGCCGATGGTGATGCGCGGCCGGTCTTGGAGTCGGTGCACATGTCGGCGCAGCGGGCAGGTGCGGCAGTGCGATGCCGAACTCGGCCTTGCCGGCGTGCTTCTTGTGGCCGCGCACCGGCCGGATCGGGATGGTGATCCCGTTCGGGCAGGTGACCTGCTGGGCTTCCAGGTTGATGTCGAACTGGTCCTTGGTGAACTTCCCGCCCGGCGCGACGGGTGGCTGGACCTTCGTCATTGCCTCGATCCCGGCGTCGTCGAGGCGGTCCAGGACCTCTCCGGCGCCGTAGGCGGAGTCGCCATAGACCGCAGCGCGTCGTCATCGCCGGCGTCTGCTCGGTCTGCCGGGTCGGGGTTGGTGAGGTCGGCGATCAGGTCGGCGACCGGTTCGACGTCGCCGGTGTTGCCCGGCGGTGACCGCGACCGCGGTGATGATCTCACTGTCCGGATCGATGGCGACGTGACCCTTGTAGCCGTCGAAGCCGCGGTGGTTGGTCTTGTGCCCGTGCCGGGCCTCGGGGTCGACGGTCGAGATCACCCGGTCCTTGGCGACCCTGCGGGCGATGCGCACCACCCGGGTTGTCGGGGTCGGGTTCGAGGTCCTGGCCCAGCACCGTGGCCAACAGCCGCGCCGCCTGATCGACCGGCTCGGGCAGGTCCTTGCTGCCCGTCCAGGACGGCAAGCAGGGCGTAGCCGTCGCGGGCCCGGGCGTCGACCAGGGCGGTCGCGGGCGGCCTTGTCGTCCCAGTCGATGACCGGCTTGCCCGCCGTCACGTAGTGGTCCCCGCTGGTCAGCACCGCCCGCAACCGTTGCTCCAGAACAGGATCGGCGACGCCGAGCAGCCCACGGATCGCCGAGCGGATCAGCGTGACCGTGTCCATCGTGGCGACCGCGTCATACAGCGGCGTCGAATCCAGCACCCGCCGCCGGCCCACCAGCCCGGCCTGCCCGGGCGGCGGTCAACGCCACCTCGAACACCCGGTCCGGCCGCTCCGATCGGCGCAGCCGTTCCCGCATGTCCACCAGCACCGTGTGGGCGAACCCGACCGGGCCGGCGCCGTCCCAACCACCCACCCCGGCCGCGTAGCGCCACCGGGCATCGAACGTGAACCGGTCCACCGCCTCCCGGTCCGACAGGCCTTCCAGGCGTTGCAGCACCATCACCGTGGCCACCACCGACGGCGGCACCGACCGGCGACCGATCGCCGCGAACAGGTCGGTGAACAGCTCGTCCGGGAACAGCATCGGTCCCGCTCCCGGTACAGGAACCCGTAGATCGAACTGGCCGGCAACGACTCGTCACAGAACCGGGTCACCGGATCCAACAGGTCCAGCTGCTTCGGAGCCTCACCCAACGACACACCTCAAACTACCGCAAAATAGCCACACATCGATACAGACACACCGACCCGAAGACCCCGTTTAACACCAACTACCTAGCGAGCATGTCGGGCTCAACCTTGATCGGTTGGCGCTGGTGCCGGCGCCCGGCCCGGACTGGCCCACCGTGACGGCCGCGCTCCTCGACGGACTCGACGCGGTGGCGGTACGGCCGCCCGCCGACGAGGTCCCCCGCTGGCCTGGCCCGGTCCCTCGCGGCGCGGGCCCGACGTACCGGAGCGTTGCTGATGCCACTGACCCTGCGCCTGGCCGGCGGCTGACCTGGCCCTGGTCGGTAACACACACAGCTGGGCCGGGCTCGGCGCCGGTCGCGGCAGGCTGCGCCAGCATCAGCTGCGGGTCAGCGCGATCGGGCGCGGCGCAGCCACTCGGCAACGTGAAGTGGTTGCGCCGGTACCGCTGCCCGGCTCGGCGGGTCAGCTGCCGGCAACCCGGGCTGTCTACGCCGACCGCCGGTCGGCGTAGACGGCCATGGGCCACTGGCACCTTATCCGGCGCGGATCGTGCTCACCCGAGGATGGGGTTCCCCGCCCGGTCTACGAAGCCGTTGACCAGAGTTCCCGGCCGATTAACCCGAGGGCGGGTCGAACAAGACGTGACGTCCGTCGTCGAACCGACCCTCGACGCGCAACTCGCACGCCGAGCAGCACAACACCGGTATCTGGCGGGCGGTTACCTTCATCTGCATGCCGGCCAGCGAATGCGTACCGATCGTCTGCGCCTGAAGCCGGGGACCGAGCTCAAGCCGCAACGCCCCGGGCGCGGCACCACACCTCGGGCACTCGGACTGCTCGATCGTGGCCATACCGGCCAGGGTAGGCCAATCTGGCGCCGGTCTGCGACGCCGTTTCGGTCGTATCCGCCAGTGCTCAGCTGCTGTACGCCCGCTCGGCACACCACGCTTGCCAAGCGCGCCAGGGTTCCGATGGCCGGTTGGAGCAGCATCGTTTCTCGACGTTCGGCCGCGTTCCATGGCCATCTACAGTGATACGAACAAAGTCGATACCGCGCGCATGCACTGAGTCGAGGATGGGGCAGGAACCTCGCAGCCTTGCGCCGTACCTTTCCGCACGCCATTTCTTCGGCGCGGAGTTGCGGCACTGGCGCGAACACCGAGGGTTCTCGCAGGACCAGTTGGGTCGCGAGGTCCATGTCAGCGGAGACCTCATCGGGAAGCACTCCTGATCCTGCCGATCGCCGTCCAGGAACTGGTCCTGGCCGTCTGGCTGATGGTCAGAGGCTTCAGCCCGCCGGCCCTCACATCCACTGCATCGTCGGAAAGCTCAATCACTCCCAGCGGGACGACAGCAACGGCGAGCGCCACCAGAGATCCTTGATCCGGGATAGGTAGGTCCGTCCACGTCTCGGCGGTCACCCGAGTAGACCCGGGACCGCGAGGACGGCGGCGAACCGGGTCGCGCGGCCGACCAGGCACAACGCCGTGAAGACGGCGGTGGACATCGCCGTGCGGGCGACCGTCGCGCTGGTGACCAGCAGTGGCGGCAGGCCGGTCGCCGCGCTCACCAGGACGATGGCGCTGGCGCCGCCGCGGCGCGGGACGAGCCGGTCCAGGCGTTCGGTGCATCGGGCCAGGGGCCGGGCGAAGCGTCCGGTACCTGGTACCGGCAGGGCCATGGCCTTGCGGGCGGCCAGGAAGATCAGTGTCTTGCCCGTCGTCTGTCCGGCGGCGGCGGCCACCGCCACCGGTACCAGGGCAGGATGGCCGATGAGGGCGGCGCCGACGAGGAATGACTCCATGTTCACGACGGGTACCAGCCCGGACACCAAGCCGATCACGAGCGCCATCAGCATCATCATGGCGGCCACCATGTCCGCCGAATTCGGGGATCAGGTCAGCGTCATGTCACAGTCACGTGTCATCCGCGACCGGAATCGACAGCGTGAACAGGGCACCGCCATCGGGCCGGTTGGTCACCGTCAGCGAGCCGCCGTGCAGGCGGGCGTTCTCGGCGGCGATGGCCAGGCCGAGGCCGCTGCCCTCCGAACGGGCCCGCGCGGCGTCGGCCTTGAAGAACCGGTCGAACACGCGGGGCAACACGTCAGACGGCACTCCGGCACCGCGATCGGCGACCGTCAGCACGAGCCATGGCCGGCCCTCCCTGATCTCGTTCCGTATCTGTACGGTCACCGGCGGGGCGCCGTGCCGGAGCGCGTTGCCGACCAGATTCGCCACGATGACGTCGAACCGTCGGGGATCCAGCCGTACCACCAGCGCGGGCGACGCCGTGACCTCTATCTGCCCGGTCGAGCCACGGCGCGCCAGGCAGTCCCGGGTCGCGGTGACCACATCGACGTCATCGAGCCGCAGCGCGGCGGTACCGGCGTCGAAGCGCGAGATCTCCATCAGGTCCTCGACCAGTACGTTGAGGTTGCGGGTCTCGCGGCTGACCAGTCGCGCCGCCCCGGCGGCGTTGGCGGGCAGCCGGTCGGCCTCATCCTCGAGCAGTTCGGCGACCGCCGTCATCGCGGTAAGAGGAGTGCGCAACTCATGCGAGACGTCAGCGGCGAACCGCCGCGACCGCTCCTCCAGCCGGCGCAGCTCGTCGACGGTACGGCCGAGCGCCGCCGCCATGTCGTTGAAGCTGCGCACGAGATCGCCCAGTTCGTCGGCGCCGCTGGCCGGCAGCCGGATGTGCAGATCGCCGCGAGCCATCCGGTCGGCAGCGTCAGTGAGCCGCCGCAGCGGCAGCAGTACCGGTCTGGTCGCCAGCACGGCGAGCCCGACGGTGAAGGCGAGCAGTCCGACAACGGTGAAGATCAGCAGTCGCCAGCGGTCGGCCGGCTGGCCGAGCAACTGCTGTACCTGAACCACACCGTCCGGGCCCCAGGCCGTGACATTCACAAATAGCAGGACGGCCACTACCGTGGTGGCCAGGCCGATGACGAACGCGACCAGGACCAGCGCGAGCATGAGCCGCCACCGCAGTCTCACGACGCCCCGAACCGGTAGCCGAACCCGCGGACGGTCTGCACGAAGTTCGGCGCAGACGAGTCATCCTCGAGCTTGGCGCGGAGCCGCTGGACGCACGAGTCGACCAGCCGGGAGTCGCCGAGGTGGTCCTGCTCCCATACGGCGCGGAGGAACTGCGCGCGGGAGAAGACCTGCCGCGGCGAACCGGACAGCAGCAGCAACAGCCGCAACTCGGTCGCGGTCAGGCTGACCGGCTGATCGTGCTTGGTCACCGTCAGGGCGGCGCGATCGATCACGAGGTCACCGTGCGTCTGGACCGCCGCGGGTTCCCGGCGCAGCCGCCGCAGGATGCTGCGGATACGCGCCTCCAGGACCCTCGCCTGCACCGGTTTCACCACGTAGTCGTCGGCGCCCGCTTCGAGGCCGACGACGACGTCCACGTCGTCGCCGCGGGCGGTGAGCATGATGATCGGAATGTCGCCGATTGCCCGCACCCGGCGGCACACCTCGAAGCCGTCGATACCGGGCAGCATCACGTCGAGGACGATCACGTCGGGCGGCTGCGACCGGACCCGCTCCACCCCGTCCTCGCCGGTGCCCGCCGACGCCACGTGATGCCCGAGGTGACGCAGCGCGAGTTCGAGCCCCTCACGTACTCCCGGGTCATCCTCGATCAACAGCACGTCGGACATGCCAACCGACGGTACAACCCCATGGCGGCCATCGCCCTCGCCGGCTGCGCGCCAGCCGCACCGTCGACCTGCTCAGCATCCTGGGCGGCTTCACATTCCACGTCGCGCCGGCCAGCATGCTTCTCGCCCGCCAGCCAACTGGGGACTCTGCTCAACGCCGATCCCTATCCGGATCTGCTACGGCAGCTCATCGCTGCGGAGGTTGCGTAACGCCCGGATGGCGGCAGATTGGTGCGCACCGTTGCCGCAGACGCACAGGCCAACTCGCAATCAAGTCGGTCCCGTCACCATCCGCTCGGCACGGGATGTGCGTTGCCCGAACCGCGGCGCATCAGCATCTACAAGATCCAGTATCGTTCAACCGCCAGAGACCGTGCACGCCCGGTCGGAGGATCCACGGACCGTGCCAGTGCGAAGCTTCCCAAGGCGGAGCTGTGGAGGGTACACCGAAGAGCAAGTTGACGGGCGTGAGCTGCGCCCAGCCGGCATCAAAATGGCACGGTTCCAGCCTCGGGTGTCGACTCGCATCGATCGCCACGACCTCAAGCGGAAATCTACGGATAGCAATCGTTTTACCGTTGCCGTCGGTGCCGAGGTACGAGGCGCTTATCCGCTGCCCATCAAGGGTCGTAACGTTGTCGCGCTCGAGCCCATTAACACCTGCCTATCCGGCATTCGATGGCGTGCTGTCGACCAGGCTGCTGCCGTCGATGCCGATCTCGGTGAGCTTCTCACGGGACTTTTTGATACCGACGATCTTCCTGTTCGCGGTCTCGATGACCTTCAAGGCCTCGGCCTCCCAGTGAGCCATTCCGGGTGAGGGTCTGATTACCCAACGCGTCGCCCGGAATGGGCCTGAATCTCCCAGAAGTCACCGCGTGAAGCGAAGTGACGCAGAACCCCGATATGAAGGTGGTCCTTCCGAGATCAACTTCATAGGGGTCCTGCGCCAGCCATGAGTGTCACATACACCGCCACGCTGCCGCGTGCGCGAGGAGACCGTGTTGTACCTGTCCGGCCTGCTGCACGCCGAGCGACGCGCCGCGGCACCCGCCGCGGCCGCCGCGCGCTGAGCTGCTTCCGGCAGGCGGTCCTGGTCCTGCGCTGGTTCCTCGACGGCACCCGGATGACGCAGCTGGCCCGCGACAACGCGATCGGCCAGTCGACCGCCTACGAGTACCTCCACGAAGGCATCGCCGTGCTGGCCGCCCGGGCACCCGAGCTGCACTCGGCGCTGCTGGCCGCGAAGATGGCCGGCTACGCCCACGTCAACCTCGACGGCACCCTGATCGAGACCGACCGGTTCGCCACCCCCGGCCCCACCCCCGGCGTGGATCTGTGGTGGTCGGGCAAACACCACAACCACGGCGGCAACATCCAGGTCATCACCGCCCCCGACGGCTGGCCGCTGTGGACCTCCGCCGGTACGCCCCGGCCGCGAACACGACACCACCTGCCTGCGCACCCACCCCGAGATCCTGCCCGCCTCGCCAAGGATCCGCGAGGACCTGCGCACCCTGGCCGACCTGGGCTACGAAGGCGAAGCCGACACCGTCACCGTCGCGTTCAAGAAACCCGACGACGGCGAACTCACCGACACCAACAGCAGTTCAACGGGCCCACAACCGGCTACGCGCGGTCGGCTGAACGCGGCAACAGCCTGCTCAAGACCACCTTCAAAGCCCTGCGCAACGTCAGCCTCTGACCCCTGGAAGATCGGCGCCATCGTCGCCGCCGCCCTGGTCATCCTCCACATCGAGCACGGCCGAACCACCTAAAGCACCGTTACCCCGTTACCAACTGTCACGAGCCGTTACGCAGAATGCCTCATTGGCCCCTGAATCCGCCAGTGAACTTCCTTATAGCCCAGCCGGTAACACGGCGTCTATACCCCCCGGCATACAGGGTGTGTTGAAGAACGGTGCCGAAGGTCGCAATGACTGTTACCACGGTATCGGCCTGTGAGCGATGGCGGCCGTCGGCGATGGCCAACATGCGGGCTTGACAGGTGCCGGCCGATCAGCGTCCCGCGGTTGGCGGGTAACCCTCGCCCCGCCCCTACGGTGGGTGGATCTCGGTTGACGCCGGGGCGGAACATGGGGTTTAGTGCTGCTACTCGCGTCGGAGTCCTGGGGAGATGGTCATGGTGTTATCGCGCTCGCGGTGAGGCTGCTCCGCGGCGTTGTCCGCGGTGTCGGTGGCGACGGGTCCCGGTTGGGTCCTGATCGGTGAATGGTTCGGTGGTCTCGGCTGCGGCGCGGGCCGAGGTATGGCATCGCTGCGCTGGCTGCGGCCTCTCGCTTCTGTGTTTGGCGGCGTTCAAACGGGTCGTTGGCTGCCGGTCGCGTCGGTGCACGCCGCGTTCTGGCGTATCTGCTTATCGCCTGTGGTGTTTGTTCGGGTCGGTCCTGGGGAGTGACGGGGATGTTGACGAGGGCTCGTGGTCGTGCGGCGCGACGTGGTGGTTTTCTGACCTGGGCGATGCTGGTGGCCACCGTGTTCGTGTCGGTGTTGTCGCTGGTGACGTCGTCGGTGCCCGCGGTGCGGATGGTGCCGGTGGACGGAAAGGGGACCCCGCCGGGGTACCCGGATGTGGATTGGGGCCGGTGGCCGGACTGGGGCGTGTGGCAGCGGACGCAGCAGAACACGCTGTACAACGTTTCGAACTGGACGGCGTGGACTCCCAGCGACCAGGTCGGTGAGCAGGCGCGGGCGGATCGTTGCCAGCTCGGGAATGCGCTGCATTCCGGTGGTCCGGAGTTGAAGGCCGCCGCCGCGGCGGCGTTGGCCGGGTCGGACGCCGACCGTCGGCACGCGTTCGAGCCGGGTGCTGACGGCAAGTCGCCGTTGGATCGTGCCGCGGACCGGGACGCCGCGGCGTACCCGCTGCGCGACCCGGCCTCCCAGCAGCAACGTGCCCGCTGGGCCGGCCAGGTGAACGCGGTGGTCGGGTACGAGTGGATGGACGATGCGTCGACGCCGGAGTTCGACTCGACCATTCACAGCTTCATGTGGGAGACGGTCAACTTCCACGAGGCGGCGGATCTGAACGTGCCGCAGGCTGGCCCGGACACGGTCAACCGGGTGATCGCGATCATCACCGAGAAGCAGGGCACCGACGAGTACCTGCGCGCGTTGGGGGTGTTCGTCGACAAGGTCATGCAGTTGTACGGCGCTCCGCCGGGCACCAGGCTGTCGGACATCGCCACCGGCCTGACGCTGAACATGTCCGCCGATGACGCCCGGATGTTCCTGCAGTACGGCGGGTTCCCGAAGGTCGCCCCGGTGCCGGGGTCGAGCGAGTTCCGGCTGGAGGTGGAGGCGCTCAAGGCGCGGTGGGCGTCGTGTGATGTGACCAACCCGCCGGACCCGTACCGGGTGCTGGGCGAGGTGGAGGCGACCGCGCGGGCGGAGTGGCAGGCCGAGCTCGACGGGCAGACCGGTCCGCGTAACGACATCGCCGGGGCGCAGACGCAGACCTGGACCCAGATGGACACCGCCACCAAGGCGATGGTGGAGTCGCTGGGCCAGGCGTGGGTGGCCGAAACCCTGATCGGGTGGCAGCGGGACAAGACGCTGGGTGCGGACCAGCGGGCGAAACTCGACAAGACCCTGCGGGACACCCAGGCGAACATCAACCAGCAGTTGCCGATCGCCGACGGGGCGGTGCAGGCGGCCAACACGCGGGGCGGCACGGTCGACGCGGCCGAGCAGCAGGCGGCGCAGATCGCCGCTGCCACCCATGCGCCGGTGGGCCGGGGTCTGGCGTACTCGGAGCAGTCCGCCACGGTGACCAAGGCGATGATCGCCGCCACGTCGGCCGCGGCCGGGACCGCCCGGACGGCGCTGGCGGCGGCCAAGGCGACCGGGGCGGACAGCCAGGCGCTGTTCGACAACGCCCAGGCGCAGGCACACGCGCTGCAGGCGCAGTACCGGCGGGAGGCTGCCCAGTACGCCGCCACGGTGGCGCACGCCGCCGCCCTGGACGCGGCCAGTCAGGCGCAGCAGGCCGCGCAGGCCGTCGTCGCCGCGCACAACGCCCGGATCCGTGCGGAGCAGGCCAAGCAGGCCGCGAAGACCGCCGCCGCGGACGCGCACGCCAAACGGCTGGTCGCCGACCGGGAGCGGGCCAACACCGCGGCGGCGCGGGCGAAGGCCGACACCGAACGGGCCAAGGCCCAGCAGGCCGAGCAGGACGCCGAACGACAGCAGCAGGTAGCCCTCAGCAAGCGGTACAACGCCGAGGCGGACGCGAAAGTGGCGGCGGACAAGCGGTCTGACGCCGAGGACGCTGAACGGCGCGCTGCCCAGATGCGGGATCAGGCGGTGGCCGCGGAGCAGTACCGCAACGCGATGGAGGCCCGGGCCGCGGCTGCCGAGGCGCACGCGGCTGCCGAGAACGCCAAGGATGACGCTGGCGCGGCCAGGCAGGCGGCCGATGATGCGCGGGCCGCGGCCGACGCCGCCACCGCCGCCGCGCACAACGCCCACACCGCAGCCGATGCCGCCACCAGTGCGGCGGTCGCCGCGCGGACGGCCGCCACCGAGGCGCAAGGTGCCGCGGCCCGCACCCAGGCGGCCGCCGATGCGGCCGCCGCGGATGCCGCTACCACCACCGCACAGGCGAAGGCGGCGCACGCCGCCGCCGCGGACGCGATCGCTGCCTCTCAGCAGGCGGCCAACAACGTGCACGCCGCCCAGCAGGACGCCGACACCGCAGCGGCCGCGGCCGCGCAGGCCCGCGCCGACGCCGCCGCGGCATCCGAGGCAGCCCAGGCCACCGAATCCGACGCCGCCCGGGCGGCCGGCTGGGCGTACGCAGCCGGGCTGAACGCGCTCGGCGCCCGAGACGCCGCGAAGACGGTGGCCGACTCGGCGACCACCGCCGTCGCCGCCGGCAGCCCGTACCGGCAGACCGACACCTCTGCCGGCATGGCCGTGCTGGTCGGCCAGGATGCGAAGACCCTCGCCGAGCAGCTGGCCGCGGCCGCGCAGGCCAAATCCGACGAGGCCACCCGCGCTGCGCAGGCCGCCGCCGACGCCGCCGCCCGTGCCGACGCCGACGCCAAGGCCGCCGCCCAAGCGGCCGCCAGCGCCGCCGCGGACGCGGCCGCGGCTGCGGAGTCGTTGAAACAGGCTGCCGCCTCGGCCGCGGCGGCAGCCCTCGAAACCGCCGCCGCGCTGCGCGCCGACGCCAACGCCGCCGAGTACAACCGGCAGGCCGCAGCGGACGCCGCCGCAGCGGCAGCCGACGCCCGCGACGCCGCGGCCGATGCGACCGCGGCTAACAATGCCGCCACCGAGGCCGAACGCGACGCCGCCGCCGCGCACGCCGCCGCCGACCAGGCCGACCGGGATGCGGCCACCGCCCGCGCCGCCGCCGACCAGGCCGAACGCGACGCCGCAGCGGCCGAGGCAGCCGCCGCCCGCGCCGAGCAGGACGCCCAGCAGGCTGAAGACGCCGCTGCCCGCGCCGAGACCGAAGCCAATGCGCAGGGAATCCTGCTCGCACTGGGGCCGGACGGCATCACCGGCGTCCAGGGGCTGCAGGTCATACCGCACGTTCACGACAACGCCACGCACGGCGACTGTCTGGGCATCTTCGACCACAACCATGACGTCCGCTACAACCTCACCCACTGCCGGATGCACGTGACACACCACATCACCGGCACCCTCGAATATCAGGCGGTGACCTGCCCGGACCCCACCCACTCGTGCACCGGCCAGTTCGTCATCGACCGGCTGGGCGTCGAACCGGTCGACTTCCCACACGAAGAAGACGTCGACATCCTCATCAGCGAAGCCGCGCAGGACATCCTCCCCAAGCTGGTCGACGCGTTCATCGGCGACTACATCAACTGCGTCACCCTCAAGAAGGGCGAATGGGCAACCGCCTGCGCCTGGGCGATCGGCTCCATCGTCGTCCCTTACGGCATGGGCAAACTCGTCCGGCTGGTCTCCGCACTGCGCCTGGCCCTCTACACCGGCGCCGGCATCGAAGAGGCGTACGGCGCACTGAAGCTGGCCGAGATCGACGCCACCACGATGGCCAACCTGGACCGGGACACCGCCCGTGCCCTCGCGTCCAAGTGCGCCGTCCCGGGCATCCCGCACAGCTTCGACGGGCACACCCAGGTGCTTCTGGCCGACGGCACGCGGAAACCGATCGGCGAGGTGAGCGTCGGCGACCGGGTCCAAGCCATCGACCCAGCGACCGGCCGCGCGGTGACCGGCACGGTGTCGCACCTGCTGCAACACCACGACACCGACCTCGCCGACCTGACAGTACGCGACGACCACGGGCACGTCGCCGTCATCCACACCACCGAACACCACGCCTTCTGGGACGACAGCCGGCAGGCCTGGGTGGACACCGTCGACCTGGACACGGGCGAGCGGCTGCACACCCCGGACGGACGCCCGGCCACCGTCGTCGCCGTGCAAGCCACCCCCGGCGACGCGCCGATGTACGACCTCGTCGTCGACGACGTCCACACCTACTACGTGGTCGCCGGCGACGCGCCGATCCTCGTCCACAACGTCGGGGAATGCCCGGTCACCGGCATCCCCCACGGCCTGCTCGGCGAGGCCGCCAGCCGGGACCGGCTCATCCACGCCGGCTTCCAGCAGATCATCGAACAGGTGCGTTTCATCAACAGCAAGGGCGACGTGTTCATCGCCGACTTCGTCGCCCAGGACGCCAGTGGGCGATGGATCGCCGTGGAAACCAAGACCGGCGCCGGCGCGGACGTCACCCCAGCCCAGGAGATAGGGTACCCAGAGCTCAACAACACCGGAGCGGTCCTGAACACGAGCAAGCTCGAACAGTTCGGCTTCCGCAAAGGCAGCGTCGTCAAGCTGCCCGTCACCGTCGACCTGTGGGAATGCCCGTCATGCAGTTAGAAGAGCTCTTCACCAGCGTCATCGTCAGCAAACTGGGCGAACTGGGCTGGGAACAGGTCGTGTCGGACGAGGACGGACCAACGTTCGTGCGACACGACGTGCCAGAGTTGGAGTACCAGGCCAGGATGCTGTTGACGATCCGCCCCGACGGCATCCTGGTCAACCCGGTCCTCGGCGTAGCCCATCCCGAGACGAGTGACCTCGCTTCGCGTTTCCTGGGACTTCCGCCGTCACCGGGAGCCAGCGTCGGCCTGGTCGGCTCGACCCTCGCCCAGCTGATGTTCGCCAACGGCAACCAGACCCCCTACTCCAGATGGGTGATCCCCACCGCAGACCAGGTCGAACCCATCACCGACGTGCTCGTCAACGACCTCCAAACCCACGGCGAGCCGTTCCTGCGATCCATGCCCACACTCGCCGCCGCCACCGCCCGCCTCCAGCAGGAGAAACGAGCACAACCACAGACCGGGAACCTGGCCATCGCCTACGCGGTCGCCGGACACCTGCCCGAAGCACTGACAGCCCTGACCGAATACGCCACCGAGGCCCGCGACCAGCAACCTCCGCTGTCCACCCAAACCTGGCGCTTCGTGCGCTCGTTCACCGAGCACTTCGGCATCCCCGAGTCCTCGATCCCCAACCCGATCCAATCATGACTCGGTCGAGCAAACCCCGGACTTAACCGGCCCCGCTCCTGGATGGATGACACAGAGAGGTGCCGTCTTACAGGGGACTGTAAAAAGATCGGCTCTGGCGCAGAAACGGTGGTCGAGGTGGTCGAGCTACGCGAGCAGGATCCGCTGTCGTAGCAGGGCGAAGCCGGCTCGGCCGTACATCTGCCGCTTCAGGAGTTTGACCTTGGTGTTGGTGCCTTCCATGGGGCCGTTGCTGTAGGGCAGGGTCAGCCCGGCGACGACGGCGTCGAGGTCCTTGCGTAGGCCGCGGACGAAGCCGTGCAGCGCGGGCAGGTCGTCGGCGTCGACGGCGGTCATCCAGTCGTCGAGGTCGTCGCCGCGACGGGTGGTGAGCAGGTCGGCGAAGTCGCGGACCTGCTCGGCCAGGACGGCGAGGTGCGGGCATGCGCCGAGCAGCTCTCGAGGTGGCTGCGGTCGTGAGCGGCGAGGTTCGTCGGGCCTGGTCATGAGCCAGGACGACCAGCCGGCGCGGGGACGGCGGGGTGCGCTCGGCGTCGGCGCGGCCCTGGTTGAGGTAGCGCACCAGCAGGTTGGCGCTGCCGGTGTAGCCCAGTTCGCGGATCTCGGCCAGCAGCCGGGTCACCGCGACGCCGGGATTCTGCGGCCCGCCGGCGGCGCAGGTGATCGCGGTAACGGGTCGACCAGCGTGCGGCCGTAGCGCGGCGGACGCTGCAGCTGCTCGGCGGTGGCCGCGCGGGCGTAGCGCTTGACGGTGTTCAATGCCCAGCCCAGCCGCCGCGCGCAGTCCAGCAGCCCGACACCCTGGCTCGAGCAGGGTGTGCACGGCCGCGTGCCGTGTCGCGGGTGCGCTCGTCGAGCGGCGCCTGGCCCGCGGCGCGGCTGGACGGTCATGCCAGCAGCTGCTGTGGGCGACCACGGTCTTCTCGACCGCACTGGCCAGGTCGTGCCACAGATGCCAGCGGTCGCTGACCTGCACCGCCTGTGGTGCGCCGTCGCGGATCGCCTCGGCATAGGCGGCCGACCCGTCGCGGCAGACGACCTCCACCCGGGATGCTCGCGCAGCCACGCGGTCAGCGTGGCGGCCTTGCGGTCGGGCAGCACGTCGACGCGGCGGTGGGTGACCGCGTCGATCAGCAACGTCGCGTAGCGGCGGCCCCGGCGCAGCGCGAAGTCATCCACGCTGAGCACCGCCGGTACCGGCCCCGCCGAGGTGGGCAGCGCCATCAGCACGCGCAGCACCGTGGACCGCGAGATCCGCACGCCCAGCCGGGCCAGCATGGCCGCTCCGGCACGACCGGCCACGACCACCGCCAGGTCACCGACCAATCCGGTCAACTGGCGGGTCCGGCGCGCCCACCGACACCACCCGAAAGATCAACAGCCTGGTCCGCCAACTCGAAGCCCTCGGCCACACCGTCACCCTGCAACCGGCGGCCTGACCCACATCCCGACTCCGCACCCCAACTCCGCCCGGGCCGGCCAATCGACACCGGGCCAGCTCCGCGCGCGCCCAAAACCCGCCGTGGTACAGGTCATTTACCGGTCAGATCTTGATCAGGTTGCAGTCACACCGGCGCCAGGATGCCGCATCATGACCGGCCACTTAGGACCGACCCACCAACCACCGTTTCTGCGCCAGAGCCGTTATCTTGACAGTCCCTCTTACAGACCCCCGGGTCAGCGGAAGTCGCGGGACGCCGACCGGATGGGAACGGTGAGTGGGGTGAGCCGGTCGGCGTTGAGGTTGGTCACTCCGTCGGCCTTCTCCAGCACGCCGCGGACCAGCAGGGCAGGGCTGGTGCACGCGGTCTTGCGGTAGCGCTGCCACAGGCCGGGCGAGCAGGTGACGTTGAGCATGCCGGTTTCGTCTTCGAGGTTGATGAACGTGACGCCGCGGGCGGTGGCGGGCCGTTGGCGGTGGGTGACGATCCCGCCGACCAGGACCCGGGTCTTGTCGGGCACGTCGCCGAGGCGGGCGATGGGGTGGGCGCCGAGCCGGGTGAGGTGGGGGCGGGCGAAGGCGACCGGGTGGGTGTTGGGGGACAGGCCGGTGGCCCAGACGTCGGCGACGAGTTCGTCGACCGGGTCCATGCCGGGCAGGGCGGGCGCCTGGGTTCCGGTGGTGGTGCCGGGCAGCCGGTTGTCGTGTTCGTGGGCGGCGGCGCCGGCAGCCCACAGCGCTTGGCGGCGGGTCAGGCCGAGGCTGGCGAACGCGTCGGCGGTGGCGAGGGCTTCGAGGTGGGTGGTGGTCAGCCGGGTGCGGCGGGCCAGGTCGACGATGTCTCGGTACGGGCCGCCTTCCTGGCGTTGGTGTTCGATGCGTTGGGCGATGTCGTCGCCGAGGCTGCGCACCGACGACAGACCGAGCCGGACGACCGGGCCGCCGCGCCCCCACCGACTGGGTGGTTCGCCGGGTTCGGCGTGCGGGCGGGTGTCGGGGTCGATATGAGGGTGGCCGTGGCGTTGCGGAGGCGTTGATGTCCGGGCGGAGCACGCGTGACGCCGTGGCGGCGAGCGTCGTCGACCAGCGATTGGGGCGTGTAGAAGCCCATGGGTTGGGCGTTGAGCAGGGCGGCGCAGAACGCGGCCGGGTGGTAGCGCTTGAGCCAGGCGCACGCGTAGACGAGGTAGGCGAAGCTCATGGCGTGGGATTCGGGGAAGCCGTAGTTGGCGAACGCGGACAGTTTGAGGTAGAGGTCGTCGGCGAGTTGCCGGTGATACCGCGTGCGCCATGCCGGCGTAGAAGCGGGTACTGAGTTTGGCCATGCGGGCAAGGGATCGTTTCGAGCCCATCGCCCGGCGCAGCTGGTCGGCGTCGGCCGGGTCGAATCCGGCGACGTCGATGGCCAGTTGCATGAGTTGTTCCTGAAACAGCGGCACGCCCAGGGTTTTCTCCAACGCTGGCCGCATCAGGGGGTGCGGGTAGGTGACCGGTTCGCGGCCGCGTTTGCGGCGGATGTAGGGGTGGACCGAGCCGCCCTGGATCGGCCCGGGCCGGATCAGGGCGACCTCGACGATCAGGTCGTAGAAGTAGCGGGGCTGCAGGCGGGGCAGGGTGGCCATCTGCGCCCGGGACTCGACCTGGAACACGCCGACCGAGTCGGCCCGGCACAGCATCTCGTACACATCGGGATCGTCCAGCGGCATATGGGCCAGGTCCAACTCGGAGTGGATCATGTCGAAGGCGTAGTGCAGAGCGGACAGCATGCCCTGTCCGAGCAGGTCGAACTTGACCAGCCCGACCGCGGCGCAGTCGTCCTTGTCCCACTGCAACACTGATCGGTTGTCCATGCGGGCCCACTCGACCGGGCAGACCTCGATCACCGGCCGGTCGCAGATGACCATGCCGCCGGAGTGGATGCCCAGGTGGCGGGGGAAGGTCTGCAGCAGGTTCGCGTACTCCACCACCTGCGCCGGGAGGTCACCCACTTCTGCCACGTTGGCGGAGTGCCAGCGGTCGATCTGTTTGCTCCAGGCGTCCTGCTGGCCGGGCGAGTAGCCGAACGCTTTGGCGATGTCGCGCACGGCGGAGCGGGGCCGGTAGGAGATGACGTTGGCGACCTGCGCCGCGTGGTGCCGGCCGTATTTGGTGTAGACGTGCTGGATGGCTTCCTCGCGCCGGCCGGATTCGATGTCCACGTCGATGTCGGGTGGGCCGTCGCGTTCGGGGGCGAGGAAGCGTTCGAACAGCAGCCCCCACTTCACGGCGTCGACGTTGGTGATGCCCAGCGCGTAGCAGACCGCCGAGTTCGCCGCAGATCCGCGGCCCTGGCAGTAGATGTTCTGCCGGCGGCAGAACTCGACGATGTCGTACACGATCAGGAAGTAGCCGGGGAAGCCGAGCTTGTCGATGGTGTCCAGCTCGTGGTCGAGCTGCCGGTACGCGGCCGGGTTCTGCTCCCGGCTGCCGTAGCGGGCGAGGGCGCCCTGTTCGGTGAGGTGGCGCAGCCGGCTCATCTCGGTGTGCCCCGCACCCACGTGGCAGGGCGGTAGCTGCGGGGCGATCAGGTCCAGGTCGAAGGCGAGCTCCGCGCCCAATCGCGCGGCGTGGGTGACCGCGCCGGGGTAGGCGGACAACCGGTCGGCCATCTCGTCGCCGGAGCGCAGGTACGCGGTGCCGGGTGCGGCCAGCCAGCCGTCCATCTCATCCAGCGACCGGCGGGCCCGCGCCGCAGCCAGTGCCTGGGCCAGCCGGCGCCGGCCCGGCCGGTGGTAGTGCACGTTCCCGGTCGCCACCGTCGCCAACCCGAACCGGGCGGCCAGCGCGGCGAGAGCATCGTTGCGTTCGTCGTCGTCCGGGTACGCCAGGTGAGTCAACTCCACCGCCACACTGTCATGACCGAACAGGGCGACGAGGCGGTCCAGCTCGCCCGCCGCCGCGTCCATGCCGCCGCCTCCGGCGTCGAGCAGGGCGGCCGGGACGTGGCCCTTGCGGCAGCCGGTCAACACCAGCACATGCTCGCGCAGGGTGGCGGCGACCTCGTCGAGGTCGTACACCGGCCGGCCCTTCTCACCCCCGGCCAACTGCGCCAGCGAGATGACCCGCGACAGCCGGGCGTAGCCCTCCGCCCCGCGGGCCAGCACCAGCAGGTGCCGGCCAGCCGGATCCGGCACCCCGTTCTGCGGCCCCGGCAACCCCAGCGACAGCTCCGCCCCGAACACCGTCGCCAGCTCCAGCTCCCGGCCGGCCTCGGCGAACCGGACCACCCCGTACAGCCCGTCATGGTCGGTCATCGCCAACCCGGACAGCCCCAGCCGGTAGGCCTCCTCGACCAGCTCCTCGGGATGTGACGCCCCATCCAGGAAGCTGAAGTTGCTGTGACAGTGCAGCTCCACGTAGGCGACCGCCGACGTGCCGCGCACCAGCTCGGGCGCCTCGTACCTGCCGCGTTTGCGTGACCAGGCCGGCGAATCCCCACCGTCACCCGTAACCGCGAGGGGATCGGCCACCAGCGGCTGGTCCGCCGGGCCCGCCAGAGAGCCCGCCGGGGATCCGGTACGGCTGGACAGTACCGCCTCCAGCCGAGACCACGGCACGTCCGGATTGTTGAACCCCACTTCTGCTCCTCGATCACCCGTTGACCCCCGGGCCCGATAGCACGTGAGTAGAACACACGTTCGAGGCCGTGTTCTGGTGATCGCCAGAATCTGTCGTCCTCATCACGGACCCTGTTGAGCAGCCAAAACGGATGCCCGTGCCGAGGTGGCAGGAACGGGATTGTTCGCCCACGGATCATCTTCCACGTCGGTGATATGGCATGGTCTGATCATGGCCGCCGGATCACTCCCGCTGATCCGTCCGATGCTGGCCACGCTCGGTGAGCTGCCCGCGCCGCCGGGGTGGGGGTACGAGTTCAAGTGGGACGGCGTGCGGGTGATCGTGTACCTGGACCGGGGCGGCATCCAGGTGGCGTCGCGCAACGACCGGGACGTCACCGGCGGGTACCCGGAGCTGCGTGCCCTGCTGGAGCGGTTTCCGCGCCGGCGGGTGGTGCTCGACGGCGAGGTCGTGGCGTTGGACCGGCACGGGCGGCCGAGTTTCAGCCTGCTCCAGCAGCGGATGCACGTGAAGGCACCCACTCAGGCGTTGCGGGAGCGGGTGCCGGTGCGGTTGTACGTGTTCGACCTGCTGCACCTGGGCACCCGGTCGCTGGTGGACGAGCCGTACACCCGGCGGCGCGCGCTGCTGGCCGGCCTGCACCTCGACGACGAGCTGACCAGCACCCCGCCGTACTGGGCCGACGATGCCGGTAAGGTTCTGCTCGACGCGGCCGCCGAGCAGGGGCTGGAAGGGGTGGTGGCGAAGCGGCTGGACGCGCCGTACCAGCCCGGTGCCCGGTCCCGGTACTGGATCAAGGTCCCGTTGATCAAGACGGTGGAGGTGGTCGTCGCCGGGTGGAAGCCGGGCGGCGGCCGGCGGGCCGGGATAGTCGGCTCGCTGGTGCTCGGCATGTACGACGAGCAGGGCAGGTTCACGTTCGTCGGCGGGGTCGGCACCGGGTTCACCCAGAAGATGCTGGTCGACCTGGGACGCCAGCTCCAACCGTTGCACCGGGCGACGACGCCGTTCGACCGGCCGGTCGCCCGCGAACACACCCGCGACGTCAACTGGGTGCGGCCGCGCCTGGTCGGCGAGGTCGCCTACCGCGTCCTGACCCCGGATGGCCGGCTGCGCCACCCGTCCTGGCGCGGTCTGCGCCCCGACCGCGAGCCAGACGAGGTGCGAACCGCCAACCTGCTTTAACCGCCACGTGATGATCGGACAGCGTGCAGGCCACGGGGTGCTTGGGCCGCCAACTCGCATTAGGCGCCAACCCAAAAGGGGCGCCTTTGCGAAGCCCACCATCTTTGCTGGGTGTCGTTGCGCGGAGCGACGGGGGCCGGACCTAGGCCGTGGACTACATGTGGACGACGTGTGGACGATGTCAGAGTCGTACGCGCAACTGCCTGTCGCGCGCAGGTGGCGTATCAGCGTTTGAACGACCAGTCGGCGTCCGCGTCGGTGACGGTGGCGTCGCTGAACCGGCCGGAGGTGGGGTCGGGCCAGTGGCCGCCGGGGAAGGCGCTGGCGTCGCCGGCTTCGCCGTGGAGGACGGACATCTGGCTGGCCTGGGCGCCGAGGACGGCGGTGAGGGTGGTGACGGCGGCGATGATCATGCCGGTGTTGACGCCGGCTTCCTCGACGATGAGGGCGGCGCCGGCCCAGGAGAAGACCGCGGTGCCGAAGGCGGCGATGGCGGCGATGAGGGCCATGATGAACTTGACCACGATGACGCCGAGGGCGACGTAGAAGGCCAGGGCCGCGACGGCGCAGACGGTCAGCGAGGTGGCGGTCTTGTCGGCGATGACGCCGATGCGGGTGGCGGCGTCGCCTTGCGGCGTGATGGTGCGGGTGTAGGCGTCGGCGGCTCGGCCTTGCCAGTGCTGGCTGGTGAGGATCTCGGGTTTGAGTTGGCCGGCGACGCCGGTGGCGAGGGCGCGGACGTCCCCCCATTTCCAGGAGTCCATGTAGAGGTAGATCGGGGCGGCGGCGCCCTTCAACAGTTCGGTGATCTTGTCGAGGATCCACGAACCGAGCTCGACGAGCCTGTCGGCCAGGGTGATGATGTCGGCGGCCACGGCCGCTGGGATGTACCAGCGGTTGGCCGCGGCCTCGGCGGTGGGCCCGACCTCTTTGAGTTTGGCCGACAGCTCCTGGGTGCCTGAGGCGAGCTTGTCGATGACGGCCTCGTACTGTGCGGTGCTGAAACCCATGTGCCCCATCCCCGTCGCCGATCGATTGCTGACCTGTTGCTGAACTGTTTGGTGAACCTGCTAATACAGCTGTCGGAAGGCGTGCTCGTTGCGGCGTTCTTCGTCGTCGTAGGTGTCGGCGACCTGCCGCAGGGTGGCGGCGACCTCGACGGTGCGCTGGTGCCCTTCGGCGCAGCGGGCGCTGACCTGGTCGACGACGGCGCCGTAGGCGGACACGATGAGTTCGAAGATGCCGGCTTCGAGCCGGTGCAGGCGCAGGCCCTCGACCTCGCCGACGATAGCTGCGAGTTGGTCGCTTTGCTGGTCCCAGATCCCGGCTTCGGTGCGGAGGGCGTCGGTGGCGACCTGAAGTTCTTGTTTGCTGGGCGGCATGTCAGGTCTCCTGGCGGTCGGCGAAGCGGGCGGGGTCGCGCAGCATGGCGAGGGCTTCGTCAAAGAGACCGTCGAGTTCAGCTCTCGGGTCGGAAGTGGCGGCGACAGCCTGGGCGAGATTCGTGCGGGCGGCGGCCAGCGCTTCCTCCACGGCACGGGCGAGGTTGCGTCCGTCTTGGTGGGCGGCCCATTGCGGCTCGGCGGTGCAGGCGACGAGGCCGGCCTGCGCCAGGGTGACCGTGAGCCGGCCGGAGGTGTCGGTGCTGGTGACGGTGGTGGACAGCGGTGAAACAGCGGCTCCAGCGGTCCGGTTGGCCGTAGCGGCAGCGCGGTCGAAGGCGGCCAGCAGGTCCTCGGTGACCGATTCCAGCGCGCGCGGGCGGACATCCGGACCCTGGTATGCGACCGGCACGTCGGTGGGATGCGAATGCTCTGGCGCGCCGAGGGCGTCGCGGAGCTGGTCGACGCGGGCGCGCCAGGCATCGTGATCGAGGCGGCGGTGGCAGGCGGCAAGCCGAGCGCCGGCGGCCGCCTGGCAGGCTTCGAGGACAGCCGAGCCGACCGTCTCCGGCGCGAGGCGCCGCGCCCAATCGTGGTCGACGTCGATGCGGGTCGGGAGCCCGTCGGGGCCGAGGACCGCATGGACGGTACCGGTGGGGTCGGTGCCCGCGCTGTCGCGTGGTGCCTGGGCTTGCGCCTCGCCGATAAGGCCGTGTAGGCCGGCGGCGTAGCGTTGAAGGCGTCCCAGCTCGGTCAATATCTCGGTCAACAGGTCGTCGGCCATGACCCTCCCCATGTCATGTTCCGATGGTTGGTAGATCGTTTGGTAGATCGTCGGTTGTCGGTCATGGCAAGCGACGGCGCCCCACCTGGGTGGCCACCACGTCCATGCCGATGGCTCCGGCCGCCATGAGTGCACCGAGCCCGACGTCGGTCGCGCGGGTTGGCGCGAACAGGCTTGTGATGGCCAGCACCGTGACGCCGCCAGCGATGATGGCCATCGGCAGGGCGGTACCCCACCGCAGCCCCCTTGTGGCTTGGGGCGCCGAAGCGACGGCGGTACCGATGATGGTTGCCATGAGCGCCACCGCCAGCACGGCCATGGAACCGCTGGGGCCGAAGGCGGCTGCGTGCGCTGCGGTGGGGCTGCCGAGCCACACCGTCAAGACACTGCCCAGGCAGACGAAAGCGAACGCACCCCACACCACGGCAGTGATTCGAGTGGTTCGGCGGCGGGTCGTACGGAGCGTCATGACAATATCCAGCGTTCTGAATTGATCCATCCCCAGGGGCCGCCGCCTACCTTGGCATAGATCACGCTGCTCGCATAGGGCTCGGAACACACGCGTCGTTGATAGTGACGGAGCGAATCGCGGGCGATATCACCGAGCCGGGCATACGTGAAATACGTTTGATACATGCGCTGTGAGTTCGCCTCCACCCGTGTAACGGATCGATGCCTAGGCTGATGAGTCGGGTACGCGCTCCTTGGGCTAGATGAAACCGACCTCAATTTCGGGCGCGCCGAACGCGTCCGAAACCCCACTTCGGCGAGGCGCTCACCCGACTGCGGTGCGGCCCCGGCCGGCCGGGCCACGCCCGGGCATTGCGATGCGTCGGTGTCGCCGACACGTGGTGGGAAACCTTCCGAGCGCTACCGAGCGTTACTGCGAAGCTCTGAATCTATCGATCACCAACGGTGACCGATCGGCGAGGCCGACGCTCTGTACCATTTCGGCACTGTCGACGAGCGGCTCTGGCTCACCGACGCCGCTACGGACCATCTCCAACGTGCACTGCATCTGTACTACGAAACCGGTGCTGCCGATCGGGCAGCACTGGCGCTGCACAGTCTCGGCGGCGTCGCATGGCGTTGCCGACGAGACAACCAGGCGGCCGAACGTTTTCAGCAGGCTCTTGATCTCTTCCGTCAGCTTGGCGACCGGTCCAATGAAGCGTGGACCCTGACCAATCTCGGCGATGTGATCACTCGCCTGGGACAACCCGATCGAGCCGCCGAACTCCACCGCCAGGCGGAGGCCATCTTCCAACGGGCCGGTCATATCCAGGCCGAGGCATGGGTCCGCAACGGCCTCGGTGAAGCCGCCTAGCTAGTTCGACCTGAAAAAGTACGTGCAGATCTTGGGCTTGACCGGCACAAATAACCCGGGTGGGGTGGGGCGTTCATGCCCGTTCGGAGGGAGGCTGGCTGCAGGCGTGATGTCATAGGGGGTTGGTGCGCTGATGCTACGGACACGCAACGACCGGTCGGCACCACCGTGGGAGTCGATCATCCCGGTGGAGTACCTGCGGTTGCCGACCGAGCTGGCGCGGGTGGACGCGCTCCTGGACGACGAGCGGTTCTTCGCCCCGTTCGCCGCGTGCTTCAGCCCCGACCACGGGCGTCCGTCGACGCCGATCGAGACGTATCTGCGGATGATGTTCTTGAAGTTCCGGCATCGTCTGAGCTACGAGTCGCTGTGTGCCCAGGTGGCCGACTCGATCACTTGGCACCGGTTCTGCCGGATCGGGATGGACCAGAAGGTGCCCCACCCGACCACCCTCATGAAGCTCACCACCCGGTGCGGGCAACAGACGATCGAGCGGCTCAACGAACAGTTGCTGGCCAACGCGAACGAGGCGCGGTTGCTACGACTGGGAAAAGTCCGCGCCGACACCACGGTGGTTGAGGCCAACGTGTGCTACCCGACCGATTCGGGATTGTGCGCGACCGCGGTGTCGACGATCGCCCGGCTGGTGCGGCGGGTCAAGGCCGCCGGTGGGGCCACCCGCACCGCCTACCGGGACCGGTCCCGGGCGGCGCGCCGACGCGCCCACACCCTCAACCAACAGCTGCGGGTGCGGGCCTCCAGCGTCAAGGAACAGGCCCGGGCCACGGTCGCCCGGATCACCGCCGAACTGGCTGGCCTGGCCGAGCACGCCGCCGCCGAGGCCGGTGCGGTGCTGCGCAACGCCCGCCGGGCCCTGCGCACGGCCACCGGCCGACGGGCCGGGCAGCTACGCCAAGCCCTATCGCAGCTGGCCACCACCATCACCGCCACCACCGCGGTGACCGCCCAGACCCGCACCCGCCTGGCCGGCGGCACCCCCGACGCGGCCACCCGCGTCGTCAGCCTGCACGACCCCGACGCCCGCCCCATCGTCAAAGGCCGCCTGGGCAAGCCAGTCGAATTCGGCTACAAGGCCCAGATCGTCGACAACGTCGACGGTGTGATCTGCGACTACACCATGCAGGTGGGCAACCCACCCGACGCGCCCCAACTGGCCCCCGCGATCGGGCGGATCATCGCCGGTACCGGCAAGGCTCCCCGCGCCGTCACCGCCGACCACAACTACGGTGAGGTCGCCGTCGACGACGACCTGCACCACCTGGGCGTCACGACGGTGGCCATCCCCCGCAAGGGCAGACCCGACACCGCCCGCCGGGAAACCCAACACCGACGAGGGTTCCGCAGGTTGGTCGCCTGGCGCACCGGCTGCGAAGGACGCATCAGCTGCCTTAAACGAGGCTACGGCTGGGACCGCAGCCGCCTCGACGGCGAACAGCGCACCACCACCTGGTGCGGGTACGGCGTCTTCGCCCACAACCTGGTCAAGATCGTTAACCTTGCCGCAGCCGGATGACATCGACCATCGCCAGCCAGCCTCCATGTGCACCGACTATCAAGCGTCAACCCCTTACCCCGCACTACCTTCAGCCAACACCCCGGTCAACCCGACCATGTCCGTAGCCGCCACCCAGCTATCTGCCCAGCTCAACCCCAAGACCGATACCTACTTTTTCAGGTCGAACTAGCTAGGCGGCATACCGCCCGGGCGACGCACTAGAGCTCCACACGTCAGCGCTTGACGTCGCCGTGCGGGCAGCAGTACCCGACCAGCGTCGTCGGCAGAGCCGACGCCGACAGTCGTCAGCGGCAGAGTCTGTGTGGCCGTCCTTACCCGCCCGACTACCTCATCCGTGACGGATTGACGCCGCACGGCAGCACATCCGCGCGTCTGCGTCGCTGGCAGCTGCGATGAAGGCTGAGCCGATCATTGAAGGTTGCCAAGGCTGATCGCTGCCAAAGACGTCGAACGATGGCGACGCATACTGTGCATTAGGGTAGCGGCGTCCGGCGTTGGGAGGCGCCGGGCGTCGTTGCTGTCATTTGGGTACGTGGATGCGTCCTTGGCGCCACGAGCATGACGGTCGAGTTCGGCGAGCGCGGTCGATCTCCGCTGTTCATCGCAGACGGCGCTCGACAGAGCTTGGCAGAGGGGCGCGGCTGGCAAAGGAGCATTGGACAGTCCCTTGGCGGCCGACGGGGTCCTGCCACTGGTCGTTGGTAATCGACACCGATGATCTGCATCGCCGTCCCGATGCTTACCTACGAGCGCTGACGAGCTGAATCTCCCGGTTACGCTAACTTGGGACGCGCATAGGTGCGTCGCCGATGATCCAGGTACCGTCGACTGACGGCGGATGGCCGGTAGCGGAGGCAGGTGCGCCGGCCGAAACGGTATCCAGGAGCGTGCCATGTCGCGACGGATCGTCGCAGTCGATCCGAATTTCGGGCCTCGGCTGAGGGAGCTACGCGAACAGAGTCGTCTATCGCTTCGCCGGCTCGGGCGGTTGATCCACTGCTCCCATGGCTACCTATGGGATCTTGAGGTAGGCAGCAAGCGGCCAAGCGTGTCTGTCGCGGCACTACTCGATGCGGCGCTCGGCGCCGACGGGCGGTTGTCGGCCATGGTGTACGAGGTGTCAGCCGACAGTCGTGACCCGTCTGCCAGCAGCTACTCCTACGGCAGTCCTCTGCCACCCGGGTTAGAGTTCGCGCCGGACTGGCGACACGGAGTGGATGTCGCGGCTGAACTGTGGCGGGGAGACATGCAACGGCGGGACCTGCTCCAGGGGGCCGGGTTTAGCGCGGCGGCGTTCATGGCACCCGCGATGCGTTGGCTGACGTCGCCGTTGGACGAGCGACCATCCGGCGGCGGCGAGCGTCTGGTTGGGGAGCCAGACATCGAGATGGTCCGGCAGATTACCGGCGTGTACCGGACGTTGGATAACCAATACGGCGGCGGGCACGTACGCGAGAGCGTCGTGCGGTTCCTAGACAATGAGGTAGCGGTGCTGCTGCGGGGCCAGTACGACGCACACACCGGTAAAGCGTTGCTGTCCGCCGCTGCCGAGGCTACACAGTTGGCCGGCTGGGCCACGTATGACCTTGGGATGAACGGATTGGCACAGCAGTACATGGTTCAGGCATTGAGGTTGGCAGCCGCGGCCGGCGACCGCGCGCTGGGCGCGGAGATCTTGGCCGCGATGAGCCACCAGGCGGCGTACATGCGGGCCGCGGCCGAGGCCGTCGATCTGGCTAGGGCGGCCGGTCGTGTAGCGGCGGACGCTGGCGTGGCGGCCATCCAGGCGGAGTCGGCAGTGCTGGAGGCTCAGGGCTATGCGTCCGGTGGGGACGAAGCGGCCTGCGCGGTCGCGCTGGATCGAGCCGAGCGCGCCCTCGATCGGGCAGATCGGACCAGCGACCCGCAGTGGATCGGGTACTTCGACGAGGCGTACCTGGCGGCGAAGTTCGGGCATTGCTTCACCGCGCTGGGGCGCGGCGACCTAGCGGAACGCTTTGCAGCGCGGTCGTTGGAGATGGATGGCCGCCACTACGCTCGGGGACGGCAGTTCAACTTAGTGCTCTTAGCTGTGGCCCATGCTCAGGCCGGCGACCCGGAACAGGCCAGCGTCATTGGTACCCAAGCGGCCGAGGCAGCCGAAGGGCTTCGCTCCGCGCGTGCGCGTGACTACCTCAAGGATCTTGCCAATCGGCTTGCCCCGCACGTTGGATTGGCAGCGGTACGGACCTTCGCGGAGCGGGTTCGGCCGGTGCTCCAGCTCGATTAGAGCCGACCGATCGCTTTGGCGAGCAGCACCGCGAGAAGCCCGGCGACGGAACCCGCACCGACGATCTCCCCGTCGTTGATGCGTTGCTGGACTTCGGCGAGCGGAATCCAGCCGAGACGTTCGGCTTCGTTGATATCCGGGGCCGCCCCGGTGTGGTCCGCGCCGCGAGCGAGGTAAACGATGTTGTCTTGGTCGATTGTGCCGACCATAGGCTGGAAGGTGAGCAACGGTTCCATCGTCCGGGGCCGCCATCCCGTCTCTTCCTCTACCTCTCGGGCAGCACAGGCCGCCGGGTCTTCATCTGGATCGAGATAGCCCCCAGGCAGCTCCCACACCCACCGGTCGAGAATGAATCGGTGGCGCCACATCATCAGCACACAGTCGGCGTCATCGAGTACGACCACGATCGCGGCGGCAGGGACACGCAGAACGTACTGCTCGAAGCGGACCCCATCGGGTAACTCAACATCGGCGATGCTGAGCACGGCACGCCGGGTGTCATCGATCACCCGCTCGCCGTGGATCGTCCACTCGCTGGCTCGGTGCGCCTCATTGCCCATGAGCTGCACCCTAGTAGACGCATCACGGAGGCGTACTCCAGCGAGCAGCAACTGTCGGCTGACAGCGGCTGACGCCTACTTTCTTCAGTCCACCCGGTGTGGCCTGCACGGTTGAGGCATCGGGTGTCGGTGGATGTCGACCCGCTGCCGGTGAGTTGGAGGATGAGATGACCATCGTGGCGCCGCACGGTGACCCGATTGCGGTAGACGTGGCCCACGGCCAGGAACCGTTGGGCCAGTTGCGAGCCGGGGCGCGGCGGTCTCGGTTCACGGTGGGCTTGGACTATCTCGCTGGCGACATTGATGCGGCGCGGGCGTTCGCTGCGGGTCTAGCTGAGGGTCTGGGCGCATTGTGCGCCGAAGTGGACGCCTTGTCGGCGGTTTGGTGCCAGGCAGGTCTGGTGGCGTGCGCGGAGCCGGTGTTTTGTGGCGCTGTTGGGCCAGACGGTCGAGTGTGCCGCGATCTGTACAGACATGCGGGGTTGCACGGCAACGCCGTGGGTCGCTTACCCGTGTGGCGCTCACCGGAGCCGGTGAAGAGCTCGGATGCGTCGATGGCGGAGGTGGGGCCGGCCGCTGTCGGCGGTTACCGGCTCGGCGGTATGGGCCGGAGGACTGACCTGCCGCCGATGGACTACCAGCGGTGACCCGGATGCTAGCGCTGGTTGATGGCCGTCGTAACCGTCTCGGCCGTCGTAGTGGGTACTCCTCGGTGGTGTGTGGCGTTGGGCCTGTGCTGCCGGGTGATCGGGGTGGACGTGCCGGGAGCAGGGTCGGGGCAGGGGGCTCCCCGTTGCCCAGGCCGGTTCGCGGCGCGTCTGCCCTCCCCCGCCGGCCGTATCCGCTTAGTCGTGTGCGCTGGGCCGGGCCTTGACCGTGAGGAGCGACGCCGGGTCGCTCGCGTCAGAGAGGATCCCGATGTTGTGGATCAAGCGGAAGCGTAGGACGGCCCGGCGTCGTAGCGGGCGGTTGCCGGTTGCTGGCACCCCGGTCGCGTCGAGACCGGTGCGGGTAGTGGGCGGTGGGCCGGCTTGGCACCGGCTATCGACCGTTCCGTTGCCGGTGGTCGGTGAGCCTGCCGAGGGCCAGGCTGCGGCGCCGGAGTTGGTGCGCGGCCATGTGCGCGGCCATTTGCGCGCCGACGTGCACGTTGGCGGGTACGGGGATGTTCGCGGTTGTGTGCGTGCGGGCGAGTCGGGTGGCCGGCATCGGGCGGCGTTGTGATGGACGCAGGCCAGGTGCCACACGGCGACCCGACCGACCCGACCGACCCGACCCAGCGGGCGGATCCGGCAGAGCTGGCCGAGCTGGCCAGTGGCCTCGGTCCGGTGGACAGGTTGGCGTCTGTGGTGGCGATCAATGCCAGCCTGATCGACCGGATTGTTCGGCGCAGCGGTGAGCTGACGTGGCAGCGCGATGACGGGGTGCTTACTGAGCGGGCGTATGGCGGGGAGATGTACCGGTTGGCCAAGGCTGTCCGGCAGGCCAACGGGCTGATCGTCGGCCGGCTGGCCGGTCACCTGCCGATGCCCGACGCCGCCGTTTGCCAAGACTTCGACGCGCGATTCGACGCGTCGGCAACGGGAGAACCCAACACAAGAGCCGACCGGGTTCTCGGTCGGGAACGGTGAGCAGGAAGGAGGTCCGCGTGCTGGTGAGGTACGACGTGGTCGAGGAGATGGGGGCGGTGGCCCGTTCTTCGGCGAGGTGGACGTGGTCGGACTGTATCGCGCTGAGGTCGCAGCGCTCGCCAGTCGGGGAACGATCTCCGACATCTCCGACAACACCCATGACATGCCCGATGACTGACAAGCCGAACGACAGACACGAGGCGACACGGGTCGGGGAGCCCTGAGTTCCAGACAACGTGAGGAGGAGGTGTCCGGTGCGAGCGACGTTTGATCCGGCCGACGAGGTGCCGGGTGGGCCGTTGGTGACCGAGGCGGAGGTGGTCGGGCTGTACCGCGCTGATGTAGCGGCGGTGGCCAGCCGGGCGACCGCCTGCGACCCGGGATCCGGGCCGACCCGCATCGACGACTGACCGATCACCCGTGAACCAGTGAGGGGTCCACGGCTTTGAGGGATCTTGAGGGGATTGAGGGCTGAGGGTGATGGCGACCGGCGCCAATGATGACTCAGACGTCGACCCGGGCGGTGGCCGGGGTGGTGACCAGGACGGTCGGCCGCAGCCGGCGAGTGGGCCGATGGACAAGGCCACGGCGGATTGGTACGTGCAGTACACCGATGGCCAGTTCCAGGCGTTCCTGGGCGATGACGGCCGGTGGTATCTGTACACGCCGCGACCGGTGGAGATCGGGGTCCAGCCCAGGATCGCGACTGAGCAGACCAGGCGGCAGCCGTGAGCCCGGCCGTAGGCACGGTGACCAGCCCGGTCACCAGCCCGGTCACGGATCCGGTGGTGGTCATCCTCAGCCATCCCGAGGATCGGCATGCCGCCGCGGTGGCGGCGCACCTGGACACCGGCAGCGTCGAGGTGCGCCGGGTCGACACGGCGACGTTGGCCACCCCGGTGACCGCCCACCTTCACGACGGGGTGGTTAGCGGGAATGTGGCCGGGGTGAGCCTGTCCCGGGTGGTCGGGGTGTGGCACCGGCGCCCGTCCGAGTTCGCCGTCACCGACGAGGCGGACGCGGGCGAGCTGCGCGCCGGGGTCGGTGGCGTGTTGGCCACGCTGCCGTACCTCAACCACCCGGCCGACATGGCGGTGGCCGGCTTCAAGCCCTACCAGCTCATGCTGGCGACCCGGTGCGGGCTGCGGGTACCCGAGACGGTGATCACGAACGTGCGGCCGGTCGCCACCGTGTTCGCCGCCCGCCGGGGCGGTGAGGTGGTGGTCAAGCCGATGTCACGCAAGGTCCCGGCGCTGGTGACCGTAGACGACCGGTCCGGCTGGACCCGGGCGATCCACCTGACCCAACAACGGATCAACACCACCCGGCACGTCCGGCTGACCGTGGTCGATGGTGGCGTGTACGCGGCCCGCATCGACTCGCCGCACCTGGACTGGCGCACCGACGTGCAGCGGTGCCGCTACCAGCCGGTGGACACCCCGGCCGATATCGCCGGGCCGGTCCGAGAGCTGCTGGGCCTGCTGCGGCTGCGGTTCGCCGCCCTCGACTTCGCGATCGACCGGGACGGCCGGTGGTGGTTTCTGGAGGCCAACCCGAACGGCCAATGGCTGTGGATCCAGGACGAGACCGGGCTGCCGATCGCGGCGGCCATCGCCACCGCACTGCGCACACCCGTCCGCCCACCCAACACAGAGACCAGCACAGGGACCCGCACAGGGACCCGCACAGGTCCGGACCTGGTAGTCGCCCATTCAGTCGAGAGGATCAAGTGTTGACCAGCATCCATGAGCACGACCCGAACAACGACCGGAGCGGTGACCGGGGCTGTGATCCGGGCTGTGAGGGGACGCTGTCGCGGCCGGAGCGCGAGGAGTTGCTGCGCGACGCGGTGCTCGGCTGTCCGATCAGCCCGGACGAGGGCCGCGTTCTTACCCTGCTGTCACATTTCGATGAGGACACCCTGGTTCCGCTCATCGGCCTGTTCGACCGGGTCCGGTGGGTTGGTCTCGAACCCCGACGCCGGCACAGCACCGACAGCCCCACCGATAGCTCCATCGTCCTGGTGGCGGGCATCGACCCCACCGACCCCACCGGCGCCGACGGCGCTGGCGGCATGGTTGGCGACCGCCTTGGCGGTGTTGGTGGGTGGACCGAGGAGCAGCGCCGGCACGCTCGTAGCGGGGTGGGGATCCTGACCGCCTGGCTGGCTGAACCGGATGGCCGGGGGGAGATGGCCAGCGGGCATATCGAGGCGTTGATGACCGAAAGCGGCGGGGCGCAGGTCGGCGTGGTCGTCTGGGGCCTGATCAACGTCGCCGGTCACCTGCTGGCCCGGACAGCCCACGCGGAACGCTCGACCAGTTCCCAGGTCTTGCAGGAGCTGGCGATCGCATGCGCCCAGTAGCGATACCGGCAAGCAGTCGCGCGGCGCCGCGACAACCGCCGGGACGACCGTGGAGCAGACCGTGGGGTGCGGGGCTAGGCCGAAGGCGGGCCGACGAACGTGCCCCGGGCCGGGATGGTGTACACCAGCCCGCGTTCACGCAGTTCCTTGATCGCGCGGCGGGCCGTTCCCCGCGACAGGCCGTGCGTCTTCATCAGGTCCGACTCGCTGGGCGCCAGGTCGTCCTGCTGGAGCGTGCCGGATTCGATGTCGGCGGCGAGGGCGTCGGCCACCTGGATGTACAGCGGCGTGAAGCTGTGACGATCAACCATGACCACCATCCTACTCGTTCAGCACGTGCAGCACATTCCCTTGCGAAGGTGGGAATGTGCGGCCCCGACGTCTGGCTGCGGAGGTGCGCAGGTGAGCTTTGACCCGATCGTTGACCGGACCTCTGACCGGGCCTTTGACCGGCCCGCACCGTCCGGTATGGACCTGTCGGTGGCGCATTCGGCGCGGTCTACGATTTCTGGCTCGGCGGCAAGGACAACTTCGCCGTCGACCGGGAGTTGGGCCAGCGGATCGTCGAGCTGGTGCCGATGACCCGGGCGAGCTGCCGGGCCAACCGGGCGTTCCTGCACCGCGCGGCCGGCCTGGTCGCCGAAGCCGGGGTGCGGCAGTTCCTGGACCTCGGCGCGGGGCTGCCCACGGTGGAGAACACGCACACCGTGGTGCAACGGGTCAACCGGGCCAACGCCGTCGTCTACGTCGACTACGACCCGCTCGTGGTCGCGCACGCCCGCGCGCTGCTGGCCGGCTACGGCCCGACCATCGCCGTGCAGGCCGACATCCGCGACCCAGACACGCTCCTCACCCACCCCGAGGTGACCGGGTTCCTCGACCCCGCCCAGCCGGTCTGCGTGCTCGCGGTCGCGGTGCTGCACTTCGTCACCGACGCCGAGAACCCGTACGCGGTCGTCAACCGGCTGCGGCAGGCGATGACACCGGGCAGCTACCTGGTGGCATCGCACATCACCGCCGACGGCACCAGCCAGACCGAAGCGGACGAAGTGTTCGCCTTGATGCGCAAACACATGGCCGACCCACCCACCCCGCGCACGCACGCCGAGGTGCGGCGGTTCTTCGACGGCCTCGATCTACTCCACCCCGGCGTCGTAGCCGTCGACCAGTGGCAGCCCGAACATCAGCCACCAGTGGCACAGCCGGCACGAGGGCCCGATAGCGAGAAAGGCAACGGAGAGGGGTCGTTCTGGATGTACGCCGGCGTCGCACACAAACCAGATCGACCAGTCGACTAGAGGCTTGAACCAGGTCTCGAGGACGAAGACGACCGACATCATGAGCCGAGGTCACAACATGGCGGACGACACCACTGGACCGGTTGCCACTCGTCTTGCCACTCGTCGTAGTTCTACGTCGCGTGGAACAAGGTGGGCCGACCTGCGCCTCGTGTTGAGCTACGAGAAGCCCCTGTGGGCCAACAATGTCGAGCTGACGCCGGAATCCCGGATAGTACCTGTGGTGTCCGGCAAGGACGTGAATTTGCGCGCGACCCTGACCAGCCAGGCGATCTCGGTGGCCAGGTCGTGACCGCCCATTCCGATGTCTTGAACGGGATCCTGATGGCGTGCTCCGCCCGCAGCACGGATGTGGAGTGCGGTGGCCAAGGCCGCCGCCGTGATGGCGGCTTGTCGGTCTTGATCGTCTCCATCGCGGCAGTCGCGCTGGGATGCCTGCGGCGGGGTAGGGATGCGCGTCATGTAGGGGCGCAGCGCCAGCCATCCGTCGCGGATCTCGATCACTCGTCGGTATAGGCGGTAGTTGATGCGCCAGGGATTCCAGCGATCTACGCGGCTGGGCTGGTCGAGCAGGATGTCCGGGTGGGCGTTGCTGAGTGCATGCCAGAGTGGGTGCAGCCGGTGGTAGGCACGAAGGCAGTCCAGGCGGGGACCCAGCAGTGGCATGGTGCCGCCGACGGCTGCGATGAGGACGCCGAGTCCGGACAACGGTGCCCAGACCTGTTCGGCCGCCGGCATAGGCACCGAGGCGCGTAGTCCGAGCAGCATGACTACGCAGGTAGCGTAGCTTGCGACGCTTACTGCTGCGGAAAGTGCGAGCAGGCGTAGCCCACGTCGCAGCCAGCGGCGGTCGACGAAGCTGGCATGCCGCCAGAACAACCAGGTCAGGATGGTGTCGGTGTAGATCAGCGTCGCAAAGTACAGGAGTATGAGTTCGCGCACGTACGGGAGGCTGCCGTACAGCAGTTCCGGCTCTTGTGCGTGGGCTGGGATGTCGACCAGGGCGGGGTCGACCGCGCCACGCACTCCCAGGCCAATCATCGTGGTCAGGACGGCCGCGTAAAGCATGATGTGCCAGCGTGTCTTGCGCCATGCCTCGCGGGTGGGGTACGCCCATAGCTGCACTGTCAGCAGAGATGCCGGGCACATGAGGATGGCCGGGACGTTCGTCCAAAGCGCAAGGATGCCCGTGGATTGCTCTAGCCGGGACAGCACCGGAGGCAGCGCCATGGTCATACTGAGCGTTACCGCCGCGATGGACGAGCAGAAGGCCGCCAGGAACCGGTTTCGGGGGTCTCTGCGCAGGTGATTCAGCTTATAGATGAGAAACGTCCAGCAGGCGATGGCGACGACGCCGAACTGCACAGTACGCGCGGTCAGCTCGCGCATGCTCAGCTCCCATCCGCGGGAGGCTCTAGGGACAAGGCGATCCGTTGGCGGACTGCCTGGGCACCCGGCGGTTGCGGCCACTCGGGAACCGGCCGGAGCCGGCGGGCGCGAGCCAGGATCATTGATGCCAATGTCTCGACCTCTCGCTCCTGCCCCAGCGTGTAGTGGCTGCGGTGCAGTGAGCGGTGGACCACCTTGGGGTCCAGGTCGGGAAACAACAGTCGGGAAACCTGCGGGTCGGTCGTGCCGACCGGCTCATGGCAGCAGAGAATATGGCAGAGTTCATGGAGCTGGATGTGCTCCTGGTGAAGAAGGCTGGTGTGCTGCTCATACACGACGATGTCGCGGTCTGGCGTGGCGAACCAGACCCCGCAGGGCGCGTCGGGCGGCATAGCAAACGCAACCAGGTCAATGGGCCGTCCACGGCTGGCCGCAATCCCGTCGGCGAGCCGGACGGCATCGAAGGGAAGGGGGATGTCCAGTTCCCCAACCAGTTGGCGGCATCGGCTACGAACGGCACGACTGCTCATCTCTGCCTCGCCGCAGTTGCCTGCCGTACAGTCTGGCCCGTCTGGGCTTTACCGGCACCGCGGCGGGCGCTGCCGAGCAGCAGCCGCGCCGCTAGGTCTGGGCGCGCGAGGCTGGTGGGCCGAGCGAGGAGGTGCGCGACCCGGAAGAAGGCGCGAGCCATCGAAGGGTCACCGTGCGCGGCCTGAGGGAGTAGCGTCATGTACACGTTGGCGAGCCGGACCGCCAACGTTCGACGGCCGCTGACCCAGGGCAGGCGTAGATCGCTACTGACCGACATTGTCCAGGCTACGTCACATGCGTGCGCGAGCTGACGGCGAAGCGACGCGACCGAGGGGCGGCTCTGCCGTAGAACGTTGCGGAGTAGCAGCGCTTGGACGGCGGCGACACTCATTCCCTGTCCGTAGATCGGGTTGAAGCAGCACGCTGCGTCGCCGAGCACGACCAAGCCTTCTGGGAACCGGGCCAACCGGTGGTAGTGGCGGCGCGTCGAATGTCGAACCCGGAAACGGGTTGGATCATGTTGGGCGGTCGTTTTGCCTAGCGCTTCGTAGATGTCGGGGACGGGCAGCTGTCGCGCGAACTCCAAGCAGCCGTCCCGTTTGCCGGGTGGGGCGTCGTCACCGTAGCCGGCGAGCGAAACGAGCCATTTGTCATCCTCCACGCGGACAATGCTGCCCGCGCGGGGGTTCGTACGCGTGACACCCACTGCTATGCCAAGATCACCATCGAGCAGGTCGGCGGGTGCGTGAACGGCCCAGCTTGCATAGCCAATATCGATCTTCAGTCGTTCCTCATAGGGTGGACGGTAGCCGAGCGCGCTAAGCCAGTCAGGAGTCCGCGACCGTCGGCCGGAGGCGTCCACGACCACGTCGGCGGGCAGGACGGCGGTCTCCGCGCTTCCGTCCGAGGCCACGCGGACACCGGTGATAAAGCGACGGTCGGGTGAAGCAAGCAGGCCCGTGACCGTGTACGGCGACATAAAACGTACGTTGGCGTGCGCTTGCAGGCGGCGCCGAACCTGCCACTCCAGAAACGGGCGCGTAACACCCAGGGCAGGCAGATCACCGTACGTTCTCGCCAGGCGCAGACCCTCCAAGTAGGTACGGCCATCGGCCAGCACATCACCGCTCGGGACGTCCTGGGCGACCAGGTCGTCGACCAGACCAGGAAACAACTCCCCGAATGCCAGCAGGCCACGAGCCAGCAGAACGTGCTGATGTCGTCCCTGTGGGACACCCGCTCGGGGACGCGCCGCGTCGGGCAGCGAGTCACGCTCGACAACGGTCACCTGCTGGTAGCTTTCACTCAACGCGCTCGCGGCGCACAGGCCGCTGATGCTCGCCCCAATGACCACGGCGTTCGAGCCCTGCACGCTACACCCCCAGGCCTAGCTCCGACTTCGTCAACGCGACCCCGCCCCGGTGCCGCTGCGGATATGTCTGTGGGCCAACGTGCCGGTGATTCGCCGGCGCGGCAACTCTGCCCATCGTCGCCACGAACGGTCACCGTCGCTTGTCGGGACCGCGCTGCGGCGATTCGGGGACCGGAGGAAGGTTCTCAAACTCACGCATCTGCTCGACCATCACTCGCAGAGCATCCAGTCCCTTGGTGGACAATCCATGCGCGCGCAGCGCAACTTCTGCCACACCCGCATCGGCCAGCGCGTGCACGAGCCCCAACTGAGCCTCGATGTCTGACACACGCTGTGCGGGCAGGTCGTCGTCGGCCAGATAGGCTGTCGGCACTCCGAAGTGCTTGGCCAGCGCCTGCATGTGCTGCCTGGTCGGATTGTCCCGGATTCCCTTGCGTAGGTATCCGATGTAGGTGTCAGACAACCCAGTCGCCTCGGCGACCTCGGCGTTGCTGAACTCCCGGGGGCGCTCAGTTTTTGGGTCCTTTGTCCGCACCGTTCGAAACAGGTAGTTGAGCTTGTCGGCCAGCGTCTGCGACGGCTGAGCGTCAGGCATCGCTCCTCCTGCCCGCCACTGTGGTGGACCAATTCCGCGACCTTGCCCACAGCAGTTGAGTCTACGTCGATCCGACTCTATGCTATGCCCGGTGATCGGATCAACTGATGTGGGAGCAAGGAAATTCGCAGCAACTGAGCGGGGACGGGCATGCCGACCGGTGTCAGGGAGCGTGAATCGCTGATATCCCTCACCGGTGTACGGGCCACCGCCAGCACATTGGCACAGGTAGCCGCATATGCGATGACGCCCTCACGCCCGGAACGGGGGTGGCTCTGGCCGCAACGACGGCAGCGGCCAGGGCCACCGGGCAGTCGGCACCCATGGACCAGCCGACCCGCATGCTGCCCGCCCGGCGTTTGCCCGGCCAAGCGCTGCGAGCCTGGCCGACCGACGCGGAGGCGGCCGCTCCGGCCGGCAGTGACCCGATGTTTGGCTGTGCGTGCGTCTCGCCTACGCCGACGAGTTGACCCGACTGCCGAACCGGAGGGGCGGTGGAGCGCGCAATGGATGATCGGGTGGCCGGCAGAGACGGGCATGCGTCGGCATTCGTCGACGTTGACGACTTCAAGGCGATCAAGGACACCTTCGGCCAGGACATGAGCGACCAATTGCTCCTCCGTCTGGCCGCGTGGCTGCGACAACTCTGTGATAGGCGCGGACGGATAGCGGCGTGGCTGGGAGGTGACGAGATCGCGGTCCCGTCTCCGGCGATATCCATCGCGCACGCCGTGGCCGCCGCGCACGAACCCACAACTGGTCCGGAGAACCGATCACGCTGCTCGGTACGCGTGTTTTGCCGCGGACGACCGTGGGTGTGGCGGTCGCTGCAGCCGGCGAGACGCCCGGTGAGGTGCGTTACCGCCCGGATATGGCGATGCGCCGGGAAAGCGCCTCGACGCCGGGACTGTGGTATCCAACCGAGGTGCGCAGTCTCCGCCCTCACTCGAAGAACTCGTTCCGGCGGCTGGAGCCGTGGTGGATCCGCACCCGCTCCGGGAAAGCGTCCACGGGCAGCATTTGGACTACCGACACGACCCGAACGCCCGGCGAGAGCAAGGTTGGGGCATTCGTTGGGGGAGCGCCGACCGGTACGTCTATGGCGAGCAGCCGTGGCTTCGCAGGGTATCCGGCTGAGCAAGGTCGAATTACAGGAGACGGCGGTGCGACGCCACTCCGAAACGAAGGGGGAACGGTGAGCGGTATCGACCTGCATCGGCTTGACGAGTTAGCTGCATTATTGAGGCATCGGTGGGATCCAATTATTCTCGGTCTGCTCGCCAAGCAGCCGAGGCGTTACCGAGATCTCGTACAGCAGACAAACGACAAATCCGGCAGACATATCGCAGACGGGGTGCTGTCACAGGCGTTGCAGCGCCTCATCGGCGAAGGTCTCGCGGTGAAGGAGAGTTCGGACGGCCTGGTCCTGTACCGGATCACCCCGGCAGGGTCACGGGCCCTGGCGCGATTGCAGCGCGTCATCGAGACGGCCACCGAGGGCGGAGCGGACTGCATGGGTCAGGAGTAGGGTCAACCGGTTCGGCCGCTAGATGAGGTAGGCCTCACCCGGGTGTATGCCGACGTTCTTGCCGTGCCCGGCAGACGCTGCTAAGGCCATCGACGTGTGGCTCTGGCGTGTCCACTCGCGCCGACGCCGCTTGGTATCGAGTCGGGGCGGGCGATTCAGGGAAAGACAATCTTTGCGAGTATCGCTCCGGCGAGCAGGTACGGTCCTAGGGCAATCTGGTCGCGGCGGCTCAGATGCCCGGTCGATAAGCGTACCGCGACGACGCACCCACCCAATAAGTACGGCAGAACCGCGCCGAAGACGATATGCCGCAGTGACCCCGTGCCAAGCAGCAGACCGAGTAGGCCGGCCAGATAGAGGTCGCCTTCTCCAACCAGCCCGGGGCCAAGCAGGGCGAGGACGAGATAGGCGAGCGCGAACACGACAGCGACCAGAATGGCGTTGCTGAGCAGCCGTGGGTTGCGGCTGATGAGGGCCGCGACCGTGACCAGCCCGGCGACCACCGCTGCAGTGCCGGCGATGATCGGTCGAGGTAGGCGGCGAACGTGTATGTCGACCCCGGCCAGCACAAACCCCGCGGCGGCCAGTACCAACCACGCCAAACCCAGGATTGCGTCAGCCGTATCGCGCATGGGTAGCCGTACGCCCAACCCGCCGAATACCGCGAAACCGACGGTCGGGTAGATCCAGGAACCGGCCTCAAGTGGCCTTCGGCAGGCATGGCAGCGCGTGGATAGCCGTATCCAAGCCTGCCAGCCGGTCGGCAGCTGTGCACTGCATTGTGCGCAACTGCTGCGCGCCACGCCGACGGGAACGGACAGCCTGTACACCGGGCACACGGCCAGCATCCCGACGGCCGGGCCGACGGCCGCGCACCCCACGATCAGGCCGATCCGCACAACGTCGATGCTGATGGCGCCCCCCGCTCGGTTCAGGATTCGTTCGTCGTGGAGACGGAGGAGGCATCTGGCGCCTCGACCGATCCTGAGCTACGTCGAGTCGCCGGTGTCGTTCCCGCGGAGTGCGGCGGCGAACGCGTCGATTTGCCGAAGCTGCTCAATCTTGCGGCGCGCTTCCTCGGTCGCGCCGTACACGGCGTGGTTGGCGCCGGTCTTGGTCTTCTCGATCAGGCCTTCGTCCTCGAGCCGGCTCAGGGCTTCCGAGAGCACGCCGTCGCTGATGTGGTCTCCGTCCTCGTTGCGGACGAGTTGGGTGAGATCACGACGACGCCTGGCACCGTCGACGAGCAAGTCGAGGATGATCCGGTCCCAGCGATGCCCAAGGATGCTAGCGAACTCGCGCATGCCATCCCGGTTCAAATAAACCACCGCCTCCCCAGGGCTCCCGCCATACCTCCATACCCACGCGCGCAGGGATGGCGTGAAGAAGAAAGCGAAACCGCAGGCGAAGAGCAATGTCAACACGCTGTGCCGAGGGACGAGCCGCGTTGCCGTAGCTCGCGGCTTATGTGCGCAATGACTGTTCGTTCGGTTATCGGCGGGTCAGCCCTTGGTAATTACCCCCGATACCCACTGTTACGTCACCTAGTCGTCGCCGAATTGGCGCAGGCGGAGGAGGAACTGGGTGCCGCGTGAGGTGAGGCTGAGCGGCTTGTCGGCGTTGGGCTGCCCCTCGGGGCAGCGGTGGTACCGATGCCGGTCGGTTGAGCACGGCCGCGCGCAGTTTATCGGGGTCGGCGTCCGTTCCGCTGATGCCCGCGGGGGTGCGGCCGGACTGGGCTCCGTCGAGTACCTCAAGTATCCAGGGCCGGAGGATCAGCTCGACGGCGCCGCCTGTGTCGTCATGGTTCGCGGCCTGTGGCTCTCGGCGCCACGGCCGTGGTGCGCATCAGAGGATGCGCACCCGTGAATGCGCACGTTGCGGTAGGTATGGGGTGCAGTCTTAAGGTTTTCCGAGTTGCCCGGGGAGGTCTCATGGCATCGTTCGTTCGCTGGTTGATGCGCGGGGTCGGCGTGCTCGCGCTGCTGTCGTTGGTGGCGTGTACAGGGTCCAAGCCGGCCAACCCCGGCAGCAGCAGCGCGCCGGGTCCGAGCCTGCATGCACCGTCGGCTACGCCTACCGATCCTCGGCTGACTGCGGTACAGGACGCCCTCGCGGCGTACCGGAACATGTGGCGGGCGTACGCGACCGCGAGCAACACCGGCGACCCGCAGTCGCCGGACCTGGCCAAGTACGCCGCCGGCAGCGCACTGACGACATTGGTGAACGGCCTGACGAACAACAAGTCCAAGGGTCTCACGAGCAAGGGCAACCCACAGCTCGCACCGGTCCAGACGGGGTTCAACCCGGCCGACGCACCGACCACAGTCACTGTGGCCGACTGCCTCGATGACAGCCACTGGCTTCTTTACAAGTCCAACGGCGAGTTGGAGGACAACACCCCAGGTGGCCGCCACAAGGTCGTCGCCACGGTCAACCGGATCAACGGGGAGTGGAAAGTGATCGCATTTGCAGAATCCGGGGTAGGAACGTGTTGACGCGCGCACGCCGGTGTCTCGTGCTCGCCGCTGTCGCCACGGCGGCTGTCCTGATTCGCCCTGGCGCCGCCTTCGCCGGGGGCGCCGGCGGTTCGGTCGACTGCACCCAGGAGCCGACCAACCCGTCATGCACGATTCAGGTCAGTGCGCCTGGCGATCCCGGCAAGCCCAGTTCCACCACGAAGACGCCGTGTCACGACGCTGCCGGGGCGGTGGTGCCTTGCTATGTCGATGGCTACGGGTGGCTGGGCAATGATGGCTGTTACTGGCGGCCGATGACGGCGGCGGAGTTAGCTCCGTACCCGGATCTGTTCCCGCCGCCGGCCCCGCCGGCCCCGCCGGGCCAATGGTACATCGGGTCGTGCGGGGTGCCGCCGGCGAACTTCGCGATCACCAAGTTCCGGGTGATGAACGGCCCGCCGAACGCGGCGTTGTTGGCAGCGGAGGCGGTGAAGGCGTTGCGGCTGCCGTCGCCGTTGATCCGCTGGAATCCGCCGACGGCGACGAACGTGCTGGTGAACACTCCGGTGTGGCTTTGGCTCGATCCGGGGTCGTGGGGTGCCCGGTCGGCGACGGCGTCGGTACCGGGGCTGAGCGTGACCGCCACGGCGACGCCGACGTCGCTGGTGTTCGCGACCGGGGACGGCGGGATGGAGCACTGCGTCGGGGCAGGCACGGCGTGGACGCCGGGAACGGACCCGAAGGCGGCCTCGCCGACCTGCGGCCACATGTACGGCAGCCCGTCGACGGGCAGCGGGTACCCGCTGTCGGCGACGGTGACCTGGCACGTGGCCTGGGCGGGTGGTGGTCAGACCGGTGTGGTGCCAGACCTGCACACCACCGCGCAGGTGGTGCTGGTGGTGGGCGAGTCGCAAGCAGTGACCGGGTGAGGGAGGTCGTGACGATGAGTTCGCCTGTGCAGACGTTCGATCCGCCCCGCTACAACGGCCGGGCCGCAGCACCGCCGTCGACGGCTGATGCGGTGGGGCTTCGCCCCCGGCGCTCGCCGGGCCGGTTCGTGCTGGCCCTGCTCGGGGTCGCGGTGGTGGTGCTCGTGTTCGTGACGGTCGCACTGCGCGCGGACAACAAGCAGCCGGTCCTCGCGGTGGCGCAACCGGTCGCCGCCGGGCAGCAGCTGACCAACGCCGACGTGGTGGTGGTCCGGGTCGCGGTCGAGGCGGGCGTGCCGGTGGTACCGGCGGCCGGCATCGACCAGGTGGTCGGGCACACCGCGGCGGTGCCGCTGGTGCGTGGGGCCTTGTTGGCGCCGCGGCAGGTCGGCCCGGCGGCGTGGCCACCGGCGGGGCAGGCGGTGCTGGCGCTGCCGGTCAAGGCCGGCCATGCCTCGACGGGGCTTTCGGCGGGCGCGTCGGTGATGGTGCTGGTCACCCCGGCCACGGGCACCACCGGCGGCTCGTCCGGTTCGTCGGGCGGGGCGGGTGGCGGGCAGCAGGCACCGGCCACGGTGGTTGCGTTCACGCCGGCCACGGACGGGTCGGGCACGGCGACGGTGTCGCTGCTGCTGGCTCAGGACGCGGCGTTGCGGCTGGCCGGCGTGGGCGGCGGGGACGTGTCGCTGGTGCTGCTGGCACCACAGAACTGACCACGAGAGAACTCCGAGAGAACAGACAACACCAACAGCTTCCGACATGCTGCCGGGCCTTGAGTGCCCGGCGGCTAGGCAAACGTGCGCCTCACGCACGACGACAGCACCACAACAAGCACGGCAGATAGCACCACAAGTAGGCGACGCAAGGGCTTGCGGCGAACGAGGAAGGGCTGCTCGTACGGGCGGCGGACGGGGACAAGACATGGGCGTGGTGGCGTTCTGCTCCGGCAAGTCGTGCGGGGTGACCACATTGGCGTTGGCGGTGGCCGCCCGGTGGCCGGTGTATCCGCTGGATCCGGTGCTCGGGGCGATGCTGCTGGTGGAGGCGGATCCGTCGGGTGGGGATCTGGCCGCCCGGTTCGGGTTGCGGCCGGCGCCGGGGCTGACCAGCGCCGCGGCGGCGACCGGTACGGCCGGTGGTGGTGTCGGCGCGCACGTGCAGCAGCTGCCGGGGGTGGGTGTGCCGGTGCTGCTGGCCGCGGCGTCGTTCGTGCAGGCGGCCGCGGCGGTGCGGACCGCCGCCGACGCCGGGCTGATCGAGCGGGCCGGTGGTGCCGGCCCGGTGGTCGTGGACGTGGGCCGGCTGGATGGCCGGTCGGCTGCTTTGCCGGTCGCCGCCCGCGCCGACGTGACGGTGGTGGTGTGCGGGCCGCGCTGGGACGAGGTCGCGCACGCCGCCGCGACGATCGACGCGCTGCGCGGTGCCGGAGCGGCGCGGCTGTTGCTGGTGCTGCGCGGCGAGGGCCCGCTGTCCGGTAAGGACATCACCCAGGCCCTGCAGGTGCCGGTGTGGGGCACGGTGCCCGACGACCGTGGCAGCGCCCGGATCCTTTCCGGCCAGGCCCGGCCGGGCCGCGGCTGGGTACGGCTGCCGCTGGCCCGAAGCGCCCGGAGCCTGGCCACCGACCTGGCCCGCGAACTCCCCAACCCTGGCGGCCCGGTGGCCGCCGCGGCGGTGGACGGGCCAGCTGTCACCGGCCGGCGGGCACGCCGGCTAGACCGGCGGCGTGAGGTGGTCCGGCCATGACGATCGGCAGCTTCGCACCGCCACCGGATCCAGGCCGGCCGGAGCTGGACGCCCTGGCCGAACAGGTCCGGGCGCTGGTCGCCGACCAGATGCAGCGCCTGCCCACGGCTGAGGTGCCGGGTAGCGAGCAGGAGCGCCGCGAGGTGGTCGACCGGCTGCTCGACGACGCGTTGCGCAGCTACACCGAGGCGGCGATCCATTCCGGCACTCCCGGCCTGGACAGCGCGTCACGCTCCTACGTGGCGCGGCGGGTACGCGACGCGCTGCTGGCGCTGGGGCCGTTGCAGCCGCTGCTGGACGACCCGTACATCGAGAACATCGACCTGGTCGGGGACGGGGTGTTCGTGCAGTACACCGACGGTCGCCGTGGCCAGCTGCCCGCCCTGTTCCCGTCCGATGAGGCCCTGGAGGAGTGGGTGCGGCAGGTCGCGGTGAACTCGGCCGGCGACGAGCGCCGCTTCGACCGGGGGTCCCCGTCGGTGTCGGTGGCGCTGCCCGGCGGTGGCCGGCTGTTCGCGGTGATGGCGGTCGCGGCCCGCCCATCGGTGTCGATCCGCAAGTTCGCCACCGAACGGTGGGACCTGCCGCACCTGGTGACGGAGAAACACAGTCTCAGCGCGGGCATGGCGGCGCTGTTGTCCGCGATCGTGCGGGCCCGGCTCAACGTGGTGATCTCCGGCGGCACGAACACCGGCAAGACCACGTTCCTGCAGGTCCTCGCGCGGGAGATCTCCTCGTTCGAGCGGCTCGTCACCGTCGAGGACGCCTACGAGCTGGGCCTGCACAACGACCCCGGACACCCGAACACGGTCGCGTTGCAGGCCCGGGGCGCGAACGTGGAAGGCGCCGGGGCGGTGGACCTGGCCGAGCTGGTGCGGTGGGGGCTGCGGATGAACCCGGACCGGGTGATCGTCGGGGAGGTCCGCGGCCACGAGGTGATCCCGATGTGCAATGCCATGTCCCAGGGCAACGACGGCTCCCTGTGCACCATCCACGCCTCCTCCAGCGAGCAGGCGTTCTACCGGATGGCCACCTACGCCGCGCAAGGCCCCGCCCCGCTCGGGTTCGAAGCCACCGCGATGCTGGTCGGCGGCGCGGTGCAGTTCGTGATCCAGCTGGCGTGGGCACCGGACGGGCGGCGGGTCGTGTCGTCGATCCGGGAAGTGACCGGCTTCGACGGGCAACGGGTCGTCTCCAACGAGGTGTACCGGCCGGGCCCGGACCGCCGGGGCCGGTACGTGGTGCCGCTGCGCGACCAGACCCTGCACGCCCTGCTGCGGGTCGGGTTCGACCCGGCCGTGCTCGACCCGGACCGGGAAGGGTGGACCTGACCATGCCCCCAGTCATCGCCGCCCTGCTCGGGCTGTGCTGCGCCGCCTTCACCCTCCTCGCGGCGGATGGGCTACGGCGCCGGCCCCGTACCAGCCTGGCCGCCCGCACGAGGGCGATGAGCCGGGCCACCCGGCTACGGGTCGCCGCCGGGCTGGCGGCCGGGCTGCTCGTCGAAGTGCTGCTCGGGTGGCCGGTCGCGGCGCTGCTGGTCGCCGTCGCCCTGGTTGCGGTGCCGCCGCTGCTGACCGGCCGCGCCACGGCTCGCCGGCAGGAGGCCCGCCTGGAAGGGGTGGCCGCGTGGGCGGAGATGCTACGCGACAACCTGCGCTCGGCGTCCGGGCTGCACCAGGCCATCATCGCCAGCGCCGACGCCCCACCCGATGCCATCGCCGCCGAGGTACGCCACCTCGCCGCCGACCTCGGCCGGCGGGTACCCCTCGCCCAGGCACTTCCCGGCTTCGCGCGGGCCCTGGCCGACCCGGTCGCGCACGTGATCGTCGGCCAGCTCGTCCTGGCCGCCTCCGCCCAGGCCGGGCAGCTGAGCAAGGCCCTGTCCGACGTCGCCGCCCAGGCACGCGAGCAGGTCGCGATGCGGCTGGACGTGGAAGCCGAGCGGGCCGGCATCCGCACCCAGATCCGCATGATCATCATCACGACGGTGGCGCTGGTCGCCGGGCTGGTGCTGTTCCGCCAGGCGTTCCTGCACCCCTACCGGACGCTGAGCGGGCAGCTGGTCATCGCCGTGATCGGGCTGACCTGGGCGGCCGGGTTCGCGTTGCTGTCGCGGCTGTCACGCTTCACCGAGCTGCCGCTGCTGTTCGCCGACCCGACCCGAGGCAGGTGCGCGATGACCCTCGTCGTTGTTCTCGGAGTCCTCGCCGGTCTCGGCCTGTGCGTCGCCGTCGACGCCCTGGCCCCGGCCCGCCCGGCCCTGTCCACCGTGCTGGCCGCGTTGAACACCACCACGCTGCCCGAGCCGGCGACCACCGTCGGCGGCGAGCAGCTGCCCGGGTGGCTGGGCCGGCTGCTCGGCCCGGGGCTGCGCGCGGCCCGCCGGGCCGGGCTGCCCCGCCCGACGGTGCTGCAGGACCTCGCCCTGCTCGACCGCGACCCGGCCACCCATCTGGCCGGGCAGCTCGCCGGTGGCCTGGCGGGCCTGCTCGCCCCGTCCGCGCTGCTCGCCCTCGCCGCCATGGCGGGGCTGCCGGTGGGCTGGCAGCTGCCCCTGTGGACCGGCCTGGCCGGCGCGGTCACCGGGGTCGTGCTGCCGCACCTGTCGCTACGCAGCCAGGCCGCCAAACGCCGTACCGAGCTGCGGCACAGCCTGACCGTGCTGCTCAGCCTCGTCGTCACGGCTCTTGCCGGCGCGGCCGGAGTCGAGCAGGCCATCACCGACGCGTCCCGGATCGGCACCACCTGGGGCGCGGCGCGGCTACGCGCCACCATCGACGCCGCCGCGGCCGCCCGGGTCGCCCCGTGGGCCGCCCTGGGCCGCCTCGGTACCGACACCGGCATCCCCGCGCTGCGGGACCTCGCGTCGGCGGTACTGCTGGCCGAACGGGAAGGCGCCAGCGTCGCGGAAACCCTCACCGTCCGGGCCGCGACGCTGCGCGCCCGGCAGGCCGCCGACCTGAAAGCCGCGGCGAAAGCCGCCAACCAGCGCATGGTCCTGCCGCTGCTGCTGCTCGGCCTGGGCTACCTGCTGTTCCTGCTCTACCCCGCAATCCAAGCCGTCAAAGCATCCCTATGACCCGGAGCCCGCAAAGGTTCAGCAATCCCGAACACGCCCGTCGTCCGACACCGAGAAAGGCACACACCGTCATGCGTCACCGTCTCGCCGCCGTCGTCACTGTCACCGTCCTGAGCCTGCGGGAGCGGGCCGCCCGGCTGGGCCGCGACCCGGACGCCGGGCTGACCACGGCCGAATACCTGATGTGGATCGCGATCATCGCCGCAATCGTGGCCGCCGTCGGGATCACCGTATCGACCCTGTTCACCAACAAGGCCAACGGCCTGTCCCTCAACTAGCGGAGCCGACGACGATGACCACAACCCGCAGGACCAGCCGCATCTGTAGGGATTCACCGAAGCTGTCGGCAGAGCCAGCTAGCTGACGGTTGGATGTCGGTCGGCCGCGTAGATGTCGGTCGTCCGGGCTGCCCCGAGGTCGCGAGATCGCAATGACTTCCGTCGATTGATTGCGGCGTGTCGGACAGTTCAAATCATGTCCGTCGATATGTTCGTCAGGTCGGGTTGTCCTGCTCTTGAAGGAGATGATGGTTGTGGTCGCTGATGCTCGGGTGAGCTTCAGGGATTCCGCCGGCAGGGAGTCCACTTGCGATCTGGCGACGGCTGATCCCTCGGTCCTGGTGGCCGGCCGTCCATGGCGGGTGTTTCGCTCTCGGCAGGGTCAGGCGCATTACTCCGGCTGGTACTGGTCGGCAACGACGGGCGGCCACGTGATCTACGAGAGTCGTTTGGAGTTGGCGCGGCTGTTGCTCGCGGACTTCGATCCCGGGGTGGTCGCGATCGCGGCGCAGCCGTTCCTCGTGGCGGCCGAGGCCGGTGGGCGGATGCGTCGGCACGTTCCCGACTTCCTGCTCGTCGGCTCGGACGGAGCGGTGAGCGTGGTCAACGTTAAGCCAGCCGAAAGGCTGGCTGACCGGAAGGTCGCCGACGCGCTGGCGTGGGCGGGGACACTGTTTGCCAGCCGGGGTTGGCGGCATGAGGTGTGGTCCGGGGATCGCCAGACGCTCGTGGCGAATGTGCGGTTCCTCGCCGGGTACCGCCGACGTGATCGGCTCAACGCTGAAGCGGTTTCCGAGCTCGAACGTGGACTGCCGGACAGGTCGAGCGTGGGTGCGGTGGAGACCGCGTTCGGCGACCGGTTCCCGGTCGAGGTTTGCCGGCCGGCGTTGCTGCATCTGGTGTGGCGGGGCGTCTTGCGCGCGGATCTGGACGAGCCGCTGTCGTCAGCGACGGTGCTGGAGCGTGCGGCATGACTGGTTCGCTTACGGCGCTGGTGGGCGTCGGCACGCGACTGATGCACGACGGTGACCTGTTCTGTGTGACCGGTGTCGAAGCGCGGCAACTGCGGCTGCGTGACATGCGTGGCCGCACCCTGGTGGTGGACACGGCCAGCCTGTTCGCTGACATGTCCACCAGGATCGTCGGCGCCGACGACGCGTGGGGCGAGGCACTGGGGCCGCTGCTGGACAACCTCTCCGACGCCCAGCGGCAGGCGATGGCGCAGCGGCTGGCGCACGTGCGGGAACTGCTCACCGGAGAGGTGTCGGGTTTGGCGGCGTCAGCGGGTCCGGGTGAGCCGCGCGCCCAGTACGACCCGCGCCTGCCGTTGAAGGATCGCTACGCGGCGAAGGCCATCGAGATCGGGGTGACGGTACGCACTCTGGAGCGGTGGGTAGCGGGGCTACGCCGGGAGGGGCCGTTGGGCCTCGTTGACGGGCGCCATGTTCGGATGGTGGATCACCTGCGTGGGGTGGATGAACGCTGGTTGGCGATGTGCCGGACCGTGTTGGACGAACATGCCGAGGCCAGCCGACCTACCAGGGATCTGCTGCTGGCGCGGGTGTCGGCGCGGCTGGAGGCCGAGTACGGATCGGACGCGGTGCCTGCACCGAGCAGACGCCGCGCCCGTGCGGTGTTGGCGGAGTTGACCCGCGGCACGAACGCCTTGACCGGTTCGACGCAGGGCAAGCGGTCGATCGCGGGCCGCCCGAAGGGCGTGTATGGGCGGTTGCGCCCAACGCGGCCGGGCGAGTTCGTGCTGCTTGACACCACGCCGCTGGACGTGTTCGCGATGGAGCCGCTGACGCTGCGCTGGGTACGCGTTGAACTGACGATCGCGTTGGACCTGTACTCGCGGGCCATTGTGGGGCTGCGACTGTCGCCGCTGTCGACGAAGTCGGTGGACGCCGCGGTGGTGCTCTACGAGACGTTGACACCGGACACGGCACGGACCACCGGCAGTGGTCTGTTGCCGTACGCGGGGGTCCCGGAGGTGCTCGTCATCAACGACGAGGGCACGCCAGTCGCGTTGGACGCCGGGCGCGTTAGCGACGATCCCGGGTTGCCCGGGGTGGCCGCTGAGGCGATCGTGGTCGACCACGGCAAGATCTACCTGTCCGAGCATCTGCTCGGAGTGTGCGCCCGGTTGGGTGTGTCGGTGGCGCCGGCCCGGCCGCTCACACCGACGGACAAGGCCGCGGTCGAAAGGTTCTTCAAAACCCTACGGGAGCAGCTGCTGGCGGCGTTGCCCGGCTACAAGGGCCCGGACATCTACAGCCGCGGCAAGGACCCGCAGGGTTGCGCGTACTTCTTCATCGACGAGCTGGAAACCGTGATCCGTCAATGGATCACCGGGATCTACCACCAGCGTCCGCACGCCGGGCTGGTCGACCCGGCGGTGCCGGGTCTGGACCTGTCCCCGGCGGAGATGTTCGACCACGGCGTGACCCGGGCCGGTCGGCTGCGGGTGCCGTCGCGCCCCGATCTGGTGTTCGACCTGTTGCCGGTGGCGTGGCGCACCATCCAGCACTACGGGGTGGAGGTCAACGGGCTGCGCTACAACGGCCCGGTACTCACCGGCTACCGCAACCGGCGCAGCCCGTTCGCCGGGGCTCACGCAGGCAAGTGGCCGGTGCGCTTCGACACCGACGACGTGTCCCGCATCTACTTCCAGGACCCGGCCGACAACACCTGGCACACCCTGGTCTGGGAACACGCGACCGAGGTGGCGGCACCGTTCTCGGCCGAGACCCTCGGCTACGCCCGCCGCCTGGCCGTCACCGAGGGCCGCCACGTCAACGACCGGCTGGCCCTGGTCGAGTTGCTGGAACGCTGGGACGCCGGACTGGTGCGCCATCCGGCCGAGCGGCGGATGGCGGTACGGGCCAGCCAACAGCGCCAGGCCCGGCTGCAGGCCATCACCGGCGGGATGGACGCAGCCGACATCGCGGCGCTGCCGGCCGTGCGCGCCGTGCTGAACGCCACCGAACACGAAGCCGGCGCTGCGATGCCGGGCGAGTCGTCGGTTCACACCGGCGGCGATGACGACACCGACGCCGAGTTGGACGTGTTCGGCAACGACGAGTCCGAGTGGGTGGACGACGAGCAGTTCTACGCCGACGCGTTCGGGGTGCTGCGATGACCGGCCTCACGCGCGGCAGCGCGCCGACCACTGCGCCGCAGATCGACGCGGCATTCGGGCTGGACGAGCGGGACTGGGACCTGTCGAGCAAGGACGGCTGGTTAGCCATGGCCACCGCACAGGCACGCGTCCGGCCGCCCCGGCACAGCGTGGAAGAGATCGCGGCCATGCCACGCGCCGCGCGGTCGCGCTACAACCAGGCCCGCGCCCTTTGGCACGCCAACCTCGGACCGATCCGCACGCCGGGCATCGAGGCGGTGTTCGACGCCCTCGACGAGATCTCCGGCGCCAACCGGCAAGACGGCGGCAAGGTCAAACCCGCCGCGGTCCTCGACGCGCTACCCGGCCTGGGCAAGACCACCGCGGCGACGGCGTTCGGGCGGGCGTTTCACACCGAACAGATCGACCTGCACGGCCCTACCGTGCCGGCCCTCGACGGGCAGTGGCAACGGATCCCGGTCGTCTATGTCGGGCTGACGTCCAACACCACGATGCGCAGCCTCAGCTCGATGCTGTGCCGCTTCTACGGGCTGCCCGCCGCAGACCGGGGCAACGCGCTGCGACTGTCGCACCGGGCCGCCGAGTGCGTCGCCAACTGCAAGACCAGGCTGATCATCGTCGATGACGTGCACTTCCTGGACGTCAACCGCCGCGACGGGCGGGAGGTCGCCAACCACTTCAAGTGGCTGGCCAACACCTTCCCGGTCACGTTCTTCTTCGTCGGGGTCGGGCTACGCGCCCGTGGCCTGCTCGACGAGGGACTGTCCGGCGCGGACGCGGTGTTCTCCCAGACCGCCCGCCGCTGGAACGTGCTGAGCCTGCACCCGTTCGAGGTCGCCGCCGAGGCGGGTCGGCGCACCTGGCACCAGCTGCTGCTGGGCATCGAACGTGAGATCGTGCTGGCCGAACACCACCGCGGCGTCCTCGCCTGCGAGCTGTCCGACTACCTGTTCGCCCGCAGCACCGGCCACTTCGCCTCGCTGATGTCCCTGATCGCCCGGGGCTGTTACCGAGCCGTCAAGACCGGCGCCGAACAACTCAGCCAGGCGCTGCTCGACCAGGTGCGCATCGACGAGGCCGCCGAAAAGGCCCGCCGCGGCCTGCACGCCGCGATCGGCGCCGGGCAGCTGCGCACCCGCCCGGGCATGGGCGAGTTGGTCGGGGCAGGTGTGTCATGACCAACGTCCGGCCACCGTTCGTCCTGACGCCGCTTCCGGGGGAAGCCTTCGACAGTTGGGTAGAGACGTACGCGGCCCGGATGCGGGTATCCACGGTCGAGCTGGCCGCCGCGCTCGGCCTGCCCCACGACTACATGAACACGTCGATCCGCCGCCTGCTGACCAGTACATCGCCGCAACATCTGGCGGTACTGGCGACCTCCACCGGGCTGGCACCATCGACGTTGGCCCGTATGTTCCACGATCCGGCGCTGCGCCCCGTCGCCGGCCGCCCAGCTACCGACAGCATCCGCCGTTCCTGGTTCCCGACACCGGGCACCCGGTTCTGTCCCACCTGCCTGGCCGGCAACGCCGGGCGCTTCCACCTGGCCTGGCGGCTGCCCTTCACCTTCCTCTGCACCGAGCACAGCCAACCCCTCGTCGATACCTGTCCCCGCTGCGGCCAACCACCCCGGGCGCGGCTGCGCAGCAACCCGCAACGCAACGGCGGCAACCGCTGCGCGGCGCACGCGCCAACCCGCCCGGCCGCCAGGTGCGCCACCAACCTCGCCTCCGCCCAGCCCCGAGCGGCCGTCGACCCGCACGCCACCCGACACGCTCAGCTGTTCATCAACGACCTCCTGGCCCGGGTACGCGACCCCGATACCGCCCAGGCAGATCGGCGCGAGGCCATCGACGCGCTGACCGACCTGACCGTCATCGCCTTCCACCTGGCCGGCCCCGGCCCCCACGACGCGACACCCCGGCGGGTCCAGCCGCACATGCTGCGCGTCGACACCCTCACCGCCGCCGTCGGGCTGCTCACCGCGAACCACCACACCCGAGCCAGCGACCCCCTCGCAGCGCTCGTGCACCAGCACGCCGCCAGCCCCACCGCCCGCGCGATCCCCGAGTCGTGGCGAACCGCCAGCCCCACTCTGACCGCCCGGATCACCCACCACCGCGACGCGTCCATGACCCCGATCGAACGCCTCCGCTACGCCAGCGTCCTGCCCACACCCACACCCACACCCACACCTCGCGCCGACCTCGACAACGCCAGCGACCCCGCGATCGTCCGGGCCGCGCGGCTACCCGACCAGATCTGGTCCGCGTGGGCGGTACGCCTGATCGCCGACGACACCCTCGACCCCACCCTGTTCCGCCAAGCCGCGGCCGTCGCGCTGCTGCTTCCCCACAGCAGCCTGACGACGGCCGCAGCCACCGCCCTGATCACCGACCAGATCAGCCGCCACAACGTGCAGCACCAGATGAGGATTCTCGCCAGGACTCCTCGTGGCGACGCCGCGCTGCGCATCATCACCGAACTGAGCCTGGCCATCGACGGCCACGACATCCCCATCGACTACGCCCGACGCCGGCGCCTCGCCGCGGGCACCGACCTCATCGACGCTGTTACCTGGCGGCGCCTCGCTCGCCGGTTCCACCACTTCAAGGGCGACCGCCGCCGGCTCGGCTTCGCCCGCCGCTACCTCTACGAACTACTCACCGCGGGCAGCCTCGCCATCGCCCCGCACCCCTACGCCCTCCCGCAGGGGCTGCTGCGCTTCGAATACCACGACTTCGTCCTCGGCCTACCCGCCGGGCTGGTCACCACCCTGGCCGAACACGCCACCGACCTGCTCGACCGGGCCGGAATCGCCAACGAGCCCCTGCAATGGCATCCACCCGTCGACTGGGTCACCATCCACGACTGGCCCGGCGCCGACCCCGACCGCACCGACCCGGCACCCGTCCATCGGGACCTCATCGGCGGCGTGCCAGCCAGCCACGTCGCCCGCAACCACGGCCTGTCCACCGAACATCTTCGCTACCTCATCCGCCGCCATCCACTGCCCGGCAAGGACCAGCGCACCCCACGCCGCGGCACGATCCTCCCGCTCCAGCCAGGCCAGGCCCCGCCACCCCATCCAGCCGGCGTTCACTACATCGACCCCGCCTGGCTGCGCGAGCAGTACGTCACCTGGCAACGGACCCTACGCGGCATCGCCTCCGAGGTCGGCTGCACCCCAGCCAGCCTCATGCTCTTCGCCAAGCAGCACGGCATCCCGCTACGCCCGCGCAGCGGCGGCGATGCCTTTATCTCCCACGGCGCGACCACGGTCCATCCCGCGGACCTACCCGACCTGCTCCGCAAAGCGCTGACCGGCCAAGGCGCCCGGCGGCGCATCGACCGCTTCCTACTCATCGCCGAACACCGCAACCTCCGCATCGCCGCCGAACACGGCAACGGCAGCCGCACAGCCTTCAGCATGCAACTAACCGCGCTCGAACGCCGGTGCGGCGGCCGGCTCATCGGCCGCGGCGCGCCACGCCTCGGCGAACTCACGTCGCTGGGCCAGCAGCTACGCCAAGAAGTGATCCAACATCTCCACCCGGCCAAGGCAGGACCCGGATGAACGGACGACCACGCCATGAGTCCGAAGAAACCGACAGCTACGCCGACCTACAGAAGGCCGCGACATGGCCCACACCGACAAGAACACCAGCGTCAACGCCGACAAGTACACCGGTTCCCTACACGCATCATCGCAGCCCCGACGGCACGGGATCGCCGACGCCGCCGGGCCGGCCAATGGCTGCGACAGCGGCTGGGCCAAAGCCTGCGACGCCGGCTGGGCGGCCCAGCCGGCGACCGTGGGATCGTGACCGTCGAGACGCTGCTGTGGACGCCTCTGCTGGGCCTGTTCCTGTTCACCACCATCCAGTTCGCGATGTGGGGTGCGGCCCTGGTCGGTGCCCGCGCCGCGGCCGACGGCGCCGCACCGCGACGCCGCCGCCTACAACGCGAACCTCGACCAGGCACGGGCCGGGGCAAACGACCGGCTGCACAACGTCGCCGGGCACCTGCTGGACAACCCGTCGATCACCGTCAACCGCGACGCCACCACCGCGACCGTCACCGTGTCCGGCAGCGGCGGGATCCTGCCGCTGCCGGTGTCCTGGACCTCCACCCAGCCCGTCGAGCGGTTCACCACCCCGGGAGGCTGACCATGCAGCGTGTACACCACGAACCCGAGGATGGCCACGACACGCGCCGCAGCGGGGCACCGGCGGCGTCAGCTGCGGGGGCGCCTGAGCGGCGACCGGGGCACCGTGACCGTCGAGGTGCTGCTGATCGGGTTCCCGATCGCGCTGGTCATGCTCGCGTTCGCCCTCGCCGTGATCCGTGGCGGGTCCGGGCACATCGACGTCGGGAACGCCGCCGCGTCCGCCGCCCGCGCCGCGTCGCTGCAACGCTCCGCCGGGCAGGCCAGTCGCCGCAGCGACCCAGACCGCCACCGACGACCTCGCGGCCGCGAACTCGGCCTGCCGCGACGTCGCGGTCACCGTGGACACCAGCAACTGGCGGCCCGGCGGCACCGTCACGGTCGAGCGTGGCCTGCACGGTCAACCTGGCCGACCTGCCGATGACCGGCCTGCGACCGAACTGGCGGGTCTCCGCGTCGTCGACCTCGCCCCTGGACCTGTACCGGCAGGCCACCCCATGACCCCCGCCATGCCGAAGGCCACACATGCAGCCACGGCGCCGCACCCGGCTGTCGCGGACGGTTGGCCGCCGGTGCGTGGCTGCGCCGGGTCGCGGCGCGGCTGCGCCGCGACGACGGGGTCGCCGCCGTGTGGATCCTGCTCACCGTCCCGGTCGTCGCGGTCGCGGTCGGGTTCGTGCTGGACACCTCGACCGCCGTGTACGGGTGGAACACCGCCCACGACCAGGCCGCCTCCGCGGCGCGGGCCGGCGCCCAACAGATCAACCTGGACCTGTACCGGCGGACCGGCACCATCGAACTCGACCCGGCCGCCGCCACCCAGGCCGCGCAGGCATACCTGAGCACCCTCGGCGCCGCCGGCACGGCGACCGCCACCACGACCACCGTCACCGTGCAGGTGACCCGGACCACCACCGAACCAGATGCTCAGCCTGGTCGGGGTCGACTCGTTCACCGAGCACGCCACCGTCACCGCCCGCCCGCTGCACAACGCCGTCGGACCGGCGCCGTGACCGGAGGAGCCCACCGATGCGTCGTGTGATCGTGTCCGTCCTGCGGCTGCTGCGTGCGCTGGCCAGCGCCGCCACGCTCGCCGCCCTGCTGGCCGGGCTGCCCTGGGCCCTCGCCCGGTTCGTCGGGTGGCCGCTGCCGCACCGGATGCCCAGCCTCGGACCAGGTCCAGGCCACCCTGGACCGGCCGCTGACCGGAACCGTGCTGCAGGACCTGCTGGCCTGCGTGGTGTGGCTACTGTGGGCCGGGTTCCTGGCCGCCGTGCTCACCGAAGCCGCCTACCTCGCCCGGGGGCTGCGCGCTCCCCGGATCCGGATGCTCTCACCGGTGCAGGCGGTCGCGGCGCTGCTGGTCGCCGGCCTGTCGATCACCCCCGCAGCCGGCGCGGTCATCGCCACGGTGCCGGTCGTGCCGGCGCCGCCCTCGCACACCGTCTCCGCGACCCTCGTGCGTACCGACCTGCCCGACACCCACCTCCCGGCACCAGCGGCAACCACCGCCGTACCGTACGGCCGGACACGCGAGTGATGCCCGCACGGCGTCGTCGCCCGCGCCGAGGCTGGTCCTGGTCGGCGACCAGCACTACACCTATCCGGTCGCCCGGGGCGACACCCTCTGGCACATCGCCGGGGCGTGGCTGGGCAACCCGCTGCGCTGGCCCGAGATCTACCACCTCAACCAGTCGCACTACGACCAGCACGGCCGGATGCGCGGCGGCGACCACATCGAGCCCGGCTGGGTACTCGTGCTGCCCGACGACGCCACCCCACCCGCCGGGGCCACCCCCGTGTCCCCGCCGGCCCCCGCGGCGCCGCCAGCCGCCCCGTCACCGCCCGCGTCGGCCGCCCACCGCGGCTCCAGTAGCCCCGGTGTCGCCCGGCCCCATCGGCGTCGGCGCTGCCGTCGGACAGCCCGTCCCCGTCCACTGCACAGCCGGTGACCTCCCAGCCCGGCGACCTGGTGCCCACCCCCGGGGCGACCGGCACCGGGACCGCGGCCAGCCCCGCCCCGTCCGCGCCGCCTGCCTCCCCGCAGCCGCGGACCGACCCCCACCCGCCGGGCTTCACCCTGCCCGGCGGCGGCTGGGTGGACGCGGGGCTGGCCGCGGCTATCGTCGCCGCCGCCGCGCTGGTGTGGATCCACCGGCGCCGCCGCTACACCCCCCGCCCGCCGAGCGCGGACCTGCGCCTGGACGACCCGGACCTGGCACCGATGCCGCCGGTGGTCACCGCCCTGCGTCGCCGGCTGCGCCGCGCGCACCCGGCCGGGCGACGCCGGCCTGGACCTGCTCACCGGACCCCGACCAGGACCTGCGTGAAGACGGCCGACCCGGACGCCGCCCCGACCTCGACCCGGACGTGGACCCGGACATCGACCCTGATGTCGACCTGGACTTCTTCGCCGACCTCGACATCGGCGCCGACCTGGACCGGGCTGAGGCCACGGCCGAAGCCGGCCCGGACGGGTACCGGACGACTGCCGATCCGAAGGCGCGCCTGACGGCGACCCGCGACGGCGAGGGCCGTCGGAGGAGCCGGCCGCCGGGGTAGGGCTGGTACCGGTCGCGCCGGCCCTGGACCATCCGCTGCTGCAGGTCTGGCCACCGGCCGGGCTCGGCCTGACCGGGCCGGGCGCCGAGCCGGCCGCCCGCGGCTTCCTCGTCGCCGCCCTCGCCGCCGACGGCACTGGACGAGCCCGACGCCCGCAGCAGGGTCGTCATCCCGGCCGGTACCCTCGCCACCCTGCTGGGCACCGAAGCGGTGCAGGTCGGCGACACGCCCCGGCTCACCGTCACCGCCGGCCTGGGCGAAGCCCTCGACCTGCTCGAGGCGACCACCCTGCACCGCACCCGGCTGGCATACGAGCACGAGGTCGACACCGTCGCCGCGCTGCACGACGCCGACCCCCTGGAAGAGCCGCTGCCGCCGGTGCTGCTGATCGCCGACGCCACCGCGGTGCACCAGCGGGCCCGGGTCGCGTCCCTGCTCACCCAGGGCCAGCGCCTGGACATCCACGGGGTGCTGCTGGGCGAGTGGGCCGACGGGAACACCGTCCACGTCGCCGCGGACGGGACCACCAGCCGCGGCGACGGGACCGACAGCCGGGGGCCGGCACGGCGCCCACCCCGCCGACGTCGGCCGCCTCGCGGTGATCGACCCGACCCAGACCGCCGACCTGCTGCGCACCCTCGCCGAGGCGCACACCGGGCACCGCAGCCCGCCCCACCCGTCGAGGCGCCCTCCCCGCCACCGCAGCCGTCCGCGGTCACCAGCCGCGACGACGAGGCCCGCCGACGGCGAGGCCCGCGACGACCAGGCCCGCGACGCGGACTGGGCCGCGGACCAGGCCCCCAACGACGAAAAGGCCACGCCTGCGCGGCCCGGGCAGGCCGACGACGGCGTCTCGGCGCCTGCCGCCGACCCGGGTACCGAACGCGGCGCCGACGCGTCGCCGGCACGCCCGGCGACGAGAACCTCGAGCCGGGGCCCGACCGGAGCCGGCGGCGCAGCCGGACAGCTGGCAGTCCGGGGCGGCCGGCGACGAGACCGCGCGACGGTGTCGCCAGGGACGTCTCCGGCGAGCCGGTCGCCGGCGGGGACACCGGTCGGCGGCGGGGCCGGCACGGGCGCGGGTGTACCTGCTGGGCCCGCCGCGGGTGGACAACCTGCCGCCGCCGTCGCGGACCGACCCGCTGCTGCGCCCGCAAGCCGTGGAGCTGCTGGTGTATCTGGTGGCCCACGGCGGCAAGGCCCCCCGCGACGACATCCTCTACGACGTGCTCGGCGACGCCCCGCAGAGCAAGGCCGCCGGCCGGCTGAACACCTTCGTGTACAGCCTGCGCCGCAGCCTCAAGACCTCGGCGGGCGGCCGGGCCGGCGTGTACGTCGGGCCGCCGGAGGCGGACTACGTCCTGGGCCGGGACCTGATCGACCTCGACCTGTGGCGGATGCAGGACGCGATCACCGCCGCCGCAGGCGCACGCCGACCCGCCCGCGCGGGTGGCCGCGCTGCGGGAGGCGGTCGCCTGCTACACCGGGCCCCTCGCCGAAGGCCAAGACCTACGAGTGGGTCGAGCCGTACCGGGAGGCGGTACGCCGCCAGGCCGTCGACGCGCACACCGCCCTCGCCGACGCCCTCGCCGCCACCGACCCGGCCGAGGCGGCCGCGGTGCTGCAGGCCGCGATCGGCCACGACCCGTACAACGACGCCCTCTACCAGCAGGCGATGCGGCTGCACGCCCGGCTCGGTGACAGCGACGCGATCCGCGCGGCTGCGCAAGACGTTGACCCGGCGGCTCGGTGAGATCGACGCCGAGCCCGCCCCGGACACGATGGCGCTGGCGGACCAGCTGCTCACCGACCTTGCCCAGCGGCCCCGGCAGCCTCGGCGCGTACGCGGCGACGCGGCATGAGCAACAGACGGGGAAAGCCCCGTGGGGCAGACCGGATGGGGCCGCGTACCGGACTGCGGGGTGGCCGGGTAGTCCCGCCGAAGACCCGGCCACCCCGCGCCACCCTCACACGACCATCGGCCAACGACAGGAGGATCCCGTGACAAGCGAGCTGCGGCAGCTTCGCCGGGTGCGCTGGGGCGTGCGGCTCACCCTCGCCCTCGGCATCAGCGCCAGCCTCGCCGCGAACGTGCTGCACGCCCACCACCTGCTCATCGACCAGATCATCTCCGGGTGGCCACCGGTGGCGGTGTTCGCCACCATCGAGGCGATCGCCCGGGTCCCGATCCGCCGCCGCTGGCTGGCGGTCATCCGGATGACCGGGCTCGGGTTCGTCGCCGCCATCGCGTTCTGGGTCTCCTACTGGCACATGGCCAGCGTCGCCGCCGCGCACGGCGAGAACGGGTCGAAGTACCTGCTGCCCCTGTCCGTCGACGGCCTGGTCGTGGTCGTCCTCGATCAGCCTGGTCGAGCTCACCGGCCAGATCAGCGCCGCCGAGGCCACCACCCGCGCGGCGGCGGCCGTCGCGCCGGCAGCGACCGCCGCCCCGGTGGCCGCGCGGCCAGCGCAAGCGTGGCAGGCACCGCCTGACGTGGCCGTGCCGCCGGCACCGCCGGCGTGCTCACGCCACAGGTGCCGGCACCCGTGGCGACCATGCCGATGCCCGAACGCCGCCGGACGCCGGACTCCGACATGGTCCCGGCCGGAGCGCTGCCGGCCGCCGCAACCCGCGCCGGCGCGGGCGCCGACACGGTTGAGCCCCGGCCACCGCCGATGCACCGCCGGCACCCCAGCCTGCCGGCGGTGCACCCGCGTCGAGCGAGGCGGACCTCGATGCCGCGGGAAGCGTCGTCGAACCTGGCGGCGCACCGGCACGACAAGGCCGATCCGAGGCGGCGCCGATCCGAGCGCGACACGCGACCCGATCCGACGAGGTGCCGCCGAAGCAGCCCGAGCGAGGCGATCATCTGGTGGCGTGCCAAGGACCCGACACTGACGCCGAGCCAGATCGCCGCCAAGGTGGGCCGCTCCGAACGCACCGTCCGGCGCATCCTCGACAACGCCGCCACCACCGCCGCGCTCCCGGACACCGCGGGGCCGGGTGCCACGCCGAAGCCACCCGGCGCGGTGACCGCACGACGCCGACGCGGCACGGCCCCGCGGCTCGGGCGACCCACCAACGGCAGCCCCGCCAGTGACCTCGCCGGTCGGTGGTGTCACCCAGCTGAGATTCGCCGGCCCCGGGACGCCGGACGCCGGCATCGACCCAGCCGCAGCCCGATGCCGCCGACGCTCGGTAGGCGCAACCGCGCCTGCCGGGTGGCCGCACTGCGGCGGCCGGCGTCGGCGCGGCCATCCCAACGGCCGGTTGAGCCCCGCGGCAGGCTGAGGATGTGGCGCGCGGTCAGGGCTGGACGACCAGGGATCGGATGAAGGTGATGAGCCGGTCGGCTTCGCCTGCCGGTCAGGTCGACGGGCAGCGCGAACCGGGTGGTGATGCCGGCGCGGACCGGGAAGGTGTGCACGATGACCGCGTCGGCGGTGGGGCGGCGGCGGATCCGTCGCGCGATGTCGGTGTCCCAGGCCGGGTCGTGGTTCTGCCACCGTTGGAACAGTTCCAGGCCGCGGTGGAAACCGGTCCGGTAGGTCTGTCGTGTGTTGACGGTGTACCGGTCGGCCGTGGCGTCCTCGAACTGGTCGAGCACGTCGTCGGCGTCGATGGTGCGCGACGTCGAGGTCGTTGGCGAGGGTGACGTTGGCCAGGACCGTGCGGATCGCCAGGCCGGTGTTCTGCGCGCGGTCTTGGTGGGCAGCTGGGAGATCTCCGGCAACTGGTCGGCGAACCAGCGTAGGGCGGCGACGGAGTAGTCGGCGGGTTCGGGCATCATCGCGGCCCGTCTGCTACGGCGGGCCGCTCCTGGCGCGGTGGCCGCCGGTACGGGGTGGTGCCAGCGGATCTGCAGGTCGGGGTCGACGCTGAGCGACCTGTCCGGGGAAGGTGTCGATGAACTGCTGCCACTGGTCGTCGCACCAGGCCGGTACCCAGCCGCCGGACCGGCACGCGAACACCGTGTCGAACATGCCGGGCACGGGCCTGCCGTCGTCGGTGCAGCGGTGCGACCGGGATCCCGGTGTGCGCCTCCAGGTCGGCCCACCGGTCGCGCCAGCGCGGGTACCGCACGGTGATGCGGGCGCCGGCCTCGTGGTGCGGGTAGGTCCAGTCCTCGCAGCGTGAACTCGCCAGTGGCGCGGTAGGTGGCGAAGCCTGCCGGTAGCCACTGTCGTGGTGGGCGTCGAACACGACCACCTCTTCGAAGCCGCCCTCCCAGGCGAGCGGGCCGGCGTAGGCGTTGGAATCGGCCACGAGTAGCACGTCGGTGTCGAGGGTGAACCGGTCCCAGAACCCGGTGGTGGGCTCGCAGCGCGGCAACGGCTAGGCCCTCGGCGGTGAACGCGGCGGCGCGCAGCGGCCAGATGACCTCCCGGTGGATGACGGTTTCGGCGTGGCCCCAGTCGTAGAGGCGCAGCGATGGGGTGTCGGCGGCGCCGGCGTCGAGCGGGTTGGGGAAGAAGAAGTCGAAGTCGACTACAAGCAGCCGACGTGCCGTAGCGGTTGGTCGGTTCGGGTCGGGGCGGGTGGTTCATCGAGGATCGGCCTCGCAATCACGAGGAGAACGATGCGGGAGACAAGGCCACGGCCCGGCCCCGTGGCAGGGGCCGGGCCGTCCGGGTGTTGGGTGCGGGGCGCCCGCCCCCCCTTTGGTCCCCCCATCGGTTTCGGGCGCCCCGCACTGCCGCCGTCTGACGGTGCGGGTCAGTCGGCGGCGGGGTGATGTCTGATGCCCTCGGTGGCTGTGTCGGTGCCGATGGCCGCCGCGGCGGCGTCGAGGGCGGCGACCGGGTCGTCGTTGAGGGCCAGGTACAGGGCGATGAGTTGCTTGACGTGCGGCATCTTGGCGGTCCAGTCCAGGCCCCACGCAGTGTCTGGGCCGCAGCGGACACATACCTGGACGCGGGCGCGGCCCGGCTCGTCGGTGACGATGACCAGGACCTGGCTGTCGGTGGCGGTGTAGACGGTGTGACCGGGCTGGCTGTCCGGGGACGGCTCGAAGCCGAGTTCGGCGAGTTCGGCTTCGAGTCGGGCGAACAGGCCCCGTCCGGTGTGGTGTCTCGGGTCGGGTCGGGTAGCGCTGGGGGTCATCGGCAATTCCTCGCACGCTGGTGTGCCGACCGCGGACAACGTCGCGCGGGCGGGCGTGGCCTGCAGTTCACCGGTTGGTTGGGTTCTGCGTCCGGATGCATGCAACCGTGGGTGGCCGCATTGTTCAAGTCGCCCGGTGGTTGGAACCGTTGCCCGCCAACAGATCCGCTACGGCTGGGGTTGCCAGTTCGGGTTGGGGATGCCGACGGCGTTGGGGTTGATGACCCAGTACCCTTCGCAGCCGACCACGACGGCGGCGCCGAGGACGACGTGGACGCCGTCCTCTGGTTGCGCGTGTTGTCCGCACTCTGGGCAGGTCGGCGACAGGTAGGCGGTGATGGCCGGGTCGTGGCGCATCATCGCGCGGATCACGGCGGCGAGGTAGGCGGTGAGTTCCTTCGCGGCGCGGGCGTCGCGTTCGATGACGGCCGGATCCGGGGACGGTGGTAGGCCGTCGTCGCCGGTGGTGCCGATGAGGACGACCTGGGCCAGGTCGCCGGCGAGTTCGCGTTCGATGTCGTCGCTGACCTCCTGTGCGGGCCGGTAGTCATCGTGGTCGAGTTCGATGGTGACGAGCAGTTGTACGGTGCGGGGCACAGTGGGCTTCCTTTCTTTCAACAGGGCAGGGTTGCGGGGTTCAGGGCTGCAGCCAGGCCGGCGGTGCGGCGGGCGGGGCCGGGTGAAGCGCGAGTACGTGCCGTTCGAGCCCCGGTGCGGGCGGCGCAACCGGAACCCACGCCAACGCCGCGAGACTGTGCGGGAAGGGCCCAACGAACGCGTGCCGCCCGCTGGTGCGGTCCCGTAGCGACTACCGCCAACGGGGTAGCGTCCTCGGGTCCGGGATCGACATCGACGGTGGCGAGGTCGGCCGGCATGTCGATCCAGGCGGTGTCGGGCACGGTGGGCTGGTCGGGGTGGACCAGCGGTACGGTGGCGCCGCCCAGCCTGTTCGGGTCTTCCAGCGCCAATCGTGGGGCGGCGTTGTCGGCGGCGGTGGCTCCGTCGAACGGGCCGTATGCGCTGAGCACCGGCCGGCTGGTGGTGGAGTCGGCGGTCAGGATGAGCAGCGCGTGCGGGTCGCGCATCTGCAGGGAGTCGATCACGGCGAGGGTGACGACGTCGCCGCTGCGCAGGTCGACCAGGCTCAGCAGCACGGGTCGGCCGTCTTCACGACGCCAGGTGATGACGTCGAGGTGTTCCTCGACGGCGACGTGCAAGCGCTGCCAGGCGCGGTTGGTGGGGTCGAAGTCGTCGGTCTGGTCCGGGTTGTCGGGCGGGCTTGTGGTGGGCTCGGACATGTTCGTCCCTTTCCAAGCGGTAAGCGCTGGGCGTGGTTGAGCCGGGCGGCTGGTGGGCCACCCGGCGGCTTGGTGGTTCGGGGATGCATGAACCCGTGCCGGCGCCGCGTGGTCAAGTCGCCCCGTAACGGGGCGGTGTTCCGCCGCCGGCCGGCGCCGTTGCGGCGCACGGTTTTCGACGTAGCTTGCGCCGGCACGGGCGAGGGCGCCGGACGGGTGTGAGCGCCCGATCGGGCATCTACGGGGTGGCTTTCGCTGGGGTGGTGCTCGACCGTTGTTCAACGGCTGGACCGCTGTGCAGCAAGACCGAGCGAGGCCAGCTGTCCACGAGGGACGGTCAGGGGCGGGTGGTGGTGTCGATGTCGGGGTCCCAGGCCAGGCGCGGGTCGACCGCGGTGTAGCAGGCGCGGCAGCACAGGACCCCGTCGTCGACGGTGATGGTGACGGTGGCCGCGCAGCACGTGGTGACGTACATCGGCCACGGGTCGGTGATATACGGCAGGCCCCGCCGGTCGGTCAGGATCCGCTCGGATCGGGTCTGGCCTGGGCGGGTGGCGCGGATGCCGTACCAGGCGGTGGAGGTCAGCGTGCCGTAGCGGCGGGCGGCGCGGCTGGCGCCGGTGAGGTCTTTGCGGTTGAACAGTTGCCGGCCGGCGGTGTCCCGGCCGACCCAGCGGTCGTCTTCGACGGCGACGGCGCCGGCGGGTGTCCGGCGGCGTCGGTGATGAGGAACATCGGTTCCCGGTAGCCCATGACAAGGTTCCCCTCTTGTGAGGCGTGGTGTGGCAGCGGACCCACCCCGTCGGGTGGCGGCGCGGGTCCGCTGCGGTGGTTGTGGTCAGGCGCCCGCGATCGCGGCGATGGCGGCGTCGCTGATGCGGGTGATCGCCTCGACCGGGTCGGCGACGGTGATCGTGGTGGTGTGGGTGAAGGTGTGCCCGGCCATGCCGGCGGGGTGCAGCCACAGCACCGGGCAGCCGGCGCGGTGCAGGGTGGTGATCAGCCGCTGCGCCGGTTGGAGCTGGTCGAGGTCGCCGTCGGAGACGACGGCGAGTAGCCGCAGGGTGCGGGTGCGGCGCAGCCCGAGCAGCTGGTCGGCGAGTTTGACCGCGGAGATGAACGTGGAGGTGCCGCCGCCGGTGTGCATGTCCAGGACCTGGGTGGGGCGCTGGCGGGGGCCGACGAGCAGGGTGGTGGCTGGGCCGAACGCGATGGTGGCGGTGACGGCCTGGTTGCGGTGGGCGGCGTGGGCGAGGATCCACCCGGCCGAGGACATCGGCTTGGCGTAGGCGCGCATGGATGAGGACACGTCGACCAATACCGCGAGGTGCAGGGTCGGTTTCGGTGGTGGGGTGTGGGTGCGGCGCTGCCACGGCTGCGCGGTCGGGGTGGCCCCGGCGGCGCGTTGCGCGTCGGCGGTGACCGCCTGCCGGGTGCGTAGCCGGCCTGGTGGGATCAGCGTCGGGGTGGCGGCGGGTTCGGGGGTGGCGCGGGCCCGGGCCAGCCGCTCGGCGAGTCGTCGGGCGGCGGTGTGTTCGGCGCCGGTGGGGTCGCGTGGCCACCATCCGGCGGGTGCGGCGTGCGTGCCGGCGATGCGGCGGGCGGTGTACTCGGTCGGGGACAGTCCGGCGGCGATGGCCAGGTAGTCGGTGAGTGCGGCGGCGAGCAGGCCGGAGAACTGGCCGAGGTCGGGCACGGGCACGTGCGGCTGGGTGTTGGGGTCGATGCCCAGCACGCGGCACCATCGCCACGCCAGCTCGACCATCGTGTCGGCGTCGGTGTCGGCCACGGTTTGGGCCTGACGCCAGATCTCGCGCAGCTGTGCCAGCCGCTTACGGCCCGAGCACGGTGGTGACGGCGGCGCGGGCGGTGCGGGCGTCCTTGTGGGTGATGATGCGGGCGTCCACCCTGGCGAGGAGCAGCCCGGCCACCTGCCCGGCGTGCCAGGCGTCGTCGACCGGGGCGTCATCGACATGCAGGAGGGTGGTGACGGCGTGGCGCAGCCACCTGCGGTCCCCGCGGCGGCGGGCCCGGTGGCGGCCCTCCGCGCGGGACTCCTCCAGCAGCATCGCGACGTCCGCGACGACGGGTGGGGTGCCTGGGGGCATGTCCCAGCGGGTGTGCGTGGCGTGGCCGCTCTCGTGCAGCAGCAGCCCGTACGCGGTGGGGACGATGTTCTTGTGCGCGGCCTTGCGCGGGTCGGCCACGTCCGGGGTGCCGATGTGCTTGGCGTCGACCTCGACCCGGCGCTCGTTGGGGTAGAAGCAGGCGGGTGCGCCGCCGCCGGCGCCGGGGGCGACGACCACGCTCAGGTCGGCGCGTCCGGTCAGGCGGGGCATCAGCCGGGTCCACGCCTGGTTCCAGGGCTGCCAGTCGTCGGCGGCCGGGACCGGTTGGCGTGCCGGTTGTAGGTGGGTGCGGGGATGCGGCACGATCACTGTCCTTTCTGTCGCGGGGGTTTGGCGTGCGCTGGTGGCGCGGACGGGTAGCCCGCGCGCCACCGCGGGGGGTGGTTGTGTGCTGGGCCGGGTTAGCGCTGCGGGCCGAGGGAGAGCACGGCGACCGTGCTGCCGGGGAAGTGTTTGGTCAGTTCGGCGATGACCGTGTCGCGGTCGTCGATCGGGGCGATCCCGGCCAGGTTCGCGACCGCCGTGCCCTGCCCGAGGGCCTTGGCGACCTGGGCGAAGCCGAGCAACTCGCGTAGCTGTGGCGCCCACGAGATCGCCCCTGTGGCCAGGTGCCCGTTGAGGGCGATCGCCGCGTCGACCGCGGCGCGGGGCACGCCGAGGCGGCGGGCCAGGTCCCAGTCGGTGGGCACGTGGATGTGCACCTTGAACCGCGACGCCAATGCTTCGGTCAGGATCGCGCCGTGCACGCCGGGGTTGTGGCCGGCGATGACGTAAAACCCGTCGATGGCTTCGACGCGTTCGTTGCGGTAGCCGGGGATGGTGATCACGCCGCGGCCGTCCATCGCCGGGTACAGCACCGCCAGGACGCGGGGTGGGATGAGGGTGGCGTCATCGACCAGCAGCGGGCGGCCTTCTCGCATCGCCACGACGAGGGGGCCGTAGAAGAACTCGTACCCGCCGTCGGGGGTGGGCAGGAACCCGCCGAGGAAGTCGTCGACCAGGGTGTTTTCGGTGCCGGTGACGGTGAGCAGGTCACCGAACGCGGCCTCGACCATGGCGGTCTTGCCGGTGCCCGGCGGCCCGTACAGCAGCACCGGGATGTGCTTGTCCCGCAGTCGGCGCAGCACGTCGATGTCGTTGGCGCCGGCCAGGCGGCGCGGGAAGTACAGCTCCCCGTTCGGCCGGGGTACCGGCCGGCGGCCCTGACCGGAACCCGTGGTCCGCGGGCGGGACGGCAGCGAGCCCGGTGGGGGCAGGGTGCCGGCGGCGTCGATACCGGCCTTCGTGATCTGGAAACGGTGCGGGCTGGTGTGGTGGATGGCGTACCCGGCAGCCGCCATCCGCTTGCACGCCTCGAACACCGCACCCGACGACGGCGCGCCGATCGCGCGGGTGATCTCACCGACCTTCAACACTTCACCGGGGTGGGCGGCCAAGTGGGCGGCGACCTGCGGGTACAGGTGCCCGGAACGGCGCCCCGCTGGCGTGGCCGGGTCAGGCTGGTCGGGTGCAGGCCCCGGAGCGGGGCTGGAATTGGGAGAGTTCATGCGGGTCGACTCCTGTCGAAAGTCAGGCCCGCGTACCCGTCTCGGGGCACGCGGGCAGCGAATGCTGTGCGGCCCGCGTGGGCCGGAGACGAGAGGGTGAACCCGACCAACCCAGGCGTTCAGGGGTCGGTCGGTGACACCGGTGGCGGATGTGCTGACGGCAGGACTTGGTCCGGGGTTGGCCCCGGGAGCGTGGCAGCTAGGGCATCGGATGGCGCCCTACGCGCGGGCGCGGCACCGCGACGGCGACGGCGCGGTGGTGAGGATCAGCTTTCTGGGGCTGCACCTGTGCGGGTGCCCTGTCGGGCCTGAGCTGCTCGTGCGTGTTCCCGAGCTTGGGGGGCAGGCTCGTCGCGGTCACGTGGTCGGTTCGTGTCGTGGTCCAGGGGCGGCCACGGCGGTGTAGGCGATGGCCGCGACCACGCAGTCCGGGACCTGTGGGCCCGAGATGATGGTCCAGGCGACGGTGCCGGCCTGCCGGACGGTGACCTTGGTGGTGGTCCCGACCGTTGGGCTGGAAGCCCCGTCGCCGGGGCAGGGGTATGGGCTTACTGTGACGGTGACTTCGCGGTCGCCGTCGCGGTGGTGGTACGGGCCGGTGCTCGGCACGGCCGGTGTGAACCCTGCGGCGCTCAGCGCCTGTCCCAGGCTCGCCGGTACCAGTAGCTGGCCGAGCGTGGACCACAGGTCGGCGGCGAGGTGCACATGCTCGATGAGGTACTGCCTCGCGGCGAGCAGGGAGTCCTTCAAGGGGACCAGCTCGTCCTCGTCCATGTCCGGCTCGCTGGTCCCGGTGGCGGCGGGCGGGTCGACGAGGTCGAGGATGTGTTCGGCGATGGCGGCGTCGTAGCAGATGTTGTTGAGCGCGCGGGCCGCAGGGGCGCCCACCGGGTGGCGGTGGATCGTGTCCAGGACGTCTGCCCAGCGCACTCGGTGCCCGGTGTACGCCAGCGTGACCTCTTCGATGTCCAGCCCGAAGCCCACCTTGAACCCAGGTTTGATGCCCCGCGCGTACGCCGCTTCGAGGGGCACGGCGGGCTGCGCCCTCCTCGGTCCGCCTCGGTCTGGTTGCCGATCTGGTTGAGGGCCGGCCGCTGGGCCAGTGATGCGGGGCGGGTCGACGGGGCTGGGGTGGCCAGGGTCGGCTGTCCCCGGCCGGCGCCGCGCTGGGCTGGGCGTCGCCTGCTCGTGAGGCCAAGCCGCGTCCTCCTGCTGGAGGTCACGCAGGGCGGCCAGCAGCGCCCGGCGGGTGTGCCCGAGGTGCGGGACGCGCTTGTCTTCCAGCTGCGCCACCGTGCCGAGCAGCCCGGCGGCGAACCAGTCGACCCGGCTCGGGCCGCCGTCGGCGATGACGGTCTGGATCGATGCGGCGGCCTCGGTCAGCGCCGTGTGCGTAGCCAGCGCGGCCAGGTGCGCGGCTGCCGCGTCGATCAGGGCGACGACCAGGTGCGGGGTGTGCGCGCAAGCGACCGGCAACTGGTCGAGGTCGACCTCCCAGCCGACCCGCGAGGTGGCTGCTGACAGCAGGTCACGCAACAGGTCCGGGCGGACAACAGCGTCGTCGGCGATCACGGTGGTCGAGGTGGCGCCGTGCTCGGCGAGCAGGGCGCTGATCTGCTCATCGGTGGGTGGGGTATCGAACCAGCCGTCCTCGGTCAGGTCGACGTCGCCGTCGACGAGATGCACCGAGAACGAACGGCGCTGCTCGGGCCAGACCAGTTCGGTGATGTAGACGGCGACGCCGGCCACGACCCGGGTGGTGTGGCCGGCTTCGCGTGGTGACGGGCTCACATCGGTTCTCCTGTCTGCTGCAGGGGCGCGGGGACACGGGGTGATGGGGATTCCTGCTGAGGTTGGGGGTTGCGCCGGTCAGCGTCGCCCGGCTGATGCGCCGCCCCATCAGCGCGATCGGCGTGCTGGCCCCTAGCCGTGTCCGGCAGGGGCCACCTCAAAGGGGCAAGGTGGCGGCCTGCCGGAGCCGGTCAACCACAGGGCGCTCGACGGGCCGGCGGGCTGCCGGAAACGGGCGCCATCAACGGCGCCGGGCTCTTCTGCTTGTGGTCGCGCGTCTCACGCGGCAGCGGGTGACCCGGGACGGGTACGGATGTGGATGTCGGGCGAGCTGGCGCCCCTACCGGGGGCGTCCGATTCCCGTCGGCACTGCTTCGATGCGCAGGGCGCTGATGGCCGAGGCGGCGGCGCCCTCGACGCTGGTGTAGACGGCGGCGCGGGCGCCGCCGTCGGTGTAGAGCGGGAAGTCGACCCGCTGATGCCGGTTGTGGACCCGCACCCACCAGCCGGTCACGGTGCCGTCGTGCTCGTCGGTGCGGGGAATCAGGTAGGCGGTGGCGTCGACCAGACTCGTGGGCGGGTCGATATCGACAGTGTGCGTCGCGCCGCTGATCGCCTGACGGCCCCTCGCCTGCCAGCCGTCAGGCAGCAGTTGCCGCACGCGCGGCAGGGCGGCGGCGGTGGCCGTCGCGGAGGCGGCGATGAGGTTGCGCGCCGCGTCGGCCTGCTCGTTGGCCGCTTGCTGCGCCGGACTCGGCTTCGGTGTCGTGCCGGGCGTCGGCGTCACGGGGTGTCCGCCTCGCCGAGCGCTGCCGCCGCCCACCGGTGGAAGATGACCACCGCGGCGGCCGGGCCGTCGCCGTGCGGGTGCAACAGCCCGCAGGCGGCGCCGAGCCGGTCGCACCAGCCGGCGGGGAACCGGTCGGTGTCGAAGACGATGTCCCACGCGTCGTAGGCGCCGGTCGGAGCGCCGCCCCAGCTGAGTCCGCCGGTGACGTAGGCGTCCACGCCGCCGCCGTAGTTGGCGGCGTTGTCGAAGCGGAACCGGGCCACGTCGCGGCCCTGCAGCGATGCGGCGAACTCGTCGAGCAACTGGTGCAGCCCGTGCTCGGCGCCGCGACGTAGCGTCTCGGCGCGGGCGGCGAGAGCCTCGTCGGTCCAGTCGCCGGGGTCGGTGAGGCTGTCGTCGTCGATCCAGTCTTCGTTGAGCAGGAGCCGTAGATCGTCGATGGTGGCGGTGCGGCACAGTGCGCTGGCCGTCGCCTTGGCGGCGGCCAGGTCAAGGGTGGTGCCGGCGGGCAGGTACACCTCGCGCAGGAGCATGTCGGAACCCATCGGGGCGCCTCCTTCAGCGGTTGCGGTCGGTGGTGTGGTCGGGTCGGGTGAGCGCGCCGGGCACGGTGAACCAGCAGGAGCCGGTCCAGATCTGCCACTGCTGGCCGGGATCGCGCGACAGCGTCCGGCCGAGCTCCAGCAGCTTGTCCAAGCCGCGGGGTGCGGGGGCGATCGGTCGCAGTGCGAGGGTGTGGCCGGCGTCGTCGACCAGCCGTAGCTGTGTGCCGCCGTCGGCTTCGGCCTGGGCGACGGCCTGGCCGAGGAAGTGTTCGTCGGCCAACGCTTGCAGCAGCCGGGGCATCTCGACGGGGCTGCCCTGGAAGCGGCAGGCGGCCAGGTAGGCGCGCAGGCCGTCATTGGTGGCGGCCAGGTCGTCCGGGTCCAGGGTGATCGCGCCGGCCCCGTCGTCGGTGACGGTGGCCAGGGGCCAGCCGTCCACGGCGAGGGTCGTGGTGTACGCCAGCCCGGTGGGGACCACCTCGTAGCGCATCTCGGTCAGGCGCAGCCGGGTGTGCGGCACCCGCAGGCCCGGCGTATGCCGCAGCAGCTCGAACTCCTGCTCATGGCCCGGGTCGGGCAGGTCGCCGACGATCCGGTCGCAGGCGTACGGGTCGACGGCCTCCCAGCACCAGTTCCAGCCCATCACCACGTACCGGCCGTCCCGGTCGGGGCTGATGTGCTCGATCGCCTCCGGGTCGTCGTACTGGGCACGCTGGTCGGCGATGATGACATCGCCGTCGAAACGCAGGTCGGTCAGCTCCGCGTTGACCCGCTGGTCCAGCTCGGGCTCCGGCACGCCCTGACGCTGCAGGGACTCGCGTAGTTCGTGGCGGTGCTGCTGCTGGTCGGCGACGATCGCCTCGGCCACCTGCCGGGTGCAGGAGAACACCGCCCACCCGTTCCACCGGTCGATCAGGGTGCCGACGAACCCGACCGCGATCCGGTCGGCGCCGTCGGTGTCGACGGTCCAGGCCCAGTCGCCGGCGAACACCCCGACGCTGCCGATCCGCACCCGGTCGGGGTGCAGGTGGGACACGTCGGTGCCGGTCGGGCTGGCCGCCAGGTGACACAGCTCGGTGACCCGTTCGAGCACGGCGGTGTCGAACGCCTCCCGGGACGCGTCGATCGTCTCGTCCCGCTGGGTGTCGGTCAGGTCCCGCCAAGCCGGCGCCTGACCCTGCGCGGCTTCGTATGCGGCTTCGGTGTAGCGGACCTGCGCGGTGTCCGTGCCGTCGTGCCAGCGCATCGGTGGGGTGAACGTCGGCAGCCCGTCGAGCACGGCGGGGTCGCCGTCGTCGATCCCGGCCAGGATCCGCCGGGCGGCGCGGCGCACGTCGCCGGTGGCCCGGCCGCCGATGGTGTCCTGGGCCCACCATTCGGCGACGCCGCGGCCGGCCTCGGTGCCCGCGGCGCGCAGCCGTGCGAGGGTGGCCGTCCACCCGTCGGTGTCGCCGGACGGCCGCGGTCCGGGCGCCGCAGCCGGGTCGAGCAGTTCGATGCGGTCGCCGGCGTCCAGGCACATCGACAGCGACGAGCCGCTGTCCCAGTCGATGTGGACGGTGTGCAGGTGCTGGTCGTGGCGGCGGACGGTGCCGGTGTCACCGGGCCGCAGGTCGGTGTGCGGGTCGCTGGTGTGGACCAGGGCGATGCGCTGCCCCGGCTGGTAGATGGTCATCGCTGGTGCTCCGTTCGGTGGTCGTGGTGGTTCGGGTGCCGTCGCGTACGGACGGCACCTGTGGTTCTGGGTCTGCCGCCCGTGGCCTGCGGGCGGCTGGATCTGCCGGTGTGGCGTCGCACCGGACCGGACTTGGGACGGTCCCCGCGCGGCGGATGCGGCTGGTGGCGCGGACTTCACGGGTGGCGCGGCCGTGGGAAGGTCCGGCGCCAGGCCGGCTGGATGCCGGGATTGGTGTCAGTCGGCGCAGCCTCGGTGGCAGCCGTCGGGGTCGCACTGCTCGCCGCGGGCCATCCGCGTGAGGGCCTGCCGGTCGTCGGGGTCGTGGACGGCGTCGGTGAACGCCCAGCCGAACCCGTCGGCGAATGCCTTCACCATCGGTGCGCCGTACAGGGGGTAGCCGGCGCTCTGCATCGCCGCGACCACATCGTCGCGGCCGGCCAGCCACGCCAGTTCGGCGAGCTTGTCCACCGACCGCGAGGCAGAGTTGCTGCGGTGGTCGAGGATCTTGCCGATGGCGAAGTCCAGGTAGGCCATGGCATACGACTCGTGGTTGACGTGCTGGTCCCAGTCCGAGGCCGCGACGCCGGTGGGCAGGAACTGGCGGGCGTGGGCGTAGTCCAGTGCGCCCAGCAGGACCTCTTCGCGGAAGCCGAACAGGTCGGTGCCGTCGGTGCGTAGGCGCGCGATGCGGGCCACGATGTCGCTCTGGGTTCGGGCGGGCATGTCAGTCGGTTCCTCTCGGTCAGGACTTGTCGTCCGGGCGGTTGTTTCTCTGTCGCGTCGGAACCTGGATCGCTCACCGTGGCGTGTCGGCCGGGTGCGGGTGGCAGCAGCGACCGGGGGTACCGGACGCGGGTGGTCATCCGGCGGCGACCGTGGCGGCGCGGGCCAGGTCGGCGGTGGACTGCGGGGTTCCGGCGCCGTTGACGAGCAGGTAGAAGGCGGCGAGGTCGGGGTTGGCCGCGTTCGGCGGCGACAACGAGGTAAGAGGGGACGCGGTCGGGCCCGCGCAGCGCCTGCGGCCCCTCACTCGCCCCGTGGCGGGCGGGCCGCAGGCGTTGCGGTGCAACCGATCGCGGATGTTCACGTTGGGCTGATCGACGCGTGGCGCGGGCGCGCAGGCAAGTCGGCACCAGCGCCACGTCGGCAGCGTTGCCGGGGGTGCGGTGTTGTCTGTGTCGGCGCCCGGGTGGGGCTCTACTCGACGTCGTGCGGGGAGAGGATGTGGGCACCGGACTCGGCCGGCCAGAAGGCGCCATCGACGCGGGACCACCGCGCGGTCGCACACGGTGCACGTCCACGCCTGCCCGATGCCGGGTGCGCCGTAGTCGGCCACGTAGTCGAGGCGGCCGGTGGTCAGGCAGTCATGCTCGGGCTGCCCGTGCGGGCGCCCGATGTCGCCCACCTGGCCGCGCTGGCGGTCCTCGGTGGCGCTGTGGTTGGTGGTGGGGTTGGCGCGGTGGTGGCTGAGGATCGCGTCGGTGATCTCGTCGGTCAGGTGCAGCAGCGCCACGGTGAGGAACACGGTGCCGGGCCGGTCGAGGTCGTGGACGGTGGTGAACCGGCCGGGGTAGCGGCCGGTCAGCGCCTCGAACACGGTCCGCGCCGGGCTGGCGGTGTCGTGGCTGGTGTCCCAGGCGGTCATCGCCGCCAGGTCCACGTAGGCCGGGCCCGGGTGGGTGAATCCGTCGTGCAGGTCGGTGGACAGGATCAGCCCCGCCACGGGGCGCATCACGGTGCGGATCTGCAGGCGGATGGTGTGGGGCAGCCGCCACCAGCCCGCGGGCAGCCCTTCCCGCCCGTCCCAGGCGGTGCCGTCCCCACCGGTCGGGCCGGGTGCCGGTGCGGGCCACGGCGCCCGTTCAGCGCGGGCGTACCTGCTCGGCGTAGCCGACCTCGGTGGCGCCGCAGCGGCGGCACCGGTCGATGGTGTCCTGGTAGTCGGCGCCGATGCGGGACGGCACGACGGCGGTGTCGATGGCGTCGAGGGCGTCGCAGACCGTGCACCGCACTCCCGGCCCGGTGTTGCGCGGGTAGAGGATGTCGAACAGGGGCCGCCACACCGGGTGGTCCGGGTGCAGGTCGCACCGGACCCAGGACCAGGGCTCGTCGTCGAGGTGCCACCACCCGTCCGGGCCGGCCGGCACCACCTGGTAGGAGGCGAGGTGGCGGACGTTCCCGTGGAGCACCTCGATGGGCTACACCCATGGAGGACCCGCGTGGGGCCTCACGCTGGTCGCTGGCGATCTGCCGCACCGCGTCGAGGTTGAAGCGGGCCCTCACGGCCTCGCCGGGACGGTCCGGGAGGTGGGTGACCTGGGCCGGGTACGGGCCGAAGTCGTAGCAGCCAGGGTCGGTGGCCGCAGCGACCCAGGCGTCCACCCACCCGACGACACCGCCGTCGGTGCCGTGTCCCGACCGGGCTGCCGGGTTGAGCGGGTCCGGGCCCGTGCGGTCCGGGGCGGCGGGGTTCGGGCTGCTGTCGCTCATGCTGGGGCAGCGGCGGGAATCCAGGACCGGGTCGTCGTGGCGTAGCCGCCGCAGCTTCGCGTCGTCGTGGGCGGCGTGCCCGCAGTCCAGGCACCGCAGTGGCCCCGGCTGGGCCAGCAGCTCACCGTCGGGGCCCTGCATGGTGGTGTGGTCGTGGCCGGGGAAGGCGCAGCGGCCGAACGTGCAGTACGGGCGGGTTGGTGCGGCGAGCCTGCGGGTGACCTCGGCCTCGACAGCGGCGGTCAGCTCAACGCTCGGGTCGCTGCCGTCGTAGGGCACCGCGCGTCGTTGAGGAAGTCGTTGGCGTCCAGGTAGGAGTGCAGGTCGGTGAAGCCGCGCACGTTGGCCGGTACGGCGCCCTCGGCGATGGCCTCGTCAACCATCGTCATGATCGCGTCGGCGAAGCCGGCAACATACTCGCGGTCTGGTGTGGGCATGGTCAGGAAATCCCTTCCACGGTGGGATCGGATCTGAGCTGGGCATGTCATTGCGTTGGGTTGTCCCCGGGTCGGCGGGGCCCGGGGGCGGGTCGGCATCGGCGTGGCCGGCCCGCCCCGACGGGGTGGCACGGGTCAGCGGGTCCAGGGCCACAGGTAGGCGCCGACCGGGTAGAAGCCCTGACGGTCGGGGTGGACCCGGTCGACCTCGACCCAGCGCTCCTCGTGGCCGTCGTCGTGGCTGAACGACACGACCACCACGTCACCGGCAAGCCGCAGGGCGGCGACCTCGCCGGGCATCGAGTCGCCGCAGGCGTGCACGAGGGCCAGGTCCGCAGCCATCTGTTGCACGGTGGCGAGGTCGAACCGGGCGATCACGTCATCGCCGCTGACGGTATAGCCGTCGGCTACCAGCGCCGGATACTGGCCGTGCCAGACCGCGCCGGCGGTGACGGTCGCACGGACCCAGGGGGCGTCGGCGGGCAGCGTGTCGTCGCGGTGGTCCACCACCTGGAACCGGTCGCGGCTGGCGACCTGTGCGGGGTCGGTGTCGATGACGAGCCAGTGACCGCCGCGCTGCGCGCCGGAGCGCAGCATGCTGATCAGCGGGTGGCGGCGGTCCCGGGATCCTTGGTACAGGGGCAGGAACCGGTCGGCGTCGCCCACCGTGGTATCGGTGCCGCGTTGGCCGCTGGCCGGGTGGTGCCAGGTCCACGCCAGCGCGGTGTGTTGCTGTCCGTCTTCGTCGTACCAGACCGGAACGCCGTTGGACGACAAGGCGATCCCGTCGTCGGTGGAGGCAAGGATCAGCGCCGGGCGCAGCGGGGCACCAGCGGCGACCTGCTCGCGGGTGAGGTAGTGGCTGGGGCAGGACACGGCGTGCTCCGCCAGCGGTAGAACCTGCTCGACGCGGAAATACAGGCGTTGACTCATGTGCGGGCGTCTCCTCTCAGGGTGCGGTTGGCAAGGAACGGGGCCGAGGCGGCCGGTTTCGGCTGGCAACGGTCGGTGTGGTGGTCAGTGATCCGGGCAGTCAGCTGGCACCGCCCGAGGTCGGGTGCACGCCGATCCGGGTCAGGTACGTCCACCCGTCACCGCCCCACAGCTGGCATTCGCCACGCCAGCGGGGAGGTAGCGAGGTCGGCGGCGTACTCCTGGCGTGCCGCCCGGTGTGTGGGCAAGCCAGCAGCACGACGAGGGGCCTGGCACATGACGTGTGCCGGGCCCCTCGGGTTGCGATGGCGGTGCGGGCCGGCCGGCTCGCGAGCGATGGCTGTGCCTGTCAGCGGCTACCGGGTGAGGTCGGTGCCGGCGGCGGGCGGGTCGGTGAGGTCCAGCCACGCGCTGCCGTCCCACAGCTGCCACCGTGCCGACGGGAACTGCGCGCCGGGGGCGGCCAGGCGGGCGGCGGTCGCGGCCCGGTCGGCGGGTGTGACCGGTCGGGGCTTGACCTCTTGCAGTTCGACGATGAGCCCGTACTCGTCGAGCAGCCGGGCCAGCGTGGCGCCGGCCGCCGCCGCGGCGGTGACCTGCCGGGTGAGGTCGTACTCGTTGACCAGCGCGTCGAGTAGCCACTCCGCGTAGACCGGCGTGGCGTCCTCGCGGCGGCAGGCTGCGGCGAACTCGGCCAGGTCCTGCTGGTTGAACCGGCTGGAGTTGAGCGCGAAGTAGACGCTGCCGCCGCCGTTGCCCTCGTTCTCGATCCGGCCGGTGAACTGGCCGTCGAGGGCGAGGTCGGCGACGAACGCCACCCCGTTGTGGGTGGGCATCTGCTGCAGGGACGTCACGGCCAGCCGGCCGTGCGGCAGCCACAGCCCCGGGGCGTGTACCAGGGCGACGTACGGCTCGCCGTGCTCGCCACCGTGTGCCGCGCCGGCGAGGTGCGCGCCGACCGGCCCCGCGATGTCGACGCGGTGTCGGTGGGGTCGAGGGCGGTGTGGCAGTGCCAGGCGACCTCGTGCTCGACGGCGGTGGCGAACCCGTCACGGTAGGCGTCGATCGCCTCGTGGCGGTGGCCGGTGGTGAGTGTCTGCCACGCGGGCGCGTCGAGCGGTGCGGCGTCGGTGTACCACCCCGCGGTAGCGGGGTTGGCGGGCTGGCTGGGCGGGTCGCAGGCCGGCAGCGTGTCGCAGACGGCCGGGTCGCCGTCGTCGAGGCCGGCGAGCACCGCTCGGGCGGTGCGGGTGGTGTCACCGCTGGCGCGGGCGCCGATGGTGTCCTGCGCCCACCCTTGCGCGGCGGCCGCACCCGCGTGGGCGCCGGCCTCGCGCAACGCGTCGAGGACCGCCGGCCACGCCATCGGACGCGTCGTGCGCGGCTCCTGGCTGGCCGGGCTGGGGGCTGGTGCCGGCCCGGGATTGGTGGGCTGGTTGGGATGGTGCATGAGGTGTTTCCCTCCAGGTAGACGGCGGCGGCGCCCCGGCCCATCGACGTGGCGGTCGCCCGGGGAAGTGGGCGGCCGAACACGTGTCCCGGGTCGGGGCGCCGCCAGGGGTGGAAAGCGCATGGGCAGCGGACGCGGCCAGAAGGCGTCGCGGTGGAAGGTTTTGGGTGCGAAGGGCAGTGACGTGCAGGACGGGTGGGAGGGGTGTGGGTCAGCGGGCGCGGACTGTGGCGCGGATGAGCCGCAGCAACTCCTCGCGGGTGATGCACGCGTGCGCGGCGGTGTTGAAAACGTCCGCGGCCTGGTCACTGACGCGGTGGCGTAACGCGACCGCGACCTTGCCGATGAGGATCCCGGCCGGGCCGTCGCCACCGCTGAGGCGGACCCGGACCTGCGGGTAGCGCGGCGCCGGTGGGTCGCCGCCGATGGTGCGGCGTCGGGTGGCGACGGCGGAGCCGGGGCCGCGGGTCCGGGTCGCGCGGGCACCGGTGTCGCGGGTACCCGGGTCACGGGTTCTGGTGTCGGGGATGGTCATGACAGGGCCCTCCTTCGGCTCGGGCAAGGTGGACGGCATGCGGTGCCCGCGTACGGCGGTCAGGCCGAGGTGGCGACGCCGGCGGGGAACGGGCTGTGGTCACGGAACGCGGACCCGGGCGGGCCGGTGAGGACGGCGACGTCCTCGCGGGTGACGTGGTCGGGGTGGGCGCCGGTGATGGCCACGTGGTGGGCCCACGCGCGCATCACGGCGTCGACGGCCTGCTGTGGGGTGTCGCCGAGACCGTGGAACGAGAAGTGCGCGGTGTCGACGAAGGCCACGCTGATGGGCATGTCGAAGCTCCTTCGGTAGAGTGCTCGTCGAGGCGATGCCGAGGGACGCGATCTCGGCGCCCCGGAGGCTGGACCGGTGGCCACAGCGCGGGCCGTACGGCCCCGGGGGGTCAGGCGACGCGCCGGATACCGGCGAGGTTGTCGGCCCAGTACGGCGCGTACTGTCCTATGTGGACGGTCTGGCCGGTGGTGGGGGCATCGATGACCAGCCCACCACCCAGGTACATGCCCACATGGCCGGGGGCGTCCATGGTGCCGTCGGCGCCGGGCACGAACACCAGGTCGCCGGGCCGTAGCTGGCCCGCGTCGGGTACCGGGGTGCCGGCGTGGAACTGCTCGCTGCTGGTGCGGGGCAGGGATACGCCGGCGGCTTTCCACGCCTGTTGCATCAGGCTGGAGCAGTCGCACTGGTGGGCCGGATCGCCGGCGTGCGCGGCTGGTGCAGTCGCCGCCGAAGCTGTACGGCGTGCCCAACTGGGCGAACGCCCACAGGATCGCGGCGGTGACAGCGGGCGGGGTGTCCGGGGGTAGGGTGAACCCGGACGGGACGGCTTGAAGGTTGTTCGGGTCGCACGCGGCGGCCAGCGCCGACGGGTCGGCCAGGCCGGTGAGCGCGGCAACGATGCGGGTCGCGTCGGGCTCCCACTGGCGCGTACGCCCCCGGGGTGCCGCTGCGCTGGACCGCTTGCGCCGCCTCGGTGAGGGACATGCTCTGCCAGCCCGGTACGGCGAGCAGATGCTCGTAGAACTTCGTCGAGGCGTAGACCGGGTCCATGATCTGCGCCGGGGTACCCCACCCCTGCGAGGGGCGCTGCTGGAACAGGCCGAGGCTGTCGGCGTTGTTGCCGTCGCCCGAGGTCGGGCAGGTTGATCAGTGAGGACTCCTGGATTGCGGTGGCGACCGCGATGATCCAGCCCCGGACCGGGACGCCCATGCGGGCGCCGACGCCGACGATGATGGCGGCGTTGCCGACCGCTTCGCGGTTCCAGGTGCCGACGGGCGGGTAGCCGCCCGCCGGTGGGGTCAGCCCACCGGCGGGCAGCGACACGGTGGCGGCGGGCAGGCCGGTGCAGGACGCGGTCGCGGCGCCGCCGGTGAGCGCACCGAACAGGCCACCGCAGGCCAGCAGCAGCATCAGGACAGCCGCGCCGATCGCGGTCACCAGTCGCATGGCCCCTGCCCCCCCGCCTGCTGCCTCGGTGTCGGGTGGTTGCGTGCCGTCTGCTTGGTTGTCGTCGGTGGTCGGCGACGGCGGAGCCCCGGTACGTGCCGGCCGGGTCGCTGGGTGGGGTGACGGGTGCGCATGGTCAGGTTCTCCTCGAAAGAGCGGGAAGCGGCGTTGGCGGTGCGGAGCACTCGCGTGCCGGCGCGGGGCGTGGGTCAGCCGACGATGATGTCGCGGCCGACGGTCAGGTCCAGGCGGTGGCGGATCGTCCACCGGCCGGCGTGGGCGCAGATCGCCAGCCGCCCGGGGGTGGTGCGGTCGATCAGGTACATCCACTCGACGCCGGTGTCCGGTGCGGGATCGGACAGCCGGCCGGTGAGCGGCTCGGGTGCGGTGTGGGCGGCGGGCATGGCCATGCCGACCCCGGGGATCGGCTGGTAGCCCTCCATGGACGGCGGGGTCCCGGCAACGATGTCCGCGCCGACCTGTTCCCAGGCGTGGGCCAGCAGCGCGGTGACGGTGGCGGTGCTGTCGCAGCCGAAGGTGTGCCACCACACGGCGGCGATCACGTAGGGCATGGTGTCGGGCTGGCCGTCGAAGAGGGCGAAGCGGGCCTGGTAGGTGTCGCCGTCCTCGTGCAGGACGCCGACGAAACTGTGGGTGGACATGCGGGTGCCTCCGTCGACTTCGGTTTTGGGCTGGAGGGCGGGGCCAACCCGGCGGGTTGCTGTGTTGGCCCGGGGTGGCCGTCAGGTGGTGGGGCGGGTGAAGCTGATCCGCCCGTCGTCGAGTTGGCAGGCGACGACCAGCCCGGCGCGGATCGCGTCGATGATCACGCGGTCCAGCCCTGGGCTTCCGGTCAGCGTCGCGGGATGCGCCCCGCCGGTGACGATCGCGATGGCGTCCTGCGCGCTCAGCCGCCGCGCCCCGGCCGGCATAGGGCCAGCCGGGCCGGACACGGCGGTGGTGCGGGCGCTGAGCGCGCCGCGATCGGTGATGTCGTGGGCGGTGGTGGCGGGAATGGTGGTGGCGGACAGCAGCGCGGCCAGGGCGGGAACGGTGGCCGGGGTGTCGGCCGGGTCGGGTTGGTCGTCGATGAGCACGACCGCGGTGGGCTCGAAGCGGTGGCGGGTGACCTGGTAGACCCGGCCGTCGCTGTCGACGGCGTCGACGCGGCGAAGCTCCCTGACCTCGTCCGCCCCGTCCGAACCGCCGGTGAGGGTGGTGATGTCTTCGTAGGCGACGGCCCAGGCGAGTACCCGTATCGGTACGTCCGGCCGGCTGCCCTGGCGCGCGGCCCACAGGGCGGCGAGCACAGCCGCGGCGCCGACCCGGCGGTGTCCGGCCGCCGGTGGCCCGGCGAGGCCCGCGTCCAGGCCCGTGGTGAGGTGGGTGGCGATGTCGTGCAGGTAGCCGGGTAGCCCGGCCGGGTGGGTGGCGAGGTCGCGGGGGCTGATCGGGACCAGGTCCACGCGCAGGCGCCGTAGGCGCGCGCCGCCGGTGGGCGGGTCGGGGTCGGGGTGGGGCTGGTCGTGGAGTACGGCCAGTAGCGTTGGTTGTCCCCATCCGGCGGCGTGCAGGTCGGCTTCGGTGTGGATGAGGCATCCGGTGATGGCGTGGGTGGTGTCGAAGGACAGCACGGGCTTTCTCCCGTTCGTTGCGGTGCGGCGGGTGCAGGGGGTTGAGGCTTCGTCCGGCGGGCGTTGGCGGATGGGCTGTGCGGGGGTTGGCGGGCGAGGGTGGCGGGTGCGCTGGGTCAGCGGGGCCAGTCCCGGCACCGGCCCGCCTGACCCGGCGGCGGCTCGTGGGGTCGAGCGTCGGTCTGGCCGGCTGGGCCGGTGCGGCCGGTTTTTGCGCGGTACATGGCCATGTCGGCGTCGCGGAGCAGGGTGTCCGGGCCGGCGCCGGGGACCGCGATGGCGTATCCGACGCTGGCCCGCACGGGTACCTGCTGGTCGGCCACGATCGCGGGTGTGCCGCTGATGGCCTGCCCGGCAGCGGTCGCGAGCGCGGCCACCTCGGACGCGCTGCCGGCGACGACGAGGACGAACTCGTCGCCGGACAGCCGTGCGGCCAGCGCCCCCGGCCGGTCGGCGAGCAGGGCGGTCAGACGCTGCCCGACCTGGGCCAGTAGCTCGTCGCCAGCGGGGTGCCCGAACGTATCGTTGATGGTTTTGAACTTGTCCAGGTCGAGCAGGACCAGCCCGTGCGGGCGTCCCAGGTGGGCGGCCCGTTCGAGCAGGCGGGTGACGACACGGCGGTTGGCAAGGCCGGTGACCGCGTCGTGGTCGGCGAACCAGCCAGCGGTACGGGCGGCGCGGTGCTGGCGCCACAGCGGCAGCGCGGCCAGCCCGAGCCCGGCGGCGACGCCGACGGTGGCGGTGACAGCGGTCCTCCAGAAGGCAGACAATGGACGGCGCTCCTTGTGCTGTAAGGAGCACCGGGGCGGGCGTGAGGCGGCAACCTTCCACGCCCGCCCCGGGCTACCAGGCGGGGGGTCGGTTACCGGCCGGCGGTGCCGGTCGCCGGTCCCGCGACGGCGGCGGTGGTGTCGGCGGGGATCAGTTGGAAGGTGACCGGCTTCTCGACGGCGAGGATCGCCTTGCCCTTGACGACGAGGCGCTGGCAGGCCAGGACCACCGCGCCGGCGCTGGCCTTGGACACGTCCTGGCCGGTGTTGGCCGCGTCGATGAGCTTGCACAGTTCGCTGACCTTGAAGCCCCGGTCCGGGTGTGCCTCCAGGACGTCCAGCACAGCCCCGTCCAGAGTGCCGCTGGCCCGCCGCGGCTTCGCCGTCGCGCCGGTCTGGGCCGGTGTCGCGGCCGTGGGGCTGCCGTCGGCGGCGGCACCGTCCGGCGTGTCGATGCTGTCCGGGCTACCCGCGTCGATGCCCGTGCCGGCCGTCGACCCGTCGGCGGTGACGTCGTCGGTGCGGTTCGCCTGAACGCCGTCCTCGACCTGGTCTCCCGGCGACCGGGTGTCGTCCTCCTCGCTGTCGTCCCGGTCGCTGTTGGGCTGGGCGCCGTCGTCCGGGACGCTCGCCTCGTCCGTAGCCTGGTCGTCGGCTGCGGCATTGTCGGCAGGGTCATCCGTCGGGTCGGTCGCGTCGGCCGGCTCGTCGGTGGCCTCGGCGATGATGGTGTCGGCCGGGGTGGCCACCCCGGCGGTCTCGTCGGGGCTGGCAGCGTCGGCGGTGCCGAGGCCGGTAGCGGGGACGCCGACCTCGGTGCCCGCCTCGGTGTGTGCCCGCGTACCGAGCTGCGCGCCGGCGTCGGTGTCGGCGTGCGGGGTGGCGGTGGTGGGCAGCCGCCACTGGGTCTGCTTACCGTCGGCGACCTTCTCGACCCGTCCGGCGGCGGCCAGCTCGCGCAGGTTGCGGGTGGTGGTGGAGTAGGCGATGCCCGCGGCGGTCGCGATGTCGGCGGCCGTGGTCTGCCCGAGCTGGTGCAGGGCGGTGATGATCGCCTCGGCCGGGTCCAGGATGGTGCGGGACTGAGCCATTGACGGGCTCCTTCCATGGTGTTGGCCCACCCCGGTGGTGGTGGGCATGGGTACCGGGTTGCGAGCGTGGACTCGATCCACGCTTCGATCGCCGCCTCGATCAAGTCGAAGTGGCGAGCTTTCTGGATGTGTTGCGTGGCAACGCTTCGCGTCATCTGCCCGGGCCGCTGCCCCGGGAACTGGACGCCGCGGCTACCGGTTGCCGGTGTTGCTGGCCGTTATCGGCGCGGGTCCGCCGCTGCGAGCGTGTGCGCGATGCGGTGCTGCAGTTCGTCGTGGGCTCCTGCGCAGGTGATGCGCCAGCGGATGTCGGCGATGGCCCAGGTGTCGCAGTCGTCGATGAGGTTGGAGATGACGCTGGTCGACCGGGAGATCGGGTCGTACCTGGGTCCGGACCGGCTTGCCTGGTGGACGTTGGTGTACCACCACGATGCGAACGCCTGCAGCAGGCGGTCGTCGTCGACGGCGGCGATGTCCTCGGGCTGGTCGAGGTCGTGCCACAGGCCGCGGGCGTGCTTGTACAGGGCCTGTGCTTTCAACACGTCGGGCAGGTTCGACCAGGTCAGCACCTCGACGTAGCCGCGGCTCTTGTCGATGATGTCCTGCAGGATCTGGGCGGGGTCGCGCCGCAGCCAGCCGCGCAGCTCGTCTTTCAGCGTCTGGACCATGTACGCGTACCGCGCCTGCGCCCTCTCCTGTTCGGTGGGCTCTTCGCGCAGCACCGTGACCACAGCGTCCAGCCGAAGCCGCCTCGGCGCGGCTTCGCCCGCGATCTGTACCGAACCCCACGTGGTTTTGCGGGTCAGCGACTCGACGACGGCCGGTGGGGTCTCGTCGAACCTGTCTCCTCTGCGCAGTTCGGTGACCTTGATCTGTTTCATCACCGTGGTGGGCATGGTTTGGTGCCTCCTCGAATCCGCTGTGTTGGCTGTTGGCTGGGTTCGTGGTTCCGGCCGAGGTCTTGGACCCGGCGGTGGGGGCGCCGTCAGGCGGCGACCGACGCCAACTGCTGCTGGGCCGGAAGGTCGGCCGGGCCCGTCGCGTCGGGGGCGATGGAGGCGCCCCGCGGTGTCGCAACGGTGACGTCGGGCAGGGGGGCAGCCGCGGCGGCGGGTGCGCTGGTGGCACGCGCGGTGCCGGCCTTACGCGGGGTCGTGGCTTTGGCCGGCCGCGCGGTCTTTGTGGCCGGGCCGCGGGTCGCGGCGCGGGGGCCGGTCGCCTTCCTCGCCGGGGGCGGCTGCGTTGCCGCAGCCCGGGCCGCCTCAGCGGCGGTGTCGAGGGCGCGCAGGCGGCCGGCGAGCTCGACCAGGCTGATCGAGGCGACCACCACAAGGCCGTCGACACACAGCGGCATCAGGTGCGCGGAGACCGGGCTTTCGCCGTAGCGAGCACACACGCCGGCCATATGCCAGTACGACACCCAGGCGGCGATGGCGGCGATCGCGGTGGTCGCGGCGATCCGCACCACGGCGAGGGATCGGCGGTGGACCGGAACCCGGGAGACGAGTTCGACGGTCAGCAGCAGCGCCAGAGGTGGCCAGGCGGCGATGCCTTGGCTGATCGGGTTGGTGCGGGCGTGCAGCACGTTCGCCGCGATCGACGCCGCGACACCGAGCACGAGGGTGCATCGGGCGAGTAGACGGATCCGGCGAAGGGCACGCTGATTGGCTGTCTGGTTGTCTTTCTGGTCGGTCAACGGGTACCTCCATGGGCAGGCACCCACCGCGGGTGGACAACGGTGCCGCCACCACGCGGGTGGGCAGGCCGAAACGAACTGGTGGGGCGGCGTAGCCAGGCCAACCCGAGGGTGACCTGGCCACGCGCGCGGTGAGGGGCCCCGGCTGGGGCCGGGTCAGGCCGGGGTGCCCGGCCGGTAAGGGATCCAGCCCTGCGGCAGCACCCCAACGGTGTCAGCGCCGGCACCGGCGCTGGTTGCGTTGGTGCTGGCCGCTTTCAGCCTCGCCAGAGCGGTCCGGGCGCAGGCGGTCGCGTCGGGCTGGGTGGCGTGGCTGGTGTGCACGCACACGTAGGCCGGGTAGCTGCCGTCCCGGATGACGCCGCGCCACTGCGGGTGGGCGGCGTTGTAGGAGCCGGCGCGCATGCCCATCAGCGCCACCCGGCCGCACTGGTGGCCAGAGCACTGTCGGCGGGCGCGGTGCGGCCCAGGTGCGCGCGTAGCTGCGCCAGCCCGCATTGCTGGAGTACCGCGATCGCGCTGACCGGGCGGTGCATCAGTCGGGCGACGGCCGCCCGCGAGTGCCCGTCCAGGTACAGCAGTTCGATCGCGCGCCGCTCGGGCAGCGCGAGCGCGGCAACCGCCTCGCGCAGCGCTGGGTGCCCGACCGGCACCGCCGGCACCGCCTCGTCCTCGGTGGCGGTCACCGGGTTGTCGGTGAGCCGCGCGTGGACAGGGTTCGCGGTGGCGTACGCGGTGCAGGCCCGCAGCGCCAGCCGCCGCAGTACCCGGTACACGTCCGCGTCGGCGAACACCGTCGGGTTGGTGATCGCGGCGCAGAAGGCGTCCTGCAGCACGTCCGGCACGAGGCCGGGCACGCTGTCGGTGTGCCGGCTGGGCAGGTGGGCGGCGATCACTCCGGCCAGCCGCCGGTGGTGGCGGCGGTAGGCCTGCGCGAACGCGTCCGGGTCCCCGGTGCGCAGCCAGGCGGCCAGGACCGGGTCCTCGCCCCGGAAGCGACGGACCGGGCCGCGATCGGCGGTCGCGGTGCTGCGCGGGACAGCGGTGGTGCTGGGGATAGTGGCCATGACGAACGTCCTTTCCGGACCTGGGTCCAGACACAGGTGTTCGGGCACGGCCGGCCGGCCGTGCCCGGGGTGCGCGAATGCGCGAATTTCGGTGGCCGGGCAACGGCCGAGATGGATCAGGTGCGGGTGCCGCGGGTGCGGCGGCGCCTTGGGTGGCGCCGGGGTATGTCAGCGGTCGTCGCCGCCCGCTGGTGCGGGCGGCGTTGGGTCGGTGGCTAGTGGTGGGCCTGGACGACGGCGACCAGTGCGGTGGTCTCGTCGAAGCGGCGCTGCGCGACAGGCACCCTGGGTTCGGGGTTGCGGCGGCCGGTGAGCAGGTCGTCGAAGACGTGCCGCAACGGCTCGGGTACCTGCCCCAGGTGGGTGCCGGTCAGCTGCGCGGTCTCGGTGCCGAGCCAGACCACGCCGGCCAGGTCGACCCAGGCGTCCGGGGTGCGGCCCGGCGGGAACCGCCAGCCCGGGTGCATCAGCCGAGCCAGCGGCACGAGGTCGCCGGGGTGCCGCACCCAGTCGAAGGCGAAGGCCACCACGGTGCCTGGCTCGCGGCCTTTCGATGGCGCGTCGTCGCACACGGTGCAGGGCTGCCCGAGCGCGCGGGTGGTGCCGTTGCAGCGCGAACACGTGCGCCAGTTGGCCGGGTCGGCCTGCGGGTCGTAGCCGGGATCCCAGGCTCCGGTGACCGCACCGCCGAGGCGGTACGAGTCGATGCGGTGGGCGCGCAGCAGGCGACGCATCGGCGCCGCAAGGTGCGTGTCGACGGTGTCGAGGGTGGCGTCGGGGCCGACGAGCACGGCGAGCAGGTAGTTGCCCATCAGCGGGCACCTGCCTGGTCGGAGCGGGCCGCGGACGCCCGCCGGCCGAGGGTGGCCACCGGTCGGGTGCCGGCCGGTCGGCTGGCGGGTGGTGGGGTGCGCAGCACGACGGCGGCGCGGTGGGCCAGCCGTTCGGCGATCGGGTACAGGGTGCGGGCAGTCGGCGCCGGCCTGGTGTACGGGCTGGGGGTGGCGTCGTGCCAGTTGCTGGACGGGTCGACCAGCAGGATGGTCCAGGTCTGCCCCGCGCTGAGCACCGCCGCCGTGGCGTAGCTCTGCTGCGCGTAGCTGTCGCAGCGGATCTCGATCCGTACGGTGTGCTCACCGAGGTGGTAGATCCGGGTCACCTCATAGCTCTGCCCGGTCCTACCGAAACTCTCGTCGACGATCACTGATGCTCCCTTGCGGACAGTCGGCTGGGCGCCGACAACGATTGGTGGGTCGGGGGTTAGGGGCGGCCGAGTAGCGGCTGGGCCTGCGGCGGGTAGGCGTAGCCGGGATCCCAGGGGAAGCGGCCCTGCGGGTCGGGCCAGACGATCTGCTGCAGCCGGACCCGGCCGGCGCCGTAGCGGGCGATCGCGGTCCCGGGGTACAGGTCGTCGGTGGGCGCTCCCTCGACGATGATCGTGTCGTAGCAGGCGACGAGGTCGCGGATCCGCTGCCCGTGCTGGAAGCAGGCACCGTCCTGGACGACGCGGCGGGCCATGTCGCCCAGCAGGCCGTGCGCGATCGCGGGGTGCAGGCTGGCGATGACCAGTTCCGGATGGGTGTGGGCGGTCAGCCCGATGGTGTAGGCGAACGGGCTGGTACCGGTGTCGGGTTCGGGTACCACGGCGGTCACGTCCCAGCCGATCTGGGCGATGATGCGGTCCTGCTCACGCAGAACGTCGTCGAACACTGACATCAGAAACCCTCCGAGGCGTTGCGGTGGTTGGGGTTGGGTTGGGGCAGCCACAGGGCGATTGGCTGCGGGTGGCAAGAGGTAAAGAGCGGCTGTCCCGGCCGCTGGCAGGGGTGGTGCCCCAGCCCGGGGCGCCCGGCCCTGTCCGGGGGTGTGTGATGGCGCCGCGGTTGCCGGCCGCGACGTGGCTGTCCGTCGCGGGGCGATGGCAGCGCGGTATTCGGGAATAGGGGTATCGCGCCGGGGAGACCTGGTGAGGTGGCGCGGCCAGTCGGCATGCCGGAGGGTTCGGCGCCGGGTGGTGGCTTGTCCCCGGGGTGGAGCCGGTCGATGCGCCTGCTGGGTACACAGGTGTCATCGACCGGTTCACACGTAGTCCGTCTTGTGTGGTGGTACTGGGTGGCTAGTCGGCGAGCTGGACGGCGACGATGCGGGTGCGGTCGTCGGTGGTGTCCAGGTACCGGTTGGCCTTGGTCAGGTAGACCAGGCGGTCGGCCATCCGGTCGGAGGCCGGGGCCAGGTGCTGCCCGTCCACGGTCAGCAACGCGTCGCCCGCCATGGCGAACAGGTGCTGATAGTTGGCGTAGCCGACAGGGCCGGCCTGGTACATCTCCAGCTCCTGCTCGCACAGTTGCGCGCGACCGTAGGTGAGCGCGTTGTGCGCCCGGATCGCGAGGACGCGGGGCTGGTTGCGGTAGTCGGTCTCGGCCTTGTCCATGGGGTAGTCGGACTGGGTCAGGTGACGCTGCAGGTAGTGCACCCACGGCTTCGCGTCGCGGGTGCCACGGGTGACAGCGGTCCAGGTCTGGTACCGCATCGCGGCGGCCATCCGGTAGGACTGCCTGAGCCCGTCCAGGTCCAGCATCCGCAGGGGACCACCGGAGCATGCGGTGGGCTTGCCCTTGCGGGGGTCGATGAGCTGGCGACGCCGGATCGGGTTGTGGGGCTTGGCCCAGAACCGGACGACGGCGTTGCCGTCGACACCGAGGTGCCGGTCGAGCATCCGCCGGGCGAAGACCGCGTCGGGCATGTCGTCGGGAACAGCGACGATCATGGTGCGGATCGTCGGCTGCGGTGTCGCGTCGGTGGAAGCGGTCATGAGGGGTGTTCCTCTCCGTGTGGGCGCGCGAAAGGCGCGCAGGGGCAGGTGGCCCACCGGGTGCGTGGGTCACTGCGCAAAAGGGATGGGGTAGGGGTTGCGACACAGGAGGTGTCGCGCGGGTGGTGCTGGGGTGGTGCGGGTGGTTGGGTGCGACCGTTCGGAGGTCGCCGCAAAAGGGGCCGCGGTGGCCGACCAGCCCGTGGGGGCGGGTGGGCACAAGGTGCGGTCCGCAAGGGATGCGGCGGCAAGGGTCCGAGGGTGGGACCGAACCGGGTGGTGCTATGTGGGTTGTGTGTTACCGAGAAAGGTAGCCGCCGGCTCTGTCAGCACCCGCCACCCCGAACAGGGGCGGAAACAGGGTGTGGCCTGCGCTGACATTGGCCGGCGGCCGGTCGGGGTGGTGCTCGGCGTGCTGGTGCTGACAGAGCGCCCGGCTCTGTCAGCAGGTGATGCCTGCACTGTCATTGAGGCGGAGGCCCCGTATCGCGGCCCCGCCGGGGGCTTGGAGTACTTCGGCCTACTGTTCGGCGGGGTCGTCGGCCCAGTCGTCCGGGCCGGCGCTCTCCTCGTCCGCGTCGGGGTCCTCGAAGTCGCCGTCCTCGTCCGGGTCGCCGTCCTCGTCCGGGTCGCCGTCCTCGCCGGGGTCGGCGGGCAGCTCGTGCAACGCGACGCGGTGGTCGGGGTGCGGTACTGAGCGCCCAGATCGGGGCGGCGGGGTCGTCGCCGTGGACGGCGGTCGCGACGGGCATGGGGAAGTCGGCGCCGTCCATCAGGTCCAGCAGCCCGGCTTCCCGGACCGGGTGGGGCACCCAGAGCAGGACGGCGTAACGCGGGCCGGTGCGGGCGAGACGCTCGTAGCCTCTGAGTTTCGCGACGACCCGCGACAGCGGCTCGGTGCCACGGTCGTGCTCGACGAAGAACCCGACCTGCCGGCCGCTGGGCGGCCCAGATGCCGTGCCCGTCGGGGTACACCCCGCCCCGGCGGACGGGGCGGCCGGAGGCGATCTGCTTGTTGTAGAAGGCGGTGGCGTGCTGCTCGGACCACCACCGCACCAGCCGCGCCCCGGGATGCGTGGCGGGTGTGGTGGTGCAGGTCGACGAAGAACTGGTTCACGCCCAGCAGGTGCCGCCGCGTAGGGCTGCTGGCGATCCGGTCGCCCGCGTTCCCGGCTGCTGCGCGGGGGTTTGAGGCCGAGGCGGTCCGGGTCGTGCCACGCGCCGGGGTGCAGGCGCAGCCCGTCCGGGCCGAGGGTGTACAGGTACCGGGTTTGCCATCGCCGCCGTCCGCACGCGTGTCGACGAACCGGTCGAGGACGTGGCGGCGGTGCAGGATCGTCAGCCGCTGCTGCGCGGTGCGCAGCGAGTCGAACAGGGCGCGGGCGATCTGGTCGGTGGACAGCAGGTAGTGCTCGGCCAGCCAGGACAGCAGGAGCCGGTCGCGCGGGGTCAGCTGCCGGTACAGGGACATGCCGGACGGGCCGACGGAACCGATAGGCGGAACCTTGGTCACGGGAAACACTCCAAATGAGAGAAACAGGCTTGGATAGGAGAACCAGGCAGGAAGGCCAGACAGGAAGGCCAGACAGAGGGCCAGAGGGGAAGAAGTCGCCCCTCCATTCGGAGGGTGTCTGGACTGGTGAAGGCGCCGCAGGCCTGGGGTGTCAGCGGCACGTGCCGCACAGACACCGCAGGCCAGGGCCGTTCAGACGGAATTCGGCGGCGGTACTGGACGCGACCCGGGACGCGACCGGTCCCGCGACCCCGGACGAGACGTCCTCGGCTGGCCGGGTGTGGCTGTCTTCGCGGGCCGCCCGTCACCGGCAGCGCTGGCCCGCGTCGGCCTTCCCATCGGAAGCCGCGTCGGTGTCTGGGTGCTGGTGCTGGTGCTGGTGCTGGGCTTGGCGGGTGGGCGGCGGCGGCGCTGCCGCTCCTTCTCCCGGGCGGTGGCCTTACGCACGACCTCGTCGACGGCGCTGGTGTCCTGCTGCGGCACCGCGTCGGCGGCGGCCTGCCGGATCGCGGTGGCTTCCCCGACGATAGGCCGGGCCGGGCGGGTCCGCATCGTGAACGCCGGCAGCTGCCGGCCGCCCACGAGCAGCCGGGCGGCGGCGGTGTAGGCGTCCAGGTGGGCCAGGTCGTGCTCGTCGAGTTCGGGCAGGGTGTGCTCGGCCAGGACCCGCGCGTCGCGGGGCGAGCAGGTGAAGTACACCTTGTTGCGGGCGTTCGCCGACGCCGCCTCCAGCAGGTCCCGCGGGAACTGGGCGAGGTTCTGGTGCGCCAGCACCAGCGACAGCCGGTACTTGCGGGCCTCGGCCAGCATCGTGTCCAGCGACTGGGCGCGAGGGTGAGGAAGTTCTGGCACTCGTCGAGCACGACGAGGCAGTCGCGGCGCTTGTCGGCGGGCACGCTGGCGCGGGCGGTGGCGGCCTGCCACACCCTGCGCGAGGATCAGCGACCCGAGCAGCCGGCACGGTGTCCTCGCCGAGGCTGCCCTTCGGGAGCCGGCACAGCAGCACCCCACCGTCGAGGACCTGGCCCATGTCGAAGCTGGACTTCGGGTACCGCATGGTCTTGCTTGACGAAGTCGCGCAGCAGGAACGCCCGCAGCCTGGCCAGGACGGGGCCGATGACCTGCGAGCGCAGGGCCGGGGTTGAGCTCGTCGTACCACTGCCAGAACCCGTCCAGGCCGTCCGGGTCGTCGAGGTCGACGGTCATCTCGGACCGGAACTGCGCCGAGGTCAGCAAGCGGCGGGATGTGTTGCAGGGTGACGTTGGCGTGGCGCAGCAGGGTGAGGCAGGACACCCGCATCACGTCGTCCATCCGCGGCCCCCACGCCTTGGCGAAGATGCTGCCGAAGATGGACACGAGGTTGTCGACGACCAGGTCGTGGTCGTCGCCCTCCAGGGGGTTCAGCGTGGGCGGGTTGGGCTGGTCGGGGTCGAACAGCACCACCCGGTCCGCCGACCGAGGCGGGGAGCCGGTCGAGGATGTCCAGGACCAGGTCGCCGTGCGGGTCGACGACGACGGTGCCGCGGCCGGCTTGATGATCGCGTCGACGGCCATGTTGACCAGCAGGGTGGTCTTCCCGGAGCCGGTGGAGCCGACCATGTGCACGTGGTACCGGGCGTCGGGCACGGACAGGGCGACCGCGTGGCCGCCGACCTCGGCGTCGCCGAGCACCGTCGCGGCCCGCGCCCGCCGGTCGGGATCGCGACCGGGGCGGGCATCGGCTTGGCCCGCGCCCGGTCCAGGCCCGGCACGGCCAGGTCCTGCGGCAGCGCGGCGAGGGCGGCCAGTTCCGGGGTGGAGGTGAGGAACCCGCGGCCGAGCCGGCGGGCGGCCAGCACCGCGACCGGGCTGCGGCCATCCGCGCCCGGTGGGCGAGCCGGTTGCGGCCGGCGTGCACGGCGAAGCGACGACGCGATCGCGTCCGCGACGCCCCGCACCCGGCGGTCAGCGCGGCGGCTTCGTCGCGGGTGCGGTTCGGCCGCGTGGTGGCGACGGCGTAGCGGATGCCGGTCTCCCACAGCGGGTGCGCGGTCTTGTCGAGGATCGCCCGCACGTCCCGCTCCACGCCGGGATCCCGGCGCGCGGCCGGCGGCACGCCGCCGCTGCGGCCGCGCCGGCTGGGGCCGGGCAGGAAGCGCCTCGAGCAGCCACAGCACCGGGGCGGCCGGGTTGATGGTCGGGACGGCGGTCTTGCCGTCGCGCAGCCGGCCGGCGGCCCGGCGGGCGCGGGCGGCCCGGCGCGGCGGGCGCGGGCCGGGCGAGGACCTGCACGCAGGCGTACTCGCCGGCGCTGCAGTTGCGCGCCGGCGGACATCAGCGCCCGCAGCGGGTCGGTGTCGTGGTCGGTGCGCAGCGGCAGCCACTCCGCCGCGACCGGCAGCAGGTGCCCGCCGGTCGCCGGCGTGCGCGTCGAGCGGGGATCGGGTCGGCGGCGTCGGTCGGTGGTGCAGGCGGCGCCGGGCCACGCCGCCGCGGACGGCGGCCTCGACCGCGCCGGGCGGGACGGTGCCGGGCACCCACACGCGAGATCAGCAGCTGCCGGCCGGTCCAGGTGTACTGCCACACCACGTGCGGGCTGCCGTAGAGCAGCCGGCGGCGGCGGGACGGGGTGAGGATGCCGGCGAGGTTCGCCCACAGCGCGGCGGCGCTGTGCGGGTCGACCTGCGGCGGCGGGGCGATCGTGACCAGGCGGGCGCCGGTCGGCGTGGCGGCGGTGCCGCCACCCGTCCGAGCAGGTTGCGGCCGGCGACCCAGACCGACCAGCGGCGGCGGCGGCCACGGCGAGCAGCCACGGCCGGTGCGCCGCCCAGGCGGCGGCGTGCAGCACCCACCGGGTCGGCGCCGGCGTCGGGTGGCGGGAACGAAACCGGCGCCCGGCCCGGAAGGGCTGGGCGCCGGCGTCGGCGTGGGCGTGGGCGAGCGCGAGGACGATGCGCGGATGGTGGGTCTCACAGGTCGTCCTCCTCGCGTCGAGTCGTCGAGGTCGACAGGTCGGACGGTTTCGTCGTGGCCAGAGCGTGCTCGGCCGACGAGGAGATCGGCCTCGAACGCGGTCCGGTTGGTGCCGGAGATCAACAGGCCGGTGGCCGGTGCGGGCGGACAGCAGCATCCGCCGTTCCCCGGCGGTGAGGCCGAACGCGTCACCGACCGCGTCGATGGCCTGCGGGGCCTGCTTGAGCAGCACCTGCGTGGCCGCGTTGGACACGACGGCCTGGCCGAGGTCGGTGCCGAGCACGTCGGCGACGTCCTGGGTGACCACCGTCAGGCCGGCGTTGCGTTTGCGGGCGGCCTTGGACATGCGGAACAGGAACTGGGCGCCCTCGCCGTCGCGCATCAGCTGCCACGCCTCGTCCACCACCACCAGCCGCCGCGCGCCGGCGCCGGGGCCGGTGCGGTACTGGGCGGGCAGGTCGACCTGCCGCCAGATGTCGTCCAAGGCGAGGAGGGTGCCGACGGTGCGCAGCTCGTCGGGCAGGTGCCGCAGCGACCACACCACCAGGTGCCCGTCCGGGCGGGTGGTGGTGGGCCCGTCGAACAGGTCGGTGAAGAGCCGTGCCACCCACGGGGCGAGCCGGGCGGCGAGCTGCCGGGCGGCCGGCGTCGTCGTCGGCTGTTCGCAGGACGTCGGCGAGGTCGCGCAGCAGCGGGGCGGGCCGGTGGTGGGTGGCGCGGGTCGGCGGTGATCCCGGCCTGCCGGTACACGGCCAGGATCGCCCGGTCCAGGGCGGCGCGTTCGGCCGGCGGCGGCGGCATGCCCGAGCAGCACCGCGATGAGGGTGTGCAGGAACAGGCCGCGGCGGGTGAGCACGTCGGGGCGGGCGTCGCCGACCGGCAGGTCGAGGGGGTTGAGCTTCACGCCGGCGGCGCCGAGCCGCACGACGGTGCCGCCGACCGCGTCGGCCAGGCGCAGGTATTCGTCTTCGGGGTCGATGACCGCGACCCGCACGCCCTGGTACAGGTTGCGCAGCACCTCGAGCTTCACGAAGTAGCACTTGCCGGCGCCGGAGCGGGCCAGGACGACGGAGTTGTAGTTCTCCTGCGCCCACCGGTCCCACCAGACGATGCCCGCCGGAGTCCGGGTTGACCCCGTACAGCACGCCCGCCGGTGCTGGCCGGGTCGCCGGGCAGCGGCGCGGGCAGGTCGGCGGCTGGCGAGCGGGAACGCGGCGGCCAGGGCCTGGGTGTCCATGGTGCGGCAGCATCTGCAGGCTGTCGGTGGCCAGGGGCAGGGTGGTGGTCCAGCCGGCCAGGTGCCGCCACGTCGCCGGCTGCACCTCGATCAGCGTGGACGCGGCGGCGGCTTTCACCTGCGCGCACGCGTCGAGCAGTTCGGCCTCGGTGCGGGCGTGCACGGTGCAGGTACAGGCCGACGCGGAACAGCTTCGCCGCGCCCCGGGCGAGGCGTTCGGCGAGGTCGGCGGCGTCGTCGGCGGCGGCCTCCACGTACGGGTCGGACAGTTTGCCCTTCTCCGCGTCCGCGCGGCGGGACGACTCGAAGCGGGCCCGCTGGTTGCGCAGCCGCGACGCGGCGACCGGCGCCGGGAGCGGGTCGATGTGCAGGGCCAGGTCGAGGCGGCCCGGGCCAGGACAGCAGCGGCTCCAGCCAGGCCGGGCCGACCTCGGCCGGGTAGCCGGTCACCACCAGGGTGGCGGCGTAGCCGTCGCCGACGCGCAGGAACCGGGGCGTCACCTCGACCGAGGCCGGTGCCACCGCGCCGCCAGTCCGGCGAGGGTCTGGCGCGTTGCCGTTGAGTGGTTGCGGAGGTCGGTCTGCGCTTGGCGGTGATCATGTCTTCCTTCCCGTTGCGTGAAGTCCTGCCCGCCGGGCCCGGTGATGACGGTGTCGGGGGCGGCGCGGCCGCCGGGGCGGGGCGGGCGGTACGGGTCGGCCGCCGCGGCGAGCGCGGCGGTGGCGGCGGCCCCGTCCAGGGCGCGGGTGGTGACGCCGAGGCCGGACAGGGCGCGGGCGGTGTCGTCGGCGCGGCGGCGGGCGGCGTGCTCGCCGGCGCTCGGCCGGACTCGGTGCGGGTGACGATGAGGACCTGCCGGCGCAGCGGGTCCCGGCGCGCGGCGAGGTCGTCGAGGAACGCGGCGTGGTCGGCGCACGCGGCTGCCAGCGCGGGGTGCGGCATCCGTCGGGCCCGCGCCGCCGAGGGTGCGGGCGTGCGAGGCCAGGTCGACCGGCTGCGCGGACACCACGATCTGCGTCGGCGTGGACAGCGAGTTGAGCCACCGGCCGAAGGTGTCGATCAGCGCGGCCTGCTCGTCCGCCGGTGCGCAGGCCGAGGTTGACGCGTGGTCGCCGCGACCATCGCCGCCCGCCGGCCTGGCCGCCGAGGGTGATCTCGCCGTCGTCGTCGATCGCGTCGGCGGGCAGCCGCAGCGGCGCCGGCAGCGCGACCTCGCTGCCGGGGCTGCTCGCACCCAGTCCGGGACCCGGACGGTGGTGTCGGCGGTGGACAGCGCCTTCGGGGCGCGGCTGTGCGCGACGGCGGCCAGCAGCCACCGGTCCAGGGGCAGCCCGTCGCGGCGGCCGACGGCGAGGCCGAAGGCCAGCCCGCCGAGCACCACCGCCGGCGACCGAGGAGCACCGGCTGGCGGGACGAGGTGGTGCAGGGGCTGCCAGCGCGCCGTAGAACACGACCGCGGCGACGGCGAGGATCGCGAGCTGCCGGAACGTCAGCCCGTAGAGGACCTTGTCGGGGGCGTCGACGTCGGCGGGCATCCGGGCCCGGTTCGGGTCCCGGTCGGTGGCGCTCATCGGGCCACCGCCCGTACCGCGCGGCCGGCGCGGCGGCCGGTGCCGGGCAGGTTACGGGTGATCTGCTGGACGATGACGACCCGCACGACGGCGCCGAGGAAGTTCGGGCCCCGGCCGCCCTGGGTGGCGTAGCGGCGCACCAGGCCGGGGATCTTCACGGTGGTCCACAGCAGGACCATCACGACGAACAGGTTGATCACCGCCGCCGGGGTCGATCGGGCAGGCCGAGCATCGGGCAGCACGTGGGCGGGGTCTTCGAGCATCCACTGCCCGGCCTGCAGGGTGAACGCCTGCAGCACCGGGATGGCCAGGCAGCCGCCGAAGGCCCGCCACCACAGCCGGGCGACCGGGTCGGTCTGCGGCAGGGCGTGGCAGGCCAGGGCGAGGGGTGCGGCGGCGGCCAGGACGATCAGGGCCGCGAAGCCGGACGAGCATCGCCGAACGCGGTCGCGGCCAGCAGCACGACGATGATCACGACGCAGGACCAGGAACAGCAGCATCGACGGCCGGTCGACGCGCCGTGCGACGTGGGCCTTGATCGCGGCGAGGGCGCCGTGGCGGTCGGTGTCGCCGGGGGCCAGCGCCGGCGGTCAGGCCGTTGGCCAGCTCGATGGCCTTGCCGCACCAGCAGCGTGGGAGAAGTGCGCGGCGATGAACCCGACGACCAGCCGGGACATGAGGTCTTTGGCGGTGTAGCGGGCGCGTTCGTCTGCCGCCGGCGATCATGGTCAGGACCCCGGCGGCGATGAACGCGAGGACGAACACGGTGTCCACGACCAGGACCGACCGGCCGGTCAGGGCCTGCACCTGGGGCAGGCCGGTGACGTCCGGGGTGTTCAGCAGGCTCTTGCCGATCGCGGTGAAGATCGCGTCGAACGCGTTGAGGATCCCGGTCGGCGAGCCACGACAGGAAGGTGTCGAGGATCTTGCTCGGGTTGAACAGCCAATCCATCACGGCCCCCCGACGATGCCCTTGACGACCTCCAGCAGCACCGGCGCGAGGACCGCGAGGCCGTAGCCGATCAGGGCGTTCTTGAACTGGGTGTTGGACTTCTCGACCTGGGCCGGGTCACCGCCGGCGGTGACCCGGTACACCCCGCCGAGGACCAGGAACAGGGTGGCCACCGCGGACAGGAGCCCCATGACCCACGTCTGCAGGTTGGAGATCACCGTGGGCAGGTCGTTCGCGGCCAGGTAGACGGGGCCGGACGGGTCGGCGAACGCCGCGGCCGGAACCGACAGCATCAGCATGATGATGGCGACGTGCGCGGCGGCGTACCGCACGGCACGGCCGGTGATCCGTGAAGCCCGGACCCGCGCGGGGACGAGGCCGGTGCCCGGGACGCGGTCCGTACGGTGGCTGGCAGTTGCACCAGCGATGGCGGATCTGTGGGTGATACGGCGGAGCAGGTGCCGAAGCGGCAGACGGCGGAACATGGGTGGGTCACCTCCCGCCCGGCCCGGACATGCGGGCGGGGCGTATCGCAGCGGACAGTGGGGTCCGCCGCGGGGCGGGAGAACAGGGCGGCCACAGCCCGGCAGGGGGCGGTACCTCCCTTACCAGTGGTGGCGATCAGCGAAGGGGTGTCAGCGCCATCGCAGAGCGCGGCACCCGAAGCCGTGGCCAACCTGTCTCCGCCCCGGCGGCGGGCGAGACGACCACCACCGACCGGCCCTCGTCGACCAGGTGCGTCGATCGGTTACCGGTGCCCGTGCGGTGTTGTCTCGCACCCCTCCAATCCGGCCCTGTCATCGCAGGCGCACACCTGCGCCGATGTCAGCGCTCTGTCAGCACCCGGGCCCGCGATGACAGCGCAGGTCGCAGCCCCGTGCCGGCATTTGTCCTTCGCCGGCGCGAGGTGCGGCGTCACGCGGGCAGCGGCACCCGACACCGCCCTCGCCGCTGCGTCGTGTGTGCTGACAGTCACGACGGTGGTGCCGGTCGGTGCCGGGGCGTCGGGAGGTGTGGCGTTGCCCCGGGTACGACGGGGGCCCGACGCCGGGTTCGGCGTCGGGCCCCGAAGGCACCACGGAGCAGACTCGTCGGGCGAGATCAGGGGTTGGGGGGTTGCGGCCCGGACGGGCGGCCAGCCTAGGCGGCGGCCAGCGCCACCTGCCCGGCCGCCTCGTCGGCCGTGCCGGCGCCGCGGGCGGCGCGGATCGCGGCGCCGCGCGCGGCGCGCTTCCGCAGCTCGCGCGCGGCGGCGTCGGACAGCCGCCCGGACAGGTGGCCCTCCAGGATCGCCTCGGCCAGCCGCCGTCCGGCCCGTTCCCGGCGCATCCGCAGCATCTGCGGGTCCTGCCCGGTGCGGTGGGCGACCTGCTCGATCGACCGGTTCTCCAGCCACGTCGCGGTGATCAGGGCGGCGTCGTCGGCGTCGATCACGTCCACCGCGACCGCCCGCCCGAGCAGCAGGTCCGGGTGCCGGTAGGGCAGGTACGGGATGACCGACGCCTCCCCGGCGAAGTCCTCCACCAGCACCAGGGGGGTGTCGGCGTAGCGGACCACGTACCCGGCGCGGAACCCGGCCCAGCACAGCTTCGCGTACAACCGGGACTCACCCAGATCGAGGCGGTGCTCCAGGGCGGCGAGGAACCCGGTCAGGATCTCGTTGTCCACATCGAGGGGGTCGCCGTCGAAGTCGCGGGCCAGCTTCCCGGCCAGCTTGATCAGCGCGGGCAGGGCCATCGCGACCGCCACGATCCGCCAGTCCCCCCGCAGCGTGCGGGCCCGGTCGATCAGCTCCCGCCACACCGCGTCGCGGGCCGGGTAGTTGTCGCGCTGCTCGAGCAGCCAGTCCCGCAGCCACGGCAACTCCACCTAGCCGGCGGGCAGGCCCACGCTCGGCCCCGCCACCCCACCCACCGTGGTGCAGTCCAGCATCAGCTGCCGGGGCGCCTCGACCAGGGCCTCGAACGCGTCGCTGGCCACCTGCAGATGGGACCGGGCCTCGTCAAGATCATTCTGGGTACGCACGCTCACTCCACACGAAGAAGAGGGGATGGCCGCCGTCGTTGACCGGACGGCCGGGCGGGACACCAGGCCCGCGTGCCAACCAGTGCGCCACACCGCTCTGACACAGCCATATCAGCACAGGTCAGGCCCCGTTTCCCGGCCCGTTCCGGGCGCCGCGGGCACCGCCGCCGCCAACACCGCGCCGGCTCTGACAAACCGGCTCTGGCCTGCGCTGTCAGACCTCCCGCCCTACGGGTACGGGCGACGAACTCCCACCCGCCGGCGTCTCTGACAGCACCCATCGGCACCTCTGTCAGCGCTCTGCCAGCACACGCCGGCGCGCGCTTCCGTGCCGAATGGCGCAGATGTCCGGTGCCACCACCCAAACTGATCCGTTGCCAATGAATGTGATCCGAGCGCCCCTGACGGATCACATTCACTGACAACACCCAGGTCAGCGCCGCCGTCCCTGTGCTGCTGCACGACATCTCGGTTCAGGTCAAGCGGCACGAACGGCGTTCGATGCGTGCCAGTGCAACTGATCCGGCCTGGTCAGTGCTCCGCGATCGGATCAGTTCGACTGGCACAGGACACCGGCGCGCGCCGACGAGCGAGCCACGCGCTGGGCTGACAACGCGGCGCGGCTTGTGGAGCCGACGCCCCGACGTCACTCGCGCCGCACGAGCCTTGCGGCACGGCGTGGGTGGCGGCACGCGCGCCGGCAGCCGGCACGGCTGCGAGTGGCCGGCGGCGCCGGATGACGCCGTGGCGCCCGGGTCACCGTCGCCCGGCCCGGAGGCGGCGGCGCCCGTGTCAGATGTCGGCGATCGCATGCGAAGCGCCGCCGCCGGTGGCCTGAGCTGACGTGGCGGCACCCCTCGCGCCGCCGACCGCAGTCCGTGGCGGCACTCTGTCAGGCAAGGGGTGGTCCAGGTGGCGGCGGCCACAAGACAGCCGCCGCCGGGACGTGCCGCCAGCGCGCGGGCATCGCCTCGTGCCGCTCCGGTTCAGGAGCATCCGTACGCCGCCATACGACCCGACAGCCCCGCCGCGAGTGCTTGGCCGCTCGACTTCTCGCAGCTCAGAGACGTTCTCGATGCCGACGACCCGGGTGCGCCCGACAAGCGCCATCGTGGTGGGCAGCCGATAGTTGGCGCCGTCGCAACCCACACGGCAACGCGCCGCCGCCGTGCCATGCCGACGTTGCCGCCATTGCGGGCGACGCTGGGCGTGCCGCCACGCCGGTGTGCCGCCACCGTGCCGTGCCGCCATCGCGGGAGGCGCCCGCCGTGCCGCCACGCCGCCACGCCGCCACCCAGCTGTGCCGCCACGCCGGTGTGCCGCCACCGTGCCGTGCCGCCATCGCGGGAGGCGCCCGCCGTGCCGCCGTGCCGCCACGCCGCCACCCTGCTATGCCGCCACCCTGCTGTGCCGCCACTGCGCCGTGCCGCCATCGTGGGCGCCGCTGGGCGTGCCGCTGTGCCGCCATGCCGCCATGACGGCGCCGCCCGGCGGCGCCGTACTCCGGAGCGCGGCCATGCTGCCCCGCACGTACTCGTTGGGCGCGTCCGTCGTTGTCATCCGCTAGTGAGAGGACTGCCGTGTCCGGCGCGTCGCCCCCCTGGGGACCGCTGTGGGGCTTCGCTGCTTGATGAGCGGTCCGGCGTCGCGTACGGGGCGGACCGGCTCGACGATCATGCTCTGTCAGCAAGCCGCTTCCGCTGACAGCGCCGGTGATCATGCTCTGTCAGCAATGGGTGTCTGCTGTCAGAGGTCGTGATCATGCTCTGTCAGCCGACAGCGTCTGCTGACAGAGGTGCCGGGCAAACCGGGGCGAATGGGCGCTGTCATCGCGGGTTCGGGTGCTGTCAGTGGGCGAGGTGTTCGCTGGCGATGACTGGGACGGATTGGTGGGTGTCAGCGTCATCGCCTCGCGGCGTCCGGGGGCGCACCCGCCATGCCCAGACGCACACACGCATCCCAGAACCCGCCGGCACAGGGTGCCGGCACCGACCCGATCGATGTGGTTGCCGGTGAGCCGCCGGTACCGCTGACGGTCTGGCGCACCCCGGCCGGGGTGGGCCAGGCATCTATCTCGCCGCGGCTGGCCGACCGGCTGATCGCCGCGTACAGCCAGCCGGGCGAGGCCGTTGTCGACCTGACCGACGACCACGCCCTGGCCGGCGCCGCCACCGCCGGTGGGCGCCGGCACCACCCGGGCTGGTTCACCGACACCTCGGCGTTGGTGATCGGCCCGCCCACGCCGCGCCCCTCACCGGTACCCGACGCCGCAACCGCCAGGCCGGGCCGGCGGCGTCGGCGTGGCGAGGAGGTGGAGCCGGCGGCGATCGCCGCGTGGTTCGGCGATGACCTGACCGACCCGCACCTGCCCCCGTCCGGCACAACCCCGACCGCGGGGACGCCGACGCTGCGCGGGTCGACCAGCCTGCTTTCGGCGTGCTGGCCGCTGCACCCCACCCGGGGCCGGCACCAGACGCGTCTGCGGTGGCTGTTGCACGCCGGGGTGGCGCTGCTGCGCCCCGGCGGCTGCCTGGTCCTCGTGGTCCGCGGCAAGCCCGGCACCGCGGTGCCGGCCGCGCCGCAGGACTACGGGCCGCTCGTCGACGCCGCCGCCGACGCGGGACTGGGCTACCTGCAGCACATCGTCGCGGTCCACGCCGACGTCGACCCGGACAAGGGCGACCGGTTCACCTACTACGCCACCGAAGCCGAGCTGCAGGCGCTGACCAGCGGTGACCGGGCGGTGGCGCACCTGCCGGTGCACGCCGACCTGCTGGTGTTCACCCCACGGCAGCACCCGCCGGCCCTCGGCGCGAGCACGGGTGGTGGTGTGCGTGGCTAAGCGCAGCACGCTTCTGGCCGCCCCGGACCCCGACGAGCCGATCGGTCCGAGGAACCCTGCGACGGACGCAGCTGACGGCGCTGCTGGCGCCCCGCAGGGGCCGGTGGGGTTGTCGGTGTGGGTGACGGCGCAGTCGGCAGGCCCGTCGCAGCGGCGTGGCCGGTACGTCCCGGAGTCAGTCAAGCATCCGGCGCGGATGCTGCCGGCGATCGCCGCGCACGCGATCACCACCTATACCCGACCCGGTGATCTGGTGCTGGACCCGATGTGCGGGATCGGCACGACCCTGGTCGAGGCGGTCCACGCCGGCCGCGACGGCGTCGGGGTGGAGTACGAGCCGCGGTGGGCGAACATCGCCGACGCCAACGTCACCCACGCCCACCACCAGGGCGCACCCGGCCGGGCCAGTGTGGTCCGCGGCGACGCGACCAGGCTGACCTGCCTGCTACCCGGCGTGTTGCACGGGCGGTTCGCGCTGGTGGTGACCTCACCGCCGTACGGGCCGACGGTGCACGGCCTGGTCCGCCCCACCCCCGGGGAGGGCGTCGTCAAGTCCGACAACCGCTACGGCGACGACAAGGGCAACCTGGCCTACCAGGACCTCTCCGGCCTGCTGTCCGGGTTCACCGGCATCCTCGCCGGCTGCGCCCAGCTCCTCAAACCGGGCGGGATCGTCGTCATCACGGTCCGGCCGTGGCGCAAGCACGGCGAGCTGGTCGACCTCCCGTCGGCGGTGATCGCCGCCGGCATCACGGCCGGGCTGGAGCCGCTGGAGCGGTGCGTCGCCCTGCTCGCCGCGGTCCGCGACGGCCGGCTCGTTGCGCGGCCGTCGTTCTTCCAGCTCCAGCAGGTCCGCAAGGCCCGTACGGCCGGGGTGCCGATGCACCTGATCGCGCACGAGGACGTGATCATCCTGGTCAAGCCGACCCCCGGGCCGGGGACGGGTGGTCGCCGATGACCACCCAACCCAACGCCCGGCCGGCGTACCGGTTCCTGTCTCTTGGAGCCGGGGTACAGAGCTCAGCCCTGCTGCTGCTCGCCGCCCGCGGCCGTATCCGTAGGTTCGACGCGGCGATCTTGTGGGATATCCCGCGAGTTCTCCGGCTCGGGCCCGGGCTGCGGAGTCCGTTCTGGTTGTGGCGCTTGATGATCCGGTCTGCTGGCGTCGTACGTCTGGAGAACGATGTTTCTTCAGGATTCGTGACGGTTTGCTGGGTGCTTCGTTGTTTCGATCGTCAGGTTGAAGGAACGGGGGTGCGGCGTGGCTCTGGCGGTGGTGCGGGACCTGTCCTCGCGGCGGACGCCGTTGACACCGGAGCAGGCCGAGGCGTTCGAGACGGATGTGCTGGCCGGGTTCGTGTTGGCGCGGGCGTCGGCGGGTCTGGCCGACTCGACAATCCAGCAGGACGTCGGGCATCTGCAGTTGGTCCGCGACTGTTTCGGCCGGCCGTTGTGGGAGATGCAGCCCGCGGACGCGGACGCGTACTTCGGCAAGGACCTGCGGGACGCCTCGACCGCGCTGCGGCTGGCCCGCGCGCAGTCGTTGACGACGTACTTCGCGTTCCTGGAGCTGCGCCACAAGGCCGAGCTGCACGCGTTGACCGGCCGGATCGTCGAGTGCCCGATCGACGAGGTGAACCGGCCGCGTGGCAGCAAGCAGATCCAGCTGCGGATCCCGCCGACCGAGCCGGAGGTCGAGACGTTGTTCGCCGGCTGGCGCGCCGATCTGGTCAACTGCCGCAAGTACGCGCCGACGGCCCGCAACTACACGATGGCCCGGCTGATGGAGAAGGTCGGGCTGCGCGTCAACGAGGTCTGCCAGCTGGATCTGCCGGATCTGCGGTGGGAGCTGGGCCGTTTCGGGAAGCTGCATGTGCGTTTCGGCAAGGGCAGCCGGGGCAGCGGCCCACGCGAGCGGATGACCCCGCTGATCAACGGCGGGGATCGGCTGCTGCGCTGGTACGTCGAGGATGTCTGGGGTCACTTCGGTGACGACCACACCCGACACGAAGCGCCGCTGTTCCCCTCCGAGCGGCACAACGGCGACGGCACCAGCAGCCGGCTGTCTGACGACGGGGTCCGCGACGGGCTCAACGAGGCCGTGGCCCGGCACCTGCCAGCCTGGAGTGGGCGGCTCACCCCGCACGTGCTGCGCCACTACTGCGCCTCCCAGCTCTACCAGTCCGGCATGGATCTGGTGGCGGTGCAGGAGCTACTCGGCCACCGCTGGATCGCCACGACGATGCGCTACATCCACGTCCAGCGCACGTATGTGGAGGACGCCTGGATCGCCGGGCAGGATCGCGCCGCGCATCGGCTGGAGGGGCTGCTGGCATGAAGTGGAACCTTCGCCTGGCCGCGGCGCAACGGGGTATCTGGAAGGCCAGCGAGTTGCAGCGGATGCTCGCCGAACGCGGTTTGAAGATCTCGGCGGGGAAGATGTCCGGGCTGTGGTCCGGGCAACCGGTCAGCGTCAAGCTGTCGGACCTCAACGTGATCTGCGCGGTATTGGGGTGCCAGATCGGCGAGCTGCTGATCGCGCAGCCGCAGGAGGTACCCGCGCCGGTACCGGCCGAGCGGCCGGCGGCGGCCGTGGGCGCTTCCACGGTGGTGGCGCCGCGTCGGCCTACCGGGCGTTCGCTGCCGCCTGCCTGATGCGGGCCCGGCTGGGCAGCTGCGCGGACTGCTGGTGCTGGGGCTGGCTGATCCGCGGCGCCTACTGCGGCGCCTGCTACGACTACCGCCGCTTCGACGCGGTGGGTGCCTGCTGCGGCTGCGGCCGGGTCGTCGGGATACGGCAGGGCGCCTGCCGGCTGTGTCGCGCCCAGGCGGCGCTGCAACTGGGACAGGCCCGCATCCGCGGCACGCTGCCCACCGGCCTGGTGATGACCGCGTGGCAGCTGTTCCTGCACGACGTGCCCCAGCCGCGCCTGCCGCTGCGGCAGCAGGACCGCATCACCCCGCTGCGGCCGGCGTCCGACCGGACCTACGGGCAACTGCCGCTGTTCGCCGTCGAGGAGCGCGACTACAGCCGGTTCGACCCGGCGCGCCAGGGTGATCCGGGTAACCCGACGCTGGTCGTGGCTCGTGCGCAGGCGCAGCGCATGGCCGAGCTCAACGGCTGGTCGAGCTACCTGGTCGAGGAAGTCGACCTGGCGCTGCTGATCCTGCTGTCCGATCACGCCGACGGCGACCGTATCCGGTACAGCCAGATGCTGCCCATCGACAAGCGCGGCGCCAACGTGTGCCGCACCGCCGAGGTGCTTGACGTCCTCGGGCTGCTCGACGACGACCGCGCCGACGGCTTCGCCCGGTGGCTGGAACAGCGCCTCACCGACCTGGCACCCGGGATCGCCGCCGACGTGCGCAGTTGGGCGGACACACTGCGCACCGGCGACCCGCGCACCAAACGCCGCGCCGAGGCCACGTTGCGCAACTACCTGCGCGCCGCCCACCCCCACCTGGTGACCTGGTCGGACAGCTACGGCCAGCTGCGGGAGGTCACCCGCGAGGACGTCCGCACCGTCGCCGACGCGCTCAAGGGCCTGGACCGCAAGCGGACCCTTGTCGCGCTGCGCTCGCTGTTCGGCTTCGCCAAGAAACGCGGCCGGATCTTCCGCAACCCCACCGCCGGCATCCGCTCCGGCAACCCCGACCCGCCGATGCCCACACCACTTCGACCCGGACAGCTGCGCCGCGCGGTCGCCGTCGCCGTCACCCCCGCCGGCCGGGTCGTGCTCGCGCTGGCCGCCATCCACGCCGCCCGTCCCAACGCGATCACCGCGCTGAAACTCGATGACGTCGACGTCCCCAACCGCAGGCTCCGCGTCGGCGCCATCACGCGGAACCTCGACGACACCACCCGGCAGGTCATCGAGGCGTACCTGACCGAACGCCGAGAGCGTTGGCCGCACACCGCCAACCCGCACCTGCTGATCACGCAGCGCACCGCACACGACAAGCGTCCCGTCAGCCCCTACTGGATGCGGGCGCGGCTGCGCGGGCTTGGCGCCACCCTCAACCAGATCCGCATCGACCGCCAGCTCGAAGAAGCCCTCGCCGTCGGGCCCGACCCGCTGCACCTGGCCGTCGTCTTCGGCATCTCCGAGAGCACCGCCGTGCGCTACGCCGCAGCGGCCCGGCAACTGCTCGCACTGCCCTCACCAGGCGCCTAGCCCGGCGCCAGACAGCACCTACTGAACCACCCCTCCACCACCCCTTGGAGTCTGTCTTGCCCACCCCTCTGCCGCTATCTATCGACATCCGTCAATCTAATGCGCGGTTCTCAGCCCTCAAGCGATGCCCGGAGCCGGCCGATCACGCGCAGGATCTCCTCGCGGTGCTTGGCCGACTTCAACCAGTTAGGAAGCCGTGCCACCACGGTCATCCCACCTGGTCCCGGGCCGCGCTCGCGCAGCTTCGCGGCGACGTAACCTTCCAACAGGTCCAGGTGCCGCTCGTTGAACGCCCACAGCGTGTGCCCGCCGCAGCATTCGGCCTTCAACCACAGCGGCAACCGGAAGAACGGATCCACCGGGCCACCCCACACCGAAGCTCCACGGGGCGGATCCACCGGGCCGCTCCACACCGAACTACCACGGGGCTGATCCCAAGCAGCGGCGTAACCGCAAGCAGAACAGGCCAGCCGGCGCGGCCACGACGGCACCCGCGTACCCTCGGTGGGTCGCGGGGCGTCGACGGCGCGATGCTGGCAGCGGGGACAAACAACGTAGATGTCATCAGCCGCGAGCTCATACAACTCCCGGATCAACGGATCACGAAAGCGGCCCCGGTCAGGCTCCCGACGTTCGTCCACCGCGACATCGTCCCCCACCGCGCTCCCGCGAGCACCTCGGTATCGACGCCAGGCGCGGCCGGACTTGGCAGGCCGACCGCTCGATATCCTGTTCCCGCAGTCCCGACGAACTCACAGCCCAGCAACGCTGGCGACGCCGCGAGGACCCCCGGGTTCGCCCCGACAAGCCTTCAGTTTTCGCGAACTCCCGGCGGGCTCGCCGACACCGGCTGGGAACCCCTGGCCGTGTACCGGCACCTGCACCGGCTGACCCGTATCGCTGAGGCCGCCGGCATTCCGGTGGTGCGGGTCAGCCGCGGGCACATCCGCCGCGACGCCCTCGACCCGGCCCACCGGTTCGCGTCCATGCCATTGTTCACGCTCGGCCCGGGCGGCGAGCGGGGCATGGCCAGGCGTCAATGCACTTCGGAGTACAAGATCCGTCCGATCAAGGCGGAGGTCCGTCGCCGGCTCGGGTACCCGCACCCGCGCCGGTGTGACTGAGCACGCTATGTGGCGACCGATCTTGCGGATGTCATGGGACGGCCACCGCGGTTGGGCACGCGAGATGGCGAAGTCTGTGCAACTGAAGTGGCGAATTCGTACGAGCAGGCGAGCGCCACGTCCGAGCGGGGTTCGACCAGGGTCACGTAACGCTCGATCTCGCTTGTTGCTCGGTCGTTGGGGTGGAGCCCGTCGTCGGTCGTTCTGGAGGGGCTGCACACCCTTACCGTGAGGGGATGGATCTTCTCGTGGTGGGCGGTAGCGGTTTTCTCGGCCAAGAGATCGCACGCCAGGCGTGGCGTGCGGGCGACCGTGTCGTGGCGACCTTCCGCAGCCGAGCTCTGCCCATCGCCGGTGTCGACTGGCGGATGTTGGACATCAGACGCCGCGACGACGTCGCCGCGCTGGTCGACGAGACCCGCCCCGGCGTGATCGTCAACGTCGCGTTCCGGCAGACCGACTGGGCAACTACCGCGGACGGCGGTATGCACGTCGCCGCCGCAGCGGCGGCCGTCGGGAGCCGACTGGTGCACGTGTCCAGCGACGCGGTCTTCTCCGGAGCCGCGGCGCGATACGACGAAGCGTGCAGCCCGGACCCGACAACGCCATACGGGGCCGCCAAGGCCGCGGCCGAGACTGCGGTCAGCGGTCTGGATCCGACCGCTGTCATCGCCCGAACTTCGTTGATCATCGGCGGCGGCTCGCCCCACGAGAAGTTGGTGCACGCGCTGGCCTCCGGCGCCAAGACCGGTGTCCTGTTCACCGATGACGTTCGCTGCCCGGTCCACGTCACGGACTTGGCCTCGGCACTGTTGGAGCTGGCCAGGTCGCCGTACTCCGGCGTCCACCACGTCGCCGGCGCTGACGCCATCAGCCGCTACGAGTTGGGGGTCCTCATCGCACGCCGGGACGGTCTCGACGAGACCGCCCTGCCCACCGGCCGGCGCGCCAACTCCGGCCTCCCGGGCCCCGTCGACGTCCGCCTCGATTGCACCAGGACCCAGACACGACTGATCACCCAACTTCACGGCGCGCGGACGTTCCTCGCCCCGCACCTCGTTGACCAGCCCCAACTCGGCCTCGCTCGCCGTAACGCGGCATCGCACCCGGCCGACGAGATGTGAGGACGCCGACGGAGGCCGTGGTGGCCTCCGCATACTTGATCAATGTCGAGCAAGCGCGAAAGACGCAGGCGTGACTCCCAGCAGCGCGCCGCGGTCAACGCTGTCGCTGCGTACTTGGCCGACCAGGATGCCGATGTCTACAACATCACGGACGCGGCTGTCCGAGAGGACGCCCTGACCGCTGCCCTACACCTCACCGCACTTGCCGCCGGTGCGGTCAGGGCCCTGGCGGAGGCAACGGGTCGATCTCCACACGAGGTGCTGGAGTCGCTGAGTCCGTCGTGAGCTGAACTCTCTGCGACACGCCGAGTGGACTGGCGTTCTCCTATGGTTCGTGACGCGGGTCACGGTGGGCGGTATTGAGGTGGGGTGGCCGTTTTGGGCGGCGTGCCGGCGGGTTGCCGGCTGCCGTCACACCTGTCGCGTCTGAGTGATCTCGCCGTTGAGCTCCCTCTCGGGCCGGCGGACGGCGCTCGGCTGCGGCTGGGGCCGGGTTGGACGAAACGGTGGACGATACGGTTCGCCACGGCCGCGGGCGAGGTGACGGCCCCCGTCGCGGACCTGTCGGGGGCGCCAGGGCCGCTGATCGCGGCGGCGCCGGTGCGCCGGTTTACGTGGGCGCGGCGGCAGCGGCACCGGCCCGGGCTGCAATATCTGGTCTGCACGGGGCGTCATCACGGGTTTGAGAGTTTGGCCGAGCAGCGGCTGCTGCTGATGCTGGACTTCCTCGGGGTGACCGACGTGATGGCCCAACCATTGGAGTTGCGGCTGACCACTGTGGAGGGCTGGGCCCGGCACGTTCCGGACTTTCTGGCAGCGGCCCGTGACGGGGTGTGGCTGGTTGATGTGCGACCGGCCGGCCGGGTCGCTGACGATGACCGGCTGAGGTTCGCCGCAGCGGCGGAGGTCGCGGTGACAATGGGCTGGCGGTATGTGGTGGTGACTGGCTGGCGGCCGCACGTGATCGGCGTGCTGGACACGGTGTCGGCGCAGCGCCGGCCGCTGCCCGATCCGCTCGGAGTCCGGCCGGAACTGCTGCAGACCGCCGCGGCGGGGCCGGTGGAGTTCGCCGCGCTAACGGACGCGACGTCGTGGCCGGTGGTGGCCCGCGCGCACGCCCTGCATCTGATCTGGCATCGCCGGTTGGCTATCGACCTCGCCGCGCCGCTGGGCGAGCACACTCTCGTCTGGGCGGTGAAGTCACGATGAGCGTTGACATCCCGCGCGACGCGGCGCCCCGGCCGCGTGGTCGGCAGCCGACGGTGCTGGAGGACTTGACCGCGCGGCAGCAGGAGATGGTGCGGCTGCGGTACGCGCACGTGCAGGAGGCCGAGACCGGGTTCCGCAGCGGGGATCCGTGGCGGGCGTTGCCGGGCGAGCCGCGGCCGGCCTACGACCCTGACTCCACGACGTTGGCGCAGCGTCGCGTGGCGAAGGTGGCCGAGCTCACGGCGCTGGGGCCGCAGGAGGCGGCGCTGGTCGGGTTCGCCCGTGTGAGCATACGAACGCTGCAGCGCTACGCGGCAGCATGCCGCCGGGTGGGCGTGCTTGGCTGCGTCGACGGGAACTGGCTACGCGTTTCGGGTGGGCATCCCGCGGTCAGCGAGCCGGTCCGGGAGGCGATCTTCGCAGTGCGGGCGGAGACGCTGCACCGGTCGCGGACGAGTATGGCCACCCGGCATCGGCTGGTCTGCCAGTACGTGCGAGAACGCTTCGGACCGAGGTGGGGGTGCCGTCGTACTGGACGCTGCGGCGGGTCTGGATGGAGTGGTTCGGCCCGGGCGGGACCCGGCAGCGCTACGCCACGCTCCAGCCCGGCGGTACTGCCGTCCGGCGGGCATGTGGTGGTGCACCGCCCAGGGCAGGTGGTGGCGCTGGACACCACGGTGTTGCCGGTGAAGGTCCGCGAGCAGGTCTTCGGGGAGGCGGTCTCGGCGCACCTGAGCCTGGCTCTGGATGTCTACACCCACTCGATCGTCGGGTTCCGGCTGACGCTGGTGTCGGACACCTCGATCGACGTGGCGATGATGCTGCGGGACGTGATGACGCCGATGCGGATGCGACCCGGGTGGGGGCCGGAGATGGCCTGGGCCTACCCGGGCACACCGGCTGCGGTCGTCGACGAACTGGCGGGCTATCCGGGTGGCGGCACGGCCGTTCGTCGCGCCGGAAACGGTCACCGTCGATCATGGGTCGGTCTACAAGAACCACCATGTGGTCGAGGCACAGCGCGTTCTCGGGGTCAACATCCTGCCAGCTCGGGTGCTTCGCCCGACGGACAAGCATGCCGTGGAGCGAACGTTCGCCGGGATCCAGAGCCTGCTGTTCGAGCTGCTGCCCGGCTGGCAGGGCATCGACGTCGCGGACCGGGGCGACGACCCGGCCGGCGATGCGGTACTCACCCTCGCCGAGATGGAGCACCTGTTCGCGACCTGGATCGTCGCAGTGTGGCAACAACGGGTCCTGGGCGAGTACGCGCCGGCCTGGGATCCGGGCGGCGCGCACAGCCCGAACAGCCTGTTCGCCGCGGCGACGTTGCAGACCGGCTTCGCAATCCGGGTTCCGCCGGCTGAGTTGTACTACCAGCTGCTGCCCACCTCCCACGTGAAGATCCACGGCCGGCGTGGGGTGAAGATTCGCGGTCTGTGGTATGACGGCCCCGCGTTGGACCCCTACCGGGGCGAGGTGTCGGCGCGGGGCGGGCGGCACAAGGGCACGTGGGTGATCCACTATGACCGTCGGGACGCGCGGTGGGTGTTCTTCTGCGACCCGGTAGACCATTCCTGGCATCGGCTGGCGTGGGTCGGGCTGCCGGCCGACGGTCAGGTGCCCGCGTTCGGCGACGCCTGCCGCGACCAGCTGCTACGCACCGTCGCGCAGGCCGGTCTGGCGCCGCGGTCAGACGCCGAGCTACTGCCGGTGTTGCTGGACCTGCTCGCCGAGGCCGCCCCGGTCGACGGGTGGTCCACGCAGGCTCCCAAGCAGGCTCGCCGCCAACACGCCCGGGAGGCCACGCAGGCCGTGACGGCGGGCGCGGACCGTCCCGGCACCACCGCTGATGAGACGTCACCGGCCGCGGTGGTCCCGCTGCGGTGGGCCGAGCGCGCCGCTGCGGCCCAGGCGGCGATCGACGCCGAACGCCGACGCCGCCGGGAGCTCGCGGTGCCGCAACGCCCCGAGACTCCGCCGCGCCTTGGCGATGCATACCACCGCCACAGCCTGCTGCTGCTGTCCGACGACGACGAGCCCGGGCCGCAACCGTGACCGCCATAGCGAAGGGCGGCGACGAGATGGCCGCCGGGTCGGCGGTGCCGTTCGTGCTGCCCGGACCGGCACCGGCCCGCGAGACAGCGGCCGGATGGGCGCACTGGCGGCGCAACCGGCACAGCTTCCGACCCGCACCGCGAGTATCGCTGGCCCAGTGGCGGCGGCTGAGCCCACGCCGGCGCACCCTGCACGACCTGCACCGGGCGGCCACCCACGCGAACCTGCCGATCCTGGAGACCCCGATGAGCGGTGCCGTGTCACGGATCATGGGCTCGCGGATCCAGACCAACGCCCTCAAGCACAAACCAACCACCCGCGCTGGCCTAATGATCAACGGTGGTGGGTACCAGGGCAAGACCGAGACCGCCTGCGAGGTCGCCGCCGCGTTCGAAGACCAGTGGCTGGCCCTGCACCAGCAGATCAACCCCGACGCGGTGGCCGGCACCAGGGACCTGGTGGCCACCGTGGCCTACGTGCCGACCCCGGTCACCGCCACCCCAAAGAGCGTCTGCGAGGCCATCCTCGGCTTCTACGGCGCCCCGCATCGGGGCATGACCCTGGCCCAACTCGTCCACGCGGTCCGCACCTCAATCGAGGATCACGCCACGAAGCTGCTGATCCTCGACGACATCACCCGGCTGCGCATGCACCGGGAAGCCGACCAGGACGCCCTCGACCTGCTGCGCTCGCTGATGAGTATGCACGTCACTCTCGTACTCATCGGCGTCGGCATCCCCGCCTCCGGGCTGCTACGCGAAGGCCACCGCCCTGTTCGCGCCACGCGCTCGCCGCACGCGGCCGGCGGCAGTTTCGCCGACCAGGCCGCCACCCAGACCCAGCGCCGCTTCGACCTGGTCGACCTCGACCCGTTCGGCTACGACACCCCCGAAACCATGGCGGCCTGGATCGGCCACCTCGCCGGCATCGAAACCCATCTGCGCCTGCTGGCCGCCCGGCCCGGCATGCTCACCGACGGGCCCATGCCCGAGTACCTGTTTCGCCGCACCGGCGGCATCGTCGGCCTGCTCGAACGCCTCCTCGAAGACGGCTGCGCCCTGGCGATCGACACCGGCGACGAGCAACTCACCACCGACCTGCTCGACGAGGTCACCATCAACCTCGGCAACGTCAGTCGTCCGCCCGCCGAGATCCCCGACATCCCCGCCGCGACACCCCGCAAGCGCGACCGGCCCAGACGCAACACGGTCTTCGACGATCACGGCACCCCCGCGACGGACGCCACCGGATGACCGGTACGCCGCTGCCGCGCAGCCTCGCGCCGCTGCCCGACGAGTCGCTGCCCGGCTTCCTGCTGCGGCTGGCCCACCGCCTCGACCTGTCCCCAGCCCGCCTGGCCGAAGCCACCGGGCTACCGACCAGCGGCACTACCGCGAGGATCCCGGCCAGTCTCCTGCTCGCCTTGGACACCGACACCGCCGTCCGGTTCGCCGCCGCCACCCGGCTGAAACCCGCCGAGGCCCAGGCATTGACGCTGGCCACCGTCCGCGGCAACTACCCGCCCGTCGACCCCGCCTTCGGGTTCCACCGCCGCCGCAGCGGCGCGACCGGTCGGACCGTCAGCGGCGTTTTCGTGCAAGAACGCTGGATCCTGGCCCGCTCGAGCCGCTACTGCCCCCAATGCCTGGCCGGTGACGCCAGCACCATCCAGCGGCGCCACGGCGGCGCCTGGAACAAGCTCTGGCGCCTGCCGGTAGTCTTCGCCTGCCCCACCCACCGGCGGCTCCTCAAACACACGTGTCCAGCGTGCGCTCAGGCCGCGATGTCGCGCGGCCCGAGCTCCGGGCTGCTCGGCCGCCCGAACAACAGCACGCTGCACCCCACCGCATGCCGCAACCCCCAGATCAGCGGGGACCGCCACGCATGCGGCTACCGCCTCGACACCGCGGTTACCAACCCGGACAACGACCTAAATATTGAGCCCCAGCTTGTCCTGCAGGGCCAGCTGCTGCACCTGCTTCACCGCCGAGAGCCCACCATCAGTGTCGGCCACACGGCGACGCCCTCCCAGTACTTCATCGACCTTCGCGTGCTCGCCTGCCTGGCCACCGCGTCGTGGCCGGCCGCACGCCCGCTCGTGAGCAACCAACGTCAGGCCGGACTCATCGACGACCATGCCACCGCCACCCGCCGACGCATCGAGCAGGTCCGCCGCATCGCGAACAAGGCACGCGACCATGCCCTCTACGACACCCCACCAGCGAACACTGCCTCCTGCGCCGCGCTGCTCGCCCTCGCCGACACGATCACGCGGGCCGGCGACCCGGACACCGTCCGCGCCCTCCTCACTGACCTCACGGGCGGCCTGCCAGATACCCACTACGACTGGATCAAACAGTTTCTCCGCGGCGACGGCCAATGCTCGCCCGGACTGCAGACCGCGCTCGGACCCGCCGTCGGCGCGGCGCACGTCGTCGCTCGCACCGGCATCGCGTCCATGATCACGAAGCGGCGCTACCCGCCACCACGGTCGGTCCGGTTCGGGCTGCAGCACATCCCGCAACGGATCCCCTCCGCATGGATCAATACATACTTTGTGGCCTTCGCTGACCTGCCGCCCCGATCGCTGCACCACGTCATCGGGGGCCGCCTGGCGCGGATGATCCTCGGCGGCACGGCCACCAACGCCAACATCGCTTTCGCCGTGGTTCCCCTCGGCATGTCGCGCTGGGCAACCACTTACTCGCTCGCCCACATCGCCGACCGACTCGCGGCCACCGGCCGCCAAGCCGCGTTCGACCAAGCCATCGACGCCCTCGCCGATCACCTCGACGCCCACCCGGCCCTCACCGACTTCGGCAGCCGCCGGAACGCCCTCGCCGACTGGTCGATACCGCCCACCGACTGGGCCCGGCTCACCAACGGGCTGCCCACAGTGGTCCAGACCGGCGCCTGGCGCTGGCGACGCGTCGAGTGGGACGACCGCAAACGCATCCTTGCCTCGGTTTGGGTCTGGTACCACGCCACCTGCGGAGACCGCACCTACAACATCCACACGCGCCGCGACTGGACCAACCTCGGCCGGCTCAGCCCAACCGCCAAGTACGTCAGCAGCCGCTGGAAACCCCTCGTCAACGGCACCAATCACTACCGGCCGCTACGCGAACGCATCGATCCCTACATCGGTGAGATCATCGCGAAGATCAAGGGCTAACGAACCGCTCGACGACTGAGCCAACACCCTCGTCCTGAGCGCGTCAGCGACGCTCTGCAAGCAGTGTCGCGAACACGAATGGCGACCATTCGGAGTCGGACGCACGGCGGGGCGCCAATGTCCGTGCCCAATCGCCAAACAACGTGCCCAGTCACAGCCGGGTGCCGGCCTGGGTTGTCGCGGAGATGGCCATCGGGATCTCCGTCGACGAGGTGATGCGCGCCCGGGACTCGGACGTGCGCTACATGCGCAACACGTTCCCGCTGCTGGACCTGGGCTGGCGGCGCGAGGACTGCGTCGCGTTCCTCACCGCCAACGGCCTCGGCGATACTCCCAAGTCGTCGTGCGTGGGCTGCCCATTCCACGACGACGGGTTCTGGGCCGACCTGAAAGCCAACCACCCCCTGGAGTGGGCCGACGCGGTCGCGTTCGACAAGGCGATCCGCAACGGATCGGCACGCGCCAACGCGGACGGGCACCCACTGCGCGGCAGCTTCTACCTGCACCCGTCCCGGGTACCGCTCGACCAGGCTGTGCTGCGCCCACGCAGCCGCCCGGTCGACGGGCCCGGGTGCGGGCCGTGGACCTGCCCACACACCCCGCCCCTGGACGCGGCCGGCGTGGTGCTCGGGGAGGTGGCGTGACGGTTGACCACCCGACGCTCACACCCCGCCCCGGAGGACTGCGGGTCGGATCGTTGTGCACCGGCTACGGCGGGCTCGACCTCGCCGTCGCCGCGGTCCTCGACGCCCACCTCGTCTGGTACGCCGAAACCGACCGGCACGCCCAAACGGTCCTCGCCCACCGCTTCCCGGGCATCGGCAACCTCGGCGACATCCGCACCATCAACTGGTCGGCCGTCCCGGCAGTCGACGTCCTCACCGCAGGATTCCCCTGCCAGGACATCTCGGATGCCGGCCGACGCGAAGGCATCCACGGCCCCCGCTCCAGCCTCTGGGCCGGGGTCGCCGACGCCGTTCGCGGTCTTCGACCCGGCCTCGTCTTCGTGGAAAACGTCGCCGCGCTGCTCCGGCGAGGGCTCGACGTCGTCCACGCCGATCTGGCCGCGCTCGGGTACGACACGAGCTGGCTGTGCCTACGCGCATCCGACATCGGGGCGGCACACCGCCGTGACCGGCTGTTCCTGCTGGCCGCCCGACGAGACCTCCACCACCAACTCATCGGTGGGGGTGGTGACGTTGCCGACCCCGTGCGCGCGTGACGGCAAAGGGCCGGGCATGCAACGCGGCCTACCCGACCTGATCGAAGGCAGCGAGCGGCGGGTCGGCCAGGGACCGGACCTGCTCCCGACGCCCACCTCCACCCCGGGCACCGGGTACCTCAGCGGCAACCGCCGCGACACGTGGCGGCCGACCGTTGCCCTGGCGGTGCAGGGGTACCGGCCATCGAAGACCGGCAAACCCGCCGAACCGATAGAGCCTGTGCTGCTGCCGACACCGACCGCCCGCGCGTACGGGTCGAACCAGTCGGTGTCGGCGGGGGCGGCGGTGCGGCCGAGTTTGGCTACCCTTGCCACCCGGCGGCTGCTGCCCGACCCGAACGCCACCGACGCCCCGGGCTCGGCCAGCACGGTTGCCGCCACGGCGGGGACCGGACCGGTCGACGGGGCGCGGTTACTGCCCACCCCCCGTACCAGCGACGGGCGGGGCCCGGCCCTACACGGGCAGGGCGGGGTGGACCTGCGCACCCTGGTATCGCGGATGCTGCTGCCCACACCCCGGGCCAGCGACGGGACCAAGGGCTGCCCGGCCCAGCGCGGCTCCAAAGGCGACCTGACCCTCCCGTCGGCTGCGGTCCGCCTGAGCACACCGGACCGGGCCAGGGGCGAGGACAACGTCACGGTGGCGGGGGGCCGGCTGCTGCCGACCCCCCGGGTGAGCGCGACACGCACCGCACGGCGTGCCGCCACCGACGCCGGGTCGCGGTCCGGGCCGTCGCTGGAGCAGGCGGCGGAGATCGCGGACGCGACGCTGCCCCGCGAGCTGGGCTCGTGGCAGGAGGCACCCGCCTCCTGGCAGCCCACCACCCCGGCGCGCGCGTGGGGCCCGTACGCGCAGGCGGTGAACCGGTGGGAGCAGCTGATCGGGCGGCCCGCGCCCACACCCACCCAACCCGGCACCCACGGCAAGCCGGTGCTCGCGCCGGTGTTCGTGGAATGGCTGATGGGCCTGGACCACGGCTGGGTCACCGACCTGCCGTTGCCGCGCACCCTCGCCCTGCGGGTGCTGGGCAACGGGGTCGTCCCGCAGCAGGCGGCCCTCGCGCTGGCCCTGCTGCTGTGCCCGCACCGATGGGCGGTACGGCCATGACCCCCGACCCGCCCGACGCACCGGCCGGCCTGGCGTCCTACGCCTACCGGCACACCGGCCCGGTCAGCCTGTACCTCGGCGACGCCCGTGACGTTCTCACGGCGATGCCTGAGGCCAGCGTCGATTGCCTGGTCACGTCACCGCCATTCTGGTCGCTGCGCGACTACGCAACGGGCCGGTGGCAGGGCGGCGCGGCGGGGTGCCCGCATCCGGTACCGGTACGCCAGCGCGGCGACGGCGCCGTGTGCGGGGCCTGCGGGGCGGTGTGGACCGATCCCCAGTACGGCCTGGAGCCGACGGTCGAGGAGTACATCAGCCGGCTGGTGGCAGTGTTCGACCAGGCCCACCGCGTCCTGACCCCGACCGCAACGGCGTGGCTGAACCTCGGTGACAGCTACGCCGGGGGCGGCAAACGGGCCTACGACACCGGAAGCGGGCTGCCCGCGACGCGGGCGGGATCGGTGCTGGCGGCGAAGAACCTGATCGGGGTGCCGTGGCGGGTCGCGTTCGCGCTCCAAACCACCGGGAAATGGTTGCTGCGCAACGCGATCGTGTGGTCGAAGACGAACCCGATGCCCGAGTCGGTCCGGGACCGGCTGTCCACCACCTACGAGATGCTGTTCCTGCTCACCCCATCGCCGCGGTACTACTTCGACCTCGACCCGATCCGGGAACCCCTGAAACACCCGCAGGCCGCCGATGGCAGCCGGGTGTTCGGCGGCGTCCACAAAGGACACACGGGTGGGGTTGAGGCCACCCGACGCCGCCGCGGAGGCCGGTACGGGGCCGGCAAGTACACCGCCGCGCAGGTGACCGTGGAGCCCGGGGCCGGGCGGGGCAACCTCGTCCCGACCGGCCGCGCGCACACCGCCGCGCATCGCCGGGGCCGTAACCCGGGCGACGTGTGGCGACTGCCACCCGCCCGTACCGGGGCTCGCACGTCGCGCCGTTCCCGCTCGACCTGCCGCTGCGGGCGATCGCGGCCGGCTGCCCACCGGGAGGGGTGGTCCTGGATCCGTTCTCCGGGGCCGCCACCACCGGCCTTGCCGCGCTGCAGCTGGGCCGCTCCTACATCGGCGTCGACGTCAGCTCGGCGTTCCACGACGAAGCCCTCACCCGGCTACGACCGCACCTGCCCGACGACGGTGGGGGCGGCGGGTGAGGCTGCGCACCGTGCCGGTCACGTTCGCCCAGGCAAAGGAGTTCATCACCGACTGGCACCGCCACCACCGCCCACCGGTGGGCCACAAGTACAGCATCGGCATCGCCGACGACCACGACCTGCTCGTCGGGGTCGCGGTCGTCGGTCGCCTGGTCGCCCGTCACCTCGACGACGGCCTCACCCTACCTGCAGCGCCTTGTACGCCGCTGCCTGGACCGCGGCCAAAGCCCTCGGGTACTGCCGCCTGATCACCTACACCCAGCAGGGTGAGAGTGGCGCGTCCCTGCGAGCGGCCGGCTGGCGGGTAGTGGCCGCCCGGCCGCCACGGCCCGGGTGGGGCCGGCCCAGCCGGCCCCGCACCGACCACGGCGTCGACCACGTCGCCCGGCTGCGCTGGCAACAGCCCTAGCCCGAGCCAACTACGCCGCCCGACGCCCTCTGATCCGGGCGCCGGGCGGCTCACGTATCCGCGCCGCCGGCCATCCGCCGCGCCGGCGACTGCAACGCCCGTGTCAACGGCCACCGGCCACCGCAAGCCAAGGGGCCGACCGCCGCACGCCCAAGCCCTGACAGGGAGGAACCGTCATGTCCACGGCCCGCAGACCACTGCGCGCGATCCGTCGCCGCACACCCAACCGGCAGCCCGCCGACCGCGCGCTGCCGACCGACGTGGTCGCCTTCGTCGCGCCCGCCCGGTCGGCGACCGTGCAGGGGCTGGCCCGCCGCCACGGCCACCGCACTCAACGGCAACGCGCACGGCTGCGCGAGAGCGTGCAGCGCCACATCAACGCCCGCTACCTGCGCCTCGACGAGGCCAACGCGGGCCTGGCCATGCTCGGCCTCGACCCGCTGCACGGCCCCGGCACGGTCCGCTTCCGGCTGCGGGTGGCCATGACCGTAGTCCACGAAGACGACGAGACCGACGCGGCCATGCTGTGCTGCGCGCTCGACGAGGTGCGGCTGAACTGGTCCCGGCCGGTCGGCGTGCTCGGCGAGGTCCACGTCGGCCCGCCCCGCCCACATCACGGGTCCGGCCGCCGCCGCGCCAGGACCTGCGCCGATCTGCTCATCGCGGTGACCGTCCGAGCGTGCCCGAGCGAAGACGCGCTCGTGGCCGTCGCCACCAGTCTGCTGTACGACGACCTGAGCCTGCTGCACCAGTTCCTCGACATCATCGACGCGCCGGTCGTCTACGACGCCGGGCCGTCCCTCGACACCCGACAGGCCAGCAGCACCATCCACGACGACCGGGACGACAGCGACTGGTACGGCGGCCGCTTCGAGGCCGGCGACGGCTACCTGGACCGCGCGAGCGACGGGCGTACGGACGGCTCCTGGGACCGGTTCCTGGACGGCCCGGGCGACGGCGCCGATGGCGACCTGAACGACGACGGCGATGTCGACTGGAGGTACCCGGACGTCGACCGCCGGGCCAACACCGATGTCGACGACGAGTCCGACACCGATCTGCCGCGCCTACGGCGAACGCGGCGCACCTTCCCCGGCGAGTGGGAGGACCCCGTCTTCGCGACGGTCCACAGCTACCTCGGGGTCCGGTAGCTGCCCAGGCGCCGGCCGCCCGCGACCGGCAGCAACAGCCGGGCTGTGAGGTCCGGCAGTCACAGGCCGGCGGTGACAGCCCCGCTGCGCCACGCATCGTGGCCCGCGTCTGGCCCCTGCCCCTTTTCCGCCATCACCCGTTTCCGGTTCGAGGAGTCCTCATGCCGACCCGCACCCTTGTCCGCCCGGCGCCGCCGCCCGCCCGGCCGCAGATGCCGACCGCGCTGCCGCAGACGCAGGCCCGCATCCGTGACCTGACCACCCGGGCGCAGTACGCCCGTCGGGAAGCCCAGCGCCTGCGCCGTGGCATCCGCGACGAGCTGATCACGCTGGTGAACACCCATGTGGTCACTCGCTGGTTCGCCAACGACGCCCTCGCCCGGCTCGGCCTGCCGCCCCTGCCCGGCGCCTACCTGGTGGGCCTGTGCCTGCCGGTCACCGTCACCGTGGACGCGCCGAGCCGCGCCGTGGCCAGTCATGCCGCGCGTGCGCAAGTGGTCAACGAAGCCACCCGTCTCCACCATGCCCGCCTGCGCCGCCCGGCGCCGGCGCACACCCCGCCCGCACATCCGGTGCGGGAGTCGGTCAGCGTGTTCGATCTGACCCGGCTGCGTTGCCCCGGCTCCGGCGGCCTTGCCCGCTACACCGCCACCGGGGTGCTGCGCCTGGCCGTCACCGTGCACGCCACCGACAAGGCCGCCGCCTGGGACGCCGCGCAGCACGCGCTGCGCGGCGACCTGGCCCGGCTGCGGCCCGGGTTCGTCACCTTCCACCCCGACCGGGCCAGCCGCTCCTGGATCCGCGCCGCCGGCACCCCCGTCCTGGTCGCCGGCACCGACTGACCGACGCGGGGTTCTGTTCCCCTACGCCGCGAAGGCAGCGGCCGGCTCGGCAGCCGGCCGCCTGAGCGCGTGCCTACACCAACCGGTCGCCCGCCGCGCCGGGCCACCCTCCGGGACCGCCCGGGGCGCCGTCGACCCCATATACCCGTTGCCATCACGAGGAGACCCGCGTCATGACCACGCCAACCACGCCAACTGCGCCACCCGAGGGGCGGCTGCCATCCGGCCGCCACTGTGCGACCATCCCGGCCCCGCCCCGCATTCGCCTGAGCCTGCGGCCCGCGCCCGGCCGCCACACCGACCGCCACCCGCAACCTCCGGGACGGTCGCCCCGCCGAATCCTGCTCGCCGTGGGCACCGTCGTGGTGTTCGCCGCCGCCGTGGCCGCAGCCAACGCGCTGACCGCACGGTACGGGTTCATCCCCGTCGGGCTGGGCCTCACGGCGACCGCGGGCACCTACGCCGCCGGGTTCTGCCTACTCGCCCGTGACTGGGTCCACGACAGCGCCGGCCGGTTGGCGGTCCTCGCCGCCATCGCTGCGGCCGGGATCGCCAGCGCCGTGATGGCCGGGCCGCGCCTGGCGCTCGCGTCGGCGACCGCGTTCGTCCTGTCCGAGCTGGCCGACCTGATCGTGTACCAGCCGCTACGCCGCCGCGGCTGGCTGCGCGCGGTCGTCGCATCCAACGCGGTCGGCGCCCCGATCGACACGGTCCTGTTCCTCGCCCTGGCCGGCTTCCCGATCTGGGCCGCCGTCCCCGGGCAGCTGCTCGCGAAGGCCACCGCCACCGCCATCCCCGTCGCCCTCGTCCTCACCATTCGCGCCGCCCGTGCGGTACTACGCCACCGCGTCCGGGCCCCGGGTACGTGAGGCGATGCGGGCCGGCCTGCTCGGGCACATCGCCACCCCGGCCAGTGGCCACCGGCTGCAGGCCGGGGTGGCCTGGTGCGCCGACAACGGCGCCTACACCGGCCGCTATCCCGGCGACACCCGGTATCTGGCGTGGCTGTCGGCCCGCACCGCCCACGCACCCCGCTGCGCGTTCGCGACCGCCCCCGATGTGCCCGGGGACCCGGCCGCGACCCTCACCCGGTCCCGGCCGATGCTCGACCGGATCCGCGCCGTCGGGTACCCGGTCGCCCTGGTCGCGCAGGACGGGCTCGAGCACCTGAACGTGCCATGGAACGACTTCGATGTCCTGTTCCTGGGCGCCAGCACCGCCTGGAAACTCGGGCCGGCCGCAGCCGGCCTCGCCGCCCAGGCCCGCCGGCACGGCAAGACGGTCCACATGGGACGGGTCAACAGCTTCAAACGCCTGCGCTACGCCGTCTCGATCGGCTGCGCCTCCGCGGACGGCACGTTCCTGGCGTACGGCCCGGATACCAATCTGCCGAAGCTGCTGCGCTGGCTACGCCTCGCCGACCCCGAAACCGAAACCCCGCCCCGCAAGGAGAACGCTGCCATGACCGCCGACCACAACACCACCGATGAGGACACCCCCCAGCCGGGCGACGCCGTCGTCCGCAACGACCGTCCTGTGTGGACAGAGGCGGACATCCGTGCCCTCGGTGCGGTGACCGACCTGCCGACCGCCGCGTCGATCTTCGGAATCGGCCGGGCCCAGGCCTACGAGCTGGCCAAGAACGACGACTTTCCCGTCCCGGTGATCCGGGTCGGTGCCCGCTACCGGGTCGCGGTCGCGGGGATCCTCGCCGCGCTGCAGCTTCCCCCCGATCCGACTCCCGCCGATCCGGCTCCTGCCGGCCCTGGTTGCCGGGATTCGGTTTCGGCCGGGTCGGCGACTTGATCCGGCGCGGGTTCCGAGCGTGGATCACCACACGCGAATCAGACGCAAATCAGCAGCATCGGCCCGCCGCACCCGCCCACCATCGCGCACCAACCACCGGTGGGCCGCCCATGGGGCGGCCCACCGGTGCACCACCCGATGCGAGTCCCCGAGGGAGGACACCGTGAGCACGGAAGGATCCGTCGTCAAGCGTTGCTACTGCAAAGACCCCGCCACCGGCCGGCGGCTCGGCGCGAAATGCCCGAAGCTACGCCGCCCCGGCGGGGCGTGGAACTCCAACCACGGCACCTGGAGCTACCAGCTCGAACTGCCCACCCCACCCGGCCAGAAACGCCGCCAGCTACGCCACAACGGCTTCGCCAGCCGAGACGACGCCACCGACGAACGTGACCTCGCCCGGGACCTGCTCGACCTGGCCGGCGACGTGGAGACGCTCGCCTACCAGATCGCCGACATGCTGCTGGACGCCCGGCAGGCCGACCGGCCGCTGCCCGACCGCGACACCGTCACCCGGCGCATCCGCGCCGGAGTGCCGGCCACCGTCACGACCACCACCGCCGAGTACCTCACGATGTGGCTTACGCACCGGCGTGGCCTGGCGGAGAAGACCGTGCGCAGCTACAGCGACCACGTCCGCCTCTACCTGGTCCCCCAGTTGGGCAAGGTGCCTGTCCAGGCCCTAGAGAACCACCACATCGAGGCCATGTTCACCGCCCTGGAGACCCGCAACGCGCAGATCCGCGCCGCCCACGCAAGCACCGACCCCGACGTGCGCAAGACGGTCAAAGGCGTCCGGCCGCTCAGCGCCGCCAGCCTGCAGCGGCTACGAGCGACCCTACGCAAGGCCCTCAACGACGCCATCCACAAGTACCACCTACGCGAGGACAACCCGGCCGCCGGGGTCGAGTTGCCCTCGGGCAAGGCGCCCAAGCCGCGGGTCTGGACCGCGAAGGCGATCGCCCGGTGGAGGGTCACCGGGAAACGGCCCAGCCCGGTCATGGTGTGGCCGCCCGCCCTCGCCGGGGCGTTCCTCGACTACGCCGAGGCCCACGACATCGTCCTGTACGCCATGTACGTGCTCATCCTGCACCGTGGGCTACGCCGCGGCGAGGCGTGCGGGCTACGCGACGAGGACGTCGAGATCGGCCCCACCACCGACCTCGGCACCGACGACGACACGAACACCGACGCCGACGCCGGCGCCGACGCGGCCGTCGGCGTGGACACCGACGGCGATGGCGACAACGCGGACTGGCACCTGACCGTGGTGCAGCAGATCACCGAGGTCGGCTACCGGCCGATCATCAAAGAAGTCAAGAGCGAGGCCGGCGACCGGGTCGTCCCGCTCGGCCCAGCCACCGTCGCGGTGCTGCGCGCCTACCTGGCCATGCGCCACCGGTGGCAACAGGTCAGCGGCGACCAGTGGCCCGACACCGGGCTGTTCTTCGTCCGACCGGACGGCAAGCCCTGGCACCCGCAGACCATCACCGCCCGGTTCGACTACCTCGTCAAGAAGGCCGGCCTGCCACCGGTACGGCTCTACGACCTGCGGCACTGCGCCGCGACCTACCTCCGCCACGGCGGAGCCGACCTCAAAGAAGTCCAGGAAACCCTTGGCCATTCCCGCATCGGGGTCACCGCCGACATCTACACCTCGGTGATCCTCGAACTGCGCCGCGAACACGCCGACGCCGCCGCAGACCTGATCCCCCGCGAACCCCGCCGAGACCAGCCGGACAACCCCACCCAGGCAGCGTGAGCCGACGACGACCGAGCCGTCCCCAACCGCGCCACCCAAACCGCCCCGGGACAAATCCTGTCCCCGGGCGGTTTTGCGTGTTTGGACGCAGCCCAGGCCGTGCTCACAAAATGTGGCGGTGCACCGCCTGGCCGCCGTCCTTGTGGTGTCGCCGGTGGCGCTGCTGGGTCGCCCGGCCCACCTCCCGTGGGCGTGGCCGGCCGGGTACCGAGTGTCCTCGCCGACGACTCGCCCACCGTGCCGGAGGACCCGCTTCGGTGTCCAGCCCGCAACCGGCATCTGTGGATGACGAGGGTGGGGTGTGGACAACCCGCCGGCACGCCGAGCCGTACCGGCGGGCGTCAGCGGATCCCCTCGGGGACCGCGCCGACGGCCCCCAGCATCTGCTGGTATGAGGAGAACAGCGGCGGCCAGCCCGGCTTGGCCTCCAGCACATCCGGGTCGAGGTAGCCAAGGCTGATCGCCAGCCGCACGATCGGATGGGCGTGCCCGACCAGGACCTCGACCATCTCCACGCAACGCTGAGCGTCGGCCTCGACATCGTCCCCGACATCCTCGGCCTGCCCACCGACATCTGACAGGCGAGCGCCGCCGCCGGTGACGCTGCCGGCAGTATCGGCCGCTCATCAGGTACCGACGCCGCGGCCCGGCGGGGACAGCCAAAGCGGCTGGGCGGGGGCTGGGCCCGCGAACTCCCGACCGGGACCGGGCCGGCACCGGCGGGCACGAGGTGGCAGGACGATCGGCGCGCCGGCCCGACGTGCGGGCGGCGCGTGTGGGCAGACTGAACGGGAACGACGCTGCGGCACCGCCAGACAGGCCGTGAGGAGCCGACGGATCATGACCAGCACCGCCAGCGAGCACGCGCGGCTGGCCCGCGCCGTGGCCGCGGTCGCCGACATCAGCGCCCGGGAGGCAACGGCCCGGGTGGCCGCCGCTGCGCAAGCCCACCTGCTTCCCGCCCGCCTCGACGAGGCCGGCATGCTTGAGGCCCTCAACGCTGTCCTCGCCGCCGCGCCCGCAGCCGGCCGTCACCACGCCCGGGCAGCCGGGGTACCCGAGGCCCGCTACTACCGGCTGGCCGAAGTGTGCGGCCCGCGGCTGGCCGCCGGGGTGCTCGCCCGAGTCGCCCGCGCCGCGGCCCTCGGCGTACCACCCGCCCGCGAACGCGGCGAGTTCACCCCGGCCGAGCTGCTCGAGGTAGCGGACACCGACCCGGTCGACGACGACCCGGGCCGGGGCGGCGACACCCCGCAGGAGCGCATCGACTGGTGGCGCCGGCTCGTGGACGCCGGCCCCCGCCCCGACGTCGCCCTACCCGACCCCTACCCGGCCGGACACGACCCCGACGGCGGCGTCCCGATCGACCATGCCCTGGACCGGCGCGACGCCACCAGCGACGTCGACGCCTACGAACGCGACCTGAAAAAGATCATCCGCGTCGAGCCCCGCGACATCGACGCGTACGCCCACCTCGGTCACCTGTACCTGTCGCTGGCCAGCCCCGGCGGGGAACTCATCGTCACACCACCGCCGGACGCCCGGCAGCAGGCCACCTGGGTACGCACCGCCCTCGGGCACTACCAGAGTGGTGTCGCCATAGCGGAACTGGCGATGCCCGACCCGTTCACCGCTGTGCTGCGCTGGGCGGAACTGGACAACCGGCCCTTCCTACGCGCCCTACACGGGCTCACCCTGGCGCTGTGGCGGCTGGGCCGATTCGAGCAGGCGCAAACGACCTTGCACAACATGCTGTGGCTCAACCCGGCCGACAACCAGGGCGCCCGACTGCTGCTGCCCGACGTCGCCAACCGCCACCGCTGGGGAGACACCGACGACCGGTAGACGCCCCGAGTCGGCGGTACCGACGGGCCTGTGGGCGCGACGGTCACCCTCCGACGAACCACCGTGTCGGGCGACCGGCGGGCACAGGCCCGCCGACCCGACCGGCCGGCCGGACGTCGCCGTCGTTCACGTACCGGACGGCAGGCTTGATTCGGGTACGGCCGCCCACCCCTCGCCGCCGGCGCCCCAGCGGCTACGTATACGCCGCGTCCTTGATGCCCACGCAGAGTCCCGCTGTGCTGCAACAGCCGCAGCGCCATCTTCACCGGCTGAGACGAGCACTCGTACAGCCGCGTCAGCTCGGCCAACGACGGCAGCCGGTCACCTGGGCGTAACGCGCCGCCGCGGATCTTCGCCTCGATATCGTCGATGATCTGCTGATACACCGCCGCGACGCCGGCCATCCGCTTCCTCGCCTCCACCAACTGCAGACCAGCAAAAGCATCCCTAGAACACAAACTATCAGCGAGGGTGGGCATGTGCCCGCTCGCGCCGCAGCGGCCCGACTTGGCAGCCATACGCACCATGGGTCTGGGCTGGCCGACCCGTCGTCGGGCCGCCAAGGCCCGGGCCCGGCTGTGCCGTCGATGCCGCTGCGCCCTCGCGCCGCCGCCTTCGACCCCGCCCAGACCGTCGACGTCCCCGGCACGCGCCCTGCCCGACCTCGCCTCTGGATTCGGTTTCCTCGACCGCGACCTACCCGGGGCCGCGCAACTCGACGCCATCGTCGAGCGGACCGGGGATCAAGATCGGCTCGACGGCGTCGCACAGTCTGCGCACCTCGTCGGGAAAGCCCGGTTGCAGGTGCTTGAGACAGCCGAAGGGCTCGACGCCGGTCAGATGCTCGGCAGCCATGCGATGTAGCCGTTGACGAGTTGATGATCGCGGAACGTCGGTTCCTTCATCCGCCGACAGGGCCTGAAGAATGCGTTCGCTTGCCCGGACACGATGAGCAGGACTTGAGATGGACTGCAGTACCCGTTCGGCTCGAACCCACTGCCGAGCGTGACCCAGCCCGCTCGCCAACGCAACGAGCGAGTCTCTGACGCGATCCGGTTCGGTGAGTTTCTGGATGGCTCGGTCGGCACGGTCCCACTCCGCCGCGTCGATCAGCTTCTCGATCAACATTTGCTGCGAGAAATTTTGTTCCCAGGAACCCTCGATTTCGCCAACGACTCTCTCAGCCTGATCCCACATTTGGGCTTCGCGCAGCTCGTCGCGTACCCACTCCAGGGCCCGCTCTCGGTCGCCGTCGTCGGTGATGGCCCGCGCGGTGGCAATGGCGGTATCCGCGACGCGTGTCGCCGACCCGTCGTCGATTTCCGCCAACGCGTAGACCAGGCCGGCGAGTGCGCTGGCTCGTTCATCAGGTTCAGCAACGGCGAGGGCTGTTCGCTCAGCTTCCGTTGCGATCCGCGAGGCTGTGCCTTTATCGAAGTGCGCCATCGCGTGCGCCAGCCGTCCAAGACCCTCGATGCGGTCGTCCTGTTCAGCGATCGTCCGCGCGACTTGTTCGACGTCGACGGCCAGGTTCTCGGCTCTGCCCTGGTCGGCGTGAGCGAGTGCTGGCAGGACGGCAGCGAGCGCACAGGTACGCCAGTACGGCTCCGTGATGGTCGCGGCGAGTTCGTAGGCCTGCTCGGGTTGGTCCGCATCGACAAGGTCCTCGACGAGCACAACGGTGCTCTCCCATGGCTCGTCGGTGCCGCGCAGGCCGGTGGTGGTGCGCAGGGCGTCCTCCAGGCGACCCGCTCTCGCCTGCTCCCGTGCGAACGAGCGCAGGGCGCGTTCGCGGTGGTAACTGTCATCAATGGACAGGGCAATGCGCTCGGCGTCGTGGAATCGGCCAGCGCCGGCGAGGCTGATAGCCAGAGACGACAGCAGGTGCTCAGAGTCGTACCGTCCGCCGTCCGCAGCTGCGTCCTCCGCGACTTCCATGATCTGTTCGAGCCGGGGCCACAACCCGACCTCGCCGATCGCCTCAACAAGGTGCCTCATCAGCATGGATCGGTAGAAGGTGCCGGCGACGCCCCGAATCACCTGTGCGGCGACGAGGGCAAGACGCTGCCCCCGATCCACGTCCCACACGCCAACAGTCGAGACCAGGGCAACAAGGGCTCCGGCCCGTGCCACCGAGTCGGCGCCCATCCTGGCGACAGTCTCGGCCTCGGACGCCAGCCGAGCGGCTTGATCCAATTGCCCGCCCATGGTCATGGCAGCCGCGACAGCGCTCATCGCTCGCGCGCGGGATCGAGGTTCAGAGGTCATTCTTGCCGCTTGCTCCGCCGCGTCCCACGCTCGACCCTCAGACAGCCCCTCAGCCACACGGCGTGCAACCCGCGCCCGCGAATGCTCGTCAGACACTTTCGCCGCGACTACAAGCGCTCTGTCCCACTCGGATGCCTCGACGAGGGCGCGTGCAAGCCCCGTGAGAGCATCGTCGCGGTCGCGACCTGCAACGCTGTCAGCCAGGCGCTCCGCGCGCTCCCACCAGCCCGCTGTGTAGGCGTCCTTCGCGAGCGCTCTCAACGTCCTTACTCGCGTATCCGCATCGGTGACGAGGGCAGCGGTACGTTCGGCATCATCCGCGATCTGCTGTGCTGATTGCAGGTAAGACGCGGCCCACTCTCGGGCCAGGCCGCTCAAAGCGATGGCCCGGTCGTGAGCGCTCTCCAACCCGCGAGCCTTCTGCTCGGCTTCCCCTCTCATGCCTGCCGCGGCCATAGCCTGCGACATGCCGGCGGCGGCTGACTCGCGCTGCTTCGCGTCCGCGATGGACGATATGACCCGGTCAGCCAAACTAAACAGGCCGCCGTCGGCGAGAGCCCGCGACAACTGGATGAGGATGTCCGCCTGAGCCCCCGCGTAGATCCCGGCGACCGCCTCGCCCACATCGGTAACTACCGATTCCACGAAGTCAGTTAGTCCAGCCGCGATCAGTGCCTTGACAACGTCCGGTGCCGCCTGCGGCACGCCGTATGACGCACCGTCGCCTCGGGCGAGCCGCTGCGCCTCCGTCGCCAGCCGGGTGGCTCGCTCCCGGTCGACGGATGCGATCTCGGAGACCACCACGGTAAGCGCCTCGACCCGATGGGGCACGCTGGTAATCCGCCCGACCACATCCTCGGCCTGGTCCCACAGCGCGCCGCTGGCAAGTCCGTGAGCTAGGAGTGCGAGCGCCCAACTTTGCCAGTACGAGTCTTCGAACACGAGGGCGAGTTGCTGCGCTGCAGACCACTGCTGGGACTCAGCAAGCTCCTCGACGAGCGAAAGGTGGGCAAGCTCCCGCTCATCCGACTCCGGAGCAGACAGCACCAGACGTTTGGCCTCATCCCACAAGTCGGCGTCGATGTATGCGTCAATGAGAGGCTCGCACGCGATCAGACGCTCTTGAGGATCGGCGATCTGCGCGACAGCGTCCTCGGCCTGCGCAGCCAGCCGGAGGATCTCATCCCGGTCCGCTTGTTGATCGGTGTCGGCCAACTCGGTCATGAGGCCGGCAAGTGCGTCCGTCCGTTCACGAGCGCTGGGGATGCTCGCGGCGAGTGCTTCAGCCTTGCGTCGATCACCGAGCCTGAACCACACCATCGGCAGATCGGCAGGGATCGCACTGTTGCGTTCCGCCAAGCCGATCGTGTGTGCGGCAAGGATACCCAAGTCGACAAGATCAGCCCCGGGGGAATGGAGTACAAGTCGCTGCGCGTCGCGGATCTCGGTCAGCGCCGCTGCATCGCCATGCGTCTCCGCCAGCAGCCGGTCGTGCCGTCGACCGTCAGTAGCCAGTACGGCCAGCTCCCTCGCCTTTCCGAGCGACGCCAGCAGATGACCATAAGGGCGTAACAGGTACCTTGGTGTGTCGCGGGGCCAGCCCTGGTGCCGCCAGGACTCGGCCCATTCGCCGAGCCGTTGTCGGTAGCTCGGCAAATCGGACGCGAGTTCCTCGTCGGCCATCTCCCGAAGCGTCTCGTGAGCGAAGAGCACAACCTGGTCTTGGCCGTTTCTTGGGCTGTCTGGTAGCTGGTGCCGTTGCAGCGTTCGCCCGAGACTGCCGTCGAGCGTTCCGGCAATCACGAAACCCGGCTGCCCAGTAAGGGCGGCGAGATCAGCAACGGTCAACCCGCCGCCGGCCGCGGTAACGAAGGCGACGACGTCGACCTGGCACGGATCTCCCGCGTGAAGCCGCTGATTGAGCTCGAACACCGCCCGGTCACGCAGGCCGGAACCGCCTTGGAAGGCGGACAGTGCGCGGATGTCGCATTGTCGGACCGGGTGTTCCGCCGATACGTCAGTCGGCACTCCCGGGCGTGGCCGGCTGGTGACCATGACCTTGAGGTCCGGTGGCGGTCGTTCCGGAAGGAGCGCGCAAATGCTCGGCAGCGGGCTTGCCGGATCAGCGCCTTCGTCTTCGTCCAAGCCGTCGACCACGAGCAGCAGCCGACTCCCCTGGCTACGCACTCGCGCTGTTGCGGCGTCGAGCAGTCGGCGGCGTTCGCGGTCGAGGGCGGCAGCGGACTGGGTCCGGGGCGGCTCCTCGCCGATCAACGCGGCGAGTTGGTCGGCCATCGCTTCGGTGAAGGCGTCGCTGTCGGCTTGGCCCCTGAGCCGTCCGGTGACGAAGAACGCCACCGTTGTCACGCCCGCTGGTGGGTGCAGTGCCACCCATGCCGCGAAGGCCGACTTGCCCGCCCACGGCTCCGCTTGCCACCACAGATATGGCCGATCGTCGGCGCAGAACCGGGCGACCTCGGCCATGTCCGGCTCCCGGGCCAGGAGAACCTCGGGTGCGAAGTCGCGCACCACTAGGGTGTACGCCGACGCGCGCGCCGGTCTGGTATTAGCGCCTGCCTCCATCTGCTCGCCGCCGGCCGTCCCCTGACCAATCGTGGGCTCAACGAGCGTGCCGTCCAGCCTGCGCCGTGCTGCGCTCCACCACCGGTACGCCCGGCTACCAACCGGGACGCCGCATTGGGCCAGATACGTGTCCAGCCACCTCGGGCCCGGGATCACATCGCCGTTTTCCACTCGGCTGATCTGGGATCGACTCAGCGGGACCGGGCCGTGCTTGGTCGCATCCTCCAACTGCCGCTGGCTCAGATCCGCCTCGGAACGCAACCGTTGAAGGCGCCGTCCGAAATCGACCAGACTCGACGGCACGGCGCCGTCGTAACCAGCCGCCTTGGACCGCACCACTGGCATGAACGGCCCTCCCACGACAGTCCCGCAGCGTCCCGATGCTCGCCACCGTCAGCGTAGACAACGGCCTCGAAGACGCCGGCCGGTCAGCGCGTGGCCGGATAGCCTGTCCCGGCCGTGCCCAACCTGTCCCAGCCGGTGCCACACGCTACTCGTTCCCGTCAATCTCGTCGCGGGCTCGGTAACCGACAGACAAGGGGACTCCAGGATGCGACGCGCACCGACTGTCAGAAGCGGTACGGCAGCGATCTTGACAATGGTGGGAACGGCCGCAGTCACCGGCAGCAGTGCGGACCTCCTCGCGATCACCGTGCTATCGATCTTTACCGGGCTAGTCGGCGCCGCGATGATCCCCGCTGTCTACTTTCGCGACGCTGGCCGCCGCGCCGACGCCCGGCTCGTCCTCGGCCAGATCCTCGATGCCGTCATGGGCCGACTTTCGTTGCAGCAAGACCAGGCCGGGCGCGAGGAGCCCACCGACGTGGCGTGACGCGCCATCAGAGCGGCCTGGCGTGTGGCACGACGAGGTGACGAGGCTGACGCTCACCCTCACCAGGATGATGCAGATGGCTGTCGATACCCGAAGCCGACGGCGATCTCGTCGACCCGTGCGGGTACCGTGCTGCCGCCACGCCGTAGATAGAACTCCGGCTTCGCCGGGTTCATCGCATACCAGCGGCCGCCGGCGCTGACCTCGACCACGAGTACCGTCTTGCCGCCCACCTCCTCGGCGCGCACGGCATAGGGTGGCTCCGGGTCGATCGAATCGCGGATCATGCTGTGCAGGGCGCGCATCTGGGGGTCCAGGGCGGTTGGGTCGACTCCGACCACGCGGGTGTCGTCCTCGACGCCCACGAGGACCGCGCCGCCCTCGCCGGAGGCGAACGCGGCCACCGTCTTGACCATCTTCCTGCGGGACTCGCCGGTGGGTACCTCGCGTTTGAACTCGACGTACTGGCTTTCCCCACCGGCAATGAGCATGGTCAACTGCGCACCTGGCAGGTCCCATACGACCGACTGGTCGAGACCCCGTACCGGGACGGGCGAGGCGAAGTAGCGGAAGTCCAACCAGTCGCCTTCAGCGTGCAACATCACCAACGTGCTGGGCGATAGCCCGCGCGGCAGGCGCAGCTGGACGCGACCGGTGTTCCCGACCGGGCGCACAACCCGGGTGGTGGGCGTGGTCAGCTCCAGCTGTACGCCGTTCAGGCGCGTTCCCTTGACGGTCACTTTCATCATGTCCGGGGAGATAGTCAGACTGTGTATCCAGGCGCGACGATCGACTCGCACGATGCGCCACAGCCGATGCGACTGGTCCAGGTTGCCGTCCGGAGGTGCGTCATGGAAGAACGCGCAGAACGCCGCTTCGGCGTGCAGGAACGCCGGGCCGGCGCCCACCAGAACCGTACGTGGACGTGTCGATGGGGTTTGCGACCAGCTGACGTCCCACTCCGTCCGTGGCCACGGCAGCACCGCGTGGTTCCAGTTCGCCTGCCCCGGCAGCCGTTCGTACCGCCCGCCGTTCTGCGGCGGGGGCGCGGTGACCTTCAGCTCCGCGATTGACTGCGGCTCCTCACGCAGAAGCCCAGCCATCATGGGGCCGGGCACGCGCCTCTGGAGGAAGGCATCGTCGCGATAGCGCCACGTACGCTGATCCGGCGCCGTTTCGAGTCCGAGCACGACCTCGCCATAGCGAACCTGCCAACCATCGGCCGCCCGGACCAGCGCCATGCGGATGTCGACGGCCTCGCACTCTTCGAGCATCGCGGCGAGGTCGCCGATCTGCGTCAACCCGTTCTCCACGTCGGCCTCCTCGCAGCAGACGCGGAACTCCCGCGCACGACGTACGACTCGCGGATCGTACGTCTGCCCACCCATCGGAGCCCGTACGTTTTCTCGCATCGACGTACGCGTCGCGACGCAAGATCGCTTCCGGGCGGCCCGTCCGGCGGCTCCTCGCCGATCGGGCCCGAGCCGCGATCGGCCCAAGGGGTACCCGGCACGTCGGGCGGAACGGGGTGGGCACGCGGATATGCTGGGTCGCTGGCCCACCCAACCATGGGCCCCGCCGGTCGGACCCGCGGTTCGCCACGACCGCCGCTGGCGGCTGACCAGCCTACCTGGAAGCAGAGGAAGCATCCGCATGCCGTTCAAGCGCCCGGTCAGCACCGCTGCGGTCCCGGCCGACCCGGAGCAGTTGTACCGGCAGCTGGCCCTGATCAACAAGGGGCCGGAGGCGCTGTGGCTGCATCAGGGTGACGTGCTTCGGTCATGGCACCGTGACCATGCCGACGCCTCCGATGTCGCGATCGAGTTGCCGACCGGCGCGGGTAAGACCTTGGTCGGCGGCCTGATCGGGGAGTACCGGCGGCGGGTCGCGCAGGAACGGGTCGCCTACCTGTGCCCGACGCGGCAGCTGGCCCGGCAGACCGCGGCGAAGCTCACCGAGTACGGGATCCCGAACGTCCTACTCATCGGGAAGGTCAACAGCTGGAACATGGCCGAGCGTAGCCGCTACAGCTCGGCCGACGCGATCGCGGTTTCGGTCTACAGCCATGTCTTCAACGTGAACCCGGCCCTCGATGACGCGCAGTTGCTGCTCCTCGATGACGCGCACGCCGCGGAAAGTTACGTGGCCGGTCCGTGGAGCTTGGAGGTCACCCGGGACGAGGCCAGCGCCTACGGCGACGTGCTGTCCGCGTTGAGTTCCGCGCTGGATCCGTTGGTTGTCGTCCGGCTGCGCGGTGCCTCCGATGGGGAGTACGACAGCACGGTGTACCTGGCCTCGCCGTTGGGTGTGGCCGCCCAGGCGACACACCTGGAGGAGGTGCTGGCCGCCGCCGTCGCCGCGGGGAAGGTCAGCGACGATGCGGGGTACGCGCTGCGGTTCCTTCGCGGTCACCTCGACCAGTGCCTGGTGTACGTGTCGTACCGGCGGTTGTTGATCCGTCCGCTGATCCCGCCGACCGTGTGCCACCCGGCCTTCGATGCTCCGGCGCGCCGGGTGTACATGAGCGCCACCCTCGGCGCCGGTGGCGAGGTGGAACGGACGTTCGGTCGCCGTTCGATCAAGCGCATCCCCATCCCGCCGGGCTGGGAGAAGCAGGGCACCGGTCGGCGGCTGTTCTGCTTCCCGCAGCTGACCACCGATCTGGCCGAGGATCCGGCTGCGGCCGACGCGTGGGTGGCCGGCGTCATCGCACAGTACGGGCGCGCGGTCGTGCTGACCCCGGACACCCGTACCGCCGCGACGTTCGTCGCCGAGCGCGTGCCGGCCGGGTACCACGTGCTGTCCGCTGCCGATGTCGAGGACGACCTGAAGGTGTTCACCCAGCAGTCCGCGGCGGCGCTGGTGCTCACCAACCGGTACGACGGTATCGACCTGCCCGATGACGACTGCCGCCTCGTTGTGCTCGCCGGGCTGCCGGCCCGCGGGGACCTGCAGGAGCGGTTCCTACATGGGTCACTCGGCGCGCTGGAGGTCCTGCAGGAGCGCATCCGGGCCAGGATCATGCAAGGCGCCGGCCGGGCCACCCGCAACGCCCGCGACTTCGCCGCCGTGCTGCTGCTCGACGACGACCTGATCTCCTACGTGCTGCGCCACGATGTGCAGGGTGCGATGCACCCGGAGATCCACGGCGAGCTGGAGTTCGGCTACCGCAACAGCACCGGCATCACCTCGACTGAGATGCTCGATCAGCTGCGGATCTTCGCCACGCACGGCGACGACTGGCGGGAGGTCGAGCAGGACATCGTCGCGGCCCGCGAGGGCTACGAGCGCGTCGACGCGCCCGGCTCCGCGGAGCTACAGAAGGCGGCACGCTTCGAGGTGGCCGCCTGCGACGCGATCTGGCAGGGCGAGTGGGACCGCGCCCTGGACCTGATCCGCCAGGTTCTCGACGCGTTGCGCGGTGGCCGCGCACCCCAGCGTTACGCCGCCCTGTGGAACTACCTCGCCGCCTGCATCGCGCAGCGCCTGGCCACCAAGACCAGCGACACCACCCTCAGTGCCGCCGCGGCGGCCTTCTACGGCGACGCCCGCGCCGCCGGGCGCGGCACGACCTGGCTGTCCCACCTCGCCGCCCCGGTCGAGGCCACCACCACGCTGGCTCAACCCTCCGTTGACCCGCTCGACGAGCAGGCCATGAACGGAGTCCTGGCCAACGCCGCCCGGCTCGCCAAGCCGTCCGTGTTCGATACCGAGGTCGTCGCCGCCCGCGCCGCGCTCACCGACACCCCGAGCAAGCCGTACGAGTCGGCGTTGGTCACCCTCGGACAGCTCGCCGGTGCGGTACCCAGCGACGGTGATCACGGCAACGACGCCGCCCCGGACGCGACGTGGATCTTCGGCGACGTCATCTGGGTGTCCTGGGAGGCCAAGAGCGACGTTAAGACCGACGGCGAACTCGGCGCCGACGACGTCCGGCAGGCCGGTGCCCACCTGCGGTTCGTCGCCGCGCAGCGCGGCCAGGCCGCCCCCGGAGACTCCCCGGGCCTGCTGATGGCCCCGCAGGAGCGTATCCACCCCAGCGCTCACGCGGTCGCCGAGGACCACGTCTATCTGGTCCGGCCGGACCCGGTCGTCGACCTGTTCGACCGGCTGGTCCGCGCCTGGCGCACCGCCCGTACCCGCGACCTGACCACACTGTCGGCCACCGACCTGGCGGTGATCTTCGCCGCCGAAGGCGCACTTCCCTCGCAGTGGCTTCCCCGGCTTCGCACCCAGCCGTTACGGCCGGCAGACGACGCCGCCTGACCAGCCAGCCGCCGCCGGCGGCCCGTCGCGGTACCGCCCGCTGCGCATCGGCGCATCGGTGCCCGTGTTACTCTCTGCTACTGCCGTGAGTCCGGTCGCTGGCGAGTTCTACCCAGCCTGGACCGGGCCGCGGAACGCTGGGTGACGGTCCTTCAAATCGTGGCGCCGCACCGACGACAGCGGTCACCTATTCGGACATGGTGAGGACGAATGTGTCAGCGGGCCAGGCAACGACGACAGGACGACGGTTCCACGGGTTGTTTGTTGGTATCAACCGATACCAGGCGCGCAGCGTACGCCGGCTGGCCTCGGCGGTATGCGACGCGACGGCGCTGCAGGCGATCTTCTCCGACAACCTGGGCGGCACCAGCACCTTGCTCGTCGACGCTGCGGCGACCCGTTCGGCGATCGTCACGGCACTCGACGACCTGCGTACCCGCAGCAGGCCCGAGGACGTGGTGGTCGTGGCGTTCTCCGGGCACGGCAGCGACACTCACGAGCTGGTGACGCACGACGCCGACCCGCACAACCTGCCGACGACGTCGCTGCCGCTGGACGAGTTCACCGAGCTGATCAGCGCGATCCCGGCGCGGCAGCTCGTCATCATCCTGGACTGCTGCTTCTCCGGGGGCGCCGGTGCAAAGGTGCTCAAGGCCCCGTTGGCCCCGCGCGGCGGCGCGGGCGGCCTCCCGATGTCGACCGACGCCCGGCTGGAGAAGATGGCCGGCGTCGGACGGCTGATCCTGGCTGCGTCCACCGGTGACCAGGAGGCATGGGAAGATCCGCGGCTCGGCCACGGCCTGCTGACCTACCACCTGATCCAGGCGCTGCTCGGAGCCGCGGCCCCAGGTAGCCGCGGGCCGGGTCGCGCTGTACGACCTGCTGGCCTACGTGGTCCGAGAGGTGAAGGCGAAGGCGTCAGGCACGGTGGCCGCGCAGCAGGACCCGAGCCTGCGCGGGCAGGTGGACGGCGAACTCGTCTGGCCGGTGTTCACCGCGACGGGACCGCAGTACGGGGCGCTAGTACCCCTCTTCGGCAACCGCCCCGGTAACCGAGGACCTGGTCAGCCTGCGCGGCCACGGTGTACCGCAGCCGGTCCTCGACGCCTGGTCCACCCGGATCCAGAAGCTGAACCCGCTGCAGGTCGCCGCGATCAACGAGGGCGGTCTGCTGGCGGGCGAGAACCTGCTTGTCATGGCGCCTACCTCCTCGGGCAAGACCATGGTGGGCGAGCTGGCCGCGATCCGCGCCGCGCAGGTCGGGGGCCGATCGGTGTTCCTGCTGCCCACCCGGGCGCTGGTCAACGAGCAGTACGGCAGGTTCTCGGCCATCTATGGCCCGTTGGGACTGCAGACGATCCGGGCCACCGGGGAGCACAGCGACGACGTACCGGCGCTGCTGCAGGGCCAGTTCGACCTGGCGGTGTTGACGTACGAGAAGTTCGCCGGGCTGGCCCTCGGCAACGCCCATCTGCTCAGGATGCTGTCGGTCGTCGTGATCGACGAGGTCCAGACCATCGTCGACCGGGGGCGCGGCGCCTACCTCGAATTCCTCTTGACGTTGCTGAAGGTACGTCGCTCGGCCGGTGTCGCGCCGCAGGTCGTGGCCCTGTCGGCGGTGCTGGGTGACCTCGGCGGCCTGGAAAGCTGGCTCGACGCCGCGGTGGTTCACCGCACCGAACGGCCGGTTCCGCTGCTGGAAGGCGTCCTCGGCCCGGACGGCATGCACCGGCACCTGGCCGCGGACGGCTCCGAAGCAACGGAGCGGCTGATCCCGCCCACGGGATGGGTCACCCGCAACCGCGACCTGATCGTCCCACTGGTGACCAAGCTGGTCGGCGACGGCCAGCAGGTCATCATCTTCCGCAGCACCCGCCCCGCTACAAGGAAATGTGCTGGCTACCTCGCCGAGGCGCTGGGCCTGCCGCCGGCGAAAGCGGCGCTGGACAGCCTGGCCAGCGCGGACCCGAGCGTCGTGCTGTCCGAGCTTCGCCGCTGCCTGACCGGCGGAGTGGCCTTCCACATCTCCGACCTGGCCCGCGACGAGAAGATCGTCCTGGAAAACCAGTTCCGGGCGCCCGACAGCCAGATCCGCGTCCTCGTGTCCACCACGACCCTGGCACAGGGGGTCAACCTACCCGCCGAGACCGTCATCATCCTCGAGCTGGATCACCCGGCGAAGCCCGTACCACGACGCCGTACACCGTCGCCGAGTACAAGAACATCGCCGGGCGCGCCGGCCGGCTGGGCCTGACCGCCGCGGGCGCTCCATCCTGATCGTCGGCGGCGACGTGGACGCCAGACGCCGGTGGGAGATTATGTCGCGGCATCGCCGGAAGACCTCCGCTCCCAGCTGCTGGATGCCCAGCAGGACCTCGCACGCTCGTGTTGCGCATCGTGACGGTCGCGACCCGTCGCGAAGGAAGCGACAGTCTGACCCAGGACGACGTCGTGGCGTTCCTGGCCAACAGCTTCGCCGCGCATCAGCGGCGGCTCGCCGGCGCGCCCGACCCGTTCCCGCCGGCAACGGTGTCCGCGACGCTGGCCGAACTCGTGTGCCGCGGACCTGCTGGCGTCCGGGCCAGCGGGATCTGGCGCTGACCGAACTCGGACCGGTACGTCTCGCAGAGCGGTCTACGGGTGTCCTCGGCCGTCCGGGTCGCACGTACCCTGCGGGCACTGCACCCGGTCGCAGCTCAACCGGGTCACGCTCATCGCCGCGGCACAGCTGACCGACGAGGTGGCCACGGCTCGGGCTCCGGTCAACGGCAGGGGATGGCAGAAGCGAGCAGCGACCTTCGTCGGCGAATTGCAGCCGCCACGGGACTCGCCGAGCCGGTGCTCGCCGCGCTGCCGGTCGCTAACGACCGTAAGTGGCCATCGCCCGCGCCAAACGTGCTGTGGCATGCATGCTGTGGATGGGCGGCGTCCCGATCGGCCAGATCGAGCTCTGCTCATGCGTGCATCTGCCCGGAAGGACGCGGCCGGCGTCAACCCGCGCCTCCGCGGACCGAACGCAAAGCATCATCGGCGCCACCATCGACATCGCCCGCTGCCTGCATCCCGCCGCCCAGCTCGATCGGCTAGCCAGCTACTGCCCGTCCAGCTCGAATTCGGCATCCCCGCCGAGCTCGTCCCGCTGGCCTGCACGCAAAGGGCAGCCTCGGACCGGACGGACTACATGCGGCTCGCACAACCGGGGCGCTGACCGATCCGGTAGCGATCCTGGCCGCAGCCGACGAGACGCCTGCTGCCGTGCGTCAACGGCAACACCAGCAGGTCATGAGCCTCCGGCGGCCGCGCGCGCAGGCGGCCACGGCGACGACAGCCACGTCGACTTCGCCGACGTGCTGCCCGCCGCCGTCGACTGATCCCTAACACCGACCCGAGGCGACCATGAGCAACGACCCACGGCGACCGCCGCCCGGGCGAAGGAAGATCACTGGCCGACGTTCACCTCGGGCCGACGACTACGAGAAGCGGTCGCGGACATCGCCAAGACCATGGGCCATGGACCTCGTCGGCTGGGGGTGAAACACCTCGACCCGTCGGACGGGCCGGACGGTACGTACATCATCGACGTGACCGTACGGTTCCGGCTCGCCGGGATGGACTTCCTCATCCTGTTCGAGTGCAAGCGCCACGCGTCAGCGGTCAAGCGTCCGACGTCCAGGTGCTCCACGCGAAGATGCAGTCGACCGGGGCGCAGAAGGGCGTCCTGGTGGCCGCTCCGGGTTCCAGAGCGGGGCTCTGCAGTACGCCGAGCCCACGGCATCGCCTGCGTACGGCTGGTCGACGACGCCTGGACCTACATGTCCCGGATGGTGGTCTCCCAGAAGCTGACGGCCCCGCAGCCGACCGGGACCTACACCGGGTACGTGATCATTGAGGACCCGGAGGATTACGCCTTCACCATGCTCACTGGTTGCCCCGACAACGTACGCGACACTCTCCTCGACACCGCCACCTACATTTAGATCCGCGCGAACAATCGCTGCGCGCGTATCACTGTCCCGTCCGCGGGTCGCCTTACAGGTAAGTCGGCTACGTCGTCTCGTCGGGGGCGGGGTCGAACCGCACCAGCCAGTCCGCATCGCCGTTCCCGGTGGTGGCCACGCTCCCGCAGACCAACGCCAGCAATAGCACCAGGAGATCGCCGCCGACGCGTTCGAACGCCTCCGCCACCGTCAGCTCGGGCGCGTATGGGTGCCCGAGGGCACCCGCGAGCACAAGGGCATCATCGGCGACCGTGGTACCCAGATACTCGCGGACCCAGTCCAGCGCCTGCGTCGCCGCTACCGCCGGGAAGGCCGCCTGCTCGCGGGCACCGGTCAGCCAAGCGAGCAGGACCGTGACCATGGTGCTGCCCGCCAGTCCCGCCGCGTCGACGTCATCGGCGTCTTCTAGGGCCTCGACCAGGCGCCGAGCAGATTCCAGACTGCGATCTGCCAGCACCTGTGCGACGACCTCCCGCAGGCCGTCGGCCGCCTCTTCAGCCGGGTCCCAGTCGTCTGCGTCCCAGTCCTCGCCATCGTCTTCGTCGTCCTGTTCCTGGTGACGGGCGACCGCGTCGAGGTAGGTGTCGACCTCGGCGGCAGAGAACATGTGCCGGTTGGCCTCGCTGACGATGTAGCCGACCTCCTGCCACGCCGCGATGTACGCCGGGTCCATACCCGCGCGGGCTGCTGCCTGCCCCATCTCGGCGAAGCCCGCCTGCCAGCCGGCGTCGGTCATCGGGACAGGCTCGTCGGCGTCCCGATCGAAGAACACCGGATCGTCCGGGCCGGGGTCCCGACCGAACTTTGCCCGAAACGCCAGCCGGCTCTCGTCTAGCGCCTCCGCCAGGGCCTGCCCCTCGGGAGTGTCCGGGTCCCAGGTCACGACCGCACCACCACCGCGCGTCGTGGTCCGCTGCACGAAGCGGGGATCCCCAGATCGTTCGACCACCAGCCGCGCGTGGGCCTCCCGATCCCGCTCGTCGCGGGCCAGCCGCCGCTCCTGTAAGCGACGTTGCTCGGCCTGCGCCCGCTGGCGAGGACTGCGCTTCTTCGGCATCGCAAAGGCCCCTCTCATGCGGCGACGCGTCGTCTCACCGTAGACGGCTGACGGCGGCTGCGACACCGGCGCCGAGCTGAACCGCGCCCGTCCTGCTCAGTCCCCACGGTCTGGCAGGCGGCGGGTACAGGTCAACACCCGACGGCTTCCTGGCGTGCCGCCGGGCAGTCTCACCTGCAACGGCCAGCACACGATCCTCCCGAGCCGGCCAAGACGTTCACCCTGGCGTGGGACAAGCCCCCGACCGGTGGACGCCGCCGCTGGACGCGTCGCCCGCCCCGGGTGTGACTCGTTGGGTGGGCGAACACCGCGGCAGGTGCCCGGTAGGTGAGGATGGGGTCGTGCCCGAGACTGATGCCCGCGTGTCGGTGGCGCCGGATCCGACGCGGCCCGCCGACGCCGACGACTGCCGTGCCCCGGGTGGTGCGGTGGTGGACGAGCGGAGCGGGGTCCCGGCTGTGCCTGTGGACCCGTACGCGGCCTACACCGAGCAGGTCGAGGACTACGACTACGGCACCCCTGATCTGGACGAGGTCCTACCGGAGTTCGCGGTCGGGCTCCTCGCTGCGGCGGGGCGCCTGCTGGCAACGCTGGCCTACCGTGACGCGTTCACCCTCGGCGACAAGCCGTTGAACCGGCGCTCGGCGAAGGCCACTGCGACCGTGTTCGCGGACCTGCCGCCTGAGTGTGATCGGCAGGACCGGTTATGGCGGCTGCAGTGGGCCCGCTGCCTCGACGACCTGGCCGCCGACCTGCAGGTGGGTCGGGCGCCGCTGCCGCGCTGCACCGGGGAGCGGTGGGCGCTGCATGTGATGACCGACCGTGTCCCACACCTGCTGGCCTGCTCCGACGCGCAGCTGAGCGACCTGGGCGTCCACGTCCCCGATGACGAGGACTACCGGCCGCCGTATTGGGAGGGTGTGGTCGAGGCGTTCGTCATCGATGACGCCGAGGACAGCATCACCCACGCCCAACCCGCCAGCGAAGACGAGGACCCCGCCGTCCCGGACGGCGGATGGGACGCGCCGGGATACTGGTTCGCGCCGTACGGGATCACCGCCGGCCGCGACCCGCACCGTGGGCATCCACCGTGGGTCATGCAGCGTGTGGAGGGTGCGGCGGCGCAGCCGGAGGGCGGTTTCGCCCGGGCCGGGGAGCTGCTCGGCTACCCGACACGCGTCGACCCGTGGGCCGCCTACACCGACGAGTACCGGGGTGTGGCCGAGTACCGGGTGCTGGCCGAGGTGCTCACCCCGCAGGCCGCCGACCTACTGGTCGCCGCCGCGCAGCAACTGGCCAGCATCGGCTACGAGGAGGTCATCAGCTACGGCGATGAGCCCCTCGAACGTGAGCCCGACGACGACGGCGGCTGGTACGAACACGGCTCGTTCCTGGCCAACCTGCCACCGGTCTGTGATCGGCAGCACCAGCCGTGGCGCCTGGCGATGGTCCGCGCCCTCGACGACCTGGCCGAAGACCTGCGCGCCGGGCGGGCACCCCTGCCGCGCTGTAACGCCGAAGAGGTCGCCCTGCACCTGATTCTGCAGGAAGCCCGGGTACTGCTGGAAGAGGCCGACGACGCCGCTTACTTCGCCGAACTCGGCCTGCCACCACGCCCCGCGTGGTCGCCGCGGCACCGTCAGTTCGACCTCATGCGAGAGGTCTTCTTCCAGGACGAAGACGTCCTGATGTCCTACGACGCCGGGATGGCCGAGATCGCCGGCGACCCCGAGCACCTCGTTACGCAGATGCTGCACACCGGCGACTTGCGGCCCCCGTCCTGGTTCTGGACCTTCAGCAACGTGCGGCCCCGGCCGGCCGCCCGGGGGTTCCCCGCCGGTGTGCTGGCGGCCCTGCGCGGACGGTCCCCGGCGCTGCGCTTCACCGCCCCCACCCAACGAGGCGGTGATGACCCTGACGCGACACCACCGTCGCCGGCGGTGCCCGATCGGCTGACCGGGCAGTTCGAGGTGTTCGTCGGGCTGGCCCAACACCGCTTCTTCGACCGGGCGTGCGCCGTCGCGATGGCCCGCACCCTGTATGACCTGCTCGTCGCGTTCCTCGACACCCCGGCCCTGCACCCCGCCCGGGTATGGATGCTCGGGCAGCGCGCCACCGTCGGACACGAGATGCTCATCGTCGACCGCGACTTCTGCATCGAGGGACACACCACCGTCTGGCGGCTGGGCGCCGACCTCACCGATGGGCAGGCCCGCGCCTGGACGCTGCGGGTCCTCACCGACTGCACCGCCAAGGTCGTCACCGCCTACGCCACGGCCAGCCCCGCACTCCTCCTCGACCTGCACGACATCTCCCGACCGACCGTCGACCCGGCGCTACCTGCGGCGCTTCACGCCCGCGCCGAGCACCTCGCCACGATGACCACCCTCGCGGGGTTCCTGAAGCATCGCCGCACCACCCTGAGCCTGACCGTGCCCCAACTCGCCGAGGCGGCCGTGCTGCCCGCCCCGGTCATCACCGGGTGGGAAGCCGGTGGCCCCACCGCGCCGCCGCAACTGCTGCGCTGCGCCCCGGCCCTGCAGCTTCCCGAGGACGTACTGCTGCACGCCTGCGAAGGGGTGCGCACCGCAGGGTACTGGCCGCTGCCCGCGCCGGCCTGCCTCACCGAAGCCTAACCAGCGACGACGCCAGCCGCAGTGGCGACAACCACTGATCAAGCAGCCCGAGCCGGCGCTGGGCGTGAGGGCTGCACCGTGGCGGGGACTGCTATTCGCCGGCTGCCGGTTCGCCTGCCACCCCCTGCCTTCGGTGGTGAACGACGGCACCGGCTGCGGGTTGTGTGGTCACGGCCGGGTTGCGGCACCTCCTACATCGGAGCGCCCGCGATACGGGTGATCCCCCGGTTCGCGCCGCTACCACCGCCCGAACCGCAGCCGGGCGCTGCCGAGGGCAGCGGTGTATTCGAGGCGGAGGCCCCGGCCGCAGGGCAAAGCCCGGTCAGCGCGCACCAAAGGCGTCACGTATCCCATCCGATGGTCAGGACCGCGGCAGTGTCGACGATGCCGCGGCAACACGCCGGCCTCAACCGACGAGAACCGGCGCCGGGCGTGAGGGCTGGGACACTGGCGGGCGTGAAACGCCAGCGCGCGACTCAACTGGCCGAACAGCTGCTCAATGCCTTGCATACCAGGGGTGAGGATTGGCCGCTGAGCATCGTCACCGAGGTGTACGTGTTCGGCTCCTATGCCCGCGGCGCCGCCGACCCCCATGACCTGGACATCGGCGTGGAGATCAACCGACACGACGACCGGTGGATCAGCCACTTCGCGACCTGCCTGTCCTACGGCCGCGACCCCTACACCATCATCCGGCGGGCGCTGGTCGGCGCCGCCCGTAGCTACCAGTTGCTGTTCGAGGCCCGCGACCGCGTCGACTTCCCGCTGACGCTGCTGTGGCGCCACGGCGACCCCGACGCCGCCGCCCAGGCCCGGCTGCACGCCATCGGCGTGGACGACACCGCGGGGCGGGCGGCCCGCGACGCGATGCTGCCCCAGTTCCAGGGCCTGGACCGGTGGATTCCCCGCCCGTACCGCGAACGTCTCGCCGCAGCGATCGGCGCCGGCGCGATCACCCTGGACCGCATCGAACTACCCGACACGCCCGTGCACGACCCGGCGGCGCAGGACCATCTGCACCGGCGGTGGGCGCCGACCAGCCCGCTGTACCGCGCCGGACACGCCGTCCTGGCCCACTTCGAAGACCGCGGCATCGACCTCACCCAGGTCCACCTGCACGGCCGTGACCTCGCCGGCCCCGACACCCCGTACTTCGCCGGGTTCGCGTTGCGCTACTTCCCCAGCATCCCCGCGTGCCTGAGCGAACACCACGGCATCGAATGGATCGAGGTCGTCCACCCCACCCGGGTCCTGCCCCTGCACGCGCTACGGGTCCTGCCGGTCCGACCCGACCTGCTCACCTACGCCACCTGGCCGTGACCTTCCAACACCGCTGACCACAGGCCGCCGCCGATCCGGGTACGGATGCCGCAAAACCGGATCCGGCTCACCTCGCGCCCCGATCGGCCCCCACCCAAGGGTGCGAGGCGACGCCACCAGGGCGCAGACCCGGCCCCCGCTCTGGTGCGGTGTGCGGGCCGGCGGGCACGATGGTCGCCGTGTCCACCACCCCGACCTCGACCCCGGCTCGGCCGCCCGGCGCCGTGCTGGAGGCGGTGCTGGAGCGGTTGACCTACGTCAACGAGGAGACCGGCTACACGGTCGCCCGGGTCGCCACCGGCCGCGGCGGTCGTGACCTGCTGACCGTGGTCGGGTGCGCTGCTGGGCGCGCAGCCCGGCGAGAGCCTGCGGCTGCAGGGCCGGTGGTCGTCGCATCCGCAGTACGGCCGGCAGTTCGAGGTCGAGTCCTACACCACCGTGCTGCCGGCCACGATCCAGGGCATCCGCCGCTACCTCGGCTCCGGGCTGATCAAGGGCATCGGGCCGGTGTTCGCCGAGCGCATCGTCGACCACTTCGGCCTGGACACCCTGCGGGTCATCGAGGAGGAGCCGGGCCGGCTGGTCGAGGTGCCGGGGCTGGGCCCGAAACGCACCGCGAAGATCACCGCGGCGTGGGAGGAGCAGAAGGCCATCAAGGAGGTGATGGTCTTCCTGCAGGGCGTCGGGGTGTCCACCTCGATCGCGGTGCGGATCTACAAGAAGTACGGCGACGCGTCGATCGACGTGGTGCGGAACGAGCCGTACCGGCTGGCCGCCGACGTGTGGGGGATCGGGTTCAAGACCGCCGACACGATCGCCCAGGCCGTCGGGATCCCGCACGACAGCCCGCGAACGGGTCAAGGCCGGCCTGCAGTACACGCTGTCGCAGGCCACCGACGACGGGCACTGCTACCTGCCCGCACCCGCAGCTGGTCGCCGACGCGGTGAAGATCCTCGACGTGCCCGCCGACCTGATCGGCCGCTGCCTGGACGAGCTGGTCGCCGAGGAGGGCGTGGTCCGCGAGGCGCTGCCCGGCCCCGACGGGACCGGTGCCGGCGGTCTACCTGGTGCCGTTCCACCGCGCCGAGACTGTCCCTGGCCGGCTCGCTGCTGCGGCTGCTGCGGGACCGGGCCGACCGGATGCCGCACTTCGCCGACGTCGACTGGGACAAGGCCCTGACCTGGCTGCAGGCCCGCACCGGCACCGACCTGGCCGCCGGAGCAGGAACAGGCCGTCCGGCTCGCGCTGACCTCGAAGGTCGCCGTGCTCACCGGCGGCCCCGGCTGCGGCAAGAGCTTCACCGTCCGCTCGATCGTCGAACTCGCCGCGGCGAAGAAGCGCGAAGGTCACCGCTGGTCGCGCCGACCGGCCGGGCCGCGAAACGGCTCGCCGAACTGACCGGGCAGCCCGCCGCCACCGTGCACCGGCTGCTGCAGCTGCGCCCCGGCGGCGACGCCACCTACGACCGGGACAACCCGCTCGACGCCGACCTGCTCGTCGTCGACGAGGCGTCCATGCTCGACCTGATCCTGGCCAACAAGCTCGTCAAGGCCGTCCCGCCCGGCGCGCACCTGCTGCTCGTCGGCGACGTCGACCAGCTGCCCTCGGTCGGCGCCGGCGAGGTGCTGCGCGACCTGCTCGCCGCCGACACCGATCCCGCGGGTCCGGCTGACCCAGGTGTTCCGGCAGGCCGCCCAGTCCGGCGTGGTCACCAACGCGCACCGGATCAACGCCGGCCGGCCACCGCTGACTGCAGGGGCTGACCGACTTCTTCCTGTTCGCCTGCGAGGACACCGAGGCCACCGCCGCGCTGACCGTCGACGTCGCCTGCACCCGCATCCCCGCCAAGTTCGGCCTCGACCCGCGCCGCGACGTCCAGGTCCTCGCCCCGATGCACCGCGGCCCGGCCGGCGCCGGCGCGCTCAACACCCTGCTGCAGCAGCAGCTCACCCCGGGCCGGGACGGGCTGCCGGAACGGCGGGTCGGCGGCCGGGTGTTCCGCGTCGGCGACAAGGTCACCCAGATCCGCAACAACTACGACAAGGGCCAGGCCGGCGTGTTCAACGGCACCCTCGGCGTCGTCACCGCCCTGTCCACCGACGAGCAGACCCTGACCGTGCGCACCGACGAGGACGAGAACATCGACTACGACTTCGACGAACTCGACGAACTGGCCCACGCCTACGCCATGACCATCCACCGCTCCCAGGGCTCCGAATACCCCGCCGTGGTCATCCCGCTCACCACCAGCGCCTGGATGATGCTGCAGCGCAACCTGCTCTACACCGCCGTCACCCGGGCCAAGAAGCTCGTCGTCCTCGTCGGCTCCCGCCGCGCCCTGGCCGCCGCCGTCCGCACCGTCGGCGCCGGCCGCCGCCACACCGCCCTCACCCACCGCCTCCCCTAACCAGCCCGGCCCGGACCGCCCCTTGCAACCAATGCCAGACTGGTCAGCGTCGCGGTCGGCGGACCGCAGGTGGAAGGGGGCAGGGTGGCTCGACGCGGTAAGTTCGCCCGCCTGGTCGAGGACTTCGTGGCCACCGTCGACGAACTCGGCGGTGCCGTCGACCCTGCCGTCGTCGCCGAGGAACTGCAGGCCCGCATCGACGCAATCGCCGCGCAGCTGCACGTCACCACCCAGACCGTCCTGCGCAGCTACATCGACGAGGACTGGGGCCGGCAGATGGCCGAAACGGTGATGGCCGACCTCCCGGCCCGCCAAGCGACCTTGCCGCCCGGCCCGCCGGAACACTTCGCGGTCCGGGTCGCCGGCCGGCTGCTGGCCGCCCTCGGCCAGGCGATGCTGTACGCCACCACCAACAACGACCCGCAGCAGCCCCTACCGGCGATGGACCTGCGGCAGGCCGCCGAGGCCGTCACCGGGTTGGGCCTGGCCGTACACGAATGCGCACCCGGCGACCAACTCGTGACCGTCAGCGCCGACATCGTGGCATGGACCCGGGCGACCCTCGAGGTGTTCCGCGACCAGCTCCGCGCCGGAAAATGGACGTCGTGCCCCTGCGGGGAACAGCACGGCCAAGACGCCATCGACACGCGCGTGCTCGACGCGGTCAGCAAAGACCTGCTGTACCTGCCCGCGGTCACCCAGCACCAACACATGACGTAGGACGTCCCGCGGTGTACGGGGCCGGGCTGCGACCGACAAGTAACAGACGGAACCTGCCCGAGAAAACGATGGCGAGGGCGGTCGCACCGTCACGACCATCATGCGGCCCTCCGAACACCGAAGCAAACCGACTGATGCGCCGGACATGGCGCGGTCCGCCTCACATCCGACGACCACCCTGGGGTCAGCCTGGCGTACTGGTCGTTGTGCGCCGCGCCCGCCAGTCCTGAAAGTAGTACCACAGCAGAACCAGCACCCCGGGCCCGCTGCAGACGACGAGTATGAGAAACAGGAAGTCAAGAGAAGTTTGTGGATCGAGGAGACTTCGTCGCGTCAGCGTGTACATGCCGCGACGGTACCGCTCGGGTATGACCCGTTCGTCGTTCCCGAGCGGTCCTGGCTGGCCCGCTCCGGTTGGGTCAATGCCCGGCGAGGTGGTCGGGGATGAAGGGGCTGCGGGTGCCGTGCCAGAACACGGCGAGGTCGTCGCGGGCGCGGGTGGCGGCGACGAAGAGCCGGGAGCGGTCGCGGGCGCGTTCCTGGTGGTATCGCTTGGGGTCGCTGTCCTGGTAGCGGTTGATGGCGGCGCGGGGGACGAGGCCGTTGCTGGCCGCGGCGATGATCACGCGCCGGTATTCGAGTCCTTTGAAGCGGTGCATGGTGCCGACATGGACGCCGTCGGGTTGGGCCGGTCCGTCGGGGCCGATCTCGACGGCCTTGATGCCGTCGTCGGTGAGCCAGCCGATGACGTCGGTGACGTTGTCGTGGGTGGGGACGCAGACGGCGGCTGAGCCGTCGGCGGTGTTGCCCCAGGCGTGGAGTTGGCCGAGGATCAGGTCGCGTTCCTGGCCCCAGGTGGGCGCGCCGCGGAAGATGGGCTGGCCGCCGTGCAGCAGGGAGCGGTAGCCGTTGAGGGTGTCGGTGCCGCCGTCGAGGTCGTCGTAGGTTTCGCCGGTCAGCAGTTGCAGGGCGGCGGCGAGGATCTCGCGGGTGGTGCGGTAGCTGAGGGTCAGCCGGGAGGATCCGCCGCGGATGTTGATGCCGAGGCTGGACAGGGTGACGTAGTTGTCGTAGATGCGCTGGTGGGTGTCGCCGACGAGGAACAGGTCGTCGGGGCCGGCGGGGACCATGGCGCGCAGCATCTTCCAGTGGGTGGGGCTGAGGTCTTGGGCTTCGTCCACGACGACGTGCTGGTAGCGGTAGCGGGGTGCTTGCCCGGCGCTGGAGGTGTGGTCGTCGGCGGCTGCGGCGAGGATTTCGGCTTCGCGGTCGATTCGAGGCGGGCGGCGCGTTCGGCGACTTGGCGCCAGGTCCAGAGTGCCGTCGTCGTCGAGCCGTTTGGTGAAGCGCTCGGTGAGTTGCCAGATCGCGTCGCGGTCGTCGCGGGTGATGGCTTGGCCGCGGCCGGGGCGGCGGGCGCGGAAGTAGTCGTCGCGGGAGGTGGCGGCCTGGCCGAGGATGACCTGGGCCCATTCGGCGGCGAGGAACTCGGCGTCCAAGCGGCGTTCGTCGAGTCTCCAGCAGCAGGGTGCGCCAGCGTTTGAGGGCGTCGTCCTCGTTGATGACGCGGCGTTTCGCGGTGGTGGTGGCCTCGTTGACGACCGGCTGGCGAGCTGGTCGATGTTGACGATGTCGACCCGGGCGCTGAGGTCTGCGCCGCCGAGGTCGAGGAGGCGGGCGCGGAGGTCGGCGGCGAGGTTGCGGTTGAAGGTGGTCAGCAGGATGGGTCTTGTCTTTGCCGGGTTTGAGGCGTTCGGCGAGGTGGTTGACCCGGTGCAGGGCGACGATGGTCTTACCGGTGCCGGGTCCGCCGCCGACCCGGGCGGGTCCGGTGTAGCGGCGGTCGACGAGCTTGCGCTGGGTGGGGTGCAGGAAGACCTGCCAGCGGGCGAAGGACTCGCCGAGCACGGCTTGGAGCGCGGCGTCGTCGGTGGTGACCGGGGTGGCGGGGCTGGACGGGCGGCGGCCCAGTCGTCGGGGTCGACTGGTGTCTCGGCCGCGACCGGTGTGGTGACCTGATCGAGTACCTCGTCGTAGGTCTTGCCGTCGAAGAGGGCGAGGAGCACGTCGGCGGTGAGCTGGGGGGCGCAGTCGGCAGGCGAGCAGATCGTCGTCGGTCGGTGAGCTCGCGGATGCTGGGGCAGGAGCGGTTCGGCCACGCCGAGGTCGGTGAGTTGCTGGTCGGTGTACGCGTCGAACAGGCCGGGCTCGGCCGGTGCCGGGTCGGGTGCTGCCGGCTGGGTGGGGTCGGGTGGGACGAGCCGTCCGACGATGCTGTCGCCGACGCGGCGAGGTCGATGACTTCGATGCCGCCGGTGATCCGGTTGATGTGGTAGGAGTACCGGTCGAGGTCGTCGTAGACGTCGCTGCGGTGCTTGACCGAGACGAGCAGGTAGTGCTGGTCGCCGACGTGGAGCAGGATCGCGCGGTAGTAGTCGTTGACCCGGGCGGACCACAGCCGGGAGTCGCCCTTGAGCTGCTTGAGGTGCAGCCCGGGGCTGTGCGGGTTCTGCCGGAACTTGCTCTTGAACTTGTAGACCGCGCCGATGTCGGCGCGGGCGAGGTCCATGATTTCCTTGTCGGCCCGGTCCAGCATCCGCAGCGTCACTGCGCGGCGCGGTCCCGGCTCGCTCATTGTTCTCCTTCGGCCACGAGGGCGGCGAGTTCCTCGATGTTCCAGGCTTTGACGGGGCGGGCGTGCCAGCCGGCGGCGGCGTACGCGGCGTCCCGGTCGGGCCTCGATGTCGGTGGCGGCCCCGGCGACCGGGGCGACAACGACCGCGATGCGGTGTCGGGCCAGGCCAGTTCCGCCTGCCAGCCGTCGTCGCCGAGTTCGTAGCCGCTGACCGGGGCCGGCACACCTTGGCTGCGCAGGCCACGCAGCAGCGATTCCATCGCCTGGTTCCTCGGGGTTGGCCAGTTCGCAGGACCCGCCGCCAGGCGGAATCCATGGCCCGCCGGTACGGGCGGGACAGGCTCCTGATGGTCGGTGGTGCGCCCGAGCCAGGTCGCGGTCTCCTCGTCCAGCGGCTGCGCGTCGGTGCGCGGCGACCAGACCGGTGCCTTCGGCGACGCGCGAGCAGGGCCGGGTCGAACCCGTCCAGGCTCGTCACGGCGAGTTGGACGCCGTCGCCGCCGCCGTCGGGCAGGAACTGGATGATGTTGCCCCACCACAGCCAGGCCGTCCAGCGGCGCCGGTGTTCGGGATCGTCGCGGACCGTCGCGGCGCGGTCGTCGATGGCCGTGAACGCCGACCAGAGGGCTGCGCGGGTCGGTGCGCTGGTCGAGCAACAGCGTCAGGGGGCAGCCGTTGCCGTCCGACGGCCCGCAGCACTGCGATCTTCCCGCCGGGCACCGGCGCGGGCAGCGGGTATCGCCGCGGACAGCGACGCGACGATTCGTTCGCCGATGCCGCCGGAGTCGGTGGTGACGTCGGTGAGCGCCGGGCTTGGCGCGAGCAGGCCCGGCGAGCGACGGCCTCGGCCGCGACGCCACCGGACCGGGTCGGGGTCGGCGAGGAACTCCAGCAGCGGTGTCGATCGGGTTGCACCACAGCAGGTCGTTGAGTTCCTGCGGGTCGCGGCCGGGAATCTGCTGCCGGTAGAGGTCTCGGGCGGCCTGCTGCGCCAGCCCCTGGTAGGGCGGCCACACCGGCTGCCGCGGCCGGTCGGTCCGCCACGATTCCACGTCGTCCCAGGTGATGGCGAAGACGTGCAGGTCGTGGGCGCGCAGCCGGGCCCGTTTATCGGCGTCGTCGGCGAGCCGGTTGTGTCCCGGCGGTGGGAGGCGTGGTACTTGAAGCCGTCGAGGTAGACGGCGACCTCCGGCGAGGGCGGCGTCGAGGCGCTTGAAGTACACGTCGGGCCGGGTGCCGCGGATGGTGTTCTGGAGTTTCATCTGCCAGTGCGTGACGCGCTGCCGTTGGCGGCTGCCGAGCCGCAGGTCGGCGAAGCGGGCGCCGTCGCGGTCGGCGCCGCGGGTCGATGCCGCACGGTCGGGTCGGCTGCTCGGCCCAGGCCAGCAGCTTGTGCAGGAAGCGCGTCTCCAGTTCGCTTTCCACCTGGTGGATCAGCGAGATCTCGTCGGTGCGGGTGCCCGCCTGGTCACGCTCCCAGTCGTCCAGGAGCTGGCGCAGCATGTCGAGCGCCTCGTCCCGGCTCATCAGCGGGAACTCCTCGTTGCGGGCGTAGCGCAGCAGGCACCGGTGGCAGGCGCGGCCTGCCCTCGGTTGCACGCAGACACACGGTCGATCGCCGGTCGGCCGCTGCCAAGGATGTCGCGGAAACTCGTCCGGGTCGGCGAGCCGGTGCAGGTAGCCGGTGCCCTGCGGCTGGGTGTCGTAGACGACGACGGAATTGCGCGTCACGTGGTCGTGCCGGGCTCGGGCATCGGTGCCCGCACGACCCGCAGGTGGGCGGGGTCGCCGCCGTACTGCGCGGCGATACCGAGCCGGAGCGCGGCGGCGAACGACACGAGCCGCTCCTCGACCAGGGCGGTCACGGCCGGGATGAGGATGCGCAGCGCCTCGGTCTCCAGCTCGTGGGCCAGGATCAGTCGAACGTGGGTGGCGGTGTCTGGGGAGCGCCGGTGCGGGCACCACGGCCGGTGATGCTCGCTCCCGGGCGTCTGCACCGCTGCTGACGGCCCGACGCCGGATGCGCGGCCCGGTGCCTGGCAGCGCACCGCGGCGGCGGTGGCCCGTCGGCGGTGGTGCCGCCGCAGCGAGGTGCAGGTGTGGAACGGGTTGAGCCGCACCTCGTCGCCGGCGAACATGTCACCGGCCGCCCGGTCGAAGCGCTGGCCGCGCCGAGGTTGAAGTGCCGGATCATCGCGTGCCGGGTGTAGTCGACCCCGAAGGTGCCATGGTCGTGCCGCCACGACGAGTCGCACCTGCGCCGGGTCGACGTCCACGGCGAAGGTGGTGGCGTAGCGGCGTTGGTCCCGGTCGTCGGTGTCGTCGCGGATCCGAGCGTCGTCGCGCTGGTCCCGGGTGCGCACCCGGGTCGGCTGCAGCACCTGTGAACAGGCGGCCGTGGTCGGCGATGCCCGGGTCTGTCGCAACGCGGGCAGGGGCGGGTGTCCTGCCGGCGTCAGGTGGGTGCGCACATAGCCGCACTGGGCGGCAGACGCGCCACTGCTGGTACGCCGGCCGGTCCGGCCGGCCCGATGTCGAGGCCGGAGATCGTCGTGCTTGTAGCCGCGCACGTAGTAGCTGTTGCCCGGCGCGATCTCCACCAGCGCCGTGCGGGCCGGCCGGTCGTACTCGCGCAGTTCGCTGCGGTAGCGGCGGTCGCCGTCGACGTTGGGCTCCTCCCAGGTCAGCGTCGCTTCCAGCGCGGTCCGGCGAGTCGATCAGCGCGTAGTTGGGCAGCAGCCCGAACTCGACCAGCGTGGTGTGTGCGCTGGCGCCGACCGATCTCGCCGAGCCGTGCGCCCGACGGCGCCCGCTCGGCCCTGCAACGCCTTGATCTCACGCCGCGTGGTCCGGGTCGACGGCGACCAGGGTGCCCAGCGCGGTGGTCGATGGCCTGCTTGCCGGCGGCCGCAGATCGGCCAGGCGGTCCTCCCAGGTCTGCGTCGGCCTCCGCGACCGCGGCGGCGAGCCCGCTGGTCGGCGAACGTCCGCAGCGTCGCCGGCTGCGGCGTCGTCGCGACCTTGTCGCCGAACAGTGCCAGGAACGCCTCCGCCAGGCGGCCGCCGTCGCGAGGGCCGTCGCGGCCAGGCTCGGTCAGCCAGCCGGTGGCACCGAACAGCACCGACGCGCGACGCGGCAGCGGCAGCACCCCGGCCAGCCGCACCGCGGGCGGCGAGGTCGATCAGGTGCGCCAGGTACTGGCGGCGCAGGATCTCCACCGCCGACAGGAAACAGCCCGGCGGGAGGATCTGCCCGGCGATCATGTCGCGGGGCTCGGTCAGGTAGTACCGGTCCCGCTCGCGCCGGCCGACCAGGGTCAACACCAGCGCGTTGCCGCTGCGCGGCCGGCCCGGCCGGCCCGCTGCACGTAGTTCGCCGGACCGCGCGGCAGCGACGCGAGCACCACCGCGGACAGGGCGCCGATGTCGATACCCATCTCCAGCGTCGGCGTGCAGGACAGCACGTTCGGGTCGGTGTAGCGCGTGCCGTCCCGGAACGCTTGCTCGACCGTCTCCCGCTGGGCCCGGGTGAGCATGCCGGTGTGTTCGCCGGTGACCACCCGGAACACCCCGCCGTCCAGGTAGAGCCGCCGGTAGTAGTCATCGGCCGCCGCCGCGATCGCGGGCGGGCACGCAGCCGACCGCCGCAGCGGTACTGCGCGGCACGGCTGGCCGACCCAGTCGGCGACCCGGTCGGGGTGCTCGGTCTGCTGCCAGTGGCAGGTGTCGCAGCCGACGCCGGCCTCGACCGCATCGACGTCGTCCAGCCGCGTCACCCGGAGGTGGCCGGGCAGCAGCCCGTACACCGTGTTGCCGTCCTCGGTGTCGCGCGACGGCGAGGACACCCGTCGGCGGCCAGGGCCGGCAGCAGCCGCTGCAGGTAGCCGGTCGGCGTCGCCGCGGGCCAAGCCCAGGCAGCGCGACGTCCAGTCCTGGTACCAGTTGCCCGCGCGGTGAGCACGTCGAACTCCGAGCGGGCCTTCGGCGCCGACAGCAGGAACGCCGGCGCCGACAGACCCTTCGGGAACGCGGGCATGCCGTCCGGGCGCCCGCCCCACACCTGCCACCGCCGGCCGCCCCGCTGCACGTACGGCTCCAGCCACACGTGCCGGACCGCACCGCGGATCCGCAGCCGCTCCAGCAGCCCCCGACCAGGAAGGCGAAGTCAGGCCTCACCCGGCGCCGTCCGGCGGCACCGCGTGCTGCCCGTCCAGCAGCAGATCCCGGCACAACGCGGCGACCTTCGGCAGGTCCTCCAGCGCGACCTCGACCGCGGCGGTGCGGGTCAACTCCAGGGTGCGGCCCTGCCGGGAACGCAGACCCACCTCCATCACCGTCGCGAACGCCAGCCGCTCGCCGATCAGCGTTCCAGGTCGGGCGCTGCGCCATCCCGCCGGCCAGCAACGCGTCCACCCCAGGCTGGTCGTGCAGGTCCGGCGGCACCACCGTGGCGAGGGTCTCCGGGTCGCTCGCCGCGCCGATCATCCCGGCGATCAGCTCGTTCAACCGCATCGGTGTGCCCGGCTCCAGCCGCGACACGAGCAGCGACCGCAGCGAGAACGCGTAGGACCGGTTCGCCACGAACCCGGCCCGGTGGGCGGCGTCCTGCACCGAGTCGTTGAACAGCAGCGTCTTGCGCTCGGCCCCGACGAGTTCGCCGCCGGTGAACAACTGGGTGATCGCCACCGAGGCGAGAGTCGCCAGGCCCGCGCCGAGGAACCGGATGCCGTCGTCCATGCCGCACGCCGGGCAGCGGTCGTTCTCCGCGTCCTTGTCCCGGTACAGGTCGCCGAGCACGACGACACCCGCGTCCGGCACCCCGGCACGGTCGGTGGCCGGGTCGAACGGGCGCACCCGGGTCCGCCGAGGCTCCAGCACCAGCAGCCCGGCGCCGCTGCCCGACCTCGATCTCCTGCGGCGTGGCCGCGATCAGCGCGCGCACCCGCCGCTTGTCCCGGCCGACACTGGCGCGGTAGATCTTCTCCGGCTCGGCGACCAGCTCCTGCGGGTCCCGCTCCGGCGATATCGCCGTCCACCCCGACCGGCCACAATGCCGGCAGTACACCGCCGGCAGCAACGCGTGCCGCCGGTCCGCCACCACCGCGTCCACAGCCGAGGTGTCCACGTCCGCACCCCGTGGCAACTCGCCGCTACCAGCCGAACGCCGGGGTCGCCGCCACCGCGCGCAGCAGCCGCGACACCACCCGAACCCACAGATGGGTCTCGACCGCCAGCAGCGGACGCCCCGGGTGCGTCCGGGTTCCGGGCGGTCGACAGCAACGCCACGAACCGAGCGAGGGCCATCGCCGCCACTTCCGGCTCCGTGCGCAACGCCCGACCCCACGAGTACGCGCCCTCGCGCGGCACCAACTCCAGGATCTCTGCCGTGGTCTGCGACCGGTCCCCGAGTACCCGCAGCACCGCCTGCGTCAGGATGTGCTTGCGCAGCCCACGACCCAGCACCACCGGGTCCACGTCGTCGCTGCCCAGCACCGCCGCCGCGATCGCCCGCAACGCCGCGGGGTCCCGTGACGGATCCGCGACCGTCGCCAGCACCGCCGGCTCCGGCAACGGCAGACTGAAGTCGATCTCCTCCAACACCTCGTCGGCGCCGTACCGCGACTCACCCACCACCGCGTCCTCATCGAACTCGGCGCCGAACACCCGGCCCGCGACGTCCCGCAGGTCCTGCGTCGCCGTCGCGCTCGGGCCGTGCCCCAGGGTCGCCGACGTCGCCACCGGGCAGACGTCACCCAAAGGCCGCCCAGGCCGGGCCTGACCCGTCACCGCCGCCAACCGCCGCAGCAGCATCGCCACGTCCGTACCCTGGGCACCGTCGTAGGTGTGGAACTCGTCCAGCACCACGAACGCCAGCGCAGCGGCCTCCCACAACGCCTTGTCCTCGGACCGCTGCAACAACAGGTCCAGCATCTTGTAGTTGGTCACCAATATGTCCGGCGGACTGTTGCGGATCTCGTGCCGGGCCGTCATCACCCTCGGATACGTCACCGCCGCCACATCGCCGACATACAGACCGGCTGTGATCCCCGCCAGCGCCGGCTCCTCGGCCAGAAGCCTGTCCAAGCGCTGCGTCTGGTCGGTGGCGAGGGCATTCATCGGGTACAGCAGGACGGCCTTGACACCCTCGCCACCAGCCCGGCGAGCCCGCCGGCAATGATCGAGAATCGGGTACAGGAACGACTCCGTCTTCCCGGAGCCCGTCCCCGTCGTCACCAACGTCGGCCGCGCCGGACCGGCGAGCGTGCTCAACCGGGCAAACGCCTGCGCCTGATGCTCGTACGGCACGAACCCGGCCGGGGACCACTCCAACGGCGAGCGCCACCCCGGTTCAACAACCCGGAACGGCGTGCGGATCCGCAGGTACGGGCCCCGGAAGATGCCCTGCTCCGGATGGTTCAGGAAGCCGGCAAGCACGTCACGGACACCCGTGTCGGCGAGCGCGAACGTCGTGGTCAGATACTGCGTCAGCGTCTGCCGCAGGCTCTCGGCGGCCAGCGTTGGCCTCACCCGCCCCACCCCGCGTCATTCGCCGCCTGCAACCGTGCACTAAACACCGCGTGCGCCTCCCGCATCTCTCGCGGCCGGTCCGCCCGATAGAACGGAGGCATGTACCCGTCCGGCGGCCGACTGCCGCGCTCATCTGCGTTGTAGGCCACCAACGCGTCGTAGTGCTCCTTCGTCTGCCCCTGTCCGTACTGGTTGAAGTTCCCGGCGAGCTTCCGCCCGTTCGCGTCGAACCACATCTCGCTCTCGTAGTCGGCGAGCTGCGGGAACCGCGACAGGTAGATCGCCACCAGCTCCTCCGCCCCGATCCCCAGCCACGCCGCTACGAGCGCGTCGATCTCTACAAGCGCCGCTCGTCGCGCCCGCTCAGTCCGCAGCGGCGTGGCCCGCACCCACGCCGGTCCGACCTCACCCAGCGGCGGCAAGTCCTTCCAGTCCACCGCCCAACGTTCTCCTGCAGCCCAGCCCGGCTCATATAGCTCCGCCCAGAGACCGGCGTAGGCATTCGTCAGGCAGTTCAGCCGTAGCGCCCGCAGCAGCAACGCCGACGCCAGCGGATGTTCCTCCTGCGGCACGGGCATGGACTTCGCGTCGGTGACGTCGAGATGCTGACGCCCCGCGATCCGCAGCGCGTAGTCCATCGGGAGCGCCGCCCAGAAGCCGGCGACCATGGCAGTTAGTCGGTTGGTGGCCAGCGCCATTGAGCGCACCGCATGAATGTGCGCCGGCCCGGGCGGCAAGATCGCCGGAAACAGGCTGCGCTCCGTCGCGGCCGGAATCATCTCCCGCCAAAACGCCCGGTAGAAGTCGGTGTATGGCCGGCTGGCTACCTGGCGCAGGAACCCCTCAACCGCGGCATCATCGGGATCGGCGCCCAGCGAGGACGCCAGGTGGGTGGCCGCCGCGTACAGCGCGGCCGGGGAGTCTCGGAGATCGCGGAGCCGTCCGTGGTCGACCCAGCGATCCTGCGCGGCCAGGTAGCGATCCGGTTCGCAGGCCCGTACGTAGTCGGTTGAAGCCACAGCATCGTCCGGCAACGAAACAAGGTCGACTGGCCGATCGTTACGGCCGGTGTTCGGTGGCTGCTTGGTGAGCGGCGTGGCAACGGCAAACTGTGGCCCACGTAGAACGACATCCCGCCAGTCAGTCGTTGCCACGAACTGTGCTCGAATGATGCCGTCGCCCTTGGCGCCCGATTCATGGTAACCACTCGAAATTGACGGGGTATACGCGGCAAGTCGATGGCCCCAATCCGCGAGGGCGGAGATCGCGGTCTGCTCGACGACGGTCACCGGGTACAGCAGCTTGGTCTCTGCCGGTGACGGACCGCTATCCCCAGCAACCCGCCGCCAGTCTTTGAGTACATCGATGTCGACCGGAACTAGGCGTGCCCGGTGCGGACGTAGGTCCCAGTAACCGGCGTGTTTGATGCCCGGCACATCGCCCCCGCCGTCGTGGCTTACCGAACCGATCAACACCGAAGGATCGAAGAGCCAGCAGGCGTGGTCGAAGCTGACGGCCCGGCGGGGGCCATAGATGTTCACCGAGAACGGTCGGTTCCAGTCGATGTCGGGAAAGATTAGCCGTAGATTCTGGAAGTGGGCATGCAGCCGGAAGTGCTCGTAGGCGACAGCACGGAGCTTGCCGTCGTGCTCGCCGACAAGGTGGCCGTCCTGGTGGATGAGGCCAGCAGTACCGGCCCTGTGCAAGTTCGCCCAGGACCGACACATGAACGCCTTGAACAGATCCGGTTGTGTACCCGCGAGCAGCGGGTAGGTAGCTGTGGAGCTGAGGAACGCGACCATGCCGGTGTTCGTCGCCAGTTCGCCGAGGAATTCGCGCCTTGGCGTTTCGGCGTTCAACCAGATGGTTTTTCGTTCGCGCCAGACGTCGACTGGCGGGGTGTCTTCGAGCTTGAACCAGGGGTCTCGCTCTGCGAGGACGCCGGCCTCGTCCCAACGGGGACGGACCCAGGGTGGGTTGCCGACCTGGAGGTCGAAGCCGCCGTTGGCGAAGACTTGGGCAAAGTGCAGTTCCCAATGAAAGAAGCCCTGCCGGTCGGCGATCTCCTCGACAGTGTCGAGCCAGGGGAAGCGCTCCTTGATCCGGTGCGGCGCGTCCATTCCGGTCCAGGCGTTCATCTTCTGTTCGTACTGCTCGATCTCTGCCAGGTCTTCGAAGGGCGGGTTCAGGGTGTTCTCAGCCTCGTCTGCGCTGCCGAGGAGGGCTTCGCAGAAGTCGAGCCAGTCCTCCAGCGTGGACAGCGGTGCCTTCCCTGTGAGTCGCTCCACGACGGTCCGTTGCCGGGTGGGGGTCGGCTTGCTGGTGGAGGACTTCGTGGGGAGGGCGAGCTGCTCTGGCTGGCCGATGTCGGCTAGGCCGAAGAGTTCACCGTTCTCCCAGCTCGCCGGAGAGGGCGCGGGCTCGACCACCGAGACCCGCTCGATACGGGTGATCGACGTGTGCGCGTCGGCGTAGTCGCCGGCGGTGCCGTCGAGGACGTCCACCCGGTCGAGCGGCCAGAACCACAGCGCGCACCAGGCGTCCATGAGGGTCTTCAGCCGCCAGTACGGCTGCCCGGCCTCCAGATCCGCGAGGATCTTTTCCCGCGGGACCGCCTCGGACTGGCGGAAGCCCGTCGGCACCCCAGACCTTGATGTCGCGGCGGATCTCTCGCTCGGAGATCTCCAGCCGCTGCTGCACCAGGTCCCAGAAGCACTCGACCCGCCGGGCGAGGGCCTGCAGCCGGCTGACCTGGGATCGGCGACCGGTCGGCGCCTTGCGATCGGCGCGCGCTTCATCGGCGTGCGCCACTCGCGAGGCGTTTCGCGTCTCGGCGGGCGCCAGTCGCGGGCCTCCTTCTCCCTGGCGACGGCGCCCCAGCCGTCGGCGGGGAGCAGGAAATGGTGGATGGTGCCCTCGTGGATCGGCGCCGTCGCGGAACGGGCTGGTCCTCGGGCGCGGTGGTCAGCCAGCGACTTGTCGGCGAGCTGCCTTGCCGGGTAGAGCTGGCGGCCGGCGCCGATGAGGGAGTTGCCGCGCTGCAGGTGCAGGCCGAACCAGGGGGCCTGGAGGCCGGCGTGCATGACGTTGAGCCAGAGCGACACCTCGGCCAGCTCGACGGCGGTGCGGTTGAGGTCGACGCCGTAGCAGTTGTGCAGGGCGATGTACGCCTTCACCCTCTGGAGCTCGACGGGGTACTGCTCGGGGGTGAGGGTCTCGGCGGGTTCTCCGACTCGCGGCTGCGCTCCTCGGCCTCTTCCTGGCGGCGGCGCAGGTATTCGGCGGCGACCTGGTTGATGGCCTCGTTGAGGAACGCGCCGGAGCCGAGCGCCGGTTCGCAGATCGTCCAGTCGAGCAGGTCGCGGGCCCGTTGGGGTTGCCGTCTCTGGTCGAGGCGGTACTTGAGGGCGAGCTGGACGGTGACCTCGGTCAGCGACTGCGGGGTGTAGTAGGAGGCGCTGGTCTGCCGGTCGCGGCCGGCGAGCCGGTAGACGAACGGCCCGGCCCGTAGCGTACCCGGCTGCGGGCACCGGTGTCGTCGTCGACGCGTGTAGACGAAGACTTCGTCGTGGTAGTCGTCCACGTTGGAGGCGGGGATCATCCAGAGCCGTCCTTGGGGTCGCCGTTCTTGGCGACCTCGTAGAGCTCTTCGGTGGCGATGAACCCGGTGTAGGACATCAGGCCCTCGTAGACCGCGCCGAGCTGGTTGATGCCGAGCTGGGCGTAGGAGATGAATCCGCCGCGGTCCTTCTTCTTGCCCTTGGTGAGCATCAGCCGCCGCAGCACCTTGTACAGGGTGGCGTTGCGCAGCCGGGTGTCGATGGTGCGGGCGTCTTCGTCGTCCGGGTCGCCGTCGGGGTGGACGAACGCCGTCGGGCCGATTAGTTTGATCGTTTCGGGCAGGAACAGGTCGGAGCGCATCGGCTCGAAGCGCAGTCCCTCGCCTTCGCTGGTCGTGTCGGTCAGCGCGTCGGTGCCACGCGCGCCGGTGAGCCCTCGTTGACCATGCGGAACAGCAGGTCGAGCGACTCGTACAGGTGGAAGCCGGTCGGCGGCGGACTGTGCCGATGAGCGGGCGGGAGACCAGGTCGCCGAGGCGGGCCAGGCTGTAGCCCTCGACGTATTCGGGGTCGTCGACCGGCAGCACGCCCAGTTCGGGGCGGGCCTCGGCGTAGAGCAGGAACAGGATCCGGTACAGGTAGCGCAGCGCTTCGCGGGCCAGCTCCTCGGCCGAGTTCGTCCGGTTCCATGACCTGCTCGGCTGGACGCCGGCCTGGCGGATCCGGTCGAGGACCTCGTTGGCGATGTAGCTCGACGGACAGGCGCAGTCCTTCGCGCAGTTCGCTGGAGACGCCGACCGCGTGCTGGCGGGACCCGGCGACCAGGTCGGCGAGGGGTTCGGTGCCGCCCTCGGCGGGTGGGCGCAGCGAGTCGGCGCCGAACAGGGCCGCGATGACGTCGAGTTCCTTGGCGGGGTGTCGTTGCGGGCGAACGCGACGTCGAGGCTGACGGCCAGGTAGCGGCCCTCGCCCCAGGCGAGCCGGTCGGCGAGGGTGAGCACGCCGCCGCTGAGGATCAGCACGTACCGGGGTGGCTGCTGGTCGGCGGCGAAGCAGCCAGGAGGCGAGCGGCGACCCGGCGTCGATGCGTCACGGCGGTCCACGGGTCGACCGGGTCGAGCAGCCGGCCGGCGTCGTCGGGGTCCTGTGGCGGCGTCGGTGTCGACGGCCCAGCCGCACTCGATGACGGTCGATGCCCGGCTCGGCGTGCGCGACGGGGATCTCGTGCTCCCGTCCGGCTCGCTCGACGGTGACGGAGCGCGGCTCGGCGGCGACGCGGGGTCGGTGCGGAAGCCGAGACGTGCCAGGATCGCGGTGTGCAGCTTGCGCAGCCGCTCCGGCGCTGTCAACAGTCGCCAGTCGGCCAGCTCGGCCTTGGCGTCGAAGTAGTCGCGGCGCAAGGCCGCGGAGCCCGACGCGCGGGGTGTCCCGACCCGTCTTCTCCTGCTCGGCCCACCGCTTGAGCAGGCCGCCCCTTCTTCAGGGTCCGGGGCAGGACCTCGGCGAGGTAGTGCGCGGAGAGGTACTCGCCCCGGTTGGTCAGCGCGTCGAAACTCATGCGGATCCCTCCTGCCCTCCGGTTCGGTGCTCGGCGCGGCGGCGAGGACGGCGAGCACCCGCAGCAGCGGGTTCACCGGCGGTTTCCAGCCGGTCGACCAGTTCGTCCTGCTCGGCGACTGTCGCGGCGATCGCCTTGCGGCGCCGGGTGCGTTGGCCGTTGCTGCTTTCGTCGGCGTCGAAGAGGCTGGCTTGCTCCAAGCGGTGCAGTTGGCGACGGTAGTCGCGCGATCGGGGCCTCGACGTGGCCTCGTCCCAGCGCAGCCGCTTCGGTCGCCAGGTGAGCGCGGGCCGCCTCGACGGCGACCGGGACCAGATTCTGCAAGGGCTCCAGGTCGAGAGCGCTCATGGCCGGTTGGCCATCGTCGGGCCGACCTTGGCCTGCCGTAGCGCGTCGTCCAGAGGCACGACGGTGGGCTGGCCGGGCAGGCCGGAGACGGCCATCCAGTCGACGACGGTGGGCTGGCCGAGCCGGTTGCAGTAGACGCCCTGCACCAGGAACACCGGCCCGGCGACATCGGCCGGTAGCACCGGGGCCTGCTGGCGGCCGAGCCGGATCAGCACCTTGTCGACCAGCCAGTCGACCATCGGGTGCACGTCGCTGAGGAAGGCGATCTCCGGCCAGGCGGTCTTGCTCCTGCCGGGCCTGCGTCGAGTCTTGCGCTTGCGCAAGGTTCCGGTCGAAGGTGACCTTCAGCCGCAGGTCCTCGCCGTCCGGTGCGCTGCGCGGCCAGGTAGGAGCGCGGCAGGTCGGTCAGCCGGTGCACCAGGTCGCCGGGGCGTCGAAACTGAGCAGTTCGTCCTCCCGGTGCAGGCCGATGACGTCCTCGGGCGTCGTCGTAGATCTCCCCGAGGGCCTGCGTCGACGAACTCCTCGGTGTCGTCGAACAGCTTCGGGACGCTGGCGTCGCGGCACGTCGGCGTTCGCCGCGATCTCACCCACCCCGCCGATCAGGTCGGCGAGTACGTCACGCTCCCCGCCGGCGTCTAGGGACTCCTCGACGGTCCTGCCGGCCAGCAGATCCTGGACCAGGCGGTCCTCCTCCGCGTTGGCGTGGTACTAGCCCGGTGACGGCCTCGACGCTGCCGAGGCTGCGGTGCGCGTCCTCCTCCCGGGCGAGCAGCTTCTCGGCGACGGTCGGTCGTCCTTGGCGTCGTCCACAGCGGAGGTGAGGATCAGCGCGCGGAACTGCGGCTGGTGCCGCTGCCCGTAGCGGTCGATGCGGCCGTTGCGCTGCTCGATGCGGATCAGGCTCCACGGGAGGTCGTAGTGGATCAGGTGGTGGCACTGGCTGGTGCAGGTTGACGCCCTCGGAGGCGACGTCGCCGGTGAACAGCAGCCGCACCTCGCTGCCGGCCAGGTCGAACTCCTGGACGATCTGCTGCTGCTCGGCGTCGGTGACGCCCGCCGTGCATCACCCGCACCGCGGTTGGCTTGAGCCCGAGCTTCGCCGGGCACCGCCGTCGGCGAGCCATTTCAGGGTGGGGACCCGCTCGGAGAAGACCACCGCCCGTGTGTCGCTGCGCGGGCCGACCCCGATCTCGGTGAGCAGCGTCACCAGCGCGGTGAGCTTCGCCGAGTCGCGGTCGGTCATCGCGGCGGTCGAGGCGTCCAGGCGGTCCAGCGCGGCCCGTTCATCCGCGTCGGTGCAGTGCGGCGTTCTTCAGCCGGTTGCGTCACCGTGTCGCGCAACGCCCGGTGTGAGGACAGGAACGACTTCACCAGCGTGTACGGAAGAGCCGCTGCCGGCCGCGACCGGCTGGTCGACTCCACGTGCCGGCCAGCCACACCTCGGTCAGCTCGGCGAAGATCTCCTCCTCGGCCGGGGTCGCCGGGCAGTGGGTCGGCACCGACGGGCCGCGCTCGGCCCACGCGGTCGCCGATCTGGTCGCGCACCTCCGGGCTGATCTTCGTGCGGCGCAGGTAGAGGTGGGCGATGTCCTGCGCCTGTGTAGTTGTCTACGTCGGCGATCGCGGCCGGGTCGAGCAGCCGGATCAACTCGGCGAACGAGCGCTTGTCGCCGTTGTGCGGGGTGGCGCTGGCCAGCAGCAGCGCGTCGGCTGCGCGGCGAGCAGCCGGGCCAGCTCGTTGCGCAGGCTCGTCCCGCTGATCAGGTTGTGCGACTCGTCGATGACGACCGCGTCCCACCAGATGCTCTGAGGTGGTGGCCGAACTCGGCCGGCGCCGCTTCAGCGTGTCGACCGAGATGATGACCCGCTTGAAGTAGGTGAACGGGTTTCGGCCCGCCGGGATCTCCCGCTGGATCCGCTGGATGCCGGTCGAGTCGAGCCGGACCAGCGGGATCGAGAACCGGGTCCACAACTCCCGCTGGAACTGCTCCAGGATGTGCTGCGGCGTGACCACCAGGATCCGGTCGCCCCGGCCGCGCCGGATCAGCTCGGCGAGGATCAGCCCGATCTCCAGCGTCTTGCCCAGCCCGACCACGTCGGCGAGCAGGATCCGCGGACGCAGCGCCGACAGCGCCAGCTCCGCCGGGCGCTGCTGGTAGGCGAGCGGGTCCAGCAGGAACCGGTCGGCCAGCGCCAGGCCCCGCTCGCGAGCGCGGCAGCGGCGTGCGGCGCAGCACCGCCTCCAGGAACAGCCGGCTGCGGCCGGAACCGCGGCGAAGTGTCCCGGACCAGCACCGTGTCCTCGGGCCGCAGCACCTCCACCGTGTCGATCTGGTCGAAGAACGTCGCCGCTACGTCCTGCACGAACTCGGAGACCCCGACCGCCTTGATCATCGTGCCGTCGCGCTCGGTACGGCACGACGCTACGGACCAGCCACTCCTCGTCACGGACGAGGATCCGCGACCCCGGCGCGTACGGCGGCTGCTGCTCGGCGGTCATATCCCTCAGTCTCTGCTCGTCGCTGGCGGCGTGCGTGGCTGAGAACCGGGCGTCCCGGGCGTACTCGGCCAATAGCTTCTCAGCCAACCAGCTCACGTCCACCGGCGGCGTGGTGGTCGACGACGGGGTCGGCCCCGGACGCTCTGGCGCGATCGGCTCGTCGTCAGCATCCTCAGGGTCCGCTCGCGGATCCTCGAACTCCGCCGGCACCGCGATCGGTCCCGGGTCCACGAACGTCTTCCGGATCAACCCGCGACGAAGCGTCGCGATATCCCGTCCACCCGCCTGGGCGACAGCGATCAGTTGATCGTGAACCACCCGCACGCTCGGACGAGCGGTCGGCTCGTACGCCAGCATCAGCCCCAGCAACGTCACCAACTCGCCGGGAACCGCCTCCAGGTCGGGCGCCACGGCCGGATCGTTGATCCGGTTCGCCAGCGCCAACCCGCCCGGACCGGGGTACAGCGGATGCCCCGTCAGCGCGTACGCCAACGTCGCTCCCAGGGCGTACACGTCGACGGAAGCCTTCAGATCAACCTCGCCACGGGCCTGCTCCGGAGACATGTACGCCAACGTCCCCACCGCCTGGCCCGGCTCGGTCAACTGATGGTCCCTGTTCAACAGCGTCGCCAACCCGAAATCGATCACCTTCGGACCATCCCGACCGAGCAAGATGTTCTGCGGCTTGAGGTCACGATGCAGCACCCCAGCCTCGTGGATCTTGTCGAGACCATCCGCCAACTGCGCGCCGAGAACCGCGGCCAGGGCCGTGTCCAGCGGACCCGACCGCTCTACGTGTTGTCGAAGCGTCGGCCCCTGCACGTACTCCACAGCCAACCACGGCGGATCGTCGTCCAGTCCCGCGCCCTCGAAGCGGGCCACCCGCGCCCCGTACACCGCCTTGAGGTTCAACACCTCCAGGGCGAAACGATCTCGGAAGTCGCCGTCATCCAGTAACGGAGACTTGATCACCTTGACCGCCACCCGCTCGGCGGTCGGCGACATGCCCAAGTACACCTGCCCCATTCCGCCGGAGCCAAGGCGACCCATCAGGTTGTACGGCCCAACGACGACAGGGTCCGATGCCAGCAACGCCTCCATGCCACCCGCCTCGCGCCCACCCTCGAAAGATCGACCAAAGTATCATGGTCCATCACGGACGGTCACTGCCAGCGGTAGGACGGGTGGACCTGAAGGTCATCCAGCACGACATGGGGCATTCCAGTGCGGTCACCACCGCCGACACCTACGTCACCGTGGCTGGTCGGTCCATCTAGTGGCGACCGCCGCTCGTCGCGTACCGTCGGTGCCGGGATCGGCGTCTTTCCCCATTATCTTTGCCGATCCCGCTCGATCCCATGATGGATCGCCGCCATGGCCTCGCGGGCCGCTCACCAGGAGCGATCGCCCGGCCGAGACAAGGGTTCGGGTTGGCGGGCCGCTGCCGGCCACCGACGAGGCGTCGAAGAGGCCGGCCCGGCGCAACTGCGTCACGACGAGTCCGCTCCGGTGGCCGCCGGGTGAAGCCGACGCCATCCGATGGGCGGCGTCGCGGCCAGCACGAGCGCGCCGATGTCGGCCATTCAGTCATCAGGGGGACTGCCCAGCCGGCCGACGTGGCGCATCGGCAGTGGAGAGTCCGGTCGGGCCTTACTCCGGCATCCCGGCCTGCGCAAACCGCCAGAGGCACCACGGTCTCCACACCCGAGACCCTGGGATTGACGGTCACGACGCTGCCGTGCGGCCGGTGACGGCCTCGGTAGGGGCGGTCCAGTTTGCCCCAGCGTTGCGTGCCGTCCACCGTTACCATCGGCGAACCGGTCAGGCCTTCCCGTCCGCACGTCCAGGTAGTCGGTGTGCCCTCAGGCGGATCGCCCGGCGCCCTCACGCCGTCCCTCGTCGTGAGCTGGATTCGGATCGGTCCGGCTGCCGCGACCGCGGCCATGCGGTACTCCCCATGCCGGCTCGGATATCCGCTGGTGCGTACTACGTGTCGGTGGTGATGCGGACAATGGCGGGGTGGCGGGCACCCGGTTTGTGGATCTTGAACGGTTCTGGTGTCCTCGTGGGTATCGGGTGGACCTGACCGACGAGGGCTACCTCATCGACCCGCACGGGGCCGGCGCCGGCCTGTTCAACGTGCATCTGCAATCCAGCGGTGCCCTGACCGGGCACCGTGGTGTGGTGCTGCTGGGCGAGCCGGGTGCGGGCAAGTCCACGGTGACCCGGCAGCTGCAGGCCGGCGGTCGCAGTGCCGAGGGCTATCAGATTCTGCGGGTCGACCTGGCGCTGTACAGCTCCGATCAGGCCGTGATCTCGCAGGTATTTCAACGTGGCCCGCTCGCCCGGTGGGCCGAGGATCCATTCCCGCTAGTGCTGGTTCTGGACGGGTTCGACGATTGTTGGCGGCACGTGCCGTCCCTGCCGGAACTGCTCGCCGACCAGCTACGTCAACGATCATCGGCCCGGCTCAGGGTAATGATCACCTGTCGGACCGCCGTCTGGCAGGCGGCCGTGGAGGAACTCCTTCAAGACGCGCTTGGCGTCGTCGCCACCGCCGAGGGCGCCGCGACCGACGGCGCCGTCGGGGTCTACGAGCTGGCGCCGATGCGTCGGGTAGACATCGCGCGGGTGGTTGAGGCCGAGGGCGTCGAGGTGGAGCGTTTCCTGGCCAGCATCGAGGCTGTTCGCATCGGCCGCATGGCCGCCAAGCCGATCACCTTGAAGATGCTGATCGCGGAATTCTCCACCGGCCACGCGGTCAGCGCGGCGAGCGGTAGCCAGACCTACCTGTATGAGCGAGGGATCCTCTCGCTGTGTGAGGATCCCCGCCGTCCGACCCGGCACGGCGTTGCGGCGCGGTCACCGGGCACGCTCGCCGTGGCGGCCAGCCGCGTCGCCGCGGTGATGGCGCTGTGCGGTCAGGACGAGATCTGGATGGGCCGGGCCAGCGACAAGCCGGAAGGCGCCCTGACAGTCCCTGATGTCGAGGGGGGCGAGGAACAGGCCGACGGGATCACCGTGCCTGTTGACCGCGACACCGTTGTGCAGGTGTTGTCCACTGGTCTGTTCACCTCGCGCGGTCCTGACCGGCTCGGGTTTGAACACCACACCTACCTGGAGTATCTGGCCGCGCAGGCCCTGGCCCGCCGGCCCGACGCCCTGGTACGGACCGTTGTCGCCGAGGGTTCCGGAATCCCCGTAGAGGCGCTGCGAGGGGTCAGCGCCTGGCTGATCGCGCTACGTCCGGACTACGGCCAACTCGCGACCCGCGACCCGGTCGCGTTCGCCGCTTCCGGCGTTGAGCTTCCCGACCCAACCCTCCGGGCCAGCGTCGTGCAGGGCCTGCTCGACGCTGCCCGAGCCGGAAAGGTTTGGTCGTTTCAGGCCAGCGACTACCGGTCCCTGCACCACCCCGGCCTGCCCGAGCAGCTCGCGCCTCTAATCGGCGACTCGGAGGAGGACCTGGAAGCCCGCTACCTCGCGGTCAAGCTGGCGGAGGTTACCGACGGGCACCTCATCCCGGACCTGTGTCAGCTGGCCCTCGACGCCCGGCAGCCGCCAGAGCTTCGCTGCGCCGCCGCCTCCGTAGTTGCCCGGACCGGTGAGGACACCAGCCGGGCGCTGCTCGCGTCGCTGGTCACCGACCCGGGTCACGACCCGAGCGATGAGATCAAGGGAGCGGCGCTTGAGGCGTCCTTCCAGCACGGCCTGGACCTGCCCGAGACGCTGGACGCCCTGAGTCCCCCGTCGAGGTCCAACCACTCCGGCGCCTACCGGATGTTCGTCGCCTACACCTTGCCTCACGCCATCCAAGCCACCGACCTTGACGTCGTCCTGGACTGGGCCGTGGGCCGGGTCGGCCCGACCTGGCCGACCGACTGGTTCGGCGAACTGTGGAACACCGTCATCCGGCTGGCCTGGGTCCACACCACCCTCCCAGGGGTGCGGGAGCGCCTGGCGATCCTGATCGCGCACCGGCCACCCGACGAGCCGCTGGTTCAACGGATGTTCGGCAACGACGAGCCCCTACCTCCGCTGCCGCGCGACCTGCGGCGTCGTCTGCTGGAAGCCGTCCTCGCCGCGTTGCCCGACGACAGCCCTTACCCGCTCTTCGCCGAGCGCGGATCGCTGCTGGATCCCGACGATCTGTCGTGGCTGCTCGACAAGGCCGACCACGCAGCCGATGGCCGGGACCGGACACGGTTGCTCACCCTGGCGCGATGGGTCTTCGACCCGACGCTGGCCCGGCACCGCGAAACCATCGACGCGATCCCGCCCGGCAGCTGGCTCTACGACAATTTTGGCCGGGCTTGGACGGAAGCGATCCCCGTCAACAGCGAACAGGCCCGCCTCGCACGAGTGACCCGCCCGGATGCTGGGCGGCAGGGCCCGACCCATTCGGAGCATGAGCTGCGTGAGCGCCTGTCCGGGCTTGTCGCTCATCTGGACGACGAACTTGAGGACAGCTGGTGGCAGCTCAACCAGTGGCTCGCCGTGCAGCCCGGCACAGGCGGCGTCGACGAGCTCGCCGACGATCTCATTCATTTGCCCGGCTGGATGCTTCTGGATGCCGACCGGCAGGAGGCGGTCGTGCGTGCGGGATACCGATATCTGCGTGACGTCGATGTTGATGTCGCCGGGTGGGTCGGCCAGAACACGATCCACCGACCGGTCCTGTCCGGATACCGGGCGGCGGCACTCCTGCACCGCCGGGCGCCGGCCCTCCTCGACGACCTGCCCGAGCCTGCCTGGGGGCGCTGGGCAGGCGTCGTGCTGGCATACCCGATCAGCCGATCCGATCTCGACGCCACGACGGTCCGCGCTGCTCTGCTGCGCCGCGCCTACCAGCACGCCCCGGAAGCCGTCCTCGACGCCGTCCGATCCCTGATCGACCACACCGCCCACCGGCCAGACAGCCTTCTGCACGCCCATCAGCTCACGCCGATCTTCGACGACACCCTGGCCGTGCTGCTCACCGACGCGATCACCTCCGCCGAGATGTCAGACCAGGCGCGGACACAGCTCTACGGCATCCTGGTCGAGCACCAGGCGGCCCAGGCAGTCGACCTCGCCCGCGCGGTACTGGCCCCGAACGGCGCACACGACCGGCCTCCCTGGGCTGCCGCGATCGCCGCAGTCGCGGCACGGCATCTCACCGGCGAGGTCTGGTCCGCCTTCCGTATCGCGATGCTCGATGACCCCGACTTCGCACGCCACGTCCTGCTGCGCGCCGCGCACGGCCTCGAACCGGCCCTGGCCACCCTCAGGCCCGACGACCTGGCTAACCTGTTCATCTGGATGCACGAACAGATCCCCCGCAGGGAAGACCTCGACAGCAGTGGGGCGGTGACACCGCAATGGGAACTCGCCCGACTACGCGATGGCATCCCCAACCGGCTCGCCGCACACGCCACCGCTGAGGCCGTCGCGGCATTGCGGCGAATCGTTGAGGCGGTACCGCAAGCCCTTTGGGTCAACCGCTATCTCGACCTGGCAGAACGCGCGACCCGACGCGCCGCCCGCCCTGCGATCACCCCCCGCGAGGCGCAAGGGCTCCTCCGCGACCCGGAACGACGCGTGGTCTACAACGACGGCCAACTCACCGCCGTCGTCGCCGAATCCCTGGACCGCCTGCAGAATCGACTCACGCGTCAGGTGACGCCGCAGGCATTCGCCCTATGGGACGAACGCAGCCGGCGCCCGAAGCTCGAAGACCGCCTCAGCGACTACGTCGCCGACCACCTTCGCCGAGACATTCGCGAGCGGGGCCTGATCATCGACCGCGAGGTGGAAATCCGCCGCAAACCCGGCGCCGGGCTGGGGGAGCGTACCGACATCGTCGTCCAAGCCACCGTCCCCGGCACGAGGCACCTGGTGCGCACCACCGTCGAAGTCAAGGGCTGCTGGCACGAGCACGTCTTGACAGCCATGCGCGACCAACTCGTCGGCCAGTACCTAGCACCAATCGACAGCCGCCACGGACTGTTCCTCGTGTTCTGGTTCACTCCGGCCCAGTGGGATCGCTGCGATCCCAACCGCGCGCGCGTCCTGGCTATAAGCCAGGAGGCCCTCATCGCCACGCTGGTGGAGCAGGCCGCCGACCTCCATACCGAAGGCTGGCACATCCAGCCGGTTGTCATCGACGCGACGATCGAATTCAAACCCGTGCGTCAGTAGACAACGAGTGTGAATCCGGCGTGCTAACAGGCGGAACCACTAGCCTGGGTGATGCGTGCGTCCAGCAGACCGGAGGTGAACTGGTGTAGTTGACCCAGGGTCGCAAGCTCGTCGTCGCCTGCCGGTGTGAGTCCGGTCTGGGTAGCTGTCAGGAGGCCGGTAGCAGGCTGGCGGCTCGGTCTGGAAACGGGTCGGGTCGAAGCCCAGCGTCGAAAGCCCTTCAGGGGGAGCGATTGAGCGGTCCGTGGCATTAAGCGAGCCTGCGGCGTCGTTAGAGATCTTGCCTTCGGGGTGGGGCAGAGGGAGTGCCGAGCCCCCGAATTCAGGGTGAAGGCCATGGAAGCGGTGTAGCGCTGGTCAAGGATGATCGCCCCGGGTCGGGTCCGGGTCAGGACGACATCGACGATGTGCGCCACGCCGGGACGTGACCAGTCCCGCGGCGGCGTTCGTCGTCGAATCGGTGGAGTGCCTACAGCGACGTCGTCGAACGAGACCGACGCGCGTAGCCCCTCGCGGTCAGGTCCACGGCAGCAGCCTCGTCGTCACGACGACGCATAGGGAGTACGCCTTGGCGTCGGACGGTTGTAGGCATGTGGTGGCCGGCAGCCGCCGGAATCTGTCGCCCTACGCGCTGCTTGACGACTGGAACGTCGGCGCAGGCGAGCGGCCTGCGCCCGACAGATACAGTGATACAGCCGCAGCCCCCATTTCCAGCGCGTGCCGACAACCTCGGTTCTCACCGCGGCAGGCGCGCCCGACACCGCGCCGAGCGGGGGAACCGCTGGCCCATCCACGCCATGTGGATCTTGCGGGGTTGCTCCGCAGTTGCTCGGATGCCGGGTCTCTTTTTGGACAGGCAACGAGATTCCGGTACGCTACGCCGGTGCGCCGCGCCTGCGGCGAGCCGTCACTCCCGATCATGGGCCGGACCAGCGGGTCCGTACCGTCGATTCGGAGCACGGATCGCCGCCAATCAGCACCATTCGCGGAGCACCGGCGCCCGTAGCTATTTGGATAGACCATCTGACTACGGATCAGAAGGTTAGGGGTTCGAGTCCCTTCGGGCGCGCCCCATCAACAAGGGCCTGAACTGCGGAAACGCGGTTCAGGCCCTTTCCACTGTCCGTCGTGTTCGGACGGTGGGTGTCACGTGGGTGCGACGTGGGTGCCACCTCCGCAACGCCGTTTTCGCGCGCTGACCGCGTCGTGACCTGCGGCTTCACGGCCGACTTCCGCTTCGCCGAGGCCGAAGCACCTGTTTTCGGTTTGGCCGGGGCGTGCGCGGCTGTTCTCGGTCCGCGGTCGGGGCGGTTCTTGCGGGCCTTGGTCTTGATCTTCTTGCGGGTGCGGCGGGCCGCGTTCAGCACCAGCTGGGCGGTGGCGTCGGCGCAGCGGCGCTGGATCTGCGGGAGGACGCTGGTGTAGGTGTCGGAGGTCCAGGATGATGCTGGAGTGTCCGAGCAGGTCCTGCAGGGTTTTGAGATCGGCGCCGGCCTCGTGCGCCAGGGACGCGGCGCCGTGCCGCAGGTCGTGCAGCCGGACCGGGGGCAGTCCGGCGCGGCGGGCGAGGAGCCGGAACCGGGTGGTGGCGTAGTTCGGGTTGATCGGCAGCCCGTCGGATCGGGTGAACACATACCCGGAGTCGGTCCAAGGCTTGCCGTTCTCCGCCGCCTCCGCCCGCCGGTCCTGCTCGTAGCGGCGGTGCACCCGCAGGATCTGCACGCTGCGTTTGTCCAAGGCGACCGCCCGCCGCCCGGCCGGGGTCTTCGGATCACCCTCGACCACCTGGTAGCCGACCGTGGTCCGATTCCGCTCGATGGTCAGCACGCTGCGGTCGAGGTCGATGTCGCTCCACCGCAGCCCGCACTCGCTCCGGCGTAGCCCGCGGAGGCCGGCGAGCCACCAGAACGCGAACAGCGGGTCGTCGTTGACCGAGCGGAGGAACTCGGCCAATTGGTCGGCGGTCCAGACCGCCACCGCCGGGTGCACCCCGGTCTGCTCCCAGGACTCGACCAGGGCCTCGGTCCACACCTTGGCGTGCGGCTGTTGGTAGCCGGTGATCTCGATGTGCCGGGCCGGGTTGCAGTCCAGCACGCCTTCCTTGACCGCGAGGTTGAGCGCGGCGCGCAGGGTGGTGCGCACCCGGGCCTAGCGGCGGCGAACCGGACTCGATGGCGTCACCGAGATCGCGTACCCGTTCCTCGACCAGCGCGCGCATCAATCCGGTACGGCTCCCGAACCGGCGGAACACCGTACCCTTGCGGCCGTCGAGTCCGGCGAGCCCGAACCGCTCGTCATGCATTCCGTGCAGGGGCGGCCAGGGCGTGCCCGATCGACCGCCAGTCGGCGCGCGAGCGGGCCTCGGGGAACGGCTCACGGCGGTGTGTTCGTCCCGGCGATCCTCTGGAGCGTCTCCGGCTCGCGAACTATCAATCATCGCCGGCCGGTGACGACGATGCCGCGCTGCCGCCAGTTCTCCGTCAGCCGTGTCACCGCGCGCTGTGACGCACCGACGAACGCGCCGAGATCCTGTTGCGACAGGGCGAGGCCCCGACGATGCCGTGGGCGGGGCGGTAACGGACCCCGGCGGCCTGCTCCAATCCGTGCAAGGCGATGTTCAATAGCAGCGGACTGATCACCCTCCCTGGGGAGTTCCTTCCTCGGTAGGGGTGTGCCGGCCTTGATCGATCACTCCCGCCTTCAGCCACTGCCGGACCTGTTGTCTGGCTGGGAACAGCCCGATCTGGTCGAGAAGGCGATCGTGGTCGATCTTGTCGAATGCCGATGCCGGGTCCGCGTCGAGGACCCGCACCCGTCGGCAGCCCAGTGCTGATGCCGGCAGAGGTGTGGTGCTGGCGTGCCGAGATGCCGCGACCCGCACCTCGGCATACCGCGCGTGCCCTGCTGGAGGGGCCGCTGATCGTCGAGACCACAACTTCCCGGGAGTTGTGACGATCATGGCTGGCGTCACGGGAGTGCCGCGCGGTCCGGTCCGCGGGTCGCGAACCAGGACGCGATCTGGGTGCGGGCCGTGAGGCCGAGCTTGGCCAGGATGTGCTCGACGTGGGACTCGGCGGTGCGTTGCGAAATCACCAGCCGGGCGGCGATCTGCTTGTTGGACAGACCCTCGCCGATGAGGGCGGCGACCTCACGTTCGCGGCGGGTGAGCCGGGCCTGCTTGGGCGTGGCGTCTGCGACGGCCGCCACGGGGCTCGGCGGCCACGTCCGGTTCCTCGCCCAGCGCGTAGGCCACCGCCTGTTCGACGGTGAACTCGATGCCGGAGGCGAACGCCGCCTCGAACCGGGCGGTGCCGAGATCGCGGCGAAGCCGTGCCTCGCACACCTGGTGCGGCTCGCCGAACAGCGGCGAGCCCTGCAGCGGCAGACCGAACGTTCGGTACGTCTGCCAGGCGGCGCCGAGCAGCACGGCGGCCTGCTCGGCGTTGCCGGCCGCTGCCTCGACCCAGGCGAGGAACTCGATGGTGAGGGCGATACCGGACAGATCGCCGAACTGCGCCTTGATCCGCAGGCAGTCCCTGCCGAGCGCCGCGGCCTCGTCGACGTGACCCAACCGCTGTTCGGCATAGGCGGCGGCCTGGTCGACGTACGAGCGCGTCCACAGGTCGCCGCTGGCCTCGCTGACCCGACGGTAGTCGCGGCTGAGCCGGATGCCGTGCTCCGGGTCGAGGGCCATGGCGGTGATCACGCTCCGGTGCATGTGGATCGCCGGCTCCATCGTGTCCGGCTCGGGCAACGCCCGGTAGCGCGCGGCGGCCTCGTCGAGGTACTCCGTCATCCGGTCCGTCTCGTTGCGCAGGGACGCCACGATGGCCAGGCCGTGGATGGCGCGGGCGTAGCCGGCCTCGTCGCCGAGCTTTTCAGCAAGGTCGCGTGCCTCGTTGAGCATCGTGGTGGCGTCGGCGACGTCGCCCTGGGTGTACGCGACCCGTCCGGCGACCCCGAGTGTGCGTACCCGCTGCCGGCTCGGCCCGGGATCGGCGGCGAGGGTCCGGTCGAGCCAGAGCCGGCCCTCGCGCAGGTGCCCGCAGACGACCCAGAAGAACCACAGCGCCTCGGCCATCCGCATGCCCGTGCGTGCCTCGCCCGGTTCGGTGAGGCAGTACCGCAACGCGGCACGCAGGTTGTCGTGCTCGGCGTGCAGCCGCGCGCTCCAGGCCAGCTGGTCCGGCCCGAACCATTCGGCGTCGAGCCGCTCGGCCATCGCCAGGTAGTAGTCGCGGTGCGCCCGCAGCAGCGCCGGCTCCTCGCCGGATTCCCGCAACCGCTCCTGCCCGTACTCCCGCAGCGTCTCCAGCAGCCGGTACCGTTGCTGCCCGACGGGGGCCACGCGCAGGAGTACCGATTTGTCCACCAGCGCGGCCACCGCGGCGAGTACGTCGTCGGGGGGCACCCGGTGCGGCGCGGACACCGCCTCGGCGCCGGACAGGTCCAGGCTCCCGGCGAAGACCGACGCCCGTGCCCACAGCGCCCGCTCCCCGGTCGAGCACAGGTTGTAGCTCCACTCGACGGTGGCGCGCAGCGTCCGATGCCGTGGCGCCGCCGCGATACTGCCGTGGGTGAGGAACCCGAACCGGTTGTTCAACCGCTCCGCGACCTGCGGCACCGAAAGGTCGCGCAGCCATACCGCGCCCAGCTCGATACCCAGTGGAATCCCGTCGAGCTGCCGACAGATCCGCACGACGTCGCGTTCGTTGTCCCGGGTGAGCGCGAAGCCGGGGTCCACCGCGACGGCCCGGTCGACGAACAGTTGCAGGGCGGCGAACCGTTGCGCCGCCCGGGCCGGCAGCGGCTCGTCCGGATCCGGGACCGGCAGCGGCGCCACCGGCCAGAGGTGCTCGCCGGCGATGCAGAGCGGCTGGCGGCTGGTGACCAGGATGGTCAGCTCGGCGGCCTCCCGCAGCAGGGTGTCCGCGAGCACCGCACACACGTCCGGTAGATGTTCACAGTTTGTCCAGCACCAGCAGCAGGTGCCGGTCGCGCAGGAAGTCGACCAGGATCGCCAACGGCGCCCGCCCGGACTGCTCGCCGACCCGCAACGCCGCGGTGACCCCGTGCACGACCAGGTCCGGCTCGCGTACCCCGGCCAACTCCACCAGCCACGCCCCGTGCCGGAACGCCCGCTGCCGGCGACGGGCCACCCGGGTCGCCAACCGGCTCTTGCCCACCCCGCCGACGCCGGTCAGCGTGACCAGCCGGGAGACGGCCATCAGCCGCTCCACCTCGGTGATGTCATGTCGCCGACCGACGAAGCTCGTCACCTCGGCCGGAAGGTTGCCGGTACCGAGCGCGGCGGACGTACGCACGCCACCACGCTAGGTGGCTTCCCGGTCACCGCACCACCAGGGCGGCTGTCGGAAGGCGGAGTAGTCCCGGAGTAGTCCCGGTGCGGACGCTCGTGTGCGCGGTGGCGCGCGTGTCGCGGTGATCGCGGCGGAGTGGTGCGACGCGTTCGGCGTCGTCACCCGCGGGCGGGTGCAGCTGGAGCTGCGCGACGGCGAGCCCGGGCCGGTCCTCGGACGCGACGCCAGGTTCTGGATCCGCGGCACCGGCGTCCGCGCCCTGCGAAACCCCGGCCGTCGTTGACAATCAGTATTTCGGAAGCGGTTGCCGGAGCCGAGGCTGCCCGGTCAGGCCCAGACCGCGTTCGTGGGTCCGGGCGGCTGGCCGCGGCCGGGTCGGCGCGGGGGTCACGGACGGTTCTTGTCGGACCGTCTCGGTACCCTCGGTCGCCTGAGCGTCGCTACAGGTGGCGACACATGGCGGGGAGTATCTACGGGCTTGCTGATCGTGAGGTGCGATGGACTTCGACGAGATGGAGCGGCTGCGGCGTAACAGCGCCGCTTGGCGATTGCTGAACGCCGACAGTGCCGCGTTGGTGCTCGCGTTTCTCGGAAAGGTCTTCGTCGATGAGAACATTCGGTCGATCGCGGCCGCCGAGTTGGCGAGCCGGCTGGAGGACGAACTGCACGCCTTGCATGAACGGCTCGGACAGGTGCGGTACCCGAGGTCGGCGAAGGCGTACCTGGAGGACTGGTCCCGCCCCGATGTGGGTTGGCTGCGCAAGTACTATCCGGCCGGTTCCGACGAGGCGCACTTCGATGCCACCCCAGCAGTCGAGAAGGCTCTGACGTGGGTCCGCTCATTGCAGACGCGGGCGTTCGTTGGTACGGAGTCCAGGCTGAACATCATCTTCGAGTTGCTGCGCCAGATGGTCTTCGGCGCCGAGACGGATCCGGACCGGCGGCTGGAGGAGCTGTACCGGCGGCGTGGAGAGATCGACGCGGAGATCGAGCGAGTCCGCGCCGGCGACATGGCAGTCATGGACGCGTCGGCGCAGCGCGACCGGTACCAGCAGTTCACCGCCACCGCCCGAGGGCTGCTCGCCGACTTCCGGGAGGTTGAGGCGAACTTCCGTGCCTTGGATCGGGACCTGCGAGAGCAGGTCGCGTTGTGGAACGGTTCGAAGGGTGCGCTGCTCGACGAGGTTCTCGGCAGCCGTAACGCGATCGCCGAGTCTGACCAGGGGCGCAGCTTCCACGCCTTCTACGACTTCCTGCTGTCCCAGCAGCGGCAGTCGGAGTTCACCGAGTTACTGGAGCAGGTTCAAGCGCTCCCGGCCATCGAGGCCGACGATCCCCGGATGCGTCGCATCCACTATGACTGGCTTGACGCCGGAGAGCGCACCCAGGCGACCGTACGGACACTATCGGAGCAACTGCGCCGGTTTCTCGACGACCAGGTGTGGCTGGAGAACCGCAGAGTGATGGACCTGCTGCGCGGGATCGAGTCATCCGCGCTGCGGCTTCGGGACCTGCCGACGTCCAGTTTCGCGATGGAGATCGACGCCGCCGCGCCGTCCATCGCGCTGCCGATGGAGCGCCCGCTGTACCGGACGAGAACCCGTGACGTACTTGACAGCTCCGCGGCGAGCCCCGGTGACGAAGAGGTCGACGTCTCGGTGTTGTTCGATCAGGTGTACGTCGATCCACTGCGGCTGTCCGCCGGTGTCCGGGAGGTGCTGCGGCGGCGGCCGCAGATCGGTCTGGCCGAGATCGTCGAAGGTCGGCCGTTGGAGCAGGGCCTCGCCGAACTGGTGACCTACCTTTCGCTCGCCGACCCGACGTTCGACGTGGTGTTCGACGAGCGGCAGCGCGAGCAGGTGGTGTGGACGGACACCGACGGCCGCCGCCGGACCGCGACACTGCCACGGGTGACGTTCAGCCGCGCCGCCTCAACCTCGGAGGGATCATGACCGGGTCAGGGACGACGGCATCGGATCTCTCACTGGCGGTCACGCAGCTCATGAAAGGTGTCGTCTACCGCGACACCCACGAGGTTGCCTGGCGACACCTGGTCGGGCTGCAGGCCCAGGTCCGCGATTATGTCGCGGTGATCGGTCTGATCGTGGTGGTCGACGAGGCCGAAGGCTACGCGTTCCTGCGGTCACGGCCGGTCGACCTCGACGGCGAAGAGTCACCGATCCCGAGACTGATCGCGCGGCGGCAGCTGTCACTGCACGTCAGTCTTCTCCTGGCGTTGCTGCGTAAGAAGCTCGCTGAGTTCGACGCCAGCACCGGCGACACAAGGCTGGTGCTGACCCGGCAACAGATCATCGACATGGTGACGGTCTTCATGCCGCGTGGCAGCACCGACGCCCGGTTGATCGACCAGATCGACACTCATATCGGCAAGGTCGTCGAATTGGGGTTCCTACGACGGTTCGGCGAGGGGGAGGTGTCGTTCGAGGTGCGTCGCATCCTCAAGGCATTCGTCGACGCGCAATGGCTGGCCGACCTCGACGCCCGGCTTGCCGAGTACGCGACAGAGTTCGGCGGACCGGATACGAAGGGCGGCTGCTGATGTGGGACCCGAACGGCGCCGCCGGCCCGGACGGTCCCGGCTACCGCCTGCAGCGACTCGAGGTCCGCAACTGGGGGACGTTCCACGACCGGGTCTGGGCCTTCACCCCCGCTGGTGCAAGCGCATTACTGACCGGCGACATCGGCTCGGGCAAGTCGACACTGGTCGACGCCATCACCACCCTGCTCCTGCCCGCCAACCGGATCTCCTACAACAAGGCCGCCGGCGCCGAGACCCGTGAACGCAGCCTCCGTTCCTATGTACTGGGCTACCACAAGTCCGAGCGCAACGAGTCGACCGGCACCTCCCGCCCGGTTGCCCTGCGGCCAGGTACCTGCTACTCGGTGATCCTCGGGGTGTTCGCCAACCGAGCCCTGGACTCCACCGTGAGCCTCGCGCAGGTGTTCTGGCTGCACGACGGCAACCAGGGCCAGCCGGAGCGCTTCTACGTCGTCGCTGACGCGGGCCTGTCGATCGCCGAGGACTTCGCCGATTTCGGGTCGGAGATCAATGGACTGCGTCGGCAACTGCGAACCAGCGGCGCGAAGATCACCGAACATTTCCCGGAGTACGGCAAGGACTTCCGGCGCCGGCTCGGCATCGGGTCGGAACAGGCCATGGAACTGTTCCACCAGACCGTTTCCATGAAAGCTGTGGAGAACCTCAACGACTTCGTGCGCACACACATGCTCGAACCGTTCGACGCCGAAACCTGGATCGGGCAACTCATCGGCCACTTCGACGACCTGAACCGCGCACACGAGGCCGTCCTCACCGCCCGGCAGCAACTGGAGGCCCTCGATCCGCTGCTGAGCGCCTGCGACCTCGTCGACACCCACCAGACGGAGATCGCCACGATCGAGCGGCAGCGCGGGTGTCTGCCTTATTTCTGTGCCCAGGCCAAAGCCGAAGTCCTCACCGCTCAGATCGGTGAGTTCACCCGCACCCGCGCTGAAGACCAAACGCGAAGTGACGGACTGGGCACCACCGTCGGCGACCTGCAGGACAAGCAGGAACGGCTCAAGCTCGAACGAGCCGGGCTCGGCGGCGACCGGATCAACCAGCTCATCGCAGAAATTGAACGGGCCGAACGGGAACGCGACCGCCGCCGGCAACACTACGACCGGTTCAACACCCTGCTGCAGGCGGCGTCGTTGCCACCTGTGCACTCGCTGGAGCACTTCGTACGACGCCACGAGGAGATCAGCACGGCGAACGCCACCAGCGGCGAGCTGCGGGACCAACTGCAGACGCAATTCACGACAGCGCAACGGGACCTGGACCAAGTCGACGACGAGATCAGCGAGATCAACGCCGAACTGCTCAGCCTGCGCCAACGCCGCAGCAACATCCCGCGTCACAGCCTCGACCTTCGCAGCCAGATCTGCGACGAGCTCGGCATCGCCGCCGATGCGCTGCCGTTCGCCGGCGAACTGATCCAGGTCCGCGACGACGCACGCGACTGGGAAGGCGCCGCCGAGCGGCTCCTGCGCGGCTTCGCGCTGTCGCTGCTCGTACCGAACGAGCACTATCCCGCTGTCTCGGACTGGATCGACGGCCACCACCTCGGGCGGCGGCTGGTGTACTACCGGGTCCCGGTCCGGCTGGCCGCCAACCTCCGCCCGGACGGGCCGCCCAGCGAGCGGAGCCTGTGCACCAAACTCGACGTTCGCGAAGGGCAGTTCAGCCGTTGGCTCGAAGCACAGCTCGGCCGGCGAGCGGACCACGAGTGCGTAGAGAGCATGGCCCAGTTCCGCCGGGCCGAACGCGCTGTCACCCGTTCCGGGCAGATCAAGGACGTCGGTGGCCGGCACGAGAAGGACGACAGTCGGCGGATCGACGACCGCAGCACCTACGTGCTCGGCTGGAGCAACGAGCAGAAGATCGACCTGCTGCTACGCAACGCCCAACAACTGACCAAGCGTCACACCGTGCTGACTGCCGAACGGAACACCCTGCGAAAGCGACTGCACGACTCCGCCGAACGCGAGAAGGTACTGGCGAAGCTGGACGAGTTCACCCGCTTTGCCGATCTCGACTGGCAGGAGATGGTCAACCGGATCGCCGACCTGGATCGGGAACGTCGCGACCTCGAGGCGTCATCCCGCGAGCTCCAACGGGTCGCCGAAGAGCTTGAGTCGGTCGCGAAGGCGATCACGGAGGCTCAACAGGAACGCGACCGCGTTCAGCAGAAGATCGGTGTGCTCGACAAGGACATCGAACGCAATAGCACAACCCTCGCCGAGGTCAAAGCTGTCATCGACCAGCCCGGCTTCGAAGCGGCGCGGGCCGACTTTGATCAGCTTGAACCGCTACTGGCAGGCCAGCCGCGGAAGCTGCCGCAAGACATCGATCGGTTGGCGGTAACCGTCGAACGGGCGCTCACCACCCGGCGGGAAACCGCGGCCGGCCACCGCCACGAGGCGGTGACCACCGCGGTGCGGCACATGACAATGTTCCGCCGAGCCTACCCCCAGGCCGCCCTGGACATGGACGACTCCATCCAGTCGGCCGCCGAATACCGGGCGCTGCGCGCCCGGCTCGTCGAAGACGACCTGCCCAGATTCGAACACGACTTCAAGCAGTACCTCAACACCAACACGATCCGTGACGTCGCCACCTTCAACTCGCAGCTGTCGAAGCAACGTGACCTGATCAACGAGCGGATCGCCACCATCAACACGTCGCTGGAGGACATCGACTACAACCCGGGCCGCTACATCCGTCTGGAGGGCCACCGCACGCCGAACACCGAGATCCGCGACTTTATCGGCGACCTGGTCGCCTGTACCGACAATGCGCTGCACCCGGACGAGGATGATCAATACTCTGAGCAGAAGTTCCTCCAGGTGAAACGGCTGATCGAACGGTTCAAGGGCAGGGAGGGCCATTCCGACGCCGACCGGCAGTGGGCGCGACGCGTCACCGACGTGCGGAACTGGTTCGTGTTCTCCGCCTCGGAACGATGGCGTGAAGACGACACTGAACACGAGACCTACGCGGACTCCGGCGGCAAGTCCGGCGGGCAGAAGGAGAAGCTCGCCTACACGATTCTCGCCGCGTCCCTCGCCTACCAGTTCAAACTCGACGGCACAGCGGCGGCGGCACGAACATTCCGATTCGTCGTGATCGACGAGGCGTTCGGCCGCGGGTCCAGCGAATCGGCCCGCTACGCCCTCAGCCTGTTCCAGCGTCTCGGCCTGCAACTGCTGATCGTCACACCCCTACAGAAGATCCATGTCATCGAACCGTTCGTCTCGGCCGTCGGCTTCGTCGACAACGCCACCGGCGACTACTCGCGGCTGCAGTGCCTCACGGTCGAGGAGTACCGCGAACGCCAGCAACAACACCTCATCGGTCAACTCCGGCATGCTCGCGTCAGCGAAACTGTCGCGCATGACTGACCGCCGCCCGGCACGCCGGGCCTGGACTCTGCCAGGCGACGTGACGGCCCGCCTTCGCAAACTGTGGGAACGCGGCGACTACCTGACCGCGATCGCCGAATGTCGTCCGTGGGAGCCGGTAAGCGTGCCCATCCGTGCGCCGTCCCCGACCGAGATCGCGTCGTTTTTCGGCGAGGTCCAGGACTGGGTGACGCAATGGCGCGGCGCAGCTGCATCCCGGATGCGAGTCGAACAGCGGCCGGTCGGCGGGCGCACGGTCGGTACCAACATGGTTCCGGCCCGGGCCTGGCTCGACACCCCGGAGCAGCTGTGGGCCCTTCTCGGTGTTACCCCGCGGGTCAAGCGCTTCATCGAACTGGTGGACAGTACCCGTCGCGACGCACCGGCGCTGGTGCCTTACATGGCCGCGCATCCGACGAAGGTCCTCGCCCACGAGACGGTGTGGCCGATGCTGGTCCAGACCGTGCGGTGGATCGCCGAACACGCCACCCCGAACATGTACCTGCGGCAGGTCGACGTCCCCGGCATCGACACCAAATTCATCGAACAGCACCGTGCCCTGCTGGCCGACCTGCTGGACCGCCACCTGCCCGAGGAACGGGTTGACCGCAGCGTCCCGGCGTCGGACTTCGTCGGCCGCTACCAGTTCCGGCGGAAGCCACACTACGTCCGACTGCGGTACCTGGACGCCCGTGCCGGTACGCCGTTCACCGAGATTGCGGTCCGGATCGACGAGCTGGCCGGTCACCCACCGGTGGCCTCAACCGTGTACGTCATCGAGAACGAGATAACCTACCTGGCGTTCCCACCCGCCGTAGACGCCGCCGCGATCCTCGGCGGTGGATACGCCGTGCCAACGCTGCAACCGCTCACCTGGCTGGCGAGCCGCAGGCTGGTCTACTGGGGCGACATCGACACCCACGGCTTCGCCATCCTCAACCGACTCCGCCAGGCGTTCCCAGATACCGAGTCCATGCTCATGGACCGCACGACCCTGCTGGCCCACGACGGTCAGTGGGTACGCGAGCCGACGCCGACCGACGTGCCACTCCCGCTGCTCGGTCCGAGCGAGGCGGCTCTATACCGCGACCTGGTCGAGGACGCGTTCGGACCAGCGGTGCGACTCGAACAGGAACGCGTACGGTTCTCAGCGCTCACCGCCGCCGTCAACGAACGAGATCCAGGCGTAAGCCGACCTACGACGTAGGAACTGTTACGACCGGCACTGTCGGCTGCCGGTCGGCCAATGACGCCGAAGAAGCGGAGCGCGATGGTTGATGTGGCGCTGAAGTCGATCTGCCAGACCCGATTGCGTTCGGTCGGCGGGTCGTGGAACACCTTGCGGCGCAACGCCGCCAGGACTTGCGATCATCCCGAAACCCGGGTCGGCTTGTCTCAGGGGCTTCGCTGGTCCAGCAAGCCGCCCCGCACCACGCAGCCGTTGTCCCTTGCCAGTGCCGGCGGTGCCGAACCCGGGCGCTGTGGTCCGTACGCGGCGGTCCGAAGACGTTACGGCCGCACTGGGCGCATCGGCGTCAGTTGCGTGATGTCGTGCCGGGCGCGTAGCGCCGCGATCGCGGCCTGGTCCGGCGGCGCCCCGCCGGCGAGCAGGTCCGCCATCTCTTCGAGGTAGTACTCGTGACCGGGCGGTGCGACGAGGAAGAGCATGCGGACCGGTGCCGTCCCTGGATTGGCGAAGGCGTGTGGGCATCCCGGTGGTACCACCATGATGCTGCCAGGACCGCCTCGTGCCACGGTGGTGCCCGCGGGCGACTGCCAGGTGCGCCAGTCTTCGGTGGTCGCGTCGCGTGGTTCGAAGGCGAGTAGGTCGAGTTCGCCGTCGAGGATGTAGAACACCTCCTCGGCCTCGCGGTGGCGGTGGGCGCCGATGTCGAAGCCTGGCGGGACCTCGGCCTCGAACATCGACCAGCTTCTCGACCGGTCGGCGCCCACCTTGAGCGTCAGACCCGAGCCCGGGATCCGCTTGCCCGCGCCGGGCGGGATTATCAATCCGTCGGTCATGCTTCCTCACTATCGTCGTGGGCGTGGTCGCCGACGATGCTGGACTGACCGCGTGCCCATGCCGCCAGCGTCAGCATGCCGGGATGTAGCGCCCGCAAGTGTGACAGGTCCGGCTCGTCGTCGGTACGTCGGGGAACCACTCGAACATCGCCGCGACTTCTGGGGCGAACGCGCGAAGCTGTTCGATGGGTAGTTGCTGGAATCGCGCCGCCGGTCAGTCCGTCGAAGCCACCGCCGGTGCCGGCATCCATCATCGGTACCTTCAGGTCGTTGTCGCCCAGGAACCAGGAGACGCAGAGCCTGACACCGGTCGCCCAGCTCGCGTCGGCCGTGAGAGCTGCCGCCTGTGCGCAGGCGTCGGCCAAGTGCCGCGGCCTCGATGGGTTGCTGGTCGAATGCCGGGCATGGTTCAGGTGGCCGCCAGCCTCCCGCAGGTGTCAGGGACAGGTGCCCGTCACGGGTCTCGGTGTGCAGCAGCCATTGCAGTAGCCGCAGGCCGTCGATGGCCAGCGTGTCGTCGTGTTGATGGCGGCCAGCGACGATGAGGGTTTCGGCGAGGACGGCGTTGGCGTATCCCAGACGCGGCTCGGGCCACGGCCATCGCGGATCCGGGTGCGGGCGCGCGGCGGGATTCCCGCCGGCCTTCAGCAACGCGCGGGCGGCGTCGTGATCGGGGTACCGGTTGAGGACCTCCGCGGCGCCGAGCGTGGCGAAGGCCATCGCGCGTGGCCAGGGCGAGCGGTGCCGCGCACCGGACCTGAAACACGTCAATGCCTCGTCCCGTAGCCACGGCGACATACCCCGCGCCGCGACGGTACCCAGGCCCCACAGCGCGCGCCCCCACCAGTCGCCGACACCCGGGGAGTCCAGCCACCGTCGGTGGTAGGACAGCCGGTTGTGAAACGCGCCGGTGCTGTCCTGCGCGTGCGCTACGAAGGCCAGATACTGGGCTGACCGTGGACTACTGCCAGCGAAATAGGTGCGGGGTGATCGTCCGCGGAGTCAGGAACTCGACCGACTGTGTGCGCGAGTGCGAGCTCGCTGCGATGAACGAAGCGCTGGGTGTCACGACGTTGTTCATGTCCGCCCGGCCGCAGCTGGCGACGATGTCCTCCACTGCGATGCGGACTCTGCGAGCCTGAAGTGCTCGATCATCAAGCCAGCGCGATCCGGACCATGGCCACGGCCTGGACGGTCATGCCCACTGTTATGAACGGGCGCTCGCCTGGGGCAGCGACCCCGATGCCATGAGAGCGCCGAACTGGGCCGCGTGGACGTGGTGGCCATGTGTCGGGCCCACCCCGAACTGACCGCCACCGACGGCACCCGGGTCGACGTGGGCGCCGCGTGCGACACGCTCGCCCGCTGGGACGGCCGAGCCAACGCCGACAGCGCCGGCGCCGTGCTGTGGTCGGCGTTCTTCGCGGAACTCGGTGGCGATCCCGCCGCGCCGTGGTGGCACACGCCCTACGACCCGGCCCGGCCGGTCAGCACGCCGTCGGGCATCGACGGTGCCTATCCCGCCGTGCAACTTGCCCTGGCCGATACCGTGCAGCAGTTCCAGGCCAGGCACATCTCGCTGGGCGCCCTCCCGGGCGACACCATGCGCTGGACCGGCATCCCGCTGCACGGCTGCGACGAGGATGCCGGCTGCTTCAACATCCTCGACGCCTCGACGCCTCGACGCCTCGACGCCTCGACGCCTCGACGCCTCGACGCCTCGACGACGTCGGGGTGCTGCGGGTCATTGACGTTGGCGCCGACGTCTCGGTTGGGTCGCCGCTGCGCCGGCGGTCGCGGTCAGTCCGAGCAGCGCGCCGGCTGCGACGCAGGCGAGCATGAGTGTGGCGCCGCCGCAGATGCGTGCCCGATGACATAGGCGGCCGGGTCATGCTGGCTGCTGTGCAGGTATTCGGCATGGTAGGTCGCGCTGTGCAGCAGTCGGGGCATGTCGAGGATCCCCGTGGTGATGTTGACCGCGAGCACGGTGACCCCGGCCAGGACTCCGCCGGTCAGTCCGGCGCGGATCCCGGCGTACCGGTGGCGGCTGTGGTGCGCGTCAGCGATCGCCGCGACGAGGATCAGGGCCGCGATGTACCCGAAGCAGGCCAGCGGGAAGCGGGTGGCGGCGAGCCAACCGGGCAGGGTCGCCATCGCGCAGCCGACCGCGCGAGCGGACAATGTGGGGTCGCCGGCGCGCGCCGCCTTGGTGTACGCGAGCGCGTCGAGCATCGCGGCCGGGCCGTCGAAGTCCGCCACGAGAAAGTTGCATGAGTTGTCGGCGAGCAACGGGTACAACCCGATGAAGACGTCGCCGACAAGATGAGCGGAGACCACCTCCGCCGTCAGCGGCAGATAGGTGGCGGCCTTGCGGTCGGTTCCCTTCCGCCAGCCGCCGGCCCACTGCTGGCATCCATCCGCCCACGCCGGTTCGGGCGTTCTCCCAACGCACCGCGTACACGTCGGCCCGTGCCCGGAACCGGTCGGCGTACGGGGCGAGCTTGTCCTCCACCGACGACGACATGACAACCAGGCCCGGTGGCGCGACCGCTGCGAACAGCTGCTCCGGTGCCGGACCGGTGTCCTGACCACGCAGGTCCAGCAGGCGCGACAGGCGGGCGTTCTCCGCGCGCATCCGCTCCAGCCGGGCTCGCCGGCTCGGCAGCGAACCGGCCCGCGATGCTTACCCGATCCCCGGAGCCCGATGGCGCGACGCCTTTCGTTTCCCGGGTAGGGTTGTGCGGCGACCCGGTTGCTCCACCATGTACCGGCACCTGGCCGCGCACAAGGACGGCCGCGACTGCGTGTTCCTCGTCTACCGCAACACACGGCCCGGCAAGGTCCACCGCGACCAGCTCCGCCCAACGTATGTGCCGATTCGCTTTGGCCGACGACCCATGCCCGACCGACCGTTGCGCATCGTTACACGTGATAACCCTGGGTGTAGTTTGGCCCCGGTGGTGGGTGTCCGGTCTCTGGCGGGCGGGGTGTGATGCAAACAGGTCAGGTGTTCGTCAGCCACACCTCCGACCTGGCCGAGGTTCCGGCGGGTCGCTCGTACGTGCAGGCGGTGTTGGACGCGGTGGCCCGGGCCGGGCTGGCGGCGGTGGACATGCGCTACTTCGCCGCCCGGGAGGGCCAGTCGGGCGACTACTGCCAGCAACGGGTCCGCGACAGCGATATCTACGTGGCCGTGGTCGGGTTCCGCTACGGCTCCCTCGTACCAGGCGAGACGGTATCCTACACCGAGTTGGAGTTCACCGAGGCCGGCATTGCGGGGCTGCCACGGCTGGTGTTCCTGCTCGACGAGAGCGTCGACACCCCGGTCGGGGTCGCCGACGCAGACCGGACCGCGGTCGACCGGTTCCGGCAGCGGCTGCGCGAGATCGGGCTGATCTGCACCGCGTTCACCACCGTCGAGAGCCTGGAGCTGGCGGTCTACCAGGCGCTCAGGGAACTGACCGCGGCTGATGCGCGGGCCGTACCGCGCCAGCTCCCGGCCGCGGTGGCACATTTCGCCGGCCGCACGCCCGAACTGGCCGTGCTGACCGGACTGCTGCGTGGCCGCGCCGAAACCGGGGGCACGGTGGTGATCTCGGCGATCAGCGGTACCGCCGGGGTGGGCAAGACCGCGCTGGCCATACACTGGGCCCACGCCGTGGCCGACCGGTTCCCGGACGGGCAGCTCTACCTCAACCTGCGCGGGTTCGACCCGAGCGGATCGGTGATGGAGCCGGCCGAGGCGGTGCGTCGCTTCCTCGACGCTTTGCAGGTACCGCCGGAACGGATCCCAGCCGACCTTGACGCCCAAGCCGCCCTGTACCGCAGCCAACTCGCCGGCCGGCGCATGCTCGTTGTGCTGGACAACGTCCGCGACACCACCCAGGTCCGCCCGCTCCTGCCCGGCGCGCCGACCTGCCTGGTCCTGGTCACCAGCCGCAACCAGCTCACCGGCCTGGTCGCCGCGGACGCCGCGCACCCCATCACCCTCGACCTCCTCACTGACGACGAGGCGCGCGAACTACTCGCCCACCGCCTCGGCACCGACCGGGTAACCGCCGAACTGGAAGCGATCGCCGAGATCATCACCCGCTGCGCCCGGCTTCCCCTCGCCCTGGCGATCGTCGCCGCCCGCGCCGCCACCAACCTCCACCTGCCCCTGCACACTCTCGCCGACGAGCTGCGCAACGCCCGCGCACGCCTCGACACGCTGCGCACCGACGACCCGGCCACCGACGTGCGGGCGGTGTTCTCCTGGTCGTACCAGGCCCTCACTCCTGATGCGGCCAGGCTGTTCCGGATGCTCGGCCTACACCCCGGCCCGGACATCTCCGCCCCGGCCGCGGCCAGCCTCGCGGCTCTGCCGGCACCTCGTGCGCGGACGCTGCTGGCCGAACTGGTCCAGGCGAACCTGATCGCCGAGCACGTCCCCGGCCGGTACATGTTCCATGACCTGCTCCGCGTGTATGCCTCTGAGCAGGGCCATGTCACCGATCCAGGTGAGCAGAGTCGGATGGCTGTCTGCCGAATGCTGGACCACTACCTGCACACCGCGTACAACGCGGCGCGGCTGCTGCAACCACACCGGGACCCGATCACACTCACCCCACCCCAACCCGCAACCACGGTCGAACACCTCACCGACTACGAACAGGCACTCGCGTGGTTCAGCGCCGAACACCCGGTGCTGCTCGCCGCCATCGAGCACGCCACTACCGGCTTCGACACCCATACCTGGCAACTGGCCTGGACGCTGTGGACTTTCCTCGACCGGCGTGGGCAATGGGACGACGAGGTAGCCACCCAACAGGCCGCTCTCGCCGCCACCCGCAGGCTGGCCGACCCGACCGCGCAGGCCCTCACCCATCGCCTGCTCGCCCGCGCCGCCACCCAACTGGGCCGCCTCGACGACGCGTACACGCACCTGCAGCACGCCCTCGACCTGTTCAACCAGGCCGGCGACGAGGCCGGCCAGGCACACGCCCACCACAACCTCGCCGAGCTGTGGGAACGGCGCGGCCGCCATGTTGAGGCACTCCACCACGCCCGGCAGGCCTTTGACCTGTACACGGCATCCGGCCACGAAAACGGGCAGGCCAACGCCCTCAACACAATCGGCTGGCACCACGTCCAACTCGGCGACCACGAACAGGCCCTCACCTACTGCCACCGCGCGCTCGCCCTAAACGAGCGGCTTGGCAACCGCATCGGGCTGGCCCACACCTGGGACAGCCTCGGCTACGCCTACCACCACCTCGGCCGACACGGACAAGCCATTACCTGCTACCAGCACGCCGTCACCCTGTTCGGGAACCTCGACGACCGCTACTACGAAGCCACGGTCCTCACCCACCTGGGCGCCACCCACCACGCCGCCGGCAACCTCGATCGTGCACGCGACGCCTGGCAGCAGGCCCTGTCCATCCTCACCGACCTCGACCACCCCGACGCCGACACCGTCCGCGCCAAACTCCATAACCTCGACCGGACCACGGTCAAGAGCGAGGAGGATGGTCGAAGTATGTGAGCGGGGGACCGCTACGTGGGAGCGCCCAACGCGAGGACCGGCAGGTCGTCACCGTGGGTAAACCGCTACCGGGAGGGTGGCCTCCCGCGACATCCTCGCCGACCGGCTCCGCAAGCTGGAGGCCGCCGGGGTCGTCGAACGCCGCCAGTACAGCGAACACCCGCCCCGCCACGAGTACCACCTCACCGAGGCCGGCCTGGAACTCTTCCCGGTCCTGCTCGCCCTGCACCAATGGGGCGACAAATGGGCGGTGGACAACCCCGTCCTCACCCGCCGACACACCTGCGGCCAGCCGATCCAGGTCGACCTGGTCTGCCACCACTGCGGCCGGCCGGTCACTTACGACACCATCCACCCCGAACTCGCCAACACCTGACCCGGCAGGCGTCTCCGGCTACCCGCCGGTCCGCTGCCGATGAAGCCTTCCGGTGCCGCCGTCCGGATCGTGCCGGGCCGGGAGGCCGAGGACAGACCCCGACCGCTCACCTCGCCGAGGCCAACGCCGACGATCCGTCAGCACTGGTTCGGCGTGACGGCTCGGCTGCCGAGCGGCCGGTCCCGGCTCGGGTCGGTCGGCGCGCTACCGTCTGCTCATCGGGGGGAGGCCCGCGTTTCAAGATCCGCAGCGAGTAGTCCAGTCCTGAACAGTTCGAGGAGATACCGATGACCTACGCCACCACCGACGCCGATCCCACCGATGACGCCGAAGCGGCACTCGAGGAGTCGCCACAGCCCTTCGAGAACCGGGCGGCACGCCGGTCCAAGGGCTAAGTCGACCGCCAACCACACCAGGGGTACCGCGGGGCGCATCCCGGGCCGTTCCGGCATTGTGCAGAGCCCTCGCCAGTACGGCAACCGCCGTAGCGGCTGACCTCGGAACTTCCGGTAGCGGCACGCTGAGCAGGCGCGGCCGCTACCATGCGTCCAACCGTAGCCGCAGGTTCACCGGGGCACAGTGACGGCCGCGCATTTCTGTGACCTGCGGCTTCGTAAAATCGAGCGTACTCAATTCGGCCCGGTCGGGCGTCAGTGACGCTTGCGGTCTCGGTCGGGAACTCAAGCCGGCCGGAGTTCAGTTCCCGACATCGGTCGCGGCGCGGGCGGCCGCGCGTGCGCGGGAGGCGTCGCGTTTGTCGGTGAACCGGTTGGCGGCCTTGTCGAGCCCGACGAGAAGCTCGGACAGCTCATCTCGGGCGCGCTCGCCGTCGCCGGACAGGCCGTCGCGGTCGAACACCCGCAACTGCCGAAGGATGGGGACGACCACCTCGTCGTGGTGGATGCGCAGATCGTAGACGCCGGCCATGGCGATCTGCGCGGACTTGCGACCAAAGTTCTCGATCGTGTGCCCGGGCATCTGGAACGACTTGACGACCTCGCACACCGACCGCATGGCGGTGTTCGGCGCCAGGTCGAACGCCGCACCGAGAACGTTGCGGTAGAACAGCATGTGCAGGTTCTCGTCGAGGGCGACACGCGCCAGCAGTTGCTCGCAGATCGGGTCGCCGCTGATCCGGCCGGTATTGCGGTGCGCGACGCGGGTGGCCAGCTCCTGAAACGCCACATAGCCAACGCTGTCGATGACGCCGGGGTATTCGCTGGTGAAACCGACGCCCATGTGTCGCATACGTGCACGCTCCAACGCCACCGGATCGACTGCACGGGTGGTCAGAAGATAGTCGCGAATGGCGATACCGTGGCGGCCTTCTTCGGCCGTCCACCGGTGGACCCAGGTACCCCAAGCGCCGTCGCGGCCGAACATGGTCGCGATCTCATGGTGGTAGCTCGGCAGGTTGTCTTCGGTGAGCAGGTTCACGATCAGGGAAGTTCGCGCGGCCTCCGACAGCTGGGATTGCGACGCCTCCCAGGGACATCCGTCGAGTACTCCATCGAAGTCGGTCCCTTGGCTCCATGGCACGTACTCGTGCGGGAACCACTCCTTGGCGGTAGCCAGGTGCCGGTTGAGATTGGCCTCGACAACGGGCTCGAGGTCGCGCAATAGGTTCGGGGTTTCGACTTGCTCCACGGTCACGGGCCTCCAGGCAGACTCAAGCTACGGTACCGTAACCTACGGTGGCGTAGCTATGCGTCGTCGCCGTCGTCCTTCGTCAGGGTGTCCCGTTCGGGTGCGCTGCCGCCCAGGTGCGCGGGTAGCCACCAGTCGTCGTCCGGCCCAGCCGGCTTGTCCGGGTATTCGCGTTGGGCGCGGTCGAGCAGCGCCGACATCCGGTCCCGCAGTTGGGCCGTTACCTCGGCGCCTTTGTCCCGGCGGGTTGGCCTTAGCGGTTCCCCGACCAGGATCGAGACCGGCACGTGCCGCTTGGTCAGAGTCGCCGGGCGTCCCTTGGTCCACAGCCGCTGGCTGCCCCAGATCGCCATCGGTACCAGCGGGACACCGGTCGCCGCGGCCATCCGTGCCGCTCCGGCCTTCATCTCCTTGACGGTGAAGGACTGGCTGATCGTAGCCTCCGGGAAGACGCCCACCACCTGACCGTCCTTGAGTGCGTCGAGCGCGGCCTTGTAGGACGCGATACCGGCACTGCGGTCCACCGGGATGTGGTGCATTCCCCGCATCAGCGGGCCGCCGATCCGGTGGGCGAAGACTTCTTGCTTGGCCATGAATCGGACCAGCCGACCCGCCGGCTGTGCACCGAACCCGGCGAACATGAAGTCGAGGTAGCCCACGTGATTGCAGGCCAGAACAGCCCCGCCGGTACGCGGGATGTGTTCACCGCCGTCGACGCGGACCCGAAGATCCAGCAGGCGAAATATCAACTTCACCGTGGCGATTACCGGCGGGTACACGAGGTCCGACATGCGGTAACGGTATGCGCTCTGCCGACCCCGGCCGACCGGAGCCCGCCTGGTAAGCGGCGACAGCGCTCCCGGGCTCGCTCGGCGGCGGCCCGGGCCCGGCGCACCGCATCGTCGTCGGCGCGTCGGCGAGCTACCGGATGCGACGTCATGCGGCCGGCGATACCCGCCGCTACGGCGAACCAATCGTCGTCAACGAACGCCGCTTCCTCGCCGGCAGCCCAAGCCCGCTCTAGGGCGCCAGAAAACCTATGCCGAAGAAGCTAGACATCCTCGAAGCGCTCGGCTAATGTTCCTGGAGTTCACATCAGAGATCGCTAACGACGCCGACGATCCGTCCGACAGACCGGACGCAGGAGCGGGCCGACAGCTGTTCCCGGCCCGCTAGGTACAGCAATGCACGACCGCACCACCCGCCCGGCGGCACGTGTGCGGGGCCATGACGTTGCGTGGGGCCTCGACGCCGGCGGACCGTACGACCGCACCATAGGTGAAGAAGGCACAGGAAGATCAAGCAGAGGAAAGGGAGGGCCCCGAACACCATTGGATCGCCCGTCGCCGGCCGTGACTTCAGGCTCGGGACGGACACCGCAGTCTCCATCGAACGAAAGGTGGTCTCCGGTCACGCTTACGCGATCCCCGCACCCGAAGCCGTCACACGACGCCGGTGCGGACACGACACCCCGACGAACCTGTCGGTAGATGGTGTTTTGACCCACAAACCCAGGGCCCCGGCGCTTCCGCCGGGGCCCTCGTCATGGAGGTGACATGGCCCAACCCGATGACATGTTCGGCGACGACGACTACCCCGCCTACACCATGGGCCGCGCCGCGGAGATCGTCGGCGCGACGCCGGACTTCCTGCGCCGGCTCGACGAGGCGAAACTGATCGCCCCGTCCCGCTCGGCCGGCGGGCACCGACGCTACTCCCGCTACCAACTCCGCCTGGCCGCGCGGGCCCGGGAAATGGTCGACCAGGGCACCCCCCTGGAAGCCGCATGCCGGATCATCATCCTCGAAGACCAACTCGAGGAAGCCCTCCGGCACAACGAACAGCACCGGCACACACCCCAGCAGTGACAGCGCAGCCGCGCGATCGTCGGGCCGGGTCGGCGAGATGGACCTGGATACACCGGGAGCACTCGCTGAGGTGCACCGGATCCTGGCCGTTGATGAGTCGCGCAACGTCCAGATCGCCGACGATGTCTCCGCAGCCTGGTGTGTGGGCATAACTGTCTCACCCTCACCCGGCGTGTTGTCCACGTCGAGGCCCTCACCGCGATGCTCGCAGCATTCTCTTCCTCGCCGGCCCGATCTCCTACAACGGCCTACTCGTCCAATGCGCCGGGGGTGTGATCCGCGCGGCACCCGGCAAGGACGTTGCCGAGGTCCACGACTACCACGACCCGGCCACCCCCATCCTCGCCGCCTCACTCCAACGCCGCATGCCCGGATACCGCGCACTCGGCTTCACCAGGGCAGTCACCCGCGTGTCCGGATGAGCGCCTCGCACGAACCAGCGACCACTCCGCAGTGCACCCCTCAAAAGGCGGCTACGGCTGGGCGGTGTGTCCATCGTGAAGATACGGCCGTCGCGCAGCATCGCCCAAAGCATGCCAAGCGCGACCTAGATGGATCTTGCGGTTGCTCCAATGTTGCTCGGATGCCGGGCCACCAAATGGACGACGCGCGAGATTTCAGCACGCTCACACGAACCCGGCCTGGTCGTTACCGTCGCCCAAGTCTCGCCGATCCGTTCGCACCGCCCGGACCAGCGGTTACAGAAAGCCTTCTGTCTGGACGGAGGGCTTGCGAAGTGGACTGTTTGGCGAGGGTCTACGCGTGGGTGAGTAGGTGCATCCACTTCGGACTACGGATCAGAAGGTTAGGGGTTCGAGTCCCTTCGGGCGCGCAAAAGATCAAGGCCGTGACCAGCAGAAACGCTGGGTCACGGCCTTGATTGCTTCTAACATCTGGTACCGATCTTCCTGCTATTTGGGATGTGGTGCTCCGATGGTGCTCCGTCGTCGGCGTGCCGTCTGGGCGGGGGTCCGTGTCGGCCCGTGCTGACCAGTGCTTATCCGTGCCGCCGAGTCTGGATCATGGTGGAGACGCCCGTCCATCGCCCGTCAACCACTGTCCAGAGTGGTCACCGTTGCCGATCTTCCGTGGCGGGATCGTGGTGCATGGTCGACGCCCGCTGACCTGAATCGGCGCCCGGCGCAACCGTGGGCTCCGGTGAGGTCAGTTGCGGTTGCGCGGTCCGGCCATCTGACTTCCGCCCTGCTGATCTGCCCGATGCACCAGGGTGTGGCGTCGACCCGGGCGATCGCGGCCTCGGCGGGTCCGGCCCGGCCCGGCCGCCGCCCGGCGGCTCCAGGAACGGGGTGCGGACAAAGATCCCTGCCGGGGCGCAACCGGTGCCGCGCAGATGTACGCCGGTCCAGCTCATGCGGGACGGGTCGACCGAACGGGTACGGCCGGCTGTCGACCCGTCCGCACGCGCACGCATACCGTACGTGGCGGGGGCACCGGCACCCGAGACCACCGGTGGCGCACGGATCCGCCGAGATGAGTACGTCCGATCATGGCGCTGGTGAGCAAACATCCGACGGTCATGGCTTGGTGAAGGCAGCATTGAAGCGAACTCGTAGCTGCGGTGAGCCGTGGCGCATCGTGACATGTAAATGTTGACTATCTCCGGTAGATGCGTTATTGACCAAAACCGCCCTACGGCTTGGAGTTATTGGAGGCGGCGAGGGATCGGCGCGATCGGCCAATCGCCGACATCGAAACTAGCCGGGCTGACCTCGGCTTGATCGTCGCTCTCCTGGAAGCTTAGCGTCCGTTCACAACGTCAAAGCACGAATGGATGCAATCGCCTGATATCGCCCCGTGATCCGTCCTGACTGCCCAGCTCAATCGCCCTCAGCCTGACGACGTAACAGTCCTGGTGAGGAGGCGATGGTTGATCCTGAGTTTGGCGCGGCAAGCTGCTATGGCAGATAGATATTGACAATTGCACGTGGACGAGAGCAATCTTCATGTCACGTTAGGCAGGAACTCTCACGGGGGAGTGGGCATGCGTGCTGTCGTACGTGTTCAGCTTGGGATGGCGACCGAGTCCGATGGGAGCCATGGGCCGGTGGTGAACAGTTGTTGGAGGACGTCGAACAGATCCACGCCATGCTTGGTGGCGGTGGATAGGTATGAACGTAGGGCGGCGAAGTCGGCCAGTCCTTGCAGCGTTCGCCAGGTTGCGGAGATCTTCTGTTGCAGCTTGGTCGGTCGGAGATCTCTCTCGCTTTGGTTGTTGCTGAACCAGATCGCGGTGTCGGTGGTGAATCTGAGGATGTCGTGGGCGTCGCGGGCGAAGCGTTCGACCAGCTTCGCGGCCTTGGTGTCGGGCCGGTTGCCGTTGGCCTCGCGCCCGGCGCTGATCGCCCCGGCGTAGGCAGAGCGGATGAAACTGGCCTGCTCGTCGGTCAGGCGGGTCTGCCCCGCGTCGGCGGTCTGACGCATCATCTGCTTGGCGATCAGCAGGGTGTTGGCCATGTACTCGGCCCACACCTGCCCGGCGGGGTCGCCGTCGTGGACGCCCTTGAGCGCGCGCAGTAGGTGGGCGCCGCATTCGGCGTGCGTGGCGGCATCGATGTGGTCATAACCGGCGTAGCCGTCACGCACCAGGACACCGGTGAAGTCCACAAGGACCCCACCGGCGTCGATGTCGTCTTTGGTGCGCCGCCCGGCGTGGAACAAGGTGAGTTTCTCGGTGCACGCGACGTGCACGTACTTCCAGCCGCCGTTGACCCAGGCCGGGGTTTCATCCGCGCCGAGTACCGGCGCGGCCCGCAGCAGCAGGCGGACCCGGTCCAAGAACGGTTCCAGCCGTGCGGCGGCCTCACCGATCACGGTGGCGATCGTGCCGGTCGAGGGCCGCAGCCGGCACAAGTCGGCCATCGTGGCGGCGGCCCGACCGAACGGCAGGAACTGAGCCGCGCGCAGGTACACCAGCCGGGCTTTGACGCCCGGCCCGTACTGCACCCGGCCGGTCACGCCATTCGGGGCCTCGCCGACGGTCACCGCCGCGCAGCATGGGCATACCAGCGAGATCACCCGGTACTCGGTGACCTTCGCCTTCGGTGGCGGTGGAAGCTCGACGACCTGCCGGCGCTGCCGGGAAAACTCGGACCCGCCAGCCAGATCCGCCGCGCAGCCACCACACCGCGCGGGCAGACAATCAATGCTGTCATCCGGGTCATCGACCAGCCGCATCGTCACACCAGGCGCCCCGAACGGCTTACCCCGCTTGCCACCCGAGGCACCCGAGGACCGCTTCGACTTGCCCAACCCATCCTGCGACGGCGGCCTCGAACTATTCGACGAGTTCGTGCCCAGACGCCGCTTCAACTCCGCCAGTTCGGCCTCAAGCTCGGCGATCCTCGCCGCCTGCGCCGCGACCAGCCGCGCGAGCTCCTCATACGACGGACGCTGCGGCTCGGCCCCGGACACCCCGAAACCCTGTCACACCAACCGATCCCCGTCGACCAAGACACGCCCACCGACTCAAGCTGAACACGTACGTGCTGTCCACGGTGGATCGGCGTCGTCTGCTTTGACCGCGTCGCTTTCCGACAGGCGAGCTCATGGATGGGCCGGCCGCCTTTTCGGTCGTTCGCGCCAAAGCGTCCGTTCGAGTGCTCGGCGATCGGTCATGGCCGCATTGGCGGCAATGCTGCTGGCGCCGTTGGTATGCGTGACGGGCACGCCCCCGGCGTCCGCGTCGCCGCCGCCCGCCAAGCGGCCGAGCGCTTCGTTGCTTCCGTCGGCCCCGGTGGCCCGGAAAGCCGTGCTGCCGTCGGGGCGGTACGCGCGCGGTCAGCGCGTTCCGGCGAAGCCCACCGCGGTGCAGGAAATCGTGGCCGACCGTACGGCCTACACGTCGACGTGGCGCAACTCCGACGGCAGCCTGTCGGTGCGCCGGTACTTGACGCCGCACTTCTACCGGACCGCGTCCGGAAGTTGGGCGTCGGTCGACCCGGGCCTGTCGCCGGTGCCGGCAGATCCCGGCTGGTGGCGCTCCAGGGCGAACGACTGGTCGGTGGCCTTCGGCCCGGTCGGCGCGCCTGGTGGCGCGGTGCGTTTCACGGTGGGTGGGCAGGCGTTCGGGTTCGCGCCGCAGGGCGTCGTCGATGCGCAGCAGTTGCCGTCCGTGTCCGGCACCTCGGCCACCTACAGTGCCGTCTGGCCGCATGTCGATCTCGCCGAGCACGTCTCTGCCACCAGCGTGAAGGAAGATCTGGTCGTCAAGGGCCCGGGCGCACCGTCGAGGTTCTCGTTCCGGTTGTCGGGGGCCAAGGCGGTACCGAATCAGTCCGGAGGCGTGGACGTCGTCGCCGGTGGCAAGCGGTTGGGAACACTCCCGGCGCCGACGGTGACCGTTGCTTCGGCGAAGTCGCGCCGGGATCAGACGGCGGCGTCCCAGGTGCGGATGACCGTGGCCGGTGACGTGGTCCGGGTGTCGGTGTCGCCGGACTGGTTGGCTGGGCTGCCGGCTTCGGCGTTCCCGGTGGTGATCGACCCGACCTACGTCAACTCCTTCGTACCGGCCAGCAGTTGGCAGGTGTCCAGTGTCAGCGACGACGGTCAGGTGTTGAACGGCGTCATGCAGCTCGGCCAGGACGGAGCTGGCCGGAACTGGCGTCCGGAGGTGTTCATTCCGGCTCCGACCCCGCCCAGTCAGGCGCCGGGTGACACGCCGTGGCAGCTCCACCTGGCGGAGCTGGAGCTGTTCAGTGACTTCCAGCAGGCGACGACTCTGCCGATGTACGGCCTGTCCGGCGCCTCGTCCTACGCTGCTATCCCCAGCGGTCAGTCCCTGCTGAGCGCCAGCGCATCGCAGGGAATCACCTTCTGGGTGCTCAACGATACGGTCGATCAGTGGTCGTACATGCGCAGTCGATCTGACGGATGGTGGTTCGGGCTGACGACGTCCGGCCCGATCTCCGGCCCCAACGGGGGGAACCTGGGCACCTTCGACCCAACCAACTCGGTGTTCGTGGTGCAGTACATCCGGCAGCCGCAGCCGACGACGATCACGTCACCGGCCAACGGGAGCGTCCTGTCCGCGACCACGCCTACGATCACCGTGCCTCGGCCAACCGATGAAGCAACCTGGTCCTACGTCTACTACGACTTCAAGGTCTCGACATCGTCTGACGGCACGGGCACCGTCATCGACTCGGGCTGGCTGGAAACGTTCCCTAACAACACGAACAGCCCGACCCCGATGACCTGGACGGTGCCACCCGGCAGCCTGCACGACGGGGTCACCTATTACGCCAAGGTCCTGACCTCGCAGTTACCGATCGACAACTTGAACTCGCCATGGAGCCTGCAGCCCTCGTCGAACGCCCCGACCAGCTTCGTGGTGCGAGAACGGCTCGGCGACGGTGGGCCGTCACCAACCGACACGGTCGGGGCGCCGCCGGCCGGCACCACCGTCCCGAGCAAGGGCGCGCCGTCGCCGGGGGTACCCCCAGCCAGCGAGACCGTCAATCTGCTGACCGGCAACCTCGCCCTGACCGTGGGCACGCCGAGCATGCAGACCGTGTCCGGTTCCGCCGGCCTGGCGCTCAGCTACAACTCGGCCCACTCGTCGATCTCCAAGGGCGGAAACTACGGGCTGACCGCGCAGTACTACCCGGACGGCGGCACACACACATTCACCGGCCAGTTGGCCGGCCAGCGGACCGACGCCACGGTCAACGCGAGCTGGACGGGCGGCACCGCACCGGTCGGCAGCCTCGTCGCGCCAGGGAGCTTCGACACACCGTTCCTGGTCCGCTGGACGGGAGTGTTGAGCCTGCCCGCCGGGACGTGGCAGCTCGGCGGTGTGACCACGGGTGGGATGCGGGTCTACCTCAACGGGGCGACCTCGCCCACCTACGACGACTGGGCCGGTAGCGCCACCGCCACCAGCCCGTCGTACGGATCGACGATCGTCAGCGGTTCGCAGACCTACCGGGTCGAGGTTGACAGCTGGGTTCTCGGCAAGTGGAACCAAAAGGACGCGGTGCAGTTGTGGGCGAAGAATACGCAGATCACCGACCCCAACGCGGTTTCCTCTTGGGTGGTGCCCAGCGGGTGGTTGACGCCGACCGCGAACGGTGTGCCGCCGGGCTGGAGCCTGCTGGCCAATCCGGCCACAGCGCAGTGGGTCCACGCCGACGACGAGGGTAACCAGGTGGTGTTGCAGGGGGTGTCCGGGCAGACGGCGGTGTTCACCCGGATGGCGCCGGGCTTCTACCAGGCGCAGCCCGGTGACAACGACCACCTCAACATCGACGGCAACGGGCGGCTGCAACTGGCAACCTCGGACAACCAGCTGTACACGTTCAACCCGGACGGAACCGTGGCCGCGATGACCAACGCCAGCGACGATCGGCACCCGGCCGCACTGCAGTACACCTACGCCGGCACCCCGACCCTGCTGCGCAGCATCACCGACCCGGTCTCCAACCGAGCGATCGCCCTGTCCTACGGCCAGGACGCGGCCTGCCCGACCACCGACCCGGCGCCCGCGGGCATGCTTTGCAAGATCAGCTACTGGGACGGCACCGCCACCACCTTCGGGTACAACGGCAACGGCCAGCTCGCGTCGGTCAACGACCCCGGCGACCAGACCATCCTGCTGGCCTACGACAGCGACAACCGGCTCGCCGACATCCGCGACGCGTTGGCCGGTGACGCCATCGCCGCCGGTGGCCAGGCCGGCACGCCGGTCGACTGCCCAGCGGGCAGCACGGGACTGTCGGTCACCCCGGTCGACACCCAGATCTGCTACGACAGCAGCGGTCGGGTTTCCACGGTCACCCAACCCGCGCCGACGTCCGGCGCCGCCCGGCCGGCCCGCACCTACACCTACGCGACCGACCACACCGACACGGCGATCGCCGGGTTCAACCCCGCATCCGGCTACGCGTCGCGCACCGCCTACGACGCCCAGGGCCGCATCATTCAACAGAACGACTCGGCTGGGCGTACGACCACCACCGTCTGGGGCAACGCCACGGCACCCGGCAACGCCTGCACCAACTCGTGCGGCAGCGACCAGCCGGTGGTCACCGCCACCCCGGACGGCGAGCAGACCAGCACGGTGTACGACACGAACGGCAACGCCACCGACGTCTACGGGCCCGCGCCGTTGGCCTGCTTCAGCGGCGGATGGCCGACCGGGATCACGCCGACCGCGCCGGTCCAGGGGTACCTGCCGGTCAGCAACCCGCAGGGCACTGCCGGCTGTGGCATCGCGGCCATCCCGCACGCGCACAACGGATATGACGAGGGAATGACCGACCTGGCCGCGAGCTTCTGGTCCAACGGGCAGGCCGCCGGTCCGGCGGCGATGCACACGACCGGGTCCGGCGGCACGCAACCTCAGTCGCTGTGTGGGGCCACCAGCGGCCGGCTGTGCGCGCAGTGGGCGGCCGGCGCACCGCCGATCGGCTCGGACGCGTCGGGGCACTGGAGCCTGCGGCTGACCGGCACGATCACCCTGGCGTCGGCCGGGACCTACACCTTCGGTACCGCCAGCAGCCAGGCCATCACCGTGTCCGTCGACGGAACCCCGCGGGTCCACGACGGCTCGGACGTCAGCGGCTTCGTCGCTGGCCAGACCCGCAGCACATCTGGCAGCGCCGTCCAGTTCGCCGCCGGTGTCCACATCATCCAGGTGGACTTCCAGGGTTCGGCGACGCAGCTCAACGAGTTCGCCGTCTCGCTCACCCCGGACGGCGGAAGCGGAGCGGTCATCTCGACCACCATCCTCGGTCCCGGGTACCGGCTCAAGACCAGCACCACCGACCAGGACGGCATCGTCACCACCACTAGCTACTCGGCTGCGGACCTCGGCCCGCAGTACGGGCTCGCCACCGCGACCACGGTCGGTGCCGGCACCGGTGTGGCCTTGACCACCAGCACTAGCTACGAGGCGCCGGGCACCTCGACCTACCTGCGCAAGACCGGCCACACCCTGCCGGCCGGCACCGCCACCACCTACGCCTACTACACCGGTACCGCCGGTCCGCTAGCCGCGGTGTGCGGGGTTGCGGCCACGACGCCGCAGGGTGGGCAGTTGCAGTCCCAGATCGACGCCGCCCCGGCCTCCGGCGAGGCTGCCCGGGAGCAGCAGTTCGTTTACGACGCCGCCGGTCGCCGAGCCGGTCGCCGGGTCGGACCGTCGACCAGCATCGGCAGCGCATCATGGCAGTGCACCAGCTACGACGCGTTCGGCCGGACCACCAGCCAGTCGTGGCCGGCGTTCAACGGCGCAGCCGCCCGCACCGTCACCTACACCTACAGCGTCGGCGGCAACCCACTGGTTTCCAGCGTGTCCGACGCCACCGGCACCGTCACCACCACCGTCGACCTGCTCGGCCGGCTGGTCAGCTACACCGACACTACCGGCAATACCAGCACCGTCACCTACAACCAGGCCGGGCAGCTCACCGCCATGTCAGGGCCGCAGGGCGCAATCAGTAACACCTACGACCCGAACAGCGGCAGCCTGGCCACGGTCACCGCCGGTGGCACCCTGCTGGCCACCACCCACTACGACACCGGCACCGGCCGCCTGACGAGCGTCACCTACACCAACGGCACCACCGCGACGCTCGGCTACGACGCCCTGGGTACGCAGAACGGCCTCGTGTTCACCACCACCGCCAGCGGCGCGCTGGTCGCCGGCGACCAGACCACGCTGTCGGCGGCCCGGCGGATCACCAGCGAACTGGAAGACATCAACGGCACCGCCCTGACCAACCCGAACCCCGCCGGCTCCACCGCCACCACGTACACCTACGACGGTGCCGGACGGCTCGACACCGCCTACTTGCCCGGCGCGAGCGCGACCTACGGATACGGCACCAACCCGGCCGGCGACAATTGCGTCAACCCCAACCAGGGCGCCAACACCAACCGCACCAACGTCACCATCACCCCGACCGGCGGCAGCGCCGCCAGCACCGACTACTGCTACAACGGCGCCGACCAACTCGTGTCCACCACCACCAGCGCCGGCACGAACAGCCAGTACGGGTACGACGCCCACGGCAACCAGACCAACGACCACGGCACCACCCTCGCCTGGGACGGTGCCGACCGGCTGGCCAGCGCCACGCCCGTCAGCGGCACCGCCACCAGCTACAGTTACGACGCCCTCGACCGGGTCGTCTCCCACACCACCGGCACCAACACCGTGCGCTACGCCTACGCCGCCTACGGCGACAGCCCGGTCGCCGTCCTCGACGGCTCCAACAACGTCCTGCAACAGCTCGTCAGCCTGCCCGGCGGCGTGCTCGCCACGATCCAGACCGGCGGCACCGTATGGTCCTACCCGAACCTACGCGGCAACATGACGGTCACCACCAACAACACCGGCGGCCGCCTCAACGGCCCGGTCACCTACGACCCGTGGGGACAACCGACGTCGGGCAGCCAAACCCTCAACAACGCCGCCGGCGGCAACACCTTCGCCGCGTACGGTGCCAACGCCAAGCTCACCGACATCACCCTCGGCATCACTGTCCTCGGTGCCCGCGTCTACCAGGCAGCAGAGGGCCGCTTCCTCAGCGTCGACCCACTCGAAGGCGGCTGCGCCAACAACTACGTCTACGTCTTCGGCGACCCACTCAACAATAACGACCTCACCGGCCAGTTCAGCTGCACGGTGACTATCAATAAGAACCCTCCTCACGCCAATATATACGTCGGCACCGCCAACGGAGCCCTCTATAGTGGCACCTGGTCGCTTATTGGGCTGGCTATCGCGAAAGATATCCAAAAGTACGGCGGCAGCAAGGCCCAGGCAAGGTTCAGCGGAGGCGCTACCGGCGGCATGGCAGGCGCGATGATGAGTTTTGGCTATGCCTATGTAACCACTGGAAAATGGAATTGGTGCGCGGCACTCATCGAAGGCGCACTTGGCGCTGCCATCGGTATCCTGGCCGCATAGTGAGGTCGTGTCCTATGGTCCGTCTGAGTCTTGATCTGGTGAAGGGTGGAGCAGCCACGTTGAACCTTGGCGATGATGTCGGCGATCTTCGATTTCCGGATGACGGGGTCGGGTCGGCGTTCGAATGCTTGCCCCAAGGATTGAACCGTCATGCGATCAGATTCAGCCCAGGTGATCTTGTGGGGTCGAGCCATTCGCCGCCAACTCCTCACGGGTCGGCCGCAGCATCTCCGATGCCGTTCCTGACGGCAGTCAGGACTGCGCCCTCGGCCCCCTAGCGATCACTCCAACCCTTGTGCCCTTGTTAGCCCGTTTCGCCACCGCTGCGTGATGTGCGAGTCGGCTCTGCTCGCTAGGCAATGCCCGCGTCGGCGTAACGGAATACTCGGGGCGCAAACCCTTAGTCGGCTTACCCCCACCGACACGACCAGACACTTTGGTGCTGTAGCCATGGTCGTACCGCAATACCATCCGCGTCCGGCCTCCGGCTATCGTTACCGCTGAAACTGTACAAGGCGTAAACTATGACGATCACGCAACGCTGGTTTCAAGTGAAGCTGACAAGGTATTGCATGTCATCCAGGAAGATTCGGGATCTAGCAGCAGCTGGGTTGTTCGTTGCTGCGGTGCCTCTATTTCACTATGTTCTAAATGAGCCATGGCTAATCTCTATTGCGATTCCTATCTTCGCGGTAATTCCTTCCCTGGGGTTCAGATTCTTCGGCCGTAACAACACCGGCGGAGACCGGAAAGGCCATGTCCACGGTGATGGTGTAGAAGACGATCGCCGAGGAGGTCCGAGCTGATTTTTACGCGGCGATGGCCGCCATGGCGACTTCGGTCGTGTTGTTCGCGGACTGGCCGCCGATGACGGTGAGGCGGGCCTTGGTGAGCAGTTCCAGGTCCACATAGCGGCGTCCTTCGGTCCATTCGTCGGCTCCTAAGATCCCTGTGTCTGGGTGAGGTGCCCAGGTCCGGGGGCGACGGGGTGCGGCTGATTCGTCGGTGCCGTTGGGTGGCTTGAGCAGAGTGGCCGCCTCGTCGTTCTGGACGCCCTGTCCGCTGATTGAGATCTATTCGTTGGTTAGGGACCTGTCGGCTGGGCTGTCCGTTCGGATTCGCCGTGGTGGACGGTGGCGGCGACGCTCGTGGCGGCGGCCGTGACTTGGGTGGGCATCGACGCGGGTAAGGCGAGGCATCACGCGGTGGCTGTTGACAGCGGCGGCTGTACCCTTGCAAACATCGCACCGGTAGGCCGCTGGTACTACATTTCAAGATCTTTGTAACTGGTGGTGGGCTTGGTCGTTGACTGTGTGTGCTGGATGTTGTGACAGCTGAGGATCTTGTTGGTTGGGATGCGGAGCTTCGGTTTTTGGCGGACGGGCTGGGGTGTTTGTTCAAGCGTCCGGAGCCGAGGGCGACGTTCACGTTGATGGTCCGGGCGATGTTGGCGGATGTGGCGAAGAAGAATTCGTGGGGTCTGGCGGAGTATGCCGGGTTGGCGACGCCGCAGGCGTTTGAGCATCTGCTGAACGGGGCGAAGTGGAGCGCCGACGAGTTGCGTGACCAGATCCGCGGGTATGTCCTTGCTGGACTGGCTGATCCGGGTGGGGCGTTGGTCTTGGACGACACCCAGGCGATCAAGAAAGGCAGCAAGAGCGTCGGGGTGGCGCCCCAGCACTGCGGTGCGACCGGACAGACCGAGAACTGTCAGTGCATGGTGATGTTGTCCTACGCCTCGGTGCACGGGCACGCGTTCGTGGACCGGGAACTGTACCTACCGACGTGTTGGACCGATGACCCGCAACGCTGCCACGCCGCTGGGGTACCGGCCGGGCGTGGCTTCATGACCAAACCGCAGTTGGGGATCGCCATGCTGGCCCGGGCCCTGGCGGTGCTGGCTGGCGATCCGGCGTTGGCGTGGTCGTGGTTCGTCGCGGACTGCGGTTACGGACGCGACCCTGGGCTGCGCGCGTTCTGCCACCAGCAGAGCGTGCCCTACGTGCTAGCAGTCCCGTGTGACCTGCCGCTGGTCGACGTACGCGGCAGAGCGTCGCGGGCCGACGCGCTGCTCGCCCAGACCGACCCTGGGGTGTGGCAGCAACGCTCGGCCGGCGCCGGCAGCAAGGGCCACCGCTACTACGACTGGGCCGCGCACGCGGTGACCGTCAAAGGGCAACCACCCGCGTCCGGGTTCGCCCACACCCTGCTGATCCGCCGGGCGATCACGCCGAAGGTCACCGCCAGGCATCCGGACGGGATCTACGAGATCGAGTACTTCCTCGCCCACGCACCGGTAGACACCGCGATCACCGCGATGATCACAGCAGCCGGGCTGCGGTGGAACATCGAAGACGACAACAAGGCCGGCAAAGACCAGGTCGGCCTGGACGCCTACCAGGTCCGCAAATGGGACCCCTGGCACCGCCACGTCACCATCAGCATGCTCGCCCACGCCTTCCTCGCCATCACCCGGGCCAGCCTGGGAAAAGACCCGAGTCCCGCCCCACCGACGACGAACCCCACACCCCCAACCCGCCGATCAGATACAGCCTCGCCGCGATCCGCGGCCTCCTCGCCGCCACCACCCTCGCCCGCCACTGCCTCAACTGGACCGCAGCGATAACCCGAGACCTCTGGCGCCGCACCCACCAAACCAGAGCCAAAATCAGCCACTACCGACGCCGAGGCGACCCATTACCACCAAAAGATCTCTGAATGTAGTACTGGGATGTTCAGACCGTGGGGGTATGCGTAATGCAGAGCGCCGAGACGGTGTTGGTTGTCCTACGTGAGCGCGGCAGGCGTGGCCTGCCGCTGCAACGGCTGTATCGGCAACTGTTCAATCCCTGGCTGTATCTGGTGGCCTACAAGCGGTTGTACTCCAACGCGGGTGCGATGACCGCCGGGGTCACCGGGGAAACCGTGGACGGCATGTCGTTGGGCAAGATCGATGGCATCATCGCCGCCGTTCGTACCGAGCGGTGGCGGTGGAACCCGGTCAAGCGTATCTATATCCCGAAGCGAAACGGGAAGCTGCGGGCGCTGGGTCTGCCGGGCTGGTCTGACAAGCTGCTCGCCGAGGTGGTACGCATGCTGTTGGACGCGTACTACGACGTGCAGTTCTCCGACCGTTCCCACGGGTTCCGATCCGGGCGGGGTTGTCACACCGCGCTCAGCGAGGTGGTGGACGTCTGGAACGGAACGCACTGGTTCATTGAAGGAGACATCGCTCGATGTTTCGACGCGCTTGACCACACGGTCATGCTAGAAACGCTGGGCGAGAAGATCCACGATGGACGGTTCCTGCGGCTGGTGGAGGCCATGCTCAAGGCGGGGTACCTGGAGGACTGGCGATGGAACGCCACCCTCTCCGGTGCCCCACAGGGCGGTGTGGCATCGCCGATCTTGTCGAACATCTACCTTGATCGGCTGGACAGGTATGTCGAGAAACAGCTGCTGCCGCAGTACAACCGAGGCGAGCGCAGGGCTCCCAACCCTGCCTACGAACGGGTTTCGGCGGCCATCCGTGGCGCGCGTCGAGACGGTGACCGGGAGTTGGTGCGACGGTTGCGGCTACAACGCCGTACGTTGCCCAGCAAGGATCTCCACGATCCTGGCTACCGCAGGCTGCGCTACGTCAGGTACGCCGACGATGTTCTCCTCGGATTCAGCGGGCCGAAGGCCGAAGCAGTACAGATCAAGCAGCAACTCGGGCAGTTCCTGCACGACGAGCTCAAGCTGGAGCTGTCCGAGGCGAAAACGCTGATCACCCATGCCCGTACGGGCAGAGCCCGCTTCCTGGGCTACGACATCGTGACCCAACAGGCCGACAACAAGCTGGACCGTCGCGGTCGGCGGACAGTCAACGCCGGCATCGGGTTGCGGGTCCCTCGGGAAGCGATCGCGCGACGATGCGCCCTCTACATGCGCCGGGGCAAACCCTGGCACCGGCCGCAGATGCTCAGCGATCACGACTACTCGATCGTCTCGCAGTATCAGGCCGAATATCGGGGCGTCGTCCAGTACTACCTGCTCGCCGCCGACGTGTGCCGGCTGGGGAAGCTGCACTGGGTCATGCAGACCTCGTTGCTGAAGACCCTCGCCGGCAAGTACCACACCTCGGTGGCGAAGATGGCCCGCAAGTACAAGGCCACCACCGACACGCCCGCCGGGCCACGCACGGTGCTACAGGTCACGGTGGAACGAGACGGTGGCAGGAAATCACTGGTCGCGCGATTCGGTGGTATACCGCTGAAGCGGCAGAAGACGTCGGTCCTCGTCGACCGCAACCCGAACATGTTCACCACCAGCGGCAACGAGCTGATCGGACGGCTCGTCGCCGGGGCGTGCGAGCTATGCGGCTCCACCAGACGGTTGGAGGTTCACCACATCCGCAAACTCGCCGACCTGAACCGGCCGGGACGCAACGAGAAACCTGCGTGGGTACAGATCATGGCCAAACGGCGACGCAAGACACTGATCGCCTGCACCACCTGCCACGACCACATCCACGCGGGCCGACCGACGCCAACCTCACCGACATAGGTCACTGGAGAGCCGGATGCGCTTAACGGCGCACGTCCGGTTCGGCGGGGGGCCGTCGGAAAAGGGCCAGCACACCTGGCACCTCGCTGGCGGCCTACCCGACCCGAAGCCGGGGCAGCCGGGGCAGATGCGCCCGTTGTCGATCCCTTCGGTTCGCGACCGGGTTGTGCAGGTTGCGCTGAAGTCGGTGCTGGAGCCGGTGTTCGAGGCGGACTTCCTTCCGGTCTCGTACGGGTTCCGGCCGAGGCGCAGCACGCACGACGCTCTTCAAGTCGTCATCGATGAGGCTTGGCGGGGCCGGTTGTGGGTGGTGGAGACGGATATCGCTAACTGTTTCGAGGCGATCCCGATGGACAGGTTGATGCAGGCGGTGGAGGAACGTGTCTGTGACCAATCCGTGCTCAAGCTCCTGCGGGTGATGCTGCGCGCCGGGGTGATGGAGGACGGGCAGGTCCGTCGGCCAGTGACGGGTACCCCACAAGGGGGTGGCATCAGCCCTTGATCTGCAACGTGTATCTGCACCGGCTGGACCGGGTGTGGGACGTGCGGGAGCACGGGGTATTGGTCCGCTTCGCTGACGACGCGCTGGTGATGTGTACGTCCCGGGCACAGGCCGAGGCCGCGTTAACGCGGCTTCGCGAGTTGTTGGCCGAACTCGGTCTGCAGCCGAAGGAAGCCAAGACCAGGATCGTGCACCTGCAGGTGGGTGGCGAGGGACTGACGTTCCTCGGCTTCGCCCACCACCTGGTGCGATCGCCGTCCCGCCACGGGAAACGGCCGATCACCTTCCTGGCCCGCTGGCCCGCGGACAAGGCGTGCGGCACGCCCGGGACCGGATGCGGGAACTCACCGACCGATCCCGGCTGCGGGTAACCGTGGAGACGGTGGTGCAGGACATGAACAGGTTCCTCAACGGCTGGGCCGCGTATTTCAGGTACGGCAATTCGGCCCGCCGTTTCTCGCAATGCAGCTGGTACGCGCAGATGCGGCTGGGACTGTTCCTCAGCAAGCGCCACAACCGGGGGCGCCGGTTCGGCGATGGCTGGTGGGCGTTCGCGCACCCGACCAGCTGCGCCTGGCCAGCCTTGTCGGGATCGTTGTCGCACCCAGGCCGGACAGGCCCTGGCGGGGGAAACCGAATGCCGGCGGTGAACGGCGTCGGTGAGCCGTGTGCGGGAGAACCGCATGCACGGATCGAGGCGGCGGGGGCTGGGAACGGAGCAACCAGGTTACGGGCACTGGGATGGGACAACCGTCCGGGAAACCGGCGGAACACGAAGGCCCCAGGTCCTACCACCCGGCAAGGCAACCGCACCAGTCTCCGACCCTCCTCGGCCTTCGGTCCGATGAACCCGAGCAGGTGATCGTCGGCGTAACGGGTGTACCACAGTCGCCGGTAACCGGGGTCGCGAGGAGCACCTCGCGGCAGGGTCCGCAGCCGCTGTCGCAGCGTGCGGACCTCACCCAGGTCGTAGCGGCGGCGGGCCCGTACGATCCGGTCGGCCACCTGCTTGTAGGCAGGGTTCTGCGCCCTGCCGTTGCCTCGGGTGTACTTGGGGATGAGCTAGTTTCAACGAATCTGTCCAGCGGGTCCAGATAGATGTTGGACATGACGGGAGACGCCACCCCGCC
>CAWIMS010000005.1:0-3042612 GCA_963837285.1 uncultured Actinomycetota bacterium
TGCCGTACCCACATTCGGACGAATTGATTTTGCTGCGTGAACGATTGGCCGGGCCAGGTGGATTCGAGTCGGGCTCGGTCAGCTATCCAAATTATCTCGACTGGCGCGCCGCGCAGCACAGTTTTGTCGATCTTGGACTCGTTAGGGCCGACGACGTTAATCTTTCCGCCGCCGATGCGGCTTCGGCGCCGGAACGCATTCGGGCGGCGCGGGTCACGGCAAATTATTTGTCGATCTTGCAAGTGCCGCCGCGTCTCGGACGCGATTTCGTGGAGAAAGACGACCAGCCCGGCGCGGCCAAGGTTGGGAGCGCCGCAGCGAGACGATCAGGGTAGCGCCTCCAGGTCGGCGTCGATGGTCCAGGGCGGTTGGTCGGCGTCGGTGGCGATGGGTGACCGGCTGCAGATCCAGCAGTACCGATGCGGCGGCGGCGCGGACCTGCGCGCACGCCTCGACCAGGGACTCGTCGGATCCGGCGTGGACGGTGATGTAGACGCCGGTGTGGAACAGCTTCGCCGCCCCGCGAGCGACCCGGTCGGCCAGGTCCGCGGCGTCCTCCGCGGCGGCGTCGATGCCAGGGTCGCCGAGCTTCCCTTGTCCGCATCGATACGGCGGCTGGACTCCAGCTTGGCGCGCTGGCGGCTCAGCTGCCCGGCGGCGGAGTCAGCGCGGATGGGTTCGACGTGGATGGCCACATCGAGGCGGCCGGGCCAGGACAGGATCGGCTCCAACCACGGGGCGCCCACGGTCGCCGGGTAGCCGGTGACGGCGAACACCGCCGCGTAGCCGATGCCCAGCCGCAGCCGGCGGGGGTTGACCTCGACACAGTCCGGTCCGATCACCGCCGCGAGGGTCTGCGCCTGGGAGTGGTCGGCCGGCGATGTTGCGGGCTTGGCGGCGCGGGTCAATAGATCGAGTCTCATCGCGGTTCTCCGTCCGGGTCGGCGGTGATGACGGCGTCGGGGGTGGCTCGGCCGGTACCGACGTGCCGCCACGGGTCGCAGGCACCCACCAGGGCGTCGGTGACCTCCCCGCCGTCCAGCGCCCGGGTGGCGGCGCCGAGCCCGGTCAACACCCGTGCGGTCTGCTCAGCCTGGCGGCGGGCCACGTTCGCGTCGGTGTGCGCGCCCACCTGGTGGGCGATAAGAACATGCCGGTCGAGCGGGTCGCGGTCTTCGGCCAACTCGCGCAGGAACTGGGCGTACCCGGCGGCGGCGTCTTCCAGGGCCGGGTGCGGCAGCGTGTCGAGTCGGTCTTCCACCTGCTCGGCGTAGGCACGCATGTCCACGCGCCGGGTCGAGATGACGATCTGTACCGGCGCCGAGAGGGAGTTCAGCCAGCGGCCCATCCCATCGACGAGGGCATGCTGCTCATCGACGGTGCGCAGGTCGAAGTTGACCGTCGTCGCGGCGGTCAACGCGACCCGGCCACCGTCAATGTCGATCACACCGTTCACGGCGATATTACGGGCGGGCAGTCGCAGCGGCGCGACCGCCGCTACCGCGGCTTTGCCCTTGGCGTTGCGAGCAGCACCGGGTGCGGTGCTCGCGCGCAACACCGGGGCCCACCCCGGCGTGGCCGGCACGCCACCGGAGGCCGAGACCAGCCGGTGGGGTGCACGGAAACCTCTCGCCGCAGCGGCGATCCAGCGGTCCATGCTGATCCCGTCGCGGCGGCCCAACGCCACCGCCACGGTCACGCCGCCGACCGGTAGCGCCACGATGCCGAACACGGCTGCGGGCACCATCGGGGTCAGCGCGTGGTACGCCAGCCACAACACGGCACTGGCCACGGCGAGGATGCTCACCTGCCGGGCGGTCAGCCCGTAGAGGATCCGGTCGGGGGTGTCGAAGTCGGCAGAAACGTTGGCCTGCACGGATTGTTCAGCGCTCATGTCGTTGCAACTCCTGACGTTGTTTGGGTTCAGCTGCTGCCGGGGCCGATCGCCCGCCGAGCCGGCGGTGGCAGGGCCGGCCGGCCCTCCAACGCCCGAGGTGGGCGCCCCGGATGGGCTCGTGCGGTGGATGTCGCATCGCCGGCGTAGAACGGGGAACTCCCCGGCTGCCGGCCACCCGGCCGCGGCGGCTGGTTAGACCGCGGCGGGTGGACATGCAGATGCTGATGGGCGCTGGTGTGCTGATGGCTGTGCAGATGCGTCGCCGGCGGCCGGGGCCCGGCCGGCATCCGGGCACCGGCCTGACGTCCAACGAGTCGTCGTCCGCCGCGGAGCCCGATCGCGCCAAGCAGTTGCTGCACGACGACGACCCGCACGATGGACCCGAGCATGCTGCTGCCGCGTCCGGCGGTGCCGCCGAACGTGCGGGCCACCCACTTCGGGATGCGGATGACCAACCACAGCAGGAAACAGGCGACGAGCATGTTCAGCAGACCGGTCGGGTCGTGCGGCAACCCCAGCGCCGGGAGGTTCGCGTTGCTGGAGAGCAAGGTTGCCACCGCCATGTGCAGGGTGACCGCCTGGAGTACCTGCACCGCCAGGCAGCCCCACAGTGACCGCCACCAGATCCGGGCCACCGGATCGGCCTGCGGCAGGGCGTGACACATCAACGCAACCGGGGCGGTACCCGCCAGCACGAGCAGGACCGCGAGGCGGCCCAGCCAGGTGATAACCAGCCCGATCAACATCCACAGGACCAGCTCGCGCAGCACCAACGCGACGATGAACATCGCCGGGTCGCTCGTGGCATCGAAGACGACCCGTTTGATCTGGTCGAAGGAGTCCTGGGAGGTGAACTGGTCCCCGACCATCGCGCCGGTCAGCGCGTTGGCGCCGACGATGGCCGCCCGCACGATCGGGGTGGCCAAGTTCGCCGCGGTGAAGCCGATCAGCATGCGGGGCAACAGTTCCTTGAGCGAGTACCGGTCCTGCACACTGCCGTGGGTCATCGCGACGATCCCCACGATCATCACGATCAGCCCCATCAAGGAGTTCGCCACCAGTTGGGCGTGGTCAGCGACATAGCCGACCTGGGGCAGCGCGGTGACGTCGGGGCTGGAGAACACCGTGGCCGACAGCAGTCCCAGCACCCAGTTCAGCGCGGCCTGCGTCGCGGAGGTCACCGCGTCCAGGACCGTGTTGATCAGTCCGCTGATCAGATCCTTGATCCAGCCGGTCATGTCAGGCGATCCCGAGGACGCCCTTGATGATCACGACCACGACCGGGGCGAGGGCCGCCAGCGCATAGCCGATCCCGGCGGACTTGAACGATCCCTTGGCCTTCTCGATCTCACCGGGATCGCCACCGGCCATCACGTACCGGACCCCGCCGATGGTGAGGAACAACGTCGCGACAGCGGCCAGGATGCCGACCAGCCAGGCGGTGGCGTTGCCCAGGATGATGTTAAGGCGATCGGTTCCGCGCGGTCGGCGTACGCCGGGGACGCGCTCAACAGCGCGAGCGCGACTGTGGCGGCGGTCCAGGCCGCGCCGCGGGACAGACGGTTGATGGTGCGTTTCATCGGAGGTCACCTCCACGGATCGCGGCGTTGTGGCCGCGACGGGCGAATGGGTATCGCCCGCGGAGGCGGCGTGGGAGCCGTTCTCCCTTCCGTCACTGCGGTTGGGTGCATGCGCGACCGCGTCCAGCCGGTCCGCCACCCGCGAGCGATACGGGTTCAGCCCGCGATTCCGGGTGATCCCGCATCCGGGAAAGGCAGCCGTGTGAGCCCGCAATTACCGGCTGGTCGGCTCACACCGGCCAACACCGGCTCACACGCCGCCGGCTCAGGCGGTTGGCTCGGGTGGCTCGACGTCGAGGCGGCGCCCGCACCGTCCAGTTCGGACCCGCCGGTCACCGTCCCTGCCACGATCGCGTCGCGAAGCTCGTGTTCGGCGCGATGGCGTCTGACGACCACCGTGTTGGTGCGCTCCCCCAACATCGCGGCCACCTCGTCGACCGGCATGCCCTCCAGCCGGGTCACCCCGATCAGCCACGCCTCCTGTGGTGTCAGCACGCCCGCGCGCACCGCATCGAACAAGACGAAGTCCGGGTGCCCCCACGGCGGGTGTGGGGCGCGGGACGCGAACTCCGACCACCCGGCCCGCTCTACAGCGGCGTCCTGGTACGCCTGCTTGACGCCCGCGCGACGCCCGGCACGCACCAGCCGCGCGCACAACGCCCTCTCGGCCACGTCCACCCGGTACAGCTCGGTCACGAAGCCCTCGGCGACCGCCGACTCCAGATCGTCGCGGTCACCCCGGAAGTTCAGCGACAGGCCACGGACCTTGCGGCGCAGCCCCGGCATCGCCATCCCCAGCGCCACCACCAGCCAGGCCGAGCGGTCAGCGCGCGCCCGGCAGATCAGCTCCCGCCACACCGCGTCCCGGGTGGCCAGGGACGTCTGCGGACGCAACAGCAGATCCCGCAACGGGCGCAGCAGAAGCCGCCCGTTCGGCAGTTCCTCGCCGAAGTCCTCACCGTGCAGGACCAAGTTCGTCGGTTCGGCTACCGACAGGGTGAACACCCGCTGCGCTACCCGCAGCGCCGACGTCGAGTACAGAGAACGCGATCGTTGCGCCATCGCCGGGGACTCCTCCCGCACGCGACCGCGCTCCCCTACCGGCGCGCGATCCAGGAGCCCCATCAACGCAAATGCGCTGTCACACCGATCTCACACAACGCCAGCCGTACCCCACCGAGCCGGCCCCCGATGGCGCGGGCAACACCGCAGGTCACGGCTATCACAACCGCCCATCGGCGATCACCGGCCGGTCATGGCCAACACCGGTCCTCGGCGGCGTCGCGCCGCTCACAACGGCAGGTCAGGACGCTGTGCGTCGATGTGAGCCCAGGTGAGCCGAACAAAGATCGCAAAGGATGATCCACGAAGGCGCTAGACGGGCACATCCCAGCCGGGCTTGGCGTACGGGTCATGCCGCCGCTCGGAGGACCCGGGTGTCCGCGCGGTGGGCCGCTTCCTCTTGCTGGTCGCCGGCCACAGGACCGGCCGGGTCGCCACCCTCGGGCAGGATCCGTGTGCGGTCGTGTGACTTCACCTCGCCGATACGTTCACGCCCCCATGAAGGTGAACGGTCGTACCGGCGACCAAGCTCGCGGCCGGTCAGCGGGTCTCCAGCGGCGAGGCTGGCGCGGTAGAGCTGCCGGGCCTGCCCGGCGCGGGTGCCGGCGTCAGCGGCGGACGGGTCGTGCTCCGCGTCAGGTGCCGGCCGCCGTTGCGGGGAGGGGCCGCTGTCATCAGGTCGGCGGGTGACACCAGCGCTGGCGTCAGCACCAGTGCAGGCGTCAGCGTCCGCGTCAGCGGTAGCGCCAGCGTTCGCATCAGGACGGGCGTCAGCGGTGGTGCCGGCGTCTGTGTCAGTGCGGGCGTCAGCGGTCTCGCACTGACGCGCCAGCGACGGGGAAGCCTGACGCGGGCCGACCCTGCTGACCTGCGCCCTAACGGCGTCCAACGATGCCAGCCGGGCCGCCGCCTTCGCTGGTGGCGCGGCCGGCAGGGTGACGGCTGACGCCCGAGCGTCGTCAGGGCGAATAGCTTCCGGCGCGTCAGCGAGCTGGTCATCTGACGCTGCTGCGCTGACGCTGACGTCGCGTACTGACGCGAGAGCGTCAGTGCTGGCGACGTCTCCTACGACGGCGCTGGCGCGCAAGGCTGGTTCGATGGCGGTCAGGTCCAGGACCAGACGGCGCCACTCACGCAGTGTCGAGACCGGCGCCAGGAGCACCCGGATTAACCGGGGGTAGGGCACCGCGACCGGAGCCCGCAACCCGCGTCGGCGCATCACCTGGCGGCGCAGTTCGTGAAGCAACACCTCGAAAGCCAGGTTCGCCGCGACCGGCACACCGGCGGCGATCACGACGGTGGTCAGGTCACCGCTGCGCTGCCAGGCGAAGGTGGCGTTGCTGGTCGCGCTCGCCGCGACCGCGACCGCCGTGCCCAACCGGGCCACCAAACCGGGACGCCCATCCAGTGAAGCCGCGTACGCCACGCACCCCAGCGCGATGGCCAGCCCGTCAATCACGGCGGGCAGCAGCCACGGCAGGTGAAAGCCCTTGGTCTGGGCGAACAGGGACTGCTCACGAAACGACCACACGCAGCCCATCGCCCAGACCGCACCGGTAGCCAGCAACGCGAACCGCATAGGGATCGCTGCGACGAACCGCCGCCAGCGCCCCGCCTGCTTGGTCGAGCTGGCCGGCGCCGGTGCCTGGTGCGGGATGTGAGTGTCGCTGCCCGACATGGGGTCCTCCGTGTTGATCCACCCGTGTGATAGCCGTACCCAGTGCTGACGCGGGCGTCGGAGGAGCGAGCGCGGTTCGTGTGACAGCAACTCCAACACGTCCGCCGCCAGATCACTGTAGGAACGGCGGTGTGAGGGCTGCCTGTCACACGGACTCACACCGAATCACACGAACTCACACGGCTGTCCGATCTACGCCAGCATGATCCGGTTTCTATCGATCAGACGGAGCCGGCCTGGTCCGGCGATCGGCTACGGCCGCGCCGTGCCCAGCTGGCGCGTGGAGCACCACGGGCACTGGACAAGCGGGGCTGTCTGCGGGGCGGCGAAACATGCTGGCAGGGTCGCCGGCTATGCCCGGCCCGAAACCGGCGGCGGCGCCCGGTACCGGTGACGGTGGCGTCCTGGGGCCCGTCGTCGTCCACGGTGCGCAAGCTGGCAGAACCCGCAGTCGTCGCACACCGCCTGCGGTGGCGTGGAGGTCAGCTTCACGCCACCGGTAACGAAAAGCTCCCGTATATCCGCGCCGTGCTGGGTGACCTGTCCGCAGCCGTCACAAAGTAGGTACCGCAACGGGCACGGCGTCGGACAGCGCATGTCGTGCCACAGCTCCCGCACGGTGAGCCAGACAACGCTCAGCCGGACGACTGCGCTGCTGGTCCCGATCCTGACCCATGCCGGCGTCGAACCGCACGGGACGCCGCCCCGCCAGCCCTCGACCGCGCCCGGTCGCACTTCCGTGTCGGACCGGCGGATGCCAAGGCGTCACCCAGGCGACATCGGCAGGAACTCGGGCGGACGCTGGCCACGGCGCACCGCCGGGCGCTCACACGACCGTCTGATGTCACACCGGCTCACAGCTGGCCATGATCGTGTAATTGTGAGCCCGATCCGGCGCATTTCCTGGGGTGCATGCGTGACCGGCCAGCGCGGGAGCCGAACCTGCCATGGCCCGACACCACGAACCGCACCGACCCGTAACCGACGAGCAGATCGCCGCCCTGCTCGCGATCCCCGGCGACACCCGTCCGACCCTGTGGCGCACGCCGCCCGCCGCACAGCCCGGCAACCTGTCGGCGGACCTGTCGCGGCTGCTGCTGGACGGCCACACCGAGGTCGGCGATGTCGTCATCGACGTCGACGACGACATCGCCTTCGCCGCCACGGCAGCGGCAACCGGGCGGCGCCACCATGCCCTGGGCGGCGATCGCCACCTCGCCAGCCTGGGCCACGCCGCCGGGTACATCGACCTGATCCTGCTGCACTGGCCCCGGCCATCCGTCAACCCGCACTGGCTGCTGCTGGCCTGCCGATCCCTGCTCCGCACCGCAGGCTGCGTCGTCATCGCGGTCAGCGTCGACGCACCGCAGCGAGTTGCGCACCTCAGCGCGCTGGGCGGCGCCGCCAGCACCGCCGGGCTGCGCGCCACCGGCCATGTCGCTGTCCTCGCCCCGGCCGACAGCACGGCCAATCGCCGTGTCGGCAGCGTCGAAGCGACGCCGGCCGCAGACCACGCCGGGCCGCCCGCGGCGTTCGACCTGCACACCGATCTGCTGATCTTCGAGCCGGCGGCGGTGTCACGATGACCGACCACACCTATACGCCGCGGCACCAGGACGGCCACACCCGAGGCGAAGCGACGTTGCAACCCCAGACGACGGCCACACCCTCATGGGTGCAGATGTCCACGACGCCGCTTCAAGCGGCACTCAGCGGCGCCGGGCAGGACCACGTCGGATCAGCGGCCACAGTCTGGCCGACCGGCCAGGACAGCGACGCCACCCAGCGGGCCGGCCGATACCTACCGCAAACCGTCCGCCATCCGCACCGCACCCGCCCAGCCCTGGCCGCGCACGCGATCAACCGGTACAGCCAGCCCGGACAGACCGTCTTCGACCCGTTCGCCGGCGTCGGCACCACCGTCGTGGAGGCCATCTATGCCGAGCGTCGTGCGATCGGCGCCGACATCGACCCACGCTGGGTCGAACTCGCCTCTCAGAACGTGGCCTACGCACACCGCCACGGTGCCACCGGCAGCAGCATGATCGTGCACGCCGACGCCCGCCACCTCGCCCCGATACCCCGCCGGCTACGCGGCAGCGTCGACCTGATCCTCACCACCCCACCGGCACGGCTGCACCCGCCGAGCTACCCCGCCCACCGATGGAGCAACGCCGACCTCGTCGGCCAGCTGGAAACCGACCTGAAAATCTCCTTCGCCAGCTGGATACCACTGCTGCACCCCGGTACCACCGTTGTCCTCGTCACCCGCCTACTGCACCGCTCCCAGCAAACGCTGGACCTGACGGTTCCGATCGCCTACGCCGCCGGATGGGCCGGGTTGGACTTTGTCGAACGCGCCGCCGCCCTCCGAACGCCGCTGCGCGACTCCAGCCGCCATCCACGACGCAGCGCAGTCGGTGGACGGCGCGGCCGGCGGCCACACGTGCACGACGACGTCCTCGTCTACCGAGTACCGACCGTAATCCCGACGTGGTGGCGAGGCCGCCGATGAACGCCACCACACCTGGACTCACCGGGACTGCGACCAGCGCGGCGACGTCCGACCCTTCCGAATCGCGCTCCGCGCCAGACGGTGCCGCCGGCAGTGCGACGGGTTCATTCTCAGATCAGCTCTGGTCGGCGCCGCATCGCGAAAGGCAATCGCAGGGATCAGCGACTCCTGGGCTGCCGCTCGCTCACCTCAGTTCCCCGGAGCACGACAGTTCGGCGTACTACGTCGTCACCACCCTTGACGGCCGCGGGCGTCTCGCAGATCGGTCGCCCCTGCGAATCCTGCAATGGCCACCGGGATACCCAGTCTCCGTGTCGGTCATCCGCAGCGCAGTGCTCGTCGTGCCGCGGCCCCGCGCACCCGTGGCGATCACCCGACAAGGGCACCTCCGGCTACCACTGTCCATACGACACGCGTGCCGTCTGCGGGCCGGTGATCGACTGCTGCTGGTAGCGTGCCCGGCCCGCAGTCTCCTGGCGGCATACACGATGTCCGCATTGGACACGATGGTGTTGGCCCACCACCCCACTGTCCCGGCGAGGTTCGCCGATGAATGGGCAACCCGACGCCCTCGCCGGTGCCGACCTAGAAGTCGTTCGAGTTCTGCTGGCGCGTATGGGTGTCCCACCCGAACAGCTCCTGAACGGCGCGAAACGGCCCACCGCGATGCCGACCTTCGACGAGTACATCGACCGCGTGTCGCACGCCGTCACGAGCGGAACACGCGGTGTCTACGACACCTACTGGAGACGCGTACGAGAGGTGTGGGGAGATCGTCGCCTCGACGAGCCAACCCCGCTGGAGATCAAACAGCTCGCCGAACGTATAAAAACCCAGGTCGTCGGCAGACGGAACGCCCGAGGAGGCCGCACAGCGACCGAACACCTGATCTCCGCGCTCCGCTGCCTCTACCGGTACGCCGTAGCCGACGGGCTGATCTCCGAGAGCAACAATCCCGCCACCCGGGTCGCGAAGCCCCGCCGGATGGCCAGCACCCGCCGCGCGATACCCGACGCGCAGCTCGCGAAAGTCAACGAGGTAGCCGGCACCACCGGCAACGATCCCGAGCTGGACACGCTGCTGTTGAGACTCCATACCGAGACCGCATGCCGTCGAGGTGGCGCGCTCGCGCTGCGTCCGTGCGACCTTGACACCGAACAGTGCCTCGTGCGGCTGCGCGAGAAAGGCGAGACCGTACGGTGGCAGCCGGTCTCGCCAACCCTGATGCGACATCTACTGATCCACAACGAAGAACGAGGCGACGGCGACCCGAACGGCCAGCTGCTGCGCTACCGCGGCGGGAAGCCGATCACGACTCGCCGGTACGACCACCTGTGGCTGCGGATCGGCAAACACCTGCCATGGGTGGCCACCCAGCAGATCAGCACCCACTGGCTGCGCCACACGACGTTGACCTGGGTGGAACGGAACTTCGGCTACGCCGTGGCGCGGGCATACGCCGGACACAACGGCAAGAACGACGCCGGGACCACCTCAACTTATGTCCGGGCCGACGTGTACGAGGTCGCCCGTGCGCTGGCAGCACTGACTGGCGAGGCCCATCCGCTTGCGCCGTCTGGCGATCGCTGATGACGCGGCTGCAGAAATCCCGTTGCCGAGATGACAAACGCTCGTGTCTCGCATCGTCGGTGGCTGCGAATGTCAGACCCAGGTTGCGAGCGATCTTGCGAAGGTCAGGAGTAGCCCGCGAGCCGCCCGCAATGCCACGATCAGTTGACGAGGCGCTCTACGTCAGGTTCGGGGCGCTACTCTACCGTCAACGCGAATGGCTGCTTGAACATTGGACACGGACGTGCCCGTTGTGGCGTGGCCGGGCGAGCCGGTCCAGGATGGTGCGATGAGTCAGATAGATCCGGTGGGGCGGGCCGGCCTATTCACTGTGATGGTGCGGCCCGCGCGAGCGGTGTACCTGATCATCGAAGGGAGTCGGGTCGGGTTCCGGCGTGCCATTCCAACGCTGCGAACTTGGCCCTTGCGAGGTTGGCGCCTTCGACGTGCGTGTGCTGCTTGACAACTCAACAGTGGTTGAAGACGCGAGTGTCTGGGCGAAGCGTCGTCGTGCCATCAGGGCCGGGAGCCCGCTCATTTCGGTTCCCGGCCCGGTGAACGAAGTGGCGGCGCGCCGGCGAGAGCGAACTCAGATGGCGGCGAGTGCCTTGCCGATGCTGCGCTCGGCCAGGTCGAGCATCCAGTCGCGGTCCGGGAAATCGGTGTCGGCGATGCGCAGCGGGCCTTCGATGAGCGATAGCAGCTGCGCGTACCGGTAGAACTCCAACCGTTGCGTATCCAGGGGGACCGGTCGCAGCGTCGGGTACGCGTCGGCGAACCGCATCTGCATCCAGGCGTGGTCCCACTCGACGTCGAAGTAGACCAGCCCCTCGAAGTCGATAATGACCGGCTCACCGGCTGGCGTGACGAGCACATGGTCCGGGCCTAGCTCGCCGTGGACCAGTCGGTACTCGTCGCGCGGGGTCACTGCGGCGGCGAGGCCATGGACATGAGCGGCGATGCGATGGTGCGCGTCGGCTATCCGGACGTCGCGGGCGGCGACCGCGTCGAGGTGGCCAAGGGCCCGGTCCACGATGACGTCCTCGGCGCGTCGCATCTGGGGCGCCTCGCCGTGCGCGATGAACGCGAGTTTGCCGTAGTGGGGGCTGCTTGTGGTGTGCATTCGGCGCACGGCATCGCCGAGCGCGGCCAACGGTTCAACGGCCGCGGCCGGGTCGCTGTCCATCAACGTCTCCAGCCGCAGGGTGCCGGCGTCCTCCACCAGTGCGATATCCGCGTTCAGGTAGCGGCCGTCCCGGTCGAGGGTGAACAGCCGCGGGATCCGCACCTCTGCGGCGGACAGCGCCGCATGGTTGGCGGCGAAGAGCTCGGCGCCGGAGGCGTCGGTGAACGGATCGCCGGGGATGGCCGGCGCCGGCGGCCAGTAATTCTCGCCAGCTGCCCAGACGTAGAGAATCGCGGTTGTTGCGTCGTCGAGCACGAGCCGGTAGACGCCCTTCTTTGTCCCGCCCGTGAGCCGGTTCAGCGCGGACAGCCGCCGGTCGGCGCCGAACTGGTCCGACACGAAGTCACGCAGGTCATCCGCTTGCAGAAACGTGCGCGTCATCGTCGCCTCCCCGTTTTGTCGACCCGGCCATGCTGCCCGGCCAGGAGGCGCCAGGCAATCGGGGAGCGCGAAGCTCGAGTGACCTGGTGTGATCATTGCCCTCGGTTGGCGTGACGGACGGAGGGCACTGCTTTCGGTATTGGGCCGTGACGTGCCGCCTGCGTAGCGGGTCCAGTCGCCACCGGCGAGTTTGGTCCATTTGACGGCGGTGGTGGGGTGGATGCCGAGGATGCCGGCGAGCATGCCGGGTGGGATCTCGGCGGCGAGCTGCATGAGCGCGGCGTGGCTCATCGCGCGGCCGGTGACTCCGATACGTCGCAGCCGGTTGGCGACCGCGCCCGGTGTGGCGTGCTTGCCGGCGCGGGTGCTGGGGAACAGCCACTGGTTGGGCAGGTGCGCGGCCGTGCCGACGCGGCGGCGGTGCGGCAGCTTGGCGATCAGGGTGGCGAACGGCTCGGGAAGTTCGAGCCGGTCCGGGCCGAGCGCGACGGTGACCCGGCCGTCGGCGGCTTGGAGGTGCGCGGTGGTCAGCCCGACGACTCGGGTGATCGGCTGCGCGTAGAGCACGACGAGGGCGCCGGCGACCCGGTCGGCGAGGTCGAGGGTGTCGTCGTGGACGAGGCGTCGGGCCACCGCCCAGCGGTCCTCGGGGTCGGCGGGAGTGCCGGACTGGCCGCGACGGGATGCCGGCAGCCGGAGCGTTTTGGGTAGATGGCCGCGTCGCTGCGTCCAGGACAGGAACGAGCGAACGTGGCTGCGGGTGGCCGGCGGCGCGGCGAACCAGCCGTCGATGTCGGCCTGCTGGCAGGTTGCCAACTGGCGCCCAGTGCGATGCAGCGCGGTGACGAAAAGCGACGACCTGGGCGGTGGTGGCTCGCGCGTGGTAGATGGCGGTGGCGAGGTCACGGCCGGCGTCGGCGGAGCGGCGGAGCCGGGCCAGCACACGCCAACGCAGCCACGCCTGAACGGCGCGTCGATCTCCGTCGGCGAGTTCGTCGATGAGGGTGGCGAGTTCCTCGCCGAGCCGGTTGACCAGGCGGTGCGGGTCGGAGGGTAGGGCGCCGGCGGCGACGAGCAAGGCCCGTAGGTGTTCCAGGTCCCGGCCCGGTGGCACACGCGGGATGGCGAACGCTGATGTGGCGGGCGCCGGCCTCCTGCAGCGCCTCGGCGAGCCTACGCAGGACGGGTACTGTGCTCGACGGGCCCGCGGTCAGCGCGTCCGGGTGCGCGGCGAGGTGCTCGGCCAGCAGCCGCACGTTGCGTGCGGCCGAGGCGGCGTGCCGGACAGCTGCCTCAATGACCGCCACGCTCAGGTGCGGCTCGAGCGCTGAGACCGCCGTGATGCTCCTGGCCCGGTTGTCGGCCACAGTGGCGGCGGCCTGGTGGCGTCGCGCGCACCGTTGGCACCAGCGCCGTCCGTCTGGATGGCGGCCGTCGAAGCGTGCCACCTTGCCGCAGCACTCGCATACACCGCTGCGTCGACGTGCGCAGCAGTTCGAGCAGATCCGGCCTTGCGGGCTGATCCCGCGTAGTCGCACCATCCGACCGCAGGAGGCGCACGGCGGGTCGGTCATGGCGCGCGGCGGATGTCCGCCCGCCGAGGTCGCCGCTGCCGCACTGCCGCAGGCACCTCGACCGCGCCGCCGTCGTCGGTTCCGGTGGCACGCTGCCGGGTGGCCTCCACGACCGGCTCGATCAGATCGGCCGGCGTGCAGCCGAGGATGTCACACAACGCGACCAGGGTGCGCAGGCTCAGCCGCTCCGGGGTCTGGGCGACGAGCCGGTACACCTGCGCGGCCGACAGCTCCACGCCCCGCTCGGCGAGCAGCGGTGCAAGGTCGGTGGTGGAGAACATGCCCCGGTTTGCCATGAGCGTGCGCAGATGCCACTGATACCCCAACGCGCGCGAACGAGCCATCCGCCGCGCCCCCTCTCTCATCTCCGACCGGCCGGCCGGTCCGGCGTGAATGCCCGATCCAGCGCGCGCTGGTATAGATGGCCGTGGTCGACCCCAGGAGTGACCGGCGCGCTGCTGCACGAATAAATGGTCAAAGCCGTCCTCCAGCAGATGCGTCACGTACGAGTGGCGCGGGCAGTGCGGGCTGAGGATCTTGTCCAAGCCGAGCGCGTCGCGGTAGGCGGCGAACCGGGCGTTGATGTGCTCGACCGAGACCCGCCCGCCGCGCTCCGTCGGCCACAACACGGCGCTCGTCAGGCGATACAGCGGCCGGATATCGGCCATCCACTCGGCGACGGCCTCCGCTGCCCAGCCCATCGTGGTCAGCACGGTGCGCCGTCGTGGCGGGCTGCCTCGCATCGCCTTGCCGAACCGCACCGACAACGCCCCGTACCGGCCGAACTCCGGCGCCGCAGCGTTCGCCGACCAGTCCACGGTGTCCAGCTTGGACGCCTCGCGGCGGCGGAGCCCCCACCCGTAAGCCACCTTGAAAAGCGTGGCGTCCCGGAACGCGGCCAGCCACCCCTTGCGCCCCGACTTCGCCGTGCGCGTCACCCCGGCATCGCAGTGGTCGAAGAACGCCTGCAACTCCTCCCGGCTCAACGGCCGGTTCCCGGGCCGCGCCTCGGTCTCGCTGCGATGCGCCGCGGTGTCCCACTCGTGGAAAACCTGTACCGGGTACGTGCCGAAGTGCCGCTGGCACACCTCGTCCCAGCCGTAGCAGGACTCAGTGACGTACGCCAGAAACAGCGAGACCGCGTTCTGGTAGCCGCGCACCGTCGAGTGCGCCAGCTTTGCTACCGACAGGAGTAGCCGTCATGTCACGTACACCCCTTCGACCGGGCCGACCGATTGAGCCAGTCACGGCGGTCTGCGCCGCGACGTACTACGCCGATCTGGTACCCGCGTACGCGTTCGTGTTCCGTCTGTCGAGCAGAGGAAGCGCAGCGATCAGCATGAGCGGCCACCGCGGACCGGTCGCGGTGCACGCGTCCATATCGTCTACTCGTTGTCCGCCGCCGCCGTGCGCGGTGATGGCACGGTTCTGGGCCGCCGCTTTCGGCACCGACATGGACGACGAGTTCACCTCCGACCGTCGGCGGCTTCGTCGGCCCGTGGTTGTCCCGGTGAGGCAGCGCCACGTCTGCCGGCGGTGAGTTGCGGGCTCGGCCCAGGTGGTCGACGCCGGTCATGTGTCGCGAACCCAGAGCAGGGTTGTGCCGGCCAGGAATGTCCCGGTAGACCATAGGGTGAGCACGCCCAGGCCGGCCCACGGCCCGATGGGTAGCTGGCGTAGGTCTGTGGTGGCCTGGATGGCCAGCCCGGCGCTCATGGGTGCGACTTGTTCGAGCAGCCGGTGCAGGTGTGGGGCGGTCACCATTTGGGTGATGACCGGAGGGAGGTAGAGCAGTCCCAGTACGGTGCCGATCGCGGCGGCGGAGTCGCGCACGAGGGCGGCGACACCGAGGCTGAGGATCGCGATCAGGATCAGGTAGGCGACCGAGCCGGCGCTGGCCCGCAGGACGGCGCCTTGGACGAGTGACAGGCGCGGGTCGCCGTGGTGGGACAGGACGATCCCGGCGCCCAGGAGGCAGGCGAGCACGGTGAGACTCCCGATGGTGGCCACCGTGACGGTGAGGACCAGCGCCTTGGCCGCCAGCACGGTGGGGCGGTTCGGGATGGCGGTCAGGGTGGTGCGTATCAAGGCGGTGCTGTACTCGCCGCTGACCGCGAGTACGGCCAGCACCGCAACCGGAGCCTGTCCGAGGTACACGCCGCTGAGGACAAGCCGGGCCGGGTCAAGGCCGCAGCCGTCGCGTGGGCAGGTGGCCGCGGCGGTGATCGCGGCGCCCAACGCCACGGTGAGCGCCGCCATGACCAGCAGCAGCCACGCCGGGCCGGGCGTGGTGCGCAGTTTCGTCCACTCCGCATGTACCGCCGTCAGCGTGGTGCTCATACGTCTCTCCGGCGCAACAGGATCGTAGCTAGGGCCAGGGTGAACGCGGTGTACCCGCACAGCACGGCCAGGCCGGCCCAGGGTTGCAGCGGGTAGTAGCCGTTGGCTGGCGTGTAGACGCTGTCGACCTGCGGGTAGCGGGTGAGTGTCTGCTGCACGGCAAGAGCGGCGGTGGGGGTGACCCGGGTCAGCCACTGCGCCATAGCCGGCGGCATGAACGGAATCAGCGCCAGCAGGTACGGCAGCACGGTGGCGGCCACGACGGTGGTGACCGCGGTCGCGCCGCGACGCAGGATGGTGCCGACGCCGAGCGCGAACACGGCGGTGAGGGCGAGCACGGCGGCGGTACCGACCTCGGCGCGCAGCAGGACACCCGGCGTGGTCGGGAACAGATAGACGCCCAGGCCGCGCACCAGCCGCAGCCACAGCGGCAGCGTCAGGACCGCGCCGACCAGGCTGGTGGTGAACGTGACCCCGGCGACCACTACGGCCTTGGCCGCGAGCACCCGGCCCCGGCCCGTGGCGGCGCTCAGCGTGCTGCGGATCAGCCCATACCGGTACTCCGTGGTGACCATCAGCGTGGCCACGACGACGATCACGATCAGTGCCGGGAACGCCCCGATGAGCAGGTCGCTGGCGGCCGCGCCGACAGGGATGTCGCCGCGGGTGGCCGGGGCGAGGTCGCCGGTGCCGGTCACGGTGAACCCGTTCCCGGACGGGGTGAACCCGCCGCTCGGCTGGCCGCCGGGGCCGGTGGTGTGTGCTCCGACCTGGTCACCGGTCCAGGTACTGGCGGGCCAATCACCCGCCAGTCGCGGGTCGCTGAACGTGGCGGTGGCCACGTCGGTGGCCGTGCTGATGCCGTGTACCCGGTCCGGGCAGGCCACGAACAGGCCGGCCTGGACGATGGTGGCAAGCCCAGGGAGCCGAACGGCGTCGATCTGGCTCCACTGCGTACCGTCCGTGGAGTCTTCACCGGTGATCGTGTCGCCAGAGCGGGTCAGCCGCAGCCAGCGCACCACGGCGGCGGTGGACACGGCGCCGGGCAGGCCGGCACGGTCGTGGAGGTAGTCGTGCTGCATCCGGACGCCGTGCCCGCCGGTGACCATGATCGCCGCGTAGCGTGCACCGGGCGCCGGGCCCGCGGTGATGATCAGCCCAGCTTTCGCCCACGGCCCCGCCGCGCCGGCCTCATCCCCGCGCAGGGACGTCAGCGCCGTGACCGCGACGGTGATCCGGCCGTTGCCGGACAGCGGGCGGTGCACAAAGAAATACGCGTCGCTGACCGGCTCGCGATCCGGCCCGATCGGGACCGGCGACGCCTGCTTCGGTCCGCCACCGCCCAACCCGACGACGGGGAACAACACGATCATTAGGGCCGCGACGGCGCTGCCGCGCATCCAGCCCGGTACCGAACGGAACTTGGTCCACTCCGCGCGGAGCAGGCGCAGCCTCGGCGGCCGGGTCACGACGCCGGTCCGGTCGCGGCGGCGCGGTACTCGACGGCCTCGCGGGTCAGGTCGAAGTACACCTCTTCCAGGCTGGTGCGGTGCGGCGCCAGTTCGGAGAACGGCACCCCACCGGTCGTCAGTACCGTCACGACCTGCTCGGCGGTAAGGCCCCGAAGGGTAAGCACGCCCGCGCCTGTATCGGTCACCTGTGCGCCCGCGGCGGTCAGTGCCGTGGTGGCCTGCTGCGGCGTGCTGGTACTCACCCGAACCTGGTCTTGGGAGGCGGCCGCGATCAGGTCGGCGACGCTGCTGTCGGCGATCACCCTGCCGCGGCCGGCGACCACCACGTGGTCGGCCATGCCTTGCAGTTCGCTCATCAGATGGCTGGACACCAGTACGGCCCGCCCCTGCCCGGCCAGAGCACGCAGGAAGCCGCGCAGCCATACGATGCCCTCGGGGTCCATGCCGTTGAACGGCTCGTCCAGCATGATCGCCGGCGGATCGCCCAGCAACGCGGCCGCGATACCGAGCCGCTGCCGCATGCCCAACGAGTACCCACCTGCCGGCCGGTGGCTTGCCGAGGCCAGTCCCACCTGCTCGATCACCTCGTCGACCCGGCGGCCTGCTAGGCCCTGGGAGTGCGCCAGCCACAGCAGGTGGTTGCGTCCCGTCCGGGCCGGATGCAAGGCAGCGGCGTCCAACAACGCGCCCACGTGCCGCAGTGGGCAGCGCAGCGACCGGTACGGCCGCCCCCCGACCAGGGTCCGCCCCGCGTCGGCGGTGTGCAGACCCAGGACGATCCGCATAGTGGTGGACTTGCCCGCGCCGTTGGGCCCGACGAAACCGGTCACCCGCCCCGGTACCGCCGTAAACGTCATCCCGTCCAGCGCCGTGGTCGACCCGTACCGCTTCCGCAGCCCAACGACCTCAATCGTGGCATCACTCATGGCACCCTGTTGTACGCCGACGACGGTGACAACTCGGTACCTTCGGCTGTCACCGGGCTGTCACCTGCCGGCTGGCATGGTGGACGCCGAGGCGCGCGCGGCGCCCGTACCGAAAAGGATTGTGGTCATGAGGGTTCTGGTGGTGGAAGATCACCGGACGCTGAACGCACTGATCACGACCGGCCTGCGCCGCGAAGCGATGGCCGTCGACACCGCCCACGACGGACACGCCGCGCTGCAGCAGGTGGCCGCCACCCGCTATGACGTCGTCGTCCTGGACCGCGACCTGCCCGGGGTCCACGGCGACGAGGTGTGCCGCCGGATCGTGGACAGCGGGTCGGACACCCGCGTGTTGATGCTCACCGCGGCCGGCACCGTCCGCGACCGGGTCGAGGGCCTCGGCCTCGGCGCCGACGACTACCTGCCCAAGCCGTTCGACTTCGCCGAACTGGTCGCACGCATCCGGGCGCTGGGCCGCCGGAGCACACCGGCGCTGCCCCCGGTGCTGGACAACGGCGACCTGACCCTGGACCCCAACCGCCGGGTCGCGGTGCGCGCCGGGCGGCGCCTGGACCTTAGCCCCAAGGAGTTCGCGGTGCTGGAGTACCTGCTCGCCGCCGCCGGCCGGGTCGTCTCCACTGAAGAACTCCTCGAACGGGTCTGGGACGAGGCCACCGACCCGTTCACCACCACCGTGAAGACCACCATCGGGCGGCTGCGCGCCAAACTCGGCCAGCCGCCGGCCATCCACACCATCCGCGAAGGCGGCTACCGGATCGGTGAGCCGTGACCCGCCCACCGCCACCACGCCCCCGGCTGCGTTCCCGGCTCGCGCTCCTGCATGGCGGGCTCGCCTTCACCGGCGGTGTGCTGCTGCTGGCCTGCGCCGACGTTCCGCTGTTCGCCGGCAGCCACACCGTCCACAAACCTGCCACCGGACAATCCACCGGCACGCAAGCCACCAGCAACCTTCCCGAGGTGCTGCGGTACTCCGCCGTCGCACTGGTCGTCCTCGCCGTCGCCTCCATCGCGTTCGGCTGGCTGATCGCCGGCCGGGCACTGCGACCCATCCAGGTGATCACCTCCGCCGCCCGCACCATCTCCGCGGACAACCTGAACAACCGCCTCCGCGTCCCGGCCGCCTACCGCGAGTTCACCGAACTCGCCGCCACCCTCGACGGCCTGCTGCACCGGCTGCACGAATCGTTCACCGCGCAGCGTCAGTTCGTCGCCAACGCGTCCCACGAACTGCGCACACCGCTGACCGTGCAACAGACCCTGCTCCAGGTCACCCTTGCCGACCCCGACGCCACAGCCGACACGCTCCGGTCGGCCTGCCACGAACTCCTGGCCTTCGGCCAACAACAGCAACACCTGATCGACGCGCTGCTCACACTGGCCAGCGGCTACCAACCCATCGAGCACTGGCAACAGTTCGACCTGGCCGACCTCACCCGAAGAGTCGTCCTGGACCAGGACAGCCAAGCCCGGACCCGTGGCATCCGCATCCACACAGCGCTCGCCCCCAGCATCGTCACCGGCGACCCGCGCCTGGCCGCAAGCCTCGTCACGAACCTGGTCGACAACGCCCTACAACACAACCGCTCCAGCGGAACCGTTGAGATCGCCACGTCACCCCCCGGCCGCCTCACCGTCATCAACACCGGCACCCCGATCCCCCCAACCGAGATCAACCGCATGTTCCAACCCTTCCAACGCCTCGCTGCCGACCGCACCGACCAAACCAACGGACACGGTCTCGGACTGGCCATCGTCGCCGCCATCGCCCACGCACACCACGCCTCACTCACCGCCCGCCCACAACCCGGTGGCGGTCTCCACATCAGCATCGATTTCCCTCCCACCCAACCACTGCAGTAACCAAACCCCCACATGCCGGCACATCGGCACATGCCCACACCCCCAGCCGAAACCGCATCGTTGAAGTTCGCATCGCAAACGCCACCGACCTTCCCCTATCCACATGCGACAGAAGTTGCTTCCCAACCGACCGTGCACTACCTGTCCTGTGGCACGGAACCGTCCTCGGCACCCCAACCGTGACCTGCGGCGACGAATCTTGAAACGGCAATCTTTGGGAGCTGCGTGGGCCGGAACGCGGGCCAGAGAATGCTGATCTTGCCACTAGATCTTGATCGGTCCAGCGTCTCGACGTCTCGATGAGGTCGGTGCCCTTCGTCGTGATCGCAGCCGTTGGGTTGCAGACGATGCTGGCCACTCGCGCGCGTCGCGTACGTGAAGTGGCGGTGTCCGATACGCCAATGGGGCCCAGGTCCGCTCGCCCCTGGAGCGTCCTTGTGCTGGCGCTGGTGCTGATCATCACGGGGGTGGCGTTGATGCTCCGCTTTGCCGCCCATGGCGATGTGCCGAGGTGCCCGGCGGCAGGTGCAGCACGGTGATGGCCAGGCCGGTCTCATCGGCCAGCCGGGCCAGCTCGGCCCTCCATAGCCGCAACCTCGACCCGTTGGACCCGCCGGAGTCGGCGGTGACCAGCAGCCGGCCCGCCTGCGGGTAGGCGTCCGCGCCGACGTGGCGCCACCAGCGGCGCACCGACTCCGCGGCGAACAACGCCGTGTCGTGGTCAGTGCCCACATTCACCCAACCAGTATTGGCGGCCAGGTCATAGACCCGTACGGCAGCGCCACCCCGACCGCGTCCGAGGGAAAGTCATGCGCATTGGCCTCGGTACCCGGCCGCCTTGAGTAACTTGCCCACCGTACCGGCCGCCACCGGCAGCCCCTGCCGGGTCAACTCGTCGGCCAGCTTCGTGGTCGACTTGTTCGTCCACCGCAACGGCGACTCCGGGTCCCCGCGGGTGACCGGCTCCACCAACTGCTCCAACGCGGCCACCACACCCGGCGCCGAGCGGGTGATCGGCGGGCGGCCGGCACCCGCCGCCCGCACCCGCCCATCAGCCACCGGCCCGGCCAGCAGACCCTTGACTCCCTGAGACCGTGTCCCGGCCCACCCCGACCGCGGCAGCGACCTGTTTGATCCCACCCCGACCCAGCCGCTGCGCCACCGCCCCGAGCAGCAACCGCCGCTGCCGCTCGTCCAACACGGTCTTCATCTCGGCGTACACTGCGGTCATCTCATCCAGGAACGGTTGGCGCAGGCTGGCATCCACCCGAAGGCCGTACCACAAATTCGAAGATCATGTACCGGAAAGTGAACTAATTCATGCGAGAGCACTGACCTGGATGAACGCGAGTACACGCAGGTCACGGAGAGACGATACGAGCAGCTCAAGCCGATCGAACGCGGTTCAGCGCTGTTGGGAGCACCCTGCTGCTCCCAATCTGCTCTCCAGACAGCCGTCGTTGATAGCGTCGCCTCCGCATGGGCCAGATCCGTTCCGTGTAGTTGGCCGTTTGAGAGACATATATTCGCTAGCTGATCCTGCGATGATCCTATTGTGTTGTTGACGGTCTCCACCACCCACTCCCCGGCCACCGACCTCGGTTTTCTGCTGGTCAAGCACCCTGATCGGGTGCAGTCGTTCACCACGACCGGCGGGACGGCGTACGTCTGGTACCCGGAGGCCACCGTGGAGCGGTGCACGGTCGCGCTTCTGCTAGACGTCGATCCGGTGGAGTTGGCACGACCGTCGAAGGGGCAGAAGTCGCCCGATAACTTCTCGCTCGGCCGCTACGTCAACGACCGGCCGTACGCAGCATCGAGTCTGCTGATTGTGGCTATGGGTAAGGTGTTCCGCTCCGCGCTGAAGGGCGCTAGCAGGGATCGGGCGGAGTTGGTCGACATCGCGTTGCCGTTGGAGATCCAGGTATCAGCCCTGCCGTGCCGGGGCGGCGTCGAAGTAGCCGAGCAGCTCTTCGCGCCGCTGGGCTGGGCGGTGACGGCGACCCCGATTCCGCTCGACCCGGCGTTCCCCGACTGGGGCAACTCCCGGTACGTACAGCTGAGGTTGACCGGCAGCCTGAAGCTCGCCGACGCGCTCAACCATCTGTATGTGTTGCTGCCCGTTCTCGATGACGCCAAGCATTACTGGGTTTCCGAAGACGAGGTGGACAAGCTGTTGCGGGCGGGTGCGGGCTGGCTTGCCGGGCATCCCGCGAAGGAACTGATCACGCGGCGTTATCTGGCTAACCGCCGGTCCCTGGCGCTGAGCGCGTTGGAGCGCCTACAGGTGGCCTCCGATGAACTTGCGACCGCCGACGAGCCGGACGAGCCGGACGAGATCGAGGAGGCCGAGCGGGTCGGGCGCACGAGGCCGCTGGTCAAGCTGCGTAAGGAGGCGGTGCTGGCGGCGCTTGGCGAGTCCGGCGCGAGCCGGGTGCTCGACCTGGGCTGTGGCTCGGGCGGGCTGTTGCTGGAGTTGATGGCCGACCGGCGCTACACCGAAATAGTCGGAGCGGACGTGTCGAGCGTGAGTCTGCGGATCGCCGAACGGCGGTTGAAGCTCGACCGGCTTCCGGAGCGGCAGCGGGCCCGGATCAAGTTGCTCCAGTCGGCGTTGACCTACCACGATGACCGGCTCCGGGGCTATGACGCCGCGGTCCTGATGGAGGTCATCGAACACCTCGACGAAGCGCGCCTGCCCGCTCTGGAACGGGCCGTGTTCGGGCACGCGAGCCCGGCGACGGTGATCGTGACAACCCCGAACGTCGAGTACAACGTCCGCTACGAGGGACTGGCCGACACACACCTGCGCCATGACGATCACCGGTTCGAGTGGACCCGTGCGCAGTTCGCGGCGTGGGCGGCCCGCGTCGCCGAGGCGTACGGCTACGACGTCGACCTGCGGCCGGTCGGCGAGGTCGATCCCGAGGCCGGCTCCCCCACTCAGCTCGCGTTCTTCCGGAAGGTCGCCCCGTGAACCTCGATGTTCCCGAACTGTCCCTCATCGCGCTGGTGGGTATCTCCGGCTCCGGCAAGTCGACGTTCGCCCGCCGGTACTTCAAGTCGACCGAGGTGCTGTCCTCGGACATGTTCCGGGCCATGGTTGCCGACGACGAGAACGACCAGTCCGCGTCCAAGGACGCGTTTGAGGCGCTGCACCACGTCGCCGGTATCCGGTTGCGCGCCGGCCGGCGGGTGGTGGTGGACGCCACCAACGTCCAGCAGCATGCCCGCACCGAGCTGGTGAAGCTCGCCCGCGAGCATGATGTCCTGCCGGTCGCCATCGTTCTCGACACTCCGGAGACGGTCTGCTGGGAACGCACGCGGGCCAGGCAGGACCGTGACTTCGGCCGGCAGGTGCTGCGCAGCCAGCAGCAGTACCTGCGCCGTTCACTGCGCAACCTGGGTCGCGAGGGGTTCCGGAAGGTCCACATCGTCACCGATCCTGACGACGTCACCATCACCTATGAGAAGGCGTGGAACGACAAGCGCGAGATCACCGGACCGTTCGACATCATCGGCGACGTGCACGGCTGCCGCCCCGAACTGGAGACGCTGCTGGTAGAACTCGGCTGGATCCTGGAACGTGACAAAGCGGGCCGTCCGGTCAACGCCACCCATCCGGAGGGACGGCTGGCGGTCTTCGTCGGTGACCTCGTCGACCGCGGCCCCGACTCCCCCGGCGTGCTGCGCCTGGTCATGGGCATGACCGCCGCAGGCACAGCTCTGTGCGTGCCGGGCAACCACGAGCAGAAACTGCTGCGCAAGCTGCGCGGCCGCAAGGTCAGCGTCACGCACGGCCTCGCCGAGACCCTCGCCCAACTGGAAGCGGAGAGCCCAGAGTTCGTCGAGTCCGCAGCGGAGTGGATCGACGGCCTGGTCAGCCACCTGCGGCTGGACGGGGGCCGGCTGGTGGTGGCACACGCCGGGCTCAAGGAGGAGTTCCACGGCCGGGCGTCCGGGCGGGTGCGGGCGTTCTGCCTGTACGGGGAGACCACCGGCGAAACCGACGAGTTTGGCCTGCCGGTGCGCTACCCGTGGGCCAACGACTACCGGGGTTCGGCGATGGTTGTCTACGGGCACGTGCCGACGCCGACGCCGGAGTGGGTCAACAACACGATCTGCCTCGATACCGGCTGCGTGTTCGGCGGCCGGCTGACGGCGCTGCGATACCCGCAGAAGGCTCTGGTCTCGGTGCCGGCCGAGAAGGTGCACTACGAACCGGTCAAGCCACTGGTCGCAGCCACCCCGCCGCGTGACGGCGCGACCCTCAACCTGGCCGACGTGACCGGCCGGCGCCATATCCGGACCGACTACGGTGCGGTGACCGTCGACGCCGAGAACGCCGCAGCCGCGCTGGAGGTGATGAGCCGGTTCGCCGTCGACCCGCGCTACCTGCTGTGGCTGCCGCCGACCATGTCCCCGCCGTCGACCTCCACGGTGGAGGGACACCTGGAGTACCCGGCCGAGGCGTTCGCCGACTACCGGGCCGCTGGCGTGGACCGGGTCGTGTGCGAGGAGAAGCACATGGGCTCGCGAGCTGTTGCACTGGTGTGCCGGGACGCGGCGAGCGCGGCCGGAAGGTTCGGCGTCGACGACGGCTCGTCCGGTAGCGTCTACACCCGCACCGGCCGGCCGTTCTTCACCGATCCGGCGCTAACCGAGGCGCTGCTCGCCCGCGTTCGCGCCGCAGCCGATTCGCTGTTCGAGCAGCTGCACACCGACTGGCTGCTGCTGGACTGTGAGCTGCTGCCCTGGTCGGCAAAGGCCGGCACCCTGATCAAGGGCCAGTACGCGACCGTCGGCGCGGCGGCGCGCGCCGCCCTGCCCACCGTGCTGAACACGCTCGACGCCGGCATCGGCCGGGGCCTGGATCTGGCAGGACTACGCACCCGGGTGGCCGCACGCGCGGCCAATGCCGCCGCGTTCACCGAGGCGTACCGACGCTACTGCTGGCCCGTTGACGGACTGGACGGCCTCCAGCTCGCCCCCTTCATGGTCCTAGCCTCCGAAGGCGCCTCCCACACGGCACGCGACCACGGCTGGCACCTCGAGCTCTGCGACCGGCTCGCCGCCGCCGACCCCGAACTGCTACGGACCACCGGCCGACGGACCGTCGACCTGGACGACGAGGCCTCGATCAAGCAGGCCACCGACTGGTGGCTGGAGCTGACCGGCGCCGGCGGCGAGGGAATGGTCATCAAGCCCCACGACGGGCTGCTGCACCACGCGAAGGGAAAGCTGGTTCAGCCGGGCATCAAATGCCGGGGGCGGGAGTACCTGCGCATCATCTACGGCCCCGACTACACCGAACCGCGTCACCTCGAACGCGTCCGTGACCGCGGCCTGAACCGCAAGCGCGGCCTCGCCCAGCGCGAGCACGGCCTCGGGCTGGCGGCGCTGGACGCGGTGGCTGCCGGCCAGCCACTTTGGCGGATACATGAACTGGTATTCGCCATCCTGGCGCTCGAGTCCGAACCGACCGACCCCCGACTGTGAGCGGCGCAACCGAAAACCGGTGACGCGTCGTCGCCCGCCCTGACATGATCGCGCGATGACCAGCGCCGCCACCCATACCGAGCATGGCGACCGGGACCTCGCCCTCGCCGGGGAGATCCGGCGCACCGTGGTCGGCTCCGGCGTACACGGCATCGCCATCGAGGGCACCGACGACCACGACGAGATGGGCGTGTTCATCGAGCCGCCCGTGTACGTCGTCGGTCTTCGCCAGCCGGCCGAGCACTACGTGTTCCCTACCCAGCCCGAAGGCGCGCGTTCCGGCCCCGGCGACACCGACCTGGTCATGTACTCACTGCGCAAGTACCTGCGCCTGGCGACGAAGGGAAACCCGACCGCACTGCTGCCGTTGTACGCGCCGCAGGACTCCGTCCTTGCGCTGCACCCGCTCGGGGAAGAGCTTCGCGCCCTGGCACCGCTGGCGCTCTCCCAACAGGCGGTGCACCGCTTCCTGAGTTACATGGACGCCCAACGCGAGCGGCCGCTCGACCGAGGAGGTCCCGCCAGCCCGAGGAAACGTTGGGAGGACAAGATCCAAGGTGCCAGAGCGGGCCGGTAACCGGCGTCCACTGACGGTCGACGAATCAGTCGGGTGGCCCGCCACCGGCGAGATCAGGGAAGACGCGGGGGGCAGCTTGCACACAGCCGGCCCCGGGAGAGGCCGAGACTGTGCAGATGGTCATTGAGACGGGCAGACCGATTGCTGACGTGACCATACGTCAACGGGGAAGCGCGGCTGTCGGCCAGCCTCAAACAGTCATTTCCCCAGTTTGCTGTCCACTATGGACAAGGAGTGCTCATGGACGTTTCCGGGATCGGCGCGGTCCGGATCCGTTTCAGGCTGTCTCTCAGGTTGCGCGCGCTGGACGACGGTCGCCTCGTCGAGCAGGGCACGTACGATGAGCTCCTCGCCACCGGTGGTCGCTACGCCGACCTCTATCGGATCCAGGCGGCCGCCTATGCCACGGCGTAACACCCACCGCCGCCACCGCCCCTGGCAGTTCATGCTCTGGCAGGCCGCGGAGCTTTCGCGGGTTCGTGACTGGTCCAGGCGCAGCCAGCGCCGGCGAGTCGTGGGCCGCGGCGGCGCGCCCGCAACGTCTGATCACACACGCCGAGGCGGGCACTCGATGGCACAACCGCTACCAGAACCAACCCCACGACAAGTGCTTCCGCACACGGCTCTGATCGATGAAGAACCGCGAGCCGGCTGCCGACGGTGTGAGTCAACGACGGGCAAAGGTGACCCGGTGCGTGCCCAAAACTTCGCCCCAGGCCACATCGTCGTTCCGCTGCCGTGATCTTCGGCTACGCAATGGGGCCATGAGTGACCCCTGTCGAGGTACGCGGATCTGCCGCGGACGACGCGCGGCCTCTCGCCGCGCCTCGTCACTTTTGGTGAGCCGGATGTCAGAGCGGGGCGCCCGCGCGCCGGGCCGGGGTGGCGCCGAGACCTGTGGCACCGACATCCCTCGAAGCTCGATGGCGCTTAAGCGTCACTGCGGTCTCGCCGCGAGTGATCCGGCCACACGAGGGCCTGGGCGAGGACCACCCGCTCGCCGTCGAACGTGAGCGCCGGACCGCCGTGTAGCCGGAAACTCAGGTCGAGAGCATCGCTGACCCGGCGGCAGAATGTGTCGTCGTGGGGCCCGGTCAGAACCCGGTAGCGCGGCAGACCGTCGGGTGGCTGATCAGTCATCGCGCCAACCATGCCAAGAGAAGTACCAGATCGTCGTGTACCGGTACCACGCTCGTCGTGACAGGCTCTCCTCGACCGCGCTCGCGCTGCCCTGCCACCGGGACCGCCCGATCGTGAAGGGACCGGTGGCCGGCCAGGCGTGCGCCCCGGTGGCCTGTCCGTTGAGCACCCCGTTGACGTACAGCCGGGCGGTGCCGGCCTGCGAGTCGTATACACCGGTCAACTGCGTCCACACGCCGGTCGCCGGCGCGGTGGTGCTTCTGGCCTCCGCGACGGCCGGGCCGTCGACATCCGCCGAGGTGATCTGGAACACCCACCGGTCGGTATTGCTGGAGTACTTGAGGTAGAAGCTGCTGGCGCGGGTGCCGTCGGCGGCCAGCACGGCCCGGTTGCCGTTGCCGGTGGCGTCGAGCTTCGCCCAGGCGGAGACGGTGAAGTTGCGGCTGGTGTCGATGACCGGTGCGGGTGCCGAGGCGTACCCGGCCCCGCCGAGCGCGAGCGCGGTGTCGCCGTTCACGGTCCGGCCGGGCGCACCGAGTGTCGCGGTGCCGGTGATCGTCGCGGTGTGCTGGTCGCCCGTGGTGTCCGCGAGGCTGGTGCCGCCCGCCGCGTCACTCAGCGGCCAGCGCGCCACCTCGGTGCTCGGCTGCGCCGCGTTGAACGCGTACGACGCGGTCGGCCCGTTCTGGGCCCTGTCCCTGGCGGCCACCACGATGGTGCCCTGCCCCGGGATCGGGGTCCAGTCGATGCCCGCGGTGGCACCCGCGACGAAGTTGGTCGAGTGGGTGCCCTGGCCGTCGACGACCCACCAGGAGTACCCGGTGATGTCGGTGTCCGCGGGGGTGCCGCCGGGGCCAGCCGCAGCCGGACGGTCTTGCCGGCGACGAACGGGGTGTTCCCTGCGTCCGCCGTCATCGCGGGCTGGTTGGGTGGCACCGTGTCCACTTCGAACTCACACCAACCGGACACCGGGGAGTTGTCGGTACCGCTGGTGCCGTTCGGCAGCGACCACGGGTCGGCGGCCTGTAGCCGCCACCGGTAGATCCCGGGCGCGAGTGCTGGGCTGACCGTCACCTGTCCGTCGCTCCGCTGGCCAGCGCGGCCGTGTTCACCGAGGACACCGCCGTCCAGGCGTTGGTGGCCGTGGTGTACCGCTCCCAGGCGAAGTTGGCCCACAGGTCGGTGTCGGGGTCGGCGTCGTTGATCCGCGCCTTCAGGATCGGCGTACCGGAGGCGAGTACCGGCCGGCCGGTACCCGTGACGCAACCCTGGTTGTACGTGTCCAACTGGTCGGGCACCGTCGGCACGGAGTTGTACGTCACGGTCAGCGACGTGGCCGTCGGCGAGAACTTCTTCCACCGGTCGGTGGCGCTCTCGTTGGCGCCGTCGGCGCTGCGGGCCGACAGGCCGAGCGTGACCGCCCCGGTGGCGTTGTTCGCCACGGTCTGCATCAGCCCGGTCAGGCCGCCGGAGAACTCCATCAGCATGTCCGGCTGGTTGGCGCCGCAGCCGCCGCCCTTGTTGGCGTTGCCGGATCTCTGGTCCAGCCACTGGCTCAGCCCCGGCGACCAGGCGGTACGCACCCCGTTGACCGAGATGCCGCCGGTGAAGTACAGGCTCACCGGCGTGGATCCGCACGAATAGGAGTGGGTGAGATTCGACCGGAACACCGCGGACAGCACATGCTTGCCGGCGATACCGGCGGTGGCGAACTCGAAGAACGACCGGTACGTGCCGCTGCCGTCGGGATTGAGCCCCACCCGGGCGATCCCGTCGTTACGGTCGGAGTTGGAGGTGTCGGCGTACGACCAGCGGTTGAGGTGTCCGGGAAAGTCCGGATCGAGGTACACCGGGAATTTGGTTGCCGCCGACGACAGCATCGCCGGGTCCGGCACGATCGCCAGGTCGCCACCGGCGAGCGTCATCGGGGCCGGGACCGTGGTGGCGGCGTCCTCGGGAGAGTCCGGGCCCGGCTTCGCCGCATCGGAACCTGGCGAGCCGGCGTCCCACATCAGCGCACCCGACGACAGGGAGGTGACCGACCCGTCCGGGGAAACCGCGTCGAGTCCGCCGCCGGCCCGTTGGCGCAGCGCCGCCCCGGTCACGGTCAGTCCATAGTGGACCACCTTCAGTGCCGGGTTCGCCGCCGCCTTCCGGTTCTTGATCACGAGTACGTGCTGGAACCCACCGACCGTGGCCCGCACCCGCAGGTCCACCCCGGGCAGCACGTCGGCGTACACCGCGGTGTCACCCTTCACCGACGGCACGGGCAGCGCGGTCGGCCAGGTCATCGACACCGTTCCGCGGGGCTGCGCCAACCGCACCAGCGGACCGGTACCCCCGCCGGAGAAGCGCAGATCGTCCGGGAACGCTGCGGGCCCCGCCGTGCCGTCGGACAGACGGGTCAGGGTGGTGTCGAGCGGTACCCAACCACTGCCGCGGCGCACGCGGACCGGAACCGCGTTCTGTTCCAGGCTGTACGCGCCGGACGGTTCCGCGTACACCGCACTCGTCGCGGTCAGCGAGCCGATCACCAGTACCCGCTTGGCACAGGACCGGGCGACGACCGACGCTGCCGCGCCTTCGGATGCCGAGCTTGGACACGACCGCGCTGCCGGTCTGGCCCGGGCCGGTGTACTCGCGAAGGCCGTACACCCCGTGCCGGCCACCACCAACGCCACCGCCATCGTGGCGAGACGGCGCGCAACTGAGAACAAGCTGGCGCTCACGAAGCCCCCGTAACGTCGGATTCCCGCCGGCCAGACGTCCTGACAGACAGGCAAGGTGAACGATTCCTCCCGTTGCCTTAGAGAAACCGCCTTGCTATAAACTAGGAGTGCGGCGGGGCCGCGGTGACGGTCGAACGACCCACAACACCGACTTCCCCAGTCCGTCGGCGTAGCCACAGAGCTTCGCCGCGTTGCCGATGAGGGACCAGGTGGACGGTGGGCCGGCTGAGCGTGAGCTCGGCGTTCTCGCGCGCCGGTATTCGGTACTGACCTGGGCTGTCGTCGCGACGGGCTGTGTACTGCTCGGGCTGGTCGTCGTTCCGGGCCACCGGCCGGTCCTCGCCGTGGCCGCGATGGCGGTGTTACTGGCATGGATCGCCGGGTACACGGTGCGTCTACGGAGGGCGCCGTCGGCGTGGCTCGTCACCTGGAACGTCATTGTCGTGGGCCTGGCCGCGCTCGGTCAGCGGTGGATGGTCGCCGACACCGCCGCGGCGGACGGAACCGGCTGGGTGCTGGCCGCGGTGACTGTCACCGCGGTGGCGCTGCAATGGCACACACCGGCACCGGCCGGCGCGGTGGCCACCGTCGTACTGGTCACCGCCTACGTCGCGGGTGCCTGGCTGGCCGTGGGCTCCGCGGAGCTGCACCGGTTGCCGATGGTGCTCTGGGCGATTCCGTACGCGGTGCTCTCCCGCGGGTGCCACCGCATGCTCGTGACGGCGGGCCGGCGATCGGACGCGCTGCTCGCCGAGCGGGAACGGCAGCGCAAGGCACTCGCGATGAGCGCCGCGCGGCGCGCGGACGCGCGTGAACAGCAGGCGTTGCTGCACGACACGGTGGCCGCGACGCTACTGATGGTCGGGCTGGGCGCGGTGCCCGGTCCGCGTTCATGGCTGGTCGATCAGGCGAGCCGCGATCTGCTGGTGTTGCGAAGTCGAACCGGACCGGCCAACTCGACCGACCTCGCGGATCTGCTCACGGAGGAGGCCCGCCACAGCCCGGTTCCGGTCAGGTGCGCCACATTGCCGCGGATGGTCTTGCCGGCCGCGGTCGCCGATGCGGTCGCCGGCAGCGTGCGTGAGGCGCTGCGGAATGTCGACCGGCACGCCGGCGTCGACCATGCAACCCTTCGGGTTGTGTCGGACCCGCTCCGGATCGACATCCTCGATACCGGTCGCGGTTTCGATCCCGGCCGTGTGCCGGAGCACCGCCGCGGGGTGGCAGAGTCCATTGTGGTGAGGATGGCGGCCGTCGGCGGAAGGGCGACGGTACAGTCCGCGCCGGGACAGGGCACCCAGGTACGCCTGGAGTGGCCCGTGCCTGACTCGACGACGCCTGAGCCGATGACGCCTGACCCGGACAGGCCCTGATCGCCGGGCGGGCGGCTGACGGGGTACGCCGGGGCATACTCGGCATATCGGTGGCCGTCCTGGTATTCAGCTTTCCGACGCTGCTCGACAGCGCCGCCGACTACCGGCCCCTGTGGTGCGAGGTGCTGGCCTTCTCGGTACTCGTCGGGGTCACCATCCTGGCGGCGATTCCGGTGCTGCGCGGCCGCCCGTGGGGCGCCTGGCGGTGGCCTCTGCTCGGCGCGGCCTTCGCAGCGCACACGGCGGCCACCGCCGCCGTGGCCCCGGCCGGGTTGTTCGGTACACCGCACTGGTCCTGGGAGATCTTCGGCTGGTCGGCGGTGCTCCTCCTCTTCGACCGGGAGGTGTGGTACCTGATCGGGGCGTTCGCGGCCCACCTTGGCGTGACCGTCGGCCAGGTCGTGGCGGCTGATCGGGCGGACGTGCGGACCTTCGTCGGGATGAGCATTGTCGCGCTCGTACTCGGCGGGCTACAGATGGCGGTATGGATGCTGGGCGCGGGCGCCCGCCGCGCCGCAGCCGCCGCAGTACGGTTGGCCGCCGACGGCGAACGGCTGCGTACCGCCGACCTCGTCGCCGAGCAGATCCACCGTGACCGGCAGGCCCGATACGCTGAGCTGGCGGACACCAGCGGTCCGCTCCTCGCCGGACTGGCCAGCGGCGCGCTCGACCCCGGCGACGTCGCCACCCGGCAGGCGAGTCTTATCGAAGCGGCCCGGATTCGCCGGTTGTTCGCGGAGACCGACGACAGCAGCGACCCGCTCGTCCACGAACTGACCGCCTGCACCGACCCCGCGGTCCGCCGTGGGGTCGTCGTCCAGCTCGCGATCCGCGGCGAATGTCCCCCGCTACCGCAGCGCGTCCGCCGCAGTCTGACCGAACCGGCCCTACTCGCCCTGTCCACAGCGACCTCGACGGCCCGGGTCGCCCGTGATCGCCATGCCCGATCGGGTGGTCGTCAGCGTGATTACCGACGGTACCCAGCCGTCGCCCGGCCACCACGCCGCGAATACCGGCCGGGAGCGCGTCGCCGTGGCGTGGGCGCAGCAGGACGGCACCCTGTGGATGGAGGCCACCTGGGTGCGGATACCGGACCCCGGTTCGGGGAGCATGACCACGGGCGTGCCGGTGCCGGCCACGCTCGCCGCCCCGGCCACGCTCGCCGCCCCGGCCGCGACGCTGGGAGCGGTCACCGGGGCGGCTGCCTGATGACCGACGTCGTCGTGGTGGACGATCATCCCGCGATCCTGGCCGGGATCCAGGCATGGTTCGCCGCCGCTGACCCACGGATCCAGATCGTCGCCGCGGGGCCGGACCTGTCCGTCGCCTGGACCGACCCCGGCCGGACCGTGCGGATCGTGGTACTCGACCTTCAACTGACGCCCGGCAATCCGGCGTACGGGGATCTCCGCCGCCTCGTCGACGCCGGCCGTCAGGTCATCGTCTACTCGATGCGCGACGACGCCACCACCCAACTGACCTGCCTCGACCTCGGTGCCTTCACGTACCTGACGAAGGCGGAGGGGCAGGCGCACCTGGTCGACGCGGTGCGGGCCGCGGCGGCCGACCGGGCCTACGTGTCACCGTCGCTGGCCGGAGCCATGGGTGTGGACCGACGCTCGACCCGTCCCAGCCTAACCCCACGGGAAGTCGACGTACTGCTCGAATGGTTCAAATGTGAGTCGAAGCAACTGGTCGCCGGCAAGCTCGGACTTTCACCGCGAACCGTCGCCAGCTATCTCGACCGGGTCCGCATCAAGTACGCCAACACCGGCCGTCCCGCCACCACGAAGGCCGCGCTCGTCGCCCGCGCGATCCAGGACGGGCTGATCGTGCCGGAGGAACTTTGAACGGGTACGGTACCGCGATCACACGGGCGATGATGGACTGACCCGACAGCGCGGCTCACCAGCGACGAGGTTCGTCCTGCGGAAACCTCGGTGTGGTCGATCGAGCCGAGCATCTGGTGGCAGCAAGCCAGCATTTCCCGTCGGGACGGCTCGCTCAGCCGGCCCATCCGCCAGTGGACCCCACCGAGACCGCTCACCGCCCGCGTCGGGCCGGTCAGGCAGCCGCGGGGCAACCGGAACCACCGGAGTGCCCCGAAGTCGTCGGGCAGGCCGGAGGGGTCCGTCGTCGACCTGGTCAGCGCGGGCGGCGAACAGGTCCCGGGCCTGATCGAGGTAGCCGTTGAGGAGGTCTTCGCCGGCCTGTGCCGGTGCTGCGGGTAGGTGAGCCGGCCGGCCGCGGAGCCGCAGCGGCGGCTCGGTTGGGCCGGCGTGGTGGTGCCAAAGCCCGGTGTGCGGGTCGAAGCGGTAGCCGGTCAACAACCGGTGACCGTACCGGCCGACCAGGTCGACCGCGTCGATGAGGTAGTCGCGCACGGTGTCGGTGATGAAGTAGTTGAAGTTGACCCGTACCCAGCCGGGCTTGATGCCGTCACAGCCGTAGGTCACCTCGTCACGGTAGGCGTGCGAGTGGGCGGCGTCGATCGCCAGCAGCCGGTGGCCGTACGGTCCGGCGCAGGAGCAGCCGCCCCGGGACTGGATGCCGAACAGGTCGTTGAGCAGCGCGACGACGAAGTTGTGGTGCAGGTAACACGGCGGAGACCACGAGTGGCGTTGCCGGCGGCGATCGTCCTCAGCGCTTCTCGATGGGGAGATAGTCGCGTTCGGTCGCTCCGACGTACAACTGCCGGGGACGGCCGATCTTCGTGGTCGGGTCGGCCATCATCTCCCGCCACTGGGCGATCCAGCCGGGCAGCCGGCCGAGCGCGAACAGTACGGTGAACATCTCGGTCGGGAAGCCCATGGCTTTGTAGATCAGGCCGGTGTAGAAGTCGACGTTCGGGTAGAGCTTGCGGGAGATGAAGTAGTCGTCGTGCAGGGCGATCTCCTCCAGCCGCAGCGCGATGTCCAGCAGCGGGTCCGATCCGGTGCGGGATAGCACCTGCTGCGCGGCCTTCTTCACGATCGCCGCCCGCGGATCGTAGTTGCGGTACACCCGGTGGCCGAAGCCCATCAGCCGGACACCGTCCCGCTTGGCCTTCACCTTGCTGACGAAGCCTTCCGCGTCGTCTCCGGAGGCGTGGATGCGCTGCAGCATCTCCAGCACGGCCTGGTTGGCGCCGCCGTGCAGCGGGCCGAACAGCGCGTTGACGCCTGCCGACACCGACGCGAACAGGTTGGCATGGCTCGAGCCGACCAGCCGCACGGTCGACGTGGAGCAGTTCTGTTCGTGGTCGGCGTGCAGTACGAAAAGCATGTCCAGCACCCGGGCGACGACCGGGTCAACCTGGTACCGGGTCGTCGGCACCCCGAACGTCATGCGCAGGAAGTCCTCCACGTACCCCAGCGCGTTGTCCGGGTACAGCAGCGGCTGCCCGGTCGCCGTCTTGTGCGAGTACGACGCGATGGTCGGCAGCTTGGCCAGCAGCCGAACGGTGGAGATCTCCACGTGCTCCGGATCGAACGGGTCGAGACTGTCCTGATAGAACGTCGACAGGGCGCTCACCGCCGAGGACAGCACGGCCATCGGGTGCGCATCACGCGGGAAGCCGTCGAAGAACCGGCGCATCTCCTCGCGCAGCAACGTGTGTGACTTGATCCGCTCAGTGAAGTCGGCCAGTTGCGTACCGGTCGGCAGCTTCCCGTAGATCAGCAGGTAGGAGACCTCCAGGAAGGAGGACCTCTCCGCGAGTTGCTCGATCGGGTATCCCCGGTAACGCAGGATCCCCGCGTCGCCGTCGATGTAGGTGATCTCGGACGTGCAGGACGCGGTGTTCCCGTAACCCACGTCCAGCGTCACGTACCCGGTCGTGCCCAGCAGCTTGCTCACGTCGAGCCCGGACGGGCCCTCGGTAGCCGCCTGTGTCGGCAGCGGCAGCATGCCGTTGTCGTAGTGAAGCGCGACGCCGGCCGCTGACGTAGTGGTCTCTCCGCCTTCGCCCCGCACCGGTGTACTGGTCGTCATCTCGGCCTCCTCCACGCCGGCCCCGGGAACCGTGAGCGCCCGGTGTCAGCCTCGAATCGTCCCCCTGACGCCCTCTCATACCCCCCGGGGTACATTATCCACCGTAACTCCGGGTCGGAGTCCGGCAAGGGCCGTAGTCACCCGGTTGGGGGTCAGAGGTCCCGAACATTAGGCCCGGTCCCGGGCCGGCATCGACGCCTGGTCGGTAGCCGGGCCACCCCCGGACACACCTTCACCCACCTGGCCTACCTCCTGGAGACCGACGGGCGGGAGGTGGCCGCGTTCACCGGCGGATCGCTGCTGTACGGCTCGGTCGGCCGCCCGGACCTGCTCGGCCCGGCCCACACCGAAGCCCTTGTCCATCACCAGTACGCCTCGGCCAACTGTCTGGCCGCCGAACTGCCCGACACCGCCGCGGTGTACCCGACACACGGGTTCGGCAGCTTCTGCTCGGCTACCCAGTCCGAGGCCACCGCGTCCAGCATCGGGCAGGAGAAGCGGGCCAATCCCGCGTTGACCAAAACGGAGCGGCAGTTCGTCGACGATCTACTCGACGGCCTCGACGCCTGGCCCGCCTACTACGTCCACATGGCCCCGGCCAACGCCGCCGGCCCGGCCGCCCCCGCCCTGTCCACGCCGCAGCGCGCCAACCCCGACGAGATCCGCAAACGGCTGGCCGCCGGCGAATGGGTCGTCGACCTCCGCACCCGGGTCGCGTTCGCCGAAGGCCACGTCCCCGGCACCCTCAACTAGGCCCATTCCTCGGCGGTTGGCTCGCGGTACTCAGCGTCCGGGCGGGGGCGGTGGTTGGGGCGTCGCGGCCGGTGACAGTCGGCGGCGTACCCACCGGGTGCGGCAGCCCCATGGTACCGGCGACCGGTAGGTCCAGATGGCTGCCGCTGAGGTCGACGTCAATGCGCGCGCCGGTCGACACCGGAATATTGGGCGACGGGTCGGTACCCGTGACGATGAGTCCGAGTACGTGACCGGCGGGGATGACCGCGTCCGTGGCCTGCAGCGGCACCGTGATCGAGTACCACTGGTTCGGCGCGAGTGGCGTTGCCTGCCGAGGCGAGGTGTGGTGGGCGGCGTCGCACCAGCCACGTGTGACGATGCTCAGGTCTTTGGTCGCCACGTCCTCCGTGAAGTCGGGATAGCAGGCGCTGTCGGCGGCGACCGAGTCTCCCCAGCACGAACTGGTGCCGGTCTTGTGCACCCCTTGTCCAGCGGTACCAGGGTCGACCCGGCTCGCTGATCCGTAGTCGACCAGTCGGGCGGTCAGTTCGGTCGTCGGCTTGCTGATTCTTGTCCGCAGCGTGACGGACGGGATGCCGGAGATTCGCGTCTCGGCGCTCAGCGCGCCGCTGAGGAACACCAGCCGCCCGCTCCTGGCCTGGTTCGGCTCGATGACCGCGTAGGCCTCCCCCAGGTCGGGTTCATCGCGAAAGGTGCGGGTGGCGGTACCGTTGTCGCCCAGGGTACCCGTGACCCGGTCCCCGTCGCCCAACGGCAGCGGCGTCGAACCGCTGGCGGCGGGCCATGACTTCTCGTCGATCCACCGGCCCGGGGCACGCTCGATCGACACCGCCGGCTCGGTCATGATCCCGTTGGGAATGCCCTGCAGCCAGTAGTCGAACCAGCGGTGCAAGGTGTCGATCCAGGTCGTACGCCGGAAGTCGAACGGGTCGACGTGGGCTTCGCGAGACAGCCAGAGCTTGCGCGGCACATGCGCCGCGCCCAGCGCCGACCACCACAGCGCGACGTTCGACGGCAGCACGGTCTGGTCCGCGAGGCCCTGTACCGCCAGAACGCTGGCGCGTACCCGGGTAGCCGCGTCCCGGTAGTTCCGTTGCGCCCAGAACTCGTTGTAGTCGCCGCCGCTGCCCGCAGCGGCACGCTGCGCCCCGCGTACCCCGTCGCACACACCCGGCGGCCGACCGTTCAGGTCGTCCTCCAGGTACAGCGGGTCGTCGCCGGGCGCCAGCACGCCGTATCGCACGATCATGTCGTGCCAACTGGAGATCGCGGACTCGGGCACGATCGTGGCCAGCCCGGACACCCCGGTCGCGGCGACGCCGTTGGCGATCGAACCGTCGTAGGACTTGCCGATCATCCCGACCTTCCCGGTCGACCAGGTGGAGACCGCCGGCCGGCCATCACGATAGGTCGCAGTGGTACGCCCGTTCAGCCAGTCGATCACGGCAACCGCGCTGGCGACCTCCGCCGGGCCGCCGACGTCCATGCAGCCGGTTGACCGGTTCGTGCCGGACAGGTCCACCAGCACCACCGCATATCCGCGCGGCACGAAATAATTGTCCAGGAACAGCGGAAAGCTCGAGATCGCGCCCGTGGCGTCGTACTTCTTGGTCTGGAGTTCGCTGCCTCGTCCGACGCTCTTGTAGTACGGCGACGCATCCATGATCACCGGCACCTTGAACCCAGACGTCGCGGCTTCACCGGGACGGATGACGTCGACCGCGATCTGGTCCGGGTGGCCGTCGCCGTCGCTGTCCCGCGCCGCGTTGACCAGCACACTTTCCCGGACAGCGGCCGCATACGAGTACGTCGCGACGGTCTGTTTCCCGCGGACGAACGGCGCACCGACGCGCCAACCCTGGGCCGCGGAAGGCGTGGGCCGGGCCCGGGCGACGTTCACCGCCGTCCCCACGGCAACCAGCACGGCTATCGCGATCACGGCCACGAGCAGCCGCCGTCCCGGCATCATGCTTCGCATATTTACTATACGTATGGACCGGACAAACGGTTTGATCCGCCGCCGCCCGGCCGTCGCGTCTATGCCCCGCCCGGATCTACCTACGCCGCGCAGAGCCTGGCCGACTCGGTCGGGCGGTGGACCGAACGGTGGCATGGCGAACGGCGACCCATGCTGACCTACGAGCGCGGCCGGGACTGGATGACGTTCCTGGACACCTCGGCCTGGGGATACCACGGCGAGCCTACGAATAGGGCTGATGTTTTGTGACACATGCACCCCCGCTGAACCGAACATCCCGATCGTTCGTTCCTGGTACGTACCTACGAACAGAAACAAGACACCGACAAGGAGAGCGACGTTGACCTCGATCCTGAAGCGCAGGGCACTGCTCGGCCTCGGCGCGACCGCCACGGTTGGCGCGGCGCTGGGCGTGGCGCGGGTCGCCTCAGCCGGTGAGACAGCGGCGAAGTTCACCGCACCGCAGCAGGCGTCCACGACACCCGCGCAGGCGTCAGACCAGGTCAACGCGATCTACCAGCGTGAAACCAACCGTGCGGACGGCGTATGGAACTCGTTCATCACGGTTGCCGATCCAGCCGGTGCACTCGACACGGCCGTGGAGGACAAGGCCGACGAACTGGTCGAGGCATACAGCGTCAACAAGCTCGCCGTGGCCACCGCGATCCTGGACAAAATCGACCGAGGCCAGTTGCGGCTCGACCAGAAGGTGACCGTGACCGCCGACATCGTCGCCACCACCGGCGACGGGATCTTCCCGCTCAACACCGCCTACCCCAGCTCGGTCACCCTCGGCCACGTCATGGCCAACCTACTCTCGGTCTCCGACGACACCGCCGCACGGCTGTGCGGCCTGGTCTGCCCCGCCAAAGAGATCAACAGCATCGTGGCGGCCAAAGGCTTCCCCAACACCCAGATGCAGCTCGTCGCCGAACCCAACCGTTTCTTCCTGGGCAAGACGACGCCCCGCGAGACGCACAACCTGCTGCAGGCGCTGCTCAAGGGCACCCTGCTGTCGAAGAAGTCGACCTACTTCATGGTCAACATTCTGCGGTCTCCGGTCGCGTTCACCGACGGCATCCGCCGCAACATGTCCACCAGCGAACGGGCCCGGGTCGCCACCAAGGCGGGCTGGTTCGCCGACGGCCGCAACGAGGCCGGAGTCATGTTCGACGCGGTCGGTCACCCGGTGCTCACGTACGCCCTCTTCGCGCACGGCCAGGCCGACGCGGACAACTTCGCCGCCACCCACCCGGCGATCGAGGCGCGTGCGGTGATGGGCCGCGCGTTCCTCAACAGCATCGACGCGCTCGGCGGTGTCGCCGCCCAGATGATGCCGATGCCGAAGTACAGCCCGCTCAACGGGGGTTAGCGCACGTCGGCCAGGTCCGCCCGGTCTCCGGCGGCCAGGTGAGCGGAGGCCCGGGCGGCGATGCGGGCACGCGCCCGCAGGCCGAGCTTGGCGCGGATGTTTCGGATCTGCGCGTCGACGGTACGCGGCTTCACCGGCTGCGAACGGCTACGGGCGACCGGGAAGCTGGTCGCCCGTAGCTTGTCCGAAGCGGTGAAACTGATTTACGCGTGGTTGCCGCCGAGCTACGCCTCCTCGATCCGGCTCCGGCTGCCGCTCTGGGCGCTACCGATAGTCAGCCGCACGAATCGGGTGTTGCCTGCGGGTACGTCGATCAACTGCACCCCGCGTGCGTTGGACAGGCTGCCGGTCTTCACCGTGCTCCAAGTGGTGCCGTTGCCCGGCCCGAGGTCTCCACCTTGAACACCGTGTCGTACGGGTCGTAGCCGCCCAGCCCGCTCAGGGTCAGGTTGCCGTTGCCCTGTTTGAAGCTGACGCTGGCCTTGGTGCGCAGGTTTGTGACGTTGGTGACCTTGTACCCGTTGTCCCGCACCACCAGGGTGCTGCCCGAGGGCGGGTCGATGATGTGGATGTACATGGTCTGCGGGCTGGCCTTGCTCACCGTGACGTACCCGAAGGCGCCGTTGTTCCACCGGCCGGGCTTGAGCCCAGGCTGCTGGTACCCAGCGCCGTAGGTGTTGCCGACAGACTCCCAGATCTTGTCGAAGTAGCCGGCGGCGAAGTCGTTGAACGCCTGCTGCGCCGGCGGGAAGGTCCCGTTGACCCGGGCCGTCTCGGCCTCCAACGACAGGATGGTGGAGCCCGCGTTGGCGATGAACCGGCCGATGGTCAGCTTGCGGTCCACGGCCGGGTCACCGGAGGTGTACCACCACGCGCCTTTGGTGGGCAGCTTGTAGTCCGCCTCGATCAGCCGCGGCGGGTGTGTGTGGATCTTCTGGGGCATGTCGTAGGGCGGGGTCATCCCGGTCTTCTGCTCGTTGCTCATCATGTCGAAGGCCGGCGTGTCGGTGTTGTTGTTGCTCAGCGTGAAGCTGGGCCGCATCTCCCGGATCTTCGCGTACAGTCCGTGGGACTTCCAGTAGTCGTTCTCGTTGTCGATCCAGAACCCGCCGAGTTTCGGGTAGTTCTGCATGACCTCGATGAAGTTGTCGTAGCTGAACTCGCCGAAGCCGGGGCGCTTGCTCAGGTTGACGGAGTGCCCCTTGTACTTGGAGTACGCCCCCGAGTTGAGCCACTCGTGGCCGCCTTCGGCGTGCCACTGCGGGTCGTCGGTCATGTAGAGGATGACCTTCATCCCCTGGGCGTCAGCCGCGTCGATCAGTTCACCGAGGAAGTCCCGCTTGGTCGAGCAGCTACCCGGGATCTTCGACGGCCAGGCCCGGGCATAGCCGAGCCGGCTGTGGAACGAGGCGAGGACGAGGTACTGCAGGTGCAGCTTCTGCGCTTCCTGGACCCAGTAGCTGGCCTTCCAGCCGCCGTTGGTGACGTCCTGCTCCCAGGCGGCGCAGTCGTTGTGGGACGGGCCGGTCCGCAGGCCCCAGTGCAGGAACAGGCCGCCGGTGGCGGAGCGCAGGAACGCCTGGCGCGGGTGCGTCAGTTCGGCGTTGGCGGACGGGACGCCCACCAGCGAGAGTGCTCCGAGCGGAACCAGTACGGCGGCCAGAGCGGTAATCCATCGACGTAGACGTTTGTTCACGGGGGCACCTTCTCCTGTCCGGGCGCGACAGATATTGATTGAGATCGTTGCCTCTCGGGTACAGCTTCGAGGAGAGTTTCATCGAGGTCAATGGATTGCCTGCGACACGGAATGTCCTGCCGCCAGCGGTAATCGGTGAGAGCCCTTCGCCACGCCGGCGGGAGCCGGCAGATGACGCTGCCACGCCGACTCCATGAACGTCGCAAACGATGCGCCGGCCGCCGTCCGCGACCTCGTCCGGTCCGTCACATCCCTATCACAGGGCAGGACCGGAGAAGGTTGCATCGGGCTTCACGTGAATTTCCGGGCTGCGCGATCGGTCAGAAGGTCCACCACATGCCCGGGACGACGACCCGGACGACGGGGATGGCGAAGTCCCGGTGTGTGAGGTCGACGACGGCCACTTCCTGCACGCCGTTGGCCCGCAACCGATCGAGCACCCGGCGCAGCTCACCGGACAGGGTGTCGTCTCGCAACGCCGCCGGGGCCCCAGGAAACGGCGCCAGCTCACCGGCCGGGGCGAGCAGGCTCGCGGTCTCGGCGCGCACGTCCGGATCGAAGTAGCTGGCGTACATGGCGCGGTTGAGATCATCGCGGACCCCGTTGATGATCATCGAACGAACCTGCGCCACCTCGGTGAGCGCTCGGGACAGTGCGATCGACGGGTCGCTGTGAGCGCCGAATCCCCAGGTCTCCGGCAGCGGGTGGTACCACGGGGCGGTGCGCTCGACGCCGAGCGCCTGGTAGACCGGCACCTGATGGACGGCGCTGAGATCCCAGACGGCCAGTTCGATGCCAGCGGCCAGGAATCGGTCGACGAGCGCCCGGCCCGGCGTCGAACGCACCGACGTCAGGTCGAGCCGGGGCAGGTCGACGGCGAGCCGGTCGGCACTGCGTGCGACGGCGTCGCGCTCGATCACCTCGTACAGGCCGTGCAGTACCGCCTCGGTCAGGCTGTTCCCGGACGCCAAGCCATTCGTACCGTTGCAGTAGACGCCGTCCGCCGGGTCTGCGGGCACGCGCTGGTCGAAATGCACAGTTTCGTACGGCACGAGCACCGGCCGGCCGCTCATCATGTTCAGCGCATGTGCCCACCGGGTGGTGCGGTGCGGATCCGGTTCGTCCCGCTCGCAGCGCATCAGCCGGCGGACGTCGACGATACCGAAGCGTTCCTTCAGCTCGGCCAGGGTGCCGTTCAGGATCGTGATGTGGTGCTGCTCGGCGTGCCAGAGTTCGAGGGCCTCCATGACGGCCGAGGCGCGGGCCGCGTCGGCCGTGACGCCCTTACCCTGTGAGACCGAAATGCTGCGGCTGGCCGGACGGACAGCAGTGAAGACGTCGATGCCGATCCGATCCAGACCGGAGATACCGGCAAGCCTGGTGATCCCGGCCGCGGCCATGGCGGGCTGGGCGCGCTGGAGCGTTTCCGCCGGCGGGATCAGGCGACGGGTGCCCTCGGTGAACGTCGGGACGTCGTCGACCGTGGCGAGGGCGTCGAGCCGACGGTCAGCCGACATCGGCCCCGACCCGGGAAGAGCGGCTCGGGTGGAACCACGCGGCCTGGGTCCGGTACATCCTGGCGTAGGCGCCGTCCCGGCGCAGCAGGGCGTGGTGTGTGCCGAACTCGGTCACGGTTCCCTGGTCGAGCACGACGATGGCGTCGGCCTGGGCGGCGGCGGCCATGCGGTGGGTGACGAAGAGGACCGTACGGCCAGCGAGCTGGTCGCGGATCCGGTTGAAGACCTCCCACTCCATGTCGGGATCCATGGCGGACGTCGGCTCGTCGAGGATGTACAGGTCGGCATCCCGGTACAGGACACGGGCCAGGGCGAGGCGCTGCCACTGGCCGCCGGACAGCCCGTGGGCACCGTCGAAGACGCGCCCGACCGGAGTGTCCAGGCCGGCGGGCAGACCGGCGACGACAGTGTCGGCGGCCGCGCCGCTGAGAGCGTCGGCGAGCCGGGGCCTGTCCAGCGGCGCGGATGGCCGGCTCAGCCGGACGAAGTTCGCCGCGGTCATCTCGTACCGGCCGTACTCCTGGAAGAGCACCGACACCCGGGACCGCCACGACCGGATGGACAGTGATCCGAGGCTGCGGCCCGCGACGAGAATGTCGCCGGCGTCCGGTTCGAGGAGGCCGAGGAGCAGCTTGACGAGCGTCGTCTTCCCGGCCCCGTTCGTACCGACCAGGGCGACGAACGAGCCACTGTCCAAAGTGAACGAGACCTGATTCAGGATGGGTACGCCTGGCCGATAGCTGAAGGTCAGGCCGTGAATGGCAACGCAGCCCAACGAGCCGTCGACCGTCTCGCCGGCGTCGAGGTCCTCCCGCGGCTCTGTCGCCATGCGGTGCAGGTCCTCAAGGTGGCCGCCGACGTCTTCAAGTTCGACGATATGTGAGAGGAGCCCGATGATGCTGCTGTTCAGCGCTCCGAACGCGGTCAGGACCAGCAGGATGGTGGCGGGTTGGGTGTGGGCGCTGCCGGCCGATCGGATCAGGACGACGTATGAACCGGTGAGCGCGCCGACGTTGGCCGCGGCGGCGAGGAACGCCCATCGACCGTTCGATCGGTGCGCGCGCTGCACGGCCAGGAAGAGGCCCCGTGCGACGTGATTGTGCCAGTCGACGAGGAAGCGGCCGACGCCGAGCGCGCGGGTTTCCGCGGCCCGATCGGGGGCAGTCGACCAATCCCGGAGGTAGTCGAGCCGCCGGTTCGAGGCACTGGTCGAGCGCCAGGTGCCGAGCAGCGCGCGGCTGTTGCGCCGCTCGACCAGGACCAGCGGGACAGCCGCGACAACGGCGAACAGGACAAGCCAGGTGTTGAGCAGCGAAAGCAGGCCGATGGAGCCGCCGAGGGCGGCAAGGTTGCTCAGCAGCCGCAGCACCGCCTGGTTGGCCTGGCCCGGGCGCCACTCGACCTCCTCACTGATGCGACCCAGCCGGTCCCGCCATTGTTCGTCGTAGAAGCGGCGGTACGGGGCGTGGGTGGCGTGGGCGATGACCTCGGCCCGTGCGGTCGCCGCGATCCGCAGACCGAGCCGGCCGCCGAGGCCCTCCAGCAGCACCGTCAGCACAAACTGGCCACCCGACAGGGACGCGAGAACGATCGCCGCGACGATGACCGGGCCGGGGTGGGCGGCAACCGCGGCGTTGACCAACTGCCAGGCCGACCAAGTCATCAGGGACGGGGCGACGCCGATCAGCAGCGTCATGCCGGTCACGGCGAGCAGGCCGAAACGCCACGCCCGCCACGCGAGCCGGACACCGTAGAACACCGCACGCCACGCCGCCGGGCGGGCCATACCGCGCAGGACAGCGGTGAGTCGCGCCAGTGTCATCGGGCGACCAGTGCCGGAGGTCCGGCGTCGGGAAGGCGGACGCCGATCGCCTGGGCGCCGCGCAGCCAGCGCTCGATCGCGCTGACCCGGCAGTGTTCGATGATCGGAAGGCGGGCCAGCTCGACGTCAGGGTCGATCAATCCAATCTCGCGCCCGATGACGGGGTCGACGGCCGTTGCACGGATGTTCTCGGCGTTGGCTGCGGCGAAGATCTGCTTGGCCGGCGGGAACCGATCGAGGGCCGGGCGTGGCAGCATCGCCGCGACGATGGCTTTTCGTCGCAGGTACTCCGACGGCAGCATGGGGTCGAACCGGCAATGGATCGGCAGGCCCAGCGCGTATTCGATGAACTCGGCGTCCAGGAACGGCGAGCGGACCGGGATCGGGCGGCGGTGGGCTTCGTCGTCCTGGAAGGGAAAGAAGCTGTCGTAGGCATCGGCCTCGGCCCAGGACCGTCCCGCTCGGCGGTGCCCATCCTGCAGGTTGGCCAGCCACGCCCGGGTCCAGTCCTCGACGTAGGCCCGCCACGGTGCGGCCAGCGCTGCGCTGGGCCGCGGGTCGGACAGCTCCGGCAACCCGGCCGCGCGGTAGAGCCGCGCCCGCGCGTTGGCGGGCAGCAGTCGGGACAGGACCGTCATCGTCTCCATGGCAAGACCGAATCCTCCAGCGGCGCTCCAGGTGTCCCGCAGGTAGCGGGTCGTGCGGCGCAGCCCGGACCGCAGCAGGCACGGCCCCACGAACCTGGGCAGGCCGATGAGTTCGTCCGAGCCGTCGCCGGTCAGCAGGACCGTCGCGCCGAGCCGCTCGGCGTGGCGGACGATGCGCTGGAACGTCGACGGCATGGCACGGAGGTCCGGTCCGCGGCGGGTCCACCAGGCGGCGTCGGCGTCGTTGTCCGCGGGGTCCCAGGCGGGCAGCACCAGCAGCTTCCGATGCGGCCCGAGCGGCGCCAGTCCCAGCGCGTCGATGCTGTGCATGGCGTAGTCGACGGCACTGCGGCCGTCGTCGCCCACCATGTCGATGACGATCGGAGTCACCCGTAGGTGGCCGAACGCGGGCCTGGTCAGCAGGTGCCACAGGATCGCTGACGAGTCCAAGCCGCCGGAGAACAGCAGGGCGACGTGCTCGGCCGAGCCGATCGTTCGGAGGAGCGCGGCTTGGAACTCGTCAGGTGCGTGGTGCGGGTCGGGGTTCAGACGAGGCCGCCAGTGGGGGGTGTGGTCGGCCGGCGCGGCCTCCCAGAGGCTTGCCGGCCGCAGTTCGCCTTCGATCGACGGCCGGGCGAAGTACAACGCAAGCCCGGGGCCGGAAACGACATCTGGCGTTGTCATCGGGTGCCTCCGACCTCCCATGGGGCGTTTGCCCGCGCGTCCGCGCAGCCTGATCCGCTCAGGCCTGCCTGTCCTCGGCGGCCGTGGTTCCCGACGAACGCATCGATCGGAGGACCAGACGCACGGCGTCGAGAGCGCCGGGACGGGTTGGTGCGGCGTCGGCGGCGACGTCGCCCGCCGGGGCGAGTAGGCTCATGTAGCCCTTGCCGCCCTTGACGCCGCCTCCGCAGCCATCGGATTGGCTTGTCTTCTTCGACACGGCATGCTCCTTTCGTCCAACGGATTGCTCGTGACGTTCGAATTCTCGCGGCGGTGTCGCGAATGGCGCATGAGTACCGGACTACTCAGTCCGGGCCTGGCCGGCGACGTGTACCTGCCGCGGGCCCGGGGTGAGTAGGTCGAGCGGGACGCGGTCGCGTAGGTAGCCGACCACGGTGGCGTGGCCGGTTCGCGGCGCCCATCATGCGATGCATGCGGACCGACAAGGAAATGCCGGTGCCGGTGGTGTTCGCCGGGCCGTCGTTGCGGCCGGCCGATCGGGTGCTGCTTGCAGCCGACTACCGGCCACCGGCCCAGCTCGGCTGCGTGCTGCGGGCGGTCAGGGACGGTGCCCGGGTGGTCGGGCTCATCGACGGGTACTTCGAGCGGGTGCCGGCCGTGTTCCACAAGGAGATCCTGTGGGCGCTGGCGCAAGGTGTCGTGGTGTACGGCGCGGCGAGCATGGGCGCGCTGCGCGCTGCGGAACTTGCCCCGTACGGGATGCGCGGCGTCGGCGCGATCTTCGCGATGTTCCGGTCCGGACAGCTCGAGGACGACGACGAGGTCGCCGTCCGCCACGACCCTGCACAGGGCGGATACCGGCCCCGCTCGGTGGCGCTCGTCGATGTGCGGGCAACCGTGGCCCGTGCCCGAGCGGCGTCCATTGTGGATGAAGAAACCACTGCGCAGATTGTCGCGTCAGCCAAGGCGCTGTTCTACCCAGAACGGACCTACCGCACCGCGGTCGATCGAGCCCGAGCGAACGGTGCTCCGAGCGGCGCGCTGCGCCGGTTCTCGAGCTGGGTGGTGACCCATCCGTACAGCCAGAAGGCGGAGGACGCGGCTGAACTGCTGCGCGCGATCGCGGCTGAGCCTTCACCGCCGGCGACGCGAGACACGCCCGGGTTCGAGCCGACGGACTACTGGGAACAGATTCGCCTGGACGAGGAGCACTACGTCCCGGTCGAGGCCGACTGAGGCCGGACGAAACTGTGCAGCCGGTCCACCTCGACGAAGCCGACCGACTCGTACAGGGCGAGCGCCGCGGTGCGGTCGCGTTCGCCACCCGGCTCGTCGTCGTCGACGTACAGGATCGCCTCGCGGGCCCCGTGCTCGGTGAGGACCTCCAGCGCCGAGCCGAGCAACGCTCTGCCCAGACCGCGACCGCGTGCGGCTGGTGCGACGTGAAGCCAGGACAGCATGCCGACGTCCCCGCCCGGAATGAAGAAGAGGTCCGCCTCGGCCGACGGTACCGTCTCATCGGGGCCGATCGACAGCTTCAGCTCCCCCGGTCCGGTCCGGGTGATCCGGAGGTCGGCGGCCCGGGCGAGGCCGGGTGCCGGTAGTGAACAGCGCATGTACCGCCACAGGTCGCTCCCGCGGAACCCACGGGACCGGAGAACGTCCGCGGTGACCGGCCGGTGCCGGACCGGCAGCGCCTCCAGCCCGAGGCCGAGGGCAGTGGCGAAGCTGAACGCCTCGACCGCCGTCGCGTCGGCCAGGTCGGCCAGCGCGTGGTCGACGAGCGCGCCGACCGTCGCGGGGTGCTCGCGGGCGTGCAGCCACAGCACCACGCCGACGGCGTCACGTTGCCGGGCCGCGTACGAGACCACGCCGGTCACGTCACCGTTGTCGCTCCCGTCGACGAGCACGATGGTGACCGGCGGATCAAGCTCATGCCACCACCCGTCGTCGATGACCGAGCGGCCAGCGAGCGCCTGCGCGAGCATCGCCGCGGTGCACAGCGGCTGGCCGGCCGGCCGGTCCGCGTTGATCAGGCGAAGGACCGCCGCCTCGTCACGGTCGGGCGCGTACGGTCGCAGTACGGTCATCGGCGGCGCCAGTTCAGCAGCCCTCCCAGCCAGGTCAGCGCGCCCATGCCGGCGGACACGACCCGCCGGGCCGGCAGCGTCATGACCTCCGCCGGACGCACGCGCTGGAAGCGATCGAACGGCGACACACAGACTTCCGCCACCCGACCTCCGGCGTCGCGACGCAGCCAGACGGGGACGGTCGCCCACGGCAGATGCATCAGGTACATGTCCACCACACCAGGCACCGGTACCAATGGATCGGTCAGCGGCAGTTCACGCTTGCGCCAGATCCGGCGCAGCCGGAGCCGGCCGTGATCGACGCGGAGCAGTAGTTCTCCGCCAAGATAGTCGAGGAAGCCCTGTTTCGGCATCGGCATGAAGACTCCGGCCACGGCAGCCTCGGCGCGGACCATGCCGGTTTCGGCTTCGCGAGCCAGCAGCTCCGGAGAGACGGCGGCATCGAGGAGGGCGACGTCGGCGCGGCCGGTGACCGTGGTGATGATGTCCCGGCCGAGCCGGTCCAGGCTCACCTGCTTGTTGCCCAGCAGGACGATGCCGAGGCGCAGCTCCGGGCAGGCGGCGACCCACGACACCGAACCGCGGTACCCGCCGCGCATCACGCCGACGACCGGGCGGTCACCACACAGGATGAACTGCATCCCGAACGCCGGAAACGACGGGTGCAGCCGATACGCCGGTCGAAAGATCTCCGACGTCGTCTCGGCCGTGAGCATGCGTCCCCACGGGTGGGCGCCGCCATGGCTCAGTGCCCACACGAATCGGGTCATGTCCGCGACCGAGGCGACTGCCGCACCCGGGGCGAGCAGAACCTCACGCAGCCCCGTCTCGCGGGTGCCGTCGAACCGGTGGCCGGGTTGAGCCGGGCCAACTCCCTCGGGGAAAGGCGGAAAGCCGCTCCCGCGCATGCCGAGCGGTTCGAGGACGGCTGCGCGGACGACCTCGGCCATCGGGCGGTCGTCGACGTCGGCGATCAGTTGGCCGAGGATGGCGTACGCGTGGTCGGAGTACAGGAACATCGAGCCGGGCGCGACGACGCCCCGCAGACGTCCGCCGTAGAACTCCGGCAGATCTGGTCGCCGCTGCCCGGCCCGCAGGATTTCGCCGCTTCCCCACCGGAGCAGATCGCTGCGGCGGCGCCAGGCGGCCAGTCCGGCGGTGTGGGTGAGCAGGTGGCGGATGGTGATGGCGGTCGTATCGGGTGCGGGCGGTTCGACGCGGATCCGACGCAGGTGGACGTTGACCGGATCGTCCAGCTCGAACGCGCCCCGCTGCGCGGCGCTGAGTACCGCCGCCATGACCAACAGTTTCGAGTTCGAGGCAAGCGCGAAGGTGCAGCGTTGGCCGGCGACCGGGGCACCGCCGGCGGTGACGGTCCGGCAGGCGACCACCTGCCCGTCGACCACCACGCCGACGCCGACCACCGGCGTGCCGGTGCGTTCCCGGTGGTCAGCCGCCAACGTCATGACCGGCTCGGTCAGATCGGCCAGTACCGGCGACTCGGCGAGCAGGCCGGCGTCCGGATCGACGAACGCGCTCATCCGGGTACTCCTTGCAGCAGCAGCACGTTCGGTACCCGGGACGGGTCGACGGCCCGCAGCAGCCCGTAGCCGATCCCGGCCAGGCCGGTCATCAGGCCGGGTACCTCCAGGCCGTACGGCGTGCCGCAGACCGGCCCGTCGAGCACGGAGTTGAGCACTGCCGTCCGCCGGTCGGCGAGCGACGCACGCAGGTCGGGATCGGCAAGAACCTCGGCCGCCGCGACGAGGGTCTCGAGGTTGCCGAGATCACCGTGGCAGAGCGAGTGGCTACCCCCGAACCCGTTGGCGAGGGTCGCCTCCACCGCGTGGACGAGGTCGGTCCGCAGATCGTCATCGGTGCAACCCGCCATTAGCAGGCTGGCCCGACCTAACCCGATGCCGGGTGCGCCGTGGCACCAGGTGTGCAGGTAGACGCGCCCGTCGGCCGGGTCGGCGAGGTCGGCTAGCTCTGGTATGGCACGCAGATCCGGCCAGTTACGCACTCGCGGACTGAACCAGTGCCGTTCGAAGCGGGCCGCGGCCTCGGCGGCATCACGGTAGCGGCGATTACCGGTCGTGGCCGTGAGCGCGGCCAGCGCCACCGCGACTCCCGTGCTGCCGTGGGCGAGGCCGGTCAAGGCCGGAGCCGTACCTCGTGGCCAGCCGAGCCCCCCGTGCAGCGGACGCGCGGCGCGCAGGAGTGCGTCACCCGCCGATGCCACCCAGTCCAGCGGGACCGCGGCCGGTACGGTGTGGCGCACCGCCAGAAGGCACAGGACGAGGCCGGCATGGCCGCCGATGACGTCGGTGGCCGGGTCGACGGCATCCTCGGTGGCGCGCGCGAAGGCGCGCCGGGCGAGGACACCGGCCCGGTGGCGGAAGTCGCCGGGAAGTTCCCAGCCGGCGGCGTGACCGGCGAGGTACGCCAGGCCGGCCAACCCGCTGAAGGCGCCCGCACCACGCCGATCCAGTTCGTCGGCGCGACCGAGCGCGGTCTCGGTCGCGACCCGGGCCGCGTCGAGATAGCGCGACTGCCCGGTGAGGGTGCCGAGGTAGCCGAGGAACAACGCGATGCCGGCCACTCCTTCGTACAGGTCCGGTTCGGTGTCGCGGACCGCCCAGTTGCGTCCGGCGACCGACGAAACGGTGAGCCAGCGCAGTTCGCCGGCGGCGCCGATGGCCAACGCGAGCAGGCGATCACCGATGGTTGCGGCCGCGTCGAGCAGGTCGCGCGGGTCAGGCGCCGCCCGGTCCGGCAACTCGTGGACCGGGAAGCGCAGGGCCTGACCGTTGAGCTCGGGCAGGAACAGGGCACTGCGGATCGTCCAGGTCTCCCGCGTCTGCCTGGCGACGTCCAGGTTCCGGACGCGTTCGCGGGCCTCCGCCAGAGGCGCGGCGGCCAGGACCCCGGGCAGGCAGGTCCCGTCCAGCAACCAGATGTCGGCCGAACCCGGACGCGCCCGGAAGTACGGCACGTCACCCCGCAACAGCTGCTCGACCTCGGAGTCGACCAGCGCTTTCGGCGAGTCGTCCCCCCACGGTCCCGGGTACAGCCGCTGGATCACCCTGGCCGCAGCCTCCGCGTCGTACAGGTAGTCCGGGTGCCACAGCATCTGCATGGTCACCGCGTACTGCATGGTCGGGCGGGCGATGAGCCGGATCTGCGTCGCGCCGAACCCGGCGAGCACGCCGTCGTCGGCGCACCATTGCTGTCGATGGCTGACCACCACGCGGAGGCTCTGCGCGAAGCCGGCCACGATCTCGTCAGCGAACTCCCGCGCCCGCAGCGGCGCGCCGTCGAGCACGACCTCGTTCTCGGCCGCGATCGACGGGTGCAGGGTCCACTCCCGGCGGGCACGGTCGGTGCCCGCACCGACCAGAGCCGGCCAGCTGCGTCCGCCGAACTGCCCGGCGTGACCGCCGAGTCCGCTCATGTCGACGCCGGAACGCTCCTCGCTACCGAAGACCGGATTCGGCAACAGACCGGTGGCCAACACCGAAGGACCGACCTCCGCCCAGAACCGCTCCCGCGGATCCTGCACGACGGCCCGCGGCGTCGGCGCGAACAGTGTCTCGAGGTCGACGACCACCGGATGTTCGCCTTCGGCGATCACGTTCTCGTGGTGCAGATCATCGGCTCGCAGGGCATACATGAGACCCAGCAGGTAGCCGGTGCGCCGGTAGTAGCGGGCCGCGCCGGCCCGGTCGGCGACCGGCGCCTGGGTCACGAACTCGGTCCAGCCGTAGTCGCCGCGGTCCAGGACCCGAAGCTGGCGGAGGTCGATTCGCGGTGCCGCATCGTGCAGCCACCCGAGCAACCGCTGGAAGTGGACGTCGACGCCGAGCGGGCGGGGTTTGTAGACCACCCGATGGCCAGACGCGAACACCAGGACGGTGACGGTCCGGCCGCCGTTGTGGGCGTCGCCCTTGCCACCGTTCACGTCGACGAGCGCGCCCAGGTCCGCACCGACCAGGCTCCGTTCGATCACCGGCCGGTCGTTGTCCAACCGGACCGCCAGTTCGGCGGCCGCCACCGACCAACTGGCGGCGATCGTGGCGGTCAGCCGGGCCAGCACCGGGTACGTGCGGAAGAAGCCTTCGGCCGATGCGGACCCGGCCAGGGTGTCGCAGAACTCGCGGTAACGCCGCTCGGCCGTCGCCCCGGCCAGCCGGCCCTCGACCCGGGCGATGTTGAGTTCGAGCAGGAATGCGGGCGTGACGGTCGCGCGCAGCCGGTCGGCGAGCGCGGCCGAGCACAGCTCGACGGTTCGGGTCGCCGCGGCCGGGTCCATCTCGCCGGCGGCGAGCGCGGCGGCCTCCCGGACGGCGTACCCGACCAGCGGCGCCAGCAACGACGAGGCGCCCGGTGGTGCTGGTGCCCGCGAGACGCTCCCGGGTTGGTACGCCCGGCGAAGCAACGCCAGCCATTCCGGCTCGCCGATACTTGGGCGGACCCGCTCCTCCGGTGTCAACGCCGACCGCCACCAGGTGCCGGTCCGCCCACGTGGTTGTGTCATCAGCAGTCAGCAGCAGCAGCGCGCGGCGGACTTCACGGAGGTGCTGCCACAGGTGAGCTGTGCGGTGAAGCCGACCTCCGGGTCGAAGCCCGCCGCCCAGTCTTCGGCCAGGACCTCACCCGAGGGATGGGACGGGGCCTCGCCCTCGGCCGCCAACTGCTTGCGGAACTCGGGGTCTCGCCAGGACCGGATAACCGACTCGACGGACATGCTTCCTCCTCGAACTTCCGACCTTCGGCTAGAAGGTCACCGTGCCCTCCACGCAGGTGCGTAGGAGGGTTCGTTCGCCGACCGGGAGCTCCGGTTCCGCGCGGTGCGCCAGCGCCGCGTTGTCGGCAATCACCAGGTCGCCTTCCATCCAGTGATGTGCATAGGTCTCGAGACCGTCGAGGTACGCCGCGATGTCGGCGAGGAACTCCTGGGTCTCCTCAGGGCGCAGGGCGTCGATCGATGCGGTGTAGCCGACGTTGACGACCAGGCCCGATCGGCCGGTCACCGGATGCGCACGGCGTTGCCGGTGCCGGCAACCGTTCTTCTGCGTGGCGCCGCAGGTGTCGATGACCGCGCGGAGGTGGTCCGGGAGTTGGTCGTACGCGTCATGGGTGCTGGTGAACACCGTCGCGTCGCCGCGCTCCGGCCGTACGGCCATGTTGAAGAACGACAGGTCGGTGGGGAACTCGCGGAACGTGCCGTCCTGGTGCCAGAACTCGGCCGAGTTGAGATAGCCGCATCCCGGCGTGTTGGTCAGGCGCAGGACCTCGGGCAGCCCGGCCAACTGGTGCGGGATGTCGTTCGGGTAGGTCTCCACCGCACCGAACGGCCGGGTCCAGCGCACCTGATCCGCGGCCGAATACGGCGCGGCCGCCCGCAGGACGACGAGATGGTGTTCGACGATCGCGTCGCGCAACAACGCCACGGTGGCGGGGTCCGGATCGGCGCGAAGGTCGATGCCGTGGACCTCGATGCCGAAGCTCGTGCTCAGCCGATTCGTCGTTACCACCGATCCAGTCTTTCCCACCCGGAGACGACGGTCATGAGTGCTGGAGTACCTATCCCGGGCCGGACCGCGTGCCGCTACTCAGGTGGGTTCGCCCGCTCGTACCGGCCGCCGAGGTGGTTGGCGAGGAACCGTTCGGCGGCGGCCGCGAACGTGAGCCGGTTGTCGCGGTGCATCAGGGTGTGGCCTTCGTCCGGGAAGCACAGCGACGTCGGCGGGGTCGGCGCGTTGCCCGTCGCCGTGAGAAACGCCTCAGTGTCGGTGCGGCTGACCCGTGGATCGTTTGTGCCGTAAGCGATCAGGACCGGAACGGTGAGGCAGTCGGCGTGCGCGATCGGCGATCGGGACCAGAGAAGCTCGCGGTCACGGACCGGATCGCCGACCCGCCGGTACAGCATCGCGCGCTGCCCTCGCCAGTGCGCCGGGATGGACTCGAGCAGATTCAGCAGGTTCGTCGGCGCGGACAACGCCACGGCACATCGGATCGACCGCGGGGCGAGCAATGCCGCCAGCAACGCCGCATAGCCGCCGTACGACTCACCGAACACACCCACCCGCTGCGGATCCACCCAGCCGCCGGCGATGAGATGGTCGATTGTGTCGAAGAGGTCCGCCTGCATCGCCCCGCCCCACTCGCGATCCCCCGCGTCGAGGAACTGACGACCGAACCCGAGCGAGCCACGGAAGTTCACCTGGACGGCCAGGTAGCCGCGGTTGGCCAGCCACTGCACGACCGGCTCGAATCCCCAGGTGTCCCGCGTCCATGGGCCACTGTGGACAAGCAGTACCGCCGGCAGGGCGCGACGAGGAACCCCCGGCGGAAACGTCCGGTAGCCGGTGAGCCGGAGCCCGTCCCGGGCGGAAAGTGCGAACGGCTCGGTGGTGGCAAGCCGCCGGTTCAGCAGTTGCGGCTGATACGAGCCCATGGACACCCCTGTGGCGCTGCTGCGGTCGTACAACTCGAACGCGATCGGTGCGTCGTCCCGCGTGACGCTGAGCAGCCACCTGCGGTCGTCGGTGCTGCCGCCGCAGCGCCACACGTCAGCGTCGCGGCGGTTCAGCACCGGCAGGTCGACGTTTCGGCCAGCGGGCAGCCGGTACCAACGCAGACGGTCGCCCTGCACTCCCGCGAACTGCGGCCGGCCGGTGCGCGGATGCGATTGCAGCAGGTCCACGTCGTAGTGGCGGTCGGCGTGCAGGACCCGGAACGCACCGGTACGCAGGTCGACCCGGACCAGGCGCGCGGTGTGATGGTCGAGGGGGGTACGCAGCACCACCCGCGACGTCGAGTCGACCCCCGCGACCCAGGTGTTCGCGGCGTCATCGCCGCCGATCCGGAGCGCGGCCGAAGCGGCGAGGTCCGGACCGTCCAACCGGTGCAGGGCCATCCCGCCGGCTGTCGGCACGATTGCCCCGTGCACGGTGCCGCACTCGTCGGCGAGCCAGCCGGCGAAGCCCTCGTTGCGGTGCAGGAGATGCTGCTCACCGGTGTCGACGTCGACTTGATAGACGTCCGGGCACGCCGGGTCGTCGGCGTTCATCGCGAGGCGTACCTGCCGGGGTTGTCCGAGCGGACTCCCGAGGATACGAGCCCGTACGCCGGGAATCGGGGTGAGGTCCCGGGGCGGTCCGTCGGTGCCGAGATCGGCGCACCAGACGTGATGCTGTTCGTCGCCGTCATGGTCGTGCAGCCACAGCAGAGAGCGGCCATCAGCCGTCCAGCGATGCGAGCGGACCGCCGAGCAGGCACCTGTCGACACCGGCTGTGGCGCTTTCACCGACCGGCCCTCGGCGCGGGCCACCGCGTCATCGACAGCTTCGGTGACCAGACCGAGAAGACCGGCGACCGGGGCGAGTACGGCAAGTGTCCGGCCGTCGGGCGACAGCTGGGGGTTCAGCCGGTCCGGCTCACCGAAGATCAAGCTCCGCGGGATGAGAGGTGCGGTCATCGCGGGCGGTCGGTGGCCCGGGTATCGGGGGCCAGCAGCAGCCGAAGCTCGTCACGACCCCGGACGTACAGCTTGCTGTAGACGTTCTGCAGATGGTTCTCCACGGTACGTACCGAGATGTCGAGCTGCCCGGCGATCTCCCGATTGGAACGGCCCTCAGCCGCCCGAAGGGCAACGGTTCGTTCGCGTACCGTCAATGGGCTGAAAGACTCCGGCAACGCCACTGGTGCAAGCCGGAAAGTTCGAGTCCCGGTGACCGCCCGAGCCCGCCTGCGTGCCGCCGTGGCCGCCGACCTCTCGCCCTGGCGCAGGTACCAGGCAGCTGACCATTCGAGCCCCTCGACCGCCACCGGGATGTGGCCGACGTCGAGAAGCCGCGTCGACGCGGCCAGGAGTGCGGTCGGGCGCCGGTCGGCGGCCGCCTGCACGAACGCGACGACCGCGGTCAACAGGCCGCCGTCGACCTGTACCGGGGGCGGCTCCGTCCGGAATCCCTCGATGTCGAGGCGTGCGGCGTCGAGCAGGCACCGCACCATGAGACCGATCCGGCCCTTCTCCTGACACACGGCGGCGGCGCTGACCGCGTGCTTCACGGCGCCGGTCCGATCTCCAGCGTTCGCGTCGAGCCAAGCACGGACGAGGCCGAGATCGGGAGGCGGCTCGGGACTGTCCACCAACGCGGCGAGCGACGCCCGGGCCCGTCCCAGTTCGCCAACCTGAGCGGCGACGATCGCCAGGTCGGCCAGGCAGCGGTTCAGTGTGACCGCGCAGCCCGGCGCGGACACGCTCGCCCGGACGCCGGCAGCCTCCGTCAGCAGCCGGAAGGCGAGATCCAGCTCGCCGCGCATCAGTTGGGCCCGCCCCAGCAACCAGGTCCAGGTCGCCCGCTCCGAACTCACCGCAAGCCAGCGTCCGCGTTGCTCATCCGCCAGCTCGAGGACGGCTTCGACCTGTCCGTCAAACAGCAGCGCCGCGCACCGGGCGGCGTGAAACACGTCCATGGCATGGATGTCGTCGGGAGTACCCCGGTCGCCGGCAACCCGCTCAGTCAGCCGCAGGGCCGTCGCCGGCCGACCGAGGCGGGTCAGGTCGGCGACCAGCCAGGCCACCAGGTGGGTCGCGGCTGGGCCGCCGGACCACTGGTCGCGGCCCTCCACCAGGTCGCTCAGTCCGGAAGCGTCGTCCTCGAGCAGGCTCCGCGCGGCGACGACCAACGGATCGGTAGTCGAGGGATCGCCGCCGGTCAGCGCACGGGCCAGCTGGCGCGCCGTCGGATCGGTCTCGACGGCGAGGTTCGCGAGCCGCCGCAGCAGCACGTCCCGGCCGTCGCCGGCCGGCGTCGCGCCCCGGTACCGGTCGTCGGCGGCGGACCAGTCGCCGAGCCGGTGCAGCGTATCGGCGCAGCGCATGGTGAGCCGACCGGGACACTGTCCGGTGTCGACCGGGCGTGCGGGATGCCGCGACCGTCGGGTCCGATCGGACCCTGGACCGGGTCGCACGACCTCAGCGAAGAGTGACCCCGGCGGACCGACCCGCGTGGCTTTCGGGTCCTGGCGCACCAGCGCCCGGAGGTCTTCGCTGATCGTGGCGGGGAGGGTGAGCATCCAGTAGCCGTGCCGCTTGGCCAGCCGCCCGCTGTCCCGGCTGGCGCAGACCAGTTCGCGGAGGTAGCGAAGGTTCCCGGCGGCGCTTCTGGACAGCGAAACCGCCGTTTCCGGGTCGACCAGGCCGTCCAGGACCCGGCTCAGCAAAGCTTCGACCTCGACGCCGCCAAGGGGGATGAGGGTCATCCGGCTGCCCGGTCGATCTCGCCAGAGACCGGTTACCCAGGCCGGTTCCGGGCAACCTTCGGCGGTCGCCCCGACCAACCGCACCGCACCCTGCCCCACGAGCTGATCGAGCAGCGCGATGGATGCCGCGTCGGCATTCTGCAGATCGTCCACGACGACCAGCGGCAACAGCCGCCCCGGGGTGGTTCGCAACCGCCGGGCCAGGGACTGGCGCACCGACAGCCAGGAACCGACGTCACACTCGTCGTCGAGCAGATGCGCCAACGTGCTGTAGGTCATCGACTGGCTCGCCGCGGCGGCGCTCGCCCAGAAGACCGGATGCCCTCGCGCTCGGGCCCGCGAGTGGATTTCGTGGAGCAGTCGGGTCTTGCCGTGGCCCGGACCGCCGACAAAGACCAAGCAGTGGGGATCACCGTCGATCAGCAGCCGGTCTGCCGCACCGATTTCCCGGTCCCGCCCGACAAGGGGCCAGCCAGCTCCCGGTACGGCCGGCCGGGCGCCTCTCACAACCTGTCGCACCTCATCGCCGGCGACCGCCATTCCGCTCCCTCCAGCGCTCCGAACAGACCATCCCTCTCCGCGGCGCTACATTGCCGTGCCTTACTCCCAGCATCTGGGGTAAGGGTGGAACTCAGCCACTCGCGGGACCAGGAACACTGACCGGCAGACTGACCGGCATTCTTGCGGGCGGGCGGAGACGGCGGCCGGAAGGCCCGCCGGCCCGCGCCGGGACAACTAGCCCTGGTCACCCGGGGCGTACGACAGAATGGGGGCGGGTCTTGCGGCGTTCACGGCGCTCAATGTTGAATTGCGGTGCTCGGGGCTTGGGCAGCGGGGGGCGCGATGAACGGCGGGCGTGGTGCGCCGGGACTCTTCGGCGAACGCCTGCGCCAGGCCCGGAGGGCGGCCGGGATGAGCCAGGATGAGCTGGCCGAGCGAAGCGGGCTGAGCGTGCGCGCCATCCGCAACCTGGAGCGCGGCCGTACCGACCGGCCCTATTCACACACCATGCGGGTACTGATGGACGCGCTGCGGATGCCGGATCTGGACGCGGTCCAGCCGCCCGCATGGGACGCCGACAAGCCGGGTGTACCCCGGCAGCTGCCCGCCGGGATCCGCCACTTCGTCGGGCGCGAACGCGAGCAGCGGATGCTGAGCGAGCTGCTGGACGAGGCCGCCGCCGGTACCGGCCCGGTAGTGTCGGCGCTCGACGGGATGGCCGGCGTCGGCAAGACGGCGCTGGCGGTCCATTGGGCACGCCGGGTCGCCGACCGGTTCCCTGACGGGCAGCTGTACGTGAACCTGCGCGGGTTCGACCCCACCGGCGCCACCCTGACCTCCGGCAGGGCGATCCGCCAGTTCCTCACCGCCCTGGACGTCCCCGGCCCACGCATTCCCGCCGACCTGGATGCCCAGGCCGCCCTGTATCGCACCCTGCTCGCCGACCGGCGCATGGTGCTCCTGCTGGACAACGCCAGCGACGCCGACCAGGTTCGGCCCCTGCTTCCCGGAGCATCCGGCTGCATGGTCGTGGTGACCAGTCGCACCCAGCTCACGCCCCTGATCGCCACCGAGGACGCACAGCCGATCACGCTCGACCTGCTCACCCCCGACGAAGCCTGGGAGCTGCTCGCGCACCGGCTCGGCGTGGCTCGCGTCGTCCCCGAGCCGGAGGCGGTGGCCGTCGTGATCGACAGCTGTGCCCGGCTCCCCCTCGCCCTGACCGTGGTGGCCGCCCGCGCCGCCATCCGGCCCGATCGCCCGCTGGCGGCTTTGGCCGAGGAAATCAACGGCACCGGTACCAGTCTGGACGCGCTGTCCGCCGGCGACTCGACCACCGACGTGCGGACCGTCTTCTCCTGGTCGTACCACGCGCTGTCGCCCGCGGCCGCCCGGCTGTTCCGGCTGCTGGGCCTTCACCCGGGCCCGGACACGTCCGCACCCGCGGCAGCCAGCCTGGCGGGTCTGGTACACGACCAGGTCGGCCCCCTGCTGGCCGAGTTGGTACGGGCGAACCTCGTCATCGAGCACCGTCCTGGCCGGTACACCCTGCACGACCTGCTGCGCGCGTACGCCATGGGCCTGGCTGCCTCCTGCGACACAGACGCGGAACGTCTCGCCGCCGGCCGCCGGGTCCTCGACCACTACCTCCACGCCGCCCGCACGGCCGATCGCCTGCTGTACCCGGCCCGTGAACCGCTCACCCTCGCCCCGCCCCGACCCGGGGTGACTCCGGACTGCCCGGCGGACAGGGAGTCCGCACTGGCCTGGTTCACGGCCGAACACGCGGTACTCATGGCCGCGGTCGCCGCCGACCAGGCCGTCGTCGAGTTCAGCCTCGACCGGCAGATCTGCCAGCTGAACCACATGATGCGTACCTTCTTGTACCGGCAAGGGCACTGGCACGACTGGGCCGACGCCGGCCATGCCGCGCTCGCCGCCGCGCGACGGCTGCGCGACCGGAGCGAAGAGGGGCACGCCCATCGCGGTCTCGCCCAGGCGTACACGTGGCTTCGCCGCTTCGACGACGCGCAGGCCCACTCGCGTCAGGCCCTCGATCTGTTCGGCCAGGCGGGCGACCAGGCGGGCCAGGCACACACCCACTACACGTTGGCGTACCTGTGGGAACAGCGTGAGAACCACAACGAGGCGCTCGCCCATGCCTGCCAGGCCATCGACCTGTACCAGGCTGCCGGGCACCAGTTCGGTCGGGCGAACGCCTTCAACGCGATCGGCTGGATCCACACCCAACTCGGCGACCACCGGCAGGCCATCGCGTCCTGCCAGCAGGCCCTCGCCCTGCTCCGCGACCTCGACGACGTCGTCGGTCAGGCGCAGACCCTGGACAGTCTCGGCTTCGCCTACCACCGCCTCGGCGACCACGCCGAAGCGATCGCCTGCTTCCGACGCGCGCTCACCATGTTCCAGGAATTGGACGATCACTACAACGAGGCCAATACCCTGGTCCATCTCGGCGACACCCACGACGCCGCGGGCGATACCGACGCCGCCCGCGCCTTCTGGCAGGAGGCGCTGACCATCTTCAGCCACCTGGACCACGCCGACGCCCACAAGGTCCGCGGCAGACTTCGCGACCTCGAGTTACGGCTCTCCTCATAGTCCTTGCGGCCCTGCCCACCGTCGCCACTCGACGATGGGGGCTACCCCGGCCCGGGGATAGGTGATAGCCCCCTTCTGCCGCGCCACGCAGCGCTCATAGCGTGAAGCCGATGCGCGACCGCCGCCGGCGGCTGCCGGTTTCCCGAGGAGTCGCTCATGGTACGCAGAATCTGCGCCGCAACGATCCGGCCACCGCCGACCACGTCCGGTGGATCTTCGCCCAACGGCTGGCCAGCGAAAGCATCGCCGGCATCGCCCGAACCCTCAACGCCAACGGCATCCCCTGCCCCTCCGACGCCGCCATCCTCACCAACCCCCGCTACACCGGCCGGCAAGTATGGAACCGGCAACGTACCGACCGCGAACCCCTCGACACCCCAGGCAGGCGGGAACGCGAAATCGTGCGGTCCAACATCGCCTCGACGGCATCCTCCACGAGTACCAACACGCCGCCTGACCAGCACGGACGGCATTTCCGGCAGGTACAGGGTGTCGGTGCCAGAAAGTCGGTTACCCGCTACGCGGCCTGCGAGTACCCGCCGATCAGTCCCCCGAGACGCTCGCGCCGCACGACCCGTGACCCGACGACAGCGACGGACGGCTGACAGGGGCCAAGGGGTGGCGCCTGTCCCAGCGAGCGGTGCGGGCGATGCCCGTTGTAGTGCTCGACTCGGCTTCGGCTGGCACACCGGGTACGGCGCCCATCTACGGCCACCGCACGACTGCTGACACCCGGCGGGGTACTCATCCCGAACAGCATCGGGAACACCGGACGGCTGCTGGGCGGCCTGCCCAGGCTGGCCCGGGCCACCCTGATGGGCAAGGGCGCCATCAACGTCAAGTTGGTCACCCTCGCGGTGAACCGGGACAACCTGAACGCGCTCGTCCGCCTCCTGGAAACCGGTGAGGTCAGAGTCGTCATCGACCAGACCTACCCGTTCGACAGGGCCGCCAGCGCCGTCGCACACGTGCTGGGACCATCGCATGCCGGCCATCCGATCGTGCGCGGTCGGCGCGCCGCTGCCTGACCGCACCGAAGCCTCGAAAGGACCCTGCCATGCCATCCGTCCTGGCCATCGGCACACCGACCCTCGGCGACCGCAGCTACCTCGTCCACGACGGCCGGGCCGCGTTCGTGGTCGACCCGCAACGCGACATCGACCGGATCCTCGACCTCGCCGCGGCCGAGGGCGTGACCATCACCCACGTGTTCGAGACCCACATCCACAACGACTACGTCACCGGCGGGTACGCCCTCGCCGCACTGACCGGGCCGCCTACCACGTCAACGCCGACGACCCGGTGACCTTCGACCGGATCGGAGTCCGCGACGACGACGTCATCCCGGTCGGCGACACGATGCGGATCCGGGTCCGGGCCACCCCGGGACACACCTTCACCCATCTGGCCTACCTGCTGGAAGCCGACGGGCGGGAGGTGGCCGCCTTCACCGGCGGCTCCCTGCTGTACGGCTCGGTCGGCCGTCCCGATCTGCTCGGACCGGCCCACACCGAAACCCTGGTCCACCACCAGTACGCCTCGGCGAACTGCCTGGCCGCCGAGCTACCCGACACCGCCGCGGTCTACCCGACACACGGGTTTGGCAGCTTCTGCTCAGCCACCCAGTCCGAAGCCAGCGCCGCCACCATCGGCCAGGAGAAGCAGGTCAACCCGGCACTGACCAAACCGGAACGGCAATTCGTCGCCGACCTGCTCGCCGGCCTCGACACCTGGCCCGCCTACTACGCCCACATGGCCCCCGCCAACGCCGCCGGCCCGGCCGCCCCCGACCTGTCCGCACCGCAGCGCGCCGACGCCGATCAGATCCGCAAGCGGCTGGCCGCCGGCGAATGGGTGGTCGACCTGCGCAGCCGCGTCGCGTTCGCCGCCGGGCACGTAACCGGTACCCTCAACTTCGGCCTCGACGGCAGCTTCGCCACCTACCTCGGCTGGCTCATCCCGTGGGGCACCCCGCTCACCCTGCTCGGCGAGACCCCGGAGCAGGTCGCCGACGCCCAGCGGGAACTGGTCCGCATCGGCATCGACCGACCCGCCGCGCACGCCACCGGCGGCCCGACCGATTGGACCGGCAGCGAGGAACTGACCAGCTACCCCCGGGCCACCTTCGCCGACCTCGCCCAGGTCCGCCACCACCGGCCGATCGTCATTCTCGACAACCGCCGCAACCTGGAATGGGCCGAAGCCCACATCGACGGCGCCGTCCACATCCCCTTGCACAACCTGCTGGGTCACCTCGACGAGGTACCCCACGGCGAAGTCTGGGTGCACTGCGCCGCCGGCTACCGCGCCTCCATCGCCGCCTCGATCCTGGCCGCCACCGGTCGCCGCGTCGTCGCCGTCGACGATGAATTCGACCACGCCGCCATGGCCGGGCTGCCCATCATCACCGCCGCCTGACGGGCGATAACGCCTTCCCCTGCGCCGGCCGGCTGGCGTCCCCCGCGCCAGCCGGTCGGGTCGGCCTGCCACCACACCCCGACGAGGAGACATGACCCTTCCCGACCCCACCCATCCCGCCGCTCTCGACCCGGCCACCCTGCGCGGCCTGCTCGGCTCGGACCGGCAGCCGCGCATCCTCGACGTACGCACGCCAGCCGAGTTCGAAACCGCCCACATCCCCGGCGCCCACAACGTTCCCCTCGACCTGCTCCGCGAGCACCGCACCGAACTCCGCCAACACCTCGACGAGGGCGTCGTCCTGGTCTGCCACTCCGGCGCCCGCGCCAGCCAGGCCGAACGAACCCTTGCCGAAGCGGGCCTGCAGAACCTGCGCGTCCTCACCGGCGGCATGCTCGCCTGGCAGACTTCGGATGCGCCGACCAGCTACGGTAGGCCGCGCTGGGACCTCGAACGCCAGGTCCGCCTCGTCGCCGGCACGATCGTGCTGGCCAGCGTCCTTGCCTCCGGGTTCGTCCCGGCCCTGAAATGGCTCGCCGCGCTCCTCGGCGCCGGCCTCACCCTCGCCGCCCTCACCAACACCTGCGCCCTGGGCATGCTGCTGGCCGAACTCCCCTACAACGGCGGCGCCACCTGCGACCTGGACACCGTCGTCGGTCAACTCCGCGAGACCGACGCCGGGAGCCCGCGATGACCGCCCTGGTGCTGACCGTCACCCTCGCCGGGCTCATCGGTATCAGCCTCGGCCTGCTCGGCGGCGGCGGCTCCATCCTCGCCGTACCCCTCCTGGTCTACGTCGCCGGACTGCCCACCAAGGAAGCCATCGCCACCTCCCTGCTCGTCGTCGGCACCACCAGCGCCGTAGCGGTCCTCCCGCACGCCCGCGCCGGCCGGGTCCGCTGGCGCACCGGCCTGATCTTCGGCCTGGCCGGCATGACCGGCGCCTACGCCGGCGGCCGGATCGCCGCCTACATCCCCGCCGGCATCCTGCTGACCGGGTTCGCGCTGATGATGCTCGCCACCGCCACCGCCATGATCCGTGGCCGGCGCGGCACGAAACCGAAGCCGGCGCGACACGAACTCCCGGTGCTGCATGTAGTCGCCGACGGGATCGCCGTCGGCCTGGTCACCGGCCTCGTCGGCGCCGGTGGGGGCTTCCTCGTCGTCCCCGCCCTCGCCCTGCTCGGCGGGCTACCCATGTCGGTAGCGGTCGGCACCTCCCTGGTCGTGATCGCCATGAAGTCCTTCGCCGGCTTCGCCGGGTACCTGTCCACCGCCCACGTCCACTGGACACTCGCCGCAGCCGTCACCGCCGCCGCCGTTCTCGGCAGCCTCGCCGGCGGCAAGCTCGCCGGCCGCGTGCGGGAAGACCTACTACGCAAGGCCTTCGGCTGGTTCGTCATCGCGATTGGCATCTTCGTCCTCGCCCAACAACTCTCCGCACAGGCACGGACCAATCCTCTACTATGGACAGTTGCCGGGATCGCAGCCATCGCCGCGGCGGCCGTCGCCGTCGGGCAGGCGAAGGGACGCCGGCCCGTCGGGACTCTCCAGCTGAACCGCTCCCGCCCCGGCCAGGGTCTGCGGCAAAGGCAGGCCGGTAGATTGTTCGTTGCCAGGGCAGAAGCCGACATCGGCCGGTCCAGGAACAGCTCCGCATCGGTCCGGTCGAGGAGGTGGCGGTTACCATGGACCTCAACCGCGGCCTACGCCCCTCGCCGACCGCAGCTTGACCCGGAGTGGTCCTAACGACGCATGATGGCCCGATGAGATACGGCTCCCCCGCTCCCACCCTCGTAGGTCACACCGCTCTGCACAGCGCCGAGCTGCGGCTGTCCGGCCGGCCGCTGCCGCTGGTCGGTCTGGCGCGGATGTACGTCTGCGGGATCACCCCGTACGACGTCACCCATCTCGGGCACGCCGCGACGTTCATCTGGTCCGACGCCCTCGCGTCGATCCTGCGGACGGCCGGCGTCGAGGTCAGCGTCTGCCGCAACGTCACCGACGTCGACGACGTGCTCACCCGCGCGGCCGGAACGCACGGCCGCGCCTACGACGAGTTCGCCCTCTACCAGGAGTACCTGTTCGACAAGGACATGGCGGCGCTGCGCTTACACCCGCCGGCCCACCAGCCGCGAGCGCGCCACCACGTCGTGCAGGTCCAGCAACTCGCCGCCGCGCTGATCGCCACCGGGCACGCATACCAGCGCGACGGGCACGTGTACTTCCGCGGCGCGGACTGCGTCGCCACCGCCGGGCTGCCCCGCGAGCAGGCGCTGGCCCTGGCCACCGAGTACGGCGACGAGCCCGACGACCCGCGCCGCGACGACCCGTTCGACGTACCCGTCTGGCGCCCCTCCACCGCCGACCAACCCGCATGGCCCAGCCCATGGGGCCCCGGCCGCCCCGGCTGGCACGCCGAATGCGCCGCCATGGCCATGTCCGTCCTCGGCACCGGCATCGATATCGTCGCCGGCGGCGCAGACCTCGCCTTCCCGCACCACGCCTACCATGCCGCCATGATCGAGGCAGCCACCACCGTGGCCCCGTTCACCCGCGCCCACCTGCACGTCGGCGCGGTCTACCAGGACGGCGCCAAGATGGCCAAGAGCACCGGCAACCTCACCCTCGTCGCCGACCTGCTCCGCCACCACACGCCGGCCGCGGTACGCCTGCTGGTCCTCGACCGGCCCTGGCCCACCGCATGGGAGTACCAGCCCGGCAACCTCGAACGGACAGCCGCCGACCTGGACGACCTCTACGCCGCGGCCGGACGGCCCACCACCTCCACCACCGCGCCGAACGCCGTCACCGCGGCACTGCTCGACAACCTCGACATCCCCCGCGCCATCGCGATCGCCCGCGACAGCGGCGGCGAGGCCGCCCGACTGCTCCTCCGCGTCCTGTCACTCACCTGATCCCCTGCGGATCACGGCCGCCGGCCCTGGTGGATGCCAGCGACCGGAGCGGCTTCGAGAGAGGCAGCCGTGCGCCGTTACGCACTGCCAAGATCAGCTAGGAGTACCTCGACGACGCTTTCCTCGTGCACGGCGGTGCCCTCCCGCACCATGCTCGGCCAGAGGTCCGGATCCCACGCCGTCTCCACGGGTGGACCCACGAGCGGCTGCGGGGGCGTCCCTCGGCTCCGCATCGCTTGCACGGCGGCCAGATAGTCCACCGCCCGGAATCGCCACGGCGAGGCGCCGGTCCGCCGCGTCACCCGGTCGGCGATCGCGATCCCCGGCCAGTCGAAGTCGCCGTGATACAGCAGCCGCACACTGTCGATCGATGCGAGCTGGTCCAGCAGGGAAAGCGTCACCGTGGTGGGATTGCCGAGGGTACACACCATCGCCGTCGGTGCACACGCCTGTGCCGTGGCTTCCAGTACCCGGGGATTCTCACAGACGTACACCGTCTGTGGCGCCAAACTCAACGGGTCAGTTGCCGCAGCTCACGCAGTGTCAGGTGGCTCTCGACGTGATGGTCGGCGCGATCGCGGAACAGCGCCGAGCGCCAATCCGTGCCCATCGGACGCAGGCCGTACGTCAGGACGGTGATGGCGACCGTGTCGCTGACCACGCCGACTGCCTCCCACAACGCCCGCCGCCCGATCGGGTCGGCGGGCGGTTCGGCCGAACCCGTGGTGGCGAGCGAGATACCCCGCAGCACCAGCCGGTTGAGAATTGCGTCGTCGTCGAGCCCGTGCGCGGTGCCGGTCACGCGCTCGGCGAGTTCGCCGCGGGCCCACAGTCGTGCTGGTCCGTCCAGAATCAGCCCAAGCGTTGTCGTCGCCTGGGACACCAGTTTTCGGGCCTGCCCTGAGGCGAGTCGACCGAGGATCCCGCTCCGCCAGATCCGCTCCAGCCAGAGCGTCACCCATTCGTACCCGTCGAGCCCGGCCGCGGTCACGGCTACTCGCGCATGCTCGCGAAGCAGTTGCCGGCGAGCTTCCTCGGCGACGGTGTCCGCTCGGCGATCCGGTACCGGCCCGGTGGTGGCTTCAACCACCTCGACGAGACCGGCGCCGGCCGCGCTCTCCCGCAGTATCCGGTCCAGCGCGGCGAGGTCGATCCGGACCTCGGCACCGACCGCGTGTCCGAGCAGGTGGCCGACCGCTTCCCGTTCCCGGTGCCCCGCGCACCGCAGCACGAGCCGCCCGGTGGCCCGGCGCCTGTTGCGCAGTAGTCGTGCACGTACCTCTCGCCAGAGTGGGACGAGCTGGGCCGAGCGCAGCCACTCGAGCGCCCACCGGTATCACGACGGCAGGACCACGCGTCGTGCTCCGTCCCACCGGAAGTGCAACGTTGCCACGCCGGGTTGTGCCGGGTCGCGAAGGCATTCGTAGATGCCCAACGACGGTACCTCCGGAAAGCAGCCCCAGAGTCGCTCACTGGTCGAGAATCGCATCCAGGTCGAGCTCTACGAGCAGTCCCAGGAGGCGGCCGTGCGTCGGCTCGTCGACCTTCGCGAACGCGTCGTCGAGCAGGATCATGCGTGGCGCCGGAGGATACGTGTCGCCGACCGACGAGAAGTGGGCCGCCGCTGCCGCGAACAGCACCAGGTACGACACGACGCGCTGCTCGCCCTGTGACATCGCGGTCCGTGCCGACAGGGTACGTTCCCGATCCGGGTTTGCCTGGTCGGTCACCCTGACGGTGAAGGTGAACCAGTCACGGTAGTCCAGCGCCGCGCGTAAATGCACCGCGTACCCGGCGGACGGGTCGGCCCGGCGGGCGTCCTCGACCCGTCGGTCCAGCGCCTCGCGCAGTTGGTGGTTCTGCTCTCTGGTCCGCAACGCGAGGGGTGTCCGCAACAGGTTGACAGCCGCCCGGGTATCGGCGTCAGCGTCGGGACGCAGGCTCCAGACCAGCCGGGCGCCGAGCCCATGCGAGGTACGGACCTCGGCGAGCGTGGAATTCATGCCGGCGACCAATGCCTCGGGCACAGCTCGCCGGCCAATGCTTCCACGGCCAGCAGAGCAGCCTGCGCGATCGTGCCGGTGCCGGGAAAGTGCACATCGGTCAGCTCGTCGTCGGGATCGAACAGCGCCGCACCCTCGGCTCGAAGCTCCGCCTGCAGTCCGGCGTACTCCCCGAATGACCGCTCGTCGCGGCGCTGCTCCCGACGAAGCCAGGCCCGCTCCCGGGCGGTGAGGTCATCCAGGTAGACGACCGGGCACTCGAGGAGGCGACGCCGGACCGTATGCCGGGCTCCCCCCGGTCCGGGGGCGGCCGAGTGCGCCAGGAACTCCTCCGGCGTACCCGCGCGGCCCATCGGTGTCGCGAGCAGGTGTGCCACCACGTCCCGGTCGACGGTCAGCAGAGCCTCCGCGTCGGCGTCGCCGGCGTAGCCGTCGACCGTACCCTGCTCCTCGATGGGTACCCGCCACCGCACCAGCTGCCGCAACGCCGCACCGAGTGCACGCCGCTCCACCTGCCGGTCGGCATCCCCCAGTTCGATGCCCGCCTCCACCGCGGCACTGCGAACACCCGCGATGAGCTGCGACAACAACAGCTGCTCGGGGGAGGTGAGCAGCACCGACACCGCGAGCGCCAGGTAGGCGTACGACCGTGGCGGGAACGGACCCGTCGAGCGCAGCAGTGGGCGACCGGCACCACGGGGCAACCCCGCCTTGAACAGACGGGCGAAGCTCGCCTCGACGACGAGGCGGTACCCGAGGAACTGACCGAACCAGCTCTTCAGCCAGTCAGCGTGCCGCCGAACCAGCGGAAAGTCGTCGTGGTCGAGGTAGATCAGCGCCTGGGCGACCAACGCGCGGACGGCACGGCGCCGCTCCACCGCGAGGGCGATGTCGTGATCATCAGTCATGGAAGTCGTCCATCCGGGCGATGACGATGGCGAGCCCGTCGGCAGTGAAGTCGCCGGCCGCCGAACGCAACGTCAGCGTGCTCCCGGGCTTCGCCGTGATCTCGCAGCGCAGTTGCAGGTCGATGGACACCGTCACCGCCGCACCCAACGCCGGGTCACCCGCGCCGAGCGCCTGTGACATCAGTTCGAGCAGAAGGTGGATCGCCGGAACCGACAACCGCACGGCGGTGAGGTCCGCGGCGGCCGACAGCAACTCGGCGGCTGCACGAACCCGCAGCTGCTGTGCCTTCTCGGCCTCCGCCAGCAGGCGTCGCTGCTGTTCACGACGGTCCGGCAGGCCGGTCGGTCGACCCCGCGGTGTCCGCTCGCCGCGCTCCCGCAGCGCCACCGGCACCTGCACCGCCGGCGCCGACCACCAGCTTTCCGTGGCCGGTACCACCGCCTCCGGGTCTACGGGCGTCCCCAAATGGCGAGCGGCGTACACGCCGAACGCCGCCGTGAAGAGGTCGGCCGCACATGTTGACCGGACTACTGAGGTCCGTTCGGGGGTCCCTGGTTCGGTGTACAGAGCGTGTCCGTTCGCCGGTTCGGCGGTTGATCGTCTGGAGTCATGTGGCGTCCAGGCGGGCAGGGTGTATGATCCGCCCCAGAAATTCCGGACAAACGGTTAGTGGTCCAAATTAGGCCGCTCGCTGCCCGTTCAGGTACTCGTTGTAGACCTCGTTGGGAGTCTTGTAGCCGAGACCCGAGTGGAGACGTCGGGAATTGTATCGCAATTCTATGTAGCGGGCAACATCGTTGATCGCATGCTTCCTGGTCGGATACTGGGTACGGCTCACCCGCTCGTTCTTCAACGCCGCGAAGAACGATTCGGCCATCGCGTTGTCGTAACAGATCCCGGTACGTCCGACGGATTGCCTGATCCGATGCTCGCGAAGCACCTGGCCGAACTCGGCGGACATGTAGTTACTACCACGGTCCGAGTGGAATATAGCACCTTCCTTGATGTTATTGTTGCGAACGGCCATACCGATCGCGGCGCTGATGAGTGGAGTTTTGTAGTTGTCCGACATCGCCCAGCCGACGACCATTTTCGTGTAGCAGTCGATCACGGTGGCGAGGAATACCCAGCCCTCCCAGGTCGGAATGTAGGTGATGTCGCCGACCATCTTTTCGCCCGGCGCGGACGCAGTGAAGTCCCGATGCAGCAGATCCGGCAGCGGCCCGGCCCCCGGGTCCTGATCGGTTAGGCTGTGCCGCCAGGGCCGCGGCTGGCAGGGCACCAGGCCCAGCTGGCGTACCAGAGCACGGACCAGTTCCAGAGAGCAGGCGTGGCCGGACCGCAGCAGCGAGGCGTGGATCCGCCGATAGCCGTACGTCTCGTCCGATAGCTCGAAAATCACCACGATCAACTGTTTCAATTTCTCCCGGCGTGCCGCGGTCGCCGATTGTGGCCGGCGTCGCCACTCGTAATAGCCGGAACTGGAAACCCCCAGCCACTTGCACATTTGCACGACGGTGTACCTGGGCCGGCCGTCCGGCCCGAAGGCGCGTTTCTCCGCGTCGATCAGCTCGTACCGAGCTTCTACCGATACTCGCTGGCGAAGAACGCTGCGGCTTTTCCCAAGAACTCGCGCTCCAGCTTGAGTTCCCGGACTTCCTTCTCCAGTTCCCGTAGCCGGGCCCGCTCCGAAATCGACAGCGGCGGCTCCTCGCCGGCGTGCGCCTGCCGATACGCGTTCACCCAGTTACGCAGAGTCTGCTCGTTCACGCCGATCTCGCGCGCCGTCGACGGAATCGCCCGAGACTCCTCGACCACCATCCGGGCGACCTGTTCCTTGTATTCCGGCGTGTACGACCTGCGCTGCCTCGCCATCACCATTCCCCTTTTCCTTCCCGAAGAGAAAAGATCTTAGTTGGTTCTCTCTCCGGAAGATCCAGGGCGGCTCAGTATGCGTACGGTAGTCGATCCGGGTCGGGATGTCGCGTCTGTCGTCCTGCCGCGGTGGGGGAAGGTCGTCCCGGTTGACGGTGCGGTGCCGTTCGTGGTCGTTGGTGGTGATGGCGAGCCGGTGACGGCGATCGGGGTGTTTCTGCGGGACTTCAAGGCGTCGGGTAACCGGGATGGGTCGGTGCGCAGCTACGCCTACGACCTGCTGCGCTGGTGGCGGTTCCTGGCGGCGGTCGGTGTGGGCTGGGATGTGGCGACCCCGGTCGAGGGGCGCGATTTCGTGTTGTGGCTGATGCAGGCGCGCAAGCCGGTGGCGCGGCGGCGGACTCGGTCGGCGGCCACGGCGGGGACGGTGAACCCGTTGACTCGTAAGCGGTACTTGGATGATGAGTACATGCCGCGCACGATCCGGCATAGCAACGCGGTGGTGCGTAGCTTCTACGAGTTCTGGGCTGAGCAGGGGTTGGGGCCGGTGACCAACCCGATCCCGGTGGAGCGGTCGGTCGAAGGTCGGGCGAACGCCCACCACAATCCGTTGCGGCGGTTCCGGCCGGAGGGGCGGTTGCGGTTCAACCCGAAGGTGGCCAAGCGGGCGCCGCGGGCGATGAGCGACGAGGCGTGGGACGAGTTGTTCGTGGCGATGTCCTCGGACCGGGACCGGGCGATCGTTGTGTTGGCTGTCAGTACCGGGGCACGGGCTAGCGAGTTGGTTCGCCTGCGGCCCGGTGATGTGGACTGGGGCGATCAGTTGATCCGGGTGCGGCGTAAGGGAACGGACGCCGAGCAGTGGCTGGCGGCCAGCCCGGAGGCGTTTGTGTGGTTGCGGCTCTACCTGGCCGGTATCGGCCGGGTTCCGGCGGGTGAGACGTTGTGGTGGACGCTGCGCAAGCAGCGCGGCGCCGGAGCACCGGCGCGGGTGGCGTTGACCTACGACGCGTTGCGGGCGGTGCTGCGCCGCGTCAACGACCTGCTGGGCACCAACTGGACGATGCACGACCTGCGGCACACGTGTGCGTTGCGGATGGTCCGGGATGAGAACTTGTCGCTGCGCGATGTGCAGACCGTGCTCGGCCACGCCAACCTGACCACCACTCAGATCTATCTGGATGCCGACGAGCGTGAGGTCATCGCCCGGGTGCGTCGGCACCTTGCCGATCGGGAAGCCCAGGCGGTTGCGCCGACGCCGAGCCCGGTCGGCTCCGGCTACGACCCGGCCGATCTGCGTGTGCTGTTCGGGGTGAGCGGGCGATGACGCAGGTGACGACCCGGCCGGCGGTGGTCAACCCGCGGCTGCGGCTGCTGGACGGCGACTGGACCCTGCCGCACGTGCACCGCTACGGCCCCGTCGACGAGTTGCCCGCCCAGCGGGTGCTGGACCTGCTGGCGTCGCTGCCGCACTGGGAACCGCCGAAGAACGCGGTGCGGGCCAGCCAGCTACGGATGCGTCGGCGTGGCGCCGGGCAGATCCTGGACTGGCTGGGCGAGCATCCGGGGCAGGGCTGGCAGGAACGCTGGTTCGCCGCCGGCGGCGAAGACGTGTCGTGGATCGACCAACTGTGTGGCGGCACTGCGAAACAGACCCGCGGTGCGTTCCGCGGCCACGTCCGCGACGGGTTGATCGACCTGTTGTTGTTGCGGTTGATCGCCCCCGGATACCGGTTCCTGTCCGATTGCAATCCGGTCGCCTTGTTCACCTACGTCAGCAAGACCATCTCACCCGAGGTGTTCGTCCAGGCGCAGCAGGCCGCCGCCGGGCTGGGTATGGTCACCCGGCAGCAGAGCACCGCCCGTGCCGTGTTGGCCAAGATGTGCCTGCATACCGGCAAGAACCCCGACGAGCTCGACGCGGACGACTTCGCCGAGGCGCATGCCTTCTGCATAGACCACATCGGGCACCAGTGGCCGGGCATGCACGGCGCCTGGCAGGTCTGCGCCGAGATGGGCATTCTGCCGCGCAACTCCACGTTGCGTTCGGCGCAGCGCACCGGGCAACGCAGCGTCGCCGACATGGTCGACGACTACCAGCTCAAGTGCCGGCCGGTGCGGGACCTGCTGGTGCGCTACCTCGACGAACGCAAACCCGCATTGGACTACGCCTCGCTGCGTAACATCACCGGCATCCTCGCCGGGCTGTTCTGGGCCGACTTGGAAGCCCACCACCCCGGCATCGACTCCCTCGACCTGCCACCGCAGATTGCCACCGAGTGGAAGGAACGGCTACACCACACCGGCGAAACCGCGCCCGGTGGCCCTCGGCCTCGACGCGGCCGCGGCCGGCTCAACGTGCTGACCCGGGTCCGTGCGTTCTACCTCGATCTGCAGCAGTGGGCGCTTGAGGACCCGTCCTGGACGCCGTGGGCGGTGGCCTGCCCGATCCGCAAGAGCGAGGTCGGTGGCCAGTCGAAGATCGTGCGCCACACCACCGCCGCGGTCCACCAGCGCATCCGCGAGCGGCTGCCCCACCTGCAACTACTCGCCGACACCGCCGCCGACCACTACCGCCAGCAGCGTGACCTACTCGCCCTGGCCACGGATACGCCGATCGACGACCTGCTCAGCTACGAGCAGCGCAGCTACCAACGGGTGACCACCTACGGCGGGATCTCACCGCACCCGTCGCAACACGGCGCTCTCTACGTCACCGTCGAGGACGTCGCCACCGGCGAACGCTTGAACCTCACCGTCGGGGAGGACAAGGCGTTCTGGGCCTGGGCAATCATCGAAACGTTGCGGCACACCGGCGTCCGCGTCGAGGAACTGCTGGAGATCACTCACCTGGCGCTGGTCTCCCACTGCCTTCCCGACACCGGCGAGATCGTGCCCCTGCTGCAGATCGTGCCCTCCAAAAGCGACCAGGAACGCCTCCTGCTGATCCCACCAGAGCTGGCCAGCGTCCTCGCCTCCATCATCGCCCGCAGCCGCGGCGAGGACGGACGCGTGCCCCTGGTCGCCCGCTACGACTACCACGAACGCGTCACCGGTGCGCCCCTGCCGCACCTGTTCCAACGCCAACGCGGTTGGCGCCGCACCGTCATCAGCAGCACCGTCGTCCAACGACTACTCAACGAGACACTTACCCGCACCGGCCTCACCGACGCCACCGGTCAACCACTGCGCTACACCCCCCACGACTTCCGGCGCATGTTCGTCACCGACGCCGTCACCGGCGGCCTGCCCGTACATATCGCCGCGAAAATCCTCGGCCACGACAACATCAGCACCACCCAGCACTACCTCGCCGTGTTCCAAGACGAGCTGATCCGCTCCTACCGCGCCTTCCTCGCCCACCGACGCGCCCTACGTCCAACAGCCGAGTACCGCGAACCCACCGACGCCGAATGGGACGAGTTCCAGCAACACTTCCAACTCCGCAAGGTCGAACTGGGCACCTGCGGCCGGCCCTACGGAACGCCCTGCAACCACGAACACGCCTGCATCCGCTGCCCCATGCTGCGCGTCGACCCCGCACAACGAGCCCGCCTCGTCGAGATCATCGACAACCTGCAAGCCCGACACAACGAAGCCCGCGACAAGGGCTGGCTCGGCGAGGTTCAAGGACTCCAGGTCAGCCTCGACGCCGCGACGAGCAAGCTCTCCAGCCTCGACCGCAGCAAACGGACCCACCTCGGCATACCCACCCTCATGCACACAGAGTGAGATCAGACCTAGCAAGATTGATGATCTTCGTGGTTCGGAAAACGAGGTCAGGATCGGCGGCGTCGAACGCCCGTCGGCATCCTCAAACCACGCCCGCAGCGCCAACCAGTCCGCGCGCTCATGGCCACGGGTGCGCTGCACGACGACACCCAGGCCCGCCGCGGCCTCTGCCAGGCCACCCTGGTCGAGCCGGACCAGCAGGTCGTCCAGGTGCGGCCAGATCCGCTCAACGTGGCGCTGAATGCGGGGCGACAGCAGCACCACTTCCTCCGTGATCGACTCGACATAGTCCAGGAGCAGGTTCTTGAAACCGGTGTACTCGCTGCCGTCGAGGTCGTATCGGGCCAGCACCTGACCCAGGTACGCGTAGAAGTCGCGCACCGAGTCCCGGAACTGCCAGAACTGCGCGAACACGGCCGCGACAGCGTCCCGCGCCCTGGCCGTATCGATCCCGGTGGGATCGGTCACCAGCTCGCTCAATGTACCGAGTCCTGTCGCGACGAGACCGAGCAGCTCCCGGCTGATCTCCCGAGCCGCCTCCGCGCTCGACAGGACTTCGTCGACCTGTCGCTGGACCCGCTCACCGAGCGGCGAGAGCTGGTACCGGGACCGGGTCCGCTGGTACTCCTCGATGCTCTTGACCCGGACAGTATGCGAACTCGGAAGTAGATTCCCCCAGTTAACCAGCTTGTTGAGCCGGCTCACCGCGGCATCGAGCGGCAGGACCAGCCCGTCGACCGCCAGGGCCTCGATCACCTGCTGCGCCGAAAGATCCGTCATCAGCGACGCGGTGAACAACCTCATGATCGCGAGATACGTCGCCCGCTCCGGGACCGTCAGGTAGGCATAGGCCTCAAGCCGTTCCAGGTCTTCGGACGGGTCAGCCACGTGGAAGAGCGTAAGACAGAGTCACGATTCACCGGTACCGCCGTTGGCAGTCGGGCCATCACTGTTCCCCGCACCGGTCGATGCGCGGCCGTCGCTGGACTCGTATCACATGCCGAATCGTGCGCGTCGCACGGCTTCGATCGCCGCGCGAGCTCCGCTCACCTCGACATGCGCTGCGCGCTGCCGGCCGAACAGGTAGAGCAGCAGTTCGCCCGGAGGTCCGGCAATGCGGGCAGTCGGTTCTCCTCGCCGGGCTCGAACAGTGTGGCCGGTCCCTGCCCAGTGAAGCTCGAGTCCTGCGCCGTGCATCCGGCGGGCGAGGAACCAGGGCGCCTGCGTGACATTGCGCCAAAGGGCCTCGTCCATTGCGCGCTCGTTGGTTCGGGGGCCGCGACCGTTGGCCCTGCGTATGTCCTCCTGGTGGACGAAGAACTCGTTGAGGTTGGGACCCCGGCGCACCCAACCGATGCGGAAGAAGCCAGGCGGGGGTCCCGATCGGATCGTCGCGGTGAGCCAGGCGAAATCTCTGCGCGCGACGGCTCGTCTTCGCCGTTCAGCCAGGCGGCCCCACGCACCGGGCAGGACAAGCCCGGGGCCGGCGAGGTAATCATGCTCACGGAGCACCAGGTGCGCGGCGATATCGCGGGTCGTCCACGGCTCAAGGAGCGTCGGCGCCTGAGGACCGAGCTCGTCGAGCAGGTTGCTGAGCCGTTCTCGCTCGACCGCGTCGAAGAACCCAGCCATATCGCCGAGTGTAGTCAGGCCGGTAGCGAGCTACCGGTCCCCTGAGGACGGACCGCACCGTTTCAGAGCCGGCGCGTGCCACCCCTGACGCGCGGGTCGTTGCCGGGCCACGGCAACCCCGATCACCCAGGCGTCGGCGATCCTCGGGGTCATCACGTTGAACAGGCCGAGCAGCCAACCGAGCAGAGCACCGACAATGGCACCTGAGATGGCGGCGCGCGCTGCGACGCTCTCCATGGACAGCCGGCCCGTCGCCTGCTCGACCGGCCGCAGACCGCGACCCGCGACCGCTGCCCGGTCGACCGGGAAATCCTCGCCCCGAAGCCGCTCGACCGCCCCCGCCGCGTCGGCGTACCAGGGGTACGACACGACGGTGCGCTGCGAGATCCCCACGCGGATGTCATTGCCGATGTCGTCCGGACGCGCGTCGACGCCGGGAGTCTGTTGCTGAACCACGGTGCTCACCCTCTCAATGGTTGCTGTGCGCCACCCGACCGTGCCGGACCTCGTCGAAGGCCGGCGCGGCGCGTACGGCGTCGCGGTCACGTTCGACCCACAGCCGGTGGCCGCGGGTATCCACGCAGTTGACGGCGGCGGCGGGGACGACGACCAGGTGCCGAAACGGCCAGCAGCGGGCATTGATCACCAGGTACTGGTCGCGCGCCTCGCGGGTGGCCGGGTCGACGGTGCCGGTGGGGCCGCCGACAGCATCGACGTGGTACCCGACCAGCTCATTGCGGCGGTACATGGGTGGTGTTCCTTCCTCCTCGGTCCGCTGGCCGGCCGTGCGCGATGCGAGGGTGTCGCGCATCGCTGGTCACCGTGGCCCGGTGCTTCGGGCAGGGCGGCGTCGGTGCCGGCCGCGTGGTGGTCGTGTTCAGGACCCGGTCCACCCTGGCCAGCTCGAGGTTGCGGTACAGCCGGGGCGACAGCCCACTCAGCGTCAGCCGGCCGCCCACCGCCCAGAGCCGGCGGTGGACCGACATCAACAGGTCGATGACCGACGCGTTGAGAACGTGGCACGCGCTGAAATCGACCACGAGTTCGGCCGGCCGTAGGGCGACCACATCGCGGCAGAGCCCGCCCAGCCGCCGTATCGCCACGGCATCGAGCGGGTCCGACACGACGATCTCGATCAGCGGCATCATGGGTTCGTCGGCGGCTGGCTGCATCGGTCATCTCCGGGTGTCGGCGGATCCGGGTGTCGGCGGATCCGGGTGTCGGCGGAGGGTCCGTTGCGTTGGCCGATCGGGTGATCGAGGCAGGCTTGATCGGTGAAGCTCGCCGCTGGTCTTCGTCCATGGTCGCCACCGCGGTCAGCGTTCGCCGGGTTCAGGTTCCCGGCCGAGGTGATCGTGGTGGCCGTCCGGTGGTACCTGCGCTACAACCTCTCCTTCCGCGATGTCGAGGAACTACTGGCCGAACGCGGCATCGAGGTCGACCACGTCACGGTCTATCGGTGGGTGCAACGGTTCACGCCGCTGCTCGCGGACGCCGCGCGGTTCTGTCGGCATTCACCCGGTGACCGGTGGTACGTCGACGAAGCGTATGTCAAGGTCAACGGCTCGTGGCGGTACGTGTACCGGGCCGTCGACCAGTATGGGCAGGTCATCGACGTACTGGTGTCAGCCCGCCGGGACGCCGCCGCGGCCCGGCGGTTCTTTCGGCGGGCGATCGCCATGCTCAAGGTCAAGCCGACCGAGGTGGTCACCGACGCCGCTGCGGTCTACCCCGCGGTGCTCGACGAGCTGCTGCCCTCGGCGTGGCACCACGTCGAGCAGTATGCGAACAACTCGATCGAGGCCGACCACAGCCAGCTCAAACACCGGCTGCGTCCTATGCGTGGGCTGCAAACTGACCGAACGGCACAGGTGGTCATCGCCGGGCATGCCTTCATGTAGAACCTGCGGCGCGGACACTACGAGCTTGGTATCGAGGCTCCGCCAGCCAAGCGGGTCGCGGCTGCGTTCACCGAACTCGCCCAGGCGATCTGACCCGAGGCCAGCACTTCCAGGTTCACCACGTCGGCCCATCCGACAACGCAACAGCACCCGACCAGTACCGTCCGGACATGCCGCATCTGTTTCACATCACCGAACGGACCAGCTGGGAAGCTGCCCTCCGGACAGGCCGGTACCGCACGTCGACTCGAGGGGTCTCCCTGAGCGAGCAAGGTTTCATCCACTGCTCTCTGCCCCACCAGCTGCGCACCGTTGCTGAGTACATCTATTGCGATGCCGAGGACTTGGTCGTGCTCGTCATCGACAGCGAACGCCTCGACGTGCCGGTCGAGTACGAAGCCCTGGAACCGGGTGCCGACAAGTACCCACACCTCTACGGGCCAGTGCCGACGAGCGCGGTGAGTGAAGTCGTCCCAGTCGAGCGCGACAACGACGGCCGCATGCTGCTGCCCGAGTAGCCGTTGCCCGCCGGGGCAACGCACCGGAGATAGAGCACCCCGGCAAGATCGAGCATCCGGTCATCGGCTATGACCGGCCGTGAGCGCTTGCCGCTCCGGTCACCGAACATAACGCTCCGTCAGCGGCAGATCCGAATGCCAAGATCGTCATATGAGAATTCGGTGGAGATCCTTTGCTCGTACATCAGCGATCACGATCGGACTGCTCCTTTCCAACCTGGTGATCGAGGTCTGAGAGTCATGGCGTGTCGATCATCTATGTAGGGCAGCCTCCGGTAGGACAGCTGTCGACCAGGACTCGACCGCCTGTCCCGGAGGCTTCGTGCTCCCAATGCCGCCACGATCCCGTTGTCGACCCGTTCGCTGGTGTACCTGTCCGAACGGCTGGCCGCGTCGGCAGGAGATCGGATCACGGTGGCGCCGTCTGACGCCGGGTGAGCAGGCGTTGCTGGTGCTGGCCCACCTGCGCAACGGCGACACCTACAGCCGGTTGGCGGCCGGTATCAACGTCGGCGTCGCCACCGTCTACCGGTACCTGCGTGAAGCCGTCGACCTGCTCGCCGCGGCAGCGCCGAGCCTGACCGAGGCGATGCGCACGGCTCGTGCGAAGGCGTTCGTGATCCTCGACAGCACCCTGGTCCCGATCGAACGGATCGGCGGCAGCAAGGACCGCCGCTACTACTCGGGCAACCACAAGCGCCACGGTGTCAACGTCCAGGTGCTGGCCGACCCGCATGGTGAGCTGATCTGGCTGTCGCCGGCGTTACCCGGCTCGGTGCACGATCTCAAGGCCGCCCGCACCCACGGCCTGATCGACGCGCTGACCAGGTCCGTCGTCGCGACCCTGGCTGACAAGGGCTACCCCGGTGCCCGCGGCGCGGTCGGCGTGCCGTTCTACGGCAGAAACCTGCTGGCCGTGGAGCAGGAACGCCTGACCACGCCGCGGTCGCCGCGCACGCCGGCCCGTGCGGCGTCCGCGGCTGCCGGTCGCGGCACCGACCGCTCCTGACCCGGGTGCTGGAGACCATCATCGTGAACACCGCTGTCCGTTCGAGACAATTGAAGTCTTTCCCGAACAACCGGAGCGTAGGGTCACGGACACCGGAAGGCGGCAGCATGGAATACCTCGTCACGATGACCACGCACGTTCCTGACGGAACGCCAGACCAGGCGGTTGCGGACGTCCGCTCGCGCGAGGCGGCACATTCGAGCGAGCTCGCCGCGCAGGGGCACCTGTTGCGGTTGTGGCGCCCGCCGCTGCGGCCGGGCGAGTGGCGCTCGCTCGGGCTGTTCGCCGCCGCCGATGACGCCGAGCTCGAGCAGGTGCTCGCCGCGATGCCGCTGCGGGTGTGGCGCGCTGACGACGTGACGCCGCTCTGGTCGCACCCGAACGACCCGGACCTGCCGGCCAAGCAGGGAGCGACGGAGTTCCCGACCACCTTCACCATCGCCATCCCGGATAGCACGCCGGAGCGGGTCGTCAACGACGCCGAGGCGCGTGAGGCGCAGCGGGCGAAGGAGCTTGCCGGGCAGGGGCACCTGCTGCGGCTGTGGCGGCTGCCCGGCGACTCGCGCGCGCTGGGCCTGTGGCGCGCCCGGGACCCGGCCGAGATGCAGGCGATCGTCAAGTCGCTGCCGCTGGACGCCTGGATGACGGTGGAGACCACGCCACTGACCCCGCACCCGAGCGACCCGGGGCTGGCAGCGTCATGACGGGCAAGGTCGCCATCATCACCGGGGGTTCCCAGGGCATCGGCGCCGGGCTGGTCGCCGGGTACCGAGGCCGCGGCTGGGCGGTAGTAGCCAGCGCCCGCACCATCAAGCGGTCCGAGGATCCGGACCTGCTCACCGTCGAGGGCGACATCACGGAACCCGCCACCGCCGACCGGATCATCGCCGCGGCACTGGAACGCTTCGCCCGCATCGACACCCTGGTCAACAACGCAGGTGTGTTCATCTCCAAGCCGTTCACCGACTACACCGCCGCCGACTACGCGACCGTCGTCGGGGTCAACCTCACCGGGTTCTTCTGGCTGACCCAGCGCGCCATCGTCGAGATGCTGACACGGCACGGCGGCCACGTGGTCAACGTCTCGGCCACCCTTGCCGAGGTCGCGAACTCCGGCACGCCGGCGGTGCTGACCGCGCTCACCAAGGGTGGCCTGGCGGCGGCCACCAGATCGTTGGCCATCGAGTACGCCTCCCGCGGCATCCGGGTCAACGCCGTCTCGCCGGGCATCATCCAAACCCCGGTGCACCCGCAGGAAAGCTACGCAGGACTCGGCGACCGGCTTCCCCCGCTCGGGCGGGTCGGTCAGATCAGCGACGTCGTGGACGCCATCCTGTTCCTCGAGTCGTCGCCCTACATCACCGGCGAGATCCTGCACATCGACGGCGGCCAGATCGCCGGGCACTGAGGCCCTCGGCTAGGCCGGCTGGCCGTCCTACCCAAACTGCCCTGCGGTCAGAACCGCGCCACCGCCCTGGTGCGGCCAGCCTGACCATCCACCCTCGCGCAGCCTCATGACGTTGGAAGGGCTCACTGCCCCGTGCTGAACGCATGCCCGCTGTCGTCGGGCGGCGCGGTTGACCCCGTTCCACCCCGACGAATTCCACGCCGAGATACGAGCTCAGCTCGGGACATCGACTTGGAGGTCGTGGTAGTCGCCGATCGACAGCACGACGGTGCCGTCCTGTACAAGCTCGTAGTCCCAGAGTTTGTGTTCGGGGTCGAACGACTCGATCGACGGTTCCAGCCGCACGAACAGATCCCTGGCGGTCGGAGTCAGCGGACCCGCGATCTCGATGGCGTCACGCATGCCGCTCCACGGCCGCACCTCGACCCCTGGCAGCGCCATGAACTCCGTCCGCCCGTGGCTGAGCGGGCCTTCACCGTCTGGCACGTGTACCCGGAACTCGTCCGCACGGACCAGGTACTCCTCGAGCAGCGCCCGCCATTCGTCATCGGACACAGCGCCCAGATACTGCCGCGACATGCAGAGATCATATGGTGCGCAACAAACGCCATGGTCAGGGCGAGCCGAAAGGGGCCGCCCGGCCGCACGACCGGGCGCAGGTCAGCACCGCCGTCGTGACGCTCCGTAGCAATCGGTTCGCGGCGTGTGGGTGCGTTCAGTTCCCTTCCGGCCCTCGGCCGGGTTGATGGGCTGGGCCGATCCTGGCCCAGGTCAGACCTTGGTGACGTCTCTACCAGGCATCGGCTCTGCAATTGCCCCCCGCCATACGGGCGCAGGGAAGGGATCTGCGAAATACTGCGTCTCGTGCACCACGTGCGCTTGAGAGAACTCCATAATGCTCACTGAATACGTGGGCACGCCGTCGTAGGTGATGATGCACTCGCTCACCCACAGATTCCGGCTGCCGACGATCCGGAGGACGTTAAACAGGCGACTGGCAGGGTGCCCGCCACGTTGCGCCAAATCGTCGCGCGGCCTCGAAATCGTTCACCTGACTGGGGGTAGTCGAGGATCGCGTCCTCGGCGTAGATCGCGTGCTCCGCTTCGGTCTCCCCGGACTCCGATGCCCGCCAGTGTTCCTCGATTGCGGCCCTGATCCGAGCCTCGGAATCCATCGCATCGGCCCTTCTGCAGGCGGGGAAGCGGGCCCCCGAGAGACCGGAAAACGCTTCGACGTCTCCGCACAGGGCGCGAGCCGTCAAAACATGTTATTCAAACGGTAAGAGGGTAGACCGTGGCAGCGGTGATGGCGGGCTTCGTCGTCGCGGCCGTCCTTGAGCACCGCTTACTCATCTCGGCAAAGCGGTGAGCGTCGGCTAGGTTCCGGAGGCCATGTACGCGGCGAGGATGTAGTTGGGGTGGCGGTCGAGGTTCTTGCGGGCCCGGCCGTAGCGCATCGTTGTACGTGGGTCGGCATGGCGGGCGGCAATCTGCACGTCGCGCAGGCTGACTCCGGCGTCGAGCATGGTCGTGACGAAGGTGACGGAGCATGTGAGGGTGCATCCTCGGCATCCGGATCCCGGCCGCCTGCGCCAAGCGTTTGAGTCGGCGTGTGGCGGCGTGGCGGTCCATCCGGGCGCCGAGGGTGTTGCGCAGGATCGGCCCGGCGACGCGGCCGTCGATGGCGCGGTCGATCGCCCGGGCCACCGCCGGTGGCAGCGGGACCAAGACCACCTTGCCGCCCTTGCCACCCACCTGTAGGACGCGGTGGCCGTGTTCCTCGTCCAGGTCGGCGATGCCGGCCCCGCAGGCTTCGAAGATCCGCAGGCCGAGCAGGCCGAGCAGGGCGACCAACGCGAAGTCGTTCGGGTTCGCTGACAGCCGGGCGGTGGTGATCAGCGCTTCGAACTGCAGATGCCCGAGGCCGAGGGTCGGCGACTCCGCGGGCACCGGCGGTCGGCGGACATAGTCGGCCGGCGAGTGCGGCAGGATCTGGTCGATGACGCAGACCCGGTAGAAGCCAACCACGACCGACAGCCGGCGGGACACCGTCGAGGGCTGGTAGCGGCGCACGTCCTGCCGCCAGCGCAGGTACCGTTCGATGTCCACCCGGACCGCGGCGAGCGGGTCGAGGTCCTGGTCGGCGCACCAGCGTAGGAAGATCCGCAGGTCGGATTCGGTATGCACTCGGGTCTCACCGCGGTAGCGGCCCAGGTAGGCCGACACCGCGGCGCGTAGGACGAGCTGATCGGCACAAGCGATACCGGTACTGGGAGCAGGAAAGGCAGCCATACATCACCGTGCATCACCGGTCAGAATGAACACGAGCACGCCCGGCGCGGCATGAGCGGGCGTGGGGCTCACGGGGTTTGTGGGGTGGCGCGGGCATGCCGGCTGCGGTATGGAGATCAGCCGATGCGAGCGGCTGTTCGAGTTCATTGGCGTGCGGAAGGATGATGTCATGTGGATCAGTCGCCGGAGCGGTTCGGCCGCAGAGCCGCCGTCGGCCGAGCAGCTCGAGCAGTGGGGCCGACGGATGTCCCCGCCGGAATACGAGTTCCCGGCGGGTCTCGGGCTGACCGTCCTGCTCGGCCGGACCGATGACGTAGCGGTCGGGCTTACCCACGTCGAGGCATACTCGACGGGGTTCCGGTTCACGCTGGCCGTCCGGGTGCGCCAGCCGCGGCCGCAGTTCGCCCGCGGTGGGCTGCACATGCTCATCAGCTCGCACGTCCACCCCGGCATCGACGTGCACCCAGAGGATCGCCTGCTGCTCGGCATCGAGTACCCCGATGGCCGCCGCGCCTCCACGCTGACCGACATGCGGATGCACGGCCCAGGCGCCATGACCGACAGGGAACAACTCGTGCTGGTTCAACAGGGCGGAGGCGGCGGCGAACACAGCGTGGACCAATCCTACTGGGTGACACCACTGCCTCCCGAAGGACCGGTGACCGTCGTCCTTGCCTGGCCGGGCTTCGGCATCCAGGAGTCACGAACGACCCTCGACGCAGCCGCAATCCGCGCAGCAGCCTCGCACAGCCAACAACTCTGGCCACCGCAGCCAGCCACCGAACCCCCGGAACCACCGCCTCCGCCTCGCCCGTCCTCCGGCTGGTTCGCCGAGCCACCAAGCTGACCCAGCCAGCACCCAACGGCCCGACGGGCCGCGAGTCGCGCTCGGTTAGCGGCATGACCGGATGCCGCTCGTCCAACTCATGTCTTGTGTTCGGTTCCTGCCTGCCGATGACGCTGGGACATCCAAGGGCGGGCGTACCGGGCTATGAGTAGCGACGCCAGGCCAGCATGCTGATCACGGCCTGAGCGATTCGACCGACTCCGGTGGCACGGGGCAGGCAGTAGGTGGCGTACCAATTGGCAATCGCATCGGTGACGAGAACCAAGACGGCGAGGTAAAGCCCGATCAGCCGCCGGCCCACGAGCAGTGATGCCGCCAACGGGTCGAACACGGTCAGTGAGGTGAAGTAAATCGCCAGCCAGGTCGGAGCCCACCGGTACGGAGGCCACCCGCCGGTGACGAGCTGGACCAGATGCACTGCACCGCCGTATCCCAGGACAGCAGTCAGAACCGCGACCGCCATCCGAATGCTGCGAGGTACGCCACGCCAACGGCCTTGTCCCATCCGCGCCATGGTGCCATGGGTCGTCATCCGTTCGTCGGCACGATTGAGCGTCCCCGGCCCCAGGGCGCGGTTACGGAACGTATCAAGCGGAAGGCGGCAAATCCGGATGCCGGCCGGCCCGTCCACGCTGAATGCGCCCACGCCATCGATCACGCCAACACGCCGACCGCCGATCAACTTCTCAAATACGTTCTGAGAACCAGGAGTGCGGTCTGGTGACTGTCCGACCGAGGAGATCAGGCAGACGTAGCGGGATCAGCGGCAGGCTTGTTGATCCACACGGTGGTGGGGACGGCGGGTGGCTTGGGATGTTTGCGCACGACCGTTCGGGGAAGCCACCGCCCGAACCATGGAAACTCAATCAGTTTCCTCAGTTTCCTCAGTTTCCTCAGTTTCCGAGAGTGACGGGCAGCGTGCCGACGTGATCGTGGAGGCGGCGGGCTGGCTGTTCGTCCCGCCGGGTTTCGCGCGGGTGGGCATGGACGGTCTCGCTCGTGAGCTCGGGATGAGCGACAAGACGATCTACTGCCGCTTTCCGGACAAGCGCAGCCTGCTGGCTGCGGTTTTGGATCGGCAGTTCGCGGTGGTTGGAGGTGCTAGCCCGAGTCGTGATGCAGATCGTCGGGCGCACATTCGGCTCATCGAGTGCCAAGGGAGGTCTCATGGCTCAAAGCATGCGGGACGGTCTGCGACCTCTGCGGGAACTGCCACTTCAGGTGGAGCAGATTGACTCCCTCGATCAGGTCGCCGGGGCCTTGGCCAAAGCGGTGGAACGTGCGGCTCCGGCCGGATCATCGGTCAACGAGGCGTTGAGCGGCACCGATTTCGGCCACCCACTGCATCCGCCGCTCACCGATGTCGTCATCGGAGCCTGGACGAGTGCGGTGGCCCTGGACTGGCTCGGAGGCAAGCGCGGCGGCCCGGCGGCGGACTGGCTCGTCGCACTCGGCGTCCTGTCGGCGCTTCCCACCGCGGCAGCAGGGCTCAACGACTGGGCGACGCTCGATGGACCGACCCGACGGCTCGGCCTGGTGCACGGTACGACCAACGTCGTAGCGACCGGACTGTTCGGGGCATCGTGGCTTGCGCGCAAGGCGGGTCGCCGGTTCTTCGGGAGGTTGTTGGCGCTGGCTGGTTACGGCACGGTTAGCGTCGGCGCCTTTCTCGGCGGCCACCTGTCGTTCCGAAGGGGGGTCGGCGTCGACCACACAGCTTTTCTGGAGGCGCCCGAGGATTGGACGGCGGTCGCCGACGAATCCAGCGTGAAGGAGTTGGAGCCGCTGCTGGTCAAGAGCGCGGGGGTCGAGATTGTGCTGGTCCGCGAGCGGGGATCGTTGTATGCGCTCCTCGAGCGATGCGCTCATCAAGGCGGCCCGCTCCACGAGGGCAGGATCGAGGACGGGTGTGTCGTCTGCCCCTGGCACTCGAGCCGCTATCGCCTCTCTGATGGCGCCGCCCTGAGCGGCCCCACCGCCCACCCCCAGCCGGCGGTTCAGGTGAGGGTCCGCGACGGCAAGGTGGAGGTGCGGCGATTGGTCAAGCGGTAGATGACGCACTCGTGGTGACGACGCCACAGCGTGGAGATGACACCACGCACGCCCGCGACCTGCACCTGTTCAGCACAATCTCGACGCGAGATGGACGTGACCCTATGTCATCCTTCCCTCAGGGAAACCCGACCCCGTTGCCTTCATCAAATTCACTACTGACGTTGCTGCTTGACCAACGACCGCCCTCAGTACCACACCCGGTCGAGGTCATGGCAGCGGTGATCGTGCTATCGCCTGGCGACTCGGGCACTCCGCCGCATCGACACTCCAGCCCAGTGTTCGGGTCCATGCTCGAGGGTGAGATGATCTTCGAGTGGCGGACTCATCTCACCGATCTGTCGGCTTCTTGATGATCTGGGTCTGCCGGCGGGAGCGGCTGGGCTGGCGTTAACGGTCACTGCGAACTGCTCACCGGGGGTGGTCGGTGACCGAGGGTTTGCCGGCTGAGGTGGTTATCCGGACTCCTGACCAGCGTCTGCGGGTGTTCGTGAGTTCCACGCTGGGCGAGTTGGCGGATGAGCGGCGGGCTGTTGCGCGGGCGATCTCGGCGCTGCGGCTCACGCCGGTGATGTTCGAGTTGGGGGCGCGGCCGCACCCCCCGCGGGATGTGTACCGGGCGTACCTGGCGCAAAGCGACGTGTTCGTCGGGCTGTACTGGCAGCGCTACGGGTGGGTCGGCCCTGGCATGGCGATCTCGGGCCTGGAGGAGGAGTTCGAGTTGTCGCGGGGGTTGCCGCGGCTGCTTTGCCATGGCGTGGATCTCGCCGATCGTTGGCGACCTGGACGGCGCCCTGCGGGAGACATTGGCATCCCTGGAGGAGTTCCGCGGCCAGGACGAGCCGTACTGGACGGCGGTCGCCGTCGCCAGCGCCGGCTACGTGGAGATGGCCGTCGGCCGCCACGACGACGCCCTGCGCCGCCTGACCGAGGCACGTGAGCTGGCGGAGCGGTTGGACAACGCCTGGCTGGCCGCCTGGTCGCGAGTGCAGCTGGGCATCCTGGCCGTCGTGCGGGGCCGGCTGGACCAGGCCCGGGCGCAGCTGGACGAGGGGCTGAACCGGAGCTTGGCGGCCCACAGCACCCCGCTCGTGACCCTGTGCCTGGTTGGGTTCGCCCGGTTGGCGTTCGCCGAGGGCGACCCCGAGCGGGCGGCCCGGCTGGCCGGGGCGGCCGACCGCCTGCGCCGACGGGTCGGCCCGCGGGCGTGGCCGATGCTGCGGCGGGGCGAGGCCGAGCTGGTGGCCCAGATCCGCCAGGCGGTCGGCGCGGACCGGTTCGACCAGCTGTACGCCGCCGGCTCCCGGCTCAACCAGCGGCAGGCGGTGGCCGCCGTCCGGGACCGGCACGGCGCTGGTGCCGCGGCCTCCTGAGTCACGGCTACCTGCGGTCGTGCCCACGCATTCGACGGTCGCGGGTGGTTTTGCCCATCCCATCGGGGGGAAGGGCGGCCAGGCAACGACGAGCCAGCTCGGGTCGCGGGTGACGGGTGGCGGCGAAGGCGGCCGGTTCCGACCTCTGCACCGTCGCGAAACGGGTCGTGGGCTACCGGATCCTGGCCACGCAATTCGAGAAAGCCTGCGACGCCACTCGGCACGCCGCCGCATCGACGAATGCGCCGCCTGGCAGCCGACACGAAGAAGGAGGGCCGGCGATGGCAACAGCTCGCGAGATCATGCACCCGAACGTGGCGTGCATCGACGAAAACGAAACGCTCAACACGGCCGCACGCATGATGCGCGATCTGCACGTCGGGTCGCTACCGATCTGCGGCGCCGACGGGCAACTGCGCGGCATCATCACCGACCGCGACCTCGTGGTGCGCTGCATCGCGGAAAACGGCGACCCCCGCACCGTCACCGCCGGGCAGCTCGCCCGCGGCACGCCGGTCTGCGCCGACGCCGACGTCGATGTCTCCGAGGTACTGCGGCTGATGGAGCAGCACGCCATCCGGCGGCTGCCGGTCCTCGACGATGACCGCCTGGTCGGCATGATCAGCGAGGCGGACCTGGCAACGCACCTCGGCGAGCGTGAGGTGGCCGAGTTCGCCGGCACGGTCTACGCAGCCCCACCGAACTCCTGACAGTTTGCCACTCATGACCGGATGCGATCGCCAAGCGCAGGTCATGGCGGGGAAGCGGACAGGCGGTGTCTCGTAGGCAGGTGTCTCAGACTCGGCGTCTGGCGGTCGGTGCTGCTGCCGGCGTCGTGGATACCGGCCTGCCTCTCCCGGGCGGCCGGACCGGGCGAAAGGATACCCATGAAGGCATGTGGAGTGCCCGGCGCGGATGGGGACGTCGTCGTGCTGGAGCTGCCCGACCCGCCGCTTCCGGGTCCCGGGCAGATCCTGGTGGCGGTCGAGGCGGCCGGGGTCGGGGCGTGGGATCAGCTGCTGGACGGCGCCGGCTGGGACGTAGGGCTGCGTCCCCCGGCGGCGCTGGGCGTGGAGGGCGCCGGCCGGGTGCTGGCGGTCGGCGCCGACGTCAACGAGGTCGGTAAGTTCGCCGTCGGCGCCCGGGTGCTCGCGCACGAGGCTCCGCTGCCCGGGGCAAGCGGCTTCTGGGCCGAACGCGTCCTGCTCACCGCGGCTCACGCGGCGCCCTGCCCGCCCGGGCTGCAGCCGGCGGAAGCGGCGGCGCTGCCGGTCAGCGGCCTGACCGCGGGGCAGGCCATGGCGATGCTCGAACTCGGTCGAGGGCAGCGGCTGCTGGTCACCAACGGAGCCGGCAACACCGGGTCCCTGGCCATTCAACTCGCCGCAGCGACGGGCGCCGAGGTCACCGCGACCGCATCCACGTCTGCCACCGACCGCCTGCGCGGCCTCGGAGCGGCACAGGTCGTCGACTACCACGACCCGACCTGGCCGGACCAGGTATACGGACAGTTCGACGCTGCGCTGACCGCCGCCACCGGCACGGCGGCGACCGCCCTGCCCCTGGTGCGCGACGGCGGACGGCTGTGCTCGCTGACCTCCGACGCACCGCCACCGCAGCGGGCCATCACCAGCACGAACCTGTACGTGCGACCCGACGCCGCACAGCTGGCCCGGCTGGCCGAGCAACTCAGCGACGGAACGCTGCACCTGACGCCGGAACCTCTCCCACTGCACGAGGGGCCAGCCGCCTTCACCCGCGTGGCCGCCGGACAGTCCGGCGGCAGCAAGATCGCACCAGCTCTGGTACCCGGCCCGGCAGATTTCGCAGGTGTTGTCGGAGGCGAAGAACGAGCCGACCACGAACTGTCCCGGCCGCACGGTGCGAACGTCGCCGCCGACCTCCTCAACGATGCCGACGTACTCGTGACCCATCGGGGACGGCCCGTTGACAGGTTCGACGCCGCGGTACGGCCACAGGTCCGAGCCGCATACGCAGGTCGCGGACAGCCGGATGAGCGCGTCGGTCGGGGCGACGATCGTCGGGGCTTCGCGGTTCTCGACCCGCACATCGCCGGGGGCGTGGAGGACAACTCCTCGCATGGTGGATCTCCCTCCTGATTGTCCTTCCGGCTGATGCGCACCCCGTGCGGGAACCCGGCCGGGCCGGTGAGCATGGCGCCGAACACAGCCACCGACAGCGCGCCGCCGACCTGTCGGCTGGTGTTGAACACGGCAATCGCCGCACCCTGCCGATGCCTGACTACACCGCCGAGCAGGACGGCGGTCACCGGCGGCCGCCCATCGCCCATCAGTCGGTGCATGCCGTGCCCGCCCCAACCCGCTAGGAAGCCCCGTCCGTGAGCTCACTGAATTCGTGGCTGCTCCTCGTGATCTTCGTCGGTTGTGCCGCCGGGATCTGGATCGCCGGAATAAAACTGTCGGACACCACCGAAGTCCTGTCCGAACGTCTGCACCTGGGCTCCGCGCTCGGCGGCGTCGTCCTGCTCGCGATCGCTACCAACCTGCCCGAGATCGCCATCACGGCCAGCGCTGCCCTGGCCCACCAGCTCGATGTCGCGGTCGGCAACATCCTCGGCGGCATCGCCATCCAAACCGTGGTCCTCGTCGTCCTCGACGCCGCCGGCGTCCGACCACGCAAACCGCTGACCTACCTGGCCGCGTCGCTGACCCTGCTGCTGGAAGGCGCTCTGGTAGTGGCGCTGCTGGTCGTGGTCGTCATGTCCACCCAGCTGCCGACCAGCCTCATCGCGTTTCGGCTCACGCCCGGCGGGGTACTCATCGCCGCGCTCTGGGGCATCGGTCTGCTGCTGCTCCGCCGCGCCGGGCAGGGCCTGCCCTGGCACGAAGGCGGCGACGCCCCCGACAACCAGGAACACCCCCGCGGGCACGCCAAGACGATGAAGGAGAAGCAGGCCAGCCAGAAAGGCATCAGCACCGGCCAAGCCGGACTGGTGTTCGGCATCTCCGCCGCTGTCACCCTAGCGACCGGCGTGCTCATCGAACGCAGCGGTGAAGAACTGTTCGGCCGGCTCGGCATGTCCGGCATCCTTTTCGGCGCCACGGTCCTGGCCGCCGCCACCGCCCTGCCGGAGCTGTCCACCGGGCTGACGTCCACCCGCCTGGGCGATTACCAGCTCGCCGTCAGCGACATCTTCGGCGGCAACGCGTTCCTGCCGATGCTGTTCCTGCTCGCCACCGTCCTGTCCGGCCAAGCGGTGCTGCCCCGGGCGCACGACACCGACATCTACCTGACTGCCCTGGGCGCTCTCCTCACCATCGTCTACATGGTCGGCCTGGTGTTCCGGCCGCAACGGCAATGGCTGCGCATGGGGGTCGACTCCATCGCGGTGCTGCTGCTCTACGCCGTCGGCATCGCCGGCCTGGCCTTCGTCTCCGACTGACTGACCGGTCAGCGTGTCCATCGACGTCATACAAGCGTCCATTCCTGTGTGCCGTGGCCAGGCGGGAGAGGACATCGTCGGCGACGGTGAGGTTGACAAATCCTGGACCGAAATCTCCACCGCGGCGCACACATCGGCGAGCTGCGCATGACGCACCGCCTCAGCGGCGCATGCGCCTGGTCTACCGGCCACAAGAACAAACAGTGCGGGCTGAGGCGCACCTCAGCCCGTCACGTCGGAGAATGGTTCGTGTCCGAGGACCGATTTGAACCGTATGCCTACCTGGGGGAGTGGAGAACCTGGATTGAGCTGGCAGGCTAGGTCGAGGGTGCTCGCCGCGGTGCGCTGGTCAGCGTTTCGCGACGCTCGTCAGGGGGCACCACCGATCCGCTCCGCGAGCGACGGCCCGCACCGGGCCGGCTGGCTCGCCGCGTCATTGCCGACCTCAACCCTGGCAGGACCCGTCGGGCCACCGGCCGGTGCGATGGCCCTGGGCCTACCCGCCGAGGCCGGCACACCGGCGGGGCAGGTGGCTGTTGTGGTGTCGCATCCAGACAACGACGTCGAGGATCCGCGGCAGACTCACCGTCGTGTCGAGGCCCGCGTCGGCGCGCAGCTTGGCGAGCCGGTCAGCCAGCAGGCCCCCGTTGGCGCGCAGTTGTTCGTGCAGCCATATCCAGAACCCGCGGGGAGACCGCACGGCGCAGCGGACCACCTCGTCATACACCGGTACGAGACGAGGACGTTTGCGGGCCAGCAACTTGCCGGCGGTCACCCAACGTTACCTGTGCCGTGCCAGAACTGTCGCACATGGTGTGAGCTGTGGTTCTGCTGGCCGGACAAAAGATCGACCGCATGCTTGTTTGGGCTGCTGTACCTGACAACGGTTCGGCTGTTCAGCTGGTTGCCACAGGCGACACGCGGTGACGCCGCGATCGTCGCCGAGCTGATGGTGCTTCGCCACGAGGTCGCCATTCTGCGTCGGCAGGTCGGTCGGCCACGGCTATCCTGGCCCGAACGCGCCGTGCTGTCCGCGCTCGTTCGCGGATTGCCGCGGCAGCTGTGGCAGCACCGCATCGTGACCCCGGCCACCCTGCTGTCCTGGCACCGGCGGCTGGTCAGCCGACACTGGACCTACCCGAACCGGCCCGGACGTCCTCGGGTCGGCAAGGAGATACGCGAGCTCATCCTCCGGCTAGCCCGCGAGAACCCTGACTGGCGGCACCGGCGTGTCCAAGGCGAACTCGTCGGGCTCGGCCACCGGGTAGGCGCCGGCACGGTCCGCCGCATCCTCGCGCCGCCGGGATCGGAGATCCTCATCCGACGGGTCCACATCCTCGGCGTCACCGCCCACCCACCGCCGCCTGGACCACCCAGCAGGCCCGCAACCTCCTCATGGATCTGGACGAGCGAGCCACGACGTTCCGGTTCCTGATTCGCGACCGGGACTCAAAGTTCGCTGGAGCGTTCGACTCCGTGTTCGCCACCGAGAGCATCGAAGTGGTCAGAACTCCCCCGCGCACGCCGCGCGGACTGCTACGCCGAGCGGTTCGTCAGCAGCGCCCGTGCCGAGTCCACCGACCGCATGCTGATCTACAACGAGCAGCACGCCCGGACCATGCTCGCCGAATATGAACACCACTTCAACGACCACCGTCCACACCAGAGCCTCGATCAACGGCCACCCAACTACAAGCCAAGCGCCCTCGCGTCCAACGGCCCGGTACAGCGAACACGACTCCTCGGTGGCGTGATCAACCAGTACCGACGAGCCGCCTGACCCGACCAGCAAAATCCCAGGTCGTGGCGACGCATCCAGTATTGGCACCGTACAGGTCAACTGGCGTTCCCGGCCGCGCGGATCGCGGCATTAGAGTATGCGCCCGCTGCGTCGCACGAACGGTTTCGGCAGGCCACGGATCTCCGAAATTAGAGCTCATCCAGAAGCAGAACACCATCCGGTGAGTAGAAGTAGTCGCGTACATGCCGAGCCAGTCTTCGATCTTCGGGTTTTCCGACTGCAACAACCACCCGGAAAGATGGGCGGTCGAGACCGATCCTGGGCTGGTGCCTGCCTTGTTGGCGTTGGTCGAGCCGGATGAGCGGGGTGACCCGATGTCGCCGTTGCGGTGGACGACGAAGTCCACCCGTGCGCTGGCCGCCCAGTTGACCGACCAAGGGCACCGGGTCGGTGCGGACACCGTGGCTGATCTGCTGCGTGCCGAGGGGTTCGAGCCACCACTGCTGGGCCACGCTGGATCAAACTCGACGCCGCGGCGTTGGACCACCGCCGATTCTGGGACGCCATGGACCTGCTCGGAGAGGACGATCTCCGCACGATCGAGACCTCGATCTACGGCGGCATGGTCGACCGGTACGGCCTCGACCTGGCCGGCATGGCCCTGGACATGACCAACTTCGCCACCTACATCGACTCGACCAACCAGCGGGCCCCGATCGCCCAACGCGGCAAGGCCAAGCAGAAACGCACCGACCTGCGGCTGGTCGGCCTGGCCCTGGTGGTCACCCGTGACGGCGGAATCCCGATCGTCTCCCACGCCTACCCCGGCGACCGTCCGGACGTCACCCAGTTCAGCACCGTGCTGGATGAACTCGTGGCCCGTTACCGACTCCTGGTGGACTCGGTGGAGTCGCTGACCGTGGTCTACGACGCCGGGCAGAACTCGACGGCCAACCACGAACAGGTCGAAGCCGCCGGGATCGGATTCGTCGGCTCGCTGCCACCGTCCGACCACCCCGCCCTGCTCGACATCCCCCGCAGCCGCTACCAGACCGTCGACACCGACCGGTTCGACGACCTGAGCGCCTACGACACCACCCACCAGTCAGCGAAGGCCCGCTTCGAGCGTGGCTCGACCACCCGGTTCAGCGTCGCCAACGCCAGGTAGGTGCCCACCGACGCGCCCGCATGCGCGTGGCGAGGCACCACATCGTCGACCAGACCGACCACATCCAGACCGTCCAGGACGGACCACACCGCAGCCACGTCCCCGAACCGCTTGTGCTGACTGCGTACCGGCGCTTCGGCGAGGCTGTGTCCGGCGAATGACCCGTACGAGGCTTGGGCGTCCAGCACCAGGCCACGCTCGACCCAGGACAGGGCCTGGGTCGGGTTACCCTGCGTGGTCAGCATGTTCGCCAAGGTGAGGCAGTCCTCGGCGGTCAGGCCGGTCTGCTGCGCCAGCGCGAGGTACGCGTCGAGGTCGTTGCGCGTGGCGTGCAGGGTCCGCAACGCCTCCGCCCACCGGCGCCGGGCGTACTGGTTGGTCCGGTCCGACGCGTCAGAGGCCGCGGTGGCCTGCGCGGCGGCGTCGAAGCGGGCCTGGATCTGGTTGGTGAGCGCCGCGAGGCCGGCTTCGTGTAGCGCGGTGGCAGCCTGGCGTTCCAGTTGGTTGCAGAAGCCGTACTGGTCGGTGTCCATCCAGGTCAGCAGCAGGGTTGCGGTCTGCTGGGGGCAGGCGCCGGCGGCCTGGCGGGCCGTGATCCAGCCGCAGATCAGGGTCTGGACGAACGTGCCGAAGCTGCCGCTGGAGTCGCCGACCTCCTCGGCCTTCTCGTAGCATCCGGCCAGGAAGGTCTCATACAGCGTGGCCGCCCGCGTGGGCGCGCCGGTGACGAGTCGACCGATGCTCGCCGCTGCCTGTTCGAGGCCGTCGACGAATCGGAAACAGGCCCGGTCGGGCACGAACCGTCCAGGACGGACTCCGGAGCGCGGGTGGCGACGGTGGTGGGGATGCCGGGCGTGGGCAAGACCGCTCTGGTGCCGCGGTGGGCGGTCACGGCGCAGCCGCGCTATCCGGGCGGGCAGTTGTGCGTTGACTTCACCGCGCTGCGCGGCGGTGCCGGTGTTGGCGCTGCCGTGTCCGAAGCGTTGATGTCGTGCCTGCGCGGTCTGGGTGCGGACACGATTGTGACAGCCAACGAACAGGAACCCGGCCTTCTTCGCCGACTTCCAATTTCTTACCGATAGGAAACCGTTGTGTCCATCCACGGTGGGGTGCGACCTGCGGGTTGTGAGTTGAGTGCGATTCTGGTGTGTTACTCGCCGGGTGGGGGTGCTTGATCTTCCGGGTGGGGATAGTGATGATCGCGACTTGTGTCCGACCGTGCCCAGTGTGGAGCTGGTTGAGCAGCTTCGCCGTGCCAACGCCGGGTTGCGGGACGTGCTGACGGCGCGAGACGCCCAGATCGGTGAGTTGCAGGCGGTAGTGTACGCGCTGGGTTTGCAGGTCGCGGAGTTGCAGCGCCGGCTTGGCTCGGGCAGTGATGACTCCGGGACGCCGTCGTCGAAGGAGTCGATCGAGGCGAAGGCCCGACGCAAGGCCGAGCGTGAGGCCCGCCAGGAAGCCAGGGGTGGGTCGTCGCGGCAGCGGTCGAGGGACAAGTCGAGGGGCGGTCAGCCCGGGCATCCCGGCCGCGGGTTGCGGCGGGACCCGGACCCGGCTCAGCGGTTGCCGGTGGACCCGCCGGCCGAGTGTCGGGGCTGCGGTGACGATCTGAGCGGCGCCGCCGATGCCGGGACGGCCTGCTCACAGAGCTGGGACGTGAGGATCATCCCGTGGCGTACCGAGTACCTGCTACCCCGGCGCCGCCGCGCGTGCACGGTGACAACGGTCGCCCTCCTTGACCGCGGAGCCGAACCGCTCCCCGACAGGCTCGTAGTGGATCTTGGTCTGTGCGGCACGGTGGTTACCAGTGCGCCTGGCCGGTACGCGGTTCCGATGCCCGGATGGGTCCGGCGTGGCCGGTGGATCAACCGAGCGAGGGCATGGCGCCCGCGGCAAGCTTGAGCCTGGTCCAGACGTTCATGTTGACGACAACCGCCACGATCTCCAGCATCGCGGCCTCGTCGAAATGAGTGGTCAGGTTGTCGTGGTACTGCTGGAATGCCTGCGAGACCGTGGTGTCGGAGGCGCGGGTGAGGGCTTCGGCGTACTCCAGCGCGGCCCGCTCGGCATCACTGAACAGCCGCGTCTCCCACCACGCGGTGAGACAGTCGATCTTCACCTGCGGGATACCGACCTCGCGGGCGGCGCGGTAGTGAACGTTGAGGCAATAGGTGCAGTTGTTGACCTGGGCGACGCGCAGTCGCAACAGCTGGGCCAACTGGCCGTCCAGCGTCAGCTCGGCGGTGTAGCCGAAGGCGGCGGCGCCGGCGTTGGCAATGGCCATCAGCGGTTCGTTGGCTGTGGGGTCCAGCCTGGTGGTGTGGATCTGCACGTCATCCATCCGCGGTGTCCTCTCCGGGCGTTGATCTTCTCACTGTTTCATCGTTCGTGCCGAGATGTGAACACGACGACGGCGTCGACGGGCTGATCCGGGAGCGTCCTGGTCGAAGATCGCCCTGAGACTCTCTCTCGGCACCTGCGACAGACGTGCTGGGCGCGCAGAACTTCGGTCTAAGGGATCTTCATGGATTAGCCGGACTCGCTACGGTAGGGACAATCTGCATCGGGCTAGGCAGTTCCACAACAGCCACCTACCCGAATTGCGGCAGGTTGGTCAACAAATTCCCCGACGCCGTCTACCGCCCGTCTACCGCCGTCTCCGGCCTGTCTCCGGCTCGATATGCGGCTTGCGACCGGCGCGAGTTCGGCGTGGCAACGACACGAATCCCGGTCATGCCCGACCGACACCGGGTATCATGTTCGGCCGGGGGTCAACGAGGGTGACCGGACTTGGAACCCCCACAGGTTGGTTGGTGGCTGTTGCGGGTAGCCCTTGCCCGTTCATGACGGGAGTGGTTGGCGGGTGGCGACCTGCTGGCCGCGCAAGGTCATCCTGCAACCCCACCCGAACTACCCACCGCCGCCTGACATCCCGGGCCGTTCTCACACGACCTCACAACCAACCCGGCTCCGCTGACGCTCCGCCGGGTGCTACCGCCTGCCCACTCACGCACCGATTTCGAGTCAGCCGCTGACCGATCGTTACGCAGCGTGGCGGCATTTGTCGACGATCGAGCACGGTAGGCGCATTGCCATGCCCCACCTCAAACAGGCGGTCTCCCTGGCCGGGTACGACGACAGCATGCTGGCCCGGCTGGCCTATGTGGACCTGACCACGGTCAGCCAGGAGCTTGCGCAGCACGCGCGGCACGCGGTGGCGGCGGCCGTCGAGCGTCTCGACCAGGGCCGGACGTCGCCCCGCGAGGTGGTGATCGCGCCCCGACTGGTGGTGCGCGGCACGACCGGCCCGGCCAGCGACGGCTGACAATCACCCGGGCGCGCCGCCGCGCGGCGGCCCACCCGGTGCCGGGAAGGTGGTCAGACGGCGGCGGCGCGGATCCGGTCGAAGTCCGCCCGGGTGGCCAGGCGGCTTCCAGGCAGTGGAAGGAGCGGGCCGGGCGGGTACCCGGAGACCCGTAACCTGAGCGGGCACGGATGGGTTGCCGCCAGCGGGCGCGTACCGCAGGCTGACGGTGGCCGTCGAGCCACCTGGGAGGCTTCGTGGGGCGTACCGAGGAGATCCGAGCGACCGGCGGCGTCCTGGGCGATGTGCTCGCGGGCGCGGTCGGCGTGGTCCGTGAGGTGCACCAGGCGATCGCGGACCGGGTCTTCGCGGCGGTGGGACCGGCCGCGACGCCGGTACGGGTGCTGCACGACGGAATCGCCGGTGGCGTATACGCCGCGGTGCGTGGCGCGCACGCGATCCTGCCGCGGGTCGCCGGCGGCCTGGCCGCCCGCGCCACCCCACCCAGCCAGTCGTCGCTGGCGGCCGCCGGCTGGGCCTCACTGGTACTCGCCGGGATGAACGGTCTGTGGGGCGACGGGCTCAGCTCACGGCACCCCGCACTGGCAATGACGATGGCCGTCCGCGTCGAAGGGGCGGATGTCGCCCTGAGCACCGGCGCGCTGGCCGACGCCTTTCCGCGGGCGACCGGACGGATCGCGGTGTTCGTGCCCGGCCTGTGCGAGACGGAGGAGTACTGGTCGCTGTCCTCGCGCCGGCACTACGGTGTCGACGACGTCACGTACGGCTCCCGGCTGGCACACGATCTCGGGTACACGCCGGTGTTCCTGCGGTACAACACCGGATTGCGGGTCTCCGACAACGGACGCCGACTCGCCCTGCTGCTCGACGAACTGGTCGCCGGCTGGCCGGTGCCGGTCGAGGAGATCACACTGGTCGGGCACTCGATGGGCGGGCTGGTCGTGCGCAGCGCCTGCCACCAGGCGGCGGTGGGTCACCACCGGAGTGCACCGCTGGTCGGGCATGTCTTCTGCCTCGGTACGCCGCATCTGGGCGCGCCGTTGGAGAAGGGCGTCAATGTCGCCTCGTGGCTGCTGTCGAAGGTGCCGGAGACCCGCCCCGCAGCCCGCGTGCTCAACTCGCGCAGCGTCGGCGTCAAGGACCTGCGCTTCGGTTCGGTCGTGGAGGCGGACTGGCGCGACGCCGACCCGGACGAATTCCTGCACGATCGCTGCACCGAGGTGCCGGTCCCGCCGCACGTCCGCTACTACTTCATCGGTGCCACCCTCACCGCCCACCCGGAGCATCCGCTCGCCGGCATGGTGGGCGACCTGTTCGTGCGGCTTCCGAGCGCCTCCGGAAACGGCCGCCGCCGTACCGTCTCCTTCGCCGTCGGCCACGGCCGCCATGTGGGCGGACTGCACCACTTCGATCTGCTCAACCACCCCGACGTCTATGACCAGTTGCGCCAGTGGCTTTCCGGTTCCCGTCAGCCGAGCAGGTAGCTGACCACGTCGCGGGCACTGTACGTGAGCTGCCCGTCCGGGACCTGCCGGAGAAGGTGCTGTACGGGTGTGAAATCGGCGCCGGCCGTCACGGTGGCGGCCTCGACCAGGCCGCCGGGCCGCCGTTGGGCGAGGCCCGCGGTCGCCATCAGGGAATTGCACAGGCAACGCCGCCCGACGGTGTTCTCCGCCCGCCCGCCGTGGTGCTCGTAAATCGCGACCGGTTCGGCGGGGCAGCGATACCCGATCGTGCCGTCGGGCTTGCGGTACGCCGAGCGCAGCACGCCAAGGTCGCAGATCCGCTGCCGGTCGGCGTACACGTCCGCCTCCGAGAGGGTGCCGTCCAGTTCGACCACCTTGAACGGAAAGCCGGTCGGCGAAAGCCGGGCATCGGTACGGACCCGCACCTCCCCGTGAGCGGCCTGGTCGAGGACGCGCCGCTTGTACTCATCGGCCAGCCCCGATTCCCGGCACAGCGCGAACGCGGTGCCGACCTGTACACCGGCCGCCCCCGCGCGGACCGCCGTGCGCAGCCCGGATGGGCTGGCGTACGAACCGGCCATCCAGAACGGCAGGTCGAATCCGGCCATCTCGGTGGCGTCGACGACGTCGCGTTCGTCGTAGACCGGCTGCCCGAGGGTGTCGAGGCGGCGCGGCCCGCGAGGCGGCGCGTTGTGCCCGCCGGCGCTTGGACCCTCGATGACGAACCCGTCGGGTCGGGTGGCCGGGTCGGCGGCCAGCGCGGCCGCGAGGTCGACTGAGGCGACAATGGCGTCGAACCGGGGCCGCCGCAGCGCCGGCCCGGTTCCTGCGACCACGTCCCGAGGATCGAAATGGATGGCGAAGTCACCGTCGGCCGAGGTGGTTCCCTGTACCCGCACCGGCAGGGCGACCGGCTCGTGCCGGGCCAGACCGTCGAGCAGTCCCGGCAGATCGGCCGGGTTGCCGGCACCCATCAGGACGTGGTCCACCCCGGCGAGCATCGCGCCGTAACAGGCGAATGGGATCGGCAGCTCGATCTTGCGTAGATAGTTGATGCCCACCGGCCCGAGGCTGTCCTCCTTGGCGAGGAACACCTCGACGAAATTCGCCGCGATCGTGAGTTCCATCAAGGCGCGGGCGGGCTGCAAGGTGTAGCGCAGTACCGGACGGTAGGGCGCAGTCCTCGATTTGCCGCCCGGGACGAAGTACGTACGGAGGATGCGTTCGGCGATACCGGTGGCCGGGAAATGCGCGAGCGCCCGCCGCACGTGACCACCCGGGTCACCGTCCTGCAACCGGCGGGCGCAGACGACCTCCAGCGCGGTACCGGAAACGACGCCCATCTGCCCCGTGGCGGCGACCGCCTTGGCCAGCGGCCAGCCGGAGATCGCCACTCCCATGCCGCCCTGAATCACCTGGGGCAGCCGTGAACCGTTGCGATCCATCGTCACCCTCCCTTTCAAAAAGTGGGCAAGGTGCTCGATCAGCGGTCGCACAGAAGGTCCGGGCGCCGCGGAGTTGCCTACCCGGTCGTCCGTTATGCCCAAGCGTCGCCTACCGCCGCGGTGGAGGGCAGGGCACAACGGCCCTATTCCTCGGTCCGTCCGACCGGGGACGGCCGGGTACCGGACCGAGCTGTCAGCTCGGGCGCGGGCCGGCCGGCGGTTGCGGGCGCCGGCCCGCCAGGCCGGCGCCCGCCCGGATCGCGATCGGCGGCGGGCCTGTCGGCTTCGGCGTCCTCGCGGTGTACGCCGGCCTGCTGCCGATGTTCCTCGACATCGCCCCAGCCGAGCTCGGCCAGCCTGTCATGCAACCGCGCGGCGCGTTCGTGTCCGGCGGCGGTCCGGCTCCGTTCCTGTGCCGCCTGTTCACGTCTCACGCCGTTCTTGTCAGGACTCGCCGACCGGCCGGTCAGGCTCGCCGCTGATGAGGCCCGCGTCCCCCGCGTCGGCGTCGCCGGCAGGCGTGGGTTGGCGGCGGGCCAGGATGGCACCAGCCACCGTGCCGACGGCCACGCCGATGGCCAGCCCGGCCACCAGCCATGGCCATGGCGGTCGGGGACGCTGCCCGCGAAGTGCCCGGGCAGCCGACGCGGCCCTGTCCCGGGCGGTGACTCCCGCGCGGCGCGAACGTTCGCCGGCGTCGGTGGCGCCCTCCAACACGGCGGCCACGAGGTGATCCAACGCCTCGGCCGCCTCGTCGCGGGCGCCAAGCGCACGGCTGGAAACGACAGAGCGCGGTGACCGGTCCATGACACACCTCCAGATGTCGTCCTCAGTATTTCGTCACGACGCGGATCCCCGCGCGACATGCTCGCCAAGGGCGACGGACCGCCGCCCGGACACCGGTACCGCACAGGATGGTCCGGCCATCCGCGGATGGCCGGACCACAGCCCGTCGTGCCCGCCGCGCCGCTCGGGCGCGGCATCACCGGGCAAGGGCAACCGCGCGGTCTAGGCCCGCCGCCAGCGCCGGCCGCGACCCCTGGCAGTCCCGGAGCGGCGGCGACCCCGAACGGCCCCGAACAGCAGGAAGAGCACCACGGCACCGACGATCGCGGTGATCCATGTGCTCAGGTTGAAGAACGTATTGAGCGTCTGTACCCCGAATACCTCTTTGGCGATGAACCCGCCAAGCAAGGCACCGACGATCCCGATGACGGTGGCCAGCAGCAGGCCGGTCCTTCTTCCGGTGAGGTGTTCGGCAATGAAGCCGGCGACGGCACCGAGTACGATCCAGGCGATAACGCCCATAATGCTCTCCTCGCTATTGAGCCGATCTCCCGAACCGGGGCGACCCACGGTGCAGCGTTCCCCAACCGATTGATCCATAAACGTGAGTACCCGTGCGGTGCGCGGTGGAGCCATCCGCACACCCCCACGCCGACTGCGGCTGGGAAAACTCGTAGCGCGTCCACCCAGAACCATCCGGTGATCGGCAGGCCGATGAACGCGATCACCCCGGCGGTGCTCCGGGCGTCGCGCAGTGCCTGCACATCGAGGCGGGGCAGGTTCTGCGCGAGGTAGTGCTGCACCGAGCGCTGCACCACCGGGTCGTCCAGGACGAACCCGAAGATCGCGAAGCTCAGCAACGCGAGCGCGAACGTGGCGAAGAACGCATAGTAGGTGACCGCAGCGGCGAGCCGGCCCCCGTCGGCCTCGTCGTAACGCACCCCGGCGCGGACCAGATGATCCAGCCAACCATGGCGGCGGCGGGCCCGCCGCCACGCCGCCGCGGCCCGCTTCCTGAATCCCGCGGCCGTCACGCCGGTATCAGTACCTCCTGTGCTTGGCAGGGTACCGCCCGATCAAACCAACCGTTACAGGTACTGACCAGTCGCGTCACTGTCCGTCTTGGACACCCGCACGGACACCACGTTGGCGAGGTTGATGATCACACCATTCTCGCGGGGCTCACGGTTGTACCGCGCCCGGACCAGGACCAGGCTGCGCCGCTCGTCCAGCGCCCGAGTGATCGCCTCGAACGCCTCCGCTTCCCCGCCGAAGTCCGCGCTCACCACGGAGACGTCTTCACCCCCCCACCGGGTGGATTCGAATGATCAGTTCAATGTTGTCCGCCACGATCGGTCCCTTCCCGCGAGAAGTCCGGCGCTCTGCGCCTCTTCCCTCAGTGCCAAACGCTTGCCGTCAGCGGTACCAACATCCGGTCCACCCGGGTGATGTCACGGTCCGCGAGCAGGTCCGGGGCGGACCGTGGGCGTACAGCGACCCTCCACTTCGCACCGCCGGGGTATTGGGCAGCGCCGTTCTCTTCACGGTAGCCTCCAGGGCCGTACCCGAGGGTGCGGCCGTACAGGGCTGGCGACGCTGCGTCCGCAGCAGGTCAGTGTCCGCCGAGTAGCGAGGTGACCAGCAACGGTAGGAGCAGGGCGAGGACCAGCAGCAGTCCCCGGATCCGGCCGGCGCGGCGGTGGAAGGCGCGCCTGGCCCATTCGCGGTGTGTGATGGATGCGGTGGGCCCTGCGCGGGGCACGGGCGCCTGGGCGATGGAGATCGCATTCGTTGTCATCGCGCTCTCCTCCCTGGTTGTGAGACTGGTTCCGGCAACGGGGTCAGTCGGGCATCGCGGCCCGTAGCCGGGCAAGGGACTGCCTGAGCAGTCGGGACACGTGCATCTGGGATAGGCCGATCTCGGCGGCGATCTGGGTCTGGTTCAAGTCGGCATAGAAGCGCAGGGCGAGGATGCGCCGTTCCCGTGGGGGGAGTGCGGCGAACATGGGTCGCAGGGACAGGTAGTCGTCCACGTCGGCGTAGCGCGGATCGACGCCGCCGATGAGGTCGACGAGGTCGGCGCCGTCGGCACCGACCCGCGGCGCATGCAGGGATGCCAGGTGGTAGGCCTGCGCGGCGGCGACGGCGGCCAGGAGGTCGTCGACGGTCACGCGCAGGTGGTCGGCGAGTTCGGTGGAGGTCGGGGCCCGGCCCCGCCGCTGCTCGAGCTCGCCGGTGGCGGTTACGACGTCCTGGGCGAGTTCCTGGGCCGAGCGGGGTACCCGCATTCCCCAGGCGGTGTCGCGGAAGTGCCGTTTGAGGGCGCCGAGGATGCTCGGGATGGCGTAGCTGGTGAAGGCGGCGTTCCGGTTGGGGTCGTAGCCGTCGACAGCCTTGATCAGGGCGAGGGCGGCGACCTGGGTCAGGTCCTCGAGGAGTTCACCGCGTCCGGTGTAGCGGCGGGCCAGGTGGTGGGCCAGCGGCAGGTTGGCCTCGATGACCCGGGCGCGGAGCGTTATGTGGTCGGGATGGCCGGCCGGCAGTTGGTCCCGTTGGCGCAGCAACTGTTCGGTGGTCGCCAGCGCGCCGGCGTCGGCCGATCTGTTGCCGCCGGAACGGGCGACCGGACGTCCGGGCGCGGCCGGTTGCTCCGGGTGGAGGACGGCCGGCGACACCGGTTCGGCGGGGCGCGTCGCCACCGCCGTGGTCACGGCGGGTTCGGCAAGAGTTGTTCGCTCGGCGAGAACGGTCATGGTGGTCGACGCCCTTTACGGGGACACGCCGCGGGTGTGCCGGCTAGGACGGCGCCAGTGCTGGAGCGCCGGGAGTCGCTGGTCATTACCGCAGGGTCCGGGCGGCGAAAGAATCCGCAAGGGCACGGACGACGCTGTGCCAACGCGAGCCATGACCGCCGCGCCGACACGGTGAAAGCCGGTCCCGCCGTCAACTCTACGCCATTGCAGGCAGACGCCAGCTGCTCGGACCTGGGTCGGCGAGCCGGCCGCCCGCGGGTCGCGGCGCCTAGAGCCAGTCGTTTCGTTTGAAGGCCAGGTAGAGCAGCGCGGACAGGGCGACGATGAGGGCGGTGGAGATCGAGCACACCCCAGTGGGTGGCGTAGCCGGGGTAGGGCAGGTTCTGGCCGTAGAAGCCGGTGATCGCGGTGGGAACGGCGATGATCGCTGCCCAACTGGTCACCTTCTTCATGATGAGGTTCATCCGGTTGGCCTGGATGGTCAGGTTGGTCTCGACGGTCGTGGCGACCAGATCGCGCAGGGAATCGGTCCACTCGGTGGCGCGTAGCACGTGGTCGTAGACGTCCTGGTAGTAAGGCGTCATGGCCTCGCCGACCGTGTGCAGGTCGCGGCGCAGCAGGGTGTTGAGGACCTCGCGCATGGGCAGCACCACGCGACGCAGCAGCACGAGGTTCTTGCGCAGCGCGAACGAGCGCCTCTGCACGGTCTCGATCTGGGCGCGGCGCTCGTCGAAGAGCAGGTCTTCGAGCCGCTCGATGCCCTCGTCGAGCTGCTGGACGGCGGCGAAATGGCCGTCGACGAGGTGGTCGAGCAGGCCGTACAGCAGGAAGGCGACACCGTGCTTGGCGAGGTCGGGTGAGGCGTCCCAGCGGTCGAGCACCGGTGCGATGTCGAACTGGTCGTCTTTGCGGACGGTGATCAGCGCCTGGTCGGTGATGAACACGGCGATCTCGCTGGCTACCAGCCGCGCGCCCTCGGCGTCGAGGGTGACCGCGTAGGCGCTGAGGAACAGGTGGGTGGCGTAGCGATCCAGTTTGGGGCGCTGGGACTCGTGCAGGGCGTCCTCGACGGCCAGTTCGTGCAGGCCGAACTCGGTGTTGACCATGTCGAAGTCGCCCGCCGTCGGCCGGCACAGGTCCAGCCACACCACGGACGCCGGTTCATTCAGGTGGTCGGAGATGTCGGCGACCGGGAAGTCATGCAGCACGCAGGTGCCATCCCGGTACAACCGGGTGCGGGCCCGGGGGTTGGGCCCCGGGCCGCCAGCGGATGCGCCGCGGTCGACGACGGGCGTGGTGGCGGTCATCCGACCGGTACGCGTACAGGCAACACGATGCGCCCTCAGCTCGGGACGGCGATGGGATGGCCGTTGACGGGCCGGTGTGGGCGAGCGTCGTTGGGGCGGCCGCCTTCGTTGTCCCAAACGGCGTCCTGGTCGGAGTCGTTTCCCGGCGTCGGGCGGGCAGCGGCCCCGGCGGCGAGGATGCCCGGCGCCCGCATGGCGTTGGCGGGGTCGGCCGCTGTGGCCATCGCCTGCTTCGCTGCCGTGGCCGCGGTCCGGGGTGGCACCACAAGTAGGTCGACCCGGTCGCCCCGGTCGGTGGTGGCGATCAGCAACGCCGGGTCCATGCTGGTGAACCAGCCCATCCGTACCACACCGGTGCCGACCGCCAGCCGGCGGAAGCGGCTGTCCCAGGCGGCGCTGGCGAGCATCACCTGCCGAATCGGCCCATAGCGGGCGGTGAGGGCCAGCACAAGGCCGGGGAGTTCGGCCACCGGATCCCAGGAGCGGGGCCACCATCCGCCGTCGAGGACCGCCTGGCCGGTTTGCGTGGACGCCAGCACCAACCGCGGTCGTGACGGCGGTGTGGGCGGCACGATCGTGACGCGTTCGACGGTGGTACGCATTGCTCGGTCCGTTCTCGTGTGAGCGGTGCCGCAGTGACGCCCACTCGGGTTGATGGACGCGGCGGCGCAGATGGCGGGTGCGGCTACATCTGTCGGCCGGGTGGCCGGCGGAGGCTGCTGTCGGGGCGTCTGCCGACCGGCCGGTGATCCGCCGACAGCGGAAGCGGGGCGGTCAGCGGCCCGGTCGCGGCACGCGACCCGCGGCGGCCGAGCATCCGCAGCTGCACGATGCGCGCCGTACCCGGTAGTGCCACCAGAAGGATCCCGAACACCGCGGCCAGCAGCAGCGCCACGCCCATCGGCAGGTGGCCGTGGGCGCCGAAGAACGACACGTCGGCGCGTTGACCGTTCTCCAACACGAAGATCAAAAGCACGAGGAGGACGAGGGCGAACACCACGGCGGCTACCCACAGGCCACCGGCCCGGGAACGCCGCACCACCGGCTGGGCCGGCGTCGGCTGGGCCGGCATCGACCGGGGGCTATCGCTGTTACCGGTCCGCGACCCGTTCGGCGCGGAGATGTCTCGATGGTTTTGTGCTGCGGTCATCACGAACCGCCGCCTTTCCGATCAACTCGTGGTATGCCTCGGCGCGGGGATGGCAGCCAACGCAGGCATCGTCGATGGCGCAGCGGGTTGAACCATTGACGAGTCCGGCCGCCCGAACCTGGGCGCGACGCGGCTGTGGGACGGGACGACGATGAGACTCACCCGAACCAGGGAATGATGTCGCTTGGGGTTGCTCGTCATGGTGACCTCGATGGGTGGGTGCGTCCGCCAGCGGCGGACCATCAGCCACCGGGGTCCCGAGCGACCCCTTCATCGTACGCCTGTTTGATCCTGCTGACGGCACGGTGCGGTGCCGGCCAGCCGCGATGCTTCCATCGCCGACGCGACGACCCGATCCCCGCTTCTGACGCACGTCGGCGAGCGCCACCGGGCAACCACGCGCGGTGTCCGACCGCCGCCCAGTACCCTCATCCGGCAGGGCTCCCAGTCATCGGACCTTGGTCAACAAACGGGTCCAGAGCAGCGCGGGCCGTGGCGACAGCCGTGCTACACAGACGTTCCGAACCAAGGGGGTACCCGAGTGGACAAGCTCAGCCTCGGAGTGATGTCACGGTCGCGCAAGCAGGACGAGCGGCGCCTGCCGATCCACCCGCTGCACGTCGAGCGCATCGACCCCGACCTGCGCGAGCGTATCCACCTCGAACGCGGCTACGGCGAGCGGTTCGGCGTGCTCGATGAGCAGCTGGCACCCCATGTCGCCGGGCTGCTCCCCCGCCAACGGCTGATCGCCGACTGCGACATCATCCTGCTCCCCAAGCCGCTGCCAGCCGACCTCGCCGACCTGCGTGACGGGCAGGTCCTGTGGGGCTGGCCGCACTGCGTGCAGAACGAGGAGATCACCCAGCTGGCCATCGACCGGCGCCTGACCCTGATCGCGTTCGAGGCGATGAACCATTGGTCCCGCGACGGCGATTTCACCCTGCATGTCTTCCACAAGAACAACGAGCTGGCCGGCTACTGCTCGGTCCTGCACGCGCTGGAACTGATCGGCACCACCGGCGACTACGGCCGTCAACTGCGGGCGGCCGTCATCGGCTTCGGAGCCACCGGCCGGGGTGCGGTCACCGCCCTCAACGCGCACGGCGTGCACGACGTCGACGTGCTCACCCACCGTGGCGTCACCGCCGTCGCCTCACCGATCCCCTCGATGCGCATCGTGCATTTCGAGTCCGACCCGGACAACCCCAGCCGCAGCAGCGCCCTTGTCGACGGCGGCGCGGTACCCATCGCAGGCTTCCTCGCCGAGCACGACATCGTCGTCAACTGCGTGCTGCAGCACACCGACCAACCGCTGATGTTCCTCACCGGCGACGACCTCGCCGCCTTCGCCCCCGGCAGCCTCATCGTCGACGTGTCCTGTGACGAGGGGATGGGTTTCAGCTGGGCGCGGCCGACGTCGTTCGCGGAGCCGATGTTCACGGTGGGCAACAAGGTCCAGTACTACGCCGTCGACCACAGCCCGTCGTACCTGTGGAACTCCGCCACCTGGGAGATCAGTCAGGCGCTGCTGCCCTACCTGCGGCCGGTACTCGCCGGCCCGGAGGCATGGGCCCACCACGCAACCATCCAACGGGCCATCGAAATCCGCGCCGGAGTCATCGAGAACCCGCGCATCCTGTCCTTCCAAGGCCGCTCACCGCAGTACCCGCACCTGCGGACCGGGCCCGACCAGTGATACGCACCCGGTTCCTACCGGACCCGCGCCGGACCGTTGCGAGGCGGGTTCAGTGGTGGAATCCGGTAGCGTCGCGGGCCGGGCGCAACGGGCCGGGTTGGGCCCGCAGCTCGGGCAGTAGCCGGCGCAGGTCGGCCAGCAACAGGTCCGCGAGATCATGGGTGAACCCGTTACGGACCACGATCCGCAGCACCGAAAGGTCGCCGCGGTTGGCGGGAAAGGCGTAAGCGGGCACCAGCCAGCCCCGTTCCCGCAGCCGCCGCGATACATCGAACACGTCGAACGCACTGATCCCATCAGCCGTGGTGAACGCGAACACGGGCAACTGGTCGCCGCGACTGAGCAGACGGAACTCCGCCATCGCGGCGATCCCGGCGGACAGATAGGTGGCCACGTCGCGGGACGCCTGCTGGACCGCCCGGAACCCGGCACGCCCGAGCCGGAAGAACGTGTAGTACTGGGCGACGACCTCGGACCCGGGCCGGGAGAAGTTCAACGCGAAGGTGGGCATGTCCCCACCCAGATAGTTCACATTGAAGATCAGCTCCTCGGGAAGGTTCTCGCGGTGCCGCCAGAGCACCCAGCCCACGCCGGGATAGACCAGGCCGTACTTGTGGCCGGAGGTGTTGATCGAGGCTACCCGGGGCAGCCGGAAGTCCCACCGCAGGTCGGGGTCGAGGAACGGGGCGACCATCGCTCCCGATGCCCCGTCCACGTGGACCGGGATGTCCCAGCCGGTACGCCGCTGCACCGCGTCCAGCCCGGCGGCGATGTCGGCGACGGGTTCGTAGCTGCCGTCGAAGGTGGAGCCGAGGACCGCGACCACGCCGATGGTGTTCTCGTCGCAACGCGCCACCGCCTCGTCGGCGGTCAGGTGCAGCCGGTCGCCGTCCATCGGTACCAGCCGTGGCTCGACCTCCCAGTAGTTGCAGAACTTCTCCCAGCAGACCTGCACGTTGATGCCCATGACGAGGTTCGGCCGGCGCGCCGCACTGGCCGGCCGGCGCGCGGCCCAGCGCCGTTTGAACGCCATGCCGGCGAGCATGCAGGCCTCGCTGGAGCCGGTGGTCGAGCAGCCGATCACGTCGGCCGGGTCCGGCGCGTGCCACAGGTCGGCAAGGATGTTCACGCACCGCTGCTCGAACTCGGCGGTCTGCGGGTACTCATCCTTGTCGATCATGTTCTTGTCGACGCACTCGGCCATCAGCCGCGTCGCCTGCGGCTCCATCCAGGTGGTCACGAACGTGGCAAGATTCAGCCGGGCGTTGCCGTCGAGCATCAACTCGTCATGGACGAGTTGCCAGGCGGTATCGGCCGGTACCGGGTCGTCGGCGAGCGCGTGCAGCGGCGGAGCCACCTCCTGCGCCAGGCCCGGGTTGGCCACCGTGGCGAACGGGTTCCCGTCCCTCGCCCGGCACCTGCCCCCGCGGCGCCTTCCCGGAATGCAGCACCATCGTCCCTGCCCCCTTTGTCTGACCTGACCGCCCCGATACCGACCCCAGGCCGCGCCGCGAACCGGGTTCGCCCCGGCCGGGCCCGACGGCATCGTCTCATTCCCTCACCTGGTGGATTTGTGCGCTCTTCAGACGGCGGCGTGGGACCCCGCGTCCCGGCATGAGTCTGCGTTGGTGGCTGGTGAAGTAGGCGGCGCGGCGGCGCAGGTGGCGGTGTCCGACGGGGAGTGCGGGCAGGCCGGTGGGTGCGGGTGCGGTGCCGTAGAACAGCCGCTTGCCGACCTCGATGAGGACGAGGTAGCAGACGACCATGACCGCGAGGGCGGCGAAGAAGCCGCCGGGCAGGGGGTGGAAGCCCAGCACGTGGGCGAGGGGGGTGGCGGGAAGAAGCGCGCCGATGGTGACCACGCCGAGGGCGGCGAGTGTCAGCGGCAGGCTGGGGTGGCTGCGGAAGAACGGGATCCGGCGGGTACGGATGGCGAAGATGACCAGGGTCTGGGTGGCCAGGGACTCCACGAACCAGCCGGTGCGGAACTGGGCCGGCCCGGAGTGGAAGACCCACAGCATGACCGCGAAGGTGGCGAAGTCGAACACCGAACTGATCGGCCCGAAGTAGATCATGAAGCGGCGGATGAACCGGATGTCCCAGTGCGACGGGCGGCGTAGCTGGTCTTCATCGACGTTGTCGGTGGGGATGGCCAGTTGGCTGGTGTCGTAGAGCAGGTTGTTGAGCAGGATCTGGGAGGGCAGCATCGGGAGGAACTTCAGAAACAGGGACGCGCCCGCGGCGCTGAACATGTTGCCGAAGTTGCTGGACGTGCCCATCAGCACGTACTTGATGGTGTTGGCGAAGATCCGCCGGCCCTCGACCACGCCGTCGGCGAGCACGTCGAGATTCTTCTCCAGCAGGATCACGTCGGCGGCGTCCTTGGCGACGTCGGTGGCGGAGTCGACCGAGATGCCCACGTCGGCGGCGTGCAGGGCCAGGGCGTCGTTGACGCCGTCGCCGAGGAAGGCTACCGCCCGCGCCGGTGAGGCGCTGGACGCGAACGATCCGCGCCTTGTGCTCGGGGCTGACCCGGGCGAACACGGTCGTGGTCGTGATCGCAGCCGCGAGTTGGGTGTCGTCGAGGGCGTCGAGGTCGGTGCCGGTCAGCGCCGCGCCGGCAGGCAGGCCGAGGTCGCGGCAGACCTTGGCCGCCACCGCCGGGTTGTCCCCGGTAACGATCTTGACGGTGATGCCGAGCCCGGCCAGGCGCGCCAGGGCACCGGCCGCGTCGGGTTTGGGCGGGTCCAGGAACACCAGCAGGCCAGCCAGCCGCAGGTCGTGCTCGTCGGCGGGGGTGAGCTGGGTGAGGTCGGGAGCGGGGCGGGTGGCGACGGCGACCACCCTGTTGCCGGCGGCGAACTCGGCTGCCAGGGCCGCGGCAGCGGCGGCCGGCACGTCCTCGCACCGGTCCAGTACCGCCTCGGGGGCGCCCTTGGTGACCATCGTCTGCGCGCCGTGCTGCTCGCGGACGAGTACGGAGACCATGCGCCGTTCGTGGTCGAAGGGCAGCACCGACAGCCGGGTGTCCCCGGCCACGCGCCGTGCGCTGCCCGCGCGCGGCGGGCGAGTCCCACAGCGCCGCATCGAGGGGGTTGCCGCCGACCGCGTGGCCGTCTTCGACGGTGGCCTCGGTGCACGTCAGACCCCAGCGCAGCGGCGCGTCCGGCGCGGCGAGGTCGGCGCCGATGGCGCGCATGAAACTGATCCGGCCCTCGGTCAGGGTGCCGGTCTTGTCGGTGAACAGGATGTCGATATCACCCAGGTCCTCGATGCAGACCAGGCGTTTGACCAGCACCTTGCGACGCGCCATCTGCCGGGATCCGGCGGCCAGGCTGATCGACACCACCGCGGGCAGCAACTGCGGGGTGATCCCGACCGCGATGGCCAGCGAGAACAGCAGCGCGTCGAGGATCGGCCGGTGCAGCACCACGTTGATGACGAAGATCGACGTGGTGAGCGCGGCGGCGACGTAGACCAGCAGCATCGAGAACCGACGCAGCCCGACCTGGAACTCGGTCTCGATCTGGTGGCCGCCCAGCCCCGCGGCGATACCCCCGAACCTGGTGCGCGCCCCGGTGGCGGTCACCACCCCGCGTCCGCTACCGGCGTGCACCACGGTGCCCATCAACGCACAGCCGGACAGCTCCGCCAGCGACGTACCCTCCGGTACCGGCTCGGTGTCCTTGTCGACCGGCAGCGACTCGCCGGTCAGCACCGACTCGTCGCACTCCAACCCCGAGGCCTGCATCAGCCGGACGTCGGCCGGCACGATGTCCCCCAGCCGCAGATCGACCACATCGCCCGGGACCAGCGCGGTCACGTCCACCACGACCGGCCGGCCACCGCGTACGGCGAGCGTCCGGTGATGGATCTGGGAATGCAGCGCCTCGGCGGCCTTCTCCGCCCGGTACTCGTTGACGAAACCCAGGCTCACCGACAGCGCCACGATCACCCCGATGATCACCGCATCGCCGCGTTCCCCGACGAAGTATGACGCCACCGCCGCGGCCAGCAACAACCCCAGCAGCGGTGACCGCAACTGGTGCCACAACACCAGCAGCAGGCGGGCCCGGTGCGTCAAGACCGCGTTGGGCCCGTACCGGGCCAGCCGCCGCGCCGCCTCCCCCGCCGTCAGGCCGTCGCGGCCCACCCCGAGACCGCGTAGCACCCGCTCACCCGGCAGCGCACCGGCCACAGACACGTCCACCCCGGACTCGAAGACCTCAGATCGCGCCGGACCGGCCACCGTCACCACAGCCGACCGCCACCCCAGCGGTTACCGGCCGTTCGCATGACTTCCATGATGCCTCCGAAACGACGACCCGATCGGCCGGTGGGGGCCGCACTCAGGTGATGCGATGTCGGGTACTCTGATCTCTACGCAGCAATGGAGGTCGCCATGCTCGTACTCTTGATCGTCTTGCTCGTACTCTGGGTCATCCTGGCGATCGTCGGGTTCGCCATCAAGGGGCTGTTGTGGCTCGCGATCATCGGAATCGTGCTGTTCGTCGGAACCGCTGCCATCGGGGCGGTTCGGCGTAAGGCCCTCCGCCGCTGAGTCCGCGTCCTTCCATTTAGGACGATTGTTTGGGGTCGAGGTCGCAGACGAGGCCGATGGGGTCGGCGTTGTCCGCGCCGGTGCGACGTGGGGCTTTCCAAGGATGCCAGCGGGTGGTAACGAACAATGTCGTACCGAATACGCCGCCATAACCCCTTAAACGTATACAGTTTTGTGTCAACGCAAGCCAATCCAAATATGGTGCCAATAAGCTGGCATGTTGTCCGATAGAAGGCCATGGTTGGCACGGGACACAAACGATCCGTAAAGCGATAAGGAATTGCAGACCAACGCCACCGATTCATGTCAATCCCGGGCATTGGGCAATAACCGGCCCCTCGCCGATCAGTCCAGCTCGCCGACCTGGTCGTTGAGCAGCACAGACAGCTCGTGGGCAAGCCGGTCACGCTCGATGCCGTCGCTGCTCACGGCGACACGAAGCGGGCATCGGGTACGACGGCGGGGCCGGACCCGGCGACGACGAGCATGGCTTTGGGGTTGGGCGCGAACGCGCATCCCAGGCACACCCTGAACGGGTCGGTGGTGCTCACGCGGCCTCCTGGCGATCGACGCTGAGCACGTCGCCGGGGTCCGGAGCAACCTCTTCCATGAGCCTTCGCCTGTCATCGACGGATGCTGGCGTTGACGTCCGACCCGCCGATCTCGGCCGCAAGGCCAAGACTTACAGCGGGTGGGGCCCGGACGATGCCGTCGCCCGCGCCGGGCGGCCGTCGCGCGCCCTGTCACGATGCTCAGGAGCCGCATAGACTCAACGACAGCACTCCAGACCCCGGTGGCAGCACCCGCAACGAAGCGGGCCGATCACCAAGGGGTGCGCCATGAACGCCCAAATTCTGGATCTCTTGCCGCGCCGCGCCACGGTGCGGCTGTGCCTGCGGCCGATGGACGCCGGTCCGGGCCCGACGCTGGACGGCGGCTGGTGGCCGCGATCACACGACCCGGTCAGCGAGCTGGGGCTGCTGATTCCTCTTCTCGACAGGTGGCGCGACCAGGTCAGGGCGCTGTCGCTCAGCGTCGCCGGATGGCATGCCCACCCGATCCGGCTCGTAATTGAGGGCCGCCCCATCCCGCTCAATTGGCTGGGCTTCTACCACGATCTCCTGATCGCCACCTGCGTCGACCACCGACAGGTCAGACTGCTGGTAATACCACTGAACACCAGCGGCCCGGTCGCGGAGGACGCCATGACAACTGCTCTGGACCCGACCAACCACGCTCCGCCACCGGGCATCCTGGCACGAGCCATCGCCCACCGGCTCAACGTTTGATCTCCGCGGCCGTGACCGCGTTATCGCACTGTCAACGAATCCGCCCACCGTCGGCGTACACCCTGCGGGCGTCGCGGCTCCCGGTGACCCTTGCCGGATCCGGCGCCCTCGACGGCCCGGACACAGTCCGGCGTAACCGAAGGGGGCAGACATGAGCGCGACACGAGCTCCGGGACCCGGTACGGCCGACGCGGGCGCGACGACCGAGCCGCGCCGCGACGTCGCGCCGCTGCCGGATCTGCTCCACGGGCGTGCCGGTGCGGGCCCGGTCCGCACGCAGCCGTCCCGTCTACCTGGATCTGCTGCCGCCGTGCAACGCCGGTTGCCCGGCCGGGGAGAACATCCAGGCGTGGCTGGCGCACGTCCAGGCCGGCCGGCACGAGCAGGCGTGGCGCGAACTGGTGCGGGACAACCCGTTGCCGGCCATCCACGGGCGGGTGTGCTACCACCCCTGCGAGAGCGTGTGCAACCGGGCGCGATCTGGACAGCGCCGTGTCGATCCACGGGGTCGAGCGGTTCCTGGGTGATCTCGCCCTGGAGCGGGCGTGGGCGTTCGACCCGCCGCCGGCGCCCAGCGGCCGGCGGGTGCTGGTGGTGGGCGGCGGGCCCAGCGGGCTGTCCGCGGCGTACCACCTGGCCCGGCTGGGTCATCAGGTCGAGATCCGCGACGCGAGCGCCGAGCCCGGCGGGATGATGCGCTACGGCATTCCGGCCTACCGGCTGCCCCGCGACGTGCTCGCCGGCGAGATCGAGCGGATCGCCGCGCTCGGCGTGCGGATCACCTGCGGGCACCGGGTCGAGGATCTGGCCGCGGAGCGGCGCGACGGCGGCTTCGACGCGGTCTTCGTCGCGGTCGGCGCGCACCTGTCCAAGCGGGTGGACATCCCGGCCCGGGAGGCGGGCCGGATCGTGGACGCGGTGTCGTTCCTGCGCAGCGTCGCCTCGGGCGAGCGGCCGGTGATCGGGCGGCGGGTGGCCGTCTACGGCGGCGGCAACACCGCGATGGACGCCGCGCGGGTGGCCCGCCGGCTGGGCGCGGACGAGGCGCTGATCGTCTACCGGCGTACCCGCGGGCAGATGCCGGCGCACGCCGAGGAGGCCGAGGACGCCGAGCGCGAGGGGGTACGGATCAACTGGCTGCGCACGATCACGGCGTTCGACGGGCCGGAGCTGACCGTCGAGGTGATGGAGCTGGACGAGTCCGGCCGGCCGCAGGGCACCGGCCGGTTCGAGACGCTCGCCGCGGACACCGTGATCCTGGCGCTGGGCCAGCAGCAGCGACACCGCGTTCCTGCGCCAGGTGCCGGGAGTCGAGTTCACCGCGGACGGCACCGTGGTGGTGTCGACGTCGCTGATGACCGGCTGCCCGGGGGTGTTCGCCGGCGGGGACATGGTGCCCACCGAGCGTACGGTCACCGTCGGCGTCGGCCACGGCAAGAAGGCGGCCCGGCACATCGACGCCTACCTGCGCGACGCGGTGGCCCACCGGCCGGCCAAGCACGACGTGGTCACGTTCGACGCGCTGCACCCGTGGTACTTCGGCGACGCCGCCCGCCGCGGCCAACCCGAACTGGAACCGCCGGAACGGGTCGCCGACTTCACCGAGGTGGTCGGCGGCCTGGACGTCACGCAGGCGACCTACGAGGCCGGCCGGTGCCTGTCGTGCGGCAACTGCTTCGAGTGCGACGGCTGCCTGGGCGCCTGCCCGGAGGACGCGGTCATCAAGCTGGGCGTCGGGGCACCGGTACCGGTTCGACTACGACCGCTGCACCGGCTGCGGCGAACTGCTACGAGCAGTGCCCGGTACACGCGATCGAGATGGTTGCGGAGGGCGAGTGATGCGCGCGACGGTCGACGGCAACGAGGCGGCGGCGTCGGTGGCCTACCGGCTCAACGAGGTGTGCTGCATCTACCCCATCACGCCGTCCTCGCCGATGGCGGAGCTGGCCGACGAGTGGGCCAGCGGCGCGGCGGCCCAACGTGTGGGGCACCGTGCCGACGGTGGTCGAGATGCAGAGCGAGGGCGGCGCGGCCGGTGCGCTGCACGGCGCGTTGCAGAGCGGGGCGCTGACCACGACGTTCACCGCGTCGCAGGGCCTGCTGCTGATGATCCCGAACATGTACAAGATCGCCGGCGAGCTGACCCCGGCGGTGCTGCACGTGGCCGCCCGGTCCCTCGCGGCGCAGGGCCTGTCGATCTTCGGCGACCACTCCGACGTGATGGCGGTACGGCAGACCGGGTTCGCGCTGCTGGCCTCCGCGTCGGTGCAGGAGGCGCACGACCTGGCGCTGGTGGCGCAGGCCGCGACGCTGGCCACCCGGGTGCCGTTCGTGCACTTCTTCGACGGGTTCCGCACCTCCCACGAGCTCAACACGATCGAGATGCTCTCCGACGACGACCTGCGCGCACTGGTGCCCGTGGAACTGGTCCGGGCGCACCGGGACCGGGCGCTGTCGCCGGAGCGACCGTTCATCCGCGGCACCGCGCAGAACCCCGACGTGTACTTCCAGGGGCGCGAGACGGTCAACCCGTTCTACGCGCGGGTACCGGACGCGGTGACCGAGGCGATGGACCAGTTGGCCGCGCGCACCGGCCGCCAGTACGCCATCGTCGAGTACTCCGGGGATCCCGACGCCGAGCGGGTCCTGGTGCTGATGGGCTCGGGTGCGCAGACCGCCCGGGAGACGGTGGCCCACCTCAGCGGCGGGCGGCGAGCGGGTCGGCGTGCTGCAGGTGCGGCTGTTCCGGCCGTTCCCGACCGGCGCGCTGCTGGCCGCGCTGCCGGCCAGCGTTCGCCGCGATCGCCGTGCTGGACCGCACCAAGGAGCCCGGTTCGCTGGGCGAGCCGCTGTTCCTGGACGTGCTGGCCGCCCTCGCCGAGGCGCACTCTGCCGGCGACCGGGCGGTCGCTGCCCACGGTCATCGGCGGCCGGTACGGCCTGGGATCGAAGGAGTTCACCCCCGGCATGGTCGCCGGGGTGTTCGCCGAACTGGCCCGCGACCGGCCCCGGTCCCGGTTCACCATCGGCATCACCGACGACGTCGACCGGCACCAGCCTGCCCTACGACCCAGGCCTGGACATCGAGCCGCCGCAGACCGTGCGCGCGGTCTTCTTCGGCCTCGGCTCGGACGGCACGGTCGGCGCGAACAAGAACACCATCAAGATCCTCGGCGCCGACCCGCGGCTGCACGCCCAGGGCTACTTCGTGTACGACTCGAAGAAGTCCGGCTCGCAGACCGTGTCGCACCTGCGGTTCGGGCCGGCCCCGATCCGGGCGCCGTACCTGGTCGGGCAGGCCGGCTTCGTCGGCTGTCACCACTTCGGGCTGCTGGACCGCGTCGACGTGCTGCGACCGGGCCGCGCCCGGCGCGACCCTGCTGCTCAACTGCCCGCATCCGGCGGCAGAGGTCTGGGACGCGCTGTCCCGCCCGGTGCAGGAGCAGATCCTCGCCAAGGCCATCGACGTCTACACCATCGACGCCGACCGGGTCGCCCGCGAGGCCGGCCTCGCCGGGCGCACCAACACCGTGCTGCAGACCTGCTTCTTCGCCATCTCCGGGGTGCTGCCCCGCGACGAGGCGATCACCGCGATCAAGGCCGCGATCACCAAGACGTACGGCCGGCGCGGCGCCGACGTGGTCGCGCGCAACCACGCCGCGGTCGACCAGGCGCTGTCCGCGCTGCACCGCGTCGAGGTACCCAGCCGGGTGACGCGCGACCCGCGACCTGCCGCCGATCGTGCCGGCGCACGCGCCGGAGTTCGTGCGTGGCGTCACCGCGACGATGATGGCCGGCCGCGGCGACGACCTGCCGGTCAGCGCGCTGCCGGTCGACGGCACCTACCCCAGCGGCACCACCGCGTTCGAGAAGCGCAACATCTCCGACCTGGTCGCGCTCTGGGATCCCGACCTGTGCATCCAGTGCGGCAACTGCAGCTTCGTCTGCCCGCACAGCGTCATCCGGTCCAAGTTCTACGACAAGGCTCAGCTGGACGGGGCGCCGGCCGGGTTCCCGTCGATGCCGCTGGAGGTGCGGGGCCTGCCGGACACCCGGTACACCCTGGCGGTGTACCTGGAGGACTGCACCGGGTGCGGGCTGTGCGTGGAGGCCTGCCCGGCCCAGGCACCCAGCCGAGCCGACCCGCAAGGCCATCAACCTCGCCCCGCGGCAACCGCAGCTGGACGCCGGCCGGGAGGCCATCGCGTTCTTCGAGACGCTGCCGGTCAACGACCGGTCCCGGGTGGACTTCGGCACGGTGCGCGGCGCCCAGTACCTCCTGCCGCTGTTCGAGTTCTCCGGCGCCTGCGCCGGCTGCGGCGAGACGCCGTACCTCAAGCTGCTGTCCCAGCTCTTCGGCGACCGGCTCATGATCGCCAACGCGACCGGCTGCTCCTCGATCTACGGCGGGAACCTGCCCACCACCCCGTGGACGACCGACGCGCACGGGCGCGGACCGGCCTGGTCGAACTCGCTGTTCGAGGACAACGCCGAGTTCGGGCTCGGCTTCCGGCTGGCCGCCGACCTGCACCTGCAACTGGCCCGCAGCCGGCTGACCGAGCTGCGCGACGCGGTGGGCGCGGACCTGGTCGACGCCATCCTGGACGCGCCGCAGCGGCGCGAGTCGGAGTTCGCCGCACAGCGCGACCGCGTCGCCGAACTCCGCCTCCGGCTCAGCCGGCTGGACAGCGCCGACCCGGTCGTCGCCGACCTGCGCAGCGTGATCGACCAACTGGTCCGGCGCAGCGTCTGGATCGTCGGCGGCGACGGCTGGGCCTACGACATCGGCTCCGGCGGACTCGACCACGTCCTGGCCAGCGGCCGCAACATCAACGTCCTGGTCCTGGACACCGAGGTCTACTCCAACACCGGCGGCCAGATGTCCAAGGCCACCCCGCTCGGCGCGGTCGCCAAGTTCGCCTCCGCCGGCAAGACCACCCCGAAGAAGGACCTCGCGCTGCAGGCCATCGCCTACGGCAACGTGTACGTCGCCCGCGTCGCGATGGGCGCCGATCCGCAGCAGACCCTGCGGGCCATGCGGGAGGCGGAGGCCTACGACGGCCCCTCGCTGGTCATCGCCTACAGCCACTGCATCGCCCACGGCATCGAGATGCGCACCGGGATGGACCAGCAGTACCGCGCCGTGGCCAGCGGATACTGGCCGCTGATCCGCTACGACCCGGTCCTGCGCGCCAGGCGGCGGCAACCCGTTCCTGCTCGACTCGCCCCGACCCCGCATCCCGCTGTCCGACTACACCGAGCGCGAACTGCGCTACCGGCTCCTGGCCAACGCCGACCCGGCCGAGGCGGAGCGGCTGCACGCCCTGGCCCAGCAGGCCGTCGACCAGCGCTGGCAGGTGTACGAGGAGATGGCCAGCCGCGGCGCCGAGCGGTTCCCGGCCGACGCGAGCAGGACCGACTGATGGACCTCACCACCAACTACCTGGGCCTGACCCTGCGCAACCCGCTGGTCGCCTCAGCCTCACCGCTGTCGCAGACCGTCGCCGGCGTCCAGCGGCTGGCCGACGCCGGCATCGGCGCGGTCGTGCTGCCGTCCCTGTTCGAGGAGCAGCTCCGCCGCGAAGCCGACCGGGACGCGCGGCTGGCCGACGCCGGCACCGACAGCTTCGCCGAATCGTTGACCTACCTGCCGCCCACCCTGGACGGCGACGTCGGCTCGCGCCGCTACCTGAGCCTGCTGCGGCGCGCCGCCGCCGCCGTCGACATCCCCGTCATCGCCAGCCTCAACGGCGTCACGGCCGGAGGTTGGATCGACTACGCCGCCGCGATGCAGGACGCCGGCGCGGCCGCGATCGAACTCAACATCTACTACCTGCCCGGCGACCCGCATACCTCCGGCCGCGACGTCGAGCAACGCCACGTCGACATCCTGACCCGGGTCAAGGCCGCCGTCAGCGTTCCGGTCGCGGTCAAGCTCAGCCCGTACTTCAGCTCCACCGGGGAGATCGCGCTCCGCCTCGACCAAGCCGGTGCGGATGGCCTCGTCCTGTTCAACCGGTTCATGCAGCCCGACATCGACCCCGAGACCCTCGCGGTGACCGCGGGACTGCAACTGTCCAGTCCGGCCGAGGCGCGGCTGCCGCGGGCCTGGATCGCCCTGCTGCGCGGACGGGTACGCGCGTCGCTGGCCGCGACCACCGGCGTCGAGGACGCGGACGACGTGGTCAAGTACCTCCTCGCCGGCGCCGACGTGGTGATGACCACCTCGGCGCTGCTGCGCCACGGCCCCGAGCACGCCACGGTACTGCTCGACGGCCTGGCCGCCTGGATGGGCCGCAAAGGGTTCACCGTCGTACGCGACCTGCGCGGAATGCTGCGCGTGCCGCCCGTGGAGGATCAGGCCGGGTACGAACGGTCCAACTACGTCACCGCGATACGGGAAGCCACGGACCGCTTCGGCCCCCGGTAACCGGTTGCGAAAGCGTGCCTGGCACGCCCCGGCGATCGCCATTGCCCGGTGAAGGCCGACCGGTCCGTTCATGGATTGGGTCCTTTGGCCCTACACCGGGGTCCGGCGAGGCGTACACGATGACAACGGGGCCATGGGCAGGCGCATCGGCCAGGCGAAGACCAGGAGAAGGTGGGAAACGCTGAAAGCCCGGCGGCGATGCCACGGCCTGACCAGGTAGCGCTCGTACCCCGGCGGCCGGCGCCCCGGACCCGTCGTGCTGTGACGGGCGGAGAAACTGCTTCACCAGGACCCGAGGAAGAAGGCGCACCGTGAGCGCGAAGACGCAACAGTGGAAAGGCCGCATCAAACAAGCTGCCGGAAGCCTTATCGGCAACAGGAAGCTGGAACGCCAAGGCAGGGTCGACCGCCAGTCCGGCGAGGCCAAGGAGCGGCTCACCCAGGCGAAGGGCAGGGTCGACGAGATGATCGACAAGGCCGCCAACGCGGTGAAAGGCGCGATCGCGACCGGCAAAGATACGTCACCCCGCAAGTAGCGCGCGCAACGCCATGGTCGAGCCGCCCCTTGGCCGGTGGCGTGGCCGTAGCACTAGGCCGTGAGCCGTGACCTCAGCAACTGCTTGCCCTGCTCAGCTCCTTTGCGACTGTCAGCCTGGGCCCGCCGGAACTGGTCTACCAATTCGCCGTCGCCGTCACGCTCGGCGTCCTGGACATAGGCTTCCAGTCGCAGCGCGCGAGCAATGCTCGAAGCCTGTGGGTGCTCGTCGGGGGGCTGGATACCCTCCCGACGAGTCAGAGTCCAGGAATCGAGTGAGGCCCGCGCGCCAATGCGGGTCGGGAGGGTACGCCCGTGCTCACGGTAGTCACCAATGGCGAGGATGCGCCAGCGGGTGTGGTTGACGGCGCGTCGTTGATCGACGAGATCGTTCGGGAGGGCGCACGGCGGATGCTCGCGGCGGCGTGGGAGGCCGAGGTCGCGGCGTACGTGGCCCGGCCCGCAGCCCACGTCAGCGACCGGGCCGCCGCCGGCGGCGTGGACCATCTCGGCGAACAACGCCAGGGCCGCGCGCAGGTACGGTTCCCCGGCCAGGGCGTCGCGCAGCTGGTCGGCATAACTGGCCGCGACCGTGTCGTAGGAGATCCGGGTGTCTGCCAACCACCTGTCCGCGGTCATGGTCCGACACGGTATCGCCTGATGAGGATCGCCACGTACCGCGGTGGGGCCGTGCAATGACCGCATGGTTGGAGATAGCGGCGTCGTACCGCTCGAGTCCCTCGCCGGCATCCGCACATGCTGCGGACGGGGCCACTTCGCCGACCTCAAAGCTGGATGGCGCGCACCTGCGCGTTCAGCGCACGGTCGGGGCTGACGTGGGTCGAGTAGAGCGGGCCGCATGGTGTTGCGGCCAGCCGCAGTGCCAGTTCGAGCAGGTTGATTTCGAGAAGGTTGACCTGGTTGCCACGCCAGGCGTCGGCGAGGAAGGTGAACTCGTTCATGATGCCGACCACGCTGCGGTTGGCGGTCGCGGCGGTGCGCCACTGGCGCATCTGCTCCCGCTCGGCGGCGATGATCGGGCCGGGTACGCCGTGCGCGGCCAGGACGGTGGCGATCTGTTCACCCGCCCGGGCGGGCAGGGTGGCCGCAGGGGCCAGCGGCATCAGCACCGGCAGCAGTGTGGCCTCGTTGACCAGTAGCGCGACCTCCGGCCGCCAGCGCAGCGCGTTGGCGTACCAGGGGCCCAGCATGGTGGTCGACTGGTCAGCCTCGCCCAAGGTCGGCCTACCGATCCGGTCGAGCAGCCGTTTCGTCGCGCGCAGGACGAGCATGCGACCATCCTGCCGCGATGCGGCAGCCCGCCGCTGCGAGGCCTGTTGCCGCCGGCGTGACGGACGCCCGCGGTCGGCTCGGTGGCGGGGTCGGCGACCGAGCCAGGCGGTGCGGGCGGATCTATGCTGGCGCCGTGTTGGACCTGACCACGCTCGACCTGGATGAGATCGCCATCGCTCTAGCCGACCAGACCGACTACGAGCATTGCTGGCTGATCAACCAGCAGACAGGCGAGATCGTGTTCTGGACCCGGGACACCGGCATCGACGGCCACCACCCGATCGACCTCGACGACCTCGACCCGGACCTGCTTGGCATCGACCCGCTGCCGTCGCACGTCTGGTATCGGGACATGGCCGACTTCGCCGACCAGATCAACGATGACCACGCCGCGCGCCGGCTGATCCGGGCCATCCAGGGCAGGGGCGCCTTCCGCCGGTTCAAGGACGAACTTCACGAGGAGGACCCCGAGCTGCTGCCGGTCTGGTACGCCTTCCGCGACAACCGCGCCAACCGCCGCGCGGTCGAGTGGCTGCTCGACCACGCGCTCATCGATCAAGACACCGCCGACAGCTTCCTCGACAACCACCCCGACCCCAAACTGCCCTGACACGCACCGGTCAGACAGTGCAACGCGATGTCCGAAAAGGCGCGCACATCTGCCGCGACCTGCGCGCGTCGTGGTCTGATTGCGGTAGCGCACCGTTGCCGCATCGGGCCACCGTGTCACGCCCGTTGCACCCGATGCCACACCCGAGTTCCCATCCGGGGCCTCGCCGCTGGGCCGCTGATTGCCAACGTTGCATTACGCGCGGCCACCGAAAGCCCAACCATGCACCTCAACCTCGGCGTACCGGTTCGGAGCCAGCACGGCGCGCGCCTGATCCGGGTCTGATGCAGCAGTAGCACTGCCGCGCCGAGCCAGACAGTGCCGTCATCGGGCAACAACGGCCCGTACGCGATCAGGTTGTCCCTATCGGCGGAAACGGTCGGCTCGGCGTCCCCGTCCGGTCCGAGGCCGAGCACCAGGTAGCGGTTGCCGCCGGCCCGGCCTCCAGGAAAATCCCACATGGTACGAGCAAGCACGTTGCGCCATCGACGCAGCTGCACATCCCGGTACACCCCGGCCTGGTAGTTGGGCTCGTCGAAGGCGAACGCGCGGGCCGCGGCGGATCGGGCAGGTCGACGATATGCACGCTGCCTATGGGGTGTCGCCATAGTCGGCGAAGGTCGGACCGCGGGCGATCATCTCTGCCGCTGTCATCGCGCACCTACGTCGGCGCGCCATCACAGCCCGTAGTCGACCCGTTCACGTGGACGCCTGCTCTCTGGGTGCCTGGTCCAGAGATACCGCAAGTGCATCCCGGTCTCTTCTCGTTCGTGCTGACTACCCGGAACATCGGAACCCCGGGTTGGGCCAGGGCCGCCAGCGGCTAGTCGTGGCATCGGCTGCCAGGAGCGCGAGATCCGCCCCTGCTCGAGTCCGATGACGGAGTCGCGGGACGCCGCGGTGCCGCGCCGATATGCGCGGCCATCGAGGACATGATCGACATGATCAACCCGTGTAGATGGGATCGTTCTCGAGAACGCGCGTGGGGTTGCCCGAACTTCGCGGGCGACTCAGGCCGGCAGGTTCGCGGGCAGGCCGTAGTTGGTGAGGTCGGCGGACAGGAACGCCACGATCTGGGCCACTCGCCCGTTCTGGATGGTGAGGACGTCGAGCCCGCCCGGAATGTAGGCGCCGGCGGCGTCGTCCCACAGGTAGGTGCCGAATGCGAGCTGGCCGTTTGCCGATGTCGGTAGGAACCGCCACCGCGACCGTAGCGGCCCTTCGGCGAGGAACACCCGGATGGCATCGGGTCCGTGGTACCACTCGAGCAGTGGAGGCATCGAGTATCGGACGTCGTCGGTGAGCATGGCGACGATCGCGTCGACGTCGCCGGCTTGCCACGCGTTGATCCAGCGGGTGACGATCTCCTCGATGCCGTCCGGGCCGAGGTCGCGAAGGACGCTCTGCTGGCTGACGCCGGTGGTGTCGATGACCTTGCGGGCCCGCTGCAGCGCGCTGTTCACCGAAGCGGTGGAGGTATCGAGCTGGTCGGCGACCTCGGCGGCGGAGAACCCAAGCACCTCGCGCAGGATGAGCACGGCCCGTTGGAGGGCGGACAGGCGTTGCAAGGCGGCGACGAACGCGAGTTCGACGCTTTCCCGCGCGAGATAGGTCGTCTCTGGTGACTGGTCGGGGTAGGGCTCCAGCCAGCTGATCTCCGTGTCGGGGGTTCCGGGCAGGGCATCGAAGGGCAGCTCACGGCGGCCTCTACGTTCGAGGGCGGACAGGCAGCGGTTCGTCGCGATCTTGTACAGCCAGGCTCGGACGAAGCCGCGGCCGTCGAGCCCGCCGACACCGCGCCACGCACGGACGAGGGAGTCCTGCACCGCGTCCTCGGCGTCGTGGAGAGATCCGAGCATCCGGTAGCAGTGCGCCAACAGCTCACCACGGTACGGGCCGACCAGCCGTTCGAAGGCCGCGGCGTCGCCCGACCGCGCGGCGTCCAGAACGTCGGCCGGTGCGCTCATGGGACCCATCTTGCCCTAGCCCCGATGAGTTTGCCGATCAGCGCGGGTTCCATCCCTGACACCAACCGCACGAGGAGGAACGGCATGAGCGATGAGCAGCAGATCCGGGCGCTGATCGAGGCCTGGGCGATCGCCGCGCACGACGGCGACCTGGCCACCGTGTTGGCAGACCACGCACCGGACATCGTCATGTTCGACGTGCCGCCTCCCAATCAGGGGGTGCGGGGGATCGACGCCTACCGCGACACTTGGCCGCCGTTCTTCGAGTGGCAGGCCAGCGGAGCGGTGTTCGAGATCGAGTCGCTGGTTGTCACGGCCGACACCGAGGTCGCCTTCGCCTACGCGCTGCTGCGCTGCGGAACCGCGACCGACCTTGCTCGTGACCCCGAGCAGCGCCTGCGGCTGACTCTCGGCCTCCGCAAGACCGGCGGCCGCTGGATCGTGACCCACGAACACCACTCCTTCCCCGACACAACCGGCCCGGACGCGACACCCTCGTCCGACTTGGCGCGGTCATGAGGAAGAACTGGCTGGCCGCCGCGTGGGCGCACTGGTTCCGGGCCAAACCGCTCGTGCCCGACGCCGCCTTCCAGGGCATGAACGAGCCCTACCCCGGGCACTGGCGTCGATTCCCCGAACCCTGGCCGAGTGCTCCGACCGGCGAACCTGATGCGGATGCGCGAACGACCCAGCACCACGCGGCAGTAGAGGCTGCGTTTGCCGGGCTACCGGCGCTTTGGCGGCACATCGTCTTGGCGCGCTACCTTGCGCGCTGCGACGACCAGCAGGTGGCCGCGGACCTTGGTCTCACCGTGAAGCAGGTGCGCAACCTCCTCGCCCGCGCCCGGGCCGCCGTGCGAGACGAGCTTGACCGGGCACGGACGGACGGTCCCCGATGAGCGCGGTACCCGACCACGAGCAGCCGCGTCCGGGCGGCCTAGCCCGGCGGTTGCGGCCGCTGCAGGTCGGCTCCGGGCTGCAGGGCCTCATGTTGTGGGTTCCGGTGGAGAAGCTGTTCCAGACCCAGATCGGGTTCGACGCCGCCGCGATTGCGGTCATGGCGGCCGCCTACGCCGCCGTCGTCCCGCTGCTCGAAGTGCCCTCCGGCATCCTCGCGGACCGATGGAGCCGCTCGGGCATCCTGATCATCTCCAGTGCCGCGGCCGCGACCAGTGCCCTGATCGGCGGGCTGAGCCACAACGTCGCGACCTACATCGTCGCCGCGTTGATCCTCGGGGTCTACTTCGCGATGAACTCCGGCACCGTCGACAGCGTCGTCTACGACACGGTGATCGAGGAGACCGGCTCGGCCGATACGTACGAACGGTGGATCGGGCGGGTACGCGTCGTCGAAAGCGCCGCGTTCACCACCAGCGCGCTGACCGGCGGGCTACTCGCCGGCGCGACCTCACCGCGGCTGACCTACTTTCTCACCATCCCGTTCGGGCTCGCCTCGATCATCGCATTCAGCCGCTTCCGGGAACCGCGCCTGCACCGCGCCGCCGAACCACTCGCCCTCCGCCACCACGTCGCCACCACGTTCGGCGCCATGACCCGGATCCCCAGCGTGCGCCGGGTGCTCCTGCTCGCCGCGCTCACCGCCCTGCTGTCCCAAGCAGTATTCGAGTTCGGACCGCTATGGCTGGTCGCCCTGCACGCCCCCGCCGCCGCGTTCGGACCCTACTGGGCGCTGCTCGTCGCGACCCTGGGCGCCGGCGGCTACCTCGCCACACGACTGCACCTCGGCCGCCGTTCCACCGCCCTCGCAGTCGCCGCAGTCCTCGCCGGTGCGCCTATTCTGCTGGCCACCAGCCACGCGGTGGTCGCGGCCGCGGCCGCCCAAACCGTGCTGCAACTGACCCTTGCGGTGACCGGGATCCATGCCGGGCGACTGCTGCACGACGCCGTCCCGTCCCACATCCGCGCCGGTGTCTCTTCGGGCGCCGGTACGTTCTCCTGGATGCTGTTCCTGCCGTTCTCACTCGGATTCGGCGCCCTGGCCCGCAGCCACGGCGTGTATACGGCCGGGTGGATCATCGTCGGCACCAGTGCTGCCCTCGCCACGTTGCTGATCCTGTCCACCCGCGCCGCCCAGGCCACCCCGGCCGAAGTCGAGGCCCAGGCCCTGGCTGCGGCGAGCGGCGACGAGACCCTCGGCGGCGACCCGCGCCCCCTGCTGACCACGCCGCCGGACGACCTCGCCTGCCGCGACCTCGTCCGACTCGTCAGTGACTACCTCGACGGAGACCTGCCGCCAGGTTGGCGAGCCAGCATCGACGATCACCTGAGCGCCTGCGACGGCTGCACCGCCTACCTGGAGCAGATCCGCCAGACCGTCACCCTGCTCGAACAGATCCACGCGATCCGGCACCCCACACCCACCACAGCGTCCGGCACCGATAAAGGAGTCCACCCGTGACCCGACCACCTTGTTCATCCCTCCGGTCATTCCCCGGTCGAGTGCGGCCGATCGTTCCGGTGCCGGTCTGTCGGGTCGTTGTCGCCGACCGCTTCCCGTACCGTCGTTGGATCCAGGAACCGCGCGTGCCGCGGCGAACCTGTACGTCGTCAGCGCGGTCGACAAGAGTGGCCGCGTGGCCGACGCAGTGCCGTCCGCGCGCTGGGCTGGGCTGCCGGTACCCCGGGCAATCGTGTCGAGGGTGAGGGGTCGACCTGCTTGGCTGGAGCCAGACTGTGTCTGGTTTCATCCCGTGTCGCGCTGACACAGCACGCGGTGGGTCGTGAGGATGTGGGCATGAGTTCATCGCAGCCCGTCGTCGACTCCGGGCCTCCATCGCCGGATACCCCTGGGTCTGCCGCGGATCACCGCTACCTGCTCGACAACGCCCGGGTGGAGGCGGGCGAGCGGTTCACCTGGCTGGCCGAGCTGTTCGACGGTGTCACACGGGGGCACTTCGACCGGCTCGGAGTGAAGGCGGGCTGGCGCTGCTGGGAAGTCGGTGCCGGAGGCCCCAGCATTCCCGAGGCACTCGCCACGGCCGTCGGACCAACCGGTTACGTGCTGGCCACGGACATCAATCCGGCCTGGTTGGACCCGCACGGCGGGTACGAAGTGCGCCGGCACGACATCGTCGGGGACCCGCCGCCGCAGCCAGGCACGTTCGACCTGGTACACGCCCGGCTCGTGCTCGTCCACGTGCCCGACCGTGCCCGGGCGTTGGCGACGATGGTGGCGGCGCTGCGGCCCGGCGGTTGGCTATTGGTCGAGGATGCCGATACCGAGCTGCAGCCGCTGGCCTGCCTCGATGAGATTGGCCCGGCGCAGCGGCGCGCCAACCGGCTGCGGCGCGCTGTCCGGGAGTTGATGACCCGCCGCGGCGCCGACCTGCGCTACGGCCGTACGCTGCCGCGGGCGTTGCGTGCGGCCGGCCTGGTCGATGTCACGGCGGTCGGCTGCTTCCCGGTCGGCGGGGTAGCCTGTGACCGGCTGGAGACCGCGACGGTGCGCATGGTCCGCGCCGAGTTGCTCGCCGCCGGGTTGGCGGGCGACGCCGAGATCGACGCGCACCTGGCCGCCATCGATGCCGGCGAGCTCGACCTCACCCTCGCGCCGCTGATCTCGGCATGGGGACGCCGCCCGGGCTAGTGCCGGCCCCGTCAGCACGAGTCCGGGTCCGGCGCTGTTGGCGACCGGTCGGCCGTGGCGGTGCTGGGATTGGCGAGGGGGTGCGGATCGCCGTGGCTACCTCCTGAATCTCGGCGCGGACGTAGGTCATCGTGGTGCCGATGTCGTTACGGCCGCTGTGCCCGGCGTACGCGCGGGCGACCGCGTAGCTGAACCGTGCGCTCGACCCAGGTCAGCGTGGTATGCCGTAGCCAGTGGGTACTGATCTGCTGTGGCACCGCCACCGGCGGGCCCTTCGCCGCTACGGTCGCCGCAGTCGGCGGACCGCGCACACCCTTCATCCTCGGCGCCGCAGCCGCCCTGGCCGCGGCATCGCTCGTCAAGCCGGCTGCCGCTGGTGGCCGGACCTGACACGGTCGTCCCGCCGCCATCCCGGTCAGCGGCGGACAGTTGAGGATCTCCGACATGCCCCGCCTCGGACACCAGTTCTGGTGGAATTCCACCAGTCGGGCGGCCCACCAACCAACGTGAGTCGGCCTGGCGTGAGTCACTGTCATCTCGGGTGAGAGATCATCTCGGTAATTTTGGGCGCACACCGGCGCCTTTCCAGGACGCGGTTCACACCTCCCCCGCCAGGACCGTCGCCCCCAGCCCGTACTTTCACGCCCGCGATGCCGGGGCGGGTCTGTCAAACGTTGGTTGACAGACCCCGGCCAGCCGAGCCTGCCGAACCGCCCACAGCGGCAGCGACCGGTCCGGTTGATGATCCGGGACGCCGTCGTCAACGGAGTCCAACATTCAGTAGCGGCTGGTTGGGGCGGATTCCCGGGTGGACCGGTCAGAGTTCCCAGTGGACGGGTGTATCGGGGTCGGGGTTGTAGCGGCAGGTGGTTCCAGTGCTGACCCGGTCGTGGAGGTGGCGAGCGAGATCGGGGTTGGTGTCGGCGATGCGGGCGAGGGCACCGACGATGGCTTTGCGGACGGCGACGCGGGCGCGTTCGGTGGTGGCGCCGGTGCCGCGGGGGCGGCCGGTGAGTCCGGTTGCGGCGGCGAGGTGGTTGTGGAGGGCGTCGCGTTCGGCCGCGAGCTGTTTGGAAACTCGCGTGGTGAGGTCGCCGTGTTCGAGTTGATGGTTGATGTCGGTGAGGCGGCGGCGGTACGCGGTGAGGGCTCGGCGGTCGGCGGCCGGGCCGGTGTCGGGTTGGATGACGGTGGCGCCGCCGTGGTGGGCGCTTGTCAGGTCGACGGCGGTGATATCGGTGCCGGGCCGGGTGAGCAGGTGGTGCAGGTACTCGAGGCCGCGCATGGCGGGTACGGTGACCGGTTCGTCGTGCGGGCCGATGCTCCACATCCCGCTGGGTGTGCGATGGAACCGCAGTCGTAGGCCGGTAGCCGGCGCTGGCGCAGGGTGATGCGGGTCGGGTCGCCAGGCTTCCAAACGCTCGCGCCACCAGGCGGCGCCGATCCGCCGGTACGTGTACAGGGCCTGTTGCCGGAGCCGATCCGCGAGGTCGGGGTTGCCGAGCAACGTGTTGGCACGGGCGAGGGTGTCGTCGGTGACGCCGTGGAACATGACCGCCCCGGCGTTGATCACCGCGCGGCCCTCGTACGGGGTGAGTAGCTCGGTCGCGGCGGCGATCACGTCGCGGTCAGCGACCGCGATGGCCGCTTCGAGTACACACTGGATGGTCAGCAGCCAGTCGGCGTCCGCGGGCAGTCCCGCAAGCGTGTCCGGGTCAAAATGTCCGAGCAGGGCCAGGGCGCGGTCCGGCCGATCCGCAGCGACCCATACCCAGGCGCCTTCGGCGAGGATCGCGGTTGCGCCCTCGGTGAGCCCGAACTCCTCGTACGCGACCGCTTCCTCGGCGCAGGTGGCGACGTCGCCACACATCAGCGCCGGGTAGGAGGTCATGGCATGCAGGATGGCGTCGCGATCTGCGATGAACGTGTCTCGGGCGGCCTCGGCAGCCAACTGCCGTAGGTACGGCGCGGTGTCGAACCGCCCTAGCGTGAGATCGACGGCCAGGCGGCGGGACGCGGCGAAGAAACGCGCTTCCGCGGACTGCTCGCCGAGGGTCTCCAGGGCGCGCAGGTGTCGGTGGATGGCGGGCAGGGTGAGCGTCTCGAACGCGACCGTCAAGCCCCACAGGTGCGCCTGGATACGCGCCCGAGTGTCGCGCAGGTGCGCGACCGTGTCGTCGAGTTCGGCCGCCCAGCCGCGGCGGCGGGGCAGCTCGTCGGGGCCCCAGTGGGCCGCCATCGTCGCGTCGAGGCAGTCGGCGAGCACCGCCGGGTCGTCGAGGCCGCGGGCGAGGCTCAGGGCGGTATCGGCGAACGGGACGGCGCGCCGCGGCTGGCCGGTGTAGGCCCAGGTACGGGCCAGCGCAGCAGCCAGGGCCGCCCGGATGGCCGGGTCGCCGGTACGCAGGTAGACCTCGTGCAGCCGGGCCGGCAGCAGGCCGGGCGTGGCGTCGTACCGCTGCCCGCGGGCCAGGGCGAGCACGGCCCGCGTGGCGGTGGCGAGGTCTCCGCCGGCGATGGCCAGGTCGGCCGCCTGCGCATACAGGGCGGCCGCGTCGGCTCCCCGGCCGGCCGACGTGTACCCGTCGGCGCGGTCGAGGAGCTCCTTCGCGGAATCTGTCACGGCCGCGGTAGCCGGACCTGCGCGGCGTGCCGCCGCACGAGGGCTTCGTCCCAGTCGCCGGTGCAGTACACCGCGAAGTCGGTAATCATGCCGTCGGTGACGTCGGCGCGGAACATCTCCCGGCAGTACCACGCGCCGCCCTGCTCGTCGGCCCACCGTTCCTCGACCTGCATCACCCATCCCCGGGGTGTCGACTCCAGCCGCTCCACCCGGACCTGGCCGGGCCACGGATGGCCGGTCGCCCTGATCGCGGCCAGGTCGGCGGCGTTGTCGGTCTGCAACCGCCAGTGTGGCAGCGTCACGTCGGCGAACACGTCCGGGGCGAACAGGTCTCCCGGGTCGCCGCCGGTCTCCAGCCAGCGGACGAACCGGGCCGCCGTCTCCGGCCCGTCGACACCGCTGGCGCCGGCGCGGACAGCAGGCTCGGTGCGGGCAGCGCCCGCCGGGGCGCTCACGACCCCGCCAAGGTGGCGGCGTTGGTCATGTTGGCGCCGATGATCCCCTGTACCGTGCTCAGATCAGCGGTGGGGCTGAACTCGACGACGCTGGTACCGCCGGTGATCAGCGGCAGGTGGCCGGGCGGGGCGTAGTAGGCGTCGCCCTCGCCGTACGTCTCTTCGTGGTCGGGCCACCGGAAGGTGATCTGGCCGCTGGTCACCACCCCCCAGTGTGGGCACGGGCAGCGGTCCTGCGGCATACCGGCGAACAACGGCGCCGGGTCGACGTCGCGCGGGAACCGTTCGAACCCGACCGTGTACCCGCCGAGCTCGGCGTACCGGCCCTCGATCAACTCGTCGGCCACCCCCACCGGCGTGGTCATCAGACGTGCGCTGGGCATCCCAACCTCCTCGAACCTTGATGCTGACACCTCTGCGGCGTGACATCCGGCCTCACACCCCGTGACACCGGATGTTCCGACCTGGGCGGCCGTACACTCGGCGCGTGCCTGCCACACCCGACGCGGCCGGTGACGCCGCCGGTCTTCCGCCCGACGAGGCCATCGTCGACCGGCTGAAGGCCGGCGATGAGGCCATGTTCGCCCGGCTGCTGGACACCTGGTCACGCGGAATGCTGCGGGCCGCCCGCGGGTACGTGTCCACCCACGAGTCCGCCGAAGACGTCGTGCAGGAGACCTGGCTGGCCGTGCTGCGCGGCATCGACCGGTTCGAGGAACGCTCCTCGCTGCGCACCTGGGTCTACCGGATCCTGGTCAACATCGCCAAGACCCGCGGCGTCAAGGACAGCCGCACCGTGCCGTTCACCGACCTTGCACCCGACGGCGGACCCGACGATACCGGCCCGACCGTGGACCCGGCCCGTTTCCGCGGTCCCGACGACCCGTACCCCGGGCACTGGAAGCAGGCCCCGGCCGCCTGGCCGTCGACGGATACCGAGGTCGAACGGCGGGAGGCGCGGTCCTGGATCGACCACGCCGTCCGCGACCTGCCGCACCGGCAACGCATCGTGATCACCCTGCGCGACATCGAGGGCTACAGTTCCGAGGAGGTCTGCGCGATCCTCGAGATTTCCGCGGCCAACCAGCGGGTACTACTGCACCGGGCCCGCGCCGTGGTGCGGGGGCGGTTGGAGGAGTACTTCAGTGCTCAACTGTAACGAGTTCGTCGAGCTGGTGACCGCCTATCTGGAAGGCGCGCTCGACGCGGAGACCGAACGACGGTTCGTCGAGCACCTGGCCGAGTGCGACGGCTGCGACCGCTACCTGTCCCAGATGCGCGCCACGAAAGACGCACTGGGCGACCTGCCCGCCGACAGCCTCAGCGGCCCGGCCCGCGACCGGCTGCTGGCGGCGTTTCGAGACTGGCGCGGCTGACCCGCGCCGCTCACGCCGTCGGCAGCGGCGTGAGGCTCGACCTCACCCGGCCCGGTGCGCATCCGGCGGAGGCGGCCGGTACCGCTGTTCTTACTCGACCGGACCGTCGCGCGCGGCGCTCGACAGGGGCGCATCCGCAGCACGGGTTCCGCGTCGTGCTGGTCGCTGCCGGCTGGCCGGATCCGCTCACCACGCCGGCCGGACGGCCACCGGCGCGGTGAGCTCGCGCGGGTCGCCACCAATGCGCCGGTGGTGTCGCGTATCTACGCTCGGTGGTCATGCGGACGGTACTCATCTGCGGAGCCGGCGTGGCCGGTCCGACCCTCGCGTACTGGTTGGCCCGCGCAGGGTACCGGCCCACGGTCGTCGAGCGGGCGCATGGCCAGCGCTCCAGCGGCAGCCCGGTCGACGTGCGCGGGCCGGCCCTTCCGGTGGTCGAGCGGATGGGCGTGGTGGACGCCCTTCGCGCGGCGGCCACCCAGGCGACCGGCGTACGGTTCGTCGATTCGTCCGGCCGGCTGAGCCGTCGGATATCGGTGCCGTCCGGGCGCAGCGCGGCCGGCACCCCGGAGGTCGAGGTACCCCGTGCCGATCTCGCCCGGATCCTGTGTACGGCGGCCGGCGACGACGTCGAGTTCGTCTACGACGACACCATCACCCGGCTCGACCAGGATGCGGGTGGGGTGGACGTCACCTTCGAGCGCGGCCCGGCGCGCCGGTTCGACCTGGTCGTCGGGGCGGACGGACTGCATTCGGTGGTGCGCCGGCTCGTCTTCGGCCCGGACCGTGACTTCGTACGCCACCTCGGCGTCTACGTTGCCACCACGCCGCTCGGCGAGCCGCCCGAGCAGCCGCACGACGTGCTGCTGCACAACACGCCGGGCCGGCTCGTCGCGATACACCCGGTCCGCGGCGACGCGGGGGTCGCGTTCATCTTCCGCCACCCCGCGGTCCCCGGCTTCGACCACCGCGACCCCGCCCAGCACCGGCGGATCCTCGCCGCGGCGTACGCGGGGGAGCGCGGCTGGCGGGTGCCCGAGCTGCTGGCCCGCGCCCAGCGGGCGGACGACCTCTACTTCGACGCGGTCAGCAAGGTGGCACTGCCGTCCTGGTCGGCCGGGCGGGTGGTGCTGTTAGGCGACGCCGCCGCCTCGGTCTCGCTGTTCGGCGACGGTTCGAGCCTGGCCATCGCCGGCGCCCGTACGCTGGCCGCCAGCCTCGCCGACGGCGACCATGTCGCCGCGTTCCGCCGCTACGAGGCCGAACACCGGCGCCGCACCGGTTCCCGGGCGCGCGGCGCCGGCCTCGTCGCGGCGATCCTGGTCCCGAAGAGCCGAGCCGGCATCATCGCTCGCAACGCCGCGGCCAGGCTGCTGCCTACCGGCCGACCAAACCGGACAACCGGATCATGAGCATTGGCACCGGCAGCCGGCGGCACGGCGATGCTGATCTGCCGCGCCCCGTGCCGGTCGCTGAGGTTCCGATGGCATGCCCACTCGCCACGTGCGCGCTGAACGGGATAGTCCTCACCGGACACTGGAACGCAGTGCCGTGCCCGATCGGAGAGGCGGTCGGGCACGGCACTCGCTGCGATTGGGTCAGGGCGGCGACGATGCCTTCGCCGCCGGCCGCTCCCGGTACGGTTACCGCGGCGACCGGGGTGAGCGAGCCACCGGGGTTGACGCGGTAGCCGTCAACGGTACCCGCGGCCGTGCTCGTGTTGCCAGACGTGCGATGGTCTTCATGACTCTCCCGTGGACGAGAAATGTTTCCGACGACGGCTTTGTCTCGCGTGGGCACCCGATCATTACCCGGGAACGGGCCGCCGGGCGGGTTGTTCACCGGCTCGTAAGAACTTGCCGGGCGCCGCCGGTTCCGGTGCGCCTACCGGCCCGGCCAGCCGCGGAACGCCGCCGACAGGTGATCGCGGATCCGGATGTCGAGCTGGTCCGCCGGTAGGTGTCCCAGCTCGCTGATGGTGCGGCGGATCTGGTCGAGGTACCGGTCACAGCCGTCGCATTCGCCCAGGTGGTCAGCGAACCGGCCGAGGGTGGCGGTGTCGAGGGCACCGTCCAGATAGGCGGTGACGAGTTCGACGAACTCATCGCACCTCATGCCGCCGCTCCCTCCAGCCGATACAGGTCCCGCGCCGGCGCCCTACGTGGTTGCCGGCCCGGGTGGACGTCACCGGTACTCGGGGTTGGTGAAGTCGAAGCGGCAGCCGGCGTCCCACTCGCTGCGCTGGTTGCCGTACGCGGGGATGCCGCCCGCGTCCCTGAGCAGCCGGGCCAGGTGCAGCAGGTTCCAGGTCATGAAGGTGGTGTTGCGGTTGGTGAAGTCGTTGTCCGGGCCGCCCGAGCCGGGGTCCAGGTACGACGGGCCGGGGCCGGCCTCGCCGATCCAGCCGGAGTCCGCCTGCGGCGGGATCGTGTACCCGAGATGTTGCAGGCTGTACAGCACGTTCATCGCGCAGTGCTTGACGCCGTCCTCGTTGCCGGTGATCAGGCAGCCGCCGACCCGGCCGTAGTAGGCGTACTGGCCGGCGTCGTTGAGCAGGTGCGAGTTGCCGTACAACCGTTCGATGACCCGCTTGGTGACCGAGCTGTTGTCGCCCAGCCAGATCGGGCCGGCGATGACCAGGATGTCGGCCGCCAGTACCCGCGGGTAGATCGCCGGCCACTCGTCGGTGGCCGCGCCGTGCTCGGTCATGTCCGGCCACACGCCGGTGGCGATGTCATGGTCGACCGCCCGGATCACGTCGACGGTCACGCCCTGCTTGGCCATGATGTCGCGGCTGACGTTGACCAGGCCCTCGGTGTGGCTCAGTTCCGGCGAGCGTTTCAACGTGCAGTTGATGAACAGGGCGGTCAGATCGTCGTAACGGGCGGTGGCGGTCATCGGACGGCTCCCGTCACAGTCGGCTGGAACCGGTCGGCCAGCGCGTGCAGGCCGGCCCGGAGGATCCCATCGCGGACCTGGGCCGCCACCGCAGCCTCGTCGGCCGCGTCGCAGTCGTAACGCGCCGACCAGGTCACCAGCGTCCGTTCGCCGTCACCGCCGTCGCGGACCGCGATGGTCGCCCAGTAGTCGCGTACCGGCAGCCCGGCGTCGTCGTCGAACCGGTACGTGGTCGTGCGGGTGAGGTCGTCGAGGGCGACCAGGGTCTCCCGGTGCTGGCCGCCCTGCGGGGTCGCGAACACACGCGTGGCGCCGATCCGGTCGGCCGGGCCGTTGTCGATCCGGGCCGGGGGCAGGTACGGGTGCCAGTCGCCGATCCCGGCGAAATCGCGCAGCAGCACCCACACCCGGTCGGGCGGGGCTTCCAGCACGGTACTGGCGGTAACGGTCGGCATCGGTACTCCTTCGTGGTTGGTGGTATGGCGGTCAGGCGCAGGCGGCGGCCGCGTCGCGGCCCTCGGTGAAGAACGCCAGGACGCTGTCGGGGTCGGCGTGGTCGAGCTCGCGCATTGGTCGGGCAGCGCCGAACGGCAAGTTCCAGAACGCGCCGCGGCGCGGGGTGTGCGGGCTGACCGTCCGGGCGCTCCTCCACGGGGTAGGCGGTGACGCCGTCGGAGAAGCCGGCCGGCGGCAGGCCGGTGAGCGGGTCGCAGTCGTAGCCGTGCCACGGGCAGCGCAGCAGCCCGTTCTCGATCGCCCCTCCCCCAGCGCGCCCAGCGCCCGTCCGCACCGGGCCAGCGCCACCATGCGCCCGTCGACCACCACACTGCGGACCCGACCGTCGTCGGGCACGTCGACCGGAGCCACCCGGTGCCAGCTGTCCGTCGTCACGGCTACCTCCTCGGACCCGAGCACACCCGACGTGTACCTGGCAGCTCAGTCCCGCCCGGTACCCCACGCGTTACACGTCGGGCCGTGGCAATCTGCGCGTCGGCCTGAAACGTTCCGGACTCTGGCGAGACGGTACGGGCAGGCCGGCCTGGAGATCGACATCCACCGGCTGCGCGGCCGGCCGCTCCAGTTCGCCCTTATCGGCTACCTGGTCACCCTCGTCCTGGGCTTCGGTGCCGGCGCCGGATTCCACACCATCGGCTGGGTACGCGAACCGTTCCTGTTCGCGATCACCCTGTCGGCCACCTCGCTCGGCCTCGTGATCCCGGTCCTCAAAGACGCGGGCCAGGTCGACCGCCACGCCGGGCAGACCACGATCGCCGCCCGGACGCGCAACCCGCTACCGCGGAGGCCGCCCCATCCGATCTACCGGCCTGACAACCAGGCGCCGCGCCGCCGGACCGCTGCGGGGGCGGGGGTACGCGTCCGGCCCCGGCATAAGCTTCGGTACCTGCCGGTCGGCGAGGAAGTCGACGATCAGGCGGGCGACGAGGTCGGGCTTCTCCAACGGCAGCCCGTGCGAGGCGCCGGGCACGATCGCCAGTTGGCCGTCTTGCACGGCCGCCCGCATGGCCTCCTGATGTTCGACGGTCACCAGGTCGTCGTCGCCGGCCATGATCAGGGTCGGCGCGGAGATCCGGGCCAGGTCGGCGAGGGTCTGGGTGGTGTTGACGATGGCCCGGGCGAGTTTGTCGAAGACGACCGGGAAATGATCAGCCCCGGGCACTGTACGGCCCAGACTCGTTCCGGGTCCTGGTCTTCCGCTGCCGGCCCGCTCGTCCCAAGCGATCATCGGACGCTGTTGTCCACCAGGTCGGCAGCCAACTGCTGCGAATCGATCGGTTTCGACCCATCCTCGATCATGTCGGTCATTGCCTGCTTCTCCCGCCAAGCGCCTTCGCTCGGCGTGGCAGGCCAGATCAGTTACACCTTTAGCGCGGTCCGAGAGAACTAGGATCCGTACGCACCCAGGTGGGGAATTTCGACTGGTACCTCTGGGGTCCGGCTAGCGCCATCAGCGGTGACCGAGGACGGCGGCGGCGCAGGCCGCCCTGACCGCCCGGGGTCGACGACGAGATCAGTTTTCGGGCGCATCGGTCGGCGAGACGTGCTGGAGCCGATCGAGGCCGTCGAGGATGAGGTCGAGCGCGAACTCGAACTCGGCGTCGTCGTCGCCTGGTCCGAGGGCGCCGGTGTGCGAGACGGCGAGTGCCATCTCCGCGACGTGCGGCAGGGTGGCGGCGAGTTCTTCCGGGAGGCCGGTGGCGGTTTCCGGCTCGGGGTCTGCGGAGTCGTCGAACAGCCCCCGGGCGAACCCGAGCAGGCGGCTGCCGAGGATGCGGACCGTCCGGGTCGACTACCGCGAGCCGACGGTGATTCCAACACTCACCCAGGCTCTATCGCATCAACCTGGTACCAGGCGATGAGAATGCCCACGCCCAACGACTCGCCAAGCGGCGCGCTCAAGTGCCAACTGGATACTGGTGCATCGTACGTGTTCGAACGCGGCCTTGTTCCTCTGCTGTGCTCACAACCTGCGTCGAGTGGTGGGCGAGTGTTCGGGTCTGGACACGGCGGGGCCTCGGCGGCCGGGGTCAGTGGCCAGGAATGACCTGCCCGCGTGCTCGCATCCGACGCAGGCAGGTCTCGCGGGGTGTGTCGATGTAGACGGTGAGGTGGTAGTAGGCGGCCAGCTCTGGTCGCGCGACGTACACCCCTTCGACCACAATCACCGGCTCGGGGAGGATCACGTGCCAGGCGCCGAGTTCGCCGGTGGCCCAGTCGAAGCGCCGATAACGGGCGGCGTTGCCGGCGCGCAGCGGCACCAGTACCTGGCACCCGCCGCGTCCTGCGCGTGCTGCACGAGGTCGACCAACTGCTGGTGCGCACGGAGGTCCTCGGCGCGGGTTGGGTGGGTCAGGACCAGCCGTTTGGCCTCGGCGAGGTCTCCCTGCCCGGCTCCCAGCAGTTGCCGGGTGACAAGAATCGAGTCGAGCACACCAGATCCTCGGGCTGCCAACTCGGGTCGGCCACGTCAGCCTACGGTCTGCGAGACAGGATGCGTCGCTCGACACCTGCTACCCGGGAATCGTCACGAACCGCAACCCCATGGGACGGCGTCCTCGGCCGTGGATTGATCGCTGCCTGACGATCCGGATCTCGGTGGCTCTCGCCACGATCAGCGACCCGGCCGACGGGCTCATGACTTCTGTTCTGGTATGTCGCGGGTGATCTGGTCGATACGTTGCAGCCGTCCGTCGGCGGCGAGTTGGCCGAACATGTAGATCTCGGTGACCACGGTGTGGCCTTGACGCATCATCGCGGCCAGTGTGTAGGACGCGGCGACCCGGTCACCCGCCGCCAGCACATCATGAACCTCGACGCGCACGCTGGTGGCGTTCTTGCGGGCCGGGCGCATGTGCGCCAGCAACCGGTCGCGGTCGAGCCGGATGCCGTTGTTGAACAGCTCGAAGCCCGGTGCGTGGTAGCGGTCGAAGACCGCACCGGCGTCCTCGTCGCCGAAGGCAACCTCCTGCGGGTACGTGGTCAGGTAACCGGCGAAGTCGTCGTTGAGGTTCACGGCCGTGTCCATGGTCATTCAAGCCCCCACGTGCTGCGGGTGGTCACCACGCGCATATCTTTGACAGATGTGTCCAAGTTAACCTGTGCCGGTAGTGTTGACAAGCGTGTCAGAGTTAGCGAAAACCGGTCGCCCGCGCCGCGCCGACGCCCGGCGCAGCGCCCAGGCCGTCCTGGACGCGGCGATCGTGCTGCTCGCGCGGCATCCCGATGCGAGCATGGACGACATCGCCTCGGCCGCGGGGGTGGCCCGCCAGACGGTGTATGCGCACTACCCGAACCGTGACGCGCTACTCGCCGCGGTCATCGACCGGATCACCGCCGACGTACTGGTCGCGCTGGCCGACGTCGACCTCGACGCGGGTTCGGCAACCGACGCGCTGCGCCGATGGCTGCAGGCCAGCTGGCAGCTGATCGAGCAGTACCCGATCCTGCTCAGCCCGGTTCTCGCGGCCAGCGACCCGGGGGCGGACCACGACCGGCACATCCCGATCATCGAGAGCCTGTACCGGCTGATCCAACGCGGCCAACAGGCCGGCGAGTTCGACCCCGCCCCGACTGCCGATTGGCTGGTAGCAGCGACCATCGGCCTCGGCCACACCGCAGGCCAGGAAGCCAGCGCCGGCCGGATGAGCGTCATCGCGGCCGGTGCAGCCTTCCGCAACAGCGTCCTGCGGATCATGTTGGCGGCCGGCGACTCGTAGCCGCGCCGGGTCGACCTCAGTCCAGCGACGCTCGCTGGTCGCCCGCGAACGCGCGGCCGGCCTCGACCGGATGCCTTCGCCTGCGTCATCGCCGGAACCATGTCCCCGCTTGCCCTCTTCGACCCCGCGAATGTCGTGTGGACTACCGGTGCCGATTCGCATCACCTGACGACTGACATCCGCGCTCAGCCCGGTTCTCGCGGTTCGCCGTCAGGCCGTGGCGTCTCCGGCTCAGCCCTACGCGCGACAGTTCTGGCCCGTCGGTACCGGTCGATTCGGCGCGCGAGGATCGACGCCACGGCGACGCTCCAGATCAGCGCCAGGACGGTGGCCAGGCCGCGGCCGTAGTGAAGTGGGAGGGCCGACGGGTTGTCGGCGCTTTTCCCGTACCCGAGGACCAGCGGAAGGCCTACGACCGTGACCGCCGCAGTGCAGAACGTAGCGGCTCGGATGATCGCCCGTGCTCCAACCGGCACAAGCCGGCCGATGAGCGCACCGATGCTGATGATCAGCGGCAGCAGCACGACGTCGTGTCCGGCGAGGACGGCCGCGAGGAAGATCAGCACGCCGCCCACGCGGAGATCGGGGTCGGTCAGGGCGCCGACAGCGGCGTACCCCATGATGAGGGTGCCTGCGGTGACCAGGCCGCGCCGGGTCGCCCTCATCGCGGATCCCGGACGGCGAGCCGGCCCAGCCACTTGGTTTGCAGCACGCCAGGACGGTTCGGGGCGATGAGCCGGGCCGGGTAACCGTGGTCGAGGTGCAGGACCTCTCCGTTCAGGCGCAACGCGACGAGCGTGAACGGGTCGCGGACATGCGGCGGTGCCACGGTGGAGGTCCGGTACCGGCCGGTGGTCTGCAACGACTCCACCGTGACCGTCGCGTGGTCCGGGTCGGCGCCGACCAGTGCCACCAGGTCGCGCAGACGCACGCCGGTCCAGACGGCGTCGGCGCTCCATCCCTCCACGCAGGTGATCGGCAGCGCGACGGTGTGCTGCGGCATCGCCCGCAGCGCGGGAAGGTCCAATGTGGTCGTCGTGCGTGGACCGACGACGGTCAGCCGGTACCCGGGGTCGGTGGCGGCGACGCGGACACCGGCGGCGGCCGCGGACTTGTTGACCGGAAGGCGTTGCGGGCCGGTACCCGGCCGGCGCGGCGCCAGCAGGGAGAGCCGCGACAGCGGTGCCACCGTCTGCCCCACGGTGGAGACGGTGATCAGGCCGGCGGCGCCGGCGATTGCGGTGAGCAGGCCGCGGCGGGTGAGGGCGCCCGGTTCGCCGCGATCCGGACGCCGGTGGGTCAACGCCCGCCGGACGATCGGTAGCTTCACTCCGACGTGCGCGAGCAGCGCGCCGAGCAGCAGCCAGGCTACCCGGTAGTGACCGGCGGTGAAGAAGAATGGCATGGGGGCGTACCAACGGGAGATGTTGAGAACGCCGCTCACCAGTTGAAACAGCGCGGCGGCGACCAGCACCGTCACACCGGCCCGCTCGGCCGCGTGGCGGACACCGCGCAGGGGTGGCCAGGCGAACAGGCGGGGGTACACCGACCACAGCTTCGCGCCGAGAAGCGGGACGGTGGCCAGGCCGGTCGCCACGTGGAGTCCCTGGGTGGCCCGGTACAGGCCGACGGGCCGTGACGGCCACCAGAACCAGCCTGGCGGGTGCTGGATGAGGTGGCTGAGCAGGCCGGTCACGAAACACGTACCGAATGCCACGGCGAGTGCCAGTCCGAGGTGGCTGGTCAGGCGCGCCGACCGTAGCCGGGAGGGAAAGGCGCCGCGCCGGAAGGGTCCGCGCCGCAACGTGTTCAGGCTGGGCCCATGCGCGCGAACCATCGGTCCGCCTCCGTCCAGGTCTCCAGGATCCGCAGCGCGGTCGCGGTGGCGAGGGCCGGCAAGTCGGGCAGGGCCACCGACGCCCACCGGAACGGCGTACTGGGCGCCCCGGCGGGGGGCCGGATGGTGACCGGCCCGGACCAGCTACGGGTACCGGGCGCGGCGACCTCCACCAGCACCTGCCCGTCCGGTGCGACCAGGTCCCGGCTGCGTCGCAGCAGCCGGTGCGGATCGCCGCCGATGCCGATGTTGCCGTCGGCAAGCAGCAGCCGCCGCCACCGGCCGTGCCCGGGTACCGGGGCGTACACGTCGCGTCGCACCGCCGGGGCACCGCGCTGTCGTGCCAGCCGTACCGCGACGGCGCTGATATCGATGCCGAGCGCCGGGCAGCCCTGCCGGGTGAGCGCGGCCACCAGTCGGCCCGGCCCGCAGCCGACGTCGAGCGTGGGTCCGGTACAGCGGGCCAGTATCGACGCGTCGCCCGGAATATCGTCGCCGCACCACGCGGCGGGGTCGAGCTGATGCTCACCGCCGCGCCCGTCATGCAGGGTCATGACGATCCGGTGTCCCGCGCCGGCGTGCCGCAGCGCGACATCGAACCCGGCCGGCCCGCTCACGCCGCCCCCGTGTCGTGTACCGCGGCCACGAACCGGCTGCCCGGCGAGCAGGCGGCGACGACCGGGGGCAGGTCGGCGACGGTGTCGACGTCACGCAGCCGCGGCAGCAGCGCCACCCGCAGGCCCCGGCCACGCAGCGCGGCCAGGGTGTCCGCGCCGGTGGTCGCGGTCGAGGTAGGGATGTCGCGCAACAGCGCAGCGTGCGCCGGGTCGCGCAGGCCGAGCACCCACCAGCCGCCGTCGACGGCCGGGCCGAGCGTGGCGTCCACGTCGGCCAGGTGGGCGGCCGCGGTGAGCACCGCGGGCGTCAGCTGCGGCGTGTCCATCCCGACGAGCACCGTCGGCACGCCGGGGTGGCGTGCGTCGACGAAGGCGTTCGCCAACCGCTCGCCCAGGCCGCCGCCGCGTTGTTCCCGTATGCGCCAGCCGGGCGGCCGCGGATGATCACCGTCCAGGACCAGCGTGCGCCATACCGCCGGGGTCGCGGTGACGATGTCGATCGTATCGGCCAGCGCCGCCGCCGCGATCCGCGCCGCCTGCTCGGAGGTACACGGTGGACACAGCCGGGTCTTCACCCGGCCCGGCACCGGAGCCTTCGCCAGCACCAGAAACTGGGCGGTCACCGGGCCAGCACCGCACTCATGTCCCGGACCGCCCGGACCGTGCCGGCCACGGTTCCGGTGACCTTCGACCGGGTTCCGGCCGCGCGCGGGTAGTAGTCGACGTCGACCTCGACGACCGGCCAGCCTTCCCGCGCCACCGCGATCAGCAGTTCCAGCGGGTACCCGAACCGCCGGTCACGAATGTCGAGTGCCAGCAGGTCGTCGCGGCGGGCCGCCCGCATCGGCCCGATGTCGTGCACCGCCAGCCCGGTCCGGCGGCGCACATGCCAGGCGAGAAACATGTTCGCCAAGCGGGCGTGCACCGGCCAGGCCGCGCGCACGGCCGGTCGGCGGCGGCCGACCGCGAGGCGCACCGCGCCCGAGCGCACCGGCTCGACCACGCGCGGCAGCTGCGCCGGATCGAACGATCCGTCCGCGTCCATGATGGACACGACGCCGTCGGTCGGGTCGGCGGCGACGATGCCGGCATGCACGGCGGCGCCGTACCCGGGATCCGGCGCGCTGACCACCCGCGCGCCACACGCCCGGGCCACGTCCGCCGACCCGTCACTGGACCCGTTGTCCACCACGATGGCCCGGTAGCCGGCCGGCATCCGGGCGAGCAGCCCGGCCAGGGCGGGCGCTTCGTTCCGGCAGGGCAGCACCACATCCGTCATGGTCGCCGACGCTAGCGGCATTCGCTGCCCGGCGACCCTTACGAACCGAGGACAGACCCTTACGAAACAATGACGTGGCCACCGGCGGACCGCGCCGACGCCTAGCGTCGAAGCCATGACCCACGTCCTGGTGACCGGCGGTGCCGGCTTCATCGGCTCGCACGTCGTGACCACCCTGACCACGGCCGGCCACGACGTGACCATCGTGGACTCGGGACACCCGGCCGCCCACCGGGCGCCGCTGCCGCCCGCGGTGGCGGGTGTGCCGGTACGCCGGATGGACCTGCGCGACGCGGCCGCGATGGCCGCCGCACTGGCCGGGGTGGACGCGGTCATTCACCAGGCGGCGCTGGTCGGCCTCGGCGTCGACCTCGCCGACCTGCCCGACTACGTCGGCTGTAACGACCTCGGCACCGCGGTGCTGCTCGCCGCGATGGCCCGCGCCGGGGTGCGCCGGCTCGTGCTGGCCAGCTCCATGGTGGTCTACGGCGAAGGCGCCTACACGTGCGCCCGCCACGGCGCCGCCCGGCCGGCCGCCCGGACCGGGACCGACCTTGCCGCCGGCCGATTCGAGCCCGGCTGCCCACTGTGCGCCTCACCCCTGTCCCCGACGCTGGTGGACGAGTCGGCCCCGGTCGACCCGCGCAGCGTGTACGCCGCGACAAAGACCGCTCAGGAGCACCTGACCGCGGCGTGGGCGCGGCAGGGCGGCGGATCGGTGGCCGCCCTGCGCTACCACAACGTGTACGGGCCGGGAATGCCCCGCGACACCCCGTACAGCGGGGTCGCGGCGATCTTCCGCTCGGCCCTGGAGCGCGGGCAGCCGCCCCGGGTCTTCGAGGACGGCGGGCAGCGCCGGGACTTCGTGCACGTCCGCGACGTGGCCGCGGCGAACCTGGCCGCTCTCCACGCGACCGGGTCGCTGGACGGCTGGCGGGCGTACAACGTCGCCTCCGGCCAGCAGGCCACCGTGCTGGAGATGGCCGCCGCACTCGCCCGCGCCACCGGCGGTCCCGACCCGATGGTCACCGGCGAGTACCGGCTCGGCGACGTCCGCCACGTGGTGGCCTCCCCCGCCCGGGCCGCGGCCGAGCTCGGGTTCCGGGCCGAAATCGGGCCTGCCGAGGGCCTCGCCGAGTTCGCCCACGCCGCACTGCGCGGATGAACGGACCGGCGCGAGCCGACCGGTTCGCGGCCGCGGCCGGCGTCGGGCTGTTCGCCGTCGCGGCCGCTGTGGGCGCGGTACTCGCCGCCACCGGGCATCCGGTCCACGCCGGCGCCGCACCCCTGTTCGCCGACTGGTCGCCACACCTCGGCCCCGGTACCCCGGTCGCCGCCCTCATCGCGGCCGTCGTCGTCTGGCGCGGCCCGAGGCTGGCGGTGACGCTGCCCTGGCGACGGCTGCTCGCCGTCGGCTATGCCACCGCCACCGCCTGGACCCTGGGCCTCGCGCTCGTCGACGGCTGGCAGCGCGGCCTCGCCGGCCGGCTGACCACCCGGTACGAATACCTGCACGAGGTTCCCGGCGTCACCGACATTCCCGCCATGCTCCGCGGCTTCACCACCCGGATCCTCGACCACCAGCCCGGCTCGTGGACCACCCACGTCGCCGGGCATCCACCCGGGGCGCTGCTGGTGTTCGTCGGCCTCGACCGGGTCGGCCTCGGCGGCGGTGGATGGGCGGCGATCACCTGCGTCCTGATCGGCGCGCTCACCGCCGTCGCGGTCCCGCAGACGGTACGTCTGCTGGGTGACGAGCCGGCCTCCCGCGCCTGCGTGCCGTTCGCCGTCCTGTTCCCCGGGGCGGTGTGGATCGGCGTGTCCGCGGACGGCCTGTTCGCCGGCGTGACTGCCACGGCGATCGCCCTCATCGCCCATGGCCTCGTCCGGCGCGCCCCGATCACCGCCTCCCTCGGCGGTGCGCTGCTGGCCTTCGGCGCCTACCTGTCGTACGGGCTGGTGCTGCTCGTCCCGATTGTCCTCGCCGTCACGATCGCCGCCCGACGGGTCCGCCCGCTGCTCTGGGCCGTCGCCGGGGCAGCGACAGTGGCGGTGGCCTTCACCGCCGCGGGATTCTCCTGGCTGGACGGGTACCACCTCACCGTCGAGCGCTACCACCAGGGCCTCGCCAGCCGCCGCCCGTACCTGTACTGGGTCTTCGCCGACCTGGCCGTCCTGGCCGCGTCGGCCGGCCCGACGGCCGCGGCGATCCTGCGCCGCGCCGCCGTCGGCCGCGACACCAGCGCGCGCCGGCTGCTCCCGCTGGCCGCCGCCCTCGCCGTCGTCGCCGCCGACCTGTCCGGCTACAGCAAGGCCGAGGTGGAACGGATCTGGCTACCGTTCGCGGTCTGGCTCACCGCCGGAGCCGGCCTGCTGCCTGAAGCCGACCGCCGCGCCTGGCTCGCCGCGCAGGCGATCGCTGCCCTCCTGATCAACCACCTGCTGCTCACCACCTGGTGAGCTGGGGTCAGCCGAAGAAGGCGTCGATCGCGTACTGGTCGGGTCGGTGGTACGGGCGGCCGCCGCGGCGGGCACCGGTCGCACCGCAGATGCCTGCCTCCGCGGCGTCGACGAGCTGACCCGGCTACATACGCTCATGGTTTCGGGCGTCATCAGCCAGCCCGCCAGCGCACGGTTGTTGCCGCGGCAGTCGGCCCACGCCCTCGGCCGCAGCCCGGTCAGTGTTCGCTGTGGACAGTCAGGCGGGTCTCGACGGGCGCGCCGGGCACAGGAACGAGACGGTCCAGCTTCGGATCTGCCGGTGCGAGCAGGCACCACTCGGACCGGGTGGATCCCCAGGACCGGGGCGCTGGCAGTGCCACGACCGTCGCCGACCGCTCGACTTCACCCGGGTTGGGTGAGGTGGCGGTACGACGTGTCGGCCTAGTTTTCGGTTATGCGGCTGGTGGTCGATCTGACCCGGTGCCAGGGGTACGGGCAGTGTGTTTTCGCCGCACCCGAGGTGTTCCGGATGCGTGGTGATGAGGCGCTGCTGTACCAGCCGAACCCCGGCGACGAGCAGCGGGAGAAGGTCGTCCGGGCGGCGGCGTGTCCGGTGCGAGCCATCGTGCTGGATGATCGTGCGGGCGAGGCCGGCGCGGCGGCCGAGACGCGGGCCACCGATGCGGCCGGGGTCGAGCGGATCGTCATCGTCGGTGCGTCGCTGGCCGGGCTGCGTGCCGCGCACACCCTTCGCCGCGAAGGCTTCACCGGGTCGCTGACGCTGATCGGGGACGAGCCGTACGGGCCTTACGACCGGATACCGCTGTCCAAGCAGGTGTTGACCGGATGGGTGCCGGCACCACAGACGGCGCTACCGCGTGGCGGTGGGCTGGACGCGGACTGGCGGCTCGGGCAGCCGGCCGTCGGACTGGATCGGCGCACCAAGCGGGTGCTGCTCGCCGACGGCGGGCAGGTGGCCTTCGACCGACTGTTGATCGCGACCGGCGTGCGCGCCCAGCCCTGGCCCGACACCGGTGAAGCGAAGCTGGACGGCCTGTACACGGTGCGCGGCCGCGACGACGCGGCCGCGCTGCGGCAGCGGTTGGCCGCCGGCCCTGGGCACGTCTTGGTGATCGGAGCCGGGTTCATCGGCTGCGAGGTCGCCTCCGACTGCCGCGAGTTGGGCCTGCCGGTGACGGTGGTGGACCGGGGGCCAGCGCCGCTGGCCGGTGCGCTGGGCGCCGCCGTCGGCCGGGTCGCCGCGCAGGTACAGCGCGAGGCCGGGGTCGACCTGCGCTGCGGGGTGTCGGTGCACGCCCTCGATGGCGACGGGGACGGTCGTCTTCGCCGGGCGCGGCTGTCGGACGGCAGCACCGTGGACGCCGACGTCGCGGTGGCGGCGTTGGGGGCAAAGCGCAATGTCGAATGGCTGGAAGGATCCGGACTGGCGGTCGGGCGCTGGGGCGTGGGCTGCGACGCGGGGTGCCGCGCGTTCGACGTGAACGGAGTGGTCACCGACGACATCTTCGTCGCCGGGGACGTGGCGCGGTTTCCGCACCCGGTCTACGACTACCAGTTCATGGCCCTGGAACACTGGGGCAACGCGGTCGACCAGGCCGAGATCGCGGCACACAACATGGTCAGTGCCGGTCCGGATCTCTGGCCGCACGTCGGTCTGCCGGCGTTCTGGTCCACCCAGTTCGGCGTCGAGATCAAGTCGATCGGGGTGCCCACGCTTGCCGATGAGGTTGTGGTTGCGCAGGGGTCGACAGCCGACCGGCGGTTCGTGGCCGCCTACGGCCGGCAGGGTCGGATCACCGCCGCGGTCACCTTCGACCATGGGATGTGGCTGGAGTACTACGGCCGGCTGATCGAGCAGGCCGCGCCGTTCCCACCGCGGTCGCGTACCGTCGACCAGCCCTCGACCCGGCAGCCGGTGCCGGCCGAGATCCGGCAGGCGCCACCCGCCCAGGCCACGGTCGTGCTCACCGGCCACCAACCCAGCGAGCGCCGCGCCGTGCTCGTGCACTCCGACTGAATGTCGCCAGGGCGGCGGATGACCCGTGGAAGGAACCACCATGGCAGCGGCCAGTATCTTCGCTCAGGTCCTGGACCATGCCAACCGGGCCGATCCGTACCCGCTGTACCGGCGGTTGCGGGAGACGCCGGTGGTCCGTGAGGCCGACGGCAGCTACGTGGTCAGCAGGTACCGGGATATCGTCGCGCTGCTGCACGACCCCCGGGTCAGCTTCGGCGCACCGCTCGCCCGGCTGGAAACCCTGATCGCGCTCACCGAGTTGGCCCGGCGGTTGGAGAATCCCCGCCTGCTCGCCGACCCGCCGCCGTACCGGCCCAACCCTGTCCTGCTCGGCCCACGGCACCTACCCGTCGGCTTCGACCGCGTCCGATCAGCCGGGGAACCCGTACACAGTCAGGATCGACCCGCCTTGGCTACGCCTGCCTCGTCGTCTCGGAGCAGGTAGTCAGGAATCGCCGCAGTCAGTGACCAACTGGCCCGCCGGTCGGAGGTCGGCAGAGTCCGATGGAGGGAAGGGCGATGGACACCACGCAGCAACGGCCGACACCGGCGGATCCGGTGCCCGGGACCACTGCCGACAGGCCGTCCGACCCGAACCGGGCCGACCTGCCGGCGGACCTTGGGCCGCACGCGATCGCGGTGCTGGACGGCCGTACCTTCATGTACTCCGATGCGACAGGTGACGTGCCGGAAGGCTCGATCGGCGGCCTGGTGCACCACGACACCCGGTTCCTCAACGACTGGGTTCTCATGATCAACAGCGAACGGCTGATCCCACTGCACTCCGCCGCCCCCGACTACTACTCCGCGGAGTTCTTCCTCACCAACGGCGCCCAGCCGCGGCTGCGCGCGAACTCGTTCAACGTGCGGCGGCAGCGGTTCGTGGGCGCCGACGGGCTGCGTGAGCGGATCGACGTGCAGTCGTTCGCCGCCGAGCCGCTACACGCCGAATTGCGGATGCTGGTCGGCACCGACTTCGCCGACCTGTTCGAGATCAAAGGCCGGGCCGTGCGCGACCGGTCGGCGCAGATCATCCGCGAACACTCCGCGGATGGAAGGAGACTGTCGTTCCGCTACAGCAACGCCGGATTCAGCGCCCGGACGGTGGTGGACGCAGAGCCGCACGCCACCCGCATCGACGGCGACGACCTCGTATGGGACATGGAGCTGGGCCCTGGCGAGCGGTACAACGTCGACCTGCACGTGCCGCTCCCGGTCGGGCCGACGGATCTGCCGTCGGTGCGCCTCGGCCCCGGCGGCGAGCCCGGCGACGACGTGACCCGCCAGTGGCACGCCGACCGCGCTCATCTGACCAGCGACGCGCCGCTGCTCGCCCAGGTGCTGGACAAGTCGGCGGACGATATCCTCGCGCTGCGGGGACAGGTCGTCATCGGCGCTCAGCAGATCATCGTGCCGTCCGCCGGGCTGCCCTGGTTCCTGACGCTGTTCGGCCGGGACACGCTGATCACCGCCTACCAGAGCCTCGGCGCCAATCCACACCTGGCCCGCGGCGCGCTGATCATGCTCGCCCGGTTCCAGGGCACCCGGCGCAACGACTTCACCGACGAGGAGCCGGGCAAGATCCTCCACGAGCTGCGCACCGGCGAGCTGACCCAACTCGGTCTCCAGCCGCACAACCCGTACTACGGCACCGCCGACGCCACCCAGCTCTGGCTGATCGTGCTGTCCGAATACTGGCGCTGGACCGGCGACGACGACCTGGTACGCGCGCTGCGGGACAGCGTCGTCGCCGCGCTGGACTGGATCGACGGCTACGGTGACCGCGACGGCGACGGGTACGTCGAGTACGCCACCCGCTCGCCGCAGGGCCTTGGCAACCAGTGCTGGCGAGACTCGTGGGACGGGGTGCAGTTCGCCTCCGGCACCATCCCGGTGCTACCGATCGCCACGTGCGAGATCCAGGGATACACCTACGACGCCAAGCGCCGGGTAGCCGAACTGGCCGACGGGCCGCTTGCCGAGCCGACGCTTGCCGCCCGGCTGCGCGGGGATGCGCAACTGCTGCGCGAACGGTTCAACCGCGACTTCTGGATCGACGAGCGGGGCGGCTACTACGCCATCGGTCTCGACGGCGACAAACGCAGGATCGACTCGATGACCTCGAACATGGGCCAACTGCTGTGGAGCGGCATCGTGCCCGAGGATCGGGCCCAGGTCGTAGCCCGGCAACTGATGTCCGATGCGATGTTCTCCGGCTGGGGAATCCGCACCCTGTCGACGCACGACCGCGGGTACAACCCGATCGGCTACCACGCGGGCACGGTATGGCCGCACGACAACTCCCTGATCGCGGTCGGGTTGTCCCGGTACGGGTTCCGCGCCGAAGCCAACCGGTTGTGCCTGGCCCTGCTCGATGCCGCCGGCTCCTTCGACCTGCGGCTGCCCGAAGTCTTCGCCGGCTACCCGCGCGACTACGCACGGTTCCCGGTGCCCTACCCCACCCCGTGCAGCCCGCAGGCATGGGCCTCCGGCGCACCGATACTGCTATCGACCGCGATGCTCGGGCTCGACGCCCGCGACCGCCGGCTCATCGTCGATCCGCAACTGCCCGCCGAGATCGGCCGGGTCTTCATCACCGGCCTCCAGGCCTTCGGCAAGCGATGGGACATCGAAGCCATCGGCTCAACCAGCCACGTGCGGCTGACGCCGTAGTCCGCTTTCGCGGCTCGGAAACACCGACACGATCAGCGCCTCGGGTGGGCGAGGAAGAAGTCCCAGGTGATACCGGTGGCGTCCGGACCGGACGGGTCGCTGTAGAGGCTGCATGAGCACCCGCCGGGGTACGCGTGGCCGGCACCGTCGATCATGTACTGCTCGATGAGGGCCTGGCCGCTGGCCGAGCGGTAGGTCAGGTGGGTGTAGGAGCGTCCGCCCGGCACCTGGCCGTACCCGACGGTGTCGGCGATGGCATCGATGCCGTCAACGGTCGCCCACTGGCCGACAATCCGGTATGCCGTCGGAGGCGGGACCACCACGTCCGCGGTGCCCTGGAAGACGATGGCGGGGACCGGCCGGGCCCGGCTGGCCATCTCGTCGAGCGCCTTCTGTCCGGACTCGGCCGGCGACTGGCGCCCGAGCACGTCGCAGTCGTACTCGCAGCCGGCGAGGATACTGGCGGCGGCGAAGACGTCGGGGTACGTGACGGCCATGATGTTGGCCATGACGCCGCCGGCGGAGACGCCGGTCACGTAGATGCGCCGGGGATCCACCGAGTACCTCGAACGCACCGTGTCGGCGATGCCGGCGATGATGGCCGGCTCGCCCCACCCGCGGTGCTGGTTGCTGTCCAGGAACCAGTTCCAGCACTTGGCGGGGTTGGCGAGGCTGCTCTGTTCGGGGAAGACGACGATGAAGCCGCGCTGTTCCGCCCGGGCGCTCCAGCCGGACAGGACGTCGAAGCCGACGTCGTTCTCGGTGCAGCCGTGCAGGGCCAGCAGGAGCGGCATCGGCGTGCCCGGCCGGTATGACGAGGGCAGGTAGCCGTGGTAATCGCGGACACCGAAGACGCTGGTGTAGACGCCGTAGAAGAAGCCGCCGGAAGCCTGTGCGGGAGCGGCGACGGCGACCGTCGCGAAAAGTGCCGCGACCGCGGTGACGAGGGCGGCGCCGACCCGGCGGCGGGGCCGCACGGCTGACCCGCTCGGGGCCGAGGCGAACATGTCCTGCCTCCTTCCGAAGCGGTCCCAATCACTCGATTGGCTGTTGCTCGGTGGAAAGGTACTATCCGCTCAGCACATTAAACTTGTCAACCAATCGATCGATTGAAGACCGAATAAGGAAATTGACTCCGTGACGAACCCCCGATGGGATCCGCGTCGGCTGAACGCGGTGAACGCGCAGTTGCCCGAAGGCGTCGCTCCGCCAGGGACATCCGGGCGGATCCTGCTGTCCGCGCTGCGCCTGTTCGCGGAGTACGGCTTTCACGGCACATCGATCCGCGACATCGCGGCGGACGCCGGAATCAACTCCGCGACCCTCTACGCCCATTACCCGTCAAAGGCGCGGATCCTGGCCGCCCTTGTGCGCATCGGGCACGAGGAGCTGCACCAGCGGATGCAGCAGGCGCTGATCGATGCCGACTCCGAGCCGGCCCACCAACTCGCGGCGCTGGTGCGCTCCCAAGTTCTGGCGCACACCGATTTTCCGCTGCTCGCTCTGGTTGCCAATCAGGAGCTGCACGCCCTGACCGCGGAGCAGGCCGCGCCCGCTCTCGCGCTGCGCAACCAGTCACGCGACCTGGCACTCCGGGTGCTGCGCCGGGGCGTCCAGCGTGGCGTCTTCACCGTCGACGACATCACGCTCGCCGCCACCGCGATCGGCAGCATGGGGATACGGGTGGCGAACTGGTTCGGTCCCGACCAGCCCTACACCCGCGAGCAGGTCGCCGACGCCTTCGCCGGGTTCGCGTTGCGGATCGTCGGCGTTCACGTACCGGTCCGTACCGACAAGGGGTGACCCTGACCATGCAGCCCATCGACATTCCCGTACGCGACGGTTCGCTTCGCGCTCTGCGGTTCGGCACCGGACCGCGCACCGTCCTCGCGGCGCACGGAATCACCGCCTCGGCGATGTCGTTCCGTGCGGTGGCCCGGCACCTGCCGGTCGAGTGGAGCCTGGTCGCGCTGGACCTACGCGGCCGGGGCGGCAGTGCCGGCACGCCCGGCCCGTACGGCATGGCCGCCCACGCCGCCGATCTCGTCGCCGCGGCCGAACATCTCGGCCCGCCGCTCGTCCTCACTGGACAGTCAATGGGTGCGTACGCCGCGCTGCGGGCGGCCGCGACCCGACCCGAGCTGTTCACCCGGCTCGTGCTCGTCGACGGCGGCCTGCCCCTGCCGGTACCGCAAGGAGCCGATCCGGACCAGCTGCTCGAGCTGACGGTCGGGCCGGCCGTCGCGCGGCTGCGGCAGGTCTTCCCCGACTTCGACGCGTACCTTGGCTTGTTCCAGGCCCACCCGGCGCTCGCCGCCGACTGGAACGAGGACCTGGTCGAGTACGTGCGTTACGACGCGACCGGCCAGCCAGGCGCGATCCGATCCCGGGTCAACGCCGACGCCGTCTACGCCGACGGCCGCGACCTGCTGGTGAACGCCGCCACGTTCGGCGACGACCTCATGAAGTTGGCGCTCCCCACCCTTCTGCTCCATGCTCCCCGCGGCATGTTCGGCCAGGAGCCGGGTCTGCTGCCACAGTCCATCGTGGACCACTGGACTGTGCGGGCCCCGGCGCTGCGCGCAGAACTGGTCGAAGGGACGAACCACTACACGATCCTGCTGACCGACCCGGCGGCCAAGCTGATCGCCACCAGACTCACCGAACAGGCGTGGGCGGGCACATGACACCGTCCACCGGTGGCGCCGGATCGCATCTGGCCTGCTCCCGGGCGGCCCGTCCACGGGGCCGATCTCCGGCCTGCGTAGCGATGGCTGGACCGGAGATCGGCACGTCGACGGTCAGTCCCGCCCGGCGAGCACGGCCAGGAGCAGCGGGTCGATTCCAGGCTGATGTGACGCATGAGCCGCCGGCGGAGGTGGTGCAGCCGCTGCGCCGTGCCGGGATGCGAGCGCCGCGATGAGCAGCGGGTCGATCCCAGGCTGATGTGATGCGGGAGCCGCCGGAGGCGGCGGAGGAGCGGCCGGGCCTTGCCGCGAAGCGAACGCCGCCATCATCGGATCGATCACAGGCGGAGGCGGCGGAGGAGCCGCCTGGCCGAACCGGGATGTCAGCACGGCCAGCAGCAGCGGGTCGACCGGAGCCGCCGGAGCCGCCGGAGGAGCCGCCGGGCCCGGCCGAGATGCCAGCACAGCCAGCAGCAGCGGGTCGATCGGAGGTGGCGGCGGAGGAGTCGCCGGGCCTGGCCGAGATGCCAGCACAGCCAGCAGCATCGGGTCCATCGGAGGTGGCGGACCTTCCGGGCCTGGCCGAGATGTCACCGCGGCCAGCAGCAGCGGGTCGACCGGGCCTGGCCGAGATGTCAACGCCGCGAGCAGCAGCGGGTCGACCGCGCGCTGCGCCCCGTCGTGGTGCATGCCGTTGCCCTGCTCGCGGGTCTCGTCCGGCCTCTTCTCCGTCTTCGGAGCTGTCATGAATGATCTCCTCACAGCGTGCGTTGGATGTTCGTCGCCTGACAGCTCGAACCTCGCCATGGCTCGGGTGAGCCGGCATCCCACGCGCCAGGTGAACGTTGCCGTCGTCCCGCACCGCTTTCCGGCGGCCCGAGTCCGCTGTCATGGCAGCGGGCGCGGCGACCAGGCTTCGGTGTGCTCCCAGCCGGATCGGCTCGCCATAGCGAGGCAGGGAATTCACCCGGTCCGAGTGATGCCTGTTCTCACCGGCAGGTGTGATTCTGACGGCAAGCTCGACGCGAGAACACGACGTTGGCGTACGCAGCGTGTGCCCACAACCCGGTACCGCGATGCGCGCAGTCCAAGGGGGAAAGATGGAGTTTTCGGAACGGCTCGACGCGCTCCAGCAGCGTGTCGCGGCGGCCAAGGCGGCGGTGCAGACTGCGGTCACCGAGTCGCGTGAGCAGCTCGGGCAGCGGATCGATCAGACACAGGACGACGTCGACCGGGCCTCGAAGAACGCGCAGCAGCAGGCCGACCAGGCCGCCGGCAGGGCACGCAGCAAATGGGCACAGATGAATGCGGACGCCGCCGCCAAAAGAGAAGACGTCAAAGCGAAGATCGACCAACGGAACCGGCAGCTGGATGCTCGGGTCGCCGGCGACGACGCGAACTGGGCCGAGGCCGACGCGACCGACGCCCTCGACTTCGCCGCATGGACGGTCGACAACGCCCAACTGGCCATGCTGGACGCCATCGACGCCCGGGCCTACGCCGACCAGCTCACCAGGACCGTGCGCTCGTGACTATCGACCCGCACCAACCGGCGTACCAGATATGAGCAGCCGCACCCGCGTCAGGTTCGTCAAGAACGGATCCGAGGGCTCTGGCGCGGCGACAGGCGGCAGGCGGAAAGGGAGGCTGCTATGACAAGCGATGTGGGACCCGCGGAAGCGTGGCGAGAGACCGCACGGACCGGAGTGCGGGAGGTGTCCGCGGTCTGGTGGTGGTTCCTGATCCTCGGCATCCTGTGGATCGCCTTGGGCATGTTCGTGCTGTCGTACCGGGTGGGCAGCCTGGGCGTGGTGGCCGCGTTGGTGGGCGCGGCGTTCCTGTTCGGGGGCGTCTCTCAGCTGGTGGCGGCCAGCCGTGCCCCGGGCTGGCGCTGGCTGCTCATCCTGGTCGGGATTCTGGGCGTGGCCGCGGGGATCCTCACCTTCGTCTGGCCCGGCGTCACCCTGTACGTCGTGTCGATCCTGGTGGCCTCGTACCTGATCGTCTTTGGGATCATGCACGTGGTCAGCGCGCTGGCCGGCCCCAAGCTGGCGTGGTGGTGGACCGCGCTGCTGCTCGGGGTTGCCGAGTTGGTGCTGGGCGTGTGGGCGGTGCGGTCCTGGGAGCGCTCCGTATTCACGTTGATCACCCTCGTGGGGGCGTGGGCCATCTTCCATGGGGTGAATGAGATCTTCGCCGCCTTCTCGGTTCGAGAGACCGGTAGGCGCGCCGAGCGACTGGTCGGCTGATCGACGCGTCGAGAATCGGCACACCCTGACCCAGGCCGGGGTCAGTTCCAGCGGCCGGTGGTCGTTGCCTCAGTAGGCGCGGGGTCGGTGAAGAAGAGCGTCATCCCGTCCAGCGGCTTCTCCTCGTTGCGGGGAGACGTGCGCGCCAGCAGCAGGATCTTGTGGGCGTTCCGCGCGTTGGTGATCCAGACCTTCTGGCCGTTGACGAGCCAGCCACCGGCGACCTTCTCGGCCCTGGTTGTGATGCGCGAGGTGTCCACACCGGCGGTGGGCTCGGTGACCCCGAACGCCATGAGAATTTGCTTCATTTCCGCTGAGCCGTACCGGATGATCGGGGCGGGTGGGAACAGGTAGAAGTGCACCGCCGAGGCCCCGCTCGCGCCGGCACCCGAGGCGGCGATCTCCTGCATCATCACGCCGCACGCTGCGAGGCCGAGCCCGAGGCCGCCGTACTTCTCGGGAATGAGCGCTCCGAGCCATCCGCCCCGCGCGAACGCCGTGACAAACTCCCATGGGCACTCGCCCAGCTTGTCCTTTTCCCGCCAGTACCCGTATTCGAACTTCCGGGCCAGCTCTCGGGTGGCCTTGCAGACGATCGCCGCGGTATTCGAGCGGGTGGGGCCATGACTGTGGACAAGGTGGTCGGCAGCGCGGCCGGGGCGGTCGCCGAGACCGACGCGGCGGTCCCGCAAAGACAGGGAGCCCTGACCGCTGACTGATTCATCATTCCTGACACGGACGGCTGGTATCCTGGCCGTCATGACCGAGACCGCTGCCCCGAACCGCCTGGACCGACGCAAGGCCCGCACCCGTGCGGCGCTGGTGGCTGCGGCGCGTGAGCTGCTCGCGTCACGGGACCCGGCGGAGGTGAGCATCCAGGAGATCACCGATACGGCCGACGTGGGGTTCGGGTCGTTCTACAACCACTTCGAGAGCAAGGTGGACCTGTTCGACGCGGCCTTGGAGGAGGTGCTCGAAGAGCACGGCGCGTTGTTCGACGCCCTCACCGCCGACATGGACGACCCGGCCGAGGTGTTCGCCAGTGCGACGCGGATGACCGTCCGGATGGTGAAGACGCACCCGCAGATCGCGAAGATCCTCCAACGGACCGGGCTCGCGTATCTCTTCGCACCGCAAGGCCTCGGCCCCCGCGCCCTGCGGGACCTGCAACGAGCCAGGGACGCCGGCCGCTTCCGCATCGACGATCCGAAGGTGGCCCTGGCCTGCGCCGGCGGGGCGACGCTCGGCGTGCTTTCGCTCACCATGAGCAATGCCAAGCCCAAAGCGATCGACACCGCCGCCGACGAACTCGTGACCAACCTGCTGCGCATGTTCGGCCTGCCGGACGAGGAGGCGCGCGAGATCGCCCGCCGGCCACTGCCCAAGCTCTAACGCGCTGATCAAGAACGTTCACCGGGTCGGTGACAGGCCAGGCCGGGATGCGCAGGTTCAACCCGCCCTGGCCGGACTGTCGATGGCGATGACGTTCGCGGTCAGCAGCGTTCCGGTTCCTGGCGGACAACCTGATCGAGGCGCTGTTCGTCAGCAACCTCTCCCCGACCGAGCAGCGGACGGGCGTCCTGGTGGAAGCGACGATCAAACGCGCGCTCCAGATCCACGGCGGCGCTCGGGGCTGCGCCGCCGACGTCGCGGCCGCCTATGGCGACTATCCCGAACTCGCCGCACGCCGGATGCGCTGGGCCAGAAGTCTCGTCGAGGACATGTACGAGCGGCGGATGCCGAACTTCCCGCGCCACGCCACCCGGCTGACCGCCAGCAGCCGCCATCCGGCCCGGCCGCAGGAACTCTTCGCTCACGCCGCGTAGACAGCCTCGGGTTCTTGATCAGGCCCGGAGGCGCACATACGAGTCAGCGGCATCGCGTGCCGGCTCGGGATCGACAGGAACCGCCGCGCCGGCCGACCGATCGCATTGGTCCTGGTTGCCGCTATCGGCTTGGTCCGGTCCTTGCCTGGCATGTCGCGGCCGGCGTCTACAGCACCACCGCCGCCTCGGTCACCCGAGATCAAACGGAAACGGTTCCAGGTCACGGCCGTGCGGCCGGTCGCGCCCGCGGGGCGCGTCGGCGCTCCGGCTAACCGTGACGCGCTGCCCCGGCCCACGGTCGAGTGGAAATCCCGGGCCGCTGGCGGGGCAACCGGACCTGCAGCGCGCCAGGGCGGATCTCGCACACGATCGGGAGGTCCAGCAGCACGGCTTCACCGTCGATGCCGGCGGGCAGGCGGGCCACCGCGCCGTGCAGGGTGATCCGGGCCGCCGTCCAGGTGATGACTCCCTCATTGGGCGGCCCCGCGTGGCCCTGCCGCTGCAGTTCGCGGCGCAGGCGTGGGAGCAGGTCCGGCGGCGGCGCGCCAACTGGACGCTTGAGCACGATGCCACCGAGTTGGCCGGTGTCGAGCGCGAAGCGGCGGCCGAGGTGGCGCACGGTCGAGACGTGGTACGGGTTGTTGGAGATGAGAACCACCTGCGGGGATTCGACCGGGCCCTGCGGAGTGTCCACAATGGCGTCGACCCCCTGCTGCCCGTCGAGGTACCCGGGCACGATCTCGGCGAAGGTGCGGGCCTTCGCCTCCCGGTAGCCGGGTGTCAACAGGGCGTCCGCATAGGCGCCGAACGAGACGTTGTTGACGAACACCCGGGAGCCGACCCACCCCAGATCGACCGAGGTCGTATCCCCCGTGCGCAGCGCGGTCAACGCGGCGGCCGGGTTCGCGAGATCCAGGCCCAGATCCCGCGCGAAATGGTTGCGGGTCCCGGCGGGGATCACCACCAGCGGCCGTCGCGCCTCGGCGGCTACCGCGGCCACCGCCGAGACCGTGCCGTCACCGCCGGCGACGCCGAGAACCGTCGCTCCTTCGGCGATCGCGGCCCGGGCCAGCGACGCCGGGTCATGGTCCGGATCGGTCAGCCTGACCTGTGCGCCGGCCGCCTCCGCCCGCTCCACGAGCCGGAAGCGGGTCACCTTTCCGCCGCCGGAGCGGGGATTCAACACCACGACAGCGCCGTTCGTCATCGCGACCGTCCCTGAGTCGCGCCATGATCAGGCAAGCGGGTGGCCAGCGGTCGCACCGACCCACCGCACACGGTGCCGACGACCGCCCCGATGGCGACATCCGACGGGTAGTGCACACCCGTGTGTACCCGTGAATAGGCGACGGTCGTGGCGGCCATGTACAGAGGCAGCCGGAGGCCGGGCAGTGCCTGACCCATCGCCGTGGCGAACGCGAACGCGGACGCCGCGTGGCCGGACGGAAACGACGCCGACGCCGGCTGCCGTACCCGGCGGGACTCGGTCACCGGATGATGGTCCGACCGGGCCGGCCGCCGCCGGCCGGCAATGGACTTCAGGACCAGATTCGTCACCGCAGAGGTCAACCCGATGGCGAGGACTCCCTGGCAGGCAGCCCGTCGGCCCCGACCGCCGCCGACAACCGCGACGGCGGCGGCGGTTACCAGCCACAGCCGCGAATGGTTCGCCGCGTTCGACACGCCCACCATCAGCCGGTCAAGGCGCGGCGTCGGGGTACCCGCCACGGCGTCGTACCCGGCCTGGTCCGCGGCGTCGACCACCGCGCGCACCTCGCCCAGCCAGTTCGTGTGGTCCACGCCGCTGCCGTGCACGGGCGTCATCATCGCGGTCACCTTGTGCCCCTCCCAGGCGGTTGACGTCCTCGACCGCCACTGCCGTCGCCGGCCCGGCAGCGGTCGAGGGTCATTCGATCGACACCGCGGGGTTACCCGCGGTGCAGCTTCTCCTTGACCGCGTCGACCTTCTCGCCGATCTTCGCCTTGGCGTCGGCGCGCTTGCGCTCGCGCAGCACCCGGTCGGCTTCCTTCTGCGCCGCCTCGGCCGCGGCCTCAGCGGCCTCCACCTCGACGGCAACCTGTGCGGCCGGCTGCCGCTCGACGGTCGCCTGGAACCGGGCGGCGAACTCGTCGAGCGGCTCCGGCGTGGTCTCCACCGCGTCGACGATCAGGGCGGTGCTGCCGGGCGGGATCTGCGCGGACAGCAGTGACAGTGCACTGTCCACACTGGTCGCCCGGTCGACGTCGAACACGCCGCCGACAAGGGCGCCGGTGCCGAAGCCGAGCAGCACGCCCAGCGGACCGCCGAGCACACCGGCGAGCATGCCGATCAACCCACCCGAGGCGGTGCCGACGCCGATCATAGCGTCGTCCCCCTCCGGCACGTTCAGGGTGCCGTCGGGCTTGCGTTCGACGAGGGCGGCACTGCGCACCTCCAGGCTGCTCGGGCTCCCGGCCACGCCCCGCAGCTCGCTCAACGCCTGGTACGCCTGACTGGACTGCGGGAAACGGATGATGACTACGGATTCGGTGGCGGCCATGGGCGTTCTCCTTTGTCTGTAAGGGATCCCGCTGAGGATCGACTTAGTATCCACTACTTGATGAGTTCATCATTAGCGTAGTGGATTATCAGTTGAGATGGTTAGTCGCGTCAGGGTGTGATCGAACACATCGAGCGGCGACCAGACCCGGTCGGGGCCGGTAGCCCGAGCGCCTGTGCGCCGATCAGGTGGACGACGCCGAAGACGATCAGATACCCAGGCCACGAAGATTGACCCGACGTACAGCGTCACGTCGGGCTACACGAAGGTGCCGATCCGGCGGCCACGCCCAGAATCCCGGACCCGATGAACAGCCAGCGCCAGCTCCTCGTCCGTTCGTCGCTTGTCACGGTGGCCTCCCTGCCGGCCGCCGCCGCGCGATGGCCCGATGCCATGTCCTCGGGCCGCCGCGCGGCTCATGCCTGGTGCTCACGTGTGGTGCGCTGACCCGGCCAACCGGCCGGGTCAGGGTCAGGAGCCCGCCACCTTGGCGCGCTCGTCGGCGTAGGCATGGGCGTCAATGGCGTCCAGGATGGCCAGCTCCGCGTTGTCCACCGCCCATTCGGCGAAGGAGATGGCGTCGGCCGCGTCCGCGTCGGCCCAGTCGGCGTCGCGAGCGGCGAGCTTGGCGTCCATCTGCCGGTTCCGCTTGTCGATCTTCGACTTGACGTCCTCCATCTTGGCCTCGGCGTCGGCCCTCATCTGCGCCCACTTGGTACGTCCGCGCTCGACGGCCTGCTCGGTCTGCTGCTGTGCGTTCTTCACGGCCCGGTCCAGGTCGCCCTGGGCCTGGTCGATCCGCTTTCCGATCTGCTCACGGGACTCGGTGGCAGCGGCCTGCACGTCGGCCTTCGCCGTCGCGACGCGCTGCTGCAGTGCGTCCAGTCGTTCCGTAAACTCCATTGTTCCTCCCTGGATGGCGCTGATCGCCGGATCATTAGGTCTGCCAACGTTCACTGTTCTCACCCGAGCGTGCGGTCGGCATCACCCGATCCGGGTGAACGCCGGCGGTACGCCCGGGCAACCGGCGCCCCGGGCGGACCGCGCGGCAGTTGCGTCAGCTGCCCGCGGCCCCGTTGCGCACCCGCGGACGCACGCCCCATATGGGTACCGGTTCGGCGTTGGCGTTGCGCGCGCCGGACCTGCCGCCCGGTGTCGACCCGATCGTGGAACGCCATCGCTGGCCTCCTTGCGGTCGCGGTCACCCGGACGTGCTCACGTCCAGGGTTAGCCCGCTGCACGGAAGAACAACAGGGTCTTTGGACCCCAAAGGCTCGGTGTCTTCCGTACCACGACGTGGGCCCGCGTTCACCGTCCCTTCGCCAGGAACTGGGCGACCAGGTCGGCCGTCTCGGCCGGGCGTTCGAGCAGGAACAGGTGTCCGCCGCCGCGCACCACGTGTAGCCGGGCGTCGGGGATGCGGTGGACGAGGATGCGGCCGTTGACGAGCGGAACGATCGGGTCGTCGTCGCCGGCCAGGACGAGTGTCGGCTGCGGCAGCTTGTGCAGCCAGGGCAGGCTGGTCCAGCCGGTGATCGCGTACAACTGGCCGAGGTAGCCGCGCAGCGAGGGCCGTTCGACGAACCGGACGGGCGAGCCGTGCAGCAGCGCGTCGGGGTCGCTGCGGGCCACGCCGCCGTAGATGCGGCCGGCGACGCGCCGGTAGTAGTCCGGCTGGTAGTAGCGGCGCGGCGTGGCCAGGGTCAGCAGAACGCGCGGGGAGCCGGGCACCCCGCCAAGCCCCGGCCCGGTCGCGGCGAGCACCAACCGCCGGACCCGACGCGGCGCCTGACGGGCAAGCTGCTGGGCGACGACCCCGCCGAGCGACACGCCGAGCACGTCGACGCGACCGTAGCCGAGGGCGTCGAGCATCGCCTCGATGGTGCGGACGACGCCCGGCATCCGGCGCGGCCGGGTGTACGCGGTCGACTCGCCGATGCCGGGCGCGTCGAAGCTGACCACCTGGCGGCCCCGCTTGACCAGTTCCCGTTCGAACGGCTCGGCCAGGTCCAGGCTGGCGCCGAGCCCGGTGATCAGCAGCAGCGGCGGGCCGGACCCGCGGATCGAGGTGCGTAGCCGGACGCCGTCGACGTCGACGAACCCGATGACGGCCCGGTCAGGTGAACGCCGCCACACCGGTGATGTCCCTCCCCACGATGAGGGTCTGGATGGTCTCGGTGCCCTCGTAGGTGTGGATCGCTTCGATGTCGGCCATGTGCCGGATGACGTGGAAGTCGAGCAGGATGCCGTTGCCGCCGAGCAGGTCGCGGGCCTCGGCGATGACCTGGCGGGCCTTGCGGGTGTTGTTCATCTTGGCGAGCGCCGCGATCGTGTCGGTGAGCCGGCCCTCCTCGATGAGCCGGCCCAGCCGCAGGCAGTACAGCTGCATGGAGCACACCTCGGCGAGCATCTTGACCAGCCGGTCCTGCACGATCTGGAAGCTGACGAGCGGCTTGCCGAACTGCTCGCGTTGCCCGCAGTACGCGGCGGCCACCTCGTAGGCGGCGGTGGCATGACCCAGCGCCGCCCAGGCGACCGAGTTACGGGTACCGGCGAGCACCCGTCCCGTGTCCTTGAAGCTGTTCGCGCCGGGCAGCCGGTTCTCCTCCGGTACCCGAAGATCGGTGAGGGTGATCTCCGCCTGCCAGACGGCGCGCAACGACCCCTTGCCGTCGATGCGCCGCGCGTCGTATCCGGGGGTGCCCTTCTCCACCAGGAAGCCTTTCACCTGGCCATCGGCGACGTCGCGGGCCCACACCACCACGACGTCGGCGAGGGTACCGTTGCCGATCCACTTCTTCTGCCCGTTGATGACCCACTCGTCGCCGTCACGGCGGGCCGAGGTCTCCAACCCGACGGAATCCGAGCCGTGCAGCGGCTCGGTCAGCGCGAACGCGCCGAGCTTGTCCAGCGCCGCCATGCCCGGCAGCCACCGCTGCTTCTGCTCTTCGGAGCCCAGCATCGCGATCGACTGCATCGCCAACCCGGCCTGCACGCCGAGGAACGTGCCGAGGCTGCCGTCACCCCGGTTGAGTTCCATGTGCACCAGACCGCTGGCGATCGGGCTCATCGGCGGGCAGCCGTAGCCCTGAATGCCGTCGCCGACGATACCGAGCTTGCCCAGCTGCCGGATCAGCGGCCAGGGGAACTCGGCGCGCTCCCAGAACCCGTTGATGACCGGCAGGACGTCATCGTCGACGAAGTCCCGGGTGCGCTGCAAATAGTCAAGCTCGTCGCCGGTGAGCTGGTCGGCGATACGGAAGAAGTCGGTGCCCCGCGACCGGCCGATGCTGGTGTCCACGGTCAGCCTCCTCAGGTGTCGAAAACGTAGGTGCCCGGGGCGTCGATCAGCGGCTCGAGGCCGCCACCGCCCAGCTTCTGCGGTGCGGCCTTGTCCGGGCCGCACCGCTCACCGAGCCAGGCCAGGTAGTCCGGCCACCAGCTGCCCTGCTCGGTGTGCGCGGTCTTCAGCCATTCCTGCGGGTCGGCGGGGTTCTCCTTGTTGGCCTGGTAGCTGGCCTTCGGATTGTCCGGCGGGTTGACCAGCGCGGCGATGTGCCCACTGGTGGACAGCACGAACCGGGACTCCCCGCCGAGCAGTTGCGTGCTGCGGTAGCAGTTCTGCCACGGGGTGATGTGGTCGGTGATGCCGGCCACCACGTAGGCGTCCACGTCGACGCGGGACAGGTCGACCGGCATGCCCAGTACGCTCAGCGCGCCCGGAGTGACCAGAAGGTTGTCCATCGCCAGTTGGACGAAGTCGGCATGCAGCTGGGCCGTCATCCTGGTGGTGTCGGCGTTCCAGAACAGGATGTCGAAGGCCGGCGGCTTGCGCCCGAGCAGGTAGTTGTTCACCCAGTAGTTCCACACCAGGTCGCCGGGGCGCAGCCAGGCGAACACCTCGGCCAGCGACCGCCCGTCGAGATACCCGCGCCGGCGCGACAGCGCGGTCGCCGCCGCGGCCGTCCGCCGGTCCGTGAGCGCGGCGGCGGTACCGGCCCGGGTGTTGTCCAGCACGGTGACGAACAGCGCGAACGCGGCCAGGCGGCTGAGCTGACCGGTGGCGGCCAGGTGCGCCGCGGTGGCCGAGGCGATGGTTCCCCCGGCGCAGACCCCGATCAGCGCGGCCCGGTCGGACTCGCAGATCCGCTGTACCGCGGTCAGGGCGTCGAGCACCGACTGCACGTACATGTCCAGGCCCCAGCTGGCGTGCCGGGCGTCCGGGTTGCGCCAGGAGATGACGAACACCTGCTGGCCGCCGCGCACCAGGTACTCCACCAGGCTCCGCTCCGGCGCCAGGTCCAGCGCGTAGTACTTGTTGATGGTCGGCGGCACGACCAGCAGCGGTGCCTCCCGGACCCGCTCGGTCTGCGGCCGGTACTGGATCAGTTCCAGCACCTCCGTACGCAGCACCACCGCGCCGGGCGTGACCGCGATGGTGCGGCCGACCTCGAACGGCGAGGTGTCCACCATCTCGGGGATGCGCGGCGGCGCGGCCATGTCGCGCAGGAAGCTCACGCCGCCCCGGGCCAGGTTGCCGCCGGCGGTGTCGATGGCGGCCTTCGCCGACGCGGGGTTCACCAGCGGGAGGTTGCTCGGCGACAGCGCCTCGATCAGGTTGTCCGCCAGGAAGCGCACCCGCCGGTCGTCGCGCCAGTCCAGCCCGGCGTCGTCGACCAGCGCCTCGGCGGTCCGACTGGCGACCAGGTAGCCTTGCACGACACGGTGCAGCAACGGGTTCCGCGACCACGCCGGGTCGGTGAACCGGCGGTCCCGTTTGGACGGTGCGATGGTCGAGGTGCCGACGCCGACCCGCGCCAGTTCCCCGGCCAGGCTGCCCAGCCGGCGGCCGGTCGCCAACGGGTGCAGGGCCAGCTGCACGGCGAACCGCATCGTCGAGGAGTTCGGCGCCAGCCGGCGCATCGGGCCCAGCGCCGCGTCGACGAGCAGCGCATCGAGCGGAGCCGCCCGGTCGGCCAGCTCCTCCAGCTCTCGGTCGGTCATCTCAGCGCGGGTCATGTCTTCCTCCTCCGGGGTGGGCCGCTCACTGGACGACGGCCAGGTACGTGCCGCTGATGGCAAGTGCCAGCAGGGCGGGTAGCGCTTCGCGGATGCTGTCGTGTGCCCGGCGGTGGGTGATGACGGCGCCGAGGAGTAGCACGACCATGCCGGCCGCGGCGAGCAGTCCGGCCGGGCGCCAGAACAGTCCGATGAGGACGCCGACGGCAGCGGCCAGTTCAGCGACGCCGATGAGCCGGTAGCGGCGCCAGGCGATGCCGAAGTGGTCGGCGGCGTGGCGCATCTTCGGGTGGCCGGCGAGCTTGGCGGCGGCCGGGACGAGACAGGCGGCGACCAGCAGCAGGGAGAGGGTGACGAACATCAGAGACTCCATTCAGGGGGTGGTGGTCCAGGGCAGCGGGGGTGGCTGGGATCGGGTGCCGACGGCGGCGATGACGCGGTCGGGGCGGACCAGGACGGTCAGCGACGGGTCGTCGACGAGACTCTGCAAATGGGTGGTCCGCTCGGAGGCGAGGCGTGCGTCGACCCATCCCTCGGTCGGTTCGACGTCCGCGTCGTCGGTGATGCGTACCAGGGTGACGTCCCGCCGGCGGCAGACGGCCACGAGCCGCGGCTCGGGGCGGCCGGCGGTCAGCATCGCCGGGGCCCCGTCCAGGATGTCGTCGAGGCTTATCTGCTTGCCGCTGGCGAGGCACAGGACCGGGTTGGGGATCAGCGCGCCGACGCGCAGCGCTCGGGGCGGGCGGGACAGCGCCGAGGTGTGCCGCAGCGCGCCGGTACGCAGCCGTGGCGTCGCGGTGGAGGCGACGGCGTCCCGGATCCGGGCGCTGCGCACGGCCGCGGCGAGCAGGAGCCGGCGGACCGCGGCGGCGGCGTCCTGGCCGCCCGTCATCGCCCAGCCGACCAGCTTCGCCTTGCGGATCATGGCTTTCGCGTGCGGCCGGCGTTCGGCCTGGTAGGTGGTGAGCAGGTCCGGGCCGGCGCGGCCGGTCAGCACGTACGCGATCTTCCAGGCCAGGTTGTCGGCGTCGCGGAGGCCGGCGGCCAGGCCCTGGCCGATGAACGGCGGGGTGAGGTGGGCGGCGTCACCGAGCAGGAAGGCGCGACCGACCTGGAAGCGGCTCGCCAGGCGGGCCCGGAACGTGTACACCGCGCTGCGGGTCACCTCCAGCCCGGCCAGGTCGCGACGGCCGGTCCAGGGTTCGAGCAGCTCGCCGAGCCGCCGGATGAGGTCGGTCTCGTCCTCACCGTCGTGCAACTGGAACTCCCACCGGTACCGGTCGCCGGTGACCTGCATGAAGGTGGCCGCGCGGGTCGGGTCGCACACCTGCTCGACGCCGTCCCAGGTGTCCAGCGGTGTGGCGGTCCGGACGTCGACGACCAGCCAGCGTTCGGTGAACCGCAGGTCCCGCATGTGGACGCCGACCAGCTGTCGGACCGTGCTGTTGGCTCCGTCGCAGCCGAGTACCAGGCTGCCGGTGAACGTCTGCGCGGCCTCGTCGGCCACGGCGCGGGTGTGCACCCGGACCGGCGGCGAGCTGAATGCGTCGTGGACGCCGTCGACAGCGCGTACCTCGACGCCGCGGTGCAGGTCGATGAGCGGATGCTGGTCGACGCGGCGGAACAGCAGCGCCTCCAGCTCGGGCTGGTGGAACATGTTCGCCCCGGGGAACCCGTTGTCCGTCGCCCCGGTCTCCCGGCGGAACTCGGCCAGCACCCGGTGCTCGGCGTCGAGCAGGCGCAGTCCACTGGCGGGCCGGGACCCGGCCAGGAAGGCGTCGCTGACGCCAGCCCGGTGCAGGATGCGGGCGACCTCGTCATCGAGGTGGACGGCGCGGGGCAACGGATGGGGTTCGGGGTAGCGCTCGATGACGGTGACCGGGATGTCGCGGTCGGCGAGCAGCAGCGCGACGGTGCAGCCGACCGGGCCGGCGCCGACGACGATGACATTTCGGGGGTACATGGCGGGCTCCGTTTTATGGCAGCGTGGTGATGCTGAGAGCGAACCCGGCGGTGGCCTTGCGGACCTGCTCGGGGTCGGCGCCGGTCACGGTGATGACGAGGCGGCCGTTGCGGTGGTCCGCGGTGACGCTGCCGACCGGTATGCCGGCGTCGGCCAGGGCGTCGGAGACCGCGCGGGCGGCGGCGTCGGCGACCAGCGCCGGCTTGTACTGCTTACCCACCTCCGTGGTGGGGATCGTGGGTACCGGGTGAATCCGCTTGGGCCGCGCGGCCGGCTCCCCGATGGCCGTGGTGGCCCAGGTGTGGAGTTCGGCCTCGTCGAACCGGTCCGGGTCGGCCGGCACGACGTAGGCGACCGGGACCTCGCCGGCGTGCCGGTCAGGGCGCCCGACCGCGGCGGCGGCACGGACGGCCGGGTGGCTCAGCAGCCCGTCCTCGATGACGCGCGGGTCGATGTTGTGCCCGCCCCGGATGATCAGGTCCTTGGCCCGTCCGGTGAGGTACACGTAGCCGTCGGGGTCGACCCGGCCGAGGTCACCGGTGTCGAGCCAGCCGTGGTGCACGACCGCGTCCCGGCTGGCGCGCGGCCCGGCCGCCGCCGGGTCGGTGACATACCCGGCGAACACGGTCGGCCCGCCGATCGCGAGGACACCGATCTCGCCGGACGCGCAGTCCGTCCAGGACCCGTCGGCACCGATGCGTACCGTCTTGATCTCTTGCCCGGGCAGGACGCGGCCGACCGATCCGGTCCGTTCGCCGCCCAGCGGGGTGAAGGTGGTCGCGCAGGTGGCCTCGGTCAGGCCGTAGCCTTCCAGCAGCCGCCGCCCGGTGTGCGCGGCGAAGTCCTCGCGGACCGATGGCGGTAGCGGGGAGGCGCCCACGACGGGCAGCCGCAGGCTGCTGATGTCCGCGTCGACCGGCACCCGGGACAGGGTCGCGTACACGGTGGGGACGGCGGACATGGCCGCGATCCGGTAGTACTCCACGATCTTCCAGAACCGCGCGTACAGGTCGGAGTTCCGGTAGCCGGCGGGGCCGGGCCACACCACGCGCTGCCCACCGAAGATCGGCGCGAGGCCGGTGACCAGCAGCGCGTTGACGTGGAACAGCGGCAGCCCGCCCAGCATCGCCTCGCCGGGTGCCAATCCGGTGGACAGGGCGATGCCGCGGGCGCAGGCGAGTTCGTTGGCGTGGGTGTGGGCGGCGACCTTCGGGGCGCCGGTGGTGCCTCCGGTGTGGACGAACGCGGCGAGATCGTCCGGCGCCGGCGGCTGCGCGCCGACCAGCCGGTCGGCCGGCTGTCCGGCGGCCAGGTCGTCCAGGTACGCCACGAGCATGCCGGTATCGGCGGGCAGCGGCGGCGGGGCGCCGGCGACCGCGTCCGGCCGGAACACCAGCACAGCACGGACGCCGACCGCTGTGCACACCGCCAGCAGGCGTTCCCACCGCGCCCCATCCAGCTCCGGGCCCGCGGCGACGACGACGCGGGACCCGGTGCGGCGGATCAGCTGGGTCAGGTGCTCGGCGCTGAGCACCGGGTTGACCGGCGCGGCGATGCCGACCGCCTGCGCGGCCAGTGTCGCCGCGTACAGCGTCGAGGTGTTCACGCCGCACAGGGTCACCGCGTCAGCACGGCCCACACCGAGGGCGGTCAACGCATTCGCGATGCGCGTCACCCGGCCGGCCAGCTCCGCATAGGTCCAGGTGAGGCAGTCGGCGTACGCGGCCGGGTCGGGGATCCAGTGGGTGGCGACCGCGTCGGGCCAGGCGTGGGCGGCGTCTGTCAGCAACTGGTACGTCGACGTAGGCATCGGCAGGACGCTCATGATGACTTTCCTATGACTCGGGTGCGCTGGGTGCCGAGGTCCAGCGCGCGGTCGGCGGTGGCGATGGTGGCGGTGACGAGGTCGCCGTCGTGCAGGTATCGGGGATTGCTGGCCTGCCGCTGGAAGAACAGCCGCCACTTCGTGGCCGGCGGAAGCAGCGCGCCGAGCTTCTCCATGAGCTTCGGAGGTGCGGTCAGCGCGGTGCCGCCCGGCGTGCCGGTCAACAGCAGATCCCCGGCGGCGAGGGGCTGGAACTTCGACAGGAGGGTCAGCGCCCGCGCCGGCCGGACGATCATGTCCGTCACCGTGTGGTCCTGCCGCACCTCCCCGTTGACCGACAGGGTGAGCCGCAGCTGGTCGAGGCGGTTCAGGTCGGCGGCGTCGACCAGGGTCAACCACGGCCCGACCGGGGTGAAGGTGGGGTAGGACTTCGACTCGTAGAACTGGGTGCGGGTCAGCTGGATCTGCCGGGCGCTGACATCGTTGGTGACCACCAGCCCGGCCACGTACCGGGGCAGGTCCGCGTCTGTGACGGTGGTGCCGACCGGCAGGTCGCGGCCCATGACCAGGCCGAGCTCGACCTCGTAGTCCAGGAACTCCACCCCGTCCGGGCGGATGATGTCCCCGGTCGGGCCGGTGATCGAATGCGATGCCTTGCGGAAGAACGTGGGCGGTACCCGGTCCGGGTCCATCCCGGAGTCCGCCGCGTGCGAGCGGTAGTTCACCATCTGGGCGACCACCCGGGTGGGTGCGGTCACCGGGCTGAGCAGGTCCAGCGACCCGGCCGGGCGAGCCTCCGCGGGCACCGCCGCGCGGGCGACCGCGATCGCGCGGTCCAGCGCCGGCCGGTCCGCCAGCAGCTCGCCGGTGGTGGTGGGCAGGGCGAGCCGCACCATCCCGGCCGGTGTCTGCACCCACCAGCCCTCGGCGGTACGCGCGAGGTTGACGCTCATGAGCTCATCGCCTTGATCAGGCCGCGCAGGGCGGCGAAGTCGACCTCGTTGCCCTTGTCGGTGAGGGCTTTGATCGCCGACAGCAGCACGCCTGGTTCCCTGGCCCCGGTGAACTCGGCGGTCGCCTTCGGCCCCCACTGGGACAGTCCGCTGAGCGACATCGGCGCCCAACCCGGCTGCATCGAGCAGTCGAACAGGTCCCCGTCGGTGTAGTGCTCGAACATCAGCCGATCCGGGTCGCGCCAGTAGTCGAAGATCTGGCTGCCCTGGACGTGCCGGCCGATGCCCCAGGAATGCCGGTACCCGCGCTCGCGCAGGTACTCCCCCGCGGCCGCGACCTCGTCCAGGTCCGTGAGCTGGTAGGCCGAGTGCACGTACCCGGTCCGCGGCTGGAGCGCCATCGCGAGGGTGTGGTGGTCGGACGGGACGCTGCCGAGGTCGCAGCGGATGAAGGCCATCACCGGCCCGCGGTCGCGCTGCCCGTCCAGGTACAGGAAGTCACTGACGATCAGGCCCAGCGTGTCCAGGTACCAGTCCAGCGCGGCGCGGAACCGGGTGGTGCCGAGCACCACGTGGCCGAGCCGCTGGATCTGTGCCGCGCGCCGGGCCGGCCGCTGGGTGGCGTTGGCCCGTTGCGGGTCGTGGCCGAAGTTCAGCGGCAATGGGTCGCGCTCCGGCAGCGCCGACAGTTCGGAGACGCCGTGCACCACGCGGACCGGGATCCCGCTCGGGTCGGTCACCTCGACGGCCTGGCCGCCGCGGTGCGGCCGGACGGTCCCATCCGTAGCCCGGGCCAGCCGCTCCAGGTCGGCGTCGGCGTCCGCGGCGAACGTCGGGCCGACGAACCGGGAGCCGGCTCCACGGCGGACCACCAGGCCCGGCGTACCCGCCCATTGCCCCCGCAGCACCAGCGCCTCCGGTGTCCGGTCGGCCACCGTGAACCCGAAGTCGACCAGGAACCGCTCCGCCCGGGCCAGGTCCGGCTTCTCGAACTCCAACCACGCCAGCCCGGCAACCTTCACCAGCGGGTTGCGGGACCGCCCCGGATGTTCCCCCGCCAGCGCCCCCGTCTCGCTGTGCAGGCCGCGATGCGGATCCTGCCGCGCCTGCGTGTCCTGCCGTTTCGTGATCAATGCCTTGTCGGACATCGTTGCCGTCACCGCCACCTTATGATCTAATGTGTTTCATCGTTTCTGTTATCGAGTATCAGTTTCGATCAGAGAATCGTCAAGGGGGGAGTTGTGCACAAGGTGAACGGAGATCCGGCGGGCACGTCACCGGGTGCACAGCCGAAGGCAGCGAACGGCGCACCCGGGCAGACCCGGCTCGACCGGCGCAAGGCCCGCACCCGGCAGGCCCTCATCGACGCCGCCGTCGGGTTGATCGCCGAGGGGCGCGGCGAACGTGCGAGCGTCCAGGAGATCACCGAGGCCGCCGACATCGGGTTCGGGTCGTTCTACAACCACTTCGAAAGCAAGGAGCAGCTGTTCCGGACCGCCTCCGAGGAGGTGCTGGAGCGCTGGGGGCAGATGATCGACCACGCCTGCGCCGGCATCGCGGACCCGGCGGAGGTGTTCGCCGTGCCGCTGCGCATCTCCGGCCGGCTCGGCTGGACCCACCCCCACCTGGCCCGCTTCCTCACCGGCGCCGGCCTGGAACTGCTCAACATCCCCCATGGTCTCGCCCCGCGCGCCCGGCGCGACATCAAGATCGGCCAGGCCGTGGGCCGCTTCACGATCCCGAACGCCGACGTCGCCCTCAGTACCGTCGCCGGTGGCCTGCTCGGGTTGCTGCGCGCACAGCAGGACCATCCCGAACAGATCGACGAGACCACCGTCGACCAGCTGGCCGAAGCCATCCTGCGCATGCTCGGCGTACCCGCCCGGGAGGCCAGGCGGATCGCCGCGCGCGACCTCCCCCAGATCGAAGCCTGGTAGGCCCGCAAGCAGCGGCCGCGCGCTCACGTCCCGGGGTCGGCACGCCACGTGGACGTGGCGGCGTCGGCCGGTCCGCGATCCTGTCGTCCACAGTGGACGAGGCTGGCCGGGGGCCAGCCGGCTCAGGCCCGGGTGGTGGACAGAATCGTCGACAGTGCCCGCCGCAGTGTCGCCGCGGGGTCCTCGACTCCGGTGACACTGCGGAACGCGATGTACCGGTCCGGCCGCACCAGCACCGCGCCGTCGGGGGAGATCTCCCGGCAGCGGGTCCAGGCGCCACGCGCGTCGATATAGTCACAGCCGAGCATGCCGACGGTACCGGCGGTGATCGGGACGCCGGCCTCGGCCGCCACCGCGGCCGCGGCCGCAACCCAGTCCTGACCGTTCTCGCCGGCCAGCAGGACGAACCGGCCGCCGCGCACGAGGTTGCCGATCGGCAGCCGCTCCCCCGCGCGCTCGACGAACGCGTGCGGCAACGGATGCCCGGGCCTGGTCCGCGGCTCGTACACGCGCACCGGGTCGGCCGGTACGTGCGGGGCGCTGCCGTCGTCGACGATGGCGGTGGAGTCGTAGGTGTAGCCGAGCTCGGTGTTGATGTGGTGGAACTCCATCGACTGCGAGACCAGAGCCTGGTTGACCGCGTGACGCGTCTGTGCCGACCGCGGGCCGTCTTCCCACAGTGGCCGCAGCTCGGCCCAGTTCTCCTTAGCCGCCTTCTCCGGCGACAGGCCGATCGCCTGATCGATCGCAAAGTGGTTGAACGCGTTGTTCAGCGAACAGGTCACGTTGTTCCCGTCGGCCGCCCGCCGCTCCGGCTCGTAGCTGTCCAGCAGCCCGTCACCGGCCAGGCCCCGCAGCGCGTAGGCGAGCTTCCAGCACAGGTTGTAGACGTCGTGCACGGCCGAGGTGAGCCCGAGACCACCGGTCGGGGGGTGGCGGTGCGCGGCGTCCCCAACCAGGAACACCGAACCGGACCGGAACCGGTCGGCCAGCAGCCCCTCCATCATCCAGCCACTGATGTGGTGCACCTTGATGTCGACGTCGTCGGGCAGCCCGAGCGTGGTTCGCAGTCTGGCGAGGACCTTGACCGGGTCGTGCGCATCGGGGTCGTCGAGCTGGTACTGCTGGTGGAACACCCACTCCTCCGACTCGGGGCCCCAGTGGTCCGGGCCCATCGGGACCAGCACGCCGCTGGCGAACGAGCCGCCGAAGTCCGGGTTGACCATCCAGCGGATCAGCACGTCGTCATCCTCGGCCCAGGCCGACAGGTCGGCACTGAGGTGTACCGACACCATCCGCATCATCGCCCGCTGGCCGGACAACGGTATGCCGACGAAGCGGCCCACGGTCCGCCCGCCGTCCGCGGCCACCAGGTACCTGGCCCGCACCGTGTATTCGGTGCCGTCGTCGAGGTTGCGGACCGTGGCCGTCACGCCGTCCCCGTGGTCGGTGAGACCCACCAACTCGTGGTGGAATCGCACGCCGCCCGGGTTGAGCTCCGCTGCCCGGGCGCGCAGCAGCGGCTCAAGGCGGATCTGCGGCAGGTTGGCTGTGCGGTAGGCGCTGGCCTCGACGTACATCGGGTCGCTGTACCCTGCGCCCCATGACTCGATGGCCCCGATCCGGCGGCCGTAGCCGTCGTGCGGGCCGGTCAGCCCCGCGTACCAGGCGGTGCGGCGCATGTTCTCCGCCGGCGTACCACGCTGTAGATGGCGTCCGCCACCCCGACCTCGTCGAAGATCTCCATGCAGCGCTGGTTGAGCACGTGGGCCTTGGGAAGGATCGACGTCTCGGGCAGCCGGCTGACGAGCAACGAGCCCACACCGAGCTGCGACAGCAGCATCGAAGCAGTCAGACCCGCGCCTCCGCCACCCACGATCAGGACCTGGGTCTCCACATCGGACACGACTTCTCCCTTGCGATCAGGGCGCGCTCCAGCCGGCCGGCGACGACGCCTGTCATCTGCCGCCCGGCGCCCGGTCGTAGCTGCCGGGTCACCGCCTGCTACCCCACAGTAACGACGGATTGACGACAAGCCAAAAGAATGTCGATGATTTTTTCAATCAGCGGTTATCATCATCATCGTCTACGATGTCTTCGTGACAGATCGTGACCGGCAAACCGACCTTCGTGGACGAGGTCCACCAGGCCCTCTACCAGGCGCTGATCGACGGACAGACTGGAACCCGGCAGCAAGCTCAAGCTCACCGAGATCGCCGGCAGGTTCGGCGTGAGCGCGGCCGTCATCCGGGAAGCCCTCAGCAGGTTGACCGAGCAGGGGCTGGTGCAGTCCAACCCGCAGCGCGGCTTCATCGTCACGCCGCTGTCCGTCGAGGATCTGCTCGACCTCACCAAGGCCCGGGTGCTCATCGAGACGCTGGCCCTGCGTGAGTCCATCCGTCACGGGGATCTTGCCTGGGAAGGACGCGTCCTCGCGACCCACCACACCCTGGGCCGGACACCGATGCTCAGCGGCGGCTCCGCCAACGCCGCATGGGTCCAGGCGCACCGCATGTTCCACCACAGCATCCTCGACGGATCCGGCGTCAGGCGGCTGTCCGACATCGCCCGGGGGCTGCGCGACTGTTCCGAGCTCTACCAGTTCTGGTCGTACAGCATGGGGCGGGGCCCGGACCGGGACATCGTTGCCGAACACCGGGAGATCGCCGAGCGCACCCTCGCCAGGGACGAGGACCGTGCAGCGACCGCACTCACACAGCACATCGAACGCACCACCGACCTTCTGGTCGGCTACCTGAACCGGGAAGCCTCCCACCCCAACACCGGCACCGCCTGATCAACGGTCGCGGAAGGCATGTACATGCTGGGGTACCGCTGGCCCGGCAGGACGCCGACGCGGCAGAAGGCGGCGGTGTCCCGACTCCTGTGCAGCGCCGGTGGAGGAACGTACCCGCTTTCCACCCCGGGCCGCGAGCAGCGACTTCGGGTACCGCCCGTGACTTTCGACAGGTACCGATGGGACCTGTGGCCGTAGTGTGCGCGAAGGCGGTCCGTCAACACTGGCGGCATGAAGGACTCCGCGTGGCGAACGGGCCGCGACGGCAATCCGGGCCCGGCGATGACCGCGTGTCTCGACGCAGCGATCGCGGCACCGTCGATCCACAACAGCCAGCCCTGGCTGTTCCGGGCCCATGGAATCGCTGTCGACGTGCTCGTCGACTTCCGCCGGCACCTCACGGCCACCGATCCCGATCGCCGGGAGATGTACGTCAGCGTCGGTGCCGCACTGCTCAACCTGCGGATCGCGATGCTCGCCAGCGGCCGGCAGCCGATGGTGCGGGTACTACCCGATCCCGATGAACCCGGTCTGGCCGCCACCGTGAGCGTCGGACCGGCCGTCGCGGTCACACCCGAGGTCCGCGACCTTGCTGACGCGATACCGCGCCGCCAGACCAACCGGCGTCCCTTCGGGTCGACGCCGATACCGACCCGGATACTCGAGATGCTCACCGCTGCCGCGCGAGCCGAGGCCGCCAGCCTCGTGGTGCTCGACCGGGCCACCAGGGCGGCGGTGCTCAGCCTTGCGCGCAGCGCCGAGCACAAGCAGCGGGCCGATCCGCGCTATCGGGCGGAGTTGGCCGAATGGACCACGGCGGGTCGGCATCGTGGCGACGGCGTGCCGCCAGCGGCCTTCGGACCTCGACCGGAACTCGCCGCGCTGCCCCTGCGCGACTTCGACCTCGCCCACACCACCGACCGCCGGGTGGCCCGATTCGAGACGGACCCCACCGTCGCGGTGCTGTACACGGCCGGCGACGGCTTGCGGGACTGGCTCGCCGCCGGGCAGGCCCTCGAGCGGGTACTGCTCACCGCAGCGGCCCACGGCCTCGCCGCGACGCCGATGACGCAGGTCATCGAGGTGCCCCAGCTACGACCGTTGCTCGACGCGCCGGAGGAGCCCAGCACCGTCCAGTCCATCGTCCGGTTCGGCTACGCCGGCCGTGGTACGCGGACACCACGACGCCCGCTCGCGGACGTCCTCGTCAACGCGACCTGATCCATCAGAAAGCCGCGCGGATGGGCGGAGACGGTGGCGTCCACATTGTCCACAGTGCCCGGCGTGGCTTCCCGCGACCGACGGCTCGACCGGGGCGGCGCCTCAACGTCTGCGTGCTGGCCGTCCCGTCCATCCAGAACACCCAACCGTGGCGATTCCGGATCCGCGATCCCAGCTCGCATCCTGGCACCTCATCGGCTGGGGACTCTGACGGCGGCGCCGACCCGTTTCCGCGCCGCCGCGCGGGGCTCAGTAGGCGGACTCCCCCGATCCGACGGGCACCGGCTCCTTCGCGGCCGGAGCCGCCGTGGTCACCGCATCCTCGGCGGGCTCGACGGACAGGTGCGGCAGCCGGCGGTCGATCCACCGGGGCAGCCACCAGTTGGCCTTGCCGAACATGTGCATCAGCGCCGGTACCAGCACCGTGCGCAGCACGAACGCGTCGATGAAGACGGCGCTGGCGAGGCCGACGCCGAACTCGGCGATGACCCGCTGCCCGCCGAACACGAAGGCCAGGAAGACGCAGATCATGATCGTCGCGGCGGCGGTGATGACCCGGCCGGTCGCGGCCTGGCCGAACGTGACGGCGCGCCGGTTGTTCCGGGTGTGTACCCACTCCTCGTGCATCCGGCTGACCAGGAAGACCTGGTAGTCCATGGACAGCCCGAACAGGATGGCCAGCATCATCACCGGCAGGAACGCCTCGACCGGGCCGGCCTTGCCCAGGCCGAGCGCATCGGAGCCCCAGCCCCACTGGAAGAACGCCACCACCACACCGAACGAGGCACCGGCGGCCAGCAGGTTCATCACCGCCGCGGTCAGCGGCACGACCGCGCTGCGGAACGCGACCAGCAGCAACAGGAAGCCCAGCCCGATGATCACACCGATGAACAGCGGCATCTTCCCGGTGAGTGACAGCGGCGAAGTCGTCGAAGATGGCGGTCTGGCCACCGACGTACACCTTGAGCGTGGTGCCCCGCTCGGCCGGGGGGATGACCTGGTCGCGCAGGCGCCGGATCAGGTCGCTGGTCTTCGCGTCCTGCGGCGACGTGGTCGGGCACCACCTGAGACGATGCCGACCGTGGCGCCCGGCTTCGCGGGCAGCGGGACGACGGCGGCGACACCCGGCGTGTGGCTGACGGTCTGCGCGAGGACGGCGAGCGCCTGCTGGTCGGCGGCCGAGTGGGTCTCGGCGACGAGCTGCAGCGGGCCGTTGAATCCCGGCCCGAACCCCTGCGCCAGCAGGTCGTACGCCTGGCGGGTGGTGGTCGTGGCGGGATCGTTGCCCTGGTCGGAGTAGCCCAGCCGCAACGAGAAGCACCGGAATGACCAGGACCACCATCACGATCAGGGCGACCGGCGCGAGTACGCGCGGGCGGCGCTCCACCAGGGCGGCCCAGCGCGCCCAGAAGCCACGGGCGTGCACGTCCTGCGGCCCGTCCGCGGCCAGCCGCCGCCGCTCCCGGCGGCTGAGCGCCCGGTGGCCGATGACGCCGAGCATCGCCGGCAGCAGGGTACCGGCCGCGATGACGCTGATCAGGACCATCACCGCGGCCGCGATGCCGACGCCGTTGAGGAACGACAGGCCGAGCACCAGCATGCCGAGCATGGCGACGCAGACCGTGGCACCGGCGAAGATGACCGCGCGCCCGGAGGTGTTGAGGGCCCGTACCGCCGACTCCTCCGGGCTGAGGCCGGCCTTGAGCCCGTTGCGGTGCCGGGTGACGATGAACAGCGCGTAGTCGATGCCGACGCCGAGGCCGATCAGCGCGGCCAGGGTCGGCGCGATGTCGGCCATCGAGATCGCGTGGCTGAGCAGCCCGATCGACATGGTCGCCGCGACCAGCGACAGGATCGCGGTCACCAGCGGCAGCGCCATCGCGAGCAGCGAGCCGAACGCGACCAGCAGGACCACCGCGGCGGCTACCACGCCGACGACCTCCGATGCCGAGGTGGAGACGCCGTTCACCTGCTGGATCGCCTGGCCGCCCAGCTCCACCTCGAGGTCGCCGGTACGCGTGCCCTGGGCCAGGTCGATGACCCGGTGCACGTCGGCGTTGGGGATCTGCCGGCCGATTCCGGAGAAGGTGATCGTGGCGTACGCGGTCCGGCCGTCCCGGCTGATCTGGGTTCCGCCGGCTCCGGCGTACGGGCTGCTCACGCTCGTGACCGACGGCACCCGCGCGACGTCGGCGAGCATCGCGGCGACCGGCTGCTGAACGGCGGGATCGCGGACCGTACCGGACGACACGTGCCAGACGATCGTGTCGGACTCGCCGGCCTGCTGCGGGAACGCGGACTTCAGCAGTTCGAGCGCGTGGGTCGACTCGGTGCCGGGGAGCGCGAAGTTGTTCGAGTAGGCCGTGCCGGCGGTCCGGTCGGCCACCCCGAGGGTCACCAGCGCGGCGAGCCACAGCAGGACGACGATGTACCGGCGGCGGAAGCACCAGCGCGCGATCCCGGCCATCAGCAACCCCCAAATTAATCGAACGGTCGGTATCCTTGCGGAACAGTAATCGGCATTCCTGAGAGCCGGCTGAGGTCCGGCATCGGCCGGGGTTACCGCGGCGGACAGATTGGACGCCCGATTTCGGCCGGCTGTGGAGGGAACATGTAGCCATGGCACGCACCCCGGGCAGCGCCGCCGACGAGACCCGCCAGCGCATCCTCGACGTCGCATCGCGGCTGTTCGTCGAGCGCGGGTACGCCGGCGCCTCGGTCCGCGATATCGCCGAGCAGTTACAGATGACCAAGGGCTCGCTGTACTACCACTTCTCGGCCAAGGAGGACGTGCTGTACGCGCTGCTGACCCCCATGCTCGAAGCGCTCGACGGGTTCGTGGCGCGGGCCCGGGCCGCCGGCACGATGAGCCCCGACCTGATGGCAGGCCTGGTCGACCTGCTCGACGAGCAGGGCCCGCTGCTGCGCTCGCTGTTCGGCGACCCGTCGGTGGTCCGTGAGGTGATGGTGCGACACCGGCTGCCGGAACGGCTGATCGCCCTCCAGGAGGTACTCGGCGGCGGCACCGACGCGATGGCCGTACTCCGTGGGCGTTGCGCGCTCGGTGTCATCCACGCCGGGGCGCTGGCGCCGAGCGATCCTCTGGCCAAGGCCGGTCCGGACGGTGCCCGACACCCCCAGCCGCGACTGACCGAACCGGAAAAGGCGCTCGTCACCCGGGCCGCGATGGCTGTGCTCGCCGCGCTCCCGTCAGCCTCGCCCGCCGAACCCCGCTCGCCGGTCTAGCGATTGCGATGGCGACGTCGCAGCCGTACATGATCCACGACGGTCTTGCCGTCAGCCGATCGCACCGACCGACTGGTTACGCCCCGCCGCCGGGCGCGCGGACTGGCACCGCATCGCGAAGCGACTGGATCGCCGGTGCGGTGGGGGGTCGCGCTTGCCGGCGGGCTGCTGCGGTTAGGCCGTCAGGGCCGCGACGTGGTGCAGCGCGAGACAGTACCCGTCGACCTCGAGAACCTCGGCGCCGGAACGCGAGTCCAGGTTGCCGGTCGGCTCGTCGGCGAACACCACCAATGGTTTCCGGAGCAGAGCGCGTGCGCAGGCGACCCGCTGCTGCTGCCCGCCGGACAGCTGGTACGGCCAGAGCCCGGGGCGCGCTACGCCACCCCGGATAGGACGGACGTTATCGTCTCGACGCGCCGGGTCGGATCCGGGCCAGACGATGCGCGACCAGCAGGTACCAGACTTCGAGAAACACCACGGAAAAGACGGAGATGTAGACGCCGACGGTTGGCACGTACAGCCCGAGCCCCACTCCGTTCGCCAGGATCGCCAGCCAGCCGGACGCCCGGCTGAACACGCCGCCGCGCAGCATCACGATGCCGATGAGTATCCCGGCGAGGGATCCCAGGAGGTAGGCGGCATGGAAGCCGCTCCCCTGCCAGATGGCCAGGACCGCCTCGCCGGCCGACCGCGTCGCGGTCCGCTGCGAGTCGGTGGTCGCGGCGGCGTACCGGTCGCTGAGCCTGGCCATCTGGATAGCCGGATTGGACGCGAGGTACATCACGACGCCGACGAGGCCCAGGGCGACGGCGAGCGTCATGGCCGACTCGTGGGCCTTGCGGAGCACAACGTAGAGGGCCAGCAACAGCGGTACAAGCAGCACGTTGTCGACCGCCAGCAACAGATCCAGGTCCACCAGGCCGGCGAGCCGGTTGCGGTGTAGCAGAGCGAACCAGTCGTCCGCGGTGCCGTCGAGTGGCGGTGGCCAGACGATGAAGACTGCCACCTGGATCGGGATCAGCACCGCCGAGGCCAGGGCAGCGACCGCACCCACCCGGCACAGCAGGGCCCATCGACGTACACCGTCGTCCGCGCGCGGTGCATCGAGTCGGGTGCCACTGCTAGTCGTGAGCATGGGACCACCTCCGTCGCTTCTCGTCATTGTTCGCGCCGGCTACGCCTCCTCCAGGTGGTGTTTCAGCCTCGCCCAGGTCGTCGCCTCCTGCCGCCGACCGAGCCAACCGATCACCGGCGTGAGGACTCTGACAACCCCTTTGGGCCGTAGCTCCCACGACCACCGCAGCCGGGTTCCCAACGGGCAGGGCTCGAACGTGACCGTGCCACTGATCTCACCGGTCGACATGCTGGTCCTGGTGCCCAGCCGGCGCGGCCTGTTGTACTCGGTGATCTCTATCGCCATGGCGAGCGGACGCCGCCCTCTCGATTCGATCGTGGCCGCCCAACGGGTGCCGATGCCGACCGGCCCGGGAGTGGTCTTCTCGGCTTGTGTCATGTGCGGGTTGTACTTTGGCTCGTTGCGTTCGTCGGCGACGAAGTCGAAGACTTCGCCGACGGTACGGGCGATCACCGTCTCCCCACGGATCTGTACCATCTTCGTTCCCCCTCACCGCACCCGGACACCGATGATCGCGAAGCGACCCACCCCCGGTCCGGCGTGGCTGCCGGTCGAGACGATGATCGTGCGCACGGTACCCGTGGACCGGCTGTATGACACCCGCGCGGTCCACGGCTGGTTCTCGCCGCCAGCCGGGATCCCGGCGACCTCGCCCAGCACCCCGGTCTCGCCGGTGCCGCGAATCTGGATACGCAGGCTCTCATCGACGCCCGTGATCCGGCCACCGACGGTCACCGGGGACGTGATCGAAGCGCCGTAAGCCGGCATGGTCAACGACAGCGTGGTGTCCCGGGTACCCACGACCTCCCACGGCTGGTCGGCACCGGACCCGATCCGGGCCAGATGGATCACCGCGGCGGTCAGGTCGGCACCGTTCTCGGCGCGCCAGCCCACCTGGACCCACGCCTCATCGCCATCGATCGTCGTACCGAGCGACCGATCCACCGTAGCGAACTGCAGGTAGCCGGTGGCGAAGGCGAGCGCGGTCAGATCCGGGCTCAACCGCCAGGGCTGGTGCCCACCCGGGAGTGCATCCTTCTGCCACGCGATCGCGTCCGCGACGCTGTCGAAGGGCCACAGCGGCAGGTACCGGAACGCCGGAACGGTCGGCGACGGGCTGGCCGTGCGGGTCGTCGGCTTGGGGGTCGGCGCCGGGACCTGAGCGACGGTCGACTGCGACGCGGACGGTGCCGGTGCCGGCGGAGCGGCGGATCGGTCGTTGCCGGAGCGCGCCAGGAGGAACGTGACGGCCGCGGTCAGCACGATGACTGCCACGAAGGTCACGCTCAGCACCCACCAGCGACGAGCGCGCTGGGGCGCTTCCGGAGGTTTGTCGAGCAGCGCGGAACTCATCGCTACCTCCTCTGCGATACGCCCAGCGTCGATCGCCGTCGCGCCCGGCCGACAGGGCCGGACGACTCACCCGGGCGGCCATTGGTACCGTTCGACGGCGCCCTGCTGTTCGAAGTCGACCCAGGCCTTGCCGTTGTAGGCGTGCCGGTTGGGCCACCGGCCCGCCGCGTCCTGGCGGCTCTCCAGCGGGGCGATCCGTTGATCAGCCGCTGGGCGTAAATACACCTAACCATCCGGTGTAGTGCCGTTACGCTCGCGATCACCGGAATCCCGAGGAGTTCCTTCGCCGCCGCCAGTGGCCGGACGGTCGGAGTGCCCGGAGGTCGCCGCTCGCTCAGTCGGAAAGAACCAGCGCGATGATCTTTCTGGTCCAGTCGCCGATCGCTGACCAGTCGCGCAGGTCGCGCCGGGATGCCCGGCGCCGGCCGGCCGGGTCGGCACCGCCGAACACGGCGACCGACAGCGGCACGAACCATGGCCGCTTGGCGAGCGCACGATCGAGCTGTGCGCGGCTGCGCTGCCACGCCTCCTCGTCGTCGTCGCGCGGGCCCATCCCGAACACCGCCACCGGCACCTCGGCCAGATCGGCGCGGTGCCGCCGGAGGAACCGGTGCGCGTCGCGGTGCCACCGGCCCGAGTACAGCGGGGCGCCGAGCACCACCAGGTCCCAGTCGACGAGCGGCTGCCCGACCGAGCCGACCGGCATCACCTGGACATCCGCGCCGCTGGCCTGGGCCGCGATGCCGATTCCCGCAGCGACCTGTTTGGTGGATCCGTGCTTGGTCGCGTAGAGCACAAGAACCCGACCCATCGTGGCCACCCCCTTTTTCTGCCGATCGTCGTGCCGGCGTCGGGCGGCCGGGCAGAGGCGAACGTCACGACAGCGATGTCCGCTCGGACCATCCCGGCCCCGGGCGGCGCGGCCGCACCGGTCCGGGCCGATCGGCCTGGCGTGGAAGGGTCGGCCTACCCGGGCGCCGCAGTGCCCCGTTGGCGCATATTGAGCGCGACGGGAAAGGGGGACCCAGCGTGGCTGACAGGCGCGCGCAGACGCATCACCCGGTCCGGCGCATGCTGCGACAGGTCGACGGTGGACATCCGTCCCGGTCCGCGCCGGAGCTGTCGATGGACCCGCGAGCCGTACCGGCGTCGGCGCCGGCGGTGCCGGAATGCCTTGTCGACGCGGCCATCTACCAGGACGGCACACGGGTGGCCACGCTGCCCGGCCTGGACGGAACGCGGCAACGGCTGCGGGCACGACCGGAACAGATGGCCTGGATCGGCCTGTACCGGCCGGCGAAGACACAACTTCTGGCGGCGGCCGAAGAGTTCGGGCTGCACGAGTTGGCGGTCGAAGACGCCATCGTGGCGCACCAACGACCCAAACTGGAACGCTACGACAGCACCCTGTTCATGGTGCTGCGCTCCGCGCGGTACCTCGACGAGGCCGAAACGGTCGAGTTCGGCGAGATCCACCTCTTCACCGGACCGAACTTCGTCCTGACCGTCCGGCACAGCCGGGCCCCCGACCTCGCCGCGGTGCGGCGACGGCTAGAACACGAACCCGAGCTGCTACGGCACGGACCGGAGGCCGTACTGTACGCGATCCTGGACAGCGTCGTCGACGGATACGCGCCGGTAGTCGCCGGCCTGCAAAACGACATCGACGAGATCGAGACCGAGGTGTTCCGGGGCGACCCGCACGTGTCGCGGCGCATCTACGAACTGTCCCGCGAGGTCATCGAATTCCAGCGGGCCACGCACCCCCTGCTGGAGGTCCTCGGCGGTCTGATGGCGGGATTCGCCAAATACGACACCGACGAAGAACTCCAACGCTACCTACGCGACGTGGTCGACCACGCCACCACCGTGGCCGAGCGGGTCGACGGATTCCGCCAGATGCTGACCAACATCCTGGCCGTCAACGCCACCCTGGTCTCACAGGCACAGAACGAAGAGATGAAGCGACTAACCGAAGCGAGCTTCACCCAGAACGAAGAGATCAAGAAAATCTCAGCGTGGGCCGCGATCCTGTTCGCACCCACACTGATCGGCACCGTATACGGCATGAACTTCACACACATACCGGAACTGCGGTGGACCGCCGGTTACCCGACCGCCCTGCTCCTCATGGCCCTAACCTGCCTGACCCTCTACCAGGCGTTCAGGCATCGCGGCTGGCTGTAAGGAATCCCGACCGCTACATCGAGGTGGAGCCTCCCGGCAACTCGCCCTTGGGCGGCACGACCAGGGGATGACAGGCATCGTCGCGGGCAGCCAGTTCGGTCATCCGGTGCCGGTACCACGCCAACGGTATGTCACCGGCGAGTAGAGCGGTGGCCAGCCGCGCCTCCTCGCGCTCACCGTCGCGATCGGAGGGATCATCGCGTGCCGGCGGCGCCGCCGACCTGTCCTGCCGCCAGCGGATGACCGATCCGCCGTACCTCAGCGCCATCGCCAGCACCACGGCGCCCAACAGCAAATAGGTCAACATCTCGATCGCCTCCCGGCTGATGGTGTCACCGACGGCGGCCTAACTCCAGGTAGGCGATCGGCCCGACCGGCTGAACGAAGATGATCGGCCACCACAACGCCTTCGGGCCCCGGACATCATCCGCTGACCTCCGGTACAGGTCCACTCCGGCGACCGCTGTCAGCGCCAACTCGATCGAACCGAGGGTGAGGATCGCCGCCCGCTCCGTGCCGGACATGTCCGCCCACCGCCGTTTCCTGGCCATGGCCGGCAGTCGGCGTTCACGGAGTACCTTCGCCATCACTGCCATCGTCAACCTCCAGTTGTCGTCCGGCCGGCCACGCCGCCGGCACTCCTTCACTGTCTACCCGGCAGACCGGGCCGACAGAGCCTTCCGGCACCCAGTCAGGAGGCCGGACCGCATCCCGGAGTGGACGACGTCCGCCACCCCGGGACTTTCGGCACTGGGCCGCCGCCGCAACTCTGCTGTCGACGCGACGATGGTCCGGTCCGCCGCGGTGGTGGCGCTGCTGGACGCCGCCGGGGCGGTTGGCCTCGTGGTGGTGGGCAGCCGCGGCCGGGGCGGCTATGCCGGTCTCCCGGTCGGCTCGGTCGCCCTCCAGCTCGCCATCGAGGCCCCCTGCCCGGTGGCCATCATCCGTGGGCACGACGATCGGACCGCCGGCCCGGTTGTCGTCGGCGTCAACGGCTCGAACCCGTCGAGGATCGCCTCGGCCTGGCTTTCGAACACGCCGCCGCCCGGGACGGCGCGGTACCGGCGGCCTGCGCCCACACCACACCGCTCGACGCGGAGCACGACCTGATCAGTACCGTCATTGCCTGGTGCGAGAAGCAAATTCGCGGTTCTGGTCCACAGTGCCGATCAGATGTGGAAGCCGGGGAGAGTTCTACCCAGCTGCGATAGCTGTTCGCGAGGCAACTGATTTGGCGAAAGCGCCAAGTCGGTACTTGATGACGTGTTCACACATCGCTCTGTATATGGCCGTACATGGAGTTGCTGGTGTCCAGACGGCAGGGGCCGTTTAGATGAGATAGCAGCGAGGCGCTGCCGCAAGACGCCGAGAATTGGCTGTGCAATTTACGTCATGTACCGAGCCCCTACCGTTGCACGACAGCACATACTACTTTGCCTTCCGATATCGCGCAGGTCACCAAAAAACGGTTATGTCGCTGGGCTCGCGCGAATAGCCGGCTGCATTCCCCTGACGCGGGTCACGGACCAACTCCGTACCCTTACCCCATGGCGGACAACCCCCAAGATCCACCCCGCTGGCATGTCCATGCCGAGCGCCCCCTCTACGACAACCATTGGGTACGGCTCACCCAGGTAGACGTCGAACTGCCCGGCGGTCGACGCTTCTGGCACCACGTGGTACGGCTCCAAACGGTGGCCGTTGCCGTGGTGCTGGATGACCACGACCGGGTGCTCCTGCTGCACCGGCACCGCTTCGTCCCCGATGCTTTCGGCTGGGAGCTACCGGGAGGCTTCCCCGACGACGGTGAAGCCCTGGACGCAGCCGCTGCCCGCGAAGCCGAGGAAGAGACCGGCTGGCGTCCCACCGGCCCGCCCGAACACCTAACGACCTTCCACCCCCTCCCGGGCATGGTGGACACCGAGAACGCCATCTACCTATTTCGCGGCGCTGAGCAGATCGGCGAACCCACGGATATTGAGGAATCCGGCCAAGTGGCCTGGCTGCCGTTGGACGAGGTTGCGAAACTCATCCAGCGCGGTGAAGTGCTCGGTTCCGGTTCCCTTGTCGGCCTGCTGTACCTGCTGGCGCTACGCCGCACCGAGCGCTGACAGAAAGCGGCGGATACGGCGACGCTGCCGGGCGGAGCCAACTCGCACAGCCAGCGTCTCGGCTTCACGCAGGTGTTCGCCGGCTTGGTCGTCCTGCTTGGTGGCTGCAAAGGCCTGTGCCAGATCGACGTGCATACCGGCCTTGGCGCGCACGAATGTACTGTCAAGGCCGGTTAGCGCTTGGTGTAGATCGTCAATTGCGGCCGCGTCCCCGAGCTTGGCCCAGGCGTTGCCCCGCCAACGCGCCAAATGCACATCGCTGAGCACGACGAACGGCAGTTCGGGGTCGCGGCAGTCGGCAGGCAACAGCGTGGCGGCAGCGTCAAAGGCACGGCGGCCGGCCAGGTCATTGCCGGCAACGGCCTGCATCTCGCCTTCTACCGCCCACAGCCAAGCGACCAACAGTTGCGCCACGCCTCGTTCGGCCTCGGCGCGAGCGTGGGCTGCGAGCTGCAAGGCGCTGTCTATCTCGCCCAGCTCAACGAGTACATACGCCTGTTCCGCCAGGGCGTGCGCCAGCGTCGCCGGCGAACATCCCTCCCGCCCGGCGTCTTTGGCCGCTTCGTAGTAATCCCCCGCCGCCGACAACTGGCCGAGGTCGAGGCACTGCCAGCCGGCCAGCGTGGCGGCATCGGCGTACAGATCGGCCAGGGCGTCCCGCTTGCCAATGGTGTACGCGCGCAACGTCTTGAGCGTTGCCAGGTGGCCGTGCAGTTGCGCATCTGCTGCCCGTGCCCCGAGCATGCGGTCAATTTCTCGGATGTGGTTTACCTGGGTGGTGAGCAGCGCCAAGGCGTGCTCGTCTACAGCCGCCGCGCTCGCTAGCCGTTCCCGCAGTTCGTCGGCCGCGTCCTCGGCTGCTGGCAGGCCAACCTGTCGGGATGGCACCGCGGCTTGCGTTCGCCGTTCTTCGTGCTGCACGGCGGTCGCCGCCAGCTCCGGTCGCACGAACGCCCAGAACCGCGCTTGCGTCTCGTCGTCCGCCTGGTGCAAGGCGGTATCCAAGGCGGCCTGCATTTCCGGTCGAGGCTGTACGTTCGCGCCCTCGGCTTCCCAGGTCGCCACGGTTCGCACGCCGACGCCAAGGTGCGCGGCGAAGGCCCGCACGCTCAGGCGCAGCACCAGACGCACGGCGCGGGCTTCCGCGCCTGTCCAGCGTTGCACCGTGGTCATCTGGCCGCCCCATTTGCAAACGTCGGTTGAGGGCCATCGTAGGGCGTCGCTGGCATTGCGAAGGCTGAGCTGCATCGCTTATGCAACAGAGCGGCAACAGCGGGCCATTCACATGCTTTGTCTTGCGGCAGAGGCTGGTGCCACGGCATCGGGACGGACGCCTCTGTCACTCGTTCGCAGTCCGCCAAGAAGGCGAACGGCCGCAAGGTGTCCCGTCCCGATGCCCCGCCCAGCCAGCGAGCCGAAGGGTTGCCTGTCGTGACCGCCACAACCGACGCCACCAGCCAGACCTGGCACGAAGTGCCGGGGTACGGCTTGGTGAACTGGACGGCCGAGCAGATCACCGAGCAAGCGCGGTATCTCTTCGACTTGCACCGGCCCGGCCAAACAACCCTGCGGGTGCAAATCGCGTGGGGCTTCCTGCCCCTCATTGTCTGGCCGAGCCGCTGTTGCAAGGTCTGTCAGACAAAGTGGCTCTGCCGTACCAGGACGTGGGCGCATGACTGGCTCGATGCTGCCGCAATCGCCGAACGAAACGCAGCGGAGGCCGTCCCGATTGAGCAGTACGGGCGACGAATCGTCTGCACCCGATCGGCACAACCTCATGCTGGTGGTGAGCGATGAGTTTGGCGTTGTCGTGTTGTGCGCCTGCGAGGAGTGGGGATACGCCGGGCCGAATAACGCCAGCGCGTGGATTGCGTTCCAAGAGCACGTCGAGGAAGCGAACGGCCAGGCTCACGTCGCGCGCCAATGAGCAAATAGTCCGTTGCCCCTGAAACTGGAGCCGCTATGTCATCTACCGTCGTACAGGATGTCACGCCCGAACTGCTCAGCGACGGGCCACGCTTCTACGTCGTTACTCTGTCCACCTGGATCACCGACCGCCAAGCTGCCTTTGAGCTGGCCAAGGAGCTGTCGGCCGATCTGGCCAAGAACCACCCGATAGACGAGTTCGGGACGACCATTGGCCCGGAAGATGAAAACGTATTCGGCCAAGAGCGCATCTACGAACACATGGACGGCATTGCGATGTGACGGCTCGGGGTGAGCCTGCCCATGGGCGCGGCGGGTGACGGTGCGGCAGAATCCCGGCATGGGGCAAACGACCTCCCGTCACCTGCCGCTTGAACGTACAGGACGTCTTGTGCGAGCGGCTTTGTCGGCCTACGATGCCGGGCATGGTTGAACCACCGAGTTCTGTGCCGCTGTACGTCCAGCTCGCCGACACCGTCGCCGCTGACATCGAGGCCGGCACCCTCAAGTCCGGCCAAGCCGTGCCGAGCGAGGTGCACCTTATACAGACGCACAACGTCAGCCGGGGCACCGTGCGGGCCGCCTTCCGGTTGTTGCGCGAGCGCGAACTGGTCCACACCATGCAGGGACAGGGAACGTTTGTGCGGGCGCAGGATCACATCGGTTGATGCGAAGCTATCCATCCTCTATGGCACCGCATCTTGTTGGCGATGTGCAGCACGTTCGTAAGGAACTTGTCAATCGCGTTGTCGTTCACCACAAATACCGTTCGCTTTGAACCTGGGTGGATCCTCAGGGCCCCGGCAAAGTCCTCGGCCTCGCCGATCCCCGCTGATCCCGCCTGAGTGGCAACCTCGAGTCGCACGTCGTTGCCGCCCAGCCCGTCTACTTGACGGCACCGGCCTATCTATCTAACTGAAAGAGACTGTCCCCGAACCGGTTATCACAATGACCTGTGCGAGGAAGGTGCTGCAATTCAACGTCGGATCGACCTCGTCGAGCTCCAGGGTCAGGTTGAAGGTACCGCTGATCCCCTTATACGAGCCGGTTCCGGAGCCCGCCACGACGGGGGACGTCCCGGCCACGGTCACCGCGCCCGAGCAGGTGACCTTGTCGGATGGGAAGGTGCTCATAGCGCTGACGAACTTCTTGTCGAGGTCCGCGATGCTCAGCCGGAACGAGCCCTGGGCCAGCGCCAGGTCGAGTTCGCTGTTGTGCTCCAGGTTGACCGTGCCGTCAGGGTTGACGCTCTGCGCCTTGCCGTAGTCGCCGACCGCTCCAGTAAGGATCGCGGTGGACGTAGGCCCGTCGTTGTCGGTGTAGCCAGTGAAGTGCACCGCGCCACCGCTGGGAGCCGCTACAGCCGAGCCACCGGCCGGCCGTGCGTCGGTTGTGGCCGTGCCGCGAGTCGGTGAACTCTTCGGTACCGCCGAGGTGCACCCACCCAGTAGCAATGCGCCCGCGACCGCGGCGGCGGCGAACACGGACACGAGTCGGTTTCTGCGCATGACAACTCCTCTTGGCCGACCTTGGATGAGGGGACTGCTCAGGGGATCAAGGAACCGCCTTGGAGATCCTGCTCCCGGCTGCCATGCGGCCACACCGAAGCGGCGCCATCCAGGGCGCCGTTGACGGCCAACCGGGCGACTACGCGAACCAGCAGGATCGGACCCAGCGATCCGGCTGCCACGCGACAGCGCCAAGCCAGGTAGGCATTTCCGTGTTGCCGGGTCTGCAGGACCTGGGTCTCCACGGGCTTCAGTGTCCAGGCGCCTGGGCGGTCCGAACATCGGGGAGGCCTCCCGCGAAACCCTGATCATCTGACTGGCGACATAGGGGCTTTTCCCTGATGGTGGCCCAAGGGTCTCGGCAAACTCCCGTGTGTGTGAGGCTCGTTGAGCCTGCCTTGAGTAGCACCTCCTCTCGGCACGTCGCGCCTGGCCGGCGTACTGCTGCGGGGACAGACATCGAAGCTTGGACACGATTTGATGTAGCTCGTGTGTCCGTCGTGGACAGACGAAGGAACTCCTGTAGGTGGAGGTTGCGTAAACCTCGCCCACCACGCAGGAGTTCCGGTGTCTGAGTCTGCCATGCCCTCGCTGATCCGTCATGCCCAGGCCACACCGGCCGAGGCTGGCTCGGGCGGTGGCGAGGATCTGCTGGTCCATCTCGCCTCGGTCTCTGATCCGCGCAAGGCCCGGGGCGTGCGGCACCGGCTGACCTCGTTGTTGGTGGTCTCTGCGGCGGCTGTGCTGGCTGGAGCCCGCTCGTTCACGGCGATCGGCGAGTGGGCCGCCGACGCCTCCCAGGACGTGCTGGCGGCGCTGGGTTTGCGCCGTTGCCAGCGGACGGGTCGCTACGTCGCCCCGCACAAGGCGACCGTGCGACGGGCGTTGCAAACCGTGGACGCCGACGAGCTCGACCGGGCGATCTCGGCCTGGCTGATCGCCCGCCGGCCCGTGCGCACGACGGCGACACCGAGACCGGCAGCGGCGTTGGACGGCAAAGACGATCCGCGGTGCATGCGACCACGCCGATCCCGCCGACCGCGCCCCGCACTTGGTCAGCCTTGTCGGGCACAGCGACGGGATCGTGCCGGGGCAGCGGCAGGTCGATGACAAGTCCAACGAGATCACCGCTGTGCAGCCGCTGCTGGCCGACCTGGACCTGACCGACCTGGTGCTGACCGCCGACGCGATGCACACCCAACGGACGCTGGCCGACTGGCTGGCGACCGAGAAGAAGGCGTACTACGTGTTCATCGTCAAGGCCAACCAACCCAGCCTTTACGAAGCCGTGCAGACATTGCTGGCTGGCCCCAACACCGCTTTCGCCACCCCGACCGTCCTCCTTCACCGCGCCCTCGATCGATCCGGTACGCCGAGGTGGCCACGCCCCAGCCGAATCCGGCCGGGAAGCGCAGATTCCACGCACCTTCCGCCGGAGGTCTCGGGGCCGGGCGAGGAGTCGAACCTCGCATGTAGGCGCGGGGAAACCTCCCTCGGTCCGCCCCACCCTGCTCGGGCAGTTGCCGTATGTCTACCAGCCCAGGTCGCAGGCATCAGGCCGCCAGCATGCCGTCCCACACACCATCGCGCTGCCGACGCGGTACGGGCAGTGTCGGGCATCCCGGAATCGCTGCCCGAAGGTCCCGCGCCCCGGGCCGAACGGCCATGGCGGCGGGACCGAAGACCCTTGTCCGGTGCTGGCGAACGCGCTGTCCTGACGGTGTGAGCCACGCGCCGCCTCGCAAGCGCCGATCGAGGGGAGCAAGCGATGAAACAGACGATCCGGCTCGGTCGGGTAGCCGGCATACCGGTCGGAGTCCACTGGTCGGTGCTGGTCATCGCCGGGCTGCTGACCCAGGGCCTGGCCATGTCGTTCCTGCCGGCATCCGCGCCCGGACAGCCGCGCTGGCTGTACTGGCTGGTGGCGGCGCTGGCCGCGGTGCTGTTCCTGGCGTCGCTGCTGGCCCACGAGCTGGCGCACGCCCTGGTCGCACGTCACCACCACATGCACGTGGAGAGGGTGACCCTGTGGCTGCTGGGCGGCGTCGCCGAGCTCGGTGGGCAGCCGGACTCGCCGCGAACCGATCTGCGGGTGGCCGCGGTGGGGCCGTTGACCAGCCTCGTGGCCGGCGGAGTGTTCTTCACGGCAGCCGTCGGCGGCGCCGGGTACCTACCTGAACTGCTTGTCGCCGCGCTGTTCTGGTTGGCTCTGATCAACGTGATCCTCGCCGTGTTCAACCTGCTCCCGGCTGCCCCGATGGACGGCGGGCGGGTGCTCCGGGCGTTGCTGTGGCGGCACTGGGACGACCAGGCGCGCGCGCAGCGGGCCGCGGCACGGGCGGGGCAGGGCCTCGGTGCCGTGCTGATGGCGCTCGGAGCCCTGGAGCTGCTGCTCCTCGGCAGCCTGGGCGGGATCTGGCTGGCACTCATCGGCTGGTTCCTGACCACCGCCGCGGGTGCCGAGCGGCGCGCGGGTGAGCTGACCGACCGGTTCCACGACCTGCCGGTGCGGGCGGCGATGACCTCCCAGGCCGCGGTCGGATACGTGGACGAGACCGTGCAGGATTTCCTCGCGACCGTTGCCGTCTCGTCGCACCAGCGGGTATTCGTCGTCGTCGACCGTCTCGACCGACCCGAGGGAGCGGTGAGTGTGGCCGGACTGGCCCGGCTGGCGCCCGGGGTACGGGCGACCACCCCGCTCGGTCGCGTGACCGCTCCCATCAGGTCGGTCGACGCCGGGCGCCGGCTCGCCGACGTGGCGTCCATGGTGTGGCCGGGGAGCCCCCCGCTGGCTGTGGTCGACGGCAGTGTGCTGGTCGGGACCCTCGACGCCGCCGACATCAGCCGGGCAGCCGAACTGACCGCGCTCGGCGTACCGGTTGATCCCTCGCGACGGTCACCGGCGCCCGGGGATGAGGAGGCCGGACGGCAGACCCGGCACGTCGACTCGCTGATGAGCTGACCGCCACGTCGCGACGACCGTCGCTGCCGCGCCGTCCCGGCGACCGGTACCTCATGAGGCAGGACCTAAGCCCATCCGATTCAGGCCAGATGACCCCGGTACGGGGACGACTGCTGGGGTATGGCGGGAGGCAGCCGAGTCGCTGCCGGCAGGCAAGGAGGTGCGGAGATGACCACCGGATCGGGTCAGCACGAACAGCCGACGGGAATGCCGGCGGGCATGCCGGTCGTGGCCGGCGTGGACGGCTCCGCCGAGGCACTCACCGCCGCCGAGGTCGCCGCGGGCGAGGCCCGACAGCGTCAGGTGCCCCTGGTTCTCACCCACGCGTTCACCTGGCCATTGATCTGGCCACCGCTGACCGAGGAGTACCACCCCACCGATCCGCTCCCCCGCGCAAAGGCCCACCAGCTCCTGACCCGCGCAGCGGAGCATCTGCGCGGCATGGACCGGGCGCCTGAGGTGCAGACGCGACTGGTGGACGGCCACGCCGCCGCGACACTCGTCGACGCCTCCCGGGCGGCCGCCCTGGTCGTCGTCGGGCACCGCGGCTCCGGCGGGTTCGCCCAACTGCTCGCCGGCTCGGTCGCGATCCACACCGCCGCTCACGCGTACAGCCCGGTCATGATCGTCCGCGGCAAGATCACCGAGCCGGGCGCGCCGATCATCCTCGGCTTCGACGGATCGACCGGCGCGCGGCTCGCGGCCGAGTTCGCGTTCACGACCGCCGCCCGGCGCGCCGCACCGGTGACGGTAATGACCGTGTGGCCGACCGACCGGGCCTGGCCGGACGCCGTCGCCGCCACCGGCTACCCCACACCACCCGCATCCGCCGTACTGGACAGCCTCGGCGACCTTCCCAGCCGGTACCCGGACGTACCGGTACGCGTCGAGGTGGTAGCCGGCGGCTCGACCGCCGCGGCCCTCGCCGGCGCCGCCGATGCGGCCGGACTCGTGGTCGTCGGCTCGCGCGGCTTCGGCGGACTGCGCGGTCTCCTACTCGGCTCGGTCGGACGCGCCCTCATCGAACACGCCCCATGCCCGGTGGCGATCGTCCGGCCACGCGCATGAAACCAGCGAACCCGACGACACCGGAGGCCGCGCCGCCAGCGGTCACGGATAACGGCGGGTTCGCCGGGCTATGTGAGACACATGCCGGCGTGAGGTCGAGCTCGACCGGCGACTGGTCCGGACTCATACCCGCGATGGATCGGAGGATGCCATGAAAGCCCATGTCGGTGACCGCTTCGTGGTGGAAGGCACGCACCTGGAGGAACCCCGCCGGGTCGGCGTCGTCATCGAGGTCAGTCACCCCGACGGATCACCCCCGTACCGGGTACGCTGGTTCGCCGACGACCACGAGTCACTGTTCTTTCCCGGCCCGGACGCACGCCTGGAACCGAAACAGCCGGAAACCCTCTGATCGCCGGGACGCCGTTCATCCCCGAATCTGGACCGGCGCGGCGCGAAGCCGGCCGGCGAGGTAGTACCCGCACCACTGGGCGGCCAGCGTCGCGGCCGCGCGCAGGGTGCCCGGCTCCTCGAACAGGTGGCCGGCCCCCGGTACGACGGCCAGCTGGCTCGGGCAGCGCAGGTGCAGCTGAGCCTGCCGGTTGAGCTCCAGCACGAGGTCGTCGTCAGCACCGACGATCAGCAGCGTCGGCGCCCGCACTTCATTCAGCCGTGGACCGGCGAGATCGGGGCGGCCGCCCCGCGACACGATCGCGGCGATGTCCATCCGGGGATCGGCGGCCGCCCAGAGTGCCGCGGCGGCACCGGTACCGGCTCCGAACAGCCCGACCGGCAGGTCTGCGACCCCCTGCTGCCGGCGCACCCGGTCGACAACGTCACGTAGCCGACCGGCCAGCAGATCGATGTCGAACACGTTGGTCCGGTCAATCTCCTCATCAGCGGTCAGCAGATCGAACAGCAGGGTGCCCAGGCTTGCCTGGTGAAGTATCCGCGCCACGTAACGGTTGCGCGGGCTGTGCCGGCTGCTGCCGCTGCCGTGGGCGAACACGACCAGTCCCCGCGCGCCGGGCGGGACGGTCAGCCGACCGGTCAGCTCCCGTCCCCTGGCGGTCACGGCGACATCCTCGTCGACCCACGACGGGTCGTCTGCCGCCGTGCCGACAGCTGAACCGAGTCGAGCGGCAGCCGCCCGGTCAAGCAGCGCCATCACCTCGCTGTCCATGGTCGGCGTGAAGTCGTCATAGAACTGGCCCACGGCCTGCAACCCGGTCGGCTGATGCAGGCATACCACCTCATCGGCGACGTCGGAGAGCAGCGGCACGACGCCGGCCGGGGCGACCGGAACTGCCAGCACCACCCGCGCGGCCCCGAATGCACGGGCAACCTGGCATGCCGCGCGCGCGGTCGACCCGGTGGCGATGCCGTCGTCGACCACGACCGCGGTCCGGCCTTCCAGGGGCACCCGAGGCCGGCGACCGCGTAGCGTCTTCAACCGGCGGTTCAGCTCCGAGCCGGCATGGGCCTGCGCCTGCGCCAGCTCATCCGGATCGACACGGGTGGCCGCCACCACGCCGGAGTCGACGACGGTGACGCCGCTCTCGCCGACCGCCCCCATCGCCAGTTCCGGCTGCCACGGCACGCCGACCTTGCGGACCACGATGACATCCAGCAGCGCGTCGAGGGCCTGTGCCACCTCGTACGCGACCGGGACCCCGCCGCGCGGCAGCCCCACCACGACGGTATCGGTTCCATGCAGGTGACGGAGTCGGCGTGCGAGCAACCGCCCCGCCTCAACCCGGTCGTGGAACATCATGTCGCCACCCCCTCAGCGGTCGTCAACCTTCACCGTTGCCCGTCGACGGCCGCGGCAGAAGGGCAGTCCCGCCACGGCTCATGGGCCGAAGGTCCCGTGGGTGCACCGGGCGGTCTGCTCAGCCGCGGCGGTGCCGGGCGGCTACACCCGCGTCGCCTCCCGGGTCGCGCCGATCCGGTCCAGCCAGGCCGACACCTGCACCCGGTCGAAGGCGCCGGCACGGTACCCGATGTAGCCGTCCGGGCGGACGACACGTACGCCACGGCCGGGAATGCTATCGAGCCGGTGAACATGTACGTGCGGTCCGGCGATGCCGACCGGCGGCGGCGACGCGTCCCGGTCCAGCAGCACGTGGACTCCAGGCTGGGCGGTCAGCTCGTGCAGGCGCACCGGCCCGCCGTCGACCGTCACCGTCGCGTCCGGCAGCCGGCCGCCCGCCCGCGGCGGGTCCCGGCGTGCCGGTGTCCCCTCCACCGCCAACGGGCCACCACGGTAACCCAGCCGCAGCTGGGACAGCAGCCGGACCCCGTGGGCGACCAGCCGGCGGCGGCGCAGGATCACCGGCAGCAGCGGCGCGCCGAGCGGCACGAGGCCGCGGCGCAGGAACGACGCGACCGGATCGGTGGCTGATTCGCCCCAGAACGCTAGATCGGTCAGCCAGCGCACGAGCCGTGCCACCGGCCGCCGCTCCTGCCCGTACGAGTCGAGCAGGTCGGCGGGGCACGAGCTGTACGGTGCGAACGCCAGCGGGCCGACGTACCGTCGGCGAAGCCCAACCGCAGGCCGACATGCTGTGGCGGCAGATGGATCCGGTGCCGCACCAGGAGCCGCGCGGTGACCGCCGCGCACCGCAACACCGCCGCCACGGCGGACCGGACGGGCAAGGGAACCTGTTCGTTCATCGCGGCCTCCGACCTAGCCCCTGCGCTCATCATGCCCGCCCCGGGCGGCACTACGGCAGAGTCGAAAGACCCGGTGTCCAGCACGATCGCGGTGGGCGGCGGCACCGGGGTCCTCGATGGACAGTCGCTGGTGCGCTCCGGCCTCCGGCGGGTGTTCGTCGGCGGGCCGTCCATCGGTCCCGTACATCGGTGACCTTCGCCTCTGCCGCCCGCGGTCCGGCCGATCCTACGGTGGTGACGAACTCGGCCGACGGAGGCCATCATGACCGTGACCACGCTTGTGCGCCGCACGTCCCGCCCGTCCCTGGCCGGCCGGCGCTTCGGCTATCTGCTCGCCGCCACCATCAATGCGGTGATCCTGTACCTCGTGGACGGCCGACCGGGCTGGCAGTCCCTGGACTTCCTCACCGGCGCCACCACCCGGGTGCTCTGGCTGTTCACCTTCTCCCTGGTGGTGGGAATCGTGGTGAACCTGGTGTACGCGGGGTACGACCCGCCCTGGCTGATCGCTGCCGGCAACCTGGTGACCACCGCGATCGGCATCATCGTGCTCGCCCGGATCTGGCAGGTGTTCCCGTTCGACTTCGGCGACGCATCGTTCGACTGGGCGATGCTGGTCCGGGTCCTGCTGGTCATCGGTATCGGCGGCGCCGCCATCGCCATCATGGTCCATACGGTGTCGCTGATCCGGGCGATCGTCGGCGGCGGCCGGTAGCGCCGGAAGGCGACCGGTAGCGCCGGAAGGCGACCTCAGCGGCCGGAAGGCCCTGCGCCGGGCCGCGTTCCTCGGGACCTTCGGCCCTGTACGGCCGCGGCCGCGGGTTGGAGGCTGAAGCTAACCCTGGACAGGAAGGATGCAGCCATGAGCCAACCGGAGACCACCTGGCAGGAGCTGTCGGAGCGGCTGGACGCCTTGGCGCTCAAGCTGAAAATGCACCTGGCCCAGGTCAAGAACGACGGCACTCCGGAAGCGGTGCGCGACCTCCGCACGGCCGTCGACGACGCGTTCACCGCGGCCGGTAACGCCATCCGCGACGAGGCCGTCGGCGCGGATGTACGCGAGGCCGGCCGGCTGTTCGTCGACGCGTTCACCGCCACGCTCGCGCGGGCCGGTGACGACGTGCGGGACGCCCTCGAACACCGGACCGGACGCACATGACGCGATGGCTGGCCGGTGCGCCCCCGCTGTCCACCGACACACTCACCGCGTGCGTCCGGCTGGCGGTCGCGGCCACCTCCGTGCACAACAGCCAGCCGTGGCGGTTCCGGATCCACCGCGACAGCGTCGACATTCTCGCGGACCGGACCCGCCAGCTCGACGTCATCGACCCCACCGGCCGCGAGCTGATGATCAGTGTGGGCGCGGCGGTGTTCAACCTGCGGGTGGCGATCCGCTACGAGCTGCGCGTGCCGGAGGTACGTCTGCTTCCGGACGCGGCCCAGCCCGACCTGGCGGCGACTGTCCACGTGGGACGACAGGCGGCCCCCGACCCGGCCACCGCCGACCTCGTCGCCGCGATCCCGCTCCGCCACACCAACCGCCGGCCGTTCGCGCCCGTAGTCGTACCGGCGGACATCGTCGACCGTCTTGTCGCCGCCGCCCACACCGAGCACGCCGGCCTGACCGTGGCGGGCCCGGTCGCCCGTGGGGCCATCCTGAGCCTCGCCCGCACCGCGGAGGAGCGGATGCGGGCGAAGGGTGTCTACCGAGCCGAGTTGGCCGAGTGGACCCGGCCTGGCACCGGCCGCCGGGACGGGATACCGGCACACGCCGTGGGCCCGTGGGCGGCGTTGGAGACACTTCCGATGCGCGACTTCGGGCTTACCCAACCGTGGTTGCAACGCGCGGTCGAGCCGTTCGAGCCGTTCCCGACGATCGTCGTGCTGTCCACGGACGGCGACACGACCGCCGACTGGCTGCGCGCCGGCCAGGCGCTCCAGCGGGTACTCCTGGTCGCCACCATCGCCGGCCTGTCCGTCACTCCGATCAGCCAGCCGCTGGAGATACCGTCGCTGCGCCAGTTGGTCACCGACACCGGTACCGGCCGGTGGGCGCAGATGATCCTCCGGCTGGGCTACGGCCAGCCGACCACGCCGACCACGCGCCGGCCGGTGAGCGACGTCATCGTCGCCGAAGACTGACGGTTCCGCGTCCCTTTGTCCCGGACCGCGACTGTCTGCCGGACTGTCGGCCTTTCCGAACCATCGACCGCCGGACCATCGACCGCCGGACCATCGGCCCCTGCGGCCCGGGCCACAGGTCCGGCCACCGGTCCCATTCATCAGGGTCTACGGTCCTGCCACTGTCACGACCAACGCCTGTGTGGCGCCCGCCACATCACCGACATGCTGGAGGCAACGATACGGACCCGCACACGTTAGGTCGTGATCCCGATGACACTCGCCAACCGCGCCGAGGCCCTGTTCACCAGCTCCCTTCAGCCGTCGGACCGGCCGACGCCGCACCAGATCCGTGCCGCCATCGTCGCGAGCATCCGGTCGCACCGCGGCATCCGCGGCTGCGCGGCCATCCTCGCGGCCGAGTACGGCGAACACCCGGAGGCCGCCGCCGGCCGGATGCGCTGGGCGCTGACCGTGGTCGCCACGGCCTGACATGCGATCAACGGCGCCGGGGACATCCGGGCACTACTCCTCCACCGTGACGGTAATCTCCGGCTGGGTGACGATGCTGTTGTGGACGGTGCAGTGCGCGATCACGGCGGCCAGCGCCGTGCGGCGCCCGTCCGGAAAACCGTCGGGTACCCGTACGCTGACGCGGATCGCGGACACCCGGGCCGGGCGGTCGGCGGCCATCTCGAAGTCGGCGCGCACCGCCAGCCCGTCGCGGTCGAGACCGTGGCGGGTGAGGTACCGCCCGGCGTAGAAGGCCACGCAGGCGGCCAGGGAACCGACGAACAGCTCGGTCGGGGTGGGCGCGCTGTCGGCACCGAGGTCGGCCGGCTGGTCGACGCGGATGCGGTGGCCGCGGACGCGGATTTCGTAGGCTTCCCCGTCGAGGTAGCCGACGTCCAGGGACTCGGTCTGCACCGGATGGGCGAGCGGCATGGCTGCTCCTTCAGATGAACAGCAGTTGGGCGCCGTCGGTCTTCTCGATGAAGTCGGCGGCGCTGATGATGCCTTCGACCTCGTCGTAGAGGTCGTCCTCGGTGAGGTGCATCATGTCGGCGGACATCCGGCAGGCCCACAGGTGCCCTCCGGAGGCGACGATCTGCTCCAGGAACTCGGGCACATCGGGGACGCCGATGTCGGCGATCTGCTTCTTCATCATGTGGGTGGCCATCGCGGTCACGCCGGGCAGCCCGCCGAGCCCTTGCGGCATGTGCGTGGCCGTGTTGCCCAGCGGGGTGAACTTCAGGTCGTGCATCCGCGACTTGGTGATCATGTCAAAGCCCCAGAAGGTGAAGAACAGGTGCGTCTCCACGCCCTCCCCGAGGGCGGCGTTGGCGAGCACCAGGCCGGGGTACGCCATGTCGAGGTTGCCCTTGGAGCAGATGATGGCTAGCTTGCGCCCGGACGCCGTGTCGTCGTCGAAGTCCGGGACGATCGTGGGTGCGCTGTCCACAGTGGTCATCGTGGTGTCTCCTCACACGCAGCCGTGCGGCTTGGGCAGCCCGGCGATGTAGGCCATCTTCTTGGCCGGCTTCTTGGGGAACAGGACGAACAGCTCCTTGGTCGGGATCCCGCCGAGGACCGACACCCGCCGCAGCGTGGCGGTCTCGCCCTGGTTGACATAGTCGTCGCGCAGGAACCGGATGGCCTTCCAATGCGTGTCGGTGAGGTCGATACCGATCTGCGCGGCCAGCTGCTTGGCCAGTTCCTCGTCCCACTCGTCGTAGGCGGTGAGGAACCCTTCGTCGTCGACGTGGATCTCACGCCCGGCGATGCTGGTGACAGGCATGCGTGGTCACTCCTCAGTTCTCTTGCCGGCCATGGACATGTGTGCCGGCAACGGGATGGGCCGTCCGGGTAGCAGGAGATTCCAGTACATCCAGCGGAACGCGAGCTTGCCCCAGTGGTTGACCGCGCTCTCCTTGAGCAGGCTGAACGGGCCGACGCCGGGCAGCGGATACCTGCCGGGCAGCGGCTCGGTGTCGTAGTTGAAGTCGATGAGCAGGCCCTTGCCGTCGCCGGACTCGACGAAGCAGTTGGCGTGCCCGTCGAAGCGCCCACTCATCGGCTCGCCGTCGATGTGCTGGAGGAAATTGCCGGTGAACACCTCGACCGAGAAGTGCGCCACCGAGCCGGCTTTGGACGTCGGGATGTCGTTGGCGTCCCCCAGGGCGAAGATGTTGTCGTATGCCTTCGACTGCAGGGTGCGCCGGTCGACCGGGACCAGGTTGAGCTCGTTGCCCAACCCGGAACGGGCGACATAGTCGGCGCCCATGTTCAGCGGCACAGTGACCAGCAGGTCGAACGGGATCTCCCGCTCGTCGTACGAGATCAGCGTCTGGCCGTCGACGCGCTCGACCAGGAAATCGGTCTCCACCGCGATCTTCCGGTCGTCCAGCATCGCGCCCAAGTGCCGAGACGCGATCGGCTTGGTGAACGCGCCCGGCAGCGGGGTGGCGTAGACCAGCTCCACCCGGTCCCGCATGCCGTGCCGGCGGAGGTACGCGTCGGCGAGGAAGGTGAACTCGAGCGGCGCGACCGGGCATTTGATCGGCATGTCCACGACATGCACCACCAGCCGGCCGCCGGTGAACCGGCGCAACGCCTTCGCCAGCGCCACCGCGCCGTCGTAGGTGTAGAAGTCGAAGATGCTCTTCCGCCACTGGCCGCCGTCGAGCATGCCGGGCGTCTGGTCCGGCCTCGGCTCGACACCGGTGGCGATGACCAGATAGTCGTAGTGCAGGCTGCGCCCGTTGGTGAGCAGCACCACTCCGTCGTCTGCGCGGACCCGGTCGACCTCCCCGTAGACCAGCTCCACGCCGGCCGGAATGAACTGCTGGCGCGGCTTCACGACCTCGTCCGGGGTGTAGGTGCCGAACGGGATGAACAGATAGCCCGGCTGGTAGAAATGGCGGTCGCTCTGGTCGACCACCGTGATATCCCAGTCGGCCGGGTCCAGACGGTGGCGCAGCTTGTTGACCACCATCGTCCCGGCGGTTCCCGCTCCCAGTACAACCAGCCGCCTCATCATGACCTCCTCCTACACCCCCACGGTATGGAGAACGCCGCCGCACAAGCAGGGGCCGAAGTCCCGACCGGACAGGCCTATTGGCGTCCACCACGACAACCGGACCGGTCAAGAGGTATGCCGGATGCGGGTGGTCGCGATGGCCCCGACCGTCCCGCCCCACTGCGCGGCCCGGACCCGCTCGCCGTCGGCCAGGGGCCCTGCCGCGGCGGTCACGAAGAAGCTCGTGGGCTCGACGATCGACCGGTACCCCCGGCGCTCGAGCAGCCTCGCCGCACCCCGCGCCGCCGACCCGGTCAACCACCGGGGCTTGTCGAAACGCGTGTCGAACGTGGCCGACGCCACATCTCGCCGCACCGGCGCCAGCCGGGTCAGCCAATCCCGGATGCCCGGGCCGCGCGACACCAGGGATTCGCCGGCCTGGCCGCGCGACGTGTCCCGGGTGCCGGGCCGGCTCATCCCGAACCCGTGCGTCGGTCCGCCCACCACGAGCAGGTCGACGTCGTCCGGTAGCGGGCTCGGGGCGTCGGAGACCTCCACCAGCTCAGCGGCAACAGAGGCGAGCAGGCCTTTCATCACCGCTCGCGCGATCTCCTCGGTGTTGCCGAACATCGACTCGTACACGACCAGGGCTCGCACTGTGACTCACCTTCCTGATCTCGTTGTGCCGTGGACCGCGACGCCGTCGTCAGGACCGCACGGCCGGCACAGCATCCAGCAGTTCGCGAATTCCGTCGGTGATCGCATCGGCCAGGACGCTCGGATCGGGTGCGATGGCGTAGTCGGTCGTGACACCGAAGGTGATCTGGTCGCAGTACGACAGGATCGACACCCCGGTGCGCAGGCGCAGTGCGATCGGCACGTACGGGAAGATTTCCAGCATCCGCCGCCCGAGGATGTACAGCGGGTGCCGGGGACCGGGGACGTTGGTCGTCACGGTGACGACGCTGCGCTGCGGCAGCCGCATCGCCAGGCGGAGGCCCCACGCCACCGGCGGGTACGGCTCGTGCCCGGCCAGCGTCGTGAGCGCCTCGCCGGTCTCGGCCTCGTTGCTCGCCTTGAGCATGAGCAGCCGATGGTGGACGGTCCGGAGCCGTTCCACCGGGTCGGCGATCTCGACGGGCAGGAACGGCAGCAGCATCGAGATCCGGTTGTCGCAGACGCCGTGGTCGTCGGGGGCGCGGACGGAGACCGGCACGAGCGTACGCACCGCGGACGGATCCGGCTCCTGTCCACTGTGGAGCAGGAGTTGACGGTACCCGCTGGTGATCGCGGCCAGGACGACGTCGTTGACGGTGGCGTGGAACGCCTTGCCGATCCGGACGACGTCAGCCAGCGAGGCCCGTGCCGTGCCGTAATGGCGTGGCACCCCGATCGGACCGACCAGCGACGATTCACTCGCCGGCCAGATCGCGCCGGCCAGGGTCAGCGCACCGAGACCGGTCCGGTATAGCCGCCGGGCCGCCACCATCGGGCTGTACACGGCACGGCTCAGCAGGCGTAACTGGTCGACCGGGTTGAGGGTCAGGTCGCAGAGCGCCGCGATGGTCAAGTGGAGTGTCGAAGGCTCGGCTGCCGGCATCCAGTCGTCGTAGAGCGGCGTCGAGGGTCGCCGACCGTGGTCGAAGATCGCGTCGTACAGGTTGGTGCCGGAGATCCCGTCCGCCATGCAGTGGTGCACCTTCGAGATCACCGCCCAGCGGCCCGCGTCCAGCCCCTCCACGACCCAGCACTCCCACAGCGGGCGCTCGCGGTCGAGGCGTTGCGACATCACCCGGGCGACCAGGCGGCGGAGCGCGTCGTCGTCGCCGGGAGCGGGCAGCGCGGTGCGGCGGATGTGGTAGTTGATGTCGAAGCCGGGGTCGTCGACCCACACCGGCCGGCCCAGGTCGTAGGGCACGGTGCGCATCTTCTGCCGGTACCGGGGCACCAGCGGCAGCTTGCCCGCGATGGCGGCGACGAACTCATCGTGGCCGGGTGCCGGTCCTTCCAGTACGGCGACCGAGGCGATGGCCAGCGACGCGTGTCGGTCCTCGTCCTCAAGGTCGACGAAGGCGGCGTCCAGCGGGCTCATCCGGTCCCACACGAGGTGCCTCCTATGGTTCATTTCTTCGAGGCTCCCGCGCCGAGAGTGCGGCACCGTAGGGTCGAAGGTCCCTACTCCACGGGTCGATGTGCCGACGGGTAGCCGCCATAGACGTTGGTCGATCTGGTCCGATTCGGGGTACCCCGGACCGGACCAGATCGACCAACGTCACCGCGCGGGCGGCGGGGTTGCGGCCCACCATTTGCCCAGGCCGAGGGTGTCGCCGGTGCCCGGGTAAATCGGCCTTGACGGCACGCCGACACCGGGACCTTCGGCCCTGTCCCCGCACGCGGCCAACGCGCAGATTCGTGTTGAGAAGACGAACCCACCACGACATTCGGAGGTGGACCGATGTTCACGGCGAAGCGCTGGACGGTCGAGCTGTTCATCGACGAACACGACGGGCACACGTACGCCGAGGCGCGGTTGCACAGCGGCGCGGACAAGCCGCTCGTCGGCGTCGGTCGGGCGGCACTCAACCCGGCCGACCGCGACATCCCCGAGATCGGTGACGAGCTGGCCGCGGCGCGGGCACTCAGCGACCTCGGCCATCGGCTGCTGCTCGCCACGGCGGCCGACATCGGCGCGGTGTCTGCGGAAGACGTACAGCTGAGCCGGTAGAGGAGATCCGATGACGGTACTGGTCAGTGCCGCGAGCAAGCACGGGGCGACGGCGGAGATCGCCGAGGCGATCGGCCGGGTGCTGTGCGAACGCGGCCTCGCCGTGGATGTACGCCCGGTGGAGAACGTGACCATGGTCGACGGTTATGACGCGGTCATCCTGGGCAGCGCGGTGTACGTCGGCCATTGGCTGGAGTCCGCCCGCAAACTGGTCGAGGCGGAGGCGACGATCCTGGCGGCCAGGCCGGTCTGGCTGTTCTCCAGCGGCCCGGTCGGCGACCCGCCGAAGCCGGCCGAGGAGCCGGTCGACGTCGCCGGGATCGTCCGGGCGACCGGCGCCCGCGACCACCAGGTGTTCGCGGGAAAGATCGACAAGGGGCGGCTCGGCTTCGGTGAACGCGCCATGGTGCTCGCCCTGCGCGCGCCGGTCGGCGACTTCCGCGACTGGGCGGCCGTTGAGACCTGGGCGCACGGCATCGCCGATACGTTGCGCGACTGAGGAGACCGCCATGGCGGAGAAAATGATCATTGACGAGTACCTGCCGCGCTACGACGCGGTGCTGGCCGAGCACCTGATCGTCGACGCCGACCCGGTGACGACCTGGCACGCCGCCCGCGAACTGGACTTCATGACCGTGCACACGCCGTTGCTGGACACCGCCATGTGGGCGCGCGGGCTGCCGGCCCGGCTGCGTGGACGGCCCCAACCCGAGGTCCCGCGGCTGAGCATCGCGGCCGGCGACAGCCTGCCGGGTTGGCTCTCGCTCGGTGAACGGGAAGGGCACGAGACCGCTCTGGGCGCGGTGGGCAAGTTCTGGCAGGGCACGATCGAGTGGCGGGACGTTCCGCTGGCCGAGTTCGCCGGGTTCGCCGAGCCCGGGTACGGCAAGATCGCGTGCAATTTCTCGGTCCGCCCGTACGGGCCGGACCGCAGCCTACTCACCTACGAGTGCCGCACCGCGACCACCGACGAGATCTCCCGTCGCAAGTTCGCCCGGTACTGGCTGGTGATCCGCCCGTTCGTGCGCCACATCATGCGCGCCACCCTGCGCACCATCGCCACGAACGCCCGGGACACCACCACCGTCCACATAGGAGGAGAATCATGACCACCCGACCGGGCCTGGCCGAACTGGGCCTCAACACCGGCAAGAAGGCCCGCCTGCACCGCATCCTGTACCGGCACGGGCTGGGCAACGGCACCGCCATCTTCCTGCCCTACGACCAGGGCCTCGAACACGGCCCACGGGACTTCTTCGCCAACCCCGCCGCGTCCGATCCGCGCTATATCACAAAACTGGCGCTCGAAGGCGGGTTCAACGGCATCGCGATCCAGATCGGCCTGGCCGAGAAGTTCTACTGGGACTATGCCGGCGAGGTGCCGCTGATCCTGAAGCTCAACGGCAAGACCGAGATTCCCTCCGACGCCGAAGCCCTCTCCCCCGTGCACGCCACCGTCGCCGACGCGGTCCGGCTCGGCGCGGACGCGGTGGGCTACACCCTGTACGTCGGCACGCCTGTGCAGGACCGCGACTTCGAGCAGTTCAAGACGGTACGCGAGGACGCCCACCGGCTCGGCATGCCGCTGATCGTGTGGGCGTACCCGCGCGGCAGCGCGATTGACGCCAAGGGCGGCAAGGACTCCTTCTACGCGGTCGACTACGCCGCCCGGACCGCCAGTGAACTCGGCGCGGACGTGGTCAAGGTCAACTTCCCGCATCCGGACAAGCGCACCGGCGTGCCCGCCGCGTACGACAGTGAGTTCACCCCGCAGCAGGCCATCGACACCGTCGTCCGGTCCGCCAACCGCACCCTCGTGCTGGTCTCGGGCGGGTCGAAGGCTGGTGACCAGGCCATGCTCGACAAGGCCCGGGAATCGATGGAAGCCGGCGCCACCGGCCTCATCTTCGGCCGCAACGTCTGGCAGCGCCCGCACGACGAGTCGCTGCGCTTCGTCAGCCAACTCAAGGACGTCCTCGCCAAGTACCCCAGCGGTTGAGGGGATTGAACATGAACACCCCGATCATCGTCGGTGTCGACGATTCGCGGTCGTCGTACGCCGCCCTGGACTGGGCGGTGGACGAAGCCGGCCGGCGGGCCCTGCCACTGCACCTGTTGCACGTTGTCGAGTTGCCACCGCCCGGGGTCGACCCGACGGCGGGGACCCGCCACGAGGCTATCGTGACCGCCGCCCGTGACCGGGTCCGCAACGCCGCCCCGCACGTTGCGGTGACCGATGAGACGGTCGCCGGCGACCCGGCCGGGGTTCTGGTCGACCGCTCCCAGCACGCCGGCATGATCGTCGTCGGCAACCGCGGTCTCGGCGGGTTCCGTAGCCTGCTCACCGGCTCGGTCGGCGTACAGACGGCCGCGCACGCGCGGTGCCCGGTGGTGATCGTCCGACCGCACCTGCGCGAGCCGTCACCGGACGAGGAGCCGGTCGAGCAGCCGCCCCGGCACGCGGTCGGCCGGGTCGTGGTGGGCGTCGACGGATCCGACCTCTCCGACGCCGCGGTCGGGTTCGCGTTCGACGAGGCGGCGCTGCGCGGCACCGGTCTGACCGCCGTGCACGCATGGCATTACCCGGTGTCGGGCAGCCCGGGAGACATGATCTTCGCGGTGTGCGCGCGCCCCGACGTCGCCGACATCCAGAACAAGATCCTCACCCAGGCACTCGCCGCCCACCGGGAACGCCATCCGGACGTGCCGGTTCAACCGGTCCTCGCGCAGGGCAGCCCGGCCGCCGTACTGGTACACGAGTCGATCGGCGCGGAGCTGCTGGTAGTCGGCGCGCGCGGCCACGGCGGGTTCGCGGGCCTGCTGCTCGGCTCGGTCAGCGACGCCGCCATCCGTCACGCCGGATGCCCGGTCGCCGTCATCCATTGAACGTCGTCCTTCTGGAGTTGCCGTGACCACCATCGAGGTAACCGCGCCGGCTGACCTGACCGGTCACGACGCGCTGACCGCGGACGGGCACATCGTGCGGATCCGACCCGCGACGCCCGGCGACGAGGCGGCCCTGCGTGGCCTGTACGGGCAGGCCAGCGACCAGAGCATCTACCTGCGCTTCTTCGCCCCCGGACGGGGCCAGGTGGAGCAGGAGGTGCGGCGGCTGGTCCGGCCGCCCGCGCCGGATCACCTCGCCCTGGTCGCGGTCATCGGGGACGCCCTGGTCGGGGTCGTCTCGTACGAGCGGAACGGCACCGAGCCCTACGCCGAGTTCGCGGTACTGGTGGCCGACGCCGCGCACGGCCGCGGCATCGGCACCCTGCTGATCGAGGACATGTGCCAGCGGGCGCGAAGCCACGGCATCCAGGAGTTGCGGGGCGAGGTGCTGATCGACAACGCCTCGATGCTCCGGGTCGCCCGCGATCTCACGCCCGGCCTGGCCTCGCACCTGGAGGCCGGGGTCGCTGAGGTCCGCATCCCGACCACCGCCGACGAGGCCGCCCTCGCCGCGGTCGACCTGCGCGAACGCCACGCCGAGCGGCAGGCGCTGCGGCCGCTGCTCGCCCCGGCCTCGGTGGCGGTCGTCGGTGCCGGACGCAAGCCGGGCGGCGTGGGACACGAGGTGCTCACCAACCTGATCGAGCAGGGGTACACCGGCGCCGTGTACCCGATCAACCCGCACGCCTCCGAGGTGGCGGGCCGGCCGGCGTACCCTCGCCTGACCGCCGTGCCCGGCCCGGTCGACCTGGCTGTCGTCGCGGTACCCGCCGCGGCGGTGGAGGACGTGCTCACCGACGCGGCAGCCGCCGGGGTACGGGCCGCGATCGTGCTCACCTCCGGGCTCGGCGAGACCGGCGGGGACGGCCGGGCAATCCAGGCGCGACTGGTCCACCTGGTGCGCTCCCACGACATCCGCCTGGTCGGACCGAACTGCCTGGGCGTGGTCAACACCGACCCGGCGGTACGGCTCGCCGCCACGTTCTCCACCAGCGTGCCGGAGGCCGGTGGGCTGGCCGTGGCGTCGCAATCGGGTGCGGTCGGGATCGCCGTGCTCGATCACGCCGCTCGGACCGGCATCGGCGTCTCCAGCTTCGTCTCGCTCGGCAACAAGGCCGACGTTTCCGGCAACGACCTGCTCTCGTACTGGTACGACGACCCGGCCACCCGCGCCGTGGCGCTGTACCTGGAGTCGTTCGGCAACCCGCGCAAGTTCGCCCGGATCGCGCGCGGGGTGGCCCGCCGCAAGCCGGTACTCGCGGTCAAGAGCGGCCGCTCCGCCGGTGGCCAGCGCGCGGGCGCCTCGCACACGGCGGCCGCCGCGGCACCGGACGTGGCCGTCGAGTCGCTGTTCGCGCAGGCCGGCGTCGTGCGTACCGATACCCTCGGCGAACTCCTGGACGCGGCGCGCCTGCTGGTCGACCAGCCGCTGCCGGCCGGCAACCGGATCGGCATCGCCGGCAACGCGGGCGGGCTCAACGTGCTCGCCGCCGACGCCGCCGAAGCGGTCGGCCTGGTCGTGCCGGACGTCGCCGGTGGCAACCCGATCGACCTCGGCGCGGCGGCCAGTCCGGCAGCCGTGGCACAGGCGATCACCGGCCTGGCGACCAGCGGGCAGGTCGACGCGGTACTGGCGGTCTTCGTCGCCACCCGGGCCAATGACGTGCCCGGCATGCTGTCGGCCATCGGGGATGCCGCGGACGCCGCCGCAGACCTGCCCGTGGCAGCCGTGGTGGTCGGCGCGCCCGACGCACCGGTGTCGTTGGGTCGACGCCGGGCTCCGGTGTACGCGCTGCCGGAGCCGGCGGTCCACGCCATCGGCCATGCCGCCCGGTACGCGGCCTGGCGTCGGGAGCCACTCGGCTGCCGCCCCGACCTGACCGGCGTGGACACCGAACGGGCGCGCGGCCTCGTCACGGCGGCACTGGCCGAGGGCGCCGGGTGGCAACGCACGGACCTGATCACCGACCTGCTCGCCTGCTACGGCGTGGCTACCCTGCCGACCGTCACGGCGACCGGGCTGGACGACGCCCTCGCCGCCGCGAACCACGTGGGGTACCCGGTGGTGCTCAAGAGCGGCGACCCGACGATCGTGCACAAGAGTGATCGTGGTGCCGTCCGGCTCGACCTCCCCGACGCCTTCGCGGTCCGGGACGCCTACACCGGCATCGCCGCCGCGCTCGATGATCCGCAGCCCGCCGTTCTGGTACAACCGATGCGCCACGGCGGGGTCGAGGTCGTCGTCGGCGTAGTGCACGATCCACTGTTCGGGTCGCTGGTGATGCTCGGCCTCGGTGGGGTCCTCACCGACCTGCTCGGCGACCGGACGTTCCGGCTGCTGCCGCTGACCGATCTCGACGCCGGCCGGATGTGGCGCTCGCTGCGCGGCGCCCCGCTGCTGACCGGGTTCCGCGGGACACCGCCGGTCGACGTGCCGGCGCTCGAGGATCTGCTGCTCCGGGTGGGGCGCCTCGCCGAGGACCTGCCAGAGGTGGCCGAACTCGACTTCAACCCGGTTCTTGTGCTGCCGCACGGCACCGCGGTGGTGGATGCCAAGCTGCGCCTCGCTGTGCCCGGCGAGGAACCCGACGCGACGTCGCGGGCCCTCCGCGAGCCGCCCGGCCGGTAGGCTACCCCGCTTCGGTGGCTGGCAGGATCATGGTGAAGGTGGCGCCCTCGCCGGGGCGGCCGGCCACCGCGAGGGAGCCGCCGTGTGCGGCCAGCACTTCGCGGACGAGCGCCAGCCCAAGCCCGAGCCGCGGCTTGTCCCGGTCGGCGCCGCTGCCCCGAGCATGCCGGTCCAGCAGCCGTTCCGCCTCAGCGGCGTCGAGCCCTTCGCCGTCGTCAATCACGCCCAACTCGACCGTGCCGTCGGACCGGCGTACCCGCACGGTCACCGTTCCGCCGGGGTGTTCGTGCGCGAGGGCGTTGTCGACGAGAGCGGCCAGGGCCCGCCGCAGCGAGGCGCGGATGCCGGTAACGATCAGCGGGCTGTCCGGGTCGACGTCCGCCACGAGATCCACGTGCAGCGTCGCGGCGTGCGGATGTACCGAAGCCACCAGTTCCCGGGCGAGCTGGCCGAGGTCCACCGGCGTGCCCGCGTCGGCGCGGTGTCGTAGCTCGGCGGATCGCAGCAGATCCTCCACCACCTCGCCCAGCGCGCGGGTGTCGGCGACTAGCTGATCCACGTGCTCCTGCAGCCGCCGGTCCCGTCCGTCGACGCGGCCGAACCGGCGCTGTACCAGCTGAGCCCTGGTGTGCAGCACGGCGAGCGGGGTGCGCAGTTCGTGGCTGACGTCGGCGACGAACCGCCGTTGCAGCGCCAGCGCCTGGCCGAGCGGACGTACCGCCCGCCGGCCCACCACGACGCCGACCAGCGCCGCCGCCACGACGCCGATGACGGCGGCCACGGCGAGCGAACCGACCAGCCGCCGGCCCGCCTGGGTACGCGCGGTGACGTCCAGCAGCGCCAGGGTCCGGATCCCGTCCGGAGTGCCGGCCAGGTACGCCTCGTAGTCGCGGCCGTCCCGGCGGACGTGGGACCGGCCGGCCGGCAGCGCCCGTGGATCGAGGCTCGCCAGCTCGTCCGGCGTGCCCGGGCTGACCTGTGGCGGGTTGCCGGGAACCAGACGGATCAGGACAACGCCGGCCGGCGGGTCGATGACGTCGTCCGCGGTGGTCGCGGCCTGTCGGACCAGGCTCTCCTGCGCTGCGTCGTCGGAGCGGATGGTCAGCGAGAACGCGATGACGCTGACCACCACGATGGTGGCGGCGACGGCGGCAGCGGTCTGCGCCGCGACGGCTACGGTCGCCCGGCGCAGCATCCGTACGTCGGCCTGCGAGGGCCGTACATCAACCGTCACAGCGGCCCCAACTGGTACCCGATGCTGCGGACCGTGCGGATCGCCGTCCGGCCGAGCTTGCGGCGCAGGTAGTGGACGTAGGTGTCTACCGCCCGGCTGCTCTCAGATTCGTCGAAGACCCTGGCGCGCAGCTCGTCGCGGCCGAACACCCGTCCGGGGCGGGACGCGAGGACCTGCAACAGCGCGCACTCGCGGACGGACAGGTCGACCGGTGCCCGGACCCCGTCGGACCACACCACCCGCCGGGCCGCGAGATCGAGGCGGCCACTGCCCAGTGGAAGCTCGTCGGCGCTGTCCGCCTGCCGGCGCAGGAGTGCGCGCAGTCGCGCGATCAGCTCGTCGACCTCGAACGGTTTGACCAGGTAATCGTCCGCGCCGCCGTTGAGCCCCTCGACCCGGTCCGCGACCGTGGCCCGGGCGGTCAGCATCAGCGTCGCCGCCGTCACACCCCGGTTGCGGAGTCGTCGCAGCAGGTCGACGCCCTCGATGGCGGGAAGCCGCCGGTCGAGCACGATCAACTGGTACGCCCGGGCGAGTCCCAGATGCAATCCGGCCTGGCCGTCGGGCGCATGATCCACCTCGAATCCGGCGTCGTCGAGCAGGTCTATGAGCAGCTCGGACAGGTTCGCATCGTCCTCGACCAGGAGCAGGCGAGGCCGAGCGCGGTCGGTGCCCTTGGGCGCGGCGTGGTCAGACACGCGCCGATAGTGGCATCCGATCCTGAAAAGATTCTCCAACAATCGCCGATCACCATGGCTGGAGCAATCGTCGCTTTCGTCCCAGTCAAAGGAGATATCCGGTGCTCGACACGTTCAACGGCCTTCCGCTGCACCCGCTGATCGTGCACGCCGTGGTGGTGTTGCTGCCGCTTTCGGCCCTTGGCGTGATCGCTGTCGCGATCCGGCCCGCATGGCTGGCCCGTTACGGCAAGCTGGTCATCGCGGTCGCGTCGGCATCGGTACTGGCGATCCCGCTCGCCACATCGAGCGGTGAGCGGCTGGCCGCCCGGGTGGGCGAGCCCGGAGTCCACGCCGAACTGGGCGACACCCTGATCTGGTTCGCGCTGCCGCTTCTCGCCGCCGTGGTCACGCTCGCCTGGCTGCGCCGCCGCACCGCCGGTGACGGCGCGAGTGCTGGCGGCCGGTCTCGGCTCAGCCTCGTGACCGGTGTTGTCGCGGTACTGATCGCCACCGCCAACCTTGTGCAGGTCTACCGGATCGGGGAAAGTGGCGCGCGGGCCGTCTGGCACACCACCGGAGCGGCGACACCGATCCACCAGCGCGATCGGTAGCCGGGGTGGTCAGGACTCCGGCACCAGCCGGCGGGCCCGCAAGGCCTTCGCCCACCACGGCCGCGGGTGTCCGGCCCGGCGCAGCGGCGGGACGGCGGCGTTCTTCACGCTTACCCACCCACCCGGCCCCATCGTCACCGCGCCGATCGCCGGACGGGATCGGCGCATCTCGAGGACCGTACCGGCGGCAACCGCCACGGAGGCAAAGGCGGCCAGGGCGAGTGTCACCATCTGTACGTCAACCACCGGGTGGAAGCGCACCCGGTCGGGGCCGACGGCAAAGGCGCCGACCGGTCGGCTGGCCCCGGGGCGGGTCACCGCGACCGGTACGAAGGTGATGCGGCCGGCGGCTGTCGCCGGCGGACGCGTCGAGGCCGCCTCTGCCGGCGGCACTGGCGGTCGGCGCGCGCCTGGCAGAACCCGTATGTTCGATCGTTGATCCTCCACGACCTCATCCCTTCCGGTCGGCATCCCATCCGACACTGACCGAAGCGCTGGCGGTCAGTGCCGAAGGTCCTGTGCTTGTGCCGGGAGACCGCTAGCGCCGCGTGCACTTCGCCCGCCATGAGCGCGGGCGTCCGGGCATCGACCGGCGGGACCGGGCGTCCGGCCGGCAGCGTGCCGGCGACTTCGCCGCTGGCGCGGTCGGAACTTCGATAGTCTGGCGCTCGAGCACGGCGGTCACGACCTTGCGTGTGGTGGGAACGGCCTGCGGGTTCATGACATCCTCCGGTGACGGCTGCGTTGGCATGAGCCTGCGACAAGAGGGCAGACCCATCCAGGGCCACGCGGGCCGGACCGGGCGGGACCGAGGTCCCCTCCGGTGTCGGGTGAGCGGTTACCGGACGGACCGCGGCCCGCGGGACTTTCGGCCCTGACGGCTCGCCGGCCGGGCCGGGCACGGTTGACGGGACCGAACTCTGGGAGGCACCCGATGTCCAGCACCGACACCGACGCGTTGGTGGCGGCGGCCGAGGCCGCGCTGCACGCTCCATCGATCTTCAACAGCCAGCCGTGGCGTTGGCACGTCACGGCCGACACGCTGGAACTGTCCGCCGATGCGGACCGGCAGCTGCCGGTGGTCGATCCCGAGCAGATGATGTCGACGCTGAGCTGCGGAATCGCGCTGCACCACGCGCGTACCGCGCTGGCTGCCGAGGGCCGCAGCCACACCGTGGACCGGCTGCCCGACCCGACCCGACCCGACCTGCTGGCCCGGATCCGGATCACCGGTACACACACTCCCGACCCGGCCGACATCCGCCGGTACGAGGCGTCCCTGATCCGGCACACCGACCGGCGCCCGTTCGAGGGCGAGCCGCTGCCGGACACCGTGGTCGACCGGATGCGGGCCGCCGCCGAGGCGGAGCACGCCTACCTGTACCGGATGCGGCCCGACGACGTGCCCGCCCTGGCCGCCGCGGTGTCCCGGGCACAGCGGATCGAGATGGCCGATCCGGAGTACCGCGCCGAGCTGGCCCGCTGGACCAGCCGGCCGGCCGGCACTGGGGACGGCGTCCCGTCCGACACCGTGCCGGCGACGACCCCCCGGACCGTGCCGGTCCGCGAGTTCAGCGTCGCTGGCCACGAGACCGGGGACGTGACCGGCGGCGGCCTGGAGCCGCTCGCCGAGGAGGGCACCGACCGGTCGGCCACCTACGTGGTGCTCGCCGGGGAGTCGGACGACCGGCTCGAGTGGCTGCGCGCCGGCGAGGCGCTGTCGGGCGTCTGGCTCACCGCGGTGACCGAGGGCCTGTCGGTGTCCCCGATGAGCGACGTCGCCGAGGTGCCGAGCACCCGGGCGCTGCTGCGTGGCGTGCTCGCCGGCATCGGGTACCCGTTTCTGGTCCTGCGCATCGGCAAGGCCGAGCCGGTCAGCGGGGTGCCGCAGGCACCACGCCGCGACCCCGCCGAGGCGATCACAGTCGACCAGTAGACCAGTCGACCGCGGGCGACCGGACCGGCCTGTCCGTTTCGGGACCTCCGGCCTCCCCGCGCGCGCACATATAGAGTAGAAATCAAGGCATGATCCGGGTATACCTGCTCGACGACCACGAAGTCGTCCGCCACGGCCTGCGCGACCTGCTCGAACGCGAAGGCGACATTGAAGTCGTCGGAGAGTCCGGATCGGCCGTCGACGCCGAGCACCGCATCCCCGCGCTGCGCCCCCACGTCGCCGTCCTCGACGCCCGACTCCCGGACGGCAGCGGCATCGACGTGTGCCGGGAGATCCGCTCGGTCGACCCCACCATCCAGGCCCTCATCCTGACCTCGTACGAGGACGACGAGGCGCTGTTCGCGGCGATCATGGCCGGGGCCGCCGGATATGTGCTCAAGCAGATCAAGGGCACCGACCTGGTCGACGCCGTCCGGCGGGTGGCCGGCGGCCAGTCGCTGCTGGATCCGGCGGTCACGGCCCGGGTGCTCGACCGGATCCGCCGCGGCCCCGACCAACCCGACGAGCTGAAGGGCCTCACCGACCAGGAACGCCGCATCCTCGCCCTGGTCGCCGAGGGGCTGACCAACCGGGAGATCGCCGAACGGATGTTCCTGTCCGAAAAGACGATCAAGAACTACGTCTCCAGCCTGCTCGCCAAACTCGGCTTGGAGCGCCGCACCCAGGCCGCCGTCCTCGCCGCCAAACTCCTCGACAAGAAGTAGCGCACTCCGCTCGGCATCGGGCCGAAGGACCTCTCCTGCCCGTCCGATTAGCCCGCCGTTCGTAGGCCCATCCACAGGCGATGACACGCAGCAAGTTCGGCGACTACGTGGACGATGACTTCAAAGCCGTGATCGACTGCACCGAACCCGAGAGATGGCTGGACCTCTGGGCATCCAGGGGGCCCTGCTCGATCGCCATCAAGGCGATGGATGGCACCGTCACAGTGCAGCCGCTGGCGCGCTAGGCCGCACGGGCGGACGGCAGCCATGCGCACAAGCGCCGGCATGGGACCAAAGACCCAGGGATGCAGGTCCAAGGGCTGCTCACACGCCACTGGCCGGCGCGCTCGGCTTCACCGCGCTGCCGCCGGTGTTCCTGCTGGTCATGGTTGCCCTTGTGGGTGCGTACCTGGCGCTGGTCGAAGGGGTGAAGCGGTTGCTCACGCCACCGGCGAAGCCGCCGACCCGCACGCGTACGGCCGGGCACCGGATACACCGGCGAGCGGCCCGGTTCACCGTCCGGAACTGACGGGACCAAAGTCCCGGCGGCGACGGTCGGCCCGCCTCTTAGCGGCCCCGGCGCGCCGCGAAAAGCTTGAAGTGTGACCGATCTCGGAGCCGACACCCGCAGCGCACGGGGCCTTACCGAAGCCACCGCCGCCGGCCTGCTCGCCGCCGACGGGCCGAACGCCGTGGCTACCGTGGCGCCACCGCGCCTCGCGTACCGGGTCTTTCGCCAGCTCGCCGACCCGCTGGTCGCCCTGCTGCTCGCCTCCGCCGTGGTGACCACGGTGCTGCGTGACGCGACCGACACCGCGGTGATCGCGCTTGTAGTGATCGTCAATACGGCGATCGGGGTCAGCCAGGAGCTCAGGGCCGAACGCGCGATCGCCGCGCTGCAACGCCTCGGCGCGCCCACCGCCCGGGTGGTCCGCGACGGTGCCGACCGGGTGATCCCGGCGGCGGACCTGGTCCGTGGCGATCTGGTCGTGCTGGCCGCCGGTGACGTCGTGCCCGCCGATCTGATGCTGGCCGAGGCGCAGCGGATGCGGCTGGACGAGTCGATGCTCACCGGCGAGTCGGTAGCCGCCACGCGCGCCGCTGCCGACGAGGTGCACGCCGGCACGGTTGTACTGACCGGACGAGCCGAAGGCGTCGTGGTCCGTACCGGCGCCGCCAGCGCGCTGGGCCGTATCGCCTCGCTCGTCGCGTCCACCCGGCCCGGACCGACCCCGCTGCAACGGCGGCTGTCCCGGCTCGGCCGGATCCTGGGCCTGATCGCGGTGGTGCTGTCCGCGCTGGTGATGGTCCTCGGCCTGGTCGCCGGCCGGCCGCCGGCCCAGATGGCGATCACGGCGGTGAGCCTGGTGGTGGCCGCCGTGCCGGAGTCGCTGCCCGCCGTGGTGACTCTGGCGCTGGCGCTCGGCGCGTACCGGATGGCGCGCGGCAACGCGATCGCCCGCCGGCTGCACGCGGTCGAGACGCTCGGATCGGTGACCGTACTCGCCTCGGACAAGACCGGCACGCTCACCGAGGGGCGGATGTCGGTGGAGCGTGCGGTGACCGCCGACGGAGCCGCCTTCCGGGTACAAGGACGCGGGTACGAACCCGCGGGTCGGGTTCTCGACGCCAGCGACCCGGCGCCCGTAGCCGAACTCGCCCGGGCCGTCGCGCTATGCAACGACGCACACCTCGTCCCGCCGTCGGCGGAGAATCCCGACTGGACCGGTGCCGGCGATCCGCTGGAGGTGGCGCTGCTCGCGTTCGCCGCCCGGTGCGGCCTCGATCCCGACGCGGAACGCGCGGCCGCCCCGCGCGTCCGCGAGCACCCGTTCGACGCGGCCACCCGCCGGATGGTCACCTGGCATTCCCTCCCGGACGACCGGATCCTGGTGGTGTGCAAGGGCGCGCCTGAGGTGGTCCTCGACACCTCGGCCCCGCACCTGCTGCGAGCCGCCCACGAGCTGGCTGACGCGGGACTGCGGGTGCTGGCGGTCGCTACCGCGGTGTGCGCTCCCGGTGTACGCGGGGACGCGGTGACCGGCCTGCGACCGCTGGGTCTCGTCGGCATCGGCGATCCGGTCCGCGAGGGCGCGCCGGAAGTCGCCGAGGCGTTCGAGTCCGCCGGCATCCGGCTCGTTCTCGTCACCGGCGACCACCCGGCCACCGCCGCCGCCATCGCCGGCAAGCTCGGCATCTTCCGCGACGGCGACACCGTCGTCCGCGGTGACCAGGGGCCGCCGGCCGGCAACGGCCGGGCCCAGGTGTACGCCCGCATCCTGCCCGAGCAGAAGCTCGACATCATCGCCGCGCTGCAGCGCGCCGGCCACGTCGTGGCGATGACCGGCGACGGCGTCAACGACGCGCCCGCGCTGCGCCGCGCCGACATCGGCGTCGCGATGGGCGCCTCGGAACCGAGGTCGCCCGGCAGGCCGCCGACCTCGTGCTCACCGACGACAACCTGGCCACCGTGGCCCTCGCGGTCGGCGAGGGCCGGCGCATCTACGACAACATCCGCCGCTTCCTGCGCTACGCGCTCTCGGGCGGCACCGCCGAGCTGCTGATCATGCTTGTCGGCCCGTTCCTCGGCCTCGCGGTGCCGCTGCTGCCCGCCCAGATCCTCTGGGTCAACCTGCTCACCCACGGCCTGCCCGGGGTGGCCCTGGGCGCCGAGCCGGCGTCCCCCGGCGTAATGGGCCGCCCGCCGCGCTCCCCGCAGGAATCGGTACTCGGCGCCGGTCTCGCCCGGTCGGTACTGATCGGCGGTTCGGTCATCGCCGCCTGCGTCCTGGGCGCGGCACTCGCCGCGGACCGGGCCGGTGCGCCGTGGCAGTCCGTCGCCTTCGTGGTCCTCGGCTTGGCGCAACTCGGCGTCGCCGTGGCGGTGCGGGCTCCGCGCCAGCGCGATGGCGGACGCAACCCGGGATTGGCCGTGGCCGTCGCCCTGTCCGCCGTACTCCAGGTCGCCGCGGTCACCTGGGAGCCGCTGCGGGTACTGCTCGGCACCGAGCCGCTGACGCTGTCGCAACTGGCGATGTGCACGGCCGTTGCGACGATCCCGGGCGGCGCACTGGCGGTGGTTCGCGCCGTGGCACGGAGGTGGGGCCGCAGGTCACCGCCGATCGGGACGTCCGGCCCTGCCACCACGCCGGCGGCGCGGGGAATGCTGAAAGCGACAGAGGAGGTGAGTCGGGGATGCCGATGATGTCCTGGTTGAGCCCGATGACCTGGCTGGTGCTGGGCACGGTGGTCCTGGTCGTCTTCGTGGTGGCCATCGCGATCGCCGCTGCCCGGCCCGGCTCCCCGCAGCCCGGTCCCGAGGAGCAGTTGCGCGCCCGGTACGCCCGTGGCGAGATCGACCACGACGAGTACCAGACCCGGCTCGCCCTGCTGCGCTCACCGAAGGGAGCCCGGCGATGACCGCTCCGTTGGTGGTCGGTGTCGACGGCTCGGCGTGCAGCCTCGACGCGGTCGCGCTGGCGGCCCGCGAGGCGGTCCTGCGCGACCGGCCGCTGCACGTCGTGTACGCGTTCTTCTGGCCCTTCCTGGGAGTGCCGCTCGGCCCATCGCCGCTGGGGCCGCCCGAGGGTGGCCTGCTGGGCGAGACCCAGCGGATCGTGCAGGAGGCGGTCGATCACGCCCGGCAGGCGGAGCCGTCGGTGGCGGTGACCGGCGCGGCGGTCACCGGAGCCGCGACCGAGGTCCTGATCGACCAGTCGAGGTCCGCCGCCCTGGTCGTCGTCGGCGACCGCGGGCTCGGCGGCTTCACCGGCCTACTGCTCGGATCAGTGGCCGTTCAATTGGCCGCGCACGCGGCCTGTCCAGTCCTGGTGGTGCGCGGACGGCCGAACCCGACCGGCGACGTTCTGATCGGTGTCGACGGTTCCCCGGCGGCCGAGGCCGCGATCGGAGCCGCGTTCGAGGAGGCAACGCTGCGCGGCGCCCGGCTGACCGCGCTGCACATCTGGAGCCATCCGCAGTCCACCGGCCCGGGCGACATGCTGCCACTGGTCTACGACGTCGCGGAATTCGAGGCAGAGGAGGCCCGCGTGCTCGCCGAGGCGTTGGCCGGCTGGCGCGACAAGTACCCGGATCTGGTGGTCCGCCGTGAGCTGCGGCGCGCGTACATCCGGTCGGCGCTCATCGACGAGACGACGCGAAGCCAACTCGTCGTGGTCGGATCCCGGGGCCGGGGCGGCTTCGCCGGACTCCTGCTCGGCTCGGTGAGCCAGGCGATGCTCCACCACGCCCACTGCCCCGTCATGATCGTTCCGCACGGCTGGCAGCTGCCCGAGTAGGCGTTGACAACGTGCTCTGGCGGCGCTGGGTCCTCGTCACCACCGCTGGCGAGTTGGCCGGCTTCAGTGTGCCGGCCTGCGCTGGCGCGCTCACCACCGCCAGCCACGTCACCGGTCCTGGCCAGGCCGTGATCCTGGTCGCGGCCGGCGCGGTCGAAGGCGCCATGCTCGGCTGGGCGCAGGCGACCGTCCTGCGGCGTGTCGTCACCGGTCTGGACACCCGCTCCTGGGTACGCGCAACCGCGCTCGGCGCCGTCGTCGCGTACGCGATGGGCATGGTGCCGAGTGTCTTGTTCCCGCTGCCGATCCCGGCGATGGTCGCCATCGCGGCGGTCGCCGGGACGGTCCTGCTCGGCTCGATCGGCACCACCCAATGGCTGGTGCTGCGCCGCCACCGGCCCGGTAGCGGGTGGTGGATCGCGGCCACCGCGGGGGCCTGGCTCCTCGGCCTGGCCGCCTTCCTGGCTATCGCCATGCCGCTGTGGCAGCCCGGCCAGCCGGCCGCGTTGATCGTCGCCATCGCCGTACTCGCGGGCCTCGCCATGGCAACCGTGGTCGCCGCCGTCACCGGCTGGGCCGTGCTCCGGCTGATCGCCGGGCCGAACGGTCCCGCCGGTAAGGGGTCGAAGGTCCTGTCAACTGCGGTAGTTGTTCCCTGCCGCCTGTCTCCGGCTTCCGGGAATCTCGTGGTAGCCCAAGCGCCACGGAGAACACCCGAGGAGTCCGAGATGAAGCGCAGAACCCTTGACCTCCTGTTCAGCATCGGCGGGGTCCTGCTCGCCGGACTGCTGCTGGTCATCGGGATGGTACTCACCAGCAACGCCCACTTCGCCAACACCTACGTCAAGACCCAGCTCGCCCAGCAGAACATCACCTTCAAGACCGCCGACACCCTCACCACCGAAGAAAAGAAATCCGCCTGCCTGGTCACCTACGCCGGCCAGAAACTCACCACCGGCAAGCAGGCCGAATGCTACGCCAACGAATTCATCGGCCTGCACCTCAAGTCGATCGCCGGCGGCCAGACCTACGCCCAGCTCGGCGACGTCCAGACCGACCTACGCACCAAGATCACCGCCGCGCAGCAGACCAACGACCCGACCCTCGCCGGGCTGCAGAAGCAGCTCACCGACGCCACCGCCAACCGGGAAACCGTCTTCAAGGGCGAGACCCTGCGCGGCCTGCTGCTGACCTCCTACGGCTTCAGCGAATTCGGCGTCAAGGCCGGCCAGGCCGCCACCGTCGCCTACCTCGCCGCCGCGCTGATGGCACTGCTGGGCATCGCCGGCTTCGTGCACGCCTCCTACACCCCCAAGACCAAGGGCTTCGCCGTCCCCGAACAGGCCAAGACCAGCACCCAACCGGTACCCGCCACCTGACCGAAGTCCACCATGGACAGTCCGGCCCGGGACTCCGGGCCGGATTTCCTGTTGGCTCGCGGAGCCTTCCAGAAGCCCGAGTAGCGCGAACGAGGTCGTCACGGCCGCTGTATAGTCTCGGCCCCGCTACTTGACTTCGGTTGCGAGCGGAACAACGGAAGCGTCATGCAGCCGGAAGAGCCTGGATCGTTCGTACTCGGGCGAGCCCGGAACGGAAGACGGAATCTCCACCAGGACCGAGGGATGGGCCAGGATCTCCTTGGCCACCGGTGAATCGGTCTCCAGCCAGATGTACTCGGAACGGCGGCTGTGCATCCGTGCCACCGCAACCTGCACGCTGCCACACGTTCCCAGATCGACGAGACTCGCGCGGAAGTCCGCACCGATCAACACGAGCGGCATGCCGTATTGCGGGGCGTCCTCCGCACAGAAGCCGATCCGGCTTCCTTTCGGTAGCTCCCGTAGCCCCGGGAAGCGTCCCCAGATGCCCAGGTTCCTGCGTACCGCGGCCGGCTGCCGCATCCCGTGCACGACGGCACGTATTCCCTGATGCGGATCCTCGTCCGGGCGGAAGTTGACGTATCGCGTCGCGCCCCAGGCGCCGACGAGCACGATTCCGACCAGCACCGGTACGGCGAGGGGCCGGAGGCTGGCGAGCGACCGGGCATTCCAAGCCGGGTGGTCCGCGCCGACGAGAGCCGCGAACGCAACAGCGCCAGGAACCAGCAGCGGAATCGAGTACCGGGACAGCCACGCCGACGGATCGGCCAGGGTACCGGCGAGAATCGGCAGCACAACGCCGAACACCGCCCGCGCGTGCCAGCGGGTTGCCAGGACCAGCACGACGATGAGTGGAATCATCACAACCGCCCAGGCGAGGCCGAGTCCGCCGGTCCACTCCGCGTACCAGACCCGGTGTCCCACCTGCGGCACCGCCGCCAGCCAGGACCGCCACGCCGCGACCAGGGCCGGGCCGGGAGGACGCCAGCCGATGTTGACTCCGTCGGTGACCTCGGCAACCGTATGCGGCCCGTCGAACGGGCCGATCTTGAACGGCCACAATGGTGAGCCCCAGCGGGCCCAGTTACGGACGTACCAGTACGAGCCCACCAGGCCGGCGGCCACGACGACCGTGACCAGACCGGGCAGGAGACGGATCACGCCGCCGCTCCCGGTTCTGTTGTGCAACCACCACAAGGCCACCACGGCGGGCACCGCGGCAGCGAGCAGGTACACGTTGGACGCCTTGATCCCCACGGCCAGGCCGAAGAGGCAGCCGGCCAGCGCCAGCCACCGGTAGCCGCCCGCGCCACCGCTGCTCTCGGCATCCCGGCGGTCGGGAAACGCGGCCAGCAGAAACTGCCACGCGGCGGCCGGCGCCGCGGCCCGGTCGATGTCGATGTCGATGTAGCTTCCACCCGCCTGTACCAGCACGCTCGGCGCGAGCACGACCGCCGCGGCGGCTACGAACGCGATCCGGCCGGACGACCCGACCCGACGGCAGATCCCGTATGTCGCCGACATGAGCAACGCGACGAACACGATCCGCGGGACCTGCACGAGCCCGGCATTATGGGTGAACACCGCGGGCCAGGAACTGACCAGTTCCGAGTCGCGGGGGTACGTGTCGGAGGCGACGAGCCACCCGAGATCGTCGGCCTTGGACAGCCCGTCGATCGGCGGCGCAAGGCTTCCGGTCCGGACCCAGCCCGCCACGCTGACGACGTGGTACCACAGTCCGTCGATGTCGTGTACCGGAAAGCGCACGCCGAAAACGAGGCGGTACGCATATTCGCCGACTACCACGACGCCAACCAGCCAGGCCCATGGCGCGAACGGCAGACGGAGTCGGCGCGGAAGATCCGCCAACGCCCGGGATACACCGTCTCGGGCACCCGGAGACAACCGGATCCAGGCGACGGCGCCGAACGCGAGCGCGATGCTGCCGGCGAGTACCGGCAGCGGCCGAAACAGGCCGACCAGTAACAACACCTTGAGCAGCGAAGTCACCAGTAGGAGCGGGACCGCCAAAGCGGCGGTGACGATGTCGTAACGCTCCCGGATCCCCAGCCCGAACACGACCGCGAACGAAGCTACCGTTACGCCGACGGTCGCGGTCATCAGCAGCAACAATGGACGCCCCTCCCCCACACCGGCAATCCAGTGTTCGTCTGTTGGCGGCTGCTCGCCACACGGCGGGCCACTTTAACGGCCGGCCGCTACCCAACAGGGGGCGTTGTATTCATGACTGCTGCTTCTGCGTGATTTCGCAATCCGGGCAAGCTGCGCCGCAGTAATTCACAACAACGCGGCGCCAATGTAGATTTTGGTGGCAATGTGCGGCTGGAGTCAGCCGACCAGGAGCTTGACGGCGGCGGTCAGCTCGGCCAGGCCCTTGCGCGCGTCGGCGAAGAACATGCCGGTCTTCGGGTCGCTGTACAGCTCGTTGTCGATCCCGGCGTACCCGTGGCCCATCGACCGCTTGATGACGATGACGCTCCTGGCCCGGTCGACGTCGAGGATCGGCATCCCGGACACCGGGTTGCCGGGCCGGCGGGCGGCCGGGTTGACCACGTCGTTGGCCCCGATGACCAGGGCGACGTCGGCACGGGGGAACTCCTGGTTCGCCTCGTCCATCTCCTTGAGCTGCGCGTACGGTACGTTCGCCTCGGCCAGCAGCACGTTCATGTGGCCCGGCATCCGCCCGGCGACCGGGTGGATCGCGTAGGTCACCTCGACTCCGCGCGCTTCCAGCAGGTCGGCCAGTTCCCGTACCTCGTGCTGGGCCTGGGCGGCGGCCAGCCCGTACCCGGGCACGATGACCACCTTGCTGGCGTACGCGAGTTGGATGGCGGCGTCGTCGGCGGCCACCGCGCGCACCTGGGCGCCGGCACCCACCACCGCGGATGGCTCGTCGCCGGTACCGAAGCCACCCATCACGATGTTGACCACGGACCGGTTCATCGCGTCGGCCATCAGCTTGGTGAGGATGCCGCCGGACGCGCCGACGAGCGCACCGGCGATGATGAGCACGCTGTTGCCGATGACGAAGCCGGCCATCGCCACGGCCGTCCCGGTGAACGCGTTGAGCAGCGAGATGACGACCGGCATGTCGGCGCCGCCGATCGGCATCACCATGGCGATACCGGAGACGAGCGCGGCGACGGCCACCACGGCGAGCGCCCAGACACCACCGCGGCCGGTCGCGACCAGCGCCGCGCTGCCGAACGTCACGAGGGCGAGGAGCGCGTTGACCACACGGGCGCCTGGGAAGACCACGGGCCGGCTGGCCACGATGCCCTGGAGCTTGCCGGAAGCAATGAGCGAGCCGGAGAAGGTGACCGCTCCGATGATGACATCGAGCGCGATGGCAACCGCGGTGCCGCCGGACGCCTCGCCGACCCGAGCGAAGTCGTGCACCGCGACCAGGGCCGCCGCGCCCCCGCCGACCGCGTTGAACAGGCTGACCAGTTGCGGCATGGCGGTCATCGTCACGGTACGCGCGAGGTACCAGCCGGCGGTCGTGCCGACCACGGCGCCGCTGGCGAGCACGATCCACCCGGTCGTGGACACGGTTCCGGAGTCGACAACGAGGAGCAGGGTGGCCGTGACCGCGGCGGCCATGCCGGTCGCCGACAGCGTGTTGCCGCGCCGGGCGGTCAGCGGGGAGTTCATCAGGTGCAGCCCGAGCACGAAGCACGTCGCGGCGGCGAGGTATACGAGGTGAACCACGGTGGTCATCGGGCACCTCCCGCCTTGTCGCGGCTACGGAACATGGCGAGCATCCGGTTGGTCACTACGTAGCCGCCGACGACGTTCATGGCGGCGAAGGCGGCGGCGATGAACGCCAGCGCGTACCCGAGGAGGTTGTCCGCGGTGACGGCGACGAGCATGGCGCCGACCAGCACGATGCCGTGGATCGAGTTGGCCGCCGACATCAACGGCGTGTGCAGGGTGGCCGGCACCTTGCTGATGACCTCGAAGCCGACCAGCAGGCTGAGCAGGAAGATGGTGAGGTCGGTCATGGCTGATTCCGATCCAGGAGAGCAGGATGGACAACCGCCCCGCTGTATGTGATCAGGACGCCGGCCACGACCTCGTCGTCGCGGTCGACGGTCAGTTCGCCGCCGCGCACCAGCGAACCCAGCAGCGCGACGATGTTGCGGCTGTACGCGGCCGACGCGGCGGCGGCCATCGTGGACGGTAGGTTGTCCGCGCCGATCACGGTGACGCCGTTGTCGGTGACGACCGTCTGCCCCGGCTGCGAGCCGGCGACGTTGCCGCCGAGCGGACCGGCGGCCAGGTCGACGATGACCGATCCGGGCCGCATCGCCTTCACCGCTTCGTCGGTCACCAGGAGGGGCGGGCGATGTCCGGGTACCCGGGCGGTCGTGATGACCACGTCGTGCCGGGCGACCTGTTCGGTCAGCTTCGCCTGCTGTGCCTGCCGCTCGTCGTCGGTCAGCGATCGGGCGTACCCGTCGGTGCCCGCCGCCCCCTCGACGGAGGGCACGTCGAGGAACTCGGCGCCGAGAGATTCGATCTCGCCACGGGCGGCCGGCCGCACGTCGTAGCCGCGCACGATGGCGCCCAGCCGGCGGGCGGTGCCGATCGCCTGAAGGCCGGCGACGCCGGCCCCGAGGACGAGCACCTCCGCCGGCCGGGCGGTGCCTGCGGCCGTGATGAGCATCGGGAAGTAGCGTTCGAACGCGTTCGCGGCGACCAGTACCGCCTTGTAGCCGGCGACGTTCGCCTGCGAGGTGAGGGCGTCCATCGCCTGCGCGCGGGCGAGGGTACGCGGGATCTCGTCGAGGCTCAGCGCGGTCACGCCGGCCGCCGCCAGCCGCGCGGTGTAATCGGGGTCGAGCCGGGGCGCCAGCATCCCGACGAGTGCCTGTCCACTGTGGAGTAGGTCCGGGTCGACCCGGCCGACGGACAGCACCACCCCGGCCCGGCGGTACAGCTCGCCGGCGGTGACCATGTCCGCGCCGGCGTCCGCGTACGCGCTGTTGCCGAACCAGGCCCGATCGCCCGCGTCGACCTCGACCAGCACCGCGCAACCGGCGGCGATCAACCGGCGTACCCCGTCGGGCACCAGGGCGACCCGCCGCTCCCCCGCCGCGTCCTCGCGCCGTACCCCTACCGTCAACGTCGTCATGACGATCCTCCGGTCTGCTCGGGAACCATCTCGATGGCACCGGCCGGGCACTCCGCGACGCACAGGCCGCAGCCCTTGCAGTAGTCGTAGTCGATCTCGAATCCGTTGCCCGGGCCGAGCTTGCGGATCGCGTTGTCCGGGCAGACGCCGTAGCAGTTGTCGCACTCGAAGCAGTTGCCGCACGACAGGCACCGGCGCGCCTCGAAGAGCGCGGTCGACTCGTCCAGGTCGCCGACGACCTCGTCGAATGTGGACACCCGGCGGGCCGCCGCCAGTTGCGGGGCCACGGTGGCCGGCGCGTCCGCGTAGTACCAGGTGTTGAGCTTGTCGAAGGTCGCCGGTTTGGCCGGCGGACCGGCGTCGGTCGACGAGTCACGCAGGTACGCGTCGATGGCGTACGCCGCGTGCCGGCCGTTGCCGATCGCGTTGGTCACGGTCCGTTCGGCCTTGACGATGTCGCCGCCGGCGAAGACACCCGGCCGGCCGGTCATCAGGTTCGTGTCGACCTGAACGTCGCCGCCCTCCACCCGTACACCGTCCACACCGGACAGCAGGGACAGGTCGGCCCGCTGGCCGACCGCCAGCACGACCGCGTCGGCGGGCAGCTCCTCGAACTCCCCGGTCGGCTGCGGGAACCCGGTCTCGTCCAGGCGCATCTTCTCCACGCGTACCCGGTGGTTGTCGAACCCGGTGATGGTGGACAGCCACCGCACCGTGATGCCTTCGTCGAGCGCCTGCGCGACGTCGATCTCGTGGGCGGGCATCCGCTCCCGGGTGCGCCGGTAGACCACGATCGCGTCGGTGGCGCCGATGCGGCGCGCCGACCGGGCGGCGTCCATGGCGGTGTTGCCGCCGCCGTACACCACGACGCGTCGCCCGAGTTGAGGCGGTTCGCCGTCGGCGACCTGGTGCAGCATCGTGATGGCGTCCACGACCCGGGCCGAGTCGCCGGCCGGGATCTCGGTGCGGTGGCCGATCTGCTGGCCGACCGCGACGAACACCGCGTCGAACCCGTCCGCCTCGGCGTCCAGGTCGGTGACCGGGTGGCCGAGTTCCAGGCGCACGCCGAGGTCGAGCACCCGCTGGATCTCAGCGTCGAGAATGTCGCGGGGCAGCCGGTAGCTGGGGATGCCGAAGCGCATCATGCCGCCAGGGCGGTCCCCGGAGTCGCGCACGGTCACGTCGTGGCCGAGCAGGCGCAGCTGGTACGCGGCGGACAGCCCGGCCGGACCGGCGCCGATGACGAGCACCCGGCGGCCGGACGGGGGCGTATCCACCTCGATCCGCCAGCCCCGGCGCAGCGCCTCGTCACCGAGAAACCGCTCGACCGCGTTGATGCCGACCGCCTCGTCGAGCTGGCCACGGTTGCAGGCGGTCTGGCACGGGTGATAGCAGACCCGGCCGATGATGGCCGGGAACGGGTTGACCGTCACGATCTCGCGCCAGGCCCGCTCGTACCCGCCGTCCTCGGCCAGGTACAGCCAGCGCTGCGGGTCCTGACCCATCGGGCAGGCTTCCGCGCATGGCGGCCGGTTGTGCACGTACACCGGGCGCTCCACCCGCCAGCTTCCGGTGTGGTTGGCCAGGCTCGACCCGACGCCGAGCGTGATGGCGAACGGCTTGTTCATGACGGCTCCTCGACAGGTGCGTACCGGTCGATGTTACGGTCGGCGATGGCCTGGACGGTCGCGATGACGTCGTCGCGGCGGGTCGGTTCGAACAGGTGCTTGTACCGGCTCTGGATCCGCAGGTACTCCTCGACCGGCACGCGCCGGCGGATCGGGCGGACTCTGGTCACGTCGCCGTGCTCGGCCTCGATGACCGGGAACAGGCCGCTCTCGATCGCCAGCCGGGCCACCCGGATCGTGTCGCACGACGCGGTCCCCCAGCCGAGCGGGCACGGCACCAGCACGTGCAGGTAGCGGGCGCCGCGCAGGGTCATCGCGTACTCCACCTTGGCCTCCAGGTCGCGCAGGTCGGCGACGGTGGCGGTGGCGACGTAAGGGATGCCGTGCGCCATCGCGATGGCCGGCATGTTCTTGCCCTGCCCGAACTGGTTTCCGGGGTGCGGACCGACGGCCGGTGTGGTCGCCGTGCGCGCGGCCGGTGGGGTGGCACCGGACCGCTGCACCCCGGTGTTCATGTACGCCTCGTTGTCGTAGCAGATGTACAGCACGTCGTCGTTGCGCTCGAACATGCCCGACAGGCAGCCGAGTCCGATGTCGACGGTGCCGCCGTCACCGCCCTGGCCAACCACCCGGATGTCCTCGTGGCCCTGCGCCTTCAGCGCCGCCGCGACGCCCGCCGCCACGGCCGGCGCGTTGCCGAACAGCGAGTGCAGCCACGCGACCCGCCACGATGTTTCCGGGTACGGGGTGGAGAAGACCTCCAGGCAGCCGGTGGCGTTGACGACGATCATCTTGCCGCCGGTGGCGCGCATGGCGGCGTCGAGCACATACCGCGCGCCGAGCGCCTCCCCGCAGCCCTGGCAGGCCCGGTGGCCCGACGACAGGACGTTGGCACGGCGCTCGTCGGACTGGACCGAGCGCAGCGCCGGGTCCAGCAGCCGGTTGCCGACGGCGAGGCTGCCCACCTGGTAGAACTTGATCGGCTGGTACGTCATCACTGGCCTCCCCGGATGTCCTCGAGCACGTTCTCGGCGGTCGGCCCGGAGCGCCGGACGGCGCCGGCCCGGGCCAGTTCGCGGTCGACCACGTCGCGGTTGAGGTCCAGGAACGTCAGCGGCTCCAGGTAGCCCGCCTCGGTCTCCAGCAGCATCGTGCGCAGCGACGCCGAGGTGATCGGTCGCCCGCCGAGGCCGGCGACCACGGTGTGGCAGAACAGATCCGGTACGGCGGCGCGGACGTCCGGGGTGACGACGCCGCCGACGCCGGTCGCGAACGCCCGTTCCAGCACCACGACCCGGGTCGCGTCGGCCAGCACGTCCGCGACCTCGTCGAACGGGAACGGCCGGTACGCGGTCAGCCCCAGGACGCCGATCCGCGCGCCTTCCTCGGCGAGAGCGTCCACGGTGTCCTTGAGCGTCCCCAGTACCGAGCCGAGCGCGATCACCACGGTGTCGGCGCCCTCGCACCGGTACGGTGTAACGGCGTTGATCCGCCGGCCGACGACCGCCTCCAACTCGGCGGCCAGCCGCGGCAGGACGTCGAGCACCTGGCGCTGGCGGACGTGCGCGAGATAGCGCACCTCGGTGAACGCCTCCGGGCCGACCATCGCCCCGATCGACACCGGGTCGGCCGGGTCGAGCACCTGGCGCGGCTCGTACCGCGGCAGGAAGGCGTCCACCTGTGCCTGGCTGGGCAGGTCAACCTCCTCGACCGCGTGGGTGAGCACGAAGCCGTCCATGCAGACCATCACCGGCAACGACAGCTCCTCGGCCAGCCGGAAGGCGAGCAGGTGCAGGTCGACGGCCTCCTGGTTGTTCTCGGCGTAGAGCTGCACCCAGCCGGAGTCGCGCTGGCTCATCGAGTCGCTGTGGTCGTTCCAGATGTTGATCGGCGCGCCGATCGCCCGGTTCGCGACCGTCATCACGATCGGCAGGCCGAGCCCGGCCGCGTTGTACAGCGCCTCCACCATGAACAGCAGGCCCTGGCTGGCGGTCGCCGTGTAGGTGCGGGCACCCGCCGCGGAGGCACCGATCGCCAGCGACATCGCGCCGAACTCGCTCTCCACGTTGACGTACTCGCACGGCGCCAGCGCCCCGGTCTTCACCAGCTCGCTGATCGCCTCGACGATGTGGGTCTGCGGCGAGATCGGGTACGCCGGAACCACCTGCGGCCGACACAGCGCGACCGCCTCGGCCACCGCGCGCGAGCCCTCGATCTGCTTACGCATGGCTGACCTCACTCTCCGCGCCCACGATCTGGTACGCCGCACGTGCCGCGGCGATGTTGCCGGCCGCGACGCGTTCGGTGAACCGGCCGCGGATCGCGGCGATCACCGACTCCAGCCGCAGCCGGCCGGTCGCCGCGGCGAAGCCACCCAGTAGCGCGGCGTTGGGCACCGGCCGTCCGATGTGGCGTAGTGCCAGCTCGGTGGCCGGCACCGTGAAGGCGCCGTCGAGCACCTCAGCCCCGTCCGGAGCGTTGATCAGGACCTTGCCGCCGGGACGCAGGCCAGCCAGCACGTCGACGTGCCCGAGCAGCGTGGCGTCCTGGATGATCACGAAGTCCGGTGCGACGACCGGCTCCCGGGTCCGGATCGGCCGGTCGTCGATGCGGCAGAAAGCCGCCACCGGCGCCCCGGTGCGCTCCGAGCCGAAGCTCGGAAACGCCTGGGCGTAGTGGCCTTCGGTGAACGCGGCGACCGACAGCAGCTCAGCCGCCGTCACCACGCCCTGACCGCCACGCCCGTGAATTCGTATCTGGAACATGCCAATCCCCCTACCGGCCTCCTGCCGGCTCATGCCGGCTGGACGTAGAACCGGTCCAGGTCGTCGTGCCGGTAGGTCATCCGGTTGATCACGTCGATCACGCCGTCGACCCGCGCCACCACAACAGCCGCGGTCTCGACCGCGGACCGGTTGGCCACTTGGCCGGTGAGCGTGACCACGCCTTCGTCCGCCTCGACCCACACCTGACCCACGTCCACACCGGGCACCAGCTGGATGTCGCGTCGCACATCGTCGACGATCTCGGCGCCGGTGCGCAGAAAGACCTTCAGCAGGTCGTGGCGGGAGACGATGCCGATCAGCCGGCCGGCCAGATCGACCACCGGCAGCCGCTTGATGCCGGCGTCTTCCATGCGCTTCGCGGCGACGACGACCGGAGTGACATCCAGGGCGGTGACCGCGGGAGCGGTCATCAGCTCGCGGGCAATCTCCCCGCCGGCCTTCTCCCTGGCCCACCGGATCTTGCGTCCCTCGAACAGCCGGGAACCCGAGGTGTCACCGGCCAGCTCCATCTTCGGAAGCAGATCCGCCTCCGACACCACACCGATGACGAGCCCCCCGCCGTCGACAACCGGCACCGCGCTCACGTTCTGTTCCTCGAGCACATCGACGATCTGCCGGAACGGCGTGTCCTCTGCCACCGAAACCACGTCGCGGGTCATCACGTCCGCGACCTTCCGCCTACTCATGACGTGCCTCCTCTCCTTCTCGCCTCGAAGCTATGGCCGGCGATCGATCGCGAGCAGAGGCGATCGGCCCGCGCCGGCCGGGACCTTGGGCTCCCGGACGGCCGCACCCGGACGGCAAGTGCCGAACGGCCCGTAGCCGCATCTGCCATTCGGCCCACCTGCTCCCGGCCTCCGGCCCTGATCTCGAAACGTCGAGCCGGGAAGGGTTGAGCCTGCTACCACTGACGGAGGAGGAACACGATGAAGGCATCGGTGGTAACCAGCTTTGACGCGCCCCTGGCGATCCGCGACATCGCGGTGCCGGTACCCGGCCCCGGCCAGGTGCTCGTGCGGATCGAGGCCAGCGGCCTCTGCCACACGGACATTCACGCGGCGCGCGGCGACTGGCCGGTCAAGCCCACCCTGCCGCTGGTGCCCGGCCACGAAGGCGTCGGAATCGTCGAGCAGGTCGCGGACGGCGTGACGGAGGTCTCCATCGGCGAACGGGTAGCCCTGCCCTGGCTGGGGTACGCCTGCGGGATCTGTGACTACTGTGTCAGCGGCCGGGAGACGCTGTGCGAATCCCAGCGCAACACCGGGTACTCGATGGACGGCGGGCACGCCGAGTACGCCCTGGGCTATGCCCGGCACGTCGTCAAGGTTCCGGACGGCGTCAGCCCGGTCGAGGCCGCGCCGCTGACCTGCGCCGGTGTCACCACGTACAAGGCGATCAAGGTCTCCGGGCTGCGCCCCACCGAGCGGGCTGCCATCTTCGGCATCGGCGGGCTGGGGCACCTGGCTCAGCAGTACGCTCAGATCTTCGGCGCCGACACCATCGCCGTCGACGTCACCGAGGAGAAACTCGCCCTCGCCCGCGAGTTGGGCGCCGCCCACACGGTCGACGCCGCGCAGACCGATCCGGTGGCGGCCATCCAGGCGCTCGGGGGCGCCGATGTGGCCGTGGTCCTGGCCGCCAGCCCGACCGTGCTGGAGCAGGCGCACGCCTCGCTGCGCCGGGGCGGCCGGCTGGTACTGGTCTCGCTGCCGAAGGACAACGTGATGCGGCTGCCGATCTTCCAGACTGTCCTGGGTGGCATCTCGGTCATCGGTTCGATCGTGGGTACCCGCGCCGACCTCGCCGAGGTGTTCCGGCTGCACGCCGCCGGCCGGACCAGGGTCGAACTGCAGACGCGCAAGCTGGAAGACGTGAACGATGCGATCGAGGACGTGCTGGCGGGTAGGGTCACCGCGCGCGTCGTCTTCGAGCTCTGACCGCCGAGCGCCCCGAGGAGGCCTCATGCAGATCGCCGCCGCCACGCCGCTGACCGACGAGGAACGGGACCGGATCGATGGGTACTGGCGGGCCACCAACTACCTGTCGGTGGGCCAGATCTACCTGATGGACAACCCGTTGCTGCGCGAACCGCTGCGTCCGGAGCAGGTCAAGCCGCGGCTGCTCGGCCACTGGGGCACGACGCCGGGGCTGAACTTCCTGTACGCGCACCTCGACCGGATCATCCAGACCCGATCGCAGGAGATGATCTACGTGACCGGGCCCGGGCACGGTGGCCCGGGCCTGCTGGCCAATACCTGGTTGGAGGGCAGCTACAGCGAGGTGTACCCGTCGGTGGGCCGGGACGCGGTCGGGATGCGGCGGCTGTTTCGGCAGTTCTCGTTCCCGGGCGGGGTGCCCAGTCACGTGGCGCCGGAGACACCGGGGTCGATCCACGAGGGCGGCGAACTCGGGTACTCGCTGGCGCACGCGTACGGTGCCGTGTTGGACAACCCCGGGCTGGTGGCGGCGTGTGTGATCGGCGACGGTGAGGCGGAGACCGGGCCGCTGGCGACCGCGTGGCATTCGAACAAGTTCCTCGACCCGGCCGGGGACGGGGCGGTGCTGCCGATCCTGCACCTGAACGGGTACAAGATCGCCAACCCGACCGTGCTGGCCCGCATCGGCGACGACGAACTGGACGCGCTGCTGCGCGGGTACGGATATCTGCCGTACCTGGTGGAAGGCGACGACCCGGCGACCATGCACCAGCTGCTCGCCGCCACGCTCGACGAGGTGTTCGACCGGATCGCCGAGATCCAGCGGGCCGCCCGCGACGGTGGCGATCTGAGCCGGCCGCGCTGGCCGATGATCGTCTTCCGTACGCCGAAGGGTTGGACCGGCCCCAAAGAGGTCGACGGCGTGCCGGTCGAAGGCACCTGGCGGGCCCACCAGGTGCCCCTGTCGGCGGCCCGCGACGACCCGGCCCACCTGGCCCAGTTGGAGACGTGGATGCGCTCCTACCGTCCCGACGAGCTGTTCGACGGCGACGGCGCCCCCCGCACCGGGATCGTCGACTGGCTCCCCCGCGGTGAGCTGCGGATGGGCGCGAACCCGCACGCCAACGGCGGCCACAGCCGCGATCTCGACCTCCCCGACTTTCACGACTACGGCGTCAAGGCGAACGAGAGCGCGGAGCCGACCCGGGTGCTCGGCGGCTGGCTGCGCGACGTGATCCGGGCCAACCAGGCCCATCGCAACTTCCGGCTGGTCGGCCCGGACGAAACCGAGTCCAACCGGCTCGGCGCCGTCTACGAGGCCACCAGCAAGGTCTGGCGCGCCGAAATCCACGACGTCGACGAGCACCTCGCCCCGGCCGGGCGGGTGATGGAGATCCTCTCCGAACACACCTGCCAGGGCTGGCTGGAAGGCTACCTCCTCACCGGCCGGCACGGCCTGTTCTCCTGCTACGAAGCGTTCGTACACATCGTCGACTCCATGGTCAACCAGCACGCCAAATGGCTCAAGGTCACCCGCGGCCTACGCTGGCGCAAACCGATCCCATCGCTGAACTACCTGCTCACCTCACACGTCTGGCGCCAGGACCACAACGGCTTCTCCCACCAGGACCCCGGCTTCATCGACCACGTGATCAACAAGAAAGCCGACGTCATCCGGGTCTACCTACCACCCGACACCAACACCCTCCTCTCCGTGGCCGACCACTGCCTGCGCAGCCGCAACTACGTCAACGTCATCGTCGCCGGCAAACAACCCACCCCCACCTGGCTCGACATCGACACCGCCGCCCTCCATTGCGCCCGCGGCGTCGGCATCTGGGACTGGGCCAGCAACGACTCCACCAGCGACGGCGACGCCGATCCCGACGTCGTCCTCGCCGCAGCCGGCGACGTACCCACCGTCGAGGTTCTCGCCGCCACCGACCTGCTCCGCCAACACCTGCCGGAGCTGAAGGTCCGGGTGGTCAACGTGGTCGACCTGATGCGGCTGCAGCCGGAGGTCGAGCACCCGCACGGCCTGCCCGACCCCGAGTTCGACGCCATCTTCACTACCGACCGGCCGATCATCTTCGCCTACCACGGCTACCCCTGGCTCATCCACCGACTCACCTACCGCCGCCACGGCCACGACAACCTGCACGTCCGCGGGTACATCGAAGAAGGCACCACCACCACACCGTTCGACATGCTCGTGCTCAACAACATGGATCGCTACCACCTGGTCATGGACGTCATCGACCGGGTACCCGGCCTCGCCCGCAAAGCCGCCACCATCCGCCAGCACATGGTCGACACCCGCGCCCGCCACCACGACTACGTCCGCCGCACCGGCGAAGACCTCCCCGAAGTACGCGACTGGACCTGGCCGGGCCGATCATGACCGACATCCGCACCATCGTGGTCGGTGTCGACGGCAAGGCACCGGGCTGGTGGGCGCTCGCGTGGGCCGCCGACGAGGCGGCTGTCACCGGCGCCCGGTTGAAGATCTGCCGGGTGTACCAGCCTGATCACCGGCCTCCGGTCGGCGGCCAGCGGCACCCCGGCGAAGTCCTGGAACTCGCCGACCCGCTCCTCATGCGGCAGGTACGGCACGTCCAGGCCCGGCTCGGCGGCGCCCTGGTCACCCTGTCCACCCCGGCCGGCGGCCCGGGTCAGCAGCTCGTGGACGCCGGCGGCGACCTGCTGGTAGTGGGGGCGATCTCCGGTGACCACCTGTCCGCGATGTCCACCGCCCGGTGGGTGGCCGCCCATGCCCGTTGTCCGGTTGTGGTGGTCCGGCTCATCGGCAAGGCGGCCGGTCTGTTCGCCGGCCACGTCGTGGTCGGCGTCGACGGCAGCGAGCCGGCCCGGGCGGCGCTCGCCTTCGGCTTGCGCCATGCCGCCACGCACGGCCTGCCACTCGCGGCGGTGCACGCGACCGGCGGCCACACCGACGACGAGCCGGGCGACGTCTGGGTGGACGATCGGTTCGCCGAAACCCACGTCACTCCCCCGCCTCCCGGGCTAACCGAACTCGATGTCGAGGTGGAGCCGTACGCTCGGGACCATCCAGAGGTGGCGGTCAAGCGGGCCGTCTACCACGGCGGGCCGGTGCCGGCGTTGCTGCGGGCCGCCGCCGGAGCACGGCTGCTGGTCGTCGGGGACCGTGGCCGTGGCGCCGTGTCACGTCTGCTCCTGGGCTCAGTCAGTCAGGGCGTGGTCGCGCGGGCGAACGGGCCGGTCGCGGTGGCGCACACCGATCCGTAACTCGTCAGGCGGTATCGATGATCTCGCCGGCGGGCCGGCGGGGCGCCCCGGGCGGCAGCGGGCCATCGGCGGGCACCCCCACCCGTAGCGCGAGCATCGGATAACCGAGGCCCCCGAGCAGGTTGCGCAGCAGGCTCCGGGTGGCCGGTACCTCGATCACATCGCTGATCGGCGAGGTCGCCAGCCGCAGCATCGTCGCGGTCAGCAGGGTCGACGACAGCGCCTCCCCCGCGCGCAGCCACGACAGCGGCGTGTCGTCCGCGGTGAACAGGATCGCGTACCGGGCATACCGATCGACCGGCTCACCGCCGACGACGGGCGCCCCCGGCGTGAAATCCCGTCCGGATACCGGTCGCTTGTCATGACCGTCCGCCGTCGCGGCGGGCACTCCGTCGCCACGGGGAGCCGGCCGGTTGGTCCACCTGGCTAGCTCGGCCCGGTACGCGGGATCGGCGGACTCCACAGCGGCTGCCTGGGACACGGCGGCCGAGAGCGTCACCACGTCGTCACGTCGTAGCACGTGCAGATGGGCACCCTCGCGTTCGGCGGCGACCCGGAGTTCCTCGATCGCATCGGTCGGCACGTCCACCTCGGCGAACGGACGCCGGTCGGTACGCCGTAGCGCTACCGCCTGCTGCGCGCGGATCGCCGCCGGGGTGGCCGCCCGGTCGCCGGTGACCCGAACCCGGGCCATCAGATCGGGGTCGGTCGGCTCGGGCAACCGGCCGACCTCGGCGCTCGCTCCCTCCCCGGCCAGCGCGATGCGGGCGTGGTGCAGGGCAGCCCCGCAACTGAGGGTGAGCAGCCGACCGTCCGGGTCGGCGACGAGCAGCTGACGCTGCCGGTCGGCGCGCAACTCCGCGGTACCATCGGCGATCCGCCAGCGCCAGGGCTGGCTGTTGAAGATCGACGGTGCCCTGCGGGCGGCCATCGCCGCCCTGGTCAGGGCTCGGGTCGCGGCTGCCGCCTGCGGTGTGCGCGTTGCCAGGCTCCGGTCGCCGAATTCGATTGTGGCCATCTCGCCTCCTCCGAGCCCACTGTGCCGGCTGAGCATCGGGAGGTGCAGGGCCGTTGGACCCGTCGTGCGCGGGACCCTGGTCCCGGCTAGCTGGGGACGCTCCAGATCACCTGGGTGCCGGTCGGTTCCGCCGGTTCCACGGCGCAGGTGCCGCCGAGTTCCTCGGCCCGTCTGGCCATGTTGCGCAGGCCGCCGACGCTTCGTACGTCGCCGCCGACGCCGACACCGTCATCGGTGACCCGCAACTCGACGCGGCCGGCTCCGGCGGTGACCGTGACGGTGACCGCGCTGGCCCGGGCATGCCGGGCCACGTTCGACAGCGCCTCGCGCAGCACCGCCAGCAGCGCGGGCCGCACCGGCTCGGGCACCGCGCTGTCGACCGGGCCGTCGATGACCACCTTCGGATGGAGTCCGAGCGGGCCGCGCGCCTCCTCGACCAGCGCGCGGATCTCGGCCCGAAACTCACCGCGCGACGGCGCCCGCAGCTCGAAGATCGCCCCACGGATGTCCCGGATCGTGGTGTCGAGATCATCGACCACCGCGTCGATGCGCTGGTTCACCTCCGGCCGCACCGCATACCGGGCGGCGCCCTGCAACTGCATCCCCGCCGCGAACAACCGCTGGATCACCACGTCGTGCAGGTCCCGGGCGATCCGCTCCCGGTCACCAAGCACCGCCAACTGCTCCCGCTCCTCCTGCGCCCGCGCCCGCTCCAGCGCCAGCGCGGCCTGCCCGGCGAACGTCTCCACCAGCGCCACATCCGGATCCTCCGCGAACGCGACGCTCCCCGCCCGGTACGCCACCGCCAGTACCCCCAGCGACTCGCCCCCGGCCGCCAACGGCACCAGCAACGCCGTCCCCGTCTGCACCGGCACCGGCCACTCGACGACCTTCCCCAGATCCTCCACCACCGCGATGCGCCGGTCGGCGAGCACACCGGCGAACTCACCGCGGGCCGGCCCGACCACCGCGCCGGACAGCCCGGCCGGGACCGAGCCCGCCGCGACCTCGACGCACAACTCGTCCGCGTCCCGGTCATAGAGCAGCACCAGAGCCAGCTCGGCCTCGGCGACCTCGCGGGCCCGGTCGGCGACCAGTTGCAGTGCGGCCGTGCGGTTGATCTCCCCCAGCAGCACCCCGGTGATCTCCGCCGCCGCCTCCAACCAACGCTGCCGCCGCCGCGCCTGCGCGTACAGCCGGGCATTCTCGATCGCCGCGCCGGCCGCGACCGACAACGCGATCATCAACTCCTCGTCGTCATCGGTGAACTGCCCGCCACCCGCCTTCTCCGCCAGGTACAGGTTGCCGAACACCTGGTCCCGGATCCGCACCGGCACGCCCAGAAAGCTCCGCATCATCGGATGGTGCTTCGGGAAGCCGTACGCGCGCGGATGGGCGGTGATGTCCGGCAGCCGGATCGGCCGCGGATCCTCGATCAGCACACCGAGCACACCGTGCCCACGCGGCAGGTCCCCGATCAACCGGTGCCGCTCCGGGTCGATCCCCTCGGTGATGAACTCCACCAGCGTCCGGTCCGGCCCGATCACCCCGACGGCCCCGTACCGGGCGCCGGTCAACCGGCACCCGGCATGCACGATCCGCTCCAACGTGCTGTGCAGGTCGAGATCCGTACCGATGCCAACCACGGCGTCCAGCAGCGCCCGCAACCGCTCCCGGCTCGCCGCCACCTCACCGACCCGGTCCAGCAACTCCTGCAACAACTCATCCAGCCGCACCCGCGACAACGGCGACAGGTGCAACGACGGCGCCTCCCAGCCCGGCTCCTCGCCCACCCCCGCATCGTATCGGCGGCGCAGGCGCCGTTGTCCGCGGCACGGACCAAAGGTCCCGCCTCGGCACGCCGAACATCCTCTCCTGGGTGTGACGCCGGACACCCCGATGGTCCCGCCGAACAGAGAGACACGCCTCTGCCCGGCCGCCCGCCGCCACGGTCGAATGAGCGGGACGTGGGCGACTGGCTGCTGGTTCAACTCGGCCTTGCCGTCGCGTGGCTGGAGCCCGACGAAGCGGTCGACCTGATCCGACTCATCGACGACGCGACCCGGCCCGCGACCGCGGCGGCATGACGATCACCTTGCCCTCGGCCGACAGGTCGGGCACTTCGGCCGGGTCGCCTGGGACTTCGGACGCTGCCGGGACCCGGCGGCGGGGCGCACGCTGGAGGGGTTCCAGGAGCTGGAGGCGATGGCGATGCGTGCCCACGACATCATGAGCCGGCCGGTGTACTCGGTCCGGACCACCGACACCGTCGAGTCAGCGGCCGCGCTGCTGACGGAAAAGAAGATCACTGCGGCACCCGTGATCGACGCGGCGGACGAACTTGTCGGCATGGTCAGTGAAGGCGACCTGCTCTGGCACCGGGTGCCCGAAGATCCGACCGCGCACATGTGGCGCGGCGTCACCGACGACCCCGTGGAACGGCCCAGAGTGGTTGCCGACGTCATGTCCGGCAACCCGGTCACCACATGGCCGGACGCCGACGTCGCGGACGTAGCGCAGATGATGCTCCGCCACGACATCCGTAGCGTCCCGGTCGTCGATCACGGTGACCTGATCGGGATTGTGAGCCGCCGAGACATCCTCCGCGCCGTGGTACGCGACGACGACGTACTGGAGCGCGAGATCCAACACCGCCTCGACGAGTACGCCGGCATGGAGCGCCGCTGGACGGCGACGGTCACCGACGGTATGGCCACGGTGGACGGTCGTTTTGACGACGGCGTCGAACGCGCCGTCGTGTCGGTCCTGGCGCGTACCGTGCCGGGCGTGCGACGGGCGCGTTTCGCGGACCAGTCGACACTGTGACCGCCTGATTCGGGACCAAAGACCTGCCCATTCGGGGATGGACGGCTCAGCCCGATAGCGGCCGCTCGCAGCCATGCTGCGAAAAACGTTTGAACCTATGGGAGGTCACTGTGAACACGAAAATCGTCGTAGGCACCGACGCATCTCCGCCGAGTACCGAGGCGTTGCGCTGGGCGGCCCACGAGGCGCGGCGGCGAGGAGCCGAACTGGAGGTCGTCCTCGCGTACCACTGGCGGGTGCCAGGGGCTGCCGTGACCGCCAGTCCCGATGTGATCGAGCAGGTCAAGGAACTGACCGCGACGGCAGTGGACGCCGCGGTCGCCGAGGCCCAGAACGCGGAACCCGACATCCGGGTGAGCGGCCGGGCGGTACACGGCGAACCCGGCCCGGTACTTGTCCAGGCCGGCGAGGGAGCCGACCTGCTCGTGGTCGGAAACCGGGGCGGCGGCGGGTTCGCCAGTCTGCTCGCCGGATCGGTGAGCGTCCAGGTCGCCACGCATGCCCCGTGCCCGGTCGCCGTGGTGCGCGGTCGTGCCGGGATCGACGCCGGCCCCGTGATCGTCGGGGTCGACGGTTCATTGTCGGCGGACCTCGCCCTCAACATCGCCTTCGAGGAGGCCAGCCGGCGCAAGACCGGGGTGGCTGTCGTGCGGACCTTCGCCGCTGACCTCCAGCCGTGGACCGTCGGCGTCGCGCCACTGCGCTACGAGCAGGAGACCGCCGCCGAGCAGCTGAAGAGGGACCTCACGACCCACATCGCGGTCTGGCGGGACAAGTACCCGGACGTGCCGGTAGAGCTGGTCGTCGAGCGTGGCGGCCCCGCCGCGACCCTCATCGGCATGTCCTGGCGGGCGCAGCTCATCGTCGTCGGTACCCGTGGCCACGGCGCTCCAGGCGAACTGTTCCTCAACTCGGTCGGCCTGCAACTGGTCCACCACGCCGAATGCCCGGTCCTGATCGCCCGAAGCGGTGAGGCGGGTTCCTGATCCGAACGTCGCGGCGGCCCTGCCCGGGGGTCGCCGCGACGTGGTGGCGGTGGTCAGCCGCAGACCGCCGGCTCCGGGGTCACCTGCGTTCCGGCCGTTCCGGCCACCAGCGCGGCGGCGTCGGTCAGCGCGCCGATGGCGGCGCGCCCGCCCGGTGGCGGTCACGAACCGGCGTACCGCCTCGATCTTCGGCCCCATCGAGCCGGCGGCGAAGCGGCTGGCGGCAAGCGAGGCCGGGCTCGCCTGCGCGATGGCCCGCGCCCGGGGCGTACCGTACCCGTCGTATACGGCCGGCACGTCGGTGAGCAGCAGCATGTCGGCCCGCAGTGCGACGGCCAGGCGGGCCGCGGCGAGGTCCTTGTCCACGACCGCCTCGACGCCACGCAGGGTGCCGTCCGGTAGACGCACCACGGGTACCCCACCGCCACCGGCGGCGACGACCAGTACGCCGTCGTCGACCAGGCGGCGGATGACGGGCAGTTCGACGATTCGGTGAACGCCGGGTCGTCCGGATCCACCACGGTCTGCGTGAGCACGGCCGCGACCTCCCGGTCGGGCAGGACGCAGCCGAGCTCGCGGACCAGCCAGTACCCGATCATGCCCTGCGTTTCGGCGTCGAGGGTGTCGAGCGGGTACGGACCCGAGAGGTTGGGGTCGGCGGCGCTTTCCAGGGCGAGCGTTCCGACCTGGGGACCGTTGCCGTGCGTGACGATGTCCGCTCGCCCATGCCGATCATCAGGGCGCCGTTGCCGATCACGTGGATATCGCCGCCCTCGATGGCGGCCCGGACCGCCGGCGGACGGCGACGGCGACGACAATGGCGGGATGCTGAGCGCCGGAGGATTGCGCCTGCGCCGTATCGCGCGGTCGCTGCTGCCCGGTCTGCCTGTCCTGGCCGGTTACCGGCGCCGGTCCGAGGACTTCCGGCCTGTCCCGGCAGGTCCGTCGGCTCGTGTCCCGCACGGCCACCCGAACCACACTGAATGTGAGGAGGGGAGGCGTGATGACCAGCGAGAAAGAGTCGTGGACGGCCGGGCGTGAGGCGCTCCGCGAGCGCACAACGCACTCCGAAAGCACCGATCAGCCCGAGAACGCGCTGCACCGGTACCTCGCCGGCGCCACGGGCGCCGAGTCGCACCGGCGCGCCGACAAAACGGACGCCAAGGCGCCCGGGGACGCCGACGCCGGGTAACCGAAAGCCGGGCACGGCCGCCAGCGCCGGTCTCCCGACCCGCGCGGAGCCGACCGCTGGTTGGTCGTGTCCGTTCACACTTGTTCATCCCGGCCAGCTACCGGGCGGTACCGGATCCGGGTCAAACTGACTCAATGGGCGGCCGAGCGCGGCCGCTCTGTTGGGGAGGGGCGGCATGACCGGTGCGGCACGATCTGATCAGCCGGACCTCACAGGTAGCGAGCCCAGGTCTTCCGGCGGACCAACGAGCCCGGAGATGGCGTTCGTCGGCGTCGCCCGCCTCGAACTCGACGAGCTGCTGGAGCAGCTCGTCGAGCGCATCCGTGACGTCCAGGCCACCCAGGGCCGGCTGCGGAGCCTGTTGCGCGCCAACCTGGAGATCGCCCGCGGCGTCGATCTCGACGACGTGCTCGACCACATCCTGACGGCCGCCAAGGACCTGGTCGACGCGCGGTACGCGGCGCTCGGCGTGGTCCGGAACGGGCATCTGGTCCGCTTCTTGCATTTCGGCATGACATCCGAGCTGGTCACCCAGATCGGGGACCTGCCCCAGGGCAAGGGCGTGTTGGGTGCGCTGGTCGACGATCCCAGGCCGGTGCGGCTGGCCGACATCGCCGATCATCCGGCCTCGGTCGGGTTTCCGGCCCACCATCCGCCGATGCGCTCCTTTCTTGGGGTACCGATCACCGTCCGCGACAAGGTGTTCGGCAACCTGTACCTGACCGAAAAGCAGAGCGGCGGCGAGTTCACCGGCGACGACGAGGACCTCGTCCGCGCGCTGGCCGCCGCGGCCGGGATCGCGATCGAGAACGCGACGCTGTTCGCCGCCAGTCAACGGCGCCGCGACTGGCACGCGGCCATGATCAACGTCGCCACCCAACTGCTCAGCGGTACCGGCGGTGACGAGGCGCTGTGGATTCTCGTGAGCGAGATGCACCAGGCCAGCGGCGCGGATGGGGCGGCTTTCAACACTCCCGCCGAGGAGCCCGATCAGCTGCGCACCGTGGTGGCGCTGGATCTCCTGGCGCCCTGGAACGGGGCAGAATCGCCGATGACCGGGACGCTGTCCGGCAGCGTTATCGCTGAGGGCCAGCCGATGCTCGTGGCCGATCCGTCCGCTGACCCCCGCACCGCCGCCGCGGTCGAACGCGAGCCACGCATCGGCGCGATCCTCGCCGTGCCCGTCGTCGGTGAACACGGCGTCCTGGGTGTCCTGACACTCTGCCGCGCCGAGGGGAAGGGCAGTTTCGGCTCGACCGAACTGGAGATGATCACCACCTTCGCGGCTCAGGCGGCACTCGTCCTCGAACTGGCTGAGGCGCGCCAGGAGAACGAGCGTATGCAGTTGCTCGACGACCGGCAGCGGATCGCCGGGGACCTCCAGCACACCGTGATCCACGACCTGTTCGCCCTCGGACTGTCGCTCCAGGCAGTCGCCGCGCGGATCGCCAATCGCGAGCTGAACTCCCAGCTGGCCGGTCAGGTCGCGGAGCTCGACCGGATCATCCGTGATGTACGGGCGGCTGTGTTCGCGCTGGATCCCAAGGCCGATCGGTAGTCCCAAGGCCGATCGGTCACGACCCCGATCGGCTCGGCTCGCCTGCGGCGACGATCCGGCCGTGGTCCAGCTCGACGATTCGGTCGACGGTCGACGGCTCGGTCGTTCGGTGGGTGATCAGAATCGTGCTGCGGCCCGCCGTCGCGGTGAGCAGGTCGGCGATGAGCGCAGCGGCGGTCGGCTCGTCGAGATGCTCGGTGGGTTCATCCATGATCAGAATCGGGAAGTCCGCCAGGAGGGCGCGCGCCAGGGCGAGCCTGCGGCGTTGCCCGCCGGACAGCAGGCAGCCGTGTTCGCCGACCCGCGTATCCAGACCGTTCGGCAGCGAGTCGACCCAGTCCAGCAGCCGCGCCCCGGCCAGCACCTGGCGGAGGCGGGCGTTGTCGGCGCCGCGGTCGGCGATCCGCAGGTTCTCCGCGATGGTGGTGTCGAACACGGGGGCGTCGTCGCTGAGGAGGCCGACGACTTTCCGGACGTCGTCGGCCGCCAGGTCGCGGACGTTGACACCGTTCAGCGTCACCTCGCCGGCGCTCGGGTCGAGGAACCGGACGAGAATCGCGGCGAGGGTGGTCTTACCGGAGCCGCTCGGGCCGACGACCGCGATCCGATCGCCGTCGGCCAGGGTGAGGTCGACTCCGCTCAGGACGTCGGGTCCGGTGGCGCTCCACCGCGCGCTCAGGCCCCGCACCTCCAGCCGGTACGGTGGTCGCGGCACGTCGGCGGGGACGGCCGGTTCGACCACCGGGTCGGGGCGGTCGAGCAGGTTGAACACCCGTCCGAGCGCGGCCCGCGCGGTCGCGAACTGGGCGGCGGCCGCGGGCAGCGTGGAAACCGTGTCGAAGACGGCGATCGGGGTGAGGACGACCACTGCCAGGAGAACGCTGTGCAGCTGACCGGCCCGGACGGCCGGGGCGCCGAGGGCGAGCCCGGCCCAGACACAGCCACCGGCGGCGAGCGAGACCAGGGCCGCGCCCAGGCCGACCCCGGCCGTCGAGCGGGCGGCGGCCTGACGCAGCCGGGTGTCGGTGCCGGTCAGGTCGTCCACGCGGCGTTGCGCCGCGCCGAGGGCGACCAACTCCGGCAGCCCGTCGAGGAGGTCGAGGGTGGCAACGGCCAGCTCTCCGCGCAGCGGGGCGGTGCGCCGATCGGCGCGCCGGGCGACGGCCCGTTGGACGAGCGGTACGCCGACCGCGACGACCAGAAGCCCGGCGGCGAGCACCACTCCGGCGGCGGGTAGCAGGGCAGCGAGCAGCCCGACGCTGGCCGCGCCGACGAGCGTTGCGACCAGGTACGGCAGCAGGACCCGGACGAGGACGTCGAGGGCGGCGTCGACGTCGGCGACGAACCGCTGGACGAGATCGCCGGAACGCAGGCCCGGTGTGCCCGCCGGGGCGAGCGCCGCCAGCCGCCGGTACGCGCGTACCCGTAGCTCGGCCAGTACCCGGAACGCGGCGTCGTGCCCGGCGAGACGCTCGGCGTAGCGGAAGACACCGCGGGCGATGCCGAACGTGCGGACCGCGACGATCGCGACCGTCAGGTAGAGCACCGGTGGGTGCTGGGCGGCCCGCGAGATCAGCCAGGCCGAGGTTGCCAGCAGCCCGATCGCGCTGCCGGCGGCCAACGTGCCGCAGAGGACGGCCAGCGCCAGCCGGGGCGCGACCGGCCGGGCCAACCGCAGCAGGCGTGCGACGGGAAGGTCGCTGCTCACGCCGCCACCGCCTCGGGTTCGGCGATCCGGCCGGCGTCCAGGCGCACCACCCGGTCGGCCAGCGCGACCAGCGCCGGCCGGTGCGCCGCCACCACGACGGTACGGTCCCGGGCGAGGCCGCGGACCGCGTCCAGGACCGCCGCCTCGTTGTCCCCGTCGAGGTTCGCGGTCGGCTCGTCGAGGAGCACCAGGGGGGCGGTCGACAGGAACGCCCGGGTCAGCGCGACCCGTTGCCGCTGCCCCGCCGACAGGCCAGCGCCCCGCTCACCGATCACCGCGTCGACGAGCCCGTCCGCGCGCACCGCCCGCGCCGCGTCCAGCACCTCGTCGTCGGACGCGTCCGGGCGGCCGAGCCGGATGTTGTCGGCGACCGTACCGGCGAACAGGTACGGCCGCTGCGGAACCCACACCAGGTGCCGGAGCCAGGCGGAAGGGTCCAGTGTGGACAGGTCGATCCCACCGACGGTGACCCGACCGTCGGCCGGCGACACGAACCCGAGCAGCACGTTCAGCAGGGTCGACTTGCCGCAGCCGCTCGCACCGGTCAGCGCCAGCACCTCACCCGGCCACACCGCAAGCGTTACCTGGTCGAGCGCCGGCACGGAACGGTCCGGGTACCGCACCGTCACCCCGGACAGTTCGAGTGGCCCGGTCGGCACGTCGGTCCGGCTGCCGCGCGAAGGGACCGGCTCCTCCAGTACCGTGAAGATCTGCTCCGCGGCCGCGAGCCCCTCCGCGGCCGCGTGGTAGTTGGTGCCCACCGCCCGCAGCGGCAGGTACACCTCGGGCGCGAGGATCAGCACCAGCAGCGCGGTGCGCAGATCCAGCCGGCCGTCGACGAGGCGCAGCCCGACGGTGACCGCCACCAGTGCCACCGAGATCGTCGCCAGCAGCTCGAGCACCAGCGAGGACAGGAAGGCGAGCCGGAGGGTACGCATGGTCGCCCGCCGGTACCGGTCGGTGACCTGCCGGATGGTCTCCGCCTGGGCCGTGGCGCGGCCGAACACCTTGAGCGTGGGCAGTCCGGCGACGACGTCGAGGAAGTGGTGAGCCAGCCGGGACAGCAGCCGGAACTGCCGGCGGTTGGCCGCCTCGGTGGTCATCCCGACCAGCGCCATGAAGATCGGGATCAGCGGCACGGTCACCACGACGATGACCGTCGCAAGTGGATCGGCCGGCAGCAGCCGCCCGAGGACGATCACCGGCACGAGCGCGGCGAGCACGAGTTGCGGCAGGTACCGCGCGAAGTATCCGTCCAGCGCGTCGATGCCGCGTGGTGGCCAGCGTGGTCAGCTCCCCCGCCGCGCCGCCCGGTCAGCCAGCCCGGCCCCAACCGCACGACGTGCGCCAGCAGCCGGCCGCGCAGCTGCGACTTCGCCGCCGCGGCGGCCCGGTGCGCGGCCATCTCCTGCGCCCAGGCCACCAGGGCCCGGCCGGCGACCACGGCGACCAGCGCGACCGAGCGAACCGGTGCCGGGCGGAGAGCCGTCGGAACACCTGGCTGATTCCGGCCGCCAGCAGCGACGCCTGCGCGACGATCAGCCCGGCGCTCACGACACCCAGCGCGACGCACGCGGCCAGGTAGCCCCGCGTCGCGTGGGCGTACCGCAGGAGCCGCGGATCCAGCGGCTTCACGGGTGCGGCACCAGTCCGGCGCCGTCGCCGACCCGCGCCGGCACGGGCGTGGGCGCGGCCGGAGGAATGTTCTCGGTGCCGATCCGCTTGCGGAACACCCAGTAGGTCCAGCCCTGGTAGACCAGCACGACCGGGGTGAAGGCGACCGCGACCCAGGTCATCACCTTCAGGGTGTACGGCGTGGAGGAGGCGTTCGTCACGGTCAGGCTGAACGCCTGGTCCAGAGTGGACGGCAGCACGTTCGGGTGGAGCGCGAGGAACAGGGTCGCGGTCGCGGCCACGATGGTCAGCGCGGTGGCCAGGAACGCCCAGCCTTCCCGGCCGGACCGGTTGGCCAGCAGTCGCACCGACCAGCGCGAGCGCCGCGACGAGCGCGGTGACGGCGGTGACCGGCTTGCCGTGCGCGACCTGCGTCCACAGCAGGAACCCGCCGGCCGCGACCACAGTGGCCAGCACCGACCCGGCCGGCCCACCGGCGGGCGGCGAGCACGGACCTCGCCGCTCGTCTTCAGCGCCAGGAAGATCGCCCCGTGCGTGGTGAACAGCAGCAGCGTCGTCAGCCCGCCGAGCAGCGCGTACGGGTTGAGCAGGTCGAAGAAGCCGCCGACGTAGTGGTGCCCGGCGTCGAGCTTCACCCCGCGCACGATGTTGCCGAACGCGACGCCCCACAGCAGCGCCGGAACCAGGCTGCCGACGACGATGGCGATGTCCCAGCTGCGGCGCCAGCGGTCGCTGTCGACCTTGCCGCGGTACTCGAAGGCCACGCCGCGCACGATGAGCGCGACCAGAATGATCAGCAGCGGCAGGTAGAAGCCGGAGAACAGCGCGGCGTACCACTCCGGGAACGCGGCGAACGTGGCGCCGCCGGCGACCAGTAGCCACACCTCGTTGCCGTCCCACACCGGGCCGATGGTGTTGAGCAGTACCCGCCGGCGCGTCTCGTCACCGCGCCCGAGTACCGGCAGCAGGATGCCGACGCCGAAGTCGAAGCCCTCCAAGACAGAAGTAGCCCGTCCACAGCACGGCGATGAGCAGGAACCAGACATCGTTGAGAGACACCGCAGACCCCGATCAGTAGGCGAAGGCGAGTGGGCGGTCGGCGTCGACTCCTGTGACGGGCTCGGTCACCGGCGGCCCGGCCTTGGCGTAGCGCAGGATCAGCCACAGCTCGACCACCGCGAGCCCGCCGTACAGCAGCGTGAACACGGTCAGCGAGGTGATCACCGACCCGACTCCAACGGTCGGCGAGACGCTGTCGTGCGGTCTTCAGCACCCCGAAGACGGTCCACGGCTGGCGGCCCATCTCGGTGAAGATCCAGCCGAACGAGTTGGCCGCCAGCGGCAGGCCGGCCGACCAGGCGGCGACCCGCCAGAACCACCGGCTACCGTGGGCTGTTCCGGCCCGGCGGGTCAACCACAGGCCGTAGAGCCCGAACAGCACGGGACAGGAGGCCGAGGCCGATCATCAGCCGGAACGACCAGTACGTGACCGGGACGTTGGGGCGGTAGTCGCCCGGGCCGTAGCGCCGGGTGTACTGCGCCTGGAGGTCGTCCAAGCCCTCGACGGTGCCGTTCGGGTCTCCGGTGGCCATCAGTGACAGCGCGTTCGGCACCCGCAGGCTCGACGACCTCCCGGCTGCCGTCCAGACTGCCGATGGTGAACAGCGAGAACGACGCGGGCGCGGTGGTGTTGTACAGCGCTTCGGCGGCGGCCATCTTCATCGGCTGCTGCTTGGTCATGATCCGGGCCTGCATGTCACCGGTGACGGCCACCAGCAGGCCGGCGATGGTGATGGTCCACAGCGCCAGCCGGACGCTGGGCCGGAACACCGGGGTCTCGTTGTGGCGGCGCAGGTGCCAGGCGCTGACCGCGAGCATGAACATGCCGGCGGTCAGGAACGCGGCGATGACCGTGTGCGGGAACGTCACCAGCGTGGTCGAGTTCGTCAGGACGGCGCCGAAGTCGGTCAGCTCGGCCCGGTGGGTCGTCGGGTTGATCTTGTACCCGACCGGGTGCTGCATCCAGGAGTTGGCGGCGAGGATGAAGTACGCGGACAGGATGGTGCCGATCGACGCGAGCCAGATGCTCGCCAGATGCGCGCGGCGAGGCAGCCGATCCCAGCCGAAGATCCACAGGCCGAGGAACGTCGACTCCAGGAAGAACGCCAGCAGTCCCTCGATGGCCAGCGGTGCGCCGAAGATGTCGCCGACGAAGCGCGAGTACGCGCTCCAGTTCATGCCGAACTGGAACTCCTGCACGATGCCGGTGACCACGCCCATCGCGAAGTTGATCAGGAACAGCTTGCCCCAGAACTTCGTGGCCCGCAGGTACTCGTCCCTGCCGGTGCGTACCCAGGCCGTCTGGAGGATCGCGACCAGCACCGACAGGCCGATGGTCAACGGTACGAAGAAGAAGTGGTACACGGTGGTGATCGCGAACTGCCACCGCGCCAGGTCCAATGCGTGCACGCCGAGGTCCTCTCCACGCGCCCGCCCGCTGCCGGGACAGGCTGTCAGCAGCATGGCCGGACGTGGCGCCGACCGTCAGTGCCGAAGGTCCCCGGGGCACCGGCCGCATGGTCCTGGCGACCCACCGGCGGACACTGGGGCTGCGCCCCTTTTGTGAGGCTATCGCCGTTTCATGCCGCCGGCGTGATCTCGGCGAAAATCTCCTCCGCCATCCGCTCGGCCGCCTCGGCGACCGGCGTGGACAGGCCGAAGCCGTAGCCGGTGTCCTCGGCCTCGACGGCGAACAGCACGAGCCGGGTTGGCAGCCGCCCGAGCACCCGGGCCAGTTCGACCGCCTCGCCGAGGTCGAGGCCGTGGGCGGCCCGGGACCGAACGCCTGGCGGGTCGAACACGGTCAGCCGGTGGATCCGCCCCGGGTGGCACGGCTCGCTGCGAACCGCGTCGATCACGACGGCCAGGTCGGCGCCGTCCCACAGGTCCATCAGCTCGGTCGTCTCGCCCCGACTGACCGCCAGGACGGAGTCGGGCAGGCCGAACTCGCGCAGCCGGTCGACCACGTACGGCCCGAGGCCGTCGTCGCGCCGGTACGGGTTGCCGACGCCGATGACGATCATGTGCGCTCCACCGTCAGGTCGAGGAAGTGGGTGGCGCAGGAGATGCACGGGTCATAGTTGCGGATGGCCTGCTCGCAGGCGTGCGTGAGGGTGTGGTCGTCGAGGTCGAGCCGGGCGGCGACGAAGCGGCCCAGGTCGTGCTCGATGCTCGCCTGGTTCTGTGAGGTGGGCGGCACGATGCGGGCGGTCGTGATGGTGCCGTCGGCGGCCAGTTCGTACCGGTGGAACAGGACTCCCCGCGGCGCCTCGGTGGCTCCGCAGCCGACCCCGGCGCCCGGCGGCACCTCGATCGCCGGCCGGTCCGGCGGCTCGTACCCGTCGATGAGGCGCAGCGCCTCGTCGGCGGCGTACACCGTCTCCACCGCCCGCACCACGATGCTCCGGAACGGGTTGCGGCAGTCGGCACCGAGGCCGGCTGCCGCGGCGGCCTCCTTCGCCAACGGCGACAGCCACTGGTGGCTCAAGGCGTAGCGGGCGGTCGGGCCGCACAGGTACCGGCCGCGGCCGGCCAGCTGGGCGTGCAGGGCGGACGAGTGCGGCACCTGCTCCTCGATCACGTGCTCCGGGAACGCCTGGACCGGGAAGGTCAGCCCGCGATCGGTGGTCGGCACGCCGGAGTCGATCGCGTACCGTCCCGGCTCGACCAGGGCGAGCAGCTCGTGATCATGCTCGAAGTCAGGGAACTCGAACCCGGCGACCCACTCCACGGTGGCGAGGGCATCGTCGCGGGCCCGCCGCAGCGGCTCCGTGAGCGTCGCCAGTTCGGCCCGGGTCGGTGCCCGGTAGAAGCCACCGATCCGGACGTTGACCGGGTGGATGGCGCGCCCGCCGAGCAGCGCGAGGATCGCGTTGCCGGCCTTCTTGAGCGCGAGTCCCCGCTCCACGGTCGCCTTGTGGTCGGCGGCCATCTCCACGACACCCGGGTAGCCGAGGAAGTCCGGCGCGTGCAGCAGGTAGATGTGCAGGGCATGGCTCTCGATCCACTCCCCGCAGTACAGCAGCCGGCGCAGGTCGGCCAGTGCCCCGTCGACGATCACCCCGCAGGCGTCCTCGATCGCCCGGCACGCCGACATCTGGTACGCGACCGGACAGATCCCGCAGATGCGGGCGGTGATGTCAGGCGGCTCGGTGTACGCGCGGCCGCGCAGCAGCGCCTCGAAGAACCGGGGCGGCTCGTAGATGTCCAGGCCGACGTCGGTGACCACGCCACGCTCCACCCGTACCCGCATCGCGCCCTCCCCCTCGACCCGGGCCAGGGCGGCGACACGCAACGAGCGGTCCTCGCGATGCGTCATGGGATCACCTTATGGAATGCCGCCACGTTGAACGTCGCGAACACGCGTTTGATCGCATCGTCGTCCATGCCGGTCGCGCGGAGCTGGGCGGTCAGCGCCGGCACGTTCACCGTCGCCGCCGGCCCGAAGCAGCCGTAGCAGCCACGCCCGTATGCCGGGCAGAGGGCACCGCAGCCGGCCGCGGTCACCGGTCCCAGGCAGGGGGTCCGGTTCGCGACCATGACGCAGGTGGTGCCGCGCGCCTTGCACTCGAAGCAGACGCTGTGCAGCGGAAGGTTGGGGCGCCGGCCGGTCAGGAGCGCGGTGAGCGTGTCCAGCAGTTGCCGCCGGTCGATCGGGCAGCCGCGCAGCTCGACGTCCACCGGTACGTGGGCGGAGATCGGTGTCGACTCGGCGAGCGTGGAGATGTAGTCCGGCCGGGCGTACACAATGGACCGGAACTCGTCGACGTCGGCGAAGTTGCGCAGCGCCTGGACGCCACCCGCCGTCGCGCAGGCTCCGATCGTAACCACGATCCGGGACTGTTCCCGAACGCGGCGGATCCGCTCCGCGTCGGCCGACGTGGTGATCGAGCCCTCGACCAGCGACACGTCGTACGGCCCCTCGACCACGGCGCGCGAGGCTTCCAGGAAATGCGCGATGCGTACCGCACCGGCGATCTGGAGCAGCTCGTCCTCACAGTCCAGTAACGACAGCTGGCAGCCGTCGCAGGACGCGAACTTCCACACCGCCAGCGTGGGTGCTTGCATCACAACTCCTTCACGGTCATCAGCGGCTCGGCCCGGTCGTAGCCGACCACCGGGCCGTCCCGGCACACCAGCAGCGGGCCGAGCTGGCAGTGCCCGCACAGGGCGACGCCACACCGCATGTTGCGCTCCAGCGAGACCCGGATCGCCGGGCGCGGCACGCCGCGGTCGATCAGCCCCCGCGCGGCGAACCGCATCATCACCTCGGGACCGCAGACGAAACCGGTCGCCGCGCCCGGATCGAGATCGAGGTCGCCCATCAGCGTGGTGACCACCCCGACGTGCCCTTGCCAGCCGACACCGGCGCGGTCCACGGTGACCCGGACGTCCGCGCCACCGGCCCGCCACACGTCGTACTCGCCCGGGTAGAGCAGGTCGGCCGGGGTCCGGGCGCCGATCAGGACGAACACATTCCGGTACCGGTTCCGCTCACGCAGCGCGTGCTGGACCACGGGGCGCAGCGGTGCCAGGCCGATCCCACCGGCGACGATCACCAGGTCGTGGTGGCGCGGCGCGGGCAGCCCCCAGTCGGTACCGAACGGGCCCCGGATGCCGAGCACCTGCCCGACCGACGCGTCGTGGAGCGCCCGGGTGACCGCGCCGACCGCGCGCAGGGTGTGCACCAGCCCGACCGGCCCGCCCAGCCGGCTGACCGAGATCGGCACCTCACCGACCCCGAAGGCGTACATCATGCTGAACTGACCCGGCAGTGGGGGCGGGATCGCCCCGGCCACCGGCTGGAGGGTGAGCGTCGCGGTGTCGGTGGTCTCCTGCCGCCGCTCGACGATCCGATACGGCAGTGGCGTCATCGTCATGTCGGCACCCGGTACAGGTCGAGCAGCCGCAGCCGGGTGGATTGCAGCCGCTCCAGCATCACCTGCATGAATCGGGTGGACAGCTCGTAGCCGAGTGCGGGGTCCCTGGCGCACAGCTGCCGCACGCCGGGACCGTCGAGTTCGATGGTCAGCGTCGTCTCCAGTGCCACCGCGCCGAAGTGCCACTGATACGGCGGGAACAGCCAGGACCAGCCGAGGACCGCGCCGGAGCCGATCGTCTCGATGATCATGTCGCCCCGACCGGGGGCGTGGGTGTCCAGGTTGACCCGGCCGCGTTGGATCAACCAGAACCGGTCGGCCGGCGATCCTTCCCGGAAGATCCGCTTGCCGCCGTGGAAGACGGCCCGCTTCGACCAGCGCGACAGCCGGTCGAGTTGGTCGTCGCTGAGTCCGGTGAGGAACGGCTGGACGGCGAGCAGGTCGTATGCGGTATCCATGACTATCCTCCAGTGCTGTTAGCCGCGTCCGCGCCGGCCTCGGCGGCGAGCGCGTGGGCCTCCTCGGTGATGTCGATGCCGACCGGGCACCAGACGATGCACCGGCCGCAGCCCACGCACCCGGACTCGCCGAACTGGTCGTGCCAGGTGCCGAGCTTGTGGGTAAGCCACTGGCGGTACCGGCTGCGCGGCGACGTGCGGACAGGGCCGCCGTGCAGGTACGAGAAGTCCAGGTCGAAGCAGGAGTCCCAGCGCAGCCAGCGCTGGGCGATGTCGCCGGTCAAGTCGGTGGTGTCCTCGACGGTGGTGCAGAAGCAGGTGGGGCAGACCATCGTGCAGTTGCCGCAGGACAGGCAGCGGGCCGCGACGTCGTCCCAGCGGGCCGCCTCCAGCGTGCCGGCGAGCAGGTCACGAAGGTCGGCCGCGGGTAGGGTGCGCCCCATCCGGTCGGCCGCCAGCGCGACCGCCTCCCGGGCCCGGCCGGCCACCTCGGGCTCGCACAGCTCGTAGGGCAGCCGGTCGAGCAGCCGCCAGCCGCCGTCGGAGCCCGCGTCCACCACGTACCCATCGGGTAGCTCGGTGAGCGCGAGGTCGTAACCGGGCCCGGCATCCGGACCGGTGCCGGCCGACACGCAGAAGCAGGTCTCCCCCGGCTCGGTGCAGTTCACCGCGACGATGAACGCCTGTTCCCGGCGTCGGGCGTACCCGCTGCCGGGCGTACCGAGAATCCGGTCCTGGATCGCGATCGCCTTGAGGTCGCAGCCCCGCACGCCGAGGAACGCGTACCGGGGCGCTTCCTCCTCCGGTTCGGTGACCGTGAACCCGCTGTCGCCGTTTCTGCGGGCTGTCCACAGTTCGGTGCGCGCGGGATGCAGGTACGACTTCCACGACTGCGGCCCGGCGGAGTTCGCGAACGCCGCGGTATCGTCGCGGCGACGCAGCTGGTAGCCACCTGGCTGGAGGGTGACTCCCCATCCGTACGGCAGCGCGGCCGCGGACTCGATCTCGGCCAGCACGATCGCGTTGTCGCGGACGGTGGGGCCGATGACACGGTACCCGTCGTCACGCAGAGTAGCGACGAGCGGCTCCAGTGAGTTCAACATCACGGGCATCGCACGCATCCCTCCGGTTGATACGTCCATCCGACCCCACCCGGTGGCTGCCGGGGAGGGCCGAAAGTCCCGCGCTCGCGGTCGCTATGCCCCGCGGGCCCGATCCGATGCCTCAGTTGACCTGGACGTCGGCGACGGGTCGGCGGGGGCTGTGCGGGGTGCTGGTGGCGTACCCGAAGCGCAGCAGCATCTGCGGGGTGTCGTGGCGGGTCATCGCCTTGCGGAGGTGGGCGCGGATGCCGGGGACCTCGATCGGCTGGGAGAACATCGACGCGGCCAGCCCGAGGTCGGTCGCGGTCAGCAGCACCCGTTGCAGTATCTGCCCGGCCTGGACCTGGTCGGCCGGCCAGTCCCCGGCGGTACCGATGACGGCCAGCAACGGCTCCCGCTCGTAGTCGCGGTGCCCGGCCAGCTCACGGCCGCCGAAGTCGCGGCGGGCCAGCAACTCGTGCGGCTGCGGCGCCGGTCCCCCGGCCGCGGTGAGCACCCCGTCGGCGGCGGTACGGTCCCGGCGCGTCCACGCCGTCAGCTCGGCCATGTACGCGTCGTCGTGGCGCAACGCCCGGTCGGCGACCCGGACCATCTCCGCGGCCACCTCCACCGCGACCGGCCCGATCAGCAGACTCAGCGACCCGTCCTCGGCCCGGGCCGCCGCGATCAACTCCGACCGGACCGCCGCCGGTACCGGCTTGTCCAGGAACGGGGCGCGGTTGCTGTGCCGCCGCCCGATCGCCTGGCACAGCCGGCCCTCCACCGGCAGCGCCGGCCGCGGCCGAGCCGGGGTCAGCCGGGCCAGCAACTCCGGTTCGTCCGGATCCGGCAGCACCCGCACCACCGCCGGCGTGCCCTCGCTCGCGAGCGCGAGCCGCAGGTTGAACAGCGCCGCCCCACACCCGACCCGCGACGCCCAGCCGGTCGCGTCCGACACCGGCAACCGCCGCCCCGGATCCACCAGCACATCGACGTGATCCGGGCCCAGCCGAAACCGCCACGGCTGACTGTTATGCATCGACGGCGCAAGCACCGCAGCCTCGACAGCCGCCTCGAACGCGGTCTGTTCCAACCAGGTCATCGCTCCCACCCCCATGCCGAGGGACATGTCTTCGTTGTCTCACCGTCAACCCTGCTGTCGTCTCGCAGCCGCGTGCAGAGCCGTTCGACCCCTTGTGACCAGGCCCGGTGACCTGGCCGTCCCGCGGCGTCAAATCCCACGGTCGTTACCCACCGGTAGGCCACCGGGTGGCCCGAGTACCTGTACCAACGGGTCCTTCGACCCTGCCGGTGCACGCGCGGCGTGCCGCACGCTGGCGTTGATCGAAGGAGGAGATCATGGGATACCGCGTAGCGATCAATGGATTCGGCCGGATCGGCCGTGACTACCTGCGTTGCCTGGTCGACCGGGGTCTGTTCGACACCTCGGTGACCATCGTGGGTGTCAACGACCTGTGGGACGCCGGCACGCTGGCGCACCTGCTGGAGTACGACTCGACGTTCGGCCGGCTGGGTCATCGGGTCGACCACGACGACAGTGGCCTCCACCTCGCGGACACCCGCATTCCACTGTGGAAGGAGAAGGACCCCGCGGTCCTGCCGTGGGCGGAGCTGGACGTCGACCTGGTCATCGAGTCGACCGGCAAGTTCCGCACCCGCGACGACGCGGCCAGGCATCTCAAGGCCGGCGCCCGCCGGGTGCTCATCTCCGCACCCGGCAAGCAGGTCGACGCCACCGTGGTGCTCGGTGTCAACGACGAGGCGTTCGACCCGGCCCGGCACGAGATCGTGTCGGCCGCGTCCTGCACGACCAACTGCGCCGCCCCGATGGCCGCCGTGCTGCACCGGGCGTTCGGCATCGAACGCGGGTACCTGACGACAGTGCACGCGTACACCAACGACCAGGTCATCCTGGACACCCCGCACAAGGATCCGCGGCGCGCCCGGGCAGCGGCGGTCAACATCATCCCGACCAGCACCGGAGCCGCGAAGGCGATCGGGCTGGTGCTGCCCGAGCTGGCCGGCCGGTTCGACGGCGTGGCCCTGCGGGTGCCGGTCGAGGACGCGTCCCTGACGGACATGACCTGCCAGCTGGCACGGTCCGTGTCGGCGGACGAGGTCAACGCCGCGTTCGCCGAGGCCGCCACCCGGATGGGCGGGATCATCCGGTACACCACCGCTCCGGTGGTGTCCCGCGACATCATCGGCGACCCCGCCTCGTGCGTGTTCGACGCCGGACTGACCCAGGCCGGCGGATCGCTGGTGAAGGTCTTCGGCTGGTACGACAACGAGTGGGGCTACACCAGCCGGCTGGTCGATCTCACCGAGCTGATGGCGAGCGCCAGTTAGGTCTGATTGCTCCGGCCGGCGGGACCTTCTGCCCTTACCGTGCGCCGACGTCCGGCACACGGTGAAGGGAGAAGGAGGTGGGCACCATGAGACTGACCTGGAGAGACACCATGGCCACGGTGCTGACCGCCGGTATCGTGGCCAGCTACGCCGCGTTCCTGGCCGGCGAGAACCTGCCGCTGGTCTCCGGTGCGCGGGTACTCGCCGGACTGATCCTGGTCGTGGGCCTGGTCGCCTGCGCCGTTGGCAGCACCGCGATGACCACGGGTGCCTCGGCCGGATTGACCGTCTACGTAGGAGGCACGCTCGGCGCCGCGGCGTTCCTGGCCGCGCTGGTCACGATGGTCACCGGCGCCGCGAGCACGCTGGCGATCCTGGTGGGCGCCACGGTCGCGCTGTGGCTGTTCGCGACGGTCCGGCACGCGGTCACCCGGACCACGACATCCGACCGCGAACTGGCCGGACGAAGGCCGTGATACGGAGGCAACAATGAACACCGAAGCCAAACCCATCGTCGTCGGCGTCGACGACTCACCGCCGTCGTACACCGCGCTCGACTGGGCGATCGCCGAGGCGACCCGCCGCCAGGCACCGCTGCGGCTGGTACACGTCGTCGAGCCACCTCACCACGGGTTGGTGCCGCTGGTCCGGCCCACCGCCGAAACCGCCGGCACCTCCGCCGCCAACAATGCGGTCCGAGCGCTGGAGCGGGCTTCCGAAACGATCCCGAACGTGACCGTGGCGAGCATCGACGGCGCGCCCGCTGACGTTCTCATCGAGGAATCGGCAGGTGCGAGCCTGGTCGTCGTCGGCAACCGAGGTTTGGGCGGATTCCGCGGCCTGCTGGCCGGTTCGGTCAGCGTGCAGACCGCGGCCCACGCCCGCTGCCCGGTCGTCGTGGTCCGCCCGCACGCGCCGGAGTCGGCGTCGCCCGGACCCGAGCGGCACGGCGTCGGCCGGATCGTGGTCGGCACGGACTGCTCCGAACGGTCCGACCGTGCGGTCGCGTTCGCCTTCGAGGAGGCGCAGTTGCGTGGCATCGGTCTGACGCTGGTGCATGCGTGGCACTACCCGGTGTCGAGCAGCCCGGGTGAAATGGTCTTCGCGGTCGTCAACCGTACCGACCTGGCCGACATGGAGAACAACCTGGTGGCCAAGTCCATCGCCGAGCATCGCGAAGCCCATCCGGGCGTACCGGTCCAGCAGGTCCTCGCCCAGGGCAACGCCGCCGCGGTCCTCGTGCACGAGTCCTTCGGCGCCGACCTGCTCGTCGTCGGCTCGCGCGGGCACGGCGGCTTCACCGGCCTGCTGCTCGGTTCGGTGAGCGACGCCGTGATCCGTCACGCGGGCTGCCCCGTCGCCGTGGTCCGCTGATCGCCATGTGGCTCACCTTTCTGGGCGCGGCCGGCACGGTGACCGGCAGCCGTCTGCTGGTCGAGCACGGCGGGCGGCGGCTGCTCGTGGACTGCGGCATGTTCCAGGGCAACCGGGAGCTGCGCCGGCGCAACTGGGCGCCGTTCCCGGTGCCACCCGCCGACCTGGACGCGGTGGTGGTCAGCCACGCCCATCTCGACCATGTCGGCTGGTTGCCCCGCCTGGTCGCAGAGGGCTTCGCCGGGCCGGTGTACTGCAGTCCGCACACCGCTGAACTCGGCGCCATCGTGCTGCGCGACGCCGCCCATCTCCAGGAGGAGGACGCGGAGTACGCCGCCCGCAAGGGTTTCAGCAAGCACCACCCGCCGCTGCCGCTGTTCGACACCGCCGCCGCGGAGAAGGCGATCGGCATGTTCGCGCCGATCGGGTACGGGCGGCCGGCATCCATCGGTCCCGACCTTGATCTGCGGCTGCACCGGGCCGGACACATCCTGGGCTCGGCGGTCACCGAGGTTCGCGCCGGTGGGGAGGTTCTCGTCGTCAGCGGTGACCTGGGCCGGCCGGACCATCCGGTGCTTCGCCCGCCCGATCCCCCGCCGGCTGCCGACGTCATCGTCGTGGAGTCCACCTATGGCGACCGGCCACGTCCGCCCCGGTCGCTGGACCGGCTTGCGAAGGTGCTCGGACGTGCCCTCGGGCGAGGTGGCAGCGTGCTGATTCCGGCGTTCGCGGTCGACCGTACCGCTGTCGTGTTGATGGCACTCCGCGAGCTGATGGCCGCCGGCCGGGTGCCCCGGGTGCCGGTCTTCGTGGACAGTCCGATGGCGCTCGCCGCGCTCGACGTGTACCGCCGCGCCCTGCGTGAGGAAACGGCCGACGTGCGCGAGTTCGACCCGGCCGACGACCCCTTCGATCCGGGCATGCTGCGGGTGGCCCACACGGTCAGCGAGTCGATGGCACTCAACAATCCCCGCTCGCCCTGTGTCATCGTCTCGGCCGCCGGCATGGCCACCGGAGGTAGGGTGGTCCATCATCTCGTCGGGCTCGCCCCGGACCGACGCAACCTGATCCTGCTCGCCGGCTTCCAGGTGCCCGGTACCCGCGGCCGGGCGCTGCTCGACGGCGCGACAGCGTTCAAGGCTCATGGCCGGTACGTCCCGGTGCGGGCCGAGGTGGTCGGGTTGGACGAGTTCTCCTGCCACGCCGACGCCGACGAGATCGTCGACTGGCTCACGGCCGCACCCGGACCACCGCAGACCTGTTTCGTCGTGCACGGCGAAGCGACCGCCGCGGACGCCCTGGCCGGCCGGCTCGCGCGGGAACTCGGCTGGTGTGCCATTGTCCCGCGTCAGGGCGAACGGGTCCGGACCTGACCACGCAGAGCCATCCGCACGTACCGTTCGGGACTTTCGGCACCGGTGCATCGCTCCCGTTGCCGCCACGCTGAGGACAGACATCGAAGGAGGTTCCCATGAGCACCTACCGTATCGTCGTCGGCGTCGATGGTTCGGACGCCGGCAACCGCGCTCTCGAATGGGCGTGCCGCGAGGTCGAACGCCGGGGCGGCGCGGTGCAGGCGGTCATCGCCTGGAGCTGGGACGGTATCGACGGCGCGGTCGTCGCCAAGACCCACCCGGCCGAGGAGCGTGCCCGGGCCGAACGGATGCTCACCGACTCGGTGAACGCCGTCCGCACGCTGTACCCGAATGTCATCATCGCCAGCGAAGCGATCGAAGGCGCGCCGGTCCGCGTCCTTACCCGCGCCGCCGAGCAGGCGGACCTGCTCGTGCTCGGCAGCCACGGCCACGGCCGCGTCTTCCACGCCGTTCTCGGCTCGGTGGCCGACGAATGCATCCGTGCCGCCACCTGCCCCGTGCTGATCGTTCCGGTGCCGCATGCCGAGCGGGTTCCGGCCTCCGCCGCGGTGCAGCCGGCCCATTCCTGACCGCGTATCACGGGCGGCGTCCGCACGCGGCGGGCGTCGCCCGCTCCTCGGTGCCATGACGTTGGGCCTGCCGATACAGGCCGGTCGCCTCCTCCGTCACGGGCCGGATCGGAGCAACGTCGATGGTGGAGGCGCCGGGTCCGCCCCGGCCGGGGAAGGGGGAAGCGATGTCCACCGTGGACAGGCTGGAACTGAAGGCCCTGGTCGGTGAGGTTCTCAACCGGCGGCCGGCCGTCGGACTGGCGGTAGGCGTGGTCCGCGACGGACACCTCGACTTCTTCCACGGACACGGGTTCGCCGACATCGGCTCGAACACGCCGATCGACGAGGACACCGTCTTCCGGGTCGCCTCGATCACCAAGACCTTCACCGCGATCGCGGTGCTGCAACTGTGGGAGCAGGGGCTCGTCGACCTCGACGCGCCCGCCAACGAGTATCTGCGGACCTACCACCTGCTGTCGGCCGAGCCGGCCTTCCAGCCGGCGACGGTACGCCAGCTGCTGACCCATACCGCCGGGATCCCCGAGCTGCTCCGCCCGTCCGATCTGGTCGCGCCGCTGTTCGGCGAGATCGTGGCGGTGGGACGGCCGGTGCCGCCGCTGGCCCGGTACTACGGCGGCGGCATCCGGGTCGTGGCCGAACCGGGTACCAGGTTCGTGTACACCGACCACGGGTTCGCCACGCTCGGCCAGATCGTCGAGGACGTGAGCGGGGAGCCGCTCGACCATTACCTGCGCGAGCGCGTCTTCGAACCGCTCGGCATGGCGCACACCGACCTCGTCCGGTCCGACCGGGTCCGGTGGCGCCTCGCGACCGGTTACACCTTGGGCCCCCGCGGTGCCAAGGCGGTCACCGACTACGAGGTCATCACCACCGGGGCCGGCTCCGCCTTCTCCACCACCGCCGACATGGCCCGCTACGTCGCGGCCCTCCTGGGCGGCGGCACCAACGAGTACGGCTCGGTGCTCAAACCGGCGACGCTCGACACCATGTTCGAGCCGCACTACCAGCCGGATCCCCGGGTGCCGGGTATCGGCCTGGCGTTCTGGCGCGGCAGCGCCGGTGGGCACCGCATCGTCGAGCACGGCGGGATCCTGCCCGGGTTCAACTCGGAGCTCTTCCTGGCTCCCGACGACGGGGTCGGTGTGCTGGCCTTCACCAACGGGGCAAGCCGGGCCATGCTGTGGCTTCCGGGTGAGACCGCCGGGCTGCTCAACCACCTGCTCGACGAGCCACCCGGGACGATTCGCACCGACGTGCCGCACCACCCCGAGATCTGGGGTGAGATCTGCGGCTGGTACGCCGTCCCCGGCCGGCTTACCGACATGCGGCTGCGCGAGATGGCGGGCGCCGGGGTCGAGGTCTTCGTCCGCGGTGGCCGGCCCATGCTCCGGATCCTGACGCCGATACCCGCGGCGTACCGGGGCTTCCCGCTGCACCCCGACGATGAACACGACCCGTACGCGTTCCGCATCGACCTGTCCGGGTTCGGCATCGGCACCGCCCGGGTCGTGTTCGCCCCCGAACCCGGCACCGGACGGACCGGGATGCACCTCGACCTGATGCCACTGTCGGCCTGGAAGCAACCGCCCGCGACGAATCCTCGACTGTGGGCCACCGGTGCGCTCGGCGGGCTTGCCGCTACGACCGTGGCCGTGGCCGCCCGCCGGCGTCGCGGCGGCCGGCGCTGACCCTATGCGTACTGGGAGGTGCGACATGGCAACCGTTCCGGCGAGAACCGACCTGACCAGCGACCAAGTCTGGCGGGCGCTCGCCAAGGCGTCGTTCGCGGTCGTCAGTTACGTCACCCCGGCCGGGGACCCCCGATCGGCCGGCGTTGTCTACGCGGTCGCCGACCACCGGCTGTACGTGGTAACGGCGGTCGACAGCTGGAAGGCCAGGCACATCGCCGCCAGCGGGCAGGTCGCGGTGACCGTGCCGGTACGTCGGGGAGGCGTCATGTCGCTCCTGTTCCCCATCCCGCCGGCCACCGTCAGCTTCCACGCCTCGGCCGTGGTGAACCCGGCCAGCTCGCTGGCGGGTCCTGGCGTACCCCGACAGCTCGTGTCTCTGGTGCCGGCCGAACGTCGGGCCGCGTGCCAGGTCATCGAAATCGTTCCGGCGGGCCAGTTCGTGACGTACGGCGTGGGCGTTCCGCTGCTGCGCATGCGCAACCCGGCCCTGGCCCGTTCACATGTTCCGGTATCTCTGTAGGAGGTGATCACAATGGCGATCAACCAGGCCACCGAGCCGGCCGACGCGCTGCGCGAGCGGGCGATCAAGCGGCTCAAGAAGCGGCGCGACTTCGTCGGGCATCTTCTCGTCTATGTCATGGTCAACGGGATCGTGGTGACGATCTGGGCGATGACCAACGCACACGGGTTCTTCTGGCCGATCTTCCCGATCCTCATCTGGGGCATCGGCGTGGTCATGAACGGCTGGGACGTCTACCGTGGCGACACGTTCTCCGAGGACCAGATCCAGCGGGAAGTCGAGCATCTTCAACGGCGCCGGTGACGGCCGACCATGGCGAGGTTCGAGCGGCTCACCGCCGACGACCTGATCAACCTCGCCGTCGAGGCGCCGGACACTCCCATGCATGTGGGAGCGGTACTGGTGCTCGACGGGCGGAACCTGCTCGATGCTGACGGGATGCCTTCGCCGGCAGGCATCCGGTCGGCCATCGAGGCAGGACTTGACCGGGTCCCGCTGCTCCGCAAGGTCCTGTACCGCCCTGGCCCACTGGCCGGCCGGCCGATCTGGATCGACGACCCGGCGTTCCAGGTGGAACGCCATGTCGGATTCACCAGGCTTCCGCCGCCCGGCGACGAGGAGCACCTGTTCCGGCTCACCGAGCGGTTCATGCGTTCGCGCCTGGACCGCACCCACCCGCTGTGGAAGCTGCTGATCGTCACCGGCCTGCCGGACCGGCGCCTGGCCGTCATCGTCAAGCTGCACCACGCCGTGGCGGACGGCCACACGGCGGTACGGCTGCTGGCCGACCTGCTGGGCCGACCGGCCGGCCAAGCCGTCGCCACCTGGATTCCGCAGCCGCCGCCGCGATGGCATGACCTGTTCCTCGACACCGTGTCGGACCGCGCCCGTGCCACCGGGCGCGTGCTGCGCCAACTGGTCGACCGCCACGCCTGGCTGCGGGCCGGCCGATCGGCGAGTGCCGGCTGGCGCACCCTTGCCCGCAACCGGGGAGCGCCCCGGACATCGCTGAACGCTCCGATCGGCCGGTACCGCCGGATCGCCGTCGTCCGGATGGATCTCGCCGAGGCGAAGGCGACCGGGCACCGGTACCGTGCCACGGTCAACGACCTCGTCCTGACCCTGATCGCCGGTGGCCTGCGCGGCCTGCTCGTCTCCCGCGGCGAGACGGTGGACGGCGTCGAGCTACGGACCACCGTCCCGGTCTCGCTACGCACCGCTGCCGACGCCGACTCCGCGGGCAACCGTACCGGCGGTCTGGTCGTCCGGCTTCCTCTCACCGGGACCCGGCCGGACGCCCGGCTGGCGCTCATCCGGGCCGAGACCGCGACCGCCAAGCGCGATCAGGCGCCTACCGCCGAGCCGCAGCTGGTCTGGTGGTTGGCCCGGTCCGGCGCGATGCGCGCCGTCACCCGCCATCAACACATCACCAACCTCATCGTGAGCGACCTGCCCGGCCCGGCCGGCGAGATCCACGTGCTCGGCGCCCCGGTCGTCGACCTGATCCCGATCGGTGTGCTCGCCGGCAACCTCACGGTCGCCTTTCTCGCCTTCTCCTATCACGGAAGCCTGACCGTCACCGTGTGGTGTGACGCCGACCGCTACCCCGACCTCCCGGTGCTTGTCGACGCGATGTATCGGGACTGGACCCGGCTCACCGCGGGCGAGAGGTGACCTCCCGCGCAACCTGGGCACCGCACTCTTGTGCGACCCCCTACTCTTCTCCACTGTGCGCGGACCGGATCGCCGCAGGCAGGGCCGATCGCCACAGCCTGCCGTGCCGAAGGCCCCTACCGTTCGCGGTCGAACCGCTTCATCGTCGACACGTGAAGATGCGCTGGCTCGCCCGTGGTGAGGCGGCACTGCCGGCCGGGTCGGACTGGCTCGCCCCCGCCGAGGTCGCCCGCGCGGCGGCGATGCGGTACGCCAAGCGGCGCACCGAGTACCTGCTGCGCCGGTTGACGGCCAAGCACGCGGTCGCGGCGGTGACCGGCCGGTCCACCGGGCCGGCCGACCTGGCCGCCATCGAGGTGCGCAACGCCCCCGGCGGAGCGCCCTACGTCCTGGTCGATGGCGCGCCACCGGGCCTCGCCGTCTCGATCAGCGACCGTGCCGGGTGGGCGGTGTGCCTGGTCGGCGCGGGCAGCCACGACGTGGGCTGCGATCTGGAGCTGGTGGAGCCGCGCAGCCCCGGCTTCGTCCGCGACTTCCTGACCGAAGCCGAGCGGCGCTACGTCGCGGCGCAGCCGCCGGGCGACGGACGCGACGCGGCGGCGAACCTGATCTGGTCGGCCAAGGAGAGCGTGCTGAAGGTGCTGCGGACCGGGCTGCGCCGCGACACCCGCAGCGTCGAGGTGTCGGTCCACCCGGCCGGCGACGCCGGCTGGGGTGCGCTGCGCGTCCGGAGCGCCGAGGGCGGCGTCTTCCCCGGCTGGTGGCGGCGCGACGGCGTGTTCGTGCTCACCGTCGCGGCGGCGGCGCCGGCACCGCCGCCGGTTGCCCTCGACGATCCTCCGGTACTGGCGACAGCGGCGCCCTCGCACTCCTGGCTGACCCGGCCGCTACTCCCTTGAGGCCATCCCGCGCTCCAAGGCGTCCACAATGTACGGTCGCAGCCGCGCCGCCGGGATGATGTGGTCCACCGAGCCGAGCGCCCGGGCCCGCTGTACGGTGTGGATCCGGTCGAACTCGTCGGCCACCTCGCCCAGCTTTTCCGCCCGCACGATCGCGGTGACCTCCGCGAGCCGGGCTCGTGGCGCACCGGCGTCCGCCGCGGACCGCACCCGTGGATCCTGTTCGGTACGCGACTTCACCTCACGGGCGAATACCGTAGCAGCGGCCGGCGCGCCACCGATCACCGACGCGAACGACCCTTCCACCGCGGCGATCTCCAACCGCTCGTTGAGTTTCTTGGAGAACACCACGAACGCCCCACCGTGGTAACGGGACACCACGACGAACACGACCGGGCCGCGGAAGTTGGTGACCGCCCGCCCGATCTCCGCGCCGTACTCCAGCTGCCAGCGGCGCATCGACTCCGGCGAGCCGTCGAAGCCGGACAGGTTGGCCAGCACCACCACCGGGCGGTTGCCGCTGGCCGCGTTGATCGCGCGGGCGAGCTTGCGCGAGGACTGCGGGAACAGGGTGCCGGCGCTCCACGCGGACGGGCCGCCGACCGGGACGAAGCCGCGCCGCGCCACGCTGTGCGACTCGATGCCGAGCAGGCAGACCGGGACGCCGCCGATGTGCGCGTCCCAGACGATCGCGGTCTCCGCGCCGCGCCAGTGCGTCCAGCGCTCCAGCGGGTCGGCGTCGGTGTCGGTCACCGCGCGCATCACCGAGCGCATGTCGAACGCAACCTTGCGGTCGGCGTTGCGGTCCGCGGAGAACACGTCGCCGACGTATCTGAGGTCGGTGCCGGCGTGCGGTGACATCCGCACGTCCCGGTCGACCGGATCGTCGGTGGGTGCCCGTCGCGGGTACGCCTCCCCCGGCACGACATAGGTGTGCTCGTAGTGCCGGAGCAGGATCCCGCACGCCTCGACGAGGGTCGCGGCCCAGTACTGGCCCTGCCCGTTCGGTCCCATGATCCGGTCGTACCCGCCGATGCCGAAGTTGTCCTCGGCCGAGACGCCGCCGGAGAAGTCGAGCGCCTGCTTGCCGGTGAGCACCATGGCGCTGCGCGGGGTCATCACCAGGATCCCCCGGGTGTGCATCAGCATCGTGGCCTCGGCGTTCCAGTACGGCTGGGCACCCACGTTCACGCCGGTGACGACGACGTTGACCTCGCCGCCGGCCTGCGTGAACTCGATCAGCCGGCGCAGCACGGCCGCGATCCAGTCCATGTTCTCGGTGCCGCTGTCCATCGCGATGCGGGCACCCGACGACAGCGCGAACCATTCCAGCGGTACCCGCAGCCGCTCGGCCAGGTCGAGCGCGGCGATGATCCGGCGGCACTCCGGCTCGGCCAGGTTGCCCAGCCCCCGGGTCGGGTCGCCGAGCAGGGCAACCCGGGTCATCCCCTCGGGTACCTTCGCCGTCTCGTTGGCGATCAGGCCGACCACGACGTTGGCGGTGTTCAGCCCGTGCGGCCGGGAGACCGGCACCAGGGCGCCCGTCCCATCGAGGTCGTACTCGGTGAACCGGCCGGTGGGGAACCGCGCCACCGCGCCCGGCGGCGGGGCGAGCATCCGCACGATCTCGTACGGGTACGGGGCGCCGAACCGTTGTGCCCGCAGCAGTTTCTGCCGGTACGGTGACAGCGGCCGGATCGGCTCCTGACCCGGCGGCCGCTCGCGGACCGTGACCCCGGCGTCCAGGCCCTCCACGTGCAACACGGTGTCCCGGCCCTCCGGCAGCCGTACCCGGAGCACCACCTTCTCCAGGCCGGCCCCGACGGCGAGCGGGGCGAGCGACCGGGCCAGCTCGGGCCAGGCCGCACGCGGTACCGTCCACGGTGGCCGGACGTAGAGCACGATCCGGTTCGCGGCGGGGCGGTCCCGCTCCCCGAACGTGTTCAGCGCCTCGCGGATCGCCGACAGCGCGGACAGCCCCATCAGCTCGAGCCGGGGATACCGGGTCGCGCCGGTGCCGTCGGTGACCGGGGTCAGGTCCCGCACCTCGGCCAGCGCGAACAGCCGATGGTCGCGCGGGTTGTCCTGAGCCACCCCGTGGAAGACGTACACGTCCTCCGCCGAGCGCAGCCGGTCGCAGCCGGAAGTTCGCCAGCCGCCACAGGTCCAGCCGCTTCGCGAGCATCGGATGCAGGTTGCGGTACAACGGATCCTCGACGAACTGGCCGTCGTGCTGCCGGTAGCTGACGTGGTGGGTGCGGAACCGCTCCGGCACGGATCCATCCACGGTGGTCACCGTCAGGTCGAGCCGGCGCAGCGGTCGGCCGAACTCGACGCCGGCGAGCACCTTGTCCAGCTCGGCGACGAGCGTGTCGGTGTCGACCGGGTCGCCGTGCCGCCACAGCACGAGGTCCACCACCGCCTCCCGGTGCGGGTCGACGGCGCGCAGGTGGGTGCCGACGGCCCGGGACAGCGCGTCCAGGTTCTCGGCCGGCGCGTATCCGACGGCCAGGTGGACGAAACCGTCGTCGACGTCGTAGTCGGCCGTGCCGAGCAGCCAACCGTCCACGTCGACGACGGCGAAGCCACGCAGCGCGCGGATCCGGTAGAAGCGGCGGACGTACACCTCCAGCAGCGCGCCGCGCAGCCCCGGGTCGCCGCCGGTGCGCCAGCGCCGCAGCAGCCCGCCGCGCAGCGGTTGTGGACAACCGACCAGCCGGCCGATCCGCTCGGCGCGGTCCTGTCGTGCCGGGTCGACGGCCAACGCGTCCAGGTCGCGCTCGACCCGCGCGTACTCGTCGGCCACCACCGCCGCGAGTATCGGCTCGTCGAGATAGCGGAACCGCACGTCCCGGGCCAGGTCGGCGACGACCGGGTACCGGCCGGACGCGGCGGCCGCCAGCCGGTCGAGCCGGCCGCGCATCGCGTCGTCGGCGAGGTGTGCCAGCGCGGCGTGGTGGCGCAGGCGCCGGTCCAGGATGCTGGTCACGACAGGCGCGAGTTCGTCCACCCGCCGGAACGAGCGGAACATCCAGACCACCGCCTCCTCCAGCTCCGGCGTCCGGTCCAGCCCGGAGACACCGTAGCGGCGCAGCGCCGACTCCAGGCGGCGCCGGTAGCCGGCGGGCAGGCCGGCCCGGTCGGCGTCCAGCCATTGCAGGTAGGCGAGCAGATGCTCCTGGGTGCTGCCGGCGGCGAGGGTGTCCTCCGGTTCGGTCTCGCTGCGCGGCCGGTACAGCGAGCCGACGTCGGTGAACAGGTCGATCAGACTGTCCTCGCAGGACAGCAGGCCGGGGTCGGCCGCGGGTGCGACGTCGGCCAGCCGGCGCTGCCGGGTCAGCATCTCGCGTACCGTCGCCGGGTCGAGATCGTAGCCGAGCAGGTAGCTCCGCAGCGCCCCGTACACCCGTTCACACGGTGGAGTTCCGGGTGGCGGCGGGACGGTGAGGCCGGTGAACGCGAGCGGCGTCCCGCCGCCGCCGGCCGCGGCACCCGCCCCGGCCCGGATGCGCAGGATCGGTGTACCGGCGTCGACCTGCGCGTTCTTCACGATCTCCACCGAGTCGACGGTGCCGCCGAACGGCGCGGTGACCGTACTCGTCATCTTCATGCTCTCGACCACGGCGAGCGGATCGCCCTCGACCACCACGTCACCGGGTGTGACCAGGACAGACACCACGAACGCCGGCAACCCGCAGCGAACGACGCCGCCGTCGTCACGGGCCAGCGCGTGCGAGACACCGTCGACGTCGACCCGCAGCGTGGCGCCTTCGACGACAGCCGTCACGCGGTGGGCGTGGCCACCCACCGCCACGCGGCGCCCGTACCGGCCCTGCCGCTCGACCGTCACGTCGGCGAGCCCGGCACCGGAGTCGACCCGGTACGTGTGCGCGCCGGTCCGGTAGACCCGCAGGTCGTACCGGTTGCCGCGGTAGCGCAACTGGCACCGGTGCCCCACCTCGGCCGCCGGGTCGGGGCCGCCCCGCGCCGCCCGCGCGTGGAACGCCGCCTGTACCGCGGCCTGGTCGAGGTCGTACGACTCGACGGCCGCGACCAGCACCGCCACCGGGTCGGGGGCCGGCAGGTGCCCGCCGTCCGCGGTGAGCCGGTCCAGCCAGTGGTTGTCGAAGCGCCCGTCGCGGACCTCCGGCCGGTCGAGCAGCGCCATCAGGAACGAGCGGTTGGTCGTACCGCCCGCGACGACCGCCGTCGTCTGGCTGAGCGCCCGCCGCAGCCGGGCGAGCGCCTCGGCCCGGTCCCGACCCCAGGCGATGACCTTCGCGATCATGGAGTCGAAGTCGGGCGGGACGAGGTCGCCCTCCCGGACCCCGGCGTCCACCCGGATCCCGGTACCGGCGGGGAAGGTGAGCTTCGCCAGCCGCCCGGGCGCCGGAGTGAATCCGTTCTCCGGATCCTCGGCGCACAGCCGCGCCTCCACCGCGTGCCCCCGGACCGCCGGCGGGACGCCGGTCAGCCGTCCCCCGCGCGCCACGTGCAGTTGCAGCTTCACCAGGTCGAGCCCGGTGGTCACCTCGGTCACCGGGTGCTCGACCTGCAACCGGGTGTTGACCTCCATGAACAGGTACCGGCCGGTGTCCGGATCGACGAGGAACTCGACCGTCCCGGCGTTGCGGTACCCGGCGGCGGTCGCCACCCGCACGGCCGCCTCCCTGATCGCCTGCTCGGCCGCGGGATCCAGCACGGTCGACGCCGACTCCTCCAGTACCTTCTGGTGCCGGCGTTGCAGCGTGCAGTCCCGCACGCCGACGGCCCACACCGTGCCGTACCCGTCGGCGATCACCTGGACCTCGACGTGGCGCGCCGCGGGGATCATCTTCTCCAGGAACACGGTCGGGTCGCCGAACGCGAACCGGGCCTCGCCCTGCGCGGCCGTCAGTGCGGCGGTGAGTTCGGCCTCCGCGTGCACCACCCGGATGCCGCGGCCGCCGCCACCGGCCGCCGCCTTCAACACCAGGGGGTACCCGAGCCGCGCGGCGTGCGCGGTCGCCTGCTCCGCGTCGTCGACCGGCTGGCCGCTCCACGGTACGACCGGCACACCGGCCCGCTCGGCGACCCGCTTCGCCGCGATCTTGTCGCCGAGCAGCCGGATCGTCGCGCTGTCCGGGCCGACGAACGTGATGCCCGCCTCCTCGCACGCCTGCGCGAACGACGCGCGCTCGGCCAGGAACCCCCAGCCGACCCACACCGCGTCGGCCCGCGCCCGGACCAGCGCGTCGAACACGGCCGGCTCGTCGAGGTACCGCGACTTGCGGCCGCCGTCGGCCGGGTCGACGAACGTCGCCGGCCCGAGCGGTACCGCCTCGTCCGCCTCGCGCACGTACCACGCCTCGGCGTCCGGGTCGGTGTACAGCACGACGGTCGTGATCGGTGGATGGTCGCCGGCCCGGTTGAGCTCGCTCACCGCGGTCAGGGCGCGGATCGCCGGCTCGCCGCGGTTGACGATCGCCAACCGCCGGATCTCCGTCATCGGTTCCGCCTCCCTAGCCTTCTTCTTGACCTGCGCCGACCGAAGGTCCAGGCGCCTGAGACATATCAGCCTTCTTGACCTGCGCCGACCGAAGGTCCAGGCGCCTGAGACATATCAGCCGGTCACCGCGCGGATCGCGGTCCGGACGTCGTCGGGCACGGGCTCGGGCAACGGCACCGTCCGGTACCCGTCGACCCGCAGCACGACCCGTCCGTCGGCGCCGTGAACCACGCAGTCGAACCCGCCGTCGCGGCCGGGTCGCGCGGTGGCGACCAGGTCGGTGTGTTCGGTCGGCTCGGCCGCGATCCGGACGCTGTCGACGTGCAGCGGCAGGGCGAGCCGTCCGTCGCGGCCGGCCTCCCACAGGCCGGCGGTCTGGAAGCACAGCTCTACCAGCCGTGGCCCGATCAGCGTCGGCGCGCCGGCCTGGGCCGGCAGGTCGGCGGCGAACCGGGCGGCGATTCCGTCTTCGTGCCGCCAGGCTCCCCCGACCACCTGGTACGCCGGGCCGTGGAAGTACAGCCGGTACACCTCGGCGGGGGTCAGCGCCGGCTCGCCGTCGGCGACGGGTGTCCGGTCGCTTTCCTCGTTTGCCGGTTGCGGCGCGAGCCGGACCGAGCCGGTGAAGTGCACGGTACGCTGCGCCTGGTCGGTGCCTGGCAGGGTCCGCTCAGCGGTCAGCCGGCAGTCGGCGACAAGGGTGTCACCGCCGTCGCCATCAGGGCGCACCAGAGCCGTGACCGTAAGGGTGCGCGGCTCGTCGCGGTAGAACTTCACCGGCGCGCGGAAGTCGACGTTCTCCACCGCGACCACGTGCCAGCCGGGCACGAGTACCCGGGCCGCCTCGGCGAACGCCTCCATCCCCATGACCCCGGGCAGGACCGGTGTGCCGTCGATGCGGTGGTGGTCGAGGAACGGGTGCGCCTTCGGATCCAGCGTGACCCGCCCGACAAGTCCATCGTGGACACTCGTACCGATCGTGTCGACCATCGGCCCGTCCGCCTTCACTGCCGCCGGATCCAGACCACCGGTCGGGTGGAACTCCGCGGCCATCGCACCGAGTGCCCCGGCGACGACGACCTCGCTGTCGGCCGTGCCGTCTGTGCTGCCCGCCGTCAGCTCACGGCGGATCCACGCCACCCCGGCCTCGGGCGGCAGCATCTCCACCCCGGCCTGCGTCATGATCTTCGGAATCGACCCACGGGTCGCCATCCCGATGCCGCCCCACGCCGTCCAGTCGACGGCGAGGCCACGGGTCTGCGGGCGGGTCCGCCGCAGACCGCTCAGCACCTTGCAGAGCAGGTCGTTAGCCGCGCTGTAGTCGGTCTGCCCGACGTTGCCGAAACGGCCGGCGACCGAACTGAACCCGACGACCGTACCCAGCGGCAGGTCACCGGCGGCGTGCAGCAGGTTGTACAGGCCGTCCGCCTTCACCCCGAACACCAGGTCGAACTCGCGCGGCTCCTTGTCCGGCAGGCCGTGGCTGATCTCCAGCCCGGCGGCGTGCAGGAGCACGTCCACCCGCCCGCTCGTCTCGCGTACGGTGGCCATCACCCGCTCGACCGCGGCCGGGTCGGTGAGGTCCACGCGGTGGTAGTACGCCGACCCGCCGGCGGCCTCGACCGCCTGGATCGCGGCCAGCGCCGCCTGCGACCGTTCGTACCCGGACAGATCCCGCTCGATCATGACCGGTGTGGGCCGCTCGCCGCGCTCGCGGATGCGGGCCGCCAGGTCGGACTTGAACCCGTCCCGGTCCTCGGTGTAGCGGCGCAGGTCAGGGTCGGCCGGATCCGGCTCGGGCACGAGGTCCAGCAGGTGGAAGCTACCGCCGGAGGCGGTGGCGAGATCGGCGACGATCGCCGAGACGATGCTGCCCGCCGCGCCGGTGACCAGGAAGACGGTGTCGGCGCTCAGGCTCCCGGTGACCTCGCTTTCCTGGAACGGGCGCTCGGCCAGGCCGACACCCCAGCGCCGGCCGTTCGCGTACCCGATCTCGACGCAGCCCGGATCGCGCAGCGTCTCCTCGACGAGGAGGTCGGCCAGCGCGGCGGTCTTCCGGCTCAGCGCGAAGTCGACGGCCTTGACCAGGGTGTCCGGCCGCTCCCGCCGGTACGCCTTGGCGAATCCGGTCACCGCGCCGCCCAGCGGGCAGGACGCGCCGGCCGCGTCGTAGCCGTGCCAGCCGCCGAGGCGGGTCGCGACGACCAGGAACGGGCTCTGCTCGTACCGCCGCCGCATCGTCGTGTACAGGTTGCGCACCCGCCGCCGCAGCGCGTCGTGCCAGCCGTCCGGGTCGAGACCGTCCAGCGGCCCTTCGTCGTCGAGCGCCGGGAGCCAGTACACGCCGTCCACGGCGTCTTCGATCTCCGGCTCGACGTTGTCAGGGTCCATTGTGTACACGGTCACGCCAAGCTTGGTGAGCCGGGAGACGAGTGCATCCGCGACCCCGCCCGCGTCCGGCATGACCAACACCCGGGTACCGGCGCCGAGCGACACTCCCGTCGGTAGGCACATCGCGAGGTCCGGCCGCAGCGCCGGCACCGGCACCCGCCGGGTGATCCGGTCGGTCGCGGCCAGGTCCCCGGCGACCGGGGCGGCCACGTGTAACCCGGTTACCGCTTGCGTACCGGTCCTCTCGCGGATCCAGCCGATCACGTGGGTCAGCGTCGGGAAGTCCCGCAACCGCAGGTTCTCGTCCCGGGCCACCCCGAACCGCTCCCGGACGGCGGCGAACACCTCCGCCTGCTTGACGGTATCGACACCCAGATCCGCCTCCAGATCCAGATCCACCTCCAGCAGATCCGGCGGGTACCCCGTCAACCCGGAAACGATCCCCACGACCGCCTCGGTGACCTCATCCGTGGCGGGCGCCTGTTCGGCCGGCTGCTCCACCACCTCGTCGATCAAGGAAGAATGGTGGTCGATATGCCCGGGCTGTTCCACCATTCGTCCTTGATCGACGGTCGGGGGCTCGGCAGCGACGGTAGGGGCGGTCTTCTCGCGGATCCAGCCGATCACGTGGGTCAGCGTCGGGAAGTCCCGCAACCGCAGGTTCTCGTCCCGGGCCACCCCGAACCGCTCCCGGACGGCGGCGAACACCTCCGCCTGCTTGACCGTGTCGACACCGAGATCCGCCTCCAGATCCAGATCCACCTCCAGCAGATCCGGCGGGTACCCCGTCAACCCGGAAACGATCCCCACGACCGCCTCGGTGACCTCATCAGCGGCGGGCACCATCTCGTCGATCAAGGAAGAATGGTGGTCGATATGCCCGGACTGTTCCACCATTCGTCCTTGATCGACGGGAGGAGACGAGGCGGCGACGGGACGGACCGGCGCGGGCGGCGTACCGGCATCGGCGATCCGTAGCCGCCGCTGGACGACCTCCAGCGTCGCGTCCGCCCGACCCACTGCCGCCGACAGCCAGCGCTGCCAGGCGGCCCGGTCGACGATGCGGTACGCGTACCCCAGGTCCGACGGCGGCCGGTGCTCGCCGTCCGGGACCGGGGTCCAGCGCAGCAGCGACATCGCGATCTGCGAGCCGAAGCCGGCGGCGAGGCGCAGCGCGTACCGGATCGGGTAGGCACCGCCGGTGGACAGGTTGAGCTGGCCAAGATCCGGGTCGGGCTCCTTGAAGTTGGGTACCGGCGGCACGAGGCCGGTCTCCAGCGACTTGATCGCGACCACGTCCTCGATTCCGGCGCCCATCGCGTGGCCGGTGAAGCCCTTCGTGTTGGTGATGACCACCGCGTCGGCGTCGGTACCGAAGACGTGGCGCAGCGCGTTGATCTCGGCGGACGCGCTGCCGCCGCGCGCCGGGGTGTACGTCTCGTGCGAGACGAACACGGTGGACGGTGCGATCTCGTGCCGGTCGACGCCGCGCGCCTCGGCCTGCGCGACCAGCCGCTCCATGACCTGGCCGATATGTTCGACGTCGAGCCGGGTGCCGTGGTACGCGCTGTTCGCGGTGACCGCCCCGAGCACCTCGCAGATCGGTTGCAGGCCGCGCTCCCGGGCGGCGGCCGCGGACTCCACGACGAACGCCGCCGCACCCATCCCGACGATCATCCCGTGCCGGCGCCGGTCGAACGGCGTCGCCGCTTCCTCGACCACGTCGTCGGTGGCCGCCGCACCGGAGGCCAGGAAGCCGGACGCGAGCCACGGCAGCAGCGCGTCGGACGTGGCGTCGTCCGCGGACACCACGATCACCCGACGGCAGCGGCCGGCCCCGATCCAGTCCTCGGCGAGTGCCATCGCCTGCGTGGTGCTCGCGCAGGCCGCGTTGATCTGGGTGTTCGGCCCGCGCGCACCGATGATCTCGGCGAACTGCGAGTGCCCCATCGACAGGCAGCGGAACAGGAACCGGCGATCGAACAGGTACGGGTCGGTCTCGATAACGTGCCGCAGGTCGCGGATCCGCCGGTCGACCTCCGGGGCGGCCGGCTCGTCGCCGCGCATCCGGGCCCGCACCGCCTCGAGCGCGGCGAGCTGCTCGCGCCGTCCCCGGTCGACGCAGTACCGCTCGACGTCCTGAGCGAAGTTGCCGTAGCCGGGGAACGCCGACGCGAAGATGACACCGGTGTCGTCGCGCATCGACTCGGGCAGCCCCCAGCGGTCCGGCAGGCTCGTCCCGAGCGTGGTGGTCTTGTACTGCATGACCAGCGGGACGCCGGCGTCCCGCATGGCGTCGAAGCCGGCGCCGATGGCCAGTCGGGTGGCGCCGTCGAGGGCGGCGTCGCGGGCCGCGTCCACACCGAACTCGGTCACCACGTCGAGCGGTGCGGCCCGGCCGGCCAGTTTGATGACGTCGGCTTCGTTGTCGATCGTCTCGAACGTGGGGTCGCCGGACGCCCGCTTGACCAGGCGGGTGATGTGCCGGTCGAGCATCGCGCGGCGCAGTCGGTGCGGGATGGTGTCGATGAACTGCTGGCCGTCGAGGATCCGCGCGATGTTCTCGTCGTCGAACACGCGCGGCACCCCGGGCAGCCCGAGGGCGGCGCCGGTCACCACAACCGGCTCGGTCGCCACGACCGGCCCGGTCACCGCGGGCGCGCCCGCACCGGCCGTGGCCGTCCCGGTGTAGACCCGCATGCCACGTTCGAGGACGTCGGCGAAGAGCCGACCCAACTCGACGTACCGGTCGGTGCTCATGGTGGTGGTCCTCTCCGGGGGTACGGCTGGCGGGAAACCCAGCCCGGCCGCGTACAGGCCGCACAGCGCCTGGTTGAAGGAGGCGACGTCGCCGACCTTCGGATGGTTGGTGAACAGGGCGATGGCGTCGTCACCGAGAACGTCCTCGACGAAGCCGTACAGTGCTTTCTTCGGCCCCACCTCGACGAAGATCCGCGCACCCGCGTCGTAGAGCGTGCGCAGCCCCTTGACGAACTGCACCGGCGAGGCCACCTGGCGGCCGAGCAGGTCGAGCATGGTTTCGACATCCGCGTCGGGCGGGTAGAACTCGCCGGTCACGTTGGAGACGATCGGCCGGACCGGTGGCCGCAGGTCGAGGCGGCGCAGCGCGGCCTTCAGCGGTTCGCTGGCCGGGGCCACGATCGAGGTGTGGAACGCATGGCTGACCGGTATCCGGGTGGCGGTCATGCCGGCCGCCTGGAACGCCGCGACGGCCCGTTCGACCGCGTCCGTCGCGCCGCCGACCACGGCCTGTCCGGTACTGTTGATGTTGGCGACGACGACGTACCCGTCGGTCGCGGCGACGATCCGGTTGATGTCGTCCAGGGGGCCGAAGACGGCGGCCATCGCCCCGTTGTCGGCCATCGACAGGCTGGCCATCTCCCGGCCCCGGGCGCTCACCGCCTCCAGCGCCGCGTCGAACGAGAGCGCTCCGGCGGCCACCAGCGCCCCGTACTCGCCGAGGCTGTGGCCCATCACCATGTCCGGCCGCACGCCGTAGGCGTCCAGTAGCCGGGTCAGACCGAGGTCGGTGGCGAGTACCGCCGGTTGGGTGATCTCGGTCTGCATCAGCTGCTGTTCCAGCCGTCGCAGGCTATCCGGGTCGGACGCGTCGGCGAAGATGTACTTGGTGAGCGGCCTACCGAGCAGCGGCGTCATCACCCGGTCGGCCTCGGCGAACATGTCGGCGACGATCGGCTCCCGGGAGCGCAGGTCGGCCAGCATGTTCACGTACTGCGAGCCCTGCCCGGTGTACAGGAAGGCGACCTTGCCGGGCGCACCACGCCCGACGAACACGCCCTGGCTACGCAGCATCCGCCACATCGCCGGGTTACCGGCGCCGAGCGCCTTGACCGCCTTCGCCGCCTTGGCGGCCAGGTCGGCCGCGTCGGCGTAGTCGATCGCGACGCGCAGCGCCGCCCTGGCGACGGCCGGGTCGGGTGGGACCGGCGCGGGTGCGCGGCCGGCCTCCGCCTCGGCCCGGACGCGGGTGAGCTGGTGCGCGACGTCCGCCTCGTCGCGCCCGCCGACGACCAGGGCACCGCGCAACGGCGCCTTGTCACCGGCCTTGTCACCGGCCTTGTCACCGGCCTTGTCACCGGCCTTGCACCGGCGTCACCGGCCTTGTCACCGGCCGGGCATCCGCGAGAATCCGCGCAACGTTGGCGAAGTCGCGGTGTCCGGCGCGGCGGAGGCGGCAGATCGGGCAAGGCTGCGGGAGTCGACGGCGGAGACCGCGAACGAGCGGGCCGCGTCCGGCGGGCGGTGCCGGCCGGGCACGTACTCCTCGACGACGGCGTGGAAGTTGGTACCGCCGAAGCCGAACGCGCTGACCCCGGCGCACCGGGTCCCGCCGGCCGGGGCCGGCCAGTCCCGCAGTTCGGTGTTGACCCGGAACGGGATGGCGTCCCAGTCCACGTTCGGGTTGGGCGTGCCGAAGTTGAGGCTGGGCGCCAGTACCTTGTCGTGCAGGCTCATGACGGTCTTGAACAGCCCGGCCGCGCCGGCCGCGCCCTTGAGGTGGCCGATGTTGGACTTGACCGAGCCGAGCGCGATCGTGCCCGGCGCCGCCCCGAACTTGGTGAACACGTCGGTGAGGCTGGTCAGTTCGCTCGCGTCACCGACCCGGGTCGACGTGCCGTGTGCCTCGATGTACGACGCCTTCGCCGGGTCGACGCCGGACGTCTGCCAGGCCCGCTCGACCGCGATCCGCTGGCCGGCCGGGTTCGGGGCGGTGATGCCCTTGCCGCGACCGTCGCTGGAGCCGGCGATCCCGAGCAGCACCGCGTAGATGCGGTCGCCGTCGCGCTCGGCGTCGGAGAGCCGCTTGAGGACGAACAGCGCGGCGCCCTCACCCATGACGAACCCGTCCGCCCCGGCGTCGAACGGGCGGGTACCGGTGGCCGACAGCGCACCGATCTTGCAGAACTTCACGAACGCCGCCCGGATTCATGTTCCGGTCGATACCACCGGTCACGGCCGCGTCGAAGTCCCCCGCCTGGAGGCCGCGTACCGCCGCCGAGATGCCGGCCAGCGCGGACGCGCAGGCGGCGTCGGTGGTGAAGTTCGGGCCACGGAAGTTGAACAGGTTCGCCACCCGGCCGGCGATGGATGTTCGCCAGTTCACCCGGCATGGTGTCCTCGGTGATCTCCGGCAGGCGGCCGAGAAATGCCGATCGGGTCTCGGCCAGCACCGCGTCGCGGACCGACGACGGCAGCGCGGCGAACGACGGCGCGGCGGCCAGGTCGTGGAACACCTCGGCCGAGTGCACCCGCATGACCGTCCGGTAGTGCTTGTCACCGCCGATCGCGTTACCGATGATCACGGCGACCCGCTCCGGATCGACGGTCCAGTCCGGCCAGCCGGCGTCGAGCAGCGCTGTCCGCGCGCCGGCGACCGACCACTGCTGGCCGATCTCCATCTGGTTCGCGACGGTCGGTGGTATCGGCAGCCGCCAGGCCAGTGGATCCCAGTGGTACTCGCGGACCCAGCCGCCGATCCGGGAGTACGTCTTGTCCGGCGCGTGCCGGTCCGGGTCGTAGTACAGGTCGGGGTCCCAGCGGTCGGGTGGGACGTCGCTGATCGAGTACCGGCCGGCCTTGATGTTGGCCCAGAAGGTGGCCGCATCCGGGGCGTCCGGCATGATCGCGCTGATACCGACGATCGCCACGGGTTCCGGCGTCATCATGATGCACTCTCCAAGGTGGATCCGCGGCCGTAGAGCGCGTCCGCGATCCGGTCCATGTCGGCGAGCAGGCCCGCCTGCGCCGCGCGGATACGGTCCAGCGGGAGATCGACGGGAACGCCCGACGGCGACGCGCCGGCCACCAGCCGCAGGCCCTCCTCGGCGACCTTCATCGCCGCGTCACGCGCGAAGACCCGGCTGACCGCGGCGAGGGCGGCCGGATCGAAGCGGCGGTCGGTCTTCGCCGGCAGCGAGCCGTCCCGCGCCGCGGCGGCGCGCCGGGCGAGCGCCCCCGCGCACTCGGCGTACGCGATGAGCTCGCCGAGGCGTAGCAGCACATGCTGGTTGCGGGTCAGCCGGCCGACCCGGCAGGCCTCCATGACGGCGGCCAGGCACTCCAGCGCCAGCGCGGCCGTCGGTCCGCCGAACGCGTCGGGCACCGCGGCCAACAGCCCGGCGGCGTCCCGGTAGTACCGGCCAGCCGTCTTGAGGTGCTGTTGCCACCGGTCCCGGGCGATGGTCATCTCCAGGATCTCCGAGGTGCCCTCGTAGATCGTGGTGATCCGGACGTCCCGCTTGATCTTCTCGACCAGGTACGGCCGGGTGTACCCGTAGCCGCCGTGCGCCTGGATCGCCGCTTCCGCCGCGGCGTTACCCGCCTCGGTCGCGAGGTACTTGGCGATGGCACCCTCGGTGTTGAGCGCCCCGTTCTCCCCGTACCCCGCGTCGATGCGGGTGGAGGTCTCCTCCAGGAAGGCCCGCGCGGCTTCCAACCGGACGGCGTGCGGGACGATCAGCTTGTGGGTGTACCCCTGCTTGTCGGCCAGCGGCGCGCCGCCCTGGACCCGGTTGGCGGAGTAGGTGATCGCCCGGTCCAGCGCCGACCAGCCGCCGCCGAGCCCGAACGCCGCGACCATCACCCGGGTGTACCCGAAGACCTGCTGGGCCTGGGTCAGCCCGCGCCCCTCCACCCGGCCGACCAGGTTCTCGGCCGGCACCTCCACGTCGTCGAGGAACAGCGCCGCGGTGTTGGACAGCCGGATGCCGTGCTTGTCCTCCGGCGGTGCGGCGGAGAAGCCCGGCGTGCCCTTCTCGACCACGAACCACGACGGGCCGCCGGGGGCCATCGCCAGGATCGTGCAGACGTCGGCGATGGAGCCGTTGCTGATCCACTGCTTACGCCCGGTCAACCGGTATCCGGTGACCCGCCCGTCGGTCTCGATCGGTGTCGCGGTCGTGGTGAGCGCCCCGAGGTCGCTGCCGGCCTCCGGCTCGGTCGCGCCGTAGGCGAACAGGATGCCCTGCTCGGCGATCCGGCCCAACCACTCCTTGCGCTGGTCCGGTGTGGCGCCGACCAGGATCGGGTCGCTACCGAGGAACGTGGCGAACACCGACGTCGCCAGGCCGATGTCGATGCGGGCGAGCCGCTCGCAGACCCGGTACGAGTCGAACGCGCCGCCGCCCAGGCCGCCGTACTCCTCCGGGATGAACACCAGGTGCACGCCCAGGTCCTCGCCGCACATCGCGCGTACCGTCTCTTCTGGACAGACGTCCTCGTGGTCGAGTTCGAGCTGGCGGCTCTCGGGCAGCGCCGCGGCGATGAAGGCGTCCAATGAGGACAGCATCATGTCGAGCGTGTCGCGGTCGAGGCCGGTGGTCGCGGTCATGGGTTACGCCCCTCCCGGGTCGTGCGGATCGGATGGGCGGTCAGCCCCTACGCTTGGCGATCTCGTCGATCAGCGCCGGCAGCACGGTGTGCAGGTCACCGACGACACCGAAGTCGGCGATCTGGAAGATCGGCGCCTTCGGGTCCTTGTTGATCGCGACGATGGTCCGCGAGCCCTGCATGCCGGCCCGGTGCTGGATCGCACCCGAGATGCCGCTGGCGAGGTAGAGCTTCGGAGCTACGGTCTTGCCGGTCTGCCCTACCTGCAGGTCGTGCGGGGCCCAGGTCAGATCGGTCGCCGCCCGGGACGCGCCGACGGCGGCACCGAGCGCGTCGGCCACCCGCTCCACCAGCGTGAACCCCTCGGCGGAGCCCACGCCACGGCCACCCGCGACGACGATCGCGGCGTCGGCCAGCGTCGGGGCGGCCGGTGGTGGTCCTCGCGGTACGCGCGACCACCCGGGGAGTCGGAGCCGACTCGGGCTGCCCGCCCTCGACCGTCTCGACCATCGGCGTGGCCGGCGCCGGCTCCGGGGCGACGGTGTTCGGCCGTACCGTGATAACCGGCGCCCCGCGGCGCACCTGGGTCTCGCACGGTCCACTCGCCGGCGAACACGGACTGGGTGGCCACCGGCCCATCCGGTGTGGCCTCGACGTCCACCGCGTCGGTGATGATGCCGGCGTCCAGCCGCACCGCGACACGGGCGGCGACCTCCTTGCCGGCCGCACCGGAGTTGACCAGTATCGCCGCCGGGGAGGTGCGCGCCGCCAGGGCGACGAGCGCCGCGGCCTTCGCCACCGGCGGGTACGCGTCGGATCCGGCCGGCGCGGAATACACGGTCGTCGCGCCGTAGCGGCCGAGGATGTCGACCAGCGGATCGTTGACCTCGCCGTACACCACGGCGGCGGGTTCGCCGAGCCGACGGGCCAGCGTCAGCAGTTCCAGACTGGATTTGCGGGGGGATCCGCCGTCGTGCTCGACGAGGACCAGAACTATGCTCACCGGAGCCTCCGGATCTAGATGAATTTGTTGGTGACCAGGAAATCGGCCAGCCGCACCGCCGCGTCGCCCTCGTCGCTGATCACGGTGCCGGCGGCGCGCGGCGGGCGGGGGCTGGCCGTGCGGACCGCCGTGGCGGCGGCGGCCGTGCCAACCAGCTCGGGCGCGATCTCCAGGTCGGCCAGCGACCAGGTGGTGACCGGCTTCTTCTTGCCGGCGATGATCGACTTGAACGATGGGTACCGGGCCTCGCCGGACCGGTCGGTGACCGATACCAGCGCCGGCAGCGGCGCCGTCACCTCCTCGACCGCGTCGTCGGTGTCGCGCCGCACCGTCAGAGTGGAGCCGTCCACCTGGAGCGCGACGGCGTTCGCGATGGCCGGCACGCCCAGCCGGTCGGCCACCATGACCGGGACGACCGACATCTCGGCGTCGGTCGACGCCATGCCGGAGATGACGAGGTCGAAGCCCATCCGTTTCAGCGCGGTGGCGAGGATCAGCGAGGTGCCCAGGGCGTCGGAGCCGTGGATCGCGTCGTCGACGACGTGAACCGCCCGGTCCCCGCCCATGGCGAGCGCCTTGCGCAAGCCGTCCACCGCCCGCGCCGGGCCCATCGTGAGGAAGCTGATCTCCACCGGAAGCCCGGCCTCGACCAGCCTGACGGCCTGCTCTACGGCGTACTCGTCCAACTCGGACAGCCGCCCGTCGATCCTGGTGCGGTCGAGGGTCAGGTCGTCGGCGAAGCGCCACGTCGCGCTCGACTCGGGAACGTACTTGACCAGGACGACGATTTTCATGAGAGCCCGCTCTCGGTCGGGTATTGGCTTTGATACGCAACGTATAAATGTCGGCGACATGAACATAAGGAACCGAGTACCCCTGTCTGTGGGACTTTCGGCCCGTCCCGACCACGCCTGCGACTGGCCCTCCTCCAACGCGCCCGGCCTGGACGGACCGGGCCACCTGGTAGGCGACAATCATTGCGGCGGGTGCCGGGATGCGCTGGAGGGCTGGGTGTACGTGTACCGCAGGCGCAGATGAACAGGCGCAAGGCCGCAGGGCAACCGGGTGGGCGCGGGTCGATCGCACCAGGAGGGCCGAACGGTTCACCGGTGCGGGTACTCCTCGGCTAACCGTCCGGTCTCCGGCTCGGTACGGGCGCTGGCTGATCGATTCCTGTGCGGGGTGGGTGGCGGAGCCGGAGCGTGACCCGGTAGGCGACGGCCAGTAGCGGTACCGCGATCACGGCTCCGCCGACACCCGCAGTGAGGCCGCCGACGGCGACAGCGAGCAAGACGGCGGCGGGATGCAGTCGCACTGCCCGCCCAACGATCAACGGCTCCAACAGGTAACCTTCCAGGCACTGTACGGTCAACACGGCGGCCAGGATGATCAGCGCGTCGGTGGGGCCGTTCGAGACGAGCGTCACCAGGACGGCGGCGGCGCCGGCCAACCACGCGCCGAGGTACGGAATGAACTCGGCGAGGAACGTGAGCAGGATCAGCGGCAGTGCGAGCGGGACCCGCATGATCACCAGAACTAGCCCGATGCCGACCGCGTCCACTCCGCCGACGATGACCACACCGCGGGTGTAGCGGGCCAGGACATGCCAGCCGAGCCGACCGGCGTCGTCAATACGCGCGCGCTGTCCGGTCGGGAGGCGCTGGATGAACCAGGCCCACATCATCGCGCCGTCCTTGATCAGGAAGAAGAGCAGGAACGCGGTCAGCAGGCCGGCGGTGAGCACCTCCAACGCGGTAGCGGCGCCGGTGAGCAGGTCGGCGGCGGTGTTCGGCAACAGGCCATTCAGGCCGTCGCGGACGGCATCGACCTGCGTTCCGTCGAGTCCGAGGGGACCGTTGACCAGGTAGTCACGCACCTTGTCCAGACCGCTGTCGAGGGTGCCGCCGAGGTCGGTGAACTGAGCCTGCATCTGGGTCCAGCCCAGGATCACCGGCAGAGCGATCACCACGAGGACGGTCAGTAACGCGACGAGCGCGGCCAGCCACCGCGGCGCGCCCAACCGGCAGCAACCCGTCGCGACCGGCTCGACCAGTGCGGTGAGCAGCAGCGCGGCGACAAGGGCGAGGGCAAGTGGCGCCACCCGGGCGAAGGCCACGGCGACCAGGTACACGCCGATCGCGACCATCGTCAGGCACGCGCTGTAAAGTGCGGCGACCCGGAGCAGCCAGGGCAGCGCCTGCCAGGCAGTGCGGGTCGCCTGGGGCGGCTGCTGGGCCGGCTGTCGTGATCGGATCGTGCTCGTCATGGCGCCGCGCCTGAACCGGCGCCGTGCACGACGTAGACCGGGCAAGCGGCGTGCATGAGTACGTACTGGCTGGTCGAGTTGAGGAGCAGGCCGGTGAACCGTCCGTGACCGTGGGACCCGACGACGACCGCTTGAGCCTCCCGCGCCGCGGTCACCAGCGCGGCGCCGGGGGCGTCCGGGATCAGCCGCTGGCGCACCGGTACGTGTGGATACTTCGCCTGCCATGGGGCGACCGACCCGGACAGCAGGTGGTGCTCGGTGGTCTCCAGTTCGGCGATGTCGACGATGAGCGGGCGGACGTCGCCTCGCCATGGCGGAAACGGTTGCCGCCAGGCGCGGACAGCCATGACCCCGGCGCCGCGGACAGCGGCCTCGTCGAACGCGAACCCGGCAGCGAGATCCGACTCGGGCGAATCGTCGATGCCCGCCACGATCCAGCGGACCGACGGCGGCGCGGTCTCCGGCCCGGCCCAGGCTTGTCCATTGTGGATGACGAGGACGGGGCACCGGCTGTGCGCCGCCACCTGGCCGCTCACCGAGCCGAGCAGAAGTTCGGCGATGCCGCCGTGACTCCCGCCACCTACCACGACAAGATCGGCGTGCTCGGATTCCGCGCTCAGCTCGGCCGTGGCGCCGCCGCGGTGGACGAGGCCCTCAACCTCGATCCCCGGCTGCCGGCCTCGCGCGTAGGCAGCGGCACCATCTACGAGCCGGTCCGCCTCGTCGCTCCGGTACGGATCCTGCGACCCGAGCACGTGCACAATACGCAGTCGGCACCGCCGCCGCGCGGCCTCATCCGCGGCCCAGTGCAGTGCGCCCAGGCTGTTCGCAGAGCCGTCAACACCGACTACGACCAAGCTGTCCACCGAACCCACCTCCCCCATCCACCGTTCCCGACAGGCGGCCGGCGGGGCAGGGCCCAACGCCCTGTCACGGTGGGCCGACAGGTCCCTTGACACGGTGGGCGGCGCGCTGGGGGTGGCCAGTCTCCGCGGTTCAGATCAGGGTGCCGAAGAGGCTCCGCGTAGCGCAGCAGATGAAGATCGCCCACGTACTCGTCCCGCACGTGTACATGCGCCGCCCGACCCATCCGTTCCGTACCGGCCGGATCGGCCAGCAGTCGGCTGATCACGGATCCGAATGCCACCAGGTCAGCGGGGTCTGCCAGCAGCACCCCCGTGCCATCCGGGATCTGGTCGACGATCCCGCCCACCGCCGAACCCACCACCGCCCGGCCCTTCCACATCCCCTCCGCCACCGTCAGCCCGAAGCCCTCGGCCAGGCTCTTCTGCACGATCACCGTGGCATGCCGCTGCATCGCGTTGACCATCGCCGCGTTCTCGTCGACGTCATCAAGGGGAAGCGTCACCAAGCCCACCCGCTCCCGGACCGCCGCGGGCAACCCCGCCCGCTCTGTCAGGCACTCCGCATACACCAGAGCGCCCTCCGGATCATCACTGACTCCGCGCACATCCGGACCCACCAACATCAGGTAACCCGGTCCACCAGTCGCCACGTGACCGGCGAAACCCCGCATCACGCCGACCATGTCCTTGAGCCGGTCCCATCGCGACACCTGCACCACCACCGGATCAGCCATACCCGGCAACGCATCGGCGACCACGACGGCCGCCCGCGCCACCTCGCCCGCTGTCCCGTCCCGGCGCGTGAACCGCCCGGGCAGGTCGGGCCGGCCACCGTCGAGCACCCCGATCGTCGACAGGATCGCCCGCACCATGTCCGGCGCCAGCTCCTGATTCTTGGCCGAGAACGGATCAATCGACGGCGGAATGATCCAGGTCTGCTCCTCCGGCACCCAGGACGGCACATAGGCCCGACGGGTGAACACGAAACCCTCGGCGGCCGACAGATGCGGCCGCAGAAACTCCCAGGCCTGCCGCGTGACCGCGGTCTCCCGATCCAACCCGATATGGCAGCGCCACACCACCCGCGCTCCCGCCGCCGCCAACGCACCCGCCAACCCGGCCGTCTGCGGATCATGCAACAACACGATGTCACCCGGCCGGACCTGCGCGACCAAGTCGTCCCCGTTGGCAGCCAGCACCGCCGCGTAGTGCGCGGCATCCGTCGCGGTCAGCGCCACCCCATCGGAACGCCCGTGAATGAGGTTGTGCAGCCGCTTGGTCGACGCGAAGAAGTCAGCGTCACCACTGATCACCGACCACCGGATCGGGATGTCAAGATCCTCCACGTACCCGACCAGCGCCTGGAGCATCTCCGCGACACCGCCGCCGATCGCGGTCGAATTGATGTTCCAGATCGTGCGGTGCGCCAACCGCTTCCGGAACCCCTCGGCGGCCGCCACCAGACGGTCGTACCGAGCGCCACCGACCACCGAGCGTAACCGCTCCACCGGCCGCGCCGGCACGTCCACCGGATGAATCATGCTCATCCCCACATGGTGATTGATCGGCGCCCGGAGGGGAACCTCATCGTCGCCGGCTGAGGCGGGCGGCCTCGTCCAGACGCTCGGCGCACAGCATGGGCACCTCCGTCGAGCAGACCCCGCCACGGGTGCGTCGAGGACGATCGATACCACCGGGTATGACCGGTTCGACTCAGGCCACCTGGCCAATGGTCGCTACGCCCCTGCGGAACGGGTCGAACGCCTCTATCGACGCCTGTTGACCTCTCACATGATCGACATGTGAGCCAACGGGACAGCGGACTTGAACCCGCGATCGAAGTCGAGAACCTGCGCAAGAGGTACGGCGACCGTTACGCCGTGGACGGCCTGAGCTTCCGGGTACGGCGAGGCGAGATCTACGCCCTGCTGGGCCCGAACGGTGCCGGGAAGACCACCACGGTGGAGATCCTGGAAGGGCACCGCCGCCGCAGCGCCGGTCGGGTACGCGTACTGGGGCAGGACCCGGAGCGGGGCGGACGCCGGTTCCGCGAACGGGTCGGCGTGGTACTCCAGTCCGGCGGCATGGACGCCGACCTGACCGTCGATGAGATGGTCCGGTTGTACGCCAGCTTCTACGCCCATCCCCGTGATCCGATCGCCACGATCGAACGGGTCGGGCTCGCGGACAAACGCCGCGCCCGGGCGAACACGCTGTCCGGCGGCCAGTTCCGCCGGCTCGATCTGGCACTCGCGCTCGTCGGCGATCCGGAGCTGCTGTTCCTGGACGAGCCGACCACCGGCTTCGATCCGACCGCCCGGCGCAGTGCGTGGGACATGATCGACGGCCTTCGCGACCTGGGCAAGACGGTCCTGCTCACGTCGCACTACCTCGACGAGGTGCAGCGCCTCGCGGACCGGGTCGGCGTGCTCAGTCACGGCCGCCTCGTCGCCGAGTCCTCGCCCAGCGCCCTCGGCGGTCGGGACACGGCGGAAAGCGTCATCAGCTTCCGGCTGCCGGCCGAGGCCCGCGCCGGGGATCTGCCCCCCGGCCCGTGGCAGGACTGCGAGCGTCGCGGCGACCATGTGGCGATACGCACCGGCCAGCCGACCGAGGCACTGCTGGCGTTGACATCGTGGGCGGTCGGCCGCGGCGAGAACCTCCGGGCGCTGACCGTGAGCCGACCGTCCCTTGAGGACGTTTACCTGCGGATCACCGACGACGCGGAGAACTCCGCGGACAGCCGTCAGGAGCAGTCATGACCCGAAGCCCACAGAGCCGATCCCGCCCAGCCGTGCTGCTGGCGCTCGGCCAGATCCGCTACCAACTCCTGCTCGTCGTGCGCAGTCCGCTCGGGTTCTTCGTGACCCTCGTGGTGCCCGTCCTGCTGCTGGTCTGCCTCAACCTGCTCACACCGGACACGATGGCCGCCCAGCCCTCGGATGGACACTACGCACAGTTCCTGACTCCGGCCATCGGCACCTTCTGCCTGCTCAACGCCTGCTATGTCAACACCATCACCGGACTCACGCTGGCCCGCGAGCAGGGAATCCTGAAGCGGCTCCGCGGCACACCGCTGCCAGCCTGGACGTACCTCGCCGGCAGGTTCGGTTCGGCCGTGGTGACGGCACTTGCGGCGCTGACCGTCATCACGCTGATCGGTGTCGCGTTCTTCCATGTCACCGTGGTCTGGCGGGCAGTCGGCTACGCGCTCGGCGCGATCGGTCTCGGCGTGGTCACGTTCTTCCTGCTCGGTGTCGCCGTCGCCAGCCTGGTTCCGAAGAATGACACCGCGCTGCCGGTCGCCTACGGCACGATGCTGCCACTGGCCTTCGTCTCCGACGTGTTCTTCTCTTCGGTACACGCTCCACAGTGGCTGCACGACCTGGCCTCGGCCCTCCCGGTCGCGCCGATCGCCCGTACGCTGGAAGCTGCCTTCAACCCCTCCACCACCTCATGGCCGATGCCGTCGCACGAACTGATCGCGGTCGCCGGCTGGAACGCGGCCGCGATCGTGCTCACCGTCTTCCTGTTCCGCTGGGAACCGGGGCGACCGGATCTGGCCTGGCGATGGGCGCGCGCCCGCAACTCGACCGGCTGACGTCTCCCGGGTGCCTGGACCTTCGGCCGGGGCGGTGGCGAACCGGGGTCGCCACCGCCCACGCGCGCGGGCCCGCTGACCTGACGGAACGCGAGGCCGTTCCACCGGTACCCGCGCGTCTGCCAGAGCACCGGCGTCTCATCGCCGCAGCAGCGCTGGAAATCGCCGAGCTTGACGGTGACCGTGCTGTCGCCCAGGACCCGCACCGTGGTGCTGTCGATCGCTCGCGCGTCGCCGGTCGTGGCCACGGCGGTTCCCAGCGTGACGATATGCCCGTCACGGAACGGCGCTGACGACGATAGGCCAGCCACGCCAACGCCTGGGCGGCTGTTCTTCCGGCCCGGGCGGACCGCTGACGGGTGGCAGGAGCAGTGTGGACTGGTCAGACATCGCACACCTCCAGCGTGCGGAGGTGGCCGGGGGGAGATGCGGTGACAGGACGCCTGTCGCATTCGTCGACCTGGCCATCCGGTTTCAGCGTGCGTCCCCGCAACTGTCGGCCGACCAGTGCCGAAGGTCCCGAATCCGCCGCCGCCGTCCGGTGGTCAGGTGGGGCCGTTCTCATTGGGTGGTACAGCGAGCGGGTGGCGCAGGTCGTCCTCGGCGGCCAGGCGCTCCATCGCCTGCCGGTAGTCCGGGGCGGACAGGTATCCGCTGAGCCGCCACGCGGCCAGCACCGACTCGTCGGTGGGGACGGCGGCCGCGTCGGTGGGACGGACGTCGGGTCGAACCGGGCGTGCCACGTCCCGGGCCTGTTGCGGGTCGCTGTCCGCGGCCGCGGAAGGGCGGCCCGGGTACGGTTTCCGGTCGGCGTGCATCGCCACCGCCACGACGGCATAGGCGGCGACGAGTATGGTCAGCGAAATCACCAGCGCAGCCATGACATCCGTCCTCGGGATCAACCGGTGGCATGCACCAGGGCGACCGGGCACCCTGCGTGATGGGTCAGCGTGGCGTCGACCGAACCGAGCAGGAACCGCCGCCAGGGGTCATGATCGTGCGGACCGACCACGATGAGGCTCGCTTCGCTGGAGGCACGCAGCATCGCGGCGGGTGGATCCAGGCTGTGCTCGACAATCAGTTCGGTCGCGACATCGGGGTAGCTCTCGGACCAACCGGCAACCGCCTCGGCGAGCATCCGGGCGGCCTGCTGGCGCGCTTCGTCGAAGTCGTAGTACGCGGGCTCGAACTCGCCGGCCGCGCCCACTCTGCTCCACGCGTAGACGGCACGGACCGGTACGCCACGCAGGTCCGCTTCGGCGAAGGCGAACCCGATCGCCTCACCGGACGGCGCGTCGGCGTCCACCCCCAGCACGATCGGAGCGTCGAATCGCAGCGGCGCGGTGCCTCGGGTGATCAGGATCGGGCCGTGGCCACGCGCGGCGACCCGGGTGCACACGGCACCCGCGGCAAGGCCGAGGTAACCTCCGCGCCCTCGATGGCCGACGACGGTGAGACTCGCATTGGCGGACTCTTCGATCAGAACGACCGCCGGCAGGCCGTCCACCGCAACCGTTTCGATCTTCAGGCCGGCGTGCCGGCATTCGGCCGCCTCATACGCGACGGTGAGCACCCGGCGCGGCGACATCGCTGCCGGTGGCCGACGCTCGACGGGCCGGCGCCGCACGTCGCCGGGCTCAGCGACATGGATCACCCGCAGCGGTACGTCGCGGAGCGCCGCCTCGTCCGCCGCCAGATCCAATGCGCGCATGCTGATCGGGGATCCGTCGACTCCCACGACCACCGGACCGGTCACCTGGCGCATCACGCACCTCCGCCGCTGCAACGGTTTGCCGCTACCGCCAGCTTCTTCGGTACCGGCCCGAGCCGGCCAGGGCCGTTGGTCACCTGTGGGCCGGCAACCGGCACCCCCGGTGCACTGCGACCGGCGGGTGGCCCGCTGGACCGGCCGGCGTGAATCGAACAGGGACGAAAGTCCTGCGCGATAACGACTGCCGCCTCACGGCGCCGACCCGGTCGGTGCCCGACAGTGGAGGTGAAGTGTCGACGATCGGAGGTCAGCCATGACGGTCTCGTCAGCTCTGCCAGTGGTGGCCGGTACCGACGCCTCGGCGGCCGGGCTGGCCGCTGCCGGGGCTGCCGCCGCACAGGCGGTGCTCCACCAGCGGCCGCTGCATCTGGTCGCCGCCTACGTAACCGGTTCCGCCGGGTCCGGTGCCGCTCCGGCGGCGGACCTCACCGCGGCACGGCGCGCCCTCGCCGCCGCCACCGGCCAGCTCGGACCTCACCGCACACTGGTAGCAACCAGCGAGACGGCGCCCGGCCAGCTCGCCGAGGTACTCATCGAACGCAGCCGCGCGGCCCATACCGTCGTGGTACCCGCTGACGCCGTCCCGGAGCCGGCGCCACCCACCAGTCCACCAGCCCCACCCTGGTCGCCGCACACGCGGCCTGCCCCGTCATCGTCGTCCCGAACGTGACCGGGACGGCTGCCGGGCCGGTCCTGCTCGCCGTCGACGACGAGGCCGTCGCCGGCTGGGGTGCCAAATGCCCGGACGTGACCGTGCAACGGCGAGCCATCCACGACCCGGACATCGTCCGGGCATCCGACAGACCGCCGGGAGCGGACTGCTGGTTGTCGGCGCCCGCCATCACCCGCTAGCCAGCGATCAACTGCTCGGTCCGGTCACGCGTGCACTGATCGGTCGCACCCATTGCCCGCTCGCGGTCGTACCGGCACGCCGCGGGTGAGCCGTCGCTGACCGACCGGCCGCGTACCATCACCACGGATCGCGCGACGGTCACCGGTACAGCGAGACGAGTTCTGAGACCGTCATCGCGGCGAAGCCACGCCGGCCCAGCCGTGCCAGTAGCTCATCGGTCGTGTCCACCACGCCGCGCCGCGCGACGGTGCCCTCGTGCAGGACGACGATCGACCCCGGACGGGTCTCCCCGAGAAGCTTCGCGGTGATGCGCCCGTCACCCACGCCGCCGGTGTGCGTCGCCACCACCGTGCCGAGCACGACGCGCAGGCCCTGCTCGCCAGCCACACGCCGGATGCGCGGAGTGAACCAGCCCGAGCCGGGACGAAACCAGCGGACCGCGCCGTACCCCGCCAGCAGCGACGTGACCTGCGCCAACTCGCGTTGGAACCGCGGCGCGGGCACGCAGATCGAACGCTCGTCGCGCATGAGGTGGTTGGCCACCTCATGGCCTTCGCCCGCGATGCGCGCCACGATCGCCTCGTTGCCGGGAACGCGTTCGCCGATCAGGAAGAACGTTGCCCGCGCCGAGTGCCGCGCCAGTACATCGAGCAGGCCCGGTGTGGTGGCGGGATGCGGTCCGTCGTCGAAGGTGAGCGCGAACGCGCGCGATTCGGTGTCGACGTAGCAGAGCACATCGGCGGGCAGCAGCCGGGACAGTGCCCGCGCGGCCGGGTCTCGCCAGCGTAACGTACCCGCGGTCACAGAACCTGTCCCAACCTGGTCCGCACGAGTCGCATGCCCAGCCAGTAGCTGACCAGTACACCGAGCGCGGCCACTAGAGCGGCCTTCGCCCCGGCCGGCCACGGCAACGGCCGGAGCGTGATCGCCAGCGTCAGGAGCACCGGCGCCTGGAGGGCGAACGCCGCGTAGGAGGCCCGGGCCCAGCCGACCGGCCGCGGACCGGTGCCCGTCAGCCGGCGCTCGGCCAGGCCGAGCAGCCACACCGAGCCGGCCACCACCAGCGCGGCCTCGACGCAGTCGAGGATCAGCGCCTGCCAGTGCCAGCCGCCGAGGAACGGTGCGGCCTCCGCGGCGACGTTGGTCACCCCGGTGGTCAGTGCGAGAACCGGCACCGCCGCGATCGTGACCACGATCGTCCACCCGCAGGCCCGGCACAGCTGCCGCGGCACCCGCTCCCGCCAGCCGCGGTGCCCCGCCGCGACTCCCAGGCCGAACATGGCCACGCATTGCGGCCACTGCCACACGTGCAGGCCGAGAATCTGGGTACTGCGGGCCGGGAACCACAGCCGCACCACGAACGACGCGACGGCCACACCGACCGCCACGGCGACCAGGTGCCTTCCGCGCAACGAGGCGGGCAGCCGGCCGACCCGCGCCGCGATCCAGTGCCAGGCCGCGTACCCGAGCGAGACGTAGAGCAGCACCTCGGCGAACCACAGCGGGCCGGCGTCGAGGAAGGGCTGCAGGTGCGTGAACGCCCACCAGTACGAGACCCGGCGACCGGCGGCGAGGTAGGCGAACCACATGAACAGCGGCCACACCAGCGTTACATAGACCGCGAACGGTATGCCGAGCCGCAGCAGCCGGTCGACGGCGAACCGGGCCGGCCCCTTGCGCGCCATCGCGTTCTCGCCGACCAGCCCGGACAGGAAGAAGAACGTGCCGATCACGAACAGCGCCGTCGGGCCCAGGATGGCAAGAAGGACCAGTTCCGACAGCGGCGCGAAGGCCACCTCGTGGACCTCGGCGTACTGCCAGCCGCCGATCCTCGTATACCCGAGCAGCGCGTGCCCGCCGATGATCCAGGCGACCATCGCGGTGCGCAGGTTGTCCAGGTACGGCATCCGGGCCGGGACCGTAGGTGCCGCGGCCGCCGTGACGTCGAAACCGGCATCCGGGCGATCGTTCCTCACAGTTCCAGCCTCGCCAGGGTCGTTCGGCCGGGACAGGGCCGAACGACCCTGATACGCGAGGCTACCGCCGTGCTCAGCTCCGGCTGAGCACGACCTTCAACGCGCCGGTCTCACCTGCCCGGCCGAACACGTCGTATGCCTCCAGGAACTCGTCGATTCCAAACCGGTGGGTGACGAACCGGGCGGCCTCGATCTGGCGGGCGGCCACCAGGCGCAACAGGGTCGGCGTGGAATAGGTGTCCACCAACCCGGTGGTGATGGTCACGTTCTTGATCCAGAGGTCCTCCAGGTGCAGGGTGGCGGGCGCTCCGTGCACACCCACGTTCGCGACGTGACCACCCGGACGGACGAGCCGGGTGCATAGTTCGAACGTCTCCGGGACGCCGACCGCCTCGATCACCACGTCCGCCCCCAGGCCGTCGGTCAGTTCCATCACCCGGTCGACGGGATCGTCACCACGGCTGTTGACGACGATGTCGGCCCCGAACTGCTTGGCCGCGTCGAGCCGGCCGGCAGCGAGGTCGATAGCCACCACGTGGCTCGGTGAGTGCAGCTTGGCGCCGAGGGTCGCGGCCAGGCCGATCGGTCCCGCGCCGACGATGGCGACGGTGTCGCCCGGCCGGACGCTGCCATTGAGCACGCCCACTTCGTAGCCGGTTGGCAGGATGTCGGCGAGCATGAGAACTTCCTCGTCGGTGACGCCGGCCGGCACCGGATAGGTCGAGTTGTCCGCGAACGGCACCCGGACGTACTCCGCCTGTGTGCCATTGATGCGGTGTCCGAGGATCCAGCCACCGCCGCCGCGGCACTGGCCGTAGCTGCCGTCGCGGCAGTAACGGCACCGGCCGCAGGCGCTGATGCACGAGACCAGGACCCGGTCGCCGGGGCGGACGTTCTTCACACCGGTACCGACCTGCACGACGGTACCGACCGCCTCGTGGCCGAGGATCCGGCCGTCGGTGACCGCGGGCACATCCCCCTTGAGGATGTGCAGATCGGTACCGCAGATGGTCACCGTGTCGACCTGTACGATCGCGTCGGTGTCGTCCATGATCGTCGGGTCGGCCACCTCCTCCCAGTTCTTGCTGCCAGGTCCGTGGTAAACAAGCGCACGCATACCCATCGCCTCCTTGTTCGAGCGTCTATGCCCGACGTTGCGCGCTCTCCCCTACCCGCCCCAGGGCCATAAGTCCCGAGCGCGACCGCCGGATTTCCTGTGCCGGTCAGGTGTAGATGACGGTGACCTCGCGGGTGGTGGAGTTCCACAGGATCGCGCCGTGCTGGAAGTCGCTACGCCGCCCGGTGCTGATCGTGTACTCGTCGCCGGTCGGCAGGCCGAGCCGGCTACCGGTCCCGCCGAGTTGCAGGTACCGGCCCAGGATGGCGCCGTGCACCTCGTGCGCACTGGTCGACTCGGACCAGTACACGTTGCCGCCCTGGAACTGCGACGCCCGGCCGCCCGTCACCGCGACCTCGTCATTGACCGGGTACCCGAGCAGGCCGCGTTCCCAACTGAGCTGCTCCCACTTCGCCCGGATCGGGCCGTGCACCTCGTGTGCTCCGGTGCCCGGCGTGAAGTAGATCGAGGCGGGTGAGCCCTGCCCGGAGAAGTGGTTGAACCGGCCGACGCCATCCGGGGTGCCGGACTCGTCCGTGGTCGGGTAGCCGACCACGCCGGCCTCCCAGCCCAGGTCGCGCCACTTGGCCCGGATCAGGCCGTGCACCTCGTGCGCGCCCGTCGCGGGCGTCCAGTAGATCGAGCCAGGCATGTCCGCGCCGGCGAAGTGGTTGTACCGGCCCACACCGTCCGGGGTCGTCGACTCGTCGGTGGTGGGATAGCGCAGGAACGAGTTGACCGTGCCCAGGGCCACGTACCTGCCGAGGATCGCACCGTGCACCTCGTACGCGCCGACGTCGCTCTTCCAGTACATCCGGCCGCCCGCGAACCACTGCACCGCGGTACCCGCCGTGCTCGCCGGCACGATCTCCGGCGTGCGCGCCGCGCCGAGCACCGAGTTCTGGGCGCCGAGCGCGACGTACCTACCGCCGATGATTCCCCGGGTGGTCGTGCGGTACGGGTCGGTGAAGCCATACCCCATGCCGCGCAACGTGGCGATGACCGACGGCAGCGCCGCGGTGTCGGTGGACTCGGTACTCAGGTGCATGAGGATGATCGCACCTGGCACCGTGTACCGGCGCACCCGGTCGAGGATCACGCTGGGGTCGACACCGAGGTACCCGGTCGTGTCGAAGGTCCAGTCCCAGTTGATGTAGTAGCCGTCAAGAGCGAGATCCCGGTTGAGACCAGGGTCGGTGTACCCGTCACGGTACGGCGTGCGGAACCAACCGCCCGAGGTGAAGCCGAGCCGGTTGTACGCCGCCTCCGCCATGTCCAGCTCACGCCACCGCTCCGCCTGGGTCAGCCGGTGTCCGGTAGTCGGGTCGGGGCTGTAGAAGTACGGGTGGTCGTAGCTGTGGTTGACCAGCTTGTGGCCGGCGTTCACGATGGCCCGCGTCTGGTCCGGATACTTCTCCACGTACCGTCCGGTCAACGCGAACCCGGCGGTGATCCCGTTGTCGCGCAGGATCGCAAGCACCGTCGGCACGTCACCCGGGCTCCACCAGTCCGCGTCGAAGGTCAGTGTGACAACCTTCGCGGTGTCGTATCCGCGTTCGAACACCGTCGCCTGCGCCGGCGCCTGATCGGCCGCTGAAGCGACCGGCGCGGCCAGCATGGTCAAAGCCGCCGTCAGTGCCGCCGCGGTCACCGCGGCCAGGATTCCGACGACACCGGCGCGTACCGGGCTGCCCGCTCGTCTGTGCTGTGCTCTGCCGAACACTGCCCTCACTCCCTCGGCGGTCCGCGTCGCGGCGCCCGCCGAGGCGCTACCGCTCCATCCTCCACTGTGACCCGGCACGTGCGGTGGGTTCAGGGCCGAAAGTCACAAGAATCAGCACCGGTATCGTGTCGCATTTGGCGGTCGTTGCGGATGACGCCAGAGTACGGCGCATTCCAGAACGTTGGTCTCTACCCGACACCTGATCCGCAGCGGAGGTCTGGGAAGACGCTCGTCGGTGTTGCGGAGGTGCGTAACGAAGCATGGCCAGTGGCTGTCCGTGGCCGCGACTGTTTCGTCCTGGTTGGGTTGACGACAACACCCGGGTTCATTTGGTAACTCCACGGCTAACCGTGGCCACTGACAGCTGCCGGTATAAGCCACGCTGGGAATAGAGACGTCAGTGTGCTGCCGGTGATCCCGATTGGGACCTCAGGTGCGGGCGAGATCCGGCCGGACCGTGTAGTCGGTGAAGCCGATGACATTGCCCCACGGGTCTCGGATCTCGAACGCCCAACCGGTCGGGATGAGGAACGGTGCTGTCAACGGCGTCACGCCCTTGGCGGATATTTCCTGGGCGGCAGCGCGAGCATCCGGCACCTCGAACCACACCTTCTGCGCGCCAACCTGTGGCGCCTCAGTGACGCCGACGCCCAGCCCGGGCGTCTCATCCCCGATCTGAAACAGCACCATCCCCATCTCATCGAATCGCTTGGCCATAGGCAAGCCGACGACGTCACGGTAGAACTCGATCGCGCGGACCAGGTCACCCACCGGTACGAACACGTTGTCCACGCCCAGTACCTTCATCACAGGCTCCTCTCACCACAATCGGGTAGCCCCTTCCCTCCGAGCCGGATCGGAGTCATGGAAGCCGCCAGACCGTTGCTCTGCTTGGTCCGGATTGCGGACTTGATCACATCGTCGGCGCGGCCGACGAACCAGTAGTAGCCGTCCGCATCGCGCCGGGCCAGGTCACCGCTCCGGTACCACCCACCGGCGAAGCACTTCGCGTAGCGCTCCTCGTCGTGCAGGTACCCCCGGAACATCGACGGCCAGCCCGGCCGCAACGCCAACTCCCCCACCGTGTCCGGCGTGTCGATCACCGTCACAGCACCATCGACCACCCGCGCCCGGCCGTCCTCGCCCCGTTCGAGCAGCGCCACCTCAACGCCCGGCATCGGCAGCCCCATCGAGCCCGGCCGGATATCCACCCCCGCGTAGTTACTGATCATGATGGCGCCGGTCTCCGTCTGCCACCAGCTGTCGTGGATCGGCCGCCCCAACGCCTCCCGGCCCGACACCACCACCTCCGGGTTGAGCGGCTCCCCCACCGAGGCGATGTAACGCAGCGCGGACAGGTCGTACCCGGCGGCCAGGCCGGCGCCGTGGCGCATCAGCATCCGCAGCGCGGTCGGCGCGGTGTACCAGACCGTGACCCGCTGCTCGGCGAGATTCGCGTACCACCGACGCGCCTCGAACTCGCCCGCGTCCACGACGACGGTCAGGCCGTGGGCCAGCGGCGCGCTGATCCCGTACGAGGTGCCGGTGACCCAACCGGGGTCGGCCGTGCACCAGAACACGTCGTCGGGGTGCAGGTCCAACGCATACAGCGCGGTCGCGTAGTGCGCCACGACCGCCTCGTGGACGTGCACCGCGCCCTTCGGCCGGCCGGTGGTACCGCTGGTGAAATGCAGCAGCGCCATGTCCCGCGGGTCGGTGGGCGGCACGTCGAACCGGTCACTCGCCGCCGCCAGCGCCGCCGCCAGGCTCTCGGTACCGGCAGGGGCCGGGCCGTCGCCGGTGACCAGCACGTGCTTGAGCCCCGGCAGGGCGTCCCGGATCCCGGCGATCCGCCGCCGGTACAGCTCCGGTGTGGTCACCAGAACCATCCCGTCGCCGCGGGCGATCCGCTCCCGGATCGGCTCCGGGCCGAACGCCGAGAACAGCGGCGCGAACACGCTCGTGTTCTTCAGCGTGCCCAGCGCGGTGACGTACAGCTCGGGTCCCCGCGTCAGCAACGAGAACACCCGGTCGCCGTGCCCGACCCCGCGCTCGCGCAGGGCGTTCGCGAACCGGTTGGTCTGCCGGCACAGCTCGCCGTAGGTCAGCTCGGTGACCTCACCCCGCCGGCCCAGACAGCGCAGCGCCACCTTGTCCCGGCGCTCACCGTACGCATGCCGGTCCACCGCCTCGTACCCGATGTTGAGCCCGCCGCCGCCCGGCAGGCCCGACAGCCACCCCCGGGCATGCGCCCACGTGAAGTCATGGCGCACCCACCGGTACAGGCTCAAATTCGCCGACACCCGCTCCGCGGATGTCTTACGAATCGGCTCCCACCGCATCTCACACCCCCTCGCGCCGACGCGAGCCGCTCGGCGGCTCCACCGCTCACCCTCACGGTCACGCCGGGGAACGGCCCGGACCAGGGCCGAACGTCACATCAGGAGGGCCGCATCGACCACGCGTCCGTGTCGGTTGCCACCACGCACGCGGACACCGGGGATTTCTCATCGTCATCCGGGCCCGGTGGAACTACCGGAACAACGGTTCCAGCGGCTCCGCCCCGTGGGTAGCCGCCCGGTCGACCTCAGCGGCGACGGCGTACTGCCTTGTACCCGGTGTCGGCGAGCAGCAGGATCGGCACGGCGATGACGGCGATCGCCCACCCGGCCGGCGTCGGCCAGGCCCCGCCGAGCATGCCGGCGACCGCCGGTACCGCCAGGAAGACTGCCAGCAGCGCGAGTTCGATGGCGATCGCGCCGGGCAGTAGCCGGTTTCGCCGGGGGTCCACCCGCCACACCGGGCGGGTTTCGCTGCGGCAGGCGTAGGCGTTGGCCAGCTGGCCGAGGACGATCGCCGCGAACGCCGTTCCGGAGGCCGTCGCGAGCAGCCCGGCGTCCGGATCTTGGCCCCACGTCCAGCCGCCGGCGAGCAGGACCACGGTGAACGCCCCCAGCGACGCCACCACCTCGGCCGCGCCGAGGATGCCGAACGCGCGGACCGTCACACCACGGTCGATGATTTCGCCATCGCGTCGAAAGCGGCCCGCTGCCGACTCGCGGCCGGCGGCGCGCAACTGGTCGACTTCGCCTCCCGCCGTACCCACGGGTTGGAGGCCGCGGCCGCGGTCGCCCGCGCCAGCGCGATCGCCGGGTTCACCGCCACCAGCAACGTGGCCGCCGCCCGCCGGTACCGGCTGACGCCCACCGGAACCATGGCGCACTCGTTCGTGGAAGCGTTCCCCGACGAGCCGGCGGCGTTCGAGGCGTTCGCCTCCGACTACCCGGCAGGCACGATCTTTCTGGTCGACACGTACCAGACCCTGGCCGGCGTACGCACCGCCATCGACGTGGCCCGGCAGCTGAACCTGCCGGGACCGACGATGCCCCGTCGCTGGACAGTGCGTACAAACTCGTCGCGTACGGCGAACGGCCGGTCATGAAACTGTCCCCGGCTAAGGCCACCCTGCCCGGCGCCAAGCAGGTCTTCCGGGCCGGGTCGCCAGGCGACGACCTGATCGGGCTCCGCCGCGAACCCGTCCCGGCCGACCGTACGCCCTTGCTAGTACCGGTCATGACAGCCGGCCGCCGGCTCACCGACGGGGACGAGCACGGCCCGGCAACGGACATCGACGCGGCCCGCCGCCGCTTCGAGGCTGACCGCTCCCGGCTGCCCGCGCCAGCGCTCCTGATCCGCGCACCGAAGCCGCCCAGGCCCGGCATCACCGCCGCGCTGTGCCGGCTACGTGATGACCTACGCAGCGCACTGTTCGACCGGCTGATCTCCGAACGCCTGCCGCTGGAGCGGTGATTCCGTCCTCGCGTGGTTCTTTTCGACCCGCGGCGACGGGCCATCCGGCACTGGTCGACGGCTGGCGTACGGCATCCAATTCACGATTGTGAGATACCGGCTATTGAGTCCAGGCGAGTCGCTGATCGGTGCGGCGGCGCTCGCCCGTGCCGGCCTGGTCCGGCCGTACCGTCCCGACCGGTTGCTGAGCGTCGGGCTGCGGCTGGCCCGGTACGGGCTGGGGCCCGGCATGGGCGTCACCCTCGGTGCCGCCTGCTATCCGGACGCCCCGGCGCTGATCGACGCCGACGCGACCGGTGACGAGGGCGGCGTGAGCTCGATGCGGCAGCTCGACGCGAGTTGCACGGCGGTGGCACGCGGCCTGGCGGCGGCCGGTCTGTCGGCCGCGGACCGGATCGGACTCCTGGCGCGCAACTCGGCCGCGTTCTACCAGGTGGTGGTGGGCGCATCGCGGTTGGGCGCGGACGTCGTGTACCTCAATCCCGGATTCCCTGCCGGGCAGGTTGCCGACCTGGTCGAGCGGTACGGGATCGGCACGCTGGTGTACGACGCGGAGTTCGCCGACCGGGTGCCGGCCGGAATCCGCCGCATCCCGACGACCGACGACACGGGCACGGGCACGGGCACGGGCACGGGCACGATGAGCGTCCCGGTGCTGGCGAGGCTGTCAGCGGCGTCGCTGGCCGCTCCGGCCCGACCCAGCCGGCATCTCATCCTGACCTCCGGGACGACCGGGACTCCGAAGGGTGTCGCACGCACCGGGGGTGGCCCGAGCTCGGTCGTCTCGCTGCTGTCTGGCCTGCCGTTGCGGGTACGGCAGACGCACCTCGTCGCCGCCCCGCTGTTCCACGCCTGGGGCTGGCTGCACATGCTCCTCGGCATGCTGCTCAGCAGCACCATTGTGGTCGCCCGCCGGTTCGATCCCGAGCGCACCCTGGCGCTGGTGGAGCGGCACCGCTGTCACGTCCTCGTGGCCGTGCCCACCATGCTGCAAAAGATCATGGACCTTCCGGCGGACGTACGGCGCCGGTACGACCCGAGCAGTCTCCGGGTCGTGGCGGTCAGCGGCTCCGCCCTGTCCGGCCGGTTGGCGACGACGTTCATGGACGAGTACGGCGAGATTCTGTACAGCCTCTACGGCTCCACCGAGGCTGGATTCGCGGCCGTCGCCACCCCGGCCGACCTGCGAGCCGCGCCCGGCACCGCCGGACGTGCCCTGCCCGCGGTGAGCGTGGGCGTCGTCGACGGATCCGGCCGGCCCTGCCCGGCGGGTGTGGCCGGCTCCATCGTGGTTCGCAGCCGGGACGCCGTCGCGGCCGACGTCGCGGGCGCGGAGACCGTCCGGACGGGTGACCTCGGCTGGCTGGACCCGGCGGGCCGGCTGTTCGTCGGTGGCCGCGCCGACGACATGATCATCGTTAACGGTGAGAACGTCTACCCGACGCCGGTCGAACACGCTCTCGAACGCCATCCGGCCGTCGCCGAGGCCGCCGTCGTCGGAGTTCCGGACCGGGTACTCGGCCAGGCTCTGGTCGCCCACGTGGCGCTGCGCACCGGCGCCACCGCCAACCCGGAAGGCATCCGTGCCTGGTGCCGGTCCGAGCTGGCACCGTTCCAGGTACCCCGCCGTGTGGTCATCTACGCCGAGCTGCCGCACAACGAGACCGGGAAGGTGCTCAAGTCCGCGCTCGTCGCGGCGTGAACCGCGTCGCCGCCCGCGCACATCGAACTCGCCCTCGACGCCGCGCTGATGGAGGGGTACTGACAGTTGCTGATGGCGACAAGCCGCTGGTGTGATCGAGCCGCGGTGGGTAGCGTGCGAGGCTGAGTGATCCCGCCGCCAGGTGGGGAGGGTAGTCATGCTCAGTGATGGCGAGCAGCGCAGGCTGGCCGACATCGAGTCGGCACTGCGCGCCGATGATCCTCGATTCGTTCATCGGCTCGAATCCCGCCGCCCGCGTCGCGGTACTGTGCTCGCGGTAGTCGCGCTGGTCGTCGCTGTGATGGTCACCGTCGTCGCCTTGGTGGTGCGTAGCGTGCCGCTGGCCGTGTTCGGGCTGGTCGCCACCGGCGGCGTGGTGGGTGTGTGGCTGACGCGCCGTCGCCGCTGACCCCGCGCCACCCGTGGCCGCGCGCCGGCCGACCCGGCCACCCGCCCGACGGCTTTGGCGTCGCAGGCCAGCCATGCTGTGTCAGCGGTACGGGATGGCCGCGCTCCCAGACGACGTCGTGCGTGAGGTCGTTCGGCTCAGGGCTCACTCGGACACGACGCCACCTCAGCGGCGGCCAGAGGCGGGGGCTAGATAGCCGTAGCGGTCGCGGAAGGCGTCGGGCGTAAGGCCTGAGGCGTCTGCGATCGGGCGGAGCTTCTCCGGGTCTTCGAGGTCGTCGCGGTCCAGCCGGATCATGTACTCGCGGGCCACCCGGTACGAGTTCGACTCGATGTTCGCCAGCCGGATCCGCACCCGCCCGGTCTCGGGGTCGTTGAATGACCCGAAGGGCAGTGGCACCATGTGCCCCTCCTGGATCGTGATCATGCCGCCGGGCTCGTCGCCCTCCAGCACCCGCTTCAGGTAGTCGACGGCGCCGTAGCCGAGGTCGCGGGTGTACTCGATGTCGAACGGGACGGGGGGCGCGCACCGCAGCTCGTAGCCGATGTTCTTGCCCTCCACCGTGACCTTCGCTCCTCGCTCCTTGAAGCGGTCCTTGACCTGCTTCGCCAGCAGACGGTCCAGCTCCAGCTCGGCCAGCCGGACGTTGCCGTGCTCGTCTCGCTCGACCTCCGGCATGGCCTTCTGGAGATCCTCCTGGGGCAGGCGCAGGCCGATGCCCTCGGCGAGCACCGCCACGCCGAAGGGGCGGCCGTGGGCGATCCGCTTGAGCATCGAGGTCTCGATGACATCCACCAGGCGCGACAGCCGGATGGGCTCGTCCCGGGGGAACTCTTCGGCGATGACCGTGAGAGTGGCCCCGGCCGCCTTTCCGATGCCCAGAGCCAGGTGGCCGGCCGAGCGGCCCATGGCCACCACCAGGTACCACCGCTGAGTGGTCATGGCGTCGGCCATCAGGTTGTTAATGAGCTGGACCCCCACGCTCCTGGCGGTCTCGAAGCCAAAGGTCGGCGAGCCGCCCGGTAACGGCAGGTCGTCGTCGATGGTCTTCGGCACGTGCGCCACGCGCAGGCCCCCTCCGGCCGCCTCCGCCAACCGGGACGCCGAGAACGCCGTGTCGTCCCCGCCGATCGTCACGAGCGCGTCGATCCCCAGCCTCCGCAGCGACTCGAGACAGGCGTGCAGCCTCCAGTCCGGGTCGGCGGCGTCCTCGTCTCGCACCGTCGGGTTGGCCCGCGAGGTCCGGATGATCGACCCACCCTGGACATGGATCCTCGAGACGTCAGTGATGGACAGCGGCCACGCCTCCTCGATCCGGCCCTCGATGAGGTGCTGGAAGCCATCCATGATCCCGAGAACGTCCCACCCGGAGTTCCGGGCCTCGATCGTGGCGGCAGAGATCACCGAGTTCATCCCAGGAGCAGGACCACCGCCGCACAGGATTCCCAGCCTCACGGCCACCATCGTTCAGCAACGAGGAAATCTTGACAAGCACACCGGTCCCGGGGGTGTTTGCCACCCGGCACCGGACGCTTCCCCGAGGGCCCAACCCCGAGACTGCTGGTCTGCCCTGACGGGCGGCTCGTGCTCACCGATTTCGGCATTGCCCGGTCGGCCATCGTGGGTCCACTCACCTCGGTCGGCGCGGTCCTCGGTACCGTCAGTTACCTCTCGCCCGAACAGGTGGCGGGGCATCCCGCCACCCCGCTGTCGGACGTGTACGCCCTCGGTGTGGTCGCCTACGAACGCCTGGCCGGCCGGCGGCCGTTTGAGGGGCGACAACCCGCCGGAGGTCGCGACCCGGCGGGAGGCACCCCCGCCGCTGCCCGCGCAAGTACCACCGGCGGTACGCCGGACGGTCGAGATCGCGATGGCCAAGGACCCCGACATGCGGTACCCGTCGGCGATCGCCATGGCGACCGCGGCCAGACACGCGGTAGCCGAGCCCCAGGTCACGATCACGGCGGCGGCACCCGGGCCTGACGATGCCGCCGGCCTCACGGAGTCCGCCGGCCGCACCGGCCGTCAGCCCACCGTCTGCGCGACGACCGCCGGGCTGTTGTTGTAAGGGTTCGGCTCACCCAACCAGACGTTGCGGCTTGTCATGCCACGGTCACGCCGGCGTCAACACCGGCGGCCGCTACGGAATGTTGACCACCGGTAGCTCGACGACGTCGTCGTACTCGTACGTCAGCCGGTCGACCACGTCCACGACACCGTCCACCAGCTCAGCCCTCTTCACCATGCTGGGGATGGCGGACCTGCGGTCGAGCTGTCCGGTCAGGGTGACGACCGCATTGTCGACCTGGACATCGACCCGCGACGCCGAGGCTTCCGGCCGCTGCCGAAGCTCATCGAGCACGTCGCGGCGGAGTTCGGCGTCGGCTTGCAGGAAGACCCGCAACAGATCGCCTCGGGCGACGATGCCGATGATCCGGCCGGCGAGGTTGACCACCGGAAGGTGGTTCACACCGGACTCGTCCATCCGCCTGGCCGCGTCGGCGACCGACATGTGCTTCATCACCGTCACTGCCGGCGCGGACATCAGGTCGCGAGCCAGGTCGCCGGACGCCCTCTCCCGGGCCGCCCTGATCCGACGCGACTCGAACAGCCGCGACTGCCGCGGCCTACCGGCGAACTCCATCTTGGGCAACAGGTCCGCCTCCGAGACCATACCGAGCACCAGGTTGCCGCCATCGACCACCGGCACAGCGCCCACCCGGCGTTCTTGCAGCAACGCGACGATCTCCCGGAACGGCGTGTCCTCCGAAACGGTCGCCACGTCGGTAGTCATGACATCGCCTACTTGCCACCGGGACATGGCACACCTCCTCATCTCACTTTCGACGTTATTGTCTGAAGCCGGTAACCGGTCAGAGGCGATCGACCCGTGCCGATCAGGACCTTCGCCCCACCGTCGGCGGCGCGGCGGGAAATGCGCGGATCGGGCCGCACGACCTGGATCGGACGGGAAGGACAGCTCTGTGCAGGGCCGGCGGAACCGCGATCGGATGACAGCGGGCGCCGCCGCGGGCGACGGCTCGGCGGGACAGCTGCCGGCTGGCATTCCATAGGTACGGGTTCGCCATGATCTCGAGGTACCGCCCGCCGGCCTGGCACGTCCTGAGGGCGGCCAGACCGAAGCCGTCAGCCAGACCGAAGCCGTCGGGCGAGCCGCGGCGCTCCGCGCCGTCCCCGCGCCGGTGGTGGCACAACTGGCTGCTGGTTTTCTGGGTTCTGACCACGGTCGCGGTGCTCGGCTGGTCGTTCCTGCTGTCGACACCGGCGGCGACAGAACTGTCGTACTCCGAGTTCGTCGCCAAGGTCGACGCCAGCCAGGTCAAGGCCGTGGTGATCGACGATCAGGGCGCGGTGACCGGGACGCTCACCGGCGGCAAGTCGTTCACCACCCAGCTTCCGACCGCGCTCGGCACCGGTCAGCTCGATCAGCAACTGCGCGCCCACAGCGTGGAGGTCTCCGCCACCCGGTCCAGCGGCTCGTGGCTGAGCGGGCTCACCGCTTGGCTGCCGGTGCTGATCATCCTGGCCGTACTCATCTGGACCGGCCGGCAGGCACAGCGCTCCTTCGCCGGCGGTGTCAGCGGATTCGGTCGATCCCGTGCGAAGATCATCGAAGCGGAACGCCCCAAGACCAGGTTTGCCGACGTGGCCGGCTACGAAGGGGTCAAGCAGGAGGTCAGCGAGGTGGTCGACTTCCTGCGCGACCCATCCCGGTACGCCGCCGCCGGCGCTACCGGGCCGCGCGGGGTCATCATGATCGGACCACCGGGTACCGGCAAGACCCTCATCGCCCGCGCCGTCGCCGGCGAGGCGGAGGTGCCGTTCCTGTCGGTGACCGGGTCCGAGTTCGTCGAGATGTTCGTCGGTGTCGGCGCCTCCCGGGTACGCGACCTGTTCGAGGAAGCGCGCAAGCGCGCCCCGTCGATCATCTTCATCGACGAGATCGACGCCATCGGCGGCCGGCGCGGCGGCGTCACCACCGGCGGCCACGAGGAGCGCGAACAGACCCTTAACCAACTCCTCGCCGAGATGGACGGCTTCGATCAGTCCAGTGGCATCGTCGTGCTCGCCGCGACGAACCGCCCAGACGCGCTCGACCCGGCTCTGCTGCGCCCGGGGCGCTTCGACCGCGACGTGACGGTACCGCTGCCCAACCAGCACGAGCGCGCCGCGATCCTGGCCGTACACGCCGCCGGGAAACACCTTGAGTCCCGGGTCGACCTGGACCTGGTCGCGCGCGGCACGCCCGGGTTCTCCGGCGCCGACCTCGCCAACCTCGTCAACGAGGCCGCGATCAACGCGGTCCGCGACGGGCGAACCACCATCACCCCACGCGACCTCGACGCCGCCCGGGACCGGGTGCTGCTCGGTCGCCGGGACGCCTCGAACGCCCTGCTGCCCGAGGAGCGTCACGCCGTCGCGGTGCACGAGTCCGGCCATGCCCTGGTCGCCGCGCTGTGCGAGCATGCCGACCCGGTCGCCAAGGTGACAATCCTGCCGGCCGGCATGGCCCTGGGCGCCACCGAGCAGCTCCCGGAAGCCGAACGCCACCTCTACAGCGAGGCCTACCTGGCTGACCTGCTCGCCGTGCGCCTCGGCGGACGGGCCGCGGAGCTTGTCGTGTTCGGTGAGGGCTCCACCGGCGCTGCCAACGATCTCGGTGGGGCCACCCAGATCGCCGCCAGGATGGTCCGCGAGTTCGGCCTGTCCCCCGCCCTCGGCCCGATCGGCTACGCGAGCGGGCACCTGGACTTTCTCGGCCAGACCCCCGACGAAACCGCGCACCGGCCGTACTCGGAGCACACCCAGCGCATCGTCGACGAGGAGGTCAGCCGGCTGCTCCACGCCGCCGAGCAGCGCGCGGTCGACCTGCTGCGGGCACACCGGCCGGCCCTGGACCGGCTCGCCGCGCTGCTGGTGGAACGGGAAACCGTCGACGGCGAACTGGTCGGGCAGGTCCTCACCGGCGAGCGCACGTTCGAGCCCGGACACCGCACGGCCGAACCGGTGGCGACGTGACCGGCATCGGTCCGAGCTACCCGGCGGCTACGGCCGGCTATTCGATCGCTTCCTCGCTGCGAGAGTGCCATCACCGGTACTCCGAAGAGCACCGGTCCCTCGCGTCGCACGACGCGGCTCATACAGGCGAAGGCACATCGCTTCCGGGTCGTTAGACCCTGACCGCGCGGGCCGTGTCGGGGTCAGGATCAAGGCATGGCTGAGAATACGACTCAACAACGGATCGTGGTCGGCGCCGACGGGTCGCCGCCGTCCAATCACGCTTTGCGGTGGGCACTCAGGCAGGCGAAGCTGACCGGCGCCGCGGTGGAAGCCGTGCACGCCTGGCACATCCCGTCCACCAACGGCTGGACGCCGATGTTCGACCTCGCCGAGGGCCTGAGCAAGGCCGGCGAGCAGGTGCTGGCGAACGCCATCGCCGAGGCGGCCGGCGATCATCCCGCGGTGACCGTCCATGCCCGGCTGGTGGAGGGGAATGCCGCCGCCGCACTCCTCCAGGCAGCCAGCGGTGCGGATCTTCTGGTACTGGGTTGTCGCGGTCACGGCGGTTTTGTCGGTGCCCTGCTTGGCTCGGTCAGCCAGCACTGCGTCCAGCACGCGACCTGCCCGGTTGTAGTCATCCGCGACGGCGAGGAGTAGCGGTGCACCGAGCACCACCAGGGCGAAGCCGTCCGCCGGCGCACGCACCTCGTTGGCTGGCTTCACCTCGACGCGCGCACCGCCCGTACGCAGGACCGCCGCGATTGTCTCGGCCACCTGCCGGGTCGAGCCGCACTCCGTCGCGTAAGCGACCATGATCCGGGTCATCACCACCGCCCCTCCCCCATAAGCGTCTGTCGTCTCGGCGAGCGCCGGCAGGGCCGAAGGTCCCGGCAGACACCGGCCGGTGAGGGCGCCGCTGAGTCGACAGGCGCGAGGCGCCGGAGCAGACTCTCCAACGAGCGCCGGCAGGCAACCGGCGAGGACGGAGGGGCGCCGATGAACGCTGACGGCGCTGCGCCGATCGTTGTCGGCATGGATGGCTCGCAACCGTCCTACGCGGCATTGGACTGGGCCGTAGCCGCGGCCAGGCGTCGGCACCTGCCGGTGCGCATCGTGCATGCGCTGGAATGGGCGCAGCCGGACAAGCCGTCGGAGGCGGAAGCAGCGCCGGAGTCCGCGGCACAGATGCTGGCCAGAGCGGAGGCGTACGCTGTCGCCGCCGGACCGGAGCTGGATTTCGTCTTTGAACTGGTCGAAGGCGACGCCGGCGGCGTGCTGGTCGGCGAGTCGTCGCGGGCGACGATCATGGTTGTCGGTAACCGCGGGCTCGGCGGCTTCGAAAGCCTGCTTGCCGGGTCTGTCGGCGTACAGACCGCGGCGCATGCACACTGCCCGGTGGTCGTGGTCCGGCCCCGAGCGGAAGCACCGCCCGACGACGACCCGACCCGTCATGGAGTCGGCCGGATCGTGGTCGGTGTCGACGGTTCACGGCTCTCCGAGGCAGCGACCGGGTTCGCGTTCGAGGAGGCGTCGCTACGCGGGATCGGACTCACCGCGGTCCACTCGTGGCGGTACCCGATATCACCCAACCCCGCTGACATGGGTTCCGCCGTCTACGACCGGACCGACCTCGAAGATGTCGAGACCTCGGTGCTCGCCCGGGCACTGGCCGAACACCGGCAGCGGTACCCCGACGTGCCGGTTCGCTCGGTGCTCGTGCCCGGTGGTCCTGCCGCGGTGTTGATTCACGAATCGACCGGTGCCGAACTCCTCGTCGTCGGCTCCCGCGGGCACGGCGGATTCGTCGGTCTGTTGTTGGGCTCGGTCAGCCATGCGGCGGTCCATCACGCCGGCTGCCCGGTCGCGGTCATCCGCCAGTGACCGTCACGCGGCACCGTGCGGTGCGGTATCTACGATCGAATCACGGCCACCGGCAGTCGGCATGGTGGAGCAGCTGCCGGCGGCCGACGTCAGCGGCGACGCCGGACCGTCTTGTACCCGGTGTCGATCAGCAACACTATCGGCAACGGCGAGGACAGCGAGCCCCCACCCGACCGGTGAGGGTCAGCTCTCGCCGAGCATGCCGGCGACCGTCGGTACGCCCAGGAAGACGGCCAGCAGCGCGAGTTCGATGGCGATCGCGCCGGGAAGCAGCCGGTTCCGGCGCGGATCCACCCGCCACACCGGACGGCTTCATTGCGACAGGCGTAGGCGTTGGCCAGTTGACCGAGGACGATCGCCGCGAACGCCGTGCCCGAGGCCGTCGCGAGCAGCCTGCTGTCCGGGACGTGGCCTCACGTCCAGCCGCTGGCGAGCAGGATCGCGATGAACGCGCCCAACGACGCGAGTACCTCGGCCGGGCCCACGATGCCGAACGCGCGGACCGCCACACGGCGGTCGATGAGCTGTCCGGTGCGGGCGCTGCCGGCCAGGACGTGCGGGCTGGGCGGTTCCGCGCCGAGCGCGAGCGCCGGCAGCAGGTCGGTGCCGCCCGCCGCTACGGGCTGACGCCCACCGGAACCATGGCGCACTCGTTCGTCGAGGCATTCCTGGACGAGCGGGCAGCCTTCGAGGCGTTCGCCGCCGACTACCCGGCCGGCACCGTCTACCAGACCGAAGGCGGCGTACGCGCTGCCATCGCCGACCTCTCCCGGCTGCCCGCACCGGCCCGCCTGGTGCGTGGGCCGACGCCGCCCAGGCCCGGCATCACCACCGAACTGCGCCGGCTGCGTGAGGACGTCCGGAGCACACTGCTCGACCGCCTGGCCGCCGAGCACCTACCCCTGTCCCGGTGAGTCCACCGATGCGTCCACGTTCGCCGGACCGCACGGCGGTGCGCGGTCACGGCCGTCACCGGCCCTGACCGCGCACCTCGGACAGCCCTGGATGCTCACGCCGTCAGTTCGGTGCCTGGTGGCCTCGGGCCAGCGTGCCGTAGCCACTCGGCGGCCATGCCGCCCGCGATCTACGCTGATTCGTTGGTCATCTGCCCAGTGTGGCAACACCACCGCGCGCTAGCCGTCGGCGGTGGACTATCGTCAGCAGGCGATGCCTTCCTCTACGACCGACCGGCCGCCGCGCTACCCCGCCGAGTTCGAGCGGACGGTACACCTGTCGGACGGGCGCACCGTCGCGGTCCGCCCGATCGTTCCGGGCGACGCCGCCGAGCTGGCCACCGCCCTGGCCACGGCCGATCCCGCCACGCTGCGACGCCGGTTTCTCGGCGCGGCGCCGCGCGCGACGCCGGCCCTGCTCAGCCGGTTGACGGTGGTCGACTACCTTCGTCGGTTCGCGCTGGTGGCGTTCGACCCCGACGCCGGGCGGGGCATCGCGGTCGCCCGCTACGGGTGGCTCACCGACGGGGTCGCGGAGGTCGCGGTGGTGGTCGACCCGGCCTGGCGCCGGCTCGGGCTGGCCACCGCGCTCATCGAACTGCTGGCCGAGGCCGCCCTGGACCGGGGCATCCACGAGTTCAGCGCCTCCTACCTGGCCGAGAACCGGCCGGTGGAGGCGCTGCTCGCCCATGTCGGAGGTGCCGGAAAGCAGCTGATCAAGCAGGGCATCGCCGATGTCGCCGTCGCGTTCGAAGGCCCGGCGGTGCCGGGCGACCCGCCACACCCGGTGACCGACGCGCACGTCCAGCTTCGGCCCGGGACCGGGTGAGGTGCCACTCATCACCCGGTTCCTTCGAGGCTCTAGTGGGCGCCGGCCACGTCGTGCCTGGCGGTCTCGGTGAACCGCTCGGTCTCGCGCAGCAGGCGGCGGGCCAGGGTAGCCGGTCGGGCCGTCCGCGCGATCTCCGGTGGCGGCACCATCACGACCGGGCACGCAGCGTGGCGCATACAGGTCCGCACCAGCCAACTCGGCCACCGGCTGCCGCAGCCGCCGACGACGATCAGATCCCCGCGGCTGGCGGCCATCTCGGTCAACACCTGGTCAGTTCGGCCCTCGGCGGCGAGCATGTTCACATCGACATCGACGGGGAGCCCGCCCAACGCCAGCTTGAACGCCTCGCCTACGGACTTCAGCGCGTCCTGCGCCATCTCGCGGCGCCAGCGGCGCACGTCAGGTCCGCGCCACGCCGTGTCGAAACGCCAGGCCCGCACGGCGTGCAGCGGTACCCGACGGCGCCGGGCCTCGGTGACGCCGTAGCGCAGCGCCTGGAGGCCCGCCAGGGATTGGGTAACTCCAACGACGACACGGGCGTCGCGGTGCGCCACTCAGGCTGAGCGCGGTGGGCGGCCCGCCGGACCGCCGGCGCTGCGCAGCCGCAGGCCGACCGCGCTGAACGCGACCAGAACCACACCTGCCACCAGCAGGATCAGCGAACCTCCCAGGGCACCGTTGGTGACGTCAGCGACCGCCTCGGGCACGACGATGGTCGCCCCGACGACGCCGGCCACCAGCAGGACCACGTGCCGCTGCCAGCGGTACAGCAGGAAGCAGGCGAGCGCGACCGCACCGGTCAGGCCGTACGCCCAGGGCACCATGCTCTGCTGCGCCAGCGGCAGTTGGGCCCCGACAAGCGCCAGCCCGGCCCCGATCGCCAGGCCGAGCCACGCCGGCGCCACGGCCGGTACCAGCAACGCGGCGACCGCCCACGCGACACCGAGACCGAGCAGCAGCAGGCCCATGCCCATCGGTCCGACGTCCGCCTCGCCGCCGAACGAGGCCACCGCGAACGCGCTCATCCCGGCCGTCGCCACCACACCGGCGGGTGTGGGCAGCCACGCCAGCCCGGCCGCCGCGACGACGAACCCCACGGTACCGGCGACCGGCACCGCATAGTGATCGAGTGCGACGCCGGTGGCTGCCGCCGCCGGTACCGAGGCCAGTGCCAGCAGGACGCCGACGATCCGGCGCCGGGCGGTCGCTTGGCCGGTACGAAGCCGGCGGACCGCCCGAAGGCCACCGGCGACCGCGACGGCCGCCACCACGAACAGCACGGCGAAACCGGCCAGCAGACCGCTTCGGGCGATGCGGCTGAGGGTGTCCCAGGACGCGGCCAGAAACAGCGCGACGCCGCCGAGCAGGAGCCCGCCGCCCAGATACCCGGCGATCTCGATGAGCCAGCGGGTCGGGGTACGCGCAGAGCCTTCGGTAGCGTCCAGGGCGACGAGGACCGCATCCGCCTGCGCGCGGGACAGTACGCCCTCCTCGACCAGCCGATCCAGCGCCTCACGATCCTTCGACATGGCGATCGCCTCCGGGAACCACGAGAACCGGCCGGTCCGCGAACTCCAGTATCCGACGGGTCTCGGCACCGACGTACGGCTCTCCCGGGCCGGGACGGTCCGACCGACCCAGCACGATCAGGTCCGCCGGCCAGGTCCGGGACTGTTCGAGCACCTGCGCGGCCGGCTCGCCGTCGAGGCGCACGGTCTCCAACGGTACCGACGCACGCCGGGCCAGCGCCTCGACGTAGTGCAGCACCGCGGTCGCCGACTCGTCGCGCCGCCGGGCGAGGCCGTCGGTCGGGTCGGTCTCCCCCAGCCCGGCCCGCAGCCACTCCACGATGGCGTGATCCGCGACGACGGTCACCGCACGTACGCACGCGCCACAGTCGTGGGCCAGGCTGAGGGCAACCTTGGCGGCGGCGAGTGCGGCTGGTGAGTCGTCGACGGCGAGGAGAATACGACTGGTCATGTCCGGCCTCCTATCGGCGCCGGGTCGCCGGGTCCGGCGCGGCGCTGCGCGTCGGCCGCCCACCGCATCCGTACGGCGTCGGCGCGTTCGTTCTCGTCCAGTTGCCGGGTCAGCTCCGCGAGCGCGGCCTCCAGCCGTGGTATCCACCGGTCGGACAGGGCCCGGAGCCGGCGCCGGGTCTCCACGACCTCCGCGTCGACGACCCGGCAACCCTCCAGCGCCGCCGCGTGGGCGACCCCGGCACGCAGCGCCGCCCGGTAGGCGTCGGCCGCATCGGCCAGGGCGGCCGTGCCCGGAGCGCGGTCCGTGACGGTGGGCTCGACCGGCCGGCACACCGCTTGCGCCGGGTAACGGGCCCCCATCACGGTCTCCCAGACCAGGTCCACCTCCGCGGCCGGGGCCAGGGTGCCCAACCGGATCTCCCGCTCGCCGCCGAGCATCGCGGCGCGGGTGAGCCACGCCTGGGCGTCCCGGCAACAGGCCTGCCACTCGGCTTCGGTCCGCTCGGCCAGCAATCGCAACCGATCCTGCTCCGCCCGCAGGATGCGCAGCTTGCGGTCGAGTAGCGCAACACCACGTTGCGCGGTGTCCAACCGGCCGCGCAGCCAGAGCCGGCCGGCGCGGCCGGGTGGTACCCGTCGAAGATCAGCCATGGTGGCCGTCCAGGTACCTGTCGAGAAGCTCGGCGGGCAGCATCGTCAGCTCGCGACGCGGCAGCACGGCAAGGGCGCGCCAGGCCCGGTCCAACGATTCGGCCAGTGTTCGGTTCTCGTCCGGCCGCTGGCCCATGAAGTCCCGCTCGAACGCGTCCGCGTACGCGAGGTAGCACCGGTCGGTGTCGCTGAGCGCGCCGGTGCCGATCAGCTCGGCGAGTTCGCGGACCTGGCGGGCGCGGGCCAGGGCGGCGAGCGACTGCGCCGCGACCTCCAGATGGTCCTCGCGGGTACGGCCGGGGCCGGCGCCCTTGCGCATCAGGCGGGACAGCGATGACAGCGGGTCGACCGGTGGGTACACGCCGCGGGCGTAGACCTCCGGCGACAGCACGATCTGGCCCTCGGTGATGTACCCGGTCAGATCCGGTACGGGATGCGTGATGTCGCCGGCCGGCATGGTCAGCAGCGGCAGCACAGTGACCGAGCCGGGCCGTCCGCGTACCCGCCCGCACCGCTCGTACAGCGAGGCGAGGTCGCTGTACAGGTAACCGGGGTAGGCGTGCCGGGCCGGGATCTCCCCGCGCGCCGCGGACACCTCGCGGACCGCCTCGCAGTAGCTGGTCATGTCGGCGGCGACCACGAGGACGTGCCGACCGAGCGTGTAGGCCAGGTGTTCGGCCACCGTCAACGCGATGCGCGGGGTCAGGATGCGCTCGATGACCGGATCGTCGGCGGTGTTGAGCAGCAGCACCAGCTCCCCCGCCGCGGAGCGCTCCTCCAGGACGTCGCGGGCGGCGTCAGCGTCGGCGTGGGTGAGCCCCATCGCCGCGAACACGACGCAGAACGACTCGCCGCCACCGACAGTGGCCTGCGCAGCGATCTGGGTGGCCAGTTCGAGTTGCGGCAGCCCGGCCACGGAGAACACCGGCAACTTCTGCCCGCGGACCAGGGTGGTCAGGCCGTCGATCGCCGAAACGCCGGTGACCACCGGCTCGGCCGGCGGTACCCGCCAGGTCGGGTTCAGCGGGTACCCGGTGACCGGCGCCCGCTGGGCGGCCAGGACCGGCGGCCCGTCGTCGAGCGGCTCGCCCCGGCCGTTGCACACCCGGCCCAGCCAGCCGGCCCCGACCGGTACCCGCAACGGCGTGCCGTCGAAAGCCACCGACGCGGCGTTCGGATCGATACCGTCGGTACCTTCGAGCACCTGGACGACAGCGAGGTCGCCGTCGACGTCGAGGACGAGCCCGTGCCGGATGGCGCCGGAGCCCAGCCGGATGCGCGCGAACTCGTCCCAGCCCACGCCGGCCACGCCGCGCACGACCAGCAGCGGCCCGCGGACCTCGGTCACACCGGTGTACTCGATGGCGGTCATCGCAATTCCTCCAGCCTGCGGAGCATCGCGTCGCGGTGCGCGCGGACCGCGTCGGCGTCGGCCGGCCCGGCCTCCTCGCGGGCCCGCAGCAACGGCGTGAAGTCGCTCTCCTCGATCGCCGTCGCCGGCAGTCCGGCCCCGATCAACTCCTCGCAGCGCGCCACGACGTCGAACACCATGTCGACGAGCGCCGCCGATTTCTCCGGCGCACAGTAGGCGTCCTGTGTGGACAGCGCGCTCTGCTGCAGCACGCCTTCGCGCAGCAGCCGGCCGGCCAGCATGGCCACCCGCTCGTGGCCGGGCAGCGCGGCGGCACCCACGATCTCGGCCAGCGCGGCGAGGCGGTCGGCTTCGGCCAGGGTGGCCACCATCCGGCTCCGGCGGGCGGCCCAGCCACCGTCGCCGGCCCGCGCGTACCACGCGCCGGTCGCGGCGATGTCGCGGCAGTACGATCCGGTCCAGCCGACCGCGGGATAGTGCCGGGAGTAGGCCAGCTCCCGATCGAGAGTCCACAATGTACGGACGAAGCGCTGGGTGTGCGCGGTCACCGGTTCGGTCATGTCACCGCCGGGTGGCGACACCGCCCCGACGATGGTGACCGAGCCATTGTTACCGCCGAGGGTGGTGAACCGGCCGGCGCGTTCGTAGAACGCGGCCAGCGCTGATGCCAGGCCCGCCGGATAGCCCTCTTCGGCCGGCAGCGCCCCGGTCCGCGAGGCGAACTCGCGCAGCGCCTCGGCCCACCGCGAGGTCGAGTCGGCGATGACCACGGCGTCGTAGCCCATGTCCCGGTAGAACTCGGCGACCGTGACACCGGTGTAGATGCTCGCTTCCCGCGCCATGATCGGCATGTTGGACGTGTTGGCGATGACCACGGTCCGCTCGGCCAGCCGGCCTCCGGTTCGTGGATCGGACAGCTCGGACAGCTCGGCGACCACGTCCGCCATCTCGTTGCCCCGTTCGCCGCAGCCCACGTACACGATCACGTCGGCGTCGCACCACTTGGCGATCTGCTGCAACAGCACGGTCTTGCCGGTGCCGAACCCACCCGGTACGGCCGCCGCGCCCCCCTTGGTCACCGGGAACACGGCATCGAGCACCCGTTGACCGGTCAGCAGCGGCGCCCCGGTCTCCAGCCGGCCGCGGCTGGGACGCGGGTGGCGCACCGGCCACCACTGCGCAAGCGTCACGTCCACCCCGGCGACCGACGCGATCGGCTCGTCATCCCGGTAGGTTCCGGCCCCGGCAACGCGCTCCACCCGTCCCGACACGCCGGGCGGCACCAGTACCCGGTGCGGGATCGGACCGGCGCCGCGCACCGATCCCAGCGGTTGTCCCGGACCCACCACCACACCGGCCGGCACCTCGGGGGTGAACGACCAGACGCGGCTGTCCGTGACCTCGCCGGACCCGCCCGGTACCAACCAGGTCGCGGCGGTGTCCAGCGGGCGGAGCAGGCCGTCGAACACGCCACCCAGCAGGCCGGGACCGAGCCGGGCGGCGAGCGGGCGGCCCAGCGGCGTCACCGGGTCGCCGGGCGCCACCGAACCGGTGTACTCGTAGGCCTGCAGTGTCACGCGACCCGGCCGTAGCGCGACCACTTCGGCGACCAACCGGCGGGCGCCGATCTCGACCAGGTCGGCCATGGCCACGCCGGCAACGCCACTCACCTCGACCAGCGGACCGTTGACGCGGGCCACCGCGCCGGCCGCGGCGCGCACCGGGGTCTCCTGCGGCCGGCTGTCCAGGGACGTCTGCGGCCGGATCATGGCGGTTCCTCCGCAGCGATCTCGTCCACGAACCGGTCGGACACGGCCGCGAGCGACAGGTCGATCCGGCGTCCGGACGCTTCGCCCGCGACGCCGCCGCCCGGCAGGTCCCGAACGATGGCCTGCGGCCCGAGTTGACCGCGAACCTCGGCGACCAGCCGGTTCCGCAGGTCGGCGTACCCCGGCTCGGCGGTCAGGCCGGACACCGCGGCCCGTGCCCGCGCCCGCAACGCCTCGTAGGCCTCCCGGCGTGCCCGCAGTACCGTCGACCGCGCCTCGCGCCTGGCCCGCGCGCCTTCGGCGGCCAGTACCCCGGCCGCGTCGGCGGTGCCTTCGGCGCGGGCCGCCGCGCGCATGGCATCGGCCCGCTCTCGGGCGGCGGCGAGGACCGCGTCTGCCTTGGCTTCGGCCTGTGCCCTCGTCCGCTCGGCGTCGGTACGAGCCGCGGCGAGCAGCGCCTCGCCTACCGGGGCGAGCGCGGCGACCAGCGCGGCGTCCGGGGTGATCATGGCGGCAGCACGGCGGTGAGCCGGCCTTCCCGCTCCGGTGGCTCGGCGCTGAGCCGGCCGTCCCGCTCCAGCAGCGCGTCGGCGGCCGCCGGGGTGAGGATGACCGCCAGGACGTCGGCCGGCAGCGACCGCCATGCCGCGCGCACGTCCGCCGGTTCCTCCGCGGGCAGGACGAGCGCACCCGCGAGGCCGAACCCCTGTACCCGCACCAGCTCGCCGATCGCCGCGACCCGACCCGACGTCGTCATCGGCGTCACGCCCGTCCGATGAGGATGATCGAGACGATCAACCCGTAGATGGCGATCCCTTCGGCGAGCCCGACGATGACCATGGCCCGGCCGAACAGCTCCGGCCGCTCGCTCATCGCGGCCAGCGCGGCGGCCCCGGTGTAGGCGACCGCGATCGCGGCGCCGATCGACGACCCGGCCACCGCGATCGCGGCGGCGAGCAGCGCCATCCCGTTGGCCGCGGGTGTGGCCTGTGCCAGCACCGTACCGCCGGCATGCGCGGGTGCCGCCGTCAGTGCCAGCACCGCCACCGCCACGCCGGCGAGCAGCAACATGGCGTTGGTTACCGCGAACCAGCGGATCGCGGTACGGCCCCGGCGGCGCAGCAGCGCGAGAGCGCCGACGCACGCGCCGATCAGGGCGGGCAGGGCGACCAGCCAGGCGATCATTTTTCCTCCTCAAGCTCCGCCGGCCCGGCCGTGGGCACGTGCCAGGGCCGGAACGGGCGCCCCTCCAGTTGGAACACCCGCGAGAACAGCTCGTAGTACTCCAGGCGCAGCGCCTGGACGCCGGCGACCAGCGCCTCCAACGAGAACGACAGCACGTTGCCGATGACGAACACCACGATCGCGACGGCGACCCACGCCGGGCCGCGCCGCCACAGGCCGGTGGTGGCGTCCCAGACGATCCAGCCGAGCACTGCGTGGGTGAGGCCGAACGCGGCCAGCCGCGCGAACGACACCACGTTGGTACCGACCCGGATCAGCACGTCGAACAGCTCGACCGTGGCCTGGAGGACACCGGCCGCGCCCCGTCCGGCGGCGGCGAGCAGCCCGGTGTACGCCAGCCCGATCGCGACGGCGGCCAGTCCGGCGGCGGCGATCCCGACCCAGGCGACGTGCCAGCGCCAGGCCACCACGGCCAGTCCGGCGGCGCCGAACAGCAGGGTTCCGGCCAGGCCCGACGGGGCGTAGAGCGCCACCCGCCAGCCGCCCTCCCGGACCCGGTTGACGGTGCCCAGCAGGTAGGCCCCGGCGAGCAGGACCGCGCCCAGCGCCACGCCACCGACCAGCAGCGACACCGGCTGATCCATCGGCGACAGCCACAGTGTGGGTACCAGACCGGTGGGTCCGAAGAACTCCCCGTAGGCGAGGCCGAAGAGGACGCTGAAGACGCCGGCCGCGGCGATGAACAGCCAGTGCGGGCGCAGCGCCGCCAGCCGGCGGGCACCAACCGGTTTCGCTGTGCGCCGACCGGAGGTCCGGGCGCCTGGAAGGCGCAGCCAGCGGGGCCGGCCCAACCGGATAGCCAGCGCGATGAGCACAAGCAGGGCGCCGTGCCCGGCGTCGCCGAACATCGCGCCGAACATGACCACGTACGCGACACCGGCCAGGACGGTCGGGTCGATGTCGGCGTACGGCACGGTCGCGTACGTCTCGACCAGCGGCGCGAACGCCCGATGGGCCGGCCCGGACCGAACCACGCTCGGCGGCTCGACACCGGCGGGTACCGGCAAGGCGGCGGCTGCGGCGCCGACCCTGCCGAGCCGAGCCGACAGGGCGGGCAGCTGCGCCGCCGGTACCCAGCCGACCAGACCGGCGACCTCGCCCCGGGAGACCGCTTCGGCTCGGTAACCGTCCAGCTCGGCTTCACCGGCGAGCAGATCGGCGCGACCGGCGCGGGCCAGCGCGGCCGGCTCCGGCTCGGCCGGGGCCAGCCGGGGCGTCACCCGGCCGGCGGGCGTGAGACGCTGCAACTGCCGGGCTGCCGCACCGGTGGGCAGGTCGCTCGCCGGCACCCAATGCTCGATCTCCATCACGCCCTCGTCGGCCACCTGGACCAGGGCGTCCCGCAATGCCCGTCGGGGGGCGACGATCGCGACCCGGCTCATCGGTTCCGGTGTCACCGCATCACGCCAGCGCATCGAGGACCTCCCGGGCGGTCGCCGCCGAGCCGCGCACGGTGGCCTCCAGGGCCGCCCGGACCTGCCAGGCGTCCGCGGCAAGCAGCGCCACGGCGCCGATCGCGGCGTCCGGCCCGAATCCCGGCGCCGCCACGAGGCGGGCGCCGTCCGCACGGATCCGCGACCACCACCGCGCCTCGGCCGCCCACAGGTCGACCGGTCCGCGCACGCCCCGCAACGCCCACCCGGCGGAAGGCGGGAGGGCGGTGGCGAACCGCTCGACCGAGTCGCCGGTCGACCAGGCCGGTCCCAGCAGCCGGGCAGCGCTGACCCGAGCCGCCTCGGGCAACCGGCGGTCGGCCCGTCCGGCGAGATCGCGGGCCAGCATGAGGGCGGCCGCCCCGGCCGCCCACGGGTACGCCGCCGGCACCCCGGCCGCCACCCGGTCGGCCCAGGTCAGGCGCAAGAATTGGGAGATGGTGTAGGCGCTGTCGCCGCCCGGATCGCCCCACGGCGAGGCCGCGAGGACCTCGCGCAGCTGGGCGAGGGAGGACGCCGCCGCGAGTCGGGGCCAGGCGGTCGCCAGGGTACCCAGCCGGAACGGCGGCTCGACCGGTTCGACCGATGTCATCTCACGAACCCGCTCATCGACGTTGGCCAGCTCGAACCAGCCGGCGAGCAGGCGAAGCGCGCGGACCCCGGGCGAGGGCAGCCATCCGGCCAGTACCCGGACGTTCCACAACAGGGTCTCCGCGACGCCGCGCTGGGCGGCCACGAGCGAATCGCCTGAGCGCACAAACCGCCCGTACGGTGACCGGGACAGCACAAGTACCGCCTCGGCCAGTGACGGCGTGGCGGCCAGCGACCGCCCGCCCGTACCGCCGAGTCGCCGGTTGGCCATCGCCCGTGCCCGGATACTGCCGGCTACCCAGGCCGCGCCCATCATGCTCTCTCCCGTCGCGGGCCGCCCGGCAGCTCAGCCAGCTCCGTCCGTACCGCGGCGACCACGGCCGCGACGAGTTCCGGACATCGGCGTTGCGCGGTCCGGAGCACCTCGTCGACCTGCTCAGCGGCGGCGGCACCGACTTCGGCAATCTCTTTCGCGGCGTGCTGCCGCGCCTCGGCAGCGGCGTCCGCCCGGAGCGCGGTCGCGTCCAGGCGGGCCTGCTCGACGATCGAAGCCGCGCGGCCGGCCGTCTCGGTGCCGCTGGCGGACGCGGCGGCCAGCGCGGTTTCGCGCAGTCGGGCGCACTCCCGCTGGATTTCCTCGAGCGCGGCGAAGACGGGTTCGAGTTCGGCCTCGACGCCGGCGCGGCGGTCGACCGGTACCCCGGCCCCGCTCGCCGCGCCCGGCGCACCGGACGGACGGAACCGGGTCAGCAGCTCCCGTACCCGTGGCATGTCCACCGCCTCACCATCGCCTCACCCGGACTTTCGTCCCTGCCCCGTTCCCGCGGCGGCTACCGCGGCGGGATGGGTCAGGGCAGGTAGGGCACGAGCAGTTCGGTGTCGTCGGTACCGAAGGACAGCCGGTTGACCACGTCGACGACGCCCTCGACCCGCTCGGCGAGCCGGACCGCGACCGGTATCAGGGATCGCCGGTCCAGCTTCCCTGCCACCGTGACGATCCCCTCCGTGGTCTCCACGGTCAGGACGGCTGCGTCCACGCCGGGAACCCGCTCGAGTTCCCGTCGCACGTCATCCGTGATCGCCACGTCCGTACGCAGGAACACCTTCAGCAGGTCACGCCGGGACACGATGCCGGTCAGCCGGCCGGCAAGGTTGACCACCGGCAGTCGCTTCACGCCGACGGAGTCCATCAGTCTCGCCGCGCTGACCACCGCGGTCTCCGGCATCACCGTGATCGCCGGCTTGCTCATCAGGTCCTGAGCAAGGTCGCCGGCCGCCTTCTCGCGCGCCTCCCGGACCCGGTGTCCCTCGAACAACGGCCTGCGGATCCCGTCGCCGGCGTACTCCATCTTCGGCAGCAGGTCCGCTTCCGACACCACCCCGACGACCATGTTCGCCCAGTTGACCACCGGTACCGCGCCGATACCGTGGCTCTCCAGCAGATCCAGGATCTCGCGGAAGGTCGCGTCCTCGCGTACCGACACCACGTCGGTCGTCATGACATCACCGACCATGCGCTTGGTCATCATGCATCTCCTCTACGTCGTCACTGATGACGCTAGAAGGGTGTATGCGCAAAGATCAGAGGCGACCGGCCCCAACTGAAGGGGGCCTTTGTTACCTATCGCTGATCAGCTCCGGGACCAGTCGGCCCAAAGCTGGACCAGGGTCGGCCCGTCCAACCAGGTTTGCAGCTCTTCGACGGTTACCGCTTCCCTCAACACCGTCTCGTACATCCACGCCAGCAGGGCGGGATTGTCCAGATCAATCTGGCGGCTCGGCTGCCAGAACAAGCGATGCGGCAGCGTGATCACGCCGCTGGTGGGTCCGTCCAGTTCGCTGAGGTCGGCGGCGACCACGGCTCGACGACCCGGTCGTGCCTCATAGGGCGCCCGACTCCGGAAGCCGGTCCTGCGCGGGTCCACGTCGCAAGGCTAGCCTGCCTGGCTGCGTTCGTGGTCATCCTTGGCTCACTGGAACGCATTGTGGATCTCCCGCTCGGAGGCCGCCTGGGTGACGATGATCAGCTCGTCGCCGACCCGCAACTGGTAGGACGCGTCCGGAACGACCGGCCGGCCGGCCCGGATCACGGCCGCCACCACCGAACCGGCGGGCAGCGACACCGCGCCGATCCGCAGGTGCGCGGCCTTCGACTCCGGTCCGATGACCGTCTCGATGATGTTCACTCCGGCCCTGACCAGCCGTAGCAGGCTGACCGTGTCGGTAACGTCGGCCGCCTCCTCGACCAGCGAGATCAGCGGCGCCGCGGACGGCACCGCGACGTCCACTCCCCAGCGGGCGTCGAACAGCCAGGTGTTCTCGTCGTCGTTGATCCGCGCGGCGACCCGCGGTACCTCGAACTGGCGCTTGGCGAGCAGGCTGATCACGAGGTTGTCCTCGTCCTCGCCGGTGGCCGCGACGAGCAGGTCGGCGGCGAATGCGCCGGCCTGCTCCAGGACGAAGGTCTCGCACGCGTCCCCGGCGACCGTACGCACGCCGGCCCGGTCGGCGAACGGCGCGAGCCGGTCGGGATCGAGGTCGACGACGGTCACCGTGTTGCCGGCGGCGAGCAGGGTTTCAAGAAACTGTGTACCGAGCCGGCCGGCGCCAACCAGCAAGATCTTCATGTGCCCAGGTCCCTTCGAATGAACGCGCGCAGCCGGTCGAGGGCACCCGCCGCCACCGCGAATGTCACGACGTCGCCGACCTCGATCGTGGTGGCCGGACCCGGCACGATCGAACGGCCGAGACGGCTGACCTCGACAGTGCGGATCTCTCCATCGACGTCGAACTCGGCCAGCCGCCGCCCGGCCAGGTAGTCAGGCACCCGCTCGCGGACGAGAACCGTCTCGCCGTTGCCGAACTCCGCCACCGGGTCGACGTAGCGGTGCCGAAGCATCTGGCGGATCTGGTTGACCGTCCACCGCACGCTGGCGACAGTCGGTATGCCAAGGTCGCGGTAGATGTCGGCGCGTCGTGGATCGTAGATGCGGGCGATCACCTGCGGCACCCGGTACACCTCCTTGGCCGTACGGGCACCGACGATGTTCGTGTTGTCCCCGGCGGTGACGGCCACGAACGCGTCCGCACCGTCGATGCCGGCCTCCTCCAGCACCCGCCGGCTGTACCCGTTGCCGACCACGCAGCGCCCCGGAAAGCCGTCCGGCAGCAGCGCCAACGCCCGCCGGCTGCGATCGACCACCTGTACGTCATGGCCCTCCATGGCGAACTGCGCGGCCAGCGTCGAGCCGACCCGACCGCAGCCCATCACGATCATTCGCATCATGACCTCCCGACCATGTCGACGGCCTCGACTGCCCCGACTGCGCCGCGACGGCGGTCGGCCCGTCGCCGCAGCCACCATTTGCGCCCCTCGTCGGCGAACAGCAACAGCAGACCGAACGCGACGAGCACCGCCCAGTCGGTCGCGCTCAGCGGCGCGGTGTGGAACAGCGCCTGAAGGGCCGGCAGGTAGCTGATCGCGGCCATGATCGCGACACCGAGGCACTCGGCGGCGACCAGCCGCGGGTTGGACAGCAGACCGATCCGGAACACGCTTTCCCGTTCGGTGCGCACGGTGAAGCCGTTGAAGAACTGGCTCACCACGATGCCCGCCTGGGTGAGGGTGATCGCTTCCCGGTACACCGGATTGTCGACCGTGAACGCCGCGAACGGCAGACCGGCACTGTGGATCTTCCAAAAGAACGCCACGACGACGCCGATGGACTGGATCGCGCCCAGGAACAGGAACCGCCACACGACCTGCGCGGAGAAGAGCGGCTCGCTGCGGCGGCGCGGCGGATCCTCCATCACGTCATGCTCCGGCGGCTCGGTGCCGAGAGCCAGCGCCGGCAGCACGTCCGAGCCGAGGTCGATGGCGAGTACCTGTACCGCGGTCAGCGGGACCAGCGGGAAGCCGACCAGGGTCGCGGCGAGGATCGGGGTGAGCTCGCCGACGTTGTGGCTGAACAGGTAGACCAGGAACTTGCGGATGTTGCGGTAGACCGACCGGCCCAGCTCGACCGCCGCGACGACGCTGGCGAACGAGTCGTCCAGAAGTACCATCACGGCCGCTTCCCGGGCCACGTCGGTCCCACTGGCACCCATCGCCACGCCGATGTCGGCCCGCTTGAGCGCCGGCGCGTCGTTGGCGCCGTCACCGGTGACCGCGACCACCTCGCCGAGCTGCTCCAGGCGGGTGACGACACGCATCTTGTGCTCCGGGCTCACCCGGCAGAACAGCAGCTCGTCGGTGGTCCGCAGGAGCTTGTCCAGCGCTTCGTCGGACATCTCGGCCAGTTGGGCCGCCATGACGACGGCCGGTTCAGGTCCGCGGACGATGCCGACCCGGCGGGCGATCGCCTCCGCGGTCAGGGGATGGTCGCCGGTGACCATGATCATCCGGATTCCGGCCCGCCGGCAGGCGGCCACGGCGGCGGCCACCTCGGGGCGGGGTGGATCGATCATGCCGACGAGACCCCGCAGGGTCAGGGCGGATTCCGCCTCCGCCTGGCTCGGGTGGGCCTGATCGACGGTCCGGTACGCGACCGCCAGGACCCGCAGCGACTGCCGGGCCATCTGGTCGACGGCGTCGGCGACAAGCTGCCGGGCGGCCGGGTCGAGCGGCCGCCGCTCGCCGGCCGACTCGATCCAGTCACAGCGCGCCAGCAGCTCCTGCGGCGAGCCCTTGGCGTACGCGAGGTAGCCATCGCCGTACTCGTGCACGGTGGTCATGAGCTTACGGTCGGAGTCGAACGGAAACTCGCCCACCCGCGGCGCGCTCCGCTCGTCGGCGGCCACGTCGACGCCCGCCTTGGCCGCGGCGACCAGGAGGGCGCCTTCGGTCGGATCGCCGAGCACCCGCCACGGGTGCCCGTCGCCGGGTGGGACCAACCGGGCGTCGCTGCACAGCGCCGCGGTGCGCAGCAGGTCGGCCACGGCCGGAGCGTCCTCGACGGCACCGGCCGGGGCGTACCCGACGCCGGACGCCTCGTGGAACCGGCCGGCGGCCCAACAGCGCTGCACCGTCATCTCCGCCTGGGTGAGGGTTCCTGTCTTGTCGGTGCAGATGACCGTGGTCGACCCGAGCGCCTCCACCGCCAGCAGCCGCTTGACCAGGGCGTGCCGGCGGGCCATCCGGCGCACACCGACCGCGAGCGACACCGACAGCGTCGCCGGCAGGCCCTCCGGCACCAGGGCCACCATGACGCCCAGGGCGAAGACGAAGGAGGCCACCATCGGGCTACCGGTACCGGCCCGTACCGCGAACAGGGCGGCCCCGATCGCGAGCGCGGACCCGGACACCCGCCGGGCCATGACGGCGATCTGGCGCTGCAACGGTGTCCGCTGCGCCTCGGTCTCGGTGGTGAGCCGGAAGATCCGCCCGAATTCGGTCGCGGTACCGGTGCCGTACACGACCGCCTTGGCTGTTCCGGACGCGACGGTCGTCCCCATGAACACGCAGTTGCGGGCGTGGGTGGTGGCCACCCCGCCGGCGTCTGCGTCGGCGACCCGGCCGACCGGTTCGCTCTCCCCCGTGAGCGGGGCGTTGTCGACCGCGAACGCGTGCGTCTCGACCAGCCGGCAGTCGGCCGGCACGGCGTCGCCGGCCTGCAACGCCACGACGTCTCCGGGCACCAGATCGGTGGCCGCCACCTCGGCGTGCTCCCCGTCGCGGAGCACCCGGCACACTCGCGGCACCATTGCCTGCAACGCCTGGACGGTACGCTCGGCCGCGTACTCCTGCGTGAAGCCGATCACCGCGTTGAGCAGCACGACGGCGAGGATCGCGACCCCGAGTTGTGCGGCGCCCGGGTCACGCGGGCGCTGCAACGCGTACGCCAGAAAGCTGATCCCCGACGCGGCGATCAGCAGGACCGCGAACATGTCGGTGAACTGCCGCAGGAACCGCAGTACGAGGCTGGTCCGCCGGGGCGTGGGCAACACGTTGGCGCCGTACCGGCCACGCCGCTCGGCGACCTGGGCTCCGGACAGCCCTCGCGGGGTGGAGTCCAGCAGCCGGTAGACACCGGCCGCCGGGGCAACGAGCACGTCGGTACCTGGATCCGCCATCGTCACCTCCGCGCGTGGGCCGGTACCCGCAGCGTCCCCTACCCGGCGCGGTGGTGATCAGGGCCGAACGGCTCCTCCAGCGTGGGTCTACCCGGCCCGCGCCGGCTACTCACGGCCGGGGCCGACAAGGTGTCGCGGGCACAGCGCCGCCAGCTCGTCCCGTACGCCGGTGACGAACGTGTCCAGGTCGGGGTACGTGTCCCGGTCGGCGATCACCGTGATGTTGAACTGCCCGGCGTAGGACAGCGCGCCGATGCCGAGGGACACGTTCCCCATCAGCGGCAGTACCGGGAAGACCTCCAGCAGCCGCGCCCCGGCGAGGTAGACCGGCCGTCGCGGCCCGGGCAGGTCCGCGCTGGTGACGTTGACCGGTTGGCGGTTCAGGAGCCGGAGCAGGATCCGGCGGGCCATCCGGTTGCGCAGAAGGAGGCCCACGGAAGGGGGCCGGGTCGCCTTGCGGGTACGGGTCTCCGCGGCGATCCGGGCGAGCCGCTGGCCGGGATCCGATACGCCGACCGGAAGCGGAACCAACATCTGTCCGATCAGGTTTCCCCGCGCCTGATCGCGACCCTGCGCCGGTCGCAGCGTGACGGGTACGTCGATGCGCGGGGTGAGCCGGTCGACGGGTTCGCCACGGCTGCGCAGGAGCGCGCGCAGGCCACCGGCGGTGATTGTGAGAAGGACGTCGTTGACCGTCGCGCCGTGCGCGTGCGCGCCCTGCCGTACCGGGTCGAGGTCGCCGCGGACAACCGCGAGGGTACGGTCCGGGCCGACCACACGGTTCAGGCTGGTCGCCGGTGCCGGTCGCGCGGAGAACAGGTCGCGCATCGCCGGCCACGCGGTCCGTACACCCCGCGCCGCGGTCGCCGGATGGGCGAGGGTCGAGAGTGCGTGGCCGAGCCGGTCGCCGTGTCGCCGGACGTTGTCGACGAAGAGTTCACGGGGCGTCGGCAACGGCTCCGGTGTCCACGGCACGACCGGCTCGGCGGGCCTGTCGGGATCGGGGTCGAGGAAGGCACCGAAGGTGGCCACCCCGGCGATGCCGTCTGCGATGGCGTGGTGCGTCCGCACGAACAGGCCGACACGTCCGTGTGGCAGGCCCGGCAGGAAGCACATCTCCCACAACGGCCGGGACCGGTCCAGGCGGTGCCGGCGCAGGTGTTCGACCGTACACAGGAGCGCGGCGTCGTCGCCGGGCGCGGGAAGCGGGACGACCCGAACGTGGTCGGCCAGATTGAACGCAGGGGCGTCAACCCACAGCGGGCCGCCGAGCCCGCGGCCCGGTTGGTAGAGCAACTGCCGGAACCGGGGTACCAGATGCAGCCGGCCGGCCACGGCCTGCCGGACCGCTCTGATCCGAACGCGACCGGCCGAGTCGAGCAGGGCCGCGCCATCCAGCACCGCGATGGCGCCGATCTCCTGCGGCCACAGCGCATCCGGCCACAGCATGATCTGATCTTCGGCGGTCAGCCGTTCCATCGACCTCACCCCCGGGCTCCCCCACCAGGGTCGGCCCGGCACCGCCGCACCGGCCAGGGACCTCTGACCCTCCGGTACGGGCCGATCGCCTCTTCTCTCCCGCCCGGATCACCAAAAGCGTCAACGCTGTCGGCAAGCGAAGGGGATGCTCAATGGATACCGCAGGCACGCGGGTGGCGATCCGGGACGTGTCACTGTTCGTCGAGGTCATCGGACACGGGCACCCGTTGCTGCTCATGCACGGCGGCCCCGGCGCGGACCACTGGTCGATGCTGCCGTTCCGGGCCTGCGCGGACCGGTTCACCGTGGTCTTCTACGACCATCGCTGCAACGGACGCTCAGCGGGTGCGCATGTCTCGTCGATGACCTGGGAGAACCTCACCGCGGACGCGGAGGCGCTGCGCCAACGGCTGGGATTCGAGCGGTGGGCGGTGCTCGGCCACTCGTTCGGCGGCCACGTGGCCCTGGAGTACGCGCTTCGGTACCCGGGCAGCCTGTCGCACCTGGTCCTGCTCGACACCGGCGGGGACAGCCGGTGGTCGCGGGAGAACGCCGCGCAGATCCTCGCCGGACGTGGCTACGGTCCGCGGACGGTCCAGCTTGTCCGGCGCTTCTTCACCGGACAGATCACGCCGAACGAGATGCTCCCGGCAATGATGAGATTCGGCGGCGCCTACTACCACCGCCACGGCATCCTGACCGCCGCGCGTCAATTGATCCACGGCCAGTGGCACGCCAAGGTCCGGCCCGAGGCGCTCATCTTCGCCGGCCGCGAGCTGCTCAAGGACTGGACCGTCATGGACCGGCTCGGCGAGATCACGGTGCCGACCCTGGTGCTGGCCGGACGCGACGACTTCCTGTTCCCGCCGGAGCATCAGGTCGCGCTGGCGGCCGGCATACCCGACGCGCAGCTGCGGATCATCGAGCGTGCCGGCCACAACGCCCACGACGAGCGACCCGCCGAGGTTCGCGCGGCTGTCGAGAGGTTCGTCCTCACCGCATAGATCCGCACGCCGGGTTCAAGCCGGCCGGCACGACGTTCAGCCGGCCGGCACGACGACGACCGGGCAGCCGGCGCGGTGCAGCAGCACGGAGAACACCGAACCGGCCACCGTGCGCGGCTGGCCCACGACGACGAGTTGGGCCGACCGGGACGCGGCGGTGAGCGCGACACCGACGTCGAGGCAGTGCCGGACCACGCGCCGGACCGCGACCTCCGGGTACTTGTCCGCCCAGGCCGACAGCGACTCGCTGAGCAGCCGTTCGGCGCCTTGGCGGGCGAGCCGCCTGTGGTATCCGTCCGGGCCGACGCCGGTCGGGTACCGGTCGGCCGGTTCGGACCAGGCGTGCAACGCCAGCAGCGGCGCACCGCGCAGCGCGGCCTCGGCGAAGGCGAACCGCAGCAGCGAGTCGGCCCTGGTGGCGCCGGCCAGCCCGACCAGTACCGGCCGGGACATCGGCTCGGACACCGCGGTGGCCAGCGGCCGGTACACGAGCACGGGCCTCCCGGCACGGGCCGCGACCCGTGCGGCGACCGACCGTCCATCCTGGACGCCGCTCGCATGCCCGACCACGACCAGCGAAGCCGACGCGGAGTAGCGCAGCAACGCGTCAACCGGATGCGCGCTGACCAGGTCGGTGGCGACCGACAGGCCGGGGTGCTCCGATCGGGCCCGGTCGGCGGCCATTTCCAGCACCCGGCGCGCCCCGAACGTCCGCGAGTCCGGCCGGGGTGCTCCGCCGTGGGCGTGCAGTACCAGCAGTGGCGTGACTCGGGCCAGCGCCTCCTCTGCCGCCAGATCCACCGCCGCGAGACTTGTCGGGGTTCCGTCCACACCGACGATCACAGGGCCAACCGGTTCGGTCGTCATGGCGCACCTCCCGTTCATCTTCACCATGACGTGCCGGACAATCGCCAGGCAGAGGCGTTCTACCCACAGGCACCGGGACAATGGTCACGCCATTGAGACGCCCACCGGTGGGTCGGCTGTCGATGCGCCTTCCATCTTGGCGATGGTGGGTCTTGCGATCGCTTCGATCGCCGGTCCCTAGCTGCGTCATCGACGCTTTCCCGTTACCAGTGGGCGTCTCACCACCATCATTGCCACGCGGCCGCCGGAACCGGAGGGCCATCCGGCCCGGGCGGGTAGGACCTCCGTCCCGAAAACGATCCTGAAGAGGGGCCATTGGACCCTGCCTGGGCACCGCCAGCAGCGCAAGGGTGGGAGAGAAGCAGGCTAGTGAGGAGGAGCGATGAACACCGTCGAGAGCACCGTCGACCTCACCACCGCGCGCGAACTGGTCCACCCGCTGGCCCCCGTCGCCTCGGTCTATCTGGGACTGGCCGCGGCGGACCCGGTTGCCGATGCCGAGGAGGACCTCCTGCTGCGCTGGCGCACGATCGAGTCGCAGCTGGCCGCCCAGGGTGCGGACCGGGCGACGATCGACGCGATCGGCAGCCTGGTCGCACGCGCTATGCCCGATCAGGGCGAACTGGCCGTGTTCGCCGCGGGCGGCCGGGTGCTGCTGGCCCAGCCCATCCCTGGGGCTTCGCCGTTCGACCGGGCCCGGTTCGGAGCACCGGCCGACGTGGTACCGCTGCTGGCCTGGCTGCAGCGCCACCCGCCGTACGTGCTGGTCGTCACCGACCGCACCGGCGCCGAGGTGACCGCCGCACCGGGCGGCAGCGCTCCCGCGACGACCTGGACCGTGGTGGGTCCGGACGACGAAATCGAACGCAACGCGCCCGGCGGTTGGTCGCAGCCCCGCTACCAGCGTCGCGCCGAGGACAGCTGGCAGCACAACGCCGCCACCGTGGCGGAGTCTGTCACCCGCGCTCTGCGCGAGCTGCGGGCCGGGCTGCTGATGGTTGCCGGTGACGTCCGCGCGGTCCAGCTCCTCCGTGACCACCTTCCACCGGCGGTCCGCCGTCAGCTCGTCCTGCGGCACCTGCCCGGCGGGCGGGGCAATGACGGAGCGCACGCCGCGCGGCAGGCGGCGATCGCCGCCGCGGTTGGCGAGCACGTGGCCAACCGCACCTGGATAGCCTTCGAGCGCTTCACCGAGCGCAGGCCGCGCGGCACGGCGCACGGTGCCGCTGGCACGCTGGCCGCGCTCGCCGCGGGGCGCGTCGATACCCTGTTCGTCTCCACCCACGTCGGCGACGAGCGTACGGCGTGGTTCGGCCCGAACTCCCTGTGCGCCGCGTCGCCCGGTGAGGTGCCGGCCGACGGCGCCGGTCCGGTGCTGGCCGGCCGCCTCATCGATGTAGCGGTCCGGGCCGCGCTGCTCACGGACGCCGAGGTGTGGATCGTGGACCAGCCGCTGCCCGAGGGGGTCGGCGCCATCTGCCGGTTCGACCTGGCCGGTTGACCGGGTTGGACGAAACGCTGATCGGGGCCCCGGTGGGGCCCCGATCAGCGTGCGGGTCGCCTACTCCGTCTTCACCGGAATCTGGCGGCCGGTCGGGGTCGGCTCGGCCAGCGGCACGATCACCTCAAGGATGCCCTTGTGGTATCCCGCGGCGATGTGTTCGGCGTCGGCGTTGGCCGGCAGGCGCACGGCCCGCTGGAGAGAGCCGTACCGGAACTCGGTCCGGCTGCGGGTCTGCTCCTCCTCACGCCGCTCGGCGTGAATGATCAACAGACCGCTTTCCACCGAAACCTGGATGTCCTTCTCAGGGTCAAGGCCCGGCAACTCGGCGCGCACCCGGTACTCGCGGTCGGTGATGGTGTCCTCGACCCGGATCAGGTGTCCGGTCCGGAACGGAAACTCCGACTCGATCCAATCGGTCACATCGCCGAACAGGCGCGGCATCAGCGTAGCCATCTTTGTCCACCTCCTCTCGTCTGGTCCCTGCCTCCATCGCACTCCGGTCCGGCACTACAGATCAGAGCCGAACGGCCCACCGGACCGAGGCGTTCGACCCGGTCCGGGTACCGAGCGACCCGGTTGGACCGGGCGGCCCGTACCAGAGACGGCCGATGGTACGTACCGGCGGAGTCCAACGGCTCTGGGAATCGCCAGGGACACGGTCCGACGCTGGGAGCATGCCCGCTACCGAGGAGGCCGCCATGATGACCACCGGCTCCGACCTGTTCGAGCACGCCATGCAGACCGCCCGGGCGTGGGTCCGCGATGTCGCCGACGAGCTGCGGACCGACGACCCGGATCTGGCGTACCGGCTGCTGCGGGTCTGGCTGCACACGCTGCGCGACCGGCTCCCGGTGCGCGCGAGCGCCGACTTCGCCGCGCAACTGCCCGAACTGCTGCGCGGCGTCTACTACGAGGGCTGGGAACCGAGCAAGGTACCGGTGAAGTACGGGCCGGACGAGTACCTGCTGCGCTTCGCCCACCAGGCACATCTGCCGCTGGCCGAGGTACCGGTCGTGTCCGCTGCGATCAGTCGCGCTCTGGACGCCCGCCTGTCGCCGGGCCTTCTCCAGTCCACCCTCGCGCGCCTGCCGGTGCCGGTACGCGAGGCCGTCCAGGGCCGGCTACCACACGACGACAGCGACGCCGCGCCGACCGGGGCGCCAATCGGCGACGATCCGCGCGGCTTCGACAACGGCATCGAGGCGTTGAAGGTCCGTCTCGCCGCGATCGCCGAGGCCCTCGACACGCTGGCCGACGGGAAGGCGCGGCGCTCCGGCCGTTGATCGGCGCTGTTCGGGACGGGCGACGCGACCCGGTGAGCGGGACGAACGGCCCGCCCGGGCGGGCGGTCCGGCCCTGCCGTGAGGTTCCGGGAAGCGGTCTGCTCGACGTGTGAGCTCAAGGAGGCGTCATGAATCGCTATCCGGTACACATCCGCGCTCGCCGTGAGGCACCGCTGAGTCGATGGCTGTGGCTGGTCAAATGGCTGCTGTTGATCCCGCACTACATCGTGCTGGCCGTCCTGTGGGTGGCGTTCGTCGCCTGCACCCTGGTCGCGTACGTCGTGGTGCTGTTCACCGGCCGCTACCCGCACGCCATCTTCACCTTCAACGTCGGCGTCCTGCGCTGGAGCTGGCGCGTCGGGTACTACGGCTACGAGGTGCTGGGCACCGACAGGTACCCGCCGTTCACGCTCGCCGACGTGCCTGACTACCCGGCCGGTCTGGATATCGACTACCCGACCCGGCTGCCGCGCTGGCTGCCGCTGGTGGCCTGGCTGTTCGCCATTCCGCACTTCATGATCCTCGGTGCCCTGACCGCGACCGGCAGCTGGCAGTTCAACAACGACTCGACGGCCTCGACATCGGCCGGGCTCAGTCTGGTCGGCGCTGCCGTGCTCATCATCGGATTCGCGCTGCTGTTCACCGGCCGGCACCTGGTCGGGCTGTACAACCTGCTGGTCGGTGTGGCCAGGTGGTCGCTGCGGGTCATCGCGTACGTCGCGCTGCTCACCGCCAAGTACCCGCCGTTCCGCCTCGACCAGGGAGAAACCGAGCCCGACGACACGCCGGACGACCCTTCCGGACCGGTGGCGGCGGCCTACGGCACGCCACCCGCGACCGTGCCACCCGCGACCGCCCGGCCCACCGGTACGACCGCCGTGGGCAGCGTCCTCGCGCTCGTCGTCGGGGTGCTCATGCTGCTGGGTGGAGCCGCGCTCGGCATCGGCGGCACCGCGCTGCTCGCCCTGAACACGCACCGCGACGCCCACGGCTACGTCAGTTCCGCGACGCTCGACCTCAGCAGCCCGACCGCGGCGATCACGGCCGAGGGGATCAACATCCAGGCCGGCGACGCCTGGTCGCGTGATCTCGGCGGGTTCGGCGCCGTCCGGATCACCGCGACCAGCCGGTCCGGCGCGCCGTTGTTCGTCGGCATCGCGCCCCAGTCCGATGTGGACCACTGGTTGGCCGGTACGGCACACGACGAACTCGTCAACGTCTACGGCCGCGGCAACCTGCGCTACGACCGCGCCACCGGCGCGATCCGCGACGTCGGTACGCCGGGCGAGCAGGCCTTCTGGCTGGCCAAGATCAGCGGTACTGGCACCGTCGTCCTCGACTGGAAGATGACCAACGGACGGTACGCGGTCGTGCTGGCCAACGCCGACGGTGCCCGTGGGGTCACGGCCGGCGTGCGGGCCGCGACCAAGGTTCCCGACCTGACCCCGCTCGGCTGGGGGCTGATCGGCGGCGGCGTGGCCATCGTGGTGGTGGCGTTCCTGCTGATCTACCTCGGCGCGGCCGGGCTTGGCCGCCGGCACGCACCGCCGTCGCCGGTTACCGGCCCCTCCGGACCACCGCCGGCGCCGCCAGCACCGCCGGTCCCGCCGGAGCGCACCCCGGTCGGCAGCGCTCCCGGTACCCGGACCGGATGACAACCAACACGCGTGGTCGGCGGCAACCCGCCGCCGACCACAGCCGTCGAGAAACGGAGGCCTCGCCATGTCCCAAGTGACGTTGGACCATCTGACCAAGCGGTTCCCGGGCGGCACGCTGGCGGTCGACGACATCAGCCTGACCGTCGCCGATGGCGAGTTCCTGGTCCTGGTCGGACCGTCCGGCTGCGGCAAGTCCACCGTGTTGCGCATGATCGCCGGGCTGGAGGACGTCACCGCCGGGGACATCGCCATCGACGGTCAGGTGGTGACCGATCTCGCGCCCAAGGAGCGCGACATCGCCATGGTGTTCCAGAACTATGCGCTGTACCCGCACATGACGGTCGCGCAGAACCTGGGCTTCAGCCTCCGCCTGCGGCGCACTCCGAAAGACGAGATGCGCCAGCAGGTCAACGACACCGCGCACCTGCTCGGCCTCCAGGAGTTGCTCGACCGCAAACCCGCGGCGCTGTCCGGCGGTCAGCGGCAGCGGGTCGCGATGGGGCGGGCGATGGTCCGCCAGCCCCGCGTCTTCCTCATGGACGAGCCACTGTCCAACCTGGACGCCAAGCTGCGGGTGTCGATGCGCGGCGAGCTGATGCGCCTGCACCAGCAATACGAGATCACCACCATCTACGTCACCCACGACCAGGTCGAAGCGATGACACTGGGCGACCGTATCGCGGTGCTGGAGAAGGGCCGCCTGCAACAGGTGGGCACGCCCGAGGAGCTGTACTTCGCACCCGCCAACCGGTTCGTCGCCGGATTCATGGGCTCGCCCGCCATGAACTTCGCCACCGCCCGGGTGCGCGCCGGCGACCCGATCGCCCTCGACGTGGCCGGAAACATCTGGCCGCTGCCGGACGCCCTGCGGCGCTGGCCCGGCCTCGCCCACCACGTCGACCGTACGGTGACCCTGGGCTTGCGTCCGGACGCCTTCTCGCTCGCCGCGCCGGACTCCGCGACGCCGACCATCACGGTCACGCCGATCGGGGTCGAGTCGCTCGGCGACGAGAAGCACGTGCTGTTCGCGCCGCCCGACACGAAGAACAGCGCCGCCGGTGCCCTGCTCGCGATCGACGAATCGGCGGCCGCGGAGATGTGGACCGCCAAGGCCGGACCGCACACCGACCTGACGATCGGTCGCGAAGTGACGCTCGCGGTCGACCTGACCGCGGCGTACTTCTTCGACCCCGACACCGGTGCGGCGGTGCCGGCCCGCCAGGAACCGCTGACGCGAAGCGTCCAGTTGGCTGCCAAGGAAAGCGTTCGAGTCTAGGAAGGTACCCGAAAGGAACGTTGCGATGAGCATGCCGAAGGTGCGCGACGTCATGACCGACCGCGTGGTCGCGGTACGGGAAGTCGCGCCGTACAAGGAGATCGTCGCCGCGCTGACCCGGTTCGGGGTCAGCGCGGTCCCGGTCATCGACGCCGACCAGCGAGTCGTCGGCGTGGTTTCGGAAGCTGACCTGATGGCCAAGGTCGAGTTCGCCGACACCGAGGTGCGGTACCCGCTGTTCGAACGGCGCCGCCGCCGGACCGCCCGGCAGAAGGCCGCCGGCGACCGGGCCGACGAGCTGATGTCCGCGCCGGCCATCACCACCCGCCCGGACGTGTCGATCGCGGACGCGGCCAGGCTGATGGACGCCGAAGAGGTCAAGCGGCTGCCGGTGATCGACGACCACGGTCGGCTGATCGGGATCGTCGCCCGTAGCGACCTGCTGAGGATGTACCTGCGCCCGGACGAGTCGGTCCGGCAGGAGGTGTACGCCGAGGTCCTCGGTCAGGTGTTGTGCCTCGAACCCGACGTGGTGGACGTGTCTGTCAAGCGGGGCGTGGTGACCCTGCGCGGAACGGTCGATCGCCGCAGCACCGCGGCCATCGCGGTACGGCTGGTACACGCGGTCGCGGGCGTGGTGGACGTGGTCGACAACCTCGGCTTCGCCTACGACGACAAGGCTGACATCCGGCGGCATTACACGTTCGACTCCGAGACCCCGCGGTACACGCCGCCCACGATCTGACCGCCCGGTCGAGGAGGCTCCGGTGTCCGTGTCAACGCCGCTGGCGACCCGGTCCACCCCGCAGCGCACCGCGACCGGTCGCCCGCTGCCGCTGTGGTACTCGCTGCTGCTCGCTGTTCCGCTGACCGCGGCCCCGTTGTACGGGCTGCTGGCCGATAACGCCTACCGCACCCCGGCCGACATCGCCGCCCAGGGTCGCGGGCAGGACCTGCTGACCCTGCTCACCGTGCCGGTGCTGCTGTGGGCGGCTAGCCGGGCACGCGCCGGATCGCTGCGGGCGCACCTACTGTGGCTCGGGCTGATGCTCTACTACCTCTACAGCTACCTGATGTACGCATTGGCCACGCCGTACAACGACGCGTTCCTGGCCTACCTTGCCGCGCTCGCCCTCTCCGGGTACGGACTCCTCAACGGCCTGGTCCGCATCGACGTGCACCGGGTACGGCCGGCGTTCGGGTGGCTGCCCCGGCGTGGACTCGGCTGGTATCTGCTCGCCGTCGGCGCCGGGTTCGCTGTACTGGAACTGGCGCCGATCCTGGCTGCCCTGCCCGGCAAGGTGCCCGCGGGCGGGTTCGCACCTGGCATGCCGAACCCGGTGTACGTGCTGGATCTGACCCTGGTCCTGCCGCTGTGTGTGACCACCGCGGTGCTGCTGTGGCGCGATCACCCGGCCAGCCCGGTGCTCGCGGCGATCGTGCTGGCCAAGAAAGCCACCCTGGGTCTGGCGATCCTACTGATGATCGTGTTCCAGCGCGCCGACGGAATACCGGTCAATCCCGTGATGGCCGCCGTCTTCGCCACCATCACCGCCGTAGACCTGGCTCTGCTGACGGTCGGCGCCACCCGGATGCGGCCCATCACCGCCGGCTGGCTACGCAAATACTGGTGGCCGACGTCCCCCGTCGCGCCCACTACCGGTTCCTTCGGTGTTGACGACGGGGTTGATGCGGCTGCCGTGGCGGTTGGCGGATCCCCGCGCAGGCACTCAACGCGGCTGCCGGGTGACCATGCTGGCCGGGGTGGGGTGCGGGACCTGGACATCGAATGAACACGATCGCCGAAGCGCCGCCGATAAGGCGCCGGCTGGGGCGATCCGGTCGTGCGGGGTTCCGGTCATCGACCGGTGGATCCGCCACGATTCGGCGAGCATCAGTACCCCGGCGACGATGGCGTACACGCCGATCGTTAGTGCCAGCGCGACCGCGCCGATGCCGGGCCGCACGAGCACCAGGATGCCGATCAGCATGGTCACCACCCCGATCAGCAGCGGCAGCCACTGGCCGGGCAGCCGGGTCGCGGCCCAGACCTCCAGCGCGCCGGTCACCACCGCCCACGCCCCCACGATCACCACCAGGGCCAGCGCGGTGATACCGGGCCAGACCAGCGCGATCACCCCGGCGGCCAGCCCGAGCAGCCCGGTGATGACCATGGCGGTGCGCCGGGCCGCGTCCCGCTGCCGGCGGAACGCCGCGACGATGGTAATGACCCCGCTGACCAGGGCGTACGCGCCGAACAGCAGCGCCAGGGCGACCAGCGTGACGCCCGGCCAGATGATGGCCAGCACCCCGAACACAATCGCGAGGACACCGCGCAGGGCCAACAGCCACATGCCCGTTCTTCTATCCATAGCTTCCACACCTCTCGTTTGCTCAGGCACCCGCCGGTACGGCCTCGGCAGCCGGGCGTTCGGCGGGCTGCGACCAGGCGACGGTGAGCTGATCAGCGACCGCGTCGATGGTGATCGTGGCGCCTTCGGGCACGTCCCCGCCGAGCAGCGCCCGTCCGATCCGGGTCTCGACCTCGCGTTGCAGGTAGCGGCGCAGCGGCCGGGCACCGTACGCCGGGTCGAACCCGGCGCTCGCGATGTACCGGCGGGCCGCGTCGCTCACCTCCAGGCGCAGCTGCCGCTCGGCGAGCCGGCGCCTGAGCTGGTCGAGCATCAGGTCGACGATCTTCTCGATCTCGGGCAGGGTGAGCGGCTTGAACAGGACGGTCTCGTCGATGCGGTTGAGGAACTCGGGTCGGAAGGTGCGCCGCAACTCGGCGAGGACCGCGTTCCGCGCGCTTTCGGTGATCTCGCCGGTCGAGTCGCCGGTGGTGACGACCCCCTCCAGCAGGTACTGCGACCCGAGGTTCGAGGTCATGATGATCACGGTGTTGCGGAAGTCGACGGTGCGGCCCTGGCTGTCGGTGAGCCGGCCGTCGTCGAGGATCTGCAGCAGGATGTTGTACACGTCCTGATGCGCCTTCTCGATCTCGTCCAGCAGCATCACCGAGTACGGCTTGCGCCGCACCGCCTCGGTGAGCTGGCCGCCCTCCTCGAACCCGACGTACCCGGGCGGCGCGCCGACGAGCCGGCTGACCGTGTGCCGCTCCTGATATTCGCTCATGTCGAGGCGGACCATGTTGTCCTCGGTGTCGAAGAGCGTGGCCGCCAGGGTGCGGGCCAGCTCGGTCTTGCCGACCCCGGTGGGTCCGAGGAACAGGAACGAACCGATCGGCCGGCGCGGGTCCTTCACCCCGGACCGGGCCCGGATGACCGCGTCGGCGACCAGCTGGACGGCCTCGTCCTGGCCGACCACGCGTTCGTGCAGGATCTCGTCGAGGCGCAGCAGCTTCTGCCGTTCGCCTTCGAGCAGCCGGCTGACCGGGATGCCGGTCCAGCGGGCCACGATCTCGGCGATCTCGTCCTCGGTGACGACCTCCCGCAGCAGCTGGTGGCTGCCCTGTTTGGCCTCCAGCTGCGCCTCTTCGGCCCGTAGCCGCCGTTCCAGCTCGGGTAGCCGGCCGTGGCGCAGCTCCGCGGCCCGGTTCAGGTCGTACGAGCGTTCGGCGGTCTCGGCTTCCCGGCGTACCTTCTCGATCTCCTCACGAAGGGCCTGGATCTTGCGGATGGCGTTGCGTTCGGCCTCCCACTGCGCGCGCATCGCGTCGGCCTCGGCGCGCAGGTCGGCCAGCTCCTTGCGGAGCTGGTCGAGCCGGGCCAGGCTGGCCGGATCGTCCTCGCATGCCAGCGCTGCCTCCTCGATCTCCAGCCGCCGGACCCGCCGGACGAGCTGATCCAGCTCGGCGGGCTGCGAGTCGATCTCGGTACGCAGGGTGGCGCAGGCCTCATCGACCAGGTCGATCGCCTTGTCCGGCAGGAACCGGTCGGAGATGTACCGGTGCGACAGCGTGGCGGCGGCGACCAGCGCGGTGTCCTGGATGCGGACGCCGTGGTAGACCTCGAAGCGTTCGCGCAGCCCGCGCAGGATCGAGATGGTGTCCTCGACGGACGGTTCGTCGACCAGGATCGGCTGCATGCGGCGCTCGAAGGCGGCGTCCTTCTCGATGTGCCTGCGGTACTCGTCGAGCGTGGTGGCGCCGATCATGTGCAGCTCGCCCCGGGCCAGCATCGGCTTGAGCATGTCGCCGGCGTCCACGGCGCCCTCGGCCGCGCCGGCCCCGACCACGGTGTGCAGTTCGTCGATGAACAGCAGGATCCGGCCCTGGGCGGCGGTCACCTCCGCGAGCACGGCCTTGAGCCGCTCCTCGAACTCGCCCCGGTACTTGGCGCCGGCCACCAGCGAACCCATGTCCAGGGCGAACACCGTCTTGTCACGCAGACCTTCGGGGACGTCGCCTGCGACGATCCGCTGGGCGAGGCCCTCCACGATGGCGGTCTTGCCGACTCCGGGGTCGCCGATCAGTACCGGATTGTTCTTGGTCTTCCGGGACAGGATCTGGATCACCCGGCGGATCTCGGCGTCCCGGCCGATCACCGGATCCAGCCGGCCCGACCTCGCGTCGGCGACCAGATCCCGGCCGTACTTCTCCAGCGCCTCATAGGTCACCTCCGGCATCGCCGAAGTCACCCGCTGGTTACCGCGAACCCGGGTCAGCTCCCCCAGGAACCGGTCCCGGGTCAGGCCATACTCATGCAGCACCCGCCCGGCCGCGGTCGACGAGCCCTCCTCGACCAGCGCCAGCAGCAGGTGTTCCACCGAGACGTACTCGTCCCCCAGCCGCTTGGCCTCCCGCTCGGCGGCGTCCAGGATCCGGGCCAGCCGCTGAGTGACCAACACCTGGCCTGGCTGCGCGCCGGGGCCACTCACGCTCGGCCGCCGCCCCAGCTCCTTCTCGACGTCGACCCGGAGCTGATCCACGTTCACGCCGGACGCCGCGAGCAGCCGAGGGACCAGGCCTTCCGGCTGGTCGAGCAGCGCGAGCAGCAGGTGCTCGCCGTCGACCTCGGTATGCCCAAAGCGCAGCGCCTTGGTCTGCGCGTCGTGCAGCGCCTCCTGCGACTTCTGGGTGAGCCTGTTCATGTCCACGGTGGACCCCTCCGGGCACGCAGTGTTGATTCCAGTTCTTCGATTCGGGCGAGCAGGTCGAGGACGAGTCCGAGGGCGGTGTAGTTGAGACCGAGGCCGGCGCGTAGGCGGGTGGCGCGGGCGAGTTGGGCGAGTTGGGCCGGTGGAAACCACAGGTGGCCGGCCGCGTCCACGGACGGGTCGAGCAGACCCAGCCGGACCAGCCGGCGCAGCAGGTCCGGATGCATACCGGCGCGGGCGGCGAACGCGTCCAGGGACAGGCGGGCCGGTGGGTTGGCGTGCACGAGCGCATACCGCATCAGCGGCCCCTACCGGTTTCCCGGGGATTGAACCGCGAGACCGCGGCGAGTCGCTCGAACAGCTCCCGCTCGTCCGGTGACAGGGTCTTGGGCACCAGCACCTGTACCTCGGCGTAGAAGTCGCCGGGGCGGCCGCGAGGGTTCGGCATCCCCCGTCCACGTAGCCGCAGCCGCCGGCCGCACGAGCTGCCGGGCGGGACGGTGAGCTGCAGCGTGCCGCCGGGCGTCTCGGCCGGCACCCGCGCACCGAGCGCGGCCTCCCACGGCGCCACCGGCAGCGGCGCGGTGATGTCGCGTCCGTCGAGCCGGTACCGTGGGTGCGGCGCGATGTTGACGACCAGGTAGAGGTCGCCGTGCGGGCCACCGCCGGCGCCGCCCGCGCCCTGCCCGGCAAGCCGGATCCGCTGGCCCTGCACGACACCCGGCGGGATCGTCACGTCGAGCGTGCGGATGCTGCCGTCCGGGGCGGTGAGGGTGACCTGTCGGTGGCCGCCGCGATAGGCCTCCTCGACGGTGAGGATGATTTCCGCTTCGGTGTCCGCACCCGGCATCTGGCCGCCGAAGCCGCCCGCACCGCCGGAGCCGGCTCGGCCACCGAAGAAGCTACCGAACAGGTCGTCGAGGTCAACCCCGCCGAAGCCGCCGGCGCCCCCGGGCTCCACGCGTACCCGACCGCCGCCTCCGGGGCCGGTGCCGGCTCGCGGGCCGGCTCGGCCCGCGCCGGCTCCGGCGCGCTGTCGGAAGCCGGCCCCGGCGGTGTCGTAGTCCTCGGGTACCTGCCGCCAGGCTCGGCCGAACCGGTCGTAGCGGCGACGCTTGTCGGGGTCTGAAAGCACGTCGTAGGCCTCCGAGATGTCCTTGAACCGGTCCTCCGCGCCGGGATCCTTGTTCACGTCGGGGTGGTTGCGCCGGGCCAACTGCCGGTAGGCCCGTTGGATCTCGTCGGCGCTGGCGTTGCGGGGCACGCCGAGGATCTCGTAGAAGTCCCGGTCCTGCGGGGCCATCAATCCCGCTTTCCGGCCACCGCCACGACCGCCGGGCGGAGCAGGCCGTCGTCGGCCGCGTACCCGGGCCGGAGCACCTCGACCACGGTGCCGGGCTCGGTATCCGGAGCGTCCGATGTGTCGACGACCTGGGCGGCTTCGTGGCGGCTGGGATCGAACCGTGCGCCGACGTCGTCGATGCGGGTGACGCCGAGCCGTTCGAGGACGCTGAGGGCCTGCTCGCGGACCGCTTCGATGCCGGCGAGAATGGCGAGCGGGTCGGCGTTGGCGTGGGTGAGGGCGCGTTCGAGGTTGTCGAGGACGGGCAGCCATTCGGCGGCGACCCGGGTCCGCTCGGCGGTGCACCGGTCGGCGAGTTGGCGCTCGTAGCGCTTACGGGTGTTGTCCAACTCCGCCTGCGCGCGCTGCCACCGGTCCCGCAGTTCGGCGACGACAGCCTCAGCCTCGGCCCGAGCCGCGTCGTCGACGGCGGTGTCGGTCTCGGTGTCGGTTGGTGCCTGCTGCTTCGTCGGGTCGGTTGCTGGATCGGTCTGTGGCTCGGTCATGCTCGTCAGCCCCGTCTCGGCCCGTCTCGGCCCGTCTCGGCCCATCTCGGCCCGTCCCGGCCCGTCTCGGCCTGTCTCGGCCCGTCTCGGCCGGTCTCGGCCTGTCCCGGCCGTTTCAGCCGCTGGTGTAGTCGGCGTCGATGACGTCGTCGGCGCTTCCGGCGCCAGGCGCATCCCCGGTCGCGCCGGCCGCCGCCCCGGCGGTGCCGGCGGTGCCGGCGGTGCCGGCGGTGCCGGGTGCTGCCGGCCCCGGCGGTACCGGCCGCGACCGTGTTCAGCGCTTGGAGGACCTGTTGGAGGTCGGAGGTCAGCGCGCGGATCCGGTCGAGCGGCGCTTCCTCCTTGATGGCCTGGCGGGCCTCGTCGATGAGTATGCGGGCCCGGGCGGCGTCGTTGCCGGGGGCCTGGTCGCCGAGCTCGTTCAGGCGCCGTTCGACCTGGTAGGCGGCGCTGTCCAGGTCGTTGCGGGCGTCGATGGCCTGGCGGAGGCGCTGGTCTTCGGCCCGGTTGCGGTCGGCTTCGGCGACCATCCGGTCGACCTCGGCGGTGTCGAGGGTGCCGCTTTCGGTGATGGTGATGTTCTGTTCGGCGCCGGTGTCCCGGTCGCGGGCGGAGACGTTGAGGATGCCGTTGGCGTCGACGTCGAAGGTGACCTCGATCTGCGGTCCGCCTCGGGGAGCGGGCCGGATGTTCTCCAGCCGCATCCGGCCCAGTACCCGGTTGTCGGCGGCCCGTTCCCGTTCGCCCTGCAGCACGACCACGTCCACGGCCGGCTGGTTGTCCTCCGCGGTCGAGAACGTCTCCGCGCGGCGGGTGGGGATGGTGGTGTTGCGGTCGATCAGCCGGGTCATCAACCCGCCCAGTGTTTCGATACCCAACGACAGCGGCGTGACGTCGAGGAGTACCACGTCCTGGACGTCGCCCTTGAGCACGGCGGCCTGGATCGCGGCGCCGATCGCCACCACCTCGTCCGGGTTGACCGACATGTTCGGTGCCTTGCCGCCGGTCAACCGGCGCACCAGCGCCTGCACCGCCGGGATCCGGGTCGCGCCACCCACCAGAATCACCTCGTCGAGATCATCCGCGGTGACTCGGGCGTCGGCCATCGCCTGCCGCACCGGTGCCAGGCAGCGCGCCACCAGGTCGTGGGTGAGTTCCTCGAACCGGGCCCGGGTGATCGTCATGGTCAGATGTTTCGGTCCGGACGCGTCGGCGGTGATGAACGGCAGGTTCACCTGCGTCTGGGTGACCGACGACAGCTCGACCTTGGCCTTCTCGGCAGCCTCCAGCAGCCGTTGCAGCGCCTGCGGATCCCGCCGCACGTCGATGCCGTTCTCCCGCTGGAACTCGGCGGCGACGTAGTCGACCAGCCGGCGGTCGAAATCGTCCCCACCCAGATGGGTGTCACCGGCCGTGGCGCGGACCTCGACCACCCCGTCCCCGACATCCAGCAGCGACACGTCGAACGTGCCGCCACCCAGGTCGAACACCATCACCGTCTCATGCCCGCGCTTGTCCAACCCGTACGCCAGCGCGGCCGCGGTCGGCTCGTTGATGATCCGCAGCACCTCCAGGCCAGCGATCCGCCCGGCGTCCTTGGTGGCCTGCCGCTGCGCGTCGTTGAAATACGCCGGTACCGTGATCACCGCCTCGGTGACCCGCTCACCCAGATGCCGACCGGCATCGTCAGCCAGCTTGCGCAGGATCGCCGCGGACACCTCCTCCGGCGAGACCAGCCTGCCCCGCACGTCGAACCGCACCGCACCGTCCGGCCCGGGTACCACGTCGAAGGACACCACCCTGGCCTCCTCGGTCACCTCCTCGAACCGCCGGCCGACAAACCGCTTCGCCGAATAGATCGTCCCCTTCGGATTCAGCACCGCCTGCCGACGCGCCATCTGCCCCACCAACCGCTCACCGGACTCGGTGAACGCCACCACCGACGGCGTCGTCCGACTCCCCTCCGCATTCGGCACCACCGACGGCTGGCCACCCTCATACACGGCGATCACCGAGTTCGTCGTACCAAGATCAATCCCGACAGCCTTGGCCATCAGCCTTCCCTTCACAGGCCCGTACACGGTCACATACCGACCGCAAACGAGAAAACGTGGACGGCCGGGCGCGGCCACCCGGTGCGGCGCGATCGTGTGCGCGTCCGACCACCTTTCCGCTATTGGTGCCGGCAAACCGGGAAGGTGGCCGGTAACGGCGCGCAGATGGGAAATGCCACGCACGCGCGGCAAGCGGGACGCCCGATCAGGCTTTCTGGGTCGCCCTCAGCGCGTCCAGCATGCCGTGCAGATGGGCGGCGGCCTGCTCGATGTCGTCGTACTTGTACTGCCCGGCGCGAACCTCCGCAGCGAGGACCCCGCACCGGTGAATCTTGGCGAAGTCGCCGTACGGGAACTTGTAGCGGGCCTTGCGGTCAGCGGGTTCCTCATCGTCGATGCCGAGGTGCCATTTCCGGTACTCGCCGATTCCATGCTCGGCGATGAACTCGTTCTCCTGACGGGTCGAAGGTTGATGCTCGCTCCACCCCCGGTCGGCCGCCCGCCACAATGGCAGGTCCCAGAAGCAAAGGTCATCCCGATCGGGGGACACGAAATCACTCCGACACGGGACCACGATGGAGTGTCGCAGAAGCGACCCGAGCTTTCGTCTCCAGAAGGGAACGGATCCACCATGACCCTCGCACCATTCTTCTCCAGGCGACGTCGCGGCGGCGGACAACTGGCCGTGACGCCGACGTACCGCCGGGATCCGTACCGAGAGATGGAGGACATTAACGACCAGTTCGGCCAACTGGTCCAGGGTGTCTTCGGGATGACGCCCGGGCTCGCCGCACCGGCGGCGTGGTCCGCGCTGGCGGTGCCCGTCGACGTCGAGGAGACCGACGACGCCTACATCGTTGACGTCGACCTGCCCAACGTGAACCCCGAAGACGTCAACATCGAAATGCGCGGCGAGGAACTGCGCATCACCGGGCAGTTCCAGGACCGCGACCGCACCGGTGTGCTGCGCCGGCAGAGCCGGCCCACCGGCGACTTCGAGTACGTGGTGGACCTGCCCAGCGACATCGACCCGAACCGGGTCGAGGCGAACTACGACAACGGCGTACTGACGGTCACCGTCGGCAAGGCACGAGACGCCCAACCACGCCGGATCGAGATCAGTGCGACGCAGGGCAGGCAGCAGGCCAGCCGAGGCGACAAACAACGCGAGGGACAACGCGAGAGACAGCGCGAGGGACAACGCGAGGAGCAGCAGACCACCGCCGCTGAAGGCCAGAAGGCCATGAAGAAGGATGGGCAGCAGGCCTAACCAACCCCCGATACGGTGAGCGGACCCGGAAGTCACGCACCGTACGGATGCTCGATGCCGACCTTCGCCGGCCTGTACGCCATGGCCGGCGAAGGGACGGCGCTTCATCACTTCCTAGCGGGTGGCCAGTATCCGGCTCGTCGTAGTGGCCGCGCTGCGATGGACAGGCCGGTCGCCACGGCGAACGCGCCGATGTTGAGCAGATCATCATCGTTCACCATCCGGTTTGGAGTCTCAGGTCGCATGAGAGTCAACATCCACACCCGACGTGGGATGGGCCGCCGAACGAGGAGCTGCTGGCAGCCGTCCCGCCAGGGCTGGTCAAGATCACACCGTCGCACTCGGTGGCTTGATCACGCGGGATGTCTCGACACTGAGATTCTGCAGGCGCCGCAGCCGACGGGCGCCTGTTGCGCCGACCAAGAGACCGCCCAATGCCAGCACCATGAATGGCAATATGATCACCACCCACAACGCAGCCTCGGAGAACAGCAATGCCAAACCCGACTCCGCGCCCACGGTCGGCTGCCTGATCAGCCCTACAACATCAGGACAAACCTATGCCCGTCGCCGGCCAGTAGCGCGGCCACGGCCATTGGCCTCGGCCTCATCCGGGCAACCAGGGTGCAGCCAACTCCTGTGACCGCGGCGGCCAACTGGGTTGGCGGAAACCGTGACAGCGCGATGGTCGCGTTCGGGAGATGCGCGAGTACCCAACCGGCGCGTGGGTAGCGACCGTCTGTGGCGGACACCGCCGATGGCGGCGAACGCCACTTGCGAACCCACCGCTACCGCGGCGGAGTACGCCACTCTATCGACTCGATGTTGGCGTACCACCGCGATCCGTTCGACGGATCGCCCTCGTACGCGGCGACCGGGGCGGGCGGTACGTTGATCGCGATCTCGAACAGCACATCGACAGCCACGGCGCCTCCTGTCAGTCCTGGGTGAAGAACGGCGTCGGGCAACCGCTTTGCACGTACTCCCGAAGCCGCAGCAGCATCTGCGCCCAACCTGGGGTGACCGCCCGGAACATCCCTCCTTGGCAGCGAAACCCGGTGTGGTCGGACACCAGCCGGGTACCCGACGGTGTCGCCTCCAGACTCCAGCGAACATCGGTGCCGATCCACAGCGGCGGCCGCCGACACAATGCCAGGCGAGCAGCGTGGCCGGCTCGGCCGCCTCGGCCCGGCCACGGACGCACCAACGCCGCCGCGCTAAACGACGCCGGCTTAGCGCACTGGGCACGGAAACGCCGCGACCTCGACGCGGCGCTGACCCGCGCGCTACAGGATCACACTCCACCGGCGCTCCTCCGCGCCAGCCCCACCGACACCGAACAGCCAGTTCTCGTCCAGAAGAGCGACCGGGTACCGCTTGCACCCGACCGTCTCGGTGAACCGCCCGCACTCCTCGAAGGCTAGGAAAGGATGGACGCCAGTCCTTTCGGCATACTGGCCTTGACGTCCTCCCACTCGCCTTCGGTGATGTGGCGACGCAGCGCGCGGAGCACGGTCGGGACCAGTTGCTGGACGCCGCCGTGCACGTCGTAGCGGAACTCCTGCCGGATCCGGCGCAGGAATTCCTCGTCGTCCATCTTCACCGGCACCTTGCTGGGTTTCCAGCCTTCGAAGTAGATGCCCCGGATCAGCGTCGGCAACTGCGCGGCGAGATCCGCGCTCTCATCGACGGTGAGGCGGTCGCGAAGGGTGTGCAAAACGGCCCGCAGCGCGGCGTACGACTGACCCCGGCGCTCCTTCCGCCACCCATACGCCTGCTCGATCTCGCCGAGCACCCGGTTGGTCTTGTCCACGGTGGCGTCGATGGACGGATAACCCGTCGCAACCATCAACTGTTTCCTTTCTGGCTCGGGGCGACCGCTCACGCCTCGGCTCGTCTCCCCTGCACGGCGAAGCCCGAGCGCTCTACCCACATGGCGGGCACGGAAACCGGTAACGCATCGTGGCGTCGGCTCTACCCGTCGCGCTGGCTATCCCTGAGCAGAGGTGGCAGCCGCCCCCCTGCCGGATAGCGAGTAGCTGCCCAGCATGGCGAACAGGGTGACGCCGATGGCGCCGCCCCCCGTCCCCGGTTGGTCAGTTCGGCGAACCAGCGCTCCACGATGTCGAGCCAGACGAAGTAGGTCGGGGTTGAACTGCAGGGTGGAACCGGGGGCTTGACGCGATCGGAAGGCATGCCCATGAGGCACTCGCGGCATGACGAGATACCTCTCGGAGCACGCATCATCGCGACCTGCTCAGCGGTCGTGTCGGCGGCCCGCGATGTGGCCCAGTCGGCGATCGTGGCGAGCGGCCCGGCGGGCATGCCGCTGAGCCCCGGGCTTGGGCGCCGCCGTTCGGGTATTCAGAGCGTGAGGAGTGCCGCGCTGCCGCCGCTGTCGTCCGTACTCAGGCACGCGAACGCGCGGACACCCGCGCCGACGAGCGCGCACCCCGCCGACCGCCGGAGTCGCGGGACCTCACCGGTCCGGTCGAACCGCGCACCACGAGTTCGGGCTCGAAGAGCATCTCGTCGGTGGGTACCACATGGCCGGCAACCTGGCTGGCCAGCAGCGCGACGGCCGCCTGCCCCATCGCGTCGATCGGCTGGCGCACGGTGGTCAGTGGCGGATCGGTGCAGTTCATGAAGGCCGAATCGTCGAAGCCGACGACCGAGACGTCGGCGGGCACGGCGAGGCCCATCCGGCGTACCGCTTTCATCGCGCCCAGAGCAAGCACGTCGCTGGCGCAGATGATCCCGGTGATGCCGTGCTTGACCAGGCGCGCGGCGGCGGACTGGCCGCCTTCCATGGAGAAGATGGTGCGTTCCACCAGCCCGGTGGAGTCGCCGACGAGCGCCTCGAACGCAAGCTGCTTGCGGTTCGACGGCACGTGGTCGCCGGGTCCGAGGACCAGCCCGATGCCGACGTGCCCGAGCGAGACGAGGTGGTTGTACGCCTGGTCGACGGCGTGCGCGTCGTCGGTGGCCACACAGGCGAATCCCAGATCGTCGATGGCCGCGTTGACCAGGACGACCGGCAGGCCGCGATCGCGCAGCCGACGGTAGTGCTCGTGTTCGGCGGTGGCCTCGGCGTAGTTGCCGCCGGCGAAGATCACTCCGGAAACGTGCTGGTCCAGCAGCATGTCCACGTAGTCGGCCTCGGACACGCCGGCTGCGGTCCGGGTGCACAGCACGGGTGTGAAGCCGCGCCGGGACAGCGTGACGGCGACGACATCGGCGAAGGCCGGGAAGATCGGGTTCTGCAACTCGGGCAGCACCAGGCCGACCAGCCGGGCCCGTTCGCCGCGTAGCTTGCTGGGCCGCTCGTACCCGAGGACGTCGAGCGCCGTCAGGACAGCCGCGCGAGTGGCGTCCGAGATGCCCGGTTTGCCATTGAGTACCCGGCTGACGGTCGCCTCGCTCACGCCGACGTACTGGGCCACTTCGGCGAGTCGTCGCGTCATTTGCGCAATCCTAACACCCGTTTACGCAAGTACTTGCACGCTGCCGCCGGAGGTCCGGTGCACCTCCGGCGGCAGGGCGCGCGTCCTACGGGTTGACGGTGATGGTGAAGGTCGTTGTCCTGTTCTCGATGTCGACGACGTTGTTGCGCTCAACCAGATGGTTGAAGATCACCGAGCCGACCGCGGGCCCCTGTTCGGGTTCCGGCAAGGGGTTGGCCCAAATGCCGAAGCCGGACTTGGCGTCGAACTGATCACCGCTGCGCTGGGCGCCGGTGATCGTGGTGTTGGTGAAAACGGTGTCGGCGACCGGGTACAGCGCCTGACCGTTGACGTAGTCGGTCTGGAACATGATTCCGGAGTACGTGGGATCGGTGATCGTGGCGTCGCCCACCCGAATGCCCTGGAACGGCTGGGTCGCCGAGAACATCCACGCCGCCCCGAACACCTGGTTTCCCCAGAAGTGGCCGCCGTCGCGGACGAGGGCGAAGTTCTGGATCGTGGTCGGCGGGGAGGCGCCGAACCCCTCGAACGGGAACCCGAAGTTCAAGGAACTGACCGTCAGGCCCGAGTAGCACAGAGTGTCGGCGACGGAGAAGTTCTGGATGGTGTTGGCATAGCCGCCGTACACGGCCACCCCCGCCGCCCGCCAGGGCAGCAGCGCGGTGAGGTTCTGGTAGGTGTTGTTCTTCAGGTCGCCCGGGTTCTGGTCGAGCGCGGCGAACAGTGCGAAGCTGTCGTCACCGGTCGTGCGGGCCTCGTTGTTGCTGACCAGGTTGCCCTGGCTGCCGTTGGTGAGGTTGATGCCGTCGGCCATCAGATCGCGGATACGCATGTTCGTGAACGTGGAGTTCATGACCGCGGCCGCGCCCCACACCCCGACGACCTGGTGCTCGATCCAGACATCGTTGATGGTGATGTTCGACTGGTTGCGCAGGTCCCAGGTGTGGCCGGGGCCGTCGATGCGGGACGTGTAGTTGCCGAACCACGCGAACCCGGTGAACGACGAACCGCTCGCGCCGCTCTGCAGGTCCCAGTCGGCGTCCGTGTTCTCCTGGTTGGTCGGTGCGACGAAGCGCGTGTACCAGACACCCGCGCCCACGACCTTGACCGGCTTGCTGTAGACGAGCAGCTTGCTGGAGACCGTGTACTGGCCCGCCGGCAGGTAGACCCCGGTCAATGTACCGGTGGTGTCCATGCGCACCTTGTCCAGCGCGTTCTGCACGTCCTGCTGGGCGAAGCCGGCCGGAACGGTCAGGTGGGCCGGATCGGGGTTCGCCACCGGCGAGACCTGCTCCAGGTTCATGAAGTCGATCGCGTACTGCGACGTGTTCGGCGAGTCCTTCTGGAGCTTGATGGTGCTGCCGAGCGGGTACGACTGCGGGAGCAGGAAGCTCGCCTCGTCGTAGATGTGCCGCGGACTGCCGGCACCGGGCGAGTTGCCAGGTCCCGTCTCCGCGCCGTACAGCCAGGCGAAGTGCGAGGTGAGGCTCAGCGGTTGGACCAGGTTGCCGTTGACGTAGAGGTCCAGCGAAGCGGTGTTGCCGCCGCCACCGGCGGAGTCCGGCATCGAGAACCGTACGACGAACGTGTTCGTGGCTACTCGTGAGGTCCACTGGACGAACGAGCCGGTCGAGTTCAATGTGACCGCCTTGCGGCCGGACGCCTCGCCCGCCACGTCGCCGATCGTCCTGTTCGGACCGACGACCGTAGCGCCGCCGCCGACCGTCCCGTCCTCGGCCTCGTACATGTCGTACGGCATGTTGGCGCCCTGGCCGACGAATAGCGGGGTATCACTGGAGTTGTTGCCCTGCTTGATAGGCAGCTCGTTGGCGTCCACGGCTACCGTCGTGTGTACCGTGTACCGGCCGTTGACCGCGGTCCACGAGCCCATGCCCACGTTCGTGGTGGCGCCGGGCGCGAGGCTGCCGCTGAACGAGCCGGACAGCGTCTTCACCGTGCTGTTGTTGGCGTCGAGCAGCGAGAGCGTCACCGCGTGCGAACCGGTTGCCGTGGCGATCGTGCCCTGGTTCTTCACGGTGACCGTGAAGTTGACGGTGTTGCCGGCCGACGGGTTGCCCGGCGTCCAGGCAGCCGAGGCTGGGACCAGGTCGGAACTCTGTACCGGGGCGACCACGAGCGAGGTGGGATTGGTGTAGCTGTTGTTGCCCTCGTTGAGTTCGATGACCGAGTTCGACTCGTCGACCTTTGCCGTCAACGGGTACGTGCCGGCCGACTGGGTGCCGATGTTCGCCGACACCGTGGTGGACGCGCCGGCTGCCAGCGCCCCGACGGACGCGGTACCCACCTTGGTGGCACCGAGGTAGAAGTTCACGTTCGTCGCGCCGGCCGATGCGGTACCGGAGTTGCGGACGGTCGCCGAGGCGGTGACGGCGTCGGTCTCCACCGGCGAGGCCGGGGACCACGACGACGCGGTCACCGTCAGGTCCGGGTTCGGCGCCGGGACGCCGATCACCTGGAACTCGGCGACCTGGCCGCCGGGGGCGCCGCTGTTGCTCGTGATGCTGAGCTCGACGTCGGCGACCCGGGCGCTCACCGGGATCGTGACGCTGTTGCCGGTGGCCGGGTCGAACGTGTACAGCTTCGCCGCCGCCAGGCTGGTGAAGCCGGACGCGCTCTGCTCGCGGCCGAGCACCTGGATCGTCTGGGTACGGGCCGCCCAGACCGAGGCCGGGTTCAGCTTGACCACGACCGAGGTGAGGTCGGCGTTCGCGCCGAGGCGCACCGTCAGCGTGCTCGGGTAGGACGAACCCTCGAAGTAGGTCGTCAGGTCGTTGTCGCCCGCGTTGGCCGGCACGTAGATGTACGTGTTCGGCGACCCGGTGATGGGCTTGCCGGCGGCCAGGTTCGTGCCACCGCCGCTGCCGGTACGCGTGACCGTGTTGCTGGCGACCGACTGGTTGCCCGCGTTGTCGTGTGCTTTGACGTAATACGACACGGTGGCGGTGTCCGGCTGGCTGTCGGTGTACGTCAGTACGGTGCCGCCGACGGTGGTGATGAGCGAGCCGTCGCGGTAGACGTCGTACCCGGTGACGCCGACGTTGTCGGTGGAGGCGCCCCAGGCGAGTTTGATCTGGCCGGACTGCGGCTGGGTGTACGCGAGGTTCGTGGGCGCCGTCGGCGGTTGGGTGTCCCCGCCCTGTCCGGTACGGGTGACGCTGTTGCTGTTGGCTGACTGGTTTCCGGCGGCGTCGTGGGCCCGGACGAAGTACGTCACGGTCGCGCTCAGCGGCTGGGTGTCGGTGTACGTGAGGACCGTCGCCGGCACGCTGGTGAGCAGTGTTGCGTTGAGGTAGACGTCGTACCCGGTGACGCCGACGTTGTCAGTGGAGGCGTTCCAGGTCAGCTTGATCTGGCCGGTGGCCGGTTCGGTGAAGGCCAGACTGGTCGGCGCGGTCGGCGGCTGGGTGTCCCCGGACGACGGGCCGTACACCTCGAACTCGGCGATCTGCCCCGCCGGCCAGCCGGTGTTGGCGGTGATGGCAAGACGTAGGTACCTCGTGCTGGTGGCGCCGAAGGTGATGGCGACCGTGCTGCCGGTGGCCGGGTCGAACGTGTACCCGGCCGACGCGACGATGTCGGTGAAGCTGGAGCCGTTGGTACTGCCCTGCACGGCCAGCGTCTCGGTGCGGGCGCCCCAGCCGGCCACCGGTACCTTCAGCACCACCTTCGTGACGCTGACCGACGCGCCGAGGTCGACCTGGAGCCACTGCGGGAACGCGTTGTTGGCGCTCTCCCAGTAGGTCGACGGGTTGCTGTCGTTGGCGTTGGCCGCCACGTATGTCTGCGTGCTGCTGCTGGCCGTCATCGTCCGGCCCAGCGCCAGGTTCGGCGAGGAACCGGCGCCGTGGATTTCGAACTCGGCGATCTGCCCGGCCGGCCAGCCGGTGTTGGCGGTGATGGCGAGACGCACGTATCTCGTGCTGGTGGCGCCGAAGTTGATGGTCACGGTGTTGTTCGCGGCCGGGTCGAAGACGTACCCGGTGGAGGCCAGGATCGTGGTGAAGTTGGTGGCGTCGGTGCCGCCCTGTACCGACAGGGTCTCGGTGCGTACGCCCCAGGTGGGCGGCAGCTTCAGGACCAGCTGGTCGATACTCGTACTGCTACCCAGGTCCACCTGCGCCCACTGCGGGAACGCGTTGTTGGCGCTCTCCCAGTACGTGGCGGGGTCGCCGTCGTTGAGGTTGGCCCCGGTGTGCGGGGCGTTGGAACTGCTGACCGAGACCGACTTGCCGGCGGCCAGGTTCGGGCCACCCGCGGCCATCGCCGGATTCTTCGGGCCGGCGGCGAAAAAACCGACCGCGAGCAGCCCGACGAGCGGGCCCGCGACCAGTCGCGTCGACAGTTGTCTTCTCCTCATCGCAATCCTCTGTCTCTTCGTGGACGTCAGATGCGCGGCTCGGCGGGCGGGTCCGGCGGCGGCGCGGTGCGGTTGTGCGGGACGCGGGCGGCCTACCGGCGACTCGGGCGCGGCGGGGTCCGCCGCGCGTCTCCGGCAGGCGTGACCGCCGGGCGGCGAACGGGTCCGGGTCGGCCGGCGACGCCGCCCGAGCCGGACCGTTCGTGAGGCGGGCATACGCCCGGCACACGACGGCGCGCGGCGGTGACTCGACCGGTGCGGGCGGGCGGGTCCGCACACGCACGCTAAGACGGCCGAGAGGGTCGACGGGGCCTACTGTTGCTGGGCTGTCAGTGGGCTGTTACATCGGCGTTTCTCACTGCGTTGGCAAGAACATAGGTCGCACGGAGCTAGAAGTCCATAGCTTTGTGCAAGAATCTTGCAGAATGCTACCGTCGCCTGCGGCTTCTGATTCCGGATCGGTGCGGCTGGGGTCGACATTTGGGCCTGAAGTCATGTTCTTGCGATGTTCAGTAGGTATCTTGCGACCAGCTGGTCGCGTAGCTACAGTGTGTCCACTCACAACCAACCCGGCACCCGCCTGTCGGCCGTGGCGTTGGAACGGCGGGTTCGGCAACCCGACATCACGCCGCGGTGGCCCAGCACCGCGGAGCGCTACTCACACCCCGGGGAAGGATGGACGAAATGTCCACACGGTACTACCGGACGGTCGGAGCGCTCGCGCTCGTGACCACCGTGGGACTCAGCCTCACCGCGTGTACCGGCGACAAGAAGTCTGGCGACGCGAACGGCAAGACCACCATCACCGTCGACTGCCCGCCGCTGAAGACGGACCAGGGCGGGAAGGCGCTCGAGCAGTGGAACGCCGACGTCGCGGCGTTCCAGAAACTGCACTCCGACATCACCGTCAAGACCATCTCGGTGGGCAGCCAGTGCGACAACCCGCCGGACTTCACCGCCCGGCTGCAGGGCGGCACCCAGGCGGACGTCTTCTACGGGTACATGACCGACCTCAACCAGGTACTCGACGCCGGGCAGGCGGAGAACATCACGTCGTACGTGAACTCGTCGTCGGTCCCGTACTGGGACAGCCTCGTCCCGAGTGCCAAGGCCGCGTTCACCGACAGCGGCAAGCTCTACGCGCTGCCGTACTCGGCGTACACGATGGGCATCGTCGTCAACAAGAACCTCTTCAAGCAGGCCGGCCTCGACCCCACCAAGCTGCCGGCCACGTGGCAGGAGGTCGCCGCGGACGCCAAGAAGATCGCCGCCCTCGGCAGCGACATCGCCGGGTACCAGGAGTACAGCGCGGGCAACACCGGCGGCTGGCACTTCACCGCCGAGTTGTATGCGCGCGGCGGTCAGATCGTCGGCAGCGGCGGCAAGTCGGCCGCGTTCAACAACGCGGCCGGCCAGTCGGTGCTCAAGACGTTGCACGACATGCGCTTCACCGACAACAGTGTCGGCACCAAGCAACTCCTGCAGTGGGCGGATCTGCTGACCAACGCCGCAGCCGGCAAGGTCGGCATGTACATCGGCGCGCCGGACACGATCACGGCGATCGTGCAGCAGTTCCACGGCAAATTCAGCGACTGGGCGATCGGCCCGATGCCCGGCGACAGTGGTCCCGCGAACGCCACCCTCGGCGGCGGCAACGGGTACTTCTTCAAGAAGGGGCTCAGCCCGGCGCAGATCAAGGCCGGCATCGCCTGGGTCAACTTCGAGGAGCTGACCCCCGGCCAGGGCCAGTTCAACTACGTCGCGCGGAAGGCGATGGATCTGCCGGTCGGCCTGCCCCAGCCGCAGCTCTGGGTGCCGGGTAGCGACGCGCAGAAGAAGGACGACGAGCTGAAGAAGGCCAACGCCAACCTTGACCTGGGCGACTACGCGACCTTCGTGAGCACCCCGGTCGCCATCAAGATCGAGCCGCCGCAGGCACAGGCGATCTACGCCGTACTCGACGGCTGCATGTCGGCCGTGCTCACCCAGCCGGACGCGAACGTCGCTGACCTGTTGAAACAGGCGGAGTCGAAGGTCAACACGCTGCTGGCCCAAGGAAACTGACCGCACCGCGCGGGGGTCGGTCCGCCGGCCCCCGCGCATTCAAGGACTTTCAGGAGTCAGCATGACCGCCACGACCGTACCGGTGCGGAGTCCAGCGCGGAGCACAGGTACCGTCGCCCGGCGGGCGAGCAAGCGACGCAGGAGGATCCGCGACGCGCTGGCCGGCCACGCGTACCTCATCGGTGCGGTGCTGTGCTTCGCGTTCTTCTCCTGGTACCCGATGGTCCGCGAGTTCATCATGAGCTTCCAGCGCACCAGGCGGGGCGTGACGAGCTGGGTCGGCTGGCAGAACTACGAGCGGATGTGGCACGACCCGAGCTTCTTCGCGGCGTGGCGCAACACCGCGTTGTTCACCCTGCTCGCGCTGTTGTTCGGGTATGCGTTGCCGTTCGTGATCGCCGTGGTGCTCAACGAGTTCCGCCACGCGCAGGGGTACCTGCGGGCGCTGGTGTACCTGCCGGTGATGCTGCCGCCCGCGTCGGCGCTGCTACTGTTCAGGTACGCCTACGACCCCAGCGGCGCCGGCATCTTCAACTACCTCCTGCACGCCGTGCGCCTGCCCACCTCGCAATGGACCCAGTCGCCCACGACGGCGATTCCGTCCCTCGTCATCGCGTCGACCTGGATGAACATGGGCAGTGCGATCCTCATCTACCTCGCCGCGTTGCAGAACATCCCCGGCGAGCTGTACGAGGCGGCCGAGCTGGACGGGGCCGGCCTGCTGCGGCGGATCTGGGTGGTGACGGTGCCGCAGACCCGGCTGATCCTGTCCCTGATGTTCCTGCTCCAGGTCGTCGCGACCATGCAGCTGTTCATCGAGCCGCTGATCCTGGCCGGCGGCGCCGGCGTCCAGGACTCGACGACCTCCGTGGTCTACCTGATGTACCAGCACGCGTTCCGGCAGAACGACCTTGGGGGTGCGGCCGCCCTCGGCGTCATGCTCCTCGTGGTGCTTGCCGGCTTCTCCGTCCTCTACACGCGACTCGCCCCGCGACAGGATTAGGAGGGCGGTTGGCGATGGCAGCCTTCGAGTCAGGAAACCGTACCCTCATCTCGCCCGCACAGCTGAACCGGCCGGGGGCCCGGCGGGTCTACTGGGTCCTCGTGGTGCTCACCGTCGTGCTGTTCACCCTGGTGTTCACCGGGCCGCTCTACTGGATGGTCACCGGCGGGCTCAAGTCGGCCCAGGAGGTGGCCCAGGTACCACCGACGCTCGCCCCCAAGAATCCGGAGCTGCGTAACTACGCCGGCGCCTGGACCTCGCTCAGCCTCGCCCGGCTGCTGCTGAACACCGTCTGGTACGCGTTCGGCGCGCTCGCCTTCCAACTCGTCCTCGACGTCGCCGCGGCGTACGCCTTCTCCAAGCTGCGCCCCGTCCTCGGCAAGGTGATCCTCGGCCTGATGCTGGCGACCCTGATGATCCCGGCGACCGTGCTGGTCATCCCGCAGTACGTGACCGTGATCGACCTGCCGATCTTCCACTGGCGGATGCTCGACTCGCCATGGGTGATCTGGCTGCCCGCGGTCACCAACGCGTTCAGCATCTTCCTGCTCAAGCGGTTCTTCGACTCGATTCCCGACGATCTGATGGCGGCTGCCGCGATCGACGGCGCCGGACCGCTGCGAACCCTCCTGTTCATCGTCGTGCCGATGTCCCGCCCGATCCTGGGTGTGGTCTCGATCTTCTCGGTGACCGCGGTGTGGAAGGACTTCCTCTGGCCGCTACTGGTCGAGCCGTCGCCGCAGAACCGCACCGTGAACGTCGGCATCTACGCGTTCTCCACCGGACTGCCGCAGAACGTGGTGATCGCCGGTGCCGTCATCGCGGCCATCCCCACCGTGATCTTCTTCCTGATCTTCCAGAAGAACATCATGGCCGGCCTCACCGTCGGCGGCCTGAAGGGATGAGCGAACAACTACCCGTACCGCCGGGCAACGACCGAGGAAGCAGGTAACTCCATTGGGCAACACCGGAACCCGCGCGCCCATCCCGGCGCTCCGCGCCGCCGCCCGGCGGTCGCCCGCCGGTTGGTGGCGGTCGGCCACCATCTATCAGATCTACCCGCGCAGCTTCGCCGACGGCAACGGCGACGGCGTGGGCGACCTGGCCGGCGTCCGAGCACGCCTGGGCTACCTCGCAGACCTCGGCATCGACGCGATCTGGTTCAACCCGTGGTACGTATCGCCCATGGCCGACGCCGGGTACGACGTCGCCGACTACCGGGCGATCGATCCGCTGTTCGGCACGCTGGCCGAGGCCGAGGCGCTGATCCGCGAGGCGCACGACCTGGGCATCCGCATCATCGTCGACATCGTGCCGAATCACTGCTCCGACGCACACCCGTGGTTCCGCGAAGCCCTGGAAGCGGGGCCCGGGTCGGCGGTGCGGGAGCTGTTCTGGTTCCGCCCCGGACGCGGTGAGAACGGTGAATTCCCACCCAACAACTGGCGGTCCATTTTCGGCGGGCCGGCGTGGACCCGCACGCGGAACCCGGACGGTACGGCCGGCGAGTGGTACCTGCACCTGTTCGCCCCGGGACAGCCCGACCTCAACTGGGAGAGCCCGAAGGTCCGCGAGGAGTTCGAGGACGTGCTGCGGTTCTGGTTCGACCGCGGTGCCGACGGGGTCCGCATCGACTCGGCCGCGCTGCTGGTCAAGGACCCGTCGCTGGCCGACTTCGACCCGGCGAGCGGCGATCCGAGTCCGTTCGCCGACCGGGACGAGGTGCACGAGGTGTACCGGTCGTGGCGGCGCATCGCGGACAGCTATTCCGAGCCGCGCGCGTTGATCGGCGAGGTGTGGCTTCCTGAGGCACCGGACCGGTTCGCCCGGTACCTGCGACCGGACGAACTGCACACCGCGTTCAACTTCGACTTCCTCGGCTGCCCCTGGAACGCGTCGGCGGTACGCGACGTCATCGACGAGGGCATCGCGCTCCACGCCCCGGTCGGCGCACCGGCGACCTGGGTGCTGTCCAACCACGACGTGATCCGGCACGTGACCCGGTACGGGCGGGCTGACACCCGGTTCAACCTGGACTACCGCCAGTTCGGCGCGCCGAGCGACCTTGCCCTCGGCACCCGCCGCGCCCGCGCGGCCGTACTGCTGCTGCTGGCGCTGCCCGGCTCGGCGTACCTCTACCAGGGCGAGGAACTGGGGCTCGCCGAGGTCGAGGACATTCCACCGGAGCTGCGCCAGGATCCGATGTTCCACCAGGGAAACGGCGAGAACCTGGGCCGCGACGGCTGCCGGGTACCGATTCCGTGGTCCGGGCAGGGGCCTCCGTTCGGTTTCAGCCCGGATGGCGCGACCGCCCCGCCATGGTTGCCGCAGCCGGCCGGCTGGAAGGAGTTCACCGTCGAACGCCAGCAGGGCGACCCGGGTTCGATGCTCGAACTGTACCGGCGCGCGCTGCACCTGCGCCGCGCCGAACCTGCCCTCGGCGACGGTACGCTGCGCTGGCTGCCCACGGACCCGGATGTGCTGTCGTTCGCACGTGGAGACGGATTCGCCTGTGTCGTCAACCTCTCCGGTCGCGCGGTATCCCTGCCGCCACACCGCGAGGTCATCCTGTCCAGCGCACCGCTCGCCGAGGGGGCGCTGGCCCCCGATTCCGCCGCCTGGCTAAGGAGCTGACGACATGGCACGCATCATCGGCGGCGCGGCGGCACTGGTCGTCGCGCTCAGCACCGTCCTCGTGAGCGGTGGCACGGCGGCCGGCACGGTCATCGCCGCCGGTCCGCCGGCGGCCAGCCCGGCGGTGACCCGTGCCGGGCTCGATCCGTCGCTGGTGGCCGGCTCGGGTGCCAGTGTCGACGGCGTCGAGCAGGAGGCGGAGCACGCCGCGACCAACGGCACGGTGATCGGGCCGGACCGGTCCGCGTACACGCTGCCGGCGGAGGCGTCCGGGCGGGCGGCGGTCCGGTTGGCTCCGGGACAGTACGTCGAGTTCACGCTGCCCCGGGCGGCCAACGCGATCACCGTGCGCTACAGCATCCCGGACGCGCCGGGCGGCGGTGGCATCACCGCGCCGCTGGACGTCGCGGTGAACGGCCGGCACCGGGCCACCATGACCCTGACGTCGCAGTACGCGTGGCTGTACAACCAGTACCCGTTCTCCAACGACCCCGACGCCGACCTGCTGCACCCGGACTGGTGGATCACCGAGTGCCAGTGCGTGCCGAACACGACCACGCCGCCACCGACGATCACGAAACCGTTCCGGCCCAACCACTTCTACGACGAGCAGCGCCTGCTGCTGGGCCGGACGTACCGGGCCGGCGAGAAGATCCGGCTGACCGCGCAACGCGGGGCCGCCTGGACGGTCATCGACCTGCTCGACTCGCAGCTCGTCGGCCCGCCACGGATCAAAACCGTCGCGGCGAACGTGCTGCTGTTCGGCGCCGACCCCACCGGCCGCCGGGACTCCGCCGACGCGCTCGACCGGGCGATCGCGTTCGCGCGCCGCCACCACCTGACGGTGTACATCCCGCCGGGCACGTACCAGGTCAACCGCCACATCATCGTGGACGACGTGACGATCGACGGCGCCGGCAGCTGGTACACGATCATCAAGGGCCACCAGGTGACCTTGAGCGAACCGTTGCCGGACAGGTCGATCCACACTGGGGTCGGCCTCTACGGCCGGTATGTGGCCGACGGCGGCAGCCGAAACGTCCACCTGTCCGGCTTCGCCATCGAGGGCGACGTCCGCGAGCGCATCGATACCGACCAGGTCAACGGCATCGGCGGGGCACTGAGCGACTCGACCATCAACGGCCTCTACATCCACCACACCAAGGTGGGCATGTGGCTCGACGGGCCGATGACCAACCTTCGCATCACGAACAACGTCGTCGCCGACCAGATCGCCGACGGCCTCAACTTCCACACCGGCGTCACGAACTCGTTGGTGGCCAACAATTTCGTCCGCAACTCCGGCGACGACGGTCTCGCGATGTGGTCGGAGGCGACCGCCGACGCGGGCAACACGTTCGATCACAACACCGTGCAGACGCCGGTGCTCGCGAACGGCATCGCGCTCTACGGCGGCACCGACAACACGGTCTCGAACAACCTCGTCGCCGACCCGATCCGCGAGGGCAGCGCCATCCAGATCGGCTCCCGGTTCGGCGCGCAGCCGTTCGCCGGACACGTATGGATCACCGGCAACACCACGGTGCGGGCCGGCACCTACGAGCTGAACTGGAACATCGGGTTGGGCGCGATCTGGCTCTACGCGCTGGAACGCAGCATCGACGCGGACATCGAGGTGGCAGGCGACCGCTTCCTCGACAACACCTACAACGCGATCATGCTGGTCAGCGACTTCCCGGTCAAAGACCTATTCTCGATCACGAATGTCCACTTCAGAGACATCACAGTGGACGGCGCGGGCACCTCGGTGGTCAGCGCCCGGGTCGCCGGCTCCGCGTCGTTCCAGAATGTCGACGCCCGCAACGTCGGCGCGGTCGGCGTCAACAACTGCGGCAGCTTCCACTTCACCCCGGCCGGCTCGGAATTCTCGCTGGTCGACCTCGGCGGCAACGACGGCGGCGGAACCACCGGACCGTGGCTGGCCCCGTGGGAGCTGCCGAACACGCTCACCTGCGACGACCGGCCACCGGTGGTGCCACCACCACCGCCGTCACCGTGGTGAGATGAGCCGGGCGGGCGCCGGAGTGCGGGTACTCCGGCGCCCGCCCCTGGCGGCCGCCCTACCGCCGCAGGGAACATCGCACGCCGCGCTGGTCGCCGACGTCCTCGACGCCGTCCACGGCGGCGCACCCGGCCACACCGCCGCGCCCGGACCGGCCGAGGAACTCAGTCCCAGCGAGCTGCGTGTGCTGCGTTACCTGCTGACCAACCTCACCCGGCCCGAGATCGCCAGGGAGCTGTCGGTGTCGCTGAACACCGTCAACACCCACATCCGCCGGATCTACGCCAAACTCGCCGCCACCGACCGGTCCTCGGCCGTCCAGCGCGGCCGCGAACTGCGCCTGCGTCGGTGCCGCTGGGCGCGACCGGCTTCTCGCACAGTGGCGGCAGGCCGGCCTCCACACAGGACAGGACGAGCGAGGTGTGCGCGTTGGTGCTGGCGGCGATGACGACGCCGTCGACGCCGGCGGCGAGCAGCGCCTCCAGCGAGTCGACGCCGTCCGCCCCGTACCGGTCGACGACGCGTTTCACCCGGTCCGGTACCAGGTCGGTGACGACGAGCGTGTCGATCGCCGGGATATCGAGGCCTACGCCGCCGAGCCGGCCGGCGGTCAGCGCGTCCAGGGCGGCGTCGAGGTCGAGCAGGCCGCCGCGGCCGCAGTTGACGACGACGGCGGTCGGCCGCATCCGGTCCAGCATGGCCTTGTCGATGAGGTTGCCGGTCTTGCCGGTGCCCCCGGCCGGCCGCCATAGGCCGCCGACGAGCATGGTGCTGCCGTCCATCACGTACTTGCCTTCCTGCGGGTGATGTTGTCTCGGACGCCGCGGGCCGTCTCCGGGCGCGGGGCATCGGCCGGCCGGCGCTGGCGCTGCGGGCGCTGGGAAGCGTGTAGCGTCCGCAACGCCGCGGGCGTTCGGTTGCTGAGGTGTCTGAGGGGTGCGGACCTTGGCAAGGCTCGAATAGCCTCGGGCCCGGATCGATAGGTGGCGCTACGTGCTGTACTGGTGACAGCCTACGAGACGGGAGACGCCGGTCAACGGGCTAAAGCCCTTAAAAACCCAGCAGGGGGGACGGTCAGCTTTCGTACGGGAAGCGCGGGACTGCCACCTGGCGGGCCTGGCTGACGTCGATGAACGGGATGGGCTGGCCGTTGACGTCGTCTTTGATCTGTCTACCGGTGTACGTGCCGATGATTGCGAACCAGGTGTCCGGCCGCAGCCCGGAGGGCACCTTTCCGGACAGGCCGACCTTGACGGGTTGGGCGTCCGCGGCGCAGCAGTTGAGGACCATGCGGGTGAGCACCGGCGTGTCCCGGCCCGCGACGGTGATGAATCCGGTGATCATCACGTGTCGGTTGGCCAGGGAATGGCCATGGTCGTAGACCGCACGGGTGGCGTAGTCGGGAACGCTGAGCTGGACCGGGTCGCCGGGGGGCAGCTGCGGGAAACCGGGCGGCCGGCGCAGCACCGTGCCGGTGCGGTCGGCCGCGTACGAACCCAGCGCGGGCGGCACGACCACGACCAGAGCGAGCACCGGCAACAGGAGCAGCCAGGCGATCCAGGGCTCACGATGCGCGTGCCCGGTCGTCCCGGCCGCCTTCCTCGCCGCGCGGCTCCCGCGCAGTTCGTACCAGATGGTAGTGACCGCCGTGACCATCAGGACAACGCCGGTCACGATCAGGTATGGCCGGAGTCCGGCCTTGACGTAGCGCAGGTACTCGCCGGTCAGGCTGGCCCGGATGACCGCTCCCCCGGCCACGAACAGCAGCATTCCCTGCGCCTGGCGGTTCACAACAGCACCATCCCGACCACGACCGACACGAGGAGCCCCACGAGGAAGGTGGTCGGCGCGAACCGCAGCGCGAACCCGCGTCCGAACGTGGCCGCCTGCATGGCGAACAGCTTCAGGTCGATCATCGGCCCGACCACGAGGAACGCCAGCCGGGCGGTCAACGAGAACTGCGACAGCGAGGCGGCCACGAACGCATCCGCCTCCGAGCAGATCGACAACAACACCGCGAGCACCGCAAGCGCGAAAATCGACACCACCGGGGTACCGGCAACGGCGTGCAGCCAGCTGGCCGGCACCACCGTCTTCAGCGTGGCCGCCGCCATCGCACCGACGACGAGAAAGCCACCCGCGTGCACCACATCGTGGCGCACCGAACCCCAGAACGCGGCCAACTTGCCGTCGCCCTCAAACGACGCCCGGTCCGGCGGGCGCAGCCAGTCCGCACGGCCCAGCCGCTGCCACAACCAACCCATCACGCACGCCGCCAGCAGGCTGGCCACGAACCGGGCCACCACCATCGCCGGCCGGCCGGGGAAGGCGACCGCGGTCGCGGTCAGCACGATCGGATTGATCGCCGGAGCGGACAGCAGGAACGCCAACGCGGCCGCCGGGGTGACACCGCGGCGTATCAGCGCGCCCGCCACCGGCACGGAGGCGCATTCACAGCCGGGCAGAACCGCCCCCGCGATCCCGGCCACCGGCACCGCGAGGGCGTCCCGTTTGGGAAGGGCGCGGGTGAAGAACGCCGGCGGGACGAACACCGCGAGAACCGCCGACAACAGCACGCCGAGGACCAGGAAGGGCAGCGCCTGGGTGGCGATCGCGATGAACACCGTCATCCAGTTCCGCACGGCCGGTGCGGACACCGCCCGACTGATCGGTGCCTGGAGCCCCACCACCAGCACAAGCACCAGGGTCAGCACCAGGACGGAATCCAGGTGCCAGCCCTGCGAATCGTCCTTCTCGGGTGGTTCGGCCGCGGCCGGAACCGTCGCCGTCGAGACGGCTTCGGCCTGGACGGCGTCAGCAGTGGTCACAGGCCGTTACCTCCCGTGGACGCGCGACCACCCTGGCCGGCGCCGCAGCCAGCGTACCGGCGGACAGACCGGTTCAGTATCGTCGTGACGCTCCGTCCAGTCGGTCTGGCTGTCGTACACGTACACCTTGAGCTGTTTGGTTTTGATCTGTGCGGTGCGTCGCCGCCCGGGCAGCATCGGCGGCACCCGTCCGTAGACGACACTGCGCATCGGCGGATCCGGTCAGCGGCGTCGCCGGCCGGCCAGCGGGGTGGGCGGCGCTGTGGTGGGATCATCCGGCCAGGCGTGCTTGGGGTAGCGGCCGCGCAGGTCCGCGCGTACCTGCGGATAGCCGCTACGCCAGAACGACGGCAGGTCGCTGGTCACCGCGACCGGCCGGCCCGCCGGCGACAGCAGGTGCAGCCGGACGGTGACCCGGCCGTCGGCGATCACCGGGGTCTGCTGCCAGCCGAAGGCCTCCTGTACCGGTAGCGCCAGTACCGGCGCGGCTGGGTCGGTGTAGTCGACCCGCAGCCGTGAACCGCTCGGCACAGGCAGCCGTTCCGGCGCGAGCTCGTCCAGCCGGCCGGCCTGCGGCCAGGGCAGTAGCCGGCGCAGGGCGCTGGTGACGTCGATGCGCGCCAGGTCGGCGCGGCGTCGGGCCGTGCCGAGATCGAGCCACTCGTCGGCCCGGTCGAGCAGGCTGGCGTCGTCGACCGCCGGCCACGGTGGGCCGAGGACGTGGTGGCAGAAGGCCAGCCGTTCGCGCAGCGCCCGCGCGTCGCGGGTCCAGCCCAGCAGCCCGATGCCGTTCTGGCGCAGGCCGTCGCGCAGCGCGTCGGCTACCCGCGCCGGGTCGGGCCGGTGCAACTGGTGCTCGGACAGGGTGACCGCGCCGAGCCGCTCCACCCGCCGGGCCCGCACGTCGCCGTCCACCCAGGCGATCTCGTCGGCGCCGGTCAGCAGCGGCGCAGCGGCCTGCCGGGCGGTCGCCTCGTCGACCGGTGCGGCCAGCCGGATCCGCGCGTCGGTGCTGCCCGGTACCCGGTCGGCGACCGCGACCGCCAGCCACCCGGTACCGACCAGCCCGGAGCCGTCGGCCAGCGTGGCGGCGGTGCCGCCGGTCATCAGGTACGTTCGTGCGCCGGGCGTGCGGGCGCGGGCCAGCCGTTCCGGGAACGCCAGGCCGACCACCAGGCCGGCGGCGAGGTCGTCGGGTGTGCCGGTCCCGGTCGGGCCGCCGGGCATGGCGGCCGACAGCCGCCGCACCTCGTCGCGCCAGCGCGCGGTGGCGGCCCGGTCGGTGTTCGCGCGCAGCCGGCGCCACCCGGCGACCAGATCATCGCGGGCACCGGCCAGGGTGTCGTCGGACAGCAGCGCGACCACCTCCGCCGCCCGGTCGGGCCCGACCAGCGCGGCGCCGTCGATCAGCGCCCGGGCCAGCCGCGGGTGCGTACCGGCCGCGGCTATCGCCCGGCCCCGGTCGGTGACCCGGCCGCGGGAGTCCAGCGCCCCCAACGCCTCCAGCGTCTGCCGGGCCACGGTCAGCGCGGCCGGCGGCGGCGGGTCGGGCAACTGGAGCCCGGTCGCGTCGGTATCGCCCCAGCAGGCAAGTTCGAGAACGAACCCGGTCAGGTCGGCGACCGCGATCTCCGGCTGGGCGTGTGCGGGCAGCCGCTCGTGGTCGGCGGCCGACCAGCACCGGTACACCCGGCCCGGGCCCTCCCGTCCCGCCCGGCCGGCCCGCTGGTCCGCCGCTGCCCGCGACACCCGTACCGTGACCAGCGCGCTCAGGCCACGGGCCAGATCGGTACGCGGCTCGCGGGACAGGCCGGCGTCGACCACGATCCGCACGCCGGGCACGGTCAGGCTGCTCTCGGCGACCGACGTGGACAGCACCACCCGCCGGCGCGGCCCCGGCGACAGCGCGGCGTCCTGCACCGGCCCGGGCTGGCGGCCGTGCAGGGCCAGCACGTCGGCCTCGGTGGCGAGGCCGGACAGCCGGCCGGCCACGGCGGCGATCTCGGCCGCCCCGGGCAGGAACACCAGAACGTCGCCGGCCCCCTCGGCCACCGCCCGCCGTACCGTCGCGGCCACATGGTCGAGCAGGCGCGGGTCGACCCGCCCACCCGCGGCCGGCGTGACCGGCCGCGGTGGCGGACACCACAGCACCTCGGTCGGATAGGTCGCCGCGTCCGCCCGCACCACCGGTACCGCTGTTCCGGCGCCCAGCCGGACGGCGATCGCGTCGGCGTCCACGGTCGCCGAGGCGGCCAGTACCGGCAGGTCCGGGCGCAGCGCGGCACGTACGTCGACCAGGAAGGCAAGCGCCAGGTCGGTGTCCAGGTGCCGTTCGTGGCACTCGTCCAGCAGGACCGCGCCGACACCGGGCAGATCGGCGTCCCGTTGCAGCCGCCGGACCAGGACCCCGGTCGTCACCACCTCGATCCGGGTGGCCCGGCTGGTCCGGCTTTCGCCGCGCACGGTGTAGCCGACCCGACCGCCTACCTTCTCACCGAGCAGGGCGGCCATCCGCCGGGCCGCCGACCGGGCCGCGATCCGCCGCGGCTGCGCGACGACGACGCGTCCGGCCACCTGACCCGCCAACGCCAGCGGTACCAATGTGGTCTTGCCCGAACCGGGTGCGGCGACCAGCACGCCAGCGCCCTCGGCACGCAGCACCCCCAACACCTCGGGCAGCACGGCCCGTACCGGCAGATCGGTGTCCGGCGCGGAGGCGAGGTCAGGCAACACACGGCCCAGTCTGACGCACCCGCCGCCCTACCCCGCCGAGGCCGGCTGGCATTTCAAGCCGTCCGCGGTGCCCTGGACGCAGAGGACGTGGCGGCCCGCCTACTGTGGGCGGGAGCGTGCGCTGCAGCAGGTGTTGATTGCGAGGTAGCCTGAGCCCGATGAGCAGGACCGACGTGCGGGCTGGGTCGTCGCCCGTGCCGCCGCGGTCGCCCATTCCACAGTCGCCCGTTCCTCGACGGCGGCGGCAGCAGCGCGTTGTGATGGCCGTCTTCGCGGTGGTTCTTGCGGGCGTATCGGTGCTGATCGCGTACCTGTTCGTTTGGCCGGACCTGCCCCGCTGCCTCGGCAGGCCGACGTCATTGTCCAACTCGGCGGACCCGGCAACAGGCGTCTCGTGGCGTTGAGTCTGGCTCGACAGGGCCGGGCACCGCTGGTGGCGATCTCGGTCTCCGTCGACGAGGTGAACACGAAGTGGTGCCACAAGGGTCGTCTGGGCGGTGTCTCGGTCGCCTGCTTTCACTCCGAGCCGTTCACCACCCGGGGTGAGGCTCGCGCCATCGCTGAGATGGCCGAGCAGCATCGCTGGCAGTCGGTGATTCTCGTAACGACGCCTGACCAGGCCTCGCGTGCGGTTCTGCGGGTGAGCCGATGCTTCGACGGGAAGATCTTCGTCGCGACCGCACGGCTGCCTTGGTACCGATGGCCGGCGCAGATCGTCTATCAGTCGGGCGCTACCGTGAAGGCATACGCGGTCGAGACCTCCTGCTGAGGCCGCCGGACCGGATCCTCAGTTGGATCGAATACCACTGCCCGCGTACGGGAGACGCGACACCGCCTCAGCGGGAGGGGACCGGCTCCGCCCCGGCGAGGGGGCTCGCGGAGGCGATGGCCGGTCCTTCGATGTGCAGCTGAGGCAGGCCCCGTGCCATGCTGCGGGGCAGCCACCAGTTGCTGCGGCCGAGCAGGTGCATGACCGCCGGCACGAGCAGCATCCGGACGATGGTCGCGTCAACGAAGATGGCCGCGACCAAGCCGACTCCGGAGACCTTGATGAAGACCTGCTCACTCGGGATGAGTGACGCGAAAACCACGATCATGATGGCTGCGGCCGCGCTGATCACCCGTCCGGTGCTGGCCAGTCCGGCGGTGATTGCCTGACCGTTGTCCCGGGTGCGCAGCCACGCCTCGCGTACCCGGCTGATCAGGAAGACCTCGTAGTCCATGGAGAGGCCGAACAACAGCGCGAACATGATGACCGGGATGAACGCCGCCATTGGGGTGGCGGTGTCGATGCCGATCAGCTGGCCGGCCCAGCCGCCTTCGAGGACGAGGGCGACCACCCCGTAGGCCGCCGCCACCGACAGCAGATTCATCACGGCCGCCGTGACGGCGATGACGACGCTGCGGAACGCCACCAGCAACAGGAGCATCGAGACGACGATGACGCCGCCGATGAGCAGCGCGAGCCGACCGGTGATCGACGCATTGATGTCGATGTTCGCCGCGGTCTCACCACCCACGTGTACCTCCGCGCCGGTGGCCTTGGCCGCGGCCGGGATCACGTCGTCGCGCAGGGCCCTGACGAGGTCCTCGGTGGCGGCTTCCTGCGGTCCGGTGCGGGGCACGACCGTGATCAGCGCCGTGTCACCAGCGGGATTGAGCCGTGGCGGCGACACCGCCGCGACTCCCGTCGTGTTGGCGAGTTCGGCCGCCAGCCGCGCAAGGACCGCGCGACCGCCGCGTGACATGTCCGCCACCACGAGCAACGGTCCGTTGGCACCGGGGCCGAATCCCTCGGCGAGCATGTCGTACGCCTGCCGACTCGACGTGTTCTCGGGGTCGTTGCCCGGCGTCGGGCAGGCCGAAGCGCACGCCGAGGAACGGCGCGGCCAGCAGCAGCAGGAGCGCGACGCTCGCCATGGTGGCGAGTACGCTGTGTCGCCGCGCCAGCCGGCTCCACCGCGTCCAGCCGGCCGCGGGCACCAGGTGGCCGTCGGCGGAAACCTGGGCGGCACGACGCCGTCCCAGCGGTATCCGGAGCCGGTCGATCCGCCGCCCCAGGTAGCCCAGCAACGCGGGGAACAGGGTGATGGCGGCGACTATCACGACCAGGGCCGCGACCATGGTGACGATGGCGGTGCCGTTCATGACGGGCAGACCCACCACGAACAGCCCCGACATGCTCACGATGACCGTGCCGCCGGCCACCAGGACCGCCCGGCCGGCGGTGTCGAGCGTCGCCACGGTCGCCGCTTCGGGGTCGAGGCCCACCGCCCGCCATTCGCGGAACCGGGTCACCATCAGCAACGCGTAGTCGATGCCCAGGGCGATGCCCAGCACCGTACCGATGGTGGGCGCGAACGAAGGCACACTCACCGCGGCCGCGACGAGGCCGACCAAGCTGGAACTGACCGCCACCCCGCCGATCGCCATGGCCAGTGGCAGTCCGGCCGCCACCACCGAACCGAACATGATCAGCAGAATCACCGCGGCCGCGATCAGACCGAGCAGCTCGGTCGCGGACTGGGTCGTCTCGGCGGCTTGCACAACGCGTCCGCCGAGCGCGACATTCAGCCCGTCACGGCTCGCCGCCCGCGCTGCGGCCAGCAGCTTCCGGGTGTCTTCTTTCGGCATGTCGTTGGGATTGATGACATCGAGATAGACGTTGGCGACAAGCGTCCGGCCGTCCGGCGAAATCGCGCCCTTGGTGACATAGGGATCCTCGACGGAGGTTACGTGCGGCATGCCCCGCAGCTCACCGAGCAGCGCCTGGACCGCACCGCGTACTCCGGGGCCACTGACGTTGTCGGCACGCACCACCACCGGTACCGTATCGCCGGACCGAGCCGGGAACCGCTCCCCCAGCAGGCGCTGTGCCTGCGCGGAGTCCGAGCCCGGCGTGGCGGTGTCGTTTGCGAACTCACCACCGAAGGCCATCGACAGCCCGAAGGCGGCGGCGAGCGCCACAGCCCAGGCGATCAGCACTCTTCCCCGCCGGCGGTAGGCCAGACCGCCGAGTCTGCCCAACGGCCCCGGTCGCGGTGCGTCTGGAATAGTGCTGTGGCGATTGGCGCGCGTGGATCCCGCGTCAGTCGCGGGACCTGTCGTCGGCTGAGTCACGGAAGCGATCGTTGCGCCTCCGGCCACGGTGTGTCCTCGGACAGCGGACGGCAGCACCTACGCAGATCTGCGTAGGCGGCCCGCCCCTGGTCGCGCTCGTCGTCGTAGCCGGTCACCCGCTCGCGGCCACTATCATCGCCGCATGAGACGCCGAACTGGTCCGTTCCGGCTGCCTGTCATGGCACAGGACGTCCTGCTCGGAGTCCTCGTCGCCGCGATGCAGGTCCAAGGCAACATCGCGAAACCCGCGGAGGTAGGGTCGCGGCCGCTGACCGATTTCGGATATCTGGGATATGTCCTGTTGATCGTGAGCGGCCTGGTGCTGGCCGTGCGCCACCGGTGGCCGGTGCCAGTGTTCTTCGCGGCCGCCCTCGTCAGCCTGGTGTACTACACCGTCGGCTTCCCGGACGGGCCCGGGTGGATCGGGCTGTTCATCGCTCTGTACACGCTGACCGCCTACGGCGACGGACGCAGGTCGCCGATGATCGCCGGCGCGGGTATCGCCGTGCTGGCCACGGACTGGCTCATCGCCGCGGCCGATGTCGAACCGAGGGCCGCCATTGGCTGGGTGTTCTTCCGCATCGCGGCATCCATCATGGCCGCCGCACTGGGCGAGTCGGTCCGGTCCCGGCGGGCCGCCGCGGCCGAAGCTCTGGAGCGGGCCCGGCAGGCCGAACGCACCCGGGAGGAGGAAGCGCGGTCGCGGGTCGACGCCGAGCGCCTCCGGATCGCGCGTGAGGTCCACGACACCGTCGCTCACGCCATCGCGATCATCAACGTACAGGCCGGCGTCACCGCGTACATACTCGACAAGCGGCCGGAACGGGCGCGCGAGGCGCTGGTGGCCATCGAGCAGACAAGTTCCCAGGCATTGCAGGAGATGCGGGCCGTCCTCGGTGTGCTCCGTGATTCGGACAACGGGCGGGTGCCGCACCCCGGCCTGGGACAGGTCAACGAGCTTACCGCGATGGCGCGCGAGGCCGGGCTCGACGTCAAACTGACCATGACGTCGTCCGCCACGGCACTGCCAAGCGCGGTGGACCACACCGTCTACCGGATCCTGCAAGAGTCGATCACCAACGTGATCCGCCACGTCGGCCCGACCCGGGTGACGGTGGCGCTCGACTACGGAACCGATGTGCTGGAGGTCCGGGTGACCGACGAGGGTGCCCGGAATATCCCGGGTGATGGCCCCGGGGATCGGCAGCCACCGGCTGGTGCTGTCAAGGGCAGCTCGGCCGATCCGGGCCGTGGCATCGGCGGAATGCGCGAACGCTGCGGACTGCTGGGCGGGGAACTGTTCGCGGGGCCACGGCCGTGCGGCGGGTTCGAAGTCAAAGCCCGGCTGCCACTGGCTCCGGCGACAACGGTGCATCGGTGAGCACAGCGGCCGCCGCCCCGACTTCCAGCGGTAACCCGATCACAGTGCTGCTCGCCGACGACCAGGCCCTGGTGCGATCCGGATTCAAGGCATTGCTCGACGCCGAGGACGACATCGCGGTGGTGGGTGAGGCCGCCAACGGGGCCGAGGCCGTGGAGCGGGCCCGGGCAACCCGGCCCGACGTCGTACTCATGGACATCCGCATGCCGCAGTTGGACGGGATCAAGGCCACCAGCGAGATCGTCCGAACCCGCGGCCTCGAACAGGTCCGGATCCTGATCCTGACGACGTACGACACCGACGCGTACGTCTTCGAGGCGCTCCAAGCCGGCGCGAGCGGCTTCCTGCTCAAGGACGCCGGACCGGCCGAGCTGTTGCACGCCATCCGCGTGATTGCCGAGGGAGAGGCGTTGCTCGCGCCGCGGATCACCCGACGCCTCATCGCCCAGTTCGCCGCGGAACGGACCGCCACCCAGATCGCGGAGGACCGGCTGGCGGTGCTGACCCAACGCGAGCGCGAGGTACTGGCCCTGGTGGGACATGGGCTGAGCAACGACGAGATCGGCGCCAAACTGTTTCTCAGTCCGGCCACCGCCCGCACCCACGTCAGCCACGCGATGGCGAAACTGGACGCTCGCGACCGCGCGCAGCTGGTCGTCATCGCCTACCAGACCGGCTTGGTTACCCGCCGGCCGTAATCACGGGTGACGTCGCTACCGTCGGTCAGGTCGGGTCCGTCGTACCGCCACGCCACCCGGTCAGCGTGCCGCCGTTGCGAGCGGACCCTCCGCAGCCGGATTCGGCGAAGGGTCAGGCGTTGAGGTATGCGAGGACGGCGAGGACGCGCCGGTTGTCGTCGTCGGACGGCGGCATATCCGAGCTTGGTGAAGATGTTGTTGATGTGCTTGCTGACAGCCTTCTCGGTGACGCGGAGCTTGGTGGCGATCGCGGCGTTGGAGCGGCCTTCGGCCATCTCACCGAGCACCTCGCGTTCCCGCGGGGTGAGCACCGCCAGCGGCTCCCGCCGGGCGAGCAGTTGTGAGATCACCTCGGCGTCCATGGCGGTGCCGCCGCTCGGCGACCCGGCGCACCGCGTCGACGAACTCGCGCACGTTGGACACCCGGTCCTTGAGCAGGTAGCCGACGCCGCCGCCGGGGGTGCTGAGCAGCTCGCGGGCGTACAGCGGCTCGACGTGCTGGGAAAGCATGAGGATCGGCAGGCCAGGCACCTGGGTGCGGGCCGCGATCGCGGCCTGCAGGCCTTCGTCGGTGAACGTCGGCGGCAGGCGGACGTCGATGACCGCCACGTCGGGCTTGTGTTTGATCAGCGCCGGCAGCAGCGCCGGGCCGTTGTCGATCGCCTCGACGACCTCGAAGTCGAATGCCTGCAGCAGCCGGGTCAGTCCGTCGCGGAGGAGGGCGTGGTCCTCGGCGATGACAACGCGCACGGCAGCTCCATGGTGATGACGGTGGGTCCTCCTGGCGGGCTCGACAGCGCCATCGTGCCATCGAACGCGGCCAGCCGCCGTTCGATGCCGCGCAGACCGGTGCCCGTTGCGGGGTCGGCGCCCCCGGCGCCGTCGTCGGCGACCACCATGGTCAGCGCACCGTCGGCGTGCCCGCATGGACACCGATCCGGTGTGGGCGCCGGCTGTGCCGGCTCATGTTGGCCAGCGCCTCGGCGACGGCGAAGTACGCCGCGGACTCGACCGGCGTGTCGGGCCGCCCTGGCAGGTCGATGTCGATCGATGATCGGCACCGGCAGGCTCAGCGCCAGCGCACGGACCGCGCCGTCGAGGCCGCGTTCGGCGAGCACCGGCGGGTGGATGCCGCGTACCAGGTGCCGCAGCTCGACCAGCGCCGTGCCGCTGGACTGCGCGCGCCTCGGCGAGCAGCTTGCGGGCCGCCGCTGGGTCCCGGTCGACCAGTTCCTCGGCCAGGCCGATCATCATGCCGAGCGAGACGAGCCGGGCCTGGGCGCCGTCGTGCAGGTCACGCTCGATGCGGCGCAGCTCGGCCGCCTGCGCGTCCACCGCGTCCGCGCGGGTCACGGTCAGCTGCGTGACGCGCAGCCGCAGCTCGGCGGCCTTCGTGGGGGCGAGGAAAAGCCGGGCGAAACGGGCGTCGATACGGCGCAGCCACGGCGCCGCCGACAGCCCGGCGGCGAGGATGACGGCGCCCTGCGGCAGCGCAGAGCAGCCCCTCGCCGATGCTGTGGATCGGACCAGATGACGCCGTAGCCGTACCAGCCGGTGCCGAGCCAGATCCACAGCGGGGTCAGCGTCAGGCCCGCGAGCCCGTACAGCGGCACCACCAGACAGGCCAGCCCGAGCGCGAACCCGACGATCGCGCCGGGCACCAGCCAGGCGAGGTCGCGCCAGGTCGCCGGGTCGGTCACGGTCCACCGGAAGCGCTGCCACCCGCCGGCCAGGGCCCGCTCCGGGAGCGGATGGTACGGGCGGCTGATCGAGGACACCGGCGCGTGAGGCCATCCTGCGTTCGAGGTCGGCCCGCATCCGCACCAGGGTCGTCGCCCAGGGCACCAGCGCCAGGCCCAGGAACGGCACCGGGGCCAGCGCCAACGCGGCGACCGATATGACCAGCAGCGGCAGGTTGGTGATCGCCAAGCCCATCGCTGCCAGTCCGGCCAGCAGATAGCGCACGCGACGGCGGACCCAGGGGCCCAGCCGCTCGTCGGCCCTGGCAGTGTTCACAGACCCATTGTGACCGAGGATGCGCCCGGTCGACGGTGGTGCCAGCACCACCACCGCAGGCGAGGTGGCACTCCTGACGTTTCGGACATCCGACGGTCTGATGGAGGCATGACGATCCTACCGTTGCGCCCGCCCGCACGACGGCCGGCAGCGACTTCGCCGCCCTGTCCCGCCGGATCACCGGCGAAGGGCTGATGGAGCGCCGGCCCGGCTACTACGTCGTACGTCTGAGCGTCGTCGCGCTCATGTTCGTCGGCGGCTGGGCCGCGTTCTTCCTCATCGGCTCGTCCTGGTGGCAACTGGCCACGGCCGGCTTCCTCGCCGTCGCGTTCGCCCAACTCGGCCTCGTCGCACACGATCTGGCACATCGGCAGGTGTTCCGGACCAAACGCCCCAGCGAGGTCGCCGGACTGCTGGCCGGAAACCTCGGCATCGGGATGAGCTACGGCTGGTGGATGGACAAGCACACCCGTCACCACAACAACCCCAACCACGATGACCTCGACCCGGACGTCGCGCCCGGAGGTACTCATCTGGGCCACGAAGTCGGCTCTGGGCCGGCGCGGGCTGAAGGGCTTCATCACCCGCCACCAGGCGGCCCTGTTCTTCCCGCTGCTCACCCTCCTCGCCGCCGACCTGAAGGTGTCCAGCGTCAAGGCGCTGCGTAACGGCACGGTGAAGCGGCCCCGCGCGGAAAGCGCATTGCTGATCACGCACGCGGTCGCGTACCTCGTCCGCCCTGCTGATCGTCCTGTCGCCGTTGCAGGCCGTCGCCTTCCTGCTGGTGCACCAGGCACTGTTCGGTGTCTACCTCGGCATGACATTCGCGCCCAACCACAAGGGCATGCCGCACCCGACCGGCGATGAGGACTATCTGCGCAAGCAGGTGTTGACCTCCCGCAACGTCCGCGGCGGGTGGCTGACCGACGCGGCGCTGGGCGGCCTGAACTACCAGATCGAGCACCACCTGTTCCCCGGCATGCCGACCCCAAACCTGCGCAAGGCCCAGCCGATCGTGCGGGCGTACTGCGCCGAGATCGGCGTTCCCTACGAGCAGACCGGCCTGATCGCGTCATACCGCCAGGCCCTGCGACACCTGCACGAGGTGAGTGCACCCGCCCGTGCGGAACACGCGGCACGCTGAGCAACCACCCGTCCCCCGGCACTCTCCTCCTCTCGAGGCGCGATGCCCTACCGGATCAATGTGATTCACGCGGGTCGAAGGTGCCGTGCCACGCGGACAGCGATTCCGGTAGGGCGTTGGAGATGTGGCCGCCCCATCGGGACATGCCACGCGGCGATTCAGGTGCGAAGAACCGTGGCATCTCGTGGCCGAACTCACCCGCCAGCGCCACAGCCGCTACGGTGATCGCCAGCGACGATGAGGAGACCGCGATGCCCGAGGTGTCAGACAACTATGAGCGCGCCAGGACGTATGCGGAGGGAGACATCGCGTACGGCGACGCGGCCGCTACCGCTCAGGTCTCAGCCATGCTGGCCGTTGCCGATGAGATACGTGCGCTGCGCAAGGCGGTAGAGGACCTGGGCAAGGACGCTCGACCCCCTCGATGATCGGGTTCTGGCCCGGCATCGCTGCGGACTTGATTGCGCTGGCACACTTGGCTGCTGAGGAGGGGCACCGCGACGAGGCGCTGGCTGTACCTCGCGCTGGCTGTACCTCGCGCTGGCTGTACCTCGCCGCGTCCTCGCGGGCGCCGCTGGCGACCGTCTCCCGCCTGCTGGTCGCGATCCCGCCCACGGCGTTGAATTGCCGCAGCAGGTCGGCGCTCGTGGCGTGCGTCGGTTCGGTGTCTCGGACCCGGTCGATCAAGATCGAAAGCCCATGCGGCCACGCCCCGGCATGCGCGTACAGGCTTCGCACGTCCCAGCCATCGAGCCGGGTCGGCCGTCGCCATTGTTCCTCGGTCATCGCCTTGCCGTACTCGGCCCAGATCGACCACAGCGTGCCCAGAGTCGTGAGGCGGTCCTCGATAACCACCACATCACTGTACGGGTGCCCACCACCGTCGTTGCGGACGTCCGTGGGGGATGCCTACCCGGCGGGGCCGAGCACCGAGACCTCGGTGAGCTCGGCGTCCTCGGCGGCACCCAGGCCGCGCACCCGGTAGCTGGTCAGTACCTTCAGCCACCGGTAGGGCAGGTGCTGACGGCCGGGATCACCGACGAGGACACGCGCGTCGCGGGCGGCGGCGCGGCTTAGGAACCCCACCATGCGTGTGGCCAGTTCGACGGTATAGAAGGCGTCGCCGGCCAGGATCACGTCGGCGTCACCGCCGTCGCCGTCGAGCAGGTCGCCCGCGTTCACCGCCACGGTAACCGCGTTGGTCGTGGCGTTCATCGCGACGGCCGCCAGCGCGTACGGGTCGATGTCGTTGGCGGTCACCTCGGCGGCGCCCGCCTTGGCCGCGGCGATGGCGACCAGACCGGAGCCGGACGCCACGTCGAGCACGCGCCGGCCGGCCACCACCTGCGGGTGGTCCAGAATGTACCGGGCGAGAGCCTGGCCACCGGCCCAGGCGCTCGCCCAGAACGGCGCGAGCCCCGGCCCGACCTGCGCCTCCAACCTGGCCCGCAACACGATCTCGTCATCAGCCAGGTGAAGATGGATCTCCGGTACGAACGGAAGACGCGCGAGGCGCAGTCCGTCGAACCCGTCGGCGCGTGACGCGACGAAGGGCGCGAGCAAGGTGCCGGCCGGCGTGGGCAATACACGCTCCGTTCAGGTATGGTCGCCGGTCAGGGCGACCGGTCTCAGGCACCGCGTGCAGGTGGCGCAGCACCCAGGCATAGAACAGGCCCATCTGACAGTACGCGAGCCCCTGCCGGCGGCAGCACGGACCCGACGATCGAGTCCGGATCGGCGCCCTCGGTGTCCGGGTGGGCGTGGTGCCGGTTACGCTTGTCCACCCACCAGTCCTAGCTCGGTCCGATGGCCAGGCTACCGTGCAGCAGCCCTAGAAGGCCGCCGCCCAGCCGCCGGCCTGCCCAGCTGGGGGCACACGACGCTGACTACCGACGAGCCGCCTCCAACGCCTCCCGCAGCCCGCGCGCCGCCAGCCGGTCTGCGCGCTCGTTGTCCGGGTGCCCGGCGTGCCCCTTCACCCAATGCCACTGGACCTTGTGCCGCGTGGCCGCCGCGTCGAGCAGCTGCCACAGGTCGACGTTCTTCACCGGCTGCCTGCCGGTCGTCTGCCAGCCGTTGCACTTCCAGCGCGGTACCCAGGCGGTGATGCCGCTGCGCACGTACGTGCTGTCCGTGTGCAGGTGCACCACCGCCGGCCGGGTTAGGCTCTGCAGCGCCCGGATCGGCGCGGTCAACTCCATGCGGTTGTTCGTCGTGAGGGTCGCCTCACCGCCGTACAACTCCTTCTCGTGCCCGCGGTAGCGCAACAGCGCGCCCCAGCCGCCGGGGCCGGGGTTGCCGCTACAGGCGCCATCGGTGTAGATCTCCACTGCGGTCGGCGCGGCCGGAATCCTCACGCTGCCAACATACGAACCACACCGGCCCAGCGGAAGCTGGCCCACCCCGTGTCAAGCAGCTGCCACCAACGCTGAGACCGAGCGGTGCGGAAGAGCGGGACAAGAGTCGCTGGGGGCGAGCACCTCTGCGGGTACGTCCGGTCTTTGCTAGTGTGAGCGCCGTTTGGGTTTGTGGTTCGCCTAATCCGGACGAGCCGACGAGTGGTGAGCCCGCGGCCAGCGGGTCGGGCGATGCGGGGCCGCTAGACCAGAACGGCTCCGGATCTGCGTCGGCCGATCCTCGCTCGATAAGGGAGAATGCGATGGCACAGGGCACCGTGAAATGGTTCAACGCCGACAAGGGCTTCGGTTTCATCACGCCGGACGGCGGCGCCGACGTGTTCGTTCACTTCTCGGCCATCCAGTCCGACGGCTACCGCTCGCTGGAGGAGAACCAGCGCGTCGAGTTCGACATCACGCAGGGCCAGAAAGGTCCACAGGCCGAGAACGTCCGCGTCATCTGATACCAGCCGGCGCGCTGCCATCGACGGGTAGCGGCGCACCGGTGAACGGGTGCCTACCCGGCTCCCAACCGACCAGCCCGGGCCTCACCGACAGGCCCCGGGCATGGCCGACGCCCCCAGCTGGCGGTGTGGGCTCTGGCACGCCGGCGGAGTGCCGCCGGCACCACGCCGCCGTGGGCGTGGCGGATGTCGCTGGCCGAGGTCGGCATCGTCTACGGGACGGTGCCATGGGTATGGATGATCATGTTACCGAACCACGGGGCCGGCGATGTCCACGCTCGGGTGAACCTGGTACCGCTGCGTGATCTGCTCACGATCCTCGCCAGCGGGCCGCTGACGGCGACGGTCCAGATCGTCGGCAACCTGCTGGTGTTCGCGGCGCTGGGGTTCATCGCTCCGCAGCGGTTCGCGGCGCTGGCGTCGGTACCGCGGATCCTGGCGCTCGCGGCGGGCTGCTCGGTCCTGGTCGAGGCCGCGCAGTACCTCCTGCGGCTGGACCGGGTGTCCTCGGTGGACGACGTACTGCTCAATACCGCCGGCGCCGGGCCGGCCGCGCTGGCGTCGCACCGCTGGTGGTGCGCTACGGCCACAGCGTCAGATCGACCTCGATCGGCCTCGGTACCGGGATGCTGAGCCGCCCACGGTAGGCCGGTCAGCGGCCCCTGGGCGATGGCCGAGGCGTACAGGCCCCGGCGATTACCTGCCACGTCGGCCCCCTTCGCGCACGGCCCGATCGAGCGGCCCGCCTGGATCAGACGAGGAGTCGCCAAACGGCCCACGGCCCAATGTGGACAATCCGTGATCGCCCACAAGGACACTTCGGTGGACGAACTGCGGGCACCTCCGCGCCACGCGCCGCCCCGACCGGCCGGTACCGCCGATGGCCGGTACGCCGCGATCGGGGCGGTTGTGCATCAGCTGGCCGACAGCTCCCATCGTCTGCTGCCGGCCTGACGGCCCGGCCTCACGTCAGGTGCCGGGCGAAGAACCGGTTCCCGGCGTCCCCCTCGAACTGCGGGACACCGGTGTGCCCGCCCATATTGGCGTGCAGCGTCTTCTCCGTGGAGCCGAAGGCGTCGAACAGGTCCAGGGCCAACTGCCGGTCGTTTCCTTCGTCGTCCCACTGCAGCAGGACCAGTAGCGGAATGGTGACCTGCCGGGCCTCCTCGAACATGGTGCGGGGGACGAAACTCCCGGCGAACAGAAGGGCGGCCAAGATGCGCGGCTCGACCACCGCCAGCCGGACGCCGATGGCGATCACCCCTCCCGCGTACCCGACCGGGCCGCCGATCTCGGGCAACGAAAGGAAGGCGTCCAAGGCGGCCCGCCATTCCGGGACCGCCTTTTCGACCAGCGGGAGGACAAGCCGGTCGACGATCTCGTCGTCGACCGGCGCGCCGGCCTGAAGCGCCCGGCGCAGGTCGGCGCGGGCCTCCTCAGCGGCGGCGGAACGGGGCCGGTCACCGCTCCCGGGCAGCTCGATGGTGGCCGCGGCGAAGCCCTCCGCCGCGCAGTGCCGGGCCCGGGCCACCAGTCGGGGGTACATCTTGCGCAGTCCACCGGGGTGGCCGAGCAGGATCAGCGGGGCCGGAGCCGGTGCGGATCCGGGCGTCCACAGGATGCCGGGGATCTCGCCGAGGGTGAATTCGCGTTCGAGGACGCCGTCGTCGAGGCGCTGTTCAGAAGTGAATTCCATGGTCGTGCCTTTCGGGAGTGCTCGTGAACGGCGCTCCCGGACGACCTATCGCCCGACCGTGACCCCAGAGGGGAGCACCCATGTCGATGCGTTCACGGGTACCACCTCCTCGGTCTCTCGCACAGCCTCCGGGAAAAGTAGCAGTGGTCACCGTGATCCGCCAACGGGTTATCGCGGAGGCTCCATGGCCGGACGCCACGGAGCCACTCGCCAAAGGCAGGCTTTAAGCTCCGGAGTCCGCCGCGAAGGCGGTCACGCTCACCAGCCAGCTCGACCCACACCTCACCAAAGTCGAGGTCGAACCGTCAGAACGACCCGGACAACCTGTACCACTTCAACCAGAACATCGCGTCCGCCTGGCGGTCCGGCAATCCCCTGAATTTGGTACGAACGGGCAGCTCGGCCCGTAACCAAAGGCTGCGCGATCTCCACTGGAGTGGATGGGTTGAGTCTGCTGATACTGGCGCCGGGCGCGCGGGTTACGCGTCCCTGCGCGGGATACCGCCGACAGGAGCGGGGAGGTGATTCCACGTGGTGATCACGATCACGAAGGTCGAGCAGATCGAGGCTACCCAGCGGCACACGACGGACGGGCAACTGGCGTAGCGCCGCCGTGGGGCGCCCCGGGGCATCCGGGTCGCCCCACCGCGGTACCGGAAGGGGGATGGCTGATGGCGGATCGGCCCCGGCTCAAGGCCATCACGGTGCACCGCAGCGGTACCGAGCTGGTGATCTGGCCAAGGGCGCTGCGGCGGGTGTACCTCACCGACCTCACCGGCAGCGTGGCCGCGCTACTCGAACTGCTGCGCGAAGGCTCACGTACCGTCGCCGGCCTACGGACCGAACTGGACCATCGCGGCTTCCCGGTCAGCGGGCCGGAACTCGACGGCGTGCTGTCCATTTTGGACGAGCTAGGGGTCCTTGAGGACGGCGACGGGGACGACGTGCTCGATCCGGCCACCCGCGACCGGCACCAGAGCAACCTGCGCTTCTACGACCTCTTCGCCCGGCTCGGCCACAGCAGCGCGGGCATGCACCAGGCCGCCCAGCGGTCGCGGGTACTGCTGCTGGGCGTGGGCGGGCTGGGCTCCGGAATTCTTCAGTCGCTGGTGGGGCTCGGCGTCGGCGAGGTGTCCATCGTGGACTGTGACGTGGTGGAGACCAAGAACCTCGCCCGGCAGTTCGCGTACGGGCTGGCCTCGGTGGGCCGGCCGAAGGTGGTCGCAGCCGCCGACTGGGCGGCCGGATACTCCGGCGGTACCAGGATCGTCCCGCTGTACCAACGGGTCGACGACGTCGCCGGGGTCGTTGGTCTCGGCGCGAACGCGGACATCGTGGTCTGCGCCGTCGACTCGCCGGCGGACATCCACCTGATCGTCAACGAGGCGTGTTTCGCGCTGGGGGTACCGTTCGTCGCCGGTGGGCTCAGCTACTCGACGATGTCGTACTGGTCGGTGGATCCGGGCCGCACGCCCTGCCGGGAGTGCCTCGAACTGCACCGGGCGGACGAAATCGCGACCCTGACACCCGCACTGCGGCAGGACCCGTTCATCGAGCCGGCCAGCGTCAACCGGGCGACCGGCCCGGCCGTGCAGCTGCTCTGCGGGCTGATGTCGATGGAGATCATGCGGTACCTCACCCGCAGCGACCCACCGGTGGCCGCCGCGACCTACCAGGTGATCGAGCTGGCCGACGGGTTGGCCACCTCGACGGCACCATGGCACCGGCACCCGAACTGTCCACACTGTACGGCCTCGGCGTCCGGATGACCGATCCCCCGTCGCCGTACGCCGTGCTCACCGTCGTACCCGACGGCGACGGCTACGTGCTGGGCAGCCGTTACTCGGCGGACTTCGTGGCCGTCCCGCGGATCGGCGGCGACGTCGTCCGCTGGCTCCAGGCCGGCGCTACCCTGGCCGAGTGCGCCGACCGAGCCGCCCGCCAGATGGGCGAGCCGGTCGACGTGGCCGCGTTCGTCGCCGGGCTGGCCGGGGCCGGCCTGCTGCCCGCCGCCGCACCGGAGGCCGGCGGTACCCACCCGGCGACCGCTCCGGCCTCCGCGGCGGATCCGGTGGCCGGCTGGTCCGGGCGGGCTGGCCGGGCGCTGTTCGGTCCGGCGGGGCTGACGGTCCAGGGCGGGCTCGCGCTGGCCGGCGCGGTCGCACTGGTCACGGTACCGTCCGTCCGGCCCCGGTACACCGACGTCATCGTGACCGGGGTACCGCTCGCGAGCCTGCTCATCGTTGCGATCCTCGGGACCGCCTCCGGGCTGGTCCACGAGTGGGCGCACGTGCTGGCCGCCGCGGCCCGCGGGGTGCCGAGCCGGGTGTCGATCAGCCGGCGGCTGGTGACGATCGTGTACCAGACCGACCTCACCCGGCTGTGGGGCGTACCCCGGCGGGACCGGGTGGTACCGCTGCTGGCCGGCATGCTGTCCGACGCGGCGACCGTGGGCGTTCTGCTCCTGCTGGAGGCGGCGTCGGTCAGCAACCCGCTGACCCGGCTGCTGGTCTTCCTCAAGCTCGCCGGCATCGTCTTCCAGTTCGAGATCTTCATGCGTACCGACGTGTACGCGCTGTTCGTCGTGGCCACCGGCTGCCGGAATCTGTGGGCCACCAAGGGCGCGGTGGCCCGCCGGGCGATCGGGCGCGCCACAGCCGACGACCAGACCCTGCTGGCTGCGGTGGGTCGCCGGGAGATCCGCTGGGCCCGCGTGTACCTGCTGCTGTACGTGCCCGGGGTGGCCTGGACGTGCTGGTACTTCGCCGGATTCGCGGTTCCGGCGATCCGTCGGCTGCTCGCCATGTCGATCGCCGCGATCATGGAGTCCGGGCCGGTCAGCCCGGTCGGTGCGGCCGGCCTGGTGGCGCTGGTCGCCACCGTCGCCTCAACCGGGTACGTGCTGTGGGGCGCCGCCCGCACCGTGGTCCGACTCGCCGGCCAGCTCCGGCGGTCCGGCCGGCGGTGACGCCACTGGATCGGACGTACGCGACGCCTCATCGCCGAGCTGACCTCGCTGCCGTCCAGGCAGCGTCGTCACTCCTCAAGCAGACCTGCGGCGAGGAACGCCTTGCGGTAGATGTCCCGGATGACCTGCTGCTTGCGGGCGTTGTACCGCATGACGTGCTCTCCGCCTGCGTTTGCCTCCAGCGCCGCCTGCCGCTTCACGGCGGCGTAACGATCACGGTCTCCTGGATTGCCCCGCAGCCAGTCGCGGAAGATCCGGTGCCTGACCGGCTCGGGGCTTTCGGTTCCGAAGACGTGCAGGTTGCAGCGAGGCTCGTCCGCTGCCAGCGCCCGGTGGCGATACCACCAGGGCTCGCGGATCACCAGCCGGAACCCGATCGTCTCCAGCGCCGGTACGTAGTCCCGCTCTCGGTCGGGATCGACCACCGTCAAGTCGATGTCGATGATCGGCTTCGCCGGCAGTCCGGGCACGGACGTGGAGCCGACGTGTTCAAGCTGCAGCACCCGCCAGCCCAGAGCCTCCCGGATCCGGGCCGCCAGGTAGTCGAATTGCCGCGGCCAGGCGGGGTCGGGATCGGCTACGTCAATGCCGGTGGTCGGGGCGGCGCCGGGCACCCACGCATCGGCTCCCGGAGGTGGCGGGGAGTCGTCGAACGACACGATCTCAGCTCGGCTGGGCACCGGTGGAGTCTATTGCCCGCTCATCGGTCGAGCCCCTGCCCCAACCGGTACCGTGACCGAGAGTGACGCGCGGTCGGCGGTTATCCGGCAGGTTGCCGTATAGCTGGCCCTACCCCGAAGACTCCTGCCAGCGTCATGGTTCGCGCCGGCGGTGATCGCCTAGCGTGACCGCATCGGGTGTTACACCGGCGGGTCGGCGTGGCCGTCTACACACTCGATCCGATCGAGGAGTCCTTCTTGCGCGCTCGCACAGCCCCACCGCGACTCGACGGCGTCCCTGGCCGTGCGCTGGCCACGCTCGTCGCCCTCGCGGCGGTCTTGGCCGCCGCCTTCGTCGTTGCCCCGCCGAGGCTGGCGGCAAGCGACCCGGCCGGCGATCTGGCCGACCAGGGCCATCTCGGTGCCGCGTTCCGCGAGGCGCTGTTCGGCTACTGGCGCTCCGGCGACCGGAACTACCCGCCGGCTCTGCAGCGCGTGGTCGACTACTGGTTCCGGTTCCACCTGGTCAAGGGCGGGATCGCCGCGCTGCTGCTGATCGTGCTGGTCGCGCTGGCGGTCCTGCTCTGGCGCACCCGCTTGCGCGCTGACGGGCTCGGGATGGGCAGCAGGGCCGCCCTCGTCTCGGCCGGCACGGCCGTCCCGCCGCTGGCGCTGTTCGCGCTGGCGGTCGTGATGGCCAATATCCAAGGTGCGGTGGCGCCGTTCGCCTCGCTGTTGCCGTTGCTGACCGACGGCACACCCGACGCCGGCCTCGCCGGCTCGCTGGCGCAGGCCAGGCAGCAACTGGCCGGCTCGCACCGGACCAATGGCTACACTCCACCCGCCCTGGACGCGATGGTCAGCGACTTCGCCCGCTATCACGCGGCAATGGCGGTAATCGCCGCCGTCGTGGTGGTGGCCCTCCTGGGTCTCAGTGTGATGTTCTGGCGCAGCTTCGCCAGGGTCGGGTCGGCCGACCAGCGGACCCGGCGGGTACTGGGGTGGTTCGGTGCCTTCTCCGCGTTGTCGTCGCTGATCGTGGTCGTGGTCTTCGTCGCGAACGCGGGCACCGCGACGGACCCGGCGCCGGCACTCCTGGGCCTCCTCAACGGCGGATTCTGAAGTACCTTAGGAGCACCTGATCTTGGTCTGGGAATCGACCTCTGCGTCCTCGACGTCGAAGACTCGGTCCTTGAGGAGATAGCCGAATCTCCCGCGGGTCACCAGTTCGACCGAGTGCCGGGTCTCCAGGTGCTGGGACAGCAGCACGATCCCGAGTTCGGGGTGGGTCTCGCGCAGTTGGCGTGCGGCGCGGGCGCCGTCGTCGGTGCGCTCGGGTGGCATCCGGATGTCGATGATCGCGAGGTCGGGCTTCTGGTCGAGGACGCAGGCGATCAGCGCCGGTGCGTCTTCGGCTTTGCCAACGATCTCGTGGCCAGCGTCGATGAGCAGGCGGGCCAGGCCCTCACGGAACAGGGCGGAGTCCTCACCGATCACGATGCGCACGGCAACACCGCCTCGACCGTCGTGCCGCTGCCGAGCGGGCTGTGGACCAACAGTGTGCCGCCGAGCGCGGCAACCCGGTCCACGACACGCCCAACGCGCCTGGCGAGACATCATCAACCTACTCGCCGAATGCCTACCACCCGCAACGTGACCCAACCACGAATGCCCGACCACCACAGGGCGTAGCGCGCGGATCGCGGCAGGTGTGCACTCGACCGACAATAGGCCACTACGCATTCTCAGACCGCTCGAACTTCGGCGAGCCGCTTGACTGCGTACTCGTCGTCCCAGCAGACAGCGGCTTCCCACGCGGCCGACGCTTGCGCGGCGATGTCGTACGCGCCGTCGTCGAGGCCGGCGGCGTTGTCGGGCAGCACGAGATCGAGGTCGGGGACGTCGACGTGCGACTCGTCCCAGTCGATCAGCGCGACCTGATTCGCGGTTATACGGACGTTGCCAAGGTTGTTGGGATCGCCGTGGACGACGCATGTCTGACGTCCAGCGAGCCGCGCCCACGCCGCCCGGCATCGAGCCACGCCCTCAGGAGGCATCGCGCCGAGGTCGATCTTCGTCCCGGTCTCGGCGTGCAGGAGGTCGGTCGACGATCGCCAACCTGGGCGCTGCGGCCAGCCCTGCGTCAACCGGTGCAGCTCCCGGAGCGTGCCGGCCACGCGACGCCAGTCGGCCTGCGTCTCCGGCGGTCCGCCCTCCAGAAAGGTCATCACCACCAGACCGTCGGCGAACAGCCGGCCGTCCCGCGTCGGGATCGGCACCGGCACCGGCAGACCTTCACGGTCGAGGTATTGGAGGAGCTCGGTCTCCCACGCCAGATCGGCATCGCTCCTGGCACCGAGACGACCGACCGCGAGGCGCCCGTTGACGCGCACGCTCCACACGTCGTTGGCCACTCCGCCAGCAAGCGGTTCGATGCGAGCGGCGCCTTCACCCCACTGCCCGAGTGCCTCCCAACCCACTGGCCACATTTTACGGGGTTCCGAACATCACCGTTCTCGGCAGAGTCGCGAGCCTCAGCTATGGGACTGTGGATCTAACGGTGTTTCCGGCCTGATCTGCCCGGCGTGGTGCTGGGTAAGGAAGGTGCCGTGATAACCGCGACACCGGACGATGTGACCCCACGGAAGAAGAGGGCCGAGCCGTCGGCGGAGGAGCGGGCCACGAGCGACGTCTGGACGTCCAGACGTCGCTGGGAGAGACTGTCAGCCCCCGTCGAGGCGGTTCTTCAGCGGCCGCATCGGTCCAGGCGCTCCCACGGCCAGTCGGTGGCGACCCAGTTCGCGACGGCGGTGGCGAGCGGCACGTCGAGGTCTGCCCTGTCGGCCCGCACCCAGGACTGCACCGTCACGTCATACTCCTCGGAGGCCGAAGGGTACAGGTAGACGCAACCGATGACGTCGTCGTCGACCGTGTCGAGGACAGTGAAGGTGAACCCGGCACCCTTCGTGAAGTCGCCGGCGTGACGGCGCAGGTCGGAGAGGTTCTTCTCGAGCGACATGCCGCTGGGTGGTGGCCAGTTGCCGTCCGGGTAACCGGGAGTGGCGCGGATGTGCTCGATGCTCGACATCCAGGCAGCGTGATCCGCCTCGTTGTGCTGCGGGCCCAGCGGTTCGAGGCGAAACCGATCGGTGACGAGCGACGTCGGCGGATCGAAGCCGGGTGGTACGAAAGCATCCGAGGTCATGGCCAGGACGCTACTGGTTTGCCAGCCCTCACGCATTCGACTTCAGATCGGCGGCGTGAGGTCGGCTGTGTCTCGACCGATGACCGCGCGTTGGTGTTACGGCCAGATGCGGCGTCGTCCAACTCCCCGATGGTGCGGGCACGGTGTCGTGGCTGACGGTGGCGAGCGAGCGACATCGACTTCTTGAAGGCCCGCGACCACCCCGGCGCTGATGAAGGTGTCCAGGCACACGTCGGTACGGAGCCTCGCGAAGTACGCCCGCTCGTCGACCGAGGCCCCTCGCCCGATAGCGTGCCGAGACCAAGCCCGCGGCCCGGGGCCGTCGATGAGCAGCCAATACGGGATTGGGGCGAACCGGCTCCTTCGACGATCCCATCTGCATGAATGGTCGCCCCGGGTCAAGCCGCGATTTCGCCCCTGCCCGCGATGCGCGCAATGCGCCCACCAGCAGGTCCCCGGAAACGCCGAGGTGACACTCCATGCGTTGCGGTGATCGCATCGTCACCGGTAGCCCGTGTCGGGCCGCGTCGTGCGATGCCGCGGCACATGCCTCGCACCCTGCTGACCGGCGGAGACGTTCTCGACGCCCGCACCGGTGGGACACGTGTCGCCGATGTTGTCATCGAAGGCGACCGGATCGTCGATGTTGGCGTCGGTCTTGACGGCGATGAGAGCGTCGACTACGCCGGCCACCTCATCGTGCCCGGGTTCATCGACTGCCACACACATGTGGCGTTGTCCTACGATTTCGCGAGCCCCGACCCGACTGAGACTCCGCGCTCGATGCGGGTTCTGTCCGCCGTTCCCATCCTGGCAATGCTCCTGCGGCTTGGTGTGACGACCGCACGTGACGCGTGGGGTGCCGACGCGGGGCTGAAACGGGCCGTGGAGATGGGCTGGACGGATGACCCGCGTCGGCGCCGATTGGATCAAGGTCACGGCGACCGGCTCCATCCTGCAGGGTGCCCGGGCACAGCACAGCCAGATCACGCCCGACGAGATGACCGCGCTCGTCGGCGAGGCGCAGCGCCAGGGCCGCGCGGGTGTCATGGTGCACGCCCACGGCGCGCGGGCTGCCGAGGAGGCCGCGCGGTGCGGTGCGCACAGCATCGAGCACGGGGTCTTTCTCGACGAGGCCGCGGTCGCCGCCATGTCGGCCGCCGGGACGTGGTTGGTACCCACCCTGTCGTGTACCCAGGCCGACCCCGCGCAGGTGCCGGATGCGGTAGCGGTGGCGCATCGGGCGTCGGTGCGGCTCGCGCTCGACGCGGGCGTCCCGATCGCGATGGGTACCGACAACCCGGTTCGCCCGCACACCGAGGTCCTCAACGAGCTGCGGTACCTGTCGCAGGCCGGGCTCGGGGACGCGGCGGCGCTGCGGGCGGCCACGTTCGAGGCGGCCCGGCTGCTCGGGCTCGCCGACGACCGCGGCGAGATCGCCCCCCGCAAGCGGGCCGATCTGGTACTCCTGGCGGGAACGGACCTGGACGTCAGCGACCTCGCAAGCCGGATCCGTCGCGTCTGGCACAACGGAACGCCGGTGGCCCGAGCCGCAGACACGATGGATCAGTGACAGCGCTCGACGTGCCGGGTCAGGGCGGGGCGGTGAAGCGATAGCCGGCGCCGCGCACCGTTTGCAGGCTTCCGGCACTGTCACCGAGTTTGCGGCGGAGGGCGCTGATCACGACCTCGACGACGTTGCTGCCGCCGCTCCAGTCGTAGCCCCAGACGTCGCGCAGCAGCGCCGGCCGGCCGACGACCCGGCCTTCGCGTTCGTACAGGTACTGAAGGACATCGAATTCCAGTTTGGTGAGATCAGCGCGGGTGCCGGCGAGGATGAGCTGGCGGCGGTCGCGATCGAGCAGGACGTCGTCGTCGACGAGCATTTCCCGCGCGGCGAGGTCGGTCAGCCAGCCGTCGATGGAGGACGGTCCGAAGTCGTTGTAGAGGGCATGGTAGGTGGTCCCCCCGATCTCGGCGGCGCCTTCCGGGAGACGGGCGAAGCCGAGCGGCGCGAACTGGGACAGCGCCGCGGCGGGATCGGCGGCCAGCGAGTAGATGCGCCGGAGCCTGGGGCGCATTTCCAGGTAGCGCCGCTTGAGGTCGAGGATCAGGGCGGCGTGGGCCGGCGTCGTGGCTTCGCCGCCGTCGGCGGCCAGCATATGGCGGAGAAAGAGTACCTGCTGGCCGCGCGGCACCGGGTTGGCGCGCAGGTGCTCTCGCCAGGTGGCGGCCACCGGGTCCGCGGCGAGGAGCCAGGCCGGCACGGCGGTCGCCTCGCACAGGCACTGGAACGCGACCGGGGACCCGTCGGAGTCCCGCGCGACGCGGAACGCGGACGGCATCGTGTCCCACCAGGACCGCATCACGGTGACTGCCCCGGCTGGCTGGTGCGCGCGGGCGATGGCGGTGATCTGGGCTTCATCGGCCGGCCGCGCTGGCTCGACGGCGTACCGGTGGCTGGCGGTGGGGAAGAACGCCTCCCGCACGGCCGGGTTCTCGATGAGATAGAGCAGGTCGGCGGTGTAGCGCCACAGGTCGGCCGGCGGGGCGGTGCGCAGCTCGCGCCGCAGTTGCCGCCAGGCCGCGATCCTGTGGGCACGGTAGGCCGGCGGATCGTTGACCCGCAGCAGCGCCGCGACGACTTCCCGCACGGTGTCGTGCAGGATGAGACCGTCCGGTCCGAACTCCACGAACGGCAGCGGGCGCAGCATGTCGTACGCCTCGTGCGGGGGTACCTCCGGCAGCAGGGCACCGAGGAGCGACAGGGTCGGCCGGCGCAGCGTGCAGGCGGCGTCGAGCACAGCCCGGGTCGGCTGGTCGAGGCCGGAAAGGTAGACCCGGGCCAGTTCGGTGACGACGGTGGCGACCGCGGCGTCGGGGACCGTGAGGTCCGGGCGGGCGCCCCGCGCGGAGGCGGCGAGCCGCAGTGCCAGCGGGTGGCCGTGGGTGAAGCGGGTGACCCGGGCGGCGTCAGCGTCGCTGAGTCCTTCGCGGCGCAGCAGTGCGCCGGCGTCCGCGGGTGCCAGGTTCGCTAGCGGCACGGTGGCCAGCAGGTCCCCGAAGTCACCGATCCAGGCGGCGACCGGCGGCTCGCGGCCAGCCAGCGCCAGCCTGGTGTTGTCGCGCAGGCCCGGCACGAGTTCCTGCCGCAGCCAGGTGTCCAGCAACCGGAGCTGTTCGTAGGTATCGAGAACCAGCACCACCCGGTCACCGAGGCCGCTGAGCGCCGCGGCGGCCGCGGCGACCGTAGTCATCGGCCGGGCCCGGCCGGGTGGTTGCGCCCGCAGCGCCCCGATCGCGCGGTCGAGCGCGGCGAGGAAGCCGCGCTCGGTCGGCTCAATGCCGCCGCAGTCCAGGCTGACGACGGCGGCGCCGTGCGCTCGCGCGTCTTCAGCGAACGCGGCGAGCAGCGCGGATTTCCCGATTCCCGCGATGCCGTGCACGGCCACGACCAGCGGGCGGTCACGCTCGACCAGGTCGAGCAGCACCGCCCGCTCCGCATGCCGGCCGACCACGGCGGCCGCCCGCGCACCGAGCAATGTTCGCAGGGTCCCGCTCATCGCCCGTCCGGTCGTGCGTCAGTCATCTGTCGTTACCCGCCCCGGGTCACCTTCGTCGGCCGGGCCAGGACCGGGAAGTCCGTGACGGTCACGTCGATCATGTGCGGGTTCGCCTGCAATCCTTGGAAGATCTTCCCGCGCCGGTAGGTCCTCATCGCGGCGACGTTGCCCCACGTGTAGATACCACCGTAGGTGTTGGTCTGCGGGTTGGCCAGCCAGATCTTCGCGCGCAGACCCGGCAGCGCGGCGAACACGGGCGCGTTCTGCTCGGCGTGCGCGTGATACGCCGCATCGTCAATGCCGTCCAGCGTGAACGTGATGATCTGCATGTGCATGTCGCGCTCCTTTGGGTACGTGGTGACGCGCGCTGTGCGCTCCCGTCACTGATGACGTGATCACCGTAGGGACGGCGGGGCCGCGTCGGTTGAGCCCTGGCTGAGGCGAAGCTGAGCCGGACACCTCAGCTTCGCCTCATGTTCGGCTCAGCCGTGCCGGCCGCCCGCGGCCTAGCGTCTGCGGCAGCACTGATCCATCCACGTTGCGGAGGCTTCCGATGAACACTGAACTGATCGAGCAGAACGTGCACCGGCTGCTCGGCGCGATGACCGGCGCGGCCACGACGGCCATGGTGGCGATCGGCGACCAGCTCGGGCTGTACCGGGCACTCGCCGACGGCGGGCCGGCTACCCCGGACGAGATGGCCGCTCGCACCGGCGCGGCGGCACGCTACCTGAGGGAGTGGCTGTCCCAGCAGGCCGCGGCCGGTTTCCTCGCCTACCGGGAGGGCGACGGGCGGTACACGCTGCCGGCCGAGGCTGCCGCGGTGCTCGCCGATGAGGCATCACCGGCCTTCCTGGCCGGCGGCGCCACCATCACCCGCGGCTGGTTCGCAGGCATCGACCGGCTCGCCGAGGCGTTCCGCACCGGCGCCGGCATCCCCTGGCACGAGCAGAACCCGGCTGTCTTCGACGGCACCGAGCGGTTCTTTCGCCCCGGCTACACCGCCAGCCTCACCACCGAGTGGATCCCTGCCCTGCCCGGGATGGCCGACAGGCTCGCCACCGGCGGCCGGGTCGCCGACGTCGGCTGCGGACACGGCGTGGCCGCCATCTTGCTCGCCCGCGCCTACCCGGAGGCGAGCATCCACGGCTATGACTTCCACGACCGCTCCATCCAGGTCGCCCGGCAGCGGGCCGACGAGGCCGGCCTAGGCGGCCGCATCCGGTTCGAGTCGCTCGACGCGACCAGCTACCCGGCCGACGGCTTCGACCTGATCTGCCTGCTGGACACCCTCCACGACCTCGGCGACCCGGCCGCCGCGCTGGCCCACGCCCGCAAGGCCCTCGCCCCCTACGGCGCCGTCCTGGTCGTGGAACCGTACGCGGCCGACGACTACGCAGCGAACCTGGCCAGTCCGCTGGCCGCGCTCAGCTACGCGGCGTCCACGTTCCAGTGCACGCCGGCCGCCCTGGCCCAGCCCGGCGGAGTCGCGCTCGGCGCCCAGGCCGGCCCCACGACGGTACGGCAACTGGCCCATGACGCCGGCTTCAGCCAGTTCCGACAGGTCACCCAGACTCCGGTCAACGTCGTCCTCGAGCTTCGGCCATAACCGATCTATCCCCCGGGGGCAGCCGTGGCCCCGCTGTGCGGAACGCATCCCGTGAACTGCGGCTGCGGCTGCGGCCGCGGGTCCGCGGGTACCTGGCCGAACAGCGGGGTCGACGCCTCGCTGGCGACCGCACCGACGGTCAGGTAGATGAACACCATTCCGACGATCGCGCCGGCGAAGTGCCGTATCCAGAATCGGTCCCGGCGAGCCGGGACAACGCGCATTCGACCGGGTGATCGGCGAAGAACCCGAATACGCGCAGATGTGGGACGACGCGGCATTCGGCCCGCCGCTCAATGCCGTCCGGCAGGCACTGAGCACGCAGCGGGGTCGCGACTAGAGGAGTCCCTCGAAGATGTCCCGCGATACCGGTCCCTGGTGGGCGGGGTCGATGAACCACTCCCATCCGAACACGAGGTCGAAGACAGGGCGGGGGATCCGCAGGAACGTGGCCAGGGTCCGGTCGGCGCCCCCGTCGGCCGCGGTCTGGCTGGCGTGGGCGCGTAAGGACGCGCGTTTCTGCGCGGCATACCGGTGCACCGAGATGCGGTGGGTTATTTCCGAGCGTGCGCTGTAGGCGCGGTCCAGGCTGACGCGGTCGAACTCCGGTGGGAAGCGGTAGACCTTCGAGGCGAGGTCGGCCGCCCGGCAGATGGTGTCGCGTGGGATCGTCGCCTGGAGAAGCCGTGGTGTACCGGCGAGTTCGGCCGCTCGGGCACCCACCTCGTGGACGCGGACATGGTCGCGGTGGCCGTAGCCGCCGTTGCGGTCGTGGCTGAGAAGCAGGTCGGCCTGCTCGTCACGCAGGACCGCAGCGAGCCGTTCCGCGGCCTCCCCGACCGGGGCGCGGACGAACCGGGTCCGGCCGGGCGGGTCCGGGTACGTTTCCGGGCCCAGCCCGCTGTCCGCGTAGCCGAGGTGCTCGACCCGCGCCACCCCGAGCACGCGGGCGCTCTCGCCAGCCTCGGCGAGGCGACGCTCACCCAGCCGCCCATCCGCGGCGAACTCCTCGCTGCCCAGGTCACCGTCGGTCGCGATGACCATGACCACCCGGTGGCCCGCCGCGGCGGCCCGCGCCATCGTGCCCGCGGTGAGGAGAGCTTCGTCGTCGGGGTGGGCGTGGAAGGCCACGAGGGTACGCGCCGGTCGGGCGCTCATCGGGCCCGCAGTTGCCGGTACCGTGCGTCGGCGCCGGTCCAGGCGGCGAGTCGGGCGACGGCGCGAACGACGAGCCTGACCAGGCGGCCCGGAAGGAACGGGGCCTGGACCTCGAACCGGAACTCGTCCATGAACAGGAACAGGTCGACCGGGTTGGGCAGCCGCCGTGGCCGGCCATGCTGGTCTCGCGCGATTTCAGCGGCCACCTCGAGCAGTTCCTGCATCTGCATGGCGGGCCGGGTCTCCACGAGTACGAAGGCCTCGGTGGGGCCGGCATTCGCAAAGTGGTGGGACGTGCCGGGCGGTACCGTGACGGTCTGACCCGGCCCGACGACTCGGCGGCGCCGGCCGACGCGGAACCGCATGCGCCCCTGGACAACGGTGAAACGCTCCTCCTGCCCGGGATGGACGTGCCCGCTGGGGACCCGGCCCCCTGGCGCCAACCAGAGTTCCCACGCCAGCAGCTCCCCGCCGGATTCGGCGGCCGGGACGCGGATCCTGATCCGTTCGCCGCTGGTGGGGTTTTCGATGACGGGGCCCGCGAAGTCGTCAGTTCTGGCCATGCCCCGATGATGCCGGACCGAGCGGGCCACCACGTCGTGCGAGCAACGGCAATCCGGTGAAACGCTGGACGTAGCTGCCGTACGTCGACCGGCGTAGACCCGCGGGCGTAGGTGCTGACGATCAGGGCTGTGCGAGCACCCGGGCGAAGGCGTCGAGGTAGCTGCGGTCACCTTGGTGGTCGCGCATCACCCAGTATTCGGCTCCCCAGAACAGGTAGGCGCTCAATGCGGTCCCGGCCTGACGAGCCCACCGTAGGCAGTCGCTGTAGGTCTGGATGATCCGTTCCGGTGGGCAGCTGTAGGCGATCCGCGCGTCGGGGCTGGGTGGGATCGTCACCGATTCCCACGGCTCCGCCTGCCCTTCGGTGACCATCACCTCCCGTCCGGTGGCGGCGACCCGAGTGAGCAACCGACGCCGACGCCGCGCGGGAAGGATGCTGGTGGCTCCGTCCAGGTAGACGCTCCACGGGCCGATGCCGGCCACGGCGTGCCGGGGGTAGTGGTCGATGCCGACGATGTCGGCCAGCTGTTCGGCGACGGCCACGGAGTCTCCCTGGTCCCTGGTTCGCCACCACTGATGCGCCAACACCGCCGTTGACGTGGGCAGGAAACCGTTGAGGAGGATCGGCCGGGACGGGTCGGCGGCCCTGACCGCATCCACCTCGTGTCGTACGAAGGTCTCCGCGAGCCGCCAGGAGTGCTCCAGACCGAGGGGGTCGACCGCTTCGTGCTCGACCTGCCAGGCGATGATGGCTTCCCGGTCTCGATACCGCTGCACCAGCCGGGCCAGGTATTCCGTGGTCGCCTCGAGCAACGCGGGATGGGATGTGCCGTCGATGAGGCGGCTCTCGGGGAGGGCACGGTCGAGGCGATGGCGTGGGACGAAGTACTCCGGGTAGCCGAACGATTTGACCGGACCGAGGCACACGATCACGCGCTTGCCCACACGTTCGGCCGCGTCGAGTTGCCAGTCCATCTCGGTCGGGTCGAACTTTCCTGGGACGGGTTCGACGCGGTCCCAGTAGGCGCTGATCCGTACCAGGTCGAAGGGGTAGGACAGCAGGGTCGTCAGTGTCTGCCTGGGATCAAGGTTGAGGTCCTCGCATTGCCTGGGCCGGAAGCTGATGCCCAGCCGGGTGTCGCCGCGCCGGCCGACCGGCACCTGGCGCCACCGTGCCGTCGACTTCCGGGCCGCGGGGCCGATCCGGAACTCGGCGAGTAGCGGGATTGCCGCACCTGCCTGGCGAAGGACTGAGGCCCGTTTCATTGCGGGTCCTTTCGCGCGTGGATCGGTTGGAGCGCATCAACGCGGGCCTGCTGGGCTAGGAGATCGGCGATCTCAGCCGCAGCGGCGGGCGCGCCGAGGCGCGCTGCCGCGACACGCATGCGGTCCAGGCTGGCCGGGTTGGACTGTAGGGCCTCGATCTGCGCCCTGAGCTGCCGTCGACCGCGGATCGCCAGACCCGCGCCGGCGCGCACGACGATTTCGGTGTTGCCCGTCTCCTGTCCGGGCAGGTGACCGGCCAGGAGCATCGGCACCCCGCAGGACGTGGCCTCGGCGATCGTCCCGGGCCCCGCCTTGGTGACCAGCACGTCCGCACTGCGCAACCAGTCGGCCATGTTGTCCACGAACCCGGTCACCATCAGCCGCCTGCGACTGCGTACGGCAAGGGCTTCGAGACCTGTCCGCAGCCTCTCGTCGCGGCCGCATACAGCGACGACGTCAACGTCGGCAGCACCGCTGATGATCGCCCGGGTCCACGCCTTCATGCCGCGTCCCCCTTCCGCGCCGGCCATGACCAGTACGACGAAGCGGTCCGGATCGAGTCCCAACGAGGCGCGCAGAGCGGCCTTGGCGTCTGGGTCTGCCGGCCCGCGGCGGAACTGCTCCCGCACCGGGGTCCCCAGGACGTTGCACCGCTCCGGCGCTGTTCCGGCAAGGCGGCGGGCCTGCTGCGACAGCTCGGTAGTGGGCGTCACCACATGCTCGATGGCTGGATGCCACCAGCTGCGATGAGCGGTTCCCAGGTCGGTGACGACAGTGACCAGTGCGGGGTGGGCCGAGCTTGCGTTGCGGGCGGCGACGGCGGGTGTGGCGAGCAGCGGGTGCAGCGCCACCACCACGACTGGCTGGTGACGGGCCAGCGCCGCGGCGATCGGCGCCGACACGAACCGCGTCAGCAGGCGCTGCATGATCCCGACGGTCACCGCAGCGTTGGTCGCGTGGAACAGAAACGACCACAGCCACGGAGCCACCCGCACGAGCGGGCCGTAGCGGAGGCACACCCACCCGACGACCCGATTGGCGTCAGCGCCCGTCAACGGGTCGCAGGTGACTGCCACGAGCCGGCCCGGGTACCGGCTGTCCAGCGCCTGCCGCAAAGCCTCCGCAGCCGCACGGTGGCCGCCGCCGGTGTCGGCGGTCAGGAGCAGAATCACGCCCGGCCCGGCGACGACCTGTCCGGATGTGATCGACGCGGAAGGCTCGAATGGCGAAGCTCGGAGCCGCGAGCCGGTCTCAGTGGTCATGTCAGCCGCTCGCTTCCTCATCTCACCCGGATTCGCCGTGCCGTCACCGGTTCGGCACATCCACCCTCAACCGAACGCGGGCGGATCGCATCCGTCGGCGCGACGATCCTCACCTACGCGGGTTGACGTAGGAGGGGCATCGCCGGCCCGGCCTCGGACCCGCCTCGGCGAGCGATCAGCCGCGTTCGATCAGGTGACCGATGATGTCCGGGCCGGTCATCGCGACGCCGGACCCGTCGCGGCGCCGGTCCTCGGGCGGCAGCCCGGCCGGCTCCCCGGTCCCGGTCGCCGCGACCGGGCGGGCCCCGACCCAGGCCGTGACGAGGCGGGACTCACCTTTGAGGAACCGCTGCGCGCGGACGCCGCCGGTGGCGCGGCCCTTCGCCGGGTACTCCGCGAACGGCGTCACCTTCACGCTGACCCCGGTGGAGGTGACCACCATCGGCGCGCCGTGCTCGCTGTCGTCGGTACGCACCGCGCCGAAGAACACGACGTGGGCATCGGCCGCCAGGTTGATTCCGGCCATCCCGCCGCCGCGCAGGCCCTGCGGGCGGACCAGGTTCGCGCCGAAGCGCAGCAGCGAGGCGTCCGAGCTGACGAAGGCGAGGGTCTCCGCGCCGTCGACGAGCCAGGTCGCGCCCACCACCTCGTCGCCGTCACGCAGCCCGACGACCTCGAACTCGTCCGACCGCACCGGCCACTCCGGCGCGCACACCTTGACCACGCCCTGCCGGGTGCCCAGCGCGAGCCCCGGCGAGCCGTTGCCCGGCTCACCGAGCGGCGCCAGCCCTATGACGCTCTCCCCGGGCCGCAACGGCACCAGTTCACTGGCCGACACGCCGCCGCGCAACGACACCGTGCCGGCGTGCTCCGGCAGGACCGGCAACGGCAGTACGTCCGTCTTGAAGGCCCGCCCCGCACTGGTGACCAGAAGCACCTGGCTGCGGGCCGTCGTGTGGACCAGCGCGCGGACGGCGTCGTGCTTGGCCCGGCCGCTGCCGCGCCGGCCCTCCTGCGCCTCCTCGGACTCCGCCGCCGTCCGGGCCACCAGGCCGGTGGCGGACAGGATCACCTGGCACGGGTCGTCGGCGACCTCCAGCGGGCCGGCCGGCGCGGACGCGGCGAGCACCTCCTTGAGATCACCGTCGATGAGCGTGGTGCGGCGGCCGGCCGCGAACTCCTTGGCGACAGCCGCCAGCTCGTCGGAGACCACCTTCTTCAGTACGCTCTCGTCGTCGAGGATCCGCGACAGCTCGGCGATCTCGCCGCGCAGGCGGGCCTGCTCGGTCTCCAGCTCGAGCCGGTCGTACTTGGTCAGCCGGCGCAGCGGCGTGTCGAGGATGTACGTCGCCTGCACGTCGGACAGCCCGAACCGGCTCATCAGGCCATCCTTGGCCGCCTGCGCGTTCTCGCTTTCCCGGATCAGAGCGACCACCCGGTCGATGTCCAACAGCGCGATCAGCAGGCCGTCGACCATGTGCAGCCGCTCCTGCCGCTTGCGCCGCCGGTACGCGGTCCGCCGGGTCACCACGGTGTACCGATGTGCCAGGAACACCTCGAGGAGGGCCTTGAGGCCGAGGGTCTGCGGCTGCCCGTCCACCAGCACCAGGTTGTTGACGCCGAACGACTGCTCCAGCGGCGTGAACCGGTAGAGGTCGGCGAGCAGCGCCTGCGGGTTGACCCCGACCTTGCACTCGATGACCAGCCGGGTGCCGTTCTCCCGGTCGGTGAGGTCCTTGACGTCGGCAATGCCCTGCAACCGCTTGGTCTTGTTGACCTCGTCGGTGATCTTCTCGATGACCTTCTCGGCACCCACCCCGTACGGCAGCTCCGTCACCGTGATGGCCTGCCGGCGGCTGCCTTCCAGCGGGCCGATCTCGACCCGCCCACGCATCCGGACCACTCCCCGGCCGGTCTCGTAGGCCCTGCGTACCTCGTCGAGGCCGAGCAGCAGACCACCGGTCGGCAGATCCGGGCCGGGGACGAACTCCATCAACCTGTCCAGCGTCGCGTCCGGATGCGTGACCAGCCAGCGGGCCGCCGCGACGACCTCGCCTAGGTTGTGCGGAATCATGTTGGTGGCCATGCCGACAGCGATGCCGGACGCGCCGTTCACCAGCAGGTTCGGGAACGCCGCGGGCAGGACGCCGGGCTCATCGAGCGACCCGTCGTAGTTGGGGCGGAAATCGACGGTGCCCTCGCCCAACTCGCCGACGAGGAGCATCGCGGCCCGGGACAGCCGCGCCTCGGTGTACCGCGCCGCCGCCGGTCCGTCGTCCGGGGATCCGAAGTTTCCGTGCCCGTCGATGAGTGGCACGTTGAGCGAGAAGTCCTGCGCGAGCCGGACCATCGCGTCGTAGATCGCCGAGTCGCCGTGCGGATGGTAGCGACCCATCACGTCGCCGACGACGCGGGCGGACTTGACGTGAGGGCGGTCAGGCCGGTAGCCGTTCTCGCTCATCGAGTACAGGATCCGGCGGTGAACGGGCTTGAGACCGTCCCGGGCATCCGGCAACGCCCGCGAGTAGATGACCGAGTAGGCGTACTCCAGGTAGGAGTCCTCCACCTCGGTCTTCAGCGGGTTGTCGATGACGGTCGCACCCGCCTGGTCGAAGGCGGAAAGGTCCACTTTGGACTGCGTGCCCTTGCGTGCCATTGCTCAGTGCTCTCCTACACTCCGGCGCCTGTGGGATACCCGCGCTACGCGTCGATGGCCTCGCGGTCCACCCGCTGTGCCGACTCCACCAACCAGGCGCGTCGGGGCTCCACGCGTTCGCCCATCAACAGATCGAGCGCCGTCTCCGCCGCCTCGACATCGTCGAGCGTGATCCGCCGGACCGACCGGGTCGCCGGGTTCATCGTGGTCTCCCACAGTTCGTCGGCGTCCATCTCGCCCAGCCCCTTGAACCGTGGCACCGGGCTGACCACCTGCTTACCGGCCTTCTCCAAGCGGCGCACCGTCTGCTCCATCTCCGTCTGGGTGAACGTGAAGACGGTCTCCGGCTTGCGACCCTTGGTGGTGATCTTGTGCAGCGGGGGCATCGCCGCGTACAACCGGCCCGCCTCGATGACCGGGCGCATGTACTTCGCGAACAGGGTGATCAGCAGGGTGCGGATGTGCGAACCGTCGACGTCCGCGTCGGCCATCAGGATCACCCTGCCGTAGCGCATCAGCTCCACGTCGAACGTGCGGCCGGTGCCCGAGCCGAGCACCTGCACGATGGAGGCGACCTCGGCGTTTTTCAACGTGTCGGCCAGGCTCGCCTTCTGTACATTCAAGATCTTGCCGCGGATCGGCAGCAGCGCCTGGTATTCGGCGACCCGGGCCATCCGGGCGCTGCCCAACGCGCTGTCACCCTCGACGATAAACAGTTCGCTGCGCTCGACCCCGGTGGAGCGGCAGTCCACCAGTTTCGGCGGCATCGAGGCGCCTTCCAGCGCGGTTTTCCGGCGCGCCGCGTCCTTCTGCTGCTTGTGTGCCAGCCGCACCCGGGCGGCATCGACGATCTTCTGCAGCACCGTGCGCGCCTCGGCCCTGGTCTTCCGGTCGTCGACCCAGTCCCTGAGGTACTGCTCGACCAACGTCTGGATCACCTTGGTCACCCCGGCCGTCGACAGCTCGTCCTTTGTCTGGGACGTGAACTGCGGCTCCGGGATACGCACGTGGACGACGGCTGTCATGCCCTCCAGCACGTCGTCGAGGGTCGGCAGGTCCTCCTTCGGCTTGAGGAGGGCCCGGGCGTTCCTGATCGCGTCGGTCAGGGCGCGCGTGGTGGCGCGCTCGAACCCTCTGCGGTGCGTGCCGCCGTGAACGTTGCGGATCGTGTTGGCGAAGCACTCGACGGTGCGTTCGTATCCGGTCCCCCACCGCAACGCCACCTCGATCTCGGCGCGCCGCTCGACGTTCGACTGCATGACGCCGTTCGCGTCGGCGGCGTTCTCCCGGTAGCTGCCTTCACCCACGATCAGCAGGGTGCCGGAGACCGGCTTGTCGCCGGGCAGGGCCAGGAACTGCACCATGTCGGTGAGGCCGTTCGGAAAGTGGAACGTCTCCTCGCCGGTGTCGTCGTGCAGCACATAGGTGACGTTGGGAACGAGGAACGCCGTGTTGCGGACCTTCGTGCGGACCGCCTCCCGGTCGAGGGCCGCGCCGGTTTCGAAGTAGCGCGCGTCGTACCAGTACCGGATGGAGGTGCCGGTCGGCTCGCCGCGCTTCATCCTGCCGGTCGCCCGCAGGCCGGGCTGTGCGGTGAACCGTGCCGTCGGGCCGGGACCGTCGAACACGCCCGGCACACCGTGCCGGAACGACATCTCGTATACCCGGCCGTCGCGCTTGACCGTGACGTCGAACCGGCGCGACAGCGCGTTCACCGCGGACGCGCCGACGCCGTGCAGTCCGCCCGACGTCTTGTAGCCGCTGCCACCGAACTTCCCGCCGGCATGCAGGCGGGTCAGAACCAGCTCGACACCGGAGAGACCCGACTTGACGTTGAGGTCGGTGGGGATGCCGCGACCGTCGTCGTCGACCTGCACCGACCCGTCGGAGTGCAGGATGATCTCGACCCGCGTGGCGTGACCGCCGACACCTTCGTCGGTGGCGTTGTCAAGGATCTCGTTGACAAGGTGACCCACACCACGGCTGTCGGTCGAACCGATGTACATGCCTGGGCGCTTGCGGACAGCGTCCAGGCCTTCGAGGTGGGTGAGGTCGTCCGCCCCGTACAGGGTCTCGGGCTGTGCAGTCACCTGGTCCTACTCCAAGATCGTCGCAGGGTCGGGGCCGGTCCGTCGGGTGTCGGGCTCCCCCGCCGGGCGACTCCGCGAGCCTAGCCGCCCGGTCCGACAAAACCGCACACCGCGCCGCGGCCGCCCCACACCGTAGACGGAGGTGTCTCGACCATGATCCCCGCAACTTGGGCGAAGTTGCGGTTTCCTAGCGCGCGGATGCAGCAATATCGCCCAAGTTGCGACGGATCTTGGGAGTTGTACGAGCAAAGTACCGGTTACCGGTCGATGGACTCATCCGTCCCGTGCGGCGAGAGCCGCGCGGGCCCGGTCCGCCAGGAGCCGGTATCCCGAGCCGGTCGCCGCCGCGAGTGCGCGACCGGCTTCGTCGCGGGCCTGGTCGTCTCGGCCGAGGTGGCCCAGGGCCCGCGCCAGCCCCAGGGTCGCTTCGATTTCCGGGTACCGGTCGCCGGTGTCCGCGGTCAGCCGCAGCGCCTGCCGCAGCCGGTCGACCGCGGCCTGGTGGCGTCCGAGGCGGTCATCCACGGCGGCGAGTACGTTCAGGGCGTACGCCTCGCAGCGCTGCGATCCGATCTCGCGGGCCAGAACCAGCGACTGTGTCGCCAGGTCGGTGGCCCGGCCCGGCTCCCCGGCATCCAGGTATACGGCGGCGAGAAGGCGGAGGACGTCGGCTTCGCCGTTGACGGTCGCGGTCTCCCGCATCAGCGTCAGCGCCTCGTCCAGGTGTGCCCGCGCCTGGTCGAGGCGGCCCATGTCGTGGTACAGCTCGCCGAGGTTGTCCAGGACCGTCGCGACCCAGCCACGGGCACCGAGCCGCCGGTACAGGTCGAGCGCTTCGTTCTGCCACTGCTCCGCCTCGGCCAGGTTGCCCTGCTCGCGGGCGACGATGCCGAGCAGCAGCAGGTCGTTGGCGACGCCGGGGGCCCGGTCGTTTTCCCGGTCGATCGCGAGCGCCTGGAGCAGATGCGCGCGGGCCAGATCAGGGCGGCCGACCATGCGGTACGCGTTGCCGAGGTTGCACAGCGCCGTGCCCTCTGCCTGCCGCCACCCGCCCCGGCGGGCGAGTTCACGCGTGCGGTGCAAGCGCTCGATCGCGTCGTCATAGCGGCTGCGGGACAGGCTCAGGCGGGCCAGGCTCTGGTGGGCGGCAGCCTGCGCGGCCCACTCCTCCTCGGCTTCCGCCGCCGCGAGAACCGCCCGGTCCACGTCGAGCAGGTCGACCAGGTGCATCCGGACCAGCAGGTACGCGGCGATCGTGTCGCCGATCGACCAGGCGGCGCGGGGCGGCCCGTGCGCCGCCGAGTGGATCACAGCGGCGACCAGGTTGGCCCGCTCGGCGTCGAGCCAGGCGAGTGCGTCCGCTTCGCTGGCGACCACGGGTACCACCGGGATCGTGGCGAGCGGGCGCGCCGCCGCCGGCACGCGGAGGCTGCCCGGCGCGCGCACCCCGTCGGCCATCGCCGCCGCGAGCCGGTAGTACTCGTACAGTCGCAGTTCGGCCTCCGGCTCGGGCTGCGCGCGGGCCTGCTCGGCCGCGTACAGGCGGAGGAGATCGTGGAAGGCGAACCGGCCGGGTGCGTGCTCCTCGATGAGGTGGGCGGTGGTGAGGCCGTCGAGCAGCCGGCGCGCCGCGTCAGGCGCGATGCCGGCGAGCGCGGCGGCGGCGTCCATTGTGACGTCCGGCCCGGGTACCAGACCGAGCAGGCCGAACAACCGGCGTGTCGGCGCGGGCTGGGCCGCGTACGAAAGGTCGAATGCGCCCCGCACGGCCGCCTGCTCGTCGCCGTCGACGGTGAGGCCGGCGAGCCGGTTGCTGGTGGCAAGGCGCGCGGCGTATCCGGCGATGCTGTCGGTGCTCGCCGCGTCGATCAGGTTGGCGGTCGCCACGCGCAGCGCCAGCGGCAGGTACGCGCAGAGCCGGGCAAGGTCGGCGGCCGCCTCGGGCTCGGCGTCGACCCGGTCCGCGCCGAGTACCCGGGCGATCAGCGCAACGGCTTCGTCGGGTGCGAGCACCGACAGTGTGACCCGCCGCGCACCGTCGCGGGCGATCAGATCCGTCAGCGCATCCCGGCTGGTCACCAGCGCCAGGCAGTCCGGGCCGCTGGGCAGCAGCGGTCGCACCTGTTCCGGGCTCGACGCGTTGTCGAGGACGACGAGGACCCGGCGGTCACTGAGCAGGCGACGGTACAGCGAAACGGCCTCGTCGATCTCGGCCGGTACCCGGTTGGGATCGACGCCGAGCGCCCGGAGGAATCCGGCGAGCGCGTCGATCGGGCGCGTCGGCGCGGTCTGGGCGTAGCCGCGCAGGTTCACGTACAACTGGCCGTCCGGGAACTTGCCCCGGACCCGGTGGGCCCAGTGCACGGCGAGCGCGGTCTTGCCCACCCCGGCGGTGCCGGCGATGGCCGAGATGACGACGGCGCGTCCGGCCTGGCTGTCGGAGAGGAGGCTGTCGAGCCGGGCGAGGTCCGGCATCCGGCCGGTGAACCCGGCCACGTCGCCCGGCAACTGCTGCGGCACCACCGGCGCCGGCCCGCCGCCGGGCGCGGCCACCACCTCGTGCAGCCGGCGCAGCTCCGGCGACGGGTCGATGCCCATCTCGTCGGCGAGCCGGGTGGCGAGTTCGTGGTACACCGCCAGCGCCTCGGCACTGCGGCCGGCGCGGTGCAGCGCGGTCATCAGCTGCCCGACGAGCCGTTCCCGGGTGGGGTGGGCGGTCACCAAGGCCCGGATCCCGGCCACCAGGTCGGCGTGCCGGCCGTCCGCGAGTTCGAGGTCGAAGCAGTCTTCGTACGCGTCCAGGCGCCGCTCCTCCAGCGCGGCCGCCTCGCCGGCCAGCAGGTCGCCGTCCAGCCCGTCCAGCGCCGGCCCACGCCACAGCCCGAGCGCCCGCCGCAGCAACGCCGGGTCGGCGGCGGCTCGGCCCCGCTCGGCCAGGTCGTCGAAGACCTCCGCGTCCAGGGCCCCCGGGCCGACACGCAGGAGATAACCCGAATCTTCGGTATCGATGAAGCCACCGACCGGCGTCAGTACCGCGCGCAGGGCGGCCACCCGGTTCTGGATCTGGCGGCGAGCGGTGGCCGGCGGCTCGCCGTCCCATGCGAACGCGACCAGCCGGGATACGGCCACGACACTGTTCGGGTGGAGCAGCAGTCCGGCCAGGACCCGGCGCTGCCGTACCCCGCCGAGTTCGAGGACCCGTCCGCCGGCACACACCTCCAACGGACCCAGGATCCGGAACTCCACCCGTCCTCCTCTTCGCCGTCCCGGCACCAACCGTAGCCGGCGTACGCTTCGGCGATCTGTCCGCGGGCAGGCGATGCGTCAGTAGTACAGGTAGTACTGGAAGGGGCCGGGCTTGTCGCTGCGCGCCTGGATGCTGAAGCGGGTCTCCGCCGGCAGGCCGGTGGCGATCCTTGTCGGAACATCCGTGCTGGCGCAGACGGCGTCGCTGAGCGGATACCCGTCAGCCCGGACAATCCGCAGGCAGACCGTCCCGGCCGGGCTGCTGAGCAGGTCGACGGTGATGTCGCCGGGATCGCTCTTGGTGCGGACGTACCGCTCGGTGACGAAGTCGGTCCCGGCCGTTCCGCTGGCCTTGTTCCATCGGGCGAGGAACGGCGTGGTCGCGACCGTGGGACCGGGCGGCGGTGGCACCGTCGCCCGTCCCGGCCGGTCCGCGGCACCGGCCAGCGCCATCGTCCCGGCGCCGACCAGCACACCGACCAGTACCCCCAGGACGACCCCGGCGGCAGCGGCGACCGGGTTGCGGCGGAGCAGCCGGATCGCCGCCCACCGCGGGCAGGCTGCCGGCTCCGTCCGGCAGTCGACCCCGGCCGGCGCGGCGGGTGATTCGGCTGTCGTCGGGTGGGCGCCGGCGGCTGCCGGCGGGCGGCCGCCGACGGCTGGCGGCGTCGGTGCCGGCGCCCCCTCCCGCAGGATCGCTTCGTGGCAGGCTCGCAGCTCAGGGCCGGGTTCCAGGCCGAGCTCGTCGACCAGGCGGCGGCGCGCGTCGCGGTAGACCTCCAGCGCGTCCGCGGTCCGTCCGACCCGGTGCAGAGCGAGCATGTGCTGGACGTGGAGCCGTTCGCGCAGCGGGTGCCGAGCGGTGCGACCGGCCAGCTCCGCGACGAGATCGGTGTAGCGGCCGGCGGCCAGGTCGGCGTCGATGCGGTCTTCGACGGCGGCGAGGCGCCGCTCCTCCAGCGCCGCGCCTTCGGTCCGGACCAGCGTGTCGGTGGCGCCGCCCAACGCGGGCCCGTGCCACAGGTCCAGCGCCGCGCGCATCTCGTCGGCGCGGCGGTGCGGATCGTCGATCAGCTTGCGGGCCCGCAGGCAACGGTCGTCGAACTCGTCGAGATCGAGCACACCGGTGGCGACACGGATCCGGTACCCGTCGGCGACGCGCTCGATCGTGTCGGCTCCCAACTGCTTGCGCAGCCCGGCGATCGTGGACTGGAGCTGCGCTCGTACCGTCGCCGGCGGGCTCTGCTCCCAGGCGAGGTCGATCAGTTGCTCGTCGGAGACCGTGCGCCCGGCGCCGAGAAGCAGCGCGGCGAGGACGGTCATCGGTTTCGGTCCGCCGAGCCGTAACGGCGCCGACCCCCGGTCGGCGGTGATCGGGCCGAGCAGCCGGATACGCAGATCACACCGGTCGCTCGCGCCGGCTGCCGGCAGTGACGCTTTCGCGGACACGCCGTTCTCCCCCCGTTGTTCTGTTGATTGTGCGCGGTCCGGCCTCCCCCGGCTGCCCCGCCGTCCGATTGGCTTACGTGCTGTGCCCCGTCAATGTTTTCCGTGCGAGGTCGGCACGAAATGGAGCACGATTTATCTTAGACCCCAAGCATTTTAGCAATGTAAACGTCAGCTTGACGACCCGGCTGCCGTCAATTTAACCTTCACAGAAACAGCACGATTGAGGTGGGAGAGAAATGAAGTCGAAGACAGCCGGCGTCGCATTGGCGACTCTTGCCGCGGCCCTCGTCGCCGTCGGTCCGTCCGGCGCCGCGAACGCGTCCGGCACCTCGAACACGTCCGGCGGTCCGCGGAGCCCGGACTCCCGGCAAGCGACCCGGGCCGACGTGACCCGGGCGGCCCAGATCCTGGTGCGGGACGGCGCGCGCAGCGCCACCGTCGCGGTGCGCGACGGCGGCCGGCTGACGTCGGCCGCCGCGCCTACCGCCGCCGCACCGGCGGACCGGCCATTCCGGATCGGCAGCGTGACGAAGGTGTTCACCGCCACGATCGTCCTGCAACTCGTGCGGGCCAGGCGGATCGCCCTCGACGACCCGGTGGGCCGGCACCTGCGCGACATCCCTCCCGGGTACCGCCAGGTGACGATCCGCCAGATGTTGCAGCACCGCTCCGGCATGCCCGACTACACCGACCCGGCCTACGCCGACTGGCTGCGGCGGGCCCAACAGTCGGACTCCGTCGGCCCGCGCGACGTGCTGCGGTTCGCGCTCTCGCACCCGCCGCTGTTCGCCCCCGGCGTCCGGTGGAGCTACTCGAACACCAACTACGTCGCCCTCGGGCTGGTTGTCGAGGCGGTCACCCACCACCGGTTCGACACGGAACTCGCCCGGCGGATCACTGGACCGCTCGGCCTGTCCACCACCCGGCTGCCCGGTACCCGTACCGTGCCCGGCCTGGTCGACGACCCCGGAATCAACCCCGCCGTGCCGTGGACCGCCGGCGGAATCGTCTCCACCGCCCGCGACCTCGCCACGTTCCTGTCCGCGCTGCTCTCCAGCCGGCTGCTGGCCCGCGCCGAACTGGCCGAGATGCGGCAGACCGTGCCGACGCCGGACGGGTTCGCGTACGGTCTGGGCCTCATGAGCATGGCCTTTCCGTGCGGGACCTTCTGGGGCCACACCGGCGGCACCCTCGACTACGTCACCCGGGCCTGGTCCAGCGCGGACGGACGCCGCGTGGTGATCCTCTTCTGGCGTGGCACGGTCACCGGTACCCAACCGCTGCCGCTGCTGGAGTGCCCGTCATGACCGGACGCGCCGGGTTCCGGCCGGTTACTGTGACCCGCATTCTCGTCCCCCTCAGACCAGAGCGGGCGCCGTTGGCGTCACAGGCATGGGTGCCGACGCCAGGCGCCTCGTCGCACCCGTTCGGCAGGCTGACCACCCCGCACGTCCGGGCGCGGGTCGCCACCGTCGGCACCGGCGACATCACGGCGTCCCCGCTGCTCGCCCACGCCGACCGCAACCTGTACGCGACGAAGCGGATGGGCCGCAACCGGGTCGTCGGCGACCCGCCCGACCTGGCCTGACGTGCCCAGGCACGCTCATTCGTCACCTACCTGATCCACGAGCGCGCGCAGGCGGTCCGGGTCAGTGAGAATGTCGATCTCGACGATGCGGTCGCCCTGGATGGTGAAGGCCAGGACCGACAGCAACCGCCCGTCCTGGGTGGTGACCAGGCCGGGTACGCCGTTGATGAGCGCCGGCCGGGCGTACTGGGCGAGGCGGGAGAAGGTGACCGCGCCCTCGGCGACGTTGCGCGCGCCGTGGACCTCCCGGAAGGCGGTCGGCGGCAGCCCGGAGTCTTCCCGCAGGACCACGTCCGGGTCGAGGACGGCGACCAGCCCCTCGAAGTCGCCGGCCCGGGCGGCGGCGAGGAAGGCGTCCGCGACCTGGCGTTGCCTGGCCAGGTCGGCGTCGGGGACGGCGGCGGTGGACTGGACCCGGCGGCGGGCCCGGCTGGCGAGCATCTTGGCCGCGTCCGGCGAGCGACCCACGAGCGGGCCGATCTCGTTGAAGGGTACGGCGAACATGTCGTGCAGCACGAACGCGAGCCGCTCGGCGGGCTGCAGGGTCTCCAGCACCACGAGTAGGGCGAGCCCGACCGAGTCGGCCAGCAGTGCCTCCTGCTCGGGATCGGGTCCGTCCGCCCGGCTGATGATCGGGTCGGGTACGCGGACACCGAGCGGCTCCTCGCGGCGCGCGGCGCGCGAGCGCAGCAGGTCCAGGCTGACCCGGGCGACCACGGTGGTCAGCCAGCCGCCGAGGTTCTCGATGGCGTCCGCGTCCGAGCGGCTCAGCCGCAGCCAGGACTCCTGCACCGCGTCGTCCGCTTCGCTCAGCGAGCCGAGCATCCGGTAGGCCACTGCCCGCAGGTGACCGCGGTGCGCCTCGAATCGCTCGGCCAGGTAGTCGCGCCCGTCCACGGTTACCTTCTTCCGTTGCCTTCCGTCATAGCAGTGACGAGCCGAATGAAGTCGACGTAACAGGAGAGTAGTCATGAAGATCGCAGTGGCGGGAGCGACCGGGCGAGTCGGCCGGCACATCATCGACGTGGTCAAGGAGAACGGGCACGAGGCGGTCGCGATGTCGCGGAGTTCCGGGGTGGACGTGGTCACCGGGGACGGCCTGGCCGACGCGCTGACCGGCGTGGATTGGATCATCGATGCGGCCACCGGGCCGTCACCGGACGAGCAGGAGGCGACCGCGTTCTTCACCGCCGCGGCGCGGAACCTGCAGCAGGCGGGCGAGCGGGCCGGCGTACGGGGGATCGTGGTGGTGTCCATCATCGGGATCGACCGGGGCAAGGGCGGCGGCTACTACGCGGCGAAGCTGGAGCACGAGCGGGCCATGCTCGCCGGGCCGGTGCCGGTGCGGATCCTGCGCGCCTCGCAGTTCCACGAGTTCGTCGAGGAGCTGATGGCGTGGGGCCGGCAGGGCGACGTGGCGTACGTGCCGAGGATGAGGACCCAGCCGGTGGCCGCGCGCAACGTCGCCGAGGCGCTCGCCGGCCTCGTGACCGCCGGCCAGGACGGATCCATCGTGGAGATCGCCGGGCCGCGGGTGGAGAACCTGCCCGACCTGGCGACCCTGCTCGCCGCCCGGCGCGGCGACCCGGTCAAGGTGGAGGCGGTCAGCAACCCGGCCGACCCGATGACCGACGCGTACGAGTCCGGCGTGCTGCTGCCCGGCCCGCACGCCATCCTCGCCGGCCCGACCTTCGAGGATTGGCTCGACGCGTCCATGACGCTCTGACGAGGCGGGCTGGCATGATCGTGAAGGATCCGGGACGCCGGACGCCCCGGATCCCTCACGATCACGAAATTTCGCTCAACCGATGCCGTACTGATCAAGCATCCGGCCGTCGCCGAGCAGGTGCGAGCCGCAGTCGGCGGCCGCCTGTACACAGCCGGCGATCCAGGTCCTCTCGATGTCCGGCTGCCATCCGTTGATCCAGCCCCCGGAGGCGCCGGTCGCGAGGCGCCAGGCCGACGTGCCGGCCGTCGCCGTGACCATCTCCGCCCTCCGCCAGCGTCAACCCCGCGCCACCATCGGGTTCGCGGTACTCACTCTGATCCTGCTGTACGCCCTTGGCGCGAACGTCATCGAGAAGCCCGACGGCATCGTCATCTCGGCGATGTTCATCGCCGGTATCATCGTGGTCTCGCTGGTCTCACGGGTGTCACGGACGACCGAGCTACGCGCCGACCGGATCGAGTTCGACGGCACGGCTCGACAGTTCATCACCGACAGCCTGGCCCATGACGGTGCCCTCGCCATCATCGCCAACCGCCGGCAGGCCGGCGGTTGGCCGGCGTGGCGATGCCGCGGAGTACGCCGCCAAGGGGGCCGCCCAGCGCGGCATCAACCCGGTGCCCGGCAGCGCGGACGTCCTCTTCCTGGAGATCGACGTCATCGACCCGTGCGAGTTCAGCGACGTGCTACGGGTACACGGCGTCGAGGTGGACGGGCACCGCATCCTGCGCGCGGACAGCCCGGCCGGGCCGAACGCGATCGCCGCGGTCCTGCTCGCGTTGCGTGACACCACCGGGGTACGCCCGCACGCACACTTCGCCGCCCCGCGATCCACGTCGGCTGACCGGCCGGGTCAACGGGCGGTGCCGGCGAGAAAGGCTCGAAGGGCGGTCTCGTACCGGCCGGGGTCGACGTTCCACGAGCCGGTGTGCTCGCCGCCGCTGGTGGCGACCAGGGTGACCAGATCGGGACGGAGACGGGCCAACCGCAACGCCTGGTCCGGCGGCACGGTCGTGTCCGACCGGTCGACGAACAGCAGCACCGGCACCCGCAGCCGCGGGGCGTACGTGAGTTGGTTCAAACCGTCCAGCGACAGCCCGGCGCGCTGTTCGACCAGCGTCTCCGCGGTCCACGTCAACGGTTGCGGCAGATGCCGCTGCGCCGCCTGCAGGTCGAGGGTCGCCCTCCAGTCCAGCACCGGGGAGTCGAGCACCAGACCACGGACGTACGCGGCGTCCGCGGGTGGCATCCGCCGCAGCGCCGTGAGCACCATGCCGCCGCCCATCGACCAGCCGTACAGGATCACCGACCGGGCTCCGTGGGCCCGCGCGTACCCGATGGCGGCGGCGACATCGCGCCACTCGGTGTCGCCGAGGTGGTAAGACCGGTCCGGGCTGGCCGGGGCGCCGGTGTCATTGCGATACGTGATCGCCAGCGTGGGAACGCCGGCGGCCGCCAGCGCGGGCAGGACGCGCAGGGTCTCCGCCCGGCTCGCGCCGCGTCCGTGTACCGCGATGACCCATGTGCTGAGCGGGGCGCTCGTCGTGGGTGGGACGTACCAGGCCGGGGCGCCGCCGAGCGGTTCGGGCACGGTCACCGGCTCGAACGCCAGGCCGCGGGCGGTCTTCGGGTCGCCCGCGTACACGAACGTGTCCATGTACGCGTGCGCGCCGGTGGTCAGGCTGCCGCTGGTGACCCGCGTCACCGTGCGGCTCACGGTGCCGCCGTGGCCGCTGACGTGGTCGTCGAGGACGGCGTGGCCGCCCGGCCAGGTCAACCCGAAGCGGACCGGCCGCGCGGCGCTGAAGCCACCATCGAGTACCACGGCATCGCCCGACACCGACCGCACCGTGATCGGATAGCTGGCCGTGTCGAGATGCAGCACCTGGGAGGAGAAGTACCAGCCCAGGGCGAAGGTGACGACGACGACCAGGACCACCGCGATCACCGCGCTGACGATCAGCCGGACGGCCAGGCGGGTGCTCCGGCGCGGTCCGGCGGCGGCGCTGTCCCTGGCTCCCGTCACGACCGACAGCGTACGACTCAGCCTTACCCCGTCGCCGTCACCCACGGTCCAACTGGACCATGCATGCTCTGCTGTTGGCATGAGACGACGGGGGTGCCTGGTTCTGGCTGTGGCGCTGCTCCTCGCCGGCGCCGGCGGTGTGGTCGGCTGGCGGTGGTGGCACGACCGGCCGCCGTACGGGCCGGACGCGCTGAGTGCCCGGGCCACGCTTCAGCTCGTTGACCAGGCGACCGCGGACGCCGCGCTCAACCGGTCAACGGGGAAGTAGCCGGTGACGGTGACCAGATCTTTCTTGGACGGGTCACCTGGACCCGGCCGCCCCATCCGCACGGCGACGGCTCCTTCCGGATCGTTGTGCTGGACAAGCGCAGCCATCTCATGCCCGGCTTCATCGCCGCGACGTCGGCCAGACCCGACGACATTGCCTCAGGCATGGACGGATCTCTTGACATCGCGCAGAAGCGCTACCCGTGGCTGCGAGGCGTCGGTACCCGGGAGATCAACGGGTCGTCCTGGAGCACGGGCTGTGCCATCACCGTGTCGTCGGTAGACGCATCACCGGTGACATTCCAGACCGTGCTCCACACGGCACGCCCGCACACACCGCCTGAGCAGATGGTGGCCACCGCACCCGCGGCAGCGCAAGACCTGTTGGTTGCCCTGATCAGTGTGGGTGCCAGCGGTCAGGTGTATTGGGCGCAGCGGCTTCTGAACTGACGAACGCAAGCCCGGAGGCGGAGCCGCCGCGGTGGGCCCGCGGGAAACCGACACCATAAGGCATTGACCTGCCGATACGTGCAGAAGCAGGCTGTAGCCGAACCCTAACGATCGGAAAGGGATGATCCCATGGCAGGCACGCTCAGCCCTTGGCCGCTCGTCCGGCAGGGCGACCAGGACCACCCGGTCCGGACCCTGCAGTACCTGCTTCGCGCCCGCGGTCACACGGTCACGGTCGACGGCATCTTCGGCCCCAAGACCGACGCCGCCGTGCGCGCCTTCCAGCGGGAGCGATCGCTTGCCGTGGACGGCATCGTCGGCCCAGACACCTGGCGCGCCCTCATCGTCGAGGTCCAGAAGGGTAGCCAGGGAGACGCTGTCCGTGGTGTCCAGGAGGAGTTCCAGTTCCGCAACCTGTCCGGCGACCCGAGCAAGGGCCTGCAGATCGACGGCATCTTCGGCCCCAAGACCGACGCCGCGGTACGCGGGTTCCAGCAGGCCATCGCTCAGGACGTACCATCCATGGCCGTCGACGGGATCGTCGGCCCGATGACCTGGCAGGCACTGGTCAGCGGGATGCTCGCCGGCTAGGTCACGATCCTGGACCGAGCTCGCCTGCCCACTTGACACCGCCGCCGACGCATTCTTCCGGCACGTCGCGACCGGCCCCCGGCTTCGACGCGGACGGAGTCGACTAATCAGTCGCCGTGGACGTCTGTTCGCGGTAGAACCAGGACATGACTGAACGACGGCTGCCCGGCGGGCGCATTTTCGGAGCCGTACACGTCGGCGACGAGGTCCGCCGCCCCACGCAGCTGTGGACGGCGACCGTGCACTCGGTGCTGCGGCATCTGGAAGACGTCGGCTTCGACGGCGCTCCGCGCGCCCTCGGCTTCGATGACCAGGGCCGCGAACGGCTGACGTTCCTGCCCGGCCAGACCCTGGGCGAGACCCAGCCATGGCCGGATTGGTTGCGCTGCGACGATGCGCTCCGGCAGGTTGGTACGTGGCTGCGGAGGCTGCACGACGCGACCGCGACATTCCGGCCGGACGCCGACGCCGTCTGGTTCACCGGCCGGCCGTGGCAGCCGGGACTTCTGATCGGTCACCTGGATGCGTCGCCGTGGAACGCCGTGTGGGCCGACGGCGCCCTGGTCGGCTTCGTCGACTGGGACACTGCCAGCCCGTCCCGGCGCGAGGATGACCTGGCGTTCTCGGCGCTGACCTGGGTGCCACTGCTGACCGCGGAGATCGCCGAGAACGTCGGATTCGGTGACGCGGCCGACCGGCGCCGGCGGTTCCATCTGCTTCTGGACGCGTACGGATACACCGGCGACCGAGCCGCGATCCGCGACGCGATCATCGGGCGGGTCGAGCGCAACGTCGCGGTGATCCGGCGGCTCGCCGACGGCGGTGAGCCGACCTTCCAGCGCCTGCTGCCGTGGGCCGCGGACCTGGAACGCTCCGGAAACGAGGTGGCCGAGCTGCCCGACGAGTTCTGGCAGCGACCGGGCAGGCAACCCGTCGATCGCCGCCTACCTGACGAAGCCGGGCCGGCTGATTAGGCCTCTGCCGCGCCGGTCACCGCGGCGAGGAGCGCATGGAAGTCTTCCGAACACGGTCCACAAGCACGCAGGTGCGCGGCAATGCCGGGGTACTGCTGCGCCGCACCCCGGCGCCGTACCGTTCGTGGTCACCTTCGACGCCCGCGGCCATCTCCTGCTGGCCGAGGCCGCGGTCGTACCGTCACGGTTCCCGGCGCCGTCGGCGGAGAAGGCATCGTCGCCTCCTGACCCCACACCGTCACCGTGCCCTGCCGGCCGACGCTGTCCGGCCGGCAGAGGTCCGGACAAGCCCTCAGCCGGTACCGGTGCCGTCGCCGGTCCCCCGCACCGACCGCAGCAGTACCTCCGAGACGTCGGCGACCCGCACGTTCCCGGCGGCACCGTCGCGTTGCTGCGCCGCCGCCACACCGTCGGTGAGCATGACGATGCAGTACGGGCAGGCCGCGGTGACCAGTTCGGCGCCGGTACCGATCGCCTCGGTGCTGCGGGTCTCGTTGATCCGGGTGCCGATCTGCTCCTCCATCCACATGCGGGCGCCGCCCGCTCCACAGCAGAACGACGTCTCACGGTTGCGCGGCATCTCGTTGAGCCGTACGCCCGGAACGCTGCCGAGGATGTCGCGGGGCGGCTCGAAGACCCGGTTGTGCCGACCCAGGTAGCACGGGTCGTGGTAGGTGACGGTGGTGTCCACCTTGTGCGCCGGGACGAGCCGGCCCTCGGCGACCAGCCGGGCCAGCAACTGGGTGTGGTGCACGACCTCGTACACCCCGCCGAGCTGGGGGTACTCGTTGCCGAGACGCGTTGAAGCAGTGCGCGCAGGTCACCACGATCTTCCTCGCGCCGATGGCGTTGAGCGTCTCCACGTTCTGCTTCCCCAGCTCCTGGAACAGGAACTCCTGGCCCATCCGACGCGCCGGGTCGCCGGTGCACCTCTCCCCGCCGCCAAGCACCATGAACTCGACACCGGCCTCGTGCAGCAGCTCGGCCACCGTACGGGTGGTCTTCTTGGCGTTGTCGTCCAGCGCGCCGGCGCAGCCGACCCAGAGCAGGTACTCGACGTCGTCGGGAAGCCGGTCCTCGCCGTTCGCGCCGAGCACGCGTACCTCGAACGGCAGCCCGGCGGTCCATTCGGTGCGGGCCTTCGCACCGCGACCCCAGGGGTCGCCGGCCCGCTCCAGGTTGCGCAGCAGGGTGTTGCGCCTCCTTCGGGAACTGCGACTCGATCAGAACCTGGTACCGGCGCATGTCCACGATGTGGTCGACATGCTCGATGTCGACCGGGCACTGCTCCACGCAGGCGCCACAGGTGACGCACGACCACAGGACGTCGGGGTCGATGACGCCGCCGGCGTCGGCCGGGCCGACCAGGGGCCGCTCCGCCTCGGCGAGCACATTGGCGGGCAGCTTCGCCCGTTCCTCGTCCGAGGCGGCCAGCAGGTACGGCGCCTTGGCCAGCGCGTGGTCGCGCAGGTTCATGATCAGCAGCTTGGGGCTCAGCGGCTTGTCGGTGTTCCAGGCCGGGCACTGCGACTGGCAACGGCCGCATTCGGTACACGTCGCGAAGTCCAGCATGCCCTTCCAGGTGAAGTCCTCGATGACGCCGCGGCCGATCTTGTCGTCCTCGCCCGGATCCTCGAAGTCGACCGCCGTGCCGCCGGAGTACACCGGCAGCAGCGGACCCAGGCCGCGCGGGCGGCGGGAGAACATGACGTTGAACGGCGCCAGGAAGATGTGCAGGTGCTTGGAGTACACGACGAGCACCAGGAAGGCGAGCACGACGCCGAGCGAGCCGAGGACGCCGACCGTCTCCAGCACGTCGTTGGCGGTGCGCCCGAGCCGGCCGAGCCAGTCGGCGACGGCCTCGGACGCGAACGCCCCGTGCGCGGTACGGGAAGTTGCCGGTGTTGATCTGCGCGCCGCGGTAGAGCAGCAGCGTCCACATCACGTTGAAGATCATGAACAGGACGAGCCAGGCGGGCCCGAGGTGCGAGCCGAAGAACCGGGACCGGCGGCCCTTCGCGCTCGGGGCTCTGCCGCAGCCGGATCGCGGCGAACACGACCAGTCCGCACAGCACCGCGACGATGAAGAGGTCCTCAAGGAAGCCCAGCCACGCCTCGGTGCCGATGAGCGGGATGTGGAAGTCGCGGTCGAACAGCGCGCCGAACCCCTCGACGATCGTGGCGCCGAGGATCACGAACCCCCAGAACACCGCGAAGTGCGCGGCCCCCGGCACGCTCCACTTCAGCAGCTTGCGCTGCCCGAAGACCTCGGTCGCCACCGCCCAGCGCGCGGGTTCCCACGTCGCTGGTGCGGCCCGGCTCCACCGGCTGCCCGGCACGGCCCAGCCGGTAGAGCATGAACACCCGCCGACCGGCCAGCGCGAACGCCGCCAGGCGTGATCGCCAGGCCGAGCACGAGTCGCACTGTCATCAACGCTCCTGAGGATTTCGGGTACCGATGACGGGGTGAGCCTTTCGTCGCCTGATCTCCGCGAGCAGCTCCGGCACCACCTCGGTGCAGGTCGCCGACGACCGCCGAGATCGGCGACTGCCGAAGATGGGCGCCGCCGGGTCGCGGTCGATGGCCACGATGGTCCCGGCGCCCTGCATGCCGGCGCGGTGACGCACCGAGCCGGAGATCCCGAGGGCGAGGTAGAGGCCGGGGTGCACGATCCTGCCGACCTGGTCGACCTGTGCCTCGCGCGGGCACCAGCCCAGCTCGCGTCGCGGCGTGCGAGCCGCCGACCGCCCCGCCGAGCGCCTCGGCGACCTGGTCGACGAGGCTGGAACGAGTCCCGCGAGCCGACGCCGCGGCCACCGGCGACGACCACGGCGGCGGTGGCCAGGTCCGGCCGCGAGTCAGCGGGCCTTCGCGCGCGCGAGACCCGCCGGACCGCCCGTACACCCGCCGGGAACGGTCACCCGAAGCGTGCGGACCGCCGGCTCGACCGGCGCCTCCTGGGGCGCGACGGACGTCGGCCCGCACGGTGAACACCGGGATACCCCGCACAACGCTCGACTCCACCCGGTAGGAGTCGGCCAGCACCGACTGCACGGCGACCGGGCTGCCGTCCGGAGCCGTCCGGACGTCGATCGCATCGCTGATCGACCCGGAGTCCAGGCGTACCGCCACCCGGGCGGCGATCTCCTGCCCGGCCCGGCCGAGGCGATCAGAATGGCGGACGGCGAGAGCCGGCGGGCGAGCTGCGACAAGCGTCTCGACCCGGGCAGCCGCCGGATAGCTGGTCGCCTCGCGGGCGGTCACCGTGTAGACGATCGTGGCGCCGAACCGGCCCAGCAGCGCGAGCTGGCCCGGTCGGCCGGGCCGCACAGCACCGCCACCGGGATCCCGAGCCGCCGCGCGATGGTCAGCAGACGCGCACGTCGTCCGGCGCACGGTCGCATCGACGCTGCGGCGCTCCACGAGAACCAGCACCGGCCGCACACGGTCCTCCTCACCATCCGTCGTCCACACGGTTACCGTAAGCCGATCCCGACTACAGGAACTGGCGCTCGGCCAGAAAATCGGCCAGCCGGACAGCGGCGCTGCTCGGGTCGCCCTCGACGACGAGGTGCGCCCTGCCGTTGACCTGCGGCGTCACCGCCCGGACGGCGGTCGCGGCGGCACGCAGGCCGACCTCGGCCCGGTCGATACCGAGATCGGCCAGCGACCAGGTGCGGACCAGCTTGTGCCCGGGCGCTCGACGGTGGCCACGAACCGCGGGTAGTGCGGCTCGCCGCAACGCTCGGTGACCGAAACCACGGCTGGCAGCGCCGCGGTGAACATCTCCAGGCCGGCGCCGTCGTCCCGGCGGATCTCCACCTTCGTCGGACGCACCGTCAGCGCGTCGGCGAAGCACAGCGCCGCGACGCCGAGGCGCTCGGCGACCATCGCGGGCACCGCGGCATGCCGGAGTCGGCCGAGGCCGAACCACAGAGCACAAGGTCGAACCCGAGCCGGTCGACCACGGCCGCCAGCACCCGCGAGGTGGCGAGCGCGTCGGACCCGTGCAGCCCGTCGTCGAGCACGTGTACGCCCTCGTCGGCACCCAGCCACAGCGCCCTGCGCAGGGCGCCGACCGCACCGGCCGGCCCCATCGTGACAGCGGTGATCTGCACGTCGCGCCGCCGCACGCGCTATCCGCAGCGCCTGGTCGACCGCGAACTCGTCGGCCTCGTCCAGCTGCGGCGCGCCGGCCATCCCGGGCCAGGGTGAGATCGGGGGCGAAGGGCAGGCCGGCGGTCGCGCACGGCACCTGCTTGACGAGCACCACGATCTTCACGCGTGCCAGCCTCCGCTCCGCCACCGGACATGGACAATGAACGGGAGTTTAGGGCGACTGGCCGGTAACCAACAGAGCTTGCGAAACGATGGTTGCCGGCACCACGGGTGAAATGCCACTCACTTTTGTCCGGTCGCGGCGACGGGCCTCCGCGGTCACCCCCGGCCGTCCCCACCTGTCGCGCCTGCCAGTTCCGTTAGCCGGCGTTCAAGGAAGCGCCGTTCGGCGCCGTCGTCGGTGAGTTGTCGCGCACGTCGATAGGCGTCCCGCGCCTCGTCGGTACGACCGAGACGGCGCAGGAGTTCGGCCCTGGTCGAGTGCAGGTAGCGGAAGTCGTCGAGACCGAGTTGGTCGACGATGCGCAGGCCCGCCTCGGGGCCTTCGGCCTCGGCGACGGCGATGGCGCGGTTGAGCTCCACGACGGGCGAGCCGGTCAGGCGGCCGAGCTGGCCGTACAGTGCCGCGATCTGCGCCCAGTCGCACGGCATCTCGGCGTGCAACGAAGCGATCGCGGCCTGCAGCACGTAGGGCCCACGGCCGCCCAGGGCGAGCGCCCGGTCGATCTCGGCGCGGCCACCGGCGATCTGCTCGTTGTTCCACCGTGACCGGTCCTGTTCGCCGAGCAGCACCAACTCGCCGTCGCTGAACCGCGTCTCGCGACGGGAGTCGTGCAGGAGCATCATCGCCAGCAGCCCGTGCACCTCGGGGTCGTCCGGAAGCAGCTCGGCCAGGGCGCGCCCCAACCAGATCGCCTCCGCCGCCAGCTCGTCGCGACCGCCGTAGCCCTCGTTGAAGATCAGGTAGACGACGGCGAGAACGGCGTCGAGCCGCTCGCGGAGCAGGTGGACCGGTGGCACGCGAAACGGGATCCCCGCGGCTTTGATCTTTCGCTTGGCCCGCACCAACCGCTGCGCCATCGTGCGCTCCGGTACCAGGAAGGCGCGGGCGATCTCGTCCGTGGTGAGCCCGCCCAGGGTACGCAGGGTGAGCGCAACCTGCGCCTCGACCGCGAGCGCCGGATGACAGCAGGTGAAGATGAGCTCCAGGCGCTCGTCCGGAAACGTCGTGGTGTCCATTGGCACCTCCGCACGATCGCCCGCGACGAGCAGGCCGAACTTGGTCGCGAGGGTCCGGTCGCGGCGGACGCGATCCGTCGCTCGGTTGCGAGCCGTCGTGATCAACCAGGCGCGCGGGTTGCTGGGAGCGCCGTCGCGTGGCCATCGGTCGGCGGCCATCGCGAACGCCTCCTGCGCGGCTTCCTCGGCGAGGTCGAAGTCGCCGAGGAAGCCGATCAGGGTGGCCAGGACGCGGCCCCATTCCTGGCGGAAGACCTGGTCGAGCGTGGCTACCAATACACCTCCGAGGGGCGGATCTCCACGGCGCCACCGTAGCGTGCGGCAGGGACGCGGGAGGCCACCTCGATGGCCGCGTCGATGTCGTCGGCCTCGAGGATGAACCAACCGCCGACGGCCTCCTTCATCCCGACGAACGGGCCGTCCGTTGTCAGGGTCTTGCCGCCCTCGACCCGCACCGTGGTCGCGTTCTCGGGCAGGCCCATCGGCAGTCCGGGAGTGACGCCCGGCGTCTGGTTGATCCCTTGGTAGTCGGCGTAGACCTGCTTCTGCTCCTCCTCGGAGAGCGTGGCCTGTCGCTCGAGCGCGGGGCCTTGGTAGATCAGCATGATGTACTTCATCGCTTCCTCCTCGTCACTACCCGATGGTCACGCAGTAAGACGAACGACGAGCCAGGAAATCGACAGCTCGACACCGGAAATACTGACCTCCCCGTACTTGTGAGGATGCGGCGGGCGGCCGAACCGGCGTCAGCGGCCTGCGGCATTGACATCGATGTGGGCGAATGATTCGATTGTTAATCGTTCTTCCTATCCCTTTTCGGCTGAATGCCCCGTCGCTGGTCATGATCGGCCACCTGTGCGTGAGGAGAAAGCCCATGCAGCCGCCACGTCAAGGTTCATCGCGACGCCATTTCCTGCGCGGCTCGGCCGCCGTCGGCGCGGGGCTCGCCGGAGCGATCGGATTCGGTACCACGGCCGAGGCGGCACCGGGTGGTCCGGCGGGACTGGCGGCGCCGGTCAGTGCCGCACAGAAGGGCTGGCGGCCCGGTCAGCGCGCCACGGTGCTGGTCAACAATGTCGGGTACGAACTCGGTGGACCCAAGCGCGCGATCATCGCCGTTCCGGCCGCCGGCCACCGGGACCTCCGGTTCGAGCTGGTCGACGCCACGACCGGGAACGTGGTGCACAAGGGCGCCGCCCGGTACGCCGGCCCGGTCACGGACTGGCTGGCCACCCACTACCCCGAGATCCCGTGCTATTACTGGGTCGCGGACTTCTCGTCGGTCGCGTCGGCGGGTGAGTATCTGCTGTCCACAGAGGACGGCGGGTCCTTCCCGTTCCGGATCGAAGCGTCCTTGTTCGAGCGCCGCACCCTCGGCCACATCGCCCACTATTTCAAGGACTCGCGGTCGTCCGGCCAGTTCGACAAGGCCGACCGCAGCCTGCCCGTGAAGGGTTCCACCACCCGGGTCGACGCGCACGGCGGCTGGTACGACGCCGCCGCCGACTGGGGCAAACACTTCACCCAGCTGTCGAATCTGTCCTACTTCAACACCCTGTCGATCCCGCTCACCGCGTGGGTGCTGTTCGCCTCGTACGACCAGCTCAACAAGCGGGGCGACACCAACCTGGTCGGTCTGACCGCCTGGCTGCTCGACGAGGGCATGTTCGGCGCGGACTTCCTCACGCGGGTGCACCCGAAGGGTTTGTCGTTCTACAGTTCGGTGTCCCAACCGGAAGCCGACGACCTCAGCGTGGATCCGACCCAGCGCAGCCTGAGCGCGCATCAGGTCAGCTACCGGGAGGGCGGCGGCCTCGCGATCGCCGCGCTCGCGAAAGCCAGCACCTACGCCGTGTCCGGCGAATACGGCAACGCCGACTACCTGGCCGCCGCCGAGGACGCCTTCGCCTACCTGCAGGCCAACAACGGCCGCATCGTGGGCGACGGCAAGGAGAACATCCTCGACGACTACAACGTCCTGCTCGCCGCCGTCGAACTGACCAAGGCAACCCACAAACCGGAGTACCACCAGGTGGCCGACGCCCGCGCGAAGAGCCTGCTGAACCGGCTCACCACCTGGCACACCTACCACGACTACTGGCGCGCCGACGACGCCGACCGGCCGTTCTTCCACCCCTCCGACGCCGGACTACCGGTGGTCAGCCTGCTCGCATACGCCGACATCGCCGACCCGGCGACGCGCGGCCAGGTGCTCGCCGCGGTACGCCGGTCGCTGGAGTTCGAACTGACGGTCACCCGGGAGGTGAACAACCCGTTCGGGTACGCGCGCCAACTCGTCCAGGACGCGTCCGGCCACCGGTACAGCAGCTTCTTCTTCCCACACAACGTGACCCCACGGACCAACGACGCGTGGTGGCAGGGAGAGAACGCCCGGCTGGCGTCACTCGCCACGGCCGCCCGGCTCGCCGCGGCCTCGACCACCGACACGCGGTTCGCCGCACGGCTCCGTGAGTACGCCACCGACCAGCTCAACTGGATCCTCGGCGTCAACCCGTTCGACGTGTGCATGCTCGACGGCTCGGGCCGCGACACCACACCGTTGTACCTGGAGTACGCCGACGGTGCCACCGACGGGTCCTGGCGCTGGCTGCGATCGGCGGGCGGCATCGTCAACGGCATCACCGGCCGTTCCGACGACGGCCGCGGTATCGAATGGGACCCGGGCGTGGCGAGCAGCGGGCCGAACACCGACTGGCGCTGGCTGGAGCAGTGGCTGCCGCACTCGACCTGGTACCTGTACGCGGTCACGATCAGGGTCTGACCGGCGTGCTGTTGCGAGCCGGGCAGCGGCGGGACGGTAGGTGAGTGCCGGACGCCGAACGTCCGGAATGCGGGTTACGGTCCCCGCTATGGACATGCTGACGGGCGAGCAGATCGCCGAGAACAACCTGACCGACTGGCGCAAGCTGGGTCAGGGACTCCATGCCCGCTACCTGGTCGGCGATTTCGGCGCCGGCGCACGGTTCATCACCGCCGTGGGCGAGGCGGGCGACGCGCTCGGCCACCACCCGCGCGTGACGATCGGCGCCGGGTACGTGGATTTCAAGCTGATCAGCGACGACGCCGTCTACCGCGACGGCGAGGGTACCGAGCACGTCGTCGAATGGGTGACCCAGCGGGACGTCGACCTGGCGCGACGGATCAGTGAGATCGCCGCCGAGCGGGCGGTCGATGCCGACCCGGCCTCGATCACCACGATCGAGCTCGCTCTCGACACGGCGCACGCGGCCACGATCGCCCCGGTGTGGGCTGCCCTGCTGACCGGGAGTACGGAGGCCCGGGGCCGCGGGACCATCGGCGACGACGTCCGGGACGCCATGGGAAGAGTACCGATCCTGTGGTTCCAGGACACCGACGAGCATGAGACCCCGCGTCAGCGGTTCCACGTCGACGTCTGGGTGCCACCAGAGGTGGCCGAGCAGCGGATCGCCGCCGCCGTCACCGCCGGCGGGATCGTCGTCGATGACAGCCAGGCGCCCTCGTACACCGTCATTTCCGACCAGGACGGCAACAAGGCGTGCGTGTGTACGACACTGCCCGCGGCGCCGAAGCCGTGACCCGGTAGCGCCGATGTGGCGGCGCTACCGGTGGATTCCGATCGTCCCGGCGCCGGGACACGCCACCTCGAGGTCCGGGCCAGCCCGACGGCAACGCGGACCAGGTGATGCGCCAACACGCCGAGCTCGACCAGGATCAGCGCTCGCTCCACCAGTCCGAGCATCCCCCGGTGGGACGTCACGCCTGCCGCGCGGGCTTCGCTTGACCGCGGAGGGCGCTCGCCACGTATCGTCGGCGCCGTGACGCGCTTGCTGCTGATTTCCGGCAATACCAACGAGGAATCCCTACACACCGCCGCGCTGAACACCGCGGCCCGGTACGCGCCCTCGGGTATCACCGCGACCCTGTACGGCAGGTTACGTGCACTTCCGGCGTACCTGCCCGGTGCGCAGCCGCCGCCCGGCGAGGTGGCCGATCTGCGGTGGCAGGTCGGCGCCGCGGACGCCGTGCTGTTCTGCACCCCGGAGTACGCCGGTTCGCTGCCGGGCAGCCTGAAGAACCTGCTCGACTGGCTCATCGACACCCGCGACCTGGACGGTATGCCGGTGGCCTGGCTGTCGGTGGCCACCGCCGGCCAGGACGACGGCGCCCGCGCCATGCTGGAGACCGTGCTCGGCCTGGCCAACGCACGAGTACTGCGAGCCGCCTGCATCCGCATCCCGCTCAGCCCGAACTCCGTCGACGGAGACGGCATCGTCACCGACCCGCGGCTGCACACAGCCCTGCGCGACATGCTGCGGGCGCTCGCACAGACCATCGCTCCGCAGCCGGCGCGGCCGGCGCAGACACCCTCCTGGCAGGCGTATTCGAGCGTATTCCCGCTGGTCAGCCGGCCCGATGCATGGTCCTACCGGGACAGCCGCAACCAGCAGCGCCCGTGGCAGCAGCCCGGCTCCGGCAACCGGCCCGGGCCCGGCAGCTAGGCGAAGCTGGTCGGATCCACGTCGAGGGCGGCGGCAACGAGAGCATCGAGGTCCATGCGCCGCCCGGTGGCCATAGCGGCCGTCACCTCGGTCTCGGTGAGCACGGCCCGGATACGGCGCAGTGTCGCCTCCCGGACAACCGACTGGCGCTTGTTCATCGGCGTACCGTCGTGCTCGCGGATCGCTTCCACCGCGCCGAGCATCCGGGCGGCTCGCGGTGTGTCCACGGTGCTGAGCAGATCCACGAGGGAGCTGAACGTGTAGAGGACCGCGAACCGGTCGCCGAATCCGTGGTGTTGGCGGATGGCGAACACGAACCGGCGGTACGCCTCGACCGGGTTGCCCTCCAGGCGCGCGAGCCGCCCGAGGATATGGGTGGCGTATGCCTCGTTGCAGATGTCCCCGATCTGCCGGGTGATCTCTACGGCTTCGGCGAGCAACGGCCGGGCGGCGGCGGCATCGCCACAGTCGACATGGACATCGCCGAGAGCGACCAGGTCCAGCGTGAGTCCGCGGAGGTTGCCGAGTTCCCGGGACAGTTCGATGTCGTGCGGGAGGAGTTCGCGGGCGCTGTCCAGGTCGCCCTCGAAAAGGGCGATGGTGGACAGATTGCCGCGCGCCGCGGAAAGGACGCCGTCGCGCTTCCCGTGCGCCTCCTTGATCGCGATGCATTCGCTGAAGCAGGCCCGGGCCCGGTCGATGTCACCCGCATCCCTCGCGACCAGCCCGACCACGTTGAGTGCCTTCGCGACGAGGTCGGCGTGGCCGAGTTCGCGACCGATCCGCAGGCTTTCCTCGCTCAGCGACCGGGCGGCCGCATGATCGTCCTGCTTCACCGCGAGGAACGCCGCCGACTCGAGCAGCCATCCCCGCACGTCATCCGGCAACGGTCGATCCATCGCCGCGGTGCTCAGCCGGCTGTGCCATTCCCGGCCCTCACGGATGTGCCAACCCTTCTGCCAGTACCGTCTGATGCCGAGCACGATCCGGGCGGCGGCCGGTGCGTCGCCGTCGGCGATCGCCCGGTTGTACGCGGCTCGCAGGTTGAGGTACTCCCGGCTGACCTGCGTGTACCACGTGCCCCCGTCGGTGCCGGCCAGTCCCTGGTCGGCACGTTCGGCGAACGCGGCGAAGTACGCCGCGTGGCGACGGGCCACCCCGTCCTCGTCCGCGGCGGCGGCGAGCCGTTCGCCCGCGTACGCCCGGATGGTCTCCAGCATGGTGTACCTGGTCCCGTCCGGGGCGTGCTGCACACCGAGGAGGTTGCGATCGACCAGCCCGACCAGTCGCTCGGTGAGCCGGCCCTCGGTCGTGTCGAGAGTCGCGTCAGTGGTACCGCCCGGCAGGCAGACCGCGGGAATCGCCTCAGCCGGGCAGCCGCCGACGAAGACCGCCAACCGGATCAGCAGTTCCTGGTCGTCCGCGTCGAGCAGAGCGAAGCTCCAGTCCATGGTGGCCCGCAGCGTCCGCTGCCGCGCCGGCAGATCCTGCGGCCCCGCCATCGGCAGCTCGAAGCGCTCGTTCAACTGAGCCAGGATCAGAGCCGGCGAGAGCACGTCGCAGTTGGCCGCGGTCAGTTCGATGGCCAGCGGAAGCCCGTCCAGACGGCAGCACACCTCGGCGGCCGCACGCAGGTCCTCCGGGGTGAAGGTCAGTCCGTAGACCGCCTCGGTGGCCCGCTTGACGAACAGCGCCAGCGCCGGCGAGGCGGTCAGCGCCGCGGCCGCCTCCTCCGGCTGGGCCGGCAGCCGATCCAGGACGGGCACCGGCAGCGGCAGGACGGGGTACACCTGCTCGCCGGACAGCCGCAGCCGTTGCCTACTGGTGACCAGTACCCGTACCCCCGGCGCGGCGGCCAGCAGCGTCGCCACGAACGAGCTCGCGCTGAGCACGTGCTCGAAGTTGTCCAGCACCAGCAGCAGTTCCAGGCCGCTCAGCGTCCGGATGACGGTGTCGGCCAACGGCTCGTCCGCGCCGTCGGGCACCTCCAGGACCCCGGCGATGGTCGCGACCACCAACTCGGTCGTGGTGGCCTCGGCGAGGGACACGAACACGGCCCCGTCGGCGTACTCGTCGGCCGTCGCCTCCGCCGCGGCCACCGACAGCCGGGTCTTGCCGATTCCACCGGCGCCGGTGAGCGTGACCAGCCGCCGCTCGGCCAGGAGGTCGGTCAGCCGCGCGATGTCGCGCTCACGGCCCACCAGGCTGCTCACCACGGCGGGCAGCCGCCGACGGGCCCGCTCGGCCCGGGCCAGCAGTGCCGAGGACACCCCCCAGTCACCGTTGCCGCCCTGCTCCAGGTGCCCGCCATCGGCGAGTCGCATCAGCTCACGGCGCACGCGGGCGACCAGGCCGCCACTGCGCCGGGCCAGCCAGCGCACCAGGTCCGGTGCCGGTTCGCCGTGCAGTGTCGTCCGTAGCCAGACATGCAGCGCCGACGCGGACAGCGGCGCCAGCACCGCGGTGTCCAGCAGCGGCACCGGCGGGGGCGGCCCAACCGGGTCGTGGACGGCCTGCACCAGGCCGACCACCCGCGCCTCCCCCGAGCCGACCAGGGCCCGCAGGTGACCGTTCACCTCGGCGCCGTCCACATCGGTGTCGGCCAGCACCAGTACCCGGTCGGCCCACCTGTCCGGATCGTTGATGGCGTCGACGTCGTCGATCAGGCTGCCCATGCCGCGCACCGTGAACCCGCGCAGACGGGCGAGCTTTCCCATCTCGGCCAGGAACCGGCTGTGCCCGGCCCCCCGCTCTCCGACGATCCGCAGCGCGCCACGCCCCCGGGCGTCCAACTGGACGAGGAAGTCCCGGGCGATCGCCATCGCCGCGTCCCGCTCCAGGAGCCGGCCCGAACCCCCGCCGCCATCCGCCGGTAGGTCGTCGCCGACGGCTCGTCCCCGACCCCGCCGCTTGGCCAGATAGTTGCGGCGGTCAGCGACCTCGATCAGCCCGTCGCGGTCGACCGCGTCGTCCGGATAGGTCGCCAATCCGAGACTGACCGAGATCGACAGCGGCGGATCTCCGTGGAACGGCACCGCACCGATGCGCTCCACCAGCCGCGACGCGACCTTCATCGCCTCCGCCGCGCCGGTCTCCGGCAGCACCACCACGAACTCGTCACCGCCGTAGCGCACCAGCACGTCGGCGCCGCGGATCACGACCATCGCACGCTCGACGACCGCCCGCAGCACCGCATCGCCACGGGGGTGGCCGTATACGTCATTAACCGTCTTAAAATGGTCGATATCAAACACGAAGATCGAGCAGTAGCCACCGGTGAGCCGGGCCCGTGCGACCGCCCCATCGACACAGTCATCCAGACCACCACGCGCGAGCGCGCCGGTGACAGCGTCGGTGAGCAGCGTGTGGAGAACACCGTGCCCGACATCAGGTGGTTTGGTCACGGCGCTCCATTAGCGATAGACGACCGGTCTCCCGCAATCTCGAGCCGGCCACCGAGCACCGGCGCCGGCATGATCCGACGCCGTCGGCGGCTGCCTCGCGGCACGGACGGTAACCGAACTGGCCGTCAGCCGGTACCGTCTGTACGGTTATCCAAAATAAGCCAAACGCTCGCGTCTACTGGGTCGTTGGCCAGGCTACCCCAGGTATTCATCGATCACATCCGGTCACCGGGTGCCTCCGTGCCTGTCTGGACGCCGCCGGGCACTGGCATGAGCAACGCCAGGAGGGACGTCATGGCAACCATGAACGGAGTCGTCCTTCCCGGCGACAGCACCGTCCAGCAGGTCGAGGTCGAGGTGCCCGAGCCGGGGCACCGTCAGGTTCTGCTACGGATGAAGGCCTCGTCGATCTGCGGCAGCGACATCCGCGCGATCTACCGGGAACACCTGGGCACCGGGCCCGAGGCGTACCAGGGCGTGATCGCCGGGCACGAGCCATGCGGTCAGGTGGTGGCGGTCGGCCAGGGCTGCCGCCGGCTCTCGGTCGGGGACCGGGTAGTGGTGTACCACATCGCCGGTTGCGGGGTCTGCGAGGAGTGCCGGCACGGCTACCTGATCGGCTGCACATCCCCGTCGCGGGCGGCGCACGGCTGGCAACGCGACGGTGGGCATGCCGAGTTCATGCTGGCCGAGGAGGCCACCTGCATCCCGTTGCCGAGCGAGTTGTCCTATGTCGACGGTGCGCTGGTGTCGTGCGGGTTCGGCACGGCGTACGAAGGACTGTTGCGCCTGCGGTTGTCCGGGCAGGACCGGCTGCTCATCACCGGGCTGGGGCCGGTCGGGCTGGCCGCCGCCATGCTCGGCCGGGCACTCGGTGCCGGGCCGATCATCGCCACCGACATCGCGCCGGAGCGACGGGCGATGGCCCAGGAGCGGGCCCTGGTCGATCACGCACTGCCGGCCGACGACACCGCCGCGACCGCCATCGCCGAGCTGACGAGCGGCCGGGGTTGTGAGGCGAGCATCGACTGTTCCGGCAACGGCGCCGCGCGGGTGTTCGCCCTGGAGAACACCCGCACCTGGGGACGCTGCGCGTTCGTCGGCGAGGGCGGCCAGATCACCTTCGCCGTGTCAGAATTGTTGATCCACAAGCAGATCACGCTCCACGGGTCCTGGGTCACCTCATTGCGGCACATGGAGGACCTGCTGGAACGTCTCGTGCGCTGGAACCTGCACCCGGAGCGGATCGTGACCCACCGGTACCCGCTGCGGCAGGCCGACGAGGCCTACCGTGTCGCTGATCGGGGCACCGCCGGCAAGGTCTGCATCGTGTTCGAGTGAACGCACACAGATCGACACGGGCCGCGCTCATCGGCGCCGCGCGGTGACGATCCAGGCGCGGGAGTCGAACCAGATGCCGTCGTCGCTCATGCGAGCGGCGAGCGCGTCGCGCAGTCGCGCGAGCGCGTGAGCCGCGGCCGCGGGATCGAGCCGCTTCAGGCATTCGTTGGTACATGTAAAGCCGCGAACCCAGTCGAGGGCGGCGGTTGGATCCGGGCCGTAGTAGACAGGTTCGTGGACGTCGGTGAGGCCGATATCGGCGAACCCCGCGGTCCGCAGAATCGTCTCCACAGTGGTCGGATCGGCAAGCGAGAACGGATCCGGTCCCTGGCCGGCGACCGCCGTCGGCCCGTCGAGCGCCTGGTGGATGGCGACGTCCCACTCGTTGCGGTCGTGGGCCTGCCAGACCACCATCACGAGGCGTCCGGCCGGGCGCAGCGCCCGGCCGATGTTGTCGAAGGCGGCGACGGGGTCGTCGAAGAACATCGTGCCGAACCGGCTGATGGCGAGGTCGAAGTGGCCCCGCGCGAAGCGGTGTGCCTGCGCGTCGGCGCGCTCGAAGGCGACGTTGCGTAGCCCTTCGGTCCGGGCAAGCCTGCGGGCGCGCTCGACGGCGGGCGCGGACACGTCGACCCCGAGTGCACTGCCCGCCGGGGCCATCCGCGCGGCCTCCCGGGTCGTCTGCCCGGTGCCGCATCCGACGTCGAGGACGCGGTCGCGCGGCTGTACGGCCCAGGCTCGGCGCAGTACCGCGCGGTATCTGGTCAGTTCGACGTCGTAGTCGACCGGGCCGGCGGTCATGGACCGGCCTCGATGATCAGGCCGAAGCGGTCTCCGCTCCCCCGCAGGAACACGCGTCACGCCTCCCGATTCGAACAGCCCGCCCGAGCTTCGACTCAGCTTACGAGCACTGATGATCCAGGCCGCCCGGCCCTGTGGGCTTGACAGCCACCGCGATAACCGTTAGAGATAACCGTTAGACATGATGGCTAACGGTTATCTGGAGGAAGCCCGGTGCAGCAGGAAGTAGTGCTGGCGATGCTGGCCAAAGAGCCTTCGCACGGCTACGAACTGCGCGCGCGGCTGCGCGACGCGCTCGGCCCTCTCGGTGACGCGATGAACGCCGGGCAGATCTACGTCACCCTGACCCGGCTGGAAAAGGCCGGCCTGTTGGCGGTCGAGAGGTCCGCCGATGGCGCCGACCGGTCGGACCGCAAGGTGTACGTGCTCACCCCCGACGGTCAGCAGCGGGTCGCCGAGTGGATCGCCGAGGTGGGTTGGCCGCGACCCGACCTGGCGGAGTTCCATCTCAAGCTGATCGCGGCCGCGGCGGCCGGGCTGGCCGACCCGCTCACGATCGTCGACACCCAGCGCCGCGAGCTGCTGCGCCGGCTACGTGAGGTCCAGCGCGCCGCGATGGCCGAGCCGGAAGGCTCGGACGCGGCGCTGTTGCTGGAGGGCATCGTGCTCCGGATTCAGGCGGACCTGCGCTGGCTCGAGGCATGTGAGAAGACCTGGACGCACCGAAGGAGTGGATCGTGAGCGACGCCGCCGTACTTCGCGCCCGCGGGTTACGAAAGGAGTACGGCAAGGGGGAAGGACTGGTACGCGCCGTCGACGCTGTCGATCTCGACATCACCGCGGGCGAGACAGTGGCGGTGATGGGGCCCAGCGGCTGCGGGAAGTCCACGCTGTTGCACCTGCTCGGAGGGCTGGACCGTCCCTCGGGTGGAGAGGTGTGGCTCAACGGTCGCCGCATCGACGGCATCAGCGAGAAGGCCCTGGCCCGGATGCGACGCACCGACGTCGGCTTCGTCTTCCAGTCCTTCCACCTGATGGAGGAGCTCACCGCCGTGGAGAACGTCGAACTGTCGGCGCTGCTGGCCGGACGCTCGCCGCGGATGGCCCGACGGCGCGCGGAGGCGCTGCTGGAGCAGGTCGGGCTCGCCGACCGGGCGCGGTTCCTGCCCTCGGCGCTGTCGGGTGGCCAGCGGCAGCGGGTCGCGGTCGCCCGGGCGTTGAGCAACGAACCGTTGGTCGTACTCGCGGACGAACCAACCGGAAACCTGGACAGTGCCGCCACCCTGGACGTCCTCCAGCTCTTCGAGAGCCTGCACGAGTCCGGGCAGACGCTTGTCGTCGTCACCCACGACGCGCGGATAGCGGCCACCGCAGACCGGATGATCTCGATGCGGGACGGCGCGTTCGTGGACGAGACCAGGTTGACCGGGGGCACCACCGGGCGGCTCGGCGCGCTCATCGGACTGGAGGACTAATGGCGATGGGCCGTATCCTGCTCGCGGGCCGCCTCGCCGTGCGGGATCTCCGGCGGCGCCCTATCGAGGCCGCGCTTCTGCTGCTGGCCATCCTGGCAGCCACCACGACGTTGACGCTCGGGCTCGTCGTGCGTGACGCGGCCAGCAACCCCTACCAGAGCACCCGGGAGGCGACCGACGGACCCGACGTGGTCGCCGGCACCGGCTCGTTCGCCGGCCTGGCCGACCTCGAGAAACTGGCCACCGCCTCCGGCGTCATCGACCACAGTGGACCGTACCCCGTCATCGCGGGGAAGCTGGAGGCGTCCGGCCGGACGTCGGACGTGCAGGTCGAGGGGCGCGACGCCTCGACCGCCACGCTCGATCAGCCCGAGGTGACGCGGGGCAACTGGGTCCGTGACGGCGGCGTGGTGCTCGAAGCCGCCTTCGCCAACGCGCTCGATGCGCACGTCGGTGACCCGGTCACCCTGGGCGGCACGTCGTTCAAGGTCGTCGGCCTGGCTGTCACCGCTGCCACGCCGCCCTACCCGAAGGTGTCCTGCATCGTCTCGGTCGGTTGTGTCAACGGCGCTGTCCCGAAGGACCGAGATCTGCCCCCCGGGTTATTGCACAACCCCGGGCTGGTCTGGCTCACCCAGGCGGACGTGCGGAGCCTTGCCCCGGCACAGAACTCCCTGTCGTACGTGATGAACCTGAAACTTGCCGACCCGGACGAGGCCGAGGCGTTCGTCGACGCGAACAGCGCCGCCATGATGACGATGCAGACCTGGAAGAGCATCCTCGCAGACGCCACCGAGCTGGCCAGAGACTCCCAGATCCTGCTGCTGATCGGAGCCTGGCTGCTGGGTCTACTCGCGGTGGCCAGTCTCTCGGTGCTGGTCGGCGGCCGGATGGCCGATCAGACCCGGCGCGTCGGACTCCTCAAGGCGGTCGGCGGCACACCGGGCCTGGTCGCTGCCGTGCTGCTCGCGGAGTATCTCCTGGTGGCCGTCGTCGCGGCGGCGGCCGGGCTGGCGATCGGGGCGCTGACCGCTCCGTTGCTCACCGAGTCGAGCGCGGGCCTCATCGGTAGCGCGGGGACGCCGTCGTTGACGTGGTCCACGGTCGCTCTGGTGACCGCCGTCGCCCTCGGCGTCGCGGTCGTGGCAACCACCGTCCCAGCCGTGCGCGGCGCCCGCTCCAGTACCGTCAACGCACTGGCCGACGCCGCACGCCCGCCCCGTCGCACCGGTTGGCTGATCGCTGTCTCGGCGCGGCTGCCCGTCCCGCTGCTTCTCGCCTTGCGGGTCGCCGCCCGCCGGCCGCGCCGGGTCATACTGGCCGTGGTCAGCATCGCGGTCACGGTCAGCGGGATCTACATTCTCCTGATTCTCAACACCTTCCTCAGCGACCAGCCGGCCATCCGCGCATACAGCGAGGCTCAGGTGGCGGTGCTGCGGCACGTGCTCGGAGTCTGGACGGTCATTCTGCTCGCCCTGGCTGCGGTCAACGCCATCGTCATCACCTGGGCGACGGTGCTCGACAACCGGCACACCTCGGCGCTGGCGCGCGCCCTCGGCGCCACCCCGCAGGAAATGACCATCGCCCTCGCGACCGCTCAGGTGCTCCCCGCGCTCGCCGGCGCCATCGTGGGCGTCTTCCCGGGCGGTTACCTGCTGTTCGCCGCCATCATGACCATCACCGACGGCGACAGCGACAAGGCCACGCTTCCCTCGCTCTGGCAGCTGGTCGCCGTCGTACTCGCGACCGTACTCGTGGTGGCTACGCTCACCGCTGTTCCCGCCCGCCTCGGCGGCCGCCGTCCGGTGACCGAGACCCTCCACGCCGAGCTCGCATGACCAGCTACGAAACCGCGCCGGCCGCCGATGGCTGTCCACCGGCGGCCGGCGGTCCGGGCGTGGCTTTGGCTCAGGTGGTGAACCGGGTGGCGCCGCAGTCGCTGCCGGCGAGTCGACCGAAGCCGAAGCTCCGCAGGTCGTCGGCGGCGGTCGGGTCGGTGCATTCCCACCGGACCAGCGCGTCGACCGCGCCGTCGGACGTGGTGCGTACGACGTTGAACACCGTGCGCTGGAACGAGGCCGGGAAGGCCGGGTTCGCCCCGTGGTACGTGCCGTCAGAAGCCACCGGGTCGGTGCCGTCGATCTGCCGGGCGGTGAGGGCGCCCTGGTTGCCGGTACCCCGGCCGTTGAAGGCCTGCGCCGCGTACACGGCGGCCGAGTACGGGAACACGACGTCCGCCGCCGCCGCGTTGGCCGGGCTGAACAGCGGGTCGGTTCCCTCGTTCTCCTCGGGCGTCGCCGGGTCGACGCACGGGCCGGGTGTCAGCGCGCCGGGCAGACCCTGCGCGGCGTTGAGCGCGGACAGGAAGAACGACCGGGTACCGGAGGAGGCCGGCGGCAGGACCGGGACGACGGCGTCGGTGCTGGTGCCGCCGATCGCGGGATCGTTCCAGTGGGTCCAGCCGTCGTCGCAACGGAAGATGTGGTAAAGCTGCGCGGCGGTGAGGGTGGTCGGAGCGTTGCCGCCCTCGACAGCCGCCCAGGACACCGCGTCGGTGGCCAGCGCCTTCCAGGACAGTCCGGTCGGGTCGCCGGCGGCCGGTATCCGCGACGAGCGGGCGATGTCGATGCAGTAGTGGGCGCCGTCCGCCGTGGTGGCGTTGGCGCCGAGCGCCACAATGCCGGCGCCGGAGCCGGCCGGCCGGGTGATGGGCGCGCAACCGTCCTTCGGCGTGATCGGGCTGGCCCCGGTCGCGTCCCAGCTCGACAGGCCCGGGTAGTGCACCTGGTACTGGTCATACAGGCCCTGGATGGTGTCCGAGCCGACCGCGACGATGTCGGTCGCCGGCGGCGTACCGGCCGGCTCGGCGGCGGCGGGCTCGGCGGCGGGCAGGGTCGCGGCGAGCAGCGACGTGACGGCTGCCGTGCCGGCCAGCAGTGACGCGGCGCCGTGGCGCAGCGTTCGGTTGCTGATCGAGCGCACGTGTTTCCTCCTCGGTCGATGGGTGGCTGTCGCGCCTCGTGGGCGCCGCCACCGGTTTCGATCTCCGGCGGCCGACGCTATCGGGCCGAAAGGAGCCGTATCACCGCGCTTCAGGAAGGATCCGATTAACACGGAGCGAATTGACTAGATACGGTCGAAGCCGTGCTCACTGACGCGGTGCGGCCGCATCGCCCATGCGCTGGACGGCGTCACGCAGGATCGCGGACGAGGTGGCGTAGTTGATCCGGACGAACCCCGCTCCGCCGGTGCCGAAGACGTGGCCGGAACTGAGTGCGACCCGGGCGTGGTCGAAGAACATCTTTGCCGGCCCGGACAGGTCGCTGACCACGCCGGGCCCGTTCGACGGGACGGTCGGGTGCAAACCGAGCCGTCGGCAGTCCAGCCAGGCCAGGTAGGTCGCCTCCGGCCGCACCAGGTCGACGAGCGGCAGGTACGCGTCCACCAGTGACCCGAGCAGGTTGCGGTTGTGGTCGAGACCCTGAAGGAGGGCGTCCAGCCAGTCGCGGCCATGGGTCAAGGCGGCGGTGTGGGCGAGGATGCCGACGTGGCTGGGACCGTGGCTGACCTCCTCGGGGAGTCGGGCCAGGTCGGTGGCGGCCGCGGGGCCGGCGACGAGCAGGGCGGCTTTCAGGCCGGCGAGGTTCCAGCCTTTCGACGCGGAGAACAGCGCGAACGCGTCTTCCGCTCCGGGGACGCTGAGATACGGTACGAATTCCGCGCCAGGCAGCACCAGGGGCGCGTGGATCTCGTCGGAGACGACCCGTACCCCGTGGTGGCGGGCCAGGGCGGCGACCGCGGACAACTCGGCCCGGGTGTGCGCGACGCCGGTCGGGTTGTGCGGGTTGGACAGCAGCAGCACCGGGTGGTTCGAGAGCTGTCGGGCCGCGGCGAACGCGTCGGCGAGCGCGTTCAGGTCGAGCCGCCAGTCCGGGCCGAGCGGTGCCTCGATCACCCGCCGGCCGGCGTGGCTGACGAAGGCGTAGAACGGCGGGTAGACCGGGGCGCACACGACCACCGCGTCACCGGGGTCGGTGATCAGCCGCAGCGTCTCGACGATCCCCATCATCACGTCCGCGACGATCGCGGTTCGTTCGACCGCGATCCCTTCCCAGCCCCATCGGTCCGCGGCGAAGCCGGCCAGCGCGTCGGTGTAGGCATGGCCGCTGGGATAGCCGGTGTCACCGGCCGCGATCGCCCGGTGCACGGCGTCGGCCACCGCCGGGGCGAGCAGGACGTCCATCTCGGCGACCCACAGCGGCAGCACGTCGGCCGGGTACACGGTCCACTTCATGCTGCTTCGGGTGCGCAGTTGGTCCAGCGTCAGCTGTTCGAGCGGGTTCGAAACGACGGCGTCGGGGCGGATGGCCATATCTACGACAGTAGGAGTCCTGGCGGGTTCCGCCGTCTCCACACCGGCCGTCCGGCAACCATCTATGGTACATAGAGGGCGAAACGTTCAGAAGCTGGGGAATCGTGATGGGCCGGCGATGGGGGAAGCTAGCCGCCGCGGTGTCGAGTGTCGCTGTGGCGTTGGCGTCGCTGGGCGCGCTGCCCGCGGCGGCGTCCAACACCGGGGTGGACCTGGTCGTCTCGTCGCTGGCACCGATGCTGCCGGGGCAGCAGGGCTGGGTGTCGGCGTTGTGGCACGCCGACCATGATCTCTGCAACGTGCAGGTGACGGCGTCCGGGCCCGGCCTGACCGTGGGATACCCGGCCAACACCGGATCGTTTGCCTCGTTCTACACCAGCAACGGCATCGCCAAGACCAACATCGACTACACCGCGCTGCACATCACCGTCGGCGCCGCCGTGGTCTCCGCCGTCACCGTCACGCTCACCGTGTCGTACCAGGAACTGCCGCCCAACGTCATCAACAAGAACGACGACCTGAAGACCAAGAAGTTCACCTGTACCGGCGACCGGGGCACCCAGAGCTTTGCCGCGACGCTCCCGGTCACGCCGGCCACCGGCGCCGCCGTGATCCAGAAGACCGCGGCCGTCGCGGTCCCACGCAGCACTCCGACCTGGGTCGACGTCAGCTTTCGCGGTACGAGACCGGATCTGGCCAACTTCCGGGTCACGCTCACCCCACCCACCGGGCTGACCGTCACGTACCCCGGTGACGCGACGTCCGCCGGGCTGAACGGCGCAGCGACCCTGCCGGTCGGCGAGGACGACTTCGTCGCTGTCCGCCTCGACGCGTCCGGACTCGCTCCCGGCGCCTACCAGGTACCCGTCAGAGCCACGTACACCGCCGGCAGTTTCGACGGCCAACTCACCGTGACAGTTACCTGATCGGAGACCCGCCATGAAGCGCTCCACCATCGCCGGTCTCGCGGTCGCCGCAGTCGCGGCGGGGGTAACGGCCGTCGGGGGGCTGACGCTTGGTGTACCCGGCGGTGGGACCTCTCGGCAGGCACAGCCGCCGAACGGCGACGGCATGCCGGCGGGCCGCCCCGGCGCCGACACCCGCAGCACCGAGCAGAAGGCCGAGGACACCTTCATCGGCGCGACCGCCGCACACCTGTGCAACGTCGGTCAAACCGTCTACGACGACCCGAAAGCGCTCGCCGACGCCTACCAGTCCCCGCCGGCCTACCCCGGCCTGACCACCACGCAGGTCGCTGACCTGACCCAGCGGCTGCGCACGGAGCAGAGCCTGAGTACCCGTCTGGCCCAGCAGCTCCAGACCGCCTGCCGCCCACCGACACGTCGCTGAACACCCGGCACGTGCGCGCTGGTCCTGACGTGCCGGCCGGCCGCGCCCAGGCGGACGCGTTCGTCAGGTCCCGGTCCTCCAGCTCCCAGGCGTGGTCGAGCATGTGCCAGGTGGCCCGCCGGATCAGGAACTGCAACGCCCATGATCGCGCCGGCTCGCCGTTGGCGTGGCTGGTTCTGGCACGCCTCCACGAAGCTCGCCACGACCTTCTTGTTCTCCTCCGGTGACATGGCGCGCTCCCATTCGAGGTCGAGATGCCGCAACGATTCTTGACGGACCTGCTGGCTAGCATGCCGGCCTATGGCGCTTTCGGTAGAAGAACGTGAACAGTTCCTGGCAGAACCCCACATCGGTGCGTTGTCGGTGGTCGAGAGGCCCGATCGTGCACCGCTGACCGTCCCGATCTGGTACCAGTACAGCTCGGGCGGGGAGCTGTGGGTGCTTACGGAGCCCGGCGCGCGGAAGACCCGTGCGATCGAGGCTGCCGGCCGGTTCAGCCTGATGGTGCAGCGGACCGAGCCGACGATCCGCTACGTGTCGGTGGACGGGCCGGTGATCAGGACCGCCGCGGGTAGCGTCGGGCTTTCCCGGGAGATGGCGGCGCGCTACCTGCCGCCGGACAAGGTCGCCGATTTCCTGGACTACGAGCGCGCGCAGCTCGGCGAACACATCGCCGTCTACATGCGGCCGGAACACTGGCTGTCCGCCGATCTGGGACCGGCCTGGTAAGCACGCTCGATGACCCAGGCGGAGAACAGCTCCAGGAACGCGGCGTGCCCTGTCCCTTTGCACTGGCCGCGCAACGGACGAGGGCCCGCGGCCTCAGCCACGAGCCCTCGCCGGATCGTGAACCTCAGTGTGTGATCACCAGGGCGGCGTCGGTCTGATCGTCGTCCAGCAGGTGCGATTTCTCCCGCTTGCGAGGGAGGAACATCGCGGCGACGATGGTCACCCCGACCAGCACGAAAGCCACCCAGTAGGTGTGCGCGAACGCGTTCGCGGCCTGGGACAGGCCCTCCTTGACGCCGGCCTCGCCACCGATCTGCGCGGCGACCTGCGGGTTATGCCGGGCCGCGATCGCCGGGTAGGCGAGCTTGGCGTCCTTCAGGCCGTTGGTGAGGATCACCGACATCACCGCGACGCCGACCGAGCTTGCGATCTGCTGGGTGATGTTGAGCAGCGTCGAACCTCGGGCTACCTCGGCCGTCCGCAGCGTCTTGAGCGCCGATGTCATGATCGGCATCATTGTGCCGCCCATGCCCAGACCCATGATGAACAGGAGTCCGAGCAGCACCGGGTAGGGCGTGGTGGAGGTGATCTGGGTCAGGCCGGCCATACCGATCGCGATGAAAACAAGGCCGAAAGGCACGATCCGGCCGACCGGGAACTTGTCGGACAGGGTACCGGCGATCGGCATCGTCAGCATGGCGCCGATGCCCTGCGGCGCCACCAACAGGCCCGCCTTGAGCACCGACTCGCCGCGGATCTGCTGGAAGTAGGTCGGGACCAGCAGCAGGCCGCCGAAGAACGCCACCGCGAACAGGAACATCGTGATGATGCTGATCGCAAGGTTGCGGTTGTGGAACAGCCGCAGGTCGAGCAGCGGGTGCTTCGGCTTGAAGGAGTACAGGACGAACGCGACGACCAGCCCCAACCCGATCAGTGCGGGGACGAGCACCTTGGGTGTGCCGACCTTGCCCTCGGCCGGGATCGAGGAGACGCCGTAGAGGAACAGGGCCAGGCCCGGCGACATCATCAGCATGCCGAGGAAGTCGAAGGACTCGGACGGGTGCGGGGCGTCCTTCGGCAGCGCCACGAACGCGTAGATCAACGCGATCGCTCCGATCGGAACGTTGATCAGGAAGATCCAGTGCCAGCTGGCGGTGTCGATCAGCCAGCCGCCGAGGATCGGGCCGCCGATCGGCCCGAGCAGCATCGGTACGCCGAGGATCGCCATCAGGCGGCCCATCCGCTTCGGTCCGGCCGCCTTGGTCATGATCGTCATACCCAGCGGCATCAGCATGCCGCCGCCGAGGCCTTGCAGCACCCGGAAGCCGATCAGCATGTTGATGTTGGCGGCCATGGCGCACAGCGCGGACCCGATGGTGAACAGGGCGACCGCGATCATGTAGAGGCGCTTGGTGCCGAACCGGTCGGCGGCCCAGCCCGTGAGCGGAATAACGGTGGCCAGCGCGAGTGTGTAGCCAGTGACCGTCCACGCCACGGTGGAGTAGGCGAGGGGGTGGCCGGCCGACCCGAACGTGGTCTGGAACGTCGGCAGGGCCACATTGACGACCGTGATATCGAGGATCGACATGATGGCGCCGAGAACGACGACCCCTGCGACCTTGAGGATCTCGCCGGTAATCCGCTCGTCGTCCGCGGCGGCATTGGCAATGTCAGTCATGAGCCCTTTCCTTCGTTCTGACCCAAAGGTGGCACCTCTGGGTCAGTGCTCGCGTTGCCGTCCAGCTGTCGGACCGAGATGGACCGTTCCGCGTCTACGCCGTCGCCCGGCCCAGAAATCCAAGCCGTCGAAGCCACCCCCGCTCGTTCTCGCCACTGCTCTCGCCACTCGCCCTCGCCGCCGGAACCCGGCGACCTCTCCTGCCACAACAATCACCCGATGAACCAGCCGCCTCGACCCCGACACGGCGTGATCCACCACACATCTGGCCACTGAACAGTGGAAACGCGGTTCCGACCTGTCCCAGTATGGCTCACGACCCAGGAGCGGATCTTCCAAGTTTCGCCGTTCGCCCTTCCCCCATCGAACGGTGAGCAACAGGTCGCGCACAGTCACGAGGCCGAAATCGGGCGACTTACCGGTTGGTGCCGGCGGTGATATGCTCGAACAGCCCCGCATGGATACGAGTGCGCACCCCCGTGGCCCACGGCTCATCCACCTCGTCGGCATCGAGGGCGGCCACGTTGTTGAGAAGCATGCCGAAGGCGAGAAACGACTTCACCGTCACCGGGTCGAGACACGCGGTATCGGCCACCGTGTCCCACATGCGGGCGACTCGCGCCCGCACCAGATCACGCGAGCTGACAGGACAGTGCGAGCCGCCGCACCTGCGTTGATCGAACGCAGGTGCGGCGGCTCCGATCTACCTTCTCTATTTCCTGGGCACCCGGAACACCACGGGCCGGGTCCGCCACATGGCGAACAGGCCGGCGGCGAGCAGGAGCGCACCGACAGCGACAATGACCGCGATCGGCATACCGGTGATCGGCAACCCGGGTGCGGCGGATCCACCTGACCCGCCCGGATGGGTTGGCGGTGCGGTCGGTTCCGGCACCACGTCGGCACCGCCGGCGAAGGCGTTCTTCTTGTCCACGGTCGTGGTGACCTCCTTGACGGAGTTCTGCACCACGGTCGGCAACTTCGGGTACGACTGGTGGAACGTGGGGTCGTCGAGCTTGTCGACCTTCACCGGCTGGGTGAAGTCAACGCCACCGGTGATGACCACACGACCGTCCGGACCCGTGTACGTCGTCCCGTTGATCTCCTTCACGTACTTGTCGAAGATGTCCTTCGGGTTCCACGCGACGGGCGACTCGAGGATGCTCGAATCGTTGCTGTCGATGCCGAAGTCCTCGGCCGTGCCGTCCGCGGCCATCCGCTGGCGGTACCACTCGGCGGCGACCCGGCTGATGTACACCCGGCGCAGGTCCGTGTACATCGACGACTCGTTCACCACCCGGGTCAGCTCCGGCAGGATCACCTCGCGGTAGATGTCGACCGCGGCCTTGGAGTCGGCCGGGCAGGTGTCCTGGCTGTTGCCCGGCAACTGGAAGTCCTCCCCCTCCGACTTCACCTCGAGCGGCGCGTCCAGGATGTAGAGCTCGGACCCGGCCTCACGGACCGACGCCTGCTTCGGGACGATCCAGTTCCGGGTGCAGAACTTGTCCAGGTGGGCGGCGTCCATCCGGTCCCAGAACTGCTTGCCGAGTGCGGTGTTCGGGTCGATGAGCTTGGTCGCCGACTCCTTGAGGTCGAGGTCCGACTGGAGCAGGACGTGGCCGACGTCGGTGGCCGCCAGGTCCTTGTCGATGATGCGGTCGGGCTCACCCGGGTTGAGGTTCACCCAGAACTTCGACGGGTTGACCGCCATCCAGACATTGAGCGCCTGGAACGCGTCGACGATCCCACCGGTGCCGTCGGTCGACGGCTTGCCCGGCGTGGTCGGCGACCGGAACGAGTACGTGTTGCCGCCCGTCCCGCCGTCGGAGACGTAGCGCAACTGCACCGAGGAGAAGTCGATGCCGCCGAGGCCCCGGGCCGCGGTCTGGCGCCCGATGGCGTTGGTGACGCCGCTCTGCACGTTCTTGACGTCGTCGATCCGCCCGGGCGCGCCGTTACGGAACATCTGCTTGATCGCGATGGGCTTCAGACCGGTCTTGGAGTTGTTGGCCGCGTCCTGGACCTCCTTGACCACCTCACTCGGGGAACCCGCAGGTGCGTTCCACTTCCACGACCACGTGGTCTTTCCGCGCAGGTTGGCGTTGTTCAGGAGCGGGTCGCACTTGCGGGCACACGGTTCCAGCTCGGTGTAGAGCTCGGCGATGTTGCCGGCCTGGGCCGGCCGGATCACGACGGAACGGGTGCTCGGATCCCACACCACCCGCTCGGCCTGACCGCGCATCTGTAGGAGCAGCCGCTCCTCGGCATGCGCATCGGCGTCGCTCCACCCGATGAGGTACGTCCCGTCCTCCAGCCGGGCCATCGCGTAGTTGGCGGTGTACCGGCGCGCGCTCGTGTAGAGGCCCGACGTCTGACCGCGCTTGTTCTTGTTGAGCCACAACCGTGCGTCCTGGAGGTTGCGACTCAGGTCGCTGCACCCGTAGATCACCTGACCGTCGGCGGTGGCCGGCGGGCAGTCCGGGCTCACCTGGGTGAGTGCGCCGGCGGCAGTCCCGGCGAAGGCCGGACCGGCGGGCAATGCCCCGATCAGCGACCACAGAAGTAGGAAGATCGTCGCGACCCGCAGAGCCTTTCCTCCGCGCACGCGATCCCGAACAGTGTTGCTAATCAATCCGCTGTCCCTTCTTCCCGCGCCGGCGGTCGCGAACCGGATTTCGCGACCGCTGTCCCCGTGCAACGCGGGTGATCCATGGAAGGCGCGTTCGAACACGCACTTCGTCATGCGCAAGCGTCGATTCGCGCAACAGAAACGGATCTTAGATGGTCAACTTCTCGACGAGGTACCCGAACGACATACGGTCGTAAATCGGACAGACGCTAGAAATCTTCGTTGCTTGAGTAGTCGCCCGCCTCGACGTCGGAGGCGAAGGATCCCCAGTAGCTGTCGGGATGTGCCGCGGGCGGATCGATCTGCTTGACACCGTCGCGAATGTCCTCCGCGGCGGTCCAGCACGTCTCGGCGTCGCCCGTTGTGAAAAGCCTCTCAAAACCAAGGACCAGGCGAATGGTACGGGCCAGAAGGTCGAGGCTCGAGTTCACGAAGTTCGGCGGGATGTCCGGGATCGCAAAGACGACCTCGCCGGACTCCGGCTGCACGCAGAAATCCCCGCCGACGCCACCGAGACGACGGCCGAAGCACACGAGACGACCCAGCGGCGGTGCCTCGATCTCGCGCAGGTCCGGCCCGACCACGAAGTTCGCACTCTCCTCGTTCCGTTTCAGGAACGCGGACGGAAGATGGGCGTCGACGAACGCTCTTTGCAGATCGGCGGGCAGCGAGTCCCACCCCGGCAACCGCGTTGGGTCGATCTCGTCGATCGGTGGCATTGGCTCATTGAAACACGGCGGAACCGTCAGCCGCCGACCCGGCCCGACCCGGCCAGCCCGGCCTTGCGCGCCGTGGTCGGGCTTCGTAGCCTGATGCCGCTCGATCAAGGGGAGGACAGACTTCTTCCGTTCAGCACCGTCCTGGGCGGGCCGGCTTCCGAGAATGAACTCCCCCACGGTCGACTCGGTCAGATAGGGCAGGCCGGTCGCCTGTGCGAAAAGGTCACTGTCGCCGGTTCCGAGCGCGCACGGGGCGAGCCGCATGGCCGTGGCCACCGTGTACATGGTCTGCAGGAGCGCGCCGACCTCCTTGAGCAGCAACGCGTACCCGATGTTTTCGTACTTCCACATCATCGTGTCGAACCGGGCCGCGATCAGGATCAGTACCTGTGGGGGTGCGGCGGAACCCGCGCTGGTGGCGGCGAACCGCAGCATCCACCGCACCGGCTGGTCCGGTGCGGGAAGCCGGTCGAGCCGATGCTGATGGGCGTCATAGCGGTACATCCCAGGCGGCAGGCCGGTGACCTCGCTGACGACGGGGTACAGCTCCAGCGAATGCAGAGCGCCACCCGAGGGATAGGGCTGGGAGAACACCTCCTGTTCGCCGTCGTATCCGGCGGCGCGTATCCGGGCGCTGCGGTACAGGAACTCCCCCAACTGCTGCACCGTGAGCGGCCGCTGCGGGTCGTGTTCGCGAACCGAGCGCCGGTCCTCCAACACGGCCGTGAAGGGCGGGTCGCAGGTGCGAAGCATGGCGAGGTCAGGCCGGTAGAGGTCGACGCCCGTCTCGGATCGGTGTCGCGTTCGGGCGGGTCGAGGGAAGACACCCTCCGCCCACGAGGTCGCGCCGCTTGCCGCGTCGTGGCGGCCGTACCGGCTGCGCGCGTGGAACCACAGCTCGTGGTGGCTCCACTGACGAAAGTCGAGATCGTGCTGTTCGGTGTCACGGTCGGGACACACGAACCCGTAGCCGACGAGTTCGTCGACCAACGCGTCGCCGACCTCACCGGGAAGACCGGCGACCGACGCGCCGGGCCGGTGCGGGCCCGCCAGGGCGTGCAGCAGGGTGACGACCGCGGGGTCGTGCAGGTGCATCGCGACCAGGGCCAGCGGCGATTCCAGTACCAGACCGTCGTCATCGGGCCGGATGACGGCAAACCGCGACAGCGTCGGCGACGGGTACCTCGGGGGCTCAGCCGGTGCCCCCTGCGCGGCCAGCGGGCGCACGGTCACCAGCGCCCGGCCGCCGTACTCCAGCGTGCGGCACAACCACCCGCCGCGCCGCAGTCGCTCCAGCAACCCCGCAGCGCCACCGGTGCCAGCTTCGACCAGCAATTCGTCCTCGGTGCGACCGTCGGCCGCGAGCAGCCGGAGCATCGCCATCTCGGGTGGGGTGAGCCGGCCGACCCGCGCCCCGCGGGTCGTCATGACCAGTGCCACTTCCCCGTCCGCCGCGGTGACGGCGGACACGCCGGCGCGCAGCCGTAGGCGTTCAGTGAGCGGCTTTCCCGGTCCGGTCACGACGTCGAGCCCCGGGAGACCAGGTCCAGCGCCGTGACGCCCAGGCGCTCCTCCACCGCGTTGGCAACCAGATGGCACAGCATGAACCGGTCGACCGGCCGCACCCCGTGCCGGGTCATGTGCAGGTACAGGTAGTTGAGCATGAGCCGGTAGCTCTGGAACCACACCGACTCCCGGATCCGCGGGGTGTACGCGGGGCCACGCCACAGGGCCCGGTGAAACTCGCTTCCGCCCTCGCCTGGCGGGACCAGCACCGGGTCGTTGAACGAAAGGGCGTTGCCCGCCAGCAACTGCTCCGCGCGGCTGCGCAGCGGACGCAGCGCACTCACCCATTCGTTCACCAGCGGTACGCGATCCGCCGCACCGTCCACAGTGGCGAGCACGTCCGCGACCCGGGCCACGAGATGCGCCGAGCGTTGGGCGTAGCCCCGGTCCCACGCCGCCCGCCGCCCTTCCACGCGCGCGCCGGCGAGATATGCCTCGGCGTGCGAGCGGAACGACACGAACCCACTGGCCACGCCGCCACCGGTGAAGGCATGGGCGGTGGCGACCATCAGATCGAAGCACGGGTTGAGCCGCCCGCCGCCCTGGAGTACCTGTTCGGCCATGGTGAAGGCGATCTCGTTGGTCGCGCAGTAGAAGTCGGCGAGTAGCTCCGCTGCCTCTTCGCCGCCCACCGTATGCGACCGGCGCTCGTACTCCGCCTCCTGTACAGAATTGTCGGGCAGCCACGGCGACAGCGGACCGGGGTCCTCCTCGACCTGGGCGAGGACCGCGTGAAGGGATAGCAGCCGTTCCTCGTCGAGGTCGACAATGGACGGTCGGGCGGTCAGGTAGCCGCCGACAAGCTCGGCGACCGCCGGCCGCACGACGCGCGCGAACGTCGCGGCGTCGGTACGGACATTCAGCCGCAGGTGCGGTCCGAGTCGCCAGTGCCGCACGAAGTACGCGGCCGGCACGTCGGCCGCGAGCCGGCGCAGCAACGGCCGGACGGCGTGAACGATAAGGTGGTCCTTGTCATCGTCGTAGTAGACGATGTGGACACTGCGCCAGTCCACGGTTCACTCCCTCTCTTGCAGGTCCGCGGCCGTACGCGCGGCGAGGTACCGGATGTAGTCTTCCTCGGCCAGCGAGACCCCGAGCCGATTGCAGAAAAGGTGCACGCACGTGTCGACCACAGCGTCGACGTGGACGATCTGGCGATACGGGGCCAGCGCGTCGTACAACGTCGCGACCGAGTCCCGCCAGGCCGCCAGCGCGCCCGTGGTGGAGTCGAGGCCGGACGCGAGCCGGCGCATCGCCTCGCCCAGGTTCAGCAGGCCGCCGCGCTGGTCGGCGTACCGTTCGGCGAGGTCGGGCGGGTACCGTCCGGCAGCGCGCGCCGGAGGGTTTCCGGCCGGGGCGTCGCGTGGACGCAACAACGTCGCCAGCATCGCGGCGCAGAACCCGGCGGTCTCCCGGGCCGCGGGGGCCGCACCGGCGCTGACCAACGCCAACGCGATCTGGCTGGACTCGGCGAAGTGCTCCTCGACGACGTGCAGGCAGTCACCTGTTCCGTACCGGTCGTGCTCCGGACGGTAGGCGATGAACTGGACGGAGTTGTTGGGATAGGGGGTTTCGGCGTACGAGGGGAGGCGTTCCCACCGTGCCAACCGGGTGGCGGCGGCCGCGTACTCCCCGGCGTCGACGGGTGTTGCCGACGGGTACCGCCGCAGAAACGTTTCGCAGCGGGCCGCCACGACGTCCCGTACCCGGTCATGGTTGCGGGGTCGGGCCGGCAGGAAGCGCAGTCGCAGATGCGGCCCGCCGTCCCAGTACCGGAGGTAGAAGTACGCCCGCACCAGTCGGCCTTCGGTCAGCTCGCCGACCAGTGGCCGGACGGCCTCCGTCAGCACCCGGTCCAGGCCGTCCGAGTAGAAGACGTGAGCGCTGATCCAGTCGCGGTCAGCCATCGCCGCGCTCCGAAAGCTCGATGACGATCTCGCTCACCCGTGGGTCGCCGGCATCCGGTGCGATGGCGTCCGCCGGGGTGGGGAGCGCCTCCCGGAACACCACCGTGTCCAACGGGCTGGCGAGCAGCCGCTCGAACACGGTGCACAGGAACCAGTTGGCGAAGTCGATGTACAGCGGCTTGCGCGCTTTGGTCATCTTCGCCTGTGGTGAGTCGGGCCCGGACCGGGTGAACGCCTGCACGAAGCATTCGGCCGGTATCCCGTGGGTCCGCAGCCACCCGTGCAGGCGGACCAGGTACTCCGCGTCGGGATCGCCCTTGGCGCGTACCGGCGCCAGGTGGTGCGGCACGATCCAGGTCGCCCGCTGCAACGTGACGCTGCCGACGTTCACCCGGGGCAGGGCCAGTACCGCGTCAGGGCGGCCGGCGACGTCCGGCTGGAACAGCAGGCGCCCGGGGGGCTGTAGCGTCGGCGAGGCCCCGAAACCGCGCACCACCAGTTGGAGTGCCGGCGGCAGCAGGATTTCCGCCTGCAAGCCGGTATGCACCGGCAGAACGTCGGCGTCCAGGCCGGCTGAGCGTAGCCGCACCATGTCGAGGGCCGGATCGTGGACGACGACCAGATCGCCCAGTGGGATGCGTTGGCCGGCCGGCCGGTCGCTGACGGTGTGCGGATAGTCGATCTCGTACGGCTGGCTCGGGAATCGCACGTTGAACGGGTAGCGGAAGACACCGGACACCTCGGAGACCACGCTGCCGGGCGATGGTGCGACGGTCACGCCGCCGTCCTCGGCCCGGTCGGTCGCGGCACCCGGGCCGGTCGCCCGCCGCGCCAGGCGCAACCAGCGGCTGCGTCCGCGACCGTGCCCGGACAGGATCGTGTTGACCGCCAGCCGGAGCTGCCCGTCCTGGATCCACGGCGACACGAAGCAGGCCACCGACGGCGGCGTCGTCACGTACCTGGGAAACCCGCGGGCGGCCTCGGCAAGCTCGGGTGCGTCGACCTGGATGGTCCCGTCGTGGTCAGGCTTCTTGCGCAGCACCGCCAACCCGGCCTCGCGCCGTGCCGCCAGCAGCTCCCGCACCCGCTCGACGCCACCGTCGCCCGGTTCCGGGAAGGGCGCCAGAAACCGGCGCAACTGGGCGGCGCCGATGCTGCGCCCGGGTCCCGGTGGCGTGTCCCGCGACAGGTCCTCCCGCAGCGACCGGTGCAGCCGTAACAGCGGCACCTCGGCACCGGCACCGAACCGCTCACGGCAGTAGGTGCCCAGCACCAGCCGCAACGGCAGCACGGGGTCGTACAGGGCGAGCCAGTGTCGGATCGCGTCGAGGTCGTCGAGTGCCGGCCGCCATCGCCCGGCCGCCAGCTCCGCCACGGGCCGGGCGAACACGGTGTTCTCGTGCACCGCCCCGGTGCGGGCGGCCGCGATGTCGTCCCAGTCGAGGCCGACCATACGGCCGAGCCTGCCGACATCGCGCTGGATGGTGAGCAGCCGCTCGCGGTGCCGCGTGACCTCATCGGGCACGGTCGGCGCGGCCAGCTCCGAGCGTAGGGTGCGGCAGGCCGCGGCGACTTCCCGGTACCGCTGGCCGCCGGCCGCGTCGACCCAGTCCGCGAGCGTGCCGAGCGGGTCGTCGCACTGGTCGGAAATCGGCAGCCGGACCTCCAGCAGGCCGGTGTCGGCCAGCTTGTCCACGAAGCCCGCGATGCGATCGGCCAGCGCGGGGTCGTCCGACCCGCCCCGCAGGCGGCGGCGCAGATCGTCCACAGTGCACGATGGGCCGATGTCCGCGACGGCGTCGAGACAACTCGTCACCGAGGGGCTGGCGGCGACCTCGACCACGGGCTCCTGAGGTGGCGCGCCGAGGAAGGTCAGGCGTCCGTCGAACAGTACCGTGCTTGGATTGACCCGCACCCGCAGCGCGCCGCGCAACTCGGTGCGGCGGGCAAGGGCGCGCTCCAGCTCCGGTAGCGTCGCACCGTGCAGGTCCACCAGTCCGTGGTCGCCGACACCGGTGTGAAGGCTCACCGGCACGCCGCTTCCGTGCCCCCAGTGTCCGATCCCGGTGCTCGTGAACGTGCTGTACGGGCTGGTCTTCGCCGCTGCCCGCGAAACATAGCGGACCAGGCGGCGCAGCACCTGCTGGTCGACCGGTCCACCGTCGAGCCACTTGTCGAGTTCGTCGCAGAGTTGCGGACTGCTGTGTGCCAGCCCGTGCCGGAACCGCGCATCGCCCGTCACCTGGCGCAGGGTGGTCACCTTCACCGATGTCTCGGCAGCGAGCACGTTCCGCAGGGTGGCGGCACGTTCGGCCCGGTCGTCCCGCGCGCCGACCCAGCAGCGCACCCGGTCGGCGACCGCAGCGGGCAGGGCGCGCGCCGTCTCGTCGTTCCACTCGTTCGCGCGCGGACGCCGACCCGAGTGGATCGCCCGTCGCAACCCGACCAGCCGTGGCTTGGCCCGCCCGGGTTCGGACAGGTCGCCGATCGCCGAGTACAGCGCGTCGGACAGCGCTCGACCCTCGCCGGCCAGCCATGCGTCGCTGGCCAGTACCTCGTCGACCAGCGCGGCGGTGCGGTCGAAACGCAGCTCCGCCAGGACGCGGGCCGGCAGTCCGGCGACCCGCACCACGCACACGGGCTCGACCCGACAGGCAACGGACACGTGATGCTCCATAGCTCTAGAGGTGCAGCGGGAGCTGCCAGGTCGGCGAGACACGTGGCCGGCCGATGGCGATCTGGAAGAGGGGCACCAGGCCGGTACCGGCCAGACCGACCACCCGCGCGACCTCCCGCGGCCGGTAGCTGTTGTACGGGCGGGCGGTCAGCCCGGCGCCACCCGCGAGCACGCTGACCCGCTGCGCGACGGCGCCGGCCGCCACGTTGAGAATCCGGTAGGCCCGTTCGCCGAACCAGCCGCCCGCCGCGGCCGGGTCGGCGACAACCGAGACGACGGCGTTGACCGTGTGGAAGTTGATCGGCGACACGTCCGCGGGCACGGTGGCGGCGAGGAGCGGCGCGACCGGCCCGGTGCGGACACGTGCGCAGTCTCCGTTGGCACGCAGCAGATAGGTCCCCGGTGCCAGGTCGTCCACGCGGTGGGAGGTGACCAGCAGGCCCACCATGGCGCCACCCGGGAGACAGACGTCGTTCGGGTGCGCTTCGACGGCGTACCGGCAGATCCGCCACAGCGTGTCGGCGCCGATGGGTTCGCCGGTGGGGTTGAACCAGACCGGCCCGGACGAGCGCGCCCGGATCGCCGTGGCGAGGTCGACAACCGGTCCTGCCGGGTCGGGTGGCAGCGGAAAGGCGCTGCCCAGGGTGGGCACCGGGGTGCCCTGCGGCGGACGGAACTCAGCGGCATCCGTCAACCGGCTGGCGGCGTCAAGCTCCAGAAAGGACGCGCAGCGCCGGCGGTCCAGCGCCGAGGGCTTGCGGTACGGCAGGTCTAGCGGGGCGATCCGCGCCAGCAGGTCCGCGCTGCTCGCTCCGGAGCGCGCGTCGCGGGTCGCCGGCCGATCACCCCACCGGTACAGCGGGATCGCCACCGCCACCGCTTCCTCGTCGGGTTCGAGCCCGAGCCAGCGGGCCAGCGGCGCGTCGAGGAACTGGTGATGTACATGGCCCCGCCAGCCCATCGCGGCCGCCACGGCGAGGACGTTCCCCGTGACGATGCCGGCTTCCTGGGTCGAGAGCCGGTAGCCGTACTCGCCGTACCGGTGGGCGATCCGCCAGAAGTACATGGTGACCACCACGACGCAGACGGCACCGGTGAGGTCGGTACCCAGCGCCGGTGCGAGGACCTCGTCGACCGCGCGCAGGTCGGCGTCCCGCCGCACGGTGACGAGGCTGTGGTGGGCCGGGTCGTAGTAGTGCACACCGGCCGGCAGGCCCGTCTCACCGGGCAGCCACACGTACAACTCGGTCGGGTAGGCACGACCGGCGGACGGCACCAACCGGTGCGGCCAGACACCGCCCTCGGCGGAGACCGCCAGTCTCCCGTACCCGGAGGAGTAGTGCAGCAGCGTCGCGAGCCCGGCGGCGTCCAACGGCGGCGGGTGCCGCGGCGGGCGCGGAAACATCAGTGACAACCGCCGGACGTCGCCGAGGGTCGGCGCGACGCTTGCCGGCAGCGGGTGCCGTGGCGCGGTCTCGTACAGCTTGAACGGCAGCGGTGCCGATACCCGCTCGGCGGCGGCCGGTTCGCCCGGCCACGCCGCCACGTCATACAGCGTGCGGGCCCAGTAGCGGTCGCTCAGCGCGGTGTCCGGTTCCGTCCGGGTCGAGGATGCGGGGTTCATCGTCGGCCTACGGGAACGGGTGCGGGTGCGGGTTGACGTCGGCTGGACCAAGTGGCCGGTCGCGGTACCCGAGCAGGTGCGGCACGGTCAGCAGCCGAGGCAGGCCATCGGTGCGGCGGGCGAAGTGGCCGAAGGTCATCGGCAGCGTGCCGGGAATGACGACCTTGACACAGCGAAGGTCGCCGGCGCGATGCTCGGCGGTCGTCTGGTCCACCACGATCACCTCCAGCCCGGTTGAAAGATACCGGTCTATCAGCTCGGTGAGGTCGTCACGCAGGTCGTCGTTGCGAATCCGTGGGCTGGTGAAGGCTTCCGCGAACGTGCGCTGCGGACGCGGCTGCGCCAGGAAGTCCAAACGGTCGAAGCTCGCCGGGTCGCAGTAGAGCAGGGAATGGTCGCTCATCACGCGTACCAGGTCCGGATCGTCGACCATGGCGCGGACCCGGTCGGCCTGCCGCGCGTACTCGGCCGGCGTCGTCAGGAGCATCGGTACCAGCTCGGCGAGCGCGCCGAGGCACGCGCTCTCGGGGTCGAGATGCGCACCCGCTGTGCACAGCGCCTTCGCCTGTCCGGGCCGGGTCTGCGGGTGCACGGCCATCGCCAGGACGGCCGGCACGCCCTGTTCCAGGGTCGTGGCGAAGGCCGATATCTCGTACCCGGAGGCCCGCATCGCCCGCTCGGCGACCAGCGGGATGCGGCGGTCCCGCGCCGAACCCAGGTCGATGCGCGGTGCGGGTAGCCGGGCGTACCAGGTCATCAGGAAGGCGTCGCGTTCGGCGACTTCGAGGATCCCGTAGAGGATCGCCTCTTCCAGGCAACCGCCCAGGGCGCATCCGTTCGACGTCTCGTAGGTCAACGGGCGCCCGCGTAGCCAGCCGAGGGTGTGGCCGTAGTAGGCGGTCGACGCCGGCACGAGCACCGGCTCCCGCCGGCCGAACGAGTAGGCCCACATCCATTGCAGTTCAACGCGCTCGTCGAAGGCCTGGTATCCGGAGGCGGCCTGTCGGTGCCGCTGCGACTCGTACAGGCCCAGCGTGCGCGGGTCGAGCGCATGCTCACGAATGTCCGCATAGGATGCCCAGACGTCCGGTCGGGTCCGCCCCGGAGCGAATCCGCCGTAGCGCTCCAACGCTTCGAGTACCGCGCACAGACCGCTCGCCCGGTGGTCGAGGGTACGGCCGAAGCCGAACTCGGTGAGCCCACTGTTGCGCAGCCCGACCGGTGCATCCGCGGTTGGCAACCCGAACGCCTCCCGGGGGCGGACCGCCGATATCACGCCGGCCTCGGCGTCGACGTAGGTATCCAACAGCGTGGCCGAAAGGTCGGCGAGGTGGTGGATCCGGTAGGTGTCCGGCGACGGCTTGGGACGGCTGCGCAGGGTGAGGACCGCCGCATCGGCGGTGTCGCGCGGAACCGACCCGCACGTGGCGCACAGCGGATCCGGCAGGAATCGGTGCACGCTCGTGGCCAGGGTGTCCAGCGAAACCCGGATCACCGCGCCGATGGTGCGCGCGGTGGAGCCCCCGAGTTTGTCGAGCGCCCCGTCCACCTCGGTCGCCACGAGGGCCGCCACGACGTCGACGGCGAAGTCGGTCAGCCAGGACGAGCCGGCGCTGGCCAGCCGACGACCGTGCCGTTCGTACAGTGCCGCCCGGTGCTTGCGGTCCGACCGCGCGCCGCGGCGCCGCGACTCGGCGCACGACGCACAGCCGGGTGTCCCAGGGCGTACCAGCGGCCCGATGACCACCTGGCCCAGCTCGGCGCGTACCGGTAGCCACGGCACGGCAGCCTCGTCGCAGGGCCGCGCGACCGGCCCGTAGTCGGTCTGCCACGCGTCACTGACGGCGAGCAGCAGCGCGCAGCCGTGTGCCCGGCCGGGCGTATCCCCCTGGTCGACGTGCACGACGTCGTACCGGCCGCCCAGCGCGGTGTCGATCGCCGCCCCCAGCCGGCCCGTGCCGACGAGGCCGATCGTCGCGGCGCCCGACCGGCGGGCCTCGGCTTGACGGAGGTCGATGGCTGTGTCAGTCATCGGCCAGCACCACGCTCACGACGTAGGGGTTGACGCTCAGCAGGGCCGGGTCATGGTCGAGCGGCACGACGACCGGGATGTGGCCTGCCCTGGCCAAAGCCGAGACAACCGCGTCCCGGTCGGCCGGCCCGGCCCGATCGTCGCCCGGGGCCGGCGCGTCGCGGCGATCCGGTGGCAGGTCCGGCACCTCCGGTGGGCTGTATTCGGGCTGCCCGTTGGCGCGGGCCTGATAGTCCAAAAGGGTCTGTTCGAGCCCGGCGCGCACCGCGTCCGCACGGCGCAGGTCGCAGGCGTACGTGACGGTGCGCGGACCGGCGCTGAAGGCGAAGGTCGGCACCCCCAGGGATCCCGTGACGTCGTGAACCGCGACCGGTACTCCGGCGATGTCGAGCAGGCTGCGACAGGTGGTCGCATCCTCGTCAAGGTCGAGCGCGTCCAGATCGACCTCCCGGAATGGCCGTCCATCGGCTACCGCTTCCGCGACCGTCAGCGCCTGGACATGCGCGAGCAGGCCGGCGGTGACGGCACCGTCCCAGTCGTATCGCGCGGCGACACCGCGCGGGTCGCCCGGCGCGAAGGCGAGTGCGGCGCGGACCCGGCGCGGCGTGTCGGCGGCGAGATCGTGCCCCCACACGTCAGGACCGTGGCGACCCGGGACGGTGCGGCGCGGATCCAGGCGCGCATGCGCGTAGTGCGCGATCGCGCGCATCGCGGCGCGCCATCGCGCCGTCCGGAAGTCGAGGCCGGCGCCGGCGACGGTGGTCGGCGACGGTGGTCCGGTCACCGTCACGGTGGCGACATTGAGGGGTACCTGGGCCAGATCCTTCTCCGTGACGTCGACGAAGATGCCCAGTCGACCGTCGAGCAGCGTCGCCGCCCGCTGGTCAAAGGTGTCCGCGTCGATACGATCGCCTCGACGAAGCTCGTCAACGCGGGCGAGCAGGTCCGCCTCGGTGGCCGGACGGGCCGGCAACGCCGCCGGATGCGGATGGCAGCGATGGGTGGTCGTGCGCAGCGTGGGCAGGTCGAGACAGCGCATGACGGGCACCGGCGGCTCTTCCTCGGCGCCGGTAACCAACCGGAACGCGGTGACGGCGACCTGGTTGGCCACCAACGCCACGGCGGGTCCGGCAAGGTACGGGCTGGCCGCCCTCGAATCGTCCATGAGTCCGGCAGCCGTTGCGTGGTCGCGCAGGCGCCGCCAGGCGGATTCCCATGCGACCGCTCCGCCGCAGACCGGGCCGATCCATGCCTCGTCGCCGGCCATCGTCGCCTGGATGAGCGGTCTCCCCTGCTCGGCGCACTGCTCGCTGAGGCGCGGCGCGCGGCCCGGGACCGGGCGGTCACTGCCGTGGAGGACGACGTCGGCCGTGGAGACCAACCGGGCCAGCTCGTCGACGGTGTCGTGACGCTCCACAAGGTCCAGTGTCTGCCGCTCGTCACGGCATGCTTCGACGAGGTCCCTCAGCCGGGCATTGTCGGTGACATCCTCGTCCGTTACCGCGGCGGCTACCCGCCGTACACCCGACAGCACCACCGATCGGACCAGCGCGGTGAAGACGAGACCCGATCCGACGACCAGGAACCGGCTGTCCCGGTAGCGCTGGAAAGCGGAAGCCGGGGAGTCGACAAAGTGTTCGAGGTAGGCGATCTGCGGACCGTACCGCTGCCGTTCCCAGGGTTGCAGGGTGTCCGGCCGCTCGGCAGCCACGTCCTTGGCCAGGCCCTTGGCGATGAGCGCGGAGACCAGCTTCTCCACCATCGCCCGCTTGTCATCGGCCAGCCCGGTGACCAGCTCGGCGAGCGTACGCCTGCCGTCGAGGTGCGGCGCGAGCCGTTCGACCCACGCGTAGATCGACGCGCCCTTGAACAGCTCCATCCCACGGTTGGTCAGGAAGCAGACGCCGTCGTCGGTCGGCACGAAGTACACGTCGCTGTTGAGTCGCGGAGTAGTCACGTCTCGCCCTCGGCTCGCTGTCGGGCGCCGACAGCCGTCGCGGCGTGGTGCCGAACCGGACGGCCCGACACCACGCACATCATCTCAATCGGTCAGGGCCATTGGACGTCAGGCCTCGACAGTGCCGGAAGCTCCCGTGTAGGAAACACTGAGCGCCTCCTCAACCGGGCAGCTTCCGCTGCAACTGATGGCGTCGACCCAGCAGCAGCAGCTACAGCGGCAGGAAGCCGCCAGCTCGGTCATGGCATGCCCGCCCGTCAGCGACTCCACCGACATGCCAGCGTCGGTAAGTTCGAAGACGTCCACGGCGAGCGAGTCGAGGTCATATGCGAGGGATTTCTCCAACGCTGCCTCCCTTCTGCTTGCTGCGCGCCCCTACCGTCCACTTTGGCTGGAACGTCGCAGGTTCGGCAATCCGATGCTAGAGAACGATTCTCGACGGCAGCAGTGTCGGGCATTTGACAGCGCCTGGTACCGTCGTGTTCCACGACCCGGTCGCCCGGTAGCGATCCTCAGGGGCCGGCACGAGCACGTTGTCCCGTCGACAGGACATCGCGACGGTCGCCTTTCACCCGCTTGTCGCCGATCGCCGCCTCGGCCGCGCGATCGAGGGTCGCCCGTACCCAGCTGTCGAAGTCGACGCCGGCACGGTCGGCGGCCCTGCGCCACCGGACGAGCTGGCTCTGCGGTACCTGGATCTGCGAGACGACTGTGGCGTCCACGCCCTTCTGGCCGCTTTCCGCGGGCTCGTCCCGGATATGGTTTCTGAGCTGCTTCGTCGTCCACATCCCGCGCTCGGCCCGGTCGAGCCACCAATCTTGTTTGTCCACCGGCAACGAAGCGACCTCCGCATGATGCTGAAAACTCAGACGCGGGCGCCGCCGGTCCAGGGTGAACCGGCGCGACACCCATGCGTAGTTTCGCAGCGTCTGGTACTTCAGGCCGGCAGCACGAATCGCCCTGAGATAGCGGTCCGTGTACTGCCTCTTCCCGAACACCAGCCAATCGCCGAGGCACCACGCCGACCAGTCGACTATCCCGGCAAGGTCGTGACCGACCCGTTCCCACTGCTCGTAACTGAATTCGGCGGGAAACCTCAGCCCCACCGGGGTGAGAAGCAGCTCGGCAGCCAGCCGATGCGGAACCCGGACCAGGTCCGACTCCGCCATATGCCCAGCCAAGTTGCCAACCCCCGTGAGCTGTCTCGTTTCGCCAGTCTCACAGCCAGGGAGCTTCCGAGCATCAGGGGGAATACGTATTGTCGGTTCTCCGTCGGGACGGCGACCACCGACCCGATCAGGGGAGGCCAACTGTTTACCTTGCCCTCAGTCGCCCACACGGAACATGCTTACCCGCATGAGTGCCTTGATCGACAAGGAAGGCTTACGTCGCAGGTACCGCCAGGAACGGGACAAGCGGCTCCGCCCCGACGGCATCCGGCAGTACCGTCGCCTTCCTGACGTGGCCGACCCGCACACGCCGATGGTCGAGCGGGAGCCGAAGACGGACCACGTGACGTTCGCGTTCATCGGCGGCGGGTTCGCCGGCCTGCTCACCGGCGCCTGGCTCAAGGAGGCGGGGGTCGACGACGTCCGCATCGTCGAGAAGGGCGGCGACTTCGGCGGCACCTGGTACTGGAACCGGTACCCGGGCGCTCAGTGCGACACAGCGTCCTTCGTGTACATGCCGCTGCTCGAAGAGACCGGGCACATGCCGACCGAGAAGTACGTGTACGGCCCGGAGATCCTCGAGCACACCGCCCGGATCGGGCAACACTACGAGCTCTACGACAACGCGCTGTTCCACACCAAGGCGACCGAGCTGGAGTGGGACCCGAGCAGGTCCCACTGGATCGTGCGGACGAACCGGGGCGACGAGTTCACCGCTCAGTTCGTCGGTATGGGCACCGGCGTGCTGCACGTGCCCAAGCTGCCCGGCATCCCCGGCATCGACACCTTCCGCGGGCACTCGTTCCACACCAGCCGGTGGGACTACAACTACACCGGAGGCGACGCCACGGGCGCGCCGATGGACCGCCTGGCCGACAAGCGGGTCGCCATCATCGGCACCGGCGCCACGGCGGTTCAGGCCGTGCCGTACCTGTCCCAGTCCTGCCAGGAGCTGTACGTCTTCCAGCGCACGCCGTCCGCGGTGGACGTCCGCGACAACCGGCCCACCGACCCCGGCTGGTTCGCGGAGATCGCCACGTCCGGCTGGCAGCAACGCTGGATGGACAACTTCACCGCCAACCACACGGGCGGCAATCTCGACGCCGAGGACCTCGTGATGGACGGCTGGACCGACGTCGCCCACCGGGTCCGGACGAAGGTGGCCGCGCTGCCGGTGGAGGGGCGCACCATGGAGGCCGTGCTCGCCGTCATGGAGGACTCCGACTTCGAGAAGATGACGGAGATCCGGGCCCGGGTCGACTCCATCGTGACGGATCCGGAGACGGCTGAGCGGCTCAAAGCGTGGTACCGCAAGCTGTGCAAGCGGGCGTGCTTCCACGACGAGTACCTGCAGACGTTCAACCGGCCCAACACCCATCTCGTCGACACCGACGGCAAGGGTGTGGAGCGGATCACCGAGAACGCCGTGGTTGTCGACGGTAAGGCGTACGAGGTCGACTGCATCATCTACGCGTCCGGATTCGAGGTGGGTACCGAGCACACCGCCCGGGCCGGGTTCGACCTGATCGGACGCGACGGGGTGAAGATGTCGGAGTACTGGGCCGACGGCATGCGCTCCCTGCACGGCATCCACACACACGGCTTCCCGAACGTGTTCAGGGTGGCCCCCACGCAGGGCGCGAACCTCATCTCCAACGTGCCGCACAACCTGACCGAGTCCGGCCGCACCGTTGCCGTAGTCGTCAAGCACATGCTCGAGAACGGGTACACCGAGGTCGACGTGAACAAGGCGGCCGAAGACGCCTGGATCGAGTTGATGCGCACCTCGGTGTGGCGGATGGGGCAGTTGGAGTGCACTCCGGGCTACTACAACAACGAGGGCCAGGAACCGATACCCTCGGCACGGCTCAACGTCGGCTACCCGCATGGGCCGATGGCCTACTTCACCTATCTCGACCAGTGGCGCCGCTCGGGCAACTTCGAGGGCCTCGAGTTCCGCTGATCGCGTCGGCGTCGATCGACGGGAAGCCGAAGCGGTCACACACCGGCGGCGAGAAGGGCCTGCATCGCAGCGAGGGGCAGGGACGGGTTCGCCGCGGTCGCCTCGGCCACCCGCTCGTCGGAATCGTCCACAAGTTCCACGATGGTCGCGGCCGGCAGCGCCGGATGGCGTGCGGCGATTGGTCGGGCCTGGTCGTCCCGCAGACACAGCAGCAGGGTCGCCGCGTCTGCGTTCGGATGCGCCGCGATGACCCGGAGGCCCATGATGCTGCGGTTTCCGCTGTTAGTGCGTTCAGCGGCGCGGGTGCCGTGGCCCTGGCCGACTTCTTCTGCACCGACCACATCAGCTTCACGCATGCCACCGATACGGCACCCGGTGGCGTCGCTCGCAGCTATCCCAGCTTCAGCGCCGCTGCCGCTGCCGCCGACGCCGGACGGTCGCGCGTCTTCGGCTGGTGTCAGCTGATCACGACTGCGGTGGGCGCTGGTGACGTGCTAGTCAGCGGTCCGCTGGGCCAAGGTACCCATCTGGACAGCCTGGCGTTGGGGTTACGGGTCGGGGGCCACCCATGCGTCGAGGACGCGATGAATCTCCGCCAGGCGCTGGTCGCCCCACCGCGTGGTCGGGTCGGGTTCGAGGAACGCCATCGCGATGCTGGCGATGCCGATGGCCGCCAGCGACCACTGGTCCTTGCCGGCCGCGCCGAACGGGCTGGCGACCGTCAGGTGGGTGGCGATGTCGGGACTGGCGAGCGCGGTGATGACCAGGCCACGCATGGTGGCGCTCAGCAACGTGGCGAGGGTCTCGAAGTTCGTGGCGAGTTCGGGCCGCAACCGATAGCCGAACAGGCCGGCCAGCTGCCGCCAGGCCTGGGCGACCTGGGCGGTACGGGTGGCCTCGGCCTCCGCGAGCGCGGTCTGGACCTGGTCGCGCAGCTCGCCGTCGACCAGGCTCGAGAACGTCGCGTGCAGGGCGAGGTAGGTGCGCCACCCGGGCGAGGTGAAGACGGTCTGGAAGTCCAGCAACGCCAGTTCGCGGATCAGCTCAAGGATCAAGCTGTGGCGCAACCGGGGCGTCTCGAGCCAGTCCGGGTGCTCGGCGAGGACGCGCTTCATCAGCTGGATCTCGTCGCGGATGATCGTCGGATTGGCGGTCTTGGCCAGCTCCTTGACCAGGTCGCTGAAGAACAGGTCCTTGTAGGGCCAGTGCCGGTACGCCGTGCTGCGCGAGACGTCGGCGTCGCGGATGACGTCCTCGAAGCTGATGTGGTCCAGGCTCACCGTCAGGCCGGTTCGGTTGATCATCTCGATGGCGGCCCGCAGCATCCGGTCTCGCGTCTCCTGCTCGGAGAAACGGCGGTTGCGGCGAGCAAGGCCGGTCGGGGTGGTCCGACGTTCCCTCATGGCGACCTACCAATGGGACCTTAGACTCTGTGTTTCAAATTCGGCATCGCGAATCCTGAAGTCAGGATAGGCCGAGCCGCGCGGGTGATCAGCGGCGAGCCGAAGGGAGCACGCGATGGGAACCTGGCCCTTCTCCGACGAGGACCTTCGGGCTATGTACCCGGGGGGACGCGCCAATTCCACAGGTCGCCGGTTCGCACGAATTTGGGCGACCGTGCTCGGTACCGGCCTGGCCTCCAGGCGCTGGGTGACTCTCGAGGTCGTCGGACGCCGTACGGGTCGGCTCACCCGGTTCCCGCTGGGCATGGCCGACTGGCAGGGCGACTGGTACCTGGTGCCGATGCTGGGTGAGAACTGCAACTGGGTCCGCAACGTACGGGCTGCCGGCGGACTGGCGACCATCCGGCACGGACGCGCCCGGGCCTGCCGCCTGGTCGAGGTACCGGTCCACGAGCGGGCGCCGATCCTCAAGCGGTACCTGCAGAAGGTGCCCGGAGCGCGGCCACACATCCCCGTCGACCGGCACGCACCGCTGGCCGAGTTCGAGGTGATCGCGGCACACTACCCCGCCTTCCGCGTCGAGACCGCAGCCGCACCGAGCTACGCCCATGAGGAGAGTGGGAAATGACCACGATCACGCCCGAGCGGCCCCGACGCAAGCACCACTGGCTACGTTGGATTCTCATCAGCAGCGCCGTACTCGTCGTGTTCATCGTGGCGGCGGTCGCGACGGCCATCAAGCTGCAACCGACGCCCGCGCCGCTGGCGCTTCCGGCATCCGCCGCCGCGCCGGTCGGTCCGCTCGACGGTACGTGGCCGGTCACGTCCGCCTCGGTGGCTGGCTTCCGGATCCAGCAGACGGTCCTCGGATTGACCAGCGATGTGGTGGGTAGGACCGAGGACGTCACCGGTACGGTCGTCATCGCGGGCGGTCAGGTCACCACCGCCGATCTCCGCATCAACCTGCTCGCCCTCACGTCCGCGGGCAAACCTGCGCCGCAATTCGGTATCAGCCTCGACACGCAGCACCACCCGGACGCGACCGTCCGCCTGGCGCGGCCGGTGGCTCTCGACGACCCCTTCGCATCCGGCGCCACCATGAAGGCCAGTGCGGCCGGACAGCTCACCCTGCACGGCATCACGCGTGCGGTGACAGTGCCACTCGCAGCGCGCCGCGACGCGGCGAGCGTGGAGGTTGCCGGATCGGTCCCGGTCACGTTCGCCGACTGGGGCATCGCCGGACCCCAAGGGTACGGGATGCTCGGCTCGCTCGCCGACCATGGTGTGGCCGAGTTCCTGCTCGTCCTGCGCCGGAGCTGACCCGGCGATCCTTCGGGCGCTTAGGATCCTGGCGGTCCGCGGCGCAACCCGCCGCCGGGGCCGGACCGGCGAAGCGGGCGACCACCGCCGCCCAGCCTGGTGTCCGAATTCGACCAGTGATGCGGGTGCATCGCGGCCTCGAACAGCTGGCGCAGCTGCTCGGCGGCTCGCTCGTCGGTCAACTGTTCGCGCAGCGCCAGATCGACCACACGGGCCGTCGGCAGGTCGATCGAATACCGGGCGGCCAGTTTGAGCGCCACCGCCGTGTTCGCGACCCCCTCGACGGTACTGCCGATGGTGCGCAGCGCTTGTGCCGGGCTCGACCCGGATCCGAGGAGCTGGCCGAACCGTCCGTTGCGACCACCGATGCAGGTGACGTAGAGATCGCCGGAACCGGCGAGACCGACGACAGTCGCCCCGTTGCCACCACATGCCTGGGCGAGTTCCACCATGTCCATCATCCCTCGGGCGAACATCGCCGCGCGGACGTTGGCGAACGCGCGCACGAACGCACTCTCGATGAACCGTTCGGACAGGCCCTGGCCGATACCTACCGCGATGGCGACCACGTTCTTGAACGCGGAGGCGGTCTCCACGCCGGCGACATCACTGGTCGTCACGGTGAACATGTTCGGCGCGGTCAGGGTTCGCGCGACGAGCCGGCGGGCCGCGGCATCGCGGGAGGCGCACACCAGTGCGGTCGGTGAGCCCGCCACGATCTCCGCTGCGATACCGGGGCCGGCGAGCGTCACCATGGGTACATTCTCGCCGAGCACCTTGGCCGCCACCTGGGACGGCGTCCGGAGCGTGTCGGGTTGCCAGCCCTTGGTGGCGAGCACCCACACCGCGTCCGGGGCGGCGTGCGGCGCCGCCATCTCGAGGACCGGGCGCAGGCCGGCGCTGGACACCGCAACCACGACGATGTCGGCGCCGGCTAGGGCGGCGGGCCAGTGGTCGGGTTCGGACACGGTGATGTCGGGATGCAACAAAACCCCGAGCGCCGGGTGGGGTTGGCGATCGCGCCAGGCCCGCACCACCGCGGCGTCGTACCCGGTCGCCAGCACGCCCACCCGCTGGTCGGCCTGGGCGAAGTGCATGGCGAGGGCGGTACCCATCGCCCCTGCGCCAAGGACAACGATCATTTCCCACCGCCCGAAGACGTCCGGCTCTCGCGTAACCCGGCGTCGGCCGGTCACCCGGCGTAAACCGGCGTTCCTCCCCACGTACAAACGTGTCATCCGCCCGGTGTCCCCGATAAGGGCACAAGGTCCTGCGGCACGGGCCAAAGGCCCATCCGCCCGCCAGATCCTCGGGCTTGGCCAGGCCGCAACCGGACCCGCCAGGCGGTGCAGCGCACCGTCTGGTACGCCACCGCCGGCTACGCCCCCGCCGATGTGGCCGAGCGTCGCAGCCGCTCGGGCTTGCTACCTGACCGATGCCGGTGCCTCCCTGTGGTGGACGACCACGACGGAGCAGCGCGCGCTGTGCAGGACATGCCGGCTCACCGCGCCGAGCAGCGGACCGTCCGTGACATCGGCCCTGTGCGCGCCGACGACGATCAACTCCGCCTGCGCGGCGGCGGCGGTCAGTACCTTGGCAGCGTGGCCCACGACGACCCGGAGCGCGACCGGGACGTCCGGAAACTTACGGCGCCAGCCGGCCACCGACCCGGCGAGCAGGTGACGCTCGGCCTCCATGAGCCCGGCGTCCGTGCGCTCCACGTGCGGCGCGTCACCGACGCGCACCATGTCCGCCGGGTCCCAGACCCGGATCGCGAGGAGTCCAATGCCCCGCAGGCTAGCCTCCTCGAACGCGAAGCCGACCGCCGACTCCGAGTCCGCCGAATCGTCGGCGCCGACGACCACCGGCCGCGACCACCGCGGTCGAGCCCCTGGCTCGGTCGTGAACTGGTCTGGGTGGACAGCGAGTACCGGACAGTAGGCCTGCGTCGTGACATGGCCGCTGACCGAACCGAGCGGGAGCCCGCCGGGACCGCCATGGCCGGCGACCACGAGCAACGCGGCGTGGCGGGACGCCTTCCGTAGCACCGTTGCCGGCCGGCCATAGCGGACCTCACCGGTGACAGCGATATCGGGTGCCAACGCCCGGGCTTGCGCAACGGCATGATCCACCAGTGCAAGCGCGTCGGCGAGCGCACGCATGTGGTGGGTGTGGCGCACATGCAGGACACGCAGCGGCCGTTCGCGCTGGGCAGCCTCGTGCGCGGCCCACAAGAGTGCACAATGGCTGGCCGCGGTGCGGTCCACGCCTACGACGACAGGTTGTCGGGTGCCGGACACGGTTGCCTCCCGGGTGGCTGCGGCCTTGGCGTCACCACCTTCGCGGTCGAGGCAGGAAGCGCGGCATGAGCACCGTTCTTCATCCCTCCCCGTCGATGGCTTCACCTTCAGCCTCGACCGCGTACGGTCAGCCCTCCAGGGTCCTTGGACCCGAAAGGGTGTGACCGTCGGCCACACCTGGCCGCCGCGGTCCTCCACGGGCTGTCGGCGAACTACGGTTACGTCCAGGGTCGGCGCGACGGAGGTGGGCGATCGTGGCTAACGATCAGCAGATCAAGCGAGTGCCGAGGAAGGCATACGAGGCGGAGCTGTTCCGGTTGCAGGGCGAGCTGGTCAAGCTCCAGGAATGGGTACGGGCGGAGGGCGCCCGTGTCGTGGTCGTCTTCGAGGGACGCGACGCGGCCGGCAAGGGCAGCACGATCAAGCGGGTCACTGAGTATCTCAACCCCCGCCTGGCGCGTATCGCGGCACTACCGGCACCGACCGAACGAGAGCGCAGCCAGTGGTACTTCCAGCGGTTCGTCGAGCACTTCCCGGCTGCGGGTGAGATCGTTCTGTTCGACCGCAGCTGGTACAACCGGGCCGGCGTCGAGCGGGTGATGGGCTTCTGCACCAAGGAGGAGTACATGCGCTTCCTCCACCAATGCCCGATCTTCGAGCGGCTCCTGGTCGAGGACGGCATCCTGCTGCGCAAGTACTGGTTCTCGGTCAGTGACCGGGAGCAGGAGCTGCGGTTCCGTTCGCGGCTGCAGGATCCGATGAGGCGCTGGAAACTGTCCCCTATGGACCTGGAGTCCATCAGCCGCTGGGAGGAGTACTCCCGGGCCAAGGACGAGATGTTCCTGCACACCGACATTCCCGAAGCGCCGTGGTACGTCGTCGAGAGCGAGGACAAGCGCCGGGCCCGGATCAACATGATCGCGCACCTGATCTCCACGATGCCGTACCACGAGGTGCAGCGGGTGCCGTTGGAACTGCCGCCCCGGCCACCGTCGACCGGTTACCGGCGCATCCCGCGCGAGATGCAGACGTTCGTGCCCGACCACGCGGACGCGCTTACGGGACGGTCGGGGACGCAGCCAACGGTAGAGCCGGCGGCCAGGTCAGCCGGAAAGTCGGCGGGCAAGCACTCGGGCAAGCACTCGGGCAAGCACTCGGGCAAGCAGTCCGGCAAGGTCGCGAATGTGGGAAAGGTGCGGTAGGGCGTAGCTCGCCGGACCCGAACTGCACGCCTTCTCGATCGCGCTCGGGGATATCACCGGCATCCGACCGGGCGGACGCATTGACTTGGCATACTCGACGATCGAGGAGTCGGAGTACGCCGCTCTCGAGGCCGTGCTCGTCCGGCAGGATGCCGACGCGGCGAAGGCGGTGTCCTGACACCCGCGGACCGGCCGGTGGAGGGTCGTACCCGCTCGCGACCATCGACCCTGGAGGTCCCATGAAGCCCCCCGCGCCGAAAGGCCGTCCGCACCATCCCGTGGTGCTGGAACACCAGGCGGAGCGCGCGGCCAGCATCCAGCTGCGGCTCGCGGATGCGATCACCGCGTTCGCCGGCTCCATGCAGTTCGTCTACCTCCACATCGCGGTCTTCGCCGTCTGGATGCTGTTCATCGAGAAGAAGCCGTGGCCCACGTTGACCCTGGCCGTGTCCCTCGAAGCGATCTTCCTGTCGACTTTCGTGATGATCGGACAGAATCGCCAGGCCGCCTTCCAGCAGGCCAAGGCCGACCATGACTTCACCGAGCAGGAGTTGGAACTCAAGACCAACACGGAACTGACCCGGCAGATCCACGTCCTCACCACCGAGCTGCACCGGCGACTGATCGAGGAGTCCCACACATCCTGAGAGCGTCAATTGACGTCGACGTGATCGGCGAAATCGGCACCGGCCAACCGCTCGACCCGCGCACCGAGACCGTGGGACCGTGGCGTCCATCGCCGCCGACGGTACGGCCCCAGAAGCATTGGCCACCGGTCATCCTGGCAGACAGGTGCGCCAGTAGTAGTGGACCGCCTGCCACGGCGGGAGGTCGTGCGGCAGCAACCGCCACGCACAGCCGGCACGTAACCAGTACGCCAAGGCGTTGACGATCTCCCGGCGCTCGCGTGTCGCCGGACGCCCGCCGGCCTTCGGCATCGGGATCAACGGCGCCAACACCCGAAATCCCTTTCCGGGTCGGCCTTCGTGATGTCACCACCGAGGACACCGCAATAAGGTACGAATGCTGGCGCGATCCTGCCGCGGAACGTGTACCGATGAATGATTTCCGAGGGTTACCTTTGCCATGATCGCCGTTCTCCTCTCCTCACAGGTACCGACACCGACCAACGCGGAAATCGGGCGCCACGGGCCGCCCCGGAGGGCAAGGTGACGTCAGGTTGAAGGGCTGAACACGGACCGCGACCAGGCCATCGCCCGGCTAACCGAAATCTGGTGGGCGGTTAAAGCGCACGAAAGGTACCGGTGCGTAGGCTCAAACCGGTGGCGGACGTCAGTCCCGCTGATCTTCGCCCCAATGGTTACGCCCTGCACATCGCTTCAAGGAGTGCCTGCTCATGACGCCACCGGCCCGCCAGCACACGGTTGTCGCCGCGGCCGTCAAGTCGCTCCGCCCCGAGCACCGCCAGGTCCTGCTCAAGACGTACTTCCAGGGGCATTCCGCAGCGGAGGCGGCCCACGACCTCGGCCTTCCTCTCCCCCTCGTGAAGCGACGCGTCTACGAAGCGATGCAGCAGTTGCGCCAGACCCTGGCCCAGGAGGGGGTGCCCATGCGCGCCGCCGTGGACCGGGGTCGCCTCGCCGCCTGAGTTCCCGCCGTTCCCATCAGTCTGCCGACGGGACGTGTCGGAAAAGTTCCTCAAGGACGTCGCTGGCCAGTTCCAGTACCGCCGGACTTCGCTGACCGGCGACGCGAATCTGTTGAGCTGCGTTTGCGAGCCACGCGACCGGCAGCGCCAGTAACGCGTGCATCGGTGAGATCGCCTGCGTTGGAGCGATCGTGTGGAAGGTGCCGACGGTGGCGTCGAGGTTGCCGGCGACCGGTTCGAGGGCGTGCATAACCGTGTCTTCGGTGCGGTCACACATGAAGTTGAAGCCCTCGACCGGTAGTTGGGAGCGCCACAGCTGGGCGAGGCGGCGCCACCGGTCCACGGTGTCGCCGTCCGTTGCGAACAGATCGTCCGTTGTGATCTCGCCGCGGACCAGAACGAGAAGCAGGACAAGGTTCGCCGCGTACGCCGCGTGCCGGGCAATCGCCGCCGACCGCGACGACACCGACCTCACGGACTAGGCTCAGGTCTGGCGGGGAATCGCATGTCGGGACGCTTCCATACCGGGTGAGCGAGGTGGCGAGGTTCTCATGGGCAACTGGCAGCTCGATCCGTACCACACGCAGGTGGAGTTCTCGGCCAAGCACCTGGGAATGATGACGGTCCGGGGTCATTTCACCGAGGTCAGCGCCGTCGCGGACATCAACCCCGACCACCCGGAGGCCTCGTCGGTCGAGGTGACGATCCAGGCAGTCAGCATCCGTACCCACAACGACGCGCGGGACAACGATCTGCGTTCGTCGAACTTCCTGGAGGCGGACAAGTACCCGACGATGGTGTTCAAGAGCACCAGCGTCGAGCCGTCCGGGCAGGACCAGTACACAATGACCGGTGATCTCACGATCAAGGGCAACACCCGCCCGGTCGTGCTTCGGGTCCTCAAGTACGGGGAGTTCAACGACCCCATGATGGGACATCGGATCGCCTACAGTGCTCAGGGGCAGATCAACCGGAAGGAACTCGGCCTGACCTTCAACATGATGCTGGACGGCAAGTTCGTGGTCAGCGACGAGATCCAGATCATGATCGAAGGCGAGCTCGTCGAGCAGAAGGAGGCGGCGGAGTCCGCCAGCGCCTGACGGTCACGACGACAATTGTCCAAGACTGGCGGTCGGCGGCCCAGGCATCGTTTCCCGCATGAACAGGCAATCGCCCGGGATGCATGTGGTCCACGACGGTCCGCGAGAGGCGCCCCCGCTACTGCTCATCCACGGCTCGGGAGCCTCGGGCGCCTCCTGGAACCCGGTGGTCGCGGCACTCGCCGGCCGCCATCACGTCATCCGGGTCGACCTGCCGGGCTGCGGCCAGTCCCCGCCAGCGCTGTCATACGAGGTGCCCGCACAGGCAGGCCGGGTGGCGGCGGTGCTCGACGATCTCGGCCTTCGGCGCGTCATCGTGGTCGGGCACTCCAGCGGTGGCTATGTCGCCACCGCGCTTGCCGAACGGCGCCCGGATCTGGTGAGGTCGTTGGCGCTGATCAGCACCGGCCCGAGTCCCGATGCGCTCCTTCGGCAGCCGGTCCTCCTTCGGGTCCTGTTGGTCCCGCCCCTCGGCCCGCTCCTCTGGTCGAGGCGGTCGGACGCGATGATCCGCAAGGGACTGAGTGTGACGTGCGCCCGCCCGGTGGACATCCCGGACGACGTGGTCGCCGACCTGCGAGGCACCACGTACCGCGCGTTCAGGTCGGTGCTGCGCCAGAACGCCGCGTACATCGCCGAGCGGAGCGTGCCCGAGCGTCTCGCCGCCCTGGATGTCCCGTTGCTAGTGATCTTCGGCGCCGCCGACCCCCGCTGGGAGCCGTCGTCGGCGCACCAGTACGAGGCGGTGCCGACCGCGCGGGTCGAGCTGCTGCCCGGCGTCGGCCACATACCCATGTTCGAAGCGCCCGAGACGACCAGCGACCTGCTCCTGGGCTTCACGGCCGCGGCCGCTGGCACTCCGCCTGTGATCCCTCAGACCTAGACTGGTCACGTGCTGCCGACCGGGACGACACCCGACTGGGCATGGTCGGACGTGGAGATCGCAGTCCCGCGCCCGTCAGATCGGCTGCCGGGGATCAGCATGGCCGGGTTCCGCCAACGTGTCCCGGCCGCACCCGTGGACATCGCCATGGTCGCGCACCCATCTGTCACCCTGTTCGTCGACCTGAGCGACGGAGAAGGCCTCTGCTACGACGCGGACGGCCGGCAGGAACGCGGCAGCGTCGTCGTCGGGCTCCTCCCCGGCGATCTTCGAGCAGCGGGGGGCGGGGCCGGCGCGTGCCTCCAGATCCGGCTGGAGCCGGTCGCGGCGGCCGCGGTGTTCGGCGCATCGGCCGAGCTCAGCGGGACGCTGGCACCCCTCGCGGATGTCTGGGGCCGCGACGCCGGGCGAGCCGAGGACAGGCTGCGCACCGCCGCGTCGTGGGACGAACGGTTCACGATCGCGGCGGACATCCTCGGCCGACGGATGAGCGCCCGCCCACCGATCGACCCGGAGGTCGCCTACACCTGGCGGCGGACGCTCACCAGCCAGGGGCGGGTGCGCGTCGACGGCCTGGCGGACAAGGTCGGCTGGAGCCGCAAGCGCCTGTGGTCCCGATTCCGGTCCCAGCTCGGCATCACACCCAAACGCGCCGCACAACTGGTGCGGTTCGACCACGCCGCCCACCTTCTCGCGGCGGGTCACGCCCCCGCCAGCGTCGCCGCCGAGAGCGGCTACGTCGACCAGTCCCACCTCCACCGCGAGGTCAAGGCCTTCGCCGGGCTCACCCCCACGGCCGTGGCCGTCGCACCGTGGCTCGCGATCGACGACGTCGCGTGGCCGGCTTCACGGCCCACCCGCGACTCCTTGCGATCTTGGACACCTGGCGGGACACCCGCCGGGTGTCCAAGATCGACAGGCTATGGCGCTACCGGTCCGGGCTTGGTGTAGAGGTCGTCACCGACCCAGTCGACGACGTCGTGCGGCGGCGCCGCCGGTGCGGCGGGCACGAAGTTGCTCGCGTCGTCGACGCTCCCCGTGCCGTCGTACCTGGACTGCAACGGGTACGGGAAGACCGGCCGCGACCGGATCACAGTGCCCTGGTCGTCGCGCTGGTCGGCGACGACCCGATCGGGTGCGTGACCGTGCTCGACCCAGGTGACCAACTCGCGGAGCGGGTCGAACTCGGTCAGCCGGTATCCGCCGGCGCAGTGGTACATGGTCGGCACCATGAACAGCCGTGCCCACTTCTGGGTTTCCCGCAGGCCGCCGGAGCGCTGCCACAGCCGCTGGTAGTAGTCGAGGGTGCCGCCGGGCGCGATCGCCTGGTCGCTCCAGCCGTGCCAGATGATGAGCTTGCCACCGGAGCGCCGGAACCTGGACAGGTCCAGGCTCAACGAGTTGGCCCGCACGCCCTCCGGCGTCAACCGCCGGAACTCGCCGACCGTGAATTTGAACTCGGCGACCGATGAGGACGGCGCCCCGATGGGATATCCGAGATATCGCAGGTAGTTGTCGGCGAGTGCACCGGCGATCGTGATGTTGCCCAGCTCGGGAATCGGGATGAGCCACCCGTCCCAGGCGAGTTCGGAGCCGCGGGTCTCGCCGCCGGGGTACAGCCGCCGGCCGTGCGCGTCGGTCGGGCCGGCGTACAGCTTGCGCGCGGCCATCACCTGCGCCGGCGTCAGACAGGTCGGCTGGTCGGTGCCGGCCGCACACTGCACCGCGGCCGGGTCGAACCGGCAGGCGCGCGGGTCGTCGATCTGGCCGTCGACCAGCCCGTCCAAACCGTCGCAGGCGGCGACGACGGCGCTGTGCAGCGCGGGCAGCTTCGCGCTCGTGATGATCGGTGTACCGTCGGCCGCCGTGTTCGACCGGACCAGCCAGGTCTCGTACACCCCGCCGAGGGCCGCGATGTAGGCGCCCGGAGCGGCGGCGACGATACCGTCGAAATCGGTCGGGTAACGCTGGGCGAGCAGCAGTCCCTCCCGGCCTCCGTTGGAGCAGCCGGTGAAGTAGGAGTGCCGGGGCGACGACCCGTAGAACGTCGCGATGATCCGCTTGGCGGCGACCGACAGCACGTGCGGGGCGCGGAACGCCCAGTCGTCGCGGGCGGCCTGGTTGTTCGCGGCCCAGCGCCCGTCGAGGTTCGGCAGGACAGGATCCTGGCCGACGTGGCCGTCGTCGGTGGCCGCGACCGCCGCGTCGGTGACGCGCGGCCCGGCACAGCGGAAGAACGGCGGCGGGTCGATCGCACCGCAGAAGCCGCCGCAGCCGTACTGCACGTAGCGCCCAGCGTAGGTGCTGGTCGGCAGGCGCAGCTGGAACTTCACCGCGGGCTCGATGAACCCGCGCACGTCACAGTGCTCGGGCTGGCCGGCCGCGGCGGCCACCACCGTGGCCGACGTGACGTGGGTTGGTGCGCCCGGGATGGTGAAGTCCCGGACCAGGTCGGCGCACTGCCGGACCGGCCGGATCGTGGACGGTGCCTGGCCGGCGGCGGCGCGGCCCGGGGCTATCCCGAGTCCTAACAGGACAGTTGTCAGAGCCGTCAAGCTCGACAGGATTCTCGATCGCACGTCGTGTCTCCTTCCTCTCCCCTGGAAGGCCAATCACCCGGGACGATGTCCAGGTATCGACCGGTTTCACTCGCGCGTCGAACCAGGCTATTCTCGCAGCGCCGTCAAACCGGCAGAAACCAGCTTGCTCTTACCCCGTCGGTGCGGCCGCGGTGCCCGGACCGACAACCGCTAGCCCGCCGCCGACGCTGCTCGGCCGGATGCGGCGCCGACGTGCCGGCGCTCCTGGCAGGGTGTACCTGCGAGACGGCAGTTGACCGGCTCGCCGCACAGCTACCCGCCGGAGCCGCCGCATGACTGTGTTGCCCCTGTCCGGAACCACCGTGGTGAGCCTGGAGCAGGCGGTCGCCGCGCCGTTCGCCACCCGCCAGCTCGCCGACCTGGGCGCCCGGGTGGTGAAGGTGGAACGGCCCGGGGTCGGCGACTTCGCCCGCGGCTACGACGAATCGGTCCGCGGCCAGTCCAGCTACTTCGTCTGGCTCAACCGCAACAAGGAGTCGGTCACCCTCGACATCAAGCGGCCCGGCGGTCGCGCGGTGCTCGACCGGCTGCTGGCCGGCGCCGACGTGTTCGTGCAGAACCTCGCCCCCGGCGCGGCCGCCCGGCTCGGCCTGGCCGCCGGCGACCTGACGACCGTGTACCCGAACCTGATCGTCTGCGACGTCTCCGGTTACGGCAGCGCCGGGCCGTGGGCCGGCCGCAAGGCCTACGACCTGCTGGTGCAGTGCGAGACCGGAGTGACCTCACTGACCGGTACACCCGCCGAGCCGGCTAAGGTCGGCATCTCCGTCGCCGACATCGCCGGCGGCATGTACGCGTACTCCGGCATCCTCACCGCGCTGTACCGGCGGGCCGTCACCGGTGAGGCCACCGCCGTCGAGGTGTCGCTGTTCGACGCGCTGTCGGAGTGGATGGGCGCCCCGGCCTACTACACCGGGTACGGCGGCAGCCCGCCGCCACGGGCCGGGATGGAGCACGCGACGATCGCGCCCTACGGGCCGTACACCGCCACCGACGGCGGTACCGTGCTGCTGGCCATCCAGAACGAGCGCGAATGGCGGTCGTTCTGCGCGGTCTTCCTCGGCGACCCGGCGATCGCCACCGACGAGCGGTTCGCCCGCAACCCGGCCCGGGTCGCCCACCGCGCCGAACTGAACGCCGTCATCGCCCGGCGGTTCGCCGCGCTGACCGCCGACGCGGCCACCGCCCTGCTCGACGCCGCGCAGGTGGCCAACGCCCGGGTCAACGGCGTCGCCGAGTACCTCGACCATCCGGTCCTGTCCACCCGCGACCGGTGGCGCGAGGTGGGCACGCCGAACGGCCCGATCCGCGCGCTGCTGCCCCCGGCGAACCTGCGCGGCGTCCCGGCCCGGATGGATCCGGTACCGGCTGTCGGCGAGCACACCGACGCCATCCTCGCCGAACTCGGCTACGAGCCGGACGAGATCGCCCGGCTGCGCGCCGACGGCTGCCTCTGAGCGGTCCCGCCGACGCCGCGTCCAGATCGGCGGCGCCGGCCCTCAAATCGCTTTCCGCACCGGGCCGCCGACGGCTAGTGTCCCGGGCAGCGAGTAACCCTGGAGGAACTGAGGCATGCGTTGACGTTGTCGGCCGTTGTCGGCAATCCAAGGGATCTCTGTGTCATCCACTTCTGGCTCCGTTCCGCCAAGCCTGTGGCGGGACGACGACTTCCGCCGGCTCTGGATCGGCCAGACGGTCTCACAACTGGGCGAGCACACGAGCCTGGTGGTCCTGCCCCTGATCGCCGTCCTGACCCTCAACGCCGATGCGGGCCAACTGGGGGCCCTGCGCGCGGTGGGGCAGGCGCCGATTCTGCTGCTCTCGCTGTTCGTCGGAGCGTGGGTGGACAGGTGGCGAACCCGTACCGTGATGGTGTTGGCGGATCTCGGCCGGGCCCTGGCACTGGGCGCAGCCGTCGTGGCCAGCCTCCTCGGCGGGCTCGGCCTGCCCGCGCTGTTCGTGGTCGCCGTCACCATTGGGGCCTTGTCGGTGTTCTTCGACGTGGCCTACCAGGCGTCTGTCGTACGACTGCTGAAACGCGATCAGCTGGCGCCGGCCAACAGCGCCGTCGAGGGCAGCCGGTCCGCGGCCCAGATCGGCGGCCCAGCCCTCGGCGCTGCCTTGGTGTCGCTGCTGTCGGCGCCGATCGCCGTCGTGTCCAGCGCGCTGTTCTTCGCGCTGTCGTTCCTGTCGATCCGCCGGATCCGCCGGCGCGAGTCGATCCCCGGGCGCTCGAACGGTCCCCGTCGCGTCCGGCAGCAAGTCATCGAGGGCCTCCGCTTCGTCGTCGGCGATACCTCGCTGCGGACCGTGAGCCTGGCCTCGGCGGCCTTCCAGTTCTCCTTCGCGGCCATGATGACGGCGTACCTGCTCTTCCTGCCACGGGAGCTGCGCCTGTCCGGCACCGCCGTCGGCCTGGTGCTCGCGGCGACGGGACCGGGTGCGCTGGTGGGATCGCTGCTCGCCGCTCGCCTGCCGAGCCGGTTCGGGTACGGCGCGGTGCTCGTGTGCGCGGCGGCGCTCGGCGACGGCGTGATGCTGTGTGTGCCGGCGCTGCACGGCCCCGCGGCGGTGACGATCCCTTCGCTCATCGCGATCAACTTCGTGTTCGGGGTCTTCGGCCAGCTGGTCAACGTCACGGTCATGGTCGTCCGGCAGGCCCTCACCCCGGACCGGATGCAAGGCCGCGCCGCCGCGACGATCACGTTCGCTGGCATGGGTCTGACCCCGCTCGGCTCGCTGTTCGGCGGCTATCTCGCGGACGGCTGGGGGTTGCGCTGCACCCTCCTGGTCACGGCCGCCGGCATGGTGCTGTCACCACTTCTGATGGCCCTGTCCCCGCTGGCCCGGCTGGGACGAGACCTTCCGTTCCCCAAGTCGCCCGCCCGCTAGGCTCGTCGCTGGCTCCGCCGGACCAGTTGCCGCGCGATCACGTTGCGCTGGATCTCGTTGGTGCCCTCGCCGACAATCATCAGCGGCGCGTCCCGGAAGTACCGCTCGACGTCGAACTCGGTCGAGTAGCCGTACCCGCCATGGATGCGCACCGCGTTGAGTGCGATCTCCATACAGGTCTCGGAGGCGAACAGCTTGGCCATGCCGGCTTCCAGGTCGGCCCGCTCCCCCGCGTCGATGCGGGCGGCCGCGTCGAGGGTGAGCAGCCGGGCGGCGGCCAGTTTGGTGGCGGCGTCGGCGAGGTAGTTGCCGATCGACTGGTGCTCCCAGATCGGCCGGCCGAACGCCTCGCGCTCCTGGGCGTAGCGCAGCGCGTCGTCGAGCGCGGCCCGGCCGACCCCGACCGCGCGGGCGGCCACGTTGACCCGGCCTACTTCGAGGCCGCGCATCATCTGCGCGAACCCGGCCCCAGGGTCGCCGCCGAGGACAGCATCATCGGGTACCCGCACCTCGTCGAACACGATCTCGCAGCTCTCCACCCCTTTGTAGCCGAGTTTCGGCAGATCGCGGGAGACCTGGTAGCCGGCACCGGCCGGCACCAGCAGGACCGAGAAGCCGGGCTCGGTCCGGCACAGCAACGCGATCAGGCCGGCCCGCCGGGCGTTGGTGATCCAGGTCTTGACCCCGGTCACCGTGAAGCCGGCGCCGTCACGCATTGCCCGGGTGGTCATGGCCCGCAGGTCCGAGCCGCCGCCGGGCTCGGTGAGCGCCATCGTCGCACGGATCTCCCCCGTCGCCAGCGCCGGCAGGTAGGCCGCCCGCTGCGCCTCGGTGCCGAAGGTCCGGATCAGGTAGGTGACCACCGAGTGGCCGCCCATCGCGCCGGCCAGGCTCATCCAGCCGCGTGCCAACTCCTCCGTGATCAGGGCGAAGCAGGTCGCCGACACGCCGGTGCCGCCAAACTCCGGCGGCACGAGCAGACCGTACACGCCGAGCTGCTTCATCTCCCCGATGAACCGGTCCGGGTAGACGTCGGCGTGCTCCAGCTCCCGAACCTCGGGGCGGACCCGGTCGTCGACAAACTCGGCGACCACGTCGATCATGGCTCGCTCATCGTCGGTGAGGGTGGCGCTGCACGGGATGTCGGGCACGGTCGGTTCTCCTCGCTGAGTCGGCGGCACGGTCGGCCGTCTCCGAGCAGAACAGCTTCGCGCAGGACGGCCCGACGCCGCGGCCGCCGCAATCACCATGGCGCACCAAGGCATACAGCTTACTGAGCTGCGGAGCAGATCGTCCGCCGTGGTCGGACCGCCCAGCGGTCTCCCCGCTTCACCGAGCCACGGCGTTATCCAATGTGGACGGTACGATGTCGCGCGGCACCGTCCGCGTGGCGGCGTGCATCCGGTCGCGGGACGGGTCCGTTGCCCGCGCGACCGTCGGCGGCGCCAGGAAGCTGGTCGCCCAGGCGACCGGGATGGCGGCCGCGGCGATGATGAGGCCGGCGATCACCGCTGCGGAAACGGTGAAGCTGCCGATCGCCACGCCGCCGATGAACGAGCCGAATGCGATGCCCACGTTGGCCGCGGAGGCAGGCAACGACTGCGCGAACGCGCCGCCGGGGCCGGCCAGGCTGACCACGCGGTACTGCAGTGAGGGTGCCATGCCCATGGCGAACCCGCCCGAGGCCAGCAGCACCAGCGCCACCGGTACCGCGATCGTGCCGACGAGGTACAGCGCCAGCAGGCAGACCGCGACACCGGTGGTCCCGACGATGAGGGTGCGTGCGGCGTTGGTGTCGGCGAAACGGCCGCCGCCGAACGAACCCACCGCGGTGGCTACCCCGTAAGCCAGCAGAAATACGCTGATCAGCCCGCCGGAGATTCCGGTGACGGTTTGCAGGAACGGGACGATGTAGGTCAGCGCGGCGTACAACGACGAGAACATCAGGAACGTCAGGGCCAGCACGGCGAGCACCCGCGGGGCGAACGCGTGCCTGATCTGGTTGCCCGCGGCGCCACCGGTGCTGGGCACGGACGGAACCAGCGCCAGCGTGGCGATGAACGCGGCCACGGCGAGCACGGCGGCGGCGGCGAACGACTCGCGCCAGCCCAGCGCCTGGCCGACCAGGGTCCCCAGTGGCACGCCGAGCGCCCCCGATACCGCCACACCCGAAATGACCACCGCGATCGCCCGGCCCGTGCGCGCTGGGGAAACGACCGCGCTGCCGGCCGCGAACGCGGCGGCGATGAACAGTCCCTGAGCCGTGCCGGTGAGGATCCGCGCCACCAGGAACAGGCCATAGCTGGCGGTCAACACTGCGACCAGGTTGGTCAGAATGAACAGGATGAGCGCGCCGGCAAGGACCGTGCGCTTGTTCAGCCTGATGGTCAGCGCGGTCAGGATCGGACCGCCGATCGCGATGCCGAGCGCGTAGGCGGTCACCAGTGAGCCGGCCGTCGGGATCGAAACCCGTAGGTCGGCGGCGATCAGGTTCAGCACGCCGACCACGAGCAGTTCCGTACTGCCCATGACGAACATGCCGAGAAACAGCGTGGCCAAGACGAGATTGGCGCGGCCCGGGCGCAGCGCCATGTGCCGCGTATTCATGACTGGACCTTCCTTTCCGTTCCGCCGGCGAAGACCTCCTGCGCGATGGTTTCCGGGTCAGCCGTGGCCATTGCGCCCGTCGAGGTAGGCGACCAGTTCGCCCAGTTCGCTGGTCCAGCCGTCGGTGTTGCCACCGAAGGCGGTCTTGTGCTCGGTGTCGGGGAGTTGGGCGAACCAGGTGCCCAGGCCCTCGGCGGTGGTCAGCGCGGCCCAGACCCGCTGGGGTGGGTGGGCGAGGTGGAAGGTGCGTTCGATCCGGTCGGGGAATGCCATGTCCGCCTCCTTATAGCAACCGTTTGATTGCTACTCAACTTATAGCAATCAACCGGTTGCGTCAACCCGTGCGGCGACCAGCGACACCGGCCGGGTGACAGCCGCTTCGGGGCGGTGGCATGCTGGGCGGATGAGGCAGGTGGTGCGGTTCGCCGCCACGCCCGCGGGTCGCGTCGCCTACTCGATGACGGGCAGCGGGCCGCCGCTGCTGTGCCTGCTCGGCTGGGTCTCGCACCTCGGCCTGATGTGGGAGAACCCGGAGCATCGCCGGTTCGTCGAGGCGCTGGCGCGCGAGCACACCGTCATCCGGTACGACAAGGTCGGCTGTGGCCTGTCCGACCGGACCCGGACAGACTTCACCATGGAGTCCGAACTGTCGGTGCTGGCGGCGCTGGTCGAGCACCTCGGCCTCGATCGGTTCACGCTGTTCGGCTCGTGCGAGAGCGGGCAGGTCGCGGCGACGTACGCCGTGACCCACCCTGACGTCGTGTCGTCGCTGATCGTGCACGGCAGCTGCGCGCGCGGCCGTGACCTCGCCCCCGACGACGTCAGGCAGTCGGTGCTGGCGCTGGTCCGGGCGCACTGGGGGCTCGGGTCGCGGGTGCTCGCCGACATCTGGTTCCCCGACGCGCCGGCCGAGTTGACCGGGATGTTCGCCCGGCTGCAGCGGGCCGCGGCGACCGCCGACATGGCGGCCTCGCTGCTGGACATGTTCTACCGGTTCGACGTCACCGACCTGCTGCCGGAGATCCGGGTACCGACGCTCGTGGCGCATCGCCGGGGCAGCCGGGCCGTTCGGTTCGAGCTCGGCCGGGAGCTGGCCGCGCTGATCCCGGGTGCGCAGCTCGCCGCGCTCCCCGGCCGGATGCAACCGATCTACGCCGAGGGCGCGGACGCCGCCGCGTCAACGCTCCTGTCGTTCCTCCACGATCGGCCGGGTACGCCCCGGGCCGAGATCACCGGCGGACCGCTCACCGCACGGGAGTTCCAGGTGGCGGACCTGATAGCCGACGGGCTCACCAACGCCGAGATCGCCCGGACCCTGGGCGTGTCGGTGCGGACCGTCGACGCGCACGTCGAGCACGTCCGCACCAAGCTCGGCGTCCGTGCCCGGGCCCAGATCGCGGTCTGGGCACGGCTGACGCCGAGCGGCCCGACTAGGTAATTCCCGCAAGATCTCCGGGGTCATCTCGGTAAGCCGACCGATTCGGCGACCCGACGGCCACCGTTAGCGTCGGGCCATGCCGAACCGGGAGATCGTCATCGACTCCGCCTTCGAGGGCCCACCCGCGTCCGCCCACGGCGGCTACGCCTGCGGGGTCCTCGCCGCGCACGTGGCGGCCGACGCCGAGATCACCCTGCGCAGGCCGGTGCCGCTCGGGACCAGGCTACGGCTCACGCCGTACGACGGGGGTCTCGCGCTGTACGACGAGAACGCGCTGGTCGCCGACGCTGCCTCGATCCGGCTGGAGGATCGGACGCCGTCACCGCCGACGTTCGCCGAGGCGCTCGCCGCCACCGCGTCCTTCCCGGGACTGCGCTCCCACCCGTACCCGATGTGTTTGGGATGCGGCACCGGTCGCACGGACGCCGCTGCCCTCCGGATCTTTCCGGGCCCGCTGGGCGCGCGCGAACTCGTCGCGGCGGTGTGGTACCCGAGCGGCGACGCGACCGCGGACGGGTTCATCAAACCGGAGTACGCGTGGGCGGCCCTGGACTGCCCGGGCGGCTGGGCCGCGACCCGCTTCGGCCGGGTCGACCGGCCCGCGGTGCTCGGCCGCATGGCGGCACGGCTGCAGCCGCCGATCCTGGCACAGAGCGCGTACATCGTCGTCGGCTGGCTGGACGGCGTGTCCGGGCGCAAGCTGGCCGCCGGATCCGCCCTCTACACCCGCGACGGGGTCATGCGGGGCTTCGCTCGCCAGACCTGGATCACACTCCGATGAGGCGCGGCATCGCGGTCACGCCGATGGAGGTCCGCCACGACGTCATCGTGCGCGCGGCCACGCTCGCCGACGAACTGGGATACGAGGTCTTCTCGGTCGCCGAGGGCTGGGGGCTGGACTCGACCATCCTGCTGGCCGAGCTTGCCGCCGCCACCCGCCGGATCACGCTCGCGGCCGGCGTCCTGTCGGTGTGGGGCCGCTCCCCCGCGACGATCGCGATGACCGCCGCGACGCTGCACCGGTTGTCCGGCGGGCGGTTCATCCTCGGGCTGGGCGCGAGCACGCGCCAGCTCGTGGAGGGCTGGCATGACATCGGGTACGACCGGCCGGCGGCCCGCCTGCGGGACGTCACGACGCGGGTACGCGCGCTGCTGAACGGTGAACGGGTGGCGCTGTCGGCCGTCCCGGCGGCGAGAGCGCTGCGCCTCGGCCAACCGCCCGTCCCCGAGCTGCCGATCTGGCTGGCCGCCAGTGGCGAGCGGACCGTCCGGGTCGCCGCCGACCTGGCCGACGGGTGGTACCCGATCTACCTGCGCCGCGACCGGCTCCGCGAACTCGCCGCCGATATCGCCGAGCACCGGCCGGCGACGCGTCCGATCACCATCGCGGCCGGGCCGTTCACGGTCGTCGACCCGGACGTCGGCGCGGCGCGGGCAGCGGCGGCGGCCTGCACCACCGCGTACCTGGCGGCGATGGGCGACATCTATCCCCAACTGGTCGCCGCCCAGGGCCTCGCCACCGAGGTCGACCTCGTCCGGTCCACGAAGACCATCCCGGACGAGGCCCAGATCCTCCTCGACGAGTTCACCGCCTACGGCACCGCGGCGACCGTCCGGGAGCAGCTCGACCGGTGGGACACCGTGGTCGACATCAACGTCGTCGGCCTGCCGCCCGGCCTGCCGTGGCCGCAGATCGAGGCCACGATCCGTGCCGCCGCGCCGCGACGGTAACCAGCGCCGCGACGGCACCTAGCTCCAGCCCGAGCGCGACGACACCATCTGGAGGATCCGGGGCCGGCGACGCGGGCTTCCGGCGGCCGGCAGCCGCACCCGGAAGTCGGCACCGGCACCGGGCCGCCCGGTGGCCGACACCGTGCCGCCGTGGTCGCGCACCACCTCCCGGACCAGGGCCAGGCCCAGCCCGGTGGCGCCGTCGGTGCCGCTGGCGAACCGGTCGAAGATACGCTGCCGGTCGGCCGGGTCGAAGCCCGCCCCGGTGTCGGACACGACGAACTCGACCGCGTCTCCGCGCTCGGTCGAGGTGACGGTCAACGTGATCCGGCCGCCCGGCCCGGTATGCCGGATCGCGTTGTCGACCAGCGCCGACACCATGCGCCGCAGTGCCGGCTCGAAGCCGTACACGGTCGTCGGTGCGGTGCCGTTCGTCGCCTCCATGTACAGTCCGCGCCGCGCGGCCCAGGGTCGCTCCTCGTCGGCCACGGCAGCCGCGACCTCGGCCAGCTCGACCCGGCTCGGCTGGGCGTCGCTCGCAGTCATCCGGGCCGACCGGAGCAGGTCGTCCACGAGTAGGTTGAGCTGCTTCGCGCCGTGGACCACGGACGCCAGCTCGGCGGCCACACCGTCGGGCAGCTCCGCGCGCCGCCAGCGCAGGATCAGCTGCGTCCGGGTGTACAGCCGGGTCAGCGGGCTGCGCAGCTCGTGACTGGCGTCGGCGACGAACTGGCGTTGGCGGATGAGCGCCTGGCCCAGCGGTGCCATCGCCCGGCCGGCGAGGAAGTTGCCGGTCAGCAGCGCCGCGACCAGCCCGACGAGTTCGGCGATGACCAGCGACACGGCCAGCTCGCACCGGTCGGACAGCTGGTACCGCTCGTCGAAGACCGCCTGCCGCACCTCGTTGCCGGCCCGCACGGTCAACAGCGTGTACGTGGTGTCGTTGGCGGAGACGGTACGCGTGCCGCCCGGCCCGCCGTCGGCGACCTCAGACATCGCCCCGCGCAGCGGCAGCCCCGGTGGCGCACCGGCCGCCCCGATGAGCACGCCGTAGCGCCACGCGAACAGCCACATGCACGGATCGTGCGCACCGGGATTGCCATGTTCGACGGTGTACGCGAGAGTCTGGTCGATCATGGCTCGCTGCCGCGAGACGGTGACCGTGTACGCGACCCCGCCCACCAGTAGCACCACCCCGGTGATCGCGCCGGCGAGCTGCGCGGTCAGCACGAGCCTGGTGCGCCGCAACAGCCTCCGCTCGGGATCGACCACCGTCATGGGCCGCGCCGCCCGTCGGCCGGGCAGGTCACAGGGCGCCGATCTGGTACCCGAACCCGCGCACGGTGCGGATCACGCCGGCGCCCAGCTTCGCGCGCAGGTAGTACACATACGTATCCACCACGGACTCACGGCGGGCGTCCGCGAAGATGCGGTCGCGCAGCCGGGCACGCAGATGCACGGCCTTCGGGCGTTGCGCCAGTACCCGCAGCAGCTCGAACTCGCGCGGCGACAGCGCGACCCGCCGGCCGTCGGGCAGCGACACGTCGCGCTGCGACACATCGAGATGGGCCGCGCCGACAGGCACCAGCTCGGCCTCGTCGAGGAACCGGCGGTGCAGTGCGCGCACCCGCGCCACCAGCTCGTCGACCTCGAACGGCTTCACCAGGTAGTCGTCGGCGCCCGCGTTGAGCCCGTCGACCCGGTCGACCACCTCGCCCAGCGCCGTCAGCATCAACGCACGGGTGGTCACCGCCCGCTGTCTCAGCCTCACCAGCAGGTCCAGGCCGTCGAGTCCGGGCAGCCGCCGGTCGAGGATCATCACCTGATATTCGCGGGTCAGCCCCAGATGGAGCCCACGCTGCCCGTCTTCCGCCCGGTCGACCGCGAAACCCTCACCGGTGAGCAGGCCATCGAGCATGGCGGCCAGCTCGAGGTCATCTTCTACGACGAGAATCCGCGCTGTGTCGGTTGTCTCGTATGCCCCCCGCACCTGCCCATCATGACAGTACGGGTTGTTGGTCATCAATCGCCGCAGTCGTCCGGTCGGGCGCGGCCGACCGGGCGTCGCGCCGATCGAGCCAGCTCAGGACCGGCGCGGTCATGGTCGTGGTGACCCTTGACCACCGTCCAGGAGCGCCCGGAGGCCGCACTCAGGACGGCGGCCAGCAGGAGCCAGGCCACCACGTCGTCGACCGCGCCGGAGGCCAGCGACAGCGACCCGAACCGGGAGCCGGACAGCCCCCGTTCCAGGATGATCCGCACCATCATCGGGAAGGCGGTGATGGCCAGTGCGACCCCGACGAACACGGCCGTCACCCAGACGGACAGCCCGGGTAGGAAGATGTTGACCTTGCCGCGCACCGCGAGGGTGAGCCCGATGCCGAGCAGTAGCGGAACCGACACCCCGGCGAGTGAGACCGCGGATGCCGTCCCGGCGAGCCCGCCGCTGAGGTACGCCCGCAGCTCGCGGCCGCCCTGGAACATCAACGTCACCAGGCCGATCTGCCCGGCGACGTACAGCACCGGCAGCAGCGCGGGCGGGAACAACGCGGCCGACACGCCCGGTGCGACCAGCCCGAGCAGCGACGGGCCGAGCAGCACTCCGGCGATCATCTCGCCGACGACGGGCGGTTGGCCGGCCCGGCTGAACAGCGCCGATACGAGCCGGCAGACGAGCAGGATGACCATGGCGGCGAGGAAGAACCGCGGTGCGAGTTCGGCGGCGGTCACGATGAGTCCTCCGGTCAGTGTCGGGCAGTTGCCACGCTGTCGAAGTACCGCTGGCACAACCGCTGTCGGCGGGCGTCCCAGACCATGTAGCTGCCGAGGACGAGCTGAACGATGCTGCGCCACACGGCGGCCCAGCGGTCGGCTGTCCGCATCCATGCCAGCGCCACGCGGTGCCGCCCCCGGTCGGCGCGCGGGATCAGCAGCGCCGGGCCGCGGTTGGGCAGCGACCGGGTGTGCGCGGCGGTGGACGCGAGCGTGTACCGGGCCAGTACGGCGCGGCACACCGCGCGCATGCCGGGCGGCGCCACACCGCGGGCCGGGCACGGCCGGTTGGCGCTGACCCCGAACGGGATGTGGTTGATGTCGCGAGCGGACACCCGGTCCCACCGGTCCGGGTCGAACCGGTCGCCGTCGGGCAGCCCGTGGTGCTGGTACGCGGCGTAGTTGAACAGCAGGACCGACCCGGCGGGCAGGTCCGCCTCGATGTCCGAGGACGTGATCCGGTGGGCGACCCCGAACAGCGGGAAGACCCGGAGCGTCTCGTCCATGACGTGGTCGAGGTAGCGCTGGTCGTCCGGATCGGCGTGGAGCCGCTGCTGTACCTCCGGGTGGGTCGCGATCGCCATCAGCAGATGCGCCATGGCTTCGGACATCTGCACGACGGCGGTGTTGAAAAAGGTGCCCTGCAGGTACCAGGCCTGCTCCAAGGTGGACAGTGACGCGGGCAGCGGGACGGGTACCGTGCCGGCTTCGATGCGCCGCACAAGGTACCGGGTGAGCTTGTCGCGCCGGCCCATGTGCCGCAGTCGGGTGCACTTCAACGCGCTCACCACGTCGTCGGCGTTGGCCACGATCAGCGCCCGGGCGGGCGGCGGGCACGGCTCGCGGAACACCAGCTCGTAGTAGACCTCGGCCCAGACCGGCATCATCAGGTCGCGCAGCCGCGCGGTACGCGCGCGGTCGGCGTGGTAAGAGTCGGCCTCGGCGAGGACGCGGTCGGCGCACCGGGCGGCGAGCTGCTCCCACTCGTCCTTGCGCAGCCGGGCCAGGATGGTACGGGTCGTGCGGGCCACGTCGTCGTAGCGCGGACCGGGCTCAAGGTGCTCCTGGTGCACCTGCGGGCCGGGGGCCAGCCAGTACCAGAACAGGTCGGACAGCGCCGCGCCGCGGCTGCGCCCGTTGGCCGCCGGATTCGCGTACAGCGCCCGGAAGTCGGCCACCCCGTAGCGCGGGCCGGGCAGCGCGACCCCCTCGTCGCCGTTGACCGCGGTGAAGATGCGCTCGCGCAGCGCCACCACCCGGCCGGGCAGCCAGTACGGTGCGGTACCCGCGACGGCGACGCACCCGGCCGTGGCCCAGAGCCAGATCACGGCCGCCGCCGGACCAGGTCCGGGGTCAGGTCGGCGACGCCGGTCGCACCGCACAGCGCGAGCGTGTGGTCGACCTCGTCGCGCAGCAGCTCCAGCACCCGGCGCACGCCGGCTTCGCCGTCGACCGCCAGGCCCCAGACCACCGGCCGGCCGACGCCGACCGCGCTCGCGCCCAGCGCCAGCGCCTTCACCACGTCGGTACCGCGGCGTACCCCGCCGTCGAGCAGCAGCGGCACCCGCCCGGCGACCGCGGCGACCAGCTCCGGCAGCAGGTCGATGGTCGCCGGTACCGTGTCGAGCTGCCGGCCGCCGTGGTTGGACAGCAGCAGGCCGTCGACCCCGTGCCGCAGCGCGATCCGGGCGTCCTCCGGATGCAGCACACCCTTGAGCAGGATCGGGAGGTTGGTAAGGGCGCGCAGCCAGCTGACATGCTCCCAGGACAGCTCGGCCGACATCACGATCTGCCGCACGTGGCCTGGCTCGCCGCCGCGCAGGTTGCGCAGGTTCTCGCAGGCCATGCCGGCGGGCAGGTCGTGGAACCCGTTGCGCTCGTTACGGTCGCTGGCGCCGAGCACCGGCGAGTCGACGGTGACCACCAGCGCGGTACAGCCGGCGTTGGTCGCCCGCTGGACGAGCGCCTCGGTGACCTCGAGATCGGGCTGGATGTAGAGCTGGAACCACAGCTGCGCCTGCCCATCCGGGGCGGCGGCGCGGGCCGCGTCGGCGACCTCCTCGATGGCCACCGTCGAGGCCATGCTGGCGATCATGACGGTACCCGCGGCCGCCGTGGCGCGGGCGGTCGCGATCTCGCCCGCCGGATGTACCAGCTTGTGGAACGCCGTGGGGGACACGACGACCGGCATGCCGGCCCGGCCGCCGAACAGCGGTACCGACAGGTCGCGCTTGTCCCGCCCGCGCAGCACCCGCGGTAGCAGGTTGAGCCGGGCGAACCCGTTTCGGTTGGCGCGTACCGTCTCCTCGTCGCGCGCGCCGCCCGCGATGTAGTCGTAGTACACCGGGTCCACTGTGGATCGGGCGGCGGCCTCGTAGTCGTGCAGGTTGATCAGGCCAGCGCCGGGCCCGCTCACCGTGCCACCGCCGCGGGCGCGAGCTCGCGCCCGAAGAACGCCACCAGCGGGTCGACGTGCGCCGCCGGCCTGTCCCACTCGTTCTCCAGGTTCTCCGCGACGTGGTGTACACCGACCTGGTCGCCGTCACGGTGGTGGCGCACTACCGGATGCAGGTACGCCGCGTCGTGCGCCTGACCGGCGCTGTCCTGGGCGATCCGCGCCACGCTGACGTCGAACGGGTCCACCTTGTCGTGGTCCGGCCCGTACTCCAGGGTGAGGACGAAGGTGCTCCCGTCGAGGCCGAGTTCGGGCACGTAGTCGACCGGTACCTCCTCCAGGTACGTGGCGGTGCCGTCCGGGGCCACGTTCAGCACGTCACCGAGTACCCCGAACTGCTGCCACAGCGCGGAGGTACGGTTGGCCCGGTCGAGTACGGCCCCGGCCAGCCCCGCCGGCGCCGCGTCAACGGTACGCGCGGGCCACGGCTGGTCGTGGTGGCGCTGGTCGAGGATGCGCGACAGCGCGCGTACCCCGTAGCGGAAACCGTGGATGAATCCGCCCGTCGACTTCTTGAAGTCGCGTTCCTGGGTCAGCGTGCCGGCGAAGTACACCCCGGGCACGGTGACCGACTCGTACGCGGGGGTCAGCCGGGCGAACCGGTCCTTGTGCACCAGCGCGGGCCGGCAGTCGTCGGCGAAGATCGAGGTGTCCAGCCGGAACCCGGTGCAGCCGATGATCCGGTCGTAGCGCAGCTCCTTGACCACCTCGTCGGCCCGGGAGAAGGCGAACCGCACCAGGTACCCGTCGCCGTCGCGTTCGATCGACCGGACGTGCCCGTCGAGGATCGCGTTCTGCGACTTGAGCTGGTACGTGTCGAGGAAGTTGTTGTTGACCGCGCGCAGGTGTCCCACATAGTGGGTCTTCCAGGCGAGCTTCATCGAGCTCGGCCCGGCGACGTGGATGACCGCGGCCGTCTCGATCAGGTTGTCGGCCGTCTCCAGCGCCGAGTTGCCCTTGCCGATGATGAGCACCCGCTGGTCGACGAAGTCCTTCGGCTCGACCGACACGGTGGCGTACTGCTCGATCAGGTCGATCCCCGGGATGTCCGGGATGTAGGGCTGGCTGACGCCGGTGGCGATGACGACCCGCGCCGGGTGGTACGTGTCGCCGGCCTGATCGGTCACCACGAACCCGTCGCCGTCGCGGGCGATCCGTGTCACCTCGGTGCCGTACCAGATCTTCAGGTCGAACGCGCGCGCGTAGTCGGCGAGGTAGCGCACCATCTCGTCGGCCGGCGGGAAGTACCGCTCGGTGTACCGGGTGAACAGCAGCGCCGGATCCGGCGACAGCAGCGAGTTCCAGTCCATCCGCAGGTTCAGCTCCGGATCGTCGGTCCCGGTGTGCACCTTGTTGATGGAGATGAGCTGGCGGTGGCGCGGGAAACTGGCGAAGAACGCACCCGGGGCCTGTGCGCGTTCGAGGATCACGTACTCGTGGCCCCCTGCCGCGAGCAACTGGCCGAGCTGAAGGCCAGCCGGGCCGGCGCCGACGACGACGTACTCGAGGTTGGGCACTGTGCCCCTCCGTCCACGCGAGAAGTAACTCGACGCGCACGGACACTCGTCATCAATTCTCAGAAATCGCTTAGAACCCGACGGGATGATCAGCCGGCATAGCTAGTTGCCGGGCGGGATGGTCGTCGCGGACGGTACTCCATCGGTGCAGGTGATGGTCATCTGTACGGTGTTCTTGCCGTGTCGAAAGACGGCGACCGCCGCTGGCGCCGGGCCGGCGTCGACCCGGTCGGTCTTGTACGGCTTGGTCGGGGTCCAGGACAGCAGCTGAGCCAGTTCGTCCGGGGTGCACGTCGCCACGACCGTGCCGCCGGTGGAGGACAGACTGCGTCGTTGTGGCTGCGTGGGTTTCGGTGCCGGAGTGGTCGATGTCGGGGTCGCACCGGCTGGCGGTCCGCTGGACAGAGAGGGTGTACCCGGCCCGTTCGCGCCGCCGAGTGGCGTGTGCAGCGGGCCAGGCATACCAGACGCCGTAGGCGGCGACGGAGCGCGGGCTCCGGTCTGGCTGGCGGACGCCTGTCCGGCGGCAGCCGGCTGCCGATCCGCCCCCCGGGCCGGCACACGCCGATGCGTGTCCCCGGCCCAGTACAGCCACGATCCGATGCCGGCGACCACCACCGCCACGGTGCCGGCTGCCACCGTGAAGCGGACCCGACGGCGGCGCCTCACGGGGCCGGTCGTCCCAGCGTCGGCCGCGAGTCCGCGCACGGCCGACGTGGGCGGCTTGCCGGCGGGTGCGGCCAGCGCGTGGGTCAGGTCGTCGTCGATCGCGCGGACACCGGCGGCGTCGGCGAGGACGGCCACCACTTCGCGCGCTGTCGGCCGGTTCGTTGGTTCCTTGTCGAGGCAGCGCCGGCATAGGTCGGCGACCTCGGCCGGTACGTCGGGCAGGGTCGGCAGCGGCGCCGGGGCGATGTAGACCTGCGCGGTGAGCATCTGCGTACTGGTTTCGGCGCTCCACGGCAACTGCCCGGCCAGCATCTTGTACAGCAGCACGCCCAGGGCGTAAACGTCGGACGCCGGCTCGACCATGTCGCCGGTGAGCCGCTCGGGTGCCAGGTACGCCGGGGTGCCGAACAGCTCACCGTCCGGCCCGGTGCTGCCGGGCGGACGGACGGCGGCGGCGATGCCGAAGTCGACCACCTTGGCCCCGGTCGGCGCCAGCATCACGTTGGCCGGCTTGACGTCGCGGTGGACGAGACCCTCCGCGTGCGCGGCAGCCAGCGCCGCGGCCACCTCGGAGCAGATCCGGAAAGCCAGCTTGGCCGGCAGCGGCCCGGCCGCGAGACGCTCGGCGAGGGTACGCCCGGCGACCAGTTCCATCACCACGTACGGCACCCGGTCACCGCGCTCGTCCGACTCGCCGAAGTCGTACACCTGGGCAACGTTCGGGTGCGACAACGCCGCCGCGGCGCGGGCTTCGTCATGGATACGCCGGCGGAACAGCGGGTCGCTGGCATAGCGTCCGGCCAGCAGCTTGACCGCGACCGGCCGGCCCAACACCTCGTCGCGGGCCCGCCAGACCACCGACATCCCGCCGCTTCCCAGCCGCCCCTCCAGGCGGTAGCGGCCGCCGAGCACCCTCTCCCTCTCCACCCGGACAGTCTGCCCGCATCGACATCGGTCGACACACCCGCCCCACGCGCAGTCCTTCGCGACGGCCCCGGCCACGGCCGGTTACCCCTGGGGCGGCTACGTCGCGCGCCGTACGCCCCGGCCGGGGGCTGCGTTGCCCGCCGCATGTCGCCGCAGCGCCAAAGTGCCCTGCGGGGCAAGGCGTAGCGGTGCGGACCGGCGGCGTACGTCGGCTGACGTACCGGCATTGCCGCGCCTGAGCGGACGCCGCCGGCCGGCACCGCCGGCACAGTCGTTGGTATGGAACCCATCGTCACGCAGAGACTGACCAAACGGTACGGCGATCTGGTCGCCGTCGACGCGCTCGACCTGACGGTACGGGCCGGGCGAGGTGTACGGATTCCTCGGCCCCAACGGTGCCGGCAAGACGACCACGCTGCGGATGCTGCTGGGCCTGATCCGCCCGACCGTCCGGCCGGGTGCTGCGTGCGCGGCCGGACGCCGGGCGCGCCTGGACCGGGTCGGCGCGCTGATCGAGGGTCCGGCGTTCTATCCGTACCTGTCCGGCCGCGACAACCTGCGGGTGCTCGCCCGGTACGCCGGCGGTCGCCGACGGCCGGGTCGACGCTGGTGCTGGACCTGGTCGACCTGCCGACCGGGCCGGCGACCGGTACGCCGCCTACTCGCTGGGCATGAAGCAACGGCTCGGCGTGGCCGCGGCGCTGCTGAAGGATCCGCGGCTGCTGATCCTCGACGAGCCGACCAACGGCCTGGATCCGGCCGGCATGGCCGACATGCGGGCGCTGATCCGCCGGCTCGGCGCGGCCGGCAGCACCGTGCTGCTGTCCAGCCATCTGCTCGGCGAGGTGGAGCAGATCTGTGACCGGGTCGGGCGTCATCTCCCACGGCCGGCTGGTCCGCGAAGGCACGGTTGCCGAGCTGCGCGGGACCGCGGACCTGCGGGTGGTCGCGGCTCCGCTGGACCGGGCGACCGGACACCTACGGGCCCTTCTCGGGTCGGACGCGGTGAACCTGGTCGACGGTGGCCTGCACGTCACCGTCGACCCGGACCGGGCCGGCGAGATCAACACCGCGCTGGTGTCGGCCGGCGTGACCGTCTCCGAGCTGCGCATGGTGGAGCGCGAGCTGGAACAGGCGTTCTTCGAACTCACCGGGGGTGAGGTACATGTGGGGTAACTTCTCGGCCGAAATGATCAAGCTGGTGAAGCGGCCGGCGAACTGGTTGCTGCTCGCCGTCGCGCTCACGCTCGGCCTGCTGTTCACGTACGTCATCCCGTACGCCGGGTACAAGGGCGGCACCGGTGGCCCGACCGCCGGCCGCGGTCTCGCGGCGCTCGTGCCGTCACAGCTGGTCGGCAACTCGGTCGCCGGCCTGCCGGTGTTCCTCGGCGCGATCATGGTGATTCTCGGTGTACTGGCGGTCGGTGGCGAGTACGGCTGGGAGACCTGGAAGACGGTGCTGACCCAAGGGCCGTCCCGGCTCGCGATCTACGCCGGCAAGCTCGGCGCGCTGGCCGTGGCGGCGCTGGGGGTCGTGGTGGCGCTGTTCGCCGCCGGTACGGTGGCCAGCATGGTCATCGCGGCGGTCGAGAATCAGCCGATGACGCTGCCGTCGGTCGGTGACCTGCTGGTCGGGCTGGGCGGCGGCTGGCTGATCGCGGCCATGTGGACCGCGTTCGGCGTCCTGCTCGCGGTTGTGCTGCGCGGTGTCGCACTGGCTCTCGGGCTCGGTCTGGTGTGGCTGCTGGCCGTGCAGAACCTGCTCGCCGCTGCTCGCCGCTCCTCTGCTGGACTGGGTGGCACAGGCGCAGAAGGGGCTGCCCGGACCGAACGCGGGCGCGCTGGCGGCCGCGCTGGGCAGCGCGTCGGACACGCCGGGCGTCAGCGCCGTCGTCGGCGGAGGTCAGGCGGCGCTGGTCGTCGCGGCGTACCTGGTGGGCTTCCTCGCGTTGGCCGCGACCGTCCTGCGCCGCCGCGACATTCTCTGACTCGCCGGCGTGGGGCTGCGCCGCCGGCGTCAGGCTGCGCCGCCGGCGTCGGGCTATGGCGCCGGCGTCGGGCTATGGCGCCGGCGTCGGGCTATGGCGCCGGCGTCCAGATCACCAGGCCGAGGCACATCTCGTCACTGGTCCCGTCGCCCCAGACGACGTACCGGGCGGGCTGGGTGCGAAGCTGCGGAAGCAACGCCCGGAGGCCGGCGTCGTGGGTGCAGGTCACGCGTAGCGTGTCGCCCGGCTTGACGGTAACCGGCGGGGCCAGCGGGCGGATCGACTGGTCGTCGAAGTTGTAGGTGGAACGTCCAGCAGGGTCCGCGCGTCCGGCGTACCCGGATTCAACTCGATCCTGATGGACCGACCGAGCAGGTGCATGTGACCGGCGACCGCGTAGATCGTGCCGCCCTGCGGCATCCGCCGGTCACAATGCTGGACGACGCCGGCCACCGGCGGCCTCCCGCCGTTGCAGCGCCGGTTGAGGCCGTCGATCGTGGCGCCCGCTTCGTCTCCGAACCGGTGCACCACATCGGCGACCGCCGCCGTACGGTCGCACAGCGGGCCGGACTCGGCGGCCGTGCAGGGCAGCTCGACCGGCGCCGACAGCAGGGCGGTCTGCAACGGCTGCGTCTTCTGCGCCCCGTCGGCCAGCCGCAGCCGGATCCCGGACTGGTCGGACCCGCCCGGCTTGCCGCCGGTCGCGAGCAGGTTGTAGTGGATCTGCATCACCAGCATCGAGCCGGGCGGCATCGAGTACCCCAGGCCGGACTGGAGCAGGGTCTCGTTCATGCCGGGTGCCCAGGCGGCGACCCAGGCCGCGTCGTCGCTGACACCGGAGTCGCCAAAGCAGGTCCAGCCCTCGCCCGGGGTACTCGCGTCGACCTGCCGCGCCCGGTCCGCGTCGGTCGGGTTGATCCGGAAGAAGATCGCGTGGTGCACGATGGTGGCGTTCTGCGGCAGGAACTGGCTACCTGTGAGGTACTCCGTGCTGGTCAGCTTCGGATCGACGAGGAAGCAGCGGTACTCGTCGGTGCCGCCGTTGGGCGCCGTCGGTGTGTACGTCTCGGGCATGGTGAGCTTGACGAAGCGTTCACCCACGCGCAGCGGTGCGGCCGGCGGTACCGAATACGACCCGGCGTGACCGGCGTGGGCGCTGTGGTCTTCCGCGCCCGCGGACCCGCCTCGGTCCGACCCAGCTCCGTTGCCGCCGCGGTGCCCGACCCGCACGACGCGACCAGAAGCGTTGCGACGATGGCTGCGGCCACGCCGGGTGCCCACGCCATGCTGGTCGTCGGTCGTGGTGACCGGCGCTGACGTACCGGTGGTCACGTGTCGGTGCTGATCCAGTTCGCGTGCGTGGCGAGGAATGCGGGCACCCGATCGTGGGCCATGTCCTGGAACAGCTGGAGGCTCTCCGGTGACAGCGACTCGTAGTCGACGCCGCCGATCCGAACCGAGTTGAAGGCACCGCCGTTGGTCTTGATCATGGTCATGGCGTCCGGCCCGACGTTCTTGAGCGTGAAGATCCAGTCGGCGATGTCGATGTTGTTGTTGTAGAACGACACCGCCTTGCCCACCGACTTCAGTACAGCGTTGACCTTGCCCGGATTGACGATCACTCCGGTGCTCGCGGTCTTGCCCAGTACCGCCTTGATGAACTGCTGCTGGTGGCGTTGGCGTCCGTAGTCGGAGTCACCGTTGGCGAGCAGGTCACGCTGGCGTACGTAGTCCAGCGCCTGCCAGTCGGGGAAGTCGTGCCAGCCGACCTCGTACACCTGCGGCCGCATGTTGGGCCTGAGGCCGCCGGGGGTGCCGTCCGGGTTGATGTAGTACGGCACGCCCTCCTTGCCCGTCTTGGTGTTGACCCCGATGTGGATCGAGGTGACCTTCTCGTCGACGTACATCCGGACGCCGCCGATCGCCTTGACCAGGTCGCGGAACCCGTCGAAGTTGACGATGGCCGCGCCGTTGAACTTCAGGGCACCCCCGGACAGGTTGCTCACCGTCTCGGCGAGGAGGGTGAGCCCACCGGTACGGCCGCCGTTGTCACGGTACCCGTACTGGAACGCTGCGTTGATCTTGTCGATGCCGCCGGGGTAGCGGGTCGGCTTGTACGCGGGGATGGCCACCCGGCTGTCCCGGGGGATCGACGCCAGATAGATCGCGTCGTGGCTGGCCGGAATATGCGCGACGAGGATCGAGTCCGCGCGGGCGCCGGCGGCGACCTCCCCGTTCCGCTCATCGATGCCGACCAGCAGCAGGTTGATCGGGCCGTCGATCGAGACGCCGCCATGCTTGTCGGTAGCCGCCGCATTACCCAGCCCGCCCTTGCGCGTGATGCCGGCGGTGTAGTGCACGAGCAGCAGCTTTCCGGCGACCAGCGCGCCGCCACTGACGATCATGAGCGCAGCGCCGAGCATGATCGACAAGCGGGCCCAGAACGGTGTGCGGCGGCCACGACCCGTTGCCGTCCCGGCTGTCGTTGCGGTTCTCGTCACGTGCCGCCTCTCCGTCGTCGACCTCCCCCACTAGATACACGGATCCGAGCCACGGTTTGTTGCGTCGGGTGCGCCCACCGGCGTCACACCGGTGGCAGGACGGACGCGCCGGCTCTCGCCACGATCTCCTGCAACGCGACGACATGCTGGTCGAAAGCGGCCCGCCCGACGCTGGTGAGCCGGGCTGACGTGCGTGGGCGCTTGCCGACGAAGCCCTTGCGGATCTCGATGTAGCCGGCCTCTTCGAGGGTCGTCAACTGCTTCGACAGGGCGGAGTCGGACAGGCCGATGCTGTCGCGGATGAGCTTGAAGTCGGCCCATTCCGTGGCCGCGAGCAATGACACGATCGCGAGCCGGGTGGGGGCGTGGATGAGTTCGTCGAACTTAGGCTTGATCATTTCGAGCCGCCATCGTGGTTGTCGAGCATGAGGCGGCGCAGGTACCGCATCAGCAATGGCCCGCCGACGACCATGGCCACGCCGGCCAGGAGGACGCCCACGGTCGCGGGATGGCGGACCCCGGCGGCCTTGAGCGCGAACGACGTCGGCAACGAGACGGCCAGGATGCCGGCGACGAAGCCGAGAATAGCCAGGACGCCGGCCGGCCCGAGCAGGTCGTTGCGCGGCTGGGCGCGCCCGATGATGCCCAGCACGAGCCGGCCCGTCACGATCAGAATGCCGATCACGAACACGCCGGTGGCGACGCCGATCACGAGTGGCCGCCGAGTGTCGACGGCGACGGCGACGCCGACCATGAGAACCGCGGTGGCCCACCAGAACCAGGTGGGGATGATCGTCAGGGTGACCACCTGTGCCCGGCGTCGGGCGATCTCCGTCAGAGCCCCGGCGGCCTCGTCGGGGCGTACCTCACTGGCCATCGCGCACCTCTTCGCCTACGCGGCACGGTACTTTCCTTCTTGGAAAGTACCCAGCAGCTTTCCCGTTAGGCAAGTACTTGCCCGATCCGCACTGGCACCAGCGCGACGAATGGGATGTGGTCGTGGCCCATCGCGTAGAAGTCGGCGTCGGAGCCGTCGAGCTGGTAGCCGCACAGCCGCATCAGGCGGGTGGCCGCGACCGGATGCCGCCCGGCGTAGCGCAGCATCGCGTCGCCCGACTCTTCTGTGACTTTCAGCCGTACTTGTCACCAGCGGGACGCGGTGAGCTGCGGCCTCGATCGCTTCTGTCAGCGAAAGCTGGCACTGGTGTTTAGCGATAGTTGGCGCCTATTGATGTTTTGGCGTTGTCACCAGCCAGGCTGTCGCTTGCCATCGAAGCCAGTCCGAGCTGCGCGGTGGGGCCCGAGGCATCCCTATCGTCACCCGCCGCCTCGGCCACGCTGGGATACCCGAGCGGGCCCGGGTTCGGCCAGCCCAATCGGCCTCGGTTCGGTTGGCCGGCTACCTTCGTTGGTATGGAGATGGCGACCGAGGTGGTCGGGTGATGGCGACAGGCGGCGGGGTGCCGGTCTCGCCTCATGGTGGGGCCGGCTTTCTGCAGTGGGTGGAGTTGGACGAGTCCGGGGTGGATCTGTCCAGCTATCCGTTCACCCTGCCTGTCGTCGCCGGCCTGCGGGCAGCGGGCCGGCTGGTGTTGGATCCGGCGGTCACGTTCCTGGTCGGCGACAACGGCACCGGCAAGTCGACGCTGATCGAGGCGGTCGCGGTGGCGGCCGGGTTCAACCCAGAGGGCGGCTCGAACAACTTCCGGTTCAGCACCCGCGCCACCGAATCGGTCCTCGGCCAGCATCTCAAGCTGGTACGCGGGATCACCAAGCCGCGTACCGGGTTCTTCCTGCGGGCCGAGTCGTTCTACAACGTCGCCACCGAGATCGAGCGGCTCGGCGCGGTCAAGTGGTACGGCGGCCGCAGTCTGCACGAGCGCTCGCACGGGGAGTCGTTCCTCGACCTGGCCACGCACCGGTTCGGGCCGCGCGGCCTGTACCTGCTCGACGAGCCCGAGGCGGCGCTGTCCGTGCACGGCTGCCTGGCGATGCTCGCCCGGATCCGGGACCTCGCGACGGCGGGTTCGCAGTTCGTCGTCGCCACCCACTCGCCGATCCTGCTGGCCGTACCCGGGGCGAAGATCCTGCAGATCGACGACGGCACGATCGCCGAGGTGGGGTACGACGACGCCCAGCCGGTGGAGTTGACCCGGTCATTCCTGGCCGACCCGCAGCGGTACCTGCATCACCTGTTCGCCGACGACGACTGACCTGCGCTACCGGACTTGATACCGGATCCTGCCCGGCCGGTACACGCCCGATTGCGGGTCGGTCTGACGGTCGGAACACATTCGTCGCCGTAGCGATTTTGTGGAGGTCCTGCGGCACGCCATTGCCCTGTTGGGCTGACTGTCGCGGCTGAACGCGGCGGCCTTGACTTATCCAACAACGAGACGCCTCCGTGCCGCGCCGAGTGATCGGCGACCGCAGTCGGAACCGGCTGTCCCTCCCTCACCCGACCGACGCGCCCGCGTCTCACGCGTTCTCCGGGTCATCCGCTGACGCTCCCGTAGGGCGGGACATCCACTGTGCGCGTGCCTGGAGCGCCGCCAAGGACAACCTTGCGGAGCGAGACATTGTTCGTGGTGTCCGTCTCAAAGAGCCGGTGGTCAGGGTTGGCGGTGACCTCGATGTAGTAGGTGCCGTTCGGCAGGTCGGTGATATCGAAGGATTGCCCGGGAAGGTACTGGCCGTAGGTGTCGCCGGAGCCGAGTTCGAGTACCTCCCGGACTGCGAGGGCTGTCTGCCCGCCGCACGCGGTGTGCAGGTCGGTGTTGTCGGGCTGCCAGTTAGCCTGTGGCAGGGTGTAGTCGACCGCGTCGGTGTTGGCTAGACAGAACCCTTCCTTGCCGCTGTCCACCGCGGGCCGGAACCGCTCGTCGAGTAGGCGGTACTGGGCGAAGTCGGTGAAATGCCAGTGTTGGTGGCCTGGCCGGGAATCCCATTCCATCGTTCCCACCGGGGCGTACCCGACTTGGTTGCCCGCCGTATCGTAGAAGTACTGGTAGGCGTCCATGACGTCTTCGCCGGTGCGGCGGAAACCGTCCACGACCAGTGGTGACTTGCCGGCAACCCAGATGGTGGCGCTAAACGATAGGTAGTCCCGGCCGTCGGGTTGGCCGTAGCCGCCAGTTCTGATGCCCCATGCGGGCAGCGAACGCAGGTCGGGCTTGGGCCCGTTCGACACGCGCGGCGCCGCCGTCGGTAGGCTGCCGGCCGGCTGTGGCGGCGGCTGGTCAGCCGCCGTCGATCGCCGCACCATCTCGGCCTTTGGCCGCCCACTACGCGCCAGGCTGTTCTGGATGGCGACGGACTGCACAGTCAGGTGCACGGTCGCTGAGGACTGGTCGGCCGGGATGTCGAACAGGTGGACGTATAGCGGGTTGACCCGGATTGTGGCGTCGTATTCGCCGTCCGACAGGTACACCGGAGGGTACTGCCATCGCGGCGCGCCGGCGGGCGTGCTCCACCCGGCCTGGATGCCCCAGACGGCGCCGATGGTGAACGGGTTCGTGGGGCATTCCTGCGAGTACGGCGACACGGCGGGCGCGTCAGGCCGCGTCCTACGGCTATCGCCGTTTGGGCAGAAGTCTTCGTCGCGGTCGATGATGGTAGCGCCGGTAGCATCCCTGACGGTGGCGTGGGTGAACCCCACGAAGCCCGAGAACTGAGTGACCAGACCGGCGGGCAGCGGGATCGCACGCTTGCCACCCGGCCCGCTCATGATCTGGTTCGCAACGATCGGTTCGTGGTAGGACCGCCGCTTCATCCAAACCTCGAACGGCCTCGTCCCCGCCACTAGTAGTGCTTCGTCATGATCTAATTGTCGGATGGTGAGGTCCGTCGTTGGGGTGGGCATGGATGTGCAGACGCTGCTGCGGGTGGACGACGACCTGAAGGACTTCGTCGACGCCGTCTTCGGGTCGTTGCGGCGGAAGGGCTGGCAGGAGCGGTGCCACTGCTACCTGACCGGGTTGATGCTCGAGGGCCGGCGCAAGTCGGTCCAGCCGATGGCCCAGCGGCTCGACGAGCCCAATGAGCAGTCGTTGCAGCACTTCGTGGCGAACACGCCGTGGGACCCGGTGCCGGTACGCCGGGTGTTGGCGCGGCGGATGCAGCAGGTGATCGACCCGTCTGCGTGGGTGTTCGATGACACCGGGTTCGTCAAGGACGGTCGAATGTCGCCGTGTGTGGCCCGGCAATACACCGGTACCGCCGGGAAGATTACGAACTGTCAGGTGGCCACCACCCTGCACCTGGCCACCGACGAGGCGTCCTGCCCGATCAACTGGCGGCTGTTCATGCCCGAGTCCTGGGACCCGGCCTCGGACAAGGCCAGCGGGGACGTCGCAGCACGGCGCGCCGCGGCCGGGATCCCTGACGACGAACATCACCGGCCCAAGTGGCAGTTGGCGTTGGAATGCGCCGACGAGGCACTGGGCTGGGGGTTGCCCGCACCGGCAGTTGCCGTCGCGGACGCCGGGTACGGTGACACCGCCGAGTTCCGCCATGGGCTGTCGGCTCGTGGCATCCCGTACGCGGTGCAGATCTCGTCGGTGTTGACCGTGCTGCCGGCCACTGCGACCCGGGCCACACCGCCCTACCACGGCCGTGGCCGGCCGCCGAAACCGCGCTACGAAACGCCTGCCCGGTCGGTCAAAGACCACATCATGGCGCTGGGTGCCAGGCGGGCGGCCCGGATCACCTGGCGGACTGGGTCGAAGCAACGCCACGGTGAGCTCCAACCGATGACCAGCAGGTTCGTGTTCAGTCGGGCCCTGCAGGCTGATGCCGGCACCCGGTCGCTGCACCAGGATCGGGACCTGCCCGAGTGCTGGCTGATCGCCGAATGGCCCGCCGGGCAGGCCGAACCGATCCGCTATTGGTTGTGCACCCTCCCGAAGAACACCCGCAAGACCCAACTCGTGCGGGCGTGCAAGCAACGCTGGCGGGTCGAGCACGACTACCGGGAGCTGAAGACCGGCCTTGGCCTCGACCACTACGAAGGCCGTAAATGGGCCGGCTGGCACCACCACGTCACCCTCGTCGCTGCCGCCCACGGGTTCCTCACCTGGCAACGACGTCGCCCAAAAGCACCAGCGCCGGAATGACACTCTACGAGGCACTCCAGTATCTGCAGACGTACCTCGTACGCATCCTCGGCGCCTGCCCCACATGCCACACCAGATTCCCCGGCCACTACTGCAGAGACGACTGAGGATCATGACGAAGCACTACTAGGTATGTGCCGAAATCGAGTTGGATGGGCTCACCCTGATAGTGGGTGATGACAACCGAGTGGGCCGCCGCGACGAACCGCAGCGACGGCTCCTTGGCCGCAGCCACCGCGGGCGTCACCGGGACCTGCGCTGCCGTGGTCAGCGCGGCGACGGCGACCAGGGCAATCAGCGAGCGCTGACGATGGCGAGAGTTCGCTGTCATTGGCTTCCCTTCAGGTGCCTTGCTGGGCGGGTGTGCAGGAGCCCGAAACCGCGACGGGTTCGGACGCGGCGGGAGCGGCTTGGCTACCGAACGCCGATCGGACTGGTCGAGCCGGAAAGCCGCCTGCCTCGGGGTTCGCTACGGCGCCACATCGGCGAACATATGAGGACGTTGATCTGGTGACGGGCGGCCCACACATGGTCCGTCCCAGCTGTGGCGCCAAATGGTCAGCATCCACCACGGCCGAATGGGCGAATTCTCGGCTCAGCGGCGATGTCCGGATTAGGGCTGTTGAAGGTCAGGGCTGATGAACGGAGGGCACATCGGCGGGCGGCACGGTCACCACGATGAGATACACATCTCCAAGGTCGCTGACATGGGCGGCAGCGTCGGCATATTGCAGACGGAAGGCGTCCTGGTCTCTTCCATTAACCTGGATCGCGCTGCCGGCCCACGTATCGAAGTCGGCGTAACCTTCCAGGTAGCGGTCCAAGTCGGGCTTCCAACGCTCCCGCGCCAGCCTGGAACTGAGAACGTCGAACAAGTTGGCGATGCCCGAGATGGCCGCGTCCTTGTCGCCCGTGGCGAGGATTCCACGATGCTCGTCAATAGCCACAGCGGGCGACTTTGCCTTAATCACCAACCTCGCCTCGGCGCTTCCGCCGCGCGGGCCATACCAGATGGTGACACTGCGCCCGCCCCCCGCTTCCTCGGTCTGCGCTTCGCCGGTCCGAGGAAGCGCGGGGTTGATCAGCTCAAGCTGCTGGGGCGCAGTCACGGCCCTAGCATAGGCCCATCACCGATCTATGCAACCCTCACCCTCACTGGCATTTGCGGCCGCTGCTTCCGCCATCTGAACTGTAGGCGTAGGCGTCCGAGCAATACGCCTTTCCCACCTGGCCAGGGAAATAGAAGTAGGGCGTCTCGTAGGTACCACCACCGAAGGAACCGCTGTGGGAGTCCACCCGGACGCCGGTCGTGGTCCACAAGCTGCAGGTCCAGTAGACCGTGTGGCCGGGGTACCAGCCCGCGAACACGCATTTGTAGACGATCTTGCCGGTGTATGGGTCGTACGACGGCCTGATGGCGCTGGCACCGCCTGGGGCATACAGGGGCGACACCACCACCGCCGAGCCGTGGAGCACCGCTGAACTCTGGACCACCGCCGGCGGTGACGCCTGCGCAGGCGCGGTCAGAACGGTGGACGTCAAGCCCAATACCACCGCAACTAGAACGACGGCCAACCGAATACGCCTCATGACCTCTCCTTCCCAATCGTTGGGTGCGATGACCACGACTTGCTCATGGAGCAATTTCCGGGGACTGTTCAAACCTCCTCATGTAGCCGGGACATACGCTCGGACCTTTATACGGCCGGATGCCACAGATTGACGCCATCGAACACGCGCCACCGTTCTGATACCCGTGGACAGGACGGAAAATCGGGCACACTCATGCCTGCGGGCGCCTCAACCTCGTATCGCCCGCAATCCCACCCGTTCGCAGGTGATATCGAGCAGATATTGGAGCGGGCGACATTCCCGGCCGCTCGACGCCCTGACGGCGTCTACAGCGATAGAGCGATTTTCACGACGCAGCTAAGCCATCCACAGATGAGATCGCGGACCGCGTTTCGCCCGGTTCCTGTCCCTTGGGTGAGCTATACCGCGACGTTGCACAAATAGTGCGCCCCGGCACAGATCAAACTATTTGCCGTCGGCGCCCTCGCGTCATTCAGAGTCCTCCCCCGTAAGGTCCTTTATGATCGCATTGCCTGTGGTCAATCCTCCCACTGCCGCAGACCGGTGTCGATACCACGCATCAAAAGCAATTCCACATTGCGCAACTATGGAGGTTGACCGCTGGCTGATATCGAAGGACTCGCTCAGCGTCACATGCACGGTGCCTGGGGAAACGACCATCCACCCGGGCAGTCGTTGATCGTCGCACCACCGCAGAACCCAACCCCGGTGGTGCGTCTGGTGTCGGGTCCTTGTGCTGAGCCAGCCTCCGCCGCTTCAGCCGCCGCGCATCCTCTCGCACCAAAGCCGACGCCGCGCCGCTGGAAACCGGCCGGAGCCGCCCAACAAGGGGATACAAAACACCCCTCTCGCGGTAGGAGCCTTCCCGATGCCGAATCTTCCCGCGCTGCTTCACCACGGTGCCCTCACATCTGCGCCGCGACCCTACTCCACACAGCCACCATCATCGTCGCGGCGCTCACCGCGCTGCTCGCATGGACCCCGGCCCGGCTCCGAGACACCCAAGACGTTCCCAACATCTTGTTACGTCGCCCAACGGCTAACAACCGCGCTCTCTAGCGGACTCAGCGGCGGTGACAACAAACGCTGAAATGTGCCAACTGCGGCTGATCGTCACATCTTCGGCGGTCAGCAGCCGTGCCGTGGCCGGTGCGCGTCGCCATCCGATCTGGACGGTGACGTGCGGGTCGTGGCGGATATTCTGGTACCACTGCGCGCGCGGCCCGAATCCGGACGCCGCCAGGTAACCGCCGTACTCGTGACCCACGACTTCGAGGGCGGTCCAGCGGGTCCGGCCGGTGACCCGACCGCGGTGGGTCACCAGCATGAACCGGTGCCCGAGTAGTCCGCCCAGGCCCGCCCGGTACAGCCAGACCGGTATCCGGAACAGCAGCCGGAGCAGTCCACGTCGCGGTGGCGCGGCGTCGCCGATCTTTCGAGGCATGGTCGTCCTCCAATCTCAACGCAGGTCGCGGCGGCCGAGGCCGGCGGTGCCGAGCACGGTCAGCGCGGCGGTGGCCGCCAGCGGAAGAACCCAGCTCTGCCAGGTCAGGCCGTGCCGGAGCGGATCAGCGTCGAGCAGCCAGTGCCACGGGTTGTCGGCCCTACCGGCCGCAGGGCTGTGACCTGCTGCAGCGCGGTTGACACGGAGACGGCAATGGCGGGTGCCGCAGGCGTGAAGCCACGCCCACCGCACCCGCCAAACGAACCCGCCTGCCCCGACCGCGGGTTCCGGACGCTCCTCCCCGGCCTACCCCTCGTCGGACGCGCCGACCGCAGTCGGCTCGGCGGTTGACACGGTCGGCCCGGCGGCCGGCCTGCCGGTCCGGCGCGCGGCCAGCCAGAGGCCCAGCAGCACGAGCAGGACCGCCAGCGCGAGCAGGGCGGCCGGGACCGCGGTGCCGATCAGGAACAGCCCCCGCTCCGCGGTGGACGCGTCCCGGCCGGTGGCATCGATCGACTCCGGCGTGAAGTGCATGTCGACGGCGAACACCGACGGCAGCGGAACACTGGCCGTACCGAGCGGGATGGACGCGACGACCGTCTGACTCTGCTTGACGTCGATGACGTAGCCGGTCGCCGTGTCCACCCAGTACGTCGAGTCGCCCGTCGCGGCGTACGACAGCGGTAACTGGTCCGGGAGCAGCGGCGCCGACGCCACGAGGCCGTCCCGCACCGCCGCCGGGAGCGTGCCGGCCAGGCCGAGCAGGACCGCCTTTGGCAGGGTTGTCGGCAGGCCCGCCACGAGTGCGGTGTCCTTGAGGGCGCCGCTGGCATGCACTGTGTACACATAGGTCTGGCGTCCGCCGTGCCGCTCGGTGCGCTGGTAGTTGGCCGTGGCCCTGGTCTGGGTCAGCGAATCCCAGTACGGGTAGCTGTGTGGCTTCGGCGACAGCGGGAAGCCTACGACCAGGCCCTCGTGCGGCTGCGCGGCGCTGCCCGCCGGTGCCGGGGCCGCGTCCAGCGTCTTACGGTCGACCGCCCAGGTGTGGGTCGATGTGGCGAGTTTCGTGCCGTCGGCCCCGGCCAGCGACGTGTCGTCGCCGACCACCGCGGTCCGGCCGTGCGTCGAGATCACCCGCACGTGCTCCTGCGCGGTGACGGGCACCTTGCTGCGGAAGGCGGCGGCCAGATCGCCGGTCTGCATCGCCGAGGCGTCGAGCAGATCGGCCGTACCCGCGAAGTGCAGGGTGGTGTCCAGGTTGGCGGGAAGCTGCTGGAGCGAGGGCCGGACGGCGAAACGTACCGCGCCCGCGGCGGCCAGCAGCAGCACGACGCCGCTCATCGAGTACAAAATGGATTTACGCACGATGCTCCTTTGGCCGGTCATGGATGCCGGAAGCGAACGCGGTATGAGAGATCAGGTGATGGTGTGGCCGACGACCGCTGGCGACCTCGGGGCCGATCCGGGGAGCATGGCACGCCAACGTGATGTGGCAGAAAGTGAAACTCGTTCCACTCTAGAACACCAGAGCTTTACCGAGCAACCACCGTGTGGTAAGCACGCGTACTGAGACGTGTTATGGGCGGGTTCTAGCGGTACGCGGCACGCAGGACCGTACAGGCGCGCAGGGTGACCCACTTCGACGGTGTGTCCTGCTCTTCGAAGTCGACCCACGTCTCGCCGTTGCACGCCGACCGGTTGTGCCACCGGCCGGCCGCGTCCTGGCGGCTCTCCAGCCAGCCCAGCGCCCGGGACACGCGTTGGTCCGGGCCATGACCCAGCTCGGCGAGGACCTCGATGGTCTGCAACACGTCAGAGACGTGGCCCACCGGGAACCCGGGCCGCAACCAGGAGGCGCCCGGCGTCGGGTCCCAGCCGGCATCCAGCGGGTCCCGGGACAGCAGGAACGCGACACCCGCCGCGATCGCACGCCGGACCAACGGCGAGCGTCGCTCGTGCGGGATGCGGGCCAGCGCGGCCAGCTCATTCAGCGTTCCCCGCGCGCCGGGCCCGTCGCCGGACGCGGACCAGCCGATCATTCCGTCACCGGTGATGCTTCTCGCCGCCTGGTCGATCGCCACCCGGACCCGCTCGTCGTCCAGGCGGCCGAAGCCGATCAGTGCCCGCAGCAGGCTGCCGTCCAGGCAGTGGATCACCCGTGCCGGCGGCGGTTGCGTCACGGTCCGGTCCAGTACGTAGTCGCACGCCCTGGCGACCTGCGGGTGGCGGGCGTCCGCACCGAGCTGGTCCAGGAATACCACCTGCCAGGCGGTGCCCCGGTACGCCGGCGAATAACCCGGACCCGGCTCCGCCCACCAGCCGGCCGGGTCCTGTGCCGCCAGAAGCGACTTGATCGGATCCGAGTCCATCGCCGCCACCCGGGCCTCGCGTACGTGTGGCGCGTCCGGCGCTTCGCCGAGCAGCCGTTGCAGCGTCGCGGCCCGTACCGCGGGGTTGTCGTACCCGAGCAGCCACGGCAGCGGATCCGCGCTCAGATGTTCGAGCCAGCCCATACGCCTACGAAATACCCCGGAGTCGCCGACGAACAGGGCCGAACGTCCCGATGGGCTCAGTGTGCGAGTTTCACCGCCGCCGGTCCGGCCGGCCCTCCCCGGGCGGTCTCCAGGATCAGGTCCGCCACCAGGTCCGGGGCGTCGCTCATGGGTACGTGACCGCACGCCGGCAGCGGCACGTGTCGGGCCCGAGGCAGCAACTGCCGGGCCCGTTCCGCCTGCCGCGCCGGGAGGATGCGGTCCTTCGCGCCCCACCCGATCGTGACCGGCACCTCCGGCACGCTGGTGAACCGGTACCCGCGGGAGGCGCGGGCCACCGACGCGAAGCCGCGGCCACCGCGCAGCGCGAGCGCGTCGTCGACCGCGCGCTGGTACTCCAGCCGGCGCGGGTACGCCAGCAGCGGGGCGTAGCAGACGGCCCGCAGCGCCCCGACCCGCATCGTGCCGCGGATCAGCGGGGCCGGCACGAACGCCGTGACCCGCAGCAGCGTGAGGATCGCCAGCGCGCGGCGCCGCTCGGCCGCGGTGAAGAAGCCGGCCGGGGAGAAGGCGGTGACCGAGCGGGCCCGCCCGGCCGCCGCCAGTTCGAGCGCGATGGCGCCACCCAGGCTGTACCCGGCGACGTGCGGGCGGTCGAGCCCCTCGCCCGCGAGAAAGTCGGCGAGCAGCGCGACCGTGGCCGGCATGTCCAGCGGCATGCCGGCCGGCGGCACCGGTGAGTCGCCGAACCCGGGTAGGTCGAGCGCGAGCACCTCGTGGTGCGCGGCGAGCCGGTCGAGGACCGGCTGCCAGGCCTGGAGCCGGTGCCCGATGCCGTGGATGAGGACGAGTGGCTCGCCGGTGCCCCGGCGGACATGGTTGACGCGCACCGTCATCCCTCCCCCAGGGCGGCCGGGGCGGCGACCGGCGCCGGCCGGTAGTCGGCCGCCCGGAACCGGCGCAGGCGAAGCCGGAAGGCGGTGGCGAAGTCGGGCCAGAGAGTGGAGTTGTGCCCGTTCGCGTCGAGGTACCAGCTCCGGCAGCCGCCAACGGACCAGACCGTGGTGGCCATCTTCGCGTCGATCCGCTCGGCGTAACGGCGCTGGGCGTCGGGTGCCGGTTCGATGGCGGCAAGCCCCGTGCTGCGCAGGTGCCGCAGGGCCGCCAGGACGTGGGTGAGCTGACTTTCGATCATCAACACCACCGACGTGTGGCCGAGGCCGGTGTTGGGGCCGAGCAGCAGGAACAGGTTGGGGAAGCCGGCGACGGTGGTGCCACGGTAGGCGCGCATCGTCGGGGTCCACGCGTCGGCGAGGGTACGCCCGTCCCGGCCGCGGATGTGCCGGGCGATCGGGGGATCTGTCGCGCGGAAGCCGGTACCGAAAATGATCGTGTCGACCTCGTGCTCGACGCCGCTGGTGGTGACGATCCCATGTGGACGTACCTCGCGGACCGGCTCGACCACCACGTCGACGTTGTCGCGGGCGAGCGCCGGGTAGTAGTCGTTGGACAGCAGTATCCGCTTGCAACCCATGGCGTACGCCGGGGTGAGCTTGGCCCGCAGCGCCGGGTCCGGCAGTTGGCGGCGCAGGTGTCTGGCCGCCATCACCTGCGCCGCCCGTCCCAACCGGGGATGCAGAAACCCGACGGCCAGCGCCTCGCGCCCCCAGTAGACCGCGGTGCGCGCCAGCCGCTGCGCGCCGGGTACGTTGCGGTAGACACTGCGCTCCAGGCGACCGATCGGTCGGGTACCGCGCGGCATCACCCAGGGCGGCGTGCGTTGGAACACGGTCAGCGCGGCGACCTGGGGGGCGATCTCCGGAACGAACTGGATCGCCGAGGCGCCGGTGCCGATCACCGCCACCCGGCGGCCGGTGAGGTCGTGCTCATTTCGCCACCGGGCCGAGTGGAAGACGGTTCCCCGGAACGAATCCAGCCCGCGAATGTCCGGAATGGACGGTTCGGACAGCGGACCGGTGGCACCGATCAGCACCCGCGCGGTGTACCCGCCGTGGGACGTCTCGATCCGCCACCGCTGCGCCGCCTCGTCCCAGGCCGCCGCTTGTACCGTATGGCCGAGCCGCAGGTGTGGCCGGATGCCGAAGCGGTCGACGCAGCGGCGCAGGTAGTCCCAGATCTCCGGCTGCCCGGAGAAGGTGTCCGACCAGTCCGGGTTGAGCGCGAACGAGAACGAGTACAGGTGCGACGGCACGTCGCAGGCGCAGCCCGGGTAGGTGTTGGCCTGCCAGGTGCCGCCGACGTCGTCGGCCTTGTCGAAGACCAGGAAGTCGTGTATGCCGGACTGCGCCAGCCGGATCGCGGCGCCGAGGCCGCCGAAGCCCGCGCCGATGATCGCCACGTCGAGACCGCGCTCGTCGTCGGTTTCCTGGTGCTCGGAGTCCGGCCATGGCGGCGGCGACGTCGCCTGTACGCGTACCGCGCCCCACGGGTCGACGTCGCCGAGGCGCACCGCCACCGGGGTGCCGTCGCCGATGCGCAGCGAGGCGGACCGCGTTCCCACGCGTACCAGCCGGGACACGGCGTCCTGCGGGGCGATCCGACCCGCCCAGTGGTAGCGCCCGTCCACCGGCTCGACCCGCCCGGACAGCCGCACCTCGACCGGGATCTGCGCCCCGGCGACCACCAGCGTCGCCGGCCCGGTGTACCCGTCAGCGGTCACGGCCGACCTCCTCCCCCAGCAGGTTTCCCGGCAGGTCCGCCGCCGCCCGGATGCCGTCGAAGCCCTGCCACATCAGTGTGGCGACATAGTCGGTGAGCGCCGCTCGGCTCATCGGCCGCCCTCGGCTCATCCACCAGTCCCCGACCGCGGTGACGAACCCGACCAGCCCGTACGCCCACGGCTCGGCCGGTCCCGAGTCGAGCCCCACCGCCCGCAGCCGGTCGCCGATCGCCCGGGCCAGCTCGGTGGCCACCCGCTCGGACGCCCTGGCGAGCAGGTTGTGGCCACCGGTGAGCCCGGACTGCCGCATCAGGAACCGGTACAGGTCGGGTTGGCTCTCGATCTCGGCGAGGTAGGCGTCCACGGCGGCGGCGATGAAGCCGCGCTCCTCACGCACCCGCGCGATCGCCGGCACCACCGCGTCGACGACCTGCTGCGCCACGTAGTCGCCGGCCGCGAGCCAGAGCTGCGCCTTGTCCGCGAAGTACCGGTACAGCACCGGCTTGCTGATCCCGGCGACCGCCGCCACCTGGGCCATGTCCACGTCCGGCCCGTGCTGGAAGAACGCCTCGATCGCGGCCCGGATGAGATCTTCCCGGCGCTGCCTGCGGTGCGCCGCCCAGCGGGTGCGCCGCCGGTCGCCAGCCGGCTCCGCCGGCGCTGGTGCCGGCACCGGCGCTGAAGCCGACGCCGGGATCGGCCCGTCCGCCGGTGGGCCATTGACGCCGCGCGATCCGCGTTGCACGCTACCAGTAGTAACAGTTACGCAGCGAAACATCAACGGCAACCGGGAGTTCCCGTGACAACCAAGTCCGTCCCCGGCCGGGAAGAGACCGCCGAGCGCCTGCTGCAATCGTCCCTACGCACCTCGTACGACCCCACGGTCGAGATCGACTGGGCGGCGCCCCTGGACCCGGACCTGTTCTGGATGCCGCCACAGCGCAGCAGCCTCTACGGCACGCCGCTGTGGGAGCGGCTCGACCACCGGCAGCGGGTGGAGCTGACCAAGCACGAGATCGCCAGCGGCGCGAGCGCCGGGATCTGGTTCGAGACCATCCTCATCCAGCTGCTCGCCCGCGAACTCTACGACCAGGACCCGACCACCCGGCACGCCCAGTACGCGCTGACCGAGGTGGCCGACGAGTGCCGGCACTCCATCATGTTCGGCCGGCTGCTGGCGAGGCTGGACTGCCCGCCGTACCCGGCCGGCCGGCTCGACCACGCGCTCGGCCGGCTACTCAAGGCCACCGCGCGCGGGCCGCACATGTACGCGACGATCCTGGTCGCGGAGGAGATCCTCGATGCGTACCAGCGCGAGATCATGACCGACGAGACGTTGCAGCCGTTGATCCGGGCGGTGTCGCACATCCACGTCGTCGAGGAGGCCCGGCACGTCAAGTACGCCCGGGCCGAGCTGGCCCGCCAGGTCGCCGCCGCCGGCCCGGTGCAGCTCGGGTACACGCGCCTGGTCATCGGCCGGGCCGCCTACTCGGTGACCCGGCGCCTGGTGCACCCGCGCGCGTACGCGGCGGTCGGCATCCCGCCCGGTGTCGGGCAGGCGGCCGCCCGGGCGAACCCGCATTTCCGCGAGACACTGCGGTGGGCCGGCCGGAAGGCACACGCGTACCTCGCCGAACTCGGCCTGGTCGCCGGCCCCGGCCGCGCCCTGTGGCGCCGGGCCGGCCTGATCTGACGCGCCCTTCCCGACAGGACCGGCCCGGCCGTACGCTCGGCGACCGACGAACCGAATCGCGACCGGGAGCGGGCATGACGACGTACACCGACGAGATGATGCGCGCGCGGCTGGCCGAGGCGACCTGGTACACCCTCGTCATGCTCCGCGTCACCGACAGGTACGGACTGGACGGCACCGACAAGATCATCTGGGAACACGGGCGGCGCAACATGGAACTGCAGGCCGACGGGCTGATGCCCATCGTCTGCCCGGTCGGGGACGAGACCGGCCTGGCCGGGGTCGCCGTCTTCGTCGATGGACCTGACCGGGTGCGCGAGATCATGGATGGCGACCCCGCGGTACAGGCCGGCGTTCTCAGCTACAGCGTGCACCCGTGCCGCAGCTTCCCCGGCTCCGCACTGCCCGCACGCTGACCGTTTCCTCGGGCGAGGTGTCGCCTCCCTGACTGCCGGCGGAAGTTGCGCGGCAGTTCGTGCGCCGCCGGGCGCAGGCGCCTGGCGGGTGCCGCAGGGTGGACGAGGCGCGCCGACCGGCGCGCCTCGTCACGGAAAGGTACGACGTTCCCGTCCACGTCCACGGTGTACGCGCCAGCGGTCTCGGTGCGGGCCGCGCGCACGGCCGCGTCCAGCCCCATCCGCCGGACGACCTCTCTGGTCACCCCGCGCGCGTCCACCGCCTGCCCACCGGGACGCAGCTCGGGTGCCCGCTCCACCACGGTCACCTCGGCCCCCCGCCGGCGCAGCCAGTGGGCCAGCGCTGGCCCCGCGATGCTCGCCCCCGCCACCAACACCCTGGTACTGCTCACAGCGCCCCCCACGTCGAGGTGTCAACCTTGAACATCATGTCCTCCTGTCATCGCAGAGGTAGACGCTCTCGGGGCAGGAAACTCATCGGCAGCTGGCGAAAACGTCGCCTGGCTGGATCGTTGGCACCCGTCTGCAACTCCGATTTTGCCGCCCGCGGCACACCGCAACACGATCCGCGACCGCACCGCCATCGCGGTCTTACCGCAGCCAGACCGGATTGCTCATCGCCACCATCGCGCTGCGCGTGTCCCAACGGGTCTTCGGCCGGCGCACCTCGACGCGCGCGTACCGGGCGGACGCGTCCGTGACGAGCCAGCGCAGCTCACCGGTACCGTCCACATTGGTCGGTGTTGCGGTGACGACGCCGGTGGCGGTGCGGATCGTCAGCAACGATCGCGGTGCGCCGGTGACGGTGGCGACGACCTCGATCCCACTGGCGGGAACCGCGACGTCATCGCCCGGGCCGGCGGTCGCCTGGCCGGCACGGGCCACGACGGCAAGCCCGACCCCAGCCGACTCCGCCAGATACGAACGGCCGCGCACCAGTCCGTCGACAATCGCTGCTGCGGACAGCTGATCCGCGTGTACCACGACCTGCGGCCTCCCGACCGGCTCGGTACCCGCGTGCGAGTCGCTGCCACCGACGGCGACGATCCGCCGGCCACGACGCAGGAGCCGGTCCCACACTCTCAGGGAGACCTCGTCGTCCAGGGTCCACCGCCCGTTCCACACCTCGATCGCGTCGACGTGCCGGTACCCGAACTCCCATGCGCCACTGGGTAACGGCAGGGCAGGATGGGCCGCCACGACCAGGCCGCCCGCCGCCCGCACCCGCGCGGCGTACCGACCGAACACACCATCGCGCGGCCGGTACCGCCAGTCCACCCAGTCGCCGGCCGCCAACCCGATGGCCAGCCAGTGCCCGTGCCGGGTGGTGACCTCCTCACCCGGAATGACGAGGAGACCGTCCAGTTCCTCGGCGCCCCAGGCGAGGTTGGCCGCGTTCGTGTTGTGTTCGGTCGAGGCGACGAAATCCAGGCCCGCGGTACGCGCCGCGCGCGCCAGCTGCCCGGGCGTCCGCCGGCCGTCGGAGTGCACAGTGTGCAGGTGCAGGTCGCCGCGGTACCAGGATCGGCCGCGACCAGGTACCTCGGCCGGCGGTGGCATCGCGACCGCCGGCTCCGGAGCCTCCCCGTGTTCCAGGTCGACCCGGAGCCGCCATCGCATGCCCAGCGGGTTGAGCACGACGGGGCCGAGCGCGACCGCCCATGTCCCCTCGTCGATGGGACCGGGAAGGTACCCCGGCGTGGCGTCGGCCGGGGCGACCGTGAACGCGGTCCGGGCCCCGCCCGACCAACCCCGGAAGCCGGCCGACCGGTCCGGGCCCCAACCCGCCGGCCCGAACAGGCCCAGGTCGAGGACGTTGCCGGCCACGCCGGTGACAACCGTGAACCGCTGGTAGTCCGCCGTCACCGTGATGCGCCGTACATCCGCCGGCACCTCGAACGGCACGTACGCCCACTGGCGTATCCCGAACCGGGAGCGGCCCGCGAACAGCAAGGTCGTGGTCCTGCCCGGCCGCGCGCGGTCGACGGCGGCTACGGGAGCAGGCAAAGCGGTTCCGCTGAATGGCATGGCCCCTCCCCTGGTACGCCAAGCATTCGGGCCCACCACGGGGTTCGCGTTAATGAGGGACCAACCGGTGCGGTCGTCGAAGACAATTCGCTCCCCATGCCCGCCTACCGTCGCTGGAGCTTGGCCCGAAGCGAGCCGGCGTCCGCGTGTTCGAGATCGTCGAGGATGACGAGAGCCGGCCGCCAGCAGGCCAGGGCGCTGCCGGCGTTTCCGGTGGCGTGGTACGTGTCGCCGAGGTGGGTGAGGGTGTCCGCTTCCCAGTAGCGGCTGCCGAGTTCCCGGAAGAGGTCGAGGGCCTTCGAGTAGCAGTCGATGGCTCGGCGGTGGTCACCGAGGTGGTGGTGGGCGTACCCGAGGCTGTCCCAGGTGTTGGCCTCGGCGTTGCGGTCGCCGACCTCCTGTTGCACGGCCAGCGCCTCCTCGCAGCAGGCGAGGGCCTGCCGGTGCTCGCCGAGCTGGCCGTGGTACCAGCCGATGTTGTTGAGCGCACCGGCCTGGCCGGCCCGGTTACCGGCGGCCCGGTACAGGTCGTGCGCCTGCCGGGCGTGCCCGAGCGCTTCGCGGTGCCGGCCCTGCCGGTCGTGGACCTGCGCGATGCCGTGGTGGGTGTGGGCCTGCCCGGTCTGATCGGCCACCTCCCGGTAGAAGTCGAGCGCCTGGTGAAGATGCGCGAGGGCCTCGTCGTAGCGCCCGGTGCGCAGGCAGGTGCGGGCGAGGAACCGGTGGGCGTACGCCTGCGCCGGCCGGTCGCGCAGGCGCCGGGCGGCGTCCAGAGCCGCCTGGTGCGTGGCGATGATGCTCTGCCAGTGCCCGGCACGGTCGAGATAGTTGGCGAACGCCCAGGTCAGCTGCCAGGTGTGGACATCGAAGCCGGTCCCGGTCGCCTGACCGATGACGCCGATCAGCGCGAGGTGCTCGGCGGCGAACCAGTCGAACGCCTGCTCGCGGTCGGCGAAGCTCTCCGGTGTCACGCCGCGCTGGGGCGCGGTGAGGTCGATCGGGTCACGGTTCGGCTCGGTCAGCCGGTTGGCGGCGTACGCGGTGTGCAGGTAGTGGTCGAGAACCCGATGGATCGCGGCCCGCCGCTCGCCGTCCGGCTCCACCTCCCTGGCCTGTTCGGCGGCGTAGGCACGGAGCAGGTCATGAAACGCGTACCGACCGGCAATCTGCTCGGTGAGCAGGTGTGCCTGGGTGAGCTCGGTCAGCAGGGTACGCGCGTGGTCCGCGGAGACGCCGGCGAGACTCGCCGCCGCCGGCAGCGTGAGGTCGGGGCCGGGGTGCAGGCCGAGCAGGCGGAACAGCCGCGCGGCGGCGGGCGTGAGCGCACGGTACGACCAGGAGAACACCGCCCGCACGTCGGTACGCGGGTCTTCGCCGGTGAACGGGCCGAGGTCACCCTGCGTCCGGCGAAGCTCGGCCGCCAGCCCGGCGAGCGAATCGCGCTGACTCGCCGCGCGGGCGACCACGATGGCCAGTGCCAGCGGCAGGTGGGCGCAGCGGGTGACGATCTCCTCGACCGCCTCGGGTTCGGCGAGCACCCGTTCGCTCCCGAGCCGCCGGGCGAGCAGCTGCCGCGCCTCGTCGGAGGACAGCAGGTCCAGCATGATCGGGCGGCCGCCGTGGACCGCTACCAGATCGGCGAGATGGTTACGGCTGGTGACGAGGACCAGGCATCCGGGCGCGCCGGGCAGGAGCGGCCGGACCTGTGCGGCGTCGCGCGCGTTGTCGAGTACCAGCAGCATCCGCTTGCCAGCGACCAGGTGGCGGAACAGCGCGGCCTGCCCGTCCGGATCGGCGGGAATCTGGGCGGCCGGCACGTGCAACGCGTCCAGGAAGCCACGAATCGCCTGGGCCGGCTCCTTCGCCGAGCCGGCCGGGTCGAATCCGCGCAGGTTGACGTAGAGCTGACCGTCGGAGAACTTGTCCCGCACCCGGTGCGCCCAGTGCAGGGCGAGCGCGGTCTTACCCACCCCGGCGGTGCCGGCGATCGTCGAGATCACCGCCACCCGCCCGGCCTCCCGGTCCGACAACATCCCGTCCAGTACGGCCAGATCGTCGAGCCGGCCGACAAACCCGGCCACGTCGTGCGGGAGCTGTGCCGGCACCACGGCCGCGTCGGCCAGGCCTGGCGTCGGCGACACCTCGTGTCCACCGAGTATCGCCTCGTGCAGCCGGCGCAGCCGTGGCGACGGATCGATGCCCAGCTCGTCGCCCAGCCGGTCGGCCAGCGTCCGGTACGCGGTCAGCGCCTCGTCCCGCCGGCCGCACCGGTACAGTGCGGTGATCCACAAACCGGTCAGCCGTTCCCGCAGCGGGTGCTGAGCGACCAGCCCGCTCAACTCGGCCATCGTCGTGTCGTAGCCGCCGGCCGCCATTTCCAGCTCCAGGCAGTCCTCCCAGGCGGCGAGCCGCTGCTCGTCCAGCCGGGCCGCCTCCCGGCCCACCATGCGCCCACCCAACCCGGTCAACGCCCGCCCGCGCCACAGCGCCAACGCCTGCCGCAACAGCCCGGGATCGCGGCGCGCCTCCCCCTGCGCCGCCAGCCGCGCGAAGACGGTCGCGTCCAGCTCATCCGGACCGACCCGGAGCCGGTACCCTGCGTCGTCGGTGTCGATGAGCCCACCAGCCCTGGTCAGCGTCTTGCGCAGCTCCGCGACCTGGTTCTGGATGATGCGCGCCGCGGTCGCCGGCGGATCGTCGTCCCACACCGCCTCGATCAGCAGCGGCAGCGGCACCACCCGGTTCGGGTTCAGCAGCATCGCGGCCAGCAGCCGCCGCTGACGAACGCCGGCCAGGTCCAACGACCGCCCCTCCGCGTCGACCTCCAGCGGCCCGAGAATCCAGAATTTCATGACCCTCCCGTCAGCGTCCCCAAGAATATGCATGGTCCGTGATGGGTGGGTGGGCGGGACAAGTAGGCCGACATGATCCATGTCTATCACTGCGCGGTTTGGGGTACCGGCGCAGTCGTGCGGCTACGACGAAGCAGCCCGAGCCGGCCCGGCTACACCAGACACCGCCGCGGCAAGGGCTTCACCTACCACGACCGGACCGGCGCGACCATCACCGATCGGGCGGAGGTCGAGCGGATCCGGGCCCTCGTCATCCCGCCGGCCTGGCGCGAGGTGTGGATCTGCCCCGACCCGCGTGGCCACATCCAGGCGGTCGGGATCGACGCCGCGGGGCGCCGGCAGTACCGGTACCACGACGTGTGGCGGGCGCAGCGGGATGCCGCCAAGTTCGACCACGTTCTGGAGGTGGGTGCCCAGCTGCCGAAGATACGCGAGGTCGTGACCGGGCACCTGACGGAGCGCGGCCTGACCGCGAACCGGGTCATGGCGGCGGCGGTTCGGCTGCTCGACGTCGGCTGCTTCCGCATCGGCGGGGAGGAGTACGCGTCCAGCGACGAGGCCACGTTCGGGCTCGCGACGCTGCGCCGCGAGCACGTCGCGCTGGTACGCGGCGCGGTGCGCTTCCGCTACCCGTCCAAGGGTGGTGTGGAGCGGACGCTCGACGTCCGCGACGACGACGTCCGTACCGTGGTCCGCGCGCTGCTGGGGCGCGGGTCAACGCAGCCAGAGCTGCTGGCCTACCGCAACGGTTCCGGTTGGTGTGACGTCCGCAGCGCCGACATCAACACCTATCTGCGCGAGGTGAGCGGCGTCGACATCTCGGCCAAGGACTTCCGCACCTGGAACGGGACCGTCCTCGCCGCCGTGGTCCTGGCCGTGGACGAGTGGGAAGCCGCCGCGAAGCCGGCCCGCCGCCCGGCCAACGGTCGCTCCGGCACTGCCCGCCGGCGGGCCGTCAGCAGCGCGATGCGGGACGTGGCCGAGTACCTGGGCAACACCCCGGCGGTGGCCAGGGCCTCGTATGTGGACCCGCGGGTGGTGGATCTCTTTCACGACGGCACCACGATCGCGGGAGTCCTGACCGAGCTGGGCGGGGCGCCCGAACCCGAGGACCGGGTCGCCCAGGAGGCGGTGGAGGCCGCGGTACTGGAGATGTTGAGCACCGGGGAGGAACCGTCCGAGAAGGACTCCGTCAGACGCCCACGGGCTGCTTCTCGAACAGCTCGGTGATCTCCTCGACCGGTCGCTTCACCACGGCGCTACCCGGCCGGCGCCGCTTCAACCCGGGCCGGATCCGCTCATCTGAACGTGTACGTGACCCAGGTCTACCCGGCGTCGGCCATGCTCGGGAACGCGTTCGTGCCGGGCGCGAACCGGCCGGTACGCGCGTCCTCGAACCCGATCACCGCGAGGCTGCCGTCGGTCGGCGCGGCCGCGGGTACGGTCGCGACCACGGTCCAGGACGCGCCGGCACCGGTACCCCGGTACAGCTTCGTGGCGTCACCGCTCGCGACGGCCAGCAGCGGCGTGTTCGCGTCGGCCGCTCTGGCCGTTCGACTCCAGGTCGGCCTGGGCGCCGGGATGCCGATCCAGGTCCGGCCGCTGTCGATGGTCCGCACGATCGAGGTACACGGCGCGACCGTGCACGGTGCCGTGCCGAGCAGCCAGCCGGTGCGCGTACTGACGAACGTCAGGTCCTTGGCGACGAAACCCTTCGGTACCGGTCCGCCCGGCGGTCCGGCGATCTTCTCCTCAGCTGAGGACGACCCGGAACTCGACGGTGCCGGCTGGCCCGTGGTGGTGTTCTGGCAGGCGGTGACCGTCGCGAGCGCGATGAGGGCGACGGCTGCGGCTGCACGTCGGGATGGTGCGCGAGGGGCGGAAAGCGCGGCGAGGTGTCCCATAAACCACCATCGTGCCCTATTCGCGCAAGCCCGAAACGGGCGATCACGCCCCGGTGAAACCGGATGCTGGGAAATGTCGACCAAGTTGGGTGGAAAAGTAGACGACCGCCGGGTGGCTCGTCGACACTCGATGGATGGATCCGGTACTGACCCTCGCTGGGTTTGGCGTGGGCGTAGTGGTGGGTCTGACCGGCATGGGTGGCGGTGCGTTGATGACGCCGATCCTGGTGCTGGTCTTCGGTGTCCCACCGGTGGCCGCGGTGTCGAGCGATCTGGCGGCCACGGCGGTGATGAAGCCGTTCGGCGGGCTGGTGCACGCCCGGCGCGGCACGGTGCGGTGGCCGCTGGTCGGCTGGCTGTGTCTGGGCAGCGTGCCCAGCGCCTTCGCGGGCGTGCTGCTGCTGCGTCTCGTCGGCCCGGGTCACACCGTGCAGCATCTGATCCAGGTGGCGTTGGCGACCGCACTCGTGCTGGCCGCGCTCGGCCTGGTGGTCAAGGAGTACACCGCCCGCCGTCGACCGGCATCCGCGCAGGCCCCGGCGCCACTGCGGGTCCGGCCGCTTCCCACCGTGCTCCTGGGCGCGGCGGGTGGCCTGGTCGTGGGGCTGACCTCGGTCGGCTCCGGCTCGCTGATCATCGTCGTGCTGCTCGCGCTGTACCCCAGCCTGCGTGCCAACGACCTGGTCGGCACCGACCTGGTGCAGGCCGTCCCGCTGGTCGCCGCCGCCGCGCTCGGCCACGCACTCTTCGGCGACCTGCGCCTGGACATCGCCGCCGCGGTACTGGTCGGCTCGGTCCCCGGAGTGCTGCTCGGCGCCCGGCTGTCCGCGCGAGCGCCCGCGGGTGTCATCCGCTCCGCGCTGGTCGTGGTACTGCTGGCCAGCGCGCTGAAACTGTTCGGGCTCCCGAACGTGCTGGTCGTCTCCATAGCCGCGGGCGTCGCGGCGGCGGGCCTCGCCAGCGCGTGGCCACGCCTGCGGCACCCGTTCCGGCCGCCGACCCCGGCGGACCACACCGCCCAACCGGCGACACCCGCCACCGAACCCGCCTGACCGCTCAGCGGCTCGCGCTCGCCACCAGCCGAATGCCGTCCCGGTAGGTCGGAACCGTGGGAGCCCAGCCAAGCTCGCGCTTGGCCTTGGCGTTGGAGACGCGCATCGAGGCCGTGATGAGCGCGTTGAGGTACGGGATCGCGCGCAGGAGCCAGGTGGGCACCCGCCACGGCCGGCGCGCCCCGATCTCGGTCGCGAGCGTGTCCAGGAAGTCCGCCCAGCGCACCGGTTCGTCGTCGACGATGTTGTACGCCTGGCCGGCGCGCCCCTTCTCCAGGGCGGCCACGGTCGCGGCGGCGGCGTCCTCCAGGTAGACGAAGCTGGCGAACCCGCCACCGGACGAGGGCACCGGCAGCCGGCGCTTGCGCACCAGGTTGCCCAGCATCCGGGTGAAACTGTCCTGGCCGTAGAAGAGGCCGTACCGCAAGGCGATGCCCTCCACCTCGTCGGCCGAGAACACCTGCTCCTCGGCGGAGCGAAGGGCCGTGACCACGGATCCGAACTGGCCGGGCGCCGGTTCGGCGAACGGCTCGTCCTCGGTGATCACATGCGGTCCGTGGTCCCGGTACCCGTACCCGAGAACGATCGACTGGGTGAGGAAACGGTGGGCACCGACCACCCTGGCGGCCGCGAGGAGGTGGGCGGTTCCGGTGGTACGCAGGGCGTTCGTGCCCTGCATCGCCTCCCGAATCTTCGTGGTGCCCAGCGCGGTCAACTCGTGGATGGCCGCGTCGGCCCGCACGTCGCGCACTGCGGTGAGCAGGTTCTCCCGGTCCATCACGTCGGCCACCACCGCCTCCACGCCAGCGGTACGCAGCCGCTCGGCGTTGGCCTGGCTGCGGGTGATGCCGACGACCTCGTGGCCGGCGGCGACGAGCTGGCGGGTAAGCGGTGTACCGACGGCACCCGAGGCGCCCGCGAGCAGTACCCTCATGGCTCCGGTCTCCCTTCCTTCGGATCTCATCGGTAGACGAGGCACCGGCCTGGCGTGTGACGACCGCACGGTGTGGCCCGCCGCACAGCGGCGTCAGTCGTTGAGCTGCTCGACCTTGGTGCGGACCTGATCGGCTTCGGGGCGGTCAAGCTCGTCGAAGATGGTCAGGGCCTGTTGGTACGCGGCACGGGCGGCTTGCGGGTCGCCGGCAGCGCGGTGGCTGTCGCCGAGGTGCGTGAGGGTGTCGGCTTCGAAATAGCGGTCACCGGTGCTCCGGTACAGGTCGACAGCCTGCTGGTAGCAGGTGACCGCCTGGGTGTGCTGCCCGAGGTGGTGGTGTGCGTAGCCGAGGCTGTCCCACGCGTTCGCCTGCCCGTCGCTGTCGTCGAGCTGCCTGAACAGGACGAGGGCCTGCTCACAGGCGGCGAGCGCGGGCTGGTGGTCGCCGAGCTGGACATGCATCCAGCCGATCGCGTTGAGGGCGTTGGCCTGCCCGCGCTGGTGACCGGCGGCCCGGTACAGGTCCAGGGCCTGCCGGGCGTGATGGAGGGCTTCGTCCGGACGGCCCCGCCGGTCGCAGTCCTCCGCGAGGAGGTGGTGGGTGTGGGCCTGGCCGCCGCGGTCGCCGGTCTGGCCGAACAGGTCGAGGGCGTGCCGCAGCTGGCTCTGGGCGTCGTCGTGGCGGCCCAGCCGGAGGTACGCGAAGGCGAGGAGGCGGTGCGCGTAGGCCTGCGCCGTCGGGTCGGGCAGCCGGCGGGCAGCGGCCAGGGCGGCACGCTGGGTGGCGGCAAGGTCGTGCCAGTGTCCTCGCCGGTCGAGGAAGGTGACGAGGGTCCACGGCAGCTGCCAGGTGTGCCTGTCGAACCCGGCGGCCGCGGCCTCGTCGACGGCGGCGAGCAGGACCTGGTACTCGCTGGTGAACCAGGCCAGCGCGTCGCCGTGGTCGACGGGGGCCTCGGGACTGACCCCGGGCCGGGGCGCGGTGATGGTGATCGGCTCCCGGGTCGGGTACAGCAGCTGGTCGGCGGCCTGGGCGGTGTGCAGGTAGTGATCCAGCATCCGGTGCGCGGCGGCGTGCCGCTCGTCCCCGGATTCGACCGCGTGGGCCTGTTCGGTGGCGTACGCGCGCAGCAGGTCGTGCAGGACGTACCGGCCGGGGAGGTGTTCGACGGTCAGGTGCGCCCTTGGCGGCACTACTCGGTGAGCTACACGCCGCACTGAGCCGATACGCGGTGTTCCCGAGTCCGTCCGCAGCCGTGGCGGTTGTGTTGTGGGTGGCCGCCAGTCATGCCCAGACAGCCTGGGAGCACGCGCCCCGGCTCGCCGTGGTGTCCCCGGAGAAACGCTGCGGCAAATCGCGGTTGATGGATGTCTGCGAGGCAACCGCCAACGGGTCGTTGGTGACCGTGAACATCAGCCCGGCCACCTTGGTGCGTTCGATCATCGAAGACGACCCGCCGGCGCTGTTCATAGACGAGGCAGACACCATCTTCGGACCAAAAGCGGCCGACAACCACGAGGATCTACGCGGCATTGTCAACAGTGGACACCAAAGAAACCGGCCGCCGCTGCGAGACCTCCGCGACCGGCTTCACGCCTGGCTCGGCCGGCATCTGGTCGATCTCACTGCGGCGGCGCCGGAGATGCCGCTCGAAGACCGCGCGGCCGACACGTGGGAGCCCCTGATTGCGGTCGCCGATCTCGCAGGCGGCATCTGGTCTACCGCAGCACGCACGGCGGCGCTGACCCTCGTTGCCGCCGAGGAGGTGTCCAACGTGGAGGCCAGCCTGGGCGTGCGGCTCCTGGGCGACATCCGCGACCTGTTCGAGAGCTGGACGGTCTCGTTCATCGACTCCGCCGAACTGGTCCGCCGGCTACGCACGACCGCAGAGGCGCCCCTGGCACGAACTGGATCTCACCGCCCGAGGTCTCGCCACGAAGTTGAAGCCGTACGGCATCCGGTCCCTGTATGAGGCGTTACACGGGTAGGACGTAGACATTCACGAAATGCGTTTCAACCTTGGCCCAACGCAGATGTCCGCTGACCGTCACGTCACCTTCCGTGCCGAACACGGCGTGAATGTGCGGCTTTCCGTCTCTGATTTCCCCCGAACCACTTGCCTCCATCGGCTGAGAGTATTCGGTCAGGATGTCATCCTTAGCGTCGCCTTTCGGCATGTTGGAAATGCAGGCCGAATCAACCGCGCCGATGAATGAGACGATGGCAGCGTTCACCACGCCTCTCTCCTGCATGTGCCGAGCCACTGTTTCCATTACCTCTTCGCCAGGCTGGACGGAAACAAGGAACACGGATCTCTCCCTATACGCTGAGCGGATCTAGACCGGCCAGAGTACATGCTATCGCGCGTAGATTCTCGCGGGAAGTCTCTCTCTTGAGTGCTTCGCCGAGCGCGCCGTCTATCATGCGCGAATCAGCCCGCCGCATCCGGCTGAGTATCACAACTGAACACCAGCGCGCACCTGAGTCTCTTTCGTTGCATGCTTCTGCTGCGAACGGTTCGATCTGGCTGTCATTCGTGAGCGGTTGCGCGCTGACAGCGATCCGCCCCGCGTCATCCCACGGCATCCCTAGGACTCGCGAGACAACAGCCGTCGAATACAACTCGCGGACTTCCGGGTCAATCTTCAGTTGTTGCACAACGTCATTGTCTATCGGAGGGGAGCCGACCTTGGCGAGGATTCCGGCGGCGTTGACCCGCAGGATTGGTGAACCGCGCCGCGACCATTTAGCGAGAGAGGCGAGACTCGGCGTGTCTCTGGCAATCATCGCGGCGATGGTCTTATCCACGTCATGTGAGGTCTGAACCCTCGTCAGAAGCTTCGGACTCTCGTGAGATACATCCTTTGCAATGTCAACCGCAACGTCCGGCGCCGCGCCCCCCACTAGGAACGATGAAACCGCCCCCACCAACAACTCGCGCCTGTTCAAATTGTCACCTAGCACCCGCTCATAGGCCCGGATAAGTCCGGGTGTCACCGGCCGTACTCCCGTCTCCGCATTGCCAAGATAGCTTCGGCTGTAGCCGGTCCGCCGAGCCAATCCCGACAGACTCAATCCGGCAGCCTCACGGGCCCGCCTCAGTGTGGGTCCAAGGTCGCTCACCGGTCTACGGCAGTCCTTCTCGTTGGAGCGGGTTGGAGACAGCTCACCGCTTCAGCTTACGGGACCACCCCGAACACACTGACGTGCACGGGTGCGGTGGTCGTCATCCCGCCGATGGACCGGCCGCCGCGCCCCCTCAGAGCCCCCTCCAGCCCCCGGGAGTGGCCATGTGGTGGCGACGCAGACGCGAGGACAGACGCCCGGTACGCGCTGAGGGTGAGCGCATTCCCGATGGTGATCAAGTGTTGTTCCCCGGCCAGCGTGCGCGGTGGTCCGAGTTGATCGCCGAGACAACGGAGCTGCCGGTGGTCGTGCCCTTCACGCGCGCCAACCCGCCGGCCACCGACACCACTCGACTCGTCCGGCCGTTCATCCGGGGTCGTGAGCCGTCATGACCCCTGAGGACATCGACAGGATCGAACAAGCTCACCGGGCCGTCGTGAGGTGACAGAACGGTGCTGTTGGGTATCCGCTACACCTGCGGCAGTTCGTGGCTCTGCGAGGTTCTGAGGCTGGCGGATGACGCCGGTAAAGCCAGGGCCGCCATCCAGCGTGAATATCGCGACCGTGGCGACAATGAGTTTTGGGTGACCGACGAATGACGCCACTCATTGAGCCCAAGGCATCGATCCCGCCGCCGTCCCGTGAATTGCGATGCTGCGCGATGCCGCTCGTGTGGTGCCAGGGTCGATGGGTCCATGTCCAAGACAAGACCCCGTGTGTTTCAGACGACGTGATTCGTAAAAGGTGAGGCACGGCAAACGTCTGATAGTGAGCGATGAAATCGGCGTTGTCATGCTCTGCCGGTGTGGCCGATGGGGCATTGCCACGTCAACTATCGAGTGCGCCGAGGAAGCATATTCGACAGAGCATTTAGCCGAGATGAGTCTCTGGTACACCCGATACGACGACGAGGAATGACGATGGCGAAGGATAACGGTCCATGTAAGGCATGCCATGGCAGGGGTGGCGTGGCCACCATTCTGCCCGACCCAGCCACCGGCAAGTTCAAACGCGTGTGGATTACCTGCACGGTCTGCGATGGATCCGGACGAGACCCCGGATATTGAGAGACGCCGGGCGGGGGAACAGCTAGGGGAACAGTCAGGGGGATTTCAAAGTCGATTAGGCTTGTTGATCAACGTTCTGAGGGCGGCAGCCAGCACCGGCAGGATCCGCATCCGGTCTGCGGCGATACTTTCGGTCAGGCGCTTGACCTGGGAGACCTGCGCCAGGCGGAACAGGCCGAGGACCAGGTTCCTCAAGATCGCCATGGCGTGCGGGCCGTTGCCGACGTACGCGCCCTGCTGATCCTCGCCGAAGACCACATCGCGGGGCCAGTGCACCAGGTTCTCAATTCCCCATTGGCCTCGCACGAATCCGGCCACCTGCGCCGGTGTTGCCCGGCCCGCGGACAGGCTCGTCACCCCATGCACGACCTCCTTGGCCACCCGCTGGCCGAACGGATCGAAGCGCTCGCGCAGCAGTCGAAACACCCGCGCGGCCTCGGGAAAGTCGACCTCGTCGGCGTCGGCGAGCCACATCGACCGGCGGATGGTGTCGCCGTCGCGCGGCTCGACGGCACTCCAGTCGGCGGCGGCCACCACGGCCGGGGGCAACGCGTCGGCGATCTGCCGCAACAGGCCCGGTTGGTTGCCCTTGACCTGTAGGACGTAGTCGCCGCCCCGCTCGGCGACCAGATAGTCGGCCGTGACGTGCTGGGCGTGCGCGGCATCGGCGGTCACCACCCGGCCGTCCAGGTCCACACCGTCCAGCAGCGCGCGGACCTGGGTGATCTCCGTCGTGCCCGCCGGTACCCGCACCTGCCCCACCACGATCGCCGTCGCGTGGGCCATCGCCGAGAACAGCTGCACCTCGCCATCGGCGGTGCCGGCGTCACGGACGGTCTTGCCGTCGATCGCCAACCCGAGCAGCGTCTGCGGGTTGACCGCCGGCAGCGACGCCAGCCACGAGCCGACCACCCGGTCGGCGGCGTCACCATCGACCGCGATCAGCACCCGGCGGATCGTCGAGCCGCTGGGGGCCTGCACGACACCCAGCGCGGGACACGACCGGGCGCCGGCCAGGGCCAGCAACGACTGGGGCAGGTCAGCGACCCGGTCACCGACCTGCCGGTAGGTCTTCGCGCCAGCCAGGACCGCGAACACCGCCACCGTCAGGATCGTGGCCAACCCATGGCGCACCCCGCGCTGTTTGCGCGGATCCGTGACCGTCCCCAGCATCGACACCAGCTCCCGCACCGCCCAGGCGTCCGGTAACACCTGCCCCAGGCCCGCAACGCCGGTACCAGACGACCCAGCCGAGACATGCGACACTGACACCCGTAGCTCCTCGCTCTTCGATGACGTGTTTGTAGAGATCCACATCATCGCAAGACGAGGAGCTACACCTATCCCCACCCCAGAAACAAGACCAAGCTAGCAGCACAAACAAAGATCAAACCACTTTGGAATCACCCTGGGGGAACAGTCCCCCGCCCGGCCCAACTTCACAACCGACCGGAGTCAGGGGAGGCCGCAAATGAACCGGTCATTCTCAACTGTGGCGCTCGTGCTCAACGTCTGCATCCTGATGGCACAAAAGCAGATCTGCGGATACTGCAGGGGCAGAGGCTCGACCCGAATCGAGCGTGTGAAATACGAGTCCTGCGGGCGCTGTGGCGGCAAGGGTGGAAAGAAATCCGGCAAGGTGTGGGTGCCCTGCTCGGCCTGCGGTGGGGCCGGTGGCAAGAGCCGAACCCAGGTGATCCAGGCGACGTGTAGCAACTGCGGCGGCCGGGGATTTCGGTAGGGTGGATGGCATGAGCGAGTCGATCGACTGGGACGACCCGAGCAACCCGCCGGCCGGGTACACGGTGGTCGACTGCCCCGGTTGCTCGTCGGGCGGGCCGAAACCGCGTCACCAGAAGATGGCTGTGCGGTCGACCCCCGAGGCCGGCGTGAGCCAGGCGACGTCATTCTGCCCGGTGTGCAAGGGGTGCGGCTGGATGCTGTACCGAACTGCTGAACTCGAACTCTGAGCCCGGCCTGACCTTGACCAGGTCATGACCAAAGGTCGCGGCGCCGCGAGGTTTCGACCTGCACCGGTCTGACGAGATCCACTCCAGAACCCTTACGCCGCAACGGTTTCCCGAGGACTGGCGCCAGAAGCCAACCCTCATATCCACCCATACCGGTTGTGCACCCTGAATCACAGCGCGGTCTTGCCCACGCCCGCGGTGCCGGCGATCGCCGAGATCACCGCGGTACGCCAGGACTGCCCGTCGGACAGCAGCCGATCCAGGGCGGTGAGACCGTCGATGCGCCCGGTGAACCCCGGCACGTCCCGGGGCAGCTGCGCGGGTGCCGGTCCCACGCCCGACGACGGCGCCCGATCGTCGCGCAACACCATCTCGTGGATCCGGCGCAGCGGCGCCGAGGGGTCGACGCCCAGCTCCTCGGCCAGCCGGCTGGCAAGCGCCTGGTAGGCGTGCAGTGCCTCGGCACGGCGGCCGGACCGGTACAGCGCGGTCATCCACAACCCGACCAGCCGCTCCCGCAGCGGATGATCGGTCACGAGCGCTTCCAGCCGCGCGAGCGCCGCTTCCTGACCGGCGTGGGAAAGCTCCAGCTCCAGGCAGTCCTCCCACACCGCCAGCCGCTGCTCCTCCAGCCGCGCGGCCTCCCGGCCGAGCGGGTCCCCGGCCGACCTGACCAGCCCGGCCAACGCCGGGCCGCGCCACAGCGCGAGCGCCTCGCGCAACAGCCGGGAGTCCCCGGTCGACCGGCCCCGATGCGCCAGCTCCGCGAACACGACGGCGTCCAGCTCGCCCTCGGCCACCCGCAGGCGGTAACCGTCACCGTCGGTATTGATGAACCCACCCGCCCGGGTCAACACCGCGCGCAGCTCGGCCACCCGGTTGCGCACCTGACGCCGTACCGTGGCCGGCGGGTCGTCGCCCCAGCCCACCTCCACCAGCGTGGCCATTGGCACCGCCCGGTTGGGGCTGACCAGCATCGCCGCGAGCACCCGGCGCTGGCGAAGGCCACCCAGGTCGAGTTGATCGCCGCCCGCCCGGACCTCGATCGGTCCCAGAATGCGGAACTCCATCCGACCTCCCCCGTCCGACACCCACCATAGGTCGAGGCCGATGCACACCGTGCACCCCCTCCGGCCCGCCGGTGTCGGACGCTGGGTAGCCGGGCTGGGAACGGGTCCAATGGGGACTCAGAATCCGATCGCCTCGCGGAGCAGCAGGACGGTGCCGCGCCCGCGTTGGTATTCCGCGTTGAGGATGAGCAGGCGGTTGATGGCGCTGGGCTGCCCGTAGGCCACCTGGGCGCGGGCGTTCTCCAGCGGGAGGGCGTGTTCCTCGACGCGGCGCAGCGCGGTGCCCAGGTCGGGCACCACCTTCTGTGCGCCGACGATCCAGATCGCCCGGGCGGCGCCACCGGCGTAGGCGGGTAGTTGGCTTCCGCTGGCCGAGGCGATGACGAGGGAGCCGGTTTCGGTGAGCGCGGCGACGCTGCCCACGGCGACGTCGGGGCTGGCGAGCAGCCGCCGGATGTCGTCGGCGCGGGTGGCGCGGTCCATGGCCAGAACGCGTGGCCTGACGGCCTGGTACCGCCCGCTGGCGTTGATGTCCTCCTCGATGCCGGACAGGCGGAGGGTCTCGCTGGCGCCGGTGAACACGCATGCGCCCACCGGGATCAGATCCTTGACCCGGCTGCGCGCGGTGGCGGCGTCATCGAGGATCTCGACGGTGAAACCGTGTGCCGCCAACGAGGTGGCCGCCCGTTCCAGGCTCTGCGCGGGCGCCGGGTCGGCGAACACCGTGGTCGGAATCGGGGTCGTCATGATGCCTCCTGGGTTGGTCGGTCGGTATCAGCGGGTGCCGAGCCCGTCAGCGGAGTGGTGTCGACGTACCGGACCTCGTAGACGCGTTCGGTGAACTTCCAGCCGTCGTCGGTGCGCTGGTACCGGTCGTGGTAGATGGCGTAGTTCACGTTCGAGCCGCCGTCCCGCATGCGGATGACCTCGTGGAGATAGGCCCGGCCGGACGCGGCGTCGCCGTCCAGCCGGATGATGCCCGGGTGCGTGGTCTGCACGAAGTACTCGACCAGATCCGGTACCCGCTCACCCCAGGCGCGGATCTGTTCCCAGCCGACGAGGTCGACGGGGACGTTGGGCATCCGTAGCGCGCCGTCCGGTGTGAACAGTGACGCGACGCGCCCGTAGTCGCGCATCATCACCGCGTCGGTGTACTCGCCGCGTAGCGCCTCGATCTCGACGCGGTCGGCGATGGCCTGAAAGTCGCTCATCGTCTCCTCCTTGTCACGCTGAACTCGACGACACAGCCACGCGGAATGTGAGGCGACCCGGCAGCGTCACATTTCGGCGCCCTGCGTCGTCGTAGACACCATGGACATCCAGCCCGACCCGGGCCTGAACGCGATCATGAATGAACGGCGTCAGCTGATCAATCTCGCGTACCGGCTCCTCGGCTCGCTGGCCGACGCCGAGGACGCCGTACAGGAGACCTACGCCCGCTGGTACGCCATGTCCCCGCAACAGCAGGAAGCCATCGAGTCCCCCGGCGCCTGGCTGACGACGGTCGCCAGCCGCATCTGCCTCGACGTGCTCGGCTCGGCACGGGCCCGGCGGGAGCGCTACGTGGGTGAATGGGTCCCGGAACCGCTGCCCGAACCCACCGAGTGGATCAGCGGGCGGTCGGGTGGGATCCCGGCCGATCCGGCCGACCGGGTCACCCTCGACGAGTCGATCAACATGGCCTTCCTCGTCGTACTGGAATCGATGACGCCGGCCGAGCGCGTCGCGTTCATCCTGCACGACGTCTTCCGGTACTCCTTCGCCGAAGTGGCGGAGATCGTCGGCCGCACGCCGGCGGCATGCCGCAAGCTGGCCTCCTCGGCCCGCCGCCGCATCCGGGCAACGCAGGCCCCCGCGACTCCGACCGCCCGGCAGGCCGGCATCGTCAGGACCTTCAAGCAGGCGTGGGAAGCCGGGGACGTCGGCGCGCTGATCGGCCTCCTCGACCCCGACGCCACGGCGATCGGCGACGGCGGCGGCCTCGTCAGCGCCGCGCTACGCCCGATCGAGGGCGGCGAGCAGATCGCGCGCTACCTCGTCGATCTCCTCAGCAGGCCAGCCAGGAACCTGACTCTCCTGGAGCGTACGGTCAACGGCCAGCCCGGCCTGGTCGCTCAGCAGGACGGCGGCACCGTGGCGGTGTACGCGTTCCAGATCGCCGGCGATCGGATCACCCGCTTCTGGGCGGTGCTCAACCCCGAAAAGATTCGGCTCTGGACCCGGTGAGCAGGTAGTCGTCGGCGTCGGCGCTCCACCGGAGGTCGACGGCTCCGCTGGTCGCCGCCGCCTGGCAGAACTGGAGGAAACTGCGGTACCCGAGCTTCTTCTCGCTGAAGTCGGGGCGTACCTTGCGCAGTTTGTTCTTGAGGCCGGACAGCGGAACCGGGCCGTCGCCGACCACCGAGCGCAGCAGGTCGAACGCCTCCCGGTCGCTCTGCTCGGGCAGCGTCACCTCGGGGTCGCCCTTGGCGGGACCGTCGGTCAGCTCGACCACGTTCCGCGTGGCGAGGTGGCGCAGAAGCTCTCCGAAGGCGCGGAACCCGTAGTCGGCCTCGTTGAACGTCGGGTCCTTCCGCAGCAGCGTGCGCTTCAGGGTCGAGGCGGTCACCGCACCGCCGGAACTGCGGTCGAGGCCGGCCACGGTCTGCGCGACGAGGGCGGCGAGCGCGTCGGCGTCGCGGCCGGTCACCTCGGCGGCCGGCTGGGGCTCGGGCTCGTCCATCGGCTGCGGCTCCGGCGGCTGCGGCTCCGGCGGCAGGGCCCGGGCCGAGCGGGCACGCCGGGCAGGCGCCGGCGGGACCTCGACCCCCTCCAGGCGGTCGTAGTAGAGGAACTCATCGCAGGCCGGCGGTAGCAGGGCCGAGGTGGTCTTCTCCACTCCGACGCCGATGACGCGCTTGTTGAGCTCGCGAAGCTTCTGTACGAGTGGAGTGAAGTCGCTGTCGCCGGTACCGAAGACGAACGTCGAGATGTAGTCCCGCTCGAAGGCCAGCTCCAGGGCGTCCACGGCCATCTTGATGTCGGCGGCGTTCTTGCGCGAGGCGCCCATGCGCTGCGGTATGTCGATGAGTTCGACGTGCGACCGGGTGAGCATCCGGCGGTCCTCGTCGAAGTACGACCAGTCGGCGTACGCACGACGGACCACCACGCGGCCCCGCTCGGCGAGCGCGTCGGCGATGGGCCGCAGGTCGAACGCCATGCCGCCAAGATAGTCACGCGCTCCGATCGCCAGGTTCTCGTAGTCCAGGAACAGGGCGATCCGTTCTTCTTGATCCACGCCGGTCAGCGTACGCCCCGGGGTCAGGCGTGGCAGCCGGTGCCGACGAGCATCCCCCGGCCGAAGTCGACGTTCCGGCCGCTCAGGTTGATCCGCAGCCCGTTCGGGAGCACGTCGACGCCCTGGTAGGAGAGATGAACGGGCAGCGGTTGCAGCGGGTACGTGGTGCCGGACGTCTTGACCTCGGCGAGGACGTCCTGGGCCGGGAACGGGAGTCCGAACATCCGGATCTCGTGCGGCGTCAGGTCGAGCGTGTTGCCCGCGATCGTCGGTCTGGCGGACAGCGTGATCGGCGCCGGCGGGCCGTTCTCCGGTGCCCCGCTGGCGGTGGCCGTGAGTAGCCCGTTCTCCGCGCCGTACGTCGTGGCCCGCCCGTCCACGGTGGCCGGCAGGACGGAGAACGGCTCGACGGTCACGCCGCCGATGGCGACCTTGATACCGGCGGCGTCGACGCTCGCCGACAGGTACCGCACCCCGCTCGGCAGCGCCGGCAGCGGCCGGGTGAAGTCTTCCTTTCTGGCCTGACTGAGCACGATCTTGGCGATCGGATCGTCGGCCGGGTGGTTTCCGCCGAGTACCTTGACCGTCCGGGGAACCAGGGTCAGCGCACCGCCGTCGAGCCGGGGCTCGGTGAAGATGGTCAGCGGGATGCTGCCGAAAAGCGGCAGGTTCCGCGCGCTGGAGATCCCGAGCAGTCCGTTCTCGGCCGCGTACGAGACCGTCTGTCCGTTCACCGTGGTGGGCAGCTCGGACAGCGGTGTGGTCGCGACCCCGCCGAGCTCGACGTGCAGCCCGTCCTTCTGGGGCGTGATCGACTTGTAGCTCACGCCGTCGGGCAGGGCCGGCAGCGTCTCGGGTCGCACGCCGCCGGTCAGCGTGGCGACCTGCGCGGCCGGCACGGTGTGCCCGAACAGCAGCAGCCGCTGCGGTACCGGGGTGAGGGTGTTGCCGCGCAGGTCGAGCTTCAGGAACATGGTCGCCTTGACGTTCCTGGCCGCCTCCGCCGTGGGAACGACGTCGATGCTGAGGGATCCGTCGGGCGATCGCCCGTACACGGGTTGGGTTCCGTCGGGCGGGCTGGGCATGTTGGCGAAGCCGATCGTGATCGACGCGTCCATGCTGCCGACGTGCGTGGTGCCTGGGCGGGGCTGGCTGACGTCGCGCAGCGTCGCGGTGAACGCGGCGTGACGGACACCGCCGATGGTGGCATCCGGAAGCGACAGTTCGATCCCGGACAGCCGACCGTGCAGGAACTGCGGCAGGAGCCGGCCACCGGTGAACCTGATCCGGGCCGGCGGCGCGGGTTCGCCGGGGCAGGCCAGCCCGCCGGCCACCCGTTCCGTGGCCACCCGGGTCAGGTACCCGTCCAGCCCGGGCACCGGCAGGACCAGGATCGCCAGCGGGACGGCCACCAGCGGCGCCAGAACGTAGACCAGCCACCTGGCACGCCGGCCGAGGCGATGGCGAACGCTGTGGGTGGAGCTCTCGGACGGTGGGAACACCGCCATACCGTCACCCTCCGGGACCGTAGTGATGTTCGCCAATATAACTACGTCGATCGCCCCACGTCGGTTCACCGGCCCTTGACATCGACACTCATGACGATTTCCCATTAGAAAAGTTACCTAACGAAACTGGATCGGCCGCCTCGCCAGGGACGTGCGTGGTTCGCCGCGGTGTCAAGCGCCGGCACGAGCGGCATCAGCGCGGACCGGATGAGGTCCGGTAGAGAGCGGCGGTTCTTCGCTGTCTTCGGCTCGGGCAGTTGTGGAACGAATCAAGAACCGATGGGTGAGCTGATGCTCGCCTACTCAACCAGGTGACGGTCGCGTCCACCACGTGCGGGGGCGTTGCCTCATCCGCCGCCGATCGCCGCAGCCAGCGACTCAGCCTCGTCTCGTGACCAGTTGCCTTGAACGACTACCGCGCCGATACGGATCGGTTCGTCCACGGTAGGGGCGACGACAACTCGCCCGTCGACCAGAATGGCGATACGCCCGCCAATGCTGCGTGTGGTCAGCTCAGCCAGTTGCGCGGAACCGCCTGGCGTGAACGTGATGGTGACGGTGAAGCCGGTCCCGTCGGCCGCAAGCTGGGCGGCCGCACCGGTGATGTCGGCGCCGCTGATCGCCACCGGTCCGAGCCAGTACTTCTCCTTCCCATCGAGCGAACAGGCGGCCAGGGGCGAGGCCGAAGCGCTGATTGCGCCAGGCGGCTCGGCTGGGCAGTCCTGATCGGCCGAGGCAGGCTCGCCGGCTGGTAGCTCCAGGACCGGCCGAAGCTCTGCGCGGGACGGCTGACGCGGGACGGCTGTGTGGGCCCCGATCTGCCACAACGCCGCGGCGACGGCTGCCACCATGATGAGGGCCGGGACCGCGATGCGGAGTCTGGGTCGGCCGTGGCTGGTGACCAGTGAGATGGCCACCAGGCTGAGTGCGATGAGCGCGTACGGAGTGAACGCGAAGTCCGCGCCGATCGAGCGGGCGACCGCGCCGGAGGTCGTTTCGGCATGGCACTCCTGCAGGACGGGCTTGGTACCACAGAGCTGGCCGGGCCCTCCTAACCGGGTGGCCCAGGTCCACAGAACACTGGTGAGCCATCCGCCTACGACACAGGCACACAATCCAGCACCAACCAGGAACGGACCAAGTCGGCTGGCAGCCGGATCGGCGCGAGCCCGCATGGTGCCGAGCGCGGCCAGCCAGACGCACAGCCCAAGCGTGGCCATACCGGTCGCGATCAGCAGCACCGGCTCCAGCGGAATCCCGGCGGCGCCGGATACGCGAGAGTACGGGGACATATGGCTACCCAGCACCAGCCCGGCGGCCAGCGCGCCGGCGAAGGTGATCGCCGACCGGCGCGTCCCAACGGCCGCAGCATGCCATGCCGACCGCCAGACAGTGATCGCGACGAACAGTGTCAGCGGCAGGCCGACCAACAGTCCGACCAAGGTCGGGATCTGTTCCGGGGCATCTGTTCCTCCTGCCAAGTCCAGGTCTCGTAAGGTCACCAGCAGCAGACCGGCGGTCACGGCTCCCAGAAAAACCTGTCCGGGGCCGGACGCGAGCAGTGCCGTCTGCCCGCTGAGTACATCGTTGCGTTGGGTGGCGCCGGGATGGCGACGCAGCCAGCCGCGCAACGCCACGCTTTCCGGACCGCCGCGGACCACGGCGCGCACTGCATCTGTGCCTGCGTGGTCGGCGGCGTGCAGGTCGGCGTGATGCTCGCGGACTCGTAGAAAGGTCCGGCCGATCAGTTCGGCGAGCAGGACCAGGCCGGCGGCCCGCACCATCGCGCCGGCCAACTGCCCGATGGCGGCCTGTCCGAACGCGACAGCCAACCCCGTTCGGACAACTACCCACACGGCGGCGTAGGCGTTGGTGACACGGAGCGCGGTGGCGAGCTGGTACCATCGCAGGTCGCCGGCCCGCAGATGAGCGAGCTCATGCCGGACCACGACCTCGAACACAGATCGTTGCCCAGATCCGCCGTCTGCGAGCGCCAGCAGCTCCGGCCCGAACACCAGGAAGGGCCGGTCAGGCAGTCCCGCCACAAAAACACGTGCGCCGAGCCTTGGCCCGAGCCGCACCTGAAGCGTGGGCGAGATCCGCGACTCGGCACGGAGCCGACCGATCACCGCCGCAGCGGCACGGAACGACCCGCCCAGCGGCTGCGTGTGCCGGATCCGCCACCGCGAACGGTAGTAGTAGATTCCCGGCCCGAGCGACAGCAGCATCACCATGTTCTGCCAGCTGGGTCCAGCACCGGAGTAAGACAACTGGCCAGCCAGATTCCAGGCGTTGACCAACACGGTCACGCCGAGCATGACGAGCAGCAGACCGGTTTCCGACGGAAACCTCCGCGGATCGGGACTTCCCGCCGGCTTCACCCCCGGCTGTCCCGCCCACGCATCAACGCGCCAACGATGGCGTCCGCCAGCACCTCCGCCTTGGCCTTGCCCATGCCCAGCTTCCGGGCATGGGCGAGCGAAATGGTGCGCACGGCGGACAGTTGCTCCTCAGTCAGCTCCGACCCTGGCAAGGCCAATGCTTTTGCCGCAGGTCTGCGGCGGAACCGGCCGACCACGCGACGAGTCATCCGGTTGATGCCGCCACGCACCGAGCCGGCCAAGCTATCCGACAGTGCGGTTATCACGCTTCCGGAAACCAGCACGATCACCGGAGTGACCAGTTCCGCAACGTCACCGACACCGAGTCCCAACGAGTCATCGTGGGCCTTGCGCCACCGTCGTTCGGCCCTGCGCGGGTTTTCCAGATACGGCGAGGACACCTCGGCGAAACTCACAAGCTCTTCCGGAGCGATCAATCGAACGACCTCGCGGGCGAGTTTCTCCACAGGCTGAGCGGCGTGAGCATCAATCATCCTTCAGCTCCTATAGAGATGATCCAGCCAAATATCCGGATCATTTGGCGTCAATATGGTAGTTGGCCTCGGCCAGCCGACACGCTCGATCTCGTGTGATGCGCGGCGGCGCGATCCAGCCCCCTGCCGTTGTGGGCGCCGCTCACCGGAGACCCGGTGGGGGGTGTCCATGCCGCACTCGCAAGCCACCAGGGCAAGTTCGGCGAACCAAGAACCGGTCGTCGGTGGCCTGCCGCAGCAAGGTAATGCCGGGGCTCAGCCGGTCGTGTCCGCTGCCCCAGGGCAGTATCACCGTATGTGATCACCAGCTGGGCAGCGTTGCGAGCAACGCGTGGCACGACCCGGCTATGCCTGGGACACCGTGTCGGGGGCAACCACGGTCAGCCTGGGAAAGTAGCTGCGGTACCGGGCGGAGTCACGGGTGAGAAGCTGATAGCCACATACTGCCGCATGGGCACCGATGTAGAAGTCGGCAATCGGCGAGTTCTTGGTTCCGCCCTGTCGGCGATACCTGACATACGCTTTACCTGCCAGGAAACTCGCAGGGTACGGCAGTTGCTCGCGGAGAACGTCAGTCGCGGGGATGGCCTCGTCGAGGTCCTCGATGCGGTCGAACCGCACCGAGATCTCGGCGTACACAATTGGGTTGATCACGAGCATCCCTGCGTCGCGGGACGCTGCGAGCGCTGCACCGGACCACTGTGACCACGTCGGATCCTCTGTGAGGATATCGAGCAGAACGTTGGAGTCGACCAGTGTCACGGTCCCGTTCGAGGGTCGTTCGGGCACCGGGCGGAGTCGCTCATTCGCCACGGAGCAGCTCCATCAGCTGATCCGTGGTCATGCCCTTCGTTTCGCGTGCGGTACCCTGCCCGCGCAGATGCCTCACAAACCGTTGCCCTCTGGTGAGGGCGCCGTCGACCCGCACGATCCGTAGCGCGTCGCCTTCCTCGATGACCTCGATCTCGTCGCCCTCATGCAGGCCATGTTTGGTGCGCAACGGCGCCGGGATGGTGACCTGGCCCTTGCTGTTCAGCTTCATCGCGCCTCCAACTCGTATCGCGTAGTACTCGTGCTACGTAATACTAGCCGTTGCACCTGACGAACCGTGACAGTTTCTCGCATCAGGGTCGGCCTCTCGGCGCCAAGATCGTCCTGGCGGGGTGGGCGCCGCTTGCCAGATCGGTTCTTGGTTCATCACGTTTCTCCTCGTCCACCTTCAGGAACATCAGGGTCGGACCGGTCTCCGCGGATCCGATCGTGGCGAAGTAGGCGTTCGCGCCGGGGTCGATGGGACGGTCGAGCGCCGCGGACCAGAAGGCGGCCAGCTCGGTGGCGTCGGCGCAGTCGAACGTGATGCTGGCGATGGCGAGCATCAGTCCTCCGTGGTGGTAGCTACCCGCACCGGCCAGCCGATCTCGGTGCGGTACTCGGATTCGGGAACAACGTCACCGGGGCTGATCAGGTAGTCCTCCCGGATCGGGCCGCCGATCGCCAGCCCGGTGCCGGCCAGCCACGCGCCGAGCGCCTGGTAGCCGGCGGCCATCGCCTGGTACGGCCCGATGAAGGTGGCCACCGCGTACCGGCCGCCGGGCAGCGTCATCGTCCCCGGCCAGACGCCGTCGCCGACCGGCACGTAAGCGGTGACCGGTGACGGATCGTCCCGGTATTCGACCGGAAACAGGGCACCCGGTGGCCCGGCCGGTTGGCAGCCGGACCGGGCGAGCGTGTCGAAGAGCCGCGCGTACGCCTCGCCGAGGAACGCGGCGAACACGTCGGGAGTCACCTCGCCGCTCACGGTCAGGACGGCCGTGGCGGGCAGCACCCGCTCGGTCACCCCGAGCCGGGTCACCGACGCCGGGTCGGCGAGCAGCTCGGTCACCGTACCGAGGATCTGTTCGGTACGCGCCAGCTGCTCGTGGACCAGGCTCTGGTGCTCGGTCAGGACCCGCCGGGTCACCTCTGGGTCCCGGGCGGCAAGCACCTCCCTGATCCTGGCCAGCGGGACGTCGAGCGCGCGCAGGTCGCGGATCACCGCCGCGTCGCCGATCTGGGTCACCCGGTAGCCGCGGTAGCCGGTACGCGCGTCGATCACCGCCGGGATGAGAAGCCCGGACTCGTGGTACGCGCGCAGTGCGTTCGCGGAGATCAGCGTCGCCCGGGAGAAGGCGCCGATCGAGAGCAGGTCGGCCACGGCAACCACTGTGAACCCTCGCCCTGGGCAAAGGTCAACCGGCGTGGCCGAAGTCGCCGCCTGTCAGGACCGGCCCGGTCGGTTGGTTGTTCGAGGCGTCGTAGATGGCCGCGATGGCGGTGTCGAGCGTCCGGTTGAACTCTTCGTCGGTCTGCTGGCGCCGCAGATCCTGGGTCAGCGCTCGCGAGAAGCTGGCGATCAGGCCGCGGTTGCGAGCGAGCCGGGCGTCGGCCTCGTCCTGGGAATAGCCGCCGGACAGGGCGACCACCCGCAGGACCTTCGGATGCCCGATCAGCTCGGTGTAGAAGTCGTCCTCGGTCGGGATCGACAGCTTGAGCATCACCTGCCGCTGCGCCGGCATGGCCGCCAGGCGCTCAACGATGCGCTGCCGCAGCAGGTCCTCGGCCGGCCGCTTCTCGTCGCTGTGGATGTCGACCTCGGGTTCGATGATCGGCATGAGGTCGGCGTCGAGGATCCGCTCGGCGTAGCCGAACTGTTGATCGAGTACGGCGCCGACACCGGCCGGGTCGGCCCGTGCGATGAACGAGCGCATCTTCGTGCCGAACACGTGGCGGCGGGTGGCCCGCGCGAGCAGGTCATCCAGCTTGGTGAAGGGCTTCATCAGCCGCACGCCGTCCTTCTCGTCGGCGAGTCCCTCGTCCACCTTGACGAACGGGACGACCTGCTTGTGCTCCCACAGGTACCGCGGGGTGGGTGTGCCGGCCACGTCGCGGTCCATGGTCTGCTCGAACAGGATCGCGCCGAGGACGCGGTCGCCGGTGAAGGCCGGCGCGGCGATGATCCGCGACCGGAACTCGTGCATGAGGTCGAACATGTCGTCCTCGGTCGCGTAGTCCGACTCGGGCACCCCGTACTGGGCCAGCGCCTTCGGGGTGCTGCCGCCACTCTGGTCCAGGGCGGCAAGGAAACCGCTGCCGTACGCGATCTTTGACCGTTGTTCCTGGTTCATGCCCCAATCCTGGCACCAGTGCCGGCCGGCTGCCCGGCAGACCACGGTGCCGGCTATGTTGGGGTGTGTCCCGCGACAAAGATCGGCCGGCCCGTGTCCAGGACGTGCACGAGCTGGCTCTGGCCATGCCCCACTTCAACGGCCACCCGTCGGTGCTGCTGCGCGCCAGCCGGATCGGTGACCTCACCCGTACGGAGCTGGCCGAGCTGATCCAGGACGCGTGGCTGTCCCGCGCCTCGGCGCGCCGGGCGGCGGCGTGGCTGAAGGAACACCCGCCGACGTAATGCGGATTGCGGATCAAACCACGGACGAGCCGATAGTGTCCGGGCCGGGCACGCCCGAGCATGTCTTCCAGGAAGGATCGCCGTGACCGATCATCGGCCCGCGCTGGGCCGACGCCGTGACGCTTCGAGCGGCCGCCGCCTTCGAGCGGGTAGTTCCTCCCCTACTCGACCAGGCCGGCGCGGAAGGCGGCTATCGCTAGCTGGACCCGGTTGGTCGCCGACAGCTTTTCGAACAGGTGCGTGACGTGGGTCTTCACGGTGGCTTCGCTCATGTGCAGGTGCCGGGCGATCTCGGCGTTGGCGTGGCCGCCACCGATCTCGACGAGCACCTCCCGTTCCCGATCGGTCAGCCCGTCGAGCCGGTCCTGTGCCTCGCGGCGACGCTGGGTGCGGTCTTCGGCGGTGAACCGGTTGATGACCCGGCGGGTCACGCTCGGCGACAGCATGCCGTCGCCGGACGCGGCAACCCGGATGGCCTGCAGCAGATCCACCGGCGGCGTGTCCTTCAGGAGAAATCCGGTCGCGCCCGCGTCGAGCGCCTGGAACAGGTCGTCGTCAGCGTCGAACGTGGTGAGCACGACCACCGACGGCGGGTGTGCGCGGGCGCGGATCGCGGCGGTCGCGGCCAACCCGTCGAGACGGGGCATGCGGAGGTCCATCAGCACGACGTCGGGCCGCAACCGGTCGACCGCGTCGATCGCGGTGCGGCCGTCTCCGGCGTCACCGACGACGGTGATGTCGTCGGCGGTCTCCAGGATCATGCGTAACCCGGCCCGGACCAGTGCCTCGTCGTCGACGAGCAGAACCGAGATCATGAGGTACCGACCTCGGCCGGCGAGTCGTCGACGCGCTGGTCGAGCCAGGGCACGACGGCGTGCAGTTCCCAACCGTCGGTGCCGTGTGGACCGCTGCGCAGGGATCCGCCCACCAGCCGGATCCGCTCCGCCGAGCCCGATCAGCCCCGAACCGGATCCCGGCAGTTCCGCCGGCCTGCCGGTACCCGCGTCGTTGCGCACGGTCACGGTCACCCGCGTCCGATCGTCGCGGCCGATCGACACCGTCGTCGGCGCGCCAGGGGCGTGCTTGTGCGCATTGGTCAGGCCCTCCTGGACGATGCGGTAGACCACGCGGGCGGTGGCCGGCGGCAACGGGCCGACCGTATCGTGCAGCTCGACCGGTTGACCGGCGTGCGCCGACGCCTCCACCAGCGCGGCGAGATCAGCGTACGGCTCCCCGACCGGAGCCCGGCCGTCCGGCTCGGCCCGCAGTACCCCCAGCACCTCGCGCAGCTCCTGCAGCGCCTCCCGGGCGGTCACCCGGATCAGCGCGGTGCCCTCCCGGAGCCGGTCGTTGCCGCCGGTGTGCAGCTCCAGCGCACCCGCGTACAGCGCGATGAGCGACACCTTGTGCGCCAGCACGTCATGCATCTCGCGGGCGATCCGGGTGCGTTCCGCGGCGCGCGCCTGATCCTCGCGTAGCCGCCGCTCGGCCTCGGCGCGCTCGGTCTGCCTGCCGCAGCGCGACGAGCAGGTCGTTGCGGGTGGCGACGTAGCAGTCCGGCCGCGATCACCAGGCACACGATCAGCGTTCCGCCCGCCACGTCGCTGAAGGTCAGCCGGTGGGTCGTCACCCACGAGTACGCCAGGAAGCCGGCCCAGGCGACGACGCCGGGCAGCCACACCTGGCGCCGCGGGGCGTGCGTCGCACCGGCGTACAGCCCGACCAGCCAGGGGCCCGGATTGCCGGACAGCGGGAACGCGACCGCGCCGGCCACGGCCGCGAGACGCGGCCAGCCACGGCGGGGCCACTGCGCGGCGCTGCCCAGCACACCGGCCACCGCGATGGCCCGCCGGGGCAGCGGCGACCAGGGCGTCTTCACCGCGAGAACGGTGAGAAACAGGCACGCCAGCAGGACGGCCGCGTCGGCAAGGCGCCGAGCGGCGACCGGGCCGCGCCACCAGGCCCGACGTGTCTCCTCCATGCCACCAGCCTAGGGATCCCGGCGGGCCGGCCTGATCCGACTTTCGTCGCGGGTTCCCGCCGGTCACCTCCCACTTATGCGGGAGGTCGGCGGCCGACCGCGCGGCGATGTGGACGCCACCCCGGCCGGCGCAGGCTGGGCACCGTCAACTGACCGGCAGGGGCAAGGAGAGACCCATGCGAACCCAGATGTACCGGGTACTGATGACGCTCGTCGCCGCCGCGACCGTACCCGTGGCCGCCCTGTCCCAGCCGGCTTGGGCCGAGCCGGTTGGGACAGGGCCGGCGGCGGGCTGCGGGACGGCCACGTCGGCCGACCTGGCGCGTTTCTTCGACGACGAGATACCCCGCCTGCTGGACAAGGGCCGGGTTCCCGGCGCCGTGGTGTCGGTCGTGTCCGGCGGCACCACCGCGTTCGCCGGGCGGATACGGCATGGCCGACGTCGAGCACCACGTCCCGGCCAGCGCGTCCACCTCGCTGGTCCGGGTCGCGTCGATCAGCAAGCTGTTCACCTGGACGGCCGTGATGCAACAGGTGGAAGCGGGCCGGCTCGACCTGAACGCCGACGTCAACCGGTACCTGAAGGAATTCAAGATCCCCGACGCCTTCCCGCAGCCGATGACCCTGCAGAACCTGATGGACCACACCGCAGGCTTCGAGGACTTCGTCATCGGTACCGCCGCCCGCGGCGCCGCCGACGTGCCGCCGCTCGGCGACTACCTGGCCCGCCACATGCCGGCCCGGATCAGGCCGCCCGGCGAGGTCACGGCCTACTCCAACTACGGCGCGGCGCTCGCCGGGTACATCGTCGCCCAGGTCAGCGGCGAGCCCTACGACGCCTACGTCCAGCGCCACATCCTCGACCCGCTCGGGATGGCGCACAGCACCGCCGCGCAGCCGGTACCCGCCGCGCTCGCCGGCGACCTGGCCCGCAGCTACGACTCCGACGCCAACCCGCCCCGGCCGATGCCGTTCATGTTCGATCCGATGGCCCCGGACGGATCGGTCGACACCACCGCCACCGACATCGCCAACTTCATGAACGCCCAACTGCACGGCGGCCGGTTCGGTACCAACGAGATCCTCACCCCGGCGACCACGGCGCTGATGCACCAACGGTCCTTCGCCGCCGACCCGCGCCTGGACGGGTACGCCCACGGCTTCATGGACCGCACCATGAACGGGCACCGGGTACTGATGCACGACGGCGGCTGGGAGGGCTTCCGCAGCGTCCTGATGCTGGTACCCGGCTGCGACCTCGGGCTGTTCCTGTCGATGAACGGCACCGGCGCGGCGGAGGTGGCGGGCGAGTTCACGGACGCGTTCTTCGACCGGTTCGCGCCCGCACCGGCCCAACCCGACACCGCCGCGGCCACCCCGGCCGGCCGGACGACGGTCACGACACCGCGCGCCGGCTTCTACGAACCGACCCGGCACAACGAGTCGACGGTCGAGAAGGTCACCAACCTGCTCGGCCCGCTCCGGCTCACGGTCGACGCCGACGGCACCGTGCACTTCGCCGCAAAGACCTGGACGCCACAGCCGGCCGGACTGTACCGGGTCGCCGGCACCACCGACCGGATGGTGTTCCTCGCCGGCACCGGCGGCCGCCGCTATGTCGCCGTCAACGGCGCGACGTACCTGTTGATGAGCCAGCCGGAAACGTTGCCGTTCAACCTGGTCGTGCTCCTCGTCGTCGGGCTCGCAGCGGTCAGCGCGCTGGCGCTGCCGGTGGTCTGGCTGCTGCGCCGGATCCTCCACCGGCGGCGGACCACCACCGCCCCCTGGCGGGTGGCGCGGATCCTCGCGGCCGGTGCCCTCGCCCTGGGTGTCGCGTTCCTGGCGGCGCTGACGGCCGTGCTGGTCGGGAACACCGACGAGTTCCAGTACCACGTTCCGCTGAGCTTCCGCCTGCTGCTGGCGGTGCCCGTCATCGCCCTCGGGGCGGGCCTGGCCGCGGCCGCGTTGACCGTCAACGGATGGCGCGACTCGTCAGCGGGCATCGTCGCCCGGATCCACCAGGTCGCCATGCTCGGTGGTGTGGTCGCGCTGGCCTGGTTCCTGTGGCAGTGGAACCTGATCGGCTGGCAGTACGCCTGATATCGCCTGTCCCGTGCAGCCCTCGGCGCCCGTGCTGGCGCCGGGGGCAAGCGCATGCGACGTCAACGGTCAAGGCCTAATATCGTCTGATGGAGCGGCGTCCAACGATCTATGACGTCGCGCGCGAGGCGGGCGTGGCGGCCTCCACCGTGTCCCGGGCGTACTCGCGGCCGGGGCGGGTCAACACCGAGACGGCGCAGAAGGTCTTCAAGGCCGCACAGCGCCTCGGCTACCGGTCCGGCCGCCTCGACGGTCAACGCCCCGGGCACCGGGCCGTCCGCGAGGCGATCGACCTCGTCATCGCCGACGTCACCAACCCGTTCTACGGCGACATCATCAAGGGCGCGCACGAGGCCGCGCAGGAGGCGGGGTACCAGCTGATCCTGTCGCACACCAACGAGTCGCCGGACGTCGAGCGGCACGCCATCGAGCGCGAGCTGGAACAGGTCGACGGCATCGTGATCGCCAGTTCCCGGATGACCGACTCGGCGCTGCGGATGATGGCGAAGCAGACGCCGATGGTGTTGCTGAACCGGATCATTCCCGAGGTGAGCTGCGTGGTGAACGACAGCCCCCGCGGGATCCGGCGGGCCGCGGAGCATCTCGGCAGCCTCGGCCACGACCGGATCCACTACGTTGCCGGGCCGGAGAACAGCTGGGCGGACGGCGTACGGTGGCGGGCATTGCGGGAGGCGGCGGCAGAGCTGGACCTGGACGTGCGGCGGATCGGGCCGAACGAGCCCACCGTGCTCGCCGGTCTCAGCGCGGCGCGGCACGTGGCCCGGGTCGACGCCACCGCGGTGCTCGCCTACAACGACGCACTCGCCATCGGTGTGATGAAGGGCCTGCGCCGGCTGGACATCGCCGTTCCCGACGAGGTCAGTGTCGTCGGGTTCGACAACATCGTGCTCGACCAGCTGGTCGAGCCGGCGTTGACCACCATCGCGTCACCGCTGTACCGGATGGGCCTCGCCGGTGTGCAGAAGTGCATCGCGGTGGCGCAGGGCGCCCGGACCAACGACACGGCGCTGGTGCTCCCGGTCCGTCTCGTCGTCCGCCAGTCGACCGCGCCGCGCAAGCGGACGACGACCTGGACGGTCCGGGGTTCGGGGTAGTCCGCGTCACTCGATCGCCGGGAGGATGCGCCTGGCCCACGCGAACGAGATGCGATGGGATTCCAACGTCGACTCCACGCTCGGCTCGTCGACCTCGATCATGAAGTCGCCGTCGTAGCCGGCCGGGATGGCGGCCATCACGGCCGCGAAGTCCACCACTCCCCGCCCGGGCTCGGCCCACAACCGCTTCGTGTCCGCCACCTCGCGGTAGCCCATGCCGGCCCGGCTCTGCGGAGCGAGGTAGTCGGGGAAGCAGTCCTTGATGTGGATGCCGCCCAGGCGGTCGGCGTAGCGGCGGATGAACGGCGCCGGGTCGACGCCGGCCCACGCCAGGTGGCCGGTGTCCGGCCCGAACCCGATCACGTCCGGTCCCAGGTCGTCGAGGAGACGGACGATCTCGGCCCCGGTCTCGAAGACGCCGCCGACGTGCGAGTGGTGCAGCGGGCGCAGCCCCTCAGCCTGTAACACCCGGCACACGGCGCCACAGTTGTCGATGGCGCGCGCCAGGCGGCCCGCATCGAGGCCGGCCCCGACCGCCGGCCGCGCCACCCGGGCCGGCAGGGCCATCGAGGAGACCATCGTCCGGTCCAGGCCGAGGGCCACCTGGGTGGCCGCGAACCGCTTGGCCCGTTCCACCTCCCCGGCCATGTCGACGGTCTCGTCGAACGGCGAGTTGAACAGGCTCAGCGACGGCGCGAGGCCGTAGCCGGCGATCCATTCGGCGTACGCGGAGGCGGTCATGTCCTCGGGCACGTCCGCCTTGACCGCGGTGAACCCGATCTCCTGGAAGTCGCGGAACGCCTCCTCGAACACCTCCCGGGTCTTGCCGGCCCGGCTCCAGTACGGGATGGGGTTGGCGGCGATGCGGTTCATCGCAGGCTCACCGGCCGTCCGGTACGCGCGGACTCGTACGCGCCGGTGATGACCGCGATCGACTGCCGGTTGGTCTCCAGGTCCACCCGCAGCGGCTCGGTCCCGTCCAGGGCGGCGAGGAAGTTCAGGTACTGCAGCCGGTGCGAGTCGGACAGCTGGCCCGGGTCGCTGCCCGCGGTCGGCACCGCACGCGCGGACGTCGCACCGTACGCCTGTTCTTCGGGGCTGCTGGTCTGGAAGAACACCAGTTGGTCGTTGTCGATCACCGCGGAGCCACGGTCGCCGTGTACCTGCAGCCGCGCGCTCAGCCCGGGGTTGGCGGCGGTGGTCGCGTGCAGGACGCCCAGCGCGCCGCTGTCGAAGCGGACGACGCCCACCGCGACGTCCTCGACGTCGATGCGTTCGTGCGCCAGCGTGCCGGCGTACGCGAAGACCTCGACCGGCCGGCCCATCGCCGCGATCAGCAGGTCGACGGTGTGCACGCCCTGGTTCATGAGCGCGCCGCCGCCGTCGAGGTCCCAGGTGCCGCGCCAGTCGCCGGAGTCGTAGTAGCTCTGTCCCCGCCACCAGTCGATCGAGGCGATGCCCGAGGTCAGCCGGCCCAGTTCACCGCGTTCGATGGCCGCGAGGGTCGTCTCGGTGGCGGGGTCGAAGCGGTGCTGCGAGATGACGGTCACCAGCGTGCCGGCCTTGTCCCGCGCTTCGATGATCTCGTCGGTGCGGGCCACCGTGATCTCCGCCGGTTTCTCCACGATGACGTGCCTGCCGCCTTCGAGCGCCTCGATCGCCACCTCGCCGTGCCGGCCGGTGGGCGTGCACACCGCGACGACGTCGACGTCCACGGCGGCAAGGGCCTCGGTCAGGGACCCGAACGGCCGGCCGCCGCGCTCGGCGGCCAGGCGCTCGGCGCGGTCGAGCTGGATGTCGGCCACCGCCGCCAACTGGAGACGGTCCGCGAGCTGGTTGACGACCAGCCCGTGATGCCTGCCGATGACACCCGCGCCGACCACGGCGATCTTGCGGACGGTGTTCACGTGTACTCGATCCCTTCGGTCTTCAGCAGGTCGGTGAAGTCCTGCCAGGCGTGGCGGAACAGCTCCGGTCCGGAGAATCCGCCGGTCGCGGTGCCGGCGCTCAGATGCGGTTCGAGGGAGAAGAACCCGTCGAATCCGTCATGGCGCAGCGCGCGGAGCGTACGGGCGACCTCGCCGTCGCCCTTGCCGGCGGTGACGACCGAGCCGTCGGCCGCCAGCGCGTCCTTGATCTGCACGTACTCCAGGTGCGGGCGCAGGACGGCGTATCCGTCGGTGTACGGCCTGACACCGACCTGGACGAAGTTGGCCGGATCCCAGGCCAGCCGCAGATGCGGCGAGCCGACGGACCGGACGATGTCCAGGCACCGGCCCGGCACGTCGCCGTAGATGGCCTTCTCGTTCTCGTGCAGCAGGATGAGGTCCGCGTTCTCGGCGATCCGGGCCAGCGCCCGCATCCGGGCGATCACCTCGCCCCGGTGGTCCGCCGGATCGGCGCCGGGACGCAGGAAGAACGAGAAGATCCGGATGTACGGCGCGTCGAAGAAGTGCGCGACGTCCGCGGCGTGGCGCATCCGGTCGAGGTGCGGCGGGAACGGCTCGTCGACGAAGATCTTGCCGATCGGCGAGCCGATGCTGGACACCCCGAGGCCGTGGCTGGCGAGGGTCTCCTTCATCGCGGCCAGCTGTTCGGGCTTGAGGTCGAGGATGTTGACGTCCCAGGCGCTGCGCAGCTCCGTGTACTTCAGGCCGAGGCCGGCCGCCACCGCGCACTGCTCGGTGAAGTCGGGTGATATCTCGTCGACGAAACCGGAGAGGGTCCACATCGGAGTGTTTCCTTTCTTCCGTCAGCTGACGTCACTTGACGCCGCCGGCGGTCAGGCCGCCGACGAGGTAGCGCTGGAATACCAGGTACAGCAGCACGACCGGCGCGGCGCAGACAAGCGCGGCCGCCATCATCTGTGCGTACACCGGCAGCGCGCCGCCCTCCTGGGTCGCCCCGAACACCTGGAGCGCCACGGCGGCGGTGTGGGTGTCGGGCCGGGTCAGCACGGAGGCGAAGAGGACGTCGTTCCACCCGAGCAGGAAGGCGAAGATGCCCGAGACCACGATGGCGGGCAGGCTGAGCGGGATGACGATCCGGTAGAGGATCACCAGGGTGGACGCGCCGTCCATCAGGCCGGCCTCCTCGAGTTCGCGGGGCAGGCCGCGCAGGTAGGTGACCATCACCCAGGTGGAGAACGGCAGGGCGAAGGTGAGGTACGCGATGAACAAGCCCCACCGGGTGCCGACCACGGTGAGCCCCAGGTAGTTGCCCGCCGAGGAGAACAGCACGAACACCGGCAGCAGCATGAGCGTGCCCGGGATGCCCTGCAGGCCCACCAGTCCGCGCAGGATCGTGAGCCGGCCGACGAACGTGTAGCGGACCAGCACGTACGCGGTGACGGTGCCGAGCAGCGCCGACGCCACCGCGGTGAAGCCGCACACCACGACGCTGTTCACGATGCCCGTGGTCAGGTCGGCCGTCGTCCAGATCCGGGTGTAGCTGGACAGCGAGAACCTGCTCGGCCAGAACTGGCCCGAGGCGACCCCGACATCGGTGTTCAGCGAGGCGAGCACGATGTACAGCATCGGCACCAGGACCAGCGCGCACAGCGCCACCGTGAGGATCACCAGCAGCGGCCTGGGCATCAGCCGGTGGGCTTCACCGGCGGCGTCGCGGCCGTTCGGCCGCCGCGCTGCGGTTACGGTCATTTCCGGCCTCCCTCCTCGTGCACGTCCAGCCGGAGCGCGCGCAGGTACACGAACATCGGCACGGCGATGATCAGCAGCGACACGATCGCCATCGCCGCGCTGAGCCCGAACCGCAGGCCCTGGAAGCTGGTGACGTACACCAGCATCGGCAAGACGTTGACGCTGTCCGGCGCGGGCGCTCCGAACAGGACGAACGGCAGCGTGAAGTTGTTGATGTGGTTGAGGGTGGCCAACAGGCAGGCCAGCAGGACCGGTCCGCGCAGGTACGGCAGGATCACGTGCCGCAGTTTCGGCCACCAGCTGGCGCCGTCGATCGCCGACGCCTCATGGACCTCGCCGTCGACGCTCTGGAGGGCCGCCAGCGCCATCAGGTAGATGAACGGCCAGGCCGCCCAGATCTCGACGAGGATCAGGGTCCAGTACGACTTGGGACCACTCAGCCACAGGCCGCCCATGACGCCGACCTTCGCCAGCACGGTGTTGACGATGCCGCCGGGTTGCAGCATGGTGCGCCAGACGGTGGCGACCACGAACGACGGCAGCACGTACGGGATCAGGAACACCGCCCGTACCCAGGCGCGGCCGCGGTACCGGTTCTGGGTCACGATCGCGGCCGCCACGCCGAGCGGGACGGTCACCACGGTCGCGATCACCGCGAACGAGACGCTGATCCAGATGGAGTGCAGCAGCCCGGACTGGAACGCCTCGACGAAGTTCTTCAGGCCGATGAACGGCGCGTCCAGCCACCGGCGCAGGGTGTACTGGTCGAGGTCGGTCAGCGAGATGTAGACCGCGAGGAGCAGCGGGATGACGATGATCAGCGTCATCAGTACCCCGCCCGGGAGGAGCAACCACAGCGGGCGCTGCCGCTCGGTGACGCCGCGACGGTTCCTGGCGCGACCGTGCGGCGGTTCCCGGCGGTCCGGGGCGTGGCCGGCGGCCGTTGTGGCCGCCGGGGCCGCCGGTCTGCCCGGGACCGCGCGCGTCGTCATGCGCTCGTCGGTCATGGCCGCCTACTTCGCCCGGTTCAGCGCCGACTGGGCGGTGTTCTGCGCCGCCGCCAACCGGCTGTCGAGCTGGCTGTCGCTGATCGATCCCTTGGCGAGGTCGGGAAGCGACTGCACCACCACGTTGGTCAGGGCCAGTTGGATGTCGCCCCACGCGCCGGTGAACGGCGTCGCCACCGACTTCTTCGCCGCCTCGGCCACCGGGACCAGCTTCTGGTCGGACTGCACGGATTCCAGCGCCGCGGCGTTCGCCGGCAACTGGCCGAGCTTCTGGTAGTAGTCCAGCTGAGTGTCCTTGTCCGTGATCAGCTTCACGAACCGGAACGCCAGGTCCTTGTTCTTGGAGTAGTCCGCGACCAGCAGGTTGTCGCCCGACAGGATGCTCGCGGCCGCCACGCCCTTGGCCGGGCGGCTGGTGGCCCCGGGCGGCACCGTCGGCAGCAGCGCGAACGCCCACTTGCCCTTGACCGCGCCCTCGTCGAGCGCCTTGGCGGCCGTCGTCGACGTCAGCGCGAAGTAGCCGGTCTTGCCCTTGGCGAACTCGGCGATCGCCTGCGCGTTCGTCCAACCGACCGCCGCCGGGTCGACCACCTTGTCCTTGGTCAGCCAGTCGAAGTAGGTCTGGTACGCCTTCTTGACGGTCGGGTCCTGGATCCTGGCCGTCTTGCCGTCGACGAGCGGGTTGCCGGCCTGCGCCGACATGCCCCAGACGAACTTCCACGGGTCGAAGTTGTCCTTGTACCCCACCGCGAGGCCGTACTGGTCGCCCGTGGTCAGCTGCTTCGCCTGCTGGGTCAGCTCGTCCCACGTGGTCGCCGGCTTGTCGATCCCGGCAGCCTTGAGCAGGTCGGTGTTGTACACCATGACGAACGGCCGGCTCACCCACGGGATGCCGATCTGGTTCTTGTTGTCGGGGCCGGAGATGCCCAGCGTCGACGGCACGAACTTGTCCTTCCCGCCGACCTCCTGCCACTCCTTGCCGCCGAGCGTCACGAAGGCCTTCGTCGAGTAGGCGGTCGGCGTCATCGTGGTGCCGACCGCGTACACGTCCGGGCCGCTGCCCGAGACCACCGACGTCTGGATCCTCGTCACCTCGTCGTTGGCACTGGCGAACTCCTCGAACTTCACGGCAGCGCCGGTCTGCGCCTTGAACTTGTCGCCGATCGCCTTCTCCCACGCCTGCAACTCCTGCGGGTACTGCGTGTTGGCGCCGATCAACACGTTGAGCGTCTTACCGGCACCGCTGCTGCTGCCGCTGTTTTCACTGTTGCTGCCGCAGGCGGCGAGCGTGCCGGCGAGCACGGTCGCACCGAGCAGCGCCACCGTCGAGCGCCCATTTCTCAAACCCATCGCGGTTCTCCCTTGGCTTGCCTGCCGGGTACGGTGTGATCCGCGCGCCGGCAGGAAGAGTTACCGGATGGGGTTCCCCGGTGGCCCGCGTATGCAACGAGTTGCCATAGGTTGCCTGTCGACCGCGGCAACAGATGGCAACCGGTTGGTGCCGCGGGCGGGCGGACCCCGGCCCGGCCCGTATCTTGGGCGGGTGTCCGGTCGCAGGGGTTGGCTGCTGGTCGAGTACCTGGTGCTGTTCTTCGGCGTGGCCGGCGTGTTCGCGGTCGTCCGGGTCCCCGGCGGGCCGATTCCGTTGCTCGTCGTGCTGGGCCCGGCCGCGTACTGGTACCTGCGGCGACAGCCCGACTTCGACCGGCGGGACCTGGGACGGCCGGAGGCGGTGCGGCCGGCGCTGCCGTCGATCCTGCGACTGTGGACACTCGCCGCGGCGCTCGCGGTGGTGACGGTCGCGCTTGTCGTGCCGGGCTGGCTGTTCGACCTGCCCCGCCAGCAGCCGCTGCTCTGGGCCGCCATCGTGGTGTTCTACCCGCTGGTGTCGGTGTACCCGCAGGAGCTGCTGTTCCGGGCGTTCCTGCTCCACCGGTACGCCCCGGTGTTCGGCGAACGTGGTGGCGCCGCCGCGAGCGCCGTGGCGTTCGGCTTCGCGCACCTGCTGTTTCACAACGTGCTGTCGGTGCTGCTCACGCTCGCCGGCGGGTGGCTGTTCGCGCGCCGCTACCAGCGCACGCGCTCGCTGCTGGCCGCGTCTGTCGAGCACGCGTTGTACGGGGTGCTCGCGTTCACCGTCGGCCTGGGCACGCTGTTCTACCACGGCGCGGTCCGATGACCGTGCGGTTCTGAACCCGCCGACCGCTCGTCAGTGGTCCAGGAGCGCGCGCACGGTCCGGGCGACGAGGTCACGGTGCGCGGCCGGGTCGGTGCCCTGCCGGAGGTGGCGGCGGACGATCGCGTAGGGCACGTCCACCACGGCGATCGCCACCAGTTCCAGCCGCTCCGGGCTGGGATCGCCGAACAGGTCGCCGGCGAGGGTGTGCAGGATCCGGCGCACGGGTTCGTTGAGGGCGTCCAGCGCCCGGCGGGTGCCGGCCGGCAGGTCGGCGGCGAGCAGGTTCTCCCGCCGGGCCAGCAGCAACAGCCGGGCGTCGGCCGGGTGCCGGGTGGCGAACTCGACCGTCCAGTCGGCAACGGCGAGGGCCTGCGCAAGCCCCGGCGCGGCGGCTTCGGCGGCGGCCCGCAGGCCGTCCTGGAACCGGCGGACGGTCCGCAGCCAGACCTCGGCGACCAGCACGGCGCGGGAGCCGAACCGGTGGTACAGCGAGCCGGTCGGTGCCCCGCTGGCCGCGCTGATGGCCGTCGTGGTGGCGGCGTGCGGCCCACCGGCGACGATCAGGTCGCGGGCGGCGTCGAGGATTGTGTCGGAGTCGTGGGTCGGCGGTCTGGCCACAACCGGATTCTAGAACGGATAATCTAGATTGTGCGCTCTAATACTCTGTCATTGCCGCCCGGTCAGGTCGCCGCCGAGCTGCGCCGGTTCGGACTGCCGCGATTCGCTCGGATCCGCCCGATCCCCGCGACCGACCCGGCCGTCACGGTGACCGGTCGGGTCCGGTACCCCACGCAGGTGCCGGTCGCGGACCTTCTCGGCGCCGCCGAACGGATCGTCCAGACGAGTGACCTGCACTGCGTCACGACCTGGAGTGCCGGCGGCCTGTGCTGGTCGGGCGTACCGTTCGCGGCGGTGCACGCCCTTCTCGTCCGCCGGGTGGCGCCGCACCCGCGGACGCGGTGGGTGAGCTTCATCGGGCTGGACGGCTACCGTAGCTGCCTGCTCCTCGACGACGCCCTCGCCGGGGCACTCCTGGCCGACACCCTGGACGGGACACCGCTCGGTGCCGAGCACGGGGCACCGCTGCGGGTGGTGGCGCCGGCCCACTACGGGTACAAGAGCGTCAAGCACCTGTGTGCCATCGAGTACCGGCTGCGCTACGACCCCGGCTCGGCGGGGTTGTTCGGGCACCCGCGCGGCCGGGTCGCCCGGGAGGAACGCAGCCGGCTGCTGCCCGGGTACCTGTGGCGCCGGATCTGGCCGACGATGCTGCCCGCGGTCCGCCGCCGGTACCGGGCCAGCGCAGCGACCGGAACGCGGCCCGGACCTCGGTCGTGAATATGCGTCAGCCACCTCCTTGCTCGTCAGGCCGGCACGAGGTCGATCGCCATCGGCTGGTGCGGGAGCTTCGCGTAGGTTTCGACCTCGCCGGCGCAGTGCCAGCCGAGCCGCTTGAAGAACGTCACGTTGGGCAGTTGGATGTGCGCGACCATCACCCGCCCGCCCTGCTCGCCGGCGACCCGGACGGCGTGCCGGACCAGTGGCGCCCCGAGGCCGTGGGCCCGGTACCCGGGCAGGACGGCCAGCCGGTCGCCCTGCCAGATGCCAGCGTCGCCGCGCAGCGGGAAAAGGCGCACCGCCCCGCCGATCACCCCGTCGACGAGCCCGATGACGTGGATCGTCAGCGCCTCGTCGTCGTGGCCGTCGCGGTCGGTGCCGGCGAAGATCTGCTGTTCGTCGACGAACACCTGATGCCGGATGGCGTGATGGGCGGCGAGTTCGTCGTGGCCGGCCGCGGCGCGGCAGGTGACCAGGGCGCGCTGGGCTTGCAGCATGGCCGCCTCAGCTACCCGGTCGGCGGCCGATTTGCAGCAGCGGCTCCATCGAGCTCAGCCCGGAGCAGGCCTGGCAGCGGGCGCAGCCGGCCTTCGTGGTGGTCGACCGCATGCCGCGCTCGATCATGTACGAGAGGACCTTGGCATACACCGGCTGCGTGTAGGAGCGCGACGGCGGCAGCCAGTCGCCCATCAGGCTGCCGGCGACCGGCCGCAACGGCACGACGAACGGGTACACGCCGATGTCGACCGCCCGTTTACACCCGTCGACGACCAGCGTGGGGTCCTCCCCCATGCCGAGGATCACGTATGTCGACACCTGCCCGGGCCCGAAGACCTCGACCGCCCGCTCCCATGCCGAGAAGTACCAGTCGATGCCGGTGCGCGCCTTGGCCGGGGCGACGCGGGCGAGCACGGCGGGGTCGAAGGTCTCGATGTGGATGCCGACCGAGTCGATGCCCATCTCGCCGACCTCGTCGATGACGTCGAGATCGAGCGGCGGTTCGAACTGCACCTCGACCGGGAGCCTGCTGGCCTGCTTGACGGCCTGCCCGCAGCGGCCGACGTAGAGCGCGCCGCGGTCGACGGCCCGGGTGCTGCCGGTGGTGAGCGTGGCGTCGACGGCGCCGTCCAGGTCGCGGGCGGCGACCGCGACCTCAGCGAGCTGCTCGGGCGTCTTGCGGGCGGTGGTCCGGCCGGCCTCCAGCGACAGCCCGATGCCGCAGAACGTGCACTGGTCGGCGTTGCCCCAGTAGGCGCAGTGCTGCACGACGGTGCTGGCGACCGAGTCGAGGTGCAGCAGGGCGATCTGCCAGTACGGGATGCCGTCGGCGGTGGTCAGGTCGTAGAACCGGGGGCGGTGCTCCGCCGTCGCGCTGGCGAGGCGGACCCCGTCGCGGTAGATGCCGTACCCCTCGTCCTCGGGCCGCAGCACGTACGGGGAAGAGGCGGCGACGCCGTCGCTCGGGGCGGTGACCGGGTATCCCTCGACCCACAGCATGCCGCAGTCGGTGGGGCCGGCTCCTCCGGTGCGCCGCTCCATCCGGTCGACCGGGGCGGCGAGGCGCAGGCCGTGCGCTTGAAGGTCGAGGATCAGCGCGCTGACGTCGCCCGCCGCGGGTGGTCCATCGGCGCTGGTGATAGTAGCCGTCACGTCTGGCACCTCCTGTGCCGCACCGCCCCCGGCCCCCTTGTGATATCAGACCGGGCGTCCACGAAGATAGTACGAGCATCAACTTTCCGATTCGATTTCGATGCGAATACGGTCGATGACTGCCAGCCAGGCGGCCCGGTCGCTGAACTCCTCGACCCGCGAGCCGACCTCACTGAGCAATTCGATCCGGAAGGTCGGGTTTCCGGTCTTCGGATCGGCGGCCACCGAACGAATCAGAACGGCGCCGGTGGCGACGTGTACCTCCACCCAGCGGGCCGCGCCGGTACCCCAGGTCGCCGGGTCGGGCTCCTCGATGACCGCCCAGGCGAGCCCGGCCGCCCGCGCGCGGTCGATGCGCTGCTGCCGCAACTGGGTGGCCTGCTCGGCCAGTAGCTCACGGAACCGGTGCGACATCGCGGCGTCGGCAACGAGATCGGGGTCGAGGCCGCCCAGCGGGATCCCCTCCGCGCCTGCGAGGACGGTCAGCCGGAACCGGGTGTCCGGACCGGCGGCGGCGAGGTCGTCGAGGCTCGCGCATGTGTCGGCGAGTTGCCGCGAGAGCAGGCCGACCAGCCGGACCGCCCGCTTGTACCGGTCGGCGTCGATCATCGCGAGCGGGAACAAGCGGTCCTCCGCGCCGCGTAGCTGGCGGGCCAGCTCGGCGTGTTCGTGGGGTATCCGACCCGATGGCTCAACCATGGCACTCCCGACCACTTGGCAATCGCGCGCGTCGTTCACTATGGTCAGCATCGCAAGTCGGATCCTAGACGGCACTCGGGTGTCCCGCCAGCGTCGCGGAGGTAGGCACCGTGCTCAGGACAGCGGTCGTCGCGCTCGGCGGGAACGCCTTCACCCGCGAGGGGCAGCACGGCGCGTACGAAGAGATGGCCACCAACGCCCGCGCGATGGCCCAGGCGGTGCACGGCCTGCTCCAGGCCGGCTGGCGGGTCGTCGTCGCCCACGGCAACGGGCCGCAGGTGGGCAACCTGGCCATCCAGCAGGACGCGGCCGCACCGGCGATCCCCGGCCTGCCGCTGCGCTCGCTGGTCGCCATGACCCAGGGCCTGCTCGGTGACCTGATCTGCCTCGCGCTGCGCGCGACCGCGGGTGACGGCGCGCCCGAGGTGGTCAGCGTGGTGACCCACGTCGAGGTGGATGCCGGCGACCCGGCGTTCGGCCGGCCGACCAAACCCATCGGTCCGTTCTACACCGCCGGCGAGGCGACGGAACTCGCGCGTACCCGGGGCTGGCGGCTCGTCGACGACGCCGGCCGCGGGTACCGCCGGGTGGTGCCGTCGCCGGCTCCCCGGGTGATCGTCGAGGCGCCGGCGATCATCCGGCTGGTCGAGACCGGCTTCGTGGTCGTCGCGGCGGGCGGCGGCGGGATCCCGGTCGCCGCCGGCGCGGATCACCTCTCCGGCGTCGACGCCGTCATCGACAAGGATCTCGCCGCGGCGCTGCTCGCCACCGCGGTCGGCGCGCAGGCGCTGGTACTGGTCACCGACGTCGACGCGGTCATGCTCGACTTCGGCACGCCCCGGCAGCGGCCGTTGGCCACCGTCAGCGCCGGTGAGATGCGTCGCCACCTGCGCGACGGCCAGTTCCCGGAGGGCAGCATGGGACCGAAGGTACGGGCCGCGCTGGGGTTCCTGGGAGCGGGCGGCGGCTGCGCGGTCATCACCCGACCGCGGCTGGTCCCGGTCGCGCTGTCCGGCGGCAACGTGGGCGCCACCCGGATCGTCCGCGACCTGGCCGGGCGGGGTGCGGCATGAAAACCACCGTACGGATCCTCCGCGACACCTACCTGGACTCGGTGCTCCAGCTGGCCGGGGCGCGGGCGATGCGCGAGGCAGGCGGGATCGACTGGGCCACGGCCGTCATGGGTACCCCGGCGAACATCGACGACCTGCGGCACGAAGGTGCCGACCCGGCCGATGCCGGCGCGGGCGACCTGGTCCTGGCCGTGCGCGCCCGAAGCGACGCGGACGTCGAAACCGCCTTCGCCGCCGGTGAGCGGGCGATGTTCGGCCAGCCGGACGAGCGCGCCGCGTCCGCCGACGAGCCACCACCCTCGCTGGAAGAGGCGCTGCGCCGGCAGCCCACCAGTACCGTCGCGGTGGTCTCGGTGCCCGGCGACTACGCCGCGCTGGAGGCGCACAAGGCCCTCGCCCACGGCCTGGACGTCCTGCTGTTCAGCGACAACGTCGCGCTGGCCGACGAGATCGCGCTCAAGGAGCACGCCGCCCGGCGGGGCCGCTTCGTGATGGGACCCGGCGCCGGCACGGCGCTGCTGGGCGGCGTGGGCCTCGGGTTCGCCAACGCCGTCCGGCCCGGGCCGGTCGGCGTGATCGCGGCGGCCGGCACCGGGGCGCAGGAGGCGATGGCCCTGCTCGACCGGTGGGGCGTCGGTGTCTCGCACGTCGTCGGGCTCGGCGGCCGGGACCTGTCCGAAGAGGTCGGTGGGCGGATGGCGGCGCTGGCGCTGGCGGCGCTGCGCGACGACCCCGCGACCGAGGTGATCCTGCTGGTGTCCAAGCCGCCCGCGCGGTCGGTCGCCGAACGGCTGCTGGCGCCGGCCGGTGCCACCCCGCTGGTCGCCGCGCTGGTGGGCCTGGACGGCGACCTGCCGGTACCCGACGGTGTGTACCTCGCGGACACGCTCGAAGGCGGCGTGGTCGCCACGCTGAACCGCCTGGGGGTCACCCCGCCCGACCGCACCCGGCGGCACGGGCCGGATCTGGCCACGCTCATCGCCGCCCTGGCGCCCGGGCGCGCCACGGTGCGCGGGCTGTTCTCCGGGGGCACGCTGTGCTTCGAGGCGCTGGTCCTGCTCGGGCGGCTCCTCGGTCCGGTGTGGTCGAACACGCCGATCGACAAGCGGTACGGGCTGCCCGCCCCGGCGCACGCCAGCGTCTGCCTGGATCTCGGCGAGGAGGAGTACACGAGGGGCCGGCCGCACCCGATGATCGACCCCGCCGCCCGGATCGAGATGATCCGCGCGGCCGGCCGCGACCCGGACGTGGCGGTGGTACTGCTCGACGTGGTCCTCGGCCACGGCTCGCACCCCGACCCGGCCGGACTGCTCGCCCCGGTCTGCGCGGAGATCTCGGGTGCCGGCGGGCCGCGGGTGGTCGCGTACGTGCTCGGCACCGACCGGGACCCGCAGGGCTACCGCGACCAGGTGGACGCCCTCGTCGACGCCGGATGCGTGGTCACCGAGACCGCCGCCCGGGCCGCGCTCGCCGCGGCGGCCATCGCGACCCGCGATCCCCGGACCGCGGCGGCGTTCCGGTGACCCGGGTCGCGCTGCTCACGTACTCGACGAGGCCGCGCGGTGGCGTGGTGCACACCCTGGCGCTCGCCGAAGCGCTGGCCGCGGCCGGTGTCGACGTGCACGTGTTCGCTCTCGGCGACGCCTTCTTCCGCCCGGTACCGGTGCCGCACACGCTCTTCCCCGCACCGGAGAACACCGCGTCGCTGACGGACAAGGTGTTCGCCTCGGTCGACGCGCTCGCCGCCGGCCTGGCCCTGGTCGCCGACCGGTTCGACCTGCTGCACGCCCAGGACTGCATCTCCGGTCGCGCCGCCACCCGGGTCCGCGACACCGCTGGCGGGCCGCCGGTGCTGCGGACCGTCCACCACGTCGACGACTTCACCACCCCGGCGCTCATCGAGTGCCAGCGGCGGGCGATCACCGAACCCGACCACGTCCTCGTGGTCAGCGACCAGTGGCGGCGCATCCTGCGCGACGACTTCGGGGTCGCCGCCCGGGTGGTCCGCAACGGCGTCGACCCGGCGCGCTTCCCACCGGTCGGCGCCGAGCGGCGGGCCGCGCTGCGCGCGTCGGTCGGGGCGGCGGACCGGTTCCTGTTCCTCGCGGTCGGCGGGATCGAGCCGCGCAAGGGCAGCACGGTCCTGTTCCGCGCCCTCGGGCTGTTGCGCGGGCGCGGCCGGCACCCGGTCCTCGCGATCCTGGGCGGGCACTCGTTCCGCGACTACGAGCCGTACCGGCGGGAGGCGCTGGCGCTGCTGCCCGACCTGGGGCTGCGGCTGGGCACCGACATCGTGCAGGTCGGCACGGTACCCGAGGAGACGCTGGCCGCCTGGTACCGCAGCGCCGACGCGCTCGCGTTCCCGTCGCTGGCCGAAGGGTTCGGGCTGGTCGCGCTGGAGGGGCTGGCCGCCGGCCTGCCCGTGGTGGCCAGTGACCTGCCGGCGTTTCGCGAGTTCCTGTGCGACGGTCAGGATGCCCTCCTGCCCGCGGCCGGCGATCCGGTCGCTCTGGCCGGCGCGCTGGAACGGGTGATGACCGACGGGGCGCTGCGGGCCGCGCTGGTCCACAGTGGACGCGCGGTCGTTCCGCGATACACCTGGGCGGCGTCCGCGGCCCGGCACATCGAGATCTACCGGTCAGTGTGAGTGGTCATGCCCGTGGTCGTGTTCGTGGCCGTGGTCCCAGCCGGCCGGGCGGGTGGCGAGTTCGGCGGCGCGGTCCTCGACGGCGCTGTCGCTGATCACCGCCCGGTCGACCAGCACCTGTTGCAGCGCCTCCAGCCAGCAGCGGTAGTAACTGAAGGTGTCGTTGTCCGCCTTGGCTATCTGACCAATGAGTGCCTGACGGAACTCCTCCCAGCCGAACGTGCCCGCGTCGCTGAGCGTCATGGCCAGACCGAACGCGCGGCTCTCCCACGGCTCGGCGAACACCAGCTCGCCGTTGGAGCGCGGCGGCGCGGCCGGGCCGGCGATGTCGAGCGCGGCCTTCACGGGTTGACCTTCGCGACGCCGACCATCGCGTCCCGGGTGACCAGCGGTACGAGCTGCTCCTCGGTGCGGTCCCCGGTGCCGGCCGGGCGTTCGGGCAGCACGAAGTAGCGCACCTCGGAGCTGCTGTCCCACACCTGGATCTCGACGTCGTCGTCGACCCGCAGGCCCATCTCGGCGAGTACCGCCCGCGGTTCGCGGACCATCCGGGCCCGGTACGCCGGGTCCTTGTACCAGGACGGCGGCAGGCCCAGCAGCGGCCACGGGTAACAGGAGCAGAGGGTACAGACCACGACGTTGTGTGCCGCCGGGGTGTTCTCGACCACCACGATGTGCTCGCCCTGCGGGCCCTTGAAGCCGAGTTCGGCGACGGCCGCGGTGCCGTTGTCGAGCAGCCGCACCCGGTACTCCGGATCGGTCCAGGCCCGCGCGACCACCTTCGCCCCGTTGAGCGGGCCGACGTCCGTCTCGTACATCTTGATGTAGGTGTCCATCACGTTGGGATCGACGAGGCCACGCTCGACCAGTACCTGTTCCAGGGCCTCGGTGCGCAACGCGATCGGGATGCGCTCCGGTTCACTCATTCCGGCGCCTCCAGGTAGTCCTCGTAGAGGTCGATGTTGAGGCCGAACGGTTCGGCGTCCGGGCCGAACAGCTCCTGCGAGTCGAAGCGCACCGTGTACACCCATTGCGCGTTCTCGCCCTGGAAGTGGGCGTGGGTGTCCGGCAGTACCTGGGCCGGGCCGACGGTGACGACGACGCCGTCGTGGCCCATGACGTAGCGCGGCAGCCGGGTGTGCCCGCGTGGCCGCATCGTCTTCGCCCGCACCCGATCCCCTGCCGCGTACCGCCGCGGGCGGTCGACGGTACGGATCGAGCCGGCCGCGGTGGGCTTGTAGTCGGGCTTGCGCGGCTCCGGCGCCGGCGGCTCCGCGACACTGCCGCCGGCCAGGTTGGCCGCCCGCGCCTCCACCGTGCCGGGGGCGATGATCGCGCTGTCGTAGAGCAGGTTCTCGGCACAGTGCAGCCACCGGCCGTAGTAGCCGTCGTCGAGGTAGTCGACGCGGTCGAGCCGGTTCATCGCGTGCCGGAAGGCATCCAGGTTGGTGCCCGAGGTACGCATCGACAGGAGTGCGAGCGCGAATGCGCGGGCCTCCCAGCGCTCGTCGAAGGGCGGCTCGTCGGGTACCGGAACCGGGGCTTGTCCCCAGCCCTCGGTGCCGCCCATGTCGTGGATGCCGGTCGCCGGTTGAACGTCGGCCAATGCTCTGCCCCTCTGTGTGGTGGGCGCCGGGTGGGCGGTCACCAGCCCACCCGGCGGACCGGTAAGGCTGTCTCAGACTGTCCAGGTGTTGAGCTGGAAGGCGCCCTCTTTCCACGCGGTCAGCGCCGCGTCGAGCACGTCCTTCGGGTTGAACGGGGTGACGCCGGGGATCAGGTCGTCCTCGCGGAACCCGTACAGCGCGCCCATCGCGAACCGGCAGGCGTAGATCTTCGCGCCCTCCTTGAGGAGCGTCTTGATCTGGTTGTTGATCGCGAGGTGGCCGGGGAACGCCTCCTGGCCTACGCCCGGATAGCCGCGGGTGCCGGACGCGAGCAGCACACCCGGCCCGTACAGGACGACGTTGACGTCGAACCCCTTGCGGACCAGCCGGGTCGAGGTGAGCAGGTTGACGAGGGCGACCGAGCCCTCGTACGGGACGGTGTGGATGAAGATGAAGGCCTTCTGCCCCGGCTCGGCCTGGATGTCGGCGAACACCTTCTCCTCGGGGTCGTACAGGGTCTCGCCGTCGGCCGGGAGTTGAGTGGTGACTGTCTTCGGCATGCGCCCTCCTCAGTTGTGTGTCACACAGCGGGGCCAGCCGGCTGTGTCGGCTTGGGCCAGTGCTTACGGTGGCTGCCGGGCATGGCGGCCATGAACCTGCGCCGCACCGGCCATGGGGTCAGCCGGTACACCGGGACGAAGACCCTGGTCCAGAAGAACGATCCGTGGACCGGCGGCGGGGTCAGGCCGTTGGCCCGGGCCACCCGGACCTGTGCGTCGCGCAGCAGGTGGTCCTGCGCGTTCTCGCGTACCCAGCGGGTGAACGAGGCCATCTCAGGCCCCTCCGGCGGCTTTGCTGGCGGCTTTGCTGGCGGCTTTGCCGGCGGCATTGCCGGCGGCCGCGACCCCGTCCTGGGCGGCGACCACGATCGGCTCGTTGAGTGCGCCGATCGGTGGCGAGTAGACGTTCTCCATCGTGGCGAGGTCGTACAGCGTCAGGCCCTTCTTGACGGCGACGGCGAGGAAGTCGGCCCGCTCCTTGATCCCTTCGCCGCCGACCATCTGCGCCCCGAGCAGGCGCAGGGTTCCGGGCTCGGCGAGCAGCTTGACCCGTACCTGCTTGACGCCCGGGTAGTAGCGCGCCCGGGAGATGCCGGTGGCCCGGCCGACCACGTGCGGGAGCCCGAGCGCGGTGGCCGCGACCTCGCCGAGGGCCGCGCCGCCGATCATCCACTTGCCGGCGACCATGCCCCACGGCACGTACACCGGCTGGTAGGCCCGGTCGCCGCCGGCCGCGTTGGTGCCGGCGACCTTGCCCTGGGCGTACGCGTGGCTGCCGGTCAGGCCCTGCAACGGCAGCCCGCCGAGGCCGTGCGGCACCTCGCAGACGTCGCCGGCCGCCCACACACCCGATGCGGAAGTACGCATGTGGTCGTCGATGACCAGGCCGCCGGTCGAGCCGACGGTGAGACCGGCCGCGAGCGCCAGCGCGGTGTTGGGCACCTTGTGGGTGGCGACCACGACGAGGTCGGCCGGGATCTCGCCGTCGGAGGTGGCCACCCCGCGGACCTGCCCGCCACCGCCGTCGAGGAACGCGGTGAGCGTGGTGTTCCAGTGCATCGTCACGCCCATCTCGGTCCACGACTCCTGCACCGGTGCGGCGATGTCGGGGTCGCACAGCTCGCCGAGCGCCCACGGGTGCGGGTCGATGAGGTGGGTGTCGATGCCGCGATGGGCGAGCGCGGTGACCATCTCCAGGCCGAGTGGCGACGCCTCCACCACGACCGCCCGGGTGACGGTGTCGAGGACCTTGTCCCACTCCATCGCCGCCCGGATGTTCTTGACGTGGTACAGCCCGCCGAGGCCGGCGCCCGGCACCCCCGGGTCGCGGTAGTTGAACCCGGTGGCGACGATGACCGCGTCGTAGCCGACCGTGCCCTCGCCGTCGACGTCCACCGTCTTCGCCGCCGGGTCGAACGAGCGGACCGTCGTCTCATAGTGGACGTCGATGCCGGCGTCGACGTAGGTCTGCCGGTCGGCCAGGAACAGCCGCTGGAAGTCCGGAATTTCCTTACCGTGCACGTACGGGATGCCGCACGGGCTGTACCCGACGTCCTCGAACTCGGTATAGACGACCACCTCGGCGGACGGGTCCGTGGCCTTAGCCGCGCCGGCCGCTCCGATGCCGGCGGCACCGCCGCCGATGATGACCACCTTGCGCGCCATTGGACTCAACTCCCGCGCTACGGCACAATGCGCGTACATCATCGAACATCGCGCGTTGACTATCCTGCACGCCACTTCGTGATATCCACAAGTACCGGAACGCACCGGAGGTGAAATGGCCGCCAAGGACGCCGCCCCTGCCCTGATCGAGACCGACGACTCCGCGCCCAACCAGGTCGAGGAGATCGTCAGCCTCATCGGACCGAAGCTGCGCGCCCTTCGCACCGCCCAACGGCATTCCCTCCAGCAGTTGGCGGCGCTCAGCAACGTGTCGGCGGCCGCCATCCACAAGATCGAGCGCAACGGCATGGTCCCGACCATCACCACGCTGCTCAAGCTCGGCGCGGCGCTGGGCGTGCCGGTGAGCTACTTCGTCGAGGAGGACGAGCAGCCACCCGAGCCGGTGCACTTCACGCCGGCCGACCGGCGCCCGTCGGTGTACACGCCGCACCAGGGGCTGGCCCTCGCCGGCATCACCGGGTCCTACCGGCAGTTCCAGACCGCGGCCGCGGTGGCGACCGTGCGGCCCGGGGCGAATAGCGGCGACAAGCCCCTCGAACATCCGGGCGAGGAGTTGATCCACGTCGTCGAGGGGGTGCTGACCTTCCGGGTCGGCGACCAGGCGTACTCGCTCAGCCCCGGTGACTCGCTGCATTTCGGCGGACAGGTGCCGCACCACTGGGCCAACGAGACCAAACGGCCTGTGCGCGCCGTCTGGATCGCCCTCCGTAACGGCTGATCTCCGAGATCTTGGACGGCTAGACCGCCTGTACCGAGGGTTTCCTCTTCCCTTCGGTCGGGAACTGGCCCACAGGCGTGGTGCGCTGAATCGACCCGCTGGCGACGCGGATCTTCTGCCCCTTTGCGGTGGGTACTCACCGAACTCCTCCCGATGCGTCTTTCCGGGTCTCAAGGCCCCGGTCGATCCGGTTTGCGGCGACGCCGGCGTACATCCAGAACGGCTCGTCCGCCTCGCTGTTCTCGCCGCCGGACGGTTGCGCGGGCGGTGCGCTATTGGCGGGTGGTTGGGCCGCCACCGGTCGACGGGCACCACGCCGGGGTTGAGCAGGTCGAGGCCGTCGAACAACCGCGTGATCTGCTGATGGGTACGCGCGGTGGGCGGGTCGGCCATGTGCTTGCGCATCAGTGCGAACACCTCGTCGGCTTCGGCCTGGCTGGTGCCGTCGCTGGTGATTTGCGAGATCACCAGGTAGCTGCCGGGGGCCATCGCCTGATACAGCCGGTTGACGATCGTGTACGGATCCTCAGCGTCGGTGACGAAGAGCAGAACTGCCACCGCCAGCACGCACACCGGCTGGGTGAGGTCGAGGAACCCTGCCACTTCGGGGTGGGTGAGGAGCGCGTCTGGGTAGCGGGACCGCTGTCTTAACCGCACTGCCCGACAACGCGGGAAAGCAGCGCACCGTGGTCCTCGGAGACCTCGCCGCGGTCGAGGCCGCGCTGAACAATCCGGACGCCGCGTGCGCTCGTGCCGAGGAAGCCATGGACCAACTCGCCGTCACCTGGTACGCCACCGGCATGGATCGGGTGATGGACGTTCGCCGAGCCCTTCAACCCTGGGCCGACCACGAGGGCGTCAGGCGCCTCGATGACCGTATCTACGGATGGGAAACCACCCTCAGAGCGCTGCACCGTTAAACGCGGCTATGCGACCTGGGAGTTCAGACAGTGAGTCAATCCGCATCGTTGGGACACGGTTGGCCTCCGGATCGTTTTGTTGGATGATCGCCCACGGCCCCCGCCGGATCAACGCCGTTCGAAGACCCATACTCGCCGCAGGCCGCACATCGTTGTCAAGCCGATCCCCGACGTACAACACTTCATCCGGCTTGCATCCGGCCGCCTCCACCACTTGCGTGAAAAAGGCCGGATCCGGTTTGGCGACACCCCAGTCATCAGATGTCGCAATCATGTCGCTCGGCAACGTCAGCGCCCGAAGGATGCCACCAGCACGCACGGTTTGGTTCCCCGCGATACCCACCCACAAGCCATCGTCGCGAAGCTTCGCCAAGCTGGTACGGACATCGGGGTATAGATCATCCTCGCCAAATGTTTCCGGCTGCCCCGCCGCCGCGCGTTTCTCCCTTTCCTCAGTCAGATCGAACCCCGGCCGAAAAACCTGAAAAGTCTCCCGATAGTCCAAACCGCCGGCAATGATCGCTCCGAACATCGCCGAAAACGTATGCCGAGGAACACCAAGCCAGTCCGCCCACGTGCCATATTCGCGAGTCTCGTTCACCAGGCACTCACCGACATCGAACACCACCGCTCGGATCATGACGCAGAGCCTATCCAGCACGATGCGCCCGCTCGCACGCACCGCCACGCGACCGAACCAGCCCCCAGCCCAACTAGCGGCCGGCGGCTCATCTCCCATGTATCGCCGCGGGACACGAGGTAACGGCGACCGGTACGGAACCTACAGTGATCATGCATCAGACGACAACGCCGGGCGGTCGGGCGACCTTCACCGTTTCGATCGCTAGTTCGTGACGATCAACAGGCTGCGCATCGTGGCACCGAGATCCTGCTCACCACCGCCCCGGAGGGGTGGTGTTGAGCGGTTCGTGGTACCGAGTTGCACCGGCTGGACGAACCCGGCACGGGACACCGAATGAAGACGGAAAACGAGTGGCTCGATCCGCCATCTGCGGCGCGGACAGCTACGGGTCGGACAGGCGTAACAGGTCCCGGCCCACGATGATCACCGGTTCGCTGGTGGGCAGCACCAGCGCCAATCAGTGGAGTTAGCCCGCGAGTCGGTCCGCTGTGACCGTCCGGATCAGTGCCATAACGCCGAGCGCCATGGGCGCCACATAGAGCAGGAAGGGCGGCACGTCCCGGGTGAAGACGAACAGGCCGAGCATGACTGCGCCCACGCCCACGACCAGCCATCCGGTCCAGCCGGGCAGGACGCCGCTGCCGATCACCGCGAGACCGTAGCCGATCGTCGCTGCCACTCCGGTCAGGGCCGCGGCCGACCACAGCGCTGCGGTCCACGAGTTGACCGGTTCGTACCAGTCGGGTATCTGGCCGCCGGTGGAGAAGGAATCGACGGTACGCACCGTGACGGTCAGCCGGAAACCCAGATTCGCGATCCACAGTGTCGTAGCAACGGTCATAAGCGCGAGCGACGTCGGCGGCAGCAGGCCGGCACCGGGTTGCCGGTTGAGCAGCGCGGTGAGCGCGGCCAGTCCGGCGAGGGTGAGTCCCGCACCGATGCCAAACAGCCAGTTCGCCAACTGCCAGCTATCGCGGTGCTGGCTGATCAGGGCGATGGCGTTGACGCCACGGGCGAGCCACACCGGGTACAGCGACGGCACGAACGCGGCTACCATCACCGCGGCCCCTCCCGCGGTCAGGAGGACGCCGATGAAGCTCAGGTGGTAGCGCATGGGCACCCTTCTGGGAGCGGGCGGCGGCGGGTGCCGGTGCCCGGAGGTCGGATGAGCCAAGCAGGCGAGTGGTCGCTGGAGCGAGTGACGGCGGGAGGGCGACTATCAATCGCCGTGCCGGCACGTCCGGCCATGGCTTATTCTCCGGGTTTGCGCGGCGGTGCCCAGGAGTCGGGAACCGGCGGATCGGACCGGGTGTGCGTCGAATGCCAGCCACAATCCGACCGTCCAGGCCAGCAGGCCGACCGCGACCGGTTGCCAACCGAAGCCGGCGCGCCCCACGGCACCGCCCGGGCCGGGCAGCGGCAGCCCTCGGGAGAACACCAACAGCGCGCTGGCCGCCTCGGTGCACGTCACGACGACCAACACCGCCAGAAGCACCTGCCGCGCCCAGCGTTCGCCGCGCCTGAACGCGGTCAGCGCGACCCAACCGAGCAGGATGGCCGTGCCGACGCCGAACAGGCCCGCATCGAGAGCGTGCGCCCGCGCCATCGGCGTGATTAGGCCCGCCATTCCGTCGGGGTCCGCATCCGGCCCGGCGACAGCGAGCCAGAACGTGATCGCCGGTTCCTCCATCACCAGAACAACCAGACCGAGCACGACAAGCCAGGCCGACGCGCGAGCATGCCCCACCCGTCTGGCCGCGACGGCAAGCGCGACAACGACGGCCAGGCAGACAGCCGCCCAGACGGTCACAACAGTGCCAATGGCTCCTCCGCGATGCGAGACGACCCGGTGATACCATCTCCCCAAACGGATTGATTGTCAAATCATTTGGATATCAACGTGTCTAACGATCTCGGCAAGGCGGTAGATCTGCCGCAAGCGCTGACCCACGAACTCATCGACCTGAGCATCGCGATCGACCTGATCGGTCAGGCCACCGCGAGTCGGCTGGGCATCAACCAGACCGACCTGATCTGTCTGGACCTGCTCGTCCGGCAGGGTCCGATGGGCGCCGGACAGCTCGCCGCCGCTCTAGGCCTCACCACCGCCGCCATCAGCGCGATGGCCACCCGGTTGGAGGCCGGCGGCTACGCACACCGGGAAATGGACCCACACGACCGACGCCGCGTCCTGCTCCACGCCTCACCGTCCGGCGCCGAGCAGGCGTTCAGCCTCTTCGACGACCTCTACCGGGCCGCCGCGGCGCTGAACGCCAGCCACCCGAAGCGCGACCTGCGGATGCTCATCAACCTGCTCCGCAGGTACCGTGAGCTGATTACCGACCAGGCCACCGCACTACGGGCAGATTCGACACCGCCGGAGTCTGCGGTGTAGCCGCAAGGATCGAGTATGTCGAGTCAGATGCCGGGCTGGTGCCGTTGCGAATGGTTGGCCGGCGTGGCCGGATCCGAGGGTTCACCGTCCTTGCTGGGTGATCGCCAAGCCGCCAGAGTGGGCGGCATGGACCCTGCCCGCCGCCGCGTCGTATTCCTGCTCCACGACGGGTGCGAACTCATCGACTTCGCCGGGCCAGCATCGGTTTTCGGCGGCGCGCGCGATCCGGCCGGCTGCCCGGCATACGAGGTGCGGACGGCTTCTCTCGCCGGCGCTTCCGTTCGTACGGCTGAGGGCGTCGCCGTCGAGGTCGACGGCCCGGCGAGCAGCGTCGGCACGCTCGACACGCTGGTCGTCCCAGGCGGATTCCAGGTCGCCGAGGTGGCCGACGATGCGGCCTTCCTGGCTTCGCTGCGCATTTTGGCGGACCGCAGCCGCCGGGTCGCGTCAGTGTGCTCAGGGACAGTGCTGCTCGCGGCGGCGGGGCTGCTGGATGGTCGGCGAGCCACGACGCACTGGGCCGCGCTGAACCATCTGCGCGACCGGTTTCCCCGGGTCGACGTGGCCCGGGACGTGATATGGGTACGTGACGGCGACGTCTATACGTCGGCCGGGGCGACCACCGGGATCGACCTCGCCCTGGCCCTCGTCGAGGCGGATCTCGGCGGCCAGGCGGCCAGACAGCTCGCCCGTTGGCTGGTGGTCTTCGCGCGGCGACCGGGCGGACAGTCCCAGAGCAGCGTGCGGGCCAGCCTGCCCGAGCCGGCGACCGTCGCACTGCGCCGGATTCTGGATACCGCCGTCACCGATCCCACAGCGGACCTGTCCGTCGCAGCGATGGCGGCGAGGGCGGTGTTGAGCCCGCGCCACTTCTCGCGGGTGTTCGCCGCCGAGGTCGGGTTGACGCCAGCGTCCTATGTGGAGCTGATCCGGGTCGAGGCTGCCCAGCAGTATCTGGAAGCATCTGACGCCACGCTGGAGGTGGTCGCGAAGGCGGCCGGCTTCCGAAACGCGGAGACGATGCGACGCGCTTTCCATCGGGTACTGGGTACCGCGCCGGGCGCGTTCCGCGCCACCGTTACCGCCCGGGCTCAGCTATCCGCGGTGCCGACGTCGGCTCGCGGGCCTCGACCGAGCGCCAGCCGGCCAGTCGTAGCGCCGGCCCGAAGCCCATCGTGAACAGCGCGCTGGCGCGGCATCCGTGAACCCGCCGGCCGTGGGCACGTAGCAGCGGCTCACCGCGCCGGACGAACCCGTGTCGCGGGTGCCTGTCGGCGACCCGCCGGATGCCGGCGGGATCCAGATCCCAACTGCGAAGGCCCAGCACGTCGACCAGCACACCATCGTGCAGAAGATGCTGCAGGACGCCCTGTTCGGCCCCGACGCTCGGGTTGAGGTGCAACGTGATCGCGTCAAGGACGTCGTGCTGGACGGACGCCGGCAACCCTGACGACGCCAGCACCCCGGCGGCGGCGTCTGCCCCGGCGAGAGTGAAACAGCGTTCGGTCAAGGTGTCCATTGTCGCGAAGGCGTAGTCATGCAGGACGGCGGCGGCGAAGAGCGGCTCCGGATCGCACCGGAGTCCCTCCACAAGGCCAAGTGCACGCGCGAACCGGAACGAGCGGTACCCATGCTGCACGATCATCGGATCGAGGCGCGCGCAAGCCTGTAGAACCGCCCGGGTGAATGCGGTGTCGGGCACCTCCTGCTCGCTCGGATCAGGACCGGAACCACGCACCCCGGCCCGAGCGGCCAGCATCCGCGGCAGCACGTGCGCGGTGCGCAGGCCCACGGCGGCGAGGAACCTGATCCGCTCACCGCCGGCGAGGATCCCGTTCGTCCGTCGGCACCATTCGATCGTGCCGATGTCACCGAGCAACCGTGTCATGCCCGAAAGCATCGGCGTATGCGCCGGGCAGGACAAGGACGAGACAACCTCGCTTCCAGCCACGGCCGGTCACCCACGAGTGTCGGCGCCACAACGTTGACCGGTGTCACTCTTTCCGACCGAGCCCGGGTTCGACTCGATGCGCTGGACCCTACGGGGGACGAGACTCTGTCTGACGTTGTCCGCGCAGCCTTGGCGTTGGGGGTGCCGTGTTCCCTCCTACCGTCGGTCCCGGCTGTTGCCGGGTTCGGATCGCCGAGTGCGTAACGCTCTGCGACGGCCGAACTACGACTGGCTGGCTCAACCCCGCGGGACCGGATGGCGCGCCTTCGGAGGGACCGGTGGCGGCAGGTTGCGGCGATGGGCGGGTGTGTAGGCGACGAGTGCCGCTAGGAGGCCGGCGGCGCCAACTGCGGTAAGCAGGATGGCGATTGGTCGGGTGCTGTTGTGTTTCGCCTCGCACTCCGCCGCCGCGTCCCCGAACCCCAGGTCGTTCAGGCCGTTGCCGCCGGCAAGACTACCGAACTTGGCGTATGAACTTTCGTCGTGGAGGACCGCAGCGTTGGAGGCGAACGGGCTGCCGCAGTCCTCGCCGCTGGACGAGTGCACCGGCACAAAGCCGACGAGCAACCCAGCGGCGAACAGCGCGCCGGCGATCAGAGCGAGCAAGCCTTCGCGTGTCATGTCAGATCCACGGTGACGCCGCCGGAGAACGGCGAGTCATGCAGTTCGACCCCGGTCAGCTTCGCGTTCTTCGGGATGTCGAACACCAGCGTCCCGGCGGCCTGGTTACCAGGGTTGATCGGGTTCAGGAACGTGGCCGCGTCCTTGTTGGCGTAGATCTCCGCAGTCCCGTCGTGCTGGTACTTGACGCCGCCGGCCCCGAACGCCTTCTGACTGGAGCCGTCGAAGGTGCGAGCGTCGCTGCCGATGTTCTTGACGGTGACCGCGACGAGGACGAACTGGCCCTGGGCCTGCTTGTTCAGGTACTGGTCGCCGACCTGGCTTTTGCCGTAGTCGACGCCGGTGACGACGAATTCGAACTTGCCGTCGCGGGCCGGCTGACCCTGTTTGGCGTTCGTCTTCCCCGCCGGCTTCGCCTGTCCCGCTGGCGCTGCGGCGGTCGTGGCCGGCTCCGCGGACGGGGTGGCCAGTTCCTTCGCCGCCTTGTCGACGGCCTTGCCACCGGCGATAAGAAAGACAGCCCCGCCGCCGCAGCAGAGCAGGACGACAACCCCGGCCACGATGAGCAGGATTTTGAGGGTGTTGTTCTTCTTCGGCGGCTGGGGCGGGTAGCTGTTCGGGAATCCGACCGGCTGTTGGGGCGGCACGGGCTGGTCTGGGTATGTCACCTGGGTCCGCCTTGGGAGAGAAGGGCCGCTACCTGCGGCTTCGTCATCTTGGCGGCGGGTGACAGAGGGTGCCAGCGGCCACACGGTCGGTGGTTTCGGCGTCCGGCTTAACCCGTACCGGGTGGTTGGGGTCTGGCTCGGGCCGTTCGGGGTGGTCCGTTGCACGCTGGGTGTTTCTAGGCTGTGCGGGTCGGCGGGCCGGACGGTGCGGGAGAGACGCCGTTCAGCCCGCCGACGTGCCCCTCACGGCGCGTGGAACGCCTGGTTGTCCTGGCTCGCGAGCATGTCAGCGGGTTTGGCTGGGCGTTAGGTTCGTCCCAGAGGCGTTGTTCGCGGTCGAGCCGCTTGATCTGGGCGGTCTAACTGTCCAAGGTCCGGATGGTGATCGCCGGCGGGCGGCGCAGGGTGTTGGTGACGTAGCAGACCCGCTCCGCCGACGCGATGAGACCGTCGGCCTGCTCCTCGGGCAGCCCGGACACCTCGATCGCGACGTCGGAAAACCGCGGCCCGTCGTAGGTACCGGTGACGGCGACCGACACCGACGACAAGGGCACGTCACGTTTGCGGGCGGCGTACACGAGCGCGAGCACGAAGCAGGACGCCACCGATGCCAGCAGCAGGTCGGTGGGTTGCGGGCCGGTCCCGTCGCCGCCGACGGTCTCCGGCTCGTCCACCCGCAGCTCGAACGGGCCGGCGGTGGCGTTGACCCGGTAGCCGCCCAGCCACTGGGCGCTGACCTCACGCGTCGTCATCGGTACCGTCCCGCAATGCCAGCAGCGCCGCGCGGAAGGCCCGCGGCGGCGCGGTCGCCACGCCCGCGCCGATCTGCCCAAGCCCGTCGCGGGCGTGCAGGATCCCGGTGTTCACCCGCGGCGTGATACCCGCCTCCACGACCCTCCGGACATCCACCCCGACCGGCGTGCCCCGGAAGTCCGTGGTCGGCAGGCGGAACCGGCTGCTCTCCCCCACGCAGATGCGCCGCATCTCGTCGGTGGCCCGGGCGGCGTCGGCCATCGAACCGCCGAGGAACGCGGCCACCGCGGGTGAGCCGGCCGTGGCCGGACCGCCGAGCCCGATCAGTTCGAGGACGGCGCTGTCGCCGATGTCGGGTGCCCCGTCCGCCGGGCCGTAGCCGGCGTAGTACAGGGCGGCCGCCACCGGTGGGCTCTCCGCGAGCACCCACCGGTCCCGCCCGGCGAGCTTGATGCCGTACGTGGTGCCGTTGCGGGCCATGGTCGTCACGATGCTGGCACCCTCGACCTGCTCGGCCGCGAGCGTCAGCGACTTCGCAGCGGCCATCGCGAGGGTGAGGAAGAACAGGTGGTTGGTCGACAGGTACGTGCTGAACGCCACCGACGCCGGGTCGGCGCCCAGGGCCGCGATCGCCGGCAGCATGGTCCGGATCAGCAGGTTGGTCGAGGCCTGGGTACGCATGTGGACGTCGTCGCCCATCTGCACGCCCTGCGCGGCGACGGCGAACACGTCGACCGGGTCGAACGCGGCAACGATGCGCCGCAGCCGCGGACCGGCGACCTCGCGCAGGAAGACCAGCCGGTCGATCGCGGCGCGGGTCTCCCGACCGAGCCAGGCGACGTCACCGGGGCCCTGGCTGATCGGGGCGTACGCGCGGGTACCGCCGGCGTGGTTGTCCACCACCCACACCGGCATGCTCGGGCCGAGCACGGTGGCCATCGGTACCACCGTCGCGTGCTCGTTGGCGGCGGCCAGCGACACCGCGCCGGTGGCCAGCAGCGCGTCGGCACCGGTGACGTCGGTTGCCCAGCCTTCGGCGACGACCGCGGCGCGGGCCGAGCGGCGCAGCGGGTCGCACGTCTCCTCCCAGCCGATCGGCGGTCCGGCGTGCAGCAGGGTCCGGTCGCCGAAGCCGGGTATCACGTCGGCGGCGGTGGCGACGTCGACCAGGTACGGCACCCCCTGGTCGAGGCGGCGCAGCACCTCGGCGTTGGCCGCGTCGACAGCCGGCGACCGGAGCCCGTACAGGTCGGTCAGCGCGCGTACCGCGACCGGATCACCGTCGGCGGGTGGACGCCAGTCGACCTGGATCACCGGCGCCGCCTGGGCCGCGACCGCGTCGGCGAACACCCGCAGGCCCAGGTTGACCACGTGGGCCTCGGTCGGCATCCCGGTTCGGGAACTCATCGTGGTCCACCTTCCGGCTCGGCCAGGCGTGCGGCCCGGGCGCGTACCTCGTCTTCGGCGGCGCGGATCGCGGCCCGCCGGGCGCCGACCTCGGCGGCCAGCGTCGCGGCCCGCTCGCGTACCCGGCCGATCATCGGCGTCATCGCCGTGGCGGCGGCCCCGCCGAGAGCGGTCCGCGAGTCGACGATGGCGCGCGGCGACAGGGCGGTCCGCAGCTCCGCGTCGTCGAGGTGCCACGGTTCCCCGACGACCTCGGTGGCGGCGCGGGCGAGCGCGGCCGCGTCCAGGTCCGGCCCGCCACCGCCCCGGCCGGCCAGGTCCCGCACCGCCCGACTGACCACCCGGTGCGCGGTGCGGTAGTCGGCCGCGAACCGGTCCATCAGCAGCTCGGCGAGGTCGGCGGCCTGAGTGAAGCCGCTGTCCAATGTGGACCGCATCCGCGCGGCGTCGGCGGTCAGCGTGCCGACCACGCCAGTGCAGAGCCGGGTGACCCGGACGGCGAGGTCGAGCGCGCGGGGGAGTTCCCCGTACATGTAGATGAGGTTGTCGCTGCGCGCGGACGGCGTCTTCGCGACGGCGAACTGCCCGGACAGCCGGCCGAGCAGGACGCCGGCTGACCCGCGCACCACGGTCAGGGCGTACGGGTTGCGTTTCTGCGGCATGGCGATGCTGGGCCGGCTGTACCCGTCGGCCAGCGCGACGAAGCCGAACTCCGCGCTGGCGAAGATCTCCAGGTCCTCGGCCAGCTTGTCCTCGGTGACGAGGAGGCTCGTGGCCGCCGCGAGGGCGTGCAGGAACGGGTCGACCTGCCACATCGCGTCGCGGGTGTGCTCGACGGCGCGGTCGAACCCGAGCGTACGGGCGGTCCGGTCGCGATCATCGAGGATGCGCGACCCGTTGGCCGCGCCCGATCCGGCCGGGCTGGCGTTGACCAGGCCGAATTCGGTCGTCAGCCGGTCGGCGTCACGCAGTACCGGAAAGGCGAACGACAGCAGGTAGTGCCCGAACGTGGTCGGCTGGGCCTGTTGCAGGTACGTGTAGTCGGGCATCAGCGTGTCGACGTGCTCGTCGGCCCGATCGGCGAGGGTGGTGGCCAGCGCCGCGGCCGCGTCGATCAGGTCGAGCAGGTGCGCACGCAACCGGATCCGGAAGGCGGTACGCACCGCCTCGCGCCTGGTACGGCCGGCGCGCAGCCAGCCGGCATCGGCCCCGATCCGCGCTTCGAGGTGGTGCTCGCGGGACGCGTACAGCTCGCCGTGTCCGGGGTCGTAGCCGACCGCCTCGGCGGGCACGGCCGCGAGGTCGAGCAGCGCGCCGAGCAGGGTGACCCGCGCGGGCGGCGGCAGGATGCCCCGGTCGGCGAGTTCGACGGCGTGCGCGAGGTCGGCGAGGTTGAGCGCGTCGTGCAGGACCGGCGCGTCGGCGATCTCCCACGCGTAGCCGGCGGCGACCAGCTCGTCCGCGGTGTCCCGGGTCATGCTGCTCCGATCCGCTGCGCCGTGGCGAGGCCGTCGGTTGCCAGCGGGTTCATGGCCAGTGGGTTCGCAGCCAGCAGGGTCACGGCCGCGGGCGTGCCGCCGCCGTGCCAGAGCACGATCGGCGACCGTTCACCATCGGCGACCAGACCGGCGACGGCGGTGAGCGCCTTCGCGCCGTAGGTGGGATCGAACAGGACGCCGTCGCTGTGCAACGCGAGCCGGATGTTGCACAGATCCGCGGCGGTGGGCCGGCCGAATCCCGGCCCGACAGCGTCGATCAGGTGCAGGTCGGCGTCGCGGACCGCGGGTCCGTGGATGAGTTCGGCGCACTGGCCGGCGAGCGCGAGGAGCTCGGCGCGGATCTGTGGCGCCGGCCGGCTCACCGAGACGCCGTACGTGCGCCAGGTCGCGCCGATCGCGGCACGCCCGGCGAGGAACCCGGCGAGCGAGGCGCCGGACCCGGTCGGCACGACGACAACCGCGTTGTCCGACCCGACGAGCTGGGCGGCCAGCTCGCGCGCGGCGCGGGCGAAACCGAGGGCGCCGACCGGGGTGGCGCCACCCCTCGGTACCGGATAGGGCCGGCGCCCGTCGGCCCGCAGCCGGCCGGCGTGCTCGTCCACGAGGCCATCCAACTCCTCCCGGTCGGCGCCGGTGAAGTACAGTTTCGCGCCGCAACCGCGCGCCAGGCCGAGGGTCAACGGTTCCCCGGCCGGTGGCTTCCCGGCCACGAGGACATCGCAGTCCAGCCCACCAACCCGGGCCGCGAGCGCCGCCGCCGCCACGAAGTTGGAACTCGGCGAGCCGGCGGTGACCAGGATGTCGGCCCGCTGCGCGAGCGCGTCGCCGAGCAGGAACTCCAGGGCGCGGGCCTTGTTGCCGGCCAGTCCGAACCCGATCAGGTCGTCGCGTTTGAGGTACAGCGGACCGCTGCCGATCCGCGCCTCCAGGGCGGTCAGCCGATGCAGTGGCGTAGGCAGGACAGCCAGCGGCCGGCGGGCCAGGGCAATCATCGCGACCCGCCCGGGGTACCGCGGGCGAGCACCGCGTCGACCATCGCGCGGGCGGTCGCGACCGCCGGATGCGCCATCCAGGCGTCGAGGTCGGCGGCGTCGGCCACACCGTGCGCGGCCAGCACGTCGCCCAGGTCCGCCGTGTCGCCGGCGGACGCGAGGGCGGTCTGCATCGCCTCCTGGGCGCGATGCTTGCCGAGCCGGCCGGCGAGTTCGGCCAGTACCCGTTCCGAGGCCCACCGCCGCCCGGTCCGGTCGAGGTTGTCGCGCATCCGGCCGGCGTGCACGACCAGCCCGTCGACGAGGTCGGCGGCCAGCGCGGCGGCTGTTCCGGCGGTGAGGGCCACCTCCGGCAGCGCCATCCACTCGGCCTTCCAGGCGCGCCCGTCGCGTTCGTGCCCGGCCACCATGCCTTCGGTGAGGACACCGGCGGCGGCCCGGGCGATCCGGGCCAGGGTGTCGAGGTGTTCGCTCGTCTCGGGGTTGCGCTTGTGCGGCATGGTGATGCTGCCGACCGTCCCGGACGGCGCTTCGGACAGCTCCCCGATCTCGGGGCGTTGCAGTTCGTACACCTCGTTGCCGATGCGGGCCAGCGTCGCGGCGACCATGCTGAGTACCGCGCCGAACTCGGCCACCCGGTCGCGGGTGGCCGTCCACGAGATGACCGGGTCGTGCAGCCCGAGCCGTTCGCACAGCGAGCGCCGCAGCGCGATCCCGAGCGGCTCGCTGCCGGGCGGCTCACCCGGGCCGCCGCCGGCGTCCGCGCCGAGCGGCTCGAAGAAGCCGAGCACCCCGACGGCGCCGGCGAGCTGGCCGACCGCCCACCGGCCGGTACCCTCGTCGACCCGGACGATGTGGCGTGCGATCTCGTCGGCCCAGGTGGCCGCCTTGTACCCGAAGGTGATCGGCGCGCCCGGCTGGCCGTGCGTGCGGCCGGCCATCACGGTGTCGCGGTGCGCGGCGGCCAGCCGCAGCAGGGACCGGTGCCCCCGGACCAGGTCGGCCCGGACCAGACCCGCGACGTCGCGCATCACCAGCCCGAACCAGGTGTCGGTGAGGTCCTGGACGGTCGCTCCGAAGTAGACGTACTCGCGGGCCGGTTCGGGCAGCACGCGTTGCAGGCCGCGGATGAGTCCCAGGGTGGAGTGCCCGGTGCCGCGGGTCTCGGCCGCTACCAGGTCGAGGTCCAGCAGGTCGGCCCGGGCATGGGTGGCGATCTGTTCGGCCGCGGCCGCCGGGATGAGGCCGTGCTCGGCCTGTGCGGCCGCGAGCGCGGCGAGGATGTCCAGCCAGGTCTGCAACCGGCGGTGCTCGCCGAAGATGTCGGCGAGCGCGGGCGTGCTCCACAGATGGGCGTACGCCGGCGAGTCGGTCAGGCGGGTCGCCACTGCGGCTCCCATTTCCGCGCCACCCGGTGCAGAGCGTCGCGTACCTGGTCGAGCGAGGCGCCCCAGGGCACCACGACCCGGTTGTCCTCGACCACGACGCGGTCCTCCAGCAGGCAGCACTTGGTGAGTACCGCGGCGCGCGGATCATGCCGGCGGTGGCGGGGGCAGATGCTGAGCGTGGGCGGCTCGTCGCCGTAGAACCACTGGTGGATCTCGGCCGAGCGGGCGCAGCCGAGCATCGTCCACGGTTGCCGCCGCGGTCGTTCGTCGAGATAGGCGGTGTCGGCACCGGTGACCGCGACGCCGGAACCGCGACAGGGCAGCAGGTACCGGTCGGCGGGCGCTTGGGCGGCGAGATCGGCGAAGGAGACCGTGTCGGCGACCGGGAGCATCGGCGGCAGGTCCTCGGCCACCGCCAGCAGCCGCTGGACCTGGTCGAGCAGCTTCGCCGGCTCGGGCGGGACGATCTCCTGGACGACCAGGCGCAGCGGAGCCGGATCGAGGATGAAGTTCACGTGCTCGTACCGGCCGCGCACCACGACCGCCCGCTTGGTCGGCGCGTGCGCGGCGGCGACCCGGGCCAGCGCCGACGGCACCGCCGTGTCGGCCTCCGGCGCCACGACGTAGGCGCACTCGTCCGGGGCGGCGAGCAGTTCGACGTCGACCACCGGCGAGAACAGCGGCCGCTCCGAGCGTTTCTCGACGCGGACCACCGCGGTGGCGCCGGTGTCGTCGTGGACGACGAGGTACCGGGTCCGCCGGTAGACCTCCCGGCCCAGCAGGTGGTCGCGCAGGGCGGGCCCGTCCAGCCGGACACCGACCCGGGCCACCGAGACCCCGCGGTACGCGCCGGGTACCAGGTTGGCGGGTGTCACCCCGGCTCGCCGAGGGTGAGCCGGGCGGTGTCGGCGCGCAGCCCCAGCCGCAGGGTGGTCAGGGCCAGGACGTCGTCGGGCGCGACGTTGGCGAGGTTCACCCGCGGCCCGAACCGGTTGATCAACCACGCCTGCTGGTCTTTGCGGGGCGCCTCGAACAGCACCCGCTCGACGCCGGCCGCGTCCACGGCCGCGTCGATGATCTCCGGGCGCGGGCGGCCCGACCCGTCGTAGATGCCGACCGTCCCGCTCTCGCGGCCCTCCGTGATGATCCAGGTCGCACCGGCCGCGAGGTCTTCGGCGATCTCGTCGCGCCACTGCCGGCCGGAGACGGTCACCTGGGGATCCTTGGCGCCGGTCTCCGCCAGTACCGTAAAGGTTTCTGCGGCTTTCTTGATGAGCTGGCGCTTGTCGTCGAGCGGCATGCGGGCCACGCCGCGGGAGACCTCGACGGCGGTGAAACCGGCATTCCCGGCCCAGGTCAGGCACTCGTCGGCCTTGCCCTGCGACCACGCGATCTCCAGCAGCGTGCCGCCGAGGCAGCAGGTGATGTCGTTGTCACGCAGGCGGCGGATCTTCTGCTCCAGGCCCCGGTCCACGTACGCGATTCCCCAGCCGATCTTCCAGACGTCGATGTGTTCGGCGGCCACCGCGAGCAGCGCGGCGACCGCGTCCGGGGGCATTCCGCGGTCGAGCAGGTGGGTGAGCCCCGAGCCGCGTGGCTTCCAGGGGTGTGCCGGCAGCGCGAGAAAGGAGGGACTCACGTTGTCTATGCTATGACGGTCATTTACTTTGCGACAGTCTCGGAGACCGTGGTGGACCAGCTCGGTGAGGTTGTCGACGCGGTCGCGCACAACCCGTCGATCGCGGCGAAACGGGCCATCGGGTTGGTGTCCGACGTACTGGGCGCGGCCGGCTGGGTCGACGGCCCGGGCGACGACGGCGCAGCCGTCGACGTCGACGGGCGCACCGTGATCGCGTGCGGCGAGGCGCTGTGGCCGCCATTCGTGCGTACCGACCCGTTCGGCGCCGGCCTCGCCGCCGTGTTGACCAACGTCAACGACGTGGCCGCGATGGGCGGCCTCCCGCTCGCGATCGTGGACACCGTCGTCGCCGACGAGACCACCGCCCGGGCCGCCCTCGACGGGATGCGCTACGGCTCGCAGCTGTACCGGGTGCCGATCGTCGGCGGGCACCTCACGATCTCCGACGCCGGCCCGTCGATCTCCGCGTTCGCGGTGGGATCCGCCGGCACGGTGCTGTCGGCGACCAACGTACGGGCCGGCCTCGATCTCGTGGTGGCCGCCTGCGTCGAGGGCACCATGCGGGCGGACTTCCCGTTCTTCCGTTCCTTCGACGAGCGCGGCACCGAGCTGGCCGACGACGTCCGGCTACTGCACGAGATCGCGAACGCGGGCCTCGCGACCGCGGCGAAGGACATCAGCATGGCCGGCCTGGTGGGCTCGCTGGCGATGCTGCTGGAATGGGGTACCTTCGGCGCCACCGTCGACCTCGACGCGCTCCCCAGGCCCGCCGGGGTGCCGCTGGCCCGGTGGTGCAACTGCTTCCCGTGCTACGGCTTCCTGCTCACCTGCGAACCCGACCGCACCGAGGAGTGCGTCCGGCGCTTCACCGCGCGGGGGCTGGCGGCGGCCAGGGTGGGCGGCATCGACGGTACCGGCCGGATCGTGCTCGCCACCGGCGGCCGATCGGCGACCGTGACCGACCTGACGCTTACCCCGGTGACCGGGCTGCGTCGCGCACCCGACTGAACGTCCGGTGAGCAATCCCGACTACCATGCGCCCGTGCTGGTCCCGGTCGTGGTCGCCGCCGCGGTCGCCGGTGCGGGCTGGGGATTCCTGGTGCCCGGGCTGGTCGACCGGTTCGCCGTGCCGTGGCCGGATGGCGAGCCCCGACCGGCGTGGCGGCGGTCGTGCCGGCACTGCGGCGCGGATCGGCGACACTGGTGGCTGATGTCCGGCCGGTGCCGGGCCTGTGGGCAACGACCGTCGCCGGGACGAGCCGTGACGGTACCGCTCTCGGCGGCGGTCTGCGCGCTGGTCGCGACCGGCGTCGGGGCGAACGCGGCGCTGCCCGCGTTCCTGGTCCTCGCGGCCGTCGCGGTACCCCTCGCGCTGGTTGATCTGACGGTACTGCGGCTGCCGGATCCGCTGGTCGCCACCGCCTTCGCCGGTGGCGTCGTCCTGCTGGCGGCCGCCGCGGTCACGACGGGTACGCCCGGCCGGCTGCTCCGCGCCACCGAGGCAGCGGCGGCGTGCGGTGCCCTGTACCTGATCCTGGCCCTGCTTCCCGGCTCGGGCATGGGCTTCGGGGACGTCAAGCTCGGCGCGGTACTCGGCTGGTACCTCGGCTGGCTGGGTTGGTTCGCGGTGGTTCTCGGCGTGGTGCTCACCCCGCTGGTCAACCTTCCGTTCCTCGTCGTCGCGCTCGCCAATCGGCGTACCGATCGAAGAAAGTCAATGCCATACGGGCCGGCGATGCTGCTCGCGGCCATGCTGACAACTGTCCTTACCGGTCTGCGATAACACCTTTACGGTCCGTGTCCGGCTCGATCGAACGGCGGATGGTGTTTGTCGACCGCCCGGCGATCAGCCGGCCCTGATCTGTACCCCGTGACCGAATGACAACGCTGCGAAGCGCGAGAAAGACTCGCTTCGATCCGGAACGGATCCACAGTCGCCGGGTACCACCGACCCCTGGAGCGCAGTGTCGATGTTCGAAATCGTCAACAGAGTCCTCGCCTGGTACAACAGCCACAACCGCGACCGGGGCGCCAGTGCCGTCGAGTACGCGCTGATCCTGTTCGCCATCGCCGCCGCCGTCGCCGCGATCGTCGGCATCCTGGGCGGCGTCGTGCTCGGCAAGTTCACCGACAGCTGCAAGGCGGTCCACGGCGGCGCGGCTTGCTAGCTGCTTCGCTAGCTGCCCCGCTCGTTGATTCGGCGCGGCGACGTCTCCGGTCGGCCGGACTGGTCGGCCGGAGCGTAGCCGGCCGAGCGGACCGGGGTGCGGTGGCGGTCGAGACCGCCATCGTCCTCCCGCTGTTGTTGTTGCTCATCTTCGGCCTCATCGACTTCGGGCGGCTGCTCAACGCGCAGATCACGCTCACCGAGGCGGCGCGGGAGGCGGCCCGGGCCGAGTCGGTCGGCGGCGACCCGGTGGCCCGGGCCGGCGCCGCGGCCGGCGACCTGGGGGTGACCGTGAAGGTCGACCAGTCCTGCCCCACCCCGGTGGACACCACACAGGATGCCAAGGTCACGGTGCGGTACACGTTCACCTTCGTCACACCGTTCGGGTCGCTCGCGGCGCTGCTGGGCGGCAGCGCGCCGAGGGGCACGGTGGTGCTGACCGGCCGGGCGCTCACGGCATGTCAGTGACGGGTCTTCGCTGGCTACGCGCCCGCCTCGGCATCGACGGTCGCGGCGACCGCGGAGCCGTGGCGATGCTCGTCGCGCTCCTGCTCGGCTCCGGGGTACTGCTGGGAATGGCGGCCCTGGTGGTCGACGTGGGCAACATCTACCTCGAACGGACACAGCTGCAGAGCGGGGCGGACGCCGGTGCGGTGAAGCTCGCCCAGGTGTGCGCGACGGATCCGTCGTGCGCGGCGACCGCCACGACACTGGCCCGCAAGTATGCCAACGCGAACTCGGCCGACAACAGGTCCGGGGTCAGCGTGGTCTGTGGCCGGGGCGGCGGCCTCCCGGCCTGCGGGGCGCCGGCCGGCGGGCTGGCCGACTGCGTCGACGCCGCGCCCGGGACCGGCGACTACGTCGAGGTGCACACCAGCACGCTGGAGTCGGACGGTTCCACCCTGCTTCCGCCGGCCTTCGCGCAGGCGGTGGTGAGCGGGTACCGCGGAACGACCTTCACCGCGTGCTCCCGGGCCGCCTGGGGTCCTCCGCTGGCCGGGCGTCTCGGGGTGACCATGTCGGCGTGTGACTGGAACCGGTACACCCGAAACGGTGCCGGCTTCCCGGACCCGCCGGTCGAGCAGCTCATCTACCCGCACGACGAGCCGGCCGCGGGCACCTGCCGGCCGCCGGGACAGCCGGCGGACATTCCCGGTGGGTTCGGCATGCTGACGGATCCCCGCGACGACTGCCGTGTCCCGGTCGCGCTCGGTGGCACCTACCGCGGCGACAACGGCAACGTGCCGGCGCCCTGTCGGGCCGTGCTCGCCGACGCGCGGACCGGTGGCCGGCCGCTGCTGGTACCGATCTTCGGTCCGGTCTCCGGCAACGGTGCCGTGCCCCGGTACACCATCGCCGGTTTCGCCGCGTTCGTGGTCACCGGTTGGGATCTGCCCGGCTCCCGCGCCCGCTCGACGCTCACCGGGAGGTCGACCTGCGACAGCTCCACCACGTGCATCTTCGGCTACTTCACCCGCGCGACCGTGCCCGGCGGTGGCCCCACCGGCGGCCCTGACCTGGGCGCCTACACCGTCGGACTCGTCGGCTGACCCCGACACACTCCAACCGCAAGGGATAGACCACCCATGACCCGACGCATCGTGGCGGTACTGATCTCCATCGTCCTCGCGGCCATCGGCGCCGCGGCCGTGCTGCTGTACACCCGCTCGGCCGACGCCCGCGCCACCGCCGGCAAACAGGCCAGAACCGTCCTGGTCGCGGACAAGCCGATACCGGCCGGCACCAGCGGCCGGGCGCTGCGCTCGGGCGGCTACCTGCGCCAGGTACGGATGCCGGCGCAGTCGCTGCCCTCCGACCCGGTCACGCAGCTCACGGCCGACCTCGACGCGCTGGTCGTCACCTCGGCGGTACAACGTGGCCAGCTGTTGCTGCGGGCGATGTTCGGCACCGCGACGAGGAACGGCACCGGACTGACCGTGCCGGACGGCCAGATCGCGATCACCGCGCAGGTGAAGGGGAGCGTGTTCGGGCCGGGCGCGGTGCAGCCGGGCGTCAAGGTGGCCATCTTCTACACGTACACGCCGGTGGACGACGGACACCGCAACGTGATCTCCGGGTCCGGTCTCGAAAAGGGCCGCGCGCGTCAACAGCGTCACCCGCCTGCTGCTGAACAACGTCGAGGTACTCGCGGTCGGCAACACGGCGGGTGACGAGGCCGCGGCCGCGGCGCCCACGGCGGACGGGGTGACCGTCACGTTCGGGGTGACCCAGGTGGACGCGGAACGGCTGGCGCACGCGGTGGCCCTCGGCGGCGAACTCAACATCGCCGCGCTCGGCGACTCGTCGGATGTCAAGCCGGACACCGGCGTGGACAACGGCTCGCTGTTCGGGTAGGTGAGCGATGACGATCCTGTTCGAACCGCACCGGCAGTGGAGCGCGCACCTGGCCGGCCTGCTCGGGCCCGGGGTGCACACCGCCAACCGGCTGGAGGACGTGCAGCGCCTGCTCGACCGAGCAACCGACCGCGCCGCTGGTGCTGTTCGGTCCCGGCACCGCCGTGCAGCTCGCGCTCGACTTCGCGGCACAGCAGCGGCTGGCCCGGCCGGCGCTGGGCGTGCTGCTGCTGCGCGAGCAGTTCGACGTGGACACCCTGGGCCAGGCGCTGCGGGCCGGTGTCCGGGACGTCGTGGACGGCCCGGGACATCGTCGCGGTCAGGGCGGCCTGCGAGCGTTCGATGGAGGTGTCGCGGCAGCTCGCGGGCGCCGTCTCGCCGGCCGCCGGGCCGCCCAGGCCCGGGTGGTCACCGTCTTCTCGGCCAAGGGCGGCTGCGGCAAGTCGACAATGGCCACCAACCTCGCGCTCGCCCTCGCGGCCGGCGGTGAGCGGCGGGTCTGTCTGGTCGACCTCGACCTCGCCTTCGGCGACGTGGGCATCATGCTCCAGCTGGCTCCGGAGCGGGGCATCGCCGACGCGGTCTCCGCCGCCGAACGCGATCGACGGCGACGTTCGTGCGGGCGCTCCTGACGCCGTACGCGCCGGGCGTGGAGGTGCTGCTCGCGCCGGTCGGGCCGACGGAGGCGGAACGCATCGGCCAAGGACCTGGTCGTCGCGGGTACTCAATGCGGTCCGTACGATGGCGGACTTCGTCGTCATCGACACACCGGCCCAGTTCTCCGACCACGTCCTCGCCGCCTTCGACATGTCCGACGTGCACGTGCTCGTCGCGACCCCGGACATTCCCGCGCTGAAGAACCTGCGCATCGCCATGGACATGCTCGACCTGCTCGGCCTGCCCAAGGAGAGCCGGGTGGTGGTACTCAACCGCAGCGACGCGCGGGTCGGGCTGACCGGAGCCGACATCGAGCGGGTACTCCAGACGCCGACGAGCGCCCACGTGCCGTCCAGCCGGGACGTGCCGATCTCGATCAACCGCGGGGTACCGATCGTCGTCGACAAGCCCAACCACCCGGTGAGCAAGGCGATCCGCGAACTCGCGGTCGGCCGGATCGCCACCCGGCCGCAGCACCGCACCGGCCGGATCCGCCTGGGCCGGGGAGACAAGCGATGAGCGAGCGAAGCGAGCGAATCAAAGGGCACAGCGCCGTTGAGCCTCATCGGGCCGGCGAGCGAAGCGAGTCGGGCCGATGAGCGAGCGAAGCGAGCGAATCAAGAGGCACAGCGCCATTGAGCCTCATCGGGCCGGCGAGCGAAGCGAGTCGGGCCGATGAGCCTCACCGACCGGCTGGCCCAGCGGTACCCGGAAGGCGGCGACTCCGGGCGCAGCAGCGTCCGCGTCGCGGGACACGCGGCGAGCGCCGGCCGCGGCCCGGTCGCCGCGCTGCGCCTGCGGATACACCGCGAGCTGCTCGACATCCTCGGACCGCAGCTGTACGACAACCGCACCGGGGACGCGGTCCTCGAACAGAAGGTCCGCGACACGATCAACGAGGTACTGGCGCGCGACGAGTCTCCGCTCGCGGTCGCCGATCCGGCGCGGATCGCCGCCGAACTGCTCGACGAGATCCTCGGCCACGGCCCGGTCGAGCCGCTGCTGCGCGACTCCGACGTCACCGAGATCATGGTCAACGGTCCGGACCAGATCTTCGTGGAGCGGTTCGGCCGCATCCACGTCGTCGACGCGACGTTCGTCGACGAGCATCACCTCCGCCGGGTCATCGACCGGATCGTCTCGCGGGTCGGCCGGCGGGTCGACGAGTCGAGCCCGATGGTGGACGCCCGGCTACCCGACGGTAGCCGGGTCAACGTGGTCCTGCCGCCGGTGGCGCTCGGCGGCTCGATGCTCACGATCCGCAAGTTCGCGCACCGACGCGTTCACGGTCAACGACCTGGTCGGGTTCGGCACGCTCACGCCCGAGCTGGCGCAGTTCCTGTACGCGTGCGTGCGCGGCCGGCTCGACATGGTGATCAGCGGCGGTACCGGCTCGGGAAAGACGACCACGCTCAACGTGATGTCCGGTTTCCTGCCGCCGGACGAGCGGATCATCACCATCGAGGACGCGGCCGAGCTGCAACTGCGCCAGAACCACGTGCTCCGGCTCGAATCGCGGCCGCCGAACATCGAGGGGCGCGGCGAGATCACGGTACGCGACCTGGTCCGCAACGCGCTGCGGATGCGACCCGACCGGATCGTGATCGGCGAGGTACGCGACGGCGCCGCGCTGGACCTGTTGCAGGCCATGAACACCGGCCACAACGGGTCGCTGACCACGGTGCACGCGAACACACCGCGGGACACGATCGCCCGGCTGGAGACGATGGCCCTGATGGCCGGGTTCGACCTGCCGGTCCGGGCGATCCGGGAGCAGATCGCGTCGGCGGTCGACCTGATCGTGCACCAGACCCGCCTGCGCGACGGTACCCGCCGGGTGACCCAGGTGACCGAGGTGCTCGGCATGGAAGGCGACGTGGTCAGCATGCAGGACCTGTTCGTGTTCGACCATCGGGCCGGTAACGACGAGCACGGTCGGCATCGTGGCACGCTGCGCTGGACCGGCCTGCGGCCCCGGTTGCTCGACGCGCTCGCCGACGCCGGGGTGGCGCTGCCGGCCGGCCTGTTCGAAGGGCATCAGTGGTGATCCGGCGGATCGCGGCGGGCCTGGTCGCGGCGGCGGCCATGATCGTGGCGGTACCCGGGACGGCGCACGCCGACCCGGGTCTGGCGGTGAAGGTCGCGGCGGTGAGCCCCGGCACGGTTCGGCTCGTCGCCGTCGCGGACCCGGCCGTCGGCGCGGACCCGCCCGTCACCGTCAGCCAGGGCGGGAAGGCCCTGCGGACGAAGGCCGAGGTGGTCCGCGCCACGGCGCCGGCCGACGCCTGCGGCGTGGTGGCGGTGGTCGACGCCGGTACGACCATGGCCGGCGCCCCGTTGCAGGCCGCCCGTCAGGCGCTGCTCGGCTTCGGCGAGGCGGCGCCGGGCGACGTTCAGGTCGGCGTGGTGGCCGCCGGGGAAGCGCCGACGGTGGTGCTGGCGCCCACCGCGGACCGGTCCGGTCTCGGGCCGGCGCTCGCGACCGTACGGGCGGCCGGGCCGGGCCGCGTGATGGACGCGTTGGCCACGGCCGAAAACCTCCTCGCCGGATACCAGGAGGGCCGGCTGCTCGTCCTCGCCGACGGCACGAACCCGAACGGCGGCGCTCCCCCGGAGAAGTCGTTGGCCGCGGCCGGCGTACGGGTCGACGTGGTCGAGTTCCGGCGCGGACCCACCACACCCGACACCCTGCGGCAGCTCGCCACCGCGACCGGCGGCGCGACGTACCAGGCGGCGACCGCGACCGCGCTGCCCACCGTGTTCCGCACCGCCGCGGCCTCCCTCGGGGTACGGCTGAACCTCACCGTGACGGTGCCGGCCAGGCTCGACGGGGTGTCCAGTTCGTTGACCGTCGCCGTCGGCACCGGCCAGGCGTTGCGGACCGCCACGGTACCGGTGGTGTTCGCCGCACCGCCGTTGCCGCCACCGGCCGCTTCCGCACGGGTACCGTGGTCGTTTCTGCGGCCGTCCGGGATCGCCGTGGTGGTGTTCGTCCTCGTTCTGGTGGCGGCCCTGCTCGTGACCGCGCCGCTGCGCCGCCCGGTCCGGCCGCGGCGGCTGTCCGAGGTGAACCGGTTCCGGCTCGCCGGCCGGGACACCACACCACGCAGGTCGTGGGCCGCGGTGGCGGCCGAGTACAGCGTCCCCGACCGGCCGGCGGGCGGCCGCGACAAGGACCAGCAGGCCGCGGATGAGGCCGGCGGGCCGGGCACGTCGACACCGTCCGCCTGGTGGTGGTTCGGTGTCGTCGCCGGTGCCGCGATCCTGCTGGGGCTGCTGGGCGGCCTGATCGGCGCCCTCATCGGAATCCTCGTCGGCCTGGCCGCGATGCTGCTCTACCGGCGCTATCAGGAAGGGCGTCGGCTGCGCATGGTGGCCGACCAGATGCCGGACGCCCTCCAGCTCGTCGTCGGCTCGCTCAGGTCCGGCTTCTCGCTGGCACAGGCGATCGACGCCATCGGCCGGGACCTTCCGCCCGGTCCGCTCGCGTCCGCGTTCGCGCGGGTGGCGACGGAGACCAGAATCGGCGCCGACATCGGTGACGCCCTGGAGCGCGCCGCCGAGCGGCTCGGCAGCGAGGACCTGGCGTGGGTGGTGATGGCGGTGCGGATCCAGCGCGACAGCGGCGGGAACCTGGCCGAGGTCCTGGAGACCACAGTGGAAACATTGCGCGAACGCGAACGCCTGCGCCGTCACGTGTGGGCGCTGTCGGCGGAGGGGCGGCTGTCCGCGTACATTCTGATCGCCCTGCCGATTCTCATGGCCGGATGGATGTTCTTCATCCGGCGCAGCTATCTCAGCTCCATTGTGGACGACGCCGCTCGGCCTGCTGATGCTGATCAGCGCCGTCGTTCTGGTGGTCGTTGGTTCGTTCTGGATTTCGCGGTGGGTGAAGGTCGAGGTGTGACGGCGTGAACTCACTCCTGCTGGTCGGCGTCGGTGCCCTGTTCGCGGCGCTCGTGGTGGCGGTGCTCGCGGTGCTTCCGCTCGGCGGTCGCCGAGCCGACGTGGCGCGCACGCTACGGACCGTCGACAACAGGTACCGGGTACGGGGTGCGGAGACCGCGCCGGCCGCACCGGCAAAGAGCGCCCTTGTCCAGTACGCGGGATCGTTGGGCCGGGCACTCACCCCGCCGGCAGCGGTCGACGATCTCAACCGCCGGCTGGACCAGGCCGGCAACCCGCGACGGCTGGGGCTGGAGGAGGTCCTCGACTACAAGGGCCTGCTGATGGTCGTCGGGGCCGGCACCGGCTGCGTGGCCGGCCTGCCCTACCTCGGGCCGATCTACGTTCTGCTGCTGACCGCGGCCGGTACCGCGGTGGGCTTCTTCGCGCCGAACCTGCTCGTCCTGCACCTGGCGCAGGAGCGGCAGCAGCAGATCCGCCGCACCCTGCCGGACATCATCGACATCCTGGTGGTGACCGTCGAGGCGGGCCTCGGCTTTGAAGCGGCACTGGCACAGGTGGTGCGCAACGGGCGCGGGCCGATGGTGGGTGAGTTCGCGCGGGTACTGCACGAGATGCAGATCGGTCGCCCTCGCGTCGACGCGCTGCGCGAGATGGCCGCGCGGACCACGGTCGCCGAGTTGAAGGCATTCGCCTCCGCGGTGGTCCAGGCGACCACGCTCGGCGTGCCGATGTCGAACGTGCTGCGCCAGCAGGCCGCGGAGATGCGGATCCGGCGCCGCCAGCGGGCCGAGGAAATGGCTCAGAAGGTACCGGTGAAGATTCTGTTCCCGTTGGTGCTGTGCCTCCTGCCGGCGCTGTTCGTGGTCGTGATCGGACCGGGGATCATCAGGCTCGTGGCCGTCTTCGGGCACCACTGAGCCCGCTGTTCACCGCACGGTCCGGTCGCCCTTGGCTTTGATCCGGGACACGTAGGTTTTGACGCTGGACTCGCTGATCGACAGTCGCTTCGCGATCTCGGCAGGCCCGAGGCCCTCGTGCAGCATCCGGGCCACCTGCCTTTCGCGGTGGCTGAGCGTGCCGGACCGGTCGTTTCGCAGCGCGTCGGTGAGCGACCGGGACGAGAAGCTGCCCCGCCCGGTCAGGCCGTCGCGGATGGCGGCCATCGTCGGACCGAACTCGACCGGTTCGGGAACGTAGGCGCACACGCCGGCTGCGAGCGCGCGCAGCAACCGGCGGCCCGGTGCCGGCCCGAACAGCACGACGGCGAGCCCGGGACGGTTGGCGCGTAGGCGTTCCGCCAGATCGATCCCGTCGCCATCGGGGAGATGAACATCGATCGTGACGGCATCGGGCGCGAGCGTGTCGATAACCCTCGCCGCCACGACGGCAGACGACGTGCTTCCGGCAAGCTCGGTCCGCGGTACCGCGGCGACGGCACGACTGACGATCAGATGGGTGGCTGCATGGGCGTGGATGGCGAAAACCGTTGCCATCGGCACTCCCACCACTCTGCACAGAAATCGGTACGCCAACCCCCGCGCAGCTGTTGCGTCAACCCCGGCCGTACCATGACTACCCCGTCGATCGAATGATCGACCTTAAGTTCTGCTTAGAAGTCGTCAGGCTTCCCAGTGGTTGGGCGTTGTCTGCTGATTGTCTACCGCCCGGACCGGATCGGTCACTGTCCGGAGGTGTCGCTTGCTCATCCGGGCGGGCACACTGGGTTCCGTGCAAGGCGTGGAGGTGCTGGCGAACCGCTACCGGCTGGTCGACCAACTGGGCAAGGGCGGCATGGCTGTCGTCTGGCGTGCCTATGACGAGGTGTTGGATCGGCAGGTCGCGGTCAAGGTGCTCGCGGCGAAGTTCGCCGGCGCCGCGGAGTCCCGGATCCGCGTCCTGGCCGAGGCGCGGGCCGCGGCCAGATTGACACACCCCCACGTGGGCGCGGTCTACGACTACGGCGAATCCGTGACCGGAAACGGCGACCGGGTGCCGTTTGTCGTGATGGAGTTGCTTCCCGGCCGGTCACTCGAGCAGCGGTTGCAGCAGGGTCCGGTACCCATCAACCAGGCGCTGAAGATCTGCGCGCAGGTGGCGTCCGCGCTGGCCGCGGCGCACGCCCGCGGGCTGGTGCACCGCGACGTGAAACCGGCGAATGTGATGCTGCCCCGCGACGGCGCCAAGGTGGTCGACTTCGGCCTCGCCGCCGTGGCCGGCGAGCCGACCGACCTCGGCGGCGTGGTGCTCGGGACGCCCGCCTACCTGGCGCCCGAACGGCTCTCCGGCGACACCGTCGTCGCGGCCACCGACGTGTACGCGTTGGGTCTGCTGCTGTACCGGTTGCTCGCCGGCCGGATGCCGTGGCAGGCCGACACCACCACGCAGATGCTGATCGCCCACGAGTACCTCGAACCGGCACCGCTGCCGCCGATCAGCGGGGTGGCGCCGGTGGTGGTCGATGTGATCCAGCAGTGCCTGCGCAAGGAACCGGGCGACCGTCCGGCCAGCGCCGAGGTGGCGGCGATTCTGGCCCAGACGGCCGGTGTACACGTGCCGCTCGGTGAGCCGGACGAGGAGGAGCCGGGCGACGACGAGCCTAAGGAACCCAGCGGCCATCCCCACCGCGGGGTCGCGGTCGGCTCCGACGACATCACCGACCGGTCGGCCGTGCTCCTCGCCGCGAGCGGCTCCTACGTCTCCCGCTTGGCCGGGCACCTGGACGCCTCCGGAGACCACGTCCAGCTCCGCCAGCAGGCCAGCCTGCTGCTGCGCAGTGCCGTCGGGTTCGACCTGGCGCTGTGGAGTGTGCTCGACCCGGTGACGCTGATCTGGACGTCCTGCGTGATCGACGGCAGCCGGTACGACGAGCGGTTCGAGTCCGAGTTGTTCGCCAACGAGTACGGCCAACCCGACGTCCTCAAACTCGCCGAGCTGGCAGACGGCCCACGGATCGGTACGCTGTCGGCCAGCACCCAGGGCGACCCGCGGGTCAGTGGCCGCTTCCGCAACGTTCTGGCGCCCCGCGGGCTCACCGACGAGCTGCGGCTGGTGTTCCACGACGGCACCAGAGCGTGGGGCGCGCTCTGCCTGTACCGTGCCGGCAGCCGCTTCACCGACCACGACATCGCCCAGCTCGCGCCGGTGAGTGGACGGTTCGCGGCCGTGCTGCGGCAGGCGTTGCTGCGGGGTACCGCCGACTCTGGGCTCGCCGGCCCGGCTGCCGGCGTGGGGCGAGGCGGCGGGGCCGGACCTGAAGCCCGGGACGCCTGGTCCAGCGACCCCTCCCCTACCGCGAGCAGCGACGGCATCGGTACCGACCGGTCCGGGCGCATCCCCCGGCCGCGGTTCGGCCGAGGGTGGCGCGACCGCGCGGCCGGTCTGCGCGGCGACCACGCCGGCGTGCCGGCACCGGTCAGCGGGTCGGCACCGGTTGCCGGGCCGGCACCGGCCGCCGGTCTGTCACCGGCCGTCCCACCGGCCCCGTCGGGTGACCCGGCGCGCGCCAGCGGCCCGGCTGTCTCCGCCGCGGCGCCCCGCACTCCGGCCGGCGACGCGGGGGGCGTCGTCACGCTGTCGCCGGGCGGCCTGCTGGTCGGGATGACCGACGGCGCCCGGACGATCCTGGAGGGCGATGACCTGGCCAAGGTGGCCACGGCGGTGGTCGCCGGCCGGGTGGCGGGCCCGGTCGATGCGACAAGCGGACCACACCACGACGGGCGGTGGCTCGCGTTCCACGTCGGGCCGCGCGGCGCCACCACCGACGTCGTGGTCGCGCTGATCCGCCCCCACCAGGTCAGCGAGTTGATGGTGTCGGCGCTCGGGCTGACCTCGTCACAGTGGTACCTGCTCGGCGCGGTGGTCCGTAACCGGCCGACCCAGCAGATCGCGCACGAGATGGGCGTGTCCGCCTATGCCGTGCAGGACGACCTGCTGGCGCTGTTCTCCGCGTTCGGTGTCGACGGTCGGGTCAACCTGATCAAGATCCTGTTCCACGAGTGCTACCGGCCGTGGCACGCCACCGACACGTACCTGTAAGTTGTCTGCCGACTGCCGACCGGCGAAGCCGGACAGTGTCGAGGAGGCCGAGGATCGCGGCCCGGCCGCTCCGCTGTTCACCGTCGCGATCGTGCTCGCTGCCCTCAACCTCCGGCCGGCCATCACCAGCGTCGGACCGGTACTGGACGAGGCCACCCGTTCGCTCGGCGGCACCGGGACCTGGGCCGGGCTGCTGACCACGATTCCGGTCCTGTGCTTCGCCGTCGCCGGACCGGCCGCCCCGGCGATGGCCCGTCGCATCGGAACGACCGCGGTGATCGGGATCGCGCTTGCCGTGCTCGGCTGTGGGCTTCTTCGGGTTGCAGGCCCTTGTCGCCTTCGTCGTGATCGGGTGGCTGCCGCAGGTACTGATCGAGTCCGGCGTCAGCCGCGGCACCGCCGGCCTCCTGCTCGGGTTGAGCGTCTTCTCGCTGGCGTTGACGGTGATCGCGCTGCGGGCCCGCACCGGTCCGTTCCTGTTCGGCCTGCTGCACGACGTGACGCATGGCTGGACGGTGCCGTTCGCCATGCTGATCGGCGTTCTCCTGGCACAGATCGCCGCCGGTGCGGTGGCCGGCCGCTCACGGTACGTGTAGCCGGCCATCGCGGCACAGGCTGACTTTTCACCCGAAGTGGGGGCCCGGTTGACCGTCGTACCCGCATCTCGACGTTGCCCGTAGGGTGTCGGCGTGGGCAGGAAGTCGCGCGCGGACTACGGCTTTGACGCGCCAGCGGTCGCGATCGGGCTTGCGGTGGCCGCGGTCGTGTTGCTCGGCCTGGCCGCGGCGCTCGCCGCGACCGTATCCGGCTGGTGGTGGCTGATACCGCTCGCCTACGGCGTCTTCTTCGGCCTCAGTTGCGCCAGCTTTGTGTACACGACCCGGCGGGGCAAGTTCGCGGTCTGGGCGGGGCTGCGGTCCGAGTTGCGGCTGACCGGCGCGGAGCGGGTGGTTGATCTCGGCTGCGGTCGCGGGGCGGTGTTGACCATGCTGGCCCGGCTGGTCCCACGCGGCAGCGCGGTCGGAGTGGACCTGTGGCGGTCGGTGGACCAGTCCGGCAACGACCCGGCGAGCACGCTCGCCAACGCCGCTGCCGAGGCCGTCCCCGTCGACCTGATCACGGCGGATATACGGGCCTTGCCGCTGGCCACCGGATCGATCGACGTGCTGGTGAGCAGCCTGGCGATCCACAACATCCCGGACGGCCCGGGCCGGATGAGGGCGGTCGCCGAGGCCGTGCGGGTGTTGCGCCCCGGCGGCCGGCTCGTGCTGGCCGATTTCCGCCACACCCGTGCGTACGCCGACCAGGTGGTCGGCCTGGGTCTGACCGACGTGACGGTACGCGATCTAGGCTGGCGTTTCTGGTACGGCGGGCCTTGGGCACGGACCAGCGCGGTCATCGCGACCCGGTGAGCCAGCCACGTTCCCGGCCATGCCCGTCGGAGGATCAGGTGTCGAGGAAGAGGTGGAGGGTTCGGGATGGCCAAGCTGATCTGCACCGCGCTCACGTCGCTGGACGGATACATCGCCGACGAGGACGGCGACTTCGACTGGTCCGCGCCCGACAACGACGTGCACGCCTTCATCAACGACCTGGAGCGCCCCATCGGGACGTACCTGTACGGCCGGCGCCTCTACGAGACGATGGCCTACTGGGAGACCGCCGCGGCGCAACCGAACCAGTCGCCGGTCGGGCTCGACTACGCCAAGCTGTGGCAGGCCGCCGACAAGATCGTGTACTCCACGACGCTGGAGGCGGCGCGCAGCGCCCGGACCCGGATCGAGCGGACATTCGACCCGGACGCGGTCCAGGCGATCAAGGACGCGGCCGATCGCGATCTCAGCATCGGCGGTCCAACGCTTGCCGCCCACGCGTTCCGAGCCGGGTTGGTGGATGAGGTCCGCCTGTTCGTGTCTCCGCTTACCGTCGGCGGCGGCACTCTCCTTCTCCCCGACCGGCTCCGGATGAGCCTCCAACTGCTGGACGAGCGCAGATTCGACAACGGCGTCGTGTACCTGCGGTACGGGGTCTCCTCCTGACAGCACGCGGGGCCGGGTTCGGTTCGCCATCCCCAAGGTTCGTCACACCGCCGATCGATCGCGGCGCGGAGATCCGCTGCTACCTGCGGGCCCCGGACGGGTACCTGATTGAGGTCGGCCAGTCCACTGGACTACTTCACGGCAGGCTCGCCGCAAAGCGCCCGGAGGATCTCCCGGGCTGAGTTCGCTGAGTCGATCTGCCGGGCTCCCTTGATCCGTTGCGGATCCGGCTAGACGATCATGGTTGCTGGGCCTGGTGCTGGGCGACGTGGCGGTCAGGTGGGCCATCGAGGCGAGCCCGACCGCGGCCGCGGCCATGGCGACGCCCAGCGGCACCCGCATCGGCACCTTGCCGATCATCCGGCGGGTCAAGTCACAGTCGGAGCGATGGGCCGTCGCTGTCGGGGGCTGCGCCTAGGCTCGGAGGGTGACCACGCACCGGTTGAGTCGTAGGCAGGCACGCCAGATCGCGGTACGAGCCCAGTGGCTGCACCGGGACCGGCCGTCCGGATTGCTGGAGCTGGTCCGGCACCTGACCCTGTTGCAGGTGGATCTGACCCCGGCCGTCGCTCCCAGCGCCGACCTGGTGGCCTGGAGCCGGCTCGGCTCGTCCTACGCGCCAGCGGATCTGGAGTCGGCGCTGGGCAACCAGGCGTTGGTGGAGTTGCAGGGCATGATCCGGCCGGTCGAGGACCTGGCGCTGTACCGGGCCGACATGGCCGAATGGGATCAGCGCGGTGAGACGCACAAGTCGCGCCGGGACTGGGTCGCCGTCAACAAGGGCTGTCGTCTGGACATTCTCGACCGGCTGCGCACCGACGGTCCGCTGCCGGCCCGGGAGATCCCGGACACCTGCGAGGTGTCGTGGAGGTCCACCGGCTGGACCAACAACCGCAACGTGCTGCGCCTGCTGGAGTTCATGGAGGCGCGCGGCGAGGTGGCCGTGGTGGGGCGGGCGGCTGGCCGGGACCGGCTCTGGGACCTGGCCGAACGGGTCTTCCCCGATGATCATGTGGTGCCGGCCGACGAGGCGCTGCGGATCCGCGCCGAGCGGCGGCTGCGGTCACTGGGCATCGCACGCTCGCGCGGTCCGGAATGCCCGGTCGAACCGCAGGACGTCGGCGAGGTGGGCGAACCGGCCGTGATCGAGGGGGTACGCGGCGGCTGGCGGGTCGATCCGGCTCAGCTCGACCAGCCGTTCGCCGGTCGGGCGGCCCTGCTGTCGCCGATCGACCGCCTGGTCTACGACCGTAAACGGATGGTGGAGATCTTCGAGTTCGACTACCAGCTGGAGATGTACAAGCCGGTCGCGAAGCGGCGCTGGGGCTACTACGCGCTGCCGATCCTCTACGGCGACCGGCTGGTCGGCAAGCTCGACGCCGCCTCCGACCGGCCGGCCGGGATGCTGCGCGTCAACGCCATCCATCAGGACACGCCGTTCACCAGGGCGATGGACACCGCCGTCCACCACGAGATCGAGTCCCTGGCGACGGTCCTCGACCTCAAGCTGCACCTGCCGTGACCGCACCCCCTATGGTGGACGGGTGCCGGAGATCGTGCAGAGCCCAGAGGTGTTGCGGCTGCTTGACGAGTTGACGCGGATGGTGGGTCGGGAGAACCCCTATCCGCGGTACGCACGGCTCAGAGAGATCTCGCCCGTCGTGCGCGCGGCGGACGACGCGCTGGTGGTCACCGGCTACGCCGACTGCGCGACGGTGGTCCGTGACGGGCGTTTCGCGCACATGCCGGCGGACATGCTGGCGTTCATCGGCTTCCCGGACTGGCGCGAGCATCCGGCGCTCCTGCAGCTGTTCACCAGCATGCTCACGCTCAACCCGCCCGACCACACCCGGCTGCGCCGGCTGGTGAGCTCCGCGTTCACGGCACGGCGGGTGCAGGCACTGCGGCCGGCGATCGAGCGGATGGTCGACGAGCTGCTTGACGGTATGAGCGGCGAGGTGGACTTCGTCGGGTCGTTCGCGTTCCCGTTGCCGGTCAACGTCATAGGTGAGCTGCTCGGTGTGCCGGCAGGCGATCGCGCGCAGTTCCAGTCGCTGGTACGCGACTGGACCCAGGTGCTGGAGGTGATCACCCCGGAGGTGCTGAGCCAGGCCGATCCGGCCGCCGCCACGATCCGGGAGTACCTTCGCGGCCTGGTCGACGAGCGCCGCCGGCACCCCGCCGACGACCTCCTCAGCGCGCTGGTCCAGGCGCAGGCGGCCGATGACCGGCTCACCGACGACGAGGTACTCAGCAACGCCGCGCTCCTGTTCGCCGCCGGCTTCGAGACGACCACCAACCTCCTGGCCAACGGTCTCGTTGCGCTCCTGGCACACCCGGACCAGTTCCAGCTGCTCGCCGAGCGCCCTGACCTCGCCCAGCCGGCCGTCGAGGAGTTGCTTCGCTTCGACAGCCCGGTGCAGATCAGCGGCCGGCTGGTGACCGAGCCGGTGGAGCTGACCGGGATCACCGTCGAGGCGGGTGAGCGGGTCGTGGCCTATCTCGGCGCCGGCAACCGCGATCCGGAGCGCTTCGAGCAGCCGGACCGGCTGCGACTGGACCGCGCGGACAACGCGCCGCTGTCGTTCGGCGGCGGCATCCACTACTGCCTGGGCGCGCCTCTCGCCCGGCTGGAGGCCCAGATCGCGCTGCCCGCACTGGTACGCCGCTTCCCCGGTCTGGCTCTGTCTGGCGAAGGCCAGCGCCGGGACAGCTTGAGCCTGAAGGGTTTCACCAACCTCCCGGTGTACACGGCGTAGTCGTCAGGACGGCCGCCGTCCCCAACCGGAGATCGAGCCGCCGCAGTACAGCACGAGATCGGGATCGGCGAGCAGCGCGTCGAGTTGTGCGGCCTCGGCCTCGGTGAGCAGCCCCGCGCCGATCAACCCGCCGCGCATCTGGTCGAGGGTCAGCTTGCGCATCGCGACCGTCGCACTGGCCGCCGGCCGGGAAGGTGACACCGCACGAACCGGGCATGCCGAACAGTGTCCGGGTCGTAGATGTCGGACAGGGCCCGTAACCGTTGCCGCTCCGTCTCGCTCGGCGCAATCGTCTCGGCCCATCCGCTGCCCGACGACCCGGTCTCCGCCATCGCCTCGCCCACTCCTCCCGAGCCGGACGTCACACGAGGGTATTCCCGGTACCCGCCCGGCAGCGCCGCGCCACGACGAATCGGCGCGGCGCTGGCCCCGCACGAGGCGGTTTGTCGTGGGTAGTCATACTCAGGCGGCCAGACATTGTGGCCCACGGGGAGGAAGTTGATCGTGTACCAGGACAGCGCCTGCCGGCGGCGGCGCCTTTCCATCGCGACGGGCTTCCTGGCCGGGTTGGCGGCGGTGCTGCTCATGGCCGCCCCAGCGGCCGCCGCCGCGGTCAACATCGTCGACGACTCGCACGTACTCGACGTCACGCGGGTACAGAACGAGGCGGCCACGCTGCCTGATCCGGTGGCCATCTACACCACCACGAAACTCGCCGACGACAAGGCGGCGTTCGACCGCGAGACACAGAGCAAGGTGTCCGGTCCGACCGTCGTCGTGATCGCGATCAACACGCAGTCACGCCACCTCGCGATCCGCAGCGGCCCCCGGTCGCGGGTCACCCAGACCGACGCGCGGACGGCCACCGACGCCTTCGCCACCAGCTTCCGGGCCAACTCTGACTACACGGCGGCCACCATCGCGTCGCTCGACTCGATGCGCACCGCGATCGCCCGCGGCGGCAGTCGTACCACCGGTTCCGGCAGTACCCGCACGTCGCACCGGACCTCGCCGGTGACCTACGTGTCCGGCTGCGTCTGCCTGCTTCTCGTCGTGGCGGTGATCGCCGGGATCGTGCTGCTGGTGCGCCGGTCGGGCCGCAGCCGTCGAGCTGGCCGGCCCGACGGCCCGGCCGGTTACGGGCCGGGTGGCTACGGGCCCACCGGCTACGGTGCGCCGGGCTACGGCCAGCCCGGGTACGGGTCGCCGGGCGTCAACCCGTGGGTGGCCGGCGGCGCCGGCGCCGTCGCGGGCGGTGTGCTCGGCTACGAGCTGGGCCGCATGGAGGGCGAACACGACCAGCGTCAGCGCGACGACTACGACAACCGTGGCGGCGACGGGTATGACGGTGACTACGGCGGTGGCGGCGCCGACGCCGACTTCGGGGGTGGCGGGGACGGCGGCGGCGGTTCGGGCGACTTCTAGCTCGATCTTGGCAGGGAGGTCACGACCTCAGCGGCGCCGGACCGTCGTGATCTCCCAGACACAACCGCGTCCAGACGCCTTGAAGACGGTGACGGTGGCCCGCGCGCCCGCCGGTCCGTCCACCTCGTAGACGTCGCCGTGCAACCGGTGAACGGTCGGCTCGGGCCAGTTCAACGGCCCGCGACCGTACGCCTCGGCGACACCCGCCGGGTCACACAGCCACGGCTGGTGTCCTTCGACGGTCCCGTCCTGTAGCTGGCGCAACTGCGCGGCCGTGGTGGCGGGCCACAGCAGCGGCGGCGTGGATGGTGCGTGACTATCCGTGATCGGGGCCGGGTTGGCCTCCGTCGTCGGCGTCGCGGTCGCTTCCGTCGTCGGCGAGCTGGCCGGTTTGGTCGCTGGCGTCGCTGGTGTGGACGGCGGTGCCGGTGCCCCTTGCGGGCGGGCGCCGCTGGCTCCGCAGGCGGCCGTCGCCAGCACCAACGGACCGACCAGCAGCGGAATGGCCAGGTAACGCTTCATCAGATCTTCCTCCCCAGCTGATTGTGCGCGTTCGCTCATTGGTACTGACCGAGCACGTGCCGTGTATCCGGATTCGTGCCAGGTTCAGCGGACGGCCCTGAGCTCGCGCAGCAGGTCGCGGCGGAAGACGTGGTAGTCGACCTCGATCGTGTCGACGTCGGCGCCGACCCCGCAACGGGCGTCCCGGCCTCCCGCTGATCCGCAGCGCCGCGATGCGCGCCTGGTGGTCGGCGAGCCGCCAGATGCAGCCGAGCGGCTGGAACAGGCCGATGAAGAACAGGCTGGGAAGGGCCGGGTACATCATCTTCAGCTGGTCATGTCCCCATGGGGCAGGAACGGGAAGCCGGTGCGAAAGCCGCCGGGGACGCGTGACACCTGACGAAGGTGCCCCCGGATGCGCCCGCCGGGCTGCCCGCGAACCTCTGGTGAGCCGGTCGTGTCGGCCGGATGCTCGGCTCGCAACCTATGCGGGAGGGGTAACCACCATGCGGTTGTCCGTTGCTTTGTACGGCGCACGTGCGCTCCGGGTTCGGCGGCTGTCGGTGGCGGTGATGCTGGCCGGGGTCGCCAGCCTGGTGCCGGTGGCCACACTGTCCACTGCTGCCGCCGCGGCCGGCCACAGTGTGTACACCGTGGGCACCGGCACGGATCTCGACTGGCAGGCCGGTGCCTGTGTGAACAATCAAGCGAAGTCGACCTGCTCGCTGCGGGCGGCGATCACCCAGGCGAACATGGACGCCGCCAACGACCTGATCCGGGTACCGCCCCTGTCGGGCGGAAGGAACTACCAGCTCTCCATCCGTTCCGGCCCGCTGAAGGCGACGACGGCCATGACCATCACCGGTCCAGGCTCCGGTGACGTCACGATCGACGCCGGTGGGCTGTACTCGGCGCTCGCCGTCGACGCCGGGAGCAGCGGTACCGTGTGGGTCATCGGCCTGAGCCTGTTCAACGGCGGCGAGGCCATCTACGGTCCCACCGGCCAGGGCGGTGGCCTCAATATCGCGACCGGCTCGACGGTCAAGCTCAACGACGTCGTCATCAGGTTGTGCAAGGTCACCGGTCCCGGCGGGGGGATCGTCAACAGGGGCAATCTCCAGCTGACGAAGGTGACGGTCACCACCAACGGCTCCGGCTCCACCGGCGTCGGCAACGGTGCGGTCTTCGCCGGACCGGGCGGCGGGATCAACAACACGGGTACCCTGACGATCGACCGGAGCACCATCGACCACAACGACGCGTTGCGTGGCGGCGGCATCAACAACAGCGGCACGCTCAACATGAGCGAGAGCACGGTCAGCGGAAATACCGCGCGCAACAGCGGAGGCGGGATCCGCAACTCCGGCACCCTCAACATCAAGTTCAGTACGATCGCCAACAACTGGGCGGACTCCACGAGGTTCCAGCTGAAGCAAACCGACCACACGGACCCGATAGCGCAGGGTGGCGAGGAGGGCGGCGGCATCGCCAACATCGCGTCCGGCGCCGCGCACGTATCCGGGTCGATCGTCGCCACGAACCACACCTGGCTGGACTACGGCCCCGGGTTCGGGCGCAACGGCGGCTCGGCCGACTGCTACAACACCACTGCGTGGGCGTTCGTGTCGGAGCGGAACAACTTCTTCGCCTTCATCGATCCACGGCTGTGCAACGTCCAGGACGTCCGGGAAGGCCAGGTCAACGGTCTGCCGACCCACGACTTCGTCAGCAGCGATCCGTACCAGTCCGACGATCCGGAGCTGACCGGCCTGGAGTATGTCGGCACCGCCCCGACCGCCGTGCAGGTCCCCGCTGACCAGGGTTTCCCGTACGTCATCGACGGCGCGTACGACCCGATCGTCACGCCGTGGTTCGTCTGCGACGGGTACGACCAGCTGGGCAACGCCCGGCCGGTGAACTTCTACGGCAGTGCCGACTGCGACACCGGATCGGTGGAGGTCAAGCCGTAGTAGCGCTCCCTTTGATCGACGGTGGGCTATCCGGTCCGGGCGACACGTGAAACCCGGGACTGGATAGCCCACCGTCGATGGCTGGCGCGGGGTCGTCGCGGGGGTCAGCGCGGGTCAGCCGACCTGGCCGCCGAGCAGGATGGTCTTCGCCATCGCCGGGGTGGTCGTCCATCAGATCACCGGCTCCGCGGTGCCCGAGGGCGTGGCGTCGTTGGGCATCGCAGCGCTGCTCGCCTTCGTCGCGTACCGGCTCGGCCGGGACACCAAGGGCCTGCTGATCGGCGAGGCCGCCGACCCGGAGCTGACCGACGGTGTCGACCTTGCCGACGGCCTGGACAGCGACGGCATCGAGCAGACGACCGGCCGGATCAAGGGCCGACCTGCGCCACCATTTCCCGCTGCTGAGTCAGCTTTTCCTGGATATCACCGGAGCATCCGACGACGACCGGGTCCGGGCGCGGAACAAGCTGTCGAACATGCCGTGACCGGCCGGCGAGCTGGTTTGTGGAGGGGAAAAAGAAAAGAGGAGCATATGCTCCTCCCGCCACTCTTAACGTATATCGCATTGGGGGGCTTGCGGCAAGACCCCGGTCGTACCGCAGAATCGTCGGCCGAAGCGAAAACCTGCGGAAATGGGGGCGCGACATGCGTGTGCTGTTGTCGACGTACGGGGGACGCGGCGACGTCGAACCGTTGGTGGCACTCGCGGTGCGGTTGCGGGAAGTCGGCGCGGAGGTGCAGGTGTGCGCGCCGCCGGACTGGGCGGAGCGGCTTGACCGGTACGGCGTGCCGCTGGTGCCGATCGGCCCGTCGGTACGCGAGCTGATGCACGGGGCGACACCGGCTTCGATGGCGGATGTGCCCCGGCGCATCGCCGAGTTGACCGCCGAGGTATTCGCCAAGCTTCCCGCGGTGGCCGACGGATGCGACGCGGTGGTGGCGACCGGCCTGTACCCGGTCGTGGCCAGCGCGCGGTCGGTGGCCGAGATGCTGGGCATCCGGTTCGTGTTCGCGGCGTACTGTCCGATCTACCTGCCGTCGCCGCACCACCGCCCGCAGCCGCTGCCGGGCTGGGCGCCGCCACCGGACGTGACCGACAACCGGGTACTGAACGACCTGGCCATCCAGGGCTACAACGCGGTGTACGGCGAGGCGCTCAACACACACCGGGCGGCGGTCGGCCTGCCACCGGTGGACAACGTCCGCGACCACGTCCACACGGACCGCCCGTGGCTGGCGGCGGACCCGGTCCTGGGCCCCTGGCCGGAGCCGGCGGACCTCGACGTCGTACAGACCGGCGCGTGGATCCTGCCGGACGAACGCCCCCTGCCGGTCGAGCTGGAGGCGTTCCTGGACGCCGGCCCACCACCCGTGTACGTGGGCTTCGGCAGCATGCGCGCCCCCACTGACGCCGCCCGGGTGGCCATCGAGGCGATCCGCGCGCAGGGCCGCCGCGCGGTCGTCGCCCGCGGCTGGGCCGATCTCGCCCCGATCGACGACCGGGACGACTGCTTCGCCGTCGGCGAGGTCAACCAGCAGGCCCTGTTCCGCCGGGTGGCCGCCGTCGTGCACCACGGCGGCGCGGGCACCACGACGACGGCGGCCCGGGCCGGCGCGCCGCAGGTGGTGGTACCCCAGATGGCGGACCAGCCGTACTGGGCCGGCCGGGTCGCCGCCCTGGGCATCGGCGCGGCCCACGACGGTCCGACCCCGACCACCGGGTCCCTGTCGGCCGCGCTCAGGACGGCCCTGACCCCCGAGGTCCGGGCACGAGCGACCGCCGTGGCCGGCACGATCCGCACCGACGGGGCGACGGTGGCCGCGACGCTGCTGCTCGATGCGGTCAGCCGAGACAGGACGCCAGCGCAGAATCGGAGCTGATGCCGTGAACCCGCTGACCACCAGCGCGTTTGATCTTCCCGAACACCTTTCTGCCAAGGCCGATCCCAGGCTGATCGCCGACGACGAGCGGCACTTCGCGGCCATCGCGGAGAGCCTCGAACGGTCGATCGCCGACCTGACCGACCGCCTCGATACCGTACGGAGGGCGGCCGCCGGCAAGGGCCGGCAGGCGGTGGACCGGGACCAGGAGATCCGGCGGCTGAGCGCGCGGCTGCGCACCCTGCGTCGCTTCAGTCTGGATCTGTGCCTCGGCCGCATGGTCGGCGCGGACGGTGCCGAGCCTGTCTACATCGGACGGCTCGGCCTCACCGACGACGCGGGCCGCCGGCTGCTGGTCGACTGGCGTTCGCCCGCGGCCGAGCCGTTCTTCGCGGCGACCCATGCCAACCCGAACGGCCTGGTGAGCCGCCGCCGGTACCGCTGGACGCGGGGCCGGATCATCGACTACTGGGACGAGGTGTTCACCCCGGACGGGTTGGCGGGGCACGCCGCGCTCGACGACCAGTCTGCGTTCATCGCGAGCCTGGGCAGCAGCCGGTCGCCCCGGATGCAGGACGTGCTCGGCACGATCCAGGCCGACCAGGACGCCATCATCCGGGCCGGGTCGCGCGGTGCCCTCGTCGTCGACGGCGGTCCGGGCACCGGGAAGACCGTCGTCGCCCTGCATCGCACCGCGTACCTCCTCTACTCCGACCCGCGCCTCGGTTACCGGCAGGGCGGCGTCCTGTTCATCGGACCGCACCAGCCCTACCTGGCGTACGTGTCCGACGTCCTGCCGAACCTCGGCGAGGATGACGTGCTGACCTGTACCCTGCGGGATCTCGTTGCCGAGGGTGCCGCGGCGGGGGCCGAGAAGGACCCGGAGGTCGCCCGGCTCAAGTCATCGGCCGATCTGGTGAAGGCGATCGATACCGCCGTCCAGTTCTACGAGGAGCCGCCGGCCACGGGCATGACGGTCGAGACCGAGAACGCCGACTTGCGGGTGAGCGCCGCCGACTGGGCCGAAGCCTTCGAGTCGCGGGAACCAGGTGTCCCGCACAACGAGGCACGCGACCAGATCTGGGACGAGCTGCTCACGATCCTGGTGGAGAAGCACGACCTGTCCCGCGGTCCGCTGGAGCGCAACAGGGAGCTGCGGGCGGCCTTCAACCGCGCGTGGCCGGTACTCGAGGCGACCGATCTCGTCGGCGACCTGTGGTCGGTGCCCGCGTACCTGAGGAGGTGCGCACCGTGGCTCAGCGCTGACGACGTCCGGAGGCTGCAGCGGGCGGACGCCCGGGCGTGGACGGTATCCGACCTGCCGCTGCTGGACACGGCACGGCAGCGGCTCGGCGACGCGGAGGCAGCACAGCGAAAGCGCCGGCAGGACGCCACGCTCGCCACCGAACGTGAGCGCATGGCGAGGGTACTCGACGACCTGATCGAGTCCAACGTCTATGACGACGGCGAGGGCCTGATGACGATGCTGGTGCAACAGGACCTGCGCGACGTCCTGGTCGACGAGGCCGTGCTGCCGTCCACCGACCCGGACCGGCTCGCCGGCCCGTTCGCGCACATCGTCGTCGACGAGGCGCAGGAGCTGACCGACGCGGAGTGGCAGATGCTGCTGCTGCGCTGCCCGTCCGCGAGCTTCACCATCGTCGGCGACCGCGCCCAGGCCAGGCACGGGTTCACGGAGTCGTGGCAGGAACGGCTCGACCGGATCGGGCTCGACCGGATCAGCCTGGCCTCGCTGAGCATCAACTACCGGACGCCGGAAGAGGTCATGGCGGAGGCCGAGCCGGTCATCCGGGCCGCGCTGCCGGACGCCAACGTGCCGACATCCATCCGCCGCACCGGGGTCCCGGTCCACCACGGATCCGTCGCGGAGCTGGGCTCGATCCTCGACACCTGGCTCGCCGCGCACGCCGAAGGAACCGCCTGCGTCATCGGCGATCCCACGTTCCGGGCGACGGACCGGGTCCAGTCGCTGAGCCCGGTGCTGTCGAAGGGGCTCGAGTTCGACCTGGTCGTCCTCATCGACCCGGAGGCATTCGGCACGGGCATCGAAGGATCGGTCGACCGCTATGTGGCGATGACCCGGGCGACCCAGCGACTCGTCATCCTCACGGGCCGCGCGTTGGGCTGGTCCGCCATGTCGCCCGCCGCCACGTACCCGAACGTCATGGCCGGACCGATCGTCGAGCCGGCGCCCGCGTAGCTGTGGCCCATCACGGCACCGCTGGCGTTGCCGGCCGCGTACAGGCCGGCGATCACCGAGCCGTCGGGCCGCAGGACCCGGGCCCGGGCGTCGGTGCGCAGGCCGCCCTTTGTACCGAGATCACCCGGAACGATCTTGAAGGCGTAGAACGGACCGGCGCGCAGCGCGCCGAGGCCGGGGTTCGGCTGGTACGCGGGATCGGTGTAGTAGCGGTCGTACGCGTTGTCGCCGCGGTGGAAGTCCAGATCCTTGCCGGTTTGGGCAAACCCGTTGAACCGGTTGACGGTCTCGGACAGTACGGACGCGGACGCGCCGATCTTCACGGCCAGCGCGGCGACGGTCGGCGCCTTGACCACGGCACCGGCGTCGTACCAGGCCTGTGGCAGCGGCAGCAGCGGAGCGACATCGCGGAACAGGTACCGGTTACGGAAGGTCTGGTCGACGACCATCCAGGACGGGATCGCGGTCGTCGTCGCGTTGCGCGCGTACATCGCGTTGACGACCACGTGGTACGGCGCCGCCTCGTTGACGAACCGGCGGCCGTTGCCGTCAACCAGGATGCTGCCGGGCAGCGTGCGCTCGGCCAGGCAGAAGTACGGCCCCTCGGGCAGCGGGATGGTCGGCCCCCACCAGGCGTCGTCCATCAGGTCGAGCGCCGCGCCGGCTCGATGGCCGGCGACGATACCGTCGCCGGTGTTCTCCTTGGCGCCGACCGACCAGGTCGCGGTGATCGGCTGGCGCTGGTACTCCGCGCGCATACCCGCATTGTGGTCGAAGCCACCCGTGCTCAGCAGTACACCATGTGTCGCCTTCAGCAGGGTCGGTGTGTCGTCGCGGTTCACGAGTACCCCGGTGGCCCGGCCGTCCGCGTCGAACTGCAGGTCCAGCATCGGGGCGCGCAGCCACACCGGTACCCCCGCCTGTTGCAACCCGGCGCGCAGGCCGGCAGCCAGGGCCTGGCCCATCGACAGTGGCTTCCTCCCCGCGAGCGTCGCCGCCGCGTTCTCGGCGGCGACCCGCGCGGCGGTCGCGGCGCCCCGTGCGTTGACCGCCGCGAGAACCAGCCACCGGTAGTCGGCGCTGCGCACGGCCAGGCCGCCAGGGGCGGGGATGTAGGGCGGGTTGAGGTTGGCCAGCTCGGCACCGAGAACGTGCCCGTCGAGGATGTCGGGCTCGATCGACCGGCCGTTCGGCATGCCGCCCGGCAGGTCCGGGAAATAGTCCGGATAGCCGTCCATGTACCGGAAGCGCAGCGGCGTGGTGCGCAGCACGAACGAGATCATCGCCGGCGCGCCGGCGAGGAACGCCGCCTGCCGGTCGGCGGGTACCTCGTTGCCGACCACGGCGGCGAGGTATTCCGCCGCCTTCTCCGGCGTGTCGGGCACCCCCGCGGCGAGGATCACCTCGTTGTTGGGCGCCCAGATGCCGGCCCCGGATCGCGCCGCCGACCCGCCGAACGTCGGCGCCTTCTCCACCACCACGACGCGCAGGCCCCGATGCGCCGCGGCCAGCGCGGCGGTCATGCCGGCCGCGCCGGAGCCGACGACGACCACGTTGAACTCCTCCACGGCGAGCCGCGCCCCCGCGGCCTCGGCCCTGGCGAGCAGGCCGGTGGACAGGAGCACGCCGGCTCCCGACGCGGCCGCGCCGCGCAGTACCTGACGTCGATTCAGCCCGGAGATCATCCGTACATGGTGGTACCCCATCGACGAACATGACAGCAGTGTCCGAGTTGGATACCTCACATCTGCGGGCGACGGCGACCGGTGGCTGTACTCGCACACCTGGTCCCCCGGCACCGAGCAGTGGGCGGACTACCCCGGGGCGCGGCCACTGGACGCGACGCCGCCCGCGGCCATCCCGGGCGCACGAAGCAGCGACCGCGAACGGTAGGCATCGAGTGCCACGATTGCCTGTCGTCTCCCGTTCCCTCGAGCGTTCAACCAGCGGTCCCTGCCCGCGTTGTGTGCCGTCCCTACGTTGCTTAGGGCTACGAAAGAAGGGGCTCATGGACGGACGCCTCGCAATCCGGGCTCGCGGGATCACGAAGTGCTTCGGTGACGTCGTCGCACTCGACGGCAGTCGACCTGGATGTGGCGCAGGGGCAGATCCACGGCCTGGTCGGGCCGAACGGCGCCGGCAAGACGACACTGCTCGGTCTCCTGCTGGGCCTGGCCGTCGCCGACAGCGGCCGCCTGGAGATCCTGGGTACGCCGGTCGGGCGGGCGCTCGCCGCTCCCGACGGTGTCGCCGGCTTCGTGGACGGGCCCGGCCTCTACCCCTCGCTCACCGCCAGGCAGAACCTCGCCGCGCTGGCCGCGCTGCGCGGCCGCGACGCGCGGACAGCGGGGATCGACGACGTGCTCGACCAGGTCGGGCTCACCGATGTCGCCGACGACCGGGCCCGCGGCTTCTCCCTCGGCATGCGTCAGCGGCTCGGGCTCGCCGCCGCCCTGCTCACCAAGCCGCGGCTGCTCGTGCTCGACGAGCCCTCCAACGGCCTCGACCCGGCCGGCAAGCAAGCACGTACACAGTGTCCTCACCCGGCTCGCGGCGGACGGGACCAGCGTCGTGCTCTCCAGCCATCGCATGGACGACGTCGAGGCACTGTGCTCCGAGGTCACCATCCTCGCCACCGGACGGGTCGTCTTCTCCGGCCCGCTGAGCAAGCTGGCCGCCGAGAACCGTGAACTCGACTACCGGCTGCTCACCTCCGACCCGCAGGCCGCCCGCCAGGCTGGCCGCCGACACGGCCGGGATCCGCGTCGTCGACGACGCCGGGGCACGGCACGACGCCGAGATGCTCGTCGTGCGCGCGCTGGTGCCCGCCCTCGACGAACTGGTGGTGCGGCTCGTGCACGCGGGCATCGCGGTGCGCGAGCTCGCGCCGGTGGTGTCGCCGCTCGAGGCCGCGTTCCTCGCCCTCACCGAGCAGCAGGAGGCCGGCCGATGACCGCGACCATCGCCCCCGACCGCGCTGCCGTTGGCCGCCCGCGTCTCGGTGGCCCGCGGCTACCGCTTCGAGCTGGTCAAGCTGGTCTCGCAGTGGCGGATCCGCCTGCTGGTCCTCGCCTGCTGGATCGCGCCCCGCGCTCTTCGTCGCCGCGGTGAGCCAGCAGAGCACGCTCCCCGTCGACACCCTGTTCGGTCGCTGGATGCACGCCACCGGGTGGGCCGGACCGCTGGTGATGCTCGGCTTCGCGGGCACCTGGGCGCTTCCGCTGCTGACCTCGGTGGTCGCCGGCGACGTGTTCGCCGCCGAGGACCGGCTCGGCACCTGGCGCCACCTGCTCGTGGCGGTCCGGTCGCCGCGCCGGATCTTCGTGGCGAAGGCGCTGGCCAGCCTCACCGTCATCCTGCTGCTCGTGGCCGGGCTGGCCGGCTCCAGCGCGGTCGGCGGGCTGGTGGCGGTCGGCAACCAGCCGCTGGTCGGCCTCGACGGCCACCTGCTGACCCCGGCGGACGCCGCCGGGCAGGTCCTGCTCGCCTGGGTCTGCGTGCTCGCGCCGACCCTGGCCCTGGCCGCGATCGGGCTGCTCGGTTCGGTCGTGCTCGGGCGGTCCCCGATGGGACTGCTGCTGCCCGCCCTCGTCGCGCTCGCGCTGCAGCTCGCCCAGATGCTGCCGCTCCCGGTCGCCGTACGCCTGGCCCTGCCCGGCTACGCCTTCATCGCCTGGAACGGCCTGTTCACCAGCCCGGCGCAGCTCGGCCCGCTCCTGATCGGCATCGCGGTCAGCCTGGTGTGGGCGGTGACCGCGACCGCGCTGGCGTACGTGCTCTTCCTGCGGCGCGACTTCACCAACCTGGCCTACGACGGCTCGGCGCGCCGCGCGGTCACCGTCGGCGTCCTGCCGCTCGTCGGGCTGGTCGCCGTGACGGTCGCGGTCTCGCCGCGGCGACCCGGCCACGGGCTCCGGAATCGAGCAGGACAAGGTGCAGCGCTCGCTCGCCACCGCGTTCGCCCACCTCTACCGCCTGCAGACCGAGCAACTCAACCGCCCCGCCGTCACCGAGGCGCAGCTGCAGGCCACGGCGGCGTGCAACAAGGGCGGCGGCACACGTCGCCGCGGAAGGGCCGGGCAACGACTGGCGCTGCGTCGTCTCCTGGCATCTGCCCGGCGTCGCGGCCGTCGGGCACGGCCATCTACCAGCTCGACATCACCCCGGACGGGCGGTACGTCGCCGACGGCGACGGACCGAAGGAGGTGAACGGCTACTTCCTGGTGCGGACCCCGACCGGGGACGCACCGAACCCGCTCTGGCAGTTCGACGGCAACGTCGACCTGCTCCCGTCCGCCCCGAAGGGATAGCTCCATGCAGGTAACCCGCCGCCGTCAGCAGATCGAGAAGAACGATCGCCTCTCGGCGACGCATCGGCCGCCGGATGACCCTCGTCACCGCGGGCACCACTGCGGTCGTCGTCGCCACGGGTACGGCATCGCGTTCGCCAGCACGTACCAGTTCGGCACCGACCAGGTCGGCCAGAACACCGCCAGGGCCAGGTCGTCTCCAGCGACCAGTACATCAACCCGATCGGCAAGCGCCTCGTCATCAACAACGGCAAGATCATGTCGTCCTCGGTCAGCCCGGACGGCACCCACGCTCGCGGCCTCGGTCACCGACGGTGGGATGGCGCTGGCCATCGTGGACCTGAAGACCTGGAAGGTGCAGCAGCTCGTCGGCAACAACGCGGCGGCGAACCTGCGCATCAGCGGCAACGACGTGGGCCAGGAAGGCCCCACGTACTCGCCCGACGGTTCGCAGCTGTGGCTGGGCCAGGCCAACGGCTACCGCAGGTTCACCGTGAACCCGGACGGCACCCTCGCCAACCCGACGTTCGTCACGATCCCGGCGGACGGTCCCAAGCAGGCACTGGTGGGCGCAGGCGGTGTTCTCGCCCGACGGCTCCACCGTGTACTCCGCGGTCAACGGCCAGAACCGGGTGGTCGCCATCAACGCGGCGACCGGGGCCATCCAGCAGAGCTGGGCCGTGGGCAACGCCCCGCGCGACCTGGCCGTGGTCGGCGACCAAGCTCTACGTCAGCAACGAGGGCGGCCGTCCGGCGCGAGCCCGGCGAGACCACGATCAACTCCTACAACACCCAGGTGCCGGCCGACCCGGTCACCGGCTGCCACCACCACCGGCACGGTCAGCGTCATCGACCTGGCGAACCCGGCCGCCGCCGTCGGGAGCATCGACGTCGGTCTGCACCCGACCGCCCTGTACGCCAAGAACGGGGCGCTGTTCGTCACCAACACCGCCACCAACGACGTGTCGGTCATCGACACCGCCAGCAACAAGGTCGTCCAGACCATCGCCACCCAGCCGTGGCCGGAGGCGTCGGTCGGCTACGAGCCCGACGCGGTGACGCTCACCGACGACGGTCACCTGCTGGTGACGCTCGGCCGCGCCAACGCGGTCGCCGTCTACCGGTACACGAGCCCGCTGGAGCCGGTCAGCTACGTCGGCCTGCTCCCGACGGACTACTTCCCCGCGGAGATCACCACCGTCGGCAACGACGTGCTGGTCTCCAACACCCGTGGCATCGACGCCCGCCGCCCGACCACCAACGCCGGGCACGGCACCCACGACACGACGTCGAGCCTGCAGCGGTTCACGGCTGCCGAGCGACCGCGTCATCAGGTCCGAGACCGACAAGGTCTTCAAGCAGAACGGCTGGACCGCGGCTCGGTCACGGTGGCCAAGGGCAAGAACAAGGCGAAGCCGGTGCCGGTCCCGCTGCGGCTCGGCGACCCCTCGACGATCAAGCACGTCTTCCTGCTCGTCAAGGAGAACCGGACCTACGACCAGGTCTTCGGTGACATCCCGCAGGGCAACGGCGACCCGGCGCTGGCCGCAGTTCGGCGAGAACGTGACGCCGAACCAGCACGCGATGGCCCAGCAGTTCGGGCTGTACGACAACACCTACGACATCGGCACGAACTCCGCCGAGGGTCACAACTGGCTGATGCAGGCCGACGACCCGGAGTACACCGAGTCCTCGGCCGGTGAGTACATCGCGCAGCTACGACACCGAGGACGACGCTCTCGGCCACCAGCGGACCGGCTTCATCTGGACCGGTGCGCAGGCGGCGGGCAAGACCGTGCGGGACTTCGGCGAGTTCCACCAGTTCCTGACCAAGCCGGCCGACGCGACCTGGCAGAACCTGTACTGCGACACCAAGAACATGGCCGCGACCGGGCAGAACACCGCCTACCCCCTGGTCTCGTCCTCGCCGATCCCGTCGCTCAACGACGGTGTCGGTGCCCGGCTTCCCGAAGTTCGACACCAGCGTCCCGGACATCTACCGGTACGAGATCTGGAAGCGTGACTTCGAGAAGAACGGGCCGGCGAACCTGAACATGTTCTGGCTCTCCAGCGACCACACCGGTGGCCCGCCGAACGCGGCCGCCCAGGTCGCGGACAACGACCTCGCGGTCGGCAAGATCGTCGACGAGATCTCGCACAGCCCGTACTGGAAGGACTCGGCGATCTTCGTCGTCGAGGACGACTCCCAGGCCGGCCTCGACCACGTCGACGGCCACCGTGCCCCGATCCAGATCATCAGCCCCTGGGCCCAGCACGGCGTCGTCGACAACCACTACTACTCGCAGATCACGATGATCCGGACCATCGAGCAGATCCTCGGGATCCACCCGATGAACCAGAAGGACAGCGCGGCCAGCCCGATGCGTGCGGCGTTCACCCAGCAAGCCGGACTACACGCCGTTCACCGCGCTGCCCAACCGGACCTCGCTGACCTCGGGTCTGGCGACCCCGCCGCCCTGCGGCGTGGACATCCCGGCGCCGCAGGACCCCAACGCCGCGGCCCCGCCGTCGGCCACGGTGCCGGCGGACAAGCAGCAGGTCGCGGCGCAGTGGGACGCCTGGAAGTCGCAGCAGCGGCTGACCGGCCCCGACGCCAGGCCCGACTTCGCGAACCCCGCGCAGATGAACCACTTCACCTGGTACCAGACGCACGACTGGACGAAGCCGTACCCCGGCGAGACCAAGATCTTCGCGCCGAACGAGGTGCCGGGCGCCTACATCCCGCCGTCGGACTCCGACGGCTGACGTAGCCGATCGCGTCAAGGGTGCCCCTGGCCGGCGTCACCGCTGGCCAGGGGCACCCGGCTACCTGGGCGTCGGCACAGCGGGCAGCCACAGCCACGCGTCGGCCCGGTACTCCTTCTCGGCGACCGTGGTCCGGCGGCACCACTCGGGCCGGACCGACGACCGTCCACTGTGTACCCAGTCGCGGTGGACGCCGTCGGAGAGGATGACCGCGAGTTCGGCTTCGTCGGCCAGGTCCAGCGCCTGCCGCAGTGCCCGCGCGTTGACCAGCCGGCTGACCCCGACCACCGGCCGTCCGACGAACCCGTTGAACGACAGGTCGACCGGACCGTCGTCGAGCGCGAGGCGCAACCGCATCCGGGCGGCCCGGTCCCGTACCCTGTTGTAGCGCCACAAGGCCGCAGCGAGTTCCAGGCAGAAGTCCCCGACGACACGACCGAGCGGCTCCTCGGCGGGTATCAGCGCCAGCTCCTCGTCGCCTTTGGGCTGTCGTATCCAGCGGCGGCGTTCCAGGCCGGCCCGTTCACCCGCACGATCCAACAGGTCGATGAGGTCACGCTGGATCTCCGCCTGCCGCGCGTCGTCATGGCCGCCGTATCCCTGAACGTCGACCGAGAGGCAGAGGTAGCGCCGCACCGGATGCGTCGCGTCATTTTGCCGGGCGGGTGTGGATTCGGCAATAGTGTGCCGGCAACTCCGACCGAACGGCGGAGCCATTCCGGATCTCTTTCGCGCACTGATCAGATTGACCATGGCGACGGAAACCGCCGAGAGGACGGCGGCGCTCTGAATGATGATGAGCCACTGCTGCATCGGGACTCCTTGACGGTGTTGATCGGGTCCCGGCCGGGCTCCCGTAACGGACCGTCGAAGTGCAGCATCGGGGCCGGTTATCCGGCCACGGCGGCGGAGGAATCCGGAGCGGCGCGGACGCGGTGAGCCGCCACGAGGTGCCGTTTTGCGGTGAGAAAATCTTGGCTCCGGGCCGGTTCGCCGGACGCGGCCGGACGAGTCGGAGGAGCAATGGACGGCACGGCCCGATTGGAATCAGTCGTCTGATCGGATGAACCGTTCCGTGTGACGCTTCAGTATCGTGGCCGGCAATTCGTGGGTGTATCCCGGATAGACCAACGGCAGGGGGTGGGCACACTGACGCCCGATTCCAATGTCGATCTCGGCCGGATACATACGCGGAATGATCTCGGAACGGCGCTCAAAGTCCTCACTGGCCGCAGGGGATTGTCGTTAGCCGAGATCGAAAAAGCGACCAGAGGCTCGAAAGGCCCACGGCAGGAACTGAAGCGCTCCACGCTGAGCGACGCGTTCAACGGGAAGACCCTCATCAGCCCGCAGGCCCTGGTGAGTCTGCTGATCGTCTGCGGGGTACCGGGGAATCTTCACCGGCACTGGCTCGATGCCCGGGAACGCATCGAGGCCAGGGAGCGCGCCGTGGTCCAGCGCCCGCTCGGCATGGAGCGGTTCGACACGGCATCCCCCGGCGAGCTGGGCATCCACAGCGCCATCGTCACGCCGGACGCCACCGACGACCTTCCGGCGTACATCGAGCGCGACTTCGACTTCCGGCTGCGCGCCACGCTGGCCGTCCAGGGTCGCGGCTGCTTCGTCATCCTGGTCGGCGGCTCGTCGACCGGCAAGACCCGCTCCCTGTACGAGGCGGTCCACTCGGTGGCGCCGAACTGGCGGCTGGTCCAACCGGCGGAGACCGAGGAACTGCTGGCTCTGAAGGACGATCCACCCAGCCGCACCGTCTTCTGGCTCGACGAGCTGCAGCGGTACCTGGGCGGCCACCCGCCGCTGTCCGCGGAGTGCGTCCGCGCGTTGACCCGCAAGGAAAACATCGTGGTCGGCACGTTGTGGCCGGACCAGTACGACGCGCGGGTCGTGACGAGGCAACCGGCCGCGGGCGAGGCCGAAGACGTCCGCCGGCTACTGAGGAGCGCGACGGTGATCAGTGTCGCGGACGCCTTCACCCCTGGCGAACTCGAAACGGCCCACGAAAAGGCCGCACAGGACGGCCGGATCCGGGTCGCGCTGGAGACTCGCGACGCGGGGCTGACCCAGGCGTTGGCCGGCGGTCCCGCTCTCGTGCTCTGCTGGGAGCAGGCGCCCAATCCGTACGCCAAGGCGATGATCACCGCGGCCGCCGACGCGCACCGGCTCGGCGTGCAGTCGCCGCTGAGCGAGGACCTGTTGGTCGGGGCCATGTTCGGCTACCTCAGGGCGGCCCAGCGGGTGCAACCGAAGGAGGTGTGGCTGGCCGAGGCGGTCCCGCACGCGACCAGGCCGCTGCACGGCGACGTGTCGGCGTTGTCGCCGGTGGACGACGGGCGAGCCGGCACCCTCGCCGGGTACACGGTCGCCGACTACCTGGCCCAGCACCTGCGACGCCACCGTCGCACCGCGTGCCTGCCGCACGAGGCCTGGCAGGAGCTCGTCACGCGGATCGGCCGATCCGCGGACCTGCGCCGCCTCGCGGACAGTGCCACCGCCAGAATGCGGTACTGCTACGCCGAGCTGGCACTCGCCCGGCTGGTCGAGGAGTTCGGCGACGGTACCGCCGCGATCGAACTGGCGCAGTTGCTGATCCGTCAGGACCGGTTCGTACGAGCGGTGGAGGTCCTGCGCGGACAGTTGGCGGTAAATCCGCGGGACCGGGTCGTCGGCAGGCATCTGTTCCGCAGCCAGGAAATCTGGCAGCGGGTGGAGGAGATCCGTCCGGCCGCTGACGCCGGAGATCCCGCGGCCCGCGAGCGACTCACCGAGATCCTCGCCGACGGCGGTGTCTGCGACGACCTGCGGGTCAGTGCCGAGGGCGGGGACACCCTCGCCGCCGAGCAGCTCGTCGACCAGCTCGCCGAGCGCGGCTGCCTGCGGGAGCTGCGGGAGCGTGCCGACCGGGGGGACGTGTACGCGGCGGAGGCCCTCGCCGACCTGTACGTCGCCTGGGGCGAGGTGGACCTGTTGCGGGCCCGCGCGATCGGGGGCGACCAGGCGGCGGAGCTGCGCCTGTCGAAGGTACACGCGGCGGGTGTCCGGTCGGCCGGGGCCGAATCCGAGGTGTCCGAGCTGCGGGCCACCGCCGGCGGCAACCCGGAGGCGGCCCGGAAGCTGTGCACGCTGCTGTTCGAGCTGCGCGACGAGAGCGGCCTGCGGGTCGAGCTGGAGTCGGGTACCTACGGCGCCGCCGACCGGCTCATCGCCCTGTACACGGCGGAGGAGAGCATGCCGCCCGAGCGACTGGCACACCTGCGTGCCTTCGGCCTGTCTGCCGACGGAAAGCTGACCAGCCCCTACTCCGAGCCGATGACCTTCCGGAAGGACACCCGATGGCCGACCTGACCCCTACCGACTACGCGTTCCTCATCCTGCTGAAGATCGAGGGCCGGGAGATCTCCAACACGGAAATGCGCAAGCGTTATGGCGTCGGGCTGGTCAAACCGAACGTCGCGCGACTCAACGGAGCGGGTTGTGTGAACTCGCAGACAAAGAATTCGCCTTACCGTCACACGCTGACCCCGGAAGGCGAGAAGGTGCTCCGCGACCGGTTGCAGATCACCGAGGGCGGGGCCAAGGAGGAGAAGTCCAGCGAAAGAGAGAAGCAGCTCTGGGCTGCGTTGTCCGCCCTGCATGACCGTCACCTCAATACCGGTAACGGGACGCCCGCACCGGTCCACGACGGGCGCAGCCTGGACGAGCGGATCCGATCCGCCTACGCCGAGCTGGCCACCGAGGCGGGGGCCTGGGTCAGCCTGAGCCGGCTCCGCTCACTGGTCGCCGACGTGTCCAAGGCCGACCTCGACAAGGCGTTGGAGCACCTGCTGGACGCCCCGGACGTCAACCTCGAACCGGAACCCAACCAGAAGACGCTGAAGGCGGAAGACCGTAAGGCGGCCGTGCGGATCGGCGGCGAGGACCGGCATCTGTTGGCGATCGGGATGCGATGACCGAAGAGGAACGCGCCGCACTCGCTGCCCTCCGGCTCACCTGGGCGCCGGTGCCGGACGACGTATGGCAGCCGTCACCGTTCCATGTGGACGGTCTGCACATCGAGGCCGTCCAGGAGTTGCTGGCCGGCGTCGCCGACGCGAAGGCCAGTTCCGGTCCGAGTCCGATCAGTCTGGCGCTGCTGGGTCGGCGTGGTTCGGGCAAGACCCACCTGCTCGGCTGGTTGCGGCAGCGCGTCCAGGAGCAGGGCGGGTACTTCTTCCTCGTCAGCCTGCTGGACGAACAGAGTTTCTGGCCCAGCGTCCTGGCCCACCTCCGCGACGGGCTGGCCCGGCCGGTGCCGGGCAGCGGGACCCAGCTCCACCTGCTGCTGCGCCGGTTGTCGTCGCGGATCGGCGCGCCCCGGGCCGCCCGCCGGGCGGTGATGGGCGAGATCGAGCTGACCCGGCCGGCACTCGACTCCTTCATCGACGGACTGGCGGACTTCGACCCGTACGTCACCCGGTTCAGCGAGGACACCGTCCGGGCGCTGGCTCTCAGCGCCTCAGACGACTCCAACCTCCGCGACATCGCCGACAACTACTTCGTCTCCGACGAGGAGTCCTACCCGCGCGAGCGCACCGACTGGGGCATCCGTCGCAGGCCCCACACCGCGGAGGACATCGTCCGCGAGCTGTCCCTGCTGCTGGCGCTGACCGGCCCGTCGGTCATCGCGGTGGACCAGATCGACACGCTCATCGCCCAGTCCTCGCTCAGCGCCGACCTGGCGCTCAACACAGACCTGCGGACCGAGCGACGGGAGGCGCTGCTCCTGGAGGAGGTCGCGAGCGGTCTGATGGCGCTGCGGGAGCGTACCCGTCGTACCCTCACCGTGGTCGCCTGCCTACCCACGACCTGGACGATGATCGAGAAGGGGGCGACGCACACGGTCAGCGACCGGTTCCGCGTATCCCCCGTGTTCAAGGGCATTCTCCACCCCGCGATCGCGCGGGAGATCGTCGCCCGACGGTTCGCCTCCCGGTACGCCGACATCGGGTTCGCTCCCGCGTATCCAACCTGGCCGGTACGGGAGTCGGCGTTCGCCCAGGCCGGAACGTACACGCCGCGCCGGTTGCTCATCGAGGTCGACCGGCACGTCCGGACCTGCCTGAAGGCCGGTGAGATCCGCGAGCTGACGCAACTGAGCGACACGCTGGACAGCGGTGAGGCGTCCGACGCGTCGGCCCCGGTGACTCCCCAGGTCCCCGACGACGCTCTCGCCCGGATCGAGGCGCGCTTCGAGGAACTGAAGGTCAAGGCCGACGTCGCCTCCCCCCTCGAAGCCGGCACCGAGGACAGAACCTTTCCGCACCTGCTCGCCGCGGGACTGACCGCCTGGATCCTCGAACGCGGGAAGGATGCCGAGGTCTTCACGCTGGACCCCCCGCCGAGCGCCAACCCGACCCTGCACGCCCGCCTGCGCCGTACCCTCAACGAAGACACCGAAGACCAGGTCCATTGGTGTTTCCGCGCGATCAGCGACACCCACCACGCCGTGGCCGCGCTGAACCGGATCCGCCGCGCCCGCACCGACGCGGCGCTGAGCAGAACAGTCGCCAAACGCAAGCTGTTCCTGATCCGCAACGGTCCCTGGTCCTCCGGTGCCAAGACCCAGCAGGCGATCAAGGAGTTCCATCGCGACGGCGGCATGACCCTCGGCATCGACGACGCGGACCTGCGGGTGCTCGCCGCGCTGCACGGCCTGCGGGAGGAGAACGAGTCGGAGCTACAGGCGTGGCTGGTCAAGCGCCGCCCCACCGCGGAGATCACGCTGTTCAAGGAGGCGCTGGCGGACGCCGACGCGTGGACCCCCACCGGTCCAGCACCGATACCCGAGGCGGCCGGGCAGCCGGCGGACGCCTCGCCCGAACTCGTGATCGGATACGGACACGCCGACGACGCACCCGTACCGGTGCCGTTGGAGGCGTTGCGCAAGCACGTGGCCATCTTCGCCGGGTCAGGCTCCGGAAAGACGGTGCTCATCCGCCGCCTCCTCGAAGAATGCGCGTTGCAGGGCGTGTCCGCGATCGTCCTGGACCCCAACAACGACCTGGCCCGGCTCGGCGACCCGTGGCCCGAGCCGCCCGCGTCGTGGCGGTCCGGCGACCCGGAACGCGCGGCCGAGTACCTGGCGAACACCGAGGTGCTGGTCTGGACCCCGCGTCGCGAGTCAGGTCGTCCGTTGAGCTTCCAGCCACTTCCGGACTTCGCGAGCGTGCGCGACGATCCGGACGAGTTCGGTGAGGCCGTCGAGGCGGCGGTGGCGGCTCTGGCACCGCGGGCCAATCTGACCGGCCGTACCCAGAAGGCCCACCTGGGCCAGGCGGTGCTGCGCCGCGCGGTCGAATACTACGGGCGCCGGGGTGGCGGCAACGTTCCGGGGCTCATCGACGTCCTGGCCGACCTACCCGACGGCGTCAGCGGGCTCGCCGGTGCGGACAAGATCGCGGCCGGCCTGGCCCAGTCGCTCACCGCCTCGATGGACAACGACCCACTGTTCGGCGGCGGTGCAACCGCGGCCGACCCTGCGGTACTGCTGACTCCCGCACCGGGTAAGCGCGCCCGGATCTCGGTGATCAGCCTGATCGGTCTGCCGGCGGACGAAGCCCGGCAGAGCTTCGTCAATCAACTCCAGATGGCCCTGTTCGCGTGGATCAAGAAGAATCCCGCCGCCCATCGCCCGTTGCTCGGCCTGTTCGTGATGGACGAGGCGCAGTCGCTGGCACCGTCGGGCGCGATGACCGCATGTACCCAGAGCACGCTGGCGCTCGCCGCCCAGGCCCGCAAGTACGGGCTCGGCCTGATCTTCGCCACCCAGGCGCCGAAAGGGCTGCACAACCGGATCCCGGGTAACGCCACGACGCAGTTCTTCGGGCTGTTGAACGCGCCGGTGCAGGTGGAGGCCGCCCGGGAGATGGCCAAGATGAAGGGCGGAGACGTACCGGATCTGTCGCGCCTGACCTCTGGCGAGTTCTACGTCGCGGTGGAGGGTGAGCCGCCGCAGAAGGTGCGTACGCCGTTGTGTCTCAGCCATCATCCGCGGAGCCCGCTCACCAACGATGAGGTTCTTGCGCGAGCCCGGACCGCCGGCATTCCGGCACCGAGTTGACGAGCGAACGGCGGGCGTGGTGCGAACCTCATGACGACGCGGATGCGCCGGCACAGGTGCTCGTGATGTTCAGGCTTCGATTGGGATCGTAATAGCCGTCCGGGTTGTCGGGCTTGCCGGGACCCGCACCGGGTAGCGGGACGCCGGCGTTCGGCGGTGCGAGGAAGCCCTTGTCGAACTCGGCGCAGTCGATGTTGGACGCGTACCCGACGGACTGCCGGTAGAGCAGGCCACGGTCGTCGGATTGGACGTCGTCAGGGTGGTAGAGCAGCCAGGTGAACTGAAGATGGCTGACCGCGATCCGACTGCCCGGGCCACGGTCCGGCGCATTGAACGGGTACACCGCCACGAAGTTGGTGGTGATTTCGAGCGGGTGTCGTTTGTCGTCGGTCGCGGTGCGGACGGTGGTGCGCCCGTTGAGCCGGGGCGGGTCGTCGGCGAGCTGCGCCCCGGCGGAGATCAGGGGAACGGCACGGTTGCGGCCCGGATCGCGGTACAGCGCCGTCACAGGGTCCCGCGAGGAACGCGCGAGCAGCGACAGGATTCCGGCCGGATCGTGGTCGACCAGCACGTGCCGGTCGAGGTACATGACGGCGATGAGCTGGCGCACCTTACCCAGGGCATCGGCGACCTCGGCCCGGCTCCAGCCGTCGAGCGCGACCGCGCCGGGGATCGCGATGCCGGCCTCGCCCGCGGCGAACCCGGCAGCCGGGGTGCCGTCGAACGGTCCGGCCGGGCTACCGGCGGTGCCGCTGGTCGCGTAGACGCCGGCCGGGTGCGACGTTGTCGGGTACGAACCGGCCGCCCCGCCCTGCGTCGGCCGCAGGTGTTCCCGGCCGTACCAGCCGGCGACGACGACGGCGGCGACCGCCAGCACGGCCGCGCCGACGCGGATCTGTTCCCGGACGCGGCCAGGCCGGGTCAGTCGCCGCGTCTCCCGGCGCCCCTCGCCGACGCAGGCCGGGCACTGGAAGCCGACGGACGCCTCGATCATGCAGTTCGGGCAGATCGGCCGGTCGCACCGTACACAAGAGACGGACGTCTCCCGGGAGCCGTGACGGTAGCAGGTCGGGGTAGGGGTCACGCCGACCCACCGTAGCCGTTGCAGCCGCGGCTCGCTGCCCCCGGCGGCGCGGTGTGCAGACTACGGATACCGGCGTCATTTGCGTCCCCGGTCGACCGGACGTCTGGAGTCTGGCGCGGGCCTCGTCGGTGATGTTCAGCGCCCTGGCCTCCCCCACCCGGTGCCCGGCCGCGCGCGCGGTACAGGTCCAGCGACGCCAAGGGGTGGACCGACGTCGATGTCGGTCGGATCACCGGCTACCAGGGTCAGACGTCGGCCGAGCCGCGTGCCTCGTTCTTCTTCGAGGCGGACGCGTCCGACCACATCTTCACGCTCGACAACCACGGCGCGATCGTGGAGTTCGTCCGCAGCCGCTCGGATCAGTGGTTCGTCTGGAAGGACACCGAAGACGGCGCCGCGCGGGCGTTATCTCGGGGCGTTCTTCAGTCCGGACGACCGCTTCGGCCTCAGCTACACCGAGTACATCGCGTTCCCCGACTTTGACGGGGCACTCAACCTCATGGAGTTGACCGCGCCATCGACCTGACCGGGCCTGGACCGGCAGATACCCGAGCGGCAGTGTGAAGCGGCCTACGACGGACCAGTCCCGCGGTGGGCCGCTTCCACGGTCCGCGGATCACGCGGGGCGGGCGAGACCGGTGCCTCCGGCAGAGCCGGCGGCGCCGGCTCCTCGATCGGGAAGAAGAAGCCCTTCACCGTGGGTACCAGGGCGCCCAGGCGGTTCATCTTCTTGGGTACGACCCGGCCGGCGTAGGGCAGTTCGCCGGGCGCGGCCAGCGGCTGGTGTACCTCGATGAACCGCCCGTCCGGCAGGCGCTTGATGATGCCGGTCTCGACACCGTGCGCCAGCACCTCCCGGTCGTGCTGCTGGAGACCGAGGCAGGCGCGGTAGGTCAGCCAGTAGGCGATCGGCGGAACGAACAGCAGTCCGATGCGGCCGGCCCAGACCATCGCGTTGAGGCTGAGGTGGAACTTGTCGGCGATCACGTCATTGGCGCCCGACACCAGCAGGACGACGTAGAACGAGACGGCCATCGCGCCGAGTGCGGTGCGGGTCGGTACGTCCCGGGGGCGTTGCAGCAGGTGGTGGGCCTGCTTGTCCGTGGTGAACCGGGCCTCGATGTACGGGTAGAGCAACGGCAGCACGGTCAGGACGCCGGGCAGCACGATCATCGGCCAGAACGCCGGCGACAGGGTGTGGCCGGCGAACCGCAGTTCCCACGGCGGCATCAGGCGGAGCGCGCCGTCGAGGAACATCACGTACCAGTCGGGCTGGGTCGCGGCGGACACGACGGCCGCCTTGTACGGGCCGAACAGCCAGACCGGGTTGATCTGGAAGAGCCCGCCGAGCAGCGCGATGACCGCGAACACGGTGATCATGAAGGCGGCCATCTTCGAGATGTAGTTGGGGAAGAAGCGGTAGCCGACCACGGTGCGTTCCGATCGCCCGGGACCCGGCCACTGCGTGTGCATGAGTTTGAAGACGAGCCCGAGGTGGACCACGACCAGCGTGAGGATCAGCGCCGGTATGAGCAGTACGTGCACGATGTACAGCCGGCCCAGGATGAGGTGGCCGGGGAACTCACCGCCGAACAGTGAGGTCGCCAACCAGGTGCCGACCACCGGGATCGACGTCAACGCGGCGTACGCGATGCGCAGGCCGGTGCCGGACGCGGCGTCGTCGGGCAGCGAGTACCCGGCGAAGCCCTCGAAAAAGCCCAGCCAGAACAGCAGCAGGCCGATGATCCAGTTGACCTCCCGGGGCTTGCGGAACGCACCGGTGAAGAAGATCCGCAGCATGTGCACCACGATCGAGGCCATGAACAGCAGCGCCGCCCAGTGGTGCATCTGCCGCATGAGCAGGCCACCTCGTACCTCGAACGACAGTTGCAGGCTCGACTCGTACGCCCGGGACATCTCGATGCCCCGCAGCGGCGGGTAGGCGCCGTTGTAGGTGACCTCCTTCGCCGAGGGATCGAACCACAGCGTCAGGAAGATGCCGGTCAGCAGCAGCATGATGAACGAGTACAGCGCGATCTCGCCCAGCAGGAACGACCAGTGGTCCGGGAAGACCTTGTTGAACAGCCTGCGGAGCGGCGAAGCGACCTGGAAGCGGTCGTCGACCGCACCGGCGGATCGCGCCGGCCGGCCTGACACGTCCAGTTCAGATGCACGGGTCATACCCACAGGACGCGCCACGATCGAGCGGCGTGACATCCTCCCAGGGTGACCGGCGCCACAGTCGCTGAGCGCGGCCGGGTTGATCCGTCAGATCACGCGGCCCCAATGCTGGCGGAATGCCGTCATCAGGCTACATTGGGTGATGGTGTTCGCTCGCTGCGCCGACTTGGCGGAGATGTTCGCAACGAGCCCCAGGGGGGACCATGACCGTCGACCACGCCGAAGCCGGGCCCCAGGTGAGAGCCGGCGTCCGCCTCTGCGACCGCTGCGGGCGGCCGCTTCCGGCGGTAGACAAGACCGAGTACACACCTCAGCGTGCCCAACTGGTGGCCGAGGCGGGGTTCTGTGTCTGTCCACCCACTGCCGGCGGACAGTCCCCGATCCCCGACCGTGCCCCGTCCCTGCTGTAACCGACCGACTCTCGCTCGCCGGGTCCACGAGCCTCGATCGGCACGACTTCCCCGAAGTTGTGCCGATCGACGCGATCGTCAGGAGACGGCGAGGAATCCGGGGAACGCGTGGTACGGATCCCAGATGTCGGTGAAGATTTCGAAGCACGCACGTGGGGTGCCGGTACTGCCGCCGCTGTGGATGCCGCGCGCGGTCACCTTGCCGTCCGGGCGGTACTCGTAGAGCGGACCGCCGGAGTCACCGCCGATCGTGCACGGGGCGGCTTTGTTGCCCTGGTCCGCGTTGCGCACGACCTCGCCGTTACTGTACCGATGGTCGAACCGCGTCTTCGCCACCGTCCAGCCGCACATTTCCCCACTGGCGTACCCGCCGGTGCAGTACCTCTCGCCGACCACGGCCAGTTCGGTCGCCATCGCCCCGACCGCCACGCTGGTCGACGATCCCGGGCCACCCGTGTAGATACGCCCAGAGCTGTTACTCCCCGGGGTGACGTTGATGAGGGCGATGTCGCCGCGGTAGTTGACCTGATCCGGCAGGAGCACCGTGCCCACGCCCGCGTTGTAGTTCTCTCCCGAACCGGCGGTGACGGTGCCGACGAACGCGACCGGTGTCGACACGTTGCCGCCGCCAGGCGTGCAGTGCCCGGCGGAGATCATCATGGCTTGCGTGCCGGAGAACCACGAGAAGCCGGTCGAGCACCAGGCGTTCGCGCCACCGTAGAACGGTGACGTGTCGTTGTCGCGCCCTTGCGGCATGGTCGGCGGTCGGTCCGGCTGGTACCGGATGGCGATCGCCGAGGTGCCGTAACGCTTCGCGAGGCCGGCGAGCAGCGCAGGGGTACGCCGCTGGACGGTGATGACAACGCGGTTGTTCGCGGGATCCGGCTCGGTCTCGTAGATCGCCTCGCCGTCCGGAAGATTCGCGCTGGTGAGCCCGATCGCCTCGTGCTTGATCTTCTCCAGCTCACGGAAGCTCCGGGTGACCGTGCGCAGGCGTTGCGCGGCACCGGTCGCCGGTCCGACGTGCAGGCTCTGCGCGCGTTGGCGACCGGTGGCCGTGACGGTGTCGATGACGACTTCCCCCGTGGGCGCCACCCATGGATAGCTGAAGTCGTCCGGGTTCGCCTCGCTCAGTTCCCACGCGGCGTGCAGAACCTTGGCCGCGGCGGCTGACGGCGCGGTGGCGCCGGGGGCGTCCGTCCCGACGACCACCAGGCCGGAGGCGTCCCGGACATCGTCGAGCGGCGCCCGACCGGGCGCCGCCATAGCCGGATTCGCCAGGGCTGTTGCCGCGATGAGAGCGGCGGTCAAGGGTACGGTCGATCGTGCCCAGCGCATCGTTACCTCCCAGGAATTGACCCGATTGGGCGATCGGACCGTAACGAGGCGTATTTGCGGGCGTCAATGACGCTCTATTTCGCCAATTGCTGGGGCGAATCCGCTATTGCCGGCCTGGCAGGTGAAACGGCGCGCGGCCTACCCAAAGGGGCACCAAGGACTGCGTGTTTGTCAGCCCCGTCTCCCGGCTCATCGGCGGGTACGACAGCGCGATCGGCTGCTACTGGCAGGCCGTGGACCTGTTCGACGATCTCGGCGACTGGTACGAGATGGCGGCCAACAACGCGGCGATCACGCAGCCCGCGTGACCGCTACCCTCAGGGGATGCCTCGACCCGCGGCGGCGTCCGAGACGGTGACCTACGGGACCTGGATCCGGACCAACCGCCTGTACATCTTCGTCGCGATCAGCGTGCTGGCCCTGGCCGGCGCCTCGTTGACCCCGGTTTCGGCGTGGTTCGCGCTGCTGCTGGTGCCGGCGGCGCTGTTCGGCTACATCGCGGTGGTGCTCGCGCTGACCATCTGGCGCCTCGGCCCGCGCGGCGGCGACTTTCAGCGGCGGATCCACAACCTGATCGTGGCCAGAGCCGCGGCGGGACCGGCCGGACGCGGGCTCGACATCGGCTGCGGCAGCGGAGCCCTCACGATCGGGCTTGCCAAGGCGCTGCCGGCGGCACAGGTCACCGGGATCGACTTCTGGGGCACGGCCTGGGAGTACTCCAAGGACCAGTGCGAACGCAACGCGCGGATCGAGGGGGTCGCCCAGCGGACCACGTTCGCGCGCGGGAGCGCGGCATCCCTGGGGTTCGACGACGCCACGTTCGACATCGTGATCAGTTGCCTGACCTTCCACGAGGTCCGCGACGCCGCTGACAAGTCCCGTGTCCTCGTCGAGGCGTTGCGAGTACTGCGCCCGGGCGGCCGGTACGTGTTCCTCGACCTGTTCGCCGATCCCGGCGCGTTCGGGTCGGTGCAGCGGGTCCGGACGGCGATCGCCGAGGCCGGGGCCAGCGTGGACGAGATCGGCGGGCTGGACACCTACCTGCCCTTGCCGTTCCCGCTCGGCGGCGCGAAGGTGCTCGGCCATGCCATGGTCATCACCGGCGGAAAAGCCCGCTGACGCTAGGGCACGGACAGCATGGGGGCCGGAGTGGCGGCACGGATGGTCTCTGGCGGCTACGACCTCTGACGACCGGCCGGCCGTCTGTCCTCAGTGGATGACCGGCAGGGCGGGCATGATGTAGCGGATGGTGGGACCGTCCGGGTGGTGATAGTCGATGACGATGTCCGGCTGGCCGCCGTCCTCGGACTCCGCTTCCGAGGTGCACGTGTCGAGCTGGATGTCGATCCGGCACAGATCGGTGTCGGCCAGGTCCGTCGCGCTGCTGGTAATCACCGAAACCGTCCTCGGCCGGCTGGCTGTCACGCAACGGCAGGAGCGGCCACGAGCGACCAGCGCCCGCGTCAACTGGTCGGCGAACACGGTGTTGCCCGGATCCGCGCAGCCGACCGCCACCCGCAGGCCTTTGCCGGTAGCCGCCGCCACAATCACGTCCGCGACGGTCGACATCACGGCACGTTCCCGCGCGACTGCCCGGAGGCCGCCCGCGATCCGCGGCGGTACCGGCCTGGCGTGTCGGTCGTCGGTCATGGTCAGCCCTCCGGGTCGCAGGGAATCCCCTACGGTAGGCGCGCCCGAGGTGCGCCGGACACCGGCTGAGCGGCGCGAGCACCGCCACCGACCGGGTTGTCCGCATGGCCGGGCGACCCGGTCCGCACGGCCGCACGGCGAGTTCGGCCGGTGAAAAGCTACGACCGACGAACCCGGTTCGCCTCGCGGGCAACCGCCCAGGCGTCCGCTACCGGGCCCACGTGCCCGAGCTTGTCGGGGTTGATCACCGCGCGGATCGTCTGGATCCGCCCGTCGAGTATGTCGAGCGCCAACGTGTTGAGGACCTTGCCGTCCCGGTCACGGATGATCGCGCCCGGCTGCCCGTTCACCTCGTGCGGCTCCACGATGACCCCGATACGGGTGAACGGCGCGACGAACGCGGCGAGCACCCGGGCCACCTTCTCGGCGCCGACAATGTGCCTGGGCAGTTGTGGTGCCTTGCCGCCGCCGTCGCCCACCATCTGAACGTCGGCGGCGAGCAACTCCCGCAGCCCGTCGACGTCCCCGTCCCGGAACGCGTCGAAGAACCGTCCGGCGAGCTCCTCGCGCTCCCTCCGATCGGCCACGAAGCGGGGCCGTCCCGCGTCCATGTGGCGGCGTGCCCGCACCGCGAGCTGCCGGCACGCCGCCTCCGAGCGCCCGACCGCCGACGCGATCTCCTGGAAGCTGAATCCGAACACCTCGCGCAGCACGAAGACCGCCCGTTCGACCGGGGTCAGCCGTTCGAGCAGGAGCAGGGCCGCCGTCGACACCGAGTCGGCCAGCTCCGCCGAGCGCTCCGGATCCTGGTACGGGTCGGTCAGCAGCGGCTCGGGAAACCACGGCCCGACATACTGCTCCCGCCGGCGACGGGCCGACCGCAGCACGTCGATCGAGATCCGGGTGACCGTGGCCGAAAGGAAGGCCTTGGTCGAGACAGGTTGTGTGGGCGAGGCCGCGTAGCGCAGCCAGGTGTCCTGGACCGCGTCTTCGGCCTCGCTCACGCTACCCAGGATCCGGTAGGCGATCGCGAACAGCAGCGCCCGTACCTGCTCGAACTCCTCGATCCGGGTCACGCCAGCTCGTCCTTGAAGCCCTGGCGCCACGAGGGGTAGCGCGGTTTCCAGCCCAGCTCCCGCTTCGCCTTGGTGTTGGCGAAGCCGCGCCCCTCGGTCATCATCATCACCGCCATTTCCCCTGCGAGCAGCCGGGCCACCCACTTCGGAACCCGCATCGGCCGCTTCGCGCCTGCGCACGCGGCCAGATAGGGTAGCCACTCGCTGGCCGGGGCCGGTTCGTCGTCGACGATATTGAACACACCGGTCGCCCTCTGCTCCACGGCCAGTACCGTGGCGCTCGCCGCGTCGTCGAGGTGCACCCACGACATGTAGCCAGTGCCGCCGCCGACCAGCGGGAACTGCCGTTTGCGCACGAGTTCGACCTGGTCGTCGGTGGCGCCCGGCCCGTAGAGCGCGCCGTACCGCAGGGCCGCGCCACCGGCCTTGACGACCGCGTCCTCGAGGTAGCGGAGCGCCGCCACCCCCTTGCGCGCGCCCGCCGCGCCCGGGTCCAGCGGGTCCTCCTCGGCCTTCACCCATCCACCCTCGCGGATGCCGTTGAAGGCGCCGAAGCTCTGCGCGACGACATGGGACACGCCGGTCGCCGCCGCGGCGGCCAGCAAATGGTCCGTTCCCTCGGAGCGCAGCCTGATGGTGGCAGCGAAAAAACGGTCGGGATGCTTCAAATCGGGCTTTCCGGCATGCGTCGCGGAGAGTGCGGTCATCTGGTGCACGATCGCGTCCGGCTGGGCCTTGGCCACCGCCTCACCGACCGACACCGCGTCAAGCCCGTCCATCACCACCGCCTCGGCACCCAGCCGCTCCAGCAGGCCCGACCTGGCCGCGCTCGACGTCGTTGCCGTCACCTGGTGGCCACGCGCCACGAGCTGCGGCACGAGCCGCCGCCCGACGACCCCGGTCCCGCCTGCCACGAACACCCGCACAACCATCACCGTCCTGACTCCGGTATTGCCTCCAAGGTCTGCGACGAGACAGCCCGGCCGGCTGTGACACGCGTACCGTGTTGACTTTGCCCTTTGGGTAAGCCTCAGCCTGGTTCGTGCCGGTCGTGGTGACCGGCACGAGGAGGATGTCGACGTGGGGTTGTTGACCATCGGGGCGTTCGCCCGGGCGGCGGACCTGACACCGAAGGCGCTACGGCTGTACGACGAGCTGGGACTGCTGCCGCCGGCCGCCGTCGATCCCGAGTCCGGCTACCGGCTCTACGACCCGCGGCAACTGTCGCGGGCCCGGCTGATCGCCCAGCTTCGTCGCATCGGCATGCCGCTGTCCGAGATCCGCACCGTGTGCGGCCTGGAGCCCGCCGCGGCGGCGGAGGCCATCGCCGGGTACTGGCAGCAGGTCACCGCCGACACGGCGGCACGCGCCCGGCTGGCCGCCGTCCTCGTCGAGCACCTGTCCGGAAGGGGCGCCACCATGTCCGACCCGAATCCCACGCTCGATATCCGCTACGCCGCGGGCGGCGACATCGGTGCCGTGCGGGACAGTAACCAGGACACCGCCTACGCCAGTGAGCGGTTGCTGGCCGTCGCCGACGGTGGTGGGCCCGGCGGTGCCGCCGCAAGCGCCGCCGCGATCGACGCGCTCAAGCCACTGGAACTGGTCGACGCACCGGCTGCCGACCTGCTGACCATGCTGGCCGGTGCGGTCGCTGACGCGGACCGGACGCTACGCACGGCGGCGACCGACACCGAGCAGCCGATCACGACCCTGACGGCGATGCTGCGCCGCGGTTCCCAGCTGGCTCTGGTGCACATCGGCGACACCCGGGTCTACCTGCTGCGCGGCGGCGAGCTGTGCCAGCTCACGCAGGACCACACGTGGGTACAGAGCCAGGTCGACGCCGGCAAGCTCGATCGTGACCAGGCCGCCGCGCATCCCCAGCGGGCCCTGCTGGTACGCGCTCTCGGCGCCGGCGGACCCGAGGTCGAGGCGGACCTGGCGCTGCGTACCGCCCTGGCCGGTGACCGCTACCTGCTGTGCTCGGACGGCCTGTCCGCCGTCGTCGATCGCGCGGCCCTGTACACGGCGTTGAACGGGACGGGTGACCCCGAACAGACCGTGCGGCGGCTGATCGACCTCGCCCAGGCCGAGGGTGCACCGGACAACATCGCCTGCGTCGTCGCCGACTTCATGGCGTAGACGTTTCCTTACCCTCTTGTCAGGGTCAGCCTGACGAACTAGGGTTCCTGCTGTCAGGCTTACCCTGACAGCAGGAACCGTGGTGAGGGGATCCGATGACATCGACAACGGAGTCGGCACCGCACGTGTCCTGCTCTTTCTGCATCAAGGACAGCGCGGCCGTCCGGAAGGTGATCGCCGGGCCCGGGGTGTACATCTGCAACGAATGCGTCCAGTTGTGCAACACGATCCTGGAAACCGCCGACAGCTCCCCCCAGGCACCGATCGCCACGTTGCAGGCAATGACCGACGAGCAGATCCTCGACGAGCTACCGCGGATCGCCGCCGTCGGCGCCCAGGTGGAGGCCAGCCTTCAGGAGCGGGTGGGCCTGCTTCGCCAGCGGAAGGTGACCTGGGCACGCATCGGCGTGGCGTTCGGCATGACGCGACAGTCGGCGTGGGAGCGGTTCTCCGGCGAAGAGTGACCCCCGAAACACCTCAGGGGGTACAGATCGTGCTGGTCATCGCGTCGACCGGGGCACTGCCGGCGTCCGGCACCGGCGGCTGGTGATGCTGGTCGCGGCCCAGGTCGAAGGTGCTGCCCGCGATGACGAGCTGGCGGGCGCCCCCGTCCGTGGTCATCGCGGTACCGATGTAGCCGGGGCCGCCGCCGCCGGTCTCCCAGACCGGCACTGGACGGTCGGGCATGGCACCACCATGCTCTGCACCCCGAGCCCGTACCGGACGGACGCCGCACCGGTGGGGACGGTGGTCAGCAGGTCGCGCTGCTGGGCCGGCGGCAGCAGCGCGCCGCTGAACAACGCCCGGTGGAAGCGGGCGAGATCGTCCACAGTGGAGATCATCGCTCCGGCGGTCCATTCGCCCGAGGGCACCAGCATCTTCACCAAGCTCGGCCTGGAACCGTCCACAAGCGACACCATCGGGTACTGGCCGTGCTGCGGTTCCCGCGCTCGTAGCGAACAGTCTATCGTGGACGGTATCAGGCTGTTACCGTCTGGGCCGCGCGGATCTCGTCGGCGACCAGTTCCGGCTCGTCCAGTGGAAGGAACGTCCGCCCGCCGGCGATCTCGACAAGGGTCGCGTTGGCGAAGGCGTCGCGGAGGCGGCGGGCGAAGCTGACTTTGAAGAACGGGTCGGCGCTGCCCCAGACCAGCCGGACCGGTTTGGGGAACTGGCCCAACCGGGTCGAGATGTCTTCGAGATCCTTCGGGTCGACGTGGCGCAGGAACTCGGCGGTGTCCCGGCGGACGGCCGGATCGGTGAGCGACGGGGCGATCCAGCGGCGGCTGAGGGCGGGATCGAGCGGGTCGCGGACCAGCCCACCGAAGCCGAGCATGGAATGGCGCAGGAGCTTCGGGCGCACCGAGGCCATCATCGTGCGGAGCAGTGCGGGGCGGCGGCCGAGCTTGACGATCAGCCCGAATGGCGCCGGCGGGAACTGGTCGAAGGCATCGCAGTTGGTGAGGACCAGGCGTCCGATCCGGCTGTGGTCGGTGTCGATGAGGAACTGGCAGAGCGCGCCACCGGTGTCGTTGCCGACAAGGGTGACGTCGGTGAGCCCGAGCGCGGCGATGAAGTCGTTGATCAGCCGGGCGATGCCCCGGGGGCTGAGATCCGTGCCCGCCGCCCACGGGATGCGGTGCGAGCCGAGCGGCAGGTCGGGGGCGTAGCTGCGGATGCCGCGGGCGGCGAGGGCGTCGGCGACCCTCGTCCACAGCTCCGCGTTGACCAGGAGGCCGTGGACGAAGACGACCGGCGGCGCGGTGCTGCTCTGCGGCCCGGCGGCACGGTACTCGATCCGACCCTGCTTGATGTCGATGACCGTCACGGCTGTCACCTCACGGTATCGTCAGTACGTGGTGCCACAAACATACGTACTGTCTGTATGAAAAGCAACCGGCGGACCCAGGAACAGCGTTCGGAGGCGACCCGCGCGGCGCTGATCGGCGCCGCGCGCCCGCTGTTCGCGGCGTCCGGCTTCAGCGCGATCGGCACCGAGGCGATCGTGCGGGCCGCCGGCGTGACCCGCGGCGCGATGTATCACCAGTTCACGGACAAGACCGAGCTGTTCGCGGCCGTGTTCGAGGTGGTCGAGGCCGAGATGACCAAGCGTATCGACGCGGCGGTGAGCAAGAGCGGGGAGAGCGATCCGATCGCGTTGATGAAACTGGGTGCCGCGACGTGGCTTGACGCCTGCGCCGAGCCCGAGGTCCACCGCATCGTGTTGATCGAGGCTCCCGCGGTCCTCGGGTGGGAGCGCTGGCGCAAGATCAGTTTGCGGTACGGGATGGGCCTCGTCCAGAGCCTCGTCGACTACGCCATCTCGGTTGGCCGGATCGCTGAGCAACCGGCGGAACCGCTGTCGCATGTGTTGATCGGCGCACTGGACGAGGCGGCGCTGTACCTGACGCAGGCCGACGATCCGGCCCGGGCGCGCCGCGAGGTGGGCGCGGTGATCGACCGCCTCGTCGAGTCGCTCGCGGTGTAGCGTTCCGGCGCCTCAGAACGTCACCACGATCCCGATCACCGGAGGCCGCCGCAGACGCAGGATCCTAGCCAACCGGTTGCCCCACCGGGACAGGACATACTTGTCGGCGAGGAGCTTGCGTCCGGTCTTCGTACCGGCCTCATCGAGCAGTCGGGCCGTGCCCTCGGCGCTCGGAGCACCCGGCGCGATCCTGCCACGGAAATCGCAGACGGTGACCACCACGTGGCTGTTGTTGCGGATCCGCTTGACCTTCCACGCGTCGGCATCAGAGACCACGAGCAGCTCACCGCCGTTCACCACGTGCCAGACCGGCGTGGCGACCCCCGTGCCGTCCTTACGGTACGTGGTAAGGCTGACATACTTGCTGCGGCCAATCTCGTCAAGGACGGTCATCAGCCGAGCCTACCGACCGGCCGGCCTCCTAACCGGCACGACCCGGCTACGGGAACGGCACACCGTTGGCCACCGCCAGGTTGGTCAGGATCTCCAGGACGATCGTGACGGTGTCGCGGCCGGTGCCGGCGCGGTACGAGCCAGGTTGTTCCGCGCGCTCGTTGCCGCCGCCGGTCATGAGGAGGTGGCTGGATATCTCCATCGACGGGGGTTGGGTGTAGTGCGCGCTGAGCGTCCAGCCACCGCGTACGTCGACGGACAAGCTGTACCTGACGCGCAGGTGCGAGGATCCCGTCCGCGAGCCGGGGTTCAGCGTGGGGACGGCGGCGGAGTGGCCAGTCCATGACGGGGTCGCACCGGGATTGCCGGCCGCCCGCATGGCGGCGAGAAAGGACCCGACGAGCCGGGCACATATCACCGCGGCAGGCTGGCACCGATTACACCTCGGGTCGCCGCAGCCGCGGGCTTCCAGCAGAACGTCCCGGTCCCGGAGGTACGAGCGGAGCCGTCGCCGCGATCCGCGCTGTTGAAGCTTCGCGATCCGTACATTGAGCCGATCAACCTCGGCGGCGACCTTGGCCCAGCCTGTTCCCTCCTCCCACTCCGCGACCAGCGCGGCGTGCTCCCGCTCGTCCCGGTCCACGCGTTCGCGTTCGGCCCGGCGCTGTGCTTCTTCGGCCCGGCGCCGCGCTTCGGCCCGCTCGGAGACGGTACGCGCATCCTGTGCCGCCCGCTGGATCTCGCGGTCCTGGCACTCCCGGCACTCGGTCATCGACACCGGCCGGATGATGACCGTCCCGCCGGCCGGCTCCGACCGGTAGACGCTCTGGTGTGAATCGCAGAAGGCGCGGTGGCAGGTCGCGCACCGGCCGACGGCCGGGACCGCGCACGGGCCGTCGGTGCCGTCGCTTCGCCGGCATTCGAGCTCGCAGGTCGCTCCCGAGGCACGCATCGCTTCCTTGGCCTCTCGCATCCGCTCGGCCGCGACGCGCGCCGCCGCCTCGGCCGCCTGCGCCTCCTGGGCCTGTATCGCGGCCAGCGCGCCGAGCGGCGGGCCACCGGGCCACGCGACGTTGCCGATCGAGGGGTCGTAGACCATCCGGTAAATGGTTTCACGGCTGGCGTGAACGGGACCATTGGGTACAACGTCGGCCGGCACGGCTGCGCGGAGGGTTCCGACGCCCGGCTGTCTACTCCGGGCTGTCCATCGAGTCGACTCCCACGGTCTCCACGTACGGTCCGATGTCGAGTGTTGGTCGAGGACGGGCGCCGGTGCGGATCGCCTTGTTCGGGCCTTTGTCGGGCGCAGGGGGCCGCGCGGGGCAAGCGGCAGCCGCCCCGGCGTGGATGAGTTGGTGGAGGTTTCGCGGTCTCGGGTTGCTGCACGCCGACCTCATGCCGGCGCTCGACCGGTACGGCACCCGCGGGCTGCGGACGCTGCTGGACGATCACGGCATCGTCGACCTCGAACTCGAACTGCTGACCGACTGGTGGACCGCCGGCCCCGCCCGCGAGCGATCCGACCGGATCCGGCACGACCTCCTGACCGCGGCCGAATCGCTGGGTGCGCTCCACATCAAGATCGCCCCGGACGTCGCGGACATGCCGTGGGACCACGACCGCTGGGTCACCGAATTCGCCGGCCTCGCGGCCGACGCCGCGAACGCGGGCACCAGGGTCGGTCTCGAATTCCTGCCGTGGTCGAACATCAAGACCGTGCATAACGGACTCCGGATCGCCCGGGACGCCGACACCGCGGCCGGCGGTCTCGTCATCGACGTCTGGCACACCGAACGTGTCCACACGCCGCCAACCAGCACCGGCGCACGCCGCTACGCGAAGCGGTCGCCGACGCGTACCGCACCGCGCGGGGCGTACTGACCGCTACGGCCGGACCGTCTTGATCGACGCGAGCGTGGCGTCCGGGTCCGCGCCGAGACCGCTGAGCAGGTTCACGAGCATCGGCACGAGGACATGCTCGATGCCGTCCCGGCCGAAGTAGCCGCCGACATCGAGCATCACGTAGCCGTGCATGGCGGTCCACAGCTGGCTGGCGATCGCGAGGGGCTCGGCCGGCCGCAGCCGTCCCTGCTCCACGGCGCGGCGGGAGGTCTCCACGATCTCGTCGAAGGTGTACCGGCCGCGCTCTCGCTCGTCGGTGCTCTGAGGGCGGTACTTGCCCAGCGGGGCGGTGCCGAACATGACCGCGTACAGGTGCGGGTTCTGCCGCGCGTTGACCAGGTACGCACGGGCCAGGCCGGCCAGGTCGGTGATCGCGTCGTCGGTGCGCGGCACCTCGGCGAGCAGCGCGGCCAGCCGGGCGAAGCCTTCGGCGACGACCGCATCGGCGAGATCGGCCATGGAGCCGAAGTGCGTGTACACGGCCATGGTCGACGTGTCGGCCTCCGTGGCGACCCGGCGCAGGGTCAGCACCGAAGGACCCTCTTCGGCGAGCAGGCGAGCGGCGCCCTCCAGCAGGCGTACCCGCACCGCGGGCTCGGTACGGCGTTCGGTCACCACCCGATCCTAGTGATATAGCAATTGATATAGCGGATGCTATGGTAGCCGGTGGAGGTGTCGTCATGAACGACTGGGACGCGATCGTCATCGGCTCCGGCCTCAGCGGGCTCACCTGCGCCGCCTACCTCACCGCCGCCGGGAAGCGGACCCTGGTGCTCGAACAGAACCAGGTGGCCGGCGGCTGCAGCCAGGTATTTCGCCGCAAAGGCAACCGGTACGAGTTCGACGTCGGCATGCACTACATCGGCGAGTGCCATCCCGGTGGACGAATGACGACGGCTCTGCGCGGCCTCGGGCTTGATGGCCGGATCGAGTTCCGCCAGCTCGACCCCGACGGGCACTCCACCCTGGTGTTCCCGGATCTCACCTTCCGGGTGCCCAGCGACTGGGACACCTACCTGGCCCGGCTGATCGAGGCGTTCCCCGACCAGAAGCGCGGCCTGCGGCTCTGCATCGGCGTCCTGCGCCGGATCGGCGCCGAGTTGCGCACCGCCGCGATGCCGAAGCCGACCGTCCGGGGCATGCTCCGGTTCGTGCGCGCGGCACCGACGCTCGCCACCGTCGGGCAGCTGCCGCTGACCTGGCTGTTCGCCGCGTGCCGGCTCAGCCCACTGGCCAGGGCGGTCATCGTCGGCGAGTCCGGGGACTACGGCGCGCCGCCGTCACGGACATCGGTCGCCCTGCACGGCGGCTTCCTCGACCACTACCTCACCGGCGGAGCCTGGTACCCGCGCGGCGGCGGCCAGGTCGTTCCGGCCCATCTCATCGACGTCATCCAGACCCACGGCGGCCAGGTGCGGACCAAGGCGCGCGTGACACGCATCCTGGTCGAAAACGGAGCCGTGGCCGGTGTCCAGCTCGACAAGGGCGAAACGATCCACGCCCCGATCGTGGTGTCGGGCGCCGACCTCAAGCGCACGTACCTCGACCTCGTCGGCCGCGAACACCTGGCGCCGACCACCGTCGCCCGGGTGGAGCAGTACCGGATGGCGCTGCCGCTGTTCAGCGTCTACCTCGGACTAGACATCGACCTGGCCGACCAGATGCCCAACAGCACGTACTGGTGCTATCCGCACGCCGACGTGGAGTCCGCGTACCGCGACGCCTACGAGGGCCGCATCCCGGCCGAGGTGCCGATCTTCCTCACCTCGGCCACCACGAAGGACCCGGGCAACCCGCATGCCGCCCCGCCCGGCCACAGCACGCTCGAAGTGATGTGCCTCGTCCCGCAGGGCATGTTCTGGCCGCGCGGTGACGGCTACCGCCAGGACCCCGGGTACCTCGCGCTCAAGGAACGCCTCACCGAGCAGCTGATCGACCGGGCCACGACCGTGATCCCCCACCTGCGGCAGCACATCGTCTGGCGGGAGGCGTCCACCCCGGTCACCCACGAGCGGTTCACCATGTCCAGCCTCGGCTCCTGCTACGGCATCGAAATGGCCGCCGACCAGATCGGTCCACGCCGGCCGGGCCCGCGTACCGAGATCCGCGGCCTGTGGCTCACCGGTGCGAGCACCACCTGGGGCAACGGTATCGTCGGCGCCGTCAGCAGCGGCCTGGGCACGGCCGGAGCGATCCTTCGCCGCCCGCTCAGCGCGGAGGTGAAGGCGGGCGCCGTGATCGCCGACCCGTCCAAACTCACGCCGATCGGTCCTGACTGGGATCCGTTGGCCGTGTCCAGGCCCAGTTCCCCGCTGCGCCGCCGGTCCCGCGTCACGGCCGACTGACCCGTTGTACCGTCGGCACCTCCGCGGCGTCCTGGTGACTGACCAGGCCGGGCTTCCGGGGCGCTGGTAGTCAGCCGAGCACCGTGCCCCACGGACCCATACCGCGCAATTTGGTCGGGCTGATCCGGATCACGTAGCCTTCCGGCGGGTTGGGCATCGGCGGGAAGTCAGTGCCAGGGCCGATGTATCGCTGCGCGAGGAGCTTCAACAACGCCGGAGCGCCGCCCTCCTCGATGCGGGCGGTGCCCTCGACGACCAGGTAGTTCTGCATTCCGTGCTGATCGCCGTCCGCCTCGATGGACAACGAGACCCGGGGATCACGGCGGATGTTGCGGACCTTCTGGTCGACCGCGAGCTTGCCGACCACGATGTCCGCGCCGTCGAGCCCGACCCAGACGATCGTCACGTGTGGACTGCCGTCGGCGTTGACCGTGACCAGATGCGCGAGACGTCCCGATTCGATCACAGTCCGCGCTGACGCCGGCAGGTCAACCATGGCGATCCCCCTTCTGTCCGGCTGTCCGGACACTATTCGGCATTCCCGGACCACACCGTACTCAGCCTGGCCAGGCGATCGCGTCGAGGAACCCGTCCATCGCATTGACCACACGGCCGAGCACGGCAACAGACTCGCCGACCGGGCCAGGAACACACATGCCGTGGTCCGCGTCCTCCACCTCCAGCACGTACGGTGACAGCCGGCGGGCCGTGGCACCGTCCCACAGCGCGTCGCCGGTACCACCCACCAGCAGCAGCGGTGCGGTTGCCCGCTCCAGAGCGCGATCACCCATGCACGGTAAGGATCGGCGTGAGCCACACCGCTGGCAGGCACCGCTCGGCGGCCAGCGTGGCGGCGTTCGTCCCGAGGGATTTCGCGATCAGCAGCGGGCTTCCGCCCACGCCGTCGAGCAGCGGCCCGACCTCGCGGCACACCCAGCTTTCGGTCTTCGGTTCGAACGGTTCCGACGGCTGCTGCGACCACCAGTGCCGGTGCACGTCGCGCCGCGTCGCTGCGCCACCATTCCGGTGTACATGAGCAGTCCCGCCGCGGGACCGAACGCCCCGCCGGGAACGACCACCGCGTCGGCCATGTGGCCGACCCTAACGGGGTTCGCCGCGCAGCAGTGCGCCGGACGGTACGGACAGCCACAGATACCCGGTCGTGGGACAACTGGCCAACTGCCCGCCCGGTACCGGTGCGGCGCCCGGGACCGGCACGAGGTGTCGCTCCCGGTAAGCGGCGGCGAAGAAGCCGACGTGGCTGCGCGTCGCGGCGCATTGGCACGTCCCGGCAGCGGCCAGCCGGTCGTGGAGTGCCTGAGCGCGGTTACGGGCGTGCCGCCGCCGGTTCAACGTGGCCAGCAGGGTCCCGATCCCGGCGTAGGTCGCGCCCAGCAGCCCGGCGGTGGGAAGAATAGCGATGCTGGCGACCGCCCCGGACGAGAGGCCGCCGGCAAGGCGGGCGACGGCCAGCGACAGCGACACGCTCGGGCGTAACGACAGGAACGCGACGGCGACGCCGCTGCCACCGGGGCGTAGCGGCAGACGAGCACCAGCCGCTTGCTGTCGCCGGCACCGATATTGGGGTTGTCGCGCAACGCGCGTACTCCGCCAGACCCGGCTGTCGACGCGGCCGAGCCGTACGTCATCGGCGTCGTCAGTCTGGCGCCGCCGATGCTGGTACCATCAGGCTGGCCATGATCATCGGCGAGTTGTGGGCGACCACGAGGCCCAGCAACACCGAGATCGGCAACAACCAGCGCCATACGCGCACCGCCGCCCGGTACCGGCGGATTGCCACGGCCGGAGCCAGCTGGGGCTCGGCCGCGTCGAGAGCCGGGGTCGACGGCAACCGCGCGGCCACGGTGTGCAGGAGCAGCCGGGCACCCGCCGTGTCGCCGCGCCGCCACAGCTCTGCCGCCGAGGCGAGTACCGGTGCCGGCTCGTGGTCCACCGGAGGGTCGAGGCGGTCGAAGGCGAACGCCGCCACCGCTACCCGTACCAGCGCCTTACGCGGGTCCTGCCTGCCGCGACGGGCCGTGAAGGCCGTCCCGTGCCGGCTGATGACGGCCGGCGTATGTACTTTGTGCGTACGGCCGAGGACCATCCAGGCGGTGTCGGCGGTGTGGTCGTCACGTCCGGACGCCGCCACCGCGAGCAGATAGGCGACCGGGCGGTTGCGCAGACCGCCCGCGGCGGCGTACAGCCACCGGTACGCCGGTTCGTCCCCGATCGCGGCACGGCACGCCGCCAGTACCTGCGCCGGGAAGGAGTCGGACGGCTTCGCCGGCAGCTCGCGTACCCCGTGCCGGTCGAGCACAGCGAGCGCGTCGGCCGGCCGGCCGGCGAGCAGCAGCGCCCGCGCGTACCCGACCGGGTCCGGCCCGTCGAAGGCAGTTGGTCGTACAGAGCCGCGGCCAGATCGAACCGGTCGGACTCATTGGCCGCGGCCGCCCAGAGCGCGACCGACGCCCGGATCGTCTGGTCATCCGTCATACCATGACCATCGGTCGGGTCAGGGCCGGCCTGAGCGGACGGCTCCCCGCGGACCGGTGGTGCCAGCGGTGCGGATGGGGCGATTCGGGCCTGGTCAGGCCACCGACAGCCGGGACTCGCCACCTGTTCGGTTCGCGAGCACGGCGGCGGCCACCGAGAGCAGGCTGTCGACCGCGGCGGCCGGATCGGCGGGCGGAGCCGGGAACGGTTTCTTCTCAAGGCAGCGATCGAGCAGCAGTTCGACCAGCGCAGCCTGGTGGATGATCGCGTCGGCGTCGATCGAGCCTGGCAGGATGCGGACCTCCACCGTGTCGCGCAGCGGCGCGTCGGTGAGCACCTGGGTGAGGTTGACGTCGAAGAACTTGCTCAGCTGGCCGTCGTCGGCGGCTCGGCGCAGGGCGGCGGTGTCGGCGCCGGCGTCCGCCGCGGCCACGAGCGGTGCTGGCAGGGCGGCCAGCCGCCGGCACGCGGGGTTGGTGCCGAAGACGTTACGCAGGGGTTCGCGCCAGTGTGCGAAGAGCCGGACGAGGTTGGCCAGGGCGCGCGGGTGCCGGAACGGGCCGCCGTCGACGTGCAGGTGTACCGCGGCCTCGGCGGGCACGGCGAAGCCCAGCTCGCGGGCCGGCGTAAGCAGGTCGTCGAGCGCCGCTCGATGATCTTTGGCCAGCGGCGGGGTGATGACCTCGCAGGGACGTTCCCGTTCCCCGCCCAGCGGGGCGGCCAGCGCGATGGTCGCGCCGCCCGGGTCGTCCAGCCGGAACACGTCGCCGATCCGCTCGACCCGGGTACCCCACAGCCGCGCGGGCCGGTCGAGCGCGGTGGAGAGCGTACCTCCCGGATCGCTGTGCGCGGCGAGCAGCCGCAGCAACCGTGGGTCGTCGCTGAGCACGCGGAACCAGCCCGGCTCGGGGGCCGCCCGCGGGTCGAGCCCAGCGACGACGGTGACGTCGTCGACCAGGGTGCACACCGGTGAGCCGTCGGCCCGGCGTACCTCGAAACCCTGGGTCAGGTGCAGGAACTGCCCCAGCCCAGGTACGAGGGACGGTTCACTGTCGTGGTGCCACACCGGGCGGACCCGGCCGCCGCAGCGGCCGGCCAGCTCCAGGGCGAGACTGCGGCGGCTCAGGCCGGCCGGCGCCATCAGCTCCACCTCGAAGCCAATGCGCCGGCGCAGCGTCGGGATCACGGCTTGAGCGGCAGGGTCTCGCCCGCCAGCAGCTTCTCGCCGGCCGCGACCTTCGCCGCGTGCGGGTCGCTGAGCTTCCACAGCGCCGCCAGCCTGACCGCGTCGTCGTAGTCGTAACCCGCCGCGAAGAACTTGTCGACGGCCGCCGACTCCTTCGCCGCCGCGACGTTCGCCGGCTTCGGCTCGATCGGCAGCTTCTCGCCCGCCTCGAGCTTCTTGCCCGCCGCGACCTTCGCATCCGACGGGTCCGGCAGCTTCCACAGCGTCGCGAGCTGGACCGCGTCGTCCCAGACGTAACCGGCGTCGAAGAACGCTTGCAGCGCGGCCGCCGCGGCGGGGTCGGGCGCGGCGGTGACGGTCGGGTTGGGGTGCGGCGGGATCGGCAGGGTCTCACCGGCCAGCAGGCGCCGCCCGGCCTCCGCCTTGACCAGGCCGATGTTCTTGTCGGTGTGCCAGAGCGCGGCGAGTTGCACCGCGTCGTCGTACCCGTAGCCGGCGGCGAAGTACGCCGCCCAGTCCTTGTCCAGGTCAGCCTGGGAGTATGAGGGGGCGACGGATGGGACCGAGGCGGCCGGCACGCTCGCGGGGCCTGCGATCCCGGCGAGCACGGAAGGCAGCTGGATCGTTCCGGCGATCAGGCCGGCGCCCAGCACGGCGGTGCCGGCCGCCTGCGCACCGCGACGGCGCCGCTTGTAGCTGCGGGCAAGCTCCTTCACCCGGGCGTACACCGCGGACGGGTCGGGAGCGAGGGTCTCATGGGTCTCGAAAGCTTCGCGCAGTTGCTCCGCGTGGTCGGTCACGACTTCTCCTCAGCGTGGATCCGCTCCTGCCGCTCCGACGAGAGCCGGAGCCTCCTCAGCGCCTTCGAAGCCTGGCTGCGCACGGTCGCCGGCGAGCAGCCGAGGAGATCGGCGATCACCTCGTCCTCCATCTGCTCGTAGTAGCGGAGGACGAGCACCGCCCGTTGCTTGCGTCCGAGCGTGGCAAGCCGGTGCCACAGCTCGTCGGCGTCCACGACGCCCTGGGCGTGGTCGACCACCCCGCCCCGGGCGTCGTCGAGGCTGACCAGCCGCTCGCCGACGGCGTGCACGTTCCGCACGGCCCACGTACGGCGCCAGGACAGGTACTCGTTGAGCACCATGCGCCGCACGTACGCCTCGGGCGACTCCGATTCGCTGATCCGCCGCCACCGGACATGAGCCCGGGCCAGGACCTCCTGAACAACGTCCTGAGCGAGATCGTGGTCGCCGGTGAGGACGACCGCGTAGCGCAGGAGGCTGGGCAGGCGGGCCATCGCGAACTCCTCGAAGGTCACGCCTCTAAGACGGTAGCGGCCGTCCACCTGTGCCCCGCCGGTACAAAGTTCTCGGGGGCCGGGGCCTGCGAGGCAAGGCGCTGGCCGGTGGCGAACTCGTACGCGGTACCCAGGATCGCCTTCGGCGGGTAGGAGTGCTCGCTGTGGACCAGTTCATACGTTGTCGCGGGGGCGAAACCATGCTGGGCGAAGAATCCCTCCGGCCCGAGGCGCTCGCAACACGTGAGCGTTGGTCACCCGGTCCCATGCGATCGAATGTGTCATCGAGTCCTCTCAATCACACGGCCTGCATACGGTCGGCTTCCCCAATGTACCGGGGCCAAACGCGGCGCCACCCGGTCACGTTTCGTGACGTACGGTCAGCGGCAGGTGAGGGTGTCAGTCGCCGCCGGGGTCGACGTTGACGGTGTCGCGGAGATCCTCGCCGCGGTGTCCGGTCCGCAGTCACCCGCCACCCGTCAACAAGGTCAGCCCGGCCCGGACGACAGGTGAGCCGCGCACCGTCTGGAACCAGTACCGTCCTGGCATGACGCGTCTGCTCCACATCACCGATCGGACGAACCGGGAGGCCGTCCTCCGCACCGGCTGGTACCGCATGTCGACCCGAGGCGTCTCCCGTGCGCGACGTTGTCCCGGTCGGGCACGACGACGACGGACGAATGCGGCTGCCCGAGTAGTGGGACCGGCGCGGTCCGCGCTCGCCCGTCCTGTGCGGAGTTCACGGCAGCCTGTCAGAATCAACGTCCGACGGATCAGGTACCGGGAGCAGGGGGCCCGTATGGATACGGACGTGCAGGAGCAGATCGACTGGCTTGACTGGTTGCGGCGCTGGGACGTGCAGCAGGAGGGCTACGTTCCCGAGCGCGAAGCGCGGTTCAAGACGATGTTCGACGCGCTGGCGGTGCTGCTGCCCGAATCGTTCGTGGCGCTGGACCTCGCCAGCGGGCCGGGATCGATCAGCCAGCGGCTGCTCGACCGCTTCCCTGCTGCGCGTGCGATCGCGGTGGACATGGATCCGGTGATGCTGGCCCTCGGGCGGGGCGCCCTCGGCACGGTCGGTGGCCGTCTGCGCTGGGTCGAGGCCGATCTCGCGTCGCCCGACTGGCTGGAGACGCTGGGCGAAACGCAGGTCGACGCGGTGCTGAGCAGCACCGCCATGCATTGGCTGCCACCGGAACCATTGACCCGCGTCTACCGCGAGCTCGGCCACCTGCTGCGACCCGGCGGTCTCTTCCTCAACGCCGACCACATGGCCTTCGGCCCGGCCTTGCCGACTGTCGCCCGCCTCAGCGACAAGGCACTCGATCAGCAGTGGTCGGATGAGGCCTTCGCCACCCGTGGCATCGAGACGGCGGAGCAGTGGTGGGACGCGCTGTCCGCGGAGCCGGGCCTCGAACCGCTGCTGGAAGCGCGAACTCAGCTCTTCGCCAGCAAGGAGCGCCAGGAGACGTCGCCGGACTTCGACTTTCACGTGGCGGCGTTGCGTGACGCCGGCTTCCGCGAGGTGCAGACCGTCTGGCAGGTGCTCTCGGATCGCGTGCTGCTCGCCGTGCGCTAGTGCCACCTGACCGCCCGCCTGTCGGTCCGGTCGCCAGCGGAATAGATTGACACCATTACACGCGCCGATGGGACGCGGAAGCGGCTTTCGGTAGCGGGCCGGAGGCGGTCGTGGACGAACGGCTGCTTGGCGACACGGGCATCCGGACTCCTGACCTGCGCCTGCGGGTCTTCGTCAGTTCCACGTTGGGCGAGTTGGCTGACGAGCGGCGGGCGGGGACGCAGGCCATCACGGCCCTGCGGCTGACCCCGGTGACATTCGAGTCGGGAGCGCGGCCGCACCCGCTGCAGAGGTGTACCGGGCCTACCTGGCGCAAAGCGACGTGTTCATCGGGCTGTACTGGCAACGCTACGGGTGGGTCGCCCCGGACATGGCGATCTCGGGTCTGGAGGACGAGTTCGACCTGTCGCGCCCGTTGCCGCGTTTGCTGTACATCAAATCGCCGGCGCCCGACCGCGAGCCGCGCCTGACCGACCTGCTGGCCCGGATCAGGCAGGAAGCAACAAACTCCTACCGCAGGTTCCGCACGCCCGGCGAGCTGGGCCGGCTGGTCCGCGACGACCTGGCGATTCTGCTCAGCGAACGGTTCGCAGCCACACGTCACGCGGTGGCTGCCGCTACCGCGCCGGCGACCCGGCGTGCCCCGCGGTCGCTCCCGGTGCCCACGACGTCGCTGGTCGGGCGGGAAGGAGACATCGGCGAGGGGCGCCGAGTTGATGGGGACGACCTCACCGCTGGACGTGCTCGTCGAGCGGTTCGGCGACGGCCGCTGGCTGCTCATTCTCGACAACCTTGAGCAGGTGATGTCGATCGCCGGCGACCTGAACGAGCTGTTGACCCGGTGCTCCGGACTGACGGTGTTGGCAACCAGCCGGACGGCGCTGGGGCTGCGGGCCGAGCGGGAGTACCCGGTGCCGCCCCTACCCCTGCCCACCGACCCGGCCGGCTCGCCGATCGAGGATCTCGCGGCCTCGCCCGCGGTGGCGCTGTTGGTGGACCGGGAGCCGAGCCAGGAGTCCGGCGAAGCGTGTGATCCGGCGTGGTCCTTCCGGCCCGAGTTCGTGCCGATCGGCTATGACGGTGCCGGTAACAGCCTGGTCGTGGACTGCCGCCCCCGGAGCGAGGCACGGCTATCTGAAGGACTACGACCACGAGGACGGCGCGCATCAGCCGCCGCTGTACAAGAGCCTTGCCGACCTTCTCACCCAGGTGCTCCACTCGCTGCACACGGGAGATCCGTTGAAGCAGCACACGCCGACCGTCCAGGCGGGCGCGCTGGAATGGGAGTGGCAGACCTGAATCTACTCTCGTTCGGCCCTTCGCAGCCCGTGCGCGGGCGTCCACCACTCGACCACGAGCATCGTGGCCTCCTCGTTGAGGTGGGTGTGCACGACCTCGGCGATGTCGGCGTGGAAGAGGTCGCCGTCCGGCCCCTCGGCGATCGGCCCGGCCGCGACCGCCCGACCGGAGATCTTCGCCTCACCCGGCCACTCCGCGTGGGAACCCTCAACCGGGTCGACCGTGGCGCTGTGCAGCGCGAACCGCGGATCCCGGCGCAGATCCGCACCCTTGCGCGCGTCCGGCATCGAGCCGAAGACCAGGTCGCCGCCTTCGAAGACCGCCTCGATCCCGGAGATCCGCGGGCCACCGTCGGCGCGCACGGTGGCGATTGTCTTGTGCCGGTGCGCGTCGAACAGTGCCCGTACGCGCTGTGCGAACTCCGGCGTCGCCCGTTCGACGTCCTGCCATGCCGTCATACATCCATGATCGCACCTTCCCGACGCGGGTCCCGCGTACTCGCGGCGCGAGGTACCGAGGGACGGTCAGCGGTCACGTCCGAGGCCTGCGGACCTGAACCACGACCGAGCCGCGCCGGTGTTGAGCAGAATCGCGTACACCACCGGCCAGGCGAGCGTGCCGGCAACCGACGACATGCCCGAGGCCAGACGCACACCCGCGAGGACGACGCCTATCCCGCACAGGACCAGGATGGTCCGTCGTGCCCAGCGCCGGCCTCGTTGCACACCCCGCGCGAGCCCGAGGTACGACACCCCGAGGAACAGGTACGCCCCGGACCGCAGGAGATCGCCCGCCGTTGCCGATCGGATCCCGGTCAGCGCGAACAGCACGGTCAGCGAGCCGCCGACATAAAGCAGAATGGCCGTCGCCTGAACGACGCCGGGAGCCGACCGACGTCGCGGCGTGTTCGCCTCGGACGGCTCGCCTTCGGGCGCACCGTCCTGATCCTGGTTGGACACGACAGGGATTAGATCAGATCATCGGCGTTGGCCAGGCCCCTCTCGATCGCCGCGATGATCTCCGGGCGCAGTTGCTCGGGCCGGATGATGGCGTCCACCGACCCGACGTCGACCGCGCGCTGGATGCTGTGCACGCCGTCGAACTCGGCGGCCACCTCACCGACCTTCTCCGCCCGTACGGTGGCGCGCAGGTCCAGCAGGCGTTGGACCAGCTCGGCCCGTTCGGCGCCGCTCGCCGCGCCCACCCGCGCCTCAAGGTCGACCACTCGCGGGTCCTTCGCCGTCCGGGCGTTGACGTCGGCGGCGAAGACCACCGCGGCGGCCGGCGCCCCGCCGATGACCGAGGCGAACGAGCCCTCCACGGCGAGTACGGTCATGTTCCGGTTCAGTGCCTTGGAGAACACCACGAACGCGCCGCCGTGGTAGCGCGAGATGACGCAGAACACTATCGGGCCGCGGAAGTTGACGATCGCCCGGCCGATCTCCGCCCCGTACTCCAACTGCAGAAGCCGCATCGACTCCGGCGAGCCGTCGAAGCCGGACAGGTTGGCCAGTACGACCAGCGGCCGGTTGCCGCTGGCCGCGTTGATGGCCCGGGCGACCTTCTTCGAGGACCGCGGGAACAGGGTGCCCGCGGTGTACGTGTCAGGGCCGTCGGTGGGTGGGAATCCGCCCCGTGGCACCGACCGGGACTCGATGCCGATCAGGCACACCGGAACGCCACCGAGGTGGACGTCCTGGACCACCGCGGTCTCCGCGTCGGCCATGCCGGCCCAGCGCTCCAGGATCACGTGATCCTGGTCGGCCACGGCGCGCATCACGGTCCTGATGTCGAACGGCTTCTTGCGATCCGGGTTGCGTTCCTTGGAGAAGATTTCGCCGACCGTCGTGAAGTCGCTGTCGGACGCCGCGTGCGGGTAGCCGCTCACGTCGCGGTTACTCGGGTCGGTGGTGACCGCGCGGCGCGGGTGGCTCTCGCCGCGGGCGATGTAGGTGTGGTCGTAGTGCGCCAGCAACAGGTCGCAGGCGGCACGCAGGTCGGGTACCCAGTACTGGGCCTGACCGTTCAAACCCATCACCCGGTCGTACCCGCCGATGCCGAAGTTGTCCTCGGCCGACACTCCGCCGGAGAAGTCCAGCGACTGCTTGCCGGTGAGCACCATGGCCGAGTCCGGGGTCATCACGAGGATCCCCTTGGTGTGCATGAGCATCGTGGCCTCGGCGTTCCAGTACGGCTGGGCGCCGACGGTGATCCCCGCGACCACGATATTGATCTCGCCACCGGCCTGGGTGAACTCCACGATCCGCTTGAGCGCGGCGCCCACCCAGTCCATGTTCTCCGTGCCCGAGTTCATCGAGATGCGGGCTCCGGCCGACAGCGCGAACCAGTCGAGGGGTACGCCCATCCGCTCGGCCAGATCGAGTGCCGCGATCACCCGCGCGCACTCCGGCTCGGCGAGTGCGCCCAGCGACTTGGTGGGATCGCCGAGCAGTACCACCCGGGTGACGCCGTCGGGATGGCGGTCGGTCGGCGTACTCACCACACCGGCGACGATGCCGGCGCGGTTCTGACCCTTGGGCCGCTGTACCGGCACCAGCGCACCATCGTCGGCGAGGTCGTATTCGGCGAAGCTGCCGTGCGGGCCGGCCAGCATGTCGGTCAGCTCGTACGGGTAGGTGGCGCCCCGCCGGCGTGCGGTGAGCACCTTCTGGCGGTAGTCGTCAAGCGGCTGGATCGGCTCGTCCGTCGGTTCGGTGATCGTCACCCGCATACCCGCGTCGTACGAGATCCGCACCGCGATGTTGGCCAACCTGCCGGTGGTCGGGTCTGGTTGCCGGGCGAGGAACAGCACCTCTTCCAGGCCGGCGTCCGCGGTGATCGGCAGCAGCCGGTGCGAGACGGAGTTCAGCTCCTCGATGCTGAGATCGTTCGGCGGCCAGACGAAGATGGTGATCCGGTTGGTGTCGAAGCGCTGCTTCGTGGTGCGCTGCGCCTGCGTGTCGCGGATCGCGTCCAGGCAGGCGGCCAGGGCGCCCTCGATGGCGGGCAGGGCGATGATGCGACCCTCGGCATCACGCAAGGGTGTCAGGTCGCGGACCTGAGCCATCGCGGCGAGTCGCTCGTCGGCCGGGTTGTTCGGGGCGACACAGTGGAAGACGTACACTTCCTCGTCCGCCGACGGCAGCCGGGTCAGATCGAAGTTGCGCAGCCTCGGCAGTTGCAGACGTTGGGCGATGAGCGGATGCAGCCCCCGGATGAGCCGGTCCTCCCCCACTCCGGAGCGGAAGGTGAAGTGGTGGTGCGGCGCGGTGCCGGTGCGCCCGGCGACGGACATCGTGACCCGGGTCAGCGCGGTCAGGAGCCCGGCTCGATCGAGGATGTCGCGCAGCGCCGCGGCCATCGCGTCCGGGTCAGGCTGGTCGGACCACGTCAGGTACACGTCCGCGACAACGTCCGCAGTGGACAGTGCGGTGGCCAGGTCGGCGACCTGTGCCAGCGCCGCGGGCAGCTCGCGAATGTCCGCGGCCGCCGCGATGAGCGAGAACCGCTCGCCCCTGCGGTCGTACTCGGCGGTGAACAGCGAATGGCCGGCCACCTCGACGCAGCGGGTGTTGCTGGCGCCGCGGTTGCCGTAGTAGCGCCGGCTGAGCACCTCGAGCATCGGCCCGTGACCGGCCCCCGGCTTGCCGATGCGCTGGCCGAGCAGGCGGACCAGCGGTTCTGGTGATGCGACCATCGTCGCGATCCGGGTGGCGCGGTCGGGTGCGGTCGGATTGCGGTCGAGGTAGCGCAGATGGCTACGCACGCTCGCGTACACCTCGGCGCGCTTGCGGCGCAGCATCGGCTGGGCGGCCCAGCGGAACACCACGCTGCGGGCCAGGTCGCCGACCGCCGGGAACCGGAGCTGAGTGGCGAAGATGAGGTGCTCCAGGGCCTGGCCGACGGGCTCGCGCAGGCCCTTGGCCGGCAGCGGCTCGGTCAGCCACTGTTGAAGGAACGTGACGATCACCGAGGCGTCGGACGCGGCGCGTTGCTGCGCAAGGAAGATCCGGAATACCGCGTCTTCCAGCGTGGGCGTGCGCTCGAAGCCGTCGACGCCGTAGTAGGCGAGCACCCGGGCAAGCCGGGTGCGGAAGGTGTCCGGCAGCGCCGCCCGGTCGACGTCAAGGCTCTGAAGGTACATGTGGAAGTACTCGCGCGGGCTGTGCACCCGGTTCTCGGCCCTGGTCTCCTCCCCGGCGGGCCGGTTGCGGCTGAGTTCGGCCAGATCGGCGAACACCCGCAGCAGTTCGACTTCTTCTTCGATCGGGCGTTGGCCCAACTCCACCCGCGCGGTCAGGTAGTCCGACAGCACCCGGCTCTCGTCGTGCGGATCGACGTCGTAGCCGAGCAGCAGGCTGCGCAGGTCGGCGATGCCCCGCGCCACCCGTTCCCCAGCGGACAGGTCGATCGGTTCCGGCGGCAGTTTCAGGTCTACGGCCTGGGTCTGGATGGCCTCGGCCGCGGCCTCGTCACCGATCGGCTCCAGTCGCAGCAGCGGCGCACCGGTGGACACCTGGCTGCCGACCGAGACCAGGCATTCGGTCAGTACCGCCTTGACCGGCGCGCGCAGGACGGTCTCCATCTTCATGCTTTCGAGGACGAGCACCGGCGCGCCGGCCTCGACCTCGTCGCCGACCCGCAGCGGGGTCGCGACGACCAGCGCCGGTGCGGGCGATCGGACCACGCCGCCCTCGTCGTGGCCGACGCGGTGCGTGACACCGTCCACTTCGACCAGATGGATCGGCCCGTGCGTGTCGGTGACCAGGCGGAACCGCCGGCCGTGCATCAGCAGTCGGCTGGTGTGCTCGTCGAACCGGTCGAGTTCGGCGTCCACGGTGGCGGACTCCCCGATCCCGATCCGGAACCGGCGCGGCCCGATCTGTGCGACGCGTACCCGGTAGGTCGAGCCGCGCAGTTTGAGGTCGATCGGCCGGCCGCTCTTGTGCTGTACCTGCGGGCGTCCGCCATGCGCGGTGGACAGCAGCCGCTGCCGCTCGACGAACGCTTCGTTCTCGTACGCCTCGATCGCGGCGGCGGCCAGCGCGACGCCGGAGTGCCTGGTGGATACCAGGCCGCCCAGAGCGCGGACGCGGTCGATCCAGCCGGTGTCCGCGCTCCCGTCGATCACCTCGGGTGCGTCGAGCAGGTCCAGCAGGAAACTCTTGTTCGTGGCGCCACCCTCGATGATCACCGTGGTTTCGGCGACCGCCCGGCGGAGCCGACCGAGGGCCTCCTCGCGGGTGCGCCCGTAGGCGATGATCTTGGCGATCATCGAGTCGAAATCGGCCGGGATCACGTCGCCCTCGCTGACGCCGGTATCCACCCGGATACCGGGCCCGCTGGGCAGCACCAGGCGGACGATCCGGCCCGGCGACGGCGCGAAGTCGCGATCGGGATCCTCGGCGTTCAGCCGCGCCTCGACGGCGTGCCCCGCCTCGGTCGGGGTCCGTTCACCGAGCCGACCACCCGCGGCCACGTGCAACTGGGCCTTGACCAGGTCGACGTCGGTGGTGATCTCAGTGATCGGGTGCTCGACCTGGAGTCGTGTGTTGACTTCCAGGAAGGCGAACATGCGCTCGCCGGGGTGGTAGAGAAACTCGACGGTGCCGGCACCCCGGTAGTCGACGGCGAGCGCAAGCCGTTCGGCCGCGGCCTTCAGTTCCCGTACCTGTTGCGGGCTGAGCACCGGCGAGGCGGACTCCTCGATGACCTTCTGGTTGCGCCGCTGCACCGAACAGTCGCGTACCCCCAGCGCCCACGCGGTGCCCTGGCCGTCGGCGATCACCTGTACCTCGACGTGCCGGGCACCGGTCACCAGGCGCTCCAGGAACACGACACCGCTGCCGAACGCGCGCTGCGCCTCCAGGCTGGTGCGCTCGTACGCCTCGGTCAGCTCCGCCGCGCTGCGCACGACCCGGATTCCCCGCCCGCCGCCGCCCGCGGTCGCCTTGAGCATCAGCGGGTACCCGATCTCGTCCGCCGCGCGCAGGGCCGCGTCAAGGTCCTCCACGGCGCCGCGACTCCACGGCGCCACCGGTACGCCCACCTCCTCGGCGATCAGCTTCGAGCCGATCTTGTCGCCCAGCTTGCGCATCGCCTCGGCGCCCGGCCCGATGAAGGTGACCCCGTTCTTTTCGCACAGTTCGACGAAGGCCGGGTCTTCGGCGACGAACCCCCAACCCACCCACGCCGCGTCCGCCCTGGTCTCGACCAGCGCCTGGGCGAGGACCGCGTGATCGAGGTACGGGCGGGCCGAGGCAGGACCCAGGCAGTAGCTGTGATCTGCCTCCCGCACGAACGTGGCACCCCGCTCACCATCGGTGTAAAGAGCGATGGTCTCGATCGGCGCGGCCCCGGTCTCGGCGTTGAGCTCGCGGACGGCATGGATCAGCCGCATGGCGGCCTCACCCCGGTTGACGATGGCGACGCGGCTGAACACCGAGCAAGCCTCCAAGTTCGTACCGACAAAACGGACAACTCCCGCGATGCAGGGGGTCCCGATCACAACCTTCGCCGCCGTCGCACCTGATGGAAACCGTCAAAGCCGCTACCGGGCGACAAGAAAAGTTGTAGGGATTCTCCAAACATCCACGGGTGTTCACGCGCCTGGCTTGTGATCGTGTCGCACAATCCGGGCATGGTGTGGTGGCGTCGGGCGGATTGCCCGGTACGGCCGGCGGAACAGGACGCTTGCGGCCGGCAACCGATCGCGGTTCAGCGGGGTCGGTGCCGCCATACCGCACGGATGAACCAGCCGACGGCGACGACGGCGAGCACAACGCCGGCGACCTTGATGCCGCCGGTCACCCACCCGGGAGTCTCGCGATGCCGGCCGGAACTCCAGGCCAGCGCGCCGATCAGCACGGCGACAGCGATCCCGATGAGGTACTGCGCCCAGGTCGGGAGTCGCCGCAGGTTGACCTGACGTCGGCCCACGGGGCGCAGCGTACCCGGGGTGCCGGCGGCCGCGGCTCGCGCTGCCCATGAGGGCAGCGGACGGTGCCCTTCGGGTACGCCACAGGTCCTGGCGAATCGGCCCCGGGAGGACCACCTTCGTACCATGGCCGACACTGGACGTGCCGGGGACCACGAGAACCAGCCGACCCGCGACCGTCCCGCCGCGGAACGCCAACCAGGCACGAAACGCCAGGCGAAGGTGTCCGGTCTGCTCGGCCTGCAACAGGCCGCGGGCAATGCGGCGGTGTCGCGGCTGGTGGCCCAGCGCCAGGCCGACACGGGTATCGCGGCGACGTTGCAGGCGCAGGAGTGGGAGCAGATCGCGGCGGCGAAGGCGCGGGCCGGCCAGGACGGCACCGCGCCACCGGCCGCCGGCGAGCCGCCCCCGGCCGGTGGTAAGCCGGCCGGGTCCGGTGGGCAGCCCGGTGCGCCGGACCCGGCCGAGAAGGCCCGGTTGCGCCAGAAACTCGGCGGTACCGTCAGCCCGCCCGACCCGAGCGCCGAGCGCAACGCCGCCGCGCTGGCGGCCGACACGGCGAAGACGGAGGTACGGGCGCCCGCGAAGCCACTCGTGGCGGCGAAGAACGCCACCGCGCCGGCCGGCGGGCGGGGTACCGGCGAGGGCCCGGCCGCCGCGGCGACCGCCGCTCGTGGCCTCGCGGATCAGGCGTTCGCGCTCGCCTCGGCGCAGTCCGCGCCGACGCCGGCCGCCCCGGTTCAGATGCCCGAACCCGTGCTGCCGGTCGACGCCGGGGGCCGGCCCGTACCGGAGGATCCCGGCGGGGACGCGCTCGCCGCCGGCCTGGCCCAGCGGGTACAGGCGCTGCGGGCGGGAGCCCACGTGTTGCACGTCCGGGCGGCCGAGGAACGCGCCAACGCGCACACCATCCAGGGCAACATCCGGGCCGCCGAGAGCGGCATCGCCCAGGCCGAGGCCGGCGTCGCCACGGTGCGCGAGCACACCGCCCACCGCCGTCAGGTGGCCGACCAGGCCCGGCAGGCGCTGGACACGTCGAAGCAGAAGGCGGACACGGTCGCCAGCGGCGCACCGGACATCGCGGCCAGGAGCGCCGAGGGTTCGGCGAAGTCCAGCCCGGTTGCCACCGAGTCGCAGGGACTCGCGGCGGAGAACGCGCGCAGGCAACCGGAGGACAGCGAAGCGGCCGGCAAGTCCCGGGAGCAGGGCAACAAGCTGACCAAGATCGGGTCCGACATGGGGTCGATCGACGCGACGATCGGCCAGACCAGGGAGCGCGCGGGTCAGTTGGCCGACGAGGCGGCACGGGCCAGGCAGGACAATGCGGGTACCGAAGCGAAGCTCGCCCTGACCGAGCAGGCGCTGGCGCGGACCGAGCAGAAGACCGCCGAGATGGCCCAGCAGAACGAGGCGGCGCGCGGCCACCTGGCCGGACTCGCCAGCGGTCCGGACGAGATCCTGACGGGTACGGCCACGCTCGACGCGAACGCCGACGCGCTGGCGCAGGCGTCGACGGTGCTGGAGGCGCGCATCCACGGTGCCCAGCGCGGTTACGCCGATGGCATGGCGGCCGTGCCGGCCCGGGTACCGAGAGCGACACGCGCCTCGGTCCAGCGCGCCGGGTACGGCGACCGGGATCGCGTCGACACCGGCGGGGCGGTGGCCGACGCCCTGCCGCCGTGGTTGACCGGCGAGGACCCACCCAGCGCGGCGGCCCGCGCCGAGGCGGCCGAGCGCGAAAAGCAGCGGCGGCGGGACGAGCTGGCCGAGATCGACAAGGACGCCGGTGGGCAGTTCTCCCACCTGTCCGCGTCGGACAAGGCCGGCATCGCGCTGCGGACGACGGGGCGCCACCTGTTCGGCTCCGTCGGCGCGACGAGTTTCCCGCGCTTCCTCGGAGGGATCCTGCGCGGGTTCATCGACCCACGGGCGTCGCTGATGGGTGTCGTGTCCGGGCTCGGCATGATCCTGTCCGGCGGCGCCAACCTGTTCAGCGCCACGCAGTGGCAGAAGGACCCGCTCGGCAACCTGCTCAAGTCGGCGGCCGACATCGCCACCGGCGTGACCATCGTGCTCGGATCCATCGCCGGGCTCGCGGTCGCGATCGGCGTCATCCTGACCGCGGCGACCGTCCTCACGCTGGGGCTCATCGCGCCGGTCACCGCGCCGATCATCGCCTTCTGCGGCACCGTCGCCGCCACCGTCGGGCCGTGGGCGATCACCGCCGCCGAGATCGCGCTGGTGCTCCAGGGTCTGGTCTTCATCAAGAACCTCATCGACGCCGCGACCGCGCAGACCGCGGGCGAGCTTCAGAACAAGTCCGACGAGATGACCGAGGACGCCGGCAACGCGGGCAACATGGCCCTCCAGATCGGCATGGCGAAGGCCATGGAGGCCGGCGGCAAGATGCTCCGCGGCAGCGGTGGTGGCGGCGGCGGTGGCGGCGAAGGTGCACCGCCGATCGAGGGCAGCGGTACCAGCGAGATAGCGCCGGCCAACGACAACGCCATCCCGCCATCTCGGCCGGGCGGTCCTGAGTTGACCGACGTCTCGGGCGCGCTCGGCGACTCCCCCGCGCCGGCCAACGACAACGCGGTGCCGCGCACCGAGCCGATGGCGATGACCGCCGACGGGTACGTGCCTCCCGCTGGCGCGCCGGCCCCACCGGAACTGCGGGTGATCGAGGGTGGTGCCGGCGCAACCGATGGAAACGCCACGGTCGCGTCCGGCGCTGACGGGCCGGTCGGCGGCAAACCGACCGGCGGCCCGCAGCCGATCACGCCTTCGGTTGGCCCGGACACGGTACCGGCGCCCGAGGTCACTCCGGCCCCCGAATTGTCTCCCTCCGACGAGCTGACGAAGCTCATCGCCGACCAGAAGGCGGACGACGCCGGCAGTGGCAACCACGGCGGTGACCACGCCGATCCGCTGGACCTGGCGGAGCCGCTGGACAGCGGCGAGCCGGTGCCCGATCCGGGCGAGCCGGGTCGGATCCCGGAACTCGACTCCGGTGAGCCACGCCCCACCCGGCAGGAGAGATTCATGGGCGGAAACGACTTCAACGAGGCGCAGAAGGGCGCGTACGAGGCACGCGAGGTACGACTGGAGAACAACAAGATCGTCGATGGGTACACAGAAGGCAAGGAAATCGTGTCCCGCAAGAACACCCAGCTCGCGGACATTCCCCCGGAGTACGCGGAGGAGTACGTCAACGAGTTCCTCGACAAGTACGGTCCCGGCAACGTGGTCGCGGACACCCCGGCCAACCGGGCGAACTGCCCCCAACTGGTCGGCAAGCCCCTCCAGGGCAACCTGATCCTCGAAGTGCCGATCCAGAACGGCCCGGTGCCGACCTGGCTGGCCGAATGGGCCCGGCGGTGGAACATCACCATCCGGGATCCGGCCGGAACCGTCTACAACTGACGGCATCCCGTAACGGGAACATGACGCACGGACCGCCGATGGAACGGATTGGAACGCCTACCGGGGTGTCGTGACCCGGGAGGTGCCGCATGCTCGCCGGACGGGTCGTGGCGGCGGAGCGTTGAGTCCACCCCGGTGCCAGGCTAGGCGGCCGCCCAAGTTGCGCAGGTCTCGGCGAGGTGTTCCGTGCACGCCGTCGGGCCGCGCATTTTTCCTCTTCTTGCGGGTTACCCGATCAACAGATGGAAGGGTGGTCGTTTCTTCTGTCCCAGGATCAGCCCCCGCCCTTCGACATAAACGCCGAGCTGGCCAAGATGATCGCCTATCACCGGGGCGGAAGAAATTCTCCTCGTACGCTTCGTTCGTCGGCTCGGCGCTGAGCATCGTCGCCGCTGCCACCGCATCCGTCGTCGCCGGCCTCGCTTCGCGACGACCGCCGCGGTCGTCGCCGCTTTCGCAACGGTGTTTACCAGCCTTGAAAAGGTCCTGCAATTTCGCGACCGATGGGACCTTCATCGGTAGATCGAAAACGATCTGGACCAACTCCGTTGGGAACGGGCGGAGCGCAACATGAAGGCCGCCGAGTTGGTCGAGAAAGTAAACGAGATTCGCAATAGCTACACGACAAGAATGTCATCGTTCCGCGTACTGATGTGATGACACGCGCCGTATGACGATCGTCGTACACTGGTCGGTGTGGGTTACGAATGGCTGGACATCGCCCTCGAACGCCTCCTCGGCATCGAGCCGCACGAGGCGCAACAGGTGCTGGCCGCCAAGCGTCGCCTGCCGGTGCCCGGCGTCAGCACCGAGGGCATCCCTGTCCTCGCCATCTGGGCACGCACCAACACCGGTCGGGCGCTGTCTGTGGTGGTCCGCCGGGTCGGCACGTTCGACTTCCTCATCATCGGAGCAAGTGATCTTGATCTGGTCGAGCTTGCCGCGTTCGAGCAGTGGGAGGAGCACCAGCCATGACGGTCTACAGCGAAGAGGAAATGGCCCGGCTCGCCGACGACGTAGCCAATAGGAAGATCACTTTCGACGTGGACGCGGCCGGCAAGGTCGAGCTTCCCCCGCCCGCCGAGGGTGAGGCGATGACCGCCGTCTCGCTGCGGCTGCCTCTCGGGGTCTATCAGCGCATCAAGGACCTGGCGACCGATAAGGGCCTGAAGCCGACCGCGTTGATGCGGGAGTGGATCCAGGAAGGTCTGGCAGGCACCGAGGAAGACGTGATGATCTCGGTCACCGACCTGCTCCGGGTCGTCGCGAGCCTGCCGAAGCAGACGCCGGGGATGGCCGCCTGAGGCCTGCGCGCCGCGTGAGAAGGATCGTCGTCCTCGGCCGTGGCGGTGCGGGCAAGTCGACTCTCGCCGCCCGCCTCGGTACCGTCCTCGCCCTGCCGGTCATCGAGCTGGACAGACATTTCTGGTCGCCCGACCTCACTCCCATGCCCAAAGACCGATGGGCGCGGGTCCAACACGGGCTCGCCAGCGGGCCGGGGTGGATCATCGACGGCGATCTCGGCCCGTACGACGTTCTCCCCGTACGGCTGCGCGCCGCCGATACCGTGATCGTGCTGGACTTCGCGCTCTGGCGCTGCGCCTGGCGCGCCGTGCGCCGCTCCCGCGAGAACCTGGCCTTCTGGCGTTGGCTGATCGGGTACCGGCGCCGCAGCCTCCCCATCGTCCTGGCGGCGATCGCCGACCACGCCGGTCACGCGGAACTCCACCTGCTCCGGAACCCGGCGGCTGTCGAACGACTCCTTACGCGGGTCGTTGGTGGGTAAGGTCGCTTGGTCTGCTTTTTATATATTTATACGATTAAAGTATGATTGCCAGATCCCTGCGCTCGGACGCGCTCGCGCTGACCGGCTACCTCGCCGTCGCGCTGTGGGTGACGGCGCGGCTGTGGGCCGATCGCGGCACCGTGGTGGTCCTGCCACCGGGCTACCACGAACCAGCCCTGCACCGAACCGTCGATCTGCTGCTCGGGCCGGCCGCCCGAGTCGGCGGAGCCTGGGTTTGGGACGTCAGGTCCCTAGCCGGCTGATCTAAGTGGAGATAGTCGCGGAGCCGGCAGGCGCACCCTCCAGTCGGCTCTGCGCGCCGAGGCTCGATCCCACCCGGACCTGGAGCAACTACCTCCAGGCCGTCACCTTCTACTGGAACAGCCGGACCGGACCGAGCCGACCGTAACCGCCCGCAGGCCGGCGTCGGACGCTGACGCCGGCCTGCTCGACGCCGCGACGTTATTTGCGCCGCGGCCGATGAGTTTTCGGTACCGGGACGGTCTGAGGGGGTGACAAGTTCCGAGCGATGGGAGAAGACCGTGGCAAGCCGTTCCCGCTGGGCCGCTCTGGTAGTGCTCTGTGTCGGCGTACTCATGATCGTACTGGACGCCACAGTGGTGAACGTGGCGCTACCGGCCATTCAGAACGACCTGGGCTTCTCCCAGTCCGGCCTCGCCTGGGTCGTCAACGCGTACCTGATCGCTTTCGGCGGCCTGCTGTTGCTTGCCGGCCGGTTGGGTGACCTGCTCTCCCGCCGCGGCGTATTCCTCGTCGGGCTGGCGCTGTTCACGCTCGCGTCGTTGGCCTGCGGGCTGGCCGACAGCCAGGCGGTGCTGATTGCCGCACGGTTCGTGCAGGGTATCGGCGGGGCACTGACCTCCGCGGTGACCCTCGGCATGATCGTCACCATGTTTCCAGAGCCGGGCGAACGCGCCAAGGCACTGGGCGTCTACAGCTTCGTCGCGTCCGCTGGCGGTTCGATCGGGTTGCTCGCCGGTGGGGTACTGACCCAGGCCGTCAACTGGCACTGGATCTTCTTCGTGAACATCCCGATCGGCGTGGTGACCGCCGCTCTGGCCGTACGGCTGCTGGACCGCGATCGCGGTACCGGACTGGGCCGCGGCGCGGACCTGGCCGGCGCCGCGCTGGTGACCGGCGCGCTGATGCTGGGTGTCTACACGATCGTCAAGCCGGCCGCGGAGTACGGCTGGACCGCTGGCCCGACGCTGCGCTACGGCGCTGCCGCCGTCGCACTGCTGGCAGGGTTCGTGTGGCGTGAGGCCACCGCCAGCAACCCGCTGATGCCGCTGCGGATTCTGCGCTCCCGTACCGTGGCCGGCGCGAACGCGATCCAGGCGCTGACCGTGGCCGGGATGTTCGGCACGTTCTTCCTCGGCGCGCTGTATCTGCAACGGGTGCTCGGCTACGACGCCCTGCGGACCGGAGCGGCCTTCCTCCCCACCACGATCGTGATGGGTACCCTCTCGCTGCGCTACTCCCAGCCACTGATCATGAAGTTCGGTGCGCGTACCTGCCTGCTGCCGGGCCTCGCCCTGATCGCCGTCGGGCTGGCCGTGTTCTCCCGCATGCCGGTCGACGGCAGCTACCTCATCGACGTGCTGCCCTCGATGATCCTCATCGGAACCGGCGTCGGCGTCTGCTTCCCCGCGCTGGTGACGCTGGCGATGTCTGGCGCCACCGACAGCGACGCCGGGCTGACCTCGGGCCTGGTGAACACAACCGTCCAGGTCGGCGGCGCGCTCGGGCTGGCCGTGCTGGCCACCCTCTCGGCCGGCCGGACCGCACACGCCCTGGCCAGCGGCGGGTCGGCCGCTCAGGCCCTGACCAGCGGGTACCGGCTGGCCCTGCTGGTCGGTGCCGGGCTGGTGCTGGTCGCCATCACGGTGGCGGTGACCGTCGTCCGCACGCCCCGCCCGGTCCGTGAGGTAACCGACGCCGACGAATGCGACATCAGCGAACTGGACACCGAACTCGTCGCGGCGTGATCTCACGACCGTGAGCGCGGTTCGGACATTGTGATCGGGCTTGCGCCGCCCGGAGCGCCGTAGAACCACGGCGTTCCGGGCGGCGGTTTGATATCCGACTCGTCCCCGCGGTCTGCCGGGCGGAAGAATCGGCCCTGACCTGCGACTTCCTGTCGAACCGCCGCCGGCATCGCCAGCCGGTACGCTGAAGCCATGACCGACGGTACCGGCACCAGCCGCGTGGTCTATCTGGCGCGGCCGAACCGCCCTGTGCTGGTCACGACGAACTCCGCCAGTGGATCAACGCAGGCGTCCTGATCCGCATCTGGCGCCAGCTCAACTTGCCACGCCCGGTCCGCCAGGCATGGGAGGCATGCCACCGGCAACTGCGCGTCGCGGCATGATCTCCGGAGACCTCGATCCTTTTCACCGGGAGGTCGCACGGGTCGCGCTGAGCGTCGCGCAGCGGTATGGCTTCGTGCTAGGCGGCGGACTCGCCTGGGTGCTGCGTGGCCTGGTCGTCGCGCCGCGAAATCTGCACGTCGAGATCGAACCCAGCTGCCGGTAGCGTCGAGAACCGGCTCGGGATTCTGGTCGTCTTCCCGGATGTGAGGGTCATCGGCATCGAACTGCGGCGCTCGGCCGCGGTCTGGATCTGCCGGCGGCCGAACAGCAGGCCCGCGTCGCGCCGCGCTGGCGTGCGATGGCCGCGATCTGCTCGACATCCTGATCGGAAAGGGGACCGGGTCGTGAGGTGGCTCATCCTGTACATCCGCAGCCGTGAAGTTCCGGCGGCCACCGGCGCCGCGGTAGCCGGCACCGCCGTGTTCTGGGCGCTCGGCCAGCTGGTGGCCGATCCGGCGATACGGCTCAACCTCGCGGTCCTCGCCACGGTACTGGTCACCGGGACTATCGCTCCCGGGCTCGCCGGCGTCGACCCCGCGCTCGATCGCACCGCCGCGATCGCCTGGCCGCCCCGGCGCGCCACGCACCTCGTGGCCGCCACCGTCGCGGTCGCCGCGGTGCTGGCAGCGTCCACAGTGGTCGGTAGGCCGCTGGCCACGGCGGAGGTGATCGTACGCGGCGCGGTGGGGTTCGGCGGGCTCGCCGGGCTCAGCGTGGTCGTTCTGGGTACCGGCCGGGCCTGGCTGGTACCGGTCAGCTGGACCGCGATGGTCCTGGTGGGCGGGTTGTCCGGCGGCGCCTGGTACACGAAGGTCCTGACCTGGATGGTGCAGCCGGCCGGCACCACGTCGGCGACCCTGACCGCTCTCGCGCTCGCGGTCGCCGGAACGATCGCGTACGCGCTGGTCAGCCCTGCGTCTCGTTACCGAAGATGAGCAGCTCGTACCACCGCTGGGCCGGGCCGCCGTTGCAGGGCAAGCCGCTCACCACCCTGGGCGCCCCGGCGACGATGACGTCGACCGGGCCGAGAAGCCTGACCCGCACCTGCCCTCCACCTGCGAACGCGTCCAGCGAGCGTAGCGGCGGGGGTCGGCGTCCGGTCGGCCGCGTCGTGGACCGGACACTGTTGGCCCAGGCCGCGGCGCGGGTCCGGGCGTCAAGCGGCGTCAGGTCGGGATCTCGGCGTTGGAGTAGTACGGCCGCTTGAACGGAAAGTCTTCGGTCACCCACTGCCGCAGCGCGTGATAGAGCTTCGGGTAGTAGCCACCGTCGAAGGCTTCCGGAGTGACCCACCAGCTGACGTCGATGTCGTAATCCAGCTTGTCGGCGGTCAGCCTGGTGCGCCTTCCCATCGGGTACAGGTAGCAGCAGCCGAGGTAGTGACCGGCGGAGTCGCGCACCACGTAGGTGAACGAGTCGCCGTCCCGGAACTCCACCTCGTGCCAGACCAGATCCGCGTAGTTGCCTTCCGCGGTCACCGGTTGGGTGGGCCACGCGCCGCCGCGGGTCCGTTGGATGAGCTCGATGCTGGCGTTGATTCCCCGCACGTCGTCGTCCAGGTCGCCGCGGTTGATGGCGTGGATCCGGACGTCCTCGTAGGCGAGCGTGGTGGGGGGTGTGAAGTCGGCTGGGAGGTCGAGCCTCCTGATCAAACCTTGATAGTCCACTGTGGTCCTCCTAGACGAGCGGCTTGACCTGGGTGGCCACCAACCTGACGAAGCCTTCCGGGTCGGGATCGTCGGGCGCGGGTTCCAGGACCACCCGGTCCGCCCCCGCCTCGGCGTGGCTGCGGATGGTGGCGGCGAGTACGTTCGCGTCGCGGGGCAGGCTGCCGGCGTCGACGTTGACGGAGAGGATGTGGCCGGCCGGCAGGCTCTGGCGGACCTGGTGCACGCGTGCCGGCTCGGTACCGGCGACCAGCATGGTGCCATCGGCGACCCGGCCGGCCAGCCGTACGGTGCGTTCGCCTATCCCACCCATGAAGATCTTGGCGGGGGTCGCCGGTGGCCACTCGAGGGCCACCCGGTCCAGGTGAACATAGCGGCCTGAGACGGTCACCGTTTCGCCGCGCAGGAGTGCCGCCAGGCCGGTCGCGTACTCCTCGAGCAGGGTGAGCGGCGACTCGACCCGGGCGCCGACCTGGCCCATCCATTCCTGTACGCCGTGACCGACGCCGGACAGCACCCGGCCCGGGAACATCCGGTACAAAGTCGCCAACTCCATCGCGGTCAGCGCCACATTGCGAAGCGGTACCGGAAGGAGGCCGGCCGCCACCCGCAACCGGTCGGTGCAGCCAAGTGCCGCCGCCGCGCTGGCGATCCCGCTGTACCGGAAGCAGTCCTCCCACAGCCACAGCTCGTCCAGGCCGGCCTCGTCGGCCGCCCGCGCCACCGAACGGAGGCGCTCCGGGGGCAGCGCGGCCATGAACACAACGCCGATGTCGGTCATCGGTCACCGAACTGGTAGGTGAGGACGATGATGCCCGTGGCCAACGGCTTGCTGTCGACCAGCCGTAGTCGCTGAAGTGTGCAGTCCCGGTAGAGCAGGTCGTCCGGGCCGCCCTTGCCGACGATGTAGGGGTGCAACCACAGGCGTAGCTCGTCGAGCAGGCCGTGCTCCATCAGAGTGAACGACAGCCGGCCGAAACCGTACTGGATGATGTTCTGACCGGGTTGCTCCTTGAGCCGGCGCAGCGTGTCGGGCACGTCGTCGGCGATCATGCTGGTGTTGGTCCAGTCTGCACTGTCCATCGTGGATGACACAACGTACTTGGTCATGCCGTTGATACGGTCGCTGATGCGGTCGTCGACGAACACGACGTCATGCGGGGCAGCCGCACCTGTTCGGCCAGCGCCAGGTATGCGGCCCGGGCTGGCTTGGCGACGCCGATGTCGGTGCTGAACAGCCAGTACTCCCGCTCGCCGATCGCCCGACATCGTACGGTGGGCGGTGCCGCCAGTAGTCGGCCCAGAAGTCCGGGCCTCGCCGGCCGGCCAGTTGCTCCATCGCCGCGGTCGTCGTCGGTCGGCCAGTCACCCAGCACGCCACAGTAGTCGAAAACCATCATGCGATCGTCACCTGTACCCCGGCCAGGCGCAACGCGCTCACCTGTTCCTCGGTCGCACCGTCGTCGGTGACGAGGACGTCGGCCAGCGAGCCCTGCGACAGCTCGGCGCCCAGGCCGCACAAACCTTCACGGTACCGGAGGCCGCCCGCCTGTTTGACCGTCCACCGCACCAGGTCGAGGACACACTCGAACGACTCGTGGACCAGTTCCTGCTCGACATCGCGGGCGTCGACGCCGACGGAGACGTGCGCTACCGGTTCCCCGAGCTGAACCGGATCTTCATCCGGGACCGGGCCGGCCGGCCGTGGACGAGCGACGGGTGCCGGGAGTCCGGGCGACGCCCCGGGCCGGTCCCGGCTGGTCCGGCCCGCAGCCGGTAGGGATGGCTCCGCCAGCCTCAGCCCGGTGGCGTGGTGGGCTCCGCCGGTGTGGGGGCCGTCGCGGGTGACGGGCTGCTGGAGTGCGGGCCGGCGCTCGGGGGCGTCGACCCGGTGGCCGTCGCGGCCGGCGACCGGGTCGGGCTGGGCACCGGGCTGCGGGTCGGGTGGCTGCTCGGGGACGGGCTGCGGGTCGACCGGCCGGTCGAGGGCTGGTGCGTCGCCGGCCGATCATTCTCCTTCGCGATGGACGCCGGCGTCGGCCGGATCAGCAGGTACACGACGAGCGCGACGAGAAAGACGAGTGCGATCAGCGCGGTGGAGACCCGGATCCGGACCACCGGCAGGTGCCTGGTCATCAGCGCGTCTCGGTGGGTTCGGCGGTGTCAAGCTCGGCCTGCGAGTTGATCCCCTCCGCCCGTAGCGCCAGCGCGACCCGCGCCCGCAGCTCGCGCCCGACGTCGAACTGCTTGCCGGGTAAGGTCCGCGCCACGACGCGCATGTGCACGGTGTCCACCTCAAGGCTCTCGACGCCGATCACGGAGGGCGCGTCCAGCAGCAGCGGCCCGAACTGTTCATCGTCGTGGATCGCCGTGCCCACCTCCTGGAGGACCTCCCGGACCCGGGATATGTCGGCGCTGATCGGCACCGGCACGTCGACCACGGCCCGGGCCCAGTCGCGGGACATGTTCGTCACCTGGGCGATCTGGCCGTTGCCGATGATGATCACCTCGCCGTTGACGGTGCGCAGGCGGGTGGCGCGCAGCGTGACCTCCTCGACGGTACCGTTCGCCCCGGACTCGCCGCCCACCACGGCGACGCGGATCACGTCGCCGAAGCCGTACTGCCGCTCAGCGATGATGAAGATGCCGGCGAGCATGTCCTGCACCAGGCGCTGCGCGCCGAAACCGACGGCGACGCCCACCACCGTCGCCGGGGCGATCAGCCCGGTGATCGGAACACCGGAGCGCTGGAGGACGAGGACGGCGGTCACGCAGTAGGTCAGTACTATGACCGCCCACATCGTGACCTGGGTGACGACGTGCCCGTGCTTGGCCGCTTCGGATCGGACCAGGTCAGAACTCGCGGCCGGCCGCGTCTCGATCCGCCTGATGACGGTGGCGCCGACCCATCTCGCGACGCGCGTGAGCAGCAGCGCGCCGCTGACGAAGAGCACGATCTCCAGACCGCTACTCCGCAGCCAGTTAGTCAGATCGGTAATCGGGGCAACAGCAAGGACCATGCCGACCGATCGTGCCACAGATCCCGGTTCTCTCGTCGATCTTGGAGAAATGTACACGGTTGGATCTTCAAACCGTGTACATTTCTCCAAGATCGACGAGAGGTTTGCCATGGCCGTCGCGGAGATACGCAAGCTGGTGGCGGCGTGCATGCCTGAGTACCGGATCGGCTCCGTCGTGGTGGTCGGGGAGGGCCTCGACAACGTGGCGTACGAGGTGAACGGCGAACTGATCGTGCGCCTCAGCAGGAAGCCCGACCCGGAACGGCTCGACCGGGAGGCCCGCCTGCTCGCCGCGGTCGCCACCGTCGCGTCACTGCCCGTACCCGAGCCGGCCTTCACGGTCGCGGAGCAGGGCTGCCTGGCCTACTTCAAGCTGCCCGGCACACCGTTGCTGGACCTGCCCGAGCAGCGCTCCTCCGACCACGACACGGCGATCGCCGCCACGCTCGGCGAGTTCCTCTCCGCGTTGCACGCCATCCCGGCCGACCGGATCGCCGACCTGGTCGACACCGACGACCCTCCGCTGGTCGAGTGGCGCCGCGACGCCGCCGCGATCTACCCGACGGTCGCGGGCCAGGTACCGGTCGCGCACCGCCGAGCCGTCGAGGCGTTCCTGGACGCCCCGCCACCTGACGACGGGTACTCTCCGGTGTTCTCCCACAACGATCTGGGCATCGAACATGTCCTGGTCGACCCCGCCACGTGGACGGTGACCGGCATCATCGACTGGAGCGATGCCGCCATCGTCGATCCGGCCTACGACTTCGGCCTGCTCTACCGCGACCTCGGCCCCGCCGCGCTCCAGGCCGCCACCGGAAGCTATCGAGCCGGCGCCCGCGATCTCCTGTCCCTACGCGATCGCGCGACCTTCTACGCCCGATGCAGCGTGCTGGAGGACCTGGCGTACGGCATCGAGACCGGCCGAGATGCGTACCTCGACAAGTCCCTCACCGCGATACATTGGCTGTTCCTGGGATAGATATAGACGTGCTGGACGTGTTGCACGTTGCTCGCCACGCGGCTACGCTCGCACGCATGCCTGACCGACACACGGTTCCACGCCGCCGCATACACGGTGGACGGTGATCGCCGCTGACACCTGAGGGCGAGACGTCAGACGAGACAGACGCCCCCGTGGTACTGCTCGTTTGCGGGGTGGCGACATTGCCCAACCGACAGCTCGTGATACCGCTCAGTAGAAGGACGCGTGCCGGACGTCGGCCCGACCTGCACTGTGCGCGCGGCCAACACACCTCCGCTCGTCATCAACATCACCATCACTGCGGCCACACAGCACCAAAGTCGAACATTTCTATATATTTGCATCACTGGCTCCGTTGCCGTCGAGCTAGATCATTCCACTAGGGATGATCGACTAGACGAGCCCCAATTGCCATACCAAACTAGTGACCGTACGCATACGTTCCGCATAAACCACCATCGACCCAAATAGATAGCTTTGTTGACAATCGCCTGAGGCGATCGGACTTGCAGGGTCGAGTTAGCGATCATGTGCGGCTCAGTGTGCGCTATGGTTCGACCCGGCCCCGATGGGCGAGCCAATCTGATGCTCCGTCGCTTGACTCATGCATGGTGCATAGACAGTGCGCGGAACCTCCACTAGAAGAGACAATCGACACCATGCGCGGTGCGACTTCTCGGGAGGCGGCATGACGCAGTACGAGGGATTCTCACGTACGGTCGTACTCATCGACGTTGCAGGGTCGGCATCACACACGAATCCGTGGCAGCTTCGAATGAGATCCGACCTCCGCGCCATGGTCATCGAGGCATTGACGGGACCAGATTTCCGCCCGGACGAGATCGAAATGACCGATACAGGCGATGGCATCCGAATGATCTTTGCGCCCGCCGTCTCCCCGATTCCCGTACTCGCGCATTTCATTTCCGATCTCTCCGCCGCGTTACGGGCACAGCAGGAAAATCGTCCCGATGCAAGATTTCGGCTACGCGTTGCCGTCGACATGGGACTTGTACACCGCGATCACGGGTGGCACGGCAGTCCATTGGTCATGTGCAGCCGGTTGTGCGACGCCCAACCGGTACGTCGCGTGTTACGCGCCGCCGAGCAGGCCAACCTGGTCCTGGTGGTGTCCTCTCGGGTGTACGACGAAGTGGTCCGCCACGGGTATGACGGGATCGATCCGGCGACCTATAGCAAGATCGAGATACGGGAGAAGGAAACGTCGACCTCGGCATGGATAAATGTGCCCGGCCACGACACGCCGCCGGGCATCCAGAATGAGGATCCGATTCCGATTCCCCCGGACACGCCCGAAACCGACCGGACGCCGCACCCGACGATCACGATGACAGCCACGACATTCGGCAACAGCCGGGCATACCAAGCGGGCCGAGATCAATATATCGAGGACCGCTGAGCCAACATCCGCTCAGGATCGAAATGACCGTCTCACGAATGACATGAAAAGACATGAAAGCACAATCAACAGTTTGAGTATGTTGAGTGTGTAAATGGACCCGCATCCGGTCGACAGAATCATCTACTGTATTTCCAAAGCCCCCGAGCCCTAGCCTCACGCCTTCATTAGGGGCGGCTGGAGGTGGCGTGCCGGGAATGTGAAAGTGCCCTCTGATCTGGGAAGGTAGGACTTGTCGAGGGTCCTGTTCCATCCCGCCGCGGAGGGCACTTTCCAAGTGAAGGTTACCGGGTCACGTCCGAAGATCGTTGTCGCTGCTGATGGTCGGGGTGTCGTCGGGCACGCCGGTGCCCGGCTGCTCGCTGACCTTGCCGACGCTACCGGGTTGAGCGCCGCGTTCAGCGACGCGCTCGGCCCGTTGCGGGTCCGGCAGTCCGGTCATGACCCGGGCCGGGTCGCGGTGGATCTGGCGGTCATGCTCGCCGACGGCGGTCAGACGATCGCTGACCTTGCGGTGCTTCGCAACCAGGCCGGCCTGTTCGGCGCGGTGGCCTCCGACCCGACCGCGTGGCGGGTCCTCGCCGAGATGGACCAGGCCGTGTTGGCCCGGTTGCGTGAAGCCCGTGCCCAGGCCCGGGAACTGGCCTGGGCACAGCGGATCGAAACCCGCTCAACCCTGCCGGCCTCGACCGCGGCGGGCCGACCGATCCCCGGTCTGACCCTCGACCTCGACGCCTCCATCGTGATCTGCCACTCGGAGAAGCAGGCCGCGACACCGACCTACAAGAAAACCTTCGGCTACCACCCGTTGTTCTGTTTCCTGGACGGCACCCGCGAGGCGCTGTCCGGGCTGCTCCGCGAAGGCCGGGCCGGGTCGAACACCACCGCCGACCACATCACCGTCCTCGATCAGGCCGTGGCGCAGATCCCGGACGCTCACCGCTACGGCACCCCGATCCTGATCCGGTCGGACTCGGCCGGCTGCACCCAAGGATTCCTGGCCCACATCCGCAGCCTGCGCGAGCACGGGATCGACACCTGCTTCTCCGTCGGGGTCGCGATCACCGAACCCGTCCGGGAGGCGATCCGCCGAGCCACGCACTGGATGCCCGCCCTCGACACCGACGGGGATCTGCGCGACGGCGCCGAAATCTGCGAAATCACCGGCCAGGTCCCCGCCGACGGCTACCCGCAGGGCACCCGGTTCATCGTGCGCCGCGAACGCCCGCACCCCGGCGCGCAACTGACCCTGTTCGACACCATCGAGGGCATGCGGCATCAGGTGATGGCCACCGACACCCCAGTCGGCAACGGGTCGATCCAGTACCTGGAAGCCCGCCACCGCGCCCACGCCCGCGTCGAAGACCGCATCCGCACCGGCAAAGACACCGGCTTCGGCCGATTCCCGTCCCGCGTCTTCGCCATCAACCAAGCCTGGCTCGAACTCGCATTGACCGGCATCGACCTCCTCTCATGGACCCAACACCTGCTCCTGGACGGCGAACTCGCCGCGGCGGAGCCGAAGAAGCTGCGCTACCGCCTGCTGCACGTCGCCGCCCGCCTCACCCGATCAGCACGGCAAACCCGACTCCGGATCGCCGAAACCTGGCCCTGGGCAACAGACCTCGCCACCGCGTTCATCCGCCTCGCCGCGCTGCCACGCCCCAACTACTGACCTCACCACCCCGACCCGCCAACACCGCGGAGGACCCCGACCAACGCGTCGGGCCATCACCATGCCCACCACCCGAAACCGCCACCGGAAGATCAAACAAACGCCCCATCGACCATGATCGACTGCTAGCGAAAGACCGAGGCTAGGGAGGCTGCCCCATGTCGGCAAGGGCGCGGTTCGTGCCGCGAAGCCACGCGCAACTGACGATCGGAAGCCGACTGCTGCGACCTTTCAGCCGCCTGGCACATGTCGGTGGACAGTTATGAGCGCCCCGACAAGCGGCTCCGACCCGGGCCGCCACGATCAACCACAATCACCAGATACGCCTCCCCCGACCGGAGACCGGGAGTTGCGGGCCAGCGACAGTGACCGCATCTACCAGGCCGCCGGCAACCAGTTCATCTTCGAGCGTCACCAGCATCGCCCGCCGGCCGCCGTCGTGAACACCCTCATCCGAGCCCCCAGAGCGTTCACCGGTCGCCTCGAAGAGGTCGAGTCGATCATCACCGCGGTGGCCGAGTCGGCACAACGGGACGTCGCGATGGCTGTCCACACCATCGACGGCATGGCGGGCGTCGGCAAGACGGCTCTGGCGTTGCACGTCGCGCACCTGCTGGCGCCGTTCTTCCCCGACGGCCAGTTCTTCCTGGGGCTGCGCGGGCACACGCCCGATGGCGATCCCGTCGAGCCGGCGGACGCTCTGACCGCCCTCCTTACCGCCGACGGGATGCATCCCAAGAACGTCAACGCCGATCTGGACCTTCGTGCCACCCAGTGGCGAGCGCGTATGGCAGGCAAGAAGGTCCTGCTCGTCATGGACGACGCTGTCGGCCACGGACAGGTCGATCCGCTACTGCCCGGAGCGCCCGGCTGCCTTGTACTGATCACCAGCCGCCGCAGGCTAACCGGTCTCAGCGCCCGTCACGCGACCGTCAACCTGGCTCTCGACGTCCTGTTGCCAACCGATGCCGAGGCCCTGTTCACGCGCCTGATTCGGCGCGACCTGGCCGGCAGCGAAATGGCGGCTGTGCCCGACGTGGTACGGCTGTGCGGATACCTTCCCCTCGCCATTTCGCTACTGGCCGCGAAGCTCAATCCTGAGCCGCGCTGGACGGTGAACGATCTACTCGACGAACTCGTCGCCACTCACGATCGATTGGTGCAGTTCCGTGGCGAGGATATCGCCGTCGAGGCGGCCTTCGAGATGTCGTACCGCAGTCTTCCCGCTGCCAGGCGCCAGTTCTTCCGGTGTCTGGGCCTGCATCCAGGCACTGACTTCGACGTTCACACCGCCGCCGCGCTGGACGACGTCACCCCGGCCCAGGCGCAAGAACACCTCGAAGCGCTCTACCAGGATCATCTCATCGACCAGCCGTTCTATGGCCGCTATCGAATGCACGATCTCATCGGCGCTTATGCACATGCCCTCGCCGAGGCGGACAGACGCACGGACGGCAGGCAGGCGGTAGGGCGGTTGCTCCGCTACTACCAGCGCGCTGCCGCGCACGCCGGAAGCGTCATTCATCCGCACGCCGGCTCGCCGACAACGATCGGCCCCGACGCCGACGGCCCGGCCCTACCCGCGATGCGAAGCCCGCACCACGCCGTGAGGTGGATCCGAGACGAGCTGACCAACCTGTTCGCGTGCATCGCGTACGCGAAAGACCACGGCGACCCCACCTTTGTCGACAGCGTGTCAGACAATCTGGCGGTCTTCCTGCAACGCACCGGTCCGTGGTCACAGGCCATCGATCTTCACGACACCGCAGCTGCCATGGCAAGTGAGCGTGGAGATCTGGCCGCACAAGCGAGCGCTTTGCACAATCTCGGCGTGGTTCTCGCCAGAACCTGTGACTACGCCGGGGCGGCGGAAGTGCTGCATCAGGCGTTGGCCATTCTTCAGAAGGCCCCTGACCCTCGCGACGAAGGCCGTGTCCTCAACGAGTTGAGCACCGTACGGCGCCTGTGCGGACATTTCGCCGAGGCGGCGGACCTGGCGGAACAGGCGCTGTCTCTGAGCCGGCAGTACGATGACCGGTACGGTGTAGCCCGGACTCTCAATAACCTGGCGATAATTCGCTGGCTGATGGATGACTGCCCGTCCGCGGCGGAGGCATCGGTCAGTGCGTTGGCTATCTTCCGCGACCTTGACGATCGGCTCGGACAAGCCGACGCTCTTTTCCGTCTCGGCGTTGTCCGTCGCATGACCGACTACTACATCGACGCGTCTCGGGCGTTACACCAGGCCCACACTATCTACCAGGAACTCGGCGACCGGCTCGGACAGGCCAACACCGTGCACAACCTTGGTGTCGTGGCGCAAATGACCGGCGATCCGCACGCGACACGCATCTTGCAGGAGGCTCTCGCGACGTACGAGGATCTCGGCGACCGACTCGGACAGGCCAACGCCCTGAAGCATCTCGGCGCAATCTGGAGTCTGACCGGACCGGCCTCCGACGCCGACGAGATCCTCCGGCGCGCCATGGCCATGTACGGGGACGCCAATGACCGTCTCGGACAGGCTAGCGTGCTGCGACATCTCGGGACGGTCAGGCGTCTTGAGGCTGACACGGCCGGAGCGGTCGAGGCCTACGGCAACGCTCTCCGCATCTTCCGCGAATTCGGCAACCGTCGCGGTCAAGCCGAGGTGCTCAACGAGATCGGCAGACTCTCTCTGGCGCAGGGCAAACCTTCGCAGGCGAAGGCACGCTATGAAAAGGCACGACGTCATGCCCGAGCCGCGGGTAGCCGCCTGGAGGAAGCACACGCCATCGCGGGTCTTGCGCTCTGCGCCGTGCGACAAGGCGACCGCGACAGAGCCACTCCCCAGTTGCGCCAGGCGGCCCACAAGTATCAGCAGATCGGCGGAGCGGCAGCTATTCAAGCCGCGGACAGGCTCCTGGCCCTCGCCGCACAGCCTCCCCCCGCGGCATCGGCATGACCTGGGGTCTGGTGGCCCGCAGCAGGACGGCGCCGGTCGCGAGCAGCGCCGCCGAAAGCAGCGGAGTCACCGGCACGACCACGAGGGTGGCGGTCCGGCCGGCGAGGATGCCACCGAACCCGACCGCGGAGAAGCCGAGCACGCCGACGGCGCACAGGACCATGCCGGTGGCGGCGCCCGCGGTCCGCCGCCGGGCGGTGGGACGATCATCGGGTACCCGAGCCGGCCGCGGCCGGTCAGCGCGGCGGAACGCCAGGACGAGTCCGGCGGTGCACAGCCCGAGCACGGCGATCCACAGTGGACGCAGCAGCCACCAGTCGAGCGAGCCGACGGCCGGCTGGGTCAGCCCGAGGGCGACCGTCGCGGCGGTGGTCGCGAACAGCGCGGTGAGATGCCACAGGAACGCGGTCATCGCTAGCCCGTTCGCCGTGACGACGCCGCGCCACACCCGCGGTCGGCGCAGCCAGCGGGACACCGGCGCGCGCAGCAGCGTCACCAGGCCGATCAGCCACACCGAGTGGGTGACCAGGGCGAACGTCGGCGGCGACAGGTTCGACACCCGGTCGCCGGGCAGCCCGACCATGGACACCGGGTACGGGCCGTACGCGGTCAGCGCCACGGTCGCGGCCAGGCCGGCGCCGACGAACCCGGCCGCGATCGGGCGGGTCAGCCGACCGTCCGCGTACAGGAAGCCGACCTGGTGCACCGCGAGCCAGACCAGCGCCACGTTCAGGTACGCGATGTCCCGCACGCCCGCACCGAAGCGCAGCGCGTCGACCAGGCCGGCCCCGGCGACCAGCGTCGCGGGTACCGCCCAGGCCAGGCGTCCGCAGCGCCGGTGCAGGCGCAGCATGGCCGGTGCCAGCGCCACCACGCCGAGGTACACGCCGACGAACCACAGCGGCTGGGCCACGGTCCGGGTGGCCATCCGGATCACACCCCGGTCGTGGCCGGTGAGCTCGACGGCCAGCGCGAGCGCCAGCCAGACCGCGACGAACACGGCGGTCGGCCGCAGCAGCCGGGCGGCACGGGACCGGACGAAGTCGGCGTAGCCGCCGCCCCGACGCTGGACCGACGGCAGGGCGTTGGCGTGGGAGAACCCGCCGACCAGGAAGAATACCGGCATCACCTGGAGTAGCCAGGTGAGCGGACGCAGTACGGGCACCACGGCGAGCAGGTTCGTCGCGCGTACCGTGCCGTCCGGACCGACCAGGACGACCGCCATCATCCAGTGGCCGACGATCACCACGCCCAGCGAGAGGACGCGGAGCAGATCGACGTACTGGTTCCGCTGTTTCGCAGCACCAACAGCACTGTTCATGGCCGCCAGCCTCACGGGCGGCGGGCGGTGACGGATCCGTGCCGGTACTCAACAGGCAGTAAGTAGCTGACACACCATTTCCGCCGGCCGGCCCGTGGAAGGTGTGAGCGGTGGGAAGCTCTGCTTGACTGGGAGGCCCCGGGCACATGCGGGCGCCCGACGCGCGAGGATGCGAGGAAGCGATGGCCGACGTTGAGCTTGTGCTGGACGCAGTCGGGTTGAGCAACCCCAGGGTTCGCGACTACGTGCGGTACTGGGCCGAGCTCACCGGCGCTGAACGAGTCGAGGTCGTCAGCGCGTCGGACGACGCGCGGCTGATCCAGGAGTCCCTCGACGCCGGTGAGATCGCCCCGGCCGGCACGGGCCTGTACTACGCACGCAGCTACTACAAGGACACCGCCCGCTCCGAGGAGCGGACCATCGTCGCCACCCACGATCCGGCCGACGCCGGCGTCTACAACAACTGGCGCCCCGCCCCCGAGATGCGCGAGCTGCTGGAGGAGCGGATGCGGGGCGCGTCGGCGGGCAAGACGATGTACGTGGTGCCGTACCTGATGGCGGCGCCCGGCTCACCGTTGGAGGCGTACGCCGCGGGCGTCGAGCTCACGGATCACCGCACCGTGGTACTGCACATGATCAGGATGGCCCGGGTGGGCGTCGAGTACGTCGAGAACCTCGCCGATCCGAACAGTTTCGTCCGTGGCGTGCACGTCACCGGCGATCTGGAGAACCTCGGGCAGGGTACGGCCGACGACCAGCGGTACTTCGTCACGCTTGCCGATGAGCGCACCATCCTGCACTTCGGGTCGGCCTACGGTGGCAACGCCCTGCTCGGCAAGATCGCCCACGGGCTCCGGCTGGCGGCCTACGACGGCTGGGCGTCGGGGACGTTCCTCGCCGAGCAGTTCATGCTCATCGGCATCACCGACACGCAGACCGGCCGGAAATACCACATCTGCGGCGGTTTCCCGAGCGCGTCCGGCAAGACGAATCTCGCGATGATGCTCCCGCCCGACGCGCTGGGAACGCGTTACCAGGTCTCGTTCTACGGCGACGACATCGCCTGGCTGTGGGTCGACCCGGACGACGGCCGGCTGTACGCGATGAACCCGGAGTACGGCGTGTTCGGGGTCGCCAAGGACACCAACGAGATCACCAACCCGACGGCGCTGCATTCGGTGGACGACGGCACCGGGACCCTGTTCACCAACGTGGCCTACAACGAGATCACCCACGAGGTGTGGTGGGAGGGCAGGACCCCGGAGCCGCCCGCCGACGTCACCGGGTGGCGTGACTGGAAGGGCAACCTGATCTCCGAGCGGCAGGAGGGAGACGACGAACCGTGGTCGCACCCGAACAGCCGGTTCACCACGGCGCTCCCCAACGTGCCCAACATCGCCGCCGACTTCGCGGATCCGCACGGCGTCCCGATCGACGCCATCATCTTCGGCGGCCGTACCAGTGACCGGGAGCCGCTCATCCGCGCCATCACCGACCTGGCGGAGGGTGTGTACGACGGCCTCACGCTCGGCGCCGAGGCGACCTACGCCGCCGAGGGTGTCGACGAGGTGCTGCGCTACGACCCGATGTCGATGCGGCCGTTCCTGTCGTACCCGGAAGGCGCCTACGCCGCGCACTGGCTGAAGATCGTCGGTGCGGCGCGCGAGACGCCGATCTTCGCGCACGTGAACTGGTTCCAGCGAGACCACGAGGACGGCCACTACCTGTGGCCCGGGTACCGTGAAAACCTGCGGCCGCTGCTGTGGCTCGTACAACTGGCGAACGGCGAGGTGACCGGCCACCGGACACCTGTGGGCATCCTCCCGACGAAGGACGAGCTGAACCTCGACGGCGTCGACATCACGCCCCAGGACCTGGACACGATCCTGTCCATCGATGTCGAGCGGTGGCGCCGCGAGATGGGGCATCGCGAGCAGCACCTCGCCGAGTTCGGCGGCCTGCCCGAGGAGATCTGGGCGGTCCACCGGCGGATCGCGGCAGCCCTGGGTCCGGACGGGGACTGACCGACGCTACGGCTCCTCGCCGGGCGCCGCCACCAGGTCGGACCGGTCCACGCCCAGCTCGGCCAGCAACTGCCCGACCGCGGCGGCCGACAGCGGCTCGTACACCTCGTCGCCTACCTGGACGCGGTACCAGTACCGGCGTCCGGCGGATACCGCCTCAACGCGCACCGACCCGTCCGGGGTCTGCGTCGCGCCTTCGATCAGCATGACACGACGCTAACCCGGCGGGTCACGGCCGGCACAGGGCGCACCCGGAGCACGTCCTGACGCGCCTGTGCCGCCGCGACTACCCGTACACCTCGAACTCGTAGATCCGGGCGGCGCCGCCGCCGCTCTGCTCGGCCGTGATGACGTTGAGCCGGACGTACCGTCCGGTCGTGGACACGCCGTGTGTGCTCACGTTGCCGGTGTTGCCGCGGGCTTGGACGACGGTGGTCCACGTGCTGCCGTCACTGGACACCTGTATGTCGTAGTCGCGGGTGTTCCAGCTCGCGCTCTCCCCGCCGGCGCCGGCATGACGGATCGTGAAGGTCCGGATCGCGGCCATCGAGCCCAGGTCCACCCGCAACCACTTGCTGGACCCGAGCGAGCACCACTTGTCCGAGGTACCGCCGGAGACGCTGCCGTTGACCGCCTTCGCCGGTCCCTCGTTGGCGTTGCACGAGGAGTCGGCGGTGGCGGGCTTGTTCAGCGCGAGGTTCGTCGGGCCGGGTGGGGTCGAGCCGCTGTCGAAGGAGGGCGGCGCGTCCGCCGCGGCGCTGCCCCACGAGGTGTTGGCGGTCGTGCCGAGCGTGACGTCGATCGTGCCGCCACCGGTGACGATCGATTCGGGCAGCCACGGCTTCGTCGACGTCGCGCCGTTGACCTTCAGACTTTGTACGTACGGCGCGTTGGTCGCCGCACCGGTCGCGTTGATCGTGATGGTCGGGCCGTTGCCGCGATGGATGACCACCTGGCTGAACAGCGGGCTGCCCAGCAGCAGCTCGGCACGGCCGGGCGTCAGCGGGTAGAGACCGATCGCGGCGAACACGTACCACGACGACATCGCACCGAGATCGTCCTGGCCGGGGATGCCGCCCGGACCGGCCGACCACAGCGTGTTGACCACCTGCCGGATGGTCGCCTGCGCCTTGTACGGCTGGCCGGCGAAGTCGTAGAGCCACGGCGACCCGATCGACGGCTCGTTGTCCAACTCGGAGTGGGTGCCGCCGGCCCCGGTCAACGCCCAGCTTCCGTCCGTGTTGTGGAAGAAGGCGTCCAGCCGGGTGACCGCCCTGGCGGTGCCGCCCATCTTGTCGAACAGGCCCTTGACGTTGAACGGGACCATCCAGGTGTACTGTGCCGCGCTGCCCTCGGCGAAACCGTTGTCGCTGCCCGGGTTGAACGACCGCCACGTGCCGTTCGAGTTGCGCTCCTGGATGTACCCGGTGGCGGGGTTGAACGTGTTCTTCCAGTTCTGCGCCCGGCCGAGGAACTGGTCGGCCACGGTGGCGTTGCCCAGCCGGCGGGCGAGCTGGGAAATGCCGAAGTCGGCGGCGACGTCTTCGAGGGTCTCCCCCGGCCCGCCCCAGGCCACGCCGTCGGCCGGCACGTACCCGATGGACAGGTACTTGTCCAGCGACGGCCGTTCGCCGACGACCATCACGTTCCACCCGGTCATGCTGGTGTCCTCGGGTGTCACCGTGGTCGCGGCGTGCACCATCGACCCGAGCGCTCCGGCGGCGTCGAAGCCGGTGCCGCCGAACGCGTAGATGCTCGGCAATGCGGCGTGCGCCGGGTCACCGGTCATCACGTGGGTGCCGCCCTGGTTGTGGGTCCACCGGTCCCATCCGCCGTTGTTCTGGGTGGCCTGGTTGTACAGCGACTGCGCGATGTCGGCGCCGACGTCGGGGTACAGCAGTGTCACCAGTTGAAGCTGGTCGCGGTAGACGTCCCAACCGGAGAAGTTGGCGTACTGGGCGTGCTGCGACCCGGACACCGAGTGCACCCGCTGGTCCATCCCGGTGTACTGGCCACCCACGTCGCTGAACACGTTCGGGTGCAGCAGCGCGTGGTACAGCGCGGTGTAGAAGGTGGTGTTCTGCGCGCTGGTACCCCCGCTGATCTCGATGCGGCCGAGGGCGGCGTTCCACGCGTCGTGCGCGCGCTGGCGGACGGTGTCGAACGTGGTGCCCGACGGGTTCTCGGTGTCGAGGTTGGCCTGGGCGTTCGCCAGGCTCACGTACGAGATGCCGACCCGGACGCCAACGGTGCGGCCCTGGCTGGTGTCGAAGGTGACGTATCCGCCGGAGCCCCGCTGCGCCGGGGGCCACCCGTCGGTGCCGTACGTCGTGCCGCCACTGGCGCTCGTGCCGCCCGGGGTCAGCGTGGTGTCACGCCAGGTGCCGGTGCTCGCGAACGGCCTGTCGAACACCGCGGCGAAGTACAGCGTGTAGTAGCTTCGCCGGCCGATGGCGTTGATGTACCCGCAGAAGTTCCCGCTGGTCACCGAGCCGCTGATGGTCCGGGTCGCGGTGTTGATGGTGGTCTGGGCGGCGCTGCTGCCGACCTCCGAGTTCGACGTGCGTACCAGCAGGGCGGCCGGCCCGCCGGCCGGGTAGGTGAACCGCCCCGACCCGGTCCGGGTGGTAGCCGTCAGCTCGACGTTCACCCCCGAGTCGAGCCCGACCCGGTAGTAGCCGGCGGTGGCGGTCTCGTTCGCGTGCGAGAAGTTGCTGGCGTACGTGGTGTCCGAGCTGTCGGCGGTGGGCGACGAGGTGACGCCCGCCGGGTACGGCAGGAACGGCACGTCTCCGGAGCCGCCGGCGCAGCCGGTGCCCGACATGTGGGTGAGGCTGAAGCCGCGGACCCGGGTGACGTTGTAGTCGTACCCGCCGGGCTGCGGGGTTCGGGTCTGGTTGCCACGGGTGTTTTCCGGGCTCCACTGCACCATCCCGAAGGGCGTGTCGGCGCCGGGGAACGTCTCCCCGCTGTTGGAGCTGCCGGTCAGTGTGTTGACCGTGGCGGCCGGGTCGGTGACGGCGGCCGTCGCTGTGGTGGCCGGCACGGCGACCGCGAGCGCCAGCCCGGTGGTGAGGCCGAGGCCGGCGGACAGGACCCGCCGGCGAGAGGTGTGTCCGCGCATGGGGCTGACCCGCTTCCTGGCATCCGGCGAGAGAAGCTTGACAACGTTGTCTGAGCATAATCAATGATGTACATCGATGTAAAGCATCCGGAAATCCGGACTCCGACGACGCCACCAAGATCGGCACAACTTCCGGGAAATTGTGGCCTCAGGCACCCATTGAGGCAACAACTTCCCGGAAGTTGTGCCGATGGGGCGGGCAACACGTCGGCGTCGATTGTGGACACTGGGCCGGCATCGATACGATCGCCGCGTGTTGCGCGTCGGTCCGAGACTTTCGGCGGTCATCATCGGCGCCGCCCTGGCCTTCGTCCTGGCAGCCGGGTCGGTTGCCGTTCATCGACCGGAGCGGATGGTCGTGGGCAACATGTGCGACACCACCAGGGACAACCCCTTCGGGTACTGCTACCAGCAGTTGCCGACCGGTGGGTGGCCGTTCGCCTTCCTCTACGACAGTCCGGGCACGTCAGTGCGGGGCCGGCTCGGGGCGGAGGACGTCTTCAAGCCAGGATGGTTCCTGCTCGATGCGGCGATCTTCGGCCTGTTGCCGGCCCTTGGCGCGGTGATCCTCGGCAGGAGGCGCCGGACGACTCATGAGAACGTCAGGCAATCCTCGTCCTGACCGCGCTGCCCGAGCAGGACGTACTTGAGCCTCGACCGGTCCCGCACGGCGCCGTCTGTCCGGGGGCGCGTCGTGGAGCCGTTGATCGTGAACTCGAACTCGACGAAGACGAAGTGGTAGACGGCGTTCGGATTGCCCGGCACCGGGGCGGAGAAGCCGCCGAACAGGTCGACCTGCTCCTGCGGACCGCCCAGCTCGGGGTTGTCCACGCTCGGGTACGCGGCGGTGATGTCGGCGACCGTCGCTCCAGCCCCGATGCCTTCCGGGGTCCGGGTCCGTTCCGGCGGGCCGGCCAGACCCACGATCCCATGGTCGCGGGAGAAGTGAATGGTGACGCCGTAGGCCTCCTGGACGCTGCATTTCGTGCTGTCTTTGGACCTGATGGCCTCGCCGGTGGCGGCGGCCTGCTGTGGTGACATCCCGAGCCGGAGCTTGCCGATGCCGGTCGGGCCGAGCACCAACTGCCGGTGGTCGTTGCTACGCGCGAGCTCGGCCTGCCCGTCGCGAACATTGCGGACCACGTAGTAGCCGGTCGCGACGAGCAGGCACACCAGGAGCAGGTTGCCGACATAGGCAACGACACGCATCGGTCGCATCGGTCCTCCCCAGGACTGCGGTGACGGCGAATCATAGCCGGACCGCGGGACCGGCGCGGGCCCGTCAGCCGCGCTGGTACTGCTCGACCACGACCTGACCGTCCACGGTGCGCGAGTCGACCAGTCGCAGGTTGATGCGCTCTTTCGGCTCGCCGAACAGCCGCCGGCCCCCACCGAGCACGACCGGATGCACGGCGACGTGGTACTCGTCGATCAGGCCCAGCTCGGTCAGCGCCGCCGCCACGCCCGCGCCGCCGGTCAGCAGGAGGTCACGGCCCTCCTCCGCCTTCAGCGCGGTGACCTCCTCAGCCAGGTCGGCACCGATGACACGGCTGGTCCACCCGTCGCCGGGGTAGCTCCGGGAGAAAACGATCTTCGGGGTGGCGCGCCAGAACGGGGCGAAGCTCGCGACATGCGGGTCGTCGGACATCGACTCGGCGTTCGGCCAGAACCCGACCATCATCTGCCACACCGGTCGCCCGAACAGCAGGGTGTCGACCCGTCGATCGAGGCCCTCCGAGTACGCCGACAACTCCGGCCCCATCACCGGCCAGTCGAACTCGCCGTTCGGCCCGTCGATGAAACCGTCCACCGACGTGTGCACCCAGTAAATGATCTTTCGCATGACTACTCCTCAGCTCCGTGTTCTCGTACCTACACAGACAGGTCGGAGCCGTCCCCCGATCCTCGACATCAGTACGACAGGTTTCGCGGCGATCCGCAGACACGGGCGGGTACCTATTTCCCAAGCAATTGACATCGATGGAATAGGCCGTTCGCATAGTTGACAGGTCAGTTAAATAAATCGTACGTTGCCGATGGATCAGATCCGCGACTTCGTCGCTTCGCCGCTTCTCCCGCCAAGGTGGCGCCAGCGGTGTGGGCGTTTGTGGGAACCGCCCTCGCCGCCGGCAGTGACTCGCATGCCGACTCACGCCTGGGAGAGTGCCGGCAATGCTCCGACGACTCCAAAACCCGATCACCACCGTCGCCGCCGTCGCCGCCATGACCGTCGAACGGTCAGCGGCCGCCACGGCGACGGCCCACCCGCGCGACCATGCCGCCATCGGTAGGGACCCGGCCAACGACACGGCGGCCGCTGGCCGCGCCACCCCGGCGTTCCCGCGCGCCACCGGGACCACGGCGAGCCGATCGGCGACGCCAACCGTCACCATCTCGATGTGCAGTAGGGGGCACTCGTGATCCACACCGAACATCGAACCCGGCTCCGCCGGCTCGCCTACCTTCTCGTCGTCGCGCTGGTCGCGGCGGCCGGCGCCAGCTGGCTGGTACCGTCCACGCCCGCGCACGCCGATCTGCAGAATCCGCGGCAGAACTTCCTGCGCTCCTCGACGGCCGGCTTGTTCCTGCACTGGGGCGAGCGCACCAACCCCGGGTACACGAGCTGCACGTCGTGGGAGAACGCGGTCACCGGCGGCGGCTGGAGTGCCGACTACTGGGTGAGCGAGGCGCAGAAGCTGCACGCCAGCTACCTGGTGTTGGCCACGTTCCACAGCCGGCTCGGGTACGCCCGGCCGTGGCCGTCGAAGGTGCCGGGCAGCTGCGCGACCAAGCGGGACTTCCTGGGGGAGCTGATCACCGCGGCGCACAACAAGGGTCTGGAGGTCATCCTGTACATGACCGACGACCCGCAGTGGCACGACGAAGGCGGCCACGAGTGGCTGGACTCGTCGGCGTACTCGTCCTACAAGGGCCACAGCGTCAACCTGACCACGCGTGACGGGTTCGGGCAGTTCAGCTACGACACCTTCTTCGACGCCATGTCCAGCCACCCGACGCTGGACGGGTTCTGGATCGACAACGACAACCAGTACTGGCTCGACCACAACCTGTACCAGCAGATCTACCAGCTGCACCCGAACATGACGATCAGCAACAACAACGAAGACACCCCGATCATGGACATGATCAGCAACGAACAGAAGACCGGCATGACCCCCGCCTACGACATGCCCCAGGCCTACTACACCGCCCAGCCCCGGCTGACCGAAGCCGACTACAAACTGCCCAGCAGCGGCGCGTGGTGGTACGACGGGTCGAACTCCAGCGTCAACTACGGCCTCAACATCGGCCGGTACATCGCCAACGCCGGCAACAACGTGCTGTCACTGATGGCCGAGACCGCGATGGTCAACGGGCACTTCCCGTCCAACCAGGTCAACTTCAACAACGTCATGAACACCTACCTGCCCCCGATCTGGGAGTCGATCGGCAACACCTACGGCGGCGGGTTCATGTACGGCGGCATGCCGGGCGGCAACTTCGGCAGCGGCGCCTACGGGTACACCACGATCAGCAAATCCAACCCGAACACCCAGTACATCCACGTCATCACGAAACCGTCCGGCTCGACGTTCCGGCTACGGGACAGCGGATACGCCGTCTCCAAGGTGACCAACCTGCGCACCGGGGCGAACATCTCGTTCAGCCAGGCCAACGGCTACCTCACGCTGTCCGGGATCGGTAGCTGGGACCAGTACGACACGGTGTTCAAGGTACAGATGTCCGACCGCACCGGAATCACCACCGGCGTCACCGCGTCGGCCAACGCATCCGCCAGCGGACACGCCGCCACCAACCTGGTCGACGGCTCATACCTCAACTACTGGCAGTCCAACGGCAGCCTGCCCGCGACCCTCACCCTCGACCAAGGATCCGCCCAACACATCGCCTACCTCGCGGTCAACCAACGCGAGGACACCATCACCCAGACCGCCTCGTCATCGCGACGCATCCACGCGTACACGATCCAGACCAGCAACAACGGCAACAACTGGAGCACCGCCAAGACCGGCAACCTGCCCAACGCCCGGGGCGCCCAGTTCATCGACGTCGACGCCACCGCCAGATACATCCGGCTCGTCGTCAACAGCATGTACTCGTCGACCAAGACGCTACGCATCGACGAACTGTGGCTCGGCAACGCCTACGCCAACGGCGACACCACCCCGCCCCCGCCCCCACCGCAGGGTCGCTACGAGGCCGAAACCGGGGTGTGTCAGGGCACCATCGACTCCGACCACACCGGGTTCTCGGGTACCGGATTCTGCAACACGACGAACGCGGCCGGGGCGGCGATGACCTGGACGGTAACCCCGGACAGCGCCGGCTCTGCCACGCTGACCATCGGCTACTCCAACGGCACGACCACCAACCGGCCGGCCACGGTCACCGTCAACGGAACCGTCGTGGGAACGTTCGATTTCGCGCCCACGGCGTCGTGGGACACCTGGGCCACGATCAGCGTCCCCACGAGCCTCGTCGCGGGCGGCAACACGGTCGCGGTCGCCGGTACGACAGCGGCCGGTGCCGCCAACCTCGACTACCTCGATGTCGGTCAGGCGGGGCCGCCGCCTCCTCCCCCGAGCCGCTTCGAGGCTGAGTCCGGCACCTGCCAGGGCACGATCGACTCCAATCACACCGGGTTCTCGGGTACCGGGTTCTGCAACACCACCAACGCGGTCGGCGCCGCGATGCAGTGGACGGTCAACGCCGCTGACGCCGGCGGCGCCACACTCGCCATCCGGTACTCCAACGGCACCACCACCAACCGGCCGGCCACGGTCGCCGTCAACGGAACGGTCATAGGCACGCTCGATTTCGCGCCGACGGCGTCGTGGGACACCTGGGCCACCGCCAACGTCGCCGCCACCCTCAACGCCGGTGCCAACGCAGTCACCGTCACCTCGACCACGGCCGACGGCACGGCCAACCTCGACTACGTCGAGATCGGCTGAGCGGAGCGCACCACCGCCAACACACACTCGAAGTGGGGCAGCATGAGAAGGCGGACAAAGGCAATCACGGTACTGGCGAGCGCGGTGGCGCTGGCCACGGCAGCGGTCATGACCGCGGCCGTCGCGGGCGCCGCGACGGCGGCCAGGTACGAGGCTGAGGACGGGGTCTGCCAGGGCACCATCGACTCCGACCACGCCGGGTTCACCGGCACCGGATTCTGCAACACCACCAACGCGGTCGGCGCCGCGATGCAGTGGACGGTCAGCGCCGCCAGCGCCGGCAGCGCGCGACTGTCCATCCGGTACGCCAACGGAACCACAACGAACCGGCCGATGACGGTGACCGTGAACGGCGGCTCGCCGGTCACGCTCACCTTCGCCGGCACCGGGGCGTGGACCACGTGGGCCACGGCCAGTGTGGCGGTGAACCTGAACGCCGGCGCCAACACGGTGTCGGCCACCTCCACCACCGCCAACGGCGGCCCCAACCTCGACTGGCTGGAGGTGGAGACGGTGTCGTCATCCACCTATCAGGCCGAGGACGGCACGATTTTCCACGGCACGGTCGACTCCGACCACGCGGGGTTCACCGGCGCCGGATTCGTCAACCTCACCAACGAGGTCGGGTCGTATCTGGAGTGGACGAACGTGACCGCCGCCGAGGCCGGCGCCGCCACGTTGACCATCCGGTACGCCAACGGCACCACGGCCAACCGGCGCACCGATGTCAGCGTCAACGGCGCGACACCGGTCCGGGTCGACTTCCCGGGCACCGGGGCGTGGACCACGTGGGCCACCGCCAACGTGCCGGTGGATCTGGTCGCGGGTGCCAACACGGTACGGGCGACGTCGGCCACCGCGGACGGCGCGCCGAACATCGACGAGTTGATCGTCGAGACGACCGGTGGCGGTACGGGTGACACCGAGCCGCCGACCGCGCCGGGCACGCCGAGCCAGGTCAGCATCACCGCCACCAGCGTCACCGTGACCTGGACCGCGTCCACCGACGACACCGGTGTCGCGGGGTACGACCTGGCCAGCGACGGCCAGCCCTGCGGCAGCGTGTCCGGCCAGGTCACCACCGGCACCTGCACCGGGTTGACCGCGAACGCGGACCACAGCATCACGGTGCGGGCGCGGGACGCGGCCGGTAATGTCTCGCCGCCGAGCGGGGCGCTGGCGGTCCACACGCCGGCCGGCGGTGGCCCGTTCGGCGATCCGAACCTGGTCTCGATGTTCAACGGCACCAACCTCAACGGGTGGACCCCGCACGCGGCCGGGGCGTGGACGGTGACCGGCGGCGCCATCCACGGCAACGGGACCAGCCGGGGCTGGATCTACTACAACCAGCAGGTCGGTACGTTCCGGTGGATCTTCGATGTCCGCCAGGTCAGCGGCAACCACGCGCCGACGGTACTGATCTGGGGCACCACCAACCCGATCCGGGACGCGCTGAGCGGTATCCAGTTCCAGCCGCCGAACGGCGGGCACTGGGACTACCGGCCGGGTCACAACGACGGCGGCAGCAAGTACTTCACCCAGCTGTCGCACCCGAAGTTCGACATTCACCAGTGGTCGCAGTGCGAGCTGATCGCCAACATGACCACCGGTATCGCCCGCATGGCCTGCGGTCCGATCCCGTCCGGCGCCACCACCACCTGCAAGGCGGTCGAGGTGCTCGACTTCAAGGACCCGACCGCCGGTCGCGTCGGCCCACTGGCCATCCAGGTGCACAACAGCGGCATTCACGACGAGTACAAGGGCCTGTACCTGGAGTCTCCGGTCGTCACCAGCCCGGACCAGTTCATCACGACCCACTGCTGATCGACGCCGGGTGGGCGGGACGCTCGCGAAACAGCGTCCCGCCCATCCGCACCCACGGGGAACAACTCAACACAATCGAACATGAGTCCACCGAATGGCCATCACGACAGAACACATATTGACAGCGGTAGTCATCCGAGGTTTGCTGCCGTTAGACCACCATCGATCCCCGGGAGAGTCGTATGCGTCCACAATTCACGAGAGCGCGTGCGCTCGTACTGGCGGTCGTCACCGCCGCCGCCGGAGTCCTGGCCGCCGGCGTCCTCATGACGTCCAACGCGTCGGCTAGTAACAATGGGTTGTCGATCACCCCGGCGATGGGGTGGAGTAGCTGGAGTTTCGTGCGGCGTAACCCGACCGAGGCGACGATCAAGGCGCAGGCCGCGGCGATGAAGAACAGCGGCCTGTCCTCACACGGGTTCATCTACATCAACGTGGACGACTTCTACCAGAAGTGCGACAGCAACGGGTTCGTGGTCGACGGCTTCGGCCGGTGGACCGTCGACGCCGCCAAGTTCCCGTCCGGGATGAAAGCCCTCGGCGACTACATCCACGGCCTCGGGCTCAAATTCGGCGTCTACGTCACCCCCGGCATCCCGCAAAACGCGGTCACCCGCAACACCCCGATCGAAGGCACCTCACTGCACGCCAAAGACATCGCCGACACCAGCAAGACCGAGAAGAACTACAACTGCAAACACATGTACTACATCAACTACAACAAGCCCGGCGCCCAGGAATACGTCAACTCCTTCGCCAACATGTTCGCCTCCTGGGGCGCCGACTACCTCAAGATCGACGGCGTCGGCGCCGCCGACATCCCCGACGTCCAAGCCTGGGACAAAGCGCTACGCCAGACCAGCCGGCCGATCAACTTCGCCCTATCCAACAACCTGCCCATCGCCAACGCCACCACCTGGAAACAACTGGCCAACTCCTGGCGCACCCAAGGCGACGTCGAATGCTACTGCTCCGGACAACCCAACGGCGTCGGCTACCCGCTCACCGACTGGTCGCATGTCAGCGCCCGGTTCAACACCGCGGCGAGTTGGCAGCCCTACGCCGGGCCGGGTGGCTGGAACGACCTCGACTCGCTGGAGATCGGCAACGGCACCAACAACGGCATCACCACCGACCAACGCCGCTCCCACATGACCCTCTGGGCCATGGCCGCCTCCCCCCTCCTACTCGGCACCGACCTCACCCACCTCGACCCCACCGACCAGGCCATGCTCACCAACGACCGGCTCATCGCCGTCGACCAGGACGGCGTGGCCGCCAAACGCATCGTCAACAACGGGTCGCAGCAGGTGTTCAGCAAACGCGAAGCCAACGGCGCGTACGTGGTCGCCCTGTTCAACACCGCCACCAGCGGCAACCAAACCGTCACCGTCAACTGGTCCCAGGTCGGCTTCACCGGCAGCGCCAACGTCACCGACCTCTGGTCCGGGTCAAGCGGCGGCACCGTCACCAACACCTACAGCACCACCCTCCGACCCGGCGAAACCCGCCTCATCCGCGCGGAGCCCGGCGGGTCCACGCCACCGCCGCCACCGCCCGGGAACCGGCACGAGGCGGAAAGCGGTACGTGTGACGGCACCATCGACTCCGACCACACCGGATTCTCCGGAACCGGCTTCTGCAACACCACCAACACGGTCGGCGCCGCAGCACAGATCACCGTACAAGCAGACACCGCCGGCCCCGCCACCCTGACCATCCGCTACGCCAACGGCACCACCACCGACCGGCCCATGGACATCATCGTCAACGGCACCGTCGTGTCACCCGCGCACTCGTTCCCGGGTACCGGCTCCTGGGACACCTGGACCTCAGCCACCGTCACCGCCAACCTCAACGCCGGCACCAACACCATCCGACTCGTCGCCACCACCGCGGGCGGCGGCCCCAACCTCGACTACGTGGACGTCGACGAGACCAGCTCGCCACCGCCTCCGCCGTCCGGGTCCCGGGCCGAGGTGGAAAGCGGTACCTGTGACGGCACCATCGACTCCGACCACACCGGATTCTCCGGAACCGGCTTCTGCAACACCACCAACGCCGTCGGAGCCGCCGCACAGCTCACCGTACAAGCCGACACCGCCGGATCCGCCACCCTGACCATCCGCTACGCCAACGGCACCACCACCGACCGACCGATGGACATCATCGTCAACGGCACCACCGTCGCCGCCGCCCACCCCTTCCCCAACACCGGCAGCTGGGACACCTGGACCTCAGCCACCGTCACCGCCAACCTCAACGCCGGCACCAACACCATCCGACTCGTCGCCACCACCGCGGGCGGCGGCCCCAACCTCGACTACGTGGAAAGCTAGGGCGTACCCGCTCGCCCCTGACGCGGACCAGCGTCGGGGGCGAGCTTTGCCCGGGGGCGCGGCCTGGGCCGCCCGGGCCGGCCGGCTCCGGCGGCCGAAGCCCGTTCAGCCGGTCAGGCCGGCGTCGTGGGCGAGCAACGCGATCTGGGTACGGTTGTTGAGGTTCAGCTTGTCGAGTATCCGCGAAACGTGGGCTTTCACGGTCGCGACGCTCATGAACAGCTCGCTGCCGATCTCGGTGTTGGACCTGCCCCGCCCCACGGCCACGGCCACCTCCCGTTCCCTGTCGCTGAGCTGGCTCAGGACGCTTCTGGCGTGCCGTCGCCGGGCGTCGGCGCCGGTGTCGGAGATGTGGGCGATCAGTTGCCGGGTCACGGTCGGCGACAGGATCGGCTCGCCGGCGGACACCCGCGATATCGCGCGCAGAATGTCGGCGGGCGGGGTGTGTTTGAGCAGAAAGCCGCTGGCGCCGGCACGCAACGCGCGGAGCACGTACTCGTCGGCGTCGAAGGTGGTCAGCACGATGACCTCAGGCGGGTCGGGTCGGGCGCGGAGCAGTTCGGTGGCGGCGATGCCGTCGAGCGTGGGCATCCGGATGTCCATCAGCACCACGTTCGGGGCGTAGGCGTCCACCGCGGCGGCCACCTCTGTACCGTCGGCCGCCTCACCCACCACCGTCAGGTCGGCCGAGCCGCTGATGATCATCGCGAGGCCGGTCCGGACGAGCGGGTCGTCATCGACGATGAGGACCCGTACCGCGGCGTTCACCTCGGCCATGGCAGCCATGCCCAGAGCCGGAAGTCGCCCGCAGCGGTACGGCCGTGCTCCAGCCGCCCGCCGGCGAGGCCGGCCCGCTCGGTGAGTCCGATCAGGCCGCTACCGCCGCCCGGGATGGCGGCGGCATGGGCGGCGCCGACCGGGTACGGGTTGCGTATCTCGACCGTCAACCCGTCGCCCGCCGCCCCGCGTACGGCCACCGACACCTCGGCGTCGCGGGCGTGCTTGCGGGCGTTGGTCAGCCCTTCCTGCACGATCCGGTAGGCGCTGCGCCCGGCCGCGGTGGGAGCGACCGCCGGCTCGGCCACCTGGCAGTCGAGCAGCACGCGCATGCCGGCCCGCCGCGACTGGTCGACGAGATCGGGAAGGTCGACGAGGGTGGGCTGGGGTCGCTCCGGTGCCGGATCGGACGCATCGACTCCGGTACGGTCGGCGCGGAGCATGCCGATGATCTCCCGAAGGTCCTCCAGCGCCTGGTAGGCGCTGTGCCTGATCACCCCGGCGGCCCGGGCCACCTCCGCGGGCGCGGAGTCGGGACGCAGTTCCAGTGCCCCGGCATGCAGGCTCAGCAGCGACAGGCGATGGGCGAGCACATCGTGCATCTCCCGGGCGATCCGGTCGCGTTCGGACTGGCGGACCTGAGCGACCCGCAGTTCCTGTTCGGACTCGACCCGCCGGGCCTTGTCCCGCACGGATTGTCGCCTGGCCCGGACGAACATCCCCCAGGCGAGCACCGCCGCGGCGCAGGCGACTCCCAGCACGACCTGCCACCAGGGCATCGACGGGATGTCCGGCCGGACCAGCAGGGTGAGAAACGGGACGAGCGCGTACCCGGCCACGATCGGGCCCACCACGGCGAAGCGCCGGTGCACCGCGACGGTGAACAGCGCGATCAGCGCGACGCCCGAAGCCGACAGCGAATAGACGCTGAACAGGCCCACGGTCACCGCGAAGCCGACCGGCCAGCGCCGGCGCCACCACACCCCGAGACAACTCAGCCCGCCGAGGCCGAGGTCCACGGCGAACGGTACCGGTGCAGGATGCTGATCCCGGCTGTCGACCAGAGCGAGCACCGTGACGCCGAGGGCCAGCAGGAAGAACACGGTGTCGACCGCCCAGTCGCGCGCCGTGCGCCCGAGCAGGCCCGCCGGGGTCGTCATGACCAGAGGGTACGGCCGGAGCCGGGTCGCCGGCATCGAACCAAAGTAGGTCCCGAACCGCAAACCTTCGGCCCGCTGGCGCCGACCGCGGACCGAAGCGGTATGCCCGGCGACCCGGGCAACCTGTTTCACATGACTGACATCCGAGGACGGCTTTCCACGCTGTGGATCGTCGTGCTCTTCAACATGCTGTACGCGGACATCCTCAGCTTCCTGAGGCCCGAGTTTCTGCGGGGGCTCATGACGGGTTACGCGGAAGGTATTCGAGTCACCCAACCACTCCTGGTGGGATCCGCGGTCATGGTCGAAATCCCGATCCTGATGGTGTTGCTGGCCCGAGTACTGAATCGAAGGGCGAACCGGCGCGCCAACTTCGTGGCGGTCCCGCTGACCTCGGCGTTCATCATCGGCGGCGGATCGACAAGTCCCCATTACCTCTTCGTCGCCGCCGTGGAACTGGTGTTCCTGGCGGTCATCCTGCGGTACGTCTGGCGCTGGCGGGTGGACATGTCGACCGAGATGCGTCACGGACTTGGCGTTGGTCCGTCGGGTCGCGGCTGACGGCCCCGGGCATGCGGGTCAGCGGCGTTCGGCCACCAGGAGCAGCCGGCCGGCACCGACCGTGAACGGCGTACCGTCCGGGTCGGCGAACCGGTCGACGACGGTGAAGCCGCCCTCGTCGAGCAACTCGCCCAGGTGACCGGTCGTGTAGACGTGGTGGATCGCGGTGGCCGTCAGGCGTTCCTCGCCGCGGCGGAACGTGTACGTGGTGAGCAGCCGGCTGGCCGCGACGTCGTAGTCGGTGACGACGTCGACCGTGATGTCGCCGGTCTGCATGACGCGTGGTGCTCCGATCGACCCGGTAAGGATCGATTCCGCGGCGATGTTGAAATCCACCACCAGGCCGCCGCCGGGGCGCACGGCGGCGCCGAGCGCGGCGATGAACTCCCGCAGCCCCGCGGTGCCGAGGTAGCCGAAGCTGTTGCCGAGGCAGACCGCGGCGTCGAAGTCGCCGGTGCCCGGGATCCGCCGCATGTCGGTGACGGTCAGCTCGACGTCGATGCCCGCAGCCGCGGCGGCCCGGCGGGCGTACCCGATCGCCTCGGCGGAGATGTCGATGCCGGTCACCCGGTACCCAGCGGCGGCCAGTGCGATGGTGTGCCGCCCGCTGCCACACGGCACGTCGAGGATCCGGGCGCCCGGCGCGAGCCGCAGCCGCGCCTGGACGAACGCGACGTCGGCGGCGGTCAGCTGTGGGCCGGCGGCCCGGCGCCAGAACTCGTTCGGCAGTTCGGTGAAGAAGGATTCGTACCAGTGGTTCAACTCGTTCAACGCGGATGCTCCGTTTCAGCGTGCGTACGGGAAGAAGTACCAATTCCCGGGCACACCAAAGGAGCCTGGCCAGCGCGCCACAGAGTCAGGGCGCAGGCGGTCGCTGGTGACCCGGGACCAGACCCGGGGCAGCCATGGCATCCTCCAAGGGTTGAACGGCAGCACCACCGTAGGCGTCCGCCACCGCTCCGTCGACCGGTTTAGGGCCTACACCGCCGGTGGGTCGGCCAGGGGCCAGCCGCCAGCGGCCAGGCGCGCTGATACGCGCACGATGTCCTCGTCGGAGGCGGTCTGCAACATCGTGTCGCTGATCATCTGTTCGATGTCCGCGGTACTGATCGGGTCGTTCGCCTGCTGGGAGTCGGTAGCGAGATCCTGGGCAATCTGACGGACCTCGTCCTCGGACAGCTTGCGCCGCAGCAGGCCAAGAAGCACCACGTAGTCCTGGCGTGGCACGCCGGTCGGATAGCCCTTGCGCAGCCAGTCCACGGCGCGGACGACGAAGTTTGCGCGGCCGTCGGTCACGGCGTCTCCTCTGCCGGTCAGTGCTTGGTGACGATCGTCGGGTAGATGTGCTCGAAGCTGAGCGTCTTGCCCATCCCGGTAGCGACGACGAAGGTGATGCCGAGCGCGACCGCGAGCACGACGACAAGGAAGCATAGGCCCGCGATGAGCCGGCCGGCCGGGTGCGCGGCCGGTGCGGCGGTGCCCGAGGCGTGCACCTCGGCCTCGCCACCGGCGCCCCAGGCCATCGAGCGGACGCCGAAGGCGAACAGTGCGGGCAGGCCGGCACCGAGGACCAGGCCGGCGAGAAGCACCCGCCAGCCGCCGTCGAGCGCGAGGGACAGTTCGTGCATGTCGGCTGCCTCCTAGTTGGCCGCGACGGGGGTTGCCGATGGCGTCGCCGGCTGCACGCCACCCTGCCACTCGTCGTTGACGTTGGTGTGGTCGATCGGCGCGCGCCGGGCCCGCAGGTACATGTAGCCGGCGGCGGCGAGCAGGATCACGAAGATGACCAGAGCGCCGGCCAGGCCGCCGATGAGGTGCCCGATCCACCACATGAGGGCGCCGACGAGGCCGGCGGCCGGCAGGGTGATCAGCCAAGCGATGACCATGCGTCCCGCGACCCGCCACCGGACCTCCGCGCCCGGCTTGCCGATCCCGGATCCGAGCACCGAGCCCGTGGCCACGTGCGTGGTCGACAGGGCGAAGCCGAGCTGGCTGGAGGCCAGGATCACCGCGGCGGACGAGCTCTCGGCGGCCATGCCCTGCGGCGAGGTGATCTCCACCAGGCCCTTGCCGAGGGTACGGATGACCCGCCAGCCGCCGACGTAGGTGCCCAGCGCGATCGCGAGCGCGCAGCAGACCTTCACCCAGAAGGGGATGCTCTTGGTGTCGGTCCAGTCGCCGGTGGCGAGCAGGGCCAGGGTGATGACACCCATGGTCTTCTGCGCGTCGTTGGTACCGTGGGCCAGCGACACCAGCGACGCGCTGCCGATCTGGCCCCATCGGAAGCCGGTCTCGTTGTACCGTCGCGCGACGGTCGCGGTGATCCGGAAGATCAGCCAGGTGCCGACCGCCGCGACGATCGCGGCGATCACCGGCGACATGACCGCCGGCAGGATGACCTTTCCGACCACCCCGTCGAGCTTGGTGCCGTTGCCCCGCCAGTTGACCCCGGACGCGCCGAGCCCGGCCATCGTGGCACCGATCAGGCCGCCGAACAGCGCGTGCGAGGAACTGGACGGCAAGCCGAGCAGCCAGGTGAGCAGGTTCCACACGATGCCGCCGATCAGGCCGGCGAGCACGATCAGAAGCAGCGCGTACCCGCCGTCTGCGATCAGCGATCCCTTCGGCGCACCGCTCGAATCCTGGATCTTCACCACGGCATTGGTGACGGTCAGTGCCACTGAGATCGACAGGAACGCACCGACGAGGTTGAGGATGCCCGACAGCAGGACCGCGACCTTGGGTCGCAGCGCTCCGGTGGCGATCGAGGTCGCCATCGCGTTCGCCGTGTCGTGGAAGCCGTTGGTGAAGTCGAACCCAAGGGCTGTCACGACCACCAGGACAAGAATCACCGTGGACGTTGTCACAGTTACGATCTTCTTCCCACCGACCGGGGCATCGCGACTGCTCGACAGTGACAAGCCTAAATATTCAACTCGACGTCACCCGCTGGTCGCTGCCCGGTGGTCGGATCTGCGGCCCCGGCTCCGGTCTGATACACCCTCCGCGTCGCGAATGCGTCAGCGTTTTGCCTGATCAACGCCAGCCCGGCGGGGTCATGTCAGCGACCGTGGAGCAATGAACATCGGTCGTGTCGCGAGTGCCGTCGCTGGCAATCTCCTCCTCACCGCGGCCTGCGGGCTGACGATCTGGGCCACGGTCGCCGAGAAGACGGTCAGCGCTGTCGGCATCGGCGGCATGTTCGTGATCGGGGTGCTCCTCACCCTGGCCGGCCTGCTCGGCATGCGGCCATCGTCGCTGGCCCTGGGCAAGGACGGCGTGACGCTGCAACTCGTCGCGGACGCCGTACAGCAGGTCAAGGAGACCGCCGTGCAGGAGGCGACCCGGATCGCGACCGACCCGACGGTACGGGACGCCGTGGTCGACGCGAAGAGCGAGAGCGAGGCGAAGCGTGTGGCCGCCGACATCAGCCAGCGGCTCGTCCGCGCCCTCCCCGCCACCGCCGAGATGACGAGGAAGGCGCTCGACGCCCTGACGTGACGCTCAGTCCGCGATCCGTTCTTCCAGAACGGGCGAGGTCCATCGAACCGGCTATGCGAGGCTGACCAGAACCACCGGCCAGGTCATCGGGCGCGGACGACGAGGGTCTTGGCCGCCATGTCGCCGAGACGCCGGCGACGGTCCGAGTTCACCACGACGATGAAACCGACCAGGTAGCCGAAGATGCCATCGACGAGGCGCAGCAGCGTCCGGACGAAGGCGGACAGGAGCCCGGGCCGGCCACCGGTCTCCGCGTCGATCACCCGGATCCCGGTGATCAACTTGCCGAGTGTGCGGCCGGTAAGGCCCTCGAACAGGACGTAGTAGAGCACCACCGTAACTGTCAACCAGAGGCTGCCCTTGATCGACAGTGTGGTGAGGTCGAAACCCGACGCTTTCCTGCCACCGAAGACCGACCCGAAGATATTGCTGACAAGGCCGAACAGAATGCCATCGATGATCGTGGCCACTACCCGCCGACCCGTCACGCGGACATCGGGCGAACCGAATACGTACGTCATCGCCTGATCATGCAGGATGGTGGCAACACCTCGCCGAAGGCACGTAGGCCGTTGGGCCCAATCAGGGGCCGAGGGGCGTCCACGACCGCGACATCCATCTCGTGTTCATGCCCTGGCCACTGGGCGAATCGAGACTGCGGCCATGAGTTCCCGCTTTCTTCGCCGCGGCGCCGCGCGGCTCGCTTCGCGCCGCGGAATCGCGTTCACCGGCGCCGGTGTACTCGTCCTGACCCTCGCCACGCCGGGGGCGGCGGCCGCGTGGAGCGGCGGCCCGCATGCCCGCGACGACGCGTACCGGGTGCACGGCGCGACCTCGGTCGTGGCGCATCGGGGTGTGCTGGGCAACGACAGCGGCCGGCCGCTGACCCTGGTCTCGCACTCGGAGCCGGCGCACGGCACGCTCACGCTCAACCAGGACGGCTCGTTCCGCTATGTACCGGCCGCCGGGTTCCACGGCACCGACACCTTCGGCTACACGGTCAGCGACGCGGTGCAGTTCCACACCTCGCATCTCGCGCCGCTCGCCACCATCGGCGGCGTCACCATCGGCGGCGACGGTTACGGCTCGTCGCTGTACCCGGTGCCCGGCTCGACGACCGAGTTCTACAGCCTCACCGACCGTGGCCCGAACGTGGACGGCCCGAACGGGACGAAGGTCGAGCCGCTGCCGGGCTTCCACCCGCAGATCGGCAGGTTCCGGTTCGGCCGCGACGGCCGCGCGGTGCTCGAGAAGACCATCACGCTGAAGCTGCCGGACGGCACGCCGTACACCGGGCATGTCAACAACCAGGCCAACACCGGCGAGACGATCACCGACCTGAACGGGAACCCGATTCCCCCCGACCCGACCGGTTACGACCCCGAGGGCCTGGTCGCGATACGGGACGGCACGTTCTGGGTATCCGACGAGTACGGACCGTTCATCACCCACTTCGACGCGCACGGCCGGCAGATCGGGCGGCTGTCCCCGTTCGACAAGAGCCTGCCCGCCGAACTGGCCAATCGGGTGCCGAACAAGGGCATGGAGGGACTCGCCGTCACCCCGGACGGACAGACCCTGGTCGGCATCATGCAGTCGGCGCTGCAGCAGCCGGACCTGACCCAGAAACCGGGCAACGTCACCACGCTGCGGGTCGTCACGGTCAATCTGCGTACCCACGCCACCCACGAGTACCTGTACCTGCTGGACAACCCGAAGGACACCAGCAGCGCGGTCAGCGAGATCACCGCGTTGTCGCCGACCACGTTCCTGGTGGACGAGCGGGACGGCAACTTCCCGCCGGCCGCGTACAAGAAGCTGTGGAAGATCGACGTGACCGGCGCGACGGATGTCGGCCCGTCCGCGCCCGGCTACGACGCGGCCAAGGGCGGGTACCTGATCAACGGCGGGAGCATCGAGGCGACCGTGGGCAAGCAGGACACCGCGACCGCCACCGCGACCCTTGCCGCGGCCGGCGTCACTCCTGCCGCCAAGTCACCGTTCCTCGACGTCACCGGTCTGCTCACCACGCTCGACCCGGCGGCGAGGTTCTTCTCGCATGACAAGATCGAGGGCGTGGCCACGCTGGATCACGGCCGGTACGTGGTGCTGAGCAACGACAGCGACTTCGGCATCGACGGCCTCACCCAGAGCACCACGACGCCGTTCACCCTGCACGCCAAGACCTCCCCGACCACCGGCAAGCAGGACAGCGGCGAGTTCCTCACCATCGACACGGCCAAGCTGCCGGCGGCCACCAGTACGGCCACCGTCACCCTCACCGTCCGCTAGTGACGGCACGAGCCGGGGCGGTCCGCGATCGGACCGCCCCGGACCCGTACCCGCCGGGCCGCGATCCGCGCGGGCGGGTGGTCAGCGTGGCCTATCTGGCGTTACTGCCCGGACCTGCCGGCGCCGACCCGCGCAACTTCCATCGCAAGGTCACCACCACGCCGGGCTTTCCGATGCCACGCCGGACCGGTGGCGGGCGGTGCTCGAGTTGAACCTGGGCGCCCCGATGGCCCTCACGCAGCGCTGCCTGGCGCCGATGGCATGGCTCGGCGGTGGAGCCGTGGTCAACATCGCCTCGAGCGCCGGCCGGGGCAACGGTCCGTACGCCTCGCCGGAGTACGGTGCTGCGAAGGCCGGCCTCATCCGTTCACCACCTCGCTCGGCGCCCTGCCGGCCACGTGTGACGTGCGGGTCAATTGCGTCGTCCCGGATTGGATCGGCCTGGACCGCGCGCATGCCGAACTGGCCGCGATGACGGCGGCTCAGCGGGCCGAAGCCGCGCCGCTGATCCCGCCCGACGACGTCGCCGCCGTGTCCGAGTTCATCGTGGACGAGTCGTTGACCGGTCGGGTCGCGATCCTGGACCTGCTCGAACGCGAGGGCGACATCGAAATCGTCGGCGAGTCCGGATCGGCTCTTGACGCCGAACGCCGCATCCCCGCCCTACTATTACGCCGTGCGATATATCGTGCGACGTAATGAGGCCGGACATGGAAGCTAGGTTCGCCGAGCCCGGCGTGCTCATCCTGGCGAGCTTGTCGAGCGGCCCCAAGCATGGCTACGCCTTGATCAAGGACATCGAGGAGATCGCCGGCGTGACGCTCGGCCCCGGCACGCTTTACGGCGCGTTGGCCCGGCTCGAACAGCGTGGACTGGTCAAGGCCCTTCCCGCGCAGGACAGGCGCCGCCCCTACCAGATCACCGCGGCGGGCGCCGAGGCCGCCCGTGCATACCTCGAACATGTCCAGCACGTCGCGGCGGTCGGCCTCACCCGGTTGCGGGAGGCCCCCGCGTGAGCCGGCCGATCCGGATGCTGATCCGCCTGTACCCGGCCCGCTGGCGTCGGCGCTACGGCACCGAACTCGAACAGTTGGTGTACGACATGCGACCGTCCACCTCCTGGCTGGCGCTCGCAACGGACCTTCTTGCCGGGGCGTTCGACGCCCACATCCATCAGGGGTTGGACATGCAGACAACGGATCGCAGAGCGATCATGCGCGGAGTCCTGATCGCCGGCATCGTCTGGGTTGGCCTGTCGATCGAGGTGGTCCGTTCCAACGTGGTCTTCCCGTCGAAGTCGGACGACGACACGGTCTCGGTGCTGGTCTCGTACCTGTGCGTCTTCGCCGCGCTCTTCCTCATCGGCCTGCTCGGCGGCAGGAGCGACGCGAGCCGCAAGGGCCAGGTACTCGCCGGCGTCATCGCCGGCGTCATGATCGGCGCGCTCACCATCGCCACCTTCGCCGTCGTCGACAATGTCTGGCTCGACATCGTCAGCCAGCAGCAGGCGAAGATCGACGGATTCGCCCACAGTGGCGCCGCGTCGATGCGCGACTACATCAACAATGGCCTGATCGGGGGCGCCGTGTTCCTCTCCGTCGCGCTCGGGGTCTTCGGAGCGGCGCTGAGCCTGCTCGGCGGCGCGGTCGGCGCCTTATCGCGGCCCCCTGCCGCGACGGTGAGGTAGCTCCACGCGGCCGGCCGGGGGCCGGATGGTCCCGGCCGGCGGGGGTCCAAAGTCCCACGAACAGCGGTAGTTGTTCCCTGCCGCCTGTCTCCGGCTTCCGGGAATCTCGTGGTAGCCCAAGCGCCACGGAGAACACCCGAGGAGTCCGAGATGAAGCGCAGAACCCTTGACCTCCTGTTCAGCATCGGCGGGGTCCTGCTCGCCGGACTGCTGCTGGTCATCGGGATGGTACTCACCAGCAACGCCCACTTCGCCAACACCTACGTCAAGACCCAGCTCGCCCAGCAGAACATCACCTTCAAGACCGCCGACACCCTCACCGCCGAAGAAAAGAAATCCGCCTGCCTGGTCACCTACGCCGGCCAGAAACTCACCACCGGCAAGCAGGCCGAATGCTACGCCAACGAATTCATCGGCCTGCACCTCAAGTCGATCGCCGGCGGCCAGACCTACGCCCAGCTCGGCGACGTCCAGACCGACCTACGCACCAAGATCACCGCCGCGCAGCAGACCAACGACCCGACCCTCGCCGGGCTGCAGAAGCAGCTCACCGACGCCACCGCCAACCGGGAAACCGTCTTCAAGGGCGAGACCCTGCGCGGCCTGCTGCTGACCTCCTACGGCTTCAGCGAATTCGGCGTCAAGGCCGGCCAGGCCGCCACCGTCGCCTACCTCGCCGCCGCGCTGATGGCACTGCTGGGCATCGCCGGCTTCGTGCACGCCTCCTACACCCCCAAGACCAAGGGCTTCGCCGTCCCCGAACAGGCCAAGACCAGCACCCAACCGGTACCCGCCACCTGACCGAAGTCCACCATGGACAGTCCGGCCCGGAGCTCCGCCAGGGAGTTCCGGGCCGGAGTCTGCTCCGGGCGCCGTCGTCCCGGATCCGTTGTCGACCCGGCGGATGCCCCAACTGGCGGGCGGGTGGCATCATTCGGCGGAAGCTGTATCTCACGCGGGCCACGAATCGCCGAGCTGTAGGACCAGACATGACCATACTGACCACGGCACCGGCACAGCCGAGTTCCACCCGCGCCGAGCGGGTCGGCTGGTACTCCTATGACCTGGGCATCTCCGCGTTCCGGGCGACCGTGGTGACGGTGTTCCTCGGACCGTACCTGGGCTCGGTGGCCAGCCGCGCCGCCGACAGCGACGGGCTGGTCCACCCGCTGGGCATCCCGATCGCCGCCGGTTCGCTGTTTGCCTACACCATCTCGCTGTCGGTGCTGCTGACGGTCCTCATCCTTCCGTTGATCGGGGCGATCGCCGACCGGATCTACCGCAAGAAGGAACTGCTGGGACTGTTCGCCTATCTCGGCGCCGCCGCGACCATCGGCCTGGTCGCGCTGACCGGCACCCGGTACCTGCTCGGCGCCGTCCTGTTCCTGATCGCGAATGTCTGCTACGGCGCGGCGCACGTGGTGTTCAACTCGTTCCTGCCCCAGATCGCCGGCCCGGACGACCGGGACCGGGTGTCCAGCTTCGGCTGGGCGATCGGGTACGTCGGCGGCGGCGTGCTGCTGGCCATCAACCTGGTCGCGTTGCAGACCTTCGGCGACGCCCACAAGTCGGACGTGGCCCGCTGGTCGATCGTGTCGGCCGGGGTGTGGTGGGCGGTGTTCACCGCGATCCCGATGATGCGGCTGCACAACCGGCCACCGCTGGCCGGCGAGCACCGCGGCTCGGTGCTCGTCGACGGCTTCCGCCAGCTCGGGCGTACCCTCGCCGGGCTGCGCGCGTTTCCGCTGACCCTGCTGTTCCTCGCCGCGTACCTGCTCTACAACGACGGCATCCAGACCGTGATCACCCTGGCCAGCGTGTATGCCGACAAGCAGCTCGGCCTCGACCAGACGGTGCAGGTGGAGACGATCCTGCTGGTCCAGTTCGTGGCGTTCGCCGGGGCGTGGACGCTGGGTCGCATCGCCCGGGCCACCGGCGCCAAGCGTACGGTGCTGGCCAGCCTGGTGGTGTGGATCGTCACGCTGAGCCTGGCATACCTCCTGCCGGCCCATCAGCCGCTGCTGTTCATGCTGCTCGCACTCGTGATCGGGCTGGTGCTCGGCGGCAGCCAGGCGCTGAGCCGGTCGCTGTTCAGCCAGCTCATCCCGCCCGGCCGGGAAGCGGAGTACTTCGGCCTGTACGAAATCTCCTCCGACGGGACCAGCTGGCTGGGACCGCTGCTGTTCGGGTTGATCTACCAGATCACCCACACCTACCGCCTGGCGATCCTGTCGATGCTGGTGTTCTTTGTCGCCGGGTTCGTGCTGCTGCTCGCCGTACCGGTGCGGCGGGCCGTCATCGCGGCCGGCAACACGCCGCCACGGGTACTGTGACGCGGCGGTCAGTTGACCAGGACGTCGGCGACGGGTCGGCGGGGGCTGTGCGGGGTGCTGGTGGCGTACCCGAAGCGCAGCAGCATCTGCGGGGTGTCGTGGCGGGTCATCGCCTTGCGGAGGTGGGCGCGGATGCCGGGGACCTCGATCGGCTGGGAGAACATCGACGCGGCCAGCCCGAGGTCGGTCGCGGTCAGCAGCACCCGTTGCAGTATCTGCCCGGCCTGGACCTGGTCGGCCGGCCAGTCCCCGGCGGTACCGATGACGGCCAGCAACGGCTCCCGCTCGTAGTCGCGGTGCCCGGCCAGCTCACGGCCGCCGAAGTCGCGGCGGGCCAGCAACTCGTGCGGCTGCGGCGCCGGTCCCCCGGCCGCGATGAGCACCCCGTCGGCGGCGGTACGGTCCCGGCGCGTCCACGCCGTCAGCTCGGCCATGTACGCGTCGTCGTGGCGCAACGCCCGGTCGGCGACCCGGACCATCTCCGCGGCCACCTCCACCGCGACCGGCCCGATCAGCAGACTCAGCGACCCGTCCTCGGCCCGGGCCGCCGCGATCAACTCCGACCGGACCGCCGCCGGTACCGGCTTGTCCAGGAACGGAGCGCGGTTGCTGTGCCGCCGCCCGATCGCCTGGCACAGCCGGCCCTCCACCGGCAGCGCCGGCCGCGGCCGAGCCGGGATCAGCCGGGCCAGCAACTCCGGCTCGTCCGGATCCGGCAGCACCCGCACCACCGCCGGCGTCCCCCCGACCGCGAGCGCGAGCCGCAGGTTGAACAGCGCCGCCCCACACCCGACCCGCGACGCCCAGCCGGTCGCGTCCGACACCGGCAACCGCCGCCCCGGATCCACCAGCACATCGACGTGATCCGGACCCAGCCGAAACCGCCACGGCTGACTGTTATGCATCGACGGCGCAAGCACCGCAGCCTCGACAGCCGCCTCGAACGCCGGCCTGTCCAACCAGGTCATCACACCACCCCCACATGGTCGTTCCCGCCAACCCTCCCGTCATCGGGCGGCGGCATGCAGAGCCGTTCGACCCCTTGTGGCCAGGCCTCAGGTCCCGGTCGCGGCGCGTGGCAACTCCCGCCGGCCGGGCCCGACTGCGCGGTGACCCGCGCGCATCAGGAGGCGAGCGGGCTGTACCGGCGGAGCGCCTCGATCGAGGGTACGAAGTAGTAGGCCCCGCTGACCGGCCGGGTGTAGCGGGTGAGCGCGTCGCGTACCCCGGTGGTCCGTCCGGCCATGCTGTCGAGCATCGCCGACAGCGGCCGCTGGTCGGCGCTGAAGCCGACGAAGACGGTGCCGTGGCGGGTGACTGTGCCGTACGGCATGTTGCGGCGGAAGATGTGGCCGAAGCGGTCCTGGTCGGTGCTGGCGACGTGCGAGTCGGCCGGCTTGTCCGGCAACTCGACACTGTCCAGTTTGGTGCGTCCCATCACCTTCTCCTGCTGCCCGACCGGAAGGGCTTCCCACTGGGCAACGTCGTGGAGCCATTTCTGGAACAGCAGGACCGTTCCACCGGCCCCCGTCCGCGCATCCGGGACCAGCGCGATCTCCGGCGCCTCGATCAGGCTGGGGTTCTCGGTCCCGTCGATGAATCCGGTCAGGTCCCGGTCGTGCTGGTACGGCCAGCTCGACGTCTCGTCGGCGACGACCGCGACCGGGGCCAGGTCGGCGATGGCTCCGCGGGCGGTGTCGAAAACCACGTCGTACGCGCTGCCGGACAGCCACAACACCGCGTCGTGCTGGGTCGCCGGCATCAGGTACCCGTCGACGCCGGTGACCTCCGTGTCGAAGCCGGTCAGGCCGGCGGGGCAGTCGTCCGGCGCCACCGCGCGCCACAGCTCCGGCCGGAACCCGGCGACCAGGTTGACGCCTCCCATCGTCGTCCTCGGCTCGCGCAGCGCCGCGACGGCCCGAACGAGATCGTTGCCCTGCGGGCCGGCGAGGAGATCGAACTCCAGGTAGGCGTGCGATGCCGTACCGAGGGCGAAGATTCCGCTCTGAGGACTGGCCACGACCGGTCATCGTACAGGCGCGCCGGCTACCTCGCCCGGAACGCCGGGATGCGCCCACCGGCCAGCAGCATGTCGATCTGCCGTGCGGAGAGCCGGTGCCGCGCCCGGATGGACGTGTCCCGGGTGAGATTCCGTACCTCGACCTCGCGGACCCGCTCGTCGGCCGGGAGCACCGTCGTGGTGGCGCCGAGTTCCGCTCCCATGTTCGCGATCACGTGACGGTCCATTGCGGACAGTCCGGCGAGCCCCGGTCCGTGGTACTCGATGATGCGGTGCACCCCGCCCGCGACGCCGTGGCGGCGCAGCATCTCCAGGATCACGTCCTTCGCGCTCACCCATGGCGGCAGGTCCCCGGTGAGCCGCACGCCCCAGATCTCCGGCATGGTCAGGTAGAGCGGCTCGCCGGCCATCGCCATCGCCACGTCCAGGCCACCGACGCCGACGCCGACGCCGACGGCCAGCATGCCCAGCGAACCGGCCGCGCAGGTGTGCGAGTCCGACCCGATGAGCAGCTTTCCCGGTACGCCGAATCGCTGCATGTGCGTGGGATGTGACACCCCGTTGCCGGGCTTGGAGTACCACAGTCCGAAGCGGCGGCAGGCCGAGCGCAGGAACAGGTGATCGGCCATGTTGCGCTCGTCGGTCTGGAGCAGGTTGTGGTCGACGTACTGCACCGAAACCTCGGTGCGCACCCGGTCCAGATCGAGCGCTTCCAGCTCCAGCATCACCATCGTCCCGGTGGCGTCCTGCGTCAGGGTCTGGTCCACGCGCAGTCCGATCTCGCTGCCGGGATCGGGCTCGCCGTCGACCAGATGGGCCATGATCAGCTTCTGCGCGACGTTCGCCGGAGCCATGTCGTACCGGGTACCCCGGGTCGCGGCGATCTCAACCTTCGCGCGGACCACCCCGCTCCGGCGACCGAAAACGCCGGCACACATCTGCGTCGATCGTGCCCTGGCGACAGCGGGGCCACTACAGTCGGGTACAAAGGGCATCAGCTCGGACCGGAATTCGGGCGAGAAGAGGAAGGTCAGTGAACATCTCGGCGGCCATCAACCGCGACGACGGCACGGCGACGGTCGTCGTGTCCGGCGAAGTCGATCTTTCCAGTGCTCCGATCGTCGAAAACGCGATCTACGACGCGGTCGCCGCCGATGGGGTGGACGCCGTGGTGGTGGACCTGTCTGCCGTGCGATTCCTGGACTCCTCCGGCATCGCGCTGCTTCTCAAAGGCCGCCGCCAGGCCGACGAGAATGGGGTCTCCTACCAGGTCACCGGCGCACACGGCACAGTCCGCCGGGTCCTTGAGCTGAGCGGCGTCTGGGAGCACCTGTCCAGCGGCCCACACCAACCCGCCGACAAATGACAACCTCGACGCCATCACGGACTGCCGGGGCATAGCGATGACCGCGATCTCCACGACGACCGACGAGGGCGGCGAACGACTACGCCGGCTACTGGCGGTCACCGATGCCGCCCTGGCCAACCTCGACATCGACGACCTGCTCGTCGAGCTCGCCACTCGGACCAGGGAGCTGATGGGGACCGACACCGCCGCGGTCCTGCTCCTGGAGCCGTCCGGCCGCGACCTGGTCGCCACCGCCGCCGCCGGCCTGGAGGAGGAGGTACGCCAGGGCACGCGCATCCCGGTCGGCGAGGGCTTCGCCGGCCGCATCGCCGCCACCGCCCAACCCCTGATCATCAACCACGTCGACCGCACGACCGTGGTCAACCCGATCCTCATCGATGAGCATCTCGCCACCATGGCCGGCGTGCCGCTGACCGCGTCCGGCCGCGTACTGGGCGTCCTGCACGTGGGCAGCCGCAGTCCCCGCACGTTCACCGACAGCGACATCGATCTGCTCCGGCTGGTGGCCGACCGGGCCGCGCTGGCCGCCCAGGCACGCCTGTCCCGGGTGGAGCGCCAGACCACTGTCGCGCTGCAACGCAGCCTGCTACCGGCCCGTCCACCCGACGTGCCCGGGTTCGATGTCGCCGCCCGCTACATCCCCGGGGCCGAGGTCGGTGTCGGCGGCGACTGGTACGACCTGTTCCGGCTGCCCTCCGGGCACGTCGGTGTGGTGATCGGCGACGTCGCCGGCAACGGCCTGCGCGCCGCGGTCATCATGGGCCGCATCCGCAGCGCACTCCGCGCCTACGCCCTGGAAACCAGCGACCCGGCCGACGTGCTGACCAGGCTGGACCGCAAAGTCCAGCTCTTCGAACCCAACGCCATGGCAACCGCGGTTTACGCCGTCATCGACCCCGCCCACCGCAACGTCACGGTTTCCGTGGCCGGACACCTGCCGCCCATCCTGCTCGACGCCGACGGCCAGGCCCGGCAGCTGCGCGCGCCCGCCGATCTGCCGTTGGGCGCCTACGCCGGCACACCCCGGCGGGTGACCACCATCCCACTGCCACACGGCATCCTGCTGTACACCGACGGGCTCGTCGAACGCCGCGACCGACATATCGACGAAGGGATCAACGAGCTTCTCGCTGCCCTGTCGGACGGCACCGCCGATGAACTGTGCGCTCAGGCCACAGGCTCCCTGCACTACACACCGGCCACCGACGACGTCGCGCTCATCGCCGTCCGTCGCGAGGAATGACAGCGCCCCGCTCAGAAGCAGGGCGAGACCTACCGGGGGAATCGATGTCGGGCACAGCCGATCGGATGCGGATCCCACCGCTGCCACCGCACGAACGAGACCAGCGCCAGGCCGCACTGGTGGAGCGGGCCGGGGCGGAGTTCGGAGTCTTCACCACCTTGGTACGCAACGCCGACGTCTTCGCCGACTTCCTGCCCCTGGGCGAACGCCTGCTCCGGCTGTCTACATTGGATCCTCGGGAGCGGGAGCTGCTCATCATGCGGACCGCCTGGCGATGCGTTGCCGCGTACGAATGGTCGCACCACGAGGTCATCGGTCGAGCCGCCGGGCTGACCGACGACGATCTCACCGCCCTCGCCGCCGGTACCGTCGACGACAGCGATCCCGCTCGCGCGGTGCTGCTCCATGCGGCCGACGAACTGGTCGGCACGCACCGGCTCAGCGATGCGACCTGGAGTGACCTGGCCGAGCGGTACCCGACCGAACAGATCATCGAGATATGCATGCTGGTCGGCCAGTACGCCATGCTGGCCGGGGTGCTGAACTCGCTGGGCGTCCAGATCGAGGACGGGTACCCGATTCCGGCCTGGGCCCGCGGTTGAGTGACCGTGGTCCCGCGGTGGGCGACGGTCGTTTCGCCCACCGCGGGCCGGGCGCTCAGTAGCGGTACGCCCGGATGACGGTCTGCTCGACGACGTTGCCACCGTCGTCCCGCGCGGTAGACCTGAGCGCGACGAAGCCATGCCCGGCCGGTTGTTTCACGGTCAGCCGGCAGTCCCGGCCGGTGCACGTGATCGGCGCCGCAGCCCAGTGCCCGCCGTCGTCGAACGACACCTGCACGGTGATCTGGCCGGGCTCGCCGGCCGGTGATCCCGGTTGGCGGGCGAGCCGCACCGGGAAAATACGGGTGCCGCCGGCACTGGTGTTGCGCTGGTCCAGTTCGGGCCGGAACCGTAGCACCGAGACCGGCAACGGCACCGGCCGGTCACCGCCGACGTGCCCGGACCGGAAGGTCCAGGCCACGGTGGTCCGCGTGGACAGCGTGAACGGCAGGCCGGTGTTGCGGCCCGTACGCAATTCGAGACGGTACTGGGCGGTGTCCGGCGGCACGTCGAAGTCACCGGCTGCCGCGTCCTGCTCGGCGAGCTTCTTTCCGTTGCGGTACAACGTCATCGTCGCCGTGTCGAGAAGGCTGAACCCGGAGCGCCCGGCGCGGTCACCGAACAGCATCGGGTCGACCGTGATGGTGTCGCCGTGCCGGGTCAGCCCGGATCCGGCGTACGGCGGCGGATCGGGCAGCACCGGCCCGAAGACGCCCTGGTTCCAGGTTTCGTGGTACGTGTGACCGGCCTGGTACCGGATCGGCGGCGACTCGTTGTAGCCGATCGCGACCGGGGTGGGGTCGTCCGGATCGGTGCTCGGCGTCTCCTGCGTGAACAGCGACGTCCAGCGCACGCCGGCGTCGGTGTTGACGTACGCGGTACGGCTGCCCGGCAGGTCGTACCGGAAGTGGTGCACCGCTCCCCCGCCGCCGTCCAGGCCCGGGATCGAACTGGACAGCTCCATGGCGCCGACCGCGCCCATGGCCTCCGCGGCCATGTTCACCTGTACGGTCGCGAGGTCACGGGCCGCCACGGTGCGCTGGAATCCGGTGTAGAACGCGCCGGGCCGAAACCACGACAGCAGATACGCGTACGGGCTGTCGCGGGTGTCGCCGTCCGCGCCGGCCCGGCCCCACTGGCCGCTGACGTTGGAGACCAGGCCGGGCGCGGTCCCGGCCGGTCCGAGCTGGGCGCTGGACATGCCGTCGAAGTTGTCGCCCAGCAGCGCCGCGGAGAACCCGACGTGCCCGAGGTTCACGTCGAACCCGATGTTGCCCACGAGTTGGGTCGCGCCGGCCCTGGGCACGGTGGCCGACAGCGGCTTGGCCTTCCGGGCGTCCAGGGTCAGCGTCAGCGGCCTGGACACGTCGACGATGGGCTGCATGATCATGCTGAACGCGCGGCTGCCGTCCGGCTGGTCCTCCATGACCATGCCGCTGAGCACGTAGCGGCCCTTCGACAGCCGTACCGTCGTGCTGGGGCCCGGGTTGTCGTACTCGTTCACGCTCCACGAGCCGTCCCGGTCGATGCCGAGCAGGTCGGTGGTGAACAGGGCGGCGGGCTTGCCGTGCCGGTCCAGGTGGATCAGCGTGACGTCGTAGCTCTCCTCCTCGCGCTCCACCACGACCGGGATCTGCACCGTGGTCGCGCCACCGGTGGCCACCAGCCGGCCGCTGAGCAGACCGTCCGCCCCGCCGACCCGGGTGTCGGCGGTGACCGTGGCCGTGACGTCGCCACCGGCCGGCACCGTCACGGTCGCCGGGGTGACGGTGAACAGGCCGGCCGGAGCGGCGGACTGCACCGCGAGGTCCAGCCGGACCGGGATCGCACCCGCGTTGTGGTAGGTGACGTGGCGCCCATCGGGCTTGTCGTCGTTGTGCGGGAACGGCCGCATCCCGAAGTCGACGCTCGCCGGAGTGGCGACGACCGGCTGCCGCACCGCCGCGCCGATGTCGACCCGGCCGGCGCCCTGCGCGTACAAACCGATTGTGGGGTTGGGTTTCGCGGTGTCCATCAGGGCCGCCTTGAGTCGCGCGGGCGACCAGTCGGGGTGCTCCTGGGCCAGGATCGCCGCCGAGCCGGTCACGTGCGGCGCGGCCATCGAGGTGCTGCCGGCGATCGTCGACGCCACGTGCGTGCCGTGGCCGACGTGGTCGAGGCTGTCACCGTCGTCGGTGAAGTTGCGCTCCGCGACGACCCGGCCGGCGAGATCCGGGTGGCTGGCGTCGATGCCGGTGTCCACGACCGCGACCGGCACCCCGGCGCCGGTGTAGCCGGCCTGCCACGCCTGCGGCGCGCCGATCAGCGGCACGCTCACGTCGAGCGAGGGCTCGCGCAGGCCGTCCAGCCAGATGGTGGGCGTCGTCGGCGTGGCCGCTGCCCGGTTCTCACCGCCGGTGAGGGACCGCCAGAAGGTACCGGCGTCGGCGTGGCGTTCCCGCACCGCGACGCCGTTGACCGCCGGCAGATCGCGTACCACGGTGGCGCCGGCGGCCTGGGCCCGCATCGGTGCCTGACCCGCCGGATAGGTGACGATCAGCGGCAGGTCCGCCCGGCGGTCGTCGTATCCGAAGCCGATGAGCGTCGTCACGTCGAACAGCCGCCGGTCGAGAACACCCCGGTCCACCAGGGCAAGCGCGTCGCTCGGCAGCACCGTCAGGTGCCCGTGGTCGGTCCGGACCAGGAAGCGCACGTGCGCGCGGCCCGGTCCGGGCGTGACGCTGACCTGGCCCGTGCCCCGGACGGTCAGCCGGTCGCCGGTGATCAGCGTGACGGTGCGCGGTCGTAACGCCGTGGTGGTGTGCCCGCTCGGGTTCTCGTCCGCGCTGGCCGAGGTGGGCGGCGCGGCGGCCGACACCGTGCTGGCCGGGACGATCGTCCCGACCAGCACGGCCGCGAGCACGGCACTGGTCCAGACCTTCAATCGCATGCTGCTCCCCAGTTCGAAATGGCGGCTTATCGTTGCAGCCAAGGAACTTGCTGGGGACTTTTGTTTTTCCCGACCGGCTGTGATTCATCTCGCCATCGGGCGTTACGGGGTGGGCAGCCCCGAGGCTGCCCACCCCGCTCGTTCGTACCCGCTCAGCGGACGGTGAGCGGCACGGTCATGGTGTCGACCTGGACCTCGTAGGAGCCCGCCTGCACCTGCGGAACGGCGGTGGCGTCGATGTCGCCTGGCGTCACCGCCAGCGTGGAAACCGGGAACGAGACGCGGACCGTCTTCGACCGGCCCGCGGCGAGATCGATGCGGGCGAAGGTGGCGAGCCGCTGCGGTGGTACCACCACGTCGCTGACCGGCTGGTGCACGTACACCGGGACGATCGCGGTCCCGGCCCGGGTGCCGGTGTTGGCGACGGTGAACGTCGCGGTCACCGTACCGTTGCGGGACACCGAACCGGTGGCGGACAGCCCGCTGGTCTGGAACGTCGTGTAGCTGAGCCCGAAGCCGAACGGGAACAGCGGGTTGTAGCTGTGGCCCTGACCGGAACCGGTGTCCGGCAACTGGTCGAAGAACTTCGGCTGGTCGCCGAGCGGCGAGGGGCAGTTGCCGCAGAAGTCCCCGCCGGGCGCGTCGGCCTCGGACGGCCAGCTCACCGGCAGCCGGCCACTGGGGTTGACCTTGCCGAAGATCACGTCAGACACGGCGGTACCGGCTTCGGTGCTGCCCTGGTACGCCATGATGAGGCCGTTCGCGTTCTGGCCGGCACCCAGTCCGAGCGGCCGGCCGGCGATCACGACGACGATCACCGGCTTACCGGTCGCCTGGAGGGCGCTGATCAGCGCCTTCTGATCGGGCGGCAGCGCCGGTGCCGGGTTGTCGCCGAGTCCTTCGGCGTACGCCTTCTCGCCGACCGCGACGACGACCGCGTCAGCCGAGGCTGCCGCCGCGACGGCATCCGCCTGGTTCGGCGCGTACGTCACGTTGGTGTCAGCGGCCTGGAGTCCCTTCAGGACGGTGGTTCCCGGCGGGATCTGGTCGGGTGGCCCCATGCAGCAGACGTGGTCCGCGCCGAAGACACCCTGCCAGCTGACGCTCCAGCCGCCGAGCTGGTTGGTCATCGAGTCCGCGCTCGGGCCGGTGACGACCAGCTTGGCGCCGGACGGCAGCGGGAGGACGTTGTTCTGGTTGCGCAGCAGGGTGATCGACTCGCGGGCGGCCTTCAGGGTGGCGTCGCGCCCGGCGGTGACGGCCGCGTTGGCCCTACTGACGTCGACCAGCGGGTGGTCGAACAGCCCGAGGTCGAACTTCAACCGCAGGATCCTCCGGACGGCCTGGTCGATCCGCTTCACCGAGACCAACCCTCGCTGGACGTCCTGCGTGAGGCCGGCCTGCCAACCAGCGTAGTCCGACGGCGTCATCGACATGTCGACGCCCGCGTTCACCGCCTTGGCGATGGCGCCCGCGAAGTCGGGGGCGATGTGGTAGTTGGAGGCCAGCGCGGGAACGTCACCGTAGTCGCTGATCACCACGCCCTTGAAGCCGAGGCGGTCGCGTAGCTCGGTGGTGAGTAGGAAGTGGGACGCGTGCGCCGGAATGTTGTTGATCGAGCCGGAGTCGACCATGACCGTTGCCGCACCGGCGTTGATGCCCCCCGCGTACGAGGGGAAGAACATGTCCTGGAGGTACCGCACCGGCAGCTGGGCTTCGACCCGGTCGTGCCCGTTGATCGACTCGGAGTAGCCGGCGAAGTGCTTCACCGTGGCCGCGGCGGGCAGCGGTCCGTTGCCGTGCCCCTGAAGCCCTTTCACGAACCCGGCGCCCATCGCCGCGCTCAACGCGGGCTGCTCGGCCCAGGTCTCGTAGGCGCGACCCCACCGGTTGTCCCGGTACAGGTCCTGGACCGGGGCGAAGTCCCAGGTCCAGCCGGTGGCCCGCAACGCGTTGGCGGTCTGCGCGCCGCCGGCCTCGGCCGCGGCCGGATCCCAGGTCGCACCCATGCCGATCGACTGCGGGAACAGCGGTGCCTCGAACGGGTGGCCGAAGCCGTGCACCGCGTCCACGCCGAAAACGACCGGGATGTGCAGCCGGGAGTGCTTGATCGCGTAGTCCTGGATGGTGTTGTACCAGGTCGCCCAGCCCTCGCCGGTGTTGCTGGCGGGGTTGTCGGTGCCACCCGCGAGGATCGAACCCGTGTAGTTGTCGATCAGCACCGACTTGAGGCAGGTCTCCTGGAGCGGATCGGTGTTTCCGCCCGCGTTGTTGCAGTTGCCGTTGGCCGGGCTCGTCGTGTCACGCAGCCGCCCGGTGACGATCTGGTCCATCTGGCCGATCTTCTCCGCCAGCGTCATACGGCGCAGCAGATCCCCCACCCGTGCCGAGACCGACGCGTGCGGGTCCTGATACAACGGAGTCTTCGGTGCCGCGCTGGCGGACGGGGTGGCGGCGAGCAGCGCGCCGACGCACAGTGCCGCACTGGCGATGGCAACCGTCCTCATCGCACGGCTCCAGCGGCGCGTGCCGGGACGTAGGCGGATTCGGGGAAATCGGGGACGAGACATGGCGCAATCCGTTCTCTGCGGGCCCCCGAAGCGCCGGTTCAGCGGTGGCTCTTCAGGCACCGATGCGGACGTGACGGACCCTGCCCGGTCGGCCCTCCCCACGCCGGGCAAGACGCGCAGACCACGCTTCGCCGGTTCATCGGTGATGTCAACCCTGTACCCGACCCCCGCCAGACCGGTCAGAGAGCGCTCTCTATCCCATAGCCGGGCCGACCCAATCAGACGCCAAAAGGACCCTCCAATCGGGACCATCCGGCATCGCGCCGCCCCGGTCGGTATTCGGATCGGGGGCGGCACGAGCGGTCAGACCCGCCGCGCGGTGAGCAGGAGGTACTCCCAGTCCATCGCGCCGGTGCCGGCGCCGTTCCGGCGCGCCAGCTCGGCCAGGTCGTGGTCGAGCGCCGCGGTCCGCTGCGGGTCGCCGGAGACGTTGCGGTACGCGGCGATCGTCGGCCCGTAGTTGGTTTTGAAGTAGTCGCGGAACGCCTCCGGCGTGGTGAACTGGCTGATGCGCACACTCCGGCGTTCCACCTGTACATCCGTCGCCCGGTCGCCGAGCAGCTCGCGTACATGGTTCTCGTCGCCCCACCGCGGCGGCGGCTGCGCGCCGGGCGGTGGCGGCGGCACATACGGCTTCATGGTGGCGAGCATCTGCCCGATGTACCCCCGGGGTGTCCAGCTGAGCAGGCCGATCGTGCCACCGGCGCGGCACACGCGCAGCAGCTCGCCGGCGCTGGCGCGGTGGTCGGGCGCGAACATGACGCCCAGGCAGGACATGACGACGTCGAACCCGCCATCGGGGAACGGCAGCGCTTCGGCGTCGGCCTCGGACCACTCCAGGTCCACGCCCCGCTCGGCGGCCAGCTTGCGACCGACGTCGAGAAGTTCGGGTGTCAGGTCGGACGCGGTCACCCGCGCGCCCGCCGCGGCGGCCGGAATCGCGGCGTTGCCGTTTCCCGCGGCGACATCCAGTACCCGGTCGCCCGCGCCGACCCGGCAGGCCGCCACGAGTACCGGTCCCAGCTCCCCGACGAGGTCGGCCACCACCGCGGGGTAGTCGCCGGTAGCCCACATCGCGCGGTGGCGAGTCTTCAGATCATTCAGTACGAGTGTCATGCCGCGACGATAGGAACGCCGACCCGGCCGGCCTAGTACACGATCTGTACTCGGGGACTACGCTGCGGAAATGGGGTCGTACCACCAGTTCTGTCCGGTCGCGAAGGCGATGGAACTGCTCGACGAGCGGTGGACGATGCTGGTCGTCCGCGAGCTGGTCAGCGGGAGCGAACACTTCAACGATCTGCGCCGGGGACTGCCGCGCATGTCTCCGACGCTGCTGTCCAAGCGGCTGCACCAACTGGTGCTGGCTGGTGTGGTGGAGCGGCGGGCCGACGCCGGCGACGTCCGGTACGTCCTGACCCCGGCGGGTCAGGAGCTGCGCCCCATCGTGGAGGCGCTGGGCTCCTGGGGCATCCGCTGGATCGGCACGCTCGGCGACCCGGATCTCGACCCGAAGCTGCTGCTGTGGGACATCCGCCGCAACATCGATCACGACGTGGTGCCCGCCGGGCGGTCGGTGGTCGAGTTCGACTTCTCCGATGTACCGCCGCGCCAGCGCCGCTGGTGGCTCGTCGTCACCCCGCAGGAGGCCGACGTGTGCGACGCGGATCCCGGCTTCCCCGTGTCGGTCACGGTACAGACCACGCTGCGCCGGATGACCGACGTCTGGCTGGGCAACATCACGTGGACGCAGGCGCATCGGTCGGGTCTGTTCGAGGTACAGGGCCCCGAAGCGCTGCGCCGGGCGGTGCCGCGCTGGTTCGCTCTGTCGTCGTTCGCATCGGTGCCGCGGCCGGCCCGACGCGTTGCGGGCCGCTCATAGACTGGCCGGAATGATCTGGCTCGGCGCGCTCTGGCACCTCGTCGGTGCGTTCGCTGAGGCCGGCCCGGGCAGTCTCACGGTGCTCGCGGCCGGTGTGCTGCTGGCCATGCTGGTGTCCCGGCTGCATTGTCTCCGGCCGTTCGGCACGCTGGTGACCGCCTGTGCGCCGAGGTCAGCCGGAAGCGGCCGGAGATCCGGGACAATCGCGGGGTGGGAGTCGATAGTTCCGCACCGGTCACGCTCGCCGTGGTGGGTGCCGGCGTGCGTGGCCACGTGTACGCGAGCTTCGCCGGGCAGTACCCGGACCGGGCGCGGGTGGTCGCCGTGGTCGATCCGGTGGCGGGACGCCGGGACGCGCTGGCCGACAGGTGCCGGGCCGAACACCGGTTCGCCGACTGGCGTGATCTCGCGGCGCGCGGCCGGATCGCCGACGCGGTCGTGATCGCCACGCCCGACCGGGAGCACGCCGGGCCGGCGCGGGGATTCGCGCAACTCGGGTACGCGATGCTGCTGGAGAAGCCGATCGCCCCGGACGAGGCCGGCTGTGTGGCGCTCATCGACGACCTGGAAGCGGCGGGCGTACTGCTGGCGGTGTGCCACGTGCTGCGCTACACCGCCCACACCGAGGCGGTGAAGCGGATCGTCGACGCCGGCCGGCTGGGCGACATCGTGGGGGTGCAGCATCTCGAACCGGTCGGCTGGTGGCACTACGCGCACTCGTTCGTGCGGGGCAACTGGCGGCGCACCGACGAGACGACCTTCAGCCTGCTCGCGAAGTGCTGCCACGACCTGGACTGGCTGCGCTACATCACCGGCCGGGTCCCGCTGACCGTGTCGAGCACCGGTGGCCTGCACCATTTCCGCCCCGACAACCGCCCGGCCGGCGCGGCGGACCGGTGCCTGGACTGCTCGGTCGAGCCGGACTGCCCGTACTCGGCGCCCCGGCTCTACCTCGGCTGTCTCGGAGACCCGCGGTGGGAGCGCTGGCCGCTGTCGGTGCTGACCCCGGATCTGACCGAGGCCGGCGTGCTGCGGGCGCTACGCGACGGCCCGTACGGGCGGTGCGTGTACGCGTGCGACAACGACGTGGCCGACCATCAGGTGGTGACGGTCGAGTTCGACGGTGGTGTGCACGCCACGCTGACGATGAGCGCGTTCACGCCCTTCGCGCAGCGGCGTACCCAGATCATGGGTACCCGTGGCTTCCTCGACGGCGACGGCGACCGGATCACCGTGACCGACTTCGTGTCCGGCCGTACCGAGATCATTCAGCTCCCGGCCACCGCGGACGGCCACGGCGGGGGCGACTTCGGCCTGATGGACGCGTTCGTGTCCGCGGTCGCGACCGGCGACCCGGCCCTGATCCGCTCCGGGGCCCGGGAGTCGCTCGACAGTCACCGGATGGCGTACGCCGCGGAGCGCAGCCGCCTAGCGGGCGGCCTCCCGGTGACCTTGAAGACCGCCTGACGGCGGGCCTCGGCGGGCTCCAGCGGCCTCGGCGGCCTCGGCGGGCGGACTTTGTCGGACCCCTCGGATACGTTGGTCGCATGGTGCTGGCGACGGTGGAGACGGAGTTCCCCCTGGAGGGGTTCCGCGGTGAGTTGACCGGTTACTGCTACCGGATGCTGGGCTCGGCGTTCGAGGCGGAGGACGCCGTCCAGGAGACAATGGTCCGGGCTTGGCGCGGATTGGACCGGTTCGAGGGCCGTTCGGCACTACGTTCCTGGCTGTACCGGATTGCCACGAATGTGTGCCTGGACATGGTCGGCAGTGCCCAGCGCCGGGCCCGACCGATGGATCTCGGCCCGGCCACCGACGCCCGGTCGCCGGTCGGGGCGCCGCTGCCGGAGGCGGTGTGGGTGGGTCCCGTCCCGGACAATCCGGTCGTGCCCGTCGACGGCGACCCGGCCGACGTCGCCGCCGGGCGGGAGAGCATCCGGCTCGCGTTCGTCGCCGCGCTCCAGCACCTGCCGGCCCGCCAGCGGGCGGTGCTCATCCTGCGCGAGGTGCTCAGCTGGTCGGCCAACGAGGTGGCCGAGCTGCTCGACACCAGCGTCGCCTCGGTCAACAGCGCGCTCCAGCGGGCCCGGGCCACGCTGGCCACGGCCGACCTCGCGGCCGACCCGATCAAGCCGATGGACGACGACCAGCGCAAACTGCTGGCCCAGTACGTCGAGGCGTTCGAGCGCTACGACATGGCCGCGCTGACCTCGCTGTTGCACGAGGACGCCACGCTCAACATGCCGCCGCTGCCGCTGTGGCTGCGTGGCCACACCGACATCACCGAGTGGATGCTCGGCCCGGGCCACGGCTGCGCCGGGTCCCGGCTGGTCCCGACGGTGGCCAACGGCATGCCCGCCTTCGGGCAATACCGGCCGGCCGCCACGGCCGACCCGACCCAGTGGGGCGGCCCGGGCCGGGACGGCCGGGACGACGGCGGCTACCTGCCGTGGGCGCTGATCGTTCTGGAGATCACCGATGGTCGGATCAAGGGGATCAGCAACTTCCTCGACACCGACCGGCTGTTCCCGCTGTTCGGCCTGCCGGAGCGCCTCGACTGATGGATGACTCCACGGTCGACCGGGTCGCGACCTCGGTTTTCGGGTTCGACCTACGGCCCGGGCAGCGCGAAGCGATCGAGTCGGTGCTGTCCGGCCGGGACACCCTGGCCGTCCTGCCGACCGGCAGCGGGAAGAGCGCGATCTACCAGGTGGCCGGGCTCGCGCTCGGCGGCCTGACCGTCGTCGTCTCGCCGTTGATCGCGCTCCAGCGCGACCAGGCCGCCGCGCTCGCGAAGCGCACCCGTCCCGACGGCCGGCCGGTCACGGTCGTGCTGCTCAACTCCACCCAGCACCGGGCGGATCGGCAGGCCGCGCTCGACGGGCTGCGCGCCGGGCTCGTCGATTTCGTCATGCTCGGCCCCGAGCAGCTCGCCAACGCCGAGTCGCTCGCCGCGATCGCCGCATGCCGGTCGCGGGTCACCCTGGTCACCGTCGACGAGGCGCACCTGGTCAGCGAGTGGGGTCACGATTTCCGCCCGGAATACCTCCGGCTCGCCGACGTGATCCAGGGGTTCGGCGCGCCGCCGGTGCTGGCGCTGACCGCCACCGCCGCGCCGCCGGTCCAGGCCGACATCACCCGCCAGCTACGGATGAGTACGCCGTGGGTGGTGGTCGCCGACTTCGACCGGCCCAACATCCATCTGGGAGTCCGCCGCTCCCGCCACGACCTGCCCGAGACCCGGTCGATCGACGACCGCGCCGTCGAGGTCGTCATCGCCCACGACTCCCCCACGCTGGTCTACGCACTCACCCACGCCCGGTGTGAAAGCCTGGCCGCCCGGCTCAAGCTCGACGCGTACAAGGTCGAGGCCTACCATGCTGGGCTGCCGGCGGCCGCCCGCGCCCGGGTGCAGGACGCGTTCCTCGCCGGATGGCTGGATGTCGTGGTCGCGACCAGCGCGTTCGGCATGGGCATCGACAAGCCGGACGTCCGCACCGTCGTCCACGCCGGCGCGCCCAGCAGCCTCGACGAGTACTACCAGGAGATCGGCCGCGCCGGGCGCGACGGCGGACCCGCACGTGCGGTGCTCGTCTACGACCCCCGCACGATCCGGATCCCCCGCCTGCTCGCGGCCCGATCCCGGATCGGGGCGTCGACGGTCCACGCGGTGATCGACGCGATCGAGGCGGCACCCGATCGGGTCACGATCACCGCGGTCGTCGACGCCAGCGGGGTGAGCCGCCAGCAGGCGCTGCGGGTGATCGACGAGCTGCTGGAGCTGGGCTTCCTCAAGCCCGACGGCACCGACGCCGTCACCAGACCAGACCGGCTGCCGGCCGACGCGTTCACCCTCGTCTCCCGGGCGGGCAGCCGCCAGCAGTCGATCCTGACCAGCCGGATCGAAGCCGCCCGGGGATACGCCGAGACGACCCGCTGCCGGCGGGCCGAACTGCTCGGGTACTTCGGCGAGCACTACGAGCCACCCTGCGGCGGTTGCGACAACGACACCGCCGCCGTACCCGCGGGGGCCACCCCGGGTGGCCGTCGCGAGCAGGACGGCGGCGTGCCCGTCCACCACCGCCTGTGGGGGCACGGCGTCCTGCTGTCCCGCGACGAGCACGAGCTGACAGTGGCGTTCGACTCCGTCGGGTACCGGCATCTCACGGCGGCGGCCCTGGAGAACGGCCTGCTCACGATCGAGGACCCCGCCGGACCTCCCGGATAGCGCGCACCGCGTCGTGACCCGGCGGTTGCCCTCGCGGCCCTTGTCGTGCGCACCGACCCGCGGTGGCATGGGTCCGGCCGTCCCGACGACGTGAGGAGAGCGACGATGTCCACGACGACCGTACCCAGGCTCCTGATCATCGGCACCGCGGCGATCGCGACCGTCCTGGCCGGCACCACCATGGCCCAGGCGGCTTCCGCCGCGGGCACCGTGTCGGTGCAGGGAACCTCCCTCACCTTCCAGGCCGGCGACGACGTCGCCAACAACGTAGAGATATTCAGCACGCAGGACCCCGTCCTGGCCCTCAGCGACCATGCCGCCCCGGTCAGGCTGGCCTCGTCGGCCCGCAGCCGGTGCAGGTTGGACGGTGCGATCGTCCGCTGCACCGGGATCACGTCGGTGACGGTGGATCTCGGCAACCGCAACGACAAGCTGCACGCGGAGGGCTTCGCCCGGCTGCGCGCGAGCGGCGGGTCGGGCAACGACAGGTTGGAGGCCGGCTCCTATCAGGAACAGGTGACCTTCCAGGGCAACGGCGGCAACGACGTCCTGATCGGCGGCGTTCGGAACGACCGGCTTGACGCCGGCTCCGGCAGTAACCAGCGGACCGAAGGAAACGGTGGCAGGGACACGTGCACCGGATCCGACGTCGTCAAGATCTCCTGCGAAGCCTGATCAGCCCGGCTACGTCTGCCGGTGCTCTCGGAAGAACTCCCGGATGTCCGAGACCAGAAGATCCGGAGCCTGGAGGGAGGCGAAGTGGCCGCCCTCCGGGTAGCGCGTCCAGCGCGTGATCGTGTGCGACAGCGCCGCCAGCCCCCGGATCGCCCGGTCGCCGAGAAAGTTGGCCACCGCCGTGGGGACCGGTGACGGCGCGGGACGCTGCCCCCATGCCTCGGCGCCGGCCTCACGGTACAGCCGTGCGGCTGATCCCGCTGTCGAGGTCAGCCAGAAGATGGTGACGTTGGTGAGGATGGTGTCCCGGTCGATGGGACTTCGCCGGGTCTGGGTGGGGTCCCAGTCCACGAACCACTCCAGGTTCCAGGCGAGCTGGCCGGCCGGGGAGTCGTTCAGCGCGTAGGCGAGGGTCTGCGGCCGGGTGGACATCTGCGTGGCGTACCCGGAGTGGCCGTACCACCACGTCTGATTCTGCTGGGCCTGCTCCCGCTCGTCCGGGGCCAGCTCGTCCAGCTCGCCCGGGCTGGTCGGCGTCGCGGCGGTGGCGAGGGCGTTGAGGTGCACGCCGACGACGTGTTCGGGGGCGATCCGACCGACCTCCGGCGACACGATGCTGCCGAAGTCGCCGCCCTGCGCCCCGTAGCGGTCGTATCCGAGACGCCGCATCAACTCGACCCACGCGCGCGCGATCCGGTTGATCCCCCAGCCGGTCTCGTGGGTGGGCCCGGAGAACGCGAAGCCGGGCAGCGACGGAGCGACCACATGAAACGCGTCGGCCGGATCGCCGCCGTGCGATCGGGGATCGGTCAGCGGGCCGAGGATGTCGAGAAAGTCGTACACTGTGCTCGGCCAGCCGTGCGTGATGATCAGGGGCAACGCACCCGGCTCCGGCGAACGGGCGTGCAGAAAGTGCACGTTCTGCGCATCGATCTCGGTGCTGAACTGGGCGACCGCGTTGAGCCGGTCCTCGTGCCGGCGCCACGCATAGCCGGTTCGCCAGTAGTCGACCAGGTCGACGAGATAGTCCCGGTCGACCCCGTACGACCAGCCCACCCCGGGCAACTGGTCGGGCCAACGCGTAGCTGCCAACCGGTCCCGGAGCTGATCGAGATCGCCCTGCGGAACGTCGATGCGGAAGGGCTGCACAGAGTTCATACCGCCAAGCTTGGCAGCCACGTGGGACATATTCGGCTGTACCACCGTGCCGCCGCTGCCGCGGGCTGCCGCCCACGTCCAAGGAGGTCGTCATGAAGCGTCCGGTCCTGATCACTCTCGCCGCAGCCACGATCGCGGGCGTGTTGGCTGCCGCCGTCGGTTCCGCACCGGCGGCCGCCACCGACTCGACCGGGTCGACGCTGCGTTTCCGCGTCCAGTTCAGCCCGTTCTTCTACCTCGACCTCGGCGCTCCGGGGCCGAGCATGGGAGACCAGATCATCTCCCACGACCTGCTGTTCGACCCGTCCGGCAAGCAGGCCGGGCACGACGGCGTCTCGTGCACCATCACCGACCCCGCTGGCGGTCCGGAGGCCGAGTGCACCGCCACGTTCGCGCTGTCCGGCGGACTGCTCACCACCCAGTTTCTGAACACACCGCCGCCGGTGAAGCATTTCGCGGTGACCGGCGGCACCGGCAGGTACCGCAAAGCCCGCGGCGATGCCGTTCTGGTGGAGAACGGCGACGGTACCGGCACCGTGACGTTCAACCTGGCGTCATAGCGCGCCGGGTCGGCCGGCCACCATCCGGTGGCCGGCCGACCGCCGATCGCCGTTACGGGGTGTGGTGAATCGCGAGGCTCCTGCCGCCGTTGGTGCCGACCGCCCAGGCTTCGCCGGTACCGGGTACCGCGCTGATGCCCGTCAGGAGTGCGGTGTTGACCACGCCGCCGGGGATGGCGACCGCTGTCCACGCGGTGCCGTTCCAGTGTTCGGTACCGTTGACGCCGACCGCCCAGACGTCGGTCGGGGATGCCGCCGTGACACCGGAAAGCAGGTTGGTGGTGGCCGCGTCCGGCACGAACGTCCAGGCGGTCCCGTTCCAGTGCATCACCTCAGCTTTGGCGGCCCCGTTCGTACCGTCGGTGGTGAAGATGTTGCCGACCGCCCAGACGTCGCTGTGTCCGGCCGCCGCCACTCCATTGAGGACGGTGCGTTCCGGGTTGAACGTGGTGCCGCCCGGAATGTTCGGGCTGGGCACGACGGTCCAGGCGGTGCCGTCATAGTGCATCGTGAGGGTGAGGCCGGTCAGCGCGATGCCACCCAGCGAGTAGCTGCCGACCGCCCAGATATCGGTGGGCGAAACGGCTGAGACGCCGGTCAACTGGGCGCTGGCCAGTGTGTTGCCGGCAGGCGGGGTCGGATCCGGCACCGGCACGATCGACCAGGCGGTGCCGTTCCAGTGCTCGACCAGGGCTCTGGCGGTGGCGCTGCGACCCACCGCCCAGGCGTTGGTCGGGCTGAACCCGACCACACCGTCCAGATGGGACTTCGATCCACCGGTGGCGGCCGGCGCGGGTACGTTCGTCCACGCGGTGCCGTTCCAGTGGTCGATCAGGGGGTTGGTGCTGGCGAAGCCGGTCGGGTTCCTGGAGCCGACCGCCCACACGTCGTTGGCGGCCGACCCGCCGACCGCCAGGAGCTTCTCGTCGACGCGCAGCGTGCTGGGCACCGTGAACCGCTGCCATTGCTGGCCGTTCCAGTGCTCGGCCAGCCCGTCCCGTCCGGTGTCGTCGACCGGGTTCGCGAAGAAGCCGACGGCCCAGGCGTCGGTGCTTGTGCGCGCGGATACCGCGGTGAGGGTGTTCCCGGTCGCGGACGGATCCACGGTCGGAACCGTCACCCAACCGGTGGCCGCGCTCGCCGTGCCCGCCATCAGCACCGCCACCGCCGCGGCGCCGAGCGTCACGCCGAGTCGCACGGATGCCCGGCTCAGCAGCCGCCGTCTCGCGCGTTCGCGGTCGGTGCTGTCGGTGCCTTGGAACATCAGAATCCTCCTTGGACGGTCTGATCACCGGTGGCCGGTGGCTCGCCGGTGGGCAGGTCTGCCATTCACCAGGCGTTCCAAAACGTTCCGCTGCGCGTTCCACCCGGCGTCCCGCCGGCGTCGGGACGGTCTCATCGACCCGGCGGTGTCGATCCGACCGGCTGGCGGGTCGGCTGATCGCTGGGGATCGACCGAGAGCCCTGACTATGCTTGCGATCATGCGTGACGAGCACGGGTACTCCTCGGCAGACCTTCCGCTCTATTTCGAATGGCACGGCAAACCCCTCGGCTCGAATCCTCCCCTGTTGCTCGTGCACGGCGGTGGTTCGACGATCGAATCCAACTGGGGCAAGCTGATTCCAGCGCTGGAAGGGTCTCGGCGAATGCTCGCCATCGAGCTGCAGGGACACGGACGCACCGGTTCGGGCGACCGGGCCGCGTCATTCGAGGGTTCGGCAGACGGTGTTGCCGCGCTGCTGACGGAACTCGCCGTTGGGCCGGTCGATGTGCTCGGGTTCAGCAATGGCGGTCAGGTCGCGATGCAGTTGGCCATCCGGCATCCGCTTGCGGTTCGCCGACTCGTCGTCGCATCTGCGCCGTTCCGCCGCGACGGCATGATCGACGGATTCTGGGACGGGTTGGCGGCGGCGACCTACGCCGATCTTCCCCAGCCCTATCGCGAGGCGGACCTTGCGGTCAGCGGTGACCCCGCGCACGCCGAACGCATGTTCCACCTCGATCGAGGGCTCATGCTCAGCGGCTTCACCGACTGGCCCGACCCTCTGGTCGCCTCGATCACCGCACCGACCCTCGTCGTAGCGGCCGACCAGGACGTGATCCGCCCCGAACACACGGTGCTCCTCGCCTCTCTCATCCCGAACGCGCGCATACTCATCGTGCCTGGAAACCACGGCGACTACCTGGGCGAGCTGGCCGCGGCGGGAGATCCCGGCCCGCTCCAACGGACGCTGCCGTTCATCGTCGACTTCCTGGACCAGTCGGACCCCACCACGCCAGGCTGAACACGGCACGACTCGTCCGGCACAACTTCCGGCAAGTTGTTGCCTCGGCGGGTGCCTGAGGCCACTACTTCCGGGAAGTTGTGCCGGGCGTGGGCCCGCCAGGCGTGTCGGCGGTCTCGACGGCGAGCGCCGCCAGCTCGTACCGGATGGTCAGCCGCTCCTCGGTGCGCCCGCCGAAGTGGAGCAGTTGCTCGGCGGCGAGGAATTCGCGTCGAGGTCGCCCCGCTCGGCGTACGTGTCGATCCACCGCTGCGCGATCCCGGCGCTGCGGCGCAGGCGCAGGGTCGCCTCTCCGGTGTGGCCGAGCTGGTCGAGGCGCAGGCCCCAGGCGAGCAGCATCGCCATGTAGGCCAGCTCGTCGCCGTCGGAGAAGGTGGGCCGGTGGTTGGCGGCCCAGATCTCGGCCAGCCGCTCGTATGCCGCGCGGGCCGCCTCGTACAGTTCGGCGGTGTGCACGGCGGTGCCGTAGGACCCGAGGGCCGAGGCGTAGTTGGCGTCCCGCACGGTGACCTCGGCGAGCAACCGGTCGGCGTGGGCCAGGTTGTTCATCGCCTCGACCAGCCGCCCGGTGAGCAGGTACAGCGACGCCAGGTCGGACAGCGCCTTCGCTTCGTGCAGCCGGAAGCCGGCGACCCGGTGCCGGCGCAGCAGCTCCTCGCCGGCGGCGACCGCCTCGCCGAGCCGCCCGAGCCCCTCGTAGGCGTACATCCGGCCCTGGTAGAGATAGGTGATCGCCTTCTCGTCGCCGACCACGCGAGCGATCATGGTGTACGCGTCTGCCGCGACGAGCGCTTCGTGGCATCGCCCGGTCTGGGACAGCTCGTGTACCCGCAGACTGAGCGCCTTCAGCGGACCGTGCACCGTGACGTGTACCGGTAGGCGGGCGTCGTCCACCGCAGCCTCCCCACCGTCGGTCCCGTTCGCGTTCCGGCTCATTGGCCGCCGGACCGGGGAGCTGAGGACTCCAGATTGCAAAGAATTCTTTGCAAAATCTCCTTTGCGGTTTACCGTGAGGGTATGGCCGACACTCCCGCCCCGCCACCCGGTGGCTGGCCGCCGTCGTTCGACCCGGCCAAGGACCTGATGCTCACCCCGAAACGGCTGCGCGGGCTGGTGCACCCGATCCGGATCCGGCTGCTCTGGCTCCTGGAGACCGACGGCCCGGCGACCGCTTCCCAGCTCGGCCGGCGGATCGGGCACTCCAGCGGGGTGACCAGCTACCACCTGCGCACGCTGGCCGACCTCGGGTTCGTCGAGGAGGACGTCGAGCGGGGCACCGGGCGGGACCGGTGGTGGCGGACGCGGTACCAGTCGTCCGCGGTCACCTTCCGCTCCCCGGACGACCCCGGTGACCCGGAGACCGTCGAGGTGGCGGAGCGGTACATGCGCCTGGTGGTCAGCATGCACACCGAGCGCATGGTGTCCTACGTGGACAGTCTGGCCGGCCGGCTGGACGAGCTGCCCACGCTGCCCTGGGGATTCGACGAGTACCCGATCGACGTCACGTACGAGGAAGCCCGCGCGCTGCGAGACGAGGTGGCCGCGCTCATCCGGCGGCACCGGCGCGAGCCGGGCCGGCCGCCCCGCGAGGGCACCACCCGGGCCACCTTCCAGCTCCAGATGGTGCCCGATGAACTGCCGGCCGGGGACGGGTCGTGAGCCGGCGCGCGCCGTTCGCGGCGCTGCTCACCGCGTACGCCGTTTCGCTCGGCGGCACCCAGATCTCCGCCATCGCCATCCCGTGGCTGGTGCTGACCACGACCGGGAGCGCGGCGAAGACCGGGCTGGTCGGGTTCGCCACCATGGCGCCCTACGTCATCGCCCAGGTGCTCAGCGGCCCGCTGGTCGACCGGGTCGGGCTGCGCCGGTCGTTCGTGTGGGGCAACCTCGCGGCCGGCGTGATGGTAGGGATCATCCCGCTGGCGTACGCGCTCGGCGGCCTGTCGCTGCCGGTACTCCTGGTGCTCTCCGCCGGGGCCGGCACCGTCCGCGGCGCCGCCGACTGCGCGAACAGCCCGCTGGTCCCGGTAACCGCGGAGGCGGGCGGCATCGCGCTGGAACGGGCCGCTGGCCTGGTATCCGGCGCCAACCGCACCGCGATCCTGGTCGGCGCGCCGCTGGCCGGGTTGCTGGTGACCGTCGCCGGCCCGCCGCTGGCCGTCGCCGTCGACGCGGCCACGTTCGCGGTGGCCGCGCTCATCGCCGCGGTGTGGATCCGGGTCACGCCCGCACCGGCCAGCCGGCCACCGTCGCGGGGGTACGGGCGCGACCTCATGGACGGGCTGCGGTTCATCCGCGGCGACCGGCTGCTGCTCGGCATCATCGCGATGGTCGCGGTTACCAACCTGCTCGACCAGGGAATCAGCGAGGTGTTGTTGCCGGTGTGGGTCCGCGACAAGATCGGTACCGCGAGTGCGCTCGGTGTCATCGGTGGCGTCGCCGGTGCCGGCGCCCTGCTCGGCAACCTGATCGGCGCGTGGATCGGTCCCCGGGTGTCCCGCCGGGCGCTCTACACCATCGGCTTCCTGGTCGGCGGCGCGCCGCGGTTCCTCGTGCTCGCGCTGACCGGTCTGCTCATGCCGGTCCTGGGTGTACACCTGGTCAGCGAGGTGTTCGCCGGCTCGTTGAACGCGGTCATCGGCGCCACGTCGTACGAACGGATCCCCGAGGAGCTGCGCGCCCGGGTCCTGGGCACGATCCGGGCCAGCGCCTGGGTCGGCATCCCGTTCGGCGCGCTGTTCGCCGGGTACATGGTGGAGGGGCTCGGCCTACGCGGCGCGCTGCTGGCGTTCGGTGGCGCGTACCTGCTCACCACCCTGGCCCCGCTGATCTTCCCCAGCTGGCGCCAGCTGCGTCGCCCCGACCCTGACCCCCGCCCCGCCCCCGCCGATCAAGGAGAAGTGAACATGGTTTGATCTCCAAGGTTGGCGCAAGCCCGCCCACGGGTGCCGCCGCACCGGCTATGCGGCGTGCTCCGCGCACAGGCAGCCGACGCCGCTGGCGATCCATTCGCGACCTTCCCACTCCGGGTGCCGCCGGACCATGAGGGCGGTGACCTCCTCGACGATCGTCTGCTGGCTGGCGGCCGAGTCCTGGCGCCGCCACGTCTCGTCGCGCAGCAGCCGCAGGTACTCGTGGACGTCGTCCAGCAGTCGCGGGCCGCCGATGTCACCGTGTCCGGGCACCACCACCCGCGGGCCCACGTCGATGAGCCGCCGCATGACGGCGAGCCAACGGGTACCGGAGACGTCCGTGTCGTGCGGTGGGAACCATGGGAAGATCGCGAACTGGCCGGCCTCGACCAGGTCGCCGGTGAACATGACCCCGGAGTCGGGCACGGTGATCACCTGGTCGCCGTTGCTGTGCGCGCGACCGGTCGCCCGCAGGTGTACCACGCGGCCGCCGAGATCGAGATTGTACGAGCTGTCGTAGACCACGTCCGGGACGGCGAGTTCGACGCCCTCCAGCTGCCGGGCCACCGGCTCGCCGAGGTTCTTGAACATCTCGACGTACCCGGGACCCTTGACCTTGAGATCTTCGGCCTGCGCCTTGTTGATCAGGAACGTCGCCTCCCCGGCGAACGTCCGCGCGCCGAACGCGTGCTCGGGGTGGAAGTGCGTGGTGGTGAGGTACAGCTTGCGGCCGCGCGCGTAGTCCAGGGCGAACTTCAGGACCGTGGTCGCGTTGCCCGGCCCCATGCCGGTCTCCACGACGAGCACGGCGTCGGTACCGCCGATCACACCGACGTTCGGCACGAGCTGCACGCCCCGGTTCGGGATCACCACCAGATCGCGGTCAAGCTCCTGTACCTCGGCGAGCCGCACGACAGGGTCGGGATACGGATATTCGGCCATCGCGGACGACTCCTCCAATGGAAAGATCGGGTTCGTTCCAGTCCATCCCGGCACCTGAACGAGCGTCCAACACCGCTTCCGCAATCCTGATACCGCACCGGTATCATGCGTGGTGATGGACCTGCGCGCGCTGCGGTACTTCGTGGCCGTGGCCGAGGAGCGCCACGTTCGTCGCGCCGCGGCGCGACTGCACATGACCCAGCCCCCGTTGAGCCGCGCGATCAAACAGCTGGAGACCGAGCTCGGTGCGGTGCTGCTGCACCGCACGCCCACCGGCGTGACCCTGACGGCCGCTGGCGCCACGCTCTACGACGAGGCGCGGGCGCTGCTGGAGCACGCGGAGCTGGCGCGCGCCCGGGTCGCGGCCGCGACCGGGACGGCCGCCCTGACCGTCGGCACCCTCGTCGACAGCGCCGGGCAGTCCGGTCTCCGCCTCGCCGCCGCATTCCGCGAGCGCCATCCCGGTGTGCAGGTGCGGATCCGGGAGTCCGACTTCACGGATCCGACGGCCGGCCTGCGGGCCGGCCTGGTCGACGTCGCGTTGACCCGGGCCCCGTTCGACCAGACCGGAATCAGCACCCGTGGGCTGCGGGCGGACCCGGTGGGGGTGGTGCTGCGCACCGACGATCCGCTCGCCGGGCGCGATGTTCTGCACCTGTCGGACCTGGCCGGCCGGCGGTGGTTCCAGCTGCCCGCCGACACGGACCCGATCTGGCGCGCGTACTGGAACGGTGCGGCTCCCACTGGCGACCAGCAGGGGCCGGTGGTGCGGACCGTCCAGGAATGCCTCCAGGCGGTGCTGTGGAACGGCACGGTCGGACTGTCCACGCTGGACCATTCCCTCGGCGAGGGCCTCACCTGCGTCCCGCTGGCTGACATGCCGCCCAGCCGCCTTGTCGTCGCCTGGAACAGCTCCGACACCAATCCCCTGGTCCGTTCTTTCACCCAGGTCGCCGCCGCGGTGAACGCACCGCGGAAGGGCTAGGCCACGGCGAGCATGACCAGTGTCTGGTTGTGGTAGCCGTTGATTCCCTTCACGCGGGCGAACTCGCCTCCGGTGTAGAGCCCAGCGACCTCCGCGCCCTTCGCACTTCCGGTCATCAGCTCGACCTCGCGCCGCATACCGTCCACGCCGAGCAGCCCGCTGCGCGATTCGCAGTCGAAGGCCACCAGCCCGAGCGGCGGCTGACCGTCGAGCGCGGCAACCGCGTCGTCGCACGCGTCGGACGTCGCGTGCAGAACCGACGCCTCGTCACCCTCCATCAGCCAGACCAAACCACCCTCCGGTACCTCGCCGGCCGAGTGCAGCCAGCCCTGGTCGTGCAGGGCGGTCGAGTGGATGCTGCGGACCTCCTCACCGCTGCGGCGGCGCACGCCGATCGGTCGGGTCCGGGAGAAGGCGGCGAACGCGGCCGGATCGGTGTACGCCGCCGCCGGGGCGCCCAGGCGTCCCAGGTAGGTCTTGATCGCCGGCTGGTCGTTGAGGGTGAACACGTCGCCGTCACGGCTGCTGGTCACGATCATCGGATCGCCGACCTTGCGCCAGCCGTGCCGCACACCGATCCCGAACGGACCGTCCGAGGCGATCGCGGCGCCCACCACCGAGTCGGTGTACACCTGGTCCCCGAACAGGTGGAAACTACGCTTGGTCACCTTGTCGGCACTCGATCCACCGCCGACCAGCGGCACGCTCGCGCCCACCATCCGGTACGCGCCGGCCAACATGTCCTCCTGGCGGACCTTCTTACCGTCGGTAAACAGAATCAGCACCCGGTGTGGCCGGTCGTCCAGGCTCATGACACAGCTCGCGACCTCGGCGCCGGCCTCCCGCGCGCGGCCACCCGCGCGGTCGGCCACGGCCGTCGCGACGGAGAACCCGGGGCCGCCCAGTGCGACCACCACGACACTCGTGGCGTCCGGGCCGTCGGGGGCGATCACCACCCGGGTCGAACACCCGATCACCGGCACGCCGCCGCCCACAGCGTTGATCCCGGCGAGCACCGCCACCGGATCATGGTTGGCCGAGCAGAACGCCATCAGCAGAGACGTGTCACCGGCCGCGGCCTGCCGGGTCGCTTCCACACCGGCCTGATCGGAGTCCGTCGCGACCGATCTGCCGACCGACAGCCATCGATGACGACCGGTCTGGCTGCGATCCATGTTCATTCGCCAGAAACCTCGATTCGGGCACACTGGATCCGCGGACTGTCACTTTCTGACACCGTAGTCCGTCCATCAAGGACAACACCACGGATCAGCCGAACTCCCGATCGCCATCGGCCGATAGGTGGACCGGTCAGCCGCGGAGGCCGGTGGTGGAGATGCCGTCGGTGATGCGGCGTTGGAAGATGAGGAAGAAGACGAGGACGGGGATGAGGGCGAGGGTGGCCATGGCGAACATGGCGCTCCAGGTGGAGTTGCCGCTGGAGTCGAGGAAGGCGCGTAGGGCCATGGGGATGGTGTAGTGGTCGGTGTCGTCGAGGTAGACGAGTTGGCTGAGGAAGTCGTCCCAGGTCCAGATGAAGGTGAAGATGGCGGTGGTGATCAGGGCGGGGGTCATCAGGGGCAGGATGACGCGGCGGTAGGTCTGGATGGGGCCGCAGCCGTCGATGCGGGCGGCGTCGTCGAGTTCGGTGGGCAGGCTCCGGATGAACTGGATCATGAGGAAGATGAAGAAGCCGTCCACGGCGAGGAACTTGGGCGCGATCAGTGGCAGGAAGGTGCCGATCCAGCCGAGTGTGTGGAACAGGGTGTACTGGGGGATGATCAGGACGTGGATCGGCAGCATGATGCTGGCGAGCATGAGCGCGAACCAGACTCGTTTGAGGCGGAATTGGAGTCGGGCGAATGCGTAGGCGGCCATCGAGCAGGACATGGTGTTACCGGCGACGGCGGCCAGTGAGATCAGGAACGAGTTGATGAAGAACCGGTCGAAGCCGGTGCCCAGCGCGGTCCAGCCGTTGGTGTAGTTGTCCCATGTCAGGCGATGTGGCCATAGTCCGGTGCTGGTGAAGATGTCGTCGGCGGGTTTGAGGGAGCTGGAGATCATCCACAGGAGTGGGTAGAGCATGATCAGCGCGCCGGCGGTGAGTAGGGTGTGGATCGTGGCCCGCCTCATCATCGGGTGCTGTCCTGGTCGGCGTAGAAGACCCAGTAGCGGGCGGTGGCGAACATGCCGGCGGTGAAGATCGCGATGAGGGCGAGCAGGGCCCAGGCCATCGCGGAGGCGTAGCCCATCCGGAAGTTGGCGAAGCCTTCCTGGTACAGGTACAGCGTGTAGAACAGGGTGGAGTCGGCGGGGCCGCCCTGGCCGCCGGAGATGATGAACGCGGGGGTGAACGCCTTGAACGAGTTGATCATCTGGAGGACCAGGTTGAAGAAGATCAGCGGGGTGAGCAGCGGCAGCGTGAGCCGCCAGAATCGGCGGACCGGGCCGGCGCCGTCGACCGCGGCCGCCTCGTAGAGCTCCTGTGGGATCTGTTTGAGCCCGGCGAGGAAGATCAGCATGGGTGAGCCGAACTGCCAGACGTGCAGGATGATCAGGGTGTAGATGGCGTACTCGGGGGTGGAGATCCAGCTGGGGCCGTCGCGCCCGAGGACCTTGTTGACCAGGCCGTCCGCGCCGAAGATTTCCCGCCACATGATCGAGATGGCGACGCTGCCGCCGAGCAGCGACGGCAGATAATAGGCCGCCCGGTAGGCGCCGGCCCCGCGCCGCCGCCCGGACAACGCGGCCGCGACCAGCAACGCGAACCCGATCACCAACGGCACCGACACCACCACGTACACGAACGTCACCCGCACCGCGGACGCGTAATGCGGATCATCGACCAGCCGCCGGTAGTTGTCCCACCCCACCCACCGCGGCGCCGTCAACAAATCGAAATCCGTCATCGACAGATACAACGACGCCAGCATCGGACCCGCCGTCAACACCACCAGACCCACAAACCACGGCGCGAGGAACAGGTACGCGGCCCGATCCTCTCTGCGCCGGGTGGTCACTTCTTGAGGGCCTGGTTGGCGTCGTCGAAGAACCTCGCCACGGACTGGTCGATCGACGCCTTCCCGAACGCCACCTGCTGCGCGGCGAACATCAGGACCTTGCCGGTCACCTCGCTGCCGCCCAGCGGTGCCGGCGGCGGCAGCGGCCCGGTCTTGTCGCTGACGAAGTCGATGTACTCGTAGGTCTGCCGTTCGACCGGGCTGGCCTTCGGCTTCAGCTCGGCCCGGATCTTCGCCGACGGTGGGATGCCGCGCTCCGACCCGAGGATCGCCGTGAGCTGCGAGTCGGTGAGCAGCCCGTCGACCAGCGTCGCGGCTTCCTTCGGGTGCGCGGTCTTGGCCGATACGCTCATCAGCTGCGACGGCTTGAGGTACTGGCCGGGCCGGTCCCCGGCCGGGTACATGTGCAGCGCCAGCTCGTCCTTCAACACCGCGGCGTACGCGGTGAGCTGGTTGGAGTTGGCGAAGTCCATGGCCGTCTTCCGCCGCGCCACCATGCTGTTCTGCACGTCACCGGTGTCGGTGGCCTGCACGTCGGCCGGCGGGCAGCCTTTCGCCTTGCGGAGATTTTCCCAGTACCCCAACCATTCGGCGAGGTCCGCCGCGGCGAACCCGAGCGCACCGTCGGCGGTGAACAGTGCCTTGCCGCGCTGGCGCAGCCAGCACTCCAGGGCCGCCCCGTCGTAGGCGGCGTACTCCGCGCCGAAGACACTGCCGGTGGACCGCTTGCCGATCTGGGTGGTCAGCGTCGCGAAGTCGGCCCAGGTCATCGACTGGTCGGGCAGGTCCACGCCGAACTGCTTGAGCAGGGTGGTGTTGACCACCAGCGCCACCGAGTTGATGCCGGCGTTCACCCCGTACAGTTTGTTGTCGATCTTTCCGCCGGCCAGCACGTCCGCGCTGAATCCAGCCAGGTCGAGCACCTTGGGAACGAACTCGTCGAGCCGGCGCAGCGAGCCACGCCGGGCATACTCGACGATGTACGAGTAGTCCATCTGGATCACGTCGGGCGGGTTCCCGCCGGCCGTCTGGGTGGCCAGCTTCTCCCAGTACCCGTCCCAGCCGGAAAACTCCGTGTTCACCTTGATGTCCGGGTGCTGCTTGGTGAACGCGGTCAGCGCCTCGCGCGTGCGACGGTGCCGCTCGGTGCTCCCCCACCAGGCCATCTCGATGGTCTTCGGGCCGGCCGACCGCGCACCCGACCCCTTTTCGCAGGCGGTCGTACCCGCCAAGGCGAGACCCAAGAAACCCGCACCCGCGCCGCCGAGAAAGGTCCTGCGGCTCAGTCCCCGGCCCACACTGACCTCCGTGGATATTCAGGCTCGTCCCTGAGTCATTTGGTCCCAACCGTCGAAGGCACGATCTTCATGAGGACAAATCCCCATGATCGGGTGCAGAAGCGTACCAGGAACGGGGCAGCACACAGTGCCACACATCATAGGTCTGTCCAAAAGTACCGTTCGCGCTCGTCCGCCGGAACGGGGACATCGCCTGCCACGACTACCGGCACAACTTCCCGGAACTTGTGGCGTCCCGGGAGCCCGGAGACGACAACTTCCCGGAAGTTGTGCCGGTCACTGCGCGTCCACGAAGTCGTACTGGGTCTGCGCATCGTCCGGTGCGTACACCTCGATCATGTCCTCGATCGCGAAGCCGGACGTCCGCAGCAGCCTGATCCAGTCGCCGTGGCCGAGAGGGAACGTCAGGCCGAACTCGTGTTGCATCCGCCGCGTGGTCGCCAACTGCCGCGGCGAATTGTCCAGACCGACCGACCGGCCGTGCCCCGGCCCGCGCCGCCCACGCCGACACGTATCCGGTGCCGCACCCCAACTCCAGCACGTCGGTGCCGGCCAGGTCGGCGGGCAGCATCGGCACCTGCGACTGCCGCAAATGGGTTACATCTGCGAGGATCTTGGCCGTGTGCGCGCCGTGGCGCGCAGCGTGCTAGCGTTTTCGGCAATGGAATGCGCCGGCAACGGCGCGGGTCCGGGTCGAGAGGCGCTGCGACGGACAGCTGTCCGCCACGCTCGACCGGTAGACCTTGAATCCAAGGGCGCCTCCTTCGCGGGAGGTTGCCCGTAGGGAGCCTCCTGCGCGGATCGCGACGGCACTGCCCGTCGCCGACCACGTGAGGAGTTGACGTGTCCAAAGTGGACAACCCCGACTACAGGGTGGCCGACCTGTCGCTGGCCAGGGCCGGCCGCCACCAGATCCGTCTCGCCGAGCACGAGATGCCCGGCCTGATGGAGCTGCGCCGCCGCCACGCGGACGCCAAGCCGCTCGCCGGGGCGCGGATCGCCGGTTCGCTGCACATGACGGTGCAGACCGCGGTGCTGATAGAGACGCTCGTCGCGCTCGGTGCCCAGGTGCGCTGGGCCTCCTGCAACATCTTCTCCACCCAGGACGAGGCGGCCGCGGCCGTCGTCGTCGGCCCGCACGGTACACCGGAGCGGCCGGCGGGCACGCCGGTGTTCGCCTGGAAGGGCGAGACAATCGACGAGTACTGGTGGTGCGCTGACCAGGTGTTCCGGTTCCCCGACGGGCCGGCGGCGATGATCGTCGACGACGGCGGTGACGCGACCGCGCTGGTTCTCAAGGGCGCCGAGTACGAGCGGCACGGCGTCGTCCCGCCGGCCGCGGCCGGCGACCACCCGGAGTACGTTGCGTTTCTGGGTACGCTCGCCGCGAGCGTCGCCGCCGAACCCGGCCGGTTCACCGCGATCGTCACCGCGATGCGCGGGGTCAGCGAGGAGACAACCGCGGGTGTACACCGCCTGTACCGGCTCGCCGACGCGGGTGAGCTGCCGTTCCCGGCGTTCAATGTGAACGACTCGGTGACGAAGTCGAAGTTCGACAACCGGTACGGTATCCGCCATTCGCTGCTCGACGGTCTCAACCGCGGCACCGACGTGATGCTCGCCGGCAAGACCGCGGTGGTCTGCGGGTACGGCGACGTCGGCAAGGGCGCGGTCGCGGCGCTTCGCGGCCAGGGCGCCAACGTGCTGGTCACCGAGGTCGACCCGATCTGCGCGCTCCAGGCGGCAATGGACGGCCTGCCCGTCGTGCGGCTCGACGACGTCGTCGCGACCGCGGACGTGTTCATCACCGCCACCGGTGCGTGCGACGTGATCACGGCCGCGCACCTGGCCGCGATGAAGCACCTCGCGATCGTCGGCAACGTCGGGCACTTCGACACCGAGATCGACATGGCCGGCGTCGCAGCCGTCCCCGGGATCGTCCGGTCGCCGATCAAACCGCAGGTCGACGAGTGGGCGTTCCCGGACGGGCACTCGGTGATCGTGCTGTCCGAGGGCCGGCTGATGAACCTCGGCAACGCGACCGGCCACCCGAGCTTCGTCATGTCCGCGTCATTCACGAACCAGGTGCTCGCGCAGCTCGAACTGTGGACGCGGCCGGGCCAGTACGCGCCCGGAGTGCACATGCTGCCGAAGCACCTCGACGAGGAGGTGGCGCGGCTGCATCTTGACGCTCTCGGCGTGCGGCTGACCGAACTGACCAAGGCGCAGGCCGCGTACCTGGACGTGGACGTCGCCGGCCCGTACAAGGTGGCGCACTACCGGTACTGAGATGTGCCGGCCCGGCCGTCGCGGCGGCCGGGCCGGACCGGGGCAGGGCCGTCCCGGCGAACTCGGCCGATGCCCGCCGCGCGAGGTTCACGTGCCGGCACCGGCCGCCGCGACCGTGGAGACGTCGAGCAGATGGGACAGCGCCGAGAGCGTGGCCGGCACCACCCAGTAGTACACCCAGGTGCCGCGCCGTTCGCAGTCGATCAGGCCCGCCTCACGCAGCACTCTCAAGTGGTGGGAGATCGTCGGCCCGGACACCGTGAACGCGTCGGTCAGCTCACACACGCACACCTCGCCCCCGGCGCGCGCGGCGATCAACGACAGCAGCCGCAGCCGTACCGGATCACCGAGTGCCTTGAAGCCGCGGGCCAGGTCGGCGGCGACCTCCTCGGTCAGCGCCTCGGTGACCATCGGCGCGCAGCAGCCTCCGGTGTTCAGGATCGGTAGCTGTTTTGACACCGTTCTAGTTTGACAGCTACCGAAACAGGGTGCAAGCTGGAACCTGTCTCGATAACTGTCAAAACAAGGAGGTGCGGGATGTCCCGCGTCCAACTCGCCCTGCGGGTGTCCGACCTGGCGGGATCCGTGGCGTTCTACTCGAAGCTGTTCGGTGTCGAGCCGGCCAAGCAACGTCCCGGATATGCCAACTTCGCGGTCGAGCAGCCGCCGCTGAAACTGGTGCTCATCGAAGGGGACGCGGACCAGCCCACGGTCATGGACCACCTGGGGGTCGAGGTGTTCAGCACCGACGAGGTGACCGCGGCGACCACGCGGCTGCGGGAGTCCGGCCTGGTCACGCTGTCCGAGAACGACACCGAGTGCTGCTATGCGCTTCAGGACAAGGTGTGGGTGCACGGGCCGGGCAGCGAGCCATGGGAGGTCTACGTCGTCAAGGGCGATGCGGACAGGCTCGACAAGGAGTCCGACAGCGCATGCTGCTGCGGCGAGGCGGCCGGGACCGATCAGGCGCAGGAGCCGGCCGCGACGGCCGGCTGCTGCTGAACGCCGGGCCACGGAAGGCGCCCGCCACCGGAGAGATCCGGTAGCGGGCGCTTCCGTCGCGGGCGGCCCGGTCGGTCAGACCGGTTCCAGCACCGGTTGCTCGGCCACCTCGGTGGGCTCCACGCTGCGGGTGCGACCCAGGGAGAACAGGCTCACCGGCACCCCGACCGCGACCAGTGCCGCGGCGATCACCAGGGCGAACTGGTAGCCCTCCAGGAAGCGGTGCAGTGCCGGGCCGGTGACCGCGTTCTGCCGGGCGCTGAGGATCGCGCCGAGGATCGTGATGCCCAGCAGGCCGAAGACCTCACGGGAGACGTTGAGCATGCCGGAGGCGACGCCGGCGCGGGCTGGCGGGAGCACTCCGAGGATCACGTTGGTCAGCGGGATCAGCAGGCCGCCGCCCAGGCCGTACAGCAGGAACCAGGGCAGCAGGTCCCAGTACGTCGAGCCGGCGCCGACGGTCGAGAGGCCACCGATCGCGACCGCCATCATGGCGAGCCCGGCCGCGACCGTGCGGCCGGCGCCGAAGCGTGCCTCGATGCGGGGGGCGATCGTGGCCACGACGGCCAGGACCAGCGCCATCGGCACGAATCCGGCCCCCGCCCCGGTCGGCGAGAAACCGAGCACGTTCTGCAGGTAGATGGCGGTGAAGAAGTAGATGCCGAACACTCCGAACGCCCACAGGCCCATCGCGATCAGGCCGCCGCTGAACGCCCGGATCCGGAAGAACGACAGGTCGATCATCGGGTCGGCGGACGCGGCTCTCCACCACGAGGAACGCGGCGCCGGCCAGCGGCCGCCACAGCGAACGCGCCCAGGATGCCGGCCGAGGTCCAGCCCTTCGACTCGCCCTCGATCAGCGCGTAGGTCAGCGCCAGCAGGGCCAGCCGACGAGGTGACCAGGCCGGGCAGGTCCAGCCGGCGGCCGGCGCCACGCGCTGCCCGGCCGGGATCGTCAGCGCGGCGAGCAACCGCGGTGACGACGCCGATCGGCACGTTGATCAGGAAGATCCAACCCCAGGCAGGCGTGCTGGCTGAGGTACCCGCCGGTGAGCGGGCCGACGGCCAGCGCCAGCGCGCCGACGCCGCCCCAGACGCCCGACCGCCGTGCTCGCGCTCGCGCGGGTCCGGGAACAGGATCGGCAGCAGCGCCAGCGCGGTCGGGGTGAGCAGCGCGGCGCCGACGCCCTGGGCGGCCCGGGCCGCGATCAGCATCTCCTGGCTGCCGGCCAGGCCCGGCGGCCAGCGAGGCGGCCGTGAAGACGCCCAGCCCGGCGAAGAACGCCGGGCGCATGCCGAACACGTCGGCCAGCCGGCCGCCGACCAGCAGCAGCCCGGCGAACACCAGGATGTACGCGCTGGCGATCCACTCCAGCCCGGAGATGGTCAGGTGCAGGTCCCGCTGGATCGACGGCAGCGCGACGTTGACCACGTTGTTGTCCAGGTACGTCATGAAGGTCGCCAGGGCCACCGCGACCAGCGCGACCCACCTGCGGTTGGTGCCCATCACTGTCCCCCTCGTCGGCTATACAGCGTACTTGTACGGTCGTACATGTACGAGGTACATGAGTACCCTGTACGTTGTATAGTTGTCAAGTGGCTAACGACCGGTTGAGCCGAGCGACCGTCGCCGAGCACGCGTTGAAGCTCGCCGACACCGAGGGCCTGGACAGCCGTCACCATCCGGCGGCTGGCCCAGGAGCTGGGCGTCACCCCGATGGCGCTGTACTGGCACTTCAAGAACAAGGACGAGCTGCTGCTCGGCATCGCCGACCACGTGCTGGCCGGCGTGCAGGCCGACCCGCGACCCGGCCGACCCGTGGCTGCGGCAGCTGCGCGCCATGGTCGAGGCACTGGTCGAGGTGATGCGCGAGCACCCGAGCCTGCCGGACCTGCTGCAGGCGGTGGACAAGCAGGAGGCGGCGAGCTTCGCCCGGGCCACCAACGACGCGCTGGAGCTGCTGACCCGCGCCGGTTTCGACCTCGACGAGGGGTACTGGATCGCGTCGTACCTGCTGCACGGCTCGATCGGGCTGGTCGCCGCGCAGCCCGGCTGCCCGGCGACGATGACCCCGGCACAGGCCGCGGAGTGGCGCCGGCAGAAGCGGCTCGCCCTGGAGAAGCTGCCGCCCGACGAGTACCGCGATGGTGGTGGCGTTCGCCCGTACCCTCGAGAACGAGCCCGACATCGAGCGGTACTACAGGTTCGGCATCGACCTGTTGATGGCCAGCGTGGAGGCGGTCGCCGCCCGGCGCGTGTAGGCGGCGCGGGCGGTAGCTCAGCTCGCGACGATGCCGAAGGCCGCCCGGTTGTCCGCCAAGGTGGCATCGACCACCGCGCCGGGTGCGGTGCCCGCGACGTCGACGGCGGATCCCCCGCCCGGGGTGACCGCCGAGGCCGGCGCGGTGAAGGTCACCTCGAAACTGGCGGACCCTCCTTTGCCGATGACCTTGGCGAAGGTACAGGTGAGGCTGTCGAGTCCGTCGCTCGGTGGTGGCTGACTGCCGCCCGCTACCGTGCAGTGCGACCGCCACGGTCCCTGGTTGAGACGACCGGCCGAGTCGCGGACGGCGTACGACTTCATGGCGAACGTGAACGTCGCCCCGTCGACCCGGTCCGGACCACGGTTGGTGACCGTGAGCCGCAGCGTCGCGGTGCGCTGCCCGTTTTCCGGCGCCGCGTACACCAGGTCGTTCGCGGTCAGAGCCAGGTCGACCAGCCGTGGCAACTTGGGGTTGTCAGGAAAGCTGCGCGGCCCGTCGCTCTGGTTGAACCGGTGCCCGTCCCACCGGTACGCCCGGGTCTGTTGTTGAACGGACAGCTCGGGACCGCAGCAGTACCAGTCGCGCACATCCACGCTCACGTCCGAGCCGCTCGCGGTGATCTTGGCGATGCCCTTGACCGGACCGTCGAACGTGGTGAGCACCTGGCCGAGGACGACGACGGCGCCGGTGCTGTCCCGGGTGAACGCGACGACCTGGGAGTCCTCGCCGTTGCCGGGGGACCCGGACACGCCGACCGTGCCGGGGCACCGGAACCACCCGACCACCTCGGGGCTGCCGTCGCGGTCGAGGTCGACCTGCGCGGACATGTACAGCATGACAAGGACACCGCGGTCCAGCGTGTCGAAGCCGGTGATCTTGCGGGGGCAGTTGGCCGCGCGGCTCGGCGTCCATGGCGGCAGGGTGACGCCGGCGGCCGCCAGTTCCTCCACCGAGATCGGGGCATGCGCCGTCGCCGCCGGGGTGGCGCTGGGGCTGGGGCTGGGGCTGGGGCTGATCGATGGGGCGGGCGTCGTCTTGTCCACCGTGGACGACGGCGACGGGTTCACCGGGTGGCGGTGGGTGCCGGTGCCGACGATCGCGAACGCCGCCACCGGCACCACCAGTACCAGGGCGGCGACGACGCCGATGGCCACCGCGCGGGCGGTGCGCCGGCGGCGCGCGATCGCGCGTACCCGGGTGAAGTCCTGCTGGGGCGCCGCGGCCCGGACATCGTCGTCGAACCGGGCGAACTCGGCGCGCAGCGCCAGATCGTCGTCGAAGTCACGCATCGGGCACCTCCACGCGGGACTCCCCCAGGCTGGCGGCGAGGGCGGCGCGACCCCGGTACAGCCAGGACTTGACCGTGCCGTCGGGAATGCCGTCCTCGTGGGCGATCTGCGCGACGGTCATGTCGGCGAGGTAGAACTGGACGACGGCGCGGCGCTGGTTGGCCGGCAACAGGGACAGCGCCGACGCCAGCGCGACACGGTCCGGTGTCGGGCCGTCGATGTACTCCTCCCGTTGCCTGCTGGCGAAACGGCGGAAGGCCCGCACCTGCCGCCACCGGCTGGTGGCGAGGTTCAGCGCGACCCGGCGTACCCAGCCGGCGGGGTCGCTGTACATGCGCAGTTTCTCCCAGCGCGGCAACGCCCGCGCGAACGCCTCCTGCACGATGTCCTGCGCCTGCGCCATGTCCGCGGTGTACGCGTAGAGCTGGACGATCAACCGGTCGAAGTTCGCCGCGTAGAACGTCTCGAAATCGCCGAGCGGATCGCCGGCTCCCGGCACGGCGACGCGCGGCGGCGGCCGGTCACCGGAGCCGATCGAGATCTCGTCCCGTGGCACGGTGCCGTCGTCGCTGGCCGGGTCGTGCGGAGCCGTCAACTTCCCCACCCTCCCCCTGCACGGGTCGAGACGGCATCTGCCTACACGCCTAGCACGCCCGGACCACCCCATCCGTTGCAGTCGGGCCGCACATTTCTCGGCACGGCCGCGGCCGGCTACACGTCGGCGGGCGAGAGCGTATCGAGTACGGTCTGGGCCTGGGTTTCCAGCAGCCGGTACCCGCCTGGCCGGGCGAGCCTCAGTGCGGCGCGGGCGTGGGCCACCGCCGTGTCGCCGTCGCACCCGTGTAGGTGGACGTGGGCGAGCTGGATGTGGGCCTCCGCCTGCCCGCGTACGTGGTGGAGTCGTTCGGCGATCTGGAGAGCCTCGCGAACCTGGTCGATCGCACCCGGACGACCGAGGTGGCTCGCGCTGCGGCCGAGGAGCGCGAGGGCCGCTGCCTCGAGCACGCGGTCGCCGGCGTGGCGGGCGAGATCCACGGCAGCGGCGGCGCACACCGCGGCCTGCTGGTGATCCCCGCGGTCCTGGTGGACGCCGATGACGGGGCCGTACGCCAGGGCCTGGCCATAGGTGCTGCCAAGGTCCCGGTAGAGGCGCATCGACTCGACGGCGAGGGCGAGGGCCTGCTCGGGCTGGCCGAGACAACGACGGGCGGCGGCGAGGTTGGTCAGCACGAGGGCGGTGCCGGCGCGGTCCTCGGCGGCCCGGTACAGCGCGAGGGCGTCCACTGAATAGCGGACGGACTCGGCGAGCCGGCCCCGGTGGTAACTGACCGCGCCGAGGTTGACCAGCGGGCTGGCCAACAGGTCGTCGCGGCCGAGCCGGCGGAGCGCGGCCACCGCCGCGACGAGATGAGTCTCGGCGAGGCTGGGACAGCCGCATTCGGCGTGTGCGATACCGAGGTTGGCCTGGGCCGCCGCCTCCCCGTCGGCCCAGCCGGCCTGTCGGGACAGCCGCAGCGCCTCGGCGAGATGGGCACGGGCGGCGGGGTAGTCGTTCGCCATGCGTTGCGCGTCGCCCAGGCACCGGTACATGGCTGCCTGCGCGGCCAGGTCACCGGCCCGGCGGGCGTGGGCGAGGCCGGCGTCGGCCAGCGCGTACAGGTCGGCGGATCTTCGCCGCTGCCAGAGCGGGCCGTGCAAGGCGTCGGCGATCAGCCAGGTCACCGGATCGGGCCCGGACGACGGATCGGGGCGGCGCACGGTCGCGAGGAGATTGGGCAGCTCCGCGTCGAGCCAGGCGTGGGCCTGTGCGGCGTCGGGGAAGCTGGCGTCCGTCGCCTCCGGGTACGGGAGGCGCAGCTGCCCGCTGACGGTGAGCCGGCCAGCGGCGCGGGTACGACGCAGGTACCAGTCAGACAGCCGGGCGGCGGCCTGTGCGCGGTCCCCACACCGGACCCGTGCGGTCTCGGCGGCGTACGCTCGCAGCAGGTCGTGCACGGTATACCGGTCCGGCCGGTACTCGTCGATCAGGTGGGCGCTGGCCAACGCGTCGAGCAGGGTGGCCGCCCGCCCCGGGGCGATTCCACAGAGGACGGCCGCGGCCGCGACGGTCATGTCGACCACCGCCGCGACGCCGATCAAGCAGAACAGCCGGGCGGCGTCGGCGTCGAGGCGATCGAGGGAGGCGTGGAAGGCGGTCCGCACGGCGCTGTCCGGATCACCCGCGACACGGAGCATGGCCAGCCGGTCGGCGCCCCGCAGTTCGGCGACATGGTCGGCTATGTCGCGTCCAGGGTGATCGGCCAGGTTGCCAGCGGCGATGCGCAGCGCGAGCGGAAGCCGGGCGCAGGCGGCCACCAGGTCGACGGCGGCATCGAGGGCGGCATCGCGGTCGGCGTCGCGGTCGGCATCGCGGTCGGCATCGCGGTCGGCGTCGCGGTCGGTGCGCAGCCGGTCGCCGAGCATGTGCTCGAGGAGTTCCACCGCTTCCCCGGTGCTCAGCAGGTCGAGGCCGAGGCGATCGAGCCCGTCGCGGACGACCAGTCCGGTCAGCCGGTCGCGGCTGGTCACCAGCACAACGCTGCCCGGCGAGGCGGGCAGCAGGGGCCGGACCTGTTCGGTACCGCGGGCGTTGTCCAACAGGACCAGAACTCGCCGTTCGGCCACCAGGCTGCGGTACATCGCGGCGGCGTGCTCCAGGTCTGCCGGTACCCGCTCCGGGGGCACGCCGAGTGCACGGAGGAAGCCGGCCAGCGCCTCCACCGGGCGCACCGGTGGATCCAGGGAGTAGCCGCGCAGGTTCGCGTACAGCTGCCCGTCGGGGAACCTGCCGCGAGCCCGGTGCGCCCAGTACACCGCGAGTGCGGTCTTTCCGACCCCGGCGGTACCGACGATCGCGCAGCCGCCGCCCACCGGGTCGGCCCGGTCCGGACCGCCCAGCAACAGATCCAGCCGCGCCAGTTCGGCCCGCCGGCCGACGAACCCGGCGAGGTTCGCGGGGAGCTGGGCCGGGCGGTCCGGGTCCACACCGCGCCGGGCGGCGGTGATCGGCTCGCCGCGCAGGATCCGCTCGTGCAGCCGGCGCAGTTCGTCGCCGGGCTCGGTACCCAGCTCGTCGTCGAGGTGCCGGCGTGTGGCGGCGAAATACGCCAGCGCCTCGGCGCGCCGTCCGCTCTGGCACAACGCTTCCATCAGGCAGGCGACCAGCGGCTCGACCATCGGGTGGTCGGTGAGCACGGCACGCAGGGCGGTGATCACCTGGTCGCCGAGGCCCAGTCGCAATCCAGCCCGTGCCCACCACACCGTGGCGTCCAGGCGTTGTTGGGTCAGTGTCTCCCGGACCCGGGCCACCGCCAGCCCGGACAGGTCGGCGAACGGCTCTCCCCGCCACAGCGCGAGCGCCGCACCGACCCGCTCGGCGAGCCGCCGGTCATCCGGCGGACCCGGTCGCGTCGCGGCCCGCCGGTCCGTCCGGGCCTCCTCGACGGCGCGCAGGAACCGGTGCAGATCCACCCGATCCGGATCGATGTCCAGGAGGTAGCCCCCGTCCAGGTGCCGCAGGCGGCACGTCCCGCCGTCATCGACGCTGCCGAGCACCTTGCGTAGCCGGGTGATGTAGCTGTAAAGACCGCTACGCACCTCGGCCGGCGGCTTCTCGTCCCACACCCGGTCGATCAGCGTGTCGGCGGCCACCGGCCGTCCCGCGTCCAGCATCAGGGCGGCGAGCACCGCACGCTGCTTCGCCGGTCCGAGATCGACCGGACGTCCGCGTGCATACAGCTGCACCGGCCCCAGTAACCGCAGCTCCACCAGCAGCCCCCGTTCGCCAGCTGGAGCACTCCGCGCCGCTGGCCATTATTGGGGACCGCCAGCACACCGACAAGGCCGCGCACCGGCTGGTGGCAACGGCGAGGCCGGCCCGGTCAATCCGGGCCGGCCCCACAATTTTTGGTGATTTCAGGCGTAACACCACTTGCTGCTGGCCGGTACATCGTCGAACGAAACCGCCCACGGGCCCTGGCTCGTGATCCATTCGACGTAGTTCACCTCGACGACGAAGCATCCGTTGCGGTTCGACGCCGCGGTCAGTTCGTACGCGGCCCAGGCCGAGTAGATCAGCACCGCCGCCGCGCAGGCGAGGTTGGCGGGAATTGGCAGCGCGACACAGAACAACCCCGCGAGCACGTCGCTGCCGGCGCCGATCGAGTTCATCGTGTCGTACATGTTGTGGGTGGACGAGCGGGTGAAGTAGAACCGGCAGGTGACGCTGCAATTGGTGTGGAAGCTCGGATCGGCCACCACCGGGTACCGCGCGTTCGTCGTGTCGATGTGCTGGATGACCGTGCTGCCCTGCACTGTGTAGGACGTCGTCAGCGGGCGGCCGGCCGCGTCCTTGGCCCAGGGGGTGTCGACGTAGCCCGTGACGGCCGACCCGTCCTGGTTGGTGATGTACAGGCCGCCGGTGGCGCGGTCCGGCCGGATGGACCGGCCGGCCGGGAGATCGAACGTGAACGGATACGTCGTGGCGGCCCGCGCGTCCGCCAGCGTTACGAACGCCTGCACCGTGCCGTCCGTGAGTACCCGCACGGCGGTCGACGCGTCGCGTCCGGTGCGCACCACGGTTCCGTCGTGTGCGCGCACCGGCTGGCCACCCGCGACGTCCGGGAGCCCCAGGACGGTACTTTCACCGGCCGCCGTCCCGACGCGTATCCGGCCGGCAGCCCCGTCGACCGCCACCGTCTGGCCGCCGACCTTCGCGTTGTAGCTGGATCCCGATCCCGGTATGACCCGCTCCGGACCCACGCCGGACGCATGCCTGATCGCGCTCGCTGTCTGCTCTGCCGTCGCGGCGCCGGCCGGTTCGCCGGCGAACACCGGGCTCCCGGTCATGCACACGCCAACAGCACCGCCGACGAGCACGGCGAGCAGCCTCACTCTCGTCTTCACGGACCCTCCTCGTTCCGATGGCAATGACCGCGGACCGCCCAGCGGCCGCACGGCGCGCATACCATGTCACCGGCGTCTGGAGCCGAACCTTGGCGAAACCTTGGACGGGATGACGAGCGCTCTTCCAATCCGCTTCTCTATCTAGATAGAGTTAGCTGGTGACCCGGACCCGACGCCCGTCCCCGCAGACCGCCGCGGTGCTCGCCGCGCTGGCCGCCAAGCCGTCCGCGTGGCGCTACGGCTACGAACTCGGGCAGGAGGTCGACCTCAAGGCCGGCTCGCTGTACCCGATTCTGATCCGGCTCTGCGACCGGGACCTGCTGGAGGCGACCTGGGAGGCCGACCCGTCCCAGGGCCGGCCGCCCCGGCATCTGTACCGGCTGACCCCCGCCGGTCTGCAACTGGCGGAACAACTCGCCACGGCGGAGCCGAGCCCCGGGTCGAGCCCGGCGCCGCGACGGCGCGGCGAACTGCGCGGTGCGTGGTGAACCCGCGCGACGGCGCGCACCTGCTGCTGGCCGGCGCGGTGCGGCTCCTGCCGGCCGGCCGTCGGGACTGGGGTACCGCGATGCGGGCCGAACTGGCCGGTATCAGGTCACGCCGGGCCCGCTGGGGGTTCACCGCCGGCTGCGTCCGGGTCGTGGCGACCCGGCCGGCCGTGTGGCGCCGACTCGGGTACCCGTTGCTGCCGGCCGGTGTCCTGGCGGCCGTGCTGTGGTGGACCAGCCGGATCGGGTACACCCCGCTGCACTGGGGCGTGGTGGGGCTGGTCGGCCTGCTCATGACGGTGGCCTGGCTCAGCCGGTACCGTGCACCGTTCGGCCCGGTCCGCCCCGACGCGGCCGCCCGCGGCGTGCGGACCGTCGGGTACCTGCTGGTCGGCACCCTGGCATTCGGCGTGGTGGCGTTCCTCGACGGCCGCGGCCACGACCCTCACGAGCAGGCCCACGTCGGGGTACCGATCTTCACCGTCGTGCTCACCGGCTACCTGCTCGGGTTCCTCGCCGTCACCGCCCGACGCTCGACCGCCACCCCATACGCGCTCACCGCCGGGATCGTCACCGGCGTCGCCGGCGCGGCCCTGTGGACCGGCGCGGCACTCGCGCTGCCACCCGTGCCCGCCAACGTGGGGTTCGCCCTCGTGGCCATGGTGGCCGCCATGGCCGCCGCCGCGTCCCTCACCGCCCGGCGTGGCAACGGCGACCTGGGCGGCCGGGCCGCGCTCGCCGCCCTGTGCGCCGGCGCCACCACGGCGCTGCTCATCGTCATCGCGGTCGGCGTGATCTCCAGCTTCGGGCCGCCCTGGCTGATCCCCGACCTGGCCCCCGCCGCGCTCACCAGGGCCGACGCCCTGGCACAGAGCCGGATCGAGATCGAGGACCCGTATGTGGCCATCGTGTTCCTCGGCTGGCTGATCGCTGCCGTGCAGGCCGCGGCGTCCGTCGCGCTCCGGCAACCGGTGCCCGCCGAGCCCGACCACGCCCGCGACCTCACTGCCAGCCGTACCCATGGCGCAGCGCCTGGCTGACCCGGTCGAACCGGGCCCGGTCGAGCACCGCGCCCTCGCGCCGGATGCTGTCCCCCCGCATGGTGAGGACCCGGTCGAGCCGCACCCAGCTCGGCCGGTTGTCGTTGTCCCACCCGCCCGAGCCGAGTGCCAACCAGTGCCGCTGGCCGTCCCGGTCGCTCTGGCTGGACAGCATCAGCCCGTACAGGGTCCGGCTTTCCCGCCCCACCACCAGTACCGGCCGGTCCTTGCCCTGGCGGGGATCGTCCTCGTACGGCACCCAGGTCCACACGATCTCGCCCGGATCGGCCCGCCCGTCCAGATCCGGGGCGTACGCGAGACGCCGGCGCCGGGTCAGCCGGCCGACCGTCGCGATAACTCCGTTCCAGAGGCGTGCCACGGCAGGCACCCTACCGAAGATCGGCACAACTTCCCGGAAGTAGTGGCCTCAGCCCCGTGCCATGGCCACTATTTTCGGGAAGTTGTGCCGATCAAGGGCGTCGGGAAGTTGTGCCGATCCTCGTCGAGTGGCCCGGCGCGCAGCACCGCCGAGAGTGGACTCCCGTCGATGAACTCCAGCAGCAGGTACGGTCTGCCGTCCGCCTGGCCGACCTCGAAGATCCGGGGTAGCAGCGGATGGCCCACGCACCCCAGCAGGGCGGCCTCCCGCCGCACGGCGGTCAGCGCCGCGTCAGGGTCGGCCTGGATGCGGGTCAGGACCTTGAGCGCGTAGTCCCGGCCGTCTCGCCGGACGCGGTATACGACGGTGTCGGCGCCACGCCCAATCTCGGCGAGTATCTCGAGATCGGAAAAAGTCTCCGATCTCACGCACGGTACTACGGTCAACATGTCCTTCTATCGTTCCACGTTCCGAGAACGTTACCCCCTGGTAACCGGGACGACCACCTGGCGGTACGGACCGGGGGTTGACCGGTGCCGGCGGACCGCGGCGAGCACCTCCCGGGCCTGGCATTCCAGCCGGCGCGCCTCGATCTCGCGGGCGACCGCCAATGCGTCGTGCGCGTGGACCAGGGCCTGGTCGCGCTCACCGAGGCAGACGGCGGAGTCGGCGAGGTCGACGAGCACCTGTCCCTCCTGTTGCCGGTCGCCGATGTCCCGGGCCAGGGCCAGCGCGCGGAGGTGGTGCCCGTACGCCCGGTCGCGGTCGCCGAGTCGCGCGTGGACGGTCGCGAGGGTACTCAGGGCCGGCACCTCGAACCGGCGCTCCTCGGTGGCCCGTGCCAGCGCGAGCGCCGCCTCCGCCAGGTCCAGCGCGGTGTCGTGCTGGCCGGCGTCCCGGTGCGCGGCCGCGAGGACCCGGAGCGTGTCGACCTCGTTGCGACGGTCGCCGATGCTGCGGTGCAGGGCCAGCGCCTCGTCGAGGTACCCGATCGCCCGGCGCAGCCGCGACTCACGGCCGGCCGGCCTGGCCGGGCCACGCGGGCGACCGAGTTCACAGTGCACCACACCGAGGTTCGCCAAGGTCACCGCCTGCCCGGCCACCCGGCCGGTCCGCCGGTGCAGCGCGAGCGCCTGGTTGAGATGGTCGATGGTCTGCTCGGCCTGCCCGGCGACCCAGTGGATCCGGCTGAGGTTGTTGAGCGTGACCGCCTCGCCGTCGGTCCAGCCGGTGTCCCGGGCGAGCGCCAGGGCTTGCGTGTACTGGACGGCGGCCTCCCGGTACCGGCTCTGGAAGTCGTGCAGCGAGCCGAGGCTGAGCCGGATCGCGGCCTGCGCGCGCCGGTCCCCGGCGGCCTCGGCGGCGGCGAGCGCGGCCGTCGCTACGGCCTGCCAGTCCACCGCGTTCGCGCGCGACCGGTAGTACCCCTGGAGGAAGTCGGCCAGCGTCCAGGCGGCGGCCGGCTGCCCATGCACGGCGAACTGGGTGGCCGCGGCGACGAGATTGGCGCGCTCCACGTCCAGCCAGGCCAGTGCCCGGGCCCGGTCGACGAGGTGCGCCGACCGCCTCGGTGGGCACAGGTGCAGCAGGTGCGGGTAGAGCAGGTGGGCGGCGCCCTCCACACCGTCTACGTAATAGCCGGCCAGGCGGCCGGTCGCCGCCCGCCGCTCGGCCTCCCCGTCGGCGGCGGCCAGCTCCGCGGCGTACAGGCGGAGCAGGTCGTGCACGCTGTAGCGGCCGGTGACGCGGTCGTCGACGAGGTGCTTGGCGCTCAGCCGATCGAGCACGGTCTCCGCCTCGGCCGGCCGGCAGCCGGCGAGCGCGGCGGCGGCCTCGGCGCTGAAGTCCGGCCCGGGCACGAGGCCGAGCAGCCGGAACATCCGCTGCTCCGGGGCAGACAGTGCGCTGTAGGACAGGTCGAACGCCGCCCGGACGGCGCTCTCCGGATCGTCGTCGACCGCGAGCGCGTCGATCCGGTCGCCGGCGCTGAGCTTCGCGACGTAGTCGGCGATCCGCTGCCGGGGTCGTACGCTCAGGTTCGCCGCCGCGATCCGCAGCGCGAGCGGCAGGTGGGCACACAGCCGGGCCAGGTCGGCGGCCGCGTCCGGCTCCGCACCCACCCTCTCGTCGCCGAGGACGCGGCGCAGCAGGGCGAGCGCCTCAGCCGGGGTGAGGACGCCGAGGGCGACCTGGCGCGCGCCGTCGCGGGCGACGAGCCCGGCCAACCGGTGCCGGCCGGTGACCAGTACCAGGCAGCCGGGGTCCGCCGGTAGCAGCGGGCGGACCTGCTCGGCGCTGGCGGCGTTGTCGAGCAGCACCAGTACCCGCCGGCCGGCCAGGTGGGTGCGGTAGAGCGCGGTCGCCTGGTCGACGTCGTCGGGTACCTTGTCGGCCGGCACGCCGAAGGAGCGCAGGAACCCGGCGAGCGCGTCGATCGGCCGCAGCGCCGGGCCGGTGGCGTGGCCGCGCAGGTTGACGTGCAGTTGCCCGTCGGGGAACCGGTCGCGGACCCGGTGCGCCCAGTGCACCGCCAGCGCGGTCTTGCCGACGCCGCCCATGCCGGCGATCGTCGAGATCATCACCACCCGCGGGGCATCCTCCGCCGCCGGGGCGGGCAGCAGCGCGTCCAGCTCCCGCAGGTACTCGACGCGGCCGGCGAACGCCGCCACGTCGGGTGGCAGTTGCGCCGGGGGTGGCGTCGGGTCGCTTCGGTACCCGGGCAGTGTCACCGGGACCTGCTGGCGCAGCACTCGGACGTGGGCGTCCTGAAGCTCGCCACCGGGGTCGACGCCCAGCTCGGTGTCGAGCCGGCTGCGTACCGTCTCGAACAGCTCCAGCGCGGCGGCCTGCTGGCCGGATCCGGCCAGCGCCAGCATCAACCGGGCGGCCAGCACCTCGTGCAGCGGCTCCTCCGCGAGGGCCGTGCGCAGCGGGTCGAGCACCTGGTCGCAGCGACCGAGTTGGAGCGCGAGATCGGCGTAGGCCACGACGAGCGCGGCCCGGCGCTGGGCGACGGCGGTCGCGGCCGGGTGCTGGCGCAGCCGGGGCTGCGCGCCGGCCAGGACCGGCCCCCGCCAGCAGGCCCAGGCCCTCGTGTACAGGTCCCACACGGCGTCGCCGGGCTGCGCGGCCTCGCCGGGCTGCGCGGCCTCGCCGGGCTGCGCGGCCTCGCCAGGCTGCGCGGCATCGCCAGGCTGCGCGGCCCGGACCTGCTGCGCGGCCTGCGCCGCCAACGCGTCGAACTCGGCGAGGTCGAGGCCGTCGGCGTCCAACTCCAGGCGGTATCCGCCGCGCGTGCGCTTGAGCAGCCGCGCCGGCGCCCGGCGTTGCCGCCCGGGTTCGAGCAGCGTGCGTACCTGCGCGACATAGGTGTGGACCAGTTCGAGACAGGTACGCGGCGGCCGGTCGCCCCACAGCACGTCCACGATCTCGGCGCCGGTGACGACCCGGCCGTACTGGATCGCCAGCAGACCCAGCAGCCCGCGTACCATCGGCGACTCGATCTCGACGGCTGCGCCGTCCCGGCGCACCGCGAGCGGTCCGAGCACGTCCACCCGCAGCGCGGCGGACGGCTGCGGATCTGGCGCGGGCCGCCGCTCCGGCGGCGCGCCCCCACCCGGCCGGGCGGCGTCAACCGCGCACAGGAGCGCGTCCCGGTCCGGATCGGACAGGCCGAGCGCCCCGGCCAGTTGCTGTACCGAGGAGGCGTGCGGGCGCCCCACCCGCCCCTGCTCGATGTAGCGCACGGCGCGGACGCTCACGCCGGCCTGCCGGGCCAGGTCGCCCTGGCTGAGCCCGGCCCGGAACCGGTGCTGACGCAGGAGATCGCCGAGCTGGGGCGCAACCCGTGGCATGTCCATCGCGAAGTGTCGGCTCCCGGTCAGTCGATCGCCCGTGGATTCGTGCGACACCCCGGATCTTGCCGCTTTCTGCCGCGGCGCAGATACGTCGAGGCACGATTCCGACACTGTCGGTGCGCGGACGTACAGGTCAGCCCGATCCGGCTAGCGGCCCGCCGGCTGCGGTCGCGCTCCAGTTCCGCGGCCCATCGGCGCTCTTAACTTCGTGACACAGCGCAACGAGCGCCTTTTCTCACCAGAGGAGTACCGCCATGAGGATCCTGTCCCGTCTCCCCCGCCGCGTCGTCGGCGCCATGGCCGCCACGGTCGTCGCAGCCGCCGCCACCGCCGGCCTGCTGGGCGCCGGCACCGCGCCGGCCAGCGCCTCGTCCGGATTCGCCGTCCGGCTCGCGCCGCTGTCGAACCCGTTCCTCAACGTCGAGGTCCGGGGCGCCTCCCTCAGCCCCGGCGCGACGGTCGACCAATGGTCGTTCAACGGCGGGGCGAACCAGGTCTGGACCTTCCAGCCCAGCGTCAGCCCCGGCGGCCACTACCAGGTCGTCAACCGGCAGAGCGGCCTGTGCCTGACCAGCGACGGGGTCGCCGGTGACACGCTGTACCAGGACTACTGCCGAGACGGCGCGACCCTCCAGCTCTGGGACACCAACCTGGTGCCGGGCAACCTGCTCAGCTACACCATCCGCAACACCGGCAGCGGCCTCTACATGGACGTACGCGGTGGCAGCGGCTGGCAGGGCGCGGACATCATCACCTGGTACTTCAACAACGGCGACAACCAGTTCTACTCGGCCACCTGGGCCTGAGCCCTTGATCGTGAGCGCCACCCGTACCCACGGGTGGCGCTCGTCGTTCAGTCCCGACCCCGGCCGAAGATGTTGAGGAAGAACAGGAACACGTTCAGCGCGTCCAGGAAGATCGACGCCGCGATCAGCGGTGCCGAGTTCATGTCGGTCGACCGGCGTAGCCGCTGGAAGTCGAACATCGTCAGGCCGGCGAAGATCACCAGACCCAGGATCGAATAGATGAGCGAGCCGCCCGGGACGCGTACAAAGATCAGCACGATGCCGAACACGATCAGCGCCAGCAGCGCCCAGAAGCTGATCCGCGCGACGCCGGACAGATCCCGGCGGGTCGCGTACCCGAATGAGCCGCACCCGGCGATGAACAGTGCCGTCGCCCCGCCGGCCTGCCACAGCGCCCTCGGGTCGGCGCTTGCGTAGTAGACCAGCGTGGGCGACACCGCCAGCCCGAGCAGCAGCCCGACCGCGAACAGCAGGGCGACGCTGAGCCCGGCGGAGCGGCGGACGGCGAACTGCATGCCGATCAGGCAGCCGAAGGAGAGGATGAAAAACACGAACCCTAGGCCGTACGGCAGGTTGCGGCCCAGGTAGGCGCCGAGCGCGAACACGGCGGCGGTCCCAGCGACGTACCACATCACCTGGCCGAACAGCGTGCGCGTCCGGTCGGCCGCCCCGGCATACCCGTAGTCCAGTGTGCTCATCGTGACCGTCCAAATCAGCCGAAAGTGAATGGCAGAAGCATCCTCCCCACGCATAATCGGCACAACTTCCCGAAAGTTGTGGCCTCAGTACTGTGCGGAGGCCACAATTTCCCGGAAGTTGTGCCGATCATCGGCCAGCCTGGTCCGGATCCGGTCAGCTGTCGGGTCGCCGATCTCATCGAAGATCGCCAGGGCGGACTGCCACGCCGCCTGGGCCTCGGCGATCCGGCCGGCGGTGTGCAGCGTCTCGCCGAGGCCGGACAGCGCCGTCGCCTCGCCGTGGCGGTCACCCCGCTCGCCGAAGACCTCGATGGCCTGCCGGTAGCAGGCCACCCCACCGTCGAAGTCACGCAGGTGGTGGTACACGTAGCCGAGGCTGTCCAAGGTGTACGCCTCGCCTTCCCGGTCGCCGATCTCGCGGGTCAGTTCGAGGCCACGCCCGCAGTCGATGAGCGCCCGGGCGTGGTCGCCGAGCATGGCCTGGTACCAGCCGACCATGTTCCACGCCCTGGCCTCGCCCGCGCTCGTACCCGCCTCGCGGAACAGCCGCAACGCCTGCTGCGCGTGGTCGAGCGCCTCCGCGTTGCGGTCCTGTATCCCGAAGGTGCTGGCCAGGTTGAGGTGGGTGTGCGCCTGCCCCCAGCGGTCCCCGACCCGCACCGCCAGGTCGAGCGCGTGCCGGTAGTGCGCGTGCGCGTCGTCGCACCGGCCGAGCAGCGCGTACGCGCGACCGAGATGGCGGTGCGAGCGGGCCTGCCCGGGCAGGTCGCCCAGCCGCTCCACGGCAGCGAGGCCGGCGGTGTGCACGGTCGCCTGGTCCTGCCAGTGCCCCTGGCGTTGGAGGAAGTCCGACAACGCCCAGGCGAGCTGCCAGGTGTGGGAGTCGAACCCGGCGTCCGCCGACTGCCGGACGGCGCCCATCAGCACCGCGTGTTCGGCGGTGAGCCAGGCCAGCGCCCGCCTGTGGTCGGGGATCGGCTCGGCGGCGACACCGGGTTCGGCCGGGGGCAGCGTGATCGTTTCCCGGTGCGGCTCGACGCGGGTCGCCGCGGCGTGGGCGGTGTGCAGGTAGTGATCGAGAACGCGGTGTACCGCGGCCCGCCGGTCGGGCTCGGCGTCGGTCGTCCCTGCGAGTTCCGCGGCGTAGGCGCGCAGCAGATCGTGCATCGTGTACCGGCCGGGCCGGTGCTCGCCGATGAGCTGGGCGCGGGTCAGCTCGGCGAGCAGTGGACGCACCTGCCGCAGCGGCAGGCCGGCGAGGCTGGCCATGGCCGGCGCGCCCGCGTCCGGGCCGGTGTGCAGCCCGAACAGCCGCAACAGCGTCGCGGCGGGCGGGCTCAGCGTCCGGTACGACCAGGAGAAGACGGTACGCACGTCGCCGAGCCCGTCCAGCGCCGCCTCGGCGTCGTCCAACTCGTCGGCCAGCGCCTCCAGCGGGAACTCCGGCCGGCACACCGCCCGCGCGGCGGCGATGGCCAGCGCCAGGGGCAGCCGGGCGCACCGGGCGATGAGCCGCGCCGTCGCCGCCGGCTCGGCCGCCACCCGTGCCGGGCCGAGCCGGTGGGCCAGCAGCTCGTCCGCCTCGGCCTCGGACAGTACGTCGAGGCGCAGCGTGTGGGCCGCCTGCGCGGCGACCAGGCCGGTCAGCTGGTCGCGGCTGGTCACGATCACCAGGCTGCCGGGCGAGCCGGGCAACAGCGGGCCCACCTGGTCGGTGTCGCGGGCGTTGTCCAGCAGGATCAGCATCCGCCGGTCGGCGAGCAGGCTGCGGTACAGGCCGAACTGTGCCTGCGGGCTGGCCGGGATCCGTGCGGCCGGCACGCCGAGCGCGTCCAGGAACGCGCGTACCGCCGCCGCCGGCTCCACGGGTGCGGCCGGGTCGAAGCCGCGCAGGTTGACATAGAGCTGACCGTCGGGGAACCGCTCGGCCACCCGGTGCGCCCAGTACACGGCGAGGGTGGTCTTGCCCACGCCCGCCGTGCCGTTGATCGCAGTGATCACTACTGCTGTCGGCCGCCGGGATTCGACCCCCGCCAGCAGCCGGTCGAGCTCCTCGATGTGCCCGGCCCGGCCGGTGAAGCGCGGCACGGCGGCGGGTAGTTGGGCCGGCACGACCGGCGCGGATCCGTTCGCGGCGGCGCCGATCAGCGCCGGGTCGTCGCCGAGGATGGCCCGGTGCAGGGCCTGCAGCTCCGGGCCCGGTTCCAGGCCCAGCTCGTCGACGAGCGTCCGGCGGGCCTGCCGGTAGGCGTTCAACGCGTCCGGGCGGCGGCCGGCGCGGTACAGCGCGGTCATGAGCTGGCCGCGCACCCGTTCCCGCAGCGGGTACTCGCCGGCCAGGCGGGTGAGCGGGTCGACCAGCTCGCGGTGCTCGCCCGCGTCCAGCCGGGCCTGGAGCCACTCCTCCTGGGTGGCGATCCGCATCTCGTCGAGCTCGTCGCAGAGCAGGGCGCGCTGCCAGCTGTCGGCGGCGCCGGCCAACGCCGGACCGCGCCACAGCCCCAGCGCCGTGTCCAGCAGGCCGATCCGCTCGCCGGCCGGCGCGGCGCGGGCGCGCTCCACCTGGACGCGGAACCGGTGCAGGTCCGTCATGGCCGGATCGGCTTCCAGCGCGTACCCGCCGCGGGCCGCCCGGATGTGCACGCCTAGCGGCTGCGCGGCGGCCAGCGCCGAGCGCAGATGCGACACCATCGCCGCGACGCCGCTCCGGGCCTGCGCCGGTGGCTCCTGCCACAGCAGGTCGGCGAGGCGTTCGACCGGCACGAACCGCCCCGGTTCCAGGGCGAGGACCGCCAGCAGGAACCGCTCCTGTCGCCGGACCAGGCGGACCATCCGCCCGTCGACGACCACCTCCACCGGGCCGAGCAGCCGAAGCTCCACGCCGGACACGGTAGCCGTCCGACCCCGGTACGCGTGGTCCCGACCGGGCCTGCGGCCCGGTCGGGAGCGTCACATCGCCGACAGCTACTGGACTGTCAGCATCCCGTTGTACCAGTGGTTGATGGCGAAATACGACGTGAAGTCGTTGTACGCCGTGTTGATGTCCGTGTTGCTGAGCTTGATACACCCCTCGGAGTGGTACCTGCTCTCGCTCCACGGATAACTGGTGTGCATGAACAGGGCCGTCCGTGGCGTGCCGTTCGAGCAGTGTGTGTCGTTGAGCTGGAACGCGTGGCCGGTGATCGTGCCCTGGTGGTTCTTCCAGGCGTACACGTTGTAGGTGCCGTTGGGCAGCCAGCCGTGGTTGCGGTAGCACGGATCCTCGCTACCGTCCCCCGATCCGGCCCGCCAGCTGACGTTGAGCACCGTCTTCGGTGGGTCCAGGTCAGCGCGCTGGACGATGAAGTACACCCTCGATTGCGTCGGCTGACTCGTGTTCTTGACGAACGTGAAGTGTCCGGCGAACGAAATCGCGGCGTTCGCCGGGCGCATGCCGAAGCCGACCACGGCGATCACACTCGCCGCGACCACTCCGATCCATCGCGCCAGGCGTACTGAGTTGTTTCTCTGCATAGGACCGCCTTCCCCGTGTGCGCCGCAGTGGCGCCGTGGCGCCGTGGTGGCGCCGCCAATCCGATGAGCGACCGTGAATGCCGTGGTGGTCGCCTCGGGGAAGGCTGGCATCGGAGCATTGGCAAATCTTTGGCACGCCCTACGTGGCCTGATAGGCCTTGGCCTGGAGGGTGAACAGCTGGGCGTAGAGCCCGCGGCACGTGCTGCACACATTGCGCACGACCATCCCGGATGCCGAACAGTTCCTGCACGCGACATCGCGGACGCTGTCCTGGCACGGCTCGTGGTCGGACGTGGCCGCGTTCGACGCCGCACTGAGCGCGGCAGAGACTTCCGGGAAGTTGTGGCTGAGGTACCGTGGCCGGGCGCCGGCATCGGGCCCGGCCGGGTCCGGCTGAGGAGGATTGTTCACAGTGGACGCGCGACTGCGCGAGGCCGCGGAGCGCGCGGCCGGTTTCATGCCGCCGGACGAGGGGCTGGCGTTGTACGAGGCGGCGCTCGACGCGGCCCGGTTCGGCCCGCTGCTGGAGGTCGGCACGTACTGCGCCAAGTCGACCATCTACCTCGCCGCCGCGGCGCGCGAGCGCGGCACCGTCGTGGTGACCGTCGACCACCACCGCGGCTCGGAGGAGCACCAGCCGGGCTGGGACTACCACGACCCGGCGCTGGTCGACCCCGCGGCCGGCCGGCTCGACTCGCTGCCGGCGGCCCGGCGTACCCTCCGTGAGGCCGGCGTCGAGGAGACGGTCGTCGTCGTGGTCGGCCGGTCGGCCACCGTCGCCGCGCTCTGGGCGACCCCGCTCGGTCTGGTCTTCATCGACGGCGGGCACACCGACCAGGCGGCCGCCACCGACTACGCCGGCTGGTCGCCGCACGTGGCGCCGGGCGGCCGGCTCGCGATCCACGACGTGTTCGCCGACCCGGCCGACGGGGGCCAGGCGCCGTGGCGGATCTACCGGCGGGCGCTCGCCGAGGGCGGCTTCGTGCCGCACGCCGCCACCGGTTCCCTCCAGGTGCTGCGCCGCGCCTAGATCGCCACTGCCGCGGCTAGATCGTCACAATTTCCGGGAGGTTGTCGCCACAGCAGGACTCCGATGCCACGACTTCCGGGAAGTTGTGACTGTCGTCGAGGCCGAAGACCGCCGTCGTCGCCGGATCGCCGGCCAGCGCCGCGGCGGCGAGCAGCGCCACGCCGGCGGTCCAGGTCGTGCGCTCCTCCGGCCAGATCGCGCGGTCATCGAACACCCAGCCGGTCCAGTACGAGCCGTCGGTGTCGCGCAGGTGCTGCACGTCCGCGAAGATCCGGGCCGCCCGGTCCCGGTCGCCCAGCGCCCACAGCGCGAGCACCAGCTCGCAGGTCTCCGCACCGGTGACCCACGGCCGGTCGTCGACGCACCGCACGCCTAGGTCGGCGACCACGAACCGGTCCCACCCGCCCTCGATCCGCGACCGCCCCGCCGGCCCGGACAACGCGCCGCCGAGCACCGGGTAGTACCAGTCCATGGCGTACCGGTCGCGCGGCGCGAACCGGTCCGGGTGCGCCCGCAGCACGTGCCCGAGCCCGGCGGCGGCCAGCTCCCAGTCCGGTTGCGGCTCGTCGCGCCGTGCGGCCACCGCGATCGCGCAGCGCAGACTCTGGTACATGCTGGCGCAGCCGGCCAACAGCGCCTCGTCGGCCGCCCGCCCCCCGGCGTCGCGGGCCCACCGGATCTCGCCGAGGCCGCTCTGCAACCCGAGCACGAAGTCGACCGCGGAGACCAGCACCGGCCACATGCGGTCCAGGAACGCCTCGTCGCCGGTACTCAAGTAGTGGTGCCAGGTGCCGACGCATACGTACGCCGCGAAGTTCGCCTCCCGGGTGTCGTCGACCACCCGGCCGTCGCGGTACCCGGCGTACCACGAGCCGTCCGGGTTCTGGTGGCGGCGCAGCCACTCGTACGCGTGGGCGGCCTCGTCCGGCCGGCCGGCACAGTCGAGCCCCATCGCCGCCTCGACATGGTCCCAGGGGTCGGCGTGGCCGCCCGGAAACCACGGGATCAGCCCGTCGGGAAGCTGTACCGCCGCGATCGCGGCACCGGTCGCGGCAACCGAGGCCGGATCCAGCGCCGTCATGAGGCCTGGTCCACTGTGGCCGCGTAGACGACCAGGCTCTTGCCCAGGACCGGGTTGAGCGCCCGCTCCAGCAGCCGGGTCCAACGAGGACGGCGCATCAGGTCGTACACCAGGAACCGGTGGTACGTCCGGGGCAGCCAGGCCCGCTCGTTGTCCACCCCGAACAGGCAGCGCAGCCACCAGTACGGCGAGTGCAGCGCGTGCGCGTGGTGTCCGCCGCCGGCCGGGACCAGCGCCGCGGCGCGCAGCCGGGACCGTAGCTGGCCGCGCCGGTACACCCGGACGTGGCCGCCCTCGACCTGGTGGTACGCGTCGGAGAGGGCCCAGCAGATCCGCTCCGGCCACCAGCGCGGCACGGTCACCGCGAGCACCCCGCCGGGTCGCAGTACCCGGGCCAGCTCGGCGATGGCCCGGCCGTCGTCGACGATGTGCTCCAGTACCTCGGAGGCGACCACCGCGTCGAACGCGCCGTCCGGGAACGGCAGCGTGAGCGCGTCGCCGCGGACGGCGCTCGCACTCGCGCCCACCGGCACCTCGCCGCCCTCCTCCATCGCGGCGAACATGGCCGTCACGCCGGCCAGCTCGCCCGGGTCGCGGTCGAGCGCGACCACCCGCGCTCCCCGCCGGTAGAGCTCGAAGGCGTGCCGGCCGGCACCGCAGCCGAGGTCGAGCACCCGGTCACCGGGCCGGATCGCCAGCCGAGCGAAGTCAACCGTCAGCAATCTGCCCTCTCCGTTCGTCGAGTGCGGCACGGTACCGCAGCGCCGTCGCGACCGCGGTCGCGCGCCAGGTGAAGCGTTCGAGCACCCGGGCCCGCCCGGCCGCGCCGAGCCGCGCGCCCAGGTCGGGCCGGTCCAGGGCGGTGCCGAGCGCCACGGCCAGCGCGCCGGCGTCGCCCGGCGGCACGAGCAGGGCCGCGCCGCCGTCCGGCCCGACGACCTCCGGCAGCGCGCCGGCGGATGTCGCGACCAGCGGGGTGGCGCAGGCCATCGCCTCGACCGCGGGGAGCGAGAAGCCCTCGAACAGCGACGGCACCACGGCCACCGACGCGGCGCGCAGCTCATCGACCAGCTCCGTGGTCTCGATGCGCCCGGTGAAGCGGATCGCGCCGGCCAGCCCGTACCGCTCGACCGCCGCCGCCACCGGACCGCTGGCCTTGACCGAGCCGATCACGACCAGCTCGGCGGCGCGCTCGGTGCGCACCTTCGCCAGCGCCTCCACCAGCACCAGCAGGCCTTTGAGCGGCACGTCGGCGCTGGCGGTGGTGACGATCCGGCCGGGCACCCGGGTCACCGCCGGGTCCGGCGAGAACACCGCCGGATCGGTGCCGACCGGGACCACGTGGATGCGCTCCGCCGGCACGCGGAGGTACTCGATGATTTCGGCGCGGGACGCGTCCGAGACGGTGACGACGTGCGGCAGCCGGCGCGCCACCCGGCGCTGCATCCGGGTGAACGCGTACCACCGGCGAAGCGACACCCGGCGCGCCCGGGACGCGGACCGCAGCTCGATGGCGCGGTCGATCTGGATCGGATGGTGGACCGTGGTCACCAGCGGCAGGCCCAGCCGGGACAGCCCGACCAGCCCGTACCCGAGGGTCTGGTTGTCGTGCACCACGTCGAAGTCGCCGGACCGGGCGCGCAACAGCCGCCGCGCCCGCAGCGAGAACGTCAGCGGCTCCGGGAAGCCGCCGGTCATCATCGTGGCGATCTCGACCAGGTCGATCCAGTCCCGGTACTCCCGCCAGGCCGGCACCCGGAACGGGTCGCTCGGCCGGTAGAGGTCGAGGCTTTCCAGCCGGGTCAGGCGGGCGCCGCCGTCGATGTCCGGATACGGCGGCCCGGCGATCACCTCGACGCGGTGCCCGAGGGCGGTCAGCTCACGGGCGAGGTTGCGGACATAGATGCCTTGACCGCCGCAAAACGGGTTGCCGCGATAGGTCAACAGGGCAACCCGTAACGATCGGTCGGTCAAGCCTTCCCCCGCTCCTGATTCCGGTATCACGTGAGCGCGCGGTGCGTCTGTCCGACCTCGACAGAAGACCGCGCGCACGCTTCGTCCGCAGACTCTATAGCAGAGGCACCAATCACCTGGTCGGCAAGCAACCAGGTAACGCTGCCCGGGGCGCGGTCGGTGTATTGCCACCGATCCGCGCCCCGGGCCGTACACGCGAGCCCTCCGCCCCGGAGACCCGCGCGACGTTTCACGACGTCAACTGATGATCAGGTGTACGAAGGCATTGCCGACGTTCCTGCACTGGTCACCGGTACCGTCGTCGTGCGAGTAGTAGCCGTTGTCGGAGTACCCGTCGTCCTCGTACCCCAACTCCAGCGCCCCACCGGCGGTGGTCACGAACGTCCGGCCGACCAGCGTCCACAGTTCCTGGAGGCCGCTGGTGACGCCGGGTAGGTCGCCGCCCTTCTGAGCACGGTACTGGTATCCATGTCCCGCACGGTGACACCGCACGCTGAAACGGGCCTGATACGGCGCTGGAACGGGCCTAGAACGGCGTGAAAAAGCACGTGAAGCTGGATTTGTCCGGGCCGCGCTCGGGGGTACTCGGGGCACCCGGTCATCACCCTTGACGGGTGATGACCGGTGCCCGGCACGGGTCGACGCTGAGCGGCATGGCAACAGGGGTAAGCGCCGGCGCGATCACACTCGACCGGGTCAGGCGGCTGTGCCGGGGCCGCGACGTCGCACTCGGGTACTCCCTCATCGTCGTCGCCGTCGCGGTCACGCTCGCCGTCGCGCCCCGCTCGGTACACGACGAACTGGTCCTGCGCAGCAGCACCAACCTCAACAACCTGCGGCACCATCCGATCCACGTCCTGGTGCCCCGGCATTGGCGGGCCCCCTACGTCACGGTCCTCGCCGCCATCCTCGCCGTGGCGCTGGTGCTGTTCCACACGTTCACCGACGTCGGCCACGTCACGGCGTGGGCCATCGGGCTGGGCCTCGCGGTGATCGTCTCGGGCGCCCGTCGGCCGCCGGTGGCCGACGGTCGCGAGGTGGCGGCTATCCAGTGGCGGGTCAGCTCGACCGGCACCCCGACCGCGGCGACCGCGAGCAGGCCGAGCACCACCCGGCGGCCATGACGTGGTGGGACGGAGTGGGCCCCCACGGTCAGCTCCCTTCCCGCGCCGCACCCAACACAACCTGCGAGAAACTACCATTTTGTACGGGAGAAGCTCAGCTCAGTACCCATAAAGAATTGACGGATTTCGCTGTTACCCGAGGGTAAGCGGCCCGAGCAGGAGGGCGTCCGAGCCGTCCTCGACCGTTGCGACGTGCCGGTGCCGGCGCCACCCGCCGCATCTGGTCACGATCGACACCGTCCACGCGGGAGGATGATCGGCGACGACGCAGATCCTGCGATCGAGCGGGGCACCACAGCGGGCGCAGGCCGACTCCGCCGCGGCGACCTCGTACGCGAGCCGGACCAGCCACAGGTCGAGGGCGGTGGGTTCGCGACGCCGCTCCGGGCCGGCGGCGTCGGTCTCGTCGTGACCCCGGCGCGACAGAGCCGGTGACGGGCCGAGGTCCAGCCAGTGCATCCACGGCGACAGGAACCAGTCCATGTCGTCAGCCACTCCACGCGGGTACCAGTTGCTGGCCGCCGTCGATGTCGTAGGTCGCGCCGGTTAGCGCGGTGTTCTCCATGAGGTGGACGGCCAGGGCGGCGACGTCGGCCGGCCCGACGACCCGACCGATCGGCAGCGTCGCGCGCAGATTCTCGCGGCGCCGGTCGAGGTCGTCGCCGAGCAGCCGGGCCGACAGGGGGGTGTCGACGAATCCGGCGGCGAGCATGTTGACCCGGATCGGGGCGAGTTCGAGCGCGAGGTTGGCGATGAGCGCCGGGCCCGCGGCGGTGAGAGCGCCGGGCAGGGCCAGACCGAGGCCGGGTCGCCGGCCGCCGGTACCGCCCATGAACAGCAGGGTGCCGGCGGGTCGTACCGTGCCGATGGCGGCGCGGGCGAGGTGCAGCGGGAGCAGCAGGTGCTCCTCGATGAGGCGGCGGGCCTGGGTGAAGTCGAGGTCGGCGAGGCGGGCGTAGTAGTTGCCGCCGGCGGTGACCAACACGTGGTCGACCAGATCCGGCAGGCCGCCGAAGAACTCCCGGATCTGCTCGGGATCGGTGGCGTCGAACGCGGCCGTGCTGCGGGCGCCGACCTCGGCGGCGGCGTGTTCCAGCCGTTCGGGGTCCCGGCCGATGAGGATGACGTCGGCGCCCTCGGCGCGCGCGGCCCGGGCGGTTTCGAGCCCGATCCCGGCGCTACCTCCGATCAGGACGACGGTCTGGCCGAGCAGTCGCGGCTCGCGCTGGGCAGTGGTCACGATTCCTCCGTACATCGGTCACCGGCCCGGAAGCCGCACCTGGATCTCCTGGAGCACTGAAGTGTGGCTAGCCGGCCCAGTAAGCCGCTACCCCGGGAATCCAAGAACGATCCCGGTTCGGCTTCCGCGAGCACGGACGCCGGTGTGAGAATCGAGCCGGCTCTAGTAGGGGGGCCTGCGATTCCGTGACCGACACCGAACGGCTCACCACGCAGCAGGAGCGGGACCTGGTCATCGCCACCGAGGCCGGTGACCTCGACGCGTGCCGCAGTCTCGTCGAGGCGTTCCTCCCGGCGATCGCCGCGCTCGCCCGCCGTTACCCCAGCGGCCTCGGGGTGGAGCGCCGGGAGCTGCTCCAGGAGGGCGTGGCCGGCCTGCTGTTCGCCGCCCAGCGGTACGATCCAGCGTTGAACACGCCATTCTGGGCATACGCCTCATTCTGGGTGCGGAAAGCCATGCAGGAACTCGTCGCGGAGCTGACCAGGCCGGTGGCGCTGTCCGACCGCGCGGTGCGGGGCCTGGCCACGATCCGGGCGGCACGCAACACGCACCTGCACGACCGGGGCGTCGAGCCCACCACCGAAGACCTGATGCGGGCGACCGGGTTCACCCGCGGGCAGTTGGAGACGCTGCAGGCGGCCGAACGTACCCCGCGCAGCCTGCACGAGCGGCCGGGCAAGGACCCGGTGGGGTCCGAGATCACCGACACCTTCGCCGAACTGGCCTACGACCAGGTGCTCGACGAGATCGAAAGCCGAGAGGTCCGCGACCTGGCCGACCAGCTCGACGAGCGCGAGCGCACGGTGATCCGCGCCCACTACGGCCTGGGCGGCCCGGCACAGACCCTGAAACAGATCGGTGGAAGCCTCGGCCTGACCGCCGAGCGGGCCCGGCAGATCGAGGTCGCCGCGCTCACCAAACTGCGCGAATCCCTCGCGCAACCGGCACCGGCCCGGAGAACGCGCCTTGAATTCCGCACCTGAGCGTCTTACTGGACTTCAACGACTCCTTCAGCCACCTGCCCGCGTGGGTGCTGTGCACGTACGACGCGAGCCGGCTGCCGGGCCCGGTGCTGGACGCCGTATGGCGGACCCATCCCGAGGTCGTCGCGGGCGCCCGAAGGTTTCACCTCCCGAATCGTCCTGTAGCCGCCGCTGGATAAACTCGTGCCGGGCGAGAGCGGAGCGGGCGGTGACTGACGGTACGGGGGACCGCTTTGGGGCGGTGCTGCGCAGGCAGCGAAAGACGGCCCGGTTGACCCAGGAGGAGCTGGCCCAGCGGGCCCGGCTCAGCGTCCGCACGATCAGCTACCTGGAAAGCGGCAAGGTCGCGAGCCCGCATCAGCAGACCGTCCAGCTGCTCGCCGACGCGCTCGAACTCACCGGCGCGGACCGGGTCGCGTTCCTGCGGGCGGCCCGGCCCGGTCCGCGGTGGACCGCGCCCGAGACCACGCCGGCTGTCGGCGCGCCCGCGCAGCTCCCACCCGATGTGTACGCGTTCACCGGGCGCGACGAGGAGCTGCGCCGCCTCGACGAGCTGGCCGGTGCCGATCGAGCCGGCGCGGGCACCGTTGTCGTGTCCGCGATCGCCGGCATGGCCGGGGTCGGTAAGACCGCGCTCGCCGTGCACTGGGCGCACCGGGTCGCCGACCGGTACCCGGACGGCCAGCTGTACGTGGACCTGCGTGGCTACGACTCCGCCGCGCCGATACCGCCCGGTGACGCGCTGGCCGGGATCCTCCGTACCCTCGGTACCCCCAGCGACCGGATCCCGTTCGAGCTGCCCGAGCGGGCCGCGCTGTACCGGACCCTGCTGGCCGGCCGGCGCATGCTCCTGCTGCTGGACAACGTGTCCCAGGTGGACCAGGCGCGCTGGCTGCTGCCGGGCACCGCGTCCTGTCAGGTTCTGGTCACCAGCCGGGACAGCCTGGGCGGCCTGGTGGTGCGCCACGGCGCCCGCCGGCTGACGCTGGACCTGCTGCCGCCGGGCGACGCGGTGGCCCTGCTGCGGACGCTGATCGGCGACCAGGTGGACGCCGACCCGGTCGGGGCACGCGCGCTGGCCGAGTGCTGTGCCCGGCTGCCGCTGGCGCTGCGGATCGCGGCCGAGCTGGCCGCGACCCGGCCCACCGACTCGCTCGCCGATCTCGCCGCCGAGCTGGGCGGGGAACGCCGGCTCGACGCGCTCGACGAGGTGGGCGACGACCACGCCTCGGTCCGGGCGGTCTTCTCCTGGTCGTACCGCAGCCTCGCTCCCCCGGCCGCGCGCATGTTCGTCCTGCTGGGCCACCACCCCGGCCCGTCGTTCGACCCGTACGCGGCGGCCGCGCTCGCCGACAGCGACCTCGGCGGCGCCGGCCGGCTGCTGGGCGTGCTGTCCCGGACGCATCTGGTCGAGCCGGTCGACGCCGGCCGGTGGCGGCTGCACGACCTGCTCCGCGCGTACGCGGTCGACCTGGCCGACCGGTGGCCCCGCCACGATGTTCGCACCGCCCGGACCAGGCTGGTGGACTACTACCGGTACACCGCGGTCACCGCCACCGGCGCGGTGTGCCCGCACGTGGCGCGCGCCGACAAACCGGAGCCGGGCACACCGGTACCGGATCTGACCGACCCGGTGGCCGCCAACGCGTGGCTGGACGCCGAGCAGGCGAGCCTGCTCGCGGTGACCCGGTTCGCGCTGCGCCACGAGCTGCACGGGCAGACCATCGACCTGGCCGAGGCGGCGGCCCGGCACTTCACCGCCACCGGGCAGCTCGACGAGGCCCTGGTCGTGCGGTCGTTGAGCCTCGACGCCGCCCGCAAGATCGGCGACCGTCACCGCGAGGCCGGCACGCTCTCAGCGATCGGCGGGATCTACTGGCGCTGGGGCCAGTTCGAGCCTGCGTTCGAGCACCTCGAAGGGTCCCGCGCGCTCTACCACGAAATCGGCGACCGGGGCGGCGAGGGCAAGGCGCTGAACAACCTGAGCGTGATCTGCCAGGGGCAGGGCCGGTTCGACCGGTCCGCCGAGTACCTGGCCCGGGCGGTACCGCTGTACCAGGAGGCCGGTGACCGGGAGGGCGAGGGCAGTGCGTTCAACAACCTGGGCCTGGTGGACCGGTGGCGCGGCCGGTACCCGCAGGCAACCGTCTACTTCGGACAGGCGCTGGACTGCTTTCAGGACACCGGCAACCGGTCGGGCCAGGCGCTGGTGCTCAACAACCTGGGCATCATCCACCACCGGCAGGGCCGCACCGACCTGGCCATCGCGCACGTCGAGCGGGCCATCGCGATGTGCCGGGCGGGCGGCGAGAAGCGCTGTGAGGCGATCGCCCTGGACAGCCTCGGCGCGGCATACCTGGCGGCCGGCCGGGTCGAGGAGGCCCGGCGGGCGTTGGAGCACGCGCTGGAGCTGGCCCGCGAGGTCGAGCACCCGACCAGCGCGGTGGACAGCCTGGTGAACCTGGCCGGTGTGCTGGACGCGGAGGGCTGCCCCGACGACGCGGTACGCACGCTGCGCGAGGCGCTGGCCGAAGCCGAGGAGATCGGCTACGCCGAGGGCCGGACCGCCGCGCACAACCAGCTCGGCCGGACGCTCGCCGGGTTGGGCCAGGCCGGCGCCGCGCGGGCCGCGCACCATGCGGCGCTGACGCTGGCCGTCAGCTCCGGCGACCTGTACGAGCAGGCGCGCGCCCACGACGGCCTGGCCCGCGCGCTGGACGAGCTGGGCCAGCCGGCGGATGCCCGCGAGCACGCCCGCCAGGCGCGGCAGGTCTTCGCGGACCTGGGCCTGTGATCTCACCGCCGGTTCGCCAGGCGGTGCAGGGTCCACGCGGCGGCCGTGGAGTACACGTTGCAGCCGGCCAACGCCGTCTCGTGGTACAACGCCGGGGTCTGCGGGCACCCGCGCAGCGGGCGCAGCAGCGCGGTGATGCGGTCGGCCTGGGCCGGCGTGGGATGCCAGCCCAGCGCGCCGGCGGCGGCGAGGGCGGCCGCGGCCTGGGTGAGCGCGCCGGTGGCGAGCAGGTCGATACCGCCGGTGGCCAGGTCCGCCGGTCGTCCGGTGGGCGGCAGCCGGCGCTGCTGGCCGGCGCGGACCAGCGGCGGGACGAGCACGTCGCTGGCGTACCGGTGGTCCGGCGAGTCGGGCTGCCACGTGTCGATCTCGGGATCGGGCAGCGGCAGGCCGAGCACCGCGAGGGTGGTGGCGAGCTGCGCCCACTGCGGGGCGGTCGCGGCGGTCACCGGCCTGGGCAGTGCGGCGGCGGCCCGGTCGCGCAGCGCGCGGGCGTCGGCGGTGGCGGTGTTTCCGCCCGCGGTGGTCAGCGTGGCGAGCCAGAAGTTGCCCGCGCCGGGGCTCGATCCATTGAGGACGAAGGTGCGCCGGTCGACCAGCGCCCGGGCCAGCCGCGGGTCGGTGGTGCCCAGCCCGGCCGCCGCGCGGAGCGCCTGCACCTCGTAGCTGGACGTCAGGTCGCCGAGGCGCTGCTGGGTGGCGGCGACCAGTCCGGAGCCGAGGCGGTGCCGCTCGATGTTCCGGACCAGTGGATCGAGCCCGGAGCTAGGGGCGCCGAGGGTGCGCCACGCCTCGGCGAGCAGGTACCCGGCCTGCGGGTCACCGGGCAGCGTCCGGGACGGATCGAGAACGCGTTCGAGGGCGGCGCGGTGGCCGGCCAGGTCGATCCCGCCGAGCGCGGCCAGCTGCACGTACGCGCAGGCGTCGACGAGCTGGTCGCCGGTGGCCGGGCCGGTCAGCCGGGATCCGGTGGCCGCCCACCAGGCGTCCAGGGCCGCCGGCAGGCCGGCGGCGGGCGGCAGCCCGAGGGCCTGGCGGGCCTGCGCGAGCTGCCAGCGCACCGACAGTCCGGTACCCGGGTCGGGCCCGGAGTCGAGCCAGCGTGCGGTGGCGTCCCGCTCGGATCCGGTCAGCGGGTCGCCGAAGCCGGCCAGCGCCGACACGGCGGCGGCGGTCGCGCTCCGGATGTACCGCGGGTCGTCGGAGATCGCGCCGTCGGTGTACGAGCCGTCCGGCGCCCGCAGCGCGCGCAGCGCCGCCATGTCGGCGTCATCATGCAGGCGTACCTTCAGGGTGCGCTCCAGCAACGCGAGCTGAGCGCTGCCCCAGAGCCGGTCGGTGCCCACCTGGTCGGCGACGGCGGCGCGGATCGCGGGCGATGCGAGGCCGACCCGGACCGTCCGCCCGGCGGCGGCGAGGGCGGCCAGCCCGTACCCGGACGCGTACAGGCCGGGGTCGCCGAGGTCGGCGGTGGCCGTGAACAGCCCGTCGTCGGCGCGTAGCCGCTCGATGTCGGCGGACAGCTGGCGAAGCTCCGGATTCGCCCGGGTGGTGCCCGGATCGCCGGCGCAGCCGGCGACAAGAATCGTGGCGGCCGCCGCCACGACGAATCTGAGCATGGTCACGGTTCCCTCCTTCCATAGTGGACACCGCGGGGTGGCCGACGTGGCCACCCCGACGGCGTCCCCCGATCGGCGTCAGCCCACGCAGGCCAGGGCGGTGCCCTTGATGCCGAGGCTGCTGGAGTACGCGGAGCCGGTGTTGCACACCTTGATCCAGCCGATACCGAGCCAGAAGTTGTTGTAGACGGTGCCGTTCAGATCGGAGATGTACGTGTTGCCGTTCTCCCACGAGTACGTCACGTCCGAGGTGTTGGTGACCGGGGTGAGACTGCAGTTCCCGCTCGGGTTCCCGGTGCCCACGCCGACCGAGCACGACGCCGACGTCAGCGGGCTCGACGACGTGATCCGCGTGCTGTCCTTGATGCGCGACATGCTCTGCACCGCCGCGCCGTGGAACGTCCAGGTGGACGTGGTCCAGTGGGTCGGGTTCGGGTTACCGAAGTCCTTCCACACCCGCGCCTCGATCGTGTAGTTGGGCGCCATCGGCCTGGTGTCCGTCGCGCTCTGCGCGGACGCCGCGTGCACCCCGGCGAACATCGAACAGGCCACCCCGCCGACCGCGGCGAGCAATCCGAGCCGTGTCCTCATTTCCAGACCTCCCTAGTCCTGGTACCAGCTGTCGAACACGGTGGACTTTCCCTTGTAGACGATCGTCACCTCGGTGAAGTACGGGTCCTTCTGGCCGAGGTCCCAGAAGGTGTTGACCCGGTCGCCCAGGTAGTGACCGGTACCGCACACGTTCTCGTACTCGTGGCGGGAGCGCAGGGCGCTGCCGTTGTCGCGGACGTCGATGGCCAGGTAGTAGCACCCGGCCGGCTTGCTGGAGATGTAGGCGTCCGGCACGAGATCCTGGCCACTGCGGCTGATGCAGGCGCTGACGTGGAACCCGTCCTTGGTCTGTGGCCGGCATCCGCCGTCGTTGCTGGCGTGCGCGGCTCCGGCCAGGAACAGCGTCGCCGCGCCGCCGAGCGCCGCGGCCACGGCGACCCTGCTGGCGCGGAGCGCCGGGCCGCCGGATCGCATGGTCATGCGAACCTCCTCGGGATGAGATGGTGTGGCGGAGAGGCCCGCCCGCCGCGCCGAGTCCGGTGACTTCCGGTTCGACTTCTCGGCCGCACCACGACGATCCCAGCCGCAGGAGGGCCGGGCCACGAAAGACGATCCGCAATTCCACCCGCAAGAACGCGCGGGCTGACGGGGCTAGCGGAAGCTGCCCGCCGCGCTGTTGAGCTCCTTGCGCATGACCGCGACCCGGTCGGCGTCGATACCCTTGGTGATCGCCGCGATCAGGTTGGTTTCCGACTGCGGGCCCCACGTGCCCACCCCGGCCGGGTCGGCGTGGTGTGCCGCGACGTACGCGGTGGCGGCGTGCTCCAGCTCCGCCTTGGGGAAGCCACCGTGCACGGTGTGGTTGGCCAGGACGCCCACGCCCAGCTCCGACGTGATCAGCGCGGCGACCGGGATGTGGGCGGTGACCGGCTTCGCGCCCTTGCTCGCGGCCGGGAACGTCACCGACAGGCGGCTGGTCAGCGCGCCGGAGACCTCGATCTCGTTGGCGGCCCGCAGTTCGGCCGCCTGGAGCGCCGGGTCGGCGCCGGCCGCGGCGAGCACCGCGGCGAGCTTCGGATCCGACTGCACCGCCTTGGCGGCCGGCACGCCGGTGAGGACCGTGCCGTCCGGCCGGGTGAGCACCAGGCCGGTCGGCGCCACGTCGATGCCGTACCGGACGAGCCGCGCGGCGAACGCGTCCGGCGCCGCCTTCTTCATGATGGTCAGTGCCCTGATCAGGTCACCGTGTCCGCTCGCCCCGGTGGTCCACTGCACCATCCCGAACGTGACGTCGGCGACGTCCCACGTGTTGAGGGCCGTGAAACCGCCCTCGAACCGGGAGATGATGGCCAGGATCTTCTTCGTGGACGGGCCGAGGGTCGGGTCCTTGGCGAGCAGTTCCGGGACGGTGGGTCCGGCCGCCCCGACCCGCGTCGCCGAGCCCTCGAACCCCTCCCCGGTCACGGTGGCGTAGGCGTCGATCCGGTTGGTCAGCGTCGCCCGGGCGTCGCCGACCTGGTACACGGTGGTGCTCTGCTCGACCTCGCGCTCGCCCCAGTCGGCCGCGTCGATCTGTGCGCGCAGCGCCTCGATCAGGGCCTTGAGTTGGACGTCCGCGCTGGTGATCCGGTTCTGCGCGGCGTCCCGTGCGGCGGTCAGGCTGGCTGTCGTCGCCGGGTCCGGGCGCTTGCGCCGGCCGGCCGCGTGCAGTTTGGCGTCGGCCGCCTTCAGCTCCTTGGTCGCCGCGGCCTTCTCCGCGCGCAGCGCCGTCGTCTTGGGGTTGCGCGACGAGTCGAGCTTCGACTTCACGTACTCCTTGAGTGCCTTGGTCCTGGCCGTGATGTCGGCCTGGGCCTTGGTCACCGCGTCCTGCGCCTCGGCGACGGTGGGCAGGGCCCGCGCGGCCTTGCGGCGCGGCTTCCTGCCGGCCGGCGCCGGTGCGGGGGTCGGCGCTCCTTTGGTCGCCGCTTCGCGCCGCTCGGCGTCGGCCAGCGCGACGACGGCCTTGCGCAGGCTGCCGTGGGCCTTCTTGAGCCCCGCGTACAGCGTCTTCTTCTTGCCGTCGCTCGGGTTCCACGGGAGCGTCTCGAACATCACCCAGGGTCGGAGGCTGGGCACCTTCACGGCCTTCGTTGACACTGCGGAGATCGAGTCCAGCGCGGCGCGCACCGACCCGGGGGTCGGCTCTGCTCCGGTGTCGCGTTGCAGCGTGCGCGCATCCTCCGCGCGGTCGGCCACGAGCCGCGTCACGGCCAAATTGCCGGCGCTGCGTTGCAGCCGCAACATTCCGGCGGGAGTCCACTGTGGTTCGACCGGTGGCGTGGTTTGCCGGGCACGGTCGGTCACCGGCCGCGCGGCGGGCCGCTCCGCGTGGACGCGGTCCCGCTTGGATGTCCCGGTCACCTCGATCGTCACCTCGTCAGTCCCGGCCAGCCGGTACCGGCTGATCCGCCTCAGGCGCCTGGACCTGCGGTCGGCGCGAAGGCAAGACCAGCTCGTGGATGACAGCGTGGCACATCGCCGCGGCATCGCCAGAGCACGCACACGGCCCGAAAGGGCAGCGTGGCCTGCCCTCGTGGGCAGCTGCCCGGGGCTCGCTACTTCCGCGGGCCGCGCCGCACGTCGAGGACCAGCGCCGTGGTGAACGCGGCGGCGATCAGGCCGGCGGTGCCGAGGACGGTCACCGTGGACGGTGCCCCCGCGATCGCCAGTAGCACCCCGCCCAGCAGTGCGCACACCACGGCCGCGGCGATCTTCCAATCGTCGCCGATGACGAAGTCGTACACGAACCGGCCGACACCGCGCAGAAACGTCATGCCACCCCTTTCCTCGCCAGCGACCGCACCCGCGGCAGCACCGCGACCAGTACCCGGGACAGCACGAGCCATCCGGCGAGGACACCCAGCAGCGCGACGTCGCCGCCCGGCCAGTTCAGGCTCTCACCGCCGCGGACCAGGCCGAGCCCTTCGACTGCCCAGAAGGTGCCGTACGTCGCCAGCAGCAGCCCGACCGCGTACTTCAACGTGTTCTCCGGGACGGCCGCGAGCGGTCGGCTGGCCGCGATACCGAGAATGATCACCACCAGCCCGGCGAGCAGCGCCGACCCGCCCGCGACCGGGACGCTGCCGGCGTTGAGACCGAAGGTGATCACGATGAACACCACCTCGACGCCTTCCAGGAACACACCCTTGAACGACACCACGAACCCGAACCAGTCCAGCCCGAACCGGTGTCGCTCGGCAGCGGCCCGGGCCGCCTCGGTCTGTTCCTCGAACTCCTGGATCTCGTCATGGTGCGCCTTCAACCCGGCGCTGCGCAGGATCGCCTTGCGCAACCATTGCAGGCCGAAGATGAGCAGTAGCACCCCGACCACGAACTGGAGGGCCGACCGGGGCAGCCAGGTGGCCAGCGCGTAGCCGACGACAGCGGTGAACGCGGTCAACGCCACCGCCGCGGCGGCCGTCCCGGCCAGCGCCGACCGCCAGCCCCGGGTCAGCCCCATCGCCAGCACGATCGTCAGTGCCTCGACGAACTCGACGAACGCCGCGACGAACGTGGCCACCGCCAGGCCCCAGACCGCGTGCCCGGACATCCGCGCCGCCTCCCTTCACGGCCCCGCGGCGGCGACCTCGGGCTCGCCCTCCGGTTGACCCTCTTCCTCCGGCTGATCCAACGCTGTGATGAATGGTGACACGGCGACCTTCACCGTGGCCGCGATCGGTGAGGTACCAGCAGGTAGTTCTCCACCGGCTGGTACAGGATGAAGAACAGCACCACGATCACCGTCTTCGGCCAGAGCCCGACCGTGAACAGCGACACGACGACGCACACCGACGCGCCCAGCGTCGCCCCGATCATCGGGATGAGGTCGGCGAGGGCCACCACCACCAGCGGCAACGCGAACGGGACGCCCACCAGTTTCAGGCAGATGAACGACGCGGCACCGGCGAAGACCGAGATGATGATGTTTCCGATCATGTACCCGCCGACCTTGTCGACCATCACCCCGGCCTCCCCGCCGAAGAGGGGGGACGGCCGGTGCCATGAACCCCGCAGATGTAACCCAACTGCGGCATCGACGCTCGCCGGAAGCCGCAGATGGGTTACATCTGCGCGGATCTTGAGCCCGCCGCGCCCTGGCGATCGCGATCTCGTGTTCAGTACGAGATTTCCACGCGGTCGTTGATCATCCTGACACCCGGGGCGGCCCACGTGGCGGCGATGACCGCGTCGCGTTCCCGCAGCGAACGGACGTCACCGGTCAGCGTCGCGGTACCGTTCGCGATCTCGACACCGATGTTGTCCGCTTCGAGCCTGGCGTGGCGTTGGAGCGCCTCCTTGACCGAGTCCCGCAGGTTGCCGGTGGCGGGTTCCGCGGCTCCTTCCGCGGCGGCTCCCGCTTCTGCCGGAGGCTGCCCACCGAGCCGGCCAGCGTGACGATCCCGTCGTACACCGACACGATGATCGCCCTGCTGTCCACCCTCGGGTCCCAGGACAGTTCCTCGGTAACCCTCTGCTCAAGCTCCTGGTCGGTCACGGCGAACCTCCTCGGGTCGCGGACCCGTACGGCGCGGTCGGGTCTCCTGTCGCCACGGTAGGTGCGGCCGCGGACTGTTCGCATCACCGAAACCCTGAGTCAACGGGATCCCGCGACGCTGTCGAGGTCGGATGCCAGCAGTTCGCGGTCTTCGCCGTCGGAGATCTTGTCGAGTACCGCGTACCCGAGCCCGAGGTGGCGTTGCATCTCCTCGGTCGCGCCGGCAACCTGGTACGCCCGGGCGATCGCCTCGTACCCGCAACCCAGGTCGAACGGGCCGAGATCGTGCTCCTCGGCCAGGGCCAGGCAGCGCCGGCCGTGGTGCAGGGCCGGCTCCGCGCGGCCGAGCACCGCGTACACCCGGGAGCACTGCCATTCGCCACGGGCCCAGTGCACCGGCTCGCCGACCACGCCCCAGTGCGCCCTGCTGGCGTGCGCGGAATGCAGCATCTCGTCGTCGTCCAGCGGGCTGCGGTCGGTGCGCTCCAGCAGCGTCCAGGTGTGGTTGAACAGCGTCGCGGCCAGGCGCCGCTCGTCGTCGGGGTCCAGGGCGAACGGCGGTACGGGCATGACAATCTCCTCGGTATCGATGAACTGGCGCAGCCGGTGCGCGGTGCGTTGCAGCCGCCAGATTCGCGCGTCCAGGTCGGCCCGGTGCTTGGCCAGCCGCTGGCGCAGCCGGTCCGGCGGTAGGTCGATAACGTGCCGGATGAGCGCGAGAGGCACATCCAGGTCGCGGAGCAGGGCGATGCGCCGGGCCGGTTCGAGCTGTTCCTCGGCGTAGTACCGGTACCCGGTGTCAGGATCCACCCGCGCCGGCTCCAGCAGGCCCACGTCCGCGTAATGACGCAGCGCGCCGATCGAGAGCCCGGCCTGGCGGGCGAAGCGACCGATCAACATCACGCGTCGAGGCTACGACTCTCCACCTGGTGAAGAGTCAAGGTCGTACTTCGGCACAACTTCCCGGAGGTTGTGGCGATCGTTCGACGGAGGTCCGGTTTGTCGGTTGGCGCACCCCACTGCCGCATCCCTTCCCATACGTCGATGTTCGCCGATGTAATGGCGGAAATCCGTCGCCGCGGAGGTTCCGATGAAGCGCCGTGCGGTGTTGCCGCTGATCGCCGTTCTCCTGCTGGGCAACCTGGCGGTGACCACCGCCGACGCGGCACAACCCGGCGGGGTGACCATCGGTCCCGATGTCGGCGCGCACGGCGAGGACGAAGCCGACGAGGAAGAAGCCGAGGAGCACGGCGCACCGGAGGCCGGACCGGCCGGCGCCGACCAGTTCTTCACCGCGCAACGGCTGTACCCGTTCACCCGGCCGCTCCCGCTCGACGCCGCCTACCGCGCCGCGCAGGAACAGGCGACGCTCTCCGCACAGTCGGTCCGAGCCGCCGCCGCAGCCGCCTGGCAGCCGCTCGGGCCGTCGAACGTCGGCGGCCGGATCACCGACATCGTGGTCGACCCGGTCCGCACCGACACCGTGTACGCCGGTGCCGCGACGGGTGGCGTCTGGCGCAGCGTCAACGGGGGTCGCACGTTCACGTCGACCTGGCCGACCACGATCACACCGTCGATCGGGGCGCTCGCCATCACGTCGGGCGGCACCCTGTACGCCGGTACCGGCGAGGGCAACCCGGGCGGCGGCAGCGTGACCTTCCCCGGTAACGGGGTGTACCGGTCGACCGACGGCGGCGCCACCTGGACGCCGGCAGGGCTGGCCGGCAGCGACCGCATCGGCCGACTCGCGATCGACCCGACCAACCCGAACCGCCTCTTCGCCGCCGCGACCGGCAGCCTGTTCGTCCCCGGTGGCGTCCGCGGGCTGTACCGCAGCACCGACGCGGGCGCCCACTGGCAACTGGTACTCCCCGGCGCGAACGGCACCACCGGCGCCATCGACGTCACGATCGATCCGGGCAACCCCAACCGGGTCTTCGCCGCGATGTGGGACCACAAGCGACAGCCGGAGGGCCGCACATACGGCGGTACCGGATCAGGGTTGTTCCGGTCGACCGACGGCGGCGCCACGTGGGCGCGCGTCGCCGGTGGGTTGCCCGCAGCGAGCAGCAACCTCGGCCGGATGGGCGTCGCGATCGCGCGCGGCAACCCCAACCGGATGTACGCGATAGCCGCCGACACGACCGGGAACTTCACCGGATTCTGGACCTCCACCAACGGCGGCACGTCGTGGACCCGCATCACGAACACGTCGTTCCTGTCCAGCTCGCAGTCGACGTACGGCTGGTGGTTCGGGCGGATCTGGGTCGACGCCGTGGCCGAACAGCACATCTGGGTGGCCGGGGTGCAGATCCTGGAGTCCGCCAACGCCGGCGGCGCGTGGACCCGTAACACGGCCGTGCACGCCGACCAGCACGCCCTCGCCTTCGACCCGCGCGTCGCCGGCCGGGTCTTTCTCGCGGGCGACGGCGGCGTCTACCGCTCGACGTCGGGCGGCTCGCTCAGCGGGGCCTGGACCAAGGCCACATCGCTTGCCATCAACCAGTTCTACACGGTGGCCGTATCCCGCCAGGACGTGACGCGGGTCAGCGGCGGCGCGCAGGACAACGGTTCGCTGCGCAGTTGGGGTGGCACCGCGTTCAACTCGATCGGCGGCGGCGACGGCACCACCAACCTGATCGACCCGACCAACCAGAACAAGGTCTACTCCTGCTCGCAGAACGGGGCGTGCACCCGGTCGACCGACGGCGGCGGTACCCGCAGCGGCTTCGGCTCGACGGTCTCGGACCGGCGCAACTGGGTGACGCCGATCGTGTTCGACCCGAACAACCCCGCGATCATGTACTACGCCGGCAACCGCGTGAACCGGTCCACCAACTCGGCCGCGAGCTGGACCGTGATCAGCCCGGATCTGTCGCACGGTGACGGTGGCATCGGCGGCGCCACGTTCGGCACCGTCACCACGCTCGCCGTCGCGCGCTCCGACAGCCGGGTCATCTACGCCGGTACCGACGACGGCCGGGCCTGGATCACCCGCAACACCGGCGGCTCGTGGACCGAGATCACCGCTGGGCTGCCGACCCGGTGGATCACCCACATCGAGGTGGATCCCGCGAACGCGAACACCGCGTACCTGTCGGTGTCCGGGTACCGCAACGGCGATCCCGGCGCGCACGTGTTCAAGACGACCACCGGCGGGTCGGCCTGGCAGGACATCTCCGCCGGGCTGCCGGACGCGCCGGTCAACGACGTGGTCCTCGACCCGCGCAACCCCGGCGTCCTGTACGCGGCGACGGACGTCGGGGTGTTCGCGCTCACCGGCGGGGTGTGGGCCCCGGTCGGCACCGGGCTGCCGCTGGTGCCGGTGGCCGACCTCGACGCGGTCGCGTCCGGCACCACGACCGTGCTCACCGCGGCCACGTACGGCCTTGGCTTCTACCGGACCACGGCGTAGGCCGTCGCGCGCGGTAGGCCCGACCACCGGCTAGCGTGGATCGGTGCGCGTAGCGACCTGGAACGTCAACTCGGTCAAACAGCGGGTGCCCCGGCTGCTGCCGTGGCTGGATCAGCGCCGCCCTGACGTCCTCTGCCTCCAGGAGACCAAACTCACCGACGACGCGTTCGCCGCGCTGCTGGGTCAGCAGCTCGCGGACCGCGGGTACGCGGTCGCCCACCACGGTCAGGCGCAGTGGAACGGGGTGGCGATCCTGTCCCGGGTCGGGCTCGACGACGTGGTGACCGGGGTCGCCAGGGCGCCCGGGTTCCCCGACCCCGAGGCGCGGGCGGTGGCCGCGACCTGCGGCGGGATCCGGATCCACTCGCTGTACGTGCCGAACGGGCGAGTGCCGGACTCCGATCACTACCAGTACAAGCTGGCCTGGCTCGCCGCGCTGCGCGAGGTGCTCCGCGCCGGCCCGGAGACAGCGATGGCCTGCGGGGACATGAACATCGCCCCGACCGACGCCGACGTGTTCGATCCGGCCGCGTACGCCGGGCAGACCCACGTCACGCCGCCGGAGCGGGCCGCCCTGGCCGACCTCCAGGCGCTCGGCCTGCACGACGTGGTACGCGACCGCTGGCCGACCGAGCGGGTGTTCACGTACTGGGACTACCGGGCCGGCATGTTCCCCAAGGACCTCGGCATGCGCATCGACCTGGTGCTCGCCACCGGGCCGGTCGCCGGTCGGGTACGCGCGGCGTGGGTCGACCGGTACGCCCGCAAGGGCACCGCACCGAGCGACCACGCCCCGGTCGTCGTCGACCTGGACGAGGCGCCCGACGGTGACATCGGGCCGGTCGTGCCGCCCCCGTCCGCGCCCAGCACCAGGCGGGGTCCGGTCAAGCTGCCCCAGTCCCGCTAGGACCCGACCGCATGATCGTTACCCAGCGCCACCCGGCGACGGTCAGCGCCACCGCCGCGAGGACCTGGCACGACGCCGTCGTGCACCCACCGACTGGGAGGGTTGCGAGCGATCAACCGCATCTCTAGCATGCGGCTGTCTTGTTCCTGGTCTTGTCAATCTGATCAAGGATTCTCGTTGTCTCGTAATCGCGTGGGCACAATGTGTGCCCGTATCGGCCTGGTCACCATCGCCACAGCGCTGCCGGTCGGCGTAGGCGCTCCAGCGATGGCCACCGCCTATCCCCAGCCGACCAGCCTAATCTCGCACGGTGACGTGGTCGCGGACGGCACCAGGCTCACCATCAACGCGCCGAAGGTGAGGAACGACGGCGCAACCGCACTGACGTTCGTGTACGTCGAGTACGAGTTGATTCCTGCGTCCGCGACCGATTCGCTGCCCTTCGAATTCATGGGCGGCGGCGATCAGGAATGCAGCGAGAACGGCACCATTCCCCACCGGCTAATCGGCTGCTTCTACCGGACCACCGTCGACCCCAGCACGACGCTCGACGTCACCACGAAGCTCGACCTCGCGTTGACCGGGACCAGCATGACCTCCCCCAGCCCGTCGTTGAAGATCAGCGTTGGTACCGGCAGCCAGACGGTCCCGATCACCCGGACCAAGGTGCCACCCGCCGATCTCACCGTCACCATCGCCGGACACCGCAGCGGACACGTTGGTGACGTCGTCGATGTCCCGTGGACGGTCACCAACCACGGTCCCGGAACGGTCCCGAAGGGATCGCTGACCTTGCGGCTCAACGCCCCGTCCGGAACCGAGTGGACCGGCCCGGCGGCTGCGCTGTGTCGACGACCGGTACCAGGACCGCAGCCGAACTATGTCTGCAAGGTCGACGACGAAGTGGTACCCGGACAAGCCACCAGCGAGACATGGCAGTTGAAAATCCTGTCCACCCCGGTTGGAACCGGCGAGATATCGGCGTATCCGATGCCGTTCATCGGCGTCGACCCGTACCGGGACATGATCGATCCCAACCCCGAGGACAACAGAGTCCTGATCACGATCGACACCGGAAACGGCACTGGCGGCGCCGCCGCCGGCAGCGCTCCCGGTGCGGGCGACTCAGGCACCGGCGCCGGACTGCCCGTCACCGGCACCAACGTCGCCATCATTGCGGTGGCCGGTCTCGTCGTGCTGCTCACGGGCGTGGGGCTGCTGCTGATCAGGCGCCGGCGGGTCGCATTCACCATCGACGACTGAATCGCGGAGCGTGGCCAGGCCCCTGGGCCGAGAATTCGTCCCAGGGGTCATAACGTGTCGACCTGCAGCCTCCCCGCCTGACCCACGTGCGGGTCAATGTGCGAGACCTTGTCGCGGCCATCAATTGGTACGAGCAGTTGTTTGGCGTGCCGGCAGATCCCGGTACTGTTCGGCGGTGGCCGGCGGCTGTTCGACATGCTGCCATCGCGCGTCGAGTTGGAGATCGTCCGGGTGATCGACACCCCCGAGGCTACCCACATCCGTTACCGGGTCCGCCGCTGAGCGGTCGACCTGCTGTACTGCTGTGGATGACTACGATCTACAACCGGATCGCCGGGCGCAGCCCCGACCGGCTGGCCGCTTTGAGCGATGGCATTTTCGCTGTCGCGATGACCCTGCTCGTGCTCGACGTGCGAGTGCCGGCGGAAACGATCGCGCACGTGCACTCCGAGCGCCAACTGTGGCACGCCCTGGGAGCCCTGGCCCCGCAACTGGTGGCGTACCTGCTCAGCTTCACCATGCTGGGCACCTTCTGGCTCGGCCAGCAGACACAGCTCAACCACTTCGTCGGCGTCGACCGGCACCTTGCCTGGATCCACCTCGGGTTCCTGGCCGCCGTGACCCTGGTGCCGTTCTCGACGTCGCTGCTCGCGCGGTTCACCGAGCTGCGCACCGCCATCGTCTGGTACTGGCTCAACCTGCTGCTGCTCGGGCTGATGCTCGCCGCGAGCCTCGGCTACGCGGGCCGGGCCGGTCTGTTCAAGGCCGAGACAACCAGCGGGGAGCGCCGTGCGCTGCGCCAGCGCGTCGTCCTGGCCCAGGTCCTCTACGGCTGCGCCACGCTGCTCTGCCTGGTGCATCCGTACGTCAGCGTCGGCGCGCTGATCCTCGTCCAGGCGTACTTCGTGGTCTCCCCGTCGATACGGCGCCGCCGCGACTGATACCCCGGTATGAGGCGACGGTTGGCTCCGCGCGGTGACGCGGGTCCGCTCCCCGGATTCATAGCGTCTCCCGGGAAAGCCCACAACGCCGACATCGGGGGGTAACCCGTGAAGCTACGCCCATCCTTGACTGCCGCTGCGGCGGCCGTCGCCGTCCTCGCCTCCGGTGCCGTCGCTGCCGGCACCGCGCTGGCATCCACCGGCGCGGCCGGAGACCGCCGGGGCCGGCTTGTGTCGTCGACCGATCTCGCCACGCTCCCCACACGCTCCGATGTGGACGGACGACTGGTCGCCGACCAGTTCGACCCCGACACCGACCGTTACGGCGTGCGGACCTACCGGCTGGTGTACCGGACCGTCGACCCACTCGGTCGGCCCACCACCGCCAGCGGGCTGCTCGCCCTGCCGATCAGCAACCGGACGACCCTGCGTACCGTCTCGTTCGCGCACGGTACCGAGGTCTTCAAAGGCGACGCGCCGTCCACGTCCACCGACGGATTCCTCACCGATCCCGCCATCACCTTCGCCTCGGCCGGATACGCCGCCGTGGCGCCGGACTACCTGGGCCTGGGTCTGGGTCCAGGACTCCATCCCTGGATGGACGTCCGATCGGAGACAACCGCCTCGCTGGATCTGCTGCGCGCCGCCCGTTCCTTCGTCGCGGCTACCGGCCGGCACCTGGCGCGCGACGTCCTGGTGACCGGCTTCTCGCAAGGCGCATCGGCCGCATTCGGTCTGGCCCGCGCTCTGCAGGGCGGCGCGGACAGCTGGTTCCGGGCAACCGCCCTGGCCCCGGTCAGCGGTGCCTACGACTTCCAGCATGCCGAGATTCCGGCGCTGCTGAACGGTGAACTGCACCCGAAACTCAGCGTGGCCTACACCGCGTACCTGCTGGTGGCCTTTGACCGGTTGCACCACATCTACGCCCGACCCGGCGACGTCTTCCAGCCCGCGTACGCCGGCACGCCCCGGCTCTTCGACGGCACCGTGCCCGGGCCGCAGGTGCTCGCCCAGTTGCCCGACACCGTGGCCGATCTGCTCACCCCGCAGGGCTTCGAGATGCTGCGGCACCCCCAGGGGGCGTTCGCGGCGGCGCTCCGGGAGGCCGACTCCGGATGCGACTGGGCGCCCCGGATGCCCACCCGGCTCTACTTCAGCCCGCACGACGAGGAAGCCGCCAACGCCAACACCTACCACTGCCAGCAGGTCCTGCGCTCGCACGGCGGGACCGCACCGACCGTCGACCTCGGCGTGAACACCAGCTACAACGGGCTGGTGCACGAAGGCTCCGAACTGCTCGGCGTCGCGGCGGCGGCCCGCTGGTTCGCAGGCCGACCCGGCCTGTCGCCGGCACCGTGAGGCCACCAGGATGTGCTGGTGGACTTCGAACCGTACCGGGGCGAACTGACCGCGTACTGCTACCGGATGGTGGGGTCGTTCCACGAGGCCGAGGATCTTGTACAGGAGACGATGCTGCGCGCATGGAAGGCCCGCGCCCGCTACGATGCGGCGCGGGCTTCCGTGCGGACCTGGCTGTACCGGATCGCCACCAACGCATGCCTGACCGCCCTGGAGGGCCGGCCCCGACGGCTGTTGCCATCCGGGTTGGGCGCGCCGAGCGACGACCCGAAGGCACCGCTCACGCCGGCCATGGACATTCCGTGGCTGCAGCCGTTCCCCGACGCTCACGCGGTACCGGAGGGCGCGACAATAGCCGCCATGGCAGTGGCAGCATCCGGTACCCCGATCGAGCCGGCGATCCGCGTCTCGACGTTGGAGCTGTTCTTCGACCTGGTGTTCGTCTTCACGATCACGCAGCTCACCGACGTGCTGGTGCACCATCTCGACGGCGTCGGCGTGGCCCGGGTGCTGCTCATGCTCGGGCTGATCTGGTGGATGTACGGCGGGTACGCCTGGTTGACGAACGCGGTCGCGCCCAGCAGCACCACGCGGCGCACCCTCCTGCTCACCGGTATGGCCGGCTTCCTGCTGATCGCGCTGGCGGTGCCCGGCGCGTTCGGCGCCTCCGGATGGATCTTCGGAGTCGGCTACCTGGCGGTCAACCTGGTCCACCTGGTGCTGTTCATCCGGGCCGGCGGCGAGGGGGTGGCGCGCGCCATCCGCGGGCTCGCGCCGCTCAACCTGGCGTCCGCGCTACTGGTCCTGGCCGGCGGGGTGCTGTCCGGACCGGTGCGGTACGTCCTGTGGGCGGGCGCGCTGGCGTTGCAGATCGTCACGCCGTACCTGCACCGGATGCGGTACTCGATCGCGGCGAGTCACTTCGTGGAACGCCACGGGCTGGTGATCATCATCGCCATCGGCGAATCGGTCATCTCGGTCGGCGTGGGTACCGCGAACCGCCGCATCGACCTCGGCATCGTCACCGTGGCCGTGCTCGGCCTGTGCGTGGCGTACTACCTCTGGTGGGCATACTTCGCCGGGGACGACGCCCGCGCCGAGCACGTCCTGGAGACCACGGATCCGGACCGGCGGCCCCGGCTGGCGGTCCGCGGCTGGGGTTACGCGCATTACCCGATGCTGCTGGGCATCGTCGTCCTCGCCGCCGGGGTGAAGGGGACGGTCGGGCACGCGTTCGAGCCGTTGGCCTGGCCGACCGGCGTCGCCCTCGGCGCCGGTGCCGCGCTGTTCCTGCTCGGCCACGCGTGGTTCCTGCACATCCTGCGCCTACGCGGAGTGGTACACCGGTTGGCGGCGGCCGCCGGCACCCTGGCGGTCATCCCGGTCGGGCGGATCTGGGCCGGCGCGGAGTTGGCCGCCATCGCGCTGGTCATGGCCACGGCGATGATCATCGAGGACGTACCGGCGGCGCTCCGGCAGCGCAGCTCGGCGATACACACCTTCGGGCGTACCGTCGCCGGGCCGCACGACACTGACGGCTAACGCCTTGATCGGCACAACTTCCCGGAAACAGTGGCCTCCGGGTCGTCCCGAGGTCACTGTTTCCGGGAAGTTGTGCCGATCTCGCGGGGTTGTCAGGCGACCGTCAGCGACGGCTGCGGTGCGGCCGGGACGGTGGTCGCCGTGATGGGCGACGGCCGGAAACCCTTGACGACCATGTACACACCGACCGACAGCTCCCATGCGGCCGAAAGCTCGTTGACCACCGTGGCGAGAACGGCCTCGATCGGCGGCTGCGCCGACCGAAGCGCCGGGAGCACGCTCGCACCGACCTCCGGTGCGACCCGCTGGAGAGCACTGATCACGTACGTCCAGAACACAGCGGCTTGGCTGTCGCTCTCGTCGAGGGACACCCACGCCACCGACGACTTGGCAACGCCGGTGCCGGCCAGCCACGCGCTCACCAGCGTCGTCTTGCCGAAGCCCGCGGGCGCGGAGACGAGCGTCAACCGCGACTCCACTCCGCGGCTCAGCCGCTCACTGCGCCGCGGCCGGCCCACCAGCCCGCGCCGAAGCGCGGGAACGAAAAGCTTCGTCTCGACCAGAGGGCTCGCCACGGTAGCTCCCGCCGATCTTGGAGAAATGTACACGGTTTGATCTTCATACTATGTACATTTCTCCTTGATCGCGGGCACATGCCGGTAGGAAGGAAGCGATGAAGGCCGTCGTCTACACCAGGTACGGGCCGCCCGACGTGCTCCGGTTCAGCGACGTCGAGACCCCCGTCCCCAGAGACAACCAGGTGCTGGTCAAGGTCCGCGCGGTGGCGGTGAACGCGTCCGACTGGGAGGTGCTGCGCGGCAGGCCGCTGTACTCCCGCGTCGGCGGCCCGTTGCGACCCAGGCACCACGTGCTCGGGTCGGACGTCGCGGGACAGGTCGAGGCGGTGGGTCCGCAGGCGACCCGGTTCCGACCCGGCGACGACGTGTTCGCCGACATCCTCAGCTTCATGGGCGGATTCGCCGAGTACGTGTGCGTGCCGGAGAGCGTGCTGGAGCCGATGCCTGCCGGCCTCACGTACGAGCAGGCCGCGGCCCTCCCTCAGGCCGGGGCCATCGCGTTGCAGGGCATCCGGGAGAAGGGACAGGTCCGGCCCGGACATCGCGTGCTCATCAACGGCGGGGGCGGCGGCGCCGGCATGTACGCGATCCAACTGGCCACATTGGATGGTGCCGAGGTCACCGGCGTGGACAACGCCGAGAAGACCGAGTTCATGCGCTCGCTCGGCGCCGACCACGTCATCGACTACGCGCGGGAGGACTTCACCCGCAGCGGCCACACGTACGATCTGATCCTCGACCTGGCCGCCTACCGCCCGGCGTCCGCGTACCGCCGCGCCCTGGCACCCGGCGGCCGCTACCTCTACGTCGGCGGGTCGGTGGCCACGCTCCTCCAGATCCTGGTGATCGGGCCGATGATCGGCCGATCCGCCGGCAAGAAGATCCGCATGCTCGTCGTCCGCCTCGGCGCGCGGCACCTGGCGCCACTCGTCGAGCTGTGCCAGACCGGAAAGATCACCACGGTCATCGACCGCCGGTACCGGCTCAGCGAGGTGCCCGACGCGCTGCGCTATCACGGCGAGGGACACGCCAAGGGAAAGGTCGTCGTCCTCATGGACTGACTAGGCCGGCCAGTCCTTTGTGTACCCGTTGATCTGGTCGCGCATGAACCGGGTGGATTCGCGCGCCCGGTCCTCCCAGGCGAACACGCAGGCGGTCATGATGCCGCCGAACTCCAGGCGGCGCAGCGTGCCGAAGAACTCGTCCCAGTTCACCTCCCCCTGACCGATGTCGAGGTGCTGGTGGATGCGGGCGGTGGAGCCGGGCGGGTTGATGATGTAGCGCAGGCCCGACGACGCCCGGTGGTCGAACGAGTCGGCCACGTGCAGGTGGGTGAGCAGGCTGCCGGCGTACTCCATGACGCCGGTGAGGTCGCCGCCCATGTGGAACGTGTGCGGGGCGCAGTACAGGAACGACACCAGGTCGGAGTTGATCCCCCGGACCAGGTCGACCGCGGCCCTGCCGTCCTCGACGAAGTCGTCCGGGTGCGGCTCCAGCCGCAGCTCCACACCCTCCCGCTCGAAGACCGGCAACAACTCCTCCATCGAGCGCCAGAACTGCGACTCGCTGCGGCCGGCCTGCTCCGGGCGGCCGTTGAACTCCGAGTTCATCACCGGGCAGCCCAGCTCGACGGTGATCTCGATGGCCCGCTTCCAGTACCGCACGGCGGCCTGCCGCTCGTCCTCGTCCGGCCCGGACCACCGGTACAGCGGCAGCACGCTGGACACCTCGACCCCGGCGGCGGACAGCGCCGACCGGAACGCCGCGATGGATGCCCGGTCGGCGCGCGGGTGCAGGAAGAACGGCATGAAGTCGTCGCGCGGCGACAGCTCGATGTACCGGTAGCCGAGGTCGGCGACCAGTCCCGGCAGCTCGGTGAGCGGCGTGGTGCGGAACATGTACGGGTCGAGTGCGACCTTCATCGGGTACCTCCGTACAGGGCCGGCCGGTCGACCAGGTCGACCGTTGTCCGGGTACCGGTTTCCAGCGACGCCACACAGCTCACCGCCACGGCGGTGGCCGCGTACCCGTCCCAGGCGCTCGGCCCGACAACCACACCGTCGCGCAGACCGTTCACCCACTCCTGCAACTCGGCCTGGTACGCCGGCCCGAACCGGACCCGCCAGTCTGCCGGCACGGCCGCCGACCGGGCGCCGGCCCGGGTGAGCGCACCGGTCGTCGGCAGCTCCAGCGACGCCGTACCCTCCGACCCGACCACCTCGCACCGCACGTCGTACCCGTACCGGCAGTTGACGAACACCTCGACGGTCACGGTCGCGCCGGTCTCGGTCTCCAGCAGGACCAGCTGCGGGTCGAGCATGCCCCCGGCGGCCAGCGGGCTGGGCCGGGTGCGCAGCACGGTGGTCGCCACCAGTTCCTGGCCGAGCAGCCAGCGCGCCGCGTCGATCTCGTGGATCACCGAGTCGGTCAGCGACATGTCACTGGTGAATGTGGACGGTACCGATTCGTTGCGGTGTACGCAGTGCAGCAGCAGCGGCTCGCCCACGGCACCGCCGTCGACCGCGGCCTTGACCACCCGGTACCCGGCGTCGTATCGGCGCATGAAGCCGACCTGGACCAGCCGGCGTCCGGCCGCGACCTCCGCCTCGATGACGTCCAGGCAGTCCCGTGTCGTGGTGGCGAGCGGCTTCTCGCACAGCACCGGCTTGCCGGCGGCGATGCACGCGATCGCCTGTTCGGCGTGCAGCGGACCCGGCGACGCGATGACGATCGCGTCGACCGCCGGGTCGTGGATGACATCGGTCGCCTTGGGGTGGGCGGTCGCCCCGACCGACCCGGCCACCTGGCGCGCCCGGTCGGTGTCCACATCGAACACCGCCCCGACGCTGGCGCCGGAAACCTCGCTGGCGAGCCGGCGGACATGCTCGGTGCCGATGTTGCCGGTGCCGATCACCCCGACATTGATGGCCACTGGTAACTCCCTTCCTACGACCGGCCAGCCGCCGACAGCAGGGTCCGCGCGGCGTACCGCAGCCCCTCGATCTGGTCGAGTTCCTGGTCCTCGTGCTCGATGTTCACGGCCATGTCCGGGTCGACCTTCTCCAGCGCCGCCAGGAACTGCGCCCAGTACGCGACGTCGTGGCCCCGGCCGACGGCGACGAAGTCCCAGGACGAGTTCTTCGGCCAGCGGCTGAGCGTGTACCGGCCGCCGAGCATGAGGGCGTCCGGCTCGTCCGGGCGAACCCGCTCGTGCCGGTCGTCGAGCACGCCGTAGATCTTCGCGGCATCGTTGATCCGGGTGTCCTTGGCGGCCGCGTTGTAGACCAGGTCGCCGAGCGCGCCGATCGCGGCGACCGGGTCGATGCCCTGCCAGAACAGGTGGCTCGGGTCCATCTCCGCGCCCACGTGGGTGGCGTTGATCTCGGTGGCCAGCCGTTGCATCGTGCCGGGGTTGTAGACGAGGTTGTGCGGGTGCATCTCGATGCACACCCGCACGTCGAAGTCCTTCGCCCGGGCCTGGATGTCCCTCCAGTACGGGACGGCCACCTCGCTCCACTGGTAGTCCCGGGCATCCAATGTGGAGCTTTCCCAGGGCAGCACGCTCCAGGACGGCAGCCGGGCGCCCGCGTCGGTGCCCGGCAACCCGGACATCGTGACCACCCGCTTGACGCCCAGTAGGGCCGCCAGCTCCACCGCGTCGCGCACGTCCCGGCTGTGCTTGTCGCGTACCTCCGGATCAGGGTGCAGCGGGTTGCCGTTGCAGTTGAGCGCGGTCAGGGTCACGCCGGCGGCGGCGAACTGGCCCAGGTACTCCGATCGCGCGCCGGCGCTGGCCCGGATGTCGGCGATGGGCAGGTGCGGCGCGGGCAGGAACCCGCCGGAGTTGATTTCGGCGCTGTCCAGGCCGAGCTCGCGCAGGATCCGCAGGGTCTCAGACAGTGACTTGTCGTGCAGGACTGCGGTGTAGGCACCGAGCTTCACGTGGATCGTTCCTTCGCGAGTTTCTGACCGGGGTGGCGGCGGATCGACGCTGGCTCCGCCGCCGTACCCGGTTCGTCGATCAGTCGGCTGCCGGCGCGTGGCCGATGCCGAGTTCCTTCACTTCCGCTTCGAGGACGTGGGCCGCCTCGGCCGCGGCGCCGCCGCCACTCTCCAACTCGTGGCTGAGCTCTTCCAGCTCGGCCCCGCCGGCCATCAGGCCGGTCAGCTCGTCGCGGGTGACTTCGTTCTTCTTGTAGTACCCGAGGCTGCGCCCCCGCTTGAGCAGCAGGAACCGGTCGCCGACCGGGTACGCGTGGTGCGGGTTGTGGGTGATGAAGACGACGCCGAGGCCGCGTTCGCGGGCCTGGATGATGTAGCGCAGCACCACGCCGGACTGTTTGACGCCCAGCGCGGCGGTCGGCTCGTCGAGGATGAGCACCTTCGCGCCGAAGTACACCGCCCGGGAGATCGCGACGCACTGCCGCTCGCCACCGGAGAGGGTGCCGATCGGCTGGTCCACGTCGCGCAGGTCGATGCCCATGTCGAGCAGTTCCTTCTTGGTGGTCCGGCGCATGAACCCGATGTCCATCCGCGGCCCCTTGCGCACCTCGTTGCCGAGGAAGAAGTTGCGCCACACCGGCATCAGCGGCACCACCGCGAGATCCTGGTACACGGTGGCGATGCCATGGTTGAGCGCCTCGCGGGGCGAGTTGAACCGGACCGGCTCACCCTCGACCTCGTACGTGCCGTGGTCGTGCTGGTGCAGCCCCGCGATGATCTTGATCAATGTGGACTTTCCGGCGCCGTTGTCACCCAGGACGCAGGTCACCTCGCCGCCGCTGACCTCCAGCGTGACACCTTGCAGTGCCAGGATGTTGCCATAGTTCTTGCCGGCGTCGGTGAGCCGGACCAGCGGCACGGCGGTCGCCGTCCCGGTCGTGTCGGCGCTCGGCGTGGGCGGTGTCGTCGTGGTCATCGCATTGCCTCCGCCCGTCTGCGGACCCAACTGTTGAGCAGGATGGCACCGAGCAGCAGCGCCCCCAGGAAGAAGTAGAACCAGTCGGGGTTCCACCCGGCATAGACGATGCCCTGGTTGGCCATGCCGAAGATGAACGCGCCGATCGCCGCGCCGATCACCGAGCCGTACCCGCCGGTGAGCAGGCACCCGCCGACCACGGCCGCGACGATGTAGATGAACTCGTTGCCGATGCCGATACCGGACTGCACCGTGTTGAACGCGAACAGGATGTGCATGCCGGTGAACCAGGCCAGGAAGCCGACCACCATGAACAGCCCGATCTTCACCCGGTTGACCGGCACGCCGACCGCCCGCGAGCTGGGCGCCGACCCGCCGACCGCGAAGATCCAGTTACCGAGGTGGGTGCGCAGCAGCACCCAGGTCGCTATCAGGATGAAGAGAATCCACCACAGCAGCGTGATCCGGATCGACACGCCCCCGATCGAGAAGGAGGAGGCGAACACCTTCTGCGCCGACTTGAAACCCTGGATGTTCGACACGTCGTTGGTGCCGACGTTGCCGGTGATCTGCTTGGTCAGGGCCAGGTTGAGCCCGCGCAGCATGAAGAACGTGCCCAGCGTCACGAGGAAGCTCGGGATGCCGGTCTTCACCACGAGGTACCCGTTGATGAACCCGATGACCAGCGCGACCACCAGCGAAACCACGACGCCGAGCCACATGTTCGTGGTGAACTGGAAGCTGAACATCGACGCGACGAGGGCCGAGCTGGTCACCGCGACACCGGCCGAGAGGTCGAACTCACCGCCGATCATCAGCAGCGCGACCGCGACCGCCGGAATGCCGAACGTGGAGCTCACGTACAGTACCGACGACAGCGAGCTGGCGTCGCGGAACGGTGGCGCGACGGCGAAGAAGACGAGGTAGATGACGATCGCGCCGAGCAGTGCGCCGACCTCGGGGCGGGTGAGCAGGCGCGACAGCAGCGAACGCCGGACTACCCGCTCGTCCCGGGCCGGTGGTGACGCGAGTTTCGCGTCAAGGGTGTGACTCATGAAGACCTCCGAGTCTTCGAACCGGTCGGGGGCCGCCACAGGCGGCGGCCCCCGCACGAGCTACCGGGTACCGCCGGCCGCGAACTTGCCGACGAAGTCGACGTTCTGTTTGTCGACGAGGAACGGACCGGTCAGCGTCGGCTTACCGCCGCCGAGGATGTTGCCGTTGGCCTTGTACAGCCACAGCGAGTCGATCGCCTCGTAGCCTTGCAGCCACGGCTGCTGGTCAATGGCCCATTGCAGCTCGCCGGACTGGATCTTCGGTGGGATCTGCGGGTTGAAGTCGAACGTGCCGAGCTTCGCCTTGCTGCCGGCGTCCTTGATCGCGTCGATCGCGTTCAGTGCGATCGGGGCGCCGAGGGTGACGATGAAATCGATGCTCGGGTCCTGCTTGAGCTTCGCGGAGATGGTCGTCCGCACCGAGGGCAGGTCCGACCCGTTCACGTAGATCTTGTCGTACGCGCCGGTGAAGGTCGACTTCACGCCGTCACAGCGGGCTTCCAGCTGCACCTGGCCCTGGAACTGGACCACGCACAGGACGTGCTTGAAGCCCTCGTCGGCGGCCCGCTTGCCGCCGGTCTGGCCGGCCAGGCTCTCGTCCGAGCCGAAATAGGACAGCGCCCCGGACGTCTGGTACGCGCCGATGCCGGCGTTGAACGCGACCACCGGGATGCCCGCCGCGATCGCCTTCTTCACGACCGGCTCGAGCGCGGGCGGGTCCGGCAGTGTGATCGCGATGCCGTCGACCTTGCTGTCGATCGCGCTCTGGATCAGGTTGGCCTGGTTGCCCGACGACGGGTCGGACGAGTACTTCAGGGTCACGTTGTCTTTCGCCGCGGCGGCGTTCGCGCCCTTGCGGATGATGTCCCAGAAGGTGTCGCCGGGTGCGGCGTGGGTCACCATCGCGATGGTGATCTTCGGGGTGTTCGCCTTGCCGGCCGCCGCCCCACCGGCGGTGCTCTCCTCGGCCTTCTTGCCACCGGTCTTGCTACAGCCGCTCGCAGCCACCACGAGGCCCACCACGAGAGCGGCAACGGCCACCCGTTTCGCGTGTCGGAACATTGTGTCTTGCCTCCGGTCAGTTCATCGGTCACACAGTTGTCAGGCGCGGGGATCGCGCCCCGGTGGTGCGCGGTTGCCGAGTCGGCACCGCCCTCCCCCGTGGTGACATGTCATGTTGCGTGTCATGGTGCGAACATGGGCGCCCGCGCGCCCGGTCGGTCAAGCGCCTGCGGCGGGAGCGCCGGGGGCACTCTGCGGGGTCGGGAACGGCCCGATCCCGCACTGGTTGAAGTACTCACGCGTCCGCGTCGCGATGGGCAGCGGCACGTCCGGTGCGCAGGGGTAGAGATCCTGCTCGACGATCGCGAACAGTTCGCGGTCGAGCTCGCCGAGGGCGGCGAGTACGGGGGGCATCGCAGGTGTGCCGGCAGGCGGTTCGACCATCGCGCCGCGGCGGACCGCCTCGGCGAAGGACAGGTTCTCCTTCTGTACCTGCGCGATGATCTCGGGGTTGGCCTGCTTGAGGTGCACGTACCCGATCCGGTCCGGGTACCGGTGGATCAGCGCCAGGTTGTCGCCGCCGCAGTACGCGATGTGCCCGACGTCCAGGCAGGTCGACACGTACCGCGGGTCGGTGTCGTCGAGGAACCGCTCGACCCGCTCCTGGGTGTCCACATGGGAATCGGCGTGCGGGTGGAACACGAGCTGGATGCCGTAGTCCTCAGCCAGGACCCGGCCCATCCGCGACACGCCGTCCACAAGGGACTTCCACTGTGCCGGATCGAGGTCGTACGGCTCCAGGTGCTCGCCGGTGATGTCGTCGCGGTAGAGCTCCGGCAGGTACACGAAATGCTTCGCGCCCATCGCGACGATCAGCTCGGCGATCGGCCGCTGCGCCGCCATCGCCGCGTCGAACGTGCCGGGGCGGTGCAGCGCGGCGAACCCGGCCTGGCCGGACACCCTGAGGCCACGGCGGTCCAGCTCGTCGCGCAGGCGGGCCGGATCGGTCGGCAGGTAGCCGTACGGGCCCAGCTCGGTCCAGACGTACCCGGCCTCCGCCGCCTCGTCGAGGTAGCGGTGCCAGGGCGTCTGCACCGGGTCGTCGGCGTGCCACACGCCCCACGAGTCGGGCGCGGTGCCGAGGATCAGCGACATGGCAGGCCCCTCACGAAGCCGTCGGGAAGTGGAAACTCGCGCCGACCGCGTGGTCGACGTGCGGCCAGCGCGAGGTGACCACCTTGGCCCGGGTGTAGAACGCGACCCCCTCCGGCCCATGGATGTGGTGCTGGCCGAACAGCGAGTCCTTCCAGCCGCCGAAGGAGTAGTAGGCCATCGGCACCGGGATCGGCACGTTGATGCCGATCATCCCGACGTTGACCCCGCGCTGGAACCGGCGGGCCGCCTCGCCGCTGGAGGTGAAGATCGCCGTGCCGTTGCCGTACGGGTTCGCGTTGATCAGCCTGATGGCCGCGTCGACGGTGTCGGCGTGCAGCACCGACAGCACCGGGCCGAAGATCTCCTCGCGGTACACGTCCATCTCCGGCGTCACCCGGTCGATGACGGTCGGGCCGACGAAGAAGCCGTCCTCGTAGCCCGGCACGGTCAGACCCCGCCCGTCCACGGTGAGCGTCGCGCCCTGCGCCTCGCCGGACCCGATCAGGCCCTCGATGCGCTCCTTCGCCGCCAGCGTGACGACCGGGCCCATCTCGCTGGCCGGGTCGCGGCCCGGACCGACCTTCGTCGCGAGCGCCTTCTCCCGCAGCACATCCAGCAGCGCGGCGGTCTCGGCCGATGAGCCGACCGCCACCGCCGCGGAGATCGCCATGCACCGCTCACCGGCCGAACCGAACGCGGCCGCCGTCAGGTGGCCCGCGGCGAACTCCAGGTCGGCGTCGGGCAGCACGATGGCGTGGTTCTTCGCGCCGCCGAGCGCCTGCACCCGCTTGCCGTTCTCGGTACCGCGCCGGTGGATGTAGCGGGCGATCGGGGTGGAGCCGACGAACGAGATCGCGGCCACGTCCGGGTGGTCGAGCAGCGCGTCCACGGCCACCTTGTCGCCGTGTACCACGTTGAACACGCCGTCCGGCAGGCCGGCCTCCGCCCACAGCTCGGCGACCAGGTTGGACGCCGACGGGTCCCGCTCGCTGGGCTTGAGCACGAACGCGTTGCCACAGGCGATCGCGACCGGGTGCATCCACATCGGCACCATGACCGGGAAGTTGAACGGGGTGATCCCGGCGACGACGCCGAGCGGCTGGCGGAACGAGTACACGTCGACGCCGGTGGAGACCTGATCGGAGAAGTCGCCCTTGAGCAGCTGCGGGATTCCACAGGCGAACTCCACGACCTCCAGGCCGCGCTGCACCTCGCCGCGCGCGTCCGAGATGACCTTGCCGTGCTCGTCGGAGACTATCTCGGCCAGCTCGCCGACCCGCGCGTTGACCAGCTCGCGGAATGCGAACAGTACCTTGGTCCGCTTGGACAGCGACGCCTGCGACCAGTCGGCGTTCGCGGCCAGCGCGGTCCGTACCGCGTCGTCCACGTCGCTGGTCGTCGCGAGGCCGACCTGCGCCTGCTGCTGCCCGGTGGCCGGGTTCCAGACCGCCCCGAAGCGGTCGGCCGAGCCGGTGGTCGCCTTGCCGCCGATCCAGTGATGAATGGTTCGCACGTCCATATCCCCTTACAGGTAAAGCCGTTGGTTGCCCTTGTGGGCCTCGTACGTCTTGCGCGCGTCCACAGTGGAATCCAGTCGGGACACCTCGGCGACGGGCACGTCCCACCACGATTCGCTGCTCGGCGCAGAAACCAGCGGATCGGTCTCGACGTGCACCATGACCGGCCCGCCCTCGTGCCGCCGGGCCTCCTCCAGCGCCGAGCGGAAATCGTCGACGCCCTTGGCCCGCAGTACCCGTACGCCCAGGCTCTCCGCGTTCGCCGCCAGGTCCACCGGCAGCACGCCGCCGTCGAGGCGCCCGGTGTCCGCGTTGCGGTACCGGTACCAGGTGCCGAACCGTGGCGCACCGACCTCTTCGGACAGTGCCCCGATCGATGCGAACCCGTGGTTCTGCACCAGTACCACGATGACCTTGACCCGCTCCTGTACGGCGGTCACCAGCTCCTGGGCCATCATCAGGTACGAGCCGTCGCCGACCATCACGTAGACGTCCCGGTCCGGGCAGGCCATGCGCGCCCCGAACCCGCCGGCGATCTCGTAACCCATGCACGAGTACCCGTACTCGACGTGGTAGCCCTTCGGGTCCCGGGTACGCCACAGCTTGTGCAGGTCGCCGGGCATCGAGCCGGCCGCGCAGATCACCACGTCCCGGGGGCCGGAGATGTCGTTGACCGCACCGATGATCTCCGACTGGGCCGGCAGCGGACCGTGCCCCAGGTGGTAGGCGCGCTCCACCACCTCGTCCCACTCCACGGCCAGCCGCCGCGCGGTTTCCCGGTAGCCGGGCTCGACCGACCAGCCGGCCAGCCCGGCCGACAGGGCGACCAGTGCCGCCCGGGCGTCCGCGACGACACCGACGGCGGACTGCTTCGCCGCGTCGAAGGCGGCCACGTTGACGTTGACGAAGCGCACGTCGGGGTCCTGGAACGCGGTCCGGGACGCGGTGGTGAAATCGCTGTACCGGGTGCCGATCCCGATCACCACGTCGGCCTCCCGGGCCAGCCGGTTGGCGGCGGTGCTCCCGGTGCTGCCGACCGCGCCGAGTGCGAGCGGGTGATCGTACGGCATCGAGCCCTTACCGGCCTGGGTCTCCGCCACCGGGATCCCGGTCGCCGCCACGAAGGCCCGCAGCGCGTCGGTCGCCTCCGCGTAGCCGACCCCGCCGCCGGCGACGATCAGCGGCCGGCGCGCGGACCGGATCACGTCGACCGCGCGGGCCAGCGCCGCCGGCTCGGGCACCGGCCGGGCCACGTGCCACACCCGCTTGGCGAACAGCTTCTCCGGCCAGTCGTACGCTTCGGCCTGCACGTCCTGCGGCAGCGCGAGGGTGACCGCGCCGGTCTCGGCCGGGTCGGTGAGCACCCGCATCGCGGCCAGCAGCCCGGCGGGTAGCTGCTCGGGCCGCCAGATCCGGTCGAAGAACCGGGACACCGGCCGGAACACGTCGTTGACCGACACGTCATAGCTCTTCGGGTCTTCCAGCTCCTGGAGTACCGGGCTGCCGACCCGCGTGGCGAAGATGTCGCCGGGCAGCAGCAGGACCGGCAGCCGGTTGATGGTCGCCAGCGCCGCACCGGTGACCATGTTGCTGGACCCCGGCCCGATCGACGCGGTACACGCGAACGTGGACAGCCGGTTGCGCATCCGGGCGTACGCCGCCGACGCGTGCACCATCGCCTGCTCGTTGCGGGCCTGGTGGTACGGCAGCGAACCCGGCTCGTGCAGCTCGGCCTCCAGCAGCGCCTGGCCCATGCCGGCGACGTTGCCGTGGCCGAAGATGCCGAAGCAGCCCGCGAACAGCTTGTGCTCCACGCCGTCGCGCTCGCTGTACTGGTTGGCGAGGAAGCGGACGGTCGCCTGCGCCACGGTGAGTCTCATGAATCGCCCTCCCCGGGCATCGGAAGCCGAGGGTCGACGGGCTGGTCGGGCCAGGTGTCCCGGATCCAGCCGTGCGCCGGGTCGTCGCAGATCAGCCAGTCCCGCTCGGCGCCGGGGCCGGCCATCACGTTGAGGTAGTAGAGGTCGTAACCGGGCACCGCCATCGCCGGCCCGTGCCAACCGTGCGGGATCAGCACCACGTCGCCGGTACGCACCTCGGCGAGCACCTCGATCGGGCGTTCCGGCGTGCCGTACACCCGCTGGTAGGCGATGCCGTTCTCGCCGCGTACCTCGTAGTAGTAGATCTCCTCCAGCACCGTCTCCTGCCCCGGCCGGTCCTCGTCGTGCTTGTGCGGCGGGTACGACGACCAGTTGCCCGCCGGCGTGATCACCTCGACCGCGATGATCCGGTCGGCGTCCAGGGCTTCCGGGAAGCCGAAGTTGTGTACCTGCCGGGAACAGTTGCCGGTGCCCCGGATCAGTACCGGCACGTCGGCGGCGGCGACGTACCTCGGCGGCAGCCGGCGCGCCGCGCGGGCCGTGCACAGCGCGAACCGGCCGCCAGCCGGACTGGTCACCGTCACCGTCGCGTCCCGCGGCGCGTACACCAGGTCGCTCGGCCCGTCGAAGACGCTCGCCCGGCCGGCCAGGTCGTACAGCTCCCGGGTGTCGTCGACGTGCACGATCACCGTGCACGAGCCGGCCAGCGGCAGCACGATCACCTCGTCGTCGCCGGTGTCCAGCCGCTGCTCGCCGCCGGCCGGCAGGTCGAGCACGCGCAGCCCGGAATACGCCCAGCCGGCCTGCTCGGGGGTGACCGACAGCGAGTACGGGCCGTCGGCGGTACTGCCGGCGGCGAGGTGCAGCTTTGCTGACACGAAACCCCCTAGAGCAGGTTGACGGCGGCGTCGACCGCGCCGGCCACGTCGTCGTCGGGCGGGTACAGCAGGGACCGGCCGACCACGAGACCCTTGACGGTCGGCAGTTGCAGCGCCTTGTGCCACGAGGCGAACGCGGCGTCCTGGTTGGCGGACACCTCGCCGCCCAGCAGCAGCGCGGGCAGGGTCGCGGCGGCCATCACCCGCTCCATCGAGTCGACGACCGGCACCTTCAGCCAGGTGTACGCCGAGGTGCCGCCCAGGCCGGACGAGACGGTGATGGCGCGGATCATCGCCTCGGGCGAGAGATCGTTGCGTACCCGGCCGTCGACCCGGTGCGAGATGAACGGCTCGACCATCGCGACCAGCTTGTGGTCGGCCAGTTCGGTCACCGCGCGGCCGCACGCCTCCAGGGTCGGCGCGGTGGCCGGATCCTCGGGGTCGATGCGCAGCAGCATCTTCCCGCCGTCGAGGTTCATCGCCGCGATCGTCGCCGCGTCGTACCCGGTGAACCGGTCGTCGATCTCGAACACCGTGCCGGCCAGGCCGCCCCGGTTCATCGAGCCGATCGCGACCTTGTCCTCGATGGCGCCGAGCAGCAGCAGGTCCTCCAGGACGTCGGCGGTGCCGAGCACGCCGTCGACGCCGGGGCGCGACAGCGCGAGGCACAGCCGTTCCAGCAGGCCGGCGCGGTCGGCCATGGCCAGCGGCCGGTCACCGGCCCGCAATGCGCCGCGGGCCGGGTGGTCGGCGGCGATGAGCATCAGCCGGCCACGCGCGCCGACCAGTGACGACGGGCGGGTACGCCGGGCGGCCGCCTCGCCGATCGCGTGCGGGCGGTGCACCCGGGTCTCGACGAGCCCGGCGAGCTGGTCGGCAAACATCAGCGCCCCTCCTCGGGCCGGCCCTCGCGGGCCGCGAGCAAGCCCTCGACCTCGGCGGTTGTCGGCATGGCGTCCGAACAGGACAGTCGGGAGGCGACGATCGCGCCGGCCACGTTGGCGAACCGCATCACCCGGGCCACCGGCCAGCCGGAGAGCAGGCCGTGGCACAGCGCCCCGCCGAACGCGTCACCGGCGCCGAGGCCGTTGACCACGTCCACCGGCACCGGCGGCACCTCGACCGCGCCGGTACCGTCAACGGCCAGCACCCCGCGCGGGCCCTGCTTCACCACGGCGAGGTCGACGCCGAGATCGCGCAGCGCCTTCGCGGCCACGCCCGGGTCACGCTCGCCGACCGCGGTCTCCACCTCGTCGAGGTTGCCGACGGCGACGGTGACGTGCGGCAGCGCGGCCTGCACCCAGCGGCGGGCCTCCTCCCGGTTCGGCCAGAACATCGGCCGGTAATCCAGATCGAGGACGGTGATACCGCTCTTGCCCCGCGCTTCGAGAGCGGCAAGCGTCGCCGACCGGCTCGGCTCGACCGACAGCCCGGTGCCGGTGACCCAGAACACGCCGGCCGCGCGGATCGCGTCGAGGTCCAGTTCGTCCGTGTTGATCTCCAGGTCGGGCGCCTTCGGGAACCGGTAGAAGTACAGCGGGAAGTCGTCCGGCGGGAAGATCTCGCAGAAGGTGACCGGCGTCGGGTACGCGGTAACCGGCGTGACGAACCGGTCGTCCACGCCGTACCCGCGCAGCGCCCGGTGGATGAACCGGCCGAACGGGTCGTCGCCGGTACGGGTGATGACCGCCGACCGGCGCCCGTGCCGCGCCGCCGCGACGGCCACGTTGGTGGCGCTGCCGCCGAGGTACTTGCCGAACGTCTCCACGTCTTCGAGGCCGACCCCGATCTGCAACGGGTAGATGTCGACACCGACACGGCCCATGGTCAGGACTTCGAGTGGCTGGACGTCGGGCGACCGTACGCCCGATGACGGGGTCATGGTCCGTCCTCTCGGTCGGCGGGCGGTTCGGGGAGGGGAGGGCGGGGCGCCCACCGGCGTGGGGTGGTCGCCGGTGCGGAGCCGTGGTTTCAAGAAGGACGCCGGGATTTCGGGGGGCGGCGGCCGCGGCGCCGCCATAGAAGCATGTAACCCCGCCGTGAACGGCGTGTCAACAGTTTGTCCTGACGTACTTACCAATGACTTTGTTAGCTGGTACTGTCATTCGTACTTGCAGGTCAGCTCGCCGTCAGGAGGTGACCTCGTGACCTCCCCCGTCGGACCGATCCCCATCGACCGCAGCAGCCCCGTGCCGCTGTACTTCCAACTGGCCCAGTACCTGGAGCGCGCCATCGAGGCCGGCGAGGTCGGCCAGGGCGACCGGCTCGACAACGAGTTGCAGCTCGCCGCCCAGCTCGGCCTGTCCCGGCCGACCGTGCGGCGGGCGATCCAGTACCTGGTCGACAAGGGCCTGCTGGTCCGCAAGCGGGGCGTGGGCACCAGCGTGGTGCACGCGAAGGTCCGCCGCGGCGTCGAGCTGACCAGCCTGTACGACGACCTTGCCCGCAGCGGCCAGCGGCCGACCACGAAGGTGCTGGTCAACCGCGTCGAGCCGGCCAGCCGCACGGTCGCCGCGGCACTCGGCCTGGCCGAAGGCGCTCCGGTGATCGCGATCGAACGCCTCCGGTACGCGCTCGACGAGCCGATTGCCCTCATGCGCAACTATCTCGTCAAGAGCGTGACCGGTCTCACCACCGAGACGCTGGAACAGACCGGACTGTACGAGCTGATCCGCGCCGACGGGATCCGGCTGCACGCCGCGGTGCAGAGCATCGGCGCGCGGGTCGCCGCCGGCCCGGAGGCCCGGCTGCTCGGCGAGACCAAGCGCGCGCCGGTGCTGACCATGGAACGCACCGTGTACGACGACCACGGCGACGCGATCGAGTACGGCAGCCACATCTACCGCGCGTCCCGGTACTGCTTCGAGCAGAGCCTGCTGGCCCGCTAGGTCCGCTTGTCCGGACATTTGGACGATCAAACGCAAGATACAAACCCTGCATAATGCTTCGGTCGGCGCAATCAATCAGGGGGAGACGTCGTGGACCGCGTGAGCCCATCGATCCGGATCGACCGCTCCAGCCCGGTCCCGTTGTACTTCCAGGTGGCCCAGCGGCTGGAGCAGATGATCGAGTCCGGCGAGATGCCGCCCGGCTCCCGGCTGGAGAACGAGATCGCGCTCGCCGACCAGCTCGGGCTGTCCCGGCCCACGATGCGGCAGGCGATCCAGCACCTTGTCGACAAAGGACTGCTGGTGCGCAAGCGCGGTGTCGGCACCCAGGTCGTGCATGCCCGGGTCCGCCGGCAGATCGAGCTGTCCAGCCTCTTCGACGATCTCGACCGGGCGCACCGGCAACCGCGTACCGAGATCCTCTCCTTCGGCCTGGTCGAGGCGCCCGACGACGTGGCGGTGGCGCTGCGGCTGCCGCCGGGCACCCAGGTCGTCGCGTTCGAGCGGCTCCGGTACGCGCAGGACGAGCCGCTCGCCCTGATGCGCAACTTCCTGCCGGTCGGGGTCGCCGACGTCACCGCCGAGAAGCTCACCCAGCGCGGCCTGTACCAGTTGCTGCGCGACGCGGGGGTGCAACTGCGCATCGCCGACCAGACGATCAGCGCCCGCAAGGCCAGCGCCACCGAGGCGCGGCTGCTGCACGAGTCGCGCGGCGCGCCGCTGCTGACCATGCTGCGCACCGCGTACGACCACGCCAACCGCGCCGTAGAGTACGGCAACCACCTGTACCGCGCGTCCCGCTACTCCTTCGAGCTGACATTGGTCGCCCGCTGACGCCTTGATCGGCACAACTTCCCGGAAGTAGTGGCCATACGGGCGCACTGAGGCAACAACTTCTGGGAAGTTGTGCCGATCATGACTTGCCTGCCGATATGGGGCGCATGGCCCACAAGACCGAACCCTGGGCCGGTACGCGCGCACGTCACCGCACGGCCGCCGACCGGGCGCCGGCGCGTACCTCCCGCCGGATCCTGGTACCCGCCGTCGCCGAGGCGTTCGGCACGTTCGGTCTCACGTACGTGGCGGTCATGGTTCTCACCGCCGACGCGGCCCCGATCGCCGTCGCGCTCGCGCAGGGCCTGACCATCGCGGTACTGGTGTCGGCCACCGCGAGCGTGGCCACCACCACGTTCAACCCCGCCATCACCGTGACGCTGTGGGCCACCCGCAGGCTCGGCGGCGCGCAGTGCGTGTACAACGTCGCCGGGCAGTTCGCCGGTGCGCTGCTCGGCGGCCTGCTCGCCCGGGCCAGCGTCGGCGGCAACGGCGACCACGACATCACCGCCGGCGTCCCCGCGCTTCGCCCCGGCGTCGGCTTCGGGCAGGGTCTGCTGGTCGAGACATTGCTCACGTTCCTGCTGGTGTCGGTCGTTCTCGGCACCGCGGCCGACTACCGGTCGAGCGCCCGGCTCGGCGGGATCGCGATGGGCGGCGCGGTCGCGCTGGACATCCTGGCCGGCGGCCCGATCACCGGCGCGGCGATGAACCCGGCGCGCTGGGTCGGCCCGGCACTCGCGCAGGGCGCCTTCCCCAACGGATGGGTGTACCTGTTCGGCCCGCTCGGCGGCGCGCTCATCGCCGGGCTGCTGTGGAACCACCTGTTCCTGGCCCGCCGCCGGCATTGATCGACACAACTTCCGGGAAGTTGTGGCAAGAGAAGGGTGTACGCGCGGCCGGAGGCACCCGAGTCACCTCCTGGCCACGCGTACACCTGGTCCCTCGCGGGACTGTGCCCTGCGGTCGGGTGGCTTCCCCGGAATCAGTACCGTCGGCGCGAGGGGCGAACCCGCGCCAGGGCTGGCACCTACCGCACCCTCCGCTGGCGCAAGCGGGCGTCGACCACCAACGCCCGCCTGCTTGTCAGGCACCGCAGGCATACCGACGGGCGCGCCGGTAGCCGCACGGTTAGGAACACGGAGCGTAGTCCAAGAGCAACTTTTATGTCCCCCTTGTCCTCTAGCGTCCCCGCTGGTGGACCGGCTCCGTTACCTCAATGTAATCAGGTCGGGGGCACGGCTCCAGCCCTCGGCGAGGAACTAAACCTTTCTTATGACTCGCCTGAACCAGGTCTAAGGTCACGGCAGCAGGATGCCCGGGTTTAGCACGCCTTCCGGGTCGAGGGCGCGCTTGACGGCCCGCAACGCGGCGGTGGCCTGCGGTCCGATCTCCGCGCGGTACCACGGAATGTGGTCGCTCCCCACCCCGTGGTGATGGCTGATCGTGGCGCCGGCGGCGGCGATCGCGTCACCCGCGGCGGACTTCGCCACCCGCCACTGCGCGACCGGGTCCTCCGCCTGCGCCGCGGCGACCGTGAAGTACAGCGACGCGCCGCTCGGGTACACGTGCGAGACGTGGCACAGCACCAGGGCCGGGGTACCCAGGTCGGCAAGGGTCGTCGACAGCGCCTCGCGGACCGCTGTGTACGTGGCCGGCACCGCCCGCCAGAACGCCGCGGTCTCCACGGTCTCGACCAGCGCACCGGCATCGAGCAGCGCGTCGCGCAGGTACGGCGCGGCGAACCGCCCACGCAGCCACGCCTCACCCGGCCCGGTGCCCAGCGGCTGCGCGCCGAGCCCGGTCAGCCGCTCGGCGAGGGCCGGCTGGGTCCCGGCGACGGCTTCCCGCGTACCCTCGACTCCGGTGATCATCAAGCACCCACCGCCCAGCGCGGCAGCCCCCTCAGCCGCCGCGCCGACCGCGGTCTCGACCTCGTCGGAGCAGCGCAGCACCGCCGGCAGCGGCCCGTCCTGGGCCAGTGCCCGCGCGGCCTCGGTGGCGGTGCCGAAGTCCGGGAGCCGCCAGCCGAGGTAGTGACGCTCTTCCGGAGCCGGCTTGACCTCGACGGTCACCGCGGTGATCACGCCGAACGCGCCCTCCGAGCCGAGGAACAGCTGGCGCAGGTCGGGGCCGGCCGCGTCGTGCGGCGCCCGGCCGAGGTTGAGCGTGCCGTTCGGCGTGGCCACCCGCATGCCCACGACCATCTGGTCGAACCGGCCGTAGCCGGCCGACGCCTGCCCGCTGGACCGGGTCGCGGCGAAGCCACCGAGCGTGGCGCGCTCGAACGACTGCGGGAAATGGCCGAGAGTCAGCCCGCGCGCGGACAGCAGCTCCTCGGCGCGCGGTGCCCGCACTCCGGCCTCGAAGGTCGCCGTGCGGGAGACGGGGTCGACGGCGAGCATCCGGTCCAGGCGGGTGAGATCGAGGGCGACCAGTCCGACGTACCCGTCGCGGCGCGCCCGCAGCCCGCCCACCACCGACGTGCCGCCACCGAACGGGACGACCGCGATCCGGTTCGCCGCGCAGGTCCACAGCAGCGCCACGACCTCGTCGTGGTCGGCCGGCAGCGCCACCGCGTCCGGCGCGTCGGGGGCCTCGCCGGATCGCAGCCGCAGCAGGTCCACTGTGGACGCACCGGCGGCGTGGGCCACCCGGGCTTCGTCGTCGGTGCGCACCTGCGCGCAGACCGCGCGCAACTCCTTGGCCGCCCACTCGGGCAGGCCGCTGGGCGCCAGCGCGATGGTCGCGGCCGGTGGGCGCGGCGCGGCGAGCCCCAGGGCCGACCCCAGAAGGGTACGCACAGCCTCCGGCAGTGTGACCGCGCGGCCCGGATCGCCCCAGCGATAGACGGCACTCATGCGTTACACTGTGACACATGTCGTCCACTCGTAACAAGCAGGGTACCCGTACCGAGGAGGACACCCTGCTCGACGCGGCCCGCGACGGTGTCCTCGCGGTGGGGCTACGGCGCACCACGCTGACCGACGTCGCCCGCCGCGCCGGCGTCTCCCGCATGACGATCTACCGCCGGTGGCCCGACATGACCGCGCTCGTCGGCGACCTGATGACCCGCGAGTGGGGCGGCCTCATCCGGGCCGCGGTGGACGCGGCGGGTGGCGGGAACGGCCGCGGGCTCTCCGCGCGGGAACGGTTCGTCGCGGCCGTCGTCGGCGCCGCCCGCGCCCTGCGCGCGCATCCGATGTTCCGCCGCATCGTCGAGCTGGACCCCGAGATCCTGCTGCCCTACCTGGTCCAGCGGCGCGGGCGCAGCCAGGACCAGATGCTCGCGATGATGACGGCCGCGATCACGGACGCCCGGGACGGCTCGATCCGCCCGGGCGATCCTGGTGTACTGGCTCGCGGTGTGCTGCTCGCCCTGCAGGGCTTCGTGTTCTCGCTGCCGACGATGGCCGACGGCGTCACCGAGGACGATCTGTACGCCGAGCTGCACGTCCTCATCGACCGGTTCCTGGCGCCATGAGTGGCCTCCCCTCTTCTGAGACGTCGCTGTCCGCCGGCCGGCGCGGCCGGGAGCTGGCCGAGCTGGCCGCCGGCCGATGCGTGGACGTGCTGGTCATCGGCCTCGGCGTCACCGGCACCGGGGTGGCGCTCGACGCCGCCAGCCGGGGCCTGTCGGTAGCCGCGATCGACGCGCACGACCTGGCGTTCGGCACGTCCCGGTGGAGCTCGAAGATGATCCACGGTGGACAGCGGTACCTGAACGCCGGCCAGTTCGGCCTTGCCTACGAGAGCGCGGTCGAGCGCGGCATCCTGCTCACGCGGACCGCCCCGCACCTGGTCACGCCGCTGCCGTTCGTCATGCCGCTGAACGCGCACGTCGGTCGGGCCTACGCGGCGGCGGCCCGGCTGAGCCTGTGCGCCGCCGACGGGCTGCGGGCGGTCGCCGGCACGCCCCGCTCCGCGCTGCCGGCGAGCCGGCGGATCGCCAAGGCCGAGGTGCGCCGGTTGTTCCCCAGCCTGCGCGCCGCCGACCTGCGCGGCGGCCTGCTGTACTGGGACGGTCAGGTGGTCGACGACGCGCGTCTGGTCGTCGCCCTGGCCCGGACCGCCGCCGGCCACGGCGCGGCGGTGCTGACCAGGTGCCGGGCGGAGCGGGTGACACCCGGCGGGGTGACCGCCCTGGACACGCTGACCGGGCAGGAGATCGAGATCCGCGCCCGGACCGTGATCAACGCGACCGGGGTCTGGGCCGAGCGGCTCGACCCGGCGGTGCGGCTGCGGCCGTCCCGTGGCACCCACGTCGTGCTGTCCACGCGGACACTCGGCGACCCGACCGCCGCGCTGACCGTGCCGGTGCCCGGCACACTCAACCGGTTCGTGGTGGTGCTCCCCCAGCCAGACGGGCGGGTGTACGCGGGGCTCACCGACGAGCCGGTCGACGGCGCCGTGCCGGACGTGCCCGAGCCCGACCCGTGTGAGGTGGAGTTCCTGCTGGACACGGTCAGCAGCGCGCTCGCCACCCCACTCGGCCCGGGCGACGTGATCGGCGCGTACGCCGGGCTGCGCCCCTTGCTCGCCGGGGGCGCCACGCGCACCGCCGACCTGTCCCGCCGGCACGCCGTGCGTACCTCGCCGGACGGCCTGGTCACCGTCGTCGGCGGCAAGCTCACCACGTACCGCCGGATGGCCCGGGACGCCGTCGACGCCGCGATCGCGGTCGGCCGGTTGCGGGCCGGCCCGTGCCGCACCGCCCGGCTACCGCTGGTCGGCGCCGGCCCGGCGACCGAGCCCGGCCCGGCGACCGAGCCCGGCCCGGCGACCGAGCCCGGCCCGGCGACCGAGCCCGGCCCGGCGACCGAGCCCGGCACCGCGCGGGCGCGGGACGTCGCTTTGTGGGCCCGCCTCGTGGCCCGCTACGGCACCGAGGCACCGGCCGTCATCGGCGAGGCGGCCGGCGACCCGGATCTGCTGCGGCCGGTCGCCGAGGGGGTACCCGTGACCGGCGCCGAACTCCTCTGGGCGGTGCGCCACGAGGGCGCGCTCGACGAGGCCGACCTGCTCGACCGGCGCACCCGGATCGGGCTGGTGCCGGCCGACCGGGACCGCGCGCTGCCGGCGGCCCGGGCGATCCTGGCGCGGCCGGCTACGGATCCGCTGGCCGCACGTCGGCCGTCCGGGACAGCGCCCGGCTGACACCGTGCCGGACCAGGTCGCCGTAGGGACCGTCGGGCACGTCGGGCAGCCGCTCGCTGGCCAACACATACCACCGGGACGCCTCGGCACGGTCGCCGACGTCCTCATAGGACCGGCCGAGGTTGAGGTAGAGCGACGGGTGGAAGCCGTGCACCCGGTCGTCATCGACCGCTTCGGCGTGCTCGACGGCCGTCCGGTTCCAGCGCAGGGCCAGCTCGGGCGTGTCCTGGTGGCGCGCCACGTAGTGCGCCGCCACACATGCGTCGTAGTTGTCGGTGCGCCGCTGCCACGCCTCGGCGAACAGGGCCAGCGCGTCGGCCGCCCGGCCGTCGCCCTCCGCCTCCATGCCCTGGGCGCACAGCGCGACCACGGGATTGTTGGGATCCACGGCGCGAGCGTACGAGCCGCGTACGACAGAATCGCCGGATGCGCGAGAGCGACTGGTACGACTGGCACGAGCGGTACGACACGCCCGGGTCCGACCTGGCCCGCCGGCTCGCGGTGGTACAGCGCCAGATCGGCCTGGCCCTCGACGGCGCCGCACCCGGTCCGCTCCGCGCGCTGAGCATGTGCGCCGGCCAGGGCCGCGACCTGATCGGCGCGCTGGCCGGCCACCCGCGCCGGCACGACGTGACCGCCCGCCTGGTCGAGTTGGATCCGCGCAACGCCGCGTTCGCCGCCCGGGCGGCCGAGACCGCCGGCCTGGACCGGGTGGAGGTACGCGTCGGCGACGCCGCGCCGATCGACCAGTACGCCGACCTCGCGCCAGCCGACCTGGTACTGGTCTGCGGGGTCTTCGGCAACGTCAGCGACGCCGACGTCGAGGCGACGATCGGGCACCTCGGCGCGCTGTGTGTCACCGGCGGCACGGTGATCTGGACCCGCCACCGCGAGCCGCCCGACCTGGTCCCCGACATCTGTCGCTGGTTCGCCGCGCAGGGATTCCGGCTACGGTGGCTGTCCGACCCGGAGGCCGGCTTCGGCGTGGGCGTACACCGCTTCGTCGGTCACCCACGGTCACCGGCTCCTGGCGCGCACATGTTCTCGTTCGCCGGCCGTAAAAATGATCCCTAAGTCCTTCTTAAGTGCCTATTGGGACAGGCGGAGCGGGACATAGGTTGACCGGCGTGGGCCAGCCGACGCCCATGTCGCCGCCGCTGCGGCGAGGCCCCGGATCGGAGGACAGCACCATCTCTCTCTCGGACCCAATCGTCACGTTGACCCTGATCACCGTCGTGCTGTGGCTCGCCGTCATCGGCTGGAAGCTTCAGCGCAAGGAGCAGGCGAACGGCGCCGGCCGCAGCGGCAAGCGCCGTGGGGCGCCCCGCGACGACTACGCGTACGGGGAGGATTACGCCGGGTACGGGTACGACCAGTTCGGCGACCGTGCCGAGGACGGGTATGACGATCGGCCGCGCCGGGCCCTCCGCCCGGTGGAGAAGGCGCCGCCGCCGCGCAAGCCGCCGGGCAAGGCACCGGGCAAGGGCCGCCCCATGAAGGCCGAGGTCGAGGTCAACCCCGGTAAGTGCGCCCGGTTCGCGTTCTGCGAGCACGAGGCCCCCGAGATCTTCAAGCTCAACGGCGACCGGCTCGACTACAAGACGACGGTGCCGGCCGACCAGATCGACGCGGTCGCCATGGCGGTCAAGGTGTGCCCGGCGCGGGCCATCAAGATGAAGGTGCCCGGCTCGAAGCCGTACCTGCCGCAGCCCGACGTCGACGACACCGAGCGCCGCCCGGTGCGCCGCTGACCCGGTCCGGCATTACCGCGGCGCGGCCTCACTACTGCGGCGCGGCCTCCGGCGCCGGCTGGATGCCCACGATCGCGAGCGCACCCGTGACGTCGAGCACCTGCCGGACCACCCCGGTCGGGTTGATCACGCGCAACGAACAGTGCTCCCGACGGGCCAGCCGCCACAACCGGACGATCACACTGACCGCGGTCGAGTCGAGGAAGTCCAGCTCGGACAGGTCAACCTGAATCAGGCCCGGGCGCCGCTCGGCGATGAGCCGCTGCACGGTCTCCTCGAACGGGCCGGAAACGGAGAAGTCCATCTCTCCGGTCAGGGCGACGACCACCCCCGTGCCGTCCGCGCGAACCCGCTGCGTGAACGTCATGGTGATCCTCCCGTTACCGGTGCGCCTGAATGAACGCCACCTCCCCCGATTGTGCTATGCAAATCCGCCGTTCGTCGCCCCTGGTCGACCGAAAGTTTGACGGGTACGTGACGATCGGCACAACTTCCCGGGAGTTGTTGCCTCGGGCCCGTCGGGAGACCACGACTTCGGGGAAGTTGTGCCGATCATGCGCCCACAGATGCTGATCGCGCCAAGCCCACCGGTGCTCGATGCTGGGTGACGTCGAGCGCCGGTGGGCGGCGGGGCCGGTGCCCGGCCGGTGGGCTAGTCCGGCCGGCACGGCTCTTTCGTGCGGAACGTCGAACGGGTGGGGTGGGTCAGCTGACCTTCGCCAGGCGCCGCCGGGACTGACCGGCCGACCGGGTGCGGGTCCGCTCGGGCTGGCTCTTCGGCTGCGGCTGGTACCGGACCGGCGTGTCGATCAGCATGGCCCTGGTCGTCTCGGTGAACGCCCGCCCGGCGTTCACCGCGATGAGGCCGACCAGGTCGTTGTCGCGGTAGTAGCTGGCCATGACGCCGGCCCGCGCGGTGTCCTTGCGGTACGGGCGCATCTCGGTCATCACGATGTGGTCGGTGGGCCGGAAGTCGCCGGCGACCATGATGCGCAGGCCGTTCTGCAACGACCAGTACCGCGGGACGATGCCGACCGGCGGCACCTCGCGGTCCCCGGCGAGCAGCGCCCGGGCGGCGGCCTGCCCCTGCTCCACGGCGGCGATCCACTGGCCGACCATCGTCGGCTCGCTGCCGTAGATCAGGTTGGGCCAGCGCACCGCGGCGCCGGCGGCGACGACGCCCTCGGCGCCGACCACGCGCAGCGTCGCGTCGCACAGGATGCCCTGGGAGATGTCCATCCCGGTGCCCTCGAGCCAGGCCACGTCCGGCTTCTCGCCGAGCGTGGCGACCACGACGTCGGCGTGCACGGCCGAGCCGTCGTCAAGGGCCAGCCGCCAGCGGCCGCGCTGCCGGTCGACCTCCTGGACCCGGCGGCCGAGGCGCATCTCCACGCCGAGCTTGCGGTGCTCCTCGGCGATCAGGTATCCGATCGGCTCACCGACGGCCCGGCCCATCACGTACGGCTTCGGGTCGATCAGGACCGCGTCGCGGGCCAGTTCGCGCACCGCGCAGGCGGTCTCGCAGCCGGTGAGGCCGCCACCGACGATGGCGACCCGCTCGGCCGGACGCAGGTCCTGGCGCAGCTGCCAGGCTTCGTCGACGGTGTGCAGCACGTGGATGCCGGGGCCGGACGGCCAGCCCTTGGGCAGGGCGGCGTAGCTGCCGGTGGCGATCACCAGACCGTCGAAGGCGTACTCCTCGTCGGTCTGGGTCAGCACGGTACGGCGACGCATGTCGACCGCGACCGCACGGCGCCCATGCCGCCAGTGCACCTCCAACTCGCCGTCGATCGGCATGCGCACGTCCTTGGGCCGCGCATGACCGGTTAACAGGCTCTTCGAGCAAGCCGGCCGGTCATACGGGGCATCGGGCTCGTCGCACAGCAACGTGATGTTGCCGTTGAAGCCTTGCCGGCGCAGTTCTTCCGACGCGGCGATCCCGGCGGGCCCACCGCCGACGATCAGAATCCGGTCGGACCAGCCGTACGCCATCGACTGACTAGGGCGACGCATGCGTCACTTACCTCCACGACGGTGAAGTCCGGTCACGTTCGCGAGCGGTTCTTTCGGCCGTCCCTCTGTTTCTTCCTCCGGTGTGCTTTGTGGCATGTACACCCGGGAACCGGCCCGGTTCATCTTGATAGCCCGTGCGGGGCAGACCTTGACGGCACGGGACACCGCCTCGACCTCCTCCGGTGGAACGGTTGACTTGTACCCGAGCCGCCCGTCACCGCGCAGCTCGAAGATGGTGGGTGCCTCCTGCTCGCAGAACCCGAACCGGGCACACTTGGCCGGATCCACGCTCACCTCGGCGGTCTGGCCACGCAGCCGGTTGCTGGCCACGTCGGTCACCGAACGCTTGCTCTTGATGGCCCACTTGGACACCGCCAGCCAGAGCACGACGGTGCTCAACCACATGGCGATGACCGGGTACTCGACGAACCAGTACGGGGCGACGTGCCGTCCGGACAGGACGATGTGACCGGCGAGCAAGGTGAACGCGGCGTAGGAGAGCGAGTGCAGAGCGCGCCAGCGGCCGTAGCCGAGCTTGCGCTGCAACGGCATCGAGATGAGCAGCGCGGTCATGATCTCGATGGAGATCGTGCCGACGCCGACACCGATCGGGTCCCGGCCGTTGCTGAACGGCACGAACAGATCGATGGCGTACGTGGGACCGGCCGGCACGAAAAGCTGCCCGACCGCGTGGCTCCAGCCGAGCGTCATGCCGATCAGCGCCACCGTCATGTGGGTGGCGTACAGATTCGAGTGCTTGAAGCGGGTCATACCCCAGCCCCGGCCGAGCATCATGCCCCACAGGACGGTGACCCACAGCACCACGTACGAGGCGAAACCGAGCGTGTGCCCTACCAGGTGCACGGACTGCCCAGCGGTGCAGTCCGGTGCGATGAGAATCTGGCAATGGGCATCGGCAAGCACGCGGCTGACCTCACTTTCATCGGTAGTGCGCGGGGGTGGTGCTCCGGACCTCGTGGTGCGCGGGGCTCCGGCCGGGAGGGGCCGGGACCCCGCGCATCGCTCGTTCCGAACGGACCCGGTCAGTTCTAGCAGGTCGACCGGGTCTGACGCAGGTTAGCCGTTCCCGCCTCGGTTGCGGCTGCTACCGCCACCGTTGCGGTTGTTGTTGCTGCTGCTGCTGGAGTTGTTGTTGGAGTCGTTGCTGGAATCGTTGCCGCCACTCGCGTTGTCGGCGTTCGGGTCGTCCGAGTTGTCCGCGACGTCACCGTTCGCATCCGCCGCGTCGCCGTTCGCATTGTCGGCATTGGCGTTGTTCGCGTTCTTGGCGTTCTTGGCGCCGTTGTTCGCGTTGTTGCCGCCGCCGTTGCCCTGGTTCACGCAATCCTCGCCGGAGTTGATGCAGTTGGCGATGTCACTGAACAGCTGCTTCGACATGACCGCTTCGAAGTCGCCATGGTCGGTGAGCGGGTTGTGGTTCTCGGTCGGGAACGTGTCGAGCGCGAAGTTCTCACCCTGCGGCACGTCGTAGGTCAGCGTGTACCGCAGCTGCGGGATCGCCTTGAACCCGTTCGGGCACTTGCCGTTGGCGTTGGCGAACGCCACGTGCGAGCGGTGGTCGGCGCTGTCGGTGTTCTGCCCGTCCCAGCAGCCCGGGAAATCGATGATCCGCTCCACCTGGCTACCGCCCGGACACAACGGGTACTTGGTGGTGGTGCGGTTCTCAAGGCCGGTGCACGTCCACTTCGCGTTGGCGTTCTTCGGCCCGTTGGTTACCGCCTTGGCGTCGCCGGTGATGATCCGCAGGTGGTTCGGCATCGCGACGACCTTCGAGTTCGGGTTGCCCCGGAACTCGATCTTCGCGTCGGTCGGCGTCAGCACCTTGCCGAAGTTGTCGTCCTTGCCGCCGCCGTCCTTGTTGGCGTCGACTCCGTTCTTCGTGGTGTCGCGGATCACCACCCAGAAGTACGCCGACTTGTCTGCCGCGTTCTGGCAGCTCGTACCACCCTTGTCGAGGCTCTTGTCGTTGGAGAACCCGTTGGTCGTGGTGTTGCCGACATAGTCGTGGATATGGTGGGCGCCGTTCTTGGTCTTCGGCGCGACGATGAAGTTGTCAGAGTTGCTGTGCTTCTGGCCCGCGTTGGTGCCGCAGTCCGTCACGAAGGTGCCGGTCGAACCGTTGCGGCCAGCGTTGGCGTCCTTGACGTTCGGCTTGACCTTCTTGATGTCGACGAAGTCCTTGGCGTTCGGACCGTTGGACGCGTGCTGGACCTTGCCTTGCGAGTCGTTGGTCGCGGCCGACGCGGCCCGCAGGCCAGCGGCCAGCGCCACGACCACACCGAGCACCGCGAACGCCGCTACAAGCCGGGTACCCCTGCTGCCGTTTCGGCGACTCATGCATTCCTCCTCAGGTGTTCCCCGTTGAATAGGACTCAGGAGCCGCGGATCGCGCGGCGGGCGCTCACCAGAGCCAGCAGTCCGGTGACGACGGCTGGTGCTCCGGTGGCGGCGTGCGGAGGGACGCGGACAGCCCGCAGCCATCGGCGTGTAAGCCGCGACTTCAGCATTCCCACCCATCCTCTCCGATGCGTATCGGAGCCTTCGTCCTCTTCGGCAGGGACCGCCCGATGACGTGGGGCGTACATCGGTGGGTACCCACCCGAAAAACTAGGTCTCAGTTACGTATCCGAATAGCTACTTAAGGACGACTTATGACTGACCTTCGTGAGGTTTTACGGACCCGATCAAAAACTACGGACCGTAACCTTCAGCTGCCGGTGGTGGTCGTGCGCCCGCCGATCGCCGACTCATGCGGGCACGCTCACCAAGAGGTTCCCGTTGACCGTGCGGACCTCGAAGTGGGACAGGTTCGCGGTCGCCACGTCGGTCCCACCGTGGACCAGCAGCGGGTCCGGGTGTGCTGGCGTTCCGTAACCCTCCGGAGGCACGCTCCACCCCATGACGACCTCGCTGTGCCCGTCCTTGTCGATGGCCAGCAGGCGGCAGGCGACGGGCCCCTTGACGTGGGTGATCTGCAACGTGACCTGTGAACCCCACGGCTCCTTCTCCACCTGCATGGTGGCCTCGGTACCGGTGGACTGGCTGACCGCGTGCAGCTTCGGGGCGGCCGTCGGGAGCCGCACGCCGGGCAGGCCACGCTGGCCCAACCCGACGTTCACGGCGACCACCGCCCCCGCGACGATGAGCGCGAAGCACGCGGCGAGGGTCAGACCGTGCCTGGCCCGGAGCCGGCGCCGCTCCTTGCGTACCGCGCCGACCAGGGCCTCCACCCGCCGTGGCTCGCGCGTGGAACGCTCGGCGAACACCAGGCTGTCGGCGCTGACATGGGAGAGCAGGGCAGCCACGGACGACAGCTGCTCCAACTCGCGGGGGCACAAGCGACACAGCGTCAGGTGCTCCTCGAACCGCGCACTGTCGCGCGGGTCCAGGACGCCGAGCGCGTACGCGCCGACGTCCCGGTGGACGTCCTCCGGCGTCATCATGCCGTCACCCCCTGCTCCTCGAGCGCTATTCGCAGCGCTCGGAGGGCGTAGTAGACCCTGGACTTCACCGTGCCGATGGGCAGGCCGAGCGACTCGGCGGCTTCCTGCACCGTGCGACCACGGAAGTACGTTTCGAACACCACCTCGCGGTGGGCCGCGCTCAACCCGCGCAGAGCGTCGGTGAGCACGAGCATCTGGAGCACGCGATCCGTCTCGTCCGCTGCGGGGAGATTGGCCAGCGGTCCGTCGTCGGTCTCCGGCGGCCGTGCGCTACGGCTGCGGTAACCATCGATCACGATGCGGCGCGCGACAGCAACGAGCCAGGGGCGCAACGAGGTCTGTCCGTTCGCTCCTAGTTCGTGTGCATGTCGCCAGGCACGCAGCAGCGTTTCCTGTACAACGTCCTCCGCGCGCTGGCGGTCACCGCCGGTCAGCCGTAGGACGAACACGAGCAGTCCCTCGGCGTGTTCGGTGTACAGCGACCGGACCAGTTCCTCTTCGCGCGCGGATGTCAGGGCGTCGTCGGCCTGCTCGTGCCTACCACGCGTCGCCCGTCGACCCATCAGTGCCGGTACTGGCCGGATGGGAGCTCTGAGAGCGTGGGGCTCGCAGGGACCACCGCCATCACCTCCGTAACGTCCGTGGCTGTCTCAGCCGGAGGTACGTATGCGGCTGTGCGTCGGATCAATCCGACCGCGACAACTTTCCCGCCCCGATCTCCACCGACCCGGTTGAACCGGTCGGCCCATCGCGCGCGTACCTTTGACCGACACCCGTCAGGACGAAGGAGTCGTACGTGCGCCGAGTGACCTTGGCGATCGTCTGCGTGATCGCCATCCTGTCCACGGCGGCATGTACACGGGACGACCCGATCGGGCAGGCCGCGCCGGCAAGCCAGGAGCCGGCGGCCAGCATCCAGGCGACGCTCGTGTTACGTGCACAGAACACCGCCCAGCTCGGCGAGGTGATCGTGGACACCAAGGGCTACGTGCTGTACCGCTACGACAAGGACACCGCCAAGCCGCCCAAGAGCAACTGCCTCGAGGAGTGCGTGCCGCTTTGGCCGCCCGTGCTCGACAGCGGCGACGTCCGGATCGAGGGCATCGACCAGGCGCTCGTCGGCAGCGTGATCCGGTCCGACTTCACCCGGCAGGTGACCATCGCCGGCTGGCCGGTCTACCGGTACTCCGGGGACACCGCGCCGGGCGACGCGAAGGGCCAGGGCTCCGGCAACGTCTGGTTCGCGATCACACCACAGGGGAAGAAGGCCACCGGCGGTAACGGCGGAGGTACCGGCGGCAACTGACCCCAACCGGCTGGCTTCGTCGCGACCGTCGCTCCCCCCGCCCAAGCGACGGTCGCGACGGAGCCGTACCCCGGGGGAGTCATAATTCTCGATTAGTCGACAGTTAAGTTCGACGAAAGGACGCGGGCCGCCCCGTACGCCCGGTTCTAGGCTTGCCCGGTCCCGGATCAGGCCGCCTCGGAGGTAGTGCGTTGCCCGCGAAACCTATGTCGTTTTGGGATCCCGAGCCGCACACCCCACCCGATCCGCCCCGGGAGCCGGCCCACCGCCGGCGACGTGCGCTGCACCCGGTGGTCCTCGCGCTGGCCGCGCTGCTGGCCGTCGGGGTCGCATCCGCGGTCGGTACCTTCGTGTTCGGCGACGTCCGCGCCCGGCCGGCCGCGGCGGTCGGCCCCGAGGGCAGGCCGCCGGCCGCACAGGACGCGCTGGTCGGCAACGGTCCGGAGGCGGCGGCACCGGTCGTCGCCGACTCGCTGGGCGCGAACCCTCCCTCCGCGCCGCCGGCACCACCGTCCAGCGCTCCGGCCGGGGCGCCACCACTGCCGGCCAGGTCGGCGCCGCCGAAGCCGGCCGGCGACACGACCGCCGAAGGTGCCGTGCTGACCCTGGTCAACCAGGAACGCGCGAAGGCCGGCTGTCAGCCGCTGACCTCCGACTCCCGGCTCGTCACCGCGGCCCGGCAGCACTCGCAGGACATGGCGGACCGCAACTACTTCGACCACACCACTCCGGACGGGGTGGCGTTCGACAAGCGGATCACCAACGCCGGGTACCGGTGGTCGAACGCCGGCGAGAACATCGCCAAGGGCCAGAAGGACGCCGCCGCCGTGATGCAGGCCTGGATGAACAGCCCGGGTCACCGGGCCAACATCCTCAACTGCAAGTTCAAGAACATCGGCGTCGGGCTGGCCTACGACAGCAAGCGCACGCCGTACTGGACCCAGGACTTCGGGACACTGCTCTAGCAGGGCTTGACGATCGGCACGGCCTCCCGAGAGGAGGTCGTGCCGATCAACCGATCAGCGCTGGTGCAGCATCTGGTGCGACTCCTGGATCTTCGCCCAGGACTTCGGCTGTACCGGCGCCGTGCCCTTCACGGCCGCCGCGTGCTGCGCCGCCATCGGTGACGTCGCCGCCACGTCCGGCCGGCCGGATGTGAACAGCCAGGTGTCGAACAGCTCGTGCAGGTCCTTTCCGGACATCTGCTCGGCCAGCGCCTCGAACTGCTCGATGGTGCCGTTGCCGTACTGGTGGGCGGCCGCCCACTGGCGCAGGATCTCGAAGAAGTTGAAGTCCGCCACCGCCAGGCGCAGCTGATGCAGCGCCATCGCACCGCGGTCGTAGACGGCGTTGTCGAACAGGTCGTTCGGCCCCGGGTCGCCGGGCTTCACCTGCCAGAACGGGTCGTCGGCCGGGTACTTCGCGTACGTGTAGTCGAACAGCTCCTGGGTCGTTCCCTCGCCCTGGTCCTCCGACCACAGCCACTCGGCGTAGGTGGCGAAGCCCTCGTTGAGCCAGATGTTGCGCCACGCCGCGACCGACACCGAGTCGCCGAACCACTGGTGCGCGTTCTCGTGCACGACGACGTACGGGTCCGCCCCGCGCCGGAAGAACAGCCCGTCATAGGTCGGCCGGGTCTGGTCCTCCAGCGCGAACCCCATCGAGCCCGGCGCGGCGACCACGCCACCCCGCGCCTCGAACGGGTACGTCCCGAAGATCGTGCTTTCCCAGTCGATGATCTCCGAGGTCCGCTCGACGCTGGCCCGCGCCGCGTCGGCGTAGTCGCCCAGGTTCTGCGAGTACGCGTTGACCACCGGCTGGCCGCCCTGCGACACGTCGGTGCGGATGTCGTAGTGGCCGATCGCGAGGAACACCAGGTACGACGCCGTCGGCTTGGTGGTACGCCAGTACCACCGGGTCCAGCCGATCAGCTCGCGGGTCGGCTGCCCGGGCTGGATCCCGTTGCTGACCACCTGGGTGCCGTCGGGCACGGCCACCGAGATGTCGTAGGTGGCCTTGTCCAGCGGGTGGTCGTTGCTCGGGAACCACCACCAGGAGTTCTCCGGCTCCCCGACGGCGAGGGCGCCGTCGGGCGTACGGGTCCAGGCGGTGAAGCCGTAGACCTTCACGTTCGACGGGGTGTCCGCGTACTGGACGACGACCGTCATCTGCTGGTCGCGGGTGACCGGCCGGACCAGCTGGACCACCAGCTCATGGTCGCTCTGCCGGGTGAACGGCGTGAGCCAGCCGTTGACCCGTACCGATGTGACGGTCAGCGCGAAGTCGAGGTTGAACTGCGACAGGTCCTGGGTGGCCTTGGCCAGGATCGTCGTCGTGCCGGTCAACCGGTCGGTGTCCGGCCAGTACCGCAGCCGCACGTCGTAGTGCGAGACGTCGTACCCGCCGTTGCCGTAGTCCGGGTAGTAGCTGTCGCCGATGCCGGCGCTGCCCGGTGTCGGGTCGGCCAGCGGCCGGACGGCGGCGCTCGCCGGGCTGCCCGCGAGGGCGACGGCGACGACTGTCATGAATGCCACGAGTGCTCGTCGCACCGTGAGGGCTCCCTCCCGTGATGGGGCACGACCACTCGATGCCCGCGCGACGCGCAGGTCAGGTGGCCCGCCCCGGATCTGATCCTTCCGGCGAACGTATCGAAGTACACGAAAGCGTGAAAGGGTGATTGTCACCGGAAGGGAGCGGGCGAGGGGGCGCGCTCCCCCAGCTCAGCGTGGGCCGTCCCGGCCAGCCGCCAGTGGCCGCGGATCTCGTCGCGGTGCGCGATCGTGATCGTGGCATCGGCACGCTCGGTGTTGTGGCAGACGGCGGCGCTGCCGTCCGGGTCGGTGTAGTCGACCGCGAGGGTGCGATCGGCCGGCTGGGACACCTCGATGGTGAGCCGCCACGGCCCGAACCGGCCGTGTACCGTCCAGGTCGGCAGCGTGAGGTCGGCCCGGAACCGGGTCGCGTTGCGCAGCGGGTCGCCGGGCGGCAGGTCGACGCCGCGCACCCGCAGCCGGACGAACGAGAGCGGCCGCAGCTGACGCATCCCGGGCCGGTTGGAGATCGCGGCGACCACCTCGCAGACGTCCCCGTCGCCCAGGTCGGCGTGCAGCCAGGCCCACCGCCGGGCGTTGCCGTGCCCGTACACCCGGGCGGAGCAGCCCGGCACGTCCTTGAGCTCCAGCGTGGACGCTCCGGTGTGGACGGTGCCGGTGAACCGCGCCGCCGGCATGGGCACCACCTGCGCGGCGGGCAGCAGTTCGCGCCGCCAGGCCCACGCCGGGAACGGGTACAGCGGCGACCCGCCGCCGTCGACCCACAGGTCCCAGGACACGTCGCCGGCGCTGCCGGTCAGCCGGTTGGTGGCGACCCCCACCGGGCCCGCCGTGAAGACCTCCGGCTCGGTCGGGAACTGCCACGGGTACGGGCCGAAGCGCGCGATCTCCGGGCGCTCCTCGGGCGGGAAGAGCGCCGCCCAGCCGTGCGTGTACGCCGCCGCGCCATCGGCCGGCGCGACCATCTCGTGGTGCAGCCAGAGCCCGGTGCCGGTGTCCGGATCGGTAAGCGTCGAGTACCACACCTCGAGGCGCCCCGGCTGACCGCGCCAGCGGGGTCGCATCAACGCCTGCGCCGGGTGGAACGCGGAGACGAACGTCCCGGGCGGCGTGCACGGCTCGGCCACAGGTCAACGGTGGCGGGGCGGGTAGGCGGCTGTCAACGGGTCGCTGTCAATGGATGGGAGCGCTGCGGAATTGCGCGAAAACACAAACAAAATCGCGCCATGTGGGAAGCCATGCGTCGTTGACGTGCTGTTCTCAAATCGATCATTCCACTGAGCGTGTCGGGGCGGCTACAGTTCTCGCGTCCTGAATCGCCGGTAGGTGGGGGAGGCCTCTGGTGGATCGACGCTCCTGGCTGCCTGAAGACGTGCGCGCGCACAACCGTGGCCTGCTGCTGCGGCTGTTGACCGAGCAGGGGCCGCTGTCTCGCCGCGAACTGGCCGTGTTGACCGGCCTCAGCATCCCGACTGTCACCTCAATCGTCACCGACCTCACCGATGAGGGGTACGTGATCGAATCGGTACCGCAGATCCGCTCCGCCCGCCGGGGTCCACGCGCCACGGTGGTCACGTTGCAGCACAACAGGTACACGGCGCTCGGCCTGGACATCGGCACCGAGGAGGTCAGGTTGGGCCTCACCGACCTGTCGGGCCTGGTCACCGAGGTCACCCAGGTGCCGTTCGAGCGCGGCGCAGCGCCCGAGCGGGTCCTCGACGTGGCGGTCGCCGCCGCCGGGCCGATCGTCGAGGCGGCCGGCCAGACGTTGGTCGGCATCGGGGTCGGGGTGCCCGGACCGGTCGACCCGACCCGCCGCCGGTGCATGCTGTCACTGGCGCTGGGCTGGCACGACGCCGCCATCGCCGACCGGATCGAGACGGCGTTCCACCGGCAGGTGGTGGTCGACTACAACGTCCGCGCGATGGCCGCCGCGGAGGCCCGGCACGGTCTCGGCCAGCGCGCGGAGAACATGCTCTACGTCCACGTCGGCGACGGGGTCGGCTTCGCGTTCGTGGTGGACGGCCGGCCGTTCCGGCAGGGCGCGCACGGGGTGTCCGAGCTGGGCCATTACCAGGTGGACGCCTCCGGGCCGCAGTGCGTGTGCGGCTCGGTCGGCTGCCTGGAGGCGGTGCTGTGCGAGTCGCACCTGCGCACGCTGATCGAGCAGGCGGCGCCACACAGCCGCGCCCTGGCCAGCGCCGACCTGCGCCACCGCGCTCCACTGGACGCCCTCGACGCGGCCGTGCACGCCGGCGATCCGGTCGCCGACCGGCTGCTCACCCAGTTCGCCGACCACGTCAGCACCGCGATCGCCCTCAACGTCAACGTGTTCAGCCCGAGCCGGGTGGCGCTGGGCGGGATCCTCGCGTCCGCGCCGAAGGAGGTGCTGGAGCGGGTACTGGAGGCGTCCCGCGCCAAGGTCTGCTCGGTGCTGCGTCACCAGGTCCGGGTCGAGCCGTCGGCGATAGCCCAGCACGCCGGGGTGCTCGGCGCCGCCACGGTCGCTATCGACCAGCTCTTCTTCGGCGCGGGAGCGCCACCGCGCCACCCCCACCCCCGCCCATAGCTGGGCACCATGATCGGCACAACTTCCGGCGAGTTGTGGCCTCAGCACCGCCCCGAGGCCACAACTTCCCGGAAGTTGTGGCGATCAATGCGCCCGTTTCGGCGGCGATCATATATGATCTACGAATGCGGCCGCTTCGACGCCTCACGTTGACCGAGGATGTGTACGAGGCCGTCAAGTCGCTGATCATGGATCACCGGATCGCACCGGGCGAACGGGTGACCATCGACGCGCTCGCCCGCCAGCTCGCCGTCTCCCCCACGCCGGTCCGCGAGGCGCTGGCCCGGTTGGAGGCCGACGGGTTGGTCCGCAAGCGGGCGATGGCCGGCTACAGCACCACTCCGCTGCTCACCCGCACCGAGTTCGACGACCTGTTCGAGATGCGGCTGCTGCTGGAGTGCCCGGCCGCCGCCCGCACCGCGACCCGGGTCGACGCGGTCGACACCGACTCCCTTGCCGCCGACGCCGAGCTGCCGGACCGGCTCGACGGCGACGGGTACGCGGGGCACGCCGCCTTCACCGCGCAGGACGCCCGGTTCCACGAGCGGGTCGCCGCGGCCAGCGGCAACGCGTTGCTGCACGCCGCGATCGTCCGGCTGCACGCCCATCTCCACCTGCACCGCCTGCACTTCCCCGCGACGCACCTGGGCACCAGTGGCGCCGAGCACCGCCGGATCGTGGCGGCGATCGCGGCCGGCGATCCGACCGCCGCGGCCGAGGCGATGCGCGCGCACCTGGAGTCCGCCCGCGAGCGCCATCTGCGGGCCTTCGACGACACCCCCCTCTCCTCGCCGATCTTGGAGAAGTGAAAGCGGCGAAACGAAAGAACAGGAGGCAGACGTGCGCATCGCGCTGTTTGTGACGTGCGTCAACGATCTGCTGTACCCGGACACCGGCAAGGCGGTGGTCCGCCTGCTGGAACGGCTGGGCCACGAGGTCGACTTTCCCGAGGCGCAGACCTGCTGCGGCCAGATGCACGCCAACTCCGGCTACCGGCCCGAGGCGCTGCCCCTGGTCCGCGGGTACGTCGAGACGTTCCGCGGGTACGAGGCGATCGTTGTGCCGAGCGGTTCGTGCGCGGCGATGGTCCGCGACTGGTACCCCAGCCTCGTGCCGGACGCGCAGGCCGTGGCCGAGAAGACGTACGAGCTGTCCGAGCTGCTCGTCGACGTTCTCGGGGTGACCGATGTCGGCGCCCGGTTCCCGTACCGGGTCACCTACCACCCGACCTGCCACGGGCTGCGGATGCTGCGGCTGGGCGACCGGCCGCTGCGGCTGCTCGAGCGGTGGACGGCCTGGAACTGGTCCCGCTGACCGGCGCCGACGAGTGCTGCGGCTTCGGCGGTACCTTCGCGATGAAGAACGCGGACGTCTCCGCCGCCATGCTCGCCGACAAGTGCGCCGCCATCGAGGACACCGGCGCGGACGTGATCGCCGCGGTCGACAACTCGTGCCTGACCCATATCGGTGGCGGCCTGTCCCGCCGCAAGGCGCCGGTACGCGTCATGCACTACGCCGAGATCCTCGGCGGTGAGTCATGACGCTCCCCCACGGCACCGGTCACCTGGCCGGATCCCGACCGTTCCCGGCCGCGGCGCATGACGAATTGGGCAACGCGCAGCTGCGGGCCAACCTGCACAAGGCCACCCACACGATCCGGGACAAGCGCGCCCGGGTGGTCGCCGAGCTGCCGGACTGGGAGCAGCTCCGGCTCGCCGGCAGCGCGATCAAGGCCGACGTCCTGGCCCGCCTGCCCGAGCTGCTGCGACAGTTCGAGGCGGCGGCGACCGCGGCGGGCGCCACCGTGCACTGGGCCCGCGACGCGACCGAGGCGTGCGACGTGGTGACCCGGCTGGTCCGCGACGCCGGGGCGGACGAGGTGGTCAAGGTCAAGTCGATGGCCACCCAGGAGATCGAGCTGAACCAGGCACTCGAACGGGCCGGCATCACGGCCGTCGAGACCGACCTCGCCGAGCTGATCGTGCAGCTGGGCGACGACGAGCCGTCGCACATCCTGGTGCCGGCGATCCACTACAACCGCAGCCAGATCCGGGAGATCTTCATCGAGCGGATGGGTGACGCGCCCGCGGGTCTCACCGACGAACCTCGGGTACTGGCCGAAGCCGCGCGCCTGCACCTGCGCCGGAAGTTCCTGTCGGCGTCGGTGGCGGTGTCCGGGGCCAACTTCGCCATCGCCGAGACGGGCACCCTGGTCGTGCTGGAGTCCGAGGGCAACGGCCGGATGTGCCTGACCCTGCCGCAGACATTGATCTCGGTGGTCGGCGTGGAGAAGCTGCTGCCCACGTTCCGCGACCTCGAGGTGTTCCTGCAACTGCTGCCGCGCTCGTCGACCGGCGAGCGGATGAACCCGTACACCTCGATGTGGACCGGCGTGACCCCCGGCGACGGCCCGCAGACCGTCCACATCGTACTCATCGACAACGGTCGGTCGGCCACGCTCGCCGACGAGGTGGGCCGCCAGGCGTTGCACTGCATCCGGTGCTCGGCCTGCATGAACGTGTGTCCCGTGTACGAGCGGGTGGGCGGGCACGCGTACCAGTCGGTGTATCCGGGGCCGATCGGGGCGATCCTGTCCCCGCAGATGACCGGCATCGAGGCGAACAGCACCCTGCCGTTCGCCTCGACGTTGTGCGGCGCCTGCTACGACGTCTGCCCGGTCCGGATCAACATCCCCCAGGTACTTGTCCACCTGCGACAGTCCGCTGTGGACTCGAAGCGCGGGAAGCCGTCGTTGGAGCGGACCGCGTTCAGGACCCTCGGTTGGGTGATGGCCGACAAGCGCCGGTACGCGCGGGCCCTGCGGGCGGCCCGGCGTGGCAGCGTCCCGCTGGCGGCGGTACTGCGGCGGCGGACGGTACACCGGCTGCCGTGGCCGATGTCGGCGTGGACGGCCAGCCGGGACGCGCCGCTGCCGCCGAAGGAATCGTTCCGGGACTGGTGGAGGAGGTCGCATGACGGCGCGGGATGAGATCCTGACCAGGCTGCGGACCGCGCTCGGGCCGGCGCCGACCGCGCCGCCGGTGCCCCGCGGGTACCTCGCCGACGACGACAACACCGACCCGGCCGGGCGCCTCGACCTGTTCGTCGACCGGCTGGTCGACTACAAGGCGGCGGTGACCCGGTGCGACCCGGGTGGGATCGGTGCGGCGGTCGCCGAGGCGCTGTCCGGTGCCGGCCGGCTGGTCACCCCGGTCGACCTGCCCGGGGGCTGGCTCAGCGGGTACAAAGGAATGGTTTTGCCTGATGACGGGCTGACCGTCGGCGACCTCGACGGGGTCGACGCCGCGCTGACCGGGTGTGCGGTGGCGATCGCGGAGACCGGCACGATCGTGCTCGACGCGGGCGCGGCGCAGGGCCGGCGGGCGCTCAGCCTGGTGCCGGACCATCACGTCTGCGTGGTCGCGGCGGATCAGGTCGTCGGCACGGTGCCGGCCGGGCTGCGCCGCCTGACGCCGACCCGCCCGCTGACGTTCATCTCGGGTCCGTCGGCGACCAGCGACATCGAGCTGAACCGGGTCGAGGGGGTGCACGGCCCCCGCAAGCTGCACGTGATCCTGGTCGCCTAACCTGGCACAACTTCCCGGAAACAGTGGCCTCCGTACCCCGCTGAGGCCACAACTTCCGGGAAGTTGTGCCGATCAAGGCGCCGCCGCGAGGGGGCGCCGCGAGGGGGCGCCGCGAGGGGGGCGCCGCTCAGATTCGGGTTGCCGCGACGAAGGCGGCCGGGCGCTGCGCGAACGGGCCGTACCAGTCGCGCAGCGACCGCTCGGCGTACGTGCGGCCGGTGCGCACGACCTCGTGCAGCGGGTCGAGCAGGTCGAGGACGCGCCGCGGTTCGCTGCCGGCGGCGACCCGGGCGGCGAGGCCGGCGCGGGCCAGGTCGAGCAGCCGCTCCGCCAGCTCCCCCACGACGCGGGAACCCGCCTTCGCGGTCAGGCCGCGGATGGCGACCTCCTCGGTGACCCGCTCGAGTTCCTCGGCGCTCAGGTCGTCGAGGAGGGCCAGCCCGGCCTGGCGGGAGGCCGGGTGGTACGCGAGACCGACCCAGAACGCCGGGGCGCTGGCGAACGCCGGCCAGCCCAGCCCGTCGGCGATGCGGGTCTCCAGGGTGTGCCGGGGGCGTACCTGCGGCCAGAGCTGCGACAGATGCGACTGCCAGTCGTCGCGGCTGGCGGACCCGTCCCGGATCAGCTCGCCGAAAGGCCGGTGGGGCGCCGCAAGGTACCGGTCGCCGGTGTGCCGATAGATCATCGGCAGGCCGAGTACCCAGTCGAGCAGGCGGTCGGGAGAGGCGTCCGGCGCCACCGCGACGTCGAGTACCCCGCACCGGCGCGGGTCGACCCGGGTCCACATCTGCATCCGGCGGGACAGCACGCCGGTCGCGGCGCCGTTCTCCAGCGGCGAGTTGACGAACAGCGCGGCCGCCACCGGCGACGCCGCGACCAGCAGGCGCAGCTTCTCCAGCAGGTCGGCGGTGGACACGTAGTCGAGCGAGGTCTGCACGGACAGGCTGAGCCCCATGACGCCTTCGGCGAGCGAGCCGGCGGCGCCGAGGTCGCGGAAGTACCGGCGCATGAGGTCGATGCGTGGCTTGGGAATCCACGGGATCTCGGCGACCGGGGTGAAGGGCAGCATTCCGGTGGGCAGGACGGCGATGTCGAGGCCGTCGGCGAGGTCGGCGACCGCGAGCATGGCCCGCTCGGTCGCGGTCACCACGTCGGCCAGCGAGTCGGCCGGGGCGGACGAGTACTCCAGCGCCCCGCCCAGCTCCAGAGTGAACTGGGCGCCACCGGGCAGCGCGACGCCGGACAGGTGCCCGGCCTCGTGGACCGGTTCGCCGCCGAACTCGCTACGTACGGCGTTCAGCAGGGCGCGGGCTTCCGGGTACCGGACCGCGCGGCCGGTCTCCGGCTCGACGAGGCCGCATTCCAGCTCGATGCCGACCCGTTCCCGGGTGTCCGGGCGGGCGGCGAAGGTACGGGCAAGGTCGTCCCGCGTCAGCCCGGTCACGTCGTCCGAACCACTACGACCACCGCCCGTTGTCGACCCGAACCTACGAGGGTAGTCAAGCAAGTACGAAGAGTCACGACCTCCTGGCATGGAACGAGCGGAGCGGTGCCGTGCAGGCCGCGTCAAAGGGCGCGAAGCCCGCGCGAGCGGAGCGAGCGCCAAAATTACAGCTTGGTGTCGTCGGGCATGTGGTGCAACGCGATCGTCAGGCCCTTGCGGGCGGCCAGTGCGGCGGCGGCCAACTGGACCGGCAGGATGTCGAGGACCGCGGCGGCCAGCCCACCGGCGGCGGGCAGCGTGACCACGCGCAGCCGGCGGTGCTCGGGCGGCGCCGGCGACGTGGTCACCAGTACCACCGACGCGCCCCAGCCGGCCAGGTCGGCGGCCAGCTCCGCCTCGCGCCCGGTGCCGAACACCAGCGCCCCGCGCCCCGCACCGGCCGCCTCCAGCGGACCGTGCAGGTACTCGCGCGTCGGGAAGCCGGCGGTCGGCAGGTGTACCGCCTCGCGCAGCAGCAGCGCGGCCGCCCCGACCGAGCCGGCGGCGACCCCTGAGCCCACGACGTCGATGACCGACACGTCGGCGAAGGCGTCGACGAAGACGGCGGCGGTGTCAGCGGCCAGTACCGACCTGGCCAGGCCGGGCAGCGCCGCCCAGTCGGCGGACGGGCTCCCGGTCAGCGCGTCGGCGAGCAGGCCGAGTGCCTGTACCGTCGCGGTGTAGCTCAGCGTCGACACCCGGGTGTCCTCGCCGCTGCCCAGTGGCAGCACCGCGTCGGCGGCGATACCCAATGGTTGGTTCGGCTGATCGGTGACAGCGACCCGCGGCACCCCCGGCGGCACCGCGCGCATCGCCTCGACCGTCTCCCGGCTGCGGCCGGACTGGCTGACCGCGAGGAACGCGTCGGCCAGGCCGGCCGGCACGTCGGCCGGCGTGCCTCCGAACATGTCGCCGGAGGCGCGGGCCAGCTCGGCCGCGCTGAACGCGAGCGCCGGCCGGCCCGCTGCCCGCAGCCAGGTCGCGAACGCGGTGACCGCGTGGGTGCTGGCGCCCATGCCGACCGCGGCGATCCGGCCGGCGCCGAGCGCGCGGAGCGCCGCGTCGCCCGCCGGGCCGGCCAGCGCCTCGCGTACCGTCGCCGCCGACCGGGCGAGCACATCGGGCTGGGACCGCACCCCGGTCAGAAAGTCAGGCTCCATCGGCTCCCCTGTTGATCGGCACAACTTCCCGGAAGTTGTTGCCTCAGAGCGACTATGAGGCAACAACTTCCGGGAAGTTGTGCCAACTGCGACTCATCCCTTGACCGCCCCGGAGGACAGCCCGTCGAGCAGGTACCGCTGGAACAGCAGCGTGATCAGCAACGGCGGCAGCGAGGCCAGCACGCCACTCGCCGCGATCAGGCCGAAGTCGACCGCGTTACGGCCGGTGAACTCCGCGATCGCGACCGGGATCGTCTTCGCGTTCGAGGTCGACGTGAAGATCAGCGAATACAGGAACTCGTCCCAGCACAGCAGGAACCCGTACAGGCCGGTGGCGATGATGCCGGGGCGCGACAGCGGCAGGATGACCCGCCACAGCGCACCGAGCCGGCTGCACCCGTCGACCCGGGCCGCCTCCTCCAACTCGCTCGGCAGCGTGCCGAAGAAGTTGCTCATCGTCCACAGCGTGAACGGGGTGGCCAGCGAGCAGTACACGATGATCAGACCGGTCTTCGTGTCGAGCAGCCCGAACCGGGCCATCAACAGGTACAGCGGAATGATCAGGCTGATCGGCGGCAGCATGTACGTGACCAGGAACGCCAACAGCGTCATGCGCCGGAACGGGAACCGCAGCCGGGCCAGCGCGTAGCCGCCGAGGATGCCCACGGTCAGCGACACGATCACGGTGCCGGAGGCGACCAGGAAACTGTTGGCCAGCGCGTCGCGGAACAGGGCCGCCGAGCCCTGGTCGGCGGCGAAGATCTCCCGGTACCGGCTGAACGTCCACTGCGTCGGCCACCAGTGCAGCGGCCGGGCCAACAGATCGGTCTGCCCGACCAGCGACGAGTACACCAGCCAGGCGAACGGCGCGAGGATCACCAGCGACGCGAACAGCGCCGCGACGTGGACGAAGATTTTGTACCCTCGGCTGGGCGTCACGGCGACCTCATCTCGTTCTGCCGCAGCAGGCGCAGGTAGATCGTGGCGAGGATGAGGATGGCGATCACGGTCAGGTACGCCAGCGCCGCCCCGACGCTGAACCGCTGGGCGGAGAAGGCCTGCAGGTAGGTGAAGAACGTGATCGTCTGGGTGCCGCTGGCCGGCCCGCCGCCGGTCATCACGTAGACGATGTCGAAGACCTTGAACGCCTCGATGGTGCGCAGCACCAGCACGATCGCGATCGTCGGCACGAGCAGTGGCAGGGTGATCCGCAGGAACGAGCGCACCGGCCCGGCACCGTCGACGCGGGCCGCCTCGTAGAGGTCGCGCGGGATCGTGGTGAGGCCGGCGAGCAGGAAGAAGGCCACCAGCGACGTGTTCTTCCAGACGTCGGCGACCACGACCATGTTCAGCGCGAGGAACGGGCTGCTGCCCAGCCAGGACCGGTACTCGCCCTGCAGGTGGAGCTGGGTCAGCGCGGCGTTGAGCACGCCGTACTCGGCGTTGAGGATCAACCGCCACATCGCGCCGTTGACGATCGTCGGCAGCGCCCAGGGCAGGATCACGATCGACCGGAACAGCCAGCGGAACCTGATCGGCGCGGCGAGCAGCAGCGCCAGTCCGATGCCGAAGACCAGCTCCGCCGCGGTGGAGACGACAGTGAAGTACAGCGTGTGCTCGGCGGCGGTCAGCACCCGCGGATCGCTGAGCACGTCGCTGTAGTTGGCCAGCCCGCGGAACGGGTACGCACCCGGGAACGGGCTGGTCACGTCGTAGAACGAGATGACCAGGGCCCGGCCGGCGGGATAGAGCACCACCCCGAAGACGATCAGCGCGGCCGGCAGCAGCAGGAGGAACGCGAGGCGGGCGGACGGACCGCCCGCCTCACGCAGGGTCGCGGCCAGCCGGGCACGCCGGGGTCCCGGGCCACCCGCGCCCGACCGGTCACGACGCACGCGACCAGCGTCTCCGGTGGCGGGGACCGGTACTGGCCGCGCGGTCTCGGTGTCTTCCACGTCGATCCGGTGCCGATCTAATCAGGCGAGCAGCGACTTCGACTGGTTCGCGGCGTCGTCGAGGGCCTGCTTCGGGGACTTCTTGCCGAGCAACGCGTTCTGCAACTCGGCCTGAAGGACCTGGCTGATCTCGTTGTAGCGCGGCACCTGTGGCCGCTCGATCAGGTTGGCCAGCTCCTTTTTGGCGACCGGAACCATCTTCGGGTTGGTGTCGATCACCTTCGGGTCGTCGTAGGACGCCTTCCAGCACGGCAACGAGAGCTTCGCGTAGTTGTTCTGCACGTCGGCGCTGGTGAGGTAGCTGATGTACTTCCACGCGGCCTTCTGGTTCTTGCTGCCGCTGGTCACGCACAGCGCCATCGAGCCGTTGCAGCCCGGGCCGCCGGACGAGCCGGTGGGGGTGGGCGCCACGGCGACCTTGCCGGCGATCTTCGACTGCGACGCGTCGTCGGCGGAGGCGTACATGTACGTCCAGTTGAGCGCCATCGCGGCGCCGCCCTCGACGAAGACCTTCCGGACGTCGTCTTCGAGCGACTCCATCGAGTTGGGGTTGGTCAGCTTGTCGTCGAGGGTCTTCTTCATGAACTCCAGGGCGGCCAGGCCACCGCCGGTGTTGAAGGCGACCGACTTGCCGTCGTCAGACAGGAACTTGCCGCCGAACGCCCCGACGAGCTGGGTGTAGTCGCAGATCAGCGCCTCCGCCTGCTTCCAGCTCCACAGCAGGGGGTACTCGATGACGTTCTTGTCCTTCAACGCCCGCGCGGCGGCCAGCACACCGTCCCATGTGGACAGGCTGGACGGGTCGACGCCGGCCTTGCCGAGCAGATCGGTGTTGGTGAAGAAGTACTTGGTGTCGAGGATCCACGGGACGCCGTAGTACTTGTTGTCGTACTTCGCCGTGGTGAGCGCGCCACCGAGCATGTCCGACTTCCAAGCCGACGGCACGTCGCTGGAAACCTCGGTGACGATCTTCTTGGTACCGAACTCCGCCGGCCAGATCACGTCGATGAGCACGACGTCGTAGGTGCCGGCCGGTGCCGCCGCCACGATCTTGTCATGCAGCGCCTCGTACGCCACGAACGTCGGCTCGACGGTGATCTTCGGGTTGGCCTTCTGGAAGTCCGCGGTCATCTTGCGGACGTCATCCTCGGAGTACGCGGCCTGCTGCATGAACAGCGCCGTGATCTTTCCCTCGCCACTGCCCTGCGTCCCCGACTTGCTCCCGCCACCGCCGACGTCGCAGCCGGCGAGGAAGCCCGCCCCGGCGGCCGCGGCGGACAGGCGCAGGAGGTTGCGACGCGACAGGGCGCCAATTTGGTCCGACATCCCCGCTCCCTCATCGTGACTTTATTAGTTAGGCTGCTTAACGAACTTCTACTCGGGGCATCGGTGGGCGTCAAGGGCTGTTGCAAAGTCGATGCCTAGTCGGCGCCCCGGAAGCGTTCCGGAAGTTCGGAATGGGGGTCCGGGGTGAGCACTGCGGAGCGCGGCGTCGTCGGGAGCCCGGAGCGCGGCCTCGTCTGGAGCGCGACCCGCGGACGGGGCGTGGCACTCCGCGACGACGAGGTCCCCGGCGCGCTCCGCGAACCCGCCGGTCGGGTGCTGGCCGCCCTGCTCGACAGCGAGCCGCTCACCCGTCCGGAGCTGGCAGGCAGCACCGGGCTGTCCCGGCCGACCATCTCCGAGGCGGTCCGCCGGCTGGTCGGCACCGGTCTGATCGTCGAGGCGGGGGTACGCCGGGGCGGCCTCGGCCGGGTGCCGACCTGCTACCGGCTCGCGCCCACCGCCGGATACGTGGTGGCGGCCGACATCGGCGGCGACAACCTGCGGGTGGCCGTCGCGGATCTGGCCGGCACGATCCATCTGGAGAAGCGGCAGGCGACCCGGGCCACCGGCGCGCGCCGGGTCGCGGCGCAGACCGGGCGGATGATCCGGGCGGCCGCCGAGGCCGTCGGCGACGGGCTGGGGCCGCTGCGCCGGGTGGGCATCTCCGCGCCCGGGGTGGTGCACGCCGACGGCCGGACCATGTCCATCGCCCACAACCTGGGCGAGGACGGCCCGTTCGATCTGCTGACCCCACTGGAGTCGGCGGTCGACGCGCCGATCGTGCTGGACAACAACGTCAACCTCGCCGCGCTCGGTGAGCGGTGGCGCGGGCACGCCCGCGACGTGGACAACTTCGTGTTCCTCGCGGTCGGCGCCGGCATCGGCATGGGCCTGGTGCACAACGGCGAGGTGGTCCGTGGCGCGCACGGCGCGGCCGGCGAGATCGCGTACCTGCCGCTGCCCGGCAACGTCCCACCCGGCCAGCGGGTCGGGCACGGCAAGGAACTGCTCGCCGCCGAGGCCGGTGGGTACGGGATGCTGGCCGCCCTGCACGCCCGCAGCAGCTGGCCCGGCCCGCGCCCGGCGACCGTCGCCGACCTGTTCGCCCAGTCCGCCGCCGGGGTGCCGGCCGCCGTCGAACTCGTCGACGCCGAAGCCCGCCAGCTCGGGCTGACCGTGGCCAGCTCGTGCGCGGTGTTCGACCCCGACCTGGTGGTCCTGGGCGGCGGCATCGGCAGCAACGGCCAGTTGCTTCCGGTGGTACGCCAGACGGTCGCGGCGCTGGTGCCGTTTCCGCCGCGCGTGGAGAGCAGCGCGCTGGGCGAGGTGGCGTCGCTGACCGGGGCGCTGTCGATCGCGCTCGACGGCGCCCGGTCCGACCTGCTGCGCGCGGTGGCGACCGCGGACGGTTTCTAGCTCCGGCGCGGCTTCGGCGCACCCGCCCAAGATCATCGCCGTGGATACGCTACGCATGTCTCGCAGCCGCCTAGACCTGCGTGGCGTATCCATGACGACGATCTTGCCCGTAGGATCGACGTCCCGACGGGACGCTATCGGCCGCTGTCTATCGGGGAGGCGGCGCGGGCATGCGGGACCGCAGGTTCACCGGGTTCACCGGGTTCGACCGGGTTCACCGGGTTCGCCGGGTTCACCGGGTTCGCCGGGCTCGTCGCACAGCGCCGCCACGATGGTCCGCACCGCCGGCCCGATCGACGCGGCGCACGCCCGGAACCCTTCCGGCGTACGGACCGGGTCGGCGACGTCGTCCACGGCCGGGTCGACATAGGGCACCCGCCCCCGCATGCTGCGCGCCTTCGCTACCACGGCACGCGCCCGCTCGACCGGATCGGCCGGCGACTCGGGAAGCGTGAAACCCGACAGCAGCCGCGCGAACTCCAGCAGCGTGAACGCCTTGCGCAGCGCGGCCGGCAGCAGCGCCACCGCCCGGTCACGCTCGGCCGCCGTGGCCGCGAGTACCAGGTCGGTGCCAGCCAGGATCTCCGGCGTCAACCGGCGGGCCACGAACCCGTCCGGGTCGGCGCCCATCGCCCGCAGCACGTCGGCGCCGTCCTGGTGCATCGGCTGGCCGGCCAGGCCACGGGTACCGGCGCTGCCGACCGCGAACCCGGGCCGGCCGGCGAACTCCCGCCGGGTCAGCCGCTCGGCCATCGGGGACCGGCAGATGTTCGCGACGCAGACATGCAGGACATGGAACGAGGTCACCGGGTCACCTTCAAGATCGGCACAACTTCCCGGAAGTTGTGCTCTCAGCGGGGGTTGGAGGCCACAACTTCCGGGAAGTTGTGCCAGACAAGAGCGGTCACCGGGTTACCGCGGGCAGCAGGTCGGCCTTGTGCTGGGCCACATAGGTCGCCACCCCGTCGTTCTTGACGCTGGTCCACAACTGGCCGCACCGCACCTGGTCGAGGTACACCACGCTCTCCTCCCCCTCCATCCCGGTGCCGGTGACCGGCGCGGTCATGAAGTTCACCCCGCCGCTGCGGATGTCACGCATGCTGAACGCGAGCGAGCGCAGGTCGGCGTCGCTGAGCCCGTTGTCCACCGACACCGCTTTGGTCACCGCCTCGAGCAGCTTGTACGTCTGCACCGGATTGCTGGTCGGATCCACCGTGCCCACCTTCGCCATGACCGCGCGGAGCATGTTCTGCTGCCGCTTGACCCGGTCGAAGTCGCCGCCCGGCAGGCCGTGGCGCTGCCGCACGTACGCGAGCGCCTTCGTGCCGTCGAAGTGGTTGAGCCCCTTCCGGAAGCTCGCGCCGGTACCGCCGACGTCGGTCGTCGCCTGCGGTACCTGGATGTCGATGCCGCCGATGGCGTCGATGATCGACCGGAAACCGTAGAAGTCGATCGCGGCGAAGTGGTCGATGCGCACGTCGGTGAGCTGCTCGACGGTCCGGATCAGTAGCGACGGCCCGCCGATCGCGTACGCCGCGTTGATTTTCAACTTGCCGTGCCCGGGAATGTCCACCCAGGAGTCCCGCGGAATCGAGATGATCGTCGCCGAGCGCCGGTCGGACGGGATGTTCAGCATCATGATGGTGTCGGTGCGATCGCCGAGCCGGAAGCCCTTGCGCTTCGCCGCCGATCCGGTGGTCGGTCCGGTGTCCCGCGAGTCCGAGCCGACCAGCAGGAACGTCAGGCTGTTCTTGGCCGCCGGCAGCTTGTCCGGCCGCTGTTTCTCGTCGATGCCCGCGAACGTGCCGTCGACCCGGGCGATGTTGCCCGGTAGCCGGTTGACCAGCACATATGCGCTCGCCCCGACCGCTGCGACGAGCAGCACGACGAAGACGACGCCGAGCACCAGGACCCGGCGACCCCGCCGGGTCAACCGGACCTGATGTCCGTGCCGGCGCGTTCTGGTGCCGGGCCGGCGGCTCGTCGAGGCTTTCCGGGTACCCGCGGAGCCCCGCCCCGGCACGGGTTCGGTCACCGGCGTGCGCGCGGTGGACCGGGTGGTGCCGTAGACCGACGGTCGCGCGCGCCCGGCGACCGGACGCACGCCGGTACCGGCGCGGATCGGGGCGCTGGCCCGGGCCGCGGCGAGGCGGCTGGCGTTCGGGCGCGGGGTGCCGTTGCGGGGTTTGCCGTCCGGGTTGCGCGGGTTGCCACCGTGATTCACTGCCGCACCTCAACCTCGACGGGAGTGTCCACCGCCTCCGGGTGCCAGCTCCGCGGCAGCGGCTGCGGCACGCCATCCTCCGGCCGGGCGCCGTACTCCTGGTAGTAGGACTGCTCGCCGCCCCGGGCCGGCGCGAGGTTGAGGACGGTACCGAGCAGGTTGGCGTCCACCGTGCGCAGCGCGGTCACCGTGCCGGTCACCTGCTCCCGGCGGGTACTGCCGTGGCGGACCACCACGATCACGCCGTCGCAGGCGGCCGCCGTGGTCGCCGCGTCGGTCACCGGCAGCACCGGCGGCGCGTCGATGAGCACCAGGTCGTACTCGTCGCGCAACTGGGCCAGCAGCTCACGCATGTGCCGGGAACCGAGCATCTCGCTCGGGTTGGGCGGGATCGGGCCGCTGGCCAGCACCCACATCAGGTCGTCGCCCCACGGCTGGACAGCGTCCTCCAGGCTCGCCGTGCCCACCAGTACACTCGTCAGCCCCACACCGGTGGGCAGGCCGAGGTACCGGGCGGCGCGCGGCCGGCGCAGGTCGGCGTCGATGAGCAGGACCCGCTTGCCGGACTGGGCCAGGGTGATCGCCAGGTTGCAGGCGGTCGTGGTCTTCCCCTCGCCCGCCACCGAGCTGGTCACCAGCACGACCTTGTGCGCGCGGTCCACGTCGACGAACTGCAACCCGGTCCGGATCTTGCGGAACGCTTCGGCGCGTGGCGCGTACGGTCCGTCGTGGATGATCAGCGGGCTCTTCGGCACGTTCGGGTCGGCGATGACGGTGCCCAGTGTCGGCGCGCCGGCCAGCTCGGACACCTCCTCGGCGGTCTTCACCCGGGTGTCGAGGTGGTGGCGGGCCAGCGCGAGGCCGACGCCGATGAGCAGACCGAGGGCGAGCGCGCCGCCGACGTTGCGCAGCGGCCGGGGTGAGATCTGGTCGGTGGGGCGGCTTGCCGGGCTCACGACGGTCACCCGGACGACGGGCTGCTTGCCGTCCGGCCCGGTCTCGAACGTCGGTACCAGCCGGGTGAACTGCCGCGCGGTCGCGTTGGCGATGGCCTGCGCGCGGGCCGGCGACGCGTCGGTCACGGTGAGCGCGAGCAGCGCGGTGTCCGCGATGACGGCCGTGCCGACCTTGGCCGACAGCTGGGCCGGGCTGGCGTCCAGCTTCAGCTCGTCGATGACCGCCCGCATCACCTTCTCGCCGCGCAGCAGTTCGGTGTACGACTTGACCCGCTGCTGGGAGAGCAGGCCGTCCTGGTACGCCGAGGCGGCGGTGCCACCGCTGTTCCAGGCGGACACGAAGAGGGTGGCCCGCGCCGAGTACTCGGGGGTCTGCCGCCAGGTCACCAGGACGCCCGTCAGTGTGGCGAGCAGCGTGATGACCACGATCGACGTCCACCGCTCCCGCAGGAGCCGCAGACCGGTGCGCAAATCCACAGTGCTTAGACCTCTTCTCGGATTCGGGCGTTCTCTGGACGGCCGGTCGGGACACGGGTCCGGTCGGCGTACACCCGCACCCGCAGCAGCAGCGCCACCGCGGTGGCGACGGTGCCCGTACCACCGGCGAGCACTTTCACGGCGGGCAGCACGTCGTCGGCGACCAGGAAGCCGAGCAGGCTGGACACCGCGGCGACGCCGAACAGCACGAGCGCGACCTGCGGCGGGGTCATACCGAGCCGGCGCAGCCGGTGCGCGACGTGGTCGGTGCCGCCCTCGTGCCAGCTGCGGCCGTTGGCGTACCGCGAGATGAGCACGAGCGTGGTGTCGACGGTCGCGACGAACGTCACCAGGCCGAGCGCGGTGAGCGCGCCGACCCCGCCGTGCGCGCCGATCAGCTGGACCGACGCGGTGGAGATGACGAAGCCGATGAACAGCGAGCCCGCGTCGCCCATGAAGATGCGCGCGGGCGACCAGTTGTGACACAGGAACCCGCCGCACGCCGCCGCGAGGCATGCCAGCAGCGCGGCCAGGCCCGGTGCACCGCTGGTCCAGGCAAGTACCGCGAGGACGCCGGTGATCGCGGTCGCGGTGGAGGCCGCCGCGCCGTCCATGTTGTCGAGCAGGTTGAACGAGTTGGTCAGGACCACGATCCAGATCACGGTGAGGATCGCGTCCGGCCAGAGGCTGCCGAACACGCGTACCCGGTCACCGCAGACCACGACCGCGGTGGCGGCCATGGCCTCGACCAGCAGCCGTGGTCGCGGGCCGAGCGGGCGCAGGTCGTCGACCAGGCCGAGGGCGGCGACCACGATGCCGGCCAGGACCAGCGCGATCAGCCTGAGGTTCCAGTGCCGGATCAGCGCGACCGCCGGCAGTACGGTCGCCGCGACGACGGCGACGCCGCCCAGGTACGGGGTGGTCCGCGCGTGTGCCTTGTGCGCCGCCGGCCGGTCGGTCAGCCCGTACCGCAGCGCGACCCGCCGCATCGGCTCGGTCAGGGTCGCCGCCAGCCCGAGCGCGGTGAAGCCGGCGATGGCGACCGGCGCCAACTCTCCCAGACTCATGCGATGGCCTGGGCGGCGCGGGCGAGGCGCTCGTGGCGGGCGTCCGCGATGATGTCGCGCAGCGCGTCGTCGAGCGCGCGGCGCGGTCGCCAGCCGGTGACCGCGGCGATCCGGCTGGTGTCGGGTACCCGCCGGTTCATGTCCTCGAAGCCGGGGCCGTACGCGTCCTCGTAGCTGACCAGGTCCACCCGCGACCCGCTGCCGGTGTACTCGATCACCCGCCGGGCCAGCGCCAGGATGCTGATCTCCTCGGGACAGCCGATGTTGAACGTCTGCCCGATCGCGTCGTCGGTGTCCAGCAGGGTAAGCAGGGCTTCGACCACGTCGGCGACGTGCGCGAAGCAGCGGGTCTGCCGGCCGTCGCCGTACACGGTCAGCGGCTCCTCGGCGAGCGCCTGGCGGACCAGCCGGGGAATGACCATCCCGTACGCCGGGCTCTGGCGCGGCCCGACCGTGTTGAACAGTCGGACCACGATCGACTCCAGGCCCATTTCCGCGTGGTACGCATTGGCGAGGATCTCGTCGACCACCTTCGCCGTGCTGTACGCCCAGCGCATCACTGTCGGGCTGCCGAGAATCCGGTCGGCCGTTTCGTGCAGCGGCCCGCTGGCGTTCTTTCCGTATATCTCGGAAGTACTCGCGAGAAGAATCTTGCGGCGGTGCCGGTTCGCCGCCTCGATCACGACCTGGGAGCCCCGGATGTTGGTGTTCAGCGACCGTAGTGGCTGGTCGACGACGAGTTTCACGCCCACCGCGGCCGCCAGGTGCACCACCGTGTCGGCCTGGTGGACCAGCTCGTCGACCACGAGTTCGTCGAGTACCGAGCCGTCGACGAAGCGGAAGCGCGGGTTGGCGTCTGCTTCGTCCAGGTTCGACAGCCGCCCGGTCGACAGATCGTCGAGCGCGATGACCGAATCGCCCCGTGCCAGCAGCGCATCGACCAGATGTGAGCCGATGAAACCGGCTCCACCGGTCACCAGGGTCGTCCCGCCTCGCATGTCATTCGCCTCCGGGTGAATTCGACTGACCAACTTCCGCAACGCACTCTGGTTACGGAACGCATCGCGATGGCTACGCATATGCTAGCGACGCATCGGATAATCTCCGCTAACCGACACAAAAACGAGCGACGTGTGTCGTAAGGAACGAGGAGAGGGGAAAAGCGTGGCCAGCAACGGTGTGGCCTGGTATGCGGGCCTGCCTCGGCCGCGGGTGGGGAGCGCCGTGACCACGGCACTCAGTACCGCCCATCGCTGGCTGCCGGCCGCCGTCGGCGTGCTGACACCGGCGGTCGTCTACCTGTTCCTCCAGCACCGCTCCCCCCTGATCGTGGTGGGGTTCGCGATCGCGCTGCCGGTGCTGGCGATGCTGCGACCGGCGGCGGTGACGCTGCTGCTGATCCCGCTCTGCCTGCTCGGACCAGCGGCGAGCCGGGGCAGCCAGGCGGTGCTCGGCGCGTCCGCGGTCCTCGCGGTGAGCGTCGCGCTGCACGTCGCCTGCGGCTCCGCAATGCTCCGCCGGGCCCACGCGTGGATCGCGGCATTCGGCGTGGCGGTGCTGGTCAGCTACGTGTTTCCGGTAGTCTCCCTGCCGAGCCAGGAGTCGCGGCTGTACAACGTGGTGGGTCTGCTCCTCGGCCTCGGCCTGCTCGCCATCACGGTCGCCGTGCCGCCACGGGCCCGGCACGTCGCCGCGGTGATCGCGGTCGGCGGGGCCGCCGCCGGGATGTACGCGCTCGTCGGCGGCGGCGACCTGCACGGCCGATTACAGGGCCTCGACCTCAACCCCAACTACCTCGGCGCGCTGGTCGCGATCCCACTGGTCGCCGCGGCCGGGCTGGCGTCTACCACCCGAAGACCGGTCTGGCTGCTCGCCGCCCTGCCGAGCCTCGTGGCACTGTTCGCCACCGGGTCACGCGGTGCGCTGATCGCCGCCGCGGCCGGGTTCGTCGTGCTGTTCGCGCGCAAGGGCTGGCGACGGCAGCCGCTGCTGATCGGCGCCGTCGTCATCGGCGGCCTGGCCATGCTGAGCGGCTTCCTGGACGCCGCCGCCCTGCCACTGGGTCGCTCGTCGGCCGAACTGGGGTACAACAACGCCGTCCGCGCCGACACCGCGAAGTTCGCGCTGGACGTGGCGCTCAGCCATCCGCTGCGCGGCATCGGGTACGCGATGTACCCGCCGCTCGCGGCCAGCCCACACGGCATCGGGCTGTACATCAACACCCACAACGACTACCTGCGGCTGTCCGCCGAGTCTGGCGGGGCGGCCCTGGTGTTGTTCCTGGTCCTGTTGTGGCTGGGTCTGCGGGCCGGCAGGTGGGCCACCGTTGCGTCGACCGCGCTGCCCGTGCTGCGCGCGGTGACCGTGGCGTACGCGGTGGGCCTGCTGTTCGCCAACACGCTCGCCAACCTCACCGTGACGGCGCCGTTCTGGGTCGCGCTGGGTTGCCTGATCGCCGCCCGCCGCCCCCGCCCCGCTCCCTCCCCCTCCCCCTCCCCCTCCGCGCTCCCGATCTCCCGAGATCTTGGAGAGTTTGGGGCGCCATAGCCCCCCGGACTCTCCAAGATCTACGCTTCCCACCCGGCCAGCCGGTCGCGCTCGCTGGCGGCTCCACGGGAGTGATCGTGAAGCACTCGCCCATCCAGCCAGAGCAACCGAGCCGGAATGGTCATCTCGACCATGCGGAGGACGCGTTCGGCGGAACTGAAGACAGCGACCGCGGATCCGCCGGCCCACGCGAAGATCACACCATCGGCCAGGTCGAGTCCCCATCTCGCGACGGCCTGCTCGGTGTCGGTCCGGTCTTCGTTGACGATGGCGAACACCCGCGGCGGCGTCACGTGGAGATCCTGGAGGTCCACCAGATTTCCCTTCGGAGAACGGCTTCCGTCGGCAAGGTAGCGCCCAACCGGATTACCGTTCCACGATGTTGCGCCTAGTTGCGTGCACCCAACTCGTCAATGGCCCTGGTGACAATCGAGCGAGCCGGCTTGCCATACACGGCCGCCGCGCCGAGGTGTTCGAACATCCTGGTGTAGAGCTCGATCTCCTGCGGCCGGGTGACCTCGATGCTCGCGGTGGGAGTCTCGAGCGCGACCAACGCACTGTCGAAGATCCAGAAGCCGGACGACGCAGCTCGCGCAGTCTGCCGCCGAGCGCCTCCTGCGCCTGCTTTGGCGGCACTAGACGGGCTGATAGTCACGGTGCGGGATCGCCAGTTTCCAGACGGCCTCGAACGCTGATCGACATAGCTCGATATCAGTGGCTCCGGTCGACATCAGCCGGTCCGTCGCCAGGCCGTTGCCGGCGTAGATGAGGAACACGACGAGACGGTCGTCGAAGAGATAGAAATCGTTGCCGGGAAACGCGATCGACGACACCAGGCGGCGCGGGACCCACCGGATGTCCTCGCCTGCCTCCACCATCGGCCCGGCAATGCTGTGCGACCACCGCTGGTAGTCGCTCAGCGGCTCCGAGATCACACGTGCCCGTCGGACGGACCGGCCCGCGGCCAGGTGCCGCCGCAGCGTGACACACCAGTCCTGGAGCCAGACAAGATCATCGGGTTCGCCGGCGGCCCACTTGGCCATGTGCGGGATCTCCACCGCCGTGCCGTACGCATCGCGCATCTCCAGGTGGATGGCGTCGTGCTCGAACGTGCGCAGCAGTGCGTCGAACTCGGCTTCAGTGATCCGGTCGGGTTCGAGTCCGGGTCCTTGCCGATGAATGTAAGACGCAGGTCGGCCCGATCTGCATGTTGCGGAGGGTTGCGATGGAGCCATTCTCGTTATTCGGCATAGTGAACGTCAATGTAGTTGAGGTTTGTTGCGAGGCACGTCAGGGGGAGATCGGCAGCGGTTTGACCACGGTTACCAGCTCGCAGTCGGCGCCGAACGCGGTACCCGGACCGTCCTCGCACCGGTCCCCCGCACCGCCACCACCGCCGAGAGTGTCCGCCCCGGCGCCACCCATCAGCGTGTCGTTGCCGTCGTCGCCGGCCAGCACGTCGTCGCCGCCAGCGCCGATCAGGAGGTCCGCGCCGTCGCCGCCGGACAGGTGGTCGGTGGCCGGGCTGCCCTGGAGCATGTCGCCGCCGGCCTGGCCGTCGACGTACACGCCGCTGGCGCCGAGCGCCCACACGTGGTCGTCGCCGTCGCCACCCTCGACGTCCTCGCCGGTGCCGCCGAGGTACACGATGTCGTCGCCGCCGTCGCCGGAGATCTGGTTGCTGCCGCCGTACGTGATGATCGTGTCGTTGCCCGGTCCACCGTGGACGGTCGCGCCGCTGTAGTGCCGGCCGTCCGGGTACACGCAGATCAGGTCGTCGCCGTCGTTGCCGAAGACCTCGGCGTCGGCGTTGATGACGGCGACCACGTCCCGCCGGGCGCTGCCCACCCAGTCGCCGGCCTCGTCGACGAGCACCGCCGCCTCGCCCCGGCAGAGCACCGTGCCGTGAGCGGGCGGCGGGGGCGCGACCACCCCGGAGAGCGCGAGTACAGCGGGCAACATCCACGTCAGCATGCCCGCACGGTAGCCACGCCGACCAACGGTTCTGCGAGATCTTGGACAGTTCGACCGGCTGTGACCGGCCCAACTGTCCGAGATCCGGCACAACCGCATGCGATATGAGCGATATAGCCGATATGTGTTCACGGAAGGTGTCTACTCGGCAGGCGTGGCCGGGTGCCAGGAGCCGGGCCGCTCCTCGGGGGTGATCACATGGCGACCAAGGGCCGACGCGAGGTTCTCCGAACCATCGTGGCGGGCGGCATCACCGCGGCGACCATGGCCGTCGGCGTGCAGCAGTTCACCGCTGCCGGCTCCAGAGCCGAGTCGGGCGACGACTTCGACCAGATCTACAAGAAACGGCGCATCCATACCAAGCGGTTGGTCGGTCAGCCCGGCGCACGGCCGCTACAGCGACTGCTCTACATCGACGACGTGGAACTGCACGTGATGATGAACGCCAATCTCACGTACACCAGTGTCCTGCACCACTACCGGACCTTTCCGCACCTGCTCGACGTCGCGCGAGCGGCGGTCGACGCGTTGAACGGCGCGAGTCTCGTCGCCCTTCATGCCCACCCGCGCTGACCCGGAAAGGCTCCCGAGATGATCCGCAAGAACCAGAGCAAGCTGACCGCAACCGAGAAGAAGAACTTCGTCGACGCGGTACTCGCGGTCAAGCACAACGGCTTCTACGACTATCTGGTGGACCTGCATCTCTCGTTCATCAGCCAGGACTCCGACGACACGCCGCGATACGCCCACCGGTGCCCGTCCTTCCTGCCCTGGCACCGCAGGCTCCTTCTCGATTTCGAGCAGGCGCTTCGGTCGGTCAACCCGTCGGTCACGCTGCCGTACTGGGACTGGACGGTCGACCGGACAGCGACCGCGACGATGTGGGGCGCCAACTTCATGGGCGGCAACGGCCGCACCTCGGACGGCCAGGTGACAACCGGTCCGTTCGCGTACTCGACCGGAAACTGGACCCTGAACGTCACCGTGGACACCCGGAAGTATCTGGGCCGCGGGTTCGGCATCTACGAGACGTCGCTTCCTACCGCGACCCAGTTGCAGAAGGTGCTCGGGATCACCCCGTACGACGCGGCGCCGTGGAACAGTGCGTCGCCGGTCGGCTTCCGTAACCAGTTGGAAGGCTGGCTCGGCCCCAACCTGCACAACCGGGTCCACGACTGGGTCGGCGGCACGATGTCGTCGGGCGCCTCGCCCAACGATCCGGTGTTCTGGCTGCACCACTGTTTCATCGACAAGCTGTGGGCGAACTGGCAGGCGGCACACCCGGGGGCCGGTTACCGGCCGACCACGGCCACCACCGACGTGATCAGCCTCGACGATCCGATGCCGCCGTGGACCGACACGACGCCGCGGGACATGCTCAACAACGCGCCCTTCTACACGTACGCATGACCCGGGACCGGCTATGACCGGCGCAACTGGCCAAGGTCTCGCAGAACCGCCCGGCCGGGGAGCATGGCCCGCCACGAGGTACCGGTGGCGCGGCAGAACCAGGCCACCTGGGCCACCCCGTACGCCGCGTATCCGATGCTCGACGCGACCGCGCTGCCGGCCATCCCCCAGTACGGGATGAGCAGCAGGTTGAGGCCGACATTGCCGGTGACCGCGACGATCGACAGCGCCGACGAGATACCGGGCCGGCGCAACCGCAACAGGAAGTTGCCGACCGGCCGGGTCGCGCCGAGCGCCACCATGCCGGGGGCCAGCGCGAACAACGCCGGCACGCTGCCGGCGAACGCGGACCCGTACACCAGCGGCAGCGCGACCGGCGCCAGCAGGCACATCCCGCCGACCGTGGCGACAGCGAGCACAGTGGACAGTCGCGTCACCCGTACCGTCAACGTCGCCGCCCGGTCCCGGTCCTCGTCGACCTGGTCGGGCAGCGACACCTGGGCGAGCGTGTCGGTGACGATCCGGGTCAGCTCGGCGAGCGTGACCGCGACCGTGTACAGGCCGACCAGCGCCGGCGTGGTCAATGCGTTGAGGATCAGCACGTCGACCCGGTACAGCAGGTACAGCGACGCGCAGCCGGGGTGGTAGCGCGCGCCGAGCGCCACGACCCGCCGGGCGAGGCCGAGGTCTCCGGCCGCGAGCCGGGGTCGCACCGCGCGCAGGATCGGCAGCAGCGGCAGCACCATCGACAGGCTCCAGGTGGCGGCCACCCAGCCGACCGTGAACCGGTCCAGCGCCCACAGCGCCGCCAGCGCGCCGACCTGGGCGAGCGACCCGATCAGCGCGGCCCGGTTCAGCACCTCCACCCGGGACTGGAGGACGAGCACGTTGTTGAGGTACAACACGGCCATCGCGAACGGCACCGCGAGCAGCGTGACGAAAAGCAGCCCGTACCCCGGAATGGGAACGACCCGCGGCCCGAGCCCGAGCACGGTGCCCGCGGCTACGGACATCGCGATCAGCCCGATGACCGGGCCGAGCAGCAGGCTGTTGGCCGGGATCGCGGCCCGGTGCCGGTGCCACAGCGCGGAATGCGCCTGCTCGATCGACAGGTGGCCGAGCGAGATCGCCATGGTCGCGATGGTGACCAGCACGTCGACCTGGCCCCGGCCATCGGGGCGCAGGCCGCGCGCGATGACCACGCCGACCACGGCGGCCACGACGACCCGCAACAAGCGAGACCCCACGGTACGCGCGACGCGCGGCCGCCGGCCGGGAGCGACGACCGAGGTCACGACACCTCGACCGTCGAAGGCGCATCGACCGACGGGCTGTCGACGAACATCCGGTGCCACAGCTCGAACTGCATCAGCGCCCACAGCCGGCTGGCGTGGTCGATCCCGGCGGCGTGCTGGCGCAGCAGCTCGGCGACCGCCGGCGGGCGGAACAGCCCGCGCGAGCGCGCGGTCCGGTCGGTCAGCAGGTCGTGGGCGAGGTCGCGCAGGTCGGTGCGCAGCCAGCGGGCCAGCGGCACACTGAACCCCTTCTTCGGCCGGCCGGCGAGTTCCGCCGGCAGCCACGGGGCGACCGCGTGGCGCAGCAGGTACTTGGTCCGGCCGCCGCGCACCTTGTACGACAACGGCAGGCCGGCGGCCCACTCCATCAGGACGTGGTCGAGCAGCGGCGAGCGGGCCTCCAGCGAGTTGGCCATCGTGGTGATGTCGGCCTTCACCAGGAGATCCCCGGGCAGGTACGTGTTGACGTCGACGTCGATGACCCGCCCGGTGACGGTGTCGGCGTGGGAGGCCGCGTAGGCCTCGTCGATGAGGTCCAGCGGGTCCGACCCGGCGAGGTGCGCCCGCAGCCCGTCCGTGTACAGCGAATGCTTCTGCGCAATGGTGAACGGCGACATGAACCGGGCGTACCGGCGGGCCATCGGTGCGCCGAGCAGTTCGACGCCGCGGGCGGCCCGGCGGGCGGCGGACCGGGCCGGCAGCAGCCCGGCGAGCGCCGAGCCGACCCCGCGCAGGACCGGCCGGGCCGGTGCCGGGACGGGCAGCCCGGCCCGGCCCGCCATCAACGCGTACCGGGGGTAGCCGCCGAAGCTCTCGTCGCCGCCGTCGCCGGTCAGCACGACGGTCACCCGCTGGCGGCTGAGCCGGGCGACGTAGAAGCTCGGGATCGCCGAGGCGTCGGCGAACGGCTCGTCGAAGTGCCAGGCCAGCGACGGCAGGACGTCCAGCGCGGACGGGGTGACGACCAGCTCGTGGTGCTCGGTGCCGCAGTGCTCGGCCACCGCGCGGGCGTGTACCCGCTCGTCGTACCGGTCGTCGTCGAAGCCGATGCAGAACGTCTTGACCGGCTCCCGGCTGTGCCGGGCCATGGCGGCGACCACGGCCGACGAGTCGATGCCGCCGGACAGGAACGCGCCGAGCGGCCGCTCGCTGACCATCCGGATCCGGGTCGCCTCCAGCAGCAGCTCGCGCAGCCGGGCGGCGGCGTCGTCGAGCGACCCGGCGACGGTGCGCGGGGCGGCGTCGAGCCGCCAGTACCGGCGGACCGTGGCCGTCCCGTCCTGCCAGGTCAGCACGTGCGCCGGGGGCAGTTTGGACAGTCCGGTGTAGATGGACAGCGGCGCCGGCACGTACTTGTAGGTCAGGTACCGGTCGAGCGCGGTCAGGTCCAGTTCCCGTGGCACGGCCGGGTCGCGGACGAGCGCCTTCAGCTCCGAAGCGAATCGAATCGATCCCGCGTCGGCGCGCCAGTACAGCGGCTTCTTGCCGACCCGGTCGCGGGCCAGCAGCAGCCGCCGCTTCCCGGCGTCCCAGATCGCGAACGCGAACATGCCGCGCAGGTGGTGGACCAGGTCGTCGCCGTACTCCTCGTACAGGTGGACCAGGCACTCGGTGTCGCCGTCGCCGGCCAGCCGGTGACCCCGGGTACGCAGGTGGGCGCGCAGCTCGGCGAAGTTGTACAGCTCGCCGTTGAACACCGCCACCACGGCCCGGTCGCAGCCGTACACCGGCTGCTGGCCGCCGAGGACGTCGATGATGGCGAGCCGGCGCATGCCCAGCGCGGCGTTCGCGTCCTCGTGGAACCCGGCCCCGTCCGGTCCACGGTGGACGATCGTCTCGCACATGCCCCGGACCAGCCGCAGATCCGGCCGGTCGGTCGAGACGGTCCCGGCTATGCCACACATGCCAGTCTCCCGTACAGCTCCAGATGCCGGTCCACCATCGCGTCCAGCGAGCTGTTGCGCTCGATCCAGGCGCGGGCCGCGCTGGCGAGCCGGTCGCCGGTGCCGGCGTCGACGAGCAGCACCTCCAGCGCGTCGGCGAGCGCGACCGGATCGGCCGGCGGCACCAGGATCCCCCGGCCGCGCAGCAGTTCGCCGGTGCCGCCCACGTCGGTGCCGATCACCGGCCGGCCGGCGGCCATCGCCTCCATCACGGTGTTGCTGAGCCCCTCGGCCAGCGATGCGGACACCACGACGTCGGCGCGGGCGAGCAGCGCCGGCACGTCGGTGCGCCGGCCCAGGAACCGGGCATCCACGCCGAGGGCGGCAGCCTGCCGTTCGAGGTCGGCGCGCAGCGGCCCGTCCCCGGCGAGCACCAGCGTGACCGCCTGGCCCCGGGTGCGCAGCACCGCGGCGGCGTCGAGCAGATGCCGGTGTCCCTTGCACGCGCGCAGGTTGGCGACGCAGAGCACGACCGGCCGGCCGGTGTCCACAGTGGCCGCAGGCGCCGGCGCGAAGGCGCTCTCCGGAAGCGCGTTGTAGACGACGCTCACCTTGCCGGCGGGTACCCGCTCGTGGTCGCGGGTGTCGGCCGCGACCGCCTCGGCGTTGGCGACCAGGTGGTCGGTCAACCGGTTGGCGATCCGCTCAACGAGGCGCATGAGCGGCCTCCCCCGGGTCACGCTCAGGCTGCGCCGGCCGGCGACCAGCACCGGCACCCGGGCCAGCCATGCGGCCGGCGCCGCCGCGATGTAGCTGTGGAACAGGAACGCGTGCAGCACCGCCGGGCGGTCCCGCCGCAACAGGAAGATCATTTTCGCGTACGCGAGAAGGTTGGCCCACACCATGCCAACGCCGACGGGCTTGCGACGAAACGCAAGATCCACCACGGGTACCCCGGCGGCTCGTAGCTCGGCGGTCCGTTCACCGCCGCCGACCATCACCAGTACCCGCGCGTCGACACCGCGCCGGCGCAGGCCGTCGGCGAGCAGCACGACCTGTTTCTCCGCGCCCCCGAGTCCCAACTGGCCGATGAGCAGATATACCGGGGACGGACGCGCCTCAGGCAACATGCGATAGATAGTACCTAATTACCCCCTATCGTCGTTTAGTCCCTTGTGTGGGTAGCCAGTCGCGGTGAGCGTCTGCGGGTTATGCGGATCATCGCGCGGATGAACGTGGGCGGTCCGGCCCTCCAGGTCACCGCCCAGCTGCGCGGGCTCGACCCGGACCGGTTCGACCAGCGCCTGTACGCCGGGGACGTCGACCGCGACGAGGCCGACTACCTGCGGCTGTGTGCGCCGGACCTGGCGATGCACCGGGTGCCCGGGCTGGGCCGGTCGGTCCGCCCCGGCGACGACGTCCGCGCGCTGGCCCACCTGGTCCGCGAGATGCGCCGGTTCCAGCCGCACATCGTGCACACGCACACCGCGAAGGCCGGCACGCTCGGGCGGGTCGCCGCGGCGCTGGCCCGGGTGCCGGCGCGGGTCCACACGTTCCACGGGCACCTGCTGCACGGGTACTTCTCCGCCGCGGTCACCCGGCTCGTGGTGGCGACCGAGCGCGGCCTGGCCCGGCGGACCGACCGGCTGGTCGCGGTCGGCGCGAAGGTCCGCGACGACCTGCTGGCCGCCGGGATCGGCGAGCCCGCGCAGTACAGCGTGGTGCCGCCGGGCACCGACCTGCGGCCGGCGCCGCCGCACGACGAGGCCCGCGCCCGGCTCGGCCTGCCGCCGCGGGTGCCGGTGATCGCGTACGTCGGCCGGGTCACCGGCATCAAACGCCCCGACCGGCTGGTCGCGGTCGCCCGCACGGTGCTCGCCAGCGTCCCGGACGCGGTGTTCGTGGTCTGCGGCGACGGCGACCGGCTCGGCGACCTGATCGAGGAGACCGCCGACCTCGACGGCGCGGTCCGGCCGCTCGGCTGGCGCGCCGACGTGGAGACCGTGTACGCCGCCGCCGACCTGACGTTGCTCACCTCGGACAACGAGGGCATGCCGGTGTCGCTGATCGAGTCCGCCCTGGCCGGCGTGCCCGCCGTCGCGACCCGGGTCGGCAGCGTCGCCGAGGTCGTCCAGGACGGCGGCACCGGCCTGCTCGCCGACCGCGACCCGGACGAGCTGGCCCGGCACGTGCTCCGGCTGCTGCGCGACCACGCGCTGCGGCTGGCGATGGGCCGGCAGGCCCGGGCATACGCGGGCGAGCGGTTCGGCGCCGGCCGGCTGGTCGCCGACACCACCGACCTGTACCTGTCCCTCGCGCGGGCGAAGGGCTGGATCAGCGAACGAGAGGACATGGCGCGATGAAGGTCGTCGTGACCGGCGGAGCCGGCTTCATCGGCGCGAACCTCTGCCGCGAGCTGCTGATGCGGCCGGGCGTCGACCGGATCGTCGCGTTCGACGACCTCAGCACCGGCCGGATCGAGAACCTGACCGGTACCGACGTCGAACTGGTCGAGGGCAGCATCCTGGACCGGGCGCTGCTGCACGACGTCGTGGCCGGCGCGGACGCGGTGGTACACCTGGCCGCCCGGCCGTCGGTGCCCCGGTCGCTCGCCGACCCCCTCGCCAGCCACGACGTCAACGCCACCGGCACGATGTACGTGCTGGAGGCGTGCCGGCAGGCCGCCACGTACGTGGTGCTCGCCTCGTCGTCGTCGGTGTACGGGTCGGCCGCCCAGCTCCCCAAGCACGAGGACCTGGCCACCCGCCCGCTCAGCCCGTACGCGGCGAGCAAGCTCGCGGCCGAGAGCTACCTGCTCGCGTACACGGCCGCCTTCGGGCTGCCCGGGCTCGCGCTGCGGTTCTTCAACGTGTACGGGCCGTTGCAGCCGGCCGGGCACGCGTACGCGGCCGTCGTGCCGGCGTTCATCGACGCGGCGCTGCGCGGCGAGCCGCTGCGGGTACACGGGGACGGCCGGCAGACCCGCGACTTCACGTACGTCGGTACCGTCGCGCGGGTGCTGGCCGACGCGGTCGTCCGGCAGGTCTGCGCGAGCGTGCCGGTCAACCTCGCGTACGGCTCCCGGGTGTCCCTGCTCGACCTCGTCGACCGGCTGGCGAAGCTGCTCGACCGCCCGGTCGAGGTACGCCACGAGCCGGCCCGCACCGGTGACGTCCGGGACTCGCAGGCCGCCGACGCCCGGCTGCGCGCGCTGTTCCCGAACGTCACCCCGCTCCCGCTCGACGTCGGCCTGGACCGGACCGTCGCCTGGTTCCGCACCCTCCCGAGTTACGACCGGTCCGACTTGACCGTCACAACTTCCCGGAAACTGTTGCCATAGCGGGTGCCGGAGACCACAGTTTCCCGGAAGTTGTGCCAAGGGTCTCCGTGCCGAGGATCGGGGTGTCTCCGAGCACGCCGAGCCGCTGGGTGGCCCGGGTCAGCGCCACGTACAGGTCGCTGCGCCCGCGGGGCGAATCGGCGACGATCCGCTGCGGGTCGACCACGAGTACCGAGTCGAACTCCAGCCCTTTCGCCTGCCGTACGGTCAGCAGCACCACCCGGCTCTCCAGGTCCGGCTGCTCCCCCACGGCCGCCCCCGGCACGGCCGCGGCGACCAGCCGGCCCAGCTCGGCAACGCGCCCGGCCGGCACGAGTACGCCCAGCCGCCCGTCGCCGACCAGCGCGGACTCGGCCCGGACCGCCTCGACCAGGCGGTCGCCGAGTTCGTCCGGCTCGACCGGTCGGGCCCACGGCAACACCCCGGTCCGCCGGGGCGAGCTGGGCGGTTCGAGGGTCGGGTCGATCCCGGCCAGTACCCCGGCCGCCACGTCCATGATCTCGGCCGAGGTGCGGTAGTTGACGGTCAGCTCGGCGAGGCGCCAGCGGTCGGCCACGTACGGTTCGAGCATCTGCCGCCACGAGGCGACCCCGGCCAGGTCGCCGGTCTGCGCCACGTCCCCGACGATCGTCATGGACCGGCTGGGGCAGCGCCGCATCAGCAGGCGCCACGCCATCGGCGACAGCTCCTGCGCCTCGTCGACGACGACGTGCCCGAACGCCCACTTCCGGTCGGCCGCGGCCCGCTGCGCGGTGCTCAGCAGCTCCGGATCGTCGTGCCGCTCGGCCAGCACGTCGGCGTTGAGCAGGTCGGTCACCTCAAGGATCTCCGACGCCTCGTCCTCGAACTCGAACGACACCGAGCCGGCGGCGATGTCCAGGGCGCCCTGGGCGTACGCGATCCGCGCCTGCCGCTCCCGCTCGGCGGCCGCCCGGGCCGCGCTGTCGTCCTGGCCGAGCAACTCGGCGGCCTCGTCGAGCAGCGGCACGTCGGCCGGCGCCCAGCCGCCGCCCGGCGCCCGTCGCAGCAGCGCCCGCTCGGCGTCGGAGAGCTGCGGCGCGGCGGCGGCGAGCCGGTCGTCGGTGGCGAACAGGCCGGCCACCAGCTGCTGCGGGGTGAGGATCGGCCACATCCAGTCCAGCGCGGCCAGCACCTCCGGATGCTCGGCGAGGTCGCGCCGGATGTCGGCGGTGTCGACCGCGTCGAGCAGGTTCGGGTCTTTCGGCGCGTCGTCGCCGCCGAGGTTCTCGAACGCGAACGGGTCGGTGCCGATCCGCTCGGCCACCTGCCTGGTGAGCGCGTGCACGATCTCCACCGCGAACAGCGGCCGGGCCAGGTTGTGCAGCTTGCCCGACCGGCGGGCGCGCTCGCGTGCCACCATGCAGCTTGCGCGGTCGATCTGGTACTTCTCCCGCTCGTACTCGATCTCGATCGGCTGGTCCCACTCCGGTACCCGCTGCCGGTCGTGGACGGCGGCGGCCAGCACGTCGGCCAGCACCGGCCGGCCCTTGATCTCGGCGACCTCGGGCGGCTCCTGGCGGCGCGCGGCGATCCCGGGGTACAGCCCGCCGAGCGTCGCGAGCAGCACTCCCGTCTCCGCCAGCGACGGGAGCACCTGCGAGATGTACCGCAGGAACGTGGTGTTCGGCCCGACGATCAGCACCCCGCGCGTGGACAGCTGCTGCCGGTACGTGTACAGCAGGTACGCCGCCCGGTGCAGCGCGACGGCGGTCTTGCCGGTGCCCGGCCCACCCTGGACGACGAGGACACCGTTCAGGTCCGACCGGATCACCCGGTCCTGCTCGGCCTGGATGGTCTCGACGATGTCGCGCATCCGGCCGGTACGGTTCGCGTTCAGCGCGGCGAGCAGCGCGGTCTCGCCGGTGATCGAGTCCGACTCCGGGGCGTCGGCGCTGCCGAGGTCGAGCACCTCGTCGTCGATGCCGACAACCTCGCGGCGCCTGGTCCGGATGTGCCTGCGCCGGCGTACCCCGTCCGGCGACACCGCGGTGGCGAGGTAGAACGGGCGGGCCGCCGGGGCCCGCCAGTCCAGCAGCAGCGGCTCGTACCCACGGGCCTCGTCGAACAGGCCGATCCGGCCGATGTAGCGGCGCTCGCCGTCGTGGAAGTCGAGCCGTCCGAAGCACAGGCCGTTCTCGACGGCGTTGTACCGGGACAGCTGTTCGTTGTACCGCGCGACGGTGGCTTCGCGCTCGGAGCGGGCCTGATGGGTGCCACCGGATTGGCGCAGGACCGGCGCCACCCGTTCCGGGGTCTGCTCGCGCAGGTGGTCCAGCTTGCCATAGAGCATCGACACGTACCGCTGTTCCTGGCCGATCTCGTCGGAGCTTGACAAACCGTCTCCCTAATCGGTAAACTACGCGCAGAACGACGTTTTAACGTCGTTCTTTTTGTTGCCCGAACCGCCAAAGATAGCGCGCCGATGGCGATTCCGCCGTCGGCTTTCGGCACTTCCCAAATATGCCTGGATTATCGGGGAACAGCGCTTTCGTAGTTGAACTCGGCGACCGCCGAATTCAACTCTCCGGCCAGTGTCGCCAACTCCCGGGACGCCCCCTGACTGTCGCGGGCGCACTCGGCGGTGCGGCCGGTCACCCCCGCCACCTCGCCCACGATCCGGGAGACCTCGTCGCAGGCGGTCGCCGCGTCGTTCAGCGCCCGGCTCATCTCGCCGGTGGTGGCGGACTGCTGCTCGACGGCCGACGCGATGGCCGTGCTGTACTGCGTGATCTGGTCGATCACCTCGTGGATGCGCCCGATCGCCTCGGTGGCGGCCCGGCTGCCGTCCTGGATGGCCTGGACCCGGACGGAGATGTCCTGGGTCGCCTTCGCCGTCTCCTGAGCGAGGTCCTTGACCTCTCCGGCGACGACGGCGAACCCCTTCCCGGCCTCGCCGGCGCGGGCCGCCTCGATGGTCGCGTTCAACGCGAGCAGGTTCGTCTGGTCCGCGATCGAGGTGATCAGCTTCACCACGCCACCGATGTCGGCGCTGGCCTGGGCGAGCGCGGCGATCTGCTGGCTGACCGCCTGCGCCACTTCCCGGGACTCCTGGGCGACCTGCGCGGCACGGCCGGCGCTACCGGCGATCTCGGTGATCGACGCGGACATCTCCGCCGCCCCGGAGCGCACGCTCTGCACCGCGCCGTTGACCTGGTCGGTGGCCGTGGTCGCGGTGGTCGCCCGGCCGGTCGCTTCGGTGAGCGCGCCACTGACCGACGCGTTGCCCTGCGACACCTCTCCGGCGGTACCCACGAGCCGGCTGGCGGTCTCGCCGAGGCGGCGCATCGTCGCGCGGATCACCCCGACCGCGTTGTCGAGCTCGCGTGCCATCGCGCCGAACTCGTCGCGGCTGTCCAGGCCGACCGAGCCGGTGAGGTCGCAGCGGGCGAGCCGGGCGAGTACCGCCGACACCTGGCGCATCGACGTCAGCACGCCGCGGGCCACCAGCCAGGACAGCAGGCTCAGCAGCAGGCCGCACAGCAGCGCGGCGAGCCACACGGTGGTGACCGCGGTCGTGCGCTGCCCGGCGACCACCTTCGTCTCCTTGTTCAGCCGCACCTGTACGGCGTCGCCGATCGCGGGCAACTGTTCCTCCACCGCCGAGAACGCGGTCTGGAACTGCGGGTACATGGCCGGGTCGGACTGGCCGCCGATCGCGGCGGCGAGCGATCTGCTCGGCCAGTGCCAGGTAGTTCTGCACGGACGGGGCCACCCGGTCGGCGGCGGTACGCACGTCGGCCGGCAGGTCCGACCCGCGGAACGTCTCGACCCCGTCGTGCAGGATCTTGCTGTGCTCGGCGAAATCGGACCGGGCGGCCGTCGCGTCCGGGCCACCCGGGTCGAGGCGGGCGCGCAGGACGTCACCGCGGACGGCGTCGTGGGCCATGTCGGCTTCGAGCGTGGTCCGGGTGTACCCGTTGAGCGTCTGCATGTTCGTCGCCCGCGTGGCGGCCGCGTTCAGCGCGCGGATCCCGACAACGCCGACCACCACGATCGCGATCACCGCGATCACCGCCAGCGCGCCGAGCTTGACCCCGACCCGCAGATCGCCGAGCCGGCTCCTGGACCTTCGGCCGGCGCGGTCCAGATCGGTGGGACCCGCCATCGGAGCACTCCTAACTCGACCGGGTGTGCTTCCCACACATGATCGAGCAGTCAGCACCCGGCTTGGGCTGTTTGCCGGAAAAGTGGGTCCAGCAATGGACCGATGACGGCATCCGTGCCGGTCAATGCCTGGTTTATCCCGGGCCGCGCCGTCTGACCCATATCCGCCTACAGGTCAGACAGTTAACTAAACACATTCAAACATACATTGACATCAACGAGCATCGAAGGGTTTCATGTCTGTGTTTCCGGCGTGTCACCGGACACAACCAAACGTTTTCCGCCAGGCCTAAGGAGGGCCGGATGCGTCCTAGACTCGGGCGACGAATGGTGGTCGCGCTGTCTGTTCTGACGCTTGCTGTTTCCAGTGCGGTCGTCGGAGTGCTGCTCACCTCGAACGCGTCGGCTAGTAACAATGGGTTGTCGATCACCCCGGCGATGGGGTGGAGTAGCTGGAGTTTCGTGCGGCGTAACCCGACCGAGGCGACGATCAAGGCGCAGGCCGCGGCGATGAAGAACAGTGGCCTGTCGTCGCATGGTTTCGTGTACGTCAACGTCGACGATTTCTACCAGAAGTGTGACAGCAACGGGTTCGTCGTGGACGGCTTCGGCCGGTGGACCGTCGACACCGCCAAGTTCCCGTCCGGGATGAAAGCTCTCGGTGACTACATCCACGGGTTGGGGTTGAAGTTCGGCGTCTACGTCACCCCGGGTATTCCGCAGAACGCGGTCACCCAGAACACCCCGATCGAGGGCACCTCGTTCCACGCCAAGGACATCGCCGACACCAGCAAGACCGAGAAGAACTACAACTGCAAACACATGTACTACATCAACTACAGCAAATCGGGCGCCCAGGAGTACGTCAACTCCTTCGCGAACCTGTTCGCCTCCTGGGGTGCGGACTACCTGAAGATCGACGGCGTCGGCGCCGCCGACATCCCCGACGTGCAGGCCTGGGACAAAGCGCTACGCCAAACCAGCCGGCCGATCAACTTCGCGCTGTCCAACAACCTCCCGATCGCCAACGCCACCACCTGGAAACAACTGGCCAACTCCTGGCGCACCCAGGGCGACGTCGAGTGCTACTGCTCCGGACAGCCCAACGGCGTCGGCTACCCGCTCACCGACTGGTCCCACGTCAGCGCCCGGTTCAACACCGCGGCGAGTTGGCAGCCCTACGCCGGGCCGGGTGGCTGGAACGACCTCGACTCCCTCGAAATCGGCAACGGCACCAACAACGGCATCACCACCGACCAACGCCGCTCCCACATGACCCTGTGGGCGATGGCCGCCTCCCCCCTCCTACTCGGCACCGACCTCACCCACCTCGACACCACCGACCAGGCCATGCTCACCAACGACCGGGTCATCGCCATCGACCAGGACGGCGTCGCCGCCAAACGCATCGTCAACAGCAGCGGCCGGCAGGTCTTCAGCAAGAAGGAGTCCAACGGCGCCTACGTGGTCGCGCTGTTCAACACCAACACCTCCGGCAACCAGACCGTCAGCGTCAACTGGTCCCAGGTCGGGTTCTCCGGCAGCGCAAACGTCACCGACCTGTGGTCAGGCGCCAACGGCGGCACCGTCGCCAACTCCTACAGCGCCACCCTGCGCCCCGGCGAGACCCGTCTCATCCGGGCCGTTCCGACCACCGGCGGTGGCGGCGGTTCGACCGTCGAGGCCGAGGCGTCCGGCAACACGATCGCCGGCTCGACCCGTACCTCGTCCTGCTCGGCCTGCTCCGGTGGGACCAAGGTCGGCTTCATCGGCAACGGCGCGGGTAACTACGTCACCATCAACGGCCTGACCCCGAGCGCCGCCGGCAACCGCACGCTGACCATCAGCTACCTGCTCAGCGGTACCAGGTCGTTCTCGGTGAGCGTCAACGGCGGCGCCGACCAGCAGGTGACGCTGACCGGCACCAGTTTCTCCACGGTGTCGACCACGACGATCACGGTCAACGTCAAGGCCGGCAGCAACTCCATCAAGTTCCACAACGACAGCGCGTACGCACCGGACCTGGACAAGGTCTCCATCAACTGACCCCGGCGCCCACGCGGATCTCGGCGACCGAGACATCGTCGAGATCCGCTGGGTCGCGCGGGACGGGGGCCCGTCGCGGCGCGCGCCCCCGCGCCGCGACGGCTACCGCCGCCGCACCGCAGCCGGCGCCGACCACGGCGCCGATCAGGTGCTCGCGCTGGGACAGGCCGTTGAACACGGCAAGCTCGATCGAGTGGTAGGCGACCAGGGTCAGCGCGAGCCAGCCGGCGCCGCGCACCACCGCGATGTACGCGATGAGTGCCACCACCGCGACCGACGGTCCCGCGTCGCCGAAGTGGTCGAACCGGTGCCCGACGCCGAACGGCCGGCCGACGAGAATCCACAGGTGCGCGGAGAACGTGGCGGCGGCGTGGCCGGCCACCGCGACCGTGATCGTGCGGCGCCAGCCCAGCAACGCCTGCGCCAGCCCGTACACGACACCGACCTGGACCATCGCGAACCAGAACGGCAGCAGCGCGGCCGGCGCGAACATCGACAGCGGCAGTTTCACCAGAACCGTCAGCCAGCCGTCGGCGGGCCGGGTGATCGCGTACCGCAGCAGGAACTCGTGCCCGGCCCCGGTCCGGTACGCCAGCGACAGCACGACAACCAGCAGCGTGGCCGCCGGCCCCAGCGCGAACCGCGCCCACTGCCGGCGCCGCACCGCGTCGGCTACCGGCGCGAAGACCTTTCTCATGACCGCACTCCCCCCGTGGATGTGCAGTCCTTCGTACCGCCGGCGCGCAGCCCCAGGCCAGAGGGCCTTCCCTTAAGGGTTTCCCGTGATCGTCACAACTTCCCGGAAGTTGTGGCCTCCCGGACGGGCTGAGGCAACAATTTTCGGGAAGTTGTGACGATCATCGGACGCCGACGAGGCCGCGGCGGAGTTCGGCGAACGCCTGCGGATCGCGGTCGGCGAGGTCCCGTCGGGCCGCGTTGCGGTACCGCACCACCTGTACCGCGCCGATCGCCCACAGCACGTACTGCAACGCGAACGCCCACCGGAACGCCGACAGCGGATAGTGCCCGCCGGCGGCCGCCGGGGTGAGCGCGTCGAGGATCACGCCGATGCCCACGATCAGCGTGATCGAGGCGCAGAACCCGCCGACGTTGACGATGCCGGTCGCGTTGCCGAGCCGGCTGGCCGGGTTGAACGTACGCGCGTAGTCGAACCCGATCATCGAACCGGGCCCGTTGACCGCCAGTACCAGAACCAGCGCGACGAGCAGCCACAGCGGCGCCCGGCCGGGCCACAGCAGGACGACCGCCCAGGCGACCGCGGACGAGCCGGCGATGGCGAGCACCAGCGCCGACCGGTGGTACGGGCGCCAGCCGCAGAAGTGCCCGATGACCGGGCCGCAGACGATCGCGGACAGGGTGAGCGTGGACAGCAGCAGCGCGGCGGTGGCCGGGGGCAGTCCCTCGCCCTGGGTCAGGAACGGGTACCCCCACAGCAGCAGGAACACGGTGCCGGAGAACTGGGTGACGAAGTGCGTCCACAGCCCGAGCCGGGTGCCCGGCTGCGACCAGGACGCCCGCAGCGTGGCGCGGATGTCCGGCAGCGAGATCGCGTTCGCCGATGGGGCGTCGGTTCGCCGGTTGTCCCGTAGCGCGACGCCGACCAGCACGACGGCGACCAGCCCGAGCCCGGCCGCCCCGACGAACGTCGGCGTCCAGCCCACGTCGCGCAGCAGCACCACCAGCGGTACCGCCGACGCCAGCGCGCCGAGCTGACCGAGTACGCCGGTGAGCTGGACCATCAGCGGGTTGCGCCGGGGCGGGAACCAGCGCGCGACCACCCGGACCAGGCTGATGAACGTCGCCGCGTCGCCGAGGCCGATCAGCAGGCGGGCCACGATCGCGAGCGGCACGTCGGTGGCGAGCGCGAACAGCAGTTGTCCGGCGCCCATCAGCGCGGCGCCGGCGATGAGCATCCGCCGCGGGCCGAACCGGTCGAGCAGCACGCCGGCCGGGACCTGCATCAACGCGTACACCGCGAGTTGCGCCACGGACAGGATGGCGAGCATCGAGGCACCCACACCGAGCCGATGCGCCGCCTCGACCCCGGCGACGCCGAGCGACGAGCGGTGGAAAACAGCGGCGAGGTACGCGAACAGGGCCGCCCCCCAGACGAGGTAGGCCTTCCTCGGTGTCACAACTGGCCGCCCCGGAAGTAGCCGGCGGCGGTGTTGATGTGCGCCAGGACCAGATCTGTCCACTGCTGCGGGGTGTCGGCGCGCAGCGCGGCCAGCAGCCCGTCGTGGTCGGCGAGGGCGCGGTCCATCCGGTCCGGCGAGATCCGCATCGCGGCCACGCCCATCCGCATCTGGCGGTCGCGCAGCCGGTGGTACAGGTCGGCGAGGATGCGGTTGCCCGCCGCGTCGACCACGGCGGCGTGGAACCCGCGGTCGGCCTCCATCATCGCGGGCACGTCGGCGGCGACCCGCGCCGCGCGCATCGTGTCACGCAGCGACTCCAGGGTCGGGATCAGCTCGTCGCGGCGCGGCCACACCTTCGCCGCCGCGTGCCCCTCGACCAGTAGGCGGGCCTCGACGACCTCGTTGATCTCCTGGGCGGACACCGGGAGCACCAGCGCACCGCGCTTCGGGTAGAGCGCGACGAGGCCCTCGGACTCCAGCCGGAGCAGGGCTTCCCGGACGGGAGTGCGGGAGACGCCGACCGCGTCGGCGACCTCCGCTTCGGTGAGCAGCGTCCCGCCGGGGTGCAGTTGCTCCAGGATCGCGCGCTTGAGGTGGTGGTACACACGGGTGGTCGCCGACGTTGTATGCATGATGTATCTATCGTACGCGAGCCGGCCCCCGCGTTGATCGGCACAACTTCCCGGAAACTGTGGCCTCCGCGACACCCGGAGACCACGGTTTCCGGGAAGTTGTGCCGATCTCTTCTAGATCTTCTCGACGTTGTCGCCGGCGCACCGGTTGCGGGTGTCGAACACGTACGACGCCCGCCGCCCGACCTCGTGGTAGTCGAAGACGTCATGGTCGGTGAGCACCACCACCGCGTCCGCCGACTTCGAGCTCGACGTCGGTCAGCTCGACCAGGGTCAGCCCCTCCGGTACGTGGGAGGCCTCCGCGTACGGCTCCACCGCCCGGACCTCGGCGCCGAGCTTGCGCAGCGCCTCGGCCACCAGGATCGCCGGTGACTCGCGGCAGTCACCGACGTTCTTCTTGTACGCGAGACCCAGCAGCAGCATCCGGCTGCCGTTGACCGCCTTGCGCCGCGCGTTCAGGCCGCCGATCAGCCGCTGGACCACGTGCTCGGGCATCCGGTCGTTGACGTCGTTGGCCAGCTCGATGAACCGGAACTGGTGGCCGAGGGTCCGCTTGACCTGCCAGGACAGGTACGACGGGTCGATCGGCAGGCAGTGCCCGCCGACGCCCGGGCCGGGCCGGAACGGCATGAACCCGAACGGCTTGGTGGACGCCGCGTCGACCGCCTCCCACACGTCCACGCCCAACTGGCCGGCGAAGATCGCCAGCTCGTTGACCAGGGCGATGTTGACGTGCCGGAACGTGTTCTCCAGCAGTTTGGTCAACTCCGCGGTCCGGGTGCTGGACACCGGCACGGTGCGGTCGACCAGCCGGCCGTAGAAGGCGTTCACGCGCTGAAGCGAGGCCGCGTCGACACCGGAGACGACCTTCGGCGTGTTCTCCAGCCGCCAGGTCGGGTTGCCCGGGTCGATGCGCTCCGGCGAGTACCCGAGGAAGAAGTCCTCCGGAGCGCTCAGGCCGGTCCGGTCCTCGATCAGGGGGCGCAGCAGTTCCTCGGTGGTGCCCGGGTACGTGGTCGACTCCAGGATCACCGTGCGGCCCGGGCGGACGTGGTCGGCGATGGCGCGGCCGGCGTCCTCGATGTAGCTCAGGTCGGGGATCCCGTCGCGCAGCGGCGTGGGCACGGTGATCACGCAGACGTCGAAGCCCGCCGCGTCGGCGTAGTCGTGGCTGGCCCGGTAGCGCCCGGTCTCGAGGGCGGCGGCGAGGCTCCCGCTCGGCACGTCCTCCACGTACGACTCGCCGGCCTCAAGCTTCTTCACCCGGGAAACGTCCAGGTCCAGGCCGACCACGTCGTACCCGGCCGTCACGGCGCGCATCGCGAGCGGCAGTCCGACGTACCCCTGGCCGACCAGGACGACCTTCTCCGGCTTCGACATCCTCGCTCCCCTTGTCAGTCGACGTCGCGAGGGTCAACGAGGGCGTCACCTTTTTGACACGTTTCGCCCTGCAACCTCCCCGCACCGTGTCGCGAACCGGGTGCTCAACCCCGCCTCGGGATGGTCGTCGCCGAACTCCGCCACGTTCTCGCCACGCTCGGAAGGCCACCCCTTATGACCTTGAAGATCCGTCGGCTGTTGTTGAGTACGGTGCTCGTCACCGCCACCACGGGCGCGACGCTCGGTGTCGGCGCGGGCAGCGCCTTCGCCGCCTCGGCAGTGCCGGCAACCGTGCATACCAACGGCGGCCCGGTCAACCTGCGGGCCGCCGCCACCGCGTCGTCGGCCGCGGCCGGCCAGGTCGCCAACGGCGCGGGCATCTCGGTGTCCTGCTACGTGACCGGGCAGAACGTCGCCGGCGCCGTCCGCACCACCAGCCAGTGGGACCGGCTGACCAACGGCCGGTACGTCTCGCACGGGTACGTGCGGGTCAGCGGGTCCATCCCGTCGTGCGCCTCGCTCGCCGCCGCGGCGGCGGGTACGAAGGTGCGCACCGACGGCGGCCCGCTCAACGTACGCAGCGCCGCCACCTCCAGCTCCAGCCGGACCGGCACCGTCGCCAACGGCGCGGCGATCAGCCTCACCTGCCAGGTCAGCGGCGAGAAGGTCAGCGGCACCGTGCGTACCACCAGCCAGTGGGACCGGCTCGCCAGCGGTGGGTACGTCTCGCACGGGTACATCCAGACGTCCTCGACGCTGCCGTCGTGCGCCGCGCCGACGACGTACGCCGGCACCGCGCACACCGAGGGCGGCCCGCTCAACGTCCGAAGTGGACCGTCGGCGAGCTACTCGTCGGTCGGCACCGTGGCGGATGGCGCCGAGCTCACCCTCTCCTGCGCGGTGAACGGCCAGTCCGTGAGCGGCGCGGTCCGGGCCAGCAGCCAGTGGGACAAGCTGACCAACGGCAACTACGTGTCCCACGCGTACGTGCAGACCTCGGCGACCCTGCCGACCTGCGCGGACGCCACGCCGGCGGGCGGCGGCACCGGCCCGGTGGGCAGCCAGACCAACGCGCAGTTCATCGCTGCCTCGGTGGCGCCGGCCCAGCAGGGGTACCGCGAGTTCAAGGTGCCCGCCTCGGTGACCATCGCGCAGGCGATCCTGGAGTCCGGCTGGGGCCGCAGCGGGCTGGCCGCGAACGACCGCAACTACTTCGGCATCAAGTGCTTCGACGGCGACCCGGGTCCGATCGCGAACGGCTGCCACACGTACTCGACCTACGAGTGCGAACCGAAGTGCGCGCCGACCTACGCGTCGTTCCGCACGTACGCCTCGATCACCGACTCGTTCCGCGACCACGGCCGGTTCCTGACCACGAACAGCCGGTACCGCCCGGCGTTCAACTACACCACCGACGCCGACCAGTTCCTGTACCAGATGTGGAAGGCCGGGTATGCGACGAGCCCGACCTACGTGGACAACGTCAAGGCCCTGATGCGCCAGTACAACCTTTACCAGTACGACAAGGTGTGATCACGGCGCTGACCTGCGTCCAGTAGGTAGATCAGCGATCTTGGGAACAATAGGGTACAACTCGCTGGACGGCGATCATGCTCGGCTCCGTGCCGACGTGGTCGCCGTTCGGCCGTTACCGAATGCGCCGTCGTCCTCCCTAGACCCCCTCGCCTGAACTAGCAGGGAAACAAATCTTCGCTGAAACGTCAGTGAGCCGATACCTCTGCCCCCGAGACAACACGGCCGACCGTGGCTAGGCCGTCCTCGGAGGCTCCCACGTGCGGGCTGGGCGTCGGAGCCCCACCGCGCGTTCATCCAGCGTGTCCACCGACGTCCGAGCCGTTGCCCAGGCAGTTCAATGAAACGGTGAGTGGCCCAGCAACACCCAGCGAGCAATGCTAGGAACACACCGGCAACGAAGATCTTGGCTATCTCCGGCCACCGGCCGGCTGCATCGAACACCGGCCGGAACACTTGCAACAACGTGAAGTGCGTCAGGTAGACCGAGTAGCTCACCAAACCAAGCCACGCTAGCGAGCGGCTAACAGCGGTCCGCCGGGTGGCCATCCCGACCGCGAACAGTGCGCAGATCACTACGACCGTGATGACGGCTCGCAACCGGTACCTCCCCGGCTGCTGGGCGACGGCATCTAGCTCCGCGAACCATGCGGTCAGCAACGCCCCGGCGACCATGGTTGCCACCACAGCAGCCCACCACCAGCTCGTCAGCCAGTGGTCGGCACGGTAGATCGCCGTGCCGGTGAACATGATCGCGATGATGAGTAGGCCGTCCCACACATGCGAGGGATCCTCATTAAAGACGTTTCTTGATCAGTCTGTGGTGATTGTGAGGCCGGTGTGGGCGAGGAATGACCACAGTAGGCACGCGTTGCGGCGGATGCGTTGCAGGCCTCGGTTGGCGGTGTGCCACAGGTCGGTGAGGTCGGTGGCGGTGTGGTTGGCGAGGTCTTTGCCTTTGACCGCGGACCACAGGGGTTCGACGGGGTTGAGCTCGGGCGCGTAGCCGGGCAGTGCCACGACCTGGAGCCAGTGGGTCTGGTCGGCGAGCCAGGTCTTCATCACGGTGCTGCGGTGGGCGGGCAGCCCGTCCCAGATCAGGATCACCGGGGCGTGGTCGAGTAGGGCCGGCAGGCGTTGCAGCGCTCGGATGAGCGAGCGGCTGTTGTAGGCGCCGACGGTGTGGTCGGTCAGCAGCCGGACCCGCCGGCCGTCGGGGTGGTAGCAGATGACCGCGGCCATGGACAGCTGGTCGCCGCGCCGCCAGGGGTGGTACAGGATCGGGGTCTGCCCGCGGGGCGCCCAGGTGGTACGCACCGGTGGGATCAGGTTGACGCCGGACTCGTCGGCGCAGCAGATCCACGCCCCGCGGGCGGTGGCCATTCCCACACCTGGCTCCAGGTGTGCGCACGCCAGTCGGCGATCGCCGCCTCGTCGCGTTCGACCGCCCGGCGGGCCGGTTTCTGCACGGTGAACCCGAGCCGGTGCAGCAGCGTCGACACCGCCGACGGATACCGGTACAGCACCCCGAACCGGCGGCGGATCACCGCGGCCACCCGGGCCAGGGTCCAGCCACCATCGAACCCCGAAGCTTTCGGCCCGGCCTTGAGCACCCCGACCAGCTCGCTGCGCTGCGCTTCGTTGAGCAGCGGCGGGTAGCCCGCCGGCCCGGTGCTGCGCAGCCCGTCGACGCCCGCGGCCAGCCACCGCTTGCGCCACCCCGACACCGACTGCGGGGTGACGCCGAATCGGCGGGCGACCTCCGCCGGACCAACCCCCTGAGCGAACAACTCCGCAGCGGCAAACCGCCGCGCCTCGGCCTGCTCACGCTCGACCCTTCCACCCACATTCGCCATACCACCAACATCGACCCACCCAGCCGGTGACGACCTCACCCAAACAGGATGAAGATCGATCAAGGATCGTCTTTAAATAGCAGCAGCGTGCCAGCCAGGACAGCCAGCATCACAACGGCGGGCACCACCAGCCGGCGTCGCCCGCTCGCCACCGTCAGAAGACCGAGAAGCAACAACAGCACACTCGCCACGGTGATGTTGCGGACGTCGACCGGAGCGCCAGCCAGCAACTTGGGGGTCAATGGCACAATCGCGACGGACAAGCCGGCCAGTATTACCGCGACCACACCACTCGCCTGGTGCAGACGGACTGCGAAAAGGCCCCCGACCAGCAGATAGAACGCCATTTCGAAGGTCAGCGTCCAGAATACGTCGGTAATCAGTGGTACACCGAGCAGTTGCGGCAGCATGCTGGCGTGGGCTAGCACGGTGGTAGCGGGGTGCGCGGCGAGGTACGGGTCCAACGGCACGAGCCCAGTCAGCCCGAGCCCTGCCACGAGTACAGCCACCGCCAGGTACAGCGGGTAGAGCCGACATACCCGGCTCACCCAGAAGGCCCGCAGGCTCCCGTGCCGCTCCAGGGATGCCGGGATGATGTAACCGCTGACCAGAAAGAACAAGAAGACGCCGGCCCTGCCTGGCAGCAACCAGTGATTCGTAGCATCCCAGGCACGGTGAAAGTAAAGGAAGCTCATGTGCTCGTAGACCACCAGGCAGGCGGCAATCGCCCGTAGCGCGTCGAGCCATGCCAACCGGTGGTGACCGGCGGCGGTTCCAGACGGCGCCGGCCGCAGACTGCGCACACTGTCGGCAGATAGGCGGACCCGACAAGGCATCGGGTGAGGATAGCCGGCCGGGCGGGGGGCGGTTGAACCCCCGGGGACGAGGTGCTTGCCATTGCCGACCCGTCCAGGCCCTCATCTCGGTACCAGCCGACCCAACGATGCACCGCCTGCGGCGACACCCCGAACCGCTCGGCGACCTCGGCCATCGGAACCCCGGCCTGAACCTCCAGCACAGCGCGGTACCGCTGCTCCGTCATGGTCAACTCCACCAGCACTCGGCGGAGTGTCACCCATCAACTGAATCCAACCTGTCACGGATCAAGCGGGGTACACATGCCGTCTAGCTGCTGTCGAGTCCCACCTGATGCGTGATGTTTCCGTCCCGGTTGATGTTGGACACGTGGCCTAGAGTCACGCTCATTGATCGCGCAGCCAAGGACGGCGGTGAGGCACCGTATGGGTTACTGGGGCACGCTCATCACGGTACGCAGCGGCGGGCAGACGCCGGCGGCTCTTCGTGGCCGGGGCGCCGACATCCGTCAGCACGAGGGCGCACGGCGCGGCGGCGGATGGCTGGTGTACGACGTAGCGGACAACGTACTGGGCGAAGACGACGGGCTGCTTGTCAATCTGTCGGCCGACACGGCAGCTCCCGTCGTGGCCGCATACATCGCCGACAGCGACTATGGCCAACTCGTCGCCGCTCACCCATCAGGCGAGCGGTGGGGCGCCTGGCTGGCGCCACGGACCGCATATGCGTTCGAGCGCGATCACCACATGATGGGCGGTGCGTCGCGGCACGTCGCGCGGCGTCAGGCTCTGGGGACGATCGCGAGTTTCGGATCACCACCAGCCGAAGCGGCTCGATGTGCCGTCAAATGGGCGGCAGCGGCCGGGTACTCCGTACCAGCCAGACCGATCCGCCAACTCCTCCGTACGGCCCGGCCTGCAGGACTCGCGGCGGCGTTGTGGCTGCCCTGGAAGCGGTACGTCTTCGCAGAAGACATCTACTTCGATCTCCTCGACTGCCTCGGCCTGCCACGAGCGAACACCAACAGTACGGGCTGAGGGCCGTCGGCCCTGGCAAGGCCGAACTCTCCCGGGTTCGGCCGAACCGATCACGTCGACGATCGACGTGTGGTGGACTGGCTGGTGGCAAGCCGGCGCGCGCCCAGATCGACCACGACGCCGGGCCCGGATCGGGTCCGGCGCGTGGACTGCCTGGCATGCAAGGGAGGACCCACCAGTGCCCAGGAAGATCGTCGGCTGGGTTGCCACCGTGTACCTGGCCTTCTACGTGGCGCACCACCCCACCGAGGCCGCGCTGACCGCGAAGGAACTGGGCTCGGGGGTCGCGGTCGTGGCGAACCGGTTCAGTGACTTCTTCGCCAGCCTGGCCAACGTGCACACGGGGTAGCGCCGGGCGGAAATCCATTCACGTTTCGGGCGGATCGGCCGATAGGGTCGGTACGCGGCTGGTATGCCGTGCGGACTCCCCCATCAATGGGGACCTGGGGAACGGCCGCCGCCCGGGACGACCGGGCGGCGGCCACACCTCGATCCGCGCCGTTTTCACCGCCGGCCCCGCAGCAGCAGGGCACCGATCCCGCCGGCGACGATGTGGCAGCCGGCCACGGCGAGCACCAGCGTCTCGCCACCGGCGCCGTTGCTCGCGAGGGCGCCGGCCAGCGCCGCGCCGACCGCCGCCGACGTTATCTTGAGACCGGCCCCGAACGTGAAGATCTGCGTGTGGAACTCGGCCGGCGCCTGCTGATCCCGGCTGGCGAAGAGCGCGCTCACCTGCGGGCCGACGAAGAACCCGGACACCGCGAACAGCGCGATGCTGACTGCGACGTTCCCGGTCACGGGTACGAGCAGCAGCGGCAGCCCGCCGGCCACCAGGCCCACCATGACGACCCGGGCCGGCCGGTCGGCGCCGACCGGCCGGCGGGCGTACGCCAGCGCGCCGACCAGCGCACCCGCCGCGACCGCCGACAGCAATGCGCCAGCCGCGTACCCGGCGTGGTAGTGCACCGCGAGCAACGCCGCCACCAGGGGCAGCGCCCCGTCGCCCAGCATCCCGACGCTGGTCGCCGTGGTCACCGCGCGCAGCACCGGATCGCGCCAGATGGCCGCGACGCCGCCGAGCACCGGCTGCCTGCGCCCGGCCGCACCGGGCTCGCGCGCGGCGATGGGCAGCGTGCACAGCACGAGCCCACCGGCGATCGCGGCGGCCGCGACCGTGAGCGTGGCCGGTCCCGGCCCGAACCCGGTCACCAGCAACCCCGCGACAACCGGGCCGCAGATGCCCGCGGCGTTGTACGACATCGCGTCCAGGCTGTACGCGCGGTTGCGGGCACCGGCCGGCACCAGGTCGCGCAGCAACCCGGTCAACCCGCCGGTGACCAGCGGCGCGCAGCAGCCACCGGCCGCGCCGACCGCCAGCACCAGTCCGGCCGGTCAGCAGGCCACACCCGGCCAGCGCGGCACCATACCCGGCGAGCGCACCGGCGTACAGTGGCCTACGCCGGCGGACCCGGTCGGCCAGCGCGCCCATCGCCGGCGCGGCGACCACATGCGGGATCATCACCGCCGCGATCAGCGCACCGCCGAACGCCGCGCTCGATGTCCGGGCCAACGCCAGCAGGATCAGCGCGACCCGCGAGCCCTCGTCGGCCAGCCGCACGAGCACCGCAACGATCAGGTACCGGCCGAGGACCGCGCGTATCGACGTCGCTGACTCCGCCAAGAGCATGCAGCCCAACCTATCGCCGGTCCGGCTGCCCTGCCGGACAGCCGGTAAACCGCTCGCGGATTGACCGGCGGGCGGGTAGACAACGCCGGGTGACCGATATCCGGCAGGAGACCGCGGCCGACCACGCCGCCGTCGCCGACCTGCTCGCTGCGGCGTTCGGTTCCGACCAGGTGCCGCGCCTGGTCGACCTGATCCGGCGATCGGAGTACGCCGAGCCGGAGCTGGGATTCGTCGCGACCGGTGCCGGCGGCGCCGTCGTCGGGTACGTGCTGTTCAGCCGGGCGCCGCTGCGCCGGCCGGACGCCGACGACGTCGAGGTGCTGCTGTTGAGCCCGCTGGCCGTACACCCGGACCACCAGCGCCGGGGCATCGGCGGCGCGCTGGTGCGGCACGGCCTCGACGAGGTCGACGCGCGCCGCGAGCCGCTGGTCATCCTCGAAGGCGCGCCGGCACTGTACCGCCGGTTCGGCTTCGAGCGTGCCTCCGACTACGGGATCCTGCGCCCGTCCGACCGGATACCGGAGGCGGCGTTCCAGATCAGGCGCCTCGACGCGTACGACCCGGGGTTGACCGGGACGATCGAGTACCCGTCGGCATTCTGGGAGACCGACAGCATCGGCCCGTAGTTATGTTTATGTGCGCTGGCGTTCTTCGCGCTGCCGGGCCAGCTCCTCGACCGCGCTCGGGAGGGTCGTCTCGAAGTCGATCAGCTTCGCCCACGTCGGCGTGACGACGATCCGGACCATGCCGTCGTAGAGCGAGCGCACCTCGGCCTCCCACTCGACCCGTTGCTCCGGGGTCATCGCGTAGGAGCCGTTCATCTGGAGGAACTCCTCCGGGATCCCGTCGACGACGTCCAGTTCGGCCCGGCCGCGGATGAGCAGGATCTTCGGCGGATGTACCTCGGTGTCGATGGTCAGGGCGACCGCCGGGTTGTGGCGCAGGGCCGGGAGTTTCGGGGCGTTCTTCGACGTGCACATGACGATTTCCGTGCCGTTCCAGGTGAACCCGATCGGGATCGACCGCGGCGTGCCGTCCTTGGCGACATAGGCCAGCCGGGTCAGGTCTCGGGCCAGGAGCTCCTGGCTGATCGGACGGTTCAGAACCTCGGTGATCTCGTTCGGCTGCACGATCGAACACTCCTCCTGCTGGTCTGACGCACGTGCGCTTTGCCCCTTTGGGGACCTTTTTCACGTACCGTCTGGTTTTGTGATCTGGCCGGCGGCATTAACGCGACTCCCAGGCAATTCTTAGTGTTGTTTGCTGCGGTGCCAGGCAGGCTGGGGTTGCATAGAAGGCCTGTACCAGCTCCACCCGCCCAGAGGGAGCCGTCCCGTTGCGTACCCGCGTCACCATGACCGTCACGGTAATCGTGATGCTCGCGGTGGGCGCCGTCGCGGTGTGGACCAACCGGGAAAGTATCGGGCACGCCGCCGGCCGGCTCAGCGGACCGGCGCCGGCGCCCGCGGACAGCTCGGCCTCGCCCAGCCCGAGCGACGAGGGTCCAGGGCTGAGCATGGCCGGCCAGCCGCCTCCGCCACTGTTGTCCCCCGGCCCGGTGGACGTCCAGGTGCAGGGGTTCTTCGCCTGGGCCCTGCTCGATCGCAACACCGGCACGATGACCGGTTCGCCCAACTACACCACCGCCACCAACTCCACCGAGTCGATGATCAAAGCCTGGATCTCCTCGGACTACCTGCGCCGGCTCGGTGACGCCCAGCCACCGGCCGACAAACTCGCCCTGCTGACCCGGATGATCCGGGACAGCGACGACAACGCCGCTGAGATCATCTACGACGTCGACGGGTACAACGCTGTCGTCCAGCGCATGATCAGCATCTGTGGGCTGACCGAGACGTCGATCTTCGACGGCTGGTGGAGCCGCACCCAGGTGTCCGCCCGCGACGCCGTACGGCTGGGCGCGTGCGTGGCGGACGGGCGCGCGGCCGGGCCGAAGTGGACCGGCTGGATCCTGAACGAGATGCGCCAGGTGCGCGGCGAGGGACGGTTCGGGGTCATCGAGGCCCTGCCGCCCGACGTGGCCGGCCGGACCTCGATCAAGAACGGTTGGACCATCGTCGGCGACGACTGGCACCTCAACTGCCTGGCCATCGTCGACCAGTACGTGCTGGCGGTGCTCACCCGGTACCCGTCCGAGCTGGGGCTGCAGTACGGCGCCGGGGTGTGCCGCAACGTCGCCACCCAGTTGCAGCCACGCGGCTAGCGACGCCCCGGGCGTCCTGATCCCAGACAGCTCACAGCCGCTCTTCAGGCCCGCCGAAGCCCGCCGGGCGAAGCTTTGGTAATGACGACCATCGACGCCGCTCCAACTCCCCCGGCCACCATCGACCCGCCTGACGGTGCCCCGGACGTGGCGGGCGCACCACAGGCCCCGGCCGCGCCACCGCGCCGATGGCGGACGCGGGTGGCGGCCGGGGTCGGCGCCGCGGTGGTGATGCTCTCCGCCGGTGCGGCCGGCGGGTACCTCGTCCACCGCGTCGACGCCACCCCGACCGCCACCCGGACCGTCACGACTACGCCCAGCGTGGTGGACCGGTCGACGCTCGCCGCGGTCGCCGCCGCGGTCGAACCCAGCGTGGTGTCGATCGACACCGGCACAGCCGAGGGCTCCGGTGTGGTGATGACCGCCGATGGGTACATCGTGACCAACAACCACGTGGCGGCTACAGCGGAGGGAAGCACGGTGCGGGTGACGTTCTCGAACGGCAAGACCGCCACGGCCACCATCGTGGGTACCGACCAGACCTTCGACCTCGCCATCATCAGGGCGAACGGGGTCTCCGGGCTCACGCCCGCCACGTTCGCCGACAGTGACTAGGTCCAGGTGGGCGACACCGTACTTGCGATCGGCAGCCCGCTCGGCCTCGACGGCACGGTGACCGCGGGCATCGTCAGCGGCCTGCACCGGGACCTGAGCAACTCGGGCGGCGGCGGGCCGAGCGGGCCCAGCGGGCCCGACGGCGGGTTCGGCGGCGGACCAAGCGGACCCGGCGGATCCGGCGGGCCGGGCGGAGCGCGTGGCGGCGAGCAGTCGACGATCAAGGATGCGATCCAGACCGACGCCGCGATCAACCCGGGCAACTCGGGCGGTGCGCTGGTCGACTCGGCGGGTCGGGTGATCGGCATCAACACGGCGATCGCGACGCGGGCAGAGCGCGGGCAACATCGGAGTCGGGTTCGCGATACCGAGCAACACCGCGAAGCGGATCGCCGACAAGCTCATGAAGGGGTGACCCGCCCGCGTGCCCGCCTTCGTCATCGGAGATCGGCACAATTCCCCGGAAGTTGTGGCCTCCCCGTGGGACTGAGGCCACAACTTCCGGGAAGTTGTGCCGATCTTGTTGAGCCAAAACAGGGTGGTCTGGGGGATCTACCATCCAAAGCAAAATGTCTATGTCGACGGCCCATGGGGGAATGGAGAGGTCGATGGCATTTCTGTACACGATTGATCGGGAGGGCCGGAAAGTATCGGTGGTCGCCACCGGCGAGATGGACATCGCCGCCGCGTGGCCGTTCGGCACCATGCTGTGTGAGCTCGCGGCGTCCGAGCCGACCGAGCTGATCGAGGTCGATCTCGGTGACCTCATCTTCATCGACTCCACCGGAACGGCGGCACTCAAGCGCGCCCACCGCACCGTCGCCCGGCACGGGTGCACCTTGGTGCTGACCAACGCGACCGGCCTCGTCCTGCGGGTACTCGAACTCACCGGAACCCTCGCCCACCTGGCGCCGCGGGCGGACGCCGGGGCATAGCCCGGGCGCGGGTTGGGTACGCCGGAAAGCGTGATCCTGGTCGGCACGTCAGGCTGGCAGTACCGCGACTGGCGGGGGCGCCTCTACCCCGACAAGCTGCCGCAGCGCGAGTGGCTGGAGTGGTACGCGTCGGCGTTCGCCACGGTCGAGATCAACAACGCGTTCTACCGGCTACCGGAGCGCGGCACGTTCGAGAGCTGGCGGGAGCGTACGCCCGACGACTTCGTGGTCACGGTGAAGATGAGCCGGTACCTCACCCACGTCAAGCGGCTGCGCGATCCGGGTGAGCCGGTCGCCCGGTTCCTCGACCGGGCGAGCGGGCTCGGCGGCAAGCTCGGCCCGGTACTCCTGCAACTGCCGCCGACCCTGCGCGCCGACCCGGAGCTGCTGGACGCGGCCCTCGCCGAGTTCCCGGCGCGGGTGCGGGTCGCCGTCGAGCCGCGCCATCCGTCCTGGTGGGTGCCGGCGGTACGGGACACGCTGTGCCGGCGTGGTGCCGCACTGTGCTGGGCCGACCGGTTGGGCCGGCCGGTGACGCCGTTGTGGCGTACCGCCGGCTTCGGGTACCTGCGGCTGCACGAGGGCCGGGCGCAACCCCGCCCCGGGTACGGGCGACGGGCGCTGAGTACCTGGCTGGACCGGGTCGCCGACGCGTTCGAGCCTGGTTGCGACACATTTGTGTACTTCAACAACGACCCGGGCGGCGCGGCGGTCCGGAACGCGGTCACGCTGGCCGGCCTGGCCCGGAGGCGTGGTCTCGAGGTGACCCGGGCCACACCGGCCCCCCATTGACGCCGGTCGATCAGGTCCCATCCGGCGCGGCCAGACGGGACCTGATCGACCAGCATTGATCCGGAGCGCCGCGCGTCATCCGACCGGTGTGAAGTTACCCACCAGTAGGTCCCCAATTTATGGCAAAGCAAGCCGAACAGTGGCATCCGAAACGGGTGCAATCAAGGATGGCCGTGGTCGAGTTGTAATGCGTAGTGCACAATGACGGACGCGTTACGCCGGGTCGACGTTCTTGTCGGCCGGTCACGGGGGCGACCGTTGGCGTTCGGGGAGGGAATGCGGTGACTGTCGCTGCGCGCCCGGACCAGGCCCCGTCGCCGGAGGGATTGGTTCGAGCCCGTCTGATCGCGCACCTCGACACCGCGCTTGCGGGCGGGGTGGCGCTGGTTGTCGCGCCAGCCGGTTTCGGCAAGACAACCCTGCTTGAGCAGTACGCCCGTACCCACCACGGGCCGGTCGCCCGCTACCGGGCGGACCCCGCCGACGCCGCCACCGACCGCACCGCGCGCCGGGTCACGGCCGCCATCCGGGCCGCTCTCGACCTGCCTGCGCTGTCCGACGAGGCGGCTATGGACGCCGATCCGCTGGCCGAGATGTCCGTTGCGAACGTCGCGGATCTCCTCCTCCTAATAGACAATGTCGACTGCCTGATCGGTACCCCCGGCGAACTGATCATTGAACGCCTGCTGGCCAACCGTCCATCCGGTGTGCGAATAGTGATTGCAGGCCGGCGGATGCCCGCCCTCAACCTGATGCGCCACGAGGTCTCCGGACGTCCCGATGTGCTCGGCTCGGAGCACCTACGGTTCCGCACCTGGGAGGTCGAGCGGCTGCTCGCCGGGGTGTACTCCGAGCCGCTGCCGCCCGATGAGGTCGCCCTGCTGACCCGGCGTACCGGTGGCTGGGCCGCCGGGCTGACCATGTTCCACCTGTCCACCCGGGGCCGGCCGCTGTCGGTGCGCCGCCGGGCGGTCGCGGCGCTGTCCGGCCGGTGGGCGGTGGCCCGCGACTACCTGGCCCGCAACCTGCTCGCCGGCCTCAGCGACGAGATCCGCGACTTCCTGGTGCGCACCTGCGTGTTCGACGTGCTCACCGGGGAGCGCTGCGACCGGCTGCTCGACATGGAAGGCAGCGACCAGCGCCTCGACGAGCTGGCCCACCGGTACGGTCTGCCGATCACGGTCGACGGCGGGCACACCTACCAGTACCACCAGGTCCTGCGCAGCCACCTCGGCGCCGCGCTGGTCGAGGAGCTGGGTGAGGCCGAGGCCCGCCGCTGGCACGCGCGCGCCGCCGAACTGCTGGTCGCCGAAGGGGCGTACGCGGAAGCGGTGCGCTCCTACGCCCGCGCCGGGGACTGGCCCGCGGTACGCCGGCTGCTCGCCCGCGTCGGCGGCGACGTCGTCGACAACGGCGACCGGTCCTGGGACGACCTGCTGCCGGGTTGGCTGGTCGCCGAGGACCCGTGGCTGGTGTACGCGGAAGCCCGCCGCCGCCTAGGGCACGGCCAGCTGGCCGCGGCGATCGACGGGTTCCGGCAGGCCGAGACGCTGTTCGGGGACACCGAGGGCCGGCAGCGCTGCCTGCGCGAACGCCGGGTCGCCGCGATCTGGCTGACCGACGAGCAGCCCGCGCGTACCCACTGGAGCTCCTGGCTGCGGGCGGCCACCCGCCGCCACCCCACGGTCGTCGCGGGCGAGGCCATCGCGCTCAGCGGCGCCGAGGGGGAACTGGTCCGCCTGATCGCCGAACTGCTGGCCGGCAACGTCGGCGAGGCGCTGCGCCACCCCCGCGGCGACGACGGCCGGACCGAGGTGAGCCCGGCCGCGCTCGCGCTGCGCCTGCTGCGTGCCGGCCTCCGGCTGGCCGCCGGGGACACCGGGCAGCCACGAAGCGAGCAGTTCGGCCGGCAGTTCAACCAGCACCGCCGGCCGGGCACCGACCCGCACCTCGACGTCGAGCTGGACCAGATCGCCGAGGAGGCCGAGTCGGTCGGCGCGCCCTGGCTGTCCCGGCTGGCACGGGCCACCCGGGCACTGGGCCCGGACCCGGATTCGGTGCTCGACGCGTACGCCGCGGCCACCGAGTGCGAACGCCGTGGCGACCGCTGGGGGTACGTGCTCGCGACCGCGCTGGCCTGCCTGCACGAGCAGCGCTACGGCAAACCCGACCCGCGCCGGCTGGTCCGCCTCGTCACCGAGTGCCGGGAGCTGGGCGCCGGGGTGCTCCAGGCCTGGGCGCAGGCGTTCCTGGCGCTGGCCGCCGCGGCCGACGGGTTGCCGGACGCCGACGTCGAAGCGCGGGCCGCCGCGACCCTCGCCGCCAGTGCGGGGGTACCCGGTGTGCACGTCGCCGCCACGGTCGCGCTCGCCCGGCTGGACCCGGAGCGGCGGGCCGGCCTGCTCCGCGAGGCCGAGGCGCTGGCCGCGTCGGTCGGCCTGCCCGGGTCGGTGGTACGCGGCTGGGCCGGCCCGGAGGAGCCGGCCGACCCGGCTGAACCGATTCCGGCCGCCGAGCAAGGCCGGACGACCGAGCCGGGCCGGACGTCCGCGCCGGGCCGGACGACCGCGCCGGGCCGGACGACCGAGCCGGGCCGGACGACCGCGCCGGCTGATCTGATCGAGCCGGCTGATCTGATCGAGCCGGCTGATCCGGTCGAGCCGGCCTGGGCGGGGCAACGAGCCCGGCCGGTCCCGCAGGGCGAGCGGGTCAACCCCGCCGCCGCGCCGCTTCCGGCCGCGAACCAGCCGGTGCCGTCGGTGTCGATCCGCTGTTTCGGCGGCTTCCGCATGGAGATCGCCGGCCAGCCGGTGGACACCACCACGGTACGGGCCAAGGCCCGCGCGGCCCTGCGACTGCTCGCGATGCACGCCGGCCGGGTGGTGCACCGCGAGGTGCTCATCGACTCGCTGTGGCCCGAACTGCCGCCGGAGTCGGCCACCCGCAGCCTCCAGGTCGCCATCTCCGCGCTGCGCGGGCTCCTGGAACCGGGCAGCCTGCGGGGCAAGCAGCAACTGCTGGTGCGCACCGGCGACGCGTACGGCATCGCGGTGCCCGACGACGGGTACGCCGACACCCTGGAGTTCACGAACGCGGTACAGCGGTGGAACCAGGTCCGCCACAGCGGCGACCGGCTGGCCGAGCTGGCCGCGCTGCGGGCGGCACTCGGGACGTACGGTGGCGATCTTCTCCCCGAGGACGGCCCGGAGAGCTGGGCGGTCGAGTTACGCGAGCGGTTCCGCCGGCAGGCCACCCGCGTCGCCGGGGCGCTGGCCGCGGCGGAGCTGGCCGAGGGCAACGCGGCGCAGGCGATCGCGGCCGCCGAGTACTGCGTCACCAGCCTCGACCCGCACGACGACGACGCCTGGCAGGTGCTGCTCCGGGCGTACGCGGAAAGCAACGCACCGGCGAAGGCCGCCGAGGCGCAGCGCCGGTACGCGCAGATGCTCGCCTCGCTGGGGGTGCCCCCGGCCGCGGGTGGCGCGAAAGGCGGCTCCGGCGGTGGGAGTGGCGGCTGGGCCGGCCGGATCCCGGGCGGCCGGCTGCCCGGCGCCGATACGCCCCGGGTCAGCCGCGCACGAACACCTCCAGTTCCGCGATCGCCACTAGACGCTCGGGCTGGGCTCCGTAGACCGACTTGATCGTCACCTTGATGTTGGTGACGCCGTCGCCGGCCAGCGCGACCTTCTGCGCGCCGGTCTTGTCCTGCAACCGGATCGCCACGGTCTTCGGCTGACCGCCGGTCGAGGTGAGCGTCAACTCGACGTTCTCCGGCCGGCCCTGGGCGAGGAAGTCCTGCCGGCTGGTGGACACGCCGGTGGTGAACACCAGGTACTCCAGGCGTACCGGCTTGGCCAGGTCGAGCGCCACCCACTGGTCGGCCGCCTCCGTCGCCGGCTTGTCGGGTGCCCAGTAGACGTCGTTGGTGCCGTCCTTGATGTTGTCGGCCGGATACTTCGTCCCGGACGAGGCGGTGGCGCGGACCGGGTCGACCTGGGTGACCCCGTTGATCCGGTCGCGGACCGCCCCGATCCCCCGCCCGACGTAGCCGCGCAGGTTGGGGATCGCGGCCACCGCGAGCACGGCGGCCAGCAGGAACACCAGCACCGGCCAGACCTTGCCACCGCCCTGCCGGCGACCGCGCGGACGGTACCCGACGGCGTGGCCTCGCCGCCCCCGCAGCCAGTTGAGCAGGCGCCGCCACCAGGACAGCCGCACGACGGTGGCGGTGGCGAGCGAGGTACCGCAGCGGCGGCAGAAACGCCGGGTCGGATCGTTGCCCACACCGCAGGCGGGGCAGGCGATCTGGCCGGGTGCGACCAGCGGCTCCTCGACGACGGTCGGCTGCGGGCGGACCCGGTGCACGGGGCGCTGGCCGGGCTGTACCGGCGCCGGCCCGGTCGGCTGTACCGCTGGCGTGGCCGGGCCGTGGTGTCCTTGATGTTCGGCGGCGGAGTGGGTGGCCGCGGCCTGGTCGACCGGGCCGGCGGCGGCGCCGCGCCAGACGGTACCGGGCGGCGCCGGATCCACAGTGGACGGCGTGGGCGGCATGACCGGGCGGGTGTGCGTGGCCGGGCCGGTGTGCGTGGCAGAGCCGGTGTGCGTGGCCGGGCGGATGTGCGTGGCCGGGCCCGCGTGCGTGGCCGGGCCCGCGTGCGTGGCCGGGCCCGCGGGTGTCGCCGGCGGGGGCGCCTGCTGTGTCACCGGCGGGGGCGCCTGCTGGGTCGCGACGGCTGTCGACGCGGCGGCGGTGGCGGCGGCGGTGGCGGCGGCCGTCGCGGCGGCGCCCGACGCGGCCGGCTGGGTACCCGCGCCGTCGTCCCACTCCAGGAACTCCCCGCAGCCGCCGCAGAACTCGGCGTCGTCGCCGTTGGCGGTGCCGCACTGCTCGCAGATCCTCATGCGTTCTCCTGGGCGGATGAGTCCCGGGACGGGGCCGGTATGGACAAGGCGCCATTGGGTTGAATGTCGGTGGGCAGGACGTCGAACGAATGCGGCAGGTGCGCCGGCTTGTTCGCGGCGATCAGGTCGTCGAGCCGGTCGGCGTTGACCGATGCCGGGTCGGCAACGCGTACCCGGACGTGCACCCAGGGCCGGTTCGATCCGGGCAGCGGCGCGTCCGGGTCGGCCGACGCGACACACCCGCCGCTTTCGATGATCTCCACCTCACCCCCGGTGACCAGCGCCACCAGGTCGGCGAGGCCGCCCCGGGTACCGCGACGGCGGTGCAGCGCGACCGCGGCGGCGACCAGCCGGCGGCGCCGCTCCAGCGACCAGCCGTCGCCCAGCGGCAGCGCCACCCAGTGGGCGAGCAGGTCGACGAAGTCGGCCGGGGCGAGCGCGGGCGCGAAGTACGCGTCCATGCAGTCCAGCGTGGACAGTACCGGGGCGAGGACCTCGTCCAGCGCGCCGGTGAAGCGCTGCGCGAACGTGTCCTCCGAGTACAGCGAGGGCAGCAGGTCACCGATCGAGTGCGGGCCGCGCAGCCCGGCGACGGTCCCCCTCACGGCGCACCCCCATGATCGGCACAACTTCCCGGAAGTTGTGGCCTCAGCCCGGTCCCGAGGGCACTACTTCCGGGAAGTTGTGCCAAGGAAAGCACGCTCATGGGGCGCTCACCCGGACCTGGTGGCCGTACGAGAAGACCAGCGCGTGCGGGGGCAGGTCGAGGCGGGTGACCGCGCTCCCCCGCTCGCCGGTGACCGGGTCGGCGCCGAACAGCCGCACGTCCTCCACGATGTCCACGCCGCGCAGGGCCTGGAGCACCCCGTACACCTCGCCGGCCTGTACCGGGCGGCCGAACGGCCAGCCGTCGCGGTCCGGCCCGCCGTACAGCGGATCGAGGTACCCGTGCAGCGCGCGCACCGACCGGCTGGTCAGGTCGGCCACGTCGACGCCGCGCCGGGCGCGTACCCGGGCGACCACGGTGACGCCCTGGTAGAACGGCGGCTCGACGACGATCCGGGCCCCCAGGCAACGCCGCTCGTCGAGGTACGCGACGATCCGGTCCAACGTCTGCTGGCTCGGCTTCAGCTCGGCGAAGGTGAGCCGGCCGGCCGCGTCGGTCGCGACGGCGGGGACGACGAGGACCCGGGCACCCGCCTCGTCGTCGGCGGCGGGCACGCAGCGCACCCGGGCCACCTCCGGCGCCGCCTCACGGGCGAGCTGCTCGTAGTCCTCGGCGGTGACCGCGCGGTCCCGGGTACGCAGGACAAGTGGTCCGCGGACCGCCGCCTCGGCCACCGACTCGCCTTCGACGCCACCGGTGGCCGCAGACCGGTTCTCCACCCGGCTGACGAACGGCACCGGCTCGCGCTGGATTCGCAGCAGCCCCTTGGTGACGTTGCCGCGCCGGCCGCCGCCGGTCCGGTACACCGGTACCCGGATCGTGGCGTCCTTCGGCGGCACCGCCCCGTACCGGCGGATCGTGCCGTCCTCCTCGCGTACCGCCGGGCCGAACTGCACGTCCCCGGACGCGGCGTCGACGATCACGTGCTGGTCGTCGGGCTGCGAGTACGCGAACGTCTCGACCACCCGCCAGGGCGTCCAGCCGTCGTCGCCGGACACCTCGACCACCAGCGGCTCCACGTCCGGCACGATCGGGCTCCGGAGCAGCGTGAACCGCTGGCCGGCGGTACCGTCGGAGCGGCCGAGCAGCTCATCGCGCACCGCCTGGGCGTGTGCCGCGGCGACCGAGCCGCCGATCGTGTCGGCCTGCGCCGAGTTCAGGCGCGGCGACGCGGAGTAGAACGGCTGCCCGACCGCCGGCTCCAGCACGCGGCAGCGCACCCAGCCGGCCCGCCGCCGGGACACGACCGACGCGACGTGCTCCTTGGGTACATGCAGGATGACCTCACCGAGCCGGTTGAGCCCGCCGGTGGTGTCCTGGTCGACCTCGCACTCGGTCCAACCGCGCCCGGTCCAGGCCTCCCACACCAGCGGCGGGTCACGCGGGTCGACGCCGACGCCCTCGACCTGGCAGTCCAGGCGCAGCAGCACGGCGCATCCCGGCACCGGGTCGGACAGTCCGAACAGGACGGAGTCACCCGGCCGGGGCGCGGGGCTGAAGCAGGCGAACCCGCCCGCCTCCAGGTCCCGGCCGACCGGCTCGCTGTCGGCCGCCGCCGTGAACACGTGCTCCAGGTCGCACGGCGGGATGAGCAGGTCGGTAAGGGTACTGAAGACGACCGGTTCCTCGGCCTCGGTCCGGGGGGTGGCGATCTCGGTGTCGGCGGGCACCGTGACCGCCTCCTCCCGCGGCGCCGCGAGCCAGAACGTGACGTCGCAGCGGGCGGCCGTGGGTGGGTGCAGCCGCACCCCGATCAGGTCGAGGAAGCGCAGGTAGTGCGCCTCGGGGACGCGGTTGAGCCGGTACAGCAACTGGTCGACCATCGTCGCGAACGCCTCGATCAGCGTCACGCCCGGGTCGGAGACGTTGTGGTCGGTCCACTCCGGACAGCGGCGCTGCACCAGGCGTTTGGCATCGTCGACCAGGTCCTGGAAGCGACGGTCGTCGAGGTTGGGGACGGGCAGCACCTACGCCTCCTGGGCGGGTATCACGTAGAACGGGAAGACGAGGTTGCGCGGGTCGTTGCTGCCGCGCAGCGCGTACCGGATGTCGATGAGCAGTACCCCGTTGGCCGCGTCGGCGAAGTCGACCTGGACGTCGTGCAGGTCGATGCGCGGTTCCCAGCGCTCCAGGGAGATCCGCACCTCGTACGCGATGAGCCCGGCGGTCGCGGCGTCGGCGGGCGCGAAGACGAACTCGCCGATCGCGCAGCCGAACTCGGGGCGCATCGGCCGCTCGCCCGGCGAGGTGCCGAGGATGAGCCGGATCGCCTCGGCGATCTCCCGCTCCCCGCGGACCAGGGCGATGCCGCCGGTAGCGTCAGTCCGCAGTGGAAACGCCAACCCCGCCCCAATGAACTGGTCACTCATCGCGACCCCCTTGTGCGCGTCGATCTAGGACGAATGGTGCCCGGCTTGCCGGCTTCGTTCCACCATTCGTCCTAGATCGACGAGGAAGCAGCGGGGTCATCCGCCGTCTCCGATGAAGACCGTGGGGGCGCCTGGGGGGAGGATCGGGGCGCCGCAGGCGGTCATGTCGCCGACCCTCGCGGCGGGCTTGCCCTCGATGTACACGGTCGGGCAGCCGGGCGGGATGATCACTGTCGGCGGGTGCGGCGCCGGCCCGGGGAACGAGCAGGTGTGCTGGGTACCCACGGTGGCCGCGGGCTGGCCGCAGATGTACACCTGGGTCGCGCCGGGGCCGCTGATCACCCCCGGGTGGCCGGTCAGGTCGCCGACGCGGGCGGCGTTGGGCATCGCGTCCTCCCCTCAGTTGATCCGGACCGGCTTGCCCTGCACGGCCAGCGGGCCGGTGGACGTGATCTGGGTGTTCTTGCTGTCCACTGTGGCCTGTGCACCGGACAGCTTCGCGGCCGCAGTGGCCTCCAGGGTCACGCCACCCTTCGCGGTCACGTTCACGTCGCCGCTCGACGAGATGGTCACCTTGCCGCCCTTGAGCATCAGCTCGTCCTTGCCCGCGTCGACGGTCACGCCCTTGCCCTCGACCAGGACAGTGCCGTCGCTGTGCAGCGTCACCTTGGCGCCCCGCTGGTCGAACACCAGCTTGTGCTTGCCGTCGCCGGTCGCGAGGCTCACCTCGTTGGCGCCGCTGCCCGACTCGACCAGGGCGAGCCGGTGGCCGGTCCGCGACACGAGGTACCGTCCGGTGATCTCGCCGCTGTTGCTGTCGACGGTCTCGACCTGCGTGGTCGGCGGCTTGTCGGTGCCGTTGTGCAGCCCGCCCAGCACGTACGGCGCGTCGAAGTCGCCGTGTTCGAAACCGACCAGCACCTCGTCGCCGACCTCGGGCAGCACCCAGGTACCCCGGCTCTTCCCTCCGCCGAGCTGCACGGTACGCGCCCAGCCGCTGGTGTAGTCGTCGCCCAGCCACGGGAACGTCAGCTTGACCCGACCCAGCTTCTCCGGGTCCTTCACGTCGCTGACCAGCGCCGGCACCAGCCCGGTCGGGGCCGCGCGGGGACCCGCGCCGTGGATCGTCCCGTACAGCGACCGGTCCGAGTGTCCACTCGCGACGAACGCGGTGGTGTACCCGGCGTCCGCGCTGAACAGGTGCCGGGTACTGGTCAGCGTGTACTTCCCCTCGAACGGCGCGCCGACGTTGGCGAGCGCCACCGGGGTACCCGCGCGCAGCTTCGGGTTGCCCTTCGCCACCCCGTCCAGCTCGGCGAACCCGGCGGCCACCTGGTCGGACAGCGCCTTGGCCGCGGTCTGCGCGCCAGCCTGCGTCCGGTACGGGACGTCGGTGGCGACCAGGTCCGGGCTCTGGAACTTCTTGGCCAGATCGGCCGGCTTCACGTCGGGCAGGTCGGTGCCGGCCGTCGTCGCGTCCGCACTCGCGCTGACCGCCTGCTTGTGCAGGTAGTCCCAGCCCCGCACGGTCACCTTCGGCACCTGCTCGGCGGCCGAGATCGCGGCGCGCAGCGACACCAGGTTACGGTGCGCCTCCAGGACGAACGCGTTGGTGTTCGCGTTGGCGTTGCTGTCCGGCGCGCTGGCCGGCGGCTTCGGTACCCGGAACTCCAGCTTGGCGTCGACCACCGCGCACTCGGCACCGGCCGCGACCGCGAGTCGCCGCAGGAAGTCCCAGTCGCTGATGTTGTCCTGCCCGACCTGCGTGTTCGGGGCGCCGGCCAGGCCCGGCGCGTCATCGACCTGGCCGACCTGGATGCCGGCCCGCTGCGCGACCTTGCGCACGATGTCGGCGACGGTCATTTCCGCGTACGCGGCGACCCGCCGGCCGCGGAACAGCCGGTGGGCGTGGTCGAGACCGCGTACCTCGGTGACGCTGCCGGTCGCTTCCCACTCCGCCTCGACGGCGGTGACCTCACCCGACATGAGCAGTTGCGGGCCGGGCGCGTCGGAGGTCTGCGCGCTGATCCGCACCGCCGCCCCGATCTTCAGCCCGGACTTGGTGAGCACGGTCCGTTCGGCGTCGCGGAAGCGCAGCACGAAGATGTCCGGCACGGCCCGGCTGTCCTCGACGTACGCGTACGTGAGCAGCACCGCCACGTCGGCTGGTAGGGGTGATCCTTCCACCTCGACCTGGAGCGTCGACGCGAACTGCTGGTTAGGCACCGGCCACCCCAAGCTCGGTCGCGGACGGGATCAGCAGAGTAGAGCCGATCGGCAGCCGCATCGGGTCGTCGATGCCGTTGGCCTCGGCGATGCCGCGCCACATGTTCGGGTTGCCGTACCTTTGGAACGCCACCGACTGGAGCGTGTCACCGGCGACCAGGACATGCGCGTCCTGCGCGGACAGCGCACCCGAGGTCGGGTTCTGGCCGCCCAGCTCGCCGGCGATCTCCTCGATCGAGACGGTGCACACCGCCCGGATCGGAGTGCCGCTGGGCGTGAACAGCGTGTACTTCGCGGTCACGCTGCTCACGTACGCGGTGAACCCGGTCAGGCCGCCCCACCGGAAGATCACCCAGGGCGGCGAGCCCTTCTTCTTGGCCAGGCTCTCCGGCGTGGGTACGCAGCATTCGAACAGCTTCTCGACCGCCTTGACGACGGCGTCGTTCATCTTGTCGGTCGCGTCGAAGAACATTTCCAGCGTGAGCTTGGCCGGCTCGGACCCGGTGAACTCGGGTACGCCGCTCTTCTTGGCACCGCGCTGGGCGTCGCGCCGCCATTTCGCGCTCTTGGAGAGGCTCAGCTCCTTCGGGTTGAACTGGAAGTCGACCCGCCCGCGCACCGGCCCGGGGCTCGCCGTGCTCCCGCCGCTGCCCGGGTCGCGGATCTCCAGGTACGCGTGCTCCAGCTTGGGCGGCGCGCCGAGCATTCCGGAGGCGCCGGCCGGGGGTGCGCCCGCCGCGCTGAACGAGATCGGTGAGGCGGCCATCAGCGCGGCACCCTCGGGGTGAAGAAACCGTGGTGGGCCAGTTCGAGCGTCTCCGTGGCGATCTTGTTCTGGTCGGGGCTCAGCGACGGCCCGGTCCAGCGGACCGGCATCACGTCGAGCAGCCCCCACACGCCGATCGGGATGCCAGCCGGCCCGTGCGCCTCGATCACCGCGGTGTGCCGCTTCATGCCGCTGTGGATCGAGCTGAACCAGTCGTGCAGCGCGATACTCGCGACGGTGACCGGGCGGGTGAGCTTGATGTTCGAGTACTTGACGCGGGTGGGCAGCTGCCACACGTACCCGTTGTTGCCGCCCTCCTCGCGCTGCTCCACGACGATCTCGCAGCCGAGCCCCTCGCAGCTGTTGAACGAGCCGAGCGGTTCGTTGTCGATGCTGGCCAGGAAGTAGACGCCGGCGCCGATGTCGAGGTCGAGAATGTTCATAGGGTGGTTCTCCTCTTGTCGGTGCCGGTCAGTGGCGCAGGTCGGTCAGGTTGCCGCGGCGGTCGCGTTCGACGCGTAGCTCGGTACGCAGCCGCCGCAGCAGCGGGTCGTACAGCTTCGCGACCAGGTCCTCGGTGGGCGGCGTGGCTGGGGCTTCCGGCGGCGCGGGGGCCTGGGTCTCCACCCGCTGCACGGTCACGGTCTGGACCACCGGCTCGGCCACGGCGGCGGGCTCGGGTGACGGTGGTGGCTCCGTCACCATTCGCTGTACCGGGACGAGTTGCGGGGCGGCGACCGACAGCGGCTGGTGGGTCTGCTGGTGGGCCGCCATGAGCCGGACCACGGTCGGCGCCGAAGGCCCGGTCGGCAGTGACCCGGTCTGCGCCGGGCGGAGTGCCGCTGGCATCGCCGGGGTGGGCGACTCGGGATGCGGCGCTTTGCTCTGATGCCGGACAGGCAACGGGTGGTCGCCCAGCAGGCTCGTAAAGATCATGGAAGATTCGGGGTGCTCCGGCGCCGCGAAGTCTCCAAGATCATGAATGGGAACGGGATTCTCGGCGACGGCACGCTGGACCGGCGGCAGCGCCACCGGTTCCGGCGCGGGCCGCTGTATAGGCGCGTGCTGCTGTATCGGCGCGTGCTGCTGTATCGGCGCGGGCTGCTGTATCGGCGCGGGCTGCTGTATCGGCGCGGGCTGCTGTATCGGCGCCGTCAGCGGAGCGCCGAGACCCAGCCGCCTCGGAGGTACCGGTGCAACGCTCGCCGTCCGCTGTACCGGCAGCGGCGCCGGGCCACTGTCCACCGTGGGCACCGGTCCGGGCGGTGCCGGGGTGTCGGTGCCGAGGGTGTCCGTCACGACGGGTTCCGGCTGGGCCGTCGGTTCGACCGCCGACGCGGGTCCACGGTCAGGGTGTGGTATCGCCGGCACCTGGCGTACCGGCAGGTCGAGCGGCGGGGCGCTGACCAGAGCCGGGAGCGTCGCGCGCTGGAGCGGCAGCGGGACGGACGGCGGTTCGCTGGCCGGAGCCACGGTCGGCCTGCTCGGCGTCGGGGTGTCGGGCGTGGCCGGACCGCGCAGCCGCTGCACCACCGGGGAAGGCAACGGCTGCGCGGCCGGGGCTTCCAACGATGACGGTACCGGCATTACGGGCGACGCGGGCGGAGCTGGCTGCGCTGGTCGTGCGGGCACTACCGGTGCGGCCGCCGATGTCGACGCGGTCGGCGGTGTCGGTGCAGCCGCCAGGGTCGGCGCGGTCGGCGGTGTCGGTCCTGTCGGCAGGGTCGGCGCTGTCGGTGCCGCCCCGGTGCGCTGAACCGCCGGCGGCTGTCCCGCGCCGCCGCTGGCCGGCACGGCGGGACCGCCAAGGGAAGGCACGACCGGCGCGGACGGCACAGCTGAACCGCCAACGGACGGCACAACCGGCCCGGACGGCACAGCTGAACCGCCAACGGACGGCACAACCTGCCCGGACGGCACAGCTGAACCGCCAACGGACGGCACAACCGGCACGGACCTGACAGCCGAGCTGCCGGCAGACGACACAACCGGCCCGACCGAACCGCCAACGGACGGCACAACCGGCGCGGACGGCGCACCCGGGCTGCTGGCAGACGGCACAACCGGCCCGGCCGAGCCGCCAGCAGACGACACAGACGGCATGGACAAGGTGGCCGGGCTGTCGACGAAAGAGCCGGCCGAGCCGCCGAGCGTCCCGTCCAGGGTCCCGGCGACATCACCGGCGACCTCACCGGCGACATCTCCAGCGACCTCGTCGGTGAACTCAGCGCTCCCCGCCGGCTCCGGCGCGGAGACATCCTCCACGGTCACAACGTCCTCGACGGGCACAACCTGCGGAACATCGGCGACAGGCGCGAGATCGTCAGCAGGGACGTGGCCGCCGGTGGTCGGGGCGGCACTGTCCACACTGGATACTTCTGCCTGGCGCTGGACCGGCACAGACCGCCCACGCGCCGGACCAGACGTAGCCAACGGCAACGGAGGCTCAGCCAAACCAGCCAAACCAGCCGCACCCGCCGACGGCACCGCCACGTCGACGGCGTCCGGTAGGTACCCGGACGGCCCCGCCGGGTCGACCACGTGCCCGAGCGGGGCGAGGAACGACGGGTTACGCCACGACAGCAGCGCCGGTTCGAGCCGGTCCGGCGGGCTGACCAGGGCCGGCTCGTGTACCGCGCGCTGGATCGGCGGCAGCTCGCGCCAGCCGGCGGCCGGTCGCACCGACGGCGCTGGCCGCACGTCCGGCCCCGGAGCCGACGAAACAGCCGGCAACACGACCGCAGGCGACGGAGCGGACCGTCGCCACGGTGGCCACAGCCGCATGCCCGCTCACCGCCTTTCGCTGATCCTGGTGTTGATGCGCGCGATCTCGGACACGAACCGCAGCCGGTCGGGGTGTTCCAGGTCGAGGATCTCGTCCCGCGACCAGTGGAAGTGGTAGGCGACGTACGCGACCTCCTCGTAGAGGCGGTCGGTCGCGTACGTCACGATTCCCCCAGGCGCCCACCGGCGATGTCGATCGTGAAGTGGTGCTGGCACTCCGGGCAGCTCACCCCGGCCCGGGTGTGGCCCTCGCTGTTGACCCGGCGGTACAGGTCCTGCAGGAACGCCACATCCGACGCGAACAGGTTCTCGATGATGCCGGCGTGCACGTCGGTGATGCTGCCCAGCCGGGTGACCACCCGGCCGAGCAGGACCACGGTCAGGAATGCCGGGTTCTCGCGTACCCGGTCGTCGCGCAGCGGGATCAGCTCGTCGCGGGCGGTCGCCAGCCGCATCGTGCCGGACCTGTGCAGCGTGCCCGCCTCGTCGACGTACCCCCGGGGCAGTTCGAAGACGAACTCGGTCCGCAGCGAGACCGGTTCGGGGGACGGCGCAACGGAGTCGGCCGCCGGAGGCATCGCCGCCAGCGTCCGGCGCATGCCTACTCGACCTCCATCTGCTCGTACGTGACCACGAGCTTCTCGGTGAGCACGCTGGTGTCGCCGGCTTTCAGCGAACCGATCTCCAGGCTCTTCGGCCAGGCGTTGGTCAGCTTGTACCGCTTCAGCGCGTTGCCCTCGTAGTCGTACACGATGATCGCGCCACCCTTGCGGGCGTCGGCCATCTTGCCGAAGTGCGAGTCCTTGACCCACTTCTCGAAGCTGTTGTCACCGGTGAGGCCCCGGGTGAGGGTGATCTCGCCCGCCTTCGGCCGCCCCGGCAACTTCTTGATCACGTACTTGCCGTCGGCGGTGTTCTGCTTCAGCTCGATGACGTCCTGCTCCATCTTCAGGCCCGACACTTCGCTGATCTGCTTGATGACGACGCCGTCCACCTCCAGGCCGAACGAGTGGCCTACCGAGGTGTCCATGTCGGCGAGACCCATGGCTGCCTACCCCTCTTTATTCGTTGACGAGGCTGGTTCCGCCGGAGAACTGCGCCAGGCGGAAGACCACGAACTCGGCCGGCTTGACGGGCGCCACCCCGACCTCACAGATCACCTGGCCGAGGTCGATGCTCTCGGCCGGGTTGGTCTCCCGGTCACAGCGCACGTAGAACGCCTCGTCCGGGGTGAGCCCGAACAGGGCGCCCTTGCGCCACTCGTTGACCAGGAACGCGCCGATCGTGCGCCGGATCCGGGCCCAGAGCGCGTCGTCGTTGGGCTCGAAGACCACCCATTGGGTACCGGAAAGGATCGACTCCTCCAGGTAGTTGAACAGGCGCCGGACGTTGAGGTAGCGCCACGACGGGTCGCTGGACAGCGTCCGCGCGCCCCACACCCGGATGCCCCGGCCCGGGAACGCCCGGACGCAGTTGATCCCGATCGGGTTGAGCAGCTCCTGCTCGGCCCGGGTGATCTGGGTCTCCAGCGCGACCGCGCCGCGGATCACCTCGTTCGCGGGTGCCTTGTGCACGCCGCGGGTGGCGTCGTTGCGGCCCCAGATGCCGGCCAGGTGGCCGCTCGGCGGGACCATCCGGTTGGTACCCGAAGCCGGGTCGAACACCTTGATCCAGGGGTAGTACAGCGCGGCGTACTTCGAGTCGTACCCCGCCTTGTCCATCCGCCATTCCTTGACCTGCTGGGGCGACAGCCCGGGCGGCGGGTCGAGGATGGCCATCCGGTCACCCATCAGCTCGCAGTGCGCGATCATCGCGAGCTGGACGGCCTGTACGGTCTCCAGGTCGATCGCGCCGCGGTGGTAGGCGCTCATCAGGTCGGGCGCGGCGATCATCGTGATGTCGTCGACCGCTTCCAGGCCACCGAAGCCGGTCCGCTCGGAGACGTCGCCGACGTAGTCGTCGGCGCCGAGCTGCGCGGGCACCGGGGCGGGCGTGGCCAGCACGACCGCGCCGGCCTCGACCTTGGTCGCGGCGCCGGCGGCCTCCTCGATCGTGATCGTCTTGGACTTCTCCCTGACGACGGTCACGACGTTGTCCTTGCCGCGCTTGGCGGACAGGCCGGGGAAGGTCTCCTCGACCTTGTCCCCGCGCTTGACCAGCAGCGTGAACGTCTCCTCCGCGCCTTCGGCCGGCTCGGACGGCTGGATCTCGACGGTCAGGTCGCCGGAGCGCCCGCGGCCGTCACCGATCGCGGCCGGTTTCGCGGCCACCTTGTACCGGCCGAGCTGCGCCTGCGGGGCCGCCGCGATCTCGCCGGCCGCGCCGTTGCCGGCACCGTCACCACCGACCCGGACGATGTAGCAGTTGCCGCCGCCGTTGGAGAAGTACCCGTAGACGGCGTGGGCCAGGTAGCAACCGTCGGCGAACTCACCGAAGGTGGCGGTGAACTGGCTCCAGTTGGAGACCAGCGTTGGGGTGTTGACCGGGCCGCGAGGGGCGAAGCCGACGAACGCGGCCACTGCCGTGCCGACGCCCTCGATCGGCCGGGAGCCGGACTCGACTTCCTCGACGTACACGCCCGGCGAAAGATACGTGGGCATCAATCCTCCTCGACACGCGCTGCCACACCGGTGTGCCTGCAAGGCTGCGCTGCTGGCTAGGTGGCGTACACGGCCCGCGGGACGGGCGAGCAGGAAAGGCTGGCTGCCCGAAGGGGCAGGCCGCGAGGCCCGCCCGAAAGGGCAACCAGGGCTGCCCGGAGACCACAAGATCGGCACAACTTCCGGCGAGTTGTGGCCTCCGGGAGCCCCGGAGGCCACTGTTTCCGGGAAGTTGTGCCGATCTTGGCCCCGCTGCGTGGGGGGCTCTGCGGGTACTAAATGGTCTTGCCGTTGATCTTGACGTTGGTGAACACGGTGCCGTCGGCGTTCTTGACCGACGGCTTGGCCGTCTTGATATTGGTGAACGTGCTGTTGACGACCTTCACGTTCTTGATGTGGCTGGCGGACAGGCCGTCGAGCTGGATCGCCGAGGGCGCGCCGTTCGCGGTCAGGTTCTCGATCGTGATGTTGCGGACCACCGGATTGACGATCGCGCCCTTGCCCGGGCCGGTGAGGCTGTAGTTCATCGTCACGTAGATGACGCCCTTGTCGAACGTCTTCCCGGTGATGTTGCGGACGTTGATGTTCTCGATGGTGCCGCCGCGCCGCTTGTTGGTCTTGACGTACACCGCGTAGAACGGGTGGTAGCTGCTGCCCGGCGCGATGTCGCAGTCCTGGAAGAAGACGTTGCGCACGCCACCGGACGCCTCGCTGCCGACGGTGAGCGCGCCCCACCGGCCGCGCATCTGGTTCTTCTCCACGACCACGTTCTCGGTCGGCACGTTGATGCGCAGGCCGTCGGCGTCCCGGCCGGACTTGATCGCGATCGAGTCGTCACCGGTGTCGAAGTAGTTGTCGTGGATGTACACGTCCCGGCACGACTCGGGGTCGATGCCGTCGACCATGGCGCCCCGGCTGTAGATGTTCATGTTGCGGATGGTGATGTTCGACGACAGCACCGGGTGGACGTTCCACATCGCCGAGTTCTTCATGTGAAGACCCTCGATGAGGATGTTCTGGCACTTGTACAGCTGAATGAAGTTCGGCTTGAGGAAGTGCCCGTTGCCGTAGACCCGCTTCTCCGGCGCGACCTTGTCGACCGCCTGCTGCTGGAGCTTCTGCCAGTCCGGGTCCCGCTTGCCGTCGTAGTCGAACCACGGGCCACTGGACGCCTGCCCGTCGAGCAGCGCGCTGCCCTCACCGGTGATCGCCACGTTGGTGGCGCCGAAGGCGTAGATGAACGGCGAGAAGTTCATGCACTCGATGCCCTGCCACCGGGTGAAGACATTCGGGTACTTCTTGGGGTCGGTGCTGAACTTCACCGTCGCGCCGTCGGCGAGGTGCAGGTTGACGTTGCTGAGCAGGGTCAGCGCGCCGGTGACGAACGATCCTTTGGGTACCAGCACCTGCCCGCCGCCGGCCGCGTTGGCCGCCACGATCGCTTTCTTGAACGCGTCGCTGTTGTCCGACGAGCCGGACTTCGCGCCGTAGTCGGTGATGCTGAAGACCTTGGCGGCGAACGTCGGCGGCGTGATCCGGGCGAGGATGTTCGGCACGTCGTCCCAGGGCGACGCGGCGGCGGCGAACGTCTTGCTGCTGGGGCTCGACGTCCACGGCTCGTCGGACTGCGCGCCTGACTGCGCGTCTGATTGCGCGGCGTTCGCGACGGTTGTCAGCGCCGCACCGCCGAGCAGTCCGCCCGCGACCAGCCCGCCGGCCCGGAGGAGGTCGCGTCGCGAGTGCAACCGCGCCATGGTGGTTCTCCTTAACTTGCTAGGGGATTTGCCTGAACATTTACACCCTTCGACGTCTCACGGTCCACGAATCATCGGATCTTTCCGTGTACTTTCCATGTACCGGACGAGGTCTGGCTGACCGAAAGGATGACTAACCGGCGAGCCGTTCGGCCCAGTTGACGAGTAGTTCGAGTAGCCGGCCGCGGCGGACCCGGACCTGTCCGGCCGTCGAGTCCGGGTCGTAGCTCGGGCTGCCGCCACGGGTCATCCCTCGGGCGGCGACGGTCAGCATCGCGGGGGCCAGCCACGCGTATTTGGCGGCGCCGGTGAGCGCGATCGCCCGTCTTACGTGGTCGTCCATGCCGCGCCAGCCGGCGTCGCGCAGGCCGCGCAGGTATCCGTCCGTGGTGGCCGCCTCGACCTCGGGCAGCAGGGCGATATCGACGAACCCGTCGGCGAAGCTGTCGACGATCAGGTTGGCGATGTCCTCACCGAGCGCGCCCTCCCCGGTGAACGCCCAATCCAGGAGGACGTTGCGATCCCCCATGGCGATCAGGTTCATCGGCCAGACATCGAGGTGGCAGAGGGTGCGCGGGGCCTGCTCCGCCGCCGCCACCAGTGCGAACCGGTGCTCCCACAGCGGGCGGATGGACTTTCGCACCCGGTCGGACCAGTCGCGCGCGGCCGGATGGTCCCAGGGCACCGGCTCGGGAATCGGGCGGTCGGCGAGGTACTGGGCCAGCCAGTTCTTCGACAGCCAGCGCTCCGGGTTCGTCATCGCCGCGTGGCGGGCCTGACCGAGGCCGAGCTGGTACGCGAAGTCGCCGAGCCGCCCGGGACTCCACGCGATGCCGGGTGTCCCGGTGGCCTCGGCAAGCCAGAGTTCGGACGCTTCTTCTCTCGCATGTTCTCTCGCATGTTCTCTTGCATCGAGCAGTGCTGGCGGCTCGATGCCGGTGCCGGCGTACACGGTCGCCGCGAAGCCGGTCTGGTAAGCCAGGAATTCCCGCCGCCAGTAGTTCCAGTGCGTGGGCTCGTCGCTGGTCTGCCAACCCGGGCGGCCGGTCGGCGGGTCGGTCGGCGGCCGGAACACCTTGCGGATGGCCGTGCCGGCGGACCCGCGGACCCGCCAGATCCCGCCGGTCGCGGCGTTACCGGCGTTGTGGGTCAGCGATTCGACGGCTTCGATCGCGCCGAGTTCGACGGGCGGCTTGAGATCCACCCGACCGAGTCTCGCCTAGTCGCGTGCGCCGGTGTGGGACGGGCCACGTCGTGCCCGGCATCCTAGGAGGCTAGGTTTCCGATGGGCGGGCCGAGCGCCGCCGGGCCGCGGGCCGAGCGGCCGAGCGGCGCAGGCAGGGCGGCGCGGGCTGTGGGCTGTGAGCCGGGCGACACGGCCCGAGCGACACGGCCCGAGCGACACGGCCCGAGCGACACGGCCCGAGCGACACGGCCCGAGCGACACGGCCCGAGCGACACGGCCCGAGCGACACGGCCCAAGCGCCGTAGGCCGAGCAGCGCGGGCCGCAGGCCGCGATCAACGCGCGCCAAGATCATCGCGATAGATACGCCACGCATGCCTTCCCGGGCGTGAGACATGCGTAGCGTATCTATGGGCTACTCCTCGGACGCTTCCTCGGTCTCGTCCTCTTCGCGCTGCACGTAGGTCTGGACCGGAGCTTCCTCCGCCGACTCCTCGTCATCCTCGACCCGCTGCACACCGGCCGCCCCGGTGGCGACCTGCGCCTGCGGAGCCGGTGCGGACATCGCCCGGTCGGCGTTCGCGGCGGCCTCCCGCTCAAACCGGTCCGACGGGTCGCTCACGCGTACCCCGTCGCCCGCGTCGGTGCCGTCGACCGGCCCGCTGCGCTGCTGCACCACGTGGGTCAGTTCGTGCGCGAGCATGTGCCGGCCGGCGTCCGACGTCGGGTCGTAGCGGCCGCTGGAGAACACGATGTCCGACCCGGCCGTGTACGCCTGCGCGCTCACCGACCGGGCCGACTCGTCAGCCGCCCCGCCGGTGTGCACGCGGACGTCCGAGAAGTCGTGCCCGAGCCGGCTCTCCATGTCGGCACGGGTCTCCTCGTCCAGCGGCGCGCCGCCACCCGAGCCCACCACGTCGAGGACCGGCGAGCGTTGCAGCGCCGCGTTGCCGGCCAGGCGTTGCAGGTGCAGCATGCCTTCGGTACCGACCACGTCGCCCCGGCCGGCGACCGCGGCGGCGGCATAGGCGCCGCTCCCGTCGCTGCGCTCGGGGACCCGGTCCGCCTTGGGGCGCAGTTCGATGGCGGCGTCGGCTTCGTACCCGTGCTCTCGCATGCCTCGACCGTCGCACCGCGCACGCCGGTCCGGCAGGCGCGCCGGTGCGCCCGATCAGGCGGGACGCATTGCCCTTTCAGGCACCCGCCCGATCGGCTTCAGGCACCCGCCTGATCGGCACAACTTCCCGGAAGTAGTGGCCATAGCCACGGGCTGAGGCAACAACTTCCCGGAAGTTGTGCCGATCTAGGGCGATCAGACTGCCAGCGCCAGGTACGAGCCGAACTCGCGCTCACCGACCAGGCGGCCCAGTTTCCGGTACTCGCGGGCCACCGCCCCGATCACGTCGGCCATGCCCACCGGCCGGCCGGCGTCGACCGCGAGGTACGCCGCGCCGGTCGCCGCGGACCGGATGTTGCCGCCGGACAGCTCGAACGCCCGCGCGCAGAACGCCAGGTCGAGGTCGTCGCCCCGGGGTACCGCCGGCGCCAGGCAACGGTCCCACAACGACAGCCGCAGCGACTCGTCGGGTGCCGGGAAGTCGACCACCACGTCCAGCCGGCGGGTGAACGCCTCGTCCAGGTTGGCCCGCAGGTTGGTGGCCAGGATCGCCAACCCGTCGAACGTCTCCATCCGCTGCAACAGGTACGCGCTCTCGATGTTCGCGTACCGGTCGTGCGCGTCGCGTACCTCGGAGCGCTTGCCGAAGATGGCGTCCGCCTCGTCGAACAGCAGCACACCGTTGACCCCGGACGCCTCGGTGAAGATCCGCTCCAGGTTCTTCTCGGTCTCCCCCACGTACTTGTCCACCACGGTCGCCAGGTTCACCGCGTACAGGTCGAGGCCCAGCTCGCCGGCGATCACCTCGGCGGACATCGTCTTGCCCGTTCCGGAGTCCCCCGCGAACAGCCCGGTCACCCCCCGCCCGCGGCCGCCGCCGGGGCGCATCCCCCACTCGTCGAGTACCCGGTCGCGGTGCCGTGCCCGGGCGCACAGCTCGCGCAGCTGGGCGGCGGTCGCGGCCGGCAGCACCAGATCGGCCCAGCCCACCCCGGGCTCGATGCGGCGGGCGAGTCGTTCCAGCCGGCCCGCGTTGACCGAGCGGGCGCCCTGCCGCAGGTGCGCCGGATCGACGGGTACCCCCGAAAGGTCCGCCTGCCGCACCGCGGCAGAGGCGGCGCGCCGGATCTGGCCGGCGGACAGCCGGAAGTGTGCGGTGACCGCCGTCGCGTCCAGGGTCTCCGGCAGCCGACCGTCCAGTGTGGACCGCCACACCTCATCGCGGAGGTCCCGGGCCAGCGGGCCGGCGCCGACCTGGGCCGGCGGCTCGTCGCTCCACGACGGCTCCCAGCTGACCGTGCCATGGATCAGGACGGGCACCCCGCGGCCGCCGGTCAGCGCCCGGACCAGCGCCGGCGGCGCGTCGCCGAACGCGTCCGCCGGGCCGACCACCAGCCCGGCGCCGCGCAGCAGCGCCTCCCGCCGGACCAGCCGGATCACGACCGCCGGGTCGGGCTCGCGCAGCAGCCGTTCGGCGTCCACCCCGAGCGCCTGCCAGCCGGCCGTGGCCAGCGCCGCGACGGCGATCTCGGTTGCGGCGCCGCCCGAGCGCTGGCGCAGGTACGCGACGGTCAGACCGGCGGCGAGCAACCGGCCGAGCGGGTCGCTGAGCGCGGCCGGCAGGTCCACACCGGCGGACACGTCCCCGTCGAGAACAGCCGCGACCGTCGCGTCCGGCACGTCGTCGCCGAGCAGGTGCGCGCACACCCGGTCGGGCACCGCCACCGTGCGGGTGAGCCAGGACCGTTCCGCGTCCTCGACCGTGACCAGTCCGGTGGCCACCAGCGGGGCGTGCGGGGCGAGCCGGGCCCGAGCTGCCGGGTCGGACTCGGCTCGCCCGCACAGCCGCAGCGCGAGGCCTACACCTGCGCGGCGGCGGGTCACATCGTCGTTCAGGTACCCGTAGAGCGGCTCGAACCGGCTGTCCAGCTCCGGAGCGAGAGCCACCAGCAGCAGGTCGACGTCCAGTTCGGACAATCGAGCGGCGCGGGCCAGCCGGCGTAACCGGAGCACCCCGCCCGCCTCTTCGGCCTCGTCCGCGGCGGCCTCCACCGCGGTGACGTCCGGCGCCCAGTCGTGCGGCGTACGGGCGCCGGCCAGCAGCGCCTCGGCGGTTTGGTCCGAGACGTACAGGCCACGGAACGGGTCGTCGGGCGTCGGGTCGTCGGTACGCCGCTCGGCGACGGCCCGGCGAACCCGCTGCTCGACCGCCCCCACCCGCCCGAGCAGGTGCGCGAGGCTGGGATCCGGGCTGCTCACCACGCACCCCGGCGGGCCGAGATCGCGCCGTCACCGGCGACCTCGTGGTGTACCGGTTCGTCGCCGCTGAGCGCGACCTCCAGGCCGGCCTCGGCGGGCGGGCCGGCGGGCCGGACGGTACCGGCGTCGACCGGGGCGCTGACCACGATGTCCAGCGACGGCTTCAGCTCGCCACCGAGGGCGCTCCACACGTCGGCGAACGAACGGTCCTCGGGCGGCGGCAACGCCACCGTCAGCGGTACCGGCAGGGCCAGCTCGGCCAGCCGACCGCTGAGCAGGTTCGGCGGCACCGCCTCGTACCGCAGGAACGTGGTCAGCAGCGACGACAGCAGCCGGTGCTCGTCCTCGGCCCGCTGGGTCCAGGCGGTCAACAGGTACGACAGCTTGATGTGCCGGGGCGGCTGGTGGCGGGCCACCACCCGGGTACCGGTCGGGTCGTACTCGTTGATCAGGCCGCGTTGCCGGCGGCGCAGGTCCTCGCGCAGGTCGTACAGGTACAGGTTCACTGTCGGCGCGTTGCGCCGCGCCGCCCAGTCCTTCGTCGGCGCGTCGAAGACGACGTCGATGTCGGAGCCGCGAAGGGCTTCCTCGCGTACCAGGCGGCGCAGCGCCTCATCCACCTCATGGATCATGGCTCATCTCCGGGAGACGAAGTCGCCGGGTTGGATCTCGCCGGCCGTGACCAGGAACGGCGTGCTGACCGGGCCGAACCCGGGACCCTGGACCGGGGTCGCCGTCAGGTTGCGCGGCCCGAGCTGGTCCCTCTGGAAGATCAGCGCCGGCGCCGCAAACCCCCCGTTCGCGTCGACCACCACCGTGTCCGGCTGCCTGGTAAGGCCGGGCTGCCAGGTCAGCTTCACCGTCGCGCCGGGCGGGAAGTCGTGGCCTACCGCCTGCGACACGAACCCGGGCGGCCCGATCGGCGGGTTGAGCACCAGGCTCGGCGCGCGTACCTGGAGCGGGGCGCTGGCCTTGTCGTCGGCCGGGTCGGCGTCGGACGTGGCCGAGACTGTGCCGGTCGCGACCGTGTTGACCGCGGCGTCCGGGGACAGCGTCACGCGTACCGTCACCGGGGCCTGACCGGGGTTCATGGTGCCGATGGCGCAGTCGACCACCGGCGTCGAGCACGGCACCGGCGAGTCCACTTTGGTCACATGCAGCTCCGGTGGCAGGCCGGTGACCAGGCGCACCCCGGTGGCCGCGAAGTCACCCTGGTTGACCACGGTGTACGTGGCGACGATCGGGTCGCCGCCGACGTACCCGGGCTGCGGCGCTATCGACAGCGCGACCGCGACGTCCGGGGCGACCCCGACGACGACGTTCTTGGTCCTGCTGTCGTCGCTCGGGTCGAGGTCGGGGCGGGTGCCGGTCACCGTGACGGTCACCGGCTGGGTGCCGACGGTCGTGCCGCGCAGCCGGACCACGTAGTGCGCCGGCTTGGCCACCCCGACGGTACCGAGGTCGCAGGTCAGCGTGGCGAGCATGCAGGTGCCGTCGTTACTGGTGATCGACACCGGGGTCAGCCCGGCCGGTACGGTCATTCTCGACCTGGCACCGGTCGCCGGGCTCGGCCCCTCGTCAGCCACGGTGACGGTCACGTCGGTGGTCTGGCCCTGCGGGATCGCCGCCGGCACCGGATCGAGGTCGACGTGCAGGTCGGCCTCCGGGCGGAACGCCGGCTGCGCGTCCTCGCCCGGCTGGCCGATCAGGAGGCGGGGGGTGCCGCCGGCCGCCGGCAGCGTATAGAGATCGGACAGGTACCCGGTCGGCGCGGGAATCATCAGGACGCTCAGCGCCGGCTCCTGACCGGCGAACGCGATCGTCGACGCGTCCGGCGACCAGGCCGGATCGGCCACCCGGGTCAGGTTGCCACCGTCGTTCACATTCGCCGGGCACAGGCGCCGCGCGCCCGTCCCGTCCGGCTTGACGGTGATCAGGAAGCGGCCCTCGCGCGCGAACGCGAGCAGCTGGCCGTCCGGCCGCCAGTCCGGCCCCTGGTCGGTGAACGCCTTGCCGCACAGGTCCTCGCAGGCGGCCGAGGCGCTGATGTCGTGCTGGTCGCCGAACCCGACGGTGGTCGGGGTCGGCCGGGTGACCGCGACGGTCCACACGTGCCGGAACCGCTCGTGGCCGTCCGGCCCGGTCGGCGCCGCCAGCGGACCGGCGGGCAACGCGGCCGGCGCGGCCTTTCCGGGAGCCGCGGCCTGGGCGGCCGGCGCGGCCTTCGCCGGGGGTGCCGCACCATCGGGTACCCGCAACGCGACGTCCACATCGCCGTCGGGACGCGGCTGCTCGCCGGGCCGGGGCGCGCTGATGATCGGCCCGCCGGAGTCCGACGGCGACGCGGACGGGGACGGCGGCGGGGTCGGGGACGCCGACCGGGGCGGCACCGGCTTGATGTAGCTGTACCGGGTGAAGGCGATCTGCCTGCCGTCCGGCGACCAGGTCGGCTCGGCGTCCTGGCAGATCGCGCCGCCGGGGACCGCGCAGGGGACCCGGGCGACCACGGCGCCGTCCGCGACCCGCACCACGACGATCTCGGAGTGGTAGTCGGCGACGGCTCCGATGCCGCGGTCGAACGCGATCAACGTGCCGTCCGGCGACCAGGTCGGGTTGTCGTCCCCGCCGTACACGTCGGGCGCGGTCAGCGGCTTCGGGTTGCGCCCGTCCGCGTCGGCGATCGTGATGCGCGGCCAGCCGTCGTCGGGGACCTCGCGGTAGGCGAGCTTGTGCCCGTCCGGGCTGTACGCCGGGGCACGCTCGACCAGGTTCGGCCGGCCGGTCAGGTCGGTGAGCGCGCTGCCGTCCAGGCCGACCGACCAGATGTCGGCCCGCTCGTGGCCTTCGAACTCGGCGCCGTCGCTGGCCTGGGTGTACACGATCCGGCCGGACAGCCACGTCGGCTGGTACTCCCCGAGCCGGGCGGTGTTGGCCGCAGCCACCGGCTCTGTGCCGGCGGCGAGATCGATCGAGTAGACGTCGCCGGCCGGGTCGTCGCGGGTGGTGACGAACGCCAGCTCGGTACCGTTCGGGTTCCACGCGGCCTGGCCGCCGGGCATGGACAGCGGCGTGACCCGGGTGACCGCACCGCCCTTGGCGGGCATGACGACGATGTCGCCGCCGACCCGGTACCGGGTGGTGGTGAACGCGATCCGGTCGCCGGCCGGCGCCCACGCCGGCTCGGTGTCCCCGGCCGGGTCGAAGGTCAGGCGGGTAACCGCGCCACCGGTGGCGGCCACTGTATATATGTCGCCCGCCGGGTCGTCGCGGGTACTGGTGAACGCGATCCGCTTGCCGTCCGGCGACCAGCTCGGCCAGGTGTCGTCGGCGGTGCCGTCGGTGACCCGGCGCAGGTCCCTGCCATTGGTGCCGATCACCCAGATGGCCCAGTTGCCGGACTGGTTCGAGGCGAACGCGATCTGGCTCTTGTCCGGCGAGATGTCCGGGTGGCTCTGCACCGCGTCGTCGTCGGTGAGCGCGTGCGGCTTGTCGCCGAGGCCGGGCGTGTACCACACCTCGCCGTCGCGTTCGGTGTCGCCGTGCACCGTGCGGTGGCTGATGAACGCGAGCGCCTCGCCGCGGCCGGCGGGCTGCTCGTCCGGCTGGTCGTACAGCGAGGTCGATCCGTCGACCGGGTCGGCGCGCATGAGCTTCGGGTACGCCTCGGAGAAGAACGCCAGATGCGGCACGGCAGCGGCTACCGGCACCGGGGCCGGTGCGGCCGGAGCCCGGCTGGCCAGGTTGATCGCGACGGTGAGGCCGGCCGCGGTGACCGCGGTCGCGGCGACGGCCACGACCGATCGCCGCCCCGGCCGCCCGACCGGGATCCGGTGCAGCCGTTCGCTTCCCCGCATCCACGCGCGGAGCAGCATCGTCTTCGCCGTTCGCACCCGACCTCCTGTCATCCACCCGCATACGCGCGCAGAAACCCCATCCCAACGCTCACGGTGCCGGGTGGGATGGGCGTCCACAGTCAACGGTCGGGCACCTATCCGGGCGGCGCCGGTTGCCCTAAGGGGCAACCGGCGCCGGACGGACGGTACGCCTCAGATGAGTCCCTGCCGCAGCGCGTACGCGACGGCATGCGACCGGTTCCGAAGGTGCAACCGGCTGGTGATGTCGTGCAGCACGTTCTTCACCGTGCGCTGCGAGTACGACAGCTTGGCGGCGATCTCCGCGGTGTCGAGGCCGTCGGCGACCAGCCGGAGCACCTCGATCTCGCGTTCGGCCAGGCCGGCGAACGTGAGCCCACGCGGCCACAGCACCTGGCGCTGGAGCCGCCCAACCTGGTCGAGCAGGCGCCCGAGCAGGTCGGGCGGCACCGCACCCTCCCCTGCGGCGGCCGAACGGATCACGTGCACCATCCGTTCCGGCGTGGCCTCCCCCCGTCTGACCAGCCCGGCGATGCCCGCTTCCACGGCGGCGACCAGGTCGGTGTCGTCGACCTCGGACACCACCAGGACCAGCCGGGCGCCGCCACGCTGGCGAGACCGCAGGACCTGCAATGTTCGTTCCGATACCCGGTCGGCCACCACAAGCGCGACACTGGCCTGCTCGGCCTCCGCCGCGTCGAGTACGCGTACTTCCGGTCGTGGACGCAGCTGACTCGCGACACCCGCCTGTGAAATCGGGTCGTCCGCGTGTACGTAGACAGCTATGCGCTCCATGTCAGTCCCCTCCCCCGGGATTGAGCACGAAATCGCGTGATTGATTGCGTCAGACTGCCGGACGGCACTAACCGTGCACTCAACGTGGACTCAACGGGCGTGTCCAGTTGCCCAAAGGTGTACCCGAACGCGCGGGTACGCCGTGCCACGGGATGCCTACCCTCTGCGCCATGACGACCGTGGCAACGCTGGACACCCAACTGCTCGTGCTGCCGCCCGGCGGCGAGGCGAGCTGTGAGCTGCATATACAAAACCGGGGCGACATCGTCGAGGGGTACCGGATAGAAGTCCTCGGCGAGGCGGCACGCTGGGCCACGGTCGAGCCGCCCACGTTGACGGTCTATCCGGGCACCCAGGCGGGTGCCCGAGTCGTGTTCCACATCCCGCGCGGGTACGACGTGCCGGCCGCCGACGTCCCGTTCGGTGTCCGGGTTCTGCCCGTTGAACATCCCGAGCAGGCCGTGGTCCCCGAGGCGACCCTGCGGATCGGCGCGTACGCGGAGACCACCGCCGAACTGGTGCCGCGCACCTCCCGTACCCGCCGGGTCGCCACCCACGACGTCGCGGTGGACAACCGGGGCAACGCGCCGTTGAAGGTCGATATCGCGGCCGGCGACCCGGACAACGCCCTGAAGCTGAAGGTCCGGCCGGCCGCGCTGGTCGTGCCGCCCGGCCAGACCGGGATCGCCCAGGTGACCGCCCGCCACCGCCGGGTGCACTGGCGGGGACAGCCGGCAGCCCGGCCGTTCCAGGTGGAGGTGACGAACGGGCAGTCGGCTCCGGTCGTCCTCGACGGGTCGTCGATCCAGGAGCCGGTGTTCGCGATGTGGCTGCCCAAGCTGCTGGCGTTGCTGGCGGCGCTCGCGATCCTGATCGCCGGCGTGTGGTTCGGCCTACTCAAGCCGGCGGTGAAGTCGGCGGCGGAGAAGGCCGCGCAGGGGCAGGTGAACAGCGCCATGCCGAAGCTGAAGGAGGCCAACTCGGAGAAGGGCGGCGGCCCGACGCCGGGCACCGGCAGCGGCGGAGCCGCCGGGAACGGCACCCCGACGCCGACGCCGAGCGTGGGTCCGCCGAGCGGCGCCCCGTTCAGCGGCCGGCTGGACGTCGAGGTCGTCAACGGCCAGACCAAGACCAGCACGCTGACCGTACCGGCGGGCAAGACGTTCCGGTTGACCGACGCGGTGATCGGCAACCCGCAGGGCGACACCGGCGCGGTCGACGTCATCGCCGGCGACCAGACGGTGATCACCATGGCGTCGGCCAACTTCCGTACGTCCGACTACCACTGGGTGACCGGCATCGTGGTGCCGGCGGGCAAGCAGGTGAAGCTGACCCTCACCTGCACCACGGCCGGGCCGCCGCTGCCGAAGGCGCAGCCGGGCAGGTGCCGCCACTTCGTCTCGTTCACCGGGGTACTCCAAGCGGTCTCGCCCTGACGGATCGACCTGGGGGCTCTCCGCGGCGAGCCCCCAGGGGTCAGAACTTCGCGACCGCCGGGATGACCTCGGCGCCGATCACTTCGAGCGGCTTGATCCGCCACACGTCCTGCACCCCTCCGATCGCCGCCTGGATCCCCAGCTCCGACAGCCGGTGCAGGTCTTCCACCAGCCGGCCGGCGTGCTCCCCGTCCGGCCCGACGTCGAACCGGTACACGCAGGTCTTGAGGATCTCGTCGTAGTCGCGACCCTCCCGCTCGCAGTGCTCGCGCAGCACCTCCAGCTTGCGCGGCATGTCCGGGGTCGGGAACAGGTTGCACGCCTGCGCGTACCGCGCCACCAGCCGCAGCGTCTTCTTCTCCCCACTGCCACCGATCATGACCGGCGGGTGCGGCCGGGTGAGGTTCTGCGGCGAGTTGAGCGGCCGGCTGAGCTGGTAATGCCTGCCCTCATGCGGTGTCTCGTCGTCGCTCCACATCCGCAGGCAGATCTGAAGCGTCTCCTCCAACCGCTCGAAGCGCTCGGCGAGCGGCGGGAACGGCAGGCCGAGCCCGGTCGCCTCCTCCTCGTTCCACGCGGCGCCGATGCCCAGCCAGGCGCGGCCACCGGAGAGCACGTCGAGGGTGGAGACGGCCTTCGCGAGCAGGCCCGGCGACCGGTAGATCGCGCCGGTCACCAGCGTGATCAGCTTGGCCCGGCTGGTGTGGGCGGCCAGAAAACCCAGGGTCGTGTACGCCTCGAGCATCTCCCGCTCGGCCGGGCCGACCCCGCGGATCTGGAAGAAGTGGTCCATCACGCCGACCCACTCGAATCCGACGTCGTCGGCGGTACGCGCGATCCGGGCGAGGTCGGCGCCCAGCCGCGCAGGTCCCTCGGGGAAGGTGAAATCGGGTATCTGGAGTCCGAGTCGCATGGTGCGACCCTATCGCCGCGGGTGAACATGGACCCATGGCAGCGCTCCTCGCGTCCCCCCAAACCGCCGCGGTCTCCGGTATGCGCCTGGTCGGAATCGTGGTCGGCATCGTGCTGATCCTGGCCGCCATGCGCTACATGTTCGGCAAACGCAAGTGATGCCTTGATCGGCACAACTTCCCGGAAGTCGTGGTCTCCGAGCACCGCTGAGGCAACAACTTCCGGGAAGTTGTGCCGGTCTTGCCGTGCGGAGCGCAGTCAGGCGGCGACGCCGGCGCGTTCGGCGAGCTGGCGCAGTTGCTGGGCGGGCTGCCCGGCCGAGACGTCGAGCAGCCGGCGGATCAGCGTGTGGGCGGCCGGCCGGCAGCGCACCTCCTCCGGGGCGACCTGCTCCGCGCGTACCAACGCGGTGGTCGCTTCCGGGTGTTGCCGGCACTGCCGGTGCGCCTCGGCCAGGTCGAGCAGGTAGGCGGCCTTGCGCTCACTGGGCAGCCGGGCCAGCGCCTGCGAGTCGATGGTCTGCGCGTACGCGATCGCGCACCGGCCTTCCTCCAGCCGCACCAGGGCGGCGAGGCGGTGCAGGGCGACATTGGTGGCACCGAAGACGTTGACCGGGTCGGAGTACCCGGGGCCGAGCCGGTGGGCGACCTGCTCGGCCTGCCCGTGCATGGTCAGCGCGGTGTCCCGGTCCCCGTCGTGCGCGGCGGCGATCTCGGCCGGCAGCAGCAGCATGCCGTAGAGCGACAGCAGCTGCCGGTCACCGGCGGCCAGCTCGGGCTCCATCCGGTCGGCCATCGCCACGAGTACGTCCATGGCGTCCTGGCGCTGCCCGAGGCCGGCCATCGCGCGGGCCACGCAGCGGGTGGCCCGGGCCAGGCAGATCGTGTCGTCGACGGACCGGGCGGCCAGCATCGCCCGGTCGGCGGCCAGCCACGCCATCTCCAGCGTCTCGAACTTCAGCAGCGTGGAGGACGCCAGCCGGTAGCTCATCACCAGGCAGCGGGTGGCCGCCAGGCGCTCGTCGCCGTCGAGGGTCTCGACCGCGCACTGGGCGTCGGTGATGATCCGGGGCAGCACCCGGCCGATCGTGGAGAAGTGCGACGACAGCCAGGCGGCGCAGGCATAGTCGACCTGCCCGCGCAGCCGGGACAGGTCGGGCGGTTCGCAGGCGCCGCCGAGGATCACCCGGTACGAGCCGAGGGCGGCGCGGATCGCATGTACCTCGACGGCGTCCGGACGCTGGGCCGCGCGTCTAGCGACGTCGTCGTCGGTGAGCGCGGCGACGTCGACCTGCAACGCCCTGGCGACGGCTTCGAGCATCGGCAGCCGGACCAGGCCGCGCTGGCCGGTCTCCACCTTGTCGACCCAGCTCATCGACCGCCCGACCAGGTCGGCGAACTGCTGCCGGGTGAGGCCCCGGCGGGTCCGCCAGTAGCTGACGCGTCGGCCGATATCCCGGTTACGACTGTCCATGCCGTCGCCCACGATCGGTCAGCGTATCGATGGCGACTCGTACAGCTTGCACAAAATGTCTAGCCTCCGCCTCTGTTTCCGGTCTACCGGACCTGATCGTTTCCGCCCTGACCTGCCCGTTTGTCCCCCATGGCGGCGATCCGAGCAGCGGATTAAGAATCCGTTGCGGTAACGCCCGCCCGGATCACCGGTGTCGCGCGGCCGCTCCCGATCCGGCTGCCGGGAACCGATCGCGCACCGGCGTGCCGGGCCCGGAATCCGTCGTCGCCGGCGCCAGACTCTAAAGCCTGCGCGATAGTGCAGCGACGTGCGGGGCGGAATAACGCTGGCGGGTTCGGAGATGATAAAGACGTGCGATCGTGGGCCTTGCGCGGTTCCGCCGGTGCGGTCGTGGTCGTCGCCGCCGCCGATATCGGGCAGAACGCCAGCCTGATACACGGCCCCGCCGCGACGGTCGCGGCCGGCGTCAACCGGCTGGTCGGCGCCGACCAACTCACCCTGGACGACGCGTACGTGCTCGCCCTCGTGCTCCTCATCCTCGCCCGTGGCCTGGTCGGCCGGCGCCGGCTGGCGTGCCAGGCGCTCCTCGGGCTGGTCGCGGTCGACGCGGCGCTGCCCCCGCACCAGCTCGGCCAGCTCGGGTTCTTCGCCGTGCTGGCCGTCGCGCTGATCAGCCTGTACGCCGAGTGCACGGTCCGCCCGGATACGCGCCGCCTGCGCGCCGCCGGGCACGCCGCGCTCGGCGCCCTCGCCGTCGTCCTGGTCCACGGTGGATGGTTGATCGCGGTCGACCGGGCCGGCCCGCGCGAGTCGGCGCGGGCCGCGCTGCCCCTCGGCGGCGACCAGGGCGGCTGGCTGGCCAACCTGTTCGTGCTGGCGTTCGTCGGCAGCGGCCTGCTGGCGCTGGTCCTGGCGCTCGCCCCGGCCACCGCGCCGCCGCCCGGCGACGACGCCAACCGGCGCTGGGTACGCAGCCTGGTCGACCACCCCGACGCCGACAGCCTGGCGCCGTTCGCGACCCGCGCCGACAAGGCGTACGTGTTCAGCCCCGACCGCCGGGCCGCGATCGGGTACCGGGTGCTCTTCGGGGTCGCGCTCGCCGGCGGCGACCCGGTCGGCGCGGTGTCCTCCGCCCCGGGCGCGATCGCCGCGTTCATGGAGCTGTGCGCGTCCCGCGGCTGGCGGCCGGCGGTCCTGGGTGCCGGCACCGAGGCCGCCGTCCACTGGACGCGCGCCGGCCTGCGCCAGGGCGTGGTCATCGGCGACGAGGCGGTGCTCGACGTCGACACGTTCTCCCTCGCCTCCCGGCGGATGCGCAACGTGCGGCAGGCGGTGCGGCGCAGCGCCAATTCGGGGGTACGCGTGCAGCTCGGCCCGCTCGACGATCAGCTCGCCCGGCAGCTCGCCCCGGTGCTGACCGACTGGCTGCGCGGCCGCGCCGAGCGCGGGTTCGCGATGAACCTCGACCAGATCCTGGTGCCGCGCGACGACGTAGTGGTCGCCGTCGGCTATGACGACCAGGGCGTACCGCGGGCGTTCGCGCGGTTCGTCCGGTGCGCCCGTGACGAGGTGCTCACCCTCGACGTGGCGCCGCGCCGGCGGGACGCGCCGAACGGGATCGTCGAGCGGCTCATCGTCGAGACCGTCGAGTACGGCCGGGAGCGCGGGGTCCGCGAGATATCGCTGAACTTCGCCGGGATGCGTCAGGTGTTCACCGCCACCGGCCGGCTGGCCCGGTTCGCCGCGGCGCTGGTGCACGTGTTCGACCGGTGGATCGAGCTGCGCCCGCTGTACCGGTTCACGGCCAAGTTCGACCCGCGCTGGCGGCCCCGCAGCCTCCTGCTGCGCTCCTGGTGGGAGGTCGGCCCGGTGGGCACGGCGGCGCTGGTCGCCGAGTTTGGCCGCGCCGGCGGCGGCGCCGACACGGTGCCCGAGCTGGCCGAGCAGCCCGCTCCGGCGTGATGCATGAGTTTCGACCTCTTCGGGTACCAGCGGCGCAACAACCCCCCGTTACCCCGGAGGAACGATGTTCGCCATCATCGCCGCGGTGCTGTTCGCACTCGCGTTCATCTTCGACCTGACCAAGACGACCCTCGGTGACATCACCGCGAACACGCTGGTGATCGCCGGTCTGCTGTGCGTCGCGCTGCACCTCGCCGGGATCGGCGCCGCCTGGCGGACCGGCCGCCGCTGGCGCCGCACCTGATCCCAGCCCCGGGCGCCGGCCCGGGCGCCGGCCCCAACCGACGGCGCCGGCCCGGGCGCCGGCCCCAACCGACGGCGCCGGCCCGGGCGCCGGCCCCAAGATCGGCACAACTTCCCGGAAATAGTTGCCTCCCGACCCTCCTGAGGCCACTACTTCCGGGAAGTTGTGCCGATCTTGCGTGCTATGGGCGGCGTTCATTAAAGACCGTTTCAGGTTGATGTGCATTTGGCGCATCAGGTCCTGCATAGTGACGGGGGTCATTGTTACCGTCCAGTACCCGAATGTTTCTCACGTCACATCCGGGGGGCGCCGACGGGACCGGCGCCCCGCCGCCGCTGCCTACGGTGGCGTCCACTCGCGAAGGGAACCGCGATGCGCCCACACCTGAACGGGATCAGGCTACCCATCCGGTTGACAACGTTGGCAGCCGTCGGAGCTGTGATAATAGTCGCCGGATCCGTTCCGGGAAGCTCCGCCGGAGCCGCGACGACACCCGCGGCCACGGCGGCCGCGTCCGACGACTACTGCCTCGGCCAGTGCGGCGACATCCTGCCGCCCGGCCAGAACGGCAACGCCACGCTGGCCGACATCCTGGCCCACAAGACGCTCGGCACCCGACCGGCGCACGCCGCAGACCAGCTCGACAAGTACGCGAACCTGGTCTACAACTACGCCGGCCTGACCGACGACCAGATCTCGAAGTTCTACAACGACGCGTCGCTCGGCGTGCCGTCGAGCCAGGTCGAGCGCACCGAGCGGCCCCGGTCGGACGTCACGATCCTGCGGGACAAGGCCACCGGCATCCCGCACATCACCGGCACCACGCGGGCCGGGACGATGTACGGCGCCGGGTACGCCGGTGCCGAGGACCGGCTGTTCGTCATGGACCTCATGCGGCACGTCGGCCGCGGCGAGCTGACGTCGTTCGCCGGTGGCGCGCCCGGCAACCAGGCGCTGGAGCAGGGCGTCTGGCGGACCGCCCCGTACACCGAGGACGACCTCCAGGCGCAGGTCGACCAGCTGCGCCAGGCCGGTACCCGGGGCGCGCAGCTGTACGACGACGTGAACAGCTACGTCGCCGGCATCAACAAGTACATCGCCGACTGCATGGCGCACCGCAACTGCCCCGGCGAGTACGTGCTGACCGGCCACCTCGACGCCATCACCAACGCGGGCGGGCCGGTGCCGTTCAAGCCGGCCGACCTGATCGCCATCGCCGGTGTGGTCGGCGGCATCTTCGGCGGCGGTGGCGGCGGCGAGATGCAGTCCGCGCTGGTCCGGGTCGCCGCCCGGGCGAAGTACGGAATCGCCGAGGGCGACAAGGTGTGGGCCGGCTTCCGCGAGCAGAACGACCCGGAGACGGTGCTGACCCTGCACGACGGGCAGAGCTACCCGTACGGTGGGGTGCCGTCCGACCAGTCCGGGGTGGCCCTCCCGGACAACGGTTCGGCGCAGGCGGAGCCGCTGGTGTACGACCGGACGGGTTCAGCGGGAACGCAGACCAGTAGCGCGGACTGGCATCCTTCCCGGCCTCACGATCGGCTCGCAGCATCAGGGCATGTCCAACGCCGTGGTCATCTCGGCACAGAAGTCGGCCACCGGGCACCCGATCGCCGTGTTCGGCCCGCAGACCGGGTATTTCTCCCCGCAGCTGCTCATGGTCCAGGAACTGCGCGGGCCGGGCATCGCGTCGCGCGGCATCGCGTTCGCCGGGCTCAACCTGTACGTGCTGATCGGGCGCGGGCTCGACTACTCCTGGAGCGCGACGTCGGCCACCCAGGACATCACCGACACGTACGCGGTGCCGCTGTGCGAGCGGGACGGCGGCACCCCGACCGTCAACTCGGAGCACTACCTGTGGCGCGGCCAGTGCCTGGCGATGGACGTACTGGAGAAGCGCGACTCCTGGACGCCCACGGTCGCCGACGGCACCGCGGCCGGGTCGTACCGGTTGCAGGCGCTGCGCACCAACTACGGCCTCGTCACGTGGCGCGGCACCGTCGACGGCAAGCCGGTGGCGTTCACCAGCCTGCGCTCGACGTACCGGCACGAGGCGGACTCCGCGGTCGGCTTCCAGATGTTCAACGATCCGGACGTGATGGGGACGGCCGCCGGGTTCCAGCAGGCGGCGGCCAACGTCGGGTACGCGTTCAACTGGTTCTACGTCAACTCGAAGGACTCCGCGTACTTCAACTCGGGCCTCGACCCGGTGCGGTCCACCCGCAGCGACCCGAACCTGCCGATGAAGGCCGACCCGGTGTACGAGTGGCAGGGCTGGAACGCGAAGCCGAACACGGCCAGCTACCTGGCCGCGGCCCAGCATCCGCACGGGGTCAACCAGGACTACTACGTGAGCTGGAACAACAAGCAGGCCAAGGACACCTCGGCGGCGGACGGAAACTTCAGCTTCGGCCCGGTGCAGCGCGCCGACCTGCTGGACGCCCGGGTACGCGCGGCGCTGGCGAACGGCGGAAAGCTGGACCGGGCCGGCACGATCCGGGTGGCCGAGGACGCCGCGACCGCCGACCTGCGCGCCGAGAAGATCCTCGGCAACCTGCTGCGGCTGCTCACCAGCAAGCCGGTGACCGACCCGGCGGCGGGTGCGGCGGTCAGCAAACTGCAGGCGTGGCAGCGGGCCGGCATGAAGCGGGTGGAGACCGCGCCCGGGTCGAAGGTGTACCAGAACGCCGACGCGATCCGGATCTTCGATGCCTGGTGGCCGCTGCTGGTGACCGGCGAGTTCAAGGGTTCGCTCGGCGACCGGCTGTACGCCGCGCTGGTGGGCGCCATGCAGATCAACGAGTCGCCGTCCGGCGGGCAGAATGGCACCGTACCCGGCGGTCCCGCCTCGATCAACGAGGCCCAGTCGCACAAGGGCTCCTCGTACCAGTTCGGCTGGTGGGGGTACGTCGACAAGGACATCCGGTCGACCCTCGGCGACCCGGTGCAGGCGCCGCTGCCCGGGCGGTTCTGCGGCGCCGGGGACGCCACGGCCTGCCGGCAGATGCTGCTGACCACGCTGGGCCAGGCCGCCGGGCAGACCGCGGCGCAGGTGTACCCGGCGGACAGCGTCTGCCAGGCCGGCGACCAGTGGTGCGCGGACGCGATCGTCCAGTCGCCGCTGGGCGGGATCACCGACCCGCCGATCCCGTGGCAGAACCGGCCGACGTACCAGCAGGCGGTGTCGTTCCCGGCCGGGCGCGGTGACAGCATCACCAACCTCGCCGCCGGCCGGCCGGTGCAGGCGTCCAGCACCCAGCTCGGGTACTCGGTGTCGGCCGCCGTCGACGGTGACGACACCACCCGGTGGTCGAGCGGCTGGAGCGACGACCAGTGGATCAGTGTCGACCTGGGCAGCGTGCGGCAGGTGGCGCGGGTGAAGCTGTGCTGGGAGGCGGCGTACGCGACCGCGTACCGGATCGAGGTGTCCAGCGACGGCAGCACCTGGCGGACGGTGTGGTCGACGACGACCGGCGACGGCGGCCTGGACTATGCCGCGTTCGCCCCGACCTCGGCCCGGTACGTGAGGATGGTCGGCCAGAAGCGGGCCACCGGCTACGGCTACTCCCTCTGGGAACTCTGGGCCTACGCCCGCTAGTCAAGACCGGCACAACTTCCGGCAAGTTGTTGCCTCCGGCCCGGCCTGAGGCAACAACTTCCGGGAAGTTGTGCCGATCATGCACGAGGCTCAGTCCCGGCGGAGGATTGGGCGGAGCGTGTCCAGTACCGCCGGGTCGTCGATTGTCGACGGGATCGGCTCGTCGCGGCCGTCGGCTATCCCCCGCATCGTGCGGCGCAGGATCTTGCCGGACCGGGTCTTCGGCAGCCCCGGTACCACGTCCACCTCGCGCAGCGCGGCGACCGGGCCGATCCGGTCGCGGACCATGGCGACCAGCTCCGCGGCGAGCGCCGACGACGCCACCTCGACCCCGGCCTTGAGCACCACGAAGCCGCGCGGCACCTGGCCCTTCAGGTCGTCGGCCACCCCGATCACCGCGCACTCGGCGACCGCCGGGTGCGCGGCCAGCACCTCCTCCATCGCGCCGGTCGACAGCCGGTGCCCGGACACGTTGATGACGTCGTCGGTGCGCCCCATCACGTACAGGTAGCCGTCGGCGTCGAAGTGCCCGCCGTCGCCGGTGAGGTAGGCGCCCGGGAACGCGGTCAGGTAGGAGGCGCACGAACCGCTCGTCGTCGCCCCACAGCGTGGGCAGGCAGCCGGGTGGCAACGGCAGCCGGATCACGATCGCGCCGTCGGTGCCGGCCGGTACCTCGGCGCCGCCCGGGTCGACCACGCGCACGTCGTACCCGGGCACTGGTACGCTCGGCGACCCGGGTTTCGTCGGCATCGGGTCGAGCCCGCGCAGGTTGGCCGCGATCGGCCAGCCGGTCTCGGTCTGCCACCAGTTGTCGATCACCGGCACACCCAGCTTGTCGGCCGCCCAGTGGTAGGTCTCCGGGTCCAGCCGCTCGCCCGCGAGAAACAGGTGCCGCAGCGTGGTGAGAGCTTCCGACGAGGGTACCGTCCGGGTCTTCCTTCTTTATCGCGCGCAGCGCGGTCGGGGCGGTGAACATCGTGGTGACCCGGTGGTCCTCGACCACCCGCCAGAACGCGCCGGCGTCCGGGGTGCCGACCGGCTTGCCCTCGTACAGCACGGTCGTGGCGCCGGTGAGCAGCGGCGCGTACACGATGTACGAGTGGCCGACCACCCAGCCGACGTCGGAGGCGGCCCAGTACACCTCGCCCGGGGCGGTGTCGAAGATGTTGGCCATCGACCAGCGCAGCGCCACCGCGTGGCCGCCGTTGTCGCGGACCACGCCCTTGGGCCGGCCGGTGGTGCCGGAGGTGTAGAGGATGTAGAGCGGATCCGTGGCGGCCACCGGCACGCAGCCGACCGGCTCGGCCGTCGCCACCGCGTCGGCCCAGTCGACGTCGCGGCCGGGCAGCAGGTCGGCGGAGCACTGCGGGCGTTGCAGGATCACGCAGTGCCGCGGCTTGTGCGTGGACTCCTCGATCGCGGCGTCGAGCAGCGGCTTGTAGCGCACCACCCGGGTCGGCTCGATCCCGCCGGACGCCGACACCACGACGACCGGTTTCGCGTCGTCGATGCGGACCGCCAGCTCGTGGGCGGCGAACCCGCCGAACACCACCGAGTGGACCGCGCCGAGCCGGGCGCAGGCCAGCATCGCGATCACCGCTTCAGGCACCATCGGCAGGTACACGACGACCCGGTCGCCCCGCCCGACGCCGAGCCGGCGCAGCGCACCGGCGAAGCGGGCGACCTGGTCGCGCAGCTCGCGGTAGGTGTACGTGCGGACCGTGCCGGTGACCGGGCTGTCGTAGATCAGCGCCGGCTGGTCGCCGCGCCCGGCGTCCACGTGCCGGTCGACAGCGTTGTGGCAGGTGTTCAGCTCGCCGTCGGGGTACCAGCGGAAGAACGGCTCCCGGCTCCGGTCGAGGACCCGGGTCGGCGGGCGGGTCCAGTCGATCGCGGTGGCCGCGTCCCCCCAGAATCCATCCGGGTCGCCGGTGCTGCGCTGGTACACCTGCTTGTACATGCATCTCATCCTGGCCGGCCGGGCCCGGCCCGGACCAGGATCATGCGACGGGCGAACACACCCGCGCGCCGAGTGGCTCGCTAGCCTGGGACCGGTGACCACCGTTCGCCCCGTCTCGCCGGACCTCCTGGTCGAGGAGCTGGCTGATCTCGTCAGCGCGGCAGAGGCCGCGCCATGGCTGCGGGTGGCCGTCGACGGGGCGCCGCCGGCCGGGCCGCACGCGCTCGCCGACGCCCTGGTCGACCCGCTACGGGTACGCGGGCGGCCGGTGCTGCGGGTGCGCGCCGACGACTTCATGCGGCCCGCCTCGCTGCGGCTGGAGCGGGGACGGACCAACCCGGACGCGTACTACGAGGACTGGCTGGACGTCGGCGGCCTGACCCGGGAGGTGCTCGCCCCGCTCGATCGGGACGGCACCGGGGCGGTCCTGCCGACGCTGTGGGACACCCGGACCGACCGGGCCACCCGGGCCGGCTACGTCACCCTGCCGCCGGGCGGGGTACTGCTGCTGAGCGGGGCGCTGCTGCTCGGCACCGGCCTGCCGCTGGACCTGGTCGTACACCTGGAGTTGTCACCGGCGGCGCTGGCCCGGCGGACACCGGACGGCGAGCGCTGGACGCTGCCGGCCTTCCAGCGGTACGCCGAGGAGGTCGATCCGGCGCTGCTGGCCGACGTGGTGGTCCGGGTCGACGACGCCCGGCATCCAGCCGTGGTGAGTAGGGCAGAATAGTTGCCGTGACAATTACCTTCTACTTCGACCCGGTCTGCCCGTTCACCTGGCGTACCTCCCGCTGGGTCCGGGACACGGCCGCCCGCCATGGCGAGACCGTCAACTGGCGGTTCATCAGCCTCGCCGTCCTGGGCGAGGGCAAGGACCTGCCCGAGCAGTTCCGCCCGATCGTCGCCTGGGGCCGCACCGCGCACCGGGTTCTGGCCGCCGCCGACCAGCGGTACGGCCAGGACGCCGTGGACCGGCTGTACAGCGCGGTCGGGCGGCGGGTGCACTACGAGGACGCGCCGAAGGACACCGCGACCCTCACCGCCGCCATCGCCGAGGCGGAGCTGCCCGCCGACCTGATCGAGGCGGCCGATGACCCGAGCCTCGACCCGGTGGTCCGCGCGAGCCACGACGAGGCGCAGGCCCGCGTCGGCGCCGAGACGGGCAGCCCGGTGACGGCGTTCGACGACGGCCCGGCCTTCTTCGGCCCGGTGGTCGTCCCGGTCCCCGAGGGCGACGACGCCGACCGGCTTCTGGAGGCCATGCGGCTGCTGTCGACGGTTCCGCAGTTCAGCGAGTTGAAGCGGAGCCGTAACCCCTTCTGATCGTCTGCGTGTCGGAGGGTACGGGTACGCTCGCTGCCCGATGGCCCTCACGATGCTTCCCCTCAGCATCCGTCTGCGCCGCGCCGCCCGCCGTCACTTCGGTTGGCGGCGCCTGCGCACCGGACAGCTCGCTGCCATGCGAGCCGTGCTCAAGCGCCGCGACGCGCTCGTGGTCCTGCCCACCGGCCACGGCAAGTCCGCGGTGTACCAGGTTCCGGCCACCCTGATGCCGGGGCCGACCGTGGTCGTCTCGCCGCTGCTGGCCTTACAGCAGGACCAGCTCGCGGGGTTGAACGGGCGCGGCGACGCGCGGCTGACGGCGGTGCGGGTCAGCTCGGCGGAGACCCCGGCGCAGCAGCGGGCCGCCCTGGCGTCGATCCGGTCCGGGCAGGCGCGGTTCCTGTTCATCACCCCGGAGCAGCTCGGCCAGCCGGACCGGCTGGCCGAGGTCAAGGCGCTGCGGCCGGCTCTGGTCGCGGTCGACGAGGCGCACTGCATCTCGGCCTGGGGCCACGATTTCCGTCCCGACTACCTCCAGCTCGGCCACGTCGTCCGCGAGCTGGGCCGCCCGCCGGTGGTCGCGCTGACCGCCACCGCGTCCCCACCGGTCCGCGAGGACATCATGGCCCGGCTCGGCCTGCGCGAGCCGCGCCTGGTGATCACCGGGTTGGACCGGCCCAACCTGTACCTGGAGGCGATCGGCTGCGTCACCGAGGCGGACCGGTGGAAGCGGCTGCTGGTCCGGCTGCGGGCCGAGGAGCCGCCGGGCATCGTGTACGCGCCGACGAGGCGGATCGCCGAGGACCTGGCCGACCGGCTCGTCAGTGAGGGCATCAAGGCGCAGGCCTACCACGGCGGTGTGGCCACGGGCGAGCGCAACCGCCGCCACGAGGCGTTCCTGACCGACGAGGTGCCGGTGATGGTCGCCACGAGCGCGTTCGGCATGGGTATCGACAAGCCCAACATCCGCTGGCTCGTGCACGTGGCGCTGCCCGACTCGCCGGACAGCTACCTCCAGGAGATCGGGCGGGCCGGCCGGGACGGCGCGCCGGCCCGGGTACTGCTGCTGCACCGCCCGGAAGACATCGCGCTGCAACGGTTCTTCGTCGGCGCGCCACCGGAGCGGGCCGAGCTGACCCGGCTCGCGCGGGCGCTGCGCGACGGCCCGGTACGCAAGAGCGACCTGTGCCACGACCTCGGCCTGAGCACCCGCCGGCTGGGTCAGGACCTGGCCCTGCTGGAGCGGATCGGCGCCGCCGTGACCGTCCAGAATGGACGCGTGACCGCGCCGCGCTACGCCCCGGTGCCGGAGGAGGCGGTGTCGCTGGCGCTGCGGGAGGTGCGCCGGCAGCAGACCGTGCAACGCTCGCGTACCGACATGATGAGCCAGTTCGCCCAGACCAGCAGCTGTCGCGGCCAGTACCTGCTGGCCTACTTCGGCGAGCACCTGGCCGAGCCGTGCGGGCACTGCGACAACTGCGCCGGCGGGCTGGTGCCCCGCCCGCGCCGGTCGGCGGAGAACGTGCCGTACCCGGTGCACAGCACGGTCACCCACGCCGAGTGGGGCAGCGGCATGGTGCTGCGCTACGAGCGGGACCGGATGATCGTGCTGTTCGACGACGTCGGGTACAAGACGCTGTCGGTGCCGGTCGTGGTCAAACAGGGTTTGTTGAGTCCGGGCTGAGCCTTTGCCGTAACGTTCCCGGACGATGGCTGACTTCGAGGTACCCGTACCGGGTGGCCGGCTGCACGGTGTCGACGAGGGCACCGGCGAGCCGGTCCTGCTGCTGCACGCCGGTGTCACCGACTCGCGGGTCTGGGAGACCACCGCCGCGCTGCTGGTCGGGGCCGGTTACCGGACAATCCGCTACGACACCCGGGGCTACGGCCGGTCGCCCGCCAGTGCCGGCCCGTTCTCGCTGGTCGCCGACGCGCTGGCGGTGCTCGACGCGACCGGCGTGCCGGCGGCGCACTTCGTCGGCCTCAGCCAGGGCGCGGCGACCTCGGTCGACGTGGCGCTCGCCGCCCCCGCTCGGGTCCGCACGCTCACCCTGGTCGGGCCCGGCCTTTCCGGGTACCAGTGGCCGCGGCTGCCGGGTTTCGAACGGCGCCTCGCCGCGGCCGAACGCGACGACGCGCACGGGCTGGCGCTGGAGATCGCGCGGCTATGGGCACCGATGTCGTTCGAGGACGGGTCCCACGACCTCGCCGCCTCGATCGTGTGCGAGCAGGCCGAGGCGTTCATGGCCGATGAGCAGGAGATCGAGGAGCCGTCCGCGATCCCGCGCCTCGGCGAGGTCACCGCGCCCACCCTGGTCGTGCTCGGGGACCGCGACATCGACGCGGTGGCGGCGATCGGGCGGCTGCTGGCCGACCGGATCCCGGACGCCCGGCTGGTCACCCTCACCGGTGCCGACCACATCCTGCCGCTCCGGGTGCCGGACCGGCTGCACGCACTCCTCACCACCCACCTGGCACGCTGACGCCCAGCCGGCCCGTGCCGGCCCGGCACCGGCCGGCTGGGCACAGGCCGGCTGGGCACAGGCCGGCTGGGCACAGGCCGGCTGGGCACAGGCCAGGCTGGCACAACTTCCGGGAAGTTGTGGCCTCACGGCCGCCGGAAGACCACAACTTCCGGGAAGTTGTGCCAGCGTTTCAGCGGCCCGCTAGGGCTTGTAGCAGTGCTTGCCGTCGTACAGCGGCGTGGTGAGGACCGGAAGGTTCGACGGCGGGTTCACCACCACCGGCTGCTGGCCGTCCCGGGTCAGCGAGTTCTCGCAGGAGACGATGCCCGAGTCGGTGCTCGCGCCGGCCCACAGGTCGATGTGCGGGACGTGCTTCTTCCAGTCCGCCTCGCACTCGACGCACTGGTCCTCCATGACGAAGTACCTCTTCAGGTACGGGTAGTAGACGACCGTACCGATGGCCAGCTCGTCCTTGCTGGTGGCGAACGTGATCGGGTCGGCGAAGGTACCCGTGCCGCCGGCCTTCCTGTGCACCTTCGGGTACGCGATGTCGCTGCTGCCGGGCGGATCGTTGTCCTTGCCGCCGTACAGCGTGACGTTGAACTTCTGGGTCTGGCCCGGTCCGCCGGCCGGCTTGCCCGGCGCGGGTTTGGCCGGCGCCGGTTTGGCTGCCGGACTGGTCGGAGCGGCCGACGGGGTACCGCTGGGCGAGGCGAGCGGTGGCTCGCTCGGGGCGGCGGAGTCGACGGCGCTCGGGCTGTCCGCCGCCGGTACGATGGCGTTCCGGTCGGCGGCCGCGGTCGGGTCCGGGCGGTCCAGGAGCGCCCAGCCGGCGACCGCCACGACGGCCGCCGCCACGCATCCGGCGACGGCCAGCCGCACCCGGCGCGACTTCCACAGGTCTCCCGGTGCTCGGTGCGCCGACATCGCGGGCTGCCTCCACGGCTACTTGATCGCCATCAACCCGGAGAGCATAGACGCTTGCCGATCCCTAGGGTGCCCCGGGGGCCTGCAAGATCGGCACAACTTCCCGGAAATAGTGGCCAAACAGCGCCACTGAGGCGACTATTTCCGGGAAGTTGTGCCGATCTTGGGGGCGGCTGTCGAGGCCGGTCAGAAGCCGACGGCCAGGTATGGGATCTTGCGGGTCCACATCGTGCGTAGCTGGGCCGCCGCGTCCTCGGGCACCCGGCCCAGGCCGCGGATGGTCACCTCGACCGGGTCCAGGACGCCGTACACCAGCGCGGACAGGCCGGCCACGGTCAACGTCGCGGCGGGTACCGACCCGGCCGGCGCCGCCCGGGTCACCTCCAGCGCACCGGTCGCCCCGTCGAGCAGGTAGCTTCCGGCGACGAACGGGTCGTCCGTGACCTCGACCGCGACCCGTCCCGGGCCGACCGCCATGCCGGCCAGGGCGTCGAGCGACAGCACCCGGGCCATCGGCGCGTGGCTCGGAAACGCGGCCGTGATCTCGCTCACCGTACCGAGATCGGTCGCCCACAGCTCGGGCATCTCGTCCGGCGCGACCGTGGTCGTGACCTTGACGGACTGGTCCACGTGCCGGGCGAAGAACCGCAGCAGCAGCGTCCGCCCCAGCGGACCGGTGCTCAGCAGGTGGTCGGCGGCTATCTCGCCGGCGTGCCGGGTGATCCGGTACGCGACCGCCCCCACGACCTCGCCGTCCACCCGGGCGGTCGCGAGCCACTGCTCGTCCCGGTCCCGGTCACGCACGGCACGGGAGTCCGGGAACGTCGCGAAGCCGTGCCGGTCGGCGAGCAACCGCTGGAAAAGGGCACGGTACGCGTCGTACCCGTCCCTGATCCGCTGCCAGGCCAACTCGCCGGGCAGGTCGGTGCGGAGCAGCCGGCCGAGGTCGGCGGGCGCGAACGAGACGGTACGCGGTGCCGGCAGGCCCACGTACCCGAACCGCTCGTAGAAGGACGGGCGGAACGGGTACAGCGCGGACAGCACGTGCCCGGTGTCGCGCATCTGGCCGAGCAGATCGGTCATCAGCGCCCGGATGTACCCGCGCCGGCGGGCCAGCGGATTGGTTGCTACGCCCGCGATGCCGGCCATCCGGTGGATCGTGCCGCGGAGGTTCTGCCGCATCGGGATCGCCGACGCCACGGCCTCGGCCACGCCGTCCTCATCGGCGACCAGGGTCACGCTGTCTTCGGCGTACGGCAGGTGTTCGCGGAACCTCTCCAGGTCGTCGGCCGACTGTGGGGACCGGTCGAAGGCGTACACCTGTAGGGGCAGTGCCACGGACAGGCGCTCTTCGTTGTTGATGCGTCGGATCTTCACCCGACTAACCCAACACGACCGTCCATGATCGGCACAACTTCCCGGAAGTTGTTGCCTCAGCGGGATACGGAGGCCACTGTTTCCGGGAAGTTGTGCCAAATCATCTCGCCGGCTTGTCGGGCGCCCTGGCGATGATCAGCTTGTGGTCGGCGGTGATCACGGTCAGCACCGTACCGTCCAGCCTGACCTGTTTCGGGATGTCCTTGCCGACCGCGACCGCGGTGGTGGCGTCTGCGGTACCGATATCGGCGACCCACACCCGGAACGTCACGGTGCCGGACGCCGAGGCCGATACGCCGCGCAGCGCGACCCGGCCGCCGTCGCCAGCCACGGCGCTGTCCCGGACCTTGCTGTCACCCAGTCCCCGGCCCACCTTCAGGCCGGCCGGCTCGATCACCGACGGCGCGGTCAGGTCGGAGAACGGGCCGTCGCCGTACACCAGCGTGCCGCCGAGCACGTACCAGTTGGGGTCGAAGCTGAACTCCTCGTCCTTCGTCCAGGTCTGCCGGCTCGGCAGGTCGACGGCGACGAGCTGGTTGCCGCCGCCGGACAGGCTGGTCGCGAGGCACACCTGGTGCTGGCCGCACGGCCGGATCGCGTCGATGTCGGTGCCGGCCCGCTGCGGCAGCTCGAACACCTTCCCGAGGTTCGCCACGCTGTACCCGGCCAGCACCGTCTTGCCGGCCGCCGCGCTGGACGACAGCTGGCCGATGACCACCCCGTCGTACACGATCCACTTGCCCGCGTCCAACGGCACCTGGCCGGTCGCCTTGACCTGACCGGTACCGGCGTCGAGCACGTTGCCCTTGCCGCTGTCCTCGTCCAACTCCACCACGACACCGGGGTCCACGCCGAACGACTCGTGGAACGGGTACCCGCCGGAGCTGGTCGCGGCGCGCTGCGCGGGCGCGTTGGCGCCGGCCGCGGTCCACACCACGTTCGCCCCGATCCGCCGATCGTCGATGATCGGGAGCGCGCTGGACGGGCCGTTGCGGTTCCACCTGGTCTTGCCGGTGGCGAGGTCGACCCGTTGCACGGCGACCGGCCGGCCGCGCTTCTCCACGATCTCGTCGGTCCCGAGGTACGCGACGTCGAGCCGGTCGTCCCAGTCCGCCTGCCACAGCTGCTTTCCGGTACCGGTGTCGAACACGGTCCGGACGTCCTTGTTGTCGCGGGCGCGGACGCCGTCGACGACGAGCAGGGTGCCGACGACGGCCAGCCGCACGTCGGACGGTTCCAGGTCGAAGCCGGCCTGCCAGCGCTGCTTGCCCTGCTCCAGCGGGCGACCGTAGACGGTGGTGTGCCCGGCCCCGACGTCGGCGTAGAACACCATGCCGCCGGCGGCGACCGCGCCGGCCGCGCCGTTGCCGGTCAACGCGATCCCACTGTCCAGGATGGACAGTTTGCCGGCGGAGCCGAGCCGGCTGCCCGAGTCGGTGCCGCTTCCGCTGCCCGAGCCACCGTCCAACGCGCCATGGCCAGCAGCCTTGCCGGTCGCCACGATCAGCTTGTGGATGCCGTAGGTGGCGCCGCCGCCGACCGCCGCGAGCACCGCCAGCACGACCGCCACCAGCCGGGCCACCGCCGACCGGCGCCGGGTCGGGGCGGGCGGTGCCGCGCGTCCTGGCGGTGCGGCGACGCCGCGCGGGAGGGGCGGCACCGGTACCGGCGGAGCCGGCGAGGTCGGCGTGGCCGCGAAGGACACCGAGGGCGAGCCCGGCGGGTAGGCCGGCGAGCCCGGCATCGGGCCCGGCGGGTAGGCCGGCGAGCCCGGCATCGGGCCGGGCGGCCCGGAGAGGAGGCCGCCAGGCGATCCCGGCGGCCCGGCGACCAGTCCCGGGATCGAGCCCGAGATCGGCGCCGGGTAGCCGCCCACCGGTGACACCGGCGAGCCCGGCGACACCGGCGAGCCCGGGTAGCCGGTGGGCGCCGCGCCACCGGCCGCGGTCAGCGCGCCACCGGCCGCGGCCAGCAGGCCGCCGTGGGCGACCGGCAGCTCCGGCTGTTCGGGTACCGTCGGCGCGGCGCCGAACCGGGCGTGCAGCCGGCTCGCGACCAGCGGGATCCGGCTGGACCCGCCGACCAGGAACACCCCGGCCAGGTCGGCGTCGACACCGGCCCGCTGGAGCACCCGACGGGTCTCGTCCACCGCCCGGTCGATCAGCGGACCGGCGACGCGTTCCAGCTCCTCCCGGGTCAGGTGCAGGGCCTCCTCGGTGCCGGGCACCTGGACCGGGGCGGCCGGCGCGCGGGAGAGCATCTCCTTGGCCGCGCGTACCTCCGACCAGAACGCCCGGCGGTCGCGCTGCTCGGCCGGGGTCGCCGGCTGGGACAGCCGCTGCCAGGCGGCCGGCGCGCGGATGGCGACGAGCTGGCCGAGGTGGCCGACCAGGGCGGCGTCGACGTCGACGCCGCCCAGGTCGTCGAGGCCGCCGACGGAGAGCACGCGCAGGCCGGCCGGCTCGCGCCGGACCACGGTCACGTCGAGCGTGCCGCCGCCGAAGTCGAAGATCGCCAGGCACCGGCCGGGTGGGATCTGCTGGCCGAGGACGGCGACGCAGTACGTGGCCGCGGCGATCGGCTCGTCGACCAGCTCGACCCGGCCCAGCTCGGCGGCGCGGGCGGCGGCCAGCAGGACACCCCGGCGGCGCGGCCCCCAGTCGGCGGGACAGGTGAGCACCGTCGCCCCGACCGGCGCGAGACCGGCCTGTACCGCCTCGGACACCACCCGGCGCAGCACGGCGGCCAGCAGCGTCGGTACCGGTACCTCGGTCTCGCCGAGCAGCGCGCTGCCCTCGTCGACCAGCCGTTTCGGGAACGGCTCGAACCGGCTCGGCTCGACCGTGCTCATCCGCTCCGCGTCGCGGCCGACGAAGAGCGTGCCGGCCGGGTCGGCGTACACGCCGGAGGGCAGCAGGGGCGACCCGTCGAAGAGCAGGGCGCGCGGCGCCTCGTCGCCCCGGCGGACGACCGCCACGGTGTGACAGGTCCCGAGGTCGATGGACAGCCGGAAGGGCGGCGGCACCGGGCGATCCTACGGCAGCGGTGACGGGCGGGAAGACCACGATCGGCTGCCCGAACGGGCCAAGATCGCCACAACTTCCGGAGAGTTGTGGCCTCAGTACCGTGTGATGGCCACTATTTCCGGGACATTGTGCCGATCATGGGACGATCAGCAGCTTGCCCGTCGTTCGCCGGGCCTCCAGGTCCTCGTGCGCCCGGGCCGCGTCCTCGAGCGGGTACCGGCCGCTGACCAGGACGTCGATCGTGCCGTCAGCCACCCAGCCGAGCACCTCCTCGGCCCGTTCCAGCAGCTCAGCCCGGTCCCGCAGGTAGTGCACCAGGGTCGGCCGGGTCACGAACACCGAGCCGGCCTGCATCAGGCGCAGCGGCTCGAACGCCGGCACCGGGCCGCTCGCGTTGCCGAAGGTCACCAGGTATCCCCGCGTGCGCAGGCTGGCGAGGCTGGCCTCGAACGTGGCCGCGCCCACCCCGTCGTACGCGACCGCGACCCCGTCGCCGTCGGTGAACTCGCGGACCGCGTCCACCACCTCGTCGTAGCCGACGACCACGTCGGCGCCGGCCGCGCGGGCCCGCTCCGCCTTCTCCGGTGTCGACGCGGTGCCGATCACCCGGCCACCGAGGTGCTTGACGATCTGGGTGAGCAGCAGACCGACTCCCCCGGCGGCGGCGTGCACCAGCACGTCGTCGCCCGGCCGCACCGGGTACGTCGAGCGCACCAGGTACTGCGCGGTCATGCCCTGCAAAAGCGCCGCCGCGGCGGTCTCCGGATCCACCGCGTCGGGCAGCGGCACCACCTTGTCGGCCGGGACCGCGGCCTGCTCGGCATAGCTGCCGTTGACGCTGGTCCAGCCGACCCGGTCACCGACCGCCACCCCGCGCACGTCGGCACCGACCGCCGACACCGTGCCGGCGCCCTCCTGGCCCAGCGTGAAGGGCAGCGGCACCTGGTAGAGCCCGGTCCGTTGGTACACGTCGGCGAAGTTGACCCCGCTGGCGGCGATGTCGATCACCACCTCGCCAGGCTCCGGCTTGGGCGGGTCGATCTCCCGGACCGTGAGCACCTCGGGGCCGCCGTTGCGTTCCACCCGCACCGCTCGCATCACGCCTCCACTCGTCGGCCGCGCCTTTCGATCCTGCCCGATCGGCCTACTCCCCTCAACTCGGGCGCCGCCCGGCCGATGCAGCGGGAAGTTGGCAGCTGAATCGGTCCGCATGGTTGGGGGGGCGTTGTCCGTCGGAGCGCGTGACCTGCCCACTCCCTCCGGCCGGATGGCGACGCTGGCCCGTTCGAGCCGCGCGGCCATGATCGGACTGGTGGCGGTCGTGGTGGCCATGTGCACCTTCGCGCTGTGGGCCTCCCAGACGACGGCGCGGGCGGGCCGCGAGGCTACCGCCGCGAACCGGCTCGCCGCCGACTACCTGGACGCCGCGCAGGCGGTCAGCGCCGAGGAGTCGCTGGAACGCAAGTACCGCCTGCAACCCGGTGACGACGTCCGGGCCGCGCACGTGGTGGCGGCGCGGCGCGTGATCACCGCGCTCGGCCGGGTACGGGACGAGGGCAGCCCGGACGACCGCGACGCCGTGGCGACCATCCTGACCGTCCACGCCAAGTACCTGGTGCTCACCGACAAGGTGTTCATCGCGGTGGACCGGGGCGACACCGCGCTGGTCGAGCGGATCGACGACGGCGAGGCCGACCCGATCTTCGACGACGTCCAGCGGACCGTGGACCGGGCCGCCGACCAGCGCCGGGCGTACGCGGACGCCCAGCTCGCGTCGATGCGCCAGGTCAGCACGTCGCTGGCGTGGGGGGTCCCGCTGGTCTTCCTGGTCGGGCTCACGCTGTCGCTGATGTTCACGTCGATCCTGCGCCGCTACCGCCGGGACCTGGACGCGCAGCGCCAGCGGGCGCTCCACGACTCGCGGCACGACCAGCTCACCGGGCTGCCGAACCGGCAACTGCTGGCCGAGCGTCTCGACGCGGCCGTCGCGGGCGGCGAACGGGTCGGGCTGGTCCTGCTCGACCTGGACCGGTTCAAGGAGATCAACGACACGCTGGGCCACCGCTGCGGCGACGAGATGCTCAGCCAGATCGGTCCCCGGCTGACCGGGACGGTGCGAGCCAGCGACACGGTGGCCCGGCTGGGCGGGGACGAGTTCGCCGTGCTCCTGCCGGACATCAGCGGCCTGGACGACGCGCTGCACGTGGCCGAGAAGCTGCGGCTGGCGACCGAGCGGCCGCTGCGGATCGCCGGCGCCGACCTCAGCATCGAGGCCAGCGCCGGGGTGGTGGTCTCGGGCGAGCACGGCGACGACGCGCCGACCCTGTTGCAGCGCGCGGAGGTCGCCATGTACGTGGCGAAGGAGCGCAAGCGTGGCGTCGCCGTGTACGAGGCGAGCGAGGACGCGCACGACCCCGACCGGCTGGCGCTGGTGGCCGACCTGCGCCGCGCCATCGACCAGCGGGAGCTGATCCTGCACTACCAGCCCAAGGTCGCGCTCCCCGGCGGCGAGGTGTGCGGCGTGGAGGCGCTCGTCCGCTGGGAGCACCCGCAGCGCGGGCTGCTGCCGCCGGACCAGTTCATCCCGCTCGCCGAGCACACCAGCCTGATCGGGCCACTGACCCGGTACGTGCTGGACACCGCCCTGCGGCAGGCCCGCCAGTGGGCCGACACCGGGCACCGGCTGCCGGTCGCGGTCAACCTGGCCGCCCGCAACCTCGCCGACCCGCACCTGTACGACGACGTCCTCCGGCTGCTGGAGATCCACGACGTCGCCCCGCAACTGCTGTGCCTGGAGCTGACCGAGAGCGCCATCACCACCGAGCCGGAGCACGCGCTGCGGCTGACGACCCGGCTGCGGGCGGCCGGCGTGCACCTCGCGATCGACGACTTCGGCACCGGGTACACGAGCCTGGCGCAGTTGAAGAACCTGCCGATCACCGAGCTCAAGATCGACCGTACCTTCGTCGGCACGATGAGCTCCGACCGCAGCAACCGGCTGATCGTGCGCAGCATCGTCGACCTCGGCCGCAACCTGGGCTTCACCACCGTCGCCGAGGGCGTCGAGGACGCCGAGACACTGGCCGCCCTGGCCGGGTACGGGTGTGCGGTGGCGCAGGGGTACCACGTGTCCCGCCCGTTGCCCGCCGACGCGTTCGACCGGTGGTACGCGAGCCGCCCGGTCACCGTGCTCCCCTGAAGCTCAGTCCGGGTCGGCCAGGTCCAGCTCGTCGATCGGGGTGCCCGGGGCCGCGCCGAGTGGCAGCCAGCGCCCGTACTCGCCGTGCGCGTACATCAGCGGGTCGCTGCCCGGCCGGGCACTCTCCGCCGCGATCACCTCGCCGACGATCAGGAAGTGGTCGCCCACCGGCATGGTCTCGCGTTTCTCGCACACGATCCGCACGATCGCGTCGGCCAGCAGCGGCACACCCCCGGGTCCAGGGGTCCACCGGGTGGGCGGGGCGAACCGGTCGGCCCCACGCCGGGCGAACAGCGCGCCGAGGTCGCGGTGCGCCGCGCCGAGCAGGTGCACTCCCACGTAGTCGGCCGTCTTCAGCGCCGGCCAGCTCCGCGAGTCGTGCGCCACGTAGAACGACACCAGCGGCGGGCGCAGGCTGGCCGCGGTCAGCGAGGTGACGGTGAAGCCCCGGGGGCCCTCAGATCCGGCGACCGTGACGACGGCCACCCCGCCGGCATGGTGCCGCATCGCCGCCCGGAACGCCGCCTCATCGAAACGGACATCGGTGCCGCGGTCACCCATCGCCACCGGTCGACCTGCCTTCCGTCACGTCTACCCCGTGCAACGGTAGTCGGGGGTACCGGATGCCGCTAAACGCTCAGTTGCCCACGTCACGGTTGCCCATGTCACGTTCAGGCCGCGGCGTCCGCCACGGGTACCCGGCGGAGCAGGGCCGCCACGTCCTCCGGCGCGGCCGGGCGGGCGAACAGGTACCCCTGCCCGTACGTGCAGCCCAACGCCTTGAGCTGGGAAGACTGGTCGACCGACTCGATGCCCTCGGCGAGGGTGTGCAGGTTGAGGGTCCGGCCCAGCTGCACGATCGTCTGGGCGAGCGCGGCGTCCTCCGGGTTGACCGCCACCCCGTCGACGAACGACTTGTCGATCTTCAGGATGTCGACCGGGAACCGCTTCAGGTAGCCGAGCGCGGAGTACCCGGTGCCGAAGTCGTCCACGGCCAGGCGTACCCCGAGGGACTTGAGGTCGGTGAGCGCGTCCACGGTCGCCGTGGTGTCGCGCATCAGCAGGGTCTCGGTCAGCTCCAGGGTGACCTGCTCCGGCGGTACCCCGGCGTCGGCGATCGCGGCCGCGACGTCGTCGACCAGGCCGGGGGCCTGGAACTGCCGCACCGACAGGTTCACGCTGACGTACACGTCCCTGGCCTGCGGGTACTCGTCGCGCCAGCGGGCCAGTTGCAGGCACGACTGGCGCAGCACCCAGCGCCCGAGCGGCACGATCAGGCCGGTGGACTCGGCGAGTGGGATGAACGCGCCGGGGCCGACCAGGCCGCGCTCCGGGTGCTTCCACCGCACCAGCGCCTCGACGCCGACCAGCTGCGTCGTGGTCAGCTCCACGATCGGTTGGTAGTGCACCACGAACTGGCTTTTGGCCAGGGCGCGCTCCAGTTCGGCCCGCTGGCGCGCCTCCGCCATCAGGTCGGCGTGCATGGCCGGGTCGAAGATCGCGTACTGGTTGCGCCCGGCCGCCTTCGCCGCGTACATCGCGAGGTCGGCGTCGCGCAGCAGCTCCTCGGCGTCGGCCTGCTCGCCCTGCACCTTGAGGAGGGACACGCCGACGCTGGCGGAGATCACCATGTCGTCGTCCTCGACCCGGACCGGCCGCCGGATCGCCCGGATGATCCGCTCGGCGACGGTCGCCGCGTCCAGCTCCGTGACGTCGTCCTCGACCAGCACCGCGAACTCGTCGCCGCCGAGCCGGGCGACCGTGTCGCTCGGCCGCAGCTCGTCGCGCAGCCGCTTGGCCAGGGTGGTGAGCAGGCGGTCCCCGGTGCCGTGGCCGAGCCCGTCGTTGATCAGCTTGAAGTTGTCCAGGTCGATCAGGAACAGCGCGATCGCGGTACCGCTGCGCTGGCCGCGGGCGATGGCGTGGTCGACCCGGTTGCCGAACAGGGCACGGTTGGCCAGGCCGGTCAGCGGGTCGTGGAACGCCTGGTGGCTGAGCTGGTCTTCGAGCGCCCTGCGGTCGGTCACGTCGTGCGCGCTCAGCAGCAGGCAGCGCAGGTCGGGGTCGTGCAGCAGGTTGGCGCCGACGATCTCGACGTAGCGCCAGGCCCCGTCGCCGCGCCGCATCCGGCTGTCCAGGCGCGCGATCGTGCCGGGGACCGACCGGGCCAGTTCGGCGAACCAGGCGCGGGCCGCGGTCACGTCGTCGGGGTGCACGGCGGAGTCGGCGGGGACGCCGACCAGCTCGTCCGGCCGGTACCCGAAGATCCGGCTCGCCGACGGGCTCTGGTAGCGGACCCGGCCGGACGCGTCCACCGCGAACATGCCGTCCGACGCGTGCTGTACCAGCGCCTGCACCCGCTTGTCGCGGCGGCGCCGGTCGGTGTCGCGGGCCTCCCGCCCGCGGGCCACCACCACGCACATCCCGCTGAGGACCAGCAGCATCCCGCCGAGCCCCAGCTCCACGCTGAGATCGGCGCCGGCGCCGTGGGCGAACACCAGGGCCGCGTACGCGAGTACGCACGCCGCGCCGAACCAGCCGACCACCCGGGAGCGGTAGCCGACACCGGCGTACACCAGGACGATCACGTACGCGGCGGCATAGAACGCCGGCCCGTGCGGGTCGACGGCCGCGAAAGCGGTCACCCCGGCCCACTGGCTGACACTGAACGTGTACGGGGTGATCCTGGCCCACCGGTGCCGGGCCAGCCGTCGCCACGGCAGCGCGAGCAGCGACCCGAACAGCAGCCCGGAGGCGAGCGTCGGGCCGATCCACGGTTGCCGCGCCTGGTAGAACCCGGTGAGGAACTGGGCGGCGCCGACCGCCGACGTGGCCACGATCAACAGCAGGCCGAGCCGGACATGGCGTACCCACGCCTCGTTCTGCTGCTCGTCGTCCCGCACGCAGCGCCATCGACCCGGACCGGCGTGACCTGAGCGGAAGCCCCCGCCTTTCCTCGTCGATCTAGGACGAATGGTGGACGTTATGCCCGTTATCGGCCACCATTCGTCCTAGATCGACGAGGAGGGGCGGGGCGGTAGCCTGACCGGCGTGGGGGGATCTGAGGCGCTGGAGATGCCGCTGTGGCGGGCGCTAGTCGTGTTCCGGCTGGCCGCGCTCGGGTACGCCACGCTGCTCGCCGCCACCAACTTCCGGCATTTCGCCCATCCGGCCGCCGCCTGGGTCGTGGTCACCGTCATGGCAGCGTGGACGGCCGTCACCACGTATGCGTACACCCGCCCCCGCTGGCGCGGCTGGCCGCTGCTGGTCGCCGACCTCGTGATCACCGCCGGCTGCCTGCTCGTCTCGCCCTGGATCCTCGGCGACAGCGGACACCGGCAGGGCATCGCGACGCTGCCGGTGTCGTGGATCGCCGGGCCGGTGCTCGCCTGGGCGGTGTCCGGCGGCCGGCGACGCGGCGCGATCGCCGCGATCCTGCTCGGCGGCTGTGACCTCGCCGCCCGCGGCCGGGTCAGCCAGAGCACGCTCGACGGCACCGTACTGCTCCTGCTGGCCGGGGTCGCGGTCGGCCACGTGGCCCGGCTGGCCGTGGCCGCGCAGGACCGCCTCCAGCGCGCCGTCGAGGTGGAGGCCGCCAACCGCGAGCGGGACCGGCTGGCCCGGGTCATCCACGACTCGGTACTCCAGGTGCTCGCCCTGGTCCAGCGGCGCGGCGCCGAGCTGGGCGGGGAGGCCGCCGAGCTGGGCCGGCTCGCCGGCGAGCAGGAAACCCACCTTCGGGTACTGGTCGGCGCGGCCGATCGGGCCGAGACCGAAGCGGGTCCGGTCGACCTGCGCCCACTGCTGACCCGGCTCGCCAGGGCGGGCGTGTCGCTGGCCACCCCGGCGGACCCGGTAGCGCTGCCGCCCAGGGTCGCCGAGGAACTGGCGGCGGCGGTCGGGGCGGCCCTCGACAACGTGACCGACCACTGCGGACCGGACGCCCGGGCCTGGGTACTGGTCGAGGACGACGGCGACGCGGTCACCGTGTCGGTCCGCGACGAGGGGCCGGGCATCCCGGCCGGCCGGCTCGATCAGGCCGCCGCCGACGGGCGGCTCGGGGTGGCCCAGTCGATCCGTGGCCGGATGCGGGAGCTGGGCGGGGCGACCGCCATCACGTCGACGCCCGGCCAGGGCACCGAGGTGGAGCTGCGGATACCGAAAGGAGCACGATGACGGCGGTCCGGGTGATGGTGGTCGACGACCACCCGATGTGGCGCGACGGGGTGGCCCGGGACCTCGCCGAGGCCGGCTACGACGTGGTGGCCACCGTCGGCGAGGGCGCGCAGGCGGTCCGGGTGGCGGCGGCCACCCGCCCCGACGTGGTCGTGCTCGACCTGCAGCTGCCCGACCTGTCCGGTGTCGAGGTGATCCGTGGGCTGCTGGCGGCCCATCCACCGGTACGCGTGCTGATGCTGTCGGCGAGCGGCGAGCAGCAGGACGTGCTCGACGCGGTCAAGGCCGGCGCGACCGGGTACCTGCTGAAGTCGGCCGGCCGCGCGGACTTCCTGGACGCGGTGCGCCGCACGGCCGAGGGCGACGCGGTGTTCACGCCGGGCCTCGCCGGCCTGGTGCTCGGCGAGTACCGGCGGCTCGCGACCGCGCCCGCCCCGGCCGCCGACACGCCCCGGCTCACCGACCGGGAGACCGAGGTGCTGCGGCTGGTCGCCAAGGGCCTGTCGTACAAGCAGATCGCCGAGCGGCTGGTGGTGTCGCACCGCACCGTGCAGAACCACGTCCAGAACACGCTGGGCAAGCTCCAGCTGCACAACCGGGTGGAGCTGGTCCGGTACGCGATCGAGCAGGGCCTCGACGAGGAGAGCTAGCTCTCGTCAACGTCCTCCAGGCTGGGCACGATCAGGCCCAGCTCGTGCAGGGCGTCCTGGCGCTCGGCGCGGGTCTCCTCCTCGCGGCCCAGCAGCGTCGCGTACTCGGTCTCCTGCGAGGGATCGGGCACCGCGGACATCCGGTCCAGGAACTCGACCATCTCCCGGGTGACCGCCGCGTACCGGCGGGCCGCCTCCCGCGCCGCGTGCAGCGCGTCGACCTCGTCTCGTACAGCCATGCCGGCGACGTTACCGGCTCGACTACCCTAACGCCTGCTCGGCCACCGGACCGGCGACCGGGGCGGCGACCCGCGGCCGGAACGACCGGGCCAGCGCCACGATGCCCACCGCCAGCACGGCCGGCACCAGGAACGCCATCCGCAGCCCACTGCTCTCCGCGACCAGGCCGATCAGGGCCGCGCCGACCACGAACCCGACGTAGTTGAACAGGTTGACCCGGGCCACCGCGACACCGGTACCGGCCGGGTCGAGCGCGCCGGCCGCCGAGAACGACTGCGGGACGACCACGCACAGGCCCAGCCCGAGAATGGCGAACCCGGCGATGCCGAGCGCCGGGGTGTTGGCCGCCACCACGACGAGCAGCCCGACGATCCCGACCACGCCGCCGACGGCGACCGCCCGGACCGCGCCGAACCGGGCCACCAGCCGGTCGGCGATGGCGCGCCCGGCGACCATGCAGGTCTGGTACGCGGCCAGGCCCAGCGCCGCCACGCTGTGGCTGCCGTGCAGGCCGGTGTGCAGGTAGACCGCGCTCCAGTTGGAGGTGGCCGAGTCGGCGATGTACATCAGCATCATCGCGCTACCCACCGCGACGATCGGGGCCCACGGGATGTGCGCGCTGGTCTCCTCGGGCAGCTCGGTGACCTCCTCGGCCGGGCGCAGCAGGCGCGGCCCGGCGGTGAGCGAGATCGCGGCGCCGAGCAGCGCCACCGCGCCGAGCGACCAGGCCAGGCTCCAGTGCCAGTGGGCGGTCACCGCGGTCGCCAGCGCGCCGAGGATGCCGCCCGCGCTCCAGACCCCGTGGAACGAGGCGAGCACCGGCCGCCCGTACCGGCGCTGGACGGCGACGCCCTGCATGTTCATGGTGGCGTCGACCAGCCCGAGGAACAGGCCGACCCCGGCCAGCACCAGGTACAGCGCGAGCCGGGTGTCGGCCAGGCCGGTCGCGGTGATCGCCACGCACACGCCGGGCCCGCCGACCCGGAGCACGATCGCGCTGCCGAACCGGGCGGCCAGGATGCCGGCGAGCACGCTGCCGACCCCGGCGATCACCGGTACCGCGAGCAGCACCAGGGACAGCTCGCCGTCGGAGAACCCGAACTTCTCCTGGAGCACCGGCACCTGGGTCAACAGTGCGGCGAAGCACATGCCCTGGACGAAGTAGGCGCCGGCCACGCCGGTACGCGCGAGACGGTCCCGCGGGCCGACCATCGACGCCTCCGTGTCATGAAGAAGTTTCGCTTCCTGCCAAAGCAGCATAGAGATCGGCACAACTTCCGGGAAGTTGTGGCTTCAGCGACCTGCCGTGGCCACTGTTTCCGGGAAGTTGTGCCGATCTCCGGGCGGTCAGAGGACGAAGATGGATTGCGTGTACACGTCCTGGTTGGGCTTGGTCACGCCGGGCTTGCCACGGAAGTCGGTCCAGCACGGGTGCAGATGGAAGTCCCAGCCCATGGCGGCCTGGCTGTAGTCGCCGATGAACACACCCTGGATCTCGTTGCCGTTCGCGTCGACCGCCACGAACTGGATCTGCGGGTTCTCCGTCTCGGTGGTGATCCGGCGGACCGGCGAACCGTTGACGCCGTCCCCCCAGCCCACCGAGTACGCGTAGTCGAGGCCGATGCCGTTCGGGTCGTACTTGCGGGTGTAGTACGACACCGCGACCCGCCCGGCGACCGCCGCCACCCCGGGGAAGAACTCGTCGGTGGCGCTACCGACCTTGGAGACCTTGCCCCAGCCGTGCCCGCCGCGCTTCGACCCGACCACGAACACGTCGCCGTTCGTCTTGATCGACGTGTGGTCAGGTGCGTACGAGCCGTTGCGGTCGTCCGCCCAGGTGATCCACAACTGCCCGGTGAACCGGTCGTACGCCGTCAGCGGGTAGCTGTTGAGCCGGAAGTTCTCCTTGGTCAGCGTGTCCGGGAAGTCGTAGTCGGTGGCGACCTCCTCGTTGCGGAAGCTCCTGCCGCCGTCCCGGGACGTGGCGACGACGACCGCGTCGTGGTCGTCCGCGGCGTCGCAGGCGGCCTTCTCGCACACCGAGGCCTCGTAGGCCACGTACAGCGTGCCGTCGTTCCCGACCTGCGGGTTGGAGCCCTGGTCGAACGGGGTGATGCCGCCCTTGAACCCGTCCAGCTTCGGCGCCACCCGGGTGGCCGCCGACCAGGTCTTCCCGAAGTCCTTCGACTTCTTCACCATGATCGGCGATTCGAGGTAGTTGCCCTCGGTGTCGTAGGTGAACCGGGTCCACGTCACGTACACCGTGCCGCTGTGCGGGTCGGCGGCGATCCACTCCTTGTCGTTGAACACGTACGTCGGGGTGGCCGTGCCGTCCGGGTTGACCCCGTCGAGTTGCAGGATCGACGGCTCGCCCCAGGTCAGCCCGCCGTTGTGCGACGTCGACACGGCGAGCCCGCTGGCCTGCTGCTGCCCGTCCGGCGGCACGGTGCGGCTGAACACCAGGTTCGCGTAGTACACGGTGTTGCCCGGGCCGAACGTGATCGCCGGGTCGCCGGCCGAGTCCATGTAGGACAGTGGAGCCGTGGCGCCGGTCTGGAACGTGAGGTGCGGCGCGACCACGTTCTTCCAGGTCCGCCCGGCGTCGAACGACGTGTACGCCCAGCCGGAGGCGTCGTTGCGCTGCTCGCGGGTGTTGAAGACGCGGTAGTCGTTGGAGCCGGCCACGACGTTGCGCGGGTTGGTGTTGTTGACCGCGATCGTGGTCTCGTTCTGCGCCGCGCTGCACCCCTGCTGCGAGCCGACCGGCACGATCGTGTCGCCGCTGATCACGTCGACGTTCGGCGCCGGGTTCCGGTACGGGTTCGGCACGTCCGGCGGCACGTACTTCTGGCAGAGCGCGGACGCCGTCGGCGAGTCCTGGCCCTCGTCCTCCTCCTCGGCCAGCCGGTCCTTCAGCAGGTCGTTGGGGACGGTGTGCTCGCCCTCCTCCAACGGGTGGACACCGGGCCGCGCCGCGGTCCGGTGCGGATCGTTCGGGACCGGCTTCCCAGCCGTGCCGCCGGGGGTGCCGCTGCCCGCGGCCGGTGCGGCGAGGGCCGGCTGCGCGCCCAGCGCCAGGGCGGCCGCGGCGAGCGCCGCGATCGTCGTCGCACGCCCCCGCCTGGTCCATGATCGTGCCACTGGTAATCGCCTCCACGTCAGCGATGACGGAAATTCCAGGCAGCACATCATGATCGGGCGGACAATGCCACCACTCAATGTACGGATGAGTCGATATCGACCCCCTGCATGCACCCTCGACTTTCCACCGGCCCGGCGACCGGCCCGGCGACCGGCTCCGCGACCGGCTCAGCCACCGGCTCAGCCACCGGTTCAGCGACCGGCTCGGCCACCGGTTCGGCAGCCGGCTCCGCGACCGGTTCGGCGACCACCGCCCGGCGCAGGGCGAGAAGGCACACGTCGTCTTCGCGCGGACCCTCGGCGAGCATGTCCGCGGAGACCGCGCCGAGCAGGTCGGCCACCCCGCCGGTGGCCCGCGCGAACACGGCCGACAGCTGCCGCAGCGCGACCACCGGGTCGGCCGATCGGTGGTCGATGATGCCGTCGGTGAACCAGAGCACGGTGTCACCCGGCGCGAACCGCTGCCGGTGCTCCGGGTACGGCTCGCCGGCCGGGAGCACCCCCAGCAGCAGCCCACCCTGCTGGGCGAGCGTGGTCACCGTGTCGCCGTGGCGCAACAGCGGCGGCGGGTGACCGGCGTTGCTCCAGGTCAGCTCGTGCGCCTCCGGGTCGTACACGCCGAAGAGCATGGTCACCAGGTCGAGATCGGGCAGCCGGGCGAGCAGCGTGTTGACCCGGGCCAGCACCGTGCCGGGCGTCGGGTCCTCGGTGGCGTACGCGCGGACCGCGTTGCGCACCTGCCCCATCACGGTCGCGGCGCGCAGGTCGTGCCCGGTCACGTCGCCGACCGCCAGCGCCAGCCGGCCGTCGGCGAGCAGGAACGCGTCGTACCAGTCGCCGCCGATGTCGATGCGCTCGGCCATCGACAGGTACACGGCGGACAGGTCGAGGCCGGCGACACGGGGCAGCTTGGTCGGCAGCATCGCGCGCTGGAACATCTGGAGCGCCTGGTGCTCCACCTCCAGCTCGGCCCGGACCTGCTCGGCGTGCCGGACCGCCTCCCGGGCGGCCCGCTCCGCGGCGCGCTGCGCGGTGACGTCCTGGATCGTCCCCCACACCCCGGTGACCTGGCCGGACGTGTCGCGGTACACCTCCCCGGTGCTGAGCACGTCGAGCACCTGGCCGTCGGCGCGGACCAGCCGGTACTCCAGGGTGAACGGGGTGTGCTCGGCGAGCAGTTCGTCGCGGGCCGCCCGGACCCGCGCGAGGTCGTCCTCGTGGACGTGCGCGCCGACCGACGCCAGGCTTGCCAGCTCCCGCTCCTCGACCCCGAGGATCGCCCCGATCTGCCTGGAGAAGATGTACCGGCCGGTGGCGATGTCGTACTCCCAGCTGCCGAAACCGGCGAGCCGCTGCGCCTGTTCCAGCTTGTACGCGAGCTCCGCGGTCGCCCGCAGGCTCGCCGCCTCGGTGTCGGTGCGGACCAACTCCTCCCGCAGCGCGATCTGCTCGGTGACGTCCTGCACCGCGACGACCACCCCGACGACGTGCCCGCGGGCGTCGCGGACCGGGTGCCGGCTACGGACGAGGTGCCGCTCCCGCCCGTTGATCGTCAGCGAGCCGCTGACCTGCGACTGCGGCTCACCGGTGCGCAGCACCTCGCGGATCGGCGCTTCGATGGCCTCGGTCAGCTCCGGGCCGAAGATCTCGGTCGGCCGGCGCCCGATGTGGTCGGCCACCGGATGGCCGTTGATCTCGGCGAGCTGGCTGTTGACGTACTGGTAGCGCAGCTCCGCGTCGACGAGCGCGAACCCGATCGGCGCCGCGTCGAGCATCGGGCCGATCAGCTCGATCCGCCGATCCAGCTCATTGGCATGCCGCTCGGCCGCCTCGCGGGCCCGCTCGGCCCGGAACGCGGCGGCCCGCAGCCGGCTCAGCACCGCGATCAGCGCCGACCCGGTCAGCGCGAAGGCGGCCCCGAAGATGATCGCCTCCGACGACAGCGCCGGCATGGCGCCCCGGATCGGGATGCCGACCATTTCGTACAGGAAGATGGCGAGGACCAGCGCCGCGATGCCCGCGGTCAGCCCGGCGAACAGGTAACCGAACGCGATCGCGACCAGGAGCAGCAGGGTGGACGGGATGCCCCGGCCGTGCAGGAGCACGACGATCGCGATGGCGGGCAGCGGCGCGAGCGAACCCGCGGCAATCCGCCACCTGGGCATCTGCGACCTCCTCGAGCCGGGTAGGGAGACGAACAGCGCGACCGGACTGGTCTGGACCGGTCGCGCTGATCTGGACGGCTCAGCGAGCCTCGGAGTCGGTGTCGTCGGATCCGGCCGCGTCTTCGGTGCGGATCGTGAACACCCGGTTGAGCCCGGTGATGGCCAGCAGGTGCTGCACCCGGGGCACCGGCGCGGACAGCTCCAGCCCGCCCCCGGACGCGGCCAGCCGCTTGTGGAAGCCCACCAGGACGGCCAGCCCGGTCGAGTCGCAGAAGGTCACCCGCGACAGGTCGAGCACCAGGCGGCCACCGGCGCCCAGGTGCGGACCGGCGGCCCGCCGCAACTGGTCGGCGGTGCTGATGTCCAGCTCACCGTGGATGCGGAGCACCGTGCCACCCTCGGGGTCGCCGGTCAACTCCTCGACCAGTAGCTGCGTGCGGGGGGTCGCCATCACTGCTCCAAACAGCCGTCTCTGCTCGTACCCATGATGTCAGGACGTGTGGCCCATGACACTGCCCGCCCCGACGGGTACCCGCAAGGGGCTGGGCGCGCTGGCGGTGCCGGGCAGGGTCGGCAGGAACTTCGGCGGCCGGCGCACGCGTGTGGCCTGCTCGAACGCGTACGCATAGGAGATCAGCCTGGACTCGTTCCAGCGGGTGCCGAAGAACGACACGCCGATCGGCAACTCGCCCTGCGCGTACCCGGCGGGCACCGAGATGTTCGGGTACCCGGCCACGGCCGCCGGCCCGGACGAGCCGACGAAGTCGGTGAAGTCGTCGCCGCCGGGCAGCCTGGTCACCCACGCCGGCCCGTTGGTCGGGCCGACGATGGCGTCCAGCCGGTTCGCGCGCAGCGCGTTGTCGATCGACGCGCGGGCACCATTGGTCGCCGTCGCGCGGAGCTGCAGGTAATCAGGATCGGTCAGATCGCCCGTGGTCGCCTGGGCCTGCTCAAAAATCTCCTGCCCGAAGAAGGGCATCTCCAGGTCGGCATGTGCCTGGTTGAACGCGATCAGGCCGGCGAGATCGGCCGGGTGCGGACCCGGGCGGGCGGCCAGGTACGCGTTGATATCATGTTTGAATTCGGTCAGCAGGGCCGGGAACTCAGCCTCGTTGACCGGGTCCAGTCCCGCCAGCACGACGTTGTCGACCACGGTCGCGCCGAGCCGGCGCAGGGCGGCCGCGCTGTCGTCGAGTACCCGGTTGGCGTCGGCCTGGGTGCCCGCGGCCTCGCGCCAGATCCCGATCCGCTTGCCCTTCAGGGCGCGCGGGTCGAGGTCACGCAGGTAGTCGCGGTGCACGTACGGGCCGGCAGGTGCGGTGCCCGGGTCGCGCGGGTCGACGCCCTGGACCACCGAGAGCACCGCCGCCGCGTCGGTGACGGTACGGGTGATCGGCCCGGCGGTGTCCTGCTGGGCCGAGATCGGGACCACCCCGGCCCGGCTGACCAGGCCGAGCGTCGGCTTGATGCCGACCACGTCGTTCGTCCCGGACGGGCACACGATCGAGCCGTCGGTCTCGGTGCCGATCGTCACGGCCGCCAGGTTGGCCGCGGCCGCCACCGCGGATCCGCTGCTGGACCCGCACGGGTTGCGGTCGAGCACGTACGGGTTGTTGGTCTGCCCGCCGCGCCCGCTCCAGCCGCTCGACGAGGCCGTCGACCGGAAGTTGGCCCACTCGGACAGGTTGGCCTTGCCGAGGATCACCGCGCCACCCGCGCGCAACTGGGACACCAGGTGCGCGTCGCGCGCCGGTTTCGATCCGACCAGGGCGTAGGAGCCGGCCGTGGTCTCGGTCCGGTCGCGCGTGTCCACATTGTCCTTGAGCAGGACGGGGATCCCTTCGAGCGCGGATCGGGCCCCGCGCTTGTGGCGTCGCAGGTCGCTGGCCAGCGCGTCGCGCAACGCGTCCGGGTTGGTCTCGATGACCGCGTGCAGCTTCGGGTTGAGCGCCCGGATGCGGACCAGATAGAACCCGGTCAGCGCGAGCGAGCTGAGCCGGTGCGCCCGGATCGCGCGTTGCAGGTCGAGCACGGTCGCCCGGTCCAGGTCGATGCCGGCGCGCCGGGCACCGTCGGTCGCCTGCGCGGCGAGCGCCGCCGGATCGGTGGACGGGTCGGCCACCGCGGCGGCCGGCACCCCGGCCAAGGCCATGACCAGGGCGGACAGCAGAGCGACCAACCAGCGGAACCTTCGCATGGTGCACCTCCAGGCGGGCCGGGCAGACGATGTTCTGTCTAGACCCGTCTATGCCGTGGTCCAACCGCTACGCCCGCCGAATCCCATCTGGCGCGAATTCGTCAGGGTGGCCCACGGGTACCCCGGAATCTTTTTCGGTTTTATTCAGGTGCAGAACGGTTCTGTCGTACTACAGGGCATGTTCCGGATCCGCCCAGTCGAGGGAGCCCAGGCCATGCAGTCGACAACCCGCATCGCGTCCATCGTCGCCACCGCGGCGGCCGCTGTCGGCGGTTCCGCCGCACTCGCTCCCTCGATGGCCGCCGCTGCCAGTGCGCCGAAGGCGGCGGCCAGCCTCACGGTGGCGTACCTGCGCGACGGGGACGTGTACGTGGCGACCGGCACGGCCGGCACGGTCAAGCGGCTCACCACCGACCGGCACAGCTCCCGGCCGCGCTGGTCGCCGGACGGCAAGCGGCTGGCGTACCTCAGCTCCTCGGCGCTCTGGGTGATGAACGCCGACGGCACCGGCAAGCGGCGGGTGACGACCGCCGCGGCCGGCGGGGCGAGCTGGTCGCCGGACGGCACATGGCTCGCGTACGTCGGACCGGACTGCAACGGCACGCTCGACGTGCTGAAGGTGCCCACGACCGGCGCGGGGAAGCCGGTGTCGCTGCTGCCGACCAGTCCCTGCGCCGGGAAGCCGGCCAACGCCGACGGGATCGGCAGCATCCAGCCGATCGGCGGCACGCTCGCGCAGCGGCTGCACCGCGACAGCGCGGTGGCCTGGTCGCCGAACGGTCGCAAGATCGCGTTCAAGGGCGGAGACTGCGCGGGGATCTTCGACGACTGCCTGACCGTGGCCGACCTCGCCACGGGTACCGAGTCCACGGTCGACGCGTACGGGGGCGGTGGCCAGGTGTTCAGCGGCTTCGGCGCGGTGCCGGCGTGGCGCCCGGACAGCGGCCGGCTGTCCTGGACCGCGTACACCGAGGGCGACTCGCCGGAGACCAGCGAGCCGGTGCACGTCATCGAGTCCGACCCGACCGGCGCCGCCCGGCGCACCGTCGGCTCCCCCGACGACCGCGAGATGTCGTACGTGAACGCGGGCCAGGCGGTGCTGACCGGTACCCACGCGGGTGGCTCCTGGATCACGCTGGTCAACCTGACCAGCGGCGCGCGCACCTACCTGCGGGCCGGCTCGCAGCCGGTGGCGCGCCCGTGACCGGTCCCGACCGCTCCCACCGCGGGGCGCACCACTCCGGTGGTGCGCCCCGCCTCGTCGTGGGTATCCCCACCCCCATGGCCGATTCCGCGCGCGGGGTGCTGTTCGACGTCGACGGCACCCTGGTCGATACCAACTACCTGCACGCCGTCTGCTGGTGGGAGGCGTTCCGGCAAGCCGGGCACACGGTGCCGATGGCCCGGATCCACCGCGCCATCGGGATGGGCTCGGACAAACTGATCGGCCATCTGGTCGGCGCCGACCGCGACCCGGCCCAGGACGAGAAGATGGCCGCCGCCCACCTGGCGCTGTACACCACGTACTGGGAGCGGCTGCGCCCCCTGCCCGGCGCCGCGGACCTGCTGCGCGCCTGCGCCGGCCGGGGACTACGGGTGGTACTCGCCTCGTCCGCGTCGGCGGAGGAACTGGCCGCGCTGCGCCGGGCGCTGGACGCCGACGACGTGATCCACACCGCGACCAGCGCCAGCGACGCGGAGACCAGCAAGCCGGATCCGGACATTCTCGCCGTCGCGCTGGACCGGTCCGAGCTGTCCGCCGACCTGGCGTTGCTGGTCGGGGATTCGGTCTGGGACGTGGCCGCCGCCGAGCGCGCCGGTCTGCCCTGCGTAACCGTCACCTGCGGCGGTACCAGCGCCGCCGAGCTGCGGGAGGCCGGCGCCGTGGCGACCTACGCCGACCCGGCCGAGCTGTGCCTGGCGCTGGACCGGTCGCCGATCGCCAAGATCCTGGATTAGCGCACCTCGGCCGCGCCGGCCACGACGATCCGGTCCCGGCCGGCCCGCTTCGCCTCGTACAGCGCCGCGTCGGCCCGGGCGACCATCTCGTCGGAGGTCTCCCGGCCGTCCCAGGTGGCGATGCCGGACGAGAAGGTCTGGCCGAGCGGGGTGGCCGCGCGCAACCGCTCCAGGATCTCCACCGCCTGCGCCCCGTCCGCGTCCGACAGCAGGGCGATGAACTCCTCGCCGCCGTAGCGGGCCAGGTGGTCGGTCGCCCGAAGCTGCGCCGACCAGGCGGCCGCACCCGCCTTGAGCAGGCGGTCGCCGGCCGGGTGCCCGTACGTGTCGTTGAACCGCTTGAAGTGGTCGAGGTCCACCATCGCGATCGACAGCGGCACCCGCGCCCGGCGGGCCCGCTCGACCGCCCGGGGCAGCTCGGCGGTCCACGCCCGCCGGTTCGGCAGCCCGGTCAGCTCGTCGGTACGCGACAGCTCGCGGACCTTCTTGGCCTGCTCTTCGACCTGGCTGAGCAGCTGCGCCATCCGGGTGACGACCAGCAGGAACAGCGTGACGCATCCGATCACGATGGCCGGGCCGTCGGTGATCTTGTGGTTGGCCACCTGGACGGCGAGGACCACCGGTGCGATCAGCGACGCGCCGGTGAGCAGCGCGAGCAGCGGCCGGCTCAGCCGGGGCGGGGTCGGCCGGCTCCGCTGACCCACCTCGCGTACCGACGGGTGCAGCGACGCGACACCGAACAGCGTGTACGCGACCAGGAAGACGCAGTACAGGATCCGGGTGGCGAAACCGTTCGGCTCCCAGGACAGCGCGTTGATCACGGCCCAGCCGGTGTCGCCGGCCAGGAACATCAGCAGCGAGCCGGTCATGAACCAGTACGACGGGGTGCGGGTGCCGCCGCCGACCTGGAGCCGCACCACCATGGCGACCAGGACCACGTCGCCGACCGGGTACGCGACGCTGACCACGTGCCCGAGCAGGCCGATCGAGTGGTCGGCGGCCAGCGGGCGGATCATGCCGACCCAGGCCAGCAGGCCGAGACCGGTGGTGACGGTGGTCGCGTCGACCAGCGCACCCCAGTCCCGCCGCGCGGTGCGGCGGCGGATCAGGATGGCCAGGCCGACCGCCATGGCCGGGTACAGCGACAGGTAGAAGACGTCGGCCACCGACGGGAAGCCGGCGCCGTGCAGCAGCTCGACGTCGACCTGCTCGACCAGGATGCCGCTGGCGTTGCCGAAGACGCCGATGGCGAAGCACCACCAGAGCGTCCGGCCGTCCCGGTGGTTGCGACGCAGCCCGACGATCATCGCCGCGACCGCCGCGTAGCCGATGGCGATCTCCCAGCCGACGCGGACCCAGCCGTCGGTCGGGATAAATAGGAAGACACCGATGACCACGCCGGCCACAGCCGCGTAGGCCTTCCACACCTGCTCGCGCATCGACGCTTCCCCTGTACTCGTGGACTGTCGCCTTGATCAGAAACCGTTCACAATCAGACCGGTCGGAGGTGGCGTCACCGGAGCGGGCGGGGTGCGGTTGAGGAGCCGTCAGCGCGAGGGCGACGGGGTGGCCTTCGAACCGGCCTTCGGGGTGGCCTTGGCGCGCTGGGTACACACCGAGGTCGCGCCCGAGACGGTCTCGCCCGGGTACACGGCGGCCACGATCACGCAGTACTCGACGTGCGGGTCGATCTTCGTCACGGTGTACCCGGTGGCCCCGGCCGCCAGGTCGGCGACCACGGTGGCGGGCTGGCCGGCGCGCGAGAGCGCGACCACGATCGGCGCCGGCCCACCGGGCAGCACGCCCCAGGTGGCGACCAGTTTCGTCCCGTCGTCGCGCAGGTCGACACGCAGCGGCGGACGGTCAGGCGCCTGGCTCGACGGCGCGGCGCTCGACGCGTCGGTGCTCCCGGGTGCCGCGGCGCCGTTTCCGGGTACAGCGGCGCCCCGTCCGGCGGTGCCCGTGGTCCGCCCGGAGCCGGTCGGGTGCCGCCCGCCCCCCGGCCAGCCGGCGGTCACCATCAGGGCGGCGACCAGGGCGGCGACCACGACCGCGAGGACCCCGGCGACCACGGCGCGGCGGCGACGCGGGCGGCGGTGCGGGTGGTAGGGGCTGGCGGGGACCGGCCGGGGCGGGGCGGCGGCCGCCGGGATGCTCTCCCGTTGGGTCGGGATGCGCACCGGCTCCTCGTCCCGCGTTGGCCGCAGCGGCGGGGGTGGAGCCGTCCGGACCGGCGCCGGCTCGATGGCCGCGAGCTCGCGCTCGACCGCGACGCACAGCGGATGCCACGGCTCCAGCCGGGCCTGGCAGCCGGCCCGGGCGACCGCGTACAGCCGCCGCGCCACCGGTACGTCGCCGGCGGCGGTGGCCATCCGGGCCAGCTCGACGCCGAACTGGATGGTGTCCGGGTCGGTGATGCCGTACGCCCGGCGCATGCTCTTGTACGCCGCGTCCAGGGTGAACCGTGCCCGGTCCAGGTCACCGCGGTCGCGGTGGAGCAGCCCGAGGTACGCCCGCGCCAGCCGGACCGCCCGCCCCCCGGTCTCCGGGAACCGGCCGTCCAGGACCTGCCCGTACCGTTCCTCGGCACCGTCGAGGTCGCCGACGGCGTGCACCACGGTCGCCAGTACCGTCATCGCCCGGGCGGTCGCTTCGTGGTCGGGCCCGAACCGGCGCCCGCACTCCGCGACCAGCGGCTCCGCGACGGCGTGCGCCTCGTCCAGCTCACCGAGGTCGCGGAGCACCTCGGCGAGCATCCGGCGGGCGGTGACGATGCCCAGCCGGTCCGCGGTCTCGTGCGACCCGGCCGCGGTCAGCAGCTCCCGGGCCGCCGCGAACCGCCATTGCTCCTGAAGGGTCGCCGCGTTCGCCAGCGTCTCGGCCAGCTCGACCGGCACCGGCGACCACCTCCCCCTGCCACGCACCTACTCACGGCGCACCTGCTCACGGCCCGCGACCGGCCGCCAGCCGAGCGTAGAGCGGGTGGTAACGCAGGGAAAGGGCCCATGTGCGGAAGGTCAGGCTACCTGCGCGTACACCCGCAGGTAGTCGTCGACCATCCGTTCGGCGGAGAACCGGCGTACCGCGGATTCGCGTACCTTCCGGCGGTCAAGCGCGACGGCGTCGCACACGGCGTCCGTCGCCGCGCCGACCCCGCTCGCGAGATATCCGGTCACGCCGTCGTCGACCACCTCGGGCATCGAGCCCTTCGGGTATGCGATCACCGGGGTACCGCAGGTCATCGCCTCGACCACGGACAGCCCGAACGGCTCGGCGAACCCGATCGGGTGCAGCAGCGCCGCCGCGTCGCCGAGAATCCGGGCCCGCTCGACCGGACCCACATTGCCGAGATAGCGGACCGCCGAACCGTCGACCAGCGGGGCGACCCGCGCCGCGTAGTACGCCTCGTCGTGTACCGGGCCGCAGATGACCAGCGGCCGGCCGGCGCGGCGGGCGATCTCGATCGCGTCGGCGGTGCCCTTGTCCGGGTGGATCCGCCCGAACGCGACCAGCTCCTCGCCCGGCGTCGCCACGAACGGGAACTGGCGTACGTCGATGCCGTGGTAGATCGTCGCGGCGTAGGTCAGCCCGGGCGCCCGGTCCGCGTCCGAGATCGACACGTACGCCGAGCGCCCCCGCTGGTACGCGGGAAGGATCTTCCGGTCGCTGAAGCCGTGGATCGTGGTGACCATCGGGGCGTCGCAAAGCCCGCTCATGGCCAGCGGCAGCCAGTCCAGGTTGTTGTGTACCAGGTCGAACTCGCCGCTGCGCTGGAGGCAGTACCCGATGTGCAGCGCCTCCCAGACCCGCCCGTCCAGCGTCGGGTCCTCGTTGTACGGGCGCGGGCAGACCCCGGCGACCGGGGCGGCGGTACCGGAGTCCAGGGAGGCGAACAGCGTCACGTCGAGCCCACGAGCGACCAACCCGTCCGCGAGCAGCGCCACCACCTGTTCCCACGGCCCGTACGCGCGCGGCGGAGTACACCACGCGACCGGCCCGAGCAGCGCCACCCGCATGGCACCGATTCTCGCCGATCTAGGACGAATGGTGGACCAAAACGGACGAACCAGCCACCATTCGTCCTAGATCGGCGTTACCTGGCGGCGCCGGCTGGGTAGGTCAGGCGGCATGCGTGACGGCAACTTCCCGGAGCCGGTCTCCGACCCCGAGGCGGAGGGCCTGCCCGAGACCGCGGACGACGACCGGACGGCGTACGACGACGTGGCGTCCCCGCGCATCGCCGACGGCCCGGACCCGGCACCGCTGCCCGGTGACGAGCCGCTGGCCGTCGACCGGTACGGGGTGACGCCGGAGGAGGCGCGCCTCGGCGAGTCACTGGACTACAAGCTGGCCCAGGAGGCTCCCGAGGATCCCGACGCGCAGGCCGAGGACCGCAGCCGGGGCGACGACGTCGACCTGGGCAGCGACCAGGTGGACCGCCCCGACCCGGACGCGGGCCTGGCCGACGACTGGGCGGTGGACGACGACGGCTCCGAGGTGTCCCTGTACGACCGCCCGGACGCGGTACCCGACCTCGGCCGCCCGATCGGCCGGCTGGTCGAGCCGGACGAGGGCGCGCACCCGGACCGGGAGGCCGACGCGGTCGCCTGGGACGCGGGCGCGGCCGGAGGTGGCCCGACCGCCGAGGAACTCGCGATCCACGAGATCGAGGAGCCCTGACACATGATCGCGGAGACTTTTCCGTGCCAGGACACGGAAAAGTCTCCGCGATCATGAGAGCGGCTACAGCACGACGACGCTGCGCAGCACCTCACCCTGCTGCATCTTGGTGAACGCGGCCTCGATGTCGCCGATCCCGATCGTCTCGCTGACGAACCGGTCCAGCGGCAGCCGGCCCTGCCGGTACAGCGCGATCATGGTCGGGAAGTCCCGGGTGGGCAGGCAGTCGCCGTACCAGGACGACGTGAGCGCCCCGCCGCGCCCGAACACGTCCAGCATCGGCAGTTCCAGCGTCATCTCCGGCCGGGGCACCCCGACGAGCACCACGGTCCCGGCCAGGTCCCGCGCGTAGAACGCCTGCCGGTACACCTCCGGCAGCCCGACCGCCTCGATCGCCACGTCGACACCGTTGCCGCCGGTCAGCGCCTGGATCGCCGCGACCGGATCGGTGGACGCCGAGTTGACCGTGTCGGTGGCACCGAACTCGCGCGCCCACGCCAGCTTCCGGTCGTCGATGTCGACCCCGACGATCGTGGTCGCGCCGGCCAGCCGGGCGCCGGCGATCGCCGCGTTGCCCACCCCGCCGCAGCCGAACACGGCCACCGAGTCGCCACGCCCGACCGCGCCGGTGTTGAGCGCCGCGCCGAGCCCGGCCATCACCCCGCAGCCGAGCAGCCCGGCGACGGTGGCCGGCGCCTCCGCGTCGACCTTCGTACACTGACCGGCCGCGACCAGCGTCTTCTCCGCGAACGCGCCGATGCCCAGGGCCGGGGACAGCGGCGTGCCGTCGGCGAGGGTCATCTTCTGGGTCGCGTTGTGGGTGGCGAAGCAGTACCACGGTCGCCCGCGCCGGCAGGCCCGGCACTGGCCGCAGACCGCCCGCCAGTTGAGGATGACGAAGTCGCCGGGCGCGACCTCGGTGACGCCGGGCCCGACCGCCTCGACCACGCCGGCCGCCTCGTGGCCCAGCAGGTACGGGAACTCGTCGCCGATACCGCCCTCCCGGTAGTGCAGGTCGGTATGGCAGACCCCGCATGCCCGCACGGCGACCAGTGCCTCGCCCGGCCCCGGGTCGGGCACGACGATCGTCTCGACCGAGACCGGCTGGTCCTTGCCCCGCGACACGACTGCACTGATCTCTGACGGCATGACGCCTCCGCAAATTGGGTCGACCCGACACAGCGTTCCTAACACAATCCTCCGGTGACGTTCGTGCCCGGACGCGAACTGGCCGCCCGCTTCTACGCCGAAGCGGTCCGCCCGGCGCTCGACATCCCGCACGGCGCGGCGCTGCTCGGCCCCGGCTCCGACGTGCTCGGCTTCGACACCGCGCGGTCGACCGACCACGGCTGGGGTCCGCGGGCGCTCGTCTTCGTGCCGGCCGGGGCCCGGCAGCACACCGCCGACCGGCTCGCGGCGCGACTGCCGGCGACCTTCCACGGGTACCCGATGATCCGGGAACCCGACGCCCTGCTCGCGCCGACCGCGGGGGTGGCCCGCGACGGTGTCACGGTGGCCGAGGCGGGGGCCTGGCTGACCGGGCAACTCGGCTTCGACCCGCGCGGCGGCGTGACGACGGCCGACTGGCTGGCCACGCCGACCCAGCTGCTGGCCGAGGTGACGGCCGGCCCGGTGTTCGCCGACGACCTCAGCGACCTGGCCGCCGCGCGGGCCAACCTCGCGTGGTACCCGCCGGACGTCTGGCGGCACGTCCTGGCATGCCAGTGGCAACGGATCGCGCAGGAGGAGGCGTTCGTCGGGCGCACCGCCGAGGTCGGCGACGAGCTGGGATCGACGGTGGTCGCCGCGCGGCTGGCCCGCGACCTGATGCGGCTGTGGCTGCTGATGGCGCGGACCTACCCGCCCTACACGAAGTGGCTGGGCAGCGCGTTCGCGGCCGCGCCGGGGGTGGGCGCCGATCGACGAGCAGTTCGCGGAGTGCGTTGAGATCGGGCACGTCGAGGTCGGCGCCCGGCACCCCGGCCAACCCGGCGACCAGCGCACCGGCGGCGCGCCCGGCCCGCACCCCGGCCGGGGCGTCCTCGACGACCAGGCAGTCCGCCGGCGCGACCCCGAGCCGGCGAGCGCCCAGCAGGTATCCCTCCGGATCTGGCTTGCCCCGGCTGACGTCGTCGGAGGTGACCAGCACCGGCGGCACCTCGATGCCGGCCGCCGTCAACCGGATCGTGGCGAGCGCCCGGTCGGCGGACGTGACCACGGCGTGCGGCACCGCCCACGCGCGCAGCGCCGCGACGAGGTCGAGCGCGCCGCGGGTGGGCACGATGTCGACGACGTCGGCCCGCTCGCGCCGGAGCAGCTCCGCGGCGTCGGCGGCGCGCTCCGCCGGGCCCAGCCACGGCGCCAGCTCGGCGATCGACTCGGTGGCCGGCCGGCCGGGCGTGACCCGGGCGATCTCGGTGATGTCGACCGCGCGCAGCTCCGACCAGTACGCCCAGGCCCGCGCCACGGCGGCGTTCGAGTCGACCAGGGTGCCGTCCATGTCGAGGAGTACCGCCCGGATGGTGGCCATCGTCGCCTCCTTCGAAGATCGGCACAACTTCCGGGAAGTTGTTGCCTCGGTACCACGCTGAGGCGACAACTTCCCGGAAGTTGTGCGCGACTTTTGCTCTCGCTGAGAGCATATATGATGCGCGGGTGACCCCCGGAACAGTGCGCGACCTGCGGACGGCGAGCCTGCTGCGGGTGCTCCGGGCGGTGCATGACGCGCCGGCCCCGCCGACCCGGGCCGCGATGACCCGCCAGCTCGGGTTGGGCCGGGGCAGCGCCACCGTGCTCGTCGCGGCGCTGAAGGAGCGGCGGTTACTGGCGGAGAGCCCCGACACGACGGAGCGCCCGGGTCGCGGCCGGCCGACCGCCCAGCTCGTGCCGCACCCGGCCGGGCCGGTCGTCCTGGCCGTCTCGATCACCCACGACGGCTGGACGCTGGACACCGTCGAGCTCGGTGCGGGCGTGCTCGACACCGTCGACGGCGGGCACGACGGCCGCCGCAGCCCCCGGGTCCTCGACGCCATTGTGGACAGTGCCGGCGCCGCCGTCGCCGGGCTGGCCGGCCGGGCCGGCGCGCTGGCGCTCAGCGTCCCCGGCACGATCCAGCACGGCCGGATCGCGCAGGCGTCCCTGCTCGGCTGGACCGACCTGGCCGCGCTCGCCCCGTTCGCCCGGCTCGGCCTGCCGGCGACGCTGGTCAACGACGCCACGGCGGCCGGCATCGGGGAGGTACGCCGGGGCGCCGGGCGAGACCACGGTGTCGTGCTGCACCTGCACGCCGACGCGGGCATCGGTGGCGCGCTGTTCATCGACGGCGTACCGGTACGCGACGCGCAGGGCGCCGGTGGCGAGTTCGGCCACATGCCGCTGGCCGCCGCGGTGTCGGGCGGCCCGCGCCGGTGTCACTGCGGCGCGTACGGCTGCTGGGACCTCGATGTCGGAAATCTGGCACTGGTCGGTGACCGCGATGCGACGCCCCGGCCGTCGGTACGCCGGGCCGCCGGGCGGGTACTCGACCGGGCCCGGGCCGGCGAGCCGGCCGCCCTGGACCGGGTGACCGCGGTCGCCGGCGCGCTCGGGCGCGGAATCGGGGCGCTCGTCAACGGGTACGACCCGGCGCTGGTCACGCTGTCCGGCGCCGCCGCCACCGTCGCCGACCTGGGCGGGGACGCGCTACGCGACGGGTACCGGGACGGGCTGATGGCGTTTCGCCGGGCCGCGCCACCGCCGGTGCGGGTCGGTGACCTGGCCAGCCGGGGTCAGCGTGCCGGCACCGCGGAGCTGGCCTTCGATCTGCTGCTGACCGGGCGCCTCCTGAGCGCCGGCCGCGAAACAATCTCGCAATAGGACGTTTGGCCAGGTCCACGGCCCGGACGGGCCATAGTGATGTTGGTCGACACACTGCGACGGTTAGCGGTGGTGTGATGTCTCGCCCGGCCGGCGCGGGCACACGCCTTGGGGGGCAATATGGCGATTGACCGCATCTGCGCGGGCCCGTCCGGCTGACCGGAACGGCGCTACGATCTTCTTTTCTCTGTGTTCCTCCTCCCCTATCCCTCGCCGTCCTCGGCACAGGAGGCACCGTGTTCGCACCTTCCACCCGCCGTCGATTAGCGGCGCTGGCAATCAGCGCATTGGCCGCTCTGGGTGGCTCGGCACTGGCCGCCCCCGCCGCGCACGCTGACGACGTCGGCTACGTCCGCCTGGCGCACCTGGCGCCGGACTGCGTGATGGTGGACGTTTACATCGTTTCCCAGTCGGGCGCGATCCCGCCGAAGATCATTCCGTCCGTCGACTACGGTCGGGTGTCCGACTACATGGCGCTGCCGAGCGGCGCGTACGCGGTGGCGCTGCGCGACGCCGGGGCGCCCGCGAGCGAGCAGCCGGAACTCGCCACCCAGCTCACCGTCGAGGCCGGCCGCGCGTACACGGTCGCCGCGCTGGGCAAGCGTGCCGACCTCGGGGCCCGGGTCCTCGACGACGACCTGTCCATGCCGATGGCCGGCAAGGCGAAGGTGCGCATCGTGCAGGCGGCCGCCCAGACGCCGTACCTGAGCGTGTCGGTGGCCAGCGGCGCGCCGATCGCGGAGCGCGTCGCGTACGCGAGCAGCACCGGCTACCAGGAGGTCGACCAGGGTCGCGTCACGGTCAAGGTGCAGCAGCAGGACGGCGCGAAGACCACCACGCTCGACGTCTCGCTGGCCAGCGGCAGCGTGTACTCGCTGTTCATCCTGGACCGGGAGACCGGTCTCTCCGCGGACCTGCGCAGCGACGCCCTCCGCCAGGGCGCGATGCCGGTCGGTGGCGTGGAGACCGGCGCCGGCGGCACCGCACCCGGTCGGGGATCCACCGCGGCCACGGCGGCCGCGTTGCTCCTTCTCGCCGGGGTTGGTTTCCTGATGTTGTGGGTATGGCCGATCCGCCAAAAGCTCCGGCCGCACCGGACGTGAACCGGACGACCGGCACGGACCGCGCCCGGTGGTCGGGCGCGGTCCTGGTGGTGGTCGCGCTGCTGGGACTGGCCGGGCTCGGCGGGGCGACATCCGCGCGGGTGTCGGCAGCGGGGTCGGCGGCGGGCGCCACGTCCGCCGGGCCGACGTGGCGCCCCGCCGCGGCCGCGGTCAAGCCCGGTGTCGCGCCGATCGGCGACGCGGACGGCGGCGACGCCGCCCCGGTGCTCACCGCCGGACCGCCCACCGAGGTACGCATCGCGCGGATCGGGGTGGACAGCCCGCTGGAGACGCTGGGCCTGAGCCCGACCGGGGAGCTGGACCCGCCGCAGGACTTCGCCAGGGCCGGCTGGTACGCGGCGGGCACCGTCCCGGGCGACGTGGGTCCGGCCGTCATCGCCGGGCACGTCGACTCGCGGACCGGCCCGGCCGTGTTCTTCCGCCTGCGCGAATTGAAGCCGGGCGATCTGGTGGAGGTGGCGCGGGACGGGCATTGGCTATCGTTTCGGGTAACGGCGACGAAGGAGTACCCCAAGAACCAGTTCCCCGACGCTGCCGTCTACGGTCCCACCCCCGACCCGCAACTCCGCCTGATCACATGCGGTGGCGACTTCGACCGGTCGCGCCGCTCCTACTACGACAACGTGGTGGTCTATGCCGTCGCCGGTTGAGCGGGACCTCGTCGCTGTGCGGTACCGGCTGGTCGAGCCGCTCGGCAGGGGCGGCATGGGCCGGGTCTGGAAGGCACGCGACGAGGTGCTGCACCGCGACGTGGCGATCAAGCACGTCGTGCTGCCGGCCGGGCTGACCGACGCCGAGCAGGAGGCCCTGCACCAGCAGACGCTGCGGGAGGCCCGCGCCGCCGCCCGGATCAGCCACCCCAACGTGGTCCAGATCCACGACGTCCTGCGCGCCGACGACCAGTCCTGGATCGTCATGGAGTACGTGCCGGCCCGCTCGCTGCTCCAGGTGATGCGCGAAGACGGGCCGCTGCCGCCCGGGTACGTGGCGGCGATCGGGTCGGCGGTGCTCGCCGCGCTGGAGGTCGCCCACCGCAACGGTGTACTGCACCGCGACGTCAAGCCCAGCAACGTGCTGATCGCGACGGACGGTCGGGTTGTGCTCACCGACTTCGGCCTGGCCAGCACCGAGGAGCCGCCCGGCGGCCCCGACGAGACTGGCGACGACACGGCTCCCGAGGCCGAGAGCGTCCTGGGCGCCCCGGAGTACATCGCCCCGGAGCGGGCGCACGACGGCACGTCCAGCCCGCGGGCCGACCTGTGGTCGCTGGGCGCCACGCTGTACGCGGCCGTCGAGGGGCGCACCCCGTTCGCCCGTACCTCGCCGATGGAGACGCTGAACGCGCTCGCGACCGAGTCGCCGGCGCCGATGCGGCACGCCGGCCCGCTTTTTCCGGTGCTGGAAGGCCTGCTGCGCAAGGATCCGGCAGACCGGATCTCCGCCGACGAGGCCGCGCGGATGCTGCGCCGGGTGGCCAGCGGCGGCAACCCGGCGAACCTGCGCGACGGTCGTGCCTGGGGCATCGCACACGTCCTCAGTGGATCGGGTGGATCGGGCGGATCCGGGGCGGCGGGCGGCTCGGGCGGCTCCGGCGTCACGGCGCGCGGCGCCACGCCCGTCGGCGGGCGGGCGCTGGTCGCCGCCACCGGTTCCGTCCCGCCCCACCCGGTCATCGCCGAGCGGCGCCCGTCCCGGTACAGCCGGACGACCGTCCTGGCCGCTGTCCTTCTCGTGGTCGTCGCCGGCATCGCCGCGGTCGTGATCGCCACCACGGGCGGCTCCAAGCACCGGTCGACGCCGCCCGCCGCCCTGCCCCCCGCCTCGGGACTGGCCGCGCCGGGCATCGCCGCCGCTCCCCACCTCGAACGGCCGGTGTCCCCGGCACCGACCGGCCCTCGCCCCGACGAGTACCGGCTGCCCGAGGGCTGGATCTGGCACCACGACCCGAGCGGGTTCCGGATCGCCGCGCCGGCCGGCTGGACGTCGACCCGGGACGACACCACCGTGTACTTCCGGGAGCCGGGCGGCGTCCGGATGCTCGCCGTCGGGCGGTGGCAGCCGGCCAACGCCAACCTGGTGACCGCGTGGACCCAGGAGGAGAGCGCCGCCACCAAGCTGCCGAACTACCAGCGGCTGCGGATCGAGTCGGTGCCGGCGTTCTTCCGGTCCTGTGCCGACTGGGAGTACGCGTACGACGGCGACGGGGGCCGGCTGCGGACGGTCAGCCGCGGGTTCACCACGTCGCCCGGCCAGTCGTACGCGATCGTGTGGCGGACCAGCGCCTTCGACTGGCAACTCAACCTGGCGAACTTCTGGCTCGTAACGGCAAGCTTCCGCGTCGAGTAGGGCAACCAAGATCGGCACAACCTCCCGGAAATAGTCGCCATGAAGGGGCGCTGAGGCAACAACTTGCCGGAAGTTGTGCCGATCTTGTGGGTCAGTGGCCGCCGCCGAGGATGGGGAGGCTGGGCAGCGGAATCGGCAGGCTCGGCGTCGGGAGCGGCAACGGCAGCGGCGGTACCCCCACGCTGGGCAGGATCGGCGGCAACGGCAACCCGGGCGCGGGCTTGCCCTGACCCGGGCCGGCGGTCGTCGGCCCGGGAGCCGGGTTCGCCGGGGCGGTGGCCGGCGGCGCGCCCGGCCCGGCACCGCTGGTCGGCCCGGGACCGCCGGGCCGAGGCGCCCCGGGTGCCGGGGTCGCGGCCGGGACCAGGGCGCGTACCGCGTCGAGTTCGGCCCGCAACCGGCGCGCCTCGGCCGGGTCGGACACCCGGGCGACCAGGGTTTCCGCCTCCGCGATCAGCCGCTGCGCGTCACGGTACCGGCCCTGCTCGGCGGCCCGGCGGGCCCGCGCGATGGCGTGCTCCGCGGCGGCGGTGTCCGCCTGCTGCGGGTACACGACCCGCGTGATCGGCCACAGCGGGCTGTCCGGGTCGGCGCCACCCGCGGCGACGACCAGCCCCCCGCCAGCGAGGAGTACCGCCGCGGCGGCCGCCACGATCCAGCGCACCCGCGAAGGTCGCTGCCGGGCCGGTTCGGACACCACCGGCACCGGACGGGTCGGATCCGAATCGGCAGGCGCCAAACCGCTGCCACCGGCGAGGTCGGCCCGCCACCCGGCCAGCAGCGCGGCGACCGGGTCACCGTCCGGCGCCGGGCCGCCGCTGCCCAGGTCGTCGAGCAGCCGGTCGTCGGCGGCCAGTACGGCGAGGTCGATCGACGGCTCGTCGGGGGTCGGGGTCACCGGATGCTCGGTCACGCCGGCACCTCGTCGAGCGTGTCGCGGGCCAGCCGGCGCAGGTGGGCGAGCGCCCGAGACTGCGCCATCCGGACCGCCGCGGCCGACATTCCGAGCACGGTGCCCACCTCGTCGGCGGCGAGACCGACCGCCACCCGCAGGACGACGATCTCGCGATGGGTCTGCGACAGGTGCCCGAGCAGCCGGGTCAGCCGCCGGTTCAGGTCGGTGGAGACCGCCTGCTGCTCCGGGCCGGGTGCCCCGTCCGGCTCGTTGACCAGGTGCTCCACCGGGTCGACGGCGAAGTACCGGACCGCGGCCCGCTGGGCGTCGGTCACCTTGTGCGCGGCGATCCGGTACACCAGCGCGGTGAACGGCCGGCCCTCGTCGCGGAACCGGGGCAGCGCCCGCAGCACCGCCAGGCAGACCTCCTGCGCGAGGTCGTCGGCGGTCGTGTACGCGCCGCCGACCCGGCCGAGGTGCGCCCGGCAGTACCGGACGATGCCGGGCCGCAGGTCGGTGAGCAGCGCCGCCGTGGCGTCCGGATCGCCGCCGACCGCCCGGCGGACAAGCTCTGGTTCGGGCGCGGTCATCGCATCGCACCGTACCCGACGAAATTCAGGTGTTACGCGACGGCGGTCCGCGTCGATGTCTCTATGCAACGCGCGGATGGACGGCCGCCCGGCTCCACGCGTCATCTCGGAACGGTCCCACCCGGCACGATCCCTCCCACCGGTTCGCCGGTCGTGCCGGAGTTCCGCAAGGTGCCGGGCGGTCCGCGAAGTGCCGGGTACCGGCTGGGGCGGAGTCCGCCGCGGGCAGCGGCAACCCGCGGCGGGCGCCACCACAGCCGGTACCCGATGTCGGTGATCCGACAGCACGTTCGGATACCGCGAGTATTTTGATACCCGTGGTATCCAGAACGCGGATGTCCCGCGGTGAGCGCAAGGAGCGGACCAGGGCCGACCTGGTCACCGCCGCCCGCCAGCTCGCCGGGCAGGCCCGGCAGTCCCTGGCCGACCGGCTCGTCACGGCCGGCGCGGTCCCACCGCCGATCACCGTCACGGCCGTCGCCGGGATCGAGCGGGACGGCGGGTCCGGGGCGAAGTTCGCCACGGTCAGGTCGCGGGGCGCCGACCCGTCAGGTCCCGGGCGCTGAGCCGTCCCAGGACACTGTGACCAGCTCCCGGACCGGCGGCCCGAGGTAGAGCGCGCCGTCCGGGTCGACGCCCAGGTCTCGCAGCGCCTCGGCCACCTCGGGCTCCCGGTCGGGTGGCAGGCACAGCCGCCGCGCGGTGGTGTCGACCATCTCCGCGAACGAGCCGAACTCCGGTTGTACCGGCCGCTGCCAGCGCCGTACCCGTGGCTCCAGGCCGAGGGTACGCAGGAGTTCGACCGCGTCGTCGGCGGTGGGCCGGTCCGGGCGGTCCAGCCCGTGCAGCCGTTGCCACAACGGGTTGAGCAGCGACATCGGGTGGCGTGGCGTCATCTCCACGACCACCCGGCCGCGGGCGTGGTCGGTGAGCGCCGTGGCGAACTCCGGCAGGTCGGGCACGTTGTAGAACACGTGGTGGCAGACCACCACGTCGACCGGCTCGACCTCGGCCGCCACGTCCGGCCAGCGGCCGCGCACCAGCCGGACCGGGACGCCCAGGCCGGCCGCCATCGCGCGCAGCGTGTCGAGCATGCCCTCCGACTCGTCGACGGCCACGATGCCGCTGGACCACGGGGCGAGTGGCAGCGACGCCGCGCCGGCGCCGCTGCCCACGTCGAGGACGGTACCGCCGGGCCGGAGAGCCGCGGCCGCCAGCTCGAACGACACCCCCTCGGGCGTCGCGACCTGGCGCTCGGCCCGCCGGGCGAACATCTTCCGTGGCAGCGTCCACGGGGACCGGTCGACCGCCCGCAGAATAGGTTCGGGTATCGCCCACGAGGCCAGGTCGGCGCGCCACCGCTCCGCTCGGTCGTCCACCCGCCCATCCTGACAGCCTTGGCACACGTCCCCGGCCCGGGCCCCCGGCACAACTTCCCGGAAGTTGTGGTCTCAGCGTGGTCGTGAGGCAACAATTTCCGGGAAGTTGTGCCGGAGGCCCGGGCCGGCCGGCCGGGCGGGGGGACCCGGGCCGGTCGCCCGGGCCGGGCGAGGCGGGTCGGTCGCCCGGGCCGGGCGGAGCGGGTCGGCCGCCCGGGCCGGGCGGAGCGGGTCGGCCGCCAGGGCCGGGCGGAGCGGGTCGGCCGCCAGGGCTGACAACAGCTCGGACAGCGCGTCCAGCCGGTGGGCGCTGACCACGGCGTCGCAGTAGGGCCAGGCCGCGGCCATGCCGCCGGCCAGCGGTTGGTACCGCGCGCTGCGGGTACGCGGATTGACCCACACGATCCGGTACGCGAGCCGCGACAGCCGGGCCATCTCCCGCTCGACCAGGCCCGGGTCACCGGTCTCCCAGCCGTCCGAGATGATCAGGACGACCGCGCCGCGCGCCATTCCGGGTCGGCCGTAGCGCCGGTTGAACTCGGCCAGGGCCGCGCCGATCCGGGTACCGCCGGACCAGTCGGGCGCCGCCGAGCCGGCCCGCTCCAGCGCCGGCCCGGGCCGGGTCCGGGCCAGTACCCGGGTGAGCCTGGTCAGCCGGGTGGCGAACGTGAACACCTCCGCGCGGGCGCCGCTGCTCGCGCAGTACAGCAACTGGAGCATGGCGCGCGCGTACGGTTCCATCGACCCGGAGATGTCGCACAGCGCGACCAGCCGGCGCGGCTTGTCCCGCGCCCGCCGCCGGATCAGCCGGGCCGGGTCGCCGCCGGTCCGGTGCGCCCGCCGCAGCGTCGCCCGCAGGTCCACCCGGCTGCCGTGGGCGACCGTACGGGTGCGGCGGGACCGGCGGGTCGGCGTCGCGAGGGTGAGCTGGCGCATCGCGTCGGCCAGCAGGGCCAGCTCGGCGGGTGACAGCTCGGCGAAGTCCCGGCCGGCCAGCCGTTCCGCCGCGCTGGCCAGGGCCGGCACGGGGGCGGGTGCGCCGTCGTCGCCGCCGCCCGCTTCGGCACTGACCTGGAAGGACCCGCCGGCTGCCCGGGTGTCCGTGGTCGTCGATGTGCCCCGGTCCCCCGGCGCGTTCGGATCACCGCGCTCGTCGGCCGGATCGACCATGCCCCCGAACACGGCGTCGAAGACCCGGTCGAGTACCTCGATCTGGTCAGGGTCCGCGGCCAGCGTCGCCCGGGCGCACCAGCGCAGCTGCCGGGTGGTCGCCGGTCGGGCCAGGACGACGGCACGGGCGAACCGCTCGCACCGGTCCGGGCCGACCGGCAGCCCGGCGGCGCGCAGCAGCGCCCCGAACCGGGCCACCAGCTCGGCCAAGTCACTCATAGTCGGTCACGGCCGCCCGGCCAGCGCGTCGAGCCCGTTCGACCGGACCAGCTCCTCGTCCTCGGCGTACTTGAGCACGGCGCCGAGGGTGCGGCCGGCCGCGGGTACCGTCAGCTCGGTCGCGCCCAGCACCCGCAGCGCCGCCGCCCAACTGATCGCCTCGGCCACCCCCGGCGGCTTGGTCAGGTCGAGCCGGCGCAGCCGGCTGACCGCGCCGGCCACCTCGACGGCGAGCGGACTCCGCGGCTGCCGGGCACCCGGCGCCGGACGATCGCCGCGACCCGGTCCGGGCCCGGGTAGGCGATCCAGTGGTACAGGCAGCGCCGGCGCAGCGCGTCGTGCAGGTCGCGGGTGCGGTTGGAGGTGAGCACCGCGATCGGCGGCCGGCCGGCGCGGCGGGTGCCCAGCTCGGGGATGGTCACCGCGGCCTCGGCGAGCATCTCGAGCAGGAACGCCTCGAACTCGTCGTCGGCCCGGTCGACCTCGTCGATGAGCAGCACGGCCGGGCGCGGCCCGGGATGCTCGATCGCCGCCAGCAGCGGGCGGGCGAGCAGGTACTCCGGCGTGAACAGGTCCGCGTCGCGCGGCTGCTCGCCGCGCGCCTCGGCGAGCCGGATGCCGAGCAGCTGGCGGGGATAGTTCCACTCGTACAGCGCCTCGGCGGCGGTCAGCCCCTCGTAGCACTGCAGCCGGAGCAGCGGCGTGTCGAGCGCGGTGGCCAGCGCCTTGGCCGCCTCGGTCTTGCCGACCCCGGGCTCGCCTTCGAGCAGGATCGGCTGGCCCATGCGGACCGCGAGGAACAGCGCGGTCGCCAGCGGCTCGTCGGCGAGGTACCCGGCCGCCGTCCAGCGCCGGCCACGAGCGCCGGGCATGTCGGGTACCAGCTCGTCGCAGGTCAGACATAGCGCTCGGGGGCGTCGGCGAACGCGGTGCGGCAGCCGGAGCCGCAGAAGTACCAGGTCCGGCCGGCGTGTTCGACCTGGAGTGCGGTCGGCCGTGACCGCGACGTCCATCCCGCAGACCGGGTCGGCGGCCGTACCGACAATAGACGCTTGGTCGATCAGGTCCCATCTGGCCGGGCCGGTTGGTACCAGGTTGACCAACGTCTATAGGCGTCCGACGCGAGGCCACGATCTCGGCGAAGATCGACAGGGCGACCTCGGCGGGGGTACGCGCGCCGATGTCCAGCCCGGCCGGCGCGTGGACCCGGGCCCGGTCGGCGTCGCCGAGGCCCAGCCCGGCGAGCACCGCGGCGGCCCGGCGGCGGCTGGCGACCAGCGCCACGTACGGCACGCCGGCCCGCAACGCCGCGGCCAGCACCGGCTCCTCGTCGCGCCCGTGCGAGGCGACCACGACCGCGCGCCGTGTCGGCGCGGTGGTCGGCACCCGGTCGGCGCGCACCATCTCGTACCCGAGCGCCGCCGCCGACCTCGGCCAGCGCCCGGGCGACCGGCGCGTCGCCGAGGACATGCACCAGCGGCGGCGGCAGACCATGGCCTCCAGGAAGATCTCCAGGGTGCCGCCGGACAGGCACGGGTTGCGCGACGCGTGACCAGGCCGTCGGCCGTCGGCGGTCCGAGCCCGCAGCCCGACGGCGTGATCCGCAGCAGCGTCGACTCCCCGGTCGCGAGCAGCCGCAGACCCTCGCAGCCGGACCGTCGACTCCGCGCACGCCCCGCCGACGAACCCCTCGATCGTGCCGTCGGCCAGCACCAGCGCGCTGGTCGCCGGCCTTCGCGCTGGTCGGCCGCTCGCGCGCGCACCACCGTGGCCAGCACGAACGGCGTCCGCGCGGCGCGCAGCGCCCGCACCCGCTCCAAGATCCGTTCGACTCATCGGGCCTCCCGCAACCCCTCGCCGATCTAGGACGAATGGTGGACAGCCGGCAAAGCACCCACCATTCGTCCTAGATCGACGGCATTGGATCGCCAGGTCGGGGCGGATCGGGCGGCCCTGGATGGCCCGCCACACCGCGGCCGGCGTCAGCGGCATGTCCGCGTGCCGCACGCCGTACGGCTTGAGCGCGTCCAGCACGGCGTTGACCACGGCCGCCGGCGACCCGACCGTCGCCGACTCGCCGACGCCCTTGGCGCCGATCGGGTGGTGCGGCGACGGGGTGACCGTCTCGCCCAGCTCCCACGACGGGCACTCCATCGACGTCGGCAGCAGATAGTCCATGAAGGACGCGCCGAGGTGGTTGCCGTCCTCGTCGAACGCGATCAGCTGCATCAGCGCCATGCCCGATCGCCGTCGGCGAGGCCGCCGTGCACCTGCCCCTCGACGATCATCGGGTTGATGCGTACCCCGCAGTCGTCGACCGCGACGAACCGGCGCACCTTCACCTGCCCGGTGCCCGGATCGACGTCGACCACGCAGATGTACGCGCCGAACGGGTAGGTGAGGTTGGGCGGGTTGTAGACGCGTGGTGGCGTCCAGGTGCCCCTCCACGCCCTCGGGCAGCTCCAGGCTGGAGTGCGCGGCCATGCGCGATCTCCTGGATGGTCCGCCCGGCGTCCGGGTCGCCCCGGACGAACCAGCGGCCCTTCTCCCACTCCAGGTCGTCCGGCGACACCTCGAGCATCGCGGCGGCGACGATCCGGGCCCGCTCGCGTACCTTGCGGGCCACCACGGCGGTCGCCGCGCCGGACACCGGGGTCGACCGGGAGCCGTACGTGCCCAGGCCGAACGGGGTCTGGTCGGTGTCGCCGTGCACCACCTCGATGTCGTCCGGCGGGATGCCCAGCTCCTCGGCGACGATCTGGGCGAACGTCGTCTCGTGGCCCTGGCCCTGGGACTGCACCGAGATCCGCAGCACCGCCTTGCCGGTCGGGTGTACCCGCAGCTCGGCGCCGTCGGCCATGCCCAGGCCGAGGATGTCCATGTGCTTGCGCGGCCCGGCGCCGACCGCCTCGGTGAAGAAGCTGAGCCCGATGCCCATCAGCTCGCCCGCTGCGTCCCGCCGCGTTCGCGGCCCGCTGCTCCGCCTGGGCCGCAGCTCGTCGTACCCGGCCATCTCCAGCGCCAGCCGCAGCGCCCGCGGGTAGTCGCCGGAGTCGTACTCCCAGCCGGTCGGCGTCGGTGTAGGGGAACTGCTCCGGGCGGAGCAGGTTCTTCATCCGCAGCTCGGCCGGGTCCATCTCCAGCTCGTACGGCGAGCACGTCGACCATGCCGCTCGACCAGGTACGCCGCCTCGGTGACCCGGAACGAGCAGGCGTACGCCACCCCGCCCGGCGCCTTGTTCGTGTAGACGCCGGTGACCGCGCAGTGCGCCGCCTCCAGGTCGTACGAGCCGGTGAACACGTGGAAGAACCCGGCCGGGAACTTCGTCGGCTGCGCGGTGCCGTTGAACGCGCCGTGGTCGGCGATCACCTTGACCCGCACGGCCGAGGATGCTTGCCGTCCCGGCGTGGCCGCGATCTCGCCGCGCATGTGGTAGTCGCGGGCGAACGCCGGTGCTCATCAGGTTCTCCGACCGGTCCTCCACCCACTTCACCGGCTTGCCGGTGACGATCGAGCCGACGATCGCGCACACGTAGCCGGGGTAGATCGCCGACCTTGTTGCCGAACCCGCCGCCGATGTCCGGCGAGATCACCCGGATCTTGTGCTCGGGCAGGCCCGGCGACCAGCGCGTACACGGTCCGGTGCGCGTGCGGCGCCTGGGTGTTGCACCAGACGTCAGCTTGCCGGTGACCTTGTCGAAGTCGGCGACCGCGCCGCAGGTCTCCAGCGGCGCCGGGTGTACCCGCGGGTAGAGCATGTCCTCGGCGACGACCACCTCGGCGTCGGCGAACACCGCGTCGGTGGCCGCGCGATCCCCGGCCTACCAGTCGAAGATGTGGTTGTCGGACGGCCCTCCAGGTCGTCGCGGATCACCGGCGCGTCCGGCGTCCAGCGCCCGGCGCGCGTCCACCACCGGGGGCAGCGGCTCGTACTCGACGTCGATCAGCTCGAGCGCGTCGCGGGCCGCGTAGCGGTCCTCGGCGACCACGAACGCCACCTCCTGGCCCTGGAAGCGGACCTTGTCGGTGGCGAGGACCGCCTGCACGTCGTACGACAGCGTCGGCATCCAGGCCAGCTTCAGCCCCTCCAGCGTCGCCCCGGTGATGACCGCCTTGACCTTCGGGTGCGCCTCGGCCGCGCGGGTGTCGATGGACACGATCCGGGCGTGCGCGAACGGGCTGCGCAGCATCGCGCCGTGCAGCATGCCGGGCAGCCGCACGTCGTCCACGTAGGTGCCGCGACCGCGGATGAACCGGGCGTCCTCCTTGCGGTGCATCCGCCCGAAGCCGATGGGTTGTTCGACGGTGGTCATGACGGCACCTCCGTAACCGAAGCCGCCCAGCGGACCGAGCGGACGATGTTCTCGTAGCCGGTGCAGCGGCAGAACTGGCCGGAGATCGCCTCGCGGATCTCCGCCTCCGACGGGTCAGGGTTGTGGTCGAGCAGCCAGCGGGCGGTCAGCATCATCCCGGGCGTGCAGAATCCGCACTGCAGGCCGTGGCACTCCACGAAGCCCTGCTGCACCGGGTCGAGCTCGCCGTCGCGTTCCAGGCCCTCGACGGTGCGCACCTCGTGGCCGTCGCCATCACGGCGAGGACGGTGCACGACTTGACCGGCGTGCCGTCCAGCCACACCGTGCACACACCGCAGTTGGAGGTGTCGCAGCCCCAGTGGGTGCCGGTAAGGCCCAGGTCGTCGCGCAGGAAGTGGACCAGCAGCAGCCGGGTGTCGACGTCGCGGGTGTACTCCTGGCCGTTGACGGTCACGGTGATCTGCATGTCATGCCCCCTAACCACGGGCCCGGTCGGTCGCCCTGCGCAGCGCCCGGACGGTCAGCTCACCGGCGAGGTGCCGCTTGTAGTCGACCGGCCCGCGCTGGTCGGCGCTCGGGTTGCAGTGCTCGGCCGCGATCCGCCCGGCCGCGGCGAAGGTCTCCTCGGTCGCCGGGTTGCCGCGCAGCGCGGCCTCGGCCTCCGCGGCGTGGAAGTGCGGCGCGCCGACCGCGGTCAGCCCGATGCCGACGTCGTCGATGAGATCGCCGGACAGCCACACCGCCGCACCCGCCGCGGCGACCGCCCAGTCCCCGACCCGCCGCTCCACCTTCTGGTACGCGCTGCCGCCGCCCGGCCGGATCGGTACCCGGATCTCGGTCAGCAGCTCGCCCGGGGCGACCACGGTCTCGTACGGCCCGACGTGGAAGTCGCGGACCGCCACGGTACGGCTGCCGTCCGGCCCCCGGATCACCACCGTGGCGTCGACCGCCGCGAACGCCGCGGAGAGGTCCTCGGACGGGTCGGCCTGGCACAGCGACCCGCCGACCGTGCCCCGGTTGCGCACGATCGGGTCGGCGATGACCCGCTCGGCGTCGTGGAAGATCGGGAAGTGCTCGCCCACCACCGGCGAGGCGAGCAGCTCGGCGTGCCGGGTCAACGCGCCGATCAGCAGCTCGTCGCCGGACAGCCGGACATACGAGAGCTCGGCCAGGTCGTTGATGTCGATCAACGCCTCGGGCCGGGCCAGCCGCAGCTTCATCATCGGGATCAGGCTGTGGCCGCCGGCGACCACCCTGGCCTCACTCCCCCACCGGGCCAGCAGCGCGATCGCATGATCGACGCTGGTCGCCCGCTCGTACTCGAAGTGCGCTGGAACCTGCATCACGCCTCCGATCAGGTTCGATCTCCCCGCCATCCTCGAAGCGCCGGATCACGCCAGCAACACGGCGATAACTGTTTGGTTATCGCCCGACCGGTCCGGCTATGGCGTCAGGCCCCGGCAGGTGCGAGGGTCGTTACGTGACCCTCACCCAGCTCGGGGCGTTCGTCCTGGTCGCCCGGCTGGGATCGGTCCGCGCGGCGGCCGACGTCCTCGGGGTTACCGAGCCGGCCGTGTCCCGGGCCCTCGCCGCGCTGCGCCAGCACATGGGCGACCAGCTCATCGTGTGGGACGGCAACGGGATGGCGCTCACCGAGGGCGGCACCCGGCTGTTCGGCATCGCCTCGCAGATGGTCGCGCTGGGCGCCGAGGCGGAGGCCGCGGTCCGCGCCGCGAAGGGCGCCCCGGCCCAGGTCCGCCTGCTGGTGACCAGCACCATCGCGGAGTTCATCGCCACCCCGCTGGTCGAGGCGTTCGGCCTGCGCTGGGCGGGTGCGTTCGACACGTCGTCGGGCGTGGCCACGGCGGCGGAGATGCGGGTACTGCTGCCCAACCGGCTCGCCGACGCGGCAATCGGGCCGGACCTCGGCGGCGATCCGGCGCTCGGCCTGGTCAGCGAGCCGGTCCTGCGGTACCGGATGGTCCTGGTCGCCGCTCCGGCATTCCGCCCGCACGGCGACCCGGGGCGGTGGCCGTGGCTGGTGGACCCGTCCGGCACCGACCCGGCCAGCGACACCGCCCGGCTGTTGCGCGCGTTCCGGGTACCCGAGAAGCAGATCCGGGTGTTCCCCAACCAGACCGCCGCCTGGGCCGCCGCCACCGACGGCGCCGGTGTCGCCCCCGCGGTCGCGAGCCTGGTCAGCCGCCAGTTGCGCCGCGGCGAGCTGCGCGTCGTGGAGACCGACCGGACGCCGGTCAACGCCTGCTGGTACATCACCACGCTCGGTCCCGACCGGCGCCCGGAGGCGGCGCGCTGCCTGCGCAACTTCCTCGGTACCCCGGACGCGATGCAGCTCATGTGCTCGCCCGGCAGCGGGGTGCCGCCGTCCCGGTTCCGCCCGCCCGTGTACGTGACGATCTGGAGCTGACCGGCAACGCTGCTAGGGTCGCAGGGTCGCGGTGGCGAAGGAGGCCGGGTGAGCGACCCGTCAACGGTGGACCAGCTCCAGTCGGGCGACCACGCGTGCGTGACGTTCTCGGACGGGGAGGAACGGCTCGACATCGTGGCGGCGTTCGTCAGCGACGGCCTGCGCGGCGGCCAGCGGGTCCTGTGCCTGACCCAGGCGTTGACCCCGGACGTGATGACGGCCGCGATGCTCGGGCGTGGCCTGCCGGTCGACGCCGCGGCACGCAGCGGCCAGCTGACGGTCGCGAGCAGCACCGACCTCTTCCTCGCCGACGGACGGTTCGCCCCCGAACGCACCCTGGAGGTCCTCTCCGGCCACATCGACCAGGCCGAACGGCAGGGCTACGACGGGCTGCGGGTGGCCTCCGACATGGGCTGGGCGCTCGGCCCGGTGTCCGGGGTCGAGCAGCTCATCGACTACGAAGGGCAGGTCGGCCGGCTGCTCGCCGACCGGAGGGCGACCGCGGTCTGCCAGTACGACCGGCAGGGGTTCGACCCGGTCAGCCTGGCCAGCGTGACGGCCGCCCATCCGCGCACCGTCGCCGCCGTCGTCTACCACGAGGACCCGGTGCTGCGGATCTGCCGCCAGCACGTGCCGCCCGGGGTGCGGCTGGCCGGTGAGCTGGACGGCAGCCGGATCGAGCCGCTGCGTCACGCGCTGTCCGAGGCGATGCGGCTCGACGGCGACATCCACATCAACGCCGGCCAGCTCCGGTTCATCGACGCGGCCGCCGCCGGCGTCCTGGTACAGGCGGCGCTGGCCCTGCCGGCCGAGCGCCGGATGGTCATGGTGTGCCAACCGTTGATCCGCAAGGTGATGCTGGCCCTGCGCGCCGACGAGATCCCTCACCTGCGGCTCGTGGTCATCGATGTCGACTAGCGAACCCGCCCGCGCGGATCCGATGGGCAGCTCGCCACTACCGGTCCCGCGGCCTGCTTCCCCACCCGCGTCGGTGCCACTGGACCAGACGTTCGACGCGGGCGGCCTGATCGCACTGCGCTCGGCGGTCGCCGCCCACGCCACCGAGCTGGGGCTGAGCGCCACCCGGCGGGACGAGCTGATCCTGCTGGCGCACGAGCTGGCCAGCAACGCCGTCGTGCACGGTGGTGGCCGCGGCCGGCTACGGCTGTGGGCGGCCGACGGCCGGGTCTACTGCGAAGTCTCCGACAGCGGTCCCGGCCTGCCCGCCGGCCTCGTTACCGTCGGCGAGCAGCCACCGCTGGGCGCGACCGGCGGCCGCGGCCTGTGGCTGGTCCGGGTGCTGGCCGACGACCTCGACCTGCGCTCCGGCCCCGAGGGCAGCACGATCACCGTCATGGTTCTCCGCTCATGATCGGCACAACTTCCCGGAAATAGTGGCCTCCGGTACTAGCTGAGGCCACTATTTGCCGGAAGTTGTGCCGATCATGGCCGCGCTCCCACATGCAGTGCGACCGCGTCGTGCGCCGGGATGTTCGCCGCGAACCAGCCATTGACGTCGACCGTGATCACCGGACCCGTGCACGACCCGTTCACGTAGTCGCCGTGGATCACGTCGCAGTACCGGCCGGCCGGCAGGTTCGAGTGGTACGAGCGACCGGTGATCGCGAAGTCCTCGTCGTTGACGGTCAGGTACCCCTTGGCGCCGCGCCCGAAGGCGATCTGGTCGTTGCCGTTGTCGTACCAGTTGACCACCGGCGTGCCCTCGACGGCGTTGTGGAAGCCGACCATGTTCGCGATCACGCGCCAGCGGTGCTCGCAGCGCCAGCCACCGGTGAAGCAGGTCGCGTCGTTGGTCTTCCCGGACGCGTCCGACGGCGGCCCCTGGTTACGGTCGGTGAACTCGTAGCTGGACATGACCGTCGGCGACCCGTACGGCCAGGCCAGCATGAACGCGTTGGCCAGCGCGTAGATCGCGTTGTCCTGGTAGGTCAGCACGTCCCCGCCGTCGCGCTGGGTGTCGTGGTTGTCCACGAAGACGCCGGCCTTGCCGGAGGTGAGGTAGCCCCACGCCTCGCCGAAGTTGTTCAGGTACGCGAGCTTCTCGTGCCGGAACACCCGGCCCAGATCCTTGCCGTAGCGGAACTCCAGCACGTCGCCGTTGCCCAGGTACTCGGTCGGCTGGATCGGCTCGCCGGCGCCGAAGATGACCTCCTGGACGATGTACGCCGGGCGGGACAGCTTCGCCTCGATCGCCGCGATGTCGCCGGCCGGCATGTGCTTGCTCGCGTCCAGCCGGAACCCGTCCGCGCCCAGGGACAGCAGGTCATTGAGGTACCCGGCGAGCTTCCCGCGCACGTACTCCGAGCCGGTGTCCAGGTCGGCGAGGTTCTCCAGTTCGCAGTTCTGCACCTCGTACCGGTCGTTGTAGTTGACGATGTCGTCGTTGCCGTTGCGGCCACAGTGGTGGAAGTCCTGGACCTGGTACGTGCCCGGGTAGTCGTAGTGGCTGTACGTCGAGCCGGCCCAGCCGGTACCCGGGTTGTCCTGCGACGTCATGTGGTTGATCACCGCGTCGACGATGACCTTCACCCCGGCGCCGTGACAGCTGTTGATCATCGCCTGGAACTGCGCCCGGGTGCCCTTGCGCGACTCGATCCGGTAGCTGACCGGCTGGTACGCGACCCACCACTGTTGCCCGCGGACGTGCTCCTCGGGCGGCGACACCTGGACCGCGCCGTACCCGGCCGGGCCGAGGAAGGTGCGGCACTCGCTCGCCACCGAGTTCCAGTTCCACTCGAACAGGTTGGCGATGACCTTGTGACTGCCGGTGATCGCCGCGCCGGCTCGCGGTGCGGTCGCCGCGACGCCGGTGAGCAACCCCGCGACGAGTACCCCGCCGAGCGCCGCGCTGATCCATCGTCGTCGCATGGCCACCCCTCTTCTCGCCGATCTTGGAGAAATGTACACGGTTCGATGATCAAAGTGTGTACATTTGTCCAAGATCGGCGAGGAGGCGCGGGTCAGACGACCTCGAACCTCGGATACTCGGGGCGCCACATCGCCCGGCGCGCCTGGCCCACCGGGTCGTCGACCGGTACCTCGGCCAGGCCCTCCTTGACCGCGGCCACCGCGACCGCGGCACCGACCGCCGCCGACACGTCGCGCAGGTCGGACACCGGCGGGAGCAGCGGCGCCCCCGGTACCGTCGGGTCGGCCAGCTTGGCCACCGCGTCGGCCGCGGCGGCGAGCATCCCGTCGCTGATCCGCCGGGCCCGGGAAACCGTGACACCCAGGCCGAGCCCGGGGAAGATCAGCGCGTTGTTGGCCTGTGCGATCCGGTGCTCCCGGCCGTGGTAGTCGACCGGCGGGAACGGGCTGCCGGTGGCGACCAGCGCCCGGCCCCCGGTCCACCGGATCAGGTCGGCCGGGTGCGCCTCGGACCGCGACGTCGGGTTGGACAGCGGCATGATGATCGGCCGGTCGACCGTCTCGGCCATCGTCGTCACGATCTCCCGGGTGAACGCGCCGGCCTGGGTCGAGGTGCCGATCAGGATGGTCGGCTGGGCCTGGCTGACCACGCTGGCCAGGCCGACGCCACCGTCCGGGTTGCGCGGCCAGCCGGCCGTCTCCCGGGCCGGCCGCGCGTACGGGAGCTGGAAGTCGAGCAGCTGCGACGCCCGGTCGCGGGTGAGCAGGCCGCGCCGGCCGAGTGCCCAGAACCGGCTGGTGGCCTCCTCGCGGGTCAGCCCCTCACCGACCATGAGGTCGCGCATCACGTCGGCGATGCCCAGCCCGGCGGTGCCCGCGCCATGGATGACCACCCGCTGGTCGCGCATCCGGCCGCCGGTGACGCGCAGGCCGGCCAGCACGGCGGCGAGAACCACGGCCGCGGTGCCCTGCATGTCGTCGTTGAACGTGCAGCAGCGGTCGGCGTACCGGGACAGGATGCGGCGCGCGTTGCGGGCGCCGAAGTCCTCCCAGTGCAGCATCGCGTTCGGGAACAGCCGGCAGGCCGCGTCCACGTACGCGTCGAGAAGGTCGTCGTAGCGCTGGTCCCGGACCCGGGAGTGCCGGCTGCCCAGGTACATCTCGTCGCTGAGCAGGGCCACGTTGTCGGTACCCACGTCGAGCACGAGCGGGATGACCCGGCGCGGGTGGATGCCAGCGGCGGCCGTGTACACGGCGAGCTTGCCGATCGCGATCTCGATGCCGCCGACGCCCTGGTCGCCGATGCCGAGGATGCCTTCGGCGTCGGTCGCCACGATCAGGTCGACGTCGTCCGGGCCGAGGCCGGCGTTGCGCAGCGAGGTCTCGACGTCGCCGATGTGGTCCACCGACAGGTACACGCCGCGCGGGCGCCGGTACTCGTGGCTGAACCGCTCGATCGCCTCCCCCACCGTCGGCGTGTAGACGATCGGCAGCATGTCCTCGATGTGGTCGGTGAGCAGCCGGTAGAAGAGGATCTCGTTGCGGTCGCGCAGGTTGGCCAGGTAGACGTTCCTCGCCAGGTCGTCCGGCTGCCGGTGGTACTGCGCGAGCACCCGCCGGCACTGCGCCTCGATCGTCGACACCGCGCCCGGCAGCAGCCCGGTCAGCCCGAGCCGGCGCCGCTCGTCCAGTGTGAACGCGGTGCCCCGGTTGACGAACGGCGACGTCAACACCGTGTACCCGCGTGCCCGGATCCGCACGATGTAACCGTCCGGCGTGGCGACCAGGTCGTACGGGCCCTCATCCATATCTCCCGACGCTATGACCGGCCCGGCTCCGGGGTACCGCCGGTTTCACTTGGCGGGAAAAGATCAGGGGGTGACACCTTCCCCACCCGCCCGGCACCCCGTCCTCCTCGGTTTCACGATCGCCCTGGTCGCGGCCAACCTGCGCCCGGCCCTGGCCAGCGTCGGCCCGGTCCTCACCGACCTGCGGACCGACCTCGGCCTGTCCGGCACGGCGGCGGCGGTGCTGACCGCCGTACCGGTGATCTGCCTCGGCGCGGTCGCCGCCACCGCGCCCGGCCTCGCCCGCCGCTGGGGTATGGAACCGATCGTCGCCGCCGTCCTCGGGGTTCTCGTCGCCGCGCTGCTGCTGCGGGTCGCCGACGGGGTGGTGGTGTTGTTCGCCGGCACGATCGTCGCGAGCGGCGCGATCGCCGTGGCCAACGTGCTCCTGCCGGCCGTCATCAAGCGGGACTTCCCGACCGGCAGCGGGGCGATGATGGGCGTGTACACGATGGCGCTGAGCGGATCGGCGGCGGTGGCAGCCGCCAGTACCGTGCCGATCGGCGACGCGCTCGGGCACGGCTGGCGCGGCGCGCTCGGCGCCTGGGCGGTACCGGCGGCGGTCGCGCTGGTGGCCTGGCTGCCGTTCGCCCGCGCCCACACGCCGCCGCCGGCGGACGGGGCTCCGGACACCAAGCCCGACACCAGGCCCGGCGACGAGCCCCGCTCGCTGCTCCGCGACAAGCTGGCCTGGAACGTGACGCTGTTCTTCGGCCTCCAGGCGCTGTCGTTCTACGCGGTCCTGGCCTGGTTGCCGTCGATCTACCGGGACCACGGGTACAGCCCGGCGGCCGCCGGCCTGCTGCTGTCCGTGTCGGCGATCATGCAGGTCCCGATCACGCTGGTCCTCCCCGGTATCGCCGGACGCTCGACCGACCAGCGGCTGCTCACGACGGTCGCGACGGTGCTGACCTCGGCCGGCCTGGCCGGGATCCTGCTGGCCCCGACCGCGGCGCCGTACCTGTGGATGATCGTCCTCGGTACCGGCCAGGGTGCGACGTTCGCGCTCGGCCTGACCATGTTCGTCCTGCGCGCCCGGTCGACGGCCGCCACGGCGCGACTGTCGGCGATGGCACAGACCTTCGGGTACCTGGTGGCCGCCGGCGGCCCGCTGCTGGTCGGCGCGGTACACGACGCCGCCGGGTCGTGGACCCCCGCGCTGGTCCTGCTGCTGGTGCTGATCGCGCCGCAACTGGTCACCGGGGTGATCGCCGGCCGGGCCCGGTACGTGGACGGCTGACCCGCGGATCGGGCCCGGACAGGCCGAGGCGGCCGGATGCACTGGACCAGCGCCGGCCGCCTCGGCTGTTCCCCCTGTTCACGCCGCGGGTGCAGAGCCCTGGAGCACTCGCCGCGCGCCGGGGGGCGTCATGGGCTTCGCACATCGACGACGGTGCCCGACCCGGTTCAGCGGTCTCAACGAGCCTTCTATCCAGCGGAAGCCACCGCCGGTACGCCGGAGCGCATAGGATCCCGGTAGCGGGGTACCAAAGTGACCGGGATCGTTATCCACCTGGGCGGATGGGAACTCGCCGCGGCAACGCGCGCCTTCGTACCGATCTGTCGGTGTGTGAGGGTCTTCCCTACTCCGAGTTACGAGAGAGGGACTATGGCGGGCAATTCGGCCGACTCAGGGCGCTCGGTGACCAGCAAGGTGATCGCGATCCTCCTGACATTCACCGGCGGGCAGGTGTACTCGCTCACCGAGATCGCCCGGCTCACCGGCCTGCCCATCTCGACCGCGCACCGGCTGGCCAGCGAACTCGCGGCGTGGGGAATGCTGGAACGCACCGACGACGGGCACTACCGCGCGGGTACCCAGTTGAAGGTCATCGGCGGCCAGAACGCCCTCGCCCCCTCCGGGATCGAGGAGAAGGCCCGCCGGATCATGGAGGACCTGGCGACCGCGACCGGTCGCACCAGCGTCCGCCTGGGGGTGCTCCGGGACGCCGAGGTGGTGTACATCGAGAAGGTCAACGGCAGCCGGCCGGTGTCGATGTTCTACGAGGCGGCCACCGCGCCGGCACACGCCACCGCGATGGGCAAGGCGCTGCTGGCGTTCGCGCCGCCACACGCGGTCGACCGGGTCATCGCGCGCGGGCTCGAACGGTACACCCAGTTCACCCTGACCACGCCGGACCAGCTCCGGCGGTCGCTGGCGGTGACCCGGCTGACCCGGGTGGCGATCTCGCGCCGGGAGTACGACCCGGCCGTGTCGGCGGTGGCGGCGGCGGTGTTCGGCGCGGGCGGCGAGGTGGTCGCGGCACTGGAACTGGAGACCCGGCATCCGCACGAGGTGAGCCGCCTGCAACCGGCGCTGATCGTGGCGTCCCGCGGCCTCTCCCGGGACCTGGCGCTCACCCACAACGGAGGCTTCCACACGCTGCACTCGCAGTTGCAGCTGGCCGGCGCGCCGAGTGGCCGTTCGGCCGGGTGACAGCGCTCACGTTGGCTCGTTAGCAAACATCTTGCTAATCTGCTAACAAGCCCGCGGCGCACAGTCAGCAACGATGAAGGGAACCACCCCCATGACCGAGTCCACGGTACCCAACGAGGCGTTCGCCGCCGCGACCGAGGCCACCGAGCGTGCCACCCAGCAGTTGCGGGAGCTGAGCAGCCTGGCCCTCGACTCGTACGAGCGGACCATCGCCAGCGTGGTGGAGTTCGAGCAGAAGGCCGCCGAAGCGGCGCCCGTCGACTGGATCAAGACGGTCCTCGACACGCACGCCGCGTTCGTCAAGGACGTTACCGACGCGTACGTGAAGGCCGTCCGGGTCGCGCTCGACTGACCGCCTCCCCTACTAGCCCGAAAGCCCGGGGTCCCCGTCGACCTCGGGCCTTTCGCTGCCCGTGTCCTGTTGCCGGCCGGGGCGGCGCCGGCGTGCCCGGGTCGTCCCGGTCAGCGCCAGGTACACCTCGACGAGCGCCTGCCGCTGCCGCGCCGTCAGATCCGGGTCCTCGTCGATCGCGGCCAGCACCGCCGAACGCTCCGGCTGCTCCTCCTCGACCGATGCGGCCTGCTCGAACAGCGCGTCGGCCGATGTCCGCAACGACCGGGCGATCGCGTCCAGCACCTGTTCCGACGGGGCGCGCAGGCCGCGCTCGATCTGCGACAGGTACGGATTCGAGATGCCGACCATCTCGGCGAGCTGTCGCATCGGGAGCGCGGCCAGCTCGCGCTGCCGCCGGATGATGTCACCCAGCGTCGGCGGCGTGCGCTCCCGGTCGGTCACGAGCCGAGGGTACCGAACTGCTGGCGCTCGCTCCGCTCGCGCGGCTTCGCGCCTCTAATCCGGCCTGTAGCCGGCCCTCCGCTCGGCGCTGGCGCGCCTCGACTACGGGCCGGCTGCGGCCGGCGGCGCGAAGCGGGCTTGATCGTCACAACTTCCCCGAAGTCGTTGCCTCAACGGACACCGGAGGGCACGACTTTCGGGAAGTTGTGACGATCATGGCGGTAGGGGGGCAGGGGTGGCGGACTAGTGTGTTCTCCGTGGAAGCCCTCGACATCGTGTCGACCTGGCCGGTGACCACGGCGGCGGTCGCGGTGGTCGACCGCGACGGCGTGATCGCGTCGACCGGTCCCGGTGTCGCGCTGCCCTGGGCCTCGGTCACCAAGCCCCTGACCGCGCTCACCGTTCTCGTGGCGGTCGACCGCAACGAGGTCGCGCTCGACGAGCCGGCCGGGCCGCCCGGGTCGACGGTACGACACCTGCTGGCCCACGCCTCCGGGCTGGCGCTCGACGAGGACACCACGCTCAGCGCGCCCGGGCGCCGCCGGATCTACTCCAACCGCGGCTTCGAGCGGCTGGCCGAGTTCGTCGCCGACCGGTCCGGCGCGCCGTTCGCCGACGTGGTCCGCGACCGGGTCCTGCGGCCGTTGGGCATGGACGACACCCGCCTCGACGGCTCGCCGGCAGCCGGCGCGATCGGGCCGCTGCGCGACCTCGCCACGCTCGGCCGGGAACTGCTCGCCCCGACCCTGGTCCCCGACCTGATGCCGGAGGCGACGAGCGTCGTGTTCCCCGGGTTGGCGGGCGTGCTGCCCGGCTACGGCCGCCAGGAACCCAACGACTGGGGGCTCGGGTTCGAGATCCGGGACAGCAAGAGTCCACATTGGACAGGCGCGCGGAACTCGGCGCGGACGTTCGGCCACTTCGGCCGCTCGGGTACCTTCCTGTGGATCGATCCGGACGCCGGCCTGGCCTGCGCCTGCCTGACCGACCGCGACTTCGACGAGTGGGCGGCCCGCGTCTGGCCCGAGCTGTCCGACCGGGTGCTCACGCAGTTCAGGGGTTGACGCGCAGGATCTGCTCCGCGACCGCGCCCGCGCCGTGCTCGGTCATCAGGATCGTGTAGTGGTTGGTGTCCGGCACCAGGATCGTCGGGATGGTCAGCGCGCCGAGCCGTTCCTCGTTGTACAGCGCGTCCGGCTCGTTCGCGAGGCCACGCTCGGCATACAGCAGCACCCCGGGCACCGGCAGCCGGTGGATCGCGGTGATGCCGTCCGGGTCGGTGAGCATCTCGGTACCGTCGACGCGGATCGCCTCGGTGACGCACGATGACCGGAACGGTCCCGATCCGACCAGGTCGTACTGGGTGTACGCCTCGGCCCACGGGCTCCAACCGCCCGCGAGGGCCGGGTGTGCCTGCCAGAACTCGCGGTAGGACTGCCGGGTCGGGAACGTCATCGACAGCCGTTGCAGCGCCGGGCCGATGACCGCCGCGAGCACCGCCTGCGGATCGGCGCCCGGCGGCAGCGGCCGGGCCAGTCCACCGTCGACGAGTACGACCCCGCCGGTACGCCCCGGACGGCGGATCGCGGCCAAGGCGGCGACATAGGCGCCCATCGAGTGCCCGACCAGGGCGGCGCGGTCGATGTTGAGCTCGTCGAGGATGGCGATCAGGTCGTCCGCGTGGCGCGCGAGCCCGTACGGCCCGGGCGCGTCCCGGCTGCCGGCCCGCCCGCGCAGGTCGGGGGCGAGCAGGGTGACCCGGCCGTCGAGCAGTTCGGCCACCCGGGCCCAGGACAACCCGTTGGCGGTGATGCCGTGCACCGCGATGGCGGCCGGCGCGGCGGTACTCGCGCCCGGCCAGACGTGGACGAGCAGGTCGCCGATGCGTAAGGACTTCACAAGCCTCACCCTGCCACGGTTGGCCAGCGGCGTGTCGCAGCCGAAGGTACGCCGTTGGAGGCGGGATGCTGGTCGCATCCCCCCTCCGAAGGAGTTAGGCATGATCAAGCGGGCACGCCTGTTCGGCTCCAAGACCCGGGTCACCTTCAGCCTTCCGGCCGACCACCCGGTCGGCGAGGTCAGCGTCGTGGGCACGTTCAACGGCTGGGCACCGGGCCACCACCGGCTGGTGTCGCGGCGCGGCGGGTACCGCAGTGTCTCGGTCACGCTGACGCCGGGCGAGCACCGCTTCCGCTACCTGGCGACAGGTGGGGTCTGGTTCGACGACGACACCGCCGACCGCATCGACACCGACGCCGGAGTGATCCGCCTGTAGCCCGCTACGCGAGGCCCAGCTCCTCGACGGCGGTCTCCCGCATCTCGACCTTGCGTACCTTCCCGGTGACCGTCATCGGGAAGGTGTCCACGACCTTCACGTACCGCGGGATCTTGTAGTGGGCGAGCCTGCCCTGGCAGTACCCGCGCAGTTGCTCGGCGGTGAGCGGGTCGGCGCCGTCGCGCAGCTTCACCCAGGCCATCAGCTCCTCGCCGTACACGGCGTCGGGCACCCCGATGACCTGCACGTCGACGATGTCCGGGTGGCCGTACAGGAACTCCTCGATCTCGCGCGGGTAGATATTCTCGCCACCGCGGATGACCATGTCCTTGATCCGGCCGACGATGTTGAGGTAGCCGGCCTCGTCCATCGTGGCCAGATCACCGGTGTGTATCCACCGCGCCGCGTCGATCACCTCGGCCGTGCGGTCGGGCATCTCCCAGTACCCGAGCATCACGCCGTAGCCCCGGGTGCACAGCTCGCCGGGGGCGCCGCGCGGGACTACCAGCCCGGTGGCCGAATCTACGATCTTGACTTCGAGGTGCGGCCCCACCTGGCCGACCGTGGACACCCGCCGGTCCAGGTCGTCGTCCGCGCGGGTCTGCGTGGACACCGGCGACGTCTCGGTCATGCCGTAGCAGATGGTCACCTCGGCCATGCCCATGTCAGCGATCACGCGCTTCATCACGTGCATCGGGCACGGCGACCCGGCCATCACCCCGGTCCGCAAGGATGACAGGTCGGTGGCCGGGAACGCCGGGTCGGCCAGCTCGGCGATGAACATGGTCGGCACCCCGTACAGTGCCGTGCACCGCTCCCGCTCGACGGCGGCCAGCGTCGCGGCCGGGCTGAACACCCGCTCCGGGATCACCATGCAGGCGCCGTGCGTGGTCGCGCCCAGGTTGCCCATCACCATGCCGAAGCAGTGGTAGAACGGCACCGGCAGGCAGACCCGGTCGGCCTCTGTCCAGCCCTGTGTCGCGGCGACGAAGTACCCGTTGTTGAGGATGTTGTGGTGCGACAGCGTGGCGCCCTTGGGGAAGCCGGTCGTGCCCGAGGTGTACTGGATGTTGATCGGGTCGTCGAAGGCGAGCGTCTTCTCTCGCGCTGCCAGGTCTCCCGCTCCGTTGGCCAGCAGTTCGTCCCAGTCGGGGGTACCGATGAAGATGACCTCGCGCAGTGCCGGGCACTCGGCGCGGACCTCGTCGACCATCGCCCGGTAGTCCGAGGTCTTCAGTTTCTCGGCGGAGATGAGGGTACGCACGCCCGCCTGCTTCAGAACGTACGCCAGCTCGTGGGTGCGGTAGGCGGGATTGATGTTGACCAGGATCGCCCCGATCCGCGCGGTGGCGAACTGGGTGACGGTCCATTCCGGCAGGTTCGGCGCCCAGATGCCGACCCGTTCGCCCTTCTCGATGCCGAGAGCGAGCAGCCCGAGCGCGGCGGCTTCGACGTCGCGGGCCAGCTCCGCGTACGTCCAGCGGCGGCCGGTGGGCACGTCGACGAGCGCGTCCCGGTCGGGTACCCGCGCGACAGTGGCGGCGAAGTTCTCCCCGATGGTCTGGCCGAGCATGGGCTGGGTGGACAACCCGCAGGCGTATGAGGGGGGCATGCTCCTCATCCTGCGCCCACATTCATGATCACGGAAAGTTCGCGTTGCTATGGCTACACAAACTTTCCGCGATCATGAGAGGGTGGCCGGATGCACGCGATCATCACCGGCGGGTCCAGCGGGATCGGGCTCGCCACCGCGCGGCTGCTGGCCGAGCGCGGAGCCGCGGTGTCGTTGCTGGCGCGTGGCGGCGACCGGCTGGCGTCGGCGGCGGAGTCGCTGCGGGTGCGCGGAGCCACCGTGTACACGCGGGTGGCGGACGTGGCCGACCAGGCCGGGCTGTCGGCGGCGCTGGCAGAGCTGATCGACGTCGGCGGCCCCTGTGACACCCTGGTGACCTGTGCCGGGCTGGCTCGGCCCGGCCGGTTCCTGGAACTGCCCGACGACGTGTTCCGCCAGATGATCGAGGTCGACTACTTCGGCACGCTGTACGCGCTGCGTTCGGTGGTGCCCGGGATGGTCGAACGCGGCCGGGGCAGCGTGGTCGCGGTCTCGTCGGCCGCCGGGCTGCTCGGGATCTACGGGTACAGCGCGTACGGGCCGGCCAAGTTCGCGGTCCGGGGCCTGATGGAGTCGCTGCGCGCCGAACTGGTCCCGCACGGTGTGCACGTCGGCGTGGTGTACCCGCCCGACGTCGACACGCCGCAGCTCGCCGAGGAGAACCAGTGGAAGCCGGCGGAGACCCGGGCGATCAGCGGCACCATCAAGCCGCTGGCGCCGGACGTGGTCGCCCGGGCCATCGTCGCCGGGATCGATCGCCGGCGGTTCCTGATCTGCCCGGATCTGGGCACCCGGGCGCTGGCCCGGTTCGGCAGCGTACTGGCGCCGACCCTCAACCGCGCGTTCGACCGCAAGGCCGCCAAGGCCGCCAAGGCCGCCAAGGCCGCCAAGGCCGCCAAGGCCGCCAGAGCCGGTGCGGCGGGCGACCCGACCGGCGACCCGACCGGCGACCCGACCGGCGACCCGACCGGCGACTCGGCCCGCGCTTGATCGGCACAACTTCCCGGAAATAGTGGCCACCGACGGGGGCTGAGGACACAACTTCCCGGAAGTTGTGCCGGGTTCTGCCCGACGAGGCGGTTGGGCCCTCACCGGTGATCCGGGGAGGGCCCAATCGCGTTCAGCCACAACATCCCGGTCAAATCGTCGTTGAATACCACGCCGACATACATCGACATTTGCGAAGCACATGGAGACACGGGGAATAGGCCAGGTCTGGCTGGCAGCGGCGGACCCAACAGCGACATGGGCCGTCGCCGGAACCATCGTGGCCGCCGTCGTCACGCTGCTGTCCGGCCTGATCACATCATGGTTCGCGTTCCGCGGCAGCAGCCGGGCCGTAGACGCGCAACGGGAGGCGGCGTTCGGCGCCGCGGTGGACGCCGACCGGACGTCGCTGCGGACCGAGCGCGACGAGCTGCGTACCCGACTGGACACCGTGCTGACCGAACGCGACGACTACCGGGAGCGCTGGGTGCGGCTGCGACTCGACGTGATCTCCACCGGGATCGATCCTGACGGGCTGCCGAAGCAGAGGACCGGCGATGCACAGCCGTAGCCAGCATGCCGACGAGCCCACGCTGCGGTACCCGGTCCTGTCCGACGAGCCGGTCGAACTGCGCCGGCCGCGCCGGAAGGCCCGCATGATCGCCGCCTCGTTCGCGGCGACGATCGCGCTCATCGGGGCGACCGCGTACGCCGGCACCACGTACGCGATCCACCGCGCCGAGTCGGACCTGCGCGAGTCACGCGATCAGTTCGCCCGCGACCTCGAGCAGCGTCGCCAGGAACGGGACCGGCAGCAGGCGGAGGTCGGCAAGGACCTGTGCACCGTGGTGACCCGGCTGACGCCCGACCCGGCGACGGAGGAGTTGCGCCGACGGTACGGCTGCGGCCCGTTCGTACCGCGCCCGACCGAGTCCGGTCCGCCGGGCACCGCCGGGCCGACCCCGCCCGGCCCGGGCGGGTCACCGCGATCGTCGGGCGGCGCGCCACACGTACGCCCGCAGGCCCGACCGATCCCGGCCCCGGCGCCCCTGCGGGCCCCGGTGTCGCCCCCGACGTCAGAGCCGGTCGGCCACCAGCAGGGCGGCCCCCCTACTTCCGGATCCGGCGGCTCCGGCGGGTCGCACGGGCACAACCGCCCGCCGTCGCATCACCGGCCGCCGTACCGCTCGCCGCCGAAGCACCAGCCGCCCGAGCCGCCGGCGCTCATCGTCGTACGGGTATGCCTGCCGCTCCTCGGCTGTCTACTGTGAACAGTCGCCGGCCCTCCCCCGATCGCTCGGGAAGGGCCGGCCGGCACCCGTCACGCCACCTCGTCTTCGTCCCAGGGATAGGGCATCGCCTTCAGGTCGTCCACCTGGCGCTGATACCACCGGTGGTACCACTCCTCGCCCCGTGCCGCGGCGTCGTCGCATCGCCGCTGGATTTCGGCAATATGCGCCTCGTGCTCGGCCACCAGCGCGTCGCGCAGCGCCTGGATATGCGGATCCACCCTAGCCGTCATGCTCCGTCTCCCAACCTTTCGTCCAGCCGGCCGATCTCGTACCTCTTGTTCTCGATCTCCCGTCGGTAGAACGCCAGACCCTTCTCATATTGCACGATGATCATCCTGGCGCGTTCGATGTCCTCGTAGTGCTTGATCCGCTGGAAGTGATCGCGCTCGGTCGGATCCTCCACAGTTCGCCCTCCCCACCGCCGGTGTCGGCACGGTCGACGTTGGCACGGGGGTACGACGGATTACGCGCCGGAAAGCGCGTCGGAGACGACGGCGCGGGCCTCCTTCTGGATCTGGGCCAGGTGCTCCGGCCCCCGGAACGACTCGGCGTAGATCTTGTACACGTCCTCGGTGCCCGACGGGCGGGCGGCGAACCAGCCGGACTCGGTACCCACCTTCAGCCCACCGATCGCGGCGCCGTTGCCGGGCGCCGAGGTGAGCGTCGCGGTGATCGGCTCGCCGGCCAGCGTCGTGGCGGTCACCTGCTCCGGGGACAGCTTGCCGAGCACGGCCTTCTCCTCACGGGTGGCCGGGGCGTCGATCCGGGCGTACGCGGGGTCGCCGAACCGGGCCACCAGATCGGCGTAGTGCTCGCTCGGGGTACGCCCGGTGACCGCGATGATCTCCGAGGCGAGCAGGCAGAGCAGGATGCCGTCCTTGTCGGTGGTCCACACCGACCCGTCCCGGCGCAGGAACGACGCCCCGGCGCTCTCCTCCCCACCGAACCCGACCGACCCGTCCAGCAGGCCGGGCACGAACCACTTGAACCCGACCGGTACCTCGACCAGCCGGCGACCGAGATCGGCGGCCACCCGGTCGATCATGGACGACGAGACGAGCGTCTTGCCGACCGAGGCGTCCGCGGGCCAGCCGTCCCGGTGCTGGAACAGGTACGAGATGGCCACCGCGAGGTAGTGGTTCGGGTTCATCAGCCCGGCGTCCGGGGTGACGATGCCGTGCCGGTCGGCGTCCGCGTCGTTGCCGGTGGCCACCTGGAACTCCGAGCGCCGTTCGATCAGCGAGGCCATCGCGTACCGCGACGAGCAGTCCATCCGGATCTTGCCGTCCCAGTCCAGGGTCATGAACCGGAACGTCGGGTCGACGGCCGGGTTGACCACGGTCAGGTCGAGGCGGTGCCGGTCGGCGATCTCGGCCCAGTACCCGACGCTGGCGCCACCGAGCGGGTCGGCGCCGATGCGCACGCCGGCCGACCGGATCGCGTCGATGTCCACCACCGAGGGCAGGTCGTCCACGTACCCGCCGACGAAGTCGTACCGGCCGGTGGTGTCGACCGCCCGGGCCCGCGCGTACGGGATCCGCCGTACCCCCGCCAGCCCGTCGGCCAGCAGCGCGTTCGCCCGGTCCTGGATCCAACTGGTCGCGTCGGTGTCGGCCGGGCCGCCGTGCGGCGGGTTGTACTTGAACCCGCCGTCCTCGGGCGGGTTGTGCGACGGCGTGACCACGACCCCGTCGGCCAGCCCGGACGAGCGGCCCCGGTTGTGGGTCAGGATGGCGAGCGAGAGCGCCGGGGTCGGGGTGTACGCGTCACGGCTGTCGACCAGTACGGTCACGTCGTTGGCCGCGAACACCTCCAGCGCGCTCACCGTCGCCGGCTCGGAGAGCGCGTGGGTGTCCCGGCCGAGGAACAGCGGCCCGTCCACGCCCTGCGCCTGCCGGTACTCGCAGATCGCCTGGGAGGTGGCGACGATGTGATCCTCGTTGAACGCCAGCTTCAGGCTCGACCCGCGGTGCCCGGACGTGCCGAAGGCGACCTGCTGTTCGGGTACCCCCGGATCCGGATGCTCGGCGTAGTACGCGGTGATCAGGAGGGGAACGTCGACCAGATCGGAAGCTTGGGCCGGCTGACCGGCACGGGGATGGACCGACATGGATGGCCTCCGGGCTAGTGTCGCGGGCTCGTCGGGCTCACGTTCCCACAATCCCCCGCACCCGAACCTGCGCGCCAGAGGTGGCGGTTGACTAACGTAATGGGCATGGCCGGACGGTTTCCCATCGAAGATGTCGCGCCTTCCCTGGCGTGCGGGCGCTACCCGGCGAAGGCCGTGGTCGGCGAGCTGGTGCCGGTGTCCGCCCGGTCCTACCGGGAGGGACACGCCGCCCTGGGCTGCACCGTGGTCCTGCGCGGGCCGGACGGCCGGGTGGGCCCGTTCACCCGCATGCGCAAGCCGGAGCCCGACGACGGCACCGACATCTGGTACGCGTCGATCCGGCCGGACGCCCCCGGCGCCTGGACGTTCACCGTCGAGGCGTTCAGCGATCCGTACCTGACCTGGCAAAACGCCGTCGTCAAGAAGATCGACGCCGGGCAGGGCGCCGAGGATCTGGCCAACGACCTGGACGAGGGCGCGGACATCCTGGAGGACGCCGCCAAGATCGTCCCGGAGGAGTCGGCGGCGGCGGTCCTGGCGGCCGCGACGGCGCTGCGCGACGAGGACGCGCCGCTGTTCGCGCGGGTCTCCCCCGGGCTCGCCCTGGCCGACCTGCTCTGGCAGTACCCGGTGCGGGAGTACGTAACCGCCAGCGACGAGTACCCGATCTGGGTCGACCGGAAGCGGGCGCTCTTCTCGGCGTGGTATGAGTTCTTCCCGCGCTCGGAGGGCACCGATCCCTACGCGGAGAAGCCGCAGCACGGCACGTTCGACACGGCCACGAAGCGGCTGCCCGACGTCGCCAAGATGGGCTTCGACATCGTGTACCTGCCGCCGATCCACCCGATCGGCCAGGTCAACCGCAAGGGCAGGAACAACGCGCTGGTGGCCGGGCCGGACGACGTCGGGTCGCCGTGGGCGATCGGGTCGGCCGAGGGCGGCCACGACGCGATCCACCCCCGGCTCGGCACCATGAAGGACTTCCGGCGCTTCATCCAGTCGGCGCGTGAGCTGGGGATGGAGGTCGCCATGGACCTCGCGCTCCAGTGCGCGCCCGACCACCCGTGGGTCACCGAGCACCCGGAATGGTTCACCACCAAGCCCGACGGGACCATCGCGTACGCGGAGAACCCGCCCAAGAAGTACCAGGACATCTACCCGCTGAACTTCGACAACGACCCGGAGGGCATCCGGGCCGAGGTCCTGCGCATCACGCTGCGCTGGGTGAAGCAGGGCATCAAGGCGTTCCGGGTGGACAACCCGCACACCAAGCCGGTCGGCTTCTGGCACTGGCTGATCGACGAGGTCAAGGCCGTCGACCCGGATGTGATCTTCCTGGCCGAGGCGTTCACCAAGCCGGCGATGATGCACGGCCTCGGCAAGATCGGCTTCACCCAGTCGTACACGTACTTCACCTGGCGGACCACCCCGCAGGAGATGCGGGAGTACTGCGAGGAGCTGGTCGCCTCCGCCGACCACATGCGCCCGAACTTCTGGCCCAACACGCCGGACATCCTGCACGAGACGCTCCAGCACGGCGGGCCGCCGATGTTCAAGATCCGTGCGGTACTGGCCAGCATGCTGTCTCCGTCGTGGGGGCTCTACGCCGGGTACGAGCTGTACGAGCACGTGGCCCGGCCGGGCGCCGAGGAGTACCTGGACAACGAGAAGTACGAGCTGCGCCCGCGCGACTGGGCCGGCGCCGAGTCCCGGGGGCGGTCGCTGGCCCCCTTCCTCGCCCAGCTCAACGCCGTCCGCCGGGAGAATCCGGCCCTGCACTGGCTGCGCAACCTGCGCTTCCACGAGATCGACAACGACGCGCTGCTGTGCTGGTCGAAGCGCGACCCGGAGACCGGAAACACGGTACTGATCATCTGCACGTTCGATTCAGCCAACGTGCACTGGGGTAACACGACCCTGGACATGCCCGCGCTGGGGCTGGACTGGCACGAGCGGTTCGCCGCCCACGACGAGCTGACCGGCGCGACCTACGACTGGGGGCAGCACAACGCGGTCCGGCTCGACCCGTACCTGCAACCGGCCCACATCTTCACGGTGCACCGCAGGGCATAAGGGAACGGGGGGATCAGTGGAACCCAACGAGCCGACCCACGGCCCCACCGAGGGCAGCCACGTCGCGGCCGACGGCGTGGTGGAGCACCCGTCCGCCAGCGACTACGCGCACGCGCGGATCCTGCCGACCGATCAGACCTGGTTCCAGCGGGCGGTGTACTACGAGGTGCTGGTCCGGGCGTTCTACGACTCCAGCGGCGACGGCTCGGGCGACCTGCGGGGCCTGATCGAGCGGCTGGACTACCTGGAGTGGCTGGGCATCGACTGCATCTGGCTGCCGCCGTTCTACGACTCGCCGCTGCGCGACGGCGGGTACGACATCCGCGACTTCTACAAGGTGCTGCCCGACTTCGGCACCGTCGACGACTTCGTCGCCCTGCTCGACGAGGCGCACAAGCGCGGCATCCGGGTGATCACCGACCTGGTGATGAACCACACCTCCGACACGCACCCGTGGTTCCAGGAGTCCCGGCGCGACCCCACCGGCCCGTACGGCGACTACTACGTGTGGAGCGACACCGACGAGAGGTACCCGGACGCCCGGGTGATCTTCGTCGACACCGAGGAGTCGAACTGGACCTTCGACCCGGTCCGCCGGCAGTTCTTCTGGCACCGGTTCTTCTCCCACCAGCCCGACCTCAACTACGCCAACCCGGCCGTGCAGACCGAGATGCTCAACGTGCTGCGGTTCTGGCTCGATCTCGGCATCGACGGGTTCCGCCTGGACGCGGTCCCGTACCTGTTCGAGGCCGAGGGCACCAACTGCGAGAACCTGCCCGAGACGCACGAGTTCCTGAAGCGCTGCCGCAAGGTGCTGGACGACGAGTTCCCGGGCCGGGTCATGCTCGCCGAGGCCAACCAGTGGCCGGCCGACGTGGTCGAGTACTTCGGCGACATCGAGAACGGCGGCGACGAGTGCCACATGGCGTTCCACTTCCCGCTGATGCCGCGGCTGTTCATGGCGGTCCGCCGGGAGTCCCGCTTCCCGATCTCGGAGATCCTGTCCCAGACCCCGGAGATCCCGAAGAACTGCCAGTGGGGCATCTTCCTGCGCAACCACGACGAGCTGACGCTGGAGATGGTCACCGACGAAGAGCGCGACTACATGTACGCGGAGTACGCCAAGGACCCGCGGATGAAAGCCAACGTCGGCATCCGGCGGCGGCTGGCCCCGCTGCTGGACAACGACCGCAACCAGTTCGAGCTGTTCACCGCCCTGCTGCTGTCGCTGCCCGGCTCGCCGGTGCTGTACTACGGCGACGAAATCGGCATGGGCGACAACATCTGGCTCGGCGACCGGGACGGGGTACGCACGCCGATGCAGTGGACCCCGGACCGCAACGCCGGGTTCTCCAAGGCCACGCCGGGGCGGCTGTACCTGCCGGTCAACCAGGACCCGGTGTACGGGTACCAGTCGACGAACGTGGAGGCGCAGCGGGACAGCTACACCTCGGTGCTCCACTGGACCCGCACGATGCTCGCGGTGCGCCGCCGGCACGAGGCGTTCGCGATCGGCACGTTCCACGAGCTGGGCGGCTCCAACCCGTCGGTGCTGACGTTCCTGCGCGAGTGCGACGGCGACGTGGTGCTGTGTGTGAACAATCTCTCCCGGTTCCCCCAGCCGATCGAGCTCAACCTGCAGCAATGGGCAGGGTACATCCCCATCGAGCTGACCGGTCGCGTAGCGTTTCCTCCCATTGGTCAACTGCCATATCTGCTGACACTGCCCGGGCACGGCTTCTACTGGTTCGAACTGTGCGGTCCGGAGGAAGACCAATGACCCCGGCCCGAGGAGAACCGACAATGACGTTGCCCTATGCCGAGTGGTTGCCACACCAGCGGTGGTACGCCGGGCGCAGCCGCACGCTGGAGAGCGTGACGCCGGCCGCGGTCACCACCCTCGCCGACGACCTCGACCACGTGCTGCTCGACGCGACCTACGCCGATGGCGGCACCGAGCGGTACCAGGTCTTCGTCGGCTGGGACAACACCCCGGTGCCGGAGTTCGCCGCCGTGGCGACGATCGGCGCCGCCGGTGACCGCACCGGGTTCGACGCGCTCTACGACGAGGCCGCCGGGCAGCGGCTGCTCGCCCTCATCGCCGCCGGCGCCATCGTGGGCAACCTCCGGTTCGTGCCGGAGCCCGACGTGGAGCTGCCGGTCGGCGCGCCGGCCCGGGTCGTCGACGCCGAGCAGAGCAACACCAGCGTGGTGTACGACACCGCCGCCATCCTGAAGGTCTTCCGGCGGGTGGTGTCCGGCATCAACCCCGACCTGGAGCTGGGCCGGGTGCTGGGCCGGGTCGACTGCCCGCACGTGGCGAAGCTGCTCGGCGCCGTCGAGAGCACCGACGAGGCGGGCGAGCCGGTCTCGCTGGCGATGGTCACCGCGTACGCGGAGAACTCCGCCGACGGCTGGGCGATGGCCACCGCGAGCACCCGGGACCTGTTCGCCGAGCATGACCTGCTGCCCGAGGAGATGGGCGGGGACTTCGCCGCCGAGTCCTACCGGCTCGGCGAGGCGGTCGCGGTCGTGCACCGCGCGCTCGCCGAGGAGCTGGGTACCTCGTCGGCGCCGCCACCGGTCGAGGCGATGACGACCCGGCTGGAAGCCGCCGCGCGGGCCGTCCCCGAGCTGGCCGGGTATGTCCCGACGGCGCGGGAGACGCTGCGCGCCGCCGGAAGCACCCCGGTGCCGATCCAGCGCATCCACGGCGACCTGCACCTCGGCCAGGTGCTGCGGACCCCGAAGGGGTGGCTGCTGATCGACTTCGAGGGCGAGCCCGGGCAGCCGCTCGAGGAGCGGCGCCGACCCGACTCGCCGTTGCGCGACGTGGCCGGCATGCTGCGCTCCTTCGAGTACGCGGCCTACCAGCTCCTGATCAACCGGGACGGTGACGAGCAGCTCGCCGACCGGGCCCAGCAGTGGATCGACCGCAACCGCAGCGCGTTCTGCGACGGGTACGCCGCGGCCGCCGACGTCGATCCGCGCGACGAGCCGGCGCTGCTGCGCGCGTACGAACTGGACAAGGCGGTCTACGAGGTGGCCTACGAGGCCCGGCACCGGCCGCACTGGCTGCCGGTGCCGCTGCGCTCGATCGCGAAGCTGGTCACGGGTGAGGGGCGGACATGGACGAGCTGATCACCGGCGCCGCGCACGATCCACACGCCACGCTGGGCGCGCACCCGGGCGACGGCGGGACCGTCGTCCGCACGCTGCGCCGGGGCGCGGGTGACGTGGCCGTGCTGGTCGGCGACGACCGGTACCCGATGACCCGGGTGCACGACGAGGGCATCTTCGAGGCGACCGTGCCCGGCACGGTGCTCGACTACCGGGTCGAGGTGGACGGCCAGCCGGTCGACGACCCGTACCGGCACCCGCCCACACTCGGCGAGCTGGACCTGCACCTGATCCGGGAGGGCCGGCACGAGCGGCTGTGGGCGGTTCTCGGCGCGCACCCGCGCGACGGCGGGGTCGCCTTCGCCGTGTGGGCGCCCAGTGCCCAGGGTGTACGGGTGGTCGGCGACTTCACCGGCTGGGGTGCCCACGCCGGCTGGCCGATGCGGTCGCTGGGCGCGAGCGGGATCTGGGAGATCTTCGTCCCCGGGGCCGGCGCCGGCCAGCGGTACAAGTACCGGATCCTGGGCCGCGACGGCACCTGGCGGGAGAAGGCCGACCCGCTCGCCGTGCACACCGAGGTGCCGCCGGCGACCGCGTCCGTGGTGTACGAGTCGCGCTACGACTGGAAGGACGCCGACTGGATGCAACGGCGCGCCCAGGCCCGGCCGCACGAGGAGCCGATGAGCGTGTACGAGGTGCACCTCGGGTCGTGGCGGCCCGGCCTGTCCTACCGGGAGCTGGCCGACCAGCTCACCGAGTACGTGACCGACCTCGGCTTCACGCACGTCGAGTTCATGCCGGTGATGGAGCACCCGTTCGGCGGCTCGTGGGGCTACCAGGTCACCGGCTTCTACGCGCCCACCGCCCGGTTCGGTGACCCGGACGACTTCCGGTACCTGGTCGACCGGCTGCACCAGGCCGGCGTCGGGGTGATCCTGGACTGGGTGCCGGCGCACTTCCCGCGCGACGAGTGGGCCCTCGCCAGGTTCGACGGCACTCCCCTGTACGAGCACGGCGACCCGCGCCGGGGCGAGCACCCGGACTGGGGCACGCTGGTGTTCGACTACGGCCGCAGCGAGGTGCGCAACTTCCTGGTGGCGAACGCCCTGTACTGGTGCGAGGAGTTCCACGCCGACGGGCTGCGGGTCGACGCCGTCGCCTCGATGCTGTATCTGGACTACTCGCGCAAGGACGGCGAGTGGTCGCCGAACCGGTACGGCGGCCGGGAGAACCTGGAGGCGCTCGCGTTCCTCCAGGAGATGAACGCGACCGTGTACAGGCAGCACCCCGGCATCACGACGGTGGCCGAGGAGTCCACCGCGTGGCCCGGCGTCACCCGGCCGACCCACCTGCAGGGCCTCGGCTTCGGCTTCAAGTGGAACATGGGCTGGATGCACGACACCCTCCAGTACATGAGCAAGGAGCCCGATCCACCGGCAGTGGCACCACCACCAGATGACGTTCTCGACCGTGTACGCCTGGAGCGAGAACTTCGTGCTGCCGATCAGCCACGACGAGGTCGTGCACGGCAAGGGTTCGCTGGCCGGCAAGATGCCCGGCGACACCTGGCAGCGGCTGGCCAACGTGCGCGCGCTGCTGGCGTTCATGTGGGCGCACCCCGGCAAGCAGCTGCTGTTCATGGGCAGCGAGCTGGCCGACGACCGGGAGTGGAACGAGAGCGGCGGGCTCGACTGGGGCCTGCTGCGGGATCCGGCCCGCGCCGGCGTCCAGCGGCTGCTGCGCGACCTGAACACCGCGTACCGGGCGACCCCGGCGCTGTGGACGTTGGACACCCAGCCCGCCGGGTTCCGCTGGATCAGCGCGGAGGACTCGGCGCACAACGTGTTCTCGTTCGTCCGGGTCGGCGCCGACGGGTCGACGCTGGTCTGCGTGGTCAACTTCGCCGCGATCCCGCACGAGAACTACCGGATCGGGCTGCCGGGCAGCGGGCCGTGGACGGAGCTGGTCAACACCGACGCCGAGATGTACGGCGGATCCGGGGTCGGCAACCTGGGCGAGGTGCAGGCCGAGGACGTGCCGTGGCACGGCCTGCCGGCGTCGGTGGCCCTGCGGGTCCCCCCGCTCGGCGCGCTCTGGCTCTCCCCAGCATGATCGGCACAACTTCCGGGAAATAGTGCCCTCAGGACCCAGCTGAGGCCACAACTTCCGGGAAGTTGTGCCGATCAACCGAGCACCGAGCGGTACACCTCCATCGTCCGCTCGGCGATCGCCGACCAGGAGAAGTGCTCGACGGCCCGGCGCCGGCCGGCGCGGCCCATCTCGGCGGCCCGCTCCGGATCCGACAGCACCGTGGTGAGCGCCGCCGCGAGATCGGCGACGAACCGGTCCGGGTCCAACGGGGTACCGCTGCCGTCGCTCACCTGCTCGATCGGCACCAGCAGCCCGGTCTCGCCGTCGGCGACCACCTCCGGGATGCCGCCCGTGGCGGTGGCGACGACGGCCGTCTCGCAGGCCATCGCCTCCAGGTTGACGATGCCCATCGGCTCGTAGATCGACGGGCAGACGAACACCGTGCTGTGCGTCAGGATCTGGATGACCTCGCGCTTGGGCAGCATCGCCTGTACCCAGACCACGCCCTCGCGGTTCCCCCGCAGATCGGTCGCCAGCGACTCCACCTCGGCGCCGATCTCCGGCGTGTCCGGGGCACCGGCCAGCAGCACCAGCTGCGCCGACGGCGGCAACGACGCGGCGGCGCGCAACAGGTACGGCAGGCCCTTCTGCCGGGTGATCCGCCCGACGTACACCACGCTGGGCCGCTCCGGGTCGATGCCGAGCCGGTCGAGCACGTCGGTGGCCGGATCCGGCTGGTACTGCCCGGTGTCGATCCCGTTGTACACCACGCGGATCCGGGCCGGGTCGACCATCGGGTACGCGGCCAGCACGTCCCGCTTCATCCCCTCGGACACCGCGATGACCGCGTCGGCGGCCTCGATCGCCGTCTTCTCGCACCAGGACGAGAGCGCGTACCCGCCGCCGAGCTGCTCGGCCTTCCACGGCCGCAACGGCTCCAGGCTGTGCGTGGTCACCACGTGCGGCACGCCGTGCAGCAGCTTCGCGACGTGGCCGGCCAGGTTCGCGTACCAGGTGTGGCTGTGCACTACCGTGCTGCCCGCGCAGCCGGCGGCCATCTCCAGGTCGACGCCCATGGTGCGCAGGGCGGCGTTGGCGCCGGCGAGTCCCGGCGGTTCGGTGTAGCCGGTGACGCCGGGCTCGTCGCGCGGGCCGCCGAAGGCGTGCACCCGGACGTCCGCGAGCCGGCGCAGATCGCGCGCGAGGTACTCGACGTGCACGCCGGCACCGCCGTAGACGTCCGGAGGGTACTCGCGGGTCAGCAGATCGACGCGGATCTTTCCACTGGATGATGCGGAGTCGGCCACTCCCGCACAGTAGCTGGGTCTTCCAGGCGCCTGGACCTCCGGTCGGCGCAAAGCATGACATCCGGATTTGCTGGTGCTGCGCGGATCGGGTGGTTAGCGTCTGGGTATGGCTACCAAGGTCCTCGCGATCGTCCTTGCCGGCGGCGAGGGCAAGCGCCTCATGCCGTTGACGGCAGACCGCGCGAAGCCCGCCGTTCCGTTCGGCGGGCTGTATCGAATGGTCGACTTCGCCCTGTCCAACCTGGTCAATGCCGGCTATCTCAAAATCGTCGTGCTGACCCAGTACAAGTCGCACTCGCTGGACCGGCACATCACGAAAACCTGGCGGATGTCCAACCTGCTCGGCAACTACGTCACCCCGGTGCCCGCGCAGCAGCGCCTGGGCCCGCGGTGGTACGCCGGCTCCGCCGACGCCATCTACCAGAGCTTCAACCTGATCTACGACGAGCGCCCCGACTACGTCATCGTGTTCGGCGCCGACCACATCTACCGGATGGACCCGGAGCAGATGGTCCGCGGGCACATCGACTCGGGCGCGGCCGCCACGGTCGCCGCGATCCGGCAGCCGCTGAGCCTGGCCGACCAGTTCGGCGTCATCGACGTGGGCAAGGACGAGCGGCAGATCCAGGCGTTCCGCGAGAAGCCGAAAGACGCGCAGGGCCTGCCCGACGCGCCCGACGAGGTGTACGCGTCGATGGGCAACTACGTATTCACCACGCAGGCGCTGGTCGAGGCCATCGAGCGGGACGCCCGCGACGTCAGCAGCAAGCACGACATGGGCGGCAGCATCATCCCGATGTTCGTCGAGAAGGGCGAGGCCAACGTCTACGACTTCCGCGACAACGCGGTGCCCGGCAGCACCGACCGGGACCGCGGGTACTGGCGCGACGTAGGGACGCTCGACTCGTACTACGAGGCCAACATGGACCTCATCTCGATCCACCCGATCTTCAACCTGTACAACTACGACTGGCCGATCTACACCGAGAACCGGCCGTGGCCACCGGCGAAGTTCGTGCACGGCACCCAGGAGCGGCTCGGCCGGGCGATCGGATCGATGGTCTCGCCGGGCGCGGTGATCTCCGGTTCGCTGGTGGAGAACTCGGTCGTCTCCCCCAACGTCCGGGTGCACTCGTGGGCGCACGTCGAGGGCTCGGTGTTGATGGAGGGGGTCCAGGTCGGCCAGCACGCGGTGGTCCGCAACGCGATCGTGGACAAGAACGTGGTCATCCCGGAGGGCGCGGAGATCGGCGTCGACGTGGAGCGCGACCGCACCCGGTACACCGTGTCAGAGGGCGGCATCGTGGTGCTCGGAAAGGGTCAGCGGGTCGAGCCGATGGCCTGACCGGTCGCCGCCATTTGACGTATGACCCGTGACTGAGCCGCGAGGGTACGCCGGGCTGCTGGCGGTGTCGCTGGCCGCGTCGCTGACGGCATCATCACCGTTTCGCTGCTGCTCGATCCGGTGACCGGCGCCCGTCCCGGCTGGACCGACATGATCTACCTGGTCAGCTGCACCGCGCTCGGGCTGTTCGGGCTGGACCGCTCGGTCGAGGAACTGCTGCGGCCCGGCCCGGCGCCGACCGACGACCTCACCGGCGGCCGGCTGGTCTTCCTCGGGCTGGCCCTGGCGGCGATGCCGGTCATCGGCGCGATCCGGCAGCCGCTCGGGCTGGACGTGGACGGGGCGCTGGTCGCGATCGGCGCCGCGGTGGTCACGCCGCTGGTGCTGGTACGCATCGGTCGGCTGGCGTCGGAGCGGCCGACCTGGCGATGTACGCCGCCAGGCGGCAGCGCCTGACCATCTCGTCGATCTAGGACGAAAGCAGCGACAAACCCTGCCAACTCAGGCACCATTCGTCCTAGATCGGCAAAGTGCCCGCGCGAAGTGCCGGCAAGTGGGAGAGAATTTCCGATTGATGGAAGCGTGCGGGGGAAAGCTTCCTGTACCTGCCTCCCGAGGAGTGTGCCATGAGCATCCCCGCCGGCGTCGAGGTCACCGGGCCGCTGGGTGACCGTTACGACGAGATTCTCACCACCGAGGCGCTGGAACTCGTCGCCGAGCTGCACCGGACCTTCGACGCGCGCCGCCGCGAGCTGCTGGCCCGCCGCAAGGAGCGGGAGGCCGACCTGGCGAACGGCGGCACGCTGGACTTCCTCGGCGCGACCTTGGACGTCCGCGAGGCCGAGTGGCGGGTGGCCGACCCGGCGCCCGGCCTGGTCGACCGCCGGGTCGAGATCACCGGCCCGACCGACGCCAAGATGACGATCAACGCGTTGAACTCGGGCGCGAAGGTGTGGCTCGCCGACCACGAGGACGCCAACACCCCGCTGTGGGAGAACGTCATCGAGGGCCAGCTCAACCTGCGCGACGCGATCGTCGGCACGCTCGCCTTCACCTCGCCCGAGGGCAAGAGCTACGCGATCACCGCGGACGAGACGCCGACGATCGTGGTCCGCCCGCGCGGCTGGCACCTGACCGAGAAACACATCCTGGTCGACGGCGAGCGCACGGCGGGCGCCCTGGTCGACTTCGCGCTGTTCTTCTTCCACAACGCGAAGACGCTGATCGAGCGCGGGGTCGGGCCGTACTTCTACCTGCCGAAGATGGAAAGCCACCTGGAGGCCCGGCTGTGGAACGACGTGTTCACCGTCGCCCAGGACCGGGTCGGCATCCCGCGCGGCACGATCCGGGCCACCGTACTGATCGAGACGTTCCCGGCGGCGTTCGAGATGGAGGAGATCCTGTACGAGCTGCGCGAGCACTCGGCGGGTCTCAACGCCGGCCGGTGGGACTACATGTTCTCGGTGATCAAGAAGTTCCGCACCCGGGGGCACGACTTCCTGCTGCCCGACCGCAACTCGGTGACGATGACGGCGCCGATGATGCGCGCGTACACCGAGTTGCTGGTGCGGACCTGCCACAAGCGCGGCGCGCACGCGATCGGTGGCATGGCGGCGTTCATCCCGAGCCGGCGCGACCCGGAGGTCAACGCCACCGCGCTGGCGAAGGTACGCGACGACAAGACCCGCGAGGCCGGCGACGGGTTCGACGGCTCCTGGGTGGCCCACCCCGACCTGGTACCCGTCTGCCGGGAGGTTTTCGACGGCGTGCTGGGTGACCGGCCCAACCAGCTCGGCCGGACCCGCGACGAGGTCCGGGTCACCGCGGCCCAACTGCTCGACGTGAAGTCGACCCCGGGCCAGATCACCGAGACGGGTCTGCGGGGCGACGTGAGCGTCGGCATCCAGTACCTGGCGAGCTGGCTCAAGGGGTCGGGCGCGGTCGGCATCAACAATCTGATGGAGGACGCCGCCACCGCCGAGATCTCCCGGTCGCAGGTGTGGCAGTGGCTGCACAACGACGTGACCCTCGCCGACAGCGGGGAGAAGGTCACCCGCGGGCTGGTCAAGCGGATCGCCGACGAGGAGATCGCGAAGCTGGGCGACGGGAGCGCCTACGAGCAGGCGCACGCGCTCTTCATGGAGGTGGCCGTCGCCGACGACTTCGTGGACTTCCTGACCGTACCGGCGTATGAGCGCATGCCATGACCGCGGTGGAAGCCGTCGCCACAGAGCTGCGCGACAAACTCAGCGCCGACCAGGTCATCGACGACCGGCAGCGGCTGCGCACGTACGAATGCGACGGCCTGGCCCACTACAAGGTGATCCCGGCGCTGGTGGTGCTGCCGCGCACGGCCGAGGAGTGCGCGCTGACGGTCAGGGCGTGCGTCGACTCGGGGGTCCCGTTCGTGGCCCGCGGCTCGGGCACCGGCCTGTCCGGTGGCGCGCTGCCGCACGCCGACGGCGTCCTGGTCGTCATCTCGCAGATGCGCGAGATCATCGAGGTCGCGCCGGCCGACCAGCGGGCGGTGGTCCAGCCGGGCGTGATCAACCTCCAGGTCAGCCGGGCCGCCAACCCCGTCGGGTACTACTACGCGCCGGACCCGTCGAGCCAGCAGATCTGCTCGATCGGCGGCAACGTCGCGGAGAACTCGGGCGGCGCGCACTGCCTCAAGTACGGGTTCACCACCAACCACGTCACCGGGGCGCAGATCGTCACCCCGGACGGCGACCTGGTCCGGCTCGGCGGGCGGGCACCGGACGCCCCCGGCTACGACCTGCTCGGCGCGTTCGTCGGCTCGGAAGGCACGCTCGGCATCGCCACCGAGGTGACGGTACGGCTGACCCGGCTGCCCGAGGCGGTCAGCACGCTGCTGGCCGCGTTCGACTCCACCGACACGGCCGGGGCGGCGACCAGCGCGATCATCGCGGCCGGCGTGGTCCCCGCGGCGATCGAGATGATGGACGCGCTGGCCATCGAGGCGGCCGAGGCGGCGGTCCAGTGCGGGTACCCGGAGGGTGCCGGGGCGGTCCTGATCGTCGAGCTGGACGGCCCTTCGGCGGAGGTCGAGTCGCAGTTCGCCCAGGTCGAGCGGCTCTGCCAGGAGAACGGCGCGTTCGAGATCCGGATCGCGAAGGACGACGCGGAACGGGCGCTGTTCTGGAAGGGCCGCAAGTCGGCGTTCGCCGCGGTCGGCCGGATCAGCCCGGACTACATCGTGCAGGACGGGGTGATCCCGCGAACCGCGCTACCCGAGGTGCTGCACCGCATCGGCGAGATCGCCCGCGAGCGCGGCATCCGGGTCGCCAACGTGTTCCATGCCGGCGACGGCAACCTGCACCCGCTGGTGCTCTTCGACGACGCGGTCTCCGGCCAGGCGGAGCGGGCCGAGGAGGCGTCGGGCGCGATCCTCGACCTGTGCATCGAGTACGGCGGCTCGATCACCGGCGAGCACGGCGTCGGCATGGACAAGGCCAAGCACATGCCGCGCATGTACACCGACGCCGACCTCGACACGATGCAGCTGGTCCGGTGCGCGTTCGACCCGGCGGGGTTGGCCAACCCGGGCAAGATCTTCCCCACCCCGCGGTTGTGCGGCGAGGTACCGGGGCGGCACAAGGGCGCACACCCGCTCCAGGAGGCCGGTCTCGCGGAGGTGTTCTGATGAGCACCCCGTGGGAGCCGACCGGCGACAGCATCGCCGGCGTGCCGGCCCGGTTCGTGGCCGCCCCGGCGTCCACCGGGGAGGCGGCGGAGGTGTTGCGCGCCGCCGCCCGGGACGGCCTCGCCGTGGTGGCGCGCGGCGCGGGTACCAAACAGGACTGGGCCGATCCCCCGCGCCGGCTCGACCTGATCGTCGACACCGGCCGGCTGACCGGCGTCGTCGAGCACGCGGCCGGCGACCTCATCGCCGTGGTCCGCGCCGGCACCCCGGTCGAGGAGGTGCAGGCCAAGCTCGCCCCGGCCGGGCAGCAGCTCGGCCTGGACGCGCCGGTGCCCGGTGCGACCGTGGGCGGCACCGTCGCGACGAACACCAGCGGTCCGCGCCGCATGCTCTACGGCACGGTACGCGACCTGCTCATCGGCATCACGATGGTTCGCCCGGATGGGGTCGTCGCGAAATCCGGCGGCAAGGTGGTCAAGAATGTCGCCGGGTACGACCTGGGCAAGTTGATCACCGGCTCGTACGGCACCCTCGGCCTGATCACCGAGTGCGTGTTCCGGCTGCATCCGTTGCCGGTGGCGAGGGCGGTCGTGCGCCGCCGGGTCAGCAGCGCGCAGGCGGCCGGCCAGCTGGTCGCGGCGGTACTCGGCGCGCAGGTGGTGCCGAGCGCGCTGGAGGTCGAGTTGGCCGACAGCGTGATCGAGGTCGCCGTGCTTCTCGAAGGCGTGCCGGCCGGCGTCGGAGGGCGGGTCACCGCGACCCGGGCGATCCTCGGCGGCGACTCGATCGTCGACGGGACGACTCCCGACTGGTGGGGTAGGTACCCATGGGACCCGGGCGGAACCGGCGTCAAGCTCACCGCCGCGCTGTCCGGGGTGGCGTCGCTGCTGGCCGCCGCCGGCGCCCACCACGACGTGCCGGTACGGGTCCGCGGCTCGGCCGGCAGCGGGGTGCTGTATGCGGGGCTGCCGGCGGGCACCGACCCGGCGGTCGTGGCGCGGATCGTCGACGAGTTGCGGGCCGCCGCCGAGCGGGCCGGCGGCCACGCCGTCGTGCTGACCGCGCCCGCCCCGGTCCGCGAGCACGTCGACACCTGGGGTCCGGTCGCCGGCCTGGACCTGATGCGCCGGATCAAGCAGCAGTTCGACCCCGACGGGCGACTGGCACCGGGACGGTTCGTAGGAGGGATCTAGATGGTCGACGACACGTTGGGCAGCCACCCGACGACCGCGCCGCAGGTCCGCACGCCCGGGGAGCCGGCGTTCGACGACCACCACCCGCCCCGGCGCGACCTCATCTCCGACTGTGTCCACTGTGGATTCTGCCTGCCCACCTGCCCCACGTACGTGCTGTGGGGCGAGGAGATGGACTCCCCGCGCGGGCGGATCTACCTGATGAAGGAGGGCCGCGACGGCGAGCCGATGACCGACTCGATGGTCGGCCACTTCGACGCCTGCCTCGGCTGCATGGCCTGCGTCACCGCGTGCCCATCCGGGGTCCGCTACGACCGGCTCATCGAGGACACCCGGCAACAGGTCGAGCGCCGGCACACCCGGTCGCCCCGGGACCGGGCGCTGCGTACCGCGATCTTCAGTCTTTTCCCGTACCCTCGGCGCCTGCGCGTCCTTCGTGGACCGCTGCGCGCCTACCAGGCGACCGGCCTGCAACGGCTGGTCGCGCGGACCGGACTCCTGTCGCGGCTGCTGCCGACCATGTCCACATTGGAGTCGTTAGCGCCCACGCTGGGCCGCCCCGAACGGCTCCCGCGGCTTGTCCCGGCCCGGGGCGAGCGGCGGGCCGTGGTCGGCATGCTCACCGGCTGCGTGCAGCGGGCGTTCTTCCCGGACGTCAACGCGGCCACCGCGCGGATCCTCGCCGCCGAGGGCTGTGAGGTCGTCATCCCGAACACCCAGGGCTGCTGCGGCGCGCTGAGTGTCCACAATGGTCGCGAGGCGGAGGCGCAGCGCTTCGCCCGTAGGCTGATCGACACGTTCGAGCCGCTCGGCATCGACTTCTTCGTGGTCAACGCGGCCGGCTGCGGCTCCTCGCTGAAGGAGTACGGCGAGCTGCTGCGCGACGATCCCGGGTACGCGTCGCGGGCGGCGGCGTTCGCGGCGAAGGTCCGCGACCTGTCCGAGGTACTGGTCGAGCTGGGCCCGGTCGCGCCCCGGCACCCGCTGCCGGTGACCATCGCGTACCACGACGCCTGCCACCTCGGCCACGCCCAGAAGGTCCGCGCGCAGCCCCGTACCCTGCTGCGTGGCATTCCCGAGCTGGAACTGCGCGAGATCGCCGACGCGGAGATCTGCTGCGGCTCGGCCGGCGTCTGGAACGTGCTCAACCCGGAGCCGGCCCGGCAACTCGGCGAACGCAAGGCGCGTGACGTGCTGGCGACCGGCGCGCAACTATTGGTGACGGCCAATCCTGGCTGTCTCATGCAGGTCGCATCATCCGTGCGACGCATCGGAGGCGAGATCGCTCTCGCCCACACCGCCCAGGTTCTCGACGCGTCCATCCGAGGCCTGCCGGTAAAACACCTCGTTACCCCCCGGAGGTGATCCATGCTCCAGCAGTACAAAATCATTACGGACCCGGTCGGCAACTCGGTCGCCGCTTCGGCGATCTTCGCTGCGCTGGCCCTGCTCACGCTGTTCGTCATGCTGGGCGTGCTCCGTATCCGGGCGTGGCTGAGCGGGCTCGTCTCGCTCCTGGTCGCGCTCGTGGTCGCGGTCGTCGTGTACTCCATGCCGCTCGGGCAGGCGCTACTGTCCGCCACCGAGGGAGCCGCGTTCGGCTTCTTCCCGATCCTGTGGATCGTGATCAACGCGATCTGGGTCTACAACCTGACGGTGGTGACCGGACACTTCGACGTGCTCCGGCGCTCCTTCGAACGGGTCAGCCCGGACATGCGGATACAGGCGATCATCATCGCGTTCTGCTTCGGCGCGCTGCTGGAGGCGCTCGCCGGCTTCGGTACCCCGGTCGCCATCACGGCCGTCATGCTCATCGCGCTCGGGTTCCGGCCGATCCACGCCGCGTCCGTCGCGCTGCTGGCCAACACCGCGCCGGTCGCGTTCGGGGCGCTCGCTGTGCCGATCACCACGCTCGCGACGGTCAGCCACGGCGTGAACCCGGACCCGCGGCTGACGACCGAGATCCTCGGCAGCATGGTCGGGCGGCAGACGCCGATCCTCGCGCTCGTCGTACCGCTCCTGCTCGTCGCCCTGGTCGACGGCCGGCGCGGTATCCGCCAGACCTGGCCGGCCGCCGTCACCGCCGGGGTCGCGTTCGGCATCGCGCAGTTCGTCGCGTCCAACCTCATCTCGGTACCGCTGACCGACATCGTCGCGTCGCTGGTCTCGGCGGGCGCGGTCGTGCTCCTGGTACGCGTCTGGCAGCCGGTCGAATCGCCGGACCTCCACGCGGAGCGGCTCGCCGTGGAAACAGCCACGGTGGGCGGCGGTACCGGTGGCCCTGGCGGCCGGGGTCGCCCTGGCGCTGACGGTGGCCCTGGTGGCCCCGGCGCTGACGGTGGCCCTGGCGGCCCCGGCGCTGACGGTGGCCCCGGCGGCCCCGGCGCTGACGGTGGCCCCGGCGGCTCCGGCGCTGACGGTGGCCCCGGCGGCGCGGACCGGCCCGCGACGCCGGCCGGCGCGGGCCGCGGTGGCGGCTCGATCGGCGTGGCGGACGCGGACGTCCTCAGCGATGTGCCACCGGGACGGCGGGGTGATGCCGGTGGGGACAACGGTGCGGACACCGGTGGCCGCACGGCCCTCGCGGGCGGGGGCGGCGGGCCGGTCCCGCGGGACAGCGGCGCCGAGGTCGCCAAGGCCTACGCGCCCTACCTGATCATCATCGTGCTCTTCGCGATCGCGAACATCGGCGCCGTCAAGAACGCGCTCGCGAAGGAACCGTGGTCGACCAAGTTCCAGTGGCCCGGTCTCGACCTCGTCACCGCGGCCGGCAAACCGGTGTCCTCGGTGACGTTCGCGTTCGGCTGGCTGCCGGCGGCCGGAACACTGATGATCATCGCGGGTCTCATCACCGCGATCGTCCTGCGGGTCTCCCCCGCCCGGGCGGCCCGGGCGTACATGAACACCTACGTCGAGCTACGGAACGCGATCGCCACGGTCATGGCGGTGCTGGCGCTCGCGTACGTGCTCAACCAGTCCGGGCAGACCGGTACCCTCGGCGCGTTCTTCGCCCTCGCCGGTGGGGTGTTCGTCTTCCTCTCGTCGATCCTCGGGTGGATCGGGGTCGCCGTGACCGGTTCCGACACGTCGTCGAACGCGCTGTTCGGGGCGCTGCAGGTACAGACGGCGGCCAAGGCCGGTCTCGACCCGGTACTGCTCGCCGCCGCGAACTCGTCCGGCGGCGTCCTGGGCAAGATGATCAGCCCGCAGAACCTCGCCATCGCGGCGGGGGCGGTCGGCATGGCCGGCCGGGAGGGCGACATCTTCCGCAAGGTGTTCGGATGGAGCCTCCTCCTCCTGTTGTTCATGTGCATCATCGTGACCCTGCAGAGCACCCCGGTCCTGCACTGGATGGTCCGCTAGCTCGGTCGGTGGAGGGATATCGACGTTATCCCGGCGCTTTGACGTCGATATCCCTCCACTGACGGTCAGAAGCGTCAGCCGTGCGGCGGGACCTCTCCGGTCGGGAGCGGACCGTCACAGGTGCCCAGCGCCTGTTGGACGTCGCGACCGTACTGGGCCGCCTCGATCAGCGACGCCACCGACGCGTACCAGCGGGCGCCGGGCCGGGTGCTGCGAGGGCGGACCAGCTCGTGCCGGATGGCGTGCAGCGCCGCCAGGTGCGCGTCGAGCCGGGCCAGGACGTAGGCGTGCAAATCGGTTTCGAGCACCGGCAGGTCAGCGACGCGCCGCGCCGTGGCCGAGTGGCGGCGGCGCCGGGTGACCATGGTCATCTTCGCCCTCCAGTGACCGGCAGACGCATCAGATTGCCCGATCAGCCTAGCGCTGGCTGACCGTTCGGTTGGCACAACTTCCCAGAAGTCGTAGCCTCCGAACCTCGCCCCTGCAACAAATTTCGGGCCGGCGCGCCCACAGTCACCCCGGCGGCGGCGGGGCCGGGGCGGGACGTGTGATGTGGGTCAGGCGGCGCGGAGGTGGCTCAGGCCGGTCGTGTCCAGCTGCCGGGCGAGTGCCGGGCTCGGATTGCACACTGCCAGGTCGACACGAAGGTCGTCGGCTGCCTCGGCGGCGGCGAGCAGGGCGCCGATGGCGGTGGCGTCGAGGTACGTGGTGTCGCGCAGGTCGACCCGTACCAGGGACGGCCGCTGCCGGATGATGGCGTCGACCAGGGCGTGCCGAAGCTCGCTCACGGTAGCGACGTTGATCGCTCCGGACAGCTCCACCGAGACGACCTCGTCAGAGGGGCGGCGCGTCGTCACGCGGGGCTCAGTCACGATCACCTCCGGGGGGACTGATCGTCGGCCTGTGTTCACCGTACCCGGATAGTCGGCTCGACTCGACCCACCAAACCGGTCGATGAGGCGGGCGGCGCGGACTACCTACCATGGGCGCGTGCATCCAGACGGTGACCGACCGGCGCCCGATGACCGGCGCCGGTTCGTGGTCTGCGGGGACAACCCGCTGGCGTTCCGGGTCGTGAATGAGCTGGTCACGCAGTACTCGGCCGAGATCGTCGTGATCATGCCATCGATCCGGGAGGGCCATGGCCAGCAGATCGCGGACCTGCCCGGGGTGGACGTCGTCGAGTCGCGCCGGCTGGACGCGGCCGCGTACGCCCGCGCCGGCCTGGCCAGCGCCGACGCGCTCGCACTGCTGACCCAGGACGACGCCGGCAACATCGACGCGGCGCTACTGGCCGAGGAGATCAACCCCGACCTGCGGGTCGTCATCCGGATGTTCAACATGGGCCTCGGCGACCGGATCCGCCGGCTGCTGGGCGACTGCGCGGTGCTGTCCGCGACGATGATCGCCGCGCCGGCGTTCGTCTCGACCGCGCTCGGCGACGAAGCGCCCGCGTACGTGCGGCTGCCCGGCCGCACCCTGCTGGTCGCGCGGCGCGACGACGTGGTGGCGCAGGACGTGGTCTGCGGGCTCGCGATCACCGCGGGACGCGACGTGCCGGAGACCCTGCCGGACATCGAGGACCAGGCCGACCTGGTCCTCGCCGTGGACGACCCGGCGAGCCACGAGCACCCGCGCCGGCGCCGCCACCGGCACCCGCTGCGTACCGTGTCCCTCCTGCTCGGCCGGCGCCTGCGCATGGTCCTCGGCGTCCTGATCGGGGTGCTGTTAACCGCCACGCTGGTGCTCATGGTGGCCCGCCACATCGGCTGGTACCGGGCCGCGTACGAGGCGATCCTCACCACGCTGGCCGGCGCGAACCCGGACGACGAGGCGTCCCGGCTGGAACAGGTCACCCAGACCGTCCTGACGGTGGTCAGCGTGGCGCTGATCCCGCTGCTGACGGCCGCGCTGGTCGACGCGGTGGTGAACGCCCGGCTGGCGATCGCGTCCGGCGGCCTCACCGAGCCGCTGTCCCGGCACGTGGTCGTGGTCGGGCTCGGCGACGTCGGTACCCGGGTCATCCGGATGCTGCACGACCTCGGCACCGACGTCGTGGCGATCGAGACCGACGAACGGGCCCGGGGCATCCGGGTGGCCCGCGACCTGGACATCCCCTTGATCATCGGGGACTGCCGGCAGGAGGAGACACTCCGGGCCGCGTCGGTGCACACCTGCCGTACCCTCCTGGTGCTGACCACCGACGACGTCACCAACCTGGAGACCGCGCTGCTCGGCCGCGGCATCAACGCCGACGTGCGGGTGGTGCTGCGGCTGTTCGACGGGGACTTCGCCAACCGCGTCCAGCGGGCCTTCTCGATCACCGCTTCGCGCAGCGTGTCGTACCTGGCCGCGCCCGCGTTCGCGGCGGCGATGCTGGGTCGCCAGGTGATCGACACGATCTCGATCGGCCGGCGGGTACTGCTGGTGGCCGAGGTACCGGTCGGCGCCGGGTCGGCTCTGGACGGCGTACCGGTGGTCCAGATCCAGCGCACCGACGGCGCCCGGCTCCTGGGCATCCGCACCGGGCGGGGTGACCAGACGCTGTGGGCGCCCCCGCTCGGCCGGCCGCTCGTGCGTACCGACCGGCTGATCGTGGTCGCCACCCGGGCCGGCCTCGGTCAGCTCCTGGCGCGCGGCGCCGCCGCGGAGCCGGCCGCCTGATGGCCTACGGTGGGGCCATGCGGATCGGATTCGGGCTGCCGGTGTCCGGCGCCTGGGCAACCCCGGAGACCATCGTCAGGTTCGCGACCCGGGCCGAGGAGCTCGGCTACGACTCACTGTGGACGTTCCAGCGGCTGCTCGTGGCGGCCGACCAGGACCTCGCGCCGGTCTACCAGAGCGTGCTCGACCCGCTCACCACCCTCGGGTTCGCCGCGGCGCACACCTCCCGGATCCGGCTCGGCGTCGCGGTGGTCAACTTCCCGTTCGTGCCGCCGGTCTACCTCGCCAAGCAGGCCGCCACCGTGGACATTCTCTCGGGTGGCCGGCTCGACCTCGGGCTGGGCAGCGGCTGGTCGCCGGCCGAGTTCACCGCGAGCGGCGCCACGCCGGCCCGCCGCGGGGCGCGCGCGGAGGAGTACCTGAAGGTCCTGGACACCGCCTGGCGAGACGAGGTGAGCCGGTTCGACGGCGAGTTCTACACCGTGCCGCCGAGCCGGATCGCGCCGAAGCCGGTCCAGCGGCCCGGGCCTCCGGTGCTGCTCGGCGGCAGCGTGGAGAGCGCGCTGCGGCGGGCCGGGCGGGCGGCGGCCGGCTGGATCAGCCGCAGCACCGCCGACCTGTCCCGGATCGGCGACGACATCGCGATCGTGCGGGCAGCCGCCCAGCAGGCCGGCAAAGACCCCTCGACGGTACGCGTCGTCTCCCGCGGCGTGCTGCACCAGGGCGAGACCGGGGTGCCGCTGTCCGGCTCGTACGACCAGATCCGCGCCGACACCCGCCGGCTCGGCGAGGCCGGGGTAACCGAGCTGTTCTACGACCTCAACTGGGATCCGCTCGTCGGCGCCCCGGACGTCGACCACGACGCGGCGACCCGGCGGGCGGCGGAGATCCTGGAAGCGCTGGCTCCGTGACCGTCCACTCCGTGCAACCGGACGCCACCACCCTGCACGGCTTCTTCTCCCCCGACCGCCCGCCGGTGCTCACCATCGACCCGGGTGACACGGTCCGCTTCCGTACCCTCGAATCCGGCTGGTCGGACACCCCGTTCACCGGTGGAAACTACCGGGACCGGCCGCGCGTACCCGAATATTCGCCGGACGCCGGGCACGCTCTCGTCGGACCGGTGGCGGTGCGGGGTGCCCGGCCGGGGCAGGTGCTCGAAATCCGGATCGACACGATCGTGCCCGGCGCGTGGGGCAACACCGTCGCCGGTGGCTGGCCGAGCGTGTTCAACCAGCGGTACGCGCTGACCGACGCCGCGACGGTGCACACCTGGACGCTGGACCGCGACACCATGACCGGGCGCAACCAGCACGGCCACACCGTGGCGCTGCGCCCGTTTCTCGGCGTGATCGGGATGCCGCCGGCCGAGCCGGGGCGGCACTCGACGATCCCGCCCCGGGCACACGGCGGCAACCTCGACTGCAAGGAGCTGGTCGCGGGAAGCACGCTGTACCTGCCGGTGCCCGTCGACGGGGCGCTGCTGTCGGTCGGCGACGGTCACGGGGCGCAGGGCGACGGCGAGGTGAGCGGCACCGCGATCGAGTGCCCGATGGACCGGGTCGACCTGACCATCGGCCTGCGCGACGACCTGACGCTGGCCGGGCCGCAGGCGCTCACCCCGGCCGGGTGGGTGACGATGGGCATCGGGTCCACTCTGGACGATGCCGCGTACATGGCGCTGGACGCGATGTTCACGCTGCTCGGCCGGGAGTACGCGGTGGCCCGGCCGGACGCGGTCGCGCTGGCCAGTGTCGCCGTCGACGTCCGGGTCACCCAGATGGTCAACCAGGTCGTCGGCGTGCACGCGGTCCTGCCGCCGGACGCGATCCGGTAACGCGGGTTGAAACCCTGCGCTACTTGCCGGTAGCTTGGCGCCATCGCGAGCCCGGAGGCATCGATGCGAATCCTCGTGCTGGTCTTCGCCGCCCTCGGCATCCTGGTGGAGGCGGTGGTGTTCGGCGGCCTGCTCTTCATCCTCGGTGAGATCATCGGGGCGTACTCGATGTCGATGGGCAACGTGTCCGCCGAGAACGGCAAGCTCGCGGTGTGGATCCTCGGCGGGCTGCTCGGCGGCGGGCTGGTACTGCTGGCGCTGTGGCTGGTCATCACCGCCGTGCGGGGGCACCCGTTCGGGCGCGGCACGCGGGCGGTCGTCGTCACGGCGCTCGTCGTGCAGGGCGTGCTCGGCCTGATCGTGCTGCTGATGGGCAGCGCCAGGGGCGTGGTCGGCGTGCTCGTGGTGTTCGCGCTGCTGCTGTTCTCGCTGGTCAAGGAACCCGCGCCGGAGCGGATCCGATCCCGGCACACGGCCACCGGTTAGTGGCCGCGGAAGGCCTCCTCCAGCCACCACGAGCCGCGGGTCGCGTTGACCTTCGCGTCGATCACCAGCGGACGGTTCCGCGGGCCGAGCAGCCACGAACGGATGATTCCAAGATCGGCGACCGCCCGCACGATCACCCCGAGACACCCGAAGCCGTGCCCGATCTCCGCGAGATCGGTGTCCGGGAACGTCACCGTGTCCAGCGGGTACCCGTCCGGGCCGAAGTGGTGCACCTCGGCGCCGTACGCCGCGTCGTCGTACACCACCACGATCAGCGGTAGGCCGAGCCGGACGGCGGTGGTCAGCTCGGCGACCGACATCAGGAACCCGCCGTCGCCGAGCGCGGCCACGGTCAGCCGGTCGGGGCGCGCGACCGCCGCGCCGAGCGCGCTCGCCAGGCCGAGCCCGATCGACTGGAACGCCTGGGTGAACACGAACCCCGCGGTGTCCGGCACGGACAGGAGCGTCGACGGGTACCCCATGAAGTTGCCCGAGTCGATGACCACGGTCCGCGCGGCGGGCAGCAGGTCGTCCAGCGCCATCGTCAACGCACGCGGATCGATCGTGGTCGGGTCGTCGTCAGGCATGAACCCGACGGTGCGCCAGCTCCCCTCGGCGGCGATCCGCTCGGCCAGGTCCGGCGAGCGCCAGCCGCCGGACCGGAAGCCGCCGGCCTGCGAGCCGCCGGTCCGGAAGCCGCCGGCCTGCGAGCCGCCGTCCCGGAAGCCGCCGGCCTGCGAGCCGCCGTCCCGGAAGCCGCCGGCCTGCGAGCCGCCGGTCCGCCGGCCGTCGAGCGCTTCCACCACGGCCCGGGCCACCGCCGTCACGTCGCCGACCACCCCGACGTCGATCCGCCGGTTCACGCCCAGCGCGTCCGGGTCGGTGTCGACCTGTACCACCGTCGCGTGTGGACCGATCAACTTGCCGTGCCGGGTGGTCCACATGTTCAGCGTGCTGCCCCAGGCGACGACCAGGTCGGATCCGCCGATCAGCTCGGCGGCGAGGGGGGTCGCGAACCCGCCCGAGATGTCGAGATTCCACGGGTCGCCGACGAACAGGCCCTTCGCGACGGCGGACGCGGCGAGCAGCGCGCCGCACCGGTCGGCGAGGGCGATCAATGCTTCCCGCGCGCCGGTCGAGCGGGTCGCGCCCCGGCCGGCGACGAACACCGGCCGGTGGGCGGCGACCAGGGCGTCCACGAGCGCCGACACGTCGACGGGCAATGGCGGAGGCTCGACCACCGTCGGCGCGTCGGACGCCGACACCGGTGCCGCCTGCACGTCCAGCGGCAGCCCCAGGATCACGGTCCCCCGGGCCGCCGCGCGGCAGGCGGCCGCCACGTCGGCGGCGGCGTGCTCTGCCCGTACCCGGAAAAAGGCCGCACCGATCGCGGCGGCCGCCACCGGCAGGTCGATGAAGAAGTTCGACCGCGGAGCGGTCGCCTCCGGGGCGAGCACGATCATCGGGGTACGACTCTTGGCCGCCTCGGTGACGCCGGTCAGCGCGTTGGTGACGCCGGGGCCCTGGTGCACCGACAGCACACCGAGTTCGCCGGACACCCGGGCGTACGCGTCGGCCATCGTCGCGGCGCCGCCCTCGTGTGCCGCGCCGACGAACCGGGCGCCGCCCGCGACCAGCGCGTTGGTCACGTGGAAGTTGCCGCTGCCGACCACGCCGAAGACGTGCCGGACCCCCCGCGCAGCGAGCGTCCGGCCGACGAACTCGGCGACGTTCATCTCTCGATGAGTGCCAGCACCCGGCACGGGCTGCCCGAGCCGTTCACGATCGGCAGCGGCCCGGCGATCACCACCGCCCCGGTCGGCGGCAGGCTGGCGAGGTTGCGCAGTTGGGTCAGCCCGTACTTGTCGTGGCCGAGCAGGAACGAGTGGCACGGGAACGGCGGGTCGAACGAGTGCGCGGCACCCGCGTCGGTGCCCACCGTTTCCACCCCGACGCCCTGGATCGGCGCCTCCTCGGCCAGCCACTTCGCGCACTCGATCGAGATGCCCGGGGTGTGGCCGGCGTTCGCGAACGCCTCCGGGTCGTCGGCGCGGGCGTCCCAGCCGGTGCGGTACAGCATCCAGCCGCCCGCCGGCAGCGGGCCGTGCTCCGCCTCCCACGCCTTCACGTGGTCGATCTCCAGCAGGAAGTCCGGGTCGGCGGCGGCCTCGGCGGTGCGGTCGAGCACGGCGGCCGGCGCGACCAGCCGGGCCACCGGTATCCGCGACACGTCGGCGCCGTCGCGCGCGGTGACCCAGTGGATCGGCGCGTCCAGATGGGTGCCGGTGTGTTCGCCGGTGGAGATGTTGTTCCAGTACCAGGCCGGGCCGCGCTCGTCGTACCGGCTGATCTCGGTCAGCGCGAATGGCCAGGTCTGGCCGAACTGCTCGGGGAGCGTCAGGATCGGGGTCTGCGCCGTCAGCGGCGCGGTCAGGTCGATCACCTCGACGGCGCCGCTGGACAGCGCGGCGACCAGGTCCTCCAGCACAGCCATGCCGGAGACGCTACGGCCGCTTCACTTGGCGGACAAGACGTCCACGACGAACCGCAGCGGCCCGCCGGGCGCGCCGTTGCCGGGGTTGTCGCCGTACGCGAGGTCCGCCGGGATGTCGAGCTGCACCCGGCTTCCCACCTTGACCCCGACCAGCCCCTGGTCCCAGCCCTTGATCACCTTGCCCTGGCCGACGGTGAAGTCGAACGGCTGCCCGTGGTCCCAGGACGCGTCGAACTCCTTGCCGTCCTTGTACGTCACGCCGACGTATTGGACCGTGATGTGCTGGTCGATCTGGACGGCCGGTCCCTTGCCCGGGATCAACGTGGTGACCTTGAGCGCGGTGAGGTCTCCGGTGCCGGCGCTGACGGCCGGCTTGGTCTTGAGCGCCGGGTCGGTGCCGGTGTCGGCCTTCTTCGTCGACCCACCGCCGCCCTGCACGAGGAGCACGATCGCCACCACGAGCCCGATGGCGACGACCGCGAGGATGCCGCCGATGGTCAGCCGCCGCTTGCGCGCCGCCGCGGCCCGCTGCGCGGCGGCCTGCCGGGCCAGCTCGCGGCGCCGCTCCCGCGCCGGGTTCCGGCTCTTCGCGCCGGCCGCCGAAGCCGTGTCCTTGGCCCCGGCCGACGCCGGTCGGCTCTTCGTGGACCCACCGCTCACCGGACTGCCCCTCTCCGTTCGGACCTCATGATCGGCACAACTTCCGGGAAGTTGGTGTCTCCGGCCCCCGCTGAGGCCACGACTTCCGGGAAGTTGTGACGACCAAGGCGCCCACGGCCGACTCCACAGCTTCGCACACGGTGCGCCGTCGATCACCGGCAGGGCCGTAGGATGGCCGGGTTGTCCGCTGACAGGAAGGACCAGCATGGCTCTGGAACGGCCGCAAGTCGACCCGGGTGAAGGCGCGCCGCCCGCTGACCTCGTCGTCGAGGACGTCACCGTCGGCGACGGCCCGGAGGCCCAGCCCGGCCAGGTCGCCACCGTCCACTACGTCGGCGTGTCGTTCTCCACCGGCAAGGAGTTCGACGCGTCCTGGAACAGGGGGCAGCCGTTCAGCTTCCCGCTCGGCGGCGGCCAGGTCATCGCTGGCTGGGACCGCGGCGTCGCGGGCATGAAGGTCGGCGGTCGGCGCAAGCTGGTCATCCCGCCACATCTCGGGTACGGGGACCGCGGCGCCGGAAACGTCATCAGGCCGGGCGAGACCCTGGTCTTCGTGGTCGACCTGGTCGGCATCCAGTAACGCCCGCCCCAAGCTCCCGTCGATCTAGGACGAATGGTGGCACAAGCCCGGCAATCGGGGCACCATTCGTCCTAGATCGACGAGGTCACCGGGTGCCCGGGTACGGGCGGGTCGGCGCTAGCCGCTCGACCGCGCGTACCGAGCCGGCGAGCGACTCCAGCTGGACCGCCGACGCGGTGGCGCGTAGCTGGGGAAACTCGTAGCGCTCCTCGTACCGGGCGTGGGTGAGCACCGCCTCGCGCAGCACCAGGATCGCGGTCTCGAAGCCGGGATCGTCGACGCCCGCCGCGGCCAGTTCGGCGAGCATCTCCTTGGCCTGCCGCTCCTCGTCCAGCCGGTCCTCGATCAGCGCCTCGCCGCCGTCGATCCGGGCCCGGGCCAGCGGGTGGACCACCTCCTCCTCGGCGGTCTCGTGCACGGTGAGCAGCCGGACCAGTTCGTCGAACGCCTCCCGTCGCTGCTCACCACGGGTACTGGCGACCAGCAGGAACAGCTCCTCGATGCGGGCGTGCTGGGCGAGCAGCAGGCCGACCACGTCGTCAGACATAGCGCGCCTCCTCCGATTGCAGCCGGTAGTCGCGGCCGTACTCGGCCTCGTGCGCCCCGATCACCTGCTCGCTCGGCGGCTCGGCGGTGCCGTGCACCTGCCGCTGCATCCATTCGAAGCGCTCGTGCGCCTCCCGCACGTACCCGGCGCCGAGCTTGGTCAGGTCGACCTGGGTGGCGAGAAGATTGCGCAGGTACGCCTTGTTCGGCTCGAACAGCAGCGGCTCGGGCAGCCCGGTGGCGCCGACGATCTGCGCCGGCTCCCGGCCGTCGAAGCGCCGCAGCCACTCGCCCGCCTGCCGCAGGTGGGCCAGCTCCATCTGGAGGTGCAGTTCCCAGATCGCTTTGATCCGCGGGTCGCTCTCCTGCGCCATGAACGAGTAGTACAGCCAGCATTCGTTGTACTCGTGCAGCAGCAACCGTTCCCACCAGGTCTCGCCCGGGTCGAGCAGGGACTCGTAGTGGGTGACGTGCTCCTGCTCGATCAGGCTGATCTCCTGGTAGAGCTGGCGCGCGACCGGCTCCATGTACTGCGGGCCGACGTTCATGTAGTAGAGCATCACCTGCTGCTCGGCGGACAGGATCGTCAACGCGCCCAGCCGGGACCGCGGATCGACGCTGTTCCGGTCGTACGGGGTGCGCGGCTCGTCGTACGGGTGGCGGTGCTGGACCTTCGTCGGCCGGCCGGGCATCACCTCGGTCACCTGGTCGACGATCTTCTCCGCCTTGCGCCGCTCGACCATCTCGTACAGGTTCGCGTACCGGTACAGGTGGTCGAAGTCCTCCAGCACCCCGAACTCGTACGCCTGCCGCAGGTACGGATCGGGCTCGTGCCGGGCCACCCACGCGGTCAGGTCCACCGCCACCTGCTCGTACCCGAGCGTCGTTTCGAGCACCGACGCGAGCCCGGGCAGCAGCCAGTTCACCACCCGTTCCTGCTGGCTCTCGACGTACCTCGTGTACGCCAGTTGCCGGCGCACCTCGTCGTCCGGACAGTTACGGGCGAACTGGTGCTGGAACAGAATGGCTTCCGCCTCGATGGCGTTCATCGTGATGATCCGGCACCGGGTGTACGGGTCGACCGCCTCCGGATCAACCGGCTCGACGTTCAGCTCACGCCAGTCGCGGATCTGCTGGTCCAGGGGGATCCCGTTGTGATCGAGGGGATTGAACACGGACTCTCTCCTTGCATGGCGGCGGCGGCTCGCTCGGCTCCCTTTCCCAATCCGCGCACACCAAACCCGGCACCGCCTCGTCGATTTACCCGCCCCTGGGACAGTGGACGGATGACCGGTGATTTCAGCGAGGAGACGTCGGCCGACGCCGTCGCGGCCAGCTTCGACGCGGCGCCGGACCGGCTGCGTACCGTCCTCGTCGGCCTCGTCCGGCACCTGCACGCATATGTCCGCGAGGTCGGCCTCACCCAGCGCGAATGGGAGGCGGCCGTCGAGTTCCTGACCGCGACCGGCCAGAAGTGCGACGACACCCGGCAGGAGTTCATCCTGCTCTCCGACGTGCTGGGCGTGTCGATGCTGGTGGACGCCATCAACCACCGGCGGCCGGCGGACGCGACCGCGTCGACCGTGCTGGGACCGTTCCACGTCGTCGACTCGCCACGGCGCGAGCTGGGCGCGGACATCGCGGACGGTGTCGACGGGGAGCCCTGTCTCGTCACCGGCCGCGTCGTCGGGGCCGGCGGCGAGCCGCTACCCGGTGCGTCGGTGGACATCTGGCAGGCCGATCACCGGGGTTTCTACGACGTGCAGCAGCCGGACCGGGTCGCGGTGGGCAGCCTGCGCGGCCTGTTCACCTGCGACGGCGAGGGCCGGTTCCGGTTCCGTACCGTCGTGCCGGCGCCGTACCCGATCCCGTCCGACGGCCCGGTCGGCGCGCTGCTCGCCGCCACCGGCCGGCATCCCAACCGGCCGGCGCACATCCACGTGATCGCGGGCGCGGCCGGATACGAGCCGGTGACCACGCACGTCTTCGTCGCCGGGTCGCCGTGGCTGGACTCCGACGCGGTGTTCGGCGTGAAGCAGAGCCTGATCCGCGAGTTCCGGGTGGTCGACGATCCGGCCGAGGCGGCCCGGAACGGCGTCGCGAACCCGTACCGCCACGCCGGGTTCGACATCGCCCTCCAGCCCGGAGCGCGGCACGACGCTTGACCTAGCCTAACTATGCTGCCGAACCCGCGACCGAAGGATGTGCAGATGTACGACGCGATGCAGGCCGAGACCGTGTTCCTGGCCGGTCACGACGGGGACCGGATCGAGGGGTACTTTGCCCGCCCGCTGGGCCCGGGACCGTACGGCGGCGTCGTGGTGATCCACCACATGCCCGGGTACGACGAGGCGACCAGGGAGATGACCCGGAAGTTCGCCGCGCACGGGTACCTGGCGCTGTGCCCCAACCTGTTCTACCGGGAGGCGCCCGGCGCCAGCCCGGACGACGCGTCGGCGACGGTCCGGGCCGCCGGGGGCGTACCCGACGAGCGGCTGGTCGGTGACGTCGCCGGCGCGGCCGCGTACCTGCGCTCGTTCCCCTCGGCGAACGGCAAGGTCGGTGTGATCGGGCACTGCTCGGGCGGCCGGCAGACCTTCCTGGCCGCGTGCAGCCTGCAACTGGACGCCGCGGTCGACTGCTACGGCGCGTTCGTCGTGGGTACCCCACCGGAGGGTCTCCCGCTCAAGGTGAAGCCGCTGCTGGACATCGCGGACCGGCTGTCGTGCCCGCTGCTCGGCCTGTTCGGCGCCGACGACAAGTACCCGTCGCCGGACCAGACCGCCGAGCTGGAGCAGGCGCTGACCAAGCACAGCAAGACCTTCGAGTTCCACACCTACCCGGGCGCGGGTCACGCGTTCTTCGCGGTCGACCGGCCGTCCTACCGGCCGGAGGCCGCGGTGGACGGCTGGCGGCGCATCTTCGACTGGTACGGCCGCTATCTGAGCGCCTGAGGGGATCCCGTCATGTGCACCTACGTCACCGAGAAGATAGAGATCGACGGCAGTGGCAAGGGCCCGCAGGGCTGGTTCCCGGTCACCCACGCCCTCGCGTACGTGGACCATCCGACCCACGCGCCGTACGGGCACACCGTCAACATCGACTTCATCAACCCGGCGGAGGGTCCGTCCGCCCGGGTCGCGGTCGAGTTGACCGAGGAGGCCGCGCTGGCGCTGATCGACGCGATCCGGTCGGCGCTCGCGAGCGCCCCGCCCGGCCTCGCCAGCGCCAACCAGGCGCCGTAGCCGAAGGGCAGCCGCGGCCGGGCCGCCCATGATCGGCACAACTTCCCGGAAGTTGTGGCCTCCGGTACCCGGTGAGGCGACTATTTCCGGGAAGTTGTGCCGATCATGCCGGCCGGCCACGCCGGCCGGCCGGCCCGGCCGGGCCGGCCGGTCAAGCTACTTCTTGAAGCCGATGTCCTCGTAGACCACGCTCGCGTACGCGAACGCGCCGAAGTTGACGACGTCCTTGCGCACCGCGACGAGGTCCGGCCGCTGGTACATCGGCAGCACGCCGGCCTGGTCCCACAGCAGCGCGTCGATCTTGTTGCCCAGCTCGGCCTGCTTGGCCTTGTCCAGCTCCGCGTTCGCCTGCTGGAACAGCTGGTCGATCTGGTCGTCGCCGACCCGCGCGTAGTTCTGTTCGACGTCCACGCCACCCTTGCCGTCCGGTACCGGCTTCTTGTAGATCGACTCGCTCGAACTGACCGGGAACGCCGTGCCGAGCCAGGAGAAGACGGTCATGTCGTAGTCGCCGGGGATGACGTACTTGTCGAAGAGGTCGGCGACGGCAACCGTGTTGATCTTCACGGTGATCCCGACCTCTTTGAGCATCGCCTGGATCAGCTCGGACTCCTGCTTGCTGGCCTGCACCCCGGCCGGGATGATGAAGTTGATCTCGAACGGCCTGCCGTCCTTCTTGCGTACCGTGCCGTCGAGCTTCCATCCGGCCGCGTCCAGCAGCGACTTGGCCTTCTCCGCGTCGTAGGTGCCGAGCGCGCCGGCGTTGTCCTTGTACGAGCCGTGGTTGGTCATGAAGATGTGGTTGTTGAGCGCCTTCGGCTCGATATCCAGCGGCTGGAGCAGCGCCTTGCCGATGGTCTCCCGGTTGATCGCCAGCGCGATGGCCTGGCGTACCGACTTGTCGGCCAGCTGCGGCTTGGAGCCGTTGATCGTGATGTGCCGGAAGTTCGGCCCACCGGCGCGGCGCAGGTCGACCTTGTCGGTGATCGCCTTGGCTCGCTTGTAGCTGTTCACGTTCGCGCCGATGTCCATGAAGTCGACCTCACCGTTGGCGAGCGCGTCGGCGGTCGCGTTGTCCTCGACGACCTTGAACACGATCCGGTCGAGCTTCGCCGGGTTGCCCCACCACCTGGGGTTGCGGACCAGTGTGATGGTCTGCGCGGTCTTGTCGAGCGTGCCGAACGCGAACGGTCCGGCGGTGGTCGGGATCTTGTCGATCCAGCCCTCGTTGAAGATCTTCGCGTCCTGGTTGGTCGGCTTCGGGTAGAAGATGTTGAACAGCGTCTGCCAGTCGGCGTACTTGTTCTTGAAGGTCACCACGGCCTCACGGTCGTCCTTGCCCTTCGCGACGCTCTCGATGTCCTTCCAGCCGTTGGACGACGAGATCTTGTAGTCCTTGTTGTCGCCGTTGTTCGCCTTCCACTGCCAGAGCAGGTCCTCCCAGGTGATCGGGGAACCGTCGGCCCAGGCCGCCTTCGGGTTGATCTCGAACGTGATCACCTGCTTCGGATCGGTCTTGAGCACCGGCTCCGCGGCCAGGTAGTCCTTGTTCCAGATCGGGTTGCCGGCGGCGTCGATGACGAAGAACTGCGGCAGCAGCGCGTCCATGACCGCCGAGGTGTCCGCGAGAGTACCGTCGACCTCCGCGTAGTTGAAGTTCGGCGGCATCCCGCTGATCGGCCAGACGAACTGGCCGCCCTCCTTGACCCCGTCCCTGGCGGTCGCCGCGATGCTGTTCACCCCGGCTTTCGGCGGCGGGGCGTTCTTCCCGGCGGCGCTACCGCCACCCTGCCCGCACGCCACGAGACCGGACACCGACAGTGCCAGGACCGCGCCGAGCGCTACCTTTCCCCTCACATTCCCTCCCAGATGTAGAAATTCAGAGCACGTCGACAACGCGGGCGTAGTGGCACGCCGTGCGGTGGTCGTCGCCGGTCTCGTCCAGCGCCGGTTCCCGCTCCACGCAGGCCCGGCGGCGGTCGTCGTCGAGGCCGGCGAACACCTGGCAGCGGGTACGGAAGCGGCAGCCTGACGGCGGATCGGCCGGGCTGGGCAGGTCGCCTTCGAGGATGATCCGGGTGCGGTGGCGTTCCTTGTACGGGTCGGGCAGCGGGATCGCCGACAGCAGCGCCTGGGTGTACGGGTGCGACGGCGCGCCGAACACCCGGTCCACCGGGCCCCGCTCGACGATCTTCCCCAGGTACATGACCGCGACCCGGTCGGCGATGTGCCGCACCACGGACAGGTCGTGCGCCACGAACAGGTAGGACAGGCCGAGATCGGCCTTGAGCTGTTCGAGCAGGTTGATCACGCCGGCCTGGATCGACACGTCCAGCGCGGACACCGGCTCGTCGAGCACCACCAGCTTGGGCCGCAGCGCGAGGGCGCGGGCGATGCCGATCCGCTGGCGCTGCCCGCCGGAGAACTCGTGCGGGTACCGGCCGGCGTGCTCCGGGGACAGCCCGACCAGCCGCAGCAGGTCACGGATCCGGCCCTGGCGCTTCGCCTTCGGCACGCCGTGGGTGGCGAGCGGCTCGGCGAGGATGTCGCCGACCGGCATCCGCGGGTCCAGCGACGCGAACGGGTCCTGGAACACGATCTGCACGTCGCGCCGGATCGCGAACCGGTCCCTGCCGGACATGCCGGCGGTGTCGCGGCCGAGCACGGCGACCGCGCCGCTCTGCGGGCGGACCATCCGCAGTACCTCGGTGAGCGTGGTGGTCTTGCCGCACCCGGACTCGCCGACCAGCGCGAGGGTCTCGCCCTCCCGGATGTCGAAGCTGATCCCGTCGACCGCGTGGACCGTGCCGACCGTGCGCCGGAACACCTGGCCCTTGGTCAGGGGATAGTGTTTGACCAGGTCGGTGACCTCAAGGACAACCGTCCGTTCGGCGCGCGGCAGCCGCTCCACCAGCGCGGGCGGTGCCACCGCGGCCGGGAACACGTCGGTGCTGGTGAGCCCGTTCCGCACGATCTCGTCGCTGCGGTGGCAGGCGGAGCGGTGCGGCCCACCGGCCAGCGGCGGCTCGGTGGTCGAGCAGACGTCGACCGCCATCGGGCAGCGCGGCACGAACGGGCAGCCCGGCGGCAGGTTGATCAGCGCGGGCGGGTTGCCTTCGACCGGGGTCAGCGGCTGGCGCCCGGTCGCGTCCAGGCGCGGGATCGACCCGAGAAGACCCATTGTGTACGGCATGCGCGCGCGGTAGAACACGTCCTCTGTGGACCCGGACTCGACCGCCCGTCCCGCGTACATGACGAGCACCCGGTCGGCGAACCCGGCCACCACGCCGAGGTCATGGGTGATGAGGACGACCGCCGCTCCGGTGGCCAGTTGAGCGGTCTTGAGTACCTCCAGGATCTGGGCCTGGATGGTCACGTCGAGCGCGGTGGTCGGCTCGTCCGCGATGATCACGTCCGGGTCGTTGGCGATCGCCATCGCGATCATCGCCCGTTGCCGCATCCCGCCGGAGAACTCGTGCGGGAAGGCCGTCGCCCGCTGCGCCGGATTGGGGATGCCGACCAGGTCCAGCAGTTCCACCGCGCGCCGGGCGGCCGCGGCCTTGCCGATGTCCTGGTGTACCCGCAACGCCTCGGCGATCTGGTCGCCGACGGTGTACACCGGCGTCAGCGCGGACAGCGGATCCTGGAAGATCATCGCGATCTCCCGCCCCCGGATCGCCGAGGCCGCCCGGTCGTCGAGGCCGAGCAGTTCCCGCCCCCGGTACCGGGCCGAGCCGGTGACCCGGGCCGACCCGGGCAGCAGGCCCATCACCGCGAGCGACGACACCGACTTGCCGGAGCCGGACTCCCCCACGATGCCGAGCACCTCGCCGGCCCGCACCTCGTACGACAGGCCGCGCACGGCGGTCACGTCGCCGCGTTCCACCGGGAACGTGACGTGCAGGTCGTCGACCTCCAGCACGACGTCGCCGCCGATGGTGTCCCGGCGGGACACGGGCTCATTGCGGACAGCGGTCACCGGATCTCCTTGCTGTGATTGGAAAGTCAGCGCCGACCCGACCCCGACGTCGGGTCGAAGGCGTCGCGTAACCCGTCGCCGATCAGGTTGACCGCGAGCACGATGGTGACGAGGACGCCGGCCGGGAACAGGAACAGCCAGCTGTCGGTGAGGAACGCCGAGCTGCCCTCGCTGATCAGCGTGCCGAGCGAGATGTCCGGGGGCTGGATGCCGAAGCCGAAGAACGCGAGCCCGGCCTCACCGATGATGGCGATACCGACGTTGATGGTGGCGTCGATGATCAGCAGCGAGGACATGTTCGGCAGGATGTGCCTGATGATGATTGTGTACGCGGGTACGCCCATGAACCGGGCGGCCTCCACGTACTCGCGCTCCTTGATCGACAAGGTGAGCCCGCGGACCACCCGGGACGTGATCATCCAGCCGAACCCGGCCAGCAGCACCACGAACAGCAGCCAGCTCCTGCCCCGGAACTTGGGTGACAGCAGCGCCAGGATCAGGAACGACGGCAGGACCAGCAGCAGGTCGACCAGCCACATCAGGGCGCGGTCCACCCAGCGGCCGAAGTACCCGGCGCAGGCGCCCACGACGGCGGCGACGCCGGTCGCGATCAGCGCGGTCAGCAGGCCGATGATCAGCGACTTCTGCATCCCGCGGAGGGTCTGCGCGTACAGGTCGGCGCCGGTCTGGTCGGTGCCGAACCAGTGGCTGCCCGAGGGCGGCGCGAGGAACGCCTCGAAGTCCTTCTGGTCGTAGCCCCACCTGGTGACGTACGGGCCGACGAAGGCCAGCAGGAACATCGCCAACAGCGTCACCAGGCCCGCGACCGCCAGCCGCCGGCGCAGGAACCGCCGCAGCACCAGGCGGCTGCGGGAAACCGCGACGTCCCCGGCGCTCGTGGCCTCTTCAGCGACGTTGACCAGCAGGTCAGCGCTCATGGTCAGCCTCCTAACGGGCGCGGACGCGCGGGTCGAGGGCGGCGTACGCGAGGTCGGCGAGCATCCCGGCGAGCAGCACCAGCACCGCCGAGAACAGCACCACCGCGCTCACCGAGTTGATGTCGTTCTTCGTGATCGCGTCGATGAACCACTCCCCCATGCCGTGCCAGCCGAAGATCTTCTCGGTGAAGATCGCGCCGACGAACATGAGCACGAACTGGTACGAGAAGAAGGTCGCCATCGGGATCAGCGCCGTCCGCAGCCCGTGCTTGACCAGTGCCCGGCGCCGGCGTAAGCCCTTCGCCCGGGCGGTGCGCAGAAAGTCGCTGCCGAGCACGTCGAGCATGGTGGCCCGCTGGTACCGGCTGTAGAAGGCGATGAGCCCGAGCGCGAGCGAGACGGTGGGCACCACCAGGTGCTGTATCCGGTCCACGATGGACGCTCCGGACCAGCCGCCCCGGCCGGCCTGGTACTCCCCCTGGATGTACAGCACGTCCGCGCCGACCAGGTGGTTGATCTGGATCGCCGGCTGCTTGAGCGCGACCGCGAGCACGAACACCGGCACGGACAGCACCACGAACGACACGAACGTGATCGTGTGGTCAGACCATTTGTACTGGTTGACCGCGCTGTACGCGCCGACCGCCACGCCGATCACCGAGCCGAGGATGGTGCCGATCAGCAGCAGCCGCAGGCTCACCCAGATCCGGCGGCTGAACTCCTCGTTAACCGACGTGTTGTCGATGGTCTTGCCGAAGTCACCGCGGGTGACGATCCCGGCCGCCCAGTGCCCGAGCCGGTCCAGCCGGGGCTGCGCCGGGTTCATGTTGATGTCGGTCAGCGTCTTGACGATCGACGCCTCCGGCGGGCGGGGCTGAAGCTGGTCGTACTTGGCCCTCGGGTTCAGCGTGTAGGTGGCGAGCAGGTAACCGACACCGGTCGCGATCACAACCAGTACCAGGTAGTTCGCGAACCTGCGCAGCAGGAACCCGACCATCGACGACCCCCCAGTTGTCGGTGGCCGGACCCGGCTGCATCGCCGCCGGCCAATGGTTGACAACGTTATCCCGGATCGAAGCGCGTGAGTCAAGTGGCCCGCTATGTTTCGTTATCAAGCGGCTCGCCCGAGATCGAAGTGTGGCCCGTTCGTTGCCGAAATGGACCGAAGAGCAACGGCCCGGAAACCGCGCGTTGACATCCGCCGGCTTAGATCTTCGTAACCGCCACGGACCTGAAGGGTCACCAGGCGTGACAGTAGGGTCCGAGCGACCCGGATCGTGATTTACCATCATCGATAATGCCCCGGCCGCCCGACGGCGTGGGACCCGCTCGGCGGCCACCCCGGGACGGAGGCATTCCATGCGAAGACAACGTTTTCTCGCAACGGTCGTGGCGCTGGCCGCGGCCGTCCTCCTGGTGGTCGGCGGAGCACGGACACCATCCGCCGAGGCCGACTCCAGCCAGCTGTTCATCTACCGCGTGTCCACCGGCTCCGAAGCCGCCGCGCAACGCCTCATCAGCGCCGGCTTCGACGTACTGGAGAACCGGGCCGGCAGTGACCTGTTCGTCCTCGGCGACACGACGACGGCGGTGAAGCTGCGGGCGGCCGGCTTCCGCCCGGCGATCGCCGAGAAGGTCGGGCCGACGAACTGGAAGGCGCCCAGCACCCGGCTCGTCCCGGACGCGGTGGCGCCCGCGGCCCCGATCGACGAGACCTACGACGGCGGGTACCACACGGTCCGGGCCCAGCAGGCCCACCTGGACGCGGTCGCCGCCGCCCACCCCGACCGGGCCACGGTCGTGGACTACGGCGACTCGTACCTCAAGACCCGCAACGCCGCGACCGGGTACGACCTGAAGGCCATCTGCCTGACCCACAAGGTCGCCGGCGACTGCGCGCTGAGTCCCAACTCGGCGAAGCCCCGGTTCGTCCTGATGGCGCAGATCCACGCGCGGGAGATCGTCACCGGTGACATCGCCTGGCGGTTCATCGACCACCTGGCGGGCGACTACGGTACGGCCACCGACGTGACCAACCTGCTCAACACCACCGAGGTCTGGGTGGTGCCGATTGTCAACCCGGACGGCACCGACCTCGTGCAGCAGGGCGGCAACCGGCCGTACCTGCAACGCAAGAACCTCAACACCGCCGGCGGCACGAACTGCGCCAACCCGCCCACCGGCTCCAACCAGGCCGGCGTCGACCTCAACCGGAACACGGTCACGCACTGGGACACCACCGGCATCAGCCACAACCGGTGCAGCCAGACCTACGACGGGGCGAGCGCCGACAGCGAGCCGGAGACCAGGGCGATCGAGTCGTTGTTCCGCAACCTGTTCACCGACCAGCGCGGGCCGAACGACGGCGACGTGGCGCCGGCCACCACGCGGGGCGCGATGATCACACTGCACTCGTACGCCGGGATGAACCTGTTCCCGTGGGGCTGGAGCAACCGGCACACCGGCAACGACGCCAAGCTGCGCGCCATCGCCCAGAAGATGAGCAGCTACAACGGGTACCAGTACGGCCAGCCCGGCGAGATCCTCTACAACGCCTCGGGTACCAGCGACGACTGGTCCTACGGCGAGTTGGGCATCGCCAGCTTCACGATCGAGGTCGCCAGCTGCGGCAGCTTCACGCCGAGGTACTCCTGCACCACCACCGACTACAACAAGAACCTGCCGGCGCTGATGTACGTGGCGGGCATCGCCAAGGCGCCGTACGCCTGACGGACATACGTCCGGGCCCGCACCGTTGCCGACTACGATGCGGGCCCGGACGGGTATGTGTCAGCCGACCTTCTCGATCCGCGCGCGGCGGATGAGCTGCTTGCCCTCTTCGTGAATCTTGTTGAACGCCTCGTTGTTGAGCAGCACGCAGCTACCGGACGTCGAGGTCACCGGCACCGTGATCGACTGGTTGTTGTCGAGGTTGGTGACCTTCAGCATGGTGCCGATCGGGAACTGGCCGCTGGACGCGGCCGCGTCGCCGCTCTCACCGGACAGCGTCACCGTCGAGCCGGGGCAGACCACGTCGCCCTTGCCGGTGCCGGTGTTGTCGTCTCCGGCGTTGTTGTTCCCGGTGTTCTTGCCGGCGTTGTTGTTCCCGGTGTTCTTGCCGGCGTTGTTGTTCCCGGTGTTGCTCCCGGCGTTCTTGCCCGCGTTCTTGCCGGCATTGGCGTCCGCCCCGCCGTTGTCTTGACACCCGGCCGCCTTGCGACGCTGCTGGATCAGGTTCACGACCGCCTGGCGGTTCGCGATCCGGGCCGCCGACTGCGCGTCCGGGTTCGCCTTCTGGCCGGCGATGAAGTTCAGGTTGTTCTGGAGCGCCTGGTCCAGGCCCGCGCAGTTCTCGCCGCTGCCCTGCTTGTTGTTGCCGGCCGCGGGGTCCTGCGCCGAGACGTTGTTGGTGCACCCGGCGGCCTTGCGGCGCTGCTGGATCAGGTTGACGACCGCCTGGCGGTTCGCGATCCGGGCGTCGGACTGGGCGTCCGGGTTCGCCTGCTGGCCGGCGATGAAGTTCAGGTTGTTCTGGAGTGCGGTGTCCAGGCCCTGACACGATTCCGCGGCGTCGCTGGACCGGATACTCAGGAAGAAGATCCCCGCGGCGAGGACTACCGCCACGCCGATCAACGACGCGAGCTGCCTGAACGTGCTCATACTTCGAATTCCGGACACTCACCACTCCTCTACCTCGACGAACGTGGAGCCCGCACTCCCACGTCCCCTGGTACGGCACCAACTGAGGAAAGGTTCACGGCGATCGGCACAACCTCCGGGAAGTTGTGCCGATCAGTGCGAGTCGCGGCTGACCTGGTCGCCGCTGGAGCCGACCAGGAAGTCCAGATCGGCGCCGCGGTCGGCCTGCTGGACGTGCTCCACGTACAGGCGCTCCCAGCCGCGGACCGGTGCCGCGTACGCCGCCTCGGCCGCCGCCGACGGCTTGCGCCGCTGGAGCTCATCGAGCGGGATGTCGACGTCGAGCCGGCGCGCCGCCACGTCGAGCACGATCGGGTCGCCGTCGCGGACCAGCGCCAGCGGCCCGCCGACCGCCGCCTCCGGGGCGGTGTGCAGCACGACCGTCCCGTACGCGGTGCCGCTCATCCGGGCGTCGCTGATGCGTACCATGTCCCGCACACCCCGGGCGAGCAGCTTCGCCGGCAGCGGCATGTTGCCGACCTCGGGCATCCCCGGGTAACCGCGCGGTCCGCAGCCGCGCAGGACCAGTACCGATGTTTCGTCGACGTCGAGGTCGGGCTGGTCGAGCCGGGTGTGCAGGTCTTCGATGCTGTCGAAGACGACCGCCCGGCCCCGGTGGCGCAGCAGCTCCGGCGAGGCCGCCGCCGGCTTGATCACGGCGCCGCTCGGGGCCAGGTTGCCGCGCAGCACGGCGATGCCGGCGTCGTCGAGCAGCGGCGTCGCGCGCCGGTGGATCACTGTTTCGTCCCATATCTCCGCGTCGTCCAGGTGCTCGACCAGCGGCCGGCCGGTCACCGCCAGCGCGGCCGGGTCGAGCAGGTCACGCACCTCGCGCAGGACGGCGAGCAGGCCGCCGGCCCGGTGGAAGTCGTCCATCAGGTGCTGACCGGCGGGTTGCAGGTCGACCAGCAGGGGCACCCCGGCGCCGGTCCGGTCGAAGTCGTCCAACGCCAAGTCGACGCCCAACCGGCCGGCGATGGCGAGCAGGTGGATGACGGCGTTCGTGGATCCGCCGATCGCGGCCAGCGCGACGATCGCGTTGAGGAACGACGCGCGGGTCAGCACGGTGCTGGGCCGGCGCCCCTCGGTGGCCAGCTCCACGGCGAGCCGGCCGGTGTGGTGCGACCGTTCGAGCAGCCGGCTGTCCGGGGCCGGGGTGCCGGCGATGCCCGGAATGGTCATGCCCAGCGCCTCGGCCATGCAGGCCATGGTCGACGCGGTACCCATGGTGTTGCAGTGCCCCCGGCTGCGGATCATCGCCGACTCGGAGGTCAGGAACGCCTCCTGGGTCAGCGTGCCGGCGCGTACCTCCTCGGACAGCCGCCAGACGTCGGTGCCGCAGCCGAGCGGCACGCCCCGGAAGTGGCCGGTCAGCATCGGCCCGCCCGGCACGACCACGGCCGGCAGGTCGACCGACGCGGCGGCCATCAGCAGCGCCGGAATCGTCTTGTCACACCCGCCGAGCAGGACCAGCCCGTCGATCGGGTTGGCCCGGAACATCTCCTCGGCCGCCATCGCGGCGAGGTTGCGCCACAGCATCGCGGTCGGCTTCACCAGTGTCTCGCCCAGCGAGAGGACCGGCAGGTTCATCGGCACCCCGCCGGCCTCCCAGACGCCCTGCTTGACGCTGGTCGCGACCTCGTCCAGGTGGGCGTTGCAGGGGGTGAGGTCGGACGCGGTGTTCGCGATCGCGATGTGCGGCCGGCCGGTGAACGCGTGGCCGGGGAGACCCCGGCGCATCCAGGCGCGGTGGATGTAGGCGTTCCGGTCGGTGCCCGCGTACCACTGGGAGCTGCGCCACTCCGCCATAGCCCGCAATTCTATGGGGATGAGGGCGTTCGTGGTCGATGGACCGAACAGGGCCGGGGTGGTCGAGGTCGACGCCCCGGAGCCGGCCGCCGGCCAGGTGGTCGTCGATGTCGAGCGGGTCGGCGTGTGCGGTACCGACGTCGAGTTCTACACCGGCGAGATGGCGTACCTGCACGACGGGCAGGCCCGGTACCCGATCCGGCTCGGGCACGAGTGGTGCGGGATTGTCTCGCTGGTGGGTTCCGGGGTGGACCCGTCCTGGATCGGGCGGCGGGTCACCGGCGACACGATGCTCGGCTGCGGGGACTGCCCCCGCTGCCGGGCGGGGCGGCACCACGTGTGCGCCGACCGGTACGAGATCGGCATCCGTCGTGGCTGGCCGGGTGCTCTGGCCGAGCATTTGTTGGTACCGGTGACCGCGCTGTACCCGCTGCCGGACACGGTCGGCGTGGTCGCCGGAGCGCTGGTCGAGCCGGGCGGCAACGCGCTGCGGGCGGCCTCCGCGGCGCTCGTGGCCGGCGACCGGGTGCTGGTCTGGGGGCCGGGCGCGATCGGCCTGCTCGCCGCCCGGTTCGCGCTCGCGCGCGGTGCCCGGGTGGACGTCGTCGGCCAGGTCGACGCGTCCCTCGCGCTGGCCCGGAAGCTGGGCGTGCACCGGACCTACCACACCGACAGCCCGCCGTCGGGGCCGTACGACGCGGTGATCGACGCGACCAACGCCGCCGGCGTACCGCGGGCCGCGCTCGACCTGGTGGAGCCGGGCGGGCGGGTGGTGTACATCGGGCTGGCCGGCGAACCGAGCACGATCGACACCCGGACGCTGGTGCTGAAGGACGTCACCGCGGTCGGCATCCTCAGCGGGTCGCCGGGCCTGCGCGGGGCGGTCGAGCAGTACGCCAGCGGGCTGGTCGACCCCACCCCGCTGGTGGCCGCCACGGTCGGGCTGGACCGGGTGGCGGACGTCCTGGCCGGCTGGCGACCGCCAGGCGCCGTCGGCCCCAAAATCCACGTCGACCCGAGGTTCTAGATCGGCACAACTTCCCGGAAGTTGTTGCCTCGGCGGGGTCCGGAGGCCACAACTTGTCGGAAGTTGTGCCGACCGTCAGCGCTTCCGGCACGTGTACGCGCCGTAGATCCTCACCCGGAACTCGGCGTCGAGGATGTCGAAGCCCGCCGCGTCCAGGATCGGCTCCAGCAGCCAGCGGAACGTGCTGTACTCGGTGCGCACGTGCTCGGCCAGATCCTCGCGGGTGTAGCCCCGGGCCGGGTCGGTGACCGCGCCGGCCAGCCACGCGTCGAGGATCGCCGGGGCGTCGGCCGGCCGGAAGTCGTAGATCAGGTCGCGCAGACGCAGGACGCCGCCGGGTCGCAGGATGGCCGCGATCCGGTCCAGCGCGAGCGCCTTCCAGAAGTCCGGGATCTGGTGCAGGGCGTGCCGGGTGTACGCGGCGTCGGCCGGTGGCCCCTGATGGTCATACGAGAGGAAACCGGCCTGGACCAGCTCGACGTTGGCCGGGGCCTGGTCGCGAACATGCGCGAGCATCGCCGGGGACACGTCGACGGCCACGACCCGGCGCACGTACGGCGCGACCGCGAGCGCGAACCGGCCGGTACCGGTGCCGAGGTCGACCACGGTCGAGTCGGCACCGATGCCGTGTTCGCGCAGGATCGCGGCGTCGTCGACCGGATCGGGGCCCTGCTTGCGGTCGAATCCGGCGACGAAGTCCGGGTCCAGGTGTTCCGGGCCGGCGTGGGCGAGTTCGTCGAGCACCAGTTCGTCGAGCATCCAGGAGGTGGCCATCCGCCGATGGTTCCCCGACGCCGCCCATGATCGGCACAGTATTCCGGAAGTAGTGGCCTCAGCGGGGGTCGGAGGCCACAACTCCCGGGAAGTTGTGACGATCAAGCCAGCGGCGGGTGACGGCCCACGTGGCATGGTGGAGAACGTGACGGTGGTGCGACGGCAGGCGGCGTACCGGTGGCTCGCCGTGGGAGCCGTGGTCGCCGTCCTGTGCACCGCCCCCTCCGTCGTCGCCGCCTGGCCGGTCACCGCGGTCCGGGTGGCCCCCACGGTCCTCCACCAACGCATCCAGGCGTCCACGCGGCAGCCATTCGAGGGGTACGCGCTGAGCACCGCCTCGCTGGGCCTGCCCGACCTGCCCCGGCTGTCCGACGTCACCTCGCTGCTGAACGGCTCGACCCAGCTGCGGGCCTGGTACGCCGCGCCGAAACGGTGGCGGGTCGACGTGGTGGACACCATCGGTGAGCGGGACTTCTACCAGACCGCGGACAGCCAGTACCAGTGGGACTACGGCGAGAACCTGCTCACCCGGGTGGTGGGCACCCAGACGGCCCGGTTGCCGCGCGGCGCCGACCTGCTGCCGACCGAGCTGGCCCGGCGGCTGCTCACCGGCGCGACCGGTGACCGGCTGACCGCGCTGCCGGCCAGGCGGGTCGCCGGCATCGACGCGGCCGGCCTGCGGGTCACGCCGGCCAACCCGAGCACCACCATCGGGTACATCGGCATCTGGGCGGTACCGTCGACCGGCTTTCCGCTGCGGGTCGAGGTGACCGGTCGGGGCGCCAGCGCACCGATCCTGGTCACCCGGTTCCTGGACCTGCGCCTGGGCACCCCGTCGCCGGCCGCGCTGGCGCCACCCACGGTCGGGCCGGACGTCGGCCAGACCGAGACGCACACGCCCGACATCGTCAGCGCCCTCGGTGGCCTCGGCCTGGGGATCCTGCCGGCCACGCTGGCCGGGCTGCCGCGGAGCGGGCCGCTGCCCGGGGTGCAGGGGGTCAGCGCGTACGGCACCGGGCTCGGCCAGTTCGTGGTGTTACCGGTGCCGCGACGGATCGGGTTCGACGCGCTGCGCAGCGCCGAGCAGGCCGGCGGCGCGGAGCTGGTGTACCCGGACGGGGACGGCCGGCTGCTCAGCACGCCGCTGCTCACCGTCGTCGTGGTCGAGTCCGCCATTTCGCGGCGCACGTACGTGCTGGCCGGTCTGGTCACCGGCGACCTGCTCAAGCAGGCCGGCGCCGAGCTGTCGACGTTCACCCCGAGGCGCCGATGATCGGCACGCGTGCCCTGACCAAGCGGTTCGGCCCGGTACTCGCCGTCGACCGGGTCGACCTGGACGTGCGCGAAGGCGACCGGTACGGGCTGCTCGGCCCCAACGGCTCGGGCAAGACGACGCTGGTCCGGATGCTGCTCGGGCTGGTGTACGCGACCAGCGGCGAGATCGAGGTGATGGGCCGGCGGGTACCGAAGCGGCTGCACGAGGTGCTGCCGAGCGTCGGCGCGCTGGTCGAGGGTCCGGCCGGGTACCCGCACCTGTCCGGTCGCGCCAACCTCGCGCTGATCGACGCGGCCGGCCCCGGCGGGCCGCGCCGCACCCGGCAGCAGCGGATCGCCGAGGCGCTCGAACGGGTCGGCATGGCCGGCATCGACCGCCGCCCGCTGAAGGCGTACTCGCTGGGCATGCGGCAGCGACTGGGCCTGGCGGCCGCGCTGCTGCGGGCGCCGAAGCTGCTGATCCTCGACGAGCCGACCAACGGGCTCGACCCGCAGGGCATCCGCGAGATCCGTGACCTGATGGTCGAGCTGAACCAGGCCGGTACCACGATCTTCCTGTCCAGCCACCTGCTGTCCGAGGTCGAGCAGCTGTGTACCCGCATCGGCGTGATCGACCGGGGCCGGCTGGTGCTCCAGGACGAGCTGGACACGCTGCGGGCGCCGACCGGCCGGGTCGTCGTGGACAGCCCCGACTCGGTACAGGCGGCGGCGATGCTGGACGGCCGGGTCGAGCACCGGGACGGCGACCGGCTGTTCGTGCGGCACGCGGATCCGGCGGAGCTGAACGCGTCGCTGGTCAGCGACGGGGTACGGGTGGCCGCGATCGGCGCGGAACGGCGAACGCTGGAGGAGATCGTGCTCGAGGTGACCGGCGCCGGCTCGGACCGGATCGACGGTGGTGGCCGTGATCGGAGTTGAGCTGGTCAAGATGCTGCGGCGGCCACGGGTCTGGGTCGCCGCCGCACTGCTCTGCGCGCTGCCGGTGATCGTCGCGATCTTCCTGTCCACCACGCACGTCGCCCCGGCGCCGACCAACTCGGCGTCGGCGTTCCTGTCCGCGGTGCTGGGCAACGGCTCGCTGTACCCGGCGGCCGCGCTGGCCCTGGTCGTACCGGTCTTCCTGCCGGTGGCGGTCGCGGTGTTCGCCGGGGACGCGGTGGCCGGCGAGGCAACCGGCGGCACCCTGCGCTACCTGCTGATCCGGCCGGTCGGGCGGACCCGGCTACTGGTCGCGAAGCTGGTCGCGGTGGTGGCGTTCGTCCTGCTGGCGATCGTCGCCGTGGTGGTGACCTCGTACATCACCGGCCGGCTGCTGCTCGGCACGGCCCCGCCCGCCGCGGTGGGCCAACCCGGCGGGGTGACCTCGCTGTCCGGGCCGCCGCTCACCCCCACCGACCTGGCGCTGCGTACCCTCGGCGCGATCGGGTTCATCACCGTGTCGATGCTCGGGGTCGCGGCGATCGCGCTGTTCCTGTCGACGGTCACCGACTCCGCTCTCGGCGCGGCGATGGGCGCCCTCGCCGTGCTGATCACCAGCGAGGTGCTGACCACACTGGACGCGGCCGAGTCGGTGCGGCCCTACCTGCCGACCCGGTACTGGCTGGCCTGGGTGGACTTCTTCCGGGTACCGATCCTGTGGCGGGACATCGAGCGTGGCATCGGCATCCAGCTGGTGTACCTGGTGGTGCTGCTCGGCGCCGCCTGGGCCAACTTCATGACCAAGGACGTCACGTCATGATCGGCACAACTTCCGGCAAGTAGTGGCCATAGCGCGGGTCTGAGGCAACTACTTCCGGGAAGTTGTGCCGATCATGGGCACGAGGTCGGGGGACTCAGCGGGGCGGTGCCGAGCGCGGCCAGCACGAGCGTGGTGACCAGCGGATCGGTCGGCAACTGGCCGTGGCTGACCTGAACGTTCGGGCAGACGCTCTGCAACGGTACGTTCACCGCGCCGGCGAGCCGGGCCGAGTCCGGTGGCGTGACGGTCTCGTCGCCCTCCGACCAGATCGACAGCCACGGCAGCCGGGCCGGCAGCCCTTTCCCGTCGAGGTGGGTGAGCAGGGCACTGCCGGGTACCAGCTGCTGGCACGCGACCGGGCAGGCACCGGGTACCAGCGCCGAACCGACGGCCGCGATCCGCGCCCCGTGCAGCGGCGAGCCGAGCGTCACCACCCGCCGGGCCAGGTGTACGCCGTCGTGCCGGGCCACCCAGAGGCGTACCACCACGCCGCCGGCCGAGTACCCGATCAGGTCCACCGACGGCGCCCCGCCCGCGACCGCCGCCCGAACCGCCGCGTCCACCGAGTCGGCCTGCCTGGCCAGGTCGCCGACTCCCCCGTCGGGCAGGGTCAGCACCGTCGCGGTGCGGCCGGTGGCGCGGATCCGGCCGGCGAGCTGGTCGAGGGCGACCTGGCTCCCCCCGTACCCGGGAACGAGAAGAACCGGCCCGGGCCGCGACTGCGCCGGAAAGTCGGCGGGCCCGCGGCGCCCCGCCAAGATCGCACTCACCGTGACGGTGACGACCAGGACGACCACGACGGACGCCGCCCCGAGAACCAGCAGCCGTCGACGGGGCGAAAGGCGTGCGAGCAGGGCCATGTACCCATCGTGGCGCGTTCGACAGGGGCAGCTTCTCGACACGCGGGTTAGGCTCGCCCCTATGTCACCGAGCGTGTTGGTTGGCCGGGACGCCGAAGTCGAAGTGCTCCGGGCGCTGATGCGCGACGCGGTCCGCGGAAAAGGCCGGTCGGCGGCCATCGAGGGAGAGCCGGGGATCGGCAAGAGCGCGCTGATGGACCTGGTGGCCGGCGAGTGCGCCCGGCTCGGCATGGACGCGCTGCGCTGCACCGCTGAGGAGATGGAACGGCAGGTGCCGTTCGCCGCGCTGTCGAACTGCCTGGGGATCGCCACGACGCCGGGCGCGCGCGGCGCGTGGATCAGGTCGTTGCTCGGCGTCGATGAACCGGAGCTGGCGTTCGACGGCATCTCGATTACTAACAGCGAATTCGCGGTGACGGAGGCTATCGTCGATCTGGTCGAGCAGCGCTGCGCGGTGCGGCCGGTCGCGCTGCTCGTGGACGACGTCCAGTGGGCCGACCCGGCGACGCTGCTGGTGCTGCACCGGCTCGGCCGTACCATCGCCCAGCTCCCGCTGCTGATCGTGGTGACCCACCGGGCGATGCCGCGCGATCCGGACCTGGAACGGTTGCTGCGCAGCCTGACCGCCCGCGGGCTGGTGTCGCTGTCCCTCGGTCCGCTCCCCCGCGGCGACGCCGCCGGGCTGGTCAGGCGGCTGCTCGGCGCGCATCCCGGCCGCAGCCTGGTCGGCCTCGTCGGTGGTGCGGCCGGCAATCCGCTGTACATCAACGAGCTGATCGCCGCGCTGCTCCGCGACGAACGGATCGAGATCGTCGACGGGGTCGCCGACCTCACCGGCGACACGATCGCGGTCACCCAGTCGCTCGCCGGCGCGGTGGTGCGGCGGCTGGAGTTCCTGTCCCGGCGGGCCCGCGACGTACTCCAGGTCGCGGCGGTCCTCGGGCCGGGACTCAAGCCGACCGAGCTGTCGGTGATCCTGGACAGCCCGGCCTCCGAGCTGCTGGCCGTGGTACGGGAGGCGGTCGACGTCGGGCTGCTCGTGGACTCCGGCGAGCAACTGCTGTTCCGCCACGAACTGATCCGGCAGGCGCTGGCCGAGAACGTGCCGGCGACCGCGCGCAGCGCGCTGCACCTCCAGGCCGCGCAGGCGCTGGCCGAACGCGGCGGCCAGGTCGAGCGTGTCGCCCAGCACCTGCTCGCCGGCGACATCGTGCACGACTGGGTGCTCGACTGGGCGATGCGCGCCGCGCAGCCGCTGATCGCCCGCGCCCCGGCCCTGGCCGTCGACCTGCTCGGCCGCGCGCTGGAACAGCTCGCCGACGCCGACGAGCGCGGCCAGGCGCTGCGCTACTTCCAGGCACGGGCGCTGCTGTGGGCGGCCCGCCACGAGGAGGCCGAAGCCGCTGCCCGGGCCGCCCTCGCCGCGGGGCACGAACCGAGCCGGACCGGCGCGCTGAACTGGCTGCTCGCGCAGGCGTGCTTCCAGCAGGGCCGGCTGCGGGGCGCCCAGGAGGTCGCCGAGAACGCGCTCGCCGCCGGGCCGCTGACCACGCTGGAGACCGCCCGGTTCCAGCACTTCGCCGCCCAGTGCCGGCTGCTGCGCGGGCAGGTCGACCCGCCGCCGGAGGAGGCGACCGCGCAGGCTGTCCTCGCCCGCGGCGACGCCGACTCGACCGCGGTCGGCCTGTACTACATGTCCGGCGTGCGCTACGTGCAGGAGCGGATGGCGGAGTCGCTGGAGCTGATGGACCGCGCGATCGCGGCGTTCGGCGCCCGGGACGCCGAGCCGGACTGGGACACGCCGATCAACTTCTACCGGGCCTGCATCCTGCTCGAACTCGACCGCACCGCCGAGTCGGAGAACGCGTTCGAGACCGGGCTGCGCCGGGCCGGCCGGCACGGCAGCATCTTCCTGACCTGGTACCACCTCGGCAAGGCGCGGCTCCAGTTCCTGACCGGTCGCTGGGACGACGCGCTGGCCGAGGTACAGGCCGGCCTCGACGCGATCGACACGCTGCGCGGCGTGCCCGCGCTGCACACCGAGCGCGGCCTGCACCGGCAGATGGCGGTCATCGCGATCCACCGGGGCGACGCCGCGACCTGCGCCGCCGTCGCGGGCGAGCCGTACGTGCCGGGGCGCGGCGCGTTCTACGACTACCTGGACCTGTGGGCCCACGCCCTCGCCTGGGAGGCGCAGGGCGAACCGCAGCGGTCCCTCGACCTGCTCCTGGAGTCGTGGGAGAAGAGCGAGGGCTTCCGCCAGCAGCGCGGCCTGCACAACGTATGCCCGGACCTGGTCCGGCTCGCGGTGACCCTCGGCGAGAACGCGCGCGTGGAGCACATCACCGAATGCCTGCACACGATGAGCGACCGGCAGCCGTCACCGAGCCTGCGCGGCATCTTCGAGCTGTGCCGCGGGCTGCTCGACGCCGACCCCGAATTGCTGCTCACGTCGGCGGGCGCGTTCGAGGCGGCGGGCCGGCCGCTGTTCCAGGGGTACGCCCACGAGAACGCCGCCGCGCTGCTGGCCGGGGCCGGGCGGATCGGCGAGGCACGGGTCGAGCTGGCCACCGCGCTGGAAACCTACGACCGGCTGGACGCCACCTGGGACGCCGCCCGGGCCAAGGCGCGGCTTCGCGAGTACGGCATCCGCAGCCGGCGCAGCAACGTGTCGCAGCGGGCGAAGACCGGGTGGGACGCGTTGACCGACACCGAGCGCCGGGTGGCGTCGCAGGTCGCCGAGGGCCGGTCGAACCCGGACATCGCGGCGGGCATGTTCATCTCCCGGCGGACCGTGCAGTCCCACGTGTCCAGCATCCTGACCAAGCTCAACTGCACGTCCAGGGTGGAGCTGGCGGTCGAGGTGTCCCGCCACGCCTCCCCTCCCCGTTTCCCATGATCATGTAAGTCTGTGGTCGCTATAGCAGCCACGGATTTACATGATCATGGGAGCAAGGGCAGGAGTTCAGCCGGCGGGGCCGGTGGTCAGGCGTACCGACTGGCTCTGGGACTGGCCGGTCTGGTCCACCCAGCCGATCGTGACCCGGTCCCCCGGGTGGTGCCCGGTCAGCGTGTCCGTCAGCGCCGTCGGGGTGTCGATCGTGGTCCCGTCGACGGAGACGATCACGTCGCCGCGGGACAGGCCGGCACTGTCGGCCGGCGAACCCTGGACGACGCCGGCCACGACGGCACCTCCCGACCCGTTGCCTGAGCCGTTGCCGCCGCCGGTCCCGGTCACCTGGACGCCGAGGAACGCGGTCGCCCCGATGTGTACCGTCGACGACGCCTTGCCGGCCTGGATCTGCTTGGCGATGGTGACCGCCTGGTTGATCGGGATGGCGAAGCCCTGCCCGCCGGACGCCTGGAAGCGGAAGTCGGTGCTCGCCGCGGTGTCGATGCCGATCGCCTGCCCGGCCGCGTCGACCAGCGGGCCACCGGAGTCACCCGGCTCGATGTTGGCGGCGACCTGGATCAGCCCGGTGAGCTGCTCGGCATTGGCGCCGTTCTCGTCACTCGCGGTGATCGTCTGTTCGAGCGCCATCACGGTGCCGGAAACCGCGGTCGGGGTACCGCCCCGGCCACCGGCGTTCCCGACCGCCACGATGCCGTCGCCGACCGACACCTTGGACGAGTCGCCGATCGCGGCGGTCCGCAGCCTGGACGCCCCTTGGAGATGGATGACCGCCAGGTCGTGGCCGCGGTCGTACCCGAGGACCGTCGCCTGGTAGGCCTGGCCGTTGCCGACGTCGGTGCCGGTGATGGCGGTGGACCCGGCGATCACGTGGTTGTTGGTGAGCACGTCGCCGGACGAGGTCAGCACGATGCCTGTGCCGGCCGCGCCGCCCCGCTGAAGGCCGAGCGTGGTCTCGATGTTGACCACCCAGGGGTTGACCGACGCCGCGACCGACTGGGCGTCGAGCGGCGCCCCGTTCGAGCCGTTGTTGCCCGGCGCGCCGCCCGGGGCCGGGGCGCCGTAGCCGGGCGCGTTCCCGGCGCTCGGTGCACCCTGGTTCGCGCTGGTCGCGTTCAGGAAGATCTTGGTGAGCGCCGCGCCGGAGGCGGCCACGACCACGAGGAGCAGCAGCGCGATGAGCAGCCCGCGGAACGGGTGCCGGCGCGGCGGCGGGGGCGGCGGATACCCGGGGTAGCCGGGATATCCGGAGTATCCGGGCCACTCGCTGGTGGGCGGCGGGGGCGCGGCCCACGGATCGTTCCACGGGTCGTGGGCGGGTTGGCCGCCCGCCGGCACCGTCGCCTGGCCGGGCCGGTAACGGTGCTCTCCGTACCCGCCCGACGGCTCGTAGTACCCGGCCATGATCTCTCCTTCGGGGAGCCCGGCGGCCCTCAGTATGAAGTAGACCTCGGATTCCTGGGTTTTGCCTTGGCGCCTGCTGTGAGTACGTCGGCATCGCCGAGGTTGTTCACCTGATACCTCCGAGCCATGCCCCGATTCGCTCCCCGGATGCACGACATGGTCGCGCGGTATGCCTAACCTCATGTCGATGACCACCCGATCAGGCCCTGCCGGCGTGCTCGCCACGCTGCTCGGCGATGTGCGCGACGCGGCGGTCCGCGCCCCCGCGCTCGCGCCCCGCGGCTGGCGCTGGCGGCCGGGCCGGGTGTGGCGGGTGGCGGGCGCGGCGATCTGGGTACTGCTGGCCGGCGGGTTCACCGGTGGGGCGATCGGGCAGATGGCGGCCGGCATGGGGGTACCGGGGAGCGTCGCCGCGGCGCTCGGGCTGGTCCAGGCGACCCCGTTGATCCTGGCCGGGCGGTGGCCCCTCGCCGCCTGGCGGATCATGGTGGTCGGCCTGCTCGCCGGTGTGTTCGCGCTCAGCGGCCAGCACCAGTTCTGGCCCTGGCCGGTGACGTCGTGGCTGGCCATGGTGGCGGTGCTGATCCAGGTCGCGGCCGGGTACCCGCGGTCGGTCGCGGTCGGCGCCGGGCTCGTCACGGCGCTCGGCGCGGTACTGCCGGCCGTGGTGTTCGCCCGCATGCCGTTCTGGTTCGCGCTCATCCTGGGGGCGATCATCGCGTTCGTCCTGTTGTTCGCCGACGCGCTGAGCGGCCGGTACGCGGCCGAGGCGAGCCTCGCCGAGCAGACCGCCCTGCGCCAGCGCGACCTGGCCCGCCAGGCGGTCCTGGAGGAACGTACCCGGATCGCCCGCGAGCTGCACGACGTCGTCGCCCACCATATGTCGGTTGATCGCGCTGCAGGCGGAGGCGGCCCCGTACAAGATCGCCGATCTGTCACCGGCCGCCAAGCAGACGTTCGAGGTGCTCCGGGACGCCGCCCGCGAGGCGCTCGCCGAGACCCGCCGGGTGGTCGGGCTGCTCCGCGACGACGACGAGGCGGCCGAGCGGCTGCCGCAGCCCGGCCTGGACCGCCTCGACGAACTGCTCGACCGGGCGCGCGGACGCCGGCCTGGTGGTCGAGTCGCGGATCATCGGCGTGCCGCGGCCGATCCCGGCCGGGGTCGACCTGTCCGCGTACCGGATCGTGCAGGAGGCGCTCAGCAACGCGGCCCGATATGCCCCAGGTTCTACGGTACGGGTGGAGATCCGCTACGCCGCCGACCGGCTCACCGTGGTCGGTGGCCGACAACGGCGCGAAGGGCGCCGTCAGCTCCGATCCGGGCGGCGGGCACGGCCTGGTCGGCATGCGGGAACGGGTCACCATGCTCGGCGGTAGCCTGTCGGCGGCGCCCGTCGCGGGCGGCGGATTCGAGGTGGCGGCCGAGCTGCCGTACGCGAGGACGGAGCCCTAGTGACGATCCGCGTGCTGATCGCCGACGACCAGGAGATGATCCGCGACGGCCTGGTCTCGCTGCTGTCCGCCGCGCCCGACATCGAGGTGGTCGGCCAGGCCGGCAACGGGCGGGAGGCGGTCACGCTGACCCGCGACCTGGGCCCGGACGTGGTCGTCATGGACATCCGGATGCCGGTGCTGGACGGCCTCGCCGCGACGGCCGAGATCATGGGCGGGCGGGCCGGCGACCCGGACGCGCCCGGCCCCCGGGTACTGGTGCTGACCACGTTCGATCTCGACGAGTACGTGTACGAGGCGCTCGGCATCGGCGCCAGCGGGTTCCTGCTCAAAGACGCGCCGGCCGCCGACCTGCTGGCCGGGGTACGCGTGGTGGCCGGCGGCGACGCCCTGCTCGCCCCGTCGGTGACCCGCCGGCTGATCGGCGACTTCGCGCGGCGGCGGCGGCACGAACGGCCCCGCCCGGACGTGGTCGGCACGCTGACCCCGCGCGAGCTGGACGTGCTGCGGCTGATCGCGCGCGGCCTGTCCAACGCGGAGATCGCCGCGGAGCTGTTCCTGGCCGAGCAGACGGTGAAGACGCACGTCGGGCACGTGCTGACCAAGCTCGCGCTGCGCGACCGCACCCAGGCGGTGGTCTACGCCTACGAGAACGGCCTGACCGCCTCCTGACCGCCCGCAAGATCGGCCGGCCTGGCGGCCGCCCTTGATCGGCACAACTTCCCGGAAATAGTGGCCATCGTGGGCCGCTGAGGCCACTATTTCCGGGAAGTTGTGTCGATCTTGCCGCCGATCGACGCTGATACCTGGGAGCCAGCCGGGAGTCGCCGTCTCGCGGGTGACGTGGTCTCGATGCCTTGATTTCTAACGTCTTCCGGCATGAAGATCCTCGGTACCCTCGCTCTCAGCGCCGCCGTACTGGCCTGTACCGCGACCGGCGCGTGGTGGACCGGCGCCGATCCGCACGCCACGGTCACCGGCCCGCCGGGACTGTCGGCGTGGCCGGCCGCGGTCGCCGCGACCGTCCCGGGCAACGCCACGACCCGCCGGGCCGGCGGCTTCACGCCGGTCAGCCTCAACTCAGGACCGCCCGACCCCGACTCGGCGTCCCCGGCGCAGGTCGCGCGCTTCTTCGAGGGCCTCACGCCGGCCCAGCGCACCGCTCTCGCGCACGCCGCGCCCGCTGTCGTCGGCAACCTCGACGGCGCGCCGTTGGACCTGCGGTACGCGGCCAACGCCCAGTCGCTCGGCAGCGCCGCACCGCGTCCGGCCGGGCAGCTGCTCGGGTACGACCCGCGTGGCGACGGGCGGGCGATCGAGGTCTTCGGCGACCTCGCCGCCGCGCGGCACATCGCGATCGTGGTCCCGGGTACCGGGTGGAACCTGCACCGGCTGCTGACCGAGGAGCACACCCGCAGCGACACGCCGGTCGCCACCGGCGAGGCACTGTACGCGGAGATGCGCCGCCTCGACCCGGCGACGCCGTCCGCGGTCGTGGTGTGGCTCGGGTACGACCCGCCGGAGAACATCGACCGCGAGGTGATGCGCTCGGCGCGGGCGGAAGCCGGCGGGACCGCGCTGGCGCGTTTCGTCGCAGGGCTGCCGGCCGGGACGCACGTCAGCGCGATCTGCCACAGCTACGGGGCGGTCGTCTGCGCGTACGCGATCAAGGATGGTGCCCGGATCGCGGACCTGGCCGCGGTCGCCGCCCCCGGCATGGACGTCGGCTCGGCGGGCGACCTGCGACCCGCCCGGATCTGGGCGACCCGGGTCGCCGACGACCCGATCCGGTTCACGCCGTTCGTGCGGGTCGCCGGGCTCGGCCACGGCAAGGATCCGATCCAGGCCGGCTTCGGCGCCCGGGTCTTCCGGACCGGCGGCGCGCGTGGCCACGGCGGCTACTTCGTCCCCGGTACCGAATCGCTGACCAACCTGGCCCGCATCGCGCTGGGCCGCGTCGACGAGGTGACGCTGCGATGAGCCTGGCGCGGAGAATCGAGGCAGCCACCCCGGCCAACCGGGACCGGGCCATCGACGGGCTGCGCGCCCTCGCGATCCTCGGCGTGGTGGTCGGCCACTGGCTGGTCATGGCGCTCACTGTGGACAGTCACGGCGCGTTGACCGTGACCAGCCCGCTGATCCACCTGTCCGGCCTCGCCCCGGTGAGCTGGGTGCTCCAGATGCTCGGCCTGTTCTTCCTGGTCGGCGGGTACGCGAGCGCGAAGAGCCTGGCCCGGGCCGACTCGTACCGTGCCTGGCTGCGCACCCGGATGCTGCGGCTGGCCCGGCCGGTGGCGGCGGCCACGGCGGTGCTCGGCCTGGCGCTGCCGCTGCTCGCGCTCGCCGGGGTACCCGCCGGCACGCTGCGGACCACCGCGGTCCTGGTGATCCAGCCGATGTGGTTCATCGGGATCTACGCGGTGGTCACGGCGCTCACGCCGGTGGCGGTCGCGCTGGACCGCCGGCTGCGCGGCTGGGCGGCCCTGCCCGCGCTGCTCGCGGTCGCGGCGGTCGACCTCGCCCGCTACGGCCCGTGGCACGATGCGGTGCCGGGCTGGGTGGGCCTCGCCAACCTGCTGCCGGGCTGGTCGTTCGCGTACCTGCTGGGGGTGGCCTGGGCGCACGGCCGGATCACGCGCCGCGGCGCCGCGCTGCTCGCGACCGCCGGGTTCGCGCTCGCTCTCCTGCTGGTCCTTCGGTTCGGGTACCCGGTGAGCATGGTCGGCGTGCCCGGCGACGGGCGGACCAACGCGCACCCGCCGTCGCTGCTGGTGCTGGCCCTGGCCGCGGCCCAGTCCGGCCTCGCGATCCTGCTCCGCGACCGGCTGGGCCGGCTGCTGGCCCGTCCCCGGCTGTGGGCCGGGGTGGCGCTGCTCAACCTGAGCGCGATGACTGTGTTCTGCTGGCACATGATCGCCCTGATGTCGCTGTCCGGAGCCGCCCAGGCCCTGGCGCCGTCGGCGGTGCCGGGCCTGCACGACACGCCGTCCGGCCCCGGGTGGCTGGCGCACCGGATCGCGTGGTTTCCGGTGTACGCGCTGGTGCTAACCGGGTACGTGCTGCTCGCCCGGCGGGCCGAGGGGCCGTGGCGCGGCCTGCCCCGGCCGGCCGTCGCGCTCGTGGTGGTGCTGGCGGCGGGGTTCGGCGGCTACCCGCTCTGCGCCGCCTGAGTGAGGCGTCGCAGCAGCCAGGCCACACCGAGCGGGTACCGGTACTCGATGGCGGCGTGGGTGGCCTCGAACAGCTCGAAGTGGACGCGGTCGTCGGGCACCCCCGCCTCGGCGACCGCGCGCCGGAAGGCCGTGGCGCCCAGGTCGAGGTAGTAGTCGTCGCGGGTGCCGGCGTCGATCCAGATCGCGCGCATCGACCGCAACGCCTCGGCGTACCGGTCCTCGGCGGCCATGTGCACCGGGTCGTGGGCGAGCCAGCGGGCCCACACCTCCGGGATCAACCGGCCGGTGTCGTCGAACGGCATCAGTACCGTGCCGTCCGGCTCGGCCGAGTACGCGGCCGCGTACCCGTACATCTCGATCAGCTTGCCGTCGGTGGCCTTCGTTCCGAAGATCCGCCCGTCCAGGTCGGCGAAGAACGCCTCGTACGACCCGCCGTACCCGTCGCGCAGCAGCCGTACCGTCTCGGCGAACATCGGCGGGCAGGTCAGGTCGAACAGCGCGTCCCCGGCGTGCGTGGCGAACCCGCCGAACAGGTCGGGCCGCAGCATCGCGGTCACCATCGCGCCGTACCCGCCGCTGGACTTGCCGGTGATCGCCCGCTGGTCCCGGTCGGCGTGGGTGCGGTAGTGCCCGTCGACCCAGGCGACCACCTCGTCGCACAGGTACGAGTGGTAGTCACCGATCGCCGGCGAGTCCAGGTACTGGCTGCCGCCCAGCGACGTCCACGCGTCGACGTAGACCAGGATCGCCGGTGGCGCCTCGCCCCGGGCGAACATCGCGTCGGCCAGCTCCGGGAACGGCTGCCGGAACGGGGTGCGGTTGGCCCACATGGCGACGTGCCCGGTGTACCCCTGGATCACGTACACGGTCGGGTAACGCCGCTCCGGCTCGTCGTCGTACCCCGGCGGCACGTACACCCACAGCGGGCGCTCGTGCGGGTCGCCGAGCGGATTGCCTTTCAGGCGCTCGCTGTCGATCACGTGCTCGTCGAGCCGGCCGGCGAAGTCAGCCTTCCAGGGCAGCATGGGGTCTCCCGTCGTGGTCGCTCTCGGACTCGCTTACCCACGACGCTATCGGGTCGCCGGATCGTCAGCTTGTCGATACGTCGATCTTCTCGGTGCCGTTGGCGCCGATCACCTCGATCCCCGCCGTACCGGTGGTGCCGGCCAGATCCAGCTCCACCGCGTACGGGACGATCGCCGGCTGGCCGATCGGCGGCATCGTGCCGATGACCTCGATCCCCCAGTACTCCGGCTGCCGGACGTAGACCAGCGGCCGCAGGGTGACCTCCATGTTCGCCCACGGCTTCTGGCCGGTCACCACGAGCCTGGGCTGGGGCGGGTCGATCATCGGCGAAATGACGTCGGCCCGCTCGAATTCGATCAGCTGAGAAAATCGCCCGGAGGGCCGGCTCTTCTGCGTCGGGTTCTCGTCCACATCGGCATCTTTCCGCCTCCAATGATCATTTCCAGCGATGTCACCGCGCCGGGTTCACCATCCGTACGATCGGACCCGTGCGTGGCCCTATCGACTTCTCCCGGCAGGTCGCGGTGATGGCGATCATCAACCGCACGCCGAACTCGTTCCACGACACCGGCCGGACGTACGCGCTGGACAAAGCCGTCGCGGCGGTCCGGGCGGCGGTCGCCGACGGGGCCGCCTGGGTCGACATCGGCGGGGTGCCGTTCGGCACCGACGGCCCGGAGGTGGGCGCCGAGGAGGAGGCCGACCGGGTGATCCCGGTCGTGCGTGCGGCCCGGGCCAGCTCAGACGTGGTGATCTCGGTCGACACCTACCGGACCGAGGTGGCCCGGGAGGCGATCGCGGCCGGCGCCGACGTCGTCAACGACACGTCCGGCCTGCACGACCCGGCGCTCGCCGATCTCGTCGCGGGCACCGGGGCGACGCTGGTCATCACGCACAGCCTCGCGTCGCCGCCGCGTACCCCGGTGCTGCGGCCGGGGTACGCCGACGTCGTCGCCGAGGTCGCGGCCTTCCTCGCCGACCGCGCGAAGGTCGCGATCGGGCACGGCGTGCCGGCCGATCGGATCGTCGTCGACCCGGGGCACGACCTGAACAAGAACACGTACCACTCGCTGGAGCTGACCCGCCGGCTCGGCGAGATCACCGCGCTCGGGTACCCGACGCTGGTCGCCGTGTCGAACAAGGACTTCATCGGCGAGACCCTGGATGTACCCAAGGATCAGCGGCGGGAAGGGACCGTGGCGGCCCTGGTCGCGTGCGTCATGCGGGGTGCCCGCGTGGTGCGTGTCCACGACGTGCGCGCCGCCGTGGCCGCTGTCCGGATGACCGAGGCCATCCTCGGCCGGCGCCCACCCGCGTACGCCCGCCACAACCTGATCTGAGCGGTCCGTTCGTGGCACAACTTCCCGGAAGTTGTTGCCTCAGCCCCCGGTTTTGGCCACTGTTTCCGGGAAGTTGTGTCGATCTCGGGCGTACCGGAGCAGCAGCTCGTCGCCGGCCGCGAGCACCTGGACCAGGCGCAGGTCGCGTACCGCCGCCGCCGGACCGGCGGTGATCCGGCCGGCCCCGGGCCCGGCCAGCATCGGGGCGATGGTCAGGCACATCTCGTCGACCGCGTCCGCGCCGGTGAGCGTGCCCAGCAGGTACGGGCCGCCCTCGCTGAGCAGCCGCCGGTGGCCTTTCCCGGCCAGTTCGGCGACGGCCGCGGCGAGGTCGACCACGGTGTCGCCGCACATCAGCACGTCCGCCACCGCGGAGAGCGCCGCCACCCGGTCGGCGGGCGCCTCGGCGAAGGTCACGATGACCGGCCGGGTCGGCGCGTCGGCCAGCATCGGGTGCGCCGGGTCGAGGTCGAGTTTGCGGGACACCGCGACCAGCACCGGATCGGGCGGGAGACCGTGCCGGCGACGCCACTCCCGGTCGGGCTCGGCCAGGCGCAGCGGCCCGTACCCTTCGTGGCGCAGCGTCCCGGCACCGACGATCACCGCGTCGCAGGTCCGGCGCAGAAGGTCGAACACCAGCTTGTCGGACGGGCTGCCCAGCCCGGCCGAGTACCCCTCGACGGCGACCGCGCCATCGACGCTGGTCACGAAGTTCACCCGCAGCGTGGTCCGATCCGGCCACGCGTACGCGGCGAGCAGACCGTCCTCATCAAGGTGCGCCGGCTCGGGGTAAACCCGCCAGATCTCAGCCGTGCTCACGCCCCCATTCTCTCGTCGATCTAGGAAGAATGGCCGGACAAACCGGGCAGCCGGGGCACCATTCTTCCTAGATCGACGAGAAACCCCACGGGTCAGAGCAGCTTGTCTAGCGTGATCGGAAGGGCGCGGATGCGCTTGCCGGTCGCGTTGTACACCGCGTTGGCCACCGCCGCCGCGGCACCCACGATGCCCAGCTCCCCGATCCCCCGCGCGCCGAGGGTACTGAGCAGCGTGTCCGGGTAATCGAGGAACTGGATGTCGAACGCGGGCGTGTCGGTGTTGACCGGGACGAGGTAGGCGGCCAGGTTGCCGTTGGCGTACCGGCCGGTGTCCGGCTCCAGCCGGCCCTCCTCCAGCAGCGCCGCGCCGAGGCCCATCAGCAGCGCGCCCATCACCTGGTTGCGGGCGGTCTTCGCGTTGACGATCTGGCCGGCGTCGATGACCGTCGTCATCCGGCTGACCCGCGGCTCGCCGGTCCACCGGTTGACGCGTACCTCGCAGAAGTGCGCGCCGAACGACCGGAACCCGTGCGCCTTGTCGGGGTTCGACGGCGACGTGGCGGTGGCCTCGACCCCGGGCACGTCGAGATCGGTGAGCAGCGTGCCGAAGGGTACCGACCGGTCGCCGGCCACCACGTTTCCCGCGTCGTAGCGCACATCGGCCAGGCCGTGGAACGGCGACCGCTCGTCGCTGACCGCGAGCTGGATCAGCGCGGTCTTCGCCGCCTCGACGGCCAGTTGCACGGCCGGCCCGTTCGTCGACGTGGAGCCCGAACCGCCGGCGTTGGCGGCGGCCGGCAGCGCGGAGTCGCCGATTTCCGGGTGTACCCGGTCGACCGGGATGCCCAGGCCGGCGGCGCCGAGGATGGCGAAGACGGTCGACTGGCCGGTGCCGAGGTCGGCCCCGGTGCCCGACACGACGGCGGTACCGTCGGCGGTCAGCCGCACTTTGATGGAGGCGCGGGCCCGCGACGCGTTGAAGCTCGCCGTGGCACAACCCATCCCGACCAGCCAGTCGCCGTCGACGACCGCGCCCGGCGTCGGGTTGCGCCGCGACCAGCCGAACCGGTCCGCGCCGACCTGGTAGCACTCGTCGAGGTGCTTGCTGGAGTACGGCAGCCTGGTGGTCGGCACGGACGTCGCGCTGTTGCGGCGGCGCAGCTCGACCGGGTCGAGCCCCGCCGCCACGGCCAGCTCGTCCATCGCGCACTCCAGCGCGAACGAGCCGTTCGCCTCCGAGGGCGCCCGCATGATCGTGGTCGACGGGATGTCCAACGTCACCAGCTTGCGGCTGCCGTACAGGTTCGGCGCGGCGTACGTGATCAGCGAGATGCTCGCCGGGTTCTCCGAGAAGTACGCGCCGGCCGCCTTGGCGCCGATGCCGTCGTTCTTGATGGCGGTGAGCGTGCCGTCCTTCGACGCGCCCAGCGACACCGTCTGGCTGGACTGCGGCCGGTGCCCGACGACGGTGAACGTCTGCTCGCGGGTGAGCACGGTCTTCACCGGCCGGCCCAGCGCGCGGGCGGCCGCGGCGGTCAGCGGTGCCTGCGCCCAGTTGCCCCATTTGTTGCCGAACCCGCCGCCCACGAACGGGTTGATGACGTGGATCTTCGACGCGTCGATGCCGAGCGTGGTGGCCAGGCGGGCGACCACCAGCAGCACGCCCTGCGAGACGGTGTGGATGGTCAGGTAGTCACCGGCCCAGGTGGCGACGGTCGCGTGCGGCTCCATCGCGACGTGGTTCTCGACCGGGGTGGTGTACGTGGCGGTCACCGTCACGTCGCTGGCCGCCAGGGCCGCGTCGATCGACGGTACCCCCGGGGCCAGCACCTCGGTCGGGTTGCCGGAGGGAGCCGCGCCCGGGATGCCGGCCTGGAACGACGCTCTCGGCGGCTGCGCGGCGTAACTCACCTCGATCAGCGTCGCCGCGTCCCGGGCCTGCTCGAACGTCTCGGCGACGACCAGCCCGATCACCTGGCCGTAGTAGCGCACCCTGGTGTCCTGCAACGGCGGGAAGTTGTCGTCGTTCTGGTTCTGCGTGTAGCTGAACAACTTGAGCGGGTTGAACGGGGTGTACACGGCGAGCACGCCAGCTGACCGCAGCGCGGCGTCGGTGTCCATCGCCGTGATGGTCCCGCGCGCGATCGTGCTGGTGACCAGGTACCCGTACGCCAGCCGGTCCAGTTTCGTGTCGGCCGCGTAGGTCGCGCCGCCGGTCACCTTGAGCCGCCCGTCGACCCGGTCGACGGCGGCACCGATGGGCGTGGTCATAGCCGCTCCGCCAGGGTCAGCAGCGCGCGGACGATCGTGCGCTGTACCAGTACCGTCTTGAAAGCGTTGTGGGCCAACGGCCGCGCACCGTCCACAGCGGACATCGCGGCGGTCTCGAAGCTGGCCTGCAAGGGCCGCCGGCCGCGCAGTGCCGCTTCGACCTTCGGCAGCCGCCACGGTCTCGTGGCGACCCCGCCGACCGCGACCCGGGCGTCCCGGATCGCGTTGCCGCGCACGTCGAGCGCGACCGCCGCGGACGCGAGCGCGAACTCGTACGACGTCCGGTCGCGCACCTTCAGGTACGTGGACTGCCGCGCCCACGGCAGCGCCGGCACGGTGACCTCGGTGATCAGCTCACCGGCCGCCTTCACCGTCTCCACGTCGGGGGTGTCGCCGGGCAGCCGGTAGAAGTCGGCCAGCTTGACCCGGCGCTCACCGGCCGCGCCGCGCAGCCCGACCGACGCGTCCAGCGCGACCAGCGCCACCGCGAGGTCGCTGGCGTGGGTCGCGACGCAGGCGGTACTGGTGCCGAGGATCGCGTGGGTCCGGTTCTCGCCGGTCTGGGCGGGGCAGCCGCTGCCCGGCTGCCGCTTGTTGCACGCGGCGTGCACGTCGCGGAAGTAGTCGCAGCGGGTGCGCTGGAGCAGGTTGCCGCCGATGCTGGCCATGTTGCGCAACTGCGGCGACGCGCTCGCGGTGAGCGCCTCGGCGATGACCGGGAAGTCACGCAGCACCCGGGCGTCGGCGGCCACCTCGTCCATCCGGGCCAGCGCGCCGATCCGCAGGCCGTCGCGCCCGGTCGAGACGCCGCGCAGCGGCAGCGCGTTGATGTCGACCACGTGGGTCGGGGTCATCACGTCGAGCTTCATCAGGTCGACCAGGGTGGTGCCGCCGGCCAGGAACGCCGTGCCGTCGCGCGAGCCCGCGCTTGCCAGCGCGTCGTCGACGGTGGTCGGGCGCGGCGTAGTCGAAGGCGTGCATCGCGCCGACCTCCCGCGGCTTGCTTGACGGCCTGCACGATGTTCGGCGTACGCGCCGCAGCGGCAGATGTTGCCGGCCATCCACTCCCGGATGCTCGCGTCGACTGGTCGCGTGCCCCTCCCCGATCAGCGCGACCGCCGACATGATCTGGCCGGACGTGCAGAACCCGCACTGGAAGCCGTCGCACTCGATGAACGCCTGCTGCACCGGGTGCAGGTCGTCGCCGTCCGCGAGACCTTCGACGGTGGTCACCGCCTTGTCCCGCACGGTGGCGGCCAGGGTCAGGCAGGACAGCACCCGCCGGCCGTCGACGTGCACCGTGCAGGCACCGCACTGGCCGCGGTCGCAGCCCTTCTTCGTACCGGTGAGGCCCAGCCGTTCGCGCAGCGCGTCGAGCAGGGTGACCCGCGGATCGACGGTCAGCGTGCGGGCCTCGCCGTTGACCGTGGCCGCGACCGTGACCAGGGCGTCGGGCGGACCAGCGCCTTCCACGGGGCCTTCGACGGGCGCGGCAGCGGCGGCTGGGACCTCGACGACCGGTGCGCTCAGCGCCAACCCGGCCGAGGCCGCCGCGGCCCGGCCCATGAACCTGCGCCGGGACAGGCCGCCGTCGGACGAACCATTCGATGACATCGAATCTCCCCCGAAATCGGCGAATGCACCATCGATGCCAGCCAAACACTCCGGATTCGACGGAGTCAATATTGGTTTCCGTGGATGCCGTTACAGCGTCCTGGTCACCCGTTCCGCGGCGGCGCGGCTGGCGACCCTGGCGGGGTCGAGGTTGGCGCACAGCACGATCGAGGCGCCGGCCGCGAGCGGGGCGAGGAGCCAGCGCACCGGGTGCTCGTTCTCGGCGGCGTCGATCAGCACCCGGTCGCCCGGGTAGAGATCGAGAATCGTGGCCATCTCCCGGGCCAGGTCTCCCCACTCGGCGAAGCTGGTGCCGTCGCCGCTGGCCGGGTCGGTGCGGCGCACCCCGACGGGCCGGAACGTATCGGGGTGGCGGCCCGCCTCGGTGAGGTAGTCGAGATGGCCCTTGTGCTCGCCGCCCAGCACGAACCGGTGCGGTGCGGCCGGCACGGTCTCGATCATGCTGCGCAGCCGGGTGCGCGCGGCGAACACCACGTCGTACGGGACGCCCGCGTCCGGGCCGACCGGCGCCAGTCCGGCCGTGGCGGCGAGGTGGACGTTCATCGACAGGCCGGCGGCCCAGGAGCCGAGCAGCACGGCGGCGGTCTGCCAGTGCGGCGGGAGCAGCATCGCGGCCCGGCCGCCGTCGCGCAGCCCGCAGCCGTCGACCAGGAGGTTCGCGGTCCGGGCCGCCCAGCCGCCGAGCGCCGCGGCGGACAGTTCGGTACGCTCGCCGGTCGCGTCGTCGTAGTACGTGAGCAGCGGGCGGTCGGGATCGGAGCCGAGCGGCAGGATGCCGGTGTGGGCCGAAACGTCCATTTATTCGGGTTCCCCCCGGTCCAGGATCTGAGTCGACCACGCTACCGCGTCCAGGTACGAGCGGACCGCCTCCCCGACCGGCAGCGGCGCGGCGACGAGGGCCGGCAGGTCGCTCGTCTCGTACGCGGCGACCAGACCGAGCAGCTCCCCCAGCGGGCCGGTGCCCGCGACCAGCGCGTCGGTGACCTCGGCGTTGAGCGACAGCCGTGGGGCCAGCTCGGCCACCGGCTGGCCGAGCAGCTCGGCGACGGCCGAGACCAGCCCGACGGTGAAGGCCGGCTCACCCGGTACGCCCATCCGCTCGGCGAGGTTCTGGCTCATCCGGGCCCGGGTGACCGCGCCCGCCAGCTGCCGCTCGTCCCCCGCCTCCAGGTCGCTGACCAGCATCAGCGTGGCCCAGTCCCGCAGCCGGGCGGCCCCGAGCAGCAGCACCGCGTCGTGTACCGACGAGACCGCGACCGGCAGGCCCAGCGAGTCCGCGTTGGCGGCGGCGAGCAGCCGCATGCTCAGCGCGGGATCGGCGGTGACCAGGGAGACCACCCGGGCCAGCGGCATCTCCGGGCCGACCAGCAGGCCGAGCAGCTCGACCCGGCGCAGCCGGGACGGCGACAGCGCGGGCGCCGAGACCACCTGGGGGCGACCCAGCAGGTACCCCTGGACCAGGTCGAACCCGAGATCGGCGACCAGCCGCAGGTGCTCCTCGGTCTCCACGCGCTCGGCGACGAGGCGGACATCCGGGTACCGGCGGCAGGCGGCCACGGTCGCGGCGATGCGCCCGCGGTCCGCGTCGAGTACGTCGATCTTGACGAAGGTGGCCAGCTCCATCAGACGCTCGTGGCCGAACCCATGGCCGAGTTCGAAGACGAAGTCGTCGAGCGCGATCCGGTACCCCTGGGCCACGAGCGCGGCCACACCGGCGACCACCTCGTCGTCCACGTCGACGGTCTCCAGTACCTCCAGCACCACCTGGCGGTGGTCGAACGGCAGCGGCAGCTCGCCGACCAGGAACTCCCGGGTCAGGTTCATGAAGCAGAGCCGGTCGCCCACGAGCGGCCCGATACCGATCTCGGTCATCGCCGTGATGATCACCTGGCTGGTCGCGTACGCGCCCCGCTCGGTCGCCTCGACCGCGTCGGCGTGCGCCCGGAACAGCAGCTCGTACCCGATCACGTCGCCGGTACGGTCAAGGATCGCCTGCCGCCCCACATGAACCACCGACCCGCTACCCATATCTCCCCTATCGGCCCCCACCCCATGATCGGCACAACTTCCCGGAAACTGTTGCCTCAGGGCTCCCTTTTGGCCACGACTTCCGGGAAGTTGTGCCGATCATGACGAGGTTGTGCCGATCATGACAAGGCGTCGAGCAGGCGCGCCACGTCTGAGGCGTCGTTGTAGTGGACCAGGCCGGCGCGGACCGCCGAACCCGTCTCCCGGATCCCGAGCGCGCCGGTCAGCTCCCACGCGTAGTTGTGCCCGTGCCAGACGTTGACCCCGCGGTCGGCCAACTGCTCCGCGACCGCCTGCGGGGTACGGCCGGCGACCGTGAAGTACGCCGTGGCGGTGCGCCGCTCCGCCTTCCCGTACGTGGTCACGTCCGGTAGCGCGGCGAGCCCGGCCAGGAGCGTCCCGAACAGCGCAAGCTCGTGGCTTTCCGCGGCGGCCAGCGACGCCAGCAGCCGTTGCCGGCGGGTACCCGTGGCCGCCGGGTCCAGCGCGGCGAGGTGCTCGACGGCGGCGACCACGCCGGCCAGGTCGGCGAACGGCGCGGTGCCCGTCTCGAAGCGCCACGGCACGTCGTCGCTCGACGAGGCGAGCTTGTCCGGCCGGAGCGTGTCGAGCAGCGCCGGGTCGGCGACCACCGCGCCGATGTGCGGGCCGGACCACTTGTACGCACTGGTGGCGTAGAAGTCGGCGCCGAGCGCGGCCATGTCGACCGGCCCGTGCGCGGTGGCGTGCACGCCGTCGACGTAGGTGAGCGCGCCGGCCGCCCGGGCCCGGGCCGTGATCGCGGCGACGTCCGGCCGGGTACCCAGGACGTTGCTCGCCGCCGTGACCGCGACCAGCCGGGTCCGCCCGGACACCAGCCGGTCGTACTGCTCGGCCGGCAGTTCGCCGGTCGCGGTGTCCACCTCGGCCCACCGCACGACGGCACCGGCCCGGGCGGCCACCTGTACCCACGGCCGGACGTTCGCGTCGTGGTCGAGCCGGGACAGCACCACCTCGTCGCCCGGCGCCCACCCGGCGGCCAGGGTGTACGCCAGCCGGTAGGTCAGCGTGGTCATGTTCGGGCCGAGGAGCACGCCGTCCGGGTCGCCGCCGACCAGGTCCGCGATGGCCCGCCGCGCCTCGGCCACGATCCCGTCGGCGCGGTGACTGGCCGGAAACGGACCTCCGACGTTGCCGATGCCGCCCCGGTACGTGTCCGCGATCGCGTCGATGACCGCCCGCGGTACCTGGGTGCCCGCCGCCCCGTCCAGGTACGCGTACCCGTCGGCCAGCGCCGGGTACGCCGTCCGCACCGCCGCTACGTCGAATGCCATGGTGCGATCCTCCCGCGTTTGGTTCCCGGAGCCGCCGGGTACGACCGGTCGGATGAAGGACCGAAGGGGGACGGTCGGCCACCCGTACAGTGCCCTCAATCTTCGCCTGGCGCTGGCCGTCTTCGGCCTGGTGAGTTGCACCGCGCTGGCCGTCGGCCTGGCCTGGGCCGGCTATCCGGTGCTCGCGGTGATCGCCGCCGTGATCGCGCTCACCGCGGTCGTCGATCTGGTCGTCGTGCAGCGGCGCCGGGTCCGGCGCCGCCGGCAGGAGGCAGGCGCGCACCACTCACTGTTCGAGTAGCGCGCTAGCTGACGACCCGGGAAAGGAAGTCGCCGAATCCGTGGGCCATGTCGACCAACCAGTTCCCGATCGACCTCACGACTCCGGCCGCCGCCCCTGGATTGGTCACCACGAAGTACACGATGAAAATGACTATTGCCCAGGTCAGGACTTTCTTCAGCATGGCGGCCCCTTCCTCACGCGGCTTCCGGGCATCCGACCACTGGCGAAGGTCGACCAGTAATTGATCCTAATCGCTGCACGCAAACCCCGCAGGCGGGCGCGGGCGCCAGTCGCCCGGTTGAGACACTGCCGTCATGACGATCCGGGTGGTGCTCGCCGACGACCAGGCGCTGGTCCGGGCCGGTTTCCGCGCGCTGCTCGAGCGCGCCGACGACATCGAGGTGGCGGGCGAAGCGGCTGACGGCGAGCGGGCGGTCGCGGTGGTCCGGCAGACGGTACCCGACGTGGTGTTGATGGATGTCCGGATGCCCACCCTGGACGGCCTGGCGGCGACCCGCCGGATCGTGGCGGACCCCCGGCTCGCGGGCGTACGCGTGGTGGTGCTGACCACGTTCGAGGTCGACGAGTACGTGTTCGCCGCGTTGCGGGCCGGCGCGAGCGGGTTCCTGCTGAAAGACATCGAGCCGGACGACCTGCGCCAGGCGGTCCGGGTGGTGGCGGCCGGCCAGGCGCTGCTGTCGCCGAGCGTGACCCGGCGGCTGATCGCCGAGTTCGTGGCCCGGCCGGCGGCGGACCCGCCCGACCCGGCGACCCGGGCCGCGCTAGACCACCTCACCGACCGGGAACGCGAGGTCGTCACGCTCGCCGCCCGGGGACTGTCCAATGAGGACATCGCGAGGCGGATCCACGTCAGCCCGGCGACCGCGAAGACCCACGTCAACCGCGCGATGGTGAAGCTGAACGTCCGCGACCGGGCGCAGCTGGTGGTCCTGGCGTACCAGACCGGCCTGGTGCGGCCCTGACTACCACCATCGTGGTATCCGTGCTACCCCGAATGGGGTAGCGGACCGTCCGCGCTGGTGGGACGACTGGAGACGGCCGGATTCCTAGCGTCGAGGCATGACCCGACTGACCTCGTTCGTCCTGCGCCACCGGCTGCTCGTGGTGGCGTTCTGGGTGCTGCTGGCCGGACTCGGCGGCGCCACCATCACCACGACCACCGGCCGGCTGACCCAGTCGTTCGCGCAGTCCAACAGCCCGGCCCAGCAGACCGCCGAGAAGATGGCGCAGGTGTACCACACCGACGACGGTGTCGAACCCGACGTGGTGGTGGCGACGCTGCCGGCCGGCCGGACCGTCGACGACCCCGGCGTGCCCGACCAGCTCGGCCGGGCGTTCGCGACCGCGCGGCAGCTCGGCGCCCGCGTGGTCGACTACTCCACCACCGGCGACCGGGCATTCGTCACGGCGGACGGGCGCACCACGTACGCCCTGATCTTCCTGCCACCCGGCGCCAGCTTCGGGCCGGAACTGGCCGCGCGGGTGACCCGGACGGTGCAAGCCGCCGCGCCGCCGGGCGCGAGCGTGCGGGTGACCGGTCTCGGCCCGTTGCAGTTCGCGTCAGGACAACCCCAAGGCACTGGGGTACTCGCGGAGACCGTCATCGGCGGCCTCGGTGCGCTGCTGATCCTGGCGTTCGTGTTCGCGAGCTTCATCGCGGTGGTGCCGCTGGTCATGGCGGCGGTGTCGATCCTGACCACGTTCCTGCTGGTACTCGGCCTGACGACCATCACGGACGTAAATTTCATCGCGCAGTTCATCATCGGGCTGATCGGGCTCGGGGTGGCCATCGACTACTCACTGCTGGTGGTCACCCGGTGGCGGGAGGAACGCGCGCGGGGCGCCGACAACCGGACCGCGGTCACCGCGTCGATGGCGCACGCCGGCCGGGCGGTGGTGTTCTCCGGCCTGACCGTCACCATCGGTCTGCTCGCGCTCGTCGTGCTGCCGATGCCGGCGATGCGCAGCTTCGGGTACGCGGGCGCGCTGATCCCGCTGGTGTCGGTGGCCGTCGCGGTGACGCTGCTGCCGGTACTGCTCGATCTGGTCGGCCCGCGCCTGGACCGCCCCCGGCTGCGCGACGACCGGTCGGCGAGCCGGGCCTGGCGGTGGTGGGCGCGGGGCGTGGTCCGCTGGCGCTGGGCGGCGGCGGTCGCCGGGCTGGCCGCGCTGCTGGCACTGGCCACGCCGATGCTGCACCTGCACCTGGGCGAGGCGCGGACAGCCGCGCTGGCCCAGCCCGGCCCGGCCCGGGACGGGCTGGACGCGCTGACCCGGGGCGGCGTGCCGTCCGGCGTCCTCACCCCGGCCGAGGTGCTGGTCCGGGACGGCTCCGGTCCGGCGGTCGCGCGGCGGCTGGCCGGCGTGCCCGGCGTCCTCTCCGCGGTCGCGCCGGAGGACCAGCGGATCGCACCGGACGACCAGCGGATCGCGCCGGCCGGCCTGCGCGCCGCCGGTACCGCCGTCGTCGTGGTGCTGCCGCGCGCGGAGGGCGGTTCGGACGCCGGCCAGGCGACGATCGCGCGGGTACGGCAGGCCGTCGCCGGCGACCCGGACGTCATCGGCGTCGCCGGCTCGGGCGCGGGCCAGATCGACTTCCGGCACGCCGTGTACGACCGGTTCCCGGTGATGCTCGCCGTGGTGTGCCTGCTCACGTTCCTGCTGCTGGCCCGCGCGTTCCGGTCGCTGGTACTGCCGGCCAAGGCGGTCGCGCTCAACCTGGTGTCGCTCGGCGCCGCGTACGGTGTCCTGGTCTTCGTCTGGCAGGACGGCCACGGCAGCGAGGCGATCTGGAGCACAGCCAGCGCCGGGGCGATCGCGATCTGGATCCCGCTGATGGTGTTCGCGTTCCTGTTCGGGCTGTCCATGGACTACGAAGTGTTCCTGCTGGCCCGGATGCGGGAGGCCCACGACGACGGTCTCGACACGGACGCGGCGGTCGTCACCGGGCTGTCCCGGACCGGGCGGCTGGTCACCTGCGCGGCGCTGATCCTGGTCCTCGCGTTCCTGTCGATGTCCACCGCGCCGGCGACGGACGTGCGGGTGCTGGCGACCGGCCTGGGCGCGGGCATCCTGGTGGACGCGACCGTGGTCCGCTGCCTGCTGGTACCGACGCTGGTCAGCCTGTTCGGCCGGTGGAACTGGTGGCTGCCGCGCTGGGCGGCGTGGATGCTGCGGGTACGCGCCGTCCCCGCCGTGCCTGCCCCGGAGCCGGTGCCGGCGGCCGTACCGTAGCGCCATGAACCCGCCGTGGTGGCAGCGCGAGTCCACGACCGAGGCCGCGATCGCCGCGGGCGTCGGGGTGCTGACCTTCGCGGGCGTCGCCGGTGAGCTGGCCGGCGTGTCCTGGTCCGCGCCGCCCGCGGTGGGCGCCTACGCGCTGGCGGCGGTGACCGTGGCGACCCTGGTGTGGCGACGGCGGCGGCCGGCTGTCGTCGCCACGGCCGTGTGCGCGCTGGTGGCGGTGTACCACCTGGTGGGTTACCCGGGCCTGGCGCCGCTCGCGGCCCTGTACGTCGCGGTGTACTCGCTGGCCGCGTACGGCGCGACGGCCCGGTCGCTGGCCGGCGCGGTCGTGCTGTCCGGTGTGGCGTACGTGATCCCGCAGGTGCCGCCGCACCGCTGGCCGGCGAGTTCGGCCGCGGTGTACGCGCCGGTCATCGGCCTGCTGTGGGTGGCGCTGCTCGGCTTCGCGGTGCGCCGCCGGCGCCTGGACACCGAGGACCGGGTCCGCCGGGCGGCCGCCGTAGCGGAAGCCGAGGTACGCCAGCGGCTCGCCGAGGAGCGGCTGCGGATCGCCCGCGACCTGCACGACGTGCTCGCCCACACGATCTCGGTGATCTCGGTACAGGGCGGCAACGCGCTGGACGCCCTCGACACCGACCCGCGTGCCACCCGCGAGGCGCTGGGCGCGATCCGCACCGCGAGCAAGCAGGCACTCGCCGAGCTGCGGGCGACGCTCGGGCTGCTACGCGCCGACGGTCCGCTGCTGCACCCGCAGCCCGACCTGGGCCGGGTGTCCGAACTGGTGGCCCAGGCCGAGGCGACCGGGCTGCGGGTCGCGCTGCGGATGGCGGACCCGGGCGGGCTGTCCCCGGTGGTCGGGCTGACCGCGTACCGGGTGGTGCAGGAGGCGCTGACCAACGTGGTCCGGCACGCCGGCGCCGGGTCGGTGGTCGTGTCGATCCGGCGGGACGGCGAGGCGTTGCTGGTCGAGGTCACCGACGACGGCCACGGCCCCGCGGCGGGTACCGGTGGCGCCGGGCTCGGCCTGCTCGGCATGCGGGAGCGGGCCGAGGCACTGGGCGGGACGGTCGTGGCCGGCCCCCGCCCCGACGGCGGCTACCGGGTGCTCGCCACACTCCCCCTGTAGCGCGATGATCGGCACAACTTCCAGGAAGTTGTGGCCTCAGCGGGGGTCTGAAGCCACAACTTCCGGGAAGTTGTGCCGATCTCTGGCTCCGGCGCCCGCGGGCAGGACGGGCGCCGGAGCGGCTCGGGGTTACCCGTTGGAGTCCACAGTGGGCGATCCGGCGCGGAACAGCTGGCCGCGGACCGCGCCGCCGGGGAACTCGGCGGTGTGCAGGTTGGTGTAGAAGTCACCCGGGTGCTGCCCGATGGTGGCGACGACCTTCGGGTCGACGTTGCTCGCGGTACCCGCGATGCCGGTCACCGAGGCCGGGATGCCGGCCGGGGCGCTGAACAGCGGCACGACCACGCTCCCGTTGGCGCCGACCGGGCCCTGGTGGATGTGGCCCAGCGTCGGCCCGGCAATGCCCGACCAGGTGAACGAGTAGTCGACGCGGGAACCGTTGGCCCACACGAAGCTGGTCGCGTGACCGTCCGGGTCACCGGTCGCCGGGCCGCCCGCGACCGGTACCTCCTGGCCGCCGTCGTTCAGCGAGGTGAGCGACCCGAAGCTGAGGACCCGCTGGAGGTCGACCGGCCGGTCCAGCTTGCGCAGCTGGCCGCGGACCGCGCCGCCGGGGAACTCGGCGGTGTGCAGGTTCGCGTAGAACTTGCCCGGGTCCTTGGTGATGCTGTCCAGCAGCGCCTTGTCCGTGACGGTGACGGTACCCGTGGCGGCCGACACGGTGTCCGGCAGTGCGGTACCGAAGAACGGCACCTTCACCGCGCCGTTGACGCCGGCCGCGCCCTCGTGGATGTGGCTGAGGGTCGGCGCGCCGATGCCCTTCCAGGCGACCGCGAACGACACCTTGGTGCCCTGGACGCGGAACACCTCGATGGCGCGCCCGTCCGGGTCGCCGACCTTCGGGCCGCCCGGCGTCGGCACCTCGTTGCGCCCGGTCAGCTCGGCGGCGAGGAAGGTGGCCGATCCCGTCGACGTCGCGGTCTGCGCGGCGGCATCCGCGTTGCCGGCTGCCGGGTCCATCATGTGCTCCATCGCGTGGTCCATCGGCGCGGTCTTCGCGGCCGGGACCAGTACCGGCGACGAGTGGTCACCGGAGCCGTACGCCTGTGCCGCGAGCGCGCTCGTAGCGCCGATTCCGGCGGCGGCCACCGCGACCGCAGCGATGATGAGCTTGGTCTTCGTGGGCATGTCCGGTCCTCTTCTCGGGTGGGAACCTGTGGTCGTGGTTCGCCCCAGACACGGAACCCACTCTGGAATAGTTCAAAAGAACTTCCGGCATGATCGACACAACTTCCCGGAAGCAGTGGCCATCCGGGGCCGCTGAGGCCACAACTTCCCGGATGTTGTGACGATCATGGAACTCGGGAAGTATCCAGACATGTCCATGCGCCGGGTCACCCTTGCCACGCTGCTCGCCGCCCTGCTCGCCACCCCGCTCGTCGCCCCACCAGCCGTCGCGTCGGCGGCACCGGCAGCGGATCCCGCCAGCCTGGTCAACCCCTTCATCGGTACCGGCAGCGGCGGCCCGGTCGTCGGCGAGGTGGACACGTTCCCGGGCGCCACGCTGCCGTTCGGCATGGTGCAGTGGAGCCCGGACACGCCGCGCCGCCCGTCCGGCGGCGGGTACTGGTACGACGACCACGACATCACCGGGTTCAGCCTGACCCACCTGTCCGGGGTGGGCTGCGCCACCGGCGGGGACCTGCCGTTCCTGCCGCTGGCCGGGGCGCTGCCGGCCGACCCGTCGGCGGCCACGCTGCCGTTCACGCACGCCGACGAGTCCGCGAGCCCGGGCGCCTACAGCGTCACGGCCGGCGGCATCCGCACCGACCTGGCGGTGACCGCGCGGACCGGGGTGGCCCGGCTCACGTACCCGCGTACCGACCAGGCGCGCCTGCTGGTCAAGGTGGCCGGCAGCCAGAACGGCTCGGCCGGGGCGACGTTCACGGTCACCGGCGACCGGGAGATCAGCGGCTCGGTGACGAGCGGCCGGTTCTGCGGCCAGCCCAACGCGTACACCGTGTACTTCGCGGCCCGGTTCGACCGGCCGTTCGCAGCGTCGGGCACGTGGTCCGGGGCGTCCAGCGCCGCCGTCCGGTCGCGGCCCGACCAGCCGGCGACCCGGGAGCGCGCCCTCGCGACCACCGATCCCGTCGCTGGCGGGTACGTCACGTTCGACACCCGTACCAACCCGGTCGTCGGCGTACAGGTAGCGGTGTCCTATGTAGACGTCGCTGGGGCACGGGCGAACCTGCGGGCCGAGGCACGGACCTACGACGTGGGGACGGTGCGGAGCGCGGCCCGCCGGGCCTGGAACCGGCAGCTCGGCAAGATCCGGGTGTCCGGCGGCAGTGCCGACCAGCGGACCCAGTTCTCCACCGCGCTGTACCACACCCTGGTCGGCCCGAACCTGGAAAGCGACGCGGACGGGCGGTACCTCGGCTTCGACGGCAAGGCCCACCGGGCACAGCGGCCGCAGTACGCGAACTTCTCCGGCTGGGACGTCTACCGCTCCGAGATCCCGCTGCTGGCGCTGATCGCCCCGGACGAGACCTCGGACATGATGGCGTCCCTGCTGCGCGACGCCGACGAGGGCGGCTGGCTGCCCAAGTGGCCGGTGGCGAACGGGTACACCGGGGTGATGAACGGCGACGCCGCCGACCCGATGCTGGCCAGCGCGTACGCCTTCGGGGCGCGCCGCTTCGACAGCCGGCACGCGGTGGACCGATGGTGCGCGGCGCCGAGGCGGCCGACCCGCCCGGCCAGGGCTGGTACGTCGAGCGCCCGAGCCGGGTGCCGTACCTCGATCGCGGCTACGTCCCGAACACCCAGTCCACGTCGATCTCGCCGGTGCCCAACGGCGCCTCGGAGACGCTGGAGTACGCGGTCGACGACTTCGCCGTCTCCCGGCTGGCCGGCGCGGTCGGGCGCGGCGACGTGGCGCGCCGCTTCCACCAGCGCTCGCAGAACTGGGCGAACCTGTTCGACACCGCCACCGGGTACATCCGCCCGCGCGACGCGGACGGCGCGTTCCCGCCCGGGCCGGCGGTGCCACCGCTCGGTTCCGGCTTCGGGCAGTCAGGGTTCCAGGAGGGCAACGCGGCCCAGTACACCTGGATGGTCCCGCACAACCTGCGCGCGCTCGCCGACGGCATGGGCGGCAACGCGGCCGCCGCGGCCCGGCTCGACGACTACTTCACCCAGCTCAACGTCGGCCCGAACGCGCCGTACCACTGGCAGGGCAACGAGCCCACGTTCGGCACGCCGTTCGCGTACAACACCGTGGGGCAGCCGTGGAAGGCGCAGGCGACGGTCCGGCGGATCATGACCGAGCTGTACCATCCGACGCCCGGCGGCGAGCCCGGCAACGACGACGTCGGGGCGATGAGCTCGTGGTACGTGTGGGCCGCGCTCGGCCTGTACCCGCAGACCCCGGGGGTGCCCATGCTGGTGGTCGGCACGCCACTGTTCCCGCGCGCCGAGGTCGACGCCGGGTCGGGGCGGCGGATCGTGGTCTCCGCATCGGGCGCCGGTAATCCCTATGTCAAGGCGCTCCGCGTCAACGGCCGCGCCACCGGGCACACCTGGCTCGACCTGCCGGCGCGCGGCGACACCCGGCTCGACTTCGACCTGGCCGGCACGCCGACCCGATGGGGCACCGGGCGCGGTGACGCACCGCCGTCGTTCGGCGCCGGGCCCGTGCGCTTCCCTCCCACCACCAGGGCGTACGTGACGATCGATCCCGGTCAGGTGCGGCTCGCGCCGGGCGGATCATCCACAGTGGACGTGGTGGTGGACAACTCGCTCGGCGCGGCACCGGCGACGGTCACCTGGCACGCCACCGCCGCGCCGGGCCTCACCTTCACGCCGGCTACCGCGACGGTCACCGCGCCGGCCGGCGGTGTGGTCCGCACCCCGCTGGCGGTCGGCGCGGATGCCGGCGTGCTGGCCGGGTTCTACCAGGTCACGATCGGCGCCACGGCGTCGACCGGGGCGACGATCCAGACCACTCACCTGCTGGTAACGGTCGCGGCGCCGGGTCAGGTCATCCCCACCGCGTACGTCAGCAACTACTCGGACGCCACGGTCACGCCGGTCGACACCCGTACCCGTACCGCCGGCCCGACCATCCCGGTCGGCAGCGGACCGGACGGCGTGGTGGTCACGCCGTCCAGCGGCGAGGTGTACGTGGCGAACAACAACTCGAACTCGGTGACCGTCATCGGCACGGCCGACAACCGGGTGGCGGCGACCGTACCCGTCGGGTCGATCGCGGCCGACGTGGACGTCACGCCGGACGGGAGAACGGTGTGGGTCAGCAACTACGGCGACGGCACCGTGCAGCCGATCGACACCGCCACGCACACCGCCGGTACGCCGATCCGGGTCGGCGGCAACCCGCAGCGGCTGCGGATCTCGCCGGACGGTACCCGGCTCTGGGTGCCCAACCAGGGCAGCGGCACGGTCAGCGCGATCGACCTCGGTTCGCGGACGGTCGTCGGCACGGTCGCGGTCGGCGCGGCGCCGTTCGGGCTCGCGTTCAGCCCGGACGGCCGGACCGTGTACGTGGGCAACACCGGAGGCAACTCACTGTCCATCGTGGACGCTGCCGCGCTCTCCGTGACCCGGACCGTGGCCCTGGGCACGTCACCCGCCGGGATGGCGATGGCGCCGGACGGGCACACGCTGTACGTGACCGTGGCGAACGGTGGGGTGCTGCCGGTGGACCCGGCGACCGGCACGGTCGGGGCGCTCATCGCGACCGGGGCCGGCGCGTACGACGTCGAGTTCGCGACGGACGGCGCGACCGCGTGGGTGGTGGACACCGGCTCCAACGACGTACGCCCGGTAGACGTGGCCACCGGCGCGCCCGGAGTGGCCGTGACCGTGGGCGCTGTCCCCGACGGCGTCGGCCTGACCCGCTGACGGGCGCTGCTCTCGTCGATCTAGGACGAATGGTGCCCGCTTCGCCAGGCTCGTCCCACCATTCGTCCTAGATCGACGCGGAAGAGGGCGGAAGAGGGCGGAAGAGGGCGAGAGAGGGCGAGAGAGGTGGAAAGATCTCTATCTTTGGCTTGCCCGGAGTCGTAGCCTGCCCGTACCTTTGCCGCGAACCTAACTAAGGGGGAGAAACGGGCATGCGAGTTACTACCTCGCGACTTCTGACGGCACTCCTGGCGACCGCCACGGCCACCGCCGCCACGGTCACCCTCGCCGCTGCGGCGCACGCCGACCAGACACCGAAGATCCTGGGTACGGGCGCGCCGGACGCCGTGCCGGGCAGCTACATCGTGGTGTTCAAGGACCACGCGACCGCGCACTACCGGGGCACCGTCCGGCACGTGTACACGACCGCGATCCACGGGTACGCGGCGACGATGAGCGCGGCCGACGCCGCCCGGGCCGCGAGCGATCCGGCGGTCGCCTATGTCCAGCAGGACCGGCTGGTGCACGCCACCGACGTGCAGAACGACCCGCCGTCGTGGGGACTCGACCGGATCGACCAGCGCACCCTGCCCTACGACCAGACGTACACGTACGCCACCACGGCGAGCAACGTGAACGCGTACATCATCGACACCGGCATCCGGCTCACCCACCAGGACTTCGGTGGCCGGGCGAAGTCGGGCATCGACACCGTGGACAACGACAACGACGCCACCGACTGCATGGGCCACGGCACCCACGTCGCCGGTACCGTCGGCGGCAACGCGTACGGGGTGGCCAAGGGCGTCAACCTGTGGGCGGTGCGGGTGCTCAACTGCCAGGGCTCCGGCACCGACGCGCAGGTGATCGCCGGCGTCGACTGGGTCACCGCGCACGCGGTGAAGCCGGCGGTGGCCAACATGAGCCTGGGTGGCGAGGCCACCCCGGCGCTCGACGAGGCCGTGCAGCGCTCGATCGCCTCGGGCGTCACGTACGCGATCGCGGCGGGCAACAGCGGCGGCGACGCCTGCGACGAGTCCCCGGCGCGCACGCCCGAAGCGATCACGGTCGGCGCCACGAGCGACGACGACTCCAAGGTGTACTTCTCCAACTTCGGCACCTGCCTGGACATCTTCGCGCCGGGCGTGAACATCACCTCGGACTGGCTGACCAGCGACACCGCCACGTTCACCGCGAGCGGCACGTCGATGGCCAGCCCGCACGTCGCGGGTACCGCCGCGCTCTACCTGGCCACGCACCCGGACGCCACGCCGCAGCAGGTCCGGGACGCGCTGGTCGCCCAGGCCACGCCCGACAAGGTCACCGCGCCGGGTGCGGGTTCACCCAACAAGCTGCTGTACACGAACAGCGGCGTCACTCCCCCGCCCCCGCCGCCGGGCTGCGGCACGAAGACCAACGACCGCGACGTGCCCATTCCGGACGCCGGGAACGCCGCCGGCACGCCGATCCGGGTCGCCGGGTGCAGCGGGAACGCGCCGAAGAAACTGAAGGTCGACGTCCACATCAAGCACCCGTACGCCAGTGACCTGCTGATCGACCTGATCGGGCCGAGCGGCACCGCGTACCGGCTGAAGAACCACACCGCCGGTGGCGAAGGCTCGGACATCAACAAGACGTACACCGTCGACGGATCGAAGGAACCCAACGACGGCACGTGGTGGATCAGCGTGCAGGACCGGTCCGAGGGCGGCGACGGCTACCTGGACAGCTGGAGCCTGCACCTGCGCAAGAAGTAACGCCCCAAGTCTCGTCGATCTAGGACGAATGGTGGCCGCTTCGCCGGTTTTGCGCCACCATTCGTCCTAGATCGACACCATCAGCGGCGGCCGCCGCCGAGGGCCACGTGGAGGATTACGTTGTTGCTGTTGTTGGGCGTGCTGTCCTTGTCGCCGCCGTTGCTCGTGGTCAGCCACAGGCCGCCGTCGGGCGCCTTCTCCACGGTGCGCAGCCGGCCGTAGGTCCCGGTGAAGTACGCCTGGGGCGCCGTCGTCGTGCAGCCGGTGATCGTCATCCGGAACAGCCGGGTGCCGCGCAGCGCCGCCATGTACAGCGTGTCGTGCACGATCGTCAGGCCGCTCGGCGACGCGGCGGCCACCGGCCAGGTCTGGACCGGCGCGACGAACGTCGGGTCACCGCAGCTGCCCGCGGTGGCCTCGCACGCCGGCCAGCCGTAGTTGCGGCCGGGCTGGATCAGGTTGAGCTCGTCCAGGAGGGAGTTGCCCAGCTCCGCCTCCCAGAGCCGACCACGCGAGTCGAACGCCAACCCCTCGATGTTGCGGTGCCCGTAGCTGTACACGTACTTGCCCGGGAACGGGTTGTCCGCCGGTACCGAGCCGTCCGGGTTGAGCCGCAGGATCTTGCCGTTGAGCGAGTTGAGGTTCTGCGCGTTGGCGCCGTTCTGCGCGTCGGCCGCTCCCGCGTACAGCTTGCCGTCCGGACCGAACCGCAGCCGCCCGCCGTTGTGGAACTTGTTGCGCGCGATGCCGGACAGCAGCACCTGTTCGGAGGCGAGGTCGAGGGCGCCGTTCAGGTACCTGATCCGGACGATGCGGTTGTCGGTCGCGGTGGTGTGGAAGATGTAGATCCAGTGGTCGGCGGTGAAGTGCGGCGACACGGCGAGACCGAGCAGCCCGCCTTCCCCGTCGGTACCCGAAACCTCGGGCACCGTGCCGGCGACCGTCTTGTGGCCGTCGGCGGAGACCCGCACGACGTCGTGCGTGTCGCGCTCGGCCATCAGCGCCGACCCGTCCGGCAGGAAATCCAGCCCCCACGGCACGTCGGTGTCGGTGGCGATGAGGGTGACCTCGCCGATCGGGTCCCGGCCACGTTTCGTGGTGACGGCGACGGGAGCGCTCGGCGCGGAGGCGTTGCCGGCCGCGTCGGACGCCTTGACGGTGAGCGTGTATGCCGTCTGCGACGCGAGCCCGGCGACGGTCGCCGTGGGCGTCGCGGCGGTGACCAGGACGGTGGTTCCACTGTAGACGGTGTACCCGGTGACGCCGACGTCGTCGGTGGCCGGGTCCCACGCCAGCGACACGGTGTTGGCGCCGACCGCCGTGGCGCGCACGTTGCCGGGCGGCGACGGTGGCTGCTTGTCGACCACGAGCGGCGGCAGCGTGACGGTCACCGTGTCGCTGGCCTGCGAGACGTTGCCGGCGGTGTCCCGCGCGTTGACGTAGAACCCGTACGTGGTGCCGGGCGTCAGCTTGCTCACCGTGGTCGGGAACGTGCTGCCGTCGAGCGTCTTGACCAGCGTGCCGGACGAGTAGATGTCGTAGGCGGTCACGGCCTGGTTGTCGGTGGACAGGGTCCAGATGAACGCCACCGAGGTCGGGGTGACGCTGGTGATCCGCAGCCCGGTCGGGGCCGATGGCGGCACCGTGTCGACCACCCCGGTCGTGCCATAGACCTTGAACTCGGCCAGCGAGTACCCGTCCTCGCCGCGGGCGGGACGCGTCGCGTACACCCGGACGAACCGGCCGAGCGCGTCGACCGTGAGGCTCTCCGCTCCCCCGTGCCCCTTCGTCGTGGTGAAGGCGGTGTTCCAGAAGACGCCGTCGGGCGAGGTCTGCACCTGGTAGTCCCGCGCGTAGGCCCGCGACCAGGTCAGCGCCACGCGGTGCACGGTGGACTCGGCGCCGAGGTCGACGGAGATCCACTGGAGCCTGTGGCCGGAGCTGCGCCAGCGGGTCGCGGGGTTGCCGTCGACCGCGCGACCGGCGACCGTGGCCGGCCCGGTCTCGCTCGCGGCGGTTGCCGGCTTTCCCTGCGACAGCAGAACGTCGGTGTCGGCCCGGGCGGCGGGCGCCCACGCGAACACGGTCACAATGAGCGCGCCGAACACGGCGAGCAGTCGTCGGAGCCCAGGTGTCACAGTCGCCTCCCCAGACGGACGGTCCCAGGGCCACGACCGTAGTCGCTCGGTACGACAATCGGCGCACTTCTATGCCGCAAGGCGGAATGATCGGCACAACTTCCGGGAAGTTGTGGCCAAGCCGCACCCCCGAGACCACAACTCCCCGGAAGTTGTGCCGATCATGCGGGCCAGACGAACGCGCCGCCGTGCACCCGGGCGGCCACCAGGACGGCGAGCACGATCAGGTCGGCGGCGCCGAGCACGATGCCGACCACCGCCGCGGTCCGGTTGCGGCGCCCGCCGCTGGCGTCACCGCCCCGCGTGGCCAGCGCCGCCACGATCCCCAGACCGATGGCGAGTGGGCCGAACACGATGTTGAACAGGAACAGCCCGACCGCGCCGACGGTGACCGACGCGACCGCCCGGCCGTCCAGCCGGGTACGCGTGGCGTCGTTCATCGGCGGTCACCGCGCCGGGGCCGGGCCAGCCGCGGGCCGTCCGCGCGGTGGGAGGCGACGAGGATCGCGCAGCCCACCACCAGAGCCAGCGCGATCAGGTACAGCGGATGGCCGCTCAGCGCCGCCGCGCCGACGACCAGGACGGTGAGGGCGAAGGCGCCCACGAGGATGACCATGGCGGCTCCTTTCGGCGTACAAGTGTTAACTCAATTCCCGGCCACCATAACGGGTACCCGGTGGACGGGTGTTTACTAAGTGACGTGATGCATAGTCGTGCCGCGCAGAAGGCGCAGACCCGGCAGGCGCTCCTCACCGCGGCGTTGCGGCTGCTCGAGCACCAGAGCCTGGGCAGCCTGAGCCTGCGCGAGGTGAGCCGGAGCGCCGGCATCGTGCCGGCCGGGTTCTACCGGCACTTCCCCGACATGGAGAGCCTCGGCGTCGCGCTGGTCGAGCGGTCGCTGGGGGCCTTGCGTACTGCCCTACGGGCCGTGCGCGCCGGGATCACCGAGAGCGACGAGATCGCCCGCCGGTCGATCGACGTCCTGGTCCGCGAGGTACGCGCGAACCGCGAGGAGTTCCGGTTCATCGCCCGGGAGCGGTACGGCGGGATGGGCGCGGTCCGGCAGGCCATCCGCGACCAGCTCCGGCTGTTCAGCGACGAACTGGCGACCGACCTGCGGACCGGCGACGTGGCCGCCGCCTCGGTGCTGGCCCGGTGGGAGCACGACGACGTACGGATGCTGACCGACCTGATCGTCAACCACATGGTCACCACGGCCGCGGCGATCCTCGACGTGCCGCCCGGCGAGCCGGCCGCCGAACGGCGGGTGATCGAGGCCGCCCGCCGCCAGCTGCGCCTGATCGTGGTCGGCGGCCGGCACTGGCTCGACCCGCCGAGTCCATGATCATGAAGGATTTGGCGTGCTATATGGCCCGAATCCTTCATGATCACGGGAGGGCGTTCCCTCCGGAGGAATCGCCCTTGATCGATCACACGTGATCCGATTAACTCGCCCTGATCCGGCGAGGGCGAAGGGGTGCGCTGTGTTCGGGACCGTACGTAGGAAGGCCGTCGTCTCCGTGTTGGGCTGCGCGGCTGTGATCGCCGGCCTGGCGGTGGCCGGTGGCTCGATCGCCACCGCGGCGACCACCGACAAAGCGACCACCGGCACCGTGACCACCGGCACCGTGACCACCGGCGACGTCGCGCCGGCCGCGGTCGCGGGCGCCCCGAAGACCGCCGCGGCGGCCCAGTCGGCCGCGCTGCACCGGCGTGTCCTCAACGTCAAGGACTTCGGCGCGCTCGGCGACGGCGCGACCAACGACTCGCCCGCGGTCGACAAGGCGATCGCGGCGGCGAACGCGGCCGGCGGCGCGGTCGTCCAGTTCCCGGCCGGCACCTACGTTGCCGGTGGCTCGGTCCACATGAAAAGCTTTGTCACGCTCCAGCTAGACGCCGGAGCGACCCTGTTGGGAGCGAGCGGCACCGGGTACGACGCGCCCGAGCCCAACCCCAACGACGCGTACCAGGACTTCGGCCACAGCCACTTCCACGACGCGATGATCTGGGGCGACGGACTCACCAACATCGGCTTCCTCGGTGCCGGCGTGATCGACGGCGGCGGCAACTTCATCACCGGCAACCCGAAAGCGGGCCAGGCCGACAAGCTGATCTCGCTGACCAACTGCTCGAACCTGGTCGTCGGCGGCGGCCTCACGCTGCGCCGCGGCGGCCACTTCGCGATGCTGATCAACGGCTGCACGAACGTGTTCTCCGACCACCTCAACATCGACACGGCCAGCGACCGCGACGGCTGGAACGTGATCAGCACCCGCAACGCGATCATCACCAACGCCACCATCGCCGCCAACGACGACGCGCTCGTGTTCAAGAGCGACTGGGCGCTCGGCGCGACGAAGCCCAACGGGAACGTCATCGTCACCAACGCGAACCTGTCGGCCCGCTGCTGCAACGCGCTGATGTTCGGCTCGGAGACGTGCGGCGACTTCTCCAACTACTGGTTCTCGCACATCACCATCACCGGCGCCGGCAAGTCCGGGCTGGGCCTGGTCTCGATGGACGGTGCGCACATCAGCGGCGTGCACTACAACGACATCACGATGTCCGGCACCGCGTCGCCGATCACGCAGAAGATCGAGACCCGACGACGGTGCGGCACCAACCCGGGCACCGGCACGATCAAGGACATCCACTACACCAACATCACCGGTACGGCGGCGGGCGCGTTCAGCCCCACCCTCTGGGGACAACCGGGGTACGAGATCAGCGACGTCACGTTCCGCAACGTGCACCTGACCCTCCCCGGCGGCCGGCCGGCCATGGACCCCAACGCGGTGCCGTCGGACAACAGCGACTACAACCCCAACAGCCTGAGCACCCGCCCCGCGTACGGGTTCTACCTGCACAACGTCGACGGCGTGTCGTTCGAGGACGTCTCCTTCGGGCTGGACGCGGACGACGCGCGGCCCGCGTTCATCGCCAACGCCGGCAAGGACGTCACGCTGCGGCACGTCACTGCGCAGCGCGGCACCGGGTCACCGTTCGACGTCGGGTTCCAGTCGGTCGGCGGGTACTGCCTGTCGCGCGCCAAGGACACCACCGGCCGGGTACTGCGGATCAGCTCGCCCGGCTCGAAGGCGTCCTGTACCGGTGGCCTGGACAACTTCGGGCTCGAACCGCGGCCGGCCACCCAGACCGGCACCGCGGGCCAGCCGGTGACGTACACCGTGCACACCTCGGTCGCCTCCGGCCGGCCGGGCCCGGTCACGCTCGCGGCGAGCGGGTTGCCACGGGGCGCCACGGCGACGTTCAGCCCCAACCCGGTGCGACCGGGCCGGGACTCGAAGCTGACCGTCACCACCCCGGCCGACACCCGCAACGCCACGTACAACCTGACGGTCGTCGGCACCGACCCGACGGCGACCCAGTACGCGAAGCTCGGCCTGGCCGTCACCGGCGGTGTCGACCTGACCGTCGGCGGGCTGGCCGTCACCGACCCGGACAACGCCGCCGACTGGTCGGTGCAGGACAACCTCCAGGTCGGCACGGTCCTGTACGGCGACCGCACGTACACGCTGGCCAGCGCGCCGGACGACCTGGTCGGCGCGCGGTGGATCCGCACCGCCAACGACTCCCGGATGGCGACCGCCGACCCGCTCGCCTCGTTCACCATCTCGGCGCCCGCCGTGGTGGCGGTCGGGATCGAGACCCGGGGACCGAAGCCGGCCTGGGTCGACGCGACCTGGACCGACACCGGCACCCAGCTCACCGACTTCGAGGGCTCGACCTCGTACCGGCGGTACGAGGTGTACACGAAGGCCTTCCCCGCCGGACCGGTGACGCTCGGGCCGCTGGCGCTCCCGTCCGCCTCGGCGAACATGTACACGGTGGCGGTGCTCTGAGCGGTTACCGTTGCCAGGTTCGACAGACCGGACTACAGATGGACGGATGGCGACCGTGAGTGTGCGCTACATCGTCCACGACGTCGACGCGGCCATCGCGTTCTACCGTGACCTGCTCGGGTTCGACCTGGTGATGCACCCGGCCCCGCCGTTCGCGATGCTCACGAAGGGCGACCTGCGGCTGCTGCTCAGCGCGGCCGGAGGCGGGCCGGGCGGCGGCTCGCAGGCGATGCCGGACGGCCGCGCGCCCGAGCCCGGCGGGTGGAACCGGTTCTCCCTGGAGGTGTCCGACCTGGCCGGCACCGTGGAGACCCTGCGGGCGGCCGGGGTGAGCTTCCGCAACGAGATCGTCACCGGGATCGGCGGCAACCAGATCCTGCTCGACGACCCGTCCGGCAACCCGGTGGAGCTGTTCGAGCCCACCCGGCAGGAGGCGCGGCTCCAGGGCTAGCTCACCCGCAGGAACGGCACCAGCGCCGGCACCTCACGCCGGTACCCGCGGTAGCGGTCGCCGAAGGTGGCGACCATCATCCGCTCCTCGGCCCACACCCGCCAGGCGACGAAGGCGAGGGTACCGAGCAGCACGGCGGTCAGCTGGCCGAAGCCGGCGACCAGCATCGCGCCGAGCACCACGCCCACCCCGCCGGTGTAGATCGGGTGGCGGACGATCCGGTACGGCCCGCCGGTGTGCAGGTCGTGCTGCTGCTGTACCAGTGGCCGGCCGGCCCACATGGTGCCGATCGACCAGCGGGCCCAGCACATCAGCGCGGTCGAGGCCACCGCGCACACCGCCCCGATGACAGCCACGACGGGGTTCCACGCGGTCAGGTCCCGCCACGTCGCGTGCGGTACCAGCGACAGCAGGACGAAGAACGCCGGTGCGACCAGGAGCAGCCACGGCTCCGGGAAGAACGTCCGGGCGAAGTAGCCCAGCTTCGCGGCGATCGTGCCGGGGCGGACGATCGCGAAGTACGCGGCGGCGGCGACCCAGAACACGCCGAGGAACTGGCCGCACCAGCCGGTCAGGTCGAGAAGAAAAGTTCGCATGCTGTTCAGGCTGCGCGCAGCGGGGCCGGTACACGACGGTCCGGGGTTTGGTCCTGGCGGTCCACCCGCGGGTTGACCTCCTCCTCGCCGATCTTGGAGACAGCGGCGCGTCAGGGAAGTGTCAGGGGGGTGCGGGAGTATGTCGGCATACGCTGACGAGAGGGGCTTTCGATGTCCCGCCTGAACATCAACGACGTGCGGTCGGAGGCGCTGTTCGCCTCGACGTTGCAACGATCCGACCGGTGCACCGCGACCTACGTGCGCGACGCGATCACGGCGGCGATCCGGCAGTTCGGCAGCCGGGGCTGTGCCGCGCGGATGGCACAGGAGTTCGGTGACCATCCGGGCACCGCCGTGGCCCGGATGCGGTGGGCCAGAGACCGGGTGGCCGAGGTCTTCGAGGCGCCGGCCGCCGCCGGCCTCCAGGCCGCGGCGCACCCGCCCGCGCACCTGCGCGTGCATCGGGCGCATGCCGCCTGACATGCCACATTCGGCACAACTTCCCGGAAGTTGTGGCCTCAGACCCGTGCTATGGCCACTGTTTCCGGGAAATTGTGCCGATCTTTTCTGTGCCGATCTTTTCAGTGCCTGGTCTCGCGGTACATCTGCTCGTACCCGCGCATCATCGGGCCGGAGCCGACCTGCCGGGCGAGCGTCGACAGCGACCGCTTCACCCCGGCCACCCACCGGCGCGGCACCCCGTTCCCGTCACGGTCGTAGAACTCCGGCACCACCGACCGTTCCAGTACCCCGAACGCGTTCTCGGCCATCACCTCGCGGGGTACCTGGCCGGTGCGGTCCCCGATCAGCCACCCGTTGTACCCGTCGACCACCAGCTCGTCCGCACCCCCGTCGGCGGTACTCACGATCCGGCCGCCGCTGTACACGGACTTCATGAAGCTGGTGCCGCACGCCTCGTCGCCGCGCCGCGGGTGGTTGAGCCACACGTCCGCGCCGGCCAGCAGCCACAGCGCCATCCGCATGTCGTACCCGGGCAGGAAGGCCACGTTGGCCCGGACGTCACCGTCCATCGAGAACCGCACGATGTTGCGGATGCGCTCCTTGCCGCCGCCGTCCTTGGGGTGGGCCAGGCCGGCGAACACCAGGTTGACCGGCCGGGCCGGGTTGAGCGCGAGGTTGCGCAGCCGCTCGGGCTGGGACGTGAGCAGATCGGTCTCCTTGTACTCGGCCGCCCGTCGCGCGACGACGATCGTCAGCGCGTCCGGGTCGAGCACCCGCCGGGCCCAGTCGGCGTCCGGCAGCACCGAGGGGAGGTACGTCCGCGCGTACCCGACGAGGCTTTCCCGAAGCTCGCGCCGGACCTGCCAGAGCGCCTCGTCAGGAATGTCCCAGACGGCGTCCCACCGGTCCCCGCCGACGTACTCCCAGCCGGCGCCGACGTACCGGTCGAACAGGGCGGCCATCGGCGCCGGTGTCCAGGTCGCCGCGTGTACGCCGTTGGTGACGGCGATGATCGGGGCCGACCGGCCCGGCCACAGCCGACCCAGTACCCGCTGCTCGGTGACCTCCCGGTGCAGCTTGGACACGGCGTTGATGTGCGTGGACAGGTTCGAGCAGAGCACCGCCATGTTGAACGGCTCGTCCGGCTCCTGGTCGGGGAAGTGCCCGAGGGCCATCAGCCAGTCGGTCGACACGCCGCAGTCGATGGCCCAGTCGGCGAAGTACTTCTCGATCAGCCAGCGCTCGAACAGGTCGAACCCGGCCGGCACCGCGGTGTGCGTGGTGAAGACGGTGGTGCGCCGGACCCGCTCGACCGCGTCGGCCAGCGGGATGCCGCCCTGGATGCGCTGGCGGATCCGTTCCAGGCCGAGGAAGCCGGCGTGGCCCTCGTTGGCGTGGCACACCCGCGGGTCGAGGCCGAGTGCCTGCAACGCGCGCACGCCGCCGATGCCGAGCACGATCTCCTGGCGCAGCCGGTGCTCGGTGTCGCCGCCGTAGAGCCGGTCGGTGATGTCACGCAGGTGCTCCGGGTTCTCCGGCAGGTTGGTGTCCAGCAGGTACAGGTCGACCCGGCCGATCCGGGCCCGCCAGACCCGGGCGCGCACGTCCTCGCCGGCCAGTTCCACCCGGACCGGGTCCGCGAGAGCCGGTTCCAGCCCGGCGGCGGCGGGGTCGACCGGCTCCCAGTCCTCCTCCTGCCAGCCCTCGTCGAGCCGCTGGCTGACCCGCCAGCGGTACATCAGCCCGACCGCGACCATCGGCACGCCCAGGTCGCTGGCGGTCTTCTCGATGTCGCCGGCCAGCATGCCCAGCCCGCCCGCGTAGATCCGCAGGTTCGGCGCCACGCCATGCTCCATGCAGAAGTACGCCACCTCGGCGGCCGGCGGGCGCCCGGCGAGATAGTCGACGAGGCCGGCGGACGCGCCGCGCAGCCGCTCCTGGAATTCAGCGTCGGCGGCGAGGTGCGCCAGGCGTTCCGGGGTCAGGTCACGGACCAGCGCCATCGGGTCGCGCCGGGCGGTCCACGCCGGCCCGTCGATCGCGGCGAAGACCTCCTGGGTGGGCCGGTCCCAGACCCACCGGAAATTGCGGGCCAGCTCATCGAGTACCGCCCGAACGTCGTCCCCAGCCACCACGCGCCAAACCTCCCGGATCTCGAAACCTGCTTGCAAAGTTCTAACCCGGGCCCGGCTGAGTTGCCATTCCACACGGAGTGTTGCACGAATAACACCCGATATGGGCGATTACTGAAGGGTCGAGCCGCTCACGGACGGCTTACCCGCCCCGAGGAAGAAGATGCCCGGGTACCCGGCCGTGGAGAACTTGTCGTTGGGGTTGCGGCGCAGCGTCGAGCCCTCGATGCTCATCGAGCCGGTCCGGTCGTTGCTGACGAAGAACACCGCCCCGCCGCCCTCGTTGGCGTGGTTGTTCTCGATGACCGTCCCGGCGATCCGCAGTGTGAACCGGTTGCCGTCGTTGTAGATCGCCCCGCCGCTGCCGCCGCCCGGGGTGCCCGGGTCGGCCGGGTTGGCGCCCCGGCCCACTGCCGTGTTGTACGACATGACGCTGTTGAGCACCGTCCACGACACGCCGATGCTGCTCAGCGCCCCGCCGTTCGAGCACACCCCACCCTGGCCCGCGGCACCGCCGAAGGTGCTGCTCACGATGTACACGGGCAGGTCCTGCGACTGGTCGCGGACCCGGATCGCGGCGCCGCCCAGGTCGGGGCCGGTCTGGTCGCACCGGTTGCGGACGAACTTCGAGTTGATCACCTTGAGCCGGCCGCCCCGGGCGAAGATCGCACCGCCGCCACCGTCGTCGAGGACGGCCGGCTGGCCGGTGGCGTTGCCGTCGGCGAAGGCCAGGTTCTGTACGGTCAGCGTCGGCGTGGCCTGGTCGTCGCAGTGCGACGTGGTCCATTCCAGCGCCTCGTCGCAGGTGTTCTGGTACAGGATGCGCCGCTGCCCGCCGCCGCTGAGAGTGACCTTGCCGCCGCCGTCGAGGACCAGCTTCGGGTTGCGGTTGTGGACCTTGGCTGTCGTCTTCATCGTGATGGTCACCGGACTCGGTCCACACGAGAAGGTGACCACGCCACCGGCGGCGACCGCGGCGACCACCGCTTCGGATGTACAGCTCGCGGGCGTGCCTGTGCCGATCACCCGGGTCGGGTGGGAGGTGTCCACCGGGCGCGCCTCGGCCGGGACGGCGGCGTGCCCGTTGGGATTGCCGGCCGTGAACGCCGGTGCGGCGGGCGGCTGCGGGCTCGGGCTGGCCGAGGCCGACGCCGAGGCCGGCGCGGACGGCACGGCGGACGCGCTCGGCGTTGTCGCGCCGGACGGCTCCGCGGACGGGAAACCGGCGGTCCGCCAGACCGGCTGGGCGGCCGAGCCGCAGCCAGCGAGCAGGACGGACGTCAAGACGCCGGTGACGAGCAGGGCGGCACCCCTGTTGACACGCACCCGCCGATGCTAGAAGCCACGCGCCCCTTCGCTGAAACCTTTAAGGAAGACCTAAGCCCCCTTCCCATGATCATGTAGGTTTTGACATGTTATAGCCCCCGGAAGTTACATGATCATGGGGAAGAGCGGGAGAATGCGACGGACCTCAATGTCGAGACGGGGAGTCGACATGGTGCGTGCGTTGCTTTCAGTGTTGACCGTCGTCGCGTCACTCGGGGTCGGCGGGCCCGCGTCGGCCGCCGCGCCGGACAGCCGGGCAGACACTCGCCTTGACCAGCGGATCCACGCCGTCATGGCGCGGATGACGCGGCCCGAGAAGGTCGGCCAGATGTTCGTGTCGTACGTGTACGGCGACACCGCGACCACCCAGGCGCCGGCCGACGTCGCCGCCAACCGGGCGCTCTACGGCGCCGACGTCGACAACGGTGCGGCGCTGCTGGCGAAGTACCACCTCGGCGGCATCATCTACTTCACCTGGACCAACAACCTCGCCAACCCGCAGCAGATCGCCGCCCTGTCCAACGGTCTCCAGCAGGCCGCGACCGCGAACCACGGAATCCCGGTGCAGATCAGCACCGACCAGGAGGGCGGCATCGTCAACCGGATCGGCGCCCCGGCGGCGGTCTCGCCGGGCAACATGGCGATCGGCGCGACGTTCGACCCGACCACCGCGTACCGGGCGGCGTCGGTCAGCGGCGCCGAGCTGCGTGCGATGGGCATCAACCTGAACGACGCCCCGGTCGTCGACGTGAACACCAACCCGCTCAACAGCGCGGACGGCCCGCGCGCGTTCGGCGACCGGACGTCCGTGGTCTCGGCGTTCGCGGCGGCGGCGGTCGCGGGCTACCAGCACAGCGGTGTCGCCGCGCAGGCCAAGCACTTCCCCGGCCTCGGCGACACCACGGTCAACACCGACAACGGGGTCGCGGTCACCGACGAGACCCGCGAGCAGATCATGAGGACCGACGTCCCGCCGTTCCGGGCGGCGATCGCCGCCGGTACGAAATCGATCATGGCGGCGCACATCATCGCGCCGGCGCTCGACCCGTCGCGGCGGCCGGCCAGCCTGTCCCGGCCGATCGTCACCGGCCTGCTCCGCGACACCCTGAAGTACGACGGGGTGGTGGTCACCGACGCGCTGGACGCCGCCGCCCTCGCCGACATCCCGCGCGACCAGGTGATCCTTGACGCCATCGACGCCGGGATCGACGAGCTGCTGATGCCGCCGGACCTGCCCGGCGCGGTGCGCACCGTGCTCGACGCGGTCGCCGCCGGCACGATCAGCCAGGCCCGGATCGACCGGTCCGTCTACCGGATCCTGCGGATGAAAGCGCAACTCGGCCTCTTCGACGACCCGTACACCACGCCGGAGCGGGTCACCTCCACGGTCGGCACACCGGCGCATCTGGCCACGATGGCCGACGCCGCGAAGGGGTCCGTCACCCTGCTGCGCAACAACGATCGTGTACTGCCGCTGGCCCCCGGTAGGCATGTGCTCGTCACCGGGTGGGGCGTGAGCACCACCCAGAACCTGGCGAACGCCCTGGCCGCGGGCGGCCTGGTCACCCAGCGGCTGTGGACCGGCTCGCCGTCGCCCGCCGTGATCGCCCAGGCGGTGGCGGCGGCGCTGAGTAACGACGTGACTGTCGTGACGACGTCCAACGCGTGGGGTGACAGCACCCAGCAGGACCTGGTCAAGGCGCTGCTGGCGACCGGTAAGCCGATCGTCGTCGCGTCGGTCGGCGGGCCGTACGACATCGCGTACTTCCCGTCCGCGCCGACCTACCTGGCCGCGTACGGCTACCAGCCGGTGTCGACCACGGCACTGGCCGGTGTGCTCCTCGGCGCGAGGCCGACCGGCCGGCTGCCGGTGACGGTGCGAACCGTCACCGGCGACCGGGTCCTGTTCCGCTACGGATCAGGGCTGCGCTACGGCAACCAGTAGTTTCCACTTGCGATGATCATGACTTGGAGCTGGATGCTGGTCGAGTAGTAGTCGTTGCTGGTGAACCCGGTGTTGACCATCTTGGTCCACAGCGCGTCGAGCCAGGCCTGGCTACCCGGGTCGGTCAGCGCCGACACCGCGAACGGGGCGAAGAACGCCGGCTCGCTGCCGGAATCGATCTGGGAGCCGGACAGCGAGTACCCGACCGCGATGCTGTTCGGGTTGCCGCCGGTCTTCGACTTGATCCAGGTGTTGAGTTTGCGCGCCGAGGTGAGCGGCTTGGTGTCGCCACTGGTGATCGCGTCCTGGCCGATCCGCCACGGTACCCGGCAGGAGTTCCACCAGTACTTGCCGTCGTTGGCGTCCTCCAGCACCTCGCCGGGGGCCGGCTTCGGGCTGGTGTTGGTGTTCACCACGAAGTCCGGCAGCAGGCCGGTGTTCGGCGCGTACTGGTTCTGCAGGTTGGTGATCAGGGTCTGGTGCGCGGCCCGGATGGTGTCCCACGCCGAGTCCCCGGTCGCCGCCCGGAACGCCCGCATGTGGTCGACCATGAAGTCCGACGGCCGGGTGGTCCAGTACAGACTGTCGCCCGGGGTACTCCAGTCGCCGAGCAGCAGCAGGTGCGTGGTCGGGTTGACCTCGCTGGCCTTGATCGCGTTGATGTGCCGGATCGCGAGCTGCTTGTAGTCGTACGTGCCGCCGCTGCCCCACTGCCGGTCGGCCAGGAGCAGCCCCATCGCCACGTCCATGTCGCCGTCGGTCGCCGAGTCCGACCCGTCGACGCTCTTGCAGGAGTTGTCCTGTTCGGCGGCGAGCAGATCGTGGTTGTTGACCGACGGGTGGGCCAGCATGTACTTGACCATGCCGTCGAAGATGGTCTTCGCGTTCGGGTCGGCACCGGCCATCGTGGCGATGATCATCATGCCGTACCCCTGCGCCTCCGCCACGTACGGGTGGTCGGCGTCCGGCGAGATGGTCTCGTACCATCCGTTGCCGCAGTTCTGCTTCAGGAACGCGGCCTTCCACTTGTTGTAGTACGTGACCACGGCCTGGTCGATGGTGGACTGTGCGCCGCTCGGCTTCAGCGTGCCGGCCACGTACGGGAACTGGTGGCTGCCGAACGGGACGGCCGGGCCGCCGGTGGACGGGCTGGTCGTGGCGGTGACCGGGTTGGACGCGGCGGAGGCGTTGCCGGCCGCGTCGCGGGCCTTGACGGTGAACGTGTAGCTCGTGCCGGCGGCCAGGCCGCCGACGGTGGCGGTGGTCCCGCCGACGCTGGTGGCCAGCGCCGCTCCGTTGTAGACGTCATAGGCCGTGACCGCGGTGTCGTCGGTGGACGCGTCCCACGCCAGCGACACGCTGCCGGACGTCACGCCGGTCGAGCGCAGGTTGCCCGGCACGGTCGGCGGCGTGGTGTCTCCGCCGCCCCCGCCACCACCACCGGTGACGGTGAGCCGGTCCACGTTCGGGCCGCCGTTCGCTGTGGTCGCGGTCGCCCGGACCAGGTTGACCCCGGCGTTCAGGGTCGCCGTGACCGTGGCGTCCTTCCAGGTGTCCCAGTTACCGGTGCCGTTGAACGCCATGCCGGTCGCGACCGCGGTGCCGTTGACCGCGACGTCCATCGGCCGGTTGGTCGTCGTCCCGTTGGCGTACCGGAACGTCAGCGTCTGCTGGCCCGCATCCGCCTCGTTCACCGACCACTCGACATAGCTACCAGTGACGTTGGTGTAGTCGACGAACCCGGTACCGGTGAAGCCGGTGTGGTTGCCCGCCACCGTGCCCTGCGAGATCGTCGCGTCCTCGGCCTGGTAGTCGGTCGACGGCGGCGGCGGCTCGATCGCCACGACATCCACCTCGACCCAGTCCAGGTTCGGGCCGCCGTTCGCGGTGGTGGCGGTGGCCCGGATCGTGTTCGCCCCGGCGTTGACCGGCGCAGTGATCGTCGTGGTCTGCCAGGTGTCCCAATTTCCGGTGCCGTTGAACGCGTGCGCGGTCGACACCGCGACGCCGTTGACGGTGATCGTCATCGGCCGGTTCACGGTGGTGCCGTTGGCGAACCGGAAGCTGATCGTCGCGGTACCCGCGGTCGCCGCCGTCACCGACAACTGGACGTAGCTGCCGGTCACGTTGTCGTAGTTGACGAATCCGGTACCGGTGAAGCCGGCGTGGTTCGACTCCACCACGCCCTGCGAGATCGTCCCCGTCTCCGCCTCGTACCGGGTCCCGGCCGCGTGCGCCGCCACCAGTGGCGTGAGCGCGGCCACCGTGCCGACCGCCACGACGAGCGCTGTCCGTCTCAGTCTCATCTGTTCGCTCCTCGCGGCTCAGCCGGTGTACTGGACGAGGATCTTGGTGTACGCGTACGGCTGCTGGGAGACGCCGCTGCACGAGTCGCCGTCGCTGCCGCTGCCACAGGCCCGGTCCCGGTTGATCGACCAGAAGGTGAGCCGCGCGATGTGGTGCTGCCGCGCGTACCCGAGGATGGTCTGGAAGTCGCCGGTGCTGACCGTCTCGTCGGACTCGTCGGTCTTGCCGTTCATCGACGAGATGCCGATCTTCGAGTACGCGACCGTGTCGCTGTATCCATACGCGCTCTTGACCGCGTTCTTGAGCCCCTCGGCGGCGCTGACCGTCGCCGAGCCCATGCTGCCGCTGTGACCGCCGAAGTCGAACGGCATGATGGTCCAGCCGTCGTTGTTCAGCCCGGCCGCGGCGCCCTTGTTGATCAGGTCCTTGCCGGTGGAGTCCGGACCGGTCGGCGTCGTGCCGAACGTGATGTACGTCTTGAGGCCCGGGTTGTTGGCCTTGACCGTCTTCAGCGCGTCGATGACCCGCTGCCGGACCGTCCCGTTGGAGAACTCGGTCGCTTCGATGTCGATGTCGATCGCCTTCAGGCCGTAGGCGTTGATCACCTTCTGGTACGCGCCGGCCAGCGCCGACGCCGACGAGCAGTGCTCGCCCAGCTTGTTGCCGCTCCACCCGCCGAACGAGACGATGACGTCGCCGCCGGCGCCGCGGATCGCATTGATCTTCGACTGGTCGTCGCCGCCGGTCAGCGGGCGGTCGCCGTCCCACATCGGGTTGCAGCCGCCGTCGGAGAGCATGAACGCGAGCGTGAAGAACTTGATCCCGGTCGCCGACATGACCGCGGTCGGGCTCTGCGGGTTGCCCCAGCCGAAGTACTCGTACGGTGCGACCGCCATGCTCGGCCCGGTCGTCCCGCCGCTGGTGGTGACCGTGACCGCGTTCGACGGCCCGGAGATGTTGCCGGCCGCGTCGCGGGCCCGGACGGTGAACGTGTAGCTGGTGCCGGCGGCCAGTCCGCTGACTGTGGCCGTGGTACCGGTGACGCTGGTGGCCAGCGCCGTCCCGTTGTAGACGTCGTAGCCCACGACGGCGGTGTCGTCCGTGGACGCGTCCCAGGCCAGCGACACGCTGGACGAGGTCACGCCCGTCGAGCGCAGGTTCCCGGGTACCGTCGGCGGCTCGCCCTCGCCGCCGCCGCCCCCGCCGGTGACCCGGAGCCGGTCGACGTTCGGGCCGCCGTTGGCCGTGATGGCGGTGGCCCGGATCATGTTGAAGCCGGCGTTCAGCGTGGCGGTGAGCGTGGCGTCGGCCCAGGTGTCCCAGGTGCCGGTGCTGTTGAAGGCCATGTTCATCGCCACGGCGGTGCCGTTGACGGTGATCGTCATCGGCCGGTTCACGGTGGTCCCGTTCGCGTACCGCAGGGTCAGCGTCTGCTGCCCGGCGGACGCCTCGTTGACCGTCCACTCGACATAGCTGCCGGTGACGTTGGTGTAGTCGACGAACCCGGTGCCGGTGAACCCGGTGTGGTTGCCCGCCACTGTGCCCTGCGAGATGGTGGCGTCCTCGGCCTGGTAGTCGGTCGACGGCGTGGTGGCCGCGACGTCGATCTCCAGCCAGTCCACGTTGGGCCCGCCGTTGGCCGTGGTCGCGGTGGCCCGGATCGTGTTCGACCCGGCGTTGACCGGCGCGGTGATCGTCGCGGTCTGCCAGGTGTCCCAGGTGCCCGTGCTGTTGAACGCCAGGTTCGTCGCCACGGTGGTGCCGTTGACGGTGATCGTCATCGGCCGGTTCACGGTGGTGCCGTTCGAGAACCGCAGCCCGATCGTCGCGGTACCCGCGCTGGCGGCGGAAACTGTCCACTGTACATAGCTACCGGTGACATTGTCATAGTTGACGAAACCGGTACCGGAGAACCCGGTATGGTTGGATTCCACAACACCCTGCGACAGGGTCGCCGACTCCGCCTCGTACCGGGTCGGTGCCGCCGATGCCGGGCCGGCTAGGGGCAGCAAGGCCAGGAAAGCCGCGGTGAGCACACTCGCGGCCATGGCGACGATCCGGGCTCTTCGCCAATTCACGGGCCTCTCCTCTCGGACGGTGCGCTGACCGGCCGGCCGGGGTCGGAAGTCGCCAACGCGGGAAAGTGGGAAGTCCCGGTCCCTTATGGACCGAAAAAGAATAGGAAGGTTGCCTTACTGATGTAGGTCGATGTTAAGTGGGTCACTTTCCCACGGTCAAGCACGCTATTCCGCCCGGCAGATGACGCCCTGGAGATTGCGCCGACCCAGGAGTATTGGCCGCCCGGAAACGCTCCCAGACGGCCACTACCCCTCGATCGGCGCGGCGGCGGAGTTCAGCGGCGGCGGAGTTCAGCGGTAGGCGGCGGCCTGGATCTGGTACAACTCGGCGTACGTGCCGCCGGCCGCCATCAGCTCCTCGTGGCTGCCGGTCTCCACGACCCGGGCGCCGTCGAGCACGACGATGTAGTCGGCCATCCGCACGGTCGAGAACCGGTGCGACACCAGGATGCTGATCCGGCCGTTGGGCTCGTGCCCGCCGGCTTCCCGGAGCCCGGCCGCGTACCGCTCGAACAGCGCGTGCTCGGTCTCCGCGTCGAGCGCGGCGGTGGGCTCGTCGAGCACCAGCAGCAGCGGCTGCTCGCGCATGAATCCGCGGGCCAGGGCGAGCTTCTGCCACTGGCCGAAGGACACTTCGACGCCACCCGGCCAGGTCGGCCCGAGCTGGGTGTCGAGGCCGTCGGCGAGCCGCTCGACCACATCGACCGCACCGGCCCGGTCGACCGCGGCGCGCACGGCCGGCTCGTCGTCGAGGCGGGGCACGTCACCGAGCCCCACCGACTGCCGGGCCAGCAGTTCGAACCGGAAGAAGTCCTGGAACGCCCCGGCGAGCCGGTCACGCCACTCGACGGCCGGCATCCGGCCCAGGTCGACGCCGTCGATCAGAATCCGCCCCGAGGTCGGCGTGTAGAGCTTGCACAGCAGCTTGACCAACGTGGACTTGCCGGCACCGTTCTCGCCGACGATCGCGACCACCGAGCCGGCCGGCAGGCGCAACGACACGTCCCGCAGGACCAGCCGGTCGGTGCCCGGGTAGGCGAACGACACGTGTTCGAGCCGGATCCCGTCGGTCAGCCGGTCGGGCACCGGCAGGTCGGTGGGCAGGACCATGGCCGCGGCGTAGTCCTCCAGCCAGGCCAGCCGCCGGGAGCCGTCCATCCAGATGCCGCGCAGGAACCCGATCTCGCCGACCGTGGCGCCGATGTAGGCCGACAGCCGCGATCCGGCGGCCAGGACCAGCAGCACGTCGGCCGACGGCGAGTGCAGGCCCTCGGCGACGAAGACGACCGAGCCGACGAAGCCGATGCCGAACACGGCCCAGGCCAGCGTGTGCCAGACCGCGCTGCCCCACCGGGCGCGCGACACCAGCTGGTACCACCGTTCCCACTCGGCGCGCCGCTGCCGGACCAGGCTCGGCCCGATGCCGGCGAGGCGCACCTCCTTGCCCGGCGCCGCGGTGGTCACCGTGACGAACAGGTGCCGGGCCAGCCGGCGCGCCGGGGCGCCCCGCTCCTCGGCGGTGCGCTCGACGGCCGGCCGCCAGCTCGACGTGAGGACGGTCGGCAGCGCGAACAGGGCCAGCAGCGCGAGCGCCGGGTGCACCGACATCAGCAGCGCCACGGTCACCCCGAGCCGGAGGATCCAGCCGCAGGTGGCGAACACCGACATGTACATGTGGTCGAGCACGAACACCTGGTCGCGCAGCACGGCGAGGCGGTCGAGCAGCTCGGGTCGCTCCTGGTGGGCGATGGTCGCCACCGACGCCTGCAACCGGGCCACGTGCCCTTCGAGCGCGATGGTGACCCGGTCCCGGAAACGGCGCTGCACCCTGTTGCTGACGGTGCGCAGGAACCAGGTCGCCGTCGCCGATCCGGCCAGCCCCAGCGCGGCGCCGAGCAGCAGACCGCGGTCGGCGCGCAGCACGCCCTCGCCGAGCAGCTTGAGCCAGACCGCGATCAGCGCGTCGGGCAGCGCCGCGAGCATGGACAGCAGGAATGCCGCCAGCAGCAGACCAGGCTCGTGCCGGAAACCCAGCCGGCACAGCCGCCACATCGACGACAGCGCCGGCGGCAGCTCCTCCGGCGGCTGCGGGGTGGTCGCCCCGGCCGCCTCCGGCTTCGCCGTCGCGGTGACCTCAGGTGAGGACATCGTACTGGGCCTCCTCCTCGCCCTCGATCACGCTGAACGGGCGCGCTTGCAGGTCGAACATCGTACGGTACCGGCCGGCCTGCGCCATCAGCTCGTCGTGCGAGCCGAGCTCGACCACCTTGCCGTGCTCGACGACGCAGATGCGGTCGGCGTGCCGGACGGTGGAGAAGCGGTGCGAGACGAGGATCGTCGTGCAGTCCCGGGTGGCCGCGAGGATGCGGTCGAAGATCTCCGCCTCGCCGCGCACGTCGAGCTGGGCGGTGGGCTCGTCGAGCAGCACCACCCCGGCGCCCATCCGCACCGCGCACAGTGCCCGGGCCAGCGCGATCCGCTGCCACTGCCCGCCGGACAGGTCGGTGCCGCCGGCGTAGGCCCGGGACAGGACGGTGTCGAGGTCGGCCAGGTCGGCGGCGCCCGCCGCGGCGAGGGCCGACCGGACGACCTCGTCGGGCGCGCCGGCCGGGGCCACGTTGTCCCGCAGGGGCAGCTCGTAGCGGGTGAAGTCCTGGAACACGGCGGTGACGCGGCCGCGCCAGCCAGCCAGGTCGAACCGTCGCAGGTCGACCCCGTCCACCTCGATCGCGCCGGACTGCGGGTCGTAGAGCCGGCACAGCAGCTTCGCGAGCGTGGTCTTGCCGGATCCGTTGCGCCCGACGATGGCCAGCGAGGACCCGGCCGGGATGGTCAGGTCGAACCCTTCGAGCACCGGCCGGTCCGACGACGGGTAGCCGAACGTCACGTCACGGAACCGGATCTCGGTCGCCGGTTTACCTTGCGCCGCAACGGGATCGTCCTCCTGCGGCAGCGCGCCGGCCGCCGCCATCGCGGCGTCCAGCCGGAGCACGGCGGAGACCGGTGCGGCGGCACCGTCGAGCACCCAGCTGAGCCCGCCGAACGCGATCATGCTGGTGCCGACGGCGGCCTGCGCGTACACGACGACGGGGCCGAGGCCGAGCCCGTCCGCGGCGGCCGACGCGAGCGCCCAGAACACCAGCGCGTTGGCGGCGAGCACCAGCACCAGGCTGCTCAACACCGACTTCTCGCGCATCCGGGTCGCCCTGTACTGCAACTCGTGCAGCCGCGCCCGGCGGGCCATGAACCGCTCGATGGTCCAACCCACCAGGCCGAACAGGCGCAGCTCCTTCGCCGCGGGCGGGTCGACGGCCAACCGGTACGCGTAGTCGGAGTCGCGCTGCGCCGAGCGCACCTCGTCGGTGTTGCGGTCCCTCCACACGGCACTCTCGCGCAGCAGCCAGTGCGTGCTGATCCACGCGCCGGCCAGCACGAACGGCGCCCACCAGCGGAACCCGAACAGCACCAACGCCGATGCCAGGCCGCCGACCAGCTCGATCACGCCGGTGGCGGTGAAGTCCATCGCGATCGCCAGTGGCGGCCCCTGGATGCCCAGGTCGAAATCGCGCGCCACGGTCAGGTCGTCGGTCAGCTTCTGATCCTCGAGGTGGCCCATGCCGGGCGGCTCGACGGACATCGTGGTCAACCGGTCGTTGAGCCACGCCGAGGTGCGGTCGCCGAGGTTGGCGCTGAGCGCGGTGTGCACCGGGCTGAGCACCTGGAGTGCCACGAACACGACGCCCACCAGCGCCAGCGGCCCGACCAGCGACCGCCCGGACTGCACGGCGGCGACCAGCACGCCGGTGGCGATCGCGAGCACGGCCGGCAGCACGCCGCGGGCGATCAGCACGGCCCACCAGACGACCGCCAGCCGGCGGTCGGCCCGGGGCAGCACCGCGAAGAACTGCCACTCCTGGCGCGCTCGCAATCGACCCATCAGCGCTCGTCCCCTCCCCGTGCGACCCGCGTGCCGGCGGCTGTGCACGCGTCGTGACACGTGCCGCCCGTTTCGCCGCCGTGACGGGACGATACTCGGCAGGTCCGACAAAATGGTGCCGGCCGCGCGAACGCCGGGCCACCGGAGCCACGCCGGGCCGCTCCGCCACGCGGAATCACACAAACGTTTTCGGTCGACGTCACGCGCTATCGTGCGCCCGCGGGGTGGGGTACCGAGGCGACGAGACCAGGTCATACCAGCAAATTCTGGGAGCGTTTCCGGTGTCTCGGCCTCCGCTGCGCCAAACCGCACGACACCGGCGGTTTGCCCAGCCCTTCTATCCATTGACCTCGATAGAACAGCCGGGCAACCCTGTACCCACGTTTAGTCACCCCGGACAGGGGAGGTACCCGGTGAGCAAGAAAATTCGCAGGTGGCTCGCCGCGCTGGCGGCGATCCTCATTGTTCCGATCAGCGCGATCTGGTGGATGGGTTCGACCGCCGCGCACGCCGAACTACAGAACCCACGACAGCAGTTCCTCCGCGACTCGACCGCGGGCCTGTTCCTGCACTGGGGCGAGCGCACGTCGCCCTCCCACACCAGTTGCAGCGCCTGGGAGTCGGACGTCACCAATGGCGGCTGGAGCCCGACGTACTGGGTGAACGAAGGCAAGAAGCTGCACGTCCAGTACCTGGTCCTCGCCTCCTTCCACAGCCGGCTCGGCTACGCGCGGGCCTGGCCGTCGAAGATCCCCGGCAGCTGCTCGACCAAGCGTGACTTCCTCCGCGAGCTGATCGACGCGGCCACGCCGGCCGGGATGAAGGTCATCCTGTACATGACCGACGACCCGCAGTGGCACAACGAGGGCGGCCACGAGTGGCTCGACTCGTCCGCGTACTCGAAGTACAAGGGCAAGACGGTCAACCTGACCACCCGGGACGGGTTCGGCCAGTTCAGCTACGACAACTGGGTCGAGGTCATGCAGAACTACCCCGACCTCGGCGGGTTCTGGGTGGACAACGACAACCAGTACTGGATCGACCATGGCCTGTACGAGAAGGTCCGGTCGGACCGGCCCAGCTTCACGATCAGCAACAACAACGAAGACACGCCGATCATGGACATGATCAGCAACGAGCAGAAGACCGGCATGACGCCGTCCTACGACTACCCGCAGAAGGTGTACACCGCGGCGCCGCGGCTCATCGAGGCCGACTTCAAGCTGCCGTCGTCCGGTGCGTGGTGGTACGACGGATCCAACCCGTCGGTCGACAAGAAGCTCACGCTCGGCCGCCTGATCACCAACGCCGGTTCCTCCATCAAGGCGCTGATGGCCGAGACCGCGCAGGTCAACGGCAAGTTCCCGAGTAACCAGGAGTCGTTCAACAACTTCGCCAGCACCTACCTCAACGGGATCTGGGGTGCGCTCGGCGGCACCGAGGGCGGCGGGTACATGTACGGCGGCCTCAAGCCCGGACGCTGGAACAACAGCGCGTACGGGGTCACCACGGTCAGCAAGGCCGACCCCAACCTGCAGTACATCCACGTCATCGACCCGCCCACGTCGGGCAGCTCCCTGACCCTGCGCGACAACGGGTACTCGGTGACCCGGGTGACCAACTTCCGGACCGGGGCGACGGTCGACTTCACCCAGAGCAAAGGCAACCTGACGCTCACCGGCCTGTCCGGCTGGGACCCGTACGACACGGTGTTCAAAGTGGAGACGGCCGGCCGCACCGGCATCTACCCGGCGTCCTCCGTGTCGGTGAAGGCCAGCTCGTCGGCCAGCGGGCACGCCGCGTCGGCCGCCGCCGACGGTGACTACCTGACCTACTGGGACAACAACAACAAGACCCCCGTGACGCTGGACTACGACCTCGGCTCGACCCAGCCGGTCCAGTACATCGGCGTCAACCAGCGGGAGGACTCGGTGGTGTCCGGCGGCACGTCCAACCGGATCAAACAGTGGCGGGCGTTCTACTCCAGCAACGGCACGTCCTGGGGTAGCGCGGTGGCCAGCGGTTCCCTGCCGAACGCGCGCGGCGTGGTGATGCTCGACCTGCCGGCGACCAACACCCGGTACGTGCGGCTGGAGGTCACCAACACGCAGGGTGGCAGCCGGCTGCGGGTGGACGAGTCGTGGATCGGCTCGAACTACGCCGGCAGCGGCGGCCCGCCGCCTCCGCCGCCGCCGAGCGGGCACTTCGAGGCGGAGAGCGCGACGATCTTCCACGGCACCGTCGACAGTGATCACGCCGGGTTCAGCGGTACCGGTTTCGTCAACGGCACCAACGAGGTCGGCAGCTACGTCGAGTTCACGGTTCCGGACGCCCAGGCCGGCGCCGCGACGCTGACCTTCCGGTACGCCAACGGCACGACCGCCGTACGGCCGATGGACCTGACGGTCAACGGTGGGACGCCGACGAGCACCGCGTTCGGCAGCACCACCGACTGGACCAGCTGGACCAACGCCACGGTACCGGTGACGCTCACCGCCGGTACCAACACGATCAGAGTGACGTCCACGACCGCCAACGGCGGCCCGAACCTGGACTACCTCGAGGTCGCGCAGTAGTCCCGGGGGCGCCGCCGCCAGGCGGCGGCGCCCTCACTCCGTCGAGCAGAGAGCGGCCCGGACCTCCCCGTCGCGAACCACCAGCCAGGCGCTGCACACGCACCGCAGGTACCGCACGACACCGGCCGACGTGCGATGCGCGCTGGCACACCGCGGACCAGCCGTGCCGACCGGCCAGCCACAGTACGGGCAGTTGCGATCCATCCACCTACCGTGCACTAATGGTCTAGTGCACTTCAACCATTACGGCGGGACGGCCGCCCAACTGGCGGCCGCCCTCGTCAACGCCCCCGCCACGGTCGCCGGCTACCAGGCGGTCGTCGACGAGTACACGCAGCCGACCAGCGCGGTGTCGACGGAGCACGCGGCCGCGCTGGCCGACTGGGCGGACCGGTTGCGCGCCGTGTTCGCAAACCCGGGCCCGGACCCCGACCGAGCCGACCCGGACCTCGACCGGCGGGTAGATGCGATCAACGCCCTGCTGGCGGTGGCCGCCAGCCGGCCGTTCGTCTCCCGGCACGACGGCCTGGCGCCGCACCTGCACTACGCCGGGGTCGCGGACGACATCGTGACCCGGCTGCGTGCCCGGACCGCGGCCGGCCTGGCCCACCTGCTGTGCGAGGACGGACCGGACCGGTTCGGGTGTTGCCGGCGCGCAGGGTGCGGCGCCGTCTTCGTGGACACCTCGCGCAACGGCCGGCGGCGCTTCTGCTCGCTGCGCTGCGCCAACCGGGTGCGGGTGGCCGAGCATCGGGTCCGGACCGCCGAGGTCACCGGCGGCGCCGCTACGCGGAGACCAGGTGCCGCCACCCGGAGACCGTCAGCGCGGTAGCCGTCGGCGCCGGCTGGGCGTCCATCCGGACCGCTACCTGCCGGGTACCGTCACCACGATCTTGTCGAAGTCGGGCGCCGGGCCGGCGGTGTTGAACAACCGCAGCGTGTTCGCGCCGGAGCCGGCCGGCACGGTGACGTCGAGGGTGCCGACCGTGCTCCAGCCGCCGGTGAACGGGAAGCTGAGCGAGATCGGGGCCGCCCCGTCGACGCTGAGCTGCGCGGTACGGGTGCCCTCGCCGTTGACGTACACGAGGGTCACGTTGATCGGCCCGCTCGTCGCGGTGATGCCGTTGAACTGCAGGGTGCCCATGCCCCGGCCGATGTTTCCGATCTTCTTGCCGCCGGAGCAGCCGTCGCAGGTGAAGGTCTTCGTGCCGGCGAGGCTGTTCGCGGACGACTCGGCCTCGTACGAGGTGACCACCGGCGGCGCCGGGGGCGGCGGCGCGGCCTTCGACGTGGGCGGCCGGGGCGCCGGGGCGGTGCCCGCCGGGCTCGCCGCGTTGGTGCCGGACGCGGGCGCGGCCGGTGCGCCGGGCGCCGGGTTTCCGGTGTCGAGCGGCGGCTCGGCCGGGGTGTCGGTGAACGTGTCGGTGGCGCGCGCCCGGGTCGGTCCGTCGACCACGTCGGACCGGCTACCGCCGCCACCGGCCTTGGTCAAAATCACAGAGAGTACTGCAACCAGAACACCGACGACGACCACCGTCCATGGCCGGATGCGCCGAAACCGGCCCGAACCGGGCAGGCGGGACCGGTGGCCTCCGACCAAGGTTCCGCCTCCTTCGACGCAGGGTTGCCCAGGCCACGGGTGGGTTACCCGGACCAAGGGGCACACCCGCCGGAGGAGTCTAGTGGTCCGGTTGCCCTTTTGGGCACCGATCATTGCCGGTCGATCGAGACTACGTTCGGTATTCATCAGTACCCGTTCCGGACCCGCTCCCGCCCGGTCGGCCCATTGACACCGGGCTATCTCGGCCACCGCATGATCGGCACAACTTCCCGGAAACAGTGGTCTCCAGTACCCGCTGAGGCCACAACTTCCCGGAAGTTGTGCCGGTTTCTGAATGATGGTGCAATAACTTGCGTGGCCCGACCCCGGAAGGTCAGCGACGAGCGGCTGCTGGCCGCGGCCGGCAGCGTGATCGCCCGACTCGGTCCCGGCTTCACGCTCGCCGATATCGCCACCGAGGCCGGTGTCGTCGCGGGTACGCTCGTGCAGCGCTTCGGCTCCAAGCACGGCCTGCTGGCCGCGCTGTCCCGGCTGACCGTCGACGCGGTGCCGGAGACCATCCGCGCGGCGGCGGAGGGTCACCCGGACCCGGTGGACGCGCTGCGCGCCGGCCTGGTGGAGCCGTACACGGCGCTCGACGACCCGGCCGCGGCGGCGAACAACCTGGCCCAGCTCGCGGTCGACTTCGCCGACGCCGAGCTGCGCGGCCTGCTCGCTGAGCTGTACGCGACGGTCGAGGCCGAGGTGGCCGCCCTGGTCCACGCCGCCACCACCGCGCTGCCCGGAGCCCCACCGGCGCCGCACGCGGCCCGGGTCCTGACCGCGCTCGCCGAGGGCAGCGCCATCCGCTGGTCGGTCCGCCCGATCGGCAGCCTGCGCGAGCGCATCCGCACCGACATCGACACCGTACTGACGACCTGGAGCCGACCGTGACACTCAAGGACAACATGACACTCAAGGACAAGGTCGCCCTGGTCACCGGCGGTACCCGTGGCGCCGGCCGGGGCATCGCCGTCGAGCTGGGCGCGGCCGGAGCCACGGTGTACGTCACCGGGCGCACCACACGCGCGGCACGCAGCCCGTTGAACCGGCCGGAGACCATCGAGGACACCGCCGACCTGGTGACCGAGGCGGGTGGGCGGGGCATCGCGGTCCGCTGCGACCACATGAGCCCGGCCGACGTCGCCGACCTCGTCCGGCGCATCGAGCACCGAGCAGGACGGGCAGCTGGACGTGCTCGTCGACGACACCTGGGGCGGCGAGCAGCTGATCGAGTGGAAGCCGATCTGGGAGCACGACCTGGAGAAAGGTCTGGCGGCGGTACGCAACGGGCTGGAGACCCACCTGATCACCCTGCACACCGTGCTGCCGCTGCTGGTACGCCGGCGGGCCGGACTGGTCGTCGAGATCACCGACGGCGACGACATGTTCAACGACCGGTACCGGGGCACGATGTTCTACGACCTGGTCAAGGTCGCGATCACCCGGATGGGCAAGATGCTCGCCGAGGAGCTGACCCCGCACGGGATGACCTCGGTGGCGCTGACGCCCGGGGTTCCTGCGCTCCGAGGAGATGCTGGAGCACTTCGGCGTCACCGAGGACAACTGGCGGGACGGCATCGCGAAGGACAAATGGTTCGCGATCTCGGAGACGCCGCACTACATTGGCCGCGCGGTGGCGGCACTGGCCGCCGACCCGGACGTCGCGCGCTGGGCCGGCAAGGCGCTCTCGTCGGGCGTACTGGCCAAGCAGTACGGGTTCACCGACCTGGACGGTTCGCAGCCCGAGGCCAGCCGGTTCTTCGCCGACGCGTACTTCGGCGACCGGAAGGACGCGAAGGCCGAGGACTACCGGTAGCGCCTCAGTGCGCGCTCCACCCGCCGTCCACCATGATCGACGCGCCGGTGATGAACGACGACTCCGGCGCGCAGAGGTACGCGACGAGCTCGGCGACCTCGGCCGGCTCGATCAGCCGCTTGATCGCGGTCGGGGCGAGCATGATCTGCTCGACCACCTCATCCGCCGGGATGCCGTGGCTCGCCGCCTGGGCCGCGATCTGGTTCTCCACCAGTGGGGTACGCACGTACGACGGGTTGACGCAGTTGGACGTCACGCCGTGCGCGGCGCCCTCCATCGCGATCACCTTCGACAGCCCCTCCAGCCCGTGCTTCGCGGTGACATAGGCGGACTTGAACGGCGAGGCCCGCATCCCGTGGACCGACGAGATGTTGACGATCCGGCCCCAACCGTTCGCGTACATGCCCGGCAGGCACCGGCGGACCAGCCGGAACGGCGCCTCGACCATCAGCGTCAGCATGGTCCGGAATATCTCCGGCGGGAACTCCGGAAGCGGCGCGACGTGCTGGAACCCGGCGTTGTTGACCAGGATGTCGGCGCTGACGTCGATCCGGTCGACGGCGTCCATGTCGGTCAGGTCGATCCCGATCGCCCGGCCGCCGATGGCGTCGGCCACCGCCGCGGCGCCGTCGGCGTCCCGGTCGAGCACCACGACCGCCGCGCCGGCCCGCGCGAGCCGTTCGGCGCACGCCCGCCCGATGCCGCCCGCGCCGCCGGTGACGAGCGCGGTGCGACCGGCCAGATCCACCTGTACCGACATCAGCTCTCCTTCCGGCAACGGACGACGACCCGGCGCTGGCCACCAACCGTAACGGTTCGGCCGGCGCACAGCGGGGTACCCATTGACAGGTGTCCAGACCCGGCCGACCACCCCGAGCGAGCCGGTGATGCTCGCGATCATCCACCTCACCGACACAGCGCTGTCCGACCCTCGCTCGATGGCGACGCTGGCGGCGGTGGCGGCCGTCCACGAACTGGTCCTGATCTGCCCGACGCGCCTGGCCGGCCGGGTACTCCCGGTGTTGCGGGCCGCCCTCCCCCGCCGCCGGGTCGTCGGCTTGCTGGTGTCCGGGGAGGTCGTCGCCCACGAGCGCCAGCTGGTCGCCGACCTGCTCGACGAAGGTACCGTGCCGCTGATCCTGACCGGTGACGATCCGGCGGGCATCGACCTGGCCGACTGGGCCTGGCTGGAGGCCGACACCAGCTACGTGCTGCCCGACAGCGCCGGCTGACCCGCCATACTTGCGGGAAGGCCACACGGGGAGGTCATGGTGCGTGTCGCGGTGCTCGGCCCGCTGCTGGTCACCGGCGACGACGGCGCGCCGGTCGAGATCGGCGGCGGCCGGCTGCGCGCCCTGCTGATCCGGCTCGTCCTCGGCGCCGGCCGGATGGTGAGCGCGGACGCCCTGATCGCGGCGGTCTGGGCGGACACGCCGCCGGCCGGCGCGGCGGGCGCGTTGCAGACCCTGGTCTCCCGGCTGCGCCGGCTGCTGCCCGATCCGTCCCGGCTCAGCGCACAGTCCGTCGGGTACCGGCTCGACCTGGCGCCGGGGGACGTCGACGCGATCGAGTTCGAGCGGCTCGCCGGTGCCGGCCGGGACGCGCTCGCGACCGGCCAGCCGGACGTCGCGGCCGGGCTGCTCGGCGAAGCGCTCGCCCTGTGGCGCGGGCCGGCGCTGGTCGACGTGGCCGGCATCGGAGCGTTCACCACCCCCGCGGCCCGGCTCGACGAGGCCCGGCTCGCCGCCACCGAGGATCGCATCGACGCCGATCTCCAGCGCGGCGCGGCGCCGGGGGTGGTGGCCGAGTGCGCCGACCTGGCCGCCGCGCACCCCCTGCGGGAACGGCCGCACGCGCTGCTGATCCGGGCCTTGTACGAGTCCGGCCGGCCGGCCGAGGCACTGCGCGAGTACGACCGGCTGCGCCGCACCCTGGCCGACGAGTTGGGCGTCGACCCGTCCCCCGAACTGGCCGCGCTGCACACGTCGATCCTGCGCGGGGAGACCGGCGCACAGGGCAACCTGCGGACCGGGCTGACCAGCTTCGTCGGGCGCGAGGCGGAGCTGACCCGGGTGGCCGAGCTGCTGGCCGACTACCGGCTGGTGACCCTGGTCGGCCCGGGCGGGGCGGGCAAGACCCGGCTGGCGACCGAGACCGCGCGCCGGGTGGCCGGCGCCTTCCCCGACGGCGCCTGGCTGGTCGAGCTGGCCCCCGTACGGGAGCCGGCCGAAGTCCCCCGCGCGCTGGCCGAGACGCTGCGGCTGCGTTTCCCGCCCAGCCGGCTCGGCGGCGGCGACCTGTACGGGCGGCTGCTGGACGCGCTGGCCGACAAGCGGATGCTGCTGATCCTGGACAACTGCGAGCACCTGATCGGCGAGTCCGCCCGGATCGCCGACGACCTGCTCGGTGCCTGCCCCGAGGTCCGGATCCTGGCCACCAGCCGCGAGCCGCTCGCCATCACCGGTGAGACGCTGAGCCCGGTGACCCCGTTGTCCACCCCGCCGGCCGGCGCCGACCCGGGCCGGGCGCTGGACTTCCCGGCCGTCCGGCTGTTCGCCGACCGCGCCGCCGCCGTCCGGCCCGGCTTCACCGTCAACATGTCCACAGTGGACGCCGTAGTGGAGATCTGCCGCCGCCTCGACGGGTTGCCATTGGCCATCGAGCTGGCGACCGCCCGGCTGCGTACCCTTCCGGTCGACCAGATCGCGGCCCGCCTGGGCGACCGGTTCCGCCTGCTCACCGGCGGCAGCCGGACCGCGATGCCGCGCCACCAGACCCTCCAGGCCGTCGTCGAGTGGAGCTGGGACCTGCTCGCCGACGACGAGCGCCGCCTGGCCCGCCGGCTGTCCGTGTTCCTCGGCGGGTGCATGGTCGGCGATGCCGAGGCGGTGTGCGGCGGCGACCTGGACGCGCTGGGTGGGCTGGTGGACAAGTCGTTCGTCACGCTCACCGACGACCGGTACCGGATGCTGGAGACCATCCGGGTGTACGCGTCGGAACGGCTGGCGGAGGCCGGTGAGGCCGAGACGGTACGCGCGGCGCACGCGGCCCACTTCGTGGCGCTCGCCGAGATGGCCGAGCCGGCGCTGCGCGGTCGCGACCAGCTCATCTGGCTGGCCCGGCTGACCGCGGACTGGGAGAACCTCACCGCCGCCCTGCGCTGGGCGGTCGACTCCGGCGACGCGGCGACCGCGGTCCGGCTGGCCGCCGCGCTCGGCTGGTTCTGGGCGTTGCGCAGCGCGCACGCCGAGGCCGCCGGCTGGCTGCGGCAGTGTCTCGCCGTGCCGGGCGAAACACCCCCGGCCGCGCGGGCGGTGGCGCTGGCGCACCACGCCATGGGGCTCATCGCGACCGGCGACGTCGTCGGGAGCCGGGCGGCCTTCGCCGAATGCAACGCCATCGGCGAGCGGGACCACCCGATGGCGGCGCTCGCCGGCCCGATGGCGGCGATCTTCGTCGACGACAACCAGCACGCCTGGGACCTGTTACCGCCGCTGCTGGACCATCCGGACCCGTGGGCCCGGGCGGTCGGCCAGGTCCTGCGCGGCTCGCTGCACACCAACGCCGGCAAGATCGACGAGGCGGAACGGTCGATGACGGCCGCCCTGGCGGCGTTCCAGGACATCGGCGACCGCTGGGGCATCGGCGTGGCGACGGTCTCCCTCGCCGAGCCGCGCGAGCTGCGCGGCGACCACGCCGGGGCGATCGCGTACCTGGAACAGGCCCTCGCCCTGTCGACCGAGCTGGGCGTCGACGACGACCTGGCCCAGGTGCGCTTCGGGCTCAGCATGGTCCGGGGCCGGGCCGGCGACCTGGCCACGGCAAAGGCCGACCTGGAGCTGGCCCGCCACCACGCCCGGCTGGCCGGCATGCCGACCCGGCGGTTCATCTTCTGCTGCGGCGCCGGTGAACTGGCCCGCCGCGGGGGCGACCTGTCGACGGCGGAGCGCGAGTACCGCGAGGCCATCAGCGAGCTGGCGACCATCGTCGCGGTGCCGTCGGAGTGGTGCGCGCTGCCGCTGGTGGGGCTGGCCTTCACCGCGATCGCGCAGGGCGACCTGGTCGCGGCGCGGGGGCACGCGGCGGAGGTCTTCCACGCCGTACGCGACGGCGCCGACCGGCCGGCCCAGGCGACCGCCGGCGAGGCGCTGGCCGCGATCGCCCTCGCCGAAGGCGATCCGGAACAGGCCGCCCGCCTGCACGGCCTGGCCGAGGCGGTCCGGGGCGTGGCCGACCTCGGCAACCCGGATGCGGTCGACACGACGCGGGCGATCCGGGCCGCGCTCGGCGACCGGTTCGCAGGCCTGCACGCGGCGGCCCGCGACGAGTCGGCTGACACCGCGCTCACGATCCTCCGCGAGTACGCGTCGGCCGGCGTCCACAGTGGAGCACCGGCCGACGTAAACCCGCACTGATCAGGCCATCCGGCGGTACCGCCGGACCGCGAGCGGCGCGAACACCGCGACGATGCCCAGTACCCACGCCAGGGTGTGCCAGACCGGTGTGGCCACCGGACCGCCCAGCATCAGCCCCCGCGCGGCGTCGGTCAGCGCCGTCACCGGGTTGACCTTCACCCATGCCTGCAACCAGCCCGGCAGGGTGCCCGCCGCGACGAACACGTTGCTGCCGAAGGTCAGCGGGAACCCGATCACGAACCCGAGTCCCTGCAGGCTCTGCGGCGACTTCACGTACAGCCCGGCGAGCGCCCAGATCCAGCACAGCGCCAGCGAGAACAGCATGATCAGAGCGCATCCGGCGAGGACCGACAGCAGGTTGGTCTCGAACCGGAAGCCGAGGACCGTCCCGTACACGATGAGCACGGCCATCGAGATGAGATACCGAACGATGTCGCCCAGAATCAGCCCCATCAGCGGGCCGCTGCGCGCGATCGGCAGGCTGCGGAACCGGTCGAAGATGCCCTTGGTGATGTCGGTGTTGAGGTTGATCCCGGTGCCCATGCTGGCGAAGGTGATCGTCTGCACCATGATCCCGGGCAGCACGAACTGCAGGTACTGGTGCCGGTCGCCGCCGGTGATCGCACCGCCGAACAGGAACACGAACATCGTCACGAACACGATCGGCTGCAGGCTGACGTCGAGGAGCTGCTCCGGGTTGTGCCAGATCTTGAGGACGGCCCGCCAGGCCAGGGTGAAGCTGTGCCGGGCGGTACGCACCGGGCCGATCCGCCGGGCCGGCACGACGTGGCTGGGGGTGTGGCTGATGGCGACCATTTACAACTCCTCCGCAACGTGTCCGGTCAGCGCCAGGAAGACCTCGTCCAGGCTGGCCAGGCGCAGGGCCAGCTCGGTCACCTGGACTCCGCGTTCCTGGAGGCCGCGGACCACGGCCGGCAGTACCTCGGCGTCGTCGACCGGGACCGACAGCAGGCCCGGGTCGTCGCCGTGCGGGCTCGGCGCGGCGCCGACGGCGGCCGCCACGATCGAGGTGACGGCCGGCAGGTCGGCCGGGTCGGTCGGGCGTACGTCCAGCGTCTGCCCACCGACCTTGGCCTTCAGTTCGGACGGTGTACCGCTGGCGATCAGTCGACCGTGGTCGATCACCGCGATCTCGCCGGCCAGCCGGTCCGCCTCGTCCAGGTACTGGGTGGTGAGCAGCACGGTCACGCCGTCGGCGACGAGCTGGCGGACCATCTGCCAGACCTCGCCGCGGCTGCGCGGGTCGAGTCCCGTGGTCGGCTCGTCCAGGAACAGGATGTCCGGCCGGCTGATCAGGCTCGCGGCCAGGTCGAGCCGGCGCCGCATGCCGCCGGAGTACGTCTTGACGCCGCGCCGGGCCGCGTCGGTCAGGTCGAACTGGTCCAGCAGCTCGGTGGCGCGCCGCTTGGCGTCCCGCCGGGGCAGCTCCAGCAGCCGGCCGATGAGCACCAGGTTCTCGAATCCGGTGAGGTCCTCGTCGACCGCCGCGTACTGGCCGGTCAGCCCGATCAGGGCGCGGACCCGGTCGGGCTCGCGAACCACGTCGAAGCCGCCGACCATGGCCCGGCCGGCGTCCGGACGCAGCAGGGTGGCCAGCACGCGTACCGCGGTGGTCTTGCCCGCGCCGTTCGGCCCGAGCAGGCCCATCACCGTGCCAGGGCGCACGGCCAGATCGACGCCGGCCAGTGCTGTTGTCTTGCCGAACCGCTTCACCAGCCCCTCGGCCTGTATCGCGTAGGTCATGTCTCGTCCTTCGTCTCGTGTCTCGTCCCGATCAGCGTGCGGGATCCCCCTGACAGGTCGCGCACAAGTCGCTGACACGCCCGCTGACGCGGACCGCAAGATCGGCACACCCTCGCGGCGTGCCCCATGATCGGCACACCCTCGCGGCCGTGGTGACCGTGCCGGTGGACGGTGATCACCGGATGGACCCGGGTGCGCTGGCGGCCGGCGCCATCTGGCTCAAGCTCACCCTGCTGAACCCCCACGCCACCGAGGCCGACGTCGACGCTGTGCTCGACGCGGTAGTCGCCGCCACTCACCCGGACACCTCGTCGATCTAGGAAGAATGGTGGGATAAATCAGGCAGCCCGGGCACCATTCGTCCTAGATCGACGAGGTTGGGGGCTCACGCGAGGCGTTGTTCCAACAATGCGCGCTCTGCGGGGTTGCCCGTGAGGCGGAGGGCGCGCTCGTCGGCGCGCCTCGCCTCGGCCGGGCGGGCCAGGTCGCGCAGCAGCTCCGCCCGGGTCGCGTGGTACAGGTGGTACCGGTCGAGCGCACCGGCCAGCGCGTCCACCTCGGCCAGCGCGGCGTCGGCCCCGGCCACCTGGCGCACCGCGACCGCCCGGTGCAACCGGATCACGGGTGACGGCAGGTGGGCCAGCAGCGCGTCGTACAGGAGGAGAATCTGCCGCCAGTCGGTGGCCTCCCAACTCGGCGCCTCGGCGTGGCAGGCGACGACGGCGGCCTGTAACTGGTACGGGCCGGGGCGGCGCAACCGGGCCGCGCGCACGACGAGGGCCGCGGCGACGGCGATCTCCGCGTGGTCCCAGCGCGCGCGGTCCTGGTCACGCAGCAGCACCAGCCGCCCCCGCTCGTCGAAGCGGGCCGCCGCCCGGGCGCGGTGCAGCCGGATCAACGCCAGCAGCCCGAGCACCTCGGGCTCGGTCGGCATCAGGGTGCTCAGCAGTTCGGCCAGCCAGCGCGCGTCGTCGGTGAGGTCCCGCCGCTGCGGCGTGTCCCCGGCACTGGTCAGGTACCCCTCGTTGAACATCAGGTAGATCACCGCGAGGACCGCCGCCAGCCGGTCGGCCAGCTCGTCGTCGGCCGGTACCCGGTACGGGATGCCGGCGTCGGCGATCTTCCGGCGGGCCCTGGTGAGCCGCTGCACGATGGCAGACTCGGACGCCAGGAACGCGTTCGCGATCTCGGCGGTGGTCAGCCCGCACACGGTTCGCAGCGTGAGCGCCACCCGCGCCTCCGGGGACAGCGCCGGATGGCAGCAGGTGAAGACCAGCCGCAGCCGGTCCGCCTCGTCGGCCGGCTGCTCGACCGGCCAGGCGACCTGGGCCAGCTTCTCCCGGTACACGATGTCCCGGCGCAGCACGTCGACCGCGCGGCGCCGCGCGACGGTCCACAGCCACGCGCCCGGCCGGGCCGGGATGCCGTCCACCGGCCACTGCTCGCAGGCCGCCAGCAGCGCGTCCTGGACGATCTCCTCGGCGACGCCGAAGTCGGCCCCGCCGAGGACGCGCAGCACCGACCCGGTGAGGCGGCCGGCCTCCTCGCGGAAGACGGCCGCCAGCGCGTCCCGGGTGGTCGATGCGCTCAGCGCTGCACCACCGGACGGATCTCGACCGCGCCGCTCGCCGGCCATGATTTGGCCATCCGCAGCGCCTCATCGAGGTCGGCCACGTCGATTTCGCAGTAGCCGCCGACCTCTTCCTTGCCTTCCAGGAACGGCCCGTCGGTCACGATCGAAGCGCCGTCCCCGACGAACCGCACCGTCGTGGCGGTATCGGGAGCGTTCAGCTGCCCCCGGCCGCCGACCTTGGACGCGTAGGTCGCGAGCCAGTTCTGAACCTCGTCGAATTGCTTGTCCAGCTCGGCCTGGGACTTGGCGTCGTACGCCGCGGCGTCCTCGGCGGTGTTGCAGAACAGCAGTAGGTACTTCATGGTTCACCTCCACCCGGTACGTCGAACGGGACCGGCCGCTAGTCGACAATCGTCACCACGGTTTTCAGCACCGACGGGTCGGTGTGGCCCATCCGCAGCGCCGCCTCGGCCCGGTCGAGGGGCAGCCGGGCGCCGACAAGCTCGTCCAGCTTGACCCGGCCGGAGGCGGCCAGCGCGATCGCTTCCGGGTAGGTGTTCGCGTACCGGAAGGTGCCGGTCACGGTCAGCTCGCGGGCCTGGATCCGGGCCACCGGCAGCGACTGGTCGGCCGCGGCGCCCATGCCGACCAGGACCGCCGTGCCGGCCGGGCGGAGTGCCTGGATGCCACTGCGGGTGACCGGCTCTACTCCGGTGCATTCGAGCAGGATGTCGGGCTCGACCGTGGCCAGATCGGTGCCGGCCCGGCCGTCGATCGCCTGGTCCGCGCCGAGCCGGGCGGCCAGCGCCAGCCGGTCGGCGTTGACGTCGACGATCGCCACGTGGCCGGCCCCGGCGGCGCGGGCCACCTGCGCGGCCAGGACACCGATCGGGCCGGCGCCGGTGACCAGCACCCGGGACCCGATGGTCGTGCCGGCCTTCCGGTTGGCCCACACCGCCACCGACAGCGGCTCGATCAGCGCGCCGGCGTCGTCGCTGAGCTGGTCCGGAATCGGATACGCGAAGTCCTGGTGGATCGCCACGTACCGGGCGAGCGCCCCGTCGATCGGCGGGGTGGCGAAGAACCGGACGTCCGGGCACAGGTTGTACCGGCCGGCCCGGCACTCCCGGCATCGTCCACACGGGACGCCGGGCTCCAGGGCCACCCGCTGCCCGACCGGGTGCCGGGTCGCCTCGGCGCCCCGGTCGACGACCACCCCGGCGCTCTCGTGGCCGAGCACGAGCGGCTCCCGGACCAAGAAGTCGCCGATCCGGCCGTGCTCGTAGTAGTGCACGTCGGAGCCGCAGACACCGACCGACCTGATCTCGACCAGGACCTCCTGCGGGCCGACGGCCGGCATCGGGTGCGGGCCGACCCGCAGGTCGCCGACGCCGTGCAGGACCGCCGCAACATTTTCGGGCATAGCTACAAGTGTGGGCCGAGAAGCGTCAGATCGGCAGATGACAGCCGGTCCCGGGCGGTTTTCGCCTGGTGCCAGTACGGGTACAGCAGGACCGGCGCGCTGACCCGGTCGAGCCGCTCCCGCTCGTCGGCGTGCAGCGTCAGGTCGGCGGCGGCCAGGTTGTCGGCGAGCTGCTCGCCGGTCCGCGCGCCGACGATCAGCGAGGTGATCCCCGGCCGGCCGAGCAGCCAGGCGAGCGCCACCTGGGCGGCCGACACGCCGTGCGCCGATCCGATCTCGACCAGCGTGTCGACGGTGTCGTGGAGCTTGTCCTGGTCGTACACCGGCGGCTCGTTCCAGTCGGTGAGCTGGCGCGAACCGGCCGGCGCCGCGACGTCGCGGCGGTACTTGCCCGACAGCAGCCCGCCGGCCAGCGGGCTCCAGACCAGCACCCCCAGGCCCTGGTCGACCGCGGCCGGGATCAGCTCGTACTCGGCGTCCCGGCTCTGCAACGAGTAGTAGATCTGTTCGCTGGCGAACCGGGACAGGCCGAGCCGGTCGGACGTGCCGAGCGCCTTCATCAGCTGCCAGCCGGCGTAGTTGGAGGCACCGACGTAGCGCACCTTGCCGTGGCGTACCAGCAGGTCGAGCGCTTCGAGGGTCTCCTCCAGCGGGGTCTGCCCGTCCCACTCGTGCACCTGGTACAGGTCGATGTGGTCGGTCTTCAGCCGGCGCAGGCTGGCCTCGCAGCCGGTGATCACGTGGTGGCGGGACAGGCCGGCGTCGTTGGGGCCCGGGCCCATCGGCATCCGGACCTTGGTGGCGAGCAGCACCTCGTCGCGGCGGCCGCGCAGGACCTCGCCGACGATCTCCTCGGACGCGCCCTCGGAGTACACGTCGGCGGTGTCGATGAGGTTGACACCGGCGTCGAGGCACTGGTCGACCTGGCGGCGGGCGTCGCCGACGTCGGTCGATCCGACATCGGCGAACGGGCCCTTACCGCCGAACGTCATGGTGCCCATGGTGAGAACGGAGATTCGAAGGCCGGAACGGCCCAGCGTGCGGTACTCCACGAACGTCACCCTACTCAGGTGCGACGCAAGTCGCCCGAATGCGCAATCGGCGCGGTCCATACCGGCACCGGTCCGTGTTTGTTTCACGTAACGGGCCCCGCGGTTGGTCCGCATGGCGAGAAACAAGGGTCTTGTCCCGATCGAACTCATAGCGTTTGCTGAATCAACGCGACCCAGACCAGCGCCAATTCGCCACCGGGGGATCAGCGCCCCAGACTGTCATAGAAGTCAGTGCCATTCGTAACTGATGTAGTTGACAACCGCGAAGTCAACAGCGATCCCACGGGGGTGGGAATGTGGCGGACTGGCGAGCGGGCGGCTTGCGCGTCGCGATCGAGGTGGGTCAGATCGCCTCCGGTTCCGGCGACATACAACAGCGCGCGACCGCGCTCCTGGCCACCCTGCGTCGGCTGGTGCCGTTCGAGACCGGCCGAATCTCGCTGCTGAGCCCGGACGACAACCGCCAGGTCATTCTCACCAGCCACGGGTCCGACGATCCGCTGCGTGAATACCTCGAGACGCCGACGGCGATGCAGGAAGCGGAACTGCTCGGCCTCAACCGCGATATTCCGCCGATGCGGCTGCGCGATCTGCCGGTCCCGCCCCAGGAGCTGCGAGCCTGGTCGGAGTACCTGTGGCCGGCCGGTTTACGCGAGGGCCTGGCGATGCCGCTCTTCACCCCGGATGATCGCTACCTGGGCATTCTCGCCATGGAAACGGACACGGTGGCGCATCCGACGGACGCCGCGAAGGATCTGATCGGCCGCTTCACCCGTACCATCGCGCACGCGGTGGATCCGATGCGCACGGTGGCGCAGACGGCGCGGATCATCGGCGACGCCGAGGCCGGGATCGTGCTGACCCGGGCCGGTGGCACGTTCCCGCTGCCCGGCCTGCCCACCCACCCGGTGCTGACCGAATACCCCGACGTGCTCACCGCCGCCGCCGAGCGGCTCAGCTACGGCCGCGTGTACAGCTCGTTCCTGTGCCCGTACAGCGGAAAGGACGCGGCCGAACGGCACGTCCGGATCACCATGCTGGCCTGCGTGCCACAGACCTCGTACCCGGCGGTCGCGGTCATCCTGGTCTCGCCGGCCGGAGATCTCCGCGGGCTGACCCGGCGCGAGCTGGAGATCGTCGGCCTGCTCATCGACGGCTGGAGCAACCAGCGGATCGCGTCCGCGATGAACATCGCCGAGCGCACCGTGGCGACCCATCTGGAGCACATCCTGGTCAAGCTCGGTGCCGCGACCCGGGCGCTCGCGGCGGTCCGGGCGCTGCGCTACGGCCTGTACGTGCCGCGACCGATCAACGGTATCCGGGACTGAGCACCGGCGCGCCGACCGCCTCGACCACCTCGGCGAGGACCCGTTCGGCCTGGTCGTGCGGCACCTGGCAGGTGCCGGCGGCGACGTGGCCACCGCCGCCGTAGCGCAGCATCACCGCGCCGATGTCGGACGGCGACGACCGGTCGAGGATCGACCTGCCGACCGCCAGCACGGTGTTCAGCTTCTGCTTGCCCCAGATCACGTGTACCGAGACCCGGGCCTGCGGGAACAGCGCGTAGACGAGGAACCGGTTGCCGGCGTAGATGATCTCCTCGTCGCGCAGGTCGACGATCACCACGTCGCCCTCGACGTGGCTGACCCGGCGCAGCTGGTCGACGAACAGCTCGGACTGGGAGTGGTACAGGTCGGCCCGCTCGGCGACGTCCGGCAGCGCCAGGATGTCGGCCACGTCCTGGTGTTCCAGGCAGGCGTCGATGAGCATCATCATCAGCTGGTAGTTGGAGATCCGGAAGTCCCGGAACCGGCCCAGGCCGGTACGGCTGTCCATCAGGAAGTTCAGCAGCGTCCAGCCGGCCGGTTCGAGCACCTCCGCGATGTCGTACGCGGCCGAGTCGGCCCGGTCGACGGCCGTCATCAGTTCCGCCGACACGTCCGGGAACCGGTCCGGTCCGCCGTAGTGGTCGTAGATGACCCGGGCGGCCGACGGCGCGTCCGGATCGATCACGTGGTTGCCGGCGGTGCCCCCGGTCCGCAGCGTCTCCGAGTGGTGGTGGTCGAACACCAGGTGCGCGGCCGGCGCGTACGGCAGGTTGGTGAGAATGTCCTGGTCAGTGACCTCGACGACCCCGTCCTGGACGTCCTTGGGGTGCACGAACGTGATCTCGTCGATCAGGTCGAGGTGCCGGAGCAGCACCGCGCACACGAGGCCGTCGAAGTCGCTGCGGGTCACGAGTCGGTACGTCACGTACCCGCCTATCGGCAGGCAGGCTCCCGTCTTTACTGATATGTCTGCGCGAACAGCTGGTCGATCTCGGCCCGGGTCGGCAGGGCGCTGGACGCCCCCCGCTTGCGCGCGCACGCCGCCCCGGCCGCGCAGGCCCAGCGCAGCGCCTCCTCGACCGGCCGGCCCTCGGCCCACGCCACCGCGAACGCCCCGGCGAACGCGTCCCCGGCCGCCGTGCTGTCGACCGTCGCGACCACCGGCGCCGGTACCCGCAGCCGGGTACCGTGCCGGTCGGCGTACTCGACCCCGGCCGGACCGAGCGTCAGCACCACCCGGGGCACCGCCGCGAGGAGCGCCTCGGTCGACGCGCTGCCGGCGATGGTCTCGGCCTCGACCCGGTTGACCAGCAGTACGTCGACCGCCATGGTCAACTCGACCGGGAGCGGGCGGGCCGGCGCGGCGTTGAGCACCACCCGTACCCCGTGGTCGCGGGCGGTCCAGGCCGCCTCCCGCACCGTCCCGACCGGCACCTCGAGCTGGCACATCAGCACGTCCGCCGAGGTGATCGCGGCCCGATCGGCGGCGGACAGCCCGGTCATCGTGGCATTCGCGCCCGGGGCCACGACGATCATGTTCTCGCCCGCGTCGTCCACCGCGATGAGGGCGACCCCGGAGGCGCCGTCGACGGTTCTCAGCCGGTCGGTGTCCACCCCGGCCGCGCTCAGCTGGCCGGCCAGTTCCGCGCCGAACGGGTCGCTGCCGACCGCGCCGATGAACCCGCAGTCCCCGCCGGCCCGGGCGGCGGCGACGGCCTGGTTGGCGCCCTTGCCGCCGGCGATCGTGGCGAAGTCCCGCCCGACCACGGTCTCCCCCGCCCGAGGCAGCGCCCCGGTGCTAACGACGAGATCCATGTTGGCGCTACCAAGCACCACGATCCGTGGCCGCTCCGTCATCGCTGACCTTTCCGCCCCTCCGTCTCTCCCGCCGATCTAGGAGGAATGGCCGCCCGGCGTACCGTTTTGTCCGGCCATTCTTCCTAGGTCGGCGAGGCGGGGCTAGGTTACGCCGCGCCGAAGCCGACCGCGAACGCCCGCTTCACGTACTCCCAGACGTCGGCCGTCACCACGCCCCGGGTGGCGGCCTCGGGGCCTTTGCCGTCCAGGGACGCGTACATGGCCGACAGGATCTCCGGGTCGCCGCCGGTCATGTGCGCCATCAGAGCGGTCCACCGGCGGGCGGTCTGCTGTACCGCCGGCTCGGCCACGTCCGCCGCGGCCTCCATGTGTGCGCGTAGCTCCGCCACGATCGCGGTCCACTCCTGTTGCCAGCGGGCGAATCCGCCCGCACCGGCCTCCCGGTGTCGGTCCTTGAGCCGGGCAAGCTGGTCCGGGGTGAAGTAACTGGCCTGCATCATCGCCTCCATGGCTTCGATCAGCTCGTCGATCGACGGTTCCGCGGTGTCGCGGGCCGCCGCCAGCAGCGCGACCAGCCGGCGGCGCAGCCGCTGCCGGGACTCGAAGTTCCGCTCGACCTCGTCGAGCCGGTCCCGGACCAGCCGCTCGAACGCGCCGGTGCGGGCGTCGTCCGCCAGCAGCCCGGCCATCTCCCCGAGCGGTATCTCCAGGTCGCGCAGGGCGAGGATCCGGGACAGCCGGCGGACGTCGTCCTCGGTGTAGAGCCGGTGGCCGGCCGCCGACCGTACCGCCGGGCGCAGCAGCCCGATCTGGTCGAAGTGGTGCAGCGTTCGTACCGTCACACCGGTCGCCGCCGCGAGCTCGCCGACCTTCCACCGCCGTCCGTCCACGTGATCACCCACCAGCGACGGTAGATCCTGACGCGGCGTGAGGTGCAAGCGCGGACGTCACGCCAGGTCGATGAGCACCTTGCCGACCGCCCCGCCCTCCACGGCGGCGTGGGCGGCCCCGGTCTCGGCCAGCGGGTACCGGTGCAGCGGCAACCCGGCCTGCGCGCCGACGTGGAACGCGCCCGCCGCCACGGCGGCCCGGACGTCCTCGACAGCCTCGTCCTTCTCGACCGCCGGCACGGTGTACACCAGCACGAACTGGTACCCGACGTTCTTCTGCATGAGCGGGAGGACCGGCAGGGCGAGGTCGTCGTCGGTCGCGTACACGCTGATTGTGGCGCCGATCGCGGTCACCTCACGGTCGAGCGCGGCGTTCGCGGCGGGCGCGACCTCGACCACGAGGTCGACGCCGTCCGGGGCGATCCGGCGGATCTCGGCGGCGGCGTTGCCGGCCCGGTAGTTCACCACGTGGTGGGCACCGGCCGCGCTCGCCAGGGCACCCTTCCCGGTGCTGCTCACGGTCGTGATGACGGTCGCGCCGGCCCACCGGGCGAGCTGGATCGCGGCGTTGCCGACCGCCCCGGCGCCACCGGCGACCAGCACCGCACGGCCGGCCAGCGCGTCCGGGCCGAGCCGGCGCGGGCCGGTCGGGGCGAGGGTCAGGCAGCGGTGGGCGGTCAGTGCCGGAATGCCCAGGCTCGCGCCGAGGTCGAACGACGCGCCGTGGGGCAGCGGCACGGACTGCCGGGCGGGCAGCACAACGTACTCCTGGGCGGTGCCGTCGGCACGCCGCCAGGCGGCCTCCCACAGCCAGACCCGCTCGCCGACCCGGTCGTCCGGCACGCCCGCGCCGACCGCCTCGATGACGCCGGCACCGTCCTGCCCCGGCACCACCTCCGGGAACGGCGGCGCACCGTCGCGGCTGCGCGACTTCCAGTCGGTCGGGTTGACTCCGGACACGTGGACCCGGACCAGCACCTCGCCCGGCCCGGGCTCAGGCACCGGGCGCTCGGTCGGGTGCAGCACGTCGGGGCCGCCGGTGCGGGTGTACACGATCGCTTTCATCGTCAGCGACGGTACTCGGACACCACCAGCTCGGTCAGCTCGGCCACGGTGATCTCGGCGGTCGGCTTGTCCAGCGTGATCATGCCGTGCTGGAGCAGGTTGACCCGGTCGCAGACGTCGAGTACCTGGGCGTAGTTGTGGGCGATCACGATGATCGAGACCTCTCCCCTGGCCTTGAGGTCGCGGATCAGGTCGAGGATCAGCCGGCCCTCCCGGGCGCCCATCGCCGCCAGCGGCTCGTCGAGGAGCAGGATCTTCGCGTCCGAGTACACCGACCGGGCGACCGCGATGGCCTGCCGCTGCCCGCCGGACAGCTTCGCGACCTCCACCGTCACGTCCTCGATGTGTACCCCCATGTCGTCGAGATGCGCCTTGGCCCGCTTGCGCATCGCCCGGTTGTTGAGCAGCGGCCACATCACCAGCTCCCGGTTGAGGAACATGTTGTGGTACACGGACAGCTCGTTGACGAGGGCCAGGTCCTGGTACACGGTGTCGATGCCGGCCGAGCGGGCATGGTCGACGCTGCGCAGCACGATCTCCTCGCCGCCGACCAGGATCCGGCCGGCGTCCGGCTGGTGGAAGCCGCAGAGAATCTTGATCAGTGTCGACTTGCCGGCCCCGTTGTCGCCGATCAGGCCGAGTACCTCGCCCTTGGCCAGCCGCAGGTTCACGTCCCGCAGGGCGGTCAGCGCGCCGAACTTCTTGGCGACGTGCTCCACCCGGAGCGCTTCGGTCATCAGGTCCTCCCCGCCCGTCGCAGCCGGGACAGGTACTGGTTGGCGATCATCGAGATCAGGATCGCGCTGCCGAGTACCAGGAAGAACGGGTTGGCGCTGATCCCGATCAGGTTGAAGCCGTTCTGCAGCTCGGCCAGGACGACCGCGCCGAGGAACGCGCCGATGATCGTGCCGGAGCCGCCGGCGAGCGCGGTACCGCCGATGACCGCGGCCGAGATCGCGGTGAAGGTGACACCGGTACCGCCGCCGAGGTTCGGGTCGATCGTGTTGATCCGGAACGCCTCCATGATCCCGGCGAACGCGCCGAGGGTACTGGTGATCATGAAGTTACCGATCTTGATGCGGTTCACCTTGATGCCCGCCTCGCTGGCGCCCAGCAGGTTCCCGCCGACCGAGATGGTGTGCAGGCCCCATCTCGTGCGGGTCAGCACGACGTGGAACACCAGTACGATCGCCACGCCCCAGGCCAGTTCGGCCCAGTCCGCGGTGCCGAGCCAGCGCTGGATGGTGCCGCGCAGCGGCACCGGGATCTCCGCCGGGTACGCGTGCGACGTGGTCAGCACCACGCCCTGGAGCACGTAGAACGTGCCGAGCGTGGTGACGAACGAGGGCACCCGCAACTTGACCGTGATGAACCCGTTGACGAGCCCGATGCCGGCGGAGATCACCAGCGCGAGCAGGATGGCCGGGATCGCGGGTACGCCGTAGAAGTCGATCGCGTACCGGAGCAGGAACGGCGCCAGCGCGAACACCATCCCGACCGACAGGTCGATCTCGCCGCTGACCAGCAGTAGGACGATCCCGACCGCGACGACCGCGCTGGGCGCCGACGCCTGCGCGATGTTGACGAGGTTGTCGTGGGTGAGGAAGACCGGCTGGCTGATCTGGAAGTAGATCATCAGCCCGATGGCGACCAGCAGCACGCTCGCCTCGCGCCGCTTGGTCAGCGCCTCCCCGACCGTACGCAGCAGCCGGAGCGCCGTGCCGGCCGGCCGCGGCGGCGGTGACTCGCCAGCGGGCGCCGGCGCCAGCTCAGCCGTCTCGCTCACCGTGGCTCCCTTCTCGCGCCTGGCACAACTTTCCGGAAGTAGTGGTCTCCGACCCTCGCTGAGGCCACAACTTCCGGGAAGTTGTGCCGGTCAAAGCCGTCACGCGTGCGCAATCGCGCCCGACCGCTCGACCAGTTTCTTGTCCGTGGCCGACCCCTCGTACCGGGTCTTCGTCGTCTGGTACGGGCCGACGTTGTCCTTGGTGACGAACAGCAGCCCGGTATTGGTCTGGCAGGGGAACAGCAGCCCACCCGACAGCTTGTAGAAGTACAGCGCCAGCACCGGCAGGAAACCCTGCAGGTACGGCTGCTGGTCGATGGTGTAGTCGAGGTTGCCGGCCTTGATCCCGTTGAGGGTCTCGGGTACCAGGTCGAACCCGCCGGCCACCTTCAGGCCCTTGCCGCGCATGTTGTACTTGCCGACGGTCTGCCCGACCGCCTGGGTGGAACCCGCGTCGACGGCGAGCATGCCGGCCAGGTTGGGGTGACCCTGGGCGTACGCGTCGATGATGGACAGTCCCTTGGTGACGTCGGCGTTCGTGGCGACCGGCGTGAAGTTGATCGGCTTGCCGGAGTCCTTGAACGCCTGGGCGGCGCCGTCGATCCGGGGCTGGATGTTGAGCTGGCCCGGGGTGGCGATGAACCCGACCACGTCGCCCGAGCTGATCTGCTGCAACGCCCGCTGGCCCAGCGCGTACCCGGATTCGTAGAGCCCCTGGCCGATGTACGCGAGCCGGTTGGTGCCGGGGTTGTCGCGCGAACCGTCGGCGTTGTAGGACACGACCGGGATGCCGGCGTCGAGCGCCGAGTCGACCGGGGCGCGGAAGGCGTCCTTGTCGACCACGGCGAGGGCCAGGCCGTCGGCTTTCGCGCTGATGGTGGTCCGGGTCGCGTTGACCATCTCGGCGACGATCGAGTCCTTCGAACCGGTCCACTGGAAGTCGGTACCGAGCAGCTTGCAGGCATCCTCGGCGCCGTACTGGGTCGGCGTGAAGAACGGGTTCGTGGTGACGTGGCAGACGAAGACGAACTTCCACTTCGGTGTCTTCGGGAAGTTGCCGGACGCGCCCGTCGCCTGGGTGGTGTTCTTCCCGCAGGCGCCGAGCAGGGCCGTCGCGGCGAGGGACGCGCTGGCCAGGCCGGTGCCGGCGATCAGCCGGCGCCGCGTGACCGGATTGAGGTCGAGGGTGTCGACGGCTTCCTCGACCTTCGGATGCACCTTTCGCATGGTTACCTCCGGTTGGCTGTGGCCCGTTCACCAGGCGTTGCCGCCCGGTGAACGGGTCGCCGGTCGTGCTCCCGGCACCTGCCTCTAGTGGCCGACGCCGAACTGGTACACGGTGCTTGTCTGGTAGACCTGGCCCGGCCGCAGGACCGTGGAGGGGAAGTTCGGGTGGTTCGGCGAGTCCGGGAAGTGCTGGGTCTCCAGCGCGAACCCGTCGCCCTGCCGGTACATCCGCCCACTGGTGCCCACGAGCGTGCCGTCGAGGAAGTTGCCGGAGTAGAACTGGATCCCCGGCTGGTCGGTGTAGATGGTCAGCGTCCGACCGCTGGTCGGTTCGGACACCCGGGCCGCGAGGCTGAGCCCGCTGCCGTGCCGGTCGAGGACGTAGTTGTGGTCGTACCCGCGGCCGATCAGCAACTGGGAGAAGCCGTCCCGGATCCGGGCGCCGATCGCGGTGGGCCGGGTGAAGTCCATCGGCGTGCCGGCGACCGGGTCGAGCGCGCCGGTCGGGATCAGCGTCGGGTCGACCGGCGTGTACCGGCTGGCGTTGAGGTACAGCTTGTGGTCGTAGATCGCGCTGGTGCCCTCTCCGGCGAGGTTGAAGTACGCGTGGTTGGTGAGGTTGACGACGGTCGCCTTGTCGGTGGTCGCCCGGTAGTCGATCCGGATCGCGCCGTGCGCGTCCAATGTGTACACGACCTGCACGCGCAGCGTCCCCGGGTAGCCCTGGTCGCCGTCCGGGCTGGTCAGGGTCAACCGCAGCCCGACGGTGTCGCGGCCCGGGATCGGCGTGGCCGCCCATACCTTCTTGTTGAAGCCGATGTCGCCGCCGTGCAGGCTGTTCGGCGGGTTGTTGATCGGCAGGTGGTAGGTCACGTCGTCGAGCGTGAAGGTGCCGTTCGCGATGCGGTTGCCGTACCGGCCGATGAGCGCCCCGAAGTACGGGCTGTTCGTCTCGTACGGCGCCAGTGTGCTGAAGCCGAGCGTGACGTTGGTGGGCCGGCCGTGCCGGTCAGGGGTCTCGATGGTTTGCAGGATGCCGCCGAGGGTCAGAATGCGGACCCGGACCCGGCCGTTGGTCAGCGTGTACCGGTCGACCTGCTGGCCGCCGGCCGTGGTGCCGAACGGCTCCTTGTCGATCCGGGCCGCCGTGCCGCCGCCCGGTGTGCCGGCGTTTGACGGAGTCACGCTCACCAGCCCGACCGCGGCCACCATGAGGCCGACCGTGGCGACGCGGGCGGCCACACCGGCCATTGTGGACAGTGGATGAAGTCTGTGCATCGTGTCTCGTTCCTCCCCTGGGTGCCTGGTTTGGCGGGCGAATGCCAGATGGCCATGGTGTGTGGGGGCAGAACCGCAGCTCGCGCTCCGGGTTGACCGGAGCACCGGGGGATGTTCGGCTGATCGAACAGTGTCCGATATCACGACTCCGGCCTGACGTTAGGGGACGTCGCGTAGTCATGTCAATACATGCGCGTCAGGGCCGGATCGCAAGATCGGCACAACTTCCCGGAAGTTGTTGCCTCAGTACCCGCCTGAGACCACTACTTCCGGGAAGTTGTGCCGATCTTGGCCGGGCTAGGCGCGGTGGCCGAGGCGCGCGGACAGCGCCGCCGCGCCCCGCGCGATCAGGTCGCTCCACTCCCGCTGGCGCTGCCCGGTCCACCGGATCGTCGGTACCGAGATGCTCATCCCGGCCACCATAGCGCCGGTATGGTCGTGTACCGGCGCCGCGACGCAGTGCACCGCGTCGTTGGACTCGCAGTGGTCGTACGCGAGACCCAGCCGGCGCACCTCGGCCAGCTCGGCGCGCAGCCGGGACAGCGAGGTGATGCTGTGCGGGGTCATCGCGGGCAGCTGGCGGCCACGCGGGAACCGGGCCTCGATCGCCTCCGGCGTCAGCCCGGACAGCAGCACCTTCCCCACCGCCGTACAGTGCGCGGGCAGCCGCCGGCCGACCGCCGACACCATCCGGACCGGGTGGGTGCTGTCGACCTTCGCGATGTACACCACGTCGGCGCCGTCGAGCACCGCGATGTGTACCGTCTCGTCACAGGCCGCCGCGATGTCGTGCGCCACGTCCTGCGCCTCGCGGGCCAGGTCGAGCTGGTCGGCGAACGACGCGCCGAGCTGGAAGAGCCGCATCCCGATCCGGTACCGGGTCGGCTGGCCGCCCACCGGCACCAGGTAGGCCCGCTCGACCAGGGTGCCGAGCAGCTCGTGGACGGTGGTCCGGGGCAGCTCCAGCCGGTCGGTGATCTCCGGCGCGGACAGCGTCGGGCGGTCCAGGAACAGCTCGAGGATGTCGAGTGCCCGGCTCACCGCCGGTACCACGCGCCCCATCGCCCACCCCTCTCGTCGCCGGCTGCCCGAAGCCTAGATCGTTTGGGCCGATCCCGACCTCCGCCGACAGGTGTGTCACCGTTGACGCTGGTCGGCGCCCGCTAGTACCTTTGCTTCACTGTCGGTATACCGAACTCAATTCGGAATGTCGAACATACCTCGCAGGTGGAGGAGCCCGTTGAGCGACCGTTCCACCCGCCCGACGTCCGGCGAATTGCTGAGCGGTCTCGGCCTGCCAGGCGGCGACCTGCATCCGCTCCCGCCCTCCGGGCGCACGTTCCCGGACGGGGCGCACTACCGGGTGGAGATCCCGAGCGTGGAAGGGCCGCGCTGCGTGGAGGCGGTCCTCGAAGAGGCGGCCCGGCTCGACGTCCCGGTCACCCGGCTGTCCCAGGGCACCGGCATCGGCCTGCTCACCGACCCGGAGATCCGGGCGATGGTCGACCTGGTGGCCGGCGCCGGCATCGAGTTGTCGCTGTTCGCCCGGCCGAGCGCCGGGTGGGACGCGTCCGCGATGTCGCTCGCCCCGGCCGGCGGCGTTCTCGCGCCCACCGCCCGCGGCCAGGACCAGGTGGCCGCTGTCGTCGACGAGATCCGCCGGGCCGCCGACCTCGGCGTCCGCAGCGTACTGGTGGCCGACATCGGCGTGCTCTCGGTCTTCGGCCAGCTGCGCGCGAGCGGTGCGCTGCCGGCGGCCATGCAGGCCAAGGTCTCGGTGATGCTGCCCGCGGCCAACCCGGCGGCGGCGCGGGTACTGACGGATCTCGGCGCCGACACGCTCAACCTGCCGACCGACCTGACGCTGGCACAGGTCGCGGCGATCCGGGCGGCCGTACGGGTACCGCTCGACATCTACGTCGAGGCACCGGACAACCTCGGTGGCTTCGTGCGCCACTACGAGCTACCCCGTCTGGTCCATCTCGCCGCCCCGGTGTACGCGAAGTTCGGGCTGCGCAACGCCCCGGACGTGTACCCGTCGGGCAGTCACCTCGACGCCACCGCCGTGGCGCTGTCCCGCGAGCGGGTCCGCCGCGCCCGGCTCGCCCTCGACCTGCTGGCGCGCTCGGGCGTCGAGGCGGTCCACTCCGCGCCGGGCGCCACCGGCCTAGCCCTGGTGTCCCGGTGACGGCCCGTCCCGGCGCCCTCCGCCCGCGGGTCGCGCCGATCTTGGAGTAGTTTGCGCGATTGGAGATCAAACCATGCACATTTCTCCAAGATCGGCGGGATAGCGGCGTGCGTGCATACGTGATCAACCAGGCGGGGGAGCACGGGCTGTCCGATGTGGACGAACCCTGCCCCGGCACCGGGGAGGTGCTCGTCGCGCCTGCTGCGGTCGGGATCTGCGGCTCCGACCTGGAGCTGCTCGACGGGCGCCGGCCCGCCGCGTACGTGCGGTACCCGGTGATCCCGGGCCACGAATGGGCCGGCCGAGTGGCGGGATCAGGTCCCGGCGTGACCGGGCTCGCCCCCGGCACCCCGGTCGTCGCCGAGGGGGTACGCGCCTGCGGAATCTGCGCCCGCTGCGCCGAGGGCCGCAACAACCTGTGTACCGGCCCGTACGCGGAGACCGGCTTCACCCACCCCGGCGCACTCGCCGAGCGGGTCGTCGTCCCGGCGCACCTGATCCATCCGCTGCCGGCCGACCGGCCGATAGCCACGGCCGCGCTGATCGAACCCGCCGCGTGCGTCGCCACCGGACTGCTCGAAGTCGGCATGCCACCGGCCGGCGCGCGGCTCGCCGTGGTCGGCGACGGCCCGCTCGGGCTGCTCGCGGTGGCGCTGCTCGCGCTGTCCAACCCGAGCGAGCTGGCGCTGCTGGGCTCGCGTCCGCAGCGGACGGCGTTCGCCCCGCGGCTCGGCGCCACCGCCACGTACCGGCGAAACGAGCCGACCCCGCATGACTTCGACCTGGTGGTCGACGCCACCAACTCCCCGGAAGGTGCGGCGACCGCGCTCGGCCTGGCCCGCCGGGCCGGCACCGTCATCCTGCTCGGCATCTCCGGCGCCGGCCGCCCTGGCGTCGACGCCGACACGATCGCGCTCGGCCACCTGCGGGTACAGGGTGTGTTCGCGGCGTCCCGGGCGGCCTGGCGGTGGCTGGTGTCGCTGTACGCGGCCGGGCTGTTCGACCCCGCCATACTGGTCACGCACCGGTTCGGCCTCGATCAGGCGGACCAGGCGTTCGCCGTACTCGGTGACCGGGCGGCCGGTGCGCTGAAGGTCGTCGTCGAGCCGAACGGGGCGCAGCAATGACCCAAGCGACCGGAGTCACCCTCACCTGGCTCGGCCAGGCCGGCTTCCTGCTGCGGGACGCGGACACCACGGTGCTGGTCGACGCCTACCTGTCCGAGCACCCCGACCGGCTGTTCCCGCCGCCGGTCGATCCGGCCACGCTCACCGGTGTGGATCTGATCCTGTGTACCCACGAGCACCTCGACCACCTGGACGCCCCCACCGTCGCGGCGGTCGCGTCGGCGTCCCCGACGGCCCGGGTGGTCGTGCCGGCGCCGGTGACCGACCAGGCGGTGGCCGCCGGGGTACCGGCCGAGCGGGTCATCGGGGCGGTCGCCGGCGAGCCGCTGACCGGGCTTCCGGCGCCGGTGTACCCGGTGGCCGCGCAGCACGGCGTCGACGTCGCGGACGCGTACAACTTCGGGTACGACCTGTCCGGCGGGCAGACCCGCTACCTCGGGTACGTGATCGAGCTCGGCGGCGTCCGGATCTACCACGCCGGCGACACCACGTGGTGGCCCGGCCAGGAGGACGCCGTGCGCGACCTGGGCGTACACGTCGCGCTGCTGCCGATCAACGGCCGCGACCCGGTACGCGAGGCGGACAACATCGTCGGCAACCTCGACCATCGCGAGGCGGCGCTGCTGGCCCGGGCGGCCGGCGTCGACCTGCTGGTGCCGATGCACTGGGACATGTTCCGCGGCAACCGGGGCTTCCCGGAGCACCTGATCGCCACCATCGCCCACCTCGACCTGGACGTCCCGGTCTTCATCCCGAAACGAATGCGCCCGTTCCGCTACCTCCCACCCGGGTGACCCGGCACAACTTCCCGGAAGTTGTTGCCTCAGCACCCGTCTGAGGCAACAACTTCCGGGAAGTTGTGCCGATCATGGGGCCGGCCCCGGGGTGAGCCGATCAAGACCTAGCCGCGCTTCATCAGGCGGCCGATGGCGGCCATCATCTCGGCGGTCATCTCGTCGCTGCGGCCGTCCTCGACGCCGGACCGCATGCAGTGCCGGGCGTGGTCGTCGAGCAGGCCGAGCGCGACCTTGTCCAACGCCGCCTGGATCGCGCTGATCTGGGTCAGCACATCGATGCAGTACCTGTCCTCCTCGACCATCCGCTCCACGCCGCGGACCTGGCCCTCGACCCGACGCAACCGGGTCAGCAACTGGTCCTTGGTGGCGGTGTAGCCGCGAACGGGTGTCGTCATGACCACAGCTTACAGCAAACCCCCAGGGGGTATGTTGGCGGGCGTGGGCCGGCGTCACGCTGAGCCCGGCGATCGGGGCGGTGCTGATGTCGGCGTCCACGATCATCGTCGCCCTCAACGCCCAGCTCCTGCGGCGGGTACGGCTTCGGCCGGAGCGGGGTTAGCGGCGCCGAACCATCGCGTCAGCGCCTTTCGCAGCGCGTCGGTACCGTCCGCCGAACCCGCCCACGCCACGTACCCGTCGGGGCGGATCAGCACCGCGTCGGCCGGTGGGGCGTCGCAGGAAGCCACGACGACGTCCACCCGGTCGGTCCACGGGCCCGCCGCCCGGCTCGTCCCGCCGGCCAGGTCGAGCAGGACCGGGCGGCCGGTCCGGAACAGCTCGGCCACCCGGGACACCGGCCCGCGCAGCGGCAGGTCCGGCATCCACCGCCCGACCAGCGGATGGGGGTCCGCACCGTACCGGATCTCCGCCCCGCTCATCAGCTCGACGATCCGCCGGGTGTTCTCGACGTCCGCCAGCAGCTCGCCGACCAGGTCGCGCAGCGCGGTGATGTTGTCGCCCGGGCTCAGCAACGCCATCTGCGCCCGGGTGTGCATGATGACCCGCTCCCCGACCGGCTGGCGTTCGCTCGCGTACGTGTCCAGCAGGCCGGGCGGCGCCCAGCCCTGGACCTGCGCGGCGAGTTTCCAGCCGAGGTTGACCGCGTCCTGCATGCCGAGGTTGAGGCCCGGCCCGCCGACGCCGGAGTGGACGTGCGCGGCGTCCCCGACCAGGAACACCCGGCCGGCGCGGTACCGCTCGGCCTGGCGGGAGTTGACTCCGGGCCGGCGGCGCAGCCCCTCGGCACCGACAGCGTCCACGGCGGTCATCGGGACGTCGGCGCCGAGTACCCGACCGACCGCCGCCCGCAGCTCGTCGATCCCGATCGGCCCCTCCGGCCCGGCCTCCGGCTGGTTCCACTCCAGCGCGGTGATCCGGTACCCGCCCGGCTGGAACAGCCCGAACGCGAACACCCCGGTCGGCGTGCGGTTGAACGTGAACGGCCGCAGCCGGCCGAGGCCCGGGCCGGTGATCTCGCCGGTCCCGGGGACCGTGTGCGTGGCGGGGATGGCGACGGTGCCGCTGCGTGAGACGAACGTGTCGTCGGTGATGCCCGGAAAGTCGATGCCCACCAGCCGCCGCACCAGGCTGCGCCCGCCGTCGGCCCCGACCAGGTACCGGGCGGGTAGCCGGCGCTCGCCGCCGGCCGTGCGTACCTCGACGGTCACGCCGTCGTCGTCCTGGGACAGCCCGGTCACCTCGTGCTCACGGCAGATCTCCACGCCGAGTTCCCGGGCCCGCGCTTCGAGCAGCTGCTCCATCCGCCGCTGCGGCACCGGCAGCACGTACAGCGGGTTGGGGTCGAGCCGGCGGGCGTCGAGCGGCAGCCCGCCGAACTGGTACCCCGGCACCGGCGCCGGCCGCGCCGTGCCGCTGAACCGCTGGTACAGGCCGCGGTAGTCGAGCAGCTGCACCACCTGCCCGACCAGGCCGTTGGCCCGCGGCTCGGTGGTCGGCTCGGGCAGCCGTTCGAGGACGACCGGTCGTACCCCGGCCAGCGCCAGCTCGCACGCCAGCAGCAGGCCGTTCGGGCCGCCGCCGGCGATCAGGACGTCTGTGGTCATGGAGGTCCCCTTCGTTGGGTGGGCAGCGTGCAGCGGCCCCGGGGTCGCGATTGACGACGAGTCAGGGAGTAGGCAGGCCGGCCGCGATCAGCCGCAGGGCGTCGCGCAGCAACGGCTCCAGTGGTGCCGGTGGGTCGGCCTTCAGCCACTGGTCCGTCGCTGCCCCGGTCGCCGCGGTCACCACGACCGCGACCAGGTGCGGGTACAGATCCCGCTCCGGATCCGTGCCGGTCCGTTCGGCGACGGCGTCCCGCAGCGAGCGTTCCATGCCGGTGGCCATCTTCCGGTATTCGCCCCACAGCTCGGGCGTGCCGAGCACCAGCCGGACGCCGTCGACCCAGGCCTTGTCGGGGACGCGGCTGCCCTGGTAGGGCTCGGTGACGGCGGCGATGAGCGCGTCCCACAGCGGCTCGTCGGCCGGCCGTTGCCGGAGCGCGGCGGCGGCCCGCTCGGTCCGGTCGAGCATGCGCGAGCAGATCGCTTCCTGCTTGCTGGAGAAGTAGTTGTTGAAGGTACGCGGGGACACGCCGGCCGCCGCGGCGATGTCCTCCACCAGCACGTTGGCGAACCCGCGCGCCACGGCCAGCCGCAGCGCCGCCCAGCTCAACGCGTCGCGGGTGGCCTGCTTCTTGCGCTCCCGGAGTCCAGGTTCCACCCCTTCACGGTACCGAAGAAGTTGCGCGGCCAGCAAGTTTTCGTGGCCCGCAAGTTAGAACCCGACCCCGATCGCGCTCCAGCCCAGGTCCGGGAAGCCGGCCGCCTGGGCGACCTTGGCGGAGGCGGCGTTCGCCGGATCGTGCAGCGATGAGTTCCGGAGTCGGCGTTCGTCTATTGGGTAACACCGGACACGCGAAGGAAGTGACATGAGCCATGTACACCACCGACCCCCTGACCGCCGCCCGCGCCGCCGCACTGTTCGTCAGCGACCTGTCCACGAGCGCCCACCTGACCGACACCGATGTCGAAGCCGCGATCCGGCACTCGCTGCGCACCCACGGCGGGATCCGGGGTTGCTCGGCTGACGTCGCTTCCGCATATGGTGACCACCCCGAGCTGGCCGCGCCCCGGATGCGCTGGGCCCGCAGCGTCGTCGAGAACCTGTACCAGCGGCGCCTGCCGGTCCGTCCGGCGCAACCGGTCCTGGTCGCGGCCGCCGCGTGACCCGACCGCCGATCGTGCCCGGCCGGCTGCCCGCGCGGGTCACCGCCCAGCGCCCCCGCCCTCCCTTCCTCGTCGATCTAGGACGAATGGTGGGACATACCGGGCGACCGGGGCACCATTCGTCCTAGATCGACGAGGAAGGGAGGGCGGTCACGGGCCAGCGGGGCGCGGCACCACCGCCTACACTGCCGCGAGTGACCAACGGGGTGAATAACGGGTTCGACCTGGGCGCGATGGGTGACAAGCTCAACTGGATGGCCGACGACCTGCGCCGGCAGGCCGACCAGTTGCGGCAGGCCGTCGACGCGTCCGGTCAGGGCAGCTACCCGGCGTCATCGCAGGACGGGCTGGTCCGCGTCACGGTCAGCGGCCAGCGCCGGGTGACGTCGGTCGACATCAGCCCGCACGCGCTGCGCGAGGATCCGGACACGCTCGACCGGCTTCTCGCCGGCACGCTCAACGACGCGCTGTCCCAGGCGCGGGCCGGCGCCCAGGAGGCGCTGCTCGACAACCTGCCGCCGGAGTTGCGGACCAGCATCGAGACCACAGTGGACGACGCGCGCCGGGAGGCGGGGCGATGACATCACCGGATGAGCAGATGGAGAAGCTCCAGCGCACCATCGACGAGCTTCCGCGACAGGTCGAGGAGTTGACCGAGCGGGTCACGCGGGCCGCCGCGCAGACCGTCACGGGTGAAGACGCCAGCGGCCAGGTGGTGGCCACGGCGACCGGTCGCGGCGAGATCCAGAGCGTACGCGTGAGCCACCGGGCCCTGCGCGAGTCCGACAACCGTACGCTCGGCGGGCAGGTGATGGCCGCCGTCAACGCCGCGCTGGACCGGGCCGACACGCTCCTGGCCGACCTCAAGGCCGACACCCGGGAGTCCGATGTGGACGACGCGATGCACCGGTACGAGCAGCGCATGGACGACCTGCTCGACAAGCTCGACGACGTCAGCCGGTCACTCGACCGCCTCGACGACTGAACGCAAGATCGGCACAACTTCCCGGAAGTAGTGGCCTCCGGTCCACGCGGAGACCACAACTTGCCGGAAGTTGTGCCGATCTTGGGCGCTACTTGCCGTCGTTGTAGTGCTCGGCGTCGCTCGCGTCGCTGTACGCGTCCGCGTACTCCTGCCCGGCGTGGTACAGGCCGCCCGCGGAACCGGGGATGTTGACCTGCCCGCCGGTGCCGGCCCAGATCCCCTTCGAGACGATCGTCTTCTGGATCCCGAAGCTGATCTTCGCGCCGATCTTGTCCCAGCCCTTCGACGCCTTGGCCAGGGCGTTGGCCTCGGCGAGGACCTCCTTGATCTCCTTCAGGATCTGAGCGATCTTGCTGAGCAGCTTCTCCAGCTTCATGAAGAGCTCGGCCAGCTTGGTCAGGATCTGGGCGGCCTTCTGCAGCACCTGGGCCACCCGGGCGACCGCGACCAGCGCCTCGGCGATCACCTCGGCCGCCGCGGCGGCGAGCGACGCGCCGAACGTGATCACCGACAGCGCCAGGTTCACCACCAGCGTGCCGATCGCCATCATGATCAGGCTCGTCACGATGTCGACAATCATGTTGGCGCCCTCGACACACGCCTTCGCGCCCGACTCCAGCAGATCCTTGACCTGCTTGATGGCGTCGGCGAGCTTGTCGAGCTGCCCCTCGATGTACTGCATCTTGTCGGTGAACGAGTCGTACGCGTCACCGGTCCAGTGCCCGGCCAGGGCACCCCGGTTCTGCAACTGCTGCTGGGCGAGCTGGTGCACCGACTCGGCGATCTGCACGTACTGCGGACCGGCGGCGAGCAGCGTCTCGGGGTGGCCGGAGACCGCCTTCAGCCCGTCGTTCATCCAGGTGAACGGCTCGTGCAGGGTGCTCTGCACGATCCCCGGCAGCGAGTGGAACCAGGTCTCCAGCTTGTTCGCGTACTCATCACTCATCTGACGCCCCGGATGTTGACGCCGCTCAGGTCGCTCTGGATGACCTTCTGGCTGTCCTCGGCCTTGTGGTCGGACGTGTCGTACGCGTAGTTCACGCCGCGCACCGCCGACGCGATCGAGGCCATCGACTCGGCCGCCGACGCGATCGAGTCGGTGCAGCCATGCACGAACTCCTGGTACGCGTCGAAGACCCGCCCGCCGATGCCGGGCACGTAGCCGAACGCGTCCCGCGGCACGCTGATCCCCTGGATCTTGGCGTGCAGGGCGTCGAAGTCGTGCTGCCGGTTCATCGACGTGCCGGCGAACTGTTCGAGCGCCGGCGGATCAACCTTGAAATCAGCCATCACATCCCCGTTTGTGTGATCGGCCCGGACAGCGCCGTGACCAGCGAGCGGGCCCGTGCGGTGGACAGCAGGCCGGTGGTCCACGCCTTCATCGACCCGTCGGTGAAGCGCACCTCCACCCGGCCCCGCTGCAACATGAGCTTGCCCCGCCGTCGCGCGGATGCCACCGCGGAGCGTGGAAGATCAAAAACTATCGTGTACTCGCCGGAGCCGACCTTCGCCTGCGCCAGCAACAGCAGCCGCCGGTCGGTGACGGCGTAGTACCGCGAACCGTCGCCCTTGCCGGCCCGCCACAGCCGGCCGGCCATCGACTCCGGGCCGCCCTCGCCGGAGACGCCGCCGAGAAACCGGTCGATCCGTCGCGGGTTGACCTGGATCCCACCGCGCAACGGGTCGAAGCCCTCGATGACCTTGTCGGACTTCGGGGCCGGACCGTGCTCCTCGACCATCTGCCGCAACCGCGGGCTCAGTTCGTCGACGGTACGCGTGAGCCGGCTCTCGTCGCCGATCAGCGGCTCCCGGTAGGAGCCCATGTCGACCAGCGTCTCGCCACGGTCGAGCACCTTGGCGACGTCCGAACCGTACAGCTTCACGTAGTCGATCAGCGGCATGTCCCCGTGCACTTCCATCCATCGGCGGCTGAGCGGCCTCACCATATCGGCGCGGCACCCGCCCTGCCACCCCGCCCAAGGTCGCCACAACTTCCGGCAAGTTGTGGCCTCCGGTACCCCCTAAGGCCACAACTTCCCGGAAGTTGTGGCGATCAAGACCGTCTAGCCTGGGCACTATGACCGCACCGGGGGCCTGGACCGGCCGGACCGCCTGGGCCCGAAACCTCCAGACGCCACTGCGTACCTTCCTGCGCACCGAGACCGGCAGCGCGGCCGTCCTGCTCGCCGCGACGGTGCTCGCCCTGCTCTGGGTGAACATCCACCCCGGCTCGTACGAGTCGCTGTGGCACACCGACCTGTCCGTCCATCTCGGCCGGACGGGCATCACCCTCGACCTCCGCGAGTGGGTCAACAGCGGCCTGATGACGCTGTTCTTCTTCACGGTCGGCCTGGAGGCCCGGCGCGAGTTCGACATGGGTGAGCTTCGCGAACGCAGTCGGGTGGCGCTGCCCGTCCTGGCCGGGGTCGGCGGCATGCTGGTACCCGTCGCGATCTTCCTGGCGCTGAACGCCGGCCGCCCGTCGGCACACGGCTGGGGCGCCGCGCTGTCCACCGACACCGCGTTCGCGCTCGGCCTGCTGGCCGTCCTCGGGCCGCGTTTCCCGGACCGGCTGCGCACGTTCCTGCTCACCTTCGCGGTCGTCGACGACCTGGTGTCGCTGATCGTGATCGGTACCGCGTACACCGCGCACCTGGTCGTGATGGCCCTGCTGGCGGCGGTGGTGATCTTCGCGGTGATCCTGCTGGTCCGGGCCACCGGCGTCCAGATCGGCGCGGTGTACGCGATGCTGGGGATCGCGGCCTGGGTGGCGGTCTTCGAGTCCGGCGTCGACCCGGTCGTGGTCGGCCTCGCGATGGGGCTGCTGACCTACGCGTACCCGGCGGCGCGCGGCGACCTGGAACGGGCGACCGACCTGTTCCGGCTGTTCCGCGAGCAGCCGACGCCGGAGCTGGCCCGGGACGCCCGGATCGGGTTGCAGAGTGCGATCTCCCCCAACGACCGGCTGCAACTGCTGTACCACCCGTGGACGAGTTACGTGATCGTGCCGCTGTTCGCGCTGGCCAACGCCGGGATCCAGATCAACGGTGGGTTCCTGGCGAGCGCGTTCACGTCGCCGATCACGCTCGGCATCGCGATCGGGTACGTGGTCGGCAAGCCGATCGGCATCCTCGGCATCGCCTGGCTGGTGACCAAGCTCAGCCGGGGGCGGCTGCGACCACCGGTCGGCTGGGCGGCGGTCGGCGGTGCCGGCACCATCGCGGGCATCGGGTTCACCGTGTCGCTGCTGGTGTCGACGCTGGCGTTTCGCGGCCGGCAGCTCGAAGAGGCCAAGCTCGGCGTCCTCACCGCGGCGCTCGGCGCGTCGACGCTGACCTTGCTGGTGTTCCGGGCCACCGCCCGGCTCTCGCTGCCCAAGCGGGCCCGCGCGCTGTTCGGTACCGCCGAGGTGCTGGTCGACCTCGCCGCGCCGGTCGACCCGGACCGCGACCACATCCGCGGGCCGTCCGAGTCGCCGGTGACCGTCGTCGAGTACGGCGACTTCGAATGCCCGTACTGTGGCCAGGCCGAACCCTCGGTGCGCGAGCTGCTCGCCGGGCACGGCGAGGTGCGCTACGTCTGGCGGCACCTGCCGCTCAGCGACGTCCACCCGCAGGCGCAGCTCGCGGCGGAGGCGTCCGAAGCCGCCGCCGAGCAGGGCAGGTTCTGGGAGATGCACGACCTGCTGCTCGTCAACCAGAGCGCGCTGCGGCCGCCCGACCTGGTCCGGTACGCCGCCGAGCTGGGCCTGGACGTCGACCGGTTCCGCGAGTACCTGCGCAAGCACAAGGGCAACTCCCGGGTCGCCGAGGACGTCGACTCCGCCGACCTGAGCGGCGTCTCCGGTACCCCGACGTTCTTCATCAACGGGCGGCGGCACTACGGCGCATACGACATCGAGACGCTGACCGCCGCCGTGAAGACGGCGAAGGCCCGGGCGCTGGTCACCTCATGAGCGGCCGGTTCGATCTCACCGGACGCCGGGCGCTGGTCACCGGCTCCAGCCGGGGCATCGGCGCGGTGCTCGCCGCCGGGCTGGCCGACGCGGGCGCCGAGGTGATCCTGAACGGTCGCGACCCGTCGGCGCTGGCGCGGGCCCGCGAGCGGCTTCCCGGCGCGCACGCGGTCGCCTTCGACGTCACCGATCCGGACGCGGTGCGGGCCGCGATACGCGACGTCGAGGACCGCGTCGGCCCGATCGACATCCTGGTCAACAACACCGGCGTGCAGCACCGGCAGCCCATGCTCGACGTGTCGGTGGACGACTGGCGGCGGGTCGTGGACACCAACCTGACCGGGGCGTTCGTCGTGGGCCGGGCGGTCGCGCGGGGCATGGTCACCCGCGGTCACGGCAAGATCATAAACATCTGTTCGGTACAGACATGGCTGGCCCGGCCCGGCATCGCCGCGTACGCCGCGACCAAGGGCGGGCTGGCCATGCTGACCCGGACGATGTGTGCCGAGTGGGCGCCGCACGGGGTGCAGGCCAACGGTCTGGCCCCCGGGTACGTGGTCACCGAGCTGACCCGGCCGCTGGTGGAGAACCCCGAGTTCGACGCGTGGATCCGGTCCCGCACGCCGGCCGGCCGCTGGGCCGAGGTGGAGGACCTGGTAGGCACCCTGATCTGGCTGGCCGCCCCCGCGTCGGATTTCGTGAATGGCCAGGTAATAGCGGTAGACGGCGGCCTGACGGCGGTGGTCTGAGCGCCCATTCCTCGCCGATCTTGGAGAAATGTACATGGATTGATCATCAAACTGTGTACATTTCTCCTTGATCGGCGAGCTGTACTGGAGCGGGCGATGAAGATCGCGTACGCGGCGGATGACGAGAACGAGACCACCCGGGCTGTCGTGGACTACCTGGGCGAGCGGGGGCACGAGGTTGTCACCGTCGGCGGGGCTGGGGCGTGGCCCGACCTTGGCGCGGCCGTGGGTCGGGCGGTCATCGCTGGGGACGCCGACCTGGGCGTGGTGATGTGCTGGACCGGCACCGGCACGGCGATCGCGGCCAACAAGGTGCCGGGGGTACGCGCCGCGCTGGCCTGGGACCCGTGGATCGCCACGGGTGCCCGGCTGTGGAACGACGCGAACGTGCTGGCCATGAGCCTGAAGCGGCTCGCCCCGGACGTCGCCGTGGAGGTGGTACGCGCCTTCCTCGACACCACCGGGCCGGATCCGGACGAGGCCGCCAACATCGCCCGGCTGGCCGACCTCGACCACCCCTGATCGGCACAACTTCCCGGAAGTACCTTGATCGACACAACTTCCCGGAAGTAGTGGCCTCAGGGGGTGCCGGAGGCCACTACTTCCGGGAAGTTGTGTCGATCAGGAGGTCGGCCAGTTCCGTCGGGCGGCTGAGGGCGACACAGTGCCCGGCCTCGATCTCGTCGGGCACGATACCCAGCCGCTCGTCCGCCAGCCGGCGGAAGAAGTCGGCCGGGAACACCCGGTCCCCGGTACACAGCACGAACCGCGTCGGCACGTCCGGCCACGCGGCGAGCGGCCACGGCGCCAGTCCCGGCGTCGACGACTGGCGGCGGGCCCTGCTCATCGCCTCCTCGGCGAGCGGGCCGGGTACGTCGTGGTAGAAGACGTCGTCGTCGCCTGGCTGCTCCCGCTCCGCGTCCGCCAGGCGGGTGTTCGTCACCCAGTCCTCGGGCCGCTCGCCGGGAGTCGGGATCATCCCGGCCACCAGGACCAGCGCCCGGGTCGGTAGCCGGTCTGCGACCAGCGGTCCGACGAACGCGCCGAACGACTGGGCGACCACGACCAGGTCCGACCGGCCGCCCACGGCTGCTCCCACGGCTGCTCCCACGGCTGCTCCCACGGCGTCGACCACGGTGTCGGCGTACTCGGTCAGCCCGGCCGAGTCGTCCTCGCAGGGCAGGTCGGGCGCCACCGTGTCGTGGCCGCGTGCGCGCAGCTCGGCCTCGACGAGGTGCCAGTACCAACCGACGTCGCCGGCACCGTGGATCAGGACGAAAGTGGTCATGTCAGAATCCTCTCCGCCGCTGGGTCTCACCAAACGGTCGGAGCCGACCGGGAGACCTCGACACGTAGATTGGGCGATCGTGAAGTACATGATGATCATTTACGGCAACAAGGAGCTGTGGGACTCGATCCCGGCCGAGGAGTGGGCGACCCAGATCGCCGCCTTCGACGCGTTCAACGAGAGGTTCTTCGCGACCGGTGAGCTGCTCGGCGGGTACGGTGTCGCGGACGCGGCGCAGGCGAAGACGCTGCGGGTGCGCGACGGGATGCCGGCCGTCACCGACGGCCCGTTCCTGGAGAGCAAGGAATACCTGGCCAGCTGGTGGCTGCTCGACGTCGACAGCGAGCGGCGCGCCTTGGAGATCGCGGCCGAGTTGCCCGCCGCCGCGGCCCGCGAGGTCGAGCTGTGGCCGATCCTGCACGAGGCCACGCCGACCGCGTAGTCGAGGGGTTTTGGGGCGGCCACGACGGGCAGCCGGCACTCGTGAAGTGGATCGCCACGGCGCTCGCTGTCGCGCTGATTCCGATCGCGCCGGCGGCAACCACCAACGGCTACCGGGCGGCCAGCGGCTACGCCCTGGCCACGAAGCCGTACCGGCCGGACACCGGGCCGCGCGTGCGGGTCAACCAGGTCGGGTACCTGCCGGACGGGCCGAAGAACGCCACGGTGGTCACCGCCGCCGCCAAACCGGTGCGCTGGCAGCTGCGCAACGCCGCCGGCACGGTCGTGACCAGCGGTGACACCCTGCCGCGCGGGTTCGACGCGTCGTCCGGGCAGAAGGTGCACTCGATCGACTTCAGCGGGTACCGGACGCCGGGCACCGGGTACACCCTCGCCGCCGACGGCGACACGAGCTACCCGTTCCAGATCGGCACCGCGCCGTACGACCGGCTCCGGCTGGACGCGCTGAGGTTCTTCTACCCGCAGCGCAGCGGCATCCGGATCGACAACCGGCTGCGACCCGGGTACGGGCGGAAGGCCGGTCACCTGTCCCGCCGTACCGGCGACGCCAGGGTGCCCTGCCGGCCGCACACCTGCCGGTACCGGCGCAACGTGGAGGGCGGCTGGTACGACGCCGGTGACCAGGGCAAGTACGTGGTCAACGGCGGGCTGGCGGTGCACCAGCTGATGAGCGAGTACGAGCGGACGAGATACGCGCGGACCGCGCAGCCCGGCAAGCTCGGCGACGGGACGCTGGCGATCCCGGAGAGCGGCAACCGGGTGCCGGACGTCCTGGACGAGGCGCGCTGGGAGATGACGTTCCTCCTGCGCATGCAGGTGCCGCCCGGGCACCGGCTCGCCGGCATGGCCCACCACAAGGTGCAGGACCGGGGCTGGACCGGGCTGCCGACGCTGCCCAGCAAGGACCGGAAGAAGCGCGTGTTGTACCCGCCGTCGACCGCGGCCACGCTCAACCTCGCCGCGACGGCGGCCCAGGCCGCGCGGGTGTTCGCGCCGTACGATCCGGCGTTCGCGGCCCGGAACCTGGCCGCCGCCCGGACCGCGTACGCGGCGGCGCAGGCGCATCCGCGCAGCTACGCCAGCGACGACGCGACCAGTGGTGGCGGCGCGTACAGCGACCGGGACGTGTCGGACGAGTTCTACTGGGCGGCCGCCGAGTTGTACCTGACCACCGGCGAGCAGCGGTACGCCGACGCGGTGCTGACCTCGCCGTACGAGTCGGCGACCGCCCAGCTGGCCAGTACCGCCAGCGCCCAGCCGGACACCGCCTTCGGCTGGTCGCAGACCGCCCAGCTCGGCCGGCTCGACCTGGCTACCGTGCCGAACAACCTGCCCCGACGCGACGAGTTGCGCAACTCGATCCAGCGCAGCGCCGACGGGTACCTGGCCGCGCTGCGGACCCAGCCCTACGGCCTGCCGTACGCCCCGGTCGGCAACCGGTACGACTGGGGCTCGAACAGCGAGGTGCTGAACAACATCGTGGTCATCGCGACGGCATACGACCTGAACGGCGACACGAAGTACCGCGACGGGGCCCTGGAGGGCATCGACTACGTCCTCGGCCGCAACGCGCTCAACCGGTCCTACGTGACCGGCTACGGCGAGGTGTCCGCGCGCAACCAGCATTCCCGGTGGTACGCCCACCAGATCGACCGGAAGCTGCCGCACCCGCCACCCGGTACCCTCGCCGGCGGCCCGAACTCGGCGCTCCAGGACAGCGTGTCCCGGTCGATGGTCAAGGGCTGCGCGCCCCAGCTCTGCTACGTCGACGACATCAGAGCGTGGTCAACCAACGAGCTGGCCATCAACTGGAATTCAGCGCTCGCCTGGGTGTCGTCCTTCACGGCCGACCAGGGCAGTGCCTCCCCCGCTTGACCTCGTCGATCTAGGACGAATGGTGGGACAAACCGGGCGACGCGGGCACCATTCGTCCTAGATCGACGAGGGGTCCGGGACGCAGACCTCGACCGCCGCGGGGACTATCCGGGCCTTGAGGTGGGTTACCGGGCCGCGCTCGCCGCCGTCCAGCTCGTACACCATCGGGGCGCCGAGCCGCACGTCGAGCGACCTGGCCCGGGTGATCCGCACGAACGGCGATTTCTCCGAGCGGCCGGCGGCCATCCGCCCGAGCGTCCGGGCCCATTGCAGCGCGCCGTTCGCGGTGGCCACCCCGACGTCGAGCCAGCCGTCGTCCGGCTCGGCGTCGTCGAACGCCTGGATCCCGCCGGTGATCGTGCCGACGTTGCCGAGCAGCACGCAGCTCGCCGGCCCGTCGAACCAGGTGGTCCCGTCGACCCGGATCCGGGTCCGGGTGGTGCCGTCGCCGACATGCCGGAGCCCGGCGTACACGTACGCGAGCTTGCCCAGTTTGTTCTTCAGCCGCCGGCCGGTGTCGTCGATCATCGCGCCGTCGAACCCGGCTCCGGCCATGACGGCGAAGTGCTCGCCGTTGACCCGGCCCAGGTCGAGGCGCCGGCGCGCGCCGGACAGCCCGATCCGCACGGCGGCGCCGAGGTCGTCCGGAATGCCGAGGTTGGTCGCCAGCAGGTTGGCGGTGCCCGCCGGGAGGATCGCGACGGTCACGCCGCGGCCGGCGAGCGCGTCCAGGCAGCGCTGCACCATGCCGTCGCCGCCCCAGACGAACACCAGGTCGGCACCCTTCTTGACCGCCTTGCGGGCCTTCTTCGGCGCCTTGGCGCTCTTGTTCACCTCGTACCAGACGGGCTTGTCGCAGCCCGCGTCGGCGAGGAGCGAGCGCAGCTCGTCGAGGCCGCCGCCCAGAATCTTCCGCCGGTGGGCCAGCACGGCCACCCGGTTGGTATCGACGGACGCGTCCATGCCGGCCATGTACCCGATGGCCGTCGTTCCTATTCGGTACCCGTACCGGCCGCCCCGGCTCGCTACGGTGCCTCCCATGGCCGGCCTCCTCGACGGGTCACCACCCAAGACCCTGCTCGCGGGCAAGCGTCCGATGCCCGCGCAGATCGGCGTGTACGTGTTCGTGATCGTGCCGTTCCTGGCCCTGATCGGGGCCGTACCCGTGGTCTGGGGCTGGGGCCTCACCTGGCTGGACGTGATCCTCGCCGGCACCTGGTACACGGTCACCTGCCTCGGCGTGACGGTCGGCTTCCACCGGTACTTCACCCACGGCTCGTTCAAGGCGAAGCGGCCGCTGCGGCTCGCGCTGGCGGTCGTCGGCAGCATGGCCGTCCAGGGCCCGATCCTGCACTGGGTGGCCGACCATCGCCGGCACCACGCGTTCTCCGACAAGGAGGGCGACCCGCACTCCCCCTGGCTGTTCGGCACCTCGCCGGCCGCGCTGGCCCGCGGCTTCTGGCACGCCCACCTCGGGTGGGTACTCGACCGGGAACTGACCAACCAGGAACGGTTCGCACCCGACCTGCTCGCCGACCGCGACATCCGGTCGGTACACCGGCTCTTCGGGCTGTGGACCGCGGTCACGCTCGCCGGTCCGGCGCTGCTCGGCGGCCTGATCAGCTGGTCGTGGTGGGGCGCCGGGACGGCGTTCTTCTGGGCCGGGCTGGTCCGGGTCACGTTCCTGCACCACGTCACCTGGTCGGTGAACTCGGTGTGCCACATGGTCGGCGACCGGCCGTTCGCGTCGCGGGACCGGTCGGCGAACTTCTGGCCGCTGGCCGTCCTCAGCATGGGCGAGTCGTGGCACAACCTGCACCACGCCGACCCGACCAGCGCCCGGCACGGCGTGAAGCCCGGCCAGATCGACATCTCCGCGCGGCTGATCCGGGTGTTCGAGAAGCTCGGCTGGGCGTACGACGTGCGCTGGCCGACCCCGACCCGGCTGGCCCGGATCGCCGCGCCGCCGCCCGAACGCCTTGTCCCGCGTATGTGATCACGAACACGATGAGGGGCATGGCCGGCCACGAAGTACCCGGCAGGCGTACGCGATCTGTAGCGTCGCGGTCGACTTCAAGATCAGCCAGCTGGTCGACGTGCCGAGCTTCCTGGTGTCCGCGTTCCTACCGGAGGACATCTTCACGACCTGACCAAAACCTCCGCGCGGGGACGTTTGGGGCCAGCGTTAACGGCTAGCCAACACCGGAGAGTCTCCGCCACAAAGGAGGTGTTCGTGATGGTACGCCCCAACGTCACGATGGACGATCATCCCGACATCCTCGAGATGCGTGCCCGATACGACCGGGTCGCCCAGACGCCGACGGCACAGTCGGTGGACGGTGCCGTGTTGCTCGCCGGCGTGTACCTGGCGATCTCGCCGTGGGTGATCGGGTTCCGGCCCGTCGCGCCCGACCTGGCCGCGAACGACCTGATCTGCGGTATCACGGTCGCGCTGCTCGGGCTGGGCTACGCGACCGTGTTCGGCCGCACCCACGGCCTGGCCTGGGTGACACCGGTCCTCGGCGCCTGGGTGATCGTGTCCCCCTGGGTGATCCGGGGCACGAACGTCGACGCCGGGATGATCCTCAGCAACGTGATCTGCGGCGCGGTCATCGCGGTGCTGGGCCTGGTCATGCTCGGCCTGGGTTTCCGTCGCCGTCCCGCAGCCGACCGGAGCCCACACTGACCGACGGGCGAGCCGGGCGGGCGCCCGGCTCGCCCGCCCCGTTCGCCGTCAGTCCGGCCGCTCGCCGCGCAGCCGGGCGATGTAGCGGTCCGCCGACCGGCGCACGGCAGCCGCGCCGTCGGCCACCACGACCCTGCCCCACCAGCCGCCGTACACCCGCTCGAAGGTGAACCGCTCGACCCGCCGGGCGATCTCCGCCACGGTCGCCTCGTCGAGCGGGATCAGGTTGGGGTAGCTCCACATGAAGCTCACCCAGTCCCGATCCTGGACCACCGTGATCGTGTCGCCGGTGAGCAACGCGCCCCGCCCGTCGGCGCCGGCCGGCCAGTGCAGCACGGCGGCGCCGTCGAAGTGCCCGCCGATCCGGGCCACCGTCAGGCCCGGTACCGGCACGATCTCGTCGTCCCACAGCTCCACCCGCGGGGACGGCCGCTGGATCCAGGCGGCGTCCGCCCGGGGGATCAGGATGCGCGCGTCGAACGCGTCGGCGACGTCCACGTTCGCGCCGTAGAAGTGCGGGTGCGACATGGCGATCGCGGCGATCCCGCCGAGGTCGGCGATCCGCTGCGTGGCCCCGTGGTCGAGCGCCGAGACGCAGTCCCACAGCACGTTGCCGTGCGGGGTGCGGACCAGCAGGGCCCGCTGGTCGATGGCGAACGCCGGCGCGGTGCCGACGCCGATCAGGTCCGGCTCCTCCTCGCGCAACTCGGTGCGGTAGTCGAGCAGCAGCTCGGCCCGGGTCGTCCACCGCTGCCCCTGCCAGCCGACGTACTGGCGCTCGTCGAGGCAGATCACGCACCGGTCCGGTGCCGCGTCGGTCTCCGAATGCTGTACCCCGCAGGTCGCGCAGATCCACGCCGGCATCAGACTTCTCCCCCCGGTCTTCCCAGCGGATCGACATCCCGGTGCCTGATCGGTCCGCCCGCCGCCATCTGAAGGACTTGGCGAAGATATCGCGCCGAATCCACCGTGTCGCCGTACGCGGGTCTGCCGGTTGGCGGCGCTGTTCAGCCGTTTCTGGTCACGGGTCCGTGACAGACAGCGACAGCGGAGCTGATCGTGGTGGTTCCCGGCGGTGGTCTTTCGCCACCGTCCCGGCGAACGGAGAACTGGTGAACCGCACAAGGACGTGCACCGGTCGGCTGGCCAGGGTACTGGCCGGCGCCTCGACCGCGACCGCCGTATCGGCCGCGCTCGCCGTCACGGTGGCGGGCTCCCCCGCCCCGCTGGCTGCTCCCGGCGAGCATTCGACAACCCACTCCCACACCGCCAACAACTGGGCGAGTGGCGGCTGGACCGGCGGCCCGGACACCACCTCGCCCCCGACCACGCTGGCCGCGGTCCGCTCCATCATCGGCGCGGACACCGGCGCGGCGGCGACCCTGACCGGCCAGGGTGTGGGTGTCGCGCTGATCGACACCGGGGTGGCCCCGGTGCCCGGCCTGCCCGCGGCGCAGATCGTCAACGGGCCGGACCTGTCGTTCGAGTCGCAGGCGGCCAACCTGCGCTACCTCGACACGTACGGGCACGGTACCCATATGGCCGGCATCATCGTCGGCAACGACACCGCGTCCGGGACGGTCGGCCTCGCGCCGAAGGCGAAGCTGACCTCGCTCAAGATCGGCACCGCGACCGGCGCCGTCGACGTGTCGCAGATGATCGCCGCGTTGGACTGGGTCGTGAAGCACCGCAATGACGACCCGGCCAACCCGATCCGGGTGATCAACCTGTCGTACGGTTCCGGCGGCAACGCTCCAACATGGACGGACCCGCTCCAGTACGCCGTGGAGAAGGCCTGGCAGGCCGGCATCGTGGTGGTCGCCGCCGTCGGCAACAACGGCAACAACGCCGGCACGATCACCGACCCGTCGACCGACGAGTGGATCATCGGCGTCGGGGCCACGGCCACGAACGGGACGATCGTGACCTCGGACGACACGCTGGCCCCGTTCACCAACCTGGCGGTCGCCGGCAAGCAGGTCAACCTGCTCGCTCCCGGCACGTCGATCGAGTCGTTGCGCGACAACGGATCGAACATCGACAGCGCGTACCCGGGCGCCCGGGTCGGCAGTACCCTGTTCCGCGGCAGCGGCACCTCGCAGGCGACCGCGGTCACCTCGGCGGCGGCGGCGCTGCTGTGGCAGGCCAAGCCCACCGCCACGCCCGACCAGATCAAGGACTGGCTGGCGAACGGCGGCACGTTCATCCCGAACGGCAAGGCCGCCACGATGGGCCTGCGGGAGATCAACGTCAACGGCGCGCTGGCCCGCAGCACGACCAAGACGCAGGCCCCGACCTGGAACAAGTCGAACGGTCTGGGACTGATCGAGGCCGCCCGTGGCACCAGCCACGTGACCATCGACAACATCCCCCTGCTGGGCGAGACCTCGGTGTGGGGGCCGCTGCTGAGCGTCACGTGGGCGCCCCGAGCGGCGGCGCAGACCTCCTGGTCGGGCGGCGTGTGGATGGGGTACCGGATCGCCGGCGACGGCTGGACCGGCACCTCCTGGGCGTCGAAGACCTGGGCGTCGGCGAGTTGGGCCGGTACCCCGTGGGGCGGCATCGCCTCCTGGGGTGACCCGGCCTGGTCGGGTCGCACCTGGTCGGGCCGGACCTGGTCGGCCGGCGCCTGGTCGGGTCGCACCTGGTCCAGCGACGACTGGTCGACGGCGTCCTGGAGCTAGGCGCTCGGAGTGGCGGCGCCGCGAGCTACAGGCGGCGCTGCCACTCCAGGTACTTGATGACGACCTGGTAGCCGAGTCGCTCGTTGACGCTGATCATGTACGAGTTGGTCGCGGCGTTGCCGGTGTAGATGTACCGCAGCTGCGGCTCCGTCTCGCCCAGCCAGCGCATCATCGCGACCTTCAGCAGCAGCCCGAGCCGGTGCCCGCGATGCGCCCGCAGCACGCTGGTGTCGTACTGGAAGCCGTAACCGGGCTGCTCGGCGTCCACCCCGACCATCGTGTGACCGGCCAACTCGCCGGTCTCCCGGTGCCGGGCGGCCAGCCGGTAGTTGCGCCGGTTGCGGGCCCGCTCGGCCGCCTCGAACGCCCGCAGCCGATCGACCGTGAACACCTCGTCCTCGATCTCCAGCTCGCCGATCGGCGCGTCGTTGATCGCCGCCGTCATCCGCAGCACCGCGTCCACCATGTCGTCGGGCACCTCACCCGGCATGCGGACCAGCTCGTACCCGCCGGCGTGCGGCTCGGCAGCCGCGTACTCCCGGTCCAGCCGGGGCCAGTCGACCTCGAGCAGGTTCTGCCGGCGCATGACGTCCTCGATCGCCGGCTCGAACCCGAGGGACTTGAGCAGATCGGTGCCCGGGTGGTTTTCCGCGCAGGTGACGAGGACGACGGTGCGGCCGTCCGCGCGGACCCGCTCCATGCCGGTCTCGAGCAGCCTGCGGCCCAGGCCACGGCGGCGGGCCGACGGGTCGACGGTCACCCCGACGACGCCGATGTGGGTGTTGTCCCAGTGCGGCAGCTCGACCTCCAGGACGCCGACGACCCGCCCCCGGTCGTCGCGGGCGAGCGCGATGAGCGGTCGGGTGTCCCACCCGTGCCGCAGCCACGCCCGGAATGCCGACGCGGTCTGCGCGGCCCGGTGCGGAAGGTCCACCGCGCGGGCGGCCTCGATCATCGCGGTGGCGCCGGCCACGTCGCGCCCGTCGAGGTTGTCGAGGTCGAGCCAGGTCAGGTTCACGTACCCAATGAAACCGCCGGGCCGCCTCGATCGCGATCGGATTTCCCCGGGAGCGTCCGGTCGCAGGCGCGATCGGTCATCGAACGAGGACTGCCGCCTGCCGCGAACCTGCCGGCTTATCTGCCTCAATCCGCCGCGTCGCCCGGATAGTGTCAGCCCGGTCCGTGCGACCCTGGAATTCAGCGGCGGAGGTGCCATGCCCAGGCAGAAGGATCAGTCAGTGCTGCCGTTCGGCCTGCCGACCGACTTCATGCTGCGGCACTGGCGGCGGCAACCCCTGTACCTCCCGGGAGGTGCGGCCGCCTTTCTGCCGCTCAGACCCACCCGTGCACAGATCACCGCGATGCTGTCCGACGGGGCGGCGCACCAGACCGACGGCGCCACCGTGTGGTTCATGGAGGGCCTCACGTCGGGATTGCCCGGCATCGCGGATCTGGTCACGACGGCACGACGATGGCTGGAGTGGCACGACGTGTGGTGCGACGTGTTCACCACCACCGGCCCGTCGTCGATCGGCAGCCACTACGACGGCAGCGACAACTTCACCATCCAGCTCGCGGGCAACAAGACGTGGTTCCTGAGCGATCCGACCGGCATACACCCGGATGACCGGCGCCGGCGGGTCCTGTGCGAGCCGGGACTCGGCGCCGCCCAGATGCCGGCTGCGCCAATGTCTTTCGAGGTCCGCGCGGGTGACGCGTTGTACATTCCGAGCACCTGGATCCACTGGGGCCTGTCCGACGGAGACAGCACAAGCGTCAGCCTGGTCGTAAATGTCGCCACCCCCGTGCATGCCCTTCAGGAGCAGATTCTGGCGGCGTTGCGGCGCGATCCGGCGTGGTCGCGACTGCTCGCTGTGGGTCCGGGCAGCGTCGTTGAACGTCGCCGCACACTGCGGCGCCTCATTACCCAGGACGTGCCGGAGAAGCTTCGTCCCGAGGTGCTGGCGCGGGTGGGCGACCGGGACGGGTCGGGGTGCGACCTGAAGGGCCAGTTCGTCAGCGGTCCGGAGCCGCCAACCGACCGGTCCTGGGCAGCCGACTACGTGCGCGATGTGGACCCGCGACCCGAGGACGTTCGCCTGGACCCTGGCCGGCTGCAAGAACTGCTGCGGATCCGGGCACGGCGGAATCTGGACCGGCTGCTGACCCAGTGCGCGCAACGCTTCTCGCGTACGAGCAGCGACGACGCTCGGCGGATCTACCTCGCGGTCACCACCGGGCTGCGCAGCCTGACATTCCAGACGCTCGACTCAATGCTGACCGACCCCGATGTCTGCTCCTGGCTCACGGTGGCCGAGCGGGACAGCACGCTCGGCACCGCACGCAACCGCACCGAGGACCCGTTGGCGCATGCACTCGGGTTGGCCCTGCTACCGGAACTGGCGCCGCACCCATCGGATCGCGGGCCGGTCACGCTGATTGTCCCGACCGACGAGGATGGTTCGCTGGCGTTACGCCGGGCGGGCGTACGGCTGGTGCTACCGGATCGGCCGGAGCGGGTGACCCTGGGCGTGTCGGCCGGCGAGGTCTACCGCCTTGGTCCCGGCCTACGGAGCGAACCCGTCTCACTGGAACGGCCGGATACCGACCCGGACGGCCCCGGCGTCGTCGCGCTGCCGCGCTCGGCCGGCGGTGTCGCCATCACCCGCGCCCGGTCCGACTGGATGGCCCGGGCAGCCCCTGGCCGCCCGATCGGCGCCGCGGTCGGCTCGACGGCCAGTTGGCGTCAGCGGGTCGACGTCGCCCGCGCGGTGCTGGCCGGCGATCCGGAGGCGACGATCGCCCGCCAGCCGTTCGTCACCTGGCTGCTGGTCCGCGACCAGGTGATCGGCAACGCGGACGCGGACCCGGTGCCCGAGCTACCCGGCCTGGTCCTTGCGGACGCCCGGGAGCCCGGCCATCTTGCCGCGGCCTTGGCGGCTGAGCAGGCCCGGGCCGAGTTCGACCTCGTCGCCGAGACCTTCCCGCTCGTCGACGCGCGGGGTAGGTCAGCGGCCGAGCGCAGGTCGTGGACGGCCCGACTACGCCGCAGATACATCCAGGTTCGGGCAGATCAGCTGATCCCCCTTGGGGGGCCGCGGCCGCAACTGGAGGATCTGCGGGTCGACCAGCCTATCGACGACCTCGCCGGCGCGCCGCTGACCGCCTGGGGCCACGCGGCGTCGGCACTCCCCTACCCCGTCGCGCCGGTGCCTGCGCACCAGCCGTAGACCATGCCCACCGCGCCGTTGCCGGGTTCGACGGCGGTCAGGTCCGGGATACGTTCCCGGCCAGCGCACTGTCCAACGTCCGCACGAGTACGTCCGCCAGCACATGCCCCGCGTAGTGGTTGTCGCCCGGCATGTACTCGACCATGTCCACGCCGACGATGCGGCGTGCGGTGCACAGATCATCCAGCAGACCGACGAGTTGCTGGTGAGTGAACCCGCCAGGCAACGGCGTCCCGGTACTGGGCATCACCAGCGGATCCAGGCAGTCCACGTCGATCGTCACGTAGTACGGCAGGTCTTCCGGCAAGTCCGCCAGGATCGAGCCCAGCGGCGCCTCGGCGGCCGATACACCAGGCCAGAAGCCGATCTTGTTGATTGGAGGAATCTCCTCGGCGAGGAGTTGGCGTACCCCGAATTGAACCAGCCGCTGCACGCGCGGATCCGCGAGCAGCCAGCCCATGAAGTTGCCGTGGTGGCAGGACGTTCGCCAGTCGTCGTCGCGGGCACGCCGGTAGTCGGGATGCGCGTCGAAGTGGATGATTCCCAGTCGCGGGTACCGTCCGAGCACGCCTCGCACGGCGGGCAGTGTGATGGAGTGGTCGCCGCCGAGGACCACCGGGAGCTTTCCGGCCCCCACCGTGGCGGCGACCAACTGCTCCAACGCGTCCATGGTGTCGCCGTTACGCTGGTGAACATCGATGGCGGTCAGGTCGCCGACATCCGCCAGCCCAACGCCGTGAAGAACCCTGCGGCCGCGGACCGGATCGAACATGCCACTCGTGTCGCCCGGTACCCGCTGGCGGAATACGGTGCGACTCGAAGCGCGCAGCGCCTGTGGCCCGAACCGCGCGCCCGGCCGTCCGGTTACACCGAGGTCGTACGGCATACCGACGACGACAGCGTGTACGGCGTGATCGGTCAGTGCCGACGCGAGCGGCACCGTGGGGCAGCCGAACAGGCCGGACGCGGGTCCGCCGCTCACGCGCTGGCCTCCACCGGCACCGGCTTGGATGCGCGGTCGCGTGGCAGTGCCGTCGCGGCGTAGCAGCCAGCGAGGATGATCAGTAGCCCGGAGGCGGCGAAGATGGTGTCGATGGGCCCAAACCGGATCGTCCCGATGCTTGCGTGGAAGCCACCAAGTCCGGTGCTGGCCAGCCAGCCGGCCACGACAGCCGACAGCATGAAGGCCAGTTCGTTGATCGGGTTGAACACCGCCACCACCCGGCCGAGGTACTCCTGCGGAGTCGATTCGAGCAGCAGTGGCGTCATCGCGGTATTCAGGATCGCCACCGGGACGGCGACCAGAACCAGCACCCCGATGCCGACGGCGAGCACGCTCTGCCGGGAGTAGGCGCACACGAACACGCCGGTCAAGACCAGGCCCAGCCAGGTGGCGAGCCGGGCGCCGACGAGTCCGACCAGCCGTCCGGCAAGCAGCGAGCCGACGATCGCCCCCACGCCGAACGCCATCGAGACAAAGCCGTACTGGTCCGCTGCGGCGTGCAGATTGCGGGTCGTGAAGAACACGTTGAGGGTGTTGAGGGCCCCGGTGCCCATCTGCGTGATCACGGCGCTGACCAGCAACACCACCAGAAGCCGGCTGCCGGCGAAAAACCGCAGGCCCGACACGAACTCGGCGCGTAGCTGCCGGGGCGTGGACACGGCGTCCGGCGCCTCGGCGGCACCCTTCTCAATGACCGGAAAGCGCACTGACCGGATCGCGACATACGAGCACAGGTACGACAGCGCGTTGATCAGCATCGCCCACTGGAGGCCCAGGGTGAACAGCAGCGGTGCGGCCAGCGGCGGCCCGAGGATCGCCGCCGCCCCACTGGTCGCCTGCCCCAGTCCCGCAGCGCGCGCCCGATCCGCCTCGCCGGGCACGACCGCGCCGACGGTGGCAAAACGGGCCGGCGAGAAGAACTGGCCGGCCGCGTTGAGCACGAACACCGTCAGGTAAATACACACCAGCCACACTCCGGCCGGCAGGGCATGGGTCGGCACCAGGGACAGCAGCATCAGCACGACGACGAGGGCGGCCCGGACCAGCTCCGATCGCAGCATGATCTGGCGGCGGCTCCACCGGTCCACGAAGACCCCGGCGACCGGCCCCACCAGGAGTACGGCGGCGCCGATGGACAACAGCACGCCACTGACCGCGGCGGGGGCCCACGGCCGACCCTTCGCGACCTCGGTGGCCACCCACAGCACCACGGTCGTGTCGAACACGTAGTCGCCCACGGTCGAAATGGCGTGGCCGGTCCACAGGCGAGCATAGTCGCGATTGATCAAGAAGCTACGCAACGATCTCATGAGCCCTGATCCTCCCGCGACGGATAGGTACGACGACCCGTCCACGGGGGGACGGCCGAGGTCGGTTGGAAGGCCGACTGTCGCAGGGCGGCCCGCCGGGAGATTCCACCGGCCAACGCCAGAACCTGCGAGAGTAGTTCGTCTTCCTCGTCGTTGAGATGGTATAGGTCGGCAGCGATTCTTTCGAGAACCGCCGCGTTGGTGAAGGCCGACCCCGGGGGTCTGGTTGGATACCTGGCACTCTGCCGGGCCTGCCGCAGCAGCGCTATCCCAGCCGCCGCCTGCGCCGACAGCAGCCCGACCAGTTCCAGCGTCTCCAACTCGTCGCGCATCGGATCCCGATCCAGTACCTCGAGCACTCCGATGCACCGTCCCTCGTGCAGGATCGGTGCTGCGGCGATGGTGGACGGTACGTAGCCCGTTTCGCGCGCGGCCTCCTGGGAGAAACTGGTCCCGCTCAGGTCGTCCGCGATGAGCGGTTGGCCGCTGGCGCCCACCCACCCGGCTATGCCCGTGCCGGCTGTGAACCGGGTGCCGACCAGGTGGTCCTGACCCTCGCCGGCCACGGCCGCGAAGACAAGTTCGCCGGTCTGATCGTCGACCACGAAGACCGAACAGGCCCTGGCACGGAACGCGGCCTTGGCCACCTCCACCACGCACTGCAACAGGTAGCGGTCCGCGCCGTCCACCTCGTCACGCCACGACGTGCTGGTCATGCCCTCCGGCTCCCCTCTCTAGAAGCGTGCGGTCCGGGCGTCGGCCGGGTGGGTCGCCCTGACGTTGTCGGCGGTCAGGAACAGCACCGACTTCAACTGGAACGGGGTCAGCCATCGGTGCTTGCTGAGAATGGTCGCGGCGATCCCGGCGAGATGCGGTGCGGCAAAACTGTTGCCAGTGTTGACCCGCTCGGTACCGCCGGCCCACGGCACCCGCACTCGAACTCCCCGAGCGAAGAAATCCACTGGAGGGCTGCTGTTGTAGTAGTACCTCATCGGGTCTTCCTCGGTGTGGCAGGCGACCGAAATTACCGACGAAAAGCTCCACGGAAAGCTGCGCACCGGCATGTTGTGCGCCGAGACCACCAGGACCGTGCGGCGGAACTGTGCGCGGTCGGTGAGTTCGCGCAGTTCCGCCGCTACACCCGGAAGTGTGGTCGACAGGCTGAGGTTCACAATGTCGAAGTTCTGCTCGATCGCCCACGACAGTCCGGTGATGAGCGCCTCGCCGGTTCCGTTCTTGCCGTGGGTCAGCACACGGACCGATGACAGCGAGACGCCGGGAGCCATCGCGCGGATGACGCCGGCGCAGGCGGTGCCGTGCCCGGCGAGGTCCTCGTTGACGCCTTCCTGGACGTACACCCGGCCCTGCCCGTCGGTCGCGACCGCCGCGGAGCGCTCCAACCGCCCGATGCTGGGGTGGCTGGCATCGACGCCGGAGTCGACCACGCAGACCCGGACCCCGGAACCGTCCGCACCGCCGAACGCCCAGTCGCGGGTGACGCCCGGAAACGGGCTGATCGGGAACGGTTCCAACGGCGCCGACGAGGTTGCCGCGCCCCACGCCGGTACTCCCGGGAACCGATTGGGCCGGCTCCTCAGCCACGGCGGAACATCCACTCAGCGGCCCTCTTCCACTACTGATTGCGATGAGAGTAGCGCCAGGGTCTGATCGACTCCCGGTATCGCGGCGCTGGCCCCCTTGGCCAGGAAGCATTCCCGCGCCGTCGTCGCTGCCTGCCGGGCTCCAACCACGTCGGCGACGCGGTGCCGCAGCACCGCGACATCGCGATGAATGGTGCCACGGAAGTAGAGGTCGTCCATCCGGTCCGCGCAGGTTGCCGCCCGGGCGGCCAAGTCGAGCACCCTGGAGCGCTCGCCTGCCATGACCGCCGCGTGCGCGCACAGCACGCTGGTCAGCGCGGCGCGACGCGGGTCGGTGATGTCTGCGGCGGCTGTGTCATCCATCTCGACGTACCGCTCGGGCGGCTCGGCGCCCCGCCTGACGACTTCACGGGCGGCGTAGGCGTCCATGAGCGCCTCACCGTCCGGCTGGCTGGCGGAGGTCAGGATGTGTTGTGCCCGGCGGAAGCTATTTTCGGCGTTCTCGTGTGCTCCCGATACTGAGTCGATCAATCCACGGAGATAGGCCAGGGCCACGTCGGCGCTGCGCATGCGCAGCTCAGACGCGTACGTCACCGCGAGTTCCAGGGTGGCCACCGCCTCCTCGAAGCGACCGTCCAGGCTCAGCAGGCCTGCCGTCGCACCGAGTACCGGCACCAGACAGACGCGGCTGTCCTGGAAGGTTGCGGCGAGGTCGCGGCACCGGGTCAGACCGTCGGCCACGGGCGTGGGTCCCCACAGTGCCAGTTCGACCGCGGTCCGGTCGATGCGATCGATCTCACGCGCATCCTCGAGTGCCTGCGCGTGCCGCCGTGCGGCGGCGAGGCTGTCCTCAGCCGCGCCGACCTGCTCGTTGATGATATGGCGGTGCGAGCGCAGCTGGTGGAACCGGCACCAGGCAAGGTGGTCGTCGGACCTCAGCCATCGTTCGAATTGCCGCTCCGCGGCAAGTACCTGGTCGAGACTCGTGCTGGCACCGCGCACGCTGATGATCTCCCGCTGGATCGGAATCACCGGGGAGGACAGCGCGGCGCTCGGGTGGCTGCCATCCGACGCCCAGTCGTGCAGAGCGACGCTGGCAGCGTCAAAATCGCCGAGTTCGAGCCAGGTGTCCGAAAGCCACAGGGCGAGCCGGATGCGGTGCTCGGCATCAGAGGGCAACACGGCGAGTGCCCGTTCCAGCAGTCCGGCTGCTGCCCGCAGGTCCTGGCGGCGCGTCGCGTCCGCGGCCTGCCGGGCGAGCTGGTCGGCGGCGCGTCGACAGTTGTCGTGCGTCGCCTCGCTGCCGGGGTGCAGTTGCCGACTGAACACCGCGGCGGCCTCTAGGTGATAGGTCAGCAGGCTGTCGCTGTCCGCTGCCTCGTCGGTCCGGGAACCGCTGGCGGCCATACTCCGGTTCGCCAGCGCGAGATGCCAACGCAGCCGGCTCGCCTTGCCCGACAGCTCGTACGTGGTGTCGCGCAGGAACGCCTGAGCGAAGCTGTGCCGCGCGGACAGCCGGTTGCCGCTGAGCAACCGACTGCGGCGTAGGCGTTCCAGGCACTCGTCGAGGCCTAGTGGCGGATGGTCGTCGACGGTCAGCAGGTAGTCGATGTCTGCGCTGGCGAAAGCCGGGCCGACGACCGCGGCCATCTCCAGTACCCGCCGGTCGGACGGGTGCAGCCGGTCCAGCCGGGCGGCAAATACCGCCGTGATGGTGTGCGATAGCGGCTCGTCGGGATCGTCCTGTGTGGCCAGCAGCAATTCGGCGAAGAGCGGGTTACCTTCACTGGCGGACGCCGCCCACGCACAGACTTCATCGACCGCGTGCGCCACGACGGCGCCACCGGTTGCCAGATGCGCCACCAGAAGCTCGGTCTCGGCCGGACTCAGCGGCGCGAGTTCGACGTTCAGCGTGCGGGTACCGCCGCGTAGCCAGTCGGGTCGCACGTCGGCCAGTTCCGGCCGGGCGGTACAGATCTGCAGCATCGGTAGCGCGGCGAGCTCGTCGGCCAGATACTCGACCACGTCCAGCAGCACCGGCTCCGCCCACTGCAGGTCCTCCCATACCAGTACCAGTGGACCGCGTGTCGCGAGCGCCGACAGGAACGTGCGAAGGGCCCAGGCAACCTCCTGTATCTCGTCACCGTGTGGAGGACCGGACCGGTGCTGAGCCAACCGGTCCAGGCAGGCCGCCGCCCGTTCCGCAGCCGAGTCGGCTTCGGCGCTGCGCGCGAACCTCGCGCGTTCCCCGGGCACCGCCGCAAGCATTTCCACGATCGGCAGGTAGCTGACGCCACGATTGAAGGACTGGGCCCGTGTGCGCAGGATGATCGGGCGTGGCTCGTCAAGGCCCGCCAGAAACTCCTCCAGCAGTCGCGTCTTGCCGATCCCCGGTGGCCCGGACAGGCTGACCAGCGCGCCGCGTCCGGCGGATACGGACCGCGCATACACCTGCCGGAGTTGTGCGAGTTCCACCTCCCGGCCGATGAGCGGTGCCGGCTGCGCAGCTGGTTCGTCCGGCACCGACAGGCTCTCTACCGCCCAGGCCCGGATCGGAGCCTCCTTGCCCTTCAGCGCCAACCGCGGTACTTCCGACAGGCGTGCCCGCCCGCGAAGGGCCGCGGCAACCGCCTCGCCGACGAGAACACTGTTGGGCTGTGCTGCTGCCTGCAACCGGCTGGCGGTGTTGACCGTATCGCCGACGACCCGGAAGTCCCCGCTCCTGTCGTATGTGGCGGATACCGGGCCGGAATGCACACCGATCCGCACCGTCATATCCAGCCTGAAATCCTGCCGCAACTTCTGGTTGAGACCGCCCAGCGCGGCGATGATGTCCAGCGCCGCCTGCACCGCCCGCAGCGCATCGTCCTCGCTCACCTGTGTCATGCCGAAGACAGCCATCACGGCGTCGCCGATGAACTTCTCGGTCGCCCCACCTCGGTCCCAGATGATTCGTGACAGCACCCGGAAGTACCGGTCCATGACGATACGAAGCGCCTCTGGATCCAGCCGTTCGCTCAGCGACGTGAACCCGACGACATCCGCGAAGAGGACGACCACCTGCCGGCGCTGTGCCTCCCGGCCGTCGGCTCGGCCGAGCATCGCTCCGCACTGGGTGCAGAACCGGGCGGTGGGACCCGCCGGCGCCGCGCACGTCCCGCACACGGCCTCGCTACCGGGCCGCTCCGTCATGGTCGCGACCCCCCGTTGACATGCCACGCATGATCCGGCTTCATCGCGCGGCCTGGGCTGCTGGTGTCAGCAGGCAACGCAATGCCTGGACGACCAGTTCCGCGTCGACGCCCGCTGGGGTCGCCCCGAAGTCGACGACCGCGCCGCCCGGCATGACCAACGCCGTCGAGGCGCCGTGCCGACCGGTGCCCGGCTCGCTGAGCCAGTTGGACATCTCCGCGTAGCCCACCCTGCCATGGCTGCTCAGCGACTTCGCGTGTGCCGCCGCCAGGTCCGCCACGGAGCAAAGCTCATCCAGGCACGCGAACGGCACGGGCACCAGCTGTTCGGAAGCGATCCGATCGGGACGCTGAACGGATCGCGACAGCGCCGGTAGCAGCGATCGACCGTAGCGGCCGAAGTAAAGGACCGTGTGACTGGAGTCGACGCCGCCGACGAAGGGCCGGCCGACGACGTTCCGTTTTATCTGCGCCTTCAGGTTCGGCGGCACGGTGTCGGCGTCCGCGCCCGGTGCGAACTCGCACCCGGTGGCCAGGTCTCGCCAACCCAGCCCCCGGGCGATGGAATGCGAGGCGGGCAGTGGAAGTACCGCCACACCGAACCGCTCGGGCTGTTTGGCCACGATCGATCCGGGGGTGAGGGCGAACTCACCGATCGCGGCGAGCGACCACAGTTCGCTGTGCCGGACCAGGAACTCATACGTCTCCTTGGCCTCGCTCGGCGTTTCCGAGGGGAATCCGGTGAATCCCATCATCTGTACGCCGATTCCCACGTCCGCCAACTGCTGCAGGATCGCCGGCACCTGAGCGATGTTCACACCCTTGTCGATGAGGTCGAGAATTCGTTGAGCGGCGGACTCGTAGCCGAAAGCGATGGCGACGCAACCCGCCCGTTTCAGCAGCGCCGCCGTGCCGCGCTTGGGAAAGGTACGCTCCAGCCGCAGTTCGGCGCTCCAGCGCAGGCCGAGGTCTGCCGCCGCCATCGCCTCGGCGAGCGTACGCAGGTAGCGTGGTGACATCGCGTCGACCGAGAAGTACAGGGTGCGAGCGAACGAGGCGATGTGGGCGAGATCGCGCATCACCACGTCGACCGGTCGTTCCCGCGATGGCGAGGTCGGTCGGTCATTGTTCAGCCCGTAGTCGCAGAACGTGCATTTGTTCCAGTAGCAGCCGCGGGTCGGGCTGTACAGAACGACCGGCTCGGGGGACCAGTACGACGACCAGTCCCATATGTCGTACCGAGGGGTGGGGAGGCGTCCCACGTGCTCGTAGTTCAGACGGATGGCGTCGGTGTCCGAGCCAGGCAGGAGAACTCCGGTGATCCCTCGAAGCGGTGCGCCGTCTCTGATCGCAGCCAGGATGTCGACCAGCGGAGACTCGCCCTCGCCCGGCACCAGCGCGTCGGCGTCCGCGAAGATGCTCCACAGATCAGCCGGATCGCGCACGTACTTGACGTCGTCGCAGACCTCGGTACCGCCGAAGACGATGACCGCGTTCGGACACTGTGCCCGGGCCTGACGCGCCATGCGAAGCGCGAACGGCAGTTGGCTGCTGTAGTTCACGGACAGCCCGATCAGCCGCCAGTCCCGGTCGGCCAGCAGACCGGCGAATGGGCCGTCGAAGTACTCGGAGAAGCCGCCGACCACCCGATCGAGGACCGCGGAGTCGGTCAGGTCTGCCCGGCTGAGCAGGTTCACCGGCCCGTTGAACCGGAGCGTGTACCCACTGAACAGACCGGGTAGGGCCCGCAGGGACAACAGATTGATGAAGCGCCGGGCAGCCATGGCCGCGTCCTGGTACACCGGGTAGTCGTAGAAGTGTTCCGGCGTTCGCAGTACGTCGATTGCGCGCTGCATGAAGTCATCGCCGAGCCCGATCGCCGACAGGGCGCACTGATAGCGCAGCTCGTCGGCCCTGGTCGGCGCCGCCAGTGCGGGCGCCTGCTCGCACACCGCTCTCGCCTCGGTGAGCAGGCCAGCGACGTAGTCGGGTCGCGCGAGGTGGTTCAACGAGTTGATGTTGGCATCTTCACAGCGGAAGCCGGTGAAGCCGTATTCCGCGCAGTTGGCGACCAGGTACGAGATCGAGTGGTACGGGTAGGTCGGATCGGTCAATGGTGGGTTGATCAACAGGTACGGGATGTCCGCGTTCTCCGGTCGCACCCGGCCTGCCGCCCACGGAATGTCCAGCGGCACCGTCATGCCTGCCTCCCCTTGCCCTTGTGTCCGTTCCTCGACGGAGCGTGCTGCGATCCCCGCAGTGGTCAGATGCCGCTCGACCGTCCAGAGGCTGCGTCGACCCGTCGAGGGGCGGAGGCTGGCGGCAGCTTCCGCCCCTCGGCAGCGGCCAGTCGTGGGCCGGTGCACATCCGGGGGGCAGTGCACGGGTAGGCGGACTAGCCGATCCGAACGATGTTGAAGTCCTGCCCTTCGACCTCGGCGCTCGCGTGGGCGAGCTTGGCCTGAACCGAGGTGATGACGTCGACCTCATGCTCGGTCAACTGTGCGAACGCCGCTTTCTGCGTGTCGGTCAACATGTCGATCGGGTTGCCGGCTTGGGCCAGCTTCTGTAGGGGGTCGAATGCCATGACGAGACTCCTCCCGAACGGTTCTTGGCTGTTGCGGCCGAGCGTATGGCCGGCCAGCGGCAGGTGGCGGCAGGACAGACTGCGGATTCGGACGGCGGACCGGCGGGCCGTACCGGGTTCCCCGGGTACTGCCGGTATCTGCCGCCACACCGCCCATTGCTGCCCCTTTCTGGCCTACCGGTCGAGCCGCCCTTACGGCGTCCGCAACAGCGCGCGCACCAGTTCGAGCAACTGGAAGCGCGGGCCGTCGGGTGTTGCGCCGGAACGGATCATGCCCAGGTCGAGCAGGGCGCGGATGCGGCGACTGACCCGCAACGGCGGCTCGTCTACGAGCGCGGCCACGTCACCAACCGCCCACTCGACCGGGAATTCAGCGAGCTGGCGGAGCAGATCCCGCACATCGGGGTTCAGATCGGCGATAGAGTCGCGGGCGGCAGCGAAGACATCCGGTGCCACCTCGGCCACGGCAGCTCCGATGTCGTCACAAAGGTATTCGAGGATGCGCGCCGGCCCGAACATCGGCAACACTTCGGCGACGGCCACCAGCAGTGCCGGCACACCGTCGAGCCGACGGCACAGCCCGGCGACGACATCGTCGTTCATGTCCGCGCCCCGGAAAGACGGGTCGACCCGGCGAATAGCCTGAGCAAGCAACTGGACCGCCGGGCAGCTGGTGATCTCGTCGTCGGCCGGTGTGGGGACGGTGAGCGGGCAGAGCGGGTACAACCGTTCCCCAAAGACACCAAGTGGGCGTCTGGCGGTCGCAAGTACCTGTACCGCTGGATGCGACGGCCGAGGTACCGAACTCGGCCAGCCCCCGGCAGGCACCCCGTCCACGACGAGCACCACCGGCCCTTCCCGGGCGAGCCCGGTCAGCTGGGCATCGAGGCGGCCGGGTGACGGGCTGCGGAGGCCGCGCCCGGCGTGGACGCGGTCCGCCGCTTGGTCGTCGGCCGCTATCCAGACCACTCGCGCGTGTGCCTGCATGGCTCGGGCCACCTCGATCGCGACACGGGTCTTGCCGCTACCCGGGAAGCCGGCGATGGTGACGACGCGCTGGCCGTCACCGAGTAGACCGCACAGCACTCCGACGTCGTTCGGCCGCCCGACCAGGTCGCCGTCTGGTGCCGGAACGCCGGAACCGACGTCATGGTCCACGGCGGGCACCGCACCCGGCAAGGTCTCGATCGACTGGGCGATGACCGCGTACTCGTCGTCGCGCAGCCCGAGCGTGCTGGCCAACAAGCGCACGGTAACCGGATGTGGACGTTCGGTGCGACCCGCTTCCAGATCCCGGATGGTGCGTAACCCGACCGTGGAAAGGTCGGCCAGTTGCGACTGAGTCAAGCCTCTCCGGATTCGCTGCGCCCTGATTTGCCGGCCCAGCCCTCCTTCGCTGATCGCATGCACTCGTCGTGCTCCTTCCCCCGTGCATTGAGGTTCAGCGGCGCGGTCAAGCGAACGCTGATACCGGCGAAGGCAAGCGGAACCGGTCCGCCCGCAGTGGCCGGCGGGGAAAATGACCGGCGCCAGATGACAATCCGGCATGCGGTGGAGTGCGGGTGTCGTCGTGGCCGTCCGACCGCCAGCCGGCGACTCGCGTGACGCGTCTGTGCCAACCGATCACCAGCGGGCGATGTGATGCCGTGGCGACGCGGCCGTTGCGTCGAGTGCCGCCGAGGCCGCGGCGGATCAGCGGGATTGCCGCACACCCGCGTCCACACGCGATCGGTCGTGCTTACCCGGTCCGGCTTCGGAACCCCACACACGTGCCACCAGGCCGGCCGCTTCGGCCGCGAAGGCTGGTCCACATGCGACAAAACGGCCGGCGGCAGCCGGCCGGAGCGCGACAACGCGCAGACGACGAGCCCAACATCACATACCATCCCCAGGAATCATTGATCAACCGCCCAAAATATAGGCAAGCTCAATCGACGATACAACCCCGGATCGTACGACCCGACCCTGCCCGCGACAACTCACAGATAACCCGGCACGCAGCAGCGCCTGCGCTGCCCGTGCGCCACACCCGGCCGCCCGTCTTGATGGCGTGTGCCGCGGGCGCGGGTTGGCCACGCGCGGCACGTGACAGTCCGGCACGGGTACACGCCATGGTCGGTGCATGACCGCGGAGCGCAACCCCGGAACGCTCACCGACGACGACATCCGGACGACCTGGACACCCCAACCGGCCGCTGACTTCACCTGCCGGCCGCACGCCGACCGCGGTGACGTGAGCATCAAGGACATCGTCGACGGCACTGACCATATGGACCAGAACGTCGGCGAGATGTGTTCGTGTTGCACATTCCCACCGGCTTCCCCCACGGCGCCGAGACGACGGATGAGGCGTCCGGGCACATCACGGTCGGCATAGCGAGCATCGAGTGGGGCGGCGTCCTGCGTGACGCGGTGACGGACGCACTCGCGGCGACCGACAGTGTCGACGACCGGCTACCGCCCGGCTTCACCCGGGACCCCGATGCTCTGCGCACCGAGCTGGCCCCCCGGCTCGACGAGCTCCGCTCCCGCCTCGACCTGGTCGATCCGGCCGAGGTCGCCGCGACGATGGCGCGCCGGTTCTGGGTGGCCCGGGAACCGGTGCTGGCCGGGCAATTGGGGCAGTTGCTCGACCTGGACCGCGTCGACGACGGGTGGGTCGTCCCGGGGTGATCTGCCACCTGCGCGTGGCGGGGACCGGCTGTTCGTGCTGCTCGGCGACCGTGAACTCGACATGCCCGCCGATCTGGAAGGGTGTGTGCGGCGGCTCACGTCCGGCTCGGCCGTCCGGGTGGCCGACCTCGGCGACGACCTCGACGAAGTGGGCCGGCAGGTACTGATACGCCGGCTGATCCGGGAAGGTTTGCTGGAGCGGGCGTGACGGCCGCTCAACCGGCTCGCGCCCGGCAGCGGCCGAGGTGGCGGAGGCGGACGGGAATCGAACCCGCCTGACCCGGATACCGGGCCACATCGGTTTTGAAGACCGTGAGGAGCACCAGCTACCTGAACGCCTCCGCAGAGCACCTTACGCTGAGGGTCATGCGGTTGACCCAGTACGCCCACGGCGGCGGATGCGCCTGCAAGATTCCTCCTGGTGAACTGGAAGCGGTCGTGGCCGGCCTGGTCGGCGATTCCCCACCGGGCGGCCCCGGCGAGCTGCTCGTCGGGCTCGACAACGGCGACGACGCGGCGGTGGTACGCGTCGGGTCCGGCACCGCGATCGTCGCGACGGCCGACTTCTTCACGCCGGTGGTGGACAACGCGTACGACTGGGGGCGGATCGCGGCCGCCAACGCACTGTCCGATGTGTACGCGATGGGTGGCACCCCGGTCGTCACCGTCAACCTGCTGTGCTGGCCGCGCGACGTGCTGCCGATGGACCTCGCCGGGGAGGTGCTGCGCGGGGGGCTGGACGTGGCGCGGGAGGCGGGCTGCCACGTCGCCGGCGGGCACAGCGTCGACGACCCGGAACCCAAGTACGGCATGGCGGTCACCGGCGTCGCCGACCCGCAGCGGTTGATGCGCAACGACACCGGCCGGCCGGGGTGGGCGCTGACGCTCACCAAGCCGCTCGGCATCGGCGTGCTCAACAGCCGGCACAAGGCCACCGGCGAGGAGTTCCCGGCGGCGGTGAAGGCGATGACTACGCTCAACCGGGACGCCTCGGTCGCCGCGCTGGCCGCCGGGGTCTCGTGCGCCACCGACGTCACCGGTTTCGGCCTGCTCGGCCACCTGCACAAGCTGGCCCGGGCGAGCGGGGTGACCGCCGTGATCGACGCCTCGGCGGTGCCGTACCTCGACGGCGCCCGGGACGCCCTGGCGGCCGGGTACGTCAGCGGCGGCACCCGGCGCAACCTCGACTGGGTACGCCCGCATCTCGCCGCCGAAGGCGTGGCCGAGGACGAGTTGCTGCTGCTAGCCGACGCCCAGACGTCGGGGGGCCTGCTGGTCGCCGGCGAGCTGCCCGGCCACCCGGTAATCGGCGAGTTGATCCCCGCGCGCGACGGCGTCACCCTGGTCGTCACCTCGTCGATCTAGGACGAATGGTGGGACGAAACAGGCGAGGCGGGCACCATTCGTCCTAGATCGACGAGGGAGCCGGGAGGGCCTCGACGCCCGGTGGGAGCGGGGCCGAACCGAGTTGCGCCAGCAGGCTTGACTGGAACTCGCGTGCGGCCCGGGGCGGTTCGACGTCGCGCCGGTGCGCCAGCGCGACGGTCCGGGACAGGCCCGGCGGCGCGAACCGCGTGGCCCGCAACCGGTCCCGGCCGGCCACCACCATGCTCGGCACGACGGCCACGCCGAGCCCGGCCTCCACGAACCGCAGCACCGCGTCCATCTCGCCGCCCTCGACGGCGTACTGCGGCTCGAACCCCTCGGCCCGGCACGCCGCCACGGTCACGTCGCGCAGGTCGTACCCGTCCCGGAACATGACCATGGGCACGTCGCGCAGGTCGGCGATCCGGGCCGGCGTCGCGCCCGGCAGCGACGAAGCCGAGGCGATCACCAGGTTTTCGCGCAGCAGCGGGGTCGCGGACAGCGCCGGGTCGTGCGCCTGCGGACGCAGGATGATCAGCGCCAGGTCGAGGGAACCGGCCGCCAGGTGCCGGATCAGGTCGCGGGAGCCGCCCTCCTCGATCACGAGCGAAATTCCCGGGTACCGCTCACGGAAGTGGCCGAGCACGTCCGGGAGCAGGCCGGTACACAGGCTCGGGGTGGCGCCTAGCCGGACCCGCCCGCGCCGGAGACCGACGAGATCCTGCACGTCGAGCCGGGCGGTCTCCACGTCGGCGAGGATGCGCCGCGCCACCGGCAGCAGCGCCTCGCCGGCCGGGGTCAGCGTCACGTTGCCCCGCGCCCGGCTGAACAGCGGCGCACCAAGCTCGCGTTCGAGGGTCTGGATCTGCTTGCTCAGCGACGGCTGGGCCACCCTTTCGCGGGCGGCGGCGCGGGTGAAGTGCCGGGTCCCGGCGACCGCCACGAAGTACGCGAGCTGCTGCAACTGCATAGCCCCAGGCTATCGTGACGAGCGTCTTCATATCTTGGACGCGTGGACGGTCGGCTCCCTAGCGTGGGTCGTATGGCACTTGCGACCCGGCCCGCGCCCAGCATCGGCACCGTGCGCTCCACGGTCGGGCTGAAGGTGGTCATGGCCGTCACCGGAGCCGTCATCGGGCTGTTCGTGGTCGCGCACATGGCCGGGAACCTGAAGTTCTTCGAGGGTCCGGGCGCTTTCGACGGGTACGCGGGTTGGCTGCGCCGGATCGGCTCGCCGGTCCTCGGCCCGAGCTGGTACCTGTGGGTGCAGCGCGCGGTGCTGCTGGCCTGCGCGGTCGCGCACGTCACCGCCGCGACCGCGCTGACCCGGCGGGACCGCGCCGCCCGGCCGGTGCGCTACCGGCACCGGGTACGCGGCGCGGGCACCCCACGGGTCATGCGCTGGGGTGGCGTGATCATCGGACTGTTCGTGATCTACCACATCCTGGACATGACCGTCGGGGCACTGAACCCCGACTTCCAGCCCGGGAACGTGTACCACAACGTGCTGGCCGACTTCCGACACTGGTACGTGACCGCCGTCTACACCGCCGCGGTGCTCGCGGTGGGCCTGCACCTGCGGCACGGCGTGTGGAGCGCGGCACGCAGCCTCGGCGGCGCGGTCCCGAAAGCCGCCGCGACCGGCGTCGCCACAGCCGTCACGGCCGGGTTCCTCGCCGTGCCAATGTCCGTCCAGTTAGGACTGATTCGATGAACAACAGGGTACCGGGCGGGCCGATCGAGACCGCCTGGGAACGGCACCGGGCCGGCCTGCGCCTGGTCAGCCCGGCCAACCGGCGCAAGCTCCGGGTGATCGTGGTCGGTACCGGCCTCGCCGGCGGGTCGGCCGCGGCGACCCTCGGCGAACTCGGCTACAACGTGACGTCGTTCTGCTTCCAGGACAGCCCGCGCCGGGCACACAGCGTCGCCGCGCAGGGTGGCGTCAACGCGGCGAAGGACTACCGGGGCGACGGCGACAGCGTGCGGCGGCTGTTCGTCGACACGATCAAGGGTGGCGACTTCCGGGCCCGCGAGTCCAATGTGTACCGGCTGGCCGAGTTGAGCGTGAACATCATCGACCAGGCGGTGGCGCAGGGTGTGCCGTTCGCCCGCGAGTACGGCGGGCTGCTCGACACCCGGTCGTTCGGCGGCGCACAGGTCTCGCGTACCTTCTACGCCCGCGGCCAGACCGGGCAGCAGTTGCTGCTAGGGGCCTACCAGGCACTGTCCCGGCAGATCGCGGCCGGCACGGTGACCATGCATCCGCGTACCGAGATGTTGGACCTGATCGTGGCGGACGGCCGGGCGCGCGGCATCGTGGCGCGCGACCTGGTTACCGGCCGGGTCGCGAGCCACCTCGCCGACGCGGTGGTGCTGGCCACCGGCGGGTACGGCAACGCGTACTTCCTGTCCACCAATGCCAAGGGCAGCAACGCGACCGCGATCTGGCGGGCGCACCGGCGCGGCGCGCTGTTCGCCAACCCGTGCTTCACCCAGATCCACCCGACATGCGTCCCGGTCGCCGGCCCGCACCAGGCGAAGCTGACCCTGATGAGCGAGTCGCTGCGCAACGACGGGCGGGTCTGGGTGCCGGCCCCGGACGGCGGGCGCGACTACTTCCTGGAACGGATGTACCCGAGCTACGGCAACCTCGTCCCCCGCGACATCGCCTCCCGCGCGGTGAAGGCGATCTGCGACGCCGGGCGCGGGGTCGGGCCGGGCGGGCAGGGCGTGTACCTCGACTTCGAGGGCGTCCCACGGTCCACTCTGGAGGGACGCTACGGGAACATCTTCGAGATGTACGAGCGGATCACCGGCGAGGACGCCTACACCACGCCGATGCGCATCTACCCCGCCATCCACTACACGATGGGCGGGCTGTGGGTGGACTACGACCTGATGACGACGATCCCCGGGCTGTACGCGATCGGCGAGGCGAACTTCTCCGACCACGGCGCCAACCGGCTCGGTGCCAGCGCGCTGATGCAGGGCCTGGCCGACGGGTACTTCATCCTGCCGGCGACACTGCCGGACTACCTGGCGGACGCCCCGTTCGGCGACGTCGACCCGGGCGTGGTGGCGACCGTGGAGTCCGATGTGGAGCGACGGGTGGGGCGGCTGCTCGGGGTGGGCGGCGACCGTACCGTGGATGATTTTCACCGGGAACTGGGCGGCCTGCTGTGGGAACTGTGCGGGATGACCCGGTCGTCGGACGGCCTGAAGACAGCGCTCGACCGGATCCCGGCGCTGCGCGCGGAGTTCTGGTCACGGGTCCGCGTGACCGGTGACGGCGATTCGTTCAACCAGGCCCTGGAGAAGGCCGGGCGGGTTGCCGACTTCCTCGAACTGGCCGAGCTGATGTGCCTGGACGCGCTGCACCGCGACGAATCCTGCGGTGCGCACTTCCGGACCGAGCGCGGCGAGAACCGCGACGACGCTTCGTTTTCCTATGTGGCCGCGTGGGAGCACGCATCGAAAGCGCCGGTGCTGCACCGCGAACCGCTGGTCTTCACCGCCGTGACCCCGACCCGACGGAGCTACGCATGAACCTCACCCTGCGCATCTGGCGGCAGGCGCCCGGGTCGGCGTCGGGCCGCATGGTGCGGTACGAGGTGCACGACATCACCCCGGACATGTCGTTCCTGGAAGTGCTGGACGTGCTCAACGAGACCCTGGACGACCCGGTGGCGTTCGACCACGACTGCCGCGAGGGCATCTGTGGCGCGTGCGGCATGGTCATCAACGGCGTGCCGCACGGCCCGCGGCGCGCCACGACGGCGTGCCAGCTCCACATGCGACACTTCCGCGACGGCGACACCATCGACGTCGAACCGTGGCGGGCGCGGGCGTTCCCGATCGTCAAGGACCTCGTGGTGGACCGGAGCGCGCTCGACCGGATCGTGGCCGCGGGCGGGTACGTGACCGCGCCGACCGGCAGCGCCCCGGACGCGAACGCGGTACCCGTGCCGAAGCCGGACGCGGAGACCGCGTTCGACGCCGCCACCTGTATCGGCTGCGGTGCCTGCGTGGCCGCGTGTCCCAACGCGTCGGCGATGCTGTTCACCGCCGCCAAGGTGACCCACCTCGGGTCGCTGCCGCAGGGCCAGCCGGAGCGCGCCGGTCGGGCGCTGTCGATGGTCGCGGCCCACGACGCCGAGGGCTTCGGCGCGTGTACCCAAACGGGTTGGTGCACCGAGGTCTGCCCCAAGGGGATCCCCCTGACGACGATCGCGAGCCTCAACCGCGACTACCTCCGCGCCGCGAGGCCCCGCTGACTCGTCGATCTAGGACGAATGGTGGGACGGATCCGGCATATCGGGCACCATTCGTCCTTGATCGGCGGGGGAGCGCCGAGCGCGGCCTCCTCACGGACCGGAACGCGCCGGTCCTTCCTCCGCGAGCCGCTGCCGCTGCGGCGTCACGACGTACCTGGGGTCCTTTGCCGACGTAACACCCCCATCGAAGATTCCGAATCGCGTGCAGACGGCGGCGGCGACAAGAGCTGCCCCGGACAGCGCGGAGATGATCCGGCTGCGTCGCCCGAGGACCGCCCCGAGCACACCGGCCGCGGTCAGATCGCGCCCGGTGCGCAGCAGGCGCCCGGCCCTGCCCTGCCGGTACGGCTCGCTGAGCAGGCCGAGGTGGGTCTCGACCCGGTGCGCGCCGGCCAGTTCCAGCGCCGCCCCGGCGACGGCGAGCCGCCGCACCGGTCCGGTCTCATCGGCCGGGGCCGCGATCAGTGCCGCGCCGGAGGCGCTGGCCAGCGCGCTGCCCGCGAAGACCCAGGGCAGTTCCGGGTACGCCTCGTGCCAGCTCGGAATGGCGGTGTCGGCCAGCAGCACCGCCGTGTACGTCGCCAGCGCGGGCGCGGTCGCCGCGGCGGCCAGCCCGGCGGCCCGACCCGCCGGGCGCAGCAGCCGCCGGGCCGCGCCCAGGACCCCGCGCTCCGGCAGCAGCGGCGCCGCCTCGGCGACCGCGGCCACGCCGGCGGCCGGGCCGAACGCGGTGAGGATCCAGATGCCCACCGACATCGGCGAGGTCAGCTTGGCCACCCGCAGCATGTGGTGGAACCGCTCCGGCCGGCCCAGGTCGTTGACCAGGAAGTACGCGCTGGCGCCGAGCGCCGCGAGCGAGGTGAGCCGGCTGGCACGGCGCAGCCCCGGCCGTCCGGTCAGATGCCGCGCCGGCCGCGATCAGCGAGGAGCCGGCCGCCAGGCCGCCGGTGAACAGGTACGCGGCGATGTCGTGCCGCCACACCGGCGCCTTGACGATCGGCCGCCCGTAGTAGGAGCGGAACTCGGCCGGCGGCACCATCAGCCGCTCGGCGCCGCCGCGCTTCCGGCCGCCGTTCGGCTGCCGCGACGCCTGGAACGCGCGGAACCGGCCGCCGACAGGCTCCCGGCTCGCCGCCTGGCGACCCGCCGCGCTCATCTCCCCGGCCGTCACCGGGACCGCCCCAGGAACGCCACCGCCACCGCGGCGGCCATGGTCAGCGCGGCCCGACCCGGCCCGCCGCCACATGTCCGGCAGGTCCCGCGTGGTCACGACCGGGTCCGGCGGCAGGCCGTACACCTCGGGCTCGTCGAGCAGCAGGAAGAACGCGCCGTCGCCGCCGACCCCGTCGTTCGGGTCGTGACCGTAGAGCCGGGCCTCGGCTCACCCCCGCTGCGTGCAGCGCGTCCACCCGGGCAGCGGCCCGCTCCCGCAGCTCGTCGAGCGGGCCGTACTGGATCGACTGGGTCGGGCAGGCCTGCGCGCACGCCGGTGTCAGGCCGTCGCCGATCCGGTCGTAGCACAGCGTGCACTTCCACGCCCGGCCGTCGCCCTGCCGCTGGTCGATCACGCCGTACGGGCAGGCCGGAATGCAGTACCCGCAGCCGTTGCAGATGTCCTCCTGCACCACGACGGTGCCGAACTCGGTGCGGAACAGCGCGCCGGTCGGGCACACGTCGAGGCAGGCGGCGTGCGTGCAGTGCTTGCAGACGTCGGACATCATCAGCCAGCGGAAGTCGCTGCCGCGCCTCGGTGCGCCGGCCTCCTCGCGGGCAGCCGGCCCGGTCCGGCCGCCCGGCCGGGCAACCCGGTCGACGGCATGCCGAGGAACTCGACGGTCGTGCCGCTCGGCCTCGCGGCGCCGGCACCGACGGCGCCGGCGGCGACCGGCGGCGCGGGTCGGCCGACCGGCTGCTCGATGAACGCCACATGCCGCCACGAGTTCGCGGTCAGCCCGCCGGTGTTGTCGTACGACATGCCGAGCAGGTCGAAGCCCGTCCTCCGGCACCCCGTTCCACTCCTTGCAGGCCACCTCGCAGGCCTTGCAGCCGATGCAGACGCTGGTGTCGGTGAAGAACCCCATCCGCGGCGGCGCGTCCGGGTAGCCGGCGTCCGGGGCCGGGTCGAGCGGGCCGTACAGGCTGTTGTGTCACCCATTCTCGCGCCTCTCCACGCTGGTGGTGACGATCGGCGCCTGGTGATCGCCGGTTCCACGCCGGCCCGCTGCCGGTACGCCGGCGACGTAGTCCAGCAGCGCCTGACCGGTCGGGCGGCGGCCCGGCCGGATGTCGCAGGTGCCGACCTTGCTCTCCTGGATCAGCACGTTCGGGTCGAGGCGTGATGCCGAACAGGTCGTTGGCCGAGTCGCCGGTGACCAGGCCCTTCGACTGCCCCAGTGGTACGGCAGCCAGATCTGGTGGATCGTCCGGCCCTCGACCCGCAGCGGGGTGAGCCGGTCGGTGACCAGCACCTTCGCCTCGATCGCCGCCCGGGCGGTGACCACGTGCGCCCAGCCCAGGTGGCTCGAGCCCGCGTTCGGCCGCCAGCTCCGGCGACACCTCGACGAACATCTCCGGCTGCAGCTCGGCCAGGTACGGCACGGTACCGGCTCATCCCGCCGGCCGTGTGGTGCTCGGTCAGCCGGCTGACGCTGAACACGTACGGGAAGACCTCGCTGTGCGCGCTCCGGCGGGCTCGGGTTGATCGGGTTGTCCGGTCGCGGTCGTAGACCTTGCGGGTCGGGTTGGACTGCTGGCCGTAGAGCGGGTTGCGGACCGGCGACTCGGCCGGCTCGTAGTGGGTCGGCAGCGGTCCGTCGATCAGCCCGGACGGCGCGAACAGCCAGCCCTTCCCGTCGCCCTGCATGATGAACGGGTCGTCGCCGGCGATCGCCGCCGACACCGGACGCGTCCTCGGGCGGCCGGTACGACGGCGGCTTGGTCTTCTCGAAGTCCGGCACGTCCGTGGCCGGTCCACTCGCCCTTGTCCGGGTCCCACCAGACGTACTTCTTGCGCTCGCTCCACGGCCGGCCCTCCGGGTCGGCGGAGGCCCGGTTGTAGAGGATCCGCCGGTTCGCCGGCCAGGCCCAGCCCCACTCGGGCGCCACCCAGCTCTGCTCGCGCGCGCGGGCTTGCGCCGGGCCGCCTGGTTCACCCCGTCCGCGTACACCCCGGTGTAGATCCAGCAGCCGCCGGCGGTGGAGCCGTCGTCGCGTTCATCTCGGTGAACGTCGACAGCGGCCGGCCGGTGGCCACGTCGTACCCGTTGATCTCGCGCAGCACCGCCTCGGCGCTCGGCTCGTCGTGCGGCCCGTGCGGTCGGGTAGTCCCAGGCCAGGTCGAGCAGCGCGCGGTCGCGGGGCAGCGTCGAGCCGGCCAGCTTCTGCCGGATCACCCGGCCCAGGTGGTAGAAGAACCACAGCTCGGAGCGGCAGTCGGCGGGCGGGTCGACGGCCTTCTCCCGCCACTGCAGCAGCCGCTGGGTCTGGGTGAACGTGCCCTCCTTCTCCACGTGCGAGGCGGCCGGCAGGAAGAACACCTCGGTGCGGCACTGCTCGGGCACGATCTCGCCGGTCGCGACCTCGGGGCCGTTCTTCCAGAACGTGGCGCTCTCGATCATGAACAGGTCGCGGACCACCAGCCAGTCGAGGTTGGCCATGCCCAGCCGCTGGGCCCGGCCGTGCGCCGAACCGACCGCCGGGTTCTGGCCGAGCAGGAAGTACCCCTTGATCTTGCCGTCGATCATGTACAGGACCTGCTGGTACGTGCCGTGGTCGCCGGTCATCCGGGGCAGGTAGCCGTAGCAGAAGTCGTTGTCGGGCGTGGCCGCGTCACCCCAGTACGCCTTGAGCAGGCTCGCCGCGAACGCGCCGGCGTTGCCCCAGAAGCCCTTCTGCCCGGGGTGCCGGATGCTGTCCACCCAGTCGCCGGAACGTCTCGTGCTCGGCGTGGTGCGGCATCGGCAGATAGCCGGGCAGCAGGTTGAACAGCGTCGGGATGTCGGTCGAGCCCTGGATGCTGGCGTGCCCGCGCAGCGCCATGACGCCGCCGCCCGGCCGGCCCATGTTGCCCAGCAGCAACTGGATGATCGCGCCGGTGCGGATGTACTGCACCCCGACGCTGTGCTGGGTCCAGCCCACCGAGTAGACGAGCGCGGTCGGTCCGCTCCCGGCCGGAGTTCTCCGTCCAGGCCCGCGCGAGCCTCCAGGAACTTGTCCCGCGGGCACGCCGCAGACCCGCTCCACCATCTCCGGCGTGTAGCGGGCGAAGTGCCGCTTGAGGATCTGGTAGACGCAGCGCGGATGCTGCAGCGTCTCGTCCCGCTCGATGTCGGCGGCGACCGGCGGCCCGTGCGACTCGTGCCGCAACCGCGCTCGCGGTCTCCCGCTCGGTGTGTCCCGCCTGCCCGGAGGCGTGCTTCTCGTGCCCCTGGTACTGCCAGCTCGTCGGTCGTAGCGTGCGCGGTCTCCGGGTCGAAGCCGGAGAACAGCCCGTCCAGGTCCTCGGTGTCCTGGAAGTCGCTCGACTGACGATCGTCGCCGCGTTGGTGTACGCCAGCACGTACTCCCGGAAGTCCAGCTCGTTGTCCAGGATGTAGTTGACCACCCCGCCGAGCAGCGCGATGTCGGTGCCCGGCCCGGATCGGCAGGTACGTGTCCGCCAGCGCGCTGGTCCGGGTGAACCGCGGGTCGACGTGGAACACCTTGGCGCCGCGCGCCTTGGCCTCCATCACCCACTGGAAGCCGACCGGGTGCGCCTCGGCCATGTTGGAGCCCTGGATGACGATGCAGTCAGCGTTGGCGAGGTCCTGCTGGAAGTCCGTCGCGCCGCCGCGACCGAAGCTGGTCCCCAGACCGGGGACGGTGGCGGAGTGTCAAATCCGGGCCTGGTTCTCGATCTGGATGCGCCCCCATCGCGGTGAACAGCTTCTTGATGAGGTAGTTCTCCTCGTTGTCCAGCGTCGCCCCGCCCAGGCTGGAGATGCCCAGCGTGCGGTTGAGCGGCCGGCCCTCGTCGTCGACGTCCTCCCAGGTCGTCGTCGCGGGCGGCGAGGACCCGGTCGGCGATCATGTCCAGCGCGACGTCGAGGTCGAGGTCCTCCCACTCGGTGCCGTACGGCCGGCGGTAGCGGACCTTCTGTCTGCCGCAGCGGGCTGGTCACCAGGTTCTTGCTGGCCGAGCCCTTCGGGCAGAGCCGGCCCCGGGAGATCGGGCTGTCCGGGTCGCCCTCGATCTGGGTGACCTGGCCGTCCTTGACGTAGACCCGCTGGCCGCAGCCCGACCGCGCAGTACGGGCAGACCGAGCGGGCCACCGAGTCGGCGGTCTCGGTGCGCGCGGTCAGCTGCGCCGACCGCTCGGACTTGGCCGCCGCGCCCCGGCCCGAGCGGGTCGGTGCCGGTGAGCTGGCGGTAGACCGGCCAGCCCTCGATCCAGGTCCGCACACCCATGCCCCATCCCTACCACGCATCGGCGTGCGCGAAACAAGTGATCGGCACAACTTCCCGGAAGTAGTGGCCTCAGCGGTACTCGGAGGCCACTACTTCCGGGAAGTTGTGCCGATCCACGCCCGGTCCGGTAGGTGCATCCTGGAACGATGATCGAGATGCCGTGGATCGAGCAGATCGCCTACTACCGCGCCCGCGCCGCGGAGTACGACAGCACCGCGTACGGCGACCCGGCCGCCGCGGGGCGGCGCGTCGCCGCCCTGGTCCAGGCGCTCAACCCCACCGGCAACGTGCTGGAAATCGCCTGCGGCACCGGCCTGTGGACCGACCAGATCAGAAGGTACGCGCAGAGCCTGACCGCGGTGGACGCCGCCCCGGAGATGATCGAGCAGGCTCGTGGCCGCATGCCGGGCGCCGACATCGACTTCGTCGTCGCGGACGTCCTCGACTGGGCGCCGCCACGCCGCTTCGACACGGTGTTCTTCGCGTTCTGGCTCTCCCACGTCCCGGAGGCGGCGTTCAAGCGGTTCTGGTCGGCCGTCGGCGGCATGCTCGCCGACGGCGGCCGCGCGATCTTCGTGGACGAGCAGCTCAGCGGCGCCGTCCACGAGGCGTACCTGGCCGGCTCGACGGAGGTCGTCGAGCGCCGGCTGACCGACGGATCCGCGCACCGGATCGTGAAGGTCTTCCGCGGCCCGGCCGACCTGGAGGCGCGGCTGGCCGACGCCGGCTGGCACGCCCGGGTCGAGCCGGTCGGCGACGACTGGCTCATCGGCGACGCCCGTCAGGCCGGGAACCGGTAGCGGGTCTGGCTGTACACCCCCTTGCTGAACGCGAGAACCTTCGCCGGGGTGACGCCGAAGACCAGACCGGTACGTCCGTCGGCGTCCCGGAACGCGTCCTCGCCCACCAAGAAGTCCCAGTCGAGCTTCGACTTCCACAGCGCCGCCAGCCGGCGGAGCAGAGTCTGGTCGGTCACCCGTACCGCGGTTCCCTCGACCACGACGTCGATCCCGGACCGCAGATCGTTGGTACCGGTCGTCACGACACACCGGGGCTCCGCCTCCAGGTTCCGGGTCTTCTGCTCCTCGGAACCCGTACAGAAGTGCAGCGTCCCGTCGAGCCAGATCGCCGGCAGCGGTGTGACGTGTGGCCGGCCGTCCCGACGCACGGTCGACAACCAGAACATCTCCGACGTCGACAGCACGTCGACCACGTCAGACCATTGCGTCGCGGTCGCGTCCGGCTGGCTGAACGCCTCGTTGAGCTCGACTGTCGGTTCCATCGGATCCCTTCCCGGATCGGTCGCCACGTTCCGTCGTGACAAGCAAAACACGCGCCCGGGGTTGCGCTCCGCTCACGACAAGCGAATTGTGCTTGGGTACGTCCGAAGCGCTGACTACCTCGAAAACTGGGGTATGATCGCCGCTGCGCCGCCGCTAGAAACTGCTCACGGAGGGTGACCTTTTCAGTGCAGCTGAGTCTCAGGCACTGGCCTGACATGCGCCTCACGTGGGTGTCCGGCTGCGCGATGGTCCACTCGGGGCCGGAGCCGGGCGCCGGCATGACCTCCCTCGTCGCGAAGGCGTCGGGCTCGGCCGAGCTGCCCGTCGTCGTCACCTCACACACGCTCCGGCTGGTGCCGGCGATGATGAACGAGCTGGCCGACGTCCTCGCCGAGCGGCTGCCACAGCGCTGCAACCGGATCCGCCTCGTCGCGTGGAACAGCGGCTGCCTGCACGACGATCGGCCGGCCCCGGCCTACCAGCTGGCCACCCGGCTCGGCGTCGAGGTGATCGCCCCGGCCGGCCCGCTGCTCGGCGTCCCCGGTGGATCGCTGTTCGCCCCCGCCGGGCGCGGCGCACAGCGCCCAGGCGGCTGGTGGCGGTTCGCGCCGGGCAGCGCCCCGTCCCGGGTCGGCTGGCGCTACCCCGCGCCGCCGTGGGACGCCGACCTCGGCGACGTTTCCGAGCTGGGCAACGACCTGGTCGTCGACCAGGTGCCGGCCGGCCTCTGGCTGCACCGCAGCGGGTACCGCAGTGTCACCGACCTGGTCTACTCCGTGCCGGTCGACCCGAGCGACCCGGCGCTGATCGTGTCCCACCCCAGCGAGAAGCCGCTGCACCGCGACGAGATCGCCCGCGCGCTCTCCGCGCTGCCGCGCCGCGTGGCCGAGCGGCTGGTGTTCACGCCGTACGGGCCGCGGCCGGTCACCGACGGGCGGCTGGGCGAGGTCGCGGCCGCCGTGCTGCGCGCCCCGGTGCGGGTGCGCGCCGGGCTGCCCCTGTTCGCGGCCGGCGGGAAACGCGCGCTCGTCACCGTCGACTCCGGCGGGCGGCCCTGCTGGCGGCCGTTCGTCCGGGAGCTGCGCTACAAGCCGCACATGCCGTGCGCGGAGGCCGCCGACTGGGTCAACCCGGCGCCTGGCCTCCTGGCCGATCCGGTCGACCACGCCACCTTCTCGCTGGGCTCCGGCTGGGCCGCCGAGGTGATCGAGGCCGGCCTGTGGATCCGTCCCGCCCAGCTCACCGAGCCGGCCGACCGCGCGCTGCCACCCGATGTCGACCAGTGCACGATCGTGATCGGCACCCCGTCGACCGGCTGCCCGCCGCCGCCCGGCCCGGCCATCTCCGACCTGCTGCGCAACCTTCCGGCCGATGCGCGGTCGCGGCTGAAGGTCGCTGTGCACCGGGGCACCAGCGACGCGGTCATGATCCTGGCCTCCGCGCTCTGCGACGAGCTACCCAGTGCGGGCGAGGTCCGGTTGCTCGGGCCGATGGCCGCTCCGCTGTCGGTGTCGCCGCCGGTCCACCAGCCGACCCCGCATCCGGTCCACCAGCCGATGCCGGTGCAGCAGCCGTTGTCCCCGGAGCGGCAGCCGTTGTCCCCGGCACACCGGCCGGTCTCCCCGGCGCCGGCCGCGGCGCGCGCGTTGCGCCAGCCCACGCCATACCCGGTGAGCCGGCCGATCTCGCCGCCCGTCGGCGAGCCGGTGTCGCCGCTGATGCCCTACCCGATGCCGGAGCTCGACCCGCAGCCGATCACGCAGTCGATGGCTCCGCTGCCGGTGCAGCCGCCCGCTCCATCGATGGCTCCGCCGGCACCGATGGCTCCGATGGCTCCGGCTCCGGGCATATTGGCTCCGCCGGCATCATTGGCTCCGCCGGCATCATTGGCTCCGCCGGCATCGATGGCTCCGCCGGCGCCCTCGCTGGCGCCCCAGCTGCAACGCCGGCCGCGCCACCAGCAACCGCCGCCCATGGTGCCGATGGTCCAGCCCAGCGAGCAGACCATGGTGCAACCGGCGGTGCCGCCAATGCCGATGTCAGCACCGGCGCCGATGTCGCCGCCGCCACCGGCGACGCACGCGGTCCGGCAGCCGACGCCATACCCGGGTCACCCGGTGCAGCAGCCCGTGCAGAGACCGGCGCACGCCGCACCTCCGCCGGCCCACGTCCCACCGCCACAGGCAGCCCACGCGGCACCGCCGGCACACGCCGCGCCACCCGCGACCCCGGTGCCCCAGCGCGTTCCGGCGCACGCTGCCGGGCCTCAGTCGCCGCCCTACCCGGCGCCTCCGGCGCAGCACCCGGTCCGGCAGCCCACGCCGTACCCGGGTCACCCGGTGCAGCAGCCCACGCCGTACCCGGGTCACCCGGTCCAGCAGCACACCCCCTACCCGGGGCACCCGGTCCAGCAGCACACCCCGTACCCCGGGCACCCGATGCAGCCGGCCCCGGCGGTGTACGGGACGCCGGCCCCTTCCCCCGAAGACTCCCAGCCGCTCCCCCGCACCGAGATTCGCTCGCACCGCACCGCCGGGGGCAAGGCGACGAAGCCGGTCGAGGACCGGGCCACCACGTCCGAGCTCAACCGGCTGCTCGGTTTCTTCGACGAGATCCGCAAGGCGCGCGCCTGGGACGAGGAACCCGCCAGCAGCCACTAGCTCATCAACATCGACGTTGGGCTATCTACCGGAGCTACCGACAGCGGCAACTCCGGTAGATAGCCCAACGTTGATGCCAAACCCAGCCCAGTACGTGTTGAGCTGGGTCACCGCCGCCATCGGGTTCCCCAGGTCGTACCGGTCAACGGCGAGGTACGTCGGCTTCTTGCGCGCCGCCGGCTCGCAGAACCGCTCCGCCCGGTCCAGTACCTTGCCGTTGTCGGTGTTCACGGTCCCGGCGATCGGCGCGTCCCGGAAGTGGTTCATCACGAACAGCGGCCGGAACCCGGGCTCGGTACGGGTCAGCGGGATGTCGGTACCCCAGCGGCTGTAGCACGACCAGTCCGAGTTGCCCGTGCCCGGCCCCATCGACCAGTAGTTCTCCACGGTCCAGTCGCGCTGGTACATGACCCCGAAGCTGTCCCGGGTCAACCCCGCCTGCTCGTCGGCGGTACGGCTGTGGTCGGTGAAGATCAGTAGCCGCTTGCCCTGCTGTTTCAGCGTGCCGAGCGTCGGCCACCCGGCCTGCCGTACGCCTGCCTGGTCCGGCCGGAACAGCAGGTCGGACAGCCCGGGCACCCGGGCCAGTTCGGCGCGCAGGACGTCCGGCGCCACGTAGTCCTCCAGGAACACGGTGACGAACTCGCCCGGGTGCTGGCCCAGGAAGGCAACGATCCGCGAAAGGTCCACCCACAGCGCCACCGGCCGGCTGACCAGCGTGCAGCTCTGGTGGCACAGGATCGCGCCGTCCGGGGTCTGGTAGATGTCCAGCATGAACCCGCGTACCCCCTCCGCGAGCTGCTGGTTGATGCCCCGGTTCTGGTTGGGGAAGAAGTTCAGGAACGGCGGCGCGAACCCGCCGTCCACCCCGTTCGCGTACGCGTTGTGCGCGGTGAGGAACGTGACCTGGTCGAGGCGCCGCTGGTCGCCGGACGGCAGCGGGGTCTTCGGGACGGACACCGGAGTCAGGTACCACCGGGCCAGGTCGCCGTCCGCACCGATCTGGAGCCGGTCGGTGCCGGCAACCGTCAGCCAGCGGTCCGCGCCCGGGTCCTTCAGCGCATAGCGGTCCGATCCGGATGTCGAGATGCCCCACAGCGCGTCGGCCGAGTCGCAGCCGATCACCGACGCGAGGTCGCCGGCCCGGCCGAGACACTGGCCGGCGCTGTCGACGTTCTCCAGCCGGTACCCGGTACCCGATGATCGCAGCGACCACTGCTGATGGTCCTCGTTGCCCTTCGGCCGGTGCTGCACGACCGTGGCCGCGCTCTGCGCGGCGTTGTTGCCCGTCACCGCGCTCTGCACGTAGTAGACGCCGTCGGCCGGCCCGGCGTCCGCCCACGCGGTGACGGCCACCGTCACACCGGCGACCAGGGCTCCCACGACCAGGGGTGTGACGACCAGAGCGCGCATGGGTCACCTTCCTCGCAGACCGGGGACCCATCATGTCGGTCGATGGAATCCCCGGTCCAGAGGAAAACCCGAAATTCATTCAGATCTTTGTGTACCGTCAGAGTGGCGCTACGCGGGCAGCGTCGTGACCGCTATCGCGTTGCTGGGCTGCGACATGTTGCCCGCCGCGTCCCTTGCGGCGACGGTGATGGTGTAGCTGGTGGCCGGCGTCAACCCGCAGATCGTGATCGACGGGACCGGTGTCGTGGCATAGCGCCGGCCGTCCACGTAGACGTCGTAGCCGACCACGCCGATGTCGTCTGCGCTCGGATCCCAGGCCAACGACACACAGGTCGAGGTGACGTCGACGACCCGGAGGTTGCGGGGCACCGTCGGTGGCGACGGCTCGCCGGGCATCGTGCGGACCGGAAGGTTGATGCTCGGTGGTGACCAGTTGCCCGCCGCGTCACTGGCGACCACGTACAGGCCGTACGCGGTGTCCGGGGTCAGCCCGCCGACGGTCGCCGTGAGGGTGTCCCCGGGCACCTGCTTGACCAGCGAGCCGTCCCGGAACACGGCGTACCCGGTGACCCCGACGTCGTCGGTGGACGGATCCCACGCGAGGGTGACGCTGATCGGGGTGACCTGGACCAGCCGCAGGTTGCCCGGCGCGGTCGGCGGTGAGGTGTCCGGCTTCTGCCCGTACACCTCGAACTCGTTCAGGGCGTACCCGTCGTCGCGCCGGCACCGCTGGGTCGCGAACACCCGCACGTACCGGGCGGCGCCCGGGTAGTCGACCGTACTGTCGTCGGTGCCGCCCCGGAACCCGGTCCGTGAATACACCGCCACCCAGGTGGTCGCGTCCGGTGAAAGCTCCACCCGGTACGCCTTGGCGCACGCCGCCGCCCACCGTAGCCGTACCCGGGTCACCTGGTACGGCGCGCCGAGGTCGACGTATATCCACTGTGGATCGGATTTCGACCCGCTCTCCCAGTGCGTCCTGGTGTCGCCGTCGACCGCGTACTTAGCCGGATGTCCGGAGCGCGCGCTGGATGCCAAGGTCTGCCGGTGCTGTGACAGCAGTGTCCGCGGGTCGGCCGCGTTCGCCGCCGGTACGGTGAAGGCCAGCGCACCCAGGACCGCGCCGGCGACCGCTGCTACGAATGTCCGTCGCCTCATGCCCCGATGCTCGACGGGCATCGATACCTGGACAACACGTGATTCCGCGTGGGGCGAAAGCCGGGTCAACGCTGCCCGCCTGGCTGCCCGGGCGTACCGTCGAGTCGTGATTCGCAAACGGGTGCTGGTTTCCGGCGACGTTCAGGGAGTGTTCTTCCGCGACACGTGCCGGCGGATCGCGCTGCACCAGGGCGTCGCGGGCTGGGTGCGCAACCTGCCCGACCGCAGGGTGGAGGCGGTCTTCGAGGGGCCGGCGGAGCCGGTGCAGAGCCTCCTGGACTGGGCGGCCCGCGGCCCGCGCGAAGCGACCGTGGCGCGGGTGGATGTCCAGGACGAACCGCCGGAGGGCTTATCCGGGTTCATCGTCCGGCCCACCCCTGCCCGGCAGCGGTAGGGTACGGGCCGCGATGTCTGACGAACCCCCGGTCGCCAGCCGCCCGCCCGCTCTTGTCTCCGCGCTGTTCGACAGCCACGTCATCGCGAGCGTGCGGCACACGGTGGCCCGCCTGTCCGCCCGCACCGGCCTGGCCGGGCAGCGGCTCGACGACTTCGTGCTCGCGGTCAACGAGATGATGACCAACGCGGTCCGGCATGCCGGCGGGTCCGGCGCGCTGATCCTGTGGTGCCAGGACGAGGCGCTGCATTGCGAGGTCCGCGACGACGGGCCGGGCATCCCGCACGAGCAGCTCGGCCGCCGCCGCACCCCGGCCGCGGTGGCGCTGGGCGGTCGGGGGCTGTGGCTCGCGCGGACCCTCTGCGACAGCGTCACGATCATCACCGGCCCCCGCGGCACCACGGTCCGGCTGGCAATCGCGCTGCCGGGCTAGTTCTGGGCTAGCCCCGGTGCCGCTGCGCCGTCGGGACGATCTCGTCTACCAGGCCATAGTCGCGGGCCTGCGGCGCGTCCAGCACGCGGCCGGTCGAGAAGTCGTCCTCCACCCGGTTGCGCGGCTGCCCGGTCACCTCGGCCACCCGTACCATCAGGTCTTCCAGCGCCTGGAGGTACCGGCCGGCCGCCGCGGCGACCTGGTCGGCGGTCCCGCTGACCCCGTCGGCGCCGGGCTCGGCCAGCCGGAAGCGGGCATGCGGGTACGCGAGCCGCCGGTGCGTCGCGGCGTACACGCCGACCGCCGCGCCGCCGATCTCGCCGATCGCGGTGGCGTGCACCGGCGCCCGCATCGCGTCCAGCGCGTCGATCAGGGCGAACACCGCCGTCAGGTCGCCGTGCGCCGCGCTGACCTGGAGCCGGATCGGCTCGGTGCCGAGCGCGTCGAGGGTGAGCAGCGTGGCCGCGGCGCGGTTGGCGGCAGCCGCGTCCACCGGGCCCTGAAGGAGCACGAGGCGCTGGCCGAACATCCGCTCCTCCAGCCAGGATCCGACGCCCGACTCGCCCGACTCGCCCGGCGCGGCCGGATCCGGCGGCGGGGTGCCCCACCGCCGCCCCGGTGGTTCGTCACGCAGCCGTAGATCCATCGTCACTCCTCATGCTCAGCCTTATGCTCAGCCTTCAGGCGTACCTCCAGCCGGCGACCGACGGCCTCCGCGTACCGTTGCAGGGTCGACAGCCGGACATCGACCGCGCCGGCCTCGACCCGTGCCACGGCCGGCTGCGAGGTGCCCATCCGGCCGGCGACCTCGGCCTGGGACAACCCGGCGGCCCGCCGCTCGGCGATCAGCTCGGCCAGCAGTTCCTGCCGGCGGGCCGACTCCGCCATCTCCCGGAATCCCGGAAGCACCGGCAGATCGTCGTCGCCCATATCACAAACGATATACCACCGCCGTGCCCCCGGCGACGGGCCGGCCTGCGTCATGATTGCCGGATGGACATGCGTGAGTCGGGTAGCCAGCAGGATCCGGTCCAGACCCAGCCGGTGTACCCTGACGCACCCACGCTGTACGGGATCCCGCCGACCCGGTCCTCGCAGGTCTACGGCGGCCCGGCCGGCCCGGTACCCCTGGCGCAGCGCCGCTGGCTGCTTCCCGCGGCCCTGGCCGTTCTGGTCGCGGGCCTGCTGGCCGGCGGCATCATGGCGGCGTTCGGCCTCACGTCCGGCGGCGGCTCGCACCCGCCGCGCCGGGCGGCCGCGCCATTGCCGGGCGAGCTGGACAATCCGACGACGCCGGCCACGACCGCGCCGACCGACCAACCGAGCACCCAGCCCAGCGCCGACCCGACCGCGAGCGCGACCAGCCAGGCGATCCCGCCGGTGGGTACCCTGCACACCGCCTCCGGCCAGTGCCTCACGGTGTCCGACAAGGACGCGGGCACCCGGCCCAAGCAGGACGGCTGCGACGGCTCGGCACAGCAGCGCTGGCAGTTGAGCCCGATCGCCGCGGACACCTACCTGGTCGTCAACCAGTCCAGCGGCAAGTGCCTCGACGTCAACGACGAGAGCAAGGACGACGGCGCCAAGATCCAGCAGTGGGACTGCCACCAGAGCGCCAACCAGCAGTGGAAGGTGGTCTGGCAGGGCAGCTCGTTCTCGCTGGTCAGCGTCAACAGCGGCAAGTGCGCGGCGATCGAGGACGACAAGACCAGGCAGCGCGACTGCGACGGCGGCGCCGACCAACTCTGGACCGCCGAGGCGGCGTCCTGAGACCGCCGCCGTTACGGGATCTCTCCGGGGGCGGCGAGCCACTGTGCTCGCTGGCCGGTGACTCTCACGATCTGGTCGAAGTCGCGGTCGTAATGCAGGTCCAGGGGATATACCCGATCTTCAGGACAGCGGGATCCGGTCGCCGGCCCGGTCGAAGAGGTACACCCGGTCGAAGTCCAGCGCCAGCGCCACCGTCTCGCCGAGCCTCGGCGCGGGCGCCGGGCGGGCGACCCGCAGGACCACGTCACCGCGCGATGCCCGGGGCTGGTCGGAGTCGTACACCGGGTAGAAGCCGAACTCGGTCCGCGCGGTGGGCGCCGCAGGCGGGGTCGGGTGTGGATGCGGGCGGAACCGGGACAGCGCGTGCCGCAGCCCACCGCCGGTCGCACCGGTCTCCGGTTGGTCGGCGAACAGCTCGGCCAGGTCGCGCTCGGGCTCCGGCAACTCCAGCCGCGTGGTGGCGTTGGCCGCCGGTACCGCGCCGGTGTCCACGTGCACGATCACCTCGTGGCCGAGATCCTCGGTCAGCCGGACGACCCCGCGGAGCACGTCGGCACGCTCGGCGTCGGGCCCGACCAGGGTGAGCGCCTCGGCCCGGATCCCGAAGGTCACCCGGGCGTTGTGGTGCTCGGCGAGCGCCGCCGCCCGCGGATCGTCGGCCGGCAACCGGACCACCTGGGTACCGAGGTCGATGACCACCTCGCCATCGGGCTGCGCGTAGATGGCCGACTGGAGCAGGCTGGTCTGGCCCGGACCGAGGAAGGCGGCGACGAAGATGTTGGCCGGGTTGGCGTACACCTCGTCGGGCGCCCCGACCTGCTGGAGCTGGCCGCGGCGCAGCACCACGACCCGGTCCCCCATGGTCAGCGCCTCGGTGCGGTCGTGCGTCACGTACAGCGTGGTGACGCCGTACTCGCGGGTCAGGCGGACGATCTCGGCGCGCAGGTCCTCGCGCAGATGAGCGTCCAGATTGGACATCGGCTCGTCGAGCAGGAACACGGCGGGCCGGCGCACCACCGCCCGGGCCATCGCGACCCGTTGCCGCTGGCCGCCGGAGAGCTGGCCGGGCAGCCGGCGCAGCAGCGGGCGGATGCCGAGGAAGTCGGCCACCTCGGCCACCCGGGCCGCGGCGACCGCTTCGTCCAGTTGCGACACCCGCAGCGGGAAGCCGATGTTCTCGGCGACGGTGAGGTGCGGGTACAGCGAGAAGTCCTGGAACACCATGGCCACGTTGCGGGCCCGGGTCTGCTGGTGGTCGACGACCTTGCCGTCGAAGCAGACGTGCCCGGAGGTCGCCGTTTCCAGCCCGGCGACCAGCCGCAGCACGGTGCTCTTGCCGCACCCGGTCGGGCCGAGCAGCACCACGAACTCACCCTGAGCGACATCGAGCGTCAACGCGTCGACGGCGACGGTGCCGTCGGCGAAGACCTTCGTCAGCTGCTCCAGCGCGATCGCGGCCATGCCCTCTCCCCAAGGCGACATGCTGCCAGGTGGAAGAGGCTGTCCGCAGTACTGAGGCCGAGGCGTTACCGAGTGGGCAGATCGAGCGCGCAGCCGTCACGGAACGTGATCGTCGAGTCGCGCACGTTGGCGTCCAGGTACAGCGGATCCTTGGTGTCGACGACCAGCGCGAGCCGGTGCCCGGCGGGCAGGTCGAACGCGGTCACCTGCATCGGCACGTCGAGCCCGGTGGTGGCGGCGAGCCAGGTCATCGGCGCGTGCGAGACCAGCCGGCCGAGCCCGGCGTCGTTCACGTCGTACAGGTACGCCACCACCGTGCCGGCCGGCCGCGACGAGGTCAGCGCCAGGTGCAGCCGGGGAACGCCGCGAACCCGCAGGCCGGCCGGGTACCGGCCGGACTCCCATACCGCCGCGTCGTGCCGGGACACCGACGGCAGCCACACCAGCGGCGGCAGCCCGGTCAGCCCTTCGAGTCCGTTGGTGAGCAGCGCGACACCGGCGTCCGCCGTGGTGTCCACGCCGGCCCGGATGGTCTGCGACCAGCCCAGCGCCTCGTGGTCGGACCCGACGCTGACCCGCTGCCAGTCCGGGTAGGTCTCGGCCGTCGAGGAGTCGTGCGGGCGCAGCATGATGCCGGTGCCGATGCCCGTGTCGATTCCCCGCAGGTACCGGTCGAACCACAGCCGCACGCTGGTCCACGCCTGGTTGGGCAGGCCGGCCAGGCCGGACAGCTCGACCGTGGCGTGGTCGCCCGGGCGCAGTTCCAGCCGGGCCGGCGTGCGCAGCCGGTTGTAGAAGTCGACCATCTGCCCCGCCGGAAAGATGCTGTCGCCGAAGGCGTGCGTGATCAGTACAGCGGGATGGTTTTGATTGATCGCGTCGACCGAGAACGCGGCGGACCGCTGGTCGGCCCACTGCTCCCGGCCGTCGGCGTCGCGGTCGGCCCAGTAGTCGGCGAGCACCCGGTTCATCTCGTCGGACGGGCGGCCGACCAGGTCGGCGGCCGCCTGGAGGAAGAACGCGGCCTGCGGGCGGCGGGTGTTGCCGCCGGTCATCGACGCGGCCATGTCGGCCCAGCCGGACAGCGAGGCGACCGCGCGGATCCGCTTGTCGTGCGCCGCGGCCAGCAGGCTGATCCCGCCACCGTACGAGAGCCCGGCGATGCCGATCCGGTGTGGATCGACGGCGGTGTTCGCGATCAGCCAGTCCACCGCGGTCGAGGCGTCCGCCACGTCATCCGGTCCGCCGACCTCGATCTTGCCGCCGGAAAACCAGAAACCCCTTGTCGTGTACGACAGGACGACGTACCCGTGCGCGGCCAGTTGCCTGGCTTGCGCGAGGTACTGGAAGTCGTTGAGCGCCCAGCTGGCCACGAACACGATGCCGGGGTGGCGGCCGGGTGCCGCCGGAGCGATCACATTGGACTTGAGGACGGCGCCGTCGCGGGCGGTCAGGTCGTGCCAGTGGAATCCGGTGGTGCCGCTGTCAGCCCGCGCCGGCGAGGCCACGCCGACAACGGCGACGAGTAGGAGTACCAGAACGCCAACCGCACGTCGCATCGACGGCTCCCTCCCCGAATGTTACCGGAGAGTAACAGGCCCTTCCGGGGACCGCGAGCCGGGGGACGGGTCTCCGCCGACCAGTTCCATCGCCACCTCCAGGCCGGCCTGCTTGCGCTGCTCGTCGGTCATCGCCTCGTCGCGGAGCACGAACCAGGTGGCGTGCACCGCGAATATCGCCAGCGAGGACTTGAGCTGCTCGGTCGGCAGCGCGTCCGGGTCGGTGAGAAACTCCAGCATTTCGAGCATGCGGTCGCGCATCTTCTCGGTGGCCGGGTGGCCCCGCAACGACGTCTGGTTGCGCTCGAAGAACCGCATCATCTGGTGCTGGCGGGTCTCCGCGAGGTGGGCCGCGTACCGCCGGACCAGCTCACGCCGGTTCTCGACCGTACGCGGCAGGCCCTTGGCCCAGGCGATCAGCTCGTCGATGGCCGCCATGCGCACCTCGACCATGCTGGCGACGATGTCCTCTTTGGTCTTGAAGTGGTAGTACAGCGCAGCCTTGGTGACGCCCAGCTTCTCGGCGATCTCGCGCAGTGAGGTCGCTTCGTACCCCTGCTCGATGAAGAGGTCCAGCGCGACATCCTGGATCCGCGTACGGGTATCGGAGGTCTCCGTCATGACTCGCTCGCGCGCCCCCTCTTTGCTCCCGGACTTACTTGACGGCCGGCTAGTGGCAGCTTAGCGTACGAGACGGATTTCACTAACCGGTCGGCAAGTAAGGCGGCCTTCTCGATCAAGGGGGAGCGTACCGGTGTCCGCTACCGAGACTGCGTCCGCAACGGTGCCCGGACGGCGCCGCGAAGTAATGGTCGTGCTACCCGGCATCCTGCTGGCGACGATGCTCGCGATGCTCGACAACCTGATCGTCGGCACCGCGATGCCACGGATCGTCGGCGAGTTGGGTGGCCTGACCCACCTGTCCTGGGTGGTGACCGCGTTCGTGCTGGGCGCCACCGTGTCCACCCCGATCTGGGGGAAGATCGGCGACCTGTACGGGCGCAAGAACATCTTCATCGGGTCGATCGTGCTGTTCCTGATCGGCTCGGCGCTGTGCGGCATGGCCGGCTCCGACATGCTCGGCGGCCCGCACAACGGCATGAACGAGCTGATCGCGTTCCGCGCGATCCAGGGCCTGGGCGCCGGCGGCCTGATCGTCAACGCGTACGCGATCATCGGCGACCTGGTGCCGCCCCGCGAGCGGGGTCGCTACCAGGGCCTCATGGCCGCGAACATGTCGTTGTCCCTGATCGCCGGCCCGCTGGTCGGCGGCTTCATCACCGACCACCTGACCTGGCGTTGGGCGTTCTACGTCAACCTGCCCATCGGCGCGCTCGCGCTGCTGGTCCTGATCGCGAAGCTGCACCTGCCGAAGCACCGCACCGAGCACCGCATCGACTGGCTCGGCGCCGTGCTCCTCGGTGCGAGCATCACCGCGCTGGTGCTGATCACGACGTGGGGCGGCAACGACTACGGGTGGGGCTCGATCCAGATCATCGGCCTGGCCGTGATCGCGGTCGTGACGATGGCGGCGTTCGTCGCGGTCGAGCGGCGGGCGGCCGAGCCCATCCTGCCGCTGGGCCTGTTCCGCAACGCCAACTTCACCGTCATCTCCGGCGTCGGCTTCCTGCTCGGGTTCGCGATGTTCGGCGCGATCAACTTCCTGCCGCTCTACCAGCAGACCGTGCAGGGCGCGTCCGCGACCAACTCCGGCTTCCTGCTGCTGCCGATGCTGCTCGCCGCGATGGTGGTGTCGCTGGTCATCGGGCAGGTCATCACCCGGACGGGACGGTACAAGATCTTCCCGATCCTCGGCGGCATCGGCATGACGGTCGGCATGTTGCTGCTCGCCCAGCAGGACGCGACCACGTCGCGCTGGGTGACCGGCGCGTTCATCGCGGTGCTCGGCATCGGCATGGGCTTCCTGATGCAGACCACCATGCTGATCACGCAGAACAGCGTCGAGATGAAGGACCTCGGTGTGGCCAGCAGCGCGGCCACGTTCTTCCGCTCGATCGGTGGCTCGTTCGGGGTCTCGCTGTTCGGCGCCATCCTCAACCACGAGCTGCTGTCGGACCTCACGGCGAAACTGGGCCCGGCCGGCGCCAGGCTGGCCAGCGCGGGTAGCCGGCTCGACCCGGCCGCGTTGAAGGCATTGCCCGCGCAACTGCGGACCGGTTTCCTCGACTCGCTCGCGTCCTCGATGTCCCACGTGTTCTGGTGGGCGACCGCCATCGCCGTGGTGGTGCCCGTCCTCGCGCTGTTCGTCCGCGAGGTCCCGCTGCGCGCCGGCCCCGCCGCCGGAAAGCCGCAGGAGGCCGGCCCCGAAGCCGAAGCCCAGGCCGCGCTGGCCACAGCAGCCGAGTAGCTCCGGCCAATCCCCGTCGATCTAGGACGAATGGTGGGCGGTCTGTCCCTTTTGGGCCACCATTCCTCCTAGATCGACGCGAGGGGCTATCGACGTGAGGGGGCTACTGTGTCGTCCGTGAATGTACGGGGGCTTGTCGGTGTGTTGGCGGGTGTGGTCATCGTTGCCGGCGGGTGCGGAAGCGGCGAAAAGTCGACGGTGCGGAAGTCGCCGGAGCCGACGGCCGTCGCGGCCTGCATCAACGACGACCAGCAGCGCGCCGGCGGGTTCACCCAGGCGCACGGCAGCGGCCGCGCGGTGTCCGGTGTCGTCTTCGGCAGCGGCACCACCGGCGTCGTGATGGCCAACCAGTCCGACGGCGACCTGTGCCAGTGGCAGCCCTACGCGCTGGAACTGATGCGGAAGGGCTACCGGACGGCGGTGTTCAACTACACCGGCCAGGATTCGCCGCTCGACGTGCTCGCCGCCGTCGACGTCCTGCGGGCCAAGGGCGTGCAGAAGGTGTTCCTGATCGGTGCCTCGATGGGCGGCACCGCGGTCCTCGACGCCGCATCGCAGGCGCAGCCGCCGGTCGCCGGCGTGGTCGACCTCTCCGGCCCGGAAAGCTACGCCGGGGCGAACGCGCTGGCGGCCGTCCAGAAGCTCACCGTGCCGGCGCTGTTCATCGCCGGCCAGTACGACACCTCGTTCATCGACAACACTAACCATCTGTACGCGGCCTGCGTGTGCAAGGACAAGCAACTCTCCGTCGAGCCGAGCGGCGACCACGGGGTGTCGTTGCTGAACGACCACGTCACCGGCCTGATCGAGAAATTTCTGACCGACCACTGACCGTCCGGCAGACTTGACCACCCGACCGGGTAGTCCCCCGGTCCGGTTGCGGACAGTTACCTTGAGCTCCCTCTCCGTGGACCCGACAGTGATCTCGCATCACCGCGTCAACGGGAGGGTAGGACCACATGACCGCACCGATTCCTCGCCAGTCCAAGCGCTACGGGTGGGTACCCGACCTCCCCGACCAGCGTGACCACCTGTTCGCCGCACGCCCGGCCGTGCTCGCCGACCTGCCGCCGAGCGTCGACCTTCGCGACAAGTGCCCCAAGATCTACGACCAGGGTCGCCTGGGCAGCTGCACGGCCAACGCGATCGCCGCGGCGTACCAGTTCGGACTGCTCAAGCAGGGGCTCCCCGACTTCATGCCGTCCCGGCTGTTCATCTACTACAACGAGCGCGCGTTGGAAGGCACCATCAAGTCCGACAGCGGCGCGATGATCCGGGACGGCATCAAGAGCCTCAACAAGCAGGGCGTGTGCGAGGAGGTCTCCTGGGCCTACGACATCACGAAGTTCGCCGACGAGCCGCCGGCCCCCTGCTACCAGGAGGCGTTGGGCAACCTCTGCACCGCTTACCAGCGGGTTCAGCGTTCCCTGGCCCAGCTCAGGGGCTGTCTCGCCGACGGGTACCCGATCGTGTTCGGTTTCATGGTCTACGAGAGCTTCGAGGGCGAGGAGGTCGCCCGCACCGGTGAGGTGCCGATGCCGGGTGCGAACGAGCAGGCGCTGGGCGGGCACGCGGTGCTCGCGGTCGGGTACGACGACGCGACCGGCCGGTTCCTGGTCCGCAACTCGTGGGGCTCCGACTGGGGGCAGGACGGCTACTTCACGATGCCGTACGCGTACCTCACCGAGCGCGCCCTGTCGTCCGACTTCTGGGCCGTCAACGTCGTGAGCTGACAATCTTCGCCACAACTTCCCGAAAGTTGTGGCCTCAAGGCTCGTCGGAGGCCACAACTTCCGGGAAGTTGTGACACGGCGGTGGCTCGACACCCACAGTTCTTCCGTGACCGCAGCGGGGTATGAGACCTTGAAAGTACTGCGGCGCCGGAGGATGGTGCGCGATGGGTCAAGAGGTCGACCGCCGGGTCTTCACCCGCCAGGATCGCCAGTTCTACCGCCAGAAGGTGCGGCGCTGCCTGGACGTGTTCGCACGAATGCTCAGGGAGTCGCGGTTCGACTTCGAGCGGCCGCTGACCGGGTTGGAGATCGAGCTCAACCTGGTCGACGACGATCGACAGCCGGCGATGCGCAACGAGGATGCCCTCCAGGCCATCGCCGACCCCGACTTCCAGACCGAGCTCGGCCAGTTCAACATCGAGATCAACGTCGCGCCGCGCCGGCTGGCGGAGAACGGCCTGCGGCTGTTCGAGGACCAGGTCCGGGCCAGCCTCAACGCGGCGGAGGAGCACTCGCGGGGCGTCGGCGCGCACACCGTCATGATCGGAATCCTGCCGACGCTGCGCGCCGAGCACCTCACCCACGACTCGCTGTCGACCAATCCCCGGTACGCGCTGCTCAACGAGCAGATCTTCACCGCGCGCGGCGAGGACCTGTACATCTCCATCAAGGGCGTCGAGCAGCTCGCCACCACCGCCGACACGGTCGCGCCGGAGGCGGCCTGCACCAGTACCCAACTGCATCTCCAGGTCAGCCCGGAGCAGTTCCCCGCGTACTGGAACGCCGCCCAGGCCGTCGCCGGGATCCAGGTGGCGATCGGCGCCAACTCGCCGTTCCTGTTCGGCCGGCACCTGTGGCAGGAGACCCGGATCCCCCTGTTCGAGCAGGCCACCGACACGCGCTCGGAAGAGCTCAAAGAACAGGGGGTACGCCCGCGGGTGTGGTTCGGCGAGCGCTGGATCACCTCGATCTTCGACCTGTTCGAGGAGAACGTACGGTACTTCCCCGCGCTGCTGCCGGTCTGCGACGACGAGGACCCGGTCGAGATGCTCGACCGGGGCGAGACGCCGAAGCTGGGCGAGCTGCGGCTGCACAACGGCACCGTGTACCGGTGGAACCGGCCGGTCTACGACGTGGTTCAAGGCCGCCCGCACGTGCGCGTGGAGAACCGGGTACTGCCGGCCGGACCGACCGTGGTCGACATCCTCGCCAACGCCGCGTTCTATTTCGGCCTGGTCCGGATGCTCGCCGAGGCGGAGCGTCCGATCTGGACCCGGATGTCGTTCACGACCGCCGCCGAGGACTTCCACGCCGCCGCCCGGCAGGGTCTCGACACCCAGCTGTACTGGCCGGGCCTGGGCAACGTCCCGGTTACCGAGTTGGTGCTGCGTCGCCTGCTGCCGCTCGCGTACGAGGGGCTGGACCTGTGGGGGGTGGCGCCCGCCGACCGGGACCGGCTGCTCGGGGTGATCGAGCGGCGCTGCGTCACCGGCGTCAACGGCGCGAGCTGGCAGGTCGACATGGTGCGCCGGTTCGAGGAGAAGGAACACCTCGACCGGTTCGAGGCGCTGCGGGCCATGCTCACCCGGTACATCGAGCACATGCACGGCAACGCCCCCGTACACGAGTGGCCAGTGCCCTGATCGGCACAACGTCCCGGATCACGGGGACCTGCTCGGAAGGAGCGCGGGGCGGCGGCGGGCGGCGACGTCCTCCACCCAGCCGAAGCCGAGCACGGCGACCGCGAGCAGGGTGACCACGCCGCTGAGCACGACCAACCGGCCGCTCAGCCCGGTGAGGTGCAGCCCCCACTGCCCGATCGCGGTGACGGTGATGACGATCGCGGTCTGGTGCCAGAGGTACAAAGTCATGACCCGCCCGTTGACCACCCGCAGCAACCGGGAGAGCCGGGGCCGCTCGCGTGGCTGACCGGTCGGCACCACGCCGAGCACGACCAGCAGGAACGCGGCCGACCAGAGCGCGTTGCCCAGCGGGATGTCGTTGAGGTCGTAGCCCCGGTGGCCGGGGTGGGTCAGGATCCAGGCGGCGCCGGTGGCGGCGAGGGCGCCGGCGACGCAGAGCACCGCCCGCCGGCCCATCCGGCGCAGGTGGCCGTCGTGGTGGGCGAAGCCGAGCAGCCAGCAGTCGCCGTACAGGGCGAGGTCGGCGAGGATGTTGGACACCCGTACGCCGGTCAGCGTCAGGCCCACGAGCAGGCCCAGCGGTGCGAGCAGGGTGATCACCGGCCACCGGCGGAACGCCGCGAGCGCGACCGGCGAGAGGAGCACGAACCAGAGGTACTCCCGCAGGTACCAGATCATGCCGAGCGACGCCGTGCCCCACGTGTTGGCCGGCGGATCGTGCAGCGGAAACAGCCACAGCAGCACCGACCAGTCCAGGCGCAGCCCGGTCAGCAGCATCGCGGGTACCGAGATGGTGGCGAGCAGCCACACCGGCGGAAGCAGCCGGCGCAGCCGCCCGCCGACCGCGGCCGGCCCGGAGCGATCGAGGGAGGCGGCCATCAACGAGCCGGCCAGCGCGAACATCAGGCCGACCGCCGGGAACGCGACGGTCAGCCAGGCCAGCCCGAGGCTGTGGTAGACGATCACGCGGGCGATCGCGGCCGCCCGCAACAGGTCGAAGTACACGCTGCGCGTCGGCACGAGCCGGCGTTCTCCCTCGTCGTCCGAAAAGTTCGGTTGTTCAACGAGCGCCGTTTGTATCGGTTCCGCGTGAACACGAGATTGACGGACGTCAAGATCGGCACGACTTCCGGAAAGTTGTGCCGGGTCTCGACGGGCCGGGTCTCGACGCGCCGGGTCTCGACGGGCCGGCGATGGGCCTGGCGATGGGCCTGGCGATGGGCCCGGCGATGGGCCCGGCGATGGGCCCGGCGATGGGCCCGGCGATGGGCCCGGCGATGGGCCCGGCGATGGGCCCGGCGATGGGCCCGGCGATGGGCCCGGCGATGGGCCCGGCGATGGGCCCGGCGATGGGCCCGGCGCTCTCAGGGGACGATGCGGCCGGCGCTGACGTTCACGGTGCGGTCGCAGCGGGCCGCGACCTCCGGGTCGTGCGTGGCGATCAACAAGGTACGGCCGGCGGCCGCGCTCCCGTCGAGCAGCAGGTCGAGGACCACCCCGCGCGCGGCGGCGTCCAGTTCGGCCGTCGGCTCATCGGCGAGCACGATGTCGGGCTCGGTGACCAGGGCCCGGGCCACCGCGACCCGTTGCTGCTCGCCTCCGGACAGCTCCTCCACCAGGTGCCCGGCGCGGGCCGCGAGGCCGACCGCGGTGAGCAGGCGGGCCGCGGCGGCCCTCACCTCGGCCGGCGGCATCCGGCGGGCCTGCAACGCCAACTCGACGTTCTCCGCGGCGGTGAGCAGCGACAGCAGCCCGTACCCCTGAAGCACGATCCCGAAGCGCCGCAACGCCTCGGTGCCACGCAGCCGCGACTGTCCGAGGTGGAGGGTGCCGCTATCGGGGCGCTCCAGGCCGGCCAGGGTGGCGAGGAGGGTACTCTTGCCGGCCCCGGACGGGCCGACGATCGCGACCCGCTCCCCCGGCTCGGCGGTCAGCGTGACCCCATCGAGTATCGCGCGCCCCCCGCGTACCACGATCACGTCCCGCGCTGCCAACGTCTCGGCTGTCACCGCCGCCCCCGGCCCCTTTCTCACTGGTCAGCCTCCGGGGCGCGTAGCTCTACGCCGAAGTCGCGGCGTACGACCCGGGCCAGCGAACCGGGTGGCAGCAGGTCGAGCACGTCCGACGGCAGCTGTACCGAGCCGTCCTTGCCGATCACGGCGAGCTGCTCGCCCCGGCGGCCCTCGGTGCCGACCCGCCCGTCGCGCATGCTCACCGTCCGGTCCATCGCCACGCCGACGGCCGGATCGTGGGTGACCACCACGACCGTGGTACCCCACCGGTCACGGGCCAACCGCAACAGGCGTACCACCTGGGCCGCGCTGGCGCTGTCGAGCTGGCTGGTCGGCTCGTCGGCGAGTACCACCGACGGCCCGTTCACCAGGCTCACCGCGACCCCTAGGCGCTGCTGCTCGCCGCCGGACAGCGCGTGTACCGGCTTGCCCGCGGCGTCGCCGAGACCGACCGCGCCGAGCAGCTCGGTACCCCGGGCCCGGCGGGCGCGCCTGGCCCGGCCGGTCCCACGCTGGGCGAAGGTGAGGTTGTCCAGGGCGGACGCGTACGGCAACAGGTTGCGCCCGGCGTTCTGGAGCAGTACCCCGACCGACGTTCGCCGCAGCCCCAGCAGCTCCCGCTCGCTGAGCTTGCCGATGTCCTGCCCGGCAACCGACACCCGGCCGGCCGACGGGCGCAGCAGCCCGGCCAGGAGGGCGAGCAGCGTCGACTTGCCGCAGCCGGACGGGCCGAGGAGCGCCATGGTCTCGCCCTGCGCCACGGTGAGGTCGACCCCGCGCAGCGCCACCACCTCGACGTCCTTGACCCGGTAGATGTGCACAAGGGAGTCACAGGTAACCGTCACGGCCACCCCCAAGCTCGGCACAACTTCCGGAAAGTTGTGGCCTTAGAAGGCCCGGGAGGCAACAACTTCCGGGAAGTTGTGCCGATCTTGGCGCGGTCCGCACGGGCCGCGCTGGCGATCTTGTCCTCATGCTTGCGCCTCCCGCAGTCTCGTGGGGACAGCGGCGCGGAGCAGGGCGTACCCGCTGGCGGCCAGGGCCACGCCGAGAAGGGCGGCCAGCCCCGCCGCCACCCGGACCACCAGCCACGGATCCGGGTGGATCACCAGCGGCGGGAACGCCGGCACGTCGGCGTACTCGGGGATCGTCGGCAGCGCGACCCGCGCCCCGAGCAGCCCGAGGCCGACCCCGAGCAGGATCGCGTACCCGACCAGGATGGCCTGCTCCACCCCGACGGCGGCGGCGAGGCTGACCCGGCGGATGCCGAGGGTACGCATCGCCGCCAGCTCGAACGCCCGGCGCCGGGCCAGCAGGTGCAGGTTGACCACCGCACCGGCCGCGGCGAGCAGGGCGGCCGCGCCGGCGCCGGCCAGCATCAGCGCCACCGCGAGCGCCGGTCCCTCGTGGCTGAGTACCCGCTGCCGCTCGGCAGCCGACCTGACCGACGTGACGCGCACCCCGGCCGCGGCGAGCCGGTCCGGAAAGTCCGCCGGAGCCGCGGTGGACAGCCACACCTCGTCGGGCAGCAGGCTCGTGTACCCGGCCGCGCGGACCGCCACGAGTTGGTCGAGCGACACGAGCACCCCGGCGTTGCCGGCCCGGGGCAGTACCCGCACCACACCGGTGACGTCGACGTCGATCGGCGCCCCGGTCGGTGCCCCGACACTGAGTTCCCGGGTACCCGTCGGCGGCGCGAAGTCCTCGGTCACGACCGCCGGGATACGGGCCGGGGCCGCGGCGACCGCCCCGATCCGGCGTACCTTGGCCGGGGCCGCGTACCGGATGGTCAGGCCCGCCGCGATCCGCTCCACCGGCTGGTCCTGGCCGGCGACCGTCGGGTTCGCCGGCTGCCACCGGGCCGGGTCGAGCGCGCCGTCGACCGGCTCCCAGCCGGTGGCGTGCTGCTCGACGGTGGTGACGGTCAGCGTCCCGACCAGCGACACGAGCACGGGATCGGCCCGGCTCACCGTGATCGCCCGCAGCCGGCACGGTGCCTTGTCGCACGGCACCCCGGCCGCATAGTGGCCGTCGCCGGTCGGGTCGAGCGCCACCACGACCGCGTCGCCCCCGGCGGTGGTCAGCTCGGCGCCGAGATCCACCCCCTTGTACCCGCTGGTCACGTCGCTCGTCGCGGCCAGTCGCAAGGCGTCTCCGCGTACCGTCACAGGGGGCGGAAGGGGCGCGGACAGCGACCGGGCGACGGCGGCCAGGGACCGTCCGCCGAAGTCCGCCCGCCAGTACCCGACCCGCGCGAGCCGGTCCGGCTCCACCGCGAGCAGCCGCATCGGCGCGGTGGACGGCCCGTCCGTGGCGCCGAGGTCGGCGCTCGTCGAGCCGGCGATCTCCGAGTCGATGTCGGTCACCGCCATCGCCTGCCGGCCGCCGGGGTCGAGCCGGTCGACGACCGCACGCACGTCCGGCCCACCCGCCGGGTCGACGGTGACCAGCCGGGCCGCGCCGGTCTCGACGGCCGCCCGGTCGTGCCGGTTCGCGGCGAACACCGACCAGGCCAGCACCGAGAACGTGGCCAGCGCGAACGCGGTGGCCAGCACGGCGACCACGCGCGGCCCACCCGGCCGGCGGGCGACCTGGCGCAGCGCGAGGAACAGCCCGACCTTCCGCGATCCCCGGGTCGGCGCCTGCCCGGTGCGGGCGAGGATCGGCAGGATCCGGGCGCCGACCAGCGCGCCGGCGAGCGCGAGCAGTCCCGGGGCGGCGAGGGCGAGGACGTCGACGTGCCCGCCGACGCCGCCGGAGAGCCGGCCGCCCCACCACAGCTCGCCGAGGCCGGCGAGGGCCAGCGTGAGCACCACCGCGTCGGCGACCGCGCTCCGCCCGCCCACGTCGCGGTCGGCCCGCCGCCACTGGGCGAGCACCGGCCGGCGGAACGTGGCCACGCCGCCGAGCGCCGCGGCCACCAGGCCACCGGCGGCGGCCAGGCCGGCCGTCGCCCACGCCGTCGCCGGGAACGTCACCAGCGCGTCGGCGCCGAAGACCGGGCGGGCGAGGGTACGCACGGCGAGCGCCCCGATCGCCACCCCGACCGGCACCGACGCGGCGAGCAGCAGCACCGATTCGAGCACCCCGAACGACAGCGTCGCGCCGGGCGGCAACCCGCGCAGCTTGGCCAGCGCCACCTCGCCGCCGCGCGCCTCGGCGGCCCCGGCCGCGACCATGAACAGCACGTACCAGCCGAGCAGCAGCAGTTGCCCGATCACCAGCAGCATCGGTACCCGCAGGCTGCGCTGCCCCAGGTCGGCCCGGTTGAGGAGGTCGCGGACGTGAGTGACCACCGCGCCGTTGAAGCCGTGCTGGTCGACGCCGGCCTCGGCGAGCGCGGTGCCGAACCCGTCGACCTGCGCGCGCAGCGCGGGAACGTCGGAGCTGTGCAGCGCGGTCCGCCGGAACGGCAGGTCGAGGACGGCCTCCATCTCGCCGGCCGGCGCCTGGGTCACCGCCGCGAAGGCGGACAGGGGGACGAACAGCGTCTCCACGCTCGGCGGGTTGGTCGGCTCCGCGCGCTGGTCGGGCGCGCCGAAGTAGTGCCGGGTGTCGTTGAACCAGTACGTGCCGCCGGGGTCGGCCGGCTCGTACACGCCGACCACGCGCATCGACCGCCCGGTGACCGACGTGGGAGGCACCGGATCGGCGAAGTGGTCGACCGTGAGGACGGTGTCCGGTGCCCATGTGCGCTCGTCTGCGGTACGCCGGCTGATCATGACTTGGTCGCGCGAGCCCTCGGCGACGCAGCTGCCGGCGACCATGCGTACGTGGGCGCACATGTCCTGCCGGTAGGCGACCAGGGCCAGCGCGTTGGGCTGGCCGGCCGGGTCGAGCAGGCGGGTCGGGTACTCCAGCCCGGTGACCGCCGTCGGGTACGCCCGGCGCAGCGCACCGCCGCGCAGCGCCTTGCCGACCGCGTCGGCCAGCTGGCCGGTGCCGGGCTTGCCGCTGACCCCGTTGGTGACCTCCATCCCGGAACCGGCCGCGGTCGCCGGTGTCGTGCGCAGCGTGTACTGGAGGATCGAGTCGGTCGCGGCGGCCAGGTAGATCGGGCCGGCGGCGGCCACGGCGGTGGCGAACACGGCGACGAGCAGCACGGTCACCGATGCGCCGGCCCGCCAGCGGATCGCCTTGAGGGCCATCAACAGGGCGTCCATCAGCCCGCCCGGCCGCGACTGACCATGGCGCTATTTGAACACGAGGCGGGCCCGCGGCGGGGTCCCGCGACGATCGCCGGGTCACCCGACGGTCGACAGCGTCGCCCAGACGATCTTGCCGTCGAGTGCCACCGTGGTCCCCCATGCCGTCGTCGACGAGTCGACCAGTTGAAGGCCCCGGCCGCGGGTGGTGAGCGCGGGCCGGCCGGCCGCGGCCCAGGACGGCATCAGCGGCGGCTCCGGGTTGCCGTCCCGGACGGCGAGATGAAGGTACCGGCCGCGCAGGCTCGCCGTGAGGTCGAAGTCGGTGCCGGCGTACCGCACGGCGTTGCTGACCAGCTCCGACACCACGAGTACCGCGGCGTCCTTCAACTCGCCCAGGTCCCAGTCGTCGCAGGCGTCGGCGATCAACCGGCGGGCGACCGCCGCGGACCGCGGGTCGGCCGGGAGGTGCGCGTCGACCCGCCTGGTCGCCACGTGCTCGGCGAGGGCGGCGGCGACCGCGCGCTCGCGGTTCGGGTACACCGGGATCGCATGGCCGAGTACCCGTCGCGCGACGAGCCCCGTCGGCGTGGTGGGGGCCGCGCACAGCAGCAGCGGCACCACCGGTCCGGACTGCCGGTGCTGCTGCACCGCGGGGAAGACGGTGAGCGCCGCCCGGCTGGTGATCAGGAGCGCGTCGATGTCGATGACGATCGCCTGGGGGCACTCGGCGACCCGTTCGATCAACTCGGCACGAACCCCGGCGGCGACGGCCAGGCTCAGCTCTCCGGCGAACGCAACGACCGTCAGCCCGCGGTCGAGATCGTGTTCGACGGTGACACTGAGCGGCTCCATCAGCTTGATCCCGGCCATTCCAACTCGCGCGGCCGGGCCTCGGCGCCGGGATCCGGAGGTTGGATGTCAAGTGAATCGGCGCCGACGCCGAGCATCTTGTCGATACCGACGATCTGCAACACCCGCGCGACGGTGCCACGAGCGCCGCGTACGGTGAGCGTGCCGCCAGCCACCATGGCCGTGTGATACCCGTCGAGCAGCGCCTGTATTCCACTGGAGTCGAGGAAAGGCACCCGGCCCAGGTCGACGGTCACCGGGCCGGCACCCGCCAGCCGCACCGCCTCGGTCAGACCAGCCCGTAGCCGCCCGGCGGTGAGCATGTCCACATCACCGGACACCTCGACGACCACCCGTCCGGCATCGGCGGTCACCGCCACCTCGAACACCAACACTCCCCAGCGTCCCGACTCGATACAGAGGTCAAGTTAGCGCGCGACCGGCGGAGATGCGACTCGCCACGATCATGGAAAACCAACACCGTTTCCGGTCATCGGATGTATCCGTAGACAGGCTCCATTGGCATCTGTCTATGCTCCGGGCCGGGACTCGCCGGTGGTGGACTCTGGAGGGCAGGCCGATGAGAGTCAGCACGCGTTGGTCGGCCGGCGCGGCGGTGATCGTCACCGTCCTCGGCGGCCTCGTCGCCGGTCCGAAGCTGTCGGCATTCGCCGCCACCCCTGGACAGTGGCAACTGACACCACCGGGCGCCCAGACGGTCGCCGCGACGGTGCGGCTCGACTCCGCCGGCAGGCTCACCCTCGAGGTACGGCGGGGGGTGACCCAGGTGCTGAAGCCGTCCGCGCTGGGCATCCGGACCACCGCCGCCGACCTCAGCAAAGGGCTGACCTTCACCGGGCGGGCCGACACGCACGTCACGCAGAGCTACACCACCGCCGCCGGCCGCCGGCACCAGCACACCGTCGATGCCAACCAGACCACGCTGCGCTTCACCAAGGGCAGCACCCGGCTCGACCTGGTCGTCCGGGTGTCGTCGGACGGGATCGGGTACCGGTACGTGCTGCCGCGGTCGGGCTCGATCACGGTCAACGGGGAGGCGTCCGCGTACGCCGTGCCGACCGCCGCCCGCGCGTTCCTGCTGCCGTTCGACAACGGGCGCAACGACTACGAGAGCGTCCCGGACCACACCACGGTCGCCGCGGCCGCGCCGGTCGCGTACGGGTACCCGGCCCTGTTCAACGTCGGCGACAGCTGGCTGCTGGTCGGCGAGTCCGACATGACCGGCAGCTACGGCGGGTCCCGGCTCACGCTGAACGGCACCAGCCGGGTCTTCCAGCTCACCCTGCCGGACGCGACCGAGAAGAGCACCGGCCCGCTGTCCACGCCGTGGCGGATGATGATCGTCGGTGACCTGGCGACGGTCACCGGGAGCGACCTGATCACCGACCTGGCCAGCCCGTCGAAGGTGACCGACACGTCCTGGATCAAGGCCGGGCGGTCCGAGTGGTCGTGGTGGTCGGACGGGGCGACCAGCAAGAGCCTCGACGCGCAGAAGAAGGCCGTCGACTTCGCCGCCCGGATGGGCTGGGAGTACAACCTGGTCGACGCCGGCTGGAGTTCGAGCTGGATGCCACAGCTCGTCCAGTACGCGAAGAGCAGGAATGTCGGGATCTTCATCTGGGTGAGCTATTCGTCGCTGGACACGGCCGCCGAGCGCGACTCGAAGCTGCCGCAGTACAAGTCCTGGGGCGTGGTCGGATTGAAGATCGACTTCATCGAGTCGGACACCCAGGCGCGGATGAAGTGGTACGACGCGATCCTCGCCGCGACCGCGAAGAACAAGCTGATGATCGACTTCCACGGGGCCACGATCCCGCGCGGGTACGAGCGGACCTGGCCGCAGGTGCTGACCACCGAGGCGGTCGACGGTGCCGAGCACATCCACAACAAGCCGGGCAAAGAGCCGTTCCCGGCGAACTACTACACGACGCTGCCGTTCACCCGGAACCTCCTCGGCTCCATGGACTACACGCCGGTGACGTTCACCGCGCTGCGTACCAACACCGACGCCGCCGAGCTGGCCCAGTCGGTCGTCTTCGAGTCCGGGCTGCAGAACTTCGCCGACAGCGTGGCCAGCTACGACGCGCACCCGCTGGCGGAGCAGTTGCTACGCCGGGTGGCGGCGAGCTGGGACGAGACCAGGCTGCTGTCCGGCGACCCGGACTCGAACGTGATCCTGGCCCGGCGCAGCGGTACGACCTGGTTCGTCGGCGCGATCTTCGCCGGGCCGGCGCACACCGCGTCGATCCCGCTCAGCTTCCTGCCGGCCGGTACGTGGACCGCCGACGTGTACGCGGACGGCGACGGCAACGCGCTCGCCCTGACCACGCGTCAGGTCACGAACGCGGACACCCTGTCGGTCCCGGTCGGCGTGAACGGCGGCTTCACCGTCCAGCTCACCCCCGCGGCATGACCTGGCACAATTTCCCGGAAACAGTGGCCTCAGCGCCTCGCCGTGGCCACTGTTTCCGGGAAATTGTGCCGGGAACCGGGGAGCTTACGGCTGGGCGATCATCTCGGTGATCCGCTCGGGCGGCCCGGGGCGGGCGTAGAAGAAGCCCTGCCCGGAGTCGCACCCCACGGCGCGGAGCCGGTCGGCCTGTACCGCAGTCTCCACGCCCTCGGCGGTGACCGTGAGATCCAGGGCATGCGCCAGCTGTACCAGCGTGGCGACCATCCGCTCGCCCGCGAGATCCGCGTGCAGCGCCCGCTGGCCGTCCGCGCGCGACCAGCCCGGACGCGGCGATTCCGAACGCAGCCCGTCGACGAACGAGCCGGCGAGCTTGATCGCTTGTACCGGAAGGGTCCGCAGGTAGGCCAGGTTGGAGTACCCGGTGCCGAAGTCGTCGATGGCGATCCGCACGCCCATCGCCGCGAGCTTGGTCAGCGCGGCGAGCGGCTCGTGACCGGGGCCCATCACGGCGCTCTCGGTCAGCTCCAGTTGCAGGAAGCCGGGCTCCAGGCCGGTCCGCTCCAGGATCGCGGCGACGTCGTCGACCAGACCCGGCTCGTGCGCCTGCCGGACGGCGAGGTTGACGCTGATCAGCGGGGCCGCGTCGCCGGCCACGCCACGCCAGATCCGGGCCTGGCGGCACGCCTCTTCGAGCACCCAACGGCCGAGCGGGACGATCATCCCGGTCTCCTCGGCGAGGCTGACGAACTGGTCCGGGTTGAGCACCCCGAGCCGTGGATGCCGCCAGCGGACCAGCGCCTCCGCCCCGACCACGGTGTCGCCACCGCAGAGCACCAGCGGCTGGTACTCGATGAAGAACTCACCGCGTTCGAGCGCGGCCGGCATCGCGGCGGACAGCTCGTACCGGGCCACCTCGCGGTCGCTGCGGTCCGGGTCGAACAGCGCCCACTTGCCCTTGCCGTCGGCCTTCGCCCAGTACAGCGTGATGTCGGCGGCCCGCATCAGGTCGGCCGGTGTGGTGGTCGCGCAGACCCGGTCGACGATGCCGATGCTGGCCGACACCGAGAGCTGGTGGCCGCCCGCGGCGACCGGCGTGGCCAGCGTGTCGAGCACGGCCTCGGCGAGCGCGACGACCTCCTGGGTGTCCTCGTGCCGGCGGACCAGGATCACGAACTCGTCGCCGCCCATGCGGGCCACCAGGTGCCCGGCCCGGGAGACGATCTGGTGCAGCCGGTGGGCGACCGCCACCAGCAGCTCGTCGCCGACGTCGTGCCCGAAGCTGTCGTTGACGACCTTGAACCCGTCGAGGTCGATGTAGCACACCCCGACCCGGTCGTGCTCCCCGGCGGCGGCGAAGAGGTCGTAGAGCCGGTCGAAGAACAGGGTGCGGTTGGGCAGGCCGGTCAACGGGTCGTGCAGGGCCTGGTGGCGCAGCCGGACCTGGAGGTGGTGCCGGTCGGTGACGTCTTCCACCATGATCACCTGGAAGCGCGGGGCGCCCCGCTCGTCCCGGATCAGCGAGCCGGCCAGGTGCGCCCAGAGCAGTTGACCGTCCTTGCGGCGCAACCGCTGGTCGATCCGGACCCGGTCGAGCGTGTCGTCGTTCAGCTCCGCCAGCAGCGCCGCCACGTCGGCTGCCTCGCTGGGATGGACGAAGTCGGCGATGGCCCGACCGCGCAGCTCGTCCTGCGGGTACCCGGTCATCTCGGCGAGCGTCGCGTTGACCTCGATGAGCCGGCCGGACAGGTCGGCGATACCGATCCCGAACGCCGAGCCGGCGAACACCGCGCGGAACCGCGCCTCGCTGGCCTGTAGCGCCCGCTCCGCGTCGCGCCGCGCGAGCACGGCGGCGGACCGGATCTCCTCCTGCGCGTCGAGCGTGCGCTCCCACAGCGCGTGCGCGAACCCCTCGGCCAGCGAGCCGAGCAGCCGCAGCAGCCGGTTACCGGGGTCGGACCCGGCCTCGCCCGCGCTGCCATCGGCGGGCAGCCGGGCGCCGGCGGGCAGCCGGGCGCCGGCGGGCAGGCGGGTACCAGCAGGCAGGCCGGCGCCGGCGGGCAGGCCGGCGCCGAGCACCTCCAGGGTGCGCCCGAGCGTCTCGCCGCTGGCGAAGCTCGCCTGGACCAGCGCCGCGCCGATCTCCCGGCCGGCGGACGGGTCGAACGGATCGGCCGACAACGCCTCGGTCATCCGCGCGACGAGGCCGCGCAGGAACGCCAGGACCTCCCGGGCGCTCATCGGCACGTAGCTCGTGTCGGTCACCGCCCGCGCCCACGTGCGGGCGAGGGCGTCAGTGTCGACGGGGGCGGTGGCGCCGCGGCCAGGGGCGGCGAACACGCCGGTCAGGCGGGTCATGGCTTATGCCCGACCCCCGCACAGAATCCGGCCCGGATCCCACCGGGCAACCGGTCGCCGTCCCGTCCCCCGGGATGGTCGCCAAACTGGACGCCGCCGAGGTCGGCGTCCGGCCCGTCGATCGTCTCCGGACGCCACTCCTGGAGGGCGACCAGGCCCGGCGGGACCAGCTCGAATCCGGTGAAGAAGGCGCGCAGCTCGGCGTCGCTGCGCGGAGTCAGCGGCGCACCGATGCGCTTGTATATCTCCAGGGTCTTCAGCCCGTCGACGGGAGGGTCAGGAACCCGGCGGATGTGTGAAAGCGCGAGGTAGCTGCCGGCGGCGGCGGCATCACGGTACCGGGCGATCACCCCGGCCGGGTCGTCGCTGTCGGGCACGAAGTGCAGCAGTGAGATCATCAGGATCGCCACCGGCTGGTCGAGATCGAGGACGCGCAGCAGTTCCGGATCGGACAGTACACGCTCGGGCGTCCGCAGATCATCCTGGACCACGGCGACCCGATCATTGTCCGCCAGGATGGCCCGGCTGTGCGCGACCGCGATGGGGTCTATGTCCACATAGGTCACTCTGGCGTCCGGGGCGGCGCGCTGCGCGATCTCGTGCACGTTGCCCGCGGTCGGGATGCCCGAGCCGATGTCGAGGAACTGCCGCACGCCAGCCGCCACCAGGTGCTCGACCGCGCGTCGCAGGAACGACCGGTTGGCGCGCGCGAACCGCGGCGTCTCCGGCACCAGGCGCACGATCTGGCGCGCCGTCTCGCGGTCCACCGCGTAGTTGTGCGAGCCGCCCAGGTAGTAGTCGTAGACCCGAGCGGGACTCGGCCGGTCGAGATCGATCTCGTCCGGGGTCCAGTTGAGTCGCTCGGCGGCACCACCTCTCGTCACGCCTTGCAGCCTATGGGCACGACGGTGCTCCGCGGTACCCGCCAGGGTACGCGACGACCAAGATCACAGCTCGCGATCGGAGTATTGGCTGGTAGCGAGCGACCAATTTACCCCGTTCTTCCCGTGATCGGTTCGGTGACCGGCCAGGTCAGGCGGCTGTCACCCGAACCGGCGAACGTCACGCGCCGTGGCGGTGGTCGCCCCGAAAGAAGGACTTGCGGCCAACCGGCGCCGCGGGTCTACCGTGGCCCGCGATGAGCAGCTTCATCCGTACCCATCCGGTTTTCGCGGTGTTGATGGCGATGGCGACACTTGTCGGCACCGCAGCCATTTACACGGGTACGGTCGGCGCGGTCACCGCCGCCCGTCAGGTGACGATTCCAGCCGCCCCGAACCCGGCCCGCCCGGACCCGGACCCGGCCGGCCCGGCGGCCGCGCCGGATCCCGCCGCCGACGGCCTCGGCCCCGCTGCCGACGCCGACGCCGGTCCGGGGCAACCGCCAGCGCGCGCCGCAGCCCCCCGCTGCGGGCTGTCCAGCCGGCTGGTACCCGGGTGCGGCGTCCTCTGGGGCGTCGCACCCGGCGCGTACACCGACCAGCCGGCGTCCCGTGCCCTCGCCGGCTTCGAGGAGAAGACCGGACGCGCGGTCGGCATCCTGCACGTGTACCACCGCGGCGACGAGCTGTTTCCCACCGCCGACGAGATCGCCGCCACCCGGCAGGGCGGCCGGCACCGGCTGCTGCTCGCGAACTGGAAGGTGGCCTGGGGCGCGACCTGGGCCGACGCGGCGCGCGGCGACCTGGACGCCCGGATCGACCGGCTCGCCGGCTACCTGAAGCGGACCTACCGCGAGCCGTTCTACCTGGCGATCCACCACGAGCCGGAGAACGACGTCGATCCGGCCGCGGGTTCCGGGATGACCGCCCGGGATTTCGCCGCCATGTTCCGGCACACCGCGCGGCGCCTGCGGGCCGACGGCGTCACCAACGCGGTCTTCACCATGGTGTACATGTCCTACCAGCCGTGGTGCCTGCAGCCCTGGTTCGCCGACCTGTGGCCGGGCGACGACGTGGTCGACTGGGTCGGCTTCGACCCGTACCTTTCCGCCGAGCCGGGCGCGTACGGCTACGGTGACTTCGGGTACCTGGTCGATCGCACCTCGCAGCCGGCCCGCTGGCCCGGCTTCTACCGCTGGGTCACCCGTACCCACGGCGACAAGCCACTGATGATCGCCGAGTGGGGCGTCTTCGAGTACCCGTCGGATCCGGCCCGGAAGGCGTGGATCTTCTCCACGGTGGCCAGCCAGCTCAGCCGGTACCCGGCGATCAAGGCACTGGTCTACTTCGACTCCCCGTCGACCCCGAAAGGCGACACCCGGCCGGACAGTTCGCAGCCGGCCCTGGCCGAGTACCGCCGCCTCGCCGAATCCCCCCTTTTCACGACCGGTTAGCGGGGCCGCCGGGCGTACCATGCTGGATCATGGCGCGGCGGTGTCACGGATTCGATCACGAGGCGTACTGCGCCGGGGTCGAGGCGGAGACCGCCACGTTCGCCGCCACCATCGACGGCGCCGACCCGACCGCGCCGGTCGCGACCTGCGGCTCCTGGCTGCTGTACGACCTCGTCGAGCACTGTGGCCACATCCACCGGTGGGCGGGCGCGATCGCGGGCAAGCTGTCCGCCCGCCGCCTCAACCGCAAGAACGCCGACTGGCCGCTGCCGCCCAACCCCGCCGAGTACGCGACCTGGCTGGCCGAAGGCGGCGTCGACCTGGTCGAGGTGCTGCGGGTGGCCGACCCGGACGCGCCGTGCTGGGTGTGGGGCGCCGACCCGCGGGTGCACTGGTGGTCGCGCCGGATGCTGCACGAAACCACCGTGCACCGGTGCGACGCGCAACTCGCCCTCGGCGCGGACCTGACGATCGAGCCGGCCGTCGCGGTCGACGGCATCGACGAGTTCCTCGACAACCTCCCGTACGCGGTGAACTTCGCCCCGGGTGTGGCCAACCTGCGCGGCGCCGGGCAGCGGCTGCGGCTGTCCTGCCCGGACCGCGAGGTGATCTGGACGATCACCCTCGATGAGGACGGCTTCACCTGGTCGCACGACCGCGGCGGCCACGTCGACGCCGCGGTCAACGCCGACGCGGGCGACCTGTACCTGGTGGTGTGGGGCCGGCTGACCCTCGACGATCCGCGGGTGGGCGTGACCGGCGACCGCGCGCTGCTGCGTTACTGGTTCAGCTATTCGGAGATCTGAGGCGGACAGCGGAAACATCCGATGTCCGGCCTTGACCCGCCCTATCGGCGGGTGTAAATCTCGCCGGTAGTCGCGGGATAAGGGGCAGGGCCATGACCAACGGGTACACACGACGCGCGCTGATCGCCGCCAGCGGGCTCACGGCGGCCGGTGCGGTCGCATTCGGTCCGGCGGCGCTCGCGAGAGCCGCGGCCGGCGCCGGGGCGGCCGACCCCTGGGCGGCGGTCCCCGACATCCTCGCGCAGATCGATCCGCCGACCTTCGCGCACCGCACCTTCCCGGTCACCCGCTACGGCGCGGTCGGCGACGGCGTCACCGACAACACCGGCGCGTTCGTCAAGGCGATCCTGGCCTGCTACCTCAGCGGCGGCGGGCGGGTCCTGGTGCCGCCGGGCGGCTACCTGACCGGCGCGATCCACCTGCGCAGTAACGTCGAGCTGTACGTGAGCGCCGGCGCGACGATCCAGTTCTCCCCGGACCCGACCAGTTACCTGCCGGTGGTGATGACCCGGTTCGAGGGCACCGAATGCTACAACTATTCGCCGCTCATTTACGCGTACGGGCAACGCAACGTCGCCGTGACCGGTCCGGGCACGCTGGACGGCCAGGCCCGCCTCGGCCCCTGGGAGAGCTGGTACGCGGGCGGCGGCCCGCAGGGTAAGGACCAGACCCTGTTGCGCGGCATGGGCGCCACCGGTGTACCGGTGTCCGAGCGGCGCTTCGGCCCCGGCCACTACCTGCGGCCACAGCTGATCCAGTTCTACCGGTGCGAGAACGTGCTCATCAGCGACGTGACCATCGTCGACCCACCAATGTGGACGATCCATCCGGTCCTCTCGCGCAACGTCACGGTACGCGGCGTCACGGTGCACAGCACGCTGTACAACACCGACGGCTGCGACCCGGAGGCGTGCACCAACGTGCACATCTCGGACTGCCGGTTCGACACCAACGACGACTGCATCTCGGTGAAGTCCGGCCGGGACGAGGACGGCATCCGGGTCGGCGTGCCGAGCAGCAACATCGTCATCGAACGCTGCAAGTTCGCCGGCCGCTGGGGCGGGGTCGCCGTGGGCAGCGAGATGTCCGGCGGCGTGCGCAATCTCTTCGCCCGGGACTGCGAAATCAACCCGGCTGATTTTCCCGGCCACTACCCGGTCAAGTACCCGCTGTACGTCAAGACCAACAAGCTGCGGGGCGGCTTCATCGAGGGCGTACACCTGCGTGACTTCACCGGCAGCCGGGTCGAACGCGAGATCCTGTACGTGATCCTCAACTACAACAACCAGGTCGGCGACAAGCCGGTACTGGTCCGCGACATCACCGCCGAGCGTATGGTCATTGACGGCGCGCGCACCGCCGTCTACCTCACCGGCTTGACGACTGACCACATCCAGGGCGTACACCTGCGCGACTGCACATTCACCAACGTCACCCAGCCGAAAAACACGGTCACCTTCACCGACGACCTGACCTTCGACAAGGTCACCATCAACGGAGTCCCGCTGTAGCCGCTAACATGCGCAGATCCCGCCGATCTAGGAAGGATGGTGCCCGAGTCGCTCGGTTTGTCCCACCATTCGTCCTAGATCGACGAGAAGGGGGCAGAGTGACGAACCGCACGTAGCCGGACGGCGCCTATGCGTGCGGCTGCCGAATCGCGTTTGATGGACCGGTGTCGAGGAAATGACCAGGAACACGGCCGAGCTGAGCGCGTGGAGGCACTGGTGAGCGGACAGTACAGGCTCGTCGTCGTCGCCAACCGGCTCCCGGTCGACGAGGTCGTCGACGATTCCGGGAAGCGGGGCTGGACGCGCAGCCCGGGTGGGCTGGTCAGCGCGCTGCATCCGACGGTGCGCAGCCGTGGGGGTGCCTGGATCGGCTGGGCCGGCGGCACCGGCGATCCTCCAGAGCCGTTTGAGCTCGACGGCATGTGGTTGCACCCGATTGGGCTGTCCGGCCAGGAATTGGACTACTACTACGAGGGCGAGTCGAACGCGACGATCTGGCCGCTGTACCACGACGCGGTCGAGACGCCCGAGTTCCACCGGCACTGGCGCCAGGCGTACGCGAAGGTCAATCAGCGTTTCGCGCAGGCCGCCGCCGACCTCGCCGCGCCGGGCGCCCTGGTGTGGGTGCACGATTATCAGCTCCAACTGGTGCCCGCGATGCTCCGCGAGCTGCGCCCCGACGTGCGGATCGGCTTCTTCCTGCACATCCCGTTCCCGCCGGTCGAGCTGTTCATGCAGCTGCCGTGGCGGACCCGGCTGTTGCAGGGCCTGCTCGGCGCCGACCTGGTCGGCTTCCAGCGCCCGGGCGGCGCGGAGAACTTCCTGCGGCTGACCCGCAGCCTGCTCGGATTGGAGCCAGAAGGCGATCATGTCGTGGTCGACGGGCGGACCGTGACCGGGCGGGCGTTCCCGATCTCCATCGACGTCGAGGAGATGGAGCTGCTCGCCGCCGACCCGCACATCCAGCAGCGGGCCAAGCAGCTCGGTGAGGAGCTGGGCGGAAACCGGCGGCTGTTCCTCGGCGTGGACCGGCTCGACTACACCAAGGGCATCGAGCACCGGCTCAAGGCGTACCGTGAGCTGCTCTCCGAGGGGCGGCTGTCGAACCGTGAGGTCGCGCTGGTCCAGGTGGCCACGCCGAGCCGCCTGCGGGTGGCGCAGTACCGGCAGCTGCGCGAACGCGTCGAGCGCGAGGTCGGCCGGATCAACGGCGAGTACGGCGAGGTCGGCATCGCGCCGGTGCACTACCTGTTCCGCTCGTACGACCGGGAGGAACTGCTCGCGCTGTACCTCGCGGCGGACGTCATGCTGGTCACGCCGCTCCGCGACGGGATGAACCTGATCGCCAAGGAGTACGTGGCCGCCCGCATCGACAACTCCGGCGCACTGGTGCTGAGCGAGTTCACCGGCGCGGCCGCGGAGCTGCCCGAGGCGTTCCTGGTCAACCCGCACGACGTCGACGGGCTGAAGGCGGCGTTCGTGGCGGCGCTGGAGACCCCGGCCGCCGACCGCAGCGAGCGCATGCGCAAGATGCGCGACCACGTCTGCGCCCATGATGTCCGCCGGTGGGCCAAGGAGTTCCTCGAGGTACTCGGCGAGTGACCTCGCCGATCTAGGAAGAATGGTGCCCCGACTGCCCGATTTGTCCGACCATTCTTCCTAGATCGACGAGGATGGAGCCCGACAACTTCGGGGCGCCTTGACAAGAAAGGTTGTCGGCTGCATCGTTTACACATGTTTGAAGTGGCGGTGATCGAGGACCCGGCCGCGGCCGAGGTCTCGTTGGACCCGATCCGGGCCCGCTTGCTCGCCGAGCTGGCCGAGCCCGCGTCGGCCACGATGCTCGCCGGCCGGATCGGCCTTCCCCGGCAGAAGGTCAACTACCACCTGCGCGCCCTGGAGTCGCACGGCCTGGTCGAGCTGATCGAGGAGCGCCGCAAGGGCAACGCCATCGAGCGCGTGCTGCGCGCCACCGCCGGGTCCTACGTGATCTCGCCGACCGCCCTGGCCGCCGTCCAACCCGACCCGGGCCGCTCCCCCGACCGGCTGTCCGCCCGCTGGCTGCTCGCGCTCGCCGCCCGACTGGTCCGCGACGTGGGCGCCCTGATCACCGGGGCGCAGGCGGCCCGCCGGCCGCTCGCGACGTTCGCGATCGACGGTGAGGTGCGCTTCGCGTCGGCCGCCGACCGCGCCGCGTTCGCCGAGGAACTGGCCACCTTCGTCACCGCCCTGGTCGGCAGGTACCACGACGAGACCGCCGAGCGCGGCCGCGACCACCGGATCGTCGTCGCCGTCCACCCGAGCCTGAAGGAACCCGATCGTGCCCCATGAGTTCGAGGTCCACAAAGAGATCGCTCTCGACGCGACCCCCGAGCAGGTCTGGGATGCGATCGCCACCGGCCCGGGCATCGACTCCTGGTTCATGGGACACAACGAGGTGGAGCCCGGCGAGGGCGGCCGGACCCGGCAGACCGTCGCCGGCTACACCGAGGAAGCCACGATCACCGGCTGGGAGCCGGCGAAGCGGCTGGCCTTCCGCACCGGCACCCTGGCGTTCGAGTACCTGATCGAGGGGCGTGACCGGAGCGGCACGGTGCTCCGGCTGGTCCACAGTGGATTCCTCGGTGACGACTGGGAAGCCGAGTACGAGGCGATGGCCGAGGGCTGGGACATGTACCTGCACAAGCTCTCTCAGTACCTGACCTACTTCCGCGGCCGGACGGCGACCGTGGTCACGGCGCTGCGCCCGCAAGCAGCGCCGCTCGACCAGGCGTGGGTGACGGTGAAGCGCGGGCTCGGGCTGCCCGACGCCGTGGCCGTGGGCGACCAGGTCCGGCTCACCCCGGCCGGGGTCGCGCCGATCGACGGTGTCGTCGACCACGTCTCCCCGCACTTCCTCGGCGTGCGCGGGCCCGACGGTCTGTACCGGTTCATCCACGGCATGCACGACACGGTCGTCGCGGGCCACCAGATCTACGTGGCCGGGACGGACCGGGCGGCGACCGAGCAGGCCTGGCAGTCCTGGCTCGACGGCCTGTTCCCGAGCTGAGCCCCCGGCCCCGGGCCTGAGTCCCCGGCCCGGCCCCGGGCCTGAGTCCCCGGCCCGGCCCCAGGCCTGAGTCCCCGGCCCCGGGCCTGAGTGCCCAGCCCCGGCCCGGCCTGGGCCGGACCCGGCACAACTTCCCGGAAGTTGTGGCCTCACGACCACGCTGAGGCAACAACTTCCGGGAAGTTGTGCCGGTCAAGGCAACAGTTCGCCGACCCGGTCGAGGGTCTGCCGCAGGTTTTCCCTGCCGGTCAGCTCGCACGCTTCCACAATGGACAGCCACCGCACGTCGGCCCCGTCGTGCTCCGGCCGGGCCGCGTCGGGGGTACCGGTCGCCAGGACGAACCGCAGATCGGCGTGTTCGTGCGCCGGCTCGCGCTTGGCGGCCACGACCGGTACCACGGCGACGTGGACGATCGAGGAGTCCGGCCACGGGACGAGATCGTCCAGCCCGGTCTCCTCGCGGCCCTCGCGCAGCGCCACGGCGAGCGGCTCGGTCTCCCCCGGGTCGGCGTGTCCACCGACCTGCAGCCAGGCCTGCTGCCGGGCGTGCCAGCGCAGCAGTACCCGGCGCGTGGGCGGATGGACGATCAGCGCGGACGCGGTGACGTGCAGCGGGGTCGAGCGGTCCCACGGGTCGCCCTCGGCCACCCGGGCGCGGACCCGGTCCAGGTCGGCGGCCTCGACGTCGGTACGCGGACGGTACCCGTCGAGCGCCGAAGCCAGCGACGTCACGAAACACTCCGATCGAGGTTGTCGGCGATGAACCGGAGCGCCCCGGCCAGGTCCCGGCTCGACGGGGCGCGGTCCGGGTCGACCAGCCACTGCACCAGTACCCCGCTCAACAACGCCTGGTAGAACGAGCCCACCGGCTGCGCGTCGGCATCGCCCGGGGACAGCCCCTGCAACAGCGACGCCCACAGTAGCCGACCGCCCTGCAGCCCCTCGGCGAGCGCCGCGCGCAGCTCGGGAAGCCGGTCGACCTGGGGCAGGATCTCCATGGTGGCCGCCCAGAGCTGGCGGTGCGTGGCCATCGAGTCGATCACGCGGGACCAGTACCGCTCGAACCGCTCGTACGGGGTGCCACCGCCGCCGTCGTCCGCGGCCAGTGCGCGCTCCAGTTCCGCCCCGAACTCGCCGATCGCCTCGAACAGGGCGGCGTTGAGCAGCGCCTCGGTCGACCGGAAGTGGTACCCGATGGCCGCCAGGCTGGTGCCCGACGCGGTGGCGATGTCCCGTGCGGTGGTCCGCGCGTACCCCTTCTCGAACAGGCAACGCTTGGCCCCGGCGAGCAGATCCTCCCGATTTCCCACCCGGTGATCGTAGCCGAACAGATGTCTTGCACAAATGTCTAAGACGCTCGTACAGTCATCGCATGGACGTACTGATCTCCGGTGCCAGCGTCGCCGGCCCGGCCCTGGCGCACTGGCTGAGTCGCACCGGCCACCGGGTCACCGTGGTGGAGCGGGCGCCCGCGTTGCGCGACGGCGGATACGCGGTCGACTTCCGCGGCGCGGCGCACCTGACCGTGCTGGAGCGGATGGGCCTCCTCGCCGAGATCCGGCGACACGCCACCAACATGGGCGCGATGAGATACGTCGACGCCACCGGGCGGACCCTCGCCACGATGCCCGCCGACATCTTCAGCGGCGACGTCGAGATCCTCCGCGGCGACCTGAGCCGCATCCTCTACGACCACACGAAGGACCAGGTCGAGTACGTCTTCGGCGACTCGATCGCCGGGATCGCGCAGGACGGCAACCAGGTGACCGTGACGTTCGACCGGGCGGCGCCGCGCACGTTCGACCTCGTGGTGGGCGCCGACGGGGTGCACTCCACCGTGCGCGCGCTGGTCTTCGGCGACGAGGCCCGGTTCGGTCACGACCTGGGGCTGCACAGCGCGGTGTTCACGACCGCCAACCACCTCGGGCTCGACCACGCCGGCCTGCTGCACAGCACGCCCGGCCGGACCGCCGGCGTCTACAGCGCCCGCGACAACACCGAGGCGAAGGCGGTGTTCTTCTTCGCGTCGAGCCTGCTCCCGGAGCGGCCGCCGGCGCCAGCGCGGCCGCCGGGGCCGGAGCAGCCGACGCCGGACCTCGACGGGCAGAAGAAGCTGCTGGCCGACGTGTACGCGGACAGCGGCTGGGAGGTGCCCCGGCTGCTGCGCGAGATGTGGCCGGCGCCCGACTTCTACTTCGACGGCAGCCGCCAGATCCGGCTCGACCGCTGGTCGGCCGGCCGGGTCGTGCTGCTCGGGGACGCAGCGTGGGCGGCCGGCCCGGGCGGCAACGGCACCGGTTCGGCGATCGTCGGCGCGTACGTCCTGGCCGGCGAGCTACACGGGGCCGGTGCGGACCACCGCGTCGCGTTCAGCCGGTACGAGCAGCGGCTGCGTGACTACGTCGCGGGCAACCAGAAGCAGGCCGGGGGCGGGGCCGGCTTCCTCGCCCCGGGCACCCGGCGCAGGATCTGGCTGCGCAACCAGATGTTCCGCACGCTGCCCTACATGCCTTGGAAGGGCCTCGTCGCGACGATGGCCGCGAAGACGGCCAGCGCCATCGCATTGAAGGACTACCCGATACTGGATCGATGAGGTACGTGATTCGCGAACGCTTCTTCCACCTGGGCGACGACTTCGACATCACCGACGAGTCCGGCAATCCCGTGCTGCACGTGGACGGCAAGGTGTTCAGCCTGCACGACCGGCTGGTCCTGAGCGATCCCGCCGGCCGCGAGGTGGCCGAGGTGCGGCGCAAGCTGGTCGCGCTGCGCCCCACGTACACGATCTCGATCGGCGGCGAGAAAGCCGCCGACGTCCGCAAGCACTTCTTCACGCCGTTCCGCGACAAGTTCACCATCGACATCCCCGGCCCGGACGACCTGGAGATGTCCGGCAACCTGCTCGACCACGAGTTCACCGTCGAGCAGGGCGGCCGGGAGGTCGCCACGGTGTCCAAGCGCTGGTTGAGGGTGCGCGACACGTACGCGGTGGAGATCGCCGACGGCGCCGACCAACTGCTGATCCTGGCCGCGGTGCTCGCGCTCGACCTGGCGCACGAGCGGGAGGAGCGCAAGGAGCAGAAGGAGCGCGACGAGGACCGCGACGACGACTAGCCGGTGCGGCGGTGGGCCAGGCGGCCGACCAGCCACGGCACGACGATCAGCAGCAGCCACAGGTACTTGGCGAGGTCCGGGTCGACGAACGCCACCGGGATCGAGGCGGCGAACACCAGGCCGATCCCGGCGTTGCGGGCCAGGCCGGCCTTCGCCTCCTGACGGCTACCCTCCTCGTCGGCCAGCAGTCCGTGCCGCAGCGACCACCACCACATCAGCCCGAACAGCACCTGGAGCAGGACCATCGCGGCCGCGTACGGCACCACACCCCAGGTCTGGCCGCCGTACCGGCCGAGCAGGCTGGTCGGGAACGGCACGGCGGCGATCACCATCAGCATCAGCAGGTTGATCCGCAACAGCCGGGAGTCGGTCATCTTGATGTGCCGGAACATCCGGTGATGCACCAGCCACATCTGGCCGATCACGTAGAACGACAGCGCGTACGCAAGGTATGACCCGAGCTGGCCGCGCAGCTCGGCGGGCAGCCGTCCCTCCTCGGCACCGGTCAGGTCCGGCACCTTCAGATCGATCACCAGCAGCGTCATCGCGATGGCGAAGACGCCGTCGGACAGCGCGTTCAACCGCTCCGTGCCGTACCTGAGGACCCGCTCGACCATCCCCCGCACCTCCGCTCCGCGAAGGAGGGTAGCTAATCGGTCCAGAGGTAGAGGTGCTCCGGTCGGCCACTGGTGCCGTAGCGCAATGTCATCTGCGCCGATCCGCTCTGCGCCAGCGCCGCGAGGTACCGCTGCGCGGTGGCCCGGGCGATGCCGAGCTGGCCGGCGATCTCAGCGGCCGAACGCGGCTCGGTCGCCGCCCGCAACACGTCGGCGACCAGGCGGAACGTCACCGCCGACTGGCCCTTCGGGGTGACCGGGCGGTCACCGTCGTGCAGCAGGCGCACCGCCCGGTCGATGTCCTCCTGGCCCAGGCCGCGGTCGCGCGCGAGGTGGGTGCGATAATGCTGGTACGCGGTGAGCCGCTCGCCGAGCTGCTCCGCGGTGAACGGCTTGACCAGGTAGTTGAGCGCGCCCCGGGCGAAAGCGGTCCGCACCGACCCCGCGTCCGAGGCGGCGGTCAGCATGATCGTGTCCACGTCGAGATCCCGGAGCAGGTCGAGCCCTGACTCGTCGGGCAGGTACGTGTCGAGCAGCAACAGGTCGGGGTGGGCCTGCTCGACCAGGTCCCGGGCCTCCCGGCCGGTACGCGCGGTGCCGACCACCCGGAAACCGGGTACCCGCCGGGCGAAGGCGACGTGCACCTGGGCCACCCGGAAGTCGTCCTCGACGATCAGTACCCGGATCATGATCGTGTCTCCAGGGCGCCCGGCATCTGCGCGGTGAACACCGCACCGGCGTCCACGCCACCGCCCGGGTCGGCCAGCCGCACCTCTCCCCCGCCGCCCCGCGCCGCCGTCCGGGCCAGGGCCAGCCCGAGCCCGCGCCCGGTGCCACCGCGACCGCTCACCCCCTCGGTGAAGACCTGGGCGCGCAACGGTTCGGGTACCCCGTCGCCGGAGTCCGCGACCGAGATGTGCAGGCAGTCGCCGTCAGCGAGCAGGCCGACCTCGACCCACGCCGGGCGCCGGGCGCCGAGCCGGGCCGCTTCGAGCGCGTTGTCGACCAGGTTGCCCAGCACAGTGGTCACCTCGACCGGCCGGACCACGCGGCCCGGTACCCACGTGTCGTCGCCCAACCGGAGCGCGACGTCCTTCTCCGCCGCCTCCGTGGTCTTCGCCGCGAGGAACGCCTGGAGGTACGGGTCGCACAGCGACTCCGCGCCCGGGCCGAGGGTGCCGCTCGGACCGGTCAGCGCGTGCAGGTACTCGACGGCCTCCGCATGGTGCTCGGTCTGTAGCAGGCCGGAGACGGTGTGCAGCCGGTTCGCGAACTCGTGCCGCTGCGCGCGGAGGGCGTCGGTGAGGGTACGCACGGAGTCCAGCTCCCGGGTGACCGTCTCCAGGTCGGTGCGGTCCCGCAGGGTCAGCACGAGGCCGAGGCTGTGCCCGTCGCGGTGCACCGGGCGGCGCCCGACGACCAGTACCCGATCTCCCGCGACGGTGATGAGGTTGTCCGTCGGGCCGACGCCGTCGAGCGCCGTGCGTACCCGCGGCGGCAGCTCCAGATCGGCGACCGGCACGCCGGGCCTGGCCTCGATGGCGAGCAGCCGCCCGGCCTCGTCGTTGCAGACCGAGACCCGGCCGTCGTTGTCGACGGCGAGCACGCCTTCGCCGATGCCGTGCAGGACCGCCTCCCGCTCCTGTACCAGCTCGGCCAGCTCGTGCGGTTCGAGCCCGAGGGTGAGGCGGCGCAGCCGGCGGGTGAGCAGCACCGATCCGGCGACGCCGAGCAGCAGGGCGCCGACCGCGAACAGCGCGGCGATCCGCAGCAGCCCCCACCGCTGGGCCTGGATCTCGGTCATAGCGAAGCCGACGCTGACCTCGCCGACGATGGCGCCCCCACCCTTCAGCGGCACCTTGGCCCGGGCGGAGAGGCCCAGCGTGCCGCGTTCCACGGTGGTCACCTTCCGGCCGGAGAGCGCGGCGGACGGGTCGGTGCTGACCCGGCGGCCGATCTCGGACGGCGTGGGGTGTGACAGCCGGATCCCGTCCCGGTTGGTGACGACGACGAACAGCGCGTCGCTGGCGACCCGAACCTGCTCGGCACGCCGCGCGACCAGCCCGTCCGGATCGTCCCGGGCGGCCGCGGCGGCGATCTCCGGATCGCTGCCGACCGCCTCGGCGACGGCGAGCGCGCGGGCCTTGTACTGGTCGGTCAGCTCCCGGTCGAGCAGCACCGCGACCAGGGCGAAGCCGATGCCGACAACGAGCGCGAGCACGCCGATCTGGAGAAGCAGCACCTGGTGGGCGAAGCGCATGCGAGGCGGAGCCATGTCCGGACAATACCGCTGAGCAAAACGAGCAGAACATTGTTAACGCGCGATGGGCGAGCAAGGCGCACAAGGGTTCGCGTACGTCGATGTGTCGCCTACGGTCCTCCAGTTAACCGGCCCGCAACATCTGCACCCCCACGGGCCACATCGGACGGAGGGACCGGCGATGACCGACGACCCCGTGATCAGCCTGCGTGGCGCGACGAAGCGCTTCCGCGGCGCGACCGGCATACACACCGCCGTACACGACCTGACCCTCGACGTACGGCCGGGCGAATTCCTCGCCGTGGTCGGCCCGACCGGCTGCGGCAAGTCCACCACACTCTCGCTGGTCTCCGGCCTCGAACCGGCGTCCGCCGGCGAGGTCCTGGTCCGCGGGGCGCCGGTGCGCGGCATCCCGGCCGGCATCGGGTACATGTTCCAGCAGGACGCGATCCTGCCCTGGCGCTCGGTGCTCGACAATGTCGCGGCCGGCCCGCGCTGGCGGGGCACGCCGCGCGCCGAGTCCCGGGAGCGCGCCCGCGGCTGGGTCGAGCGGGTCGGCCTCGGCGGCTTCGAAGGGTACTTCCCGCACCAGCTCTCCGGCGGCATGCGCAAGCGGGTCGCGCTGGCCCAGACGCTGGTCAACGAGCCGGAGATCCTGCTCATGGACGAGCCGTTCAGCGCGCTCGACGTGCAGACCCGCGCCCTCATGCAGGACGAGCTGCTGCGGCTTTGGGCGGGCAGCGGCGCGGCGGTCATCTTCGTGACGCACGACCTGGAGGAGGCGATCGCGCTCGCCGACCGGGTGATCGTCATGACCGCCGCTCCGGCCACGGTCAAGGCGTCCTTCGATGTGCCGCTGACCCGGCCGCGCGACGTCGAGGAGGTACGGCTGACCGAGCAGTTCCTCGCGATCTACCGCGAGGTGTGGGAAAGCCTGCGGGTCGAGGTGGCCCGCTCGCGCGAGGAGGCGATGAGCCGTGCAGCCTGATACCGCCGTGTCCCCGGCTCCCCCGCGCGTTCCTGACGACGCGGTTCGTGCCGACACCGCCGCCGTCGCCGCCGTGACCACGGCCCGGCGCCGCCGCCGTACCGTGGTCTGGGCGGTCCGCCTGGCCGCCGTGGCGGTCTGGCTGGTGACCTGGGAACTGTCGGCGACGTACTGGATCGACCCGTTCTACTACTCGAAGCCGTCGGCCATCTGGCACCGGCTGGTGGAGTGGTTCACCAAGGGCACCGCGTTCGGCTCGATCTGGACCCAGATCGCCACCACGCTGGAGGAGGCGCTCGCCGGCTTCGTGCTCGGCGCGATCATCGGCGTCGTCCTGGGCATCCTGCTCGGCCGCAGCCGGTTCCTGTCGGACGTGTGCGCGCCGTTCATCAAGGCCGCGAACGCGGTACCCCGGATCGTGCTGGCGTCGCTGTTCGTCATCTGGTTCGGGCTCGGCATGTCGTCGAAGATCGCGACCGCACTGGTACTGGTCTTCTTCGGCGTCTTCTTCAACGCGTTCCAGGGTGCCCGCGAGGTGGACCGCAACCTGGTCAACAACGCGCGGATCCTGGGCGCGAGCCGGTTCAAGGTGTTGACGTCGATCGTCGTGCCGAGCGCGACCTCGTGGATCCTCGCCTCCCTGCACTCGGCGTTCGGGTTCGCGCTGATCGGCGCCGTCGTCGGTGAGTTCACCGGCGCCGACAAGGGCCTCGGCCTTCTGATCAACAACGCCCAGGGCACGTTCGACGCGGCCGGGATCTACGCCGGCATGATCATCACCACCGTCATCGCGCTGCTCGCCGAGTGGCTGCTGACCGGCGCCGAAGGCCGCCTGCTGCGCTGGCGTCCACCAACGGCCGGCGCCGAGGCCCAGATCTAGTCACCCCTCGCTGCACCCCTCGCTCGACGTTGGTCGATCCAACGCGATTCCGGAGTCCCCGATGGGACCAGATCGACCATCATCGATGACTGACCAGGAGACATGCCATGAAAGTCCGTACCGCACTCGTCACCCTCGTCGCCGTCGCGCTCGCCCTGACCGGTTGCCGCGGCACCAGCCCGAGCGCCCAGAAAGCCGGCAGCGCCGACACCACCACCCAGGTCAAGATCATGGTTGGCGGTATCGACAAGGTCATCTACCTGCCGGCCAAGCTCACCGACCAGCTCGGGTACTTCAAGGCCGAGGGGCTCGACGTCCAACTCCTGACCGAGCCGGCCGGTGCCATCGCCGAGAACGTACTCATCTCCGGCGACGTCCAGGGTGTCGTCGGCTTCTACGACCACACCATCGACCTCCAGACCAAGGGCAAGTGCATCCAGAGCGTCGTCCAGCTCTCCGACGTACCGGGCGAGGCCGAGATGGTCGCCACCGACAAGGCCGCGCAGATCAAGAGCCCGGCCGACTTCAAGGGAAAGAAGCTGGGCGTGACCAGTCCCGGCTCGTCGACCGACTTCCTCACCCAGTACCTGGCCACGAAGGGTGGGCTCAGCAAGGCCGACTTCACCACGGTCAAGGCCGGGGCGGGCCAGACGTTCATCGCCGCGCTGGACAACGGCGGGATCGACGCCGGCATGACCACCGACCCGACCATCGCGCAGCTCACCAGTACCGGGAAGGCACAGGTGCTCCTCGACATGCGTACCGAGGAGGGCACGAAAGCGGCGCTAGGCGGCCTGTACCCGGCCAGTTCCCTGTACATGGACTGCGCCTGGGTCGCCGCCCACCACGAGGCGGTACAGAAGCTCGCCAACGCGTTCGTCAAGACGCTGCGCTGGATCGCGTCCCACAACGCCGATGAGGTCGCGGCGAAGATGCCGCCCGAGTACGCGGCCGGCGGCAAGGACCTCTACGTCAAGGCGGTGCACGACACGATCGGCATGTTCAACGGCGACGGCGTGATGAAGCCGGACGGCGCGAAGAACGTCCTCAACGTGCTCAGCCAGTTCTCCCCAAACGTACAGGGCAAAAAGGACACCATCGACCTGTCAAAAACCTACACCACAGCCTTCGTAACGAAGGCCAACCCGTAACCGCTCCCCGCGGGGGTTCCTCGGCGATCAAGGAGAAATGTACATGGTTCGGAGATCAAACCATGCACATTTCTCCAAGATCGGCGAGAAGAGAGATCACGCGTACGACGATGCGGCCCACATCTCGTCGATCTGGAGCTTCCTGTAGAACTTGGTCGCGCTCGCCGCAGCCCACGTGGTGTTCACGGTCAGGCGGACGTAGCGGGCGGATGCGACGCCCAGGTCGATGAACTGCACACCCCGGGCGCTCTTCATGGTCGCCGCCACGGCCGGCGTCCAGGTCACCCCGTCGAGGCTCGTCTCCACCGTGTAGTCGCGGATCCGCGCCGAGTCCTCAGTGGACGAACGGGGGTAGCTCACCGACCACTCCCGCTGGTTGACGCCGAGGTACGCGACCGGCTTGGCGGCACCGAGGTCGAGCGTGACGGCGGCCGGCAGTACCCCCTTGTTGTCCCACCAGGTGAGGTAGTTACCGTCCACAAGGGATGGAGCGTTGGAAGACGTGACACCGCCCAGGATGCCGACCCGACCCGCGGTCACCACCTTGAACACCGTGTCGTACTGGTCCCAGTTCGTGACCCCGCTGATCGTCAACACGCCGCCGGCCTGGCTGAACGTGAACGGCGTACCGGTGCGCAGGTCCGAGACGCCGACCACCCGGTACCCGTTGTCCCGAAGCCGCAACACATCACCCGACGGCCGGTCGATCGCGTGGATGTAGTGCAGGTTCGGGTTCGTCTTGCTGATCGTGGTGACCCCGTGCGCGCCGTCGTTCCAGGCGCCCGGTTGCAGCCCGCCATACATGTACCCGCCGCCCTCGACACCGGACAGCGACGACCAGATCGGCGTCAGGTACCCGTTCGCGAAGTCGTTGAACGCCGCCTGGTTGCTCGGGAACACCCCGTTGACCTGGGCCGTCTCGGCTTCCAGCGCCTTGACCGACGAGCCGACGTTGGTGATCATCCGGCCGAGCGTCAGCTTGTAGTCCACCCGCGAGTTCGACCCGTCGTACCACCACGAGCCCGACGTCGGCAGCTTGTAGTCGGCTTCGGTGAGCCGGGGCTGCGGGGTGTAGTACGCCTGCGGCATGTCGTACGACGGGGTCATGCCGGTCTTCTGCTCGTTGGAGACGGTGTCCATCTCCGGCGTGTCCTCGTTGTTGTTGGACAGCAGCATCTCCGGCCGCAACTGGTGGATCTGCTGGTACAGGTTGTGCTGCTCCCAGTACGCGTTGTCGTTGTCGATCCAGAACCCGGCGAGGTCCGGGTAGTTGCGCATGACCTCGAAGAAGTTGTCGTAGCTGTACTCGCCGAACCCGGGCCGGGTGTTCAGGTTCGTCGGGTGGCCCTTGAACTTCGAGTACGCCGCCGAGTCGAACCAGCTCGGCTGGGTCATGTCGTTGGGGTCGTGTGGGACACCCGGTGGTTGCAGGCCCTCCCAGAACCACTGCGGGTCGTCGGTCATGTACAGGATGACCTTGAGCCCCTTCGCCTTCGCCGCGGCGATCGTCTCGCCGAGGAAGTCCCGCCTGGTCGAGCAGCTGCCAGGGATGCGCGACGGCCAGGGCCGCCCGTAGCCCAGCCGGCTGTGGAACGACGCCAGCACCAGGTACTGGACGTGCAGCTTCTGCGCCTCCTGCACCCAGTAGTTGGCGTTCCAGCCGCCGTTGGTGATGGCGCTCTCCCAGGCCGAGCACGACGTGTACCCGGGGTTGGTCCGCATCCCCCAGTGCAGGAACAGGCCGGCGGTCGAGTTGCGCAGCCAGGTCTGCCGCGGGTTGAGCAGGTCGGCCCGCGCGGGCGCGGCGAAACCGAGCGTGGCGAGCAGCAGCGCCGCGATGGTGACGAAGACTTTGGTACGCATGTCGGCCTCCCCGGGCACCCAGATGGCCGAAACATAGGATCTTTCGCCCAAGGCGTCAAGGACTGTCGATATCTCGCTTTGCGATACCTGGAAAGGCACTTTTCCGTACGATTCAGGTGGTACCGAACTGGCAGGAGGGAAAGCGATGCGTCCTCCGACGCCGCTCGACGAGAAGGAGCGGATACACGCCCTGCACGAACTGGACGTGCTGGACACCCCACCGGAGCCCGAGTTCGACGACGTGGTCACGCTGGCCGCGCGGATCTGCGGGGTACCCATGTCGCTGGTCAGCCTCATCGACGCGGACCGGCAGTGGTTCAAGGCCCGGATCGGCGTCGACGCGGCCGAGACCTCCCGGGAGGTCTCGTTCTGCGCGCACGCGATCCTGGGCCGCGACCTGCTCGTGGTGCCCGACGCCACCGCGGACGCCCGGTTCGCCGACAACCCGGCCGTCACCCATGAGCCCGGGGTCCGGTTCTACGCGGGTGCGCCGCTGGTCACCACCGACGGGTACGCCCTGGGCACGCTCTGCGTCGTCGACGGCACGCCACGGCGGCTCTCGCTGGGCCAGTTGCGGGCCCTGCGCGCGCTCGCCCGGCAGGTGACCGCGCAGCTCGAACTGCGGCGTTACGGCGCGCTGCTGGCCAGCTGCAACGCCCGGCTGCACGAGCTGGAGCGCCGGCTGGACGAGTTCGCCACGCTCGCCGGTGACCTGCGCAAGCCGCTGACGGCGGTGCGCAACTACCTGACTTCGCCGGGTGACGCGTGTGTGGCGGAGGCGATCCTCCCCCAGGCCGAGCCACTGCGCCGCCTCGTCGACGATCTTCTGGTACTGGCGGGGCCCGCCCCCATCGCGGCGCTGCACCTGCGCGAGGTGGACCTGGCCAAACTGGTCCAGCGCGCCGTCGACGCCGTGCGCCCGATCGCGGAGACCAAGCATGTCCCGGTGCTGTCCACCGCGGTCGCGTCCATCCCGGTGCACGCCGATCCGGTACGCCTGGAGCAGGCCCTCGGCCACCTGCTCTTCGGCGCCGTGAAGTACGCCCCGGACGGCGGCCGGGTCGAGGTCAGCACCGGTGTGGAGGCCGGCCCGACGGTGCGGGTACGCGACCTGGACATCGGAGCCGGCCGGCCGAGCCTGTTCAGCCACTTCTACGCCGGGGCGGTGGCCCGGCCGCCCGGCGACAGTGGCCCGGACCGGGGGCTCGGCATCGTCAAGGCGATCTTCGACGCGCACCACGCGACGCTGACCCTGTGCGACCGTCCCGGCGACGGCACCTCACTGCACGTCGTCTTCCCCAGCCCGTGACCGGTCAGCCGACGACCTCGTCGACGAAGCACCAGCGCCACACCTCGCCCAGCTCGAACGAGCGCATCACCGGATGCTGGCTGGCCGCGAAGTGCTTCGACGCGTGCCGCTGGGGCGACGAGTCACAGCAGGCCACGTGCCCGCACTCCAGGCACAACCGCAGGTGTACCCAGTCGTCGCGACCCTGGGCCAGGCAGTCGATGCAACCGTCCTTGGACAGCGGCTCCGGATCGACCGGGCCGAGCGCGGCCAGGTGCGGGCACGTCATGAGTCCTCCCGATGCAGCAACGACTCCTCCAGATCCATGTCGCGCTGCGCCCGGCGCAGCACCTCCTCCGGAATCTTCCCCTCATCGCGGGCGCGCCGGAACACGGTCCGCTCCGACTCGAGCATCGCCCGGCGCAGCCGGCTGTACGCATCGGACGGGGTCTCGCGCTGCCGCCCACCGAGCCGCTCCCACGCCAGGTTGGTGCGGTCGGTCAGCTTCGTCTGCAACCGGGTGAGCACCGACTCCGGTATCTGCCCGTCGGCCTGGGCCTCTGCGGCCAGCCGCTCCCGGGCCGCCCGGGAGGCGTCCTGCTGCACCGCCGCCTCGGCCAGCGCGTCGTCCTTCGGATCGTCGGCTTCGAGGCGCAGCCACCGGGCGAACGCCGGCAGCGTCATCCCCTGCAACACCAGGGTCGCCACGATCACGCCGAACGCGAGCCAGACGAACAGGTCGCGCGGGTACCCACCGGGCACGTCGGCGGCCGCCGGCAGGGCGAGCGCCGCGGCGAGCGTGACCACCCCGCGCATCCCGGCCCAGCCGATGACCGTCGGGTACTTCCAGGGCAGTGCCGTGCCACGCTGATGTACCCGGGGCACGAGCCGGACCAGGTACGTGACCGGGTAGAGCCAGAGGAAGCGGGTCACCACGACCGCGCCGACCACCGCGGCGGTGGCGGCGACCACCGTCGGCCACGGGGTGCGCAGGTCGTGCACGATGAACCGCAACTGGAGCCCGACCAGCAGGAACACACCGCCTTCCAGCAGGAACTTGACCATCCGCCAGAACGCTTCCATCTGCAACCGGGACGCGGCCGACATCAGCGTCGGGTACCGGTGCCCCAGGTACAGCCCGGTCACCACGACCGCCACCACACCGGAGGCGTGGATCTGCTCCGCCGGCACGTACACCAGCCACGGCGCGAGCAGCGAGACCGCGTTGTCCACGAGCGGGTCGGTGATCCGTCGGTGGATCTTGGCGAGGAGCAGGCCGCCGACCGCGCCGATGGCGATGCCGCCGACCGAGGCGAGCAGCGCGTTGCCACCGACGCCGAGCAGGGTGATGGTCTGGCCGGTGGCGGCGCCGACCGCGACCCGGAACAGCACCAGCGCGGTGGCGTCGTTGATCAGGCTCTCGCCCTCCAGGATCGTCACCGTCCGCCGGGGCAGCCCGATCCTCCGGGCCACGGCGGTGGCGGCGATCGCGTCCGGCGGGGCGACGACCGCACCGAGCGCGAACGCGATGGCCAGCGGCGCCTGCGGCAGGACCAGATGGATCACGTACCCGACGCAGCCGGCCGTGAAGATGACCAGCCCGATCGCGAGCAGCAGGATCGGGCGGATGTTGAACCGGAACGCCGGCACCGAGGTCTCGATCGCCGCCACGTACAGCAGCGGCGGCAGTACCCCGATCAGCACGACCTCGGGTTCGAGCCGGACCTCGGGAACCGGTGCGAGCGACAGCAGCAGGCCGGCGATGACGAGCAGGATCGGGGCGAGCAGCCCGAGCCGGCGCGCCAGCGCGGAAACCCCCACGACGACGGTCACCAGCCCAACGGCGACCAGCAACTGCGTCACGCGTTGAGCGTACGTCCCGGCCGGATCGGCGGGCGTCATGGGCGCGCGCGGGTTGGGGCATGATCGGGACATGGCGAGCTTGGATCCGGAAACGATGCGCCGCCTGGTCGAGCCGGCCCGGGTGGCGCGGCTGGCGACCGTGGCCGCCGACGGCACGCCGCACCTCGTACCGTTCTGTTTCGCGCTGCTCGGCGACGTGTTCTACAGCGCCGTCGACCACAAGCCGAAGCGCGGTGCCCGGCTGCACCGGTTCGACAACGTCCGCGCGACCGGGCGCGCCTGCGTGCTCGTCGACGAGTACACCGAGGACTGGTCGGCGCTGTGGTGGGTGCGCATCGACGGCACCGGGCGGGTGGTCGACGATCGGGCCGAGGCGACCCGGGCGCTGGTCGCGCTGGTCGGCAAGTACCCGCAGTACGCCGACCGGCCACCGCACGAGCCGGTGCTCGCCATGGCGGCGCTGCACTGGTCGGGCTGGGCGGCGGCATGACGATCTACATCGGGTCCTACGACGCCGGCGTCTCGGCCTGGGACGACGACCTGCGACCGGCCGCGCCGAGCCTGCCGCTGCCGGCGCCGTCCTTCCTCGTCCCGCACCCAGCGCTGCCGGTCCTGTACGCCGCGAACGAGCTCGACGACGGCGGCGTGACCTCGCTTCTGATCGCCCCGGACGGTTCGCTCGCGGTCACGTCCCGCCGACCGAGCGGCGGGTCCGCACCGTGCCACCTGGCCGTCAGCGCCGACGGGCGGCACCTGCTGTGCGCCAACTACGGCACCGGCAGCGTCACCGTTTTTCCGATCGGACCAGACGGTACCCTCGACGCCCGCTCCGATCTGGTCCAGCACCCGGGCCCGGGGCCGCACGCACACCACGTGTCGGTCGCGGGTGCCGAGGTGACCGCCGTCGACCTGGGTGACGACACGATCTACGGGTACCGCCTGGACTCGTTCGGTCGCCTCAACCCGACCTGGGCGACGTTCGTGGGCGCCGGGACCGGGCCGCGCCACCTGGCCACGGGTGCGGACGGCCGCCGGTACGTCGCCGACGAACTCGGGTCGACGGTGTCGGTGTACGGGCCCGGGCCGGACGGGCTTCGCCTGCTGCACCGCCGCCCGTCGACCCTGACCGACCCGGCCGGCCCCAACTACCCCTCGGAGATCGCGCTGTCCGCCGACGGCCGGTTCGGGTACGTCGCCAACCGGGGCAACGACACGATCGCCACGTTCGCGGTGGTCCCGGACGGCCTGGAACCCGTCGCCGAGACCGGTACCGGTGGCGCCTGGCCCCGCCACTTCGCGCTGGCCGGCAACCTGATCTACGTGGCGAACCAACACTCGGACCGGATCACCGTCCTGCGGCTCGACCCCGACTCGGGTGTGCCGGGGCTGACCGCCGCCCGGGTCGACATCCCCGCCCCCGCGTGCGTCCTGCCCCTCCTCCCCCAGTCCCCGTCGATCTAGGACGAATGGTGGGACAGAGCGGGCGAACCGGGCACCATACGTCCTAGATCGGCGAGAGGGGGCGGTGGGGTCCAGCCGCCGAAGACGCGTTCGAGTTCCTGGGCCACCGCTATCGCGACGTGGTCGCGGCCGTGGGCGGCGGCCACCTGTACCCCCAGCGGCAGGCCGTTCGCGTCGAGGCCGAGCGGCGTCTGGGTCACCGGCAGCCCGGCCAGGTTGAACGGCACCACGTGCGCGAGCCACCACGGCCGGCCGACGGTTCGGCCGTGCCGGGGCGCCGTCGTGGCGAGGGGCGGCTCCAGCAGTACCCCGTCTCCTATCGCGGCCGACAACTCGCCGGCGATGGCCTCGCCCGCGGAGATCAGCCGATCCGCGAGCCGGCGCGGTACCCGTGCCTGCGCCCGCTCGGCCACCAGCAGTACCCGGGTCGCCACGGTGTGCGGGCCACCCCGGCGGAGCATCGCGCGCCAGTGGATCTCGGCGGCGCCGGCCGCGACCAGGACGTCCCGCGCGGTCGTCCCGGAGCCGCGGGCGAGCGTGGTGACGTACGACTCGACCGCCCGCCGCAGCCGGGGCATGCGCCGCCGGTGTATCCGCGCACCGGCCGCAGCCAGCGCACCGGCCGCCTGCTCCCGGGCGCGCAGCATGTTATCGCTCGCGATGAGCGGCCAGGACTCGTCGATGAGCAGGACCGGCAGGCCGGACAGCGATACCTCGGCCGGGTCGCCGAGCGCGTCCGGGGCGAGCGGGCCGACCAGCGGGTCGACGCCGTCCGGACCGGCCAGGACGCGCAGCAGTGGCATCAGGTCCTCGGCCCGCCGGGCGAGCGGCCCGTGGGTGAACAGGTGTCGCGTGCCCTCGTCGACCGGCGGCCACGACCCGGTACCCGGCAGCAGCCCCCGGGACGGCTTGTGCCCGAATACACCACAACAGAACGCCGGTATCCGGATCGAACCACCGATGTCGGAACCGAGCCCGATCGGCGAGGCCCCACTGCCGATCGCCGCGCCTTCGCCGCCCGACGAGCCTCCGGCGGTACGCACCGGGTTGTACGGGTTCCGCGTCCGCCCGTACAACCGGTTCTCGGACTCCACCCACAGGCACATCTCGGACGTGTTGGTGAGGCCGAGGACGATCGCCCCGGCGTCGACCAGCCGCTGCGCGACGGGTGCCGAGGTCGTCGCCCGGACGTCACCCCGCGCCACCACGCCGGCACTGTTGGGCATATCGGCGAGCGCAACCGCTTCCTTGATCGTGCAGGGCACGCCGAGTAGCGGCGGCAGCACCTCGTCCGGCCCCGCCGACGCCACCCGGGCGTCGGCGATCTCGGCCTCCTTGCGGGCCTGCTCGAACCGGTCCGCGACGAGGGCGTTCAGCCCTGGATTGACTCTGCGTAGCGCCGCGATGTGCGCCTCGACGACGCCGCTGGCGCTGGCCCGCCGCTCCCGGATGGCCCGGGCGAGCGCCGACGCGGACATCCCGGTAAACCCGTTCGGCTCGCCCATGCCCGCCTCCCCGCGAAAGTTATTCGGATCTGCCTCAGCAACCTACCGATCGGTAACTTGCTTGCCAAGTCGGACGTTCGGCGAGGTCGATGGGGGGTTCAAATTCTTCCGGGAAATTTGTGAACCACTGCCATCGGGGATTCGTACTCCGGGGTGAACGTCGGTCCGGCCAGCAGGGGCGAGGCGCCCGAGCCTGTGATGGCCGGTAGCGACCGAGTGTGAGAGCTCCAGGCTAGCCGTGGGTTCCGCCATGACCCACCGGATACCTGACACCTAAGCGAGTACCAAGGAGGAGCCGTGATCCGAGCCAGCCGCGCAGCGTACCTCGTCTGCGGAGTGCTGACCGCACTCGCACTTGCGGGGTGGGGCGTCCGGGCGGCCGGAACGCCGCACGACAACAAAGCCAACAACACCGCGGTACCGCTCAACGCACCCGCTCCGGCCCAGGCCGCCCCGAACGCGAACGACCCGAACCAGGCCAACAACGGCCAGGCGACCGACCAGAACGGGCAGAACAACGACCAGCAACAGCAGCCGACCGGCCCGGCCACCAAGACCGACGTGACGACCAAGCTGATCGCGAAGCGCATCGCCAAGATGGGCGCGGTCGTCACCGACGACAGGGGCATGGTGCTGTACCGCTTCGACGCCGACACGCCGAACCCCACGACCTCGGCCTGCGACGGCAAGTGCGCGAAGGTGTGGCCGGTCCTCACCACCCCCGATGGCAACCTGCCCCAGATCGAAGGCGTGGACCCGGCGCTGGTGAAGATGCTCAAGCGGCCGGACGGCGTCTCGCAGATCGTGCTCGGCAACTGGCCGCTGTACGCGTACATCGGTGACACCGAGCCCGGCAAGTGGAAGGGCCAGGGCGTCGCTGGCAAGTGGTGGGTCTCGGACCAGAAGGGCAAGAAGAACCTGACCTGCGTGCCGACCTCGACCCCGACCGCAGTGGCCCCGCCGCCGGACGACAACGGTGGCAACGGTGGCGGCGACACCGGTAACACCGGTGGCAACAACGACGGCGGTAACAACGGCGGCTACAGCGGCGGCGGCACCTACTAGGAAGCGCCGAGCAGAGTCCCCTACCACACAATGACGGCGCGGCGCGATCCCGGAGTTGGGATCGCGCCGCGCCGTCGTGTCCGGTCAAGGTAGCTTCTCGGGATGCCTGAAGTCATCGTGGTGGGCGGCGGGGTCGTGGGCCTGGCCATCGCGTTCCGGCTGGCCGAGGCCGGCCATCAGGTGGTGATCATCGAGCGGGACCGCGTCACCCGGGCCGCGTCGCGCGCGTCCGCCGCGATGATCGCCCCGGTCGGGTACGTGGAGCCGGCCGACGCCTTCCTGCGGCTGCGCATCGACGGCGCGCAGCGGTGGCCGGCGTTCGCCGCGGCGCTGGCCGAACGTACCGGGGTGGACCCGCGCTACCGGACGACCGGCTCGCTGGTGGCCGCGATGACCGCCGGTGACCTCGACGAACTGGCCGCGCTCCGCTCGTTCCACGACGAGTTGGGCATCGAGTCCCGGCTGCTCGACCCGGCCGGCGCCCGGGAGATCGAGCCCGGCCTGGCCGGGACCGTACACGGTGCGCTGCACGTACCCGGGGAAGGTTGCGTGGATCCGGAGCGCACCGGGCAGGCGCTCAAGATGGCGATCACCGGCCTCGGCGGCGAGGTACGCGAGGGCGTCGAGGTGACCGGGCTGCGAATGGCCGGCGGCACGGTGACCGGTGTCGACACGACCACCGGCCCGATCGACGCGCCGGTGGTCATCAACGCGGCGGGTGCCTGGTCGGGGCTGCTGCCCGGCCTGCCCGACGAAGCCCGGCCGGCGCTGCGCCCGGTCAAGGGCCAGTCGGTGATTGTCCGCGCCGGGCTCGACGTGGTGATCCGGGCCGGCATCGGCCTCGTCCCGCGCGGCGACGGCCGGGTCATGATCGCCGGCACGATCGAGCACGGCACCGGCCACGACAGCGAGCCGACCGTCGCCGGTGTACTCGACGTGCTGAGCAAGGCCAGGCACGCGGTACCCATGCTGGCGACCGCCTCGATCGTCTCGATGGCGGTCGGGCTCCGGCCGGTCGCCGACGACGACGCGCCGGTCCTCGGGCCGTCCGGCACCCTCGCCGGCCTGTGGTGGGCCACCGGCCACTCGTACTACGGCGTCCTGCTCGCACCGCTCACCGCCGAGCTGCTCGCCGCCGCCATCACCGGGGACAGCGGGGCGCGGTCGCGGGTACAGGCGTTCGCCGCCGACCGCTTCACCACCGGTACCCCGAAATACACCTCCCTGCGACACCCGTAGTCGTCACAACGTCCAGGAAATTGTGACGATCCCGCCGACCTGGGTATGCAGGGAACATGACGATCGCGGTATTCGGGACGGGCATCATGGGCGCCGCCATGGCGCGCAACTGGCTGGCGGCGGGCGAGTCGGTGCGGGTCTGGAACCGCACCCGGGCGAAGGCGGAACCGCTGGCGGGCGCCGGGGCGCAGGTCGCCGACGATCCGGCCGCGGCGGTTGACGGCGTCGATGTGATCGTCACGATGCTGTACGACGCGGACGCCGTCGAGACCGCCATGCGCGCGGCGGGTCGGGCGCTGCGGCCCGGGATGCTGTGGCTTCAGATGAGTACGGTCGGCGTCGAGGGTGCCGAGCGGCTGGCCGGGTTCGCCGCCGAGTTCGGATTGACCTATGTGGACGCTCCGGTGCTGGGCACCAGGCAGCCGGCCGAGAAGGGCCAGTTGACCGTGCTCGCGTCCGGGCCGGAGGAGCTGCGGGACCTGGTGGAGCGGCTGGTTGATCCGGTCGCGGCGCAGGTCCGGTGGGTCGGCCCGGCGGGTACCGGCAGCCGGTTGAAACTCGTTGTCAACAGCTGGGTACTGACCGTCGTCGCCGGGGTCGCCGACTCGATCGCCCTCGCCCAGGCGCTGGGACTCGACGGAGCCGACTTCCTCGACGTGATCCGGGGTGGGGCGATGGACCTCCCGTACGCCCACGTCAAGAGCGACCTGATGCTGCGCGGGGAGTTCCCGCCGTCGTTCCCGGTCAGCGGCGCGCTGAAGGACGCCCGGCTGATCGTCGACGCCGGTGACCGGGCCGGCGTCGACCTGTCCGTCGTCGATGCGATCGCCGGTCTCCTGGACGCGGTGGCGAAGGACGGGCAGCACGACGAGGACCTCGCGGCGATGTACCGGACGGTGCGCCGTTCCGCCACCTAGCGCCGGCGCAAGCGGCGCCGGATCGCGGCGTGCCGCAGGCATTCCTCGACGAACACCCGAGCCAGGCGCGCCTCCTCGGCCGCCTCCACGGCTTCGTCCGCCCACGCCCGCGCCGCCGCCATCGCGACGTCCACCTCGTGGTTGGCGTCCCGCTCCGCCGCGGCGGCGATCGTGTACCGGCGATGTGCGTCGCGTTCGGCGGCCCGCCGCCGCAGCACCTCCCGTTCGTGCTGCTCCAGCCGGGCGTCCCAGCCGCTGAACCGGCGGAAGACCGCGCGCAGCTGCTCGACCGAGAGGTCGCCGCGCCGGAACGCCGCCAGCGCCGCCCGCGACAGGTCGTGCGGCAGCGCCGGCTCCGCCGGCGGCTCGGCCGGCCCGGCCGACGGCTCGGCGTTGAGCGCACGCGGGGGCTCGGCGAGCGCCAGCGCGGTGCCGGCCGGCTCACCGGCAGCCGCCGACGTGAAGGCGGCCTCGGACGTGAGAGCGGGCTCGGACATAACGGCGGGCTCGGACGTGAGAGCGGGCTCGGACATAACGGCGGGCTCGGACGTGAGAGCGGGCTCGGACGTGAGAGCGGGCTCGGACATAACGGCGGGCTCGGACGTGAGAGCGGCCTCGGACGTGGGGGCGGCCTCGGACGTAACGGCGGGCTCGGACGTGAGAGCGGGCTCGGCGCCGCCCGCCACGAGCACCGGCCAGGCGCCGCTGGTGTTCGCCATCGGCCAGAGGCTTTCGCTCATCACCGGGTTGCGCATGGCGTTCGCGTACGCCCGCTGCGCGGTGTCGTAGTCGTGCCAGGCGTTCTCGCGGGCGCGCTGGGTCTCCCGGGTGCGCGCCTGGGCCCGGGTCAGGGCGAACTCGGCCGACACGGCGGCGGACCGGGCGCCGATGGCGTGCTGGCGCAGCGCGTCCGCCTCGGCGACCATGCGGGCCAGGTCGTCGGCGGTCAGCCGGCGGGCCCGGCGCTGCCAGACCGACGGCCCGGACGCGACCCGCCTGTGCTGCCACCACGCGATCGCGCCGCTGATCGCGAGGACCGCCGCGGCGGTGCCGAGCAGCTCCAGCCAGAGCGTCACCGCGACCCCGGGCACGATGGCGTGCGCGGCGACGAACGCTGGCGAGTGCACGACTACGGGCTCCCCAATCCGGCGACTGATGTGGCCCGACCGGTCGAACCGGGGCGGCGGTGCCGACCCGGTCTCGCGCCACACGTCCCGGCCGAGCCGTACAGCTATTGACGAGCTTAACTACACATCGCCCCGGTTGGCCCGCTTCGTCTCAGCCGTCGGACCTGCCGTCCCAGCCGAGGAATCTCACCTCCGGTACGGCGGGATCGGCTGCGCGGGCGGACCGCCCCGATCGTCGCGCCAGTGGTGGCCTCGGCCGTCACCCCGGAAGCCGCCGCCGTAGCCGCCGAAGTGCCGGTCCACCACCGCCATCACGCCGGCCCCCAGCACGCACCCGAGCAGGATGCCGACCAGGCCGACCGCCACGTACGACAGCGGGCGGGCCCAGCCGCTTCGCCCGGTCCGGCGCCACCACCGCTCACGAGCGGCGGGCGGCGGGTACTGGCCGGGCGGGTACGCGTACCCCGGTGGTGGTGGCCCGGGTGGTGCGGACGCCGCGGCCGGCGGCGGCGGTTGCGCCGACGCGGCCGTGCCCGCCGGCTCCTGAACAGGAGGCGCCGGCTCATCCGTGGACTCCGGCTCGGGCTGGGGCGGCAAAGGAGTGGTCGGCGCTTCCGCCGACTCCGGACGCGGTTCCGGACGGTCTGCTGGCTGGTCGGGCATCGTCGATGGCTCCTCGCTCGCGGCCGGTTCGTAGCCGGCCTGCGGTCGTGCGTGCTCGACGCCGTGCTTGCGCTCCGGCGCCGTGTCTTCCATGCTGACCGCGACGGCTGTGGCCAGGCAGCATCGGAGCTGGGAAGACGCTGATAGAAGCGGCTACGGAATTCACAGCTTGGGGACAGCGGTCCTCAAGGTTCGGCGGCGACAGTGGGGCCATGACGACGCGGACGGCCGCGACGCCGGTGCCGCGCGCCCCGGCGGCGCCCACCTACCCGACCCGCCGGTCCTCCGGGCCGGCCCTCCCCGCTGCCGCCGCCGCGCTCAGCCTGCTGATCGTCGTCGTGCTCTGGGTCCGCGGGCACGGCGTGTCGGACCTCGCCGGGATGGCCTCCGGGCTCACCTCGATCGGCCGGCTCACCGGTCTCGTGTCGGCCGACCTGCTGCTGATCCAGGTGCTGCTGATGGCCCGGGTGCCGTGGATCGAGCGGGCGTACGGTCAGGACCGGCTGGCCCGGTGGCACCGGTGGGTCGGGTTCACGTCGTTTGACCTCATGCTCGCCCACATCGTCTTCATCACCATCGGGTACGCGGGCAGCGCCCACGCGTCGCTGCTGCGTGAGGCGTGGGACCTGGTGGTCACGTACCCGGGGATGCTGCTCGCCACCGCCGGCACCGCCGCGCTGGTGCTGGTCGTGGTGACGTCGGTCCGCGCGGCGCGCCGACGGCTGCGCTACGAGTCGTGGCACCTGCTGCACCTGTACGCGTACCTCGGGGTCGGGCTGGCGCTGCCGCACGAGCTGTGGACCGGCGCCGACTTCACCGCGTCGACGGCGGCCACGCTGTACTGGTGGACAGCCTGGGCGCTCGCCGCCGCCGCGGTCCTGGCGTGCCGGGTCGGCCTGCCGGTGTGGCGCAACCTGCGGCACCGGTTGCGGGTCGACGGGGTGGTGGTGGAGGCGCCCGGCGTGTACTCGGTGTACCTGCGCGGCCGGCACCTGGACCGGCTGCCGGTGCGCGCCGGCCAGTTCTTCCAGTGGCGGTTCCTGACCGGGCCCGGGTGGAGCCGGGCCCACCCGTACTCGCTGTCCGCCGCGCCCCGGCCCGAGCTGTTGCGGATCACCGTCAAGGATCTCGGTGACGGCAGCGGCACGGTGGCCGCGCTCCGCCCCGGCACCCGGGTGCTGGTCGAGGGGCCGTACGGGCAGCTGACCGGCGACCGCCGGGCCGCCCACCGGCTGACGATGATCGCGTCCGGGGTCGGAATCACGCCGCTGCGCGCGCTGATCGAGGAGCTGCGGTACCGGCCCGGCGACGTGACCCTGCTCTACCGCGCCCGCACCGATGCCGACCTGGTCTTTCGCAACGAGCTGGAGAGTTTCGCCGCCATCCGTGGGGTACGGGTGCTGTACCTGCTGGGACCGCGGGGGCGGGAGGGATCGTGGCTACCGGCCGGCTGGGGGCACGACGCCGGGGCGCTGCACTACCTGGTCCCTGACATCGCCGGTCAGGACGTGTTCATCTGTGGTCCGGAGCCGTGGATGGCGGCGGTGACCCGGGCCGCGCGGCAGGCGGGGGTACCCGACGACCGGATCCACCTCGAACGCTTCAGCTGGTAGGGCGGGCAACGGCATGCGCAGGATCACGATGTGGTTCGTCGGCACGGTGGTCGCCGTCGTCCTGCTGTTCAGCTACCGGACCTCGACGTCCGGCGCGGGCGGTGCCGGCGCCGCCGCTCCGCCGGGGGTCGTGACGCCGGCGCCGGGCGCGGCGGGGTCCGGCGCGGCGGGGTCCGGGGCGGCCCCGGCAGCCGACGTGGTCGTCAACGGCACCGTGGCGCAGACCCGGTGGGGTCCGGTGCAGGTCCAGGTACATATCGTCGCCGGAAAGATCACCGACGCCAAGACGCTCCAGGTCCCGAACGGCAACCGGCGCGACGTCGAGATCAACGCGTACGCGGTGCCACGCCTGCGGGCCGAGGTGCTGGCCGCGCAGAGCGCCGACATCGACGCGGTCAGCGGCGCGACCGTCACCAGCGACGGGTACGTCAGCTCGCTCCAGGCCGCCCTCGACCGCGCGCATTTCAAGGGTTGAGCGATGGCCAGACGGGCGTTCGTCGAGCACATCATGGGCCTGCCGATCAGCGTGCACGTCCGCGGCCCGACCGCCGACGACCCGGCCACCGCCGAGGCCGCGGCGGCCGTGTTCGCCGACCTGCGGGTCATCGACGCACTGTTCAGCACGTACCGGGAGGACAGCCACGTCAGCGCCATGAACCGTGGTGAGCCGGTACACGATCCGCTCGTCGACACCGTCGTCGAGCTGTGCGAGCAGGCCCGGGAGCGTACCGGCGGGTACTTCAACGCGCGCCTGCCCGGCGGTTTCGACCCGTCGGGGCTGGTCAAGGGGTGGGCGGTCGAACGGGCGGCGGCCAAGCTGGGCAGGCGCGAGTACTACGTCAGCGCCGGCGGCGACCTCGTCGTGCGCGGAACGTGGCGGGTCGGCGTGGAGGATCCGGCGCAGCCGGACCGGCTGCTGGCCATCGTCGACGTCACCGACACCGCGGTCGCCACGTCCGGCGGTACCCATCGGGGCGCCCACATCATCGACCCGCACACCGGGTTGCCGGCCCGCGGACTCGACTCGGCCACCGTGATCGGACCGTCCCTGACCTGGGCGGACGCGTACGCGACGGCGGCCGTGGCGCGCGGGCCGGAGGCGGTGACGTGGCTCGCCGACCTATCCGGGTACGAGGCGCTGCTGGTCGCCGACGACGGCGGTCTGCTCGCGACGCCCGGCTGGCCCGGGCGCCGATAGCCAGCCGCCCAGCCGCCCGGCCGCCCGCGAGAACTCTCAGCTTGCTCACAGCTTCGCCTAGGCGCCACCCCAGCGCGCTGACGCAGAGTTTGTACGTGGCCAGCACCGGGACCCCACCGTCGCGCAGCGCCCCCGGCCCTATTCTGCCGGTGTGGCGCGCCGTCCGGTCGGGCTGGCACCGGTCCGCAGCGGGCACCTCCTCGGTTCTACGCCGCCGCACGCGCTCCGTTCTGCGCGGCACGCGTGACTTCGCCGGGCGGGTGCCGCTGCGGGTCCGCCTGGTGGTCGCGATGCTGGCCATCGTCGCGGCGGCCCAGGTGGCGACCGGAGCAGCCGCGCTCGTCGCGCTCGACCGGTACCTGATGGGACGGCTGGACGCCCAGCTCAGCTCGTCGGCGCAGGCCACTGCCAAGGAGGTGGCACGGACGGGCAACCTGGACGTGGAGGATCTCCGGCGGCTGGACCTGCCGGGCGCGGTGTACGTCCAGGCCTACCGGCTCGACGGTGTAGCCGGGAATCCGGTGACAACCGACGTCGACCGGCCGCCACCGGCCATGCCCACCAGCCTGGTACCGGGCGCCCAGCCCGACCCGTCATACGACCTCGGCGCCATGGTGGACAGGCCGGTCACGGTGCGCGGCACGGGTCGGGGCGATCGCTGGCGCGTCGTGATGGAACCGGTGGGACGCGGCGACTACGTGTTGATCATGGCGGTCAACATGGAACAACCCGACGCGATCCTGACCAACCTCGCGCTGATCGACGGCGTGGTCAGCGTGGCCGTGCTGGTTCTGATCGGCGGTGCGGGATACCTGCTGGTGCGGGCCAGCCTCCGGCCGCTGCACCAGGTGGAGACGGTCGCCGCCGAGATCGCCGCCGGCAAACTCAGCCGACGGGTACCCGAGCGGGATCCGCGTACCGAGGTCGGCCGTCTCGGGTTGTCGTTCAACGCCATGCTGACCCGTATCGAGGACGCCTTCCACGACCGGGAGGCGTCCGAGGCGCAGGCCCGCGCGTCGGAGCACCGGATGCGGCGGTTCATCGCCGACGCCAGCCACGAGTTGCGTACCCCGCTCACCTCGATCCGCGGCTTCGCCGAGCTGTACCGGCAGGGCGCCGCCACCGACGAAGCCGACGTGGACCGGTTCATGCGGCGGATCGAGACCGAGTCGGCCCGGATGGGCCTGCTCGTGGAGGATCTGCTCCTGCTGGCCCGGCTCGACCAGCAGCGCCCGTTGCGGCACACCCCGGTCGATCTCGCGGTGCTGGCCACCGACGCGGTGCACGACGCGCACGCGACCGACCCGGACCGGCAGATCGAGCTGCGGGTGACCGGGCCGTCCATCGTCGCCGGAGACGAGGCGCGCCTGCGTCAGGTGCTCGGCAACCTGCTCACCAACGCCCTCACGCACACCCCGCCGGAAGCCCCGGTGACGGTACGCGTCGCGCCCGACGGCGACTCGACCGTGCTCCTGGAGGTCGCCGACCAGGGCCCCGGGATGACGCCGGAGCACGCGGTCCGGGTCTTCGAGCGGTTCTACCGGGCGGATCCGTCCCGCGCCCGGCAGACCGGCGGCACCGGGCTCGGGCTGGCCATCGTCGCCGCCATCGTCGCCGCGCACGAGGGTGCCGTGGAGGTGGTGACGGCACCGGATGAGGGCGCGGCATTCCAGGTACGGCTGCCGGTGCCGGAGAGCCCTCAAGATCGGCACAAGTTCCCGGAAGTCGTGGCCTCAGAGGGTACGTGAGGCCACAACTCCCGGGAAGTTGTGGCGATCTTGCTAGAACAGGTGGATCCGTTCCGGCTTGCCGTCGCGGACGAGGACCAGCGAGTTTCCCTTGCCCTGCTGGAGCTGTTCCGCCGGTACGTGCTGCGCGACCTGCGCGGCAGCGCGTACGTGGCGGTCTCCATGCGGATCATCCTGGCCGTGATCGGCGCCTGGCGGTCTTCAAGAAGATGACCCAGGTCGCGTTGCCGACCATGGTGTCCGACCTGCCGGTCAGCGACCTGGACGGGCTGACCGTCTGGCACGAGGCGCGGCTGGAGGAGGACATCGAGAACATCCCGAACATGGCCACCTCCGACCTGGTCGAGTTGCTGCTCAACACCCGGCTGCCGGCCGAGCGGATCGTCGACTGGACCGACCAGGCGATCCTGTACACGCAACTGGGCTGCGACGAGAACGGCAAGAGCCCGGCGCGGCGGACCCTGCGCGAGTACGGGATCCGGACCGCGACGGGCCTGCTGTGCGCCGCCGACGCGGCCGAGCGGGCCGGTCACGCGGACGCGTTCGCTCGGATCCTGCCGTCCGACAACGGGGCCAGCGTGCTGCCGTCGCTGCGGTCGGCGCTGGAGGCCGACTCCAACCTCGCCCTGATCCGCCGCTGGCGCGAGATCCCCTGACGGTCGCGCATGATCGGCACAACTTCCGGCAAGTTGTGCCCTCAGGTGCCCGCTGAGGCCCCTGTTTCCGGGAAGTTGTGCCGATCATGGCGGCCGGGTCGATCACGGGGTCCGCTGATGGTGGCGGCCGGGTCGGTCACGGGGTTCGCTGATGGTGGCGGCCGTCCGGGCCGAGCCGGGCGAACCGGGTCGGCCCCGGCTCGGCCGCCCGGTGCCGCGCCTCCGCCCGGTGCCGGGCGACCGCCGCCGGGCCGGTCCGCACCGGTCCCAACCCGACCCGGCTGGCCAGTGCCGTCGCGGTCTCCAGCGCGAGCGTCGCCGCCGCGTCGACGGCGAGCGCGGTAGCCGCCTCGACCGGGATGCCGCGCAGCGCGACCGGCGCCCAGCGCACCGCCCGCCGCGGACCGCCGGCACCCGGGTCCACGCCGGTCCCCGGACCCACGCCGACACCCGGACCCACACCGGCACCCGGGTCCACGCCGGCGCCGGGGTCGACGTCGGCGAGCAGGCCGCGGGCACGTGCCGCCAGTACCACGCCGACCAGCAGGGCGACGACGGCGATCAGGAGCACCCAACGGACGGGTACCCGATCAGCCACGAATCCGGCCAGCAGCGCACCGATGGGTGCGCCGCCCCAGCCGAGCATCCGGGCGGCGGTGCCGACCCGGGACTGATACTCGTCGGGCAGGATCTGCATCCGCAGGGTCTGCCCGTTGTTGATGATGAGGCCGTAGACGCCCTGCCACAGCCCGTACAGCACGACCGCCGCCACGAACACCGGCGTCACCGCGAGCAGACCCATCAGCAGGGTGCTCACCACGAGCGACATGAGCGTGACGGTGACGACCCGGAACCGTTGCCGCAGAACCGGAAGGCTCGCGCCGCCGAGCAGCGAGCCGACGCTCGCGGCCACGTAGAACGCGCCCAGCGCCGGGTTTCCGGGGTGGATCGCGAAGGCCCGGTCGGCGAAGACGACCAGGATGCCGGCGACCGCGCCGCCGGCGATGGCGTTGAAGGTACCGATGACCGCGAGCGACCGGATCAGCCGATGCCGCCACAGGTACGCGAGGCCGTCGCCGATGTCGGCGGCCAGCCCGGTCAGCCGGCGCTCCCGGCCGGGGCTTTCCAGCCGGCCACCGGGGACCGTGGTCATCAGCGCGGCCGACACCGCGAAGATCACCGCGTCGGCGAGGAACAGCGGCACCGGCCCGGTCAGCCCGTACAGCCCGGCGGCGGTGGCCGGCAGTACGACCATCGCGAGCCGGTTCGTGGTCTGCAACAGGGTCTGCGCCTCGACCACGCCGGCCCGCCCGACCATCGCCGGGACGGCCGCGAACTCGGCCGACTCGAAGAAGACCGTCGCGGTGAACACCACGGCCGCGCAGGCCAGCGCCCCGGGAACGAGCACTCCTCCGACCACGACACCGACCAACGCGAGGGCGGCTGCCACGGCGGCGGCGATCATCACGGTACGCCGGTGCAGCCGGTCCGCGATCGCGCCCGCGACCAGGCCGAACAGCAGGGTCGGGGTGACCTGGAGGGCCGGCACCAGCGCGGTCGTCGACGCCGACCGGGTCCGGTCGAAGACCACCAGGGGCAGCGCGACGGCGGTCAGCGCCGCCCCCGCACTCTCCAGGGCCGAGGCGACGTAGTACCGCCGGAATGTCGGCTCGCGCAGCACGGCGACACCGCCGAAGCGCGCGAGCCCTTTCATCGACCACCCCCGATAGCATCTTTCCATGATCATGAAGGATTCGGCGTGCCATAGCGCACTAATCCTTCATGATCATGGAAGAGAGCTAGGTGCAGGCCGCATCCAGGGCGCCGGCCGGGTCCAGGTACATCCGGGCGATGAGGGTCACCCACTGGTACACCGCGTCCTCCCTGGCCGCGAGCGGACCGGGGCGGAAGTGCGGGTTGGACACGCCGCGCTGCACCGACTCGCAGGCCGCCCAGTCCTCGCGGTTGGTGACGTCCCAGAAGTCCACCGCGTACGAGGGATCGCTGACACCCGGCGGGAACAGCCACGTGCACTCGATCTTCGTGCGTCCAATCCCGATCGGCTCCAGCCGGTGTGTCATCACGTAGTCGGGGTGCGCCGAGATCAGCAGGTTCGGGAACAGGCTGAGGTACTGGACGGTGCGCGGGTCGGCGCCGGGCAGCGCGATCCCGGCCGACCGCCCGGACAGCGACATGGTCTCAGCGTGCTCGCGCAACTCCATCGAGCCGCCCACCCAGGCGCCGGGCAGGTCCCAGTTGTCACCCGACGACGGCGGCGACACCTGGCACAGCTCGGGATGGATCAGCGGGCAGTGGTAGCACTCATGGTAGTTCTCGATGATGATCTTCCAGTTGGCCGCGATCTCGTACGTGTGCCGCGCGCCGACCACCAGGTCCTCGGCGCGGTACGGCGCGACGATGCCGGCCATGCCCCCGACGTAGCGCTCGAACGGTGGCGCCTGCCCGCTGGCGTTGACGAACACCCAGCCGTGCCACGTCACCAGCGGCAGCTCGACCAGGTCCAGCCCGTCGGTGTCGACATCGCCCATGCCCGGCGCGGTCCGCAACGCCCCGTCGAGCCGGTAGGACCAGCCATGGTACGGGCAGACCACCGCCCGGTGCCCCGCCGCGCCACCGGTCGGCAGCAGCTCGTGGCCCCGGTGCCGGCACACGTTGGCGAACGCCCGCGGTGCCCCGTCGGCGACCGTGAGCAGCACACCGACGTCACCCACCTCGATCGCGCGGTGCGTCGCGTCGGCGCCGACCAGCTCCTCGCTCCGGCCGAGACAGGTCCAGCCGCCGGCGAAGAGGTGCCGGCGCTCCCACGCGTACACGTCCGGGTCGAGATAGGCGGTGGCGGGCAGCATCACGGACTCGCCGTGGGCGCGCAGCGCCGCGTGCAGGTCCCGGGTATCGACAGGGGCCGCGGTCATGCTCCGCATTCTCGCCCGATCTTGGCCGGTAACGCCAGGCCGGCGGGCCAACGCGACCGGCGGGCCAACGCGACCGGCGGGCCAACGCGACCGGCGGGTCAACGCGTCAGCGCGAACCGCAGCACCACCCGGGTGCCGGACTTGCCGGTCTCGATGTCGACGCTGTCGCACAGGTGACGGGCCAGCCACAGCCCCCAGCCGCCGATGTGGCCCGGCTTCGGTCGCTCCGACCCGTACATCCGGCGCGGCGGGATCCCCCGCCCGGTGTCGCTGACCTCGCACCACAGGTCGGTGTCCGACCGGAACAGCCGCACCTTCCCGTCACCGCCGCCGTGGCGCACCGAGTTGGTCGCGATCTCGTTGACCGCGAGCACGTAGTTGGACAGCGCGAGGTCGACAAGCCCGTTGTCCGCGCAGCATTTACTCAGCTCGTCGCGCATGTCGCCGAGGGTGTTCCGGTCGAACTCGCAGGTCAGCAGCATGGCGGAGCCGTCCGGCACAGGTATCGCGGGACTAGCATCGGTCGACCGGGACGCGTCACCCATCGTCGCAAGATCCCCCCTCGCCAGGCCCGGGCGTCACCGACCGGTCCCACGCAAAGGGTACGCGGCGAGGGCACTGAAGAAACAGTCGGCCAACCGGCGCGCCGACCGTCCTCATGCGATCAGGGGTCGGGCCGCCACCACACAGGTGTCGTCGTCCGGGTTCGCCTGCCGGAGCAGCCCGAGGAGCCGGGCGAGGGGCTGGCCGGGGTCGATCGAGATGGCCTCGGCGACGGTCGCCATCACCTGAGCGAGTCCCTCGTCGAGGCTGCGCCCCCGCCGTTCGACCAGGCCATCTGTGTACAGGAGGAGCACGTCGCCGACGGTCATCGGCACCGTCGCCTCCTCGTAGACCGCGTCCCGGATCGCGCCGAGCAGCAGCCCGCGCGGTCGCGGCAACGGCCCCGGCACGCCGCGGCGGGCCATCACCGGGGCCGGGTGACCGGCCTGTGCCCAGGTCAGCGACTGAGTGCCCGGATCGAACCGGGCCACGACCGCGGTGGCGGTGGCGCCGTCGCCGGTGTCCACGAGCACCTGGTTGAGCAGCCCCAGCAGCTCACCGGGCTCGGTCGTGGCCACGGCCAGGGCGGCCAGGGCGTGCCGGAGCTGGGCCATGGTCGCCGCCGCCCGCAGCCCGTGGCCGGCGACGTCGCCGACGGCCAGCAGGATATGCCCGGACGGCAGCCCGGCCGCGTGGAACCAGTCGCCACCGATCCGGGCGATGCGCTCGGCCGGCAGGTACCGCACCGCCACCCGCAGTCCCGGCAGGTCGACCGGCTCCTCGGGCACCGGCAGGATGATGTGCTGCAACTCGACCGTCAGCCGGTGCTCCGCGTCGAGGCTGCGCCGCTGCTCGGCCAGCTGGCGCTGGACCTCGGTGAGCCGCTCCCGGGCCTCCTCGCGCGCGGTGACGTCCTGCACCATGCCGTACAGTCGCAGCGCCCGCCCGGCGGTGTCGCGGATCGCCTCGCCGAACATGCGCAGGAACTTCACCGAGCCGCGCACGTCGACCCGGTACACGAGGTCCATCGGCTCGCCGCGCTCGATCAGCGCCGTCATCGCGCGGGCCCAGTGCGCGGCGTCGTCGGGCAGGATCAGCTCGACGATCTCGTCCATCGACAGCGGGCCGCCGGCCGGCTCGGTGCCGAAGATCCGGTACACCTGCTCGGACCACTCGGTCTGTCCGGTGACCAGGTCGAGCTCGTACCAGCCGAGGTTGCCGAGCCGTTCGGTGCGGGTGACCCGCTCGGCCTGCCGCTGCTGCTCGTCGTGGCGCAGCCAGGTGATGAGCAGCCCGGCGCCCAGCCGGCTGACCCGGACCGAGGACAGCGACTCGACCCGTACCCCGTCGACCGTCCCGGAGTACCGGAACGGGCCCACCTCGCGGGAGTTCCCGTTGGCGAGGACCTGCTCGTACGCCTGCCACACGGCGGAGCCGACGATCGCCGGGTAGCGCTCCGCGATCCGCTGGCCCAGCAGGGCGGCGCCACGACCCCCGGCCACGTCGACCGCCTCCGGACTCACCGCCTCCACAACGTAGTCGACGATCCGCCCGCCGGCCGCCCGGATCGGGGTGAGCACCACGGCCGAGCCCGGCACCATATCCAGGATCGACTGGACACTGGCCAGCCAGCCGCTCCAGCCGGTGGTCAGTGGCGCGGTGGCCGGCATGTCGCGCAGCCGCCGCCCGAAACCGGCCACGATCCGGGACACGGTCCGCTTGGTCGCGGCGTCGAACGCGTGCGGCTGCATCCAGTACACGCCGATCACGCCGACCACCCGGGACCCGTCGCGTACCGGCAGCCAGGCCCGCGACGCCCAGCGGTCGCCGGAGTCGCCGACCAGCGCGAACCGCTGCCGGGCCTGCTCCACGTCGGGCAGCCAGACCGCGCGTCCCCGGTTGACCGCCGCCATCGCGGTGGTCTTGACCTGGGGTGGCAGCCGTCGCCATTGCGACACCGACCGGGCCGGTACGTTCGCCGAGCCCATGATCCGCAGCGAGCCGTCGGGTTCGACGTCCATGACGATCACCGCGTCGGCGCCGACCGCGGTGGCCAACCGGTCGCGCAGTCCGGCCGCGTCCCGGTCCACCGGCAGGTGGGCGGGGGCGACGTCCGCCGGCAGGTCGTTGCTGTCGGAGGCCACCGACGGCTCCGCGATGTGCGTCTCCCCCGGTCGCCACGCGGCGACCCGCGCCAGCGGCACCTCCGGGTCGCGACCCATGATCGGCCGGTCGACGTCGAGCATCTCGACCATCTCGGCGGCGACCTCCGCCACGCTCCGGCCCTGTTCGGCCGCGAGCCGGACGAGATGGCCCTGCGCCTCCAGCAGCCGGCACCCCAGCCGGCCGGCGAGCAGCCCGGTGGCCCGGTCCACGGTGCGGTCGGCGGCCCGGTCACGCGCGACCGCCTCGGCCAGCTCGTCCTCCTGGCCCGGACGGGCCAGGGCGAGCGCGCGCAGGCGCGCGGCGGTGGTGGACAACGTCCAGGCCGGCTCCATCGCCTTTCGCCAGCCCTCAGTCGGTGCCCGGTCGGGGCACGCCGAACAGCTCGGCGAGGCCGGTGATGCGCAGGTGCTCGTACACGGCCGGGGTCGGATTGACCACCGTGTACCGGGCCTCGGCGGCGGCCGCGATGCGCCGGGCGATCACCAGCACCGCGATGCCGGACGAATCAAGGAACGTGACGGCTTTCAGGTCGATCCGGACCGCGGTCGGCCGCTTCTCGGAGACCGCCGCCCGGATCGTCTCGCGCACGGTCGCCGAGTTCGCGAAGTCGATATCGCCGAACAGCGAAACCTCAAGGATGCCACCCTGTTCCGAGACCCGAACCGGCTCGTCCACGCCCGATCCTCCGCGATTAGGTGTCGCGGCGAGCATATCGCATGGCGATCTTGAACACCCGGGCCGACCGTGCCGGCCCGGGCATCCGGGAGAGTGGATCAGGCGGCGGCGAGGGCGATCGCCTCGGCCGAGACGAGGCCGAGCATGGCGAGCTTCTCCACGATCGCGACCGGCGGGAACGGCTTGATCACGTACTCGTGCGCGCCGGCCGCGAGGGCGCGTACGACCTGGTGGTTCTCGCTCTCGGTGGTCACCATCATCAGCGACATCGCGCGCCAGCGCGGCTCGGCCCGGACCGCCTTGATGAACTCCAGCCCGTTCATCTCCGGCATGTTCCAGTCGACCAGCGCGAACGCGGGTACCTCATCGGTGGCGAGCATGTAGTCGAGCGCCTCGCGGCCGTTGGCGGCCTCGTGGGTCTCGAAGCCCAGTGGGACGACGATGCGCCGCAGGATGGACCGCATCGCCCGGGCATCGTCGATGATCAAAGCGCGCACGCCGTCACCCTCTCGTCGTCGGCCGTACCCCGGACGGGGCGCAGCGACCGGCTGGCTACCCACCGGTGTTGCCGGAACCATCGGCCCGACGGCGGCGGTCGTGAGAGGTTCCACGAACACCCGGAGGTCGCGGCCCCGGAGGGACCACGACCTCCCGAGTGTCGTGTGCTGGTTGTGGTGGTTCAGACCGCGGCGACCGGATCCCGCAACCGGTCGTCGGCTTCATCGTGTTCCGCGACGTCCGCCTCGGCGCGCGCCGGCGTGGTCCCCGCGTCGCCGCGGTCGGCCGGCTCGGTCGGTGCTTCGGTCAGCGGTCTTACCAACGGTTTGGCCACGCCGCCCGCGTTGACGACCTGGCGGGCGTGCTGGACCGTCGGGCACGGGTAGAACAGCCCGCAGTGGGCGCACAGCGTGGTCGACTCCCCCTCGGCGTCGACGACGTGTGTGGCCAGGAGATGGAGCGCCGTTTGCACGAGGGCGCTGTCCGGCTTGAGGAACTGCCCGCCGTCCACCCTGACCGCCTGCTCCGCGCCGAATCCCTCCGCCCCAATAGTTTCGTCCATTTATTTCCCCCCTAGTACGGACCGTGCGACGCCCCTTCGACACACGGACCCAGGATGAGCCTCTCCCACCAATACGAATGTAAAACCGCTTACGAGATCACGAGTTGATGACAACTCACTTCGTCAAGGCTTGCGCGCCATAACGGAATGATGTGTCATTCATTTATGTCACGTACCGCCGACCCCGGTCGCCGGGAGGCCATCCTCGACGCCGCCCATGCCGTCTTCGCCCGCAAGGGATACGCCGCCGCCGGCATCGCCGACCTCGCCGGCGAGCTGGGCATCGGGCACGGCACCGTGTACCGGTACTTCGACAACAAGCGCGACGTCGCGTCGGCCGTGCTGGACCGGGCGCTCACCCGGATCGCGAACGTGGTCACCGCCGAGGACCCGGCGGCGACCGGCGACCTGTACGCGTACCGGGCCCAGGTGGAACGGATCGGGCACCGGCTGTACGAGCTGTTCGCCGCCGACCGGGCGCTCGGCCGGCTGGTCTTCTTCGACCTCGGCGCGATCGACGACGAACTGCGCGAACGGCTCCACGCCGCGCACGAGCTGTTCGCCGCGTACACCGCCGCCTACCTGCGCAACGGAGTGACCAAGGGGTTCCTCCGGCACGACCTCGACGTGGACACCACGGCCCGGGTGATCAACGGAATGATCTTCGAAGGAGCGGCGCAGGTCTCGCGTACCGACGATCCGCGCCCGCTGCGGGAGCGGTGGATCAGGGCCGTGGTGACTCTGCTCTTCGACGGCATGTCGGCTCGGTGACCGGCTCGTTGAACCCAGTTGGAGGGAGACCACCGTGGTCCAGGTCGATGTCTTCTGGTCGTACGCGATCGGCGCCGGGTGCGGCACCGCGGCGGCCCGGGCGGCGGTCGCGGAGCCGGCCCGCCGGTTGCTCGACGACCGGCGGTTCACCGCGACCGTCCTGTTCCTCGCCTGCGTCTTCGCTCCGAGCGGGCTGTGGCTGGTGTGGCGCTTCACCGGCTGGGAGACCATGCACGCGGCGGCCGGACCCGGTGACCTGCCGGGCTGGCTGGTGGCCGCCTTCGCGCTGACCAACGTCACCCAGGGTGTGCTCGGGTACGCGGTGGCCCGCTGGCTCTGGCGGGCCGGTCACCGGTACCTGTCCTGGCTGCAGATGCCGCTGGGTTACCTCGCCATGTTCTTCGTGCTGGTGTACGGGTGGGACGGCACCGGGTACCGCCGGTTCTTCGCGCCCACCGACGCCGCCTGGCGCTCCGGGGCGTTCGACCCGCACGGGTTCCTGACCAGCGATGTCGCGCTCACCCTGTACGGGATGGGGGTTGTCCTGGTCCCGGCGCTGTTGTGGCTGCAATCAGGGTGGTGGACCGCGGACGCCGGCGGTCGTCCACGGATCATCGCCCTCCTTCTGCTCACGATCCTCGGGCTCGGCCTCGGCACCGCGATCCTCGGCGCGGTCGCGCTGATCATGCTCGGCCCGGTCACCGGCGCGGCGGTCTGCGCGGTCCTGTTCGCCGCCGCTTTCCACCGGAACGGGGCTGCCGGGCCGCTGTTCCAACGGTTTCCGTGGACCGGCCCGACGGATGCGATCCCGTCAGCATCGACGCATGCAAGTGCATCTGCATGATGCCTCCGCAAAGCCCTTCTGCAACGGAGGAAGGCTGCTCAACGAGCCGTCGCAAAGAATCTTGATCCGGCAGTTGCGGAGCCGGTCGGACTGGTGCATGGTGACTCATGCCGCCGGACGGTGTGACTACGAGTCACGTCGCTCAGGTTCGTGGGGGGCGTGCGGCGAGGTGAGTCATGGGCGCGATCGTCATTCGAGCACCAGTCCGGTCGCCAGCCCATCCCGGCCAACAACGACCGGAAGGAGCGACGGCGGTGAGGTACACGCTGCACTGGGGCCGCGACAACGCCCGGCGTATATCTTCGGTCGCTGACCTCGAGGGTTTGCTGTCTTTTCTCACAACTGTCCGTGGCAGAGAAGGCGCCCCGCACGGCGTCGACCTGATGCCCGCCGGTGCCGCAGGTGGCGGCCTGCAAATCGGCGTCGGCCACCCGCACCGCGGCTTCGTGGTGTGGCTGGATGCCGATGCCAACCCCGGCGTCGTTGCGGGACACGGCGGATTCGGCGGCGGCTTCGGCGGTGGCCTTGGCGGCTACGGCATCGACGACGACCTCGATCCCTGGCCGGAGCCGATCGGCTTCGACTGCGGCGCCGACGTGGTCGACTTCAAGCCGGCCTGGACCAGGGTCTCGCCCCGGTCAGTCATCCAGGCGGCGCGAGAGTACGTGCTGACCGGGGCCATGCCGACCTGCCTGCGCTTCGACCCGAACGTCTGACCCGGGTTTCTGATTGACGTTGGGCTATCTACCGGGGTTCGGTGCTACCCGGACTCCGGTAGATAGCCCGATGTCGATAACTCGCGCGACCGACAGTTCGCGCGGTCGGCTCAGAAGCCGGTCTCGCTCAGATCGTCCGGGAACGTGAAGCCGGACATGCTGGTGCCGGTGAGGCTGCGCAGCTCGGCGGGTAGCGCGTCGCGTACCTCGGTCGTGATCATGCCGCCCGACGCCCGGTCGATCGCCGCGAACACGGCCGGGATGATCTGTGCGGCCTGGTCGTCGTTGAGGTGACAGACCTCCGCGATCCGGTGTACGAACTCGCGCCGGTTCATCGTGCCGGCGGCTCCGGCCGCCACCAGGGCCGGCGGACGCAGGCACCGGGCGATCTCGTCCGGAAGCTGAGCGGCCAGTTCGTCGGCCAGGTCCTCCGGAATGCCCGCCCCGATCGCCTCGAGCGTGGCACGCAGCGCCTCGTCCGCGTCCGTACGGCTGGTCAGACCGGTCTCATCTTGAATTTGCGTGATGAGCTGCTCGTACTGCATCTTCGCCTCCCATCGGTGGGGTTACCGGTCGGTGACCGGCCAGATACAGACGGTAGCGTCGATCACGGTCCAGTAATGGGAGATCGGCACAACTTCCCCGAAGTTGTGGCCTCAGCGGCGTTCTGAGACAACGACTTTGGGGAAGTTGTGCCGATCTTCGGCCCGCTAGCGACCGATCTTCGGCCGTTAGCGGGACGCGATGGGGACGAACTGGCGCTCGGTCTGGCCGACGTACACCTGGCGGGGCCGGCCGATCTTGGTTTCCGGGTCCTGGATCATCTCGCGCCACTGGGCGATCCAGCCGGGCAGCCGGCCGAGCGCGAACAGGACCGTGAACATCTTCGTCGGGAAGCCCATCGCCTTGTAGATCAGGCCGGTGTAGAAGTCCACGTTCGGGTAGAGCTTGCGCTCGACGAAGAACTCGTCGGCGAGCGCGATCTCCTCCAGGTGCATGGCGATGTCGAGCAGCGGGTCCGGCCGGTCCATCCGGGCGAGGATGTCCTGCGCGGCCTTCTTCACGATCGCGGCCCGCGGATCGTAGTTCTTGTACACGCGATGCCCGAAGCCCATGAGCTTGATGCCCTGCTCCTTGTTCTTCACCCGGCGCACGAACGTGTCGACGTCGTCGCCGCTGGCGTGGATCGCTTCGAGCATCTCCAGGACGGCCTGGTTGGCGCCGCCGTGCAGCGGCCCGAACAGCGCGTTGACACCCGCCGACACGGACGCGAAGAGGTTGGCCTGGCTGGATCCGACCAGCCGGACCGTCGAGGTGGAACAGTTCTGCTCGTGGTCGGCGTGCAGCAGGAACAGCATGTCGAGCACCCGGGCGGCGACCGGGTCCACTTCGTACGGCATCGCCGGCACACCGAACGTCATCCGCAGGAAGTTCTCCACGTACCCGAGCGAGTTGTCCGGGTAGAGCAGCGGCTGGCCGATCGACTTCTTGTACGCGTACGACGCGATCGTGGGCACCTTGGCCAGCAGCCGCACGCTGGACAGGTCGACCTGGTCGGCGTCGAACGGGTTCAGGTTGTCCTGGTAGAACGTGGACAGCGCGCTGACCGCCGAGGACAGCACCGGCATCGGGTGCGCGTCGCGCGGGAACCCGTCGAAGAACCGCCGCATCTCCTCGTGCAGCAGGGTGTGCCGGCGGACCCGGTCGCTGAACGCGTCGAGCTCATCCTGGGTCGGCAGGTCGCCGTAGATCAGCAGGTAGCACACCTCGATGAAGGACGAGTGCTCGGCCAGCTGCTCGATCGGGTAACCGCGGTAGCGGAGGATGCCGGCGTCGCCGTCGATGAACGTGACCTCTGACGTGCAGGACGCCGTGTTGACGAAGCCGACGTCGAGCGTGACGTGCCCGGTCTCCTTGAGCAGCTTGCTGATGTCGAGCCCGGACGGGCCCTCGCTCGCGCTCCGCGGCGGCAGCGATAGCTGGCCATTGGCGTAGTCAAGCTTGAATTCCGTCATGCCCGCTCCTCAACCGCTCGATCGTTAGGCGCACGACCGCGGGTTCGCCGCGTCGCTCGCCGGAATTCTTCCCACTCGATAACCGAGTGCCGACAAATCCTCCACGTCCCAGTCTGCCGCAGGGACTCAGACCTCGGGACTGTAAGGCGGACCACTCCGTCGCCCGCTGGACCCGTGTCACAGGGACACGCTCCGTCCGGGTGAATCGGGAGCCGGGATGAGCCCTCCGTCGCCTCGACGCGACGGGCCCTCTCACGCTATCGCACCGTTGTTTGGCGAATGACCGCATGGGGCACGAAAAGGCATGGAGGATGCGGCTCCGCTGACCGTCGGCGTCGAGGAGGAGTTCCTGCTGGTCGACGTGGACTCCGGGACCGCCGCCGCGCGGGTGGACGAGATCGAGGCGGCCCTGGCCCCGGACCTCCGGCCGCGGATGCGCCGCGAGTTCCACGCCAGCCAGCTTGAACTCGCCACGGAAGTCTGCACCGACCTCGCCGGCCTGCGGGACCAGCTTTCGACCACGCGACGGGCGGCCGCCACCGCGGCGGCGACCATCGGCTGCCGGCTGCTGGCGGTGGGTACCGCGGTGTTCGACGGGCCGCCGCCACCGGTGACCGACGATCCCCGGTACACCCTGATGGCCGAGCGGTTCGGCGCGGTCGCCGACACGCCCGGCCTGTGCGGCTGCCACGTCCACGTCGGCGTACCCGACCGCGAGCACGCCGTTCAGGTCTGCAACCACCTGCGGCCGTGGCTTCCGACGCTGCTGGCGATGACCGCGAACTCACCGTTCAGCGACGGCCGGGACACCGGGTACGCGAGCTGGCGGTCGGTGCTGTGGGCGCACTGGCCGAGCGCCGGGCCGCCGCCGTACTTCCAGGACCTTCGGCAGTACGAGACCACCGTCGACCGCATGATCTCGACCGGGGCCATGCTCGACGAGGGCATGGTCTACTGGTACGCGCGGCCGTCGGTCCGGTACCCGACGGTCGAGGTGCGGGTCGGGGACGTGTGCGCCACCACCGATGACACGGTGCTCGTGGCCGCGTTGATCCGGGGCCTGGTCGGCACCGCGCTGGAGGCGATCCGGGCCGGTCGCGCCGCGCCCCCCGTACCCGATGGTCTGTTGTCCGCCGCCCTCTGGCGCGCGGGGCACGACGGCCTGGAGGGCGCCGGCGTCGACGCCGTGACCGGGGCCGTGGCCCCGGCCTGGACGCTGGTCGACCGGCTGGTCCGGCACGTCGAGCCGGCGCTGGAGCGGCACGGCGACCTGGCCGCCGTGCACGACCTGCTCGACCTGTTGCGCCGCCGGGGCACCGGCGCCGCGCGGCAACGGGCGGCCCGGGCGGGCGGTGGCTTACACGAAGTTCTCGCATTGTTGGCCAAGCAGACAACCGGCGACCGACCCCGCCGAGAGGCGTCCCGGACGGCGTCAGGTTAGGCTCTTGCGGAATTCGATCAGGAAAGCGGGTGCGATGACGAGTCAGCGGATTTACTCGGACGAGGAGTGGGGCCTGCTCGTCGGCCTGCCCGAATCGGTCATGATGGCGGCCATCATCACCTAGAACGACAGTGTCAACCGCACCGCCGACGAAAGCGGCGCCGGACTCGACGCCATCGCGGCCGGCCGGGACTCCGGCAGCACGCTGGTTCGCGACGTCGCGCTGGAGCTGGTCACCCGGCTCGGCGACCCGGAGACCGGCGACCTCCCGCCGGTGCTCGAGATCGGCAACCGCCAGGTCGACGTTGGCGACGTGCTCACCCGCGCCCGGACCGCCACCGACGTGCTCTCCGCCAAGGCCGGCCCCGGCGAGGCCGCGGCCTACCGGCACTGGCTGGTCGGGATCGCCGACCAGGTGGTCAACGCCGCCAAGTCCGGCGGGTTCCTCGGCATCGGCGGGTCGTGGGTCAGCGAGTCCGAGCGCCACTTCGTCGAGGAGCTGTCGACGGTACTGAACGACTGATCGATTTTCTGGCTCATCGCCGTGACGGTTGCCTCCCCACGGATCGGAGCCTCGACACCGGCCTCCTAACCCGTACGGCGCGCGATAAACCCGTGGGCTGGGTAGGCGCCTCCCGTGTCGGATTCAGTTCGCGGCCCGGTCCTGCTCGGCATGACCATCCTCATCGCGGTCGGTTGCGCGCTGGCCGGGCTGGAAATCGTCCGCCGGACGCTGACCCGGCTGGGCCGGCGGGACCCGTTCCCGGCCGACCTGGCCCGCCGCGCGCACCGCCCGGCGCGGGCGTTCGGCGCGGTGTTCGCGACGTACGTGGTCGTGAACACGATGCCGTTGCCGCGCGGGTCGTGGACCGGGCCGCTGCTGCACGTTCTCGATCTGGCGGCGATCGCGGTATCCGCCTGGCTGGTCGGCGCCCTGCTGCTGGTCGCCGAGGACCGGGCGATCCGGCGGTTCCGCACCGACGTGCGGGACAACCGGCAGGCCCGCCGGGTGCGTACCCAGATCCAGCTGATCCGCCGGGTGACCATCGCCATCATCGCGGTGATCGCCACCGGCGCCATGCTGGTGACCTTCCCGAACGCCCGGACCACCGGGCGCAGCCTGCTGTTCTCGGCCGGCGTTCTGGGTGTGCTCGCCGCGCTGGCGTCGCAGAGCCTGCTGGCGAACACGCTTGCCGGCATCCAGCTCGCGTTCAGCGGTGCGGTCCGGCTCGACGACGTGGTCGTCGTGGAGGACCAGTGGGGTCGGGTCGAGGAGATCACGCTCAGCTACGTGGTGATCCGGATCTGGGACGACCGGCGGCTGGTGCTGCCCACCTCGTACTTCGCCAGCCACCCGTTCGAGAACTGGACGCGGACCGAGTCGGCCGTACTGGGCACGGTGGAGGTGGACCTGGACTGGTCGCTCCCGGTCGCCGCGATGCGCGAGGAACTCCAGCGGGTGGTGACCGCGACGCAACTGTGGGACGAGCGGGTCTCGCTGCTGCAGGTGATCGACGCGACCGGGTCGAGCGTGCGGGTACGGTGCCTGGTCAGCGCCGTCGACGCGCCGACGCTGTGGGACCTGCGGTGCCTGGTACGCGAACGGTTGGTCGAATGGGTACGCGAGCACCAGCCGCAGGCGCTCCCCCGCCTGCGTACCGAGATCGACGGCGCGCCGGCCCGGCGGACGGACGGCGCTCAGCCAGCGTGATGGCTGGCGATGCTGTCGGTGAGCGCGCGCACCAGTTCGGCGGCGACGAACGGCTTCTCCACGAGCGCGTCGCAACCGGCCGCGATCGCGGCGGCGCGCTGCTCCGGAAGTACCCCGCCGGTGACCGCGATGACGGCTGGGCGGCGCAGCTCGGTACGGCCGGCGAAGTCGTCCAGGAGGGCGAGCCCGCTGCCGTCGGGCAACTGGATGTCGAGCAGTACCGCGTCGAACTCCTCGTGCGACATGACCGCTCGCGCCTGCGTGAGGTTGTGCGCCTCGACCAGGTGGCAGCCGCGCAGGGCCGGATCCGCGGCTCGGGTGAGGATGGCCCGGACCAGCGCCCGGTTCAGCTCGTTGTCCTCGACGAGAAGAATGCGCAGCGGCGAGTCGGTCACGAGGTTTCCTCCGGTGGTGCTTCGCTGGTCGGGTGATGGTCGCTGAGCATCTGCGGGTTGAGTCGCGGCAGGCGGGTCATCCAGTGGTGCAGGGCCTCGTGCACCGCCTCGCCCTTGGGCAGGATGCCGAGTGCCTTCGCGGTCAGCCGGCTGCGGTCGGCCTCCGCGAGGTCGCCGCCTTCGTACCCGGCGACGACCAGCAACGGAATCCGGCTGGTCGCCGGATCGTGGTCGAGCGCGCTCATCAGGCTGATGCCGTCGATGTCCGGCATCTGGAGGTCGCTGATGATCAGGTCGAACGGCCGGGTACGGGCGAGGCGCACCGCCTCCTGACCGGTACGCGCGGTCACTACGTCGACGTGCTGCGCGCGGAGCGCCTCGGCGATCACCTCCAGCGTGACCGGATCGTCGTCGACCGCGAGGACGTGCATCTGGTCCGCGTTGGCGCCCGGGCGCAGCAGGAACTCGGCCAGCCGCGCCAGAAGCCGCTGCCGGTCGATGGGTTTGACGAAGAAGTCGACGGCGCCGAGCGATATGCCGACGTCGCGCTCGTCCACGACGCTGGCGACCAGCACGGGTACGTCCCGCAGCCGGTCGTCCTGCTTGAGCTGGCGCAGCACCGCCCAGCCGTCGATGCCGGGCAGGAGCACGTCGAGAACGATCGCGTCCGGCCGTTCCTTCTTGGCCGCGAGCAGGCCCGATTCGCCGGTACTGGCCAGCCGTACCCGGTAGCCGGCGCTCTCCAGGTACATCCGCAGCAGGCGGGCAGCGCTCGGCTCGTCCTCGATCAGGAGGATGCCGCCCCGGTCCGGCGGGACCGGGGCCGGGGCGACCGGCTCGACCTGCTCCGGGGCGACCGGCTCCGTGGCCTCCGTGACGTCAGCGGCGGCGGCCGCCGCGGCCGCCGCCGCCAGCTCGGCCGGCTCCACCGGCAGCGGCGGCTCGGCGGGTACCGCGTAGACGTCGGGCAGGCAGACGGTGAAGGACGATCCGAGGCCCGGCGTCGACTCCAGCTCCATCCGGCCCTCGTGCGACTCGACGAGCTGCTTGGTGAGGGCCAGCCCGAGGCCGGTGCCGGACTGGTGCTCGGACGCGGCGCCGACCTGCTGGAACTCGTCGAAGATGCGCTGCTGGTCGGCAAGGTCGATGCCGATGCCGGTGTCGATCACCGATATCCGCACGTCGCCGTCGGCGCGGGTCGCCCGTACCGTGATCGTCCCGCCGTCCGGGGTGAACTTGATCGCGTTGGACAGCAGGTTGTCGAGCACCTGCCGCAGCCGCATCCGGTCCACGCGGGCGTCGATCACCGGTACCTCGGCCAGCAGGACGAGCTGCTTGCGCTCCGCCAGCGGCCGGAGTGTGTTGACCGTCTCCTCGACCAGCGCGGACAGCTCGACCCGCTCGGGTCGCAGCTCCAGCCGGCCCGCCTCGATCTTGGCGAGATCGAGGATGTCGTTGATGAGGTTGAGCAGATGCCGGCCGCTGGCGTAGATGTGCTCGATCCATTCGATCGGCACCACCCGCGAGTCGACCATGCTCTCCTCGCCGCGCATCAGCTCGCTGAATCCGATGATCGCGTTCAGCGGGGTACGCAGCTCGTGGCTCATGCTGGCCAGGAAGTCGCTCTTGGCCTGGCTGGCCGCGCTCAGTGCGCGCACCGACCGGGCCAGCTCGCGCGCGAGCCGCTCCTGCTCGGCGCTGACGGCGGCCCGTTCGGCGATGATCGCCGCCTGCCCGCCCAGCTCGGCGAGTAGCCGGACGTCGTCCTCGGTGAACAGGCCGCGCCGGCGGTTGAGCAGCACCAGCGCCCCACTGCCGCCGAGTGGGGATGGCAGCGCGCAGACGGTGACGTAGCGTGCCCGGGCCTCCCGGGCGTACGCGAGAGCGAATGCCGGCAGATCGTCGGCGCGGGCCGCGATGTCCACCAGCCCCGGCAGCGTGAGCAGGCGCCGGATGTCGTCCTCGTCGCCGGTCGCGCCCGACCCGGTCACCCCTGCGGTGGCGACCGGCCGGTGGCCGGCGCCGTCCGGCGGCACGATCAGCACGGCGTCGGCGCCGCTGACCTCGCGTACGGTCTGCGCGTACTGGGCCCAGGTCCGGTCCGGCGGGTCGGTGGCCGGCGCTTCCACGAGCTGCCGGCTGACCCGGTACGCGGCGGCGCCCGACCACAGCCAGCGCACCCACAGCGGCGACAGGAACGCCGCGACGTAGCCGATCGCGGACACCAGGGCCAGGGCGTAGCCGGTGGCCCGGCCGGCGTCCAGCAAAGCCGGGATGAGGCTGCCGGACGCGGTGGCGAACAGCGCGAACCCGAAGAGCGCGGTCGCGGCGGCGGCGATGCCGAAGCGGATACGCGCCGAGCCGGTTCGACCCCGGGCTCCCCGGGCGAGCAGTACGGCCGCCGTGGTCTGGACACTGATGAAGATGATCAGGACGCCGATCAGCGCGCCGCGGGACAGTTTTGGCGCGGACAGCACCAGCATGGTGTTGATCGCGACTCCAGCCACGGCGGCGAGCTGCAACCAGCGCGGGACCGGCCGGATCCGGTGGATCAGGCGCAGCGTGAAGTAGGGCTGCGCGAACAGCAGGATGAGCGCCGCGGCCCGGACGGCGGCCGGCGGCTGACCGAATACGCGGCGGATCACGTCGAGCACGAACAGCATGGCCACGGCGGAGAAAACAGCCATCAGGTCGCGCTGGACCGGATCGCGATCTTTGAGGTACGCGATCAGCGAGCGTACGAACACCAGGGCGAACAGCGCCTCGACGAAGATGATCATCCGAATGCCCGCCGTTCCTGTTCCGGAATATTCACTGTAACGGCAAGCCCGGCAAAACCGGTCTACATTCGCGAATCGTCACGAAAGAGCTAGCTGGTCGGCGGCCACGACCGCGACGGCCCGAGATCGTAGGCTCGACGGCATGCCTACCTATGTGGCGGCCGACGACCGGTACGAGCGAATGGTCTACCGGCGGAGCGGGCGCAGCGGCCTGGACCTGCCCGTCATCTCCCTCGGCCTGTGGCACAACTTCGGCAACGACCGGCCGTACACCACCCAGCAGGCGATCTGCCACCGCGCGTTCGACCTCGGCGTGACCCATTTCGACCTGGCCAACAACTACGGCCCGCCGTACGGGTCGGCCGAGGAGAACTTCGGCCGCATCCTGGCCACCGACTTCAGGCCGTACCGGGACGAGTTGGTGATCTCGACCAAGGCCGGCTGGGACATGTGGCCCGGGCCGTACGGTGACCGCGGCTCGCGCAAGTACCTGCTCGCCTCGCTCGACCAGTCGCTGCACCGGATGGGCCTGGACTACGTCGACATCTTCTACTCGCACCGGTTCGATCCGGACACCCCGCTGGAGGAGACCCTCGGCGCTCTCGACTCGGCGGTACGCGCGGGCAAGGCCCGGTACGTCGGAATCTCCTCCTACTCCCCCGGCAAGACCGAGGAGGCGGTCGCGATCCTGCGTGACCTCGGCACGCCGCTACTGATCCACCAGCCGTCCTACTCGATGCTCAACCGGTGGATCGAGGACGGCCTGCTGGACGTGCTCGGCGAGCAGGGCGTGGGCTGCATCGCGTTCTCGCCGCTGGCGCAGGGGCTGCTCACCGACCGGTACCTGAACGGTATCCCGGAGGACTCCCGGGTACGCACCGGCGGCGCGCTGGACGAGTCGATGATCAACGAGTCCAACCTGGCGAAGGTGCGGGCGCTGGGCGAGATCGCCGGGCGCCGGGGCCAGAGCCTGGCTCAACTCGCGCTGGTCTGGGCGCTCCGCGACCCGCGGATGACGTCGCTGGTCATCGGGGCGAGCAGCGTACGCCAACTGGAAAACAGTCTCGGCGCGCTCGACAACCTGGAGTTGACACCCGACGAGCTGGCCGAGATCGACCGGTACGCCACCGAGGGCGACATCAACCTCTGGGCCGGGTCGAGCGCGGAGTAGCCGGGGCCGCAGTGGCGCCTCACATCGACATTGGGCTATCTATCGGGGTTCGGGGCGGCGGTGACCCGGATAGATAGCCCAATGTCGATGTGAGGCCGGGCCGAGCCGTCACATGCTACTATTCGCATGATTTCATGCGACCACGCCGGGGATCTGGGGGGCGACGTGGCACACGGGCATCAGCACGGCTCCGGCGCGGCCGGCGGTTCCAGTCCGGCCAGCGCCCGCCACCGGGGCCGCGTGATCGCGACCCTCTGCCTGCTCGCCGCCCTGGCGGTCGTGGAGACCGTGGTCGGCCTGACCACCGGTTCGCTGGTGCTCCTCTCCGACGCCGGTCACGTCGCGGTCGACGTGTTCGGCCTGGCGATGACGCTCGCCGCCATCACCCTGGCGGCGAGCAGCGTGGCGCGGCCGGGCCAGGCGAGTCCGGAAGGCCAGCGGGACCAGCCGGACCAGCCGGACCAGGCGAGCCCGGGCCGAGCAAGCGGTCGGGCAAGCGGTCCGGCAAGCGGTCCGGCGCGCGCGAGTCACCGCACCTTCGGGCTGTACCGGATCGAGGTCGTCGCGACGCTGGCCAACGCGTTCCTGCTCGCCGGGGTGGCGATCTGGGTCCTCGTCGAGGCCATCCGGCGACTCGGCCGCCCGGTCGACGTGGCACCCGTGCCGCTGACCGTGACCGCGCTCGCCGGCCTCGCCGTGAACGCGGTCGGCTACCTGCTGCTGCACCGGGGCGCCACCGAGGCGCTCTCGCTGCGCGGGGCGTCGACCGAGGTGCTCGCCGACGGGATCGCGTCGATCGGGGCGGTCGCCGCCGGGCTGGTGATCTGGTTGACCGGCTGGCGCTATGCCGACCCGGTGGTGGCGCTCGGGGTCGCCGTCCTGATCGTGCCGCGCGCGGTCGGACTTGGCCGGGCCGCGCTGCGGGTACTGCTGGAGGCCGCCCCACCCGATGTCGACGTCACCGAGGTCGCCGCCGCCCTCGGCGACGTGCCGGGGGTACTCGAAGTCCACGACCTGCACGTGTGGACGCTCACTTCCGGGATGGAGGCGGCCACCGCCCACCTCACGGTGGCCCGGGACGCGGAGACCGCCGCGGTGCTGGCCGGTGCCCGGACCGTCCTGTCCGGACAGGGCGTCGAGCACGCCACGCTGCAACTGGAGCCGGTGGGTACCACCGGGTGTTGCCACGACGCCGAATGGTGACCGATCGTCCGCTTTCAGTAATCGACCGATAACGCTGCGAATCGACTGCCGACGGCCGCGTTGGGCTGTCAGGTAGACGACTTACACTTGCCCGGTCTCGGGTGGCCGGCCCGGGCGCACCCCCTCGAAAGGCGCACCAGCATGTCCTACGGGCGTCCCGCCAATGTACGGTCACACCGGCGCGGCGGTCCCCGACGTCGACTCATCGTCGCACCGTGGATCGTGTTCTCCGTGGTCGGTGTGCTCGTGCTCGCCGGCCTGTCGGTCGGGTACGCGTACCTCGTGCGGAAGTCGTGCTCGGGGGAGCTCAAAGCCACGATCATCTCCGCGCCCGGCATGCAGCCGATCCTGGACGGCCTGGCCCGCAAGTGGCAGGACACCCAGCCCGCGGTGAAGGGCAGGTGCGGCAGCGTCGACATCGAGGCCAAGGACTCGGCGGTGATGGCGCAGACCCTCGGCGCCAACGGCGACTGGGACACCAAGACCGACGGTCCGGCCCCCGACGTCTGGGTGCCCGACTCGTCGGCCTGGGTACGGCGGGCGTCCACGGCGGCCATCGCCGAGCGGATGGTGCCCGACCTGCAGCCGAGCATCGCGCGTACCCCCGCCGTGATCGCCATGCCGAAGCCGATGGCCGAGGCGCTCGGCTGGCCGAAGACGCAGTTCACCTGGCAGGACATCATCGACAAGTTCGCCAGCAACCCGGACGGTTGGAAGGCGTACGGGAAGGACTGGGGGCCGTTCAAGTTCGGCATGACCGACCCGCTCAAGTCGACCTCCGGCCTGCTGGCTTTGATGGCCGTCCTCGACGGTGACGACGACGGCGAGGTCACCCCGGACGAGCAGAACGCCGTGCTCAAGCTCAAGCAGGTGCGCTCGATCTACACCGGCGGCACCGACCAGATCTTCTCCGAGTTGGGCAAGGCCGACGCGCAGGGCGCCGACCAGGCGATGCACTACGTGTCCGCGTTCCCCGCACTGGAGCAGGACGTGCTCGCGTACAACGAGACCAACCCGAAGGTGCCGCTGGTCGCGGTGTACCCCTCGAACGGCAGCGCCGACGCCGACTACCCGTACCTGGCGCTCGACGCACCCTGGGCCAACCGGGACCGGCAGGCGGTCGCCAGGTCGTTCCTCGGGTACCTGCGCGGCACGGAGGGCCGGGCCACGTTCCTCAGCCGGGGTTTCCGCGACGCCAACCGGGCGCCGGGCAAGGGGCTGACCCAGATCAACGGCTTCGCCGCGAAGCTCACCACGCTGCCTCGGGCGGTCCTGCTGGCCGACTCGGTCAAGCGGTCCATGGACACCTGGACCGCCCTGACCCGGCCGACGAACGTGCTGGTCGTGCTCGACGTGTCCGGCTCCATGAACGATCAGGTCCCGGGTACCGGTCGCACCAAGCTCGCCCTGGCCAAGGACGCGGCGAAGAGCGCGATCAGTCTGTTCGCCGACGACACGCAGGCCGGCCTGTGGGTCTTCTCCAGCAAGCAGGACGGCACGAAGCCGTACAAATCGCTGGTACCGATCGGCAAGGTCAGCGACCAGGTGGGTGGCCGCACCCGTAAGGATGCGATGCTCGCCGCGATCGACGGCCTGCAGGCGACCGGGGCCACCGGCCTGTACGACACGATCGCGGCCGCCCAGCAGGCCGTGGCGGACAGCTTCAAGGACGGCTCCACCAACCTGGTGGCGCTGATGACCGACGGCAAGAACGAGCCGGACGGCGGCACCGGCATCAACCTCGACCAGCTCAGGGACAAGCTCGGCCAGAACTTCGCGGACAAGGCCCATCGGGTACCGGTGGTGACCGTCGGGTACGGGGCGGACGCGGACTTCAACACCCTCCAGACGGTGTCCGCGACCACGGGCGCCACCTCGTACACGTCGAAGACCGGCTTCGACATCAACCAGGTCCTGCTAACGGCCATCTTCGGCCGCGTCTGAGATGATCGTCACAACTTCCCGGAAGTTGTTGCCTCAGCAGGGTGCGGAGGGCACAACTTTCCGGAAGTTGTGACGATCAAGCGCGAAGCGCTTTCCGGATCGGGGCGGCCTTCGCCGCGGCCTCGGCGACCTCGGCCTCCGGATCGCTCCCCCACGTGATGCCGCCACCGGCCCAGACGTGTACCCGTTCGGCGTCCGCGGCCACGGTACGGATGGTCAGGCCGAGGTCGATCCGGTCCCGGGTGATCCAGCCGTACGCGCCCATGCTGGGGCCCCGGCCGGCCGGTTCGAGGGTGGCGATGAGGTCGAGGGCCGCGAGCTTGGGCGCGCCGGTGACCGACCCGCCGGGACACATCGCGCGCAGGACGTCGGTGAGATCCACCCCGGGGGCGAGGCGGGCGGACACCACGGACTCCGCCTGCCAGAGGCCGCACCACCGGCGGATCGCGAACAGTTCATCCACGCGTACCGAACCCGTCGCGGCGAGCCTCGCGAGATCGTTGCGCTCCAGGTCCACAATCATGACGTGTTCGGCGCGTTCCTTGGTCGAGGCGAGAAGTTCCCGCCGGCCCACTTCGGTGGCCGGGCGGGTGCCTTTGATCGGTCGCGTCACGATCCGGCCGTCGGCCACCTCGACCAGCGTCTCCGGCGAGGCGCAGGCGATCGCCCAGCCGTCGCCGGTCAGCACCCCGCCGTAGCGGGCACCGGGCAGCCCGGCCACCCGGTGCAGCGCGGGCAGCGGGTCGCCCTGGTAGCGTGCGCTGGCGTGTCCGACGAGGTTGACCTGGTACACGTCGCCCCGCGCGATCGCGTCGCGGACGGCACGCACGGCGTCCGCGTGCTCGGCCGGCGTCCAACTCGGCTCCCAGCCGTCCAGCCGCCAGCTTCCGACCGGCCCATCGGCCTGGCGTCCGACCGGCCCATCGGCCCGGCGTCCGACCGGCCCATCGGCCCGGCGTCCGACCGGCCCATCGGCCCGGCTTCCGACCGGCCCATCGGCCCGGCTTCCGCCGGCCAGTTGCCAGCCTCCGCCGGCCGGCCGGCCTGGACGCCTGCGGTCGGCCCGCGACGGGCTGCCGGCGCAGTACACGACCACCACGACGTCCGGCACCGCGGGAGCGGGAGTCGGCGCATCGACCGGGACCCTGACCATCCGCGCACCGGCCGCGGCCGACAGGAACAACGCGGCTCGATATTCGTCCGGTTCGCGCGAGTACGATGGAGAAAGGCCGGATTCACCGAGGCCATGACTGGCGAGCCGGTACTTGTCGAGAAAGTCCGGGATCAGCGTGGCGGGGTCGCCACCGTCGCCGAGCCACCACTCCAGGCGCGCAACCTCGCGCCATGCCTGCCCCCTGGGCACCAGCCAACCTCGCACAATGTCACGCACCGTAATGAAAGGAGACCGGCCGACCGGCCCAACTTTCCTCACCCGAAGGGTGGAGAATCCTTAGTTCGTCCTGCGACATGCTCGAAAGTGTGTTGTTGAGCTTGCTAATGTGCGTCACTGTTCATGTGAGACGACGCACATTGGCCCGATAACCCCCCAACCGAAGATCATAAATGTCCGGAGACCCCCGATGTATTGCCAGCACCAGCCCCCCTGTCCTGACTCCACCGCAGTGGACCATGACGCGGCAAAGATCGTTGCTTCCCACCCCGAGCAGGGGTGGAACCTCCTCTGCAACGGCGTCATCGTGTTCGAGGACACCGGTGAGCTGTTGCCAGACGGTCGTTGCATAGAGCCGCACCGTGGCCCGGCCCCGCACTGCGACATGGCCGAAGCCGCCTGATACACCCGACCTATTTCGGATCTTGGAATGATCGCGTCAGATCTTCCGGCGCACATTCCAAGATCCTTGTTCTTTTGAAGATCACTCGAACGCCTCGGGCGCCGGGCAGGCGCACACGAGATTGCGGTCCCCGTACGCTCCGTCAATCCGGCGGACCGGGGGCCAGTACTTCGCCGAGCGGTCCCCGCCGCCAGGGTAGGCCGCGAGCGTACGCGGGTACGGGTGGGCCCACTCGTCCGCGCTGACCATCGACGCCGTATGCGGCGCGTTGGCGAGCGGATTGTCCTCCGCCGGCCACTCCCCCGACGCCACCCGGTCGATCTCGGCCCGGATCGCGATCATCGCGTCGCAGAACCGGTCCAGCTCGGCCAGGTCCTCGCTCTCCGTCGGCTCGACCATCAGCGTCCCGGCGACCGGGAACGACATGGTCGGCGCGTGGAAGCCGTAGTCGATCAACCGCTTGGCCACGTCGTCGACGCTCACCCCGGTCGTGCGGGTCAGCGGCCGCAGGTCGAGGATGCACTCGTGCGCCACCAGGCCCTTGTTGCCGCTGTACAGCACCGGGTAGTGCGCGCGCAGCCGGGCCGCCACGTAGTTGGCCGCCAGCACCGCCGCACCGGTGGCCCGGGCCAGCCCGTCCGAGCCCATCATCCGCAGGTACGCCCACGGGATCGGCAGGATCCCCGCCGAACCCTGGGGTGCCGCTGAGACCGGGCCCACCGGGGTCCCATTGTGCAACGGGTGCCCGGGCAGGTAGGGCGCGAGGTGGGCGCGCACCGCCACCGGGCCGATCCCCGGGCCGCCCCCGCCGTGCGGGATGCAGAACGTCTTGTGCAGGTTGAGGTGCGACACGTCGGCCCCGAACCGACCGGGCTTGGCGAAGCCGAGCAGCGCGTTCAGGTTGGCCCCGTCCACATACACCTGGCCACCCGCGTCGTGCACCTTGGCGCACAGCTCGGCGATGCCGGTCTCGTACACGCCGTGCGTCGACGGGTACGTCACCATGATCGCGGCGAGCCGGTCCCGGTGCTGCTCGATCTTGCGGTCCAGGTCGACCAGGTCGACGTTGCCCTCGTCGTCGCAGGCCACCACGACGACGCGCATGCCGGCCATCACCGCGCTCGCCGCGTTGGTGCCGTGCGCGCTGGACGGGATCAGGCAGACGTCCCGCTCGTTCTCGCCCCGCCCCCGGTGGTACGCGTGGATGGCCAGCAGCCCGGCCAGCTCACCTTGCGAGCCGGCGTTGGGCTGGAGGCTGACCGCGTCGTACCCGGTGATCTCGGCGAGCCACCGCTCCAGGTCGGCGATCAGCTCCCGGTACCCTTCGGTCTGCTCCTCCGGCGCGAACGGGTGCAGGTCGGCGAACTCGGGCCAGGTGATCGGCTCCATCTCGGTCGTCGCGTTGAGCTTCATCGTGCACGAGCCGAGCGGGATCATGCCCCGGTCCAGCGCGTAGTCCTTGTCGGCGAGGCGCCGCAGGTACCGCAGCATCGCCGTCTCCGAGTGGTGGGAAAGAAATACGGGGTGCTCCAAGTAACAAGTGGTCCGGGTCAGTGCGTCCGGAAGAGCTTGCTCGTCGGCGCTGGCGACCCCGGGCACGCCGAACGCCGCCCAGACCACCCGCAGGTGCTCCTCGGTCGTGGTCTCGTCGCACGCGATGCCGACCAGGTCGTCGTCGACCAGCCGCAGGTTGATCCCCCATTCCGCGGCGGCGGCCACCACCTCGGCGGCCCGGCCCGGCACCCGGGCCAGGACGGTGTCGAAGAACACCTCGTGCTCGATCTCGACGCCGCCGGCCCGCAGGCCGGTCGCGAGCCGGGCCGCCAGCCCGTGCACCCGGGCCGCGATCTGCCGCAGCCCGTTCGGCCCGTGGTAGACCGCGTACATGCTGGCGATGACGGCGAGCAGCACCTGCGCGGTGCAGATGTTGCTGGTCGCCTTCTCCCGGCGGATGTGCTGCTCCCGGGTCTGCAACGCGAGCCGGTAGGCCGGGTCGCCGGCAACGTCCTTCGAGATCCCGACCAGCCGGCCGGGCAGCATGCGTTCCAGCCCGGCGCGGACCGACATGTACCCGGCGTGCGGGCCGCCGAAGCCCATCGGCACCCCGAACCGCTGCGCGCTCCCCACCGCGATGTCGGCGCCGACCGCCCCCGGCTCGCGCAACACGCACAGCGCCAGCAGGTCGGCGGCCACGGCGACCAGAGCGCCGTGCTCATGGGCCGCCGCGATGAGCGCGGCGTGGTCGCGGGTCTTTCCCGAGACACCGGGGTACTGGAGATGCAGGCCGAAGAACTCGGCGGGCAGCTCGTCGCGCTCGATGTCGACCACGCGCACCTCGATCCCGAGCGGTTCGGCCCGGGTCCGGATCACGGCGAGGGTCTGTGGCAGCGTGTCGGCATCCACCACGTACACGCTGGTCTTGATCTTTGTCGCGCGGCGGGCGAGCGTCATCGCCTCGGCCGCGGCGGTCGCCTCGTCGAGCAGCGACGCGCCCGCGATCGGCAACCCGGTCAGGTCGGCGACCAGCGTCTGGAAGTTGAGCAGGGCCTCCAGCCGGCCCTGGCTGATCTCCGGTTGGTACGGCGTGTAGGCGGTGTACCAGGCGGGGCTCTCCAGCACGTTGCGGCGGATCACCGCCGGGGTGTGGGTGCCGTAGTAGCCGAGGCCGATCATCGAGGTCAGCGGCCGGTTGAGGTCGGCCAGGCGGCGCAGTTCGGTGATCGCCTCGGCCTCGGTCGCGGCCGGCGGCAGGTCGAGGGCGCCGTGCCAGCGGATCGCCTCCGGGATCGCGGCGTCCATCAGCTCGTCGATCGAGCCGTACCCGATGGTCTCCAGCATCCGCCGTTCCTCGTCACCGGAGATGCCGATGTGGCGGCGGTCGAACGTATCGGCGAAAAGGTCTGCGGGCTCGGTCATCACGGACTCCGGGGGATCGCGGGTGAGGGAACGTCTCGCGCCCTCCCCCTCTGTCATGCCCGGATTCTCGGTCGCTCCAGAGGTGCCTGCTTACGCGGTCCTTTTGCCTGAGAGGTTCCGGGGAGGAGTTGCCCCTTCGGCGCCGCCCGACCGGGGTCGGACGGTCTCTCGCGCGCAAGCGTGCCAGCGCTGCCAACGCTACCAGCGGACCGGTCGGACGGCGGTAACCGACGCGTCAATGCGTGATCGGGATCATCGTCGGGCTTGACCGGTGTCCGGGTTGACCATCAGGCCGCTCTCGTCGACCGCCTCGAACTGGTCGCCGCGCAGCGATTTCAGGGCGTTCAGCGCGTCGTCGTCCCAGCGGTCGTCCTGGGTGCCGGACAGGTACCAGGCCGAGCCGTTGTCGGCCAGGATCGCCCCGTACCGCTTGAGCGCCTCCGCGATCACCCGGGCCGGCCCGGGCAGCCGGGAGACGTCCACACCGGCCTTCAACCGCAGGCGCAGCCCCATCGGCGGCAGGTTCGCGCCGGTACGGGTGGAGGCGGCGTGCCGGGCCGGCCACAGGTACGCGTTGCGGGTCTGCGGCGCGGTCATCCGGATGGCGTGGTCGATGTGCCCGGCCTTCACCTCGTCGTAGCGGACCAGGCCGGGCAGGACCGGCAACCCGGCGGCGTCGGCGGAGGTGGCGCCGGCCCGGCGGAGGCGATTGCTGCGCAGGTCGTAGACGGCACCCGACCCGGCTGTCCACCCGCTGCCCTGGGCATGGGCGTCGTACAGCTCGTACAGCCTGCACCCGGCCGGGTCGTAGAGGATCACGTGCCGGTCGCCGTCGGCGCTCGGACCGCCCTCGACCAGCGCGTTCGCCGGGATCGGGTACGGGCCGGGGTCGCTTTCGCCGGCGTACTCGAAGTGCACCGGCACCCGGGCCTGGTCAGGGCGGATCGTGGTGACCGGGATGCCGAACGGCGCCCCGAAGTCGGGGTGCAGTGGCTTTGCCGCCCCGATGCTGGCCACGTACGCCCCCGACTGGCCGAGTACCGGAAGTCGGGAGACGTCGGCGTGCCAGACGTTGTCCGGTGGCAGGATCGCGCAGCCGGCCGCCCGGGACGGGCTGGCGCTGGGGCTGGGCGGCGGTGCCGGGCTCGACGGGGCTGGCGTCGCTGAACCGGCGACCGGGCTGGCGTCCGCGACCGGTGCGCCCCACCGCGCCTGAGCCTTGGCGCACGCTGCCGGCGCGAACGAGGCGGTGAACAGCAGCGCGACGGTGACAAGACGGCGGCAGCGGCAGCGGCGTGCTCCCAAGGCACCCAAGATCGTCACAACTTCCCGGAAATAGTGGCCATAGCTGCGCACTGAGGCCACAACTTCCGGGAAACTGTGCCGATCAAGGACGGGTCAGCCGGCGCGGCGGCGGGCGCGACGGGCGGCCAGCTCGTCGCCGACCGCGTCGTGAACGGGCTGCTCGTCGCCCGCTCCGGCACCGCCGCTGACCTCCTCGGCCTCGGTGGCCGGCTCGGCGGGCAGGTGCGACAGCGTGCCCTGGATCTCCTTGAACGCGCCGGCGATCGCGATGCCGAACACGCCCTGGCCGCCCTGGAGCAGGTCGACGACCTCCTCCGGCGAGCGGCACTCGTAGACCGTGGTGCCGTCGGAGATGAGCGTGATGCCGGCCAGGTCGTCCACGCCGCGGGAGCGGAGGGTGTCGATCGCCTTGCGGATGTTCTGCAACGAGACACCGGCATCGAGAAGGCGTTTGACGACCTTGAGGACCACGATGTCGCGGAACGAGTAGAGCCGCTGCGTGCCCGAGCCCGAGGCGTCCCGGACGCTCGGCACGACCAGCCCGGTCCGGGCCCAGTAGTCAAGCTGGCGGTAGCTGATCCCGGCGGCGTGGCAGGCCATGACCCCGCGGTAACCAACGGCGTCTTCGGCGCCATGACCGGGGTCGGACGGGTCGCTCATGCCGGGTCCTCGCTTCGCTGTGGTCCGCCATGAGGCTCCGGCGCACTGTGCCATCGATTCGCTCGCTGACGCTCGCTCATACGACCACCTCCAGCGTCGACACCGTCACCCTATAGCGCACGTCAGACCTCACCGCGGAGGTTTTGCCGCGACACGCCGTATCGGCCGCCGGGCCTGCCGGCACCCGTCGGGCGTGTTGTCGATCAGCCCGCGAAGTCTTCGGGGCTGACCTGCTCCAGGAACTCCCGGAACTTCTCGACCTCGTCCTCCTGCTCGTCCGGGATGACGATGGCGGCTTCGGTGAGCACCTGGTCAGCGCAGCGGATCGGCGCACCGACCCGGAGCGCCAGGGCGATCGAATCACTGGGGCGCGCGGACACCCGGACCCCCTCGCCGATCACCAACTCGGCGTAGAAGATGTTGTCGCGCATCTCGACGATCTCCACGGCACGCAGCGGCGCCTTCAACGCCGACAGCACGTCCCGCAGCAGGTCGTGGGTGAGCGGACGAGCCGGCTTGACCCCCTGCTGCTCGTAGGCGATGGCGGTGGCCTCTACCGCACCGATCCAGATCGGCAGGTAGCGGTCGCCTTCCACCTCTTTGAGCAGCACGATCGGCTGGTTGGTGGGCAGTTCCACCCGAACACCGACCACGCTCAGCTCGCGCACCGCCGCCTCCGTGTCGCTTCGTCCCTCTCCCTGCACGGTACACGGCGCACCGGACGAACGGGCCACGCGTTGCGGCCGATCCCGTGCCGTGCCAAACGAGCTGTCCGTTCCCTTACCGGCCGAGCGTTTCCCGCAGGCCGCTGCGGACCAACGCGGCGTGCAGCCGCTCGGTGCACGCGGCCAGCTCACGGACGGTCTCCGCGGCCCGGGCCCGGGCGGCCGGCCCGCTCTGCCTGGCGAGCGGCGCCACGAGCTGGGTAAACAGCCCGATCTCGCGGTCCGCCGCGGCCCGGTAAGCGCGCAGGTGCCGGGCCTCCAGCCCGTACTCGGCGAGCCGGGCCGCCGCCGTGGCGATCTCCAGGGCGTCGGCGTCGTAGCCGCCCCCGGGGCGCTCGGCGACCACGCCGTACTGCTCCAGGGCGGCCAGCGTGGCATCCGTCAGGCCGGCGTGGATGAGCAGGTCGTCCCGGCTCAACCGGAGGTCGGCCGGATCGGCGGAGACCTCGGACGGCTGGGCCGGCACGACCGCCACCAGGGCCGGGCGCAGCCGGCCGTTGCCGGTCTCGGCCGGGATGTCCCGATCGACCAGCGCGGGGCCGGACACCGGCGCCCCCTCGTCGAACGTGGCCAACTGGTCCCGGATCACCCGCAGCGGCAGGTAATGGTCGCGCTGGGCGGTCAGCACATAGCGCAGCCGGGCCACGTCGTTCCAGCTGTACTTGCGGTAGCCGGCGGCCGTGCGGCGCGGCTCGACGAGACCCTCGGTTTCCAGGAAGCGCAGCTTGGAGATCGTCGTGTCCGGGAAGTCGACGCGCAGATGGGCGAGAACCTCGCCGATACTCATCAGCACGTCGCCACGCGGGCTCCCCGCGGCGGCCGACCCCCCAGCCAAATTCGCCTCCCTTGATCGTCACAAGTCCCCGGAAGTTGTGGCCTCAGCCCGCCAGGAAACCACAACTTCCGGAAAGTCGTGCCGATCACGTCAATGGTCGGTGCGCGGCCCCGCGATGAAGACCAGGCGGAACTTGCCGATCTGGACCTCGTCGCCGTTGCTCAGGGTGGCGGATTCGACCCGCTCACGGTTGACGTAGGTGCCGTTGAGGCTGCCGACATCGCGGACGGTGAACACACCCCCCTCGCGATGGAACTCGGCGTGGCGACGGGAAACAGTGACATCGTCAAGGAAGATGTCACTGTCGGGGTGCCGCCCGCTGGTCGTCACGTCATGGTCGAGCAGGAAGCGCGCGCCCGCGTTGGGGCCGCGTCGCACCGCCAGCAGCGCCATCCCCGGCGGGAGCGAACCGGACATCCGGGTCGGCGCCACATCGGCGTCGGGACCGTCCATCGTCTCGTCGAGGCTGCCGAGGTTGAGCGTAGACGTGACGTCGAGCGGGGGGAACTCGTCGTCTGGGCGCGTCATCAGACCACCTCACGGGTTATCGGTCGGGCGTCGGATGCGACGGGACGCGGCTGGAGCGCCGCCCCGCAGCGAAAGTGCGGCGCTTCTCCCCCGGCCACTCGACGTAGCCTTACCCACGACCGTGGGTTCACGGTCGACTGAGCGAGCCTAGTCACGGCCGAAATCAGGGGTCAACCGGACGCGCTGATACGCGACCGTCGCAATGCTGGTCAGCGGGGCGCTGGCCGGTGCCGCCGGGGTCATTGCTGGGTCAGCTCCCGGTAGGCGCCGGCATCGAGCAGGTCGTCGACCTTGCCCGGCTCGGCCGGCTCGAGCTCCACGAGCCAGCCCGAACCGTATGGGTCGCTGTTGATCAACTCGGGCGCGTCGGACAGCTGATCGTTGCGGCCCACGACCTTGCCGGACAGCGGCGCGTAGATCTCCGAGACGCTCTTGGTCGACTCGACCTCGCCGAGCGAGTCGCCCACGTTCACCTCGGTGCCGACGTCCGGCAACTGGACATAGACGATGTCGCCGAGCGAGTCCTGAGCGAAATCGGTGATGCCGATCCGCACCGGAGCACCGGATCGCGCCTGCACCCACTCGTGCTCGGCGGTGTATCGGAGGTCCTCGGGAATCACGATCGCGTTTCCTTTGTGCGCGAGGCCGGCCGGTGCCGGCGCGGGTCGACGGGTGTCAGGAGACCGGATGCGCGAACTTGGGCGTGCCCACCTGGTGCAGCGCCGTCACGCGGACCGCCTCCGACTCCTGGACGATCACGTTACCGCCGCGTTGGCGGACCGTGTCGACCACCCCACCGGGAATGTTCAGCGCGGTCTGCATGGTCTGCGGGTCACCGATCACCAGCAGCGTGTACGGCGCCGTGAGGTGCGCGCCGTCGACCACCAGGCCGTCCCGGGCATCGGTGAAGTACGTCGAGGCCACGATCCGGACCGCCGGGCTGCCCTGGCCGGTGATCTGCATCGCCTCGCCGCCCGCGCCGCGCAGTTCCTCGACCGCGTCGAGCACGGTACTCGACGGGATCCCGTCGCCGCCCGGGACGAACCGGACCTCCAGCCCGGGACCCTGCGCCGGCAGGGTACCCGCGAGGATGCCGAGCTCGTCGGCGCGCCGCCGGGCCTCCTGGACGGCCGCCTCCCGGCCCTGCGCGCCCGACACCAGCTGGCGCTGGCTGTCTTCGAGCTGGGAGATCTCCTGGCGCAACCGCTCCTGGCGGGCGTCCAGGTCGGAGAGAATGCGGACCAGGTCCTCCGGCCGAGCCGTGGCCAGCTCAGGGTCGCTCGCGTTGCTGCGCAGCTGGACCACCAGGGCGAAGCCGAGCAGGCCGAGCAGCAGCCCGATGATCGCCCCGGCGGCGGAGATCCGGCGGGCCCGGCCTGGCGCGCGGATGGCGCCGGTGTCCGGCTCGTACTCGCCGCCGGGCTCCTCCTCGTCGAAGGCGGTCGGGTCGACGTTGATCGGCTCGATGGTGATCGGCTCGGTGGGCGAGTCCGCGGAAGGGGTTTCGGGGGCGGGTACCTCCGCAGCGGGTTCGGCCATCGGCTGCGACCCCGGCTCGGCCGGCTCGGCCGCCACCGGCTCGGCCGCCACCGGCTCGGGCGCCACCGGCTCGGCCGCCACCGGCTCGGGCGCCACCGGCTCGGGCGCCCGTGGCTCGGGTGCGACCGAGCCGGCCGAGCCCGAGCCGTCGACCGAGCCGACCTCCGGCTGCTCGTCCTCGGTGCGGTTCATCGATCAGGCCCGGAACAGGTGGCGGCGGATCGCCGCAACATTGCCGAAGATCCGCACGCCGAGCACCACGACCACGCCGGTGGACAGCTGGCCGCCGACGCCCAACTGGTCGCCGAGGTAGACGATCAGGCCGGCGACCAGCACGTTCGACACGAACGAGATGACGAACTGCTTGTCGTCGAAGATCCCGTCGAGCTTGGCGCGGATGCCACCGAACACGGCGTCGAGCGCCGCCACGACCGCGATCGGCAGGTACGGCTGAAGCGCCACCGGCACCGTGGGCTCCAGTACCACACCGAGCACGACACCGACGAGCAACGCGAGTACCGCGATCATCTGCCACCTCCCGACGCCGAGGGTACGGGTGACCCGGAGGGACGCCGCGACCCGCTCGGCTCGGGCGGCGACGAAGGCGACGAAGGCGACGAAGAAGACGGCGTGGGCGAGGGTGGCGGCTCGGCGTACCGGAGTTGCGGCTCGCCCGCGGCCGGCAGCGTCATCCCGTCGCGCTGCTTGACCGAGAACTGCATCCGGTACGCGTCGACGTAGCTGCGGAACCGGCGGGCCGTCACGGAGTCGTTGAAGGCGTCCCGCAGCCCGCCCGGCCCGATGGCGGCGACCTCGTACGGCGCGGTGACCGGCCGGAAGTCGACCAGGATCGCGTCGCCGGCAGCCCGGATCGTGGTGGTCGCGGTGAGCCGTTCCCCGTTGATCGCGATCGCCTCCGCGCCGAGCCGCCACAGTTCGTTGGAGATGTCCTGGAGGTCGCGGTCGAGGACCCGACCCGGGTTGGTGGTGGACCGCTTCCCGGTAACCGGGTCCACCGGCGGCGGCGCGTCGACCAGCCGTACCACGACACCGTCTCCGCGTACCTTGGCGACGCCGGTGTCCGCCTCCAGGTTGCGCAGCCGGCTGCTCTCGCCGCTGTCGCTGAGCGCCGCGTCGCGCTCCCGGGACACCTGCTCACGCAGCTTGTCGGCGCGTTTCTGGAGATCGTCCGTGCTGGTCCGGCGGGCGCGTACGTCGGCGACCAGCCCAGCGCGGGCCCGGCTGGTCTCCGGCTGCGAGGTGACCGCCGAGTGGTACGCGACGGCGAGCAGGAACCCGATCACCACGAGGGCGGTCATCCGGACGCCGAATGGGCCGCCGCGCCGCAGGCCGGTCGGCGCCGGCCCACCCCGGGCCGCGCGCCTGCGGGCAGCCTGGGCGTACCCGGGATCGAGCGGGTTACGGAACAGCTCGGTGAGGAAGTCCGCGGGACGCGCCCGGGGACGCTCGCCGGCCGGGGACGGATCCGTCACGCCGCGCCACCGGCGGGCCGGTCGCGGCGCGCCACCCGGATCGTGTTGCTGAACTGGACCAGGTAGAACACCGCCGCGATCCAGTACAGGACGATGCCCCACCAGGCCAGCGCCCACCCGCTGGCGCCGGCGATCGGGGCGGCGGCGCTGCTCGCCCGCGCCAGCAGCAGCATCGGGAACGCGGCGAGCAGGATGAACGTGGCCGTCTTGCCGACGTAGTGCACCGGCGGCGGCCCGTACCCGTATCGCCGCAGGATGATCAGGGTGACCAGCAGCACGGCCTCGCGCAGCAGCAACGCCCCGGTGAAGATCCACGGCACGACGTCGCGGACGGTGAACGCGATCAGCGTCGCCAGGATGTAGAGCCGGTCGGCGAGCGGGTCGAGCAGCTCGCCGAGGCGGCTGACCTGGCCGAGCCGGCGGGCAAGGTATCCGTCGACCCAGTCGGTCGTGCCGCCGATCGCGAGCACCGCCACCGCGATGCCCCACCGGTCGGCGACCAGGAACAGGTACAGGAACAGCGGCACGCCCAGCAGACGGGCGAAGCTGATGAGATTGGGGACGGTCAGCACCCGTCCGGTGGCCGGTGCGTCAACGCGTGCCGGATCCACGTGCCTACGCTCCCCTGACCGTCCCGCTCGGTGATCCGCTGGCCGGACCGCCGAGGATGGGTAGCAGGCTAGCAGGACCGATCGACCGGCTGGCGCACGGGCACCGGCGCGCTTCATGCTTGACCCCATGGAGCGGGTGCCCCTGACTCCCGAGTGGCGCGAGCGGATCGCCCGTCACCAGGTTGAGCTGGAAGACCGGGTCAGGCGCTGCGGTCTGCCGCTGGTCGGCCTGGCCGAGGCGGGTCCCGGTCCGGGCATGGTCGGCTCGACGGAGGGTAGCGGCGAGCAGATCACCGGCGTCGGGTTGAGCTACGGCGACCTGATTCGCCCGGACGGGCCGCGGGTCGACGTGCACACCGCCCGGTTGGGTCTCGACCTGCGCGGACTTCTGGAGGACGCGCTCGACCAGGTGGGTGACGACAGTCCGCTGCCGGACCGGGCGATGCCGGCGAGCCTCGTCGTGGACGGCGTGCCGGTCGCGGCGACGATGCTGCGGGCCGGTGACCGGTTCTGGGCCGCGCGGTGCTGGCACCGTGACCACGAGATCGTGGTGGTCGCGCGGGACTGGGCGGTGGAGGCGGCGAGCCTCGTGTCCGTGCCCGACGTCGAGCCGTTCCTGCGGGCGCGGGCCGCGTACATCGCCGCGCTGCGCGAGGATCCGCCGGAGCCGCCCGTGGCGGTGAACGTCGACGACCCGCACCGGGCCCTGGTCGACGCCGTACTCGCGGTCACCGTGGCGGTCCACCGGGACCGGTTGGACCACCCGCGCCGCCGCGAGTACCGCCAGGCGCAGCGCGCGATCCACGGGCTGTGGGAGGCCACCGTCACCGCCCAGGCCGAGCTGACCGGCAGCTCGCGCGACGAGGCCAACGAGGCGGTCACCGCCATGACCAACCAGCTCACCGGCCTCCACGAGCACACGTCCTGGTTCGCCGCCGACGAGCGGCTGCGCGAGGCCGCGATCACCGAAACCATCGCGTACTGGACCGGCGCCGACCGGTCGGTACCGAGCCGGCCGGCCCAGGAGGCGTGGCAGCGACGCTGGGACGGCCGGTACGGCTGGCCGTCGCCCGAGGTGCTGTCCGCGGACCCGGCGATGCGGCGGGCCTGGTTCGATCGGCTGCGCGCCAGCCAGGAGGCGTGGACCGCGGCGTGGGAGGCGTGGGTACGCGACCGGCCCTGAGGGCTTGACCTTGACGCAGCGTCAACCCTCCATGCTGGCTGTCATGAGCATCCCCCCAACAACCAGTCAGGTCCACGGGCCTGCGATCCACGTACATGGCCTGGAGAAGTCGTACAAGCAGCTGCATGTGCTGCGCGGCGTGGACTTCGAGGTGGCCCGGGGTGGCATCTTCGCGCTGCTCGGCTCGAACGGGGCGGGCAAGACCACGGTGGTGAAGATCCTTTCCACGCTGCTCAAGGCCGACGCGGGGACAGTCCGGGTCAACGGCTTCGATGTCGCGACACAGGCCGCCGACGTACGCGGGTCCATCAGTCTCACCGGGCAGTTCGCGGCGGTCGACGAGATCCTCACCGGGCGGGAGAACCTCGTCCTGGTGGCCAGGCTGCGGCACCTCAAGGGCCCGGGTGTGATCGCGGACGACCTGCTGAGGCGCTTCTCGCTGGCCGACGCGGCCACCCGGAGGGTGGCGACGTACTCCGGTGGCATGCGCCGCCGGCTGGACATCGCGATGAGTCTCATCGGGAAACCGCCGGTCATCTTCCTCGACGAGCCGACAGCCGGGCTGGACCCGGAGGCGCGCATCGAGGTGTGGCAGGCGGTCAAGGAGCTCGCCGAGGGCGGCACGACCGTGCTGCTGACGACCCAGTACCTGGAGGAGGCCGAACAGCTTGCCGACCGGATCGCGATCCTCCACCAGGGTCGGATCATCGTCAACGGCACCCTGACCGAGCTGAAACAGCTGCTACCGCCAGCCAAGGTCGAATACGTCGAGAAGCAGCCCTCCCTCGAGGACGTCTTCTTCGCGGTCGTCGGCGAAGACGACCGGGCCGGCGAAGACCACAAGATCAGGTCGAACAGGACGTAAGGAACAACAATGGCCACGCATTTCTTCGGCGACACCGCCGTCCTGCTGGGACGATCCCTGCGCCACATCGCGCGCAGCCTGGACACCATCATCACGACCACGATCATGCCGATCGCCTTCATGCTGCTGTTCGTCTACGTGTTCGGCGGCGCGATCAAACACGGATCGGGCACGTACGTGACCTACCTGCTGCCCGGCATCCTGCTCATCACGATCGCGTCGGGCATCTCCTACACCGCGTTCCGGCTCTTCCTGGACATGAAGAGCGGCATCTTCGAACGATTCCAGTCCATGCCGATCGCACGCTCGTCCGTGCTGTGGGCGCACGTGCTGACCTCGCTGGTCGCCAACCTGATCTCGCTCATTGTCGTCGTGCTCGTCGCCCTCCTGATGGGCTTCCGCTCGGGCGCCGGGGTACTGGCGTGGCTCGCGGTCGCCGGCATCCTGATCCTGTTCACCCTGTCGTTGACGTGGATCGCCGTCATCCCCGGCCTCACCGCGAAGAGCGTGGACGGCGCCAGCGCGTTCTCCTACCCGCTCATCTTCCTGCCGTTCATCAGCTCGGCGTTCGTGCCCACCGACACCATGCCCGGCCCGGTGCGCGCCTTCGCCGAACACCAGCCGGTGACCTCCATCGTCAACACGATCCGCGACCTGTTCACCCAGCAGCCGGTCGGCACCCACATCTGGACCGCCCTCGCCTGGTGCCTCGGCACCCTCGTCGTCGCCTACATGTTCGCCACCGTCTCCTACCGTCGCAGGATCTCCTGAGCCCGGCGTCGACCGGGTCCGGGCGGGTTGAGGGCAGGATCGGAGCATGCTGACGATCGGTCAACTGGCGGCGTATGCCGGCGTCACGGTGCGGGCGGTGCGGCACTATCACCAGATCGGACTACTGCCCGAGCCGGAGCGGGATGCGTCGGGTTACCGGCGGTATGGCGCAAGGGCAGTCGTATCCCTCATCAAGATCCGAACCCTCGCCAACGCTGGCGTGCCGCTGTCCCAGATCGGTCCGATGATCGACGCCGACGCGTCGACCTTCGCCGAGGCGGTCCAGAGGATCGACAGCCACCTGCGCGGCGAGATCGAACGGCTTGAGACCAGCCGCAAGCAGATCGCACAGCTCACTGCCGGGGACAGCCTGGCGCTCCCACCGGAGGTGACCTCCTATCTCGATCGGCTTCGGGAGGTCGGGATGTCCGAGCGGATGGTGGAGAGCCAGCGGGACAGCTGGATCCTGATCATCGCCCGCTGGCCCGACCGCGTCGGCGAATGGATGCCCGGGAAAATCGCGGAACTCGATGACCCACAAGTCCTTCGGCTCTACCGTCTGCTCTCCGAGATCGGCGAGTCCGACGCAGGCGATGACGACCCGCGTCTGGAGGAAGCCGCCGACATCATGGCCGCCCTGGCCGAGCAGACGTCCGACTCCGGCGAGGTCGACCTGGGTGAGGCGGCGCACGACGACCTACCGTTTGACCTTCTGGACGCATTTGCCGTCGAGTCCGACCCGCGGGCCCAGCGGCTCATGGACCTGATGCGCGAGCGCGGCTGGGCCGGTTGGATCCGGTCGGAGCGGCTGGCGGAGCCGCCCGGCAGTTGAAGGCCCATCCCGGAACAGGTCCCGCGGCGACCGCGGGGTCGTTGACGGTGTATTCATCGGGTCGACACCAGCGGCCGGGGTGCCTCGGTCGATGCGGCGTTTCGGTGGCCGTCGTGTAGTGTAGGCGACGCAGTTTCTTGTCTGTGGTTGTATGCCTGCCCGGCCACCTGCCGGGATCGGTCTCCTTTTCCGGACTCGCCGTAGGTCTGCCGCTGCTCGAGACGGCCCACCCTGGGCCCCCGTAGCGAGCGGTGGGCCTATCCGCAAGAAGAGGAGAACAACACGTGGCCACCGGTACCGTGAAGTGGTTCAACGCCGACAAGGGTTTCGGTTTCATCAGCGTCGACGACAACGGTCCCGACGTGTTCGTGCACCACTCGGCCATCCAGGCCGAGGGCTTCCGCGAGTTGCACGACAATCAGCGGGTCGAGTTCAACGTCGTGCAGGGCAACAAGGGCCCGCAGGCCGAGGCCGTTCGACTGATCTGATTCGTACGCCCGGTTCCTGACCGGGACGGCGCGCACATGCGCCACGGTGCTCGGGCCCCGCAAAACTGCCCTGTGCTGCGGGGCCCGACCTCACCTCTTCGACTCCCGGTTCGTTCTTGTGATCTCCGCCGGCCGGTCCGGTCCGGAGCCCTCCCTGCGGCGTGCCGACAACGGAAGGCTTCGTATTGATCACGCCCACGCGTGCCCGCCATCGGCGGCGTCCGCCGGTGACCGCCCAGCACCATCCGGCTCAGGATGTGCCGCGTCCGGTCGCTGACCCGACCTTCGCCGGCCTGCCGCTGCACCCGGATCTGCTGGCCGCCCTCGCCCGGCACGGGCTGACCACACCGACACCGATCCAGGCCGCCACCCTGGCCGACGGGGTCGCCGGCCAGGATGTGCTCGGCCGCGCCCGAACCGGCTCGGGCAAGACCCTGGCGTTCGGCCTGGCCATGCTCACCCGGCTGGCCGGTCGGCGCGCCCAACCGGGCCGGCCGCTCGGCCTGGTACTGGTGCCCACCCGCGAACTGGCGGATCAGGTCGCCACCGCGCTCGCCCCGTACGCGACCGCGGTCGGGCTGCGCACCACCACGGTCGTCGGCGGGGTTTCGATATCCCGCCAGATCACCGCGCTGCGGCGCGGTGTCGACATCGTGATCGCCACCCCCGGCCGGCTGAACGATCTGGTCGACCGCGGCGACTGCCGCCTCGACCGGATCGAGGTCACTGTCCTGGACGAGGCCGATCGGATGGCCGACATGGGCTTCCTGCCGCAGGTCAGCGCTCTGCTGGCCGGCACCGCCCCGGGTGGGCAGCGGATGCTGTTCTCGGCGACGCTCGACGGCGACGTCGACCGCCTGGTGCGCCGGTTCCTCACCGACCCGGCCCGGCACTCGGTCGACCCGCCCACCGCCATGATCACCACCATGGAACACCACCTGTTGCAGGTGGACGCGGCGGACAAGAACGCCGCGACGGCGGCGATCGGTGCCCGCGACGGTCGGGTGATCATGTTCGTGGGGACCAAGCACCGCGCCGACCGGCTGGCCCGGCTCCTGCTCGCCAGCGGTGTGCCGGCCGCCGCCCTGCACGGCGGCAAGTCCCAGCCGCAACGCACCCGTACCCTCGACCGGTTCCGCACTGGCGCGGTGAACGCCCTGGTCGCCACCGACGTGGCCGCCCGTGGCATCCACATCGACGACCTCGACCTCGTGGTCAACGTCGACCCGCCCGGTGACGCCAAGGACTACCTGCACCGGGGTGGACGCACCGCGCGCGCCGGCCGGACCGGTACCGTCGTGACGCTCGTCCTGCCCGACCAGCACCGCGACACGACCCGGCTACTCGCCGCCGCCGGCATCACCGCCCGGTCCGCGCGGGTGCGACCGGGCGACGCCGAACTCAGCCGCATCACCGGCGCCCGCGCCCCCTCCGGCCAGCCGGTGCCGCCCACGACCGCCGCACACACCGGCACAGGCCGGCAGCAGAGCACAGGCCGGCAGCAGGGCACGGGCCGGCAGCAGAGCACGGGCCGGCAGCAGAGTGCGGGCCGGCAGCAGAGCACGCGCCGGCAGCCGGCCGGAACCGTGGCACGACAGCGCCGCCGCGCCGGCTGATCCGCTTCGTCAGATCATTTGCCGGCCGCGCCGGACCGCCGGAATCGTCATACGCTTGAGTCGCCAGGTCCCCGGTGCCGGCGTCTCGCTGAGTCGTACGCCTCAGGCGATCGCTGGTCTCCAGTTCGCCGTCATACTGGCCGCGGATCGCGGTGTTCGCACGACCGGTTTGCCCGCCTGGCGACTTCGCACCTCACGCTACACGCAAACGACGTTAGGTGACTGTCATGCCCACAGATGTACCGGCGGGTCTGCTCTACTTGCTGACGGTCGGCCGGGAAAAGGAGCTGGTGCTTCGGGTACACGGTACGGCGCCGACGAACGAGGAGCTGTTCGCGTGGGTGCGCGACGGGGTGGTGCGGGAGTTGACGGTGTCCCGGTACAGCGACGAGGAGACATCGACGCTGGTGCTGAACTTCGCCCACGTGGTCGGCGCCCGGGTCGCGCCCTACAGCGACAGCCGCAGCGCGTCCTTCTGAGCGGGCGTAGGGTTGCCCCACGGCCGGCCGGCACAGGCCGGCGCCACAGAGGTGCTCGTACGGGCCTGGCACGCCACTCGTTGGCGCGTCGACCAGCGCTGCGCGGCACGCAACCCACGGAGGTGGGAGCACGTGCCAGGTGAACCGGTGAACGGCTATCCGGAGCCGTCGTTCGCCCACCTGCTGCGCCTCAGCGACGAGGTCGGTCTGCTGGAGCGGGCCCACGGCGCGGAGCCGAGCCAGGAGCACGGGTACCGGCTGGACGACGCCGCCCGCGGCCTCGTGGTCATCTACCGCGAGCCGGAACCCACCCCGGAGCTGTGGCAGCTTGCCGAGCGCTGCTTCGCGTTCCTGCGGCGGGCGCAGGGCGTGGCCGGCGATTTCCACCAGCGGCTGGGGTACGACCGGCGGTGGCGCGACGAGCCGGGCACCGGCGACTGGTGGGGCCGCGCGCTCTGGGCACTGGGCACGATCGTCGCCCGCGGACCGGCCGGCACGTTGCGCGACGAGGCCGCCGCCCGGTTCGACCTCGGCCTGCGCTGCCGGTCCCGCTCGCCGCGCGCGATGGCGTACGCGGCGCTCGGTGCCGCCGAGGTCCTGACCGTGCAGCCCAACCACAGCCGCGCCCGCCGGCTGCTCACCGACACCGCGATGGCCATCGGCCCGGCCGGTGTCAACGAGCGGTGGCTGTGGCCCGAGCCCCGCCTGGGCAACGCGAACGCGGCCCTGGCGGAGGCGCTCATCGTCGCCGGACGCCACCTCGGCCGGGGCGCGGCGGCGACCAAGGGACTGCGGCTGCTGGCCTGGCTGCTGGAGCGGGAGACCCGGCAGGGACACCTCTCGGTGACTCCGGTCGGCGGGTGGGCGCCGGGCGAGCCGCGCCCGGGATTCGACCAGCCGCCGGTCGAGGCGGCGACGCTGGCCGACGCCTGCGCGACCGCCCTCGCCCTTACCGGCGACCCGCGTTGGGCCGACGGCCTTCATCTCGCTGTCGGCTGGTTTCTCGGCGACAACGACTCGGCGACCGCGATGCACGATCCCACCACCGGCGGCAGCTACGACCGGCTCACCTCGACCGGCCACAACGCCGACCAGGGCGCGGAGTCCACCGTCGCCCTGCTGTCCACCCTGCAACACGCCCGGGACCTCGCCGCACCGGCGGGTTCGACCGGCCGGTCCGGTCGGCCGCCGGCCACCGTCACGGCGCCAGCCCCAGGCGTCGGCATCGAGCGGAGACCATCCGTTGCCCTGCCCCGGCGCCCGACCGCGCCAGGGGGTGATCCGCCGTGACTCCGCCGTGACTCCGCCGTGACTCCGCCGTGAACCCGTCGTGAGCCTTCCGCGGGTCAGCCACGCCCGGCGCCGACCGGAGCGGGCCGGCGGGCGCCGTCCTCCCCGAGCGGGAGGTGCCGGCCGTACACGTCCCAGAGCTGGCCGAGGAAGAACTGTCCGAAGTGGAGCATCGCGGCGTGGTGGTCCGGGCCGGTGGTCCGGATGGTGGTGAGCTGGTGGGCGAAGTCCTCGATCCGGATGTGCGCGATGCCGGCGCCCTTCACCTCCGCGTCCGCGTCGCCGGTGGCGCCGACATGGCCGGCCAGCACCCGGTAGTACAGCGTCGAGGTGTCCGACCAGATGTCCAGGACGGAGTTGTCGCGTACCTCCTTGCGGCCGGACAGGGTCAGCGGGTGCCCCTTCGCGTCGGCGAAGTGCAGCCGGTACTCCATCCGCCGGGCGTTCACCGAGTCGCCGGGCGTGAACAGGTTGAACCAGCCCTGGCTCACCGGCAGCCGGCCGCCGAGCGCGGCGCACTCGATCCACCCTTCCGCGTCGGCGAGGTGGGCCGGCGAGGCGAGGAACGTGTCCACGTCGGTGGCGGTGATGGTCAGGTGGAACATCAGCCGCTGGTGGCGGTCGTGGCCGACGCGCTCACCGGCGGCCGGGTCGCTCTCGCCGAGCGCGAAGAAGCCGGTCATCTCCTCGGTGAAGGACAGCGACGTGGCGCTGGCCCGGGTCCGTAGCGGCGCGGCCGCGGCCGAGGCCGCCGGGGCGGTCGCGATCCGGGTGCCGCCGCGCGCGGGCTCCTCCAGGATGTGGGAGGCCATCCGGTCGGCGTGCGCGGCGATGGTGAGCGACGGGTTGGTGCCGACCGGGCCGGGCATCGCCGCGCCGTCGGCGACGTAGAGGCCCGGGTGGTGGAACACCTCGCCGTAGCTGTCGCAGACGCCCTCCTGCTCGTTGCGGCCCATCGGCGCGCCGCCGAGCGGGTGCACGGTGACGATCCGCTTGAGGAACCAGATCGGGTTGTCGACGTACTCGCGCCCAGGGTCTTGGCCAGCTCCCGCATGGTGTCCCGGACCCGGTTGAAGTACGCCATGCTCGTGCGCCGTCGTCCAGTTCGACGTCGAGGTGCCCGTCGCGCAGCTTCAGTACCGCCGTCGGGGATGTCGCGGCCCATGCCGAGCAGCGGCAGCGAGCCGGCGGCGAGCGTGCCCGTTGCCGAGGAGCGTCGGAGATCTCGCTGTTGAAGTGGGTCTGCGGCGAGCGGGTGATGCGTTCGAGCGCCCAGCGCACGATCAGCTCGCCGAGCCGGAACGCGTTGCCGGTCAGGTCGCTGGCCTCGACCAGCCAGTCGACGAAGCCGGGGTAGCCGCCGTCCTCGATGTAGACGCCGCGGCCCGGCGCCGCCGTCGACGAGTCGTCCGGCAGCCGGATCGCGGCTGGTGATGACCGGGCCCGTGGCTGGCGTCGAACACCTCGGTCGTGCTCGCGTCGTGGTCCTTGGCGCGGCAGCAGGAACGTGAGCAGGTCGCCGTTGCCGGAGAAGCGGGTGCCGAGCGCGTCGCTCAGCCCGGGCAGCGCGACCCGGTTGCGCAGCAGCAGGTACGTCGTGCCGTACGTGCCGGCGCGCCAGCACCAGCCGGTCGCAGGTGATCGGCGCTGCGGGGTCGTCCGGGCCGGTTCCCGGTCAGGTCGTGCGCGACGTACGCGACCTCGTAGCCGCCGCTCGGCTCAGCGGCCGGATCCCCTGCACCTCGCAGCCGGTACGGATGTCGGCGCCGTGGTGCTTGGCCGCGGACAGGTAGGTGTGGTCGAGGGTGTTCTTCGCGCCGTCGTTGCAGCCGATGTCGCACTCGCCGCACAGCCGGCAGGTCGCGCCGCGGCAGCGCCGTGGATGTTGCCGTAGGCGGGCGGCACGATCGGCAGGCCGACCCCCGGCTCGGCGCCCGGCGTCGGGGCGAAGCTGACCGCGAGCGGCGGCAGCTGCCAGTCCAGCCCGTGCTTCTCCGCGCGCCCTGATCATCGCGTGCGTCTTCGGGGTGTCCCGGAACGCGGCGTGGGCCAGCGGGTACGGGTTCGCGCCGAGCATCTTCTCGACGGCGTCGTAGTGCGGGTCGAGGTCGGCGCGGGTGATCGGCCAGTTCTCGTAGCCGCCGCCGGGCAGCGGCTCCTCGTGGACGAACCACTTCTCGTCCTTGCGCAGCAGCACGTTGGCGTAGATCAGCGACCCGCCGCCGAGGCCGCTGGAGACCACGCGAGTCGAACCCGCTGAAGCGCCACACGTCGAACAGGCCGTACAGCTTCTCGGCTCGGGTCCCAGAACGCCGGCCCATCTCGTGCGGGGTGCGCGGGAAGCTGCCCGGCGGGTAGGCCGGCCGCGCTCCAGTACCACCACGGACCGGCCCGGCCTCGGCGAGCCGGTAGGCGGCGACCGAGCCGCCGAAACCGGAGCCGACGACGACGGCGTCGACGTGTTCGGTACCCACGATTCTCACCTCACTGCTGGTGCATTTGCGGCAGACTGACAGCCATGATCGTTTTTGTCACAGGTGGTTCGGGTTTCGTCGGGCAACACCTGGTGCGGACGTACGCGGAGCTGGGGACGGTACGGGCACTCGCCCGGTCGCCACGGTCGGTGCAGGCGGTCCGGGCGGCCGGGGCGGAGCCGGTGAACGGCGACATCGCCGACGGCCCCGCGCTGCGCGCCGGGATGGCCGGCTGCGACCTCGTCGTGCACGCCGCCGGCAACACCGACCAGTGGGCGCCGCGCGAGGCGTTCGAGCGGGTCAACGTCACGGGTACCGCCGAGGTGCTCGCGGCGGCGCGGGCGGCCGGCGTGCCGCGCCTGGTCCACGTCAGCACCGAGGCCGTCCTCGCCGACGGCCGCCCGCTGCGCCACGTGGACGAGACGTACCCGAGGCCGCCCAAGCTGGTCGGCGACTACGCCGAGACCAAGGCGGCGGCCGAGGACCTGGTGATCGCCGCGAACGGGCCCGGCCTCACCACGGTCGTCGTGCGCCCCCGGCTGGTGTGGGGTCCGGGCGACGCGACGATCCTGCCGGCGGTGGTCGCGGCGGCCCGCGCCGGCCGGTTCGCCTGGATCGACGGTGGCCACTACCTCACCTCGACGTGCCACGTGACCAACACCTGCGCCGGCATCGTGGCCGCCGGGCGGGACGGTCGCGGCGGCGAGGTGTACTTCCTCACCGACGGGCCGCCGGTCGAGTTCCGGATGTTCCTGACCCAGCTGGCCGCCACGGCGGGGGTCGAGCTGGGTACCCGTTCCATCCCGCGCTCCCTCGCCTGGGCGGCCGCGACCGCGCTCGAACCGGCGTGGCGGCTGCTGCCGCTGCCCGGCGCGCCGCCGATCACCAGGACCTTCCTCGCGCTGTCCGCGCAGGAGATGACCGTCGACGACGGCAAGGCGCGCACGGAGATCGGGTACCGGCCACCGGTCGACCGGGCCGGCGGCCTGGCCGAGCTGGCCGCGCACGGAACACCGGCCTGACACCCCCCTTGATCGGCACAACTTCCCGGAAGTAGTGGCCTCAGAAGGCCCGTGAGGCAACAATTTCCGGGAAGTTGTGCCGATCTTGAGAGGCCGACCGGGAGGTATGCCGGTCGGGCGCCTGCCGGCGCCGATCACGGGTTCCAGCCGGCGAGCGCCTTGCCGGCCTGCTCCCGGCCGTACTCCATCACGGTCCTCGCCTGCGCGGCGGTGAAATGCAGGAAGCCGTTGAGCGAGAACCCGAGATCGGTCGGCTCGATCACCAGGATCGGCACGTCCCGCTTCACCGTCGCCCCGGGCGCGGCGCGGACCAGCCGGTTGACCGTGTTCGCGTGGTCGATGTCGGAGTACAGCGCGAAGTGCGCCACGTTGTCGACCAGCAGCGCGATCGCGGCGCCGAGCGAGTCCGGCGTGGGCGCCGGGCGGGTGACCCCGGCGCCGGACACCACGATCACCCGGTCCGGCTCGTACCGCATCGCCGGGGCCAGCGGCGTGTTGGCGACCAGGCCGGCGTCGACGAGGGCGTGGTCGTCCGGGGCCCCGTCGATGGCCGGCGCCGGGGACAGCCCCCGGTCGCGGCCGGGTGGGAACAGCAGCGGCACCGCCGCGCTCGCCAGGACGTGGTCCACGGTGAGGTCGACCTGCCGGAACTGCGGGTCGCGCCGGCGCTCGGGCGGCAGCTCGGAACAGAACCGCACGACGTCGCCGGTGTTCTCGTCGACCGCGGACACGACCACGGTGGTCCCGGCCGGCGGGGCGATCTCGGCGCCGCCCAGGTAGCTGGTGAGCGTGCGGCGCGCCGGTGCGGTGTCGAGCAGCCAGGTCCAGCCGATCGCGCCCAGCGCGTACTCGACGATGTTGGTCGTGGGCCGCAGCAGCCCACCCACGTTGAGCGCCCGCCAGACGTCGAACCGGGGACGGTAGATGTCGGTCCAGCCGATGTTGCACCACATCTTGGCGAGCGTGCCGGCGTCCATGCCGGCCCCCAGCGCGCAGGCGTTGATCGCGCCGGCCGACACGCCGGACAGGATCGTCGGCCGCTCCCCCGCCTCTTCGAGGGCCTGGACGACACCGGCCCCGAAGTACACGGCGGGCGCACCACCCCCGGAGAGGACCAGCGCCAGACCGCCGCTCATGAACCGACCGCCTTCGCCGCGGGCTTGGTGTCGGCGCGCACGGCGACCTCACCGGAGCGCTTACCGGACCCGGCCGAGCTGCGCTCGTACCGCGCGTTCGCGTCGACCTTCTCCCGGATCGCCGGGTCGGTGCTGGTCAGCGAGTGCAGGTACCGGAACGCGCCGCTGGCGGCGACCAGGTGGTCGATGCGGCCGACCAGGCGTTCCAGGATCACCGGCGTCATCTTGTCCGGGTGTACGCCGAGGTAGAGCATCAGCTCGCAGAACCGCTCGTCGCCGTCCGGCCCGGCGAGGTAAGGCGACCGGATCGACTTCACGTACACCGAGATGAACGTGATCGCGCCGGTCCGCTTGCGCTCGGCCACGCACAGCTCGTACAGCTGGTAGAACAGCGACTCGTACCGGTCGACCGGGGCGAGCACGACGAACATCCGGGTCGGGTCGCCGACGGTCGAGTCGAGGATCTGGTCGGTGAACCGCTCGATGTTCTTCATCCCGGCATAGGTCGGGCTGAGCATGATGCACGCCATGCCGACGTACTTGGCGACGTCGTCGACCAGCGTCGGCAGCCGGCCGGCCCAGTCGCCGATGAGGTGCTGGAAGCCGTACGCGATGTCGTTCCAGCGCTTCTTGTACCAGGACTGGCTGGTGTTGTGGTACGAGGAGAACTGGCCGACCCGCAGCGTCAGACCGGTCGCCGACGAGACGCCGGGAACCGCGAAGTCGGCCCACACCCCGCGTTCCATCACCGCGTCGCCGGGGTCGCGGATCATCGCGTTCGAGTACCGGACGAAGTCGTTGACGTCGGTCGTGATGTGCCGGCGGTTCGCGTACACGGTGCGGAACTTGTCCACCCGGATCATGCGGACGGTCAGCTCGGTGATGATCCCGTGCCGGCCGGTGCCGGCGAGCAGGCGCAGCAGGTCCTCGGTGTGGTCGGTGCGGCTGGCCCGGTGCACCTTGCCTTCCCAGTCCACGTACTCCAGCGCGACGACGGTGTCGACGAACATGCCGTACCGGTGCGAGGCCGGGCTGATCCCGCCCACCGACGCGAACCCGGCGGCGGTGATGTGGTCGTGGTCGCCGATGATCGACAGGCCCAGGCCGGCCTCGGACAGGTGCAGGTCGACGGCCATCAGGGTGGCGCCGGCCTGCATCGTGACGGTCATCGACGGCTCGTCGACCGCCATGATCCGGTTCAGCAGCTCGGTCAGCAGGACCACCCCGTGGTCGGGCGTGACCAGGTTGTTGCTGGAGTGGCCGTGCCCGCGTACCACCAGCGGGTCGCCGCTCTCCCGCGCCTCCTGAACGGCCCGGACCACGTCCTCGGTGGTGCGCGGCAGGTACACCTTGAACGGCGGCTTCGCCGGGATGCCCGGATCGGCGATCTTCGACCAGTCGTACCCGAGACCGGACAGCGAGTCGTGCCGGATCGTCTCGTGGCTGGTCGGCACGTAGTGGTAGTGGTTGGTCGGTGTGCCGGCCCGGGGCAGCACGTTCTCGTCGCGCATCAGCGTCCGCTGGTACCCGGTGAGTTGTTGACTGACCATCTCAGACCGCCTGTCGCTTGATGAAGTCGAGCATTCGCGGGAACACGTCGTAGCTCACGTTCTTGCCCATGAACACGTCCTGGTGGCCGTAGCCGGGGATGACCTCCAGCTCGTGCCGGCCGGGCGCCACCGCTTCCAGGCGCTTCCAGCACTCGATGTTGGAGTCGGCGAACACCCGGTTCGTGTCGCCGGTGGTCAGCAGCACAGGCGTGGTGATCTCGGCCGCGCCGGCGAGGTAGTCGTCGGGCAGCGCGGCCAGGGCCGGGTCGGACGGGTCGTACTTCACCGCCCGCCCCGCGTTGACCATCTTCAGGACGTGCCGGTAGTAGTGCATGCCGGTCGCGCCGTACAGGTCGCCGCCGCGCTCGTGGGTGACCGGGTGCAGGTTCTCGTGCCGGTACAGGGCCGGCCGGCCGGTGCCCCACATCAGGCTGAGCATGTGGCAGGCGGACACGTCGCACTCCTGGTGGACCAGGTCCACCGCCTTCGCGAACAGCCAGCCCCGCGACAGCGCCGGCTCCTGCTCCCAGCTCGGGTCGAGGTACTCGAAGCCCAGCACCCATTCGACGAACGTCGGCGCGACGTTGAGCTTGACCCGCGACCAGGCCGGTACCCGCGGCGTGAGCCCGGTGCTGTTGGCGACCACGCTGGTGATCCCGTCCACCGCGCCACCGAAGAGGCTCATCAGGAACGACACCGAGCCGAGGCAGTGCGCGATCACGTGGACCCGCCGCTGGCCGATGACCTCACGCAGCGTGTGCAGGGCCGCCGGGAAGTCGTACCGCGCGATCTGGTCCATGTTGTACCGGTGCATCGCGCGGTTGTACGGGAACCGGTTGCTCATCCGGTAATCCAGGGTCCACACGTCCCGGAACCCGTTGTCGAGCAGGAAGGTGACCAGGTTCTCGTGCTCCGGCATGATGAACATGTCGCTGGACGTGGTCAGGCCGTGGACGATCAGCACCACGTCGTCGTCGTGACCACCGCCGCGTCCGGACCGGCCGAGCCGCCTGAGCCGCCCGAGCCGCTGGAGCCGCCTGAGCCACCGCGCTGGAACCGCAGCATGCTCAGGCCGAGGCCGTCCTCGGTGGTGAACGGGTGTGTGGACACGTCGGCGTCCGGGACGCCGGTCAGGGTGAACAGCGGAATCCGGCGTTTCATCGGTCCCCCGCAGAGTCGCTGAGAAGGTCGGCGTGAAAGATCGGGCGGCCTAGGCGTCACTCAGCGTATAGGCGGGCTAGTACCTTCTACCCAGGTTTTCGAGGATTGCTCGGTTTAGTTAGCCTTCGTCCAGCGGTACTCGACCTCGGGTCGCCCGGCCCCGCCGTACCGGGGGCGGCGCCCGGCCAGGCCCAGCTCCGCCAGGTGCTCGACGAGGATTCGGACGCCGAGCCCGAGCCCGAACGCGCCCCGGCGCCCGTGCCCGCATAGACCTCGCGCTCAGGTCGACGATGGTCTATCAAGTCCCATCCAGGGTGGCGTCCCTGGGACTGGATAGACCATCGTCATATCGTTCACCCATGACAAGCCGAGCGCTGGTACTGGGTGCCGGCGGGGTGACCGGAGTCGCCTGGGAACTGGGCGTCCTCGCGGGTCTCGCCGACGCCGGGATCGACCTGTCCGCCGCCGACCTCTACGTCGGCTCGTCGGCCGGCTCCGTCGTGGCCACCATGGTCACCTCCGGGGTCAGCCTGGACGAGCTGTACGCGGGGCAGCTCGCCCCGCCGGCCGGGGAGCCGACGGCGCGCCTGGGCGTCGGAAACATCCTGCGCTGGGCGTGGGCCGGCGTCGGCACCCGGGACGCGCGGAAGATCCGCGCCCGGATCGGCGCGCTGGCCCTACGCGCGACCACGATGCCGGAGGCGGAGCGGCGACAGGTCATCGAGCACCGGCTGCCCACGCGCGACTGGCCGCGCCAACGCCTCCTGGTCACCGCCATCGACGCGGTGTCCGGTGAGTTCGTGGTGTTCGAGCGGGACAGCGGGGTGTCCCTGGTCGACGCCGTCGGGGCGAGCTGCGCGGTGCCCGGCGTCTGGCCACCCGTGACCGTCAACGGTCGCCGGTACATCGACGGCGGTGTACGCTCTCCGGCCAACCTCGACCTCGCGTCCGGCTGCGACCGGGTCGTCGCGGTCACCCCGATCACCCGTGCCTTCCGGCCGGCGGCCGGAGTGGCCCGCCAGGCGGCGGCGCTGGCCGTACCGGTGGCGATCGTCGCGCCGGATCGCGCGGCACGCCGGGCCATCGGCCGCAACGTGCTGGATCCGGCCCGGCGGGCGGCCGCGGCGCGCGCCGGCCGCGAACAGGCTGCCCGGGTCGCATCGACCGTCGCCGAGGTGTGGGCCCCGGCTTCGGTCTGACCTTTTTCCATACGCGCAGCAACCCCTCCGTCGCGTTGAATGCGCGAAGGTGATCGCGTACCGTTCTGCACCGAACCACGTGCGTCGACGCGCCGGCGCCAGGTCCGTCGGCGTTCAGCCTGCCAGCGGAGCCCGAGGAAGAGCATGCGCGCGTTGCCCCTCGCCGACGAGCTGTTCCTGGTCGGCCATGATGACTACACCGGTAAGTGCCTGGTCAACAACGCAGTGCTCGGCTGCGGCCTGGCCGGCGCGGTGCTGATCGAGCTGATGCTCGCCGGCCGGATCGCGCTCGCGGATGGCCGGATCGTCGTCCGCGACTCCCGGCCGTACTCCGAGCGTGTCACCGACGCGGCGCTGGCCGAGATGCTCAAGCGCCGGGAGTCCTTCCCGCCCCGGTCCTGGGTGGAGTACCTGTGCGGCAACGTCCGCGAGATCGTCGCCGAACGACTCGAAGCCACCGGAATGATCCGGCGGGAACAGAGCCGAGGGCTCAGCCTGCGGGCCGTGGTCCGCTACCCGGCGGTCGACGCGGTCGAGGCCGCCGGTCCCCGGGTCCGGTTGCGCTACATGCTCGACCAGGGGCACTCGCTGGACATGCCGACCGCACTGCTGGCGGCGCTGGTCCGCGCCTGCGAGTTGGAGGATGTACTGCTCCTACAGGCCAGCCGGCAGCAGGTACGCGACCTGCTGACCCGGATCGTGGAAGCGCTTCCCGAGGAGCTGCGGACGGTGGTCAACGCCGTCGACTCCGCGGTGGCCGCCGTCGCGCTTACTGTCCGCCGCTGAACCGCCCGGATACCGGCCAGATCGGTGACACCTAGTAGCCGCCATCGACGAACGTCAACGTTTCGGTCTAAACGGACCCACTCTTCCAATGTGGACACCGTCAGCACTCTTCAAGTGACAACGAGTATCGCTCAACCCTTGAGCGGACCTGATCGCATCCATACGATCGCCTGTGTCCATCGGCGCGTTGAAGGGAAACAATAGATTGGCCCACCAAACGATCCAGTCCAGTGGACTCGCGCGGAGAAGGCTGGGCACCGCTCATCTGGTCTTCTTCACGGTCTCGGCATCCGCGCCGATGACCGTCCTGGCCGGCGGCGTCACCACGACATTCGCGGTGACCCACGTCGTCGGCGTCTCCACTCTCGTACCCTCTACTGGCCCTTGCACTGGCCCTCTTCGCGGTCGGGTACGCCGCGATGAGCCGGTACGTGTCCAATGCCGGCGCGTTCTACGCGTACCTCGCCAACGGGCTCGGCAGGGCCTGGGGGGTCAGCGCGTCGTTCGTCGCTCTCGTCGCGTACAACGCCATCCAGATCGGCCTCTACGGCCTGTTCGGCGTGGCGTTCGGCGCCTTCGTCAATGAGAAGTTCGGCTGGAACGGGACCTGGTGGTGGGTTGGGGGCTCGGCGCCCTCGTCATCGTCGGGCTCCTCGGGATCCTGCGCGTCGACCTCAACGCCCGGATCCTGTCCGTCATGCTCATCCTGGAAGTCCTCGCGGTGCTCGCGTACGACGTCGGGGCGTTCGGTCACCCGGCCGGCGGCTCGGTGACCCTCACCGGCCTGCGGCCGAACGACCTGTTCGTCAACGGCGTGGGCGGGGTCTTCGCGTTCGGCATCGCCGCGTTCGTGGGCTTCGAGTCCGCGGCGGTGTACAGCGAGGAGTGCAAGGACCCGCGCCGCACGGTCGCCCGGGCGACCTACGCGGCGCTGGCCATCACGGGCGTGCTGTACGCGGTGTCGGCATGGGCGCTGATCGTGGCGACCGGAGCAGACAAGGTCACCACGGCCAACCCGGCCGACGCCGGCGGCACGGTCTTCGTCGAGGTCACCCAGTACTGGGGATCGGTAGTGGGTGACATGGCGAACGTACTGTTCCTGACCAGCATCTTCGCCGCGCTGCTCAGTTTCCACAACGGCGTGGCGCGGTACCTGTTCGCGCTCGGTCGGGAGCGGGTGCTGCCACCCGGTCTGGGCCGCACCGGCGTCGGTTCCGGCGCGCCGGTCGGCGGTTCGGTTCTCCAGTCGCTGCTGGCGATCGTCGTCGTGGCCGTGTTCGCGTTCCTGAACAAGGACCCGGTGGGGGCGCTGTTCACGTGGTTGAGCTACATCGCCGCGGTCGGGGTGCTGCTGCTCATGACCGGCACGTCGGTAGCGGTGATCGGGTTCTTCCGCAACAAGCCCGACCTGGCAAGTCCGTGGCAGCGCATCGTGGCGCCGGTCCTCGGCACGCTCGCGCTGGGCACGATCACCGGGGTCACCATCTACAACTCCGACTCGGTGCTCGGGACCCAGAAGGATTCGCCGCTGGTGTGGATCCTGCCTGGCATCGTGCTGGTCGCCGCCGTCATCGGCCTGATCTGGGGGCTGATGCTGCGGGGCCTGCGGCCGGACGTCTATGTCGGCATCGGCCGGGGCGCCGCTGAGCCCCGCGACGCCGACGAGGCAGTGCCCGCGATCGTGTGACGGGGGCCGGCACACGACAGTGGTCAACGGCGGCGGGGTGACCGGAAGGTCACCCCGCCGCCGTGTCGTGTCCCGCTAGTGGCAGTGCCGGCTGGTGCTCGCCGGTACGTCCAGAGTGGGGTTGCGGTCGAAGAAGCCGACCGGCTTGAGGGTGAAGCCGCAGTAGTCGACCGGCATGACCGGCCAGTCCTCGGTGCGCGGGAAGTGCGTGGTGCCGAAGGTGTGCCAGAGCACGATGTCCTCGCCGTCGATCTCCCGGTCCTGGGCCACGTACGCCGGCAGCCCGGCCCCACCCGGGTGCTGGTTGACCAGGTCGCCGGCCGGAGTAGCGCTCGCCGCGGCGCGTACCGGGTCACCCACAGGTGCCGGGTGGCGAACGCGGCCCGCTTGGCGATCGAGGACGACTCGTCGGCGAGCAGCAGCCGGCTGCGCCTGCGGGTGCAGCGCGTAGCCCGACCGGCTGGCCCAGCCGGTTGCGCTTGCCCGGGTTGACGACCCGCCAGACCCGGCCCACCGTGGCGTCGGCGACCCGGGCCGCCTCGGACTCGCGGGCCAGCCGGGTCGCGGTGCGCGTGAACGCGTTGCCGTACGGGTTGCTCCGGCCCGACCGGTACCCGGCGTCACGTCGAGCTCGTCGACCGCGTTGGCCACGCCCGTCGACCATCATGTCCAGCCGGGCGCTGAACAGGTGCTGGTGGTACGGCGCGCCGAGGCCGGGCGCGAGCTCGGTCGCGTACGGTGACCCGTCCACGTAGGACGAGGTGAACACCACGCCGGTGGCCTTGACCTCCAGCTGGATCGTGCCGTCGAGGTAGAGGTACCAGTAGAAGCCGTAGTCGTAGTTGCCGACGGTGACGAAGAACGAGATCACCAGTCGGCGCTGGCGCCGGGTCTCCTGCCGACTCGGTGAACAGGTCGGTGTGCTTCCACAGCACGCCGTAGTCCTCCTCGTGCATGCAGATCGCGTTCTCGACGGTCCGCGGCTCGCCGTCGCCGTCGGCCAGGACCGCGTCGAAGTAGTGGATCTCGCCGAGGCAGTCGCAACCCAGGGCGAGCGAGTTGACCTGCTGGCCGAGCAGGTACTCCCCCGCGTCGAAGTAGTTCTGCCAGAACCGGGCCGGGCTCGGGTCGGCGTACGGGACGACCATCTCGGCGACCGACGCGCGGTAGATGACCGGCCGGTCCGTCGATCGAGATCTGGTGCAGGACGAGCCCCTCGCGCGGGTCGAACCCGATCCGGAACCGCCACTTCTCCCAGGTCACCATGTCGCCCTCGACGGTGAAGCTGGGCCCTTCGGGCTGGGTGATCTCCAATGGCCTGAGGGTGGTGCGCTCCGGCCCGACGTACGCCGGGTCGTCGAAGTTGCCCTCCTCGGCCGGGATCGGCAGCACCTGGTCGTCGATCAGCTCGACGACGCGCTTGTCGATCAGATCCACGTACGCGACGACGCCGTCGATCGGGTGTGCCCAGCAGTGGTCTTCCGGCCGGTGCTGGAGGAAGGACAGCACCCGCAGCAGGCGCCGACCCTCCTCGCCGGCGATGTCGAAGACACCGGCGGACAGCGGGCACGGCCGGACCAGGTCGAGGTCCTCCACCCCGCGCCGGGCCATCGCGGCGCGCCACCCCTCGTCGCCCTTCACGATCTCGTCGACCAGGATGAACTCTTCGAGAAGGATCGGCGGCTGGCCGGCGGACGCGCAGTCGATCTCGGTGGCCGACTCCACCTCGTGCTCGGTGAGGGTCACGACGGTGTCCGTGGTCTGACCGGTGGCCGTGTCGAGCAGCACCGCCCTGACCCGCCGCTCCGCCACGTCCCCGGGGCTCCACGCCAGGACCTCGTCCTTTGTGGGCTCTTCGAGACCCAGGTACGCGAACCGGGTGGTCGGCGTCAGCAGGTCGCCTTCCGCCAGTACCCGACGGGCTTCCTGGATCTCCTCGGCGGTGAGCCGCCGCAGGGGGTGTTGGTCTACGGCGGCGGCGGACGGGTTCGCGGACACCCGGTCGGCGGCCGGTGCGTTCATGTGCACTCCTCGCGCAGGTCTGCCCAATCGACTGCCCATCATCGATCGGCGTCACGGGTCCTGTCCAGGTCCGCCTTGATCGACGCGATCAGGCGATCATGAAGCGGTCCGGCGACAACGGGCGGTCGACGATCCGGATGTCGCCGATCCATCCGTTGTAGACCTGGTCGAGCTTGCCGCCGTACTCGTAGCCGCCGACCATCCACGGCCGACCGAGCGTGGTGATGCCGACCGACGGCGTGGCCGGGTTGCGCACCACCGGGCAGCCGTCGACGTACATGACACTGTGCCGGCCGTCGTTGACCACCGCGACGTGCCACCACTCGCCCAGCGGCAGCTCATGGCCCCAGTTGGTGATGGCGTCGGGCTGGTTGAGCGGGTAGATCGCCCATTGCGGCCCATGGCCGTCGGAGATGCTCAGCGTCGCGACCGGCTCCTGCGGGTCGCCCTCGGGCTTGCCCGCCTCGCCGGCCAGCCCCCAGCGGCTGAGCAGGCCCGTCCACGCGTTGCGCCCGGCGTCCCAGTCGGCGGGGAGCTTGAAGAACACCTCGACGGTGTACCCGCTTCTGAACGTGGCCGCGTTCAACGGCGCGTGTGCCACGGTTTCGAGGTAGGCGCCGTGCGGCCCGGTGTCGTCCTTGGCGGCGGTGAACCGCAGGCTGCCGTGCGCCGGCTGGTCCGGGTGGTGGTCGGCGGACCAGGCCAGCGGGGCGCCGTCGGCCGCCTTCTGCACCAGGTCGTTTCCGTGGCCGGAGAGGTCGGCGACCCGGTCGGTGATCGACGTGTCGAACCGCCAGTACGCCACGGTTCCCGGGACCAGGATCTGCCGGGCGGGGCGCGCCGGGCGGGCCGGCTGCGGGTCGAAACCGGCAAACCTTCGAGCAAAATCAACGGGTACCGAGAACCGGTCGGCGTCGCTCGTCAGCTCGGCTTCTTCGCGCTCCAGCCGGTTCCGGGCGCGCTCGGGTTGACCCAGGATCCACGGCGAGATCGTCTCCACGTCGATCGTTTCGCGCGACAGGTCGAAGTGGTACAGCCGGATCATCGCCGCGCCGCCGTAGTAGCGGTTCTGGTAGTTGGTGATGTGCAGGTGTACGTCGTTGCCGGCAGTGTTCTTCAGCGTGGTGCGGCCGGGCGGCCAGAAGTGGCCGTTGAGGGTCAGGAAGATCTGGTCGTTGTCCTTGACCAGGTCGTCCCAGAGGCTCTGGCCGAAGTCGGAGAGCTGCGCCGTTGCGCTGTCGTCCGCGTAGACCAGCTCGTGGGTGGTCAGGATGACCGGGGTGCGGGGGTGTCGTTTCATGACGTCGGCCGCCCAGGCGATGCTGGCCGCCGTGGGCCGCCAGTCCAGCGCGAGCAGCAGCCAGTCCCGGCCGCCGGCCCGGAAGCGGTGGTAGGTGTTGTATCCGTCCGGGGTGGCGCCGCCGAACGTCTTCGACCGCGCGAACCGCCCGGGGCCGAACGTCTTCAGGTACGGGGTGGGCCCGCGCTGGTCGTTCGTCGACCCGCCGACGTCATGGTTGCCGGCCAGCACGCTGTACTGGACGCCCCGCCGGTCGAGCGTGCCGAACACCGGGCCGATCCGGTCGAACTCGGCCTGCTGGCCGTTCTCGGTCAGGTCACCGAGGTGGGCGAGGAAGACGATGTTCCGGTCCTTGGCGTGCGCCAGGATGTAGTCGAACGACGCGACGAGCGGCTCGGGATGGATCCGGTCCGCGTCGAACAGGTACTGCGTGTCCGGCATCACGACCAGCGTGAACCGGGGACTGTCCGGGTCAGGGTCCCAACGGCCGGCGGTGGTACTGGTGGCGGCGCTTGCTTTTGCCGGGACGGCGACCGACCCGACTCCGGCCAGCCCGGCGGCGCGCAGGACGGTTCGTCGACTGGCCCCTAGCTCCGACATGACGGCTCCCCTCCCGACCCGGGCGGGACGCTACTGGCGACGGACGAACACGACCGGAACGCCAGATGAACCGCAAGATCGGCACAACTTCCGGGAAGTTGTTGCCTCCGTACCCTTCTGAGGCCACTACTTCCGGGAAGTTGTGCCGATCATGGGCGCTAGTCGAGGTGGAACAGGGGGCCGGTCAGGGTGAAGCGGAGATCGTCCAGGTACCCGAACAGGCAGAACAGCATGATGCTGGCCCCGGCGAGCGAGAGGTCCTTGAGAAACTGCGACCGCTCGGTCATCCGCGCCGCCGGATCGGGCTGCCGCCAAAAGTCGTGCACCAGCACCGCGGTCGACAGCAGGAACGCCGCGATCAGCAACGCGCCGAGATCGGCCCACACGCCCAGCAGCACCATCAGGCCGCCGACGATGATGACCGCACCGGAGATCAGCACGGCCCAGCGCGGGGCGGGCAGTCCCTTGGACCGGGCGTACCGGCTCATCGGCTCGACGTTGCGGAAGTGGTTGACGCCGGAGGTCAGGAAAATCGCCACGTACAGTATCCGCCCGACCAGGACGACCACGTCCATGCGAACTGTTCCTCTCGTGGGTGACCTGTTGCGTCGATACGTTCCCACAGTCGGTCGGTTCGCGGGCTTAGCCAGGCCGTCAGAAGCTAGACAAGATCGGCACAACTTCCCGGGAGTAGTGGCCTCAGCGGGTACCGGAGACCACAGCTCGCCGGAAGTTGTGCCGATCTTGGGTTAGCCGCAGCTGGTGGCGCCGGCGGTGGCCGGGCAGAGCCGTACCGAGAACCCGCCGTTGGTCGGCACGGCGAGGGTCAGCGCGTCGGCGTTCGTGACCGACTGGGTGTGCTCGACGATCCCGCCGGTCCCGTCCGCGTACACGTCGGCCAGCCACGAGCCGGCGGGCAGGAAGCCGAGCGGGGTCGACACGGTGTGCGCCGGACCGGCGAAGATCGCGCCGACGTACCAGTCCGTTCCGCTGCGCCGGGCCAGGATCACGTTCGAGTCCGGGTCGCCGGACAGCAGTTTCGTCTCGTCCCAGGCGACGGGCACCTGGCGGAGCAGCCGCTCGGCGACCGGATGGGCGTCGTAGCTCTCCACGCTGTCCGCGTAGTTCTGCAGGCCCGACTCGAAGACCACCGACTGGGCCAGCTCGGCCGCGTCGCTGTTGGTGCGCAGCGCGCTGAACGTCACCGGCGTGTAGTCCATCGACCCGGCCAGGTTCCGGGTGAACGGCAGCGTCGTGTAATAGTTCGCCGGGAACGGTTCCTTGCCCGGCTTGTTGTGGATGTGCTCGGCGCCGTCCACGCCCTCCATCGTCATCACCTGCGGCCAGGTGCGCTCGATGCCGCGCGGGATGGTCGAGCCGTGGAAGTCGACCATCAGTTTGTTCTGCGCGCTGGTGGCGAGGACCTGGTCGTACCACTTCATCCGGACCTGCTGCTCGGACCTGATGTGGTCGATCTTCAAGCCGACCACGCCCCACGACTTCCACTTCGTGAACGCGGCGCTGATCTTGGACTGGGTGTCGATGTCCGGCTGGCGGGTCCAGATCCACACCCCGACGTGCCGGGCCTGCGCGTACTTGACGAGCGTCGGGATCCAGCTGGCGTTCCAGCCGGCGTCGACGAGCACGTACTCCCAGCCCATCCGGGCGGCGAAGTCGGTGTACTTCTCCTGCGCGGACAGGCTGCCCGCGGTCGACCCGTCCGACCACCACGACCAGGCCGAGCGGCCCGGCTTGATCCACGACGTGTCGGCGACCTTCGACGGCGTGGCGAGGTCGGTGACTAGGTCGCTCTCGGTGACCGTGGCCAGGTCGCCGACGACGACGGTACGCCAGGGTGTGGTCAGCGGGGACGGGTTGGTCTCCTTCGAGTCCGGCAGCGTGATCTTGAAGCGATGGGTGCTGGTGCTGTAGGTCAACCGGGTACCGCCGTAGCCGCCGTTCAGGTCCGACTCGGTGACCAGCATCCAGGTGTCGCCGACGTGGAACAGCGACGGGTACCCGTACTCGATCGCGCTCGCGGCGCCGACCGTCGTGTGGACGGGCACGTTCTCGTAGTCGTTGCGCCCGGTCTCGTACGGCAGCAGGTCGGCCTGGGCGGTCACCGGCACAGCCAGTTCCGACGTTTCGCCGGTGACCGTGACGGTGCCGCTGCGGCGGACCACGTACCGGTACCCGAGCCCGTCGGTGGAGACCCGGAACACCAGGTCGAGGCGGGAGCTGCCCTTGCTGAAACTCAACGTGGTCTGGTTGGCGTCGCTGGTGTGCTGGCGACGCCGCCCGGTCGCGGTCGCGTACTGGTCGGTGACGTGGCTGTCGGTACGCCCGGTGAAGCTGAGGCCGGTGCTCAGGTCGGCGGCGCTGGTCTTGATGCCGAGCGCCGAGGGCTGGAGCACCTGCGTGGCACCGCGGCGGATCTCCATGGTGAGCTTTCCGGCCGAGGTCAGCGCCACGGTCGCGGTCGGACCGGTGCCGCCGGGCGCGCTGAGCTGCCACTGCTGCGGGGTCGCCGCCAGGGCAGGTGACGAGAGCAGGGCCGCGCCGAGGACGAGTCCCGCTCCGCTTGCCACAAGCTTTCCGATCATGATGCCTCCCCGGTTTGCACGGCGCCCCGTAGGGAATAGACATCGACTGATGTATCCCTGTCCACCGATTCATCCGATGACCGGAAACGCGTCGGGGGGTGCGATCTTTGTCGCAGCCGACGCTGCTTGAACTCTCAACTAACTCACGGGTACGCTTTCTGGCATGATCGCGACCGTGCGGACCCGCGTGACCGTGCCCCTGCGGTTCACCGACGGGTACACGACGACAGCCGAGGTGTTCACCTTCACCGGCCTGGCCGACGGCAAGGAGCACCTGGCACTCGGGCTGGGCGACTTCGCGGCCGCCCGGACACCGCTGGTCCGGGCGCACTCCGAGTGCCTCACCGGCGACGTGTTCGGGTCGGCCCGCTGCGACTGCGGCCCGCAGCTGCGCGAGGCCGTCGAGCGGATCACCGGACGCGGGGGCTTCCTGCTGTACCTGCGGCAGGAGGGACGCGGGATCGGGCTGTACGCGAAGCTCGACGCGTACGCGTTGCAGGACACCGGTCTGGACACCTATGCGGCGAACCTGGCACTCGGCCGGGGCGAGGACGAACGCGACTACACGGCGGCAGCGCAGATGCTGTCGGCGCTCGGCGTGGACCGGCTCGACCTGCTGACCAACAACCCGGACAAGGCCCAGCAGCTCCGGGACCTCGGTGTCGAGGTGGCGTCGACCGTGCCGACCGGGGTGCACGCGTCGCCGGACAACCTGCGGTACCTCCAGGCCAAGGTCGCCCACACCGGCCACACGATCCTGCTCCCTAGTGCCGCGTGATCGGCACAACTTCCGGGAAGTAGTGGCCTCAGAGGGGTACGGAGGCAACAACTTCCCGGAAGTTGTGCCGATCTTGGGCCGGGCCGGCCGGGCCGGCTAGCGGGGGCCGCCTGCGTGCTGGCGGCACTTCTCCTCGGTGAGGTTTTCCTCGGCCCACCGGGCCAGCTGGTCGAGCACCGGCACCAGCGCCTCGCCCCGGTCGGTGAGCTGGTAGTTCACCCCGACCGGCGGGCCCTCGCGCACGGTGCGCTTGACCAGCCCGGCGCCGGACAGCTCCCCCAGCCGGTCGGACAGCACCGACTCGCTGATCCCCGGAATGGCCCGCGCCAGCTCGGCGAATCCGGCCGGACCGGAGCCGAGGGTACCCATGATCACGCCGTTCCAGCGCTTGCCCAGGAACGCGAACGCGCGCGACAGTCCCCGGTCACAGACCCGGTGGCCATCGGCGGTCTCGTTCACGGTCACGAAACAAGAGTACGTGAGCCTCGTCGCGGGAATGGAACTTCGAAAAAGCTAGTTGCTAGGATGAGTCCTGTCCCAAGCCCCGCCGAAGTGAGGATTGTTCCGATGACGAGTGTGATGCCCGATATGCGTTCACCGCTCGACGAGCTGGCGCTGACCCCGGACGGCCAGGCACTGCTGTTCACCGAGGCCAGGACCGCCAACGCGTTCACCGACGAGCCGGTCAGCGACGCACAGTTGGCGGCCATCCACGAGCTGGTCAAGTGGGGCCCGACGGCCGCCAACACCCAGCCGTTGCGGGTGCTGTACGTGCGCCAGGGCGAGGCCCGGGAACGGCTCGTCGCGCACATGGCGGACGGCAACAAGGCGAAGACCCGCACCGCACCGCTGGTAGCGGTGCTCGCCGCCGACCTCGACTTCCACGAGTTCGTGCCGCGGGTGTTCCCGATCCGGCCGGGTATGAAGGAGCACCTCGACGCCAACCCGGAGCAGCGCGCGGAAAGCGCGAGGTTCAACGCCGCGATCCAGGCCGGGTACTACCTGCTGGGCATCCGCGCCGCCGGGCTGGCGGCCGGGCCGATGGGCGGCTTCGACCGCGAGGGCATCGACCGCGAGTTCTTCCCGGACGGCCGCTGGAAGTCGTTCATGGTGGTCAACATCGGCCGGCCCGCCGAGAACGCCTGGTTCGACCGGCTGCCGCGGCTGGAGTACGACGAGGTCACCCGGCACATCTAAGGGTTCTGTCGGACCCGGGCGATACCGTCCCTGGGTGGCGAAGGGAAACCTGACCGAGCGGGCGCTCAACCGCGCGCTCCTGGCCCGCCAGATGCTGCTGGAACGGGCGACGGTGACCGTGCCCGACGCGCTCGACCGGATGGCCGGCTTGCAGGCGCAGTACGCGCCGGCGATGTACATCGGGCTGTGGTCGCGCGTCGCCGGGCTGGCCCGCACCGACGTGACCGACGCGCTGGAGCGGCGCACCGCCGTGCAGGGCACGCTGCTGCGCTGCACGATCCACCTGGTGTCGGCCGTTGACTACCGGCCCATCGCCGCCGGGGTGCGGCAGGCGCGGCGGGACTGGTTCCTCAAGTCCCGCCGCGGCGACCCGTCCGCCGCCGAGATGGAGAAGGCTTCTGGGCTGCTGCGCGAGGCGCTCGCCGACGGTCCGCTGCGACAGACCGAGATCGACAAGCTGATCGGAGCCCCGGTGCGCCAGGGCATCGGGCTGTGGCTCGACCTGGTCCGGGTGCCGCCGTCGGGCACCTGGGAGCGCCGCCGGGCCGACCTGTACGGGCTGGCCGACGACTGGCTGGAGCCGCGCGACGTGACCGAGGACGCGGGCGTCGAGCTGCTGGTCCGGCGATACCTCGCGGGATTCGGGCCGGCGACCCGGGGCGAGATCGCCAGCTGGGCGGGGCTGCCGGTCGGCGCCGTCGCCCCGGTGCTGTCCCGGTTGCCGCTGCGCCGGTTCACGGCGGAGGACGGCGCCGAGCTGGTCGACCTGCCGGACGCTCCGCTGCCCGACCCGGAGACTCCCGCGCCGGTGCGCTTCCTCCCGGTGTGGGACGCGACACTGCTGGTCCACGCCCGCCGCGCGCGGATCCTGCCCGAGGAGTTCCGGTCCCGGGTGTTCCACACGAAGAACCCGCACTCGGTGAACACCGTCCTGGTCGACGGCGCGGTGGCCGGCACCTGGCGCTACGCGGACGGCCGGATCAGCGTCGAGGAGTACGTGCGGTTCGACCGGGCGACCCGCCGTGCGGTCGACGAGGAGGGCGAACGGTTGGCCGCCTTCCATTCATGACCGTCACGCCCTACGCTGTCCGGGCTCCTACTGATCGGTAGCAAAGGCGGGTGTACCGTGCGGCGGTCGGTATTGGTCACGGTCGTGCTGGCCAGCTTCGCGGCGGCGCTCTACCTGGCACCGGTGACCTTTGCGCAGCAGGAGCCGGATCCCACCACCTCCTGGGCACCACCGCTGCACACCGAGGGGCGCTACATCGTCGACGCCAACGGCAACCGGTTCAAGCTGAAGTCGGGCAACTGGCACGGCGGCAGCGGCACCTGGACCGGCAGCGGCGACCCGAACGACCCCGCGAACAACCACGCCGGCGAGGTGTCCGACCAGATGCCGCTCGGCCTCGACCGGGCGTCGATCGCCACCATCCTCGCGAGCTTCCACGAGCTGGGGATCAACAGCATCCGGCTCCAGTTCTCCAACGAGATGATCCACGACACCCGGCCGGTGCCCGACACCGCCGTGGCCGCCAACCCCGCGCTGCGCGGGAAGACCCCGCTTCAGGTGTACGACGCGGTGGTCAAGGCGCTCACCGGCGACGGGTTCGCGGTGATCCTCAACAACCACACCAACACCTCGCGCTGGTGCTGCGGGATGGACGGCAACGAGCGGTGGAACGCGAGCCAGACCGACGCCCAGTGGGAGGCGGACTGGCTGTCGATGGTCCGGCGGTACTCCGGCAACAAGCGGGTGGTCGGCGCGGACCTGTACAACGAGGTGCGCCGCAACACGTGGGACGACCCCAACTGGGGGCTCGGCGACAGCCACGACTGGTGGGCCGCCGCGCAGCGGATGGGCGACCGGATCCTGAGCGAGGCCGACCCCGACCTGCTGATCGTCATCGAGGGCATCAACTGGACCGGCATCCCGGTCGACGGCCTGCCGCACGGGCGCCCCACGCTCGAACCGGTCCGCCAGCTGTCCAACACGCTGGTCCGCTCGCACAAGCTGGTGTACTCGGCGCACTTCTACGGGTACACCGGGCCGAACCACAGCGGCGCGACCGGCCTGGGCGAGACGCACGACCCCCGCTACCAGGACATGACCCGCCAGCAGCTCGACGACGTGCTGTACCGGCAGGCGTTCTACGTCACCCAGGAAACCGGCAACCACTTCACCGCGCCGGTGTGGATCAGCGAGTTCGGGGTCGGCGGGCGGGACGTCACCGACCCGAAGGTCAAGGACTGGTTCACCAACTTCGTCGACTACCTGATCGCGACGGACGCCGACTTCGCGTACTGGCCGCTGGTGGGGTGGCACGAGAACCGGCGGGGCGACGGCTGGGCGCTGATGAGCTGGGACTCGGCGGGCCGGCGGATGGGCCTGTTCGACGGCGACGACTGGCGGGCCGACGCGTGGACCCGGCTGGTCGACGCGCCCGGCCGGACCGGCGCGGTTGCGCCGACGGCGGTGTTCAACCAGCTCACCCTCGATCACGCCGACTTCAACCAGTCCCTCACCATGCGCGCCGCGCCCGACTGGGACTCCGGCGCGCGCAAGGCGTCCTGCCCGGACGGCGAACGGCTGGTCGGGCTCGGCCACACCGGCAACCGCGGCCTGTGCACCGACGGCCCGACCGCGGGCAGCGGGTACACCGTGGTCCACGACGAGTCCTATGTGGACATCGATTGGGCGCGCGGGTACACGAAGCTCCAGTGCCCGGCGAACACCTTCATGACCGGGTACAGCGTGCGCGGCGCCGACCTGTCGAGTGTGCTGTGCACGCCGGCCACCAGGGCCTTGGGCACGGGCGGGCGGACGGTCTGGTTCGACCGGGGCGACAACCGGCCGTCCGCTCCGAACGGCGGGGACTTCGCGTACGGCAACTACAAGGGACAGTGCGCCGCCAGCGAGTACGCGGCCGGTGTCGCGTACACGAGCAGGGTTTTCTCGCCTGGCAAGGAGCCGGACGCGCTGCTGTGCCGGCCACTCTGAGCCGGCTCCATGATCGCTTTGCGGGGCCGCCGGAGCGGTCCTAGGCTCGATGCTGGAGCGAACCACGATCGTCGATGAGCCCGCCAGCCACCCTGTTAAGGAGGCGGAGCATGCATGTCCGGCGTTCCAAGGGATTCGTACTAGCAGCCGCGGTGACGGTGGTCTTCTGCACCGTGGCACCTGCCGCCGACGCGGCCACCCGGCACGACACGGTCGAGCGCAAGGTCGAGGCGCTGCTGAGTCGCATGACGATCGACGAGAAACTCGGCCAGGTGCAGCAGTTGGTCGGTGGTGGCGACGACGTCAAGGCGGCCGCGGCTGCCGGCCAGGTCGGCGCCGTGTTCGGGGTGACCACCGCGCCGGAAACCAACGCGATCCAGCATCTCGCCGTCGACCACACCCGGCTGCACATCCCGATCCTGTTCGGGTTCGACACCATCCACGGCTTCCGCACGGTGTTCCCGATCGGGCTGGGCGAGGCGAGCAGCTTCGATCCGGGGGTGGCGACCGCCGACTTCACGACCGGTGCGCGCGAGTCGGCGGCGGTCGGCATCAAGCAGATCTTCGCCCCGATGGTCGACGTCTCGCACGAACCGCGCTGGGGGCGCATCGCCGAGGGCTCCGGCGAGGACCCGTACCTCGGCTCGGTGTTCGCGGCGGCGAAGGTCCGGGCCGCGCAGGGCACCGACTACAGCGCGCCCGACAAGGTGATGGCCGAGGCCAAGCACTTCGCCGCGTACGGGGCGGCCGAGGGCGGGCGTGACTACAACCAGGCCGACATCTCCGAATCGGCGCTGCGCAACCTGTACCTTCCGCCGTTCAGGGCAGCCGTGGACGCCGGCGTCGGCGGGATCATGGCGTCGTTCAACACGATCGGCGGCATCCCGGCGACCGCGAACCACCACACGCTCACCGACATCCTGCGCGACGAGTGGCACTTCGACGGCCTGGTCGACAGCGACTACACGGCGGTGCAGGAGCTGATCCCGCACGGCGTGGCGGCCGACGGCGCGGACGCGGCCCGGGTTGCGCTGAACGCCGGCATGGACATGGAGATGGTGAGCACCAACTTCCGCACGTACGGGAAGCAACTGCTCGCCCAGCACCTGGTCTCCCAGCGGCGGATCGACGACGCGGTACGCGACGTGCTGCGGGTCAAGTTCCGCGCCGGCCTGTTCGACCACCCGTACGTGGACGAGTCGGCGGTACCCGGGAAGACGATGCGGCCCGCGGACGTGGCGGCGGCCCGGTCGGCCGCGGCACGTTCGATGGTGTTGCTGAAGAACGCGGGCGGCGCGCTGCCGCTGTCCCCGTCGCTGCCGAGGATCGCGGTCGTCGGCCCGATGGCGGACACCCAGGACCTGCTCGGACCGTGGTCCGGGATCGGGCAGCAGAGCGATGTGGTCAGCGTGGCGGCGGGGGTACGGGCGGCGGCGCCCGGCGCGGCGGTCACGGTGACGCCGGGCTGCACGGTGACCGGCGACGGGTTCAGCGCCCCGGTCGTGGTCTGCCCGACGCCCAACCAGCCGGGGTTCGCCGACGTCGCCGCCGCGGCCAGCGCCGCCGACGCGACCGTGGTGGTCGTCGGCGAAGGGTCCGGGCAGAGCGGCGAGGCGTCGTCGCGGCAGGACATCGGGCTGCCCGGGCAGCAGCAGGCGCTGGTCGACGCCGTGAAGGCGACCGGCAAGCCGTTCGTCGTGGTCGTCGTCAACGGGCGCCCGCTGACGCTGCCCGCGCTCGACGCGTCGGCCCCGGCGATCCTGGAGGCCTGGTTCGGCGGGATCCAGACCGGCAACGCGGTGGCGGACATCCTGTTCGGCACGGTCGACCCGGGTGGGAAGCTGCCGGTCACGTTCCCGCGCACGGTCGGGCAGGTCCCGCTGTACTACAACCACACCAACACCGGCCGGCCCGAAGACCCGAACAGCAAGTGGACCTCCAAGTACGCGGACGGGCCCAGTTCGCCGCTGTACCCGTTCGGGTACGGGCTCTCGTACACCACGTTCGCCGTGTCGGACCTGCGGCTGTCGGCGGCGTCGATGCGGCAACGCGGGTCGGTGACCGCGTCGGTGACCGTGCGGAACACGGGTACCCGGGCCGGCGACGACGTGGTCCAGGTGTACGTGAACGATCCGGTGGCGAGCATCGCCCAGCCGGTACGCCGGTTGGTCGGGTTCCAGCGGGTTTCGCTCGGCGCCGGGGCGGCGACGACGGTGTCGTTCCGGATCGACCGCAACAGCGTCGGCTTCTACGACAACGCCGGCCGGTTCCTGGTCGAGCCGGGTCTGATCAACGTGTACGCGGGCGACTCGTCACTCGCCGGGTTGACGTCGTCGTTCACGGTCACCGGCTAACATCGACGTTGGTCGATCCGGTCCCATCGGGGGTACCCCGAATGGGACCTGATCGACCAACGTCTATCAGGGGACGTCGCGGGCCAGCAGGTCGTCCCAGGTTTCGCGGCGGACCACCGGCCGGGCCCGGCCGTCCTCGGCGAACACGACCGGGATCCGGCGGGCGCCGTTGTACGTGACCGGGGTTACCGCCGCCGACCCGGTTCACGATCGTCGGCTCGAAGCGCTGCCCGACCAGGGCCACCTCAAGGTTGTCGGCCATCCCGCCGTCGACCGCGACCAGCGTGGTCGGGCCGGGCTTGACCGTGGTGACCGTGTACACGGTGGCCCCGCTGTCGGCGACCATGCTGCGGCCGGGCTCGATGAGGATCCGGGCGCCGGCCGGCAGGTGTGCGCGGGCCGCGCCGATCAGCGCGTCCAGGTACCCGTCGAGCGCCGGTGGATGGTCGGTGTACGTGTACCGGGAGCCCAGGCCGCCGCCCAGGTCGTACACCGGGAACTCGCCCATCGCGGCGAGCGGTGCGACCGCGCCGGCCAGCTCGGTCGCGTCGAGGATCTGGGACCCGACGTGCGCGTGTACACCCAGCATCCGCAGCCGGTCGCTGGCCTCGATCCGGGCGATCGCCTGCTTCGCGGCGGCCGGCGACAGGCCGAACTTCGAGCCCTCGTGGCCGGTCGCGTGGCCGCTACCGTGGACGCGGCGATGCCCGGGATGACCCGGACCAGGCAGTCCTGCACCCGGCCGGCCGGCACCGCCGCCTCCAGCCGGTCGATATCGTCGACGTTGTCCACCACGACCAGGCCGATCCCGGACCGGACCGCCAGCTCGATCTCCTCGGTGGTCTTGGCGTTGCCGTGCAGGACCAGCGTGGCCGGGTCGGCGCCGGCGGCCAGCGCGGTGACGATCTCGCCGCCGCCGGCCACGTCGATCCACAGCCCTTCCTCGACCAGCAGCCGGAGTACCGCCGTGCACGGGAACGCCTTGGAGGCGAACACCACCCGGGAATCCGGCCACCGGGCGGCCAGCAGATCCCGGTAGTCGCGGGCCCGCTGCCGCACCGCGCCGGAGGCGACGACCATGACCGGCGTACCGTACTCGGCCGCCAGGTCGTCCAGCCGGCACCCGCCAACGACGAGCGTGCCGTCGTCGCCGAGCGCGGTACCGCCCGGGAAGAGGCTGAGCACCTCGTCGGCGGTCGCCATCTGCCACCTCCAAGGTCATCACACAACTTCGGCTTCGCGCGTCAAAGGCGCGAAGCCCACGCGAGCGGAGCGAGCGCCGATATTGCGGAAGTTGTTGCCTCAGTGGGGGTCTGAGGCAACAACGTCCGGGAAGTCGTGCCAACCAGGCGCTACGCCCTCGGGACGACGATCAAGGGGCTGCGGGCGCGCCGCACCAGCTTGGACGAGACGCCGCCCAGCAGGACGCGGCGGACCGGGCCGTAGCCACGGGAGCCGCAGAACAGCACGTCGACATCCTTGCCATCCAACTCGGCGAGTACCTCGACCACGTTGCCGATGAGCAGGTGCCCCTCGGCCTGGCTACCCGTCGGCAGCCCGGCCATCGCCACGTCCAGCGCGTGCTGGAACGCCTCCTGGACGGTCGACGCGAACGTGTGCTCGGCGTCGTGCCCGATACCCAGCGGCATCACCTCGGCCTCGCCCGCCACCACCGTGTACAGGTGGAGGCTGGCCGAGGTACGCCGGGCGAGCCGGGCGGCCAGGTCGAGCGCCGCGCCGGCTTCCGGTGTGTCGATGTACGCGACCCCGATGCGGTGGAGTGGGCCGGTCGACCGGCCACGCATCCCGGTGGGCGCCACCGCGATCGGGCATACGCTGCCGGACAGCAGCCGGTCGGCGGTACTGCCGGCGAACAGCCGTTCCTCCGGTCCCTTGCTGCGCGACCCCACCACGATGATCTCCGCGCCGACCTCCTCGGCGAGGTCGTGCAGGCCGTGCGCGGCCGAGGAGGACCGCAGGATCCGGTACTCGACCTGGTCGCCGGCCGGCGACATGAGCTGGCGCGCGCCGTCGAGTACCTGCTCGGCCACCCGGTGCCGGTCGGCGACCCACTCGGCGTCGACGCGGCCGATCCCGACCGGCGCCGGGGACGGGTGGACCACGGCGACGATGATCGGTGCGTTGAGTACCCGGCCGCACCACCGCGCGAGCGCGAGGGCGTCCTCGCCGGTCTCACTGCCGTCGAACCCGACGACGACCGGGCCGATGTCCGCCGCCTGGGCCGCGCCCGGCTGCTCGCTCTGCGAAGGCTGTTCAGTCATGGGACTCGCGCCCTTCCCGCAGGTGGGGTGGGAGCACGCCGTACTCGCCGTGGGCTCGGCGCAGCCGCGAGTTCCGGTACCCGTACAGCGCGTAGATGAGCAGGCCGACGGCGAGCCAGAGGACGAACCGGACCCAGGTCGCCCCGGGCAGGTCCTTCATCAGGTACACCGCGAAGAGGATGCCCAGGATCGGGAACCACGGCGAGAACGGCACCCGGTACGGCCGTGGCATCTCGGGCCTGGTCCGGCGCAGGATGATCACGCCGATGTTGACCAGGACGAAGGCGAACAGCGTCCCGATGTTGACCAGCTCGATGATCTTGTTGAGGGGGACGAACGCCGCCAGGATCGCGATCAGGACACCGAGGCCGATCGTCAGGCGGGCCGGCGTACCGAACCGGGGGTTGACCTTCGCCATGCCCTCGGGCAGCAGGCCGTCGCGGCACATGGCGAAGAAGATCCGGGTCTGGCCGTACATGATGACCAGCACCACACTGGTGATCGCCACCAGCGCGCCGAGCGCGAGCAGCCAGGCCGCCCAGCTGATGCCGGCACCGTCCTTGAGCGCGGTGGCCAGCGGCGCGGCGCTCTTCTCCAGCCGGTCCGGCGAGTCGATGGCGAGCGCGCCGACCGCGACCAGGATGTAGAAGATCGTGCAGACCACCAGCGAGCCCACGATGGCCAGCGGCAGGTCCTTCTTGGGGTTGCGGGCCTCCTCGCTGCCGGTGGAGACCGCGTCGAACCCGATATAGGCGAAGAAGATGATCGCCGCCGCTGTTGTGACGCTGCCGCCGCCGTGCGAGAAGAACGGGGTGAAGTTCTTCGTGCTGAAGTTCGCGAACGCGATGACGATGAAGAACACCAGGACCAGCAGCTTGAAGCCGACCATCAGGAAGTTGGCCCGCGCGCTCTCCCGCACCCCGAGCACCAGCAGGAACGTGATCGCCAGGACGATGACGACGGCCGGGATGTTGAAGACACCGCCGTTCTCCGGCGGCTGCGAGATCGCCGTCGGCAACTTGACCCCGAACGCCGAGTCGAGGAACTCGTTGACGTTGCCGCCCCAGCCGACCGCGACCGCGGCCACCGAGACGCCGTACTCCAGAATCAGGTCCCAACCGATGATCCAGGCCACCAGTTCGCCGAGCGTCGCGTACGAGTACGTGTAGGCGCTGCCGGACACCGGGATCGACGAGGCCAGCTCGGCGTAGGACAGGGCCGAGAAGGTGCACGCCACGGCGGCGAGGACGAACGACAGGATGACCGCTGGGCCGGCTTTCCCGACCCCGTCGCCGATGACCACGAAGATACCGGTACCGATGATGGCGCCGATGCCCATCGCCATGAGCGAGGTACCGCTGACGGATTTCTTGAGCTCGTGCCCGGTCTCCTCGGTCTCGGTAATCAACGACGAGACGTCCCGGGTCGCGAACAAGCCTGGTTTCCCTTGGGCCGGTGCAACCATTTCCGACCACCTTCCGCGTACGCCGGCGGGCGCCCCGGGGTGGAGGCCCTCGCCTGCTCACCGCTGCAGTGGGATGACCGTAGGTGAAGACGATCGATGCCGGAAGTCGACGCCGTGTCGAGATCGACAGGATCGGTGGGACACGCTGGACAACGCCCGGCAGTGCGATTGACAAGCGGTCCACCGGCCGGCCTCAGGGTCGATCGAGTACCGCTGGCCGGGCTCGGTGTGGCCGCACACGGTGCCCGGCTTCGCCAGCGGCCAGCACCACGTGACGCTCGGCTCCTACGCGCCGATGTAGCTCATCACGTGCTTGATCCGGGTGTAGTCCTCCAACCCGTACATGGACAGGTCCTTGCCGTACCCGGAATGCTTGAACCCGCCGTGCGGCATCTCCGCGACCAGCGGGATGTGCGTGTTGATCCACACACAGCCGAAGTCGAGCCGGCGCGCCATCCGCATCGCCCGCCCGTGGTCCCGCGTCCACACCGACGACGCCAGCCCGAACTCGACCCCGTTGGCCCAGCGCAACGCCTCCTCCTCGTCGGTGAACCGCTGTACGGTGATCACCGGCCCGAAGATCTCCGACTGGATCATCTCGTCGTTCTGCCGCAGGCCGGACACCACCGTCGGTTCGTAGAAGTAGCCGCGCTCCCCCACCTGGTGCCCGCCGGTGTTGACGGTCGCGTGGTCCGGGGCGTGGTCCACCATCCGGGCGACCCAGCGCAGCTGGTTGACGTTGTTCAGCGGGCCGAAGGCGGCGTCGGCGTCGTCCGGCGGCCCGACCGGGGTGTGGCCCGCCGCCTCGGTCAGCGCGGCCACGAAGTCGTCGTGTACCCGCGGGCCGGCCAGTACCCGGGTCGCCGACGTGCAGTCCTGGCCGGCGTTGAAGTATCCGGCGGTCGCGATACCCTCGGCCGCCTTGGCCACGTCGGCGTCGTCGAACACCATGACCGGCGCCTTCCCGCCCAGTTCGAGGTGTACCCGCTTGACGTCCTCGGCGGCGGCGCGGGCCACCTCCACGCCGGCCCGGGTGGACCCGGTGATCGAGACCATCTGCGGGACCGGATGGCGGACCAGCGCCCGGCCGGTGTCGCGGTCACCGCAGACCACGTTGAACACGCCCGGCGGCAGGAACTCGGCCGCGATCTCGGCGAGCATCAGCGCGGTCACCGGCGTGGTGTCCGACGGCTTGAGGACCACACTGTTGCCGGCGGCGACCGCGGGCGCGAACTTCCAGACCGCCATCATCATCGGGTAGTTCCACGGCGCCACCTGGGCGACGACCCCCACCGGCTCGCGGCGGATCATCGAGGTGTGGTCGGCCAGGTACTCGCCGGCCGACCGGCCCTCCAGCAGCCGCGCCGCCCCGGCGAAGAACCGGATCTGGTCGACCATCGGCCCGATCTCCTCCGACCGGGTCAGCCCCAGCGGCTTGCCGGTGTTCTGGCTCTCCGCGGCGACCAGCGCGTCGGCCCGCCGCTCCACCGCGTCGGCGATGCGCAGCAGGGCCAGGCTGCGCTCGCTGGGCGTGGTGTCCCGCCACCCCTCGAACGCGTGCGCCGCGGACCGCATCGCGGTGTCCACATCGGCCTCGCCGGACAGCGGCGCGTCCGCGAACACCTCGCCGGTACTGGGATCGATCAGTGCGGCGGTCCGGCCGTCGGCGGTGTCGACGTACCCGCCGTCGACGAAGTTGCGCAGGATCCGATCTGACATGGGGCGCTCCTAATGATCATGACTGGCGGCTGAGCTGGGCGGCACGTCCAGCGTGGGGTTGCGGTCGAAGAAGCCGAACGGCTTGAGCCAGAAGGAAACCGTGTCGACCGGCATGATCGGCCAGTCCTCGGGACGGGTGAGGTGATGCAGGCCGAACACGTACCAGAGCACGATGTCGGTGTTCTCGATCGACCGGTTCCCGGCGGTCCACACCGGCAGCCCGGTGTCGCGGTCGCTGAGGTTCGGGAAGTCGCCGCACGGCCACCGCTCGTCCGGGTGGTACGGCGTGACCCACAGCGTGTGGGTGATGACCTCGGCCCGCCGCAGCACCGGTGACGACGGGTGGAGCAGGGGCGGGAAGCAGCCGCCGGGCACCAGCTTGTACCCGACCGGCGTGCCCAGGCCGTTGGTGACGTTGTCGTTGACCACCTTCCAGGCGCGCTGGGTCGACCAGTCGTAGTCCTGGCGGCCGTCGCCTTCGGTACGCAGCGGGGTGGTGCGGATCGCGAGGCCCAGCGGGTACGGGTCCGACTCGGACGGCGGCGCCGGGTGCGACTCGGTCGCGTACACCGTGTTGGCCGGCCCGTCGATGTCGAGATCCAGCCGGGCGACGATGAAGTGCTGGTGGTACGGCGCGTAGGTGCGCTCGTCGACCAGCGTCCCGTAGGGCGGCGGGGCGTCCACAAAGGACGTCGTCACCATGATCCCGGTCGCCCGCACCTCGCACTCGATGTTGCCGTCCTGGTAGAAGCGCCAGTACACGAGGTACTCGTAGTTGGCGACCGTGACGTGGAACGACACCACCAGCCGCCGCGCCCGGCGCATCTCGGCGCCGTGCTGGTGGTCGACGTGCTTCCAGAGGATCGCGTTGTCCTCCTCGTGCACGCAGATCGCGTTGCGGATCTCGTACGGCTCGCCGTGCGAGTCGTGCAGCACGGCGTCCACGTACCGGATCTCGCCGAGGCAGTCGCAGCCCAACTCCAGCGACGTGGTCATGAAGCCGAGGCCCCACTCGCCGATGTCGAACGCGGTGCGGCGGTAGTGGTCGACGGTCGGGTCGCGGTACGGCACGACCATCTCCGCGAACGACATCCGGTGCGCCACCGGCCGGTCGGCGATCGACACCTCGTGCAGGACCAGGCCCTCGCGGTAGTTGAAGCCGATCCGCATCCGCCAGTTCTGCCAGGTCAGCAGGTTGCCGTCGAGGGTGAACGAGACCCCGTCCGGCTGGGTGATCTCCAAGGGCCGGACCTCGCGCGCGGGCAGGCCGGTCAGCGCCGGGAGGTACTCGCCGGCCACCTTCGGCGGCTCGACCGGGGACTCCACGTCCTCGATCTCCAGCAGCTCCATCCGGTTGAGGTCGACGATCGGGTGCATGCCCTGGACCGGGTGCGCGTACGGGTTGCCGTCGTCGCTGGCCCGGTACCAGACGTCGCCCCAGCCGACGCGCAGTCCCCGGTACCGCTCAGGGACCAGGGCGGCACCATAGGCCCAGACGTCGACGAGGACCCGGGACAGGTCGGTGATGCCGCGCCGGGCCAACGCCCCGGCCAGCCGGGGATCGGCACGCAGCCGCTCGTCGCACTCGTGCCACTCATCGACCGTCATATTCGGGTACTGGCCGGGCAGGTCCCGCCAGTCGGCGACAGTGTCGTCGGTCAGCGACACCACGGCCCGGTACGCCTGGTTGTCCTGCCGGTTCCAGCAGACCGCGAGCGCCTCCCGGGGCGGCTGCCCGGACTGGCCCTTGACCGGCTCGCGCAGCTCGATGGACGCGTACCGCCAGCGCTCGTCCACCCCGCGCTCGCGCCGCAGGATGGTGGCCACCTGCCGGAACTCGTCGGCCGTCAACGGGTCGAGCGGATGCATGGGCCCTCCTGTCACGTCATCTTGAACGCGAGCGGGCCGACCGGCGGCGGCTCGTGCGGCGCGATCGGGGTACCGGCGAACTGGGCGCGCATGCCGGCCCGCCGGACGTCGTTGTCGAGCGGGGCGAAGCCGAGGTCCTCGGACACCACCGGCCGACAACTGGCAGATGTCCATCCGGGTCCGTCCTCGCCAGCGCAGGGCTTGACTTTAGGTGTCCCAATCCGGCTGCAGTTATGGCACCGTGGGACAAGTCGGGGGCTCGACTTCGACACGATGTCGAGAAAGTTGTGGAGGAAGACGGCATCGGGGGCGCGCATGCCCGTAACGCTCGCCACGCTGGTCGGCCAACCCGCGCTCGGGCTCACCGTGCTGGTCCAGCCGTCCGTGCCGCACGCGCTCGACCGCGACATCTCCTGGGTGCACACGAGCGAGCTGGTCGACCCGACGCCGTACCTGGGCGGCGGTGAGCTGCTGCTCTCGGTCGGGCTGTGGCTCGGCTCGGCGGCCGATCCGCATGTCAGCGCGTACGTGGACCGCCTGGTCCGGGCCCGGGTGGCCGCGCTCGGCTTCGGGGTCGGGGTGGCCCACGGCACGGTACCGGCGTCGCTGATCAGTGCCGCCGACGCGCGCCAGCTGCCGCTGATCGAGGTGCCCGAGCGGACCGCCTTCATCGCGATCAGCCGGATGGTGTGGGAGGTGCTCGCCGCCGACCAGAACGCGGAGCTGACCCGGACCTTCCACGCCCAGCAGGAGCTGACCCGGGCCGCGGTCGCGTCCGGCGCGGGCGGGCTGGTCCGCCGGCTCGCCGACCGGCTCGACGGCTGGGCGGTACTGCTGGACGCGGCCGGCTCGGTGGAGCACGCCGCCCCGGCCGGGGCCGCCCGCCAGGGCCCCTGGCTCGCCCAGGAACTGGAGCGGCTGCGCGACTACACCACGCCGGTGAGCACGACGCTGTCGGTCGACGGCGACCAGATCGTCGTGCAGTCGCTGCGGCCGGGCCACCGGACCCGTGGCTTCCTCGCGGTCGGCACCGCCCGCCGGCCCACCCGGGAGCAGCGCGACGTGCTGAACACCGCGGTCTCGCTGCTGACCCTCATGCTGGCCCAGGCGTCGGCACTGCGCACGGCGGAGTACCACCTCCGGACGACGATCTTCGACCTGCTCGTCGACGGCGAGACCGACCGGGCCGCCCGCCTGGCCCACGACCTGTGGGGCGGGCTGCCACCCGAACCGTTGCGGATGCTGCTCGTCGGCGGGCGGCCGGCCTGCCGGGACGAGCTGCTGGAGGTCATCGACTCCACCGCCGCGAGCGCCGGTGAGCGGGTGTTCTTCGCCCAGCTCCCCGAGTACGCGGTGGTGGTCTGCTCGGCCACCGGCCGGGCCCGCGGGCGCGCCCTCGCCGCGGCCGCCTCGGACCGGCTTTTCCTCGGCGAGTCCGGGGACGCCGGCCTCACCGAGCTGGCTCGGGCCCGGCGCGAGGCCGAGCAGGCGCTGCGGGCCGGGCAGCGCACCGGCCGGCGGTACACGTCGTTCGCCGAGATCGGGGCGGCCGGGCTGCTCGGGCTCCTCGCCACCCCGCAGGCGGTGGCGTTCGCCGAGTCGCTGCTGCGCCCGCTGATCGAGCACGACGTGACCGGCCGGGGCGACCTGGTCCGGTCGCTGGGCGCGTGGCTGGAACACAACGGCCAGTGGGACACCGCGGCCGCCGCGCTCGGGGTGCACCGGCACACGCTGCGCCACCGGATGCGGCGGGTCGGCGAGCTGCTCGGCCGGGATCTCGACGTCACCGCCGTCCGGATGGAGCTGTGGGCCGGCGTGCAGGTGCTCCAGGCACAGCGGTCAGCGACCGCCTAGCAGCGTCGGTGGAATGTCGCCCCACCGGCCACCCTTGCGCCGGTACGCGATGCCGGACAGCATCTCCAGCACCACCCGGTTGGCCAGGAACGCGGTCACGTCGGACGTGTCGTACGGCGGCGACACCTCCACCACGTCCATGCCCACCACCGGCAGCTCGATCGCGATCCGCCGGACGGTGTCGAGCAGCTCGCGCGGCGAGAACCCGCCCGGCTCCGGGGTGCCGGTGCCCGGCGCCGAGCCGGGATCGGTGACGTCGATGTCCACCGACACGAACACGCCGTCGCAGTCGTCGGTCGCGATGGCGAACGCCTCCTCCAGGCAGACCACCAGGCCACGGTGCACGATCTCGTGCATCTCGTACGAGCGCATCCGCTGCTCGGCCATCCAGCCCAGGGTCGGCGGCTCCGGCCAGTACCCGCGCAGCCCGAGCTGGAGGAACCGGTCGCCGCGGCACGCGCCGGACTCGATCAGCCGCCGCATCGGCAGCCCGTGCCCGATCAGCGAGCCGAACTGGGAGTCCCCGGTGTCCGCGTGGGCGTCGAAGTGGATCACCGACACCCGCCCCCAGCCAACCGCCCGGGCCACCCCGGTCACGTCCGGCCAGGTGATCGTGTGGTCGCCACCGAGGATCACCGGGATGGCGCCCGCCTCGGCCACCGCCTGTACCGCGTCCTCCAGGCGCTGCAACGGCTGGCGGCCCTCCACGCCGGGCATCTCCACGTCGCCGATGTCGACCACGGTCAGCTCCTGGAGCGCGTTCACCCGCAGGGCCAGGTGCGGCCGGGACGCGTCGTGCGGCAGGTAGTCGGTCATCCGGATGGCCTGCGGGCCGAACCGGGCGCCGGCCCGGTACGACGCGCCGGCGTCGTACGGTGCCCCGACGATCACCACGTCCGCCGCCCGCAGCGCCTCCCGGTCGGTCAGGTCGCGGCGCGGCACGCCGAGGAAGGTCACGTCGGGTCCGTACATGCCTGCCATGGCGGCTCCTCTGCTGCTTCCTGTGCGCTGAGGCCAGTTCCGGGCGCGCGGTGCGACCTTCCGGCCGGTTGCCCGCGGGCCCGACCGGTCATACGTTCCGCCCATGCACACCGTCGACGCAACCACCGAGCAGATGATCCGCTCCGTGCTCGCCTACGCGGAGAACCGGCTGCGCCTCGACCCGGTCCCGCTCGACCGCGGCTCGCAGGACCCGGCCGCCCTCGACGCGGTCACCTCCGGCCTGCTGGGCGACGACGGCCACAACCCGGACGAGGTGCTCGGCGTGTACACGTCGATGCTCGCCCCGGCGGTGATCTCGGCCGACAGCCCCCGCTTCCTCGGGTTCATCCCGGCCGCGCCGACGAAGGCCGCGCTGCTGTTCGACATGCTGGTCTCCTGCGCGTCGATCCAGGGCATCTCGTGGCTGGAGGCGGCCGGCGCGGTCCACGCCGAGAACCAGGTGCTCCGGCTGATCGCCGACCGGGCCGGGCTGCCCGGGTCGGCCGGCGGCTGCTTCGTCTGCGGCGGGTCGGCCGCCAACCTGTCCGCGCTCGTGGTGGCCCGCGAGACGGCCAAGCGCCGGAGGTCGGCGGCCCGGTACCGGGTGGCGGTCAGCGCGGACGCCCACTCGTCGATCGTGAACACGCTGCGCATGCTCGAAATGGACGCGCTGACCGTGGAGACCGACGACCACCGGCTCACCGGCGCCGCCCTCCGCGCGGCGATCGAGGCCGACGGCGACCCGGCGTCGCTCGCGGCGGTGGTGGCCACCTCGGGTACCACCAACGCCGGCATCGTCGACGACCTGGCCGGCGTCGCGGTCGTGGCGAACGAGTACGACCTGTGGTTCCACGTCGACGGGGCGTACGGCGGGGCGGGGCTGTTCGCGCCCAGCGTGCGGCACCGGTACGACGGGATCGAGCACGCCGACTCGTTCATCCTGGACCCGCACAAGTGGATGTTCGCGCCGTTCGACTGCGCCGCCCTGCTGTACCGGGATCCGGCCGCCGCCCGGGCCGTGCACACCCAGGACGCCTCGTACCTGGACGTGATCCACGACAAGCCGGCCGAATGGAACCCGACCGACTACGCGTACCACCTGACCCGGCGGGCACGCGGGCTGCCGCTGTGGTTCTCGCTCGCGGTACACGGGGTGACCGCGTACTCGGCGGCGATCGAGGCGGCGCTCGGGCTGGCCCGCGACACCGCCGCGGAGATCCGGCGCCGGCCGTACCTGGAGCTGATCCGCGAGCCCGACCTCGGGGTGGTGCTGTTCCGGCGGACCGGTTGGAGGACCGACGACTACACCCGGTGGGCCGACCGGCTGCTCGGAGACCAGGTCGCGTTCATCCCGCCGACGGCCTGGGAGGGCGAGACGGTGGCCCGGTTCGCCTTCCTGCACCCGCACACGCCGATGGCGCTGGTCCACGAGATCCTCGACCGCATCGCGGGTGATCGGCCCCACGTGTAACCGTCCCCACAGCGCGTGATTCGCTCCGGCAGGCGAAACTTGGCAGATGCGGGTACTGCTGATCGGAGCCCCCGGTGCGGGCAAGGGCACCCAGGCCGAGCTCCTCGCCGGGCGGTTCGGGTTGACCCACATCTCCAGCGGCGACCTGCTGCGTAGGCACGTGACCGAGGGCACCCGGATCGGCCGGCTGGTGAGCGACTACGTCCAGCGGGGCGATCTCGTGCCGGACGGCATCATCATGGACATGCTGTACAAACCGGTCGTCGCGGCCAGCGCCACCGGCGGGTACGTGCTCGACGGCTTCCCACGTACCGTCGCCCAGGCCCAGGCGGCCTACGAGGTGGCCCGCGGGCTCGGCGTCGCCGTCCAGGTCGCGGTGTACCTGGAGGTCCCCCGCCAGGAGCTGGTGCGGCGACTGCTCGCCCGGGGGCGGGGCACCGACGACACCGAAGAGGTCATCGCGCACCGGCTCGAGGTGTTCGAGGAGAACACGCTGCCGATGCTCGACTACTACGCCGACCGCGAGCAGTTGATCACGGTCAACGGTGCCCGGCCGGTCACCGAGGTCAGCTGGGCGATCGCGGTCCAGCTCCGCCGCAGCCAGGCCGCCTGAGCCGGGATCGCCGGGCGCGGGCCGGGTACCAAATCGACGTTGCCTACGCCGGCACCAGCGTGTGCTGACCGGCCTCGACGGCGTACGACGCGCTGGTGTAGACCGGCGCGTTCCGGACGTCGATGGTGTCGACCACCCGGACGTCGGTGCGCCACGCGTCCCGGCCGACCTCGGCGCGCAGGTAGCCGCGCCGGGACCCGTCGAAGTACCGCACATGCGGGTTCAGCACCGGGTTGACCTGCTTGAGCGGCGCGTCGAACGCGATCGGGAAGTCGGAGCTGACCGACGTCGCCACGAACTCGACGGCCACGCTCGGTGACGCCGGGTCGTCGAAGTTCAGCTTCAGGTCGCTGAACCAGGTGGAGTGGATGTCACCGGCCAGCACCACCGGGTTCGCCACCCGACGGTCGGCGAGGAACTGGAGCAGCCGGGTGCGCTGCGGCGCGTAGCCGTCCCACTGGTCCAGGTTGGCGACGACCGGCGGCTGGCCACCGGTCGGGTTCGGGAACCGGGTCCGGCTCATCATGACCTGCTGGGCGATCACGTTCCACCGGGCGGGGGTACGGGTGAGGCCGTCGGCGAGCCAGCGCTCCTGCGCCTCGCCGGTGAGGGTACCGGTGGTGTTGCCGGTGCCGGCGGCCGCCAGGCCGAAGTCGCCGGGGAAGCCGCCCGGCTGGTCGGTGCGGTACTGCCGGGTGTCGAGCACGTTGAAGCGGGCCAGCCGGCCGAAGTCGAACCGCCGGAAGATCCGCAGGTCGCTGCTGCCGGCCCGGAGGTCGGCCCGGATCGGCATGTGCTCGTAGTACGCCTGGTAGGCGTGCGCCCGCTCGCGCCGGAACTGCTCGGGCGTCTGCTTACGCGGCCCCACGTCGTCGATCTCGTCGACGTCGTCGGCGTAGTTGTTCTCCACCTCGTGGTCGTCCCAGGTCACCACCCACGGGAAGGCGGCGTGCGCGGCCCGCAGGGCAGGATCCCCTTTGTACTGGGCGTGCCGGTTGCGGTAGTCGTCCAGTGTCAGCAACTGGTCGAGGCCCGGGGTCGCCGGAGTCGTGTGGTTGCGGTCCGGGAAGCGGCTGTGCGGGTCGTACTCGTAGATGTAGTCGCCGAGGTGGAACACCACGTCGAGATCCTCTTCGGCGAGTCCCCAGTACGCCGGCCAGTACCCGTTCTGGAAGTCCTGGCAGTTGACGATGCCCAGCCGCAGCCGGTCCGGGTTGGCCCACGCCGCGGGTGCGGTCCGGGTACGCCCGACCGGGCTGATCTTTCCCCCGGTCCTGAACCGGTAGAAGTACTCCCGCCCCGGCTCCAGGCCGCAGGCGTTCACGTGTACCGAGTGCGCCAGCTCAGGGCGGGCGGCCGTGACGCCGGACCGCACCACGTGCCGGAACCGCTCGTCGCGGGCCACCTGCCAGACCACGTCGACCGGCCGGCGGCCCATCGACTGCGCCTCGTACGCGTCCCGGACCAGCCGGGTCCACAGGATCACACTGTCCGGCAGCGGGTCGCCGCTGGCCACACCCAGGAGGAACGGGGACTCGGTGGGCGCGGCCGGCTCGCCCGCCGGCATCGGCAGGACGGCGGCGCCGATGGAGGCGGCGGCCGTGGCGAGGATCTGGCGGCGGCTGACGGTCGGGGCGATCTCCGGAGACTCCATGCCCGCATCCTGGCGGAGCCGGCCCGGGCGGCAAACCCCCTAACTGGTCAACGCTTCCCCATGATCGCGGAGACTTTTCCGTGTCAGCACACGGAAAAGTCTCCGCGATCATGAAGTCACCTGCGGAGCAGGCGGGTCGCCGCGACCGCGCCGGCGGCCACCATCGCGGCTCCCCCGAGCAGCAGGCCGTGGTGCTGCGACGCCCAGAGCTGCGGCGCCTGGGTGTGTGACCGCTCGTCGAACTCGCCGTGCGCGCCGTAGTCGGCCCGGGCGTCGACCGGGTGCCACAGGTTGGCCGGCCGGTCGGGCGGGCCGGCTCGTCGGTCTGCTGGGACGTGACCCCGGTCTTCGCCAGGTACCGGTCCAGCAGGCCGGGAGCCACCGCGTTCGCGATCATGGTGGCCGCGGTCGACGCGCCGACCCAGTACTCGCGCCGGTTCGGGTGGTCGCCCGCGTACACGATGGCCTTCGCGGCGACCTCGGGCTGGTAGATCGGGGGTACCGGCTGGGCGTGCCGGCGCAGCCGCGACAGTACCCAGCTGAACTGCGGCGTGTTGACGGCCGGCAGCTGGACCATCGTGGTCCGCACGTGCGTACCCTCGTGCCGCAGCTCGCAGCGCAGCGCCTCGTTGAAGCCCTGGATGGCGTGCTTGGCCCCGCAGTACGCGCTCTGCAACGGGATGCCCCGGTAGGCGAGCGCCGATCCGACCTGGACGATCGTGCCGTGGTCGCGGGGCAGCATCCGGTCCAGCGCCGCCCGGGTGCCGTACACGTACCCGAGGTAGCTCACCTCGGTGACCCGCTTGAACTCGTCCGGGCTGATTTTCATGAACGGCGCGAACACCGAGGTGAACGCGTCGTTGACCCAGATGTCGATCGGGCCCAGCTCGGCTTCCACGTCTTCGGCGGCGGTGAAGACGGCATCCGGGTCGGCGATGTCCACCGGTACCGTCATGGCGGTGCCGCCGCGCTCCCGGACGTCCTCCGCGGCCGCGTTCAGCCCCTTCTTGCCCCGGGCGAGCAGCGCCACCTTGGCGCCCCGGATGCCATACCGGCGGGCGACCGCCCGGCCCACTCCGCCGCTCGCCCCGGTGACTACGACAACCTGGTCCCGTGCACGCGTACCCATGCTTCGGTCTTGCCCAGAGCGCGCCGCGCCCAATCGCGGCGGCGGCGATTACCGGGCCGCGACGACGGGCACCCACTTCCAGCACTGGCGCAACAGGGAGTCGCTGCGCCGCCTGGGCGACCTGGCGGTGCGGCGGACCGGGCGGTCAGGACAGTAGTTTCGCGCGTACCTCGGCGGCGTCCGCGTGGTCGAGCTGGTCGAGGATCAGCAGCGAGCGCCGCCACACGTCCCGGGCCGCGGCCGGCTCGCCGGCGTCCCGGTGCGTGTCGCCGAGCCGGGCCAGCGTCGCCGCCTCGTTGTACCGGTCGCGTACCTCGGCGAAGAGGTCCAGCGCGGACCGGTAGCAGGACACCGCCCGGGGAAAGTCGCCGAGCCGGTGGTGGGCGAAGCCCAGGCTGTCCCAGGTGTGCGCCTCGGCGCGCCGGTCGCCCAGCTCACGCAGCAGGGCGAGCGCCGGTTCGCAGTACCCGATGGCCTGTTCGTAGTCGCCGACCAGGGCGTGGCACCAGCCGACCTGGTTGAGCGACCGGGCCTGGCCGACCGGGTGCCCGGCCGCACGGTGCGCCGCCAGTGCCAGCTCGGCATGGTGCAGCGCCTGCGGGTAGCGGCCCTGCATCTCGTAGATGCCGGCGAAGCCCAGGTGGGTGTTGGCCCGGCCGACGTCGTCACCCAACTCGCGGTACAGGTCGATGGTGTGCTCGTAGTGGCCGAGGGCGTCGTCGTAGCGGCCGAGCCGGGCGCACGCCCGGGCCAGCGCCCGCCGGGCGAACGCCTGCCCGGGACGGTCGTCCTGGCGCCGGGCCGCCGCCAGCGCCGCGTCCTGGGTCACGATCAGGTCGTGCCAGTACCCCTGGATGTCCTGGAACGTGAGCAGGCTCCAGGCCAGGTGCCAGACGTGGTCGTCGAACCCGGCGTCCGCGGCGTGCTCCGCGGTGGCCCGCAGCACCGGGTACTCCGCCGCGAACCAGGCCATCGCCGCCGCGTGGTCGCCCGGCTGCTCCGGGTGGACGCCGGGGTCGGCCGCGGCCGGCGTGACCAGGTCACGTGCCGGGTCCAGCAGGCGGACGGCGGCGTGCGCCGAGTGCAGGTAGTGGTCGAGGATCCGGCGCAGCGCCGCGTCGCGGTCGGGCTCGGCGAGGGTACCGGCGAGTTCGGTCGCGTACGCCCGGAGCAGGTCGTGGCTGCCGTACCGGCCGCCCGGCAGCTCGGTGAGCAGGTGGGCGCGGACCAGGTCGTCGAGCGGCGGCCGGACCTCGCCCGCCGGCCGGCCGACCAGGCTCGCCGCGGCGGCCGCCGTCACGTCCGGGCCGGGGTGCAGGCCGAGCAGCCGGAACAGCCGCTGCGCCGGGGCGGGCAGTGCCGCGTACGACAGGTCGAAGGCGGCCCGGACGGCGGCCTGCTCGTCGCCGTCCACCTGAAGGGCGGCCAACCGGTTGCCGGCCGCGAGCCGGGCCGCGTAGTTGGCGACCCGCTCGGTGTCGGCCAGGTTCGCCGCCGTGATCCGCAGCGCCAGCGGCAGGTACGCGCACAGCCGCGCCAGCTCGGCCACCGCGTCCGGCTCGGCGCTCGCACGCTGGTCCCCGATTGTGTACGTGAGCAGCGCATACGCCTCGTCCGGGGTCAGCACGTCGAGGCGCAGCCGGTCAGCGCCGTCCCGGGCGACCAGGTCGGCCAGCGCGTCCCGGCTGGTGACCAGCGCCAGGCAGCCCGGGGTCGCCGGCAGCAGCGGACGGACCTGCGCCGCGCTGGCGGCGTTGTCGAGCAGCACGAGTACCCGCTTGCCGGCGAGCAGCCCCCGGTACAGCGCCGCCGCCGCGTCCACCTCAGCGGGTACCGACCCGGCGGCCACCCCGAGCGCGCGCAGGAACGACGACAGTGCCTCGATCGGGCGTACCGGCGGCGTCTGGGCGTACCCGCGCAGGTTGACGTGCAGCTGCCCGTCCGGGAACTTGTCCCGGGCCCGGTGCGCCCAGTGCACGGCCAGCGCGGTCTTGCCGACGCCGGCGGTCCCGGCGATGGCCGAGATGATCACGGTGGACCGGGTCTGCCCGTCCGAGAGCAGGCAGTCCAGCCGGGCCAGGTCGACGGTCCGGCCGGTGAACCCGACCGCGTCGGCGGGCAGCTGGGCCGGGGTGATCGCCGGTGCCACTGCGCGGTCGGACGCCGGCTCCGGCTCGCCGCGCTCGATCGCCTCGCGCAGCCGCCGCAGCTCCGGCGACGGGTCGATGCCCAGCTCGTCGCCGAGCCGCCCGGCCAGGTCGTCGTACGCGGCGAGCGCGTCGGCGGGCCGGCCGCTGCGGTACCGGGCGGTCATGAGCTGTCCGACGAACCGCTCCCGCCGAGGGTTCTCGGCGACCAGGCCGGCCAGCTCGTCGGCGGTTTCCGCGTGTCTGCCGGCGGCCAGTTCGAGGTCGATGCACTCCTCGAGGGCGGCGAGCCGCTTTTCGGCCAGCCGCTGCGCCTCGGTCGCCACCAGCGACCCGTCGGTGAGTCCGGTGAAGGCCGGACCGCGCCACAGCGCCAGCGCCTGCCGCAGCAGCGCCGCGTCGGCAGCGGCCCGGCCCCGGTCGACCAGGTCGTCGAAGGCCGCGGCGTCCAGCTCGCCCGGGCCCACCCGGATCCGGTACCCGGAGTCGCCGGTGTCGATGAACCCGCCCAGCGGGGTCAGCACCGCCCGCAGCGCCGCCACCTGGTTCTGCACCTGGCGGCGGGCGGTCTCCGGCGGGTCGTCGCCCCACACCGCCTCGATCAGGTCGGCCAGCTCGACCAGGCGGTTGGGCTGGCAGAGCAGGGTCGCGAGGATCCGTTCGGCGCGCGGGCCGGGCAGGGTGCGGGCGCGGCCGTCCGCGTGCGCCTCCAGCGGCCCCAGCACCCGGTACTCCATGATCTCCCCACAATAGGCACCCGGTCGATCGGCACAACTTCCGGCAAATTGTGGTTATTTGTACCCGCTGAGGCCACTATTTCCGGGAAGTTGTGCCGGTCATCGACCGTAGATGGCGCGGTGGGCCGCGCGGACGCCGGCCGCGTACAGGTCACCGGCGACCGGCCGGGCCCGGGCCAGCGCCGCCCGGGCCGCGTTCGCGCCGGCCGCGCCGTGCACGCCGCCCCCCGGGTGCGCGCTGGAGCTGGCCAGGTACAGCCGGTCCACCGGGGTGTCGGCCCGGCCGAGCCCGGGGACCGGCCGCAGGAACAGCTGCTGGTACGGCGCCGACGTGCCGCCGTTGATCGCGCCGCCGACCAGGCTCGGGTTCTCCGCCTGGAGCAGGTCCGGCCCGGCCACATACCGGCTCACGACGAGATCCCGGAAGCCCGGCGCCCGGTCCTCGATCACCGCCTCGATCCGGGTCACCTGCCGGTCGATCTCCTCGCCCGGCCACTTCTCCCGGCGCGGCAGGTGGGTGTAGGCCCACATCGCCTCGGTACCCGCCGGCGACCGGCCCGGGTCGGTGGTGGTCATCTGGCCGGCGATCAGGAACGGCCGCTCCGGTACCCGGCCGGCGGCCAGGTCGGCGGAGAACTCGACCAGGCCGGCCACGTCGGTGCACAGGTGCAGGGTGCCGGCACCCCGGGCGGCCTCGGCGCGCCACGGTACCGGCCCGGACAGCGCCCAGTCGACCTTGAGTGTGCCGCTGTCCCAGCGGAAACGGTCCAGGTCGCGGGCCAGGCGACCGGGCAGCCGCTCGGCTCCCACGAGGTCGAGCAGCAGGGTCGGCGCGGGTACGTCGGCCAGCACCGCCCGGCGGGCCCGCCAGTGCACCCCGCCGGCCACCCGTACCCCGAGCGCCCGGCCGGCGCCGACGACGACCCGGTCCACCGGCGCCCCGCAGACGAGTTGCCCGCCACCGGCGCGCAGCCGGGCCACCAGGGCGTCCGCCAGCCGCCCGGCCCCGCCCACCGGCGCCGGGAAGCCGTACTGCTGGCCGAGCATCGCGAGCAGCCAGCCGTACGCGGCGCTGCCCCCCTCGGCCGGCGACAGGTCGGTGTGCAGGGCGAGCCCGGCGAGCAGGGCCTTCCCGCCCTCGCCCCGGAACAGCTCGTCGCCGAGCACCTGGACCGGCAGCAGGAACCGGCGGGCCAGCCGCAGCAGGCCGGCCGTGCGCAGCCGCCCGGCCAGGGCCGCCCCGGCGCGTACCGGCGGGAAGGGGCTCAGCAGCCCGGCCAGCAGGTCGGCGCTGATCGGCAGCCACTGCCGGTACGCGTCCCGCCAGCGCGCGCCGTCACCGGGCGCGAACCGGTCCAGCGACCCGGCGGTCACCTCGACGTCCCGGTCGAGGACGGCGGCCCGGCCGTCCGGCAGCAGGTGGGTGAGTACCCGTGGCGCGTGCGTCCAGCGCAGCCCGTACTCCTCCAGGCCCAGCGCGGCGATGGCCGGCGAGGCGTACCCGAGCGGGTGGAACGAACTGCACACGTCGCTGACGAAGCCGGGCGCGGTCAGCTCGGCCGAGCGCACCGCTCCCCCGGCATGCCCCGTCGCCTCCAGTACCACCACGTCCCAGCCGGCGTCGACCAGCAGGTTCGCCGCGACTAACCCGTTGTGGCCGGCCCCGATGACCACCGCGTCGACCGTCTCGCTGCGCATCAGCCCATCCTCCGCCGGCCGGCACGACTTCCCGGAAATAGTGGCCTCGCGGGGTGCCGGAGGCCACTATTTCCGGGAAGTTGTGCCACCTCTCAGGTGCGGCCGTCTCTCAGGTGCGGCGATCTCTCAGGTGCGGCGGTCCTCGTTGTAGCCGCCCAGCGCGGCCCAGACCTGGTTGACCGTCTCGAACCGGCGCCCCTCGGGCAGCCGGGCGAGCAGGTCGACCACGTACTGTGGCGCCTCCATCTCGTCGGCGGCGGCGAGCAGGTCGTCGCGGTCGCCGGGGAGCGCCGACAGCGGAATGTAGCGACCCACCTCGCTGCGCCCCTCGACATCCGCCTGGGTCATGCCGGGCGGCGCGCCGGACCGTTCGTACCCGTTCGGCGTGAACGTTGGATTGGGCTGGTCCTCGCCGGGGGGCTCGGGGTCGCGCCACTCCTCCACACGGCCGTCCACCCCACCTTGCAGCATGCCGCGTACCTCATGCTCCATCTCGTCGTCGAGTCGTGGTCCGTGTTTCGAACTCCCGCGTTCCATGGCACCCGGGGTACCCGTCCCGGTAGCGCGCAAACTATGGCACAAACGCCCCAAACCGGCGGTGTAACAAACAACGTGACTGGGTATCACCCAGTCAAGTCCGCCTGTGGGCATGCCCCCCTTTGCCCATGCGACGAGGCGGCTCACAGGAGGTGTGCAATGGCCTCTGGCCTCTTCAACCGGCACGCGCGTGACGAGCGGTCAGCTAGCGACAGCGCCGCCGACGCGGCGGTTGCCGACGAGCGTGCCGCCGCGCAGGAGCGGCAGGCCGGCGCTGACCGCGTACGAGCCGATGACGCCCCGACCCGCGCCCAGCGGGCGGTGGCCACCGAACAGGCGGCCGCGGAGGAACGCGCCGCCGAACGTAACCGTGCTGTCGCCACCGCCGAGCGGGAACGCGCCGGCGGTACCGCGACCACAGGTCGGACCGGCCGGGTGTTCGGCCGTTCCCGGCACCCGCTGGCGACCGATCAGCCCGTACCGCCAGGCGGTGCGGTCGCCCCGCTACCCGGGCGCACCGACGGTGAGCCGACGGTCCGGCAGCGGGTCGAAACAGCCGAGCGCGAACGCGAGGAAGCGGAGCGCGAAGCCGATGCGGCCCGCCGGCAGGTACGGCGGATGCACACGAGCTTCGCCGCCACCCTGAGCCTGATCATCGGCGTGTCCGCGGTGCTCGCCGCGCTCAGCGGCCGGCTGGCCCCGGTGGCGATCGCCGCCGGCGTGCTCGGTCTGCTGTTCGCCGCCGCCGGCCTTGCCGCGGTGTCCCGCCGGACCGTGACCGGTCACCACGTCGCCCTGTTCGGGCTGGTGTTCAGCATCGCCGGCGTGGTTCTCGGGATCCTCGCCATCAACAAGACGGCGTCGTGGCTCAACGTCGACGTCGACCAGGCGAGCCGGCTCCGCGACTGGCTCAACTCGGAGTGGTCCTGGCTGGGGCGCTGGTAACGAGCTGGTGATCCCGGTGCCGGCCCCCGACGGCACCGGGATCACCCATGGTCAATCCGCCAGCAGGGCCTCCCGTAGCACCCGCAGGGACCGCTCCAGCAGCCGCGACACGTGCATCTGCGAAATGCCGGTCTGGGCTGCGATCTGCGACTGGGTCATGTTGTCGAAGAAGCGCATGAACAGGATCCGGCGCTCCCGCTGGGGAAGCCGGACGATCAGGCGGCGCAACGCCTCCCGCTGCTCCACGCACTCCAGCAGCGGATCGGCCGCGCCGAGCACGTCGAGCAGCTCGGCCCCGTCCGCCCCGCGCAGCGCCCCCTGCAACGACAGCGCCTGGTAGGCCGGCGCGCAGGCCAGCCCGGCGACGACGTCCTCCTCCGGTACCCCCAGATCGGCCGCCAGATCGGCGACCGTCGGCGAGCGGCCGAGCCGCTGGGTCAGCGGTCCGGCCGCCTTGGAGATCCGCATGCGGATCTCCTGCAGGCGACGGGGTACCCGCAGCGCCCACCCCCGGTCCCGGAAGTGCAGCTTGATCTCTCCGATGATCGTTGGTACCGCGTAACCGGAGAACGGCACGCCGCGCATGCGGTCGTAACCGTCCACCGCCTTGATCAGCCCGACGGTGGCGATCTGCACCAGATCGTCGAGTGGTTCCCCTCGGTTGCGGTACCGCCTGGCCAGATAACTGGCCATCGGCCGGCATGCATTGATCAGCTCGGCCCGGGTTGCCGCCCGGCCCGGATCGTCCGGCGGGAGCGCGCCCATGCGCTCCAGCAGTCCGGACACCCGTGCTTCCAGGTCCCCACCAGAGGGGAAGACACGGCCAGCTTGATCGAGCGCGATTGACATCGCGGTGTGGCCCCCTTGTACCCACGTGACCAGTCCGCGCGAGGATCCACCGCTGTCGGGTAGCAGTGCGGGTTAGCGGATCCGCCGGTTCTGGTCAACAACGCCCTGGCGTCCGGCTTCCGGACGCCACTTCTGGTGACCACGCCAGCCCGGTAGGCGTCCACAGGGGACGCCCACCGAGATCACGAGGCCGGAGCCGGTCGGTGGGCGACCGGCTGGGCACAACGGCACCACGTACCCTACGCCAGCCGAGGCGGTCGGCGAATAAACACGCCGGGTCGGGGTAGGGCCGGACACCAAAAGGAGGCGAAATTGTGACCGTACCGCCGACGCATGCCGGTGCCCGCCGGATCCGCGGCCCGCGGACGGTCGTCGCCGAGCACACCCACCTCGCCGGACGGACCCCGGTCGCCTCCTTCATCCGGTACGCCGACGCCGAACGGACCCTCGCCCTGCTCGCGGGCAGCCGCTTCCCGGTAGATCGACTGGCGCTGATCGGGGGCGACCTGAAGCTCGTGGATGACGGCAACGGCCGGTTCACCGGCCTCCGCACAGCCGCCGCCGGCGCCGCCGCGGGCGGGTGGCTGGGTGCGCTGCTGGCGCTGTACACCTTCGTCCTGGACCGCCCGCCGATCGGTGCGCTGGCGACCGGACTGTGCTGGGGCGTGGCGATCGGCGGCCTGTTCGGGGTGACGCTGGCGAGTGCCGGGTACGCGACGTTCGGCCGGACCCGCGAGCGCGGCGCGCGCCGGTTGGTGGCCGCGCGGTACGAGCTGTACGCGGACGGCGACGTGGCCGCGTCGGCGTGGCGGCTGCTGTTCACCATGCATCCGGCCGGGCTGACCCTGGTGGACCGGGTGCCCGTCGAGGTCGTCGCGCCGTCGGTCGAGCTGACCCTGATCGAGCCGATGGAGCCGGTGAGCCGGCCGGCGACCCAGCCCGAGCCGGCGTGAGGGTGTTTACCCGGAGCCTCGCCGGGCTACCAGATAGGCGGAGGTGGTTTGCCATGCCGGCACGTAAGGAGCTGCCGAGTACCCTCAAACGCTCGGACCAGCACGCCCAGGAGATATGGAGCGAGGCGCACGACTCCGCGGTCGAGTCCTACGGGGAGGGCGAGCGGGCGCACCGGACCGCTTTCGCGGCGCTGAAGCACTCGTACGAGAAGGTCGGCGACCACTGGGAGGCCAAAAAGAAGAAGGGGCCCAGTGACCGGCAGGCCGCCCGCAGCCACAACCAGCGCCCGACCGCGACCGCCGAGGGCGTGGACGCGAACGCGTCGAAGGAACACCTGATGGACCTGGCCCGGCGCCTCGACATCCGCGGCCGGTCCAGCATGAACAAGGCCGAGCTGGTCGAGGCGATCCGCAAGGCCAACAACCGGGAGACCGCCAAGGCCCGTTGACCCGGAAGCTCAGGTGTTCGTCAAGAAGTAGCGCGTCCGCCACACGGCACGGCGAGCGATGCCTAGCGTTCCCCGCAGTGGCATGGCTTGCCGCGCGTCGTCGAGTGCGCGCATCGGGGGACCGCGCGCGTCAGGCCGCCTCGGACGAAGCCGCCGGTGCCGGAGCGGGCCGACCGCTCAGGGGCCGGCATGGGCCGCACATTTTGGCCCCCTCGACGGCAGGCGGTGAGCCCTATCCTGCGTGGCATGCGGGTGCTGCTGGTCGAGGACGACCGTCGGGTGGCCGCGGCCCTCGAGACCGCGTTGCGTCGGCGTGGGTACGAGGTCGACCGGGCCTCCACCGCCGCCGAGGCGCTGGCCGCCGCACCGGTTGACCTGGTCCTGCTCGACCTCGCCCTGCCCGACGGCGACGGCATCGACGTATGCCGCGAGCTACGCCGCCGCGGCGACGTCGCGATCATCGCGGTGACCGCGCGCGGCGAGGAGCGCGACCGGGTCGCCGGGCTGCGCAGCGGAGCCGACGACTACGTGGTCAAGCCGTTCGGCATGGCCGAGTTGCAGGCCCGCATCGATGCCGTCATGCGCCGCGCCGCACGGTTCGCCGAGCGCCCGGCGCAACTGCGGGCGGGCCGCCTCACCGTCGATCCGGACGCGCGCCGCACCGAGCTGGACGGCCGTGAGATCCCCCTGACCAGGAAAGAGTTCGAGCTGCTCGCCGCGCTGGCCCGGCAGCCGGGCGCGACGGTGACCCGGGACCGGCTGTTCGCCGAGGTCTGGCACACCACGTGGCGGGGCAGTCCGCACACGGTGGAGGTGCACATCGCCTCGCTGCGCGCGAAGCTCGGCGACCCCGACCTGGTGCAGACCGTCCGCGGAGTGGGTTACCGGCTGCGGGCGGAGTGAGGCGATGCGACGGCGGCTGGTCATCACGTACCTGGTGCTGCTGGCGCTGGTACTGGTCGGCTTCGAGCTGCCGCTCGCGATCAACGTCGCGTCCCGGGGCACCGAGGAGATGATCGTCGACCGGATGGTCGACGCGAACCGGCTGGCCTCGATCGCCGATCCGGCCCTCCGAACCGGGCAGACCGTGCTCCTCACCGCCGAGCTGACCCGCTACCACGACCTGTACGGCATCGACGCCGGGGTCGCCGACCGGGACGGGTCACTCGTCCTGGTCGCCGGGAACCGTGCCAGGTTCACCGCGCCGGCCGTACACGAGCAGCTGGTACAGGCACTGGCCGGCGAACGGGCGGCGAACACCGGCGTGGTCTGGCCCTGGCGGAGCGAACCGCTCGCCGTCGCGGTGCCGGTGACCAGCGGCGGCGAGGTGATCGGCGCGGTCGTGACGCTGTCGCCGACCGGCCGGCTGCGCGGCGACGAGCTGCGGTTCTGGGTCCTGACCACCGGTGTCGGCCTGGGCGCGCTGGCGATCTTCGTGGTCGTGGCGTTCGCGCTGGCCCGGTGGATCCTGCGCCCGGTCGCCGACCTGGTCGGCACCGCGCAGCGGGTCGCCGGCGGCGCGTTCGACGCCCGGGTACCGGTCGACTCCGGCCCGGCGGAGCTGCGCCGGCTCGCCCGGTCGTTCAACGCGATGGCCGACAACGTGGCCGACGCGTTCGGCCGGCAGCGCGCGTTCGTCGCCCAGGCCAGCCACCAGCTGCGCAACCCGCTCGCGGCGTTGCGCATCCGGCTGGACAACCTGGCCGATCACGTCGACGCCGGCGGGCTGGACGAGCACCGGGAGACCCTCGACGAGGTGGACCGGCTCGGCCTGATCCTCGACGGGCTGCTCGCGCTCGCCTCCGCCGAGCGGGGGCAGCACGGCTGCCAGGTCGTCGACGCGGCGGCCGTCGCCGACCAGCGGGTGGCCGCCTGGCAGCCGCTCGCCGAGCGGCGCGAGATCACCCTGCGGCGCACCGGCGCCGCCCAGGCCGACGCCCGAGCCGTGGTCACCGGCGTCGACCAGGCGCTCGACGCGCTGATCGACAACGCGCTGAAGTTCGCCGGGCCGGGCGCGACCGTGCTGGTCGACGTCAAGCCGGGGATCATGTCGGTCGACATCGACGTGGTCGACGACGGTCCGGGGCTGTCTGCCGACGAGCGCCGGCTGGCCGCGGGACGGTTCTGGCGGGCGCCGAAGGCGCAGAACGTCGACGGCGCCGGCCTCGGCCTGCCGATCGCGGCGGTGCTGGCCGAGGTCTCCGGTGGCGGCCTGCGCCTGCTGCCGGTGTCCCCGCACGGCCTGAACGCGAAGCTGACCTTCCCGACACCGTGACGTGCCGTGCCGTGACGTGCCGTGCCGTGCCGTGCCGTGCCGTGCCGTGACAGCGTCGATCTAGGAAGAATGGCCGGACAAACCAGGCAGCAAGGGCACCATTCTTCCTAGATCGACGAGGAACTCAGTGCTTCGCCTCGCGGTAGTAGCGCACCGCGCCTTTGTGCAGCGGGAGCGGGTACGTGCCGATGGCGGCGCCCCGGTCCAGCCGGCGCGCCTCCGGATGGGCCGCGGCCAGCTCTTCGCGCTGCTCGAACAGCAGGCGGGTCACCGCGTACGCGAGGTCGACCGCCATCGCCCGCCGAACGACGAGGTAGTTGGATACGCCGATGGTCGCCACCGCCCGGTCCAGCCCGTACGTGGAGGCCGGGATGGTCCGCTCGGTGTAGAACTCCCCGTGCCGCTGGCGCAGGACCGTCGCCACGTCACCGAGGTCGAGCAGCCGGACCGGGATGGTCTGGGCCAGCGTGGTGATCGCGGCCACCGGCAGCCCGGCGGAGAAGAAGAACGCGTCCACCCGCCCCGCGACCAGTTCCCGCGCGGAGTCGTCGACGCCGTACCGGAGCGCGGTGAGGCCGGAATGCGGATCGATCCCGACCGCGTCGAGCACCCGCGCGGCGATCAGTTCGGTACCCGAGCCGGTGGCGCCGAGCGAGACCCGCCGCCGGGCGAGATCGCGCAGGCCGCGGATCGGACCACCGGCCGGCACGACCACGTGCAGGTAGTTCTCGTACAGCCGGGCCAGTGCCGAGATCGGCAACGCGGCGGCGAACGGGGTCCGGCCGGCCGCCGCGGCCGCGGCACAGTCGGCGAGCGTGAACGCGATCTCGGCGGACCCGTCGGCGACCATCTGGATGTTCTCGACGCTGGCACCGGTGGCGATCACGCTGGGTTGCAGCCCGGGCAGGTGCTGGCGGACGGCGACGGCGATGCCCTGCCCGTACACGTAGTACACGCCGCCGGGTCCACCGGTGGCGATTCGTAGCGGTCCGGGGCGGTATGCCGGTGACCCGCCGCACCCGCCGAGCGCTGTGATCACCGCCGCCACGGCCGCGCCGCGAAGTACGCTCCGCCGCCTCGGCATTGACGCACCGTACCGGGTCGGACGATCAGATCAACACCACCGGATGGCCGATCGTGAATATGTTGTGGCGTCCGGTTCAGGACAGCTCGGCCACGCGCCCGCGACCTGCTGAAAGTCCGCACGTCGAGTACAGTGACGTCCGATCATGGTCGAAACCGGACTGTTGCTCGGCGCGGCCGGCACACACATGGCCGGTCTCGACGTGCTGCGCCTGACCGACCTGCGGCGCCGGCTGCCGGCCCCGGTCCTCACCCGGCCACTGCGCGCGCCGTGCCACGTGTTGATGCTCTTCACCGCCGGGCGGGGGCGGCACAGCATCGACTTCGTCGACTACGACTGCCGGCCCAGCACCCTGCTGTGGGGGCGGCCCGGGCAGGTGCACCAGTTCGGCGGCCAGCCGGCCCTGGACGCGACGGTCCTGCTGTTCACCGCCGACCTGCTGCCCAGCGCGGGCGGTCCGGCCGACCCGCTCGGGGCGCTGCTCGACGACCCGTTCGCGCCGGCCAGCTGGCTGCCCACCGGCGAGGACGAGGAAGCCATCATCACCGAGGTCACGCAGATCGCCACCGACCGGGACCGGCACGCCGCCGGCGACACCGTGCCGGTCGAGCTGCTGCGCCACCAGCTGGCCGTCCTGCTGGTCCGGGTCGCCACGCTGGCCCGGGCGAGTGGCGCCGGCCGGCGGGCCGCCGACGGCCTGCTGGCCCGGTTCCATCACGAGTTGGCGACGTCGTTCTCGGCGACCCGCCGGGTGGAGGACTACGCCGAACGGCTGGGCGTGTCCGTGCGTACCCTCACCCGCGCCTGCCTGATCGCCACCGGATACAGCGCCAAGCAGGTCGTCGACGCGCGCGTCGCGCTCGAGGCGAAACGGCTGCTGGCCTGCACCGAGGAGCCGGTGGCCGGGGTCGGGCGGCAGCTGGGCTTCACCGAGCCGACCAACTTCGGCCGGTTCTTCGTCCGGGAGACCGGGCTGACTCCGGGCGAGTTCCGGGCCAGCCTCGGCACGACGGTCCGGGGCGGGTAGCGGTCGGCGACGGCGGGAGGGCAGCATAGCGGCGTGTCCGTGCCCGACCACCTCATCACCGTCGCCCGCAACGCCCGCGCCCTCGCCACCCGCGGCGACCTGGGCGGCGCACGGGCGATGCTCGACCAGGCGCTGGAGCCGGCGGCCACGATGCTCGGCCCGGACCATCCCGAGGTACTCGCCGCGACCCGCCTGCTCGCGTCGCTGCACCGGGACCTGGGTGAGCTGTCCGACGCCCGGCGGGTGCTCGAGGAGGCGCTCGCGGCCGGCCAGTTCACCCTCGGCGACGACAGCCCGGACCTGCTGCCGCTGTCGTACGACCTGGCCATGCTCGCCGACGAGTTGGGCAACCGGCACGAGGCGCGGCGCAACTTCACCCGGCTGCTGCGCTACGGTCCGGCGACGCTGGGGCCTGACCACGAGTACGTCCGGGCGGCCCGGCGCTATCTCGGGGTCGCCGCCGAGCCGCCGCAGGCCGGCCCGATACCGCCGGTGGACCCGGTCGCGCCGGCCGGCCCCACCGCGCCGGCGGAACCGCCGCCGGCCCCTCACCCGCACTTCGGTCCGCCACCGATCTACCGCCCGGGTATCGATCCGGCCACAACCCAGCCGGCGCCACCGGTCCCTCCGGTGTCCTTTTCGGCTCCACCGACACAGACCTCCGGTTTGCCCACAGTGGCCCGATCGGCACCGGTCTGGTCGCCCCGGGAGATCGAGCGCGAGCACGACGAGCCCCGGCATTCGCGGGTACCGATGCTGGCGCTCGTGGTTGTCGCGGCGATGGCGTTGATCGGCGGCGGAATCGCCGCCTACCTGGTGTTCCGGGCACCGGGCCAGGGGTCCGGTCCCGGGCCGGCCCAGCGGGAGAGCGCGTCCGCGACGGCGAGCGACCTACGCCCGCCGGGTGACCTGACGCTGCGCGACAACGGCTCCTCCATCACGTTGACGTGGACCGATCCGTCCCGGGGCACGGTGCCGTTCATCGTCGCCGGTGGCCGGGCGGAGAACGCGCTCAACCCGTTGGGGTCGGTCGAATCCGGAAAGACCACCTACACTCTCAACGGCATCAGCCCGACCGCCGACTTCTGTTTCCTGGTGGCCGCGGTCTATTCACCTGAACACACCGTGCCGTCGGCGCTCGTTTGCACCAAACGCACGAACACATCACCGAGTCCGCGGCGCTGAAAACTCGCTTCTAACAGCGGAAACATGGGTTTTCCACAGAAGAAACGAACGGGTATCGACCTCGATGCGGTGGCGAATATGATGGGCGCCGGCTACGGGGAGGAGCGTCGATGACGACCACGCGGTTCAGCCGGCTGGCGCGCGGTAAAGGCGGACTGGTCACCGTTGGCACGGTGGCCGCTTTGTTGATCGGAATTGCCGCGACGATCTTCGGACTCGGCGCGGTGAAGAACGCGATCGCCAACTATGACGCCGCGTCGTGGCTGTGGAGCAGCAACAAGGGCGAGGTCGCCCGGGTCAACGGGGTGACCGGCCGGGCCGACACCCGATACCGGGTCTCCGATTCGCTCGGCCACACCGTCCAGGTCAGCCAGACCGACCGCTACGTCATCCTGCGCGATCTCACCACCGGCAAGGTGAGCGTGCTCGACCTCGCGAGCCTGCAACTGGCCGCCAGCACCCAGACGACCTCCGGCCTCGGCGTCACGATCGCGTTGCACGGCGACGCCGCCTTCGTCATCGACTCCGTGCAGGGCGTCGTCACCCAGCTCAACCCGTCGACCCTGGTTCCGGTCGGCCAGCCGCTGCACTTCCCGCCCGGCCTCGCCGGCGGCACGTTCGACGACAGCGGCCGGCTCTGGCTGCTCGTGCCGAGTGAGGGCAACGTCGTCGCGGTCGAGCCGACCGCGAACACCGGCGCCAAGCCGGGCAAGGGCGGCGGGACCGGTGGCTCCGCGCCCGGCGACCCCAAGGTGGTGCGCACCGAGACGATCACCGACGCGAGCGCCCACGACCTCGCGATCTCGGTGCTCGACAGCGGCGTGGCTGTCCTCGACAAGACCGCGGGCATCCTGACCACGATCCGGGGCGACGTGATCAAGAAGATCCCGCTGACGATGTCCGGCCCGGGCGCGATGCCGGTGCGGACCAACGGCGGCGACGTCCCGGTCACGGTCGTCGACGACAGCAATGTCTACGTGGTGACCGGTGACAAGGTCGCCCAGTTCACGGTGCCCGGCGACGGCGGCCCACTCAAGCCGTGCGTGGCGTGGGCGAAGCGGTTCTACTGCACGGTCGAGGCGACCGGCACGGTGTACGTGCTGGACGAGACCGGCCACCTGGCCAACACCATCAAGGTGCCGGACACCGGCGGTGGCCCGATCGACCTCGAGGTGCGCGAGGACCACCTGTTCATCAACGCGCCCACCACCTCCAAGGCCGAGGTCGTCGACAACCAGGGCCGGGTGAAGCTGGTCGACAAGTACGCCAACAACATCCTGGGTGGCGACCCGCCGCCGCCGGTGCCGCCACCGCCGCCGCAGAAGCCGCCGGTCGGGCCGCCCGGTGCGCCGGCCAACGTGCGCGCCGCCGCCGGCAACGCGCAGGCCCGGGTGAGCTGGGGTCCGGCGCCGGCCAACGGTGCGCCGATCATGAAGTACGTGGTGGAGGGCGACGGCAAGCCACCCCACGAGGTGGGCGCCGACCAGCGTTCGCTCGACGTCACCGGCCTGGTCAACGGCCAGCAGTACACGTTCACGGTGTACGCGGTGAACGCGAAGGGCGCCGGTCCCAAGCGCGCCGCCAACCCGGTGGTGCCGACGGCCGAGGTGCCCGATCCGCCGGCGGGCGTGACCGCCGCGGAAAACAAGGACGGCACGGTCACCGTGAGCTGGCCGGCCGCCAACGGCCAGGGCCGCAACGTCACGCGGTACCTGGTGTCGGCGATCACCGGTGGCGCGCCGGCCGTCCAGGTCGGCGACACCGACAAGCCGACGTTCACCGTCCCCGCCGGGGCGCTCACCTACGGCACGCAGTACGCGTTCAACGTGATCGCGGTCAACGACAAGGGCGGCAACTCGAAGCCGTCGCCGCTGAGCAACACCGTCGTGCCGTACGCGGTGCCCGGCAAGCCGGGTGGGTTGCGGGCGGTCGCCGCCACCAACCAGGCCGGCACGGTCACGGTGTCGTGGAACCCGTCGGCGGAGAACGGCCGGCCGATCACCAAGTACGTGGTGACCGCCAACGGGAAGAGCCGCGACGTGACCGGTGCGACCTCGGCGACGCTGACCGGCCTCGGCAACGGCACCGCGGTCGACGTCGCGGTACACGCGGTCAACGCCGCCGGCAACGGGCCGGACGCGACCGCCAAGACGACCACGATCAAGGCGCCGAAGGTGACGGTGACCGGCTCGTCGGCGGCCAGCACGACGTCGATCTCGGTCTCGTTCTCCGCCGATCTCGGCGGCGCGAGCACGTCGACGTGCACCCTGGCGGCCGGCGGCAAGTCCCAGGCCGGTGGCTGCACCGGGATCACGCTGGGCAGCCTCGCTCCGAGCACGGCCTACGACTTCACGGTCACGGTCACTACGCCGGCCGGGTCCGCCACCGGCACCGGCAAGCAGGCCACCCAGGACGTGACCGGCCAGGCGTTCTGCCAGAACCAGCCGGGCAGCTCCGATCCGGCCGCACACACGTGGTGCAACAGCCAGGACAACGCGCTGGAGTTGCAGACCAGCCCGGCCACCCTGCACAAGACCATCGTCGGGCGGACCGATCACCTCGCTACGTACAAGGCGTTCTGCTGGACGACCGGGGACTCCGTGTACGCGTACATCTACAACCACGACAAGAGGTCCAACCGGTGGGTCCGGATCGCGGCGCAGGGCGGGCAGTACTACACACCGCTGGTCTGGATCAACTTCGACGGCAACACGTCCAGCGACTACGTGGGCGTGCTACCGCACTGTTGAGCTTCAGGTAATCGACGAGTAGAAAGCACCTTCGTGACACAAGCGCCACCCCGCAGTACCGCCACGCTCAGCGCCGAGGAGGTACACGGCTTCGCCGAACTGGTCGCCCGGCTCGCCGCCAACATCGACTCGGTCGTGCTCGGCAAGCCACAGGTGGTGCGGCTGGCGTTGACCGCCCTGCTCGCGGAGGGGCACATCCTGCTCGAGGACGTCCCGGGCGTCGGCAAGACCACCCTCGCCCGGGCGATCGCGGCCTCCGTGCAGGGGCAGTGGCGGCGCATCCAGTTCACGCCCGACCTGCTGCCCTCCGACGTGACCGGTGTGACGATCTTCAACCAGGCGACCCGGGGGTTCGAGTTCCACCCCGGGCCGATCTTCGCGAACATCGTGATCGCCGACGAGATCAACCGCGCCTCCCCCAAGACCCAGTCGGCACTGCTGGAGGTCATGGAGGAGCGCAAGGTCACCGTCGACGGCGTGCCGCACGCGGTGCCCCGGCCGTTCCTGGTGGTCGCGACCCAGAACCCGGTCGAGATGGACGGCACCTACCGGCTGCCCGAGGCGCAGCTCGACCGGTTCCTGATGAAGCTGTCGGTGGGCTACCCGACCGAACTGGTCGAGATCGACGTGCTCAAGGGCGCGGCGATCGGGCGCAGTCCGGACAGCCTCCAGCCGATCGCCGACACCAGCCTGGTCGGCCAACTGGTCGGGCTGGCCTACCGGGTGCACATCGCGGAGCCGCTGCTCGCGTACGCGGTCCGGCTCGCCGCCGCGACCCGCCGCCACCCGCAGGTCCGGGTCGGGGTCAGTCCCCGCGGGGTGATCGCCGTAACCCGCGCCGCCCGGGCGTACGCGCTGGCCGCCGGCCGGGCGTACGTGATCCCGGAAGACATGAAGGCCCTGGTCGAGCCGGTGTTCGCGCACCGGCTGCTACTCTCCCCCGACGCCCAGGTGCGTGGCGTCACCGCGCTCGACGTGCTGCGCGAGGCGGTCGAGACGGTCGCGGTGCCGGCGCCCAACCCGGTCTGATGACCATTACTCCGCGCGGCATCGGTCTCCTGGTCACCGGCCCGGTCCTGCTCGTCGCGGGGTTCCTCTTCGGCTACCCGGAGCTGACCATCCTCGGCTGCGCCGCCGCGGTGGCGGTCCTGCTCGCGGTCGGGTACGCGGCGTGGCGGCCGGTACTCGGCGTGACCCGGCGCGCCGACCCCGACCGGGTCATGCGCGGCGAGGACAGCCGGATGACGCTGACCGTGCGCAACAGCAGCCGGTTCCGCGCGGCCACGCTCATCGCGTACGACCGGTGCGGACCGACCGTCGTCCCGGTGCCGGTGCTGCGGTTGCGCCCCGGGCACGACACGGTCACCGAGTACCCGGTGCCGACGCACCGGCGCGGCATCGTCACCGTCGGGCCGGTGCGGGTGGTCCGGCGCGACCCGCTGGGCCTGGTCACCGTCGCACGGGCGCACGGCGAGCCGGCGCTGGTCTGGGTGTACCCGAAGGTCCACCTCCTGTCGGCGGTGCCGGTCGGCGTGGTCCGCAGCCTGGACGGGCGGGTCGACCGGGTGCCGCACGGCACGATCACGTTCGACACGCTCCGCGAGTACGTGGTCGGCGACGAACTGCGGCATGTGCACTGGCGGACCACCGCGCGGATCGGCGAGCTGATGGTCCGCGAGCATCTCGACACCAGCCTGCCCCGGCTGGTCGTCCTGCTCGACGACCGGCTCGCGGCCCATCCCGGGGTGGTCGACGGCGTCGCCGAGAGCTTCGAGTCCGCCTGCGAGGCGGCCGCGTCCATCGCGGTGGCCGCGCAGCGCGAGGAGCTGCCGCTCGCGCTCCAGACGGTCAGCGGCGATGTCGTCGGCGGGGACGGCCGGCGCGCCACGGCCACCCGCCCGTACCTGGACCTGCTCGCCGAGGCGCGGCTGCGCGGCCCCGGCGACGGCGACGACCTGAGCCAGGCGGTGTCCCGGCTGCGGCACCGCCGCACCGGTGACACGCTGGTCTTCCTCACCGGCCCGGGCACCACGGCCGACCTCGGGCTCGTGGGTTCGCTGCGTGGCGCGTACCCGACGGTGGTGGTCGGCGCGCTCGGTGAGGCCGCCGACCTACCCTCCATGGTGGAGGGTCTGGTGGTGCTGTCCGCGACGGACGGCGCCGACTTCGCCTCCGAGTGGGACGGGGTACGCGGGTGGTGATCCGCTGGCTGCGTGCGCTGGTCCTGCCGTTGGCGCTGACCGGGATGCTCGCCATCGCCGGGTCGGCGCTCGGGCGGATCTACGACGGTGCCCTGGCTACCCAGCTCTTCGCCGCCGCGGCGGTCGGCTCGGTCGCGGTCAGTGTCGCGGCGCGGCGGCTGCCGTCGTGGGCGGTCGCGCCGCTGTCCGTCGTGGTCCTCGCCGGGTACACGGTGCTGACCGTGTACCTGTCGGCGTCCAGCGGCCGGGTCGACGGCCCGTTGCCCAGGCTGGCCGCGGATGCGCTGCTCAACGGCATACCCCGGGTGCTCACGGCGCTGATCCCGATCCAGGCGCAGCCGGACACGGTGGTCATTCCGGTACTCGCGATCTGGCTCGCCGGGCTGGCGGGCGCGGAGCTGATGCTGCGCGGCGGGCGGGTCCTGCCGGGCTGCCTGCCGCCGGCGCTGCTGTACGCGACGGTGCTGTACGCGGTCGGGCCGAACGCCGACCGGGCCCTGTGGCAACCGTTGTGCTTCGCCGGCTTCGTGGCGCTGGCGCTGGCGTGGAGTTCGGGCGGCGCCGGTGTGCCGGTCTCCGGCCCGGGCGGTGGTGTGCCGGTCCCCGACCTGGCGGCGCCGCAGCGGACCGCGCTGCGGCTACGGATCGCGGCGGGCGCGGCGGTCGGCGTCGCCGGTACCCTCATGATCATCGCCGCGGTGGGGCCGGCCGTCGCCGACCAGGTCCACCGCGACCCCGCCGATCCCCGCCGGTACGTGCAGCCGCCGCAGCTCGACGCCCTCGACGAGAACCCGCTGGTCCGGATCTCCGGCTGGGCGCTGAACCCCGACCAGCACCTGTTCGACGTGAACCTGTCCGGCGCCAGCGCGGAGATCCGAATTCGGCTGGGCGTGCTCAGCGACTACGACGGCGTGACCTGGCGGGTCGGCGCCGCGTACCGGACCGCCGGCCGGGTGCTCACCGGGCCGCACGGCGACGACGGCGCCCGGGCCGCGCCGGTGAGCCAGCAGATCACCATCGCCGACCTCGACGGCCGGCTGGTTCCCGCCGCCGCGCTGCCGGACCGGATCGAGGGCGCCCGGGTCGCGTACGACGAGGCGAGCGGCACCATCGCGATACCCGAGGGGCTGCGGCCCGGCCTGCGGTACACGGTCGTGTCGCGGGCGCCGACGATCGACGTCAACGTGCTGCCGTCCGCCGAGGTGGCATCCGGTCCGGCGGTCGCCCGGTTCCTCCGGGTCGGCAGTGTCGCGCCCCAGGACATGCAGCAGCTCAGCGAGACCCTGGCCGAGGGCAACGTCGCGCCGTACTCGCGGGCACAGGCGATCGAGCAGTTCCTGGCCGAGCATTACCAGCTTGTCTCCGACGCGCCCAGCGGCCACGCGTACCCGAATCTCGACTTTTTCCTCTTCGGCCCGCGCGGTGGCGGTGGCCAGCGGGGCACCTCGGAGCAGTTCGCCGCCGCGTTCGCCGTGCTCGGGCGGCTGGTCGGGCTGCCGACCCGGGTGGTCGTCGGCTTCCGTGCCCGGCCTGGCGTGGCGGCGGTCCGCGGCGCCGACGCGCTGGCCTGGCCCGAGGTGCTGTTCGACAAGATCGGCTGGGTGGCGTTCAACCCGCTGCCGCAGCCCAACACGCCGCCGCGCCCGGTCGAGGACGACTTCAAACCGAAGCCGCCGCCGACGACCCCGCCGCCGTCGAACGCGCCGACCCCGTCGACCGAGCCCACGTCCGCGCCGCCGAGCCGCTCGGCGCACGCGGCGGCACCATCTGCCGGTACCCCGCCCGGTGTGCTCGCGGCGGCGGCCGCCAGCGGCGTTCTCGTGGTAATCGTGGTGTGCCTCGGCATGGTGGTGCTGATGCGGCGCGGCCAGCGGCGACGTCGGCTGTACAGCGGGGACCCGCCGGGGCGGATCGTCGGCGCGTGGCTGGAGGTGCTCGACGCGCTCCGGCTGGCCGGCCGGCCCCCGCCGCAGCACCTCGCCGCGACCGAGGTGGCCGAGCACGCGGCCCGGGTGGCGGTCCCGCGGTCGCACAGCGGTGGCCACCCTTCGGTGCGGCCGGCGGCCCCGCCGTTGGACGACCTGGCGGGGCTGGTCAACGTCGTGACGTTCGCCCCGGACGGTACCGACTCCGCGCAGGCCGACCGGGCCGCGGCGACGGCGGTCGCGTACGCCGAGGATCTGCGCTCCAGGCGCCCCTGGTGGCGGCGCCTGCTGTGGTCGGTCGACCCCCGCCCGCTGAGATGGTCCCGCCGCTAGGTCCTTCTCGCCGCTCTTCTCGCCGCTCTTCTCGTCGATCTTGGAGAAATGTGCACGGTTTGATCTCTAAACCGTGCACATTTCTCCTTGATCGGCGAGCTAGGCGCCGGCCGCCAGCCGGCGCATGCCCGCGAGCCAGCGGTCCGGGTCACCTGTCTTGTGCGCCAGGTACGTGCCCACCTCGGGATGCGGCAGGATCAGGAACCGTTCCGCCGCCAGCCCCGCGATCACCGCGTCGGCCACGTCGTCGGCGGACAGCACCTGCCCCGACGCGGCGGTCACCCGCGCCCCCACGTGCCCGGCCTCCAGCCCGTCCCGCAGCATCGGCGTGTCCACACCCTGCGGGCACAGCGCGCTGACCTTGATCCCGCGGTTCCCGTACGTGATCGCGAGCCACTCGGCGAAGGCGACGGCGGCGTGCTTGGTGACCGTGTACGGCGCGTCTCCGACCGCGGCGAGCAGGCCGGCCGCGGAGCAGGTCTGCAACAGGTACCCGTCGCCGCGCTCCAGCATTCCGGGCAGGACCGCGCGGGCCGCGTACACATGCGCCCGCACATTGACCGCCCACGACCGCTCCCATTGCTGGTCGGACGCGTCGAGCCCGGCGCCGGTCGTGATGCCGGCGTTGGAACAGAACAGGTCAACCCGCCCGTACCGGTCGACCGCCGCCTCCACCAGCCGCTGCACATCGGCTTCGACGGTCACGTCCGCGCGGACCGCGATCGCGTCGACCCCGAGATCGCCGGGCAGCCCGGTTGGATCAAGATCAGACAGTACGATCCCAGCCGCGCCCTCGGCCGCGAACCGCCTGGCCAGGGCCGTCCCGATGCCGCCGGCCGCGCCGGTGATCACGGCCACGCGTCCACCCAGGTCCATCCGTTCAACTCCCCGCGGTAGCCGGAGCCAGTCCCCGGAGCACCGCCCGCAGCGCGCCCGGGTCGCCGGACGTCAGCTCCGGCGTGGGTAGCAACGCGATGACCGGCGTCTGTACACCCTGCGCCACGTACTCCGCGACCTGGTCCCGGCATGCCTGCGGAGTGCCGTGCAACACAAGCGCGTCGACCACGTCGTCCGGAATCGCCGCGGTCGCGCCCCGCCGGTCGCCGTCGGCCCAGGCCCGCCACATCGGACCCAACACCTCACCGCGCCCCAGCCAGCGGTGGAATTCCGCATAGGCTGGCACGGTCAGGTACCCGGCGATCATGCGACGGCCCAGGTCACGCGCGTACCGCAGGTCGTCGGCCGGGCAGACGAAGATCCGCGCGACGGTTTCGAAGTCGGTCCCGGCCGGCTTCAATTCAGCGGTCACCGTCGGCAGGTCGCTGGCCGCCAACCAGTTGAGAATCACCCCGTCCGCCTCGGCCGCCGCCAGCCGGAGCATACGCGCCCGGAGCGCGGCCAGCAGGATCGGCGGCGGGTTCGTGGGCGGTCGTTCGAGCTTGAACCGGTGTACCGAAAACGTGGGGTACGTCTCGTCGACCAGCTCACCGGCCAGCGCTTTGCGCAGGAAGCGCAGCATGTCCCGGGTGCGCCCATACGGGTCCACATAGGACTGGGCGTTCCAGTCCTGTACGACGACGGGCGACGACGCGCCGATGCCGAGCCGGAACCGGTCGGGTGCCACCTCGGCCAGCGCCGCCGCCGTCATCGCCAGCAACCCCGGCCCGCGGGTGAAGACCGGGGCGATCGCGGTACCGAGCCGGAGCGCCGGCGCCCAGGTCGTGGCCAGTGCCAGCGGGGTGAACGCGTCTGTCCCGGCCACCTCGGACGTCCACACGTCGGTGTACCCGAGATCGGCCAGCTCAGCCAGCAGCGGAGCGTGTGCGCCCAACGGCACACCGGTCAGCGGGATGGTCAGCCCCCATCGCCCGTACATCCGCCGATCATCGCACGGGTAACGTTCGCGCCTCATCTGGTCGGCCGGGTACCCCACTACGTCGGCGAAGTTCGATAATCTTGCCCCCAACACATCCATGACCGCGACGGGGGAGTTGCGAAAGTGATACCCGACGAAGATCTGGGTCCGCACTGGTTACGCGATGAAGTGTCGATCGATGTCCAGGTCGAGGGCTTGAAGAGCTTCTCGAAGGCGCTTCTGGAAGACCTGGATAAGAACTTCGGCACGCACGCCCCGCAGATCTACGACGTGATGAGCAAGCACGCGTGTGTGGGCGACGGCATGTTCTTCGCCGAAATGGACGAGGTTCGCAATCGGCACTACGAGTGCCTGACCGCCATCGTCAACCTGCTGCGTGACTACGCCAGCGGGACCTACGCGGTTGGCAAGGGCGCCGACACCGTCGCGAAGAACTACACCGATGCCGACTCCACGGCGCACGTGCGAGTCACCGACGTGCAGAACGCGATGCAGCCCGGCACCCCGGGCGGCACGGGTCAGGCCACGAGCGCCAACTCGACTCCCATCACCTCGTCCGACCCGGACCTGACGGACAAGGGGACCCAATGATCCCGGCCGACGGCGGAGGCGGTGGCGGGCTCACCGACTGGAACGCCTACGACATCGAAGCCCTGCACACCATGGTCGACGGCGTAAGCGAGGCCGAAATCGACACCAGCTGGCAGCAGGTTTCCGCGTGGACCAAGACCAACGAGTTGCTCGACGAGCACGCGGCCAAACTCGACATGTACCGGCAGGACCTCGTCGCCCAGTGGCCGCCGGAGAAGAACCAGGCCGCCGCCGCGTTCGTGGGCTACCTCGACAACCTCGTCCTCGCCCTGCGACAGGGCTCCACCGCCGCAGCGAACAACGTCACGGCCCTGGCCAACCTGACCGGCGCGGTGTCGACCGCGCGCACCGACGTCAAGAAGGCCTACCAGGAGTACCAGTCCAACCAGGGCAAACTCGCCCAGTACCAGAAGGACGTCGACGCCTGGACGGCGCAGGCGAGCCAGAGCGACATGCCGGCGCCGAACCCGCCGAAGTCACCGGTCGCCGCGAACCGGCAGCAGCAGCTGACCCAGCAGGCGCAGCAGTCGATGGCGGTACTGTCGGGTGCGGCGGTCGATTCGACCATGAAGATGACGATCCCCCCGCCCTATGCGCCCCCAACCACCGAGTTGCGTGAGACACGTCAGCACATCGACGGGCCACCAGCGGCGGTGATGTCCCCACCGGTGATTCCGGCGCCTCGCACATCCGGGTCAGGCTCGATTCCGAAGGCGCCGCCGATGCCGGGTGGAATCGGCCCAGGAGCGCCGGGGGGCCCTGGTCCGGTCGGGACCATCGGCTCCGGTCCGATCCTGAACGGCGGCGTCATCGCTCCGCCGCCACCGGCCGGACCGGCTCCAATGCCGCCGATCACCCCGACGCCCCTTCCCGGGCCGGGCGGCGGACCGCTGCCGCCCGGCGGTCTCATCAATCCACCCGGGCTCGGGCCCCTGCCCGGCGGAAACCCTCCGATCGGCGGCGGTGGCCTCAAGCCGACGAGCTTCGGCTCCGGCCCCCTACCGACCAGCCCCGCGGAAGGCCCACTGGTGGGTCGTGGTCCGGCTGGGGCACGCCCACTCGCCCCGGGCGGGGTGATCGGCAACCCTCCGGGCGGCGGCCCGCTCGCGGGCGGTGGTCGAGGCCCGGCGGGCACGGCTCGGCGGGTCAACCCGGTCGGCGGTGTGCTCGGTCAGGGCAGCCCGTCGGAGCGCCCGATGGGCGGGGCACCGGGCGGGCGGCCGATGGCAGGTGGGTCGGCGGGGGCCGGCCAGCCGTTCCTCGCGAGCCAACGGCGGGGCAAGAGCGACCGGGACCACGAGTCCCGCACCTGGGACCCGGACGATCCGTGGGCGGTCGACCACGGTGTGGCGCCGGTCCTCGAGCCCGGGCAGGAGCCGACCTCCTACGATCCGGGGCCAGGGGTCATCGGGATCGATCGGTGACCCGACGCGCGACACGGTTTTCGGCGGCGGTGGCGTGTGGCTTCGCGGCAGTGATGCTCACGGCGCCGCCCGCCGCCGCCGATTCGATCCGCGATAGACAGTGGCATCTTAAATACCTCAACATCGATGCCGTCCACGCGATAAGCCAAGGCGACGGTGTGGTTGTCGCCGTCGTTGACTCCGGTGTCAACGGCAACCATCCGGACATCGCAGGAAATGTCCTTCCCGGAGTAGACGTTTCCGGTGGCGGAGCGCCTAATGGCCAAGACGACACCAACGGCCACGGTACCGCCATGGCCAGCCTTATCGCGGGGCACGGCCACGGCGGTAGCGATGGTGTTCTCGGAATTGCGCCTAAGGCTAAGATTCTTCCAATTCGCAACACTGAAGGCGAGAAGGCATCACCTGAATTCTTGGCAGCAGGAATTGATGCAGCAGTAAAGTCCGGCGCCAAGGTGATCTCGATTTCTCAAAGCGGCTCTGACGTGCCCTCCCTTCGAGATGCGGTTCAATCCGCCCTCGCAGCCGACGCAGTCGTCGTAGCCGCGATCGGCAACAAACCCGACGAGCTACTCCCCGGATTTCCAGCAACCTACGATGGTGTTGTGGCGGTTGGTGCTACTGACCAGGACGGTAACGTCGCAAGCGTCAGTGTTTCCGGGCCCCAGATGGTCATAAGCGCGCCAGGTATGCGAATCGTCACTGCGGACAAGACGGGTTATGCCATTGGCGACGGAACAAGCGCCTCAACGGCCATCGTCGCGGGTGCGGCCGCTCTGGTCCGGTCCAAGTACCCGAATCTCAAGGCACCCGAGGTCATTCACCGCCTCACCGCCACCGCCACGGACAAAGGCCCTCCCGGCAGGGACTCCCAGTACGGCTACGGGATCGTGAACATCGTCGACGCGCTCAACGCCAACGTTCCCCCGCTGACCCCGAGCGCCAGCCCGTCCCGGCCCGGCACCGCGCCAACGACCGAGTCCAACGCCGCTGCCCCACCGGACAAGAAGACAAGTCCGGCCGCGCCGATTGTGATCCTGGTCGTGCTGGTGGTCGTCCTCGCAGGTGCGGGCATCTTCGGCTGGATCTTCCTACGCCGCCGGCGACAGGCACCCATCGCCTGAGGCGACGGCACGACCTCCGGGAACCGGAGATCGCAGGGCCACGGAGGCAACCTCGGCCGACACCACTGCGCACCTATATGCGAAGGGGGTGTCATGCCGAGCAAGGATGACGACGAGCAAGCAGGTTCGCCGAGTATTTCGCCGCACGGCGGGACACGGTACGCAGAACCGCGTACCTGCTGTGCGGCGACTGGCACTGGGCCGATGAATGGTGCCAGTCGCTGGGCAGTGCCCCCACCTGCGAAGATGCCGCGAACGGCCGTCGTCGGCCGCGACGCTCGTGTCAATCGAGATCGAGGAAGTCCCTAAGCGCGGCGGATACCCGCCGCATCGTGGCTGGCGTCATTGTGCCGATCCTTGCCCGGACGAGATCCGTATCCGCTGGGCGTACGCGGCCAACGTCGACGCTTCCGGTGACTGGATCTTCCGGGATCGTCGCGACCGCCAAGCCGAACGATCGGCCACGAGAATCAAGATCGGCGATGGGCGCCATGGCGAGGCGCCAACTCGCGTACTGGTCAGCGGAGACGATCACGGCGCGGACGACACGAGACCCGACCGCGTACTCGTGGATGTCGCCACGCCTCATGTGGTCCAACCAGGTGCGGGCGCGTTGTCCCAGGCATCAAGGTCTGCCTTGACGTCGTCCGGAAGGGTTTCGTTCCACGCTGCGTAGGCAACCGCGCTGCGCAGGCGAAGCTCCCGGCGAAGGGCTTGCGCGGTCAGGCTCGCCACGGACTCCGAGCCAGCGGCCGCTCGAATCTCGTCAATCTCATCTTGCGGCAAAGTAAGCGTGATATTCAGCGTTGGCACGAGCGTTAGCGTACGCGTGAGAGCCTGCGTCACCAAACACCGGATCTGGTCCGGAGTGTCGTGCTGGCCGGGTACCCGCCGCGTTGACAAGCGCGGCGATATCGGGACTGCGGTGGACACGGATCTGACGACCTGACCCAGATCGCCTTCACCAAACTCGCCGCCGGGTGGACCCGGGTAACTCGGGGGTCTTCGGCGTGGATCCCGGGACCGGCATCGTGCGCCCGCTGGCGAACCAGCCGCCGTTCCCGGTCAACGAGCCCTGGGAGCCGACCGGAGCGATCGTCACCGGAGCGATCGTCGTCTACGGACAGCCGTCCGACAGCGTCCCCCAGCGCTACGCGATCAGCCGGGACGGCGGTCGTACCTGGTCGGCGCACACGCTGCCGACCGTCGAGCGGTCGACCCTGCCCCTGGTGTACACGACCGACGGCCTGCACCTGTACGCCATCTCGGACCGAAACGGTGACCGCACCATCCGGTACCTGGTGAGCGACGACGGCGGCAGCACCTGGAGCCCGCAACGGACCGTGCCGGACGACCTGGTCGCCGGCTGGCTCGTCCTGCCCGACGGCAGCGTGGTGCTGGCGACGGCCGACGTGCTGCTGGCGACGGGCGACGGCCCCCGGACATCGTTCTGGATCACGCACGATAACGGTGCCCGCTTCGAACGGTTCACCGGGATGCACGGCCTGCCCGCGGCGATAGACGTCCGCATCACGCGCAACAGCGACGGCAGCTACCTCGCTCGGCCGACCGACGGCTCCCGGACGTTCTACCTCTCCCGGGACGGCCTCAACTGGCAGCAGGTGCGGATCCGGTAGGAGGGATGCCCCGGCTGGCTCAGCCGAGCCAGCCGGGGCGGACCAGGCCGGCTTCGTACGCGTACACGACGAGCTGCGCCCGGTCCCGCGCCCCCAGCTTGATCATGGTCCGGCTGACGTGGGTCTTCGCCGTCGCCGGGCTGACCACCAGCCGGGTCGCGATCTCCTCGTTGGACAGGCCGGCACCGACCAGCGCGAGCACCTCGCGTTCGCGGTCGGTGAGGGCGTCCAGCTCACGGGGCGCGGGCGGGGTGGCGGCCCGGGTGGCGAACTGCGAGATCAGCCGGCGGGTCACCCCGGGTGACAGGAGGGCATCGCCGGCCGCGACCGCGCGTACCCCGCGCAGCAGGTCGACCGGCTCGGTGTCCTTGACCAGAAAGCCGCTGGCGCCCAGGCGAAGCGCCTCGAACACGTACTCGTCAAGATCGAAGGTCGTCAGGATCACGATCCGCACGTCGGCGCAGCGCGGCTCGGCCACGATCCGGCGGGTCGCCTCCAGCCCGTCCAGCAAAGGCATCCGGATATCCATCAAAACCACATCGGGTACCGTCGCAGCCGCCAACTGGACGGCCTCGGCCCCGTCGGCCGCTTCCCCCACGACCTCGATGTCGTCCTGCGCGTCGAGCAGCGCCCGGAACCCGGCCCGGACGAGAGCCTGGTCGTCGGCGAGCAGTACCCGGATCACGTGTGCCCTCCCAACGGGAACCGCGCGTACACCTCGAAGCCTCCCTCCGCCCGCGGCCCGGCGCGGAACTCACCGTCGAGCGCCTCCACCCGCTGGCGCATCCCGGCGATCCCGGTCCCGCCGCCACTGTCCGGACCCTCCGCTGACGACCCTGCGGTTCGCTGAGACCCGTCGTCAGCGATGTACGCGACCACATCATGATCACCGTACGCGAGCCGGACGGTCGCGACCGCCCCCGCACCGGCGTGCCGGCGTACGTTCGTCAGCGCCTCCTGGACCACCCGGTACGCGGCCCGGTCGACCTCGGCCGGCAGCGCGCGTGGCGTGCCCGACACCTCCAGCTTGACCTCCAGGCCGGCCGCGTTCACCTCAGCCACCAGCGCCCGCAGGCCCGCGACCTGAGCCGGGTCCTGGGTGCCGGACAGGCTCGGCGCCGGCGCGCGGGGCGGCGACTCGTCGTCGGGACGCAGCGCGCCGAGGACCGACCGTACCTCCCGCAATGCCTCGGCGCTGGCCTCCTTGATCGCGCTGAGCGCCGCCCGGGCCTGCTCCGGCCGCTCGTCCATCAGGTGCAGCCCGACCCCGGCCTGCACGTTGATCAACGACAGGTGGTGGCCCAGCACGTCGTGCAGCTCACGGGCGATCCGCAGCCGCTCCTCGCTGGCCTGCCGGCGCCGGTGCTCGACCCGGGCGCGTTCCTGATCGGCGACGGCCTTCTCGCGCTCGGCGCGCGCCCGCATCAACTCCGCGAAATGCGCAGTGCGTACCCGGATCGCCTCACCGACGGCGACCACGCCGAGCATCCACGCGCCGACGGTGATCAGCCGGCCCGGCGACGGGTGTACGGCCGACGGGACGAAGACCCCGGTCAACGCGTACGCGAGGTACGCCGCCGCGACGACCACCCAGGTCAGGACCCGGTACCCGGCCACCAGGGCACCGATGACGGCGACGATCGCGGCGAGGAACCCGGGGCCGAACGGGTACCCGAGCGTGAAGTACGCGGTCGCGGCGCCCATCGCGACGATCAACGAGACCGCCCGGGCGCGTCGCCGGACCAGCAACGCGAGCGGGCCGGCCAGCAGCAGGGCGTACCCGAGCAGTGGCAACTCCACACCGGCCCGGTTCGCGGCCGCCTGGCTGCCGAGCACCTGGATCAGCGCCAGGAACACCACAAGCACGAGGGACGGCGGATGGCCGCGGCGCTGCGGACCACGCCCGCCGCCCTGCCAGCCGGGATCGGGCTCCCAGCCGGGCCCCCCGCCCTGCCAACCACGCCCGGGCTGCCAACCGCGTCCCCGTGGCTGCCAACCACGCCCACGTTGCCAACCACGTCCAGGCTGCCAACCACGCCCGGGCTGCCAGCCGGACCGGCGCCGGTAGCCCGGCCCAGCCGGTCCAACCGGTCCAACCGGTCCAACCGGTCCAACCGGCCGGCCGGGTCGCGACCTGTCTGGCGGGTCCGGCGTATCCACACGAGAACGGTAGATCAGTCGGCTACCGCCGGTCATCGGCTCGCGGGCGCGCGGCCGGATACCTCCCGTGGAGCAGTCCCGCGCCCGGGCGTACATCAGCGGGCGTACATCGGCGGGGCGCCCTGCCGTCCCGGCCGTACGCGGGAAGCCTTCCGGCGGCCGACGACTCGCGGGGTAGCTCCGGCGCACGCTGGATGCCAGGCAACGACAACCGGGAGGTAGCAATGTCGACCGATCCGCGCGAACCGTACCGGGTCCGCGCGTCCGACGCCGAACGCGAGCAGTACGCCCAGATTCTGCGCGCCGCGATGACCGAGGGCCGGCTCACGCTGGAGGAGGGCGAGGAGCGGCTGGCACAGGTGTACGCGGTGAAGTACCGCGACGAACTGGCGCCGCTCACCGCGGATCTGCCCGACGGCGGGCGGCAGGCACTGTACGACACGCCGGAAGCGCAGGCGGGCTTCCGGCGCGGGATGACCCGGCACATCGGTGTGGTCGCGATCATCGCCGGCGTGCTGGTCGGGCTCTGGGTACTGTCCGGGGCGCACTTCTTCTGGCCGATCTTCCCGCTGCTGTTCCTGTGGTTCGGCGTACTGCGCCATCTGCGGTGGCGGCGCTGGCAGCGGTGGGGCGGTTCGGGCTGGGGCGGTTCGGGCTGGGGCGGCCCTGGCTGGGGGCACCACCAGGGCTGGGGACCGGGCCACGGTGGCGGGGCCGGCCGCGGCTGGGGACCCGGTAACCAGGGCTGGGGCGGGCCAGGTGGACCCGGCGGACCGCCGTGGGCACGCGGGGGTACCCGGTGACGGGCACCCCGGACGCGCCGGCACACTACCCCGATCTCGCGGGCAAGGTCGCGGTCGTCACGGGAGGGTCGCGGGGCATCGGCGCCGCGACCGCCCGGTACCTGGCCGAGAACGGCGTACGGGTGGCGCTCGTCGCCCGTGACAAGGCCGCGCTGGACGCGGTCGTCGGCGAGATCCACTGGTGCGGCGGCGAAGCGGTCGCGGTACCCGCGGACTGCACCGACCCGGTGGCCCTGATGGCGGTACGCGACCAGGTCGAACGCGAGTTCGGCGAGGTCGACGTCGTCGCGGCGTTCGCCGGTGGCGCCGGTGCGCCGCGGCCGACCGTGGACCTGCCGGTCGAGGAGTGGCGCCGGATCATCGACGGCGACCTGACGGCCACGTTCCTGACGGTACAGACGTTCCTGTCCCCGATGGTGGAGCGCGGCCGGGGCTCGATGATCACCATGTCCTCGGCCGCCGGCCGGCAACCGTCCCAGGCCAACGCCGCGTACGCGGTGGCCAAGGCCGGTGTGGCGATGCTCACCCGGCACCTCGCCGCCGAGGTCGCCCCGGCCGGGGTTCGCGTGAACTGCCTGGCCCCGTCGGCGGTACGCAACGAGAAGATGAGCCGCGCCATGTCGGAAGAGCAGCTCAGCCGGCTGGGCAGGTCGTTCCCGTTGCGGCGGATCGGGGCGCCCGGCGACGTCGCGGCGGCGGCCGCGTTCCTCGCCTCGGACGCGTCGTCCTGGATCACCGGCGTCACGCTCGACGTCGCGGGCGGAAAAGTCATCCTCTAGATCGGCACAACTTCCCGGAAGTAGTGGCCTCAGACCAGACGGTAGGCAACAACTTCCGGGAAATTGTGCCAATCAAGGGGGCGGCGCCGGCCACGGGGCCGCGCCGGCCACGGGGCGGCGCCGGCCACGGGGCGGCGCCGGCCGGAACCGCCGCGACACGTCCACAATGGATACTCGCCTTCGGGTTCCTCCTCTGGGAAACTTCGCGCACGTTCCCAGGGGAGGAAACGACGATGATGGGTCCCTCGCACGCGTTGTCCGGCGCCGCCGGCTGGCTGGCCGGCTCGCTGGCGGTCCAGCATTTCGCCCACTTCCACCAGACCCCGGTGCAGCTCGCCGTGGGTACCGCGATGTGCGCCGGCGGCGCGTTGCTGCCCGACATGGACCTGTCCGGCCGGGTCACCACCAACCAGGGCGGCGCCACGGTCGCGCACACGTTCGGCGTGTTCTCGCTGTTCGTCGCCGAGTGCGTGGAGAAGCTGTCGCTGGGCATCTACGACCTGACCAAGGGCCGGCGCGATCCGCACCGCGACAACGGCCACCGGACGTTCACCCACACCCTCCCGTTCACCGTCGGCGTCGGGGTCGGCGTGTTCGAGCTGTGCCTGCACTACGGGAAGCCGGCCGTACTCGCGATCCTGTTCCTCACGTTCGCCATGGCGCTGCGGGGCATGTTCGAGAAGTGGGCGCACCGGGCCGGCTGGGTCATCGTGACGTTGATCTCCGTCGCCGCCACATTCGGGGCGTACAAGGAGCTGTCGGCCGGCCGCGGGTACCCGATCCTTGGTTTTGCTCTTGGTGTGGGCAGCCTCCTGCACATTCTCGGCGACATGCTCACCCGCCACGGCTGCCCGGTACTGTGGCCGCTGTCGGCACGTGGGCGGCGGTGGCACTGCGTCGGGCTGCCCGACTGGTTCTCGGTCAAGGTCGGCGGCAAGGTCGAGGTGTACGTGCTGCGCACCGCGTTCTGGCTGGTCTCGCTCGTGGCGGCGGGTCGGCTCTACTACGAGCCGGTGCTGCATAGATTCAAGGTGTGATCGACGACAGTAGTGGCCTCAGCGACCCTGGGAGGCAACAACTTCCGGGAAGTTGTGACGATCAGACGGGCAAGGGGATCAGCGAGTACTTCTGCTTCAGCCAGGGCAGCAGGATCCCGTACGCGGCGATCGTGTCGGGGTGCTTGCAGTCGTGGGACAGCACGATCCGGCCCGGCCGCACGTCGGACTCGATCGTCTCGACGATGTGGTGCACCATCGACGCCCCGAAGCCGTAGTTGGCCGAGTCCCAGTCGCGCGGGTCGACGTTCCAGAACAGCGGCGTCAGCCCGTACTGGCGACCCAGCGCGACCAGGTCCCGGGTGAAGTTGCCGCCCGGCGCCCGGAAGTACCGGACCGGCATGTCCGGCGCCGCATGGTTGATCGCCTTGGTGGTTTCGGTGAGGTCCCATTCGATGTACGACTTGGGGCGGTGCGCCAGGTCCATCAGGTGCTGCCAGGAGTGGTTGGCGATGGTGTGGCCCTCGGCCGCGATCCGGTGCACAAGCTCCGGATTGTCCCGGGCCCGCCAGCCGACCAGGCTGAACGTGGCCTTGATGTCGTGCTCCCCCAGCAGGTCGAGGAGTTTCGGCGTGTTTCCCGGGTCGGGGCCGTCGTCGAAGGTCAACGCCACGCCGGCCGAGCCGGTCACGACCACGGATCCGTCCGGCCCGTCACCGCCGATGAGCGCGTGCGACGGGGGCGGCGGCTTGGGCGGCTCGCTGGTGCGGGGCCGCGGCAGCCGGGCCAGCGCGGTGTGCCGCTGTGGCGACGAGCAGCCGGCGAGCGTGATCGCACCGGCGGTAGCCAGGGTCACCAGGGCGCTGCGTCGAGAGGTCATACCGCCTCACCGTAGCCCCGGGGTTCCAGTCCCGCGGCCCGGTACGCGTCGTCGATGAGCCGCATGTTGTTGACCGCGTCGGCGGCCGGCGTGAGGACCGGCCCACCGTTTCGGACCGCGTCGGCGAAGGCGCGCAGCTGGTACGTGTACGTCGGCTCGCCGCGAACCCGCTCGTGCGTCGTCTTTCCGCCGACCGACACGGTCAGCCGGTTGTAGATCTGCGGCGCGACATAGTTGAACACCCGCAGCTCACCGGCCTCGCCGACGACCCGCGCCGAGATCCCGATCAGCCGCGCCGACCACATGCTCGCGGTGGCCTGCCCGGTCGCCCCGCTGCGGGGCCCAGGCCCGTCCGGGAACCGGAATCCGGCCGTCAGGTACCGGTCGACCTGCGGAAACCGCAGCTTGGCCCGCGCCGACACCACCTCCGGCTGGGCGCCGCCGAGGGTACGCATGAAGTGGATCGCGTAGCAGCCGGCGTCCATCAGCGCGCCGCCGGCCAGGTCCAACCGGTACCGGATGTTGCTGAAGCGGGGCAGCGGGAAGCACATCCGGGTCTGCACGTGGCGGATCTGCCCGACGGTGTCGACCAGCTCCAACGCCCGCGCGGCGAGCGGATGGTACCGGTAATGGAACGCCTCCATCACGACCAGCCCGCTGGCCTCGGCGGCGTCCGCGACCTGCTGTGCCTCCTTCGCGTTGGAGGTCATCGGCTTCTCGCAGAGCACGTGCTTGCCGGCGGCGATCGCGGCCAGCGTCCACTCGGCGTGCAGGGAGTTCGGCAGCGGGATGTAGACCGCGTCGAGGTCCGGATCCTCGACCAGATCGGCGTACGAACCGTGCACGACCGGGATGTCGTGGCGGTCGGCGAACGCCCGGGCGCGGGCCGGGTCACGGGCCGCGACCGCGGTGACGGCCACCTCGGGCACCGCGCGGGCCGGCCGGATGAGCGCCATGGGTGTGATCTGGGCGGCCCCGAGGACCCCGATGCGAAGACCATTCACATCGCAGCACCCTAGTGGGGCACCCGCTGGAGCCACCCGGCGACCTGGGTACGCGAGGACAGGCCGAGCTTCCCGAGGATGTTCGATACGTGCACGGCCGCGGTCTTCTTCGAGATGTACAGCCGCCCGGCCAGCTCCGCGTTGGTGAGCCCCTCCGCGATCAGCGCGGCGACCTCGCGCTCCCGGGGCGTCAGGGTGTCGCCGCCGGCGGCCGGGTCGGGGCTGGCCAGGCCGACCCGTCCGCGCAGGGCGTCGACCTCGGCGACCCGCCAGCCGCACCACCGCTCGAGGAGGGCCGCCGCTTCGGTCACGTGGGTGCGGGCCTGGTCGACGCGCCCGAGGTCGATCAGGCAGCGGGCGGCGCCGGTGTGCGCGGTGCCCCGGACCGAGGCGCCCAGCGCGTCCGCCCGGGCCGCCGACTCGTACCCGGCGAGCGCCTCTTCGCGACGGCCGTCCATTTCGTCGAGTTGCGCGTACACCAGGGCCTCCCAGCCGTCGGCCTCGGCCGCCCAGGCGACCCGGTCGGCGAGCGGGCGCAGCCGGTCGGCCGGCAGCTTCACGGCCAGCCCGGCCGACACCAGGTCGTGCACCTGCTCGCCGTACGGCCGGCCGACCCGCTCGGCCAACCGGTACAGGTCGGCGAGCGCCGTCTCGGCCGCGGCCGGATCGCCGCGGCGGCAGGCGAGATGGAAGACCAGACCCTGGTACGCGAGGTTGGGCGCGCCCATCGGGTCGCCGAGGCTCGCGATGATCCCCTCGACCCGGTCCAGCTCGCCGCATTCGAGCAGGAGGCCGGCCATGAACACGCCGTGGTAACTGGCGTCCCGGCTGGCCCGCAGGTGCCGCCGGTCGCGGCGGTGCCCGTCTTCGAGCGCCGTGATCGCCGCGGTCAGGTCGCCGTCCTCCATCGCCAGCCGGGCCCGGCCCTGGTAGTACGCGGCGACGGCCAGCGACTCGAACCCGGCCCGTTCCGCGTCCCGCCGCATCCGCTCGATGATCTCCACTCCGGGCAGCGACGACGCCGGTACGTTCGAGATGAGGTTGTTGAGCGCCCGGGCGGCGAGCAGCCACTCGCCCCGTTCCTCGGCGTCGTCAGCGGCTTCCATCAGCAGCTTGCGGCCGGCATCGGCGCCGTTGGGCAGGTTGATCAGTGCGGAGCCCTTCTCGACCACGCCGCCCAGCCGCACCGCCGGCAGGTCGAGGCGCTCGGCGAGCGAGATCGCCCGGTCGGCCCAGGCGACCGCTTCGTCGCCGAAGCCGCGCAGCATGTACGACTGCGCCACGGTGGCCACCGCCTGTGCCTGCTCCGCGCCGGGCGTCAGGTGTTCGATCACGTCGCGCAGCTCGCCGGTGAGCGCCGCCATGTCGTCGGCCTGCCCGTACTCCCAGGCCAGGCGTACCCGCATGCGCAGCGCGGCGGAGCGCTCCTCGGCCGTGGTGGCGTCGCGGACCCAGCGCCGGGCGTGCTCGTCGGCGTCCGCGACGAGCCCGGCCAGCCACGCCGCGCGGGCGGCGGTGGCCCGCAGCGCCAGGTCTTCGCACGCCTCGTCGAGGCCCATCTCGGCCAGCGCGAGGGCCTGGTGCGCGGCGCCGAGCGCGAGGTAGTGCGGGGCGCCGGTACGCGCGGCCTTCAGCAGGTCGTCGTACCGGCCGGCACCCCGGGCATGCAGCGCCACCAGGGCCGGCTCGGCATCGCCCTGCGCCAGCAGCGTGTCGAGCGCGACCTCGTGCACCCGCCGGCGTTCCCGGGCGAGCAGCTGGTCGGCGACCGCCTCGCGGGCGAGGGCGTGCCGGAAGCTGAACTCGTCCTCCCCCGTCTCGATCATCAGCCCGCGCCGGACGAGGTCGCGCAGCACCGCGATCAGATCGTCCTCGGGCAGCCTGGTCACGGCCGCCAGCAGGTCGAACGGCACCTTGCGGCCGAGGACCGCGGCCGCCTCGATGACCCGGAGCTGCCTCGGCTCGACGTCGTCGAGTTGCCGGCGCAGCGCCTCGGCCAGGTTCCACGGCAGCGGCTGCTCGCAGAGCTGTTCGAGGTCGATCCCGCCGCCGGTGCCACCCGCGCGCAGCAGCTCCTCCAGGAAGTACGGGTTGCCGCCGGTGCGGTTGTGCAGGGACCGGGCGGCCCGGTACGACGGGGCCCGGCCGTACACCGCCTCCAGCAGCGCCGAGACGTCGGGCAGGCTGAGCCGGTCGAGCCGCAGGTGGGTCACCGCGTGCCGGCGTTCCAGCCGGGGCAGCAGCTCGGCGACCGGGTTACGGCGGTTGACCTCTTCCGGCCGGTAGGTGCCGATGAGCAGCCGCCGGCCGGGCAGGTCGGGGATGCGCTCGAACAGGGCGACGCTCTCCGGGTCGGCCCAGTGCAGGTCCTCGAAGAGCACGACGGCCGGGGGTGGTTGGGTCAGCGCCGCGACGACGCCGAGCGCCGCCCGCAGCCGCACGACACTGCCCCGGCTCGGGTCGTTGAGCGTGGCCAGGACCGCCTGGTCGACCTGCGCACCGGCCGCCGCCGCCTCCTCGACCGCGTCGAGGAGCAGGCCGAACGAGCGGCCCAGCACACCGGAGTCGGCCTGGGCCACGAGCACCCGGGTGTCCGCCGGAGCCGCCGCGAGCGCTTCCGAGACCAGCCGGCTCTTGCCGATGCCGGCCTCACCGGCGACGAACGCGACCTGGGTCTCCTGGCTGGTCAGCAGCCGCGTGAGCCGGCGCAGCTCGGCGTCCCGGCCGACCATGACCGGGCTCACGGCATCACGTCCGACCCGCACATCGAAAGCGTACTGGCGGGCGCCGCCCGACTGGAGTTGCGGCGCCCGCCCGTGCCCGTCAATCTACGGTCTCCGATGCCGCGACCGCATGGCGCGTACTGTGCGGCGCCGCTCGGAGGCCTCGTCGATCAGTTCCTGCTGGCGCTGGTGGATGAGGGCCAGCATGGTGTCGGAGTGCGTGTACATGGCCTTTTCCTCCTGGTGTCCGAAGCTGGCTTAAGCTTCGTCCAGTAAGGGCCGGGCCACATCGGCAGCGGTTACCTATCTAGGCGCTGGAGGGTACCTAGCCGGCGATTTCGCCGGTCTAGGTATCCCTACGCCGCCCGCAGCGCCACCCGCTCGGTGAGCTGGTTGAGCACGTCGAGCTGGTAGCTCTCGGTCGGCTGCACGTAGACCCAGCGCCGCTCCGGCCGCGCCCCGAAACGGGCCTTCTGGAGGTCGGCGCTCATGCCGAACAGTACCCGCCGCGCGCCGTGCCGCTGCGCGGAGCGGATCGCCTGCCACAGCGTCTGCTGGTAGCAGTGGTGCGAGGCCACGTACCCGTAGTCCAGCCCGACGAAGACCGGTTGCACGTGGTCGCGCCCGACGTACTGCACCGCGAAGGCCACCGGCGCCTGCGGGCCATCGGTCAGGCGCAGCAGGATCAGCTCCCAGCAGGGCCGGGCGAGGACCGCGTCCAGGAGCCGCCGGGGCAATGGGAACACGTTCAGGTCCAGGCTGCGGGCGTGCACGTTGCGGTACAGCCGGTACAGGTGGTCCAGCTGTTGCGGGCCGAGCCGGCCGGCCGCCGCGCCGCCACCCGGGACCACCTCGACCGTGTACCGGTCCTCCCAGCCGAGCACGTTGACCCGCTGGTGGTACCGGGCCTTCTTGGCGAGGCTGGCCAGGAACCCGTCGTCGCCGGTGAAGTCCATCTCGCGTACCCAGGTGTCGAAGACCGGTACCCGCAGGAACCCCTCCCCGATCAGCAGCCCGTGCAGCTCGTCGTCGCCGTCCGGCAGGTCACGCAGGACGACGGCGGCGGCGCCGACCCGGTCCTCCTCGTCCCGTGCGGCGGCCAGGAGCAGCCGCAGCGCACCCCGCCAGTTTCCGGCCCGGTCCAGGTACAGGTGGTCGCCCTCGGTGAGCAGGCTGCCCATCCCGACCATGGTCGAGGTCAGGTAGTACGGGTCCGCGTCACGCCGCCGCTCGACCTCGGCCGAGACGTCCGCGCGGGACAGCATGTCGTCCTTCCACCGGGCGGTGGTGAAGAACGTGGCCGCCACCGGCCGGTTCGCCGCGTCCCGGACGAACAGGTAGTGGAACGTCCAATGGTTCTCCGGCGCCGCGCCCGGCCGCGAGAACGCTTCCTCGAACGTCCGCAGCGCCGCCGAGCCGAAGGCGCCCCGGTCGCCGAGCAGCCGGTCCCACTCGTCCCGGTCGACCGTGTCGATCGAGGAGTGCTGTTCCAGCCGGAGCGCCGGCCGCCGGGCGGCGACCCGATCCGGGCCCAGACTGATCCGCCGGCCGGCCAGCTGCCGGCCGAACACCCGTTGCAGGGTCTCGACCGAGCCGCCCTCGTCGGCGAGTGCCGCCGGCAGCGCCCCGGTGAGCGCGTCGACCAGCGCGATGACGTCCTCGTCCCGGTGGTGGGCGGTGAGGGTGATCCGCGCGCCGGAACGCTTCGCGGCCACCGCCGGGTAGGTGGCGGCATCGACGAAGTACCCGGCCACGCGCAGCCGCCCGCTGAGGTTGTACGCGATCTCGGGCACCCCCGCGCCGACCGTCCGGATCGGGGCCTCGCTGGTGCTGACCAGCGGCAGGCCACGTTCGAGGGCGAGCCGGTTGAACAGCTGGATCAGGTGCACCAGGTGCTCCTGGCGGGGCACGATGTCGGTGGACACGTGCAGCCGGGCCGAGGCCAGGATGGCACCGAGCATCGGCGGCTGGACCGGGCCGGAGAAGATCATCGGGCCGCCGACGGTGAACACGCGGCGGCGGGTCTCCTCGTCGGGGAACGTCAGGGCGCCGCCGGCGGCCGCGAACGACTTGTTCAGCGAGCCGGCGACGATCGTCCGGGTGCGGGCCGTCTCGCTGAGCCGGTCCAGGGTGTACCCGCGACCGTGGTGGCCGGTCCACGAGAACGCGTGCGCGTCGTCGAGGTACAGCCAGAGCTGGTCGTACCGCTCGACCAGGGCGTTCAGCCCCTCCACCGGGGCGAAGTCGGCATACATGCTGTACAGGCCGTCGGCGGCGTACCAGATCCGCCGGTGCTCCCGGGCCAGCTCCCGCACCCGCTTCTCCAGCCGGTCCAGGTTGCTGTGCGGGAGCAGTTCGACGGCCGTGCCCTGCACCTGCGCCAGCTTCGCGGCGATCTGCACGCTGTGGTGTACCTGGTGGTCGAGGATCAGCGCGTCCCCGGCGCCGATGACCGTCGGTACCGCGGCGATGTGACCCATCGTGGTGCTCGGGGTGATCAGGGTGGGCCGGCCGAACAGTCCCGACAGGGTGGCCTCGGCCTCGGCGTAGGCGGGGGCGGACAGGTACGCCCGTGACGACGAGAACTGGGTGCCGTACCGCGCGGTGGCGTCCATGACCGCTGCCTTCAGCACCGGGTGCGTCTCCAGGCCGAGGTAGCTGCACGAGCCGAAGTTGATCAGGCGCTGGCCGTCGACCGTGACGATCCGGCCGTCGAGATGCTCGTCCTCGGCCGCGTTGTGCAGCATGCCGCGTCGGACCCCACCGGTGATGACGTCGTCGAATGCCTGGAGGAGGTCGTCAGCGGTTGCCACGACAGGCCAATCGCCAGATACCGGCTGATTCTGAGTATTTCGTTCCGCTCAGGATCCGCCGGGGCCTACCGATAGGCTGTTCATGAGCGCTACCCAGGTGATTTCCGCCGGCGCCGGACCCGACGCCGTCCCTCTCGCCGAGGCCGCAGCCGGCTCGTTGCCCGCGGAGGCGTTCATCCGGCTGATGCGGGCGTCCCGCGCCGACCTCGGCCGGGTGGTGCCCGAGGTGCTCGCGCTGGTGGATGACGTCGCGGGGGTGGAGAGCGCGTCGATCCACCTGGCGCTGCCCGGCTCCGCCACCCGGCTCGCCGACACCAACCATGACGTACCCGCGCACTGCTGGCCGCAGATCGAAAGCGGGGACGTGGTCCGGGTGGCGCACGAGCACGGCGCCTCGACCAGCCTCGTCCCGATCCGTGTCGACGACAAGATCATCGGCGTTCTCCGGCTCGACAGCGACCGCCCGGCACCGTACTGGACCGAGAAGACCGTCGCCGACCTGCGCGGCACGGCAGCCGTCATCGGCACCGACCTGGTCCGGCACGCGATCCAGGACGAGCTGGAGGAGTCCCGCCGCCGCTACGAGTCGGTGCTCAACGACGTCGGCGCGGTGATCGTACGGCTGGACGCGCAGGGCCGGGTCTCGTACGTCAACCGGGCCTGGACCGAGCTGACCGGCATCCCGGCCGACGACATGATCGGCAAGGACGCGCTGCACCACGTGCACCCGGACGACCGCGCCACCGCCGCCCGGCACATGGCCGACGCGCTCTCCGACGACGGCACGGTACGCGAGGTGCGGTTCCTGGCCCGCGAGGGCCGGGAACGGTGGATGGAGGTCAAGGGCCGGGCGCTGTTCGGCGAGGACGGGTCGATCAACGGCTTCGCCGGCACGATGCACGACGTGACCGAGCGCCGCAAGGACGCCCTGAACGCGCAGGCCGCCCGGGACCGCGCCGAGCACGCCCGCGCCGACGCCGAGCGGGTCAGCCAGGCCAAGAGCGAGTTCCTGTCCCGGATGAGCCACGAGCTGCGTACCCCGCTGAACGCCATCCTCGGCTTCGGCCAGCTGCTCGAACTGTCCCAGTTGAATGACGACGACGCCGACAACCTGAGCCAGATCATGCGGGCCGGCCGGCACCTGCTGCACCTGATCAACGATTCGCTGGACGTCTCCCGCATCGAGACCGGCAGCATGACGCTGTCGCTGGAAGCGGTCCAACTCGGCCCGCTGGTCTCCGAGAGCGTCGACCTGCTCCGGCCGGCCGCCGAGAAACTCAAGCTCGCGCTCGTCCTCCCCAGCGCCGACAGCGGTCAGCGCAGGGTGTCCGCCGACCGGCAGCGGCTCAAGCAGATCCTGGTCAACCTGGTGTCGAACGCGGTCAAGTACAACCGCCCCGGCGGCCGGGTGAGCGTCGACTGCTACCCGGTCGCCGACGCGGAGGCGGCGACCGGGCCGGACAGCACGCACAGCGGCGAGCACGGCTGGGTGCGGATCGCGGTCAACGACACCGGCATGGGCGTCCCGGCCGAGCGGATGGACGACATTTTCGTACCCTTCGAGCGGGTCGGTGCCGAGCTGACCGAGATCGAGGGCACCGGGCTCGGCCTGGCGCTGACCAAGAGCCTGGTCGAGGCCATGAGTGGCCGGATCACCGTCAGCAGCGTGCAGGGTATCGGCGCGACGTTCTACGTCGACCTGCCCGCCGTGTCGGCGGCCGACGCGTGGGTGGAGCCGTCCCAGGACGCCGGGGACGGCGAGGACGAGGCAGCACCTCAGCACACCGTCGTGTACATCGAGGACAACCCGTCCAACGTGATGCTGGTCCGCCGGATCCTGGCCCGCCGGCCGCAGGTGCGCCTGCTGGTGGCCAGCGACGGCGCGGCCGGGCTGCGGATGGTCCGCGAGCACCGCCCCGACATGGTACTGCTCGACCTGCACCTGCCGCAGATGGTCGGTGCCGAGGTGCTCGACGTGATCCGTACCGACAAGGACCCGGCGCTGCGGTTGACCCCGATCGTGGTGGTGACCGCCGACCTGTCGCCCGGCACCGAGGAACGCATCATGCAGGCCGGCGCGAACGGCTTCATCGGCAAGCCGATCGACCTGCCGATGCTGCTGAACGCCATCGACCGCTACACCGTCGACGTCCCCGCGGCCAAGCCGTGACCATCAATTGACGTTGGTCGATCAAGTACCAAACTGCCGATGTCGAATGGGACCAGATCGACCAGCGTCGATCGGCGATCACGGCGGCCACGATAGGGTCGGGAATCATGCTGCACACGCACTGCTCGCACTGTGGCACCGCGTACGAGCCGGGTGCGCCGTGGCCGCGGGTGTGCCCCGGCTGCGGCGAGACGACCTGGCGCAACCCGCTGCCGGTCGCGGTGGCGCTGCTGCCAGTTGACGTGTCGAGCGCCGGGCGCGGCCTGGTCGCCGTGCGCCGCGACATCGAGCCGGCCCGGGGACAGCTGGCGCTGCCCGGCGGCTTCATCGAGGTCGGTGAATCATGGCAGGAGGCCACGGTCCGGGAGCTGCGCGAGGAGACCGGCCTGCTGGCCGCGGCCGGCGACGTGCTGCTGTTCGCCGTGCACAGCGCCCCGCTCGCCACCATCAACATCTTCGGTCTCCTGCCGACTCGCGGCGCGGGCGACCTGCCGCCGTCGGCGCCGACCGAGGAAGCCACCGAATGGGTGGTGCTGACCCGGCCGCAGCCGCTCGCGTTCTCCACCCACACCCAGGCGATGGCCGAGTACTTCGAGTCGGCTCACTTCGCGTCGGCGTAACAGTCCACGGTAGACACACCGAGCGGGAACCGGACCGGCGTATCGCCGAACAGCAGCCCGCGGGCCTCCTCGGCCGCGCGCTCGACCGCGGCGGCCACCTCGCCCGAAAGCTCCACCGGGCAGTGCACCAGCACCTCGTCGTGCTGGAAGAACACCAGCTCCGCGGCGGTGCCGGCGAGGGCCGCGCGCAGCCTGGCCAGCAGCGCCAGCGCCCACTCGGCGGCTGTGGCCTGGATGACGAAGTTACGGGTGAACCGGCCGCGCGCCCGCGCCGCCGCATCGGCCCGGGGTGGACCGTCACCCGTCTGGTCCGCGCCGACCGAAGGTCCAGGCGCCTGGAAGGCGCTGCCCGGGCCCTCGACCGGCTCCGCATCGGGCACCGCACGCCAGGTGACCGACGAGGGCGGGCAGGTGCGCCCCAGCCACGACCGCACCAGGCCGCCGGTCTCGCCGGTGCGGGCCGCCTCCTCGACGTACTCCCACGCCGTCGGGTAGGACCGGCGCAGCACCGCGAGCGCCGGCACCGCCTGGCCACCGGTCTGCCCGTACATGGCGCCGAGCAGGGCGACCTTGGCCTTCGCCCGGTCACCGGCGAACGAGTCGGCCGCGAGCGCCGCGTAGAGGTCGCCGCCGCGCGCCGCCTCGGCCAGCCGCCGGTCGCCGGAGACCGCGGCGAGCACCCGGGGCTCCAGTTGGCCGGCGTCGGCGACCACGAACGTCCAACCCGGGTCGGCGACCACGGCCCGCCGGACCACCTTGGGGATCTGCAACGCGCCCCCGCCCCGGCTGGCCCACCGGCCGGAGACGACCCCACCCGCCACGTACTCGGCGCGGAACCGGCCGTCGCGCACCCACTGGTCCAGCCACGACCAGCCGTGCGCGGTCCAGATCCGGTACAGCTCCTTGTATTCCAGCAGCAGCGGCACGGCCGGATGCTCGACCCGCTGGAGCACCCAGGCCCGGGTGTTCGGCAACTGGATCCCGGCACGGGAGAACGCGCGCAGCACCTCGGCCGGCGACTCCGGGTGGATCCGCTGCCCGAACGCGTCGCCGATCCGGGCGCTCAGCTCGGCCAGCCGCCGGGGCGGGCCGCCCATCGGGGACGGCTCCCCCAGCTTCTCGACCAGCAGCCGATCGTGGATGTCGGCGCGCCAGGGCAGGCCGACCCGGCCCATCTCGGTCGCGACCAGGGCGCCGGCCGACTCGGCGGCGACCAGGAACCGGAACCGCCCCGGCTCGGCGGTCCGCCCGATCCGGGCGCGCTGCTCCTCGTACACCCTGGTCATGGCCTCGATGGGGTCGGCGCCGAGGCCGGGCGGCGGCGGTCGTGGATCGAACAGCGTCTCCTGCACGTCCCCGGGCGGCGCAGCCGACCGGGGCGGCCGGTCGGCCGGGATCGGCGCGCCGGTCAGCCGGGCCCACGCCGCCGCGAGCGATCTGGGCGCGCCCCAGCTGCCCTCGTATCCGACCAGCAGCGCCTCGGTCAGCTCCAGGTCGTGACAGCGCTCCACCCGCGGGAGCGCGCCGTAGACGTCGGATGTGGACGGCCACAGCCAGCGCGGCTGCTCGGCCCGCTCGACGGCGCGCACCGTGGCGGCCAGGTCGCCGACCTCCTCGGCCGGGCCGTAGGGATGGCCGTCGTCGGTCAGGCGGCGGATCCGCGCCCCGTCCGCCCCCGTGGGATACACCGCCACCAGCACGCATCGATTACACCGCAGACCCCCGACAAGATCGGCACAACTTCCGGGAAGTTGTCGCCTCAGTGCCCCTCTGAGGCGACAACTTCCCGGAAGTTGTGCCGATCAAGCGAGCTACTTCACCGCGCCGGCGGTCAGGCCGGCCTGGATCTGGCGCTGGAAGATGGCGTACACGACGATCATGGGCAGGATCGCGAGGCTGATCGCGGCGAACAGCCCGGACCAGTCCGCCTCGTACCCGGCGTTGATGTTGATCGACGCGATGCCCTGGGTGAGCACCCACTTGTCCTGCGCGCCGGCGATCAGCACCACCGGCAGCAGGTACTGCGCCCACTGGCCGATGATGTTGAAGATCGCCACGCTGACCATGCCGGGCCGGGCCATCGGCAGCATGATCCCGAAGAACAGCCGGGTATGCGAGGCGCCGTCGATCATCGCCGCCTCCGCCACCGACGACGGCAACGTCTTGAAGAACGCCGACAGGAAGAACACGGTGAACGGCAGCGAGTAGGCGATATAGACCAGGATCAGCCCCTGGTACGTGTTGAGCAGGTGCAGGTTGCGCACCACGAAGAACAGTGGCACCAGCGCGAGGAACACCGGGAAGGCGAGCCCGGAGACGAACAAGTAGTAGATCAGCCGGTTGCCCCAGAACTTGTACCGCGCGAGCACGTACGCCGCCATCGAGCCGAGCAGCATCGTGCCGAACGTGCTCAGGCCCACCACGAGCACGCTGTTGAGGAAGTACCGCCCGACGTGCGCCTTACCCCAGGCCCGAGCCCAGTTCTCCCAGCGGAGGTGGTCGGGCAGCGTCCACGGGTTGCTGAAGATCTCCGTGGTGTTCTTGAACGACGCCAGGAACGTCCACAGGATCGGCACCACCACGATGATCGCCCAGATGATCAGTGCGATCTGCCCGAACCGGGAGAACAGCCGGACGTCCGCCTTCGAGGACCGGGCCGACGAGCGCCGGTGGCCCGGCGGCGGGAGTACCGGTCCACCGGGCCGCGTCGACGCGGCGCGTCGCGTGTTGGTCGTCATGTCGGCCCCTCTACAGCTCGATGGTCTCGCGGCGGGTGACCCGCAGCGTCAGTGCCGCGAACGTGATGGTCAGGAAGAACAGCGCGACACCCATCGCCGAGGCGTAGCCGAACCGGCCGAACGAGAACGCGTTCTGGTAGATCTGCTCGGCCAGCACCGTCGTGTTGTTGTCCGGGCCGCCGTGGTCGACGGTGAGCACGTCCACGATCGCGAACCCGTCGAACGCCGCGATGCCCAGGTACACCCATGCCACCTGGAGGGTGTCCCACAGCAGCGGCAGCGTCACCCGGAAGAACAGCGTCGACTGGGTGGCGCCGTCCAGCGCCGCCGCCTCGAAGATGTCCCGCGGGATCGACGCCATGCCGGCGGAGAACAGCACGACGTAGAAGCCGACCGCCTGCCAGATCAGCACCGCGATGACCGACCACAGGGCCAGGTTCGGGTTGATCAGCCAGCCGATCGGTTGCAGGCCGAGCTTGATCAGCATGCCGTCGATCAGGCCGGACGAGTTGGGCCGGTAGACCGTGGTGAACAGCACACCGATGATCGGGAGTGCCAGGAGCTGGGGGAAGAAGAACACCACCCGGTAGAACTTCGACCCCCAGACCCCCCGCATGTTGCCGCCCCGGCTTCCCCCGCCGACGTTGAGCAGGAAGGCGAAGAAGAGCGCGATCGCGATCGTGACCAGCGGCAGCGACACCAACATCAACGCATGGTGCTCGATGGCCTTCCAGAACGCGCCGTCGCCCCACATCCTCTTGTAGTTGGCGAAGCCGATCCAGGACGGCGGGGCGAACCCACGCCAGTTGGTCATCGAGATGTAGAACGCCTGGGCGTACGGCGCGATCACGAAGACCACGTAGAGCGTGACGGGTGCGATGAGGAAGCCGATGATGAAGGGGTACTTGCCGTGCCGCATGGTCACTACGCTCCGGTCAGCGCTTGAATTTGGTCACCGTGGAGTCGGCCTTGATGGCGTCGGCCTTCTTCTGCATCCGGGTGCAGAACGCGTCCGCGTTGCCACCGTTGAAGAACAGCTCGTTGGTGGCGGTGCGGCACTCCTTGTCCAGCTCGGAGTACCAGCCGTCGAAGAACAGGTTGACGACGTTGCTGCCGGCGGCCTTGAGCGCCGCCTGCGAGCTGTTCACGCCCGAGCCGAGGTCGATGCCCTCGGAGGCGCCGACCACGACCGTCGGTGACTTGACCAGCTCGGTGAACCCGTGCCCGCCGGCCTTCGACAGCATCTGCCGCAGGTACTCCAGGCCGCCGGCCTTGTTGGGCGCCTTCTCCGAGACGAAGAACCCCTCGCCGGCGGTCGCCCGGACCGTGGCTGCCGGCATCTTGTCGGAGGCGGTCACCGCCGGGTTGGGCATCACCTGGTACTGGAAGTCCGGCGGGGTCTCCTTGGCCTGCTCGTTGGGCAGCCAGTCACCGCTGGGGTACAGGGCCAGCTTGTACTGGTTCTGCTGGAGCTGGACGTCGGTGTGCTTGAGACCGAGGAACGCCTTGTCGGTGTACTTGGCGCCGACCTCGGCCCACGCCGCCGCGGCCTGCTTGACCGCCGGCGCCGTCCAGGCCCCGTCTTCGAGGTTGTCGATGTTCTTCAGCACGTCGGCGCCGCCGATCTTGGCCGCGCTGGTGAGGATCACGTTCCACATGTAGTACGCGGCGTTCGCGCCAGCGAAGCCGAACGGCGTGATGCCGGCCTTCTTGATGTTGTCCAGGAGCGTCATGAAGTCGCTCCACGTGGTCGGCGCGGTCCAGCCCTTGTCCTTGAAGAGCTTGCCCGAGTACCACAGCCCGAAGACCGTGGACACGTAGTTCATGACGTACGGTACCGGCGGCGACGTCGGCGTGCCGAACGAACCGACGTCGACCGTACCCGCGACGACGGTGTCCTTGACCGTCTTGCTCGGGTCGTCGACCGACGGCGCGTTCCACAGCGGCGTCAGGTCGGCCAACTGCTTGTCGGCGACCAGGGCGCCGACGTCGAGCAGGCCGGAACCCGAGTTGTCGACGACGTCCGGCACGTTGGTACCGCCGGACAGCCGCGGCTGGAGGGTCTTCGCGATCTCGGTGACCGACTCGTGCTTGACGGTCGCCTTCGGGAACGCCTTCTTGTACAGCGGCTCGTGGACGTCGGTGGCGTACTTGTCGCCGTAACCACCGTTGAAGATGACGACGTCGAGCGCCGCGTCCTCCTTGACGCCCAGCGGGTTGGTCGAACTCTTCTTGCCACCGCTGTCGGAGGACTTGTCGTCGCTGCCGCTGGTCGCGCACGCGCTCAGCAGGCTGGTCCCCGGCACGATGAACACACCTAAGGCCGCGGCACGGCGGATAAGCGTACGCCGGTCGACGTTGGACGTGGGCTCAGGGGTCGAACCCAGTTCCGGAGAAACTGACATGTTTTGCTCCTCGGTTCGAGGTCAGGCGGTGCGCCGGATCCGTCCGGCGTACCGCGACTCGAGGGTGAGGTTGTGCTCGTCCCCGCCGGGGACGTTCGCGGACCGGTAGATCGGGGGTGCCTGGCCCGCAGCCTCCATACGTCGTACGACCTCGGCGACCACCAACTGCGCGAGCAGCGCGTTGGTAACCGACGAGACCGCACAGACCGAGCCACCGCCGGGAAGCGGCAGCAATGCGTCGCCGTACGGCGCCCCGTTGTCGAGCACGACGTCGGCGATGTCGGCGAGGCGTCGCCCGGACGGGTGCCGGGGGCTCACCCGGGCCGTATGTTCCGTCGACGTAATCGCGATCAGATGGTGCCCACGCTGCTTGACCAGCAGCGCCAACTCGACCACGCATCCGTTGATCCCGGACTGCGACGCCGCCACGAACACGTCCGCGGGCCGCGGCGCGGCCAGGGCGTACAGCCGGTGTGCGATCTCGGGATCGCGCTCGAGCTTGTCGTTGTGCAGGATCTCCGGTCGCTCCCCGCCGAAGACGACGAGGTCGCGCAGCGAGATCCGGTTCGTCGGAACGAGGCCACCGGCGCGGCCGGCGAGATCCGCCGCCACCGCCTCGGAATGCCCCGCGCCGAACGTCTGCAGGACGCCGCCCGCCTGGAGCGAGCCGGCGATCAGGTCGGCCGCCCGCCCGATCGCGCCGGCTTCGGCGTCGGCCACGCGGGCGAACACCTCCTGGATGGCGGTCGTGTAGGCCGCGGCGCTGACCGTCATGACCCGACCTCCTTCGGCTCCCGGTGGCCCGCCACCGCACGGGCGGTGACCTGGAAGGAGGCGTGCGCGCGCTCGTGGGTGCGCTGCGCGACCGCGATGTACAGCAGGTCGAGCACGACCAGCTGGGGATGGCGGGCGGACAGCGCGTCCGGCCGGAACGTGGTGGCCTGGGTCGCCGTGAGCAGCACGATGTCCGCGACGTCGGCGAGCGGGGACCGGGGGAAGCTGGTCAGCGCGACCGTGGTCGCCCCGTGGCTGCCCGCCTCGGCGATCATCTCGATCGTCTCCCGGGTCTGCCCGCTGTGCGAGATGCCGAGCGCCACGTCGCCCGGCCGGAGCAGCGCGGAGCTGGCCAGTCCATTGTGGACGTCGGTCCAGGCCCACGCGGCGACGCCGATGCGGTGCAGGCAGAACTGCATCTCGGCGCCGACCAGCGCGCTGCCGCTGGCGCCGTAGATGTCGACCCGGGACGCGGCCGCGATCGCCTCGGCCGCCTTGCCGACCTCACGCAGGTCGAGCAGCGCCGCGGTGTCGTGCATGGCCCGGGTGTCGGCGGCCATGATCTGGCCGAGTACGCGCTCCAGCGGGTCGGTCGGCTGGATCTCGCGGCCGATGTCGTCGGTCCAGCCACCGGTACGCGCGGCGCGGCCGGTCTCCCCCGCGATGCCGAGGCGGAGGTCGGCGTAGCCCTCGAAGCCGAGCGCCCGGCAGAACCGGGTGATCGTGGCCGGCGAGGTGCCGCTGCGCTCGGCCAGCTCGACGATCGTCGACCGGGCGGCGCTGGCCGGATCGGTGAGCACCAGCTCGGCGACGCGTTGCAGGGCGCCGGTGAACTCCGGCAGCTTGGACCGGACCCGGGCGAGCACCCCGTCGGTCGGCACCAGGGGCACCGGTGGTGGGACGGGCGGCGCGGGCGCCTCGGTCACCGCGGCCTCGACCGCGGGAGCGCCCACGTCGTACGAGTCCATGCCCCGCCCTTCCGCAAGGAGTGTTAACTGTTGCGGTAAAAGTTCTTACTGCGGGGCCCTAGCTGTCAAGAGTTTGGGCGAAGTTTTCAAACCGTTATGATCCGTGGCCCAGGTCACACATAGATCGGCACAACTTCCCGGAAGTTGTGGTCTCCGGTACCTCGTGAGGCCACAACTTGCCGGAAGTTGTGCCGATCAAGCCAGGGCCGCCATCAAGATTTCCAGGCCCTCCTTGGCCTCGGCCTCGGTCAGTGTGGTCGGCGGGCCCATCCGGACCGTGTTGCCGTACAGGCCACCCTTGCCGACCAGTAGCCCGCCCTCGCGGCAGGCTTCGAAGACGCGCCCGGCGATCGCGGGGCTGGGCGTGGTGGTACCCGGCTCGACGAACTCGATCGCGATCATGAGGCCCTTTCCGCGCACCTCCGCGACCGCCGGGTTGTCCCTGGTCGACTCGCGCAGCCCGGTCAGCAGCAGCCCGCCGACGTGCGCCGCGTTCGCCTGGAGGTCGTGCTCGAGCACGTAGTCCACGACGGCGTTGCCGACCGCGGTGGACAGCGGGTTGCCGCCGAACGTGGAGAACGAGATCGCGTTCAGCGAGTTCACCACGTCGGCCCGCCCGACGACGCCGGCCAGGGCGAACCCGTTGCCGACGCCCTTGGCGAAAGTGAGCAGGTCCGGCGTCATGCCGTGCGCCTGGTACCCCCAGAAGTGCGCACCGGTACGCCCCCAGCCGGTCTGTACCTCGTCGCTGACGAACAGGGTGCCGGACTCGTCGAGCACCTCTTTCCAGGCCGCGAACAGGCCGTCCGGCCCGTGCGTGAAGCCGCCGACACCCTGGACCGGCTCGGCGATCAGGCAGGCCACGTCGCCACTCGTGGTCGTCGCCAGTACCTCCCGGAGGTCCTCGACCGAGGCGGCGATGTGCTCGGCGTCGGAGCGGCCGGCGAGTACGCCCCGCAGCCGGTCACCGGAGTGCAGGAAGCTCACCTGCAACGGGTTCAGCGAGGACGCCGACCAGCCGCGGTTGCCGGTGATGCCGACCGTCGCGTACGTCCGGCCGTGGTAGCTGTTGCGCACGGCCAGGATCTGGTTGCTGCGCCGGTACGTGGTGGCCATCAGGAGAGCGGCCTCGTTGGCCTCGGTGCCCGAGTTGGTGAAGAACACCCGGGCGTCCGGGATGCCGGACATCCGGATCAGCTTCTCCGCCAGCTCCACCTGCGAACGGATCAGGTACAGCGTCGACGTGTGTACCACGCCGGTCCGCAGCTGCCGCTCGACCGCCTCGCGGATCTCCGGGATGTCGTAGCCGAGCATGGTGGTCAGCACGCCGCCGAAGAAGTCCAGGTACGTCCGGCCGGCGCTGTCGGTCACTCGGCACCCCCGGCCGGAGACGATCTCGATCGGGTCGGCGTAGTAGAGCATCTGCCAGGACGGGAGGGCGGCACGGTGGCGGGCGAGCAGGTCGTCGGTCATAGGTCGCACGCTGCCACCGGCCGGGGACCGGGACAACCCGCAGAGTGTCGCGTTGCGCGACTCCCTCCTGGCAGGCTGCTCGCTGAATGTGACCGTCCGCGATGGATATGGAACGCTACGCGAACCGCCCGAACGGTGCATGCCGGTATGCCGCACTCGGTGTCCGGCGTCCGCCGTTCGGTCCGGTAAGCTCACCGCGGTCGATGCTCACAAAAGACATCACCGCACGTCGAGGGCCTGTTCGAACCAGAGGCACCCGACCGGCGCCGCCCCTGCCGGCCGAAATGAGGTACGAACGCTCGTGAAGTGGAAGGAACACATACGCCAGCGACTGTCCGTAGTCGTCGCTGTGGTAGCAATCGCGGTGGCCGGCGTCGCGACCCCGGCCGTCGCCGACCCCGGCTCGAACCCCGACGGCCCGGGCAACCAGTCGCTCCAGGCGCAGCTGGACGCCGCCGCACGCGCGTACAACGACGCGAAGGGCCGGCTGGACGCATCCCACACCCGGCAGGTCGACCTGCAACAGCGGCTGGACGCGGCGATACAGCGCCTCGGCCAGCTTGACGGCGAGGTCGGCTCCGTCGCCTCGGCGGCCTACCGGGGCAGCCGGATGGACGTGTCCCGGGTCTTCTTCGACGGCAACGGCTCGCCGGCCGCGCTGCTGCACGACGCCGCGACGGTCCAGTTCCTCGCCGACCGCGACGACAAGGAGATCCACGACCTCGCCGCCGCCAAGAAGGACTACGCCGAGCAGAAGACCGCCCTGGACAGCGAGGTCAAGGTCCAGGAGCAGCAGCTCGCGGAGATGGAGAAGCGCAAGAACGACGCGCAGAAGGCGCTCGGCAACCCGAAGCCCGGCGCGCCGGTCGGCGCCCCGCAGAAGGCGAGCGCCAGCCCCGCCCCGCGCAACAAGGATGGCAGCTGGCCGGCCGAGTCGTGCTCGCAGAAGGACCCGACCACGTCCGGCTGCCTCACGCCGCGCACCCTGCACGCCTTGAACGAGGCGCGGGCGGCCGGCTTCAACCACTACACCGCGTGCTTCCGTTCGGGCGGTGGCGGCGAGCATCCGAAGGGCCGGGCCTGCGACTTCGCGGCCAACCCGACCGGGTTCCAGAACGCCCGGGCGACCGGCGCCGACAAGGCGTACGGGGACCAGCTCGCGTCCTGGTTCATCGCCAACACCGACCGGCTCGCTGTGCTGTACGTGATCTGGTACAAGCAGATCTGGTTCCCGGGGTTGGGCTGGCGGGCGTACACGTCCGGTGACGGCACCCCGTCCGGCGACCACTACAACCACGTCCACCTGTCAGTCAACTGATTTCGACTTCGGGAAGCCGGTTTGGCCCGCGCGTAACAATGAGCCTCGTGGAGTACAAGATCCTCGGGCCGCTGGAAGTGCGTGCGGATGGCCGGGTTGTGGCCATCGGCAGTGCGCGGCAGCGGCGGATCCTGACCGCGTTGTTGCTGAGCCCCGATCGGGTGGTGCCGGTGGCGCGGCTGGTGGAGGCCGCCTGGGACGGCGAGCCACCGGTGACGGCGGATCGGCAGGTACGCAACCGGGTGTCGGCGTTGCGCGGCATCCTGACCCGCGTCGGTGGATTCATCGACGCCGAGGAGGGCGGCTACCGGCTGCGCCTGGGTTCGGGATGGTTGGACGCGGTGGCGTTCGACGAGTTGGTGGCGCGGGGCCGGGCCACCGCCGATCCGGTGGTGTTGCGAGAGGCGCTGGCGTTGTGGCGTGGTCGGGCGTTGGGTGGGCGGTTGCTGCGTCAGGAGGCGCGCACGCTGGACGAAAAACGCGTCGACGCGTGGGAGGACTGCCTGGCGTTGGAGTTGGACGCCGGCCGCCGCGACGGGGCGGCCGGCGAGCTGCGGGATCTGGTCGCCGCGCATCCGTTGCGGGAACGGCTGGTCGGGCTGCTGATGCGGGTGTCGGAGCGTGGCGAGGCGCTAGATCTGTTCGACCGGACGGCCGCCAGGCTGGCCAGCGAGCTGGGTATCGATCCGTCGCCGGGGTTGCGCCGGCTGCGGGAGCGGATCGCGGCGGGGGTGTCGGGTGCCGATGGTGTGATACCGCAGCAACTGCCGGCCGACGTGGTCGGGTTCACCGGTCGGGTCGCCGACCAGGACGTACTGGATGGGCTGCTGTCGGACGCGCAGACCGGCCGGACCGTGGTGATCTCGGCGATCGCCGGGATGGCCGGGGTGGGCAAGACCGGGCTGGCGGTGCACTGGGCGCATCGGGTGCGCGACAAGTTCCCGGACGGTCAGTTGTTCGTTGACCTGCGTGGCTTCTCGGCGGCGACCCCGACCGCCCCGATGGACGTGCTCAGTGGCTTCCTGCGGGTGTTGGGCGTGCCGGCGGAGAAGGTACCGGCGGATCCGGACGCGGCGGCGGCGTTGTACCGCAACGTGCTCGCCGGCCGGCAGGTGCTGGTGGTCCTGGACAACGCCGCCGACGCCGACCAGGTCCGGCCGCTGCTGCCCGGGGGTGCCGGCTGCCTGGCGATCGTCACCAGCCGGGACAGCCTGGCCACGCTCGCCGGTGCGCGACCGTTGCAGCTCGGTGTGCTCGACCCGGACGAGGCGGTGGCGCTGCTGGCCCGGGTACTCGGCCCCGGCCGGGTGGACGCCGAGGCGGGGGCGGTGGCCGAACTGGCCCGGCTGTGCGCCTACCTGCCACTGGCGTTGCGGATAGCGGCGGCCAACATCGGCGACGCCGAACGCGTCACGGACTATGTGGCCCGGCTGGCCGATGGTGACCTGCTGGGCGCGCTGGCCGTCGACGGTGACGAGACGGCGGCGGTGCGGGCCGCGTTCACCCTGTCGTACCGGCGGCTGCCGGCGCCGTTGCAGCGGATGTTCCGGCTGCTGGGGCCCGCGCCGGGGCCGGACATCGCACTGCCGGCGGCGGCCGCGCTCGCCGGTACCGACGACGCCACCGCGCGGGCGTCGCTCGACCGGCTGGTGGCCCTGCACCTGGTCGAACGGTCCGCCGAAGGCCGGTACGGTTTCCACGACCTGGTCCGCGCATATGCCGTCGAGCTGGCCGACGCGGATCCTGACCGGCCGGCCGCGGTGCACCGGTTCCTCGACCACTACCTGCGGACCGCCGATCGGGCCCTGGCGGTGCTGGAACAGTCCGCGAAGGCCGATCTCGTCCCGCTCGACCCGCAACCCGGGGTGCGGCCGGTCCCGCTGGTCGGGGTCGAGGCCGCGACCGGCTGGTACATGGCTGAGCGTCGGGTGGTCGCGGCGGCTGTCGCGCGGGCCGCCGACCTGGGACTGGACGGCTACGCCTGGCGGCTGGCGGATGCCATGCATCCGCTCTTCCTGCGGGGGCTGTGGCGGGAGCTGGCCGCCATGGCCGAGATCGCGGTCGCCGCGGCCCGCCGCCTGGACAACCGTGCCGCCGAGGCGGCGGCCCATCTGGAACTCGGTCGCTGCCACCGACGGCTGGGCGACACCGACCGGGCGCTGGTCGAGCTTGAGCGCTGCATTCTGCTGGCGACGCAGGCCGGGTACTGGGTGATCGTCGGCCGCGCCCATGTCCAGCTAAACGTCCACTTCTTCGACACGGGCGACGTGGAACGGTCCATCGCGCACGGGTGGCAGCTGGTCGACATCGGCCGCGCGCACGGCCTCGGCCCCGCCTGCGAGGCCACCGGGCTCAACGCGGTGGGCTGGGGACTGGCTCACCTCGACCGGCTCGACGAGGCGCTGGTGCACTGCCGGCGGGCGCTGACCCTGTTCGAACAGAGCGGCCGGCGGGAAGGGCAGTCCAACGCCTGGGAGAGCATCGGCATCGTCCGGCTCCGCGGCGGCGATCACGCGGGCGCGGTTGACGCGTTCCGGCGCGCGATCGAGCTGGCCCGTGCGGTGGCCAACCTCGACGGCGAGGCGGCAGCGGTCACCAGCCTCGCCGCGGCCTGCGAGAGCGGCGGTGACGTCGACGCCGCGCGCCAGGCGTGGCGGCAGGCGCTGACACTGTACGACCAGATGGAGAACCCGTACGCCGATCAGGTACGCGCCAGGCTGCGCGGGCTCGCTGCCGCGAGGTGAACCCGGCCCGGAGTCAACCCGCGTTGATCGGCACAACTTCCGGAAAGTTGTGGCCTCCGGACCCCGCTGAGGCAACAGTTTCCGGGAAGTTGTGCCGATCAAGCGCCGGGCACGGGCCGCGTCGCGGGCCGGTCACGTCAGGCGTCACGTCAGGCGTCACGTCAGGCGTCGCGGACGGCGTCCAGGGCCAGCAGGGCGACGTGCAGGGACAGGCACACGTCGACCGCGTCCAGATCGGCGCCGACGATCCGGGAGATCCGGGCCAGCCGCTCGTAGAACGCCGGCCGGGACAGGTGCGCCGCCCCGGCCGCGGCCGACTTGTTCCGCCCGTACTCCAGGTAGGTCCGCAGCGTGCCGAGCAGTTGCTCGCGCGGGTGCTGGGCGTCGTACGCGAGCAGCCCGCCCAGCTCCCGCTCGACGAACGTCTGCAACCTCGGCTCGTCGCGCAACAGGTGCAGCAGGCCGGCCAGGCCCACGTCGGGCAGCCGGTACACGGTCCCGGCGGTGGACGGGCGGCGGTCCCGGCGGGCGGCGTGGGCGACCTGGCGGGCCTCCAGCAGGGAGCGGCGCGCCTCGCGGGGAGAGTCCACCCCGGAACCCGCCGCGACGACCAGGTCGCCGCGGGTGTGCCGGCGTACCGCCGTCGCGAGCCGGGACAGCGCGCCATCCGCGTCGCCGGGCGCGCGGAGCGCCAGCAGTACCCCGACGGCGTGGTCGTCGAGGGCACTGGCCAGGCCGGCGAGCCGGGCCTCGCGGATCGCCTGGGCCACCGCCTCGGCGAGGTCCCGCAGCCGCGCCTGGGCCGACGTGGGTGCCTCCGGCGGGTCGCCCCGATGCCGGATCACCACGCCGATCAGGTGGCGGCGCTCCAGGGGTACCCCCAAAGCCCGCGCACGGAGGGTGACCTCCGCTACGGGGCGGGTGTGGTCGAGCAGCGCGGTCAGCAGGGTGTGGTGGATCTGGCGGTCGAGGTCCTCGGCGTCGCGGCGGATCAGCCGGCCCAGGGCGAGGGTCGAGGCGGCCCGTTCGAGCAGGATGGACAGCCGCAGCGGCGGCTCCCCGGCCCCGGACCAGCGCACCAGCAGGCGACCCCAGTCCTGGCCCCGGGCGCCGACCACGGTCACCAGCCAGCCGGCGTCGGCGTCGTAGCCGGTCCGGCCGGGCGGCTGGATCCGCCGCGACCACGACTCCCACTCGTCGAGCAGCAGGTCGGGACGGTCGCCGGCGGCATCGTACGCGAGGACCTGCCGCGCCAGGTTCTCCAGCACGACCGGGGCGCCGGCCAGCGCCGCGGCCTGGGCCACCACCTCGGCCGGCTCCGCGCCCTCCACCGACAGCTCGGTGAACCGCTGATGGATCTCCTCGGTCGCGCGTAGCTCGGCCAGCTGGGCGTCGATGATCAGCGCGTGGACGGCCTCGGTGATGGGCACGAACGGGGTTGCCCGGTGCAGCTCGACCAGCGGCAGGCCGCGCTTCTCGGCCGTGGCGACCATCGACCTGGGCACGGAGGTGGTGTACCGGCGGCCGAGTTCGAGGACGAGCCCGCAGGCGCCCACCTCGGCCAGGTCGCTGACGAACCGGCGCAGGCCGGCGTCGTCGGCCGGCAGCCCGATCCCGGTGGTCAGCACCAGTTCGCCGCCGCGCAGCAGGTCAGCGATATCGGGCACCTCGGCGATGTGTACCCAGCGGACCGGCCGGTCCAGCGCGGCGTCGCCGGCCACGACCCGGGGCGAGCCGTGCCGCACCGCGTCGAGCGCCAGTACCTCACGAACAGTGGGAAACACGGGACAGTTCCCAGCAGGCCACGGCGGCGGCCGCCGCGACGTTGAGCGAGTCGACCCCGGCGTGCATCGGGATCACCACGGCCTGGTCGGCGGCCTTGATCGCCGCGTCGGTGAGGCCCGGGCCCTCCGCGCCCAGAATCAGCGCCGGCTTCGCCCGCTGCGCGTCGGTGAGGCGCTGGATCGGCAGCGCGTCCGGGCTCGGGGTGAGCGCGAGCACGGTGAAACCCGCGCTCCGGACCGCGTCGAGCGCATCCGGCCAGGGATCGAGGATCGCGTACGGTACCGCGAACACCTCGCCCATGCTGACCCGGACGCTGCGCCGGTACAGCGGGTCGGCGCAGGTCGGCGACAGCAGTACGGCGTCCATGCCGAGGGCCGCCGCACACCGGAACACCGCGCCGATGTTGGTGTGGTTGTTGACGTCTTCGAGGATCGCGATCCGTTGTGCCTGGCTCAGCACCTCCGCCGCGGTCGGCACCCGACGCCGGTGGAACGACGCCAGGACGCCGCGGTGCACGTGGAACCCGGTGATCGCGTTGAGCACCGCCTGGCCAGCGGCATAGGTCGGCACGTCGCCGAGATCGTTGACCTGGCGCAGCCGCTTCTCGTCGACGAGTACCGACCGCATCCGGAAGCCGGCCCGCAGCGCCCGGCGCAGGACCAGCTCCCCCTCGGCGATGAACAGGCCGCTAGGTGGCTCCCACCGGGTACGCAGCTCGAGATCGGTGAGCGCACGGTAGTCGGCGATGCGCGGGTCGTCGGGATCGCTGATCGGGACGGGGCTAGGCACGGGGACGATTATCTCCTGTCGATCTAGGACGAATGGTGGGCGTTTTGCCTCTTCTGTTCCACCATTCGTCCTAGATCGACGTGATGGACCGCTAGCGGGAGCGGTTGGGCAGCCGGATCGGCTGGGTTTCGTCGTCCAGCAGGCCGGACGCGCTCAGGTGGGGCGCGGCGGCTAGCTGCTGGGTCTCGTCGCTGGGCGGGGGCGGCGCGGTGACGGTACCCACGTCTCCTGGACCGCCCACGGCGACGCTGGCCTCCTTCGCCGCGTCGGCGGCCGACGACGCGGCGGCCCGCGCCTCCTCGGCCGCGGCTGCCGCGGCGTCGGCGGCCTCGGTGTCCCGCTCGACCTCCACGATCGGCCGCTGCTCGCCGGGTGTGGCGCCGACAGCCGGTCAGGCCGCCGAGCGCGCCGCCGATCCCTTCCAGGGCCTTGGTCAGCTCGGCCGGCACGATCCAGACCTTGTTGGACGTGCCGTTCGCGATCTGCGGCAGCGCCTGCAGGTACTGGTAGGCCAGCACCTTCTGGCTCGGGTTGGCCTGGTGGATCGCGTCGAAGACGGTCCGGATCGCCTTCGCCTGGCCCTCGGCCTGCAGGATCCGGGACTGCCCGGTCACCGTCGGCGCGCAGCACCGCGGCCTGCTTCTCGCCCTCGGCGGTGAGGATCTGCGACTGCTTGTGACCCTCGGCGTTCAGGATCGCGGCGCGGCGGTCCCGCTCGGCGCGCATCTGCTTCTCCATCGAGTCGCGGATGCTGGGCGGCGGCTCGATCGCCTTGATCTCGACCCGGGTGACCTTGATGCCCCAGCGGCCGGTGGTCTCGTCGAGCACGCCGGACAGGTGCCGGTTGATCTCCTCCCGGCTGGTCAGCGCCTGCTCCAGGTCGAGCGAGCCGATGACGTTACGCAGCGTGGTGACGGTGAGCTGCTCGATCGCCTGCAGGAAGTTGGCGATCTCGTACGTGGCCCGGACCGGGTCGACGACCTTGAAGTACAGCACCGTGTCGATCGACACGACCAGGTTGTCGGAGGTGATCACCGGCTGCGGCGGGAAGCTGACCACCTGCTCCCGCATGTCGACCTTGGTGCGCACCGCGTCGATGAACGGCACCAGCAGGTTGAGCCCGGGCTTCAGGGTGCGCTTGTACTTGCCCAGCCGCTCCACGACGTCCATGCCGCTGCTGCGGCACGATCCGCACCGACCGGCAGCAGCACAACGATCACGATCATCGCGACGACCGCCGCGATCCCGAGTAAGGATTCACCTTCACTCAGGTCGCCACTTATGTCTCAGTCCCTGCCACACCATGGCGGTCGCCCCCTTGACCTCGATCACCCGGACCCGCTCGCCGGGCTCGAACTCCTGCGTCGCGTCGTAGGACCGGGCCCGCCAGATCTCCCCGTCGATCTTGACCAGCCCGTGGTCGGCGTCCACCTGCTCGAGCACCAGCGCGTGGATCCCTCGATCGCGTCCAGCCCGATCTGGGCGTCCGCCGCCTCCAGCCGGTTTCGAGATGCCGCCTGACCGCCGGACGGACCACGACCAGGGTCAGCGCGGAAACCAGCGCGAAGACCAGACGCCTGCAGCCCAGATCGGCGCCACCGAGCGCCGCCGCGCCGGCCGCGGCGAGCGCGCCCGCCGCCGAACATGATCAGGACGAACGTCGTCGTGAAGATCTCGGCGACCGCGAGGCCCACCGCCAGCACGAATCCACAAGACGGGTCCACAACCCGATCGTGTCACGGAAGTGCACGTCTCGGCTCCGACGATTTGCGTCTCAGCTCCGACGATTTGCGTCGATCAAGGAGTTGTTCGGCTGAGTCGATCTGATCGGGGCGATCTTGGGACTGGGGGTAACGTGCCGGCGGGCCGGCCCGTTGACCGGGTTATGTCACTGCTGCCGGAGACCGCGCGCCGGATCGACGAGCTCGTCGCCGGGCGCAGTCCCGCGGCCGGGCCCCGTCGCTGGCCGCCGGCGGTGGTCCGCGACGGGCAGGCTGGCCCACGTCGCCGGCGCCGGCGAGCAGCCCCGGCCCGACGCCGAACACTGCAGTACCGGATCGGCTCGATCACCAAGACCATGACCGCCGTGCTGGTCCTGCAGCTGCGCGACGAGGGGCGGCTGGCCCTCGACGACCCGCTGTACCGGCACCTGCCCGGCACCCCGGTCGGCGGGGTGACGCTGCGCCAGCTGCTCGGCCACGCTCCGGCCTGCAGCGCGAGCCGGACGGCGAGTGGTGGGAACGGACCGCCGGCGCCGACCTGGACGCGCTGCTGGCCGGGCTCACCGCCGACGAAGGTCGCGTACCCGCCGTACCGCGCCTACCACTACTCCAACCTGGCGTACGGGCTGCTCGGCGCCGTGCTCGAGCGGCTGACCGGGGACGTCCTGGCGGGACCTGGTCACCGCAGCGGCTGCTCGAACCGCTCGGGCATGCGCCGGACCACCTACCACGCGGCCGAGCCGTTCGCCCGCGGGCTACGTCGTGCACCCGTGGCACGGCACCCTGCGCGAGGAGCCGCGCACCGACACCGGCGGCGATGGCCCCGGCCGGGCAGCTCTGGTCCACGCATCGCCGACCTGGCCCGCTGGGCGGCGTTCCTGGCCGACCCGGCGACGCCGGACGGTGTGCTCGCTCCGGCGACGCCGTCGACGAGATGTGCGCCCCGGTGGTGATCAGCGACCTGGACTCGTGGACCGGCGGGCACGGCCTCGGGGTCGAGCTCTGCCGCGGGGCGAGCGGGTGTACGTCGGCCACGGCGGCTCGATGCCCGGCTACGTGGCCATCCTGGCCGTGCACCGGCCGTCGCGCACCGGCGTGGTCGGCTTCGCCAACGCGTACGGGCTGCGCGGCGGCGGCATCGGCGAGCTCGGCCGGCGAGCTGCTCGACACGCGGTGCTGGACCGGCGAGGCCGGCGCCGCCGGCGCCGTGGCGGCCCGGCGGCGACGCCGCCCGCCGACGCGGGCCGAGCTCACCGGCCGCTGGTGGTGGATGGGTACCGAGTTCGAGGTCGCCTGGGACGCGCGTACCCGCGAACTGGTGATGACCTCGGCGTCGGACCGGCGTGGCCGCCTGGCGGTTCACCCCGGAGGGCCGGACCGCTGGCGCGGCCGGTCCGGGATGAACGACGGCGAGGTGCTCGCCGTACGCCGGGACCGCAGCGGGCCGGTGCTGGCGCTGGACATCGCCACCTTCGTCTTCACCCGCGAGCCCTGGCCGGCTCTCTGAGACAGGCGCCAAGATCGCCACAACTTCCCGGAAGTTGTGGCCTCAGGGGGCCGTCATGGCCACAATTCCCGGGAAGTTGTGCCGATCTTCACGCCGGTCGACGGCACTCTCGTGCCGATCTTCACTCACCGGGCTCGGTCACGAAGTCGATCAGGCGCTCCATCGCGTTGATCAGCGGCGTCTCGACGTCGCGCGAAGCTGTCGACACCGAGACAGGATGCGCCGCCACATGTCGGCCGGCTCGGCGACGCCCGAGCGCCGCGCAGACGCCCTCCTTCCACGGCCGCCCGGGCGGCACCACCGGCCAGGCCCGGATGCCGAGCGCGGCCGGCTTGACCGCCTGCCAGACGTCGACGTACGGGTGGCCGGTCACCAGCACGTACGGTGAGGTCACCGGCCGCGACGATCCGGCTCTCCTTGGAGCCGGGGACCAGGTGGTCGACCAGTACGCCGAGCCGCCGGCCCGGCGCCGGGACCGAAGTCGCGGACGGCGGCGGCGAGGTCGTCGATGCCGTCCAGCGGCTCCACCACCACGCCCTCGATCCGCAGGTCGTCGCCCCAGATCCGCTCGACCAGGGCCGCGTCGTGGATGCCCTCCACCCAGATCCGGCTGGCCTTGGCCACCTGTGCGCGGACGTGCTCGGCACGGCGACCGAGCCGGACGCGGTCCGCCGGCGGGCGCGGCACGGCCGGCTGGGCGGCCGGGCGGCGCAGCGTCACCGATCGCGCCGTCGAGCAGGAACGCCGCCGGCAGGAGCGGGAAGTTGCGCCGCCGGCCGTGCCGGTCCTCCAGCACCACCGCGCCGGACTCGAAGCCGACGACCGCGCCGCAGAACCCGGAGTCGGCGTCCTCGACCACCAGGTCGGGCTCGGCGTCGACCTCCGGGCACCACCCGGCGGCGCCGCCAGTCGCCGGCCAGCACGTCGCTGTCGTACCTCCCCATCGTGGGCACGGTAGTAGCCGGATCCGGTTTCCCGGCGGCGCCGCGCCGAAGGCGGGCCGGCGTGCCTGGCGCGCGCCGAAGCACACACGAGGGCGCGGCGAAGGTTTCGTCCGTGCGTGGCGCGGTGTTCGCCCGGTCGCAGCGGACCGTTTGCGGCGGAGCGCAAAGCGGTGACCATGCCTCCGACGTGCTGGACGGAAGCGAGACAGCTACGGCACGCAGCACGTACCCTTGCCTGCATGTCCCCCGCAGCGGGCGCGGCGACCCTGGCCCCGCGCCGGTCGAGCCCGGTTCGTCGCCTGGGTACGCGCCTGGCGCGCCGGCCTGGTGCCCTACGACGAGGTCGCCGACGAGATCGCCGGCGACGAGGAGCACCTCGTCGCCGACGCACCCGGCACGTGGACCGACGTCCCGCTGCGCGCAGGGCATCGCCGCACTGTCCAAGCTCTCACCCGGACGAGATCCGGCTGGTGCTGCCCGCCCCCGGCGACCCGCGCGGGCTGCCCGGCCCCGGCCCGTTCACCGGCGCGGCGCTGGTGGCCGGCGAGGCGGTCGTCGCCCGCGGGCTCGGGCTGATCCCGGAGGTGCGCAGCGCACACCTCGGGTTCGGGGATGACCTTCGAGACGGTGCTGTGGCGGGTCTACCCGCTGCCGGACGACCGCGCCGGCCCCGTCGTCGACCAGCTCGGCGCCGCCGAGGCCGAGGCCGAGCTGGCCCCGCGCTGGCCGAGGCGACCGCCGCGCTGACCCGGCTCGACGTCGCCGCAGTGGCGGCCGGAGCTGGCCGGCGCGCTCGCCGCGCTGCGCCGGCCGGACAGCGGCACCGACCTGCCGCCCGGCTTCGACCCGCGGGCCCGCCGGCTGTTCGCCCGGGCCAGCGTGCTGGACCGGGTGCTGGCGCTGGCCGAGCACGCGGCGCCGGGCGGCGCCGTCAACGGCTACGAGGCGCAGCAGCGGGACGCGGCGCTGCGCCCGCTGGCCGCGGCCTGCCGCCGGGCGCTGGTGGCCGCCTGCAACGCCCCGATGATCTAAAAGATCGCACGCGACTTCCGGGAAGTCGTGCCGAAACCCCGAAACCCCGAAACCTAGACCTCGTCGATCAGGTCGGCCACCGAGGCCACGACCCGGGACGGACGGTACGGGTACCGCTCGATGTCCGCCCTCGTGCTGATCCCGGTCAGTACCAGGATCGTCTCCAGCCCGGCCTCCAAGCCCACACAGGACGTCGGTGTCCATCCGGTCGCCGATCATGGCGGTGGTCTCGGAGTGCGCGTCGATCGTGTTCAGCGCGGAGCGCATCATCATCGGGTTGGGCTTGCCGACGAAGTACGGGTCGACCCCGGTCGCCTTGGAGATCATCGCCGCCACCGAGCCGGCAGGCCGGCAGCGCGCCCTCGTTGGACGGCCCGGTCGCGTCCGGGTTCGTGGCGATGAACCGGGCCCCGGCGTTGATCAGCCGGATCGCCTTCGTGATCGCCTCGAAGCTGTACGTGCGGGTCTCCCCCAGCACGACGTAGTCCGGCTCGTGGTCGCTCAGGACGTACCCGATCTCGTGCAGCGCCGTGGTCAGGCCGGCCTCGCCGATCACGTACGCCGTGCCGCCCGGCCGCTGGTCGTCGAGGAACTGTGCGGTGGCCAGCGCCGACGTCCAGATCGCGGTCTCCGGCACGTCGAAGCCCATCCGCGCCAGCCGGGCGTGCAGGTCGCGCGCGGTGTAGATCGAGTTGTTGGTCAGTACCAGGAACGGCTTGCCGGACGCGCGTCAGCCGGCCGATGAACTCGGGCGCCCCGGGCACCGGCTGTCCTTCGTGGACCAGTACGCCGTCCATGTCGGTGAGCCAGGACTCGACGGCCTTCCGGTGGGTCATGCCACGACCTCCATGATGATCGGCACAACTTCCGGGAAGTTGTTGCCTCAGCACGCCATTGAGGCAACAACTTCCGGGAAGTTGTGCCAGTTCACGTGGTGCCAGTTCACGTCGGTGCCAGCTCACGAAACTCTACGGGGCGCCGGGCAGCAGCCCGCCGGGCAGGTGTCCCAGGTCGGTACCGTGCCCGGCGAGTGCCGGGGCGTGGCCGGGTCCATCCGCTCCCGGACCAGGTCCCGGATCATGGCGACGAACCGTGGATCGGTGCCCGGTGTGGCCGCCCGGGCGAACGACAGGCCCAGCTTGCGCGCTGTCGCGGCGGCCTCGTTGTCGAGGTCCCAGATCACCTCCAGGTGATCGGAGACGAAGCCGATGGGCGACACGACGACGTTGCGGATGCCCGCCTCGGCCAGCGTCTCCAGATGGTCACACACGTCGGGTTCGAGCCACGGCACCTGCGGCGGGCCGGACCGGCTCTGCCACACCAGGTCCCACGCCAGCTCCGGTGCGGCGGCCCCGCCGACCAGTTCGGCGGTCTCCCGTAGCTGCGCGGTGTACCGGCCGCCGTCCGGCCCGCTGGACGCCTCCATCGCGGTCGGGATCGAGTGCGCGGTGAACACGATGCGGGTCCGCTGGGGTGCGCGCTCGGGCAGGGTGTTCAGGGCCGCCGTCACCGCGTCCGCGTGCGCCATGACGAACCCGGGGTGGTCGTGGAAATGCCGGATCTTGTCGATCTCCGGCGCGCCGTCGCCGACCTCCGCGCGGGCCCGGGCGATGTCGTCGAGGTACTGCCGGCAGGCCGAGTATGACCCGTACGCGCTGGTCACGAACGCGATCGCGCGACGCACCCCGGCGTCGCGCATCGTCGCCACGGTCTCGGTCAGGTACGGGTCCCAGTTCCGGTTGCCCCAGTACATCGGCAGGCCGGGCAGCTCCGGGGCGAGCGCGGCGAGCAGCGCCCGGTTCTGCGCGTTGATCGGCGACACGCCGCCGAAGTGGTGGTAGTGCTCGGCGACCTGGGTCAGCCGCTCCCTCGGGACGCCCCGTCCCCGGGTCACGTTTTCCAGGAACGGCATGACGTCGTCGGGTCCCTCCGGACCGCCGAAGGACACCAGCAGGAACGCGTCGTACACCATGCCGCTATCTTGCTCGGTACGCTGTTCGCCGCCTCGACCACCCCTCCGAGGCGTTCACGCTGTGGCATCAGGTGACTACTTTGGGTACGGTCACTACCTTTGAAGCCAGCTAGACCAGTCAATGCGAGGTGACGCTGTGCAGGTCCGCGTACGGGTGGCGGACGGTTCGGTGGACGAGTCCCGGTCGCTGCGGAACTGGCTGCGGGACGAGCCGGAAGTGCGCCGATACGGCCGACCCGAGACGCCACCGGACGAAGGCAACACCGGCGGGCAGATGGGCACCGCCCTCGATGTGCTCACCCTCGTCCTCGGCGCGGGTCTGTCGGCGACCCAACTGGTGGCGTCGATCATCATGTGGCGGGCCAGCCACGGCCGCCCGATCCGGGTGATCATCGAACGGGACGACCGCGAGATCCCGGTCGACTCCGACGACCCGGCCGCGGCCGGCGAGATCGCCGAGAAGCTCACCGCCCCGGAATCGGGCTGAACATTGGCCCAGCTCTCGGATCCGCGCCATTCCCGCGTCGTCCTCGTCGGTGTCAGCACGTACGCGCAGCTCCAGCCGCTTCCGACGGTGGCCAACAACCTCACCGGGCTCAGCGACGTCCTCACCGACAGCCGGCTGTGGGGGTTGCCAACGACCAACTGTCACGTGGTCAGCGACCCGAGAACGCCCCAGGAGGTGGGTCGGGCGCTGCGCGCGGCGGCCCGCGCGACCGGGGTCGGCGGCCTGCTGCTGGCGTACTTCGCCGGGCACGGCGTGGTCGACGAGCGGACCGGGGAGCTGCACCTCGCCGTCGGCCAGACCGACCGGGAGGCGGCGTACTCGACGGCCGTCCCGTACGAGTGGATTCGCCGCGCCGTGCTGGAGAGCCCGGCCAGCCGCCGGGTCGTGATCCTGGACTGCTGCTACGCCGGCCGCGCGATCAGTGGCATGCGCGACGACGTGACGGCCGTCGCCGACGAGGTGGAGATCGACCGGACCTGCGTCCTGGTGGCCACCTCGCCCAACCGGGCCGCACTGGCGCCGCCGGACGAGAAGTACACGGCCTTCACCGGCGCCCTCATCGACGTGCTGCGGCACGGGGTGCCGGACGGCCCGGACCCGCTCGACCTGGCGACCATCTACGCCGAGATCGTGCGGGTCGAGCGCCGGCTGGCCCGGCCGCTGCCCGAGATGCGCGCCCGTAACCGGGGCGAGCAGGTGCCGCTGGTCCGCAACGCGGCACGCCCGGTGCCGCCGGTGCCGCCGGGACGGGCGTTGGATGTACCCGATCAGGTTTCGCTGGCCGGGAGCGTCCTGATCGCGGGGCCGACGGTGGGTGACCCCGAGCTGCGCGGCGCCACCGTCGCGATCCTTGCGCACAGCCCGACCGGCGCGCTCGGGGTGCGGCTCGACCGGCGCACTTCCCGGTCCGCCCTGGACGTGTTCGACGAGCCGAGCCCGGACGTGGTCGACACCGCGGCGGTGTTCGACGGCGGCCCGGTCCGCGACGTGGTCGTCGTGGTCGCCGCGCCGCGCCCCGACGTCGCGTGGCCGCCCGGGTACCGGCCGGTCCGCGGCGGCATCGGCACGCTGCCGGTGCCGGTGCGCGCCGGCGAGGCGACCGGGATCGCGGCGACGTGCGTGTTCGTCGGGTACCTCGGCTGGCGCGCCGGTCAGCTCGAAGACGAGTTGGCCCGCGGCGAGCTGATCGCCTCGAAGACCACCTTGGACAGCTGGTTCTGGCAGCAGCGTGACCAACCGTAGGAGCGTGCATTGGCGACCGAAGCGGGCCTGGTCAACCGCCTGGCCACCGCCGTACAGCGCGGCCGGCGGGTGGCGTTCGTCCTCGGCTCCGGCGTCACCGCCGAGGCCGTGCCCGGGGTGTCCCGCATGGTCGACCTGGCCGACCAGTTCGTGTCCGAGCGGATCGAGAACCCGGACCTGGCCGCCGCCCTGGCCCAGGTCCGCGCCGCGTACCCGGCCGACCCGGTCGACATGTACGTCGCCTACAAGCGCACCTTCACCGAGTGGGTGTCGCCGGTCGAGTTCGACATCGTCGTGCAGCACGCGGTGTTGCAGGCGCACCGGCCGACCGCGAACGCCCCCGGGCGGTGGGAGCGGATCGGCTTCCAGCGCGGCACACAGCTCGAAGCCGACCTGGACAGCTGGCAGATCCCGGCCGGCGTGGAGGCGCTCGGCCACCTGCTGGCGAACCGGGCAACCAGCTTCGGCCACCGGGTGATCACCACGAACTTCGACCCGCTGATCGAGATCGCGATCCGCCGGGCCGGCGGCGAGGCGCGCAGCCTGTCGCTCAAGCGGGACGGGTCGATCGACTCGCTGGTCGCCGATGAGCACGCGGTCAACGTGGTGCACCTGCACGGGTACTGGCGGCCGACCAACGAGAGCGACGACCGGTCGATGCTGCACGACCCGGAGCAGCTGCGCGCCGACCGGCCCACGCTCGCCCGGGAACTGGCCGACATGCTCCGCGACGACACGATCTGCGTGATCGGGTACAGCGGCTGGGAGGACGCGTTCACCATCGCGCTGTCGGGCCTCACGACCAGCCGGGACATCGACGTGCTCTGGGCGATGCACGAGGCCGCCGGGCAGCCGCCCCGCCCGTCCCTGACGGTCTACCACGAGGTCGACAGCAACCGGCTGTTTCCGCAGCTCGAACACACCCTGCGGGACCGGCCGGTGGTGGGCCAGCCGGTGCGCCCGGCCGCCGGCGGTCGGGTGGGCACCCCATCATCGGGTACCAGTGGCCACCGGATCCGGCAGGCCGAGCTGGAACGGCTGATCGGCGCCCGGGCGTCGGCCGACGAGCTGCTGCGCCAACTGGACCGGGAGTTCGGCTGGCGGCTGGAGGGGGGCACGCCGACGGCGCCGCCGTCGGTGCTGTACTGGCCGGTCCAGCTCCGCCAGCCGACCCTGATCCACGCTGTTCAGGCGCTCGTCGCGGCGGCTTTGTCGGCGCGCGGGATGACCGTCCTGCTGTGCTTCGACGACCTGTCCGCCGAGGTACACCCGGACGAGCTGCGCCGGGTGATGACCGCCGACGTGCTGCGCTGGTTCCGGCTGGTCGAGGGCGCCAAGCCGCCGATCGTGGAGTCCCTGGAGTCGTTCTGCGAGCCGGGCCGGGTGGCGGAGCGGCTGCTCAACCCGGCCATGCTGGTCCGGCCCACGCACCCGTGGGCGGTCGAGCGCGACTACTACCGGTACGGCACGCTGTACGACCTGGCCAAGACCGTGAAGGCGGTGCCCGACACGGACGCCGACGAGGCCGACCCGGTCGTGGTGAAGACCGGCCTGACCACCACCCGGGCGGAGCGGCTGTGGAGCCCGCTCGCCATCTGGGCATACCTGCACTACCTGCTGCTGGAGACCCCGTTCGACCGGGTGGTGACCCTGGGCGGCGACGACGAGCGGACGATGTGGCGGCTGTGGCACGACGTGTTCGCCGACCCGGTGCGGCACCTGTACAACCCGCGGATCGTCAACCTGCGCCAGGACGCCGGCATGCTGCGCTGCACCAGCTTCCAGGAGATCATGGAGTACCTGGAGCACAGCGTCGAGCTACCGACCTGGCGGCTGCCGGGGCACTACCTGCACTGGATCGTGCAGAACGGGCTGCTGCTGTCGCAGTACCTGCGCAACCGGCCGTCGTTGTCGGTCGCCGGCCAGGTGCTGGACTCGTGGCCGGCCGTGGTCCGGGCGCTGGACGTACAGGTCGAGCGTCCCCGGGTGATCCAGGCGATCGCGCGCGAGGTGTCCGGCCTGTTCCTGGGCGAGCCCGGGTGACCGCGGTTGGGGCCGATCGGCTCTTCGTGGGGAGTGCGGTCCCGGCGTACCGTCGAAGCATGGCGGATGGTGCGCGGGCCCGGACGGCGACCGTGGTCGACGCGGAGCCTGCGGAGCCAGTCGCACAGGTGCTCGAAGAGTGCGCACTGGCCTACGGACGGGACCTGCTGGCATACCTGCTGGGTGCCGGTGCCGACACGCCGCTGGCCGACTGGCGGCTCAACGGCCACACCGCCGACGTGTCGGGTGACCGGTTACGCGTCGCCTACCACGTCCTCCGGGCGTTCAAGGAGCCGAGGCGGGCCAAAGCATGGATGCGCCAGGCCAGCTCCCAGCTGGGCGGCCGCAGCTACGCCTGGGCCATCCGCTCAGGCGAGCCCGACCTGCTGTCCCTGGTAGAACGCGAGGCCGCACGCACGGCGTGAGGCACCCTTTCTCGCGACTCAGCACGGGGCGGCGTTCACGGTGCAGGACACCGGGGCGGCGGCGTCGCCTTTCGCCTCGAAGCCGATGTGCAGCGCGGCGCCTGGGGCCAGGTACGTGTTCCAGGGTTGGGATCGCAGCGTCACGGTGTTCGCCACCTGCTTGACGTCGGCCGACCACGCCGAGCCGACCGCGACGCCCCCGGGCATCTCCAGGCGTACCGTCCACCCTTCGACCGGCTGGCTGCTGAGGTTCGTGACGGTCAGCTCGGCGTTGAACCCGCCCTTCCACCGGCCCCCGACCAGGTAACCGACGGTGAGCGCGTGCGGCCCGGCGGACGCTGGCGCGCTGGTCGCCGGGTGGGCCGAGCGGGTACCGCTCAGCGGCGAGATGACCTGGGTCGGCCGGGGCGGGCCGGGCACCAGGTACAGGATCAGGAACACGGCGGCCACCACGGCGAGGACGCCGGCGACGGCGGCGAGGATCAGCTCACGCTGCGTGTACCGCACCGGGCGCCGCTACCCTGGCGAGCCCCGGTCTAACCGGTCCACCAACTCATTGACGTTGGGCTATCCACCGGGGCTAGGACACCCGGTAACTCCGGCATATAGCCCACCGTCGATGCCGCACGCGAGTGGTCAGCTCTCCTCCGCCGGGAACGCCAGCACCGCCGTGGCCGGGCTGCCCTGGCCGGCCAGCCACTGGCCCGCCAGCTCCCGGTAGTTGAGCCGCTCCGGCGGGCCGATGTGCCAGCCGAGGGCGCGCCGGACGTCGGCGATGTCGGCGGGCTCGCCTTCCAGCTCGACGAAGTGGCCGAGTGCCGGCACCTCGTCCGCGCAGACCACGACCGGCCGGTCCGGATGCCGGTACTGGCGACGCCGCTTCTGCAACCGCCACACGCAGACCAGCCCCTGCGCGGAGAACGCGTTCCGCACCTCGGTGATGGCGCCGGCCGGCAGCTCCACCTCCATCCGGGAGTACGAGCCGTCCGGCAGGTACGTCCGCGGGCCCTTGAAGCAGGCGATGACCCGTTCCTGGACGACCCGGAGCCGGACCACCATGTCGCTGGCACGCAACAGCCCGGCGGCGGTGTCGTAGTACTCGTCGGACTCCAGCGCGATCGGGCCCGCCCGAAACCCGAGCTGGTCGAGCGTCGCGGTGACGGCTGCCGTGTCAGCGACGCGGTGTTTGCTTTCGGTCTCGACTCCCCCGGTCACGGCGTTCCGCCGTTCGTGCTGAGTGTCCTGAGGACTGCTGGATGCTGCCGTTGAGGTAGCGACTTACATGTTCCACGACATCGACGTGGCGGCGGAAGGCCTCCAGCACCTCGGCCCGGGACGCGCCCGGGGCGGCGATCGGGCGCTTCCCGCCGTACTCGCTCTGCACGTACAGGTCGCCGCGGGTGCCGACCAGCAGGACCGAGTTCGGCGCCCGGTGGGTACCGGTCACCCGGATGTTGATCGGGAGCCGCGCGTCCGCCGAGGAGCGCACCAGGGCGGCGAGGGCGACCAGCGCGTACGGGCTGGGCCGCAGGTCGCGTTGGCGGGGCTGGGCGGCCTTGCCGGCGGGTACGACGACGTGCAACACCCAGTTGGGTACCCCGAGCGCCAGCAGCCCGTCGCGCATCGCGCACAGCCGGTCGACGCTCTCGTTCTGGGCGGTCACCACGGTCTGCACGGTCACCGGCAGCCCGGCGGCGGTCACCTCGGCGAGCGCGCGCAGCGCGAGCGCCCCGGCGCTGGTACCCAGTGGAAGGTACCGCCGGTTGATCGGCCGCAGCCGGTCGTTGTCGGCCGGGTCGACGCTGTCCAGCGAGATCCGGACGTGTACCCGGTGCTCGCGCAGTACCGGCAGCAGCCGGTCCAGGTCGCCGACGCCGGAGCTGTCCAGGACGACCGCCTTGCCGGCCGTGGCCAGCTCCTTGACCAGCAGTTCGGTGCGCTCCGGCCGGGTCAGCGGATCACCGCCGGTGACGACCGCCACGAGCGCCGGAACGGCGGCCGCCATCCTGGCCACCTGGTGCGGTTCCTCGCCGGACTCGCCGTCCCGGTACGGCTGCATGAGGTCGTCGGCGTGGCAGTACCGGCAGCGCAGCGGGCAGTGCGCGGTCGCGAAGCAGTTGACAACCAGTGGTTCACGCACGACCGGGAGCTGGTCGAAGTACCCGATCAAGCTTTCACCGTAGTGCGGACGCTGCGGTGTGGCCGGCTCGGTGCGCACGATGCCGACCTCGGCGAGGGTTTTCAGCCACGGCCCGACGCCTCGGGTGAGCGCCCCGGCCGGTGCTTTGGACAGCGCGAAGAAGTGGTCCCGCTCGGGCACGTACACCACCGCCCCGAACGCCTCGTCGCGGGCGACAACCCCAGGTGCCAGCATGGCTGCACGCCTCTCCCTTCCGAACGGGGTCGGAACGGGGAGGTGTGGCGGCCCCTGGTCAGTGTCGAGAGAGTTCTATCAGCCGCCGAGCCCTCTCGGGTGACAACTCGCCGAAATCCAGCTGATCATACGTCCGCCTCATGCCCCGACCGCATGGAATCCGCCGTCGACATGGACGATCTCGCCGGTGGTGGCCGGGAACCAGTCGGACAGCAGGGCGAGGCAGGCCCGCGCCGCCGAATCCTGGTCGGAGAGGTTCCAGCCCAGCGGCGCCCGGTTCACCCAGGCCTCCTCGAACTGGTCGAACCCGGGGATCGACTTCGCCGCCATGGTGCGCAGCGGCCCGGCGGAGACGAGGTTGGACCGGATGCCCCTGGCGCCGAGGTGCAGCGCGAGGTACCGGTTCGCCGACTCCAGGCCGGCCTTGGCCACGCCCATCCAGTCGTACACCGGCCAGGCCAGGGTGGCGTCGAAGGTCAGGCCGACGACCGCGCTGCCCCGGCTCATCAGCGGCAGGCAGGCCATGGCGAGGGACTTGTACGAGTACGTGGAGACGTGCAGCGCGGTCGCCACGTCCTCCCACGGCGCGTCCAGGAACCCGCCGCCGAGGCAGCTCTGCGGCGCGAACGCGATCGCGTGCACGATGCCGTCGAGGCCGTCGACGTGTTCGCGTACCTTGCCGGGCAGCGCTTCGAGGTGCTCCTTGTTGGTCACGTCGAGCTCGATCAGCGGCGCCTCCTTGGGCAGCCGCTTGGCGATCCGCTCGACCAGCGACATCCGGCCGAACCCGGTGAGCACGATCTCGGCGCCCTCCTCCTGGGCGATCCGGGCGACCGAGAAGGCGATCGACTGGTCGGTGATCACGCCGGTGACCAGCAGGCGCTTGCCGGCAAGCAATCCAGACATTCTGCGAAACTCCTTAATGGCCCATGCCCAGGCCGCCGTCGACCGGGATCACCGCACCGCTGATGTAACCCGCCGTGTCGCCCGCGAGCCAGGTCACCACGCCGGCCACCTCTGCCGGGGTGGCGAACCGGCCCATCGGGATCAGCTGCTTGTACTCGGTCTTGAGCTTGTCGGAGAGCGCGTCGGTCATGTCGGTCTCGACGTATCCCGGCGCCACCACGTTGGCCGTGATGTTGCGGCTGCCCAGCTCGCGGGTGATCGAGCGGGCGATGCCGATCAGGCCGGCCTTGCTGGCCGCGTAGTTGACCTGCCCGGGGCTGCCGTAGAGGCCGACCACCGATGAGATGAAGATCATGCGACCCCACCGGGCGCGCAGCATCTTCGACGCGGCGCGCTTGGCGCACCGGAACGCGCCGGTGAGGTTGGTGTCCACCACGCGGGTGAACTGCTCCTCGCTCATCCGCAGCAGCAGCGTGTCGTCGGTCACACCGGCGTTGGCGACCAGCACCTCGACCGGACCCAGCTCGGCCTCGACCTTGCTGAACGCGGCGTCGACCGCCGCCGGGTCGGTGATGTCGCACACCACGCCGTACAGGCCGTCCGGCGCGCCGCTGCCCCGATGCGTCACCGCGACCCGGTCGCCCCGCTCGGCGAACGCCCGGGCGATAGCCAGGCCGATCCCCCGGTTGCCGCCGGTGACCAGTACCGTTCGCGCCACGCAGCCCCCTTGCTCGTTGTCTTGGCCCTGGTGCGGAGACTATGCGTTACCGATCGGTACACCGAAGTCGACCCCCCGCGCGCCAAGGTGAAACCGTTCCCGGCGCGGTGTACGATGAGCCGCGTTCGCGGCGGGCTCCGTGCCCGCTTTCTCGGCCCCGACCTCAGGAGGTGATCGCTGTGCGAGATAGCGATCCTCCGAGTCGTGGCCGGGGCCGCGTCACCGTCTGACGCGTGCTCCCGTCGCCCCCACGCTTTCCGCCCCGCTCCCCGGCGGGGACGTCGGTCCGGCTTGCCCGGCGTGGGAACGCGACATCCGGCCACGGCTCGCGCCCGCACTGACCCCGGTCTTTCTTGCGCTTGCCTTGTCAGCCGTTCCGTCCCCCGGGAGCTGTCGATGAGCCGTTACCTTGCTCCGCTGGGCTTCGCCCTCGCCACCGTCTGGGTCGCCGTCGTCTTCGTCCTCGTCAGCCATTGACCGCGACGAAGCTTGATCGGCACAACTTCCGGGAAGTTGTTGCCTCAGCGCCCTGCTGAAGCCACTACTTCCCGGAAGTTGTGCCGATCTTGGTGCCCCTCTACCTCCAGAGCACCGCGTGCATGTTGCTCGTACCGGCGATGTGACCCCGGTCGTTGATCGCCTGGGCGATCGTCGCGCTGTACGGCGCCAGATCGCCGAGCTTCGTCATCGTGCCGTGGGCCCACCGGAAGCCGCTGTTGGTGTAGTCCACCGACGCGTTGCCGACGACCACGCCGTTGTCGTTGACCCCGTTGGCCTGGCTGCCCGCACCGTTCGGCAGCACGCCGAGGTCCCGGTTCACCCCGTTGGTACGCAGGATCGCGTGGTGGGTGGGCAGGTCCTCACCGGCGATCTGCCCCCGGTTGTTGATCGCGCCCACCAGGATCGGCCCGAGATCGGTCGGGTTGCCCTTGGCATCCCAGTAGATCGAGTGCCAGCCGTCCTGGAACGTCGAGCAGCCACCGGCCACCTCGCCCCGGTCGTTGATCGAGTCGGCTTCGGTGTAGTACTGGCAGTTCGCCGGGCTCGGCAGTGTCCGCGCCCCGCCCTTCTCGTTCCAGATGATGGCTTGGTTACCGTCGCTGCCGGCAATCTGCCCCCGGTTGTTGACGTCCCGGGCGACGCTGCTGAGGAAGCCGAGCGGGGTCATCTTGCCGTTCTTGTACACGAACGCACCGCCGCTGCCGTCACCCCGGTCGGACCATCCGACGATGGTGCCCCGGTCGTTGATCGCGTTCGCGAACGAGTTGCCGCCGGGCACCAGCGCACCGAGGTCCTTGATCTTGCCGTGTGACCAGAGGACGGCGTGGAAGTGGTACCCGGTCGCGGTGTCGGCGTTGCCGACCACGTCGTCGAAGCGGTTGATCGCCGCCGCGTACGAGTGCCCGTCGGGGATGAGCGTGCCGAGGTCGTGCGGCGCCGAGACGTTCGGCGTCGCGGCGTTGCCGGCTGCGGCGTTGCCAGCCGGCGCGTTGTCGGCCGCCTGGGCCGGCAACGAGGTACCGGCGGTCAGCAGCGCGGCACCGGCCAGCGTGGCGAGCGCGAGCCGGATCGGACGAAGGGGCATGTGCAGGCTCCTCTGACTGGAAGTTCCCGCGCGGTGGTCCCGGCGGTCACGGTGGACACGCCGGGTGCTGATCACCGGTTGCGGGAAGGTCAGTCAGGTAGCCGACGGATCACGGCAGCCGTGACGTCCACAGGAGACTCATGCCGGCCGCGGCCAGCGCGAAGAGCAGCGCCATTCCCACGTACCACTGGGTGACCTCGCGCGGCTTGGTGCGATAACCGATCGAGCTGCCCATGTCCTGGTACACCTTCTTGAGCTCGGAGATCGAGGCGGCCTCGTAGTAGTGCCCCTTGGTCGTCTCGGCGAGCTTCTGCAAGGACGGGCGGTCCACCGGTACCCGCTGGGTCTGCCCATCGATCTCGATCATCCCGGTGTCGGTGCCGAACGCGATGGTCGACACCGGTACGTTCGCCGCCTGCGCCGCGGCCGCGGCCTCCTCGATCGAGCGACCGAACGTGCGGTACCCGTCGGAGAGCAGCACGATCCGGGCCGGGGGAAGCCCCTTCGCCCCGTCTGCGGGGACGCTGCGCAGCGCGTCGAGGCAGGAGAACACCGCCTCGCCGGTCGCCGTGGACTGGGCCAGTTGCAGCCCGTCCAGCCCCTGCTGGATGGCGGCCCGCTCCTTGGTCGGCGACACCAGTACGTTGGCCGACTTCGCGAACGCGACCAGGCCGACGTTGAAGGTCGGCGGCAGGTTCTTGACGAACTCGGCGGCGGCCGTCTTCGCGGCGTCGATCCGGCTCGGCGTGACGTCGGTGGCCTCCATCGACAGCGACACGTCGATGGCCAGCATGATGGTCGCCCGTTCCAGCGGCTCCTTGGTGTCCACCGACGGCCGGGCCATTCCCGCGACCAGCACCAGCAGGGCGGCGATGAACGCACCGGCGGCGAAGTGCCGGCGCGGGCCGATGCCGCGCGGCGCGAGTACCTTCAGCAGGTCGACGTTGGTGAACCGCAGTGCGAACGCTTTGCGCCGCCACTGCCGCCACACGTACGCGCCGGCCACCGCGAGCACCGGCAGGACAGCCAGCAGCCACCACGGTTCGAGGAAACGGATCATCGGGTGGTCCCCCTGGTACGGGCGTGGCGTTGGGCGGCGACGAACCGCACGATGTCGAGCAGCCAGTCGGAGTCGGTGCGCAGTCGCAGGTGCGCCGCGTTGGCGCCGCGGATCGCGTCGGCGATCTCGGAGCGCTGGGCGGCGGCCGCGGCCGCGTACCGCTCGCGCAGTCGCGGATCGGCGGTCTGCACCTCGTGCATGCTTCCAGTCTCCGGCTCCACGAAGGCAACGACACCAACGTCGGGCAGTTCGAGTTCACGCGGGTCGACGATCTCGATGGCCAGCACGTCGTGGCGCACCCCGAGCTTGCGCAGCGGGCGCGCCCACGCCTCGACCGGCGCCAGGAAGTCGGAGATGATCACGGCCATACCCCGCCGGCGCGGTGGGCGGTTGAGCATGTCGATCAGGGCACCGAGGTCATCACGGCCAGGTTTCACGGGGGTACGGGCGATCTGGCGCAACAGGCCGCCGGCGTCCTTGCGGCCGGGGCGGGCGGGCAGGCGCACCCGGGTGTCGCCGGTGCCGACGACGGCGCCGATCCGGTTGCCGCCGCGGACGGTCAGGTGGGTGATCGCGGCCGCGGCGGCGACCGCGAGATCGCGCTTGAGGCAGCGGGCGGTGCCGAAGTCGAGGCTGGCCGACAGGTCGATGGCGAGCCAGGTCTCCAGCTCGCGGTCGGCGACGGTCTGCCGGACGTGGGGCGTCTGGGTACGCGCGGTCACCGGCCAGTCCATCCGGCGTACGTCGTCGCCCGGCCGGTACTCCCTCGACTCCCCCGCCTCGGTGCCCGGCCCGGGCAGCAGGCCCAGGTAGTCGCCCTGCAACAGGCCGTCGAGCTTGCGGGTGATGAGCAGCTGGAGTTTCCCGAGTACCAGCTCGGCGCGCGCGTCGTCGAACTCCGAGCTGGCGCTCGGGACGCCCGGCTCCGGCGCCTCGACAACGTTTCGCCGGCGCAGTCGCCCAAGCGCGGACAGCCCGCCGGGACTCATGCTCACTCCTCCCCGGCTTCTCGTTGATCTAGGACGAATGGTGGGTACTTTGTCCCCTTTGCGGGACCATTCTTCCTAGATCGGCGAGGAAGGGCGGTCACGCGGGGCGCCTTGGCCAGAGGCTGCCTGCTGCGCGGCGGCCGGCCCGCCCGCTGGTGCGCCGGCCGGCGCGGCGTTCTGCCGGGGCGCCACGGTCGGCAGCGGCACCGCGCCGAGCACCCGGTCGACGATCTGATCGGCCGGGATGTCGTCGGCGAGCGCGTCGTAGCGAGAGCACCAGCCGGTGCCGCAGGATGTCCGGCGGCGATGTGCTGGACGTCCTGGGGCAGCGCGTAGTCGCGGCCCCGGAGCAGCGCCAGCGCCCGGGTGGCACGCACGATGCCGAGCGAGGCACGCGGGCTGGCACCGTACTGGATGAGCTGGGCCACGTCGGGCATCCCGTAGTCGGCCGGGGTACGGGTGGCGAGCACCAGCCGTACCGCGTAGTCGACCAGCGCGTTGTGTACGAACACGTCGTCGGCCTTGCGCTGCAGGGCGATCAGGTCCGACGGGCTGAAGATGGTGGCCGGCTCGGGTGGCGAGACCCCCATCCGGTAGACGATCTCGCGCTCCTCGGCGTCGGTGGGGTACCCGACGTGGATCTTCATCAGGAACCGGTCCCGCTGCGCTTCCGGGAGCGGGTAGACGCCCTCCTGCTCGATCGGGTTCTGGGTGGCCATCACCAGGAACGGCTGCGGCACCTGGTGCGTCTCGCCGCCGATCGAGACCTGCTGCTCGGCCATGACCTCCAGCAGCGCCGACTGCACCTTGGCCGGCGCCCGGTTGATCTCGTCGGCGAGCAGGAAGTTGACGAAGACCGGTCCGAGCTCGACGTCGAACTTCTCGCTGGACTGCGCGGTAGATGCGGGTACCCACGATGTCGGCCGGCACCAGGTCAGGGGTGAACTGGATGCGGGCGAACGTGCCGCCGACGACCTGGGCCAGCGTCTCCACGGCGAGCGTCTTCGCCACCCCGGGCACGCCCTCCAGCAGGCAGTGGCCGCGCGCGAGCAGGGCGACGAACATCCGCTCGATCATCCGGTCCTGGCCGACGATGACCCGCTTGACCTCGAACAGGGCACGTTCCAGCAGGGACGCGTCCTGCGCGGGGGTGGTCGGCGTGCCGGTGCGGGCGGGCTCGGCACCACTCGACGCGAACGGGCTAGCGGGCATGGTCGGTTGGGCCACCGGTCCTCCACGGCAAGAGACGTGCTGACGATCGCTCCCAAGCGTCGCACGAACCCTCACGTGGCCGCTTCCGGGCACCCGTACCGACCTTTGACAGGGGACGGGATCCTGTGTGGATCTCCAATCAGTTCCCCGGAATCGCCCGAATGGACACGGGGCACGGGTAGACATCCGGGGTGCCTACGAGGGTACGATTCATCCGTCGCCGGGCGGCTTCCCCCGTGGCCGCCCGGCGCTCAATGCCTTCCAGGGCTGGCACACTTCAATCGTGACTCCACCCGAGCCGCTGATCTGTTCGGCCAAGGGCTGCCGCCAGACCGCGACGTGGGCCCTGCGATGGAACAATCCGCGTATCCACACGAACACGCGCCGTAAAACTTGGCTCGCCTGCGAAGATCATCGCGCCGGACTTGTGGAATTCTTAAGGATCAGGGGCTTTCTCCGCGAGGTTGAGCGCGTCTCCTGAGCAATAGAGTCTGGGTCGTGACGCAGGCACTCGCGCTCGACCCGCCGCTGGACGCCGTCGCCTGGCGCCGCGTGTCCGGTCGACTGATCGTGATCGAAGAGCTCCAGGTGCTCGCCAGCGCGATCATCGTGGTGGCTGCCAATCTGGTCGCCCTCCAGTTCATCCACAATCAGATCCCGCTGCTGGTGGCCGGCGCCGCGATCGCCATCGGGCTGCTTCGCGCGATCATCGTGGTCCGTTCGGTCCGTGCCTGGGGGTACGCGGAGCGTGACGATGACCTGCTGGTCCGCCACGGGTTGTTCCTGCGAAAGCTGTCGATCGTGCCGTACGCGCGGATGCAGTTCGTCGACGTCACGGCCGGCCCGATGGAGCGCGTGTTCGGGCTGGCCACGGTCACGATGCACACGGCCGCGGCGGCGAGCGACGCGCGGATACCGGGCCTGCCGAGCGCCGAGGCGGCGCGCCTGCGGGACCGGTTGTCGTCGCTGGGCGAGTCCCGCTCGGAGGGACTGTGACGGGAGTGGAGTCGAACGGAATGCCGACGCCGGAGGCTGGCGAGGAGTCGAACGGGTCCGCGCGGGAAACGGCATCCGACCCGCCCAAGCGCCCCGCCGGAGTGCCGGAGTGGCCTCCGGTGCCGGAGTGGCCACCGGTGTCCCCCGCGGTCGCCCTGGAGGGCGGTGGTGAAGAGCCGGAGCTGGTGCCTCCGCCGGTGTCCCTGCCTATGTCTGCGCCGGTGGTTGGGGCGCCGGTTGCGCCGACACCGCCTGCCGAGCCGAATCGGGTCGTGCTGCGGCTGGTGCCCGACGCGCCGGTTACCGAACCGCCTCGCCCGCAGCCGGTCGCGGAAGCTCCTTGGCGTCCACCGGTCGCCGAGCCGCCATCTCGGCCCCAGCCCATCGCGGAAGTCCCTCGGCGTCCACCGCTCGCCGAGCCGCCGCCTCGTCTCCAGCCGGTCCCCGACCCGTCCTGGCGCCCACCCGTTGCGGAGCCGGCCCAGCGTCCGCCTGTCGCGGAACCGGCCCAGGCTCCGCAGCAGGTTGCCGAACCGCAGGTAGCGCGACCGCTCCGGCGCATGGACCCACCGCAGGCGCAGGCTCCGCAGGTCGAGCCGCCCCGGCCACGCGACCTCACCGCCGACGACCCGCCGGGCGTCGAGTCGGGTCCGGTATTCAGCGTGCCCAAGAAGCGGGCGAAACTGCGGGTGGTAGCGCCCGACCTGGAGTCACCTGCCGCCCCACCGGCCCCACCAGCGCCGTCGGCGCCGCCCCGGCCGACCCCGGTGCCCCAGCAGGTCGCACCGCCACCACCGAGCCCACATCCGGCACCACAGCCTGCGCCGCCACCACCGAGCCCACATCCGGCGCCACAGCCTGCGCAGCCACCACCGAGCCCACATCCGGCACCACAGCCTGCGCCGCCACCACCGAGCCCACATCCGGCGCCACAGCCTGCGCAGCCACCACCGAGCCCACGTCCGGCGCCGCCACCACCGAGCCCACGTCCGGCGCCGCCGCCACCGAGCCCACGTCCGGCGCCACCGCCACCGGCGCAGCCGCCGCCTGCACCGCCAGCGGCACCCGCGACCCGACCGGCCCCCGCGTCAGTGGCACCGGCCGCCTCGTCCTGGTTCACCCCGGCCCGCCCGGTGAGCGGTACGGCATCACCCGAACCCGAGGCCGTCGGATTACCGCACGAGGTGGTCACCCAGCCGGTCCGCACCAGCGTCGAGTCCTGGGACGCGCCCACCCCGTCGACCGGGCCGGCCTGGCAGAGCAGCGCGCCGGCACCTGCCCCGCCCGCGCCGAAGTCGCCGTGGGAGACCACCGCACCGGTACGGCGTCCCCTGGCCCAGGCCGACGCGCCGACCAAGCCCGTCGTAACGGCGCCGGCTCCGCCCGTACCACCGGTGCAGTCGGACGGGCCTACCCAGCCGGTCGCGCCACAGCAGCGGCGTAAGCCGGGGAACGCGGTCGTCGCCCTGGCCCAGCGCCTCAAGTCAGCGGGCCGGAAGAGCGCCGCGTCCCAGGTCAGCGCCACCGCGAAGGTCGCCGTACCGCCCCCGCCTCCCGCGAAGGCCGCCGTACCGCGCCAGCCAACCGCGGCGGCCGCTGCACCGGTCCAGCCAGCCGCGCCGCTTACACAGCCCCTGCCGGCCACGCCACCCCAGCCGGCCGCGCCACCCCAGCCGCCGGCACAGCCCCGGCCGACAGCGCCACTCAAGCCAGCCGCCCCACCCCAGCCGCCGGTAAAGACCCAGCCAGCCGCGTCGCCCAAGTCTGCCGCATCGGAGCCGCCGGCCGCCCCGCTGCAACTGCCGACCCTGCCGCCCACTCCGCCCAGGCCGGTCGCGGTGCCGAGGCCGGACCCCGCGCCCGAACCGAGCCAGCGCAAAGAACCGGCCCAGCGCAAAGAACCGGCCCAGCGCAAAGAACCGGCCCAGCGCAAAGAACCGAGCCAGCGCAAAGAACAGACCGAGCGCCCCGACCAGAGCCGGCGCCAGGAGAAGCCGGAACGGCCACTGTCACCGCCACCACAGCGCCCAGCGGCCGGATGGCCGGATCCGAGCCGGCGGCCGGCGGCACCTGACAGCCCGCCGGCCGACCCGGACCAGTTCCGGGACCGTACCGGTACGCGTGCGCCGTCCGGGAGCCGTCCGCGCGGTGGCCGGTTCGAGCCACGCGACCCACTGGCCTGGGAGGCCAAGGCGCCGGGGTCGTTGCCCAAGGGCACGCCGCTGCGCCGGCCGCCGCAACCCGACCCGCGGGACGCGCCGAGCAGCCCGGCCCCGGTCCAGGAGTTCCGGACCGGTCCGGTGCGGCTGGCGGCGGTACCCGATCTTCCGCGCGTACCCGAAAGGTCTCGACCTGCGGCGACCGCGACGCTGACCGCGCCCACCCGGCCGGCCGCGCGGGTCGACGAGGTGACCGCGCCGGTCCGGATGGAACCGCGGCACCGCCTGCATCCGTCGACGCCTCTGCTGCGCGGTATCCGCATCCTGGTGCTGGTCATCGGCATTTTCTCCTGGCAGGGGTACCAGGAGCTGGGTCCGCTGCGGTGGGCGCTCGGCGCCGCCGGGGTGCTGGTCGTGGCCCTCGCCATGGCCGCGGCGAGCTGGTGGACAACCGGCTACCAGATCATCGGACGCGAGCTGCGCATCTCCGAGGGCGTGCTGTGGCGGCGTACCCGCGCCATCCCGCTGGAACGGCTACAGACGGTCGACCTGGTCAAACCGGCGCTCGCCCGGCTGATCGGGGTCGCCGAGCTGCGGCTGGAGGTGGTCGGGGCGGCGCGGGCCGAGGCGCCGCTGGCGTACCTCAGCACGCCGGCCGCCGCCCGGCTGCGCGAGCACCTGCTGGCGCTGGCCGGCGCCCGGGGCAAGGTACAGGCGGGCGAGCAGCTCCCCGACCGGATGCTGCACACCGTGAGCAACGCCCAGGTGCTCCTCGGCCAGCTGCTGACCCCGCACATGTGGTTCGTCCCGATCGCGTTGGCGGCGGCGCTGCTGCCGTACCGGCAGGAACCGGGTCCGCTGAACCTGGTCGCGATCGGCAGTACCCTCACCGCGCTGATCGGCGTCATGCAGGTGCCGGTGCGGCGGATCCTCGACGAGTGGGACTTCCGGATCCGGGAGGACGAGGCCGGCCTGCGGCTTCGTCACGGGCTGCTCAGTACCCGCAGCCAGACCGTGCCGCGCCAGCGGATCCAGGCGGTCGGCGTGACCTGGCCGCTGATGTGGCGCCCGATGGGCTGGCTGAAGGCGCGGATGGACGTGGCCGGCTTCGGCGCGCACGACCGGGAGACCACCAAACACGCCGGTGTGCTGCTACCGGTGGCCGACGGCGACACCGCGCGCGAGGTGCTCGCCGAGGTGCTCGGCGCCGACCTGCTCATGCTGCCGGTCGTGCCGGCGCCGGGCCGGGCCTTCTGGCTCGCGCCGCTGCGCTACAAGCTGCTGGCGATCGGGCATGACCGGGAGATGGTGTACGCCCGGGACGGCTGGCTGGTCCGGCACCTGGTGGTCGCGCCGCTGGCCCGGACCCAGAGCGTACGGGTGGTGCAGGGGCCGCTCCAGCGGCTGCTGCGCCTCGCCGACGTACACGTCGACACTGCCGGCCGGCTGCACGTGGTCGGCGAGCACCGCGACGTCGACGAGGCCTACACGCTGGCGGCGGCGCTGGCCGAGGCGGCGCGCTCGGCCCGGGCCCGGGAGATGGGCGCCCACCACGCCTCGAACGCGGCGACGAGGGCGAAGGTCAACCCGACATAGGTCCAGCCGACCAGGACGTCGATCACGTAGTGCTCGCCGGTGTACACCAGCGTGAAGGTCATCGCGAGCGGGTACGCCAGCATCAGCGGCCACCACCGCCGGTGCACCCGTGGCATGAAGAACACGACCACGAACAGCGCGAACGCGGTGTGCAGCGAGGGCATCGCGGCGACCGGGTTGGAGGCGAGCTGGCCGGCGTTGAGCACGTTGCCGGCGCCGTGCAGCCCGATCGCGTTCCAGGCCCGGCCGGAGATCCGCGCGACCGGCTCGATCAGACCGAACTTGGCGGCCCACCACGGCGGCGCGGCCGGGTACAGGAAGTAGGTCGCCAGGCCGGCGGCGGACAGCGTGAACCAGCGCCGGGCGAACTCGGCCCAGCGGACCCGGTCACGCAGCCACAGCACCACCGCCACCACCGGGGTGGCGACGAAGTGCGAGAAGTACACCCAGCTCGCGAACACGTCCCACCAGTGGATCGCGTTCGGGTCGTACAGATGCCGCTGCAACCAGACCGTGGGCACCTCGCCGCCGGTCAACCAGCCGAACACGCCCCGGTCGGCGGCGACCATCTCCATCACGTGCGGGGTGGCGCCATTGTCGGCGAAGCCGCGGGAGAAGTTGTAGACCTCCAGCAGGATCACGATCGCGGCCCAGTCCTGCCCGAAGCGCAGGTGCTCGCGCCACGGCCGGTCGACCCGCCAGGCCACGGTGGCGGCCCACAGCCACAGGAACAGCAGGATCGGGTCGGTCATCGGCAGGCCGAGCAGGAACCACCAGGCCGTGAACCCGACCGCCCAGACCGACATCGCGATCAGCCGGCGGCGGCCCGTGGGCGCCGATGGCTCCGGGGCAGCCGGGGCGGGTATCTCGTCAGATTGGATCGTGAGCGTCATCGCCCACAAGGTTAACGGCGTCGGTACAACGGCTCTCAGCAATACCGCCCGGACGTGACGTAACTGGTGCCTTTTCGCTCATCCGAGCGCTCTGTTCCATGATCATGGAACGTCCGCCGGGGAGGGGCCCGGTCGTGGTCAATAAGAGGCGCGCAATTTAAGCTGCGGGTATGCAAGCAGCCGAGGCGCCGGACGGCGCGGTGCCGGATGACGCGGCCGGCCCGGCCGTCGGACGGGCACATGTGCCGGGCGGGCCTGGCAGCGCTATGGACGCCACGGGCGGCTGGGTCGGCGCGGTCACCAGGGTGCAACTCACCGTCACCGACGCGGACACCGCGCAGGCGGTCGGCTCCGGCGACGTGCCGGTGCTCGGCACGCCCCGGGTACTGGCCCTGGTCGAGGCGGCGACCGTCGGCGCGACCGCCAACCGGCTGCCACCCGGAGCCACCACCGTGGGCACCCGGATCGAGCTGGAGCACCGGGCGCCGACAGCGGTCGGGCGAACTGTCATCGCCGAGGCCCGCCTCGCCAAGGCCGACGGCCGGCGGCTGACGTTCGAGGTGAGCGTGCGCGACGGCGACGACGTGGTGGCCGAGGGCCGGGTCGAGCGGGTCGTCGTCGACCGCCAGCGCTTCGTGCAGCGGGCATTCGGCAACACATGAGTACCTTCGTCGAGGTCGCCCGGGACGTGTACGTCCTGCGCTACCCGGTGTTCGACGTCAACACGACCCTGATCGTCGGCGACGACGGCGCGCTGCTGGTCGACACGCTGTCCACCGACGCCCAGGCCCGTGAGCTGCGGGCGGCCGTCGAGCGGGTGACGAGCCTCCCGCTGACCGTGGTCAACACGCACCACCACTTCGACCACTGTTTCGGCAACGGCCTCGTGGTCGACCCGGACCGCCCGATCTGGGCGCACGTGGAAGCCGCCCGGCTGCTCCGCGAGCATTCGGTGCGCCTCCAGCGGGAGTGGTACCTGGAGTGGTCGCCGACCCACGCAGAGCTGGCCGAGGGGCTGGCCGCGGTGACGGTACGCGCGCCCGACCAAACGGTGCACACCGAGAAGACCCTCGACATCGGCGGGCGGCAGGTGGTGTTGCGCCACCTCGGGCCCGGGCACAGCGCCGGTGACCTCGTCGTGCACGTCCCGGACGCCGACACGCTGGTGGCCGGGGACCTGGTCGAGGAGGGCGGCCCGCCGATGTTCGGCGACGCGTACCCGCTGGAGTGGCCGTCGACGCTGGTCGCGCTGCTGGGCCTCACGTCGTCCGGCACGGTCGTCGTGCCCGGCCACGGTGCGATCGTCGATCCGGATTTCGTCCGCGCCCAGCACGCCGAGCTGACCACGCTCGAATGGCTCATCCGTGACGGGTTCGCCGACCGTGCCCGCGTCGACGAGGTGGCGGCGAAGGCCCCGTTCAGGGCGGAGGTCGCCCGGGTCGCGGTCGAGCGTGGGTACGCGGAGATGTCCGGCCGCCCATTTGCGTGATCTTGGAGAGTTCGCGGTGCTGTAGCGCCACGAACTCTCCAAGATCTTTAGCGTTTACAGATCGAGCATCCGATCCAGGAACTCCCGGTACCGCCGGATCGCCATCCGCAGTTCCTCGGTGTCCCCGCTGTTGGCCGAGTTCGAGCCGGTCAGCGAATCGCGGCGGGACGTGATCGCCGTGGTCAGCGTGTCGACCGCCTCGCCGACCAGTTCCTCCGCCTCACGGGCGGCGGCCTGCGGGTCGTCGACGAACCGCAGCTGTACCTCGCGCCACCGGGCTCGTAGACCGTCCACGGCGCCGTCGGCCCAGAACGCGTCGACCATGGGGGCGGGCGCGTCGCCCGGGGTCAGCTCCGCGACCGGCGGCTCCTCGCTGGCTGGGGCCACCTCGGCGGTCGGCGACTCCCCGGCTCGGTCCTTGGCTGCCTCGTCGGCCCGCTCGGCCTCCTCGGTCTCGGTGGCCGGCTCCGTGTCGACCCGGGCGGTCTCATCGGTCGCGCCCGGGACCGGCGCCACCCCGACCGCCGGAGCGGCGTCGTCGACCCGACCCTCGTCGACCCGACCCTCGTCGACCCGACCCTCGTCAGCCCGACCCTCGTCAGCCCGACCCTCGTCAGCCCGACCCTCGTCGACCCGGTCCGTCTCAGCCCGGTCCTCGTCGGCGCGCCGGTCCTCGTCGAGCCGTTCCGTCCGGTCCTCCGGATCACGCGCCCACACGATGGCCGTGTCGTCGTCCTCGGCGGACGAGCGGGGCGCGGGCACCGCTTCGGTCGGACCGCCGTACTGGTCACGAGGCTCGTTCTGGACGTGCATCGGAGCTCCTCTCGTCGGTCGCCGGGACGGTGGCTTCGGCCGGGCCCTCGGCCTCGGTCCGCTGCGCGGGGATCGGGCGCTCAGCATCAGTCTCCGTAGCAGCCGCGGGCTCCGCCTCGGTCGAAGCGCGGAACGCGTCGGGCTGCTCCCCGAGCAACTCGCTGAACAGCGCCCGGTAGTGCACCAGCGCCATCCGGAGCTGTTCGGTACTGGCCTCGCCACGCTCGTTCTGCATGTTGATCTCGTGGGCGTCGCGGTAGTGCTCCAGCGGGCGGGCGTGCTCGACCGACAGCTGGGCGAGTTGCTCCTCGTAGTTCTCGGTCGGGTACCCGCGCTCCGCGATCAGCTCGGTGACCAGCCGATCCGCCTCGCCGACCGCGTCGTTCGGCGCGTCGACGAACGTGGCTTGAATCTCCTCCCACGCACTCGCGTACCGGCTCCGGGACTCCTCGGACAGCGGCTGAAGGTCAAGCTCGGCGTGCCGGCGTTCGCGGGCGCGCAACTCCCGCTCGGCGGCGAGCCGGCCGTCCTGCTCGGCCACGACCCGGTCGTACTCCGGGCCGAACCGCTGTCGCAACGACCGGCGACGGACCGCCATCCAGGCGGCGGCGCCGAGCAACACGACCACGACAACGAGGACAACAATGACGACTATCTGGACAGTGGACATCGCACGGTCCTCCTTTCACATGAGGTATTCCCTCCGGCCGCTGATTGCGAACATGCGAACGACCCCCGTGACATTTGTCGTGCCGGAAACGGGACACAACCGGATGCCGCGAATTGCCGCGACATGTCATGGTCGAGACGTGAGCATGTTGACGGACGGCCCCGCGCCGGTCACCCTCCGCCCGCCGCGCAACCGGGTGAGTCGCAAGGCCATCGGGTACTGGACGGTCCGCGCCCTGATCGGCTGGCTGATCGTGGTCGCGGCCCAGGTCATCTGGCTGGTCAGCGACGGGAACAACCTGATCCCGCACGTGATCGGCCTGCTGGGGACGGCCCTGGCCGCCGCGGCGCACCTGGTCGTCATGCCGCAGTGGCGCTACCGGGTGCACCTGTGGGAGGCGACGCCCGAGGCGGTGTACACCCAGGCCGGCTGGCTCAACCAGGAGCGCCGGATCGCGCCGGTGTCCCGGATCCAGACCGTCGACAGCGAGCGCGGGCCGTTGGAGCAGATCTTCGGCCTGGCCAACGTCACGGTCACCACGGCGTCGGCGGCCGGCCCGCTGAAGATCGACGGGCTCGACCACGCCATCGCGCAACGGCTCGTCGAGGACCTCACCGCCAACACCCAGGCAACGCCGGGTGATGCCACGTGACCTCGACCGAGTCCCAGCTGGACCAGCCGTTCGCTGCCACCGGCGGAATAGACCCGTCCTGGCGCCGGCTCAGCCCTCGAATGCTGCTGGTACATCCGGTACAGGAGATCCCCCGCGCCCTGCCGGCGGTCTTCGGGATCTTCCTGGCCGGCAGCACGAGCGGCCATGACTGGTGGGGTCTCGCGAGCCTCGGGGTCGTGATCGCCGCCGGCATGCTGCGCTGGTTCACCACGACGTACCGGATCACGCCGGACTTCGTGCAGGTACGCCGGGGGCTGGTGCGGCGCCGCGACCTGTCCGTCCCCCGCGACCGGGTGCGTACCGTCGACGTGACCGCTCATGCGCTGCACCGGCTCATGGGGCTGACCCGGGTCACCGTCGGCACCGGGCGTTCGGATCGCAAGGACGACGGGGTACGCCTCGACGGGCTGTCCGCCGCCGAGGCCGCCCGACTCCGTGAGGAGCTGCTGCATCGCCGTGCCCAGCCGGCAGCCCGGGCCGCGACCACTACCGACGAATCGGAGATCGTCCGGCTCGACCCGAAATGGGTGCGCTACGGGCCGTTCACCCTCTCCGGGTTCGTCACCGCCGGCGTGATCGTGGCGTTCGGGTCCCGCCTGATCAACGAGACACACATCGACCCGACCCGGTACGGGCCGCTCCGTGCCGTGCTCGACCACCTGACGCACGTCCCGCTCGGCCTGGCGATCCTCCAGGTGGCGCTGGCCGGCCTGATCTTCGTGGCGGTGGCGTCCACGTTCGGGTACGTGCTGGCGTTCTGGGGTTTCCGGCTGACCCGGCACCGCGCCGGCACGCTGCACGTCGCGCGGGGGCTGATCACGTCGCGGGCGACCACGCTCGAAGAGCGCCGGTTGCGCGGTGTGGAGTTGAGCGAGCCGCTGCTGCTGCGGCTGGCCGGCGGGGCCAGGCTGATCGCGATCGCGACCGGGCTGCGCGTCGGCCGGGGCGCCGAGCGGGGCGGTTCGCTGCTGTTCCCACCCGGCCCGCGCGCCGAGGCCGATCGGGTGGCGAGCGAGGTGCTGCACGACGGGGTACCGGTGACCACGTCCCTGGTGTCGCACGGCCCCCGCGCCGGGCGCCGCCGCTTCACCCGGGCGCTCGGCACCACGGCCGTCCTGGTCGCGCTGGCCGGCGCCGCTGACTGGCTGGTCGAGGGTCCGCCCTGGGCGTGGCAGCTCGCGCTGGTCCTGCTGCCGGTCGCCGCCCTGCTGGCCGCCGACCGGTACCGCAGCCTCGGGCACGCCCTGGTCGGCGACAACCTGGTCACCAGGCAGGGCTCGCTGGTCCGCCGTCGCAGCATGCTGGCGACCGACGGGATCGTCGGCTGGACGCTGCACCGGTCGTTCTTCCAGCGCCGGGCCGGGCTGGCCACGCTCACCGCCACGACCGCGGCCGGCCGCCAGCACTACGAGGTACTGGACACGGAGCTTGGCACCGCGATCCGGCTGGCCGACGACGCCACCCCGGGACTGCTGACACCTTTCCTCGTACCGGCAAGATCACCACAGGAGGGTTGAGCCGGACGGTTCTCGGGTATCGACGGGATTCATGCTCGCGACTTTCCTGCTGGCCGGCATCGTCGCTGCCCCGTTGACCTCAGCCGCCCTGTTCGTGCCGGTGCGCTGGCACGGTCGCCGGGCCGGGCGGGTGGCCGCGCTCAGACGGATCGGGTACGCCCTGATCGGCACCGCCGTGCTGGCCGTGCTCCTCGCGGTCGCGCTGATCCTGTTCGGCGTCTCGCGTACCGACGTACTCGCCGGTACGGCCGGGTTCGTCGTCATGAGCGTGCTGTGGCTGCCGGCGACCCGGCGGTGGAACGCGCGCGGCCACCTGTGCTGGGTGTCGAGCGTGTACCTGTTCGTCGGGTACCTGGCGTTCGTCCTGTACTGGACGTTCGCCAGCGGGCTCGGTCCGTGGAGCACCGCGGGCGGGCTGCTGCTCTGGCTGCTGGAGCTGTTCGCGGCGGTGCTGGCCTGCGCGTACCTGTGGGAGCTGTGCGACGCGCTGGGCACCGAGCACTGGCGCCGCCGCGTGACGGCGACCACGGAGACGCCGGCGCTGCCCGACGACCAGCTTCCGTTCGTCAGCCTCCAGGTGCCGGCGCACAACGAGCCGCCGGACATGGTGATCGAGACCCTGACGTCGCTGTCCCGGATCGACTATCCCCGGTACGAGATCATCGCGATCGACGACAACACCGACGACGAGGAGCTGTGGCGGCCGGTCGAGGCGTGGTGCGCCGCCAACGGCGTGAAGTTCGCCCATCTGACGGACTGGCCGGGGTACAAGTCGGGTGCGCTCAACTACGCGCTGGGCGAGCTGACCGACCCGCGCGCCGAGCTGATCGGTGTCGTGGACTCCGACTACCAGATCGAGCCGGGGTTCCTGAGCCGGTGCGCGCCGCTGTTCGCGGACCCGAACGTGGGTTTCATCCAGGCGCCGCAGGACTACCGGGACTGGGACCAGACGCCGTACTACCGGCGGCTCTACTACTCGTACAAGTACTTCTTCGCGGTCTCCCAGCCGTCCCGCAACGAGCACGACGGGGCGATCTTCGCCGGCACGATGGGTTTGATCCGGAGGCGCGCGCTGAAGCAGGTCGGCGGCTGGGACGAGTGGTGCATCACCGAGGACGCGGAACTGTCGCTGCGGCTGCTGCGTGCCGGCTGGTCCGGGCTGCACGTGGACCAGTCGTGGGGGCACGGCGTCATGCCGCTGACCTTCGAGGCGCTCAAGAGCCAGCGGTACCGGTGGTGCTTCGGCGGCATCCAGATCCTGCGTACCAACTGGCGCACGCTGCTGCCCGGCCGGCGTACCGACGCCAACCGGCTCACGCTGGCCCAGCGCTGGGCGTACCTCGCGGGCGGCGTCCAGTGGTACGGGGACCTGCTCGGCCTCGCGTTCTTCGTGTTCCTGCTGGCCGGGGCGATCAACATCGTGTCCGGCGGCGACCAGTTGTTCCGCAAGCTCACCGCGTTCCTGGTGGCCACCGTTCCGGTACTGGTCGTGCTCGGCCTGCTGCGCGCGGTCGCCCTGCTGCGGCGCGGTACCGGGGCGTCGTGGCGTGGCGCGATCGGCGCGTTCTTCATCTGGCAGTCCACGTCGCTCGTGGTCGCCCGCGCTTCGGTCCAGGGGCTGTTCGCCGGTAAGGCGGCGTTCCTGCGTACCCCCAAGACCAGCGAGTCCGCCAGATGGTGGGAGGCGTTCCGGGCCAACTGGGCGGAGACGCTGCTGGCCGTCCTCGGGGTACTCGGGATCGTCGGCGGGCTGACCCGGTGGAACACCTTCTCCGGGCCGCTGCTGGCCGGGTTGCTGCTGTTCCCGACGCTCGGTATGGCGGCGGCCCCGTTCAACAGCCTCGCCGCGCGGCACGCCGCGCTGCCGCCCGAACTGCGCGACCGCCGGCGCACCGAGTGGCTGCGCGACCGGCGGACGATCGTCGGGGGTGCGGCGGCCGGCGGCACGGTCGGGGTACTGGCGACGATGGCCGTGGTCCTCGGGCTGCTACTGGCGCCCAGCCCGCACCTCGTCCATCCGCCGCAACTGGTCAACCCGGCCCCGAACCGGCAGCCCAAGCCGACCCCGACCGCGCCGGGACCGTCGGGCAGGCCGTCGACGGCTCCGACTCCGAGTGGCGGGTCGACGTCGAGTCCCCGGCCGACCGGTACCCGCACGTCGACCCCGACGACCGCGCCGACCACTGGCGGCCCCACCCCGACCGGCACGTCCACCGGTGGCGGCGGCGCCACCGGCGCGCCAACCGCCGGCCCAACCCGCTGACGCAAGATCGGCACAACTTCCGGCAAGTTGTGGCCTCAGAGCCAGGCTGAGGCCACAACTTCCGAGAAGTTGTGCCGATCTTGCTAGGCCACGACCGAGCCTCTTGCTAAGCCACGACGGAACCGACCACGGGCTTGGTGAGCAGGGCCGACTCGTTGCGGGTGATGCCGGGATCGAGCGACCGCTCCACGAAGATCGCGTGCCAGACGCAGAACACCAGCACGGTCCACACCTTGCGAGAATTATCCGCTTTGCCATGCTTGTGCTCGTCCAACAGCTGCACGGCGTAGTTCAGGTCGAGCAGGTGACCGGCGCCCGAGCGGGTCATGATGTCGCGCGCCCACTCGTACATCTCACCGCGCAGCCAGACCCGGGTCGGCGTGGGGAAGCCGAGCTTCTTCCGGTTGACGATCGCGGGCGGCACCACGCCTTCCAGCGCCCGGCGCATCGCGAACTTGGTCTGAGGCGTCTTCGGCGGCAGCTTCAGGTCGACCGGCACCGTGGCCGCGACCTCGAACACCTCCTTGTCCAGGAACGGCACCCGCAGCTCCAGCGAGTGCGCCATGGACATCCGGTCGGCCTTGACGAGAATGTCCCCGCGCAGCCAGGTGTACAGGTCGACGTACTGCATCGTGGTGACGTCGTCGAGGTGCATCGCGGCGGCCTCGGAGTACACCGGCGCGGTCACGTCGGTGTAGCGCACCGCCGGGTCGTACCGGCGCATCAGGTGCGACTTCTCGTCCTCGGTGAACATCCGGGCGTTGCCGTAGTAGCGCTCCTCGATCGGCGTCGTGCCGCGTTCGAGGAAGCTCTTGCCCTTCACGCCCTGCGGGATCACCTTGGAGACCGCGCGCAGCCCCTTCTGCACCGGATCCGGCAACCCCGCGACACCGGCCAGGGACAACGGCTCCCGGTAGATCGTGTACCCGCCGAAGAACTCGTCCGCGCCCTCGCCGGACAGGACGACGGTGACGTTCTCGGCCGCCTTCTTCGCGACGAAGTACAGCGGCACCAGCGCCGGGTCGGCGACCGGATCGTCCAGGTGCCAGATGATCTTCGGCAGCGCGTCCATCATGTCCTGCGGCCCGATGAACGTCGGGATCGTGGTGACGCCGAGGTGCCGGGCCGAGTCCTGGGCCACATCGACCTCGGAGTACCCCTCGACGTCGTACCCGACGGTGAAGGTCAGGATGTTGGGGTTGAACTCGCGCGCGAGGGCGACCACCGCGGTCGAGTCGATGCCACTGGACAGGAACGCGCCGACCGGCACGTCGGAGCGCATGTGCACCCGGACGCTCTCGCGCAGCGTCTCCCGGATCCGCTTGTACAGCTCCTCCGGGTTGTCGACCGGGGTGGGCCGGAACTCGGGCTGGTAGTACCGCCGGGTGGCCATCGGCCCGCCCGGCGTGTAGACGAACGACTCCCCCGACCCGATCCGGCCGACGCCCCGGTGCAGGCTGCCCGGCTCGGGCACGTACTGCAACGTCAGGTAGTGCGACAGGTTGGCCCCGTCGACGCCGGCGTCCCCGGCCGAGGCGGCGGACGCGAACGGCAACAGCGCCTTCTTCTCGCTCGCGAGGTACACCCCGTCGTCGGTGACCAGGTGGAAGAACGGCTTGATCCCGTACGGGTCGCGGGCGCCGAACGCGCGGCGGGCGGCCCGGTCCCAGATCACGAACGCGAACATGCCGCGCAGCCGGGTCACCGCCGACGGTCCCCAGAAGTGGTAGGCCGCCACGATCACCTCGGTGTCGCCGGTGGTCGCGAACTCGGCGCCGTGCTCGTGGATCAGCTCCTCGCGCAGCTCCAGGTAGTTGTAGATCTCCCCGTTGAAGGTGATCACGTACCGGTTGGCCTGCGGCCCGCTCGGCGGGTACGCCAGCGGCTGGTGGCTGCGCTCCACGTCGATGATCGACAGTCGCTTGAAGCCGAACACCATGTCTTCGTCGACGACGTTGACCCCGGTCTCGTCCGGTCCCCGGTGATGGATGCTTTCCAGGGCCGCGGCGACCGCGTCCTGGCAGGCCGAAGCGTGCCCGCGGGCGCTGACGAAGGTGAGCAGACCGCACATGGCCGCTATCTTGTCACGAGGCCGCCAGACCGCATCCCGGCCGGTACGGTCGAGCTATGGCGGAAGACAACAAAGACGACGACAACGACGTCAACAACGACGTCAACAACGACGTCAACAACGGCGACGACAGGGACGGCACCCAGTCCCACGACCCCGACTTTCCCGAACGGTTCGTCGAGTTCATGCGTACCGGCTGGCGCGACACCACGCTCGACGTCAACCTCCGGCCGCAGGCACCCAACCACGGCAAACGCCGGGCGGCGGTGGCCGAGGCGTTCCCCGGTGAGACGTTGGTCATCCCGACCGGCCGGGAACGGGCGCGCGCGGGCGACACCGAGTACGTGTTCCGTCCCGGCAGCGACCACTCGTGGCTGACCGGCGAGGGCGACCCGGACGCCGTGCTCGTCATCGGCCCGGGTGGCGACGCGACCCTGTACGTGCGGCCCCGCTCCCCCCGCGACACCGACGAGTTCTTCCGCGACCGGATGCACGGCGAGCTGTGGATCGGCCGCCGGCACACGCTCGCCGAGAAGTCCGCCGAGCTGGGCATCGAGACCGCCGACCTGGCTGGCCTGCCGGCCGTGCTGGACGGCCTCGCGCCCGGGCGGACCCGGGTGCTGCGCGGCTACGACCCGCTGGTCGACTCGCGGGTGCGGGTGACCGACGACGGCACCCGCGACGCCGAGCTGGCCCGCGCGCTGTCCGAGCTGCGGCTGGTCAAGGACGAGTGGGAGATCGCGCAGCTCCAGGACGCGATCGACGCCACGGTTCGCGGGTTCGAGGACGTGGCGCGGATCCTGCCGGCCGACCGCCCGGTCAGCGAGCGCCTGCTCGAAGGCGTGTTCGGGCTGCGCGCCCGGCACGACGGCAACGGCACCGGGTACAACTCGATCGTCGGCAGCGCCCGGCACGGCGCGATCCTGCACTGGACCCGCAACGACGGCCACACGGCGCCGGGCGAGCTGCTGCTGATGGACATGGGCGTGGAGAACCCGCACCTGTACACCGCCGACGTCACCCGGACCCTGCCGGTGAGCGGCACGTTCAGCCCGCTGCAACGCCAGGTCTACGACATCGTGTACCGGTCGCAGCAGGCCGGCGTCGACGCGGTCCGGCCCGGGGTGAAGTTCGACGACGTCCACCAGACGTGCATGCGCGCGCTCGCCGAGGGCCTCGCCGAACTGGGCATCCTGCCGGTGAGCGTGGACGAGGCGATGGACAAGACCAACATCCTGTACCGCCGGTGGACGCTGCACGGCTTCGGCCACATGCTCGGCCTGGACGTGCACGACTGTGCTCGGGCCCGCAAGGAGCGCTACCGCGAGGGCACCCTCGACGAGGGGTACGTGCTGACCGTCGAGCCCGGCCTGTACTTCCAGCCCGAAGACGAGCTGGTCCCGGCCGAGCTGCACGGGATCGGCATCCGGATCGAGGACGACGTGCTGGTCACCGCGTCCGGCGCGCGCAACCTGTCGGCCGGCCTGCCGAGGACGTCCGCGGAGGTCGAGACCTGGCTGGCCGCCCAGCGCGAGTCCGGCCCCCGCCTCCCCTAGATCGGCACAACTTCCCGGAAACAGTGGCCAAACCCGGGGCTGAGGCCACTGTTTCCGGGAAGTTGTGTCGATCGTGGGGCGGCGTCGGATGGGCGACAATCAAGTGCCGGTGCCGCCACGCGGAGGGACCATCGGCGCGAAGATCGCTCCGCCTCCCCCGAAAGGTCCCGCCATGGGCTCTGGTCTGGTGCTGCTTGTCGTCCTCGGCGTCCTCATCCTGCTGATCGTCGTGGTCATCGGGTGGGCGATCGCCACCTACAACCGGCTGGTCCGCCTGCGTACCCAGGTGCAGGCCGCCTGGGCGCAGATCGACGTCCAGCTCAAGCGCCGGCACTCGCTGATTCCCAACCTGGTCGAGACGGTCAAGGGGTACGCGGCCCACGAGCGGGGCACCCTCGACGCGGTCGTCCAGGCCCGCAACGGCGCGATCGCCACCCAGGGCCAGGGCCCCGGCCAGCAGGCACCCGCCGAGAACGTGCTGACCCAGGCGCTCGGCCGGCTGTTCGCGCTCGCCGAGGCGTACCCGGACCTCAAGGCCAACCAGAACTTCCTCGGCCTCCAGACCGAGCTGGCCAACACCGAGGACAAGATCGCGTACTCCCGGCAGTTCTACAACAGCGCGGTGCAGACGCTCAACGGGGCGGTGCAGTCCATCCCCACCAACATCATCGCCGGCATGGGCGGGTTCAAGCCGGAGCCGTACTTCGAGGCGGTCGGTGACGAGCGCCAGGACGTCAGCGTCCGGTTCTGATGGTCTTAGAGCTGGTCATCGGGGGTGCCGGGATCGCGCTCTGGCTCGCGGTCTTCGGCGCCTGCATGCTGCTGACCCGGCCGCGGGACGTACAGCCGATCGCGCCGACCCAGGAGTTCGGCGGCCCGGAGTCGCCCGCGGTCGTGAGCCTGCTCGCCAACCGGTGGGAGATCACCGAGGACGCGGCCGAGTCGACCCTGCTCGACCTCGCCGCCCGCAAGCTGATCGAGATCAGGCAGCCGGGCAACGACCCGATGCAGACCACGATCCACCTCCGCCCGGCCGATCCGGGCGGGCTCACCACGTACGAGAAAAGGGTTTTGGACCGGATCACCGGGCTCGCGGTCGGCGGCGTGGTGCCGATGACCGCACTGACCTTCCGGGACCCGGCCCAGGCCAAGGGCTGGGCGAAACGGCTGTCCGCCGAGGTGGTCGCGGACGCGCGCGGGCGCGGCCTGTCCCGGCGCCGGTTCTCGCCACCGGTGCTGTCCGCGCTGACCCTGGCGGCGGCCGCCGCGGCGGGGGCGGTACTCGTCGCGATGCTGCACTACGCGCACCGCACCCACCCGCACGACGACCCGGCGATCCCGGTGGCCTTCTTCGCGTTCGTCGTGCTGTCCAGCCTCGGCGGGTCGATCCGGGGCGAACGGGACACCCCGGCGGGCCGGGAGGTCGCGGCGCGGTGGCTCGGGCTGCGGGCGTACCTGCGCGGCGACGAGAGTTTCGCCAACCTGCCGCCGTCCGCGGTGGCGGTGTGGGACCGGTACCTGTCGTACGGTGACGCGGTCGGCGCGACCCGGGTGTGCGGCGCGGTCATCGACCTCGGCATGGGCAACCGGAAGCGGGTCTGGTCGTCGTTCGGCGGCACCTGGCACCGGGTCCGCGTGCGCTACCCGACGGTATGGGGGCGCTACGGCGCGAAGGCCACCCCGCTGATCTTCTGGGCGGTCGTCAACCTGGCCCTCGGGATCGCCGTGCTGCGCTACCGCCACCTCGTCACCGACCGGACTCCGGACCTGGCCGACCTGGTCATCCTCCTGGTCGGCGTCGGGCTGGTGCTGCGCGGCGGGTACCGGCTGGTCCGCACCGTCGTCGACCTGGCCACCCCGCTGACCCTGACCGGCGAGGTGCTGTGGACCGAGGTGTGGCGCTCGACCAAGAGCGGCCAGAACAGCGAATCCCGGCCGTGGCTGTACTACGTCGCGGTGGACGGCGGCGGCGACGACCGGACCACCGCCTGGGGCCTGCCCAGCGAGTTGCTGTCCCGCTGCGACGTCGGCGACGTGGTACGGCTGACCACGCGCCGGTGGACCCGCCGCGTCATGGACATCTCGGTGCTGGAGAGGGGCCGGGCCGGCCGGGTCGAGAGCGCCGAGACCGCAGCGACCTCGGCGACCTCGGCGACCTCGGCGACCGACAACACCGAGAACCTGATCGCGGCGGCGATGGGCAAGCCGGTTGCCGCCGCACCGCTCGCGGCCGCTCTCCTGACCCCCGCCGTGGCCGCGGCACAACTGCTCACCGCCGACGAGGTGGGCCGGGCGCTCGGCCGGCCGGCCGCCATTCGGGGCGGTTCCGGCTCCGTGGCCGGGCCGGTTTCGGTGCAGATGTTCGAGGCCGGCGGGACACGGGCGGTGTACCTGACGGTCACCGGCGGGCTGCCCGGACGGATCGCCATGCGGGCCCGCCGGCGCGGCACACCATTGCCCGGTATCGGCGACGAGGCTTATGCGGGAAGGGATTGGGCGGTCGGGCGGCGCGGCGACCACGTGGTGATGGTGCAGCTGCACACTCCGGTGGATCCCCGCAACGTGTACTGGTTGCTGGCCACCGCGATCGGCCGGCTGCCCGGATAGCCGGCGTTAGAGTGCCGCGTGTCCTTCGCCACGCCGGCATTCCTCTGGTACTTCACCGGGTTGACCGGTCGCGCTGGGCGGTGCCCGGCCCGCCGTACGGGTAGTCGGACACCAGCGGGGCGCTCGCGTCGTCGAGGGCGCTCACCTCGTCGGCGGCCAGGTGCACCCCCGCCACGGACAGGTTCTCGTCGAGCTGTTCGAGGGTACGCGCGCCGAGGATCACCGACGTGACCGCCGGCCGGTCGACCAGCCAGGCCAGCGCGACGACGCCGGTCGACACGCCACGCCCGTCGGCGACCGACCGCAGCGCGTCCAGCACCTGCCAGGTGCGCTCGGTGTTGCGCCGGTCGTACGCCTCGACGCCGCGCTGCGGGTTCTCGCCCAACCGGGTCGCGCCGGCCGGCGCCTCGTCCGGGCGGTACTTGCCGGTCAGCCAGCCACCGGCCAGCGGTGACCACGGCAGCACCCCGATGTTCTCGTTCCGGCACACCGGGATCAGCTCCCACTCGATGTCCCGCGCGAGCAGGTTGTACTGCGGTTGCAGGGTCACGATCGGGGCCAGCCCGAGGTGCCGGGTCAGCAGCGCGGCCTTCTGCAACTGCCAGCCGGTGAAGTTGCTGACCCCGGCGTACCGGATCTTCCCGGCGCGCACGGCGTCGTCGTAGAACCGCAGCGTCTCCTCGATCGGGGTCAGCGGATCCCACGCGTGCGCCTGGTACAGGTCGATCGCGTCCACGCCGAGGCGGCCCAGGCTGGCCTCGAGCGCGCGGGTCAAGTGGGTCCGGGACAGGCCGGCGTCGTTGGGGCCGTCCCCCATCGGGAACCGGCCCTTGGTGGCGACGACGATCCGGTTCCGCGCGCCCGGCCGCTCCCGCAGCCAGCGGCCGATGATCTCCTCGGAGACACCCGCGCTGTACACGTCGGCGGTGTCGACGAAGTTGCCGCCCTGCTCGACGAACCGGTCGAGCTGCGCGTACGCGCCCTTCTCGTCGGTCTCCGCCCCGAAGGTCATGGTGCCCAGGCACAGGTTCGACACGAGGGTTCCGGTGCCGCCCAGGGTTCGGTACTCCATGCCGGTCACGTTATCGGCTCCGCCGCACGATCGCGCCCGTTGTCGCGGCGGCGCACACGCCCAACCCGCCGGCCACCACCAGCACGACCCGGGGCGAGGCGACACTGAGCAGCAGGCCGCCCGCCAGCAACGACAGCATCCCGGACAGGCTCACCCCGCCGTAGGTCGCCGCGAACACCCGCCCCCGCAGGTGCGCCGGCACCGACCGGGCGATCACCGCCGGCAGCCCGGTGTCCAGTAACGCCAGCCCGACGCCGCGCACCGCCTGCATCGCGACCGCCGCGGCCACCGCCCAGGCCAGCCCGGTCAGCATGTTGCCGGCGGCGCTCAGGACCAGCCCGGCGACGGCCAGCCGGGTGGCCGCGGGCGCGCTGGCTCGCGACAGCGCCAGGTAGCCGACCACCAGACCCAACCCCACCCCCGCGTACATGAGGGAGACGGCCGGATTGCCCGCGTGCAACGAGTCCTTGGCGAGGAAGACCAGCACGACATCGTCGAGTCCCGTGCACGCCACCACAACCCAGAACCCCACCGCGAGGGTACGCACGACGCGGTGCCCGGCGAGGTAGCGCAGCCCGGCACGGGCCTCGGTCCAGATCCCACCCGGCTCCTCCGGGTGTTCCACACTGGACAGTCGAGGCAGCCGGGCCAGCAACAGCGCGGAGAACACGAAGCTGGCCACGTCGACCCAGAGCACGCCGCGGATCCCGAGGACCGGCAGCAGCGCCGCCGCGAGCAGCGGACCGGCGACCTCCAGGCCGTGGGTACCGATGCCCAGCGCCGCGAACGCCTTCTCCAACTCGCGGTCGGGCACCAGCCGGGGCACCACGGCCCGACCGGCCGGCTCGAACAGCACGGCGAACAGCGTCTTCACCGCGATCAGCAGGAGGAGTACCGGCAGCGCCGGCAGTACCAGCGCGATGACCGCGACCACGGCGGCCTGGCCCAGTTCGCAGGTCACCATCAGCCGGCGCGGGGGCAGCCGGTCGGCCAGCGCCCCGGCGATCGGGCTGAGCAGCGTGGGTACCAGCTCGCCGACCAGCAGCAGGAGGGCGACCGCGAGGCCGGTGCCCACCCGGTCGGCCACGTACAGGATGAGCGCGACCAGGCTGAGCGAGGTGCCGATGAACGACACCGCCCGGGATGTCCACAGTGCCCGGAACGGCGCGTCCTGCCGGATCAGCTCGTACGCCGACCGGGCACCCGCATCCATCACGGCTTACATGAGACCCCAAGATCGCCACTACGTCCTGGGATTTGTTGCCTAGCAAGATCGGCACAACTTCCCGGAAGTAGTGGCCTCAGCGGGTACCGGAGGCCACTACTTCCCGGAAGTTGTGCCGATCTTTCAGAACGTGAAAGTTTCTCGATATTCGTTGCCCTGAGATCACCGCGTACTCGAAGATCCCGGCGTGAATCCCTCCAAACTGACCCGTCGCCGCCTTTTGGGACTTGCCGCCCTCCAGGCCGCCGCTGTCGCCGGTGTCACCCGGATCGCCCTGCCCGAGCCCGCCGCGGCCGCCACGCCGACCGCCGCGCCGACCGCCGCGATGCCGGCCCGGCGCGCCGACCGGGCCTTCTCCCCCGCCGTCGTGATCGGCACCGGGTACGGCGCCGCCGTGTCGGCGCTCCGCCTCGGCGAGGCCGGGGTACCCACGCTGATGCTGGAGATGGGCCAGCTGTGGAACCAGCCCGGCCCGGACGGCAAGGTGTTCTGCGCGATGACCAACCCGGACAAGCGCTCGATGTGGTTCAAGACGCGCACCGAGGCGCCGCTGTCGACGATGCTCTGGCTGGACATCGTCAACCGGAACATCGAGTCGTACGCGGGCGTCCTCGACCGGGTCAACTTCGGCCAGATGGCGGTGTACGTGGGGCGGGGCGTCGGCGGTGGATCCCTGGTCAACGGCGGGATGGCGGTGACCCCGTCGCGCGAGTACTTCCAGGAGATCCTGCCGAGGGTCGACGCCGACGAGATGTACAACCGGTACTTCCCGCGGGCGAACGCGACCCTCGGCGTCAACTCGATCCCGCCGGCGTACTTCGAGTCCAGCGCGTACTACCAGTTCGCCCGGGTCTCCCGGAAGCACGCGGACCGGGCCGGCTTCGCGACCACCTTCGTGCCGAACGTGTACGACTTCGGGTACATGGCCCGCGAGGAGGCCGGCGAGGTGCCGAAGTCGGGCCTGGCCGCCGAGGTGATCTACGGCAACAACTACGGCAAGCGCAGTCTCGACAAGAGCTACCTGCCGGCCGCACTGGGCACCGGAAACGTCACGATCGAGACGCTGAGCCAGGTGACCGCGATCCGCCGGGAGACCGACGGCACGTACGTGCTGAGCGTCCGCACGATCGACACCTCCGGGGCGACCGGGGCGACGAAGGAGATCGGCTGCCGGTACCTGTTCCTCGGTGCGGGCAGCCTGGGCTCCTCCGAGCTGCTGCTGCGCGCCCGGGAGACCGGTGCGCTGCCCAACCTGAGCGACCGGATCGGCGCCGGCTGGGGCACCAACGGGAACGTGATGACCGCGCGGGCCAACCACGTCTGGGACCCGACCGGCGACAAGCAGGCCGGCATGCCGGCGCTCGCGATCAACGACTGGGACAACCCGACCCGGCCGGTGTTCGCCGAGATCGCGCCGGTGCCGGCCGGCATCGAGCTGTGGATCAGCCTGTACCTCGCGATCACCAGGAACCCGGAGCGGGGCACGTTCACGTACGACGCCGCCACCGACAAGGTCGGCCTGTCGTGGACCCGCGACCAGAACGAGCCGTCGGTCGCCGCGGCGCGGGCGCTGTTCGACAAGATCAACCAGGTCAACGTCACCGTGTACCGGTCGGATCTGTTCGGTGGCAACCGGCAGTTCGCGGACGACTTCTGCTACCACCCGCTCGGCGGCTGCGTGCTCGGCGAGGCGACCGACCTGTACGGCCGGGTCAACGGGTACCCGAACCTGTACGTCAACGACGGCGCCCTGATTCCCGGCTCCACCGGCGTGAACCCGTTCGTCACGATCACCGCTCTGGCCGAACGCAACATGGAGCGGGTCCTCGCCGAAGACGTCACCGCCTGAGCCCAAGATCGGCCGGCCTCCCGCTGACCCCAAGATCGGCCGGCCTCCAGCCCGGCCCCAAGATCGGCCGACCTCCAGCCGGCCCCAAGATCGGCACAACTTCCCGGAAGTTGTGGCCTCGACCCCCCGCGATGGCCACAACTTCCCGGAAGTTGTGCCGATCTTGACTTGCGGTTTTTAACAGTACGGGCGTACGGTTTGACCCGCCGCTGCCGGCGACGCCCGCCTGCGGGAGACTGCATTCGAATACCCAGTGACGCGAGGAGTACGACGTGGCCAGCCTCGACTCGTTCGGCGCCCGAAGCCAGCTCAGTGTCGGTGACGCCAGTTACGAGATCTACAAGATCGGTCAGGTGGACGGTTCGGCACGGTTGCCGTACAGCCTGAAGATCCTGCTCGAGAACCTCTTGCGTACCGAGGACGGCGCGAACATCACCGCCGACCACATCCGCACCCTCGGCTCCTGGGATCCGACCGCCGACCCCAGCGTGGAGATCCAGTTCACCCCGGCCCGGGTACTGATGCAGGACTTCACCGGCGTGCCCTGCGTCGTCGACCTGGCCACGATGCGGGAGGCGGTGCGTGACCTGGGCGGCGACGCCACCCGGGTCAACCCCCTCGCCCCCGCCGAGCTGGTGATCGACCACTCGGTGATCGCCGACCTGTTCGGCCGCGAGGACGCGTTCGTGCGCAACGTCGAGCTGGAGTACCAGCGCAACCGGGAGCGCTACCAGTTCCTGCGCTGGGGTCAGACCGCGCTGCGCGAGTTCAAGGTCGTGCCGCCCGGCACCGGCATCGTGCACCAGGTCAACATCGAGTACCTGGCTCGGGTGATCTTCGCCCGCGACGGGGTCGCCTACCCGGACACGCTCGTCGGCACCGACTCGCACACCACGATGGTCAACGGCCTCGGTGTCCTCGGCTGGGGCGTCGGCGGCATCGAGGCCGAGGCGGCGATGCTCGGCCAGCCGGTCAGCATGCTGATCCCCCGGGTCGTCGGGTTCAAGCTGCACGGCGGGATGCCCGAGGGCACCACCGCGACCGACCTGGTTCTCACGATCACCGAGATGCTGCGCCAGCACGGCGTGGTCGGTAAGTTCGTCGAGTTCTACGGGCCGGGCGTGGCCGCGGTACCGCTGGCCAACCGGGCCACGATCGGCAACATGAGCCCCGAGTACGGGTCGACCGTCGCGATCTTCCCGATCGACGACGAGACCATCCGGTACCTGCGGATGACCGGCCGCGACGACGCCCAGGTCGCCCTCGTCGAGGCGTACGCGAAAGAGCAGGGACTCTGGCACGACCCGGCGGCCGAGCCGGTGTTCTCGGAGACCCTGGAGCTCGACCTGGCGACCGTCGAGCCGTCGCTGGCCGGCCCCAAGCGCCCACAGGACCGGGTGCCGCTGCTGCACTCGAAGACGCTGTTCCGGGCCGTGCTCAAGAACTACGTCGCGCACGAGGAGGGCGGCGTCAACGGGCCGGCCGACGAGGCCAGCAGCGAGTCGTTCCCGGCCAGCGACCCGCCGGCCAACGCCCAGCACGACCTCGCCGACGCTCCGCGCGACCTCCAGTCGGCGGCGATCGGCGCCGCCGGTCGGACCAGCCGGCCGGTCAACGTGACCCTCGACGACGGCACCGAGCTCGAACTCGACCACGGCGCGGTGGTGATCGCCGCGATCACGTCCTGCACCAACACGTCCAACCCGCAGGTCATGCTCGGCGCGGCGCTGCTGGCCAAGAACGCCGTCGACCGTGGGCTGTCGCGCAAGCCGTGGGTGAAGACCACCCTCGCCCCGGGCTCGAAGGTCGTCATGGACTACTACGAGCGGGCCGGGCTCACCCCGTACCTCGATAAGTTGGGTTTCAATCTCGTGGGCTACGGGTGCACGACGTGCATCGGCAACTCCGGCCCGCTCCCCGAGGCGATCAGCGCCGCGGTCAACGAGCATGACCTGAGCGTGGTCAGCGTGCTGTCCGGCAACCGCAACTTCGAAGGCCGGATCAACCCCGACGTCAAGATGAACTACCTGGCGTCACCGCCGCTGGTCGTCGCGTACGCGCTGGCCGGCACGATGGACATCGACATCGCCAACGAACCGCTCGGCGAGGGCAGCGACGGGCAGCCGGTGTACCTGCGCGACATCTGGCCGGCCGCGAGCGAGATCGAGCGCGTGATGGAGTCGGCGATCGCGAGCGAGATGTTCAGCCGCGACTATTCCGACGTGTTCGCCGGTGACGAGCGCTGGACCTCGCTGCCGACGCCGACCGGCGACACGTTCGCCTGGGACGCCGGGTCGACGTACGTCCGGAAGCCGCCGTACTTCGAGGGGATGGCCGCGTCGCCGTCGCCCGTCTCGGACATCTCGGGCGCGCGGGTGCTCGCCAAGCTCGGCGACTCGGTCACCACCGACCACATCTCCCCGGCCGGTTCGATCAAGCCGGACTCCCCGGCCGGTCGCTACCTGTCCGAACACGGGGTGGAGAAGCGCGACTTCAACTCGTACGGCTCCCGGCGGGGAAACCACGAGGTCATGATCCGGGGCACGTTCGCGAACATCCGGCTGCGCAACCAACTGGTACCAGGCGTCGAGGGCGGGTACACGATCAACCACCTGACCGGCGACCAGACGACGATCTACGAGGCCGCCGAGGCCTACCGCGACGCCGGGGTGCCGCTGGTGATCCTGTCCGGCAAGGAGTACGGCTCCGGATCGTCACGGGACTGGGCGGCCAAGGGCACGATGCTGCTCGGCGTGCGCGCCGTGATCGCCGAGAGCTACGAGCGCATCCACCGGTCCAACCTGATCGGGATGGGGGTGCTGCCGTTGCAGTACCCGACCGGCGAGACCGCCGAGTCGCTGGGCCTCGACGGCACCGAGACGTTCACGATCACCGGGATCGAGGCGCTGAACGAGGGGCCGACGCCCCGCACGGTGTTGGTGCGGACCGACAGCGGCGTGGAGTTCGACGCGGTGGTGCGGATCGACACGCCCGGCGAGGCCGAGTACTACCGGCACGGCGGCATCCTCCAGTACGTGCTGCGCCGGATGCTGTCGAGCTGACCAGGCCGGCCGGCGACTACGCTGGCCGGCATGGACGAAAAGTCGATCCTCGGCCAGATCCACGAGCTGGTGGACGAGGAGCACAAGCTGCGCGCCCAGGTGCAGGCCGGCGCACTGTCCTCCGACGAGGAGCACGCCCGGCTCAGCCAGGTCGAGGAGGCGCTCGACCAGTGCTGGGACCTGCTCCGGTTGCGCCGTTCGGCACGCGAGCGGGGCCAAGACCCGGACACGGTACAGGCGCGCTCAGTCTCCGAGGTCGAGGGCTACCTGCAGTAGCCCTGCGCCTCGCCGATCTAGGACGAATGGTGCCCGGGCTGCCCGGTTTGTCCCACCATTCGTCCTAGATCGACAGGGCCCGACGCCCGCGCGGCGTCAGCGGACGCCGGCGTCGGCCAGCAGGGTCCGGGTCAGCGCGTAGGCGTCCATCTCCAGGCCGCGCTGGGCGAACCATCTCGCCACGTTGCGGACGTCGCGGACCAGGAAGTCACCGCCCTGCGGGTTCGCGATCACGTCGACCACCTGTGGCAGGTCGATCAGCACCAGCCGGCCGTGGTGCACCAGGATGTTGTACGCGGACAGGTCGCCGTGCGCGTACCCGGCCCGGGCCAGCACCGTCAGCGCGTCGACCAGCTGGCCCCACAGGTCGGCCAGCTCGGCGCCGCCCGGCCGGAGCTGGGCCAGCCGGGGTGCCGCCTCGCCGTCCGGGTCGCCGATGAACTCCAGCATCAGCTCGGTACCCAGCAGCTGCACCGGGTACGGGACGGCGGCGCCCTCCTCCCACAGCCGGGACAGGGCGGCGAACTCGGCCGACGCCCACTGCCCGGCGATGACCTCGCGGCCGAACGCGGTGCGGGTGGCCATCGCGCGGGTCTCCCGGGACCGGCGTACCCGGCGCCCTTCGAGGTACCCGGCGTCCCGGTGGAACAGCCGGTGCTCCGGCGCCCGGTACCGCTTGGCCGCGAGCAGGCTGGACCGCCCGGTCTCCGGAACGGCCCGGTCGACCAGGTACACCTCGGCCTCTTTGCCGGTCTTCACCAGACCGAGTTCCTCGTCGATGGCGGCCAGCTCGGTGACCACCCAGTCCGGCCGGGGCTGTGGGCCGTGCAACACGCCCGGCTCGCCCCAGGTCGAGTACGGCACCAGGTCAAGCGCGCCCAGCTCGGTCGGGATCTCCCGCCGGCGGCGCTTCAGAATGTACGGATCGTCATCGTCGAATTGACGGCGGCGCTTACGTTCGCCGCCGAAGTCGTGCTCGCGCAACGCGAAACTCCTCGGTCGAAGGGAAGGCAGGCCAGACGAGGCCCTCGACAATGGCCACGACGTCCTCCCTTCGCTCCGACCGGACGCATTCGCGTGCAGGGCATGCGACGCACCGCATCCGGCACGCGCAGTCTCCCGGCTACACCGGGTCGCCGCAACGCAATTAGTCCGCCATGATCGCCACGACAATCGCCCTGCGGTCGGGGTCTACGCGTCCGCGCCCATCACCGCGGCGAGGGCGGCGATCGTACTGTCGGCTTCCACCGTCGGCGCATACCGCGGCTCGATCCACGTCCGCCCGCGGTGCAGCCAGACGCTGGGCGCGCCGATCGCGTCCGCCCCGGCGATGTCACTCTCCGGCGCGTCGCCGATCACCCAGGCACCGGCCAGCCGCATCCTGGCCCGCTCCGCCGCGATACCGAAGATGCGCGGGTTCGGCTTGCGGACGCCGGCCTCCTCGGAGATCACCCAGTCCGCGAGGTACCGGTCGAGCCCGGTCCGGCGCATCTTCTCCTCCTGGAGCCGGGTCTCGCCGTTCGTGACCACCACCGGTACCCACCCGGCGTCCTCGGCGATCCCGAGCGCGCACGCCACCAGCGGGTCGAGCCGCAGCCGGTCGAGCAGGCCCTCGCGGACGATCTCAACCAGGTCGATGGAGGGGATGCGCAGCCGGTACCGCTCCTGAATGGCATCGGCGATGTCCCAAGCGGGAGCCATGCCGTCGGCGTCTACCGACAGCAACCAGTCGAGGTCGTAGTCGGGGGCGCCGATCTGCTCCAGAAACTCACGCCCCCATGCCCGAAAGGCCCCATCACGGTCGATCAGCGTGTTGTCGAGGCTGAGGAGTAACAGGGGCACGCCGGGACCCTACGTGACAATGTCGGCTCCCCGACAGCCCCCTGAAGGCCCGAACAGCACCGTCACAGCGATGAATCGCGTACTGAAATTGCACGAGAGCGGGCCGGACTGTCACGATCGACTGGTGCCGAGGGTCAGCCAGGACCAGCTCGACGCGCGCCGACGGGAGATCCTCACCGGCGCGCGGACCTGCTTCGCCCGGCACGGGTACGAGGGCGCCACGGTGCGCCGGCTGGAAGAGGAGACCGGGCTGTCCCGGGGAGCGATCTTCCACCACTTCCGGGACAAGGAGGCGCTGTTCCTGGCCGTCGCCGAGGACGACGCGGCCACGATGGTGGCCACCGTGGCGGAGCACGGCCTGGTCCAGGTCATGCGTGACCTGCTGAGCCGCGCCGCCGACCCGCCCGCCCGGCCGGCCGGCGAGCCCAGGCCGGCCGAGAAGCCCAGGCCGGCCGAGAAACCCAGGCCCGCCGAGAAACCCAGGCCCGCCGAGAAACCCAGGCCCGCCGAGAAACCCAGGCCCGCCGAGAAACCCAGGCCCGCCGAGAAACCCAGGCCCGCCGAGAAACCCAGGCCCGCCGAGAAACCCAGGCCCGCCGAGGAGCCCAGCCTGGACGAGGAGCCCGAGGTCGCCGGCTGGCTCGGCACCCAGCTCGAAGTCTCCCGCCGGTTGCGCACCGATCCCGAGTTCGCGAAGCGGTGGGCGGCGCGCTCCGAGGCCATCTCGGCGGCCACCCGGGAACGGCTGGACCGGCAGCGCGAAGCCGGTGTCCTGCGCGCCGACGTACCCATCGACGTGCTCGCCCAGTTCCTTGAGCTGGCCTACGACGGCCTGGTGCTGAACCTCGCGACCGGCCGCGCCACCGGCGACCTCGAAGCGGTGCTCGACCTGGTCGAGGAGACCGTCCGCCGGCAACGGTAAGTACCCTTGCCAACACGCTCCACACTGTCGCCATGACTGGATACGCGGCAGACTCGCCGCGTACAGCAGCCTCGCCGCGCTCCGCGCCGCCGACTGTGTCGGTGCCCGGCACGGCGGCGGGCTCGCCCCCGGTGGGGTGCTGCCCGCCGACGCGACCGATCTGGACCGGGCCGTCTACCACGCGGCCGCCCGCGGCCGGACGGCGTCCGACCTGCCGGCCGACAGCGCCGTGGCGCTGGCGCTCGACGCGATGCGAAACGGCCTGGAGCGTGCCGGCTCGCTGTACCCGTCCGCCGAGCGGCGCCGGTTCCGCTGGGCCGGCTGGGCCGGCTGGGCCGGCTGGGCCGGCTGGGCCGGCTGGGCGATGCTCGCGGTCCTGGCGCTCGGCGTGTCCCGTGCCGTCGCCGGACTGGCCAACCACAAGCCGGTCGGCAACCTGGTCATGCTGATGTCGCTGGTCCTGGTCGTGGGGACGGTGTTGACGCGGGCGCCCCGGATCACCCGCCACGGCCAGAAGCAGGTCGACGAGCTGCGCCGCGGCAACATGCACCTGCACCCGAGGGAGGCGCCGTCACATGCGGTGTACGGCGCGTCCGGCGCCGCGCTCGGGGTCGCGCTGTTCGGGGCCGCGTCGCTGTGGGCCGCGCGATCTTGGTGGCAAGTTGCTGCCAGAGCCGCAATTCGCCACCAAGATCGCAAGGCAGACCTAATCGACCAGCTCCTCCGCCGGCAGGATCATGACCGGCTCGGTCGGCTCCGCCACGAACGGGGTCGGCGAGTCCACGACCGCGAACTGGGTCCGGTAAAGCTCGGCGTAGAGCCCGCCGTCGGCGACCAGCTCGTCATGGGTGCCCCGCTCGACGATGCGGCCCTTGTCGAGCACGAGGATCTGGTCGGCGTCCCGGACGGTCGACAGCCGGTGCGCGATGACCAGCGCGGTGCGGCCGGCCAGCGCCTCACCGAGGGCCCGCTGCACAGCCGCCTCGGACTCCGAGTCGAGGTGCGCGGTCGCCTCGTCGAGGATGACGATCGACGGGGCCTTGAGCAGCAGCCGGGCGATCGCGATCCGCTGCTTCTCGCCGCCGGAGAACCGGTACCCCCGCTCCCCCACGACCGTGTCGAGACCGTCGGGCAGCTCCCGGATGAGCTGGCCGACCTGGGCCCGGTCGAGCGCGGTCCACAGCTGGTCGTCGGCCGCCTCCGGGCGGGCGTAGCGCAGGTTTTCCGCGATCGTCTCGTGGAACAGGTGGGAGTCCTGGGTGACCACGCCGATCGTGTCGCGCAGCGAGTCGAGTGTCGCCTCGCGCACGTCGACGTCGCCGACGAGGACCCGGCCGCTCGTCACGTCGTACACCCGCGGAACCAGCATCGCCGTGGTCGACTTGCCGGCACCGGACGGGCCGACCAGTGCCACCATCTGGCCCGGCTCGACGGTGAACGACACCCCGCGCAGCACCGGGTCGGTGATCGTGCGGTCGAGGGTCGCGACGTCTTCAAGGGAGGCGAGCGAGACCTCTTCGGCGCTCGGGTACCGGAAATGCACGTCCCGGAACTCGACCTTGCCCGCGCCGCGCGGAACCGGTCGCGCGTCGGGCGCCTCGGCGATGCCCGGCTTCAGGTCGATGATCTCGAACACCCGCTCGAACGACACCAGCGCGCTCATCACGTCGACGCGCACGTTGGAGAGGGCGGTCAGCGGCCCGTAGAGCCGGGTGAGCAGCAGCGCCAGGGTGACGACCGTGCCCGCGGTGATGCTGCCCTTGACGGCGAACCAGCCGCCCAGCCCGTAGGTCAGCGCCTGGGCCAGCGAGGCGACGAGCAGCATCGCGACGAAGAACGTCCGGCTGTACATGGCGGACTCGATGCCGATGTCGCGCACCCGCTCGGCGCGCTGCCCGAACCGGCGCGCCTCGGCGTCGGGCTGCCCGAACAGCTTGACCAGCAGCGCCCCGGCCACCCCGAAGCGCTCGGTCATCGTCGCGTTCATCTTGGCGTCGAGCTGGTAGGACTCGCGGGTGATGTCGGCTAGCCGCCGGCCGATCCGCCGGGCGGGCAGGATGAACACCGGCAGCATCACCAGCGACAGGGCGGTGACCTGCCAGGACAGGGTGAACATGACCGCGGCGGTGAGGGCCAGCTGGATCACGTTGCTGACCACGCCGGACAGCGTCGACGTGAACGCGCGCTGGGCGCCGAGGACGTCGTTGTTGAGCCGGCTGACCAGGGCGCCGGTCTGGGTACGCGTGAAGAACTGCAACGGCATGCGCTGCACGTGGTCGTAGACCCGGGTGCGCAGGTTGAGGATGATGCCCTCACCGATGCGTGCCGAATACCACCGCTGGGCCAGGGAGAGCAGCGCGTCGGCGATCGCGAGCGCGGCGATGAACACAGCGGTGTGCACCACGGCCGACGCGGCCCCGGCGCCGCCGTGGCCGATCTGGTTGACCACCCGGCCGGCGAGCACCGGCGTCGCCACCCCGATCACCGCGTCGACGATCACGGCCAGGAGGAAGACGACGATGTCCCGGCGATAGGGCCGCGCGAACGTCAGAATCCGCTTGGCGGTCGCCCGGCCAACCTTGCGGCCGGCCAGGTCGTCCTTGCGCCGGATCGACCGCAGCATCTCCCAGCCGCTCATCGCGCTCATCGGGCCCGTCACCGGCACACCTCCGTGTCTTGTGCCCGCAGACAGTGTCGCGGACGGCTACGACAACTTTCGGTGTCGGCGCTTTCTTCCCGACCGGTCCTTACACCCATCGACCTAGGTCCCCGGTCCCAGACCCGTGATTGGCACAATTTCCCGGAAATAGTGGCCTCGCGCCGGTACTGAGGCCACTATTTCCCGGAAATTGTGCCGGTAGCGCTACTCTCCCACGCCGGCGAGGTCGCGCAGCCGGCGTACCTGGGCGGCCCGTTCCGCCGCCTCCTGCTCGGCGAAGCCGCGACCGGCCGCCGCCGCGATCAACGCCTTGATCTCCACCACCGCGTCCCGGGGCGCGGCGAGGACCGCCGCCGTCAGGTCGGCCACTGCCGCGTCCAGTTCGGCGCGGCCGACGACCAGGTTGGCCAACCCGATGCGCTCCGCCTCGGCGGCCGGCACCCGGCGACCGGTGACGCAGATTTCCAACGCCCGCGCGTACCCGACCAGCTCGACGAGGCGCTTGGTGCCGGTGAGGTCGGGGACCAGCCCGAGGCTGACCTCCGCCATGGTGAATGTCGCGTCATCGCTGAGGACCCGGAAGTCACACGCGAGCGCGAGCTGGAAACCGGCACCGATGGCGTGCCCCTGGACAGCCGCGACGGTGATCAGATCCGGACGGCGCAGCCAGGAGAAACCCTCCTGGAAGACGGCGATCCGCTGCTGGGCGGTCTCCGACGGAAGCGCCGCCAGCTCGGCCAGTGAAGCGCCGGTCGGCGCCGGCGAATCGCCGACGCCGACATCAGCCCCAGCGGCCCCGTCGTTGCCGGTAGCCGTGCCCCCCGACGCCCCGCCACCCGACGCAGGCGCTCCGGCCACCGACAGGTCGAGGCCTGCCGAAAATGCTCTTCCCTCTCCGCGTACGACCACGACGCGTGTGTCGCCGGTCAGCTCCCGCGCGAACTCGCGGAGCGCCGTCCACATCTGAGGGGTCTGCGCGTTGAGGACTTCAGGCCGGCACAACGTGACCGTCGCTACCGGCCCATCACGATCGAGTCGAACTCCGGTCGCCGGAGCCGCCGTCGTGCTTTCCCGGCCCGTCACGCCTTCTTCCGCCGACGCGCTCCCCCGCGCTGGCGCAGCTGCACTCCGGACTCGGTCAGCACCCGGTGCACGAAGCCGTACGAACGGCCGGTCGACGAAGCAAGCGCACGGATGCTCTCACCGCTGGTGTAGCGCTTCACGAGATCCTTCGCCAGGGTCTGGCGTTCGGCTCCGACGATTCGGCGACCCTTCTCGGTACTGGTGGTGGTGGCGGTGGCTGCCATGTTGATTCCTCACGTCCCAGACTGAGCGGTTGGTGCGGTCTCACCTATTAGACCGCCTCAGGCGATCATGCGCCAGATATCGACGCCACGCCAACCGACACGCACAGCAGTGTCGGGTACCCGATAGCGTGATGGCCCGTGACCACCAGAGCCGGTCCTGACGCGCTCGCGGGCGTGCCCGGAAGCCCGTCGGGTTCACCCGATCGGGCGACCTCGCCGTGGCGCGACGTGCTCGGCTGGAGCCTGTTGTCGCTGGTCGGGCTCGGGTTGACCGCGCTGGCGGTACGAGGCGGTGCACAACTGGGCACCGCCAGCGCACCGTTTCTCGGCCGGTACCGTCTCCAACTCGGCCCGGCGAGTCTCCTCGCGCCCGCGGTCGCCGCCGTGGTGCTGTTTCTGGCCTGGCGCGGTTGGCTCGACCGGGTCCGGTGGTCATTTGTCGTCGCGTGGTCCTACGTGGCCGCCCTGGCGTGGGCGCTGGCGCTCGCGTTCGTCGACGGGTCGGCCGGCCTCACCCGGGCGCTGACCTCGCCGGACGAGTACCTGGCCGACCTGGCGGCGGTCGGCGACGATCCACTCGGTTTCATCGCGCATTTCACCGGGCGGGCCGGCCAGCTGTCGGTGGCCGCCCGGGGGCATCCGCCCGGACCGGTCCTGCTGTTATGGGCGCTGCACCGGGCCGGGGTACGCGACGACTTCACCCTGGGCCTGCTGATCACCGCGCTCGGCGCGCTCGCCGTGCCGCTGGTACTCGCGGCGGTGAGCGGCACGTCCGGTGAGACGGCGGGACGCCGGTACCTTCCGGTGCTGGCCCTGGCGCCGTACGCGGTGTGGACGGCGGTCAGCCTGGACGCCATCGTCGCCCTGCTCGGCGCCGCCATGATCAACGCGGGGGTGCACGCCAGCGCCAAGGAGCGCACCGGCTGGCGGGCGGGCGTGTGGGCCGGCGTGGCGGGGCTGCTCGCCGGGATCGCGGCGCTGTTCTCGTACGCGGTGCCGTGGCTCGGCCTCGCGCTGGTACTGCTGTACTTCGCCCGGCGCCGCCCGTTCCTCAACATCGCCAGTGGAGTGGCGGTGCTGGTACCGGTCCTCGCCGCGTCGTATCTGCTCGGGTTCTCGTGGGTACGCGGGCTCGGCGTGGCGCACGCCGACTGGGCCAGCCGGGTCGAGCCGTACCGGTCGGTGGTCTGGTGGAGCGGGATCAGCCTGGTGGCGCTGCTGCTCGCCGCCGGCCCGCCGCTGTTCGCCAGCCTGCGCAAGGTCCGTAACACGCCGGCCTGGCCGTTCCTGGTCGGGGCCGGCCTGGCCGTCCTGTTCTCCGTGCTCGCCGGCCTGGCCCGGGGCGGCGTCGAGCACGCCTGGCTGCCGTTCTTCCCCTGGCTGACGGTCGCCGCGGTCGCGCCGCAGCGCCAGGCCGGCCCGCCGGTGCCCGCGCCGCTGCTGCTGACCTGCCTCGGCGCCGTGGTCGCCGTGGTCGTCGAGGCCGTCCTCGCAACGCCCTGGTAACTGCCCAAGATCGCCACAACTTCCGGCAAGTTGTGGCCTCAGTACCCGTGTGAGGCCACTGTTTCCGGGAAGTTGTGCCAAGAAGCAAGAAGGAAGCCGGGCGGCTCAGGCCAGCTCGACGAGCTCCAGCAGGTCGTCGCTCCAGGCGTCCTCGACCCCGTCCGGCAGCAGGATCGCTCGGTCGGGCTTGAGCGCCAGCACCGCACCCGGGTCGTGGGTGACCAGGACGATCGCCCCCGGGTACCGGGCGATGGCGTCGAGCACCTGCTCCCGGCTGATCGGGTCGAGGTTGTTGGTCGGCTCGTCCAGCAGCAGGACGTTCGCGCCCGAGCAGACCAGCGTGGCCAGCGCCAACCGGGTCTTCTCCCCGCCGGAGAGCACCCCGGCCGGCTTGCTGACGTCGTCGCCGGAGAACAGGAACGCGCCCAGGATCCGGCGCAGCTCACCGTCGGTCTGGTCGGGCGCGGCCGACCGCATGTGCTCCAGGATCGTCCGGTCCACGTCGAGGGTCTCGTGCTCCTGCGCGTAGTACCCGATCCGCAGGCCGTGCCCGGGTTCGACGGCGCCGGTGTCCGGCGGCAGCAGGCCGGCGAGGACCCGCAGCAGCGTGGTCTTGCCGGCGCCGTTGAGACCGAGAATCGCCACCCGCGAACCACGGTCGACCGCGACGTCGACGTCGCAGAAGATCTCCAGCGAGCCGTAGCTCTTGGACAGCCCGCGCGCGGTCAGCGGCGTCTTGCCGCACGGCACCGGCGTCGGGAACCGCACCTTGGCCACCTTGTCGCCGGACCGCTGGTCTTCGAGCCCTTCGAGCAGTCGGGAGGCGCGCCGGGCCATGTTCTGCGCGGCGACGGTCTTGGTGGCCTTGGCCCGCATCTTGTCCGCCTGGGCCATCAGCGCGCCGGCCTTCTTCTCCGCGTTGGCCCGCTCCCTGCGCCGGCGCCGCTCGTCGGTCTCGCGCTGCTCGAGGTAGGCCTCCCAGCCCAGGTTGTACACGTCGATGGTGGCCCGGTTGGCGTCGAGGAACCAGACCTTGTTGACCACCGACTCCAGCAGGCCGGCGTCGTGGCTGATCACCACGAGCCCGCCCTTGTGGCCGCCGAGGAACGCGCGCAGCCAGGTGATCGAGTCGGCGTCGAGGTGGTTGGTCGGCTCGTCGAGCAGCAGGATGCCGCCACCGGTCGCGCTCGCGTCCCGGAACAGGATCCGGGCCAGCTCGATGCGGCGGCGCTGGCCACCGGACAGGGTGCCCAGGCTCTGGCCGAGGACCCGGTCGGGCAGGCCGAGGTTGGCGCAGATCCGGGCCGCCTCGGCCTCAGCCGCGTACCCACCGAGCCCGGCGAACTGGTCTTCCAGTACCCCGTAGCGGCGCAGCAGCCCGTCGCGACCCGGCGGCGAACCGGCCAGCTCGACCTCGATCTTGTTCATTTCGGCAAGCAGGGTGTCCAGCCCGCGGGCGGAAAGCACCCGGTCGCGGGCGGACATGGTGAGGTCTCCGGTGCGCGGATCCTGCGGCAGGTAGCCCACCGGCCCGCGGCAATCCACGGTGCCGGTGTATGGCAGCGCCTCGCCGGCCAGCACCTTCAGGGTCGTGGTCTTACCCGCGCCGTTGCGCCCCACCAGGCCGATCCGGTCACCGGGCTGCACCCGCAGGTTGGCGTCGCCGAGCAGGATGCGGGCGCCTGCGCGCAGTTCCAGGGCGGAGGCGGAAATCATGTCGAAAAGCTCGCTCTCTTGGGATTCGGGACTGACGAGGGCACGCGTCTACACCGGCCGCGCGGGGCGGTCGGTGCGGGGCAGGTCAGTCACTGCAAGCGAGCACGGAGCCATTGTACCCGGGCCCCCGGCGGCGTCCGCGACACGATTATCGACCAAGATCAGCGGGTACGAGCGGAACACGCGGCCAATCAACCCCGGACGAGGTCGACATGGAACTGAACGAGAACGCTGACCTTGACGCCAGTCAGGTCGAGGACGTACGCGGATCCGGCGGCGGAGGTGGCGGCTTCGGCGGCGGCCGAGGCGGCGTGGGCGGGCTGCCGATCCCGATCGGCGGCGGCAAGCTGGGCCTCATCGTCACCGTCGTCATCGTGCTCGGCATGCTCGTGCTCGGCGGCACGTTCGGGCGCGGCCTGATCAGCGGCGGCGACAGTGGCCAGCAGGGCGACAACACCCAGCTGGCCAAGGACTGCGGCCCGTCAAACCCCGACCGGCTGGGGCGCACCGACTGCCGCAACGTGCTGTACGTCAACTCGATCCAGGCCTTCTGGCAGACCGAGCTGCCGCAGGTGTACGGCAAGCAGTACCAGCAGTCCAAGACGGTGTTCTTCGCGCAGACCGTCAACACCGGCTGCGGCCAGGCCGACTCCGGCGTCGGGCCGTTCTACTGCCCCGAGGACAACCTGGTCTACATCGACCTGGCCTTCTACGACGAGCTGGCCAACCGGTTCGGCGCCAAGGGCGAGTTCGCGCAGCCGTACGTGCTCGCGCACGAGTACGGCCACCACGTCCAGGACCTGCTCGGCACCGAGGAGCAGATGCGGCGCGCCCAGCAGCGCGACCCGAACAACGCCAACCGGTACTCGGTGATGCTCGAACTCCAGGCCGACTGCTACTCGGGCGTGTGGACCAGGCACGCGACCGAGACCACCTCCAGCGGCGGGCAACCGCTGTTCACCCAGATCACCCAGGACGACGTCAACCAGGCGCTCGACGCCGCGGCGGCGGTGGGCGACGACGCGATCCAGAAGAAGATGGGCGGCGGAGTCGACGAGTCGAAGTTCACGCACGGCTCGTCGCAGGATCGCCAGCGCTGGTTCACGCAGGGTTACAACACCGGCGACCCGAAGGGCTGCGACACCTTCGGCAACGGCATCTAGCCCGCCAAGATCGGCACAACTTCCCGGAAGTTGTGGCCTCAGCGCGTACCGGAGGCCACTGTTTCCGGGAAGTTGTGCCGATCTAGAGGTTCTTCAGGGCTTCGCGGACGGACAGCGGGGAAAGCACGCGCTCGTGTGAGCCCACGAACGCGCCCACCGCCGCCGGGTCGGTCTTCGCGTACTGGCGGAGCGCCCACCCGATCGCCTTGCGGATGAAGAAGTCCCGATGGCCGGCCCGGGCCAGGCAGTACCGGAAGAGCCGGTCGGCGTCGGTCCGCTCGGCGTAGGTGAGCTGGTGCAGAATCGCGGTCCGGGCGAGCCACATGTTCTCGTCGGCGAGCCAGGCGTCCATGGTGGCGACCGTCGCCGGATGCCGCGCCACGATCGGGCCGACGACCCGGGCGGCGAGCGCGTCGACGGTGTCCCACCACGACTTCGTGATGATCAGGATCCGGGCGGTGTGGAGAAAGTCGGGCGAACAGACGGCCGCGTGGCGGCGCAGCCACTCGCAGGCGAAGTACTGGTACTCCCGTTCCGGCAGCTCCCAGCAGGCGAGCGCGACGGCGCGCAGATCGTCCTCGGCCGGCCGGGGCAGGCCCTCCAGCACCTCCCGGGACAACGGCCGCCGCCGGGTCGTCGGGATGCCGAGGAACGGGAACTGGTCGCGCATGTACGCCCGCATCGGCGCGGCCGCGTCCGGATCCCGGGCGGCGGTGTATGCGGCGACGAGCCGATCGAGCACGGTTGCGGTGAGCGGGCGCACGGATCCGATCGTGCCAGCTATGGTCGTCCGGTGGTGGGCAGGCCGGCAGCGGGCGGCGGGCGCTGGGTCGACGTCGACCCCGAGCGGCTGGCCCGCTGGCTCGACGGGTTCGCCGGGCGGCACGGCGAGGTGACCGTCGAGCCGCTGCCCGACGGCCTCACCCTCACGGGCGCCGACGGCGAGGTCGCCGAGTGCCATCTCCTGATCGGAGCGGCGACCGGCATCGAGACCCTGGTCGCCGAGGCGATCCGGCCACGCCGGCTCGGCCTGCTCCTGGTGCGCCGGGGCGGGTACGCGGTCGGCGTCGCCGCGGGTACCCAGCTTGGCACGTCGAAGGTCGGCAGCCGGTACGTCCAGAGCCGCACCGCCGCGGGCGGGTGGTCGCAGCAGCGCTTCGCCCGGCGCCGGGAGAACCAGGCCCGCGCGGCGGCCGGGGACACCGCCGACGTGGTGGCCCGGCTACTGGTACCCGAAAAGCTGGACGCGCTGGTGACCGGTGGCGACCGTCGCCTCGCCGACGAGGTGCTCGCCGATCCACGCCTCGCGCCACTGCGGGCGCTGCGGGTCGAGCGCTTTCTGGATGTACCCGATCCGAAGTTGACCGTGTTGAAGACGGCCGTGGCGGCGGCACGGGCAGTGCGCATCCGCCTGAGCTGAGCTCAACCAAGATCGCCACAACTTCCGGGAAGTTGTGCCGATCTTGGTCAGACGTTGAAGCCGAGGGCGCGGAGTTGTTCCCGGCCGTCGTCGGTGATCATCTGCGGACCCCAGGCGGGCAGCCACACCCAGTTGATCCGGATGTCGCCGACCAGCCCACCGCCCGGTCCCTTGCACAGGGCCTCGCGGGCCTGGTCCTCGATCACGTCGGTCAACGGGCAGGCGGCCGAGGTCAGCGTCATGTCGATGGTCGCGACGTTCTCGTCGTCGATGTGGATGCCGTAGACCAGGCCAAGGTCGACGACGTTGATGCCCAGCTCCGGGTCGACGACGTCCTTCATCGCCTCTTCGACGTCGTCGACAGCAGCTTTGGTCGCCTCGCTCATGTCGTAGTTCCTCCCACCATCGGCTCGGCGTCGGTCGCCCGGGCCAGCGCGTCCTTGAACGCCATCCAGGCCAGCAGCGCGCACTTCACCCGCGAGGGGTACCGCGCTACTCCGGCGAACGCTACCGCGTCACCGAGCATTTCCTCGTTGGGCTCGACCTGGCCGCGGCCGGCCATCAGCTCGCCGAACGCCTCGTGCCGGGTCAGCGCGTCGGCCACGGTGAGCCCGCCGATCACGTCGTGCAGGACGCTCGCCGACGCCTGGCTGATCGAACAGCCCTGGCCGTCGTAGGACATGTCGTCGATCGTCCCGGCGGTCAGGTTGACCCGCACGGTCACCTCGTCCCCGCAGGTCGGGTTCACGTGGTGCGCCTCCGCCAGGTACGGCTCGCGCAGCCCCCGACCGTGCGGGTTCTTGTAGTGATCCAGGATGATCTCCTGGTAGAGCTGGTCCACCTGCGTCATCCAAACACCTTCCGCACCTTGTCCAGCCCGCGTACCAACGCGTCCACCTCATCGGTCGTCGTGTACAGGTAGAACGACGCGCGAGTGGTCGCCGGTACGCCGAACCGCACGCAGGTGGGACGGGCGCAGTGGTGACCGACCCGGACCTCGACCCCTTCCGCGTCGAGCACCTGGCCGACGTCGTGCGGGTGGATGTCGCCAAGCGCGAACGAGATGGTGCCGCCCCGCCCATCGGGCGTCGGCAGGCCGAAGATGCGCAGGTCAGGCACGGTGCCGAGCGCGTCGAGCGCGTAGCTCACGAGCGCTGTCTCGTGCTCGTGGATGGCCTTCATGCCGAGGCCGGTGAGGTAGTCGACGGCAGCCCCCAGCCCGACCGCCTCGGCGATCGGCGGGGTACCCGCTTCGAAGCGCATCGGCGGCGGCGCGTACGTGGAGCTGGCCATCGTCACCGTCTCGATCATGGAGCCGCCGCCCAGGAACGGCGGCATCGCGTCGAGCAGCTCGTACCGGCCCCACAGCGCACCGATCCCGCTCGGACCGCACATCTTGTGCCCGGTGAACGCGACGAGGTCGACCCCGAGCGCGGTCACGTCGACCGGCAGGTGCGGCACCGACTGGGACGCGTCGAGCATGACCAGCGCGCCGACCTCGGCCGCCCGCGCCACGATCGGGGCCGGATCGTTGATGGTGCCGAGCAGGTTGGACACGTGCACGACCGACACCAGCTTGGTCCGCTCGTTGACCAGCTCGTCCAGGTTGGACAGATCGAGCCGGCCGTCGTCGGTGATGCCGAACCAGCGCAGCGTCGCGCCCGTACGCTCGCACAGCAGCTGCCACGGCACGATGTTGGAATGGTGCTCCATCTCGGAGATCACGATCTCGTCGCCGGGGCCCAGCCGGAACCGCGGGTCGGCGACGCGCCCGGAGAACGTCCGCGCGACCAGGTTGATCGACTCGGTGGAGTTCTTGGTGAAGACGATCTCCTCCGGCCGGGCGGCACCGACGAACGCGGCGACCGTGGCGCGGGCGCCCTCGTACGCCTCGGTGGCCTCGGTGCCCACCGTGTGCACCGAGCGGGACACGTTCGCGTTGTGCCGTTCGTAGTGCTCGCGGACCACGTCGAGGACCTGGCGCGGCTTCTGCGCCGTGGCCGCCGAGTCCAGGTACACCATCGGCCGGCCGTTGACCTCCCGACCGAGAATCGGGAAATCGGCGCGCACCTTGTCGACATCGAGGCTCACGGCAGCTACCCCCTCGCAGGTCCGGTGCCGGCCAGGTAACTCTCGTATCCCTCGGCTTCCAGCTTCTCGGCCAACTCCGGGCCCCCTTCCTCGACGATCCGGCCGGCCACGAACACGTGCACGAAGTCCGGCTTCACGTACCGCAGGATGCGGGTGTAGTGGGTAATCAGCAACAGCCCGGTCTCCCCAGTTGCGCGTACCCGGTTGACCCCCTCGCTGACCACCCGCAGCGCGTCGATGTCGAGGCCGGAGTCGGTCTCGTCGAGGATCGCGGTCTTGGGCTTGAGCAGTTCGAGCTGCATGATCTCGTGCCGCTTCTTCTCCCCGCCGGAGAAGCCCTCGTTGACGTTGCGCTGGGCGAAGGCCGGGTCGATGTGCAGCTTCTCCATGGCGCCCTTCAGCTCGGCACCCCAGGTGCGCAGCTTGGGCGCCTGCCCGTCGATCGCGGTCTTCGCGGTGCGCAGGAAGTTGGCCACCGAGACGCCCGGCACCTCGACCGGGTACTGCATCGCGAGGAACAGGCCGGCGCGGGCCCGCTCGTCGACGGTCATGGCGAGCACGTCCCGGCCGTCGAGGGTCACCGTGCCGGCGGTCACCTCGTACTTCGGGTGCCCGGCGATCGAGTAGGCCAGGGTCGACTTGCCGGAGCCGTTGGGGCCCATGATCGCGTGCGTCTCGCCGGCGCGCACGGTCAGGTTGACCCCGGCCAGGATCGGCTTGAGGTCACCCTCGGGAAGCTTGACCGAGACATGAAGGTCACGGATCTCCAGCGTGGTCACTTACTCTCCTCAAGGTTCACGTAGACATCGCCGTCGCGTACCTCGACGGGATAGATCGGGACGGGCTCGGTGGCCGGCGGCCCGGAGGGCTTGCCGGTACGCAGGTCGAAGCGTGACCCGTGCAGCCAGCACTCCAGCGTGCAGCCGTCGATCTCGCCCTCGCTCAGTGCGATGTTGGCGTGCGAGCACTCGTCGTAGATGGCGTGGAAGGTGTCGTCGTCGCAGTGCACCACGGCGAGGTTGGTGTCGTCGACGGTCACCGCGATGACCTCGCCCTTGGCGATGTCGTCGGTCGAACACACCCGGACCAGGGTCATCCGGCGACCTCGTTCAGCCGGGACTCGATCGTGTCCGCCAGGCGCTCGCGCAGCTCCTCGACCGGGATCTTGCCGAGCAGCTCGTTGAAGAAGCCGCGGACCACCAGCTTGCGCGCCTCGTCCGCCGGGATACCGCGGGCCATCAGGTAGAACAGCTGCTCGTCGTCGAACCGTCCGGTGGCGCTGGCGTGCCCGGCGCCGACGACCTCACCGGTCTCGATCTCCAGGTTCGGAATCGAGTCTGCCCGCGCGCCGTCGCTCAACAGCAGGTTGCGGTTGATCTCGTACGTGTCGGTGCCGGTCGCCTCGGTCTGGATCAGCACGTCGCCGACCCAGACGGTGTGCGCCTTCTCGCCCTGCAACGCGCCCCGGTAGGCCACGTAGCTGCGGCAGTCCGGCACCGAGTGGTTGACCAGCAGCCGGTGTTCGAGATGCTGGCCCGCGTCGGCGAAATACAGGCCGTACGCCTCGCACTCGCCGCCCCGGTCGGTGTACTCGACGCTGGTGTACTGCCGGACCAGGTCGCCGCCGAGCGTCACCTGGATGTGGGTGACCTTGGCGTCCCGGCCCAGCCGGAACCGCACGTGCTGCGCCTGTACCGCGTCGGGCGCCCAGTCGGTCACCGTCACGAACGTCAGCCGCGCGCCGCTGCCGACGGCCACCTCGACGTTGTCGGCCAGCGTGGTCGAGCCGGTCTGCTCCAGGACGAGCGTCGCCTCGGCCAGTTCGCCGATCTCCACGTACGTGTGGCCGAACGACTGGCCCTCAATGCCGGAGCCGACCAGCCGCACCACGGCCGGCGCGTCCAGCACGGCCCCCCGCGCGACGCTGACCAGCAGCGCCTGGTCGGTGGCGCCGAACGCCAGCGCGCTGATCCGGTCGAACGGGACCAGCAGCGACCCGACCCGCGGATCGGACTTGTCGATCGTGGAGACGGTCACGCCGGCCGGCAGTTGCCCGTACTCAGGCTTGGGCGAAGACCCGGAACCCGAGGTCGCGGTCGCCAGGCCGCGCAACCGCTTGAGCGGCGTGAATCGCCATTCCTCCTCCCGGCCCGTCAGGGCCGGGAAATCGGCAACGTCGTAGGAGCGCAGCGCCTGGGACTTCGTCTTCGGCGGCGCCAGGTTGGGAGCAGTCATGTCGTCCTTAGTTCTTGTCGCACGGACATTGACCCGAGGCCCGCGCAGCGGGCGGCGCTAGCCGACCGCTCCCTCCATCTGGAGCTCGATGAGCCGGTTGAGTTCGAGGGCGTACTCCATCGGGAGCTCCTTGGCGATCGGCTCGATGAAGCCGCGCACGATCATCGCCATCGCCTCGTCTTCGGTCATGCCGCGGCTCATCAGGTAGAAGAGCTGGTCCTCGCTGACCTTGGACACGGTCGCCTCGTGGCCCATCGACACGTCGTCCTCGCGCACGTCGACGTACGGGTAGGTGTCGGACCGGGAGATCGTGTCGACCAGCAGCGCGTCGCACTTCACCGTCGACTTCGAGTGGTGCGAGCCTTCGAGCACCTGGACCAGGCCGCGGTAGCTGGTGCGGCCGCCGCCCCGCGCGATCGACTTCGAGATGATCGTGCTGGACGTGTGCGGCGCGGCGTGCACCATCTTCGCCCCGGCGTCCTGGTGCTGGCCCTCGCCGGCCATCGCGACGCTGAGCACCTCGCCCTTGGCGTGCTCGCCGTACATGTACACGGCCGGGTACTTCATCGTGACCTTGGAGCCCAGGTTGCCGTCGATCCACTCCATCGTGGCGCCCTCTTCGCAGGTGGCGCGCTTGGTGACCAGGTTGTACACGTTGGTCGACCAGTTCTGGATCGTGGTGTACCGGCAGCGCGCGTTCTTCTTGACGATGATCTCGACCACGGCGCTGTGCAGCGAGTCGCTCGAGTAGATCGGGGCGGTGCAGCCCTCGACGTAGTGCACGTAGGCACCCTCGTCGACGATGATCAGCGTCCGCTCGAACTGGCCCATGTTCTCGGTGTTGATCCGGAAGTACGCCTGGAGCGGGATCTCCACGTGCACGCCCTTCGGCACGTAGATGAACGAGCCACCGGACCACACCGACGTGTTCAGCGCGGCGAACTTGTTGTCGCCGACCGGGATGACGGTGCCGAAGTACTCCTTGAAGAGGTCTTCGTGCTCCTTGAGCCCGGTGTCGGTGTCGAGGAAGAGGACGCCCTGCTCCTCGAGGTCCTCACGGATCTTGTGGTAGACGACCTCGGACTCGTACTGCGCCGCGACGCCCGCGATGAGGCGCTGCTTCTCCGCCTCCGGGATGCCCAGCTTGTCGTACGTGTTCTTGATGTCCGCGGGCAGCTCGTCCCAGCTCGCCGCCTGCTTCTCGGTCGACCGGACGAAGTACTTGATGTTGTCGAAGTCGATGGTCGAGAGGTCGGCGCCCCAGGCCGGCAGCGGCTTGCGGCCGAACAGCCGCAGCCCCTTCAGGCGCAGGTCGAGCATCCACTCCGGCTCGTTCTTCTTGCCCGAGATGTCCCGGACGACCTCTTCGTTCAACCCACGCTTGGCGGCCGCCCCGGCAGTGTCCGAGTCGGCCCAGCCGTACTCGTACCGACCAAGGCTGGCGAGATGCTCGGCCTGGCTGACTATCTGTTCGGTCATCGGGCGGTCCTCACGATGTCGTGTGTCTTCGTTGCCGGGATGTGTGTCGTGCAAACCCCGTCGCCGTTGGCGATCGTGGCGAGCCGCTGGACATGCGTACCCACCAACCGGGAGATCACTTGTGTCTCCGCCTCGCACAGTTGCGGAAACTCGGCAGCCACGTGCGCCACCGGGCAGTGGTGCTGGCAGAGCTGCCCACCGGACGCGATCGTCGACGCGCCGGCAGCGTACCCCTCCGCGGTCAGCGCGCTGGCGAGCGCCTCGGCCCTGGCCAGCGGGTCGTCGCCGGCCTCCCGCATGGCCGCCCGGCAGCGCTCCTCCAGCCCGGCGACCTGGGCGGCGGCGAATGCGCTCACCGCCTCCGGGCCGGTGTGCCGGGCGATCCAGCGCAAGGCGTTGGTGGCCAGGTCGTCATACGTGTGCGGGAACGACTCGCGCGCGGTCGCGGTCAGCGTGAAGGTCTTCGCCGGCCGCCCCCGCCCGCGCGGCCCGCGCACCGGGCGTTCCCTGGCTTCGACCAGGCCGTCGGCGAGCATCGCGTCGAGGTGGCGGCGGATCGCGGCGCAGCTCAGGCCCAGTGCCTCGCTGAGCTCGCTGGTGGTGGCCGAACCATGCTGTAGTAGCAGCTGAGCCACGCGGTCGCGGGTGCGCCCGTCCGCCGGATCCCGATCAAGGGCTCCGGCATACTCGGCGAACGCTGCCGCGTATTTCACAACACCAGTGTTCCCTATTTCGCCCGCCAGGTGCAAACCGGTGGCGGTGTGACGTGATCGGCACAGCCCAAGATCGGCACAATTTCCGGCAAGTTGTGGTCTCGGGGCGGGTCCGAGGCCACAACTTCCCGGAAGTTGTGCCGATCAGAGTGCCGATCTGGGGCCTCGATAGCATCGGGCCGTGAGCGCCATCCGCCGGATCCTCGGCTCGCGTGTCCTGCTCCAGCGCCTCGCCTTCGCCTCGCTGCTGGCCAACGTCGGCCTGGTGGTGACCGGCGGCGCGGTCCGGCTCACCGGTTCCGGGCTCGGCTGCCCGACCTGGCCGCGGTGCACCGACACCTCGTACGTGACCACCAGCGCGATGGGCGCGCACGGCGTGATCGAATTCGGCAACCGGATCGTCGGCGTCGCGGTCGGCCTGCTGGCGCTGGCCTGCGTGCTCGCCGCGCTGGCCCAGGCGCCGCCGCGCCGTTCGCTGATCGCCTGGTCGGTCGCCGTCCTGGCCGGCATCCCGGCACAGGCGGTCGTCGGCGGCGTCACCGTGCTGACCAAGCTCAACCCCTGGGTGGTGGGCTGCCACTTCCTCGCGTCCATGGCGGTCATCGCGGCTGCTCATCAGCTATGGGTACGGGCGGGAGGCGGCCCGATCCGGCTGGTCCCGGCGCACGACCACGCCGGCGCGCCGCGTCCGCTGCCCCGGTCCCTGGTGATCCTCGGCCGGGTGGTGGTGGGCGTCGCGGCGGCGGTGCTCGTGGTCGGCACCGTGGTCACCGGTAGCGGGCCGCACGCCGGTGACGCGCAGGCCCGGCGTACCGGCCTCGACCCGCAGGAGGTCTCGCAACTACACGCTGACCTGGTGTTCCTGCTGATCGGGCTGTCGGTGGCGCTGTGGTTCGCGCTGCGGGCGGTCGACGCGCCACCGGCCACCCGCCGGGCCGCCGCCTGGCTGATCGGGGTCGAGGCGGCCCAGGGCGTGATCGGGTTCGTGCAGTACTTCACGCACCTCCCGGTACTCGCGGTCGGCCTGCACATGTTCGGTGCCTGCGTGGTGTGGATCGCGGTCCTGTCGGTACTGGAGACGACCCGCCGAACCGTGCCGGCGCCGGCCCCGGCTTCCAGCTCAGTCCTGCCCCCGGCCCTGGCGAGCCGCGCTGCTCCGCACCCCAAGATCCGCACAACTTAGGCAAAGTTGCTGTCTCCTGCGCGGGGATAACAGCAACTTCGCCCAAGTCGCGCGGATCTTGGATCGTGCCACGCAAGATCCCCGCAGATGTAACCCATTTGCGGCATCCGGCGCGTGGATAACAGCAATTGGGTTACATCTGCCCGAACCTGTGCGGCCGCACTCTTGGTAATTAGCCGAATGCGCTCCGTTTTAGTCGCGTCTATTGTGGGATCGACGCCGGTATGGCAAATTCTCTGCGGCCGGATACCACCAATTACCAAACCGGGTCCAGTGAACTGGCTCACAAACGCTACCGTCGATATCTCCCCGACGCTGCCGCGACAAGCCGTTGGTATTGGTATCGACTTCGCCGGTAATCGCTGTCCGATTGCTGCCTGATACTGCCGTACCTACGCGTTTCCTGAGGCCATCGTGGCTGTTGAGACGCTAGTAAACAGAATTGGGTCAATCGCTGGACGGACAACCGTAGGGGTTTGTCGTTATCCGCCGAACGCCTGACAGGATTACCGGCTTCGACTGTTAGCGTCGCCTTCTCGCAGCTATTCAGGCGTTCGCAAAAGAAATCCGCGCGCCGGCGTCCCCCTATGCAATCGAAGGGACACATCCGACGATGACACATGGCACCGCTTCGCAGGCGTCGTCAATGCCCGCAACCCGTCACCCCTCGGTTAGCGTCGTCATTCCCACACTAAATGAAGAACGAAATCTACCGCATGTGTTCGCACAATTACCGTCAGATATTCACGAGGTGATCCTGGTCGACGGCGGATCGATCGACCGGACGGTCGAGGTGGCCCGGCAGCTACGCCCGTCGATCATCGTCGTCAACCAGACCCGGATCGGGAAGGGCAACGCGCTCGCCTGCGGGTTCGCCGCGTGTACCGGCGACATCATCGTCATGATCGACGCCGACGGCTCGACCAGTCCCACCGAGATTCCGGCGTTCGTCGCGGCCCTCACCGGCGGCGCCGATTTCGCGAAGGGTTCGCGCTTCGGTCCGGGCGGCGGCAGCCACGACATCACCCGGCTGCGGCGGCTCGGCAACCAGGGCCTCAACGGCTTCGTCAACCTGCTCTTCGGCACCCGCTTCACCGACCTGTGCTACGGGTACAACGCGTTCTGGCGCCGGCTGCTACCGGCCCTGGACCTGCCCCGGACCGATCTCCCCCGCCCCGCCGACGGCGGCAAGCTGTGGGGCGACGGGTTCGAGATCGAAACTCTGATCAACATCCGGGTGGCGGCCTGCGGTTTCCGGATCCGCGAGGTACCCAGTGTCGAGCTGGCCCGCATCCACGGCGAGAGCAACCTGCACGCGGTCCGCGACGGGCAGCGGGTGCTGCGGACCATCCTCAGCGAGTACCGGCGCCGCCGCGCGGTCAAGTCGGCCGCCGTGGAGAAGGGCCTCGTCCCCGCACGGCCGGCGATCCCACGGGCCCGCACCTCGGCCGCCTTCACCAACGACAAGGCGGACCGGGCGGTCCTGCGCGCGCCGGCTCCCCGCCCGCGCTGGGCGTCGGCGGCGCGCTCCCCCGAACTGACCAAGCAGGGCGGGCACGAGGAGTGACCGGAATGCTCGAACAGCGGGTCAGCGTCGTCATCCCCTGCCACACCGAACGGCGCTGGGACCACCTTGTCGTCGCGGTTCATTCGGTACTGGCGCAGTCGCTCGCCCCGGACGAGATCGTGGTCGTGGTCGACCACAACCCGGCGCTGTACGCACGGGCGAGCCGGGAACTGGACGGCGTCACGGTGCTGGCGAACCGGTTCCAGCGCGGCGTGTCCGGCAACCGCAACACCGGCGCCTTCCACACCGACACCCAGGTCATCGCGCTGCTCGACGGCGACGCGCGGGCCCACCCGGGCTGGCTCGCCAGGCTGGTCGCGCCGCTGCGCGAGCCGTCGGTCGTGGGTACCGGCGGAGCGATCGTCCCGGCCTGGGAGCGGCACCAGCCGGTGTGGTTCCCGGGCGAGTTCCTGTGGGCGGTCGGCGGCTCGTACACCGGGATGCCGACCCGCACGGCGCCGACCCGCAACGTGTGGTCGGCGAGCATGGCCGTGCGCCGCGACGTGTTCGAGCACGTCGGCGGGTTCCGGGACGGGTTCGGCAAGCTCGGCGACCGCGCCCGCCCCGAGGACACCGACCTGTGCGTCCGGATGAGCCGGGCCGGCCGGGGCCACTGGATGTACGTGCCGGGCGCGCTGGTCGACCATCCGGTACCGGTCGAGCGCACCACGTTCGGCTTCTTCCTGTCCCGCTGCTACAGCGAGGGTCGGGGCAAGATCGAAATGGCGCGGCTGCTCAGCGGAGGGGGCAGCCTCAGCTCGGAACAGGACTACCTGCGCCGCACGGTGCCCCGGGCGATCGCCCGCGGGCTCGCCGATGCCCTGCGCGGCCGGGGTGCCCGGCACGCGGCGCGCGCCGGGGCGGCCCTGGCCGGCGTCGCCGCGGCCGGCATCGGCGGGGCGGTCGAGTCGCTGCGCCCCCGCCGGGCGGCCACGGTCGGGGGTACGCGATGAACGCCCTGCCAGCCGTGGTGCGCGATGTCGAGCTGACCGAGCCGCTGCCCACCATCGACGCCACCGGCCCGGACGGCCGCCGGGTCGAGCGGGCCTGGCTGCTGGTCCGGCTGTACACCGAACCGCTCGGGTCGCTGCTGCTCGACGTACCCGCGACCGGCCTCACCCCGGCCGGTCTCGCCGGGGCGATCGGCGACCGGTTCGGCGAGCTGATCCGGGACCGGGTCACGGCGGCGGTCGGCGCCCTGGTCGCCCGGCACGCGGCCAGCACGCCGGCCGGGTTCGCGCTGCCGGTCGGTGGCCTCGCCGTGCCCGGTACCGCGCCGTTCCTGGCCCGGCGGGCGGAGGTGCTCCGGGACGCTCCGCCGATCACCGTGGTGGTCTGTACCCGGGAACGCCCGGACGCCCTGGCAACCTGCCTCGACAGCCTGCTCGCGCAGCGGTACCCGGCGATGCGGGTGCTCGTGGTCGACAACGCGCCGACAAGCGATGCGACAGCGCGGGTAGCTGAAAAGGCCGGCGTCGACTACCTGAAAGAGCCCCGGCCCGGCCTGTCCCGGGCCCGCAACGCCGCCGTTGCCGCCCGCCCCGGCGAGATCCTGGCCTGGGTCGACGACGACGAGGTGGCCGACCCGTACTGGCTGGCCGAGGTGGCGCGGGCGCTCGCCGATCACCCCGGGGCCGACGTGGTCTCCGGCGTGATCGTGCCGGCCGAACTGGAGACGCCGGCGCAGCTGTGGTTCGAGCAGTTCGGCGGGCACAGCAAGGGCCGGGGCTTCACACCGGCCGTGTTCTCCCCGGCGACCGCGCACATCCAGAGCCCGCTGTACCCGCTGCCGGCGTTCGCGACCGGGGCGAACATGACGTTCCGGCCGGGCGTGATCGAGCGGATCGGCGGCTTCGACACCGCGCTCGGCGCCGGTACCCCGGCGATGGGGTCGGAGGACACCCTCGCGTTCACCCGGGTGCTGCACGGCGGTGGCACGATCGTGTACCAGCCCAGCGCGATCACCCGGCACTACCACCGGCGTGACCTCGACGGGCTGCGCCGCCAGATGATCGGGTACGGGCGGGGGCTGACCGCCGCGTACACGAGCCTGGTCCTGACCGATCCGCGGGTGCTCGTGCCGCTGGCCCGCCTGGTCCCGACCGCGCTGCGCGACGTGTTCGGCCAGGACGGGCCGCGTACCGCCACGATCCGGGACGACTTCCCGACCGTGCTGCTGAAGGTCAACCGGCGGGCCATGGTCACCGGCCCGTTCGCGTACCTGCGAGGGCGGCTCCGGGAGCGGGGGCGTCCATGATCACGTTGCTGCCGTCCTCGGACACCCGCGAGGAGACCACCGCGGTCTTCGCGACGGCCCGTGCGCCCCGGCGGTGGTGGGCACCCCTGCCGGGGCTCGGCCGCGCGCCGGAGGTCCTCGCGGTGTCCTGCGCCGGAGTGCTGATGGTCGCCCTGGCGTACGCGCGGGCCCGGGCCGGGCAGCCGGGGGCGACCGGGCTGTACTGGGCCGGCCAGGTCGTCGTGTTCGCGCCGGTGGCCGCGCGGATGCTGTCCCGGCGGCTGGGCGGGGTACCCGAGGCGTTCGCGCTGGCCGTCGGGCTGGCGGTCAACCAGTACCTGATGAAGTGGACCTACAGCCCGGACCAGTTCCGGTTTCCGGACGAGCTCCAGCACTGGACGTCGACCACGATCCTGGTCGAGACCGGCGGCCTCTTCCACCCCAACCACGCGTTGCCCGCCTCGGTGCACTTCCCCGGCCTGGAGGAGATGGCAGGCGCGATCGTGGCGCTGACCGGCCTGTCGGTGACGCAGGCCGGATTGGTCGTGGCCGGGGTGGCGCACCTGGTACTGGTCGGCGCGCTGTTCATGCTGGCCCGGCGGACCGGCGCGTCGGCGGGCGTGGCCGGCCTCGCCTGCGTGGTCTACGCGACCGGCATGCACTACCTGTTCTTCGACTCGATGTACATCTACCAGACCGCCGCCCTGCCGTTCCTGCTGCTGGCGGTCTGGGCGTCCCGGGCCTGGCGGCCGCGCGACCTGCGGACCCTGCCGTTCGGCGTGCTCGGGCTGGTCGCGATCGCGGTCGTGACGGTGACCCACCACGTCACCGCGCTGGCCACGGTCGGCACGCTCGCGCTGATCGCGGCCTGCGACCTGCTGTTCGGCCGGCGGCCCCGGCGCTGGGCCGCGGCCGTACTCGCGCTGGTCGCCGCGGCCGCCGTGGCGGCGTGGATCGGCTTCGTCGCCCGGGAGGTGGTCGACTACCTCGGCGCACCGGTCCGCAACCTGGTCGCCGCCGCCGGCAAGCTGGCGGGCGGCGGATCCGGCGCGGCGGGCGCGGGCGCGGCGGCGGACGGGCCGGGGATGGTGCCGCTGGCCATCCAGGCGGTCGGCCTGCTGCTCCTGCTCGCCGTGTTCCTGCGCAGCTCGTACGTGGTGCTGCTGGGCCGCCGTCGGAACCCGTGGCGGTGGGCGCTGCTGGCCGGCGGGATCCTGTTCTTCGGCGCCAGCGGGCTGCGGTTCGTCGGTGCCCAGGGGCCGGAGCTGGCCGGCCGGGCCACCACGTTCACGTACCTGCCGATGTCGATCCTGGCGGCGGCGACGCTGATGCGGTGGCGGTCGCCGGTGCGCCGGAGCCAGCTGTTGCGCACCGTCGCCGACCGGGCCGCCGTCGGCTCGCTGGCCCTGGTCCTGCTCATGGTCGGGGCGCGGCTGGGCGGCTGGCCGCCGATCTGGGCGTCGCTGCCGGGGCGCTACCTGGTGTCCGGGTACGAGCGGTCGATCGACCCCGCCGGGGTGTCGGCCGCGCGCTGGATGTCGGCGCGGATACCGCACGGGCAGCGGGTCGCCGCCGACTCCACCGGCTGGACGCTCGCCTCCACGTACGGCCGGCAGGACCCGGTCGGCGAGGCGTCGGCGCTGTTCTACGCGCCGACCTGGGACGCCGAAACCGACCAGGTCCGCTGGGACCTGGCGGTCGGCTACCTGTGGGTGGACCTGCGGCTGTCCGAGCAGGTCCCGAGGTCCGGCGCGTACTTCCCGCAGGACCCGCAGGCCGGCACGCACACCGCGCCGATGCCGCGCGCGCTGCTCGACAAGTTCGACGGCGTACCCGGGATCAGCCGCATCTACGACAACGGCGCGATCCGCCTGTACCAAATGGGGGGCCGATGAGACGGGTGGTGTCCCACGAGGCGGTGACCGCCGGCGGGCTGTGCTACACGGCCGCGCTCGCCGCGTGGGCGGTCCGGTACTCCCCCACGGCGGCGTCGGTACCGGCCGGGTTGCTGCTGGCCACCGTGCTGCCCGGCTGGGCGCTGAGCACCGCGCTGCTGCACCGGATCCGGATCTCCACAGTGGAGCGTCTGGTCCTGGTGCCGGCGCTCAGCCTCGCGGTGCTGGCGCTCGGGGGGATCGGCATGTACACGGCCGGGGCGAAGCTCGACCGCGCCTCGTGGACCGCGCTGACCGTGGGGGTCACGCTGGTGGCCGCCCCGATCGGGTACCTCCGGTCGCGCCGGTCCACCGCAGGCGCGTCGGCGGCCCAGGTACAGGCGCGGCTGCGGGTGGTCGCCCGGGCCGCGGTGCCGCTGGCGATAGCCGTGGCACTGCTCGTCGGCGCCGGCTGGCTGTCCGTGCGGAGCGCGCTGGCGCAGGACGACAAGCCGGTCACCGCGCTGTCGGCGGTCGTCACCGGCACCGACCCGGCCGGCCGGCGCACCGTCCTGGTCGACGTGACGAACGGTGAGTCCGGGCAGACCAGTTTCGACGTGCGGGTGAGCGGGCCGAACGGGTACCGGTCCGAAGTGGACGCCAGGCTCGGCCGGACCGGGCACTGGACGCACACCCTCGACGTGCCGGCCGGCACCGTCACGATCGGTCTCTTCCGGGCCGGCGACGCGTCGGCGTACCGGACGGTGTTCCTCGAGGAGTCGTCATGACGTCCGTGGCCTCCCCGCCGCGCCTGATCGCCACCGTCCGGCGCCACCTGGATCTGTTCACCAACGCCGGATCTCTCATGGGGACCACGGCGATCACGTCGCTGCTCGGTTTCGTGTACTGGTGGCTCGCCGCCCGGACCGCGCCGGCCGAAGCGGTCGGCCAGGCGTCGGCGGCGGTATCCGCGATGACGCTGATCGGCACCATCGGCATGTTCGGGATGGGCACCATGCTCATCTCCGAACTGCCCCGGATGACGGCACAGCGGTGGAACCTGATCTCCACGTGCCTGCTGGTGTCCGGGGCGGTGGCGACCGTCGGCGGCGTGGTCTACGTCGTGCTCGCCCACGTCGCCGTCCCGGGGCTGCGCGGCGCGCTCGGCTCGCCGGCCGCGACCGTGCTGCTCGTGTTCGGCATCGCGCTCACCGCGGTGACGCTGGTGCTCGACGAGGCGCTGGTCGGTCTGCTGGCCGGGCCGATGCAGTTGATGCGCAACACGTACTTCGCGGTCGTCAAGCTCGTGCTGCTCGGCGGGCTGGTACTGCTGCCGGTCACGGTCACCGGCAGCGACATGGTGCTGACCTGGGTGGCCGGTGCCGTGCTGTCGGTCGCCCTGCTGGCGCGGGCGCTGCGCCGGCGCGGGATGGTCGACTCGGTCCGCCCGGGCCTGGCGCTGATGCGCGGCCGCGGGCGGCAGGCGTTCGACCACAACCTGCTCAACCTGGCCACCTTCCTGCCCCGGGCGGCGATGCCCCTGGTGGTGACCGCCGTGCTGTCCACCCGCGCGACGGCCGGCTTCTACACCGCGTGGATGGTGCTGTCGTTCCTCGCGATGATCCCGGCCAACGTGGCGCTCACGCTGTTCGCGGTCGCGAGCGGGGACCGCGGGGCGCTGCGGTCGAAGGTACGCATGGGCCTCGCGATCTGCCTCGGTGGCGGGGTACCGGTGTCGTTGGTGGTCCTCGTCGCGGCGCACCCGATCATGTCGATCTTCGGTGCCGGGTACGCCCGGTCGGCCGGCGACGCCCTGGCCGTGCTGTCCCTCACGTACATCCCGTTCGTGTTCCACCACTTCTATCTGGCCATTTCCCGGGTACAGGACCGGGTCCGCCAGGCCGGCGTGTTCTCCGTCTTCGCCGGTATCGCCGAGCTGGTCGCCGCCTGCTACGGCGGAAGTCACGGCAGCCTGACCGAGCTGGTCTGGTGGCTCGCCGCGGTGCTGGCGGTCGAGACGGTACTGATCGCGCCCACGGTGCTGCGGGTCGTGCTGCCGGGGCGCCGGTAATGCGGGGTGCCCGGTTCGTCGCTGGTCTTGCGGCGCTGATGGTTGCCGCCGGGTGTACCGGCGGTGGGGGTGGCCTGCCCACACCGCCGTCGCCGGTCCCGTCCGGCCCGGCACCGTCGCTTCAGGTGTCCGGCAACAAGATCGTCGACGCGGACGGCCGGACGGTACGGCTGCTCGGCGTGAACCGGTCCGGCGGGGAGTTCGAGTGCGTCAACGGCGCCGGGATCTGGGACGGGCCGGTCGACCAGGCGTCCGTGGCGGCCATCGCGTCGTGGCGGGTACGCGCGGTGCGGGTACCGCTCAACGAGGACTGCTGGCTCGGCTCGGGGAAGGTGAGCGCCGACGCGTACCGGCGTGCCGTCACGACCTACGTCGGGGTACTGCGGGCGCAGGGCCTGGTCGCGATCCTGGACCTGCACTGGAGCGGCGGCGCGTGGACCGGCAAGAGCAGCCAGTGCGCCAGCGCCACAGCGTTGTGCCAGAAGCCGATGCCCGACTCGACGGCGGCCACGTTCTGGGCCTCGGTCGCGGAGACGTTCCGGGACGACCGGTCGGTGGTCTTCGACCTGTTCAACGAGCCGTTCCCGAACGCGACCGGAACGATGTCCGCCGCCCAGTCCTGGGACTGCTGGCTGCGGGGCGGCTCGGCCTGCCCCGGCCTCAGCTACCCGGCCGCCGGCATGCAACAGCTCGTGGACGCCATCCGCGGCACCGGCGCGCGCAACGTGATCCTGGTCAGCGGCAACGGGTACGCGAACGACCTGAGCGGGTGGCTCGGGCACCGGCCGGCGGATCCGACCGGCAACCTCGGGGCGGCGTGGCACTCGTACAGCTACGACTCGTGTACCGGGGCGGCGTGCTGGAGCCGGCAGGTCGAGCAGGTGGCGTCCGCGGTACCGGTGGTCGCGTTGGAGATCGGCGAGACCGACTGCGGGCGCGGGTACGTCGAGCCGCTGATGGACTGGCTGGACGAGCGGGCCATCGGGTACCTCGGCTGGACCTGGAACACCTGGGACTGCGCCGAGGGGCCGGCGCTGATCAGCGACTACTCCGGCACCCCGACCGTGTACGGCGAGGCACTCAAGTCCCGCCTGACCGCCCCGTAGTGAGGAGAAGAATATGGACACCCGCCTGACCGTCCGGGAACGGGTCTGGCTGCCGCTCGAGTACATCCGCACGGTCGGACCGCTGCGGGGCGTCACCGCCGCCGGGCTGAAGACCGCGCTGGTCGGCCTGCACACCGCCGACCCCACCCACCAGGCGGTCTGCCGGCTCGACCGGGACCGCGCCCGCTGGGTACGGCTGACCGCCGCCGAGTTCGCGAGCTACGTCGAGGAGGCGGTGACCGACGTCGACCGGCCGGGCCTCGATCCGGACGCGATGACCCGCCGGCTGCTCGTCGAGCCGCGGGCCCACCATCCGGTACGCGTCCTGGTCGGCAACGGGTACGTCGCGTTGAAGATCGCCCACGCGTACGGCGACGCCGACCCGGTCAACGGGCTGCTCCGCGAGCTGGTACTGGCGGCCGCCGAGGGCCGGGCCGCCTGCTTCCCACCGGCCTCGCGCAATCGGCTGCTGATGACGAAGGCGCTGTGGCGGGAGTTCGGCCGGCACCCGCGCCGGTGGCGCCCGGCGGTGCGGATCAGCCGCCCGCCACACGTCGAACTCGGGGCGGCCAACAGCATGGCCTGGCAGCCCGACATCGCCGTGGAGACCGCCCGCTCGGCCGGGACGCTGGCGATGATGCGGGACTGGCGGGACCGGTACGCGAAAGGAGTCTCGACCGCCGCGATCACCTTCGCCGCCTTCGCCACCGCGCTGCGCCGGCTCGGCCTGGGGACCGGACAGGACGGCGCGGTGTTCCTCGCCGACGCCCGCCGGTACCTGCCGCAAGGCACCACAGTGGACAGTAACTTCTGCTGGGGCCAGTACATCGCGCCGGTCGACCTGTCCGATCCGCGGTCGGTGCACCAGGCGCTCAAGACGGAGCTGGCGACCGGGCGGATCCTCGCCATGATGGCGCTGCGGGAGACCCGGCTCGCGCTCCGCGGCGTTACGGGCTATCCGGCGCCGTACCCGAGCCGGATCAGCACCGATCCGCGGCCCGAGCTGACCCTGTCCAACCAGGGCCGCCACGACGTCCTCGCCGACCTGCCGTGGGCCGGCGGGCCGGCGGTGCGGGTCAACCACAGCGTGCCGACGCTCTCCGGACCGACGAACATCACGCTGACCACCTCCGAGCTGGCCGGGGTGCTACACCTGGAGGCGACATTCCACCGGTCCACGTACGACCCGGGGCTGGTGGCGCAGGCGATCCAGCTGGTCTGCGAGGATCCGGCCGGCCTGATGATGGCGGTCAGGTGAGCTCGATGCCGAACCACCGCTTGGTGAGCCGGCGGGTCGCCCGCCACGCCGGCTGGGCCGCCTCGCGCAGCTTCGGCCCGAGTGCCGGCCCGCCGGTACGGACCAGATGCAGCAGGTCCGCACCGGAGTGGTCGGGGGTCGGCTGAAGCCGGGGTACCGCCAGCGGATCGTCGCCCGGCCGGTACAGCCGGCGCCCGATCGCGCAGGCGTTGTCGTGCCCCGCCCGGGCCACGGCGGCCCGCACCGGACCGCCGTGGTACCCGTGCGGGTAGCAGAACGAGCGGACCGGCTGCTGTACCTCCTGCATCAGCCGGTCCCGGCTCTCCGCCGTCTCCCGGTCGAGGCGGGCCGGTGCCAGCGTGTCGAGCGGGTGGTGGATGAGGCTGTGGTTGCCGATCTCCACCCCGGCGGCGGCCACCTCGCGGAGCTGGTCCCAGTCGAGCAGGCGGCCGAACGTCCAGGCCAGCGGCCCGAGCCAGGAGGCCGGGCCGCCGGCGTGGGCGACCGTCATGTACAGGGTCGCGCTCGCGCCGACGGTCTTCAGCACGTCCAGGCCCTGGGTGAGGAAGTCGGCGTACCCGTCGTCGAAGGTCAGCGCCACGACGGGCTCGGTCGAGCCGGCGCGCCGCAGGTCGACGGCCTCGGTCAGGCCGACGAGCCGGTAGCCGGCATCGGCCAGCGCGGCCAGCTGCTCGTGCAGCAGCGGCGCCGGGACCGCAAGCGACCGCAGCGGACCCCCGTCTCTCCGGTCGACGGCGGAGACGGAGTGGTACATCAACACCGCCGTCGCCATATGGCCACTTTCCCATGATCACGGAAGGTTTGTGTCGTTATGGGTACACAAACGCTCCGTGATCATGGGGGAGGTGGGTGGCGATGGCGGCGGCGAAGCGCTCCGGCGCGCCCTCGCTGCGGTCGAGGAACACCGACGGCTCCGTCAGCTCCAGCTCGACCAGCACCGGTGCGCCGTCGGGGCCGGGAATCAGGTCGACCCGGGCGTACAGCAGGCGATCGGGGCCGCCGGGGACGGCGGCGAGCACCTTCCGCGCCACCTCCAGCTCGGCCGGCGACGGGTCGCGCGCGGTGATCGTTTCGGGACGGTACAGCCCCGGCGCCCGGGAACCGGAGGCCGGCAGGTCCGGCCCGTCCAACATAGGCCCCTTGCGGATCGCGTGGCTGAATTCGCCGTGGAAGAACAGCAGGCCGGTCTCGCCGTCATGGTCGACCGCGGCGAGGTACGGCTGCACCATCACCAGCCGGCCGGCCCGCTGGAGCCGGGCGACGTGGTCGACGGCGAGATCGCGATCGCCCGGCCCGTACCGGCCGGTGTCCCGGGAGCCGGAGCTTATCGCCGGCTTCACCACGTACTCGCCGGCGGCCGGGGGCTGCCAGGTGTCGCCGGGGCGGACCCAGTCGGTGTGCACCACCGGCACGCCGGCCGTGGCGAGCGCTTCGAGGTAGGTCTTCTCGGTGTTCCAGGCGACGACGTCGGCGGGATTCGCGAGGCGCGGCACCCCGGCCGCCCAGGCGACGAAGGCGTCCCGCCGGCCGGCGTAGTCCCACGGCGAGCGCAGCACGACCAGGTCGTACGAGGCCCAGTCGACATCGGGATCGTTCCAGACCACCGGTTCGGCGTGAATTCCGCGCGCCGCGAGCGGGTCGATGACCAACCGCTCGTCCGGCTCCAGGTCGGGCAGTTGCGCGCAGGTAACGAGCGCGACCCGGGGGTTAGCCCGGGTCGCACAGGTGGACAGATTCCTTTCGATCATCGTGAGAGGGAACGTCGCCCCATCGAACGCCAGAGGTCGTTGCTCGGCCGCATCTGCTCGATCAGCTCCCGCTCCCACTCATTCTCTACGACGACGCCGGCCTTCACGCAGGCCGACCGGGCCACATCGGTGTCGGGGGCGAACTGGTCAGCCCAGGTGCCATCGTCACCGACAAGCACGATGCGAGCACCACGCCGCCCGACGTACTCGATGACTGCCTTGGCTCCGCCGTGGTCGCCTGCGAACGACTTGAGTCCGTCAACCAGGTTGCCGGGCACGGGCGAATCAAGGGTCATGGTCGTATCGGAACCATCTGCCATGAGCGTCACCGTAGCCGCCGGAACCGATTTGAGCGCGCCATTCGGAGCGCTTTTGTGACGACGGTTACCTCACCGTTGCCCGGTCAAGGCGGCGATTTCGGCGGGCATTTCACCACTGAACCGGATAAACCGGCGTAGAACCGTGTCGTGTCGATGACACCGGCGACACGCTGGGCCAATCAATCGCTATTTCCCGGCGTTTCTTTGACAAAAAGGTGCAAAGCCGTATTGGCGTCAGTGGATCAGCGCATCGACCGAGATGGCTACCGAAAGAATGGTCAGATATGTCGTCGACCAATGGAACAGCCGCATCGGCTTGACCGGCTCGTCGCGCCGCGCCCGCGCGTACACCCGATGCGCCTCGACCAGCAGCAACGCACCGACAATGACCGCGGTCAACCCGTACAGCGGGGACATGCCGAGCGCCCACAGGGCGAGCGAGGCCGCGACGGTGAGCCAGCAGTAGATCACCGTCTCCAGACCGACCCGGCGCAGCGACGCCACCACCGGCAGCATCGGGATGCCGGCCCGGGCGTAGTCGTCGCGGCAGGTGATCGCGAGTGCCCAGAAGTGGGGTGGCTGCCACAGGAAGACCACCGCGAACATCGCCCACGCCGGCCAGGCCAGGCTTCCGGTGACCGCGGCCCACCCGATGAGCACCGGCATCGCCCCGCAGACGCCGCCCCAGAACGTATTGGCCGGCGTGGTCCGCTTGAGCCAGAGCGTGTACACGAGGTCGTAGTACGCGATGGCGGCCGCGGTGAGGCAGGTGGCCAGCAGGTTGGTGAACGCCGCCATCAGCGCGACCGACACCACCGCGAGGGTCAGCCCGAACACGAGGGCCGAGCGCGGGCCGATCGTGTGCGCCGGGAGCGGTCGCTTCGAGGTACGCCGCATGAGCGGGTCGATGTCGCGGTCGATGTAACAGTTCAGCGCGTTGGCCGCGCCCGCGGCGAGGGCTCCCCCGACCAGCACGACGGCCAGCAGCGACCACGACGGCACCCGGTGCCGGGCCAGCAGCATCGCCGGCACGGTGGTGACCAGCAGCAACTCGACGATCCGCGGCTTGGTCAGCGCCACGTACGCCCGGATCACGGCCTTCGGCCCCGGGCGCGGCGGCAGCACCTCGCGGATGACCGTCGGCCGGGTGGGCTCTGCTGAGGCCCGGACCGCCTTGTCGGTGAGCGTGGCCACCCGACCCCCTTACCGCACGGTAGAAGACACCGAATCGTAGAACACGATCCGTGCAGGCCAGCGGGCGCCCCGCCGGGTCGCGCCCGGGCGTCCAGCGTGGCGGTACCAGACAACACAGCGACTTTCAACTGGATGCGAGATGACAACTCGCCGCCCCCTGCTTTGTACGACCATCGGATGGGTAGGGTCATCCTTGACGGCTGACGGCGGCGCCCACCCGTAGTCGCACGGACCCCACGGACACTGAAGGAGTTAGACCACCGTGACTCAGCTGAACTGGTCCGATCGCGACAAACGCGCGGTCGACACGATCCGGGTCCTCGCGATGGACGCGGTCGAGAAGGCGGGCAACGGACACCCGGGCACCGCCATGAGCCTGGCTCCCGCCGCGTTCCTGCTCTTCCAGCGGGTCATGCGCTACGACCCGACCGACCCCGACTGGGTCGGCCGGGACCGCTTCGTGCTCTCCATGGGCCACTCCAGCCTGACCCTCTACATTCAGCTCTACCTGTCCGGGTTCGGGCTGACGCTGGACGACCTGAAGCAGTTGCGGCAGTGGGGCTCGCTCACCCCCGGGCACCCCGAGCACGGTCACACGGTGGGCGTGGAGACCACGACCGGCCCGCTCGGACAGGGTCTCGGCAACGCGGTCGGCATGGCGCTCGCCGCCCGCCGGGAGCGCGGGCTGTTCGACCCGGAAGCCGCTCCCGGCGAGAGCCCGTTCGACCACCACGTCTACGCGTTCTGCTCGGACGGTGACCTGGAAGAGGGCATCAGCCACGAGGTCAGTTCGCTCGCCGCGCACCAGAAGCTGGGCAACCTGGCCGTCGTGTACGACGACAACGACATCTCGATCGAGGACGACACGCTGATCGCGAAGTCGGAGAACGTCGCGGCGCGCTACGAGGCGTACGGCTGGCACGTGCAGCACGTCGACTGGCGCGGCGACAACGGCTACCACGAGAACGTCGAGGCGCTGTACGCGGCGTTCGAGGCGGCCCGCGTGGAGACCGACCGGCCGTCGTTCATCAACCTGCGCACCATCATCGGCTGGCCGGCGCCCAACAAGCAGAACACCGGCAAGGCACACGGCTCCGCCCTCGGTGCCGACGAGGTGGCCGCCACCAAGCGGGTGCTCGGGTTCGACCCCGACCGGACGTTCCAGGTCGACGACGAGGTCCTGGCCTACGCGCGCGAGGTGATCGAGCGCGGCAAGGCGGCCCACGCCGACTGGCAGCGCGGCTACGACGCCTGGCGGCAGGCCAACCCGGAGCGCGCGGCGCTGCTCGACCGGCTCTCCACGCGTACCCTGCCGGCGGGTTGGGTAGACGCGCTGCCGGAGTTCGCCGCCGACGAGAAGAAGGGCCTGTCCACCCGGGCCGCGTCCGGCAAGGTGATCAACGCCATCGCGCCGGTGCTGCCCGAGCTGTGGGGCGGCTCGGCCGACCTGGCGGAGAGCAACAACACCACGATCGAGGGCGACCCGTCGTTCGTGCCCCCCGAGTACTCGACAAAGGTCTTCCCGGGCGACTGGTACGGCCGGACGCTGCACTTCGGCATCCGCGAGCACGGCATGGGCGCGATCCTCAACGGCATCGTCCTGCACGGCGGCACCCGCCCGTACGGTGGCACGTTCCTGGTCTTCAGCGACTACATGCGCCCAGCGGTGCGGCTGGCCGCGCTGATGAAGCTGCCGGTGATCTACGTATGGACACACGACTCGATCGGCCTCGGCGAGGACGGCCCGACCCACCAGCCGGTGGAGCACCTGACGGCGCTGCGCGCCATCCCGGGCCTCGACGTGGTCCGGCCCGCCGACGCCAACGAGACCGCGTGGGCCTGGCGGCAGGCGCTGGCGCACACCGACCGGCCCACCGCGCTGTGCCTGACCCGGCAGAACCTGCCGATCCTCGACCGCGACCAGGTCGCCGCCGCGGACAACGTGGCGCGCGGCGGGTACATCCTGGCCGACGCCGCGGGCAACCAGCCGCAGGTGATCCTCATGGCCAGCGGCTCGGAGGTCACGGTCGCGCTGGAAGCGCGGGCGCGGCTGGAGGCCGACGGCGTGCCGACCCGGGTCGTGTCGATGCCGTGCCAGGAGTGGTTCCGCGCCCAGGACGCGGCCTACCGGCAGCAGGTGCTGCCGTCCGGCGTGCGCGCCCGGGTCAGCGTCGAGGCCGGCATCGCGATGTCCTGGCGCGACCTCGTCGGCGACGACGGTGAATGCGTCAGCCTTGAACACTACGGTGCCAGTGCCCCGTACAAGGTGTTGTTCGAGCAGTTTGGCTTCACCGCGGATCGGGTGGTGGCCGCGGCACGTGCGTCGCTGTCGCGGATCGGCGAAGTCACCGGCTCCACCACTGGCAACTGAGGTTGAGTCGTCCGCAAGTGAAAGGAAGCGACGATGACTGACAGGTTGACGCAACTGTCCGCAGCCGGGGTGGCGGTGTGGCTCGATGACGTGTCCCGCCAACGGCTCACCTCCGGTGGGCTCGACAAGCTGCGGCGGGAGAACCACGTGGTCGGGGTGACCTCGAACCCGACCATCTTCGCCAAGGCGCTCGCCGACGCCGACGACTACGCCGAGCAGGTCAAGGATCTGGCCACGCGGGGCGTCGACGTCGAGGAGGCCGCGCGCATGCTGACCACGTACGACATCCGGTGGGCCTGTGATGTCATGCGCCCGGCGTACGACGCCTCGCGGGGGATAGACGGCCGGGTGTCCATCGAGGTGGATCCCCGCCTCGCCAATGACACCGCGCGCACCAACGCCGAGGCCAAGGCGCTGTGGTGGCTGGTGGACCGGGAAAACCTCTTCATCAAGATTCCGGCAACCCTGGAAGGTCTGCCCGCGATCACCGCTACGCTCGCCCAGGGGATCAGCGTCAACGTCACGCTGATTTTCAGTCTGGAGCGGTACGAGCAGGTCATGGAGGCGTTCCTGGCCGGCATGGAGCAGGCCCGCACCAACGGGCACGACCTGTCGGCGATCGGCTCGGTCGCGTCGTTCTTCGTGTCCAGGGTGGACACCGAGGTCGACAAGCGACTCGACAAGATCGGCACACCGGAGGCGCAGGCGCTGCACGGCAAGGCCGCGATCGCGAACGCACGGCTGGCGTACCAGCGGTACGAGAGGGTGTTCGGCAGCGACCGCTGGCAGTCCCTCGCCGATGCCGGGGCGCACCCGCAGCGTCCGCTGTGGGCGTCGACGTCCACGAAGAACCCGGAGTACCGCGACGTCATGTACGTCGAGGATCTGATCGCCCCGGGTGTGGTCAACACCATGCCGGAGGCCACGATCCACGCGTTCGCCGATCACGGCGAGATGCCCGGGGACACCATCACCGGGTACTACGCCGACGCGCAGAAGGTGCTCGACGACCTGGCCGCCGTGGGTGTGGACTACAACGACGTGGTGGACACACTGGAGCGCGAGGGCGTCGAGAAGTTCGCCGCGAGTTGGATCGAGCTTCTCGACGGCGTCAGCAAGTCGTTGCAGGCTGCCAGGGCCGGCTCCGACACGCCGAACCGGGCCGCCGCCGACGCGACGAAGTAGGAGGCCGAGCGGTAATGGCGTGCCATGATCGGCACAACTTCCGACAAGTTGTGGTCTCTGGTGTCCTGGGAGGCCACAACTTCCGGGATGTTGTGCCGATCGTGGCCAGGCCCGGCGCGGGCGCGCCGATCATGAAGGACGGGGAGCGGGGTTGACCGGGCTGCTGGAGGTCGAGGCCGCCGCCGGGCTGGCCGTCTACGGCGCCCGGGCGGTCCCGGGCGCGGCCGACGTCCGGGCCCGGCTGGTCGCCGACGGCGTGCCCGGGCGCCTGGCCGCCAAGGACCCCACCCTCTGGGGCCCCGAGGCGGAGCCCGTCGCGGCGACCCGGCTGGGCTGGCTCGACACCTTCCGGCGCAGCCGCGACCTGCTGCCCCGGCTGGCCGAGCTGCGCGACGAGTACCTCCGCATCGGGGTGGACCACGTCGTCCTCGCCGGCATGGGCGGCTCGTCGCTCGCCGCCGGGGTCATCGCCCGTACCCTCGACGTCGACCTGACCGTGCTGGACACCACCGACCCGGACCAGATCCGCGCCACCCTGCGGGACCGGCTCACCAGCAGCGTCGTGGTGGTCGCCAGCAGGTCCGGCGAGACCATCGAGACCGACAGCCACCGCCGGGCCTACCTGCGCGCGTTCGAGGACGCCGGCCTGCCCGACGCCGGCGCGCGGTTCGTGTTCGTCACGGCTCCCGGGTCCCCGTTCGAGGCGCTCGCCGACGAGATGGGCGCCCAGCTGTTCCCCGCCGACCCGCAGGTCGGCGGCCGGTACAGCGCCCTCACCGCCTTCGGCGTCGTGCCGGCCGCGCTGGCCGGTGTCGACGTCGCGGAGCTGCTCGACCAGGCCGAGGAGTTGGCCACCTCGCTCGGCCGCCGGCAGGACAACCCGGCGCTGACACTGGGCGCGGCGCTCGGCGCGGCCGCCGGCACCGGGCGCGACAAGGTGGCGCTGATCGAAGACGGCACCGGCATCGTCGGGCTCGGCGACTGGATCGAGCAGCTGCTCGCCGGCGGGCGTGGAGTCCTCCCGGTCGTGCTGGCGTCGCCGGACTCCCCCGGCGCGATCCGCGACGACGTGCTGGCGGTCACCGTGGGCGGTTCGCTGCCGCCGGATTCGGTACCGGGTGGCGGGATCGCCCCGCACGTCGCGGTCAACGGCCCGCTCGGGCAGCAGTTCCTGGCCTGGGAGTACGCGACGGCGGTCGCCGGCCTGGTGCTCGGGATCGACCCGTTCGACCAGCCCGACGTGGCCGGGAGCACGGAGAACACGGCGCGGATCCTGGCGGCGGGTGACCAGCCCGAGACGCCCGCGTTCGTCGACGGACCGATCGAGGTCTACGGCGCCGACCTGGGTCACGCCACCACGGTCGACGACGTGCTCGGCTGGCTGCTCGGCCGCCTCGCGCCGGGCGGGTACCTGGCGGTGACCGTGTTCCTGGATCGGCTCGGCCAGGCTGGGCTGGCCCGGATCCGGGACGGGCTCGCCGACCACACCAAGCGGGCGGTGACGTTCGGCTGGGGTCCGACCGGCCGGTACCACAAGAGTGGCCCGCCAAACGGGGCCTTTCTGCAGATCACCGGAGTGGCGGCGGAAGACCTGCCGATTCCGGGCTCGCCGTATACGTTCGGTCGCCTGGAGGCCGCGCAGGCCGCCGGCGACCGGGAGGCGCTGGCTGGCCGGGGCCGCCCGCTGGTCCGGTTGCATCTGACCGACCGGGCGGCCGGTGTCACCCGGCTCCTGACCGCCGTCGACGACCTGCCCTGGGTGTCGTGAGGAGCGAAAAGTGAGCGAGGTAGCGCCATGAGCAATCCACTGCGTGACCCGCAGGACCGGCGGCTGCCGCGCATTCCGGAGCCGTGCGCCGTGGTGATCTTCGGGGTGACCGGCGACCTGGCGCGCAAGAAGCTGATACCGGCCGTGTACGACCTGGCCAACCGGGGGCTGCTGCCGCCCGGTTTCGTCGTGCTCGGGTTCGCCCGCCGGGACTGGGGCGACGGCGACTTCGAGGCCCTGGCCCGCAAGGCGGCTCAGGAGCACGCGCGTACCCCCTGGCGGGACGAGGTGTGGGCGCGGCTCGGCAGCAACATCAAGTTCGTCCCCGGATCGTTCGACGACGACGCGGCCTTCGACCGGTTGGCCACCACCCTCGACGACCTGCGCGACTCGCACGGCATCCAGGGCAACGCGGCGTTCTACCTGTCGATCCCCCCGTCGGCGTTCCCCGTGGTGCTCAAGCAGCTCGAACGCACCGGCATGAGCGACAACGAGAAGTCCGGCGGTTGGCGGCGGGTGGTGGTCGAGAAGCCCTTCGGCAACGACCTCGAGTCCGCCAAGCAGCTCAACGACCTCGTCGACGACGCGTTCACCCCCCAGGACGTCTTCCGCATCGACCACTACCTGGGCAAGGAAACCGTCCAGAACATCCTCGCGCTGCGCTTCGCCAACCAGCTGTTCGAGCCGGTCTGGAACTCCCGGTACGTCGACTCGGTGCAGATCACGATGGCCGAGGACGTCGGCATCGGCACCCGGGCGGCCTTCTACGACAAGGTCGGCACCGCGCGCGACGTGCTCCAGAACCACCTGATGCAGCTGCTCGCCCTGGTCGCGATGGAGGAGCCGACGAGCTTCGACGCCAGCGAGATCCGCACCGAGAAGCTGAAGGTGTTGCGTGCGATCACCCTGCCCGGGGACGTCGAGCGGGACACGGTACGCGGGCAGTACCTGTCCGGCTGGGTGGCCGGCGAGCGGGTCCCCGGGTACCTGGACGAGGAGGGCGTGCCGTCCACCTCCATGACCGAGACCTATGTGGCCGTCACGCTCGGCATCCAGAACCGTCGCTGGGCCGGCATCCCGTTCTACATCCGGGCCGGGAAGCGGCTGCCCCGGCGGGTCACCGAGATCGCGGTGCTGTTCAAGAACGCGCCGCATCTGCCGTTCCACCCCGCCGACGTGGAGATGCTCGGCAACAACCAGCTGGTGATCCGGGTACAGCCGGACGAGGGCGTGACGCTGAAGTTCGGCTCCAAGGTGCCCGGGACCACCATGGAGGTCCGGGACATCACGATGGACTTCCAGTACGGCGAGGTGTTCACCGACGCCAGCCCGGAAGCGTACGAGCGGCTGATCCTCGACGTTCTCCTCGGCGACAAGACGCTCTTCCCGGACGCCGCCGAGGTGGAGGCGGGCTGGCGGGTGGTGGACCCGCTGGAGGATTCGTGGGCCGGGCAGAAGCCGGAGCCGTACCGGGCAGGCGAGTGGGGGCCGCGGGCCGCCGACGAGATGCTCGCGCGTACGGGGCGGGCCTGGCGGCGTGCATGAAGGGGCGGGAGAACTCATGATCGGGCTGTGGGACACCACGGGGAACGCGGTCGTCAAGGCGCTCAGTGCGGAACGGCGTACCGCCGGGGGTGTGACCAGTGGGCTCGCCCTCACCCTCATCGTCGTCACGGACGAGTCCGAGGTGCGCAACGCCGAGGCCGCCGCGACCATCGCCGCCGCCGCGCACCCGTGCCGGCTGCTGATCGTGGTCCGTGACGAGGTCACCCACGAGCGGTCCCGGCTGGACGCCGAGATCGTCGTCGGCGGGCGGCTGGGGCCGTGCGAGGCGGTCGTCATGCGGATGCGCGGGCGGCTGGCGCTGCACGCCGAATCGGTGGTGATGCCCCTGCTCGCCCCGGACGTGCCGGTCGTCACGTGGTGGCGCTGCGGGCCGCCGGAGCGGATCGCGTACGACCCGCTGGGCGTGGTCGCCGAGCGGCGGATCACGGACACCACGCAGTCCGACGATCCGATCGCCGCGCTGAAGGTCCGCGCCGACGACTACGCCCCGGGCGACACCGATCTCGCCTGGACCCGGATCACCCCGTGGCGCACGCTGGTGGCCGGCGTGTTCGACGCCACCCAGGCGACGGCCAACCGCGTCACGATCAACGCGCCGCAGAAGGATCCGAGCGCCGCGCTGCTCAGCGGCTGGCTGGCCGCCCGGCTGGGCGTGCATCCCGAGCTGCGACCGGTGTCGTCCGCCAGCCTGCGCGGGCTGTCGATCGAGCTGTCCGACGGCGGCACGGTGGACATCTCCCGGGAGAACGGCACCGCTCTGGTACGCCGGACCGGGCTGCCCGACCGCAACCTGCCGCTGGTCGACCGGCCGGTCGGCGAGGAACTGGCCGAGGAGTTGCGCCGGCTCGACCCGGACCAGACGTACGCGGCGGCACTGGCGTCCGCGACCGGCGGCCACGGGCTGGGCGACCGCTCCCCCACCCGGGTGCACGTGTGGCATGATCCGGCTCTGGCCGAGCGGCCGGACACCGCCGACGCCGAGGGCACCGACCTGGGCGCCACCGCCCACTGACTACGGGAGCGCTCGTTGACTGAAGTCAGCGTGATCGTGCACGCGGACCCCGACGTGCTCGCCAACGCGGTCGCCGCGCGCCTGCTGGTACGGCTGGTCGACGCCCAGGCGGAGCGCGGCGAGGCCAGCCTGGTGCTCACCGGCGGGACGATCGCGGCGGCCGTGTACCGGGCGATCCGCGACAGCCCGGCCCGGGACGCGGTCGACTGGTCGAAGGTCGACGTCTGGTGGGGGGACGAGCGTTTCGTCGCCCACGCGGATCCCGACCGTAACGAGTTGCAGGCCCGCGAGGCGCTCCTCGACGCGCTACCACTCGACCCGGCCCGGGTACACCCGATGCCGGCGTCCGACGGCCCGGACGGTCCCGACCCCGAGGCGGCGGCCGCCCGGTACGCCGAAGAGCTGGCCAAGGCCGCGAAGCCCGGCACGGCACCGCTGCCGCACTTCGACGTGGTGCTGCTCGGCATCGGTGAAGACGGCCATGTGGCGTCGGTGTTCCCCGAGCACCCGGTGGCCTACGAGAGCCGGCCCTGCACGGCGGTACGCGGCAGCCCCAAGCCGCCGCCGGTCCGGCTGACGCTGACCCTGCCGACGATCAACACTGCCGAGGACGTGTGGCTGATCGCGGCCGGGTCGGGCAAGGCCAGCGCGGTCAAGCTCGCGCTGTCCGGCGGCGGACCGGTGCAGGTGCCGGCCGCCGGGGTGCACGGCGTCGACCGTACCCTCTGGTTGCTGGACCGGGCGGCAGCCACCGAAGTCGGCCCGAGGTTCCGCAGCCTCCGCCCGTGATGTCTCCTTCGATGATCACGGAAAGTTTGAGTAGCTCCGGCTGCACAAACGTTCCGTGATCACGGAAGGCGGCGCGACTAGTTTCCCCGGCGTTGCTGCACGCGGGCCAGCGCCTCGGCGAGGATGGCGGCCGCGTCGGCTTCGCTGCGGCGCTCCTTCACATAGGCCAGATGGCTCTTGTAGGGCTCCGCGCGGGGCGGGGCGGGCGGGTTGTCCTCATCCTGGCCGGCGGGAAGCCCGCAACGCGGACAGTCCCACAGGGGCGGCGGTGCGACGTCGGACGCGAATGACGGCGTCGTGGCGTGCCCGTGGGCGCACCAGTAGGTCACCGATCGGCGAGGGGCCTGGTCGCCCCGCTCCGACCAGCGCATCGGTCCGGAGCCGACGCGACTGCCGCGGATGGCGTTACCACTTGCCACTGCTGCTTTCTCCTGTCGTCCGGGGGTGCGGCGCGAGTGCAGGAGTGTGAGGCGCAAACACCTGCGCGGCCCTGGTCAGGGGCCGCGGCATGAGTTTAGAACGCTATCGCCAGTTAGGAAGCCCCGTTCTGGGCGAGCTTCAGCCACAGGCCCAGGCCGACAATGCAGGCGAACCACACGATGCCGACAAGAACCGTGTATCGATCCAGGTTCTTCTCCGCCACCGACGAACCGGCGAGGCTCGACGAGACACCGCCGCCGAACATGCTCGAAAGCCCGCCGCCCTTGCCCCGGTGCAGCAGGATCAGGAGCGTCAGGATGGTGCTGGTCAGCACCAGCAACACGATCAGGGTGTATGCGAACGCCATCATGGCGGTGCGGATCCTTTCGATAGTGCGGCGTCTGACAGGATAGCCGGCCCGCAACCGAACCCTGAACCCACCCCAAGATCGGCCCGCCGGCCGAGCCCAAGATCGGCCCGCCGGCTGAGCCCATGATCGGCACAACTTCCGGCAAGTTGTTGCCTCAGCCAGGCGCTATGGCCACTACTTCCGGGAAGTTGTGCCGATCATGCGCGGGCCGGCCACGGCCCGCGCCGGCTAGCGGGTTACTTCGACGGGTCGGCCAGGCCGAGCGCACACATGTCCGGCTGGCCGAACTGCGGGTGGATGAACCCGCCCCGGATGTTCGTGCCCGCCATCCGCAGCGCCCTGATGTAGAACACCGGGATCGTGACGGCCTGCGACTGAATCTTCTCGTCGAGCTGTCCCCACAGGTTGTACTGCACATCCAGCTTCGACTCGGCGAGCGCCTGGTCGATCAGGTCGTTGATGGCCGGATCGTTGAGCAGCGACGCGTCCAGGTTGCTGGTGGCACCCGGCTTGGTCGGGATCAGCCGGCCGTCGAACAGCGGTGGGATGACCGCCGAGCCGTTCGCCCAGTCCGGGATCCACCCGTCGTAGATCAGGTCGTTGCCGTTGTTCGGGTTGCCGATCGCGTCGAAGTACGTGTCCGGGTTGATCGGCACGGGCTGCGCCTCGACGCCGATGAGCTGGTACGACTCGACGATCGTGGCGATCTGGCGACGAATGTCCTTCTGGTCCGGGAAGGACACCTTGATCTTCGTCGGGCACGGCTTCTTGTCGGCGGCCGCCTGCTTCATCAGGTCGAGCGCCTTGTCCGGGTCGCCTTCCGTGTTGTTGACGCTGTTGTACAGGTCGAAGTCGCGGTGCGCGGCCAGTTCCGGCGCGATCATCGTGGTCGCGAAGTCACCGAACACCGACCCGCCGATCGCGGCCCGGTACTTGCGCTTGTTGAACGCGTACACGAGGGCCTGGCGGCAGCGCAGGTCGGTGATCGTCCGCGTGTTGATCGCGAAGTACCGGACGCCGCTGGTGCTGCCCGCGATCGCCCGCTTGGACAGGCCCGGATCGTTGATCACCTGCTGGACGAACTGGGCGGCGACGTTCTTCTCGATCCCCACCGAGTCGGCCCAGTCGCCGCTACTGTCGATCAGGTTGTTGGTCTGGGTCGCCGAATCCGGGTCGGCGGTCACCACGATCTTGTCCGGGTACGCCTTGCGGATCGTGTCGGAGTCCCGGTCCCAGAACTTGTTGCGCACGTACACGAGCTGCTTGTCGTTGCTCGACTGATCCACCTTGTACGGACCGCTGGAGAACGGCCGCTTGTCGTAGTCGCCCTTGGTGTCCTGCGCCGGGGGCACCGGGGCGAAGACCGGCATGGCCACCGTGTACCCGAAGTCACCGACCGCGATCTTGAGGTGGAACCGGATCGTCTTCTGGTCGACGCACTCGACCGACTGGAGGCCCTTGCCCTGGTTGTTGTTGCCGACGAACGGCCCACGGTAGGGATCGTCGTTGTCCTGGAGGTACTGCTTGGCATACGGCAGCGACACCTGGAACAGGTTGGAGAACCCGCGCTCCGTGCCGTACTTGACGTCGGCGCAGGTGATCGGCGAGCCGTCCTCCCACTTCAGGCCCTGCTTGAGGGTGAACTCCCAGGTCTTGTTGTTGTCGCTGGGCCGGCCGGTGTCGGTGGCCAGGTCACCGGTGATCTCGCTGCCGGCCTTGCCCGGCTCCGACCCGAAGGTCGTGAGGGTACGGGTGGTCAGGCGGCTCAGGTTGGCCTCGGTCGCGTTCTTGATCCGCTGCGGGTCCAGGTGGGCCACGTTGGCCCCGAGGGCCACGCGCAGCGTGCCGCCCCGCTTCGGCGGCGACTCCTTCTCGCCCGCGTCGGCCTTGCCACACGCGGCGGCGGTGGCCACGGTCAGGACAGCCACCCCGACCGCCACGGCCCGGCGCAGCCGCCGCCGAGGGGCCGTCGTTCCGGTCGGTGGAGGGCTTGAACTGTCGAGCATTACTGTCCCTGTCATGTGCGATATGGCGCGTTCCGAGGGGGTCGAACGCCCACTCTAGGCGGCACATGAGTCAAACGTGAATACGGGACCACGTTCCCGACGCAGCGCCATCACAGGCTCACGGAAGGTATGAAAACGAGAGAGCGCGGCCCGTGCGGACCGCGCTCTTTCAGCTTGTACCCGATTAATGCTCCCGAAACCGGCAGATCCGCACGAACTCGTCGGCGTCGATGCTCGCGCCGCCCACCAGCGCACCGTCCACATCGGGCTGCGCCATGATCGACGCGATGTTGGCGGCCTTCACCGAGCCGCCGTACAGGATGCGGACCCGATCCGCCGTGTTGCCGTGCTTGTCGGCGATCCGGTTGCGCAGCGCGCCGATCACCTCCTGGGCGTCCTCCGGCGTGGCGGTCTTGCCGGTGCCGATCGCCCAGATCGGCTCGTACGCGACGACAACCTTCTCCACCTGGTCCGGCTTGAGCCCCCCCAGCGCGGCGTCGAGCTGCTCGCACGAGTGCGCCACGTGACCGCCGGCCTCGCGCACCTCCAGGCCCTCCCCCACGCACAGGATCGGCGTTATGTCGTTGGTGAGCGCGGCCTTCACCTTGGCGGCCACCAGCTCGTCGTCCTCGTGGTGGTACGCCCGCCGCTCCGAGTGCCCGACCACCACGTACTGGCAGCCGAGCTTCGCCAGCATGCTGCCCGAGACGTCACCGGTGTAGGCGCCGTTCACATGCGGCGACAGGTCCTGCGCGCCGTACCCGAGCAGCAGCTTGTCCCCGTCGATCAGGGTCTGCACGCTGCGGATGTCGACGAACGGCGGCAGCACCACCACCTCGACGGCGCCCAGGAGCTTCTCGGGCAGGCTGAAGGCCAGCTTCTGGGTCAGCGCGATGGCCTCGAGGTGGTTGAGGTTCATCTTCCAGTTGCCGGCGATGAGCGGCCTGCGTTCACTGCCGTCGGTCATGACTCCAGCACCTCGACACCGGGTAGGGTCTTGCCCTCCAGGTACTCCAGCGACGCGCCGCCACCGGTGGAGATGTGCCCGAACGCGTCCTCCGGAATGCCGAGCTGGCGGACCGCCGCGGCCGAGTCGCCGCCGCCCACCACCGTGACCCCGTCGACCTTCGTGATCGCCTCGGCCACGCCCCGGGTGCCGGCGGCGAACGGCGCCAGCTCGAACACGCCCATCGGGCCGTTCCAGAACACGGTCCGGGCGCCGGCCAGGTTGTCGCTGAACGCGGCCACCGACTCCGGGCCGATGTCCAGCCCGAGCCAGCCGTCCGGGATCGCGTCAGCGGCGACGACCCGGGTCTGCGCGTCGGCGGCGAACGTGTCCGCCACCACGATGTCGGCCGGCAGCACGATCTTGTCGGCGGCCCGCGCGAGCAGGTCGCGGCAGGTGTCGACCATGTCCTCTTCGAGCAGCGACTTGCCGACGCCGTGACCCTGCGCCTTGATGAACGTGAAGCACATGCCGCCACCGATGAGCAGCCTGTCCACCCTCGGCAGCAGGGCCTGGATCACCGCGAGCTTGTCGGAGACCTTCGATCCGCCGAGCACCACGATGTACGGCCGGGCCACGTCGTCGGCGGTCAGCCGGCGCAGCACCTCCAGCTCGCGCAGCACCAGGCCACCGGCGTAGTGCGGCAGCAGCTTCGCCACGTCGTACACGCTGGCGTGCTTGCGGTGCACGGCGCCGAACGCGTCGTCGACGTACGCCTCGCCGAATGCCGAGAGCTGTCGCGCGAACGCCAGCCGCTCCTCGTCGTTCTTGCTGGTCTCGCCCGCGTTGAACCGCAGATTCTCCAACAGCGCGACGTCGCCGTCGCCGAGGCCGGACACGGTCGCCCGGGCGCTCTCCGCGACCGTGTCGGTCGCGAACGCCACCGGCGAGCCGAGCAGCTCGGCCATCCGGTCGGCCACCGGGCGCAGCGTGTACTTCGGGTCCGGGGCGCCCTTCGGCCGGCCCAGGTGCGAGCAGACGACGACGCGGGCGCCGCCCGCACGCAACGCCACCAGCGTCGGCAGGACGGCCCGGATCCGGCCGTCGTCGGTGATCTTCCCGTCCGCGAGGGGAACGTTGAGGTCGGCGCGCACCAGCACCCGCCGACCTCGTACCCCTTCATGGAGCAGCTCGTCGAGACTTCTCACAGCTGGGAACCCACTAGCTTGGTCAGGTCGACCAGGCGGTTGGAGTAGCCCCACTCGTTGTCGTACCACCCGACGATCTTGGCCTGGTTGCCCTGGACCATCGTGAGCAGGCCGTCGAGGGTGCAGCTCGGCGAGGTGTTGGCGATGTCGGTGGAGACGATCGGGTCTTCCGTGTACACCAGCAGGCCCTTCAGCGGGCCCTCGGCCGCCGCCTTGAACGCCGCGTTGACCTCTTCCTTCGTGGTCTCCCGGCCCAGCTCCAGCACCAGGTCGGTGACCGACCCGGTCGGCACCGGCACCCGCATCGCGATGCCGTCGAGCTTGCCCTTCAGCTCCGGGATCACCAGGCTGGTCGCCTTGGCGGCACCGGTCGTGGTCGGGATGATGTTGATCGCGGCGGCCCGCGCCCGGCGCAGGTCCTTGTGCGGGAAGTCCAGGATCACCTGGTCGTTCGTGTACGCGTGGATGGTCGTCATCAGGCCCTTGGTGATGCCGAAGGCCTCCAGCATCACCTTCGCCATCGGCGCGACGCAGTTCGTCGTGCAGGACGCGTTGGAGATGATGTTGTGCGAGGCCGCGTCGTACTTGTCGTCGTTGACGCCCATCACGATCGTGATGTCCTCGCCCTTGGCGGGCGCCGAGATGATGACCTTCTTGGCGCCGGCCTGGATGTGCGCGCCCGCCTTGTCGGCCGACGTGAAGATGCCGGTCGACTCGATGACGACGTCGGCGCCCATGTCGCCCCAGCCCAGCTTGGACGGATCACGCTCGGCGAACGCCTTGATCTTCTTGCCATTGACCGAGATCGACTCTTCGTCGTAGCTGACCTCGGCGTCCAGCTTGCCCAGCAGCGAGTCGTACTTGAGCAGGTGCGCGAGCGTCTTGTTGTCGGTCAGGTCGTTGACGGCGACGACCTCGATGTCGGCGCGCTGGTCGAGGACCGCGCGGAAGAAGTTCCGGCCGATGCGGCCAAACCCGTTGATGCCAACCCGGATGGTCACAGGACACATCTCCTTGCCGTGTCTTGCCGACGCCCCTGGCAGCCGGCCGCTCAGACAGTGATCAGGCCGCTGCGCGGCCCTCGCCACCGCGACTGACCAGCCCGACCCGCGGCAGCGACGCCCGGTGAGCAAGCCGAGCCGGCTTCGTCGCCGAACACTGTGACCCTATCGTCACCCGGAACTCTCTGCCGCGCGGGGCGGGGTGTCGGCCGTCTCACGCCCCCGCGCCGAGTCGCGTCGATCTAGGACGAATGGTGCCCGCCTCGCCCGTTTCGTCCCACCATTTGTCCTAGATCGACGAGGTGGGACGGCCGGCGTCAGGTCGCCATCATCTCCGGGGTTACCGCCGACTCGGTGTCCGGGATGCCCAGGTCGCGGGCGCGCTTGTCGGCCAGCGCGAGCAGTCGCCGGATCCGGCCGGCGATCGCGTCCTTGGTCAGCGGCGGATCGGCCAGCGCGCCCAGCTCCTCAAGGGACGCCTGCCGGTGATCGAGGCGCAGGTGACCGGCGCTGGACAGGTGCTTCGGCGCGGTCTCGCCCAGGATCTCCAGGGCGCGGGCCACCCGGGCCGCCGCGGCGACCGCCGCCCGCGCGGACCGGCGCAGGTTGGCGTCGTCGAAGTTGGCCAGCCGGTTGGCGGTCGCGCGTACCTCACGCCGGACCCGGCGCTCCTCCCACGCTAGTACGCTCTTGTGCGCGCCGAGCCGGGTGAGCAGCGCGCCGATCGCGTCGCCGTCCTTCACCACGACCCGGTCAACGCCGCGGACCTCGCGCGCCTTCGCGGTGATCCCCACCCGGCGGGCGGCGCCGACCAGCGCGAGCGCCGACTCCGGCCCGGGGCAGGTGACCTCCAGCGCGCAGGACCGGCCGGGCTCGGTCAGCGACCCGTGCGCCAGGAAGGCCCCACGCCAGGCGGCCACCGCGCAGCACATGTTCGCCGACACCACGTGCGGCGGCAGGCCCCGCACCGGACGGCCACGCACGTCGAGCAGGCCGGTCTGGCGGGCGAGCGACTCGCCGTCCTTGACCACGCGGACGATGAAGTGGCTGGCCTTGCGGAGGCCACCGGACGCGAGCACGTGGATCTCGCTCGGGTACCCGTACAGCTCGGCGATCTCGCGGCGCAACCGGCGGGCGGCCGCGCCAGTGTCCAACTCCGCCTCGACCACCACCCGGTTGGAGACGATGTGCAACCCGCCGGCGAAGCGCAGCAGGGCCGCCATCTCCGCCCGCCGGCAGCAGGGCTTCGCCACATCGACCCGGCTGAGCTCGTCTTTGACCGCGCCGGTCATCGCCATCGTGTCGTCACCTCGGGACCGTTGTGGGCCGCTCCATCGTCTGTGGCCGGTCTGTGCGTCAGTATCCACTGCGGTGGCCACTGCCGCCTCCGACCGGCCGACCCGGTCACGTGGCCGCTACCAGCGGTTCCAGGGCAGCAGCCAGCGCAGCCGGATCGTGGCGGGGCGACCCGTCCGGCACGGAGACCGGTGCGAGCGCCAGCCGCGCACCCAGCGATTCTGCCGCACGATGTACCGGCTCGGGGTCTCCTACCGCTTTCCCGTCAGCAAGTACTACATCGACCTGGAGGGCCGGCAGGTAACGGGTCAGTGCCGCCAAATGATCCGGGACCGACAACCCGGACGTCTCCTTCTCCGCCGCGAGATTGAGCGTGACCAGGCGCTTCGCCGGGCTCGCCAGCACCGCGGCGGCAAGATCGGGGACCAGCAGGTGCGGGATCACACTCGTGTACCACGAACCCGGCCCGAAGATCAGCCAGTCGGCCGCCCGGATCGCCGCCACCGCCTCGGCACACGCCACCGGTTGACCCGGCTTCAGGCGTACCCGTTGAACCTCACCGCGGGTGACCGCCACCGCATGCTGCCCACGGACCGCGACCACGTCGCCGGGCCGGTTCGGATCGCCGCCGAGGACGTCGGCCTCGATATTCACCGCCTGGCGTGACATCGGCAGCACCCGGCCCTCGCAGCCGAGCAGCGCGGCGGCGTGGTCGAGCGCGGCCACCGGGTCACCGAGCATCTCGATCAGCCCTTGCAGCACCAGGTTGCCGACCGGATGCCCGGACAGCTGGCCGAGGCCGTCGAAGCGGTGCTGGAAGAGCTGGGCGGTCCGGTCGCGGGCCGGCTCGTCCACATCGGCCAGCGCGACGAGCGCCTGCCGGAGGTCGCCGGGCGGGAGGCCGCCCCGCTCGGCGCGCAACCGGCCGCTGGAACCGCCGTCGTCGCCGACCGTGACGACCGCGGTGACGTCGAGACTGCCCTGCTGCTCCCGCAACCACTGCTGGCGCAGCAACCGGAGCGCCCGCAGCGACGCGGACAGCCCGTGCCCGCCCCCGAAAGCCACCACCCGCACCGTCATGCCCCGCCTCGCTCTCGCGCCGCCGCCCGCAGCCGGCCCGGAGTCGAGGGAGCGCAGCGACCCGGCTTCGCGCCGCGGCCGAAACGGTGCCGCGGAGCGAGGAACGAGCGCAGCGGTGCCGTGCAGGCCGCGTAGCGGGCGCGAAGCCCGCGCGAGCGGAGCGAGTGCCAGTAGCTCAGCGCGGGGTCGGCTACAGGGCGGCTGACGGGCGCGAGAGCCGCGCGAGCGGAGCGAGCGCCAACTAGCAGAGTCATTCGCGCCCCAGGTCGCGGTGCTGCGGGGAGGCGGCCAGGCGTACGTCGCGCAGGCGGCGGGCCAGCTCCTCCGCGATCGCCACGCTGCGGTGCTTGCCGCCGGTGCAGCCGACCGCGACGGTGACGTAACGCTTACCCTCGCGCTCGAACCCGGCCGCGGTCGCGTTGATCAGCCGGGCCAGCGTCTCCACGAACGTGATCGCGCCGCGCTGGCCCAGCACGTACCGGCTGACCTCCGGCTCCAGGCCGGTGTGGTCGCGCAGCTCGGGCACCCAGTACGGGTTGGGCAGGAACCGCGCGTCGAGCACGAAGTCGGCATCGGGCGGCAGCCCGTACTTGAACCCGAACGACAGCACGGTGACCCGCAGCCGCCGGGTGTCCTCCGCGGCGAACATCTCCTCGACGCGGGTCCGGAGCTGGTTCACGTTGAGGTGCGTGGTGTCGATGATCACATCGGCCTGCTCGCGCGCCTCGCGCAGCAGCTCACGCTCCGCGATGATGCCGTCGGACAGCCGCCCCTCGCCCTGCATCGGGTGCGCCCGCCGGACGCTCTCGAACCGGCGGATCAGCACCTCGTTGTCGGCGTCGACGAAGACCACCTGCGGGTGGAAACCACGCTCCCGCAGCGCCTTGACCGCGCCGGCGAGATCGGTGGAGAACGCGCGGCTGCGCACGTCGAGAACCATCGCGGTGCGCCGGGCCGCGCCACCGGCCGCGTACGCCAGCTCGGCCATGTCGAGCATGAGCGCCTGCGGCAGGTTGTCGACCACGTAGTACCCGACGTTCTCCAGTGCCCTGGCCACCGTGCTGCGGCCGCCACCGGACACCCCGGTGACGATGACCAGGTCGGTCTCTGATCGCTGCGGCTCCGGTACTTCCGCGGCGGGCGCCGTATGCTGCGTCACGCTTCCCCCTCGCCCGTCGCACGGCTGATCACGGGCCGCGCGGACGGCTCAACCCCGCAACGATCCTAGGGCGCGGGCGGTGCGGCGTCCGCGTCGGTTACTCCGGCCGGCTCCTGAGGCGTGGCGCTCGCCCTCGCTGGCTCGCCGGAACGGGCGCCCTCCCCGGCGGGCTCGGCGGAACGGGCGCCCTCCCCGGCGGGCTCGGCGGAACGGGCGCCCTCCCCGGAACGGGCGCTCTCCCCCGGCTCGACCCCGAGCGCGACGAGGATCGCCTCGGCGGTGCGGCGGCCGAGGCCGGGCACCTCGACGATCTCGTCCACGGTCGCCGCCTTGAGCCGCTTCAACGAACCGAAATGGCGCAGCAACGCCTTTCGCCGGACCTCGCCGAGGCCGGGCACGGAGTCGAGGCTGGAGGCGGTCATCCGCTTCGACCGCTTCTGCCGGTGGTAGGTGATGGCGAACCGGTGCGCCTCGTCACGCACCCGTTGCAGCAGGTAAAGGCCCTCGGAAGCGCGCGGCAACACGAGCGGGAACTCCTCGTCGGGCACCCAGACCTCTTCCAGACGCTTGGCCAGCCCGCACACCGCGACCTCGGTGATGCCCAGATCGCTGAGCACCCGTGCCGCGGCGTTGACCTGCGGCTGGCCACCGTCGACGACGACCAGTTGCGGCGGGTAGGCGAACTTGCGCGGCCGCCCGGTGTCCGGGTCGATACCCGCTGGCCCGCCCGCGGTGTCCCGCTCGGCCGCCGCCAGCGCGTCCCCCGTTTCGGCGAGCGCCTGCTTGTACCGGAGGAACCGGCGCCGCAGCACCTCGGAGATCGCGGACACGTCGTCGGTGGCACCGTTGATCGCGAACCGCCGGTATTCACTCTTCCGGGCGAGGCCGTCCTCGAACACGACCATGCTGGCGACCACGTCGGTGCCCTGGATCTGGGACACGTCGTAGCACTCGACGCGCAGCGGGGCACTGTCGAGACCGAGCGCGTCGGCGATCTCCTCCAGCGCCTTGCCCCGGGTGGTCAGATCGCCGGCCCGGCGCAGCTTGTGCTGGGTCAGCGCCTGCTCGGCGTTGCGGGACACGGTCTCCTGGAGGGCCTTCTTGTCCCCGCGCTGCGGCACCCGGATGGTGACCCGGCTGCCGCGCAGGTCGGACATCCACTCCGCCAGCGCGTCGACGTCGGCCGGCAGCTCGGGAACCAGCAGCTCGCGCGGGATCTCGACCGCGGCGCTCCCCTCGCCGTAGACCTGGGTGCAGAAATGGTGGACGAGATCACCGGTGGTCAGCTCCTCGGTCTTCTCCACCACCCAGCCGCGCTGGCCGCGCACCCGCCCGCCGCGCACGTGGAACACCTGGACGGCGGCCTCCAGCGGGTCGTCGGCGAACGCGACCACGTCGGCGTCGGTGCCGTCGCCGAACACCACGGCCTGCTTCTCCATCGCCCGGCGGATCGCGGCGAGATCGTCGCGCAGCCGGGCCGCCCGCTCGAATTCGAGATCGGTGGAGGCGGCCTGCATCTCCCGCTCCAGCCGCCTGATCATGGTGTCGGTCTTGCCGGCCATGAAGTCGCAGAAGTCGAGCACGATCTGCCGGTGCTCCTCGGCGCTGACCCGGCCCACGCACGGCGCCGAGCACTTGCCGATGTAGCCGAGCAGGCACGGCCGCCCGATCTGGCCGGCGCGCTTGAACTCCCCGGCCTTGCACGTGCGGGCCGGAAACACCCGCAACAGCAGGTCGAGTGTCTCCCGGATGGCCCAGGCGTGCGAATAGGGCCCGAAGTAGCGCACGCCCTTGCGTTTGGCGCCGCGCATCACCTGCAGCCGCGGGTATTCCTCGTCGAGCGTGACCGCAAGGTACGGGTAGCTCTTGTCGTCGCGGTAGCGCACATTGAACCGCGGGTCGTACTCCTTGATCCAGGCATACTCCAGTTGGAGCGCCTCGACCTCGGTCCCGACCGTGACCCAGTCGACCCCGGCGGCGGTGGTGACCATCTGCTTCGTGCGCGGGTGCAGCGTCCAGGTGTCGGCGAAGTATGAATTCAGCCGCTGCCGCAGGCTTTTGGCCTTGCCGACATAGATCACCCGACCGGTCGGGTCGCGGAACCGGTAGACACCGGGCCGATCGGGGATGCTGCCCGTGGCAGGGCGGTAAGTGGACGGATCCGGCACGCCTGCGAGCCTAGCCCGCGGGTACGTCAGAAACGCTGGGGCGCCGGAGCGACCAACTCCGGCGCCCCAGCGGAACTCCGTTCAGGCCAGCACGACACTGTCGCCCTGGACGCTGACCTTCTTCGCGGCCAGCGGCGACGGCGCGGGGCCACCCTTGACCGAACCGTCGGTCGCCGAGAACCGGCTGCCGTGGCAGGGACAGCTGATGACGCCGTTGGAGACGCCGCTGACGGTGCAGCCCGCATGCGTGCAGACGGCGCTGAAGCACTTGAAGGTACCCTTGGTCGGCTGCGTCACGACGACCTTCTCGGCGTCGATGATCTTTCCGCCGCCGACCGGGATGTCGGTGGTCTTCGCCAGGACATTGCCACCGGTGTTACCACCCGAGTTGTCGGGTGCCTTGCTCTCGGGTCCAGCGGTCGGGGTGGTTTGAGCGCCGCTGTCGCCGGCGTTGTCGTTGACACCGTCGCCAGAGCCGGAACCATCATCCGCGGTCCCGCACGCGGCCAGCACAGCAGCCGCCCCGACGCCAGCGGCGCCGGCGAGAACGCTGCGCCTGGTCGTCTCGCTCATCATGCTCCTCCTGCTAGGAAACGCCTCTGTCCCCAGTGACTACGCAGTCGAGCCGCCAACCGGTTCAGCACGGAACGTGACCACTTCCGCGAAATGCCCACCTTGATGAACGCCATCCCATCATCGCGACGGGCGCGAACCGGCACCGACCGGCGATTCGAAACCGAACCGATCCCGCACGCACAGCCGGCCCACAGCGACCGGCGCCGATCAGCGCGACGCGACCGCCGTCCGCTTGGTGGCCTTGCGGGCCGGGGCCTTCGCCGTCTTCTTGGCGGCCGGCCGGCCGGAGCCGTTGGCTTTCGCGGCGCGGGCCTGGGCGCCGCTGCCGGCCGGCTCGCCGTCGAGACCGAACACGTGACGCAGGAAACCACCGGTGTAACTCTCCGCGGTCTCCGCGACCTCCTCCGGGGTGCCGGCGGCGACCACGGTACCGCCCTTGTGTCCACCCTCCGGGCCCATGTCGATCAACCAGTCGGCTGTCTTGATCACGTCGAGGTTGTGCTCGATCACGATCACCGTGTTGCCCTTGTCGACCAGGCTCTCCAGCACCAGGAGGAGCTTGCGGATGTCTTCGAAGTGCAGGCCCGTGGTCGGCTCGTCCAGCACGTACACGGTCCGGCCGGTGGAACGTTTTTGCAGCTCAGAGGCCAGCTTGACGCGCTGCGCCTCGCCACCGGACAGGGTCGGCGCCGGCTGGCCGAGCCGCACGTACCCGAGACCGACGTCGACCAGCGTCTTGAGGTGGCGGTGGATCGCCGGAATCGCCTCGAAGAAGCCGGCCGCCTCCTCGATCGGCATGTCCAGCACCTCGGCGATCGTGCGGCCCTTGTAGTGCACCTCGAGCGTCTCCCGGTTGTACCGGGCGCCCTTGCACACCTCGCACGGGACGTAGACGTCCGGGAGGAAGTTCATCTCGATCTTGATCGTGCCGTCACCGGCGCATGCCTCGCACCGGCCGCCCTTGACATTGAACGAGAACCGACCCGGCCCGTACCCCCGGACCTTGGACTCGGTCGTCTCGGCGAACAGGCGCCGGATGTGGTCGAAAACCCCCGTGTAGGTGGCCGGGTTGGAGCGTGGCGTGCGGCCGATCGGCGACTGGTCGACCCCCACCACCTTGTCGACCAGGTCGAGCCCGGTCACCCGGGTGTGCCGGCCGGGCACCAGCCGGGCGCCGTTGACCTGGTTGGCGAGCACCGTGTACAGGATGTCGTTGACCAGCGTCGACTTGCCCGAGCCGGACACCCCGGTGACCGCCACGAACTGGCTGAGCGGGAACGACACCGTCAGGTTGCGCAGGTTGTGCTCGCGCGCGCCGTGCACGATCAGCTCGCGGCCGGGCGTGCGGGGCCGGCGGACCGCTGGCGTCGGGATGCTCCGCCGCCGGGACAGGTAGGCACCGGTGATCGAATCCTCGCTGGCCAGCAGGTCGGCGACGGTGCCGCTGTGCACGATCTCGCCACCGTGCTCGCCCGCGCCCGGACCGATGTCGACGATCCAGTCGGCGGTGCGGATCGTGTCTTCGTCGTGCTCGACCACGATCAGCGTGTTGCCCAGGTTCTTCAGCCGGACCAGCGTCTCCATCAGCCGGTGGTTGTCGCGCTGGTGCAGCCCGATGCTCGGCTCGTCGAGCACGTAGAGCACGCCGACCAGTCCGGACCCGATCTGGGTGGCCAGCCGGATGCGCTGCGCCTCGCCGCCGGACAGCGTGGCGGCCGCCCGGTCCAGCGACAGGTAGTCCAGGCCGACGTCGACCAGGAACCGCAGCCGGGCGTTGATCTCCTTGAGGACCCGCTCGGCGATCATCTTCTGCCGGTCGGTCAGGTGCATCACGGCCAGGATCTCGGCCGCCTCCCCCACCGACAGGTTGCAGAGGTCGGCGATGCTGCGGCCGTCGAGGGTGACCGCCAGGATCTCCGGCTTGAGCCGGGCGCCCCCGCACGCGCCACACGGCACGTCGCGCATGAAGCCTTCGTACTTGTCCCGCGACCAGTCCGAGTCGGTGTCGCCGTGCCGCCGCTCGATCCACTGCACCACGCCCTCGAAACCGGTGTAGTAGGACCGCTCCCGCCCGTACTTGTTGCGGTAGCGGACGTGCACCTGGTCCTCCGAGCCGTACAGAATGGCCTTCTGCGCCCGGCTGGACAGCGCCCGCCACGGGGTGTCGAGGTCGAAGCCCTCCTCGTCGCCGAGCGCCTCCAGCAGCCGCAGGAAGTACTCCAGCGTGTGGCCGCCCGACCACGGCTGGATCGCGCCCTCGCGCAGCGTCCGCTCGATGTCCGGGATGATCAGCTCCGGGTCGACCTCTTTCTTGGTGCCGATGCCGGTGCACTCCGCGCAGGCGCCGAACGGCGAGTTGAACGAGAAGCTGCGCGGCTCCAGGTCGTCGATCGTGAGCGGGTGGTCGTTGGGGCAGGCCAGATGCTCGGAGAACCGCCGCTCCCGGTGCTCGTCGTCGTCGGCGAGATCGATGAAGTCGAGGATCACGATGCCGGCGGCGAGCTTGAGTGCGGTCTCCACCGAGTCGGTCAGCCGCCGCTTGGCGCTGGCCTTGACCGCGAGCCGGTCGACGACCACCTCGATGGTGTGCTTCTCCTGCTTCTTCAGCTTGGGCGGATCGGTCAGCGGGTGCACCACACCGTCGATCCGGACCCGGGCGAAGCCCTTGGACTGCAACTCGGCGAACAGGTCGACATATTCGCCCTTGCGCTCGCGCACGACGGGCGCGAGCACCTGGAACCGGGTGCCCTCGTCCATGGCCAGCACGCGGTCGACGATCTGCTGCGGGGTCTGCTTCGCGATCGGCTCGCCGCAGACCGGGCAGTGCGGCTCGCCGACCCGCGCGTAGAGCAGCCGGAGGTAGTCGTAGACCTCGGTGATCGTGCCGACAGTCGACCTCGGGTTGCGCGACGTCGACTTCTGGTCGATCGAGACCGCCGGGCTCAGCCCCTCGATGAAGTCGACGTCGGGCTTGTCCATCTGCCCGAGGAACTGCCGGGCGTACGACGACAGCGACTCGACGTAACGCCGCTGGCCCTCGGCGAAGATCGTGTCGAAGGCGAGGCTGGACTTGCCCGAGCCGGACAGGCCGGTGAAGACGATCAGCGCGTCCCTTGGCAGCTCAAGGTTGACATCGCGCAGGTTGTGCTCGCGCGCTCCGCGAATGATCAATCGGTCGGCCACGGCCCGCCCTCACGTCTGAAGTTGCCGAAGAGGCACCCGGACGGATGCCGGCAGCAACTGTAGCTACGGGGTATGACAAGTTTCTTCCCGCCAGCCACCGGAGAGGGATCGGACCCTGGTCAGGGCCGCGCGCGACTACGGCGCTCCTGCCCCGGGGCCCACGCCCAGCTGGTGCGGCGCTCGGCCACCAGCCTATCCTGCCGGCGCCGGGTCTCCGCCGCCTGCTCGTGCCGCAGACGTCGCCAGTTGGCCAGCCGGCGCGGCGAGAGGGTACCTGCCTCGACCGCGGCCCGGACCTCGCAGCCGGGCTCGACCGAGTGCCGGCAGTTACCGAAGCGGCACCGCGCGGCCAGCGTCGTCACGTCGGCGAAGGTCCGGTCGAGGCCCTCGTCAGCGGCGATCAGTCCGACCGCGCGGACCCCAGGGGTGTCGAGCAGCACGCCTCCGCCCGGCAACGGCACCAGGGTGCGGAAGGTGGTCGTGTGCCGGCCCTTGCCGTCGGCGCGGAGTGCCTGCGTGGTCATGACCGTCGTGCCGGCCAGCGCGTTGACCAGGCTCGACTTGCCGGCGCCGGACGGGCCGAGCAGCCCGAGGGTGCGACCCCGGGTCAGGTACCGGCGGAGATCGGCGAGGCCGTCCCCGGTACGCGCGCTGACCCAGTGCACGGGCACCTCCGGGGCGATGTCGGCGACCTGCGCCGCGACCGCCGCCGGCCGGCGCACCCGGTCGGACTTGGTCAGGATCAGCACCGGTTGGGCCCCGGATTCGAATGCCAGGGCGAGCAGGCGCTCGATCCGGCCGCTGTCCGGCGCCGGGTCGAGCGGCTCGACCACGGCCGCCACGTCGAGGTTGGCCGCGAGCACCTGGGCGTGCGACGCCGCCCCGGCGCTGGCCCGGACCACCGCGCTGCGCCGGGGCAGCACGGTTTCGATGGTGACCCGCCGGTCCGGCCAGGTATGGGTGACCACCCAGTCGCCGGCGCACGGCAGCACGATCGGGTCACGGGCGGCGGCGGCGAGGATCGCGCCGGCCAGGCTGGCCCGGGTCGCACCGGACTCCGCCAGGACGGTGCACACCCCGCGGTCGACCCGCATGACCCGCGCGGGGTGCCGGGTCGGGCGATCGTACGCGGCATAGGCGCCTGCGAAATATGCGTCCCAGCCCAGGGACGGGAGATCAAAGGTCACAGTGGTTCCTCACGTCATGATCGGCACAACTTCCGGGAAGTTGTGGTCAAAATCGGGGTCCGAGACGACAACTTCCCGGAAGTTGTGTCGACCTTGGCCGTTGACCCCGTGCACTGACGGTAGGGATCCGTCTGGTGAAAGCGAAACCGAATATCGTGACCGGGATGGCGCCGAGCGCGGTCTTCGCCGGGTTGTGCACGCTCGACCTGATCCAGCAGGTCGACCACGTACCGGCGGCCAACGAGAAGATCACCGCCGGCCGGCAGGTGGTCGCCGCCGGTGGCCCGGCAGCCAACGCCGCGGCCACGTTCGCCTGCCTCGGCGGGACGGCGACGCTGGTCACCGGCCTCGGTGACCACCCGCTCGCGGCCGGCGCCAAGGCCGACCTGGCCCGGCTCGGGATACGCCTGGTGGACCTCGCTGCCGGCGACCCCGAGCCGCCGGCCGTGTCGTGCGTGCTGGTGACGGCCGGTACCGGTACCCGGGCGGTGGTCTCCCGCAACGCGGCCGGGCAGCGGCTGAGGGTACCCGGTGATCTGGACAGCCTGGTCCACGGCGCGGAACTGGTCCTCGTGGACGGCCATCATCCTGAGCTGGCCGCGGCGGCGCTGCGCGCCGCCGCGGACCGGGTGACCGTGCTCGACGGCGGCAGTTGGAAGGAGCACCTGCCGGGGCTGCTGCCGCTGGTCGACGTCGCGATCTGCTCGGCCGACCTGCGGCCGCCGGGCGGTGAACCGGCGCTGGCGTACCTGGCCGAGCGGGGTGTCGCCTGGCGCGCGGTGACCGACGGTCCGCGGCCGGTGCGCTGGGCCGGGCCGGTGCCGGCGGACGGGATCTCAGCGGGCGGGATCCCGGCCGGTGAGACCTCGGGCGAGATCGAGGTGCCGCGCGTGGACGTGGTCGACACCACCGGCGCCGGCGACGTGCTCCACGGCGCGTTCTGCCACGCCCTGCTCGCGGCCGGGACGCTGGACGAGGCGGTGTTCGTCGCCGCCCTGCGCCGGGCCGCCGAGGTGGCCGCCGAGTCGTGTCGGTGGTTCGGTACCCGGGAATGGATGCGACGGGCGGCCTAGAGTGAGCACATGACCGCCGACCCGCTCGTGCTCCTTCCTGAGATCGACCGGGCGACGGCCCGGCTGCTGGCGACGGCCCGCAAGCTCGACGACGCCGACCTCGCGGCGGCCTCGCTGCTGCCCGGCTGGACCCGCGGGCACGTCCTCGCCCATCTCGCCCGCAACGCCGACGGCTGCGTCAACCTGCTGACCTGGGCGCGGACCGGGATCGAGACGCCGCAGTACGCGAGCGACGAGCAGCGGGACGCCGACATCGAGGCCGGCGCCGGGCGTCCCGGCACCGAGCACGTGGCCGACCTGGTCGCGTCCGCAGAGCGGGTCGACGAGGCGGTGGCGCAGATGCCGCCGGACGCCTGGGCGGCCACCGTCCGGTGGCGGAGCGGGCGCGTCCGGCCGGCGGCGTACATCACCTGGGCACGGCTGTCCGAGGTGGAGGTGCACCACGCTGACCTCGACGCCGGGTACCCGCCGACCGACTGGCCGGACTCGTTCGTGCACCGGCTGCTGCACGAACTCGCCGCCGACCTGGCCGGGAGCATGCCGCCGGTGCGGCTGCACGCCGTCGATCTCGACCATGAGCTCACCATCGGACCCGACCCCGCGGTCACCGTCAGCGGGCCGGGATCCGCCATCGCCTCCTGGCTGTCCGGGCGGTCCACCGGCACCGGCCTGACGGCGACACCAGACGGGCTCCTGCCGACCGTACCGACCTGGAAATGAGGTTGTCGTGACGTACACCGGAGAGGTCTCCCCCGGCGGCGCCCCGGACATCCGGGACCTCGCCGACCTGACCGTCATCAAGATCTCGGTCGGACCGATGGACAACAACGCGTACCTGTTGCGCAGCGCGGGCGAGCAACTGCTCATCGACGCCGCGAACGAGGCGCACCGGCTGCTCGCCCTGCTCGGCGAAGGTGGACTGTCCACCGTGGTCACTACGCACCGGCACCCCGACCATTGGCAGGCACTGGAGGACGTCGTCGGCGTCACCGGCGCCGAGTCGTTCGCCCACGAAGCCGACGCGGGAGAGATCCCGTGCGTTTCGCAGACCCTGAAAGACGGGGACACGGTACGGGTGGGTGACGCCGAACTGGAGATCATCCACCTGGTCGGTCACACGCCGGGGTCGATCGCGCTGCTCTACCGCGACCCGTCCGGCCACCCGCACCTGTTCACCGGCGACTCACTGTTCCCCGGGGGTCCTGGCCGGACCACAAACCCGACGGACTTCAACTCGATCATGACGGATCTGGAGACGAAAATCTTCGGCCGACTCCCTGACGAGACCTGGTTCTACCCAGGCCACGGAAAAGACAGCACCCTGGGCAAGGAACGCGCCGCGATCCCGGAGTGGCGAGCCCGCGGTTGGTGATCGGCCGGGACCTGGGCGGTCTCCGGTTTCGTCCGCTCTCTCAGTCGAACGGGTTGATCAGCGGGACTCCGGTTCGGACGACGTCAGCGACGTTGCGGGTGACCAACGTCAGTCTGTGGACACTTGCCGTTGCGGCCATCAGACCGTCGATGACGGGCGGCGGCTGAGTCGTGGCGCTCATCCGGCCCCACTCCTCGGCCACCTGCGCTGTCACTGGCAGGAGGCGTTCCCGATACGAGGCCGTCAACCCGGAAAGCCAGCGTTCCAGAACATCGGCCTGCTTCGGGTCGCGCGGACGGAGCCGGTCGATACCGCGCCTGATCTCACCGACTACCAGGGTGCTGAGATAGACATCGGCGTGGGAGTGACTGGCGTGCCACTGCGTGACTCGTGGGTGCGGTGCGGTTTTGCGGAGTTCGGAGACGACGCTCGTATCGAGCAGGTACGCCATGGTCATCCGGCCAGGTCGATGTCGCGCGGCTCCTCACGGGGACGGTCGATCTCGGCATCGAGGTCGACATCAGCGAGGGGGTCGACACGCAAGTACTCCATCAGACCGACCTGCTCGCCTCGGAGCCTTCGATACTCCGCTATGTCGATGACAACCGCGACTTCTGCGCCGTGCTTCGTGACGATCTGCGGCTCACCCGCCTCCGCAGCGCGTAGCACCTCGCTGAAGCGTTGCTTGGCCTCTTGCATCTGCCACCGCACTGGGAACCCCTCCATGTCTAGACAGACTAGATGCTACCACCGACCGGCGTTCGCCCACCTGTCGACCTGGCCCCCCATGGCGAGCGGTAGGAAGCCCGCGGGCAAGCGGCGGGTGTACCCCGACTCGTGTCTCTTCCCCGGCGGGGGCGCGGAGCGGCCGTCATTGCCTGAGTGGCGGGAGCGCGGCAGGACGACATCCGCGCCCGCATCGCCGCCTGCACCGATCTCGATCAGCTGGACGTCTGGATCCGCCGGGCCGCCACCGCCGACAAGATCCAGGACCTGGACGAAACGTTCACCGGTTGATCACCGCCCGGCGAGGCGTTCGACCACGGGTGCCAGCTCGTCGATCTCCCCCACCATGATCGAGCTGATCCCGAACCGCTCCCGCAACCCGACGAACTTCTCGGTCAGCCCGTCGATCGACCCGATGAACGCGTGCGGCGACTCCAATACCTCGTCGGCGGTGATCTCCACACCGCTCACCTCGCGCAGCCGGTCGGCGCGCCGCTGGGCCTCGGCCCGCGCGTTGTTGGTCACCACGACCGGGCCACCCGTCGGATACGCATTGAGCTCGATCCGGTCGAACCGGTCTCCGGCGGCCGCCCGGATCCAGCCGACCTTCTCCTCGGCCGCGGCGGCGGTCAGGCTGCGCGGGTCGACCACCGGCTTCCCGTCGTCGCCACGCCGCAGCCGCGGCGCCAGACCGACGATGTCGGCCTGCTGCCCCGCGAGCGTCAGTACCCGGCGCCCTCCCCCGCCGATGAACAGCGGCGGGTGCGGCCGCTGCACCGGCTTGGGGTGGCCGTCGTGCCCGGTGATGGTGAAGTAGTCGCCCGCGTACGAGAACGGGCCGTCGCCGAAGCAACCCTTCAGCACGGCGACCACCTCGGCGAGCCGGCTGACCCGGACGCCGACCGGGGCGAACGGCAGACCGATCGCGTCGTACTCGGGGCGGTTCCAGCCGGCGCCGATGCCGATCTCCAACCGCCCGCCGGAGAGCACGTCGAGGCTCGCCAGATCCTGCGCCAGGACGGCGGGATGGCGCAGGTCGGCGTTGAACACGAAGGTGCCGATCCGGATCCGTTCGGTGACCGCGGCCACCGTCGCCAGCAGCGGGATGGGCGCGTGCTGCTCGACCAGGTGGTCGGGCAGGACCAGGGCGCTGTACCCGATCGCCTCGGCGCGCCGGGCGGTCTCGGTGAGCTGGCGGGCGTCGACGACACCGGCCGCCGCGACGCCGAGGAAACGGAATGGACGCATGTACCGCATCGTCGCGCGATCCGGGCGACAGCCCAAATCGGGTGGTCGGCGCCCCATTCCCCGGCGACTGACCGTCACCGTTTCATGTGGACGATCATCGGGTACTGATCATGCATGTCTACTCAGGCCGTGCTGTACCTCATCGCCATCATCCTGCTCGTGCTCGCGGCGCTGCCGTTTCCCACCAGGGGTTTCCGGCTCGGCATGCTCGCGGCCGCGTTCGCGCTGGCCGCGTATGCGTGGCCGGTGCTGACCAGCCACTCCTGATCCGTGCGGCTCAGAGCGCGATGTCGGTCTGGCCGGCGATCCGGTCGATGTGCAGCCGGCACAGCAGCTCGCTCTCGACCGCGTTGCGTCGACCGTACTCTTCGGCTTGATCGGCCGGCACGTACCGCTCGGCGAGCCGGGTCGCCCACCGGAGCAGGTCCGCGGCGTGCTCCTCGACGATCACCGGCCCGCGCAGCACGACATAGCTGTACGGGAACACGTCGACGTCGACGGTCATCGCGGCGCGCGGGTTGGCCCGCAGGTGCCGGCCCTTGATCGTGTCCCGCCCGGTGGTGAACACGAGATCGTCCCCATCGACCAGGAACCAGATCGGCGCCACGTGCGGGGATCCCGTCGCCGAGGCGGTGGCGAGCCGGCCGGTACGGGTACCCTCGGCCAGGAACTTGATCGCTTCTGCTGTGCTCATGCGTCCCACGTGATCAGCCTGCCACTTCTTGCGCCGAGAGGGGACGCATGACCGCTCAGCTCGCCGATGAGGCGCTGGACGCATTCCTGGACGCCTACCCGGTGACGTCGACGCTGCTGGGGCTGCGGGGCCGCGACGACCGCCTCACCGACTACAGCGAGGCCGGCGACGCGGCGACCCGCAGCCGGATCAGCGGCATCGCGGACCGCGCGCGGGCGCTCGATCCAGACCACGACAGCTGGGTCACCCAGGCGGTCGTCCTCCAGCAGGCCGAGGCGTTCGTCGACCGGTTGGACGCCGGTGCGATCGAGTACACGGTCACCGACAACTTCATCGCGCCGGTGGCCGAGCTGCTGTTCTCACTTCCGATGATCGGCATCAGCGAGCCGGCGCAGGCCGACGGATACCTGGCCCGGCTGGCCGCGCTGCCCGGCGCGCTGGCAACGATCGCCGACCGGCACCGGGCGGGCATCGCCGCCGGCCGCCTCCCGGTCCATCGGCTCGCCGAGGCCGCCGTCGCGTATCTGGACCGCTATCTGGCCAACCGCGACGGCGATCCGCTGCGCCGGCCGGCGCCACCGGCCGACAGCCCGGTGGCGCCGGGGTTCGCGGCCGAGCGGGACCGGCTGATCGACGAGGTGGTCCGGCCGGCGCTGGCCCGGTACCGGGACGCGGTGGCCACCGACGTCGTGCCGCACGGTCGCCCCGACGACCGCGCCGGCCTGAGCTGGCTCCCCGACGGCGAGGAGCACTACGCCCGGCTGGTCCGCGCGTACACCACGACCGGGCGCTCCCCGGATGAGCTGCACCAGACCGGCCTGGAGATCATCGCCCGGCTGCACGGGGAGTTCGCCGAGCTTGGCGTCGAGGCGTTCGGTACCCGCGACGTGCCGGAGATCCTCAGCCGGCTGCGTACCGACCCGGAGTTGCGCTGGCGCGACGGCGACGAGGTGCTGGCCGCCGCGCGTACGGTGATCACCCGGGCCGAGGAGGTCGCGCCGCAGTGGTTCGGCCGGCTGCCGAGCCGTCGGTGTGAGGTCGAGGCGGTGCCGGCCGACGAGGCGCCCGGAGCGCCGGGGGCGTACTACGTGCCGGCCGCGCTCGACGGCAGCCGGCCGGGCATCTACTTCGCGAACACGTACCGCGCCGAGGAGCGGCACCGGTACACCGCCGAGGCGACGGCGTTCCACGAAGCCGTGCCGGGACACCATTTCCAGTTCACCATCGCCCAGGAGCTGACCGACCTGCCGCTGTTCCGGCGGTTGGCCCCGGTCACCGCGTACGACGAGGGTTGGGGCCTGTACTCGGAGCGGCTGGCCGACGAGATGGGCCTGTACTCGGGGCCGATCGCCCGGCTCGGCATGGTGTCGGAGGACGCGATGCGGGCCGCCCGGCTCGTCGTGGACACCGGCCTGCACGCCAAGGGCTGGAGCCGGCAGCGGGCGGTGGACTACCTGCTGGCCAACACGGCGATGCCCCAGGTGGAGATCGACTCCGAGACCGACCGGTACATCGCCGATCCGGGGCAGGCGCTCGCGTACATGGTCGGGCGGCTGGAGATCCTGCGCATCCGGGCCGCCGCCGAGCAGGCGTTGGGCGCGCGGTTCGACATCAGGGCGTTTCACGACACGGTGCTCGGTGCCGGGCCGCTGCCGTTGGGTGTGCTCGACCGGGTGGTGCAGCGCTGGGTCGACGCGCAGCGGTAGTCGACGCGCAGCGGTAGGGGTCAGCGGGTCGCCAGGGTCGGCGTCCGGACCGCGCGCACGTCGGCTGTCCGCCGCTGCTTCTGGTCGGGTAGCGCCGCTGCCGCCAGCCGCGCCTGTTGCTTCGCGGCGAACGCTTCCTCCTCCAGGCTGCGCCGGGCCGCCACCGCCATCTCGACCGCGTGCCAGGCGGCCTGCTCGTGGTCGGCCGCGGTCTGGTACACCCGCCACAGCCGGTGTTTCGCGACCTGGCGGAGGATCTCGTCCTGCTCGAACGGGTGCCGGCGCGGATCCCAGCCGTTGCGGTGTGCCAACGCGTCGATCAACTGGTCGATGGAAAGCTCGCCGCGCCGGTACGCCTCGGTGGCGCCACGGTGGAGGTAGCGCTCCCGATCCGCGTACTCACTCGGGGTGAGCGGCGTCGCGGGCACCGGAAACGCGCGGGCCAGCAGTACCCGTCGCGCCGCGGCGTCGGACACCTCGAACGCGCGCCAGGCGGAGTCGCGGGTGTGCTGCGCGGCGGTCCAGTCCTCATGGCGGCGCTGTGCGGTCACCACGGCCCGGTCGGCCGCCACGGCGACCTCGTCGGCGTACCGGGCCAGGTCGGCCGCCTCGGCGGCGAGCCGGGTGCGGCGGATCTGGGCGGGACGCAGCCGCCGGGTCCGGGATTCCCTGTCCCGCTTCTGGGTGTTCTTCGCCCGGTTGTCGCGTCGTCGGATCGCCCGCCGGCGCAGCCGATCGGGTGCCAGCATGCAGGCGAGCGCCACGACGGCGATCCCGATCAGGGCGAACCAGATGGTCAGGGCTTCACGCAGTCCGAGCAGGAATTCATGTACGGCGATATGCATGATCAGCACCTCAGGCACGATCGGCGGAGCGGAGGACCGGTGCGAACGCGAACCCGGCACGGCCGGGTGCGACTCGACGCGGAGTCACGAAGATCAGAGGACGGCGGTCAGGCAGCTACCGGGGCGGTGCCCGCGGGCCGGACGCCGCCGGCCGGGTGCCGTCAGTGACGATGATCTTCGCGGTGGGCAGGTCCGCCACGGACCCGGCGTCGACGATCTGGGGGTATCCGTCGACGATGCCCTGAACGTCTTGATCGGTCGAGTCGGTCACACAGGCGCCCCCGGACCCGTCCCCGGCTAACGTCGGGGCGTGATCCGGATCCGTCACGACGGCGACCACGGCGGCGCTCGGCCGCGTCGGCGTCAGCGCGCTGGCGAGCACGGAATGCCAGTACATGGCCGTGATGACGAGCGCGAGAAGGGGAAGACCGAAGACCAGCGGCAGCGATCGGCGCAGACCTCCCCGACTCCGGGGAGAGCGCGCGTCGACGGCCATGTGTCGAATCTACCGCCTCACCGGACGGTGCAAACAGGACGTGACCCGTCCCACCGTTGCCCATTTGGGCAATACCGCCAGAAGGACCGTTCGTTGGCGTTGTCGGGCGGACGTCGCCACGATGCTCCATTATGGACTCGTGGGCACGCCGGTCCGGTCGCCCGCTAGGGTCTGCCCACACCGGCCCGCTACCTGGCCCGCCGCCTGGCCCGCTGTCCTGGAGGAGCCGACATGCACGACGACCGAGTCCTGGTGGAACAACGGCTGCTCCGGACCGTCGAGCAGCACATCCGGCCGGCATGCTACGGGCCGCGGGTGCCGCTGCGGGTCGAGGCGTGGGCCGCGCCGGGCGAGCCGGTCCCGGTGGCGGAAGCCCTGGCCGCGCGGTACGAGGCGGTCGAGACCGGGCACCCGTGGGGGGCACCGTGGTCGACGACGTGGTTCCGGGTGTCCGGCGAGGTGCCGGCGGACTGGGCCGGCCGGCGCGTGGAAGCCGTGTTCGACCTCGGGTTCGGCGCTGAATGGCCGGGGTTTCAGGCCGAAGCGCTCGCATACACCCCGGAAGGTGTGCCCATCAAGGGTCTGCATCCGCGCAACCGGTACCTTCCGGTGCCCGGCCCGCGCTTCGAGGCGTTGCTGGAGGCGGCGGCCAATCCGGTGGTGCTTCCCAACTTCCTGCCGACCGAGCTGGGCGATCGGCTCACCGCGCCAACGGCCCCGCTCTACCGTCTCGCGGCCGCCGACCTCGCCGTGCTGGACGAGACGGTGTGGCATCTCGTGCTCGACATCGACGTCCTCACCGAGCTGATGACCGAGCTGCCGGTCCATGACAGTCGCCGGCACGGGATCCTGCGCGCGCTGGAGCGGATGCTCGACACGGTCGACCCGCACGACGTGGCCGGCACCGCGGCGGCGGGCCGAAAGCAACTCGCCGACGTGCTGGCCCGACCGGCACACGCGAGCGCGCACCGGGTGTCGGCGGTCGGGCACTCGCACATCGACTCCGCCTGGCTGTGGCCGCTGCGGGAGACGGTACGCAAGGCCGGGCGCACGTTCGCGAACGTCACCGCCCTCGCCACGGAGTACCCGGAGCTGGTGTTCGCCTGCTCGCAGGCGCAGCAGTACGCCTGGGTCAAGGAGAACCAACCGCACATCTACGACCGGATCCGCGCGGCGGTGCGTGCCGGCACGTTCGTACCGGTCGGTTCGATGTGGGTGGAGGCCGACGGTAACCTGCCCGGCGGCGAGGCGATGGTCCGCCAGCTGGTGCACGGCAAGCGTTTCTTCGCCGACGAGTTCAATGTGGACACGGTGGAGATCTGGCTGCCCGACTCGTTCGGCTACACCGCCGCGTTCCCGCAACTCGCCCGCCTCGCCGGGGTGCGGTGGTTTCTGACCCAGAAGCTGTCGTGGAACGAAACCAACCGGATGCCACACCACACGTTCTGGTGGGAAGGCATCGACGGCACCCGGGTGTTCACCCACTTCCCGCCGGTCGACACGTACAACTCGGAGCTGACCGCGGTGGAGCTGGCCCGGGCCGCGCGCAACTACGCGGAGAAGGGGGTGGGGACGCGGTCGCTGGTCCCGTTCGGCTATGGCGACGGCGGCGGCGGGCCGACCCGGGAGATGCTGGAGCGCGCGCGGCGGCTGCGGGACCTGGAGGGTTCACCCCGGGTCGAGGTGGAACCGCCGGCGGTGTTCTTTCAGAAGGCCTTCGACGAGTACCCGGACGCACCGGTCTGGTCCGGAGAGTTGTATCTGGAGGCGCACCGCGCGACATTCACCACCCAGGCGAAGACCAAGGCCGGCAACCGGCGCAGCGAGCACCTGCTCCGCGAGGCCGAGCTGTGGTCGGCCGCCGCCACGCTGTACGCGGACGCCGACTATCCATATGAGACACTCGACCGGATCTGGAAGACGGTGCTGCTGCACCAGTTCCACGACATCCTGCCCGGGTCGTCGATCGCGTGGGTGCACCGCGAGGCCCGGGAGACCTACGAAAGGGTACGCGCGGAGCTGGAAACCCTGATCTCGCAGGCGCTCCAGGCCCTCGGCGGCGAGACGGACACGGTGCTCAATGCGGGTCCACAGGACCGGGCGGAGGTCGTCACGCTGGCCGACGGCTCGCCGGTGTGGGCCAGTGTCCCGGCGCTCGGCAGTGGACGGTGGCGGCCCGACCTGCCCGCCGGTGTCGCGCCGGTGACGGTCGACGGCACGGTGCTCGACAACGGGCTGCTGCGGGTGGAGATCGACGCCGACGGGTTGCTGGCTTCAGTACACGATCTGGTTTCCGACCGTGCGGTGCTCGCACCCGGCGGCCGGGGCAACCTGCCGCAGTTGCACCCTGATCATCCGGCCCAGTGGGACGCCTGGAACATCGACCGCAGCTACCTGCGCCAGCACACCGACCTGACCGGTGCGTCGTCGGTCGACGTGGTCTCGTCCGGTCCCCTTCTCGCGGTGGTCCGGGTGACCCGCGAGATGGGCATCGTCCAGACCTATCGACTGGCGGCCGGCGCGCGGCGGCTCGACCTGGTGACCGAGGTCGACTGGCGGGAGTCGGAGCGGGTGCTGAAGATCGCGTTCCCGCTCGACGTGCACGCCGACCGGTCGACGGCGGAGATCCAGTTCGGACACCTCCACCGTCCGCTACACACGAACACGAGTTGGGACCAGGCGCGCTTCGAGATCTACGCGCACCGGTGGATCCACGTGGCGGAGCCCGGGTACGGCGTGGCGGTCGCCAACGCGGCCACGTACGGTCACGACGTTTCCCGGCAGACCCGGGACGGCGACGGCGGCACGACGACCACGGTCCGGCTGACCCTGCTGCGCGCGCCGCACAGCCCCGACCCGCGCACCGACGTCGACCGGCACCGGTTCGAGTACGCCCTGGTACCGGGCGTGGACGTCGGCGGGGCGGCGGACGCCGGGTACGCGCTGAACCTGCCCCTACGCGTGGCGCCGGTCAGGGTGCCGCCGGTGCTGCGCGGGAGCGATCCGGCGGTCCGCGTGGAGGCCGTCAAGCTCGCCGACGACCGGTCCGGTGATGTGATCGTGCGGCTGTACGAGTCGCGTGGTGGCCGGGCGGAGACGGTGCTCCGGCCCGGTTTCCCGGTGACCTCGGCGGCCGAGGTGGACCTACTGGAACGCGACCTCGGGCCGGACATGCGGCGGGCCGGCCTGGTGTTCGGGGAGGGCGAACTGCGGCTCGCCCTACGCCCGTTCCAGGTGGTCACGGTCCGCCTCAAGCGCCCGGCCTGACCGGCGCCGGGCCGCTTGGGGCGGTCAGGCGAACCCGTCGGGGATTTGACAGCGACCTCATCAGCAGCTCAGTCGATATCAGGGTGTCGGATCCGTGTAATCCCGGATGCATCAGAACCGGGGTGCGGGGACTCTTACTGGGTAAGTCGCACCGCAGGTGCGTCGGTCGGCAGGAAACCGGCGACAGGGTGTGCGAAGTGTCCAGCACGCTGGGCCGAGATGACCAGGAGACTGAAATGGCTACGACGTTGGAAGCGACCCAGGCGGGGGCACTGTTCGCCTCGTACCTGCAGGCTTCGCAGCGGCCGACCGCCGATGAGGTCCGCGAGACGGTGGCCAGCACCCTTCGACGCCTTGGTACCCGTGGCTGCGCCGGCGCGGTCGCCGCCGAGTTCGGCGCTCACCCGGATACCGCTGTCAGCCGGATGAGGTGGGCCCTGACGACCGTCCACGACGCGTTCCCGGCGGTGGAGACGACGACCCGCGAGCCGGTAGGCGCAGCGGCCTGACCCGCGCGCCGAGCGGCGCGCCCGATCGGCACAACTTCCCGGAAGTCGTGGCCTCAGCGGGACCCTGAGGCCACTGTTTCCGGGAAGTTGTGCCGATCTTTGTGATCACGCGGGGACGGTCCACTTCTGGTTGGCGCCGCCCGTACAGTCCCAGATCTGCAACCGGGTGCCGTTGGCCGAGCTGACCCCGGTCGCGTCCAGGCACCTGTTGGACTGCGGGTTCACGATGTCGTGGGCGGCGTTCGCCCGCCACTGCTGCGCTCCGGTGCCGTTGCAGTCGTACAGCTGGACCATCGCGCCGTTACCGGTGGCGCCGGCGGTGACGTCCATGCACTTCCCTAGCGCGCGGATGGTGCCGTCGGTGCCGATCGTCCAGTTCTGGGCGTTCGTGCCGTTGCAGTCCCAGAGTTGTACGGGTGTGCCGTTGGCCGGGTTCGCGCCGGCCACGTCGACGCACTTGCCGCCTAGCCCGGTGATCTGGCCGCTGCCGCCACCGCCACCGCCTCCGCCGGATCCGCTGAACACGTGCACGTAGTCGACGACCATCTGCTGCGGGAACGACGTGCCGCCGTCCGGCGAACCGGGCCAGGTGCCGCCCACGGCGACGTTCATGATGATGAAGAACGGGTGGTTGAACACCCACCGGTTGCTGCCCGCGTCGGCGGGCACATGCCGCTCGTACTGGATGCCGTCGATCGAGAACGTGATCGATTCCGGCGCCCAGTCCACGGCGTACGTGTGGAAGTCGTTCGCCAGCGCCTGGCCACCGGGCAACGTGTACGAGCCGGTGAGCGGGTTGCCGCCGGAGTACCCGGGGCCGTGCAGGCTGCCGTGCACCGTGCCGGGCTCCCGGCCGATGTTCTCCATGATGTCGATCTCGCCGCTGTTGGGCCAGCCGACGCTGCCGATGTCGTTGCCGAGCATCCAGAACGCGGGCCACAGTCCCTGACCGCGTGGGATCCTGATCCGCGCCTCGAACCGGCCGTACGCCTGGGTGAACTTCCCGGCCGTGTTCAGCCGCGCCGAGGTGTACTGGCACGAGCCGTACCAGCAGCCGTAGCCGGCCGGGTTCTCCCGACGGGCGGTGATCACCAGATGGCCGGCGCCGTCGAGCGCCGAGTTGGCGTTCGAGTTGGTGTAGTACTCGAGTTCCTGGTTACCCCAGCCGCTGCCGCCGGTCTCGCGTACCCACCTGCCGGGATCCGGCGCGCTGCCGGCCGGCCCGTCGAAGTCGTCACCCCAGGTGAGGGCGGCGGCGTTGACAGACGCTGGTCGATTCAGTCCCATCGGGGACCCGGAATTCGCGTTGGATCGACCAACGTCTACGGAGGACGGGGTGGACGTCGCCAGTGCGGTACCCGTGCCGACGACGGCGAGGGCGAGCATCGCGACCAGGACGATGGGGGTGCTGGGTCTGCGCATGGCGGTACTCCTTCGGGGGGAGGGCGCAGGGGTGGGGGACCCTCAAGATCCCCGCAGATGCAACCCACTTGCGGTCTCGTGCGCGCTCGAAGGCCGCAGATGGGTTACATCTGCGCGGATCTTGAAACCGGCGACGCGCGAGGGGAGCCTGGTGGCGACCCCCGTGGGCCGCCACCAGGGCGGGTTTAGCGGATGGTGAAGGTTGCGGTCGGGGCGGTGCTGGGCAACGCGCCGGACGACACGGCGTACGCCCCGGATTCCACCCGCGGCGTGCCGGCGCCGATCACGTCACCGGGGGTCACGGCGAGCCGGGACGCCGGGAACGTGAGGTGCACGGTCCGGCTCTGGCCGGCGGCGAGCGTGACCCGGGTGAACGCGATCAGCCGCTTCGGCGGTACCAGGACGCCGCTGACGGGCTGGGACACGTACACCGGGACGACCAGGTCACCCGACCGCGCACCGGTGTTCGACACGGTGACGCTGACGCCCACCGGGTCGCCCGGGCGGACCGACGGCCGGTCGACCGCGACCGCGCCGAAGCTGTACGACGTGTACGACAGGCCGGCGCCGAACGGGAACGCGGGCGAGTAACCCGAGTCCGGGCCGCCGTTGGTGCCGGGAAGCTGCTGGTAGTACTCCGGCTCGTTGCCGATGTCCTTCGGCCACGACACCGGCAGCCGGCCGCTCGGGTTGGCCTTCCCGTAGATCACGTCGGCGACCGCGTTGCCGCCCTCGGTGCCGGGCAGCCAGGCCGCGATCAGACCGGCGGTGCCGGCGGCCGGGCCGAGCACGAGCGGCCGACCGCTGACCACCACGACGATCACCGGTTTGCCGGTCGCCTGCAACGCGCTGACCAGAGCCTGCTGGTCCGCGGCGAGCGCGGGACGCGGCGCGTCGGCCGGCCCCTCCGCGCCCGGCGGCTCGCCGACCGCGACGACGATGGCGTCAGCGCCCGCGGCCTGCCCCGGGGCGCCGGCGGGCGCCGCGTAGACGACGTCGGTCCCGGCCGGCGCGCCGGCACGCAGCCCTTGCAGGATCGTGGTTCCCGGCACGGTGACTCCGGTCGGGATGCCCTGCCAGCTGATCGTCCAGCCACCGGTCTGGTTCGGGATCGAGTCCGCGCTCGGCCCGGTGACGAGGATCTTGTGACTACCGCTGAGCGGCAGCACGTTGTTCTCGTTGCGCAGCAGCACCAGCGACTCGGTCGCGGCGCGGCGGGCCAGGTCCTTGTCGGCGCCGAGCACGGCCGCGTCGGCGCGATCCGGGTCGACGTACGGGTGCTCGAACAGGCCGAGCCGGAACTTGAGGGTGAGCACCCGGCCGACCGCCTCGTCCAGGCGGCTCTTCGAGATCAGGCCACGGTTGACCGCGTCGAGGGCGGCGGTGTGGAAGTCCCGGTCGTCGGGCGGCACCATGGCCAGGTCGACACCGGCGTTGACGGCGGCGGCGATCGCACCCGCGTAGTCCGGGACGACATGGTACGCGGTCTGCAGGTTGCGGACGTCGTTCCAGTCGCTGACGACCAGGCCGTTGAAGTGCCACTGTCCACGTAGGACATCGGTGAGCAGGTAGTGCGACGCGGTCACGGGCACGCCGTTGACGGCACCGGAGTTGGCCATCACGGTGAGCGCGCCGGCGTCCACGGCCGCCTTGTACGCGGGCAGGATGGTGTCCTGGAGGTACCGCGACGACAGGTCGGCGGGCACCCGGTCGTGGCCGTTGGACGGTTCCGAGTATCCGGCGAAGTGCTTGGTGGTCGCCGCGATCGGCCGCCCACTCACGCCGTCCTGGAGGCCGCGTACGGTGCTGGCCGCGGTGGTACCGGCGAGCAGCGGATCCTCGGAGTACGTCTCGTAGTAGCGGCCCCACCGCTGGTCCCGGGCGAGGTCGGCGACCGGGGCGAAGTCCCAGTGCACACCGGTCGCGGCGACCGCGCGCTGGGTGGACTCCGCGGTGGCCTGCGCGAGGGCCGGATCCCAGGCCGAGCCGATGCCGATCTGGTGCGGGAAGATCGTCGCGCCGAGCACGTTGTTGTGGCCGTGCACCGCGTCCGCCCCGTACACGATGGGAATGTGCAGGCGGGAGTGCTCTATCGCGTACCGCTGGACTGTGTTGATCATCGTGGCCCAGTCCTTCGGGGTGTTGGACTGGGGCGCCATGCCACCGCCGGAGAGGATCGATCCGGTCGCCTCGGTGGCGAGCACCTGCTGCATGCAGGGCTCGTTGAGCGCGCCGCCGCTCCAGTTGCAGTCACCCTGGATGCGGGTCAGCGCGATCTGTTCGAGCTGGCCGACCTTCTCGCCCGCCGTCATCCGCCGCAGGAGATCGTGTACCCGTGCCTGGGTGGACGCGTGGGCCTGGCGGTACACCTCGCCACCGTCCGCGGCGGCCGGTGGGTTGATGGTGAAGGTGACGCAGCCACCGGCGATCAACACGGCGGCGATCCGCCGTAGTCGGCGCCGGCCGCGCACGTGGACGAGGGGCATCGCTGACTCCGTTCGTGAGAGCGCGACCATCGACCGGACGCTATGCCCTGCCATGCGAAAGCGTCAATACAAGTCTTAAACAAAGTTGCTAGTTTGGTAGCCCGGCCCTCCGCCCGATCGGCACAACTTCCCGGAAACAGTCGCCTCAGTACCCCGTTGAGGCCACTGTTTCCGGGAAGTTGTGCCGATCGTGGCGAGGTCGCCGCAGGGCCGGCCGTGGCAATCACGACCGCGTAGCGATGGCTCGCCGGAGAGCGCTTTCAGGCGCGGACGATCGCCGACCGGTCCCGGCGCGTACGCGAGCCGCGGACCAGCAGGTCGGCCACCGGCAGCGTGGCCGCGCCGACCGCGACCGCGTCCGGACCGAGCTGGCACAGCTCGATGGTGGCCTGGCGGAACGCGTGCGGAAGCGCGTGCGCGGCCGCCGCGGCGCGGATCTCGGGCAGCAGCCGGGTGCCGAACGCGAGGCCGGCCCAGCCGCCGAGCACGATGCGTTCGGGGTTGAACAGGTTGACCAGGTTGGCCATGCCGGCGCCGAGGTACCCGGCGGTCTCGGCCAGCAGCCGGTCGGCGACCTTGGACTGGCCGGCCGCCGCGAGCAGGCCGGCGAGCTGCGACTCCTCGTCATCGCCCGGCGGCGCCGTGCCACCGGACGCGACCCGGTACCGGTCGAGCACGCCTTCGGCGCCGACGTACGCCTCCAGGCAACCGTGCGAGCCACAGCGGCACGGCCGCCCCCCGTACACGATGGTGGTGTGCCCCCACTCGCCGGCGCTGCTGCTCGCGCCGCGGTAGGTCTCGCCGTGCGTGACGATCGCGGCGCCGACACCGGACCCGACCAGGGCGATCACCGCGTGCTGGGCGCCCCGGCCGGCCCCGAACCACATCTCCGCCTGGCCGAGGGTCTTCGCGCCGTTGTCGATGTACAGCGGAAGGTCGGTGCCCTTGCGGATGTACTGCTCCAGCGGCACCGCGTCCCAGCCGACGGTGGGCGTGTGCACGAGCACCTGGGTGCCGTGCTCGACGATGCCGAACACCCCGATGCCGGCGCCGAGGACCAGCTCCGGCGGGACGTGCGAGCCCTCGATCACCTCACGCAGCCCGGCGGTCACGTGCTCGGCGACCAGACCGGGGTCGGGACGCACCGAGTCGAGCGGCTTGTCGGTGGTGGACAGCACGCGCATGGACAGGTCGAACAGCTCCACCTGGATCCGGGTCTCGCCGATGTCGACGCCGATGACGTACCCGTAGGTGGGATCGACCGCGAGCAGCACCCGCGGCCGGCCACCGTCGGACTCGACCATGCCGGCCTCGACGACCAGACCCTCGTCGACGAGTTCGCCGGTCACGTTGCTGACCGTGCCGGCGCTCAGGCCGGTCTGCTGGCTCAGCTCAAGGCGGCTCAACGGCCCGTCGAAGAAGAGCTTTGACAGCACGACGGATCGGTTGGTACGCCGCACATCACGCACGGTCGTCCGCTTAGCGTTCATCATCGACATTTCCGACCTGTCAGCATGTCAGGAGTCTAGGACCATTATTTCAGCACGTGATCCATCGTTCCGTGTCGCTGAGCGTGATCCGCAATCAGGTCGGCGTACCTGCGGAAACTGTCCTTGGTGACCCGCGCCTGGGTCGGGTAGTCGACGTACACGAGCCCGAAACGCTTGTCGTAGCCGTACGCCCATTCGAAGTTGTCGAGCAGCGACCAGGCGAAGTAGCCGGCGACCCCCGCGCCGGCGCGGGCCGCCCTGGTCAGCGCGGCGACGTGCTCGTCCAGGTAGGACACCCGGTCGGCGTCCTCCACCCGGCCGTCCGGACCGGGCAGGTCGGGCCAGGCCGAACCGTTCTCGGTCACGTAGACCCGGCCCACGCCGTACTCCCCCATCACCCGCAGCAGGAGCTGCTCCAGGCCGGCGGGGTGGACCTCCCAGCCCATCGCCGTCTCGCGGGCGCCCGAGGCCGGGACGATCCGGGCGTACGGCGCCGGGCCGGCCGGGTCGTCCACGACGATCTGCCGGAAGTAGTAGTTGAGGCCGAGGTGGTCGACCGGCGCCGCGATCGCCTCCAGGTCACCGGGGCGGACCGGCGGCCGCACGCCGTACACCTCGATCATGTCCGCCGGGTACCCGCGGCCGTAGAGCGGGTCGAGCCACCAGCGGTTGGTGTGCCCGTCGGCGCGCCGGGCGGCGGCGACATCGGCATCGGTCGGTTCCGCGTCACCGCCCGCCGTCGCGGGCTCGCACGGGCTGAGGTTGACCACGGCACCGACCCGGACCGGCCCGGGCGACGCGGCGCGCAGCGCGGACACCGCCAGCCCGTGCCCGAGCAGCAGGTGGTGCGAGGCGTGCACGGCGCGGGTGAGGTCCCGCTCCCCCGGCGCCATGGTGCCTTCGAGGTGGCCGATCCAGGCCGAGCAGAACGGCTCGTTGACGGTGAACCAGTCGGTCACCCGGTCACCGAGCCGGCCGGCGACGACGGTGGCGAACTCGGCCAGCGCGTACGCGGTGTCCCGGGCCGGCCAGCCGCCGCGGTCCTGCAACGCCTGCGGGAGATCCCAGTGGTACAGCGTGGCGAACGGCTCGATGCCGGCCGCGAGCAACCCGTCCACCAGGCGGTCGTAGAAGTCGAGACCGGCCGGGTTGACCCGGCCGGTGCCCTCGGGTAGCACCCGGGGCCAGGCGATGGAGAACCGGTACGCGCCGACGCCCAGCCGGCGCATCAGCTCGACGTCCTCCGGCCAGCGGTGGTAGTGGTCGCAGGCGACGTCGCCGGTGTCGCCGCCGGCGATGGCGCCGGGGACGCGGCAGAACGTGTCCCAGATCGACGGCGCGCGGCCGTCTTCGGCGACGGCGCCCTCGATCTGGTACGCGGACGTGGCCACGCCCCACCGGAAGTCCGGTGGCAGATCGTGCAGCTCTTCCATCGGACTTTCCCTTCCTAGCGTATTATTTCAAGTATTGAATTATGGCCATTAAAGCTGGCCACGGCCCAGATCGTCAACCTGGCTCCGGGACGATCGACACAACTTCCCGCAAATTGTCGCCTCAGCGGGTGCCGGAGGCCACGACTTCCGGCAAGTTGTGCCTATCGTGGACGACTTCGTTGCACATGAGCGCGGACCGGTGCTCGAATGCCCCCATGAGGTCTGCGTTGGTTGCCGCCGTCCTGCTGGTCACACCGTTCGCGATCGTCACGCCCGCCGCGGCGGCCGGATCCACCGTCGTGCCGGGCACCCCGCCCACCGTCGCACCCGGCGCCCCGGGCGCGCTCTCCCACTTCGACCTGGCCCGCAAGGACTGCCTCGGCACGTCCGCCGGCCGCGCGTCCAAGGTCTGGTACACCGTCGCGGGCGGCGTGCTGTCCGATGTGTACAGTCCGACCGTCGACAACACCAACGTGGAGACCATGCAGTTCGTGGTCACCGACGGGCAGACGTTCACCGACGTGCAGACCCGCGACACCACGTACACGGCACGAACACTTGACCCGGGCGGCATGGTGTGCGAGGTGACGAGCACCGCGCGCAGCGGCCGGTACAGGATTGTCACGGACTACGCCACCGATCCGGACCGGGACGCGGTCGTCCTGCGGGTGCGGCTGGTGTCCAGCCGGCACCTGCACCTGTACGTGCGGATCGACCCGACCGTCAACGGCAACGGCGGGGGCGGCCCGGCAAACGGCGGCGCCGACGACGCGACCGCCAGCCCGACCGCGCTCGTCTCCGTCGACACCAACACGGTCACCAACGCGGCTAACCGGACATACGCCGTGCCGAACGCCATGGCACTGCGCGCCGACCGGCCGTTCCGGGTGGCCTCCAGCGGGTACGCGGGGACCGCCAGCGACGGGCTGACCCAGCTCGACGCGGCCCACCGGCTCACCGACGTGTACACCAGCGCGCCGCACGGCAACGTGACCCAGACCGGCGAGCTCGACCTGCGGCACGGCGAGGCGACCCTGGCGCTCGGCTTCGGCCGCACCGCCCAGGCCGCGACGGGTGTGGCCGGTGCCGCGCTCCGTCCATCGTGGACGGCGACGGCGGCCAGGTACGCGCACGGCTGGCAGGCGTACGACGCGAAGCTGCGCCGGCCGTCGGGGGTCAGCGACCGGCAGCGGGCCGCGTACTACCTGTCCGCGAACGTGGTGAAGGCCAGCGAGGACAAGACCTTCCCCGGGGCCGTCGCGGCGTCGCTGGCGAGCCCGTGGGGGCAGGCGGTCAGCGCCGGGGACACGCCGGGCGGCAAGCCGGTGTACTTCGGCTCCTACCGCGAGGTGTTCGCCCGCGACCTGTACGAGGCGTACACGGGCCTGCTCACCGCCGGTGACCTCGCCACCGCCCGGGACACCGTGCGGTTCCTGTTCCTGCGCCAGCAGCAGGCCGACGGCCGGTTCCCACGTAACTCGCTGCTAAACGGCCAAGTCGCCCCGGACACCGGCGGTGACCAGCTCGACGAGTCGTCGTACCCGATCCTGATGGCCTACCAGGCCGGCCTCGCCGCCGATAGTCAACTGTGGCCGCACGTCCGGGCCGCGGCCAACTTCGTCGTCGCGCACGGGCCGTCGTTCGGCAGCGAGCGGTGGGAGGAGCAGTCCGGGTACTCTCCGTCGACGATCGCCGCCGAGATCGCCGGGCTGGTCGCCGCCAGCGCCATCGCCGACCGGCACAACGACCACGCCGCGGCGCAGGTGTACCGGGCGACCGCCGACCAGTTCCAGCGCTCGATCAAGGGCTGGACCGTGACGACGACCGGCCCGTACGGCACCGGCCGGTACTTCATCCGGCTGTCCAAGACCGGCGACCCGAACGCCGCGGTCACGTACAACCTCGGCAACGGCGGGCCGGACGCCGACCAGCGCGCGGTGATCGACCAGGGCTTCCTGGAGCTGACCCGGCTGGGCATCCTGCCGGCGAACGACCCGGACGTGCTGGCTTCGCTGCCGGTCGTCGACTCCGTCATCGGCCGGGTCACCCCGTCCGGCCAGGGTTACTACCGGTACGGGACGTCGCCAGCCGGCACCGAGGACGGGTACGGCGACTGCTACGAGCCGGACCCGACCACCTGCGCGCCGTCCGGCAAGCCGTGGCCGACCGGCAACGCCGGGTCCGGTCACCTGTGGCCGGTGCTCTCCGGCGAGCGGGCCGAGCAGCAGTTGCAGACCGGCGACCGGCGTGGTGCGGCGGCGCTGCTGACCGCGATGAACGCGTACGCCTCGGACACCGGCCTGGTGCCCGAGCAGGACTGGGAGAACCCGGACCTGGCCGCGTCGCCGTACGGCAGCGATCCCACGACCGCGTCGATCGGCTTCACCACCGGTGAGCCGGCCGGCTCGGCGTCGCCGCTGACCTGGGCGCAGGCGCAGCAGGTGCGGCTGACCCTGTCGGTGGGCGGCTCAGCCAACCCGGCGCGGCCCGTCGAGCAGCCCGACATCGTCCGCGCCCGGTACGTCGACTCCGGGCCGCCGGGTGCCCTGCCGCTCACGATCACCGCCCCGCCGGACGGCAGCGTGGCGCCGGGCAAGACGGTGACGATCACCGGTACCACCGCGCCGGGCGCCCGGGTGGTGGTGGCCAGCACGCCGACCGACGTCATCGCCGACACGACGACGGCCGCCACGACGGCCGGCCCGACCGGGGCGTTCAGCACCACCGTGACACTCGGCTTCCTCACCAACGTGCTGACCGTGACGGCCGAGAAGGGCCGGGCCACCGGGTACGCGCGGCGCACCGTGGTGTCGCCGGCCCCGCCCGGTCCGGTGCTGCTGGACGTCACGGACCCGTCCGGAGACGACAACGGGCCGGGCACGTACCAGTACCCGACCTCGGACAACTTCCATCCCGGCGCGTACGACATCCAGCGGTTCCAGGTCATCGACGGCGGCGACACGGTGTACCTGCTGACCCAGCTGCGTGACCTGACGCCGACCTTCGGCTCGCCGCTCGGCGCGCAACTGCTCGACGTGTTCGTCCGCGACCCGGGCGCGACCGGGTTCTCGACCGCACCGCCGTTCCCGGAGCGCCGGTACGACCTCGCGGTCGGCTCCGCCTGGTCGAGCCGGATCGAGGTGCAGGGCTTCGCCGGGCCGGTGTTCGTCGACGCGGGCGGGGACCCGCTCGGGACCGCCACGGTCACCGCCAACCAGGCGACCCGGTCGATCCTGGTCGCCGTGCCGAAGACCGCGTTCGGGCAGCCCGGCTCCGGCTGGGTGTTCACGGTCGTGCTGCACGGGCAGGACGGGTTCAGCGGCGACCAGGCGCGCAGCTTCGCGGCGACACCGCAGCCGTTCCAGTTCGGCGTGTGCGCGCCGGGCGGCACCGCGCCGATCTGCACGGCCGACCCCGGCACGGTGCCGAAGGTGATCGACACCATCGTGCCGGCCGGCGTCGACCAGGCGACCGAACTCGACCCGACCCGGGGACCGGTTCTCCTCCGCGGAGTGCCGATTCCATAAAGGTCGGCCCCATGATCACGGTACGTTCGAAGAGGAATGGCTACTCGAACGTACCGTGATCATGGTCTGGTCCTGCTGCCCGCGTCGGCGCGGCGCCCGGCCACCACGCTGGTGCTGGCCTGCGTGGCGATCACCACGCTGCTCGGGATCCGGTACCGCGACCAGACCAGGGCCGGCCGGCTGGACACCGCGATCGACGGGCGGGTCCAGGCTGCCCTCGCCGAACACCCGACGCCGCTGAACCTGGTGACCCACCTCGGCGATCCGCCGTTCGTGACGCTGCTGGCCGCGGTACTGGTGGCCGGCTGCCTCGGGTACCGGTGGTGGCGCGGGGCGGCCCTGGTGACGATCGCCGTACCCACGGCGGCGGTGCTCACCAAGCTCCTGCTCCAACCGCTGATCCACCGCACCCTGACCGGTGGGGTGAGCTACCCCAGCGGGCACGCGACCGGTGCGTTCGCGCTGGCCGTGGCGTGCGCCGTGCTGCTGGTGAACCTGCCGCGGATCACGCGACGGACGCGGACGCTGCTCGCGGCCGCCGCGTTGCTGGCCGCCGGCGCGGTCGCCGTCGCGCTCGTCGGGCTGAACTTCCACTACGCCACCGATACGGTCGGCGGTGCCGCGCTCGCCACGGCGGTGGTCCTGTCGACCGCCCTCGCCCTCGACCGGATCGCCGGTCGCGGTCCGGGCACGAGCCACAGTCCAGGCGCGAGCCGCGGGCCGGCCGCGTTCGGCCGGCCACCCACGACCGAACGTGAAACACCCTCATCATAAACGTGACAACTACTACTTGGCGTGGCTCGCTAACCGTGCAAGTCTCCCTCCAATGGGCGGGGCTTAGTCAGCGTTTCGATCGCCGAAAAGAGCCGCCACGGCATGACGGCCACGGCCGTTCGGCGAAATCGGTAGCAGGCTCGGACAGTGTCGTCCCGACCGATTGTCACGGTTACCGGATGGAGTCGTGAACGGCCGCGGTTAACGGCACGAAAAAGAGTCTCGAATGCGACAGACAACCCGCCGTAGCGCGGGAGGCCGCAAATTGATTTAACTTCGCGAGGCATTGGATTTCGGGAGCCACCAATGACTGGGAAGTTGTAAGGAAAGACGGATGTCCGGTCGTCCAGTCGGCGATTTGACACCGGTCCTGCTGTACCACCACGTGGTGGCCGGCGAGCCGGAGAGCCCGTGGCAGATCAGTGCCAGGGGGCTCGCCGCTGACCTGGACGCGGTGGTGCGGTCGGGACGGGTCGTGCTCACCGCGTCGGCGCTGGCCGCCGAGGTGGCCGCCGGCCGCGTTGCCCGGGATGGTCGCGGGCTGTGCGCGCTGACCTTCGACGACGGGCGCGCCACCTTCCTCGATCTGGTGCTCCCGTTGCTGGTGGAGCGGGGTCTGCCGGCGACCATGTACGTCACGACCAGCCGGTTGGGGCAGCCCGGCTGGCTGTCCGGCCCGAACCTCGCCGACCTCGGCACGGCCCGGGTGGAGATCGGCGCCCACACCGTCCTGCATCGCGACCTGGATCTGCTGCCGGACACCGTCATCGAGTGCGAGCTACAGGTGAGCCGCGACCACCTGGGCGAACTGCTCGGCGTCCCGCCGCGTACCTTCGCGTACCCGTACGGCAGCTATGACCAGCGGGTTCGCGACCTCGTCTCGGACGCGGGCTACGACAACGGGTACGCGGTGAAGAACGCCCTGACCCACCGCCAGGACGACCCGTACGCGCGGGCCCGGCTGACCGTGCTGGCCGGCACCGGGCGGCGAACGGTCGAGGGGTGGCTGGCCGGCCGGGGCGCGCCCCCGTCCTGGCGCGGCGAGCGCCTGCGCACCAAGGCGTTCCGCCATGTCCGCGCGGCCCTGGTGCGACGACTGTGAAACCCGCGTGCCCCGACCGACGCGGTGCCGTGCGGGCCGGGCGCGAAGCCCGCGCGAGCGAGGCGGACGCCAACTTCTCGGAAGTTTCGGAAGTTGTGGCATCCGAATCCCGCTATGACCACAACTTCCCGGAAGTTGTGCCGATCGTTGGGCGCACAGTGATGCCACACAATACCTGCGTGAGAATTTTTCACGTTTGCCGTGACACTTGCTACTGTAATGCTCGCTCCCAGGCTGACATTCTTGCCAAGGGCGTGGTCTGCGAATTGGTGTGGTCCCGCCAGAACAGCCATGTCCCCGGGGAGCGTCATGTCTCAACACGGTGCCGGCACACCGTTCCGGACCGGGCCTAATCGGCTCGGCAGCTCATTCTGTCAAATTCCTGCCGGCCGTCCAGAGACGATTTCGCCGCGATTCGGCGTGGCGCCTCCGGTGACCAGGTTCACGCCGCACGCTCCGCGGGTCGAGGTGACCAAGTCATGAACCGAATCCGTCCGGGCCAGCCGTTTCGTCGCCAGCCGTTTCGTCGCCAGCCGTTTCTTCGCCAGCCGTTTCTTCGCCAGCCGTTTCGTCGCCAGCCGTTTCATGGATGGCGGGCCAGGTCAGCCTGGTCAGCCTGTCGATGGCGGGCCTGCCCAGCCGCGGGAGGAACGCATGCGGTCTAGGCGGAGGCAGGCCGCTCGCCACCACCTGGGCGACAGCGCCACCCAGGTGGGTCCGTGGTCGCGCCGCATGCTCCAGACGGCCCGGTCACCGGTACACCAGCGCAGGATCGTGCAGGCCGCCGCGGACGCCCTGTCGCTGGCGGTGGCGCTGGTCTTCGCCACCCTGCTGCGCCACGACGGGCACGTCGACGAAATCAACGTGCACGGACTGCTGCTGCTGACGCTGCCGACCATGGCGGTCCTGCTCGCCATCGGTACCCGGTTCGGGCTGTACACCGGGCGCTGGCGGTACGGGTCGTTCGAGGAGGTCGCCGCCCTGGCGAAGACGACCGGGTTGACCACCATCGCGGTACTCGTGATGGACACCTTCTTCGGCCGCCAGGCACCCCGGTCGGCCATCATCGCGTCCGGCATGATCGCGCTGGTCCTGACCGCGGGCGTGCGGTACAGCGTGCGCCTGCTCGAAGAGCGCCGGCGGCGACCCTCGTACGAGCGGGCCCGCCGGGTCATCGTCATCGGCGCCGGTGAGGGCGGCGAGCAGGTCGTGCGTGCGATGCTGCGCAGCCCGACCAGCCCGTACGTGCCGATGGCGCTGCTCGACGACGACCCTGCCAAGCGCAGCCTGCGGATCATGGGCGTACCGGTGATCGGTACCCGGGACCGCCTCGCCGACGCCGTACGCTCGCTGCGCGCCGACGCGGTCCTGATCGCGATCCCCAGCGCGGACGCCGAGCTGGTCCGTACCCTCGTCGACCTCGCCGCCCCGCTCAAGGTCCAGGTACACGTGATCCCCCCGGTCGCTGAGCTGTTCGGGCGGTCGGTGAGCGTCGACGACATCCGCCCGGTCACCCACGCCGACCTGCTCGGGCGGCGCGAGATCAAGATCGACCTGGCCGCCATCGCCGGGTACCTCGCCGGACAGCGGGTACTGGTGACCGGCGCCGGCGGCTCGATCGGCTCGGAGCTGTGCCGCCAGCTCGCCCGGTTCGGCCCGAGCCAGCTGGTCATGCTCGACCGGGACGAGTCCGGGCTGCACGCGGTCCAGCTGTCGATGAACGGGCGGGCGATGCTCGACGACCGCAACCTGGTGGTCGCCGACATCCGCGACCGCGAACGCCTCGACGAGGTGTTCACCGAGCACCGGCCGCAGGTGGTGTTCCACGCGGCCGCGCTCAAGCACCTGCCGCTGCTGGAGATGCACCCGTCCGAGGCGTTGAAGACCAACATCATCGGCACGTACAACGTGCTGGAGACCGCCATCCGGCACGGGGTCAGCCGGCTGGTCAACATCTCGACCGACAAGGCCGCCGACCCGATCAGCGTCCTCGGGTACTCCAAGCGCATCGCCGAGCGGCTCACCGCGTCGGCGAGCGAGTCGACGCCGGGCACCTTCCTCAGCGTCCGGTTCGGCAACGTGCTCGGCAGCCGGGGGTCGGTGCTCACCGCGTTCCACGCCCAGGTCGAGGCGGGCGGCCCGATCACCGTCACGCACCCCGAGGTGACCCGCTTCTTCATGACCGTCCAGGAGGCGGTCCGGCTGGTCATCCAGGCCGGCGCGATCAACAGCGACGGCTCCGACGGCAGCGACAGCCAGGCGCTGGTACTCGACATGGGCGAGCCGGTCCGGATCGCGGACGTCGCGCGGCGGCTGATCGCCACCGCCGAGCGCCCGATCGAGATCGTGTACACCGGCCTGCGCCCGGGCGAGAAGCTGCACGAGGTACTGCTGGGTGCCGGCGAGCCGGACCACCGGCCCAACCACCCGCTGATCTCGCAGGTGCCGGTGCCCCCGCTGGACAGCGCCGTGCTGTCGCTGCTGGACGCGACGGCGCCCCGCGACGAGCTGATCCGGATCCTGCGCTGGCTCGCCCAGACGCCCGCGCTGTCCAAGGCGCTCGACCGGGAGCTGGAGCCGGTCGCCAACTCCCGCCACCGGCGCAGCTCGCTACGCCAGCGGCTCGTGCTGCCCCGGCAGGCGGTGCCCAGCTCGAACGGCGGCCCTCACGCCCAGGAGTGGTCATGAGTCAACGGGTCGTCGTCGTCGGCCAGGGCTACGTCGGGCTCCCGCTCGCCGTTCGCGCCGCGCGGGTCGGGCACGAGGTCGTCGGGTACGACGTGGACAAGGAGCGGATCAAGCGACTCGCGGCCGGCGAGTCGTACATCGAGGACGTCACATCGAGCGAGCTGCGGACGATCCTGGACAGCGGCGCGTACCGGCCGTCGGCCGAGGCGCGTGCGTGCGCCGGGTTCGACGTCGCGGTGATCACGGTACCGACGCCGCTGCGCGACGGGATCCCCGACCTCCGGTACATCGAGGAGGCCGCGCGGACGCTGGCCCGGTTCCTGCGGCCCGGGGCCACGGTCGCGCTGGAGTCGACCACCTACCCGGGGACGACCGAGGACCTGGTCGCGCCGATCCTGGAGGAGGGGTCCGGGCTCACCGCCGGCGCCGACTTCCACCTCGGCTACAGCCCCGAGCGGATCGACCCGGGCAACGCCACGTGGACCCTGGTCACCACGCCCAAGGTGGTGTCCGGAGTGGACGCCGGATCGCTCGACGCCGTGTCGGCGTTCTACGCGACCATCGTCGACCGGGTCGTGCCGGTGTCCGGTACCCGCGCCGCCGAGCTGGCCAAGCTGCTCGAGAACACGTTCCGGCACGTCAACATCGCGCTCGTCAACGAGCTGGCGATGTTCGCGAACAGCCTGGGCATCGACGTGTGGGAGGCGATCGACGCGGCCTCGTCGAAGCCGTTCGGGTTCATGCGGTTCACCCCGGGCCCGGGCGTCGGCGGGCACTGCCTGCCGATCGACCCGTCGTACCTGTCCTGGCGGGTGCGAGCGCAGCCTCGGCCAGAGCTTCCGGTTCGTCGAGCTGGCCAACGACATCAACAACCACATGCCCGACTACGTGGTGCGCCGGCTCATCGCCGGGCTCAACCAGCGGCACCGCGCGGTCAACGGGTCGCGGGTGCTGCTGCTCGGTCTCGCGTACAAGAAGAACACCAGCGACGCGCGGGAGTCTCCGGCGCTGCGGGTCGCGAAGCTCCTGCTGGACATGGGCGCCGAGGTCCGGGCCGCCGACCCGCACGTGGTCGAGCAGGTCCACGTCGACGCCCGGCTGACCCGGGTCGACCTGACCGACGAGGAGGTCGCGGCGGCCGACGCGGTCGTCCTGCTCGCCGACCACGACGCCTTCGACCTCGACGCGGTCGCCGAGCGGGCGGCATACGTCCTCGACTGCCGGCGCCAGATGTCCGGCCCGAATGTGGAAACGCTCTGACAGGAGTCTGATAGGAGGCCGTATGCGCCTGGTCAAGTGGGTCGGCGACCGCGTCGCCGCCGCCGCGGCACTGGTCATCCTCTCGCCGTTGTTCGCCGCCGTCGCGGTCTGGATCCTGGCCACGATGGGTCGTCCGGTCTTCTTCGTACAGGACAGGGCCGGCCGGGACGGGGTGCCGTTCCGGATGTGGAAGTTCCGCACGATGGTCAACAACGCGATCGCCGTCGGCCAGCGGATGGGCCTGACCGCCGATCCGTTCGGCCTGGTCGAGAACGACCCGCGGATCACGCCGTGCGGCCGGTTCCTGCGCCGCACCAGCCTGGACGAGCTGCCCCAGCTGATCAACGTGCTGCTCGGCCGCATGAGCCTGGTCGGTCCCCGGCCGGACGTGCTCCCCCAGGTGGCCAACTACTCGGTCGCCGACCGCAAGCGGCTGGCGGTGAAGCCCGGCATCACCGGCTGGGCCCAGGTCAACGGGCGCGACGCGCTGACCTGGCCGGAGCGGTTCGAGCTGGACCGGTGGTACGTGACGCACTGGTCGCTGCGGCTGGACCTGCGGATCCTCTGGCTGACCGCGACGACGCTGGGCCGCGACGAGCCCCCTGTCCTCGTCGACGAGCTCAACATCAAAAGGTTGCAGGGCGCCGACCGTGCCTGACCCGCGCTGGGAGGTCGGGTCGGAGTTCCACTGGGACGGCGGCGTACTGGTAGACGCGTGCGGCGCGGCAGAGGAGTGGCTGCCCGCGCCGCACGCCCTTTTCGCCTCCGGCAGCGGGGCGTTGACGGCGCTGCTGCGCCAGTTGCGCCCGTCCCGGCTGCACGTCCCGACGTTCTTCTGCATGGGCGTCGTCGAGGCACTGGCCGAGCACGCCGACCTCGGGTGGTACCGGGAGCTGCCGGACGGGACCGGGCCGCACCTGGACACGCTGGACGCCCGGCCGGGCGACGCCGTACTGGTGAACAACCTGTTCGGTCGCGGGTACCGGGAGCCGTGGGACGCGTGGTCGGCCGACCACCCGCGGGTCACCGTCATCGAGGACCACACCCACGACCCGCTGAGCGACTGGGCCCGGGCCAGCACCGCGGCGTACTGCGTGACGTCGTTGCGCAAGACGCTGCCGGTACCCGACGGCGCGCTGCTGTGGTCGCCCCGCGAGAAGCCGCTGCCCTCCCCCGTGGGCGCCGAGAGCCCGGCCGCGGCGCTGAAGCTCACCGCGATGGTGCTCAAGGCGGCGTGGCTGGCCGGCCGGGACGTGGACAAGCCGGCGTTCCGGGCGTTGCAGCAGGCCGGCGAGCTGGGCCTGCGGAACTGCGCCGCGCCGGCGTCCGCGTTCACTCGGGCCGTGCTCCCCCGGCTCGACGTGTGGCGGCTGCGGTCGGTCCGCGCCGAGAACGCCCAGGCACTGGTCAAGTCGCTCGGTGCCGATCGGCAACCGCTCGACCACGGCCCGCCGGACGCGGTGCCGTTCCACGTCCAGCTCCTGTGCGGGTCCGAGGCGGCGCGCGACGCCCTGCTGGCGGAGCTGGCCCGGGAGCGGATCTTCGCGCCGGTGCACTGGCGGCAGCCGGCGACCGGGTTCTGGAGCGGCGACGCCGACGCGGCCGGCTACGCGGCCCGCATCCTGACCGTGCCGGCCGACCACCGGTACGGCACCGCCGACATGGAACGCGTCGCGGCGGCGCTTGATCGGCACAACTTCCCGGAAGTTGTTGTCTCAGGACCCCGCTGAGGCCACTACTTCCGGGAAGTTGTGCCGATCATCCGGGGCGCGCCGGTCAGGCGATCGTCCGTTGCGTGGCGGGCCCGGCGGCGGGCACGTATCCAACGGCGCCCGGACAGCATCCGGCGCAGCATCATCCGGGCCACCTGCCGCTGCACGGCGACGTGGAGCAGGTAGCGCCACAGCGGGTACTCGCCGCGCCGGTTGGACAGCGAGTACGAGAACTGCGTGGTGTCCTGGTCGGTGTAGTGCTCGACGTCCTCGAACCACTCGCTGCTGGCCAGCGCCGCCTGCTGCAACGGCGCGAGCGCGGCCCGCCGCTCCTCCTCGTACGCGGTGAGCGCGGCGTCCAGCCGGCCGCCGGTAGCCTGCATCAGCGCCAGCTTCCCGGCCAGGCCGATCGCGTCCTGCATCGCCAGCTTCGTACCGGAGCCGATCGCGAAGTGCGTGGTGTGCGCCGCGTCGCCCATCAGCACGACGTTGCCGCGGTGCCAGCGCTCGCTGGTGACCCGGCGGAAGTTCAGCCACGGCGTGGTGCCGAGGCCGCGCAACTGGTTGATCAGCGGGTACCCGTCGAGGTGCCGCTCGAAGATCTGCTCCAGCACGCCGACGCTCTCGTCCGGGTCGAGCCGGTCGAAGCCCAGCGAGTACCAGGTCTCCGGCGTGCACTCGACGATGAAGGTACTGGTCTCGTCGGTGAACGGGTACGCGTGGAACCAGATCCAGCCGGCGTCGCACTCCTCGAACCCGAACGTGAACGTCTTGAAGACCTTGTGGGTACCGAGCCAGATGTACTTGTTGCGGCCCAGGCTCACGTCGGCGCCGAGCTGCTGGGCGTACTCGCGCCGCACCCGGCTGTTCGCGCCGTCGCAGGCCACGATCAGGTCGGCGGCGGCGAACTCGGTCAGCTCGTCGGCCTCGTGTTCGAGGAGGAGGTCCACGCCCAGGGCGGTCGCCCGGGCGGTCAGGATCGCGAGCAGCCGGTGGCGGCCCAGGCTGAACCCGTACCCGGGCAGGTGCGTCGTCCGCTTGCCCTCGACGCGTACCTCGTACTCGTCCCACCGGGCGGCGCTGTCCCAGATGTCGCGGGCGCTGACCGGGTCCATCCGGAACAGGTCGTCGAGGAGATCGTCCCAGAACACCACGCCCCAGCCGTACGTGACCCCGGCGGGGTTGCGCTCGACCACGGTCACCTCGTGCGCCGGGTTGGCCAGCTTGGCCAGGATCGCGAAGTACAGACCCGCCGGCCCGCCGCCGATGCAGACGATCCGCATCTGGTTCACCTCCGTTTCTGACGTTTCTGGGCTGGTTACCGGTAGGGCGGGAAATGCCCGGACATCAGGGCCGGATCGGGAGTCACACCCTTACGCCGCAACAGGTCCTCGTAGCTGGCCCGGTCGGTCACGACCCGCCAGGTGTGGAACGGGTGCCGCCCGGAGGAGAAGCCCGCCTTGTACGAGAACAGCGAGTCCCTGGCACCGCCGACCCCGCCGCCGACGTGGAAGACGGTGTTCCCCCGGGTCTTGGTCCAGCGCCGCACCTCGTCGTAGAGCAGCTTGTCCGCGTGGTGGTTGTTCTCCCGCCGGGTGGACGCCAGGTACCCCTGGACGAACCCCCGGTACTCGAAGAACGTGTTGCCACCGACCACTTCGCCGTCGATGAGCGCGGTGGCCAGGTGCATCCGGTCGCCGAGCGCGTCGTGCAGGGCGGCCATGTGCCCGGCCGGCACGAGGTAGTAGTCCGAGGCGCCGAGCCGGCGCATGTTCTCGTGGTAGACGGCGACCCAGTCGGCGAGCCGGTCCCACTCGTCCCAGACCACGGTCACGCCGGCCCGCCGGGCCCGGTTGATGTGGTTGCGGTGGTCGCTGCGCGTCTCGTGCCACATCTCGTCGATGGACAGCGACAGGTCGACCGAGACTGTCTCGCCGTGGTGTACGACGGTGCCCACGTCGCCCAGCGCGGACATCGACACCGGCAGCAGCGGGTGCAGCCGGATGAACGCGGTCACGATGCCGTGCGTGGCCAGCGTGTCCCGCATCGCCGTGGCGGCCCGCCGCCAGAAGTCGTGGTCGGCCGGGTCGGCGTTGCTGACCGGGCCGGGGTAACCGTACGGCGAGATCGCGTCGGTACAGTCGGAGTCCGGCACCCGCCGCAGGGTCAGCGGCAGCAGGAACACCCGGCCGCCCTCGCGGTACCAGAACGCCGCCGGCCGGTCGCCGGTCAGCAGCGCGTCCAGGACGACGTACCCCGGCAGGTGGTAGGTGTCGTGGTCGACCTGGCGCAGCGCGTCCGTCCACTCCGGAGCGTCGGGCGCCAGCAGCCGGGCCGCGGCGCCGGTCCCCCCGTTCGGCACGGGCACCGAACTGTCCACCATGGTGTGTAACTTCATCCGCCCCCCTCTAGCTCAGAAGCTTGGCGTTGAGCGCCATGTTCGCGAAGAACTGGTCGTTGAACTGCGGGTACTTCTCCAGCCACTGCTGCACCGCCGGGCTGGCGCGGCCCAGCTTGACGAAGCCGTCGGAGATCCAGCCGTTGTCGGTGCCGCTGCCGTCCACGTACATCGGGAACGTGCCGTCGGCGCGCGGCTTGAGGACCGACGTGAGCGTCTCGGCGAACCGGGCCAGGTCCGTCGGCGTCCAGGTCTTGCCCAGCGCCGCCGCTTCCACCACGTACGCCATGACGCCGTTGCCGTGGCTGACGTCCTGGCCGGGGCGGCGGAACGAGCCCCACTCGTCGCTCCAGAAGTACGCCGCCCCGTCGACCGGGTTGCGGATCAACTGCTGGCGCAGGCTGGACTGGGCGTTCGGCAGGTGCTGGTCGATGTTGTCGACCACCGTCCGGTACTGTGCCCGCCGCTTGTCGTCGGTGGTGACCGCCGCCAGGTTGACCGCGATCAGCGCCCAGTGCGAGGTCATGTGCGTCTCGCTGCGGTACAGGTTGTCGGTGCCCCGCTTGTACCACTTCTCGAAGATGTTGACCTCGACGAAGTCGAGCAGCCGGTCGTACTCCGCGCGGTACTTCGGGTTGTTGAACACGGCCGGGTTGTCGTGGATGGCCACGAGTGTGGTCGTCGCGTACCGCCAGAAGTAGCTCTCGTACAGCGGCACCTCGGTGCCCGGCGTGTCCACATCCTTGCTGTTGGAGATCCAGCCCAGGTACTTGTCGCGGTACTGGCTGGTCCGCATCGTCGAGGAGACCTTCGCCTTGCCCACGACGTTGTCGATGTAGAGCAGCGCCCGGTCCAGGAACCGGGTCTCGCCGGTGGCCCGGAACATCGCGTTGTTCGAGTCGACCGAGTACGACAGGTTGTACTGGTCCCAGCTGTCCCCGGAGGTCGACAGCGGCAGCGAGGTCGCCAGCTCGTTCGCCCAGGTGTCCAGGTACGCCTGTTCCCAGTGGCTGACCGGCAGCAGCGGCGTGGCCAGCGGCGCCGCGGGCGCCGGCGTTTCGAACTCGCGGACCGGCGGCAGGTCCTTGCCCGACCGCTCGATGCTGGCCGCGAGGGCGCCGGTGCCGGCGAGCAGAACGATCACGGCGGGGATCGCCCAGCGCAGCCACACCGGGATCCGGCGGCGTGGCGCGGCGGGTGTCGGTTCTTGCTGGTCGAGGTCGGTGGCGAGGGACATCAGCGTCCTCCCCGCACGGGCTGGGTGGGTTGCCGGTCGGCCGCCCGTTGCAGGACGGCGTCGACCCCGGGCTTTCTGGGCTCAGGCGGCACGACCTTCGCCGTGCCGGCCGGTATGACTGTTGCCGGGTCGGCCGGTGGGATCTGCGCCGATGCGGCCGGTTTCACGTGCGCCGAGCCGGCCACCGAGGCCGGACCGGGCGCGTACGCCGAGCGGGCCAGGCCGGCCGGCGCGCCACCGGCGGCTCCGCCCGCGGCGACCAGACTGCTGAGCCCTCCCGGCGCCTGGCCCTTCGGTCGGCGCGAGTCAACCGCTCCGGGAGCCGCACCCCCGACCGGCGCGGTGATCGCCGCGGCGGCCGCCATCGCGGCGAACAGCCAGGCCAGCCGCGCGTCGTAGTAGTCACCGGAGAACAGGCTGCTGATCGCGACGTACGCCGCGGCGGCCACGGTCAGCGACTTCTCCATCGGATGGTGCCGGCCGCGCCGAACCGTGCCGCCCCACAGAACCGCGGACGTGACCAGCAGCGCCAGTCCGACGATGCCGCCCTCGGCGGCCACCGCGAGCAGGTACTGGTGCGGGTACTCGACGTCGCTGGCGTGCCCGATCAGCCCGTAGAACCCGTCCAGCCCGGCCCCGATGAACGGGTGGGCGAGGGCCAGCTGGATGGCGTCCGTCCAGATCGAGGTACGCCCGGAGACGTACCCCTGCTCGACGGTCTGCTGGATGAACCGCTGCTGGATCAGGCTGGTGACGTTGCTCGGCGCCCGGGTCCACGCGACCGCGGCGACGACGGCGGTCACCAGCGTGACCAGGATCGCCGGCCCGACGGCACGACGGCCACGGGAGCGCAGCAGCGCGACGATCCCGATCGCGACACCGGCGAGCAGCCCGGCCCGGGAGCCGGACAGCACCGCCGCGAACAGGAACAGCGGCACCGCCACGAAGACCAGCTTGCGCCGGTACACCCGGTACAGGGCGACCGCGCTGATCACGCCCAGGACCTCGATCCGGACGAAGACGTTCGGTCCACCACCGAACGCGGCGTACCGGCCCTGGTCGCCCGGACCGGTCACCAGCAGCGCGCCGAGCGCGAAGACGATGGCGGCCAGGTAGAAGAGCAGGAACGTCCAGCGGACGACCGCGCCCGGGTCTCCCAGCGTGTACAGGTAGATCGCCACCGTCAGGATGCCCATGAGGACCACGTCCAGCGCGTCCGGTCCGACCCGGGCCAGCGGCGGCGCCCACAGCCCGGACGCGATCTGGTACAGGAAGAACAGGATGGCCACCACGAGCCAGCCCTCGGGGCGGTGCTCAACCGGGCGGCGCGGCCGCCGGGCCAGGTCGATGGCGAGCACGATCAGGCCGACGAGGATGCCGAACAGCCGCAGGTCGACCCATTGCAGGTCACGAAGTCCGGCACGGTCCAATGTGTACCGTCCGCCGAGCGCGACCAGGACGAGGATCAGACCCGGCAGGACGAACGCCCGGCCGGCGACCCGCCCGCGCAGGTCGCCGATCCGCAGCCGGCGGGTCGGCCCGTCCATCCAACGCCCGCTCATCCGCCGCTTCCCTCCGGCTGTGTCCGGGCTTGTGTCCGGGCCTGTGTCCGGGCGGCCACCGGGATCGGCACCCACAGCGCCACGAGCGCGAACAGCAGGCAGGTGCCGTAGCCGATCAGCGACCCGTACGCGGCGCCGAGCGCCCCGTGGGTCGGGATCAGGACCAGGTACCCGACCAGGCTCGCCACGAAACCAGCCGTCTCGACGGCCGAGGCCAGCAGGTTGCGCCCGCGGGCGATGAGCAGCGACAGGGCGACCCGGGAGATCGCGTACAGGCTGGCGGCGGCCACCAGTGGCAGCACCAGCCGGGTGGCCGACGCGTACCGTTCCCCGAACAGCGGCACGATCAGCAGGTAGGTCGCCGCGCCCAGCACCGGCCCGACCACGACGGTGTACCCGACCGCCCGCACCAGCAGCGGCGAGATCCGCAGCCGGCGCCCCAGGTCCGCCGCCCGCCAGGCGCCGAGCCGGGAGTCCGCGTACGCCTGCAACGGCCAGCTCACCAGCTCGGTCACCGTGGCCACGGTCGCGTACAGGCCGAGCGCGGCCGTCGAGGCGAGCGCGGGCAGGATCAGCCGGTCGAAGCGAAGCATGCCCATGTTGGCGACGGCCGCCGGCAGGAGGGCCAGCCCTTCCTTGCGGACCGTCTTCCGCATCGCGATCGGCTCCACCGGGCCGTCCTCCGGGGCGCCCTGCCGCCACCAGCGCAGCACGCAGGCCAGCGTCGGCAGCGCATACGAGAACGCGTAGGCGATGAACCACACCGACGGGTGGGTCACCCCGCCCAGCAGGAGGCTGGTCAACGTCGCCAGGATGAGGAACTGGGCGGCCACGGTGGTGACCAGGTAGCTGGTGTACCGGTTGGTCGCGATCGCGATCGCCCGCACCGCCTGGACCACGACGTTGATGACCGTGTACGCGGCGATCAACGCCAGCACGGTCCGGGTCGGCCGCAGGTGCGCCGGCACGACCAGGGCGGCCAGCGCGGCGAGCGCCACGGCGGCGGCGCACGGCCGGACGATCAGCCGCGCGTACGCCCGGACCCCGGTGGCCGGCGAACTGCCGTGGTACCCGGCGACGAAGCTGCGCTCGCTGCCCAGCAGAAGAAGCTGGCTGGCCAGGTACGTGACCTGGAGCAGCAGGGCCACCACGCCCCGGCCGGACGGGTCCAGCGCCCGCGCCATGAGGATGTTCGCGACGGTGGCGGTACCGGCGGAGCAGAGCTGGCAGATCAGCAGCTGCACGTACGGTGCGCCGGCCCGCCGCCGCGCACAGGCCCACAGGCCCTCCGTGCCCTCCGTGCCCTCCGTGCCTGAGTGCAGCAGATCGCTCCCGGCCAGCGACCGGGTCGGCTCGCCGGCCGGCGACCGGTCGCCGGTCCGCTGTGCCGGCACCGGCCGCCCGCGGGTCAGGAGCGGTCTATTCAACGGCCTTTCGCTCCCCGCTGTCAGCGCTGTCATCGGGTTCGTCGGCGTTGTCGTCGGGTTCGTCGGCGTTGTCGCCCTCGGCCTGCTTCGCTGCGGGCTTGGCTGCGGGCTTGGCTGCGGCCACCGCCTCGGCGGCGGGCTCGACCACGGCCGCGGACTCGGCTACGCCCGCCGGTTCGACGGCGGGCTCGTCATCGTCCGGCATTTCGTCCCAGCGCAGGTCCGGGCCCAGCGCCGGGTACAGCTGGTAGCTCGTCTCGGCGCTGGGGTCCGCGACATCGGCCGGTTCCGCGCCGGCCCGTTCCGCGCCGGCCGGTTCCGCGCCGGCCGGTTCTGCGTTCGGCGGAGACGACACCGGCGGAGACGACACCGGCGGAGACGACACCGGCGCGGACGCCGACACCGACGACACCGGCGCAGCTGACACCGGCCGGTCCGGTGCCGTCTCTCCCTCGATGATCACCCGCGCCCGCCCGCGCGCCTGAATCGGCGGTGGCAGCACGCGGGCCCGGCCGCGGACGGTCGAGGCCACGTCCTCCAGCTGCGCTGTCGCGGGCTGCTCCTCCGATCCGACCGGCCCGACGTGGCCGACGTGGCCGACCTGGCCGACGTGGCCGACCTGGCCGACCGGCTCGACCAGTCCGACCGGGTCGGCCGGCGGCGGAACGTCGGTCACCGGCGCCGCCAACAGCGCGGTCGGCTGCTCGGCCGGACGCCACTGCGGCGCGGACTCGACCCGGCGCCAGTGGTTACCGCCGCGCAGCTTCTTCGGCAGCGCGTTGAGTACGCCACCGACGAGCCGCGCGCCGACCCCGTGCAGGATCGCGATCGCCCGCTCCACGTGCTCGGTGCGGGTACGGCCGGCCCGGACCACGAGCAGTACCCCGCTGGCCAGCTTGCTGAGCACCGCGGCGTCGGCCGCCGACAGCAGCGAGGGCGCGTCGATCAGCACGACGTCGAAGCGGTCCTCCAGGTTGCCGATGGTCTGCGCCAGCGCGGGCGAGGCGAGCAGCTCGCCCGGATCCATCCCGGCGAACCCCGCCGGCAGTACCTGCAACCGGCCGTTGCCCCAGTCGCGGAGCGTCCCGTCGACGGTCGCCGTACCGGTCAGGACGTCGGCCAGCCCCCGGGTCGCGTCGAGCGCCAGGTACGCGCCGACGCCGGGCTCGCGGAGGTTCCCGTCGACGAGCACCACCCGGCTGCCCGTCTCGGCCAACGCGATGGCGAGCCCGCAGGCGATCGCGGTGCTGCCCTCGCGCGGCACCGAGCTGGTGATCAGTAGCGACACCGGGGCGATCGCGGTGCGGAGCTGCCCGGTCGGGAACGGCAGCCGGGTACGCAGCTTGCGGAACGCCTCGGCCAGTTCCCCGTCCGGGTGCCGGGGCCTGCGGCGGCGCCGCCCGACCTCGCTGCCCAGCGCGATGACGCCGACCGTGTCGAGGCCGGCGTACCGGTGCAGGTCCCGTTCCGAGGTGACCACCCGGTGGAGCGTCTCGCGCAGGGCGGTACCCCCGGCGCCGAGCAGCAGCCCGAGCACCGCCGCGAAGCCGAGGTTGCGGACCAGGTTCTGCGGCGCGCGGGAGGTCACCGCCTCCTGCGCGACCGTGATCGTGACCGGCGGCGTGGTCGCGCCGACCGGGGTCGGCTCCAGCTCCTTGACGACCGCGATCAGCCGGGTGGCGGCCGCGGCCGAGATGTTCCTGGCCTGGGTGGACGACCGGTCGGTGGCCGTCACGACCAGCAGGTTGGTGCCGGGCTGTACCTCGGCGCTCAGCTTCTTCTGGATCTGCTTGGCCGTCAGCGGAAGGTGGAGCTGGGTCTTGACCGAGGTGGCGATGCGCGGCCCGGTGACCAGCGCGATGTACGAGTTGAGCCGGCTGCTGCTGCCGGGGTCGGGTCCGTTGTCCGGGGTCGACGTGGACACGAACAGGGTGGTGGAGGCCTTGTAGCTCGGCGCGACCGTCATGGTCAGCGCGGCGGTGGCCCCGACGGTCAGGACCACCATCAGGAAGATCAGACGCCATCGGCGCCGGATCGCCCGCAGGTATTCACGCAGTTCCACGCCGGTTACCTCCCGCGACGACGCTGGTCATGCCCCGAATCATGACGTCTCGGCAACGGGTTCGCGCCCCGCCGTCCGGTCGCGTCTGCGCCGGCCGCGCCGGTTCTGGTGGTCGGCCGCCTCGGTCAGTACCGCCTCGAACCGGTCGAACAGCACGTCACGGGAGTACTCCTCGACCGCCAGCCGATGCGCGGCGGCCCGGGCCCGGGCGAGCCACGCCTCGTCGCGGATGTGCCGCGTGATGGAATCGGTCGCGGCGTCGACGTCGTACGGGTCGAGGACCAGGCCGGCGCCGGACTCGCGCAGCACGTCGCCCTGCCAGCCGCCGTAGTTGATGGCGATCGGCCGGCCGGCCGCCAGCGCGTCGAAGAACTTGTTCGCCGAGTTGTTCCACAGCCCCGGAATCGGCCGGACCATGCTGGTCGACATCGTCGCGGCGGCGAGGATCACCGGCAGTTCCCCCTTCGACACCGACGGCCACATGTACAGCGTCTTGTCGAGCACCCCGGACTTCGCCGCGAGCTGCCTGGTCTGCTCCCACTCCTTGCCCTGCCCGACGATGAGGAAGCGCAGGTCCGGGTCGATGGTCCGGGCCCGGGCGGCGACCTTGACCAGGTAGTCCAGGCCGTTCACCGCGCCCAGCGCCCCGGTGTACACGACGAGCGGGCGGTCGCCGAGCCAGTCGTGCCCGGCGCGCATCCGCCGGCCCGCCTCCTCCTTGCCGGCGAACAGTTCCAGGTCGCTGGCGTTCGGGATGACCGTCGTGCGCGCCTTCGGGTACCGGGCGGTGACGCCGGCCGCCATGCCGGCCGACAGCGCGACCACCTGCTCGGCGTTGCGGTACGCGAACGTCGCCAGCGCCCCGGCGAGCCGGCGGGCCACCGGGTTGCGCAGGGCACCCATCGCGATCGGCGCCTCGGGCCACAGGTCGCGCACCTCGAACACGAACGGCGCGCGCCGAAGCTTGGCCGCGAGGACGCCCGGGATCGCGACGGTCAGCGGTGTACTGGTCGCCAGGACCAGGTCGGCCTTCATCCCGGCCGCCTTCGCCGTCGCCACGGCGGCGAACTCGCCGAAGGACCGGATCCGCCGGGTGTACGACATCCGGTTGGAGTACGGCACCGGGAACCAGTGCACGTTGATCCCGTCGTCGTCGGTGCGCCGCCACCGGTACCCGCCCCGCTCGGCGGCGATGTCGGTGGTGAGGACGTGCACCTCGTGCCCGCGGCCGACCAGGCGCCGGGCCAGCTCGTACGACCGGGTGCCGCCCCACATCTGAAGGTTGCAGTAGTACTGGTGTATGTAGACGATCCGCATCAGTGCCCTCTCAGTACCCTTTCCCCGCCACCGGGTTCCCTGCCACCGAGCGGATCCCGGCGATGACGCGCTGGCGCTGGCTGTCGGTGAGGCCGGATCCGCTCGGCAGGCAGAGCCCGCGCTCGAACAGGTCTTCGCAGACGGCCCCGCCCCGCATCGGGCAGTGCTGGTACACCGGTTGCAGGTGCATCGGTTTCCACGTGGGCCTGGCCTCGATCGCTTGCGCCGCAAGGTGTTCCCGGATGTCGTCGCGGCTCGCGCCGAACCGGCCCGGGTCCACCAGCACGCAGGTGAGCCAGCAGTTCGGCTCGCCGTAGTCGGCGACCGGCATGAACTCGATGCCGGGCAGGTCGCCCAGGGCGGCCCGGTAGAACGCCGCGTTCTCCCGGCGCGCCCGGACCTTGGCGTCCAGTGTGGACATCTGGGCCCGGCCGACGGCGGCGAGCAGGTTGCTGAGCCGGTAGTTGTACCCGATGACGCGGTGTTCGTAGTGCGGTGCCGGTTCGCGCGCCTGGGTGGCGAGGTGTCGGACCCGGTCCGCGAGCCGCCTGTCGTCGGTGACGAGCATCCCGCCGCCGCCGGTCGTGATGATCTTGTTGCCGTTGAACGACAGCACCCCGGCGAGCCCGAAGCTGCCGGCCGCCTTCTCCCGGTACGACGCCCCGAGCGCCTCGGCCGCGTCCTCGATCAGCGGGATCCCGTACCGGTCGCAGGCGGCCAGCAGCCGGCCGTAGTCGGCGCACTGCCCGTACATGTCGACGGCGATCACGGCGGCGGGTAACCGGCCGAGCCGGGCACACCGGTCGAGTTCCTCGTCGACCAGGTCGGGATCCAGGTTCCACGTGTCGGCCGAGCAGTCCAGGAAGACCGGCTGCGCGCCCAGGTACACGACGGCGTTGGCGCTCGCGGCGAACGTGAACGACGGCACCAGTACCGTATCTCCGGGCTTGACCCCCGCGACCAGCAACGCGAGGTGCAGCGCCGCGGTGCCGCTGCTGAGCGCCACCGCGTGCGCGACGTCGAGGTACTCGGCGACCTGGCGCTCGAAGGCCTCCAGGTCCGGGCCGACGGGCGCGACCCAGTTCGAGTCGAACGCGGCGAGCAGCAGCTTGCGCTCCAGGTCCCCGACGTCCGGCGGGGACAGGTAGATGTATTCCTTACTCGTGGACACGGGTCATCACCGCGCGCAGCGGCCAGGCCGGGTGCAGGCCTTGCCGGTGTACGAACATGGGCGGGTCGCCGGGTTGCATCGCCGTGCGGAAGGTGCTGGCGAAGCTGCGGTACCCGGCCGCCCGCGCCATCTCGACGTGCCGATCGGTGTAGTCGCGCTCCGGCCAGCCGTACGGCGCGGCGAAGTCGGTCACCGCCTCGCCGAGCTGGTCCTCGATCGCGGCCTTGGAGGCCCGGATCTCGTCGTCGGCGGTGGCGTCGTCGAGCTCCAGCAGTCGCCGGTGCGACCGGGTGTGCGAGCCGACGCGGTGGCCCGCGCCGCGCAGGTCGCGGCAGTCCTGCCAGGTGAGCCCGTCGCCCCGGTTGATCCGGTCGGTGATGACGAAGAACGTCGCGGGAATCCGGATCGAGTCGAGCAGCGGCGCCAGCACGTCGACCCAGGTCCGGTCGCCGTCGTCGAACGACAGGCAGAAGTGTGGCGCGGTCAGCGGGCGGTCGCCGGCGAGGATCGCGAGCGCGTCGTCCCAGGACACGAACGGGCCGAGGCTGCGGAACTTCTCCAGGTGCCGGCGCAGCTGATGGGCATACTGCGGCGGAACGTCGTGATAGAAGGGAAAGTAGAGTGCCGAGGTGCGCGGCAGCCGGCGGAACGTGCCGGCCGGGGCGAGCACCCGCCCCTGCAACCCGGGGCGCGCCCGCAACTCGCTGCGCAGCCGGGAGCGGACCAGGCGAGCGGCCATCCGGTGGACGAGTCGCCGGGATCCGCTGGATCTCTCCTCGATAGACATGTCCACTCCCGCGTCGCCAGTCCGGTTCTGGCGCGACACAACGACCCTCCAGCACCCTCGCTAAAAGGGTCGCAGCCGGTACGCGGGCGATGACAGTAGCAATTGTCATGGTGAAGATGAAGAAGTCTCATGATAGGGCATCGTCGCTGCTCAGAGCCATAGGATCAAAACCCTTTTCGGGTACTGGGGGGCAGCCGGCCGGCCTGATGTCGCATTTCGGATTTGTATTTTCCCGGCTTTGAAAATGGCGTCTATTGGTTGGCCGGCCCGCACCACTCGGCGAGTGCCTGACGCACCGCCCCGCGTTCCGGATTGTTCGCCGCCCACGCGATGTATCCGTCCGGCCGCACCAGGATCGTCCGGCGCGGGCCGCCGGCTGCCAGCAGCCGGTCGCCCCACCCTTCGGGGTGCGTCCCCTCGGGCGCGACGAGCACGAACTTCCCCTCCCGCAGCGCCTCGTACAGCCGCCGGCCGTCGCCGAGCGGGAGATCCGGGGCGCGCCGGCCGACCAGCGGGTGCGCCCCGCGTGGCCGCTCGTACCCGATGCCGATGCCGGAGATCAGCCCGGCCGCCCGTTGGCGCACCAGCGGCAGGGTCGTGGCCAGGCCGAGCAGGGCACGGACCGGCGGCAGCAGGCGCGGCCCGAGCATGCCGACGCGCAGCAGGCCGCCGCTCATCCGCAGCACGGTCCTGCCAACCGGGTGCCGCTCCGCCTGGTACGTGTCGAGCAGGCCGGGCGGGGCCCAGCCGTGTACCGTCGCGGCGAGCTTCCAGCCGAGGTTCGCCGCGTCCTGGAGGCCGGTGTTCATGCCCTGCCCGCCGGCGGGCGAGTGGACGTGCGCCGCGTCGCCGGCAAGGAACACCCGCCCGACCCGGTACCGCGGGGCCTGCCGCTCGTCACTGTGGAACCGGGACATCCAGCGGGCATCGTGCATGCCGTGGTCGGTGCCGAGGGCCCGGCGGATCACCGCGCGGATCTCCTCCAGGTCGACGGGCGCGTCGTCCGGGCGCTGGTGGCGCTTGTCCCAGGCGATCACCCGGTACCACCCGTCGCCGAACGGGGCCATGAACCCGAACGCGTCACCGACCGCGTTCACCGTCAGCACGTCGGCTGGCGCGTCGGTGAGCCGGACGTCGGCCAGCATCACGGACTGGACCGCGGACCGCCCCGGGAACGGCAGATGCAGCGCCCGGCGCACCACGCTGCCGATGCCGTCGGTGCCGACCACGTAACCGGCGCGCCGGGTGACCGTGGTGTCGTTGATCTTCACGTCGACGCCCACCCCGTCGGCGTCCTGGCGCAGCCCGGTCACCTCGGCCCCGTGGATGATCTCCGCGCCCGCCTTGCGGGCCCGCTCCGCCAGCAGCCGCTCGGTCTGGTACTGCGGCGTGACCAGCAGGTACGGGAAGCGGCTGGGCAGCCTCGACAGGTCGATCCGGACGTTACCGAGCAGCATCAACTCGGGGACGCGTTGCCCGGTGCCGATCAGCTCGTCGGCGACCCCGCGCGCGTCGAGGATCTCCAGCGTCCGGGCGTGGACGGCGAAAGCGCGGGTCAGGTTGGACTCCTCGCCCCGCCGTTCCAGCACGGTGCACGCCACCCCGGCCTCCGCAAGGTCACCGGCGAGCAGCAGGCCGGTCGGCCCGGCACCGATGATCAGGACGTCAGTCATGTCTCCTCCGCCAATGTCAACAACTGTTGGCCAACGATCGTTGACAACGATAGGCGTGCTCCGACTAGCTTGTCAACGCACGTTGGCCTACAGTCGTTGACATGGCTTCTGAGCTGGACGATGCCCCTGCCGCTACCCGTCCCCGGCGATCGGATGCGACCCGGGCCGCGATCCTCGCCGCTGCCCGCGTGCGGTTCGCCGCCGACGGGTACGAACGCGCCACGATCCGGGCGATCGCCGACACCGCCGGCATCGATCCGGCGATGGTGATGCGCTACTACGGCAGCAAGGAGAAGCTGTTCGCCACCGCGGCCGACTTCGACCTGCGGCTACCCGACCCGGCGTCGCTGCCGGCGACCGGCTTCGGCACGGACCTGGCCCGGCACTTCGTCGACCGGTGGGAGGGCGACGAGACGCTGATGGCGCTGCTGCGCGCGGCGGTCACCAACGACGCGGCGGCAGCGCGTACCCGGGACATCTTCGCCGGGCAACTGGCCCCGCCGATCGTGGCGCTCTGCCCGTATCCGGAAGAGGCACCGACCCGCACGGGGCTGGTGGCATCGCAGGTGCTGGGGATGGCACTGTGCCGGTATGTGCTGCGGTTGCCGCCGGTCGCGGCGATGAGCCGCGACGAGGTGGTCGCCTGGATCGGCCCGACGATCGAGCGATACGTCACCGCGCCGCCGATCTCGGGAGACAATCAACGGGCCGAACCTGCCTAGACCCTGGGAAGGGGCATGCGTCTCCTGCCTCGACTGACGTCACGGGCGCGCCGGGCGCTGCCGCCCACCGCGATCCGGCGCGGTCACATTCCCGGGTTGCGCACGGCCAAGACCACGCTGGCGGCCGTGCTCGCGTTCGAGGTCGCCGACCTCCTGCACACCAGCGCCCAGCCGATGCTCGCCCCGCTGACCGCGTTGCTCGTGGTGCAGTTGACGATGTACGACACGGTGGCGCACGGGCTGCAACGGGTGGCCAGCGTGCTCGCCGGGGTACTGGTCGCGCTCGGCGTCGCCACCTTCGTCGGCCTGACGTGGTGGAGCCTCGGCGGCGTGATCGCGCTGTCCCTCGTCGTCGGCCTGATCCTGCGGCTCGGCCCGCAACTGCTGGAGGTGCCGATCAGCGCGATGCTCGTGCTCGCCGTCGGCGGGGCGGAGGACGTGGCGGCCGGCCGGGTGTACGAGACCCTCATCGGTGCCGGTGTCGGGGTGGGTGTCAACCTCCTGATCGCGCCGCCGCTGTACGTGCGGCCGGCCGGCGACGCCATCGCCGAGCTTGCCGACCGGATCGCCGACCGGCTCCGCGGGCTGGCCGGCGCGCTGCGCGAGAACTGGTCCCGGGCCGCGGCCGACCACTGGCTGAACGAGTCGCGGGCGCTCGGCGCCGACGTCGCGCGCGCCGACCGTTCGCTGCAACAGGCCGAGTTGAGCGCCCGGCTCAACCCGCGATCGGCCGCCGCGCGGGTGGCCCAGCCCCGGCTGAGCACCGCGCTCACCGGCCTCGAACACTGCTACGTCTCGACCCGCAACCTGTGCCGGGCGCTGTTCGACCGCACATACTTCGTGCCGCGCGAGGAGGAGGCGTACGACCCGGAGACCCGTCGCGCGATAGCCGACGTACTGGACTGCGCCGCGGAGGCGTTACTCGACGTGGCCCCACTGGTGGCCGGCACCGGCTCAGCCGACTCCGCCCGCAGCCAGGTCGAGGAGCACCTCGCCGTGTTGCTGCGCCAGCGCGACCGGCTCAGCGAACGGCTGCTCGTCGACCCCCGCGTCGACCCGGGCGCCTGGCAGCAGCACGGTGCGCTGCTCGCCGCAGTCGACCGGCTCCGGGTCGAGGTGGAGGCCGCGATCCGCCCGTCCGACGCGCGGTGGCGACCGACGATCGTCAGCGAACGCCAGCGCCAGGCCATCCGCCGTGTGATGGACGCGGCAGCACACGCGGCGGTGGAGTTCCAACCCTTCGTCCCCCACCACCGCCCGCCCGACCCGCCCCGCTGACCCCTGTGATCGGCGGACCCCTTGATCGGCACAACTTCCCGGAAGTTGTTGCATCAGTGGGGTCGGGAGGCCACAACTTTCCGGAAGTTGCGCCGGTTTGTCGCGGGAGCGTCGGGTTGGCGACGGTACCGTACGACGGTTCGCCGGCCAGCTCTCATGTCCCGCATGAACCTGTATGACTGCCCCGAATGCGCCCTGCCAGCGACCGCCGACCCGCGCGGCCGGTGCGACAGCACATCCGGACCCGTCGACCACGTGTACGTGCGATGCGTGGTCGGGCACTGGTTTCTCGGCCCGGTCGAGATGCTGCTCCGCGACGCCAGCGTCCCCGACCCCACCAACTCATGATCCGGTAAGCCTGTTGCCGCTATGACGACACCAGACTTACCGGATCATGGTTGACGCACCGATGCTCGTGCCTTACACCGGCGCGCGGTAGCCGGAGACCACAACTTCCGGGAAGTTGTGCCGATCTTGGTCATGGCGTGACGTACTCGATGGCGGCGTCGACGAGCCACTCGGCGAGGTAGCGGGCGTACGAGGAGCGGACGAGCACCCGGTACACCCCGTCGAGGTGGACCAGGATCACCTGTGCCTGGGCCAGCATCGTCTGCGCACACCGCCCCGCCGGGAACACCGGAGGGTACAGGTCCAGCGCGCACCCGTGCGCCAACAGGTCACCCGCCCGCGGCCCGCTGATCTCGATGGTCGTACGCGCGGCCGAGACGTCCACAATGGACGAAGCGCCGGTCAGGTCGAAGCGGGAGCCCGGCGGCCCGACCAGTAGCCACTCGTCCGGCCCGAGCCACAGCGCCAACCGGTCCCCGGTCCGGGTGACAGCACCAGGCTCCCGCGGCAGCGCCAGGTCCGCGGCCCCCTTCGGGTCGAGGCGCACGTTCACCTGGGTGAGGAACGGCACCTCGGCCAGCCGCAGCGAGGACGAGGACGGGAACACGAAACCGGCCAGCGGGCTATCCATCGCGGCGCGCCCCCTCCGGGTCGTACCGGACCGGACCCACCACGGAAACCGGAGCCACCCGGTCGAACAGCGCGACGTACAACCGGGAACCGACGAGCGACCGCCCGCCACGGACCAGCGCCAGCGCGAAGGTACGCCCCAACGCCGCGCTGTGGTAGCTGGAGGTGACGTGGCCGAGGGTCGGCACCGGCGGCGCCGGCAACACCTCCATCGCCACCAGGTGCGCCCCCTCCGGCAGTAGCAGCGACGGGTCCTCCGGCAGCAGGCCGACCAGGTGTTTGCGGTCCTCCCGGGCGGTGTCCGCGCGGGAGAACGAGCGCTTACCCACGAAGTCGGCCTTCTTCTTCGACACCACCCAGCTCATGCCGAGGTCCTGCGGCGTGACGGTGCCGTCGGTGTCCTGCCCGACGATCGGGTACCCCTTCTCGGCGCGCAGGACGTGCATGGTCTCGGTGCCGTACGGCACGGCTCCCACCCCGGTCACCGCCTCCCACACCGCCGGCCCGTCCCACCAGGGCACGTTGATCTCGTACGCCAGCTCGCCGGAGAAGCTGATCCGGCAGACCCGCGCGTCGAGACCGGCGACCACCGTGTCCCGCCAGGTCATGAACGGGAAGCCGGCGACACTGACGTCGAGCGCCGGGGCGAGCCGGCCCAGCGCCGCCCGCGAGCCCGGCCCGACCAGCGCCACCGTGGCCCACTGCTCGGTGACCGACGTGCAGTACACCCGGAGGTCCGGCCACTCGGTCTGGAGCCACTCCTCCAGCCAGTCGAGCACGGCCCCGGCGTTGCCGGTGGTCGTGGTGAGCAGGAACCGGTCCGGCGCCAACCGCGCCACCGTGCCGTCGTCGAGCATCATGCCGTCGAGGCGGCACATCACGCCGTACCGGACCGAGCCGACCGCCAGCGTACTGATCATGTTGGTGTAGATCCGGTCCAGGAACTCCCCCGCGTCCGGCCCGACCACCTCGATCTTCCCGAGCGTCGACGCGTCCTGGCAGGCCAGCGCGGTCCGTGCGGCCCGGCATTCGCGCAGTACCGCGGCGTGCATGTCCTCGCCGTCGCGCGGGTAGTACCACGGTCGCCGCCACTGCCCGACGTTCTCGAACCGGGCGCCGTGCCCGACGTGCCAGTCGTGGATGGACGTTATGCGTACCGGGTCGTAGCGGTCACCCCGGTCCCGGCCGGCGAGGGCGGCGAAGCTGACCGGCGTGTACGGCGGCCGGAACGTGGTCAGCCCGGCCGCCGCCACGTCCTCGCCCACCGCCCCGGCCACCACGCCGCTGGTCATCAGCCCCGACGTCTTGCCCTGGTCGTGCGCGGTGCCGGCGGTGGTGTACCGCTTGACGTGCTCGACCGAGCGCAGCCCGGCGCCCGTCGCGCGCAGCACGTCCGCGACGGTCACGTCGCGTTGCAGGTCGACGAAGTGGGTGGAGTAGTCGACCGCCGGGACCGCCCAGAACCCCGCCGACGCCGGCAACCCGGAGCCGGCCGCCGCGCCCACCACCTCCACATTCTGTCGACAGCCATCGGGTACGAACGAACCGATCGTCTCGTCGTAGCGCAGCCGCCCGCCGGCCTGGCTGTACAGGTGGACCACCGGGTTCCAGCCGCCGGACACGAGCAGCAGGTCGGCCTCGAAGTGCCGGGCGGGGCCGTGGCCGGTCACGGTCACCCCGGAGACCCGCGGCTCCCCCTCGACCCGGCTCACCACGTACCCGGACAGGGTTTCGATCCCGGGCAGCGCCGGACCGGCCGCACGGACGTCGACCACCGCGGCGATCGCGATCCCGGCCTCGGCGAGGTCGCGGGCCACGTCGTACGCGGAGTCGTTGGTGGTGAACACGACCGCGCGCCGGCCGGCGAGCACCCCGTAGCGGTGCAGGTAGGTGCGCGCGGCGCTGGCGAGCATGATGCCGGGGCGGTCGTTGTCGGCGAACGCGATCGACCGCTCGTGCGCGCCGGTCGCGAGAACGACGCGGCCGGCCCGGATGCGCCAGATCCGTTCCCGGGCAACATGTGCGGGTGCCGCCGCGCCGAGATGGTTGGTCCGCCGCTCGACGGCCACGACGTAGTTGTCGTCGTAGTACCCGAAGGCCGTGGTCCGGGTGAGCACCCGCACACCGTCCGGTGTGGACGGTATAGTTGGATGCTCGTCGACCAGAATGACCCGGCCGGTCGCCTCGTCAGCAGCCGCCGCGGCCGCTGCCAGACCCGCCGGCCCCGCACCGACGACGAGCACGTCGCAGTGCGCGTGCGTCGCGTCGTAGCGGGCCGGATCGGGGCTGCCGGCGAGCCGCCCCTGGCCCGGCAGCGAACGCGCGACGAGGCCGTCATACAGCTCCACGGTTGTCGCGGTGAGCATCGGCTCCGGGAACGGTGCCTCGACCTGCACGACCGCGGTCGGCTCCTCGCTGCCCGCCGAGAAGATGCCGCGCGGGCGGCCCCGGCGGACACCGGAGCCGACGACGTGCACGCCGCAGGCAAGCAGGGCGGAGGCGAGCGTGTCGCCGGTGTACCCGGTGTATTGCACGCCGTCGAAGGTGAAGCGGACCGGCCGGTCGCGGTCGACCTGCCCGTAGTCAGGATGTCTGGCCATGCACGATCTCGTTCGTCAGCGTGTCGCGTACCACGTTGAACCAGCGGCGGCAGCCGGCGGAGTGGCACCACCGCTCGGCGAACGGCCCCTTGGGGTTGTCGCGAACGAACAGGTACGCCGCCCACTCATCGTCGGTGAGCGCGGACGGGTCGGCGGGGTACGCCACGTATGCCTGACCTCCATAGTGGAATTCGATCTCGTCCCGTGGGCCGCACCACGGGCATGGGATCAGCAGCACGCCCGCCTCCTCAATCGTCCTTCAATGCGCCACCGCCGCCGCGCCGTGCTCGTCGACCAGTGCGCCGGTGGTGAACCGGTCCAATGTGAACGGTGCGTTCATCGGGTGCGGCTCGCCGTGCGCGACGGTGTGCGCGAAGCACCAGCCGACGCCCGGGGTGGCCTTGAACCCACCGGTCCCCCAGCCGCAGTTGAGGAACAGCCCGTCGATCGGGGTACGGCCGACGATCGGTGAGGCGTCGGGGCTCACGTCCACGATGCCGCCCCAGGTCCGCAGCACGTGGGCGCGGGCGAAGATCGGGAAAAGCTCCAGCGCGGCCGACATCTGCCGCTCGATGACCCGGAGCGCGCCGCGCTGGGTGTACGCGTTGTACGCGTCGATGCCCGCCCCCATCACGAGTTCGCCCTTGTGCGCCTGGCTCACGTACACGTGGACCGCGTTGGACATGACGACGGTCGGATGCACCGGCTCCAGCAACTCCGACACGAGCGCCTGCAACGGGTGGCTCTGGATCGGCAGGCGCAGCCCGACCATGCCGGCGAGAACCGACGAGTGGCCGGCGGCGGACAGCGCGACGGTGTCGGCACGGATCCGGCCCTGTGTCGTCTCGACGGCCGTGACGCGGCCTTTCTCGACGGTCATGCCGGTCACTTCGCAGTGCTGGATCAGGTCCACCCCCAACGCGTTCGCGGCGCGCGCGAAGCCCCAGGCGACGTAGTCGTGCTTGGCGATGCCGGCGCGCGGCTGGTATGTGGCGCCGAGCACCGGGTACCGCACGTCCGGAGAGACGTTGAGGATCGGGCAGACCGCCTTCGTCTGCGGCGGATCCAGCCACTCGGCGTCGATGCCGGCGAGCCGGTTGGCGTGCACCCGGCGCATGCTGTCCCGCACGTCCTGCAAGGTGTGCGCCAGGTTGAGCACGCCGCGCTGGCTGAACAGGATCGGGTACCCGAGGTCCTCCTCCAGGCCCTCCCACAGCTTGAGCGCGTGCTCGTAGATGCCGGCGCTCTCGTCCCACAGGTAGTTGGACCGGATGATGGTGGTGTTGCGGGCCATGTTGCCGCCGGCCAGCCAGCCGCGTTCGAGCACCGCGACGTCGGTGATGCCGTGGTTGCGCGCCAGGTAGTACGCGGTCGCCAGGCCGTGCCCGCCGCCGCCGACGATCACGACCTGGTAGTGGCGCTTCGGCGACGGGTTGCGCCACAGGAAATCCGGGTGCTCGGGCAGCTCCTCGCTCATCCGCGCAGCCTCTTCATCGAAGGGTCGAACAGCGGCTCGGCGGTGACCACGGCCGGCACCCGCCGGTCGAAGTATCCGATGTGGACGGTCGTGCCCGGGTCGGCCACCGCCGCCGGCAGCCACGCGTACGCGATGCCCTTGCCGATGGTGTAACCGTATGCCGCCGTGGTCACGTATCCGACGCGGTCGTCGCCGGAGTACACCGGCTCCTTACCCATCACCACGCCATCCAGCGTCAGGCAGCACAGCTTGCGGGTGACGTCCTGCTGGCGTCGCACGACGGCGTCCCTGCCCAGGAAGTCGCCCTTGTCCAGCTTCACCGCGAAGCCGAGGCCGGCCTCGAACGGGTCGTGCTCGTACGTCATGTCGGCGCCGAACAGCCGGTACCCCTTCTCCAGCCGCAGGCTGCCGAACGCGCCCCGGCCACCGGCGATGACGCCGAACCGCTGACCCGCCGCCCACAGCGTGTCCCAGAGCTTCAGGCCCATGTCGGCGGTCGTGTACAGCTCCCAGCCCAGCTCGCCCACATAGGACAGTCGGAGCGCGGTCACCGGCACCATGCCGATGTGCGCCCGCTTGGCGCGGAAGTACCGGAAGCTCTCACCTCCGAAGTCGGCGTCGGCGAGCGGTGCCACCAGGTCCCGGGCCAGCGGCCCCCACACGCCGACGCAGCAGGTACCGCCGGTGATGTCGCGGACCTGCACGTCGGCCGGCCGGTGCCGCTCGAACCACGTGACGTCCAGGTTGCCGTTGACGCCGACCTGGAACAGCTCCGGGCCGAGCCGGGCCACCGTGATGTCGCTGCGGATCCCGCCGTCGACGTCGAGCAGCAGGCAGTAGGTCACCGAGCCGACCGGCTTGTCCACGTCACCGGTGGTGATCCATTGCAGGAACGCCGCCGCGTCCGGGCCGGTCACCTCGACCCGCTTGAGCGGCGTCATGTCGTAGAGCGCCACGCCTTCCCGGGTCGCCTGGGCCTCCGCGCCGACGATCGGCGACCAGTACCGTGCCGCCCAGTCGTTCGGAGTCGGGATGTCCCGGCCGGCCAGCAGCCGCTCGTTCGTGCCGTACCACTGCGGCCGTTCCCAGCCGAACGCCTCCAGGAAGTACCCGTCCAGCTGGCGCTGCCGGGGATAGAACGGGCTGGTCCGCAACGGCCGGGGATGCTCCATCGGCTGGAGCGGGTGGATGGCGTCGTACACCTCGATGTAGTTCTGGCAGTCCCGGGCGAGCACGTAGTCGGGCGCGAGCTGGTGCGCCTCGAACCGGTTGACGTCGCACTCGTGCAGGTCGAACGTGCGGCAGTACCCGTCGACCAGCCACTCCGCGACCGCCCGCGCCACCCCGGCGGAGTGGGTGACCCACACCGCCTCGGCGACCCAGAAGCCGCGCACCGCCGCCGACTCGCCGAGCAGCGGCATGTTGTCGGTCGTGAACGAGAACAGCCCGTTCATGCCCTGCTCGATCTTCGCCTGGGCGAGCCCGGGCAGCAGCGCCTGCGCGTCGGCCCAGGCCGGTGCGAAGTCGTCCTCGGTGAACGGCAGCACCGACGGCATCGGGTCGGCGGCGTCGACGGGCAGAATCTCGTCCGCGCTGATCGGCATCGGCCGGTGCCCGTAGTACCCGATGCCAAGGCGGTCGTAGCGCTCCCGGAGGTACAGGTCGGCGCCCTGGTGGCGGAGGATCGGCCGGGTGATCTCGCGGTCCTGACCCTTCAGCGCCGGCAACGGATCGGTCCAGGCCAGTTGATGCGCGAGCGGGGTGAGCGGCAGGTTCATCCCGACCATGCGGGCCACCCGGGGCCCCCAGATGCCGGCGCAGCACACCACGATGTCGGCGGGCAGCTCGCCGTGATCGGTGACGACCGCGCGCACCCGGTCGCCGCTCACCCGGATGTCGCGGACCTCGTGCCGTTCCAGGACCCGCACCCCCCGGTCGGCCGCGATCCGCAGCTGCGCCCCGACGGCCGCGACCGCCGCGGCGACCCCGTCGGTGGGCACGTGCAGGGCGCCGAGGATCCGGTCGCGATCCAGGAGATCGTTGTGCCGCACGGCTTCGTCCGGGTCGAGCACCCGCGCATCGACGCCCCACGCGGTGGACCAGCCCTGGCGGCGGTGCAGCTCCGCGAGGCGCTCCCCGGTCGTGGCGACTTCGAGGCTGCCGACCTGCTGGAAACAGTTCAGTGCCAGCAACTTTTCCACCGTGTACCGCGCGAGCCGGCTCATCGCCTGGGCCGCGTTGGTCTGGAAGACCAGCCCGGGAGCGTGCGACGATGAACCACCGGCGGCCGGCAGCGGACCCTGGTCGACGACCGTGACGTCCGACCAGCCCCGCGCGGAAAGCTCCTCGGCGAGGGCCGCGCCGACCACGCCAGCGCCGATGATGACGACCCGGGGGTTCACCATCGCATCCTCCAGCGGTGCGCATTAAGCAACACAGTGCGCAAGCTGCAACAAGGATTTCCGGCGGCGCCAGGCATGTCAAGGCGTTGACAAGATCGGCAGCCCGCGCGAGCGGAGCGAGCGCCAACTTCACGGAAGTTGTGGCCTCAGCCGGTACCTGAGGCCACAACTTGCCGGAAGTTGTGCCGACCTTTCTACTTCAGTGCGTACGCGTGGTACAGGGTCTGTTCCATCGTCGCCCCGTTCGCGTCGGTCACCTCGTACTTCAGCGCCGCGTACCCGACCGTGTTCTTCAGTGCCGGCTGCCGGACCACCGCCGAGTACGACCCGTCGGTGCCGAGCATCGGCAACGCCTTCCAGGTCCCGCCGTCGTCGTAGGACACCCACGCCAACGCCTTCTTCACCGCTACGGCTGGCGCGCCCGCCTGGGTACCGGCGAGGAGCTTGAGCGCGAACGCCTTGCCGGCCGGCGCGGCGTTGTTGAGATCAAGGTCGAGATCCCAGTGCGCGTTCAGCACCGGCAGCGGGGCCCAGTCGGCCGTGGCCGGCCGCGCCGACGTCACCGTCCACGCCGAGTACGACTCGGTGCCGACCGACCAGCCGGGACGGCCCTGCGGCATGTCCAGCTCGACCCGGTAGGTCGCCGGGCTGGCGGTACCGACGTCGAAGTACCCCACCGCGTACGGGCCGGACGCCACCAGTTCGCCGTCCCGGTAGATCCGGGCCGTGGTCTGGGCGCCCTGCTGACCGTTGACGTGGTCGGGTTCGGTGTCGACCACGCTGTCGAACGTGAACAGCATCCGGTCACCCTGCCGCGCGGCGGGCGGCCGCACGATCGAGGTACCCGCGTGGAACGGTCCCTTGAAGTACGTCTTCGTGGTGTTCATGCCCGGCGGCACGGTGAGGACCATGTTGGCCACCGAATCGTACGGGAACGAGGCGTAGAAGCCCTCGCTGTACCTGGTGTCCCCGGCCGTGTAGTACCGGTCCTGGGTGAACGGGAACGGCCGGGGGTTGACCACCGCAAACGAGACCCACATGTACGGCCGGAAGAAGTCGTCGGTGAACGATCCCGTCTCGTTCGGCCGCACCGCGTACACCTTGGTGTGCTGCACGCCGGTGTTGCTGGCGTCCATGGTGTAGTCGATCCCGTCCGGCACCCGCGGGTACGGCAGGATCGGCTCGTACCGGTACGGGCTGTACCGGACCCCGGTCAGGTCGAGCGTCACGGCGCCCCGGCTGAGCCGGCGTACCAGGTCGTCGCCTTCGGCCTGGGACAGGCCGACCGTGGGCAGCGATGCCTTGGTCACGTACGGCTCGAAGACGCCCGGCGCGGACGCGAGCACCATCACCACCGCGGCCTTCGCGGCGGCCGCCGCGGCGACCTGGTCCTCGATCTTCACGTCCGCCGAGTTCCGGACCAGCACGACCTTGCCCCGCACATCCCGGCCGGCGTAGTCGTCCGGGCCGCCGGCGCCGACGTACACCGCCGGGAGCTTCCGGTGCCCGTCGAGCCAGTTCGACCGGTCGTTGTAGGACGTGAGGATGATCGGATGCAGGGCCACGTCGGGACTGGTGATCCGCGCGGTGAACGGGGCCGCTTCCAGGTCCTGCCGGGCCACGTACTCGAACTCCCCGCTGGTCGCCGCCTCGCTGGGCACCACGGACAGTCTGTCCCACGCGCCCGACTGCGCGATCAGGCCATGCCCGTTCGCGTAGCGGTAGAGCTGGTGCATGGCCGAGAACGACGCCGTCGGATCCGCCGTGTGCACGACGACCGGCTTCGCCTGGCGGGCGTCCAGCGCGACGTCCGCGTCGGCGTTGACGTTGATCTGCGGCTTCGCGATCGCGGTCAGGTCGATCTGGCTCACGTTCGGCGCGTCCATCGTCGAGACGAACCCCAGCACCGCGTACTGGCCCTCCTTGACGTCCACCTGCACCGGGTCACCGGACAGGTACACCCGCTGGTACTCGCCGGTGTCCAGGCTCAGCAGGTAGGCGGTGGTGTACGTGGACGGCCGGCCGTCGCGCGCGGTCGCCGTGAAGGTGAGGGTGTGCAGCAGCTCGCGGTCGTAACCGACGGCCGCGTCGAGGACGGTCTGCCCGTCCGCGCTGCTGGCGACCAGCTTCCCGCTGTACAGGCCGAGGTCGCCCGCGTTCGGGTCGAGCGTCACCGTGGCGTCGGCGGTGCCGCCGGCCGGCACGGTCACCGTCGCCGGCTCCACGTTCAGCTGGGCCGGCTTCGCGACCGAGCCGGTGGCGCTGGCCGCGGACACGGCCAGGTTCAGCGTCACGTCGGCGGTGCCGGCGTTGCGGTAGGTCACGGTCTTGCGGACGGCCGGCAGGCTGCCGTATTTGCCCGTGTACCCGCCGAGGCTGAGCGTGCCGGTGCTCGCGGTGACCTGCTGGGTGAAGGCGCGCCCCACGTCGACCCGGCCGGCGCCCTCGTCCCACACCGTCCCGGGGATCGGCTTCGCCGTACTGGTCAGCTGCGCCTTGATCTGCGGGCCGGTCCAGTCCGGGTGTTCCTGGGCCAGGATCGCCGCCGAGCCGGCCACGTGCGGGGTGGCCATCGAGGTGCCGCTCAGCGTCGTGTACCTGTCCCCCACCGGGGTACCGATGGTGGTGCCGGCGGCGCGGGCAGCCACGATGTTGACGCCCGGGCCGGTGATCTCCGGCTTGACCGCGCCGTCACCCACCCGCGGCCCCCGGCTGGAGAAGCTCGCCATCGTGTCCGTCTTCGACGACGCGCCGACGGTCAGCGCCGAGTCGGCGGCGCCGGGCGAGGCCACGGTGTTCGCACCCGGGCCGGCGTTTCCGGCCGCGATCACGAACAGCGTCCCGTACTGGGCGGACAGCTTGTTGACCGCTTCGCTCGTCGGGTCGGTACCGTCGGTCGGCCCGCTGCCCAGGCTCATGCTGACGATCTTCGCCTTGGCGGCCGCCCACTCCATGCCGGCGATGACATCCGAGTCCGGGCCGGAGCCGGTGTCGTCGAGGACCTTGCCGTTGAGCAGCTTGGCGCCGGGCGCGACGCCCTTGTACCGGCCATCGGACGCGGCGCCGCTGCCGGCGATGGTGCTGGCCACGTGGGTGCCGTGGCCGAAGTGGTCGATCGCGTCCTTCGCGGCGGAGAAGTTGACCGACTCGGTGACCCGGTCGGCGAGGTCCGGATGCGTGGTGTCGATGCCGGTGTCGAGCACCGCGACCGTCACCCCGGTGCCGTCGAGGCCGGCCTGCCACGCCTGCGGTGCGCCGATCAGCGGCACGCTGACGTCCAGCGACGCCTTCATCTTGCCGTCCAGCCAGATCTTGCTGAGATGCCGGTCCAGCATCGGCTTGATCCGGCTCTGCTGGGCCGGCCGGTTGTCGTCGACCGACTGCCAGAACGTGGCGGACTTCCCGCGCGGCACGGTCACCGCCGCGCCGTCGATGCTGGGCAGGTCGCGGGTCTTGTGCGCGGCGGCGGGTGCCTGCATGCTCTGCGCGCCGACCGTTGCGTACTGAAGGATCAGTGGCAGTGATCCGCTGTGCGCGTCGTCGTACCCGTCGGCCACGAGTCGCGTGACGTCGAACAGCCGGTCGTCGAGCAGGCCGCTGGCCAGGTACGGAACCACGCTGTCCGGGTACACGTACGCGTGGCCGTCATGCTGAACGGTCTGGAACTGGTGGTGCAGCGCGCTCGGCCCGGCCTTGATGGCGGCGGTCTGCCGGCCATCCGGGTAGGTGGACAGGCTGACCACGTCCCCGGTGATCAACGTGACGGTGGCGGTGCCGGTCGGCTGGCCCTGCGGTTTGTCGTCTCGTGCTGGTGCCCCAAAGGCGGCCGTAGGAGCCAGCAGGCTGGCCCCTAGAAGGAGACCGACCGCCCCGGCCAGTCCCCGCGTCGTTCGTCCCACGTATTTCTCCCCCATCGACTGATAACGATGTCGAGCGGGAGATCACCTTGCCTGGTGAAGACGGTTTTGTCACCCCTTTCCGCACAAAATCACCGCTACCCGCCAATTAGCGGATCCCCACATCTCGTCGATCTAGGACGAATGGTGGGACGAACGGGGCGAGGCAGGCACCATTCGTCCTAGATCGACGAGGTGGGGTGGGGTGGGGGTGGGGGGCCGGGGTGGGTCAGGTCTTGAGCCAGGGTTGCCAGACGGTGGCGTGGGCGTCTACCCACTTCTTCGCCGCCGCGTCGTGCGACATCTTGTTGACCGCGATATCCCTCGCCACCGTGTTCTGGTCGTCGTTGGTCCACGTGAAGTTCTTCACCAGGGCGGCCGCCGGGCTGCCCGAGTCGGCGAACTTCTTGCTCACGATCTTGTCGAGGTCGTACGGCTGGTAGTCGCAGGCGACCTTCTGCTTGTCGGCGTCACATCCCGGCGTGTACGGCGGCAGGCTGATGTGTACCAGCTTGACCTCGGTCAGGAACCACTGCGGCTCGTAGAAGTACCCGATCAGCGGCTTCTTCTGCTGCTCCGCCGTCCGGAACGCCTGGATCAGGGCGGTCTCGCTGCCCGCGTACACCACCTTGAAGTTCAGTTGCAGGTTGCCCACCAGCGCCTCGTCGTTGGTGACGTAGGACGGGTCGCCGTCGAGGAACTGGCCCTTGCCGCCGGACTCCGACGTCTTGAACAGGTCGGCGTACTTGTTCAGGTTGTGCCAGTCGGTGATGTCCGGGTACTTCTCGGCCATCCACGGTGGGATGTACCAACCGATGATGCCCTTGTTGCCGGTCTCGCCGGCCTCGACCGCGACCTTCTGCTGGTCGATGTAGGTCTTCTTCAGGTCGTCGTGGCCCCAGTTCTCCAGGATCACGTCCACCGAGCCGGTGGCGAAGCCCTGCCAGGAGACCTCCTCGGTGAGGTTCTTCTCGGTCACCGAGCAGCCCAGCTTCGTCTTGGCGAGGTATCCGACCACGGCCGCGTCGGCTTCGTACCCGACCCACGGGTTGACCGCCAGGTTGACGGCGCCGCAGGCCTTTCCGGATGTACCCGATGAATTGTTCTTCTGGATCTTCGAGCCGCACCCGCTGAGCGCCAACGCGACGGCGGTTACCAGAGCTGCAACCTTGACCTGCCTATTCACGAGACATCCTTCCGTACTGTGGGGGTGTGTGCCGGGCTGCCGCCTGGGTGACCCGGTCGAGCAGGATGCCGAGCAGGACGATGGCCACCCCGGCCGCCAGGCCCTTGCCGTACAGGCTGGTCTGCGAGAAGCCGGCGACGACGAGGTACCCGAGGGCGCCGGCACCGACCAGGCCGCCGACGACGACCATCGACAGGACGTAGATCAGACCCTGGTTGGCAGCCAGGGTCAGCGCACGACGGGCCAGCGGAAGCTGGACCTTCGAGATGATCTGCCAGGTACTCGAACCCGACGACGTTGCTGCCTCCACCACCGTCGCCGGCACGCCACGGATCCCGTCCGCGACGAGCTTGATGGACACCGGCGCGGCGAACACGACCGCCGCCGCGATCGCGGTGAACCGGGTCGGGCCGAACAGGCCGAGGAACGGCACGAGGTACACGAACGCCGGCATCACCTGGGCCGCGTCGAGCGTGGGCCGGATCAGCCGGTCGGCCCGCTCGCTGCGGCCCATCCAGACCCCGACGACCACGCCGAGCACCATCACCACGATGGTGGCGACCAGCGTGGACGCCAGCGTCACCATCGAGTCCTGCCACAGGCCGGTGCCGAGCAGCAGGCCCAGGCAGACCGCGGCCACGACCACCGCGCGGACCCCGGCGATCGTCGCGGTGATCGCCAGGATGACCGCGCAGGTCAGGTACCACGGCGAGTCCGCGATCAGGGACTGGAGCGGGTTGAGCAGGCCGTACGTGACCGCGTTGCGGATCCCCGTGGTCACGTCGACCAGGTGCAGCTGCACCCAGCTGGTGGCTTGCGCGACCCCGTCCCCGATCGGACCGCCGAGCCAGCCGTCCGGCTGCGGGCCCGGGAATTCCGCGGCCCAGACGAAGGTGTACGAGAGATAGATCGCCACCAGCGTCAGCACGCCGAGGCCGGCCAGGACGATCCGGCGGATTTTCGCCGCCCCGGCCCGGTTGGCGCGGTTGGCGTCCTCGACCCGGACGCTGGCCGCGGTGGTGACCCGGTCGAGCACGATCGCCATCACCACGATCGCGAGGCCGCCCACGAACGCGATGCCGACCTGGAGATGTTGCAGCGCGTTGACCACGGTGCTGCCGAGGCCGGGCGCGCCGATCAGCGCGGCGATGGTGACCATCGACAGCGCGCACATCGTGGTCTGGTTGATGCCGAGCACGATGGTCCGCCTGGCCATCGGCAGCTGTACCTTGCGCAGCAGTTGCCACCGGGTCGCGCCGAGTGACTCGCTCGCCTCCAGCGCCGCCGCCGGTACCCCGCGGATGCCGTGGGCGGTGATCCGGATGACCGGCGGCATCGCGTAGATCAGCGTCGCGATGACCGCCGACGCCGGCCCGATGAGGAAGAACAGCGTGAGCGGCGCGAGGTACACGAACGTCGGCATGGTCTGCATGAAGTCGAGGACCGGGGTGGCGATCCGTTCGGCCCGGCGGGACAGGCCCACCCAGACGCCGAGCGGGATCCCGATCACCAGGCAGATCAGCACCGCGGCGAGGGTCAGCGCCAGCGTGTCCATGCTCTGCTGCCACAGGCCGAGCGCGCCGAACGACAGGAACCCGAGCCCGGCCAGTACCGCCATCCGCAGGTTGGCCAGGGCGTACCCGGCGAGCACGGCGAGCGCGACCACGCCCAGCCAGCCGATCACCGGTACCGGCCGGCCGTACGACGGCTGGCTGATCAGGTACTGGATGAACGTGGTCAGGTGGTCGATGGCCGACCGGATCACGTCGAGGAAGCCGCTGAAGAACGGGTTGGTGGCCCGGTGCGTGTTGATGTAGTCGCGCAGCTCGTTGAGCCGCAGGTGCAGCGGGGACAGCCGGGCCGCCGCCAGCGGCAGCGTGTTCCGGCCGTGCAACGGGATCCACAGCAGGATCCACGCGGCGAGGATGCCCAGCACGATCCACGGCCGGCCGAGCCGGCGCGCCTCGCGGCGGATCGCGGTGGCGGTGATGGCGGTCACGCCGGCACCACGGTCGGGGTCTTGTCCCCCGGAGTTCTGTCCTCGGCGACGATCACCCGCAGGATCGCGTCGTCGTCCACGACGCCGAGCAGGTCGCCGTCGCGGACCACGCGTACCGGGCTGGCCGACGACAGCACGACCCGGGCGGCGTCCCGGACGATCACGTCCGGATCCAGCTCGGGACCGTCGAGGTCGTCGCCGTCCCCGACCGGCCGCATCACCCACCGGATCGTGAGCACGTGCGACTTCGGTACGTCGGACGTGAAATCGCGGACGTAGTCGTCGGCCGGCGCGCCGACCACCTCGTCCGGCCGGCCGACCTGTACCGTCTGGCCGTCCCGCATGATCAGGATCCGGTCGCCGAGCCGGAGCGCCTCGTGCAGGTCGTGGGTGATGAAGACCATCGTCTTGCCGACCTCGCGGTGCAGCCGGATGACCTCGTTCTGCATGTCCCGGCGGATCAGCGGGTCGAGCGCGGAGAACGGCTCGTCGAAGAACAGGATCTCCGGGTCGACGGCGAGCGCCCGGCCGAGCCCGACCCGCTGCTGCATACCGCCGGAGAGCTGGTCCGGGTAGGCGTCCGCGTACCCGGACAGGCCGACCAGGTCGAGCACCTCGGTCGCCCGCCGGTACCGGTTGTCCCGGCCCACCCCGCGGATCTCCAGGCCGTACGCGATGTTGTCGATGACCCGCCGGTGCGGCAGCAGGCCGAAGTGCTGGAAGACCATCGCGAACCGGTGCCGGCGCAGCTCGCGCAGCCGCTTGTCGTCGGCCGCCCGGATGTCCTCGCCGTCGAAGAGCACCCGGCCGGCGGTCGGCTCGACCAGCCGGGTCAGGCAGCGCACCAGCGTCGACTTGCCGGACCCGGACAGGCCCATCACCACGAAGACCTCGCCCGGCGCGACGGTGAACGAGATGTCGCGTACCGCGGCGACGCAGCCGGTCCGCTCCCGCAGCTCGCTGCGGGACAGGTCGGCGAGCGGCGTGCCGACGACCCGGTCGGCCCGGGGACCGAACACCTTCCACAGGCCCTCGACGTCGAGGACGGCGGGCTTTGTCGTCTCCGTCATAGCGTGCCTCCGGGGTGCGCTCAGGGCCGGAACCAGTGCTGCGGGCGGGGCCGGATGTTCTGCCAGATGTGCTTGATCTCGCGGTACTCGTCGAGCCCGGTCGGACCCAGTTCACGGCCGACGCCGGACTGCTTGAAGCCACCCCACTCGGCCTGCGGCAGGTACGGGTGGTAATCGTTGATCCAGACGGTGCCGTGGCGCAGCCGGCGCGCCACCCGCTGGGCCCGCCCCGCGTCGCCCGTCCACACCGCGCCGGCCAGCCCGTAATCGGTGTCGTTGGCGATCCGGACCGCCGCGTCTTCGCCGCCATCTTCGTCACCGTCAGGGAAGGTTTCGACGGTCAGCACCGGGCCGAACGACTCGTCGGCGACCGCCCGCATGCCGGACCGGCACCCGTCGAGCACGGTCGGCAGGTAGTAGAAGCCGTTCGCCAGCGCCGGATCGTCGGGACGCCGGCCGCCGCAGCGCAGGACCGCGCCTTCGGCGACCGCGTCGGCCACGTACCGCTCGACCTTGGCCCGGTGGTCGGCCGAGATCAGCGGGCCGGTCTCCGCCTCCGGATCGAACGGGCCGCCCAGCCGGATCCGCCCGGCCCGGCGCACCGCCTCGTCGACGAACGCGTCGTGGATGCTGTCTGCGACGATCAGCCGGGCGCCCGCCGAGCACACTTGTCCACTGTGGAGGAAAACGGCGGTGAGCGCGAAGTCGACCGCGGTCTCGAAGTCGGCGTCGGCGAAAACCACGTTGGGGTTCTTGCCGCCGAGTTCCAGCGCGACCTTCTTGACGGTACCCGCGGCGGCCGCCATCACCCGCCGACCGGTCCCCAGGCCGCCGGTGAACGACACCAGGTCGACGGCCGGATGCTCGGCCAGCGGCGCACCGGCGTCCGGACCGGCGCCCAGGACGAGGTTGGCGACGCCCGGTGGCAGGCCGGCCTCCTGGAGCGCCCGCATCAGCAGGATCGCCGTCGACGGGGTCAGCTCGCTCGGCTTCAGCACGAACGTGTTGCCGGCCGCCAGCGCGGGGGCCACCTTCCAGGACGCCTGTAACAGCGGGTAGTTCCACGGGGTGATGAGGCCGCACACGCCGACCGGCTCGTACACCACCTGGCTGACCGCGTCGGCGCGACCGGTGTCCACGACCCGACCGTTGTCCGTGCCGCTGATCCCGGCGAAGTACCGGAAGCAGGCCACCACGTCGTCGATGTCGTACTCGGCTTCGACCAGACGCTTCCCGGTGTCGAGCGCCTCGGCCCGGGACAACTCCTTCCTGTCCCGTTCGAGCAGGTCGGCCGCCCGGTAGAGGAGCGCGCCGCGGTCACGGGCCGGGGTCGCCGGCCACGGCCCGGTGTCGAACGCGTGCCGGGCCGCCAGGATGGCGGCTTCGGTGTCGGCGCGGGTCGCCTCGGCGACGGTGGCGACGAGCGTGCCGTCGGCTGGGCAGTGGATCTCCCGGTGGCCGCCGGCAACGGAGTCCCGCCAGGCGCCTCCGATGTAGAGATCTGCCACGGCTCGCACCTCCGGGACGTTAGCGGGGTCCCTGTTGCGCAATGCGCAAATTAGTTCTCAATGGGGAACAGAATCACTCGCTGGCGCAAATCCGTCAACGGTTCTCGATGATCGGCACAACTTCCGGCGAGTTGTTGCCTCCGCCCCCTCTGAGGCAACAACTTCCCGGAAGTTGTGCCAGCACGCGGGCCGACTTCGGGCGGTCATGGGGTGCGGTCGGCGTCGGCTATGTGGTCGGCGTCGGCTATGTGGTCGGCGTCGGCTATGTGGTCGGCGTCGGCTATGTGGTCGGCGGCGGCTATGTGGTCCAGGACGGTACCGGTCCCGTCGACCGGCCTGGCCCGGCCGCTCTCGCCGCGTGGTACCCCGGCGCGCAACGAGTTGAGCGGGGCGCGCGGGTCGGCCGGCGCCACCGCGGTGGGCTGGTCCGGCTCCGGCTCGCCCGGTCCGACCATGATGTACTCGACGACCGGCGTCGCCCGTACTCCGATCGCCCGTTGCACCGCCGACTGGACCGCCGCCTGCACGACCGCCTGGGCCGCCTGCGCAGCCTGGTCCGATTGAGTGGCCTGAACCGCGGGCGGCGGTGACGCCGCCGGTACCGGTTGGGTCGCCCGCACCATCTCAGGGCGGAGCAGGCTGTGCCGCCGGCCGAGAAACCGGCCGCCGACGGGACCGTCGACCGGACCGTCGAACGGCTCACCCGCGCCGGCGGCGTCACCGGCGTCGGCAGGCCCCAAGGTGGCGCCTACCACCTGCGCGGTGATCCGTCCGGGTGGATCGATGTCGGTCGGGGCGATCGCCGGCGAGCGGGCCAGCAGGCCGGCCGGCAGCGTCACCCGGGCCGTGACGCCGGTGACCGGCGACGGTACGAGCTGGACGCCGACGCCGAGCTGGTGGGCCAGCCGCCCGACCACGTAGTGGCCCAGGTACCGGGCCGGGGCGCGCAGGAAGCTCTCCTCTCCGCGCAGCCGGGCGGTGGCCTGTGCCAGTTCCTCCGGCGACATGCCGATCCCCTGGTCGACGATGGCGATCAGGTACTGCCCGTTGAGCTGCCGGCCCTGGATGTCGACGTCCAGGTCGGGCGCGGAGGAGGTGAGCGCGTTCTCGATCAGTTCCGCGATCAGGTGGGCGAGCGGGCCGACCGAGCTTCCGTCGACGTACACCTCGTCGACGCGCCGCAACGCCACCCGGCGGTACTGCTCGACCTCGGCGACCGCCGCCCGGAGCAGCTCGACGATCGGTACCGGCGCCGCCGCCCACTGCCGGGGCGCCGCCTCGCCGGCCAGGACCAGCAGGCTCTCCGCGTTGCGGCGCATCCGGGTGGCCAGATGGTCCACCTCGTACAGGTCGGCGAGCCCGGCCGGGTCGCTGCGCTCGCGTTCCAGCCGGGAGATGAACCCGAGCTGGCGGCGTACCAGGCTCTGGTTGCGCCGGCCCAGGCTCGCCAGCGACTCGGAGATGTTGCGTCGCAGCAGCGCCTGCTCGGCGGCCAGCGCGTACGCGGTCGCGCGGACCCGGTCGAGCGCGGCGGCCACGGACCGGATCTCGGCGCTCGCGCGGGCCGGCACCCGGACCGGCTCGGGCGGCGGTACGGGCTCGTCGCCGGCCCCGTCGCCGGCCCTGTCGCCGGCCCTGTCGCCGGCCCCGTCGCCGGCCCTGTCGCCGGCCCTGTCGCCGGCCCCGTCGTCGGCCCTGGCCAGGACCCGCGCGAGCGACTCCGGCAGCCGTACCGACGCCAGCCGGTCGGCCTCGCTGGCCAGCACGGCAAGTGGCCGGGTGATCGACCGGACCGCCGCGACGATCAGTCCGATCCCGCCCAGCAGGCACAGCAGCGCGGCGCCGAGCAGGATCTCCAGCCGCCGGATCGCGCCGGTACGCAGCAGCGCCGCCCGCCGCCGGAGGTCGGTGCCGATCGACTGCTGCACATCCCGGGTGTCGTCGAGGACCGAGGTCAGCGCCGACCACCACGACTGCGGGTCGGCCCGCACCGGCCGGCCGTCGGCGGCGTCCAGGGCGATGCCGTCGAGGTACGCCGCCTCGCCCGCCGCGCCGGTGCGCCACACGGCGTCGCTGGCGGCGCGCTGGGCCGGGGTGGCGTGCCGGGCGAACTGCGCCAGGGCCGCCTGCTGCGCGGCGTTCATGCCGGCGTACTGGACGAACTCGCCCTTGGCGAAGCCGCCGGCGGAGAACACGCCGTACAGGAAAGCCCGCTTCTGCGCGGTGTACTCCTTCACGTCGCCGATCGCGTCGAGCGCTGCGGCGTCGGCGCGCAGAGCCGGGTCGGGCGACCGGTCGAGTCCGAAGTCGACACCGCGCAGCGCCGCGATCCGCGCGGTGAAGTACCGGAACGTGCCGGCGCGGTCGGCCTTGCCGGAGTCGGCGTCGATCCGGACGGTCTCGATGTCGCCTAGCTGACGAAGGGCGGCCCGGGCCGCAGCCACACCCGCAGCCACACCCGCAGCCACACCCGCAGCCCCGCCGTGCGCGCCTCCCCCACCGAGGCCGGCCTGCCGGTCGACGGCCACCCGCGCGTTGTCGACCCGGCGGCGCTCCGGCTCGATCCCGTCCCGGAACGCGGCGTTGCCGGCGAGCAGGCCGATGGTCAGCCCGCGCTCCTCCTGAAGCTCCTGGATCAGGTTCTGGACCGACAGCGCCAGGTCGGCCGAGCCCCGGGTGGCCTGCGCGGTCCGGTAGTCGCGCAGCCCGGTGGACGCGAGGACGGCGAGCAGGGCCAGCACCGCGATCACCGGCAGGGCGAGGATCCTGGCCAGCCGCGCGCGGACGCCACGGGGACGCTTCGTCGGTTCGGGCAGTTGTCGGGGGTCTCTTTCGCGCACCGCACCTCCCACCGATCCGGCGGCACGGGCGCCGGATCAGCGTCGGCTGATTTTAGGACGAGCCAGCTACTTAAATACAAGAGTTTCCATACGTGAGTATTCTGCCCAAATACTCACTGGCGCGGTGACCGTTCGTGACGGTAATAGGCGATCGGCTCCGGCGCTAGTGGCGGGTCGCCCAGAATGAGATCGGCCGCCTTCTCCCCGATCATGATCACCGGTGCGTAGATGTTGCCGTTGGTCACGTACGGCATGGCGGAAGCGTCCACCACGCGCAGCCCGACGAGCCCGTGCACGGCCATCGTGGTGGGGTCCAGCACCGACAGCGGGTCGGTGCCCAGCCGGCAGGTACCGGACGGGTGCAGCGCGGTCTCGCCCTCCCGGGCCACCCAGTCGAGGATCTCCGCGTCGGACTCGACGGCCGGCCCGGGCGACGTCTCGCCACCGTTGAACGGCGCCAGCGCGGGCTGATTCAGGATGCGCCGGGCCACCCGGACCGCCTCGACCCATTCCCGCCGGTCCTGGTCGGTGGAGAGGTAGTTGAAGCGCAGCTCCGGGTGTACCCGAGGATCTTTGCTCTTGATCTTGATCGTCCCCCGCGCGTCGGAGTACATCGGGCCGACGTGGACCTGGTATCCGTGCCCCGCCGCGGGGGCCGACCCGTCGTAGCGCACGGCGATCGGGAGGAAATGGAACATCAGGTTCGGGTACGCGACGGTGTCGTTGCCGCGGACGAAGCCGCCGGCCTCGAAGTGGTTGGTCGCGCCCGGCCCGCTGCGCAGGAACAGCCACCGCGCGCCGATCCCGGGGCGGTGCCGCCACTTGAGGTAGGGCTGCATCGACACCGGCTGGGTGCAGGCGTACTGGATGTACACCTCAAGGTGGTCCTGGAGGTTTCCGCCGACACCGGGCAGGTCGTGCACCACGTCGACGCCGAGCCGTTCGAGTTCGGTGGCGTTCCCGACACCGGAGAGCTGGAGGAGCTGGGGAGTGTTGATCGAGCCGCCGCACAGGATGATCTCGCCGCCCCCGGCCCGGCGGGTCGCGCCCCGGTGCCGGTAGTCCACGCCGATCGCGCGGGTGCCGTCGAAGATGACCCGGGTGACGAACGCCCGGGTGCGTACGGTCAGGTTGGGGCGCTTCGTCGCGGGGCGCAGGTAGGCGCCGGACGCGGACAGCCGCCGTCCTCTGTGGATGGTGCGGTCGAAGGCGGCGAAGCCCTCCTGGCGGTATCCGTTGACGTCGTCGGTACGCGGGTAGCCGGCCTCCTCGGTGGCCTTCAGGAACGCCGCGAACAGCGGGTTGCTCGCCGGGCCGCGTTCGAGTACGAGCGGGCCGTCGTGGCCGCGGAACCCGTCGTCGGGCGCGGCGGCCAGGCAGTTCTCCATCCGCCGGAAGTACGGGAGGCAGTGCGCGTAGTCCCAGGTGGACATTCCCAGGTCGGCACCCCACCGCTCGTAGTCCAGCGGGTTGCCGCGCTGGAAGATCATCCCGTTGATGCTGCTCGACCCGCCGAGTACCTTGCCCCGGGCGTGGTAGATCCGCCGGCCACCCATGTGCGGCTCGGGCTCCGACTCGTACCGCCAGTCGTAGAACCGGCTGCCGATCGGGAACGTGAGCGCGGCCGGCATGTGGATGAACACGTCCCACGGGTAGTCCGGCCGGCCGGCCTCCAGCACGAGGACCCGGTTGCCCGGGTCGGCGGACAGCCGGTTGGCCAGGACACTCCCGGCCGACCCGCCCCCGACGATCACAAAGTCGTACCGTCCCGTCACCACACCTCCCAAGATCGGCACAACTTCCAGGAAGTTGTTGCCTCAGTCCCCCGGTTTGGCCACAACTTCCGGGAAGTTGTGACGATCTCTACCCTGTCGCGCTGGGTGCTTATAGTTTCGTCATGAGCAACAGCCGGGCGGTCGAGACGGCCGACGCCAGCAGCGGCGGCGGCGTGCAGTCCGTCGATCGGGCGATTACGGTACTGGAGATCCTGGCCCGGCGCGGCGAGGCCCGGGTGACCGAGGTGGCCGCCGAGATCGCGGTGCACAAGTCGACCGCATTCCGGCTGCTCGGCGCCCTCGAGGATCGCGGCCTCGTGGAGCAGGACCGCGACCGGGGCAAGTACCGGCTGGGTTTCGGCCTTCTCCGCCTGGCCGGCGCGGTCTCCGCGCGGATGGACATCACCCGGCACGGCCACGCGGTCTGCGAGCGGCTGGCGGCCGACATCGGCGAGACCGTCAACATCGCGGTCGCCCGGTCGCACTACGCGGTCAACGTCGACCAGGTGCCCGGCGCCTCCGCGATCACCGCGCAGAACTGGATCGGCCAGCTCACCCCGCTGCACGCCACGTCCAGCGGCAAGATCCTGCTCGCTCACCTCACCGCCGCCCGCCGGGCCGAGTTGCTGGCCGAGCTGCTGGGCAGCAGCTCGGCCAGCAGCTCGGCCAGCGCCGGGCTCGAACGGTTCACCCCGTCGACCGTGACCACGGCGGCCAAGCTGGAGGCCGATCTCGGGCGGGCGCGGCGGCGCGGGTACGCGACCACCGTCGAGGAGTACGAGGTCGGGCTCAACGCCGTGGCCGCCCCGATCCGGTCGGCGCACGGCGACGTGGTGGCGGCGGTCAGCGCGTCCGGCCCGGCCTACCGGTTCACCCTGGACCGGATGCGCACGGTGGCGCCGGCGCTGATCGCGGGTGCCGACGAGATCAGCCATCGCCTGGGCTACCTGGGCTGACCGGGACTTTCATCGGCACAACTTCCCGGAAGTTGTTGCCTCAGGACCGGGCTGAGGCAACAACTTCCGGGAAGTTGTGCCGATCATGGGGACCGGTCGCCACATGGGGGGCGCCCGATGTCTATTCCCCGGACCACCCGCAGCGGTACATCGGTGATCTTGGGTACGACTTCCGGCGTACACGCATTGCACCCTGCACGTAGACGACCCGACCGGTGGCGCGCGCATAGTGTCGCGGCATGACATTGACCATGACATCGACGGCCGCGCGTACCGGTCAGCGCGCGGAGCCGGCGGTGACCGCCATCGATCTGGTGAAGGTGTACGGGTCCGGGGACACCGCGGTCCGCGCCCTCGACGGCGTCACCATCACGTTCCCGCGCGGCGAGTTCACCGCGATCATGGGGCCGTCCGGCTCCGGCAAGTCGACGCTGATGCACTGTGCGGCCGGTCTCGACACGGTGACCAGCGGCTCGGTCCGGATCGGCGACACCGAGCTGACCCGGCTGTCCGACAAGACGCTCACCCGGTTGCGGCGCGAGCGGGTCGGGTTCGTGTTCCAGTCGTTCAACCTGCTGCCCACGCTGACCGCGGCGCAGAACATCACGCTGCCGCTGGAGCTGGCCGGCCGCAAGCCGGACCGCCGCTGGTTCGCGCACATCGTCGGGGTACTCGGCCTCAGCGACCGGCTCGACCACACGCCCAGCCAGCTGTCCGGCGGCCAGCAGCAGCGGGTCGCCTGCGCCCGGGCGCTGGTCAGCCAGCCGGACGTGATCTTCGCCGACGAGCCGACCGGCAACCTGGACTCGCGTACCGGTCACGAGGTGCTCGACTTCCTGCGCCGCAGTGTCCGGGAACTGCGGCAGACCATCGTGATGGTGACCCACGACCCCGTCGCCGCCTCGTACGCGGACCGGGTGGTCCTGTTGGCCGACGGCCGGCTGGTCGGCGAGATCGCGCAGCCCACGCCGGAGAGCGTGCTCGACGGGCTGCGGCGGCTGGGGGCGTGATGCTGCGGATCACCCTCGCCGGCCTGCGTGCCCACAGGTTGCGCCTGGTCGCCACTGCCCTGGCCATCGTGCTGGGCGTCGGCTTCGTCGCCGGTACCTTGATCTTCGGCGACACTGCCAAGGTCGCGCTGTTCGACCAGTTCGCCCGGGCCGCGAAGAACGTCGATGTCGTGATCGGCGCCGGATCCGACGGCAAGCCACTGCCACTGACCGGGCCGGACACCGCTCGGGGGGTGTCCGGCGTGGCGGCCGCGGAGGGGCGGATGAGCCAGCAGCTACCGGTACTGGGCAGGAACGGCCGGCTGGTCGACAGCAACAACATCGGGGTTGCGGTCTCCGCGGGTACCGTGCCGGCGCTGCGCAGGTACGACGTGACGTCCGGGCATGTGCCGGCCGGTCCCGGCGAGGCGGCCATGGACAAGGACACCGCCAAGCGGGCCGGGTACCGGGTCGGCGACACGGTCGCCGTGCTCGACCAGGAGCAGCGCAAGCAGACCCGCAAGCTGGTCGGCATCGTCGACTTCGGCACGGCCCGGCAGTACGCGAACACCCCGGTCGTCGTTCTCCCGCGGGCCGACGTGATGGCGCTCACCGGCGCCAAGGACTACGACGAGATCGTCGTCCACGCCGCGCCAGGCGTGACCCAGGCAGACCTGGCCCACCGCCTCACCGCTGCCCTTTCAAAAGACGCGGCCTTCCCCAAGAGCGTCCGGGCGGCCACCGGCGAGACCGTGAGCAAAGAGCTGGCCAGCGACTCGATCGGTCAGGTGGACCGGTTCGTGACCGTGCTCCAGATCTTCGCCTGGATCGCGGTGCTGGTGTCCGGGTTCGTCATCTACAACACGTTCAACATCCTGATGGCGCAACGGATCCGGGAGATGGCGCTGCTGCGCTGCGTCGGGGCCTCCCGGGCCCAGCTCTTCCGTTCGGTACTCGTGGAGGCCGTCGTGGTCGGCCTGCTCGGCGCGGTGCTCGGCATCGGGCTCGGTCTCGGCGTGGCGTACGCGCTGTTCAGCGGCTCCGCGCTGCTCGTTCTGCCGGTGCCCAGCCACGCCCTCGTGCTGACCGCGAAACCGGTGGTCGTGGCGCTCCTCGTCGGCGTACTGGTCACGCTGGCATCCGCGTTCATCCCGGCCATCCGGGCGACGAAGGTGGCTCCCCTGGCGGCGTTGCGCACGGCGGCCGTGGCGCGGGTCGGCACCGTCCGCGGCCGGATCGTCCTGATCGTGCTGGCCGCGCTGGCCGTCGTGGCCGGCACCGCGCTCACCGTGCTGGGCAACGGCCAGAAGAACGGCCAGGACGGCGTCATGCTCGTCATGGCCGGCGGCGTGGTCAACTTCCTCGCGGTACTGCTGACCGCCCCGCTGTTCGTCGGCCCGCTCACCGCCGCGATCGGGTGGCTGCCCGGGCGGATCTTCGGTACCCCGGCCAAGCTGGCGTCCGCCAACGCCCGCCGCAACCCTGGCCGCGCGGCGGCGACCACGGTCGCGCTGATGATCGGCGTCGGCCTGATGTCGGCCAGCACGGTCGCGGTCGCCTCGGCCGAAGCCACGGCGAACGCCGAACTCGTCGAGAACTACCCGGTCGACTACATCCTGCAGGCGGCGTCGGTGGACCGGGAGGCTCCGCCGACAGATGTGCAGGCCGATGCCCCGCCACCCGACCCCAAGGGCCTGGCGCCCCGGATCGCCGAGCAGCTCCGCCGGGACAAGACGTTCTCCGGGGTGGCCCGGGTCCACCGTATCCAGGCCCAGGTCGACACCGGCGGGATGCCGATGGCGGCCATCGACCCGGCCGGGGTGAACGTGGTCAACCTGCACGCCGGCCTGAAACCCGGCACCGTGGCACTGGACAAGGAGCAGGCGAAGTCCCTGCACAAGAAGGTGGGCGACCAGGTCACCATCAAGCCCGAAGGTGGTAGCGCCGGCCGGAGCTTCACGGTCGTCGCGCTCATCACCGGTTCGATCCACACCGGGTACGCGGTGATCACCTGGGACGATTTCACGGCATTGCACCCGATGGCGGACGACACGATGGTACTGGTCCGCAACGCCGACGGGGTCTCCGCCGAGCGGTCCCGCCAGCACCTCGACACGGCACTGCGGGACGATCCGCTGGTACAGGTGGACAGCCTCGCCGACTGGCGAGAGGAGCTGACCGGGGCCATCGACAAGATCATCGGCGTGGTGGCGGCCCTGCTGGGCGTGGCCATCCTCATCGCCCTCATCGGGATCATGAACACGCTGTCGCTGTCGGTCTTCGAACGTACCCGGGAATCCGCCATGGTCCGGGCGCTCGGCCTGACCCGGGGACAGCTTCGCGGCACGCTGCTGGTCGAGGCGGTTCTGATGGCCGTGGTCGGTGCGCTGGTCGGTATCTCGTTCGGGGTGACGTACGGCTGGATCACCACCCGCCTGATGTTCCGGGACAACTCGCTCGTGATGCACATACCGCTCGGCGAGCTGGCCGGCTACGTCGCGCTGGCCGGACTGGCCGGTGTCATCGCGGCGGTGCTCCCGGCCCGGCGGGCAGCCAAGACCTCGGTGGTGTCGGCGATGGCTGAAACGTAAGGGGTCGTACTTGATCGGCACAACTTCCCGGAAACAGTGGCCTTGGCGGGGTGTTTTGGCCACGACTTCCGGGAAGTTGTGGCGATCAAGGGAGCGCTGTTCCCGCTCCGTATAGTCGGTCCAATGGCCAGCCGCCCGTCCCCCGCCGACCTGGCCGCCGCGCACGGACGCGAGATCCCGGACGTCATCGCCCCGGATCTCGCTGTGCTGTTCTGCGGCATCAACCCCGGGCTGTGGTCCGCGGCGGTCGGCCACCACTTCGCCCGGCCCGGCAACCGGTTCTGGCCCGCGCTGCACCGCGCCGGCTTCACCCCGCGCCAGTTGCGGCCCGATGAGCAGGACCAACTTCTCGGGTACGGGCTGGGCATCACCAACATCGTCGAGCGCGGCACCGCCCGGGCCGACGAGCTGACCCAGTCCGAGCTGGTCGCCGGTGGCGCGACCCTGGCTGCCAAGGTGCGCGGGTACCGCCCCGCCTGGCTCGCGGTACTCGGCGTGACCGCATACCGCACCGCGTTCCACGTACGGGCGGCCCGGGTCGGCCCGCAGCCGGAAACGATCGGCGACACGCGGGTGTGGGTGCTCCCCAACCCGTCCGGCCTCAACGCCCACTTCACGCTGGACAAGCTGGCCGCCGAGCTCACGGCACTGCGCGAGGCAGCCGGCCGGTAGCGCGGCCGCTTCGGTCCACGGAGAGTCCGACCACGCCCTGCACGAGGGTGGCGCGCGCTCATGTCAGCGCGCCTTCAACCGCCCACGCGAACCCGGCCGCACCGGCAGTCGGCGGTCGGGCGACCGTGATCTTCGAGGTTGCCAGAACCCGTCCGGCGCAATTCGCCACGGGGGCCTATCTAGGTTCGGGCCATCAAGCTAAAGTGCTAGGAACCTAGATGAATGAGGTTTGGGTGATCGAGTTCCATCTGGACGGCCGCTCCGGCGTCGCGCCCTACATGCAGCTGATCCAGCAGGTCCGCCAGGCGATGCGACTGGGCCTGCTGATCGAGGGTGACCGACTCCCCACGGTCAAGGACGTGGTGGCGAAGGTGGCGATCAACCCGAACACCGTGCTCAAGGCATACCGGGAGCTCGAATATGAGGGCCTGGTCGCACCGCGTCCGGGGGTGGGCACGTTCGTCACCCGGACCCTGACCGATGAGTCGCTGGCGGCACACGGTCCGCTCCGCGAGGAGCTTCGCGCGTGGCTCGCCAAGGCACGAGCGGCCGGGCTGGACGCCGAAAGCATCGAGGCCCTGTTCGTGACCACATTCCGCACCCCGATAGAGGAGACCGCATGAGTCCCGTGCTGCAGGCCGAGGGCCTGTCCAAGCGGTACGGGCGGCGCCTGGCGTTGTCCGACTGCACGCTTGCCATTCCGCCCGGCCGGGTCGTGGGTCTCGTCGGCCCGAACGGTGCCGGCAAAACGACCCTGCTGCATGTCGCGGTGGGCCTGCTGGCCCCCACGGCGGGCCGCATCAGGGTCCTCGGCGGCCAACCGGCGTCCGGTGCGGCGCAGTTGGCCAAGGTGGGCTTCGTCGCCCAGGACACGCCCACCTACGCGGGTCTGTCCGTCGCCGACCACCTGCGTTTCGGCGCCCACACCAACCCCGGCTGGGATCAGCGGCTCGCCGACGACCGGATCAACGCGCTCGGCCTCGACCCTTCCCAGAAGGCCGGGAAACTCTCCGGCGGGCAACGTGCCCAGCTCGCGTTGACGCTGGCCATCGCGAAACGACCGGACCTGCTCATCCTCGACGAGCCCGTGGCCCGCCTCGATCCCCTTGCCAGGCGGGAGTTCCTGCAGAGCCTGATGGCGTACATCGCCGAATACGGCGCCGGTGTGATCCTGTCCTCGCACCTGGTCTCCGACCTGGAACGCGTCTGCGACTACCTGATCGTGCTGGTAGCCTCCCGGGTCCGCGTCGCTGGCGAGGTCGAGGACCTGCTGGCCAGCCACTGCCGGCTCACCGGTGCCCGCCGCGACCCCGCCGATCTGCCTGCCGGCGTCGAAGTGATCGAGGACAGCCACACCGACCGGCAGTCCACCCTGATCGTGCGCACCACCACCCCGATCGACGACCCGTCATTCACCGTCGAACAGATCACCCTCGAAGACCTCGTCCTGGCCTACATGGCCCAGGCCGCCACGGGAGCAGTCCGCACACCGGCATTGGAGACACAGCGATGATCTGGTTCACCTGGCGCCAGTTCCGCACCCAGACCTGGATCACCGTCGGCGCGCTGGCCGCCATCACCGCCGCCCTCGGGGTCACCGGGCACAACCTCGCCGACCTGTGGACCTCCAGCGGCGCCGCCACCTGCCACACCAACTGCGGCAACGCAGTCAGCATCTTCCTCGACGAGGTCAGAGGCGGCATCGGCGACAAGGTCTACAACTTCGCCAACGCGCTGACGTATGTGGTGCCCGCGCTGATCGGGATCTTCTGGGGCGCCCCCCTTGTCGCGCGGGAACTCGAAGCCGGCACCCACCGCCTCGCCTGGAACCAGTCGGTCACCCGCACCCGCTGGCTGGCCACCAAACTCACCATCGTCGGCGGCGCATCGGCGGCGACCGTCGGGCTGCTCAGCTGGGCCGTCAGCTCATGGGCGCACCACATCGACCACGCCAACGCCAACCGCGTCACCCCCTTGGTCTACGGTGCCCGAGGCATCGTCCCGATCGGGTACGCGTTGTTCGCCTTCGTCGTCGGCGTGACCATGGGCATGCTCATCCGCCGCACAGTCCCCGCGATGGCCGCCACTCTTGCCATCTACATCGCCGCCGCCGTCTCGATGCCACTATGGATCCGCGCCCACCTCGCCCCCGCCGTGCACGCCACGCCGCCACTGGACCTCAGCCGCGTCAATGGTCTCCTGATCAAGCCGCATGGCATGATGGAGGTCGTCAGCGGAGTCATCCCGCACGGCGCCTGGGTGCTGACCAACACCAGCATCACCAGCAGCGGCCAGCTCTTCACCGGACCCGCCAACCCGAACTACTGCGGTGAGAACCAGGGAGCCGATACCTGTCTGAACTGGATCGGCAGCCTCGGCCTGCGCCAGCGGCTCACCTACCAGCCCGCCAGCCACTTCTGGCCCCTGCAACTCGCCGAGACGGGCATCTTCATCGGCGCCGCTGTGCTGCTGGCCGGATTCTGCTTCTGGTGGACCCGCCGACGCCTCGCCTGAACCGTGCCGGCGCCGGCGCCATGGTCAGGGGAGCAGGTCAAGGCAGACGAACGGGCCGCGTACCCCCGCGTTGAACCGCTCGGCCGCCCGCAGCGCGACCAGGACCCGCTCGCCGGGGTCCAGGTCGGCGCCGGCCGTCGCGTACAGCGCACCGAGCGCCACCTGCTCACCCGACCCGACGGCGGCGTACCCGTCGGCCGCCTCGGCGACCTGGTAGTCCTCGTGCACCGCGAACAGCCGCCCGGACACGCCGACGAGGAACGAGCCGCCCTCCTCGCGTTCGTTGTCCTTGCGCGCCCAGCCGCCCTCCTTCAGGCACGACCGGACGGCATCGACGAACGAAACCGCCATGAAGTGTTCGAGGTCCCCCTCCGGCGACGGCGGTTCGAGTGCGTACCGGATGAGCTGACCCATCCGGAAGCTGGTGGTGAATCCAAACAGGAACAGGCCGTTCCGGAACACCTTGCTGTCCGCGCGCACGGTCAGGCTGTATCCGTCGACACCGGCGCTGTCCCCGCCAATGTAGACACAACCGTCGTGCACCAACCCCACGATCGCCGTCATGCCAACAGTGTCCCCTACGATCGGGGACCGTTACGGCAGAAGCAGATTCACGTCACCGAACTCATGCCACAGGTACCCCCGGTCGAGCGCCTCCGCGTACGTGCGTTGCAGCAGCGGCACTCCAGCGATGGCGGCGAGCATGTCCAGGTGCGAGGCGCGCGGCTCGTGGAATCCGGTGAGCAGGCCGTCGACGACGCGTACCCCGCGCTCCGGGGTGACGACCAGCTCCGTCCAGCCACTCGACGATCCGTCCCACGCGGTCTCCAGCGCGCGGACCGCGGTCGTGCCGACCGCGATGACACGACCGCCGTCGGCCTTGGCCCGGGTGACGACCCGCACGGTCGTCGGTGGCACGAAGAACCGTTCCGGGTACGGCCTTTCGTGCGCCTCCGGCGAGGCTACCCCGGTGTGCAGGAGCACGGGTACGACCAGGATGCCGGCCGTGACCAGTCGGGTCACCATGGTGTGTGTGAACGGCCGGCCGGCGCTGGGCATCTCGGCGCTGCCCGGGTGGACGCCGAACACGGTCTGGTAGTACGCCAGCGGCCACGGCCGGGATACGTAACCGTAGCGGATCGGTTGACCGTACCGTCGGAGGAAAGCCGGCACCGACGCGAACCCGGCGGTGTCGACGGCGGCCGACCACAACCGGCCCCTGGTGTATTCGCTTTCCAGGGTGAGGCTCGCGCCACCCGGCAGCGGGTAGCGGCGGCCGGGCTCGCCGCCCGGGAACGGTGTCGTTGCCTTACCGGCGAGCGCGCGTAGCTCGACGAGCCAGCGGCCGGCAGCCCGCTCGGTGGAGAAATGCACGGTGAGCGGGCTGCCGCTCACCGGGACGGCCGCGGGGATCGTCGCCGAGGTGTTGACCACGAGCACGTCGCCCGGGCGCAGCAGCGCCGGCAGGTCGGTGAACGCATGATGGCCGACGGTGCGCCCCGAGACGAGCAGGCGCACCCCGTCCCGGGTCAGGCCGCGCGCCTCCGGCGGCTCGTGCGCCTCCAACTCGGCGGGCAGGGTGAAGTCGACCAGCGTGCCGGTGCTCACACGGACACCTCAGCGGCAAGATCAGCGAGCCGGATCCGGCCGGACGGTGGCGCCTCGGCGACCAGCCGGAGGAACGCCGGCACGACGGTCTCCGGGAGCGGCCGGTCGCTGATGTCCTCGCCCGGGAACGCCTCCTGGTGCATCCGGGTCCGCAGGTCGCCCGGGTCGACCCACCACACCCGGACAGCCGGCTCCTCGGCGGCCAGGATCCGGCTGAGCTGCTCCACGGCCGCCTTGGCCGAGCCGTACCCGCCCCAGCCCGGGTACGGTTCGACCGCGGCGTCCGAGGTGACGTTCGACGACCGCGCCGGCCCGGGTACGCAGCGCCGGCAGGGCGAGCTGGGTCAGCGCGAGCGGCGCGACGACGTTCACCTCGTACACGTCGCGCAGCGCGTCGAGCGGGTAGTCGGCCAGCGCCGGCTGCGGGCTGGGCCCGAGGATGCCGGCGTTGTTGACCAGCAGGTCCAGCCCGCCGAGCCGGTCCGCGGCGGCGACCAGGGCGGCCCGGTGACCCGGGTCGGTCGACATCGCCCGGCAGGGCGAGCACGCCGGGCAGGCCGGCGACGGCAGCGGACAGCGCCGGGCCGTCGCGGGCGTCGAGGACGAGCCGCCAGCCGGCGGCGGCGAGCCCGGTGGCGAGCGCGAGGCCCAGGCCACGCGAGGCACCGGTGATGATCGCGACAGGCATCGGGATCTCCTTCCGATGAGGCACACGACCGACGCTATGGCCGCCACCGCGCCCCGCCATCGGGCCGCGGACGGCGCCGACCTCGGTCCATGGACCTAGGTCCGCCGCCCGAACCGGGCCGCCCACCACGTGGGTACCGTTCAGGTATGTCCGAGTGCGACCGGGAGGAGCTGCGCGAAGTCAGCGCGGCCGTGCTGGCGGTGACCTCGCACCTGGCCGTCCGCGAGGTGCTCCAGACGATCGTCACGTCGGCCCGGCGGCTGCTCGACGCCCGCTACGCGGCGCTGGGCGTGCCGGACCCGAACGGCTCGTTCGCCGAGTTCCTGGCCGACGGGATCAGCGACGAGCAGTGGCGGGCGATCGGGCCGGTGCCCCGCCAGCACGGCCTGCTCGGCGTCATGATGCGCGACCCGAACCCGGTGCGCCTCGCCGACATCCGCAGCCATCCGCGCTTCGGCTGGTGGCCCGCCGCCCACCCGATCCTGACCGACTTCCTCGGCATGCCGATCGTCGACGGCGACGAGATCCTCGGCGCCCTGTTCCTGGCCAACAAGCAGACGCCGGGCGGGTTCACCGCCGCCGACGAGGAGCTGCTCCGGCTGCTCGCCGGGCACGCCGCGATCGCGCTGGTCAACGCCCGACTGTACGAACGCAGCCGGGAACTGTCCATCGTGGAGGAGCGGAACCGGATCGCCCGCGAGCTGCACGACGCGGTCACCCAGAAGCTGTTCAGCCTGCGGCTGACCGCCGACGCGGCCGCCGCGCTGGTGCCGCGGGATCCGGCGCGCGCGGCCGGGGAGCTGGATACGGTACGCCGGCTCGCCGCCGAAGCGACCGCCGAGCTGCGCGCGATCGTGGTCGGGCTGCGGCCGGCCGACCTCGACGGCGACGGTCTCGATGTGGCGCTGCGCAAGCAGGCCGACCTGCTGGACCGGGTGCACCGGCCGGCCGTGACGTTCCGCGGTGACCCGATCCCCCGGCTGCCCGCCGCCCGGGAGGAGGCGGTGTACCGGATCGCCCAGGAAGCCCTGCACAACGCCCTGCGTCACGGCGCACCCACCAGGGTCGGCGTCACCCTGAAAACCGAAAACCATTCTCTGGTACTGGAAGTCGCCGACGACGGGCGGGGCTTCGACCCCGCGCATTCCGGCCAACCTCAGCCGTCCCGCCGGTTGGGCCTGGCCTCGATGCGTGAGCGCGCCCGCGCCGCGGGTGGCCGGCTCGACGTGGTCTCCACGCCGGGCTCGGGAACGCGGGTACGCCTGGAGGTGCCCACCGATGGGTGAACCCATCCGCGTCCTTGTCGTCGACGACCATCCCGTCGTCCGGCAGGGGCTGCGGACGTTCCTCGACGTGCAGGACGACCTGACCGTCGTCGGCGAGGCGCAGGACGGCGACACGGCCGTGGCCGCCGCCGAGGAGCTGCGGCCCGACGTGATACTGCTCGACCTCAAGATGCCCGGTGCCGACGGGGTGGCCGCGCTGCGCGGGCTGCGCGAGTCCGGAAACCCGGCCCGGGTACTGGTCATCACCAGCTTCACCGAGCCGGCCGCCGTGCTACCCGCGGTACGCGCCGGGGCCGCCGGGTACGTGTACAAGGACGTCGACCCGCCCGCCCTGGCCGCGGCGATCCGGGCCGTCCACGCCGGTCACGTCCTGCTGCACCCGGACGTCGCCCGGTTGCTCGCGGCCGGCGAGGCGCGGTCGGCCCACCTGACCCCCCGGGAGCGGGACGTCCTGGCCGGCATCGCCCGTGGCCGCGCCAACCGGGAGATCGCCCGGGACCTCGGGCTCGCCGAGAAGACCGTGAAGACCCACGTCAGCGCCATCCTCACCAAGCTCGGTGTGCAGGATCGCACCCAGGCGGCGCTGCACGCGGTGCGGACCGGCCTGGTCGACAGCTAAAGCCAGACCGCCACGCCGCCGTGGCCGGAGCAGGTGCCCTGGCGGTGCTTGCTGAAGCTGTACGTGCCGTCCTTGCACTTCGCCGTCGCGCCGGGTGGTGCACCCGGGCCGCTGACCGGCCGGTGTACGCACACGCCGTCGACGTTGCGGTAGTAGTCGGCGCCGCAGGAGCCAGAGTTCGAGCCGGAACCTGAGTTCGAGCCGGAACCGGAGTTCGAGCCGGAACCGGAGTTCGAGCCCGAACCCGACCCGGAGCCGGTCTTTTCCTGGACGACCGCGGCCGTCGTGGCCGGCGGGGGCGGGGGCGCCTGTGTGGTGGGAGGGGCCGATGGTGAGTCCGATGGCGACGGTGCCGCTGCCGGCGTCACCGGTACCGGACTGATCGGCCCGACGGTCGGGCCCGCCTGATCCGGCGACGCACAGCCGGCCGCGATGACCGCGGCCGCGACAACCGCGAGCGTCTTCTTCAGTAGTTCCACGGGAGGTGAGCGTACGGACCGCGACAGACCCAACACTTCCCGCTTTCGGTCCGGCTCCCCCACCCCGGCACGATCCCTCCACGACGGTCGGTGGTGTATTGAGACTGAACGACCGACCGCCGATAGTGTCGTGGCCATGACTTCTGGGACACCCGTCTACGTCGAGATCGGCAAGAAGCGGGTCTTCGCGTGCGCCCTCGACTGGCCCGGTTGGTGCCGCTCGGGCCCGACCGAGGAGTCGGCACTCGACGCGCTCGCCGGATACGCGCCGCGCTACGCGGTCGTCGCCAGGCAGGCCCGTGTCGCGTTCCCCAGGAAGGTCGCGGACTCGTTCCAGGTCGTCGAGCGGCTGCCCGGCTCGGCATCGACCGACTTCGGCGTGCCCGAGCAGTTCGCCACCTCCGACACCGACCCGCTGTCCCCCGGCTCGGCCAGGGCGATGACCGGGCTCGTGGTCGCGGCCTGGATGGTGTTCGACCGGGTCGCCGCGACCACCCCGGCCGAGCTGCGGAAGGGGCCGCGCGGTGGCGGCCGGGACCGGGACAAGATGATCGACCACGTCGTCGCGTCCGAGACCTCGTACGCCCGGAAGCTGGGCATCAAACACAAGCTGATGACCATCGACGACCACGCCGCGATCGCCGCGCTCCGCAACGCCGTCAGCGACGTGCTGGCCACGGGGTCGGATGGCGCGCCGCCGGTGCCGAACGGCTGGCCGTTGCGCTACGCGGCGCGCCGGTTCGCCTGGCACGCGCTCGACCATGCCTGGGAGATGGAGGACCGCACCGAGCGCTGAGGTCTGCCGCGGGCACTCCTAGCTGTGGCGCAGCCGCTGCGGGTCGACCTCGCGCGCGGGGAACCGGCGCAGGTATTCACGCTCCAGTTCGGCCGTCCTCCGGTCGTGGTTGGCCAGCGCGTCGTCGGAGCCGTGGCGGAACGTCGCATGCCGGCTGTCGTGCAGGTTGTACAGCTCGCGCAGCAGGTCCTCGGTACTCAGTGCTCCCGGCTCGACCCCCAGGCTGGGCCTGATGTCCGTACGCCTCGCGTCGTCATGGCTCAGATCCATCGTGTCCTCCCGTCGCGGCGTCATGACCTTCCCATCCTTACCCCGGTAGGGTGACCGGCATTCAGGGATTAGCACCTCGTACACGGGGGAAAACATCCTGTCAGGGCCCCGAGAGGAGTGATCATGGCGGGCGTGATCAAAGATGATCGGGTCGAGCAGCCCTTGACCGACCGGTCCACCGCCGAGCTGGTGAAGCTCGCGTCCGAGCAGGTTTCCCGGTTGGTCCGCGATGAGCTGCGGCTGGCGCAGATCGAGCTGGCGCGCAAGGGCAAGCACGCCGGCATCGGCGTGGGGCTGTTCGGCACCGCCGGCTTCCTGGCGCTCTACGGGTTGGCTGCGCTGTTCGCGGCCGCCGCGCTCGCTCTCGCGTTGGTTCTGCCGGCGTGGCTCGCCACGCTCATCGTCGCGGTCGCGCTGCTGGCGATCGCCGGATTGATGGTGCTGATCGGGCGGGGTCAGGTGAAACGGGCGAGCCCGCCGGTGCCCGCCGAGGCGGTGGACAGCGTCAAGGAAGACATCGGCACCGTCGCGGAGGCGGTCAAGGAGAGGGGTCAGCGATGACGGCGACGCCAGGCGCCGCGGGCGGTGCGGCAGACGGCGCGGCGGCGTCCAAGGCCGCACGGGGCAACTCGAAGCGGCCGACCGACGTGGAAACGCTGCGCCGGGAGATCGCGCAGACGCGTGCCGAGCTCGGCGAGACGGTGCAGGCGCTCGCGGCCAAGGCCGACGTGAGGGCCCGGCTCCACGAGACCGCCGACGATGCCAAGGCGCGGGTACGCGAGGGGTTGCAGAACGCCGCCGTCGAGGCGAGGTCGGCCCTGTCCGGCGCCACGACCGCGGCGCCGGCGCGGGCGCAGGCGCTGGCGGCGCGCACCGGCCGGGCCGTGCGCAGCAACCCGGTGCCGTTCGTGGTGGCGGCCGGCGCGGTGGCGCTGGTCGTGCTGTTCGTCCGCTGGCGGCGGAGCCGGTAGACCGGGGAGGGATGCGTCATGAGGAAGCTGATGTACAAGCCGCTGAGCCTCGCGTTCGGGGTCGCCGGTGGGATCGTGGCCGGCATGGTCTTCAAGCAGGTGTGGAAGGCTGTGGCCGGCGAGGAGGAGGCGCCCGAGGCGACCTCGCAGGACTACGGCTGGGGCGAGGTGCTCGCCGCGGCGGCGTTGCAGGGTGCCATCTTCGCCGTGGTGAAGGCCGCCGTCGACCGGGGCGGGGCGGCCAGCGTCCGCAAGCTCACCGGCCACTGGCCCGACTGACCCGCCTGATCGCCGGCCCAGCGCCTGATCGCCGGCCCAGCGCCTGATCGCCGGCCCAGCGCCTGATCGCCGGCCCGGCGCCTGATCGCCGGCCCAGCGCCGGCCCGGCGCCGGATCGCCGGCCCAACGCCGGCCCGGCGCCATGATCGGCACAATTTCCCGGAAATTGGTGCCTCCGCACCCCTCCGAGACCACTACTTCCGGGAAGTTGTGCCGGCCTACTTCAGGCAGGGACAGCTCGTCATCAACGCCTCGACGTTGTTGACGTAACGCCAGTTGGGAATGCCGGCCGTGCCCTTCGTCGGGTCCACCGCGCCCGGCCCGAAGTTGTACCCGGATACCACGCTGTCCAGCAACGAGACGCTGCCCGGGGCCGCCGGGGCGGACAGGTCGTAGCTGCCCTGGAAGTACAGGTCGCCCATGTACTTGACCAGCCAGGCCAGGTACTCGCCGCCGACCATCACGTTGCCGGTCAGCGTGTGCACGTCGTACGAGGTGCCGAAGCGCCGGTTCGTATCGTCCGCGGTAAGCGGCATGACCTGCATCGTGCCGATCCCGCCGTCGCAGGCGAGGATCGTCGACTGCCAGCCGCTCTCCTGCCACGCCACGGCGTAGAGCAGGGTCGCCGGTACCCGGATCGACGGCGCGCTCACCGGCCAGAACTGCTTCGCCGCCGCGGTGTCCAGCGCCGCCCGGACATCGCTCATCGGGGCTTTCGGCCCGGTGTAGCTCGGACAGCTGCCGCCCGGCGCCGGGGTGCCCGGTGGCTGGCCGGGCGGGTGCGGCGGTGGCGGCAGCGCCTGCACCTCCTTGGCCGGGTCACGCGACGGCCGTATCGGCTGCCCCTTGGTGGCCGGCTTCGGTGACCCGCTGCCGCGGCTCGGGCCCGGCGTCGCGGTCGGTCCGGGGCCGAGCTTCTGTACCGCCACGGGCGCGGGCAGCGGGCTCGCGGTCGACACCGGCTCGGGCGCGGGCCCGGCGCCCGCGGCTCCCGCGTCAGCCGACCGGCCGCCGCAACCGGCCACGGCGACGAGGGCCGCGCCGGCGATGGCGACGCTCAGCGCGTACCTCCGAAAACTCACGGAGGGCACCCTACCTGCGGACCGCAACCCGCCGGGGGCCGCCCAAGATCGGCGAGGTCGGGCCCCGGGAGCGAGGGATGGTCACGCGCCGGGGAAGATAGGAGTATGCAGACCCGCTCCGATCTCCGGAATGTCGCGATCATCGCCCACGTCGACCACGGAAAGACCACACTGGTCGATGCCATGCTGCGGCAGTCCGGCGCATGGCACTCCCGGGCCGAGATGGCCGACCGGGTGATGGACTCGATGGACCTCGAGCGGGAGAAGGGCATCACCATCCTCGCCAAGAACACCGCGGTCGCCTACCACCCCGAGTCCGGCGAGGCGGTCACGATCAACATCATCGACACCCCCGGCCACGCCGACTTCGGCGGCGAGGTTGAGCGCGGGCTGACCATGGTCGACGGGGTGCTGCTGCTGGTCGACGCCAGCGAGGGACCGCTACCCCAGACGCGGTTCGTGCTCCGCAAGGCGCTCAAGGCCCGGCTGCCGATCATCCTCGTGATCAACAAGGTGGACCGGCCGGACGCCCGGATCAAGGAGGTCGTCGACGACACGTACGAGCTGTTCCTCGACCTCGACGCCGACGAGTCCCAGATCGACTTCCCCATCGTGTACGCGTGCGCCCGCGACGGCCAGGCGTCGCGCAACCAGCCACCGGACGGCGGCCACCCGGACAACCCCAACCTGCGGCCCCTCTTCCAAGCGCTGCTGGACACCATCCCGGCGCCGGCATATCACGAGGGCTCGCCGCTCCAGGCGCACGTCACCAACCTCGACGCGTCGCCGTTCCTCGGCCGGCTCGCGCTCTGCCGGGTGCACGAGGGCACCATCCGCAAGAGCCAGACCGTGGGCTGGTGCCGCGCGGACGGGACCATCGAGAAGGTACGCGTGTCCGAGCTGCTGATGACCGACGGCCTGGAGCGCAAGCCGGCCGAGCAGGCCGGGCCGGGCGACATCATCGCGATCGCCGGGATCCCGGACATCATGATCGGCGACACCCTCGCGGACGCCGACGACCCGCACCCCCTGCCGCGCATCACGGTCGACGAGCCCGCGATCTCCATGACCATCGGTACCAACACATCGCCGCTCGCCGGTCGGGTCAAGGGTTCCAAGGTGACCGCCCGGCTGGTCAAGGACCGGCTCGACCGGGAGCTGGTCGGCAACGTCTCGCTGCGGGTACTGCCGACCGAGCGGCCGGACACCTGGGAGGTGCAGGGCCGCGGTGAGCTGGCGCTGGCCATCCTGGTCGAGCAGATGCGCCGGGAAGGGTACGAGCTGACGGTCGGCAAGCCGCAGGTCGTCACCCGGGAGGTCGGCGGGAAGACGTGCGAGCCGGTCGAGCGGCTCACCATCGACGCGCCCGAGGAGTACCTGGGCGCGATCACCCAGCTCCTCGCCAGCCGCAAGGGCCGGATGGAGCAACTGGTCAACCACGGCACCGGCTGGATCCGGATGGAGTGGCTGGTGCCGGCGCGGGCGCTGATCGGGTTCCGCACCGAGTTCCTGACCGAGACCCGGGGCACCGGCATCCTGCACCACGTGTTCGAGTCGTACGAGCCGTGGTTCGGCGAGCTGCGTACCCGCCCGACGGGGTCGCTGGTCGCCGACCGGGCCGGCGCCGCGACCAGCTTCGCGATGTTCAACCTTCAGGAGCGCGGCTCGCTGTTCGTGGAGCCGGGCACCGAGGTGTACGAGGGGATGCTCGTCGGCGAGAACTCCCGCGCCGACGACATGGACGTCAACATCACCAAGGAGAAGAAGCTGACCAACATCCGCTCGTCCACCGGCGACGAGCTGGAGCGGCTGATCCCGCCGCGCAGGCTCTCGCTGGAGCAGGCGCTGGAGTTCTGCCGCGAGGACGAGTGCGTCGAGGTCACCCCGACCTCGGTCCGGTTGCGCAAAGTAGCACTGGAGCAGAAGGAGCGCGAGCGGCTATTCCGCCGCCGCGCCCACGCCGCGCCGTGACTTCCCGCTCTCTCGTCGATCTAGGACGAATGGTGCCCGCTGTGCCGGCTTTGTCCCACCATTCGTCCTAGATCGACGGAGATTCGTCGGGGGCGGCGTAGCGGCCGGATTCCCGCGACCAGTCGACGTTGGCGCGGATCCAGTGCTCCAGGCCGCCGACCAGGCGGCCCACGTCCGGCCGGCGGTCGCCGAACTCCCGGCCGGCGGCGACGAACGACCGCACCTCCCGGTCGTGGCGGTTGACGACGTAGTTGACCGCCTCCGCCAGCGACATGCGCAGCTCGTGGTGAACGATCAGGACCAGGTTGTGCGGGTCGCCCCGGGCCGCCTCCTTGGGCCAGGAGACCAGGTCGTTGAACCATGCCACCACGTTGTCCGCGTACCGTCGCAGCAGCGCCAGCCCGGCCTCCGCGTACGGGTCGGTCACCGGCTCGTGCCCACCCAGCGCCTCGGCCAGGTCGAAGAACATCGCGGTCGCCGCGCTCTGCCGGCGCATCCGCACGTACTCGCCGATCGGCGGGAACCGGCCCTGGCGGCGGTTCCCGGCTTCCCACTCGTTGGCGGCGAGGTACTCGGCGACGTGGCCGATCAGCCGTTCCCGCCAGCCGGCGCCGGCGCGCAACCGGGTGCGGATCCACACGTCGTCGAGCGCGCTGGCCAGCGGCTGGTCGAGACCGTCAGGCACCCGCCCGCCCCGGAGGTACCCGAGGATCTGCGCGGCCAGGGCCCGCTGCCGCTCGGGCTCCCGGCCGAGCACGGTCTCGAGGTGGTCGTCAAGCATGAACGTGAAGGTCAGCCAGCAGACGGCGAGGCACAGGTCGGCCTGGCTCGCGTCGGGGTAGGCCCGCGCCATCAGCGACGCGAACCGAGCCCGGGCGAACGCCGCCTGGTCGCGCTGGGTCGGCAGGAACCCGTGCCGGGTGGCCCAGGCGACCGCGTACCGCTGGACCCGCGCGGCGTGCGGCGAGACCCGGGCCGGAAATGGGCAGAAGACAGCGGGAGTGGCAGAAAGGTCGACGACCGGTAGTCGGCCGTCGACCGGAACGTCACCCCGCCATGTCATCCCGGGCACTCTCCGCTCAAGGCGTCGAGCCAAAAGTAATCTTCAGACTGCGAATCGGTCAACACAGCCCGTTGTGTCCCCGTTTGCTGGCGCGTACGCTATCGCGTTTGCCCTGCGTACGGGAATTCAGTACAACAGGCGTTCGCGGAGAACGGCGACGACGTCGTCCGGTACGCCCAGCCCGTCCCGGGTGTAGCCGGTCACCCCGCCGTACTGCCGGTCCATCTCGTCACACCCAGCGATCAGGTACTCCCGGCGCGCTTCGAAAACCGGCAGCACCACTGCCGGATCGGCGGACCGGCCGCGGGCCCGCATGGCGTCGAGGATCGACTCGTTGGTGGCCCGCGAGTAGTCGTTGGTCGCGAGGTAGTCGGCCATGATCGTGTCCCGGTCGACACCCAGCAGACCGAGTACGACCGCCGACAGCCAACCGGTGCGATCCTTGCCAGCACTGCAATGGAACAGCAGCGGGGCGCCGTCCACCTCGGCCAGCGACCGCACCGCCGCTCCGAGGCCGGCCCGGGCCCCCGGGTCGGACACCATCCAGCGGTAGATCGCGATCATCGCGCCCGGCGAGCCGTCGTCCGGCGGCGGCACGGCGGCCATGTCGTGCCCCATGAGCACAGCCGACACGTACCTGAAGACAGGATGCTCGGGGTCGAAGACCGGAATGTGCCGTACCCGTGGCGCCGGGTCGGTGGGCAGCCGGTCGGGCGGAGCGGCGTCGATCTCGCTCTCGTCGCGCAGGTCCACGACGCAGGAGAGCTTGCGTTCGGCCAGTGTGGCGACATCCGCGTCGGTGATGCGGCCGAGGGCGGCGGCCCGGAACAGCAGACCTTCGCGTACCCGCCGGCCGTCGGCCGTGATGATGCCACCGAAGTCGCGCGCGTTGGGGGCACCAACCAGCCCCAGGCCCCGCTCCAACAGTCGACCCCTCCTCTGTCAGCCGGCCGTGTCAGCCGGCCGTGTCAGCCGGCCGTGTCAGCCGGCCGTGTCAGCCGGCCGCAAGATCGGCACAACTTCCCGGAAATAGTTGCCTCCGCCCTCGCGTGAAGCCACAACTTCCGGGAAGTTGTGCCGGTTGCGGGGCCGGATCGTGCGTGCCCCGTGGACGCACGCTAGTCCTCGACGCCGTCCCCCGGCACCGCCCGGGGAGGCGCTGTAGCGTCCGTCGCCGGTCCGGCCGGCGCCGGGGCCGCCGGTACCGGAGCACCCGGTTTGGCGCCGCCCGGACCGCCCGGACCGCCCGGACCGCCCGGACCGCCCGGACCGCCCGAACCCCGCGGACCGCCCGAACCCCGCGGACCGCCCGAACCCCGCGGACCACCCGGACCGCGCGCACCACCTGGATTGCCCGGGCCGGCGCCGCCGGTGCGGGCGCCGCCCGGCACCGCCCCGCCACCCGGCACCGCCGCCCCGCCCGGCACCACCCCGCCACCCGGCACCGCCCCGCCACCCGGCACCGCTGCGCCGACCAGCGACCGGCGGCCGACCCGGCGACACTTGAGCAGACTCGCCGCCGTGGTCACCGCCAACGTCCCGATGATCACCGCGAGCGACATCTCGATCGACACCTCCGGTGCCCACGACACCGGGCGCCCACCGTTGATGAACGGCACGTTGTTGGCGTGCAGCGCTTCGAGGACCAGCTTGACGCCGATGAAGCCGAGCACCACGGACAGCCCGATCGACAGGTACACCAGGCGGCTGAGCAGGCCGCCGAGCAGGAAGTACAGCTGCCGCAGGCCCATCAGGGCGAACACGTTGGCGGTGAAAACCAGGTACGGCTCCTGGGTCAGGCCGAAGATCGCCGGGATCGAGTCGAGAGCGAAGATCAGGTCGGTGGTACCGATGGCGATCATCACGACCAGGATCGGGGTGAGCAGCCGGCGACCGCCCACCCGGATGACCATGTGAGCGTTGTTGTACCGGTCGGACAGCGGCAGCACCCTGCGGGTCCACCGGGTGATGACGTTTTCCTTGTACTCGCTGTCGCCGCCGTCGTTGGCCGTCGCCAGGCGCACGGCTGTGTACACGAGGAACGCCCCGAACAGGTAGAACACCCAGTCGAAGCGGCTGATCGCGGCCGCCCCCAACGCGATGAACAGACCTCGCATGATCAGCGCCAGCACGATGCCGATCAGCAGCACCTTCTGCTGGGCGCTCCGGGGCACGGCGAACCGGGCCATGATGATCACGAAGACGAACAGGTTGTCGACCGACAGGCTGTACTCGGTGACCCAGCCGGCGAAGAACTGGCCGGCGTACTCGGGCCCTTCGGTCGCCCACAGGCCGAGGCCGAAGAGCCCGGCGAGGGCGACGTAGAAAACCACCCAAAGCACACATTCACGCATGGACGGCTCGTGCGGACGGCGGCCGATGATCGCGAGGTCGAACAGCAGCAACGCGCCGAGACCCACGAGGGTGATCGCCCAGGCCGAGCCCGCGACATCCATACGTCCTCCGGTAGACACACCACACCGAGAGCGCCGGACCAGGAATCCGGCGCATGACGATGTGCAGTTGGTGGCTCCGGAGGTCTCTCCCGCCGCCGGCTGGCCGGCGACCGGCGACGCCGGGCGCAAGCGGCCCGAAGACCGAAGCAGCCGTGTTGACGACGTCGTCGCGAGGGAATACTCCCCTCCTTACCTAGCCATTGTCCCCTACCGCCTCGGTGACCGCGAGGGGGCATACCGGTCACCGACGCCGATCGATGCCCGGCCGCCCCGGCCGGCAGCTCACCGCCGTCGCATGGCACGCTGTCGGCATGGTGCTTGAGGTGGGGTTGATCGACATACAGGAGGGCCGGGAGGACGAATTCGCCGCGGCGTACGCGAAGGCGTACCCGATCCTGGCGACGACTCCCGGGTGCCGGTCAGTGCGGATGACGCGGGGCGTCGAGACGTCGAACCGGTTCGTCCTCCTGGTCGAGTGGGACTCGGTCGACGCTCACCTGGACAACTTCCGGGCCACCGAGCGGTTCACGCAGTGGCGCGGTCTCATCGGCCCGTACTTCGACGGGGCGCCCCGGGTCGAACATTTCGTGGATGTCCCCGCATCCTGAGGGCTCCCAAGATCGGCACAACTTCCGGCAAGTTGTGGCCTCAGGCTCCCTCTGAGGCCACAGTTTCCCGGAAGTTGTGCCGATCATGGCCGGCGGGGATATGCGTGGGCCACGCCGACAACCATTCTGAGACGCCGTTCCGCGAGACCGCACAGTAGCTTGACGCTTATCGATATAGCTCCTACCTTTGCCGGGCACGCGCCGAGGAGGAGCTTTCAGATGAACATATTGGCCCTGACCACGCGTCGGTGGCGCCCGATCGTGATGATCGGGGCGGCCGCGACGGCGTTGGCGCTGATCGTCGCGTACGCGATCACAACCCCGAACCGCGGTCTCGCCGCCACCGCCGCAGCCGACGACTGGTCCGAGCTCCAGGGCATCCTGGGCGGCATCCAGGGCAGGGCGACCGCGCCGATCGGTAACGTGACCACGCCGAAGTTCACTCCGGGCATGCTGCTCGGCAACGGCGACCTCGGGGTCATCGCGGGCGGCGACAAGAACACCAACCAGAAGTTCTACTTCGGCAAGAACGACTTCTGGGGTACCGCCTGGAACTCCGGCCACAGCCAGCTGGTCACCGCGATCCTCTCGCTGGGCTCGCTCACCATCTCGTCGTCGAGTTCCAGCCCGAACCCCGGTCCCGCGTACAAGATGACCCAGGACCTCCTGAACGCCGAGGTCCGCAGCAGTGTGCAGCTCGGCGGCGCCACCGTGAACATGCGCTCCTACACGGCCGACTCGGACAACGCGTTCGTCACCGAGCTGTCCAGCCCGTCCGGCAGCCCGTCGGTGCCGATCACGATCGCGCTGGCGATGCCGTCGAAGGACTCGCACACCACGTACCCGACCACCGTCGGCGGCTCGGGTGGCACGATCACCGCGACCCGCCGCAACAACCTCACCGGCTCGTCCGACTTCCAGTCCCAGGCCGCCATGGCGGTGCGGCCGGTGGGCGCCGGGTTCAGCAGTACGAGTACCAGCGGGTCCACCGCGACCGGCAAGTTCACGCTGGCCGGCGGCTCGACCGTGCAGCTCGTCACGGTGTTCCGCAGCGACGCCCGTGCCGGCAAGGGTGGCCCGTCCGCCGCGACGCTGGCCGGCCAGGCGTCGAGCAAGGTCAACTCGATGACGACCACGGACGTGGCCGCGCTGCTCGCCGGTCACCGCGACTGGTGGAAGAACTTCTGGCTCAAGTCGCTGATCCAGACCGGCGACTCGACGATGAACGCGTACTGGTACGGCTCGCTGTACGCGATGGGCTCCGCCTCCCGGCCGGGCAAGGTGCTGGCCGGCATGAACGGCCCGTGGGTGTCCAGTGATTTCACCCAGTTCCCGCGGTACTGGTACAACTACAACGTCCAGGCGCCCTTCTACGGCGTCGCCTCGGCCAACCACCCCGAACTGCTGGAGCCCTACAACGTCCAGCAGAAGGCCGAGCAGCAGTGGCAGACCAACTGGACGGCGTCGAGCGGCGGCTACAAGGGCCAGATGTGGCAGCGCACCATGGGACCGTTCCACCAGTTCATGCCCGCGCCGGCGCCGGCCAAGCTGCGGTCGGGCAAGAACGCCCGGTGGACCGACCAGAAGTCCAACGGCGGGTTCGCGGTGCTGCCGTCGCTGTTCTACTACGACTACACGCAGAACCAGGATTTCCTGAAGAACCAGCTGTACCCGAACCTGCGCGCCGTCGACGACTTCTTCCGCGACTACCTGACCACCAGCGGCTCCCGGCTGGTGATGGCGCACAGCTCGGCGCACGAGTCGTCCGACGACCTCAACCCCAACCTGGACCTGGGCTTCATCCGTCGGGTCGAGACCGCGCTGATCACGTTCAGCCAGCAGCTCGGGGTGGACCAGAATCTGGTACCGGTGTGGCAGAACACGCTGGCCAAGCTCGCCGCGTACCCGACCACGACGTCGGGCGGCAAGACAGTGTACGCGATGGCCGAGAACATCAACGGCTCGACCAGTGCCTCGACGATCTTCAAGCCGGGCGATCAGCCGATCAACATAGAGGGCTCGGTCTTCCCCGGCGAGAACGTGTACGTGGGCGGCGACGCGGCCCAGTTGAAGATCGCGATCGACACGCTGCAACAGATGAACTCGTGGGGCGTGACCTCCGGCCAGAACAAGAACAACGGCTTCCCGAAGGAGTTCCCGATCGCGGCGCGGGTCGGCTGGCCGGCCGCCGACCTGATGACCAAGTTCGACGCGGCGGTCAAGGCGCAGTGGCGCGCCACCAACCTGACGGTCGCGCAGAACGGCGGCGGCATCGAGACCGCCGGCTCGATCGAGGCGGTCGACTCGATGTTGATGCAGAGCGTTTCGGGTACCGTACGGTTGTTCAACGACGCGGACTGGCCGGCAGGAAAGGATGCGCATTTCAAGCGGCTCCGGGCCAAGGGCGCGTTCACCGTTTCGGCTGCGCTGACCGGCGGCACCGTCAGCCCGGTCACGATCACCAGCGACGCCGGCAGCCCGCTCAAGCTCAAGAACCCGTGGGCCAGCGGCCCGGTCAGCGTGGTGAAGCTCGACGCGAGCGGCAACCCGGCCGGCAGCGTGCCGTTCACCCAGTCGGGCGGCGTCATCTCGTTCCCCACCGTGGCCGGCACAACGTACCTGGTGTCCAACACCGCCTGAGACGTCGGCGCCACCATTGATCCAGGCCGGCCGTCAGGTCGCCAAGATCGGCACAACTTCCGGGAAACTGTTGCCTCGGCCCCCAGCTGAGGCCACAGTTTCCCGGAAGTTGTGCCGATCTTGGGGCGTTAGCGGACGCCGGCCACGTCCATCGCCCGGAGCTCCTTCTTCAGCTCGCTGATCTCGTCGCGGATCCGGGCGGCCAGCTCGAACTGCAACTCCCGCGCCGCGCCCAGCATCTGGTCGTTGAGGTCCTGGATGAGCGCGGCCAGCTCGGCACGCGCCATACCGGCGGCGGCGGGCTTGGCCGATGCCCCGCGCCCGCGGCTGCGGGTCTCCGGCACCGGACCCTTGCCCCGGCTCATCTGGCGCCCGCCGCCACCGACGATCGCCCCGCCCGGGCCGCGGCCGGCCAGCGCACCCTCGGTGTCGTCGGCCTCGCGGTAGATGTCGTCCAGGATGTCGTGGATCTTCTTCCGCAGGGGCTGCGGATCGACACCGTTGGCTTCGTTGTACTCGACCTGCTTGGCCCGGCGCCGGTTGGTCTCGTCGATCGCCTTCGCCATCGAGGGGGTCATCTTGTCCGCGTACATGATCACCTGGCCGGACACGTTTCGCGCGGCGCGGCCGATGGTCTGCACCAGGCTGGTGCCGGACCGCAGGAAGCCCTCCTTGTCGGCGTCGAGGATCGCCACCAGGCTGACCTCGGGCAGGTCGAGACCCTCCCGGAGCAGGTTGATGCCGACCAGCACGTCGAAGTCACCGCGCCGCAGCTCCTTGAGCAGCTCGACCCGGCGCAGCGTGTCAACCTCGGAGTGCAGGTAGCGCACCCGGATGCCGTGCTCCAGCAGGTAGTCGGTGAGGTCTTCGGCCATCTTCTTGGTGAGCGTGGTGACCAGCACCCGCTCGTCGCGCTCGGTGCGCACGCCGATCTCGTGCATCAGGTCGTCGATCTGGCCCTTGGTCGGCTTCACGACCACCTCGGGGTCGACCAGACCGGTCGGCCGGATCACCTGCTCGACGAACTCGCCCTGGGTCTTCTGCAACTCGTAGGGCCCCGGGGTCGCCGAAAGGTAGACCACCTGCCCGACCCGGTCGGTGAACTCGTCGAACCGCAGCGGGCGGTTGTCCATCGCGCTGGGCAGCCGGAAGCCGTGCTCGACCAGGGTGCGCTTGCGGGAGGCGTCCCCTTCGTACATCCCGCCGATCTGCGGCACCGTGTTGTGCGACTCGTCGATCACGGTCATGAAGTCGTCCGGGAAGTAGTCGAGCAGGCAGTGCGGTGCACTCCCGGCGGCCCGGCCGTCGATGTGCCGCGAGTAGTTCTCGATGCCCGAGCAGAACCCGACCTGGCGCATCATCTCGATGTCGTAGGTGGTGCGCATCCGCAGCCGCTGCGCCTCCAGCAGGCTGCCCTGGCGCTCCAGCTCCTCCAGCCGCTCGGCCAGCTCGGCCTCGATGTCGCGGACCGCCCGCTCCATCCGCTCCGGGCCGGCGGCGTAGTGGGTCGCCGGGAAGATCAGCAGCTCGTCGGTCTGCTTGAGCTCGTCGCCGGTGAGCGGATGCAGGTAGGACAGCCGCTCGATCTCGTCGCCGAAGAACTCGATCCGGATCGCCAGCTCTTCGTAAGCCGGGATGATCTCCAGCGTGTCGCCGCGGACCCGGAACGTGCCCCGGTTGAAGGCCAGGTCGTTGCGCGTGTACTGCACCTCGACGAGCCGCCGCAGCAACAGGTCACGGTCGAACTCCTGGCCCACCCGGACATTGACCGCGCGCTCCAGGTATTCCTGCGGGGTGCCCAGACCGTAGATCGCGGACACGGTCGCCACGACGATCACGTCGCGCCGGGTGAGCAGGCTCATCGTCGCCGAGTGCCGCAGCCGCTCCACCTCCTCGTTGATCGAGGAGTCCTTCTCGATGTAGGTGTCGGTCTGCGGGATGTAAGCCTCAGGCTGGTAGTAGTCGTAGTAGCTGACGAAGTATTCGACCGCGTTGTTCGGCAGCAGCTCGCGGAACTCCTTGGCCAACTGGGCAGCCAGGGTCTTGTTGGGCGCCATGACGAGTGTGGGCCGCTGCATCCGCTCGACCAGCCATGCTGTCGTGGCGCTCTTGCCGGTGCCGGTCGCACCGAGCAGGACCACGTGGCGGTCGCCACGGCGTACGCGCGCCTCCAGCCCGTCGATCGCGGTCGGCTGGTCACCGGACGGCTTATAGTCACTGACGACCTCGAAACGGCCGTCGAGGCGTGGGATGTCGAGCGGCATGGAAACAACCGTACGCCGGGGGTCCGACAAGAACGGCTGGTCGCCCGGCACCGCCGACTATGTGTGCACGATCGGCTTCAACATTGCGATTGTGTGTCTAAGATCACCGGGTTACCGTCGATACGTAGGCCGCTCGCGGCGGCCGATCCGGGCGGCTGGCGGGCCTCCACACCGGTCCGTCCCCTCGGCGCAGGGTTTGCAGCCCCGGCTTGGCCGGTGAGCGCACCACTGCGGTCGCGCGTCAAGCGCTGACCGGCCGCCGCGAGCGCCGTATCGTGTCGGCCACTCCCCAGGCCCGGCCGCGCCGCCCTGGTGCACGCCGCTCCCCGGCGGCACGCTGCCCCCGGCCCCACCCCGCTCCCTGGCATCGACAGTGGACTATCAGATCCCAAGCCACCCCCGATCAACGGGACCACATAGCCCACCGTCGATGCCGGAGCACCCGACCAACCCGGAACCCCTCACAACCAACCGTTGTCCCGCGCGATCCGGGTCGCCTCCACCCGGTTGTGCGCCCCGGTCTTGCCGATGGCGCTCGACAGATAGTTGCGGACCGTACCCTCAGATAGCACCAACCTCGCCGCCACCGCCGCCACGGTCGCCCCGTCGGCACTGGCCCGCAGCACGTCGCGTTCCCGTTCGGTGAGCGGCGACGGTCCGCTCGACAGGGACGCCACGGCCAGGTCCGGGTCCACGACGGTCCGACCGTGGTACACGTCGCGCACCGCCGTCGCGAGCCGGTCCACCGGCGCGTCCTTGACCACGAACCCGCGTGCCCCGGCATCCATGGCCCGGCGCAGGTACCCGGGCCGGCCGAACGTGGTCAGGATGACCACCCGTACCCCCGGTGCCTCCTGCCGGATCCGGGCGGTCGCCTCGATGCCGTCCATGCCGGGCATCTCGATGTCGAGCAGGGCGACGTCCGGCTTCTCGGCCACGGCGGACTCGACCGCCGCCGATCCGTCCGCCACCTCGGCCACCACCTCGAAGTCGGGTTGCAGGGCGAGCAGCGCGGCCAGGGCGCCCCGGACCAGATGCTGATCGTCGGCGAGCAGGATCCGGATCACGCCGGGATCACCGCCCGTACTGTGAACCAGCCGTCCACAGGGCCGGCGTCGAAGGAGCCGTCGATCGCGGCGATCCGTTCAGCGAGCCCAGCAAGCCCATGCCCGCCAGCGCCACGAAACCCGCCGGCACCGGGAGAACTGACCTCGGATTCAGACGCCACCCCGTCGTCGGCGACCTCGACCGACAGGCCACCCGGCGCCCGGCCCAACACGATCTTGCACCGTTCAGCGTGCGCGTGCCGGACCACGTTGGTCGACGCCTCGCGGACCACCCACGATGCCACCTCCTCGACGGCCGGCGACAGGCTGACCGGTACCCCGCTCACGGTCGTCTCTACCGACGCCGCCGCGAGCAGGGCCACCGCGGTGCGTACCTCGGTCGCCAGCGAGGCGTCGCGGTAGCCGGCGACGGTCGCCCGTACCTCGTCGAGCGCCTCCCGGGCGACCTTGCTGACCTCGATCATCTCCGTTTCGGCCCGCTCCGGGTCGGACCGGGACAGCCGCGCCGCCAGCTCCGACTTCAGCGCGACGGCGGCGAGCCGCTGGCCGAGTACGTCGTGCAGGTCCCGGGAGATCCGCAGCCGCTCCTCGGCGACCGCGAGGCGGGCCAGCTCGGCACGCGCCCGCCGGAGCCGGATGGCGTCTTCGACCTGCCGGGCGAACGCGACCTGGACGCCGCCGATGGCGAAGATCGACACGGTCGTGCCCAAGACGTCCCCGGTATCGCCGTTCAGCACGAACCCGAGGACGACGAAGCTGCCGGTGACCGCCAACAGCGCCACGAAACGCCATCGCTGTCGCAAGTTGATCAGCAGCAACGCGTTGGCGTAGAACGCCAGCCCGACGGTCCAGCCGTACCCGAACACCGGGATCAGAGCCGCCCCGACGACGAGCGCGGCGGTCACCGCGTACGGCGTCCTGTTGTCGTAGGGCACCGGCATCGATCGCCAGACCACCCACGTGTAGCAGGCGACGAACGCCGCCACCCCGACCAGGCCGAACACGACCTTCCCGGTCGGCACACCGCGGGAGAGCAGCGAGACGACCGGGAAGGCCAGGAAGCCCAGAAACGCAAGACCGTACAGCCGCACCCGCAGCCACTGCTTCGGGCCCCAGCGGTCGGCGTCCGGGATACCGGCCGCGGGCTCGGAGACGGTCATGTCGATCAGGATGCCCTGCGGAAGCGCCAGCCGGCCAGTGCCGCGATCGCCACGGTCCAGCCGAGCAGGATCGAGATCCCGGTCACCGAGACATGCGCCGCGCCGATCACCGACCAGCCCAGCTCGCCGGCCCGATATGTCGGGGTCACATCGGCGATCTGCGCCAGCCAGTGCGGGAAGATCCGCACCGGCATCCACAGCCCCCCGACGATCGACAGCACGAACAGCGACACCATCGACGCCGCCTGCGCCAGTTCGTCGCGGAAGGTGTACCCGATCACGATGCCCAGCCCGATGAACGGCAGCGACGCGAGCCACAGCGTGCCGGCGAGGCCGAGCCATGTGGTCACCGGCAGGTGAACGTGGTTGACGAACCGGCCCAGCAGCAGGATCGCCACCACCGACGGCACGACGAGCATCGTCGCCGCCGCGAACTTCACCCCGAGGTACGTGACCGGCCGCATGGGGCTCAGCGCCAGTTGCCGGGTCCAGCCCCGGGTGCGTTCCAGCGCGATCCGCGCGCCGAAGCCGGGCAGTGCCGCGACGATCGCGCCGTACAGCGCCATCGACACCATCCCGTACGTGGCGCCGCTGTCGTCCCCGCGGTCGAACACGGTCGTGAAGAGCAGGTAGAACACGGCCGGGAAGCCGATCGTGTAGCCGAGGAAGGCCGGGGCGCGCAGCGTCCGCAGCACCTCCATGCGCAGGTACGCGAGCATCATGAGGTCCCTTCGGTGAGCGCCAGCACGGCGTCGGCCAGCGGTGCTGCCGCCACTTCGATGTCGCGGGCTTTCGGGTACATGGTGAGCAGGGCGCGCAGCGTGGTGTCCGACTCGGCGGAGCGCAGGGTCACGCTGACGCCATGGATGTCCACGGTGGACACACCGGGCAGGACACGCAGCTCGTGTTCGGCCACGCCGGGCAGCGTCACCCGGATCACCCGGGCGGCGGCGACGGCGCGGATCTCGGTGGTCGGCCCGTCCGCGACCACCGTGCCGTTCGCGATCAGCACGATCCGGTCGGCGACCTCGTCGGCCTCCTCCAGGTAGTGGGTGGAGAAGAGCACGGTACGGCCGGCTGCGGCGTACCCGCGGACCGCGGTCCAGAACGCGCGCCGGGCGGCGGTGTCGAGGCCGGCCGTCGGCTCGTCGAGCACCAGCAGGTCGGGGTTTCCGACCAGCGAAAGCCCGAAGCGTACCCGCTGGGCCTGCCCGCCGGAGAGCTTGTCCACCCGGCGGTCCAGGATGTCGCCGACACCGGCGGCGTCGACCGCCTCGGTCAGCGGCGCCGGCCGGGGCTGTAGCGCCCGCATCGCGCTGAGCAGCTCGCGTACCGTGACGCCGGCCAGCAACTCACCGCTCTGCAACACGGCGCCGACCCGGCCGGCGGCGATGGCGGCCTTGGGTGCCACACCGAACAGCGCGACCCGACCGCTGTCCGGAGTGGACAGTCCGAGCAGGGTGTCGAGGGTGGTGGTCTTGCCGGCGCCGTTCGGGCCGAGCAGGGCGACCACCTCGCCCCGCCGTACGGTCAGGTCAACGCCGTCCACCGCCCGGACGCTGCCGTAGTACCGCCGCAGCCCCTGGATCTCGATGGCTAAGGGAGTCTCTTTCATGGCGTTCACGATCGCCAATTCGGGTCGCCTGGCGTAGTGCGGCCGATCGTGACCTCGGCATGACAGTTGTCATGCGAACCGATCGCGCCAGGCCTCGTCCACCTTCTTGTGCAGGTCTTCGATAGTTCCGTCGTTGACGATCACCACGTCGGCCGCCGCGCGCCGCTGCTCGTCGGTAGCCTGGGCGCGGATCCGGGCGGTCGCCTCGTCCCGGGTCATGCCGCGATCGCGGACCAGCCGCTCGACCCGCGTCTCCTCGTCGGCGAGCACGACGACGACCACCTCGTACGCGTCCGCGAGGCCGGCCTCGACCAGCAACGGGACGTCGTTGACCACGACCGAGTCCGGCGGTGCCGCGGCGATCAGTTCGACGGTCCGTTCGCGTACCCGAGGGTGGATGATCCCCTCCAGCCGGCGGCGCGCCGCGTCGTCGCCGAACACGACGCTCGCGAGTCTGGCCCGGTCGAGCGAGCCGTCACCGGCGAGCACCTGCGGCCCGAACTCGGCGACGACCTCGGCCAGCCCGTCGGTGCCCGGCGCAACCGCCTCCCGGGCGAGCCGATCCGAGTCGATCACAACCGCACCGTGTGCGGCCAGGCGCTCGGCGACCGCGCTCTTGCCGGCGCCGATCCCACCGGTCAATCCCACCATCAGCACGGGACAGACAGTACGTGATTACGCTACGGCGTGGCTCGTGCACTCTACGCAGTCAAGTCGGTACGGTCAGCCGTCATGGGCGACTATCGGATCCACCTGCTCGGCGTGGCCGGGACGCGACCGGGCGTGGGCCGCCACCGGTTGGGTGCGCCGGGACTGAAGTACTGCCGGCACCACCGTCCGGTACGCGCGCGGCTGGTCCGCCAGCAGGTCAGCCGCCGTCGGGCGGTGCCGGCCTCCCGGATCCTCCAGGTCGCGACGCTGCTCGCCGTCCTCATGGTCACCGGGACGGTGCTGGTGAGCGGCTGGTACGCGGCAGCCGGAGCCGCCGCGATCGCCAGCATGGTCGCCCACTAGCCGGCCCCCGCCGCCCACGCACTGGGCGCCCACCACACACGAAGCGGGCCCCGGACCGGGTGACCGGTCCGGGGCCGCTAAACGCTACTCAGCCCTTGCCGCCAGCGAGCTTCTCCCGCAGCGCGGCGAGCGCCTCGTCGGTGGCGAGGGTGCCGACTGGGCTCCTCGGCCGCCCGGGCGGGAGCCGGGGACGACGAGGTGGCCGGGCCGGAGACCCCGCCGCCCGTGCTCGGCGGCGCCTCAGCGTCGGCCGCGCGCGCCGTCTGCACCTGCTTGGTGTGGGCCTCCCAGCGCACGCGGGCCTCGGCGTACTGCCGCTCCCACTCCTCGCGCTGCTTGTCGAAGCCTTCCAGCCACTCACCGGTCTCGGAGTCGAAGCCCTCCGGGTAGATGTAGTTGCCCTGCTGGTCGTAGGTGGCCGCCATGCCGTAGAGGGTCGGGTCGAAGTGCTCCTCGCCCTCGACGAAGCCCTCGTTGGCCTGCTTGAGCGACAGCGAGATCCGCCGGCGCTCCAGGTCGATGTCGATGACCTTGACCATGACCTCGGAGCCGACCTGCACGACCTGCTCCGGGATCTCCACGTGGCGCTCGGCCAGCTCGGAGATGTGCACCAGGCCCTCGATGCCGTCGTCGACCCGCACGAACGCGCCGAACGGCACCAGCTTGGTGACCTTGCCGGGCACGATCTGCTGGATCGCGTGGGTGCGGGCGAACTGCCGCCACGGGTCTTCCTGCGTCGCCTTCAGCGACAGCGAGACCCGCTCGCGGTCCAGGTCGACGTCGAGCACCTCGACCTCGACCTCCTGGCCGACCTCGACGACCTCGGACGGGTGGTCGATGTGCTTCCAGGACAGCTCGGAGACGTGCACCAGACCGTCCACGCCGCCGAGGTCGACGAACGCGCCGAAGTTGACGATCGAGGAAACCACGCCCTTGCGGACCTGGCCCTTCTGCAGCTTGTTGCAGGAACTCGGTGCGCACCTCGGACTGGGTCTGCTCCAGGTAGGCCCGCCGGGACAGCACCACATTGTTGCGGTTCTTGTCCAGCTCGATGATCTTCGCCTCGAGCTCACGGCCGACATACGGCTGAAGGTCGCGGACCCGGCGCATCTCGACCAGGGACGCGGGCAGGAAGCCACGCAGACCGATGTCGAGGATCAGGCCACCCTTGACCACCTCGATGACGGAGCCACGCACGACCCCGTCCTCTTCCTTGATCTTCTCGATCGTCCCCCACGCCCGCTCGTACTGAGCGCGCTTCTTCGACAGGATCAGGCGGCCCTCCTTGTCCTCCTTCTGGAGAACCAGGGCCTCGATGTGATCACCGACCGACACAACTTCGGCGGGGTCGACGTCGTGCTTGATCGACAACTCGCGCGAGGGGATGACGCCCTCGGTCTTGTAGCCGATGTCGAGCAGGACCTCGTCCCGATCGACCTTGACGACGGTGCCTTCGACAATGTCGCCGTCGTTGAAGTACTTGATGGTCTCGTCGATCGCGGCGAGGAAGGCCTCCTCGGTGCCGAGATCGTCGACGGTGACCTTGTGCGCCGGTGGTGTGGGCGGGGGCGCTCGAGGGGGCCTCGATGCTGCTCGTCATGTGGGCGGTTGCTCCGGTCGGATGGTTGTCAGGCGGTGACCTGCGGTGCTCTCGCAGACTTGTCGCCAGGCGCGGCCCCGCCGGCCAAATAGGTATCGGGGCTGTGTCGACGACCGCGGATCTGCTCCCTGCCGAGGCACGCGATCCACGAGTGCATCGAACAGCCTACCGTGCGCAATACCACAGCGTCCAACCCTCCCCCACACCCGTGTCTGATCTTTTCTCGCGGATCTTGGCGACAGGTATCGTCCTGCGGCATGGGTGAGGCAGGCGTGACCCGGCGCGCGGTCGGGACCGGCGAGAACCGGCGGGCAAGCCGTGCCTGGTGGGACGGGGATGCGGACGCCTACCAGGCCGAGCACGGCGACTTCCTCGGTGACGTCGACTTCGTCTGGTGCCCGGAGGGCCTGCGCGAGGCCGACGCGCGCCTGCTCGGCGACGTTGCCGGCCGCCGGGTGCTGGAGATCGGCTGTGGTGCGGCCGCGGCGGCGCGGTGGTTGGCCACCCAGGGCGCCAAGGTCATAGCCAGTGATCTCGTCCGGCGGCATGCTGCGGCACGCGCGGGAGGCCGCCGACAAGACGGGGGTACGGGTACCGCTCGTCCAGTGCGACGCGCTGGCGCTCCCGTTTCCGGCCGAGAGTTTCGACATCGTCTGCACCGCTTTCGGGGCGGTCCCGTTCGTCGACGACTCGGCCCGGGTCATGCGCGAGGTCCTCCGGGTGCTCCGCCCGGGCGGGCGCTGGGCGTTCTCGGTGACCCACCCGATGCGCTGGATCTTCCTCGACGACCCCGGCGAGGGCGGGCTGGTGGCGGTGCACTCGTACTTCGACCGCACCCCGTACGTCGAGTACGACGACGGTGACGTTGCCAGCTACGTCGAGCACCACCGGACGCTCGGCGACCGGGTACGCGAGCTGGTCGCGGCGGGTTTCGTCCTCACCGACATCGTGGAGCCGGAGTGGCCGGACGGGCACCAGCAGATCTGGGGCCAGTGGAGCCCGCTGCGCGGCCGGATCTTCCCCGGCACCGCCATCTTCGTCGCCGACAAGCCGACGATCCCTCGATGAGTGGAGAGATAAATACGTTATGGCAGCGGAATAACGTATCTGTCCTTCCACCCGCGGAGATCTTGAGCCACCGCCGGACGGCGTCAGTGCGCCGCCGCGTTCCAGTCGCGGCCGGCCCCGACCGACACCTCCAGCGGCACGTCGAGCGGGTATGCCGCGCCCATCTGGGTGCGCACCAGCTCCTCCAGCACCTCCCGCTCCCCCGCGGCGACCTCGAACACCAGCTCGTCGTGCACCTGGAGCAGCATCCGCGAGCGCAGGCCGGCTTTGCGGATCGCCGCGTCGACCCGCAGCATCGCGATCTTGATGATGTCGGCGGCCGAACCCTGGATCGGTGCGTTGAGCGCCATCCGCTCGGACATCTCCCGCCGCTGCCGGTTGTCGCTGTTGAGATCCGGCAGGTAGCGCCGGCGCCCGAGCACCGTCACCGTGTACCCGTCGCGGCGCGCCTGGGCGACGATCTCGTGCAGGTAGTCGCGCACCCCACCGAACCGGCCGAAGTACTCCTCCATGAGCACGCTGGCCTCGGCCGGGGTGATGTTGAGCTGCTGGGCGAGCCCGTATGAGGACAGCCCGTACGCCAGCCCGTAGTTCATCGCCTTGATCTTGCTGCGCTGGTCGGGCACGACCTCCTCGACCGGCACCGAGAACACCGACGACGCGGTCGCGGCGTGGAAGTCGAAGCCGGAGTTGAACGCGTCGATCAGCGCCGCGTCCTTGGACATGTGCGCCATGATCCGCATCTCGATCTGGCTGTAGTCGGCCGACATCAGCGACTCGAACCCGCCGTCGCCCACGATGAAGGCACGCCGGATCCGCCGGCCCTCCGCGGTGCGGATCGGGATGTTCTGGAGGTTGGGGTCGGTGCTCGACAGCCGGCCGGTAGCGGCGACGGTCTGGTTGAAGGTGGTGTGGATCCGCCCGTCGTCGCTGACCGACTTCAGCAGGCCGTCCACCGTGGACTTGAGCTTCGCGACGTCGCGGTGGCGCAGCAGGTGCTCCAGCAGCGGGTGCTGGCTCTGCTCGTAGAGCCACTGCAATGAGTCGGCGTCGGTCGTGTACCCGGTCTTGATCTTTTTGGTCTTCGGCAGGCCCAGCTCGGTGAACAGGATCTCCTGGAGCTGTTTCGGCGAGCCGAGGTTGAACTCCCGGCCGATCACCGCGTAGGCCGCCTGCGCGGCCGCCTTCACCTCGGCGGCGAAATGTGCCTCCAGCTCGGACAGGTAGTGCGTGTCGGCGGCGATGCCGGCCTGCTCCATCCGGGCCAGCACCTCGGCCAGCGGCAGCTCGACCTCGGCGAGCAGCCGCTGGGCGTGCTCGCCGCCGCGCGCCGGGTCGGCGGCGATCGCCTCGGCCAGGTCGAGGGTGGCCCGGGCGCGCAGCATCAGGTTGCGCTCGATCTCGCCGTCTTCGCCGAGCCCGTCGAGCGTGAGCTGGCCGTCGTCGGACTGCTCGACGCGCAGCTCGCGCTGGAGGTAGCGCAGCGCGAGGTCGGTCAGGTCGTAGGAGCGCTGGTCGGGCTTGGCCAGGTAGGCCGCGAGGGCGGTGTCGTTGACCACCCCGGCCAGCTCCCAGCCGCGGGCGGCGAACGCGAGCAGCGCCGGCTTGACGTCGTGCAGCACCTTGGGCCGCTCCGGATCGGCCAGCCACAGCGCCACGGCCGGCTCGTCGGTCTCGTCGAGCCCGGCCGGGTCGAACCAGGCGGCCGGGCCGTCGGCGGTCGCCAGCGCCACGCCGGTCAGCTCGCCGGTCCCCCGGCCGAACGTGCCGGACACCGCGACGCCGATCCGGGTGCCCACCCCGGCCTGCTCCTCCAGCCACGCCTGACCGCGCCCGGCCCGAGGATGGCGCCGGCCAGGTCGAACCCGGCCTCCGCCTCCGGCTCGACCGCCTCCAGGTACTGGTAGAGCCGGTCGCGCAGGATCCGGAACTCCAGCGTGTCGAAGACCCGGTGCACCGCCTCCCGGTCCCACCCGCGCCAGTGCAGGTCGGTCGGGCCGAGCGGCAGCTCAAGGTCGTCGACCAGCCGGTTGAGCTCGTAGTTGCGCAGGACGTCGGCGAGATGGGCGCGCAGGCTGTCGCCGGCCTTGCCCTTGATCTCGTCGACGCGGGCGATCAGCGCCTCCAGATTGCCGAACTGGGTGATCCACTTGGCGGCGGTCTTCGGCCCGACGCCCGGCACCCCGATCAGGTTGTCGCTGGTCTCGCCGACGATGGCGGCAAGGTCGCGATAGCAGTCCGGCCCGACGCCGTATCGCTCGGTCACCTTGTCGGCCGTCATGCGGTCCATCTCGGAGACCCCGCGCTTGAGGTAGAGCACGGTGATGCTGTCGTCGACCAACTGGAACGCGTCGCGGTCGCCGGTGATCACGCCGACCTGCATGCCGGCCGCACCCGCCTGGCGGGCGAGCGTGGCGATCACGTCGTCGGCCTCGTAGCCAGGCTTCTCGACGGTGCGGATGCCGAGCGCGTCGAGCACCTCGCGGATGAGGCTGACCTGCGCCGAGAAGATGTCCGGCGTCTTGGCCCGGCCGGCCTTGTAGTCGGCGTAGCGCTCGGAGCGGAACGAGTGCCGCGAGACGTCGAAGCAGACCACGATGTGGGTCGGCTGCTCGTCGCGCAACATGTTGATCAACATGGACGTGAACCCGAACACCGCGTTGGTCGGCTGCCCCGTCTTGGTCGCGAAGTTCTCCACCGGCAGCGCGTAGAACGCGCGGTAGGCCAGCGAGTGGCCGTCGAGCAACAGCAGGCGGGGGGTGGTCTCAGCAGCCGACGTTGGTGTCACGCTGGCGACTCTAGTCTGCCCCTACGACAGTTCAGCGCCACCCTCAGCGCTGGCGCTGCCGCAGTTGGAGCAGCGGCTGCACGTACCAGATCAGGACGAACCAGACCGCCAGCGCGCCGGTGATCACGCCGGCTATCCCGGTCCCGATGACGACGTCGAAAATCAGGTAAACCGCCCCGAGAACGGCGGCCAGCAGCAACACGAGACCGGCCTCGGCGAGCCGGCTGGCGGTGTCCACGATCTCGGGCTTGCGGTGGCGCCGGAACAGGATGCGGTGCTGGCTGACCGGCGCGATCAGGCAGGCGGTGGCCAGCGCCGTCGCCAGCAGGGTGCCGAGGTACACCGTCCGGTCTTCGGAGTCGAGCCTCTCGAAGCGCTGCGTGAACGGCAGCGTGAGCAGGAACGCGAAGAGGATCTGGACACCCGTCTGGGCGACCCGCAACTCCTGGAGCAACTCGCCGAAGTTGCGGTCGGCACGCTCGGCCTCGGTCTCGTCGCGCCCGTCGGCCGCGACGTCCCCGGCAGTCGCGCTCTCGTCCTGCCCGTCGCGACCGGAAGCGCTCATCCCTGGATCAAACACCGGGCCAGCCGGGCAGGGCAACCTGCGGCGGGGCGGCAGGCACCGCCGGCGGGACCTCCCCTACCTCGGTCCCGCCGACGGCGGCTAGGGTGGTCGCCCGCGCGTCGGGGTCGATGTCTGTGCGACCGTTTGACCATTGCCGTGCTCCGCCCGGACCGAGCCTACGGTGACCCCCCGGGGTGAGCGGTACCTCCGCGGGTACCGGCGTACTGAACACACGGGGATGGTCGATCCACCCTTCGGTGTAGGGGCCACCACTCGTGCGGTTGGTCCGACTGTTGGCAACCGCCCCGGTCGCTCAGAGCACTTTGGCCAGAAATGCCTGGGTACGTTCGTGTTGCGGGTTGGCGATCACCTCGCGCGGCGCGCCGGCCTCGACGACCACGCCGCCGTCCATGAAGATGAGCGAGTCGCCGACCTCGCGGGCGAACCCGATCTCGTGGGTCACCACGATCATCGTCATGCCGTCGCGCGCCAGGTCCTTCATCACGTCGAGCACCTCGCCGACGAGTTCCGGGTCGAGCGCGCTGGTCGGCTCGTCGAACAGCATGAGCTTGGGCTGCATGGCCAGCGCCCGGGCGATCGCGACCCGCTGCTGCTGGCCGCCGGACAGCTGGCCGGGGTAGTTGCCGATCTTGTCGCCCAGGCCGACCCGGCGTAGGAGGGTGGTCGCGCGCTCGCGTACCTCCGACTTGGGCTCGCGCTTCACCCGGCAGGGCGCCTCCATCACGTTGCCGAGCACGGTCATGTGCGGGAACAGGTTGAACCGCTGGAACACCATGCCGATGGACTGGCGCTGGGCGGCGACCTCCTTCTCCCGCATCTCGTGCAGCTTGTCGCCGCGCTGGCGGTACCCGATCAGGTCGCCGTCCACCCAGATCCGGCCGGCGTTGATCTTCTCCAGGTGGTTGATGCAGCGCAGGAACGTGGACTTGCCCGAACCGGACGGCCCGATCACCACGCACACCTCGCCGGAGCGCACCACCAGGTCGATGCCCTTGAGCACCTCAAGATGGCCGAACGATTTGTGGACGTTCTCGGCCCGCACCATCTCGGTCATGTCGCCTCGCTTCCGCCGAGCGGTGGGATGGCGCCGCCCTGCTCCACCCCGATGTCGCGCAGCCGCTGCCGGGCGCGCGCCGTGGTCCCGTACCCGCGGCTGAAGTGTCGCTCGACGAAGAACTGGCCGACCATCAGCACACTGCAGATGATCAGATACCACAGGCACGCGGCGACCAGTACCGGCAGCACGATGAACGTGCGTGAGCTGATGGCGTTGAGCTGGAAGAACAGTTCCGTGGTGACCGGCACGAAAGCCACCAGCGAGGTGTCCTTGACCATCGCGATCGTCTCGTTGCCGGTCGGCGGCACGATGACCCGCATCGCCTGCGGCAGCACGATCCGGAGCAGCACCTGGCCGCGGGACAGGCCGAGCGCGGCGGCCGCCTCGGTCTGTCCCGGATCGATCGACTCGATGCCGGCGCGCACGATCTCGGCCATGTACGCCGCCTCGGACAGGCCCAGTGCGAGCATGCCGGCGACGAAACCGGCGAGCAGGTCGCGCGCCTGGATGCCGTAGAACTCGCCGGTGAAGCCGTCCAGGCCGAAGAGGTGGCCGATCTGTTCGCCGAACGGGATACCGAACCCGATCCGCGGCCACAGCATGCCCAGGTTGCCGAACAGGATGGCCAGCACCAGTCGGGGTATCGCGCGGAAAACCCAGGTGTAGCCCCAGGCGACCCACTTGAGGATCGGGTTGGGCGACAGCCGCATGATCGCCACCACGACGCCGAGCACGATACCGATCAGCATCGAGGTGATGGTGAGCAGAATCGTGCCGCGCAGACCACGCAACACCGGGTCGGTGAACATTACGCCGCGCTTGCCCGGCGCGTAGCTCGAGAAGATGAAGCCCCACCTGAAGTGGTCGTTGGTCGTGATGAGGTGGATGAACATCGCCGCCAACACGGCGATCACCGCGATCGCGACCCAGCGCCCGGGGTGCCGAACGGGCACGGCCTTGATTACCTCCGGCCGTGCCCGTTCAGTGTTCGTCTGCGTGGTCATCGCGCGCCTTACGACACCGACGGGTTGACCGCGGGCGAGGTGATCGCTCCGGCGTCCACGCCCCACTTGGCGAGGATGGTCTTGTACGTGCCGTCGGCGATCAACGCCTGCACCGCCGAGGCGATCGCCTGGGCGAAGTCGGTCTGGTCCTTGGGCAGCACGTACCCGTACGGCGCCGAGTCGTAGATCTGGCCGGCCAGCGCGAGTTGCCCGTTGGTCTGCTTCACCGCGTACGCGCAGACCGGCGAGTCGGCGAGCATGGCGTCGTCCTTGCCGGTGACCACGGCGTTGGTGGCGTCGCTCTGCGCCTGGTACTGGTCGATGGTGATCGCCGGCTTACCGCCGTCGGTGCACTTCTTGGACCGCGCGGTGATGTCGTCGACCTGCACCGTGCTGGTCTGCACGGCCACCTTCTTGCCGCAGGCGTTGTCCGGGTCGACCGACGCGCCCGCCTTGGCCGCCCACTGGGTGCCCGCGGCGAAGTAGGACACCATGGCCACCTGCTGCTCGCGGTCCTTGTTGACGGTGAACGACGAGACGCCGATGTTGTACTTGGCCGAGCCTACGCCCGGGATGATGTCGTCGAACTTCGCCGACTGCCACTCCGTCTTGAGCCCGAACTTGCCGGCCACGGCGTTGAACAGGTCCACGTCGAACCCGATGACCGTCTTGCCGTCGGTGTCCAGGAATTCGCTCGGCGCGTACGTCGAGTCGGTACCGATGACGATCGTTCCGGCCGACTTGATCGCGGCCGGGACCTTCGCCACGAGCGCGCTGTCGACCGATGACTTCGGCTGGGCTGCGCTGCCGCCGTTGTCGCTGCTTTTCTCGCTGCCGCATGCGGCCATGGTCATGGCGAGCGCGGCGACGGCGGCCAGACCGAACGCCGCGCGCTTGCCCCGGGGGATGAGCAACATAACCGTGTCAACTCCTCTTGTGCCCTTGTTGGTAGCCCGGGTGGCGCTGGCATCTACGCCACCCCGAGGTACGCCTCTTTGACCGCTGGGTCGTGGAGAAGCTCCGCACCGGTGCCTGATCGCACGATGCGTCCCGTTTCCAGAACGTATCCCCGGTGTGCCCGCGATAGTGCCTGCTGCGCGTTCTGTTCGACCAGCAGGACCGTCGTACCCTGCCGGTTGATCTCCGTGATGATCTCGAAAATCTGCTGGATCAGCATCGGCGCGAGGCCCATCGACGGCTCGTCGAGCAGGAGCAGCTTGGGCTGGCTCATCAGCGCGCGGCCGACGGCGAGCATCTGCTGCTCACCACCGGACAGCGTGCCCCCGGCCTGCCGCCGGCGCTCCTGCAGCCGCGGGAAGAGCCCGAACACCCGGTCCAGGTCGGCCCTGACGGCCGCGCGGTCCCTTCGCGTGTAGGCGCCCATCTCGAGGTTTTCCAGCACGGTCATGCCGGGGAAGATGCCCCGGCCCTCGGGCGACTGCGAGACCCCGCGCACGACCCTCAGGTCGGCGCGCAGCCGGGTGATGTCCTCGCCGTTGAACCGGATCGCGCCGGAGGCGACCGGACGCAGCCCTGAGATCGCCCGCATGGTGGTGGACTTGCCGGCACCGTTCGCGCCGATCAACGCCACGATCTCGCCTTCGGCCACGTCCAGGCTGATGCCGTGCAGCGCCTGGATCCGGCCGTACAGCAGGGTGATGTTCTCGATCTCAAGCAGCATCGGCCGGCACTCCCAGGTAGGCCGCGATCACCTTCGGGTCGTCCCGCACCTCCGCGGGGGTACCTTCGGCGATCTTCTTTCCGAACTCGAGCACCACGATGCGGTCGGTGACCCCCATCACCAGGCGCATGTCGTGCTCGATCAACAGGATCGTCACGCCGGTGTTCCGGATCTCACGGATCAGGTCGAGCAGTCGCTCCTTCTCCGCCGGGTTGAAACCCGCCGCGGGCTCGTCCAGGCAGAGCAGCGTGGGGCCGGTGGCCAGGGCCCGGGCGATCTCCAGCCGGCGCTGCTCACCGTAGGCCAGGTTGCGGGCGACCTCACCGGCACGGCGGTCGATCCCGACGAACCGGAGCAGTTCCATCGACCGGTCGCGGCCTTCGCGCTCCTCGCGCCAGTGCCGGGGCAGCCGGAAGAGCGCGCCGACAACGCTGGTCCGGTGATGCGCGTCGGCGCCGACCATCACGTTCTCCAGCGCGGTCATCTCCGGGAAGAGCCGGATGTTCTGGAAGGTACGGGCGATGCCCATTCGCGTGATCTCGTGTTTCTTGCGCCCGGTGACCACCTGGCCGTCGAACCGGATCTGCCCGCTGGTCGGCCGGTACACGCCGGTCATCGCGTTGAAGCAGGTGGTCTTCCCGGCGCCGTTGGGACCGATCAGGCCGAAGATCTCGCCCTTGTGCAGGCTGAAGTTGACCTGGTCGAGCGCCACCACGCCACCGAAACGCAGCGTGACGTTGTCGACCTCCAGCAGCCCACCGCCGCCGGCCGGCGGCTGCCCGGCGAGGCTGCCGGGAACCGCGGGGCCGGTCGCGATCGACTCGTCGACCCGGTGCCGTGCGGCTTCGTCTTCCCACTCCGGGGACTCGACATGTGGCTCGCTCATGACGCCCCTCCCGCCGTGCTCCGCACGCCAACGGCACAGCGCTCCGGGCCGCCGTGCGGCTCCCCCACGCTGAGCCGTCTGAACCGCTCGCTCATTGCGGCGCCACCTCCTTGGCGCGGTCCTTGAGCTCCATCGCGCGCCGCCGGCTGGGGATGAGCCCCTGGGGCCGGAAGACCATGATCAGGATGATAGCCGCACCGAAGATGAGGAACCGGAACTGGTACAGGTCGGTGTTGAAGATCGGGTCGGATATCCCGCGCAACCGGTCCGGGATGTACGAGACGAGCGCGCCACCGAGGATCGCCCCGGGGATGTTGCCCGACCCGCCCATGACCACGCCGGCCAGCACCAGGATCGAGAACTGGAGCACGAAGGTGCTCGAGTTCATGAAGCCCTGGTATCCGGCGAACAGGACGCCGCCGAGGCCACCGATGAACGCGCCGATGGCGAACGCCCAGAGCTTGAACTTGATCGTGCGAACCCCCATGATCTCGGCGGCTTCCTCGTCCTCGCGGATGGCGAGCCAGGACCGGCCGACCCGGCTGCGGTCGAGGTTGCGCACCGCGAGGATGATCACGATGATCACGCTCAGCCCGAGCCAGAAGTACGGCGTCGCGTCTCGCACGCCGAAGATAGGTGCGCCGTCCGGCTTGTTGCCGGGCGGGTGCGCGATGCCGCCGAAGCCCCGGTCACCGCGCAGGAGGTTCGGCGTGCTGTCGGCGGTGATCCGGATGATCTCGGCGAAGCCGAGGGTGACGATCGCGAGGTAGTCGCCGCGCAGGCGAAGCGTCGGCCAGCCCAGGATCAGGCCCGAGAGCAGGCATACCGCGAGGGCCACCGGCACCGACGCCAGCCACACCCAGTGTGTCTTGAGGACGCTGTCCGTGGACGTGAGCAGGGCGACCGAGTAGGCGCCGATGGCGAAGAAGCCGACATACCCGAGGTCGAGCAGGCCGGCGAAGCCGACCACGACGTTCAGGCCCAGCGCCAGCAGTACGAAGTAGGAGATGTTGAACAGCGCGCTCGGCCAGTCGATGCCCTGAGTCTCGATCTGCGGGCCGATCACCGGAACATGTCCGACGTACGGCAGGAGGTAAGCCAGCACCGCGAACACCACAAGGAGCGCCGCCCGGGCCGGCCAGGGCAGTTGCGCAAACCGCCCGCGTAGGCGAGCGCCGCCCGGTCGCCGGGCTTGCGGAGATTCGGCTTTGTCCGGTTGGTCCACCGTGCTCATGCCCGTGCCCTCCCAAGTGATTCGCCCAGCAGACCGGTCGGCCGGAACATCAGGATGACCACGAGCAGCACGAAGCTGACCACCTGGTGCCACTGTGTACCGAAGAGGCCGGCGCCGTAGTTCTCGGCGACGCCCAGAACCAGGCCGCCGAGGAGCGCACCGCGGAGATTGCCGATGCCACCGAGTACGGCCGCGGTGAACGCCGAGATGCCGAGGTTGAAGCCGGCGTCGAACCGGGTGTCGCCGATCTTGAGGACATACATGACCGCGGCGACCCCCGCCATCAGCCCGCCGAGGAGGAAGACCAGCGAGATGACCCGGTTGCGGTTGACGCCCATGAGGAGAGCGCTGTCCGGGTTCTGCGCCACCGCGCGGACCCCGCGGCCGAGCCGGGTGCGGTTGATGAACCGGTCCAGGCTGTACATCATCACGAGCGCGAGCACGATGATCAGTAACTGCAGGTTCGTGATGCCGGTGTTGCCGACCGTCACCACCGGTTGGGGGTGGATGAGCGGCGGGACGCCCCGGATGTTGCGGTGCGTCACGACACCGACGGCCTCGGAGATGACCAGCGACGCGCCGATCGCCGTGATCAGGAACGCGAGCGGAGGCGCGTTGCGGCGCCGGAGCGGGCGATACGCCACCAGTTCGACGACGAGCGCGGTCAGCCCGGAGACGATGATCGCGGCCACGAGGCCGATCACCAGGTACCCGATGACGAGGCCGACCGACGGCGTGCGCGAGTTCTGGTTGAGCCCGAAGAAACCCCACACGGTGAGCGCCGCGAACGTGCCCATCATGAAGACTTCGGAGTGGGCGAAGTTGATGAGTCGGAGCACACCGTAAACGAGGGTGTATCCGAGTGCGAAGAGCGCGTAGATCGCTCCCTGGGCAATCCCCGTGACGGTCAACGGCCCGAAATCATGGATCAGACCAGCGAAGTTCACGCGTGGCTCCAACCGCGAATATAGGGCGGTGCGGCCGGAAGGCAATGCCCCCGGCCGCACCGGTCCATCGACTGATGTTGACGTGCCGGTTGATCAGCCGATCAGGCCTTGGGAATCTCCTGATCGGGGGCGGCGGTGCCGTCGGCACCGAACTTGAACGCCCAGACCTTGATGTAGGTCGGGTCGAGCTCGCCGGTGCTGGTGAACTTGTAGGTGTTGGCGACGCCGGTGTACTTCACACCGTTGATGTAGTCGAGCATCTTCGCCAGCGTGGTGTTGCCGGCGTCGAGGCCCTTGAGGAAGATGTTGGCGGCGTCGAACGCGACGTCGCTGTACGTGCCGGCGTCGGTGTTCCACTTGGCCTTGTAGTCGGCGACGAACGAGCCGCCGGCCTTCGACGCCGGCGAGCACGGGCAGGTGACGATGCTGCCGGTCGCAGCGTCGTTACCGGCGGCCTCGGCGAAGCCCTTGTCGTTGACGCCGTCACCGGCGACCATCGTGCCCTTCCAGCCCGCGGCGCTGAGCTGCTTACGCAGCAGTCCGGCGTTCTGGTAGTAGCCGCCGTAGAAGAAGGCGGTGGCTCCGCTCGAAACGACCTTCTGAACGGTCGCGGAGAAGTCGGTCTGCTTTCCGTCCGCGCCGGTCTTGTCGGTGCCGGCGACCGCCGTCGGGCCGAGCGTGGTCTTCACCGCGTCAGCGAGACCGGCGCCGTACGCCGACTGGTCGTCGGCGACGAAGACCTTCTCGGCCTTCAGCACGTTCTTGATGTAGTTGGCGGCGGCGGGACCCTGCGCGCCGTCGTTGGCCACCGCGCGGTGGAAGACCTTCCAGCCGTGCGACGACAGCGACACGCGGGTCGCCGAGGGGCTGATCGCCGGCACGCCAGCGCTCTCCAGGATGGGCTCCGCGGCCTCCGACTCACCCGAGAACGGGAACGCGATCGCCCCGACGAGCTTCTTGTCGGTAATGGCCTGCCGGGTCACGCCGGGAGCGACGGCCGGGTCACCCTGCGAGTCGAACTTCTTGAGTGTGACGCAGTCCTTGCCGTTCTTGTCGTTGTACTGAATAACCGCGAGCTCGGCGCCCTGCTCGATGTTCACCCCGAGGTTGGCCGACGAGCCGGTCAACGCGCCGATGTACGCGAGCGAGTAGCCACAGTTCTTGCCTTTGGCGCTGCCGCCCGAGCTGCTGCCCTTGTTGCACGCGGCGGCCCCTGCGATGAGCACGACGACGGCTACACCGCCGAGCGCACGCGTGAGTCCTTGCCTCAAGGCTTGACCCCTCCTCCGTCCGAAGGATCTCCGCCGCCCGGCACCATCCGCCAGGGCCGGACGAAGATCCAGAAAACCGTAGTCCGGTCTGGCCGGGGACTCTATTCCACCAGCGAGCACACCGTAAGTGCTTGACCGGGCGGTTGACTGAACCGTTACATGACCGGCCCTAACGCGACCGACCGGTGTAACACGGACGGGTTTCAGGCAGGCTTCGCGGAGGGGTTGGTGGGGGACTCGGCGAGAATACGATCGGCGACTTCACGCATCGTCATCCGGTGATCCATGGCGGTGCGCTGAATCCATTTGAATGCCTGCGGCTCGGTCATGTTGTAGGCGGTCATGAGCATGCCTTTCGCCCGTTCGACCGCTTTTCGCGTCTCCAGCCGCTCATGCAATGTGGCGACCTCGGCTTCGAGCGCGGCCACCTCGGAAAATCGAGACAAGGCGATTTCGATGGCCGGCACCAGGTCGCTCTTCTGGAACGGTTTCACCAGGTAGGCCATGGCGCCGGCGGCACGCGCCCGCTCCACCAACTCGCGCTGGCTGAATGCGGTAAGAATGACGACCGGTGCGATCCGGGCGCCCGCGATCTTCTCCGCTGCCGCGAGCCCGTCCATGATCGGCATCTTGATGTCGAGGATGACCAGGTCCGGCCGGGCCTCCTCGGCCAGCCGGACCGCGGTCTCGCCGTCCGCCGCTTCACCGACGACGTCGTAGCCCTCTTCGACGAGCATCTCGCGCAGATCCAGCCTGATGAGCGCCTCGTCCTCCGCGATGAGCACCCGACGGCTCCGTACGTCAGCCACTCGCGACACTCCGATCGACCTCGATACCGGGACGGCGGTTACCGCCACGATCAGAGTAGTCGGTACTCTGGACCAGCGGTTCGGTCCCCGTATCCCAACCGGCAGAGGAACGGAGCTCAAACCTCCGACAGTGTGGGTTCGAATCCCACCGGGGGCACTGACAGCATGGGAACGCGCCCCAGTGGCGGGCGTGCCGGCCACCGGGGCGGTTCCGTTGCTATGGGTCGTTTTGCGCGGTTGTTGGTTGCCGTTCAGGGTGTGGATCTTCTCGGTCAGCGCGCCGACGGCTTCCGCGTGGATGGTGACCCGCAGGGTCACCTGGTGTTTGGTCCGGTCGTAGCGGGCCTGTAGGTGGAAGGCGTCGTACAGCTCGCGTTGATCTTCCTCCGGCAACAGGGTCGGGTCGATGGCCTCCTGCGGCAGGAGGTCGAGCAGGGCCGGATTGCCGCCGCGCTCGCTGTGGTCCTGCTTGTCGAGGGCCGCGAGGCGGTTGCTGATGGTGCGGCGTTCGGTCGCGATCTGCGCGAACCGGCGTTGCAATGAGGTGCGCCACTCGGTGTCGATATCGTCGTCGCCGGTTGGGTGGTACTCCTCCAGCTGATTGATCAGGTTGACCTGGCCTCGGCCGAGTTGGTCGAGTTGCGTACGAAGGGCCGCCCGCCCGGCCGCGGCACCGTCGACATCGGAGTGCGGCTGCCGGTAGTTGAGGTACATGGCGCGGTGCGGCCCGAGGATCCGTTCGCCGAAGAAAGTGGCGAGGGCGGGCAGGAGGTGGTCCTCACGGACGGTGATGCACTTCGGGTGCTGTGCGTACCAGGGCTGTGCCCGGTGGTACTCGGGGTTGGTGACGCAGGCGTAGTAGACGGTCACCCGGCCACGCCAGACGCGGGCCTTGCCGACCATCCTCCGGCCGCACAGGTCACATAGAAGGTAGGAGCGCAGGACGTAGCTGCGTCGAGCCTGCCGGTGCGCCGCGTTGGGGCCCGCGCCGGTGCGCGAGCCCTGACGCAGCCGGGAGATCGGCGTGGCGGCGTCGAAGATCGCCTTGGTGACGAGGGGTTCGTGGGTGGGGCGTGGTGACCAGACCCATTCGCTCGGTGGGTTGACCTTGCCGGGAACGTGGCGCTCGGGGCGGGAGCGCTTGCGCCGGTTCCAGACCATGTAGCCGGTGTACTTGGGGTTGGCGAGCAGATCGAGGACGGAGGTCTTTGTCCAGGCACCCACGGCTCGCCGGCCCTTGCCCGGGATCGGCTGCGGGGGTGGGTAGCGCTCGAGGTTTGTGTTGAGCCGATTGGCGATGTCCTGCGCGCCAAGACGCTGTAATGCTCGCCATTGGAATATCTGTGTGACCACCGGCCCGCGTACCGGGTCCGGGACGAGTCTGGTCTTGACCTTGCCGTCGTCGCGTTTGGCTTTGACCGGATGGGGATGACGTTCGGCGATGTAGCCGTAGGGCGGTTTCCCGATGTTCCAGCCTTGCCGGGTGTGTTCCATGGCACCGTCCCATGACAGTTCCAGCATGTTGACGACGTACCATTCGGCGATTGCCTGTTTTACCCTTCGGGTGAGGATCTGGGTCGCCTGTTTCGGGCGTTGGCCGCCGGTGCGAAGTATCGTGTCGGGTTTGATTCCTTCGTCCGCGGCGAGCAGCGCGACGCCGACCTGGGCCAGCTCGTACTCGATTTTTGTGCTGAAGTAGCTGACCCGGGCGACTCGTTCGATCGATTCGCAGACGACGGCGACGAAGCGGCGGTCCGGACGTTTGGCTTCGTCAAGCATGTCGGCGATTCCGCCGTCGCGGGCGATCGGGATGTCGAACCGTTTGTGTGCGTCGCCTTGTCCCCGATGTTCCAGGTCGTTGCGGCCCGATTCGATGTCGTAGAACTTCGCTACGATGACGAACGGGGCGGGCAGGGCCCGGCGGCTGTTATCCAATTGGCGTTGCAGGGACAGGGTCGGGTCCTGCTGGTCGTCGGTGGAGGTCCGCCCCATCCACGCGACCGGAATGATGGCGGGTGTGACCTCGTCGGGGCGGTTGCGGTCGGCGACGGCCTGCAGCCAGGACAGCACGCTCATGCCGTCGCTGACGGCGGCGTCAGGGAGGTCGATGGTGGTCATAGGCGGCTCTCTTTCTGAGGGGTTTGTATTTGTTTCTCGGCCATGCGCGCGAGGATGCGGTAGATGACCTCGGCTTGAATTGCGTGCAGTTTCTGGCCCTCCGGCCCGTCAACCACGACCAACTCCACCAGAACTCCTGGTTCGACCCGGTCGGGTGCGGCAGTGTTGCTATCGTCCGGATCGCCGTCGCGTGCCCGCGTTTCGCCGGTTCCAGCATAGTTGACGGCGGCGGGATTATCGTTTTCTGGTTGCATGGTTCCCCCTGTTTTGAATAGCGGATGGACGAAGCGAGGAGCATGACCTGATTCACTGGTTTCGTTTCCTTTCTTGGCACCGGACGGAGTCCTGTTGACTGGAAATCGGATGGTTTCCGGATCCAGAAGAGAGGGTTTCCGGCCCACGCATTCGCCACTGACTCGGAATTCTTGGGGATCTGGTGCCGTACCGCCGCTGGTGGTCGCCGACCGCCCGGGAAGAATGAGCAGCTCGGTCCAGCTACGGACCGCCGCCGAAGTGGTCGTCAATGCCGTACACGTTGTGATGAGCACCGCGATGACGCCGCGCACGGAGCGCGGGATAAGCAGAAGGCCGAACGTAAGCATTCATTCCTGAAGGAACGGGGCCGTGTCAAGCCTCGGACCTTGGGAGGTTTGTAGTTTTTCTGCGGGTTTCCCGGGCCGGTGAAGGCAAGCGTCGGCGAGGGGTCGGGGTCAAGGCTCGACCGAAGGTCGACCCGTAGGGCTCGGCCTTGACGCCGACTCCGAGCGGCGCAGACTCTTGTGTGCCGGGGAATCCGGTTGTGGGGTTGGCGTGTTCTCCAGTGTCCGAAGTGGACGGTCAGCGCAGACGGGGTGTCCCCGGTCGCTGTTCATTCCTTCGCCACCGGCGAGGGGTGGCATGGAGTGGTACGCCGCAGCCAGACGGGGTCAATCAGATCACGTCGACCGCGCCACCGCGGGTGGGGGTCAGAATGCTTACGACCTCGCGTGCTGGCTGCGCCGGGTTCGGGGTCACGCGGGTCGGGCCAGGCAACGGATGTGCCCGTCGCGCAGCCCGTAGTAGACCAGCGTGAGGAGTCTGCGGGCGGCGGCTACCTTGCCGATGTTCGCGCCGCGGCGTTCACCGATACGGGCCCGGGCTTGTCCGATCACGCCGCCGCGCAGGCGCTGCACGGCTTCGACCGCGGCCCAGCGCACCAACCGGTTGCCCTGCTTGGTGATCCTGCCCCGGTGGACCTTGGTGTCCGACTCGCGATGCTTGGGGGTCATCCCCGCCCAGGAACACAGCTGCTCGGGTCCGGGGAACCGGTGGACGTCACCGATCTCGGCGACCAGCACCATGGCCAGGATCGGGCCGACCCCGTCGATGGCCTGCACCGCCCGGTAGCCGGGGTGCCCAGCCAGGTCGGCGGTGACCCGCTTGGCCACGATGTCGATCTCGAAGGTGAGCGCGTCGATGAGCCGGCGTAGCGAGACCACCCGGGCGTGGTAGGCCGGGTCCAGGTGCAGCCCGTCGAGCAGCTGCTGCCCAGCAGCGCCGAACAGGTCCGACATCGGCACATGCACGCCCTGCTTGGCCAGCACCGCGTGGATCTGGGACTTCAACCCTGAGCGCAGCGCGACCAGCTTCGCCCGGTGCCGGACCTGCTCCCGCAACTGTCGGGTGGACGGCGGGGCGATCCACGCCTCGGGCAACCTGCCCATTCGCAGCAGGTCGGCAAGATCCGCAGCGTCGCGTTCGTCGTTCTTGACGCGTCTGTAGGCGAAGCCCTTGACTCCCAACGGATGGGCCAGGTGCACCCGGGCGCCCCCGTCCTGCAACACGTCTACCGCCCAGTACCAGCCGTACGTCGCCTCGAGGACCACCTCGGGTGCCTCGCCGGCCTTGGCCAATTGCTCAGCCAACGCCATCGGGTCGTTGTCGATGCGCGCCGTCTCCAACCGCTGGCCGGTCTCGGCCGCCATCCGAACGATCACGCTGCGCCGGCGGTGCAGGTCGATACCCACGATCTGCCGCCCGTCGTATCCTGCGTCCACAGGGGCCTCCTTCGTCGAAGTGGACGTTGACACCACGAGCGTTGCTCGCGGGTCCCGTCGGAGCGAGGCCCCGCTCCTTCATCGGATCAGGTCCGTGATGTGCGTTCTGTGGTGGAAGCGCCGGGACCGGTGGGTGTTTGGCCGTGTGGCCGGGTTCTGGTGATGTGGGTGGGTGCCCGAGCCGGAAGAGCTTTCGCGTGGCGAACTCATCGCGTTGGTTCGCGAGCAGGCCCGGGAGTTGGAGCTGTTGCGGGCGGAGAACGCCGAGTTGCGGGCGCGGTTGGATCGGTTGGAACGCCTGCTGTCGCGTAACAGTGGGAACTCCTCGATGCCGCCGTCGGGTGATGATCTGCCGGGCAGGACACCGCCTGCAGACAAGCCCGCCGCTGGTGGCGGTGCGGCGAAACGCAAGCGGGGTAAGCAGTCGGGTGCGCCGGGAGCGTGGCTGGCATGGCGCGACGAGCCGGACGACACGGTGCCGCACGTGCCGCGGGGGCGGTGCGGGTGCGGCGCGGATCTGGCCGATGGGCAGGATCTGGGCGTGATGCGTTCGCATCAGCAGCACGAGGTGCCGGCCGTCTCGGCCCGGTGCATCCAGCATGATCTGTACGCGGTGCGGTGCGGCTGCGGTGCGGTGCATGTGGCGCAGCGGCCCGAGGGCCTGGCCGGCGCGCCGGTGTCCTACGGTCCGAACCTGTAAGCCTGGTGCGTGTACCTCATGGTGGTGCACGCGATCCCGGTCGCGCGTTGCGCGCAACTGGTCGAATCGCTGACCGGAGTGACCCCCAGCGCCGGGTGGGTGCACAGCTTGTTGACCCGGACCGCGGCCACGCTGGTCGAGGCGAACAAGCTCATCCGCACCCTGCTGACGCTGGCCTACGCGGTGTGCTGCGATGAGACGCCGATCCGGGTGGGTCCACGGCGGGCCAAGCGGTACCTGCTGGTCGCCTGCACCCGGTGGTACACGTGGTATCACCTGGGAGACCGCAGCCTGGAGACGTTCCAGGACTTCGGGCTGGGTGAGCTGACCGGCGTGGTGGTGCATGACCGGTACCAGAACTACGACTCGGCCGTGTTCGCCGGCCTGGTCCACCAACTGTGTACCGCTCATATCCTGCGTGATCTGGCTGACGCGGCCGAATGCTACCCACACGCGACGTGGCCGACCCAGATCGCCGACGCGCTACGCGATCTGGTCCACGCCACCAACACCGCCCGTCAGGCCGGGCAGGTCGACATCGACCAGCGCCCGCGCCAGGCACGCCTGGACTGGATCCGCGCCGGCGTCGCGGTCGGACTGTCCGAGGTGGACCGCAACCCGAACCCGAAAGGCAAGCAACCCCCGGGACGCTGCCTGCTGGAGATGCTGCGTGACCGCCTGGACGACGTCGTACGTTTCGCCCGCGACCTGAAGGTGCCACCCACCTCGAACCAGGCCGAACGCGACGTGCGCCCGGCCAAAACGCAACAGAAGATCTCCGGGCGGCTCACCTCCGAGCACGTTACCCGCGACCGTTACCGCATCTACGGCTACCTGTCCACCGCCGCCAAGCACGGCATCGACCAACTCGCCGCCCTACGCGAGGCGATCCTCGGCCGGCCTTGGCTACCGACACCACCGGCGCCGGCCTGATACCCACCACCGAGCCCCAGCCGAACGACCAATACCTGCTGATCAACCCCGCGTCAAAACCGACACGGGACCTGATCCGATGAAGGAGCGGGGCCTCGCTCCGACGGGACCCGCGAGCAACGCTCGTGGTGTCAACGTCCACTTCGACGAAGGAGGCCCCTGTGGACGCAGGATACGACGGGCGGCAGATCGTGGGTATCGACCTGCACCGCCGGCGCAGCGTGATCGTTCGGATGGCGGCCGAGACCGGCCAGCGGTTGGAGACGGCGCGCATCGACAACGACCCGATGGCGTTGGCTGAGCAATTGGCCAAGGCCGGCGAGGCACCCGAGGTGGTCCTCGAGGCGACGTACGGCTGGTACTGGGCGGTAGACGTGTTGCAGGACGGGGGCGCCCGGGTGCACCTGGCCCATCCGTTGGGAGTCAAGGGCTTCGCCTACAGACGCGTCAAGAACGACGAACGCGACGCTGCGGATCTTGCCGACCTGCTGCGAATGGGCAGGTTGCCCGAGGCGTGGATCGCCCCGCCGTCCACCCGACAGTTGCGGGAGCAGGTCCGGCACCGGGCGAAGCTGGTCGCGCTGCGCTCAGGGTTGAAGTCCCAGATCCACGCGGTGCTGGCCAAGCAGGGCGTGCATGTGCCGATGTCGGACCTGTTCGGCGCTGCTGGGCAGCAGCTGCTCGACGGGCTGCACCTGGACCCGGCCTACCACGCCCGGGTGGTCTCGCTACGCCGGCTCATCGACGCGCTCACCTTCGAGATCGACATCGTGGCCAAGCGGGTCACCGCCGACCTGGCTGGGCACCCCGGCTACCGGGCGGTGCAGGCCATCGACGGGGTCGGCCCGATCCTGGCCATGGTGCTGGTCGCCGAGATCGGTGACGTCCACCGGTTCCCCGGACCCGAGCAGCTGTGTTCCTGGGCGGGGATGACCCCCAAGCATCGCGAGTCGGACACCAAGGTCCACCGGGGCAGGATCACCAAGCAGGGCAACCGGTTGGTGCGCTGGGCCGCGGTCGAAGCCGTGCAGCGCCTGCGCGGCGGCGTGATCGGACAAGCCCGGGCCCGTATCGGTGAACGCCGCGGCGCGAACATCGGCAAGGTAGCCGCCGCCCGCAGACTCCTCACGCTGGTCTACTACGGGCTGCGCGACGGGCACATCCGTTGCCTGGCCCGACCCGCGTGACCCCGAACCCGGCGCAGCCAGCACGCGAGGTCGTAAGCATTCTGACCCCCACCCGCGGTGGCGCGGTCGACGTGATCTGATTGACCCCGTCTGGCTGCGGCGTACCACTCCATGCCACCCCTCGCCGGTGGCGAAGGAATGAACAGCGACCGGGGACACCCCGTCTGCGCTGACCGTCCACTTCGGACACTGGAGAACACGCCAACCCCACAACCGGATTCCCCGGCACACAAGAGTCTGCGCCGCTCGGAGTCGGCGTCAAGGCCGAGCCCTACGGGTCGACCTTCGGTCGAGCCTTGACCCCGACCCCTCGCCGACGCTTGCCTTCACCGGCCCGGGAAACCCGCAGAAAAACTACAAACCTCCCAAGGTCCGAGGCTTGACACGGCCCCGTTCCTTCAGGAATGAATGCTTACGGCCGAACGTGATCGGATCAGGACTTGCTTCGGTGCAGGTCCGGTACCACAGAATCGGTTCGTGGAACTCGATCGTGAGACGCCGACCATCGGTGAGTTGCTCTCATTCGCGGCGACTCTGCCTTCTGACCAGGCTGAAGAGCTGTTGGCGAGAGCCCGTCCTGCTCCGCTTGCTCCCGATGACGACGACCATGTCGACCCGCCCCGCCGGTCTACCACTCGTGGGGCGAGTATCTCCGGGGCACCAGCATCGAGGAGCGGCTGCGATGGTGCCGAGCGAAGGCAAAGATCGCGAATCGGACCCGGCTGATGTCCGGAACTCCGGAGCGCGAAGTTACTTCAAAGAGGTCTGGATCATTCTCGAAGGCGCGGAGGGCCGATGCGCATATTGCGGCTCCCTCGCGGTTGAGCGTCGACCATCCGGGCCTGGCGGCCGCCGGACGGCGGATTGGATCGCTGGGCCACCGCCTCGCCCGCTTCCATGGCGGCGCGAACAACCCCGCCAACCTGTGCTGGTCGTGCCTGTGGTGCAACACATGGCCGACCGAGCGGCGGCCGGGCGCCACAGATCATGGAGCTCTCCAGTCGTAGAGATGACCGCACGATGCACGTAGATCAGGTGATGTACGTGGCCCGGTTGCCGCTGGCTTCCGTTCGGGTTGCCCTGCTGGTAATGCGGGGTCGCGCCGGTTTGTGCGGCTTCGGGCCTTGCCGACGGCTCGGTGGGTCAGTTCTGCCGCGATGTCGGGGGCTGACCTCCGACCGGTCGGGCTGGCTGGTGGCTGGTGCGGGTAAGCGCATCGACGCGACGTAGCGCGTCGGGTATCCGGTGGGGCCCGGCCATGCCCGTCACGAGTGCGACCGCCTGATCGGTGGCGATCCCGGTGGAGGTGATGTACAGCGGCCGGACCGCGGCGCCGCGACGGACCTCGATCGCATGCGTGGCGCTTCGGAACGCGGTCTTGGCCACGCCGATGACCGGGATGCTCAGGCGGGCGTGGAGGTGGGCACCAAGCCCGGGACGCCCGTGCGGGTCGAGATCGACGTAGCCGTCGACGATGATCAGGGCGAGGTCGGCGGCGTCGGCGAGCACTGCGAGCAGGGCGGGAAGTTCGCGCAGGAACAGTCGACCTGACTGGTACGGCGTGACCGTGGGCAACCAGTGGACACGCTCGTCGACAATCTCTTCAAAGCGCGGGTCGCGGGAAAGGACACGCGCTGCGTAGGCGCCGCCGGACGCGGGGTAGTGCACATCGACGGCGGCGTACAACGTCCGGTCCGATCCGCTCATTGCGTCCAGTCTCAACCGTAGCGAGCTGTCCGCAGCAGATACGGATAGCTGGTCCAACGGCGGTGGACCCGGATGATCGGCGATGAGATCGCCATTGCAGAGTCGCTCCCGGATGCTGCGGCGGGCCCGGATCGGTGCTCGTAGCGCGCGGCGAGCGGCGAGCTTCGTCGGGTTGGCGTGCTGCCGCTGGCACAACAGGTGGCGGCTGGTCAACGAATCGGCGCCCACCCGCATGGTGAGAGTCCTCCCCCGTTGCCAAACTGAGCGTCAGCAGTGTAGCGGCTCGCAGATACGTGCCATGAACTGCCGGACGCCCTCCGCAGTCATGCGGCCCGACTCGTCACTGATCAACAGCCTTGCGGCCGGTCACGACGACGCGTTTCTTGCAGGCCATCCGAGGTCGCGGGCACGCGGCCAGATCATGTTGCCCTGGGCGGGCAGCGCGGTCTGCACCTCGGGGGCGCATAGGCCGCCAAGTGGGTGAATATCCGTCGCCAGGCCGGCGAGTTGGGCCCTAGATCCGACTGTGCTGTGGGGTGACGTGCAGTGACGCGTCCTGATATGACTGTGATCTATGGCCGGAGAAGCAAGATCGCCCGGGTTCCGTTTGGCGATCGACTGCGGCGCGATGTGGACCCGGGCGGCCATTGCCTGGTCGGGTGGGCAGGGTCGGCTGGTTACCTTTGACGGTGTGGCCGGGTTGCCGAGCGGCGTGCTGGTCCGGGCGGACGGGACCGTGGTAGCCGGGGTGGCGGCGGTCGCGGCGCAGGAGGCGGGCTGGGTGTTGGCGGCGCCGTCGCGGCGGCTGGCTGATGGCCTGGTCACGGTGGCTGACGGTGTGGCGGTCGAGCCGGTCGAGGCGGTTGCGGCGGCGCTGCGGCGGGTGTGGGACGAGGCGACCGTCGTGGCCGGGCAGGTGCCGGATTCGGTGGGACTGGTGGTGCCCGCGACGTGGGGTCCGCGTCGGGGGATGCTGTTGCGGCAGGCCGCTCGTCGTGGCGGCCTCGGTGACGTCGCGTTGGTGTCCGCGCCGGTGGCGGTGGTCCGGTGGTTGGTGGCGAGCGGCGTGGATCTGCCGCCGGGAGGGTGGCTGGCGCTCTGCGATATCGGTGTTGACTGTGCGGTGAGTGTGGTGGGCCGGACAGCGGACGGGGTGGAGGTGCTGTCGATGACCGATGCCGCGGTGGGCGGGGACCGGCTCGACGAGGCACTGACCGATCATCTGCTGACTGTGGCGATCGGTGCGGTCGGCGCGCAGTTTCCAGCGGGGTTCTCGGTGGCGCAGGTGGACCGGTGCGCTGCGGTTGCCCCGGTGCGGGTGACGAAGGAGGCACTGACTACGGCGTCGACGACGGTTGTGGCGCTGCCGCCGCCGCTGCCGCCGGTGGTGGTCGGTGCTCGGGAGTTGGCCACGGCGGTGGAGCCGGTGGCAGCGATGGTCGCGGCGAAATGCCGGGAGGCGATCGAGGCGGCGATGGTTGAGCCAGCCGCGGGCGTGGGGGTTTTCCTGGCCGGCGGCAGTGCGCTGTCCCCGGTGGTGGTCGAGGGGTTGCAGCGGGCACTGGCCGATGTTGGCGGGGTGTGGGTGGTACCCAGGCCGGAGGTGGCCGCGGTGCTCGGCGGGGCCGGGGTCAGCCGCGAGGTCGACGGGGGTCGGCCGCCGGTCCCGGTGTCGGAGTTGCCGACGGTGAGCCCGGGCGATCGGGTTGGCGGTACCGGCGGCAGCGGCGCTGGTGCTGGCGGTGCAGTTCTTCGCCACGATGACCGTGCAGCGGGAAAGTCCGCTGACGACGCGGGTGTACGTGCTGGCCAACTGGGGTGAGCTGGCGTTGGCGTGCCTGTTCGGGCTGCTCGGATGCCTGTCCGGGGCGACGCTGCTGGCCTCCGCGCTGCCATCCGACGCCCGGGTGGACGGGTTGTTTCGCCGGATCGGACGCCGGGTGGAACTCGTCGGCGGGCCGCGACAGGGTGCCGGTGAGACGAACCGGCCGGTGGAGCCCTACCAAGCCTCGGGTGACGGGGATCCCGGCGAGTGGCGGGGCGTTGCTGGCCAGGCAGGTCGCCACCGGTCTGCTCGCCGCGACCACGCTCGCGGTGACGGTCGCGGGCATGCTGGCGGTCTTCGGTGGGGTGGTCGCGGGTGCGTCGAGCGGTTCGTTCCTGCGATGGGCGCTCATGCCGCTGCTGCCGGTGGCGACGATTGCGGTGCTCAGCGCTCTGATCATCAACTGGCGGCGGGTCACGCCGGTGTGCGGCTGGCACGCGTGGCTGGTGTTCCCGCCCGTGTCGGTGGCCTGCGCCGCCGCCGGTGCGCTGCTGGTGCAGTACTCGATGGTGGCGCCCCGCTATCCCGGCGACGGACCGTGGACGGCGATCGTGGGGCATGTCGGCGGTGCGTTCATCGGCGTCGCGGCGGCGGTCGCGGTGGCGGAGTCCGCCCGGTGGCGGGTCGTTCTGGCCGGCCCGTTCGCGGTGCTGGTCGCCGCGGTCGTCGCCTATTCGACGACGGGGTTCGTCGCGATGGTGTACGTGCTGGCGGTCTCCGCGTGGTGGGCACGCCGGCTGTGGCAGCTGGTACGGCCGCTGACGCCGGGTGCCGGTGGGCCGGGTTGACGCCGGTCCGGTCGGTGCCCGGCACCGGGTGAGCAGCAAGGGATCGGCCGGGGAGCGGAGAGGTCATGGTGCGCGCACAGCGGACGACCCGGCTGGTCCGGGCCGGTTGGGCGTTGCTGTGGCTGACCGCGCTGCTGGTGGGGCTGCCGGTCACACTGGTCTGGTTCACGGGGCGGCCGTGGCCGGACCGCGCCGACATCCGGCGATGGATCACTCAACCACTCACCCCGGATGTGGTGATCCACGCCGCGGTGTGGCTGCTGTGGCTGCTGTGGGCGTGGCTGGTATACGCGGTGCTCGTCGAAGTGCTGCGTTGGCTCACCCGTCGCCGGCTACCCCAGTTGCGGCTGCCGTTGCCTTTGTATTCGACGGTGGGCGGTCTGGTTGGTGTGCTGCTCCTCGCCGTCACAGGTGGGAGCAGCACGAACCATGCCGACAACGCGGCGACCGCGATGGCCGCGCCGGTGCAGCCCGACCTCGACGCTCACGCTCCTGCTGGCGGCATCGGCGAGGCTCCCGCGACCGGTCCGATCGAGGCCGATGGTGGTGAGTCCGGCGATGTCGCCGACCGGTCGGCGCGCTCGGTCGGCGGTGGGGTTGATCTGCCTGAGGGAGGCTGGGTCAGCGACCGGCTCGCCGAACTGGCCGCGGCCGCGGCCGCCACCGTGTGGTGGCAGCGTCGCCGCCGCTACCTGCCCGGCCAGCCGGTACCGGGTGGTCGACGTGACGACCCTGACCTGCTCGAGCTGCCCGTGACCGTGGCCGCGATCCAACAGGCCATCGACCAGCGACCAGCGCCTCAGGTACGGGTCGAGGCGCCGCTGTGGCCGTGGCTGCTTCCGGCCGGCGGTACCGGGCTGACCGGTCCGGGTGCTACCGACGCCGTCCGCGGGTTGCTGGTCGCCGCGCTGCTCGCCGCCGGCCGGCACCCGAACCCTGGCGGGGTCGTCACCACCGCCGACGACCTGCACGAACTACTCGGCGCCAGCGTCGAGCGGTACCACAATCTGCCTGGCCTGCGGGTGGTCGACGACATCGCCGAGCACCTCACACAGACCCGCACTGTCGCAACCGCGAGCGCGGCCGGACCCACCCTGGTCCTGCTCACCCGCGTGCCGGGCCGGCGGCAGCGGCGCCGACTCGCCGACCTCATCTCCCCACCGCAACCAGACCACGCCATCGCTGGCGTGACGCTCGCCGTCCTCGGCGCCTGGTCTTCGGATACCACCACCTGGCATGTCGACGCGGACGGCACTACCCTCCTCACAATCGCCGGCCGGATAACCGTCGGGCCGCGGCTGTCGGTGCTGTCCGCGGCGTCCGCCACCGACCTGCTCACCCTGCTGGCTACCCTTGCCGCCCAGGGCCGCCCACCGGCCTGGACCAGCCAGCCGGCCGTCGACACCTCCTCCGGCGCCGCCACGCCAGAAATCGCGCCGGTCACCACCCCGAGCGTGTCCGGCTCGGACAGCCACCGCATCACCGTCCGCCCGCCGGAATTGCCTGCGCTGCGGCTGCACCTCCTGGGTGCGGTACGGCTGTCCACAGCCGACGGGCAGGACGTCCACCTGGCCCGCAGCGCCGCCACCCAGATCCTGGCGTATCTGGCCGTCCATCCCCACGGCGCCAGCAGCGCCGAGATCGCCCGCGCTGTCTGGCCCGGGGTGCCGGCGCCGACCAGCCGCCTGCACACCACGCTGTCTGCCCTGCGCCTGAGCCTGGAAGACGCCGCCGGGCGGCCGGTTCTGCGCCGCGACGCCGACCGCTATCGCCTTGACCCCGCCACCATCGAGATCGATCTGCACCGGCTACACGCCGCCGCCGACCGCGCCGCCCGCGCCCGCTCCACGGGTGAACGCGACGACGCGTTGCGCCAGATCGCCGCGCTGTACACCGGCGAACTCGCGGCCGGACAGACGTGGCCCTGGCTCGCCGTGCCCCGCGAAGCCACCCGTCGTCATGCTGTGGACGCGCTGGCTGCTCTCGCCGACGCCGCCCCTGACGCGCCGACAGCCATCGGATGGCTGCACCAGGCCGCCGGCCACGACCCGGACAACGAACACCTGCACCGCCAGCTCATCCGCGCGCAAGCCGCCGCCGGTGACCCTGCCGGCGCCGCCTACACCTACCGGCGACTCGCCGAACGGTTCGCCGCGCACGGCGACCAGCCCAGCCACACCACCACGGAGCTAGCGCACCGATTGCTCGGCGAACGGTGGGCGGAGATCACGACACCGCACCCATGACCCTGCCGCCCGGCATTGCCGCCCGGCCCGTTGCCACTCGGTCAGTTCCGCGGGGACCCCCGGCCAACTCCGCGCGACCGGGTAGCCACCGCACAGGCCGCTGACCTGCGCTGTGACATTTTGTGACAGCGATGTGAGCCTTTGTCAGACGGCATCTGGTGCGCGCCCATCTCGCCCGTTTCTACGGTGGATTCTCCGACGCCGATCTCCCTTGCGGTCCGCGCTACGACCCGGGTGAACCGCGGCGTCGGCGCAAGCTCTATCGAGTTCCGTCGAGGGTGAGGAGTGGCCGTGGCGCATCCGGCTCGGCTCGCACGTAACACTTCCGCGACCGTGGTCGCCGGGATCGCCGCGACCTCGTCGTACGCCCACATGGTGCACGTGGCGCTGCGGTACGGCGAGCGCCCCGAGGTGGCACACGTCCTGCCGATCTCCGTCGACGGGATGATGATCGTCGCCTCCGCAGTCATGATCGAAGACCAGAGGGCCGGCCGCAGGGCGCGATGGTCGGCGCGGGTGGCGTTCGTCCTCGGCGTGGGCGCGTCGATCGCGACGAACATCGCCGCCGCACACCCGACGGCCGGTGCCCGCGTGGTGGCGGGGTGGCCGGCGCTGGCGTTGTTGCTGGTGGTCGAGATGCTCGCCCGGCCGGGCCGCCGGGCGGGCCGCAGTGGCGCCATCAGCGCGGTCACCGGCGAGGTCACCAGCGGGAGGCCGAGCCAGCGGGCCATGCCGATGGCTGTGCGCTCCCGGCCGTACCCGTAAAGCCAGACAAGGCCGCCAACCGCAAGTCAACCGGGCGCCCCGAACGGCCACGGACGGTGAACAGCGCCGTATCGCCGGCGGCGCGGCCCGAGTCGGTGCCCGACCGGGAACCTCCCAACAGCAGCCCGCGCCAGCGCGCCCGCAGACCAGCCGCCCAGACCCGCCAACTCGCCACCGCGATCCTCGCCGAGCAGCCACACCTGAGCCGCGCTCAGGTGGCAGCACAGCTCGGAGTTTCCCGGCAATGGCTATACGAACTGCTCGCCACCCCCGCAGCCGACAGCGGTCAGCACGGCTCCGACGCCGGCACCCCCTCCACCCGCGTCGAAGGCCCGGCGATGAGCCGGCAAGGCACCCAGCGGCTGGCAGCACTGTGCTGGACCCTGCTACTGATCGCCGGCGTGCCGGCCGCACTCGTCGAGATCGCCGGATCACCGCTGCCACGCCACCGGCCGTCCACATGGCCCAGCCATTACGACATCGAGTCCTGGCTGACCCGACCGCTGGACCGAAACGCACTCGCAACAGGAACGCTCGCGCTGGGATGGCTGGCCTGGGCCGGCTTCACCGCGTTCGTTCTCGCCGAAGTGGCCACGTGTCTGGCCCGGATCCGACTGCCCCAGTCGGCCCGGTTGCGGGTACGGTCCCCGCTGCGCATGGTCACCGGTGGCTTGTTCGGTGTCACTGCGGTCACCACCACCATCGGCCCGCCCTTGGCGGCCCACGCCAGCGTCACGGTCGACGAACCCGCCACCGTTCACGGTAGCCATCCCGGGGCCGCACACACCTCCGCACGCGCGCCGACCACGACCAATGACACCGACGGCCGGGCCGCACGCGACCAACCGTCAACCGCGGTCCCGGCCGCCACCACCCCGACGGCGCAGCACCCACAGCCACCATCCACCGACGCGCCACCCCAAGCAGCGGCCGACCCGTACGTGGTCCGACCGGGCGACACGCTGTCCACAATCGCCGACACCCGACTCGGCTCCCCAACACGGTGGCCGGAGATCTGCCAACTGAACTGGCAACGCCACTTCCCCACCGTCGGCGGGACTCTCGACGACTGCGACCTCATCTACCCCGGCTGGGACCTGCGCCTGCCCACCGACGCGAGCCCGCCCACCACCGCCACTCCAGCAACACCGCCGGCCGGGCCACCGGCCATCGGCCCGCGACCGGACACCACCAACACCGAACCGTCGCCCGGCACACCATCGACCCGCACCCCAGCGCCCACCGAGCCCGACGACGGCCCCGCCTGCACGCAGCCGCCCTCGACCACGCCGTCAGCAGCCGCGACCCCGACCGGCCCTGGCATCGCAAAGACACCACTCACGACGCCGACCCCGCCCGCCCACAGCGCCTCCGACCCGCCACCATCCGCCACGACCAGCGCCACACCGGACCACACCACCGACACCGCCGACACCGGCGCCCACCCATCCGACGAGCACGGCGTGCACCTACCCAGGGGAAGCTTTGTCCCGTGGACGCTCGCCGCCGCGATCGTCGCCGCGGCCGCCATGGTATGGCTGCAACGCCGCCGCCACTTCATCCCCGGCGAGATCACCCGGCGAGCAGGACGTGGATGACGAACCGCCGCAGCTACCCCCACCTGTCGTCGAACTGCACCGCCAGGTCGCCCGCAACCCCGACCTGCCCACCCCGACCGACCTCGCCGACCGCGCCGCCGCCGTCCCCACCCTCCCCCTGCTACCGCCCGGCGGGGTCGGCCTCGTCGGCGACGGCGCGCACGCCGCCGCCCGCGCCGCGCTCGTCTCCACCCTCGCCTCCGGCGGCCCCCGCGAACCAGACCAGCGCGGCGAGGTCGTCATCGACGCCACCACGCTGACCACCCTGATCGGCGCCGACGCGGCCGCCCTCGGCCCGTGGCCCCGCCTGCACGTCGCCGACGACATCGACCACGCCCTGTCCGTCCTGGACTCGCGGCTGCTGCACCGCGCCCGCGTCCTGGACGAACACAGCCTCACCGACCTGGACTCCCTACGCGAACAAGCCCCCGACGAAGAAGCGTTGCCGCCGGTACTGCTGATCTGCCAGACACCCCCACCCAACGCGCGGATGCGCGCACGGGTCAGCTTCGGCCTCGGCACCGGCCTGGACGTGTCCGCGCTGCTGCTCGGCGAATGGCCGCACGGCCCCACCATCAACGTCACCACCGACGGCCACACCCGCGTCATCGACGGGACGGCGGCCGAGACGATCGGCGAGCGCGTCGCCGTGCTCGACACCGCCGACACCGTGGCGATCCTGACCACCCTGCGCGAGGCGCACACCGGCGAACCGCCCAACCCAGTCCTGCGCACGCCCGCCGTACCGTCGCTATCCGCACCAGCCACCGAGCCCGGCACCACGCCAACCGCCACGAACCAACCCACCGCCAGCCCGGACGAGCCCGAACCGGCGGAACCGCCCCTCGACGCGCCACCGCCACCGGCCAACGGCACGCCGCGCGCCAAGGTCAACCTCCGTGTGCTGGGCGCACCCACCATCGAGGACGTCACCCTACCCGGACGCAACCTGCGCGGCCGAGCCGCCGAGTTGGCCGTCTACCTCGCCTGCCACCCCGACGGCGCGGACACCGAAACCATCGCCGAGTACCTCGTGCCGGACCTACGACGCCGGCAAGCCAAGCAACAGGTCCACACCAACGCCTCCAACCTGCGCCACGTCCTCGGCCGCGCCGGCGGACCCATCGCCGGCGGCTACGTGCTCAAACGCGGCGCCACCGCCCGCTACCGACTCGACCCCACCACCGTCAGCGTCGACCTGTGGCGGCTGCGTGACCTGCTCAGCCGCGCCCGGCTCGCCTCCGCACCCACCCGCGCCGCCCTGCTTCGCGAAGCGTGCGACCTCTACACCGCGCCCCTCGCCGACGGCTGCGACTACGAATGGGTCGAACCGCACCGCGAGAAGACCCGTCAGTGGGGCATCGAGGCGCACCTGCTGCTCGCCGACGACCTGCTCACATCCGACCCGCAGGCAGCCTCCGACCTACTCGACAAAGCCATCAGCCTCGACCACTACAACGAGGAGCTGTACCGCAAAGCCATGCACGCCCGGCACGCCCTGCACGACGCCGACGGCATCCGCACCCTACTCCGCGCACTGACCAAGGCCCTCGCCGACCTCGACACCGAACCCGCCGAGACCACCACCGAACTGGCCACCAAACTCCGCGCCAGCCTGGAGCAGCAGTGACCGCCACCACCAGGACAGTCACCCGCCGGTGGCACCACCTTGGACGCGCCGCCGCGGTCACACAGGCGTTAAAAGAGGCTCCTTGATCAGTCTGTGGTGATTGTTAAGCCGGTGTGGGCGAGGAATGACCACAGCAGGGTGGCGTTGCGGCGGATGCGTTGCAGACCGCGGTTGGCGGCGTGCCACAGTTCGGTGATGTCGGTGGCGGTGTGGTTGGCGAGGTCTTTGCCTTTGACTGCGGACCACATCGGTTCGGCGGGGTTGAGCTCGGGGGCGTAGCCGGGCAGGGGTACGACGTGCAGCCAGCCGGTTTGGGTGGCGAGCCAGGCCTTCATGTCGGTGCTGCGGTGGGCGGGTAGCCCGTCCCAGATCAGGATGACCGGGGCATGGTCGAGCAGGGCCGGCAGGCGTTGCAGCGCGGCGATGAGTTTGCTGGTGTTGTAGGCGCCGACGGTGTGGTCGGTCAGCAGCCGCACCCGCCGGCCGTCGGGGTGGTAGCAGATGAACCCGGCGATGGACAGGTTGGCGCCGCGTCGCCAAGGGTGGTACAGGATCGGGGTCTGCCCGCGGGGCGCCCAGGTGGTACGCACGGGTGGGATCAGATTGACGCCGGACTCGTCGCCGTAGCAGATCCACGCCCCGCGGGCTCGGGCCATTCCAACACCTGGCTCCAGGTGTGCTCACGCCAGTCGGCGATCGCCGCCTCGTCGCGTTCGACCGCCCGGCGGGCCGGTTTCTGCACGGTGAACCCGAGCCGGTGCAGCAGCGTCGACACCGCCGACGGATACCGGTACAGCACCCCGAACCGGCGCCGGATCACCGCGGCGACCCGGGCCAGGGTCCACCCGCCGTCGAACCCCGAAGCCTTCGGCGGCGCCTTGAGCACCTCCACCAGCTCAGCGCATTGCGCCTCGTTCAGCAACGGCGGGTAGCCCGGCTGGCCCGTGCTGCGCAACCCGTCGACGCCCTCGGCCCGCCACCGCTTGCGCCACCCGGACACCGACTGCGGGGTGACGCCGAACCGGCGGGCGACCTCCGCCGGACCAACTCCCTGAGCGAACAACTCCGCGGCGGCCAACCGCCGCGCCTCGGCCTGCTCACGCTCGGCCTTTCCACCCACATTCGCCATACCACCAACATCGACCCACCCAGCCGGTGGCGACCTCACCCAAACAGGATGAAGATCGATCAAGGAGGCTCTTTTAGTCGCGGTAGGGACCGCCCTCACGGGCGGCCCCCCGCATGCGGGACTACCGCACGGGGCTCCTGCCTCAGGTCCTGGCAACGAAGCGCGCCGCCGGGAACGGATGCATCGTGCGGACCTTGGGTAGCCATCGAGTCGCGAGCCGTCCCATCCGGGTCCAGGTCAGCCGCGTGCGCTGGCTACGACGCCGCAGCGCCGCCAGCCAGTGCCGGGTCACCTGATACCGGAAGCTCGACACCGCATCAGTATTGCCGGGCACGGCGTAGTAGGCCGCGTGGCCTCGCACCACGCTGGCCAGCCACTGCCCCTGCACCGGGATGGGCTGATGCCGGCGCCGCCTGAGCTGGTCGCCCACCTCGCGCAGCTTCGCCCGCATCCGTTTCGAGACCGTGATACGCCGCAGCCAGAACCGCCCACTCCGAGACTTCGCGCAGATGTGCGTGAAGCCCAGAAAGTCGAACGTCTCCGGCTTACCCTCACCCCGCTGACGCCGACGCTGGGCGGCCTGCCGCCCAAACTCGATCAGCCGGGTCTTGTCCGGGTGCAGTTCCAGCCCGAACCGCGCGAACCGTTCGCGAAGCTCAGCCAGGAACCGCCGCGCATCCCGCTCGTGCTCGAACCCGACGATGAAGTCGTCCGCCCACCGCACGATGATCACATCACCGTGCGCCTGGCGGCGTCTCCACCAGTCGGCCCACACGTCGAGAACGTAGTGCAGGTACACGTTAGCGAGCAGCGGCGAAGCCGATGCCCCCTGCGGTGACCCTTCCTCCGTCGCCGACCATTCCCCGTCCTCGATAACCCCTGCCGCCAGCCACTTGTCGACCAGCCGCAGCACCCGTCTGTCCGCGATCCGATGCTCCAGGAACTTCCGCAGCCAGGCCCGATCAAGCCGGCCGAAGAAGTCGCGGATATCCGCGTCGAGCACCCAGTTCACCCGCTTCCGCTCGATCCCCACCGCGAGCGCGTCCAACGCATCATGCGGACTGCGCCCCGGCCGGAACCCATACGAGAAGCCCCGGAAATCCACCTCGTAGACAGCGTTCAACACCTCAACGACGGCCCGCTGGACGATCTTGTCCTCCAGCGAGGCAATCCCCAGCGGCCGCAGCCGCCCGTCCGCCTTCGGGATGTAGACCCGCCTACTCGGCTTGGCCCGGTAACGCCCCGACAGCACCCGCCCACGCAGATCCTGGAGGTTGACCTCCAGGTCCTGCCCGTACTCGGCCCACGTCACCCCGTCCACCCCCGGCGCGGCCCGCGGGCGGATCGCCCAATAGGCCCTCCGAAGCCGACCCAGGCTGACGTGGTGCAGCAGCGCAGTGAACCGCGCATCCTTGTCCCGTCTCGCCACCTCACGCACACGGCCCAGCGCACTGGACGCATCGGTTCCGGCACTGAGTCCGGGAGGCGTTTTGCTGGCCGTGTTCCCCTTGGCTCGTCCCCTTTCCTCCCCCACCTCCGCCGCCACCTCCGTGGCATCGTTCGGCAGGTTCGCAGGTACTACGAGACGATCCGACCGCCCATGCCCGTTCATCTCAGGCGTACCGCCTCAGCGTTCCCTGAACGGCCCGCCCACTGATCATCTGGACGGGCGGACACGGGCCCTCCCGGTTCTCGCACATGGAGGTTCCGTACATGCCCTGGTTCTCTGACCCCGCGGAGCCCACCGAAGACTCGCGAAAACGCCCCGGCAGTGTTGCCTTCCACCTCTGTGACAGCGTCGGCACCCCGATCACGAAATTTCGAGGCTCAATAGCCTGGCCTGCACGTACCCCTGTCAACGCTTCACCACCGCCCTCACGAACGCCGACGCATGACTCAGGGCCGCCGTGGATCGCTACTCCCTCGGCGTAGAGCTCTTCCATCTCCCCCTCCATGCCGGTTTATCCCGGCGCACCACAGAAATCCCGACACGCTCCACTGATACGCGACTACCGACAAAGTCGGCACGCCAGGGTGATTCCAAAGTGGTTTGATCTTTGTTTGTGCTGCTAGCTTGGTCTTGTTTCTGGGGTGGGGATAGGTGTAGCTCCTCGTCTTGCGATGATGTGGATCTCTACAAACACGTCATCGAAGAGCGAGGAGCTACGGGTGTCAGTGTCGCATGTCTCGGCTGGGTCGTCTGGTACCGGCGTTGCGGGCCTGGGGCAGGTGTTACCGGACGCCTGGGCGGTGCGGGAGCTGGTGTCGATGCTGGGGACGGTCACGGATCCGCGCAAACAGCGCGGGGTGCGCCATGGGTTGGCCACGATCCTGACGGTGGCGGTGTTCGCGGTCCTGGCTGGCGCGAAGACCTACCGGCAGGTCGGTGACCGGGTCGCTGACCTGCCCCAGTCGTTGCTGGCCCTGGCCGGCGCCCGGTCGTGTCCCGCGCTGGGTGTCGTGCAGGCCCCCAGCGGCTCGACGATCCGCCGGGTGCTGATCGCGGTCGATGGTGACGCCGCCGACCGGGTGGTCGGCTCGTGGCTGGCGTCGCTGCCGGCGGTCAACCCGCAGACGCTGCTCGGGTTGGCGATCGACGGCAAGACCGTCCGTGACGCCGGCACCGCCGATGGCGAGGTGCAGCTGTTCTCGGCGATGGCCCACGCGACGGCGATCGTGGTGGGGCAGGTGCGGGTACCGGCGGGCACGACGGAGATCACCCAGGTCCGCGCGCTGCTGGACGGTGTGGACCTGGACGGCCGGGTGGTGACCGCCGATGCCGCGCACGCCCAGCACGTCACGGCCGACTATCTGGTCGCCGAGCGGGGCGGCGACTACGTCCTACAGGTCAAGGGCAACCAACCGGGCCTGTTGCGGCAGATCGCCGACGCGTTGCCCCCGGCCGTGGTGGCCGCCGCCGACTGGAGTGCCGTCGAGCCGCGCGACGGCGACACCATCCGCCGGTCGATGTGGCTCGCCGACGCCGACGAGGTCGACTTTCCCGAGGCCGCGCGGGTGTTTCGACTGCTGCGCGAGCGCTTCGATCCGTTCGGCCAGCGGGTGGCCAAGGAGGTCGTGCATGGGGTGACGAGCCTGTCCGCGGGCCGGGCAACACCGGCGCAGGTGGCCGGATTCGTGCGAGGCCAATGGGGAATTGAGAACCTGGTGCACTGGCCCCGCGATGTGGTCTTCGGCGAGGATCAGCAGGGCGCGTACGTCGGCAACGGCCCGCACGCCATGGCGATCTTGAGGAACCTGGTCCTCGGCCTGTTCCGCCTGGCGCAGGTCTCCCAGGTCAAGCGCCTGACCGAAAGTATCGCCGCAGACCGGATGCGGATCCTGCCGGTGCTGGCTGCCGCCCTCAGAACGTTGATCAACAAGCCTAATCGACTTTGAAATCCCCCTGGTCGGCACGCGACAACCCGATCGCCGATCGCTCGGAGTAAGCTCGGCCGAGCACATCGAAACCTATGCGTTTGCCACAACCCGCCCAATACTTCCCGTCCGTGTATACGTCAGCATCTGACCGAGGCCGTAAGTAGATCAACAAGGTCGGACCAATTCACCGCGACCTTTGCCCAACTAGGCACACGCGCAGGTAGAGGGTTCTTCCCGAGCCCACCGAGAAACAGATACTTGTTAGGCACCTCTTTTAGGTGCGCCAATACCTCAAGCTCGTCGTCTACAAAATGGGTCACGCCGACGCGGCTACACACCTCCGCTTTGTCTATACGCTCTCTAACGAAATGCAAGTTTGCTGGCACTATCCCGCTCTGCTCGAAGAATCGGTGATGCGCGAGCCAAGAGTAAGTATTTGCCGCGACCGCCGGCCCGGCTTTCGATATGACATGGACCCGCCCTACGAAAACCGTTGCCGTCAGTAGCGCCAGCGCCTCAAACGCGCCTGACACCTGCGGGGTCTCCAGCGGGCGGGTGCCAAAGAATGATGTATCTTCATCTTCGGCAATTCGATCGACGATCACGCCCCCGATGTCCACACCCAAAGTAGGGAGCGGTCCGCGATCTGACCTTCTGGCCGCTGTCACGTCGCATTTCCTTCACGCCTCGACTGATTCGCCGACCACGACAGAAGACACATCCGTGCAGACCACGTCGTAGGTGCCGTGGTCATCGAAGACAATCCGAAAGTGGCGGAGATCCTCCTCCTTAATTAGGCCACGCCGCCGCTGGCGCAGCTTTCCCTCGCGAAGAAATTCTTCAATTGTCCCCGAATCCACGACCTCAATGAGCCGAAACCCGGTATCGTCGGGATTGGGAATCGCTAAACCAAGCTCGAAGTCAGACCACCTAAAGTCCAAAACATTGGCGAACGTAAGTATGGTGACTGAGACCCGCTTGTCGGCACCAATGACTGACGAGGCAAACCTCATCTTGACCGTCATCGGTCCATCTTGAGCCGCTTCCAGGGAGACCTTCGGCGCATATGCAAATTGGGTACGCAGGCCATCTCCCTCCACCACCACGTGCATTGCAGCTCTCCTCTTGTCCGTCATCAGCGAACGACTATCCCATTCCCATGCCGGGCAACGGTATCTGGACGATATTCAGAATAGTCCAGTCGGACTGCGAAGGCGTGATCGCGATTCGACTAGATGGCAGCGTATCACCAAGCGGACCTTCCTCAATCAGCCGGTTGAGGACATCTTGCCGTGGGTCGATGATTCTTACATTCGTAGGACGAAGCCCGACCATACTGAGCACGGTGAGACTTCGGTTGTTCTCAGTTACCAGCACTCCGCTGCTGTGCCGGAAGGCGCTGATTTCCACGTCGTTAGGGCTAATTCGACCGGAAGTCAAGTCTGCGGCAACATTATCAACGGATGCACCGTGGAAATTGCCCCCAGCAGAAAACCCAGGGCTCACTCGCGCCTGTCCAAAGTAAATTGGCTCGTTGCCATCATATCCGAGGGCTGGGCGGGCTGCGGCAGCATTGTTCTTGGGTGCGGCGGCGACGGTGGCCGGTTCGTGGCGGATTGCTGTTGTTCGGGCCGGTGCATTGCTCGCGTCAGGCGCGCCGCCAGAGCCTCCGGTACCGCCGCTGCCGATGTCCGATCCGCTATGCGGCGTTTGGCCTCCGGTGGATCGGCCGCCGCTGGGCGGGGTATCGCCAGTTGGTGAGTTGCCATGGTTCTTGTTACGAGCCCAGTTAAGGAACCGTTGTTCTTCCTCTTCGAGTCGCTCTTCTTCTTGAGCTGCCTTCCGCTCTGCCGCTTGCGCCAGCTTCCTGGCGGTTGCTCTTTCAGCCTCTTCTTCGGCCGCTTCTTTGATCGCCTTCTTGATAAGTGCTCGCTTGCCGAGGAGGAGGAAGCCGGCTGGGACCGCGCCGTCGCCCAAGGCGATGTCAGTCCCTATGACTTGGTCGATCTGGTCGGCCGCTTTGTCGTTGCCTTCGGCCTCATACATGTCGCGCTGCCAGTTCAAGGCGAAGATGTCCACGAACGGGATCCATGAGGCGAAGTCGGCGGTGTTGTGGTTCTGTTCGCGCCGCTCGGCTGACGTAAGCGGCCGTGATGGGCAGGCCTTAAAGCAGCCGTAGGAGTAGGCGCTCCTCGGGGCGGCGTCGTTGGGGTGGTTGGGGTTGGTGCGGGGGGTGGTGCCGGTGACGGCGCGGGGGGCTGGGTTGACGCGGCAGTCGCCGTCGGTGCAGCGGAGGGTGTTGTGCGTGGGGGTGGTGATGGGGCCGGTTTGGGGTAGCCCGCCTACTACCCGGTGGCCGACGCAGAGGTCGCCGTCGTCGTTGATGGCGCAGTGTCCGGTGGGGTCGGTGTTGGTGAGGGGGTTGTCGTCGGCGTAGGCGTAGCGGTTGGCGGCCATCGGGTTGGGTAGCGGGCTGACGCCGATGCTGTCGCGGTTGTCGAACTGGCCGGTGGCGGGGTTGTACCAGCGGGCGGCCATGTTGACCCGGCCGGTGGCGTGGTCGGTCCAGCCGGACTGGTAGCCGAGGTTGCCGGCCATGTTGGTGCTGGCGGTGACGTTGCCGAGCGGGTCGTAGGTGGCGGAGCCGGCCAGTGCGGTGCCGGTGAATTCGCCGACGACGTCGGTGTGTTGGTCGGTGAGGGCGAGCACCCCGGCCTGGCCGGTCTGGCCGGTCTTGACGCCGATCAGGCCGCCGGCCGGGTCGCGGCTGTAGCTTGCCGCGCCGTCGGTGGCGAGGGTGTTGCCGGTGCCGGTGTAGCCGAACCGGATGGTGCTACCGGTACCGGAGGCGGTGATGACGCGGGTCAGCGCATCGTAGGTGTAGGTCTGGGTGCCCTGGGTGATGGTTTGGTCGAACGCGTCCGAGGTGGACGTGGCGGGCTGGGTGCCGGTGACCGCGGCGAGGGTGCCGCGGGTGGTGTACCGGTAGGTGTTGCCGCCTCCGCTGGTGAGCTGGTTGCGGGCGTCGTAGGTGTAGGTCTGGTTGCCGATCTGGGTGCGGTTGCCGGACGCGTCGTAGCCGTAGTTCGTGGTGGTGGTGCTGTTCGGCGTTGGTCCAGGAGGTGAGCCGGCGGGCCAGGTCGTAGGTGTAGGTGTTGGCGGCCGGGCCGGTGTAGCCGGCGGTGGTCTTGGCGGTGAGGTCGTCTTCGGGGTCGTAGCCGTAGCTGATCGCGGCGACGGCGGCCCCGGCCGCGGTTTTGAGGGTGTCGGTGGTGAGCCGGTGCAGGGTGTCGTAGCCGAAGGTACGAACGTTGCCGCCGCCGTTGACGCCAGGGCCGTAGGTGATGGTGGCCAGTTGGGAGAGCTGGTTGTAGCCGTAGGCCAGTTGGGTGCCGGTGGCTGGGTCGGTCAGGGTGGCCAGCCGGCCGGCGGTGTCGTAGCCGTAGTTGCTGGTGCCGGCGGCGTCGGTACGCGAGAGCATTTTGCCGTCCGGGTCGTAGCCGAACGACGAGGTCCCGGATGGTCCGGCGGCGCTGGTGAGCAGGCTGCGGTCGTCGTAGCCGAAGGTGTCGGTGCCGCCGGGTGCGGAGGCTGAGGTCATCCGGCCGGCGAGGTCGTAGCCGAAGGCGCGGGCGGCGGTGGCGGCCTCGGCTCCGGCGCCGGTCTGACCAAGTAGGTTGCCGACTTTGTCGTAGTTGTTGGTGACGGTGACGCCGCCGGGTTTGGTCTGCGTCACAACGTCGCCGTCGGCGTCGTAGCTGAGGGTGAAGGTGCGGTCGGCCGGGTTGGGGTAGGCGGTGGTGGCCGGTTCGACGGTCGACTCGGGCAGGTTCCACGGCGTGTAGGTGGTGATGAACGGGTTGCTGCGGCCGTCGGTGTAGCGGGTCTGGTTGCCGGCGGGGTCGTAGCCGAAGCTGGTGGTGATCGACGTCGTGGTCGTGACCGGCTGGGTCTGGCTGGTGAGCAGTCCGGTGGCGTCGTAGCCGTAGGTGGCGGTGGCGCCGCGGGCGTCGGTGACCGAGGTGAGGTGGCCGTTGTTGTCGTAGCCGGCGGTGCGGGTGCGTAGCACGGTGCCGGTGGCGTCGAGGTCGCGGGCGGCGGTGGGCCGGCCGGCCTGGTCGTAGCCGATGGTGTGTCTGGTGGCGTCGGGTAGGACGCTGTTGGTGTTGCGGCCGGCCAGGTCGTAGCCGAAGGTGGTGGTGTTGCCGGCGCCGTCGGTGCGCGCGATGGTTTCGCCGGCCTGGTTGTGGGTGCTGGTGGTGTGCACGCCGGCCGGGGTGGTGGTGGTTTTCAGCCAGCCGCCGCCGGTGCCGGTGGCCGGGTCGTCGTCGTAGCCGTAGCTGGTGGTGTAGGCGGCTGGGCTTGGTTGGCGCACGAGTTGGGTGGCGGTGACCCGCCGGCCGAGGTAGTCGTAGGTGGCCTGGGTCTGCGCGCCGGTCGGGTCGGTGGCCGAGAGCTGGTCGCCGAGCGGGTCGAACGTGTAGTGGGCGACGCCGCCGTTGGCCGCGGTGACGATGGCCTTGTTGCCGAGTTGGTCGTAGCCGTAGCGGGTGATGTTGCCGAGCGGGTCTGTGTCGGCGATCGGCTGGCCGATGGTGTTGTAGGCGCGGGTGGCGACCGCGTGGATGGCCATGCTGGCACCGGGTGGGGTGTAGGCCGGCAGGGTGGTGGTGGTCAGCCGGCCGTCCGCGTCGTAGCCGTAGGTGGTGACGTTGCCGTTCGGGTCGGATGCTTCGGTACCCGCGCCGAAGGTGTCGTAGCCGACCATGCTGACCGGGTGCACGGCCACGGGCGTGCCGCCGCCGGTTTCGGTGGTGACGGTGGGCGCGGTGGTGACCGCGAGCCGGCCGGCCTCGTCGTAGGTGTACCCGGTGGTGTTGCCGTTGGGGTCGGTCTTCGCAGTGGGCAGGCCGCGCTTGTCCAGCGTCCACACGGTTTTGAGCAGGGCGGTGCCGTTGTGCACGGTCTGCGAGGTGGGCCGGCCCAGCGGATCGTAGGTGGCGTCGACGAGTCTCGGACGCGCCGCTTGTGTCGGTGCGGGTGGTGGTCAGCACGGTGTCGTCGGCGGAGAACGTGTACCGGGTGGTGCGGGCGACGTGGCCCGGGTCGAGGGTGCTGGCGGTGGTCCGGCCGGCCGCGTCGACGGTGTAGGTGGTGACGGTGGCGTTGTTGTTGGTTTTCTGCTGGGTGAGATGGCTGGCCGGGTCGTAGCCGTTGGTTTGCTTGACGAACGACCGGGCCGGGTTCGTGGTCGGATCGGTACGCGTGATTGTGGAGACGAGGCCGTTGTCGGTGTAGGTGTAGGCGGTGGTCCAGCCCATCGCGTCGGTGACCGATGCGAGCCGGCCGGCCGGGTCGTAGGCCCGCGACGACATCACCAGGTCGGTGGGTGTGCCCGGGCTGGCCGGGTCGCCGGTGAAGCCTTTCAGGGTGGTGGTCAGCGGCCGGTGGTTCGGGTCGTATGCGGTGTCGGTTTCGGTGCCGGCCGGGTCCACCGTCCTGGTTTTGTTGCCGTAGGCGTCGTACCCGAACGTGGTGGTCTGGCCGGCCGCGTCGGTGCTGCTGGCCGCCTGACCGTGACTGTTGTAGGTGGTTGTGACGGTGCGGGAGGCGTCGCCGCCGGTCGGGTCGGCGACGGTGACCGAGGTGAGGTGTCCGTCGTCGTCGTAGGTGTTGGTGGTTTTCGCGGTGTGCACGGCGCCGGTGACCCGGTTGGTGACCGCCGGGGCGGTCTCGGTGCGCACCCGCCCGGCCTTGTCATAGGTGTAGGTGGTGGCCAGCCCGGCCGGGTAGCTGTCGGATACGACGGTGCGGGTCCGTACCCGGCCGATCCCGTCGTAGGTGTAGGTGGTGATCAGCCCGGCCGGGTCGGTCACCTTGGCGACGTCGCCGTTCGGGTAGTAGCTGGTGGTCTGGGTGGCGCCGCCCGGCGAGGTGACTGTTGTGGGCAGCCCGGCCGGTGCGGTGCCGCCCCCGTAGGCCGGCGTTGTGGCGGTGGTGTAGCTGGTCGTCGTGGTGCGCCCGGACGGGAACCCGGCCACCGGCGGGGTCGTTACCGCGGTGCGGTTGCCGACCGCGTCGTAGCTCATCGAGGCCAGGTAGGTGTTGTCGGTGGCCGAACTCGAGCGCGGATCCCGGGCGGTCAGCATGAGGTCGTTGCGCGGGTCCGGGGTGGGGGTGGCGGAGGTGTCGTCCGGGAAGTAGGTGTAGTAGGCGGTCGAGCAGGTGTTGGGCTGGGCCTGGCAGGTCGTCTGGGACACGGTGTTGCCGCGCGGGTCGTGCCCGGTGGTGGTGATCGACCCGTTCGGGTCGGCAACGGTGTGCAGGAACCCGGCGGTGTCGTAGCTGTATGTGGTGGTGCCGCCCAGGGCGTCGGTCTGGGCGACGATCCGGTTGTCGGCAAGCGGGTCGTAGGAGTACGAGAGCGTCTTCCCGCCGGGGTCGGTGACCCGCACCGTGGTCACCGGGGTCGGCCCGGTCGCCGACCGGTAGGCCGACCACTGCGCGGTCACCTGGGCCGGTGACAACGCTCCCCGGTAGAACGCCACGTCGGAGATGGAGCCGTTGAAGAAGTTCCAGGTGTAGCCGGACGGGGCGGCCGGCCAACCGTTGTTGTTGAACAGTCCGGCGCCGATGAACTCGAACGGGTCGACGTTGTTGACCTGGTTGGACAGCGTGCCCAGTGAGCCGCCGTCCAGGTACAGCGTCTGGTTGCTGCCCACCGAGGCGAGCACGACCAGGTGCCACTTGCCGTCGTTGACCGGTCCGGGCGAGGCGATTCCGGGCGCGGTGCCGTCCCACAGGTGCCCGTGCAGCCGGCCGTCCGAGCCGACGTACAGCACCGGCATCGCCCCCGGGTCGGTCGCGCCCGGCTCGGTGTGTCCGGTGCTCAGCAGTGTCCCGGTCGCCGTCGACGTGGTCTTGAACCACAGGCTCGCCGACAGGGTGGAGCTGGCGTCGATGATGTGGTCGGGTAGACGCAGCCAGGACGTGGCGCCGTCGAACGACGCGGCGGTGGCGTCCGCGAACGGTCCCGCCGCGCCGAGCGTCACCGCATGGTAGGTACCGTTGCCGCGGCCCCGAACCTGGTTGACGGCGTCGGTCGCGCCGGCCACCTCACCTAGTCGCCAGTAGTCGCTCGGGTTCTGTTCGCGCACTGTGGACACGTACACCTGGCTGGTGCCCGCCGTGGACGGCGCGGCGAGCTTCCACACCCCGCCGTTGTCGTCGGTGACCTGGCTGGCGGTGCCGGTGACCCGGTCGTAGCCGATCTGCGCGAGGCTGTTGCCTGACGGGGCGGTCACGCCAGACAGCAGCCGGGCCCCGGTGTGGCCGGTGGCGTAGAGCTGGCCGATCGTGGCCGGGGTCAGCGGCTGGGTGTAGAACCCGACGTCGGATATCTGGCCGTTGAAGTAGTTCCAGGTGTTGCCCGACGGCGCGGCGGGCCAGCCGTTGCTGTTGTAGACGCCCGCACCGACGATGTTCACCGGATCGACGTTGACAGCTGCCCGTTGATCGTGCCGACAGCCGCGCCGTCGAGGTACAAGGTCTGGGTGTTACCGGCGGCGGTGAGCACCGCCTGGTGCCAGACGCCGTCGTTGACCGGCGCCGCCGAGGCGATGCCGGGCACCGTGCCGTCCCAGAAATGCCCGTGCAGCTTTCCGTCGGAGCCGACATACAGCACCGGCATCGCCCCACCGTCCGGGTTGGCCGTGCCGGGGTTCGAATGCCCAGTGCTGAACAGCGTCCCGGTCGCCGTCGCGGTGGTCTTGAACCACATCCCGATCGACTGGTACGTGGTGTTCTGCACCAGGTTCGATGGCAGCGTGACCGCCGACGAGCTGCCGTTGAAACCGGCCGCGGTCGCGGTCGACCCGGGCAGCGGACCCGGCTGGCCCAGCGCCACGTTCACATAGGTCGCGTTGTCGCCGCCCTGGTTGGTCAGCACCGCACTCGCCGCGACCGTGCCGGAGGACTCCCCCAGCCGCCAGTACGAGTGCGGGCTCGCGTTGAGGACCATGTTCGGGTACAGCGTGTTGTCGCCGTACCCGTACCGGGTGCACGCGGTCGCCGACGTGGGCGGGCACGCCGTGGTCAACTCGTCGCCGGTGTACGTGTAGCTCCACGTCGACACCGTCGACGAGTCGCCGGGCGTGGCCGGGTCGGTCGACACCGACGTCACGTGCGACGATCGCGCACCGGCCGGTGTCGACCAGGAAAGGTGCAGGGCACGCCCGGACACCCCCGCCGACGCCACGGCGGTGAGCTGCCCACCGCTGTAGGTGAACGTTTCGGCCCGGCCTGCCGCGTCCGTAACCGAGGTGATCCCGAACACCCCGGCCGTGCTGGTCGGCTGGGCGAACCGGTACACCGTGCCGTTCTTGTCGGTCAGCGAATAGCCGCCGCCGGCCAACGCGGCCAGCGTGGCGTACCGTCCCCGCGGCGGCGTGAACGACCCGTCCGCGTTACGACCGAACGCCACATCCTGCCCGGTCGGATACGTCACCGTCACCGTCGTGATCGCGCCCGACAGGTCACGCTGCTCAGCCGCCCGCGCGTCGAACAGGCTCGACCAACCAGCCCCGAACGCCCCGGCGGTACGCGGATCAGCGCTGTTGTAGTCGCGCAGCACCGACAGGACCGGCCCGACCGTGGCCGCCTGCGCGTCCGTCACCGATGTCGTGTAGTTGCCGATACTCGGCTCGAAGCCGTGCCCGGCGTTCTGCGACAACCCCGACGTCACCACCGGCTGCGGCACCGGCGTGCCCAGATACCGCCACACCGCCGCGTTCGGATCCGAATACGTGTACCCGTCGAACGTCTGCACCGTCCAGTAGTACGACTTGCCCCAGACCAACCGGCCCGGCGGCACCACCCAGTCCCCCGCCCCAACAAGACCGGAACTGGCCACCTGCTGATTGTTCGAGTCGACGACAGTGAACTGGTACCGCAACGGACCCGGCCAGCTGTCCGGATCATGCCCGGACGCCAGCAGTTCCGGGGTCAACGTCGTGGTGTTGTAGTTGTCCGGCGGGTACTGCGCGTCCACCTGCGGCGGCGTGTCCGGCGTGTAATTGATCTCCACAAACGGCGGGTTCGGGCCATTGATCGAATCGAACAGCTTCCATCCTGTGCTGTCAGTCTGCGACGCGGTCAACGCCAACCCGAAGTTCTGCCCACCCGCCACCCACCCGGCGAACAGGTTCGGGTCCAGCGACGCAGTCAACCAATCCCCCACCGCCGGGTTGTGATAGCCACCCCCCGACCCGTTCCCGCACGCCTGCAGCGCCCGCTGACTCGACCAGCCGATGTTATAGTCCACAATCCCAGGCCCCGGGTACGAGGTCACCCCGGACGCCGTCCATGGATCCTTGATGGGCCTTACGTCGAACCGGTTGGCGTTACAGTTGTACGCCCAGAACGCGAACGCGTGCAGCGTCGCCGAACCGATCCGGTTACCGGCATAGCGCGCCCCGAAATTCGCGAACTCCAGGAACGAGTACGCCTTCTCCTTACCCCCATCCGGGGTACCCACCCGCAGCTCCACCTTGCCCGCGTTGTTGCCCGGGTTCGCGGTGTCGGCGAACGTGGTCGCCGACGGATACTCATTCACCGTCGGGTCCACCCGCACCGGAAACACCCGCGCCCGGTCCGCCAACCACCCCGCGTCGATACTCACCTGCAACGCCGGGCCGTCATCGACGGTGACAAGCCGGTAGGTCACGCCCTCAGACTCCGCCGGCAACCCCGAATGCACGTCGAACTTCGAATCCGACATGTAGCCGTGCGGAATCGTGGCAGCCACCGCCCCGGCACCGTCACGCAACTCCACCGACCCGTCCGCGGTCACCGACGCCGTCAACCCCCGCAACGTCAACGGAAACAGCCACGACGTCGCCGCCCGCGCCGACCGCAACACCAGGGTCTCCTTCATCCCACCCGGCGTCGCCGACAACACCAGATCGGTATCCGGCAACACACCCGGATAGGTGGCGGTCGCGCCGTCCACCGACGCAGCCACAGGGCCGGCGCCCGCCAGCCGGTACGAGATCAGCCCGCCACCCGGCGTCGGGACCGACGCCAACACCGGATCCGCCGCACCAGCCGCGAAATCCACCGCCGCCGCATTCGCCTTCTCCCGCCACCGCCCATCCGCACCACGCGCCAGCGCAGTATCGATCAGGCGCCACGAACCATCCGCCGCCCGGTAATTGACCGCACCCGCGTACGCGCGGCGGGTAAAGGTGCCGTCCTTGTTCTGGTACACATCCGACGTCGCCGCCGACTCAACCCGCCGACTGGTCTTCGGATCAAAACTGCTACGGCCATCCCCAACCGCACTCAAACCCGGCCTGACCGGCGCCGAATGCGGCCGGTACACATCCAGCTCGCCCGGCCCCCTACCCGCTGGACGACCTGCCGCACCAAGCCGCGACCGGGTCGCGTCCGCCGGCACATAATGCGGCCGACCCCTCGCCGAACCCGACTCCTGCCCCGGCGTCGGCGGCAACGGTCCAGTCCGCGCCAACCCCGACAGACCCAGCCAATCCCACAACTGACCAAGCGACCCCGGCTGACCCGGAAGCCGGCCACCATACGGAGGAGCGGCCGCCCCCAGCAGCAACACCGCCGACACGACCACCGCAACCAACGCCACGCAACGCCGACGACGGCGATACCGACCTTGACTGCGACCTCGACCGCCGAGTTGATCACGCACCCGCCGCAACGCGCGCAGCACCGAACCAGCCCGCATTTTCGGACTCCCCACCCCAGGATCACAGACGAGCCGCAGTGTGAAGCACAAACCAGGCGATGTTCAAGAGACAAAACAGTCAACCATCGACCGTGACAGATCAGCGACCCGACAAACCAATCGAAACAGGCGCAAAGGCCTCAACCGGCGGGCGCAAGCCGTGATCCTGCTGCCGGATAGGCAGTCCGCCGGTACCCGCTCGTCCATGTCGGTGGCGTTGAAGCCGTTGCGCGGTCGAGACATTCTCGCGTGTGACCGAGTGGCGCCTGTCCGTCAGAATGAGGCGTCAACGATGGCGGGAGTGCAGGAAGATCATGTCAGCGGTAGAAGTGATCACGGCGGCGTTGGCTGCCGGCGCGAGCGTCGGTGTGAAGGACACCGCGTCCGCGGCCTTGAGAGATGCCTACGCCGGCCTGATAGCGTTGCTCAGGCATCGGCTGGGCAGCCGCGAGGATCAGGTCGTGCAGGCGTTGGAGGCTGACGCGAGCAATCCGGAGGCGTGGCAGGCCCGCATCGGTGAGGCGCTCGCCCGGTCCGGAGCCGCCGAGGACGCGCAGATCCTGGCGGCCGCGCGGTGGTTGCTCGCGTTGGCCGACCCGGACAAGGCGAAGGCCCTGCACATCGACGTCGGCACCAACTACGGGGCGATCGGGAAGTTCGACGCACCCGTGACGTTCCACCAGGTGCCGCCCGTCCCCCCGACACCGCCGGCAGTCCAGTAGGGCAGACGACTCCCGGCGAGACTCCCCCGCTGCCCGGTATCTACATCCACAACGCGTACGGCCCGACGGGCGTAATTAACGGCCCCGTCATCTTCGGCAGCCAAGAGCCCGTCGAGTCGCCGATTCTCGAGGAGCTGGCCGGCATGGTCAGCCAGCTCTGGCAGAAAGAGATCGGAGTGCGCCATCTCTACGAGCCCGTGCCGATCGACATCCCCTGGCGTATTGAACCTGAATTCGTCGACAAGGACCTCTACGCGAGGACTGATCCGGGTGATCGAAAAGGCTCGTTGACGACGGTCGTTGACTTGTTCAAACGCCAACCGTCCAAACAGCTCGTAATCCTCGGCAAGCCGGGCTCGGGCAAGAGTACACTGGCTCTCTACATCGTCTCCGAGCTCCTCAAGAATCGACAAGCCGGCGATCCGGTCCCGGTCCTGGTGTCCCTGTCTGGGTGGCACCCCGGGGAGATGGAATTCCCCACCTGGATCGCTGAGCGAATCGACGAAGACCAACGAACACAGGCCGTGCGCGTCACAACGGACGTCGTCAAGACATTGCTGAGGTCCGGGCAGATCATCCCGGTCCTCGACGGCCTGGATGAGATGACACGCGACCACCGGGCGCGGGCGCTACGCATCCTCACCAGCTTCGTCGGAAATGGCCCCAAACCACTGATCCTGACCAGCCAAACTGCCGTCTACAAGGAGATTGCCAACAAACCACCACTCGCCTTGGCGATCACGTTGCAGCCGATCAGCATCGACGCAGCAATCAAGTTCGTGACCGGTAGCCACACCGACGGCATGTGGAACGACGTACGCGACCGGATGGTCGCCGACGAGCACGGCCCCATCGCGACCACGCTGACGGTGCCATTAATGGCCTGGTTGGCCCGAGTGGTCTATCCGTCGCGTGAACCGCAGCGACCCGATGAGCTTCTCACTGCTCCAACACCGGACGCTGTCGAAGGCCGACTGCTGTCGAACCTCGTACGGGCCTTGTATGGGCAAGATCCAGACCTGCAGGTACGCGGCACAAAGGGCATCACGCCGGAGTACGCCGACAGTCTCTTCCGCCGCATCTCACGTCATCTCACCAGCGAGGAGTCGCAGAACCTCAGATGGTGGGAGCTCTACACCCTGATGCCCACACCAACACGGATGCTGTTTATGACCCTCGCCGTGTACGCGTCCGCCTCGATCGGGGTCACCGCGTCTTGGCTGATCCCGCCGTTACACTCGGTGGCCCCGCTCATCTCCGTGGCCGCCGCAGCCTTCGGTCCCTACCTCGGCGTCGGCGTTGCCCTCGCCGGCCCGCCCGATCGACCGACCAGGTTCGCCTTCGGACTGCGCCCAGGCAGTTCCGGACGACGTGCGCTCGGCGCGTACCCATTGAGATTCGTCATCGGCACTGTTGTCGGCGGGCTCAGCGCAATCCTGGGATTAGTACTGACCAGCAACATCCCGTTCGCCGTGGGCCTGCTCCTCCTCGGAGCGGTCATAGGCGGTATCTTCACGCTGTTCGGGACACCCGATATCACCGAGGCCGCGACGCCTCGCAACCTCTATGCGACCGACCGCATCGCCTTCTACGCGTTCGCCCTGATGGGCGTACTCGCGACTGGAACAGGTGGCGCCATCGTCGGATATCTGACCAGGGGCTTCTCTGCCATAGTCTGCGGGGCGTGGGCCGGTGGCGTATGCGGCTTTCTAGTGGGCACCGTACTCGGACGGCGCATGCCGCGTGTCCCGGCGCTCGGCATCGGAGTCTCAACCGGTCTTGCGCTCGGTCTGCTGGTCGGGTGGGTGGCCGGCGGTGGCGTACACGGCTCGTTGACGACCGCTGCCACCGGCGCCAGCCTCGGGCTGTGCTTAGGAGTCGTCACCGGCATCGCTTCGACCTCTAGTGGCTGGCTCCTGCTAACCGAAATATACCTGGCCTTGTCCGTCGCGGTACCGCGCAAGCGTCTGCTCAGGTTCCTAGACGGTGCCCACGACTGCGGGGTGCTGCGCTGCGAAGGTGCCGTGTATCGGTTCCGTCACGAAAAATTGCAATCGTGGTTCACGGATAGCGCCAGCAACTGAACGGTGACGTCTTCGACGAGGATCAGATGCGCGACATCCGGAAGATCGGCAACGGTCACGTGCGCTCAACGCAACAACGATGCGGCGGTTACTGACCCGCAGGTCGCTCCCGCTTGGGTGGGCGCCGAAGGAGTACGGTCAAGCGTCAAACGCCGGCGTTCCTAGTGTTGTGTGATCCTGTTAACGTTATCTTGATATCCCGTTGACCGGGTCGTGATGCTGGCGGTCGATGCTGGTCTGGTGGTGCTGACGCAGGAGCAGGCGGCCGAGTTGCGGGCGGTGGTGCGCAGCCGCGATGTGCCGGCGGCGGTCGCGACGCGTGCTCGGATCGTGTTGTGGACGGCCGAAGGTAAGCGGCGTAAGGATGTCGGCGAGTTGGCCGGGGTGTCGCTGCCCACTGTGGACCGTTGGGTGCAGCGGTATCAGGCTGATGGTCTGGCCGGTCTGGAGGAGGCGAAGCGGGGTGGGCCGCGTGAACAGGTCCCGGCTCGGGTGCGGGCCAGGATCCTTGCCCTGACCCGGGTGACGCCGCCGGTGGAGACCGGTTTGTCGCACTGGTCGAGCCGGGAGATGGCCAGCTACGTCACTCGCACGGAGGGGGTGGCGGTGTCTTGGCACTACGTGGCGAAGCTGTGGCGCGACAACGACCTGCGGCCACATCGGCAGGGCACGTTCAAGCTGTCGAAGGATCCGCGTTTCGCGGAGAAGGTCCTCGACGTGGTCGGTCTGTATCTGGATCCGCCGGCCGGGGCGGTGGTGCTCTCCTTCGACGAGAAGACGCAGGTGCAGGCCCTGGACCGGACCCAGCCGTTGCTGCCGGTCGACTTCGGGTTGACCGAGAAACGCACCCACGACTACAAGCGGCATGGCACCACGAATCTGTTCGCCGCGCTCAATACGGCCACCGGTGAGGTCGTCGCCGACTGCTACCCGCGGCGGACCGGCCCCGACTTCCTGGCCTTCATCAAGAAAGCGGTGAAGCCGCACGCCGACAAGGAAATCCATGTGGTGCTGGACAACCTTTCCACCCACGACACCCCTGAGGTCCAGGTGTGGCTTGAACGCAACCCGAACATCACGTTCCACTTCACCCCGGTCGGGTCGAGCTGGATGAACCAGATCGAGACCTGGTTCGGGATCATCACCAAGCAGGCCATCCGCCGGGGCACGTTCACCTCGGTCAACGAGTTGATCCACCGCATCCGCACCTACGTCGAACACTGGAACGCAGACGCGAAACCCTTCACCTGGACCGCCACCGCTGACGAGATCCTGGCCAAGGTCCGCTGGGTCCAGACCAACGTCAAACAACTCGTCGCCAACAACTCGAAGTAACGGAAACAGAATCACGGGACACTAGCACGATACGGACCATCCCCGCGTGCGCGGGGAGCAGGGTCAAGGTGGATGGACAATCTATGCGGATGAGGGACCATCCCCGCGTGCGCGGGGAGCAGTTCCCTTTCTCATTCCACTGTGTACGTGAGATGGGACCATCCCCGCGTGCGCGGGGAGCAGAACGGGTTCATGCGAATGATGTTCGGAGCCTGAGGACCATCCCCGCGTGCGCGGGGAGCAGCGAGTGGGTGTCGCCCGACGACCCGGACGCGTCGGGACCATCCCCGCGTGCGCGGGGAGCAGCGCTCGTCAACGCCGTCGCCGCCGCGCTAGGCAGGACCATCCCCGCGTGCGCGGGGAGCAGACCGACACCGCCGACGCCTACCCGATCTCCTACGGACCATCCCCGCGTGCGCGGGGAGCAGACGTTCGGGCAGGCGATCGCCGACACCAAGGCGGGACCATCCCCGCGTGCGCGGGGAGCAGCCGCACTCGTCGGCGATCTCCCGCACCGCCCGCGGACCATCCCCGCGTGCGCGGGGAGCAGACAGTTACCGACACCGTCTTGGGGCTGGTGTTGGGACCATCCCCGCGTGCGCGGGGAGCAGTCGAGCCACACGCCGGCGCCGGCGTCGGGGATGGGACCATCCCCGCGTGCGCGGGGAGCAGCCACCCTCTGCGCGATCGCCGCCACGTTCCTGCGGACCATCCCCGCGTGCGCGGGGAGCAGGTTGCGGCATACCGCGGCGCATGTGTGGGCCGAGGACCATCCCCGCGTGCGCGGGGAGCAGTTGCCGGCACGGTGGCGTTGACCTCGTCGATCGGGACCATCCCCGCGTGCGCGGGGAGCAGTTCGGACCGTTGTCCGCGACGAACCGCAGGAACGGACCATCCCCGCGTGCGCGGGGAGCAGGCCCTTGTCGACGGCCCGGTCGGTGAGGAGCGTGGACCATCCCCGCGTGCGCGGGGAGCAGGCCGACATCGACCCGGCACTGTCCCGCGACGACGGACCATCCCCGCGTGCGCGGGGAGCAGTGAGCCGCACCTGCGCGCGGCGTATCCCGGCGGGGACCATCCCCGCGTGCGCGGGGAGCAGGGTTTTGTACAGGTCGACGGTTTCGCGTAGCCAGGACCATCCCCGCGTGCGCGGGGAGCAGACTACCGGATTCCAGTGCGTCCCGTGCTCTGCGGACCATCCCCGCGTGCGCGGGGAGCAGGTGCCCTCCGTCGGGCCGTGGAGCTGGTCGAGGGGACCATCCCCGCGTGCGCGGGGAGCAGCTGTTGGCATACACGTCGATGTCGACGCGGGCCGGACCATCCCCGCGTGCGCGGGGAGCAGCACCCGTTCGTCTTCAACCGCAGCCTGCCGTGAGGACCATCCCCGCGTGCGCGGGGAGCAGCCATTCCAGCCACCCAGGCAGGTCGTCCACCCAGGACCATCCCCGCGTGCGCGGGGAGCAGCTGCGCGGCGACGCCACCCCCGGCTTCGGGGACGGACCATCCCCGCGTGCGCGGGGAGCAGCCCCGCAGCGATGGGAACGGCCCTGTGTCGTGGGGACCATCCCCGCGTGCGCGGGGAGCAGGCGTTCGCGCCTCTCGCCCCGCAGATCGGCAAAGGACCATCCCCGCGTGCGCGGGGAGCAGATTTCATCCGTCAGGCAATCAAGCATGGTTGTAGGACCATCCCCGCGTGCGCGGGGAGCAGGGGCTCGCCTGGATCGCTTTGGTCACAAGCCTTGGGACCATCCCCGCGTGCGCGGGGAGCAGGGACCGACGTCCTTACCATCCACGGCGATTGTCGGACCATCCCCGCGTGCGCGGGGAGCAGGGTCGGTTTGGAGCAGTGGTCGGGCGGGCGGGCGGACCATCCCCGCGTGCGCGGGGAGCAGCGGGTGTGGGCGATTACTGGTGGGTCCATCAACGGACCATCCCCGCGTGCGCGGGGAGCAGCCCACGAGTACGAGTTGGCGAACATCCCACTGGGGACCATCCCCGCGTGCGCGGGGAGCAGTCGCGGTGCACCGCCAGCGCCATCACCGCCAGCGGACCATCCCCGCGTGCGCGGGGAGCAGCCGACGCGGAGGATCCGCGCGACCGGATGATCGGGACCATCCCCGCGTGCGCGGGGAGCAGGGAACGGATAGCGCTAATGTCGGTCGCTATCCGGGACCATCCCCGCGTGCGCGGGGAGCAGCGGAATGCTGCCACGTCGCCGAAGCACGCTGGCAAGGACCATCCCCGCGTGCGCGGGGAGCACGTTGCGCGGTGGCCCGTGCGGACGGGTCGGCCGGGACCATCCCCGCGTGCGCGGGGAGCACGGTTCCACGGCCGTACTTCTTCAACGCCAGCGGCTAGGACCATCCCCGCGTGCGCGGGGAGCAGCGCCCACACCGGCGTCCTGACGGACTGCCCGCATCGCCAGGACCATCCCCGCGTGCGCGGGGAGCACGTCGCTGCGGGAAGCTGTTGTCGAGTCCGGCTCGACGGACCATCCCCGCGTGCGCGGGGAGCAGCCGACGCCGGACCTGTTCTCGACGACGCCGACACGGACCATCCCCGCGTGCGCGGGGAGCAGTCCGGGAGGCCGGCGTCTGCTCGACAGGGTCCGGGGACCATCCCCGCGTGCGCGGGGAGCAGCAGTGTGGCGGCCGGATGTCGCACGAGCCAACGGCGGACCATCCCCGCGTGCGCGGGGAGCACGGTCGCCCCGGTCGTCGCGAGGTGCGCGCCGAGGGACCATCCCCGCGTGCGCGGGGAGCAGCACTTGTTCACCTGCGGTTCTGAAGATCCAGAGCGCGGATTTCGTTCACTTTGCTCAACAGGCTACGCTGGCTGTCCGCGGCGGCCGAACCGGCGGCGTTTAGCCGCTTTGCTCCAGCCCGCTGGCATCGCTGGGTTGAAGGGCGCTTCGCTGGGTCGGCGCATCAGGGTAACGCCATCGACGTCTACCGGCGTCCAGTGATGGTCGTGCACCTTGAAGGAGAGTCGCTGCTCGCCGCTTCACCTGGAAGACCATCAGGGCTCGGCCGGGACCGGCCATGTCGATCACTCGAGCCCACAACCGACCGCGTACCCGAGCGTTGACGTGACCGACGTAGACGCCGGCGGAGATCTCCAGCAGCCATTGGGTGAGGTACCCGCGTAGCCCGGGCGGACAGGCGGTGAGGATGATGACGATCATCAGAAGTCGATGTCGTCGGTGTCGGCGTAGTTGCGGCCGGCCGCGACTTCGAAGCCGTTGTCGTCCCAGAGGCCGAGCGACTCGTGATCGTCGAAGTCCTCGTCATCGATCACGCCGCTGGGCTGCGGCTGAAGCAGCAATGTACGGATGTCACGTACGCAGCGTGCCAGGATGGCGCCGTCGTGCACGCGGTCGCGTACAGCGCGGCGGGTGTCGGCGCCGATGTCGGTGGATCCGCTGGCCGCCACGTCGAAGGCGACGGGGATGGTGATTTCGGCCTTGTACAGGTCTGCGATGTCGTAGACGAAGGCGCGCTCGTGTCCGGTGTGGACGAAGCCGAGGCCGGGGGCCGCTCCGAGCGCGACGATGACGGCGTGCACGATGCCGTACAGGCAGGCGTGCGCGGCGGAGAGCGCCTGGTTGATCGGGTCGCCGCCGGCGAAGTCTGTCCGGTCGTAGTCGCGGTGGCTCCAGGCGACGCCGGTCCGTGCGGCGTGTTCCCGGTACACCCGGCGGACGCGGGCGCCTTCCTTGCCGCGTAACTGTTGCATGGTGAGGTTGGCGGTGTCTTCGCCGGGGAAGCGCATCGCGTACATGGCGCGGGCGACCGCGAGTCGACGGTCGCGGTGGCTGACCGCGGCGGCCTGTGCGATGAGCAGCCGGCTGGACGAGGCGAGCGACCGGCCGTGGGCGTAGTAGCGCACGCCCCGCTCCCCGACCCAGACGGCGGTGGCGCCGTGGTCGGCGAGCAGGGCGATGGCTTGGTGGGTGATGCTGGTGCCGGGCCCGAGCAGCAGCACTCCGACCGAGGCGGCCGGGATGTGCAGGACGCCTCGATCGTCGGTGGCGGTGATGGCGTTGCTGTCTCGGTGGATGACGCTGCGTTCGAGGTAGAGGAAGCTGATCCGGTCTTCGGCGCGGGTGAGGTCGGCGAGGTCTGCTGGCGGTACACCGGGGATCTTCATCGGTTGGCCTGGGCTCAGCTTGCCGCGGCGAGGGTGAGTAGGCCACAGCCGTACGCCTTGGCGTGCCCGATTCCGTTGGTCAGCGCTCGGCGGAAGGCGTCGGCGTCGGTGATCTGAAGGATGCCGTCGTACGTGACGGTGGTGAGGGTGACCGCGTCCATGCCGCGTTTGAAGGTCTGCGTCTGGCGGCGGTGCAGGCGCAGGTTGGGCCGGCCGTCGTGCTGCGTGGCCAGGGCGAAGCCGTGCCGTGCGGCCCGGCCAGTCAGCCACTGCGACCTGTTCCTCTTCCCGCAGGTACCCGAAGCGTTGGGTGTCCTTCGTCGTCGGCGGTCTTGCGCCCGCTGTGGGTCGGGTTGGCGGTGAGCCGGAACGCCCAGTGCTGGCCGGCGCTGAGTGAGCCGAGCAGCCCGTCGTAGTCACGGGTCACCCAGGTCTCGGTGGTGGGCCAGCCGGCCTGCTCGACCAGGTGGGTGAGGTCGGGCCGGCCGGGGCTGACGATGTAGAGGTGGACGGTTGTGGTCGCGGTGGTGTCGAGCCGCCACAGCGTACGGGCTCCGGCCCGCTCGTGGTCGTCCGGCTTGGCGAAGCCGGCGCGGACGGCGGCGTGCATGGCCTGCGGCGAGGAGAGCAGCTTCCGTGCGCCCCGACGCGCCGGGTTGATCTGGAACCGGGTGAGGAACATGCTCAGCCTCCCAGCAGGCTCAACGGGTCGTGCTCGGCGACGCCGGCCCGTTCGGTCGAGGTCGTTGGTGACGTCCACGTACCGGCGCAGCACGGACCGCCAGGTGTGTTGCCGGTGCGCGGGGTCGAAGCTGACCGGCTCGTCGGGGACGGTCTCGGTGACCGGCTCGCCCGGTCGGGCGTCCCGGATGATCTCCAGCCGGACCGTGCGGGCTGCCCGGCGGCGGTACCACTCGGCGGCCAGCCAGGGCCACGAGGTCAGCGCATCGTCGAGGGTGTCGTCGTGTACCCCGAGGCTGACCGGGCCGACCGGCGGGCACGAGCGACGCCCCAGGTAGAGCGGGAATCGCGGCCGGTCCACCGCTTCGGCCAGGCCGCACAGCAGCTCCCGCTCGCCGCTGACGGCGGCGAGGAAGGCCGCGTCGGACAGGTAGAAGCGGTAGGTCAACGGTGCGCTTTCCCGCCCGTCGAGGGAGCGCGCGGTCTGGAAGTCGCGCAGGATCTGTCCGGGCTGGTCCAGCCGTACCCCGAACTCAAGGCCGAGCAGTTCGGTGAGCGGCTCGGTGCGGCGGATGCCCTTGGCCGCGGCGAGCAGGCCGATCACGCCGCTCTTGGTGGGCGCGACCTCGGTGCCGCGGCGGGCGAAGCGGCTGGACGACCCCCACGACTGCAGCGGGCCGGCCAGCCTCAGCAACAGGACAGTCATGCCGGCTGCCCGAGGGCCACGGCGACCTGCTCCCCCACCCCGTTGACCAGCTCGTCGAAGGCGACCGGCCTGCCGAGGTCGGCCAGCACCGCGGTCTGCTCGCCGACCTGGGTGACCCAGCTGCCGACCGGCCGCTCGCCGTACGCGTTCTCGACCGCGACGGTGTGCTTGGCCAGAGCGGTCGGCGGCCTGCTCGACCCGCCCGGCGGCGTCGCGTCTCGCGGATCGGCGTCTCGAAAGCGCCGACCAGGTTGATCGGCTGCGTGTCCCGCACCCGTACCAGCACCGCGTCGGGCAGCGTCCGGTGGGCGAACGTGTTCTGCTTGCCGGTCGGCATGCTCCGCACGAACGCGACCAGGAACGCCTCGACGGCGGCCCGGGTGGCGGCCGCGTCGCCGAGCGTGCGGTGCAGCGCGTCGACGTCGACGGTCGCGTACCGGTACAGGGTGGAGGAGTTGAACTCGACGGTACCGATCATGCCAGCGCCGGCCTCGTCGGCGTCCTCCTTGCGGTCGTCCACGGCGGTGAAGTAGTCGAATTCGTTGTCGACCGCGTGCACGCTGATCGCGTGCGACACCTGGCACGCGGCGTCGACATTGATGTCGGTCATGTCGGCCACCATCCGGCCGAACATGGCGATGTCGACCGAGTGCTCGGTGTTCGCCAGCGCCTTGAACCGCGCCTTGTCCAGGCTGGTGCCGGCGCGGGCGGCATCCAGCGCGGCGGCCGCGAGGTTGTCGAGCTGCCGGTGGCTCAGAAACAGCAGGTAGCCGGACTCGACGTCCTTCACCTCGCCCTTCTTCTTGTCCGCCTTGGCTAGGCCAGACGCGGTGAACGCTTCGGCGGCCAGCGTGGACGCGGCCTCGTCGGACAGGCTCGGGTCGAGCGTCTTGATCCGGGCAGCGAGGGACTCGCCGACCCGCTTGGTCCGCTCGCCGAGCTGGGAGTCGTCGAGCAGGCCGGCGAAGGCCAGCCGGACCGCTCGCTTCCAGGCCTGGCTGGATACCCGGGCCCGGCGTACGCCGCCGTAGACGGCGGTCTTCGGCGAGCCGGTGTCGTCGCGGTTGAGGTTGCTCGGCGGGACGGTTTGCAGCACATAGACGTCGATGATGGTGCGGCTCATGATGCGGGCTCCTCAGGCGTGTCGGTGGCGGAGTCGTCGGTGCCAGGCCGGCTGCGGAAGAACTCCCGGCCCCAGGTGGCCTGCATCCGGGCATGACCGTCGGGCCGGCGCAGGGTCCGCAGGTCGTCGGCGAGCAGGCCGTAGTCGAGCGGGATCTGGTGCTCGCGCAGCATCGTGATCAGGCTGCGCAGGTGGTAGATGCTCTCGTGGTAGGTGCTGGCCGTGCCGAGCGCGGCGAAGCGGCGGCGCACGCCGTCCGGCCGGTGGACGCGCGTACCAGACGGGCCAATGCCCAACCGAGTCCTCGCCCGTCGACGTGCATTCGCTCCCGGCGGGACTGCTGGTGCAGGGCGTACAGGGTCACCGCGTCGTGCACGCGCGTACTCGGCGTGGGCGGCTTTGGAGTCGTCGGCCGGCAGGTAGCCCAGCAGATGCTCGGGGACCTGTAGGTAGCGCTCCAGCGTGTAGTCGAAGCCGGGGTCTCGGCCGATGCCGCGCCGCAGTCGGGCCAGCGCGCTGACCGCCTCCGGCTGGGGCGTGTCGCGCAGCAGCCGCTCCTGCAAGCCGCTGACCGTCCGGGCGACGTGGTCGCCCAGCTTGTCGCGGCGCCGTGCCCGTTGCGCGCGGGCCGACGGTTCCGGCTGGTCGGTTTCGACCGTGGTCATGCTGGTACCTCCTGATTCTGGCCTGCGGGGTCGGTCGTCATCGGCAGCGCTCTTGGCCAGGCCGGCGCGGAACCACGCCTCAGCCTGCGAGCTGGAGTAGTGCAGCGGGTTTCCCTTCCGGTCGGTCGCCGGGCCGGCCGACCCAGGCGGCCGGGCCGGCCGCGGCGACCAATTCGTCGCCGAGCCGCGCTACCGCCCGCCGCACCAGGTGCTGCCACCAGGCGCGCTCGGCCGCCGGGTCGCTGTCCGGACCGAGCCGGGCCAGCCAGTCCCGGAAAGCGCGGTCCAGTAAGGCGTACCCGCGTTCGGCCGCCCGGTCGGCCTCGCCGCTGTCGCCGTCGGATCCACCGGCGGCGCGTACTAGGTTGGTGGCGAGCCGGCGTAGCACCTGAACCGCGGCCTCCGCATCGGCGGCGGCGTCGACGGCCGTGGTACGCAGCGGCGACTGCTCGACAAGGAGCAGTACGTTCATGGTCAGCGCGTCGCCGAACACCTCGTCGATGACCGCCTGCTGAGTGCCATAGGTGACGCTGGTGGCCCGCGGCCGCACCTGGAAGTCCGGCCCGACCACGCCGCTAACGGTGAGCCGGGCCAGCCACTGCACTACCATCGGCGACAGCCGCTGCGGTGGCTCGCTGCCAGGCTGCGGTGGCGGTGGCAGTAGAGTCTGCAGCCCGCGCCACAGTGCCCGGGTGTGGTCGTGCGGCCGGGGCAGGTAAACCGGGATGCGCTTCTGTTGCTTCTCTCTCGGTCCGCTGCGTCCCCAGACGCTCATCGGCTCCAGCAGGTGCCGGTCCTGCCAGTCGAGCGGGTCGCCATTGGAGATCATCGCGCCAGTGATGCCGTCGCGGTTGCCGAACAGCCGGATCCGCCGGGACTGCCAGGTGTACAGGCTGAGCAGCCCGTACGGGCCGCGCGTGGCGTCCGGTTCCTCGGTGGCGGTCTGCGGCTGCCGTTCCCAGACCGGCAGGTCCCGCTCGTCGGCGCGCTGCCAGCCGGGCGCGACCGGTACCAGGTTGAGCAGCAGGGTCTCCAGCAGGTGGCACCCTCAAGGTGGACGCCACCCAACGCGCCGAGCGAGCCGACGCCGATGGGGTAACCTCGCCCACCTTTGACCCGCGGGTCGCCGACCGCGCCGGTCTTGATGCCCGATGGGTCGTACGCCTGGCAGTGCACCAGCCAGCGAGCCGCCTCGGCCGGCGAGATCGACTCCATCCCATGTCCGGCGCGGGTGGTCAGGAACGGCATGCCGTTGGGCACGTCGGCGATCAGCCGCTCCAACCCGAACGCTGCTGTCCTTGCCGGCGCGCAGATCGGCGACCTGGTAGAACGGGTGCGTCGGGTGGAGCAGGTCGAACCGGTCGCGGAACGCGCCGAGGTAGTCGGCGATCTCCGGCAACGGCAGCCGCCGGGTTCGCCAGAGTGCCTGCCAGGCGGCCTCGCCCGGCGGCCCGTCGGTCGCCCGGTGCAGGATCGCCAGTGCCAGCCGCAGGATCGCGAACGTCTGCGTGGGCAACTCACAGGCGATCATGCGCAGGCCGCCGGCCTGCTCGAACAATCCCAGCAGAGAGACCTCGCAGCGCCGACCCGCGGCGTCCAGTACCGGGATCCACTGCCTCATCCACCAGCGAGAACCCCGATACCTGAAGAGGGTTTGCCAAACCGCTCACCTCCGTCTAGCCTCGACTGTCGAACGTGGGGTTGAAGTAAGCACACTGTGCCGCGAATAGCAAATACGAATTAAGACGGCTGCAGCGAGTTCCCTCCTGAAGGGGTGATCCGTAAGCACACTGGGTCGCAGCCACGTTCCCCGCGTAGGCGGGGCTCTCTTCACTCACCACGAACGACACGGAGACCCTCATGAAAGTCGTAGTGGAGATCGAAGGGGCCCACCCGGGCACGGCCGTCGCCATCAACTTCGAGGACGAGTTCGCCGGCCAGCCAGGGGTTGGCCTTGCCAGGCGCTGACGTCGACACGACGCTCCAACTCGGCGATGACCTCGTCGATGACGTCGGCGGCGGTCATCGTCCGGGGCAGCGGCAGGGTGCAGCGGGCGATCTGCCGGGGCAGCGGCCAGCGTGGGACGCTGCCGGTGGGTACGGGTACCCCGCCGCCGTCGATCCATGGGGGAAGGACGAGACCGTCCGCGGTCCGGACGAGGAGAAGGGCTTCGAGTGACTCGGCGTCGGTGTCGCGGACGTGGCCCTGCGCGGCACGGTCGTCGGCGTCCCCGACGCCGCCGGACAGCCAGCCGATCAGCGGCACGCCGCGGCTCGGCGACCTCGGCCAGCCGGAAGCCGTCGGCCTTCAACTCCTTGGCGGCGAATTCGTCGCGCTGCCGCGCCTGCGCCTCGGCCATCACCGGCTGCCAGTGCTCGGCGGACCGACCGGCGCATCGCCGTAGGCGGCCTGGGTCAGCGGCGAGATGTCGGCCGGCAGCCGCAGCGGCTGCGCCGTCCAGGTGCGGCAGCAGCACGGCGGCGGCTACGCAGCAGCATGGCCGGCTGGTAGACGCGACGGGAGCCGGCGACCGGCTGTGGTGGTTCCCGGGTCCAGTCGGCTCCGGTGATCCAGCAGGTCGGCGTCGCGAGCCGGGCCGGGCGATCGCCGCGCGGGTGCCGGTGCAGCCGACCGATGCGCTGCAGCACCAGGTCGACGGGGGCCAGGTCGGTGACGAGCAGATCGAAGTCGATGTCGAGGGACTGCTCGGCGACCTGGCTGGCCACCACGACGTGCCGGCGCGGCCGGCTGCTGCTGCCGGGCGGTCCGAACGTGTCCCGCAGCCAGCGGTCCTTCGCGGCCCGGTCGACCGCCATGAACCGGGAGTGCGCCACCGACACCGGGATGTCCGGCCCGAGCGCCGCCCGCAGCGCAGCCGCCGTCTCCTGTACCCGAGCCACGGTATTGCGGACCACCAGCGCGCAGCCCCCGTCGGCCAGCCGTTCGCGCAACAGCTCTGCCAGTATCTGCAGGTCGTCGTCCAGGCGGCGCAGGCGCACCTCGACGCCGCGGCCGGAGTCGGCGCAGCTGGTCGCGGTGGCGCCGCGGTCCGCGCTCGACACGGTGACCAACGGGTACCGCAGGTCGCCGCGCAGCGCGGCGTACGGGTCGACCACCGGTTTGCCCCGGTCCCGCCAGGTGGGCCGGGGCGGCGGCCCGAGGCGGCCGTGGTCGTAGGCGGCCATCAGCTCGGCCCGGCGGTGCGCTGGCAGCGTCGCCGACAGCACGACCACCGGCACCCGGTAGGCGCCGAGCCATTCCAGCGCCCGGTCGAGGAAACGTCCCATGTAGACGTCGTAGGCGTGCGCCTCGTCGATGACGACGACCTTGCCGGCGAGACCGAGGTGGCGCAGCGCCAGGTGCTTGCTGCGCAGCGCGGCGAACAGCAACTGGTCGATGGTGCCGACGACGAAGCTGGACAGCAGCGTCCGCTTCGGCCCGGCCAGCCAGGCGTGTACGCCGATGTCCGCGCCGCCCGCGTCCTCGGCGATGCCGCTCGGCAGCGACGCGAACCGCAGCCGGTCGTACTCGGGGTTGAGCGCCGCTTTGCCGTGGGCGAGCCGTACATCGCGGTCACCGCGGCCGATCTGCGCGTCGGGCAGATGGCGCAGCCAGGACAGCATCCGGCGCGAACATGGCGTCGCTGGTGGCCCGGGTGGGCAGCGCGAGGTAGCAGCCGGAGGCTCCGGTACGGCGGGCGAGGATCTCCACCGCCGCCAGCGCCGCCTCGGTCTTGCCCTCCCCCATCGCCGCCTCGACGATCATCATCCCGGGTGCGGGCATGGTCGCGGCAAGCTCCGCGACGGTGCGCTGCACCGGGCGGGGCGCCGCCCCAGCGGGCAACTCGAACCGCGCCGCGAACAGCTCGTCCGCCGTCGCCGGGCGGCTCGACCGGCAGCCACGGGACGGGCAGGTCGATCAGCTCCCAGCCGGCGCGCAGCCGGTCGGCGTCTGTGCTGTCCAGGATGTACGGGAAGAAGTCCTCGTTGCTGGCGATCCAGTCGGCGACGATGACGAGGCCGGTGAGGGCCGCCTGGGCCGGCTGCGACAACGGTGCACAGCTCCATGCGGCGAGCCGGTCGTCCGCCCCGGATCGCTCGGTCATCCAGGCCAGCAGTTCCTGCTGCACCTGCTGCCAAGCCTGGTCGCCGAGCAGGTGGGGGCGCACCATCACATCGCGGAGGCTCTGGTCGGTCGGCGGCACACCGTGGTGACCGCCGACCACGACGGCGTACGGATGCGGGTCGCCCCAGTCCTGCTCGTGCAGCCAGTCGGCGAGGATGACGTGGCCGGCGGTGGCGTGCGGGGCGTAGCGCCGGTCGGCGCGGATCAGCTCCCGGTCGAATGCCAGCCCGTGGTCGCGCATCCGCTCCGCGAGCGCAGGTGCCTGGATCGCGAAGGCTGGGGTGGCCTTGCCGATGTCGTGCACCCCGGCCAGCCAGGCCGCCAGGGTACGGCCGTCGGCGTCGCCGCCGGGCAGATCGTCGGCGATGCGGCGCCGCACCGCCGGGCTCAGCCAGTGGTCCCACAGCCGCCCGGCCACGTCGGCGGAGTCGGCGAGGTGCCGCCACAGCGGCAGCCAACCGACCGGCGACGTGCCCTTGCGGTCGGTCTTCCCCCAGACCGACCGTGCGGCATCGCTCAGCTTCGGCCCGTCCGTCGCGACGTAGACGCTCACCAGGCTGCTCATGCCGGCACCGGCAACAAGGTGCTGGGCGCGCCGCTGTGCGACAGGTAGAGCACGTCGCGGGCCCGGGTCAAGTGCGACGAACAGCAGGCAGCGTTCGCGCTGCAGGTCCTGCTTGTGAGCGAACGGGTCCTCAGCCGCCGACGTGACCGCGTTCGGCGCCGGCAGCACGCCGGCGTCCAGGCCGACGACCGCGAGGCACTGGAACTCCAGGCCCTTCAGACGATGCATGGTGGCGACCCGTACCCCGTCGATGCCTCGCTTGTCGTCGGCGACGGGGATGTGGGCGTCGCTCAACGTCTGGCTGATGGTCTTGACGAGCTGTCCGGTGCGGGCGGCGACACCGATCGCGTGTGGCTCAACGCCCTGGTCCAGCCAGGTCCCCACCCGCTCGATCAGCGCCTCGAACTCGCCGTCGCGGCTGGCATGCGCGGCCAGCGACCGGGGCTGCCGCCGCGGGTGACCGAGCGGTAGCCACGCAGCGTGTCGGCCTCGCCGTCCAGCCCGACCGCGGCGTCACCGCTGAGTACCTTCACCGACAGATCCAGGATCTCGTGCGTGGTGCGGTAGTTGACGGTCAGCCGGCGGGTCCGGCCGCGCACTTCGATGCCGAGCTGGGCCAGCGACACGTGGCTGTCGTAGATGCGCTGGTACGGGTCGGCCAGCAGGAACATGTCGTTCGGGCCGGGGGCGACGAGCGCGCGCAGCAGCCGCCACTGCGCCGGGTGCAGGTCCTGCCCCTCGTCCACGATCACGTGCCGGTACGGCGCGGGAGAACGCCGGGCGATCTCGGCCGCCTCGTCGGCGAGCTGGGTGTGGGTGCGCCGGCGCTGCTTGGCCAGCTGACTGACGACGCCCTCGATCGCGGCCCATACCTGCTCGCGCTGGGCCGCACGGAGCCCTTCGCCGCGGCCTTTGCGCGGGGCGTCGCGGTACGCCTCGACGCTGGTCAGCTGCTGCGCCAGCACCACCTGTTCCCACTCCCGCTTGAGGAAGGCGCCGCTGAGCGTGGTCACCCGGCCGGCCCGGTTGAGATACGTCGGCCCGGCCTTCGCGGCCGCCTCCCACAGCCGGTCCGTGACGTCGTCCTCGGCGATGGTGACCTTCCGGCCGCCGCGCGCGACGATCTCGTACGCCAGCTTGTCGACGCTGATCACGTCGATGCGCGACCGCACCGCCGGGTCGTCGGTGAGCCGGTACAACTGCTTGCTCAGCGCATCGGCGAGCGCACGAGTGTACGTGGTGAGCAGCACTTTCGATCCGTCGTCGGGCAGCCGTCCGGCGAGGAACACCGCCCGGTGCAGGCCGGTGACCGTCTTGCCGGTCCCGGCGCTGCCGGTGACCAGCGCCGGACCGCGGTAGACCTCGCGGTAGGCGACGTCGCGCTGGATCGGGTGCAGGAACATGCGCCACAGGTCGAACGGGTGGTCGAGGATGGCGGCCAGCTCCACCGGGCCGGAGACGAACTTGATCCGGTCGGGCGTGCGGCGCGCCGCCGCCAGCAGATCGTCGGTATCCACACCGGCCACGATCCGCTCGGCCAGCTCCTGCCAGACCTCTTCCACCGTCATCTCGCTGGCCAGCCCGCGCAGGACGTCGAGTTGCACCTCGGGCAGCCGACCGCCCAGGCTCTCCAACTGCTGGTCGGTGGTGATGAGCCGCAGCAGCGGCACCAGGTCCTTGTCCACGCCGAGTCGCGCCAGGTCGGCGGTGGAGACGCCGTCGAACAGCCCCGCGGTGACTGCTACGGGTGGCGTGACGCGGGCGAAGTCCTCGATGCCTGCCTGGTCGCGCACCTCCAGCACGCCGAGCGCCTGGTTGACGGTGAACCGCCGGCTCACCGCGAAGGCGATGGCGTCATCGTGGGGCAGGACGTTGAGCAGCGCGTATCGCTGTCCGCCGAGGGCGAGCACGACTCCTCGGTAGAACCGGTCGATGCGGATGGTGCGGATGTTCGGGTCGCGGGCTCCGGTGAGCTTCTCCAGGTGCAGGCCGGCGTGGGTGTGCTCGGCGAACTTGCCGATCGCGGCGACGACGGCCTGCTGCACCGGGCGTGCAGCCTGCGCGTAGGCGGGCAGGAACCCCCGGTCGATGGCCAGCTCGGCCATAGCCATCCCCTTCCCATCGTCAGCACCCTGACCGACCGAGGACGCGGAGGGTGACCGATAGCGAGCGCCGTCCGGAGCGGTACAGCTCCGATCGCGCCGTCTCGACAGCCACTTGGCCGAGCCCCACTCCGTCGTGTCGGCCCGACATTCCAACATATTGTGAATCGTGTTTGCAAGAGTTGTGCCAGGTACTCAATTCACGAAGGCAGGTCGCCGGGACCGCCGCACGCCTCCCTGCCGGCTACGCTGGGCCTGTGGTGGCGGGCGCGAGCCTCAAGGACCGGTACACGGTGGACCGCTACCCGCTGGCCCACAACGGAATGGGCGAGGTCTGGACGGCGCGGGACACGCTGCTCGACCGCAGCCGTCATCGTCAAACTGGTCAACGCCACCAGGATGGACGCCGAGCATGCTGCGCCGGTTCCGGCGCGAGGCGCTGCTGACCGCCCGACTCGACCACCCCGGCGTGCCCGCCGTCTACGATCTCGGCGAGCATCACGGCCGCCCCTACCTCGTCCTACAGAAGATCGACGGGATCACGCTGGCCGACCTGATCGCAGAGCAGCGGCCCGCTGCCGATCGCCTGGGTGGCCGCCATCGGCGGCACAGATCAGCAGCGTGCTGATCGCCGCCCGGCAGATCGGCCTGGTGCACCGCGACATCAAGCCAAGCAACGTCATGCTGGACGCGAGCGGCGCGGTGAAGGTGCTGGACTTCGGGTTGGCCGTCGATCCGCGACGACGACCGCTACTCGCGGATCACCCAGACCGGACAGAGCCTCGGCACCATCGGTTACATGGCGCCCGGAGCAGATCCTCGGCGAACCCACCGACCACCGCACCGACCTGTACGGACTGGGCGCCACACTGTTCGATCTGCTCACCGCGCGAGCCGCCGTTCGACGGCGCCACCACCGCGACCATGCTGCGCCACCAGCTCGCCGATCCCCCGCCGCGCCCCGCCCAGCTGCGCCCGGAGATCCCGGATGCGCTCGACGAACTGGTCCACGCGCTGCTGGCGATCCAGCCCGCAGGACCGGCCGGCCAGCGCCGCCGACGGTGTACGCCGCGCTGGCCCCGCTCGCCTCGGAACCTGCCGCCGATCCCAGGCGTGGTCACGACGGCGGCGGCGCGGTGCGCGCATACGCCGCGATCGTCGGGCAGGCGCCTCGGCCGCGCACGCGGCACGACGACTCCGGAGCCCTCGCCCGCGCGCGTCGACCTCGACGCGGATCAGTGCCGCTGAGCAGGCGGAGCGGCTGCAGGCCGCCGGCGAGTTCCGCGCCGCCGCGCGGCAATGGCGGCGGCTCGCGGACCATCACGCGCCGACAGCACGGCAACGACCATCCGCTGGTGTTCGACTGCCGGCTGCGCGCCGCGCTCGCCCATGTGCCGCTCGGCGAACATGACCGGGCGCTGCGCCAGCTCAACCACGCTGCTCGACGACCGGATCCGGGTACGACGGACCAGAGCACGCCGCCGTACTCGAACTTGCGCCAAGAGATCGCGCGGCTGACCGAGGAGATCGCCGTCGTCACGCTGAACCGTCGCCGATACATGCCGAGCGCGGGTCACTGAACGGCCGCGGCAACAGCACCGCCTTCTGCTCCGGGAAACCGCGTGCCCCCGTAGTGGAAGGTCTGAGCGCAGTTCTGCCCGCGGGTCTCCGTGGTCAGGGCCCGCCGCGCCAGCGGCGAGTACATCGTGCTGTGCTTCAGCCAGGCCGCCTCCTCGCCGTGCGGGTCGAAGCCACGACCGCTGGCCGCGTGCCCGAACACGTCGTGCACCGCGCGGAACATGTCGTTCTCGCCATCGCTCAGGTACGGGTGCGGGTTGCCGGTCGCCGCGCTGGCCCACACCTTGAGCCGCCGTTGCCGCACGTCGTCGACCATCGACTCGACGTCGGGGTACGGGTCCTCGTCGACGATCGCGCACCGCCACGCCGAGCCCACCGAACTCGACCCGGCCCACCAGAAAGTGGTACTGCCGCACGCGTCTGCGCGGCAGAACGCGGCGTACGCGGCGATAGGCCCGCTCGTCCCTGGCCGGTGCGGCCATGTATGCGTCCGCGATGGCGGCGCCCAGCAGCGGGTCGAGGCGCACCCGCGCGTACGCCTCGGGCATGAGAGTGTCACGGACCACGGCAGCCGTACCGCCGCGCGCCGTGCGACAGGTACGCGACCGGCGGGAAGGGTGCGGCTAGGGTGGACGGCGACGCGGGTGCGAGCAAAGGTGTTCATGGTCCTCCTTCGATCGTCGGGACGGGACGAATCTGATCAATGGGCGGGCGCGCCCGGTCGCGTGTCAGGCGCCGGTGGGCTCCCACCCGACGCGGCGCGCTGCTCGCGACGCAGCAGCTCACCGAGCACGCGGATCTCGGAGACTCGACGGTCGTGATAGACCTTGGCGAACTTCCCGATGGTTGTGCTATGCCCGCGGCGCGGCATGGCTCCTCCGATCAGACTGTGAACTATATCAACCATAGTACTTGTGAATCTCGATACACAAGCGCATGTCGACATGCTACGGTTCACGTGTGACAACGGAGCGGAGCACGGTCATCGGGGACGCCACCCTGACCGCCAGCGGCATCGCGCGACTGGCCAACGTCGGCAGGGCGGCGGTGAGCAACTGGCGTCGCCGGTACGCCGACTTCCCCACACCGGTCGGCGGCACCCCAACCAGCCCGTCCTTCGACGCCCGCGAGGTAGAGCAGTGGCTACGCCGGCAGGGCAAGCTGCACCAGGCCGGCACCGAGCACTGGGCATGGCGGCACATCGAGAGCTATCAGCCCGCAGCGCAGATCGGTGACGCGCTCGGCATCTCCGGCGCGTACCTGCTCGTCCGCTCCGATCAGCCCGCCACCCGAAGCAACGCCGTGCTCACCCCGAAACAACTGGTCACCCGGCTGCGCGCGCTCGACCGCCGCCTCGCCGACCAGATCGGCGACGTGCTGCCGAAGCAGTGGACGCCCCAGCTCACCACCGTCCTGCACGCGGTCGAGCAACTCAGCCGGGAGCAGGACCCGGAGGCCGCGTTCGAGTACCTGCACAGCCAGTACGTGACCTCCGCCCACTCGATGTCCGGCCTCGCCAGCACCCCGGACAGCGTCGCCGAGGTGATGCTGGCCCTCGCCGGCTCCGGTACACGTACCTTCGACTTCACCAGCGGCACCGGATCGATCCTGCGCATGGCCGCCGACCAGGCACTCGCACGACGGCGCCGTGACGCACTGCTACGCGCAGGAGATCAAGCCACAGTACGCGCTGATCACCCTGCTGCGCCTGTGGTTCGTGCACCGTCGCGCCCAGCACGCCGGCCACCCGGCAACGCCACCCACCGTGCACGTCGGCGACAGCCTGCTCGCCGACGCCTTCCCCGACCTGCGGGCCGACGTCGTCGTGGCGAACTTCCCGTTCGGCATCCACGACTGGGGCCACGACCGACTCGCCTACGACCCGCGCTGGGCCTACGGCCTGCCCCCGCGCACCGAACCCGAACTCGCCTGGGTGCAGCACGCCCTGGCCCACCTCTCCCCCGGCGGCACCGCCGCGGTGCTCATGCCCCCGGCCGCCGCGCTGCGCCCGGCAGGCCGACGCATCCGCGCCGAACTGGTACGCCGCGGCGCGCTGCGCGCGGTCATCGCCCTGCCCGCCGGCCTAATGCCGCCGACCGGCCTCGGCCTGCACATCTGGGTACTCACCCAGCCCGACGACGCAGCAGCCACCCACCGGCCGCCTGCTGTTCGTCGACACCACCGGATCGAACACCGGCACACTCCCCGACATCGTCGCGACGGCCTGGCACGCCTACCTGTCCGGTCGACGACGGCGAGGCGCCCGGCGTCCACCGCACCGTACCCGCCATCGAGGTACTCGACGACCAGGTCGACCTGACCCCGCGGCGCTACCTGCCCCAGGCCGGCGAACTCGCCACCGACCCGGCCCAGACCATCGCCAGAATCAGCGACTTCGACCGGCTCGCTCGACCAGGTACGGCGCAGCCTACCCACAGTACAGAAGGCGAAGACGGCAGCACTAAGCACGGCACCGCAGGCAAGCCTGGCCGACCTGATCCGGGCGGGCAGCATGTCCGTACAACGCACGACGCTCCCGCACCCGAACAAACAGCGCGACCGCCAGCGACGCCACGCTGACCTCCGCCGACATCGTCTCCGGCAGACCGCCGACCGGCACGGCCGCTCACGCCGCAGACGACAACCAAGCACCGCGCGTGCGCGCCGACGACATCCTCATCCCGCGTCATGGGCCGCGAGATCATCGCCCGAGTAGCCACCTCCGAGCAGGTCGGCGCCGAACTCGGGCCCGGCGTGCAACTGGTACGCGTCGACCCAGCCCGGTTCGACCCGTGGTTCGTCGCCGGCGTCCTCTCCCGATCAGACAACCTGCGCGTCGCCGGGCGGGCTTCCAGCACCAGCAACGGCACCGTACGCATCGACATCAGGCGCCTCACCATCCCCGTGCTGCCGCTGGACCAGCAGCAGGCGTACGGACAAGCCTTCCGCCAGCTAGCCGAGTTCCGCGCCAGACTCGACGAGGTCGCAGCCACGGGTACCGCCCTCGCCCGCGAAATAGGCGACGGACTCACCTCGGGTACCCTCATCGTCTCTCCCTGATCCGACATTCGTAAGGCGCTCACGGGTGCACCGGAAGCGCCAGGCGCTGTCTCAAATCGCGGTCGGGTTGACCGAGCACGACCTTACGGTGGAGCTGAGAGTCGATTACACAACGGAATGTCGACCAGGAACGGGACGGCGTGCGCCCAACAGCGCAGCGTGGTTGGAGGCGCACGTCGCCGGGGTGCAGCCGCGGACGGCGAGGTGCACGGCACCGGCGACGACGAGGTTGCCCCATGAACGTGCACAAGGAAACATCCCGTGTGCACGAGGAGCAGGCCGTCCACTTTGGACCGCGTAGCCAAGGTAGCTCGGGCGTGGCAGCGGCGCCACGGGCGGCCGGTATAGCCTGCGTTGTGAAAGTGAACGAAATCCGCGATCTGGATCTTCAGAACCGCAGGTCAACAAGTCTGCTCCCCGCGCACGCGGGGATGATCCCCGCCCCGGTCGCGGGTGCGGCCGGGGCGGTTGCTGCTCCCCGCGCACGCGGGGATGATCCGCCGCGGCGCGTCGCTCCTTCGCGGGTCAGCTTCTGCTCCCCGCGCACGCGGGGATGATCCCGCGGCGTGCACCGCGGTGAGCGACCGGAAGATCTGCTCCCCGCGCACGCGGGGATGATCCCGCCGATGGGTTGCGCTGCCGGCTGCGCCGGCCCCTGCTCCCCGCGCACGCGGGGATGATCCGCGGCCCGTCGAGGTCGAGGCGATGCGGTGGACCTGCTCCCCGCGCACGCGGGGATGATCCCCCGATCAGCGCCAGCACCCCGACGATGGCGGCCTGCTCCCCGCGCACGCGGGGATGATCCGTATGGCCAACCCGACCCGCGACAACCGAATCCCTGCTCCCCGCGCACGCGGGGATGATCCGCAGTTCAGGGCCGACAAGGTGCCGGTCGGCGATCTGCTCCCCGCGCACGCGGGGATGATCCCGGCCGATCTGACCGCGCCGGAGGATGCGGCAGGCTGCTCCCCGCGCACGCGGGGATGATCCGGTCCCCGACCGAGAGCACCGCGGCGGCCGGCCCTGCTCCCCGCGCACGCGGGGATGATCCCACAAACTGGCAGCCGTACGCGGACTCGCCGCCCTGCTCCCCGCGCACGCGGGGATGATCCCGCGCCCATCCGCGCACCCAACCTGAGGAGGCGCTGCTCCCCGCGCACGCGGGGATGATCCGTGGCCGTGTAGCGGCGGCTTCCGCTGGTTGTCACTGCTCCCCGCGCACGCGGGGATGATCCTCATCCCGGCTTCACGAGCGCGAATAATCCAGTCTGCTCCCCGCGCACGCGGGGATGATCCGCGGTGGCGCCGGGCGGGAACAGCAGGCCCAGCCTGCTCCCCGCGCACGCGGGGATGATCCTCCTGCACGTCAACCATCGAATCGCAGAAAGTCCTGCTCCCCGCGCACGCGGGGATGATCCGTTGATGTCCCCGGCGGTGCCGACCGAGGACACCTGCTCCCCGCGCACGCGGGGATGATCCCATCGGCAAACAGAGCGCATCAGGAATCTGAGCCTGCTCCCCGCGCACGCGGGGATGATCCTGCTGCCTCGGCAGCGCAGCCCGCCGAGGCAGCCTGCTCCCCGCGCACGCGGGGATGATCCGTCAGGTACGGCATGGCCGTTGGTCTTGGACGGCTGCTCCCCGCGCACGCGGGGATGATCCCGAGGAGCCACCCGTGGTCGACCCCGACCTGCCCTGCTCCCCGCGCACGCGGGGATGATCCTGTTGTCGACCCCGTCGACCCGCAGCAACAACCCTGCTCCCCGCGCACGCGGGGATGATCCCAAGGCCATCTCCGACTGCACCACACCGGGTGGCTGCTCCCCGCGCACGCGGGGATGATCCGGACTGGCTGAAGCCGGGCGGGGAGACGCGGCTCTGCTCCCCGCGCACGCGGGGATGATCCTGCGCGCGCATTCGGCCATGCTGGCGGCCGCGTCTGCTCCCCGCGCACGCGGGGATGATCCATAATCCAGTCATCGAATTTGAGTGGCGCCCAGCTGCTCCCCGCGCACGCGGGGATGATCCTCGAACAGCTTCTCGCATTGGCCGAGTTCACAACTGCTCCCCGCGCACGCGGGGATGATCCCAGGCCACGGCCGCCCTTCGAACGCACCGACATCTGCTCCCCGCGCACGCGGGGATGATCCGAACCGCTACGCCGGCTGCTGCGGGGACGTGGTCTGCTCCCCGCGCACGCGGGGATGATCCGTTCACGACGATCGTCGATGGAAGCCGTCGCATCTGCTCCCCGCGCACGCGGGGATGATCCACCGGGTCCGGGGCGGCCGGACACCACGTGGCCCCTGCTCCCCGCGCACGCGGGGATGATCCCCTGTACGTCGGCCTCGTCGGCCCGTCCGGCCACCTGCTCCCCGCGCACGCGGGGATGATCCCGTGTGGGCCACGGTGACTTTGGAGGTGACCTGCTGCTCCCCGCGCACGCGGGGATGATCCAGCCTGGGTGACCAGCCTCGCCGACACCCCGTACTGCTCCCCGCGCACGCGGGGATGATCCGACCGGCGCGGTGATGGACGACGTCGCCCGGAACTGCTCCCCGCGCACGCGGGGATGATCCGCGGCAGCGAGAGCCGACGAGGAGCTGAAGCCGCTGCTCCCCGCGCACGCGGGGATGATCCCGGGCTCGAACGGGTCTACGCCCGCGACTCGGCCTGCTCCCCGCGCACGCGGGGATGATCCCCACCTGCCCAGCCGCAAGGTCGTCAACGTCGACTGCTCCCCGCGCACGCGGGGATGATCCCTCGTAGGTGTCGGCCTCGTTGTACATGGGGCTCTGCTCCCCGCGCACGCGGGGATGATCCTCGCTTAAGGCTGCCGATTTACCGGCACCCGATCTGCTCCCCGCGCACGCGGGGATGATCCACCGCCGCGACCGTGCTCACCTCGGGCACGACGCTGCTCCCCGCGCACGCGGGGATGATCCACCGCTACGCGGGAACCCAGATCCGGTCGCCCGCTGCTCCCCGCGCACGCGGGGATGATCCACCGCTACGCGGGAACCCAGATGCCGGTCGCCCGCTGCTCCCCGCGCACGCGGGGATGATCCCGGGTTGCTGGCGGGGTCGAAGTGACGGCCCCGCTGCTCCCCGCGCACGCGGGGATGATCCCAGCCGCGTAAACAACCCAGCCACAACCGTCAACCTGCTCCCCGCGCACGCGGGGATGATCCCTAGCCCGGGAGGGAGATAGTCGTGGCGTACACGCTGCTCCCCGCGCACGCGGGGATGATCCCGCTTCCGCCGGGGACAGCACGCCCGGCGTGACCTGCTCCCCGCGCACGCGGGGATGATCCGCACATCGGCGGGTGGGCCGGCGGTGGCCCGTTCTGCTCCCCGCGCACGCGGGGATGATCCCTGTGGCCGCTCGTTCGACGACATCACCCATCTCTGCTCCCCGCGCACGCGGGGATGATCCTGGACAGCCCGCTGATCCGGCCCGCGCTGGGATCTGCTCCCCGCGCACGCGGGGATGATCCCACGCTGGCCCGCTTGGTGGCGTTGATCCCCCACTGCTCCCCGCGCACGCGGGGATGATCCGATCAAAATAGACCCTCTGGAGAGAGTCAGTGACTGCTCCCCGCGCACGCGGGGATGATCCGGTCTCTCCGGGTACGTTGGGCGGCTCGACACTCTGCTCCCCGCGCACGCGGGGATGATCCCAGGATCGTGCGCAGCTGGTCGCCGTGGATGAGCTGCTCCCCGCGCACGCGGGGATGATCCCCTCGACGCGGATCCGTCCGACGCGGAGCGGGCCTGCTCCCCGCGCACGCGGGGATGATCCCTCGGACGGCTTCCCACCCGCCGAAGGCGCGATCTGCTCCCCGCGCACGCGGGGATGATCCCGGCCAGAGGGGGATGCTGGTGCTCGCGACCAGCTGCTCCCCGCGCACGCGGGGATGATCCCTCGGATGGCGGCTCACAGTTGCGGCCGTGCATCTGCTCCCCGCGCACGCGGGGATGATCCCGCATGGGTGACCAGCACATCGGTACAGCCGACCTGCTCCCCGCGCACGCGGGGATGATCCCCACCGCCGCAGCCGCCACCGGCAGGCGTCGCACTGCTCCCCGCGCACGCGGGGATGATCCCCGTTCCCGAGCCCGCCGGGCGCGCCGGCGGGCCTGCTCCCCGCGCACGCGGGGATGATCCCGGCGAAGCGGCGGGCGATGTCGGCACGGTCCATCTGCTCCCCGCGCACGCGGGGATGATCCGTGGATTGCGCTGCGTCGGGCCCCTGACGCCGGCTGCTCCCCGCGCACGCGGGGATGATCCCTGCTGGACCTTCACCGGCCCCTGCACGTCGACCTGCTCCCCGCGCACGCGGGGATGATCCATACTCCGGGTACACGCCGTAGTCGCGGGCGCCCCTGCTCCCCGCGCACGCGGGGATGATCCCGACCGGCTGATCGTGGCGTCGACCGGCACCATCTGCTCCCCGCGCACGCGGGGATGATCCCGCGGCCCGGGCGCTCGCCAAGGGCGGGCAGGCCTGCTCCCCGCGCACGCGGGGATGATCCCTCCTGCCAGGCCAAGGTGATCTGGGCGGTGACCTGCTCCCCGCGCACGCGGGGATGATCCCGCGGCCAGCAGCTTCGGGCCAAGATCGGAGGCCTGCTCCCCGCGCACGCGGGGATGATCCCTGCTGGTCCTGATCGGCTACGTCCTCGGCATCCTGCTCCCCGCGCACGCGGGGATGATCCCGGCCGGCCGGAGCTGGCGTGGGTGGCGGCGACCTGCTCCCCGCGCACGCGGGGATGATCCGCTGCTGACGGAAACCCGTAAGCAGAATGTTGTCTGCTCCCCGCGCACGCGGGGATGATCCACGGCCGCCGGACCGGTCGCCATGACCCTCATCCTGCCCCCCGCGCACGCGGGGATGATCCGAGCCGCTCGCCGAGCTGGACGCGGTGGCGTTCCTGCTCCCCGCGCACGCGGGGATGATCCGACCGTCCTCGGGGTGCTCTCCGATGCGCTGGTCTGCTCCCCGCGCACGCGGGGATGATCCGCTCCGGCACGCCGTCTACGGCTGGTGCTGGCTCTGCTCCCCGCGCACGCGGGGATGATCCTCCCCTTGTCCATGGCCCTGGTCGTGCTCCTTCCTGCTCCCCGCGCACGCGGGGATGATCCGGCGATCGGCCGCGAGCTGTCGGCGGCGGTTGGCTGCTCCCCGCGCACGCGGGGATGATCCGGACCTCGGCGCCCTCGCTGACTTCGTCGCCAGCTGCTCCCCGCGCACGCGGGGATGATCCGCGGGCGCGCAGCCCGGCGGCCAGATCGGTGAGCTGCTCCCCGCGCACGCGGGGATGATCCTTCGACCTGATCGAAGCCGACGCTGGTCGCCGGCTGCTCCCCACGCACGCGGGGATGATCCCCGGGTGCGGAACCCGGCGGCCAGGTCGGTCAGCTGCTCCCCGCGCACGCGGGGATGATCCCTCCCATGTGGGTATCGCGGACGGGCTGGGCGGCTGCTCCCCGCGCACGCGGGGATGATCCGTGGGTCACGACGCACATAGCCCACCTGGACGGCTGCTCCCCGCGCACGCGGGGATGATCCAGACACAAGATCGAGGGCTAGACGGGAAGGGCCCTGCTCCCCGCGCACGCGGGGATGATCCGAACCCGGCCGCCGCTGGGCAGGGCAGCGTGCTCTGCTCCCCGCGCACGCGGGGATGATCCCGGCGGCGGCGGGAGTTGTGACTGCGCGACGGACTGCTCCCCGCGCACGCGGGGATGATCCCGCCGACCGGTGGCAGGCGGCGGCCGAGGCCAGCTGCTCCCCGCGCACGCGGGGATGATCCCCATGCTCTCTCCCCCTCAGTACTGAAAGGACACTGCTCCCCGCGCACGCGGGGATGATCCTCGCCCAAAACGTCGACAGGTTCGTGGACGAACCTGCTCCCCGCGCACGCGGGGATGATCCCTCGACCTGGCGTTGGCGGTCGGCCTGGAGCAGCTGCTCCCCGCGCACGCGGGGATGATCCGGCCCGGTCCTCGACGTCGACGCCGTAGAGCTGCTGCTCCCCGCGCACGCGGGGATGATCCGTCAGGTGCAGCATGCCGAGGACTTCAAGCGCGCTGCTCCCCGCGCACGCGGGGATGATCCCGTGGGCCGTTTGGAGCCGCGGCCCAGCCCGACCTGCTCCCCGCGCACGCGGGGATGATCCCGGGGTGCGGGTGGACCGCCTGGACCTGGTGGCCTGCTCCCCGCGCACGCGGGGATGATCCCCACCGGAAGGCCCCGACACGTTCACGCTGACCCTGCTCCCCGCGCACGCGGGGATGATCCGCGCTCAACATCGAACACGATCAGAGCGGGGGCCTGCTCCCCGCGCACGCGGGGATGATCCCTCCAGGTCGACGGCGTTGGCCGGTGAATCGGCCTGCTCCCCGCGCACGCGGGGATGATCCCGTGGCGTCGCCGTACAGGCCGGGGTCGCCGTCCTGCTCCCCGCGCACGCGGGGATGATCCCAGAAAGGGCTACTCGCGACGCTACAGGCACGCATCGATCTGCTCCCCGCGCACGCGGGGATGATCCCTGTCCCGCCTTCCCCTCGACCGGACCGGAGCCCTGCTCCCCGCGCACGCGGGGATGATCCCGAGGCCGGGGAGAGGTCTGCCCGGTCAGAACTGCTCCCCGCGCACGCGGGGATGATCCCGTCCGCGCGATCGCCCTCGCCCTGGAAGCGCTCTGCTCCCCCCGCACGCGGGGATGATCCTCGGTCAGCTGGCGTTGGCGGGGGCGTCGCCCTCTGCTCCCCGCGCACGCGGGGATGATCCTCGGCGAAGGGCTGGCCGACACCGAGGGCGGCCCTGCTCCCCGCGCACGCGGGGATGATCCGTTGATACGGCGACGGGCTGGCGGCCGGCGTACACCGCGCAAGCGAGGATGCGCCACATTCTCCGCACCCTGGGAATGCTGTACTCCACGGTGCTTTCTCCTTTGCTTGCTACGGGATTCGGGCCGCCGCGCCATAGATGGCCACCTCGACGGACGACGGGCGCGGCGCGGGCTCGTGCTCGGCCCGCCACTCGCTCACGCACGCGATCCCCGGCGAAACGAGGTCCAGCCCGGTGAAGAACCGGGTGAACTCGGCGCGGCTGCGGAACCGCAGGTCGATCTTGCTTTCGGTGTTGGCGGCGTCGGCGTTGGCGATGATGTCGGGTGGCAGCAGGTCTTTCGTGGCGTGCGAGGCGACCAGGTAGCTGCCTGGCGCCAAGGCGGCCACCAGCCGGGCCACGATGGCGTACAGGTCGTCCTCGTCGGCCAGGAAGTGCAGGATCGCCACCAGCAGCAGCCCGACCGGCTGGGTCAGGTCCAGTGTTCGGTGCAGGTCCGCGTCGGCCAGGATCCGGTCCGGGTCGCGCAGGTCGGCGTCGAGGTAGGCGGTGACACCCTCGGGTGAACTGGTCAGCAGGGCGCGGGCATGGGTCAGCACCAGCGGGTCGTTGTCGGCGTAGACCACCCGCGCCCGCGGGTCGATCGACTGGGCCACCTCGTGGGTGTTGCCCGCCGCCGGCAGGCCGGTGCCGACGTCCAGGAACTGCCGGATGCCCGCCTCGCGGGCAAGGTAGGTGACGGCCCGGCGCAGGAACCGGCGGTTCTCGATCGCGGCGGTGCGGATAGCCGGGAACACCGTCGCGATCGCATCACCGGACTCGCGGTCGGCGGCGAAGTTGTCCTTGCCGCCGAGCCAGTAATCGTAGCGGCGGGCCGGGTTCGGCACCGACGGGTCCAACGCCACCGGCGGCCGCCGGTCGGCGGGCGTTTCGTGCACCTTCGGTCTCCTTACCCTTGGCGTGTCGAGCGGATCTTTGATTACCGGTGCCTGGCTGCCACGCGCCGAGGTTGTCTGCGAACCCACCCGTCTGGGACAGCGGTGCTCGGTGCGGGCCGTCGCAGACGACGACAGGTGCTCGCGTGCGGCCAGGTAGAACAGTCGGGTTGGGCACGGAAACGGCTGCGACCAGCCCCGGGTGTTGCAGCCGTTGCCGCAGCAGCCGCTGACCTCCCCATGGGCGTCGATGCGTTCGCCCAACTCGGCCAGAGCATCCGAAACCGCACGTCCGTCGGTCAGCAACGACTCGGTGAACCGCTCGACCGCGCCCCCGGCAAACCGCCGCGGGCGAACCTGCGCTGCCAACGCAACCGGCAGGCGGGTCACGTGCCCACATCCCTGGACCGGCCCGCGGCAGGGACCGAGGGAACTGGGGGAACTGGGGGAACTGCGGGGGCGGTCAGCCGCAGCGCGGCGGCGATCGCCGCCGCGATCGGCAGCCCGGTTTCCTGCTGAATCCACAGCCACTGCCCGTTGGGATTTGCCTCCAGAAACCACCACAGGCCCTGGGCGTCCAGGGCGAAGTCGAGGGCGGCGAACCGCAGCCGCAGCAGGCCCAGCAGCCGTCGCACCGGGCCGGCGACCTCGACCGGGGTGTCCACCGCCTGGTAACGGCACTGTTCCGCGTGGGATCGCCAGTCCAGGTGCGGGGAGTCGATGCGCGCCGCGTACATGCTGCCGTCGACCACGGTCAGCCGGACATGTCTCGTGGTGGTGATCCGCTGCTGGGTCAGGTGGACTGCCCGATCCCAGCCGGCCCGGTCATCGGCGGTGACCAGCGCCGGGGCCTTGCGCGACATCGGCTTGACCACCACCTCCCCGCCGCGCCGCTGCGCGAACACGGTGGCCACCGGCCGCACATTGGTGATGACCGTCTCCGGAACGAGCAGGCCGCACCGGCCCGCCAGGGCGAGCTGGTGGGGCTTGAACGCGGCGACCGCCATGTCCGCGGGGTGGTTGAGGTAGGGCAGGCCGGCCAGGATGCCGCCGACCGCGGCTCGCAGCTCGGCCACGTCCGCCTCGTCGGTGGCGGCGAACTCGGACGGGCGGCGGTGCCACACCCCGACCACCCGCGACAGGCTCACCCCGGCCAGGTCCCCGGTGACCACCCCGTCCCGGAGGTGGGCGGTCACCGGGGTGTCCATCGTGCCGAGGGTGGCGGTGTCGACGCGGCGCACCTCGACGCCGCCGGTGTCCAGGTGCGCCGCCACGGCGTCGGCGTGCAAGTCCTCGGAGTGGGGGTGAGGATGACAACGACCGGGTCCACAACCGGTTTCATGAGGTTCATTGGTCCCGCCGGCTGGTCTGCTTAGTGTGGATCTTCGGCTGGACCCCGATCTCCACCGGTCGCGGCGTGTACAGATACCACCTGCCGTCATCGCCCAGAAACGCCTGGAACTGGCCATCGGTGAACTGCACGTACCAGTCGGCCGTGGCCTTGTCCATCGGCCCGCTCACCGGCTGCGGCCTGCCATCACTGGCGTCGTCGGCACCGGCGCCGCTGGCCGCCGTGTCGGTCATCTCACCCATCCCTTGTTCGCTCGTGGGTCTGTCAGTCGTCGATCCGGGTCGGTCCCGACCCCGGGTCACACGCGGTCGCCCGGCCCGCCACCGCCACAACATCCGGCGGGTACAGCCCGATCACATCGGTCTCCGCGACCAACGTGCCGCTGCCACCACCGGCGTCTTCGCTGGCGTCATAGGTTGCTCGCATCCGGGACCTCCTTCGTAGTTGTCGATTAGTTCTCGTCATTGCCAGCAGTTGTGCCGCCGTCATCAGTCGTCGGTCATGTTCTCCGTACCGATGCGGGTGGTTGTCGACTGGCTGGCCACCGCCGCCGCCTTGGGGCGGTAGAGCCCCGTCACGTCCGCTTCGGTGACGAGCGGGTCGTGGTGCTGGTTGTCCTCGCCGGGTTCGTAGATCACGAGCACAGCGATCTCCTTTCGCTCGGTTCGATCGGTTCGTTGATGGACGGGGGCTGCCCGCCGTGGTCGGTCGTCCTCCGTCGAGAAGGTGCTTAGCGGTGATGGCGGTGGCGGCGGGTTGACCGGGGTGGGGCTGAACATGCCTGGTCACCTGGCTTCTCTTGGACGGCATTGACCGGCGCCCCTATGAGTGAGGCGACAATGGTTTGTGTCGCGGTAGAGCAAGCGCTGGCGGCCGAGGACAAGAACTTCCAGCAGACGGCCCGCCAGGGACCTCAGGATTAACCCGCTCGGCCGCCAACACTTGTCGGTGACGCTATTGAGCGGCGGTCAACACCCTCAATGAGTGTGCTCCATGGTGCAGCACATCCTCAGGCGGCAAGAGCCTGAAGGGCAACGGTGATGAGCTGTCGGGCCTGGTCGCCGTAAACCGCCGCCCCCGCGAACTCGGCGAAGCGTTTGGCGTACATGGCGATCTCCCGCGGCTGGGTCACCGACAAGAACCCTGACACCAGCTCGACGTTGACTTGTGCGTCATCGAAGATAAAAAACATCTCCACCGGCCAGGTCACCGAGCGGTCAATGTGCTTCGGGATGATGCCGAGGGACAAGTTCGGCAGTCCGGCGACCGACAGCAGGTGCCGCAGCTGCCCGGCTAGCACTCTCGGGCCGCCAACCTGGTAGTACAGCGTCCCCTCTTCCAGCACGATGGCGAAGCGGTGGTCACCCCGAAACAAGCTCGCCTGGCGATCCATCCGTTCAGCGACCGCTTCTGCTACGTCGTCGACCACGCCGCGACGGTCACGCACGGATGCCAGCAAGGCCGCGATATAGGGGGCAGTCTGGATGGGGCCGGGGATCATCACCGGGGAGTAGAAGCGGAAGAGCCTGGTGCGTTCGTACAGCTCCCGGACTGACTCTTGCGCCGGCCGCAGTCCAGCCCGTTCCATCCGCCGCCAGTCCAACCACAGCGAGTCCGCAGCCTGAAGTTGGTGCACCAGTTCGGTTATTTGCTCCGGTACGCCGCACAGCTCGCACCAGGCGTGGATATCCGCCGCGGTGGGGGAGGTGGCGCCGTGCTCCAGCTTGGACACCTTGGTGCGGTGCCAGCCGGCCTTCGCAGCCAAGCTTTGGGCGGTGAGGCCGGCACGCACGCGGATTTCCCGCAGGCGGTCAGCAAGCGCCTGACGGGCCAAGCGGGCGCTGGAGGATGGGGAGGTCATATGTATAGGTCTTCGTTGGACTGCTTCGGGTCGGTGGTTGGCACGGCCTGGTTGTTCGAGTTGGTAGCAGGGTTGGCGGCCGGCAGGGGCCGCCAACCCTGTCCATGATCTCAGCTAATCCGGTAGTCCTGGTGCGGGATGGCCCGTTGCCAGACGGACTCGAAGGCGGTGGCGCAGAGGCGTACCACCGCCTCGTCTCCGGTTAGCTCGTCACCGACCTCGTCGCCGTTGCCGGCGAAGTAGTTGAAACGCACCAGGCGGTTGTCGAAGATCCAGAAGTCGTTGCCGGGGAGGGCCAGATCCGATGCCTGCCGCCGGGGCAGCCACCGGACTTCTTCACCGGCGGCCAGGTTCAGCCCGTCGGTCAAGTCGTACTCGTACCTGATGAAGGCGGTGACCGGCTCGCTGACGATGCGCGCGCGGCGAACTTTGATGCCCCGGGCGGTGGTGGCAGACATCAGGTCGTACCACTCGCCCCAGCGTTCCTTGGGGTCAATGCTCACGCCTGCCCGCCAGTCGAGGTACACCGGATCGGTTGGGGTGTAGTAGTCGCGCATCTCCAGATGCACGGCGCTCGTCGTACAACCCCCGAGCAGCGTCTCGAACGAGGATTCTCCCGGATCTTCGCTCACGTGTGCTCCAACGCCTGGGCGACGATCGAGCGCATGCGAGCGGGCAGGCGGACGATGCGCTCGCTCGGCAGGATGGGGCTGCGAACAGCGATCTCGCTGCGGTTGTCCTCGTCCAACTCTTCGACACCTTGGAACAAGATGTCGCCGGTGGCTTCGTCCACCCAAACGGACGGACAACTGCCGCCGGGGGTCTCGGGGTCGATGCCGATGAACTTGAGGGACATGGTCTCCTCCTTCTCGGGGGACGGCCGTGGCCGTACATACCGTAGTGGTTTGGTGGCGCCGGTGTTAGCAGTGGCGCTAGTGATAGGCGGCGCCGGTGACGGATCTTTGCCGACAGGCCGTACCCAGCGACGGCGGGCACGCCACATGAGCCACGATGCGAACAGGAGCACCTGGCCGGGGGTCGTGGCCAGGAACGAATCCGCGGCCGGGCCAGCGCTTTGGAGAAATCAGCGCGCAGTCCTGAGGACTCGGCCAACAGCCGCAGCAACGGGGTCGATAATCTGGGCAATCGAGATCATTCCAGGTCGGACGGCACCTTGGTTACAGCAGGAGATACAGCCGCCCGCAGCTCACCAAAATCCGTGAATTCATGAGGCCGATGGTTTGGGCGGGTGGTTACGATCGCGCACCGAGCCGCGCTCATCGGGAACGTCCGGGTAGGTGGCGCTCCCATACGGCTGACTCGCCCATGAGCTTGTTGGCAGCGGCCAACGCGTCGAAAGCGTTAACCCAATCAGGGCAACGCAACACATAGCAGACGCCGCACAGGCCCGTGTTGGGGTTGAGGGCATGCCTGACCAAGACCTAGCGGTAGCGGGCAACCAGGTCGTCGGAGAGGTTGTGATCTTCTTGGCTCATGGTCGCAGACCGGCGCCAATCCGCGGCCGCAGCAAAGAATGACAGCACACCGGGTATGCCCTCCCTTGATTCACCCAGACGGAGTGGGAGGCGGCGACCAGGCTCTATGTGGCACCGCCCGCCACCTCCCATGCCAGGAAGGCTAGGGCAAGGCAGTAGCCGGGCTATCGCAGAAAGTTATATGGGCTCAATGCCCAGCTTGTGGGCTAAGGCTTCCATCTCCGGGCCTATGGCCTGGCGCTTGGCGCGGTAGATCAAGGTTGTTACCAGGTTGTGGGCCATGGGGTTGAAGCGGAAGTGTTGCGGCGCCGCCCTCTCAGCGTTGGCCAGGGCGTTCATGGCCTCGACGTTCTTGTTGCCACCAGCCAATGCCCGCGCCAGATCAGTCCAGTAGTAGACCCAACGGTTAGGCACTGGCACCGCTTGAAGATCAATGCGGTTGCTGACGGCGATGGCTTGCCCAGCGTCGCCAAGCTCGGCGGCCACGGCCACCCGCCAGTATTCGACCTGGGTAGGGCCAAACCAGTTGCCGTTAAACCCTGCCGACAGCGGGGCGTAGGGTTCTGGCTCGCCCAAACTGCGGGCAATGTCCATGGCCTCGGCCAAGTGCGCCCACGCTCGTTCGTCCCGGGTAGCGATGGCGGCTTGGAAACCAGCCAAGATGTGCAAGCAGCCGTAGACCTCTTGGGCGCCCCTGTCTGGGTTGCTTTGGAGGTCGTTGGCGGCGCGCTCGATCAAACGGGTACCAAGATCAGCGTTTTCCGGGGGGAAGGCTTGCACCCAGTTGTAGGTCGCTTGGCCGATCCATGCCGGATCTTCATACTCCCGGGCAGTCTTAAGAGAAATATCAGCGGCCATCATGCCAAGATCGGCGTAGCCCATGCTCTTGAGTGTGTAGCGCGTGCAGAACAAGGTTTCGACTATCTCGCTGGCCATGTCTTGGCCGTGGCCAGCAAGGTCAAGCAGCAGGTCGGGCAACAGCGGTGCAAGCGCGGCATAGTCAGCGGCGTTACGTAGCTCAGTAGCGCCACGCACAACGCTCTGCAACTCGTCACGACCCCTGCTGGGTTGTCGGCGCTCGCCAGAAGCGATCTCCACAAGTGTTGATCGAATAGCCGGCACATACCTGGTGGCCTGGCTGCGCAACGGATCGGTTGGATCACCAGGTTGGCCCATGAGCTGGGCAACGGTGACGTTGAGGGCCGAGGCGATGGCTACCTGGGTTGACTTGCGATCCAGTGGTCGGGCGCCGGTTTCGATTTGCGAGATATATGCCTGTGAGACGCCTGCAAGATCGGCGAGCGCCTTCTGGCTCATGCCACCTCGGCGGCGACGCCAGGTGCGGATGCGCGTGCCGATGTGCTCTGTCATGAGCTCAAGGCTATGCCCGGGCAGGCCAAGGGCACCACTTCGCGGGTTACACGCACTGTGAGCAGGTTGTTAACCTTGCGATTTGCACATCTGTACGAGTAGCGAGGGGGTTGGGCAGACAGATCCCGCCGAGTCGGTGTCCTGATCTTGCATAGCCGCAGTTCAGCTGCCTGTCGTCCTTCCCCTCACCCCCCGGCAACGAACGGCCAACTCGGTTCTGCGCCGGGTCGTGGTCGAACTGTTGTCAAGAGCGCCTGAAAACTGTTTTGGGTCGTCGTCGACGGTCGCCGGCGCCGACCCGATACTTCCCGCCGCGCGCGTTGTGGGATCGACCAGGTCCAGCGGCAGCCGCGCCGCGGCGAGAATCTCCTCGTCGCGATCCGCGCCCGAGCTGGCCACGTCCGAACCGAGCCGGGCCTGCCAGACGCCCGACTCGATCTCCCGGGCTTCGAGCGCCTCCGCTGCCCGATGCCCGGTCGGCCGACGTACCGGGAGCCTCTTCGGCCCGCCGTACGCGTCCACGATCGCGGTATTCCTCGACCCAGCGTCGAGCGCCTCGCCGCGACGCGGGCCTTCCGCTCGGGCCGTTGGCTCCTAACGGAAGGCCCAGGGCAACCGTCACGCCAGCTCACGCGCCCCGCGCGGCGGCAACGGACCACGTGCCATCCAGTACGACGAACGTCAGGATCGCCGCTGGTCGTGGTGCGTTCCCATGTGGTACGGGACCCGCCGGGGGCACAAGATCATGACATCGAGTAACCTCCATTGAGGCTGACCAGGACAGCGCGACCGCGCACCGCCCTGTGCCGCCCCGCCACCGCGGCCTGGGCCGCCGTTGACAACCTTCACCGGTCAATCTCGGGCGCTCTCAAGGATGGTCCAGACCGTGCTGGCGCCGATCCGGTAGCCCCAGCCGGATGACCGGCGTGTGGTACCGCGGCGCCACAGGCGGGTCCAAGATCGCACTGCGGTACCACGGATCGCCCCCGCCGCGAGCTTAAGCGTTGCGGGTGAGACGCCGGGACTGCGGCGGACGGGGTTCCGGGGAGTGAGCGATGATCGAGGCACGGCAGCTGACGAAGCGATACGGCGAGAAGACGGCGGTCGACCGGCTGGACTTCGCGTCCGGCCGGGTGCGGCGACCGGGTTCCTGGGGCCGAACCGGGCAGGCATGTCGACCACGATGCGGATGATCATCGGGTTGGAGCGCCGACGGCCGGTTCGGTGACCGTGAACGGCCGCCGGGTACGCGCAGCACTCCGCCCCCTGCATGAGGTGGGTGCGCTGCTGGAGGCGAGGTCGATCCACCCGGGCCGGTCGGCATTCGACCATCTGATGGCCCTCGCGTACACGCACGGCATTTCGCGCCGCCGCGTGGACGACGTGATCGAGCTGACCGGCCTGCGGTCGGTGGCCCGCAAGCGCGCCGGCGGCATCTCCCTCGGTATGGGCCAGCGCCTGGGCATCGCCGCGGCGCTGCTCGGGGATCCACAGACGGTCATGCTGGACGAGCCGGTCAACGGGCTCGACCCCGGACAGGGTCGGATCCTGACCGACACCAGGTACGACGAACATGGTCACGAGCCGACCGCGGCGACCATAACGGTGCATCGTCGGCGCACGGTCGTGGGTCGGCACCCCGCCTGATGGGCCTGGAATAGGTGACCTTCGGCCTTGGTTTGGGTCAGCCCAGAGGTCCAGGCTTTGGTTGTGTTCGAGGCTCGTGAGGCGCGGGCGGCGGCTACCCGTAGTCGGCCGCCCTGGCTGCCGCCGCGGTGGTTCATGAGGCTGTTCTGGCACGGCCACCGCGCGGTGCTGCGTGTGACGGGTGGCCGGTTCGGTTTGTGGCGGCCAAAGCGGGACGGCTGGGGGGCGCTGCGGCTCATCACGACGGGCCGACGCACCGGACGGCCACGAGCGGTCGTCGTCGGCTATGTCGAAGACGGTCGCAACCTGATCACGATGGCGATGAACGGGTGGGGCGCAGCCGAACCCGCGTGGTGGCTGAACCTGCAGACTCATCCCGACGCCACCGCGCAAACCCGCGACGGAGTCCGACAGGTCCGTGCGCGTCGTGCACAGGGGGACGAGCGCGAGCGGCTGTGGTCCCGTTGGGCCGAGATCGACAAGAACCTCGACGCCTACGCCGCGCTGCGACCAACGGAAACCGCCGTGGTCGTACTCGAGCCACAACACACCGCCGGACCGGCAGTCGAACCCGTGCCAGCCGAGCGCGGCGCGGCTTCGCCAGAAGGAGACGCGCAATGAGATCACGCGACGTCCACGCCACGACCGCCGGGCTGTTGTTCATCGCAGCGACGGCCACGGCTCTCATGGGCACCGCATTCCTGGGTTCTCTCCTGGACGGCTCCGGCTTCTTGACCACAGTGGCCCTCCATCAGGACCGGCTGTCGGCGGCGGCGCTGTTCCAGCTCCTCGCTGCCTTCACCAGCGCGGCCATCGCGGTCACGCTTTACCCCGTGCTGAGGCAGCACGCCGCCGGGATGGCGCTGGGAGCGGTCGCCTTCCGACTCGTCGAGGGTGTGTTCTACTCGCTATCAGCGGTGGGCACACTGATCCTGGTCAGCCTGTCCAACCAGATCGCGGCCGGCGCCCCCGCACAGGCGTCGGCTGACCTGGTACGAGACATGCGCGAGTCCGCCGGCTGCGTGGCTGTCCTCGCCTTCTACACCGGAGCCACGCTGTACTACCTCATCTTCTACCGGTCGCAGCTGATTCCCCGCTGGCTGTCGGTCTGGGGCCTCGCCGGCACGGTTCTCGGTCTGGTCGCCGGCTTGCTGGTCCTTTTCCAGGCCATCGGGACGCTGTCCGGCACGCAGGTAATTCTCAACCTGCCCATTGCCGTGCAGGAGATGGTCCTGGCGGTCTGGCTGATCGTGAAGGGCTTCAGCCCGAAGGCGAAGACGCCGGCGCCGACGGCGGCAAAGCTGCATCCATCTCTGCCTGGCCAACATGCTTAAGCAGCGTGAAAAGCTCCCGGATCTGAGGTCGAACAACGAGTGCCAGCCGACTGCGGCTTGACACACCCCGTACGCCGGGATGCGCGAACGGCGCGACGGGCCGGCCGATTCCAACTGATTTCTTCCGTCTGCGCCGGTGCGCCGTCCGGCTTCCCGGTCTCCGCTGGGTCAGCCGGTCCGGGCACACTCAAGGTAGTCAACAGCGACCGCAACGCGCGATCTTGGGCCGCACCCACGGCCTGTCCACCTCGCTGAGGTCGAGGAGTCCGAGGCCGGCCTGGACCGGTTCCGCGCTCCGCTTGCGGAGATCATCGTTCGGGGCTACGTCGACCCCGCCCGCGCCGGCGCCGATCCTGCGGCCTCGAAGACGCGCCAGTTCTCGCCGAGTTCGAGACGGCGGCACCGTCCGTGGCAACGGACGCCGCGAGGCCGACCCGGTCACGCCCCGGTGACCTCGACCAGGTCGCTCCAGGCCGCCTCCTCGACGTCGGCGACGGCCCGCAGCAGCGGCGGGATCTCGGCGAGCGGACCGGCCGGGTCGGCTTCCCGGTGGGCCTTGTCGAACAGCGCGGCCACCTCCTGCCAGCGGTCGCCGGCCGCATGCAGCCGGGAGCCGATCTCGTCGTACCCGAGCTCACCGGTGATGTCCGCCGCGTCCCGCAGGAACCGGGCGTACATGTAGCGGAACATGCCGCCGCCGGTGCCGCCGACCGCGTCGATCGTGATGTACCCGTTGAAGCAGGCCGCCGCCAGGTTCTCGGCGTCCATGACGGACGGCCACCTCCCGATCAAGGACGCCGCCTTGCGGATACCGCGGACACCGAGGTTGCTGATCGGCGGCCGGGCCATGCCCCTGGCCACCTCGCCGATCGCCTCCCGTACCTCCTCCGGCCCGGGTTCCCGCTGGCCGGTGAAGTCGAACCGCCACGAGCCGTTACGCGGCGGGAACGGCTGGAACGCCGAGCCACGGGCCGCGGCCAGCGCCTCCAGCGACACCGGGTGCAGTGCGGTGTCGCGGTCGCAGACGAGGACGGTCCGCGCCGCCGGGTCGTACCCGACCACGGCGATCACGTGGCCGCCGAAGTGGTAGTCGGCCGGGAAGTCGAAGTAGGGCAGCAGCCCCATGTCCACCTGGAGCATGGCCGGTACGCCGACGCAGAGACCGGCGACCAGGTCGGTCTCGGCCTTGCGGGTGCTGGACGTGGAGTGTCGCGTCACCAGGACCCCGGTACGGCGTCCGGCCAGACGTTCCAGACCTTCCTCACCGGGACGGCCGACGTTGGCCCGGCCGCCCAGGAACGGCGGCTGGCCCTTCTGATGCCAGTACACGAAGCCCACCCCGGCGCCGAGTCCGAGCAGCATCTCCTCGCTCACGTCGCGCCCCATGAGCTGGTACACGTGCCGCATCGATCCGGTCACGCAATGGTGGGTCGGAAACGAACGGAATCCAGAGAACGATTCGAGTGCCATACCTCAAGCCTCGCACCCGGCGATCAGGAGGACAGGGACGAACGACCCGGGTACCACAGGCCGTCCTGCCCTGGCCTGCCCGCTGGCCCGGGGTCTGCCGTCCCGGCGATCCCGGTACCGAGGAGTAGCGACGTGACGCTGAGCGCCTGCCGGTCCCGACTCGGCGAGTGTCACGACCGTGACCCCGATAGCAACGATCGGCATTGACCCCACGCGATATTCAAATCAGCCGTATACGGCGCCGCAGTCGAATCGGGCGTCGCAGATCTGTTCCGGCTCCTGCCGGGGGCACCGACAACACGGGAATGCGTCCCGGTGACCGGCATGCCGACCACCGGGACAGTTTCGTTGCTATGGGTCGTTTTGCGCGGTTGTTGGTTGCCGTTCAGGGTGTGGATCTTCGCTGTCATTGCGCCCACGGCTTCCGCGTGGATGGTGACCCGGAGGGGTCACCTGTTGTCGGGTGCTGTGGGTACCGGGGCTGCGTCCGGTGGTACTCGGGGTTGGTGACGCAGGCGTAGTAGACGGTTACCCGGCACGCCAGACGCGGGCTTTGCCGACCATCCTCCGGCCGCACAGGTCACATAAGAGGTAGGAGCGCAGGACGTAGCTGCGTCGAGCCTGCCGGTGCGCCGCGTTGGGGCCCGCGCCGGTGCGCGAGCCCTGACGCAGCCGGGAGATTGGCGTGGCGGCGTCGAAGATCGCCTTGGTGACGAGGGGTTCGTGGGTGGGGCGTGGTGACCAGACCCATTCGCTGGGTGGGTTGACCTTGCCGGGAACGTGACGCTCCGGGCGGGAGCAATCGATGTAGAACGGCAACCTGTAGCCCCCGCCGCCTGACTGGTTGAATGATGAGCACCACGAGTACCAGGCAAACGCGCACCCGCGGCCACCAGCGTCGGCCGGCCACCTTCAGCGCACCGTCACGGACGGGGTCTCCCGGAAATCGACGTCGATCGTCTTAACGCATGCGGAGGAGGCTGCGGCGATTCGGCGGCGGCTGGCGGCGACCAACGCCTTGGCCAACGTGCCCGGCCTCGCCCTGGCACTCATGTGCCTGGCCACGATTCGAGCAGACGACTTGGACGACGCGCCCGCAGCACTGCCGGCGATCGAAGAAGCCTGGCCGTACCACAGTCGCGCGTAGTCGCGGTTGACCATCATGGCGCGACCGGTCCGTCGGCGGCCGTCGCTGTCGGGCTGTCGGCGGCCATCAGGGTTCGACCTCTTCGCCGGCCAGGTCGGCGAGCTTGAGCGCCTCGTCGAGGAGGGTCTCGACGATCTGCGACTCGGGGACGGTCTTCACGACCTTACCCTTGACGAAGATCTGTCCCTTGCCGTTGCCGGAGGCGACCCCGAGGTCGGCGTCGCGGGCCTCGCCCGGCCCGTTGACCACGCAGCCCATGACCGCGACCCGCAGCGGTACCGGGAAGCCGTCGAACGCGGCGGCCACCTGCTCGGTGAGCGTGTGTACGGCGACCTGGGCGCGGCCGCAGGACGGGCAGGCGACGATGTCGAGGCTGCGCTGGCGCAGGTTGAGCGCCTCCAGGATGGCGATGCCGGCCTTCACCTGCTCGACCGGTGGGGCGGACAGGGAGACCCGGATGGTGTCGCCGATACCCTCGCCGAGCAGCGCGCCGAACGCGACGGCGGACTTGACGGTGCCCTGGTAGACCGGGCCGGCCTCGGTGACGCCCAGGTGCAGCGGGTAGTCGCAGCGCTCGGCGAGCAGGCGGTACGCCTGGATCATGACAACCGGGTCGTTGTGCTTGACCGAGATCTTGATATCGCGGAACCCGTGCTCCTCGAACAGCGAGCACTCCCACAGCGCCGACTCGACCAGCGCCTCCGGGGTGGCCCTACCGTGCTTGGCCAGCAGCCGCTCGTCCAGCGAGCCGGCGTTGACCCCGATCCGGATCGGGATGCCCGCATCCGTTGCGGCGCGGGCGATCTCGCCGACCTTGTCGTCGAAGCGCTTGATGTTGCCCGGGTTGACCCGCACGGCGGCACAGCCGGCCTCGATGGCGGCGAAGACGTACTTGGGCTGGAAGTGGATGTCGGCGATCACCGGGAGGTGCGACTTCTTCGCGATGACGGGCAGGGCCGCGGCGTCGTCGCCGGTGGGCACCGCGACCCGGACGATCTGGCAGCCCGCGGCGGTCAGCTCGGCGATCTGTCGCAGGGTCGCATCCACGTCCGCGGTCACCGTGGTCGTCATCGACTGCACGGTGACCGGCGCGCCACCGCCGACCGGTACGCTGCCGACCAGCACCTGGCGGGTCGGGCGGCGCGGAGCGACGGGCATCGGAGCGACGGGCATCGGGGCGACGGGCATCGGGGCGACGGGCATCGGGGCGGCGGCCGGCGTGGACAGGGGTACGGCGGTGGACCCGGGTCGCGTGGCGGGCATCGGTAGGGCCGTCAACGTCATGGCCGGAACTCCTTACGCGGCAACGGGTAGCGCGAACGGGGACCGCTGGGGTACCGGCGGGAACAGGCGCGCCACCGTGCTCGCGATGCCGGCGGCGTCCAGCCCGTGGGCGCGCAGGATGTCCTCGCGCCGGGCGGCAGCGAGGAACTCCCGGGGCAGCCCGAGCGCGCGGACCGGGGTGCCGACGCCGCGGTCCGCCAGCGCCTGCGCCAGGTGGGCGCCGAAGCCGCCGGCCCGGCTGTGGTCCTCCACGGTGACCACCATGCGGTGGGCGCGGGCGAGGTCGTACAGCGCCGGGGGGATCGGGCAGATCCAGCCGGGGTCGACGACGGTGACGCCGATGCCGCGGGCTTCGAGCACGGCGGCCGCGTCGACGGCGGTACCGGCCAGTGGGCCGACCCCGACCAGGAGTACGTCGGGCCGGGCGCCACGGTGCAGCAGGTCGACTCCGTCCTGGTGCGCGAGCGCCGGTACGGGCGGCCCGGCCGGCGCCTTGGGGAACCGGACCAGCGTGGGGCCGTCCTGCGTGTCGACCGCCTCGGCCAGCAGCTCGCGCAGGGTCTGCGGGTCCCGGGGAGCCGCGACGCGCAGCCCCGGAACCGCCTGGGCCAGCGAAAGGTCCCACACGCCGTGGTGGCTCGGGCCGTCCTCGCCGGTGACCCCGGCCCGGTCGAGCACCACAGTGACCGGCAGCCGGTGCAGCGCGAGGTCCATGAGGATCTGGTCGAAGGCCCGGTTGGCGAACGTCGCGTACAGCGCGAGGACCGGGTGCAGGCCGCCGAGGGCCAGGCCGGCGGCGCAGGCCACGGCGTGCTGTTCGGCGATGCCCACGTCGAAGGTGCGCTCCGGGAACCGGGTCGCGAACTCGTGCAGCCCGACCGGGCGCAGCATCGCCGCGGTCAGGCACACCACGTCCGGGCGGCGCTCGCCGATGGCGGCGATCTCCGTGCCGAACACCGACGTCCAGGTGGGTACGCCGGGCTTGGCGGGCGCGCCGGTGGTCGGGTCGAGGACACCGATGCTGTGCATCCGCTCGGCGTCGTCGGCCTCGGCCGGGGCCCAGCCGTTGCCTTTGCGGGTGATGCAGTGCACCACCACCGGGCGGCCCAGCCGGGCGGCCGCGCGCAGCGCCTGCTCCACCGCGGCGACGTCGTGGCCGTCGACCGGACCGAGATAGGCCAGCCCGAGCGTGCGGAAGAGGTTGGCGGGGGTACGGGCGAACGCCTCCAGCCGGACGTCGGGCGGGCGGTTGCGGCGCTGGTCGGTCAGGTGCGCGGCCAGCCCGCCGATCGTCGGGTCGTAGGAGCGGCCGTTGTCGTTGAGCACGATGATGACCGGGCGCTGCGGGGCGCCGCCGATGTTGTTCAGCGCCTCCCAGCACATGCCGCCGGTCAGCGCCCCGTCGCCGACGACCGCTACGACCTTGCGGTCGCGCTCCCCGCGCAGGGCCAGCGCCCGGGCCAGCCCGTCGGCGTAGGACATCGCGGTGGAGGCGTGCGAGTTCTCGGTCAGGTCGTGCCCGGACTCCTTCCGCGACGGGTACCCGGACAGCCCGCCGGACTGGCGCAGCCGGTCGAACCCGGCCCGCCGCCCGGTCAGAATCTTGTGCACGTACGCCTGGTGGCCGGTGTCGAAGACCAGGGCGTCCTTCGGCGAGTCGAAGACCCGGTGCAGCGCGATGGTCAGCTCCACCACGCCGAGGTTCGAGCCCAGGTGGCCGCCGGTACGGGTCACGGTCGAGACGAGGAACTGGCGGATCTCGGTCGCCAGCGTGTCCAGCTGGTCCGGGGTCAGCTCACGGAGCCGGGCGGGGTCGGACACGGTCGACAGGACAGTCATGGTCGGGTACCCCGCTCAGTGGTCTCGCCGCGTCACGAGCGCGGCGAGCGCGAGTAGTGCCGTACGCGTGTCCGCACCGGGCTCGGCGAGCTCCAGCCAGTGCTTGGCACGCCTGACGTTGCGGTCGGCCTCGACCTGTGCCCAGGCCCGGCCGCCGGCCCGCTCGACCAGTTCCGCGACCGTCGCCAGGCCGTGCTCGTCCAGCGGCTGTCCACCCAGGTACCGGTCGCGCAGGCGCTGTGCGGCCGCGCCGCCGCCGTGCAGCGCCGCCACCACCGGCAGGCTCTTCTTGCGCGTCCGCAGGTCCGCCCGCACCGGCTTGCCGGTCACCGCCGGGTCGCCCCAGATCCCGAGCAGGTCGTCGACCAGCTGGAAGGCGACGCCCAGGTGCCAGCCGAAGCGGCGCATGGCGTCGACCTGCTCGGGGGTACCACCACCGTGCCCGGCGCCCAGCTCGCACGCGCAGGCCAGCAGTGCCGCGGTCTTCCCACCGGCCATCGCCAGGCACTCCTTGAGCGTGACGTCCTCGCGGCGCTCGAAGGAGAGGTCCAGGCTCTGGCCGTCGATCAGGTTCTGCACGGCGGTGCCGAGCGTGGCCACCGAATCCGGCGACCCGGCCAGCACCTGCATCGCGAGCACCAGCAGCACGTCACCGGCCAGGATGGCCGTCGAGGAACCGAACAGCGACCACACGGTCCGCCGGTGCCGGCGCACCGTGTCGCCGTCCATCAGGTCGTCGTGCACCAGCGAGAAGTTGTGGACCAGCTCGATGGCCACCGCGGCGTCGACGGCCCGCTCGGGCGCCGCGCCAACCGCCTGCGCGCTCAGCAGGGTCAGCGCCGGCCGCAGCAGCTTTCCGGGGGTACCGGTGGCGGGCCGCCCCGACTCGTCGTACCAGCCGAAGTGGTAGCCGGCCACCTCCCGCATCGACCCGGGCAGCCGGTCGACCGTGGCCCGCAGGCTCGGCAGCACCAGGTCCTGAACCTGCGTGAAGACGCGGCCCAAACTGGCCGGGCCGGGAGCCTGGTCGTCGCTTACCCGTCCGGGCTCGACAAGGGAGATAGTCATGCGATGACTCCTGGTCCATGACGTGTGCTGCGGATACCGACGATTGATACGCCGATCCCGGGTCCGGCAGCAGTGGTCCGGCCGATCGGCAAGCCGGCGGGTGTACATCGTGCGACGAGCGGCCGATACCACCCGGCCGACGGACGCAAATGGCTCCTCGTAGGGCGTTCTGGCAGGTCAGCGTCGGTCGGTCGGCGGGGCCGGGCCCGTTCGCCGCGCCCGGGGTACCGCCCATCGACCGGGCCTGACCAGCGGCCGACAACTGCGTGCGCAGGCCTTCCGATCGCCAACGGCGCGGTGGTCGGATGGCCTTCACGTGAACCGTCTGACGTCGAGCGAGATGAGGTATCGATGGGAGACGTTCTCGCCGAGAACCTTGGAGCGGCCGGACAGCACCCCCGCCGGGTCCTGCTGGCCGCCCCGCGCGGCTTCTGTGCCGGCGTCGAGCGGGCGGTGGACACCGTCGAGCGGGCCCTGGAGGTCTACCGGCGGCCGGTGTACGTGCGCAAGCAGATCGTCCACAACGCCCACGTGGTACGCGAGCTGCAACGGCGGGGCGCGGTCTTCGTGGAGGAGACCGACGAGGTACCCGCGGACGCGGTGGTCGTCTTCTCCGCGCACGGGGTGGCACCGGCGGTCCGCCAGCAGGCCCGCCGGCAGGGGCTGCGGGCCATCGACGCGACCTGCCCCCTGGTCACCAAGGTGCACAACGAGGCCGTCCGGTTCGCCGGTGCCGACTACGACATCGTCCTCATCGGCCACGCCGGGCACGAGGAGGTCGTCGGTACGGCGGGCGAGGCGCCCGACCACGTCCACGTCGTGGACGGGCCGGACGACGTCGACCGGCTCGTGGTCCGCGACCCGGCCAAGGTCGCCTGGCTCTCCCAAACCACCCTCTCCGTCGACGAGGTGACCGCGATGGTCGCCCTGCTACGCAAGCGTTTCCCGTTACTCCAGGATCCGCCGAGCGACGACATCTGCTACGCGACGCAGAACCGCCAGTCGGCGGTGAAGGCGATCGCCGGCGAGTCCGACCTGGTGCTCGTGGTCGGCTCGGTCAACTCCTCCAACTCGGTCCGGCTCGTCGAGGTCGCCCGCGAGGCGGGCGCGCCGGCGGCGTACCTGGTCGACTCCGCCGACGAGATCCGGCCGCAGTGGCTCGCCGGTACGGCCACCGTGGGCGTGACCAGCGGTGCGTCCGTGCCGGAGGTACTGGTCCGTGGGGTCCTCGCCTGGCTCGCCGGGCACGGGTACGCCGACGTCACCGAGGTGACCACCGCGCGCGAGAGCTACGTGTTCGCGCTACCCGTCGAACTACGCCGAGATACCGCAGCACCCGTCGCGAAAGGCTAGGCATGCCCCCGCATCCAGCGGTCGTACGACCCTCGGCGGTCCAGCCACGCACCTCTCTTTCCCCTCAAGGAGGAACCCGAAATGAAGCACACCTCCCGCACCGAGATGATCGCCTCGATCGAGCAGGTTCTGGACGGCCGCGCACCCGAGATTCAGGACGAGCGGGAATGACAGCCGTCGTCGCGCCCGGCACCCTGCCGCTGATCGGTCATCTGGTGCCGTTGGTGCACAACAGGTTGGAGTTCCTGAGAGGACTGCCCGCGCACGGGGATCTCGTGCGGGTCCGCGTCGGTCCCTGGCAGGCACTGGTCGTCACCAGTGCCGAATTGACCCACCAGGTGCTGCGAGACGACCGCACGTTCGACAAGGGCGGCTACCTGTACGACCGCATTCGGGAGACCGGGGGCAACGGACTCGTCAGCTGCGCCCATCGTGACCACCGAAGGCAGCGTCGCCTGGTGCAGCCGTCCTTTCACCGCGACCGGCTGCCCGGGTACCTGCAGGTAATGAGCAAGCAGATCGACGAGGTGCTGGGGCACTGGCGGGACGGCCGGGCCGTGGACGTCCACGCCGACCTGCAGACCGTCACCGCTCGCACGATGCTGCCCAGCGGCCTGCCCTCCTCGGTCATGGCCCAGATGATCAAGGACATGAACGTCGTGCTGGCGGGTGTGGTGTGGCGTTCGATCCTCCCCCGGAGGCTGGACAAGGTCCCACTACCGGCCAACCGGAGGTATCACCGAGCACAGGAACGGCTCAGGCGCATCGTCGCCGAAGTCATCGCCGACTATCGTTCGAGCGACACCGACCACGCCGACCTGTTGTCCGGCCTGCTCGCCTCCTGCGACCCGGACGACGGTACGCCGGGCCTGTCCAACGCCGAAATCCACGACCAGGTGCTCACCTTCCTCTTGGCCGGCACGGAAACCACGGCGAACGTGGTCAGCTGGGCCCTGCACCTGGTGGCACGGCATCCTGACATCGAACGACGACTGCGCACCGAAGCGACCGGTGTCGCAGGCACCACACTGGACGATCTGTCGCGGCTCACTCTGGCGCGCAACGTCATCCTGGAGACGATGCGGTTGTTCCCCCCGGTTCCCCTACTTACCCGTATCACAACGAAGGACACGCGGCTCGGCGGGCATTTCCTCCCGGCCGGTACCACCGTGGTCTACAGCCCTTACGTGGTTCAACACCAGGGTGAGCACTTCGCGGACCCCGAAGACTTCCGACCCGACCGGTGGGACGACGATGGGGAGTCGCTGCGACCGCCGCGCGGGGCGCTGTTCGCTTTCGGTGGTGGCGCGCGCCGGTGCGTCGGGGATACCTTCGGGCTTGTCGAAGCCACGTTGATGCTGTCGACCATCACACATCGGTGGTCGATGCGGTCGCTGCCGGGTTCGCGGGTACGTCCCGCGCAGAGTCTGGTGCTCAGTCCCCGGGCCCTGCGCATGCGTCCGCAAGCCGCGACCGTGGGAGCATGCTCGTGACTCGCGCCGAGCCTCGGGACAACTGGTTCTACCCGAGTGACATCGAGGCCGACCTGAAGGGCGCCGACCTTCCCGAGGACGTCGTCGCCGAGACCTTGGCCTGCGCATGGGAGTACACCCGATGCGTGATACCCGAGTTCATCAACTGGGATCGGTACATCGCCTTCACCCGAATCATCGTGATCGGAATCATCGCAGAGTTCCGCGGCGGTCTGGTGGACGTGGCCGCCGGCGACAACCTGTTGGGCTACGACCTGGACGAACTGCTCGACACCGTGTTCGCGGGCACTCCCGGACACGAGGAGATGGCCCGCGAATACCGCACCTTCCTACTCATCACCGCGGACAAATCGAGTGAGCGACGCAACTCGGAACTGTTCCGCCGGTACGTGAACGCGCTTACCCGGTCCCCAAAGGACTGGTTCCGCCTCCGCGACAGCGACGCTCTCGCACGGTTCACGATAGCCGCCGCCATGGCGTGCAACGACATCACCGAAACATGGTTCAGTGAGGAGGAGTTCCAGATCCTCACTGAGCTCGGCGATACCCTCTACGACGCGGTCGCGTACTACAAACACCGCGCAGAGGGGGAGACCAACAGCACGTTCGCCTACGTCGGTCACGAACTGCGCGCCGAGTCCTATCGGCGCTGCCGGGAAGTCCTCTGGGCGTTGGACGCGGCATGGGCACGCGCCCCCGCGCACCGGGCCACCATCAATTTCCTGCGATATTTCGGCGGGCCGATCCACATGATGATGCGGCGGTATCGGTTCACCGAGGAGGACCTGACGATCGGGAGGCCCGAGACCGAGCACGTGGTGGCCCAGACCCGCCAGAACGTCAAACTCTGGCATCGTGTCGACGTGACCGAGAAGAGCACCCACAGTGTCCGCTACGCGAACGTGGTCGCCCGCAGCGAAAAACTGATGTTTCCCGGCTTGGTCGACATGCTGGAGAGCGCCGCCGACGCGCACTGCGACCGCTGCCGCCACCGCCTCTTGTACGGCGCCGAAACGTTCGGCCGGTTCGGCGGCGTCGAACTCTGCGACAACTGCCGAGCGGACTGGGGTATCTATTTGCGAACCTTCCCGGCCCGCGCGGCGGAGGTCTTCCCGCTCGTTGGCGTAGAGCGAGCCCCCAGCATGTGTGGCAAGCCGTCCGTCCTGCGAGCTCAACTCGGAACGCGGATCGGCGAACAACCGGCCCGGTATGAAGATGCTCCTACCACAGATCAACTTCGCCCGAGGTCCCGCGCCCTATGAGTGTCACATGAACCTGGATGCCAGCCGCGTCCGGCAACTGGCCGTCGACAACCAGATCAGCACCTCCTGCGCCTACGACTGGAGTGATAACCCAACCGGGTCTGGAGTAGGACTTCACCCACTGGACTCGCGCGGGCGTGGCCTCGATCGCCATCCTGAACGCCGTGTCGCGAGTGGATCGGCAAGCTGACCTTCCCCGCCGAAGGGCTACTCGAGTTGGCCAACGCCACGCTTGCCAGCGAGGCCCTGGACCGAAGTTACGTGATCTTGAGAAGAGGAACCACCGTGGACGGGGCGCCCGCCGACCGGCGCACCGGGGGCGGGCGGCCCGTGTCCGCGCACAAATGCGTCGCCGCCTGCCGCGGGGGGCCGATCCGGTCGGCCTCGCGTTGGCGGCGGCGCGGTTCGCGGGCAGCAGGTTCTTCGGCGGGCGCTGCGGCAGTGGTCCGGAGACGTCGACCGCCACGACGATGTCGGCGCCCAACTGGGGAACGCGGCGCGCCGGGGTAGCCGCGTTCAGGGTGTGGGTATGAGCAGTACGGGGCAGGTGGCGTGGACGGCGACGTCCTGGCTGACGGTGCCGAGCAGGAATGGGGATCGAGCGCCGGTGCGGTGGGTGCCGATGACGATGAGGTTGGCGTGTTGGGCGGCGGACAGGAGGACGGTGGCAGGGTCGCCGTGCCGCACGTCGTAGTCCACGGTGATTGGCGCATCGCCGTCGCGTGTGGAGTTGGCGAGCAGACGGTGCAGGTCTTCGGTGGCGGCGTCGTGGCGGGCCTTTCGGGTGGCCCGGTGGTCGTGGCTGGCGGCGGTGTCCAGCGACGCCGCCGTGGTGGCGGTGTCGGGCGCGATGGCGTGTACCACCGATACCGCGGCCTTGGTCAGCCGGGCTTGGCCGAGCGCGGCGGCCAGGACGGTGTCGTTGTGGGAGCCGTTCCGGTCCAGTCCCACGACGATGCGGGCAGCCGGTTGTGGCTGGGTCACCTTGGCTCACCTCCACCGACACAGTGGCGGGCGTGGGGTGGTGGCACGTAGAGGCGAAGGTCACATCCTGCTGGGCGGTGGTGGGTTGCCGGTCAGGCGGTGGCGTCGGGGTCGGGCACGTGTTCGGCCGGAGTCGGGTCTGGTCGCGTCGGGTTGAGGGCGAACACGGCGGTGCGGATGTCGTGGATGATCGCGTCGACTTCGTTGATCTGGGTTTGGATCGCGGTGCGGGTTTGCGGGTTGGTGCTGCGTGATGCCGTGCCCTGCAGCGCGAGCCCGTGGCTGAACAGGCGGTGGATGACACGGTGGCGCAGGTCTTCGGCGATCTGGGCGCGGTCTTCGACCAGGCGTAGCTGTTCGTTGTCGCGCTGGACCTGGCTGAGTTGGATGGCCAGCCCGGCGTGCGCGGCGACCGCGGTGATCAGTTCGAGGTCGAGGTGGTCGAACGGTTCGTCGCTGGGCGGGCGGGACACGGTGAGCACGCCGTTGACGCGGCCGTCGCCGAGCAGCGGCACGGCGACGGTCTCGCCGATCAGGCCGGTGGCGCGCTGGGCTGCCGCCGGGGTGCGCGGGTCGCTGAGCGGGTCGCCCACCACGACGAGGTGCCCGGCCGTCATGGCGGTCCCGCTGACCGAGCCGTCCACCGGGATGAGCTGGCCTTCCCAACGCTGGTAGTTGCTGCCTTCGGCCACGACCAGCCGCAGCGTCTGAGGGTCGTCGGTGGGGACGGCCACGCCCGCACCGACGCCGTCGAGTATCTCGCGGGCATGGTGCACCAGTTGCCGCAGCACCTGGTCGGCGTCGGTGCCGGCCAGCAGCCCGGTGCTGACCTCGATCATCGCGGTCTGCCAGGTGTGCCGGCGGCGGCTCTCCCCGAGCAGGGTGGCGTTTTCGATCGCCGCCGCGGCTGCCGCGGCAAGCGCCTGGACCAGTTGTTCGTCGTCGCTGGTGAACTCGTCGGCGCCCTGCTTCTCGGTCAGGTAGAGGTTGCCGAAGACCCGCTCGCCGACGCGGATCGGTACACCGAGGAACGAGCGCATCGGGGGGTGGTGTTCGGGGAAGCCGACCGAGGCGACATGCTCGGCGATCTCGCGCAGCCGCAGCGTCTCGGGGTGGTCCACCAGCACCCCGAGCAGGCCCTTGCCTTGCGGAAGGTGGCCGACCCGGGTAACCACGTCGGGGTCCATGCCGGTGTGGACGAACCGGACCAGGTGGCCGCGGCTGAGCACGCCGAGCGCGGCGTAGCCGGCGTTGACCAGCTCTCGGGCGGCTTCCACGACGTGGCGCAGCACGGTGTCGAGGTCCTCAGCGCGGGCCACGGCGAGGTAGGCGCGCAGCAGCCCCCGCAGCCGGCCCTGGGCGTCTTGTACGTCGCGGGCCCGCGCCATCAGCTGTTCGAGCAGCTCGTCGAGCTCCAGCCGGGCCACCTGGGAGAACGTCATGTCGGCGACGGGATCATCGGCCGGTAGCGGGACGCCGACGTGGCGCTTGCTGGTTAGGTCGTCGCTCATGGCGATCACCGCCCTGACCACCGACCTCGTCGCCGGCGTGTCCTGGCCAGTCTGACAGATCCCGGGCACGTGTCCTAGCGGCCGAGCGGTGAACGCTCAGCTTTGCGGGCCGCCGGGGTCCAGGGCGACAGCTTCACACTCACGATACTGCCTGCCGGCAGTCACGACACCATCCGCGACGGGAGGTGCCGGGTGGCCGTGCCTGACCCGTCGTGTTCCTCCTATAGACGGCTGGTGCTCGTGGTGGGGACGCTTTGCTGGTGCCCATTCCGGATTATGGCTGTGGCTAGCCCATAGCTAGGCCGCGATCCGCCCGGTAGGCGGTCTTGGGTCGCAAGACAGCTTCGGCCACGATGGCTGCCCTTGCCTGCGCGCGTGCCTGGGCGGGTCGGGACGTTCGGCCCTGGCATCACTGCTGCCGGCGGGTGACGGTGAAGGTGAGGGGGCCGCGATACGTGGATTTCGTAGCGCAGTTCGGCGGCCCCCAGGACGTGACTGTCATTGAGGAGCAAGCCGATGAAAGCCCTAATCGTCGTCCTGGTCATCGTCGCCATCCTGGCGCTGATCACGCTGATGCTCGCCGTGCGCATCGTCAAGCAGTACGAACGGGGAGTGGTGTTCCGCCTCGGCCGGGTGATCGGCGCACGGGAGCCGGGACTGCGGCTGCTCATCCCCATCGTCGACGTCCTGCACCGGGTGTCACTGCGGATCGTGACCATGCCGATCCAGTCCCAGGGCATCATCACCCGCGACAACGTCAGCGTCGACGTCTCCGCGGTCGCCTACTTCCGCGTCGTCGACGCGGTGAAGTCGGTCGTGGCGATCGAGAACGTACAGGCGGCGATCAACCAGATCGCCCAGACCACCTTGCGTAAGGTCGTCGGCCAACACACCCTCGACGAGACCCTGTCCGAAACCAACCGGATCAACACCGACATCCGCGAGATCCTTGACATCACCACCGTCGCGTGGGGCGTTGAGGTCACCCTCGTCGAACTCAAGGACATCCAACTGCCCGACAGCATGAAACGCGCCATGGCCAAGCAGGCCGAAGCCGAACGGGAGAAGCGCGCGAAGATCATCAACGCCGAAGGTGAGTCCCTCGCCGCCGCCGCACTCGGCGACGCGTCGGACACGATGATGGCGCACCCCCTCGCCCTGCAACTGCGTAACCTGCAGAGCCTGGTGGAGATCGGCGTGGACAAGAACACCACCGTGGTGTTCCCCGCCCCGCTGATGAGCACCATCGGCGAACTCGGCGCCTTCCTGGCCCGCGAGGCCGCCGCAGCCGCACCGACAGCCGTCCCCGTCGACCTGCCCAAGCTGACCGCGGTCGCGACACCCAACGGAGGCTCCGACACCGCCACCACCGCAGCGAAATAGCAGCCGCGGACGTGGGCGGGCGCACGACAGGCGCGGACCGGTCGATCAGGTCGCCGGTCCGCGCCTGCCGGCATGCCCAGCGGTGCGCCGTTAGCGTCCACAGCAATGGCCGGGTGGGGACCGACGTCCGAGGCACCCGGCTGCGCTGGGGTCGGCGATGGTGACGCTGACGGCCCCGACCGGTTCTGACACTTTCGGGTCCGGCCTGGATGTGTCCGCGGCCGGCGAGTTGCCGGGCGAGCAGGTCCTGGCCGGCCTCGGGGTCGGCCAGGGACGGCCTGTCGGCAGAGGAGGCGGTCCGGCGGCTGGCCCGGTACGGGCCGAACGCGGTCGTAACGCACCGGGTCCGGTTGCTGCTGGTGTTGTGGCATCAACTGCGTTCGCCGTTGCTAGGGCTGCTGTTGGCGGCGGCGGTGGCGTCGTACTTCGTCGGGCAGCGCAGCGACGCGGTGATCATCGGGGTGATCGTGGCGCTGTCGGTGGGTCTGGGCTTCGTCGACGAGTACCGGGCGGAGAAGGCCGCCGAGGCGCTGCACTCCCAGATCCACCACCAGACGCTGGCCGTCTGCGGCGGCCGGCCGGTCGCGGTAGACGTCACCACGCTGGTCCCCGGCGACCTCGTCGATCTGCAACTGGGGGATATCGTGCCGGCCGGCGTCCGGCTGCTGCAGGTGTCGGGGCTGGAGTGCGACGAGTCGGTGGTGACCGGTGAGTCGCTGCCGGTGGACAAGGACACCGCGCCGGTGCCGGCGGGTACGCCGCTGGCGGAGCTGTCCGGCTGCGCGCTGATGGGCACCGTGGTACACGCCGGCAGCGCACGCGGGGTAGTGACCGCGACCGGGGCACGTACCCAGTTCGGTACCATCGCCGCGGGTCTGGGCGCCCACCAGACCGAGACCCACAACACCATCAAGTACGTGCTGATGGGCACGTCCTGCTCTACGACACCAGCCAACTGGCCATCGCCACCGACAACGTCGACGAGGAACAGCTTCGCCGCCCCTCGCACTGGGACATCCGGTTCATCCGCCGCTTCATGCTCTACTTCGGACCGTTCAGCTCGGTGTTCGACTTCGCCACCTTCGCGATCATGCCATGGGTGTTCCACTCCGGGCCGACCCAGTTCCGCACCGGCTGGTTCGTCGAGTCCCTGGCCACCCAGACCCTGGTCATCTTCGCCATCCGCACCAGCCGCATCCCGTTCTTCTCGAGCCACCCCAGCCTCCCGCTGACCCTGGCCGCGCTCGGCGTGGTCACCATCGGCGCGCTGCTACCCGCCACCCCCCTCGCCCACGTGCTCGGCTTCCACCCCCTACCCGGCGGGTTCTTCGCCGCCCTCGCCGTCATGGTCGCCGCCTACCTCGCCCTCATCGAGATCGGCAAGCGGCTGTTCTACAGCGCCGCACCCACACCCGCCGCGGCGACCCCGCGACCGGTCGGGCACCGTCACCTACGCCGCCGCGCCGCCTACTTCACCACCGGCCACCGACCGTGACACCACGTCGATGATCCGCACGGCTACGAGGTGTTCGTGCCCCGCGCGATCACCGCCGCTGAGATCCGCCGGGTGCGGACGGTGCCGCAAGAAGTCGGCTGGCGGTACCTGCCGGGCGCCCACGGCGGCCGGCCTGCCTTCCGCTCGGCGCGTACGGCGCGGCCAGGCTACGTCGCCGCTTCCCGGACGACCGAGCAACTTCGGGCAGGTCCCAGCCGACCTCGGCCCGGGTGGGCACCCGGATCCCGCCCAGGACCGCGAAATCACCCACGTGCCCACGCCACGGGGTGTCCACCGCCTTGGTACCGATCAGGCGGGCGCGGGACGGTGTGGACGCCATGGCGATGTCGCCGTGCTCGTCGAAGTCCAACCGCAGCGCGACCTCGGCCGGCCCCACGGCCGTGGCGACTTCGACAGCGTGGTCGTCGACCTCCCGCCAGCGCAACTCGTTATTGGCGGCAATGGCATGCGGGGTCCAGAACAGCTCGGACAGGTACCGCTGTGCCTGGGCGCGGGCCGCCGCGTCCCCACCGGCGCGCATGACCGGCAGCACACCGTACAGCCGCACCCGCAGCCGACCACCGCCGTCGGCGTACTCGTCCACCGCGCTCAGCCACGCCAGCGGCCCCAGCGGGAACCGCGCCCGCCAGCGGAACCCGACCCGCCGCACCTGGAAGTCCTCGGTCGCGGTGAACCTCATCCACCGGCCAGCCGGCTTGGTCCGCATCCGCCCCTGCTGCGTAACCCGGACCCGCTGTGGTACCCGGTCGCAGTCGCCGACCGCGCGGTCCAGGTACACGCGCACCAGGCGGGGAAGCGCAGCACGTTCATGCCCGGTTAGCGGTGGGTCGGATCGGGTCGTCATCAGGGCTCCAGACGCAGATAGGCCCGTACCGGCGTGCTCCACGCCAGCCCGACCAACAGCGCACCCACCAGCCCGTACACCGCCTCCAGCCAGGACCGGTCCGGCAGCCAAACCAGTTCCAGACCGATCCAGACCAGCATGCCGACGCCAAGCACCATCGTGGCGTACCACGACCAGTGCCGGCCTCCAGCATGTGCCGACGGGCCGACCCAGGACCAGCGCGGACGGCCGATCAGGCCTACGCGGTGACCAGCGAGCCGACACCGAATCCCACGCCGAGCACGAACCCCGGTACCAGCCAGCTGTCGATGACCGGGATCCGGTCAAGCCAGCGGTGCGGAAGGTAGCCGTTGCCCGAGGAAAAGACGATCATCTCGACCCCGCCGAGCACGGCCGTACAGCCAAGGAACAGCAGCAGACACCCCGGTGACGATCACACCGGTCGGCCGCCGCCGGGCGGGTGCTACCGGTCGCGTACCGCTCACGCCTCCAAGCCTGAACCTCCTGCCGGTGGGCAGGCCGAGGCCAACGGCCCGACCGGTACGGGAGGGCTGCGTCACCATGGTCGATCTCGACGCGACAGCGTTTGGAGCGCCTGCGTCTCGTGTGGCCGCGGCTGCGGCGCCTCACATGGTGATGACCATCTTCCCCTGGGCGTGTCGTGTTTCGAGGTGGCTGACGGCCGCCCGCGCGCTGCTCGGACTCGACGGCTGGCCGCTGGTGTTCCACGCCCCCGGGCCGGCAGCAACAGTACGGCACCAGTGAGAACCTCTACGTCCACCTGCCGTTCTGCGCACGGATCTACCCGCACTGCCCGTACAACAAAATGCTCTACCGGGCTGACCTTCACCGTGCCTACGGCGCGGCGCTGGACCGCGAGCTGGGCGCGAACCTGCGCCGCCACGACTGCAGCTTGCCACAGCTTGCGTCGCGCCGCTACCGCTGCCGACTCCCGGCAGCAATGCCGAGCGCGGACCGGATGCGTCGTGCTCGGGACGTTCGGCCCTGCCCATCTCGGATCTCCCACCTGGAGGATCGAGATGTCGATGGAGAAGTGGGGCTGTGATGGCCAACCTAGTAGTGCTTCGTCATGATCCTCAGTCGTCTCTGCAGTAGTGGCCGGGGAATCTGGTGTGGCATGTGGGGCAGGCGCCGAGGATGCGTACGAGGTACGTCTGCAGATACTGGAGTGCCTCGTAGAGTGTCATTCCGGCGCTGGTGCTTTTGGGCGACGTCGTTGCCAGGTGAGGAACCCGTGGGCGGCAGCGACGAGGGTGACGTGGTGGTGCCAGCCGGCCCATTTACGGCCTTCGTAGTGGTCGAGGCCAAGGCCGGTCTTCAGCTCCCGGTAGTCGTGCTCGACCCGCCAGCGTTGCTTGCACGCCCGCACGAGTTGGGTCTTGCGGGTGTTCTTCGGGAGGGTGCACAACCAATAGCGGATCGGTTCGGCCTGCCCGGCGGGCCATTCGGCGATCAGCCAGCACTCGGGCAGGTCCCGATCCTGGTGCAGCGACCGGGTGCCGGCATCAGCCTGCAGGGCCCGACTGAACACGAACCTGCTGGTCATCGGTTGGAGCTCACCGTGGCGTTGCTTCGACCCAGTCCGCCAGGTGATCCGGGCCGCCCGCCTGGCACCCAGCGCCATGATGTGGTCTTTGACCGACCGGGCAGGCGTTTCGTAGCGCGGTTTCGGCGGCCGGCCACGGCCGTGGTAGGGCGGTGTGGCCCGGGTCGCAGTGGCCGGCAGCACGGTCAACACCGACGAGATCTGCACCGCGTACGGGATGCCACGAGCCGACAGCCCATGGCGGAACTCGGCGGTGTCACCGTACCCGGCGTCCGCGACGGCAACTGCCGGTGCGGGCAACCCCCAGCCCAGTGCCTCGTCGGCGCATTCCAACGCCAACTGCCACTTGGGCCGGTGATGTTCGTCGTCAGGGATCCCGGCCGCGGCGCGCCGTGCTGCGACGTCCCCGCTGGCCTTGTCCGAGGCCGGGTCCCAGGACTCGGGCATGAACAGCCGCCAGTTGATCGGGCAGGACGCCTCGTCGGTGGCCAGGTGCAGGGTGGTGGCCACCTAATAAGAACTACCGGGTAGGCGAGAGTCATACTCGGGTCCGGTAGCCGCCGGCAGGTGAGCACTCGCGCCGCCAGGACGCTTGCAGTCCTACTGTCAGATCGTGCCCCTGCTGGTGGTCGGGGGACCAGACCGCTGATGGGATGTCGTGCCCGTTGATCGTTGGCGTGAGCACTTGTTTATTAGGTCGCTGGTAGTTCTCCCGTAGGCTACGTAGGGCAATATTGTCCATTGTGGATGGGGGTGAAGGGATTGCTGTTTCTCGGGGATGACTGGGCGGAGGAGCATCACGACGTCGAGCTGCAGGACGAGACCGGCCGGGTGCTGGGCAGGGCGAAGCTGCCCGAGGGCGTCGCGGGCATCGCCCGGCTGCACGCGATGATCGGCGAACACCTCGGCGAGGACGACGACACTACGGTGGTGGTCGGGATCGAGACCGAGCGTGGCCCGTGGGTGCAGGCGCTGATCGCGGCCGGCTACCAGATCTACGCGATCAACCCGCTGCAGGTGGCCCGCTACCGCGAACGCCACGGCGTGTCCGGGGCTAAGAGCGACACCGCCGACGCACACGTCCAGGCCGACATGGTGCGCACCGACCGCCATCAGCTACGCCCGATCGCCGGCGACAGCGTGCAGGCCGAGGCGGTCAAGGTCCTCACCCGGGCACACAAGACGCTGATCTGGGAACGCACCCGCCATCTGCTGCGGCTGCGCCACGCGCTGCGGGAGTTCTTCCCGGCCGCGTTGGTCGCCTTCGACGACCTCATCGCCGGTGACACTCTGGAACTGCTCGGCGCCGCTGCCGACCCGGCCTCCGCGGCTGCCCTGACCATCGAGCAGATCACCGAAGCGCTGCGCCAGGCCCGCCGCCGCAACCGGGCCGCGAAGGCCGAGGCGATCGCCGCCGCGCTACGGGCCGAGTACCTGGGCCAGCCCGCGGCCGTGACCGCCGCCTACGCGGCCACCGTCCGCGCCCAGGTAGCGATCCTCACCGTCCTCAACACTCAGATCGCCGCCATGGAGGAGCAGGTCGAGGCCCATTTTGGCAAGCACCCGGACGTTGAGGTCTACCTCAGCCAGCCCGGTCTCGGCGGCGTGCTCGGCGCCCGGGTGCTCGCCGAGTTCGGCGACGACAAGAACCGCTACGCCGATGCCAGAGCCCGCAAGAACTACGCCGGGACCAGCCCGATCACCCGCCAGTCCGGCAAACGCAAGACCGTCCTGGCCCGCTACGTCCACAACGACCGGCTCGTTGACGCCCTGGGCATGCAGGCATTCGCCGCGCTACGCGCCTCACCCGGCGCCCGCGCCTACTACGACCAACTCCGCGGCCGCGGCATCGGCCACCGCGCCGCGCTACGCCAACTCGGCAACCGCCTCGTCGGCATCCTGCACGGCTGCCTCAAGACCGGCACGAAGTACGACGAGGACAAGGCCTGGACGCCAATTCGGCAAGATCAACAGACTGCTGCTTGACAAACAACGTCATGGGATGTCTGACAGTTCGTAATCTTCCCGGCGGTACCGGTGTATTGCCGGGCCACACACGGCGACATTCGACCGTCCTTGACGAACCCGGTGTCATCGAACACCCACGCAGACGGGTCGATCACCTGCTGCATCCGCCGCGCCAACACCCGGCGTACCGGCACCGGGTCCCACGGCGTGTTCGCCACGAAGTGCTGCAACGACTGCTCATTGGGCTCGTCGAGCCGCTGGGCCATCGGCTGGACCGACTTGCGCCGGCCCTCGAGCATCAACCCGGTCAGGTAGCAGTGGCACCGCTCCTGCCAGCCCTTCCGCCGCAACGACCCGAAGACGGCGTCGACGAAGTCCTTCAGGTCGTCGTCCACCCGCAGCAGCGTCTGCACATCCATGCCCACCCCAACGACGGACCTCACCATCCGACAATTAGATCATGACGAAGCACTACTAGGGGTTCGGGAAGTATTGATCGTGATGGCGCATGCCGGCGTCGGGTGGGGGTTGTGTTTCGCCACGATCGGGATCGGTCAGGCCGTGACATCGCTGCAGGTGGCGTTGATCGTCCACGCGATCGGCGCGCCGTTGTACTTCGGGGCCGTGTCAGCGATCTATTTCACCCGCTTCGGCTACACCAGCCCGCCGCAGACCGCCGTGGCGTTCACCGGGTTCGTGATGGTGGTCGACTTCGCACTGGTCGCGCTGGTCCTCCTGCACAGCCTGGCCATGTTCGCCAGCCCGTTGGGGACGTGGATCCCGTTCGCGCTGATCTTCGCGGCCACCTGGCTGACCGGGGTACTGGTGACCACGCTCCACACCCGGCGCCCAGACGCCGTGCGACCCCGGGTACGCGGTGGCACCGGTACCGATCGTGTGTCGAGGTGAACGGAGGAGCCGTGATGGCCAAGACCTACCGGGTGGGCCCCGGACTACGAATGGGCAACGCGCTGGTCAAGGCGCTGTTGGCCACCCGGCTGGCGCCACCCGACTATGCGCTACTGACGGTGACCGGCCGCAGGACCGGCAAGCCGCACTCCACGCCGGTGCGCCCCATCCGCTACGACGGCCACCGCTACCTGGTCGCCCCGTACGGCACGGTGGCGTGGGTACGCAACGCCCGAGCCGCGGGCCAGGTCACCCTGACCCGCAACGGACACCGCGAAACCGCCACCGTCGCCGAGTGCACCGCCGAGCAGAGCGCCCCCGTGCTGCGGGAGTACCTGCGGGCCGTCCCGATCACCCGACCGTACTTCGACGTACGCCCCGACGACCCGCTGGTGCGGTTCACCGCCGAGGCGGGCAGGCATCCGGTCCTGCGGATAGTCGACTGACAGTGAGGACATAGGGCGGGTCGGCAGGCTACCCGGTGGGGCACAGGTGGCGGGCGAAGAACGCCTCGATCCGGCCACGCGCGTCCACGGCCGAGGCCTCGTGGTAGTCGGCGCCGCCGATGAACCGGGCCATGAGCGCGAACACCAGCGGGACGCGTTCGTCGCGGTGGTCGTTGAGGAAGCTATGGCCCGCGTCGGGGTACTCCTTGACGTCATGATCGATGCCCAGGGTGGTCAGGACCCGGTCGAGCCGGGCGGCCGCGCCCTTGAGCGAGCCGTCGTGCGCGCCGTAACTCGCCACGATCGGGCACGCGGTGGCCAGAACCTGTTCGGCGTGGCCGGGAATCGCCCCGTAGTTCACGCTCGCCGCGGCGAACCCGTGCCCGGGCGCCAGCGCAAAGGCAAGCCCACCACCCATGCAGAAACCGATGACCCCGACCCGGCCGGTACAGCCAGGCTGCTCGACGAGCCAGCGGCGGGTTGCCTCGATCTCGTCGTAGAAGCGGCCCCGGCCAGCCCGCATACTCCGGAAGATCGTCCACAGACAGGTCACCGTGCTGCCGAAGTAGAACAGGTCGGGCGCGATGGTCAGATAGCCCGCGCCGGCCAGCCACTCGACCTGGCGACGGGTGTCCTTGCTCATTCCGCCGGCATCGTGGATGACGATCACACCCGGCCACGGCCCTGCGCCTTCCGGCCCGGCCGCATAGGCGGGCATCCGGCCATACGGCGTCGTGATCGTCTCGTCAGGCATCCTCGTTTCCTTCCCGGTCGGCCGATCGTCGAACCCGCCAACCCCAGCCAGCCTTGCCCACCAGCGCCCCGATCGACAGAGCCGAAAGCCCCCGCCTTACGGGAGCCCGACGACCGGATCCGCAACCGCGCCCGACGGCATCCACATGGTCATCGCGGGCACCGGCCCGGTAGAAGTGCGACACGTCGGGCGACGAACTCGGCGTCCGTAGGGCCCAGGACGGCCCTGGTCGGACCCCCCGCGTACCGCCCGGCGGTTGATGATCATTTGCCCGCAGCCACCCGGCATGCGGCGAGGACGCTGCGCCTGGAGAGTGCGATGCGCGGCCGGTGGTGAAGCAGGCGGCGCGGCGGCGTACATGACGGTGCGCGACGGGGTCTGGAAGCGGCGAAGGTGGGTGTGGGTGTGGCGCCGTAGAACAGCCGCTCGCCGATCTCGATGAGGGTGAGGTTGCAGGCGACCATGACGGCGAGGGTGGCGAAGTACCCGCCGGGTAGGGGGTGGAAGCCCAGCAAGCGGGGTGGCGGGTAGCAGCGCGCCGACGCTGGTCACCCGCCTGCCTGCCGCGGATGGACAGGATTCGAGATCTCGCCCGTACCGACAGCGACGGTGAGGGCCAGCTGAATCCTCTGGCCAGCAGACCAGATCGCCAGTACGAGCGCGACGCCCTTGTGGCCGTTTGGGTCCTCTGTGTCCTACAGGCGTTGCCCCAGGCTGATCGCGGTCAGGCCGGGGAGAGCCGCCGCCGCGCCGACGCCGTTCGGGGTGGCCACCAAGCTGGCGCGTTCGATGAACGCCTGTTGGGCACCCCGGGGGGCTTCGTCCGGGGCCGGGTGCCGGCGGACGTACTCGCCGTCGGGTTGCATGTCCCATGCCGAATGGTTGTCCTGCTCGTAGGTGCGCAGGATGTTCTCCAACTCGGCTTTGATACCCGGATCGCGGACGGGGGCGACGACCTCCATCCGGCGGGAGAGGTTGCGGGTCATCAGGTCGGCCGAGCCGATGAAGAATTCGGGTGCGCCGGCGTTCTCGAAGCGGTAGATGCGGCTGTGCTCGAGGAATCTTCCCAGCGTGCTGTAGACCTGGATGGTCGGTGACACCCCGGGTACCCCTGCCCGCAGGCAGCACAGGCCGCGGACGTTGAGAACGATGGGGACGCCGGCCAGGCTGGCCCGGTAGAGCTCCCGGATCATCTGCGGGTCCTGGAGCTGGTTCATCTTGGCCCGGATGCCGCAGGGGCGTCCGGCCCGGGCGTGTTCGGCCTCGCGCCGGATCAGCGCGATGAACCGCTCGCGGAGGTCGTGCGGCGCCACCAGGAGCTGTGCCCGGGGTCGGGGCCGGGATGCCGGCGGTCAGCTCGTTGAAGACGGCCGCCGCGTGAGCGGCCAGCTCGGGATCCGCGCTGAGCAGCCCGAGGTCCTCATACAGCCGGGCTGTGCCCTCGTGGTAGTTTCCCGTGCCGACGTGGACGTAGCGGCGGATGCCGTCCGGCTCCTCACGCACCACCAGCGCCAGCTTGACGTGCGTCTTGACCCGCTCCACGCCGTACGCGACGTGGCTCCCGCCTGCTCGAGCTCCTTGCCCCAGCTGATGTTGGGCGCCTCGTCGAAGCGTGCGGTGATCTCGACCAGGACTGCGACCTGCTTGCCGCGGCGGGCCGCTTCCTTGAGCGCCTGGACGATCGGGGAGCGGCGGCCGGTGCGGTAGATCGTCAGCTTGATGGCCAGGACGGCAGGGTCGACGGCGGCGCTCTGCAGGAACCGCAGGATCGAGGTGTCGAAGCTGTGGTACGGCAGGTGCACAGGATGTCCCCGCGACGGATCTCGTCGAACAGCGCGGACGGGTCGGCGTAGTCGAGGTAGAGCAGCCGCGGATGGGTCACCGGCTCGTGCGGAGGATAACGCTGCTCGGGATGGCCTTCCACCGGCAGCGCATGAGGTCTGCCGAGGCTGAGTAGCCCGGGAGTGGCGATGAGTCGGCGGGGTCGGCGTCGAGCTGAGTCGCGAGCAGCGCCGCAGGCCCGACGGGCATGTCGGCGCGACCTCGAAGCGGACCACACCGGCGTACCTGCGGGCGGTCAGTTCAGCCGTGACATCTCGATGATCGCACCGGGCGAGAGATCCACGTCCTCGTCGGCGACCTGATCGGTCCACGGATAGTCCTTGGCGCCCCTGGTGACCCGGAAGAAGGAGCAGGCCAACTCCGATGCCGCGGGAACAGCGCGCTCAGGTTGTCCGCGATCACCTGCTCGAGCGGTACCCAGCCGGCGTGGTCCGGCAGCGGTACCCATCGCGGCCGGTTGGCCGGCACCTTGATCCGCACGAAACGGCGCGTTGCGGCGACCCGGCTCGGTGACAAGTACCGCCAGGTTGAGGCCGAGGTTGCTGATGAACGGGAACGGATGCGCGGCGTCTGCGGCCAGCGGGGTGAGGATCGGCTCCACGGACTCCGCGAAGTACCGGGCGAGGAAATCCCGCTGGGACGGGTCGAGATCCCCGACGTCCAGGATCGGGATACCCAGCTCGCGCAGAGCAGGGCGCAACTGCTCCTCGCACGAGCCTGGCTACCGACTACCTGCTGGGACCGCAGCTCTGCGCGGCAGGCCTGGAGCACCTCGACAGGGGTCAGGCCGTCAGGCCGCGTCTACCCTGGCCGTTTCGCACCGCCGGAACAGGCCCACCGATGCGCTTCATCGCGAACTCGTCGTGGATCATGCCCATGATCCGGGCGAACTTGACCCGCTCAAGAAGAGGCTGCTCCGGGTCCTCGGCCAGGGCCAGCACGCGGCGGGCGAAGCTCAGCCAGCTCAGCTCCCGGTTGACAAAGGCCGCCGGCGGAGTCGGGCGTGACCGGTACAACCTGCGACATACAGCTCCTCGACACAATCGCTCCCCAAGCTAGCCAGAGGCAGGACGGGCGGCTCCGTCGGCGCGTCCATACCGACAGCTCCGCCGGTAGCGATCGGGGCGTTACAGCCACCGGCGCAGCTCCTGGCGGAGGCGCTCTGCCAGACCGCCGGCCACTGCGCCGTAGCTGGTCGCGCCGGGTGCGTTCGTGGGCGATCAGTTCACCGGCGGCGACGCCGGCGGCCGGTTCGGTACCGGCTGCGTCACGGAGCCAGGCTTCCGCGACGACGGTGTCGTGGTGATCGCCGAGCACCGTCTGCACGTCGGCGACGGTGGCGGCGAAGCGAGCGGCGGGCGGCCCGACGAGCGGGGCGACGGCTTCGGCCGCGTACCGACACCGTTTGGCCAGGATCCGGATCCGGTGCAGCGCCGCATCGGACGGGTCCGGTGGCAGCGCCGCCACCGCGCCGGCCAGCCGCCGCCAGGGCAGGCCGGCCATCCGGGCGGAAACCCGACCCGGGGCGTGGGTGGTGGGCATAGTGTCGCCGGCCAGCGGGGGCGCGGCGGCGAGGTCGACCAGGGCGTCGAGCAGATCCAGGTACCGCGGGCAGCGCATGGCCTGCAACATCGCCGCGCGGGCGGTCCCGGCTTGCTGCGCGAGGCTGGACCGCAGCGCAGCCACCGCGGCGCTGTCGGCGTCGGGCAGGGTGGCGCCGCTGGCACGAAGGCGGGCGGCGAGCACGTCGGTGTCCCGAACCGCACCGACCAGGGCCGCCAGCCAGCCCAGTTCCGCGCGGATCGCCGCGACCCGGTCGGCGTCGAGCAGGCTGGCGAAGGTACGCAGGTCCGAGCGCAGCCGGCGGGTACCGACACGCAGCTGGTGGACGTCTTCGGGATCCTCGCCCAGACGCACACCGGGATCGTGGCGCAGGATCTGCGCGACGCTGCGGGCGATCGCGTGGCCAACCAGATCCGCCACCGTGACCGGCTCGTGCAGCGGCGCGAAGCAGCCGCCGTCACCTTTTTGACATGCCGCCAGGAATGCCTCGAGTGTCTGAAGGAAGAAGTCGTGCGCCCCCACATACGCAGCCATCTGCTGATCCGCCGCGCTAGCCAGACGATACGGATCATCAATATAGAAGGGCAGCTTGAACCCGCGGGCATCAAGTCGGGCTGACAGCAGATCGTACGGCGCCGTGGCCTCAGCTACGAGCGGTAGCCGGCTACTTTGACCTTGAAACGCATCGACGGCCCCGGAGTCGGCGCGGCCCTGGTGACGAGTTGGTAGCCCGGCGGATCCAGCTCCAGATCAAGCCGGTGGAACAAGCGCGCCACCGTGAGAATCATGTGGACGTCGGCCAGACTCTTGCCCAGGCAGGTGTGCGGGCCGCGACCGTAGGGGGAATAGGCACCGGATTGCAGGTGCTCGGCACGCGCCTTGTCGTAACGGTCGATGTCGAACGTGTCCGGGTCGGGGTAGTACTCGGCCATGAAATGGGGCACCGTCGTGGCGACGTAGACGGTTTCTCCCGCCTCGATGGTGTGGCCGGCGAAGGTGAAGTCCCGGACGGCGGTACGCGTCTGAGCCACGGCCACCGGGTAGAGACGCATGGTCTCCATGACCGCGGCGCGCACCGTCGGGATCCGCTTCAGGGCGTCGTCGTCGACGCGGCGGGCGGCGAACAGCGCATCAACCTCATCGCGCACGCGCTTGAGCACCTCGGGGTGCTTGAGGACCGCGTAGACGAGACTCGCCACGGTACTGGCCACCGTGTCCATACCGGCGATATATGGGCCGGCGAGGGCCAGCGGCAGGTCGCTGGCCGGAATCAGCGGGGGATCTTTGGCGTGCGCGGCGATGATGTCGTCGATGAGGTTCCGCTCGTCGTCGCGTCTGGTGGCGGCGCGATGGTTGGCGAGTGTCCTCTGGCCGAGCTCGAACACCCGTGCCCTGGCCCGCCGGTACCGGGGGCTGCGCAGCATGAGTTTCGGTCGCTGGCGCGTGACCAGCACGTTGAGGACGTACCGCATGGTGGTGCAGATGTCCGGCACGTAGTCCAGCGGCGCCGCCCCGGTGAGGAGGGAACCGATCTGGTCGGTCACGACGTACTGCATCGCCCGTACGACGGGCACCGACCGTCCGGGCTGCCAGTCGCGTTCGATGGACCGGTCGGTGATCGCCAGCAACTCGTTGAGTCGGCCCTTGACGGCTTCCCGGGAATAGCCTCGTCGCATGATGTCGCGCAGCTCCCGGTGTGCCGCGCCGTCCTCGCCGAGGATGTTCCGGGTGGCACCGTACTCGTCGATCATGCCCTGCCAGAACTCCTTCGACCGCAGGTTTTCCCGCCCGTCGCGGGTACCGAGGTAGTTGGCGGCCTCGGCGCCGGCGATGACGGTGCATGTCCTGTTGAGGATCCTGAGGCGAAACACTGGTCCGTACTCGCGGTAGCACCGTACGAAGAACCGTGCGGGATCCTTGGCCAGACCCAGGGCGTTGCCGAGGAGCGGGAATCCCCGCACCACGGGGACATCCGGTGTGGAAGCCATAGCGCCTCACCCGAACCGGCGACGGCCGTCTTCGGACGCGTCGCCACCAGCGCCGGCTGGTGCCAGCGCCGTGTCAGGGCGTCGCGACGCCGATCCGGCGTCGAGCCTGCCTCCCCTGCGGACGACGAGTCTCGCCGGGACCGGTCCGGCAGGGCGCAGGGTGAGGAGCGGAACGATTCGCGGTGGCGCTCCGACGGGTTCGATCCGGTAGCGGGCCAGCAGCATACGCAGCAACATCGTCATCTCGGCCCAGGCCAACTGTCCCCCGATGCAGCTACGGGGTCCGCCCCCGAAGGGGAAGTACGCATACCGGGGACGATCGTGGTCACCGATGAAGCGGTCCGGGTCGAACCGCTCCGGGTGGGGCCAGAACCCGGGGTGCCGATGGGTCACGTACGGCGAGACGAACACATGTGTTCCGGCCGGTACCGGGTGACCGGCGATGTCGAGGTCGCTCCGTGCGATCCGCTCGTTGAGGTAGGCCGGGGGGAACAGTCGCAGACCTTCCAGCAGGGCCGCGCCCATCAGCGTGGGGTCCAGTTCGGCGGCGATCCGCTCCTGCACGTCCGGGTGCCGACCGAGCAGGTCCAGGGTGAGCGTCGCCGCCGTGGCCGTGGTCTCGTGTCCGGCGAAGAGAAAGAGCAGTGCCTGGTCGCGAATCTCCTGTTCCGACACCGGCTCTCCAGTCTCGGGATCGAGGGCCGTGCGCGCCCGGGCGACGAACTCCTGGTCCGGTCCGTCGGCCCCGGCCCCGTCGAGAAGCTGGTCGACGAGCGCGTCGAACTGCGCGCGTACCCGGAGCATGCGACGGTTGCGCGGGGTCGGCCAGGTCAGCGGCAGCCGGACTAGCTGGAGGCCGCGCGCGAAGCCGACTTCGCTGAGCAGTGGCACCAGCTGGTGCAACTGCGGGACGACAGCGTCGATCTCCCGGTCGAACAGCACGCGCCCGAGCACCCGGAGCGTGTACCGCAGCATCAGTACATGCAGGTCGACGACACCGTCGGGCACCGAAGCCACGACCTTTTCCGCCTCCTCGGCGATCATGTCGTTGTAGGTGGCGACCCGCTGCGGCGTAAGCATCGGTTGCAGGGCGCGTCTCTGGTTCCGCCAGGCTTCGCCTTCGATGGTGAACAGCCCCTTGCCGAAGACCTCGGTCAGCACCTTGGCCCCAGCCGTCTTCCGGCCGAAGGCGCGCTCGGTGCCGGTCAGCACCTGGCGTACCGCGTCGGGACCGAAGGCGGCGACGATCACCCGCTGGAGCGGCCCCCGTTGCGGACCGAACCGGTAGGCGACAAGCTCGCCGTAGCGGTGGAATCCCTTCAGGAGGGTACCGAGAATGTCGCGCCGGAATGCCAGGGCGATCCCCAGCATCGCATTGCCGGACGGACCTGGAATGCCGCTGTGCCGCGCAACGGTCTGTGCGGCTGCCGTGACGTCCCGATCCGAGGTCGTGTCCGTTGTTGTCATGAAGAGACCCCTATCGCCGGGACGCCGATTCGCTGCCTGGGCCGACGACGACAGCCATCACCCGCGAACCCCTTGGCGCTTCGCCCTGTCGCGCTCAACGAGTGCGAATGCCATCGCTATCTCACCGGCCTCCGTCGACTCCGACACCGGCTACGATGCGCCCGATCGGGCGGCGGTTCATCGGACGGCTGACCGAATCCGACCGAGCGGCTCGGGTCAGTGGCGCCGGGCGCATTGTCGCGCGGGTCGTATGACATCTGTCGCGGATCGATGGCGGTAGAGGAACGAGCGATCGACACCGGCCTGCCGGGCGATCGCGGAGGCAGGACGGCGAGCAGCAGATGGCGGAGGCGGCCAGGCCGGCGGCGACCGCGACAAAGCCGGTCAGCGAGTCAGCCGGTACCGGTGCCGTCGCCGGTCCCCCGCACCGACCGCAGCAGTACCTCCGAGACGTCGGCCACCCGCACGTTCCCGGCAGCACCGTCGCGTTGCTGCGCCGCCGCCACACCGTCGGTGAGCATGACGATGCAGTACGGGCAGGCCGCGGTGACCAGCTCGGCGCCGGTACCCAGCGCCTCGGTGCTGCGGGTCTCGTTGATCCGGGTACCGATCTGCTCCTCCATCCACATGCGAGCGCCGCCCGCTCCACAGCAGAAGGACGTCGTACGGTTACGCGGCATCTCGTTGAGCCGTACGCCCGGAACACTGCCGAGGATGTCGCGGGGCGGCTCGAACACCCGGTTGTGCCGACCCAGGTAACACGGGTCGTGGTAGGTGACGGTGGTGTCCACCTTGTGCGCCGGGACGAGCCGGCCCGCAGCGACCAGCCGGGCCAGCAACTGGGTGTGGTGCACGACCTCGTACACCCCGCCGAGCTGGGGGTACTCGTTGGAGACCGCGTTGAAGCAGTGCGCGCAGGTCACCACGATCTTCCTCGCGCCGATGGCGTTGAGCGTCTCCACGTTCTGCTTCCCCAGCTCCTGGAACAGGAACTCCTGACCCATCCGACGCGCCGGGTCGCCGGTGCACCGCTCCCCGCCGCCAAGCACCATGAACTCGACACCGGCCGTATGCAGCAGCTCAGCCACCGTACGGGTGGTCTTCTTCGCGTTGTCGTCCAGCGCGCCGGCGCAGCCGACCCAGAGCAGGTACTCGACCTCGGCGGGCAGCTGGCGATCGGCACACGGTTGCATCGACCCGGCCGGCGAGAACGTCCACCCCGACGCCCGTCGAACATGCTCTCGAACGCCATCCGGCCGTTGCCGAGGCTGCCGTCGTCGGCGTCCCGGACCGGGTGCTCGGCCAGGCTCTGGTCGCCCATGTGGCGCTGCGCACCGGCGCCACCGCCAGTCCGGAAGGAATCCAGGCCTGGTGCCGATCCCGGCTGGCGCCCTTCCAGGTTCCCCGCCGCGTGGTCGTCCACGGCGAACTGCCGCACAACGAAACCGGGAAAGTGGTCAAGTCCGCGCTCGTGGCACGTTGAACCGCAGCGGCTGGGACTTTCGGCGTCGGCGCCAGGTCCTTCGGCCCTGCCCACGGGGGTCGTCCAGGGGATTCGGTAAGGGTGGATGCCCGGACTCGATCTCCACTGCCGGGCTGTGACAGCCCCCGCCCACCGCGGTGTGGCCGTTCGAAGGAGGATGCCATGAAGTATGCCGTACCGGGAACACCCGGCAGCATCGTCGCGGTCAAGTCCCGCTATGAGAACTTCATCGGCGGGAAATGGCAGGAGCCGACGGAAGGCCGCTACCGCGCGGACCTGACTCCCGCCACCGCCAAGGTCATCACCGAGGTTCCCGAGTCGACGCCCGCGGACATCGAACTCGCCCTCGACGCCGCCCACGCCGCCAAGGACGCCTGGGGCGAGACGCCCGCAGCCGGGCGTGCCGAGGTGCTCAACGCGGTCGCGGACGCGATCGAGCAGAATGCCGAGAAGCTCGCCGTGGCGGAAAGCTGGGAGAACGGCAAGCCCGTGCGGGAGACACTAGCCGCGGACGTGCCGCTGGTCGTCGACCACTTCCGTTACTTCGCGGCGGCGGCCCGCGCGGAGGAAGGACGCTCCACCGAGATCGACAAGGACCTGGTCGCGTACCACTTCCGGGAGCCACTGGGCGTGGTCGGTCAGATCATCCCGTTCAACTTCCCGTTGCTGATGGCCGCGTGGAAGCTGGCGCCGGCGCTGGCGGCCGGCAACTGTTCGGTCCTGAAGCCGGCGTCGCCCACCCCGTGGTCGATCCTGAAGTTGCTGGAAGTTGTCGAGGACATCGTTCCGGCCGGCGTGATCAACGTGGTCAACGGACCGGGCGGCGAGATCGGCAAGGCACTGGCGGCGAACCCACGCATCGCGAAGATCGGGTTCACCGGCGAAACGGTCACCGGCCGGCTGATCATGCAGTACGCCGCGCAGAACATCATCCCGTCCACGGTCGAGTTGGGCGGCAAGTCGCCGAACATCTTCTTCTCCGATGTTCTGGCCGCTGACGACAGTTTCCTGTCCAAAGCCGTCGAGGGCCTGGTGCTGTACGCGTTCAACAAGGGCGAGGTGTGCACCTGCCCGTCGCGGGCGCTGATCCAGCGCGACATCTTCGACGCGTTCATGGAGCGGGCGCTCGCGCGCATCGGCGCGATCCGGCAGGGCAACCCGCTGGACACCGACACGCAGTTGGGTCCGCAGGTGTCCGAGAGCCAGCTGGACAAGATCGCATCGTACGTGCAGATCGGTCGCGACGAGGGTGCCGAGGTGCTCATCGGCGGCCAGCGGGCCCAGATCGGCGGCGAGTTCACCGACGGGTACTTCTTCGCGCCGACCGTGCTGAAGGGACACAACAGGATGCGTGTGTTCCAGGAGGAGATCTTCGGTCCGGTCCTGGCGGTCACCACCTTCACGGATGAGGCGGATGCGCTGGCCATCGCCAACGACACCCTCTACGGCCTCGGGGCCGGCGTGTGGACCCGCGATGGGAACCGTGCCTACCGCATGGGTCGCGCCATCAAAGCCGGCCGTGTCTGGACCAACTGCTACCACCAGTACCCGGCCGGAGCGGCGTTCGGCGGCTACAAGATCTCAGGCATCGGGAGGGAGACCCACCGGATGATGCTTGACCACTACAGCCAGACGAAGAACCTGCTCGTCTCCTACAGCGACCAGCCACTGGGCCTGTTCTAGGGACCGGCGCGATGTCGCGTGTATCTGCGACCGCGGCGGCGCGCGAGGCGATCGCACGCCTGCGCGCCGCGCGCGGTGCGCTGATGTTCGTCCAGTCCGGCGGCTGCTGCGCGGGCAGCACACCGATGTGCTACCCGGACGGCGAGTACCTCACCGGCGGCGCCGATGTGCTGCTCGGCGAGATCGACAGCTGCCCGTTCTACATCGACAGCCGGCTCGACCAGGCGTGGGGACAACACGACTTCGTACTCGATGTGGCGGCCGGCCCACCCGAGGGGTTCTCACTGCCGGCCGGGCCGGACAGGCACTTCGTGGGACGTCGTGGAGCAGACCTACCGTCACATCGTCGCAGCGTTCCCCGGCGGACCGACGCCGGCCCAGGTCGTGGTGCAGGCCGACGACGTCCAGGCGGCGCCGGTACGCCAGGCGATCGCCGACTTCACCGCGGCCGCGTTACGCACCGGGCAGATGAACCAGCCGATCCAGGTCACCATGTACGCCCCGCAGCGCGTAGTGGTGATCGCGGTCCCGCTGGCCGGCGACGGCTCCGACGCCACCTCGCTACGTGCGCTGCACACCCTCCGCGACACCGTGATACCGACAACTCTGTCCACTGTGACCGGTGTGCACACGTACGTCGCCGGTGATCTCGCCTTCTCCACCGACTTCAACGACCGGCTACGCCACAGTATCGTCCCGGTGCTGCTGTTCGTGATGGGCATGGCGTTCCTGCTCATGCTGTACTCGTTCCGCTCGATCACCATCGCCGCCGTCTCGATCCTGCTCAACCTGCTGTCGGTCGCGGCCGCGTTCGGCGTCATCGTCGCGGTCTTCCAGCACGGTTGGGGCGCCAGCCTCGTCGGCACCCACGGAGTCGGCGCGATCGAGTCGTGGCTGCCGCTGTTCACCTTCGTCGTCCTGTTCGGACTGTCGATGGACTACCACGTGTTCGTGGTCTCCCGCATCCGCGAGACACATGACAACGGCCTGTCCACCCGAGAAGCCGTCGCACAGGGTATCCGCGCCACCGCGGGTGTGGTGACCAGCGCGGCGATTATCATGGTCGGCATCTTCGCCGTCCTCGCCACGCTGTCCATGCAGGACTTCAAGCAACTCGGCGTCGGCCTCGCGGTGGCCATCCTCCTCGACGCCACCGTCGTACGGCTGTGCTCCTGCCATCGGTGCTGTCGCTGCTCGGCAACCACACCTGGTACCTGCCGCGGTGGCTGTCCTGGCTGCCGCACCACCGGGTCGCCGAGCCGGCCGGTGCGGCGGCGCGGGAACCGGAGCACGTCGTGGCCGGCTCACCGGGCCAGTGACCACGGGCGGGAGGAGTCGTGATGGCGACGCCGCGGCCATACGTGGTCCACGACGGTCTTGCCGTCTACCGGATCGGCGAGGGCGAACCGGTCCTGTTGATGCCCGGTCCGCACCGGTTCCAGCGGCCCGGGTTGGCGAGCGCGGACGCGCTGATCGACGGGCTGGTCGGCCTGGGCCGCAGCGTGGTCACGTTCGACCCGCCGGGCTCCGGCCGGTCAACCCGGCCGGCCCGACTCGGCATGGCGGAAATGCGTCACTGCACCGACGAGGCGCTGGGGGCGACCGCGGTGGCCGGTCCCGTAGACGCTCTGGGGCACAGCATGGGCGGTCTGGCATTGCTGGCGTACGCGCTGGAGCGGCCCGACCGGATCAAGCGGCTGGTACTGGTGGGCACCGGCACCGGTGGGCGGGCGTACCTCACCGCCCCCGGCGCGTTGTGGCATCGCGGTCACCCCGCTTTTGCCCGGCTGGCGCTGCTGGGCTCCCTGCACCTGGCGGTGCGGCGCCTGGGCAGCGAACGGTTGCTGAACAACTTCATCCAACGCCAGTCGTTCCACGATCGCAGCCACGTCCGGCCCCAGCCGATCGCACTGACCGACTGGTTACGCCCCGCCGCCGGACGCGCGGACTGGCACCGTATCGCGAAGCGGCTGGACTACGCGCCGCTCCTCGGCACCGTCACGGCGCCGACGCTGATCCTCTCCGGACGCCACGACCCGCAGTACCCGCCCGCGTGCTCGCAGGAACTCGCCGCCGGCATCGGCCCTGCCCGCCTGGTTGTCTTCGAGCGCAGCGGCCATTATCCGTTCATCGAGGAAACCACGGCGTTCTGGGCTGCCGTCGGTTCGTTCCTGACCTGACCGCCCGCGGAACGCGCTCGACCGCCCGCAGCGGGCAAACAGCCGGTGAGCTGCCGCGACGCAAGAAGGGACAGACGGCCCTGGTATGGGCGTCGGGGTCGGTGCTTGGCTGGTGGTATGAGCAATCCTGCCGCAACGCCGACACCCCACTTCGCCACGGGCGAAAGCCAGGCTATCGGCCGTGTGATCGAGGCATTGTCCGCCCGGTTCCCGGCCGTGCCGGCCGAAATCATCACCGACAGGGTCGTCCAGGCCCGCGGTAACTTCGACAAGGCACCGGTACGCGACTTCGTGCCGGTGCTGGTGGAACGCCAGGTCCGCGCCGACCTCACCGGTGGCGGCCCCACGGTGCGGGCGGCCGCCTGATCGGGTCAGCAGGTAGACATGACACGGCTCAGAATCTCCGACCTTCTGGCGAACAGCCCGGTGGACCCGCGGGCACATCTCGACGCCGAGCGGGTGGCCCGCTACGCGGAAAATCTCGACACCATGCCACCGATCGTGGTGTTCGACACCGAGGACGGGCTACTGGTCACCGACGGCTACCACCGCCTCGCCGCCGCCCGGCTTCATGGGAAGGACACGATCGAAGCCGAAGTCCGCCACGGCTCCCGCCACAGCCGGGAGCAATGGCAGGACGAGCAGTAGCGCGAAGGGCTCACGCGCCGGTCCGGCTCAGCTCGAGGAAGCGCTCCTCCAAGGTGGCCGGTGCGGTACGCAGCCGAACCGGCATCCCGTCGAGCGCGTCGCGTACCGCGTCGGCGGAGGCGCCGGGTACCCGCAGCGTGCGGCCGACCAGCGCGGCCAGCAGCCCGGCGGCCTCGATGGCGTCGAAGGCCGCCGCCCAGTCGTCAGCGTCCACGACGGTCACTTGCGCGTCGCCGACGATGTCAGCGACCCGGCCGCGTGCCATCACCCGGCCAGCGGCCATCACGGCCAGCCGGTCGCACTCCTGCGCTTCCTCCATCTGGTGCGTGGTGACGAGGACCGCGGCGCCGCGGTCGGCCGCGTCGCGCACGGTCTCCCACAGGCGGGTGCGGGCCAGCGGGTCCACCCCGGACGTGGGCTCGTCGAGCACGAGCAGGTCAGGGCGGTGTGCGAGCGCCTGCGCGAAGGCGACCCGCCGCTGCACGCCGAGCGGCAACTGCCCCACGGGCACATCGGCCAGGGTGCCGAGGGCGAGGTCCCGGTCGGACGCGGTGGCATCGCCACCGAACGCCGAGCGCGCGAACGCCAGGTTCTCGGCGGGCGACAGGTCGTCGTACAGGCCAAGGCTCTGCGGCACGTAGCCCAGCCGCCGCCGGGTCTGCCGGGAAGGCGGCTCCCCGAACAGCCGGACCTCACCCGCGCTCGGCGGCAGCAGTCCCACCAGCATGCGGATCAGCGTCGTCTTGCCCGCGCCGTTGGCGCCCAGAAGACCGAGCACCTCGCCCGGGTGCACGTCGAGGTCGACCGAGTCGACGGCCACGAACGCGCCGAACCGCCGCGTCGCGCCGATGGCCTGTGCCAGCGGGGTACTCATGGCACAGCCTCCTCAGCCAGGGCGGCCACGGTGACCGCATCCTGGAGGTCGGGGGTGATCCGGTCGTCGGGGGCGTCCCTGCCGCCCGGATCCCAGACCCGCCAGGTCGCGCCGCGCCGCCAAGCCAGCCGGCGGTCGGTGCCGTCGGGCCGCGAGGACAGCCGACGGAGGGTACCGGGGACTGCGGCGACGATCTCCTCGGGGGTGCCCTCCACCAGGGTGCGGCCGCGGTCCAGCAGCAGCACACGGGAGGCGCGCTCAGCCTCGTCGAGGTATGTGGTGGACAGCACAACCGCGCAGCCCTGTGCAGCGGCGCGGGCGATCAGCCACCACAGGTCGGCGCGGCTGACCGGGTCTATTCCGGTAGTGGGTTCGTCGAGGACGAGCAGGTCGGGCCGGTGCACCATGGCGCGGATGACGCCGAGCTTCTGGCGCATGCCGCCGGACAGGTCGCCGGCCAACCGGTCGCTGACCGACGCGAGGCCGGTCCGGTCCAGATACCCCCGGACCCGCTCGCGCGCCACTCGGCGCGGTACGCCGTATGTGGTCGCCACGAAGTCCAGGTTCTCCCACACGGACAGGTCAGGGTAGGTGCCCGAGCTGGCCGCCAGGTACCCGATACGCGCCGCCGGCGGCCGCTGCACCTCGCCCGTGGTGGGCCGGACCGCACCGGCCAGTACCCGCAGCAGCGTCGTCTTGCCCGCGCCGTCGCCACCCACGACAGCGCGTACCTCGCCGGCCGGCACGTGCAGAGACACCTTGTCGAGAGCGACCCGGTCTCCGAAATGGACAGTCACATCGGTGACCCGCGCGCTCACCGCGAGACCTTTTCCGGGATCGGGGCGACGGCGGGCCGACCGGGGCGCTGGCGCCGCTTCGCCCCTGGAGCAAGGAATGAGCGGAACCTGAGCGTGGCCAGGGTCACCACGACCAGGCCGAGCAGCGCCAGGAACAGCAGCGGCTGCCACAGCGCCTGTACCGGTTCGCCGCGCAGCATCACCCCACGCGAGATCTGCGTGAAGTAGGTCAGCGGCAGGAGGTACCCGATCCAGCGCACCCCGGCCGCCATGGATCGCAGCGGGAAGATGAGGCCGGACAGCAGGATCTGCGGGAGCAGCGTCATCACCGCGAGCTGGATCGCCTGCCCCTGGTTCTGGCTGACGCTGGATATGAGCACGCCCATGCCGAGTGTGACGAACAGGAACAGCAGAGCGCCCAGCGCGAGGGTCAGTATCGAGCCGCGGAACGGGACGTGGAACAGCAGCGTACCGGCGACCACCACGATGGCCAGATCGACCGAAGCCACCAGGAAGTACGGCACCACCTTGCCCAGGAACACGTCCCGCGGCCGCAACGGCATCACGGCCAACTGCTCCAGGGTGCCGCTCTGCCGCTCGCGCACCACTCCGAGGCTGGTGATAACCGTGCCGACGAACAGCAGGATCATGCCGGCCAGGCCGGGCACCATGACCGCCGACGTCTTGAGGTCGCTGTTGTAAAGCACCTCCACGCGGGTTATCGACCCCGGCGTGCCCTGTCCGGACGCCTGCGCCTGTTGGGCCTGCTGCGTCATCTGGGCGAGCGCCCGTCGCGCGGCCTGCGCGGTGAACAGCTCGGAGCCGTCGAGTAGCACGGTCGCGCCCGCCTGGTCCGTGACGATCGCGACCGGTACCCGCCCGTCGCGCAGTGCGGTCGTCGCCTGGGGCCGGCCCTCGCTCGGGTCCACGCTCACCGCCTCGAACGGGGCACGCAGTCTGGCGGCGACCAGGGTCGCGTTCGGCCCGACCACCTTGGTCGGGATCGTCGTGACGTCAAAGCTGGCCGCGTATCCGAAGACGACGAGCAGCAGGACCGGCAGAACGATCATCATCGCCAGGGTCCGGCGGTCCCGGCGGAGCTGGCGGAACTCTTTCACGATCATCGCCCACATGCGCGTCTCCTCACGCCGGCACCACGTCGCCGGGAGAAACTCTACCCTCGTTGAATTCCGACCACTAGAAGAACGCGGCTACGGAAGCTGCCGTGCCGCGTGGATCAGTTCGACGAGCCGGTCGACTGTGGCCGCCGGCAGATCGGTGCGCCGCTGTCCAGCGGCGACCTGCACTCATCGGCGGCCGGTCCACGCCGGTCCGACGATCGACCATTCGCTCTGCCACGCGGCCAGCCGATGGCGGTCCAGCAGCCGGCCGAGCACCAACTGGACGGTGCCGGCAAGCATGATCGCCGCGGACACGGCAATAGCGGCGGTCACCACCGCCCGGTCGGTCACCTGGTCGTGGCGCAGCGGCGCCTCGACCGGCTCACCGTTGGCAGACGTCCACAACGTCACCGGCGTACCCGCCGGAGTGCCGGCATCCACCGAGATCAGGCCGCTACGGCGAGAATGGTCGGGCGCAGTCCAACTGGCCTCAACCATGACCTTCGGTACCGCCACGGAGGCGTCGCCGCCGACAAGCCGAGCGTCCTGCGTCAGCACCGCCTCCGTGTGGTAACGCTCCAGCCGTTGCGTACGCTCGACCGCCGCCTCGCCACGGTAGACGACGCGCCCGACATGGAGGGCCAACACCGGCCCGACCGTCACCAGCGTGGCCAGCAGGGCGAGCGTGGTCCATGCCTGAATCCGGTCGGCGGTGCGCCGCATCGGATTGGCGTCCAGTCCCAGCCGTCGCCATGTCCGGCTCATCAACCCCGTTCTGGCCATGCCGCGAGCATCGACCACCGTCCCCGCCGGGTACAGGCCCACTTGTCCCGTCCGGTCAGGGCCGTTCGACCCGTCGACACCGTCGCGCCCGCGACGGTGTCACAGCCAGGGGATCTTGACCGACCTGGTGTACTCCGCCCAGGCGGCACCGAAGGTGTTCGACAGTGTCGCCTCTTCCACCGGTGCGAAGATCCGGGATCCGATGTAGAGAACAACTCCGACCACGGCCCCCAGCCACGTGTTGAGAACGATACCTAGCCAGGGCAGCACCAGTAGTGCGACCGCGGTATACAGCGGGTGCTTCACCAGCGCGTACGGTCCGCTTGTGATCAGTTCTCCGCGGGGCACCCGCGTCACTACGAGGACGACCGACCACGCCCAGACGGCGAGCCCGACAGCCAGGACGACGACCGAGACCAGGCGCAGGACGGCCGGCGGACCGCCCACGTCGAACGCCGCCGGGTACGCGACGTTCAGGATCAGGCCGACAACCAGGAACGGCAACGTGAACAGTCCGATCCTGTCCCCGCTTCCGATGAGCGCCCTCAGGTTCGTCCTGATCCAACGGCCGGACAGCACACGGTTCATGACATCAACGAACGGCAACGGGTAGCGAGCCGCCAGGGTCCAACGTCCCTAACGTCCCGGGCCAATCGGGCCGACCGACCCCGTCGACCGCCTATCCGCTTGTTCCTCTCTGATTTCCAACGTGGGTCACTCGTAGGCGATCGCGTCGAGCACATTGAGCCGTGCGGCCCGGATGGCCGGGATCGCCGAGGCGATGACACCGATGACGGCGCCGAGCGCGAGGTACACCAGGATCTGCCCCCACGGCACGCCGATCGACGTCAGGCCCTGGCTACGCAGGCCCCGGGTGGTCGCCGCGCCAAGGCCGACGCCGAGCGCGAGACCCAGCAGCGCGCCGTACAGGGAGATCACGACGCTTTCCACGCCGATCATTCCCATCATCTGGCCGCGGCGTAGCCCGATCGCCCGGAGCAACCCGAGTTCCCGGGTACGTTCGATCACTGACAGCGCAAGCGTGTTGACGATGCCGAGCAGCGCGATGATGATCGACAGCGCCATCAGGATCTGCACCATGGCGAGAATCGTGTTGAACGACCGGGTCTGCTGACGCACGTATCCGCTGCGGTCGACCACGCTCGCCTCCGGGCTGTCAGCCAGCAGGGCGGCCACCCGGTTCTTGATCGCGGCTACCGGGGCGTCCTTCGCCGTCTCGATGAACCCTTGGCTGGGCTCGGCCGTGCGGAAGTTCGCCGTCTCCGCCTGCGCGGTGATCCATCCGTTGACCCCCGGGGTCTGGGTGTAGATCCCGGCTACGGTGAACGTGCGCGCTTCCCCTTTGGTGAGCTGCACCCGGACCGTGCTTCCCACGCGCAGGCCCTGCGCCGTCGCCGTCCTCTCGTCGACGACGAACTGGCCCGGGCCGAGTGCGTCCAGCGTTCCCTGCTTGGGCTTCATGCCGAACATCTGGCGCATGGCCGTGCTGTCGCTCACCGCGGCGACCACCGTCTGCTTGCCGTCCAGCAACGCGACGTCGGTGTACACGCCGACGACGTGGGCCACGCCAGGTATCGCGCTGGCCCGGTCGAGGACGGTGCGGTCGAACGTCGGCGGTAGCGGCCCGACCTGATCCCCGGCGATGATCAGATCAGCTTTGATCTGGGTGTCGAGGACGTGGTCGAGGCTCTTGGTGACCGATGCCAGGACCACGCTGATCCCGGTGATCAGCGATATGCCGACCATCAGGGCCGCGGCCGTGATCGCGGTACGTCGCGGGTTGCGCGCCGAGTTGCGGCCGCCGAGCCGGCCCGGGGCCCACCAACTGAACAAACCGCCGAGCAGGAAGACCACCGGCCGCGCGAGAACGGGCGCGAGCAGCGCCGCACCGGTCAGCGACAGCAACAGACCGACGAGCAGCGCCGCCAACGCGTTGCCCTTGCCGGCGTGGTCGGTGAGACCGGCCCACAGCAGCAGCCCGCCCACCGCCACGACAGCGGCTCCCCCGATGGTGATCCGGGTGAGCGGGCGGTCGGCGGCGTTCGCCTCCTGCATGGCGGCCACCGGCGGGATGCGGGCCGCCCGCAGCGCCGGCAGCAGCGCGGCGATCATGGTGACCAGGATGCCGACCGTCAGGCCGCCGATCCACGACTGCGCAGGAACCGCGAACGGCGCGAGCGCGACGCCACCACCGAGGAACGTCGCATACAGCCACGCGAGCGCCCGGCCGATGCCGAGCCCGAGCAGCAGCCCGACCGCCGACGACACGACCCCGACCACAACCGCCTCGGCCTCCACCGCGGCGACCACCTGTCCGCGGCTGGCTCCCATCGCCCGCGTCAGGGCGAGTTCCCGCATCCGCTGCGCGACGATGATCGAGAACGTGTTGAGGATCAGGAAGATTCCGACGAACAACGAAACGAACGCGAACCCGAGCAGAAGATAATTGAAGAACTTCAACCCCTGGTCAAGCTGCTTGCTGGACTCCGCCGCCAGCTCCTTGCCGGTCTGCACCCGGTAGCCGGCGCCCAGGTTCGCCGCGATCCGGTCGCGCAGCGCATCCTGGGTCACGCCGGGAGCTCGCCTGGCCTCGATCGCGCTGTACACATCCGGCTCGCCGAGCAGCAACCGCTGTGCGACCGGCGTGGTGAAGGTGACGATCGTCTCGCCGGCGAGCGAGTCCCGGTTGCCGCTGTAGCCGAACACGCCGACGACGGTGAACGTCCGACGGGGCAGCAGCGTCAGGACGTCGATGCGGTCGCCGACGCGGTATCCGGTGGTTTTGGCGAGGCCACCGTTGATGGCGACCTCGTCGTCGGCGCGGGGACCGCGGCCGGACTGCAGCGTGACGAAGTCGTCCTCACCGTTCCAGTTCATTCCGTACCGTGGGGCACCGAACGTGCTGAGGACCTTGCCGTCCTTGCCGACCACCCGAGCCCCGTCGACCGAGCTGACCTGGCCGGTCACCGTGGCCACGCCGTCGATCCGGCGTACCCGGTCGAGCATGGAGGCCGGCAGGTTCGCCGGTATCGCGGTGGACCCGGTGTCGACCTTGGGCTTCCCGCTGACCTGCACGTCGATCCGGTCGTACACGGAGCCGAACATCGATGTGTACGACCGGCTGAGCGTGTCGGTGAGGACGAACGCTCCGGAGACCGACATGACGCCGAGCACAATGGCCACTGCCGACAGCAGCAGCCTGAGCTTGTGCGACAACATACTCTTCAAGGTGGCCTGAAACATCGGTATCCTCCTCAGGCCTGATCGAGGTCGATCTGCCCCAGCTGATCGAGGATGCGCTCCTGGGTCGGCTCGACGATCTCGCGTACGATCCGGCCGTCGGACAGGAACACGACACGGTCGGCGTAGGATGCCGCCTTGGGATCGTGGGTGACCATGACGACGGTCTGGCCGTGCGTGGTGACCGCGGACCGCAGGAAGTCGAGAACCTCGACGCCGGAGCGCGAGTCCAGGTTGCCGGTCGGCTCGTCGGCGAATATCACCCGAGGTTTTCCGAGCAGCGCGCGTGCGCAGGCGACCCGCTGCTGCTGCCCGCCGGACAGCTGGTACGGCCGGTGCCCGAGCCGGTCCTGCAAGCCGATCGCTTTCACAACGGTCTGGAACCACTCGGGGTCGGGCTTGCGCCCGGCGATGGACATCGGCAACCGGATGTTCTCCTCGGCTGTCAACGTCGGCAACAGGTTGAACTGCTGGAACACGAAGCCGATGTAGTCCCGGCGCAGCCTGGTCAATCCCCTGTCCGGCAGGCCGGTGACCTTCGTCGCGCCGATCCACACCGTGCCGCGCGTGACCTCGTCCAGCGCCGCGAGACAGTGCATCAGGGTCGACTTGCCCGAGCCCGACGCCCCCATGATCGCCGTGAACTGTCCACTTGCGACCTGGAGGTCCACCTCGCGCAGGGCGACGACCTGGGCCTCGCCCGATCCGTACACCTTCCAGACCCCTTCGGCCCGCACGGCCGGCTCAGCCGCGTTGTCCGGTACTGTCCGCATGCCGGAACCTCCCACGCTCACGAAGGCGACCGACCCATACGCCGGCCGTGATCAGCATGTCCGTCCGACGTGCCCGGGCCCCAGGGTCGATGCGCCCCTCCGGCAGAGCCTGAAGTCCCGGGATCGGCCGGTTCCGGTGCTCGCGGCCGTTCGCCTCCTGGCCGTCAGGACCTTCGCCTCTGCCCGTACCGATCCGGTGGGCTTACCGTAGCGGCGATGCCACGCTGGCGGAGGCTGCCATGACGAGCACCGGACCGGCCCTCACCATCGAGGGTCTGCGCAAGGCGTACGGCGCCGTCCGCGCTGTCGACGGCATCGACCTGGCCGTGGAAGAGGGTGAGATCTTCGGCATCCTCGGCCCGAACGGGTCCGGCAAGACCACGACGGTGGAGTGCGCGTACGGGCTGCGCAAGGCCGACTCCGGCCGGATCCGCGTGCTGGGCCTCGATCCGCGTACCCACCCGGACACCCTTCGCCGACTGGTCGGCGTACAGTTGCAGGATTCCGCGCTGCCCGACCGGATCAGGGTCTGGGAGGCGCTGCACCTGTTCGCCACGCTGGCCCGACGGCCCGTCGACGAGGCACGCCTGCTCGACGAATGGGGCCTGGCGGGCAAGCGCACGGCGAGCTTCGGCAGCCTCTCCGGCGGTCAGCGGCAGCGGTTGCTCGTGGCGCTGGCGCTGGTGACCCGGCCACGGCTGGTGTTTCTTGACGAGATGACCACCGGGCTGGACCCCAACGCCCGCCGCGAGGTCTGGAGCCTGGTGGAGCGGCTCCGCCAGGAAGGCACCACGGTCGTACTGGTCACACACTTCATGGACGAGGCGCGCCGGCTGTGCGACCGGGTCGCCGTCCTGGTCAGCGGCAAGGTGGCCGCGCGCGGCACGCCGGCGCAGCTGGTGGACCGGTACGGCGGTGGTACGCGGGTCCGCCTCAGCATCCCTGCCACGGCCGACCTGCCCGACCTGGCGAGGATCCGCGGTGTACTGGACGTACGCCGGGAGGACGGCCGGATCGAGGTTCATGGGACCGGCTCGTTCCTCATCGGGCTCGGCCACACCCTGGCCTGCCGAGGGCTCGACGAGGTGGCGATGGTGATCGACCAACCGAGTCTGGAGGACGCCTACGTGCGCCTCGTCGGCGGAACGGAGGGTGCCTGATGCGATCGGTACGCGCCCTGTCCTGGATCGAGCTGAAGCTGTTCCTGCGCGACCCCATCACGGTCGTGTTCACGCTGGCCCTACCGCCGCTGGTGCTGTACATCCTCGCGGAGGTGTTCGGCAACTCCCCGGATCCGATTGCCTTCCGCGGCTACGGCCCGACGAACTACTACACCCCCGCGTACATCGGGCTCGTCGTCGCCTCGCTCGGGCTCGTCGGCCTGCCGGTGCATCTCGCGTCGTACCGGGAACGCGGTGTGCTGCGCCGCTTCCAGGCGGCCCGGCTACCGGTGCCGGCGTTGCTCGGGTCCCAACTGGTGGTGCTGATCTGCGGAGTGGCCGCAGGCGCGACGCTGCTCGTCGGGCTGGCCAAGGCGATATACCACATCAGTTGGCCGGTCTCCTGGCTGGGCGTCGGGCTGGCCGCCCTGCTGGGCACGCTCGCGTTCGCCGCCATCGGTGTCATGCTCGGCGCCGTCGTGCCGACCGCCCGCGCCGCGCAGGGCATCGGCATCCTGCTCTGGTTCGTCATGATGATGGTGTGCGGCGCCGGACCGCCGCCCGAGGTGCTCAACTCCGCGATGCGGCGTACGGCCGACTTCCTTCCGCTGCGCCATCTGGTCCTCGCGCTGCAGGATCCCTGGCTCGGCAAGGGAATCAACTGGAGCGAGCTGGCGGTGCTGGCCGGCATCACCGTGGTGGCCAGCGCGCTGGCCGCCGGGGCGCTACGCCGCCGCAGGTAGCAGCCACTTCAGCGGATCCGCGCGCACGTGTTCAAGCCAGCGCATACCCATACCAGATACCCGGGCGGTCGCCGACGGCCCGGGCCGAAGGTCCCAAGGGGGCTCAGTTTGCGAGTTTTACCGCTGCCAACTGCCGCACCGTTTCGACGTCGTCGGCCGTGGAGACCGCCAAGCGGACCCCTCGACCCTCGGCGTACCTCGGCGCGGCGTCGATCGCCGCGAGCGCCGGGCCGGGCAGGCCCTGCTCGCGCGCCGCCGCGACGGCCCGTTCGCCCAGGGCCAGGGATGCCAGGAAGCTTCCCGCACGCGGCGTGAGGTAGACGATGACCCGGCTGCCTTGCTTCAAACGCAGGCCCCAGCCGGTGCTCCTGCTCGCGAATCCCCACTCCTCGGTAAGGGCGAGCTGCGAGCGGATCCGCTCCCAGCGCCGGGCGGCGGGGCCGAGGACGGTCGCCACGTCGCCGTCCGACGGCGGTGCCGACCGGTCGTCAAAGGCACTGAGGGCCACCTACATCACCATCCGACGTGGCTGATACGACGCCAGTGTACGCAGGTAGTTGGCCCGCTCGTAGGCCACCGGGTTGGTCACGCTGCCGTGGCTGGCGCGACCACGGACCGACTCGACCGAGTCGTGGCCGTGTTGATCCAGCCAGTCGACCAGCTCCGCCTCGATCGTCGCGAGATGGCCCGAGCCATGCCGCAGCAGCGCGGAAGCCATCATCACCGCATCCGCGCCAGCGAGAATCGCCTTGACGGCGTCCAGGCCGGAGTGCACGCCGGTGGTGGCGGCAAGGGACGTACCGGGAAGGCTCGGGCGCAACAGCGCGAGCCACCGCAGCGGCAGCCGCAGCTCGCGTGGGTCGGACAGGTCGATGCGGGGCACCGCCTCCTGTGTGTCGAGGTCGAGATCAGGCTGGTAGAACCGGTTGAACAGGACGAGTCCGTCGGCACCGGCTTCCACCACCTGCCGGGCGAAATGGGCGGTGGCCGAGAGGTACGGGCTGAGTTTGACCGCCAGCGGCACCTCGACCGCTCCGCGCACCAGCCGCACCACCTCCAGGTAGTCGGCCTCCACCCGGGCGCCGCTGCGCCACGGGCTCGCCGCCATCGCGTAGAGGTTGAGCTCGATGGCGTCGGCGCCGGCCCGCTCCAGCCGCTGGGCGTAGTACACCCATCCATCCGGTGTGGTGCCGTTGACGCTGGCGATCACCGGGATCTCCAGGACTTCCTTCGCCGCCGTCATGAGCCTGAGATGGCGCTCCGGCCCCGGCTCGGTGAACTGAAGGTCGGGCAGGAGATCGTCGGCCGGCACGTCGTCACCGGCCTCCTCCTCGAACAGCGACGGCAGGACAACAGCCGCGGCGCCCGCCTCCTCCAGCGCACGCAGACCGTGCAGGTAGCCGGTGAGCGGCGAGGCGCTGGCAATCAGCGGCGAGCGCAGCCGCATACCCAGGTACGTGGTGCCGAGCTTCGTCATGGCCGCGCTCCTCGCGGATAGGACTGTTACGCTGTCAGCCTCCGCCCGACGCCCGGCCGGTTCATAGGGCCGAAGGTCCCGCCGGCGGGTGTCAGCCGAGGCATCCGGCCGGGTACGGGGCGCAGGTCGACTCGGTGCCGCTGGGCCGCCCCGCGCAGCCAGACGAGATCGCTCCCGCCTTTCTGTTTCTCGCGAGCAACGCGGACAGCAGCTACATCACCGGTGAGACCCTCGCCGTTTTCGGCGGCCACGTCCTCGCCCGCTGACTACCACCCAAGGGATCGGACCACCGGCGCCGCGCTGGTCCGTGGCGCCGAGCCGATCCAGTTCGGCGGCATCCAGCACCCCGGTCAACTTCTCACCGCAGGCCGCTCGCTCAGTCGGAAAGAACCGGCGCGATGATCTTTCTGGTCCAGTCGCCGATCGCTGACCAGTCGCGCAGCACTCCTTCACTGTCAACCCGGCCGGGCCGGAGGCGGCAGAGCCGTCCGGCACCCACTCAAGAGGCCGGACCGCACGCGGGCGGAGGACAGTCGCCCCGACGGGCTCAGCTCACCGGCGACCGTCCCGGCGACGTGCTCACCACGCTCTCCGACCGCGCCCGGACGGTCGTCGTCGGCAGCCGCGACCGTGGAAGCCTTACCGGACGACTCCTTGGGTCCATCGGAGACGGCCCCCTGCGCGGTCCGCATCACCGTCACCTTCGCACTCGACCCGGCCTCGACCGGCCTCGACCGGCCTCATGCGCTTGACGAGCGGCCTTATCGCCGCACCGTTCGCTCCGAGGTCGAGTAATTCGCCCATATCAATGCCGACATCGAGAGACCACCTGACCGCTCGGCCGCCCCTTGGGTCACGGCAGCCGGTTCGCGTTTGAGAATGGCCGTCCCGGCGGACTTCCGTGCGTCAGATGGCGAGCCAGGGGTCGGGCCCCGCGTCGCCGCCGGCCGCTGCGGTGGTGAGACGGTCGAGGTAGTGGTTCCAGCCGGCGTCGTGCAGCTCCGCTGTGCCCGGGGGCAGGTTGCGGTGGGTGAGCCGGACGAGGGTACCGGCGGGGTCGGGCAGCAGGTCGACCTCGACGAGCGTGGAGCCGGGGGGCATCGGGTTGCCGTCCATTTCCCAACCCCAGCTGAACACGATCCGGCGGGGCGGGTCGAGTTCGAGGACGCGCCCGGAGGCGAACCCGTCGCCGCGCACGTTGACCCGGAACGCGCCGCCGGCGTGCGGCTCGATCGTGGCGTCGACGCCCTGCCATCGCAGCCACTGGACCGGGTCGGTGAAGAACGTGAACACCGTCTCCGCCGGCGCCTTGACCACCCGCTCGACGACCACGGTGTCGACATCGGCGTCACCGCTCATCGGCTGCCTCCTCAGCGAGTTGAGCGAGCCGGTCGAGCTGCCCGGCCCACATCTGTTCGAGTACGGCGGCGAACGGCGCCAGCGCCGGGCGGTTCGCGCGGTAGAAACGGCGGGTGCCGTCCCGGCGTACCACCACCAGCCCGGCTTGGCGCAGTACCCCGAGGTGTTGGGAGACCGCGCCGAACGTGACGTCGAAGCGCGCGGCGATCTCGCCCGCGGTGTGCTCGCCGTCCCAGATCAGCCGCAGGATCTCGCGGCGGCGCGGTTCGGCGATCGCCCGCATCGGATCCATGTCGCTACTTTAGCGACCACTAAAGCTTGCCTGCCAGTGCAGTCTATTTTAGTGTGCACTGAAACAGGAGGTGGCGATGAGCTACGACATCGCGATGCAGATCGACATCCCCGCGTCGCCCGACGCGGTCTACCCGGCGCTGACCACCACGGACGGCATCGCCGGCTGGTGGACGACCAGGAACGAGACGGCGGGTACGCCGGGCGGGGTGGATCGGTTCTGGTTCCCCGGCGCGCCGTTCGCGTGGGAGATGAGGGTGGACGCGGCCGAGCCGGGCAAGCTGCTCGCGTGGCACTGTGCCGGCGGCCCGCCGGAGTGGATCGGTACGGACGTGCGGTGGACGCTGGAGCCCGCGGCAGACGGTGCCCGGGTCGTGTTCGACCACACCGGGTTCGCCGCCAAGGACGAGATGCTGCGTACGGTCACCCTCGGCTGGGCGCAGATGCTCCTACGCCTGACCGACTACGCCCGAACCGGTACCCCGGCGCCGTTCTTCGGCCACGCTTAGCTCCATGCCCGTCGACGTCCTCACCGAGGTCCACATCGCCGCACCACCGGAGCGGGTCGCGGCGTACGCGGCCGACCCGGCGAACGCCCCCGAGTGGTACGCCAACATCGACTCGGTGCAGTGGCTGACCGAGCCCCCGGCCACACTCGGATCCCGGATCGCCTTCGTGGCACGGTTTCTGGGCCGGCGCCTGGCGTACACCTACGAGGTGGTCGAGTACGTTCCCGGGCAGCGCCTCGTCATGCGTACCGCCCAGGGCCCCTTCCCGATGGAGACCACCTACGCATGGGAGCCGGACGGCACCGGTACCCGGATGAGCCTGCGCAACCGGGGCGAGCCGTCCGGCTTCGCCGGCGTCGCGGCACCCGTCATGGCCGCCGCGATGCGCCGGGCCAACCGCAAGGACCTCGCCGCCCTCAAGACGATCCTGGAACGCGCACCGGCCTGACGACGGCGCCCGTCCGGCGGTGTCCTCCTCCACGACCTTCGTGAAACCCGCCCCTCGATGTTGACAGAGGTTGTCTCATTCGAGCGCTTCGTCCAGCGGGACGAGTCCCTGCTGTAGCCCGAAGATGGCCGCCTGGGTGCGGTCGGTGAGGTGCAGTTTGGCGAGGATGCTGGACACGTGCGCCTTGACCGTCTCCTCGGTGATCGCGAGTGCGCGGGCGATCTCCCGGTTGGGCCTCCCGCGGGTCAGCAGGGCGAGGACCTCGGTTTCGCGCGGGGACAGTTGGTTCAGCGGGCCGCGCCGGGGAGAGGTGTCGCGTACCTCGCGGACCAGCCGGGCCGCGATCCGGGGGTCGAGCAGGCTCTCGCCGCGCGCTGCCGCACGCACCGACGCGACAACCTGGTCGACGCCGGCGGTCTTCGGCAGATACGCCAGCGCGCCCGCGCGCACCGCGGCCAGCAGGTGCTCGTCCGCGGTCGACGAGGTGAGCATCAGCACCTCGGTCTCGGGCCGGTCGCGTTTGATCTGGGCGAGCACGTCCAGGCCACTGGTACCGGGCATGAACAGGTCCAGCAGCACCACCGTGGGCGCCAGGCTGCGGACCGCGGCGATCGCGCTGTCGCCGTCGGGGCACTCGGCGACCACCTCGATACCGTCCTCCTGCTCGAGGAGGTACCGCAGCCCCTGCCGGACCACCTTGTGGTCGTCGACGATGAGTATCTTGATCATGATGTCGACCCCAGTGTGATCCGTACCGTGGTGCCCTCGCCGGGCGCCGACTCGAGTTGCAGCTCGCCGCCCAGCTCGGCCACCCGCTCCCGCATCAGGTCCAGGCCCATCCCATGGCGCTCGGCCGCCCGGGCCGGATCGAAGCCGGCGCCGTCGTCGCTGACCGACAGTACCGCCCGGCCGTTGCCCGCATCGCGTGCCTGCAGCACCACCCGGGACGGCCGGGCGTGCTTGACCGCGTTGGCCAGCGCCTCCTGCACCACGCGCAGCACGGCCGGTTCGGCGGCCGGGTCCAGCTCGACCGGTTCCAGGTCGGCCTCGACCGCGATGCCCAGCCGGTCCCGGTAGGTGCGGCACAACTCGTCCAGGGCGGGTAGCAGACCGGCGTCGCGCAGCGCGACCGGTCGCAGCTCCAGCAGCAGCGCCTGCATTTCGTGCAGGGTGCCGGACACGGTACGTTCCATCGCCTCGACGCGCGGGTACAGCGGGGAGCCGGCGGGCAGCGCCCGGCGCAGGCCGCCGGCGAGCAGGCGCAGCGAGAAGAGGTCCTGGGAGATCGAGTCGTGCAGTTCCCGGGCGATGCGGGCGCGCTCGCTGGCGCCGGCCAGCGCCCGCTCGGTCGCCATCGCGTCGGTCAGCCGTTCGGCCATCCGGTTGAAGCCCGCTTCCAGCCGGGCGACCTCGTCGCCACCGGAGACGGGTACCCGCCGACCGTAGTCCCCACCGGCGACCGCGGCGGTGCTGTCCGCGAGGTGCCGCAGCCGGCCCAGCAGCCGGCGGGTGGACAGCAGCCCGAACACCGCGCCCACGGGCAGCGCCGCGAGCAGCACCAGCAGCCCGACGGCGAGCTGTGCGGAGAGGTTGGCCCAGACGCTCGGGCCGTGGCCGGCCGGTACCGGCAGCTTGGCCGCGGCCGGCACCTGGACATAGACCAGGCCCACAGTCGTGACGTGGTTCTTGTCCACGCCGGACGGGTCCGTCCCAGTCGGGGTCACGTGCACCGGGACGACGGCCCACAGCACCTCGGCGCTCTGCCCGTCATACCCCTTCGGGCTGGCGCGAAGGTTGGCGACGATCCCGTCGGGGAGCGGCCCGACGCCGGGGCCGCCGATCTGACCGCCCGGCGGGTACCGGGCCGGGTACGAGCTGCTGACAATGCGTCCCTGCGGGTTCGCGAGCAGGGCCATGGTCATCGGGGCGGCACCGTCCTGGGCGATCGGCGTGTACGGGATGCGCACCCCGGTACCATCCGCGGTGGCTTGCGCCTGGCCCGGTGGCAGCCGCAGGGCGGCCTCGCCGACGGGGACCTGGCCGGCATCCGGCAGGTGGCCCAGCTGGGCGGCGGCCTGGCCCACGCTGTCCGCGATGTCCCGTGCGGTGACCGTGACCAGCACGGTACGGCCATCCTGGCCGCTCAGCAGGCCGGGCACCACGAGCACCAGCACTACGGCCTCCACGACGGCCACGGCCGCGGCGGTCACCAGTACGTACGAGCCGGCCATCTTGGCCCGCAGACCCCAGTGCCTACGCATCCACCTCACCATAGGCCCGCCCACGCGGCTCAGCTGCTGCGCAATGCGTCGGTCGGGGCGAGACGCGCCGCGCGCAGCGCCGGGTACAGCCCGGCCACCGCCCCGATGACGAGCGCGGCGACCAGCCCGATAGCCACCGCGGCCGGCGGTACCAGCGGTTGCCAGCCCCGCTGGTACGCCAGCGCACGGGTGATCGTGGCGCCGGCCAGCACGCCCAGGGCGCCGCCGGCCGCGCCGAGCACGACCGACTCGATGAGGAACTGGGCGGCCACGTGCGGACGGGTGGCGCCGAGAGCGCGGCGCAGGCCGATCTCGCTGCGCCGTTCCAGCACCGAGATGACCATGACGTTGGCGATGCCGATGCCGCCGACGAGCAGCGCGACCGCCCCCAACCCGAGGAACAGGGCGGTACCCGAGCTGGCGGCCGCCAACCGGGCGGTCAGCGCGTCGGACGGGCGGCTGACCGTGACCTGCTCGGGCGCCTCGGGGTCAGCCGCCCGGGCGAGCATGTCCCGCACCGCCGCGGTGCGGTCGGTCTGGGTGCGGACGTAGATGCGGGTCGGGTGCCCGTCGTAGCCGAGCTGGTCGGCGGCCACCGGCAGGCCGATCAGCACCGAGTTGTCGATCTCCGGGGCCAGCTCCACCGGGCGCAGGATGCCGATCACCAGGTACCAGTGGTTGCCGAGCCAGATCCGCGGATCGCCGGACAGGTCGGCGATGCCCATCTCCTGCGCCGCGCCGTGGCCGAGCACCGCGGCTGGGTAGCGCTCGGTGGTGGCGCTGAGGAAGCTGCCACCTGCGAGCGCTCCGTCCACGGTGGACAACAGGTTGGTACCGGCGGCGCGCACTCCGATGCCTCCGGTCAGTTGCGGCGGTACCAGGTCCGACCGGTACGCGTTGACGCGGGTCAGCTCGGCGGTGGCGGTACTGGTCGTCACGCCCTCGGTACGGGCGATGGTGGCCGGCGCGGTGGTGGGCAGCGGCACCTCCTGCCCGGCCAGGCTCTGGCCGTCGGCCACGCTCAGCAGGTTGGTACCAAGCCGGTCGATGCGCGCGAGCAGGTCGGCCTGGCTGGAGCGGGTGATGCCCAGGACCGCCACGACCGCGGCGATGCCGATGGCCACGCCGAGCATCGACAGCGCGGCGCGTACCGGTCGGCTACGCAGCCCGATTGTGCCGAGCGGCAGCAGGTCGCCGGCGCGGACCCGGGACCGGGGCGGCGCGGTGGTGGTCATGTCGGGCTCCCGGTGTCGTGCACGAGCAGCCCGTCGCGGATCTCCACCCGACGGCGGGCGGCGGCCGCGACCTGGCTGTCGTGGGTGATGACGATGATGGTGGTGCCGGCGTCGTTCAGCTCGCGCAGCAGCGCGAGGATGCCGGCGCCCGTGGCGCTGTCGAGGTTGCCGGTGGGCTCGTCGGCCAGCACCACGGCGGGCTGGCCGACCAGCGCCCGGGCGATCGCCACCCGCTGGCGCTCCCCGCCGGACAGCAACCGGGCCCGGTGCGCGGCGCGGTGCCCCAACCCGACCCGATCCAGCGCGGCGGCGGCGGCGCGGTGGCGCTCGCCGGCCGGTACGCCCCGGTACAGCAGCCCGGTGGCCACGTTGTCCCGGGCGCTGAGCTGCTCCAGTAGGAAGAACTGCTGGAAGACCACGCCCAGCCGGTACGCCCGCAGCCCGGCGACCCGCCGGTCGGACAGCCCCTCGATCGGCTGGCCGGCGATGCGGACCGAACCGGACGTCGGCCGGTCCAGTCCGGCGGCGAGGTTGAGCAGGGTGGTCTTGCCGGAACCGGACGGACCCACGACCGCCACCATCTCTCCATCGTGGACGGTCAGGCTGATGCCTGCCACGGATACCACGGGCGGGACGCCCGGGTACTCCTTGCGGACCTCGCGCAGCTCCAGTACGGCGGTCATGAGGCCGGCACCTGGACCAGCTCGCCCGCGGTGAGGTCCCCGGCGACCTCGACCGTTTCGGTAACCTCGTCGAACAGCCCGGGCGTGACGGGCACGTACCCGCCACCGGCCAGCCGCACCTGGTACCCGCCGCCGGCCCGCGGCAGCAGCGCCAGCACCGGTACCAGCAACACGTCCTGCTTGCTCGCGGTGGTGATGAACACGCCGGTCGGCGCCTGGTCCAGGCTCCGCGCGGCGGCCGGCAGGCTCACCCGGATGGTCACCGTGACCGTGGCGGCGGGCTGGTTGTTCTGCTGCCCACCCTGCTGGCCGGGCGCGGTCGCGGTGCGCGCGACCCCGACCACCGTGCCGGTACTCGTGCCCGGCAGCCCGTTGACCGTGATCTGCACCTGGTCGCCCACGCGGACCGTGGTCTGCTGGGCCACGGGTATCTGGCAGGTGACGACCTGGCGGGTCGACGTGGCGCTCAGCACCGGCGCGCCCGGGCCGACGCGGGTACCGACACCGGCCGGTACCTGGTCGACGCGCAGCGCCTCGGGTTCGAACACCACGCTGCCCAGCGGCAGCGCCCCGGTGCGCTGGCTGGCTGGCAGGCCCCAACTGGCCTGCCAGCGCCGGATGGCGGCCGCGGTCGCCGCGGTGAACGTCTCGTCGACCGTGATGTCATGGCCCGGGTCCATGCCGAGCGCGACCAGGTCGGTCTCCAGTTCCTCGACGTCCGGGCCCGCGGTGACACCCAACTGGAGGTCCCGGTAGGCGGGCACGGTACCGGTCAGCAGGTACACCGGCTGGTCGGCGACCCGGTACAGGACGCCGCCGCGGTCCAAAGTGCTGCCGGCCGCCGCCACGGCGGTGAGCACGCCCGGCGCCCCCAGGTGCGTCACCGGGTACGTCCCGTCGAACCCGAGGGTGCCGGTGAACCGGCTGCGTTCGGCCACCGAGCCCCGGGTCACCGCGGCGGTACCCGTAGCTCACCTGGGCCGCCGGGGCGGCCGGGCGGGGGCGGCCGGTTACCGCCCACCCAGCACCCAGCGCCGCCACCCCGAGCACCGTCGCCGCCGCGCCCACGCCAGCGCGGCGGGCCACCCGTCGCACGCCTGTCATTGCGTGAACCTGATCGGACCGTCGTAGTACTTCTGGCAGGCCTGGATCGTGGGCCCGACCGCCGCCTTACCCTGGCTCATGATCAGGTCCTGTCCCGGGAACGTGCCGTCCGCGTTGGGGTCCGGCCACTCGGGCTGGCCGTTCTCGCGCATGCACTTCGCGAACTCGCGCTCCTTCGGCACATCGGCTGCGGTCGGACCACCCGAGCGCCGGTTGTCGCCGGATTTGGCGTCGAGGACACCTGGCGGTATCCGGTCCTCCACCGCCTTGCACGCCTGCCGGGCCGCGTCGATGTTCTGTTTGGTGGCCTCGTCGACCGGGTTCTCGTCGGGTTGGACGATGTGACCGTTGCGTACCGGGACGTCGGGCATGCCGGGCGCCCCGTGCTGCCGCACACACTGGACCAGGTTGTTCACCAGCACCTGGAGCTGGGCGTCGGTCATCCCGCTCGGCGACGGGGCGGCCTCGGCCCCCGCCCGACCGCCGCTGACGCAGCCCGCCAGCGCCGGGAGCGCGAGCACTCCGATCAGGATGATTCCCGTGGCGGTTCGCCGACCGCCCGTACCCACTCGCATGACGCCTCCTCCGCACCGCGGCCTTCCCGCGACCGCCACATCCGACGCTCGCAGCCACGGAGCGCGGGCACATCACCGCGAGGTGGCGGGCACCATTCCCCCTTCGTGGGATCCAGAGGCACCCACCCACAAAACGTGACGCAGGGGCAAACACGGCCCGTTCGCCGAAGATCAAGGCTTTGACCAGTAAGAACCTTGTCGGAAGGCCAGCGTGACGAGATCAGGGAGTTGCAGATTCGTCTCCGCCCGGGGCACACCGTAGATCTGCAAAATCGCAGCGTGATCGGTCGGCGACTGCGCGTTGAGGCGGTTTTCCGACCGACGTAGTCAGCCCACGGTGTGTCCCGATCTTCGGTCGGGACACACCGCCTGATAGCTCGTGAGGTTTCGGCGCACAGCCCGGCCTTCTTCACTCTCGGGCCGCCACCCAGGTAAGGGCTTGTTCTATCCGTTATGCCCGTTTGTGGTAGCGGTCGAGGCTGCGCTCCGGCCTGCGTTTCCGACCGTCCCTGCGGATCCCGGGCAGCCCAACGAGGACTGCGGCGTCGCGCGTGTCAGGGCCTGTCGAGTCCATCGACGCCAGCAGGTTCACTGGTCGCCGTCTGTACGGACGTCACCGTTCCCTTCGTGGGAGTTCCCACAAGGAGGCGGCGGCTGAGCCGCCTCTCGGAGGGCGGCATCTCAGCGGGAATTACCGAGGACCAGGAGACGAAGATGCGACCTACGAGTAGCGCGCCCTCGACAGGTCCGGCAGGGTCGTGCAGGACTGCTCTGATCAAAGGCTCGTCCGTAATCGGTTCGTAGGTACGGAAGATCATCATGCCCAATGCCAGCCTGCTCGTAGGCACGCTCTGTCTGGCTTTGCTGGATCACCCACCTTCGCCGTCGACGGTGCCGACTTGTTCGACACGGCGACGCCCGCCGGCGCACTGGCCTGCCGGGTCTACTCCACGCCGGCCGGGCTTGCCGGCGTGCCGAGGTGAGCGACCTGGTCGCCGCCCTCACCAAGGTCGCCGCCCTCACCAAGAAGGTGACGTTATGACACTTCCCGCCGAAACCGACCGCGACACTGAGCTACGCCGGTGCGGCTGCTGCGGCCGGCAACGACCGGCCAACCATGTCGCGGAGCTTGGCGTCACCCCCGGCGTCTACATCTGCGCCGGCTGCGCCCTCTGGGCCGCCCGCCGCGCCGGCCTGCTGTCCGCACTGCGCCAGATCCGGGTCCGGGTGCTGCTGTCTCGCTTCACCAACCGGGCCTCGGCGCCACACACCGCGAAGGCCGCGATCCCCATCCTGCCCAGCGCCGATCTCGACCGCACCGCCACGTTCTACACCAGCGCCGGGTTCGTCGCGGCCGGAGGGCACGACGGCTACCTGATGCTGCACAACGGCGGCGTCGAACTCCATTTCGCCCGCCACGACGCCGTCACTCCCGCCACCTGCTACGTGCACGTCACCGACGCCAGGAAGCTTTGGAAACAGTTGCGCGATCTCGGCCTTCGCGGCGTCGGGGAGATCGTTGATCAGGACTATGGGCTGCGTGAGTTCGTGCTGACCGACCCTGACGGCAACCGCGTCCGGATCGGCAGTCCTCGACCTTGACGCGGGCGGTGCTGGGTCGAGCGGGTGGATAGTGGACTTTCCTGGCAATCGGCGTGATGGTCGTTGATGTGCCACGGCTCTGCACAGCCGAACTCGTTTGACCGTCATGGTCAAGGCGGTTGACCATGACGGGCGTGAACGAGCGTGACCGGCGTCGGCGTGCGCGGTGGTACGACGATGGTGCTCCGTGGTTTCAGCAGGCGCTTGCGCTTCACGGCTTGGCGGACAGGCCACCGGCTGGACACCTGTACGCCTGCCCGTGTTGCCTGATCACCTTCCCTCGGGAGGCGATCGACGTGGGCGTGCTGACTGATGAGCATGTGCCGCCGGAGAAGCTCGGTGGGCGGCGCGTTCTGCTCACCTGCGAGCGGTGCAACAGCGGGTCCGGGACGAACTTCGACTCCCACGCCGTCCGTGAGGCGGCCTTCCGTCAGTTCGTGTCCGATGAGGGCGGCGGCCCTATGCGGGCGAACATCTTTGCTGGCGATGCGTTCGTTCGCGGCGAGGTGTACCGCCAGGGCAATACCGGCGTCTTTATGGTGGGCGTCCCGAAGCGCAACGACCCCGCCGCGATGGATGCACACATGCAGGCGCTGGACGCGATGACGCAGGACGGCGACCGTGAGCCTGATCTCGGATTCACGATCACCGAGAAGTTCCTCCCGGAGCGGGCGAAAGTGTCGTGGATTCGCGCGGCCTACCTCGCAGCGTTCGCAGCTCTCGGTTGGCTGTACGCCCTTCAGCGGGAACTCCAGCCGATCCGGGATCGGCTCAAGAACCCGGACAAGAAGACCCTTCCGGCGCTGACCTCGTACGACGTGAAGGCACCGAGCGACCGACGGCAGATCCATCTGATCCACGAGCCGGCGGACGTACGATGCGTCCTGGTGTCGATGGGACAGCACGGAGTCTTTCTCCCCGGCCTCGGCAACCCGCTCTCCTGCGTGGAACTGTCCGAGGCGATCAGCCGACGGGTCGGCGGCTCCCAAGGCATGCTGAACATCCACTTCGATCACGCCCAGGAAGTGCCATGGCCGAGTTGGCCCACGTACATCTGGGACCGCGAGGTCCAGCGACGGCGGGCCGAAGCGGTCACAGACGGGTCGTAGCAGTTCACAGCTCGAAGGTGGCCATCTATCTATTCCTTCCATAGCCGTGTATCGCCAAAGGGGCGAAAAGGAGGAGTACGCCTACCGTCCACGTGAGTGCCAGCAGGGTTTCGCTGATGACGGTGTGGCCAGCGGGTAGGGCTCCTTGGCCGAGGGTAAGGCCGCGGAGGGCGTTGGCGACGATGGTGATGGGTTGGTGTTCGGCGAAGGCTTGTAGCCAGCCGGGCATGGTCTGGGTGGGTAGGAACACCGAGCTGGTCAGGGTCATGGGGAAGATCACGATGTAGATGGCGGCTTGGATGGCTTCGCTGTTGCGGATGGTCAGGCCGATGTAGGCCATCAGCCAGGAGCAGGCGTAGCCGAACGCGAGGGCGACGGCCAGGGCGGCGAGCAGGCTGGGGATGCCGTTTTGCCAGCGGAAGCCGAGCAGGATGCCGACGGCCAGTTGCAGGCCGAGGATAAACGTGTTGCGGGCCAGGTCGGCCAGGGTGCGTCCGGCGAGGACAGCGGAGCGGGCCATCGGCAGGGAGCGGAATCGGTCGAGGACTCCGGTGGTGGTGTCGTTGTTGAGGCCGTACGCGGTGGGCGCGGATCCGAAGACGGCGGACTGGGCGAGGATGCCGGGGATGAGCCAGTAGACGTATTGGCCCTTGGCGGCTGCCGGGAGGGCGGCTTGGATGGCGCCGCCGAAGACGTAGAGGAACATGAGCATGAACACGACGGGCTGGATCGTGGACAGGATCAGCACGTCGGGCAGGCGCACGTTCGTGAGCAGGTTCCGGCGTGTGATCACACCGGTGTGGGCGATCGTCCGGCGAAGGCGGCGGCCGGGGACGGTCGCGGTCGTCACGTGCTCCTCCCGGCATGCTGCCGCTCGGCGCTGGTGCCCCGGGTGATGGCGAGGAAGACGTCATCCAGGGTGGGCCGGTGCAGCGCTACGTCGGACGGCGTGATGTCGGCCTGGTCAAGCAGCCGCAGCGCGTGGCGCAGGGTGAGTGGTCCGCCCGGTGCGGGCAGCACGATCCGGTCACGCTCGGCGGCCAGCCGCGCGGCGAGCGGTCGCAGCGCGGTCAGCACCGCTTCATGCTGATCGGCAGGGACCGCGAGTTCGACGACGGCGCCGCCGGTGCGGTCTTTGAGTTCGGTGGTGGTGCCTTCGGTGAGCAGCCGGCCGTGGTCGATAACGGCGATGCGGTCGGCGAGGTGATCAGCCTCGTCGAGGTATTGGGTGGTGAGCAGGATGGTGGTGCCTTCGGCGGCGAGGTCGCGCACGAGGCGCCAGAGATCGTGGCGGCTGGCGGGGTCGACGCCGGTGGTGGGTTCGTCGAGGAACAGCACCTGGGGTCGGCCGATGAGGCTGGCGGCGAGGTCGATGCGGCGGCGCATGCCGCCGGAGTAGGTCTTGACCTGCCGGTCGGCGGCGTCGACGAGGTGGATGCGTTCGATGATCCGGGTGGTGCGGGTGGCGGCCTCGCGGCGGGTCAGTCCGTAGAGGCGGCCGATCATGGCGATGTTCTCCCGGCCTGTGAGGTGGTCGTCTACGGCGGCGAACTGCCCGGCCAGGCCGATGCGCTCGCGGACCTCCGCCGGGTGGCGGGTGACGTCGTACCCGGCGACCTGGGCGGTGCCTGCGTCGGGCCGTAGGAGGGTGGCGAGGATGCGGATCAGGGTGGTCTTGCCCGCGCCGTTCGGTCCGAGAAGCCCATAGATGACCCCGGGCGGGACGGTCAGGCTCAGCCGATCAAGGGCCCTGATGCCGTCGCGGAACTGTTTGGTCACTCCGTCCGCGCAGATGACGGGCTCGTCCATCATCGTCTCCCTTGCATGTCACTTGAAAGTAAACATAGGCAGAAGTACACTCCGGAGTCAACAAGTCTGGGAGGCAAGCGATCGTGGCTGGTGCGGGGTCCGAGCCGGTGCGGCGGCTGCCGCGTGCGCAGCGCCGCGAGCAGATCCTCGCGGCGGCGACGACGGCGTTCGCTCGGAACGGGTTCGCCGCGACGGGCCTGGATGACATCGCCGCCGAGGCCGGGATCACCCGGGTGATCCTCTACCGGCATTTCGACTCCAAGACCGACCTGTATCAGGCGGCGCTCGACCGGTTCTGCGCCGTCATGTCCGATCACGTGGCCGAGCCGGTGGGCGGGTTCACCGACGCCAGCATCGATGGGCTGCTCAAGGCGGCAATTGCCGAGCCGGACGGGTTCCGGCTGCTGTTCGTGCACGCCGCCCGGGAGCCGGAGTTCAAGGCCGCGGCCGACCGGTTCCACGCTCAGGTCACCGAGATCGCCCATATGCAGATCTCGCAGGTCGTCACCGATCCGGCGTGGGCCAGGTGGGCGGCGCAGATGGCCCCCGCCGTGGCGGTCGAGGCGATCATCGCCTGGCTGGATGCCGGGCAACCCGACCCCGACCTGGCCGCCGACCGGATCCGCCATGTCATCGCCGGAGTCATCACCGCCGCAGTCGCCGAGGGCGGCCTCAACGGCCTGCCCCCTACCGCTTGACCTCGCCCTTCCTGACCGGTTGGAGCACCTCATGACCACGACATCAGACGAGACGGCCAAAGTCCTACGCACGTGGGAGAAGAGTGCACCGGGCTACGACAAGCAGATCGCCTTCTTCGAGAAGATCTGGTTCGGCGGCGGCCGGCAGTGGCTCGGTGCCCGCGCCCAGGGCCGGGTCCTGGAGGTCGCGATCGGCACCGGCCTCAACCTGGCGCACTACCCGGCCGATGTCACGATCACCGGGATCGAGCTGAGCCCGGCAATGCTGGCCATCGCCAAGCGGCGCGCCGGTGACCTCGGCCGCGACGCCGACCTGCACACCGGTGACGCCCAAGCGCTGCCGTTTCCCGACGGATCGTTCGACACGGTGGTCTGCGCGCTGTCGCTGTGCACGATCCCGGACCCGGCGACCGCGATCGGCGAGATGCGCCGCGTGCTGATCCCCGGCGGGCGGCTGTTGCTGCTCGACCACATCGCCAGCACCTGGCCGCCCGTCCGTGCCGTGCAGTGGCTGCTCGAACGGGTGACGATCCGCGCCGCCGGGGAGCACTTCACCCGCCGGCAACTGCCGCTGGTCGAGGCGGCCGCGTTCGAGCTCGTCGAGGTCGAACGACTCAAGGCCGGCTCGATCGAACGCGTCGCCGCCCGCAAACCCGCCATCGACTGACGCCCTGGGCCGAGGAAGAGGTGCGGGGATGATCGGGGCCAAGCTCGGCGCGGGCCGTGAGGCGGATGTGTATGCCTTCGGCGACGATGCGGTTGTCAAGCTGTACCGTCCCGGATTCGGAGGACACCGTGCCGAGGCGCTGGCCCTGGCCAATCTTGACGGTCACAGCATCGCCCCGAAGCTGATCGAGACCATCGACTGCGACGGCCGTGCCGGTCTGGTGCTGGAGCGCCTCAACGGGCCGGACCTGCTGTCGCTGCTGCAACGACAGCCCTGGCGGGTCTTCGGCCTGGCACACGTTCTGGCCAGCGCACACCTCGCCATGCACCAGGTCGAGGCACCAACCGACCTGCCAGAGGTCCGGCAGGTGTTGGCCGCCCGGATCAACGACGCTGTCATGCCGACGCGCCTTCGCGACTACGCGCTGCGAGTGCTGAATGGGCTCCCGGACGGCGACCGCCTCTGCCACGGGGACTACCACCCGGGCAATGTACTGCTGGCCGGAGAGCGAGTTGCGGTGATCGACTGGCCAGGCGCAGCCCGAGGTGTGCCGGAAGCCGACCACGCCCGCACGAGGCTGTTGCTGCGCTGGGCGGACCCGCTACCCGGCACGTCCCCGGTGTTCCGCGCCTTGATCACCGCCGGCCGGTCGGTGTTCGCTCACAGCTACGCACGGACGTACCGGCGCGGCTCCGCGCAGCCGCGGCGACGGTCGGACGCCTGGCTGATCGTCCATGCCGCTGCCCGCCTGTCGGAGGGCATCGAGGTCGAACACCCGACGCTCGTCGCCTTCCTCGACCGCAGCGGGCAGGCGGCAACACGGTGAATGCCGCGCAGTACCAGGCCGCGCACGGCAGGCTGGTACCCCTCGTCCTGACGGCCGACTAATCGGCGCTGATCCGCCACGGCGCTTCGGCGTGAGTGAGCCGCGCACGCACTGCTGTCCGCAGCGCGTACGTGGGCCGCGAGGTACCAGGGACGGCGCCGAGGAACTCGTGTCCGGTGAGGTGACACCACGCGGGTAGATCCAGCGGGGCTGCCGGGTCGTCGGTCGTCACGTGCACGAGGATGCCGGGCGGCTGGTCGGCGGTGAGGCGGGCGAGCAGGAGCAGCACCTCGACGCAGCGGCGTTCGCCGCCGTCGACCCGGAGCGGCTCATCCTGGGGTGCGCTCATGCGGCGGTGTCGACCGGCAGCCCGTCCAGTTGCCACTCCAACATGCCGTCCTCGAGCCGGCGGGCCGGGCGGCCGTGGCGGGTGAGCAGCCGAACCGCGTCGTGGGCCATGACGCAAAACCGGCCCCTGCAGTAGGCCACCACGTCCGCGTCCTGCGGCACCTCGGCGAGCCGGTCGGCGAGTTCGTCGACCGGTATGTTGACGGCACCGGGCAGATGACCGGCGGCGTACTCGGCGGCCGGCCGTACGTCCAGCACGGTCACCTCGCCGGCGGCGGCCCGCCGCATCAGCTCATCGCGGCTGACCGGTTCGCCGTCCGGTGGGCCGAGGTAGGCGTCGCGGGCAGCCGCGACGTCTGCCAGGTGGGTGGTCGCGACGTCGCGGGCGCGGACGTACAGGTCGGCCACGTCCGAACCAGCGAGCCGATAGAAGATCCGGGTGCCGTCGCGGCGAGTGCTGACCAGGCCGGCTTGTTTGAGGGTTTGCAGGTGCGCCGAGGCGGTGGTCAGGTTCAGGCGGGCCGCCTGGGCGAGGGCTTCGACCGGCCGCTCGGCCTGGGCGAGCAGATCGAGTAGTTCCAGGCGTTTTCCGCTGGCCAGGGCTTTGCCGACCCGGGCGAGCTGGTCGAACAACTGCGCTTTGCGGCTTACGTCACCCACGTATCCTCCAAACTTCCATGGAATAGTGTATGACATGGTTGGCGGCCGTCGCCACGGCCGGAGCCGGGAGGGAAGATCGCGATGGGGTTGGACGCTGAGGCACTGGTGCCGCTGGTCGACGAAGGGCTTGGGAACACCACCTGGCTTCTCGACGTAGGCGACGGGCGAGCGCTCGTCGTGGACCCGCCACGAGACCTGCGCGCGGTCCGGGCCGCCGCACGTCGACGGGGGCTGCGGATCGCGTACGCGGCCGACACCCACCTGCACGCGGACTTCCTCACCGGCGCGGTCCAACTCGCCGCGACCGACGGCGCGACGATCCTGGCCTCCGCCGCCGGGAAGCGGGGGTTCGCGCATCGCGGATTGCGCGACCGCGACGAGGTCGACCTCGGCGGGCTCACCCTGCGTGCCCTGGCCACACCGGGACACACCGACGAGCACCTGTCGTTCCTGCTGTCCGACGGCCCCCGCCCGATCGGGGTGTTCACCGGCGGGTCGCTGATCGTCGGGTCGGCCGCCCGCACCGACCTGCTCGGCGCCGACCGCGCCGACGAACTGGCACGAGCGCAGTACGCGTCCCTGCACCGCCTCGCCACGCTGCCGGACACGGCGGCCGTGTGGCCCACCCACGGCGCGGGGTCGTTCTGCTCCGCCCCACCCGGCGCCGACCGGGCCTCCACGATCGGCCGAGAGAAGGCCACCAACCCGCTGCTGCGCGCCCCGGACGCCGATACGTTCGCGAAACAGCTCCTGGCGAGCTTAGGCTCCTACCCCGCCTACTTCGCCCGCCTCGGGGAGGTCAACCGGCACGGCCCCAACCTGGTCACCGCAGAGCCGGTCCTCGCCCCGCTCGATGTGCCCGCGGTGCGCCGGCTGCTCGGTGACGGCGCGGTCGCGCTCGACGTGCGTCCCGTGCCGGACGTGGCCGCCGGGCATGTGCCCGGTGCGGTCGCGATCCCGCTGCGCGCCCAGTTCGCCACCTGGCTCGGCTGGCTACTCGACCCGGACACCCCCATCGTCGTGATCCGCAACCCGGACCAGCCGCCCGCCGACATCCTGTGGCCCGCGCTGAACATCGGATACCAGAACATCGTCGGCGAACTGGCCGGTGGCATGCCGGCCTGGCAGGCGGCCGGCGGCAAAATCGACACGACGCGGCTGGTGGAGCCCGGCCGGGTGGCCGGCCCGGTGCTGGACATCCGCCAGGACAACGAGTACGCGGCCGGGCACCTACCCGACGCGACGCAGGTCGAGCTGGGCGATCTCGCGGGCCGCCTCGGGGCGGTGCAGGACCGGGCGGTGACGGTGATGTGCGGCCACGGCGAGCGTGCCATGACCGCCGCGAGCCTGCTCGAACGCGCCGGCCGCCGCAACGTGAGCGTGCTGGTCGGCGGCGCAGAGGACTGGGCGACGGCCACGGGCCGGCCGCTCGTGGACGGTCCAGCGTGACCGCGCCCAGCGCGATACGGCTCGGGCTGCGCGCCAACGCCGCCCAGTTCACTCTGCTGGTCGCGGTCAACGCCCTGGTCGGCGGGCTGCTCGGCTCCGAACGCACCGTGCTGTCCCCACTGGCCGAGCAGACCTTCCACCTGACCGCCTACACCGCCGCCCTGACCTACATCCTCGCGTTCGGCGCCACCAAGGCCGTCACGAACTTCTTCGCCGGCACCCTGTCCGACCGGTACGGCCGCAAGCCCGTCCTGGTCGCCGGCTGGGCGATCGGCCTCCCCGTACCGCTGATGATCATCTGGGCGCCGTCGTGGGGCTGGGTGATCGCCGCGAACATGCTGCTCGGCGTCAACCAGGGCCTGGCCTGGTCCACCACCGTCATCATGAAGATCGACCTCGCCGGCCCGCACCGGCGCGGCCTGGCCATGGGTCTGAACGAGGCCGCCGGATACCTCGCCGTCGCCGGCACCGCCGCCGCCACCGGCGTCCTCGCCGCCCACCACGGGCTGCGGCCCGCCCCGTTCCTGCTCGCCCTCGCCTACGCCGCGCTCGGCCTCGGCCTGTCCGCCGTCTTCGTCCGCGAAACCCGCGACCACGCCCGGCACGAGGCCAGCACCCACACCTCCGGCAGCCACAGCGCCGATCTGTCCACCCGGAAGATCGCGGCGCTGGTTTCCTACCGGGAACCGGCGCTCGCCTCGGCCGCGCAAGCAGGCATGGTGAACAACCTCAACGACGGCCTGGCCTGGGGTCTGTTTCCCCTGCTGTTCGCCACCGCCGGCCTACCCCTGAGCCAGATCGGGATCCTCGCCGCGCTCTACCCCGCCGTGTGGGGCCTCGGCCAGCTCGCCACCGGACCCGCCAGCGACCGCTACGGACGCAAACCCTTCATCGTCACCGGAATGCTGCTGCAAGCCGCCGCCCTCACCTGGATCGCCACCGCCGGCACCTTCGCCATGTGGGCCACCGCAGCGGTCCTGCTCGGGGCCGGCACCGCCATGGTCTATCCCACCCTGCTCGCCGCCATCGGCGACGTAGCCCACCCCGCCTGGCGCGCCCGCGCGGTCGGCGTCTACCGGCTCTGGCGCGACGGCGGCTTCGCCGTCGGCGCGCTGCTGGCCGGGCTGCTGGCCGACGCGTACGGCATCCGGACCGCTACCGCCGTGGTCGCCGCGCTCACGGCGGCGTCCGGGCTGCTTGCCTGGGTCCGGATGTACGAGACCCACCGCCCCACGCACGCCTGAGCCCTTCCGCGATCTCGCGCGAATTTCTCCGAGCCGCTGTCGGATCCATCGTCCCGCTGGTCGTCTGATGGGTAAAAGACACCACCCACGACGAGAGGAGACGCGAAGATGACAGCCCGCAAGCCCAACCCGATCCCGGAGAACTAGCGGCGGGTCACCCCCTGTCTAGTTGTCCAGGGCGCCACGAAGGCCCTGGACTTCTGCGTTGAAGTGTTCGGTGCCACGGAGCGGATGCGCTTCCCCGGACCAGGCGGCAGCGTCGCGCACGCCGAGATCCAGATCGGGGACGCGGTGGTCATCGTCGAGGACGAAGACCCGCAGCGCGGCACCACCGCCCACCCGCCGGTGGTCTGCCCGGCACACCGGTATTCCAGTTCGTCTACCTCGAGGACGTGGACACCACGGTGGCGCGGGCCGTCGAACGGGGTGGCGTCTTGCAGCGGGCGCCGGAGGACCAGGTCTACGGGTGACCGGGACGGGTTCATCATCGACCCGTTCGGGCACGGCTGGGTGGTCGCCTCCTACGTCGAAGACGTCAGTTCGCTGTCGATCTTTGGCTGGATCGACGTGTCGTGCAGGCCCGAGTGGCAGGCATGCTGACCTCGCGTAAAGAGTTGTCGGCCGCGCTCCTCACCTCCCGCGTGCCGGACGACGAAGAACTCGTCGACCTCCTGCGCGCGTACCGACGGCGAACCGCGCGGGCGGCCTGCTCGGCATAAACGAAGGCGGAACGATCGCCTTCACCCCACTCCCCCGGACCGAGGCGTCGCGGCAACGGGTGAAGTCGATCGAGGCGAACGCCGTGCTCGCTGCAGCGTTAGAAGGGTTCTTCGAGGCGTCGTTTCAGGGTGGCCAGGTTGGTGGGCATCTCTTTGGCGGCTTCGCGGCGCACTATCAGAGGTACGAGGATTTTGCCGATGCCGTAGCCGGTGAAGTCGACTCTGATGGTCAACTCGGACGTGTGTGGGCTCAGGGGTTGCACGGTGAGGTCGACGATGGCCCGGATCGGTCCGTCGATGCCTCGTACGCCCCAGCTCTTGGGTGGGTTGATGTGGGTGACTTCGGAGACGCTGGGTCGGTCCGCGCCGCCGATGCGGCGGGTTGTGTGGCACCGGGTTCCGACAGCCGGTGTGCCGTCCGCCATGTGGCCGCCGGTGACGCCTTGCTGCCATTCGGAGAATCGGGTCGGGTCGGTGGCGTACGCGAACACGTCGTCGGCGGAGCGCTCGACTTGGATGGTGGTGGTGATCGGTGCCATCAGTTGTCACCGAAGAGGGCGGCGTAGCGGTCGAGGTAGAGCGGCCAGCCCTGGTCGTGGCCGACGCCGTCGCGGACCGATTCCCAGCCGGGGCCGTGCCGGTCGAGGTGGCGATGTTCCAGCTCGATACGGGTGCGTTCCGAGGTCTCGGCGGTGAAGGTGACCTCGACCTCGCTAGCACGGTCTGGATCGGATTCGACCTGCCAGGTGGGGCCGATGTCCCAGCTGAACACCACCCGGTTGGGCGGTTCGTAGGCGAGGATGCGTGCCCACCGGCACTCGCTGCCGTCCGCGCCTCGGTCGACGATGTTCCCGCCGACCTTGGGCTCGAATACGGTCTCGGCGATCGGCACCTGCAGCATGTTGTGTTCCGGCGGCTTGAAATCGCCGAACCGGTCGGTGAACACGGTGAAAGCCTTGTCGATCGGCGCGTTGACGACGATCTCCCGCCGCACCACCGCAGCGTCAGACTGCGTCATGGACTCTCCTCGGTCTCGTCCTCAATAACGTTCTGATAGCCATCCAGTGCCCGGCGCCAGAACGTGTCGAGCTGGTCCTTCAAGGCGGCTACCCCGGCCGGGTTGAGGCGGTAGATCCGCCGGGTCCCCACGGCCTGAGCGGCGACCAGCCCGGCATCCTTCAGAACCCGCAGATGCTGTGACACCGCCTGCCGGCTGATCGGAAGCTCGTCGGCGAGGTCCCCGACCGCACGGGGTCGCTCGGCCAGGCACTGCACGATGGCGAACCGGCTGGGATCACCCAATGCTTCCCAGCCCTGATGCGCTTTGAAAGTCGCCACGAACGAAAGCTACGACTTACGCTTCAGGCCGTCAAGGGGTAGCCCGCCGACGGGTCAGGCGCCAAGATCGCCCACACAAACCGAGGAGTCGCACACAGGTTCGACACGATGCGCGCTGCCGTCTGCAACTGGCCCCGGGCCTCGAACGGATCTCGATCAAAGGTCCAGCCGTCCAATAGAGGCACCAACCTGTGCACCTGCACCACCCGCGAAACCCGAGGCCAATCCATACATCCGAGCAGCTCAACACGGTCATCGACGGTGAAGAGGGGCGCAGGCTTGTCTCTTTCCGGGGGCACGTCACAGATCTACAAAATCGCAGCGTTATCTGCGGGCGACTGACAGTGAGAGCCACGTTTCGGCAAGTACCGCGGCTAGGCACCTTCCGGGATACCGAGGTCGACCAGGATGGCCAGGGCCTCCTGGCAGCACGCCCGAGCGTCTTCCTCCCGGCTCAGATCGCGCAGCGCCTTGCCGAGCAGCCGCAGCGTGCGCGCCTCGGCGAGCCGGTACCCGGTCTCGCGGTGGATCTGTAGCGCCTTTGTCGCGTGGTCGATCGCCGAGTCCGGCCGGCCGCGGGCGAGTTCCACGGCGGCCGCTTCCCAGTTCGTTCTGCACGGAGCCGATGGCGCCATGAGCGCCGATCTTGTAGTGCGGCTCGTCGGTTCGCTCCGCTTCGCCCAAGGCGGTGACGGCGAGGTCGAGCGCTTCCGAGAAGTGTCCTTTGTCGCAGAAGACGGCAGCGAGGATGCCCTGATGCCCGCCGCGGAGGCTGGTCTGGCCGGTCTCTTCGAAGATGTTGATCGCTTCCTCATGCAAAGTGAGCGCCTCGTCGAACCGGCCGAGCAGACGGTACACGTCGCCGAGGGCACCGCAGCTCACTGCCACCACCCCGGCGTGCCCGATGCGCCGGCCGAGATCGATGGCCGGCCGCAGGTGTTCAGCGGCGAGAGCCAGCTGGCCTATTTCGACATAGAGGCCGGCGAGGTTGGCGAGCGCGGTCGCCTCGGCGCCGGACCAGCCGGCGTCGCGCGCCAGGTCGATCGCGCGGCCGAGGTATTCGATCGCCTCGTCGTTGGCGCCGGTGCTCCGGTGCACCGCACCAAGCCGGCCAACCGCGGCCGCCTCGGCTTCGAGCCACCCGGCTTGCCGGGCGAACGCAAGCGACCGCTCGAAATGGTCGCGAAGTAGCTGCGGCGGAAGAAGAAGGCACGGGTCGCGTCGGCGAGCAACCACGCCACCCGGCGTGGGCCGTATTCGCCGCAGTACTCCGCGATCGCGGCCAGATTGGCGAGTTCGCTGTCCAGCCAGCCCAGCGCGGCGGGCGCGTCGGGGAGATGCGAGGTGCCGAGCGCGTCGCGGGCCGGTAACCGCAGCGCATGCGGTGAGATCAGACGGGACGCCTGATTGGCGGTCGTCACGTAGTAGTCGCGCAGCCGGGCCGCGGCGGCGGCGCGGTCGGCTTCCGGCTCCTCGGCGTCGACATGCTCGGCGGCGAACAGGCGCAGAAGGTCGTGGCACGCGTACCGGCCGGTGGCCCGATGCTCGACGAGGTGTGCCGCGACCAGCGTCTCGAGTTGCCGGCGCGCCTCGCCGTCCCGGATATCGGCCAGGGCGGCGGCCGCCTCCACCGTGATCTCCGGCCCGTAGACGAGCCCGAGCAGCCGGAACATCCGCCTTGTCCCAGTCGCCAGCGCGGCATAGGACAGGCTGAATGCGGCGCTGACCGCCGCCCGCTCGTCGCCGTCGACCCGCAGCGCGGCGAGGCGGTTGCCCGTGGCCAGCCGGGACACGTACCCGGCGATGCTCTCCTTGTCGGTCAGGTTCGCCGCCGCGATCCGCAGCGTGCATAGCACGCGCGCTGGAAATGGTTGGACGGTGCCACGGGCCGGCTGGTAGCTTCCCTGACGCCGTGACACTGCCCGAGGAGGTGAGACCCGTGAACGTTGTATCGATGTGGGTGCTCCCCTCGTCGTCACGGATCGGCCACTGACGTCGGTGTCGCCGGGAGCGCTCCCCACAAGGCGATCCCGAAAGGCACCAACCTATGAATCCTGTGGAATTCAGCCACGCCGTGCTGATTTCGCGCGTCGCGCCCGGCCAATGGCATGCGCTGGAGCCTGGCACGGCGCGGCCTTCGATCGGCTTGCCGAGACCATACGGGCGGCCCTGCCGAGGCCGCTGCACACGGTGGTCGACGAGGCCGACGTCGACATGACCGCCCAGTGGCAGCGAGCCAGCATCACGACACGGCGCGCTGAACCACGTCGGTATGGAAAAGGTCTCGGCCGAGGTGACCGAGTCCAATGTGGCCGCCACGGCGCTGTTCGAGGGCATCGGCGCCCGACGCACCGGCAGCAACCTCGAACTGGTTCTCCGCTGACCGCGAACGACAGGGGTCGCTGACCATGGCAAGAACACCAAAGGGCATCGAACTCGAAGGCACCGTCCTCGAATGCCTGCGCAACGCCACCTTCAGGGTGGAGCTACAGAACGGCCACAAGGTGCTGGCCCATATCAGCGGAAAGATCCGTAAGAACTACATCAAGATCCTTCCATACGACCGGGTGCTCGTCGAGCTGAGCCCCTACGACCTGACCCGAGGCCGAATCGTCTTTCGCTACCGCAGCTAGCGCCCTCCCCAGCGGTGCGGGCAACCCGCCTGCGGGCAGACCGCCCGCACCGCTGGGGCCACCTTGCGTCCGGCCAGCAGCATCCGCGATCCAGTGCGGGCAGCACCTGCCGGGCGAGGGCCACCGCCTACCTCTGGGAAGGCATTGGGTCCGGGCCGGCGGGCGCTGCGACGACGAAGCCCGACAGGCTCATTCTCCACGGCGGCGGTCAGCCGGCGTGGACCGCCTCCTCGCGCAGCCGGTCCAGGATCGCGAGCCGGTTCTCGGCGTAGATGCGGGCGGTCGTGATCCGGTCCGGGTAACAGCGCCGGAACATGTTGGTGAAGTGGGTGCCGTAGTGGATGTACTCATCGCTGGCCGGGTCCGACATCGGGCGTACCACGGCGTTGAAGTTGGGCTCGTGGAAGTACGCCAGGGCGAAGCGCTCGCGGGTGTTCAGCCGCACCTTGTGTGGGGTCGATAGCAGCGCACCGTCGGTCAGGAACTGGAAGATGTCTCCGGGGAAGACGGTGAACACGTTCGGTACCGGCTCGACGAACTCCCAACCCTCGTCGTCCTCGTACATGCCCGCCATGCTCTCCTCGGGCAGCCAGTTGCGGTTGCGCTTCTCGCCCTCGATCGGCGGCCGGACGTACAGCCCACCCACCGCGTCCTGGTAGGCGATCACCAAAAGGCCGTAGTCGGTGTGCGCGCCGATACCGCGCGAGGTCTCCGTGGACAGCTCCGGGAAGCGCAGGACCCGCATGTGGTGCCAGCCGTCGCGGGTCAGCTCGGTCAGCGTGTCCGGGTCCTTCAGCTCCAGACCCAGCCCGACCAGCTTGAGTAGCTTCTCGCCAATCGCCCCCAACTCGTTCATGAACGCCTGCATGTGCTGCCGGTACTCGTCGTCCGGCCACGGCGCCGGCCCGTGGCACGGCCACCCGGCCTGTACCCGCGGATCGGTCAGCGGCAGGTCCTTGGTGACCGTGAAGATCTCGGAAAAGTCGGCCGCACCCGCAGTCACCTCTTCGCCGGAGGCGATGTAGCCCGCGTAGGTCAGGTCACTGACCCGGGCGGACTTGAACTCCGGCGACATGCTGAAGAAGCGCTTGCTCGCGGCGACCGCGGCCTTGGTCGTCATGACCTGCTCGGGCGTAGCCGCCACCTGGAAAATGCCGTCCCGCTGCCATGCCTCGATCATCTCGTGCGCCAGCCGCAGGTCAGACTCGGCCTTCCCGACCGCCTGCGGCAAATGGAACGTCTGTAACTGAGCCATCCGACTTCTTCCCACTTCCTGTTCCCGCTGCTTGGAATCACGCGCGTCGTGGATCGCGCCAGGGTTCAAAAGGTCTCACGGTTTCTGACCCCCGCCAGCATGGGTTCGGACCGATGATGCGAATGGCGGGCAGCAGAAGTCGGGCGGCAGCACGGCGCGGTGGGCGGCACGCATGGTACGTCGAACGGCGGGCACTCGCGGACCTTCCCACTGGGGGACGGTCGGCGCGAGGGGAGCGCGTCGCCGGCCGCCACCACGCGGATGGCATCCAGCATGTCGTCGAGCACCACGGCGGTGAGGACCGGCCGGGGACGCGGTGAGGACGGCGTGGCGCAGGCTCCGGCCACAGACACACGAGTGGGAGGCAGCAGTGCGTCGAGTTCACAAGAACATCGTCCGGGCCGGCGCCGCCGTCATCGCGACGGCCGCGACGGCCGCGTTCCTCGGCTCCCCGGCGTACGCCTACGACGCCCCGATCGACCTCGGCACGCTCTCGGGCGGGTACAGCAACGCCTGGGCCATCAACCTCAACGAGGAGATCGTCGGCAACAGCGACGGCATGCCGGTGATCTGGCAGGACCGGCAGATCCACCAGCTGCCGCTGCCGCCGGGCTTCGTCGGCGGTTCGGCACGCGACATCAACGATGCGGGGCAGGCCGTGGGGTACGTCTGGGACGAGGGCGGTCTGATCCGGGCGGTCGGGTGGGACGGTACGGGGTCCGCCACCCTCCTGGAGCAAGGTACGCCCGGCGGGAGCGCGGCATACGGGATCAACGAGAACGCCACGATCACCGGGTTCGTCAACAACGGCTTCGGCGACGATCCGGCGGTCTTCGCGAACGGCCGCGCGCAACGGGTGACCCCGGTCAACCAGAACGGGAGCGGGTACACGGTCAGCAAGGACCAGGGCGTCGTCATCGGGTACTACTACTCGAACGGGGTCATGCACGCGTTCGAGAACGGGATCAGCCCGCCCACGGCGGGTGGGTACATGACCCTGCCGTCGGTCCAATGCTGCTCGCGCGCCACGAGCGCGTGGGGGATCACCGGTGACAACACGATGATCTTCGGGAACAGTACGATGTCCGGTGGCGCGACCCACCCGACGATGTGGAGGCTCGACCACAACTCGGTGGGTTGGCCGGTCTGGCGCGCCACCGACCTGGGGGTACCGGGCGGGTCCGGCTCCGGGTCCGTCAACGACGTCAACGAGTGGGGCACGTACGCCGTGGGTGGTTCGGTGACCGGCCAGGGCCGGTCGCTCGCCTTCGTCTGGCAGAGCGGAGGACTCGGTATCACCGCCCTGACCGCTCCTCCGGGCAACTGCGGCAACACCGCCAATGGCGTCAACGGGGTGGAGGAGATCGTCGGGAAGGCCTGCGGCTCCAACGGCCAGGCCCACGCGATGCTCTGGACCTGATCACACCACCACGAAGCACCACCGCCGGTCGATCACGAGCTACCGCCGCCGAAGGAGCCGCTGCGCGAGAGTCTCGCGCAGATCGTCGGGCAGCCCGTCGATCTCGACCAGCCCGGGCAGCAGCTCCGGATGGGTCATGTACGCCCGATACGCCTGCGCGATCGTCACTCCGTGCGCCGGACGGTCCTCTACGGTCACCGGATCGCCGGCCCACACCTCGCCCGGCTCCAGCACGCGCAGGTACGCGCCCGGGCGCATTGCCCGGGCGAAGGTCTTCACCCAGCGCGGCTCGCCCATCGTGCGCCCGAACGTGACGCACGGGATGCGACCGAATGTCGGCTGGAGGACCAACCGTGGACCGATGCGCCACCGTTCGCCGATGACCGCGCCGTTGACGTCGACCCCCTCGGTCGTCAGGTTCTCGCCGAAGAGCCCGTTGGCCAGCCGGCGGCAGAGCTGCGCCTGCCACCAGTCGTAGTCCTCTCGCGCATACGCGTACACGGCCTGGTCGTCACCGCCGTGGTGCTCGATGTCGAAGATCTGGTCACCGACCAGGCCGCTGTGCAGCCCGGTCGTTTTGGGCCCCGGGGCGCGCACGGTGACCAGGTGATCGACCGGCCGTTTGTTGATGCCCGTGAGACCACCGCCCTTGGCCGGGTTGGGCTCCGGCACCGCCAGGTTGACCGAAACAATCCTGCTCACGCCCGGCAACCTAACCGCCCCGGCCACCGCATGCCGCGCAATTTCCCACCATCCGCCCGGGCGCCCTGAAGATGACACCCAGCTTCCAAGAGCACGTCTCCCCTGCCACTTTCGTCGTCGAGTCGGGCCGGCGGGCTCCGACTTTGGTGTGAGCCGAGCACCGTCCACACGGCGATGTGCCGGCGGGTGGCGCATCGGCATGCTGATCGCGAACGGACCGATGCGAATGGGCCGATGAGAACGAGGAGTCATGGTGAAATGGTTCAAGGTAACCGCAGCCGCGATCGTGGCGACCGCGACTGTCCTGACCGGCGGCGTCGCTTACGCGGCCGAGACGAGTCACCGGTACGACCAGGGCCAACTGCAGCACGATCTGGACGCCATCCACGCCACCGGTGTTTCCGGCGTGCTCGCCGAGGTGGACACCGGGCCGCGCCGCCTGCGCGGTACCAGCGGTGTCGCCGACCTCCAGGCCGGTGGACCGATCAATGTGGACGGATACTTCCGGATGGGCAGCAATACCAAGACATTCGTGTCCGCCGTTGTTCTGCAACTCGTCGGCGAAGGCCGGCTCTGCCTCGATGACCCGGTCGAGCGCTGGTTGCCGGGGGTGGTCACCGGCAACGGCAACAACGGCGCCGCCATCACCGTACGGCAACTGCTACAGCACACCAGCGGGATCTACGACTACACCAACGATCTCCTCGCCCAGATCGGCTCGGTCGAGGACTTCCAGGAGTTCCGGTTCGCGTCGTACACGCCGGACCACCGTTCTGGCCACCACGTTCCAGGCGGACCGGCCCGGCCTTGCGGTACGGCCTCGGGTTGCAGTGGGCACCATTGACCTGTGGCGGCGGCTACTGGGGCCACGACGGTGACGTACCTGGCTTCAGCACCCGCAGTGCCGTGAGCGAAGACGGCCGGACGACCGTCGTCATCTCGATCTCCACGTCCGCCGACACGCCGGTGGATCAGGCCGGCTGGGGCATGATCGACCATGTCCTTTGCAGCCAGCGTGGATAGCCGGAATCCCGCAGACACCATCGGCGCCGCGTAAAGCAAACGTACAGGTGCCGTAAAGCGCCGGAGCGAACCCTGGTCGGTAGCGGGGCGCGGACGCGCGCTCCCACAGCCGAGAGACGAGGAGGGATTCATGAGACTCCGGCTGGGTTGGCGACGTACCGGAGGGGCGCTGCTCGCGATGTTCGCGACGGCGGCGGCGGTCGCCATCCCGTCAGGCCCCGCACATGCCAGCGGCTTCCCGGTCGCCGGCGGCAGCGGGTGGAACTGGAGCTACCGGTACACGTCCGATACCGGCCTGTCCGTCAGAGGCGGGCTGCCCGGCGTGCTCATGCTCATGAGCGGTAGCGACGTCAACGGCGACCGGCAACTCTTCCCGGTGGTGCTCGACACCTCCCGGGACGGTTTCTGCGCTGGTCTCGCGATGTACGACAGCGGCGGCAACCCGGTCTTCGCGCCGCAGGTCACCTGTGACGGGCAATTCGACGGCAGCACGCTGACGTTCCGGGGGGACGCGACCGTGCTGCTGTACCAGGCCAACGCGCAGGGCACCGTCAGCGGCGGGTTCTACTTCGAGACGATTCCCGGCTTCGACGGCGATCCCGGGATGCGCACCGCCGGTACCGGGTTCCACTGGACCTACACCGACGACATCAACTTCGCCTTCGACATGGCGATCCCCGGTGCCAGCGTGCAGGGTACGGGATTCCACGAGACGTCCCGGGATGCCCGGGGGGCTCGGTTCACCGTCGCGTGGACCGGGGGGAGCAGCTGCGTCCAGGCGGACATCCAGGGTGAGGAACCGACGATCCCCGGCGGGAACGTCGCCGTGGCCTGCCCGTTCGGTAGCCCTGCGTCCGGCTCGATGCGGAACATGCACAACGGCGTCGTGCTCCGCGCCTTCGCCGGATCGCACGCACTCAACGGCCGGATCCCGATGCCCTTCACCTTCGCGTCGTGAGGGAGGTTGCCATGGGATTCCATCGGGGGTGGCGGCGTTCCGTAGGGTCGCTGGTCGTGGCGCTCATCGCCGTGGCGGCGGTGGTCGTCCCGTCCGGCCCGGCTCAGGCCGTGAACCTTCCGGTCGAGGACGGTACCGGGTGGTCGTTCCGGTTCCGGTACAACTCGCCGACCGACCTGAGCATCGGCGGGACTGTCCCGGGTGTGCTGGTCAGTGTCGGCGCCGACGACATCGACGGCGATCGGACGATCGCGCCGCTGCTGATCGACACCGCACCCGGTGACGGTTTCTGCGCCGGGCTGATCGTGTTCACCGATGACGGTGTCCAGGTTGGGGACCGCCTGGTCACCTGCGGCGGATCCGTGTTGCTCACCCTCCCGGTGATCCACGGGGACGTGACCATCGTGCCTTACCAGACGCTACCGGGGAGGACCGACATCGTCGGTGCGTACTACGTGGGGACGGTGCCCAGCTTCCGCGACGATCCCGCGATGCGTACCGCCGGTACCGGGTTCAACTGGAACTACACCAACGCGACCGATTTCAACTTCGAAACGGTGATCCCGGGTGCGCACGTCACCGGAAGTGGCTCGCGGCAAGGCCCGGACACCCGGAGGGCGCAGTTCTCCATCTTCTGGACCGGCGGGAGCGGCTGCGTCCAGGCGGACATCCAGGGCGAGAGCGATCCGACGATCCCCGGCGGGAACGTCGCCGTGGCCTGCCCGTTCGGCAGCGGGTTCGGCTCGATGAGCGACATGCACAACGCCATCGATGTCCGTACCTTCGCCGGGTCGCACGTCCTGCGCGGCCAGGTGGCGATACCGTTCCGGCTGTCGCACTGAGACACCTCGCCCGCCGCCGACCGTACCCGGCCGGCGGCGGGCGACACGTGCGAGGCCGCACCGCCGTCGCGTTCGCCTCAGCCGGTCGGACCGGCGGCCGATAGCTGGTGTGTGAGGCAGCCGACCCGCCGCGCCCTGACCAGGGATCCGATCCTGGTCGGGCTGTTCGCGCTGGCCGTCGTCACCACACTCTGGTACGTCCTCGCCCCGGCCGGCGTCGCAGCGCAGGTGATCACTTACCGGACGATGCAGCCCCTGTTGAACGTCGGGCTGGCGGTGCTGTCGGTACGTGCCGCCCGGCTGCCCGCGCTGCCCCGGGCGGCCCAGCGGTTCTGGTACTCGTTGGGTCTCGCCGGTGGCATTCTCGCGGTCGGCAACAGTTCCCAGGCGGTGCTGACCTGGTTGCACCCGACGGTGCGGGCCGTCGAGATGGGTGCCTTCCAGAGCGTGTGCCAGGTGGTCGGCACCGCTGTCCCGCTGGTCATGATGTTGACGTACCCGTTGGGCCTGGACACCAGGCGCAAGCGCGTCTCGTTCTGGCTGGACGCGGTCACCGTGATGATAGGGACCGCGGTGGTCGCCTGGTACCTGACGGCGGGCACGGTACTCGACGCCCGTCAGCTGATCGCCTCGCTGGTCAGCTGCGGCGTCTCGGTCGTCACGGTCTTCGCCGTGGTGAAGCTGATGATCAGCGGTTCCCGGCCGTTCACCCGCTCAGCGGCGATCTGCGGCGCGGTCTCTGTCGGGATCGAGGGCGTGACCGAGGCGGTCGGCCCGCTGCTGGCACGCGGCGGATACCTGCCGCTGCTGCTGGCCGTGAGCCTGGTCCCGGCATACCTGAGCACCGCCACACCGCGCGTGCAGCAGCTGCGGATGCTGGCCGACCCGGGGGCGTTGACCAGCCGGCCGCGCCTGTACAGCAAGCTGCCCTACCTCGCCGTGGCGGTGACGCAGACGGTACTTGTGGTGGCGCTGGTGCACCGCGGGCCGGACGGTCAGATGTGGGGCGTGATGGTCGGCGTGCTCGTGATCACGGCCGCCGTGGTGGCGCGGCAGCTGACCGCGTTCACCGACAACAGCCGACTGCTGCAGCAGGTCAGCCGGCAGGAGGAACGGTTCCGGGCCCTGGTGCGGCACGCCTCGGAGATCACGTTCATCGTCGACGGCTCCGGTGTCATCTCCTACGCGAGCCCGGCCACGCTCCGCGTCCTCGGCGTCGATCCAACGGAGGCCGTCGGCCAGGCCTGGGGCTGGAAGGTACACCCGGACGACCTTGACGCGCTCCGCGCAACCGTCGCGGACCTGCTCGATCACCCGGACACGAGCGTCACCTACGAGATGCGGGTCAGCCATGCCGACGGCGGCTGGCGGTGGCTGGAGACCGTCAGTACCAACCTGATCGGCGATCCGAGCGTGGACGGCGTGGTCTGCAACGCGCGCGACATCAGTGCGGCCCGGCAGTTGCGGGATGAGCTGCGCCGGGAGGCGTCACACGACCCGCTGACCGGGCTCGGCAACCGGGGTCTGTTCAACGAGCGGCTGGCCGCGCACAGCCGGCAGCAGACCGCGGTGATCCTTATCGACCTGGACGACTTCAAGCCCGTCAACGACAGGCTCGGCCACCACGTCGGCGACGCCCTGCTGGTCGCCGTCGGTCAGCGGCTGCGGTCGACCGTGCGGCCCACCGACACGGTGGTGCGCCTCGGCGGCGACGAGTTCGCCGTCCTCCTGCCCGGTGCTGACGGCGACACCGGAGCGGCGGTCGCCGCCCGGATCAGGCAGGCGTTCGCCGAACCGGTACCGGTGGACGGCCACTGGCTGAGCATCAAGGCCAGCTTCGGTGTCGTCAACGGCGAGCTGGACCCCGACGGTGAGCTGCTGCGCCGCGCCGACGAGGCGATGTACGCGGCCAAGCGGGCCGGCAAGGACGCCGCGACGACGCGCTAGGGCCACTGCCCGACGGGCGATGGCGGCTCTACGCGAGCTGCGCGACGCCGGGGTCGAAGGCCTGGTGGGTCGGGATGGTGGAGGCCGCCGACCTCACCGGCCTGGCGGACGCTGCCGTCCATCCGGTCTTCCCGGCCGGCGAGCGCACCGCGTACAAGGATCCGATCGTCCACCGCGACGCGACGGGCTGGCGCGCCCGGATCTGCTGCCATCCGTCCGGCCGGGGCGGGGCCCGTCACACCGTCAGGGCCGGCGTCCCGGTCTGGCGCATGTGCTCGCGTGCGGAGTGGCCGGAGACCAGCGGGCCGACGTCGAGGATCAGCGCGATCTCGCCGTTGCCCAGGATGGTCGAGCCGCTGATGCATTTCAACCGGCTGAACAGCACACCCAGCGGCTTGATGACCGTCTGCAACTCGCCCAGCAGCGAGTCGACCACGAGGCCGGTACGCTGCCCGGACTGCTCGACCACGACCACGTTCTGCCGGCGCGCCGGCTCGCCCGCAATGCTGAACAGCGTCCGGAGCCGGATGAACGGCAGCACCTCGCCGCGCAGGTTCATGCAGTCGCGGCCCTGCGGTTCCGCTGGCAGTTCCACGCACTCGGTGACCCGGTCCAGCGGCACGATGAAACACGACGAACCGACGCCGACCAGGAACCCGTCGATGATCGCCAGGGTCAGCGGGAGCCGGATCCGGATGGTGGTACCCACGCCCCGGGTCGTCTCGACCTCGATACTGCCGCGCAGCGAGGTGACGTTGCGCTGGACGACGTCCATGCCGACCCCGCGTCCGGACAGGTTCGAGACCGTCTCGGCGGTGGAGAAGCCGGGCTCGAAGATCAGGTTGTAGACCTCCTGGTCGGTCAGCGTCGCGCCGGAAGCGACCAGGCCCCGGTCGGTCGCCTTGGCGAGAATCCGGTCCCGGTCGAGCCCGCGCCCGTCGTCGCCGACCTCGATCACGATGCTGCCCGCGTCGTGGTACGCGTTCAGGTGCAACGTGCCCTGCGGGTTCTTGCCGTGGCGCAGCCGGTCGGCGGGCAGCTCGATGCCGTGGTCGAGCGAGTTGCGCACCAGGTGCAGAAGCGGGTCGCTGATCCGCTCCACGAGGGCCTTGTCCATCTCGGCGTCGCCGCCGGTGATCACCAGCGAGACCTCCTTGCCGAGTTCGAGGCACACGTCGCGGGCCACCCGCTCGAACCGGCGCAGGGTCGTGCCGATCGGCACCATGCGCAGCGACAGCGCGCTGTGGCGGACCTCGTCGACCAGGCGCATCACCTCGCCCTGCACCTCCGACGAGGCGTCGCCGCCGCGTACCCCGGTGCTCGACTGCGCGATCACGAGCTCGCCCACCAGGTCGATCAGCTTGTCCAGGCGGCCGGCGTCGACCCGGATGGTCTGCGTGTCGTGCGATCTCGTCTCGGTGGTACGTCGCTGCCGGTTGAGCGCCGCGTCCACGATCGGCCGGGGCACCAGGCCCTCCTCGACGAGGATCTGGCCGATCGGTTCCAGCGGGGTACCGCCGCGCGTCGCCCGCTCCTGCTGGATCCGCAGTGCCTGGGCCATCTCCAGCTCGGTGACCGAGCCGCTCTCGATGAGCACGTCGCCGATCCGGTCGTTCTCCGGCATCGCGCGGATCGCCCGTACGAACGCGTCGAGCTGGCTTTCGGCCGGCAGGATCCGGATCTCGCTGTCGTCGCGGACGAACTCGAAGACGCTTTCGATCTCGGCCTTCGGTGCCTCGGTCACCAGCTCCGCGGTGAACCAGAGGTAACAGGTCTCCGGGTCCACCTCCGTCGCGTCCGGCAGATCATCGACCACTGTGGACACTGTGGTCAAGGTACCCATTGTGGACAGGTACCGCAGGAACGACAGCGGGTCCATGCCGTTGCGCAGGCAGTCCGGGCCGAACCGGAGGGTCAGGCGCCAGACCCGGCCCGCACCGGTCGCGCCCTCCTCGACCGCTGGGACGCCCGATAGCGGTCCGTCGGGTACCGGCGCGCCCTCGCCGTCGATCAGGAACGGTTCGAGCGCCGCGAGCAGCCGGTCGGCCTCGCCCACCGCGGCGGCGTCGGGTTCCAGCCGGCCCGCCGCGAGGTTCTCGATCATCGCGGAGATGTGGTCGGCGCACGGGAGCAGCGCGCTCACCAGTTCCGGGGAGACCTCCAGGTCGCCTTCGCGTACCGAGCCGAGCACGGTCTCCACCACGTGGGTGAACCGCACCAGGTGGTGCAGCCCGAACAGCCCCGACGACCCCTTCAGGGTGTGCGCGGCGCGGAACACGGTGTTGACCGTGTCGCCGCCGGAGGGGCGCTCCTCCAGTTCCAGCAGGCCCTCCTCCAGCTCCTGCAACAGGTCGCGGGCCTCGGTCACGAACGTGTCGAGCGCTTCCCTCATGTCGTCGTCGACCGACATCACGCCTCCGCGGGTACCGATGGAATGTGCGCGACGGCGAACACCTCGCGGACGGCGGAACTCGGTTCGTGGAGTTCGACGGCGATACCCTGCCGGGCCGCATCCCGCTGGACCAGCAACAGGATCTGCAGGCCGGCGGTGTCCATGTCGGTCACCCCGGACAGGTCGACCCGCAGCTCGCCGCTTCCGGCCAGCGCCGATATCAGCCGGTCCTTCTGCTCGGCCGCCGTGTGGATCGTCAGTTCGCCTTCCACGAACACGCTCAGCTCGCTCACGGCTGGATGAGTTTCGCGACGGCGTTCAGCATCTGTTCGGGCTGAAAGGGTTTGGTGACCCAGGCTTTCGCGCCGGCGGCCTGGGCCTGCCGCTTCTTTTCCTCCTGGGACTCGGTGGTCAGCATGATGATCGGCGTGAACTTGTACGCCGGCAGCTTGCGGGCCTCCGACACGAACGTGATGCCGTCCATGTTCGGCATGTTCACGTCCGAGATGATGAGGTGGATGCGCTGGCCGTTCAGCTTCGACAACGCGTCCTTGCCGTCGACCCCGGCGATCACGTCGTACCCGGCCCCCTTCAGCGCGATGCTGACGACCTGCCGTACCGACGCCGAGTCGTCCACGATCAGAATGGTCTTTGCCATCGCATACCCCTAGAAGAACGTGATTTCGGATTCGGACACCGTCGTGGTCGCTCCGGACCGGTGCGCCTCGTGTTCCTCGGCCATCGTGTAGTTGGCGGCCAGCCGGGCCAGCAGCGCCTTCGCGTCCACGACCTGGCCGTCGGCTTCGGCGACCACGGCCGGGAACTGGTCGATGCTGTCGCGCAGGTGTTCCAGTACCTGACCGATCCGGTCCTGGAACTGCAGGTTCACCAGCGAGTCGCTGATGTCCGACCGGATCCCGACGGCGGCCTGCTCCAGCTGGTCGGACGATTCGCGCAGGCTCGACAGCACCGTCATCAGGTCGTCCATGACCGCCTGTACCTCGGCATTGGCGTGCGCGACGGCCTGGTCCTCGCGCCCGGCGCTCTCCTCCGCGCTCTCCAGGACGGAGGTGATGGCCGTGGCGACGCCGGCCACCTTGTCGGCCATCCGCTCGCTGGTGCGGTGCGAGCGGTCGGCGAGCTGGCGCACCTCCATCGCCACGACGCCGAACGCGGCGCCGGCCGCGCCGACCCGGGATGCCTCGATCGCGGCGTTGAGCGCGAGCAGGTTCGTCTGCGCCGCGATGCGGGTCACCTCACCGGACATCTGCCGCAGCTCGTCGTTGAGTTCGAGCAGCGACTTCAGCTCTTCCAGGGACTGCCGCTTGGCCGTCAGCGCGTTGTTGAGGGTGCCGACGACGTCACCCAGCCGTTCCCGGCTGCGGTCGAAAGCGCCGCCGTGGCCGTCGTGCAACGCACCGGACGACGAGGTCAGCACCGAGTCGAGATTCTCGACGATGCCGGCGAACCGCTCGGTCAACTCCCCGACCGCGGTCTCCATCTGGCCGCGCGAGGAGTCGATCTGGGCCGACCAGACCGGGGCGACCGCACTGGCGAACTCGGCGATGCCGGACGCCGCCCGGTCCGCCGGCGGGTAGCCCGACCCCCGCGATCCGGCCACGTCCGCGGCCGCGCGCCCGCCGTCACTCGGAGCCACGCGCCCGCCGTCACTCGGAGCCACACGGCCGCCGTCGCCCGGCGCCACACGGCCGCCGTAACTCCAGGCCGCGCGGCCGGCCTTGCCCAGCGCCGCGCGGCCGGCCTGCCACCGGGCCAGGCCGTAGCCGGCCGCGGCTCCGATGGCCAGGGCAGCCAGTACCAGTACCAGTTCAGCCATGCTGATGGATCACCTCCGCGATCGAGCCGAGCGGCGCCTCGCGCACGGCGGCCCCGAGCCGCACCGCTTCCCGGGGCATGCCGTGGACGACGCAGGTCGCCTCGTCCTGGGCGACGGTGAACGCACCGGCGCGGCGCATGTCCAGCAGGCCGCGGGCGCCGTCGTCGCCCATACCGGTCATGATGATCCCGACCGCATTGCGACCGGCCGCCTTCGCGACCGAGCGGAACAGCACGTCGACCGACGGCCGGTGCCGGTTGACCGGCGGGCCGTCGAAGACGCGTACCCGGTAGTGGGTGTCGATGCGGCGCAGCTCCATGTGCCGGCCGCCGGGTGCCACGAGCACCTGCCCGGCGAGGACCTGGTCGCCGTCGTCGGCCTCCTTCACCCGTACCCGGCACATCGAGTCGAGCCGTTCGGCGAAGGCGGTCGCGAACTTCTCCGGCATGTGCTGCACCAGCACGATCGCCGGGCTGGTGGCCGGCAACGCCGGGAGCACCGCCTCCAGCGCCTGGGTGCCGCCGGTCGACGTGCCGATCGCCACCACGCGGTCGGCGGCCGGGATCGTAGGTGCCACCGTCACCGGCGCCGGCGCCGGAGCCGCGCCCGCATAGGCGGGTACCCGTCCGGCGCTGCGCAGCCGGCTCGTTCTGCTCGCCGCGGCGGCTTTGACGGCGGCGAGGATGTCGCCGTTGTCCTCCTCCATGAACTTTTTCAGGCCGGTCGTCGGCTTCGCGACAACCGCCACCGCACCCGCGGCGAGCGCCTCCATCGTCGTCTCGGCGCCGCGCCGGGTCAGCGTCGAGCAGATGACCACCGGCGTCGGCCGTACCGACATTATCTTGCGAAGGAACGTGAGCCCGTCCATCCGGGGCATCTCGATGTCCAGGACCACCACGTCGGGCCAGGACCGGTTCATGTGCTCCATGGCGAAGATGGGATCCGCCGCCGTGCCGACGACCTCGACGGCGGCGCTGCTGCGCAGCCGCGCGGCCAGCACCTGCCGGACGACGGCGGAGTCGTCGACGATCAGCACCCCGATCCGTTTCGTCATGCCGCGACCCCGTCCGACGCTTGCAGCCACACGTCCCCTGTGGACAGTTTAAAGATCAACCGGCGGGCGCCGGTGCCGCGCAGGTCCCGGCTGGACAGCTCGAACCCGTGCTCGGCCAGCAGGGTCAGCCCGGCCTGGACGTTCAACTCGGCGACCCCGCCCGTCACCAGGTCGCCCAACTCCACGAACTGGTCGGCGCCGCCGAACATCTTCACCTCGTACTCGTCCGGGCGGGTACCGTGCCGGCTCACGCTGTCCAGGAACAGGCCGACCGCGTCGTCGGCGTACCGCCCGTCCGGACCTGTGGCGCAGTGTCCCCGGGCCGGCAGCATGTAGTGGCACATCCCGCCGATCCGCCACCGCGGGTGCCACAGCGTGATCGACACACACGACCCGAGCACGGTGTGGATCCGGGTGTCCGGCCCGGCGAAGCAGAAGTCGCCGGGGTTCAGGTACACGTCGCGCGGTTCAGGCATTGCCGGCCTCCGCGCGCTGGTAGATCGACGGAACCACCATGCGGAGCCCCGACGGGATGGCGTTGAGCGACTCGGACGTGCCGATGATCAGATACCCACCGGGTACCAGCATCTCCTCCAACCGGGAGACCAGCGGCCGCTTGGTGTCGATGTCGAAGTAGATCATCACGTTGCGCAGCATCACGACGTCGAACCTGCCGAGATGCCGGAAGTCCTCCATCAGGTTGTGCCAGTGGAACTCCACCCGGGCGCGCAGTTCGCGGCCGATCGTCAGGTAGCCGTCGTACTCGTCGCGGCCCTTGAGGCAGTACCGGCGCAGAAACGGCTTCGGGATCTTGTGGGCCGCCGCGATCGGGTACAGCCCCTGGCGTGCGGCGTCGACCACGCGGGTCGAGATGTCGGTACCCACGATCTGCCACGCCGCCGTCGCGGGCAGCGTGTCGGCGAGCACCATGGCCGCCGTGTACGCTTCCTCACCGGTCGAACTCGCCGCGCTCCACAGCCGGAACAACTGGTTCGCCGGCCGGTCGAGGACCACCCGACGCAGGTACTCGAAGTGTTGGCTCTCCCGGAAGAACGACGTCTCGTTCGTGGTGAGCAGGTCGATCAGGTGGCGCAGTTCAGCCGTGTCGTGTCCGCTTCGCAGCAGGCCGACGTAGTCGGTGTAGTGCTCCAGCCCGAGCTGGCGGATCCGCTTGTCCAGCCGGCCGGCGACCAGCGCCTCCTTGCCCGGGGCGAGCCGGATCCCGGTGTGCTGGTGCAACAGCGCGGTGATGTACCGGAACTCGTCGGTGGAGATGTCCCGGGCCGCGGCGAACGGCAGCATCATGGTCAGCCCGCCGTGGTCGGCGGACCGCCGTCCTCCGCGGGCGGGATCTGTTGGGCGATGTCGGTGAGGCTGATCATGTCGCTGATCGACAGGACGTGGCCGACGTCGAGCAGGATGAGGAAGTCGTTGTCGCGCCTGGCCATGCCGCTGATGTAGTCGGCGCGGATGCCGGCGCCGAAGGAGGGGGCCGGCTCGATGTCGTCGGTCGACAGGGCGACCACCTTGTTGACTGCGTCGACGAGTACCCCGATGTCCTGCCCGGTGCTCCGGCGGCTCCCGGTGCCGCTGTCCGGTTCGCCGTCGACGACCGCCGGGCCGTCAATGTGGACGATGATGATGCTGGTCCGTCGCTTGACCGTCGTGGTGCCACGGGCGAACCGGACGGCGAGGTCGATGACGGGCACCGCCCGGCCACGCAGGTTGATGACCCCACGGATGAACTCCGGCATCATCGGCACCACGGTGAGGCTGCGGTACTCCAGGATCTCGGTCACGTGGAAGATGTCCAACGCGTACGACTCGCCGTTGAGCGTGAACGTCAGGTACCGCGCCGACTCGGTGACCACGGAGCCGTTGCGCACGCCGGCTCCGTGTGCCGCGGGAACGTTGCTCACCGCTGTCCCTTCCCCCGTGGGCCGTCTGCACACTCATTCGACCAGATGCGCCGGTGCTCGCGCACGACATCCGGCACCTCCGTGGACCGGTTCACCGCTTACGGACCCGGTGTCGCATTTCCACCGCAGGCGGTATGTGGATTTCGCAAAAAACCACCGGGTACCGCGCCATAGACTGATCCGGCCATCGGGCAGGAAACGGTCGATCGGAGCGGGAGAAAGTGACCATGACCGACACGACCGGAGCACCCCGCCATCGCAGCGGATTCTCCTTCCGGGACCTGTCCATCGCGTGGAAGCTGCGGGGGCTCGCGACCATCGTGTGCCTCCTGCTGCTGACCGTGGGTCTGGTCGGAATCATCCAGCTCGGCAACACCCACGACCGGCTCGACGAGCTCTACAGCAAGAATCTGCACCACATCCGGCTGCTCGGCGAGGCCAACACGGACTACAAAGAGATCCTGCTCGACACACACAAGGTCGCGACGTCGCAGAGCCGGGCCGAAACCGATAGCACCGAACGGGACCTGGACGCCTCGACAACCGAGTTGGACCGGGTGTGGAACCAGTACACCGCGGGCGCGAACGGCGGTTCCGGCGCCACCGACCGGCGAGCGTTCGCCAACTCCTGGGCCTCCTACAAAAAGGTCATGGCCGACCAGCTGAAGCCGCTCGCCGAGGCGGGCAACCTCGCCGAGTTCAACCGGGTCTCCACGCAGCAGGCCGACCCGCTCTCGGACGCCGTCGACACGGCGCTCGGCAACCTGATCACCATGGAGGACACAGCCGCCAAGTCCTCCCTCGACGCCTCCCGGAGTGCCTACGAGACGGCCCGCACCGTGCTGTTCGCCCTCATCGCGGTGGCACTGCTGCTGACGTTCACCGTGGTGCAGCTCATCACCCGGTCGATCGCCCGGCCGCTGCGGGAGACCGTCGACGTGCTCTCCGGTCTCGCCGACGGCCGGCTCGACCGGCGGCTGTCGGTCGCCGGCCGGGACGAGGTGGGGCAGATGGCCGCCGCGCTCAACAGCGCCATGGGCCGGCTCAGCGAGACGGTGAGCACGGTGGTGGATTCGGCCGCCCAGCTCAACAACGCCGCCGGGCAGATCAGCGGCGCCTCGCAGAGCCTGTCGCAGGCGGCCACCGAGCAGTCGGCGAGCGTGGAGGAGACGACGGCGAGCGTCGAGGAGATGACCGCCGGGATCTCGCAGAACAGCGAGAACGCCGCCACCACCGAGGGCATCGCCACCAAGGCCGCGTCCGAGGCTCAGGAGGGCGGCGACGCCGTCCAGAAGACGGTGGCGGCGATGAAGGAGATCACCAGCAAGATCGGCATCATCGACGACATCGCGTTCCAGACGAACATGCTGGCGCTCAACGCCACGATCGAGGCCGCCCGGGCCGGCGAGCACGGCAAGGGGTTCGCGGTGGTCGCCTCCGAGGTCGGCAAGCTGGCCGAGCGCAGCCAGGTCGCGGCCCAGGAGATCAGCGAACTGGCGGCGGCCAGCGTGCACACCGCCGAACGCGCCGGTGACCTGCTCAACACGATCATCCCGAGCATCACCCGCACCTCCGACCTGGTCCAGGAGATCGCCGCGGCGAGCGGGGAGCAGTCCACCGGCGTCCGGCAGATCAACGTGGCGATGACCCAGATCGGCAAGGTCACCCAGCAGACCGCTTCGTCGAGCGAAGAACTGGCGGCCACCGCCGAGGAGATGTCGGCGCAGACCACCCAGTTGAAGACGTTGATGGACTTCTTCGTCACCGGCTCATCGGTCCGGTCCGCGCTGCCGGTTCGCCCGGTCAAGCCGGCGTCGGCCGGCGGGTGGACCAACGAGGAGTACCGCGGGCGCGACGTCGTCCGGTACAACGAGAAGCCCCCGGTGCCGGCCTCGCACCGGGCCGGCGCGGCTGCCGGCGCGGGTGTCGGCGCCGGCAACGAGGTGCCGGTGCCCGACCTCGAAGCCAAGTTCGACCGCTTCTGACCCGCCTCTCGTGATCATGAAGGATCCGGGGCCCATGGCACGCCGAATCCTTCATGATCACGGGAGGCGGGTCAGCTGTTGACTGGTCGAGGTGGCCGGCGTAGCTTGACCGATGTCACCCGATCGATCGATCGATCGGGTGACATCGGGAGGTCGGATGTTTCACCTAGGCATCGACATCGGCGGTACCTTCACCGACTGCGTGCTCATCGGGCCGGGTGACGCCGGCGCCCCCACCTACGCCACCTCGAAGGCGCTCTCCACCAGGGACAATCCGGCCGACGGCGCGATGAACGGGTTGGCCGAGCTGGCAGGCACCGTCGGCATGTCCCTGCCCGAGCTGCTGGCCGCCACGGAACGGTTCGGGCACGGGACCACGATCGGCACGAACGCGGTCCTCGAGCGGACCGGCGCCCGGGTCGGCCTGATCACGACGGCCGGGCACGGCGACGCACTGGCCATCATGCGCGGGCACGGGCGGGTCGCCGGGCGAAGCGTGGAGGACGTGTTCCGGGTGCGGGGCACCTCGCTGCCCGCCCCCCTCATCGTGCCCGGGGCGGTGCTGGAGCTGCATGAGCGGATCGACGCCACCGGTGCGGTGGTGGTCGCCTTGGACGAAGGCCGGGCCGCGGAGTCGGTAGCGGCGTTCGTCCGCCAGCACCGGCTGGACAGCGTCGCCGTAGCGTTCCTGTGGTCGTTCGCCAATCCGGCGCACGAGCAGGCGATGGAGAAGATCCTGCACGCCGAGGCGCCGGACGTCTTCGTTTCGCTGTCATCGCGGGTGTCGCCGCGGCTCGGCGAGTACGAGCGAACCGTCGCCACCGTGCTCAACGGTTATGTCGGACCGGCGTGCACGCGGTACCTGTCCGCGATGGCCGACCGGCTCGCCGCCGGTGGACTGTCAGCACCGCTGCTGGTGATGCAGTCCAGCGGCGGGGTGGTGCCGGCGGCCGTGGCCACCGAGATCGCGCTGGGCACCCTGGACTCCGGGCCGACAGCGGGCCTGACCGGCACCGCCGCGCTGGCCGCGACCATGCGACACCGCAATGTCGTGGCCACCGACATGGGCGGCACCTCGTTCGACATCGGCCTGGTCGTCGACGGTCAGGCGGTGGTGGCCAACGAGTCGGTCATCGACCAGTACACCTACCGGCTGCCGCACCTGGACGTGCGCACCACCGCGTGTGGCGGCGGCACCATCGCGCGGCGCGCCCCGCAGACCGGTGCGTTACGGGTCGGCCCGGCGAGCGCGGGATCGCAGCCGGGTCCGGCGTGTTACGGCCGGGGCGGTGCCGAGGCAACCGTGACCGACGCCGACGTGGTGCTCGGGCTGCTGCGCCCGGACAACTTCCTCGCTGGGCGCATGCCGCTGGACGAGTCGGCCGCCCGCGCGGTGGTGGGGCGCCTCGCCGACGCGCTGGGGCTGACGCCGGAGGAGGTCGCCGCCGGCATCGTCAACGTGAACAACCTGCGGGCGGCGACGCTGATCCGCCAACAGACGCTGGAGCGTGGCCTGGATCCACGCGACTTCGTGCTGTACTCCTACGGTGGCGCGGGCCCGGTGCACGCGTTCGGCTACGCCGCCGAGATCGGGGTACGGGAGGTGCTGATCCCGCTGGGCAACGGTGCGTCCACCCTGTCCGCGTACGGCATCGCGGCCGGGGATGTGGCCCGGTTCGTGGAGGTGGAGACCGCGCTGCGGGCGCCATTCGACGACGCCGCGCTGCGACGCGCGGTCGCCGAGGTGATCGCCCAGGCCCGGCAATCCATGGTGGACGCCGGGGTCGCCGAGGAGCCGCAGGTCGAGGTGTGGGCGCTCATGCGCTACCAGGAACAGCTCATGCACGCCCTGGAGGTCCCGGTCGATCCGGCCGCCGAAGCCGGACAGCTCGTCGAGCGGTTCGTGCACGAGTACGCCCAGCGCTACGGCGCCTCGGCGGCGTCGGCGTTCCAGGCGGCCGAGGTGTTCGCGCTGCGCGCCCGGGCCCAGGTGGCCGGGTCGGCTCCGGAGGCCATCCCCGCCGCCGCGAACGGCGCCGGAACTGCCGCCCGGGTCGTACCAGTGTTCTGGCCCGATGCCGGTGAACGCATGAACACCACGGTGTACGACGGCACCCGGTTCGCCGGTGGCGACAAGGTCTCCGGGCCGGCCCTGGTGGAGCTACCACACACCACGGTGGCGGTGCCCCATGGCGCGACGCTGACCGCCGACCGCGGCCATTTCCGGTTGTTGCTAGCAGATCGCGAGGTAGGACGATGAACGCGATCGGGTGGGACGGTGTCGCCCGCGGCTACATCCCGTCCGAGCCGCTGCCGATCGATCCCGGCCTGGCCCTGCACGAGACCGACACGGCCACCGTCGACCCGGTCACGTTCGAGGTGATCCGGTACGCGCTGCTCAACGCCAACGTGGAGCACGGCCAGACGCTGCAACGGCTGTGCGTGTCACCGATCACCATGCTGACCCGCGACTTCCAGCCGTCGATCCTCACCCAGCGCGGCGAGCTGGTGTTCCTCGGCCCGTACCTCCAGTACTTCTCCAACGCCCAGTCGCTGACTGTCAAGTGGATCCTGGAGCACCGCAGCGCGGACCCGGGAATCGGTCCCGGAGACATGTTCCTGTCCAACGACCCGTACGTCGGCACCCCGCACCAGCCGGACACCATCGTCGCCGCCCCGGTCTTCGCGGGCGGGCAGCTGTTCTGCTGGGTGGCGAACGTGCTGCACCACTCGGACATCGGCGGCTCGGTCGTGGGCAGCTTCTGCGTCGACGCGGCGGACATCTTTACCGACCCGCCGGCGTTCCCGCCGATGCGCATCGTCGAGGCCGGTCGGCTGCGCCCGGACCTGGAGCAGGTGTTCCTGCGGCAGTCGCGACTGCCCGGCGTGGTGCAGATGGACCTGCGCGCGGCCATCTCCGCGAACACGACCACGGTCCGCAAGATCGAGACGTTGATCGACCGGTACGGCGCGGACGCGGTGAAGACCGTGATGGGCCGGGTACTGGACGCGGGCGAGGAACTGTTCCGACAGCGGCTGCGCGAGATCCCGGACGGCACCTGGTCGCACCGGCTGTACGCGGAAGCCTCGCACACCGGCGACACCGGCCTGTACCGCTACCAGCTGACGCTGCGCAAGCGCGGCGACGAGCTGTTCGTCGACAACGCCGGCACCGACCCGCAGGCCGGCTCGATCAACGTCACGTACGCCGGACTGGTCGGCGCGTTCCTGTCCGCGCTGACCGCGTCGCTGACGCCCGGACCTGGCGGGTGCCTACGGCGGCGTGTACCGGCGGGTGCATTTCGATCCGGTACCGGGCACCCTGTCCTGTGCGGACTTCCCGGCCGCGGTCAGCCCGTCCGGTGTGTTCACCATGGAGTTGCTGATCAGCCTCGCCGGTTCGGTCATCGCGAAGATGGTGGCCACCGGCTCGCCCGAGGTGCGCGACCAGGCGCTCGGCCCGGCGCAGCCACACTGGTACGGCACCATCATCGCCGGCCAGCTGGCCTCCGGCGCGCCGTACATCGCGGTCAACGCCAACAACATGATCGGCGCGCTTCCGGCCAGCAGCGACGCCGACGGCACGGACTTCGGCGGCCATTTCTGGATCCCGGAGGGCATCGCCAGCAACATCGAGGAGACCGAACAGCTGTACCCGATGCTGTGCCTGTACCGGCGGGCGCTGCGCTGCGGCGCGGACGGCGCCGGGGCGCAGCGCGGCGGGCGTTCCATCACGGAGGCGTACGTGCCCTGGGGCACGCCGGGAATGGCGGCAGCACTGTACATCGACGACTCGTTCCCCAAGGCGGTGGGCCCGTTCGGCGCCAACCCGAGCAGCATGGGCCGGGTACTGGTCAAGCACGGTGTGGGCCTCGCCGAGCAGTTCGCGGCGGGTGTAGTACCACAGGATCTGGCCAGGCTGCCCGGGGCGGAGCAGCCGGTCGACCACAAGGGCCCGCCGCTGATGCTAGGACCCGACTCGGTCATCGCGTGGACCGGTGCGAACAATCCCGGGTACGGCGACCCGCTGACCCGCGATCCTCTCGCCGTCGCCCGGGACACCGCCCACGGCTGGTTCGACCGGGCCGACGCCACAAGGGTCTACGGCGTGGCCTGGAACGCCGACGGCGAGGTTGACGAGGCGGCCACGACGGGCCGGCGCGCGCAACTGCTCGCCGAGCGGCTGGCCGACGCGACGCCGCCAGCCGGTGGACCACCGCCGCAAGCGGACCCGGACGTACCGCTGCGTCCGGTCGGCGGGGAGCTGGCAGTATCGCTTGTGGACGGTCAGCCGGCGCAGTGGGCCTCGCTGACCGGGCGGGTGCTGCTCGGCCCGGTCACCGGCGACTACCGGTCCGGCTGCGCGGTCCGCGACACGCCGGTGAACGATCTGGCGCCGGAGTTCGCGACCCGCCCGGACCGGCCGGGCGCCGCGATGCTGCTGCGCGAGTACCTGTGCCCGGCCACCGGCCTGCGGTTGACGACGGAACTGATCCACGCCGGCGACGACCCCGTCCCCGACATGGCACTGACATGAGCGCGACCGTTGGTGGGCTGCTGATGGACGCCGCGCGCCGGTGGCCCGACGCGGACGCCCTGGTCGAGGACGGCACGGTGCTGTCGCACGCGCGGGCGGCGGTCGCGGCGCGTGTGGTGGCGCGGCGGCTGCTGGCCCGGGGCGTCCGCCCGGGTGACCGGGTCGCGCTGGCGCTGCCCAACGGCTGGCGCTATGCCGTCGCGTACGGCGGTGTACAACTGGCCGGTGCCGTGGCCGTTCTGGTCAACACCCGGTTCACCCCGCCCGAGATCCAATACGTGCTGGCCGACTGCGGCGCGGTCGCCGTCGTGGTGGACGGGGCGACCGACAAGCGGGTACCGCTGGTGTGCCCGCACTGGGACGTCGACGAACTGACCGCGCCGGGTGCCGGGACCGACTATCTGCCGGGACTGTCTGTGGCGGGCACGGACGTGGCGAACATCCTGTACACCTCGGGCACCACCGGCCAGCCCAAGGGCGCCATGCAGACGCACGGCAACGTCGTCTTCAACGCCGGCACCTGCGGCACGGTCATGGGCGCCGGACCGGCCGACCGTACCCTCGTCATCGCGCCGATGTTCCACGCCACCGGGATCGTGTCGCAGCTGGTCGGGTTCGGCGCGCACGGCGCCGCCCGGGTGTTCCTGCCCGGGTTCACGGCGACCGGCATGCGCGACGCGCTCGCCGAGCACCGGATCACCTTCTTCGCCGGGGTGACCGCCATGATCCACCTGATGCTGGCCGACCCCGGCTTCGACCCGGCCGACCTGCCCGCGCTGCGTACCGTCTGCTTCGGCGGCGCTCCGGTGGCCGAGGCGTTCCTCGCGGAGGCGACCAGGCGGCTGCCCGGCGTGACCTTCGCCAACGTCTGGGGGCTGACCGAGGCCACGTCGATCGTGACCTGCGCGATGGGCCGGGAGTGGCTGGACCGGCCCTGGTCGGTCGGGCGGCCGGTGCCCGGGGTCGAGGTGACCGTCGAGGGCTCACTCGATCCCGACGCGGTCGGCGAGCTGTGGGTCCGGGGACCCGTGGTGACGGCGGGCTACTGGCACCGGCCGGAACCGACGGCCGAGACGTACCGGACAGATGGCTGGCTGCGGACCGGTGACGTGGGCCGGATCGACGCCGACGGGTACGTGCGGGTGCTGGACCGGCTGAAAGACATGATCATCCGCGGTGGGGAGAACATCTACAGCCTGGAGGTGGAGGGCGTGCTGGCCCGGCACCCGGCGGTCGCGGACGTGGCCGTCGTGGGGGTACCGGATCCGGTGATGGGCGAGCGGGTACGCGCGGCTGTGGTGCTCCGGCCGGGCGGGACGCTCTCGCTCGACGCGCTGCGCGGCTGGGCCGGCACCCGGCTCGCCGACTACAAGCTCCCGGTCGAGCTGGTGGTCCTGGACGAACTGCCCCGCAACGCCAACGGCAAGATCCTCAAGCGCCGGCTGGCCGTCATCCAACCAGCGAGCGGACGCGCATGACCGCCGTACTGCAGACTGGCCGGGTGCCAGAGCCACGCAGCATGTCCGACGACATCCTCTCCCGCGCCGCCACCCTGTTCTCGCAGCGCGGGTACCACGCCGTCGGGATACGCGACCTGGCGGAGGCGGTGGGCCTGTCCACGTCCACGCTGTACCACTACTACGCCACCAAGCAGGACATCCTCTTCGCGATCATCAGCCGCTTCCTGGCGGAGTTCACCGAGCGGCTGGTCGTCGGGCTGCGGGACGCCTCGGTGCCGCCCCGGGACCGGCTGGAACGGGCCGTCACCGAGCATGTCCAGCTCACCGTGACCCGCAGTGAGGAGCTGCTGGTCGGTAGCCCGGTGCTCAACGCGCTGAGCCCGGAACAGCAGGCCCGCATCGCCACGATGCGTCGCGAGTACCGGGACGCGGTCCGCGACGTGATCGCCGAAGGCGTCGCGGCTGGGGAGTTCCACATCGCCGACCCGCTGCTTACCGCGATGGCCATGCTCGACATGCTCGACGGCATCCGCAGTTGGTACCACGTGGACGGACCGATGTCGCTGCCCGACCTCGCGGCGCACTACCGCGCGTACGCCCTCGCGCTGTGCCAGGCCGGCGGCGGTCGATGAGCTTCTACACGCCGGCCGACGTCGACATCGACTACAGCCGCATCGGCGACCCGGGCAGCTACCCGTACACCCGGGGACGGCTGCGCCCGCCGCACGGCCGGCCGGGCGGCTGGATCCAGCGCGAGCTGTCCGGAGAGGGTTCGCCGCGCCGGTCGAACGAGCAACTGCGGGCGCTGCTGGCGCACGGCGCTCTCGGTGTCGACGTCATCGGCGACAACCCGACCATGTCCGCGCTGGACCCCGACCACCCGATGTGCGTGCCCGCGGTCGGCACGACCGGCGTGTCGCTGTGCCGCAGGCAGGACTTCGTCGAGCTGTTCGAGGGCATCCCGCTCGACCGGATCACGCTGAGCCACTCGCTGCCGCCCGCGTTCGCGCTCGCCGGCCAGTACCTGGCCGCGCGGGACAGCGGGCTGCGACCCGGAGGTGTTGCGCGGATCCGCGATCCAGCCTCCTCTGTACGCCGAGGACTGCTCGTACTCGACGTTCCTGCCGTTCCCCCTCCGCATGCGGCTGACCCTCGACTCCATCACCTTCTCGCTGCGCGAGATGCCCCGGTTCCACGCGTTCCTCGAGGACACCTACTACATCTCCGACGGCGGGCTGGACGCCGTCGAGGAGATGAGCCTGGGACTGCTGGAAATCCGCGAGGTGTGCCGCCGGCTGCTGGCCCGCGGCCTGCCCGTCGACTCGTTCGCACCGCGCATCGCCATCCTCGTCAACTGCCGGATGGACCTGTTCGAGGAGATCGCGAAGATCCGTGCGACCCGGCGGCTGTACGCCCGGATGATGCGCGAGGAGTTCGGCGCCACCGACCCGCGGTCCTGGTCGGTCAACATCGCGGTGCACACCTCCGGGCTCACGCTCACCGCCGCGCAGCCGGCCAACAACATCGTGCGCGGTGCGGTACAGGCACTGGCGATGGCCATGGCCGGCGTACAGGGCCTGGAGATCTCCACCTTCGACGAACCGTTCCGCACCCCGTCCGCCGTCGCGCACCAGCTCGCCATCCGCACCCAGCAGATCATCCAGACCGAGACCAACGTCAGCGCCGTCGAAGACCCGCTGGGCGGCTCCTGGTACCTGGAGTCGCTCACCGACGAACTGGATCGGCGCATCGAGGCGGCGGTTCGGCAGATGGAGGCCCTCGGCGACGTCGACACCTTCGTCGAGAACGGCTACTTCCGGGGTATCTTCACCGCCGCGATGGACCGCCACTCCGCAGCTGTACAAAGTGGACAGCTGCGGATCGTGGGGGTCAACGAACATGTGGTACCGCCGGAGTCCGACCGGTTCCTGCGCGACGTCGCCGAGGAGCGCTTCGAGCCGGACCGGGCGCACATCGAGCGTATCCGGGCGTGGCGTCCCACCCGGGCGGACGGACCGCTGTGGGCCGGCCTCGACCGGGTTCGGCAAGCGGCCGCCGAGCCGGACGCGGACCTGATGGGCCCGATCGTGGCCGCGCTGGACGCCGACGCGACCATCGGCGAGATCACCGGATGCCTCCGCGAGGGCCACGGGCTGCCCGCCGAGCCCTTCGAGTACGCGACGGCCCGACGATGACGGCCGCCCGGGCGCATCGTGATCGGCACCCTCGGCCTCGACCAGCACGAGGTCGGAGCGATGGCGATCAGCCAGATCCTGGTTCGGCACGGCTACGAGGTCATCTACCTCGGTCGCTTCAACACGCCGGAGCGGCTGGCCGCCGTCGCCGTCCAGGAGGACGCCGACATCGTCGGAGTCTCCGTGCACTCCTGGGAGTTCACCGCCTACGCCGACGAACTCGTTCACCGGTGCCGGGAACTCGGCATCGGCCTGGTGTTCGGCGGCAGCGTGCTCACCGACCGGGACCGCGCCGACCTGACCGCGCGCGGTGCCGACGCGGTCTTCGGGCCGTACGCCGCCGAGGCCGACATGCTCCAGCAGATCGACACGATCCTGCAGCGGGTCCGGTCGGGTGCGCCGGTGGACGCCGCCGGGCCGGGCACCACGACCACCGGCGCGCTGGCCGGCCGGGTGGTCATCGTGACCGGCGCGGCACGCGGTCTCGGACGCGCGTACACCCTGGAGCTGTGCCGGCAGGGCGTGGCGGTCGTCGCCAACGACGTGGACGAGGCCGCACTCAGGGAAACCGTGGACGCCACCCGCGCGACGCCGGGCAGCGCCCACCCGGTGGTCCACGACGTCACGGATCCGGCCGCGCCCCGGGTCCTGCTCGACGCCGCGCTGCGCCGCTACGGCCAGGTGCACGGCCTGGTCGCCAACGCCGGCCTCCTGCGCTCCGGACCGATCCTCCGCCTGCCCGACGAGGATCTGCGGCTGCTGCTCGACGTGCACGTGACCGCCCCGTTCCGGTTGCTGCGGGTCCTGGGCGGGTACTGGCGCGGCGAGGCGAAGGCGGGCCGCCCCCTGCCGGCGGCCGCCGTGCTCACCACCTCCGCCGCCGGCCTCTACGGTTTCCGGGCCGAGGCCGCGTACGGTGCCGCGAAAGCCGCCGTCGCCATGCTGGCGAGGGTCGCCGCGGACGAACTGGGTCGGTACGGGACCACGGTCAACGCCGTCGCCCCGGCCGCCCGTACCCGGCTCACCAGCTGGCTGCCTGAGAGCCCGGCAGGGCCGGCCAGCCCGGACGACGACCCGTGGGCGCCGGAACATGTCGCGCCCGTGGTCGCCTGGCTGCTCGGTCCCGGTGCGCGCGAGATCACCGGGCGGGTCATCGAGGTCGGGAACGGGCAGCTCTCGGTACCCGACGGCTGGCGGCCCGGCGCGCCCCATCCGCTCCCGCCCACAATGTCCACCGTGGAGGCGGAGGCGCTGCTACCCGGGTTGTTCGCGGGCGCCGACCCGCCGCCGGCACTGCTGGATGTCGACGCGGCCGCGGGCGCATTTCCCAGCACGTAACTACGTCCAACGTCCGTTGCGCGATACGGCTCAGTGTTCGCCGAGGTGGCGGGCCAGCTCGTCGCGGCCCATCTTGGACCGGCCGGGCAGGTCACGCCGCTTCGCCATCTCGTACAGCTCGGCTTTCGTCTTCGGGGTGCTGGCGCCGGCGCGCTTGCGCTGGGCCACCGCTGCGCCCTGCTTGCCGAGCGCGGTGCGGGTCTTGGCCGGCAGGCTCGCGATCGTCTTCTTGGCGCTGGCCGCTTGCTGCGCCTTGCGCACGTTCGTGCGGGCCGTCTGGGTCTGCTTCTTGGTCGCCATGCCCTACGGATACCCAACCATCGCAACGGCATGCACGACGACGACTGCCTCAGGCGGCGAAGATCCGGTCGAGATGGTACCGGAGCACCGCCGTCGCGTCCTCGCTGCTGCGCTGCCCGAGCAGCACGCTGGTCCCCAGGCCGGCCGACATCGCGAGCAGTCCGGCGGTCTCCGCGGCGGCGTCGATACCGGGGGCGGTGGTTCCGGCCGCCTGCGCGGCTCGCAACTGGTCGCGTAGGTACGCCTCCATGAGGTTGGGCGGATCGACGAACGAGTCGACGGGCAGCGCCGGATCGGTGAGGGCGAGCATCGCGTACGCGGTGTAGACCAGGTGGAACGTGCGGCTCTCGTTATCGGTGGGCAGCGCTTCGGTGAGCACCGCCGTGATCACGTCACGCGGCCCGGGCGTGCCGGCGAGGTGGGCCAGGCGGGCGTGCGCCCGCGCGGCCATCTGCGTGGCGAGGTGGCGCAGCGTGTACCCGAGAAGCCCTTCCTTGGTCTCGAAGTAGTACTGCACCAGCCGCAACGAGACGCCCGCCTCGGCGGCGACGCCGCGCATCGTCACGGTGTGCAGGCCGGCTGTTCCGGCGATGCGCAGGAGCGCGTCGGAGATCCGCGCGCGGCGCTCGTCATGGTCGACGTGCTTCGGCATCGCCCAGCCTTTCTGATACAGTCGTATCATAAAAGCCTCGGGGAGGTCGTCCATGCCGATCACTCAGCACGGTCCCGCCTGGCCGCCAGGGGTCGCCGACTTCTACCCGCCCGGCGTCGGGGACGGGCCGTGGCTCACCAAGATCACCGTACTGCTGTGGCTGGGCACCGCCGCCGTGATCGTGTTCTTCCTGGTCGCGTACCGGAAGCCCCGGATCGTGCCGACCCGCGTGCAGTGGCTGGCCGAGTCGATCTACGGCTTCGTCCGCAACGGCATCGCCCGGGAGGTCATCGGCGCCGAAGGGCTGCGGTTCGCGCCGTACCTTGCCTGCCTGTTCTGCTTCGTCGCCGTCACGAACATCTTCGGCGTCGTTCCCCTGGCCCAGATCTCCCCCAACGCGCACATCGCCTTCCCGGCGTTCCTGGGCGTCATCTCGTGGGCACAGTTCATCTATCTCGGTGTGCGCAGGCACGGCTTCGTACAGTACGTCAGGAAGACGCTGCGCCCGCCCGACGTGCCGATCGGCGTCGTCCTCCTCCTGGCGCCGATCGAGATCCTCCAGACGTTCATCAACCGCCCGATCACGCTCGCCGTGCGGCTGTTCGCCAACATGTTCGCCGGCCACCTCATCCTGCTGGTCTTCACCCTGGGCGGGTTCATGCTGCTCGGCGCCCAGACCGTCGCCCTGCGCCCGCTATCGGTCGGGGCGTGGCTGCTCGCCGTCGTGCTGACCGCCTTCGAGGCGGTTGTCGCGCTGTTGCAGGCGTACGTGTTCACCATGCTGACCGCCAGCTACCTCGAAGGCGCGCTGGCCGACGCGCACTGACCGCTAGCGTCGCCGCGCGGCCGGTACGACGCCGTGGCGCAGCAGGCTCTCCGCGGCGTCCAGAATGGACTCCTTCGCCGGCCGCGCGGTCCAGTTCAGCTCCCGGGCCGCCTTGTCGGCGCTGACCAGGGCGGGGACGTCGACGTAGTCGAGGGCGAGCCGCAGCGTCCGGTCGAATCGGGCCGCCGCCCAGGTCAGCCAGTACAGCATGCTTAGAATCTAAGCAGTGTACAGACGAAGGGGATCGACCTGTCAACCGCCTACGCTCGTGGCGTGCCAGTGAGCCAGCGAACCAGCTACCACCACGGCGCCCTGCGCGAGGAGCTCATCACCGCCTGCCTGACGCTCATCGAGGCCGAGGGCATCGGGGCGGTCAGCCTCCGCCGGGTGGCGCGGGAGGCCGGGGTGAGCCCGGGCGCGCCGTACCACCACTTTCCGGACCGTTCGGCGCTGCTGTCGGCGATCGCGGTCCGGGGGTACGAACTGCTCACCCGGGAGCTTCAGCGGGCCCGGCAGCAGGCACCCAGCGCCGCCCGGGCATTGGCCGCCCTGGTGGAGACCTACGTCGGGTTCGCTCGCGAGCACCCCGCACACCTCCAGCTCATGCTCCGGCCCGAGCTGTCCCAGCCGCGGAACCATCCGGAGTGCCAGGCCGCCGGGGAGGCGGCGATCCAGATACTGACCGAAACCGTGCAGGACTGCCAGCGGGAGGGCAGCGCGCCAGCCGGTGACCCCACCCCGCTCGTGGCGATGGTGTGGGCCCTCGCGATCGGCATCGTGACGCTGTGGCTCGACGGGCCGTTGGAAGACCGCTGTGTCCAGCTCGGCACGACCCCCGAAGACCTCACCGATCAGATCACCGGACTTCTGGAACGCATGATGCCCCTCCCCTCGTGATCACGGAACAGGGCCTACGTCACGGGACGCGGTTGGAGAACTCCGACGTGGAGCCGAACGTGCCGGCCGCGGTGATCTCCGGGCCGGCAAGGATCCTTGGGCCGGTCTTCAATCGCCTGGCTGACCAGGCTCGCGGCGACTCGACTTCGCCATCACGAAGATCTTGGAAAGTTGGTGGTGCCATAGCACCTCGAACTCTCCAAGATCTTCAGCAGGCCCCGGTTTGCCGACGGGGCGATCGGGCAGAGGCCACGAGGCCACGAGGCCACAACGCCTGAACCGGGAGGGTCCGGATCATGAAGGTTGTCGTGGATCTCACGCGCTGCCAGGCATACGCCCAGTGCGCCTTCCTCGCTCCGGACGTGTTCCGGATACGCGGCACCGAGGCGCTCCTGTACGACCCGGAGCCCGACAACGCGCAGCGGGACCAGGTGTGGCGGGCCGCGGCGGCCTGCCCTGTGCAGGCCATCCTGGTCAACCACCTCGACGACGGCGAAGCCATCGCGCCAGCGAGAACGGCGGCATCCGCCGCGACGGCCGAGCGGACGGCGAAGCGGACAGCCGAGCGGACAGCCGAGCGGACAGCCGAGCGGACAGCCATGCGGACAGCTGAGAGGGCGGCGGCGCCGGGGCAGGCGCCCACGCATGCCGCGGGCCTGCGCGAGGCGGCGATCGAGGCGTTGCGCCGAACCGGCCGCATCGTGATCGTCGGCGCGTCACTGGCCGGGATGGCGGCCGCGGCCACCCTGCGCCGGGAGGGCTTCACCGGTTCCCTGACCATGATCGGTGACGAGCCGTACCGGCCCTACGACCGGCCGCCGCTGTCCAAGCAGGTACTCGACGGGTGGGTACCGCCGGACCATACCGCGCTGCCCCGTACCGACGGGCTCAACGCGAAGTGGCTGCTCGGCGTACCGGCGACCAGCCTGGACCTGGCCGGCAAGCAGGTACTCCTCGCCGGCGGCGGTAGGGTCTCCTACGACCGCCTGCTCATCGCCACCGGCGCCCGGGCCCGGCCCTGGTTCGACCCGGCCGAGGCCGCCCTTGACGGGGTGTTCGTGCTGCGCGGCCGGGACGACGCCGTCGGCCTGCGCCGGCGGCTGGCCGACCGGCCCGGCCGGGTACTGGTCATCGGCGGCGGATTCACCGGCTCCGAGGTCGCCTCGGCCTGCCGGGACCTGGATCTGGCGGTCACGGTCGCCGAGCGGGGACCGGCTCCCCTGGGGGGTGCCCTGGGCGGGCTGATCGGCGGGGTTGCCGCCGACCTGCACCGCGAGCACGGTGTCGACCTGCGGTGCGGGATCAGCATCACCGGGCTGGAAGGTGACAGCGCCGGTCGGCTGCGTCGCGCCCATCTGTCCGACGGCAGCACTGTCGACGCCGAGGTTGCCGTCGTGGCGTTGGGTGCGATCCGCAACACGGAATGGCTGCGTGGCTCCGGTCTGGCCGTCGGTGACCAGGGTGTGGCCTGCGACGCGGGCTGCCGGGCGTTCGATGTCAACAGCGTTGTCACCGACGACGTCTTCGTCGCGGGCGACGTGGCGCGCTTCCCCCACCCGCTCTACGACTACCAGTTCCTGGCGCTCGAACACTGGGGCAACGCCATCGCCCAGGCCCAGATCGCCGCCCACAACATGATCAGCACTCCGGCCGAGCGGTGGCCGCACCTGGCGAGTCCGGTGTTCTGGTCGTCGCAGTTCGGCGCCAACATCAAATCGGTAGGTGTACCGACCTTCGCCGATCAGGTCGTCGTCACCCAGGGCTCGGTCGCCGAGCGCCGGTTCGTGGCCGCCTACGGCTTTCAGGGGCGCATGACAGCCGCGGTTGGATTCAACCAGGCCAAGTGGCTGGAGTCCTATCAGGACCTGATCGAGGCGGCCGCGCCGTTCCCGCCCGAGTTTCGCCGTGTCGACCAGCCCAGGGACCGGCAGCCGCTCCCGGCCGAACTGCCCGACAAGGAGATCCGCGACCTGCACGCCACCGTGGTGGTGACCGGCCACGAGCCGAGCGAGCGCCGCGCGGAGCTGGTGTATCACCACCACTGAGAAGGGCGTCGTCATGCCAGAGCCCAGCATCGTCGAGCAGGTTCTCGACCCCGCCAGCCGGGCCGACCCGTACCCGCTGTATGCGCAGCTGCGCCGGACCCCGGTGGCACGGCAGGCCGACGGTACCTACGTGGTCAGCACCTACCGCGAGATCGTCGCGCTGCTGCACGACCCACGGCTCAGCTCCGACCCGCGCAGCCATCCCGGACTGGCCGGTGCGCCGCCCACGCTGGAGGAGAGCCTGCCGGGGCTGCCGCTACCGTTCATCAATCGTGACCCGCCCGAGCACGACCAGCTACGGGAGCTGGCCAACCGGCCGTTCGGGCCGCCGTGCACGCCGAAACGGGTGGAGGGGCTGCGCCCGTGGCTGGCCGAGGTCACCGACGCCCTGATCGACAGCTTCGCCGGCAAAGACCGGGTCGACATCGTCGACGACTTCGCCTACCCGCTGCCGGTGACGGTGATCTGCCGGCTGCTCGGGGTGCCGCGGGAGGACGAGTCGCGCTTCCGCGGGTGGGCCGACGGGATCGTCGAGACCATCGACCCGACCACCGGGACGTTCGGAGCACGCCAGCGCAGGCGAGCCAAGGTCAACGCGGAACTCGGCGAGTACCTGGACGGGCTGGCCGACGCCCGCGCTCGCCAGCCCGGCGACGACCTGATCTCCGGGCTGCTCACCGACACCGGCCCGCACGCCCCGATGTCGCGCACCGACCTGCTCAGCACCGCGGTCCTGCTGCTGGTCGCGGGCCACGAAACCACGGTCAACCTCATCACCAACGGCATGCTCACCCTGCTGCGCCACCCGGATGTACTGGACCGGCTGCGCGACGAGCCCGACCTGATCACCACGCTGGTCGAGGAACTGCTGCGCTACGAACCGCCGGTACACATGTTGACCAGCCGCAGCGCGCTGGCCGACATCGACATCGGCGGCACCACGATCCCCCAGGGTTCACCGCTCATGCTGATGCTCGCCGCCGGCGAGCGCGACCCCGACCGATTCCCCGATCCGGACCGCTTCGACCCTGACCGTACCGACAATCCGCACCTCGGCTTCGGCAGCGGCATCCACTACTGCTTCGGTGCCCCGCTGGCCCGGGTCGAGACGCAGGTGGCACTGCCCGCGCTGGCCCGCCGGCTGGTGAATCCCCGGTTGGTCAGCGACCCGCCGCCGTACCGGCCCAACCCGGTCCTGCGCGGCCCACGTCACCTCGTCGTCGGCTTCGACGCCGTGCTACCCGCGAAGGACTACGCGGCCGCTACGCGCGCCGCATAGTGGAGACGCGCCATCTTCGTCGGACCGGTACGCCACGAGCGCTACGGGTTCGGCGTTGTCCCTCCGGCGGCTCGGACCAGCACGGTCGTCCGGTTCCACGGGTCGCCGGGTTCGCCGGCTGTTTGGTCTCGGACAGGGTGGGCAAACGGTAGAAAATCGCATGACCGGACGAGCAACGATGCGAGGGACGTCAGCACCGATGGTTCGGGACGAGGACCGCCGCCCGCGGATAGCCACCACGCCTATCGTGAGTGGGGTAACGACCACGGGCCCGATCCCCTACCTGGACCGGTTGACCGGGTTGCGACGCGACATGTGCGGCGCTCTGGACGGCGCCGTGGATATCGCGTTGTGCCTGGTCCAGCCGCTGACAGCGACATCGATACGGCGTGCGCGTGAGCTGATCGGCCTGACGCTCGACGAGTTGGGGGTCGGCTCGGCGTGCCGTGGCGACATCCAGATCGCTGTCGGCGAGGCGTGTGCCAACGCGGTCGTCCACGCTCGTGACGGCACCTGCTACCGGGTTGCGATGTGGGTCGACGGGCTGGACTGCCTGGTGGAGATCGCCGACGACGGCGGCGGGTTCGAGCTGCACGAGCCGCCGGAGCGCCCGGATCCACGGGCGGGACACGGGTACGGACTGTTCCTGATCACGAACGCGGTCGACGACTGGCGGATCACCCGCCGGCAGCCGCGCGGCACCCGGGTCCTGCTGGCCAGGCGCCTGGACCCGACCACCACGGACTAGGCGCACGCCCGAGCGGTTGATCGTCGACCGGCCTGGGTACACCCCGGTCGTGCGTCGATTCGGGAAACTATCGGTGATAGCGGCAGCCCTGTTGCTGCTGTGGGCCGGGTTCGCCTACGACGTGACCCGGCCGGCGGATCGCCGCGACTACCACCGCACGGTGGTTCAGGTCGCCGAGTCCGCCCACGACGGCGTACGGACCGGATGGCTGATCGGACGTGAACAGCTCGCCGGCCGGGTGTTCGGCACGTTCGTGACCACGACGTTCGACGACGCCGAGAAGGCGGTCGCGGGGGCGAGCAAGCAGTTCGCCGGTGAGGCACCGCCGGACGAGGCGTCCGCCCGGCTGCGCGACCGGTTGAGCCCGCTGTTGCGCGACGCGGCGCGACTGCTCGGCGACGCGTCGGAGGCGGCCGACGACACCGCGCTGCGGCAGGCCGTCGACGAGCTGGGCACGCTGGCCGACCAGCTCGACGCGTTCGTGGAGGCGAACCAGTGAAGCGGTTGTTCGCGGTCGCGCTCGGAATCCTGACCGCGATCGGCGGGTTCGTCGACATCGGCGACATCGTGGCCAACGGCGAGGCGGGCGCCCGGTTCGGCATCTCGCACGCCTGGGTGCTGGTGGTCGGGGTGATCGGGATCTGCGGGTACGCGGAAATGTGCGGCCGGGTGACCGCGGTCAGCGCCCGGCCGGTCTTCGACCTGGTCCGCGAACGGCTCGGTCCCCGGGTGGCGCTGGCCAACCTGTCCGGCTCCCTGCTGGTGACCGTGCTCACTCTCGGCGCCGAACTGGGCGGCGTGGGAGTCGCGCTCCAGCTGGCCACGAGCGTGAACTACCTGCTGTGGATCCCGGTGGTCGGGTTCGTGCTCTGGGTGGCGCTGTGGCGGGTCAAGTTCGACACGCTGGAGAACTTGTTCGGGATCGGCGGCCTGGCTCTGGTGGTATTCCTGGTGGCGTTCTTCCGGTTGCACGCCGACACCGGGGCGCTGTGGCACCAGGCCAGCCACCCCGGCCCGCCGAAGGGTGAGGACTGGGGCACGTACTGGTTCTTCGCCGTCGCGCTGTTCGCTTCCGCGCTGACCCCGTACGAGGTGTTCTTCTTCTCGTCCGGCGGGGTGGAGGAGCGCTGGACGAGCAGGGATCTCAGCATCTCCCGGCTCAACGTGTTCATCGGCTTCCCGCTCGGCGGGCTGCTCGCGTTCGCGCTGATGGCCACCTCGGCGGCGGTGTTCCATCCACTGTCGACATCGGTGGGCTCGCTGTCGCAGGTGGCGATGCCGGCGGCGATCGGGTTGGGCAAGCTGGGTCTGGCGGCGGCGATCCTCGGCTTCTTCGCCGCGACGTTCGGCGCCGCGATGGAGACCGCGCTGTCGGCCGGCTACACGGTCGCGCAGTACTTCGGGTGGGCCTGGGGGAAGCTACGCAGGCCGAACGAGGCGGCCCGTTTCCACACCGTGCTGATCGTGAGCATCCTGGTCGGGGTGGCGGTGCTGATGACCACCATCGACCCGGTCCAGCTCACCGAGTACACCCTGATTTTCAGCGCGGTGGCGTTGCCGCTGACCTACCTGCCGATCCTGATCATCGCCAACGATCGTGGCTACCTCGGCCGGCGGGTCAACGGCTGGCTCGCCAACACCGTCGGGATGGTCTTCCTGGTGATCGTCCTGGTCGCCGCGGTGGTCGCCATCCCGCTGATGATCATTACCCGGAACGGGGGTGGTTGAGCATGCTGCTCGCCTTCGACCTGCTGGACCGGCAGATCGTCGACCGCGACGGCGAACCGGTCGGCAAGGTCGACGACCTCGAACTGTCCCGGACCGAGGACGGTGCGCTCTACGTCTCGGCGCTGCTGATCGGCCAGCAGGTTCTCGGCCGGCGGATCGGCGGCTGGCTCGGCAAGGTCATCGAGAGCGTCGCGCGGCGGCTGGAACCCACACCGGCACAGGGCCCGATCCGCGTCCCGTACGATCTGGTGGCCACTGTAGACAGTGCGGTGAACCTGTCGGTTCGCCGCGAGCTGCTCACCGACCCGCCGCTGGAAACCTGGCTGCGCGACCATCTGATCGGTCGGATCCCGGGAGCATCGCATGAGTCCTGAACCCGTTCGCGCCAGTGTCCTACTCGGACAGACGGCGTACGACGACGCCGGGAACCGGCTGGGCCGGGTCGCCGACCTGGAAACCGTACCCGACGGCGACGGGCGCCAACGGCTCGTCGCGGTGATCGTCACCGACGGGCCGTGGGGCCGCCTGCTCGGCTACGAGCGGGAGGAGGTCGACGGCCCGTGGCTGATCGAGGTCGCCGCCCGGCAGATTCTGCGCCGGCACACCCGCCGGGTGCCGTTGGCTGAGGCCCATCTCGACCTGCCCGGATAGGTCGCCTGGTCGTGGATTTCGCCTTTACCGGTTGATCGACAGGGTCGCCCAGACGACCTTGCCGTCCGGCGTCGGGCTGCTACCCCAGGCTACGGCGACCGCATCGATGAGAAGCAGACCCCGCCCGCCCTCACCGGAATCCGGGTCGGGAAGGATCCGGCGCGGTTGTTCTCCGCTCGCATCCGCGATGGACAGGTGCAGGTGCCGATCGCGCAGCACGAGCAGGTGAAGGTCACCCTTTGCGTGCCGCACCGCGTTACTGACCAGTTCCGTAATGATCAGCTGAGCGTCCTCGACCGCGTCGGGAAGCCGCCAGGTTTCGCAGGCCTGCGCCACGATCTCGCGGGCGGTCCCGGCGGCCTCGACCGTACTCCCGAGGCGCGCGGCGAAACGAGGCGGCGCCGGCCGTTGCTTCGTGGCGAGCACGGCACTGGCCCGGTCGGGGTAAACCGGCACCGCCCGGCTCACCGCCATCCGGGTGAGATCCGCGACGACCGCCGAGTCGTGCGTGCAGAGCGCGACCGGGCACCCCGGCCAGGCAGCCGCCGCCCGGTTGAAAGCGGTGAACACCGTGAGCGCCACGTCCTCCACGACCGTGAGCCCGGCAAGATCGAGCACGATCGCGTCCGGCTGCTCAGCCAGGACCTCATGCAGGGCGGCGCGCACCTGCGCGACGGTTTTCAGATCGAGCCGACCCGCCAGCGACAGGACGGTGACCGGCGGCGACGACTCCTGGGTGCAGGTCAGCCAGTTCGGCGCAGACAGGACCCGGTCGTCACTCCGCTCAGGTGTCACGCTGGCACCTCGTTCGCATAGCCGCCGCCGTCAGCGTAACGCCGGTCGGGCGGCCCGGTGGCGTGGGGACATTGTCCGGTGGTTCGGCCGGCGTCGATCAGACGGCGTCGCCGGGGTGCCAGATCTGCCGGCCACTGTGTACACCGACCGGCCATTTGTCGATAGGGTGACTCCCTGGCGACGCGCTTACCGGTCAATCTTGGAGCGTTGTGGTGTTCTGCGAGGAGGCGACCCCGGAGGGATGACTGATCTCCCCCGCGCGGCTGGCGATGTCGACGGTGTGCGCTCGAGCCTCTGCCGGGCATACCTGACGATCGCGACGCTGGGCGTGGCCGGATACCTCCTCACGTCCACGGACAGTTGGACGCAGGTCGGGTACCGGGTCGCGATCGGATACCTCGGGGTGGCCGCGATCATCGTCGGTATCCTGCGGTCCCGGCCGGGCGGAGCCGCCGCCTGGTGGTTCATCGCTGCCGGCGTGTTCCTGAACGTGACCGGTCAACTGGCCGAGACGCTGGTGCTGCGCGTCGAGCACAGCAACACGTTCCCCTCCATCGCCGACGTGTTCTATCTCGGCCTGTACCCCGGTTTGATCATCGGCATGGTGCTGCTGATCCGCCGCCGTACCCTCGGCCGTGACCTGGCGGCGACCGTCGACGCCTCGACCATCTCCATCGGTCTGGGCCTGCTGTCCTGGGTGTTCTTCATCGAGCCGGTCCGCGCCGATCCCTCGATCAAGCTGCTGGGCAGCATCGTCAGCGTCGCATACCCGGTTTTCGACGTCCTGGTCCTCGCCATGCTGATCCGGATGACGCTCGGGGCCGGTAGCCGGAACAGATCATTCCGACTGCTGACCGGCTCGGTGCTGCTGTTCCTCGCCGGTGACACCGCATGGGCCGTGATCAACCAGTTGGCCTGGCTGAACCCGTGGGACTGGCTGGTTCACGTGCTCGACATGCTCTTCCTGCTCGCGTACGTCATGGCGGGTGCGGCGGCGCTGCACCCGTCGATCCGCGAGCTGGCGATGCCGGCCACTCCGCGGCCCAGCCGGATGAACGCGCGTAAGCTCGGCGCCCTCGCGCTGGCCTCGCTGATCGCGCCGGGACTGCTCGGCTTCCGCATCATCTTCTCCCACCAGGTGCAGCTCAAGGACGCGGTGGCGATCGCCATCGGCTCGACGGCGCTGTTCCTGCTGGTGGTCACCCGCCTGGCACAGCTGCTCCGCGAGGTGGAAACGCAGGCCCGCAAACTGCGTGATCTCACCCGGGTCGACGACCTGACCGGGCTGCCGAACCGCCGTGCCTGGACCGCCGAGCTGCCCAGCGCGATCGAACGGGCCCGCATCGATCACGCCCCGCTGACGGTGGCGCTGCTCGACCTCGATCACTTCAAGCGGTTCAACGACACGTACGGCCACCTCGCCGGTGACCGCCTGCTGATCACCGCGACGGCTGCCTGGCGCGCCGGGCTCCGCGACGTCGATCAGCTCGCACGCTACGGCGGCGAGGAGTTCATCGCGCTGTTCCCCGAGACCACCGGCGAACAGGCGGCACAGGTCCTGCACCGGCTACGCGCCGCCACCCCCGCCGGACAGACCTTCTCCGCCGGCGTCGCCACCTGGAACGGCTGCGAAAGCTCTGACGATCTGGTCGCCCGCGCCGACCGGCAGCTGTACGCCGCCAAGGAGGCCGGCCGGGACCGTGTCCTGGTGGCCGAGGTGCCGGGCGAGCCACGGGGGCCAAAGGCTAGCCGCGCCGCGCCGGATCCTCGGGTACCGGACCGTACCGGGCATGCGGAGCCCGCGTGGTGAGCGCCCAGTCGGGGTCGCCGTAGGACCAGTGCCACCATCGGGTCGGGCAGTTGACGAACCCCATGGCGGTGAGTGCCTCGCCCAGCAGCCTCCGCTTCGCGGCCTCCGGTTCGGTGACCGGGCCGGTGTCGTGGTCATCGGGAAGGTTCCCGTCGCAGGCCGCGCACGTCGGGTTCCCGGGCCTGCCGGGATCGACCAGCAACGGTACGCCGGTGTACGCGCACAGCGTCAGGTCCACGGCGGCGCCGGTCGGATGCGACGCGAGCCCGGGTGGTGCCACGCGCCGTTCGGCGAGGCGCCGCACGTCCGCCTCCGTAGCGTCCGGGTACGCGCGCCTTATCGCACCGACCGCCCGTTCCAGCTGTCGCCGCTGGACGGCTATCGGCCAGTAACCGGCGAGGATGAGCAGCCGCACATCGCGGGGCAGCAGGCACTGCGCGACGACCAGCCGGTCGACGATGCCGGAGCGCAGGTACGCGAGCCGGCCGTCGGTCATCTGCGCGACCCACAGCGGCGCCGATGCCTGCACGTCGACCAGCGACTCACCGCAGTCCCGGACGGGGACGGGGACGGTGCCGGCGGGGCGGGGTGGCGTCGTCATCGTGGTTGCTCCCGGTCAGGCGGCGGCATGGTCGCCGGCACTGTCCACCGCGGCGCTGCAGAAGCTCTGTAACTCCGGTATAGCCCCCAGCCACTGTCGCGTTGACGACGCAGCAGGTATATGAGCGCGTGCCCGCCCGCTGGAGTCGCAGCCGGATCCGCGGGTGTCGCGCAGCGTCATCCGGGAGGGCTCGGGCCACTCGTACGCCATCGCGGCGGAGGGCATCCTCCTCGTACCGGTGCCGTTCGGGCCGGTGGCGGAGCTGGCCGACGTGCGGATCCGCCTCACCGACCTCACAGGTGTGACGGTGCGGGAACGGGACCCGGCCGGTCACCCCGCTGGACGTCCCGCGCCCGGGCTGAGTCTCAGTTCGCCGCCCGGCGCGCCGCGCTGCGCTGCCGCAGCTCGTCGAGATAACCGGCGATCGCCGCCTGGGTCGGCGGGCTCTGCCAGACCTCGATGACCCGTCGCGCGTCGACCGGCCACCACGCGTCGATCCGCTCGCGCGCCGGCCGGTGCAGCTGCTCCTTGGTCATCGCGTACCCGCCTGCCGGGAACCGGGCGAGGTGGCCGGCCCGGTCGACGGCCTGGTCGAGCAGGTCGGCCGGGTCCACGACAGCGTCGACGAGGCCGATCCGGTGCGCCTCGCCCGGCGTCATCACCGGGGCGGTCAGCGCGAGCGCCGACGCCGCCGGGCCGGCCGTGTACCGCATGATCTCCAGTACCGCGGTCGGGAACGGCACGCCCACCAGCAGCTCGGTGAGCCCGATCGTGCCGGCCGACATCAGCCGCAGGTCGCAGGCGGCGGCGAGGACACAGCCACCGGCCAGCGCGTGCCCGTTGACGGCCGCGACGACCGGTCTCGGATGGTCGAACACCGCGATCAGCGCGTCGTGCAGGGCAGGCAGGAACCGCTCGACGTACTCCGGTCCGCCCTCGACGACACGGCCGAGGTCGACGCCGGCCGAGAACACCGTCCCGGTGCCGGTCACCACCACGGCGGGTGCTTGCGCCAGCCGCTTCATCGTGTCGGCGATGGCTACCAGCATTTCCAGGTCGAGTACGTTCACCTTGCGGTGATCGAGCCGCACGATGGCGACGTCGCCGCGTTCCTCGATGCTGAGCACAGGTCCTGCCTACCCGCTCGCCACGACGAGCGCCAGATGGACTTACGACAGCCGGGGCAGGAGCAGGCGGGCCACGTCGAGGGCGCGGCTGACCGGGGACCGGTCGGCGGCCGGCGACCAGTCCTCAGCCGACCACACGTCGGACAGCACCGCCTTGACGAAGCCCCAGGCCACCACCCGGTCGACCGGCATGGCCAGCTCGTCGGCGAGCTGCTCGACCCGCGCGGGTACCAGCGCCGTCAACGCCTCGTCGCGGTTGTCCGGATCCGGGTTGTACAGCAGCGCGCCGACCTCGTACCCGGGGTCGCCGACGATGCCGTGCGGGTCGATGGCCAGCCACGGCTCGCGGGTGGCCCGCAGGATGTTGTCGTGGTGCAGGTCGCCGTGCAGGACGACGCGTCCGGTGGCCGACGCGGACAGCTCGCGCATCAACCCGCCGGCCCGCCCGACGAGGTCGAGCGGCAGTGGCCCGGCCGAGCCGTGCACGGTGGCGTAGTCGTCGAACGCTCGGGCCTGCGCCAGTGCGTCGGGCATCCGGCACCCGGGCGGCGGTGGTACGTGCAGGCGGCGCATCACGCCTATCGCGGCCGACGTCGCCTCCGCGTCCCGACCGGGTACCAGGTCGCGGGCGCGCCAACCGGGCTCGACTTGTTCCAGCAGCAGCGCACCGCGCGCCAGGTCGGCCCGGAGCAGCCGGACCGCCCCGCGACCCGCGAACGCGGCGAGCGCGGGCGCCTCCTCGGCCAGCGAGGTGCCGGTCGGTACCCCCAGTTTCAGCACGGCCGGGGTACCGTCGGCGCGGGTGACCGCGGTGACGTAGTGGTACGACAGCTCGTAGGGCGACCCGATCGTGAGGTCCCAGTCGCAGGCCAGCCCGGCCAGGATCGACGGCAGGCCGGCGAGCCAGCGGGCCCCGGCGTCGCCCCAGACGCCCACCACGTTGCGGGCCAACTCGTTGGTGATCACTCTTCCGTACCATATTCGCCGGGCCGGCGCGGCGGCTACGCTCCGCATCATGCTGGCCATCCGAGCGCGACAGGTCTTCGACGGCACCCGGGTCCTCGACGGCGCGGGCACGGTCTTCGTCGACGGCGGCCGGATCGTCGGCGTCGAGCCGGCGAGCACGGACATTCCAGCGGACTGCCGCGTCCTCGACCGTCCACACGCGACAGTTCTACCCGGACTCGTCGACGCGCATGTCCATCTCCTGGCCGATTCGGGGCCGGGCGCGCTCGACCGCCTGGCCGACTACTCGGCCGAGGACTGCGACCGGGTCATCGCGCAGACCCTGCGGGTGAACCTGGCCACCGGCGTGACCACCGTCCGGGATCTTGGCGACCGGAACTACGCGGTACTGGACTGGCGGTCCCGGCACGCCGGGGCCGCCGTGCCGACCATCGTCGCGGCCGGCCCGCCGATCACCACCCCGCGCGGGCACTGCTGGAACATGGGCGGTGAGACGGCCGGGCCGGACGCGTTGCGGGCGGCTGTGCGCGAGCGGGCCGCCCGGGGCGTCGACATCGTCAAGGTCATGGCCAGCGGCGGGGTGAGCACCGCCGGCACCATCATGTCCGAGGGGCAGTACGGCGTCGACGACCTGACCGTGATCGTCACCGAGGCGCATGACCTCGGCCTGCCGGTCACCGCCCACGCGCATCCGCTGACCGCCATCCGCGACGCCGTCGCGGCCGGGGTGGACGGGATCGAGCACTGCACGTTCGTCACCGACGAGGGGATGCGGTTCGCGCCCGATGTGATCGCCCTGCTGGCCGAGCGGCAGATCGCGGTCTGCCCGACGCTGGGCAACGCGCCGGGTGTCGTCCTGCCGCCGCTGTTGACGGACCTTCTGCACCGGTCCGGCCTGACCGTGCAGACGCGCAACGAGCGGATCGCCGCGCTGCGCGACGCGGGGGTACGGCTGGTGTCCGGTACCGACGGCGGGATCAACCCCGGCAAGCCGCACGGTGTACTCGCCGACGGCATCGCGCAACTCGTCCGGGGCGGCATGGCACCGGCCGACGTCCTCGCCTCGGCGACGTCGGTGGGCGCCGACGCGTGCGGTCTGGGCGACCGCAAGGGCTGCGTCCGGCCCGGCTACGACGCCGACCTGCTCCTCGTCGACGGCGATCCACTCGCCGACATCGAGGCGCTGACCAGGGTCGACACTGTCATCCTGAACGGTGCCGTTGTCGCGCCCGCGCCGCCCGGATGATCAGGTACTCCCGCTCCGGCAGCTGGCGGCGGTCTCCTTCCACAGGCTGTGGATAGAACATGTGTACGAGTGGAGCCGCGCCCGTATTGTTGCTGTCGGCCGACCCCCCGTAACCGGCTGACCGGAGGACGCGATGCGATGGTGGTCGTCGACGCGGCTCGCGCTGGCGGCGGCTGCCCTGGTGCTGATGGTGATCACCGGGACCGTCGTGGCCCGGGCGTTCGCCACCAACGACGGGCACGGGCGGCCCGGTGGCCAGGCCCGGCCGTCCGCCACGGCACCGTCGGCGAGCGGGGCGCCGGCGCCGCCCGCATCCGCGCCGGCCAGCCCGGATCCCGCCCAGCGGCTCAACGCGTGCGTCGCCGCGACGGTCGCCGGCCTGTCCCCGCAGCAGCGGGTCGGGCAGGTCCTGATGATCGGTACCCAGGTCACCAACCCGCCCGCCCTCGCCGACACGGTCCGCCGGTACCAGTTGGGCGGGGCGTTCCTGGCCGGCCGGGCCTCCCCGAGCGCGGCCACGCTGCGGCAGGGCATCCAGGCGCTCCAGAAGTCCGCCGGCCCGATCCCGCTCCAGGTCGCCATCGACCAGGAGGGCGGTCAGGTGCAGACGCTCAAGGGCACCGACTTCCCGCTGATCCCGTCGGCCGTGCAGCAGGGACAGTCGGACGACGCGACGCTGCGCAGCCGTACCACCGACTGGGCGAAGCGGCTGGCCGAGGCCGGGGTGACCCTCGACCTCGCCCCCGTCGCCGACACCGTGCCGGTCGGCACCGGCGGCGCGAACCCGCCGATCGGCGCGTTCGACCGGCAGTACGGGTCCAACCCCGACCAGGTCGCCGACAAGATCCACACGGTCGTCTCGGCCGCCCAGGCCGCCGGGGTCCTGACCACGCTCAAGCACTTCCCCGGCCTCGGGCGGGTACGCGCGAACACCGACACGTCCACGCAGGCGGTCGACAACACCACCACGGTCGACGACCCGTTCCTCAAGCCGTTCGCGAGCGGCATCGAGGCCGGGTCGGCGGCCGTGATGATCTCGTCGGCCCGGTACCCGAGGCTCGACGCCAACTCGGTCGCCGCGTTCTCCACACCGATCGTGACCGGCCTGCTCCGGCAGCGGCTCGGGTACACCGGCCTGATCGTCTCCGACGACCTCGGCGCGGCCGTGGCGGTCGGCTCGGTGCCGGTCGGCGAGCGCGCGGTGCGGTTCATCCAGGCCGGCGGTGACCTGGTGCTGACCGTCAAGGCGTCGGACGCCGGGCCGATGAGCACCGCGCTGCTCGCTGCCGCCCAGGCGAACCCGGCGTTCGACACCCGGGTCACCGACGCGGCGGCGCAGGTGATCCGCAGCAAGTACCGGGCCGGGCTGCTGACGTGTCGATGACCATCATCGCCCGGCTCCGGGCGGCCGGTTGCGTCTTCGCCGAGGACGAGGCGCGGTTGCTCAGCTCCGCCGCGCAGACCCCGGAGCAGCTCGCCATCATGGTGGACAGGCGGGTCGCCGGGGTACCGCTGGAGCAGGTGCTCGGCTGGGCGGAGTTCTGCGGCCTGCGGATCGTGGTGGAGCCGGGGGTGTTCGTCCCGCGCCGCCGCACCGAGTTCCTGGTGCGGGAGGCGTTGACCCTGGCCGTCCCCGGGGCCGTTGCCGTCGACCTCTGCTGCGGCTCCGGTGCGCTCGGCGCCGCGCTGGCCGCGAGCGGGCGGGCGATCGAGCTGTACGCCGCCGACGTCGACCCCGCCGCGGTGCGCTGTGCCCGCCGCAACCTCGCCGCCGCCGGTAGCAGGGTGTACGAGGGTGACCTCTATGCGCCGCTGCCCGTCACCCTGCGTGGCCGGATCGATGTACTGGTCGCCAACGTGCCGTACGTGCCCACCGACGAGATCGCGACGATGCCACCGGAGGCCCGCGACCATGAGCCCCGGCTGGCGCTCGACGGTGGCGCGGACGGGCTCGACGTGCTGCGCCGGGTGGTCGCCGGGGCGCCGTCGTGGCTCGCGCCGGGCGGACACGTGTTGATCGAGACCAGTCGACGTCAGGCGCCGTCGGCCGCCGATGCGATGACCCGCCACGGGCTGGCCGCACGAGTGTCCAGTTCGGAGGATTTGGGCGCAACGGTCGTGGTCGGGAAGCGCCCGCTCATCGTTCGGTAATCCGCCGGTATCTGTGCGTCGTCGCGAGGGATGCTCCCGGGAACCGGTTTCGCGCATCCGGAACCGGCGTCGTGCCCCGGATAGCGGCCCGGCCCGCGCCTGACCTGCCGTTCTGGCGGTACTATCTGCCTTCTCGACTGAGCCGTGAGTCCGCTGGCAATGGGACACTTCTATATTCCCCGGTATCGGCCCTTGCACTATCCGAACCCGCATAGAGTCTTCCGATGGTGCAGTGGTATAAAACACGTAAAAGTCAAGAACAATCGGGTATCCCGCTGCGGGGGTCGGGTCCGTGCTTCACAGAGGAAGGTCAGTCATGGGCCAGTACATCATCACCATCGTCCCGGTGGCGGATGACGACTTCGACGGGCCGGTCTCGCAGACGACCGTGCGGATCGAGACCACCAACGGACGGCCAGCCGTAACGGAGCTCATCATGCGGGCTCCCGGCGGCTCGGGTCTGATCAACGGCGAGCTGCCGTATGTCGATTTCGAGACCCTGCTGCGGGCTTTCGTGCCGACCAGGGACGCGGAGCCGCCGCCACGCGAGCGCAAGGTACCCAAGGCCGCGTCGAAACCCGGTACGCCGGGCCGAGCCAGCAGGGTGCGTTCCACCGGGGCCAAGGTGACCCACCTGCCGGTCGGGCGGGCCTACCGCCGAGCACCCGACATCGAGGAGCTCGAGGCCGCCTACGCCGAGGCAGGAAGCATCGCGGGGGTCGCGGAGCATTTCGGCGTGCCGGTGCACACGGCGCAGGGCTGGATCAGCAGGCTGCGCCGCAAGAACGCGGCGGCGGCAGCGGCGAGTAGCTGAAGCGTCATCACGACGGATACCAGAACCGAGTCGTCGGTGGTGCAGCGCCCGTCACCGCCGGCGAACCACGACAGCCAAGAAGCGTGATGCGACGAGGGCCGGTGCCGTCACCACCGGCCCTCTCGTGGTTACGCCGGGTCGTCGTCGGTGTCGAACACCTGCCGGACCTCGATCTCCGCTTCCTGACCGGGTTGCAGCGCGATGTCGACCGGGCACCGCTTGGCCCACTCGACCGCTTCGGCGGCGTCCTTCACCTGGATCAGATAGAACCCGGCCACCAGTTCCTTGGCTTCCGCGAACGGCCCGTCGACCACGGTCCGCCGGCCGGCCTTTACGCGTACCCGCGCGCCTTTCGCACTGGGCTGGAGTCCCTCGGCGGCGAGCAGGACTCCGGCCTTGACCAGTTCGTCATTGTATTTTGCCATGGCCTGGCCGACCTTTCGGAAGGTCGCGGCCTGTTCGGGCGCGAGTTCACCGTTGCCGGGAACGGCGTCGGCAGGCGGGTCGCCCTTGAGCAGCAGCATGAATCGCATCGTGGAGTCTCCCTTTCTCGGTTGACGCGTGTCCTGCCTACGCGTCGACCCGGCAGGCCCGCGGAAGACATGACGAACGGCGTTCGTCTACCGCTCGGTGCCCGCGTCGAGGACCGGCTTCACGTCGACGATCGGGGTCCCGTCGAGCGCCTCCAGGTCGCGCACCCGCACGCGTACGCCGTCGATCGCGAGGATCCCGACCCGGTGCAGGCCGATCGGGTTGGGCCGGTCCGGCGAGCGGGTACTGAAGACGCCGGTCTCCGGACGGCCGAGGTCGCCGCGCGGGTGGACGGCGAGCACGTCCCGGCGGGCGCGGTCCAGCCAGGTCAGCAGCAGCACCTCGGTGCCGACCTCCAGGTCGCGCAGGCCCCGGGCGACTCCCGGCTCGAACACCAGCCACGCCTCGGGCGACCCCTCGTCGCCCTGCTTGGGCGCGCCGTCCCGATCGACCAGCGACGACTCCACCCGCCCGATGGGCTCCACAACATAGGTCACACCGCGGAGCCTAGCGGCGCTCAACCGGCCAGCGCCGGCACCCGCTCCCCCGCCCGCAGCGGGTACGCGCCGGCCACCCACGTCAACGTGTCGAGCAGGTGGTCGATCTGCTCGTCGGTGTTGGCGGCGGTGAGCTGGATGCGGAAGCCGACCTCCTCGCGCGGCACGCCCGGGTACGGCGCGAGCGTCACGTAGATGCCCCGCCGCAGCAGCTCGTTGCCGGCGTCGTGCAGGTCCTCGGGGCGCTGCAACGGCACCTCGATGATCGGGAAGCCGGACGTGTTCGGGGTGTACGCCCCGAGCGCCCGTACGTGGTCGAGCACCCGGACGGTCTTGCGGTACAGGTCCGCGCGCAGCGCCTCGCCCCGCGTCTCGTTGACGTCCAGCCCGGCCAGTACGGTCGCGAGGGACGCGGTCGGCGACGGCCCGGAGTACAGGTACGGCGCCGCGGCCGCCTTGATCAGCCGCTTGATCTCCGGGGCGCACGCCACGAACGCGAGCAACGAAGAGTACGCCTTGGACAGGCCGCCGACCAGCACGATGTTGTCGTAACTCTCCCCGGTGTGCCGCACCACGGCGTTGCCCCGGGCCCCGTACGGCGACGACTCGTCCGGCCGGCGCTCGCCGATCACACCGAAACCGTGCGCGTCGTCGACGTACAGCAGCGCGCCGTACTCCCGGCACACCGCGGCGAACTCGGCGACCGGCGGCGGGTTGCCGGTCATGCTGTTGATGCCGTCCATGCAGACCAGCTTCGGCTTGCCGGCCGGCGCGTCGCGCAGCAGCTCACGCAGGTGCGCCACGTCATTGGCCCGGAACCGCTGGATCGAGGCGCCCTGCGCCCGGGCGTGCACCGCGCCGTCGTGGATCGTCCGGTGCGCGCGGGCGTCCAGGAAGACGACACCGTCGCCGGCCAGCAGCGGGATCACGGCGAGGTGGATCTGCGAGATCGTCGGCAGCACGATCGTGTCCGGGGCGCCGGTCAGCTCGGTCAGCCGCTCCTCGATCATCGGGTACAGCCGGGGCTGGCCCAGCATCCGCGACCAGCTCGGGTGGGTGCCCCAGCGGCGGACCTGCCCGTCGACCGCGTCGATGACCTCGGGGTCGAGGTCCAGGCCCAGGTAGTTGCACGACGCGAAGTCGGTCAGCCAGCGCTCGCCGATCCGGATCCGGCGGCCGTCCACCTCGTCGATGACCTGGTCCCACAGCCCGGCGTCCTGGAGGCCGACGATGCCGGCGTACTTCTCCGGTACCCGGATCTCGGGGGTGCGACGGACGGTGCGACGGACGGTCATCGGCAGCGGGCAGTTCGCCAAAATGCTCTCCCTCAGGAACCTCATCCTGCGGGCGCCGGTTTCGCTACTGGCTCCCCGTCGAATTCGAGCGACCACCAAGTGCTCGACGGATCTCTGCCTCGCCCCGACCCGGTTGGGTCTCACCAAAATGGTCCCGGACCGCACCCGAACCCGCTGTCCGCTAACCCACCCGGCTTTCCCGGCCCAACCGGCGGACAACGGTCGGAGGTCAAGATCCCGGCAGATGTAACCCATTTGCGGCATCGGGCGCGCGGGGAGGCCGCAACTGGGTTACATCTGTGCGGATCTTGAAGAGGTGCAAAGGGTCGACTTCGGCACCACGCACACGGTCGCGGCGGTAGCCCTGCCCGACGGCCGGGTGCAGCCGGTGCTGTCGCCGGGCAACACGGCAGCGCTCGACCTTCAGCTCTGACGGACCTTCTCGGCGATCAGCTCGAACGAGCGGACCCGGTCCGCGATGTCGTACACCATCGTGGTCAGCATCAGCTCGTCGGCGCCGGTCCGCTCGCAGCAGCTCGGCGAGCTGGCGGCGGACCGTCTCCGGCGAGCCGATCGCCTGCCCGTCCCGGCGCTGCCGGATGAAGTCCCGCTCCAGCTCGGTGTACGGGTACGCGGCGGCCTCGTCCGGGGCTGGCCAGCGGCTCCGGACGGCCCTGCCGCAGCCGCAGGAACGACAGCCCGCTCGGCCCGGCCAGCCACTCGGCCCGCTCGTCGGTGTCGGCGCAGATCGCGCTCACCGCGACCATCGCGTACGGCCGGTCCAGCCAGCGCGACGGGCGGAAGCTCTGCCGGTACAGCGCCAGCGCGGGCAGCGTGTTCGCCGCGCTGAAGTGGTGCGCGAACGAGAACGGCAGCCCGAGCAGGCCGGCGAGCTGGGCGCTGAACCCGCTCGACCCGAGCAGCCAGATGGCCGGCATGTCGCCCCGCCCCGGCGTGGCGGTGATCGGCTGCCGCGGCGTCGCCGTCGAAGTAGCCCGATGAGGTCGCCCAGCTCCTGCGGGAAGCCCTCGGCGGACAGCCCTTCCATGGTCCGGCGCAGCGCGAGCGCGGTGCGCTGGTCGGTGCCGGGCGCCCGGCCGATGCCGAGGTCGATCCGGCCCGGGTGCAGCGCCTCCAGGGTGCCGAACTGCTCGGCGACCACCAGCGGCGCGTGGTTGGGCAGCATCACCCCGCCGGAGCCGACCCGGATCGTCGTGGTCGCGCGCGGCGAGATGGGCGATCAGCACGGCCGGCGCGGAGCTGGCGATGGCCGGCATGTTGTGGTGCTCGGCCACCCAGAACCGGTGGTAGCCCAGCTCTTCGGTACGCCGGGCCAGCCGGTGGTGTGCTGCGAGCGCCTGCCCGGCGGTGGTGCCGGCGGCGACGGGTGCGAGGTCGAGGACGGACAGCGGTACGTCGATCATTCTTCTGTTCTAGCTCACGACTATCTCGTCTCCGCTGACCGTCACCTGCTTGGCCGGCAGCGCCTTCGGTGCCGGGCCGCCCTTGACCGAGCCGTCCTGGATCGAGTACTCGCTGCCGTGGCACGGACACTTGATCAGGCCGCCGGAGACGCTGCCGACGGTGCATCCCATATGGGTACAGATAGCGCTGAACGCCTTGAACTGGCCGGCCGCCGGCTGGGTCACCACGACCTTCTGGGCGTCGAATATCTTGCCGCCGCCGACCGGGATGTCGCTCGTCCTGGCCAGCCCGTTGGCCGCCGGCGCCGAGGATTGCGCCGGTGCCGAGGCGGCGGGTGGGTCCTGCGTCGGGGTGTCCTGTGCCTGGCCGTCGGACCCGCCATTGGACCCGCTGTCGGAGCCACCACCGCAGGCGGTCACCACTGCCGCCGCGCCGGCACCGATGGCACCGGCCAGGACGGCACGCCTCGTCGTCTCGCTCATCTCACTCCCCGGTCTCGTGTCGGTCTCGTGGGCCGCTGGTCAGCGGGAATGACCTGGTCACCCCCTATGGGGGGACGCAGCGGCGGAAGATCCGATTGCATCGACAGTGGCCGGTACGGCCCCCGGGCGCGCGTCCCGGACATCGAGGGGCAGACTGTCGTCGATGCCGTCCCGCCCTCGGATTAGGAGCTGGCCATGACGGGACACACGCTCTCCGCCCGCCCCACCCCTCGGGCCCGGCACGGTGCGCGCAGCAGGAGTCGCCGCCCGGGACGGGGCTGGTTCATCGCCGCCGGGCTGGTCGTGGTCTTCGTCGCGGGCGCGATCGGGCTCGCGTCCGGGCTGATGGTGCTGCCGCTCACCGGGTTGCTGGCCGCGGCGGCGGTGCGCGGTGCGGCCCGACCGGTGATCCGGTCCGGCCGTACGGTCACCGTCGCGGTCGCGATGCTCATCGGGTACGCGGTGGTCGCCGCGGGCCTGGCCCTCGCCGGGTACCTGCACCTGTCCCGGGGCGCGACGGGGCCGGTGTTCATCGTGTTGCAGGCGGTCGCGATGGCGGTCGTCGTGCTGCCGCTGGCGCTGCCGGAGGGCGACGGGGCGGCACCGGTGCTGACCCGGCGCAGCGTGGCGCTGGCGGCGGCCGGGGCGCTGACGATCACGCTCACCCGCCTGACCGGCACGACCTATCTCGTCCTCCTCGCCGCCGCGGTCGGGCTGCCGCTGATCCTGCTCGGGGCGGCCGTCCGGCCCGGCCACCGCGCTATCCACACTGGACTGTTCAGCCTGCTCCAGGCGCTGAACCTCGTGGTGTTCTGGGTACTGGTCGCCGCGACGGCGCTGCCGGCCACGTACGAGATCCTGCCCGCCGCCGGCGCGGTGCGGATCGTGGTCGTCGCGGGTGCCGCCATCGCCGCGATCGTCTCGCTGCTGCCCCGCCGCCGGGTACTGGTGGCCGTCAACGTGCTCGTCCTCGGCTGCTCGGCGTTCCTGGCCACCGAACTGGTCGCCATCTACCGGTCCCCCGCCGGGACGGTCACCCTGTCGGCCCCGTTCGCCGGCGACTGGTACGTGGTCCAAGGTGGACACTCCGAGCTGGTGAACGACCACCGGGCCAGCCCGTCGCAGCGGGACGCGCTGGACATCGTGCAGATCGAAGGTGGCGGTACCCATTCCGGCACCGGCAAGGACCTGGCCGACTACTACGCGTTCGACGCGCCGCTGCTCGCCCCGGCGGACGGGGTCGTGGTCTTCCTGTTGGACAGTCGGCCGGACCGGCCGCCGTCGTCACCGGACCCGGACCCGGCACGCGCCGAGGGCAACCAGATGGTCATCGACATCGGCCACGGCCGGTACCTGAACGTCGCCCATCTGGAGCGGAACAGCGCGCTGGTCAACGTCGGCGACCAGGTACACCAGGGGCAGGCGCTGGCCCGCATCGGCAACAGCGGCGCGAGCGACGAGCCGCACCTGCACATCCAGGTTCAGAACAGCCGGCGGGCGAACGTCCACGATGCCGGCGTCAGCACGGTCCCGATCGTGTTCCGCGGGATCACCCTGATCCGGGCCGGCCAGACGTCCCACCCCTCGGTCGCCGACCTCCGCCGCGGCGACCGCATCCACGCCGATACGTGGGACTGAGGCCCCTTCTTCTCCTCGCCGATCTTGGAGAAATGTACATGGTTTGATGATCAAAGCATGTACATTTCTCCAAGATCGGCGAGACCCCCGGGGGTCAGGCGGCGAGTTCCGCGAGGTAGGCCTGCTCGACGGCCGTGCGGGCCCAGCGCATTCGCAGGATCGCGGTCTCCGGGTGGTCACCGAACTCCTGGGCCACCCAGGCGGCGCAGCCCCGGGCACCGAGGTCGTGCAGCGCGCGCTGGATCGCCTCCCGGACCTCGGGCAGGGTGGGGTCATCGGACCGCTGCAACGCTGAGGCGAACAGCGCCTCGCACCGTGCCGCGCTGAGGTGAATGCCGGAGGTCACGGTCTTTCCTTCCAGTTCTCCGAGCCTTACCGCTCGGTACTTCACTCAGAGTGCCCGTTGACGGAGGCGAAGACATCCGGCAGGTAGCGGAGTTCTTATTGACGCCACGTAACGCTCCATCCGTACCAGTCGACCATCGATAGCGCAAATCAGCAGCTCAGAAGCCGTATGCACGCTACGTAGTCGGCAGAGTGTCAACGTTGTCACTACACAACGTATTGACCCTTGCCAACCCGGGTGGGATGTGAGTAGTTTTCGCGTGCTACGTCACGTACCGAAGGGATCGTGATGTCCGGACGTGCTCGCGCCGCGGTCGCGGCCGGCGGCGCCACCTCGGTCGCGCTTGCCCTGGTCATCGCGTTCCACGGCGGATCGGCGGGGGCAACGGCCGCCCCTCCGACGAATGTGATCACCGTCAGTGGTGGGCAGTTCGTCGACGAGCGCGGGCGCGAGGTGGTGCTGCGCGGGTTCAACGTCTCGGGCGAAACCAAGCTCGCGGAGAACCGGGGGCTGCCGTTCGCCAGCACCGCCGACGCGCGCCGGTCGGCCGTCGCGATGCGCCAGCTCACCGGCGCGAACGCGGTGCGGTTCCTGCTGTCGTGGGCGGCCGCCGAGCCGGTGCGTGGCCAGCTCGACGAGGGGTACCTGAGCAGGGTCACCGATCAGATGCGGGCGTTCCTGGACGAAGGGTTCGCCGTCCTCCCCGATTACCACCAGGACCTCTACTCGCGGTACCTGTTCAACTCCGGAAGCTGGTACACCGGCGACGGCGCGCCGGCCTGGGTCGTCGCGGCCGGGCAGTACCCGAAGGAGTTCTGCGGCATATGTGTCCAATGGGGACAGAACATCACCCAGAACGCCGCCGTACAGGACGCCAGCGCCGACTTCTGGCTGGGCAGGCTCGGCTTCCAGGACGCGTTCCTGACCCAGGCCGAAGGCACCCTCCGGTACATCCGGCAGCACCTCACCGCCGGCCAGTTCGCGCGGGTCCTCGGGTTCGACCCGTTCAACGAGCCGTACGCCGGCCGCTACGACGCCGGGCAGGACAGCGCCTCGTGGGAGCGCGACGTGCTGTGGCCGTTCTACCTGAGGTTCCGCGCCCGGATGGACGCCGCCGGCTGGCAGGACAAGCCGGCGTTCGTCGAGCCGAACATGTTCTGGAACGCGAACCTCGACTTCGAGCGGCAGCCGGGTGGGCTGGCGAATGTGGGTACCCTCGGCCCCCGCTTCGTGTTCAACGCGCACTTCTACGACCAGAAGGCGCTGTCCGGGGTCTTCATGTGGGGCAGGGCGGCGGACGGGCAGTACACCGGCGACTTCGCCGCGGTCCGCGACCGCGCCACCGCCCTCGGCACGGCCCCGGTGGTCAGCGAGTTCGGCAGCCCGGTCACCGGGTACACGTCGGACAAGACGCCGACCGTCCTGAAGGCGATGTACCAGGGGCTCGACTCGCGGCTGCGGGGCGCCGACTGGTGGGCGCGGCCGGCGGAGTCCGGGCCGGTGCTGTCCGGTACCCAATGGCAGTGGGACATCTACAGCGGCGCCCACCACGAGTTGATGAACGGCAACCCGGACAAGGTGCAGACCGCCGGGGACGCGTGGAACGGCGAGGACTTCTCGACCGTCGACAGCGCCGGGCCGCGGCTGGATTCCCGGGTACTCGACCGGGTGTACCCGGCGGCCGTGGCCGGGCACACGCTCGCGTTCATGTACGAGGACCGGTCGCGGGACGGCGCCACGACGCTGACCTGGAACCCGGTGCCCGCGACCATGCCGAGTGTCCGCGATCTGGTCGGCACCGGCCAGTACGCGGTACTGGTATGGCGCTCTTCCGGCGGGCCGACCGAGCTTCGCCTGCCGGCGAGCTTCACCGGCGCCGCGACCGTCGTCTCCGACGCGGCTGTCCGGATCGAGCCGCGCCGGCTGCTGCTCGCCGCCGGTGGCGAACCCGGGGCCGTGCACTACGCGCTGGTCACCAATGGTCCGGTGTCGGGCGGTGTGCCCGCCGCCGCCCAGCGGGAGTTGGCGGCCTGGGTGGGGCGCTCGTTCCCGTGATCCTCGGGCTTCCATCGGCGGTGGGCTATCCAGTCCCGGGTCCCCCGAATCGGCGGGACTGGATAGTCCACTGTCGATGGGAGGCAACCCGGCTCCCGTTTAGCGTTCGGTGACCGATGGGTATCAACCACCCACGAGATTTCGACATAGGAGGCACCGGTGCGTGCGGGAGGCATAGGCGGCGTCATCATCATTCTGTGGCTGCTGATCGGGGCCATCGCGGCCGGTCAGCGGGGCTACTTCAGCAGCGCCAACGACAACTGCGCCAAGGCCAGTACCACGGCGGTCACCATCGTCGCCGGCCCGCTGAACTACGTCGGCGTCAACCCGAAGGTCAACTGCAAGGTCCCCGAGCCGTCCCAGTAGGCGACCAAGATCGGCACAACTTCCCGGAAACAGTGGTCTCGGCGCACTCTTGAGGCCACAACTTCCGGGAGGTTGTGCCGATCTTGATCTTGTGACTGGAGGCTGTGAGATGCCAGCGTTGGACGCCTTCCGCCTGTCCGGCCGGGTCGCCGTGGTGACCGGCGGAAACCGCGGGCTCGGCCGCGCCTTCGCCGCCGCGCTCGGCGAAGCGGGTGCCACCGTCGCGATCCTCGCCCGGGACTCCGCCCGCACCGAAGCGGTACTGAAGGATCTCAAAGCGGCGGGCATCGAGGCCCGCGGCTTCCGGGGCGACGTCGCCAGCCGCCCCGACGTCGACCGGGCCGTGGACGAGATCGTCGAAGCCTTCGGCCGGGTGGACGTCCTGGTCAACAACGCCGGCACCTGCATCCACCGGCCCGCGCTGGAGGTCACCGACGCGGAGTTCCAGGAGGTGATGAACGTCAACGTCACCGGCGTGTGGAACTGTAGCCAGGCGTTCGGGAAGCGGATGGCCGCGCAGGGCGGCGGCACGATCGTCAACATCGGCTCGATCTCGGCGCAGATCGTCAACCGGCCGCAGTGGCAGCCGGCGTACAACGCCTCCAAGGCCGCCGTACACCAGCTCACCAGGTCGCTCGCCGCCGAGTGGGCGCCGCTGGGCATCCGGGTCAACGCGCTCGCTCCCGGGTACGTGAAGACCGAGATGGCACCCGTCGACCGGCCCGAGTTCCGGCAGCACTGGATCGAGGACGCGCCGATGCGCCGGTACGCGACCCCGGAGGAGATCGCCCCGAGCGTCGTGTACCTGGCCAGTGACGCGTCGTCGTTCATGACCGGTTCGGTACTCGTCGTCGATGGCGGGTACACCGTGTTCTGAGTTACCGGCGCCTTGCGGACGTGCGCGCGTGCGCAAGGATGGGCGGTGGTGTGACGAGTGGTGCGGGGTGACGATGAGACGACAGGCGCGCGTTGCGATGGTCGCGGCGCTGGTGTTCGTGCTGGCTGCGGGGGTTGCCGGCTGTGGCGGGAACGGCAACCGGTTCGTGGAGCCGGGCGGCAGCGCCAAGGGCGGTGGCAAGCCGGGCGTGACGCTGCCGGTGACACCCGGTGACAACGCCGGTGACGTGCCGGTGTCGGCCGAGATCGGCCTCCAGGGCGGCGCTGCCAAGCTCGCGGCGGTGGAGCTGACCGGCGCTGACGGCAAGCAGGTCGACGGGCACCTCCGCGACGACGCCAGTTCGTGGGTGCCGGACGAGCCGCTGGACTACACCACCACGTACCAGGCGAAGGTCACCGCCAAGAAGGATGGCAAGGACGTCAGCCAGACGACCAAGTTCACGACCATGCAGCGGCCGGGCAACCGGATCGACGCCCACCTGTACATGAGCGACAACGCGACGTACGGGCAGGCCATGCCGATCGTGATCGAGTTCGGGCAGGGCGGAATCGCGGCCGCCGACCGCGCCGCGGTGGAGCGCCGGCTGTTCGTGACCAGTACGCCGGCGCAGGTCGGCGCGTGGCACTGGGACAGCGACACCCAGATCGAGTACCGGTCGAAGGACTACTGGCAGCCGGGCACGAAGATCCACGCGCGACTCGGGCTCGGCGGGTTGCCGGTCGGCGGCGGCCGGTACGGCAAGCAGGACATCACCATCGACGCCGCCATCGACGCGCAGCGGCGGGTCGTCGAGGTCGACAACGCGTCCAAGCAACTCGTCGCCAAGCAGGACGACCAGGTGGTCAAGACGATGCCGGTCAGCCTCGGCAAGGCGGACAAGCCGTCGTTCTCCGGCACGATGGTGATCATGGAACGGCTGGACAAGACGACCTTCGACTCGTCCACGTACGGCACGCCGGTCAACTCCAAGGACGGGTACCGCACGGAGGTGCAGTTCGCCGAGCGGCTGACCTGGGACGGCCAGTTCATCCACGCGGCGCCGTGGTCGGTGGCGCAGCAGGGGCACGTGAACGTGTCGCACGGCTGCGTCAACGTCGCCACCGACAACGCCCAGTGGATCTACAACTGGATCAAGGTCGGCGATCCGGTGATCGTCAAGGGCACCGAGACGCACCTCAACCAGGGCAACGGCTGGACCGCCTGGGACCTGTCCTGGGACGACTTCATCAAGGGCAGCGCGCTGGGCGGCGCCGGCGCCCCAACCCCCCAGCCGTCCCAGTCCTGACGTGATCGGCCGCTCCACGGCCCACGATCGGCACAACTTCCCGGAAGTCGTGGCCTCGGCACCCGGCTGAGGCAACAACTTCCCGGAAGTTGTGCCGATCTCAGCTCACCCGGAAGACGGGGAAGCTCGGCGCCATCGCGCGTACCTGCTCGTCGGTGGCGTTCGCGTCCAGGCCCTCGAAGAACCGGCCGACCTCCCAGCCCCACCGCTTCAGGTACGCCCGCAGCACGACCGGCTTCTCCCCGTCGGGCAGCTCGGTGGCGGTGAACTTCTCCACCCGCCGGCCGACGTGCAGCTCGCCGTTGCCGGCTGCCCGCAGGTTGCGTACCCACTGGGTGACGCCCCGGGGCGCGACCAGGTATCGGACGCCGTCCACGGTCAGCAGGTTCACCGGCGTGGTCCGCCACTCGCCGCTGGAGCGCCCCCGCACGTACAGCACCCGCGAACCCCACACGCTGATACCGAGTTTGGTGAGCGCCGCCACGGTGCGGTTGAAGAGGTGGTCCATCCGGCTGGGCTCGACGTACCGGGACGGGGTGGCCATCGCAAGCTCCTCGAGTAACTTTGAGAGCGGTGCTCTCGCTTGAGAACAAGCGTGCACTCTGAAACGCGCTCCGTCAAGAGCAGTGCTCTCTAGTTTGCGAACCGCTCTCTAAGATCGACACAACTTCCGGCAAGTTGTGCTCTCGGGACGGCGCTGAGGCCACTATTTCCGGGAAGTTGTGCCGATCTTGGGGGCCGCGGCCAGCGGTCCCGGCGCGGCGTGTCAGGAGGACTCGCGGACCACCAGATTGGTATCGAGCACGACCTCGGCCCGCCCGACCGGCTCGCCGTGGATCCGGGCCAGCAGCAGCCGGGTCATCTCCCGGCCGATCGCCTCCACCGGCTGGTGCACGCTGGTCAGCGGCGGATCCGCCAGCCGCGCGACGGTCGAGTCGCCGAACCCGACCAGCGCCACATCATCGGGTACCCGTCGACCGGCCTCCCGCAGCACCCGCAGCGCGGCGGCGGCCATCGCGTCGGACGCCGCGAACACCGCGTCGACATCGGGTACCCGGTGCAGGATCTCGCGCATCGCCGTGGCGCCGCTGTCCTCGCCGAAGTCGCCGTACCCGACGCAGCCGGTGCCGACCACGTCCCGGTACCCGGCCAGGCGCGCGGCACCGGCCGCCGTGTCCGGTGGCCCGGCGATCGTGGCGACCTGCCGGCGCCCCCGCTCGACGAGATGCCGGACCGCCTGCGCCGCGCCGCCGCGGTCGTCCGGCGCGACATAGCAGGCCGGCTGGGCACGGGTCGGGCGCCCGGCGCGTACCGTCGGCACGCCCCGCTCCTCCAGGTCGGCCGCGAGCGAGTCGTTGCCCGGCAACGACAGCAGCAGGGCGCCGTCGATGTGCTGGCGGGTCAGGTGCTCCTCGATCAGCCGCCGTTCCTGGCGGGACCGCGCGATCATCAGTTGCTGCTGGATGCCGGTACCCACGAGCGCGGCGCCGATCGCCAGCAGCATCCGGCCGAAGAACGGATCGACGAAGAACCGGTCGCCGGCCTGCGACACCACGACGGCGATCGCGTCGGTCCGGCTGGTGACGAGCGCCCGGGCCGCGCGGTTGGGCACGTAGCCCAGCTCCTCGATGGCCCGCTCCACCGCCTCCCGGGCCTGCGGGCTCACCTGCGACGAACCGTTGACGACCCGGGACACCGTGCCGCGACCGACCCCGGCGCGCGCGGCGACCTCCTCCAGGGTTGGCCGTCCGCTCGACCGGTTGCGTTCGGTCGTCATCGCACCCCCAACCCGTCGTCCCCCGCGCTGGCCCGTCGAGGCTAGCTCACGGCGGCCCCGGACCATCGACAAGCGGCTCCATTGACAAAGCAGCGCGGTGTCCGGTCAGCTTGCCGGTGATGACGGAGCAATGGCCGGCGCCCGGCACACTGCTCGCGCACCGTTACCGCCTATTGACGCGTATCGAGGTCGGCGGCATGGCGGCGGTGTGGCGCGCCCGGGACGAGCTGCTCGGCCGGCCGGTCGCGCTCAAGCTGCTGGCTGAGCGGTACGTCGACGAGGGCCTCCATCACCTGGTCCACCGCGAGGCGCGGGCGGCGGCCCGGCTGTCGCATCCGCACGTCGCCGCCGTACACGACTACGCCGAAGCCGTGGCCCCGGACGGCACGGTCCGGCCGTTCGTGGTCATGGAGCTGCTCGGCGGCGAGTCGCTGGCCGCCCGGCTCACCCGTGGTCCGCTCCCCTGGCCGGAGGCCGCGGCGATCGGCGCGGCCACCGCCGACGCGCTCGCCGCCGCGCACGCGCAGGGGGTCGTGCACCGCGACATCTCCCCCGGCAACGTGATGCTGACCCCGGCCGGGGTCAAGGTGGTCGACTTCGGGATCAGCGCCGCGATCGGTGAGCCCGACGACGACGCCACCGGTTTCACGTTCGGCACTCCCGCGTACGTCGCGCCGGAACGCCTCGACGGCCTGCCGGCCCAGGCGGCCACCGACGTCTACGCGCTCGGGGTCCTGCTCTACGAGATGGTCACCGGCGCCCCGCCGCACCCCGCCGACACCTGGGAAGACCTTCCTACGGTACGCGCGAGCGCCCCGGCCCCGCTGCCGTCCGGCGTGCCGGCTCCGTTCGCGGACATGACCTGGCGTTGCCTCGCCGAGGCACCCGGGGAGCGGCCCAGCGCGGGGGACGTCGCCGCCGCGTTGCGTGCCCTGGCAGTGTCCGATGTGGACGTAGCCGCGTCGGCGCCGTCCGGTTCGCTCAAGCGGACCCTGCCGCTGGCCCGACCCACCGTCGACCTGACCGGCCGGCCGGATCCCGCGGTACGCCGGAATCTCCTCATCGCCACGTGCGCCGTGGTGGTCGCGGTGGCCGTACTGGTCGCGTTCAGCGTCGCCAACCGGCCGGTGCGGCAGCGGGCGGCCGGACCCGGTACCGTGCCGTCGGCCTCGCCATCCACCCTGCCGTCACCGGCCCGGTCGGTCGTGCCACTGACCAGCCCGGTCCCCACCCGGCCGCCGGCGCTCGCCCTCGACGCCGCCGTCGACAACCTGCGCCGCAGCGTCGATGACGGTCGCGCGGCCGGCGACATCCGTCCGGACGTCGCGCAGGACCTGCTCAACCTGATCGACAACCTGGACCGCAGCGGCGGTACGGCCGGCGTGAACGACCTGCATCACAAGGTCGACGTGCGTAGCCGCGAGGGTGGCATCAGCCGTACCCGGGCCGCCCAGCTGCACGCCGAACTGAACGACATCGCCGGCGCCCGCCCGTAGCCCGTGACCTTGGCACAACTTCCCGGAAGTTGTGGCGAACTGGGGTGCCCTCCCCGGCGGCGGGGGGCGGGTGCGCCGGGGAGGGCAGACTTCGCGGGCCTCAGCGACCCGTGCTCAACAGCGACCCGGCTGGTCCCGGTACCGGCGCGGCCAGGTCACGACGTTCGGCACGACCGTGCGCCAGTGGCTGAACCAGGACTTGACCGGCCCGTTCACTTCCGGGGCGCCGACCGGTCCACCGACCCGACCGGACTCGCGCTGCTGTCCCGCCATGACGACGCCTCCCGGCACTCGACAACGACACTCACCGATGAATACGTGGGAGCGCGCCCAACGGTTCGATCGATCAGCGGGATTTTCCCCGTCATATATAGGGTGAAGTACCGTAAAGTGTCGACTCAACCTTTGGGAGCGCGCTCACGGCTGGGCCGGACTGGCGAGGCGACGACCACCCCGGGCACACTTGCTGATCAGCACCGGCTGACGCACCGCGACGGTGGGGAACGAAAGGTCGAAAGCATGGGCGACAGACACCGCCGACCGGCACTGACCCGCCTGACCGCACTGGCCGGCAACCGCCGCGCCCGCCGCGTGGCCGCTGCCGCGCTGGTCGCGTCCGCCGCCACGGCGGCCGCCGCCTGGGCCTGGCGCGACGTGTCGGTCGCGTTCGGGGCGCCGCCGTCCGGGGAGCGCGACGACCGGGTACGGCGCTCGCCGCAGTTCCGGGACGGCAAGTTCCACAACACGGTGCCGGCGCAGTTGCTGCCACCCGGTGCCGGCTGGCAGACCCTCCGGGAGCTGCTGTTCGGCAACCAGAAGCGCAAGCCGACCGGGGTCGTGCCGGTGGTCGGGTCCGCCGACAGCCCGCCCGAGTTGCCCGCGGACGGGCTGCACGTCACCTGGTACGGGCACTCGTCCGCCCTGATCGAGATCGAGGGCCGCCGGATCCTCTTCGACCCGGTCTGGAGCGAGCGCTGCTCACCGTCGTCGATCGTCGGGCCGCGCCGGCTGCATCCGCCGCCGGTAGCGCTGGACCGGTTGCCGCGGATGGATGCGATCGTCATCTCCCACGACCACTACGACCACCTCGACATGGCGACGGTGCGGACGCTGACGCGTACCCAGTCGGCGCCGTTCCTGGTCCCGCTCGGCGTCGGCGGGCACCTCGAACGCTGGGGTGTACCGGCCGCGCGGATCATCGAGCTGGACTGGAACGACAGCGTGACGATCGCGGGCATCCGGCTCACCGCGGCGGCCGCCCGGCACTTCTCCGGCCGCGCGTTCACCCGGGACAACACGCTGTGGGCGTCGTGGGTCATTGCCGGGCAGCGGCGACGGGTGTTCTACACCGGGGACTCCGGTTACTTCGACGGGTACGCCGGGATCGGCGCCGCGCACGGGCCGTTCGACGTGACCCTGATCCAGATCGGGGCGTACGGGCGGGCCTGGCCGGACATCCACATGACCCCGGAGGACGGCGCGACCGCCCACCTCGACCTCGGCGGGAGCCTGCTGATCCCGCTGCACTGGGCGACCTTCAACCTCGCCCTGCACGACTGGGCCGAGCCGGCCGACCGGCTCTGGCGGGAGGCGAAGGCGCGCGGCATCCGGCTGGCCGTGCCACGCCCGGGCGAGCGGATCGACGTCGACGACCCGCCGGCCGTCGACGGGTGGTGGCAGACGATCGCATAACGATCCGGCCGCACCGGTAAGGTGGCGGCCGGACGACCATGATCAGGTCTTGCCCGGCACCTCGATCGGCGGGATCCTCGAACAAACCTTGCGGTACCGGCACGACGACGCGGAGGCAACGGGACGATGGCGACCCACGGCGGCGAGCGGAACTCGCGTCCCGACTCCCTGCGCGCCGCTGACATCGACCGCCAACACGTCGCCGACCAGCTGTACTCGGCGCTCAACGAGGGGCGGCTCGACCTCGGCGAGTACGACGAACGGGTGCGAACCGCGTACGCCGCGCGGACCTATGCCGACCTGGACAACCTGCTCAACGATCTGCCGCCGGCGAACCGGGACAACGCGGTCGCCGTCCCGCAGCGGGAACCACCCACCCCGGCCGCGCCGACCGCGTCCTCCGACCGCCCGCCGAAGCGGCTGCCGACCGCGCTGATGGTGCTGTGGACCGTGTACGGCGGGGTCGTTGCCATCAACGTGGTGGTGTGGTTTCTGGTGGCGGTCACGGCCGGGCCGGTCTACCCGTGGCCGATCTGGGTTGCCGGCCCACCCGGCGCGGCCCTGCTCGCGGTGACCGTCGGGGTACAGGCGATCCGCCGCGGCAACCGCTAGCCCGCGGCTGGGGGCATATCAGACTAACCGTGCAATCCCCGCTCCCACGTCGACCGGGAGCGGAAGAAATAGCGGCGCATCGATGAATATTCGCTCCGGGAGCCTTCCGGACCTGGACGCCGGCTGCCGAGAATGGCGCTGACCCGCACAAGACGCGGGTCGTCGCACGCTCCCGCCCACCGGCCCCGGAGGTCCGTCTTGCGCACTCCCATCCATCGGCTGTACGCGTCGCTCGCCCTACTGGTCGCCCTGGTCAGCGCCGGTCTGGTCGGCCCGGCCGTGCTGTCCCCCACGCACACCAGCGCCGCGTACGCCAACGTCTACAGCTCCTGCACCAGCTCGCGCTGCGCCGACGCGCGCGCGGCCCGCTCCGGCTGGCAGCAGCGCGGGTACCCGACGTCGCGCGGGTGGTACTCGTGGAGCGGCGGGAAGTACAACTTCGCCGGCGGCCGGTACTACAACAACGAGGGTGAGCTGCCCTCCGGCGCGACGTACTACGAGTACGACGTGTACCCGCGGGCCAAGGGCGCGCACCGGGACGCGTACCGGATCGTGGTCAACATCAGCTCCAAGGCGACCTGGTACTCGCCCAACCACTACACCGACTTCTACCGGATCTAGTGCCGCTGGCTCACCACCAGCGTCTGCATCCCCTGGCCGATCGCGCCGTCGCGGTCGGCCAGGCGGCTGGCGGCGACCCGCTCGTGCCGCTCGAACGCCCGGGCCAGCAGCGCGGACGGCGGCCCGACGTGCTGGGCGTCCGCGCCCCAGGGGCCGGCGGTGGCCGGGGTGGCGACGAACACATCATCGCCTGCCGGCTCGTAGAACGCGTCGTATGCCACGGCTGGCAACATAACCCGGGTGGACCGTACGCTGCGCTGGCCGGACTGCCAGAACGTGCGTGACCTCGGCGGCCTGCCGACCACCGACGGCGGCCGGATCCGCTACCGGGCATTGATCCGCGCCGACGACCTGTGCCGGCTGACCCCGGCGAGCGTGGCCGCGCTTCGCGGGTACGGGATCCGCCGCATCATCGACCTGCGCGGCAGCCAGGAGGCCGAGCTGGACCCGGGGCCGTTCGCCGGCGATCCCATGTACCGGCGGCTGCCGTTCATCGACGAGGAGGCCGACCGGCAGCGGGACCCGGAGGAGGAGGCGACGCTGCTCGCCACGTACCGGGCCAGCGTGGAGCGCAACGCCGGGCACATCGCGGCCGGGATCACCGCGCTCGCCTCGGCGCCACCCGGCGGGGTGCTGGTGCACTGCGCGGCCGGCAAGGACCGCACCGGGGTACACGTCGCGCTGGCGCTGCGGGTCGCCGGGCTCGGCGTGGACGACATCGCGGCCGACTACACGCTGAGCCCGGACAGTACGGCGGAGATCATCGTCGAGACGCTCGGCGTGATCGAGGAGCGGCACGGGAGCGTCCCGGAGTACCTGCGATCTGCCGGTGTCACCGCGGAGCACGTCGCCGAGCTGCGCAAACGCCTACGTGAGGATGGGTAGGTTCAGGTGATGGACGAACGCGCCCGGCGCCTGTTCGGCACCGGCTCCGACGGTAACCCAGGCTCAGGTGACCTGGCCGCGAGCCCGTACCGGGTGGACCGGGACCGCATCGTCAGCTCGCCGTTCTTCGCGCGGCTCGGCGGCGTCACCCAGGTGATCAGCCCCGGTGGGTCCGGGCTGCTGGTGCACAACCGGCTCACGCACAGCCTCAAGGTCGCCCAGCTCGGCCGGGCGATCGCGGAACGGCTGACCGCGGATCCCCAGTACCGTGATCTTCTGGACAAGTTGGGCGGTTGCCACCCGGACGTGGTCGAGGCCGCCTCGCTGGCCCATGACCTGGGCCACCCGCCGTTCGGGCACCTGGGCGAGCGGGTCCTCGACACGCTCGCGCGGCAGCGGTTCGGGCTGCCGGACGGGTTCGAGGGCAACGCCCAGTCGTACCGCATCGTCACCAGCACCGAGATCAGCGGCGAGACGATCGGGCTGGACCTGACGGCGGCGGTCCGGGCAGCCATGCTCAAGTACCCGTGGACCCGGCACACGTACCCGCAGCCGCACGTCCGGTTCCTGGACCCGCCGCCCCGCGGGGCGGCGGCACCGCCGGACGATCCCGACCGGGGGTCGGTCAAGTTCGGGGCGTACCTGACCGAGCTGGCCGACCTGCGGCAGGCGCGGGAGCCGTTCGCCGGGCGGCTCGCCGACTGGCAGCAGACGGTGGAGGCGTCGGTGATGGACACCGCCGACGACATCGCGTACGCGATCCACGACGTCGAGGACTTCCACCGGGTCGGGGTGCTGCAACAGGGTTCGGTGGCGACCGAGCTGATCGCCTGGCAGCGGGACGCCGTCGAGCTGCGGGGGCTGTCCGCCGGTGCGCTCGCCGCGACCGCGCGCCGGCCTGGGCGCTCGGTCGAGCAGCTGCGCCGCGACATCCATCGCAAGGACCGCTGGGTCTCGGACGACGACGCGTTCGCGGCGGCCGTCGAGCATGTCCGGCAGGAGTTGGTGGACGGGCTGCTCGCGGCGCCGTTCGACGGCTCGATCGAGGCCGAGCAGAACGTGGCCCGGTTCTCCGGGCGGTGGACCCGGCGGCTGATCGACGCGATCGAGGTGCGGCCGGACCCGCCGGTGCGCTCCGGCCACGTGCTGCTCGCCCCGGCGCAATGGCACGAGGTACAGGTCCTGAAGCTGATCCATCACCGGTTCGTGCTGGCCCGCCCCGACCTGGCCCTGCACCAGCGCGGCCAGGCCCGGCTGATCGCGACCCTGGTCGACGCGCTGCACGAGTGGCTGGTCGACCCGGACGAGACGTCGCGGCTGCCGCAGCGCATCCACGACCTGGTCGAGCTGGCCGAGGCGGAGATCGAGCCGCTGGCCGCCACGCCGGAGGTACTCGGCCTCGTGGCTCCCCCGACGGCGGCCGAGATCGTGGCGACGGCCCGCGGCCGGGCGATCATGGACTTCGTCGCCGCCCTGACGGATGTCCAGGCGCGAGCCCTGCTAGACGCCCTGTCCGGCCGCTCGGGTCAACTATGGACAGACGCGTTCGTCCTGTGACCACCCACCCGACCCTCGTCGATCTAGGAAGAATGGTGCCTCGTGCGCCGCTTTTGTCCCACCATTCTTCCTAGATCGACGAGAGATGGGGGAGGCTGAGGGGCGTGGAGCACACCGAGCTGCGGCGTAGCGACTTTCCGGTGCTGCGGGAGCAGCCTACGCGGTGGTCTGACGACGATGTGTACGGGCATGTCAACAACGTGGTCCACTACCTGATGTTCGACACCGCGGTGAACGGCTGGCTGATCGAGGCGACCGGCACCGACATCCGCAGGCTGCCCGCGATCGGCGTGGTCGTGGAGACGTCCTGCCGGTACTTCGCCGAACTGCGCTTCCCCGAGATCGTCACGGCCGGGATCGGGCTGGAGCGGCTGGGTACCACGAGTGTGGTGTACCGGCTGGCGCTGTTTGGCCAGGGCTCCGTTGAACCCGCCGCGGTTGGCCGGTTCGTGCACGTGTACGTCGACGCGGCATCGCGCCGCCCGGTGCCGGTGCCGGCCGAGATCCGCGCCGCCCTGCGACTGCTGGAGGTGCCGCCATGACCCGAGAAACCGTCTTCACCTACGGTGCCCCGGACCTGAAGTTCGGCCCCGGCGCGGCCGACGAGATCGGCTTCGACCTCAGTGGACGGTACGCTGCTCGCCGCGTCCTGGTGGTGACCGACCCGGGTGTCGCGGCCACCGGCGCGCCGCAGCGGGTGGCGGAAAGCCTTGCCGGGTACGGGATCGAGGCGCGGATCTTCGCCGGGTCGCACGTCGAGCCGACCGACGCGTCGCTGGCGTACGCGGTCGAGGCGGCGCGCGCGGACGGCCCGTGGGACGCGTTCGTCGCGGTCGGCGGCGGGTCGAGCATCGACACCGCGAAGGCGGTCAACCTGCTCACCACCAACCCGGGCGAGCTGATGGACTACGTCAACGCCCCGGTCGGCGGCGGGCGCGCACCGTCGCAGCCACTCAAGCCGCTGGTCGCGGTGCCGACCACGACGGGCACCGGCTCAGAGAGCACGACCATCTGTGTACTGGACGTGCTCGACCAGAAGGTGAAGACCGGTATCAGCCACGCCCGGCTGCGCCCGGTGCTGGCCGTGGTCGACCCGCTGCTCACGCTGACCCAGCCGGCCGGCGTGACCGCGGCGTGCGGGATGGACATCCTGTGTCACGCGCTGGAGAGCTACACCGCCAAGCCGTACACCGCGTTCGAGCGCAAGCGGCCGGAGCAGCGGGTACCGTACTGCGGCGCCAACCCGGTCGCGGACATGTGGTCGGAGAAGTCCCTCCGGCTGCTCGCCCGGTCGTTCCGGGCCGCCGTGGCCGACGGCGACGACCTCGACGCGCGGACCGACATGGCGCTCGCGGCGACGTTCGCCGGCATGGGCTTCGGCAACGCCGGGGTACACGTCCCGCACGCCAACGCGTACCCGATCGCCGGCGGGGTCCGCGACTTCCACCCGGTCGGGTACCCGGCCGACGAGCCGCTCGTGCCGCACGGGATGGCCGTCGCGCTGACCGCACCCGAGGCGTTCCGGTTCACGTACCCGGCCTGCCCGGACCGGCACGTGGCGGTGGCCGATCTGCTGGAGCCGGGCGGCGGCGCGGATCCGGCGGAGCGCCTGCCCGCCGCGCTGACCGCGCTCATGCGTGACATCGGCCTGCCGAACGGGATCGCGGCCGTCGGTTACCGCGAGTCCGATGTGGACACGCTGGTGGCCGGGGCGCTGAAGCAGCAGCGGCTGCTGGCCACCGCTCCCCGGCAGCCCACGCCCGACGACCTGGCGGCCATCTTCACCCGGTCACTCACCCTGTGGTAATTCAGATCGGCACAACTTCCGGGAAATTGTTGCCTCAGTGCCCTGTTTTGGCCACTATTTCCGGGAAGTTGTGTCGATCTTTGGGAGGGTGGCGGTGACGGAGCGGACCAGGTACGCCGTCGTAGGGCTCGGGTCGCGAGCCCGCATGTACACCACAGCGCTGACCACCGCGTACCGGGACCGCGCCGAACTCGTCGCGCTGTGTGATCCCAACCGCACCCGCATGGCGTGGCACAACGAGACGCTCGGGGTATCCGTGCCCTGCTACCGGCCGGACGACTTCACCCGGATGCTCGCCGAGCAGCGGGTCGACCGGGTCATCGTGACGTCGGTCGACCGCACCCACCACCGGTACGCGATCGGGGCCATGGAGCACGGCTGCGACGTGATCACCGAGAAGCCGCTGACCGTCGACGCCGCCCGCTGCCAGGCGATCCTCGACACCCGGGCGCGCACCGGCCAGCGACTCACGGTGTGCTTCAACTACCGGTACTCGCCGCGCAACTCCGCGCTGAAGAAGCTGATCAGCGATGGCGCGATCGGCGACGTGCTCTCGGTACACCTGGAATGGCTCCTGGACACCAGGCACGGCGCGGACTATTTCCGCCGGTGGCACCGCGACAAGCGCAACTCCGGCGGGCTGATGGTGCACAAGGCCAGCCACCACTTCGACCTCGTCAACTGGTGGTTGTCGGCCGTCCCGCAGACCGTCTTCGGCTTCGGCGACCTGCGCTTCTACGGTCGGGAGAACGCCGAACTGCGGGCCCAGCAGGTGCCCCCGCACCGCAAGCAGATCGCCGACGATCCGTGGGCGATCGACCTGGCCGCCGACCCGACACTGCGCGGGCTGTACCTCGACGCCGAGCACGAGGACGGGTACCGGCGCGACCAGAACGTGTTCGACGACGGGATCAGCATCGAGGACGACATGGCGGTGCTCGTCCGGTACGCCGGCGGGGCGACCCTCTCGTACCACCTGACCGCGTACTCGCCATGGGAAGGCTACCGGGTGATGGTCAACGGTACCGGTGGCCGGGTCGAACTGGAGGTGATCGAGCGCTCGTACGTCAGCGGCAGCGCGCACGACCCCAACCGGCCCGGAGCGGCCGCCGAAGGGGCCATCGTGGACCAGGCCCGGCTGACCGTGCAGCCGCTGTGGGGTACCCGCAAGGACGTGCCCATCGAGGAGGGCGACGGCGGCCACGGCGGCGGCGACGCGCGCCTGCTGGCCGACCTGTTCGGGGGTGAACCCGCGCCGGATCCGCTCGGCCGGGCGGCCACCCACCTCGACGGCGCCCGGGCAATGCTGGTCGGCGCCGCGGCCAACCGCTCCTTCGCGACGGGCGAGCCCGTCCGCATAGCGGACCTGTGCCCCCTGCAGCCGTAGTCTCCTCGCCGACCCCGCGGCCCCCGGCGTCGCATGATCGGCACAACTTCCGGCAAATAGTGGCCTCGGCGGGGTCGGGAGACCACAACTTGCCGGAAGTTGTGCCGATCATGCCGGCTGGGCCGGGCCCGCGGGATTGGCGCAAAAGGGGGGCAGCAGGGCGGAAAAGAGCCTTCCCGGCACAGTGATGGTGATCTATGGTGGGCCACCACACCGGTCGTCAGGGGAGGCTACGGTGCGTCGACGGGACTTTCTTGCGCTGGCGGGAACGAGCGCGGTGGCGGCAGCGGTCACCGGCTGCGCCGGCAAGGCCGGCAGCGGCGGCACCAAGACGTTGCAGATGACCTGGTGGGGCAGCACCGACCGGCACAAGCGCACGCAGGACGCGCTCACCGAGTTCCACAAGCGACACTCCGACATCCAGGTGCGCACCCAGTTCTCCGGCTGGGACGGGTACTGGGAGAAGCTGGCCACCCAGACCGCCGGCGGGAACCCGCCGGACGTGATCCAGATGGACTTCTCCTACATCGCGGAGTACGCCCGCCGAGGTGCCCTGCGACCGCTCGACGACCTGGTCCCGAAGGTGCTGAACCTGACCGACTTCAGCGCGGACGTCCTGGCCGGCGGAAAGATCGACAACAAGCTGTACGGGGTGAACGCCGGGGTCAACTCGATGGCCCTGGTGATCAACACGACCCTGCTCAAGCAGCTCGGCCTCGACCTCCCCGACCAGTCGATGACCTGGGCCGACTTCGCCACCTTCACCAAGCAGATCGGCGCGAAGGCGCCGCAGGGGGTGTACGGCGCGGAGAACGCCGCCTACGACGGCGCGGCCCTGGAGTGCTGGCTGCGCCAGCAGGGCAAGGCGCTGTTCACCGCCGACGGCGCGCTCGGGTTCGGGCCGGCCGAGCTGACCGAATGGCTCGGGTACTGGGAGGACCTGCGCAAGGCGAAGGGCGTGGCCCCGGCCGACGTGCAGGCCAGCGCCGCCGGTGACGTGCAGAACAGCCTGGTCGCGCGGAAGAAGGCGGTCGCCGACTTCGCGCACTCCAACCAACTCGCCGCGTACGCCGCGGTACTGAAGGACGAGCTGGCGCTGCACATGTACCCCGCCGGGGAGCGGCCCGGCCAGTACCTGAAACCCTCGATGCTGTTCTCGGTGTCGGCCAAGTCCAAGCATCCGAACGAGGCGGCCACGCTGGTCAACGCGCTGCTCACCGACACCGGCGTCGCGGCGATCCTCGGCTCCGAGCGCGGCATCCCGCCGTCCACGTCGGTGCGCGCCGCGCTCAAGCCCAAGGCGACCCCGATCGAGCAGCAGACCTACGAGTACATCGACCAGGTCTCCGGCAAGGTCGGCCAGCTGCCGGTCGCGTCCCCGCTCGGGGGCGGCGAGGTGACCGGCAAGGTGCTGTCGTTCGCGGTCGACCAGGTGGCGTTCGGGAAGGCGTCGATCGACCAGTCCGTGACAAGGTTCTTCGACGACGCGAACCGGGCATTGAAGAAGTAGGCCGGATGGGCCTCACCCTGGACGCACCGGCTCGGCAGGCGGCGGGCCAACCGCCGCCGCGCCTGCGCCGGAGGAGGCGCGGTGATGACCGGGCGGCGTACCTCTTCCTCGCGCCGTGGTTTGTGGGTCTGGTGGTGTTGACGGCGGGTCCGATGCTGGCGTCGTTGTATCTGTCGATGACGGATTTCGATTTGTTGACGGCGCCGCGGTGGGTGGGGTGGGACAACTACCGGCGGCTGGTCGATGATCCGCATTACGCGTCCGCGGTGCGGGTGACGTTCGTGTACGTGGTGGTGTCGGTGCCGTTGGTGATCGGGTTCGCGTTGCTGGTCGCGGCCGCGTTGTCCGGGCGGCGGCGCGGGGCCGGCGCCTACCGGGCGGCCTATTATCTGCCGTCGCTGCTCGGCGGCAGCGTCGCCATCTCGATCATGTGGCGGGAAATCTTCGGCGCGGACGGCCTGGTCAACAAGGTCCTCGGGCGCGACGGCCCCAGCTGGATCTCCACCCCCGAGTACGCCATCTACACCCTGATCATCCTGCACGTCTGGCAGTTCGGCTCACCCATGCTGATCTTCCTCGCCGGGCTCAAACAGATCCCACAAGAACTCTACGAGGCGGCCGCGGTCGACGGCGCCGGCCCGGTCCGCCGATTCTGGCGGCTCACGCTGCCGCTGCTCACCCCGCTGATCTTCTTCAACCTGGTCCTCCAGATGATCAACTCGTTCAAGGCGTTCACCCCCGCGTTCATCATCTCCGGCGGCCAGGGCGGCCCCGCCGACTCCACCCTGTTCTACACGCTGTACCTGTACCAGGAAGGCTTCGCCAACTTCCGGATGGGCTACGCCTCCGCGATGGCCTGGGCCCTGCTCGCCCTCATCGCGATCTTCACCGCCGGCATGTTCGCCACCGCCCGCTACTGGGTCTTCTACGCCGACCAGGACAGCACCCGATGATGAGGCGGGCCACGATCCACACCCTACTCACCGCCGGCGCGCTGATCATGCTCTACCCACTCCTGTGGATGATCTCCAGCTCCCTCAAACCCGCCGACGACATCTTCACCAGCACCGGACTATGGCCACATCGCCTGACATGGGACAACTACACCAACGGCTGGACCGCGCTGGGCACCGGCTTCGACCGGTTCTTCATCAACTCGTTCCTGATCTCACTGGCCGCCGTCGCCGGTAACACCATGTCCTGCTCGATGGCCGCCTACGCATTCGCCCGACTCCAATTCCGCCTCAAACGAGTCTGGTTCGCGCTCATGCTCGCCAGCATCATGCTGCCGATCCACGTCCTGATCATCCCCCAGTACACCCTGTTCCACACACTCGGCTGGATCGGCACCTTCCTGCCACTGATCGCGCCCAAGTTCCTCGCCGTGGACGGCTTCTTCATCTTCCTCATGATCCAGTTCATCCGGAGCCTGCCCACCGAACTCGACGACGCCGCCCGCATCGACGGCTGCGGCCCCATCCAGACCTACCGCCGCGTCATCCTGCCCCTGATGACCCCCGCCCTGATCACCACCGCCATCTTCACCTTCATCTGGACCTGGGACGACTTCCTCAGCCAACTCGTCTACCTCGACGACACCGACCACTACACCATCCCCATGGCCCTACGCGCCTTCCTCGACTCCAGCGGCAACTCCACCTGGGGCGCCATGTTCGCCATGGCCACCCTCGCCCTCATCCCCGTCCTCGTCTTCTTCCTCATCTTCCAACGCCGCATCACCGAAGGCATCTCCACGACGGGCTTGCGCGGCTAACGCGGCAACCGCCGGTTCAAGATCCCCGCAGATGTAACCCATTTGCGGCATCGAGCAGGCCCGGAAGCAGCAGATGGGTTACATCTGCGGGGATCATGGAGAACCGGCGCAGCGCGTTAGGCCGGTCGCTGCGACGCGAACGACTCCCGGGCGAGCAGCTCCGCGATCTGGTCGGCCGGCAGCGGCGGCACGAGGTGGAAGCCCTGGCCCAGCTTGTACCCGAGTTTGGTCATCCGATCGGCCTGCGCCTGGCTCTCGATGCCCTCCGCCACCGCGTCCAGCCCGAGATCGTTGGCGATGTGGACGACCGCGGCGGCGACCGCGATCTGCCTGTCGGCGCTGCCGATGTCGTCCGGGCAGCCGGTCACGAACGACTTGTCCAGCTTGAGAATGTGCACCGGACAGGTGCTGATCAGGCCCAGCGAGGACTGGCCGGTGCCGAAGTCGTCGAGCGCGAGGCTGACCCCGAAGTCGTGCAACGCGTGGATCGTGTCGAGGCTCTGGCCACCGGTCAGCACCGCCGTCTCGGTCACTTCGAGGACCAGGTTGCGCGGCTCCAACCCGGCTTCGTGTACCGCGTCGGCGACCTCGTCGGCGAAGCCGGGCTCCTGGAGCTGCCGGCCGGACACGTTGACCCCGACGGTTGCCGGGGACGTGTCGCCGTGGGCCGCCCGCCACGCCGCCTTCTGCCGGCATGCCTCGCGGAGCACCCAGCGCCCGAGCGGCACGATCAGCCCGGTCCGCTCGGCGGTGGGGATGAAGTCGAGCGGGGAGATCTCCCCGGCGATCGGGTGCTGCCACCGGACCAACGCCTCCATGCCGATGATCCGGCCATCGGTGAGGCGGACCACCGGCTGGTACAGCAGCTTCAGCTGACCGTCCTCGATGGCCTGCCGGAGCTGGGCGCCGACCTCGGCGTGCCGCAGGACGTCGGCGGCCATCCCGGGCACGTACCGGGCGAAGCTGCCCTTGCCGCGCTCCTTCGCCGCGTACATGGCGATGTCGGCGTTGCGCAGCAGCACCTCCGGGTTGTCACCCGGCCGGGCGTCGGTGACCCCGATGCTGGCCTGGACCAGCAGCTCGTACCCGTCCACGACGATCGGCTGGCGCAGCGTGGCGAGGATGTGCTCCGCCACCCCGTCGACCGCCGCCGGCCACGCCTGGCGCAGCAGTACCGCGAACTCGTCCCCGCCGAGGCGCGCCACGGTCTCGTCGGGCCGCACGCAGCCGCCGACCCGCTCCGCGACCGTGGCCAGCAACCGGTCGCCGACGCTGTGCCCGAGCGTGTCGTTGACCGTCTTGAAGTCGTCGAGGTCGATCAGCAGGACGGTCAGGTCACCGCGCGAACCGGCGCCGGCGACGAGGGCGGCGTCGAGCCGCTCGGCGAACAGCTCCCGGTTGGCGAGCTGGGTGAGCGTGTCGTGGCTGGCCTGGTGGCGCAGCCGGTCCTCCTGGTGACGCAGCCGGTCGACCAGCCGCGCGTTGTCGGAGAAGGCGACGATCTGGCGGACCGCGACGAGCGCCGTGATCGTGATCGCGCCGGCCACGACCACGTACCGCCGGTCGTCGGCGCGGCCGATCGTCGCCAGTACCAGCAGCGCGTCGGTGGCGACCACGGCCGCGTACGGGAGCAGGCTGACCGGGTGCATCCGGCGCGGCCGGTGGACCGGCCGCTCGGCGGTGAGCGCGCGCTGCTGCCGCTCGGCCGCGAGGACCAGGACGACCGAGATGAGTGGCACCGACACCTGAGCCGGTACCAGGTGCGGCTGGGTTGCGATCATGGTGGCGGTGCCGGCGCTGATCCCGCCGACCAGCAGCGCTACCCCGAGCATCCGGAGGGCGCCCATGTCGACCGGTCCGGCACCGGCCAGCACGATCTTGGTCACGGCCGCGACGCCGACCAGCGCGACCAGGCCGACCGAGACGGGTGCCCAGATCACCGCCGCCCCGCCGGTGGTCAATAATGGGCCGAACCCCACGTACCACATGAAAACGGCCGCGCCGAGCACCACGGTCGCGCAGTCCAGCGACAGCCGGATCCACTCGCTGCGGCTGCGCGCGCCGACCGGCACCCGCAGCAGCGCCCACACCGCGTACAGCACCCCGCCGACGTAGAACACGCCGGCCGGCGGCGGCACCTTGAGCGCCGGCGAGGTCAGGCCGGCCACCGCGTAGCCACCCTGAATCACCATGCCCACCGCGCACGCGGTGGCCACCAGCGAGATCTGGTGCCAGAACCGGCGCGCCGCCGGGGGCAGCCCGGGAGCGGCGGCGGTGCGGCACATCGCCCGCGCGGCCAGGGCGAGCGAGACCGGCGGCGAGATCCACCCGAGCACCAGCGGGCCGCGCGGACCGTTCTGGTTGATCGCGAACCACGCCGTGGCGAGGACGGCGAGAACGACGACGCTGGGCAGGATGGCGGTCGCGCTCGCGCGCTTCGCATCGGTACCGGTCGCCATCAGCAATTCGTGTCCACCTGCGCGGAAAGTCCGACCCCAATGAGCCCCAATACCGTACCGGTTGTCGATGGGTTTGGGCATTCGTCGGGCCGGCTGATTCCATCCGGCTTTGACGCGGCGCACCCGAGTGCTTACCGAACTCACAGGTTTCTCCGTGCGATGCCGGAGCGTTCCGAGCGATAGTTGATGTATGGCAACGATTTCCGAGCCTCGCGGCGGGACGGCGACCGTACCGGTGATCTCCGACGAGCAGCTTCTCGCGCTGAGCCCGGAGGAGCGTGGCCGGTTGGCCCGGCGGCTGGCGGCGCTGGCGGCGAAGGCACCCTCCCCGTGGCGCCGTCGCGGGCTGGTGGTGTCGGCCACGATCGCCAGCGTCGCGGTGCTGGGGTGGATCATCGCGCTGTCGGAGATGCTGCCGGCCCGGTACGTCGTCGGCCACTGGGACGCCGCCTGGATCGGGTTCGATGTCCTGCTGTTGATCAGCTTCGCGTCGGTCGGGTGGACCGCCTGGCGCCGGGTCGCGGCGGTGCCGATCGCCGCCCTGGTCAGCGCCGTACTGCTGGTGTGCGACGCGTGGTTCGACGTGACCACGGCGGCCGGCAGCGGGGACGTGTTCGCGAGCGTGGGGTACGCCGCGATCGAGTTACCGCTGGCCGCCGTTCTCGGCTACTTCGCCTGCCGCCGGTACCTCTCGATGATCTAGCCAGGTCCTGGCACAACTTCCCGGAAACAGTGGCCTCAGACCCCCGCGGAGGCCACTGTTTCCGGGAAGTTGTGCCGATCAAGGGCCGGTCAACCGGGTGAAGTAGGACTCCAGGCGGACCGTGCCCAGGCCGCCGGTGGTGGCGTCCGGGTTCCAGACCGCGATGGCGATCGTGTTGTCGCCGTCCGGGCGGAGGATCCCGGTCGGGATCGGGAAGCTGTGCTGCGGCCCGACATCGTTGATGTACCGGCCCATCTGCCAGCCGTTGACGAAGATCTCGGCGCGGTAGTGCCGGGACGGGTCATCGTCGATCCGCAGGCCCACCGAGGTGTCCTGGCCGGCCGGCAGGTGCGGGTTGACCGTGGTCCGGTACCAGGCGATGCCCGGCCGGGTATCGGCGAACGGCAGGCTGACCGGCGTCCAGCCGCCGGCTGTAAAGCCGGGCAACGACAAGCCAGGCAATGAGAAGCCGGGCAGCGACCAGCCGGACCGCTCGCCGTACAGGCCGCCGTTGTTCAGCGGACCGCGTACCGGGTCGGCGGCGTCGTTGCTGCCCTGGAGCCGCCAGGTGATCGTCCCGCCGCCGGTGAGTGCCGCGCCGGTCAGGCCGCGCGCCTCCTTCTGCGTCTCGTCCGCGCGGAAGTCCTCGTTGTGGCCCATGTTCTGGACGAGGACGGCGAGCACGTTGTCCCCGTCGGGACGGACGAGACCGGCGGGGAACGGGAACGCCTGCTGAGCGCCTTTGCTGCTGCCGAGGAACGTGCCGTTCAGCCACACCGACCACACCCCGGCGGTACCGGCGATCGCGGACAGGGTCACCCCGGTCGGGGCGCCGGTAAAGCGCCCGCGGTACCAGGTGTCGCCGTGGTGGAAGCCGTACTCGTCGGCGAACAGCACCGGCAGCGTCACCGGCTTCGTGGTGCTGTTCGACGTCGTCTTGTCGGCGACCGGCCAGGTGGAGTCGTCGAAGCCGGTCGCCGACTCCGGGTTCTCCGGCGTGTACTTCCAGCCGGTCAGCACCGGCAGGGTGACCGGCTGCGGCCCGGGGAGCGTCCCGAGCCGGCTCCCGCTGGCGGTCGTCCGGGTGTAGACCAGGTGACCGTTCCAGAAGACCACCGGCTCGGGCGCGAAGACCTCGACGTCGCCCGCGGTCGCGGTGTCGCCGGTCAGGTGCAGGATGGTGCCGTCCGCCGACGCCGCGCGCAGCAGCGCCGGGCCGCGGACGAGGACCGGGCCGCTCGCCGTCGACGCCTGCCAGAACGTGGCCGCCACCTCGTCGGTGGCCAGCAGCAACAGCAGCGGTCGCGGGCCGCCGGTGACGAGCACCTGTGCCAGCCCGGAGTGGGTGTAGTTCAGCCGGAGATCACCGCGGCCGGCGTCCCAGGTCGCCTGCACGTCCCCGGCGAGCACGTGCACACCCGGCTGCCGGGCGTAGTGCAGCACCGTCTCCCCCGCAACGCCGGCCCGCCCGTACAGCAGCGCCACGTCCCGGCTGCCGATCTGGGCGTGCGTCATGATCTCGGAGGTGGAGTACCGCAGGTCGGCGGCGCCCATCCGGTACCCGGCGACGAGGATCTTCGAGTCCCGACCGGCCAGCGTGATCGCGGTGCCGGGCTCCTGCGGTACCGATGGATAGAAGCTCGCGGGGTCCGGAGCCGGCGGCACGTCGACCGCGTCGACCACGACGAAGCTGCCCGTGCCTGCGGGGTTCCTGACCCCGGTGACGACGATCTTCAGGGTGTGCGGCCCGCCCGCGAGGCCCTGGGCGCTGTAGAAGACCTGCTGGAAGCTCTTGGTCGGGCCGTATCCGTCGACCGCGCTGACCCTGGCGCCGTCGAGGTACACGTCGGCGACCCCGTGGCTGGGGTCCTTCGACGAGATCCAGCGGACCGCGGTGCCGGTGAACGGCACGGTGACCGAGTCGCCGGCGACCGAGCTGAACGACTCGGTGCGGCGGTAGTCGCCGCTGGTGTAGGACTGGTCGGCGCCGGCGTGCGTCCAGGTGCCGGTGTACCCGACCGCCGGGTCGACGTCGTCGTAGGTGTACCCGGTGCGGGCGGCCAGGTCGAGCGGGATGTGCGTGGTGTCGATCTTCGTCGATGTCACGTCGCCGTGGCGCAGTACGTGGAACTGGGTCCGGGTGTCCGGGTTGATCCTGGCGGTGTCCACGATGGACGGTGTGGTGGACGGGGCGGCCGGCAGCGGGTCGGTCGCGGCCAGCGGCTGCACCGCCTGGGTGAAGTACCCGATCCGCTTGTCCTCGTCGTACTTCGCGGTGAGCTGGCGGGCCTCGGTGATCGGGGCGCCGTAGTCGTACGAGGTGTACACCTTGGACGGATCGGCCTGCCAGCCGGTGTTGGTGCCGCCATAGGTCATGTAGAAGCTCTGCTGGGTCACGCCCTGGGCGATGTTGTTCTTGTAGAACACCTTCTCGAAGTCCGGGCCGGTGAGCTGGCGGCACCTGTCGAAGCCGGGCCCGCCCCACGGGTCGAACGAGCCGCCCTGGAACTCGGCGATGCCCAGCGGCTTACCCTCGACCCGGTAGCCGGACAGGTCCCGCAGGCCCCGCCAGGCGGTCGGGTTGCCGCAGTTGAAGCCCTGCGGGTACGCGTCGGGCATGTCCACGTCGAGCGCGCCCACGCCGGAGTTGAACGTGTTGTTGTGGTTGCCGACGAGCGGGACCGTGATCCCGTCGGCGCGGGCCTTCTGTTCCAGGTGTGTCATGTACTGCCGGCCGGCCGCCGAGCCGTCGTAGAACTCGTTCTCCACCTGGTACGTGATGACCGTGCCGGTGCCGTCGGTGAGCTGGTGACGGGCGATGATCGGATCGATCCGGGACAGCCACTCGTCGCTGGCGGCCAGGTAGTCGGGGGCGGTGCTACGCGCCTTGCCGGCCTGGGTGAGCAGCCAGTCCGGGAACCCGCCGCCGTCGACCTCGGCGTTGATGTACGGGCCGGGGCGGGCGATCACGTAGATGCCGACCTCGGCGGCGATGTCGAGCAGCCGGTCCACGTCACGGACGCCGGTGAAGTCGTAGACGCCGGGCGCGGGCGAGTGGTACGCCCAGTCGAAGTACAGCGAGACGGCGTTGAACCCGCCGGCCTTCATCTTGACCAGGATGTCCCGCCACAGGTCCTGGCTGGGCAGCCGGAAGTAGTGGAACTCGCCGGACCACAGGTAGGTGCGTCTACCGTCAATGAGGAACGAGTACCGGTCGTAGGCAACCGTATGCGCGGCGGTCGCGGCGCGGACCCCGGTCGGCGCGGCGGTCGCGGCGCGGGCCCCGGTTGGCGCGCCGGTCACCAGCAGCAGGAGGCTCAGTAGCAGGACGCCAATCTTCCTCATACACGCAAATCTATCTGTTCCCCCATGATCATGATGGATTCGGCGTGCTGTTCGGCCCGAATCATTCATGATCACGGGATAAGTGGGGAGGGTGGGGGGATGGAATTGTTTCCAGCTATGCCGGCCGGCGACTGGTCGGACACCAGGGAGACCCTGCACCGGTTTGCGCAGGTGGTTGGGAAGGTTCGGCTGGCCGCCAGTGTGCGGCGCAATCACTGGTGGAATGTTCCGTTCCACCTGACCGGGCGTGGGATCACCACCCGGCCGATGGGCGGGAATCCGGTCTTCTCGATTGACTTTGACTTTGTCGACCATCAGTTGGTGGCTACCGCGGTCGACGGCCGGAGCGTGTCGTTCCCGCTGTACGGCCGGTCGGTGGCCGCGTTCTACCGGGACACCCTCGCCGCCCTGGAGGCGCTGGGGGTACACATGACGATCGACCGGCCGCGGCCGTACGACCTGCCGGACACGCACCGGCCGTTCGCCGACGACACCGAGCACGCCAGCTACGACCCGCTCTGGGCGAACCGGTACTGGCAGGTGCTCAGCCAGGTCAACCTGGTCCTCGAGGAGTTCGCGGCCGGGTTCTCCGGCAAGGCCAGCCCGGTACACCACTTCTGGCACACGTTCGACATCGCGCACACCCGGTTCTCCGAGCGCAAGGTCGTCCAGCCGCCGGAGGCCGACCCGGTGACCCGGGAGGCGTACTCGCGCGAGGTGATCAGCTTCGGCTTCTGGTTCGGCGACGACAGCTTCCCGGCGCCGGCGTTCTACTCGTACACCGCACCCGAGCCGGCCGAGTTGACCGGCGAGCCACTCGAACCGGCGACGGCTGGGTGGGTCCCGCGCGGGAGCGGCCGCCTGGCCGTGCTCCGGTACGACGACGCCCGCGCGGCGGCCGACCCACGGGCCGCCGTGCTCGCCTTCTACGAGAGCGCGTACCAGGCCGGCGCCCGGCACGCCGCCTGGGACGTGGCCGGTCTCGCCTGTCCCGGCGGGATCACCGACCCGCACCGGTCGCTGCCGCTGGCCTGAGCCTGAGGCTGAGCGGTTCAAGCCCGACCCGCCGGGCAGGTGCGCCGGCATCAGCGAGCAGGCCCGCTGGGCCAGCTTCAACGTGGCGGCCGCCTCGTCGGCGTACGCCATCCACGCCTGTGTGGACAGTTGGCTGACCGACTTCCGCGCCGACCTGCCGGCGATCGACGTGCCGACGCTGGTCATGCACGGCACCGACGACCGGATCCTGCCGATCGACGCCACCGCGAACCGGCTGCCCGGCCTCATCAAGGACATGCGCTACATCCGCGTCGAGGGCGGCCCGCACAACATCGGGTGTTTGTCCCGGGCTTACCGGGGTAGCGCGCCCGCGCCCTGTCACGTTGTCGGAAGGGATCGACATGCAGCTCCGCGCCCGGCGGGTTGGCGCGCCGGTTCGGCGTACCGGATGAACGGCGGGGAAGTCTGCGTCATCGGGGGCGGGCTGGCCGGGATCACCGCCGCCCTGCGGCTGGCCGACGTGGGCGCCCGGGTGACGCTGCTGGAGGCGCGCCCGGACCTCGGCGGCGCCACCTGCTCGTTCCGGCGCACCGGGCGGCCCGTCGACACCGGCCAGCACGTGTTCCGGCGCTGCCACCACCGCTACCGGGAGCTGCTGGAGCGGCTCGGCAGCGCTGGCGACACCGAGGTGCAGGACCGGTTCACGGTACCCGTGCTGTCCCCCGGCCGGGCGCCGCATCTGCTCGTCCGGCGGCGGCTGCCGGCGCCCGCGCACCTGGTGCCGACGCTTGCCGGGTACCGGTTGCTGAGCCGGGCGGAGCGGTTCGCCGCGATCACCGCCGCCGCGGCGCTGCGCGGGGTGGATCCCGACGATCCGGCGTGCGACGAGGCGACGTTCGGCGGCTGGCTGGCCGAGCACCGGCAGAGCGCCCGGGCGGTACACCGGCTGTGGGACCTGTTCACGACCGCCGCGCTGAACATCCCGGCGTCGTACGCCTCGCTCGCGCTGGCCGCCCGGGTGTTCCGCACCGGGCTGCTGGAGCGCGCCGACGCCGGCGACATCGGCCGCCCCCGCGTGCCGCTCGGTGACCTGCACGCCGCCCCGGCGCGGCGGCTGCTGCACCGGCTCGGCGTGCGGGTGCTCACCCGGGCCCGCGCGGAATGGGTGCGGGCCGGCGAGGGAGTGTTCACGATCGGTGTCGGCGGCAGCCACATGACCGCCGACGCGGTGATCGTGGCCGTACCGCACCGGGCCGCGGCCACGCTGGTACCGCCGGTCGCCGCGCCGGATGCCGCCAGGTGGCTCCGGCTGGGCAGCTCACCGATCGTCAACGTCCATCTGCGGTATGCCTGGGCGGTCGCGGACCTCGGTCAGCCCGGTCCCGGGTTCGCCGCCACCATCGACTCCCCGGCCCAATGGATCTTCGACCGGTCGGTACCCGAACAGGACGGCGAGCAGTACCTGGTGATTTCGCTGTCCGCCGCGGAGGACGCCATCGGGCAGCCCACCGCGGACCTTGTCGCGACCCAGCGGGCCGCCATCGCCGAGCTGTTCCCGGCCGCCCGCGACACACCGGTTCGCGACGCGTTCGTCACCCGGGAACCGCACGCGACGTTCCGGCAGGCCCCCGGTACCCGCGCCTTCCGGCCGGCGGCGGCCACCCGCCTGCCCGGGCTGGCGCTCGCCGGCTCGTGGACCGACACCGGGTGGCCGGACACGATGGAAGGCGCGGTTCGCAGTGGTCATGCGGCGGCCGACGTCATCGTGCGGTACCTGGCCCTGGTTTACGAGTTCACGGCCGAATCGTCGCGCCGCGAACTGGCCGACATGGCGTCGTCGCGCACCGAACGGGACTACTGATGAGTGAGCTCCTCCACGTAACCGCGCCGGCTGGCGTGACACCGTACCCGCGGCTGCGCAACGTCGTCCGGCGCGCCCGCAACCTGCTGCTGAGCCGGCAGAACCCGGCCGGCTGGTGGAAGGGCGAGCTGGCCACGAACGTCACGATGGACGCCGAAGACCTGCTGCTGCGCCAGTTCCTGGGCATCCGCACCGCCGAGCAGACCACGCAGACCGCCCGGTGGATCCGCTCCCAGCAGCGTGACGACGGGTCGTGGGCGACCTTCTACGGCGGCCCGGGCGACCTGTCGACCACCGTCGAGGCGTACACCGCGCTGCGGCTCGCCGGCGACCCGGTGGCAGCCAAGCACATGGCGGCCGCCGCGACGTTCATCCGCGCCCAGGGCGGCGTCGAGGCCAGCAGGGTCTTCACCCGCGTCTGGCTGGCCATGTTCGGCCAGTGGCCGTGGGACCGGCTGCCCGCCATCCCACCCGAGCTGGTCCTGCTGCCCCGCTGGGCACCGTTCAACGTGTACGAGTTCGCCTGCTGGGCGCGGCAGACCATCGTCCCGCTGTCCGTGGTGCGTACCCTCTGCCCGGTTCGCGAGCTGGGGTTCCGGCTCGACGAGCTGCGCACCGGTGCCACGCCGGCCCGCCCGCCGAGCCTGCGCAGCCGGGCCGGCCGGCTGCACCGCCTCGACCGGCTCGCCACCGGCTACGGGAACGTCGCGGTCGGATCGGTACGCCGGCACGCGCTGCGCCGGGCCGCGGAGTGGATCGTCGCCCGGCAGGAGGCGGACGGGTCCTGGGGGGGCATCCAGCCCCCGTGGGTGTACTCGCTGATCGCCCTGCACCTGCTCGGCTACCCGCTCGACCATCCGGCGCTGCGGGCCGGCCTGTACGGGCTGGAGCGGTTCACCATCCGCGAACAGACCGCGGCCGGGCCGGTACGCCGGTTGGAGGCGTGCCAGTCGCCGGTGTGGGACACCGCGCTCGCGGTGACCGCCCTCGCCGACGCCGGCCTGCCGCCGGACCACCCGGCACTGGTCTCGGCCGGGCAGTGGCTGCTGGGCGAGGAGATCCGGATACCCGGCGACTGGGTGGTCCGGCGGCCCGCTGTCCCGCCGAGCGGGTGGGCGTTCGAGTTCGACAACGACCGGTACCCGGACACCGACGACACGGCCGAGGTGATGCTCGCGCTGCACCGGACGGCGGTACCGTCCGGCCACGCGCTGGACCGGGCGGCGACCTGGCTCGCCGGCATGCAGGGCAGCGACGGCGGCTGGGGCGCCTTCGACGCGGACAACACCCACGAGCACGTCGCCGACCTGCCGTTCTGCGACTTCGGCGAGGTCACCGACCCGCCCAGCGCCGACGTCACCGCGCACATCGTCGAGGCGCTGTGCGCGCAGGGGCGGTCCGACTCGGACGCGGTCCGCCGCGGGGTCGAGTGGCTGCTGCGCGACCAGCGGCCGGACGGGTCGTGGTTCGGCCGGTGGGGCGCGAACTACGTGTACGGCACCGGCGCGGCGGTACCCGCGCTCATCGCGGCCGGCCTCGGTCGCCACGACACCCGGATCCGGCGCGCGGTGAGCTGGCTGCTCGCGCACCAGAACCCGGACGGCGGCTGGGGCGAGGACCCCCGTTCGTACCGGGATCCGGCCTGGGCCGGGCGCGGCACGTCGACCGCGTCGCAGACCGCGTGGGCGCTGCTGGCCCTGCACGCGGCCGGGCAGGGCAACACCGGCCCGGCCGCGCGGGCGGTGGGCTGGCTGGCGGCGACCCAGCGGCCGGACGGCGGCTGGGACGAGCCGCAGTACACCGGCACCGGCTTCCCGGGCGACTTCTACATCAACTACCACCTGTACCGGCTGGTGTTCCCGGTCAGCGCGCTCGGCCGCATCCTGCGCGACGGCGAAGCCGCCGCGCAGGAGAGTGCGGAGGCGGCGGCATGAGCGAGCGACCTCTCCATGATCGCGGAGACTTTTCCGGGTCGGGGCACGGAAAAGTCTCCGCGATCATGGCGCCGATGTGGCTGGAGGCGGTGGCGCTGCGCCGCGGCCTCGCCGACCTGCCGCCGGCCGAGCGCCCCGTGGTGCACCACACCGGTGTCGGGCCGCGCCGCGCGTACCGTGCCGTCAACTCGTCGGCCGCGTCGGCGGACCTGGCCGGGGCGTCCGCGCTGGCCGTGGCCGGGGTGGGCGGCGGCCTGTCGGCCGACCTGCGCCCGGGCGACGTGGTGGTCGCGACCCAGGTCCGCGCCGACCCGCTCACCGCCGGCGTCGTGCCACCGGTGACCGTACTGCCGACCGCCCGGATGCTCGCCGCCACGCTGCGCCGGCGCGGCCTGCGGGTACACCTGGGCGGCATGGTGAGCAGCGACCGGCTCGCCGACGGCCCGACCCGGGAGCGCCTGGCCGCGACCGGCGCGCTGGTCGCCGACACGGAGTCGGCGTGGCTGCTGTCCGGCGCCGTACCGGACAGTTCTTCCGGCCGGCCGCAGGCCTGCGTACGGGTGATCGCCGACACCCCGCCCGGCGGGCCGTACCGGCCGGCCACGCTCGCGCATCTGCGCGCGGCCCTCAAGGTGCTGCCGGTGGTCGGCGCCGGGCTGGCCGAGTGGGCCGCCGCCACCACGGTCGAGCGGGTGGTACTCGCGGCGCCGCGCTCGTTCTGCGCCGGGGTCAGCCACGCCATCGCCGCCGTCGAGCAGGCGCTGCTGTGGCACGGGCCGCCGGTTTACGTGCGCAAGCAGATCGTGCACAACGCGCACGTGGTCGCCGACCTGCGGGCGCGCGGGGCGGTGTTCGTCGACGAGGTCGACGAGGTGCCCGAGGGCGCGCTCACCGTGTTCTCCGCGCACGGGGTGTCCCCGGCGGTCCGGCACGCCGCGACCCAACGGCGACTCGCGGTCGTCGACGCCACCTGTCCACTGGTTACCAGGGTGCACGCCGAGGCGCGCCGGTTCGCCGCCCGCTACCACACGATCCTGCTCGTCGGGCATCCCGGGCACGAGGAGACCGACGGCACGATCGGTGTGGCGCCGGACCTGGTCTCGCTGGTACCCGACGTGTACACCGCCGAGCGGGTCCAGGTCGCCGACCCGCGCCGGGTGTCGTACCTGGTGCAGACCACGCTCGCGATCGACGAGGCGGCCGCCGTCGTGGACGTCCTGCGCCGCCGGTTCCCGGCCCTGTCCGGGCCACCGTCCGGCGACATCTGCTACGCCACCACCAACCGGCAGCGGGCGGCCGCCGCGATCGCCGCCGACGTCGGCGTGGTACTCGTGGTCGGCTCCGCCAACTCGTCGAACTCGCGGCGCCTGGTCGAGGTCGCCGAGCGCGCCGGCGCCCGGGCGTACCTGGTCGACGACGTCTCCGGGGTGGACCTGCGCTGGCTGGCCGGCGCGGCGACGGTCGGGGTGACCGCCGGGGCGTCCACGCCACCGCGCCTGGTCACGCAGGTCACCGACGCGCTGGTCGGGCTCGGCGCGCGTGAGGTGACGGAAGATGCCCGGTTCGCGACCGCTGCGCCAACTGCACGGCGCATCGTGCGTTCGTGAGCTAACCGAATCGACCCGCGAGTTTCCGGTACAGGCCGGGCAGCAGCCCCCGGACCGCGACCGGCACTCGCAGCCAGCGCGGCACGTAGACCTCGGCGCGGTTGCGCTGGATCGCGTTGACGAGCGCGTCGGCCACCCGGGACGCCGGCAGCGGCCGGGGCATCTTGCGGGTGTACGGCCGGCCGCGCCGGCTGAAGAACTGGGTGTCCACCACGCCCGGCACGACGATGCTGACCGGCACGCCCCGGCCGGCCAGCTCCAGCCGCAGGCTCTGCGCGAACATGTCCAGACCCGCCTTGCTGGCCGCGTACACCGCTTCGTTGGCGACCCCGACCCGGCCGGCGATCGACGCCACGTACACCAGGTGGCCGCCGCGATGGCACATGCCCGGCAGCAGCGTGCGGGTCAGCTCGATCGGCGCCCGCAGGTTCACCGCGAGAAGCCGGTCGGCGAGCGCGCCCGGCATGCCGGCGAGCGACCCCGCCCAGCCGATCCCGGCGTTGTTGACCAGGATGTCGACCCGAGCGCACTGGGCCAGCGCCCGCTCGGCCAGATCCCGCCCGGCGCCCGGCTCGGCCAGGTCGGCCGGAAGCGGCACGGCGCCGGTGGCGTCGGCCAGGCTGGCCAGCCGCCTGCCGTCCCGGCCGGAAGCGAGCACTGTGCATCCCGCCGCGGCGAACCGCTCCACCACGGCCCGACCGATTCCCGATGACGCACCGGTGACCAATGCCACCGCGCCGGAAAGCCGCACCGGTGCCCTCCCTCCTCCGCACGGCAGTTTCTGCCTCACCCCATCGGTGACCGCGCGGACCACGATTAGCCTAGGCCGATCGTGGTAGAGCGCCATCCGTGCCAGCATGTGGTCCCGGTGTTTCCTCGGTCGTCATCGTCTCGGCCAGCGCCGGCGCCGGTCACGACGGGGCGACCCGCGCGCTGGCGGCCCGGCTGCGCGGGTACGGCTTCCGGGTCACCTGCCTGGACCTGGCCGACGTCTTTCCGTGGCGGCTCGGGCGGCTGCTCCAGGGCACCTACCGGGGTCTGCTGGTCCGGCTGCGGTGGCTGGACGGCGGGCTGTTCGCGGTTCCGGCGGTGGACCGCCTGAACGCTACGGCGCCGCGGCCGGGATCACTGTGACGCTGGCCGCACCCGTGACCTTCCGCGCGGCGCTGTTCCCGCAGGATATCCGGTAGTCGGCCGTAGCGGTCAGGTCTCCCGCGCCGGTCGCCGTCGCTGGTGCGGTGACCTGCCAGGTGACCTGTACCGACGACCGCGCCGGCACCGACCGGAACGTCGCGGGCGACGCGGCGACCACGGTCCACCCGGCCGGCACCTGGAGGTCCGCCTTCACCTGGTCGGCCGCGAAGTCGCCGGTGTTGGTGAACGTCGTCGTCACCGTCGCGGTCGTGCCGGCGGTCACCGTCTGCGGGGCGGCGACGGCCACCGCCTGGGTGCCCACCGTCTTCGGCACCGTCACCGTGCCGGTCAGCGGCAGGTTCCGCGACGAGTCACCGACCGACACCTGGTACTTGCCGTCCACTGTGGTCCATTGCTGTGCGGCCGGGTCCCAGACCGAGAACGCGCGCTCGTCGAGGCGTAGCGTGACCCGCTTGGTCTGGCCGGGCCGCAGGCTGACCTTCGCGAAACCCTTGAGCTGGCGCGGCGGCTCACCCGCGCTCGCCGGGAACGACACATACGCCTGGACCACGTCGGAGCCGGACCGCCGACCGGTGTTCGTGACGTCCACACTGGCCGTGACGTGCCCGCCCGGGTCCAGCCGCGGCGACACGCTCAGGTGGCGGAACGCGAAGGTCGTGTACGACAGGCCGAAACCGAACGGGAACAGCGGGTCCTGCGCCTGCGCGTCGTACCACCGGTACCCGACCTCGAGGCCCTCCGAGTAGTGCGCGGTGCCGTTCACGCCCGGCCAGCGCTCGGGCGGGGCGATCGGCGTCTGCGTCTCGGTACGCGGGAACGTCACCGGCAGCTTGGCGGACGGGTTCACGTCGCCGAACAGGATGCCGGCCAGCGCCGAGCCGTTCTCCTCGCCCGGGTACCAGGCTTCGAGGACCGCCGGCACGCTGTCCACCCACGGCATCAGTACCGGCGCGCCGCTGTCGACGACCACGACGGTGTGCGGGTTGGCGGCGGCGACCGACTGTACGAGCTGGTCCTGGTTGCCGGTCAGCGACATGTTCGGCCGGTCGGCGCCTTCCTTCTCGACGTCGCTGACGATCACCACGGCGACGTCGGCCGACTTGGCGACCGTCGCGGCCTGCGCGGCGTCGGCCCCGGTGTCGGTGGTGACCGCGACGCCCGGCCCGGCCCGGTGGACGATGGCCTGCAACGGGCTCACCGTGTACAGCGGGTTCACGTGCGAGCTACCGCCGCCGCCCGGGTGCACCTGGTTCGCGTACTGTCCGATCACCGCGATCGAGTGCAACTTCGACGATTTGAGCGGCAGCTGACCGGCGGCGTTCTTGAGCAGTACCGTGCTCTGCTCGGCGATCGCGCGCGCGGCTGCCCCGCCGGCCGCCGCGTTGATCGGCGTGATCGTGGCCGGGCGGTCGAACAGGCCGAACCGGATCTCCGTGGCCAACCGGCGCACGATCAGCGCGTCGAGCTGGGCCATGGTGACCTTGCCGTCGAGCACGGCCTGCTTCAGCTCCTGGTCGTACGGCCCGTTGTCGCGCAGTTCGAGGTCCTGGCCGGCGTTGACGGAGCCGACCGCGGTGTGGGTCGCGCTCGCGTCGGACTGGATCATGCCCTGGAAGCCCCACTGGTCGCGCAGCACGTCGGTCAGCAGGTACTTGTTCTCGCAGCTGAACGAGCCGTTGATCGCCGGGTAGGCGCACATCACGGTCGACACGTTGGCCTTCGTGACCGCGTCCTCGAACGCCGGCAGGTGGATCTCGTGCAGCGTCCGGTTGTCGATCTCCTCGTTGATCGTCTTGCGGTTGGTCTCCTGGTCGTTGGCCGCGTAGTGCTTGACCTCGGCCATCACGCCCTGGCTCTGGATGCCCTTGATGTTGGCGACCGCCAGCTGCCCGGCGAGGTAGGGATCCTCGCCGTAGTTCTCGAACGCGCGCCCGCCCTGCGGCACCCGGACGATGTTCACGTCCGGCGCTTCGAGCAGGTTATGGCCTACGTTGCCGGTCTCCCGGCCCTCGGTCACGCCGTACAGGTGGGCGAGGTCGGTGTCGAACGTGGCGGCCAGCGCGACCGGCGCGGGCAGCGCGGTGGCGCTCGGCTGGGTCGAGACCGACCCGGTGCCGACGCCCGCCGGCCCGTTGGTGATCCGCAGGTCCGGGATGCCGAGGCGGGGAATGCCGGGCACCAGCCGGGCGATCCCACCCGCGCCGGTGCCGGTGGTGTGCGTCTGGGAGATCTTCTCGTCGAGGGTCATCTGCGCGACCAGCGCCGCCGCGCGCTCCTCCGGCGTCTGCTGGGCGGCGCTACCCTCCACCGGTCGGCCCTGCGCCACATCCTGCATCGCGGCCTGCATCGCGGCCGGGGCGGCCTCGCTCGCGGGAGCCGCGGCGGCCATCGCCGGCACCGCGGCCAGCCCCAGGATCGCGCTGGCTGCCACGGCCAGACGAGCACGAGGTTTCGGCATCTCAGACTCCTTTGGCACGCAACACCCGCAACGACTCCATTCGTCCAGCAGGCTAGGAGCAGACATCCGATTGGTCAAGGTCGATAGGCCGATAGTTCAGACCCTGACGGTACCGACGACGGAGGCTTCACGCGGAGCCCGTTCGGCTGGTGGGCGCGCAAAACTACAGGTCAGAGCGACCCTTACCAGTGATGCCGACCGATCGCGGCCAGCTCACGCGGCCGCGGCCGCCGACCCCCAGACCTCCGATGTCCGGCTGTCCCCGTTCGCCCGCTCACCCGCTTCGCTCGTCGAGGTACTGCAGCAACTCGTACGCCGCGCGTTCGACATCCTTGTGCCGCCACTCGGCCGCCCGGTACAGGCAGGCGATCACCCCGGTGCGATGGATCCGCCGGAAGTCGCCGAAGACGAACGCGTACCTGGCCTTGGTCCCGTCCCGGGCGCCCTCGGTCAGCCCGAGATGCCATTTCGTGTACTCCTCCCAGGAATGCGACGCGAGGAACGCGTTCTCGACATCGGCGTTCGGCTGCACCTGCCCCCAGTCGCTTTTCAGGACGTACTGTCGGGCGTCGATGAGTTTCCGCGCGTGCGCCACCGCGTCCGGGTTGACCGTGTACGAGGCCATCGCCATCTCCCTCCAACGGCAATACGTACCCGCCTAGTCTCCGCGGTGGTACCGGTTGGCGCGCCCCTGATCAGTACGATGGCCGGATGGACCAACCTCTGCTGCCTCAGCTGCGGGAAGACTGGCAGCGCGCCCTCTGTGTGGCCGCGCATCCGGACGATCTGGAATACGGCACCGCCTCGGCCGTCGCCCGGTGGACGGCGCAGGGCAAGCAGGTCACCTACCTGCTGGCGACGCGCGGCGAAGCGGGCATCGACAAGATGGCTCCGCAGGAAGCGGCAGCGATCCGGGAGGAAGAGGAGCGGCAGGGCGCCCTGGAGGTCGGGGTCGAGGTCGTGGAGTTCCTCGACTACCGGGACGGCGTGGTCGAGTACGGTCTGCCGCTGCGCCGCGACATCGCGCGCGCCGTCCGGCAGCACCGGCCGGAGATCATCTTCACCGGCTCGTTCGCCGAGCGGATGGCCGGATTCGTCAACCAGGCCGACCACCGCGCCGTCGGCCTCGCCACGCTGGATGCCGCACGGGACGCGGGCAACCGGTGGATCTTCCCCGAGCTGGGTCTGGAGCCCTGGTCCGGGGTGCGGTACGTGTGCTTCGCCGGCGCGCCGGAGTCGAACTGCGGGACCGACGTGACCGACACCGTCGCGCAGGGCGTCGCGTCGCTGCGCGCGCACCGGGCCTATTTCGAAGGGCTCGGCGACGGTTCCACCGACCCGGAGCAGATCGTCACCTGGATCGCGTCGATGGGCGGTCCGCGCCTGGGCGTCGCGGCGGCGGCCCTCTTCGACGCGTGGATCCTCGACCCCAGCGGCCCGCCGCCCTGGATCACCGACGGCGACCAGTGACTAGAGCGCCCGCCGCAGCGCGTCGGCGATCTGCCCGACCGCGAGCGGGGCCGCGTCGAACAGTGCCAGCTTGCGTTGGAAGTTGTGGTTGAGGCCGGGGTACCGGACGGCCACGGTCGAGACGCCGGCCGCCGCGAGCGCCGCGGCGTACGCCTCGCCTTCGTCCCGAAGGATGTCGTACTCGGCGGTGACGACCAGCGCCGGCGGCAGCCCCGTCAGGTCGGCGTTGAGCGGGGCCAGATCCGGATCGGCCCGGTCGACCCGGCCGGGCGGGGCGAACGCGTCCCAGAAGAAGCGCATCTCGTCCCGGTCGAGGCCGTACGCGTCGAGATCCGGGTAGCGCATCCCGGGATCGATCACCGGGCACGCGAGCACCTGGTACACGTAGGGCTCGCCACGATCCCGGGCGCGCCGGGCCGTCACGGCCGTCAGGTGCCCGCCGGCCGAGTCACCCGCGATGGCGAGCCGCGCCGGGTCCAGCCCGTACCGGCTCGCACCGGTCCCGCGCAGCCACCCGACGGCCGCCTCCACGTCGTCGAACGCCGCCGGGTACGGGTGTTCCGGCGACAACCGGTAGTCGACGGCGAACACCGCGCACCCCGACCGGTCGGCCAGCAGGCGGCACAGCGGGTCGTGGGTCGCCAGGCCGCCCATCACCCAGCCGCCGCCGTGCAGGTACACCACGAGCGGGGCGGCACCGTCACGCGACGGGAGGTACAGCCGGGCCGGCACGCCCCCGGCGTCGACATCCTGGACCGACGAGATCTCCGGGCCGGCGCCGCACTCGGCGGCCGTCGCGTCGACCATGCTCTGCCGGGCTTCACCGACCCGGTCGGCGGTCAGCGGCACCTTCACCTGCTCGCCGATCGCTGCCTGGGCTTGCGGGTACAGGGTCATCGCGGCTCCGATGTCGATCTGGCGGCGGGTCGTTCGGGTGGGAGGTGAGACCCAACCCAGCGTACGAGCCAGCGTCGGTGATCTGTCACCGATTCGCCCGATAGACGGTTGCCTGACCGGCCGGGATTGTCCAGGGTAGACACTCGAGCCGAATCCTGGAGGACCCTGATGAACGTTGGTCGCGTTGTCTGTGCGGTCGCCGGCATGGTGCTTCTCGCGGCAGCCAGCGCGTTGACCGTCTGGGCGACGATCGCCGAGAAGTCGATCAGCGCGATCGGCATCGGTGGGATGTTCGTGGTCAGCGTGCTGCTCTCGATCGCGGGCCTGCTCGACATGCGACCGTCGACGCTGGCGTTCGGCAAGGACGGGGTGACGCTGCAACTGATCGCCGACGCGGTCAAGGACGTCAAGGATTCGGCGGCGCAGGAGGCGACCAAGATCGCGGCCGATCCGGACGTCCGGGACGCCGTGGTCGGCGCGAAGACCGACAACGACGCGGAGAAGGTCGCGTCCGACATAAGCCAGCGGATCGTCCAGGCCCTTCCCGCCACCGCCGACCTGACCCGGAAGGCGCTCGACGCGATGTCGTGAGCCGGTCTCTCCCATGATCACGGAATGTTCGTGCGGCCAGGGCTACCCAGACTTTCCGTGATCATGGGAGAGGACGGCACTACATCTCGGTACCCGTCTCGTGCATGATCGCGCGTACCTCCATGGCGCCGTACCGGGCGTCCGGCCACCGCGCCGCGATGTCGACCGCGCGCTGCTCGTTCTCCACGTCCACGATCAGGTACCCGGCGAGCTGCTCCTTGGACTCCGCGAACGGCCCGTCCACGGCCACCGGCAGCCCGTCGGTCACGCGTACCGTCTTGGTGTTCGACGGGTGCCCGAGCGCCTGACCGACGACGAACTCCCCGGTCTCGGTCAGCTCGGCCATGATCTTGTCGACGGCGGCGAAGATGCCGTCGCGGTCCGGCGCCGGCAACGCCTCCATGTACTCGGCGTTGTTCCAGATCAGCAGGATGTACTTCATTCCGTCTCCCCCTTGAGCACCTCGTGGAGTCTGCTACCGAACCCGACGACGTCGGCGCCGAAGCCGCCGTGGTCACCGGGGAACACCGCCGTCGTCGTACCCAGCCGTTCGGCCAGGGCGAACGCGGCGCGGTACGGCGGCTCGCCCGCCGACCGCTCCCCCACCGCCGGGACCACCCGCACCGCCGAGCCGCGCAGGGCCGCCAGGTCGGGCAGGTACCCGGCGAACGGCGGCACCTCGTAGCCGAGGAAGAACTCCATGTTCTTCTCGAAGCGCGCCAGCATCTCCAGGGTCTCCGGGTCGGGTCCGCCCTGCGGTCCACCGCCGGGAACCCGGTCCTCGTCCGGCCCGCCGCTGCCCATCTCCAACCGGGCGGTGAGGATCTCCCCCGCCGCCGCGGGTCCACCGGTCCGGAACGCGTGCTCCACGTCGCGGGCCATCGCACGCCAGCGTTCGCGGTCGTCGAGCAGCTCGAACAGCGGCGGCTCGTGGGCGACCACGGTACGCACCCGCTCCGGGTGGCGGGCGGCCAGCTCCAGGCCGATGATCGCCCCGGAGCTGTTGCCGAAGACGTCCGCGCGCTCACCGCCCGTGACGCCCACGGCGGTCAACACCCGGTGCGCGTCGTCGCCGTGCACCTCGATCCGCTGCGGCCCGACCGGGCCGGTCAACGGGCTGCGCGAGTTGCCGCGCCGGTCGTAGGTCACCACCGTGTACCGGTCGACCAACTGCTCGGCCAGGCCCGCGTACCCGGCGGCGTCGTAGACCCCACCGCAGACCAGCAGCAGGACCGGCCCCGAACCGCGCACCTCGTAGTACAGGCTCGCCCCGGGAACTTCCAGAATGTCCGTCTTGACCACAGCTCCTCCTCACGGTTTCACCTGCTGGTCGGAGCCGTGGACGCGTTCTCGACACGATTCAGAAGAGAATTCCGGCGTCTCCTATCCTGTCGACGGGGGAGAGCCGCCCGCCGAGAGGAGACCCGTGAGCACCCGTACCGAGACGCTGGAGTTCCAGGCCGAAGCGCGCCAGCTGTTGCAGTTGATGGTCCATTCGGTGTACTCGAACAAGGACATCTTCCTGCGTGAGCTGATCTCCAACGCCTCCGACGCGCTCGACAAGCTCCGGCTCGAATCGATGATCGACAAGGACCTCGACGTCGACACGTCCGACCTGCACATCGACATCGAGGTCGACCCGGAGCAGCGCACCCTGACCATCCGGGACAACGGCATCGGCATGTCCCGCGCCGAGGTCGTCGACCTGATCGGCACGATCGCCAAGTCGGGCACGGCGGAGCTGCTGCGCAGGCTGAAGCAGTCGCCGGACCCGGCCGCGTCGCGGGAGCTGATCGGGCAGTTCGGCGTCGGTTTCTACGCCACGTTCATGGTGGCCGACCGGGTGACGCTGCTGACCCGCCGGGCCGGCCAGAGCGAAGGCACCCGCTGGGAGTCCGCCGGCGAGGGCACGTACGAGATCGAGCCGGTCGACGACCTGCCGCAGGGCACCACGGTCACCGTGCACCTCAAGCCGGCCGACAGCGAGGACCAGCTGCACGACTACACCGCCACGTGGAAGATCCGCGAGATCGTCAAGCGGTACTCCGACTTCATCGCCTGGCCGATCCGGATGAAGGACGGAGACAACACCGACACCCTCAACTCGATGAAGGCGCTCTGGGCGCGCCCGCGGGACGAGGTCGACGAGGCCGAGTACAACGAGTTCTACAAGCACATCAGCCACGACTGGACCGACCCGCTCGACATCATCCACATGAAGGCGGAGGGGCTGTTCGAGTACGAGGCCCTGCTCTTCATCCCGTCACACGCGCCGTTCGACCTGTTCATGCGCGACGGCAAGCGCGGCGTGCAACTGTACGTGAAGCGCGTGTTCATCATGGACGACTGCGACGCGCTGATGCCGAACTACCTGCGGTTCGTCAAGGGCGTGGTGGACGCGCACGACCTGTCGCTCAACCTGTCCCGGGAGATCCTCCAGCAGGACCGGCAGATCCAGGTCGCCCGGCGGCGGCTGGTCAAGAAGGTGCTGTCCACGGTCAAGGAGACGATGACCAAGAGCCCCGACAAGTACCGGACCTTCTGGACCGAGTTCGGCAAGGCCCTCAAGGAAGGGCTGCTGGAGGATCCCGACAACCAGGACCTGCTCCTCGACATCGTCTCGCTCGAATCCACGCACGACCCGGAGCAGCAGACCACGCTGCGGCAGTACGTGGAGCGGATGAAGGACGGGCAGCAGGACATCTACTACATGACCGGCGAGTCCCGGTCCATGATCGAGAAATCGCCGCACATGGAGGCGTTCGCCAGCAAGGGGTACGAGGTGCTCCTGCTCACCGACCCGGTCGACGAGGTCTGGGTGGAGCGGATCACCGAGTTCGACGGCAAGCCGCTGCGCTCGATCGCCAAGGGCCAGGTCAACCTGGACAGCGCCGAGGACACGGCCGAGGGCGACGAGGAGCGCGCCGCCGACTTCGCCCCGCTGCTGACCTGGCTCGCCGAGTTGCTCTCCGAGCAGGTGAAGGAGGCCCGGCTGTCGACGCGGCTGACCACCTCACCGGCGTGCCTGGTCGGCGACGAGCACGACATGACCCCGACGCTGGAGAAGATGTACCGCGCGATGGGCCAGCAGGTGCCGCCCGTCAAGCGCATCCTCGAACTCAACCCGACCCACCCGCTGGTCACCGGCCTGCGCGAGGCTCACCAGCAGGACAAGGATCAGACGGTACTGGCCGAGACCGCCGAACTGCTCTACGGCATGGCGCTGCTGGCCGAGGGCGGTGAGCTGGCCGACCCGGCCCGCTTCACCCGCCTGCTCGCCGACCGGCTCGCGCGCACGCTCTAGGGCGTCCAGTCGGGGCGCAACGGATAGGAGAAGGAGCCGTCCCGGGTCTGCTTCGTGGCGAGGACCTGGTGCAACTGGAGACTGTTGCGCTCGAACGCCACCCGGGAGCCGGCTATGTAGAGCCCCCAGACCCGGGCCGTGCCGATGCCGACTTCGGCGACGCAGTCGTCCCAGTTCTCCACCAGGTTGCGGTACCAGCCGGCCAGCGTCAGCGCGTAGTGCTGGCGGAGGTTCTCCTCGTGCTGAACCTCCAGCCCGGCATCGTGGATCTCGCTGATCAGCCGGCCCGGGCGCGGCCAGCTCGCCGTCCGGGAAGACGTACCGCTCGATGAACGCGCCGGGGCGCGCCGGCGCCCGGTTGTCGGCGCGGGTGATGCAGTGGTTGAGCAGCCGGCCGCCGGGGCGCAGCCGGTCGCGCAGCGCGGCGAAGTAGCTGGCGTAGTTGCTGCACCCCGATGTGCTCGGTGAGGCCGATCGAGCTGATCGCGTCGAACTGCTCCACCGGGGCGTCCCGGTAGTCCATGTGCCGGACCTCGGCCAGGTCGGCCAGACCCTTCGCGTTCGATGGCGGCCTGCGCCCACTCGGCCTGCGCGCGGGACAGGGTGACGCCGAGCGCCTTGACCCCGTGCTCGCGGGCGGCGTGCCGGACCATGCCACCCCAGCCGCAGCCGACGTCAAGCAGCCGCATGCCGGGCCTGCAGCGCCAGCTTGCCGGCGACCAGCTCGTACTTCGCCGCCTGGGCCTGCTCCAGGGTGTCCTTCGGGTCGTGGTAGACCGCGCAGGTGTAGGTCATCGACGGGCCGAGCACCTTCTCGTAGAAGGCGTTCGAGACGTCGTAGTGGTGGTGAGATGGCGTCCTGGTCCCGCCGCCGCGAATGCCGCAGCCCGATGAGCGTTGCGCCGCCAGTGCGGCAGCACCTCCTGCGGCGGGGGCGGCGGCGGGCGCAGCCGCTCCCAGCCGAGGCCGCGCACCAGCGTCAGCATGTCGGTCGGGGACGGCAGCCGCAGCCGGAGGCTGTCCTCCATCAGGCGCATCGCCTCGTACGGGTCGCCGGGGTGGACGCCGCGCACCTCGAGGTCGCCGGACACGTAGGCGCGGGCCATGCCCGAGATCGCCGGGGGCGGTCAGCAGGTACGACAGCCCGCGCTCGGTCGCCGACGTGCAGCTCGACGCCGCCGTCGCGCCGGGCCGATGGCGCTGCCGTCGTACGCGGTGATGCGGACTGGCCGGCTCTTCGCGGGTCACCGCGCGGACGACGTCCGCGACGGTGACGGTGCGGCCGGGTGGAGTCGGTATTGGGTCGCCGGTTCGGTCAGTGGTCATCGTCGTCCTACCGCCTTTTCGTACAGGTCCGGTCAGCCGGTGGTCGGGGTCGTAACGGTCCTTGACCGCGCGGTACACGCCGCCGCCGTACAGCCGGTCGAACGTGTCCCGGTCGTAGTACGCGTCGGAGTACAGCGACTTGTGCCCGCCGTGGTCGGCGACCGCCTGCTCGATCGCGCGGTTGACGTCACCGTCGCGCGGCACCGGCCTCGATCGGCACGGCGCTCCAGAAGCCGACGTTCACATAGGACTCGCCGGGTCGCAACGGGTACAGCGGCCAGGTGCGGGCCGAGCCGGGGCCGGCCGACTCGCGCAGGCGGAGCGGGCACAGCCACACCGGCTCTATCGGAACGTGCGCGACGAACCAGCGCAGGAAATCCGCGGTGCGGTGGACCGGGATCTCCACGTCCTGCACCACGCGCTCGGAGGCGGGCCGGCCGCGCCAGCGGTCCAGCCGGGCGGCCACGCCGTAGCGGTTCTCCAGCCCGACGAGCCGGTGGTACACGTCGCTTCGCCGGTACCGCGCCGGCCACAGTCGCCGGATCACCGGGTGCTGCACCCCGAAGGCGCGCGAGCACCAGAACCAGTCGGTGTCCCAGCGCCACAGGTAGTCGTACCTGGTGAGGGCGTCGGTGTCCCGCTCGCGCAACGACCGGTAGTAGACCGCCTGGCCGGTGTAGTCGCTCGCCGGCCCGGGGTCGTCGGTGAACGCCCCGAGGACCAGGTACGACTCGTCCGGGGCTGAACATGACGCCGTCCATCGCGTCGACCGTCCGGCCGTCCCACGCGCCGGTGCCCATCACCTCCGTGATCGCGGCGACGAGCGCGTCGAGGTCGGTGAACCGGACGTTGCGCAGGGCGACCCGGCGGCCGATCGGCTGGAGCTCGATCCGCAGGCGGGTGGTGTACCCGAGACTGCCCATCGAGTTCGGGAACGCGGCGAACAGGTCGGCGCGCGGGACCGTCCGGCCGGGCGGTCACCACCTCCCCCGCGCCGGTGAAGACGTCCATCTCCAGCACCGACTCGTGCGGCAGGCCGTGCTGGAAGGAGGTGGACTCGATGCCCAGGCCGGTGACCGCGCCGCCCAGGGTGATCGTGCGCAGCTGCGGCACCACCAGCGGCATGAGGCCGTGCGGCAGGGTCGCGTCGACCAGCCGCTCGTATGTGCACATGCCCTGCACGTCGGCGGTGCGGGCGGCCGGGTCGACCCGCAGGACGCCGCCGAGGCCGGAGACGTCGAGGCCGGCCGGGCCGGCGGCGGTCCGCGGACGGAACAGGTTGGAGGTCTTCTTCGCCAGCCGCACCGGTTGTCCGGGTGGCACGGCCTCGTATGAGTTCCGCAGCGCCGCCAGCGCACGCTCATGGTCCGGCGTGCGCTGCTGGCTCAGCCCGCTCGCGATCTCCACGCGCCGAACGCTACCTCACAGGCGCGTTCCGTCACATCATGATCCCACTAGACTCGTCGATCTAGGAGAAATGGTGCCCCGGCTGCCCGGATTGTCCGGCCATTCTTCCTAGATCGACGAGGATTAGGGCGGTGGATGCGGTGCGGTTCGGGGTGCTTGGGGGCCTCGAAGTGTGGGGCGATAGCGGGGAGAGCATCCATGTGGGGGGGCCGCGGCCGCGGGCGCTGCTCGTGATGCTGCTCATGGGCGCGGGGCGGGTGGTCGGGCTCGGGCGGCGCAGCGAGGCCGGGGCGGTGGCGGCCGACCTGCTCGGCGATGTGCCGGCCGGGCTGGAAGAGGAGTACGTCAGCTGCGTCGTCCACGCCGTACCGCGCGCCGCGCCCGAGCACTGGGCCCGGGCCGAGAAGATCATGCGTACGCCGGACCGGCCGCTGCGGCATCCGTTCGGCGTCGCCCTGTGGGGCATGGCGGCCGGCCCGCCCGACCCGGCGAGCCCCCAGCCCGAATGGCTGTTCACGCCGGATCCGTGGAACGTGGCGCTCGGCCGGCTCAGCCACGGCCTGTTGTGCGTACTCAGTGGGCGGCCGGCCGACGGCGAGCGCGCGATGATCGACGTGCTGGCCAGCTTCCGTGCTCTTGGCGAGCGGTGGGGCACCGCGCAGGCACTGGACTGGCTGGCGCAGGTGGCGAGCTGGCGGGGCGAGTGGGCCCGGGCGCGGGAGCTGTGGACCGAGGCGATGACCCTGCTGGAGCAGCTCGGCGCCCTGGAGGAGGCCGCCGACCTGCTCTGCCATCGGGCCGAGGGGCTGGTCCGGCAGGGCGACCTCGACGCGGCCGGCGCGGCGTACCGGCGGGCCGCCGAGCTGACCGCCACGGCCGGCCACCCCGGTACCCCGGCCGCGGTGCAGTTCGGGCTGGGCGAGATCGCCCGGCTGCGCGGCGGCGCCCGCGAGGCCGGGAACCGGCTGGCCCGGGCACTGGAGTCGACGCGAACCGGCGACTCCGGCGGCGGGTTCGGCAGCGAGTCCACGAAGGTCCGGATCCTGACCGCGCTCGGCCGGCTGGCCGAGATGTCGGGCGACCCGGCCGAGGCGCTCCGCCGGCACCGTGAAGCGCTGGCGACCGCGCTGGCCGTCGCACGGGCGTTCCCGTTCGCCGCCGAACTCGCGTACGCCGTCGAGGGGCAGGCCGGTGCCGCCCTGGCTGCGAACGAGGCAGAACGGGCCGCGCTGCTGCTCGGGGCCGCCGTGGCGGTGCGGGGCATGGCGGTGACCGGCGACGCGGACGTGGCCCGGATCGCCGCCCGCGCCCGCGACCTGGCCGGCGTGGCGACCTTCGCCGACGCGTACGCACGGGGCGCCGCGATGACCCCCGAGCAGGCGCTGACGCTGGTCGACAGCGCGGCGGGCTGACTGTCAGCCGACCGTCGGTGGACTGTCACCGGCCCCCACAACGCTGGTGGGCATGAAGAACACCACGGTACTCATCTCCGGGGCCAGCATCGCCGGCCCGGCCCTCGCGTACTGGCTCGACCGGTACGGCTGCACGGTCACCGTCGTGGAGAAGTCGCCCACGCTGCCCGCCGGCGGCCAGTCGGTCGACTTCAAGGGCGCCACCCACCGTACGGTCCTCGCCCGGATGGGCATCCTGGACGAGGTCCGGCGCCGGCAGACCGGTGGCGTCGACCAGACTGTCATCGACGCCGGCGGAAAGCCGCTCACCGTGATCCCCGGCGAGTTCACCGGCGGCGAGATCGAGATCCGGCGCGGTGACCTGGCCCGGCTGCTGTACGAGCGGACCGCGGCGTCCTGCGAGTACGTCTTCGGCGACTCGATCACCTCGCTGACCGAGACCGCGGGCGGCGTGCACGTCACCTTCGAGCGCGGCGCACCCCGCACGTTCGACCTCGTGGTGGGCGCCGACGGCATCCACTCCAACGTCCGGCGGCTCGCGTTCGGGCCGGAGGCCGACTACGTGCGCTTCCTCGGCCACTACTACGCCCTGGTCGATATCGGCATCAGCGGCGACGCGGTGATGTACAACGAACCCGGCCGGATGGCGGCGCTCGGCGGCCCGAAGGCGCCCGCCTTCTTCGTCTTCGCCTCCGAGCCGCTCGACTACGACCGGTACGACGTCGGGCAGCAGAAGGAACTGCTGCGCGCGGCGTACCAGGGCGCCGGGTGGCGGCTGCCCGAGCTGATGGCCAGGGTGCCCGAGGCGACCGAGTTCTACCTCGACTCGATCAGCCAGGTCCGGGTGGACCGTTATGCCGAGGGTCGCGTGGTCCTGCTGGGCGACTCCGCGTACGGGAACACGCTGGGCGGGTTCGGCACCGGCCTCGCGATCGTCGGCGCGTACGTCCTCGCCGGTGAGCTGCTGGCGGCGAACGGCGACCATCGGGTGGCCTTCCGGCGGTACGAGGAGGTGTTCCGCGGCTACGCGAAGATCGCCAGGCAGGTCAACGCCGGACCGTTCCTCGCGCCCGGGAGCAGAACGCGGATGCGGATGCGGAACTGGATGTTCAAGTCCAGGCTCCTGCTGCGGACGATGCTCTGGATGACCGACCGGTTCGCCACCGACATCGAGTTGACGGACTACCCGGCGTCGACTGTCGGCAATCCGACAGAGTGAGATCAGACGTCTGACGACTTGCCCGGCAATGTGGGAGCATTGCGGGCGTGCGCGGATCGATCCTCGAACGCGAACGCGAGCTGGCCGAACTGGCCGCGGCCGGGCGGGAGGCCGCAGCGGGCGCCGGCTCGGTGGCGCTCGTCTCCGGCGAGGCCGGGATCGGCAAGTCGAGCCTGATCGAAGCGGCCCGGGCGGTGCTGCCCGCCGAAGGTCGGCTGCTCATCGGGTACTGCGACGATCTCGCCACCCGGCGCGCCCTCGGCCCGTTCCGTGACCTGGTCGGGAGCGTCGGCGCGGAGCTGACCGCGGCGCTGACCGGCGGCGGTGACCGCAACCGGCTGTTGGACGCGCTGCGCGCGGAGCTGAGCTGGTCCGGGCATCCGACCGTGCTGGTCATCGAAGACGTGCACTGGGCCGACGAGGCAACCCTCGACGCGCTGCGCTACCTGGTCCGCCGGGTGGCCGGGCTGCCCGCGGTGCTGGTGCTGACCTACCGGGACGACGAGATCGGCCGGGAACATCCGTTGCAGCACCTGCTCGGACTGGTCTCCCGGATCGAGCGGGTCCGGCGGTTGCCACTTTCCCGGCTGTCCCCCGAAGCGGTGCGTCAGCTGAGCGCCGCGACCAGGCTCGACTCGCACGACGTGTACGAGGTGACCTCCGGCAACCCGTTCTTCGTCACCGAGGTGCTCGCCGCCGGTGACGTCTGCCAGGCCCCACCGACCATTGTGGACGCTGTGTTGGCCCGGACCCGGACCCTCGACGTAGCGACGCAGGAGGCCTTGGAACAGCTCGCCGTCATACCGTCCACGTTGGACCGTTGGTTGGTCGACCGGCTCATCCCCGGCGGCCTCGCAGCGCTCGCCACGGCCGAGCGGCACGGCCTCGTCGCCGTCACGCCGACCCGGGTCGCCTTCCGGCACGAGCTGATCCGGCGGGCGATCGCGGACTCGCTGCCGGCGGCCCGCCGGATCGACCTGAACGAGCGGGTGCTCGCCGCACTGCTGGAGCAGGACGATGCCGTGTCTTCCGGGCGCCCGGACCTCTGGTCGGCGCAACCCGGAGGCGTCGAGCTGGCCGCGATCGTGCACCACGCCGCCGAGGCCGGGGATGCGGCGGCGGTGGCCCGGTTCGCGCCCCGTGCCGCGGACGAGGCGATCCGCGCCTGCTCACACCGGGAGGCGGCCGCGCACCTGCGGCTGGCCCTGGAGCAGCGGTCCGCGTACTCCCCCGCCGAACGGGCCGACCTGCTCGACCGGTACGCGGTCGAGTGCTACATCAACGGCGAGGACCGGCCGTCGCTGGCCGCCCAGCGCGCGGCGGTCGAGTTGCGCCGGGCGCTCGGTGAGCCGGGTGCGCTCAGTGCCAGCCTGCGGTGGTTGTCCCGGTTGGAGTGGTGGAGCGGCAACCGGCCGGCTGCCGTGGACGCCGCGCGGAAGGCGTCGGCGGTCCTCGACGGCTGTGGAGCTTCCGAGGACGACGGCGGTCGGCTCGCCCGGCTGTGCGCCATGGCGTACAGCGCGCAGTCGCAGCTGTACGCGCTGGCCGGCCGCAGTCCCGAGGCGATCGAGGTGGGCGAGCGGGCGATCCGGTTGGCCCGCGAGACCGGGGACGCCGGGATCCTGTCGCACGCCCTCAACAACGTGGGCATGGCCAGGTGGAACCAGCAGGACCCGCGGGGCCGGGCCGCGCTCGAGGAGAGCCTGCGGATCGCGCTGGCGGCAGGCGAGACCGAGCACGCGTGCCGGGCCTACGTCAACATCATCTGGAACCTGCTCGAGGAAGCCAGATTCGCCGAGGCGGAACGGTACCTCACCGCCGGCATGGACCTGGCCGACCGGGCCGAGCACCAGATGTTCCTCTCGTACATGTACATGGAGCTGAGCAGCCTGAAGCTCGCCACCGGCCAGTGGGACGACGCGGTACGCGCGGCCGAGTGCGCCGTCGAAGCGCAGCCGCCGATGCGCAGCCTGGCGCTGGTCACGTTGGGTCGGGTGCGGGTGCGCCGGGGCCAGCCGGGCGGCGTCGAGCTGTTGACCGGGGCCTGGAAGCTGGCCGAGCATCTCCAGGAGCCGATGCGTGCCGGGCCGGCGGCCGCTGCCCGGGCCGAGGCGGTGTGGCTGGGCGCCGACGATCCGGGTGCCGTCGAGGCGCTGGAGAAGGCGTACGCCCAGGCGTGCGAGCTCGGCATGACCTCGCTCCGGGCCGAGCTGGGGTACTGGATGGCCCGGCTGGGCCGGCCGGTCGTGCCGGACCCGACGAACCACCCGTACGCGCTGTACGCGATGGGTCGGTGGCGCGACGCCGCGGCGGCCTGGCGGGCGGCGGGCAGCCCGTACGAGTACGCGGCGGCACTGGCCGGCAGCACCGACCCGGACGACCTGCTGGCCGCGCTAACGGAGCTGGACGCGCTGGGCGCCGAGCCGCTGGCCCGCCGGGTGCGCGCCAGGCTGCGGGCGGCCGGGGTGAGCCACATCCCGCGCGGGCCGATCGACGGCACCCGGCAGAACCCGGCGGGCCTGACCGGCCGGCAGCTGGAGGTGCTGCGGCTGCTCGAACAGAGCCTGACCAACGCGGAGATCGCGGAGCACCTGGTGCTGTCCGTGCGCACCGTCGACAACCACGTGGCCGCGGTGCTCGCCAAGCTCGGTGCCCGCAGCCGGCGCGAGGCGGCCACCCGTGCCGCCGAGCTGGGCGTGAGCCGGGCGGGAAATAGGTAGCCGCCGCACCGGTCTGGGTACCGCTCACCGATTCGGGTTGCCCTCCCCTACCACTAGACCTTGACGGGTAGGAAAACACGAGGAGGAGCAACCAGCCATGTCAGAGTTTCCCGCACTCGGCCACGTCGCGATCACCGTTTCCGACCTGTCCGTCAGCGTGCCCTGGTACACCCGCCTGATCGGCGCCGAACCGGTGCTCGACGAGGACACCGGCCCGTTCCGGCATGTCGTGTACGCGATCGGCGGCACCCTGCTCGGCCTGCACGCCTTCCCGGGCGGGATCGGGGACAGCGGGCCGTTCCAGCCCACCCGGCTCGGTCTCGACCACGTGTCGTTCGGTGTCGCGGAACGCAGTGAACTGGAGAAGTGGCAGCGCCACCTGGACGAGCTCGGCATCGAGCACGGCGGCATCATCGACGCAAACTACGGATCCGGCCTGTCCTACAAGGACCCGGACCAGATCGCACTGGAATTCTTCGCCCCGCCCGCCGCCTAGGGTCCCCGCCCGGGGTCCCCGCCCGGGGACCCCGCCCGGGGACCCCGCGCGGGCGGCCGCGGTCAGGCGCGGACGGCCTCGATCAGCGGGAACATCGGCGTCGGAAGTACCCGGTTGATGCGCAACCCGGCACCGTCGAACAGCATGTTGAGCTCCTCCTCGGAGCGAGCGCAGCCGCCGCCCATCGCGAGCAGGATCAGGTCGTAGGTCTTGCCGACCTCGTCACTGTCGCCGGGATACGCGACCGGTTCGTGTATCAGCAATCTGCTGTCGTCGCGCATCGCCTTGCGCACCTGGCTGAGCACCTCGTGTGCCCGCTCATCCATCCAGGACCATAGAAAGCGCTTCATCAGGTAGGCGTCGGCGCCGGGCGGCACCCCGTCGAAGACGCTGCCGCCCACGACCTTGCAACGATCGGTCAACCCGGCTTCCCGCAGGATCTCCGGCGCGTGGGCCACCACGTGCGGTTGGTCGAACAACGTGCCCTGCAGGTGGGGGAACCGGGCCAGCAGGCCGGCCAGGAACTGTCCGTTGCCACCACCGATGTCGACCACTGTCGTGAACTTCGTCCACGAGTCGTAGGCGGACAACAGGGTACGCACTTCCATCCGGGTACCGGCGGCCTGGGAACCGTCGAACCGCTTGCTGTCCTCGGGATGTTCCGCCATGTACTCCCAGTAGCCCATCCCGTGGACATGCTCGAACGACGAGCGCCCGGTGCGCAGGGTGTAGTCGAACTGCGCCCAGGCATGCAGGTCACCGACCAGGAACGGGTAGGCATCCCGCATCGAGACGGGATGATCGCTGCGCAGCGGCTCGGCCAGCGGAGTCAAGCCGAAGACGCTCGGATCGGATTCGGTGAAGATGCCCTTGCCGGCACACGCGCGAAGGACGCGTTGCAGTGCCACCGGATCCGCGTTGCAGCGCTTGGCGAGGTCGGTGACCGGCAGCGGCCCATCGACGAGGTGATCGGCTACGCCGAGCGTGCACACAGCACGTATTGCGAAAGGGAGAACGTAGTCAGCTAGGTCAGCCAGTTGCCGCACAGACGCGATGTCTAGGCGGGGACGGCTGGTCGTGCGGACATCGTTAGGCATCCCGTTCTCCTTCTCTGCGGATACAGAAGATCCTGATATCAGGGATTCCCGACGTGTCGCAACCTGCGCGTGCGACCACACGTGATCGTTTCAGCGTCGGCTCTGGGCTGTGCGCTGGGGCTCCGGGTGGTCGGCGCGGTCGCGGCGACTGGCCAACTGTGGCGAACCCGCAGTCGACCCCCTGCCCCAGCGCGCGGTGAATCGTGCGCGGAGCGTGCATTTTGGCAGTAGCCGGCCCGTGGACATAGGCGACCGCGAAGCGGCTGTCTTGGAGCAGCGAACCGTAGTTGAAATGGTCGCCGACGGCAATACCGGTGTGGCCGGCCTCGCGTCCTGTCGACCACGGGTGTCCTCAATGTACCGTCTCGGCGATCGACCCCGAGGCTCGCGCGATCGAAGAGAACGCGATCGAAGAGAATCCCCCGGGGCCACCCTTTCCGCACACAACATTCGCCTCACCGCGTGCGCGTTCCACCGCTGTTGCGCTCGGCGGAGGGCTGCGATAACCATGAACGACCTGTCGGGGCGCCCGCACGTCGGCGCCGCGACGCATTGCGCACTGCGAAAAGAGGGACAACCAGTCCGGTCCGCCATCCTGTCCGAACACGAGAAGCGGAAGAGCTTTCCCCTGACGACTCCTGAGGATGAGGTCATGACCAAAGTACGGTGGGACGTCCGCCCATACCTTCGCGGCCTCGTAATCGACGCCCTGGGGATCAGCAAGCCGCCGAAGAACCCGGCGCCCCCGGACAAAGGCCCGTCCATCGTGGTCCTGCCGTTCGAGAGCAAGAACGCCGACGACGAGTACCTCACCGACGGCGTGACTCAGGAACTGACGAACAACCTCGCCCGAAGCAGCCGGGCCGTGTTCGTCATCTCCGCCGACACCGCGTTCTCCTACAAGGGCACCAGCCCCGACCCCACCCGGGTCGGCACCGAGCTGGGTATCCGGTACATCCTGCGCGGCTCGGTGGAGCGCACCGAGAACCGGGTCGGGATCAGCGCGGAGCTCATCGAGGCCCGTCCTGGCACCACGCTCTGGTCGGAGTCGTTCGAGTCCGAGCTCACGGACATGCACGCGGTCCAGGTCGAGATCGTCGAGAAGATTCTCGGGGCTGTCGGCTTCCAGCTCGAGTCGGCCGAGCTCGACCGGCTCACCAAGCCGCCGACGAGCATCCGCTCCGTCGAGGCGCTGTGGCGGGGTTACTACCATATGCGCCAGCTGCACCACAAGAACCTCTTGGAGGCGCGCGCCCTCTTCCAGAGCGCCATCGACGAGGACCCCGGGGTTGGGAACGCCTACGGCCTTCTCGCGGGTACCTTCACCCAGGAGCACACCCAGGGCTGGAGCCTCGACCACGGTCACCTCGACCACGCGTGGAAGCTCGCCTCCCAGGGCGTCGAGGTCGACCCGGACTCCGGGGCGTGCCACGGAATCCTCGGCGTCGTCCAGATCTCGAGGGGCAACTGGCGCGAGGCGGTCAAGCACGAGGACCGCTCCATCGCCGCCGACCCGTGCATCACCTGGCCGCACGCGATGCGTGGCGTCGCGCTCGCCATGGGACACCAGCGCCTCGAGGCGAGCCGCTCCATCCGCCGGGCGCTGCGCCTCGACCCCTTCCCGCCGCACGGGCTGCTCATGGCGCTCGCGTACATCAACATGGGCGCCGGCCGGAAGACCGAGGCGATCGAGTTGCTGGAGAAGGTCCGGCGGGAAAACGAGGACAACATCCTCGTCCGGGTGGGGCTCACCGCCTTCCACCAGCGCGAGGGGGACAAGAAGTACGCCCACGAGCTGACCCAGCAGATCCTCCGCATCAACCCGGCCATCACCGCCGAGATCGCGAAGGGACTCATCCCCTCGCTCGAACAGATCCATCCGAAGAGCGAGGTCCTGCGCTACGCCGACGACCTCGCGGCGGCAGGCCTGCCGCGCGACTCCGAGAAGGCAGGGAACCTGCGATGACCGTTGTCTACAACCCGTTCGACCCCGCGTTCGTCGCCAACCCCTACCCGTTCTTCAAGGAGTTACGGGAGGAGGCTCCGTGCTACGAGATCATTCCTCCCGACGGGCCGTACCTGCTCACGAAGTACGACGACCTCAACGCCATCCTCCACGACCGGGCCCGGTACAGCGTCGACCACCGCAACCTCAAGGTAGGCCCGGAGCAGGACCTCTCGTACAATGACATCTCGGTCATTCTGTTCCGGGACCCCCCGCAGCACACGAAGTGGCGCCAGCAACTGTCCAAGGGACTCACCCCGGCGCACATCGAGGCCTACCGTCCCCGGCTCGCCCAGCTCATCGACGAGCACCTCGACATGCTCGAGGAGAAGGGCGAGGCGGACTTCCTCGGCGACGTCGCGATCCCGATCCCGTTCCAGGCCATCTCCGAGCTCCTCGGGATGCCGGCGGAAGACCAGGCCCAGATCCACGCCTGGACCTCGGACATCGTCAACCTCACCGAGCCGATCGCGAGCCCGGAGGTCACCCAGGCGATCGTCCGTTCCAGGGACGAGATGCGGGACTACCTGCGGGACCTGTGCGCCCACAAGCGGGCCCACCCGGGTGACGACGTCATGACCCGGCTGCTCGCCGTCACCGACGGTGCCTTCACCGAGGACGAGCTCGTCAACCACGTCATGCTGCTCCACGTCTCCGCTCCGGAGCCGACCGCGAGCCTCCTCGCGTTCGGGGTGCTGGAGCTTACGCGCCACCCCGACCAGGCCGCCGATCTGCGCGGCGACCCGTCCCTGGACAACAACGCCGTTGAGGAAATACTGCGGTACGAGGCTCCGCTCCAGATCACCGGGCGCTACCCCCTCGAGGACGTCGAGTTCCACGGCCGGACCGTCAGGGCCGGCACCGCCATCGTCATGTCGATCGCGTCGGCGAACCACGATCCTGACAAGTGGGGGCCGACCGCCGACGACCTCGACCTGCGCCGGGAGCGCGCCAACGAGCACCTCTCCTTCGCGCGTGGCATCCACACCTGTTTCGGCGCCGCGCTCGCGCGCATGCACGGACAGCTGACCTTCGGCCGGATGGTCCGCCGCTTCCCAGGGCTCACGCTCGTCGAGGAGCCGACCTGGAGCGCCCTGCTGAACCGCCGCGGCCCGACGCGGTTGCAGGTCTCGGTCAGCTGATCCACCGGGCCAGGCCGGGTCCGCACGGTCGGACCCGGCTCCGGCCGCATGCGCCGCAGCGCCATCGCCGACCCAGGACGGCGGACTCGCGCCGCCGCCGAGCACCGAAAGGCAAGCCAACCCATGAGTTCCGTTACGGAATTCGACCCACTCAGCCCGACCATATTGGAAGACCCCTACCCCCTCTACGCGGAGCTCCAGGAGAAGCATCCCGTCTTCTGGCACGAGAAGATGGGCTCTTGGATCGTCACCCGCTACGAGGACTGCCGCGACATCCTCATGGATTCCGAGCTGTTCGTCCGCGACCCCCGCCGGGTCGGCGAGCAGTCCTCCGAGGCCGGTGCGAGCATCCAGTCCATCGACGCGCAGCGGCAGAGCGACCTGAGGCGACTCATCATCGGCTCGATGCACTCGCAGGACCTCGAAGAGATCGGCCGCAACGTCCGGGCGAGCATCGACCGGATCCTCGAGAGAGTCGCGTCCCGGCCGTCGTTCGACTGGATGTTCGAGGTCGCCGCGCCGCTCGCCGGCACGATCACGGCGGAGTTCCTCGGTGTACGGGAACCCGACCCGCGGGTCTTCAAGGCGATCGCCGAGGGCATGGCCCGCAATTTCGACGCGGATCTCGGCGGGCACGACGCCGAGGCGGCGGGCCAGGTCCGGGAGGCCTTCGGGGCCCTCATCGAGGAGTGGATCGGCTCCAAGGACACCCACGGCACGATCCTGACCCTCAAGGACCAGGCCAACGCGCTGGGCGTCCCCCTGCCGGTCATCAAGAACAGTGTCGGCCTGCTGTTCATCGGCAGCTACGGCACGATCTTCACCTCCTCCGGGACCCTCGCCCTGATGCTCATCGAACGACCCGACGTCCTCGAACAGCTCCGCGACCCGGGCCTGCTGGCCACCGGGGTCGACGAATTCCTGCGGTTCGACGGTCCGACGCAGGCCACGAGCCGGGTCGCCATGCGCGCGACGGAGATCAGAGGGGTCACGATCCAACGGGGCGACCCGGTGTTCATCGTCCTCGCCGCCGCGAACCGCGATCCGGCCCAGTTCCCGCGGCCGCAAGAGCTCGTGCTCGACCGCACCCCGAACAAGCACTTCGGCTTCGGGTGGGGCCCGCACTCGTGCCTTGGACAACTGTTCGGCCAGCTCGCTCTCCAGCAGATGGTCCGCGCCCTGCACGACGCCCCGGCACCGCTGCGGATGACCGGCACCCCGGCCCGCCTCCCCACCAGCACAGTGCGCGGCCTAGCCTCGCTCCCGGTGACCTTCCAGCCCTGAGAGGAGGGGCCGCACACCCCGTCGATCAAGGAGAAATGTACATGGTTTGAAGATCAAACCATGTACATTTCTCCAAGATCGGCGAGGCCCCCCGGGGGGTGGGTCACGCGACGTCGAGCAGCTCGTCTACGCCCGCGCGGATGCCCTGGGCGAGCACGTCGATGTCGGGGAAGGCGTCGAAGTCGGCGTTGATGCCGAACGTCATCGCCCGACGGTACGAGAAGATCCCGATCGAGACCCGGCTGCCGGCGCCGATCGGCACGTACGGGTACAGCGCGGTCATCTGCCGGCCCAGCACGTACAGCGGCACCCGCGGCCCGGGCACGTTCGTGGTGACCGCCTGGGTCCACCACCGCCCGGCGCGTACCCCGGCGCGGGTGCCGAGGGCCAGCAGGGTGGGCGCCACGAACTCGCCCAGCGCGATGATCGAACGGGCGTCGAGCGCGTTCATCACCCGCTTGTACTCGGTCATCTGGTCGCGCAGGGTCGCCAGCCGCCGCACCGGGTCCGGCTCGGCCACCGGCAGGTCGACGAACACCGCCGACACCTGGTTGTTCAGCGTGCCGCGCTCGCTGACCTGGCGTACCGAGATCGGCACCATCGACCGGACGACCAGCCCCTCGGTCAGCTCGCCACGGCCGTCGAGCAGGTCACGGAACCCGCGCGTAATGGCGGTGAGCACGACGTCGTTGACCGTGCCGCCGACCCCCGCGCGGACCTCTTTGATCTCGTCGAGTGAGGTCTCGGTCCACGCCCACCGCCGGTGCGGCCCGGTCGGGCCGTTGAGGGTACGCGCCATCGGGGTGCTGACCTGCCGGGCCAGCCCCGGCAGGGCGGAGGCCAGCGCGGTGCCCCGGCGCAGCAGCGCCTGCGGGGCCTGCCGGACCAGGTCGAGCCCGGGCAGGGCGACCAGTTGCCGCGCCGGCCGGACCACGGTGTCCCGCAGCCCGTCGACCACCATCGAGACGGTCGACGGCGGTGCCGCGGGTGTCCATTGCGCCGGCGACGGGTGCGGGGCATCCGGGTCCACGTCGAAGACCAGCTGCATCAGGTCGGTGCCGGCGATGCCGTCGACCATGCAGTGGTGCACCTTCGAGATCAATGCCCACTGGTCGTCTTCCAGCCCCTCGACCAGCCACACCTCCCACAGCGGCTTCGTCATGTCCAGCCGCTGGCCGAGCACCCGGCCGGCAAGGTTGCGCAGCTGCTCCGCGCTGCCCGGACGCGGCACGGCGGTGTGCCGGACGTGGTAGAGGATCTGGAAATGCTCGTCGTCGACCCACAGCGGCCGGCCGGCGTGCAGCGGCACCGGTTGCACCCGCTGCCGGTAGCGGGGCACCTGCGGCAGCTTGCCCAGCAGCAGCCGGACCAGGTCACCGTACGAGGGAGCCGGCCCCTCGAATACCGACACCGACCCCACGTGCAGCGGGGTGTTCGGGCTCTCGGCGAAGTAGAACCCGGCGTCGGTCGCGCTCATCCGGTCCACGATCAGCTACTCCAGCCGGAACCCGACCTTGAGCGTGACCTGGAAATGGGCGACCTCGCCGTCGACGATGTGCCCACGCGTCTCGGTGACCTCGAACCAGTCGAGGTTGCGCAACGTCGCGCCGGCGCGCGAGATCGCGTTGCGGATGGCCTGGTCAATCGACTCCGGCGAGGACCCGACGATCTCCGTCACCCGGTAAGTGTGGTCCATCGTGTGCCTCCTGACCTTTTGGTACACCGGGCTCGCACTTTACCGGCAGCAGCACCGCCGCGGGCTACATTGCCCGCGGCGGCGCCTCTCTCCCCTCAATGACGCGCCGGGTCCCCCCGACCCGGCGCTGACACCGCGGTCAGTACGACGATCATGACGCCGGCCACCCCGACGATCACGCTGACGAGATCGTTCATGGCTGCAATCGTCAGGTGGCAAGGCGGACGTAGGCCTGTGTACCGGTCGCCTCAAGGTCCCATTTCTTGCCGAATGCATTGGTACCGGTGAGCTGGATGCGACCGATCTCGGCGGGAATGGACGGGTCCACGATGAGCTTCCGGTCGCGCGCGTCGAAACCGAGCATGGTGCGCACGAACAGCATCGGCGCGGCGGCCGCCCACGCCTGCGGGCGGCACGCGGTCGGGTACGGCACGGGTACCCGGCCGAAGGACCGGTCGTAGCCGGACAACGCTTCGGGCAGGAGGTACTTGGAGTGCTTCGCCGCCTGAAGCATCGCGATGATGACCCGGTTCGCCTCGTCGCGGAAGCCGTAGCGGGCCAGGCCGTGCGCGATGAGGGAGTTGTCGTGCGGCCAGACCGTACCCATGTGGTATCCGATCGGGTTGTAGCCGGACTCCACTGTGGATGTGGTGCGGATACCCCAGCCCGAGAACATCTGCTCGGACATCAGCTGCCGCGCCACAACGGCCGCCCGCTCCGGCGGCACGATGCCGCTCCACAACAGCTGGCCCATGTTCGAGGTCATCGAGTCGATCCGGCGCTTGTCGCCGTCCAGGCCGACGGCGTAGTACCCGCCGCGCTCGTCGATCCAGAAGTCGCGGTTGAACCGCTCGCACAGGTCGGCGGCCTGCGCGCGCAGCCGCTGCGCCAACTCCGGGTCGTCGAAGGGACCGTCGGCGAGTTCGGCCAGGCGCAGCTTCGCGTCGTACGTGTAGCCCTGGATCTCGCAGGTCGCGATCGGCAGCACCGGTATCGTGCCGTCGGCGAACTGCACGCCGTCCCACGAGTCGCGCCAGCACTGGTTGCCCAACCCCTGGGTGGAGCGGGTGGCGTACTCGACGTACCCGTCGCCGTCCCGGTCGCCGTACTCGTCGATCCAGCGCAGCGCGGCGTACGCGTTGTCGCGCAGGCTACCCACGAACTCGTCGTCGCCGCTCCAGCGCCAGTACTCCGACAGCACGATCAGCCAGAGCTGGGTCGCGTCGGCGGTCCCGAAGTACGGGCTGTGCGGCTTGAGGCCCAGCCGGGTCAGCTCTCCGCTGCGCACCTCGTGCAGGATCTTGCCCGGCTCCTCGTCGGCGAAGTCGTCGACCCGGTCACCCTGGAGGTCCGCGAGACTGAGCAGCGTTCCCTGCGACAGGCTCGGTCCGAAGCTGAGCCCCTGATAGGCGGTGATCAACGTGTCCCGGCCGAAGAGGGTCAGGAACCAGGGCGACCCGGCGGCCGGCAGCACGACGCTCCGCCCTCTCGCGCGCTTCTCGATCCGCAGCGCGAGCAGCGCCCACGCCGACCTGTCGATCACGTCCCGCAACAGCTCGGAGTCCGTGTGCAGGGCCGGGACGGCGATCCGCCACCGGGTGGTCGGATCCTGGTTCTCGCCGTGGAAGATCTCGCCGAAGTGCCGGTGCGCCGGCAACACGTCCACGGACCCGTAGTGCAGCGGGACGTTCAGCTCGCACCGCCACGGTCGGCCCCGCTCCAGGCGGAGGTCCCAGACCAGGTCGTCGCCTTCCACCCGGCTGGCCGGAGGGTCGACCTCGACCTCGGCGCTGGCCTCGAACGGGCCGTTACGGTACGAGAACGCCAGCCGCGAACCGTCCGGGGCGTGCGCGCGGACGATCTGCGCCGCCCGGTCGCGTACCACGTCCTTGATCTCGAACAGGTCGGCGAAGTCGGTGCCGACCGCCAGCCGCAGCTCGATCGACACCGGCTCGACGGCGAAGCTCTCCAGATCGATACGTTCGTGCAGGCCGTCGCCGACGAAGCGCTGCCGGCGCGCCCCGACGGTGTTCGCCACGAGCCCGGGCAGGTCCGGGTTGGTCAGGAAGAACGCCCCGGAGTACGGATCGACCATCTCCGACCCCAGCGCCAGCAGCGGGGCGCCGTTGATCGTCAGCTCCCACCGGTTGAGGAACCGGGTGTCGTCGTGGACGAGCCCACCGATCGATCCGGCGGGCACGTCGCCGACCGCGTCGGAGTACATGAACGACTTTCCCTCCAGCACCGCGAACGCGCCCGTGCCCAGCTCGGGTGGCAGCTTACGGACGGTGGGGCTGGGGACCCGGTCGTCTGGCGTCGCGGTGGGCATCGGGTCGGCCGGAGTCGGCCGGCGAGCTGTCGTCGTCACAGCGCGCCTCCACGGTGCGGAAGGCTGGCGGGTTACAACTCTGCTGGTATCCGCCACGCTTTCCCGCCACCGGCCGCTTAAACCCCGGAGGTCGCCGCCATCCGGTCAGCAATCTCGTCAGGACAGGGTCCTCGGTGGCGGCTCAGGCAGGGTCCTCGGCGGCGGCGATGAGCCGGCGCGCAAGATCCTCGTCGGCGGGTGCCACCAGCACCCGGACGCCCTCCAACTGCCACTGCGGCTCCTGCCCGCCGGCGTCGTCTGTCGACACGGCCGCCCGCACCCCGTTACTGCGCAGCAAGCCGACGATCAGTTCGGCCTCGATGCGGCTGGTCACGACCGCCACAGGCACCGGTGCGCCGTCCCGCCTCGAACGAGCCGTGATGCTGGGCCGTCTCCTTCAGGAGGTCTGCCAGAGCCGCAACGTCCATCACACCTACCCCTTCCACCATGAGATCCTCCTCCTATCTTCTCGTCTCTTCTCGTCGATCAAGGAAAAGTGAACATGCTTTAAAGATCAATCCGTGTACATTTCTCCAAGATCGGCGATATGAGGGGGCGCGATGAAGCTCGGCGTGACGCTTGGGTACTGGAAAGGTGGGCCGGCCCCCGACGCGCCTGCGCTTGTCGCCGAAGCGGAAAGGCTGGGCCTGGACTCGGTGTGGACGGCTGAGGCATACGGTTCGGACGCGTTCGTGCCGCTGGCCTGGTACGCCAACGGCACGTCGACGGTCCGGCTGGGCACCAACATCGTGCAGATGTCGGCGCGCACGCCGGCCGCGACCGCCATGGCGGCGATCACCCTGGACCACCTCAGCGGCGGCCGGTTCGTGCTCGGCCTGGGCGCGTCCGGGCCGCAGGTGGTCGAGGGGTGGTACGGCCAGCCCTACCCGAAACCGCTGGCCAGAACCCGGGAGTACATCGAGATCCTGCGCGCGGTCTTCGAACGGCGGGCGCCGGTCGAGTACCAGGGTCAGCACTACCGGCTGCCCTACGACGGCGGCACCGGGCTGGGCAAACCGCTCAAGAGCACGGTGCACCCGCTGCGCGCCGACCTGCCGGTCTACCTGGCCGCCGAAGGACCCAAGAACGTCGCCCTCGCCGCCGAGATCGCCGACGGCTGGCTGCCGTTCCTGTTCTCCCCGCGCGCCGACGCGTTCTACCGGGCGGCGCTGGCGGAAGGCTTCGCCCGCCCCGCCGCCCGCCGGCAGCGGGACAGCTTCGAGGTCGCGGCGTTCGTCCCGGTCGTGATCGACGACGACGTGGAGGCCGCCGCCGACCGGTTGCGGCCGATGCTCGCGCTCTACGTCGGCGGCATGGGCGCGCGGCAGGCGAACTTCCACCGCGACGTACTGGCCCGGCTCGGCTACGAGGCCGAGTGCGCGCGCATCCAGGACCACTTTCTCGCCGGCGACAGGGCCGGCGCGGTCGCCGCCGTCCCGACATCGATGGTGCAGGACGTCGCGCTCATCGGGCCGGCCGCCAAGATCCGTGATGAGCTGCCGGCGTGGCGGGACACCGTGATCGACACGTTGCTGGTCAACGGGCCGATCGAGACGGTACGGCAGCTTGCCGCGATCATGCCGGGGTAGTTCCGCCGGCACGTCATCACCGGCCGGCGGCGCGGAGCCAGGCGTCCTCCGCGGCATAGTCGAACCAGCGATCGGCGAGTTCCTGGTCGATGCCCGGCGGCGTCCAGGTAGGACGGTGCGCGGTCTGGTCGACCAGCCAGCTGACCTCCTCGGCGACCGTGGTGGCGTAGTCGCCGGCCGGCTGGTACCCCACCGCCAGTGCCGCGCTGGTGTCCAGGACGATCGGGGGCACGTGGTGCCAGGGGTGCGTGCCGAGCCGCGGTGGCGCGTCGTCGCCGAGCAGGACCTCGCGCCACGCGTGGCAGGTCCGGCGGGCGATCACCCGGGAGATGGCCAGGCCGTCCGGGACGTCCGGGTCGGCGGCGTTGAGGATGCGTCGCCCCGGCTGCTGCGCGACCGTGTGGACGAGCGCGGCGATGTTGGCGGCCGCCGAGGGATGGTCCACGCCCCTGCCGTGACCGGCGAGCAGCAGGGCCGGCCGGCGATCCAGGGCCCGCTTCACGAAGTACCACTCGCGGGCCGGTGCGGCCCCTTCGCCGTGTGCCTTCGAGGCCCGCAGTACCGTCACCGGCAGACCGCTGTCGAGCAGGACCTGCTCGGCAGCGACCTTGTTCGCGCCGTACCCTTCCGCCGAGTTGTAGGGCATGTCGCCCGGCGTCATGGTGGGCTGCCGCTCGGTCACCGGCCCGGGAAACCGCGGCGCGGTCGCTGAGTTGACGTGGTTGCCGGCGTCGTCGACGTACACGGCCTTGGACGAGATCATCACCGTGGAGCCGGTGTTCCGGATCAGCGGCAGCATCAGCCGCGCCTGGGCGGCCGTGTAGCAGACACAGTCGACGAGAAGGTCGCACCCGTCGCCGGCCACCGTCGCCAGCCCGGCCGGGTCATCGCGGTCGGCGGCCGTGAACCGGACCCCGGCGGCGGCCAGGTCACCGGGCATCCGACCCGGATCGCGGCCGGTGACGGCGACCTGCCACCCGGCCGGGACCAGCCGGCGCGCCACCGCACGGCCGATCAGACCGGTCCCACCGATGACGACAGCGCTCGGCATGCGGAAACCCCTCCGGTACTCGACAGCACCGATCCTGCCAGGTCCCGGGGCCGTGCCCGAGGTTGACCGCTAGCCGAGGTCGAGGAGTTCGGCGGTCACGGTCGCGGTGTCGCCCGCCGCAAGGGCTTCGGCTCTGCGGATCGGGCGCTTGACGGGCAGCACGTAGCCGCCGTCACCGCTGGCCGGGAAGATCGACGTCGTCCACGTGCTGCCGCCGACCGTGACCCGGACCCGCAGCGATCCGAACCCGCGACGCGATCCGCCAGTCAGGTCACGGATCTCCTCGGACGCGTCTGCCGGCAGGCTGACGAACGTCCAACTGTCGGAGCGCCGGGCATCCCAGTGCCACAGCTCGCCGTCGAAAGTCACGACCACAGGCCCAGCATCACATGCCGGTCTGACCGTCCCGGGCCGGCCAGGCGCGCCGCCGCCGTGTGACGATGTTTAGGTGATCGATGACGTTGTGGCGGGTCAGATCGACTATTACCGGCGCCGGGCGGGCGAGTACGACGTGACGGCGTATGGCGATGTCGCGGCGGCCCGCGGGCGGATCGCGCGGTTGGTCGCGGAGATGTGGCCGACCGGACGCGTGCTGGAGATCGCGTGCGGGACCGGCCTGTGGACGGAGCCGCTGGCGGGACTGGCCGACACGGTGACGGCGATTGACGCGGCGCCCGAGGCGCTGAAGATCGCCCGCGATCGGGTGCGGTCGGCGAATGTCAGCTTTGCGGTTGCCGACGTGTTCTCGTGGCGCCCGGACACCCGGTTCGACGTGATCTTCTTCTCGGCGTGGCTCTCGCATGTGCCGATGAGCCGGTTCGAAGAGTTCTGGCAGTCGCTGAGGGGCCTGCTGGCCGAGGACGGTCGGGTGTTGTTCATCGACGAGCACATCGACGAATGCGCGAAAGAGGCCTACGTCGCGGGCCGAGATGAGGTCGTTGAGCGGCGGCTGCGCGATGGCAGTACGTTCCACGTGATCAAGAATTTCGTGGATCCGGAGCGACTGGAGCTCCAGTTGCGGCGGCTGGGTTGGGATTGCGCGATTCGCCGCGATGGCGGCGACTGGGTCTGTGGCGAGGCGCGCCCCGCCAGGTAGGCCAACTACAGGAGATTCGGCCAGCGTCGACCTAGCCCGCACCGGTCGCTATTGTCGGGGTGCTCCCGCCTGGTATCACGCATCGCGATTCTGGCGGGATCGTATCCAACGGGGTGTCTGCTCCACGTCTTCCGGGGGAGTGATCGTGGCCGGTGGCATGTTGACTCTGGAGGCGATGCGGCAGGCGGTGGCGGATGCCATCGGCACCGAGCCGGCCGCGATCGACGACGACGACGATCTGATCGGTCGCGGCATCGACTCCATCACCGTCATGCGCCTGGCGTCCAAGTGGCGGCGGGACGGGTTGCCGCTCAAGTTCGCCGACCTGATCGAGAAACCGAGCCTGCGCGCGTGGTGGGCGCTGGCCGCCGAGCGCGAAGCGGCCCAGGCGCCGGCTCCGGAGCGGATCGCCGTGGACGACACCGCACCGTTCGAGCTGGCCGCCATGCAGCAGGCGTACTGGGTCGGTCGCAACGAAAGCCAGATCCTCGGCGGGGTCAGCGCGCATTTCTACGCGGAGTTCGACGGCTCGGGTGTGGACGCCGACCGGCTGGAGCGGGCGGTCCGGGCCCTCATGCGACGGCACGGCATGCTCCGCGCACGGTTCGGCGACGACGGACGCCAGCAGATTCTGCCGGAGAGCACATGGTCGGGCGTGACCGTGCACGACCTGCGCGACGCGCCGCCCACGGCCGCGGAAGAACTGCGGAGCCGCCTGTCGCACCTGCGCCTCGCGGTGGAGCAGGGTGAGGTCTTCGACGTCCAGCTTTCCCTGCTGGCGTCCGGCGTCACCCGTACCCACATCAACATCGACATGTTGGTGTCTGACGCGCAGAGCTACCAGCTCATCCTGGCCGACCTCGCCCATTTCTACCTCCGTCCCGACGAGGACCTGCCGCGCATCTCCTACAGCTTCCCGCAGTACCTGGCCGAGGCCGCGGCGCGCCGGTCGGACACACTGGACCGGGCCCGGTCACACTGGCGCGAGCGGCTGGCCGAGCTGCCGGGCGCACCGCAGTTGCCGCTCGCCGACGACCCGGAGCGGCTGGTCCGGGTCGGGATCAACCGGCGGCACCACTGGATGTCCCCGCAGGAGCGGCAGCGGCTTGCCGAGCGGGCCGCCGGGGCCGGGATCACCCTGCCGGTCACGTTCGCGACCGCGTTCGCGGAGGTGCTGGCCAGGTGGAGCGCGGAGGCACGGTTCCTGCTCAACCTGCCGGTGTTCGACCGGGAGGAGTTGCACCCGGACACCGCCATGCTGGTCGGGGATTTCAGCAACCTGCTGCTGTTGGCGGTGGATCTGTCCGAGGACCAGCCGTTCGCCGAACAAGCCAAGCGCGTCCAGCGCCGCCTCCAGTCGGACATGGCCAATGCCGAGTACCCGGGCGTGGCCGTGCTGCGCGACCTGGCGCGCGAGCGGCCCGGCGACTGGATGATGGCACCGGTCGTGTTCACCAGCGCTATCGGCCTCGGTGAGCTGTTTGGACCGGACGTGCGGCGCTGCCTCGGTGACCCGGTATGGACCACGTCGGAGACCCCGCAGGTATGGATCGACCAGCAGGTGACCGAGCAGGAAGGCGGCCTGCTGCTGAATTGGGACGTCATCGAGGAACTCTTCCCGCCGGGCGTGATCGACGCGATGTTCGCCGCGTACGTCGACCTGCTCGGCTGGCTGGGCGAGGCGGACTGGGCAGCACCACCGCCGGCACTGCTGCCGGCGAGCCAGGCGGCGGTACGCGCGGCAGTCAACGACACCGGCCCTGTGCACCCGGAACGGTTGCTGCACCAGGACTTCTTCGATCTGGCCGCGCGCGACCCCGACCGCATCGCGCTGCTGTGGGGAGACGACGGCCAGCTGTCGTACGGCGAACTGGCCCGGCGGGCGCTTGTCGTCGCGGCCCGGCTGGTGGCTGGCGGGGTCCGGCCCGGCGACACGGTCGCCGTCACGATGGCGAAGGGGCCCGACCAGATCGCGGCGGTCCTCGGGGTGCTCGCCGCTGGCGCGGCCTACGTACCGGTCGGCGTGGACCAGCCCGACCTGCGCCGCACCGAGATCTACTCCAGCGCGGGCGTGACCAGGGTTCTCACCGCGCTGCCGCAGGACGGTCCCGCGCTGCCCAGCCCGGTCCCGGCCGCCCCGGGCGACCTCGCCTACGTGATCTACACGTCGGGGTCGACCGGCAAGCCCAAGGGTGTTGAAATCACGCATCGGGCCGCGAGAAACACCATCGACGAGATCAACAGCCGGTACCAGGTTGGGCCGCAGGACCGGGTACTCGCGGTCTCCGCGCTGGACTTCGACCTGTCCGTGTACGACGTCTTCGGCCTGCTCTCCGTCGGCGGCGCGGTGGTGCTTGTCGACGAACAGGCGAGAAGGGAAGCCCGCGACTGGGCGGACCTCGTGCGGCGCTTCGACGTCACGGTGTGGAACACGGTGCCGGCCCTTCTCGACATGGTGCTGGTCGTCGGCGGCGTGCCGCGGCTGCGGCTGGCGTTGGTCTCCGGTGACTGGGTGGGGCTGGACCTGCCCGGGCGCCTGAAGCAGGCGGCGCCAGCGTGCCGCCTGGTCGCTCTCGGCGGCGCGACCGAAGGCTCGATCTGGTCCAATGCCTTCGACGTCGCCGATGTACCGGAGCACTGGCGCTCGATCCCTTATGGACAACCGTTGCGCGGCCAGCAGTATCGGGTTGCCGACGGACGGGGCCGGGACTGCCCGGACTTCGTGCCGGGAGAGCTGTGGATCGGCGGCGCGGGCGTGGCCCGCGGCTACCGGGGCGATCCCGAGCGGACCGAGCGGCAGTTCGTGCGCCATGCCGGCGAGCGCTGGTACCGCACCGGCGACCTCGGCAGGTACTGGCCGGACGGCACCCTGGAGTTCCTGGGCCGCGCCGACGACCAGGTGAAGATCCGCGGTCACCGGATCGAGTTGAGCGAGATCGAGGCGGCCCTCACGGCTCACCCGGGGGTCCGGCGGGCCGCGGCCATGCGGCTGGGCACCACCCGGATCGGGGCGGCGGTCGTCGCCGAGGACCCGGGGGTTGCCCCGGCGGACCTACGGGCGTTCCTGAGCAACCGGCTGCCGGCGTACATGCTGCCCGACGACCTTGTGGTCCTGCCCGAGATCCCGCTCAGCGCCAATGGAAAGGTGGACCGCAAGGCCCTCCCCGCGCTCATCGCGGCGTCGGCCGCCCGCACGCGGGGGGAGGCGCCACACGGGCCGCTCGAGTCGGAGCTGGCCGGGCAGTGGGCGGCGCTGCTCGGCGTCACCGAGGTCGGCCGCAGCGAAAGCTTCTTCGCGCTGGGCGGGGACAGCCTGCTCGCCACCCGGCTGCTGGAGAACATACGGCAGCGATTCGGCGTAGAGGTGACGCTGCGGCGGCTCTTCACCGGGCCGACCATCGCCGATCTGGCCACGCTCATCGATGCGGCCACAAAGGACACCGAAGAGGGTGTCATATGACCGGCGCCGTGGTGTCGGCCAAGCCATGACCGGTGCCTGGTTCCGACCGTTCGGGCGTTCCGATGACGCCAGGTCCGTGCTGGTCTGCTGCCCGCATGCCGGCGGGTCGGCGAGCTTCTTCCGCGACTGGGCGGGCCTTCTCGGCCCGGACGTCCAGGTCGTCGGTGTGCAGTATCCCGGCCGTCAGGACCGCCTACGCGAGCCGTGCATAACCGAGGTGCCCGTCCTTGCCAGGGAGATCGCCGCCGGACTGGCGGCCACCGAATCCCGTCCCATCGCGCTGTTCGGCCACAGCATGGGGGCCAGCGTCGCGCACGAGGTGGCGCTCCTGTTGCCGGGCCGGGCCACCCACCTGATCGTGTCGGGCCGGGAAGGGCCCGGCCGGCTGCGCGCGGAGGCGAAGCATCTACTGCCAGACGATGAACTGTGGGCGGACGTGTGCGGGCTGGGCGGCGTCGACCAGGAACTCGCCGGCCTGCCGGAGTTGCGCAACCTGCTGCTCACCACGCTGCGGGCGGACTACCAGGCGAGCGAGACATACCGGCCGTCGCCGGAGTCTCGCCTGTCCTGCCCGGTACTCGCCTGCGTCGGGGGCGACGACCCGGAGGTGTCCGAGGGCGAGGCGGGCGTCTGGGCCGCTGCCACCGAGGGACCGTTCCGGCTTGCCGTCTTTCCGGGCAGGCATTTCTACCTCGTCGACCGCCGAGTGGAACTCCTCGGCGAGGTGGCCGCTTGGCTGCGTCCCGCGGCGGTCAGTCGACCGTGACCCCCGCGCGCTGCGACCACCGGTACAGCTTCTCGCCGAGTACACCGCCGTCCGTGGCGATGTTCTTCAGAAGGTAGTCCACTCCCGAGGTACCGCCGGTCCCTCGGGAGCCTCCGATGAAGTGCCTGGCGATCGACGCATGCAACACCCGCCAGGCGGTTATCCCGTCGAGACAGTCGTCAAGACCGTGCGCCGCCGTGCAGACGACATGCTCGCAGGTGTCCGGTGGATGCGGTGCGCCGTCACCGACGCCTGGTAGGGCTTGCGCCAGGTGCGTCTGGATCCTCCGCACCGCCGGCATCCGGCGGCCACTCAGGAGCATGTCGAACTGCTCGGACTCCGCTCCACTCGCTCCTTCGAGTTCGTTGCGGAACCGGTGGAAGTCCTCGACGGGCAGGTGCGTGAACTGCATCAGATTGCGGCCGAGCATCACAATCATCGAAGCAGCCCTGGCCAACGACCTCGCGGTGTCGGGCCAGTTCCCCTCCGACGCAAGGCGGCCGGCGTCTTCCAGGTCGAGCAGGACCTGTGACACCCACAGCTCGCTCGTCTGGTGGCAGACGATGAAGAACCGCTCGGCCCCCCACGTGGTCCGGTCGCTTGTCGGGGAACACGGCTGCTGCGCGTCGAGGATCTGGTCCAGCCGGAGATAGGACCGGTAGCTGATTGGCGCCTCATTCATGGTCCGGACCCAAGGTGGCCGAGGAGCCGCTGGACCCCCTCCAGGGTCGTCGACCGCTCCCAGCACAGCGTCAGGCGCACGAGGCGCTGGCCGAGCGGATTGTCAGCTGGCGCGAAGCCCCACCCGGGGGCGAGCGCGACGCCCGCCTTGTCCAGCAACTGGTGGCAGAACAGGTTGGTGTCGGTGGTGTGTGCGGACAGGTCGAGCAACGCGTACCAGCCGCCCGCCGGCACCCGCCACACCAACGGTCCCGCCAGCCGCAAGACCTCATCGCGGGTGGCCCGGACGTAGGCGTAGTGGTCGGCCAGGTGCCGCTCGTCCTCCAGCGCGGCGAGTCCGGCGTACTGCACGGGGGTGCTGGGGGCGACCAGGGTCGCCTCCTGGACCCGCCGCAGCAGTTGCGCCCGCTCGCCCGTGGGCGCCGCCACATAGCCCAGCCGGCAGCCGGTCATGGAGAAGCCCTTGGAGAAGGTGTGCACGGAGAAGACCACCCGGTCGGCTGCTGGCAGGTTCGCGTCCAGCGCTGCCATCCGGGGTGCATCCCCTTCGTACACGAAATCCTCGTACGCCTCGTCGCTGATCACCCAGACCCGGTTGCGCACGGCCCATCCGTGGACGCCCGCGAGCGTTTGGTCATCCAGTACCACGCCGGAGGGGTTCGCCGGCGAGTTGACGATGACCACGCAGACATCCGGCGAGTACGCCTTGTCGAGTGCGGCCAGCAGATCCCCCTCGGGGAGGAACCGCGGGCGCAGCCCGGCGAGCAGCACCTGCTGGAGATGGATCGGCCAGTGGATCTCCGGCAGCAGGGCCACCCCACCGTCGAAGGCGATCGACTGCAGTACCGCGGCGATGGCCTGGCAGGAACCTGGGGTCACGAAGATGTGTTCCGCCGAGGGCGCGCCGTTGTCCTTGAGCCGGTCTGCCAGCGCCTGGCAGAGAAGCGGCAGCCCGGGCGCGTCGGTATATGAGGTGTGACCGTCCCGGATCGCACGGGTGAACGCCTCACTCGCCGATTCCGGCATGCGCAGGAACGGCTCCCCGACGTGCAGGGCGATCGTGTCCCCTTCGCGGTCACCCACCAACCGGTGGATCTCGTGGAGCGAGGAGACCGGGATGGATCTACTTCGCTCCCGAGCGAACTCGGCGACCCCGCTCACGCAGCCGCCTGGCAGACGTAGATGAAGAAGCTCTGCAACGCAGGCTCGCGATCACCGATGACGATCCGCTCCGCGATCGTGAAGCCGTTCAGCTGGAGCTCACGCTCGAGCAGGTACGGCGACGTCTTGTGCTCTTCGTCGAAGTCGGTGATGAAGTCGTCGCGGGCGATCCCCAGCTCGGCGATGAAAACCGGCCAGGAGTCCTGCTGGATGGCGTAGTCGCCGACGAACTTGTACCAGGTCCACAGCGCCTCGCGGCGCGCCTGCTCCAGGCGCAGGTTCCACTCGGTGAGCTGACCGGTCGCCTTGTAGGTCGCGATGTCCTCGGCGTTGTCGAAGACGTAGCCGTCGACGAGCGAGATCTGCGTCGCCGCCGCCAGCCGCTCCTTGTCGGCGGAGGTGAGGTATTCCGGGCAGAACTCGTCACCGACGATGAAGAGTCCGCCGCTGGACAGGATCTGGCGCACGTGGTCCAGGTAGTCGTGCGAGAGGTGGTGATGGGAGCCCCAGGAGATCACCACATCTACCTGCTCCTGCCACTCCTCGAAGGGCTTGTCGAAGACCGACGAGCGCGGGAACGAAGCCAGCTTGTCCTTCGCCTGGGCAATCGGGTTCGGTGCCGTGTCGTTGGCGATCACCTCGCTGTCCGGCAGCGCGCGAGCCAGCAGCAGGCTCAGGTCGCCGGATCCGGATCCGACGTCCAGGATGCGCAACTTGCCCCCGCGGTCGGCGTGCAGCTTGCGCACCGCCGCGACGATCCGCTCGTCGCCTTCGGCGATGTCGGGGTGACCGGTTCGCATGATCGCGCCAACATCGACATCGCGATACTTCGGGTTGGCGTAAACCGTGTCGCTCATGGAGCCTCCGTCCTGTTCAGCAGGAACGACCACCGTCAATGACAAACAGGCTGCCCGTGACCCATCGGCCGGCGGGGCCGAGAAGATGTTCGATCCAGGGCACCACATCTTCTGGCGCGCCCATGCGGCCAAGAGGTGTGGTGTCGATGAGGTTGCGTCGCAGCTCGGCCACCTGGTCCGCAGAGCAGCCGAGGTCGTCGTACATCGGGGTGTCTATCGCCCCTGGCAGCACCGTGTTCACCCGCACGTCCGGAGCCAGTTCGCGGGCGAGGGAACGGGTCAGGTGGTGCAGCGCCGCCTTGCTCGCACCGTACATCGCACGCGAGGGCACCGCGAGCAAACCACCGATCGACCCCACATTTACCACGGTGCCTTGTGTCTCACGCAACGCCGCAATCGCATGTTGAATGAGAAAGGCCGGCCCGACCAGGTTGGTGCGCACCATCGCTTCGGCCTCGGCAACCGTCAGCTGCTCGATTCCGGCCATCCGTGCCAGGCCCGCGTTGTTGACCACCGCGTCGACGCGCTGAAAAGCATCTAGTGTCTGACTGACGATGTAGTCACCCGCGCCCTCCTCCGTGATGTCCACGGGAAGGATCAGGCAATCCGCATCGGCCATGTCTGCCTGGGTCTCCAGGAGCCGTTCCTTGGTGCGGCCAACGAGCGCGAGCCGATGCCCTTTCGCAGCCAGGGATATAGCGAGAGAACGACCTAGCCCGGAACCCGCACCTGTGACTACAACTACGGGATTGACTGGCATGTCTGCCCTCCCCCGCCTTGTTCCCGCGGCGGGCCAATACTAGCCCACACCACTGCGCGTGCATCTGTTGTCCAACCGGCCGCGGTGCTCGAAACCGAGGATCGGTTGTGGACAGCCGCGTCAGTTGCTTGCTGCCCCAGCCGGTCCCACCTAGCCTGAGCGGCCGGCAGTGCCGGTGGTAAGTGCGGCCTCATCGGTCTTTCACTCTGGCCGCCACCAGCTCACGGAGTTCTGCCTTGTTCACCTTGCCGACCTTTGTGTGCGGGAAGCCGTCGGTCAGCTCCAGCCGGTCGGGCAGCTTGTAGTCGGCGAGACCCTGCGACCGCAGGAACGACCTGAGTTCATCGAGGCCGGGTGCCTCGCCGCGGGGAACGACCCAGGCACAGGTCCGCTCGCCGAGCATCTTGTCCGGCATGGCCACGACGGCGACCTCGCGGACCGAGGGATGGGTGATCAGCAGATCCTCCACCTCGCCCGCCGACACCTTCTCGCCGCCCCGGTTGATGACGTCCTTGATGCGTCCCTCCACGACCATGTTGCCGTCCGAGGTCAGCCGGACCAGGTCGCCGGTGCGCAGGAAACCCTCGGGCGTGAACGCCTTCGCGTTGTGCTCGGGAACCCGGTAGTACCCGCGAAGGGTGTACGGCCCTCGGGTGATGAGCTCACCGACCTCGCCCGGCGGCACGTCCCTGTCCTGCTCGTCGACCACCCGGATCTCGTCGTCCGGACAAAGTGGACGCCCCTGGGTATGGATGATCACGTCTTGCGGGTCGTCGGGCCTGGTGAAAGTGAGCAGTCCCTCAGCCATCCCGAACCAGTGCGTCAACGACGAGCCGAGGTCGGTGTAGATACGGCGGGCGACCTCCGGGGCGAACCGCGCGCTGCCCACCTGGATGAGCAGCCGGGAGAAGTCGACGTCGTAGAACTCGGCCGACTCCAGCCACAGCAGCACCAGCGGCGGCATCAGGGTGGTCAGCGTGATCGCCTCGCGCTCGATCAGCTCGAAGCAGTCGTCCGGGCTGGGGCTCGCCGGCAGCACCACCTTTCCCCCCGCCCGCAGCGTGCCCAGCAGCCCCGGACAGCCGAGGGCGGCGTTGTGCGCAACCGGGAGCGCGGCAAGGTATGTGCTGCTCTCGCTGTAGCGCAACCCCTCCGCGGTGGCCCGCAGCTGGTAGGCGTAGTCGTCGTGGGTCCTCGGGATCAGCTTGGGAAGCCCGGTGGTCCCGCCGGACAGCAGGAAGAACGCGACGTCCTCCGGCGCTGGCCCGGGCAGTGGGCGAGGGTCCGCTTCGATGTCGCTCAGCGCGGTGAACTCGCCCGGGTCTCCGTGCACCAGGACCTGCTCGACCGTCTTGACGCTGCCCACCACGTCGGCGGCCAGCGCACGGTAGTCGAATCCCTGATGTACGTCCGGAATGACGTAGGCGACCGCCTCCGAGGCCTCACACAGGTAGGTGACCTCGTTGCGGCGGTGGTTCGGCAGCGCGAACACGGGTGGCACGCCCAGCCGGAACAGCGCGATGCTGACGGCCGCGAAAGCGGCCGTGTTCGGCAGTTGGACGACCACCGGACTCCCGGGTTCGATGCCGAGTGCCTGAAATCCGGCGGCGAGCCGGTCGGCCTTGGCGTCCAGTTCGGCGTAGCTCCACCGCCGCTCCCCCTCGACGATCGCGGTCCGCGGCTCCGGCAGCGTGGCCCACTCGCGAAGCAGGCCGCCCAGGGTCTCCCCGCGCCAGTACCCGGCTTCGCGGTAACGCCGCGCGAACTCCTCCGGGAATCTGTCGAAATCAATCATCGCGTGCTCCCGCTATCCATGCGCCTGGCAGATACCAGCAGTTTGAGGGCGTCGAACCGTTCCGGACACGATCGGTCATCAGGCCGACATGGACAACACGCCAACGCGCTCGGGCAGGATACGGTCCGAGAATCCGAGCGGAGAACGGGGAGACGGCGATGTACAACCCGGATGACGGCTACCCGCGCATCGTGCCCGAGCTCGTGTACCAGGACGTGGCGGCCGCGCTCGACTGGCTGTCGACGGTGTTCGGCTTCCGGGAGACCCTGCGGCACACCCTGGGCAACGGCCAGGTGAGCCACGCTGACATGGACATCGGTGGCGGCGGCGTGGTCATGCTGACCAGCGTCGGCGGGGAGCTGCGGAGCCCGGCGAACGACGGGCACGTGTGCAAGAAGGTCATCGTGTTCGTCGACGACGTCGACCGCCACTTCGCCGCGGTCGAGGAGGCCGGCGTCGAAACGCTGCACAAGCCGACGGACAAGCCGTGGGGTCTGCGGCAGTACCTTGTGAAGGACTGCGAGGGCCACATGTGGGAGTTCAGCCAGCATGTGCGCGACGTTCCCGCCCAGGACTGGGGCGCGGTGGTACGGCAGTCCTGAGCCCACTCCTCACCCGTGACCAGTCGCACCGCATAGGAGACGCGGCATGATTGTCCGGCCCAAGATCGAGCAGTACGCCAAGGAACACACGAGCCCGCCGTCACCGCTTCTCGTCGAGGTGGCCGCCGTCACCCAGTCGGCGACCGACCGGCCCGAGATGATGACCGGCGCCGTCGAGGGCGCACTGCTCGCGATGCTGGTCGCGATGCTGCGTCCGCGTCGCATCCTGGAAATCGGTACGTTCACCGGCTACTCCGCGCTGAGCATGGCCGAAGCCATGCCCGCCGGCTGCCGGATCGTGACGCTCGAAGCCGACGCGAACCATGCCGCGATGGCCCGCCGCCACATCGCCGCCTCGCCGTACGCGGACCGGGTCGAGGTGTGCGAAGGGCCCGCTCTCGACACCATCGCCGGGCTCACCGGGCCCTTCGATCTGGTTTTCATCGATGCGGACAAGCCGTCCTACATCAAGTTTCTCGACGCGGTGCTTCCCCTGCTCAGTGACCGGGGCATCGTCGCCGTCGACAACGTGCTGCACTTCGCCATCAGCCCCGACGCCGAGGACGCCGCGGGCATCGAAGCCTTCAACGCTCACGTGGCGAGCCGCACCGACCTCATCCACGTGATGCTGACCGTCCGCGCCGGACTGACGCTGATCCGCCGCGCCGACGCCGCCTGACCGCACCGTTTCTCGACTAGCCAGGCACGGCCTGACAGGCTCCGAAGGTATGAAGGCACCCGACCGGGCGGCGGAACTCCCGCTCTCCTGCCCCTTCGATCCGGAACATCCGTCGACCGTCGCGGACCCATATCCGGGATATCGGTGGTTGCGAGAACAGGCGCCCGTTCACTATCTCGCGGACCACGATCTGTGGCTCGTGACCAGACATGCCGATGTACTCGAGGTTCTGAACCATCCCCACCGCTTCTCGTCGCAGCTGGGCATGGGTGCGGTGCATCGCCTGCACGCCCCTCAGTCGGTGGACTACCGGATCGGGGCGCCCGGGGTTCGGGTGCTGATCGCGACGGACCCGCCTGAGCACACCCGGTTGCGACGCGCGGTGATCGCCCCGTTCAGGCGCTCGGCGATCGTCAAGCTGGTCCCCCGGATCGAGCAGACCGCCACGGGGTTGGTCGCGAACCTGTTGGCGAATGCCGAGCGCGGCGACGCCGACATCTACCGGGACCTTGCCGAACCGCTGCCGGCACTCGTGCTCGCCGAACTGCTCGGCGTACCCGCACAGATGCGCGACGAGTTCCGGGGGTGGGCGTCGGTGATCACCGACGATCTCGACACGAACGGCTCCTCCGATACCCAGTTGGGCCGCGGCTACGACATGTTCCGCTACTTCTACTCGGAGATTCGTCGCCGCAAGAGCGAGCCGAGCGACGACCTCTTCAGTGTCGTCGCTGCGACCGACGAGGCCGGCCTGTCCGACCACGAGGTGATGGCGTTCTGCGCCTTCCTGTTGGTCGCGGGCGTGGAAACCACGACGAACCTGTTCACCAACATCGTCGACATGCTGATCCGTCACCCTGACGTGCGCCAGCGTCTCTGGGACACGCCCGAGCTCGCCGAGTCCGTTGTGGAGGAGGCACTGCGCTTCGACACATCGGTACAGGGCCTGTGGCGCGCCACCGTGGCCGAGGATCAGTTGGGCGGGGTGGTGTTGCCCGCCGGCGCGAGACTCCTGATCCTCTTCGGTTCGGCCAACCGGGACGAGCAGGTGTTCGCCGACGCCGACACGTTCGATCTCGAACGCTCGCCGAACCCGCACCTCGCATTCGGCTACGGCCACCATCGCTGTCTGGGCGCGATGCTGGCCAAGGTGGAGTTGGTCGCGGCGCTCGAAGCTCTGGTCAAGGCCACCGGTGGCATGACCTCCCGAGGGCAGTTCGTGCGGCGGAACAGCCTCGTTCTGCGCGGTTTCTCCGCCCAGCCGGTGACGGTATGGCCGAGGTAAGCCGCGTTCCCGCCTCGGTGGCCCAGCGCCTCCTGTGGGTACTCGAGCATTTTCGGGGCGACCACGGATCCACGAACTGTCCGATCGTCCTGCGCATCCGTGGGCAGCTCGATGTGGAGCGGCTCCACGACGGCCTGACGGCGCTGACCGCGCGGCACGAGAGCCTGCGTACGACCTTCGCCGGCAGGGGCGCCCGGCTTACCCAGCTGGTACACGAACCGCGGCCGGTGCAGCTGCACCGCCGGGACCTTGATTCGGACGACCCGGCAGGCGCCCTCCGCGAGGCGGTCACGGGCGAGGTGCGCCGGCCGGTCGACGCCGAACGATGGCCCACCCGCGTCACGCTCTTCCGGCTCGGCGACGACGACCACGGCCTCTGCATCAATCTGCACCACGCGGTGACCGATGGCGGTTCGTGCGGGCTCATCGTGCGCGACCTGCAGTCACTCACCGGCGCCGGCGCGCCGCTCCCGGCGGTCCGCTGGCAGTACCCCCGGTTCTGCCAGTGGCAGGACGAGTGGCTGGCCGGTCCCGAGATGGATCAGGACCGGGCGTACTGGACCGGTCATCTCGCCGGCGCCCGGGTCCCCCGGCTCCCGCTACGGCCGACGCCGGACGGGTCGCCGTGGCTCAGCGGCAGTGTCACCGACACGATCGACGCGGCCACGGTCTCCGCCCTGGGGCAGCTCGCCCGTCAGCAGCGCACAACCATCGCGTCGGCCATGCTCGCCATCTACTACGTGGTCCTGCGTAAGCACACCGGGGACGACGACCTGGCCGTCGCCTCGTTCCTGTCCAACCGGACCCGCCCCGAGCTTCAGAACACCGTCGGCCTGCTGGCGAACATGGCCGTGCTGCGGACGCGGATCGATTGCCCTGACGACTTCGGCGAGATCCTGCGGCGCACCCACACCACGGCGATGGACGCGTTCGTTCACCAACGACTGCCCTACCAGCTGCTGCGGGGCGACATGCTCGCCGAGCTCGACCGGCGACCGGACGACGTCATGTTCCAACTCGTACCGCAGCTGCCCGCGCCACTGCGCATCGCCGGCGCCGAGGCTGAGATCGTCGTCACCGATCAGCTCGGCAGCCGATTCGAGTGCGAGTTCCAGCTGTACCCGCAAAGCGGCGGGCTGCGGGCGGTGCTCTGCTACAACCGCGCTCGCCTCGACGACGACCTGGCAGCGCGTCTGGTCAGCGACTATGTGGCCACGGCCAGAGCGGTCGTCCTCGGCCGGTGAGGAACTGTCCCGGAATGTGACTGGCCAAGTGCGGCAGATCCACAGTCGATGCGATGACCTTGCCGTTGTCATGACGACGCGAGGGCATGTGCTTGCGCTCTCAACATGTCCATGACGTCATCCGGTCCCTTGTGGATATTCAGCGTGAGCCGGCCCAGTTACCTGCCGACCATCATGGGGGGTTCCGGGCCGGACCGCCCGATTGGCCAACTGCGTAAAGCCCGCAGTCGACACTCTCATCGGCGGATCGGCGCGGTGGTGTCGCCGTCGCAATCGCGACATACAGCGGCGCGTCCTGCGTGGCCGCCGAGAGATGGTCGGGTTGTCCGAACGTAGGTGAATACCGCGCTGCTACCGACTGGCATCACGCTTATGGTAAGACTCGCCTATGACCAGCCTAGAGCAGCAAACTGCAGTCGAGCAGACGGGCGATGGGAAGTATCGGGGCGAGATCCTTGAAGACTGGAAGATGTGGGTTCCGGTCGGCGGATATCTGACCTCGATCGCGCTACGCGCGGCCCAAGCGTCGAGCACGATGGTTCGACCGGTCAGCGTGTCGTGCCACTATCTGAACGAGGCGACGTTCGGACCCTGCGAACTCGACGTGACGGTTCTGCGCAGCACCGACCGCGCCGAGTCGCTACTCGTGAAAATGACCCAGCAGGACAAGGACATTCTCGTTGCCCTGGTGTCCGCCGCGCCCGACGGCCTGTTGGGCCCGAACATCAACTGGGTGGAGATGCCACAAGCGGACCCGCCAGACGACCTCCCGGAGACCATCCTCGACGAGGACGTTGTCGCGATCATGGGCGACCAGCCGTACTGGAAGAACCTCGAGTTCCGCATGGTCAAGGGGCTGAAGGGGTCCCACAACTATCCCCATATCGATGGGCTCTCGGATGAGGAGTACACAAAGCTCCGGTTCACGCCCCGGCGGGACGCGCATATCCGGGGCTGGCAGCGGATGCGCTGCGGCGAGGGCTTCGCGGACCCGTGGGTTGACGCCGGTCGCTACGTAATCATCACCGCCGGGATGCAGTTCCCGGTGGTCGCGGACCCGTTCACGCCTCCGCTGAAGTTCATCGCGCCGACCATCAACCTCACCGTGGACTTCCACACCTTCCACCCGAAGGCGGAGTGGATGCTCGCGGACGCCACCGGTACCTACGCGACCGGCGGTATCCTCGGTGCCGACACGAGGATGTGGACCCAGGACGGCGACCTGCTCGTTACCGCCCACTCCCAGATGACCTACCACGACTTCGAGGAACCCAACGTCACCACTGGCATGCAGAAGACGTGGTTCGATCTACGCGAGTCCTGACAACGACGGCGGTGCGGTGTCGTCAGCGGTCGAGGGCCTCTGGGGACACCGAGCCGACAACACCCCATTGGCGGCAGCTTCACTGGTGCCGGTTACTTCCGCCCGCCGCGCCAGACACGTTTCATCGAGATCACTGTCTAGGCATTGTCTGAGACCGCAATAGCCGACCCAATGGTTGGTCGGCATTGGGCGGTCACTCCGGGGAGGCATGATGCATCGGTTCAGCCGCGTGCAGGGCGAGATTGTTTCGTTATTTCGAATCGTTTTCGGACTACTGTTCCTCTGTCACGGCGCGTCGTCGATATTCGGCGTGCCGACCTCCGCGGTCAGCCATGGCCGCACACTCAGCACATTCGCGTGGCCAAGCTGGTGGGCCGCGGCAATCCAGCTCCTCTGTGGCGCGCTCGTGCTGGTCGGGCTAGCCACCCGCCCCGCCGCGCTGATCGCGTCCGGCTCGATGGCGTACGCGTACTTCACCGTCCACCAAGAACGCGCACTCCTGCCGATTCAAAACGGCGGCGAGCTGGCCGCGATGTTCTGCTGGTCGTTCCTGCTCCTGGTAATCGTCGGCCCGGGTACCTGGTCGCTCGACGCGCTGCTCGGCAAGGCGAACCGGTCCGGCTTCGACCGGACACCGACGAACGCCGAGGAGCGCCAGACCGCCAACGCGTAAGAACCGGCACGTCGACGCACGTCCCACGGCGCCCACCGCCAAACCCTGGCGGTGGGCGCCGACCCGTGTACGGAGGCCCCGCGCACGTCAGCTGGTACGCAGGAATTCCTCGACGAGGCGCATGAACGCGGGATAGTCGCCCCGGTGGACCTCGTGTCCACTATTGGCAAGCTCGTACGCGACGGAGTGCTCTGGAAGGCACTGCTGGACCAGCTGCCAGTCCCGGTCGTTCAGCATGCCCCCGCGCTGCGGACTACCGCGCAGGACCAATGCGGGCACCTTCAGCCGCGTCAGGAGAGGAAGCAGCGGGCCCGCGCTGGCGCCGTCATCAATCACGCTGAGATAGGTCTCTACGTCGGCGTCGCAGATGTTTTCCAGAAGACTCTCGCGATCAGTGGGGTGCCAGCTCCGGCAGATCAGATCTACCCATCTCTCCGCGTACTCCCGGGGACCGCGCATCATTCTCAGGAAATCCTGGACCACCGGCTGGTCCCTGGTGGCGGACATGTCGGAAGGCAGCTCTTCGAGGACAAGACTGCTGAGAACGGGAGGAACCCGGTCGCTGAACGCGCCGGTCGCCAGTCCGAGAGCGATGGCGGCACCCCAGCAGTGCCCGATCAACGCGGGGGCGTCCAATTGCAGGGCGTCGACGAAGTCATGCAGGTCATTGGTGACTTCCGGCAGGCCGTAGGATCCGATACCTGGTTTGACGCTCGATCCGCTACCCCGCAGATCCACGGCGATTACTTCCATTCCCGCGGCGCTCAGCGCCGGCGCGACCCGGGACCAGGTAGTCCAGGTATTGCCGTTTCCATGCACCAAGATTGCGCTGGGAGCATCGGAATCCGATGCCCATCTGCGGTAGTGGAAGCGGCCCGCAGCCAGATTTACGTAGCAGGATTTCCCGGAAACATCCATGGAGTCGACGTCCTAATTCATGATTTCCGCCGGGAAGCAATCAAGCGGAGTGCCTCATTGCACCCTATCTTCCTGGACCGCCCTCGCACCGCCGCCATTCGCGCGAACCATCGCGGCGATGCTGCGGATGTCCTGGAAGTTCCTGGCGTAGAGCTGGGCCGGCGGGATCTGCGAACCGAGCTCGTCTTCGATGAAGGTCAGCAGCCTGGCCGTCTTGAACGAGTCGAGCACGCCCCACGCCAGTAGCGGCGTTTCGTCGGTCAGCTCGCCGGTGGCATCACCGTCGAGAAACTGGGTACGGATAAACATGAGCAGGTCGGAAACTAGCTGGTCTTCGGGCACCTCTACGCCCTTCCTACCTCTCCGCCGGCGGGTTCGTAATGGCCATGGCGGGCGAGCGCCACGCGGTCTACCTTTCCGTTGCCGGTGCGGGGGAGCCCGGCGACCAGATGGATCCGGTCGGCGATCATGTACGGCGGGAGGCGCTCGGCGCTGTGCCGCTTGAGCGTCAGTACCCCCGGCGCCCGCCCTGCCACCGGGACCACGAACGCCTCGAGCCGCACATCTATCCCCACACCGGTCGCGACGACCGCGGCCTCCTCCACGTCGGGATGGGCCGCGAGCGCCGACTCGACGTCACCCAGCTCCACCCGGTACCCATGTATTTTCACCATGAGGTCTCTCCGACCGACATAGTCAAAAACACCACCCGGCAGCACCCGGACGATGTCGCCCGTGGGATAGGGGCCATGCTGCGGTTCGCGACCCCAGTAGCCGAGCATCACCGTAGGCCCGTCGACCCACAGTTCACCCTCCTCCCCCACACCGGCCTTGCCACCGTCGGGTCTGACGGCCCAGACCGTATCCCCGCTCGCCGCGACACCGATCGGTGCCGGGCGGTCACGCTCCAGGTCAGCGGGCCCGACCTGACGATAGGTACACACGTTGGTTTCGGTCGGGCCGTAGAGATTGAGCAGCCGGGCGCCGGTCCATTCGGCCAACCGGCGAACCTGGGCGATGGGGAACGGCTCGCCGGCGAAGAGCAGCGCGCGCAAGGCGGTTGGCGCGGGCCGGTCCAGCAGACCGCCCTCGCGGATCATCAGGGTCAGCGCCGACGGAACCGAATACCACACGCTGATCCGCTGCTCGTGCATCAGTTCGACCAGGCGCCTCGGTGCGTACGCGAGCTCATGCGGGATGAGATAAACCATGCCGCCGCAGGTGAACGCGGTGTAGATGTCCAGGACCGACAGGTCGAAGGTGAATCCGGCGTGGTTGGCGAACCGGTCGGCCGGTTCCGCGGCCAGCTCGGCTGCGGCCCAGTCCACGAACGCGCGGGCGTTGCCGTGGCTGATACACACGCCTTTGGGCACCCCGGTGGATCCGGACGTGTAGAGGATGAAGGCGAGATCGTCGGCGGCGACCTGCTCGTTGACCGGCCCGCCTGCGCTCGGCACTGCCTCGGCGATATCGAGGCAGGAGAGGTCCGGGCCGCACTCGCCGCGGATCTGCGACAGCCGCTGCCCGGTCGCGCACACCAGCCGGGCAGCGCAGTCGCGCACCACGGCGGCGGTCCGGGCAACCGGGGTGGCCGGGTCGACCGGGACGTACGCGGCGCCCAGCCGGAGCACGGCCTGCATGGCCACAACCACGTCCGGCGACTTCTCCGCCCAGATGACCACGCGGTCGCCGCGGCCGACGCCGATCGTCCGCATCCGGACAGCGAGGGCGTTGGCCTTCTGATCAAGGTCGGCATAGCACATCACGCCGGCCGCTCCAGCCACCGCCGGTCGCTCCGGGTGCCGGGCCGCGGCGTCGATGGCAAGCTGATGCAGCGTCATAGCCCGGCTCGGTTGACGATGATCTCCCGCTGGATGTCGGTGGTACCGGAGAAGATGACGCTGGGTATCGAGTCCCGCAGGTGTGCCTCGATGTTGGCGCTGGCGAGGTAGCCGGGGCCACCGAAGATCTGGATGGCGTCCAGGCTGTTGGCCACCGTCGCCTCCGACACGGCGAGCTTGGACATCGCGGTCGCCGCGGGGTCCGCTCTGCCCTGGTCCAGCAGCCAGCAGGCACGATAGAGCAGTAGCCTGGCCGACTCCAGGCGCTGGGTCATCGTGGCGATCCGGTGCGACACGGCCTGGAACGAGGCGATTGGCCTGCCGAACTGCCGTCGCTGTTTCGCGTGCGCCACGCAGCTGTTCAGCTGGCGGCGCATCTGGCCCAGGTAGATGGCGAACAGGCAGCTCCGCTCCCAGCCCATCGAATGCTGGAAGATGACGCTGCCCTGCCCCTCTTCCCCGAGGCGGTAGCGCACCGGCACCCGGCAGCCGGAGAACTCCACCCGCCCGGCAGGGCAGGCATGCAGACCCATCTTGGCAAACGGCTCGCCGACAGCGATGCCCGGCAGGTGTCTCGGCACCGCCAACGCGGTCTGGCCCAGGAAACCGGCGCTCGGATCGGATGTCGCGTAGACGACGAACACATCGGCGGCCGGAGCGTTGCTGACGAAAGACTTCACGCCAGTCAGCACATACTCTCCGCCGTCGCGCACCACCGTGGTGCCCAGCGTCCCGATATCCGAACCGGCCTCGTCTTCGGTCATCGCGTTGGCCGCGATCAGCTCGCCGTTGGCCATGCCGTCGAGCAACTCGGCGCGTACCGGGCCGGAGCCGAAGTCGCGCACCGGAACCGCACAGGCGAGCAGGTGGGCACCGACGGCGAACGCCAGGCCGGTGTCGGCCCCGCCCTCCGCGAACGCCTCCAGGCACAGCGCGGTGTCCAACGCGCCCAGGCCGCCACCGCTGTACTCGATCGGCAGGCACAGGCCGGTCACGCCGAGGCGCGCCGCGTCAGACCATTCCGCACGCGAGAAGGGCAGGCGCGGTCCACCGGTAAGGTCGGTCGACATCTGCTCACGGACACCCGCGAGCACCTCCTCGCAGCGCTTGCGCTGCGCTTCGCTGAGGTCGAAGTCCATACTCGCACCATCATCATCCGGGACGGGAAAACGGCACGGTCGCCGACAAGGACCTTGGCAATGTGACACACCATCAACCTCCTGTCGAGCGCGTCGGTCCTCGGCAGTTGAATGCCCCCTCGTTCCGCGACACGGTCGACAGTGGCCTCACCGCTCGCCACCGGGTCCGCGAACCGTGGTGTACGGGATCGGACCCGCGCCCGGCGACGGCACGCTGGCGCCGCCAACCCGGGGCGGCCGGAGTAGAACAGGCCCTGGCTCCCGCGGAGCGCCTGCGATCACGCCGCCGACGCCGGCCCTCGACCAACTGAATCCCTGAACGGTTACGTCCAACTACGGCGGGGTGGCCGGCAACTGGCGGCGAGATTGCCAGGAAGCGCAGCTTATCGTTGCCAACTCAAGCTTTGCTTAATCAAGTATCTAGATCAGAGATCGTCACGGAAGTCGATCTTGTGTCTGCGTTTGTGGATTCCCGGCGCCGGGAGCCGATGGCCTTGCGGGACAACGCCGATCGATGCCCATTTGGGCAGCCAAAGGGGCAAGCTCGTCAGATCGAGGACACCGCCGTGAACACGCGGCGCACCTCTGGACCCGAGCCGTTCATCTCGCTTTCGGCCCGCGGACGAACCGGAGTCTAGAACTGGACTCTGGGTTGACAACCACGCTAATCATGCGGGGGAATGTTTAGCAGACCCGCTTCTGCGGCGGGACACCATGGCAAACGGGGGACACACCATGGAAAACTGTGTCAAGAAAGAAGACCCTCGTCCCGGCCTTGTGCTTGTCACATCCCTGCAGCGGATGCGGCCGACCGGCGACACCGAAACCCTCCAGATCGAGGACCTGCTGCCCGCCGATTCTCCGCGGCTTCAGGGTGAAGATATGGAGCATATCCGCTCGCTTGCGGAGCTGCAGGACGAATTGCCACCAATTCTGGTCCACCGCGCCACAATGCGCGTGATCGACGGCATGCATCGCCTGAAGGCCGCGATCCTGCGGGGCGAACGCACCATCGAGGCCACCTTCTACGACGGGGACGACGCCGACGCCTTCGTGATGGCGGTCAAGGCGAATATTCAGCACGGCCTGCCGCTCTCGCTTTCGGATCGGAAGGCAGCCGCGGCACGCATCATCCGTTCGAGCCCACAACTGTCCGATCGTGCCATTGCGGAAGTGTCCGGACTCTCGGCGAAGACCGTGGGAGCCATCCGCTCGGATTCCGTGGCCGCCCTGCCTGAGATTCACCACAGGATCGGCCGTGACGGTCGGGTCCGCCCGCTCAGCACGGTCGACGGCCGGCGGTTCGCGAGCGAGCTGATCACCCTCAACCCGGAGTCCTCTTCCCGCGAGATCGCGCGGAAGGCCGGCATCTCCCCGAGCACCGTCCGCGACGTCCGAGACCGGCTACGTCGAGGGGAGGATCCCGTGCCTACGCGTCGCCGAGCAGGCAATCACGCCGAGCGGCCCACGCGTGAGCGCAGACTCCAGGAACGGGTGAGGAACGAGCAGTCCCAGTCGTTCGACTGCCGGGACGAGATCCTTCACAACCTGAGCCGGGATCCTGCGATTCGGATGACCGAGCATGGCCGTGCCATGCTGCGCTGGCTGCATTCGCAGAGCCAACAGGTCGACAAGGACTGGGGCCTACTGGCCACCCGCGTGCCGGACCACTGCATGTGCCTTGTCGCCGACTTCGCCTGCTCGATCGCCGAAGCATGGCTGGAGCTGGCCAGCGAGATGCGGCGCCGCGGCTCGTTCTAGCCCGCTGGCCAGCGGATCCACGGTGGACCGTAGCAACTCCCGGGAGCTGGACAGTCGGGCTGAGCGGCGGGCGCCCGACCGACGGGCTCCGAGCCGATTTGTGGTGGTGGGCAGGACAATGGCCGAGATGCACCGACCCGGCACCGATCGTCTCTGGGGTGAGTCGTGGTACTTCGACTTTGCCTCGATGGATGGTTCGGTCGGCGGGTTCGTACGCGTTGGCGACTATCCCAACCTGGGCCGGCGCTGGTGTTGGGCTTACGTGGTAGCCGGCTCCCGTGCGGTCGGCTGCGCACTCGATCGTCCGCTGACCGGCGACCGGGACACCCTTTGGCAGACAACGGATCCATCGCTTCGGCTCGTGGTCGGGTCGGCCTCTGACCGCTGGCACATCACCGCCGAGGGCGACGGGTTCGGGATGGATCTCACCTGGCAGGAAGACGCTCCCGCGTACGGGTACGCGCTCGGCAACAGGCTCGAGCAGCCGGGCTGGGCGGTCGGCGAGGTGAGCGTCGATGGCAGGCCGTTCCCACTGGACGGGCCCGGTCAGCGAGACCACTCGTGGGGTGTTCGAGACTGGTGGCGATTCGGCTGGACCTGGTGCGCCGGCTGGCTTTCCGACGGCACCCGGTTTCAAGGCACCCTTTTGGACACGCGTGGCCGGGTGGCGCCGGACGGCTACCTGATGGCGCCCAACCGCCCGCTGGAGCCCGTGCGCGACGTCGCGGTCCACCAGGACATGGTGCGGATGAACGAGACCCAGCTGGAGTTCGCGGACATCGCTCACGTCACCATCGACCTGCCCGCGCCGGCCGGGAGGCCGAGCCGGCTGCGCCGGGCGATGACCCGGGTGCAGGCCGGCCCAGCGCAGCACGGCATCGGGTGGCGGGAGCGCAACATGCCCGAGCGTGCCCACGTTGAGGGCCGCAGGCTCGCGTCCGACTTGTCCGGTGCCTGACTGAGAGTTTTCCTCACTCGCGCGTCAATGTCCGGCGGTTGCGCACCTGCCACATCCGTGGCCGGTGCGCGAGGTGTGCTCTGGCTTCAACCGCGTTGCCGTCGACCGGGGACCTTCGTGCCTCCCGTGCCTCCGGACCGACCCGTCAGCTCGCGACGCCGTGAATGGTGCCCTGCGTGTCGGTCAATGCCTGACCGGTGCCGCCCCAGCGCCTCTGGATGAGCTCGGCGGCGATGGATACCGCTGTCTCCTCAGGGGTACGGGCGCGCAGGTCGAGCCCGATGGGCGACCGCAGGCGCGCCAACTGGTCCTCGCTGACCCCGGCATCCCGCAGCTTGTCCAGGCGATCGTGGTGCGTGCGCCGGTTGCCCATGGCGCCGATGTATCCGGCCTCGGTCTGCAGCGCGACCTTGAGCAGCGGCACGTCGAACTTCGGGTCGTGGGTGAGCACGCAGATCGCGGTCCGCTGGTCGACGGTGATCTCGTTGAGATACTCGTGCGGCCATCGAACGACGACCTCGTCCGCGTCCGGAAAGCGCTTCGCCGTGGTGAAGACCCCACGCGCATCGCACACCGTCACGTAGTACCCGAGGAACTTGCCAACCCGCGCGACGGCCGAGGCGAAGTCGATGGCACCGAACACCAGCATCCGCGGTGGCGGTGCGAAGCACTGCACGAAGACCGTGACCTCGTCCATTCGCCGCTGCCCATCGAGACCATAGTGGCGTTGGCCGGTGAGACCCTGCGCGAGCATGCCCCTGGCGTCGTCATCGATCGCATAGTCCAGTCCGGACGATCCGAGCGAACCGGAGGTGCGGTCACCCCAGATCACCCGGCGTGCGCCGAATTTCCCGGATCCGGTGATGACGGTCGCCACGGCAACCGGCTCGTGCTTCTCTACCGAATCGGCAACCTCGCGCAGCTCCGGAAACGTCTGTCGGTCCACGGGTTCCACGAAGACATGAAGGATCCCGCCGCAGGTGAGACCGACGGCGAATGCGTCATCGTCGCTGAAACCGTACTTCTCGAACGAAGGCTTGCCGGTCTCGATCGATTGCTTCGCGGCCTCGTAGACCGCCCCCTCCACGCATCCTCCTGAGACGCTGCCGACGACCTCGTCCAGCGTCGAAACCGCCATCGCCGCGCCCGGCTGCCGTGGGGCACTGCGAAAGGTGTGGACGACTGTCGCCAACCCGAAAGTCATGCCGCTGTCGTACCAGTCGAGGATTGGTTCGAGCACATCATGCATGGCCGGTTTCCTTTGTTCACAACAGAATGCGTATGCGATAACACTACGCTGGCCCTGGGGAGCATCAAGCAGAAAGAATGTGCACCATGTCTGCGCAACCAACGGAGTGCGCGATCCCGCGCGCCGCGGATGTCGTGATCGTGGGGGCCGGTGCGGCCGGTGCTGTGATCGCCGCCCGGATGTCCGAGGCTGGTCCGGAGAACGTCCTGTTGGTCGAAGCCGGACCGGACTATCGCAGCGCGGACACCCCGCCCGCGGTACGCGGGACGGACATCGGCCGGGTGTTGGCGATGCGGTCGTTGCGCTGGCCGACGTTGCGGGCCCGGCCCACCGAACACCAGCCGATGCGGGCCTATGCCTGCGGGCGGGGCGTCGGCGGCAGCTCTGCGATCAACGGCCAACTCGCGGTGCGCGGCACGCCGGCGGACTTTCCCGGCTGGGCAACGGTCGGATGCTCCGGCTGGTCCTGGTCGGACGTACTGCCGACGTTTGTCCACATCGAACAGGACACCGACTTCGGCGACCGCCCTGGTCACGGTTCGTGCGGGCCGGTACCGATCTCCCGCGCCCCGGCGGACCGGCGCGGACCGGTCAGCGCGGCGCTGTACACGGCGGCGCTCGGCCTGGGCCACGCCGAGCATCCTGATCTGAATGCGGAAGGCAGCACCGGGATCTCCCCCGCCACCTGGCATCGCCGGGACGGCGCGCGCGTCTCCAGCAACGACAGCTACCTCGAACCCTCCAGGGACCGCCCTCGGCTGCACATCGCCGGCGAACACACCGTATCGCGCGTACTTTTCACCGGGGGCCGGGTCTGCGGCGTGGAACTGGTCGACGGGCGGCATCGGGAGGTGGTGTCCACACCGGCGGTGGTGCTGTGTGCCGGGGCGGTGTACTCACCGGCCATCATGTTGCGCTCGGGTGTCGGCCCGTCCGGGCAACTCGGCGCGCTGGGCATCGAGATCGTCGCGGCGCTTCCGGGCGTGGGTGCCGGGCTGAGCGACCATCCCGGGGTACTGCTGAACGTTCAGCTGACCGACGCCGCCGCCGCGCGATCGCGGGAGACCGAGTCGGGTTGCTGCCTCTTGCGCATGCGTTCCGGCCAGGAGGGAGACGGGGCCGACGATATCCAGTTCCTCCCGCTGGATCGGACCGTTGGCCCCTCCTCGGGCGGGCTGATGGTCTCGCTCATGCGGCCGGCATCCACCGGCAGCATACGGCTCCGCAGCCAGGACCCGACCGACGATCCGGTGCTGGACCTTCGCCTACTCACCGATCGCGGAGACCTCGACCGGCTACGCGGTGCCGTTCGGCATGCCGCCGAGTTGCTCGACCATCCCGCTCTCCGGGAGGTCGTCGACGGCTGCCCGGCACCGCTGGACGGAGACCTCGACCGGTGGCTGCTGGAGAACTGCCAGGCGCTGTATCACCCGTCGGGCACCTGCCGGATGGGTCCGCCGGGCGAGCCCGGCACCGTCGTGGATGAGGAAGGACGGGTACTCGGGGTGGACGGCCTGTGGGTGGCGGATGCCTCGGTGGTCCCGGTGCCGTTCGGAGTGCCGCCCTACCTCAGCACGGTGATGATGGCCGAGCGGCTGGCTATCGCGATCCGGAGCCAGCTTCGCTGAGCGCGGTAAGGATTCGCTCCGGGTCCAACGGGGTCCGGTCGATGCTGGCGCCGACCAGTGCCAGAGCGTCGGCGACCGCATTGAACACGCACGGCAGGGCGCCCACCGCGCCGCCCTGGCCCATGCCCTTGTGGCCGCCAGGGGTCGGGGACGGGGTTTCGATGTGCGCGCATTCCACCGCGGGCGCCTCGGCCGCGGTCGGCACGGTGTAGTCCGACAGTCCGAGTGTCAACGGACGGCCCTGCTCGTCGTAGCGCACCTCTTCGAACAGCGCACCGCCGATGCCTTGCAGGACCCCGCCGGCGATCTGCCCCTCGACCACCTTCACGTTGATGATCTTGCCACAGTCCTCGGCGACCACGTACCGCTCGATCTGGACCAGTCCGATGTCGCGGTTGACCTCTACCAGGCAGCCGTGGCAGGCGTTGGACCAGGTGACCGGGGGCGCCTTGAACTGGCCGATCGCCTCGAGTCCGCCGGCCCGACCGCTGGTCTGTGCCGCCTTCGCCAGCTCGGCCCAGGACAATACGCCGGCCGGGTCCAGGCGATCCACGAAGACGCCCCTACCCGGCTCGATCCGGTCGGCGGGGACCCGGAGCAGCTCGGAAGCGAGTTCCTTCGCCGTCACGAGCAGCTCGGCCGCCGCCGCCCGGCAGGCGCTGCCGGTGATCACGGCGGTGCCACTGGCTCCGGTGCCCCGGCCGTACGGGGTGGAGCCGGTGTCACCCTGCACCACCCTGACGTCATCCACGTCGAGGTTGAGCTCGCCGGCCACAACTTGAGCCATCGTCGTCTCGACACTCTGACCGCCCGAGCCGGTCGCGAGGAACGCGGTGACCGTGCCGTCCTGTTCCACCCGCAGCCGCGCGGTGTCGGTGGAGATCGGGTCCATCGTGCCGATGCTGGAGGGTTCCACACACACCGCCAGCCCGATGCCGAGCAGCCGACCCTCCTCCTCGAACAGCTGACGCTGGCGCCGCCGGAGCTCCGCATAGTCGAGCAGCCGGGCGACCTCCTCCAGGGTGTCCGCCGGCGTCACGTGGTCGAGCATCATGCGCGTGGGCAGGGTGTACGGGAGCTCATCGGCGGAGACGACGTTGCGGCGCCGCAGTTCCAGCGGATCGAGCCCGACCGCGCGGGCGACCTCGTCCATCATCTGCTCGCGCGCGACGGTCGCGAACGCCCACGGCCCGCGGTACGCCCCGCGCGGGCAGGTGTTGGTGCGCACCGAGCGAAAGCGGAAGGCGTGGTGTGGAACCCGGTAGGGTCCGGTGAACATCATGCCGACGAACGGCCCGGCCTTACTGATCACGCCGGTCGGGTAGGCGCCGGTGTCCTCGAGGTGGTCCAGATAGGACCCGAGGAAGTGCCCGTCCTCATCCAGCGCGAAGGTTCCGGTGCCGATGTCGCTGCGGGCATGGGTGGACGCCGTGAAGTTCTCCTGCCCGTCCTCTATCCATTTGATCGTGCGGCCGAGCACGCGCGAGGCGAGCGTCACGGTCAGCTCGTCCCGGCCGGTCCAGAACTTCTGCCCGAAGCTACCGCCCACGTCGCGGGCGGTGACGCGCACGTGCTCGGCCGGCACGCCGGTGACCCTGGACATCGCCAGCTTCGCCTCGTGTGGGTTCTGCGTAGAGATGTTGGCCCAGAGTTCGCCGGTGTCCGGATCGTAGGAGGCCACCACGCCCCGTGTCTCCAGCGGCGCGTTGGCCTGCCGCTGCTGGCGGAAGGTGGCGCGCACGATGTGCGGCGAATCTTCCAGCGCGCGGCGCAGCTTCGGCCGGACCGGAGACACCACCTCGTTGCAGAGGTTGGATCCGGTCTCCGGGTACACGAGTCCCGCGGCCTCGTCCGCGGCGGTCTCCGGGTCGAGCACCGGGCCGATCGGCTCGATCTCGACGTCGATCAGCTCCAGCGCGTCCTCGGCCACATAGCGGTCCCGCGCCACGACCAGAGCCAGCGGCTCGCCCGCAAAATGCACCCGGTCCTGTACCAGGGGCAGCAGCCGCGGGTCGTCGTCGTCCAGCCTGGGCGTGGGCTGCATCGGGCCGGCATGGTGGTTCAGGTCGGCGGCGGTGAGCACCGCGACAACGCCGTCGAGGTCCTGCGCCGCGCGCACGTCGAGGCGCGTGATCCGCCCCGACGCGACGGGGCTACGCAGGAATGCGGCCTGCAGCGTCTCGGGCAGGCACACGTCGTTCACGAACTCGCCGCGGCCCGTGAGCAGGCGCAGGTCCTCCCGCCGCCGCAGAGCCTGCTTCTCCCCTTGCGGCTGCTCCTCCCCCGCTGGTGACGGCGATGCCCCACCGGCGGCGGCACGGGTCACCGCCTTGATGATGTTGGTGTACCCGGTGCAGCGGCACAGGTTTCCACACAGCCCGGCCCGGATCTCCGGCTCGCTCGGCGTGGCCTGTTCCCTGAGTAGCTCGGTGCCCCGCATCAGAAAACCTGGCGTGCAGTATCCACATTGGATCCCATGCTCGGCCTGCAAGGCCTCCGCCAGGGGCGAGATGCCACCATCCGGGCCTTCCAGGCCCTCCACCGTCTGGATCTCCGCGCCATCCGCCTGCACCGCGAGCACCAGACAGGACAGCACCGTGGCGCCGTCCATCGACACCGTGCATGCGCCGCAGACCCCTTGCTCGCAGCCGAGATGGGTGGCGGTGAGTCCACAGTCCTCGCGCAGGAAGTCGGCCAGCGTGGTCCGCGGCGTCGTACTGGTGCGCACGCGGTGACCGTTTACGACCATGTCCACATCGATGTGCTCAGGCATGCGTCACCTTGTTTCGTGCCGTAGCTACCGCTCGTGCGATCGCGCCGCGTGCCAGCGTGCGTCGGGTGGCTCCGCGGATTCCGTGCGTGTCCGGTGGGTCCAGCCCGGCCACCGCCGCGTCCGCGACCTCGTCCGGAGTGGCGCCGCGGACCAACGCCGTTTCCGCTTCCGCTGAACGCACCGGCGTCGGTGCCACCCCGAACACCACCAACCTGCCGGTATCCACACCGAGGACGACAACGGCGCCCGCCAGCGCGAGACCGGTGGACCGCTGAGTGATCTTCTCGATGGCGAAGGCCAGAGGTTCGGACCACGTCGGGAACTCGACCGCGGCGAGCAGCTCCGTGTCGCTCAGGGCGGTCTGGTGTGCACCGAGGAAGAACTCGGCGGCCGGCAGGTGCCGGACCCGGTCGCCCCGCAGTTCGACACGTGCTCCCAGCGCGACTGCCACCGCCGGGTACTCGGCGGCGGGATCCGCGTACGCCAGCGCGCCACCCACCGTGGCTCGGTTTCGCACCTGGACCGGCCCAGCGAGCGCGGTCGCCGTGGACAGCAGTGGCGCGGTGGCGCGCACCGCCGGATCGTTCTCGACATGTCGCAGCCGGGTCAGCGCACCGATCCTCAGCCCGGATTCAGTCTGCGTCACGAATGACAGCTCGGACACCCGGTTGAGATCGATCATCTGCCGGTCGCGTATCTTCCGGCTCGCCATGAGCGGCATCAGCGCCTGCCCGCCGGCGAGGAGCCGGGCCTGGTCGCCGTGTTCGGCCAACAGGGCGATGGCATCCCCGGCGCTGGTCGGAGCATGGTAAGCAAACCGGGCAGGTTTCACGTCTGAGCCACCTCCCACGTCGTGGCGGACCATATCCAGCTTGGGATTTCACGGTCAAGGACCGTTGCCGCCCGGCGACCGTCCAGCGTGGACACCCGTTCAGCCGACCGTGTAGGAGGCCAGGAACTCCTCCACGTCCGCGACCGGCTTCTCGTAGCCGTAGTTGCGATAGGCGTAGCCCTTCGCGACGAAGGGCGCGCCCGCGTAGAACATCTCGTACTGGTGGTGCCGGCCGGCGAACTCCGATCCGACGGCGTCCCACACGAGCTTGAAGAGCTTGACGCGGTCCTCGGCGTCGACGCCCGGGGACTGGACGTAGCGGTCGATGTCCTTGCGCGTCGCCGGATTGATCATGTCTTTCACGCTCGCCGGTAACTGGAGTACGCCACCGCCCGCGAGATCGCGCACGATCGCCAGGACGCGTGGGTATATCTCGGCCTGCAACCCCATGGCGCCGTAGAGCGCTCGCGGGTCGGGTCGCCACATTCCGTTCCCGTCCGGAGCGGCCTGGTACTCGGCGGCCATGACCGCGGACTCCACGACCGAGGCCAGGCTGGCGAGTTCGCCGAGCTTCTCCTGGACTCCGGGGATGCGATCCACCCCGTTGACGGCGGCGATCTTCCGGGCGAGCCCGAGGATGAACTGAAGCTTCGCCACGAACCGGATCTGGGCCTGGCTGTTGCCCATGACGTGGGCGCCAGTGTCGAAGAACTGCCTGCGCAGGCCCGCGACGTCCCGGTCGACCAGCACCCGGTCCCAGCTGACGAGCACGTCGTCGAAGACCACGAGGGCGTCGGTCTCGTCGTAGCGGCTGGACAGTGGGTAGTCGTAGGCGCTGGTCGCCTCGGTCGCGTAGGACCGCCGGCAGTACAGCTTCATCCCCTCGGTGGCCATCGGTAGCATGAAGCTCACCGCGAAGTTCCGATCCTCCGGAGCCAGCGGTTTGATGCATGAGATCAGGATCTCGTCGGCGACCGAGGCACCTGTCGCCAGCATCTGCGCACCGCGGACGACGATTCCCTCCGGCCGCTCCTCGACAACCCCGGCCTGGATGAAGTCCTCGTCCCAGTCGTGGGCCGTGGTCGCCCGGGAGAACTGGGGCGGAATCAGCGCGTACGAGGCGAACAGGCTGCCGTCGAGGAGCCGCCGGTAGTGGGCCGAGACGTTGGCCGCGAAGTCATGTGGTTCCCTGGCGAACGCCTGCGGGCAGGACGCGAAGCCGGCCAGGAACGCGCCCACGTGGTCGGGACCGCGGCCCACCCAGCCATGCGTGTGCCGCGCCCAGATCTCGATGGCCCTGCGTCGGGCCGCCAGCTCCTCACGGGACCGGGGGATGCAGAAGACGCGGTTGGCCTCCTGACCGGTCTCGGGGGCGGTGTAGGTCATGTCGTTACGCGGGTCCGCGGCGAGGTCGTAGAGCTCGGCGATGGTGCGGGCCACCGGAGCGAAGGCCGGATGGCTGGTCACGTCGCGCACGCGCTCACCGTCGAGGTAGATCTCCCGGCCATCGTTCAGCGATGCTAGGTAGTCGTCTCCTTTGCGCATCAGAGCCTCCTCGGGGCTTGGGTCGCGGCCGCGGTCTCGGAGAAGTACCGCACAAGCCTACGAGGAACCAGCCCCGGAGTCTGTGACGACGTGTTGCGCGGAGGCCCGGTGACAACGAGCCTGCGTGGCGCACATGGCGATTCCCCACTAGCCTCCCTTCACAAGAGTCGGACGGATGGCCGACCGCGGATACTGCCGCCTGATGCGACGCGCAGCCGTCCTTTGTTGAGAGTTGCCGCGACCCCCGAAGGGGACGATCCCGTGCTCGGACTTGCCCAACGTGCGGTGGAGATGAAGTGGCCGTTGCTGCCGCTACGTCCGATCGCCGGTCGCTACAACCCGTACGGTCCGTCGTACATCCGGGATCCGTACCCGGAGCTTGACCGGCTGCGTGCCGCCGCGCCGGTCTACTACAGCAAGGTGACCGGCTCCTATGTGATCAGCAGCCACGCACTGGCGACGGAGGCGCTCAGCGACCGCCGGTACACGTCCAACCGCAAGGCCGACACGTCCCTGCGCAGTCGCATGTTCTTTCGCCTCGCCAAGTTCAGCAAGGTCGACGAGAAGGCGCTCGACGACACGTTGACCAACGTGCCCGACGATATGCACGAGCAAATGCGAAAGGCGATCAGCTACGACTTCGGCAAGCGGCGGATCACCGAGCTTCTGCCCCGGATCGAGTTCTGGGTGGACAAGCTGCTCGATGACGCCGCCGCCCGCGGCCGCATCGACCTGATCGCTGACTTCTCCGCCAAACTGCCGGTCCTGGTCGTCGCTGAACTGCTCGGGTTCCCGCCGCAGGACGCGCGCCAACTCCAGGACTGGTCAGACAGCTATCTGGTGCTTGTCGACCCCATGATCAAAGACGCCGGCATCGCGCGGATGAACGGCGCCTTCCGCCAGTTCGACCCTTACATCGCCGATACGTTGCGCCGAAAGCGGGCCGAGCCCGGGGACGACCTGATCACCCGGCTGTTGGAGCGACACGACAACGGCGAGTTCGACGACGGCCAGCTGCGGGTCCTCATCATGATGCTCGTCATCGCCGGGCACGAGGTCATCACCAACCTCCTGGGTAACGCGGTGGCCAGCCTTCTTCGATTCCCCGATCAACGCAAGCGGCTGCGCGAAGAGCCGGAGTTGATGCCGATGGCGATCGAGGAGTTCATCCGGTTCGAGTCGCCGATCCAGGCGGCATGGCGCATCGCGAAAGAGGACATCGAGATCGGGGGCGTCAGGGTTCCGGCGCGACGGGCGATCACCGTGCTGATCGGCGGGGCGAACAACGATCCCGATCAGTTCACGGACCCGCGTCGACTCGACGTCGGCCGCGCCGACAACCGGCACCTGGGATTCGCCCTGGGCTCGCACTACTGCGCCGGCCCCTGGCTCGCGCGGATCGAAGGGGCGGCCGCGCTGTCGCGCTTCCTGGAGCGCTTCCCGGACTTCCGCGGTGATGTGGACACCTTGAAATGGAAGCCCGCCGCCGGTCTGCGTGGGCTCTACGAGCTGCCGCTGGCCCTGTGAAAGCACTGCGTTCGGTCGCGGAGATCACGTCCGAATGGTGCTCCGCCGCCCTCGCCCGATGGATCGGTCCCGCCCGGGTGGCCGACGTGAGGGCCACTCCACTCGGCACGGGGCAGATGGCCGACACGTACCGGCTGCGCCTGAGCTACCAGCCCGCGAACGCCGGGCCGCCCACCTGCGTGGTGAAGCTCACGGCGGCTTCGTCGGCAAGCCGCACGGCCGCCAAGGTGACGCGTTCCTACGAGGTCGAGGCGCGGTTCTACCAACACCTCGCCTCGATGCTGCCGGTGCACAGCCCTCGCTGCTACGTCTCGTGCTACGACGAGCAGACCGGCGCGTTCACGTTGCTCCTCGAGGATGTCGGCGCCGGCCGCGTCGCCGACCAGATCGAGGGATGTGACCCCGGCGAGGTGGAACGTGCCGTCGATCAGCTCGCGGCGCTGCACGGGCCGATGTGGGGAAACCCCGCACTGGCCTCGCATGCCTGGCTGCCGCGCCACGACGGCCCCGACGCCGCCTGGATGGCCTCACTGGTCCGAAGGGTCTACCCCCGCTTCCTGCGCCGGTTCGGGGACCAGCTGAGGCCCCAGGTCGTCGACCTCCTCGATGTGTTCGTGCCGAAAGTCGAGCGGTACCTTCGTGACCGCCCCGGCCCGCGCACGGTGGTCCACGGTGACTTCCGCGCCGACAACCTTGTCGTCCACGAGGGCCACATCACCGTGCTGGACTGGCAGACCGCGGCACACGAGCCCGCGGTCACCGATCTCTCGTACTTCCTCGGGGCCAGCGTCGACGTTCCACAGCGACGGGAGATCGAGCAGTCCGCGGTGCGGCACTACGTCAGGGCGCTGAGCAACTACGGTGTCACCCTGTCCGTCGACGACTGCTGGCGCGACTACCGCCGATACGCGTTCGGCGGCCTGTTCATGTGCATTGTCGGGTCGACGTTGGTCGCCCAGACCGACCGTGGCGAGGACATGTTCGCAACCATGACGAACAGGCACGGCATGCACGCCATCGACCTCGACTCCAGCGCGCTTCTCCGCTGAACCTCGACGTCAGTCCCGACCGTCGCCCTTGCCAGCGCCCTGCCGCAACAGTTCGAGGACGAGGTCCTCGATCTCCTCGACCGTGGTGATGTGCTGTACCTGCGCCTGGTCCAGCGGTGGGAGGTCGAACTCATCCTCCAGCGCGAAGCCCAACTCGAGCAGGGCGAGCGAGTGGTATTCGAGATGCTCGACCAGGTGGGTCGCGCTTGCCTGGACTCCGTCCGGGTTCGGCGCAACTTGCAAGATGATCGATCGGACCTTCGCCCGAACGTCCGCGTCGGCCGATTTGGCGTCAATGCTCATTGAGTCTTCGCCACCGTTCTCATCGTCGGTTGGATCCACTGTGCCTATCGCGACAGCTGTGTTAGTGCGCATGATGACTCAAGCGCAGCCGATCCGACATCCTGAACCTATCGCTACGAGCATCGCACCGAATCCAGGGCTACGGCCAGAAGTCACAAACGAAGGAGAAGTGTCCAAAGTGACTACCAACCCACTGACCTCCTGGATCGATGTGCCGGCATCATACCGAGGCATACGGTTCTGGCGGAACGATGACTGGGAGTGGCAAACATACGAGCACCTGGCCGGGTTCGCCCGCCGGATCGCCGGAGGGATTGCCGCGTCAGGCATCCGACACGACGACCGGGTTCTTGTCATCGAGCGCTCGGGACCGGAGTTCGTCGCCACGCTGTTCGGCATCATGCTCGCCGGAGCGATCCCGTGCCCGGTCGCACCGCCACAGCTCTTCCAGAGCGAGCTGCTCTATGCGCGACACCTGCACGCGATCAGCGAAGCCGCACAGCCGTCGATGGTGATCACCGCGGCCGACCTCGTGGAGCGGCTGACGTTCGGCGGCCACGAAACGCAGGTCCGCACCGCGGCTGAGCTCGCGTCCGGTGGCGAATACACCGCCGGCCGTTCGGCGAGCGCCGCCCTGCTGCAGTTCACCTCGGGATCGAGCGGACGGGTCAAGGGTGTGCGGGTGCCGGTCTCCGCCCTCGCCACCAACGTGACCGCCATCAGCACCTGGCTGGAGATGGCCGAAGGTGACGCGACCGCGTCGTGGCTGCCGGTACACCACGACATGGGGTTGATCGGATGCCTGGTGACGCCCGTCGTCCAGCAGCGCGACCTGTGGCTGCTGGAGCCGGCCGACTTCGTCCGCGACCCGGCACGCTACCTGGCCTGCTTCAGCGCGCCCGGTGCCGTGATGACCGCGATGCCGCCGTTCGGCCTTGATTACATCGCTCGCCGGGTATCACCTGAGTCGCTTGCCGGGTCGGACTTCTCCGACTGGCGCGCCCTCATCGTCGGCGCGGAGCGCATCGACGTCGGTGTACTGGACCGGTTCATGGCGCTGATGGGCCCGTTCGGATTCGACCGGCGCGCGCTGCTACCGGCGTACGGGCTGGCGGAGGCCAGCCTTGCCGTCACCGGACTGGCGCTCCGTGAGGAGTTCGCGACGGTTCCGGTCGCGCCGCAGCTCGTGTCGCTCGGCAAGCCGGTGACGGCGACGGGAACAGACGTCCAGCAGGTGGTCGGTTGTGGGCGTGCGTTGGACGGCGTCGCCGTTTCGGTCGTCGACGAAGCGGGTGCGCCGCTGCCGGACCGTCACGTCGGGCAGATCGTGGTGCGCGGTGACTCGGTCGCGGAGGGATACGTCCGTGCCGAAGGCGCAACGGGCCTCACCGAATGGCGCGACGGCGCGCTCTGGACCGGCGATGCGGGCTTCATGGACGACGGACAGCTGTTCGTCATCGGGCGCCTCGGCGACGCCATGAAGGTCCGTGGACGGACGGTCTTCGCGGAGGACATCGAGAGCGCGCTGGTTGAGGCTGGTGTGCCGCGCCTCCGCGCAGCCGTCCTCCTCGGCTCGTCTGCGCGGGGCGCGACAGGTGTGGTCCTCCTCGAACGGCCTGAGGACGGTTGGATCGCGGCAGCGGCGGCCACTCTGCAACGCATCACGGAAGGCGCGTCGGTCGCGATCTTCGACGTCCCACGGCGGTCCATCTCCCGTACGACCAGCGGCAAGCCGAAGCGCCGGGAGATGTGGGCCGCCTACGTAGCCGGAACGATCGAGGGAACCGAGATCACCGGCGTGCCGGTCACCAGCGTGGGCAACTGAGGGTCCTGCTCACTCGCCCCCACCGGCCTGGTTGTGACCATCCACGAACACCAGGCGCATTTCAGCGGTGTAGGCGTTCCCGGCGGTGTCGGCCAGCCATGACTGCTCGGGTGCGGGCAGCATCTCGCTGAATGTCACCGACGCGCCTTCGGTCTCGGCACCGGTCCGCAGGAGCTGCGCCAGGACGCCCACCTGTACCTCGCTGCGGAAGTCCACGAACACCGGCTTCGTCTCGGAACTGATCGAGGCGAACACGGTCTCCGGTATCCCCCGGTTCCGCAGCCAGCGACGGGCTGCCACGAAATGCTCGGGATCGCTGCGCGCGGACACCCAGTCCAGCTCGGCGATGGGGAACGACCAGGTCTCCCGGAACACGACCAGGTTGTCCACGACCACCCGAGGTGTGTGGTCGTGCCCGCGGACCACCTCCTTGAGCACGTCCATGATGTCGAACATCATCCTGGCGCCGTGGATGTCGGCCACGTCGAACTGCTCGGCCGCGCCGGGCAGTCCAACGACCAGCTTGTCCCCGTCACGGCGGGCTTCCAACCCGGACAGGGGGAGCTGCCGGTCGAAGCCGCGCGGCGGGTACGGGGACACGCACAGCCGCCAGTCGCGGGCGTCGTTGAGCCACGGGTAGGTCCGCGCGACCACCCTGGGGTAGCTCTTGACCGGGCTGAGCATCACCCGGCCGTCGGGGATGGCCGTGGTCAGCATGGCCCGTAGTTCCTCGGTGTCGGGATGGGCCCAGCCGAAGACCGGGGTCTCGAACGGGCAGTAGGCGACGTGGATCTCGCCGATCACCGGCTGGAACTCGCCACGCGCGAACTCCTGGGCGCCCCGCGCCGCGATGAGCATGTCGATACTGTGGATCCGGGCGTACGCCCAGCTCGGGTACGCGCCCGCGAACCTCTCCTCGACCTGCCCACGCAGCGTGTGGCTGGTGTGCGTCGTCACATGGGCGTCGGTGTCCATGCCGAGAATCGCCCGCCAGTGCGCGGCGAACTCCTTGATCAGGTGATCCAGCGGGCGGTTGCCGGGGACGAAGATCCGGTCTGCACAGGAGAGCACGAGTTCGTTGAAACCCACCGCCTCGGTACCCATCGCGTCGAAGGCCTCCGAAAGCACGGCCCGCAGCCGCTGCGCCGCCTCATGGGCGAACCAGCGTGCGCTCGTCAGCAGCAGCGACAGCGGATCGGCGCACGACTCCAGCACCTGCGGCCCGAACGACAGGGCAAGGTCGCGGGCACATTCCACATATGTCAGGCGCCGGCCGCCATAGACCTGGCCGGGCCGCCGTGCCGGGTCGACTCCGGTCAGCTCGGTGAACTCATGCTCCAGCTGCGCGTTGAGCCTTCGGAGGTCTTCCGCGTCCTGGTAACCGGCCAGCGCGTCGCGTGCCGCTTCCAGCCGGTCGAGCACACCGGTCGCCCGGTTTCTGACTCCGGCGTCACCGATCACCGCGAGCCGCTTGCGCAGCTCCCGTTCGGCGTGCTGCACCATCGGCGGTTCCAGGTCCCACAGCAGGAGCCCCTTGGCCGCCAGCCGGTCCAGTTCCTCGTACACCGTGGCCGGCTCAGAGCCGTACTCGGCCGCTATCACCCGCGCACTACGGCGACCGTCCACGAGTGCCAACAGCCGGACCTCGTCGGCGTCGAGTTCGACGGGCCCGGCCTGAGTCCGGGCGCGGGCGCCGGAGAGGTAGACGGTGGGGTGGCGGCGAGGTGCGATCCAGGGGCGCACCTCGGGGTCGCTGGACAGGCTCGCCGCCAGCGCGTCGACGGCCCACGGCTCCAGGAAGAGCTCGCCCCGGCTGACCAGGGCCGGGCCTGGCTTCATCCGCAGCGGCTCGCCGTCGGAGCGGAAATCGAACCAGCTCACCGGGCCGAAGAACCCGATCGTCTCGTTCTTCGCGCAGTACCGGGCCCAGTACTTGGCCACGATCCGCTGCCGCTTGCGCAGCCGCTGGTTGTTCGGAGCGTCCGGGCCCATCTGCCCGAGCCCGACGATCATGGGTTCGACAAGGTCGGGGTTCTGCCAGGTCACGGCCTCCAGGAAGTCGGCGCGCCGGGCGATCCGGCTGAGCAGCTCGGCCTGCCGCGCCGCGCCACGGGCGACCGCGGCGTCCAGTGCCTGGCGGGTGCTGTCACCGGGGTCGTCCAGCCAGCGGTCCACGGCCGCGGCGTAGCTGGCGTCACCGAGTTCGAGAAGGCCGCCGATGGGGAACCCGGCGCTTCGGAGCGCGCCCTGCGACCAGAGGTGGAAGCCGCCGGGGAGCGGGATGAAGGTACCGGGCGCGAGGGCGGCACTCGCGGGCGCGGAGGACCGCAGGCGGGCGGCTGGTCCTTGGGCTGTACTTGTGGGGTCTGCTGTTGCATCGACGATTAATTCGGCGTCGGTCACCTGGACTCCAAGTTCGCGTGGTCTGGAAAGGCCCAGGCAGCCGAACCGGAGGCTTGTGGTGCATGCGCAGCCCACGCTGACGCCGAGTGCCCGGGCAAGCACGTTCTTGGGGCGGAGTCGGTGGAATAGGACAGTGCCACCAGCAGGTAGGGCGCCGGCCGCGTTAGTGCGAGTTTCACACGTAGGCAGGGAGTTGGGTAGCCGGACGACTGCCCGATCGCGCACTTGTAACCCAGCTACGCCGGGGTCACCCGGATCGGTACGCTGGAGTATGTACGGAAACTCGGGCTGTGCCGGCGCACGGCCGGCCCGTCGGGTTCCATGCGTGCGAAATGGCGGGCTACGAACCGCAGTACCGATGCCGTCTCGGCCCGGGCCAGCGCCGCGCCGAGACACACGTGGATCCCCCCGCCCCCGAAACTGAGGTGCGGATTCGGGTGTCGGGTCAGATCCAGCTCACTCGGTCGCTCGAAGCGATCTTCATCGTGGTTTGCCGAGCCCAGGTGCAGGATGAGCACCCGTCCGGGCCGGATCGCGCGATCGCCGATCTTGACCGGCTGATGCACCAGCCTGCTCTTCACCTGCACGGGAGCGTCGAACCTCAGCAACTCTTCGACCGCTCTGGGGGCCAGCTCAGGATCGGCGCGCAGGATCGCCACCTGGTCCGGGCGGGCCGCGAGCGCCGCAAAGCCGTTTCCGAGCAGGTCGGTCGTTGTCGAGAAACCAGCAAATAGCAGGAATACGACATTGTCGATAAGAGCCTGTCGACCGGCTGTCGTCTCCTCGACACCACACAAGCGAGAAACGACATCGTCGCCGGGGCTGCGCTGCTTCGCTTCGAAGAGGGTGGTGACCTTGTTCTGCATCCACTCCAGCGCCGCGGTGGTCTCCGCTCGCTCGTCTTCCGGGAGATAGGTCGCGAAGGCCTGCGACAGAACTCTCGCCCGGGGGCGTACCTCGTCAAGGTTCTCCCGGTCCATCCCCACGAAGTCCGCCAGCACCCGGATCGGTAGCTTGTCCGCCAGGTCGGTCACCGCGTCGAACCGACCTTCGTCGACGGCCGGGGCGAGCAGCTCGTCGACCATCGAATCGACGCGCCGCTGCCGCTCCCGCACCGCGCGCGGGGTGAACTCACTCATGAAGAGACGGCGCAACACCGTGTGCGCCGGAGGGTCACGGTTCAACATGACGTGTCCGAAGAAATCCGACAGGGGTCCGTCGCCCATGGCGATCCGGTGGTACTCCTCGTCGAACTCGGCGCCGAGGCGGGCATCGTTGTTCATCGCGGCCACGTCGGCGTATCTCATCACGACCCACTGCGCCGGGCCGCCTCGGCAGAGCGGTCCGGCTTCGCGGAATTTCTGGTAGATGGGATAGGGGTCTTCGACCGAAGCGAGATCCAACGCGTCGTACTTCGGCGGCAAACTCACGACCCGCCTCCTCCTTCGTAGGCCCTCGACTCCGAACTGACGCTCACGCGGGCAGCTCACCGTCATCGCCCAGGTGCGCCGCCGCGGCCTGGAGGACCGCGTCGCGCTGCGCGATGAGGTAGAAGTGCCCTCCCGGAAAGATGTGGAGCGTCATGGGTCCGGCGGTCACGTCGGTCCACGGCTGCATATCGTCCGGCTTCACGTCGGGGTCGTCGTCGCCGACCAACGCCACGACGGGGGTGGTCAACCGTCCTGGCGACGGCCGGTAGCGGGCGACCGCGCGGTAGTCGCTGCGAAGCCCGGCGAGTACGACGTCGCGTACCTCTGGCCTGTCGATCAGGGCCGCCGGCGTGGCGCCCAGCCGCCGCAGCTCGCCGATGAGCGCCTGGTCGGTGAACTCCCTCAGGCCGTTCCGGAGTGGACGGCTCGGTGCAGGATGGCTCGACAGGAACGTGGCGACCGGTCGGATACCCAGCGCCTCCAGCCGTAGTGCGGTCTCGAACGCCACGACCGCACCCATGCTGTGACCCAGCAGTGCGACCCGGCGGGCGGGCGCCGACCATTCCTGGGCACGCAGGGCCTTGACGACACCGTCGGCGAGCCGGTGCACGTCGTCGACGCAGGGCTCGCGTAGCCGGTCGAGCCGCCCAGGGTACTGCACGGCGGTCAGCTCGACCGTGGTCGGCAGCAGCCGGCCCCACGAGCGAAAGAACGAGGCCGAGCCACCGGCGTGTGGAAACGCCAGCAGGGCTGTGCGCGCGCGTGGACGAGGATGGGCGCAATGCAGCCAGGCGCCGCTCGCGTAGCGCTGGCTGTTGCGCGGACTCATAGCGCGCCTTCCTCCATGTCCGCCTCCGCGAGCCCCTGCGCACCCGCCGGCACGCGGGACACCGGTCGGGCATCGAACAACCGGAACCCGGTCACGGCGTCGGCGGTCAGCAGCTTCTCCTTGGCCCACGCGGGATCGAGCACATCGGCGGCGAAATGCACGCCCGGCGGGACCGCGCCCTCGATCACGGCCAGCCCGGTCATCGCCGCGGTCGCTCCGGTCAGCTCGCTGGAGCCCTTGCCCAACAGGACCATCGTCGGCATCGTCGGCTCACCGTGTGCCTGGAACACCAGCCGCTGGTACCGCGTACGCCCGAAGAGGTCGAGCTCGCTGGCCCTGACCACCGCCTCCGCGTCCACCGAATCGGTATGGGTCGCGGCCAACGTCTGGCGCAGCCGAGCGCCGGGGAAGACGGTGTAGTAAACCAGTTCTGCCAGATCGAGGTGACGTGCCAGCCGTTCCATCTCGGGGCTCAGGTAGGGCACGCCACTCGCTGGCTCGGTGAAGTACGGGACCTCCCCGTCGATGGCGGGCACGCCGGCCCGCTCCACCCGGGAGCCGTTGCGCCACACGGCGAAGGTCCGGCCGGCCGAGCCGTCCACCGCGGCCAGATAGTCGGCCGCCGCGCCGAGCGAGAACCGATCCTGCCCGCCGACGTAGCAGACCAGGCGACTGCCCCGCTCCCCCACGAGTTGTCGTGGCAGCAAGCCGGTCAGGCCGGGCAACATGCCGGCCGAGAGCACGACCGGCTTCGCACGGGCGCGGCCCGACAACAGATCGTGGACCGGCTCGTCTCCGCCCGGGTCGACGTAGGCCACGCCGTTGGCTGTCGCCGCGTCCGCCACCATTGCCCGGATCGCCGGCGACGACGCGGTGCAGTTGATGACCAGCCGTAGCGACGCGTAGAACCGCTCGAACGTGGCCGGTTCGTTGATGTCGACCACGACGTCCGCCTTCGCCGGGTCCCGGCCGGCGACCACGATCGGTCCCAGTCCCCAGGCCCGTAGCTGCGCGACCGTCTCGCGGCCAACGGATCCGTATCCACCGATGACGCCGATCGCGGTCATGGGCCGTCTCGTAGTTGCGCGGCGAGAGCCATGATGGATGGACCCTCCAGGAGCACTCGGAGCAGGGTGTTGAAGGTCAGCGGCGCCGCCTCGGGGACCTGCTCGATCAATTGACCGGCCAGCTGGGACGCGAGCAGAGAGTCTCCACCGAGCTCGTAGAACCCCTGGGAGCGTCCCACCGCCGGCAGGTTGAGAACCTCCCGGTACAGGACCGCTATCCGCCGCTCGAGATCGTCGAGCGGCTCGTCGGCCGCCGGCTCCGCGACTCTGGCCGACCGAGGGATCAGATTACTCAGCCTGTCCCGGTCGACCTTGCCGTTGGCGGTCAGCGGAAGGTGATCCACGATCTGCACCACGCTGGGCACCATCACGGCCGGCAACCGCTTTGCGGCGGCGTCGATGATCTGCTGCGGCCGTAGCGACACGCGATCGGTCTTGACCTGGCTGCCGTACACATAGAGCCCGATCTTGGTGAAGACGTCGTGCTCCCCGGGAAGTGCCAACACCAACTCGTCGCCGAGCAGCGTGACCCAGTCCTGGTGCGACACGAACGTCTGGTCCCGGCCGTGTCTCATGTCGGCGAAGTCCTCGGCGCGGCCGTCGGTGAGCAACAGTTCCATCGAGGTCATGATCTGGTAGTGGTCGCGCGTCATCTCCGCGAACAACAGCCATCCGCCCGGAGCCAGCAGCTCGCGCAGCGCCGCGACGGTGCGACCGACGTGCTTCGTCGCGTGGAAGACGTCGCCCAGGACGATGGCATCGAACGAGTTGGGCGAGAATCCCTGCGCGCGGAAGTCGGTGTCGATGTCGAGGGTCGCATAGTGCACCCAGGGGAATTCCCCGAACGCCTCCTTGGCCCGGTTGAGGAAGAACTGGGAAAGGTCCGTGAACACGTACTCCACGTCGAGGTCGGCCAGCGCCGGGATGACGTCCATGCTGGTCCCGCCGACGCCGGCGCCGACCTCGAGAACGCGGAACGGCTTCGAACTATTCTTGGCAATGGTGCCGATCGACGCCGCGAGGATCGTGTTGGCCCAGCGGTTGAAGAGGGTCACGTTGTACAGCGACTCGCCGATGTCCACCCGCCCTTCGGGGAACAGCAGCTGCACCGCGTCGGCCCCTTCGCTTCGGAGCACCTCCAGCAGACTCCCGGTGCACGCCTTGAAGTAGTCGTGGACCTTCGCCGAACCGGGATCCAGGCGCATGACCAGGTCGTCGACCTCGCGCCAGGCCGCCGCGACCGCGGACTGCTCGACCTGGAGCTCCGCGCGGTAGCGGTTGGTGTCCTCCTGGACCAGCAGGCTGTGATCGGTCAGCGCTCGAACCCAGCGGCGTACCACGCGGTGGTGCCGTGACGGAGCCTGGGTCTGCGCGATTATCTGTTCCAGCGAATGCGTGTCTCGCGGGTGCTGGAACAGACCGCTGCGCTGGAACGCCTGCAACATGCTCAGCAACGCGATGTCGTCGAGCCGCCGGAGGTAGCCGACGTACTGTTCACGATCGACGCCCGCGGTGCTCTGGTCGGCGACCGCGTTGGCAGCCTCGGTCACAACGGCCGCGAGCTCGGTGACGCCATGGTCGGCCTGGGCGCCCGGCTCGATGAACGCCACCAGCCGTCGATCCGATCGCGAGGAATCGTCGACGATCACGGCCGCGTTGGCGACCTGCGAATCGGCGACCAGTGCCGCCTCGACCTCGGCCAGCTCGATCCGATGGCCCCGAATCTTGACCTGATTGTCCTCCCGGCCAAGGAACTCGATGTTCCCGTCCGGCAGGTAGCGGCCGAGATCGCCGGTGCGGTAGAGCCGCTCGCCGGTGCGGGGATGCTGGACGAACCGCTCCGCCGTGCGTACCGGATCGCCCAGGTAGCCTTTGGCGACGCCCGCGCCCCCGATGTAGATCTCACCCGTGACACCGTCGGGGCATTCCTGCCATCGCTGGTCGAGCACGTACATCTGCTGGTTCGACAACGGCTTGCCGTACGGAATGCTGCGCCACTGCTCGTCGACCGCGTCGATCGGGTAGAAGATCGACCAGATCGACCCTTCGGTCGCGCCGCCCAGGCTGACCAACTCGATGTCAGGAACGAAGCGACGGATCCGCTCCGGCAGGTTCACCGGGATCCAGTCGCCGGACAGCAGCGCGAGACGCAATGACGAAACGTCGGCGGTCGGCGCCGTCGACAGGAAGTCGACCATCATCTGCAGGTGAGCCGGCACCGAGTTCCACAGTGTCACCCGATGCGCAGCGATCAGCTCGGCCCAGTGTGACGGCATGCCCCGCTGGTCGTGGTCGGGCACGACCAGACAGCCGCCGACGGCGAGTGGCCCGAACATGTCGTAGACCGACAGGTCGAAACCGAGGTTGGTCAACCCGAGGATCCTGTCCTCCGCGTCGACGCCGAACCGCCGGTTCACGTCCTCCACCGTGTTCAGCGCACCGCGGTGGCTGATCTGGACGCCCTTCGGCGAGCCGGTGGAACCGGACGTGTAGATGACGTATGCCATGTCCGGGGTGGGCCGCGCCAGCGCATCCCGGCAGAACGACGCGAGGTCCACGTCCGTCTCGCGTCCGACCGACTCCTCGATGGTGACCACGTGCACTGCTTCTGGCCAGGACATCCCGTCGCGGAGGTGCTTTTGGGTCACCACGGTCGTGACGCCGGCGTCGGCGAGCATACCGTCGCGCCGCACGGTTGGCTGATTGGTATCGATGGGCAGATAGGGTGCGCCGGCGAGCAGGACGCCGAGCACGCCGATGAGCTGGTCGGGGCCGCGATCGGCGATCACCGCGATCGGTGCGGTGGGATGAACTCCCCGGTCCGCCAACTCGATGGCGAGACTCGCCGCCCGGCGCAGCAGCACATCGTAGGTCAGTGTCCCCCAGGAGCCGGCCATGGCAGGAAGTTGAGGTGTCCGCAGGGCCTGCTGGACAACGGGCTCATGGAGCAGCCGGTGCCCGGGCAGGTCGCGGCTGACAGTCGCATTCGCGTCGCGGCGACGCTCCGCTTGCGTGGCCGGCAGCGCCACGAGCGCCGGCTGATCCCAGCAGTCGCTTTCATCCGCCAGGCGGTGAAGCAACTGTTCGAAGGCCGCGAACATGTCTTCGACCAGCCCGTCGGGGAAGATTCCCTCCCGGACATCCCAGTTGACGAGCAATGCCTCGTTGGCTACCAGCGCCTGACAGTCGATCCACACCTGTGGGGTCTGGGTCAGCCCGTGTACCAGAGTGGCGTCCCGCCAGAACTCCGGCTCGCGGTTGTCGAGCGCGATGGCGCTGGTGTACACGATCGGCATCAGCGCGTCGGCCCGGCCTCGGCGCGACCCGAGTTCACGCAACACCTCGACACCGGAGCAGGCCATGTTGTCCATGTCCGCCCACAACTGCTCCTGCAGCGCGCGGGCGCCCTCGGTGAAGGTGGCCTCCGCACGCGGCCGCACCTCGAGCAGGTCGACCGAGGTGAAGTCCCCGACGAGCAGATCAACCCTTTCGTGTACCGGCAGCCGGCTGAGCATGGTGACGCCGAGCGTGAAGCCGTCCTGCGACGTCCAGCGGTTGACCGTCTCCGCGTAGGCGGCGAGCACGGCACCCGACGGCGTCAGTCCATGGCGCGCGGTCAGGTCCTGCAGCCGCCGCCACTGCGCCGGGGCCAGTCGTGTTTCCCACCGGCGGAAGGCGGCGTGACCGCGCTTCTGCGGGTCGGTCCGCACCGGCAGCTTCGGCGCCGTCGGCAGGTCGTCGATCCGCCGCCACCAGTAGTCGCGCGCCCGGCGGTACCCGCGTCGATCCTTCAGCCGCTGCTGGGCCGCCAGGTAGTCGCGGAACGTGACGTCCAGCGCCGGCAACGGTTGGTCGGGAGCGTGGCAGAGCTGATGCAACTCGTCCAGCAGCAGTTGGACGCTCATGAAGTCGGCGACCAGCAGGTCGAACGAGAGGTGAAGCACCGATCGCTCGGGCGTCAACGACAACCTCACGTCGAACATCGGCCAACTGCCGGGCTGGTACGTGCGACGACACATCTGGTCACGAACCGCCGCCACCTCGTCCGCCGCCCGGGCGGTGGGCTCGGGGCGAAGGTCCAGGACGGGCATCTCAAACTCGGGAGTGCTGTCCAGGACCTGCTGGAACCCGCGCTCGTCGACCACCGCGCGCAGCATCGGGTGCCGTCCGATCAGCTTCTGCCAGGCCGCCGACAGCCGCTGCGGTTCCGCATCGGTGAGGTCGGCTTCCAGATAGACCTGGCACCCCACGCCTCCGTAGTCCAGACCATCGCTTCGTCCCAGCAGATAAGCGGTCTGCACGTCGGTGAGCGGGAACGGATCGGTGGCGTGGTCCGGCTCGGCCACGAGCAGGTTCGAGTCGACCTCGTCCTGCAGGTACTCGAGCAACGCCGACCGCTGCCGTCGCAACTCCTCCCGGTCCTCGTCGCCCAGCGCGCCGCGAGGCGCGCGGAACCGCAACTGACCGTCAGCCGCCCACAGCTGCACGCCGGCCGCCTCCAGCCGGTCGACCAGTTCGGCGGGGTGCGTATCTGCCATCTGCTCTGTCACACCCCTCCCTCCTCGACGAGATCACTGTCAGGCAGCGGCTCTCGAACGTTGTCCACGGTCACGAGGAGCTTGGCGACAGTAGGCGTCTCGAGCAACTGGTACATAGGGATCTCCACCCCCAAGGTTCTCCGTGCCTCCCGGGCGAATCTGGTCGCCGGCAGGCTGTCACCACCGAGAGCAAAGAAGCTCCGTGTCCGCAAGGTCAGCAGTTTGTCGTGCTCGTTGTTGTGCTCGTTTCTGCGGGCTGAGGCAGTACACTCATCGGTTCGCTTCTCGTGGTGCCCACCAGCGACAAGGTCGTTGCCACGATGGCGTGAGCAGACACGCGGCCGCAAGCGGTCGCGTTGGCCTACCGAGGGTTTCGCCGGTTGTCGCTCGGGAACCGCAGGCAGGACACGACTCGCACCCTCGCCCCGGAGCCGAGGCCTAAAGTAGCGTCCTGACGGAGAGCACTCCAGAGGACGAGCGCCGGTGTCCGAGTGAGGAAGTCGCGCAGTTGGTCGGCAGCCTCTGGGCGTCCCGGCCTAGATCCCGTATGCCAGGGTTCCGACGACAGATGGGGACGGACACCGGTGGGTGATCTGGAGGAAGACACTGCGGTCGAGCGTGTCGGCGATGGCCGCTACCGGGCCACCATCTCCTCCGATTGGGCACTGTGGGGGCCGGTCGGTGGATACCTCGCCAGTATCGCGCTGCGCGCTGCCGGCGCGCATTCGGCTCTGCCGCTGCCGGCGAGCCTGAGTTGCCAGTACCTCTCGCGGGCACGCTTCGACGTCGTCGACATCGAGGTGGATCGCCAACGCACGTCGCGCAGCGCGGAGTCGCTGACCGTGCTGATGAGGCAGCGCGGCACTCCCGTGATGAGCGCGCAGATCTGGGCGATCGCTGACGACATCAAGGGTCCTGAACGGCGGCTTTCGTGCCCGCCGGTTGTGCCGGCGCCGGAGCAGCTCGCCGAGATCGTGCTCGACCCGGATCTCGCCGCGACCAGGACCGCGACCGCGGCCACGGCCACCGGAACGTTCTGGAAGAACCTCGAGCTGAGGTGGGTGGAGGACCAGAGCCGGTCCGAGGAGCTTCAGATCCACAGCTGGGTGAAGTTTCGGCCACGGGCGTACTTCAACGACCCGTGGGTGGACGCGTGCCGGGAGCTGATCAGTATCGACACAGCGATCCTGCCGGCGGCCGCGTGGGCGTTGGCCGGCGACAGGTTCGTCGCCCCCAGCATCGATCTCTATGTCGCGTTCCATTCGCCGCCGCCCCCCGAGGACTACCTGCTCGTGACGGCCCGAGGCACCGCCGCGGGGGCCGGGTTGGTCAGCGGCACAGCACAGACGCGATCCGTCGACGGCACCCTCACGGCGAGCGGTGGATCCCAGCTCCTCTGCCGGATGCTGGCGTGACTAACCCTGGGCAGTCGCGATCTGCCAGGTATTGCCCCAGCCGTCCCGCACCGTTGCCCACCGATCGCCCCACGGCATGTCGGAAGGGTCTCCGAGCGAGGTCGCGCCGGACTTGATGGCGCGCTGGTAAGCCGTATCGGTGTCCTCGACGTACACGATGAGGAAGGCGGGCGCCATCTCCCACTGGCCGCCGCCGTCACTGATCATCACCACAGAATCACCCAGCCGCAGCTCGACCGGTCGTCCTGACTGAAGCTCCCCTTCGGCGCCGAACACCTCGCGGAGGAAGTCGACGAGTCCTTGCGGGTCGTCGGTGATGATCCTCGGTGTGACCGTGTGTCGCCCGGCCCGCTGCCACGATTCCGATGCACCCATAGCTCTGCTTTCACTCGTTGCCGCTCGGTGACGAATATTCGCGCGCCCGAGCCACCACCATCGAGACGGCACCGACGGTGCCGGGAGGCTCAAGAACACGAACGGCAACACCCTAGCGCAGCCGTGAACGCCCGGCAGCCGGGGCAAGTGATGACGGCGGCCGTTGTCCGCATGCTGAGGTGCCGTTGTCGGCCCAGCTCTGTTTGACGAACCTCACGGAGTCGCCCGGGGTGCGCAGCCCATGCCGGACGCGCCGTCCGCGCATGGACGGCAAGCCGGACCAAGGTTTCCCCGTTTAACCCGATCACTAGCTGTGCGGATCATAGTCGACTATTCGGACCGCACGCAAACCGCACTGTTTGTTCCGATGGCATCTGGCTTGTGGAATGTGACGGCCGAAAGGTGAGTGCGGCGTGCCGGTCGGGCTAGGTGTCGGAAGCTCGGACCGTGCGGAGCAGGAAGCCGGGCAGGAAGAACTCCTCGCCGTCCATCGCCGCGGCCACGTCGACCTCCTCGACCTCGGTGTCGACCCACTCCGGCTCGGGGAAGCCCGCCCGCAGGGACTCCTCGGTCATGCCCCAGCCGTCGACCTCCTCCGGCGACACCGCGAGCACGAAGACGGTCGCGCCCGGCGCGGCGAGGCCCGGCAGGAGCGCGAGGTAGTCGTCCACCTCGTCGGCCCCGCCCAGGCTGTGCAGCAGACCGGAGTCGAACACCGAATCGAACGGCGCCGACGGCAACGACAGGTCGGCGGCATCCTGGACCTCGAACCGCACCGCGAGGCCCTCGGCGATGGCCTTTGCCCGGGCCCGGTCAACCGCCACGCGCGAGATGTCGATCGCCGTCACCTCGTAGCCGCGCCGGGCCAGGGCGATTGCCAGATCACCTGTGCCGCAGCCGACGTCGAGCACCTTCGGGCCCTTCACCCCGTCGTCGAGCACCCTCGCGAGTGCCGGCTGGGGACCACCGATGTCCCAGGGCGGCCCGCCCGGCCCGGCGTCGCGGTAGATCCCGTCGTACTCGTTGTCATTGAACTCGTCGCGTGCGGTCACCGCATCCCCCGGGACAACTGGCTCGCCGACCTGAATCGACTCTACGCGTGCAGGGGGCGATGCTACGTCGCGGAGGGCGATTGTCAAGACCTGTCGATGAGAGGTCTTGACTTTGCCGCAGCAGCTCCCGGTGCCAGGGCTGCCGCAGAAGGAAGGAACGCCTCGCCGTGCTCATTCGCAGGACTGGAGTATTGCGCCACCGCGGTTCGCGAAACAACATGCCGCCTTGGCCCCAGTCCCACCGGCGGTGTCGAAACTGTCGTAACCGGCTGACACGCGCCTACACCACAAAACCGATCGCAGTCGAAACGCGCACACAAACGGTGTCGCAGTCCACAGACAGAACCTTCCGGGCGCCGCAGGGCGTTACGGCTCCCAGGGGCATACCCGAAAGGACATAGTCGGCTGCCCGCATGGGCAACGCGAACCGCGACCGACGATTGACCCACGTCACAGCAGAGCCCATCCAGGAGCCGTTCGGCGTGCGGGTTCCTTCCGTTCCGGCTTGCATGCGGCATTGTCGATGCTCTCCATCGCGCTCTCGACGGAAGCGGATGGCGCCAGTACCGTCCCGGATTGGCTGGGACCCAAGGAGATCGACGGCCCTCGCAGTCGGGTGAGGAAGTCGCTCTGCTGCATGACGGGTGCGCGCGACCCAACACCCGGCCGTCGACCCTGACCGGCGGACCCGCACCGCCGCCGACCGTCGAAAGGCAGCCGACCATGACTTCCGCTCCCGAAATCGACCCGTCCAGCCCGGCAATGTTGGGGAATCCCTACCCCGTCTACGCGGAGCTCCAGGACAAACATCCCGTCTTCTGGCACGAAAAGGTCGGCGCCTGGATCGTCACCCGCTACGAGGACTGCCGCGACGTCCTCATCGACTCCGAGCGGTTCATCCGTGACCCCCGCCGGGTCAGCCAGCCCTCCTCCGAGGAGAGCGCGAGCGTCGCGACCCTCGGCGCGGAACGGCAAAACGACCTGAGGCGGCTCCTCATCGGCTCGATGCACTCCCAGGACACCGAGCAGCTCGGCCGCAACGTTCGGGCGAAAATCGACCAGATCCTCGCGACCGTCGCGTCCCGGCCGTCGTTCGACTGGATACCCGAGGTCGCCGCGCCACTCGCCGGCTCGATCACGGCGGAGTTGCTCGGCGTCCGGGAACCCGACCCCCGGATCTTCCAGGCGATCGCCGAGGGCATGGCCCTCAAGTTCGACGAGGACCTTGGTGAATACGACGCCGCGGCGGAACGCCGGATCCAGGAGGCCGTCGCGGCCTTTGGAGCCGTCATCGAAGAGTGGCTCGGCGCGGACGACACCCACGGCACGATCCTGACCCTCAAAAACCGGGCCGACGAGTTGAGCGTCCCTCTGCCGGTTATCAAGAACAGCATCGGCCTCCTTTTCAGCGGGAGCTACACCACGATCTTCGGCAGCTCCGGAAACCTCGCCTACACGGTCATGGAACGGCCCGACATCCTCGATCAGCTCCGCGACCCGGCCCTGCTGGGCACCGGGATCGACGAGTTCCTGCGGTTCCACGGACCGACGTGGGCCACCGGCCGGGTCGCGAAGCACGCGACGGAGATCCGGGGTGTCACCATCAAGCAGGGCGATCCGATCTTGGTTGTTGTCGCCGCCGCGAACCGCGATCCGGCCCAGTTCCCGCGGCCGCAGGACATCGTGCTCGACCGCACCCCCAACAAGCACCTCGCCTTCGGATGGGGCCCCCGCTCGTGCGTCGGGTCGCTGTTCGGTCAGCTCGCCCTCCGGCAGCTGATCGGCGCCCTGCACGACACACCGGCACCGCTGCGGTTGATCGGCACCCCGGTCCCGCTCCCCACGATCACGGTACGAAGCTTCGGCTCGCTCCCGGTCACGTTCCAGGCGTAAGGACAGTAGCCGTTCGGGCCCAGGCCGTCCCCGGCCTGGGCCCGAACGGGCTGCCTGCCTAGAAGTGCGGCGGATGCGGTGCCGAGACCCGCCACGACTCCACAGTGGTGGGAATGTTGCGGGTCACCGGGCCGGTGGTGCGACGACCTCCGTCGGACGTCTTCAGCGGGCATCATCCCCCGTGATGTGACCACTCTCAGCCTCCCCGTGTGACTTTGACCAGCGCCATTCGCCGATCAAGAATCCCAGGCCGGCCGTAGTCGGGCAATCGCCCCGACAGTTGTCAATACCCCTTGAGGGAACGCAGAGAAAACCCAGCCACCACAACGCTCCGGGCCGGATGTCAATCGGAATCTACAGCCAACCGCACCGGACGGCGCGCACGCCCGCCTCGAACCGGCTGTGCGCGTCCAACCGGTCCATCAGGGTCGCCATCATGCGCCGCACCGACCGCAACGACAGACCCAGCCGCCGCCCGGCCGACTCGTCGGTGAGCCCGGTGGCCAGCAGGCGCAGCAGCTCGCGTTGCTGGTTCGTGAGCGCCTTGTCCGAGCGCGCCGGCAGTGGCGTGCCGAACGGTGCCGCCTGCGCCCACACCGCCTCGAACAGACAGACCAGCGCCAGCATGACGCCCGGGCCGCCGACCTGGACCGCACCCAGCCGGGTGTTGTCCGGATCGATCGGTAGCAGTCCGGTCGTCTGGTCGAACAACACCATACGTATCGGAAGCATCGCGGTCGTCCGCACTTGGCCACCAAGCTCGGTGAGCCATCGGGCGTACCGCACGGTCGCCTGGTCGTTGCGCATGCTGTCCAGGTACACCGTGCGTACCGTGAGGCCGCGGTCGAGCAGATGCCGGTCGAGCGGCCCGCTGGCCGCCAGGCTGGCGGTCGACTGCGCGCCTCCGGGCATGAACGACAGGCAACTGCTCGACGCCTCCTGCGCCAACTGCTCCAGCCGCCGGTGTACCGCGTCCGTGCCGCGCAGGTTCTCGACCTCGTCGCCACGGCCGCCGAACCGATGCCGGGCGTACTCGGCGGCGAGCTGCGCCATCGACGCCCGGCTCTCCGCGAGCGCCTGCTGCCGGCGGGCGACGTCGGCCTCCTGCCGGGCGATCAGCGCGCCGAGCGCGACCGCCGGACTGACCGGGCGGAGCGCCTCGGAATCGCCGTCGGCAGACCGGCAAAGCAGCGCGAGTTCGGCGAGTTGGTCGAGTGCGGCGCGCACGTCAGACTCGGGCAGTGCCAGGTGGTCGGCGAGCTGCGCCACGCCCCAGCTGTCGTTGGCCAGCATCGCCCGGTACACGGATTCGCAGGTCTGGTCGAGCCCGATTACTTCCAGCATCCTCGTACCCCCGTACGCCGTGGATCCCAGGCAAATGATCATAGGTCACCGTCACTGCCGGCCGACTGATGCTGGCAGGGAGATGCCGGGCAGGTTGGTGCCAGCCGGCGGGCCTGCTGGCGGAGCGGTACGCGGCGCAGACTTCAGACAGCGACGCACGTCTCACGGAGGTACTCCATGAACGCGCTGAACCACCGCCGCCCGTACACCCTGACGCGGCGTCCCGGCGCCGGTTGGGACTGACCGCATGAGGGCGCCCAGTCGATGCTGATGACCCTCGCAGCCCTCGACGCACCGGCCCGGGGCCCGCGCTCACGGGTCGAGGCGCAGATCGCGGCCGACATCCTGTGGGCCGCCACACGCCCCGAGGACCTCATCGAACACATCTATGTCCGGGCCGTCCGGCACGGCTTGTATCTCGTTTTCTACCAGCGCGCACCGGATCCGGAAATCGCGGCCAGGACCGTGGTGCGGCTGTGCCAGCGGGCCGGTCACGCCTCACCACTCCTGCGCGGCTGGGCGGTTCACATTCTCGAACCGTGAGCCGGCCGCCGCTGTCCATGACCTGCCGTGGGAAGGACTCACAGTGTCTTTTGGGGTACTCGGCCCGCTGTGCGTGGGCCGCGACGGAGTTCGGCACGTGCCGACCGCGCCGAAGCAACGGCAGCTTCTCGCTCTCCTGCTGATGAACGCCAATCAGGTCACCTCGGTGTCCGAGTGCATCGAGGAGCTGTGGGGGGACCGTCCACCGAACACGGTCATCCCGACCCTCTACACCTACGTGATGCAGCTGCGGAAGGCGTTCGGCGGGCAGGAGCCACGGAATGGACGGACCTGTGCCCGTCTGGTCACCAGGAATCGCGGTTACACGTTCGCGGTCAATCCCGGCGACGTCGACCTGCACGTGTTCGAGGAACGGGTGGAGCAGGCCCGCCGGGCGCTCGAAGACGACAATGACGAGCTGGCCGCCGAACTGTTCCACGACGCGCTGGCTGTCTGGCGCGGGCCGGCCCTCGTCGACGTACATCTCGGGCCGCTGCTGCGGTGCCGCGTCGCGGGCCTGGAAGAGTCCCGGATCAGCGTCCTGGAGCAGCGCATCGAGGCGGATCTGCGCCTCGGCCGGCATCAGGAGCTGCTCGGCGAGCTCTCGATGCTGGTGGAAAAGCACCCGCTGCATGAGAACCTGCACGCCCAGCTCATGCTGGCCCTCTACCGGTCCGGCCGGCACGCGCATGCCCTGGACGTGTACCAGCGGCTGCGGCGGCTGCTCGCCGATGAGCTGGGCATGGAGCCCCTGCCCCGGATCCGGCGGCTACACGGCGCGATCCTCCGCTCTGATCCGGCGCTGGACACCCGGGCGGACGTGCGGTCCAGGTTGTCACTGGACATCATGGACCGGCCGGCTCAGCCGGCGGAGCACCCGCACCGTGCCCGCCGGCCGAGACGGCCACCGCCGCAGCGCTGACTGACCGATCGGACCGGTCAGACCTCCTGCGGCGAGCCGGTCATCCTGACGTCGGTCAGGTGTGGGTCGCCCTTGATGAAGGGCTTCAATTCGGCGTACCGGCTCCGGAACTCGACCTGCTGTGTCGCCTGGTCGAACGACTCGGCGTCCGTCCACTCGGCGACCATGAAGTAGACGTTGGCGTCTTTCTGGGAGCGGGCCAGCACGAATCGCACGATCCCCGGCTGCGTCAGCATGAAACTGGCGACCGGCTCGAAGTGGCGTTCAAACTGCTCGGCCGGACCGAGCAGCGTGAGCTTGTTGAGGAAGATGACCACGACGCCTCCGTTCTCAGCTGATCTGCCCGGCGAACCGCGGCAGGACGTGCTCGGCGAACAGCCGCATGGTCCGTTCCGACTCCTGGAGCGGTGGGTTTCCGGAGATGACCTGGAGGCTCACCGTGACGTCGCCGTACCAGTCCGCAATCGTCCGGACCCGGTCGAGCACCTCGGCCGGGGATCCGACCAGCACCTTGCCGTCCCGTAGCTGGCTGTCGAAGTCGCTACCGCGGATCCGCTCGACGATCTGCTCGTACCCGCGGTAGGCGTCGCTGCGCGTGTGGCTCCACGCGGCCACCGCTTCGAGCAACGTCTCGTTGGTACGCGCCGAGTAGACCCGGCCCCACCGGTACGCCTCGGCGGGGTCCTCGGCGAGATAGCAGTTGTAGCTGAGATGGATCGGGCCGGTGTCCGGGTCGAACCCGGCGTCGGCGCGTGCTTTCCGGTACAGCGCAAGCATTTCCTGAAGCTTGTCGCGCTTGTTGATGGCCGGCACGACCATCAGCCCGTACCCGGACCTGCCGGCCGCCTCGCAACTGTCCGGTGTCACCGCCGATGCGACGAGGATCGGCGGGTGTGGCCGCTGGTACGGTCGAGGCAGCAGCGTAACGGGCCCGAACCGGTGGAACCGGCCGGTCCAGACGACGTTCTCCTCCGCCCACAGCCGGCGGCACGCCTCGACCCCTTCGTCGAAACGCAGCCGACTCTCGTCCATGGGTACCTCGAAGGCCTGGAACTCGTCGGGCAGGAAGGCGCGGCCGAACCCGACGTCGAGGCGACCCTGCGAGATGTTGTCCAGCATCGCCAGCTTGCCGGCGAGCTTGACCGGGTGCGAGAAGGCCGGGATGACCGCGCCGGTGACCAGCCGGACCCGCCGGGTACGGGCGGCCACGGCGGCCAGGAACGTCACCGGGTCGGGGCTGTAGCCGCCGTATGCGTGGAAGTAGTGCTCGACGGTCTTGACGTGGTCGTAGCCCAGTTCATCGGCGAGTTCGGCCAGGCTCAAGGACTCCGCGAAGTACCGGGCGGCATTCTTGTCCGCGGACCCGACGGTGGGAAACAGGTTGATCCCGAACTTCATGAAGACAGGCTGTCATCGGCGGCTAGCGGCGAGGTAAAAGCCCGATAGTGCGGGCCAGCAGCCGGGTCGCGTTGCGGTGTAACGGGAAATCCGCGCCGTGCGGAAGGACGCCGCTGTCGGTGGCCAACCGGACCAGCCGCGCGGTGATGAGACAGAAGCGGAAGCCGGCGAACACTTCGTAGTAGTCCAGCTGCCGCACCTGCCGGCCGGTCAGTTCCTCGTACCGCGCGACGGTCTCGGCACGGTCGGGCAGTCCGGGCAGCCGTGTGGCGCCGATTCCCGCGCTGAGATGCCGGTCGAGGTACAGGTACCAGGCGAGGTCGATCTCAGGTGGACCCAGCCCGGCCATCTCCCAGTCGAGCACGGCGGCCGGGCGGACGCCGGCAAAGATGATGTTTCCGAGCCGGGCGTCCCCCCAGAGCAGGCTCGACGGTCCGCGTTCCGGTGGCGGGTGGCCGCGCAGCCACTCCAGTGCCGCGAGCGGCACGGGCGCGTCCGCGCAGCCGAAGAAGTCCAGGTGGTCGGCGTAGGAGTTGAGCTGCTGGACGAGCGGGGTCGGCCCGGATGCCGGCTGGTCGAGCCCGTCGATACCCAGCGCCACCGGGTCGAGTCGGTGGATGCGGCACAGGATGTCGATACCCGCGTACCACAGCCGGGCACGGTCGGCGGGCGTCAACTCGGTGACCCATCCGGCCGCGTGGTAGGACGGCAGGTCGGCCGGCACCCGACCGGCCACGAAGTCCATGACGGCGAACGGCGCGCCGAGCACGTCCGGGGTCGGTTCGAATCCCCGCGGCGCGGGCACCGGCACGTCGGTGTGTTCGTGCAGCGCGCTCATGACCCGGTACTGCTCGGCGAAGCGCGACCACGGGTACAGCCGGTGCCCGCTCGGGGCGACACGCACCACGAGTACCTCCCGCAGGGTGCCGGCCGGCCCGGTGCGGCCGACGTCCACCAGCAGGGTCTCGGTGGAGAACCCCTGGCGAGGCACCTCGACGCCGTGCACGACCACATCGGTGCCGGCCGGGGCGCGCTCGCGCAGCCAGGCGCCCAGCTGGGCCCGCGTCAGTTCGGGGTCACGTTGCTGCGGTACTGGCATGTCTTTTCACCGCGGCCCACGGTACGGGCGGCACGAAAGCCTTGCAATCGCACGCTATCCGCCCTCCAGCCGGCCTTCAGATCCGCTCGTCAGGCTGATGGAATGGCGGGACGCATGGAGGAGGTGTCGGATTCGGTCTTCGCGTACGTGCAACCCGACGGAGGCTGGTGTGTCAGCAATGCGGGGCTGGTGGTCGGGCGGACCACGGCCGCCGTCATCGACACCGCCGCCACCGAGCAGCGGGCCCGTCGGCTGCGCGAGGAGGTGACACGGATTGCGCCCGCACCGCCCCGGATGCTGGTCAACACCCACCACCACGGCGATCACACCTTCGGAAACTGGTTGTTCGGACCGGATGTCACGGTGGTGGCTCACGAGCTGGCCCGCGCCGAGATGGCGCGCGGCGGGTTGGCGCTGCGCGCCGTATGGCCGGACGTCGAGTGGGGCGAGATCCACCTCGCCCTGCCGTCGGTCACCTTCACCGACCGGCTCACCCTCCACCTCGACGAGGTCGAACTCCAACTGATCCACGTCGGCCCGGCGCACACGACCAACGACGTGGTCGTGTGGCTGGCTGACCGCGGTGTCCTGTTCGCCGGTGACGTGGTGCTGTCGGGCTGCACCCCGTTCGTCCTCATGGGATCGTTGGAGGGCTCCCTGCGGGCCATCGCCGAGCTGCGCGCGCTGCGGCCGCGCACCGTCGTGTGTGGACACGGGCCGGTGTGCGGACCCGGGGTGCTCGACACCACCGAGCGGTACCTGCGGTGGGTGCGCGACCTCGCCCGGGCGGGCAGCGCGGCGGGCCTGAGCCCGCTGGAGACCGCGCTGGAAGCCGATCTCGGCGAATTCGGGGCGCTGCTCGACGCCGAGCGCCTCGTCGCGAACCTCACCCGGGCGTACCGGGAACTGCGCGGCACGGAGGCGCTCGGCGCGCACCTGCCGTCCGCTCCGGTCTTTCGGGACATGGCGGCCTGGAACGGCGGGCGGATGCCGTCCTGCCTGGCGTGACGGGCGCGGTCCCGCGTCAAACCTGGGTGACCGTGGCCGCGTACTCCTTGGCGTGCTGCATCGTGGTGGTGCTGTTCTGGCCCAGGGCCGTGCGAACCATGGCGCGCGCGTCGTCGACGGTCGCGTCCTCGCCGAGGATCGCGGGGATCGCCGACGGTTTGATGACGACGGTGTGGATCGAGGTGATCTCGACTCCGTCCGCGTCTTCGGCGATGAGCCACCGCCCGGTGTGCGCGGTCATCAGGGCCGGCGTCCGGAGTTGCTTGTACACGATCTCGCGCGACGGGAGGCAGACCCGCACCGACGTGGTGGTGTGCGTCGAACCGTCGCTGGTCCGGGTGTCCATCTCGAGGAGTTGGACGCCGGGGGTGTCCTCGCGCAGGTCGACCCGCGAGACGTGGGGCAGCCGCTCCGGCCACGCCTGCGCCCGGTAGATGAAGTCGTAGACGTCCTCGGCCGCGCCGTCGCCGCGGACGACGTCGGCGAATGACAGCAGCAGCGCGCGGTGCCGGTCCTGCTGCTCCGCCCAGGTCTTGAGCGCGTCGAGTTCCGCGTGGCTGTTGCGGTCGACGGCGCGCGTGATCCATTCCAGGCTGGCCGGGTCGTCGTCGACCGGCCGGAAGTCGTGGGTGAGCCGGACCAGGCTTTCCCCTTCCGACAGCGGTTCGACGATCCACGCACCGCCCATGGCGGCTACCGGCGGTGCGGACACCTCCTGGCGGAACGCGATCCGCAGCCGCGTGCGGTCTAGGTGCCGACGCGACGTCCAGGTCTTGACCGCACCGTTGGCGGTGGCCCAGATCCGGAGCCGCTCATCGGTGTCGCCGCGTTCGAGGTACTCCACGTGGACGGTCGGCGGGAAGATGATGGGCCAGCTCGTCACGTCGGCGAGCAGTTCGAAGACGAGTGCCGCCGGAGCCAGCAGTGTGATCCGGTGTTCGGTCTCGTACATGCTGCTCGTCCTCTCAGTAGTTGCCCAGCCCGCCGCAGACGTTGATCGCCTGCGCGGTGACCGGCGCGGCCGCGTCGGAGACCAGATAGCAGACCATGCCGGCGACCTCCTCCGGCGTCGTGTACCGGCCCAGCGGGATCTTCGCTTCGAACCGCTCCAGCACGGCCGCCTCGTCGGTACTCCACATCTGGGCGTATCCCTGGCGGACCCGCTGGGCCATCGGCGTCTCGACGTAACCGGGGCAGACCGCGTTCACCGTGACTCCGGTCTTGGCCAGCTCCAACCCGAGCGCCTTGGTGAAGCCGACGACACCGTGCTTGGACGCAGAGTACGGCGCGCCGAACACGACGCCCTGCTTGCCGCCGGTGGACGCGATGTTGACGACCCGGCCGTACCCTCGGGCCAGCATGCCGCCCGCCGTCAGGACCTCACGGGTCACCCAGAAGACGCTGTTGAGGTTGGTGTTGATGACGTCGAGCCACAGGTCGTCGGCGATCTCGGCGGTAACCCCGCCGCCGCTGCGGCCGGCGTTGTTGACGAGCACGTCCACCGGCCCGGCCTGCTCCACCGCGGCCCGTACGAACCCGCGTACGTCCGCCACCACGCGGACGTCGCAGGAGCGGCCGTCCACGTCGTACCCCTCCGCGCGCAGGCGCTTGGCGGTCAGCGCGACGGCGTCGACGTCGCGGGCACAGATGAACACCCGAAACCGGCGTTCGGCGAGCGCCCTCGCCACGGCAAGGCCGATCCCGCTGGTCGCCCCGGTGACGATCGCCACCCGTCGTCCCTCGTCCGGCATGTCTCCTCCTCTAGCGGATGTGCGCGTTGACGAGGTCGAGGAACGCCCGCAGGCTGGTGGCCTCGGAAACCACCTCGTCGCTGAGTTTCACGCCGTAGTCGCGCTCCACCCGGCTGGACACCTCCAGTACCGCGAGCGAGTCGTATCCGAGGTCGGTGAAGTCGGCGTCCAGGTTGTCGCCGCCGAGGTCCACCGACTCGCCCTCACCGGCGCACTCGCGCATGATCCGCTTCAGCTCGTCGATCGACAGTTCCTGCATGGGCATGTCGGACTCCCCTCACACTGTTCTTCCCGGCGGTTCGGCACTCAATTGACGGCCCGCACGACCATCGCCGAGTTGAACCCGCCGTGGCCCCGCGCGAGCACCAGGGCCACGCGCAGCGGGCCGGGCCGCGCCTCGGTCACCAGATCGATGCCATATTCGGGTACCGGCCGCGTGGTGTGTACGGTCGGCGGGATGACGCCGTCGCGGATCGACAGCAACGCGGCGACGACGTCCAGCGGCGCGCCACCGGAGTAGAGACGGCCGGTCATCGTCTTCGGCGCGGTCACCGGCACACCGCCCCGGCCGAACAGCTTCGCGATCGCCTCGGCCTCGCTCCGGTCCAGATCGGGGACACCGGCGGCGTCGGCGAAGACGACGTCGACCTCACCGCTGGTCAGTCCGGCTTCGACAAGCGCCAGCTCGGCCGCGCGGCGCAGCCCGGGCTCCCGACCCGTTCCCGGCTTCGGGTCGAACGTCGCGCCGTATCCGGCGATCTCGCCGTACGGTGTAGCGTTGCCTGACCGCTCGCCGTCTTCCAGGACGACGATCGCTCCGCCTTCGCCGGCGACGTGGCCGCACGCCTCCACGTCGAACGGCAGGTACGCCCGGCACGGGTCGGCGCGGGTACTGAGCCCGCCACTGGACAGCAGCGCGACCCAGCCCCACGGGCACAGCGAGCTGTCAACACCGCCGGACACCACCAGGCGGGTACCCCGGCGGACGTGCCGCCTGGCATGGGCGATCGCGTCGAGCCCGCCCGCCTGGTCGCTGACGAGCACGCCGCCGGGTCCCCGCATGCCGTGCCGGATCGAGATCTGGCCGGTGTTGACCGCGTAGAACCAGGCGAACGACTGGTACGCGCTGACGTGCTCGGGACCCTTGCTCCACAGCTTCTCCAGTTCCCGCTGGCCGAACTCGAAGCCGCCCGAGGAACTGGCGGTGACGACGCCGATGTCGTACCCGGAAACGTCCGCCGGATCGACCCCGGCGTCGGCGAGTGCCCAGTCCGTGGCGACCAGGGCCATCCGTGTCATGTGGTCGGTCTGCGGAAGCAACCGGCTCGGCAGATGGTCACCCGGCTGGAACCCGGGCACCTGCCCGGCCAACCGTGCCGGATACCCGCTGGCATCGAACCTGGTGACCGGCGCGATTCCGCTCTGCCCGGCCAGGGTCGCGCGCCAGTAGTCGGCCATCCCGAGACCGTTCGGCGCGACCACTCCGATGCCGGTCACCACCGCTCGCGGGGTCATGCCGCCCGCGCCAGCAGCATCGCACTCTGGAAGCCGCCGAACCCGCTGCCAACGCTCAGTACCCGATCGACGCGCCGCTCCCGAGCGGTGAGCGGCACGTAGTCCAGATCGCACTCCGGATCGGGCTCGTGCAGGTTGGCCGTCGGTGGTATCACGCCGTGCTCGATGGCCAGCGCGCAGGCGGCGATCTCGATCGAGCCGATGGCGCCGAGCGAATGCCCCACCATCGACTTGATCGAGCTGACCGGCGTCCGGTACGCGTGTGCGCCGAGGCTGAGCTTGAACGCGGCGGTCTCGTGCCGGTCATTCTGTTTGGTACCCGAGCCGTGGGCGTTGATGTAGTCGACGTCCCCGGCCCCGGCGCCGGCCTGCGCCATCGCGGCACGGATCGCCTCGGCCATCTCACGCCCGTCCGGACGCAGCCCGGTCATGTGGTATGCGTTGCATCGCGACGCGAAGCCGGCTATCTCGGCGTAGACGTGCGCTCCCCGTCGACGGGCGCTGTCGAGTTCCTCGAGAACCAACATCGCCGCCCCCTCGCCGAGCACGAACCCGTTACGGGTGCGGTCGAACGGACGGGAGGCGTGCTCGGGATCGTCGTTGCGCGGCGACGTCGCCTTGATCGCGTCGAAGCAGGCGAGCGTGATGGGCGAGATCGGCGCATCGGTGGCACCGGCGACCATCACCTCGGCGGAGCCCTCGTGGATCAGCTCGCAGGCGTACCCGACCGAGTCCAGACCGGACGTGCATCCGGTCGATACGAGGGTGACCGGGCCCTCGGCGCCGACGGTCCAGGCGACCTCGGCCGCGAGCGAGCTGGGCACGAAGTGCCGGTACAGGTGTGGCACCGCGTACGCGTGGTCCACCAGCCAGGACCTGCCGCCGTCGCTCACCACGACGTACTCCTCTTCGAGCCCCATCGTGGCGCCGACGGCGCTGCCCAGGCTCACCCCGGTCCGCGTCGGATCCAGCTCGCCGAACTCCAGGCCGCTGTCGGCCACCGCCTCCCGGGCGGATACGACCGCGAGCTGCGCGGCGCGGTCCATCCGCCGTACCTCCTGGGGGCTCAGGCCGTGCTGTACCGGGTCGAAGTCACACTCGGCCGCGATCCGTGAACGAAACGGCGAGGCGTCGAACGTGGAGATGATCCGGGTCGCGGTGCGCCCCGCGGTCAGCGTTTCCCAGAACCTCTCGACGCCGGCGCCACCCGGCGCGAAGACGCCGATTCCGGTGATGCCAACACGACGGCTCATGACCTCGGTACCTCCCACAGGTGGTCGCGGTGCCTCTCGGGTCGCCGTCGGCTCCGCATCCGAGTCGAGACTGGCAACGGGTGATAGAGGCGGCATAGAAGCGACCTAAGCGGCGTCCGGCCGACGAGGCCCTGCCACTAGCGGCGCTCTATCGGTCGTGAAGGTGCGCGCTGTCATGCTTCACGACGCGACGACCCGGCGGAGAGGGACGCTATGCGGCTGAAGGGAAGGACCGCCGTCGTAACCGGCGGGACCAGTGGACTCGGCAGGTGCATAGCCCGGGCTTTCGTGGCCGAGGGGGCCACCGTGGTGTGCGCCGCCCGCCGGGTGCCGCCCGCGCGGGAAGCGGACCGGTTCGACGGGTACCCCGACCGCGTCGCGTTCCACCAGGTCGACGTGCGCGATCCGGAGGCGGTGGAGGACCTGATGCGGGCGGCCGCGGACCGGTTCGGCCTGCTGGACGTGGTGGTTGCGGGCGCTGGCGTCAGCCGGCCCGGCCCGGCGGCCACCCTGTCCACCGAGGGTTGGCACGAGGTGATCGACACCAACCTCACCGGCGTGTTCCACTGCGTGCGGGCCGCGGTACCGCATCTCGAACGCTCCGGCGGCGGTCGCATCATCACCGTCTCGTCCGCGCTGGCTGTACGGGTGGCACCCGGAGCCTCCGCGTACTGCGCGTCGAAGGCCGCCGTGGAGATGTTCACGAAGGTCTGCGCGATCGAACTGGCCCCGAAAGGGATCACCGTCAACTGCCTGTCGCCGGGATTCCTCGACGAGGGAATCGGCAAGGCGCTCGCGGGCAACGCGACGGTCTGGGCGCGCTACCGCCCCAAGCTCGCCATGGGTCGCCTTGGTACCGGAGACGAGGCGGCATCGGCCGCTGTGTTCCTGGCCGGAGACGACAGCTCCTACGTCAACGGGCATGTGCTGGAGGTGAACGGTGGACTCGACTGGTAACACGCTTGCCGTCAGGACGGCGTACCCCGAAATCCTGCAGTTCTACGCGAAGCACATGCGGCTGCTCGACGAGGGAGCCGCGGAGGAATGGGCGGACGACTTCACCGGGGACGCCGTATTCACCCAGAACGTCAAGCCCGTCCCGTGGCGGGGCCGGGGCGAGATCGCCGCGTTGATGCGGCGTGGCGCCGACCGGCTGGCAGCGAGCGGTATCGTCCGGCGCCACTGGCTCAGCATGGTGTCGATCGACCGGGAGGACGACGACACCGTCCACACGCGCTACTACGCGGTGATCTTCGAAACCCCCAAGGGCGGAAAGCCGTCGGTGCACCTGTGCACGACCGGCGAGGACGAACTCGTCCGGCACGGTGATCGCTGGTTGGTGAGGTACCGCAGCATCGCCCACGACGGAGTGGCATGAGCCCGAAGGGAAGATCTTCATGACGAGCAGCGAACACCAGTGCGACGTCTTCATCCTCGGCTCGGGCCTGGCCGGCTCGATCACCGCGTCGATCCTCGCGCGCCAGGGCGCCTCGGTGGTGCTCGCCGACGCGGCCTCGCATCCCCGCTTCGCGGTCGGCGAGTCGATGACCCCGCAGATGGTCGAGTGGTTGCACATCCTGGCCCTCCGCTACGACGTACCGGAAATCAAGAACCTCCTGGACTTCGACACGGTCATCGATCGGATCGGACCGTCCCACGGCCGGAAGGAGAGCTTCGGGTTCGTCAAGCACGACCCGGGCCAGGAGCCAGATCCGCACGAGACCACGATGTTCCTGATCCCGCAGATGCTCACCAAGGCCTGCCACCTGTTCCGGCAGGACTCGGACGCCTACTACTTCCACGTGGCGGCCCGGTACGGCTGCGTGACGAGGCAGAACTGGCGGGCCGCCGATCTGGACTTCGACGATGACGGGGTCACCGTCAGCGGGCAGAACGGCGAGGTGTTCCGGGCCCGGTACCTGATCGACGCCAGCGGCTTCCGGTCCCCGCTGGCCGAGAAGTTCGATCTGCGCGACAAGCCGTGCCGGTTCAAGCACCACGCCCGCTCGCTGTTCACCCACTACATCGGGATCAAGCCGTTCGACGACGTGAGCCGGCACCCGGAAAGCCTGCGCCCGCCGGGCCGCTGGCACGCGGGTACGCTGCATCACCTGATCGAGCGGGGCTGGTTCTGGATCATCCCGTTCGACAATCACAAGGACGCCAAGAATCCACTGTGCAGTGTCGGGCTCACGTTCGACGAACGGCTGTATCCCAAGCCCACGGACATGACGCCGGACGAGGAGTTCGACCACTACCTCGACATGTACCCGGCCATCAAGCGACAGTTCGACGGGGCGCAGCGGGTCCGCGAATGGGTCTCCACCGACCGGATCCAGTACTCCTCGAAGCGATCCGTCGGATACCGCTGGTGCCTGATGTCGCACGCCGCCGGGTTCATCGACCCGCTGTTCTCGCGCGGCCTGTCCAACACGTTCGAGGTGGTCGATGCCCTCGCCGGCCGGATCCTCGCCGCGTTGGGGGACGACGACTTCTCGGTCGAGCGCTTCGAGTACGTGGACCGGCTGGAGCGCGGCCTGCTGGACTACAACGACGAACTGGTGAACAGCTCGTACATCTCCTTCTCGCACTTCCCCCTCTGGAACGCGGTGTTCCGAGTCTGGGGGGCCACGCAGACCCCCGGTGCGTTCCGGCTGACCCACGCTCGGCTGGCGTACACCCGTGACGGCGACGACCGGCACTTCCAGGAACTGGAGAACAGCAGGTACCCGGGACTGTGGTGGCCGGAGGACGACCTGGTGAAGAACCTGCTCGAACTCACGGCGGAGACCTGCGAGAAGTACGAGGTCGGCGAGCTGGACGGGGACACCGCCGCGGCGACGATCCTCGCGCGGGTCCAGGAGTGCGAGCTGGTCAACTCCACCTTCGGGTGGAAGGACCCGGAGCACCACTTCGCCGCGCCGAGCACCCGGGACATGCTCCGCTACCTGTACTGGGCGAGCACCAGGGCGCCGGCCGGACTGCGCCGGCACGGACGCGCGATGGCGAACGGAATCCTCTGGTCCGCCCTGCACGGCAAGCGGGTCCACTGACACCACCCCGCGCCCGCAAGGAGTACACGATGACAACGGAGCGATCCGCCGGTGTCACCGGGCGGCTGTTGCGCGAGGTGTGCGGGCTCTTCGTCACCGGCGTCACCGTGGTGACCAGCGTGGCGGACGGCCGGCCGATCGGTACGACCGTCAACTCGTTCACCTCCGTCTCGCTGGAGCCCCCGCTCGTACTTTTCTGTCTGCACCGGCAGTCCCGGCTGCGACGTGGGTTGGCCGAGTCCCGCCGGTTCGCGGTCAACTTCCTGACCGGCAGGCAGGAACAGCTCGCCTGGAGCTTCGCCACAAAGCACACCGGGATCGTCCCGCCGGACGCGTACGGCGACTGTGCCGTGGGGATGCCGGTGCTCAACGAGTCGCTGGCATTCATCGCCTGCACGATCACCGAGGAGTTCGAGGGCGGTGACCACACCATCGTGGTCGGTGAGGTCGTCGAGCTCGGCTCGCCGCGACGCGGCCACGAACCGTTGATCTTCCACCGGGGAACGCTCAGCGCGCTCGAGGACCGGCTCTGGTCCGCCCAACCCATCTGGGACGGGTGAGGCGACGACCACCCGCAACGACCGGAAAGGCCGAACATGCGCAGCATGGGCAGCATGGGCAGCGCCCAGGACATGAAGTACGCGACGGTGCTCGCCGGTATCGCGGCGCCCGAGGTCGCGCCCGAGGTCGCCGAGCCAGTGGCCGCCCCGGCCGGCCGCTGACCCACAACGGAACTCCAGGAGAAGAGGTGCCATGCGCGCGGTTCGTTACCACAGATACGGTGACCCCGAGGTTCTGCGGGTGGAGGAGGCACCGTCCCCGTCGCCGGGGCCGAACCAGGTTCTGATCCGCACCGAGGCGATCGGGGTCAACTTCATCGAGACCCAGCGGCGCCGCGGCACCGGTCCGTTCCCACCGCCGCTGCCGGCGAGCCCGAACGGTGACGTGGTCGGTGTGGTGGAGGCTCTCGGCGATGGCGTGGACACTGTCTCCGTCGGCGACCGGGTCGCGGCCGCTGTGATGTCGGACGCCTACGCCGAGCAGGTGGTGGCGGATGCCACGTTCCTGACGCCACTTCCGTCCGAACTGGACGCCGCGCACGCCAGTGTCCTCGCCTCGCCGGCTCAGGTGGCCCTCTGTCTGCTGCGCGCCGGGCGGGTCTCCACGGGGGACACCGTGCTGGTGCACGCCGCCGCCGGCACCATCGGACACCTCGCCACTCAGCTGGCCAAGCTGTTGGGCGCAGGCCGCGTGATCGGCACCGCCGGCTCACCCGGGAAGCTCGCCTTCGCGCGGGAGTACGGTGCGGACGACGCCATCAACTACCGCGATGACAACTGGGTGGCACAGGCGCGGGAGGCCGCCGGCGGGCACGGCGTCGACGTCATCCTCGACGGCGTCGGTGGCGACATCCTACTCAAGGGCATTGACGCGTTGGCGCCGTTCGGCCGGCTGGTGTTTTTCGGCGCGGCGCAGGGAGCGCCGAGCGTTCCGGTGATGCGTCTGCTCGAGATGAAGTACATCGTGGGCAGCGCATTCAACGCCTGGTGGAAGCACGAACCCGAGGCCCTGAAGAAGGGCCTAGCGGAGCTGGTCGACTACGTCTGCACCGGGCGGCTACGGGTGGGCCTGCACGCCACCCTGCCGCTCGAACGGGCCGCTGACGCCCACCGGATGATCGAGGAGCGGGCGCACCTCGGCCGGTTGTTGCTTGTGCCCTAGCACCGGGCGCAAAATGGCACCCCGGCCATCCCGCGGCCGAGCAGTGCGAAGGCTGCACGTGGGTCACCACCCAGGTCATGGACCTGTCCTATCTGCATTCCCGCGACATCACGTACGCGGTCTTCTGTCAGGGTCCCTACGACGAAAGCACCCACTACCGCGACTTCATGGGTTGGGACATGCCCTGGTACTCGGCACAGCCCTCCCTCGACACGCTCCTCATCGGGCGCCGGAGCGGCGTGGAGGCAATGGACTACAGCTACGCGCTCATGGACCTCACCGTGTATGGGCGCCAGGAATCGTGGGAGGACTCCCCCACCGGCTGGCCACAAGAGTGCACCATCACGCGTACCAGCGGCGGTGCACCCGATTGGCCACCGGTGCCAGCGTGGCCGGACGGACGCCCGATCGCCCAGTGGCCGCGACTCGAAGCCGGACGCTCCGACGACCTCGCCGTTGGGCGCTGAATTCGAGGGTGGATCCGGTCCACGGGCCGGGTCCACCCTCGGCACACGGACGTCGGTCGCGCCGGCCAGGCACCGGTTCAGGCCGTGCGGCTGCGCACGACCTCTTCGATGATCTGCCGGAGGGCATCGCGGGCGGGGTCGAGAGTGACCCCGGCCATGGCGAGCGCCGCGCCCGCGTCGCTGTCCGGGTCGTGGAGGATGCCGAGGAGCAGGTGCTCGGTACCGACGTAGTTGTGTCCCAGGCCGACCGCCTCGCTCAACGCCTTGGCCAGGGCCGCCCGGGTCGCCGGCTCGACCGGGATGACGGTTGGCGCGCCGTCGCCGGTCTCCCGCAGCCCGGAGCGGATTGTCTCGGGATCGCCGCCGAGCCGGGTCACCACCTGCACGGCAAGCGCCTGCGGATCGGCGAGCAGGCCGAGCAACAGGTCGGCCGGGCGGACCGCCGGATGCTCCAGCCGTCGGGCGTGCTCGGCGGCGTCGGTCAGCGCGTTACGCGCACGCGGCGCGAGCCCCTTGAACGCGCCGCCGCGCACGACGTCGTCCATGGTCAGCGCGGATTGCCGCGGCGTGTACCGCTGTTGTGCGGCTTGCCGGCTCATCCCCAGATGGGTACCGATGTCCGACCACGAATAGCCCTCGGCCCGGGCCTGCTCGACGAAGTAGCCGATGAGGCGGTCACCGAGGCGGCCCAGTTCGGCGCTCAGCTCCTCCGCCGTCGTGATTTTGGTCAGCGGGTCGGTCCCATCGCGGTCGACCCGTTCGATCAGCGTGTACAACTCCACCGGGCTCGTCATGTCAACAGAATGGTTGACGCTTGCCCGGCTGTCAACCTTGACGTTGACAGGGATCGGACGCTATCCAGGGCGGCGGTGCGCCGTGACGAGATAGCTCTGCGGCCACCGGTTGTCGCCGCGCGGCACCGGCGGCCAGGTCCACCGGCCGAAGTGGGCACCGTCGTCGCCGTACCGGGTGACCTGCGCGTCCCAGCCGTGCCCCGCCAGCAGTGCCTCCGGGTCGTCCGTGCCGAACCGCATGGGCATTCCCGCGTCGGTGAACTTGCGCAGCCACGGCGCGAACGGCGGGAAGGTCAGCAACGAGCGCCCGACGAAATCGGTCAGCAGCGCGTCGCCGGCATGGGCCAGCCCGCCGATGGCGCCCAGGAGCTGGTCGATCTGCCCGGCGTCGAGGTACATCAGCAGTCCCTCGACCAGCCAGACCGTCGTGCTGTCGCGCAGGCCGGCCGCCACCAGCGCGGCGGCCCAGCCGCCGGCCAGGTCAGCGCGGACCGGGGTCCGGTCGACCTTGGCCTGTGCGCCGAGGCCCGCGAGCCGGTCTTCCTTGACGGCCAGCACCTCGGGCCGGTCGAGCTCGAAGAACCGCACCCCGGCCGGCAGTGGCAGCCGGAACGCGCGAGCGTCCATGCCGGCGGCCAGCATGACGACCTGGCGGGCATGCCCGTCGGCGAGCAACCGCAGCAGCGCGTCGTCGAAGAAGCGGGTACGGATCGGAACCGTCATGCCGGTGCCGTCGCCGGGTGCCGACATGCTGGTGAGCAGGCGTTCCCCTTCCGGCCCCGCCAGCGCGGCGGCGTACGGGTCCTGGAACAGCGCGTCCGGCCGGGCCGTCTCACGGGCCCGCTCGGCGGCCATCCACTGCGCGGTGAGCGACACCGGATGGGCGGGGGGAACGTCTACATCGGACACAATCGCCTCACGGGAACGGATGCGGGTGCGGGTTGATGTCGGCCACGGTGAGCGTACGGTCACGGTACCCGAGCCGGTGTGGCACCTCGAACAGGCGGGGTAGGCCGTCCACCCTCCGGGCGCGGTGCCCGAACGTCATCGGCAGGGTGCCGGGGACGATCGCCTTCACGCAGGCGAAGCCTCCGGCGCGGTGTTCGGGTGTGGTCTGGTCCACCACGACGACGTCGAGGCCGTCACCGAGATAGCGGCCGAGCAGTTCGTCCAGGTCGGCGCGCAGGTCGTCGTGGTGGGGCCAGTGCCAGGTGCCGGCGAAGTCGCCGAACGGGCGGGGCTCGGCGTCGAGCAGGAAGTCGAAGCGCCCGAAGGCCTCCGGGTGGTTGTAGAGCAGCGCATGGTCGTCCATGACGCGTACCAGGTCGGGATCGCGCACCATGGCGGCGGCCCGGTCCCGGTCACGCGGGTAGGTCAGCAGCCGGTACTCGATCATCATCGCCAGTTCCTGCAACGCGTTGACCACGCCGCGTTCCGGCGTGAGCGCGGAACCGCCGGCGCACATGGCCTTCGGGCGGTCCGGGTCGCCGGACCCGTCGACGGCCATCACCCAGAAGGACGGGATGCGCTGTTCAAGGGTGTCCGTGAAGACGAGGACCTGATAGCCGGTGTGATGGCGGATCCGTTCGACGATCAGGCCGATCCGCGGGCCGGCGGCGCTGGCCGGGTCGAGTCGCGGCACCGGCATCCGGGCGTACCAGGTCATCAGGAACGCGTCGCGTTCGGCGATCTCGACCAGGCCGTGGATGACGGCCTCCTCCAGGCAGCTGCCGAGGGCGCAGCCGTTGGAGATCTCGTAGACGAACGGCCGGTGCTCGGGCGGCCCACCGCCGTGCCGCCGGTGCAGGCCGTAGTACACATAGGACTCCGGTACCAGTACCGGCCGGCCGCTACCGAAGGAATAGCCCCACACCCAGTTCATGACCAGCTCGTCGTGGTAGGGCTGGAAGGGGAAGTCCGCGGTCGCGTACCGGTCCGGCGGGTACAGGCCGAGGGCTACCGGGTCGAGCGCCTCGCCGACCAGCTCCCGATGGCAGCCCCGCACGACGGTACGCCGGCCACCGGGCCGGACGCCGCCCATCCGTTCGAGCGCCTCGGCGATCGCGGTGAGCCGGGAGCTGCCGAAGTCGAGGGTACGCCCGTAGCCTTCCTCGCTGGCCGCGCCGCCCGCCCGGTGTGCCGTCACCATCGGCAGCAGGTAGTCGCCGCTGGGCCGCAGTGGATTGAGCAGCCCGGTCTCGGCGTCGACGTAGGAGGCGAGCAGCTCCGGTTCGACCGCGGCGAGATCCCGGATCCGTACCGTCGACGGCGACACCTTCGGCAGCGACCGTGGCACCACCACCGCGGCGGCGGGGGTGTCGGCGGGCAGGCCGCCGCAGGCCGGGCAATCGGGGTCGGGCAGGAACCGGTGTACCCGTACCCCCAGCGTGGCGAGGTCGAGCATGACCGCCGCGCCGTCGACGCGGCTGGTCCGCCCGGCGGACCATGCGGCGACCTCACGTGCCACGATCGCGGCGGCGGCGTCGACAGCCAGCGGGCCGAGCAGCGGAGACACTGTCCGGGGCAGGGCGTCCTCGTGCGCTGACGGCAGGTCGCCGAACCCACGGGCGGCGGCGCGGCGGCGGCGCAGGCACGCCCTGCACCCGGCGACCCCGGGCCGGACCAGCGGCCCGATCACGATCCGGTCCAGCTCGCCCTGGACCGGCAGCCACGGCGTGCGGTCAGCGGTCGCCCACACCGCTTCGGTACCCGCGACCGTGTCGCCCGCCACGATGGTAAGTGGGCGCTCTGTCCACTCCGGACGGAGAACGGGCACGAGTGCGTCGTAGAGGTCTCCCGAGCCGACGACGGTCACTGTGGTCATGCCGGTCCCTCCTCATCGCACAGGTCCGCGGCGGCGAGGGCGGCCAGGCCACGCAGGAACCGTTCCTCCGCAAGCCCGATGCCGAGCCGGTTGCACAGCAGGTGGGCGCAGTTGTCGATGGCGAACGCGGTGGCCGGCAACGGCATCCCGGTGGACGCTGCCAGGCCGGTCGGCGTGAACCGGTCAGACGCCTCCAGGCCCGCGAGGGTGCGCCACAGGTCGTCGACCGACCGGCACCACCCGTCCAGAAACGTGTCGCCGGTCGTCCCGGGACCGCGTACCCGGCGGGCCACGGCCGCGAGAGTGGCGCGGCGCTTCTGGTACACCGCCGCGTCCCGGGCGGTGTCGTCGGCCGTGGACACGGCCTGTGCCCAGATCCGGCGGGTCCGGTCGAGCCGCCGCGCGAGGTGGGCCGGGTCGGACTCGCCAGCCAGCAGCGCCCCGAAGGCGAGCACCCGGCGGCGCTCGGCGGGCACCTTCCGGCCGACCAGGTCCAGCGCGAGGTCGCTGGAGCGCTCGAAGTGCCGTTCGACGGCCGCGAGCGGGGCGCCGGTGCCGTACTTGTGGTGCTCGGGTCGGTACTCGAAAACCCGCAGAGAGTTGTTGGACTGCAAGGGAAGGTCGGGCTCGCCCGGCTCGGCGCGGTCAAGCACGCGAGCCTGCCGCGCGTATTCCTCGGGTGACAGCGTGTCGGCCGACGGGTGCACAGCGAAGAACCGGTGGCTGTGCCGACGAGCAGCGGTGCGAACATCGGTCGCACCGCTGCCGTCGTGCGGCAGCAGGCGCAGTCGAATGTGCGGACCGCCCCGCCAGTACCGCAGGAAGAAATACCGGGCGAGCAGGTTACCCTCCCGCAACTCGGCTACCAGCGGAAGCACCAGCTCGCGAAGCAACAGATCCGACGAACCCTGGTAGAACAGATGAACGCTCAGCCAGCCACGCCGGGATGGTGCGTCGGCTGGATCCGGCCGCACCGCCGTCGGGATGTCTGGTCGCACGTTTCTATCCGGGTTCCGGTGCCGTTCGGATCAATCAGCAGCAGTAGCAGCTGCAACACAACAGGGGCGGCAGCACGAAGGAGGCACCCACCTCGGGCATGCTGTAGCCAGCGGTCAGAGAGTCTTCCCAGGAATCACCTTCGACGCCGAGTGGTTCCAGCGTGAGGTCTTCCAGGGCGTCGGCGAACGCCTTGTCAACGGGCATGGTTGCACCCTCCTCAATCAGAGGCGGCGGCCGCGGAGTGCGGCCGATGACAATTGCCGGAGGGTACTGACGCAATTGACGAGGGGTCAATGGAATCACTTGACCGACGACTCTTGGTGGCGAATGAACACATGCCGCTCCGGACGTGCGGTTATGTTCAACAAATGGCATGGTCCACAAAGGACTCTGCCCATAAGGTCTGCCCGATAGGGAAAGACGGTCGCAACCATTCGAACAAGCTTCGAGCCAGGGACAACACGGCAGGGTTGACGTCAGCGGATCTGGTAGCCCATATTCGGCCGTGCTGGCGATTCGGCATTCCTGGAGTTCCCGTGAAACCGAGACTGGCCGACGACGTCCATTTCCTGCCCCGCCCCGATGGAGTATTCGTTCTGCTCACCTCGCAGCCGGATCGCGGTTTCGGGATCAGCGGCCGGCATGCGTACGAGTGGCTGACCCGCATCGCCCCGTTCCTCACCGGTGAACATGACCTGGACGCGCTCCTGGGTGGCGTCGGCGAGCAGCGGCGGGAGCGCGTCCGGGCGCTGATCGCGAGACTCCATAGTGGAGGCGCCCTTCGCGACGCGTCCGGTGACCTCCCGCACAGCCTGCCCGGGGAGGTCCGCGACCGGTACGCCCCGGTGATCGGCTTCATCGGCCGCGGTGCCGACTCGCCGGAGCACCGGTTCCAGCGCTACCGGGAGTGCCACCCGGTCGTCGTCGGCTCCGGGCTGCTGGTCGCGCCGTTGGTGCAGGCGCTGCTGACGACCGGGGTGACACAGGTACAGGTGATCCGGACCGCCGACCAGCCAATCGACCTGGACCGGATGCGCGACTGCCTGGCGCTGGTGGGGCCCGACGCGTGGGAGCGGGTACGGGTCGGGACCGGGGACCCGACCGGCGCGCTGGCCGCCGCCGGCGGCGTCCTCCACGTCAGCGACGTCCCCGACCCGGACCGCAGGGACCGGCTGGTCGCGTCGGGTGCCGCACGCGGACGGATCTTCGGCTCGGCCACCGTCGACGGTGACGTGGCGCTGATCGGCCCGGTGGGCGACGCCGCACGCCTGAGCCCCGGCGCCGCGTGCCCGAGCCCCGGCCCGGAAACGGCCGCGTCCCCCACCGGGTCCGTCAGCGACCTCCTCGCGGGTCCGGTGCCCGCGCTCGTCGCCAACCACCTCTGCGCGGCGTTCCTCAAGCAGGTCACCGGGCTGCCGAACGACGCGGCGGAGCGGATCGTCGAGCTCGACCTGGAGACGTTGCGCACCCGCGTACGACCGGTGGTCACGACGCCATGACCAGCACGGTGGACGGCACGGTGGACGGCACGGCGACCGGGTACTGGCACGACGCGATCTACGACCCACTCGGCACGCTGCTCGACGGCGTCGAGGACCGCAACGTCAAAGAAGGCGATCCCGGCGAGCCGCTGCGGCACAAGACGTACCCTGGCCTGCCCCGCCGGGCGCTGCCACCACCCGCGCTGACCTTGTGCACACCGCCGGCCGGGGCGTGGCTCGGCACCTTCCTCTACTACTCCTACGGCGTCCATCGCCACGACCCGGAGCCGGGCAGTTGGCCGTACCACCGGCTGGTGCCGTCCGCCCGTTGCTTCTTCCCGACCGAGTTCTACCTCGCGCTGGCGCCCGGCCGCGACGACGGTGACGAGGGAGTGCACTACTACGACCCGATGCACCACACGCTCGTCCGGCTCCGCGACGGCGACCACCGCGGCGTCCTTGCCGACGCCACCGGCGCGGACCTGAGCGGCGCCGCCGCCGTGGTGGTGCTGTCCGCGCTGTTCTGGAAGACCGCTTTCCGGTACCGCGACTACGCCTACCGGCTGTGCGCCCAGGAGGCGGGCCTGGTCGCCGGCAACGTCCTGCTGGTGGCCGAGGCGCTGGGGATGTCGGCGCACGTCCACTTCCTCTTCCGGGACCGGTCGGTGCACCGGCTGCTGGGCCTGCGGGAACCGGCCGAGAACGCCTTCGCCGTCGTCGCCCTGTACCCGTGTGACGCGAGCGGGCGCGGCCGGCCGCTGCGGCCCGCGCCGGCAGGTGCCGGCGACGCCGCCGAGGCCCTGCCGGACCTGCGCACCGTCCACGGTGAACCGTCCGGGTACGACGCCGATGCGGTGCCGGTGTTGACCCGCGTCAGCCGGGCCGCCCTCATGCCGACGGCCGCCTCGCCGGTCGGCGGCGTGGGGATCCGGCCCGCGCGACCGCCCGCGACGACCCCGGTCCTGACGGCACCGGTCGACCCGCCCGCCGGCACGGACGCCGACCTGGCTGGCGCGCTGCGGGCCCGCGACTCCGGCCCCGGCTACCTGGCCTTCCGGCCGGCCGACGTGCCGGCGGAAGCCGTGTGGCGCATCGTCCGCGACGTGACCCGCCCGTACCCGTGCGATGTCGCCGCACCCTCCGGCGAGCCCGTGACCGACTGCCACCTGGTGGTCCGGTCGGCCACCGGCATCGCGGCGGGCGTCTACCGGGTGACGTCCGGGGTTGCCCTGGAGGCCCACCGCATCGGGCCGGTCGACGAGGTACTGCACGACATCGCCCTGGCCGACTTCACGATGTCCACGGTGGACTTCGCCGGTGCCCCGCTGACCGCGTTCGTGTCCGTACCTCGCCGTGCCGCGGACGTTCTCGGAGCGCGTGGCTTCCGGATCCTCAGCCAGGCCGCCGGCATCGCCGCTCAGCGGATCTGTGTGGCGAGCGCGTACAGCGGGCTGGTGGCGCGGGTCCACAACGGATACTCCGCGGTGGCGGCGGAGCGGTGGCTCGGGCTGGCAGACGGCGACACGGTGCTGTTCCAGATCGCGATCGGCGCCGCGCGTCCCGCTCCGGCGCTCAAGCTCCCGGTGGTGTTCTGAGATGGCCGGGGCCGGCGAGATCGGGGTGCGGATCGCCGGCCTGCCCGCCGCCGCGGTCGAGGGGCTGCGGTGCCCGGACGCGGCCGGCTGCGTCGGGGAGATCCTCGCCCTGGAGGACCGGCTCGACGCCGAGGCGCGGGCCATCTGTGCGGCCCTGTACGAACTGATCGGCGACGATCGGGGGCCCGGCGGCAAGCCCCGGCTCGTCGGCCTCCGGCGGGCGATCCACGCCGGCCGGCGTCCCACGGCGCACCTGGTCCACGAGGACGTGCAGCGGGCTCTCGCGCCGGAACTCGCGGACCTGATCCGGTGCTGGGCGGGCCGGCTGGACCGGCGCGACGCGCTGTACCGGCAGTTGCCCGACCTGCTGCGCGCCGACGTCGACGCGGCCGCGGCCGCGCTCCGCGCGACGGTGGCGGGCCCGACCATGCAACTGGGGCTGGTGTACTCGCACCCCGCCATGTTCCGCGACGCCCGCCACTGGGTCGCGCGGTCCGGCGGTCGCCCGGCCGACAAGGTGGCCGTCCGGCTGGCCCGGTACGTGTCCCGCGCAGCCGCCAAGACCAGTCCCCTGACCACGTTCACTGCCAGCGGCCTCGGCGAGTGGCGGGACGGCGGTCCCCCGCTCGCGCTGTGCGACCGGTCCCCGCGCAGCGCCGTCGAACTCGATCTCACCGCCCTGCACCGGATGATTGTCGGGCTGGCCACCCGGCCCGCCACCGCCGGGCAGATGCTGGTCCGGGTCAACCCGACCGCGACCGTCGACGGCGACCAGGTGCGGTTCGTCGCGCCCGGTGGTTCGGGCACCGCACGCGCGGTGCGGCTCACGCCGGCCGTCGACGCGCTGTTGCTCCGCGTGCCGCCCGGGACGACCCGTGCGCAACTGCGCGACCGGCTCGCCACGGCCGTCGCCGACCCGGCGCACGCCGCCCGCGCCGACGAGTTCGTCGACCGGCTGCTGCGCGCCGGACTGCTCGAACTGCATCTGCCCATCGCCGACCAGGCGCTGCATCCCCGAGCGGTCCTGGCCTGGTTGGACGGGCCGGCCCGGGACCTGTCCGGGGATCCGGAGGTCGCCCGGTTGCGCACCGTCCTGGGCCAGATCGCCGACCTGCTCGACGCGTACGCGGCGTCGGCCGACGCCACGCGGCGGCTCGCGTACCGGGAACGGATCGACGGCGCCGCCCGGGATCTCGCGGGGCGGGATGACCCGCCCGCCTTCTACGAGAACGCCGTGCTGCCCGGTACCTGCCTGACCGCCGACACCGGCCGGTGGGCGACCACAATGGACGACCTGGCCGCCGTGACGGAGTTCGGCCGGCTGTACGACCCCGGTCTGCCGGCGCGGCTGATGCTGCCCACGTACGTCGCCGAACGGTACGGCCCCGGCGCCGCGATCCCGTTCCTGTGCTTCTACGCCGCCTGGGAGGCGGAACTGCGCGACCGACCGCGCCCGGCGGACCGGCTGGTGGCGGCGGCCGACCTCGATCCGGCGCAGTTGTGGACCCGGTCCGGCCAGGCCGGCACGGTGGCACAGGATCTGACGACAAGCTCGATTCCCGACCTCGCCCGGTTGGGCCGGCTACGGCAGGCGGCCTCGGCACTCCTGGGCCGGGCACCGGTCGGCGCTGACGCGGCCGTCACGATCGCGCCCGGCGAACTGCGGCGAGCGGCCGCCGGCTGTCCCGGCGGCCCATCCCAGGCGGGGCAGCCGCTGTCGTGTTACGTGCAGCCCTACATCGCCGGTGGCCACACCCGGCTCGTCTTCAATTCGGCCCGGTTCGGCCTCGGCACCGGCCGTACCCGCATCCGGCACCTGGTCCGCACGGCGCACGGACCCGATGCGGTAGCGGACCCGTCCCAGCCACTGCCGGCACCCCACGACGGGCCGCTGTACGTGGAGGTCGAGTCGGCGTTCGGCTCCTCGCTCAACCAACGTGACCCGGCTGTCGACCTCGTCCTCGCGTACCCGGGCACGGTCAGCGCCCGGCCCGAGCGGTGCCGGGTGCCGCTCGGCGAGCTGCGGGTCGTCCACGATCCGTCGGCGGGACGGGTCCGTCTGGAGTGGACCCGTGCCGGCCGGGAGGTGCAGCCGGTCCACCTCGGACTGCTGGCCGTGCCGATGCTGCCACCGGCGGTGCGTTTCCTGGTCGGCGCGTTCAGTGCGGCGTCGTACCTGTTCACACCGTCGCTGCTGGCGTGGAGCGAGGTCGCCGGAGCCACCCCGTTGGACATCCGTTCCTGGCCGCGCCTGCAGGCCGGCGGCGTGACCCTGCGCCGAGCCGGCTGGTGGGTGCCCTCGGCGCTGGTACCCCGGCGCGCTGCCGGCCAGTCGGACGCGGCCTACCTGCTGGACCTCGCACGCTGGCGGCGCCGGGTGGGGCTGCCGGAACGGTGCTTCGTCCGCGCCGCGGCGAGCGGCTGGCGAGCCGACGCCGCTCTGCTGGGCAAGGAGCGCAAGCCGATGTACGTCGACTTCGGCAGCTGGCACCTCGTCCGGGTGTTCGAACGGATGGCCGGCCCCGCCGACGTCGATATCACCGTCGAGGAGGCCCTGCCGGACCTCGCCGACCTGCCCCGCACCGAGTCGGGAGAGCGGCGCGTGGTGGAACTCGTCGTCGAGCTGCCCGGGTATCCATAGTGGACGGCTTGAGCGCGGCCCGCCGGTACCTGCGCGACTGCGGCCACGCCGAAGTCAGCGGCGCCGTCGACGAGGCGACCGTGCCGCCGCCGTTCCCGACGCTGCGCGGGGCGCCGCGGATACCGTTGCCGTACCCGATCGGCCAGGGCATCGCCGTCGACGCGGCGGGCAGCCCGGTATCGTTGTCCCGCGCGGTCCTGGGCGACCTCGCCGGGTACCTTCTCGGGCTGACCCGCATCCACTGGCTGCCCGACGCCGAGCTGGAGACGCTGAGCCGCACGGGCCTGCTGTCCGCGGACGCGGACAGCTCGGTGGTGCCCGGGCGGCCGACCCCGTCCGGGGGCCGCCGCTACCCGTCCGAGCTCTACCTGGCCAGCCGGGTGCTGCCGGGCCTGCCCGCCGGGCTGTACCGCTACGCGCCGGCCCGGCACGCGCTGGAACGGTTGCGGGCCACCGACACCCGTGCCGACGTGCTCGGGTCGCTGTCCACGCCGCCGCACGGCACACCGGACGTGATCCTGTTCCTCACCAGCGTGTTCTGGCGCACCGCGGTCAGGTACGGCGAGTACGCCTACCGCCTGCAGGCCCTCGACGCCGGTGCGCTGGCCGGGCATGCCCTCGCCCTCGGAGACGCCGCCGGACTGCACGCGACGATCCACCTCGACTTCGCCGACGGGCCGGTCCACGGTCTCCTCCGGGTCGATGCGGCGCGGGAGAACTGCCAGGTGATCGTCACGATGACGGCCGAAGCGGGACCGGCGGACGGTCCGCCGCCAGCGGGCACCAGCCCGGAGCCTGCGCCTCCGATCGCGCTTCCCGGCCCGGCGCGGGACGTGCTGCCGCTGTCCGCCGCGCTGCACGCCGCTTCCGCGCGCGATGCCTCTCTGCGCGATGCCTCTCTGCGCGATGCCTCTCTGCGCACCGCCTCCCCGCACGCCGCCTCCCCGCACGCCGCCTCCCCGCACGCCGCCTCCGTGCGCGACGCGCCTACGGGCGCCGGCAACGGCGTTGAGGCGTGTGCCGGGCAGAACGCGTCAGGCGGAGTCCGGCTCGCCGGCCGGCCGGTGCGCGCCGCCGCCGGGATACCGCACCGCTATTCGGCGACGCCGGGATTCCGCCCGGACCCGATCCGTGCCGACGACCTCGCCGCCATCCTCGCCACCGCGTGCGCCGGTTACGCCGGTGACCTCCCGGACACCACCGGGTACGCCACCCAGGTCCCGCTGTACGTCATCGCCAACCGCGTGACGGGCCTGACCGCCGGTGCGTACCGGTACGACCCGGTGTCCGGGCGGCTCGCGGCGGTGCGGACCGGCGATCTGCTCCCCGTACTCGCGCCCGGCCTGACCGTGTCGTACCCGGCCGTGTCCGAGGCCGGTGCCGTCGTCGTCGCGGTCGGCGACTACGAGCGCGGCTTCCCGCGGCGCGGGGACCGCTGGTACCGGATGCACACCATCGGGTGCGGCCTGGTCGCCGAACGCGTCTGCCTGGCGGCGGCGGCCCTGCGGCTCGGATCGCACCTGCGGTGCGACTTCGATCCGGCGGTCGTCGGTCACGTGCTCGGACTCGACCCGCGGGCGCAGACACCGGTCGCGATGGTCCTTGCCGGGCCGCCACGGCTGCCGCTGCCGCTGCACGTCCCGTTGACGCTGGGTGCCGTATCCACAAGGGAGGCAGGACGATGAGCGACGCGGCAACCGGGCTCGCCGGGATGCGACCGCACCTGCGCGACGGCGTTCACTGGGTACCGACCGGATCCGGTGGCGTCCACGCCGTCACCAGCCGCGGACGGTTCACCCTGCCCGGTGGCGACGGCCATCGGTGGGTCACCCGGCTGACGCCCTTCCTCGACGGTACCCACACCGTCGCCCAACTGACCGCGAGCGTTCCGCCGGAACGCCGGGCGAAGGTCGAGGAGGTCCTGCGCTGGCTGCACCGCCACGGCCTCGTGCGGGACCTGTCGCGGGAACGCCCGCACACCCTGACCGACGCCGACCAGCGCAGGTACGCCGGCACGCTGCGCTACCTGGCCGAGCACACCGAGGCGGCCGGCCACCGGTTCCAGCGGTACCGGAACAGCCCGGTACTCGTCGTCGGCGCCGGTGCCGCGCTGGTCACCCTGCTGCGGGCCACCCTCCGCGCCGGTAGCCGGCAGGTGACCGTGGTCGACACCGGTGCCGCCGACCGGGACCGGCTCGTCGACGTCGTGTCCGCCGCGGTACGCGTGGACCCGGACCAGATGTGCACGCTGCTCGACGGCGAGGCCACGCCCGAGCTGGTCGGCGCCGTCGACCTGGTCATGCACGTGGCCGGCCCCGATACGCTGCCGCGCGCCGAGAAGCTGGACGCGCTCTGCGCCGACCGGGGCGCGGCGCTCTGCCAGGCGGTGATCGCGGACGGCGAGGCGTGGCTCGGCCCGGTCAGCGATCCGGACGATCCGGCTACACAGTGGACGGCGGCCTGGCGGCGGCTCGGCACCTGGCCTGCCGCCGCACCGTCCCTGGTGGACGATGGAGTCCTTGACCTGCTGGCCGCCCAGCTCGTTCTGCGATGCCTGCGCCGCCTCACCGGCATCGATGACGCCGCCGGACACACCGTGGTCCGGCTCGACACCGGCACGCTGGGCACCTCGATACACCCGTTCACGCCGCATCCGCTGGCGGTGCCGGCGACCGCGCAGACTGCCGGCGACTTCTCGCGGCGGATCGCCGAACTTCGCGCCGCGCCTGAGGCGGGCGATGCCGACTTCTCCCGAGCGGCTTCGTCCCTTGTGGACGAACATACCGGGGTCCTGACGTATCTCGGCGAACGGTCCTTCCAGCAGCTCCCGTTGTGGGTGACGGAGGCAACCGTCACCGACCCGCGCGGAGTCGCGGCGACGGTCCACGGCGCCGCCACCGGCTTCACCACCGCCCGGCACCGGGCCGCCCGCCGGGCGCTGGAACTGTACGCCTCGGCCATGTTCGACCGGCGACGGCTCCTCGCCGCGGACGGCACGGTACCCGATGTGCCGCCCCCGCCCGGTGACGGCTGGCTCCGCGGATGGCGCCTCGACGACCGCGGCGAACGGCTCGTTCCGGCGTCCGCCGTCTTCACCACCGCGCCCGGCGGGCCGCACCTGCCGGCCGGCGTGGCATCCGGACCGACCTGGGCGGCCGCGGTCGAAACCGGCCTCCTGCGCTTGTGCCGGGAACTCACCGTGGCCGACGCGCTCACCGCCGCCGGCCCCTTCCCGGCTGTCGAACTGGACCGGGCCGGGCTGGACGGGACCGCGCTCGATGAGGCCGGGCAGCGCATGCTCGGCATCCTGCGGCTGTTCCGGGCACCGGTCACGGCGTACGACATCACGGGTGCGCTCGGCGTGCCCACGTACGCCGTGTACCTGGACGGCCGGCCGGTCGCCTATGCTGCCGGGTGGTCGCCGGCCGACGCGTTACGCGACGGCCTGGAGCAGGCGGTTCTCGCCTGCCAGTCCGACCTGGCCGGCGAGCCCGACTACCGTCCACCGCCCGTACCCGGTCTGCTCAACCGCGCCCGAGAGGGCCGCCCGTCTCCACCACCGGCCGGGTACGCGCGGGTCGTCGACGTCCTGGCGGCGCGGGTCGGCCCGCCGGTCGCCGTCCCGCTCGACCACGATCCCGCGCTGGCCACCGCACTCCCGTTCGCCGTCCGGGTCGTCGCCGGCCCGTGACCACACCGGAGGACCGACCCATGCAGACACCGACCTGGCGAGCAGTCCACGTGTACTACTACGACGAGAACAAGGACGACCTGATCCTCGACGCGGTCCGGCCGGTGCTGCGCCGCGTCGCCGAGGACGTGCGGTGCGCGTACTTCGTGCGACACTGGCGGCGCGGGCCGCACGTGCGGATTCCGGTGCTCGCGACGCCCTCGGCCTTCACGTCGGTGGTCGAGCCCGCCGTCGCCGACATCGTCCGCGGCTACCTCGCGCGGCGACCGTCCACGACCGCCCTGCCACCGGAGGCGGTCCTGCTGCCGATGCACGAACGCCTCGCGGAACTGGAGATGGAGACCGGACCGCTGCGCCCGCTCGTGCCCGACAACAGCGTTCTGTTCACGGAGCACGACCGGCGCCTCGACATGCTCGACGGCGAGGTGGGTTCGGACCTGCTCGCCGAGTTCTACGCCACGACCAACGACCTCGCGTTCGCCATGCTGGAGGAGATCCGGTCCGGCCGTACCCGAGAGTTCGTGGGCCTGTCGCTCATGCTCGCGGTCGCCCACGCGTTCGGTGGCGAACCGGCCATCGAGCGCGGGTTCGTCTCGTTCCGGTCGCATGCCGAGGCGTTCCTGTACGGATCCTCCGACCAGGTGGGGATCCGCGCCCGCTTCGACCGGGAGTACCTGGCCAACGCCCGGGCGCTGACCGGGCTGGTACGCGCCGTAATGGACACCGTGGACGGCCGGTCCACCGCCGTGCCGTTCGTCACCGAGTGGGTGGCCGCGTTACGTCCACTCTGGACGGTGTCCGAGTCGCTCGTCGCCTCCGGCCGCCTGCGGCTCACCGCCGGGGTACCGGAAGGCGACAGCGACGCCGCGGCGGGAAAGCTCGCCGACAGCCCGATACACCGGCTCATGCTCGGCAGTGACACGTTCCGGCGACTCGTCTTCGACGATCCGCAGTTCACGCGGTACCGCCTGGTGCTCAACTACACGTATCTGCACCTGGCCCGGCTCGGGATCATGGGGTACGGCCGGTACCGCCTGTGCCACCTGGCCGCGAACGCGGTCGAAAAGGCGCTTGGCGTCGATGCCATACGGATCGTCGAGGAAGCGGCAGGCCGGCGGTAGGCCGGTCCTTTCTCGCCATGAGTGGTTGTTCGGTGCCTCGAGTGGCGTACGCCGTACGAGACCGGATCGTCACAGCGGCCGCCGACTCGGACGTGGCCAGGAAGGGCGACCCGCAGATGGACAACAGCTGCGCCAACCGCATCGCCCTGACCTTCGACGACGGAACCTCGTCCTATCGGCCCAAGCTGCTGCAGGTGCTGCGGGACAAGCAGGTGCACGCCACGTTCTTCGACAACGGGGTACGGGTGCAGGCCAACCCGCAGATCGCCCGGTTCCAGGTGGCCGAGGGTCACGTCGAGCTCAACCACACTGTCCTACATGTACACATGGACGAGATGACCCTGGCGGCCAACCGGGACGAGGTGCTGCGTAACGCGGCAACCCTGGCCGCCGCCGGTGCGCCGTTGACGTTCCACGGCATCCGCCCGCCGTTCGGTGGTTCCGACCCCGACGTGCAGCGGCTGCTGATCGAGATGGGGTACACGTACTTCCTGAACCGCATCGACGCCGAGGACTGGCGGCCGGACAAGAGCGCCGCCGCGATTCGCGACGACATCATCGCGCAGCTCACTCCTGGCGTGATCATCGGACTGCACGACGGCCCGATCGACACCCCGGCCGGCGCGGCCACCGTCGAGGCCGTCGGCCAGATCATCGACCGGGCCCGCGAACTCGGGTACTGCTTCGGCGTCGTCGACCGCAGCGGACACGTCGTGGCGGACCGGTAGGTCTCGTCCGGGCGACCGATCCCGCAGGTGACCAACCCCGTGCCGTACCACCTGCCACTCGCCTTCGGTACGGTCGACCGGATCCCCGAGCCGTGGGTACGCATTCCGTCACCGATCGGGATCAGCACCGCGCACCAGCCGGCCACCTTCGTCCGTGGACAGGCCGCCATGCTGACGCTGACCGTGACCAACCACTCCAGCCGGCCCACCGACGGGAGCCCGGTGCTGGTGACCGACGAGATCCCGGCCGGCCTGACCGTGACGTCAGCCGCCGGACCCGGCTGGTCCTGCGACCTGGACGGCCCGCTGACCTGTACCCGCACCGATGTACTGGCGCCGCACCGCTCGTACCCGCCGATCGTGGTCCGGGTCGACGTGGCTGCCGACGCACCGGCCGCGATCGTGCACCAGCCGACGCTGCTCGGTCACGGCGAATCATGGTCCGCCGAGACGACTGAGACCATCGCCGTACGGGCGTCGTGAACCGGCATGTGTCCGGCCGACCACGGATGAAATCGGAGCGGGCGAGAACCGCGACGGGCATTCCGGCGTCTCGCCGATCCCCATCGCTGTCGACCGGGACGGCCACCTCGCGCGGAAGGACGCTGTCATACCCGCGATGCTGTACGCGGCAGGCGCCAACACACACGGCTGCGGTGACCCGCGTGGCGGCCGTGCGCCGCGCCGCCATGGCGTGCGCAGACCTCGACGGGCTGCTCACCCGGGGGGTACCCGATGAGGTGGCCCCGGGGTCGACAGCGGTACGGATCGTTGAGGACAATGCCATCTTCGCTCGCCTCAACAGGCGCTCGACAAGGAGAAGTCATGGCAACCTTCAGCCGGTCCGACGATCTGCGGGGAGCCGAGTTCGCCGGCGCGGATCTGCGTGGCGCCCGGTTCGTCGGGGCTGACCTGTCCGGCGTCGTGATGCGCGCCGTCGATGTGCGTGAAGCAGACATCGACTCACCGTGGCTCTTCGATGGCGAGAGCTTCCTGCGCGTCAACGGCGTCGATGTGATCCCGCTCGTCGAGGCCGAGCTCAACCGCCGCTTTCCCGGCCGCGCCGACCGGCGTGCCGGAGATCCGGATGGCCTGCGCGCGGCCTGGGCCAGGCTCGAGCGCACCTGGGCGGCCACGCTGGAGCGCGTCGCGGCGATGCCGGCTGGCACGGTCGACGTGTCGGTCGGCGGGGAGTGGTCGTTCGCGCAGACACTGCGGCACCTGGTCATGGCCACGGACACCTGGCTGGGCCGGGCGATTCTAGAGGCCGAACAGCCATACCACCCCATCGGTCAAGCGGACGCCGGCGCCGAGGCCGATGGCCTGGACATGTCGATTTTCATGACGGTCACACCGTCGTACGCCGAGGTGCTCGAAGTCCGGGCGGGCCGCGTCGCGATGGTGCGCGACTTCCTCGCCACCGTCACACCCGACGATCTGGCCGCGCCGCGCACGAACCCGTGGGCCCCCGATTACCAGGAGACCACCCTGTCCTGCCTGCACGTGATCCTCGAGGAGGAGTGGGAGCACCACCGCTACGCCGTGCGCGACCTCGACGCGATCGATGCGGCTGAGCCTGGCCAGGGCCACACGCTGGGCTGATGCGTTCTGAAAGCGATTTGACATCGGCGACTGCTTGGTTGAATCCCTGGGCCGTACCCGGTCATCGGCATGGCATGCAGGGAGGACCAATCGGCATGGTCGGTCTCATCGCCGTCGCCACGTTCGGTGTCGCCACGGCAGCCGATCCGGCGCAGGCCGCACCCACCACCCGAATCTCAGGTCCGGTGAGCGCGGCAATCCACCACAATCCTCCTGGGTGCACTGCCCCCGATGGGTGTACCCACGGGTACTTCTTCGACTACTGGTACTGACAAGCCGGCGCATTCGGTCGCTGGCGTTGGCCGGGGGGGGTAGCGGGTGACATGGCCAGAAATGAGCGGGGTTGCATAGCCGCGTCGTTGACGATCTCGGTTCTCGGGCCGTTTCAGCTGACCATGAACGGACAGCCGCTGACCGTGACGAGCGGTCGCTTGCGTACATTGCTCACGGCGCTCGCCGTCTGCGCCGGGCAGCCAGTGTCCGTGGATCGGTTGGCTGCCGCGTTGTGGGGCGACCGCCTTCCCGGCAATCCACGGCGCGGTGTGCAGCTCTACCTCGTGCGGCTCCGCGATCTGATCGGCGAGGCGTCGGTCGCCACCACGCCCAACGGGTACGCCCTGCGACTCTCACCGGACAATGTGGACGCCCTCCGCTTCGAGCAGCTGCTGGACGCCGGCGAGGGCGAGGCAGCCGAAGCCGTACGCTATGCCCGCCTGCGCGAAGCGCTCCGGCTCTGGCGAGGCACACCGTTCGAAGACATCGACTCCCCAACGCTGGCAGAGTCGGAGGCGCCGCGCCTGACCGAACGGTACCTCGTGGCGGTGGAGCAGCGCGTCGACCTGGATCTGGCGGCCGGTCAGACGAAAGCCCTGGTGGCGGAGTTGGGCGAGCTGACAACCCGATTCCCGTTGCGCGAGTCGTTGTGGCGGCGGCTGCTGGTGGCGCTGGACCGGTGCGGCCGTCAGGCAGAGGCGCTCGACCGGTACGAGGCGGTCCGGTCGCAGCTTGCCGACGAGCTTGGCGTGGACCCGGGTCCGGATCTACAGCGGTTGTATACCAACCTACTGGCCGGCAGGAGTTTGCGGCCGTCACCCGAACCCGTGGTGACGCCTGGTGTGCAACGCCCGGTCCCGCGGCAGCTACCGGCCGATGTCGCCACCTTCGCCGGCCGCGAAGATGTGCTCAAATACCTGGACGAGATCGTGCCCAGGGACCCGACCCCGGACCCGGCGGTGGCGGTGGTGCACGGACCGGCCGGTGTGGGCAAGACCGCGCTGGCGGTGCACTGGGCGCACCAGGTGGCGGAGCGGTTCCCGGACGGCCAGCTGTACGTCAACCTGCGCGGCTTCGATCCATCCGGCCCAGCTTTGGCGGCCGCCGACACACTGCGCGGGTTTCTGGACGCACTGGGGACACCGCCCGACCAGATCCCGGCCACCTTCTCCGCGCAGGTCGGTCTGTACCGGAGCATGCTCGCCGACCGGCGGGTACTCATCATGCTCGACAACGCCGCCGACGTCGGCCAGGTACGACCGATGCTGCCCACCGGCGCCGGCTGCCTGGCCATCGTCACCAGTCGCAACCGGCTGCCGGGTCTGGTCGTCGCCGACGGCGCCCGCCCGGTCGAGCTGGACCCGCTCAGCCTGGACGAGGCGCGGCTACTGCTGGAACGCCGCCTCGGCCGCGAGCGAATAGCCGCGGAGCCTGCCGCGGTCGACGACATCGTGCACCGGTGCGGCGGTCTGCCGCTCGCCCTCGCCATCGTGGCTGCCCGCGCGATGTCCCATCCGAAGTTCCCGCTCGCCGCATTGACCGTGGAGCCGTGCGCCGCGCCGGGCCGGCTCGACGCCCTCGCCGGGCTCGATGCCGAGACGGACGTGCGGGTCGTGTTCTCCTGGTCCTATCGACCCCTGCCCACGTCCGCCGCCCGGCTGTTCCGCCTGCTCGGGGTCCACCCAGCCGACGAGGTTACCGCGCCGGCCGCGGCCAGCCTCGCCGCGGTCCCGGTCGGGCAGGCGCGGCTGCTCCTTGTCAGGCTCGCTCAGGCGAACCTCGTCACCGAGCACGCGCCCGGCCGGTACGCGCCACACGACCTGCTCCGTGCGTACGCCGCCGAGCTGGCCGCCAGGCATGACACCGATGTCGACCGGCGCGCCGCACTGCACCGCGTCCTCGATCACTACCTGCACACCGGCTGTGCCGCCTCACGCCTGATCGACCCGCACCGGCTCCCGATCACGCTGTCACCGCCGCAACCCGGCACGGCTCCGGAACCGTTGCACGACAACGAGCAGGCGATAGCGTGGTTCCACACCGAACGAACTGCGATCCTGTCGGCCATCGAGCGCGCCTCGATCGACGGATTCGACACCCACGTCTGGCAGCTCGCCTGGAGCGTCGCACAGTTCCTGGCGATCGGGATGTACTGGCGGGACCAGTTGGCGGTCCTGGGCCTGGCGCTGGCGTCAGCGACCCGGCTGGGTCTGCGTTCCGAGCAGGCGCGCGTGCACCGTCACCTGGGTCAGACCCTGAACGAGCTCGGCGACTACGACAAGGCCCACGAGCATCTTCGTAGCGCGCTGGAACTGTACGAGCACGTCGGGGACTGTCGTGGCCGGGCGGTCGTGCACAGTATCCGCTCTCAGTTGTTCGCGGACCGGCAGATGTTCGACGAGGCGCTCACCCATGCGCGAGAGGCCTACGAACTGTTCCGGGCGATGGGTGATCGCCGGGGTGAGGGCTACACCCTCGACGAGATCGGTTGCTACCACGCCTGGCGTGGCGACCTGGAGCAGGCGTTGGCCTACTGCGAACGGGCGATCGTCATTCAGCGTCAGATCGACGACAAGGTAGGTCTGGCGTCCACCTGGGACAGTCTCGGCTATATCAACCAACAGCTCGGCCGGTGCGAGGACGCGGTCAGCCGGTATCAACAGGCACTCGACCTGTACCGGCAGCTGGGGCACCATGTCCACGAAGCGGAGACGCTGGACAAGATCGGCGACACCCACCACGCGGCCGGCAACGGGTCGGCCGCGGCCGCCGCGTGGCGCCAGTCGGTGAACACCTTCGCGCAGCTCGGCAGTCCCGAGGCGGACGCGGTGCGAACCAAGCTTTCCCGAACTCACCCAGCTCCGGCTCCCCGTCGGGAGTAGCCCACACCGTAGGCGGTGATCGGGAAGGCTCAAGCAGGGGGCAGCGTGGTCATGGCGGCATCGCTAGCATTCCGCGTCATGACGACGAAGCCAAGTCGTCGGTCGGGTCGGGTTGTCCGGCAATACGGCCGAGGTATCTCTGATGGCCGTCGAGCCTTCATTTGCCGGTCGTGTCCGGCGACATTCCCAAGTGGAGATCATGACGAAGCGCTGGTCTGGTACATCGGTGGCCGCGACGACCTGATCTTCAAGACCGCCCAGGACAACGACCTGCTCAAGCACGCGGTACCGACGTGGAGCACCGAGAAATCGCGGGCGGAACTGGTCGACTGGCGCGGCACCTACCAATGCGCTACCGGCACAAAGGCGACACGACCTGGAACGAGCAGCCGGTGCAGGCCAACCGGTTCGACACCACCTGGACCGTCGACGGCGACCAGTGGGAGTACCAGGTCCGCACCGACAACGGTGACGACCTCAATCCGGCTGGTCACCGATCGTCGGCGCCACCGCGCACCCGCAGACCGCGCCACCGCCGGTTGGCATCATCGCCACGTCCACCGGCACCGGTATCAATGTCGTCTGGGGCGCACCGACCGGCCAGTACACCGACACGATCGACCGGTGCGGGGTTCTCGTCTTCGACGCGGACACCCCTGGCGCGTTCGTCCAGACCATCGGGGTCAGGGGCCTGTCCGTACACGTTGACGGCCTGGTCCCCGGCCATCACTACGTGGTCGCGGTAACCACCTGGAATGCCGCCGGCGGAGGCCTTCCCGGTGTCGCCGGAACGGTCATCGTCTAAACATCCCGTTGCCCTGGATACGGTCGGGAGCGCAATTCGGTGGTCCGTTCCGGGTGCGCGGGGCGACCATGGTCGGCATGGCGAGGGACCGGGCGTGTCAGGGATGAGGTTGCCGCCCCAGGGCGGGCTGCCGCCGGTGGACGCGGTGGCCGGCGCCGTCGTGGAGATCGCCTGTGACGAGTCCGGGTTCTCCGGCACCAACCTGCTCGATCCGGCCACCCCGGTGATCACTCATGCGAGTGTCGACCTGTGCGCCGGCGAGGCGGTGGAGCTGATCGCGACGCTGCAGTCGGGGTTTCGGTACCCGCCGCACGAGTTCAAGTCCGGGCGGTTGCTTCGCGGCCCGAACACGGGTCAGGCGCTGGACTGGTTCCTGGCGGCGCTGCGCGGCCGGGCGCATGTGCACCTGGTCGACAAGGAGTACTTCCTGGTAACCCGGATCGTCGACCTGTTGCTGGCCGAGCCGTCCTACGCCGCCGGCACCCGGCTGACCCAGGACCAGCGTCCGGCCGCCCTCACTTTGTACCGGGCCGGACGCGCGGCCGGTGCCGACTGGGCTGCCTTCCTCGCGGCCTTTGTCGAGCTGGTCCGGACCAAGCGGCGGCACCGGCCGGGTCGCCAGGTCGTGGAACAGTTCTTCCAGGCGCGGGATGCGTTGATCCGAGACAGGCTCGGCACGCCGGCCGAGGCTGTCCTCGACCGGCTCAGCCGGACCCGGGTGTCGGCCGTCCTGACCAGGCTGGCCGACGACGACCGGTCAATCCCGCCACCGCTGGAGCCGATGCTGCCGGCGCTCGCCGAGACCGTACTGTTCTGGAGCGGCGGACTGCGGCAGGTGCTGGTCATCCACGACGAGCAGAGCGCCCTCACCGCCGGCCGGTTGAGCCGCCTCCAGCGGGTACTGGCCGACAGCGCCAGCCCGCCGGCCACGCTGCCGCCGGCCACGCTGTCACCGCTGGCCGGGCTGGTGACGGTCGACTCCCGCGACGATCCACGCGTCCAGGTCGCCGACCTCCTCGCCGGGGTGGCCCGCCGGTTACCGGCAACCGCCGACGACGGCGCACTCGGGCCGTTCCTGTCCCCGACGTCACTGCGCGACCCCGAGCAGTCCCGAGCCATGACCCGCGGTCGATCCGAAGCCTAGGACCGGACCAACCCGGCCGCTTCCGCTACACCTAGGGAATGTCCATGCACAACTCGATTCGGGTACCTCTCGGGGAGGAGTCCAGCATCAGCCGGCTGCACAACATCTGGGCCAGCCACAGTCCGCGACCACCCTCGGCTGTCGGGTCGGGATACTGCGGACGGCCGTAACCTTCCGGCATGCCGGCACCGCGGTCATTGACCACACATCGGACGTACCCGGCCTCCAAGCAGACCACGACCTCGCCGCTACCACCACCGTGGATGACAGCGTTGGCGAGGATCTCGCCGACCGCGACGACGAACTCATCCGAACGCGCGGCGTCCAGCCCGGCCGACGAGGAGCACCGACCTATCTCCCGACGGACCGCGCTCACCGTCGCGGCGACGAACGGAGCGCTGTACAGCACGCCAAAAGAAGGCCTGGCCAGTCGCCGGCGAGCGGTGTTGCCACGCGGTAGGCCGGTGCCGTCACCTGTGCTGACGGTTGTCGGGTCCGACACGAGGTCCCCTGGGTGCCTGAAGGTGCGGCCACCGGGGTCTCGGGCGGCGTATGAACGACATAGATAATACGGAACAGCGCGGCTCCACCGTTACCCTACCCACGAAAACTCGTTTCATTCGCAAACGTCAGGTCAGATGGTCGGCCGTGAGCGGCGCGGCACGCCGCACCGGGCGACTCCATCGCCACGGCGGACCAGGTTGCAACGGGAGGTCCTACCGCCGGTTGGCGGGCGCGGCTCGCGGGCCAATGGGGTCAGAGGGGTTTCTGATCCGTCCACGACGGCGCGGGAAAGGTCCGACAGGCGGCCCATTAGATCCGATTTTGAGTAAAGACGAAACCTCGCGTACCTTTACTTGATCACCGACGCGGACCACGGATGGCGCGGCGGCGAAGATCACCTACTATGGCACCGGTCGAGCGGCAGCTTGATCGCCGAAGGTCGTGGTGACCAGGGTTACCTGGTCACCGGTCACCCTCCTGGGCGCGCCGGCGAGGCGCAGGTCCGCAGATCGCGAGGGAGCCGACCACGGACGCCGGCCGGGGATGAGGAGTCACCGGCGCTGCTTGGCTGCCGCCGAGAGATGGCCGAGCCAGGCAATGAGCGCGGCGTCGAGCGCGGCCTGCATGTCGGCTACGGCCGCCTGCACCGGCTCGCCGCTCCATGACTCGTCGGTGTTGACGCGCACTCCGCCCGGCACGGGCGTGAAGGTCCAGCTATGAATGCCGGTAATGCCTTCCGCCGGTCCGCCCCAGAGCGTGTGGCGCTGTGGTTCGACCCGGTAGACCGTTGACTTGATCCCCAGGTCATGGGTGCGCCAAGTGAAGTCGGCGCCGGGACCGAACGGCCCGTCGAGGTGGGCGTCGTCGATCTCCGGCTGCCAGGTGGGCCAGGCCTCGACATCGGTGTGCAACCGCCACACCAACCCCGGCGGCGCGGCGATGACAGCACTGTGACGGGCGATTACGGGCGCGGCGGTGTCGATGCCGTCCGGGTACATGATGGCCTCCGATGAAGTAGCAGCCGTCGCCCTGAGTTTGTGGGCGAAACCGTCTCGACGAAGGCGAGGCCGCCCACGTCGAGTCGGTATCAGCGGTGGTGGGCATGGTCGACTGTCTTGTTCCGCCCGGGGCCTACCCCCGCGATGGGGATGCGTCGATGGACGACAGCGTCGACGGATCGATATCGAGCATCCGGAGCAGCGCCCCGTTCCTACTCGTGTCGACGATCGCCGGAAGGTCCCGGTCCACCCAGTCCGCCCGGTCCAGCAGACCCCTTGATCGCAGTATCGCGATGATCTCGGCTCTGGCGACATGCATTCTTGGGCTCCTTTGTCCTGCTGGGCAGATGGATGGGGTCCGAGGCCTGCTGCGGCGCTACGCCGCGCGTCGTGTAGCGGGCAGCGTCACCGTGATCTCCGCTTCGAGCCAACCGGTCAGCCGAATGGCCAGTACGTCACTGTTGATCGTGACCAGCGCGACCGTGCCCGTCTCCAGGACGGTCTCGATCAGGTCACGTTCATCGGTCGACATCGAGGTGAGCGAGATCGCCACGATCCGTTGACGCGGGAGAGCCTCGCGGAGCCGAGCCGTCAGACCGTCCGTAACCGCTCGCTGCTGACAGACCAGCACCAGCGCTTGCCCAGCCGCGGCCGCCCGCAGCGCCGCCAGTGAGGGTCGATGAACGAGGGTGTCCAAGGTTACTTCCATGACCGTGACCATCGCCGACTCCCTCGGGCGCACTGTAAGGGTCGCAAGCGTCGGACTTCATGGCGGTCGCGGCGGACCGGCCTGGCACCAGTCGTGCACCGACCCTACACCCCATCCATCAGTGCCCGCCGTGCCCCGGATGCTGCGGACACGGACCGCGACACCGTACGTTCCGGCCGGATCGAGCCGGTGAGGTCGGACTCGCAAGCGTACTCGACCATGTCCACGTTGGACAGCGGACCGCGGCCGGTGCCCGGCCGAGTATTCCTGGCAGGGGTATCATGCACTGGTCACGGCCAGTCGTTGTGCCGTGCTCGTTGTTCATGCCGCCGCCCCAGACCCCGACGGTCGTCTGATCGACGTTCGACGATCCCTTGGGGACTGTGATGATCGCGCCCTCGGCGACACCGCCACCGACATCGGCTAGTGCCGCGCCGACTGTCCGCCGTGATCATATCGATCGCTTGATCTCCCGGATCGCGACCGGCGACCGGGCGGCTGGCCCCTGGTCGGCGTTGACTCGCCCGCGACGCTACGGCTCTCCATTACGCCATCGATGCGACCCGAGTTGAGAGGAACACCCATGCAGATCGACAAAGCTGAGATCATCTCAGCTCTCCGGTCCAGAGGGCTGCACGCGAGGGCTGACTGGGTCGATCGGGAACTGCCCGACCTCGTCGACACGTACAAGAACGGCGCCCTACTCCAGATGCTCGGCGTCGACCCCGACGCCCTCTCACCCGCCAACCCGCAGGGCTGAGCCGCCCGCCGCGACGCGCCGGACGGCGTTGCGGAAGTCCGGTACATCGCTGATGCGGTCCTTGAGTAGATAGCCGCCCCGCCGACGGAGTCGCGAGCAGCTTCATGGCCAGTCGGGGAGGCCAGGGCCTTGATCAACTATCCGTCAGGGACTCGAACCCCGAACCCGCGGACTAGGAGTCCGCCGGGAAGGGTCAGCGGCCGGCCTCGGCGTGGTAGCGGTCGACGATGTCCTGCTTGATGCGGCCCCGATCGGACACGGTGATGCCCTTGCTCTGGGCCCATTCGCGGATGGCCCGGCTCTGGTCCCGGTCCACTGCGGCCGGCGCTCGCCCGCGCCCTACGGAGGCGGGTGCGGCGGTGGCACCGGCCCGACCCACCTTCGACCCGGCCTGGACGTAGCGGGCCAACTCGTATCGCATTTTCGTGGCGTTCTTCGCGGACAGGTCGATCTCGTACTGGACTCCGTCGATAGCGAATCGGACGGTCTCTTCGGCTTCGCCGCCATCGATATCGTCAACGAGCATGTGGATGGTTCGCCTGGCCATCAGAGTTCCTTCCACAATAGCGATCCGATTTCGGGTTACTGTCGAACAGTAACTGACAGTCACTGGCACGCAAGTATCAGGGCAGTTCCGTGCCGTATCCATGCCATATCGGCGGGATCACTCGTTCGGTGCCCCAGTACAGCGTTGGTCCCCGCACCCTCAAGAGGATGCGGGGACCGAACACCGCCCCGGTGAGATCAGGTCGACCGCCCTGATCTCACCGGTCGTTCACGGCACACGGCCACCGTCGTCGTGACGGCGGAGTCCGGGCCGGAAACCTCCGGAAATTCTAGGAACCTGTAGATCACACGCCGGGTCAGACGACGCGGACGTTTTCGGCCTGTGGGCCCTTCTGCCCGCGGGTGATCTCAAACTCGACCCGCTGATTCTCCTCCAGCGACCGGTAACCGCCGGACTGGATGGCGGAGAAATGCACGAAGACGTCGTCGCCGCCCCCATCCTGGGCGATAAATCCGAAGCCCTTGTCCGCGTTGAACCACTTCACCGTGCCCTGTGCCATTTCCACTCCCCTGCCAGACGAACCCGAGCCGAAGTCGCTGCCCGAATCTGTCCCGATTACGTCCACGCCGGACGTGTACCAACCCGCTGACACTAACAGGGCCACCACGGGGGCCGGCAGCCGGCCGTGCCAACAGGCATGCCGACGCACCCGTCCTCCTCCCACCGGCGCCCGGTACAACCAGGTACCGGCCTTGTCCAGCGCCAACGGCGGCGCCCGCCCCGCGGTCGGCCGGCGCTGTGACTGCCAGCGACAGGTGGCGCGAAGGGGGGCCGTGAGTTCGTAGAACACCTGTGTGGCTGGGTTGGTCTCGAGGACCGAGAGGGACGTCGAGGAACCTATCGGAGTACACACCGCGCGAACCGGCGTCCATCGCATTACGACCCGACGGGTGACACCGGGATCACGGTCCGCCGTGGCCGGGGGCGGCTACCACGCCGTTGCGGGACAGCGCCGATCGCCGCCCGCGATTAGCCTCCGCCCGTGGACATCATCGAAGCCGCATCGGTACCGATGCCGGACGGTGACCTGGAGTGCTGGCAGTCGTGTCTCGCGGTGGCCACGCCAGCGGTGGCCTGGGTCACCGCGTCCGCCGGTGAGACGCTGACCTACCTGCTGCGTACCGACGACGCCGGGGCCACCTGGACCCCGCAGCTGGCCTGGCACGGCGACCCGTACCGGGTCACCGCGTTCGGGCCGGACCGGGCCGTGGTCCAGCTGGGTACCTGGGGCGAGGCGCTGGTGAACGGCCAGCCGGTGCCGCCCAGCGGGCGGCGGGCTGAACTGGCGCACGCCGCGGTCGGCCACACCGTGGACGGCGGCCGGACCTGGATGATGGCCGGGATATAAGCCGCCGGGTCCATCCGCTGCTGAGCCCGCCGCACTACGCCGACGACGGGAGCGCGGTGATGGTGCTGCGCGCCGACTTCGGGTCGGAGTCCGCACCGACCCCGCCCGCCGCCGGGCTGTACGCCTACCGGCTGGCCCCCGGCGCGGAGACCTGGTCGGCGCCGGTGAAGTTGCCGACCGTGCGGTCCGGGGAGGGGCCCGACCTGGCCAGCTACGGCCGGGACGGGCGCCTGTGGGCCGCCTCCGGCCACGACCTGTGGCGCAGCGACGATCCGGGAGGGCCCTGGACGCACACCGTCGTCCCGCTGTCCGCGGACATCTGCATCGCGACGATCGGCACCTGCCGCGCGGGAACCGTGTGGCTGGCGACCCGGCCACGGCCGGCAGCAGTGCCACGTCCCCGGCGAGGAACCGGCAGCCGGCTCTACCACAGCGGCGACGGCGGCGCGTCCTGGCAGGAGATCGCCATCCGGTGCGGCTGACTCCGGCAGGCGGGCAGGGCGACCTGCGAGGTGGCGATGGCCCTGTCAGCGTCGGCAATGCTGGCCTGCCGGAGATCGCCTTTGCGCCGGTACCGCGAGCGCGCCAGACTGAGCCTGTGGCCAGTGTCGACAGACCAGGGAACGGAACAGTTCCCGGGCGTGCCGCGCGACGCTGGTTGTCCATCGGTACCGCTGCCGCGGAGCCGGACCCACAGCGGGCCGGTCGGCGCGCGGCCCTCCAGGCCATAACGGGTGCACAGGTACGACTGCTGATGGTGTTCTGCGCGGGACGCCACGACCCGGCGGCGGTACTGGCCGGCATCGGAGAGGTCGCGGCGGGGGTACCGCTGATCGGTTGCTCCTCGCGTACGGTGATCGGCGCGGACGGTGCCAGCGATGACGCGGTGGTCGTGGTAGCGCTGGGCGGTCCCGGCTTCACCGCCCGCACCGCCGTCGGGTACAGCGCGACAGCTGCCCAGCGCCAGGCCGGTGCGCAGGCAGCCGCGTGCGCCAAGACCATCGGCGCCACCGGCGACAACCGCCACCGCGTCCTGGTCTTGCTGACCGACGGTCTCGCGCCCCATCAGGAGGAGATCATCGCGGGCGTGTACGGGGTGGTAGGCGCCTCTGTGCCGCTGGTGGGTGGATCAGCGACCCCCGACCCGCTGTCCGGAGCAACGTTCCAGCTCTGCGACGACAAGGCGTACACCGACGCCGTCGTCGGCGCGGAGATCATCTCGGACGGAGCCTTCGGCATCGGACTCGGGCACGGCTGGCACACGGTCGGCGATCGGTTGATCGTCACGGAGGCGAACCACGGTGTCGTACGAACTCTCGACGATCAACCCGCGGTGGCGACATACCTCAGCCGCCTCGGGGCGGATCAACGCCTCCACACCGATCCGGTGGCCTTCCACCGGTTCGCCCGTACCCGCCCGATCGGACTGCCTCGCCGGGCCGGGATCGAGGTACGCAACGTCAGCTCCACCGAGTTCCTCGCGCAAGGCTGGCTGTCCTCCAGCGGCGAGATTCCGGATAGCGCACTGGTCTGGCTCATGGAAGGCGACGAGGACTCCGCGTTGCACGCGGCGACCGACGCTTGCCGTACTGCTTTGCAAGCCCTGCGTGGCGCGCCGGCCTTGGGTCTGATCGCCTTCGACTGCATATCCCGGGCTGACCTGTTCGGGCCGGGCGGCATGCTCCGCGAACTGGACGAAATGCGTGTCGCCGCTGTTCCGGCACCGGTCGCCGGCCTCTACACGTGGGGCGAAATCGCCCGTACCCACGGCATCCACGGCTTCCACAACCAGACCCTGGTCGTACTGGCCATAGCGTGACCAGGTCTCGGGTTGATGGCAGCACGTACAGCCGGCGCAGCTGCGCGCCGGCCACCGGCGCGGGGACAGATCCTCCACCCGGTGTCCGCACCGCCGCGCCGACATGGCGGCCAGCGCCGCCGTCGCCTGGCCGTCGTCCGTACCCGCCGTGCCCCGGACGCCGGGCGGGCGGTGGCCGTCAGCAGGCCACCGCCCAGGATCCCCACCAGCGTGACGGCGACCGCCCTGGACAACCAGGCCCGACCCACCCATGCGCGATCAACAGACATCGCCGTCTCCCCCCGTAGTGCGGCCGCCCGGCCTGCCGAACTCGCTGCCGGAACGCGTCCACCGCGCTACGGTCGGCGTCCTGCAACCAGGCGGGCAGGTCCGCGCCGTCGCGAGCGGCGAGGTAGCGCATGTCCACGGGCGCGACTCCCGCTCTGGCCGCCGCGTCCAGCGCCGCCTGCACGAACGAGCCGCCCACCGGGAATCGGGCCATGTCCGAGGTGTGGCTGACAAACACTCGACTTGTCTTCACCTGCTGGCCTCCGGACCGGCGCGAATCGACACCCCGACGCAGTCGCATTGGGCGTCACCGATTGTGACAACTGGACAACGGCTCGCCCACCCCCGTACAGCCGTTCCGCGCGGGGTTGTCGCGCTCGTCGGGCCCAGGTCGTAGGCGGATCCGTCCAGCCCAGGGGCGGCCGGCCCGCGGATCGAGCGGCGCCACCATAGCGAGTGCGTACCGGAATCGTAGAACGCTCGGAAAGACTCCCCGCAACCGTCCGGATCTGCCACACAGGCCCAACCGTTGGGTCTCCCGGCTGGCTGTTCGGCGGACGAATCCACCGGCTCTGCCGTCGCTCGTCGCGGTCTCGACCGGGGCGTAGGCAGGCGGCTGCTCGGCTGCGGCGGCACCGAGTCGGGCAACGTAACCGAAGGGAGCACGATGCACACCCAACGCAGAGGAGCACCGCGACGGCAAGCGCTCCGCCATCGTGGCGACACGCTCGGGCGGCTACTCGCGGTCATGGTCGTGGTCACCACCGCCGCTGTGCTCGTAGGCGGCAACCCCGCAAGCGCACTCACCGCGAGCAGTCCCACCGGCTCGCACGGCCGCATCCCGGAGCTGTCCGCAGCCGACCGCGCGGCGATGGACGCCCAGGCGCCCTTCATGCAACTCAACGAATCGATCCACCAGCTCGCCGACAGCATCGAGCCATCACCTCTGGCCGGGGTCCGCCTCGATGTCGCCCACAAGCAGATATTCGTCTACTGGGCCGGCCGCGTCCCGGGCACGCTGGACGCGCTGCGCACCTCCGCGTCCGCTGAAGGCATCTCGATGCGGATCGAACCGGCGGCCCACTCGGAGAAGCAACTGACCCAGGCGTCGGTCGAGCTTTCCCGGTTCGCCGAGTCGGCCCAGATCGGCATGACGATCGACATCCGTACCGACGGCTCCGGGCTGACCGTCCGCCACGCCGGCCTGCGGTCGGCCGCACAGCACCGAGCAACAGCCACCCCCGAGCAGGCCAGGCTACTCGACGCGATCACGACCGTATCGACGAAGACCGGCGTACCGGTCGACACCGCCGACAGCACCGGGCCGAAAGCGCGCGGGCTGTCGCGGGCCAGCGACTACTCACCGTACTGGGCCGGAGCGGTCACCCACACCACCCACGGCTACTGCACCTCCGGGTTCAGTATGTACGCCACCGGCGCTCCGACGAGGTTCATGATGACGGCGGCCCACTGCAGCGGGTGGCTGGACGGCGTGAACGTGACCAACGGTACCGGCCAGGCGATGGGCCACACGGCCTTCATCCACCAACTGTTCGACACCGAGCCGCGCTACGACCTTGGAGTCATCCAGCTCAACTCCGGCTTGACCAACGGGCCATTCATGTACCTCAGCGACACGACCGACGTACCCGTCGCCAGCGTCGCCAACAGCGTGCCGAAGGGTGGGAACTACTGCAACTCAAGTGCGGTGTCCACGCCCAACTGCAACATCATCTCAGGAGACCAACGGGTGGTGTGCGGCAGCCAGGTGGATCCGCCGATCCCGTTCGGCAGGTGCGTCACCTACGTCACGTTCACCAGCAAAACCGGCGGCGTCACCTTGTGCGAAGGCGACAGCGGCGGCCCGATCTACTACTGGAGCGGCAGCGCCATCATCGCAGCGGGGGTCAACGGCTACGGCGTCGGCGGTGGGCTCTGTTTCGCCAACGGCGGCATGTCGGTCGTCGCATCCGCGGTGAACAGGGCCAACATCTCCGGGCTGAGAGTACTGCTCCACTAAGGTCCACGAACAACGATCGGTAGCCCGCTCCACATGCACCACGAGCGGGCTACCACCTTCGTGACAAACTGCCGAGCTTCGGAACGCGCTGGCTGGCTGGGACCGGCTTTGCTCGGTCGCCGGCTCAGCAGTGGGTAAGCGGGACGATAACGAGGTACATGCCCGCAAGGCTGCCCAGGCGACCGCCAACCCGGTCGGCGAGGCCCAGGCGCTGAACGGGCTCGGCGCCGCCCATCTGCAACTTGGCCGGCAGGCGGCGGCCGAGTACGTGGAGCAGGCGCTGATCCTGTTCGAGCAGGCCGGCGACACCGTCGGGCAGGGACGCGCCCTGGGCAACCTCGGCATCGTCTATCAGCGGCTGGGCCGTGGATCTCCACAGCCGGGCGTTGGCGTTGGCCCGGCGTCTTGGCGACCGGGCCAGCGAGACCATCGCGCTGACCAACCTCGGTACCGACGAGCAGCGGTTGGGCCACTACGAACTGGCGGCTGACCACTGCCGGCAGTCCCTGGCCTTGTGCCAGCAGACCGGTGACCGGTTCGGCGAAGCACACGCACTGTGCAACCTCGCCGTCATCGAGGGGCGGATGGGCCGCTACGGGCCGGCCGCTGAGCACAACCACCAGGCCCTGGCCCTGTACCGGCAGCTCGGCAACCGGTTCGGGGAAGCACACGCACTGGACAACCTCGGCACCCTCCACAGCCGCCTCGGTTCGCCGGAACGGGCCGCCGAGTACCACCAGCAGGCCCTCGCCCGGTTCCACGAGTCGGGCGATCGAGAAGGCGAGCCCTGGGCGCTCAACGGCCTCGGCGACGCTGCTCACGCCATCGGTTACCTCGCGAGCGCACTGGTCCACTACACCGAAGCCCTCACCATCGCCGTCGAGACCGGCGGCCCTGCCCAGCAGGCCCGCGCCCACGCCGGCCTCAGCCGGACCCATCAGACGATCGGTGACCTGGCCCGGGCCCGTGACCAGTTCGAGCAGGCCCTGGCCATCTACCCCGATCTCGGGATGCCGGAAGCCGATCAGGTACGCGTCAGCCTCGACGCCATCAGCCCGCTGTCATCCAACGTATGACGTCGAGCATGTCACCGTCGTAGCCCCGGCCCGAGGGCTCTAGCCGGTCGCGCCTGCCAGGTCTTGGCTCGGAGGGACCCCGAATTTCCGCGCGTATTCGCGGCTGAACTGGCTCGGGCTTTCGTACCCGACGTCAAAGGCTGCGGTGGTGACCGAGGCGCCGCCCGTCCTCAGGAGTCGTCGTGCCTCGAGCAGGCGAAGCTCCTTTTGGTACTGCAGTGGCGTCGTTGAGGTGATCGTCTTGAAGTGCTTGTGGAATGACGACGCGCTCATCCCGACGTGGCGTGCGAGATCCGGGACAGCAATCGGCGAGCGGATATCACGGCGGATGTGACCGATGGCGCGGGCGATGGCGCTGGCGTTGCTGTCGTGGCGGATGAGACTGCGAAGCATTCCACCAAACGGAGCCACCAGCAAGCGGTAGTGAATCTCCTTCGAGGTGAGCGGGCCGAGTACCTTCGCGTCCGTAGGCGAGTCGGCGAGCGCCAAGTATCGATGCAAAGCATCCAGCAGCCCGGGATCCGCCTGATGCGTCTGTGCCGAGCGAGCGCGTTCGCTGTCGAGCGCTGACCCTGCGACCTTGTCGTAGAGCTCCCTGATGGTCGCGACATCCACCTCGAGGACCAGCGCCAGGTACGGAGCCTTCGTGACTCTGGAGCACACGGGCAGGTCGTGACTCACGAGGAGGCACTGTCCAGGGCCGAACGACAACGTCTGCTCTCCGAGCGAGACCTGTTTCCTGCCTTGGAGGATCAGGCATAGGACAGGCTCGTACAACGAGGCTTCGAACGAACTCGGAACGCTCTGCCGGAGGACCTGGAGACCAGCTATCGGCTGGGTGGCCCGCTGATGGCCGTTCCGGTCCGGTGGAACACGACGGGAAGCTTGTTCGACGAGTCGCTCCAAGTGCACGCTTCGGCCTCCCGCGGCATCCTCGACCGGCCTGCTCAACCAACCCAGGTCGACGGGGACATTCTCCGGACATGTGCAGGATTAGGCAAGCAGTGTGGAGGAGCTGGCAGGCGCTGCGGCCCGGACGTGGGTAGGGTCGCTACCCGTCGAGTTCCAAGGGAGAAGCGAATGAAGACCCGAACACTGACCACAGATGTCGAAATCCCGTACCTTGGCTTTGGCACGTACCTCATCGCCGACGACGAGGCTGCCGCAGCGGTGAGTGAAGCCATTCGTGCCGGCTACCGGCACATCGACACCGCAGAGGGCTATGGAAATGAATCGAGCGTCGGCGCCGGCATCAAGCAGGCGCTCGAGTCCGAGGGGCTGACGAGAAGCGATCTGTTCGTCACCACGAAGCTCTGGCCCGGGAACCCGGCGTGGGGGCAGCCGGCGAAGACCACCGAGTCCACGGTGACATCGCTCGACGAGAGCCTCGAACGGCTAGGGCTGGACTACGTGGACCTCTACCTGATCCATGCGCCGTTCGAACGCGACCAGCGACTCGCCCAGTGGCGCGGGCTCGTCGAGCTGAAGCGGCAGGGAAAGGCGCGTGCGATCGGCGTGAGCAACTTCGGCGTCAAGCACATCGAGGAGCTGACGGCAGCGGGCCTACCCATGCCGGACGCCAACCAGATCGAGCTTCATCCGTGGTCGCAGAAGCCGGAGCTGGTTCGATACCTCAACGACAACGCGATCACACCCATCGCGTACAGCAGCCTGGTTCCGCTCTCCACCTGGCGAACCGCCGAGGGGCAGGACAGCGCGAAGACGGACCAGATGCGGGCCGAGGGTGAGCAAGCGGAGGCCCCGTTCAAGGTCATGGCCAAGAAGTACGGCGTGAGCGAGGCGCAGGTCCTGCTGCGCTGGGCCATCCAGAAGGGGTATCCGGTGCTTCCGAAGAGCACCGACCCCGACCGCATCCGCAAGAACGCCGACATCTTCGGCTTCAGCATCGACGACGAGGACATGGCTGCGATCGAGAAGATGGACCGCGGCGACGGGGTTGCCTGGGCCACGGGCGATCCCATGAAGACTCCGTGAGCCGACCCGGCAGCGGTGGACCGACCCCCGCAAGCGGCGAAGGCGCCGTGGTCATGTCGATGATCGATAGACGGCGAGGTCTCCGGTACCGGACCGGCCGGTGACCAGCGGCGATGCCGCTGCGATGGTCAACAGTGACACCAGACGGACGCCGTTCGACGGAGAGACGACTGGAACATAAGTCAGGGGCCTGTCCCGACTAATGCTGGGACAGGCCCCTGTACATCGGCATGGCGAGGCCGGGGATCCGTGCGGCGCTCGACATCGCCGACAGCGAGGACGCCAACCGGCGGGTTCTCGCCGTCCTCCTCCACCTCGGTGTGCACGCGGCACCCGCGGGCGGTAAGTACGGCACGCTCGGTGTGTGAAGGTGTTCATCTCGGTGGACATGGAGGGCGTCGCCGGTATCGTCGACTGGGCCCAGTGCCTGGCCGGAGGCGACGATTACCCGCTGGGCCGCGAACTGCTCGTCGGCGAGGTCAACGCGGCAATCGACGGGGCGCTCACCGCGGGCGCGACTGACATCCTGGTCAACGACGGCCACTCGGCCATGCGCAACCTTCCGCCGGACGCCCTCGCCGGACGGGCCGCGTACCTCTCCGGCAGGTTCAAGCCGCTGTACATGATGGAGGGATTGGACGAGTCGTTCGACGCGGTCGTCTTCCTCGGATACCACGCCGCGATCGGCACGCCCGGTGTCCTGTCCCACACCTACAACCCGCGGGCCATCGCACACGTCCGGCTGGGCGGAGCCATGACCGGCGAGGCCGGCCTGAACGCGCTCGTCGCCCAGCACTTCGCGGTGCCCATCGCGGTCATCACGGGCGACCAGTATGTCGGGCCGGAGGCGGCACCGTTCTGCCCCGGCATCACGACCGTCGAGGTCAAGAGGTCCATCAGCCGGTATGCGGCCGAGCACAGGCATCCGACCGTGGCGCGGGAATTGATCCGTGAGGGTGTGCGAACCGCGCTGGCCGGAACCGCGGCATTGGCGCCACCGGCGGTACGCATGCCCGCGACGATCGAGGTGCGCTTCACCAGCCCGGATATGGCCGAGCAGGCAAGCTGGGTGCGGGGCGTGCGCCGCCTCGACGAGGTGACCGTTGCGCTGACAGACGACGAACCGCTGCGCCTGTACCGAGCCTTCATCACGTTGGTATACCTGACCCGCTCGCTCGTCGAGGCGTACTGACAGGGTATCGACGAGCCTAGAACACCAGATCCGAGTGTCACCACTGGGCAGGATGGACGAACCGAGCGGCCGGTTGTTCGAGCCATTGGGTAATGCTCATCGTGAGGCCCATGTCCGCCAAACGAGCAGTTCGCAGATTGGTCAATCGCCCAGGCGTGCAATTGAGTTCTTCGGCCAGCTCCGCCCACGTGAGTTCACGTTCACGGCGGCGTTCATTGAGCACTGTGTGTACCTCACCTAGGTCCCATCGGAGGCGGCTGTCCGATCCTGCCTCCGGCAACCGAACGTCACCTACATCTATGACAGGTCCCGTCAAGAACTCCTCCGGCGCGCGACGAATCCATCGCAAGATGATCAGCGAATACTGACAAGACATCGAGGTTCTCCGTCTCGCCAATCTCACGAGCGCTCCCGGACACAACGAGTGGTCCCCCAATTGCGCGTTGAGCTCCGACGATTGCCGCCACAGTTCGTCGGCGAGCGCGGTCCAGCCCAACTCCCGGTCGGCACGTTGGGCGTCGAGGGCGCTAATCAACGCGCTGCAGTCGAAGACTGGCAACGTCCTCATGCGCGCGAGCATAACCACAGGCAGCGAGACCCACTTCAACCATGCTTTAACTGACGTCATCTGGGTCTGTTGCGTTAAGCGACATCAAGGTCGACTGCCGCAAGACCTGCGGGTACGGGGCCGGCCACCGGGTACGCTATCTTTGTTCTATATGAGGTACCTCAAAGAGTCGCCCAGGCATGCTGCTCAGCATTGAGCCTGACGGTCCGGTCCCGATCTACCAGCAGATCCGCGACCGGATCGTGGAGGCGATCGCCACCGGCGAGGCGGCGGTCGGGTCCGGGTTGCCCTCCACCCGGCAGCTGGCGGTGGATCTGGGCATCAACTTCCACACCGTCAACAAGGCCTACGACCAGCTGCGCCAGGAGGGCCTGCTGCGGATCGGCCGCAAGGCCGGCGCGGTCATCCAGCGCGACGCGTCCAGCGGCCCGCCCCGCCCGGGGTGGGAGGACGACTGGTCCGGGCGGCTGCGCACGATGCTCGCCGAGGCTGCGGCCCAGGGGCTGCCGGCCGAGGATGTCGTCCGGCGCTGCCGGGACGATCCTGGCCGGATTCGCACTGGACGGGGACCGGTCGTGAGCGCGGCGATTCTGATCGGGTACGTGCTGGTGCCGCTGTTCGGCGTGTTCCTGTGTGTCGCACCGGTGGTGTCGCGCCCGACGATCCAGTTCGGCGTCCGGGTACCGCCCGAGCGCGTCGCGGCCCCGGTGATCGGGCGGGAGCGGCACCGGTACGTCTGGCGCAGCGCGGTGATCGCGGTCGCCGCGACCGTCGTGGTGTTCGTGACCGGCGCCCATGCGCCGTCCTGGCTGAGCCGGATCATCCTGGTGCTCCTGATCGCCACCGATGCGGGCCTGTTCTGGTGGGCGCACCGCTCGGTCGCGCGCGCGAAGTCGGCCGAGGGCTGGTTTGCCGGCCGGCGGCAGACGGTCGTCACGGACACCGGCTGGCGTACCGAACCGGCGCGGTTCCCCACCGCCTGGCTGCTCCCGGCCGTCGCGATCATCGTCGCGACCGCCGTCGTCGGCGTCCTGCGCTACCCGGACCTGCCCGCCCACCTCAATACCAGCGGCGGGCGCCACCTCGCCACGACGCCGGCCAGCGCCTTTGCGACGCTGATCGGCCAGCTGTTCGTCACCGGGCTGTGGACCATCCTGCTGACCCTCGCCTACCGGTCCCGCCCCGACCTCGACACCGGCGATCCCGCCGCGAGCCTGCGCGGATACCGTCAGGCCCTCGCCCTCATCGGGCGGGCGGGACTCATCCTCGTGGCCTGCATCGATCTGACGCTCGCACTGGCGGCGCTGCGACGGTGGCAGATCGCCGATCTGCCCACAGGCCTCGTGATCCTCCCGGCGGCGCTCGGGCTGGCCGGCCTGCTCGCCGTGGTGGTGTATGCGGGACGGATACGCGGGCGGGCCGGCACCGCGGCGGCCGGATCCGATCGCGACGACGACCGCTTCTGGAGGGCCGGGCTGGTGTATGTCAACCGCGACGACCCGGCCCTCATGGTCAACGCGAGGTTCGCCTTCGCCTTGACGCCCAACCTGGGCAATCCGAGGGTATGGCTGATCATCGCCGGCGTCGCCGTGATCCTGGCCGGGTTCATCGCGCTCAAGCTCACCGTCGGATTGTGAAGAAGCGCACTCGCGCTGGCTAACCACCCGGTGCTAGCTTTGTTCTAGAGAAGATAGAACAAAGATGGAGGCATCGATGGAGCGGCCGGCCGTGACGGTCGAACATCTGAGCAAGAAGTTTGGTGACCGCACCGCCTTTGACGACGTGTCCTTCGCCGTCGGGCAGGGCGAGGTGTTCGGCTTCCTCGGCCCGAACGGAGCGGGCAAGACCTCGACGGTACGGACGCTGGGTACCCTGATCGCGCCGACGTCCGGATCGGCGAGCGTGGCCGGCCTGCCGCTGACCGCCGACAACGGACCAGCGATCCGGTCCCGGATCTCGATCATGCCGGAGACGCCCGGCCTGTACCTGCGCCTCACCGTCGCGGAAAACCTCGAGTTCTTCGCCGGCCTGCACACGCTGTCGCGGACCCGCGAGCGCATCGCCGGCGCGCTGGAGGCGGTGAACCTGACCGATCGTGCCGGCGACGTGTGCGGGGCGCTGTCCAAGGGACTGCGGCAACGGGTCGCGCTTGCTCGGGCCGTGCTCAACGAGCCCACCGTGCTCTTCCTCGACGAACCGACCTCCGGCCTGGACCCAGTAGCGGCCCGGGACGTGCACGACCTGATCACGTCACTGCGTGAGCGCGGCGTGACCATCTTCCTGACCACACACCGCCTGGCCGAGGCGGAGCGGCTGTGCGACCGGGTCGCCATCCTGAACACCACGCTGCGCCTTATCGGCCCGCCGGCCGAACTGCGCACCCGGCTGTTTGCCCGCAAGCTCGAGGTCCGCGTCCGCACCGCGCCGCCCGACCCGGAAACCCTCTTCGGCGGGCTCACCGGTACCGACGGGTGGCAGCGGGATCCGTCCGGCGCCTTCCTGCTGACCGTGCCAGATCCCGACGCCGCGGCCCCGGACGTGGTGCGGGCGCTGGTCCACGCAGGCGCCGACATTCTCTCCATCACCGAGTCCCGCCACTCGCTGGAGGACGTGTACCTCGAACTCGTCGACGAGGACGTGGAGGCGAAACGGCAATGAACTTCCGATGGACCCGCGTCGGCGCGATCGTCCGCAAGGAACTGCGGGATTACCGCCGCAACCGCTTCGTGATCGTCACGATGACGATGGTGCCGATCGCCTTCATCATCGCGCCGATGATCCAGCTGTTCGCAGCGAATGCGACGGCGAACACCGCCCACCTCAACACTCGCATCGGACTCTCACTCATCTACATGCTGGTGATCCCGGTTACCGTGCCGGCTGTCCTGTCCGCCTACTCGGTGGTCGGCGAGCGCGAGCAGGGCACCCTTGAGCCCCTCCTGACCACCCCGATCCGCCGCGAGGAGTTCCTCATCGGCAAGGCGCTGGCCGCTTTCACTCCAGCGCTCGCAATCTCGTACACGATCTTCGGGATCTTTCTCGCCGCCGCGGCACTGTTCGCCCATCCCCTCATTGCTTCGGCGATCTACGCAGGGACGCACGTGCTGGTCCAGCTGCTATTCACGCCCCTGCTCGCGGGCTGGGCGGTCTGGGTCGGGATCGCGGTCTCCACCCGCTCCACGGACGTGCGCGTCGCCCAACAGCTGAGCACGCTCGGTAGCTTGCCGCCACTGGCCATCTTGGCGCTGATGTCGCTGAATGTGATCACCGTATCGACCGGTCTTGCTATCGGTCTCGCCGCAGCACTGCTGGTCGTGGACCTGCTCGCCTGGCGCGTCGTGGCCTCGATGTTCGACCGCGAACGGCTCGTGACCGGCAGACGTGGATGACCGCTTCGGCACGAGCACCCAGAGACAACACCCTAGAACTGGAGGAGATCAGCAATGTCCGCAACGCTGAAGCTGACGCACAAAACCATCGGAGTGGAGATCCGCCGCGGCACGTACGAGGTCGTGCTCGACGGGGAGCGTGTCGGGTCGGTCGAATTGAACGACACGTTCCAGATCCCAATGGAACCCGGACGTCACACCCTGAAAGTCCGCAGCGGCCGAAACTCCAGCCCAACCAAGACCTTCGACGCCGCTGACGGCGAGATCGTCAGCTTCCGATGCAGCGGGAAAAGCATCCTGCCGATCTTTCTCTTGTCCTTCGCCGTTCCCAACCTGGCACTCTCGATCCACCGCGAGTAGCCCACCCTGGCACCTCCCGTGCGCGAGGCGGCTTACTTCTCGCCAGCGCCGCCATCGGAAAGCTGATCCACGCCGGGGAGTTTCCGCAGCGGAACCGAACCTCGGTGGCGGCCACCGCCGGAACGTGAAGCTCCACAACCGACGAAGATGGTGGCGAAGCGCATGTCGACGGACCGTACCGCCGTGCGGTCGATGGGAGCTGCGAGATCCGCGAAATCCAGAAGCCGGCCGGGTTGTTGCGTCGGAGACTGTCTGGATGAGTTCTCGCCGTACAGGTCGACCGACACCAACCCATGCGGTGAACCGCAGCGCCCGCCGGTGCGGGCGGTCGGTCAGCCTGCCGATGCAGGCGCGTCGGCCGGCAGCCCGGCCGCGGTGAAGATCCGCCGGTACATCGGGCCATGCCCGTCCGGTATCCACATGCCGGCGAACGCTTCCGCCTTCGGTACCAGCCGGCGGCCGCGCATGACAGCGAAATCGGGCCGCGCCGGAGCCGACCCGGCCGTAGCATCGACCCCTCCAGCCCCAATACACCATCGGCAGTCGCGGAAGGCGCCACCGTGCCTCGGCACGACAACGGCGTGGGTGCGGCAAGTTCGTCCCGCGCGCGCTCAGGGTGAGCGCCGACTTCAGGATGTCTAGGTTCGCTGTAGTCCCTGTAGGAGCAGGTCGACCAACCGGCGGGGATCATAGCGGGCGTCGCTGTCCCGTCCGATGCAGAGGTTGCCGATGCCGCGCATCAGTTCGTATGCGCGTAGGCCGGGCCTGATTTCGCCGGCGTCGACTGCGGCGTCGAGCAACTGTTCGCAGACGGGCACGAGGCGGTCCAGGAAGTAGGCATGCAGTGCGTCGAAGCCGCTGGCGTCCGATTGCAGCGCGTTGGCGAGTCCGTGCTTGGTGACCAGAAAGTCAACGAAGAGGTCGACCCACTGACGGAGTGCGGCCAACGGTGAATCGGCGCTTTCCAGCCGGGTCGGGCCGGCCTCGGCGCACGCCTCGACCTGGTGGCGGTACACGGCGACGATGAGATCGGCCCGACTCGGGAAGTGGCGGTAGATCGTCCCCATCCCGACACCGGCTCTGGCCGCGATCTCACGGATCGGCGCGTCGACGCCAGAGGTGACGAACACCGCCGCGGCGGCGGCCAGCAGGGTCTGCTGGTTACGCAGCGCGTCGGCCCGCTTGGTTCGGGCCGGCACCTCCCCGGACTGGCTCGTAGCGGGCACCACGTTCTCCTTCAACGGCCATTTGACGAAACGGAACACTGCTCCGTATATTAAGCGGAACGGCGATCCGCTTCAGTTTAGCTTAGCTGAACGCCGACGAAGCCAGAGAAGGGATCACGCACCATGAGTGAATCAACGTTCGCGGCCGTTGCGGCCAGCTGGCCCGTTCCGGTCCTGTCGGTCAGTCCGGTGGTGCTCTCCACCCCCGGCCGCGCCGTGGACTTGCAGGTACGAGTCTCCGCGCCGGTGACCAGAAGCGAGCTGCCGATCATCCTGCTCTCGCACGGCCACGGCTACTCCAACCACCTCTCCTCCCTCAACGGCTACGCGCCACTGGCCAACTTCTGGGCGGCGCGCGGCTTCGTCGTGCTGCAGCCCACCCACCTGAGCTCCAGGACGCTGAGCCTGAATCCCGCCGACCCCGAAGCGCCGCTGTACTGGCGCTCACGAGCTGAGGACATGACGCACATCCTCGACCAGCTCGACATGATCGAGGCCGCCGTCCCGCAACTGGTCGGGCGGCTGGACCGGAGCAAGGTCGCCGTGGCCGGGCACTCGATGGGCGGTCACACCGCCAGCCTGCTCCTGGGCGCGAGGCTCACCGATCCGCAATTGGGAACAGAGGTGAACCTGGCCGAACCGCGCATCAGCGCGGGAGTGCTCCTCGCCGCGCCCGGCCGAGGCGGCGATGCCCTCAGCGACTTCGCGGCCGAGCACTACCCGTTCTTCCGAACCACGGACTTCTCCACGATGACGGCACCCGCACTTGTGGTGGCCGGCGACAAGGACACCTCGACCCACCTGACGGTGGCGGGCCCGGACTGGCACGCCGATCCGTACCACCTGGCACCCGCGCCGAAGTCGCTGCTCACCCTGTTCGACGCAGAGCACGGACTCGGCGGGATCGCCGGGTACGACGTCGCCGAGACCACCGACGAGAACCCTGAGCGAGTCGCCGCGGTCCAACACCTCACCTGGGCTTACCTCCGCAGCGCGTTCTACCCCGAAGACTCCGCCTGGCAGGAAGCTTGTGACGCGCTGACCGCCGGCCCCAACCCGCTCGGACGAGTCGAATCGAGGTAAGCCGAGAAGGCACCCTCCTGCCACCGGCCAACCGCCGGTCCGAACGGTGAGGATGATCTGCCGCACCTGCCCGCGCTACCCGAAACGAAACGCGCGCGCCAACGCTGACGGCCTCACTGGAGGCCACCTGGTCGCCGACGGCGCCCACCAGGCCACCGCGGTCGTGACCGGCCAGTGCGAAGCGCGCCCATGGTGCGTTCGCGTACGTGTCGGGGGCCGGCCTCGGTGGGCTGGCACGAACATGCACGGCTATCAACGCCCTATAACCCGCGGTCGAGTTCCGGGACGATCGAGTGGAGCCAGCGCAATTCGCGTACATGGTACTCGAGCGCATCGGCCGCTTCCGCAGCGGTCAGCGGCGCGTACTTGACGCGGTCGGTGGCGTGCAGCAGGCAGCGCTGCAAGGCCGGCACGATCATTCGCCGATCGGTCATGCCGTAGGCGTCCACGAACAACCGGAGCCGGGCCGACACGTCAGGAACAGGGTCGAAGCCGGCCTGGCGCAGCTGGTCGGGCGGGGCGAGCGGGACGAACGCCCACGCTGCCGCGGCCAGGTCCACCACGGGGTCGATCGGGCCGGCGGAATCCCAGTCGATGAAGGCCACGGGCGCACCGTCGCGGTAGACGGTGTTCCACGGGCCGAGGTCACCGTGTGAAACGATCTCCCCGGCGCGTGGTCGATGTGGATGGAACCGATACTCGGTCTGGGTCGGCCGGTAACCACGAGCCGCCTCGTGGAGCTGCCGAACCAACACGGCCGCCGCAATCAGGGCGGCTTCGGAACGGGCATACGGTGGCAGCCGGTGCCCGCGTCCGGGCCGCCACTGCGGATCCGTGGCCACCTCTCCGTCGACGAAAGTGAGGATCTCCCGGCCGCCGTCCGTGCCGAGAACACGAGGCGCGCCGGCGAATCCATTGGACTCCAGATGCCGCAGGAACTCGTGCACAGCACCAGACCACGGGCCGATCGGCCGCAGTAATTGCCCGCCGCGCCGAACGATGCCCGGCGTCATCCTCCCCGCGGGAAGCGGAACCTCCTCGGCATGGCCCGGGTCCTCAACATGCACGCGGCCAGTATGGGTCATCCTCTGCGGTCCGCCGAGAAGGTGGCCGAGCCCAGCACGAGAGCGGCAGACGCGGTCGGATCGCGAGCTTCGTCGCTGCGGCTAGCCACGCAGGTGCACCGGCCGGGGTCTACCAGCCGGACCACGTCGCGGCCATCGTGGTCGCGGACAGCGACGACACCACCGACATTCGGCCTTGGCCGCTCGCCGTCGCGGCCACCCAGATCCCGGGCTACCCGTCCCACCCATGTCTGGTCGTCGACGGTGCGCAGCTGCCGGCACTGTTGACCTCAGCCAGGACCGCCACCTCCCACACCCGATGGTCGGCGGACGGACAGACGCTCTCATTGCGCATACGCCCGTCGCTTCCCTACGAGCACAGCTGCGACAACCTACCCCGCCGATGAGCGGTCGGTAACCACGCCGCTCCCGACGATTCGCACGTTCAGCGGCAGAAAATGGATGTCGGTCCAGGTCGCCTACGGCGCGCGCGTACCGGTCGATCATGATGTGACCGCGCAGCGCACGATCCGCGCCGTGAACAGCCGGTATTCAGCGGCCAAGTGCGGCCGGCTGAATGCCGAACCTGAGTAGCCGTACCCAGGCGCGGCGTGACCGCGTCTGCGTCAATGGAACGCATGAGACGGATCCTGTGGGCTTTCCTGCCGCTCGTACTGCTGGCCGGCTGCGCCGACGCCGCCCGACGTACCAACGCCGCGCCGTCCGGCCCGTCACCGTCCGCCTCCCCGACCACCTCCCCCGCCACAAACAGCGGTCCGGACGCCGCCCCGCACGAGGCCGACAACAACGGCTGGAAGCAGCGACACGACCTCACCGACGCCGACCGGGCAGCCGGTGAGCAGGCCGCCGCCCGAATCCGGCCGCAGCTGCAGCGGCTACGCGCGGCCGGTGACTTCGCGCTCGACTCGACCCGCCGCACACTCCTCGCGCTCGGGTACCCGCCCACCGACATCCAGGTGGAACCGATGCACGACGGTTCGGCCGGTGCCGTGTTCGCCGTACACGCCGGCCGAGCCTGCGTCGACGGCGACGTCCGCCCCGACCGGGTACTCGTCCAGGTCGAGGGTGCGGCCACCGAATTCGGGTGCCTCGAGCCATTCAGCCACTGACCAATCGACCCTGCGCCGCCCCTGGGAACGCCCCGCCCCACCTGGGCGGCTCGCCCCCGCCGGGGTCTGTCGGGGATTTCGCAACATCCGCCCGACCACAGACCTACCAGCCGCCGCCGCACCGAAACCCGTCAGACCCGGCCCCGGACGGCCACCGGCTTCCGCAACCGACGACCCGCACCCCACCACGACGTGGGCAAAACCATCAAACGAGACCTCAGCATCACCGCCCACAAACAGCGAAAAGGTTGAACGACAAGCTAAGCGATCTCGGTTGGGGCGGGCCGGCGTGGGTATCGTTCTTGACCATGAACATCGGCACAGGCGAGTTGGTTCGGCGCAACGCGGCGTTCGCCGCGACGGGGGCGTTCGCCGGCCTGACCTTCCCGACCAGCGACACCCTGCAGGTGCTCGGCTGCGTCGACTCCCGGGTCGACCCGAGTGATGTGCTCGGCGAGGGTGTCGTGATGCGCAACATCGGCGGCCGGATCACCCCGGCGACGCTGCGCGAATGGGCCCTGCTGGGCCGGCTTGGCCAGGGCCAGCCCCCGAGGAGCGGGCGCCTGGTGATCCTGCACGACACCGGCTGCCCGGTACGCTTTCTCGGGAGAACCGGCCGAGGTCGGATGGGACCTCGGCCGGACCGCGCGGGCATGGTCGGAGCTCATGCGCCGGCTCGGCTACGACCGCTACGTGGCCCAGGGCGGTGACGTCGGCGCCGGCGTCACCGACGCGATGGGACGGCTGGGCCCTAAGGGGCTGGTCGGTATCCACACCAACCTGCTCGTGCCGGCGCTCAACGACCCGGCGTCGCTGCCGCACGACAGCGACGCGGAACGCGCGGCGCTCACCGCGATCAAGACCTTCCAGACCAGCGGGAACGGCTACTTCGTGGAGATGGCCACCCGGCCGCAGACAATCGGGTACGCGTTACTGGACCCGCCGTCCGCTCTGGCCGCCTGGATGATCGACCACGACACCGACGCCTACTACAAGATCGCCCGCACGTTCGTCGACGGTCAGCCCTCGGGCAACCTCACCCGCGACCACATCCTCGACAACGTCACGGCCTACTGGCTGACCGGCACGGGCGCGTCCGCGGCACGGTCGTACTGGGAGGCTTACGGACCGGACGCGCCCTCCGCGGGGCAGCCAGCCGCTCCCGCCGCCCCGGATCCCGGTCGGCTTCAGCACGTTCCCGGGCGAGATCTGGCGCACGCCGCGCAGCTGGGCCGAGAAGTCCTACCCCCCGCTCAGCTACTTCGGCGAGGCCGAACGGGGTGGCCACTTCGCTGCCTGGGAGGAGCCGGAGCTGTTCGCGGCAGAGCTCCGGGCCGCGTTCCGTCCGCTGCAGGGACCGCAGGCCCCGCAGCCCGGTCGCTGACCTATCAGATCTGGTCGCCGACCGGGGGGCAGGCGTGTTGGCCGTCCTGTCATCACAGCTTGGGCGTTACGTCGACTGCGTGGCCAGCTCGGGGAATCCGAACGCCACGATCTTCCGGATCCCCGTCGTGGTCGTGCTCAACACGGCAACCCCGAAGGGGGTACCGCGGTAGTGCACGACCGCTGCCTGCTGGCCGTTCATACGCGTGGGCCGCATCTGCCAGTCGCCCGGTTCGCCGAGGACCTGGCTGATGTATGGCACGCAGGTGGCCTTGCCGGCGAACCACGTGCGCGACGGCAGCAGCTCCAGCGACGCGTCCGTACGCAGCGCGCGCTCCAAAATTGCCACGTCGCTGCGCTCGAACGCCGCGATGTACTGCTCCAGCAGCGCCCGCGCGGCTGGCTCGTCCGGCTCGGCCAGGTCACTGTCGTCTTCGGACGGTGCTGCCTCGTCAAGCCTCGCGCGGGCTCGTTGCAGCGTACTTTTGACGGCCGCGACCGACGTGTCGAGCATCTCGGCGACCTCGGCCGCCGGGAAGCCCAGTACCTCGCGCAGGATCAGCACTGCCCGCTGCCGCGCCGGCAGGTACTGCAGCCCGGCGATGAGCGCGAGCCGCAGGCTGGCACGGGCAGCGACGACGACCGCCGGGTCCGCAGACTCGGGGGTGACCAGGGCGTCGGCGATCGGTCGCAGCCACGGCACATCGAGATCGGCGTCGCCGGGCGGCGCGTAGGGATCCTCGGCCGGCGCACCGAGGCCGGAGGGCAACGGCCGCCGGCTGCGGTGCTCCAGCGCTGTCAGGCAGGCGTTGGTCGCGATGCGGTAGAGCCAGGTCCGCATCGACGACCGTTCCTGGAAGTCCGGGTAGGCCCGCCAGGCACGCAGGTACGTCTCCTGCACCAGGTCCTCGGCCTCGTCGGGCGAGCCCAGCATCCGGTAACAGTGCGCGAGCAGCTCACGCCGCAGCGGCTCGGTCCGCGCGACGAACGTTTCCTTCACAGTCCCAGCTTGGCCTTCAGCCAGGCGGCCGCGCGCGCGATCGCGGCATCCGCCGTCGCCGTGTGCCCGGCGGACATCTGGAACGTATGCTGCTCTGCCGGTATCACGTCCAGCTCGACCTCGACACCGTGCTCGCGCGCCGCCTCCTCCAGGCGCACCGCGTCATCGAGCAGCATCTCGCCGCCACCCACCTGCACGTACATCGGTGGCATCCCGGTGAGGTCGGCGAACAGCGGGCTGACCAGCGGATCGGTGGGTGAGACGCCTGCGGGCAACAGCATCGCGACGAGGCCGCCGATGTCCATCGGATGGTCGGCGCCGAAGAGCAGGTCGGTCGGGCGGTTGGTGACGACCGACGCGCCGCTCTGCGTCATGTCGGTCCACGGCGAGATCGGTACCAGCGCCGCCGCGAGTGGCAGTCCCTCGGATCTGGCGCGCAGCATGAGCGAGATGGTCATCCCGCCGCCGGCCGAGTCGCCGGTGACCGCGACATGGCGCGGGTCCACGCCACCGTCGAGGATCGCCTTGTATACCGCGGTCACCTCGTCCAGCTGGGTCGGGTACTGCCGCTCCGGCGTGTGCGAGTAGGACGGCAGCACGGCGCGGGCACCAACCGCCTTGGCCAGGTGGGCGAACATCTTGCGGTGCGTGTAGACCGAACCGCCGACGTACCCGCCGCCGTGCAGGCACAGCAGCACGCGGTCGTGGGCGGACCTGATGGGCTCTGCCCACAACACGGGCACGCCACCGAGCTCGCGCTCCAGGTAATCGACGCCGCCGGGCTCCGCGGTGACGTCGCCCCAGTGCGAGTCGACGACCCGGCGCTCCTCGAGGCTGAGCGGCGGGTCGAGCTGGGACAGGCCGTTGCTGCGGCGATAGAAGGCCTCGAGCGTGTAGTAGTCATCCATACCCGCATAGACCTGCCGCGGCTGGCAAAGGAATCGGTCCTAGGCGAAGACACCGCGTCATGATCACTTGCGCGGACATGTCGAACCGGACTACCCGGGCATCCAGACCATCGAAATCCGACCACAGCGGCAAATTCCCACACAGGTCCGCCAGTTCTCGAACTGCTTGCGGCTCGCCCGGACGCTCGTCGCCGAGAATCCGCGCCACCAGCTCGACCGTGTCGTGCTCGGGTAGGGGTGACAGCCACAGCCACCGCAGCGCTTCCAGGCCGATCAAGGCGTTCCGGCACGTGATCAGGGTCAGGCAGCCGCGCCGGGAGGCGAGCAGCGACCGTACCTGGGCTTCGTCGCTCGCGTTGTCCAGCAGAATCAGCATCCGCCGGCCGGCCAGCATCGACCGGTACACGTTGGACTGTTCGGCCAGGGTGGGCGGGACCTGCGTGGGTGCAGGCCCAGTGATCGCAGCATGCGGTCCAGGGCGGTACCGGCCGGCATCGGGTACTCGTCCATGCCGCGCAGGTCGACGGCGAGGCAGCCGTCGGGGAACTGTTCGGCCAGGTGCTGGCTCGCGGCCGCAGCCAGGGTGGTCTTGGCCACGCCGGGCGGCCCGATCAGGGCAACCGTCAACCCGCTCGGGTTGTCGCCGGCCTGCCTTGACCACGACCCCAGTTGCTCGAGCTCGCAGGTCCGTCCGACGAAGTCGGACACCATCGCTGGTGGGGTACACAGCGCCGTGAGTGAGGTGGCCACGAGACCGGTCGTCGGGGAACCGGCCCGCCTGGAGGTCTTTGCTGCCTTCAGGAATTCCGCCCGGTGCTCGTCGACCAATCCCAGCGCTTTGCGCAGCGCTTCCGCCGAGCCCCGCTGAGCCGCCCCGGGCGCGGCCGCGTTCCAGGTTGCCGCCCGAACTCGGATGGCTGCGCGTGCCCTCTGCCGGCATCGGCCGGCGCATCACCTCCACTGACGTGGATCACTCACCGCCCTGGTTACTACCCGTCGTTCCGGTGGGGTCTCTTGCGGAGCGGGCGGGTGATCGCAACCCGGGCCGCCGCTCGATGAAGCCGGGATGCTCCTATGGATGTCAAGCGGCGGGTTCAAGGTCGTTTGAGGTGATGATCTGGTAGAGCTCGCGGGCGACGTAACGCTTGAGGCATCGGATGATTTCTTTCTTGGACAGGCCTTCCTTGGTGCGGCGCTGGGCGTAGGCGCGGGTGCGGGGATCCCAGCGCAGGCGGCAGAGCACGACCCGGTAGAGCGATCTGTTGGCTTGCCGGTCGCCGCCGCGGTTGAGGCGGTGGCGGTTGGTCTTGCCGGACGAGGCGGGGATCGGGGCGGCGCCGCAGAGCATGGCGAAGGCGGCCTCGCTGTTGAGGCGGTCGTGGTTCTCGCCGGCGGTGACCAGCAGCTGGCCGGCGACATCGGCGCCGACGCCGTTGACCGCGACCAGGGCGGGGTTGATGGCGGCAACCAGCGGCTCCAGCAGCTCGTCCAGGTCAACGATCTCGGTGGCGAGCTGCTGGTGGCGGCGGGCCAAGGACCGCAGGGCGATCTTGGTGGCGGTGCCCGGGGTCGCGGCGTCGGCCCGGTCGGGCCGCAGGTTCGCGCAGGCGGCGATCAGCTGCTTGACGGCCAGGCCGCGTAGCCGGGCACGCAGGTCGTCGGGGGCGGTGACGATCAGGGCTCTGATCTGGCGCTGGGTGTCGGCGCGCTGGTCGACCGCGCTGCGGCGGGCCACCCGCAGGTTGCGCAGGGCTTCGACGCGGCCGTCACGCTGCTTGGGGACGCCGGTCCGTTCGCCGGCCAGGGCGGCCTTGGCCGCGGCGATGGCGTCGATCGGGTCGGACTTGCCCTGGAACCGGCGGGTCTTGCGATTGGGCCGGTCGACCTCGATCACCTCGATACCTTCGCCGCGCAGCCGGCGGGCAAGTCCAGCTCCGTAGGCGCCGGTTCCCTCGACCCCGACCTGGATCAGGAGGCCGAACCCGCGCATCCAGGCCAGCAGAGCGGCATAACCCGCGGCTGTGGCGGGAAACTGTTGGGTACCCAGCACACGCCCGACGGAGTCGATCACCGCTGCGGTGTGGGTGTCTTGATGGGTGTCGACTCCACCGGTGACGTCGATGATCGCGGCGTCGTCAGGTGTAATAGGAGGCATCGTCGTCCTGTCGTTTCGTGACTGGCAGCAGGGCGGCACGCACCAGCCGGGCAACGCGGACAAGACAGAGATGGGGCCTCTAGCCAGGCTCCTATTAAGTCACAACGCCACGTCCAGTGAGTGCACGAGCACCTCCCGACCGAGGCCGACAAATCCCGTTGAAGACCCGAAGTCAGTCAGTCCTTGGGTCAGACCCCGGCGGGAGGTGCTCACCAACATCATCTCTGTCAGTCCTCGGTTGCGACCGGCGTCCTGGTGCTTGGGTCGGTGGCTTTCTGGGTCGCGGGACGGGGCAGGGGCGGCCAGACGACGATGAAGAGGGGGCCAGTGGGCCGAGGAGAAGCGAGAGGAGGAACCAGTACCAGCGGCTACGTCCCTTGGTCTGGGCGAGGCCGGCGTTGACGAGGGCGAGTGAGGCCCGCCAGGTACCGAGGTCGGTGCTGTTGTTCATCGGGTTCTCCTGCGGGGTGGCGGTATGGGTCAGGCGGTCGGGCCGGATCCGCTGTTGTTGAAGCGGTGTAGCAGTGCGGCCAGGACACTCATTTCGGCGGCGAGGGCTTGTCGACCGTGGGGGGTGATGGCAGCCCAGGTACGCGGCCGACGCCCCTCGTACCCCTTGGTGATGTCCACGAAGCCCTGCTGGGCCAGCACGTCAAGGTGACGTCCCAGGTTTCCGTCGGTGAGAGCAAGGGTGCGTTTGAGGTACGGGAAATCGGCACGGCCGGCCTCGTCGAGCACGGTCAGCAGCGCCAACCGGGTCTTCTGATGTACGGCGTCGTCGAGATCGAGAGCGGGATGGGTACCCGGTTGGGGACTGGTCATGCGATGGCCCGTTCACGTCGGGCGATCACCAGCCCGCCGCGGACCAGCGCCAGTCCGAGCGCGGTGTAGACGATCGGCTGAAGCCACCACCAGGCGGGGCCAAGACCCCGGTTGGCGATGACGTACAGGCTTTCCGCACCACCGGCCACGCCGATGGCTACGGCCCAGGTACCGAGCAGCCGGTTGCGGTGCCAGCAAGCGAGCGTGGCAAGTACCGCGGCGGGCCAGACCATCGGGGTGAACACGCCGATGAACAAGACCGGGATGAACAACACGACGATCACCACCAGCGCGACGAGGTAGCCGGCGGTGGCGCCGCGGTACGTGCGTCGGCCCTCACCGACCCCGTCCCGGTCGGCCCGCCTACGCGCCGACCACCACAGCCCCGCCAGCCCGACGATGGTCGCCAGCGGCCAGTACACCAGCAGGACGAGATGCCGGCCCTCAGCGCGCAGTTGGCCGGCGTAGCCGCCGCCGATAACGGCGTATCCGAGAATCAGCGCGCCGAACACGAGCATCGGCGCGGACGTGGCCCGCTGACCCGCGCGTACCCGCGCGCGGAGCCGGTCAAGGTCAGGCAACAGCGGGTCGGTGCCGATCGTCTCCACGTCCATCCTTCCGACTACGACAGCGAGCCGACCGGCGGCGAAGGCAGTGGCCAGCATCACGGCCGGCCAGGAAGGCCATCGCCCCAAGACGACACCACTCCGCCGGTACGGCGGCTTCGAACTGCAGGTGGGAACCAACCACCTCGGCCCGTTCGCCTTGACCATGCTGCTGCTCCCCCACATCACCGACCGCGTCGTAACCGTCTCCTCGGAAATGCACAAGCGCGGCCGCATCGACCCCGCAGATCTCAACGGCGACCAGCGGTCCTACGAGTCGTTCCAGACCTACTGCGACACCAAGCTGGCCAACCTACTGTTCGCCTTCGAGTTGCAACGCCGTCTGGCCCGCGCCGGCAGCAACGTCCGCTCCCTGGCCGCGCACCCCGGAATCGCCAAGACCAGCCTGGCCGCCCACGTCACCGGGCTGAAGGGCCTCGGCCTCAAAGTCCTCGCCTCGTTCGCCCAGGACGCCGAACACGGCGCCCTACCGTCGTGCACCACGCATGGCGCAGCACGGGAAGGGCCACCGGACGGGCAGCGGGTCGGGCCGGCCGCACCGGCGGACTCCGCGGCGCTGCACGCCCCGGCGATCCGTCGGCGAGACCGGCCCGCCCGACCCGTGAAACCTCAGATGCCGCAGTTGATGTAGAACTTCTCCCACGAACCCACGCTCGTGGCGTTCGAGTCGAAGGTCCTGCTGCTGCGGCCGCCACCATCCCGCGCAGACAGATAGTGCCCATCGAACGCCCGGATGCCGTAGCTACCGGCGTGCGTCGGGGTGCTGTCGGCCTGGGGGACCAGGGAGAACTTCTCCCAGTTCAACAGGTTCGTCGCGTCCGTGTGAAGAACGTCGGGGACCGCGGCGGCGGTCAGCCCGCCACTGTTCACCGCGGTCACGTAGTACCCGAAAACGGTCCGCAGACCGTAGTGGCTGCCGTCTCCGGTGTAGACGAGCGTGAACCGCTCCCATGACTGGAGTCGGGTCGCGTCCGTGTGCATCACGTCCGTGATCCTTCCGCCGCCACCGACGGCCGTCAGATAGAAGCCCCGGACGGTCTGGATGGAGCAGGCGTTCGGGTCCGTGAGCGGTCGAACGGTGCCGGCGTGCGCGACACCCCCTCCCACTACATTCATGGCGGCTGCCAACGCGCCCACCGCCAACATGCCGAAGATCTTATTGCGAACGGTCACGATGTCCTTCTCTCTGGTCGTCCAGCCGGCCCGGCGGGCATGCTGGCTCTGCCGTCGAGTTTCCGGGCAGCCGGAACGGGCTCGAAAGGATCCCGACCGAACCCGAACGCGGGTCCCGGGTGCGACCGCGTGAAGTGTCCCGGGCCCGACAATGTCGCGGCGCCGACACCCGTCAACGGCCGCGACGCCAACCCTGTGAGCTATGCCGTCCGCGCCGCACCCGGTCAACACGCTCGCGACGCCACCCGACCCCGGGCAGGCGCACACCCTCGACGATCTCGTCGAGCGGCTACGGCTGCTCAAGGTCTGGGCGGGTGACCCGTCGTACGAGTGGATCAAAGATCGGGTCAACGCGACCTGGACCGTAGCCGGCCGGCCGGCCGGTGACCTGGCCGGGAAGACCACCGTGGTGGACTGCTTCCGCACCGGCCGGCGCCGGCTCAACAGCGACCTCGTCGTCGCCGTGGTGCGGGCATTGCACCCGGATGTGGGGTACGCGGCCCAGTGGCGGCAGGCGCTGCAAACGATCCGCCGGCAGACCGGCGCGGCGATGCAGGTCCGCGTCCAGGGCAGCCTGCCGCCGGAGTTGACCGGGTTCACCGGCCGCACCGCCGAACTCGACCGGCTCCACCAGGCACTGCACCACGCCCAGCGGGACGGCCGGGCGGTGGTGATCTCCGCGATAGCCGGCATGGCGGGGATCGGCAAGACCCAACTCGCCGTCCACGCTGGGCACCTCCTCGCCCGGGACAAGCCGTTCGACCGGGTCCTGTTCGTCAACCTGCGCGGGTTCGACCCGGCCATGCCGCCGGCCGACCCGGCCGCCGTGCTCGACGGCTTCCTCCAACTCCTTGGGGTACCCGGCTATCAGATCCCGCACAGCCTGGCCGGCCGCGCCGCCGCCTACCGCGACCGCCTCGCCGGCACCCGCACCCTGGTCGTCTTGGACAACGCCGCCGACGCCGAACAGGTCCGGCCGCTGCTCCCCGCGAACGCGGGCTGCCCGGTGCTGGTCACCAGCCGGCGCAGCCTCACCGCCCTGCACCCCGCCACCCATGTCACGGTGGACGTGTTCACCCCCGACGAGGCTGTCGCGTTCCTCGCCGGGGCCGCTCCCCGGGTACCCGTCGGCGCCGACCCCGACGCGCCGAACCGGATCGCGCACCGCTGCGGTCACCTGCCCCTCGCACTCAGCCTGATCGGCGCGCATATGCGCGCCACACCCGGCTGGACCCTCACCGACCACGCCGACCGGCTCGACGAGCGCCACCGCGACCGGCGCCTGGACACCGCCGTCGAACTCGCCCTCGACGTGTCGTACCGGCACCTGCCCGCCGACCAGCGACACCTGCTGCGGCTGGCCGCGCTGCACCCCGGCCCCGACCTCGACAGCTACGCCGCCGCCGCGCTGGCCGGCACCGACCTGTCCACCGCCCGAACCCTGCTGCGCCGCCTGCACCAGGATCATCTACTGCAACCGGCAACCCCCGGCCGGTACACCTTCCACGACCTGGTCCGCGCCTACGCCGCCGGTCGGGCCACCGACGAGGATTCCCCACCGGCCCGCCGGGCCGCCCTCGGCCGCCTGTTCGACTTCCACCTGGCCACCTCCGCCGCCGCCATGGACAGCCTCTACCCGGCCGAGACGCACCGCCGGCCTCGCGTCCCCGTACCCGGAACCCCGATGCCGGCCCTGACCGACCCGGCCGCCGCCCTCGCGTGGCTGGACCTCGAACGGCCCAGCCTGGTCGCCGTAGCCGGACACGCCGCCATCCACGGCTGGCCCACCCACACCACCCGCCTGTCCACCACCCTGTTCCGTTACCTCAACGGTGGACACCACACCGACGCCCTGACCATCCACGGCCACGCCCACCAGGTCGTCCGCCACGGCGACGACCCGATCACCCACGCCCACGTGTTGATCAATCTCGGTGGCACGTACAGCCTGCTCGGCCGGTACGGGCCGGCCGTCGAGCACCTCCAGCGGGCACTGAGCCTCGCCCGGCAGGCCGGCGACCCGTTCAGCCAGGCCCGCGCGTTGACCAATCTCGGCAACATCGAGGGCAGGCAGGGCCGCTACCAGCGGTCCGCCGACCACCACGAGCAGACCCTTCCGCTGTACCGGCAACTCGGCGACCGGGCCAGCGAAGCCCGTGCGCTCGGCAACCTCGGTGCCACCAAGACGCTGCTCGGTGAGCATCGGCCGGCCGCCAACCACCTCCAGCGGGCCCTGGTGCTGTTCCGCGAGACCGGCGACCACGTCGGCGAAGCCTGGGTGTTGAACATCCTCGGCGACGTCGAGACACGGCTGGGCCAGTACGGGCCCGCCGACGACCACCTCCAGCGGGCGTTGACCCTGGCCCGCCGGTCCGGCCACCGGACTGCCGAAGGCTGGACGCTGGACAGCCTCGGCACGCTCCGCGCCCGCTGCGGCCAGCCCGCCCAGGCGGCCGAGTACTACCGGCAGGCCCTCGCCACGTTCCGGGAAACCGGCGAGCCGGACGGCGAAGCCGCGACGCTCAACAGCCTGGGCGAAGCCGCCCACCCCACCGAGGCCGTCACCCACCACACCGCCGCGCTAACCATCGCCGTCGACATCGGCGACCGCGAACAGCAGGCCCGCGCCCACACCGGCCTCAGCCGCGCCCACCACGCCCTCGGCAACCCCACCCAGGCCCGCCACCACTACCAGCAGGCCCTGACGCTCTACACGAGCCTGGGCCTCCCCAGCCCCCTCGATCTCGCCGATCAAGGAGAAGTTGGGTCACTTTGATCTTCAATCACGCCCATTTCTCCTTGATCGGCGCGACCTTGGGTCTGTCGCGCATACGATCAGGATCACGCGTACGCCGAGCGCCGGGTACGCACCGTGCGGACCGAATGCCTCGACTGGGTGCTGGTCTGCAACCGCCGCCGCCTCGAAAATGTCCTGACCGAATACGTCGCGCACTACAACACCGCCCGGCCCCACCGGGGCATCGACCTTGACATCCCCACCCCGCCGGCAGAGCCGACACTCGCCGGTACAGAGAACATCCGGCGTATCGAACGGGTCGACGTGCTCGGCGGACTCGTCCACGAATACCGCCGCCGCTTAACCAATGCCGGTGGCCTCCGGCGTGGTCGGCCGTGGCATGTATGACGCGGCCGGCGCGTGGGGTGGGACCAACCCCTTCCCCGGGACTCTGTTCGTGCTCACCCACCGCACCGCGGACCAGCCGGCGGCGGAGTCCGGGTTTCGGTTCGTCTCGGACCTTGACACGGCGTTCGCCCAGCCGGCTGAGGCGGCTGGCGACGGTGATGTCGCCGTCGGTGGCGGCGCCGGCGTCATTCGGCAGGCGTTGGCGGCGGGAAGGTCGACGAGCTGGTCATCTCGACGGCACCGGTGATCCTCGGTGCGGGTAAGCGGCTGTTCGAGGGGTTCGACCGGGACATGAACCTCGAGGTGGCCAAGGTCCATAGCTCGCCGTATGCCACCCACGTGCGTTACACGGTCATGAAGTAGCCGCGCAGTATGCGCAGCAGGCCGCCAGCCAGAACCGATTGCAGACAGCGCAATCGCCAATTGAGGAGCGCGGATGTCACTCACACGATCCACAACTTGTCCATCTCCCTCGACGGCTTCGCCACCGGCGAGCCGCAGTCCGCCGATGCGCCGTTCGGGCATGCGGGCGAGCGTCTACACGAGTGGATGTTCGGTACCCGGTTCTGGGACGTGGGCGGGACCGCCGGAGTCGACGACGCCTTCGCTGAGCGCCACGGTTACGGCATCGGCGCCGAGATCATGGGCGCCAACAAAGTTCGGCCCGCCCGGCTGGCACGACGACCCGGACTGGAGGGGCTGGTGGGGCCCGAACCACCTCGCCGGCTCACCCTGGCGCCACAGCACCACCCAAGGAACACCCGAATCGCCAAGTTGCGCCCTTCACCCAGATGAGCATCGCCGGGTACCTCGTCGCGCCGGTTCTCGGCGGCCCGCTCGCCGCCGGTCTCCGGTTCTGTTGGCTCGGCCTGCTCCCCCTCACCGCCGCTCTCTTGCTCGGCGGCCTCGCCGTCCAGACCCGCCGCGACCACACCGGGTTTTCGAGCTCCTATTAGGCGAGGGGGCAGCGCAGTGGGTGAGACGCTAACCCTCGCACACCACTCCACGGTCTGGGACGTGGCCGTACGGGCTGCTGACTCTGGCGACGGCTGCATAGGTACGCCAGCGTCGGAGCCAGGTGTAGCCGGTGCAGGTTACGGCCGAGCGGCACGGACCTCGGTAGCGTGGTTGTGCCACCCTCCAGGTGGTTTCGCCGGGCCTGTCAGGCTGCCGCGGCCGCGTCGAGTTCAGCCAGAAGTTGGCGCACGTGGCGTTCGATCTCGTCACGGATGGGTCGTACGTCTTCGAGGCTCTGGCCGGCGGGGTCGTCGAGGTCCCAGTTGAGGTAGCGCTTGCCGGGGAAGATGGGGCAGGCGTCACCGCAGCCCATGGTGACGACGACGTCGGCGGCCTGGACGACTTCGGCGGTCCAGGGCTTGGGGAACTCGCCGGTGATGTCGATGCCGCGTTCTTTCATGGCTTCGACGGCGGCCGGGTTGATTTCGGTGCCGGGTTCGGAGCCGCCGGACCAGGCGACGGCGGCGGCGCCTGCGAAGTGCTGAAAGAAGCCAAGGGCAATCTGGGAGCGGCCGGCGTTGTGGACGCACAGGAACAGCACGACCGGACGGCCGTCGTCGCGTTTGCCTTCGACTTTGGCTAGGGCGGTCAGGCGTTGGCGGGCGAAGCGTTCGGCGAGCAGCGGTAGGAAGTGCGGGACGCTGCTGCGGACGGCGAACTGGTCGTAGCTTGTGTGCAGGAACCGTTCGATGGTTTCTTCGCCGAATATGTCGGTGAACTGGTCGTGGAGGGTGCGGGCGCAGGTGCGTAGGGCGAGTTGCTGGTCGATGGACAGGTCGTCGCGACGGTAGGCGTCGACGAGGTCGGTGGGGTCAGTATCGGGATTGGTCACGGCTTGCTCCGGGTTGTGAGGGCTGGTGTGAGCCGGTTGATGCGGTCGGCGATGTTGGTGTAGGCGGCTTCGAAGGCGGCGTCGGTATCGACCGGGGCCGGGTCGGGCACGGACCAGTGCAACCGCCGGTTCGGTTGGGCGGGGAGGTGTTCGTGGGCGTTGTCGCACACGGCGATGACCAGGTCGTCGTCGCGCAGAATGTCGCGGACGTGTGCGGTCTTCGCGGGGTGCAGGACGAGTCCGTGGCGGCGACCGACCCGGACGGCGCGGGGGTGGACCCGGGGTGCGGGGTCGGTGCCGGCCGAGGCGGCGGGGATGTCGCTGTGGTCAGCCCATAGGGCGGCGGCCAATTGGGAGCGGGCGGAGTTGTGGGTGCACACGAACACCACCCGGGCCACCGGTTCCGCAATTTCCATGGGTTGCAGGTGTGCTGGGGTGAGGGTGGCGAGGGCCTGCGGGCGCAGCCGCAGGTAGCTGCGGCGCCGGTCGCCTTCCGAGCGGGAGCGCTCGATGATCCCGGCCTCGGTCAGCACGTTCAGGTGGTGGGCAAGCAGGTTGGTGGGCAGTCCCAGCGCGGCCCCGACCTCGCCGGGTGAGGCGTCGCCGAGCAGAAGCGTGTCGACGATCGCCAACCGGCTCGGCTCGCCCAGGGCGGCATGGATCCGAGCCCGCGCCACCATTTCGGAAGATAGTTCAGCAACCATTGAGTCAATGGTCGCTGAGATATCTAACTTTCGTCAAGGGTCACGTTCCTGCGGTTCCGTCGACGGTGACGAGTTGGCCGGGGTGGAGGCGGTGGGTGGCGTCGCCGGTACCGACGACGGCGGGGATGCCGTACTCGCGGGCCACGAGGGACGCGTGGGCGGCGAGGGTACCGCCGTCGGCGACGACCGCGGCGGCGCGGGCGAACAGTGGCGTCCACGCCGGTGCGGTCGCCTTGGCGACGAGGACGGCGCCGTCGGCGAAGCCGGCGAAGTCCTCGGGGCCGTTGACGATGCGGACCGGTCCGGTGGCGCGCCCGGCCGAGGCCGGTTGCCCGACGAGGACACCGTCGCCGATCGGTTTGAGTGGTCGGCCAAGGGTCAGTGGGGCGGCGAGTCGTCGTTGGCGCTGCCATGCCGCCCGCCGCTCGGCTGTCATCGTGGCCAATGACCCGGCTTGGCCGTCGACCGTGGTGTCGAGGTCGGCACGGGTGCAGAAGAACACGTCGGCGGGCTCGTCGATGATCGCGGCGTCGGCGAGGTGGCGGCCCAGTCGCAGCGCGCAGGTCCGCAGGACCGGCCAGGCGAGGGTGAGGTCGCCGGCTTGTTGTTCGCGGGTGACGGCGTAGCGCTGGTTGACGGCGAGCAGGGACTGGAACTGCGCGAGCAGCCGGGGTCGGTTGGCGAGCGCGGCCCTACACCGGTGCTCCGCGTCGATGCGTTGTGCGGCGAGCCGGTCGTGTCGGTGGTCCCCGGTCGCGGCGGCGTGGGCGGTGGGCAGCTCGCCCGCGACCGGGTGATACCAGTCGACGCTCTGCACCGCGTGCGCGGCGGGAACCGGGCGGGCGCCGGGTAGCCCGCGCAGCAGTACCTGTGCCCAGCCGTTGCGCTCGGGCTGACGTCACCCAGGTACCTGCGGGTGAAGCGGGTCAGGCGGGCTTCCATCTTCCACGCCGAGTCACCCACGATCGCCAGGTACCACAAGGCGATCCCGGCCTGTCGTCCGAGCTGGTCGACCATCTCGATCAGGCGAGGTGGATCAGCGTTGTCCAGGTCGGCTACGGCGCGCGCGACGAGCTGTCGGCAGCGGGGCAGCTCGTCGTCGTGCCACCGGCGGTGCAGGTCGGACAGGACAGCGCGGTCGGCTGCGGCCGGGTTGCGGCCGACCCGCACGAGCGCGTCGAACAGTACCTTCACCGCACGGCGCCGGCCCCGCCACAGGACCCGGCCCAGCAGCGCGGGCGACGGGATCGGGGTGGCGTTGTAGTACCAGCCGTTGACCAGCGCGTACCGGAACGGTACCCGGACCCCGAGGCTGGCCTGCATCCCGTCGAGGTACCCGTCCTCGATCAGGGGCAGCAGCCAGGTGGCGAACAACGGGGTACCGCCTCGGGCAGCCACTCGCCGAGCCGGAAGTTGCGCATCCACTGCCCCGGACCGGGCGGGGTCCAGGACACCGGGTCGGGTAGGGCGGTCATCGGCCGGGCCTGCAGCAACCACAACCGGTTGTCGTCGTCGATGGCCCACTCGACGCCCTGTGGCTGTCCGCACCGGTCCGCGACGGCCCGGGCCAGTGCGGCGACGGCGGTGGCGTGCTCGGCGGTCAGAACCGCGCCGCCGCTCGGACCGGATCGGGTTTTCGAGGCGACACCGCCGCGGGTCACTGTCCATTCCTCGCCGGTCGTCTCGCCGGACACCAGAGGATCGCCGAGTCCCGCGACGGCGGTGACGATCGTGGTGTCGCGATCGCCGGTGACCGGATGGGCGGTGAACCCGACCCCGGCCGCCACCGGGTCGACCATGGCCTGAACCCAGAACGGCCATCGGTGCACCGGTCCCGCCCCGGCTTGCTCGGCGCTGTCGCGGTCGCGGTCGCGCCTGACCCGGATGGTCTGCAGTGCCGGCACGCTACCGCACGCCCTACGCGGGATAGGTCAGCTCGCGCGGCAGTGACGCGGCCGTCCACTGTTGGGTGGCGGTCTGGATCGCGTCGTACGGGCTGCCCAGCGGTGGGGTGTAGGACAGGTCGAGGTCGGCGACCTGCGCGACGGTCATGTGGTGGTGCAGGGCGGTGGCGTAGGTGTCGACGCGTTTGGCGATGGCGGTGTCGCGGTGCCCGACGAGCTGGGCGCCGAGCAGCCGGCCGGTGCGGGTGTCTCCGGTGACGGTGATCGTGATGGGGTGGGCGCCGGGGTAGTACGCCTTGTGGTCGTCGGCGACGGTGGTGGTGTTGGCCGGGGTGAACCCGGCGGCGGTAGCTTCGTGCTCGCGTAGCCCGGTGCGGGCGGCGACGAGATCGAAGACCTTGACCACCTGGGTACCGAGTGAGCCGGCGAAGGCCCGGTCTCCGCCTGCGGCGTTCTCCCCGGCGACGGTGCCCTGCTTGTGCGCGGTGGTGCCCAGCGGCAGGTAGCTGCCGGCGTCGAGGACCCGGTGGTAGGTGTGCACGCAGTCCCCGGCGGCGAAGATGCCGGGGACGCTGGTGCGCATGTGCCGGTCCACGGCGATGGCGCCGCGAACGCCGAGGGTGAGTCCCGCGGTCTGGGCGAGGGCGGTGTCGGGGCGCACGCCGACGACGACGAGGACCAGGTCGACGGTGCGCGCGAACGGCGCGGCGGAGCCGTCAGTGCCCTTGTCGGTGGTGTGGTCGGTGACGGTCAGCCGGCCGCCGCTGTCCGATTCGATGGCGGTGACGGTGGTGTCGGTGTGGACCTGGACGCCGTGCCGGACCAGTTCGTCGGCGACCAGCGCGGCCAGGTGCGCGTCGACGGTGGCGAGGACCTGCGGCAGTTGTTCGACGACGGTGACCTGTAGGCCGCGGGCGGTGAGCGCTTCGGCCATCTCCAGGCCGATGTAGCCGGCCCCGACGATGACGGCCGTTTCGGGCCGGCGGGCCAGGTGGTCGGTGAGGGCGAACGTGTCGGCCATGGTGTGTAACAGGTGCACCCCGTCGGCGGGGCCGAGCCGGTCCAGCCCGCCGATGGGTGGCCGGATCGGGACCGCGCCGGTGGCGATGACCAGCTGGTCGTAGCCCAGCTGCTCGGTACGCCCGCCGGGGCCGGTCACGGTGACGGTCCGGGCGGCGGGGTCGATCCGCTCAGCCCGGGTGTCGAGCCGCAGTTGAAGCCCGGCGGCTTCCAGATCGGTCCGGCTGCGGTGGGCCAGGGCACGCCAGTCGGGTACGTCGCCGGAGACGTGGTACGGGATGCCGCAGATGGAGAAGTTCGGGTAGGCGTCGGCGACCACCAGCAGCGGCTGCACACCCGGGTCGACCTCGCGGGCGCGCAGCCCGGCCATGATTCCGGCGTCGCTGCCGCCGATGATGACCAGCCGGGTCGATGCGCTGGTCACGACCCGTCCCGCTCCGGTACCAGGTCGGGCGCCAGCTCGTCGACGAGCTGGCGGACGCGGCGGCCGATCTCGTCGCGGATCGGCCGGACCGCCGCCACCCCCAGCCCGGCAGGGTCGTTGAGCGCCCAGTCTTCGTACCGCTTGCCGGGGAAGACCGGGCAGGCGTCCCCGCAGCCCATCGTAATGATCACATCGGAGGACTGGGCGGTGGTGTACTCCAGTTTCTTCGGAGTCTGGTCGGTGATGTCGATGCCCACCTCGCGCATCGCCTCGACGGCCGCCGGGTTGATCTGATCGGCCGGTGCCGACCCGGCCGAGCGCACCTCGACCGCGTCCCCGGCGAGGTGGCGTAGCCAGCCGGCGGCAATCTGGGACCGGCCGGCATTGTGCACGCAGACGAACAGGACGCTGGGCCTTTCCGGCATGGTGGATCCTCCGACGAGGTGCGGTGATGATCGGGGCTATCGGGTCTGTGCCGGCCGGCGGGCGGGGCGGCAGTGGGCTAGTCGCTTGGTTGGTCGCTTGTGGTCCAGGGCATCGTGCCGACGATGTTGGCGGCGATCAGGGTTCGGTTCGTCGGATCCCAGACCAGGACGGTGTTCGCTTGGCTGAGTGCGACAACCGCGGACACCGCCGCCGGGCTCGCCGGCATGGTGTGGTGCTGGTCGTCCTCGGTCACGATCATCAGCTCGAACCGTCCGTCACCGCCGTCCGGATCGGGAATCCAGTTCGCGTTGAGTATCTTGACGCGCTGCGTCTCTTCGCTGGCGCCAGGCAACAGGCTCACCTCCGTTAGGTTCGTCATGGGCGTGGATGCTGGCAGTGATCGACCCGACGGGTGTCACGGGTGCACCTTCTGAGTACGTGACGCCTCGTGGCCTGCCGTCTCCTGCTCATGTTCCTGCTCGTGTGGCACGACGACCTCGGCGGCCGCCTGCCCGACGTGCGGGTACAGCACCGCGAGCAGGCCGATCGCGGCGAGCAGGCCGACCAGTTGGGAACCGACGAAGCCGGGTACGGAGCCGGGGGCGATGCCGGCGAAGGTGTCGGTGAACGCCCTCCCGATCGTCACGGCCGGGTTGGCGAAGCTGGTCGAGCTGGTGAACCAGTACGCCGCGCCGATGTAGACCCCGACGGCGGCCGGCGCCACCGGGGCGCGGCCGGACCGGGCCAGCGCGAAGATCAGCAGGATCAGGCCGGCGGTGGCGACGACCTCGCCCAGCCACAGGTGTCCGGCCGCGCGTTGCTTGCCGGAGAAGTCCATGGCGGGCAGGGCGAACATCAGGTTGGCCAGGATCGACCCGCCGATCGCACCCGCGATCTGAGCCAGCAGGTACGGCACCAGGTCGACGGCAGGCAGACCGGTGCCGGCGCGGCGGCCCAGCCACCAGTCGGCGAGCGAGACGACCGGGTTGAAGTGTGCTCCGGACACCGGCCCGAAGATCAGGATCAGCGCGGCGAGCGCGAACACCGTGGCGGTGGAGTTTTCCAGCAGTTGCAGCCCGACGTCGTGTGGGGACAGCGTGGTGGCCATGATGCCGGAGCCGACCACGGCGGTGACCAGCAGACCGGTGCCGGCGAACTCGGCCACCAGCCGTCGCGGCAACGCGGGGACGGTGGGGAAGGCGGGCTCGCTCATGTCAGCACTCCCGTCAGCATTGTCGCCGTACTTTGGCGCTGGCCCGCGCCCGGGTGGCCAGGTCGGCGAGCGCAGTGGCGGTGGCGTCCAGGGCGTCCGGCAGCAGCCGGTAGTAGGTGAACCGGCCGTGCGGTTCGGCCACCACCAGCCCGGCCTCCCGCAGTGCCCGCAGGTGGTGCGAGACGGTGGGCTGCTTGGCGTCGGTGTCGGCGACCAGGTGGCAGACGCAGGCGGGGCCGTCGGCGAGCAGTTCGACGATGCGGGCGCGGAGCGGGTCGACCAGCAACCGGATCACATCAGGCGAGGCTGATATCAGCACGCGCTGATCAGATCACGCTCGGCGCCGTCGGGTCCACGAAACGGCGAACCTGGTGGGTGAACTTCTGGTGACCAGCGGCCGGCCCGGCCCGGCCCGATGCGGCCCGGGTACGGACCGGTCAGACGGCGGTCGGGGCGGCGATCTCCAGCAGCGCGGACAGCTTCCGCATCGTCTCTGGGCGGATCCAGTAGTAGACCCAGGTGCCGCGACGTCCGCAGTCGACCAGGCCGGCCTCGCGCAGGACCCGCAGGTGATGGGAGATGGTCGGGCCGGACACCGTGAACGCGTCGGTCAGGTCGCACACGCACGCCTCGGTGGTGGAGGCGATCATCGACAGCAGGCGCAGCCGGACCGGGTCACCGATGGCCTTGAAGATCGGCGTGAGTCGTCCTACCGGCAGTTTCCGGTGCGGGACCTGTCCTCCTGATCAAGCGTCACCCGGACGGTTCCTGTCACGGTCCGTTCGCACCGTGTGACGTCTGCGGCCGGCGGCGCGCTTGACTGAGGATGGTGCTGCCGGCCGGCCCAGCAGGACTGCCAGTAGGGTGCGGGTCCGCCGAGGTTGGTGGTGTTGGGGGGTGTGTCGCAGTTGCCGTCGGTGGGACTCACCAGGCCAATATGGACCCCGCCATCGCCCTGTCACTTGCTTTCGAAGGCTCCCCCCAAACCGGCCACCAGCTCCGGAACCGACCGATCCAAATTCCTACCGGTAACCATCCAACTCGACAGCCAAGGCCGGCCCAGCGAAATCGACGTGAGCAGCCCCGTCCCCGGCGCGAACAGCAAGACCTGCTACTACGCCAAGACGCTGCGCGGTCCGCGTCCCACCGATCCCAACTCAGGCGGGCATGCACACCGTGATCTGCGTTATGTGAGTCTGTTCCTGACAGCTCCGCAGTCTGACGTTGAGGGTGGTCTGGGCTCGCCGCCAATTTGCTCAGCCAGCGCTGGAGCGATCCAATGTCGAGGCGCCAACCGGATGGGCCGTCACGCCTCCGGGTGAGGGTGGAGCGATCTGGTGCGCCATGAGTTCTGGGACGGCGCTCGGTGCGATCAACTGGCTGACTCCACAGGCTGTGCAGGTTAGTCGGTAATCAGTCGAAATAGGAAAAATCGGAACGAAGAACAGCGTGAACTTCTGCACCAGTTTGTCGAGCGGATGTGCAACTCGATTCCCGCACACCTGGCAAAGCAGCAAGAGCATGGCGATCCGCTGAGTCGTCGTTCGCCACCCGAAAAAAATGATCATACTGTCAGGCCTCATCACGGGAGGGATAGGTGACGCCGAATCCTAGCGGAGCGCGACGAGATGTGGGGGCCGACAAAGGGACCATGAACCGCCCCTGTTCTGTGGAGACTTCAGCCGTTGAGTGCGACTATCCCGCGGGGTGGTTGCTAAGCGCAGAAGATGGATCCGTTGTAGGTGCCGAATATCGCATTCGAGCAGCTCAGAAGCCTTGGCGGAGACCAGCGTCAGAGGGTCTCATCGGACGACGATGACCGCGGTGCGCCGGTCTGGTCCATGGCGTGGACCAGGACGGTGAGGGTGATGGTGGCGAAGCCGACCCTGGTGTCGCTTGCTCCGTACGGCAGCCAGAGCACCCCGGCGTGCACGAGACCACCACAGGAGTACACGACGTTGGGCACGTAGCCATCGCGTTCGGTGTCGTCGGGAGCGAGTAGTGCGCCGGGGAGCTCGGCAATGACGCGATCGGGCTGCTCCAGGTCGAGCAGCAGAGCACCAATGGCGTACCGGCGCATCGGCCCGACCCCGTGGGTGAGCACGAGCCAGCCGGCTTCGGTCTCCAGTGGAGATCCACAGTTGCCGACCTGAATGAGTTCCCAGCTCCGGTTGGGTTTGTGCAGCGGTACAGGGTGCTGCCAACGTCCCTGACCGTCGAGGGCGCTCAGGCCGACGGTCTCGCCATCGCACCGGCACAGCGCGAGTTGGCGGCCGCCGACCGTACGGGGGAAGAGGGCGATGCCCTTGTTTGCGGCAGCCGGCCCCCGCATCGGGCTTACCTCGAAATCTCGCAGGTCGGTGGTGCTGAGCATCCGGGCGCTGATGTGTCGGCCGTCGTAGGCGGTGTAGGTGGCGTGGTAGGCGGCTTCGCCGTCGTCGCCGACGAACCGGACGAAGCGAGCGTCCTCCATCCCGTTACTTTCGGATGGTGTGGCGGGCCAGAGGACCCGTTGGTGGAGGGATATCTCGGTGGGGAACGCCACGGCGTAGCTGTCGGCGGCGGTCCGGCGAAGTTGCGCGAGCGTGTCCTGCGCGGTGGGGCGGGTGACAAGGTCGGTGGGGACCCGGCCCAGTGCCCGCTCGAACTCCTCGTCGTCGAAGCGCTCGGGCAGCGATCCCAGGACGGTGGCGGAGACCTCGTTGTCGAAGCCTTCTTCGGCCAGGCCAGCGGCGAGCAGGGTGCGGCGGTGCATGGCGCTACGGTGGCGCCCGGTTGTGAGGGGGCCGGACCGATCGACAACGGTGAGGTCGGTGTCGGGTCCGAGTACCGCCGTGGCGAAGCCGATCGAGGACACGTGCCCCTCACCGATCTGGCGCAGGCTGATCGCCACACGCAGTTGGCCGCTGTCGAGACCGGTCTGGTCGGGGTGGGCCACCATCGACGGGTTGCACAGCGCAGCGGCTTCCACGGCGTACTCGTGGCTGAAGTAGGCGCCGACGAGCAGGCGGGCCGTCGATGACAGGTCGCTGCTTTGGGGGATGCGGTGGCGGATCAGGTCGTAATGGTGGCGGAACGTGGCTCGCAGGTCGTGGTGGCGGCCGCCGAAGCGGAGCAGCGTCTGGTCGAGGAGGCGGCTGGTCTCGTCGTCGTCGAGGTGTGCGATGCGTTCGATGAGGGCTGCGGCGCGGGTGCGTACGAGTGCGGCGTCCTCCCCGGGCACGAAGAGCTTGACGATGACGCGTCGCGGGTCCGGGGCCAGGATCAGCTCCAGCCGGGTGGACAGGTCCGGCGTGGCCTTCGTGCGCCGGTCGGTGACCTTGCTGCGCTGGGCCAGAGTGAACCCTCCGGTGACCTCGCTGTGTTCGGTCACGACAAGCGCCTGGCGTGTTGCAGGGTAGAGATGAGCGCGAGGGTCGACTCTGCGCCCTGGTTGAGGTTTGGTCCGCGTGGGGTCAGGCCGTCGTAGCCGCCACCGGTGGCGGCGTCCCACATCGGGGCATGGGCGTCATTGTCGCCCAGAAACCATGCCGTTGCCTGCCGCACCCCGACGTCCCAGGACGGTTGGCCGGTCACCGAGGCGGCGGTGACGCACGCATCGGCAAGGGCGGCGACCTCGATCGGTTGCTGGTCGTGGCGGCCCCGCGGGGTGTCACGCTGCCAACCGGGAGCGGGGACGACCGACAGTCGTCCGTCAGTGGTTTGGATGTCGCGCAGCCAGGTCAGCATCCCCAGCCCGCTGGCGAGCAGCCGATCGTCGGCGCCCAGGTATCCGGCGGCGATGACCACCTCGGCGAGGGCGGCATTGGCGTAGGTCAGGCGCTGTTGCGGCCACAACCACTCCGGTGTTTCGCCGGGGACGCCCACGGCCGTGGCCGCGTCGGCGAGTAGAGCGGCGGCAGCGGTGTGATCCGGCTGGCCGCGCAGTACCTCGGCGGCGCCGAGCCCGGCGAACACCATGGCTCGTGGCGCCGGGGACCGCCTGGTGGCGCCGAGGGTGAAGGCGACCAGTGCCTCGTCGCGGATCCATCGCGCGGGACTGCGTGCCGCGGCGGTGCCCAGGCCCCACAGGGCGCGCCCCCACCAGTCGCCGAGGCTGGGTTCATCACTCCACCGCCGGCTGTGAGTCAGCCGGTTGTGGAAGGCGCCGGTGTGATCCTGGGCGTGGGTGAGGAAGGCCAGGTAGCATTCCGCCAGTCGCAACACCGTCGGAGTGGGTTCGGGTTCGCGGCTGGTGACGACGAGGCCGCGGGCGACATCGTCGGTGCAGTAGCCGTACTGGCGCCGGGCGATGGCGTTCCGGGCGTGTTCGAACAGTCCGGTGTCGTCGGTCAGTCGCGCCAGGTGCGCGAAGGTGGGGGTGCGGGCGCCATCAGTGCCGGTGGCGGCCGCTGCGGGCTACCGCGGATCGACGGGCGTTCAGGAGGCGCTCGGCGAGAGCGTTGTAGCGCGCGGCCACCGCCGGCCATCGCAGGGTCCGGGTCGGGGTTCTGCCGGCGAGTGCGGTGGCGAGGCCGGGCTCGGTGAGGATGCGGCGTAGGGCGGTGGCCAGCGCCAACGGGTTCTGGTGGGGTACGAGCAAACCTCGTCCTCCGGCGAGCAGTTCGACGGCGTGCGGGAAACGGGTGGCAACAACGGGGATCCCGGCGGCCGCAGCCTCGATCAGCACGCCCGAGGTGACCTGCTCATGGGAGTCGTAGGGCAGTACGACGACATCGGCGGAGCGGATCAGGCGGCTCAACGAGGCTTCGTCCCGGTAGACCGGGTCGTAGTGAACGGCCGTGGAGATGCCAAGTTGCGCTCCGAGGCGGTGCAGGCCGGCGCGGTAGGCCTCACCGCGGTGCTCCAGTACCTTCGGGTGGGTCTTACCCGCGATGGTGTAGATAGGCGTCGGGTCAAGGTCCTGCAGGTGGGCGAGGGCGCGCAACGCCCATTCGATACCCTTGCCGGGGCCGAGCAGCCCCCAGGTAAGCAGGTGTGGGCGGGTACGCGCTGCAGCCGGTATGCCGACATGGTCGGCCGCCCCGTGCGGGATGACGTTCACCTTCCCGGCGTCAACGGCATAGCCCGCGAGCAGCCGAGCGCGCGCGGTGTCGGTCATGGTCACGACCGCGCCGGCCGCGGCCACGATCTGCTCCAGCACGGTCTTCTGCCCGGCCGTCGGGGCGGTGAGCACGGTGTGCAGGACGACAATGCTGGGCGCGGTCAGCGCACGCAGCAACGGCAGGACATCCCTGCCGTCGGTGCCGGGGTAGATGCCGTACTCGTGCTGGACGATGGCGACGTCGTAGCGGTTGAGGGCCGACGCCGCGTCCCGCCACCCGGCTATCTCCGAAGATGACCAGGTATGGACGACACCGGGGCCGGACCGGTGGTCGCGGCTGCCGGTATCGACGCGGACCACCCCGTGAGGCACGCCGCCGGCACTGAGGTGGGACGCGAGAGCGAAGTTGAAGCTGGCGAGTCCACAATGAGTGGGCGGATGCGTACTGAGGAAGCCAAATGTGGCGGTCACGTATCGTGCCTTCCGGTCATCGGCTCGCCCTCGCGCCTGGCGGAGACGAGCCTCACGCGGTGAAGGCGCCCACTCAGCCAGCGTGTGTGACGAGTGGAACGGGTCCGAAAGTGGCCTCCGTCGCGGAGACCGGAGCGCGGTGGACCTCGACCGAGCCGGTTGAGAGGCCGTCGGCTCCCGAACAGTTAGCAGCGTGACGTTACGGGGCAACGTCACGGTAGACGTGTAGGTAGTCGTCAACCATCCGATCGGCGCTGAAACGCTGCTCGGCGCGGGCCCGGCAGCCGCCACGGTCGATCATCGCGATGCGGGCAACCGCAGCCGACGCCTGCTCGACGCTGTGCACCAGGAAGCCCGTGACACCCTCGTCGACAACCTCCGGCATGGACCCCCGCCGGTACGCGACCACCGGCGTACCGCATGCCATCGATTCGACCACCGAAAGGCCGAACGGCTCATCGAAGGCGATCGGGTGCAGCAAAGCCGCACTGGCACCGAGAATCTCGCCCCGACGCTGCGGGCCGACCGAGCCGAGGAAGTCGACCTGCTCGCCATCGATATATGGAACTATCCGTTCGGTGAAGTAGTCCTCGTCCTGGACGATGCCGCAGATGGTCAGCGGCCGGCCGGCCAGTCGCGCGATCTCGATCGCCGTGTGGGTGCCCTTGTCAGGGTGCACCCGCCCGAGAGCGACCAGTCCCGGTCCCCCATCCGGACTGAACGGCAGACCACCGAGGTCGACCCCGTGGTACACGGTGGCGACATAGTCGAGTCCGGCGGCGCGGTCGGCGTCCGAAATCGACACATAGGCCGAGCGGGCACGGGCATAGGCGGGCAGGATCCCCGCGCCGGAGAAGCCGTGGACCGTGGTCAGCAGTGGGGCGCGGCAGTGGCCGGCGAAGGCGAGCGGCAGCCAGTCCAGGTGGTTGTGCACCAGGTCAAACTCCCCGGAGCGGGCCAGCGCATGCGCCACGTGCATCGCTTCCCACACCCGCCCGTCCATGCTCGGGTCCTCGGCATATCCCTGCGGGCACACCCCGTCCAGGCATGCGGAGGTGACCGAGTCCATGGTGGCGAACAACGTCACATCCACCCCACGGGCGGCCAACCCCTCGGCGAGCAGGCTGGTGACCTGTTCCCACGGTCCGTAATGGCGCGGGGGCGTGCGCCACGCGACCGGCCCCAGCAACGCCACCTTCACCCGGCCCAACCCATCCGATCCCGCGGTACTCTCCCACACCGCGCCAATCGCACAGCGCCGGACCAACCTGGACCGCTCCGCCCAGCCGCGACTGTTTCACCGTCGCCGCTCAATTGTCGAACCGGTCGACGGATCAACATCCTGGCGGCGCCACAGCCACCGGCGACAAGCTATCCGGTTCAATGGCGAGCATCTGAAGCAGCGCGGCGTTCTTGTGCGTGTCAACTTGTCCCGGCAGTTCCCGGTCAAGCCAGTCGGCCCTGGCATGTTGCTCCCGGGACCGCAGCACCGCTACGAGCTTGGCCTTCTCCACGTACACAGGTCTCGTCATTTCTTCACCTTTCACGTCGATGGGCGCGAAGCCTTGGCTCTGGTCACTCGCCGGCCACGGAGCGTGGGCGACAGCAGGCCGCCGTCGGCAGATCCGGTCCTCGCGTCTAGCGCTAGCCGCCGTGCCACCTGGCAACACGGATACCCGCACGAGGACCGATTGCTCGACGGGGACGAACTTCCCAGTCACGATGCCCTCGGCTCGTCGGCGCATCCGCAGCAACGGCGGACTGTCACGCCACCGGGGACTGGAGCGGCACCTTCACCCTACGCCGTCATCGCCGTCCACCCGTCGTCCGTGGGCCGCGTGCCACCGGCAACCTGCCCGCCATCCCGAACGACCAGTTCAAAGCCGACCCGGCGCTCCGGCCGCTGATCGACTTTCAGAAAGCCGGCAAGACCGTGCCCTACGTAGACCAGCTCTAGCTTGATCTTTAACGTGGATCGTCTCTGGAGCGACCCCGAGTGATCATGGCGACAGCCCTTGGTTGATCATTCTTCTTGGCGGGAGAAGAACGTCAACGACCAAGGGCTATCTGGTGATCAATGTGCATGATCCGGTCCGTTATGCGGCGTTCCGGGGAGCTACGCCGATTCCACGACCTCCGTCACACCCACAAAACCTGGCTGATCGAAGACGACATCCCCGAAGTCGCCCAAGCCAAGAGACTCGGCCACCGGCTACCCGGCGTACGCGGCATCTACAGCCACGTCACCCCGGCCATGATCCAACGGATCGTCGACTCCCTCGAACAGCGCTGGACCACCAACCACGGCCCCGCCGTTGTTCTGGCTTGATGCGTTATGCCCGGTTCGCTCCATCGATCTGAGCCGGGTTGCCAAGCGAGCACGACCTCTGATGATCTTTCAGGTCTCTAGGCCAAAAGATCTTCTCAGGAGTCGTGCTCGTGTCGGTATCTTCCCCGATCCGCCCTGTCCTTGACCAGTTGGCCGATCTGGCCCTGTGGGAGGCCGAACTGGCGGCGGACCCGGCCGCGGTGCGGTCGTCGCTGCTGGGCAGGCTCGGGCAGGTCCCGGACCGTCGTGAGCGGCGTGGCCGACGGCACCCACTGGTGGTGGTGCTGCCGAGGCGCCGGATCAGGTCAGCCGTTGGTGATGAGAATCTGTACCCACGCGTTCTGGCTGTTTCGGCATTGGCCGCCGGTGCCGTCGTCGTGCGCATAGTAGCCGTTGTCGGAGTAGCCGTCGTCCTCGTAGCCGAGGATCACGTTCCCGTCGCCGTAGACCTCGAACGAGGTGTGAAGAATTCCTTGTATCCGTTGCATCCCACCGGTGACGCCCGGAATATCGATCAGGCCATGGTAGAGGTCCTTGTTGGACTGCGGATCGACGTAGCGTCGCCAGGTCAGGCCGTGGCCGCCGGTCTGGACGCAGCCGCCGGCATCGACCCAGACATGGTCTCCAGGGTGGACGGGGATGGGGTACGTGGTGGCCGGCTGGGTCACGTTGGGCTCGTGCACCATGCAGCTGAGCGACGGATGGGGGAAGGCACTGCGCCAGCAGTAAGGCCCTTCGGGAGTGGGTTGCCCGCCGTCGGAAGCCGCCGCCGGACCGGCCACGGCGAGAGCCGCCAGCAGCGGAACCGCCACCGCCGAAACACGCCGGTAGGCGTTGCGAGACACCATCGTTGCCAACTCACCTTCTTGAGTAGTCATCGTATCGACGCACCGGCACCTCACCCGAGGTGCAGCCACCATTCCTGGTTCGCCTGGCCTGGACTGCAGTGTTGTTCCTGGAGCTGGGTCCAGTCCTCGCGCGACCACCCCGGCGTGCCGAGGCACCTGCCGGTCTCCTGGTTCACCAGTTCGTACGCACCGGACACCTGCCGAGTCAGCTTCCACATCTCGTACCGGGCCATCAGACAACCGAGTTGCACCAGCTCATCCGGTTGCCATGGGTCGTCGGTCCAACTCGCGGGACTGACGCAGCGCCGGCTGCCCTGATTCTCGATCTGGTACCACTCGACCCCGGACGCGTCCGCGCCCTGATCGCGGAACAGGAACTTCACCGCTGGCGTCTTGTCGCAGTGGTACTGCTGAATGGCCACGCGCTCGCCCGAGGAACCGTGCCGCACGTTGACACACTTGCCGCTGTCGCGGTTGATGACCTCGGTGTAGAACGAGCCCGCCGGGACTCCCTGCGCCGGGGCGGCGTTCGCCGCGCCGGCCGCCAGAACGGTCGCCGCCGACACCAATGCGGCAACTACCATCGCTATTCGGCGTATCTTGCGTTGCACGCCTTCCTCCATGATCCGTGAGTCGCCGTGACCAGCGCATACATCGGGTACGCCGTCGAGAACGGCCGTGGTCGTGGGACGCGATGGTCACGGGCAAGCGGTACCCGCACGCCGTTCGTCCACCGCAGAGCGCGGCTGACGATACTGATCAGGTCGACCGGCGAGCATCCGGGAAACTACCCATCCCGACCCCATCCCCGCCGTCGTGTGGACCCTGTTGGGCTCGTTACCGGGTCGCGACCAGCACGGTATGGAAGATCCTCCCCCACACGATCCTGTCCTGTGACTCGTCGCCGTAGACACCGTGTTCCTCAAACGGATCTACGTCCTGTTCTTCATGGAGATCGCCACCCGCCGGGTCCACCTGGAGCCGGGGTGACCGCTCGCCCGACGGGCGCGTGAGCGGCACCTGCCTATATGTGCTGGTCGCAGCGTTGGTCCTTATCGGTTCCACGTTGCACGGAAGGCCGGACGACGCGAGATCATCTCCCCGGCCCTCACCGCCGTCATGACCGCACCGATGGTGGCGGCCAACAGAGGCCAGTACGCATCGGGTTGTTCAACCGGGACGTCAGTTGCGGCCAGTCAACGCTCCGCAACTCGCCCCTCGACCCCGGGAGTAGGCGGGACAGCAGGCGGTTCTGGCCGCCGATCGTCCGGAACCGCCGATACCATCTCCGCATGGGCACCCTGACGGTGAACGGCTACCGGATCGAACCCCTGACCATGCGGACGTGGGATGCGTTCGCGGATCTGGCCGAGCGGCACAACGGTGTGTGGGGCGGTTGCTGGTGCACGTACTTCCACCTCCACCCGGATCCCAAGGAGGAGCGCAGGGCGCTCGGCCATCGCGAGTTCAAGCGGCGTCTGGTCGAGGCCGGCCGCGCGCACGCCGCCCTGGTATTCGACGATGACGTCGCGGTCGCCTGGGCCCAGTTCGGGACGGTCCCGGAGCTACCGAACATCCACCACCGCAAGGAGTGGGAGCAGGGCATCGCCCGGATGCCGGACTACCGGATCACGTGCCTGTTCGTCGACCGCGCCTACCGTCGCGCGGGAATGGCCGCGGTCGCCGTGCGGGGTGCGCTGGCGCTGATCGCCGCAGCGGGAGGCGGCCTCGTCGAGGCGTACCCGCATGACCTGCCCGAGGGCAAGAAGACCTCGGCATCGTTCCTCTACAACGCTACCCGGACCATGTACGAGCGGCTCGGGTTCACCTACGAGCGCTCCAAGGGCAAGGGCAACTGCGTGATGAGCACAGTCGTCCCGGCCGCCACGTCGTGACAGGCCGCACGTCCTCAAGTTGGGGGCAACAGCAGGCTCCTGCTCTCCTCCTGGCGGATCCCTCCGGCCACAACAGGAGCCGCGTACCACGGCATGTCGGGATGAGGCTGCCAGCCAGCCACGACTCGCTATCCGGGCGTGCACCTTGACCTCAACCAAGGTTCAGCTTGAACACTGGCCGGGACGCTCTCTCAGGGTGAAGGGTGCTACTCATGCGTGCAATCCAGGTGGCCGCGTTCGGCGGTCCGGACGTGCTGTCCCCTGTCGACCTGCCCGACCCGGTGCCCAGGCCCGGCGAGGTTGTCGTCGGTATGGCCGCGGCGGACGTCATTCTTCTCGACACCCTGCTGCGCAGCGGCTGGGGCCAGGAGTTCTTCCCGCTGACGTTGCCGTATGTGCCAGGTGGCGGCGGAGCCGGCGTGGTGGTAGAGATCGGCGAAGGGGTGGACCCGGCGTGGATCGGTCGGCGTGTGGTCGTACGGACCAGCGCCGGCTACGCCGAACGGGTCGTCGCGGACGTCGCGGAGATCATGCCGGTGCCCGACGGGCTCGCCGTCCAGGAGGCGGCGGCGCTGTTGCACGACGGCGTGACCGCGCTCCGACTGGACCAGCTGGGCAGGCCGGAGAAGGGCGAATGGGTGCTCGTAACAGCGGCTGCCGGCGGAGCCGGATCGCTGCTGGTGCAGCTGGCCGTCGACGCCGGGGCCCGGGTGGTCGCCGCAGCATCCAGCGACGTCAAACTGGCACTCGTCGGCGAGCTGGGAGCGGAGGTTGCTGTCGACTACACACGGTCGGACTGGATCGGCCAGGTGCGTGCGGCGACCGGTGGCGGCGCCGCGCTGGTCTACGACGGGGCCGGCGGCCCGCTCGGCACGGCCACCTTGGACGCGGTGGCCGACGGCGGCCGGTTCGTCACCTACGGCACCGCCGATGGCTTCGCCGCACCGGACCCGGAGTCGGCTGCGCGCCGCGGCATACGGGTGCTCGCTCCGCTGCTGGACGGCCCACTTGATCATGAGACCGCGCACGAACTGCTACGCCTGGCACTGGACCGGGCCGCGAAGGGACGGCTGCGACCGCACATCGGCTCCACCTACCCGCTGGAGCGGGCCGCCGACGCCCACCATGCACTGAGGGCGCGCACCACGGTGGGCAAGTCACTGTTGCTGATCGGGGACCCAACGGCCGGCTGACCAGGCCGACAACCACCCTAGAACACCACTCCTCGCGGCCCATTGACATAGAGGGGTGCCACGACCGAACGTCCCCCCCTACTACCAGGTGACCGACCCCCGCGTGGCCGAACTCGTCCTGCTCGGCCACACCCTCGCCGCCGACGACCACACCGCCCTATGCGCCTGCCACCGCATCCGCGAACCGGAATAGCGCTGCGCCCTGGGTCGTCAGAGGTCAGCCGCCGACGAGCTGTCGGTAGGACGTGTCGAGGTCCGCACCCAACCGGCGCCGGCTGATGCGTTCAAGCTCACGAGGACACTGCGAGAGAGCCGGGGAGGCCGTGGTAGGCGTCCCAGATGTCGGTAAAGATGGTGACACACGGCACCCGCCAGCCTCCAGTGCCCAAACCGCTGAAGATGCCACGCGCCGTGACCCTGCCGTCCGAGCCGTAGCTGTAGACGGGTGACCCAGAGTCGCCTTTGATCGCGCATGGGCCGGACCGGCCGCCCTGACTGACGTTGCGGACAACTTCTCCGTTGCTGTACTTGATGTCGCTGCGAACCAGGTTGACCACCCAGTCGCACGACTGGCCGCTCATGATGCCACTGAAGCAGTACTTCTCCCCGACGGTCGTCAATTCGCTGGCCATCCCCGCGACGGCGACACTGCTGGCCGTGCCCGGACCGCCGTTGTATATCAGGCCCACACTTGACGTTCCGGCCGGAATGTTGACGAGGGCAAGGTCACCCCGGAAGATCGAGGAGCCCGGCAACAGAACCGAGCCGACACCCGTGTTGTAGTTCTCCCCTGAGCCGGCCGTGACGGTTCCCATGGCTTGTGCGGACGTGCCGACATTGCCCCCGTTGGGCACGCAGTGACCGGCGGTTAACATTGCCGACGACCCGCCGACAGTCCATGGAAAGCCGGAGGTACAGGTTCCGACCGGGGTGCCGATCCGGGAGCCACCGAAGAACGGTGAGGTGTCGGCGTCTCGGCTTCCAGGCTCGATGTGCGGGCGATCAGGCTGGTAGCGCACGGCGACCGCCGTGGTGCCATAACGTGTCTTGAGGCCGTTGAGCAGCGCGGGTGTTACGCGCTCGACGGTGACGACGATCCGGTTGTGCGCCGGGTCGGGCGCGGTTTCATAGATCGCCTCGCCGCCGGGAAGCTGACCGCCGGTGTCGCCGATCGCGTCGTGCTTGATCCGTTCCAGCTCCCGGAAGCTGTATCGCACCGTGCGGAGTCGTGGCCGGGTGCCGGCTGCCGTTGTTTGCGGGCTGTACGCGAGTCGGCTGCCGGTGGTGGCGACGCTGTCGAGGACTACCTGGCCGCTGGAGTCCACCCATGGATAGCCGAAGTCGTCCGGGTTGGACTCGCTCAGTTCCCACGCCGCGTGCAGGGCCCTCAACGCGGAGGCCGGTGGAGCGGTTTGGACAGGGGTGTCGGCGGACAGGACAACGATCCCCGAAGCCTCCGCGCCACCCGGGACCGCTGTCGCTGTGCCGGGCAAAACCAGAGACGCAAGTGCGACAGATACCAATGGCACCATGGTTCGCATTAACCGCATCGACGTCTCCCGGGGGCAGCGGTGTGGCTTGTCGCCGGACGCTACCGACGTCCGTCAACAGCCGTCAATGCGACCGCGTTCGGCGGTGCGCTCACCAGCGCCCCGCGCGCAGGTCTGACCGGCGACAACGACATCGCGGCATACCCGAACAGGCACCCAACACGGCGCTTTCGAGCCGGCACCCTGCGACGGATGTCGCGGGCGACCGGCGACAGGTGTCTGGGCCGGCGTCGCCGGAACCGCCCGAGTAGGTCCGGTCGGGCGTCGCGTGAACTGATCCACGGTCCAGGACACACTGCTGATGAGCGCCGATCGTCGCAGCGTGACCCATGACGTCACACCGGGGCTCGGCGGCGGCCGTTACCTGGCTCGGGAGCGGAACATGCTGGGATCACATGATTCATCGGTGTTTGTCTTCCCCGGTCAGGGGTCCCAATGGCCAGGCATGGCGGTCGGCCTGCTGGACAACGACGTCTTCGCGGCGCGCCTGGACGAATGCGCCGAGGCCCTCGCCCCGTACGTGGACTGGTCGCTGACCAACGTGCTGGCGGACGACGAGGCGCTGCGGCGGGTGGACGTCGTCCAGCCGGCTCTGTTCGCCGTCATGGTGTCACTGGCGGACCTGTGGCGCGCCAACGGTGTACGACCGGCCGCGGTGGTGGGGCACTGCGTCGGCGAGATCGCCGCGGCGTGTGTGGCCGGGACGTTGTCGCTGCGGGACGCGGCGCTTGTCGTCAGCACCTGGGGCCGGGCGAAGGCGCGGCTGGCCGGACGCGGCGCGATGGCGGCGGTGTCCCTGCCGCCGCACCAGTTGCATGCCAGACTGAACGACCGGCTGACGATCGGTGCCATGAACGCGGCGAACGCGACCGTGGTGTCGGGCGCCCCCGAGGCCGTGGACGAGTTGGTCGGCGAACTCGCCGCGGCGGGCATCGCGGCGCGGCGAATCCCCATCGACGTCGCCGTACACTCCGCCCAGATAGCGGAGATCAGGGACGAGGTGCTCGCCGCGCTCGACGGGATCCGCCCGCGACCCGCACCGATCCCGTTCTATTCGGGGGTACTTGGCCGCCGGGTGGACACCGATGCGCTCGATGCCGGGTACTGGTACGCCGTGATCCGCGAGCCCGTCCTCTTCGCGCGGGCGGTTCAGGCGCTACGGGACGACGGGTACCGGACATTCGTGGAAGTCAGCCCGCATCCGGTGCTGACTTCCGCGGTGCGAAGCGTCGGCGAGGACGTGGTGAGCGTCGGCTCGCTGCGCCGCGGCCACGGTGGCCCGGACGAGTTCCACCGGGCGGCCACGGACCTCAAGAAGTGCTATCTGGTACCGGAGGGGCGGCGCTCGGCAGCCGGTGAGCCGATCGCCATCGTCGGGATGGGCTGCCGGTACCCCGGTGACGTGCGGTCCCCGGAGGAGCTGTGGCAGCTGGTGGCCACCGGCCGCGACGCGATCACCGAGTTCCCCGGCAACCGCGGATGGGATCTGGACGCGTTGGCCGACCCGGAGCACGGCAGCTACACCAGGCGCGGCGGTTTCCTGCACGACGCCGACCAGTTCGACGCCGAGTTCTTCGGTATCTCGCCGCGCGAGGCGACCGCGATGGACCCCCAGCAGCGACTGCTGCTGGAAACGTCGTGGGAGGCGGTCGAACGGGCCGGTATCGACCCACGTTCCCTGCGTGGCACCGCGACCGGTGTCTTCGTCGGTGCGATGACGCACGACTACGGTCCTCGCCTGCACGACGCGGGCGAATACGGCGGCTATCTGCTCACCGGCAAGAGTGTGAGCGTGGCGTCGGGCCGGATCGCGTACACACTGGGCCTGCACGGCCCGGCGGTCACCGTGGATACCGCATGCTCGTCCTCGCTTGTCGCGCTGCACTGGGCCTGCCAGGCGCTGCGCGCCGGGGACTGCTCGTTGGCTCTCGCCGGCGGCGCCGCGGTGATGGCCACCCCCGGCATGTTCGTCGAGTTCTCCCGGCAACGCGGCCTGGCGCCCGACGGCAGGTGCAAGTCGTTCTCCGCGAACGCGGACGGTACGAGCTGGGCCGAAGGCGCCGGAGTGCTGCTGCTGGAGCGGTTGTCCGACGCGCAGCGCCACGGCCACCGCGTTCTCGCCGTCATCCGCGGTTGCGCGGTCAACCAGGACGGGGCGAGCAACGGGCTGGCCGCCCCGAACGGGTCCGCCCAGCGACAGGTGATCCAGCGGGCGTTGGCCAATGCCGGGCTGTCCGCCGCCGACGTGGACGCGGTCGAGGCACACGGTACGGGTACCCGGCTTGGGGATCCCATCGAGGCGCAGGCGATCCTGGCGACGTACGGCCAGGATCGGGTACGCCCGTTGCTGCTGGGGTCGCTCAAGTCCAACATCGGGCACGCGATGGCGGCGGCGGGTGTCGGCGGCGTCATCAAGATGGTGATGGCGCTGCGCCACCGGCGCCTCCCGAAGACGCTGCACGTGGCCGAGCCCTCCCCCGAGGTGGACTGGTCGGCCGGCCGCGTGTCGCTGCTGGCCGATGCCGTGGACTGGCCGGACACCGGCCGGCCCGGTCGGGCCGGCGTGTCGTCGTTCGGGATCAGCGGCACCAACGCGCACGTGATCGTCGAGGAGGCCACGGCCGAGCCGCCCGCCGCGGGCGGCGAGCCGCCGGATCAGCCGACCGCCGCGGATACCGAGCCCGGCGGGCCGCTGCCCTGGGTGCTGTCGGCGAAGTCCGCGCCGGCCCTGCGCGCCTACGCCGGCCGGCTCCGGGAGCAGCCCGGCGCCCCGGTTGATGTCGGCGCTTCCCTGCTCGCCCGGTCCCGGTTGGGCCACCGCGCGGTCGTGGTCGGGCGAGATCGGGCGGCGCTCGTCGACGGCCTGGACGCGCTCGCCGCCGATCGGCCGGCCGGCAACGTCGTACACGGGGTCGCGGGCAGCCCGGGAGCAACCGTCTTCGTATTTGCGGGCCAGGGCGCGCAGTGGGCCGGGATGGCCGACGAGCTGGTACGCACGTCGCCCGTCTTCGCCGAGCGGATGCGCCAGTGCCGGATGGCGCTGGCACCCTATGTCGACCTGGCGAGGCTCGACACCGGCGACGGGGTGGACACGATCCAGCCGTTGTCCTGGGCCGTGATGGTGTCGCTGGCCGCGCTGTGGCGCTCGTACGGTGTCGAGCCGGCCGCGGTTGTCGGGCACAGCCAGGGCGAGATCGCCGCCGCGTGCGTGGCGGGTGCGCTGTCGTTGGACCAGGCGGCCCGCGTGGTTGCCTTGCGCAGCAGGGCGTTGCGACGCCTGTCGGGGCGCGGCGGCATGGCCGCGGTCGCCGCGGTACCCGAGCCGCTCGACGGGCGGCTGGCGGTCGCGGCGGTGAACGGACCGTCGTCCGTGGTGCTGTCCGGAGCCGTGGAGGCGCTCGATTCGGTTGCCGGACGCCGGATTCCGGTCGACTACGCCTCCCACTCGCCGTACGTGGCGGAGATCCGCGACGAACTGCTGGAGGTACTGGCGGGGATCGAACCCACCGCGTCGAGCGTGCCGTTCTACTCCACCGTCACCGGCGACCTGCTCGACACGCGCGCACTGGACGCCGGGTACTGGTACCGCAACCTGAGGCAGACCGTCCGCTTCCAGGAGACCGTACAGCGCCTCGCCGAGCGCGGACACGGCATGTTCGTCGAGTGCGGCTCGCATCCCGTCCTGTCCCAGGCGATCTCCGAGACGCTCCCCGACGCGACGGTCGTCGGGTCGCTGCGCCGCGGCGACGGCGGGCTCGACCGGTTCCTGCTGTCGCTGGCCGAGGTGAATGTGCACGGCGTCGACGTCGACTGGCGGCTCACCGGTCACCGCGTCGACCTCCCGACCTATCCGTTCCAGCATCGGTCGTACTGGCTGCGCGACGCCGCCGTACGCAGCGTCGACGGCTTCGAAACCGTGGAGCTGGCGAATGGCGCGACAGTACGGACCGGACGGCTGTCGCTCGGGACCGATCCCTGGCTGGCCGACCATCGGGTTCTCGGTACGGCCGTCCTGCCCGGCGCGGCGATCGTCGATCTGGTGTCGCGGGCGGGCGCCGGCCGGCTTGACGAGCTGACCCTCCAGGCGCCGCTGGTGCTGCCCGAACAGGGAATGGTCGAGGTACAGGTCGTCGTCGGGCGGGCCGACGACGCCGGGCGGCGCATGGTGACCGGGTACGCCCGGCCGGAGGGCGCCCAGCAGTGGACGGTCCACGCGACCGGGACGGTCGCCGGTGATTCCGTCGCGGGCGACCCCGTACCGGCGCATTGGCCCCCGCGCGGTGCGACGCCGGTACCGGTCGGCGACGCCTACGACCGCCTGGCGGACACCGGGTACGGCTACGGGCCGGCGTTTCGTGGGCTGAAGGCGTTGTGGCGCCGGGATGCGGAGCTGTACGCCGAGGTCGAGGTCGCCGAGCGGCGGTTCCCCGCCCTGCTGGACGCGGCGTTGCACGCGCTGCTGCTCGACAGCGACACCGTGCGGCTACCGTTCTCGTGGTCCGGCGTGACCGTTTGGAACAGCCGCGCCGCGGCGGCGCGGGTGGTGGCTCGGCCATCGGGCCGGGACACCTTCTCGGTGACGCTGGCCGATCCCGCCGGGGCGCCGATCGCCACGGTCGAATCGCTCGTCCTGCGGCCGCTCACCGCTTCGCAACTGCAGTCGGTGCACCGCACGGAATGGGTTGCGGTGCCGGCCACCACGGTCGGCGGCGACTGCCCGGTGGCGCATTTCGACGGCGCGGATCCGCACCGCCTCACGGCCGACGCGCTGCGAACCATCCAGGACTGGCTGACCGCCGACACCGGCGAACGGTTGGTGGTCGTGACGCGTGGCCTGATGGCGCAGGGCGTACGGGGCCTGGTGCGGTCGGCACAGGCCGAGCATCCCGGCCGGTTCGTGCTGGTGGACCTCGACGATCACCCCGACTCCGCCGTGGCGGTCGCCCCGGGCGAGCCCGAAGTCGCCGTCCGCGAGGGCAGCGTACTGGCACCGCGACTGGTCCGCGCCGAGACGGCGTCCGGCAGGCCGGTCTGGGATCCCGACGGCACCGTCCTGATCACCGGCGGCACGGGTACCCTCGGCCGGCTCGTGGCCGAGCATCTGGTAACGGCGTACGGCGTCCGCAGGCTCGTGCTGCTCAGCCGGTCCGGGGGCCCGGTACCGCAACTGGACGCGGACATCACGATGGTGGCGTGCGACGTGGCGGACCGGGAGGCGCTGGCGCGGGTACTCGCCGAGCACCCCGTCACCGCCGTGGTACACGCCGCGGGTGTACTGGACGACGCCACGGTCTCGTCGCTGACCCCGGAACGACTCGACCGGGTACTGCGGCCGAAGGTAGCCGGCGCGCTGAACCTGCACGAGTTGACGAAGGACCGCCCGCTGTCGGCGTTCATCCTGTTCTCCTCCGTCGTCGGCACGTTCGGCACGGCGGGACAGGCGAACTACGCGGCGGCCAACGCGTTCCTGGACGGGCTCGCCGAACACCGCCGGGCACAGGGCCTTCCCGCGCTGTCCATCGTGTGGGGACTGTGGGACCAGACCACCGGGATGGGCGCCAATGCCGACCCACGGGCCTTCGAGGCCCATGGCGTACGGGCGATGCCGGCGCAGCAGGGGCTGGCACTGCTCGACGCCGCCTGCCAGACGGGCGAGGCGGTGGTCGTGGCCGCCCGCATGGGTACGCCCACGGGGCCCGCGAACGCACCGGTACCCGCCGGGGACGGAGACCTGCTCGGCCTCGTCCGCGAGCACGCCGCCGCGACCCTGGGACACAACGACGTCGCGGCCATCGAGCCGGGTACCCCGTTCAAAGATCTCGGCTTCGACTCCCTCGCCGCGCTGGCCATGCGCAACCGGCTCGGCGCCGCCACCGGACTGCGGCTGCCGGCAACGCTCGTGTTCGACCACCCGACGCCGGCCGCGGTCGCGGTATTCCTCCGGACCCTGCACGAGCCCGCGACCGCGGCGCCCGCCCCGGTCGAACCCGCCGCCCGACCCGTCGCGGAACCGATCGCCATCGTGGCGATGGGCTGCCGGTACCCGGGTGGTGTGGCCGCCCCGGAGCAGCTGTGGGAGCTGCTGGCCGCCGAACGCGACGCGATCTCCGACTTCCCGGTCAACCGCGGCTGGGACCTGGAAGCGGCCCGACGCTGTACCGGCGGTGGTGGCTTCCTGCACGACGCGGGCGCGTTCGACGCCGCGTTCTTCGGCATCTCGCCGCGCGAGGCGCTGACCATGGATCCGCAGCAGCGGCTGATGCTGGAGACCGCCTGGGAGGCGGTCGAACGTGCCGGCCTAGATCCGAGGTCGTTGCGGGGCAGCCGTACCGGCGTGTTCGTCGGCGCGTCCCACCAGGGCTACGGCGACCGGGCCGACGGATATTCGTTGACGGGCAGCGCGACCTCGGTGGTGTCCGGCCGGGTGGCGTACATCTTCGGGCTGGAGGGCCCGGCCGTCACGGTCGACACGGCCTGCTCGTCGTCCCTGGTCGCGCTGCACCTCGCCGCCCAGGCCCTGCGGGCCGGGGAGTGCTCGCTCGCGCTCGCCGGCGGCGTGGCGGTCATGGCCGACCTGTCGCCGTTCGTGGAGTTCAGCAGGCAGGGCGGGCTCGCCCCGGACGGGCGCTGCAGGTCGTTCGACGCCACGGCGGACGGGACGAGCTGGTCCGAAGGCGCCGGCGTGTTCGTCCTGGAACGGCTGTCCGACGCGCGGCGCAACGGCCACCCGGTGCTGGCGGTGATCCGGGGCTCCGCGGTCAACCAGGACGGGGCGAGCAACGGGCTGGCCGCGCCGAACGGGCCTTCCCAGCAGCGGGTGATCCGGCAGGCGCTGGCCGACGCCGGGCTGCACGCCGCGGACGTGGACGCGGTCGAGGCGCACGGGACCGGTACCCGGCTGGGCGACCCCATCGAGGCGCAGGCGCTGCTCGCCACGTACGGGCAGGACCGCGCCGAGCCGGTGCTCGTGGGATCGATCAAGTCGAACATCGGGCACGCCGCCGCGGCGGCCGGCGCGGCCGGGGTGATGAAGATGGTGCTCGCGATGCGGGCCGGCCTGCTGCCGCGCAGCCTGCATCTGGACGAGCCGTCGTCCCAGGTGGACTGGTCGACCGGGGCCCTGCGGCTGCTGACCTCGGCCGCACCGTGGCCGGCCGGTGAGCGGCCCCGGCGTGCGGGCGTGTCGGCGTTCGGGATCAGCGGTACCAACGCGCACGTGATCCTGGAGGAGCCCGCCGCCGGGCCGGCCGCCCCGGGCGCCGCCCTCCCCCGCCGTGACCGGTCCGCGCCGTGGCTGCTGTCGGCCCGTACCCCGCAGGCGTTGCGGGACCAGGAACAGCGGCTTCTCGCCTGCGACACGCTCGACCCCGTCGACGTCGCCTACACCCTGGCGTCGGCCCGGACGAGGTTCGACCATCGGGCGGTACTCGTCGACGGCGTACGCCGGCCGTGCCCGCCCGACGGCCGGATCGCCTACCTGTTCTCGGGGCAGGGCACCCAGCGGCCCGGCATGGAACGCGAGCTGTACGAGCTGTTCCCGGTGTTCGCGAAGGCGTACGACGAGATACGCGCGCGGCTTCGCATCCCCGACCTCGACGTCGAGGAGACCGGGTACGCGCAGCCGGCCCTGTTCGCGCTGGAGGTGGCCCTGTTCCGGCTCCTGGAGCACTGGGGCGTCCGGCCGGACTTCCTGCTCGGCCACTCGGTCGGCGAGATCGCCGCGGCACACATCGCCGGGGTGCTGACCCTGGACGACGCGTGCACCCTGGTGGCTGCCCGCGCCCGGCTCATGCAGGCGCTGCCACGGACCGGCGCGATGGTCCGGCTGCGGGCGGCGGAAGACAGGGTACGGCCACTGTTGGACGACCGGGTCGACATCGCGGCCGTGAACGGTCCCGCCGCGATCGTGATCTCCGGTGACGAGGACGCCGTACTGCGGATCGCGGAACGGTTCGAGAGCGAGCGGCTGCCGGTCAGCCACGCGTTCCACTCGCACCACGTCGACCCGATGCTCGACGAGTTCCGGCAGGTGGTCGCGACGTTGGCGTTCCACCCGCCGCGGATACCCATCGTCACCACCGGCGACGTCACCACGCCCGAGTACTGGGTACGGCACGTCCGCGACACGGTCCGCTTCGGCGACGGCATGCGCCGGCTCGAGGACAGCGGTGTGTCGACGTACGTCGCGGTCGGCCCGACCCGGCTGGTCGACCTGTGGACGTCCGTCGTCCACCTGCCCCTGCACTGGGACGCTGTGTTCCCCGGCGCGACGCCGGTCGACCTGCCCACGTACCCGTTCCAGCGCCGGTGGTTCTGGCAGCACGCGCAGCGCCCGCTGCTGGAGTCGCTGGTACCGCTCGCCGACGGCGGGGCGGCCGGCACCGGGACGCTCTCGCTCGCGACCCACCCGTGGCTGGCCGACCACGCGGTACGGGGCACGGTGCTCTTCCCGGGCACCGGATTCGTCGAGCTTGCCCTGCAGGTCTGCGGGATCACCGGGCACACCGTCGTCGAGGAGTTGACGCTCGCGGCGCCCCTGGCCATTCCCGCGCACGGCGGTGTCCGGGTGCAGGTCCGCGCCGACCCCGACGGCGCCGTGGCGATCCACTCCGGCACTGAGGACGGACGCTGGCAACTGCACGCCACCGGCCTGCTCGGTACCGACCTGCCCGGCGGTGCCGGTCCGGTCGCCGACCGGTGGCCGCCGCCGGACGCGGTGCCCCTTGCCCTGGACGGGCTCTACGACCGGCTCGCCGAGTCTGGGTACGGGTACGGGCCGGTGTTCCGGGGACTGCGTGCCGCCTGGCGGTCCGGTCGCGACACGCTGGCCGAGGTGCACCTGCCCGAGCCGGCCGACCCGGGCCGGTTCCGGCTGCACCCGGCGTTGCTGGACGCGGCGCAGCACGCGCTGGGCCTGGACCTGGCGCAGACCCCGCTGCCGTTCTCCTGGACGGGAATCCGGCTGCACTCGCCGGGCGCGTCGGTGCTGCGGGTCCGGCTGTCCGACGGCGGCGCGATGGCGGCCACCGACGACACCGGCGCGCCGGTGCTGTCGATCGACTCGCTGGCGTTCCGTTCAGCGGCGACGCCGGCCCCGGACGGGCTGTATGAGCTCGACTGGACGCCGGTGACCGGGTCCGAACCGGCCGGTACCGCCGAGATCGTGCTGATCGAACCGCCGGCGGGCGATCCCGCGACCGCCGTACGCGAGGTGTGCCGGCGGGTACTCGAACGGGTGCGGACGGCGCGGGACCGGCTGGTGATCGTGACCAGGCACGCGGTCGGCGACGACGCGCGCGACCCGGCCGCGGCGGCGGCATGGGGTCTCGTCCGGTCGGCGCAGGCGGAGGACCCGGGCCGGTTCGTACTGGTCGACGTGGACGAGTTCCCGACCGACCTGCGCCTGGTTCCCGGCGAGCCGCAGCTCATGATCCGTGCCGGGGTCGCGTACGCGCCCCGGCTGGTACGTACCTCGGCGGCCCCGACGGTCGAAGGCATCGGCGCCGACGACACGGTGCTGGTCACCGGCGCCTCCGGTGGGCTCGGCGCGGCGGTCGCCCGCCACCTGGCGCCCCGGGTACGCCGACTCGTCCTGCTCAGCCGCCACGGCTGCGACGCCGACCTGGACGGGGACGTGACCGTCGTCCGGTGTGACGTCGCCGATCGCGCCGCGCTGGCCACGGTGTTCGCCGAGCACGAGATCACGGCGGTCGTCCACGCGGCCGGCGTCGTGGCCGACGGGATCGTCGAGACGCTGACCCCGGACCAGATCGACGCGGTACTGCGACCCAAGGTCGACGGCGCGGTCAACCTGCACGAGCTGTCCACCGGGCTCACCGCGTTCGTCCTGTTCTCCTCGGCGGCCGGGGTACTCGGCTCGGCCGGCCAGGCCAACTACGCCGCGGCGAACGCGTACCTCGACGCGCTCGCCCAGGTACGCCGAGCCCAGGGTTGTCCCGCCGTCTCGTTGGCCTGGGGTTGGTGGGACGCGGGTATGGGCGCCCAACTATCGGACGCCGACCGGCAGCGCAGGGAGGCGGACGGCATGCGTCCACTGTCTATAGAGGAGGGTCTTGCGCTGTTCGACGCCGCGCTGCGGCTCGACCGGGCGGTGGTGGTGCCCATGCGCCGCGCCGCCCGCTCCGCGCCGGCCGACACTCCGGCACCCGCACCGGAACGCGGCGCGCTGGACCTGGTACTCCGGCACGCGGCCACGGTGCTCGGTCATTCCTCGGTCGGGGCCATCGAGCCCGACGGCGAGTTCCGGTCGCTCGGCTTCGACTCCCTCGCCGCCGTCGAGCTGCGTAACCACCTCGCCGACGCGACCGGGCTGCGGCTACCCGCCACCCTCCTGTTCGACCATCCGACGCCGACGGCGCTGGCCGCCCGGCTCGAAGCCGAGCTCGCCCCCGCCCGCGCGGACGTGTCCGAGGACGAGCGGTTGCGCGCGACCCTGGCGGGTATCCCGCTGACCCGGCTGCGTGACGCCGGGCTGCTGGACATCCTGCTCGAACTGGCCGGAGCGGCGGTGGATCGCGGGGAGTCGGGCGCGATCGACGATCTCGACGCCGACGGCCTCATCCAACTCGCGCTGGACAACGCCGGATCCGGGAGCTGATGGTGACCACATCGAACGGCAAGCTCGTCGAGGCGCTCCGGGCGGCGTTGAAGGACGCCGACCGGTTGCGCCGCCACACCAGCGACCTCCTGGCCGCCGCCCACGAACCGATCGCGATCGTCGGGATGGGCTGCCGCTACCCGGGTGACGCCCGTTCGCCCGAGGACCTGTGGCGGCTCGTCGCCGACGGCGTGGACGCGATCTCGGGGCTGCCGACCAACCGGGGCTGGGACCTCGACGCCCTGGACGACCCGCAGCGGGGCAGCTACGTCAAGCACGGCGGGTTCGTCCACGACGCGGACCAGTTCGACGCGGCGTTCTTCGACATCTCACCGCGCGAGGCGGCCGCGATGGACCCGCAACAGCGGCTGCTGCTGGAGATCGCATGGGAAGCCCTGGAACGGGCCGGCATCGACCCGCGGTCGCTACGCGGCACCGACACCGGGGTGTTCGCGGGCGTCAGCGGCCAGGACTACCTGATGGCCGTTCACGGCACGGCCGATCCGGCCGCCGACGGGCACCTCGCAACCGGAACAGCGATGAGCATCGTGTCCGGGCGGATCGCGTACACCTTCGGTCTGGAGGGGCCCGCCGTCAGCGTCGACACGGCCTGTTCGGCGTCGCTGGTCGCCATCCACCAGGCGTGCCAGTCGCTGCGCGGACGGGAGTGCGCGCTGGCGCTGGCCGGCGGCGTCACGATCATGTCGACACCGGCGGCCTTCGTACAGTTCAGCCGGCAGCGGGTGCTGTCGCCAGACGGCCGGTGCAAGGCGTTCTCCGCGGCGGCCGACGGCACCGGGTGGGGTGAAGGCGCCGGAATGCTGGTACTGGAACGGCTTTCCGACGCCGAGCGCAACGGTCACGAGGTACTGGCGGTGATCCGGGGCTCCGCGGTCAACCAGGATGGCGCGAGCAACGGCCTGACCGCCCCGAACGGACCCGCGCAGCAGCGGGTCATCCGGGCGGCGCTGGCGAACGCGCGGCTGTCCGCCCGGGATGTCGACGTCGTCGAGGCGCACGGGACCGGTACCCGGCTCGGCGACCCCATCGAGGCTCAGGCACTGCTCGAAACGTACGGCGCGGACCGGGAGCACCCGCTGCTGCTCGGGTCATTGAAGTCCAACATCGGGCACACCGTCGCGGCCGCCGGTGTCGGTGGCGTGGTCAAGATGGTCATGGCGATCCGCACCGGACTGGCCCCGAAGACACTGCACATCGACGCCCCCACGCCGGAGGTGGACTGGTCGGCGGGGACGGTCAGCCCGCTGATCGACGCGACGCCGTGGCCGCCGACCGAGCGACCGCGCCGGGCCGCGGTGTCGGGCTTCGCCATCAACGGTACCAACGCCCACCTCATCCTGGAGCAGGCGGTGGCACAACCGTCCACTGTGGATCATGCCGGCTCCTCGGTGTACCTGTTGTCGGCCAGAAACCCGGCGGCGCTGCGGGACCAGGCCCGTGCCCTCGCCCGCGTGGACGCGCACCCCACCGACATCGCCTACACGCTGGCGACCGCGCGGACCCGGTTCGACCACCGCGCCGCCATCGTCGAGGACGTCGACGCCGGGCTGGCCGCGCTCGCCGGGCACGGCGGAAACCCGAGCCTGGTCCAGGGGGTCGCCGAACGGGGTCCGGTGGTCTTCGTCTTCCCCGGGCAGGGTACCCAGTGGCCGGGCATGGCCAAGGAGCTGATGGCGACCTCCGCCGCTTTCCGGGACAGCGTGCACGACTGCGCAGAGGCGCTGTCCGAGTTCGCGGACTGGTCGGTGCTCGACGCGCTGGACGGCCCGCTCGACCGCGTCGACCGGATCCAGCCGGTGCTGTTCACCATGATGGTGTCGCTGGCCGCGGTGTGGCGTTCCCACGGCGTCGAACCCGATGCGGTGGTCGGCCACTCGCAGGGCGAGATCGCCGCCGCGTACGTCGCCGGAGGCCTGTCGCTGCGCGATGCGGCACGCATCGTCGCCCTGCGCAGCCGGGCCTGGCTGACCCTGGCCGGGCAGGGCGCGATGGCGTCGGTACCGCTGCCCGCCGACCGGATCGACCTCACGCCCTGGGGCGACCGGCTCAGCGTCGCCGCGGTCAACGCGCCGGAATCCGTCTCCGTCGCCGGCGACCCCGGCGCGCTGGACGAGCTGCTGGCGGCGTACCCGTCCGCCCGCCGGATCCCGGGCATCGACACGGCCGGCCACACCGCTCAGGTCGAGGCGCTACGCGCGCAGCTGATGCGGGATCTCGCACCGGTCGCCCCGGTGCCGGCGTGGATCCCGTTCTACTCCACGGTGACCGGCGGGCGGCTCGACACCGCCGGGCTCGACGCCGCCTACTGGTACCGGAACATGCGCGAGCCGGTACGGTTCGAGCGCGCCACCCGCAGCCTGCGCGCCGACGGGCATCGCGTGTTCGTCGAAGTGGCACCCCACCCCGTCCTCCGCGGCGCGCTGCGGGAAACCGTCGAGGACGCCGCGGTCGTCGGCACCCTGCTGCGCGACGACGGCGGCCAGCGGCGGGTTCTCCTGTCGCTGGCCGAGGCGCACGTACAGGGCGTCGACGTTGACTGGACCACCGTTGTCCGGGGGCGGCGGGTCGACCTGCCGACGTACCCGTTCCAGCGGTCACGGTACTGGCTGGAGTCCGCCCGCCACCCGCTGCTCGACGCCCCGGTCGAGGTCGCCGGCACCGACGAGGTCGTGCGCACCGGACGGGTCTCGCTGCGTACCCATCCCTGGCTTGCCGACCATGCCTTCGCGGGCACGGTCCTCTTTCCCGGCACCGGGTTCGTCGAACTCGTCAGCGCGACCGGCGACCAGATCGAAGAGCTGACCATCGAAACGCCGTTGGTGCTGCCCGAGCGGGGCGAGGTGCGGCTACAGGTCGTGCGGACCGGCCGCCGGATCGCCGTGTACGCCCGCACCGGGGACGAGCCGTGGACCCGGCACGCCACGGGTGTCCTCGGCCCGGTGGCGGACAACGCGTGGTCACCCGGGGCTTGGTCACCCGAGGCCTGGCCGCCGCCCGGCGCGGTCGAGGTGCCGGTGGACGAACACTACGCCCGGCTCGCCGAAGCCGGGTACGGCTACGGGCCGGCGTTCCGTGGCGTACGGGCGATGTGGCGGCGCGACGACGAGGTGTTCGCCGACGTCGCGCTGCCGCACGAGGACGGCTCCTTCGGTGTCCACCCCGCGCTGTTCGACGCCTGCCTGCACGCCTGGATGGGTCGTACCGACGAAGCGACGCTGCCGTTCTCGTGGACCGGCATACGCCACTACCGCACCGGCGCGTCGGCCGCGCGGGTACGCCTGGCACCGTCCGGCGACGGCGTGTCGATACAGGTCGCCGACGACGCCGGCCGCCCGGTGCTCTCGGTGGAGTCGCTGGTCGGCAGGCCGGTACAGGCCGACCGGCTGCGCGGCGACAGCTCGCTGTACCGGGTCGACCTCGCACCGCTCACCAGCGGAGGCGACGACCGCGCCGACGCGGTATTCACAGCACCCGATGACGTCCACGCCGCCCTGGCCGCGGTACAGTCCTGGCTCTCCACAGACGACCCGCGGCCGCTGGTGTTCCTGACCCGCGACGACTCCGCGCACGCGCCGATCCGGGGCCTGATCCGGTCGGCCCAGTCCGAGCATCCCGGCCGGTTCATCCTGGTCGACACCGACGACGTCACCGCTGACCTGAGCCACCTGGTAGCCACCGGCGAACCGCAGATCGTACTGCGCAACGGTTCGGCGTCCGTACCCCGGCTCGTCCGCGCGGCGGCGTCCGGCGGCGAGACACCGTTCGGCCCGGACAGCACCGTCCTGATCACCGGAGGTACCGGGGCGCTGGGCCGGCTGGTCGCCGGGCACCTGGTACGCCAGTATGGCGTCCGGCGGCTGGTGCTGCTCAGCCGCTCCGGCCGCGACGCCTCGCCCGGCCTCGACGCCGACGTTACCGTCGCGCGGTGCGACGTCGCGGAGCGGGAGGCACTCGCGGCGGTACTCGCCGACCATCCGGTGACCGCCGTCGTCCACGCCGCCGGCGTGCTCGACGACGGGCTGGTCGAATCGATGAGCCCCGAGCAACTCGACCGGGTACTGCGGCCGAAGGTCGACGGGGCGCGCAACCTGCACGAGCTGACCGCCGGGCTGACCGCGTTCGTGCTGTTCTCCTCCGTCGCCGCCACGCTGGGCAGCCCGGGACAGGCCAACTACGCGGCGGCCAACGCGTACCTCGACGAACTGGCCACCGCGCGGTGGGCCCGGGGACTGCCGGCCACCTCGGTCGCGTTCGGTTCCTGGGCAGCACGCGGAGCCATGAGCGCACACCTCGGCGACGCCGACCGCGCCAGAGCGGCGCGCCTGGGCCTGGACCCGATGACCGATGACGAGGGACTCGCGCTGCTCGACGCGGCGCTCACCGTCGACGCGCCGGTCGTCGTCGCGGCCAGGCTGGATCTCGCCCGGTACCGCGCGCACACCCGCCCCACGGCACCCCAGAAGGCCGGCACCGGCAGCACCGTCGACCTCGTACTGGCCCACACCGCCGCCGTGCTCGGCTATCCCGACCCGGACGTTATCGGGCCCGACCAGCCGTTCCGCGAACTCGGGCTGGACTCGCTGACCGGACTCGAGTTGCGCAACCGGCTCAACGCCGCGACCGGGCTGCGGCTGCCGGCGAGCATCGTCTTCGAACACCCGACCCCGATCGCGTTGGCCCGGCTCCTCACGAGTACCCCCACCGGAACCGCCGCGCCCGCAGGACCGGAACCGTCCAGCACCGGCCTGCTCGGTGCCATGTACGTGCAGGCGCACCGCGCCGGCCGGGCCGACGAGTACATGCGGCAACTGACCGACTTCGCCGCCTTCCTGCCCCGGTTCACCGAGTTCGACAACACCTCGAACCTGGTCCAGCTCGTCTGGGGCGCGGCCGTATCGAAGCCGCCGAAGCTGATCTGCCTGCCCTCGCTTGTCGGGCCGTCCGGCGCTCACCAGTTCGCCGAGTTCGCCTCCGGCCTGCACGGGCAACGGGACGTGATCGTGCTACCCCACCCCGGATTCGTGACCGGACAGCCGATCGCGGCCGATCGGGAAGCACTGGCCCGCGTACAGGCCGAAGCGGCCGTACATGCCGCGGACGGCGAACCGTTCGTACTCGTCGGATACTCGTCCGGCGGCTGGGTCGGTCACGCGGTGGCCGGCCTGCTACACGACTCCGGAGCAGCCCCCGACGCGCTCGTACTCCTCGACCCGTACCCGCCGAACCACCCGCTCATCGCCGAGCTGTGGCCCGAGGTACTGGACCGGATGGCCCGACTGCAGCAACAGCAGTCCGCCGCGGGCGAAGCGTGGTTGACCGCCACGGCCGTACACATGCACCTCTACGACGGCTGGCAGCCAGACCCGATCCCCACGCCCACGCTGCTGCTCAGAGCAACCGAACCCGCACCCCGCGCGCACTGGCCGGTACCGCACGACACCATCGACGTACCCGGCGACCACTTCACCATGATGGAGCCCCACGCCCGGCACACCGCACACCTCATGCATGAGTGGCTCAGCCAGCTCGCTCCACGAGCGACTGTCCGGTCTTTAGGGTAAGGTCATCAAGTTAAGGGTTTGGGCTGGTGTCGAGGGCTGTCCCGTGGTGAAGGATGGCGCCGGAGACGAAGCCGCGGGGCTCGGGTTGAACGGCTTGTCGACCAAGACCAGCCAGCTACCGGGGAGCCCCGCTGTCCGAGCATTCTGTCATTACGAGGGCCAGCTACCGCGGATCCCACGATCGACATATCGGTACCGGGAGGACGTCCGATGACGGCACCCACAGGAGCGCAGCGGCGTACCCGCCAACGCGACGCTGTCACCGTCCTCCTCGACGAGGTCGACGGCTTCCACACCATCCAGGAACTGCACGCCCTGCTGCGTGATCGCGGCGAACGCATCGGACTCACCACCGTCTACCGCGCGCTTCAGGCACTCGTCGAAGCGGGCGAGGTCGACCTGATGCGCCCACCCGACGGCGACAACCGCTACCGCCGCTGCGGCACCGGCCACCACCATCACCTCGTCTGCCGCACCTGCGGCCGCACCGTCGAGGTCACCGGCCCCGCCGTCGAGAAATGGGCGAACGCTGTCGCCGGCCAACACGGGTTCACCGACATCAGCCACACCCTGGAGATCTTCGGCACCTGCGACTCGTGTGCCTCCCGCCGCTGAGCCCGGGCCACCCACGTCTCACCGCAGGCGGCCGGCCACCACCGCACCGAATCCCGAGCCGACCGCGAGCCAGTCCAGACCCAGCACGAGCAGAAGTGCTTCAGCAGCCACCAGCAACGTGACGCACCAGCGCAACCGCCGCTGACGGTGTTCCCGCGGCGCAACCGGGTGTCCGGTGCGCAGACCCGCGACGAAGCGCGGATCGTCGTGCCATACCGCATCCTCCAGCCGGCGCAGGTTGTCGATCATCGCCGCCCCATGTCGCCATACACGTGCCGGCGCTCTCGGGCGCACGCCGCACGCATGTATTGAAAACGGAAATCGATATGGCGTCAGTTGTCGCACGGGCAGCCGGGGCCACATTCGCATGTGTCGGCCTCCTGACGGGTGGTCGCGGCCGGTGCGGGGCAGCAGGTCCGGCCGTGCCATGCCTGCCAGCCTTCGCGTGCGGCGATCGCGGCGATGGCGAGGGCGGCGATCGGGTCGGCCCAGGCCCAGCCGAACAGGAGGTTCACCACCAGGCCGGCCAGCAGGATCGCGGACAGGTAGGTACACAGCAGGGTCTGTTTGGAGTCGGCGACCGCGGTACGGGAGCCCAGTTCCCGGCCGGCGCGGCGTTGCAGGTGCGACAGGGTCGGCATGACCAGCACGGAGCATCCGGCCAGGATCAGGCCGGCGGTGGATGGGCGGGCTTCGTGGTGGCCGGCCAGGGCGGCTGCGGCCTGGACGGTGATGTAGGCGGCGAGGGCGAAGAACGAGCCGGCGATGACGCGCAGGGTGGTGCGTTCGCGGCGTTGCGGGTCGGGGCTGGCGAACTGCCAGGCCACCGCGGCGGCGGAGCTGACTTCGATGAGGGAGTCCAGGCCGAAGCCGAGCAGCGCGGTGGAGGACGCGATCGCGCCGGCGCTGATCGCGATGGCCGCTTCGGCGAGGTTGTAGCCGATGGTGGCGGCGACCAGCCACCGTACCCGGCGGTGCAGGACGGCCCGGCGGGGCGGGGCGAGCGGGATCTGGGCCGGTTGGGTGGCCATCAGATACATTCGCCGTCGGTGTCGACCGGGCACGATCGCTGCTCGACGGCGAGGACGACGCCGAGCAGGTCGCCCAGCGCGTGGGCCAGCCGGGGGTCGGTGAGCTCGTAGCGGGTGCGCCGGCCCTCGGGGACGGCCACGACCAGGCCGCAGCCGCGCAGGCAGGACAGGTGGTTGGACAGGCTCTGCCGGGACACCCCCAGCAGGTCGGCCAGGTCGGCCGGGTAGGCGGGGGCGTCGCGCAGGGCGAGCAGGATCCGGGCTCGGGTCGGGTCGGACAGGGCGTGCCCGAAGCGGGCGAGCACCTGTCCGTGAGTCAGCACCTCCACGACGGGCAGGATACATCAGATGCTGAATTCAGTCTCCGTTGTACGGTTGTCCCCGAGCGCGGACCGTGGCGGCCAGACCGGGTCGCCGTAGAATCGCAGACCGCAGGCGGCCCGGCACGGGTTCACCGACGTCGACCATACGTTGGAGATCATCGGTACCTGCGTCGACTGCGCCCGAGGAAAGCCGTCCGGTGACACGGCTTCACCTGGAGTTGACAATCGTTTCCGTTAACGTTGTGATGTTCTGGTGGGCTGTCACCGGGTACGTGCGAATCGCCGGCCGGCCCGGCGCCGGCCAGACCGTGGGTAGACGCGATGTCCGGCCTGGGCGGCACTTCGGGCGACGACCCTGGCGTGCAGGCGTTACGGGCGGCCGGGTTGGCGGTCACGGCGCCGCGCCTGGCGGTGTACCGGGCACTGATCGGCCGGGAACGGCCGGTCTCTGCCGCCGACATCTACGACCTGCTGCGCACGGGCGGCCTGCGGTTGGGGTTGACCAGTGTGTACCGGGTCCTGCAGTCGTTGACCGTCACCGGGATCGTGCACGTGTTCCCCGGCGACGAGCAACGGTTCCGGACGTGCGATCCGACGCCGCACGCCCACCTGGTGTGCGAGGTGTGCGGGCGGGTCATCGAGCGCCCCGCCGACGCGGTTCGGCGGTGGCTGACGCTCGCGACGCGGGAGGCGGACTTCGTCCCCAACGTGCAGCGCAGCGACGTCTACGGCCGGTGCGGGCGATGCCCGCTCGAATCCGTGCGGTGAAGGTCCGACACTCCGGGAGATCGGGCGACGCGCCGGGCCATGATTTGACACGCGGTATTGAAAATGGGTATCAAAACCATGTCATCCACGTTCGACGGAAAGATATCCATTCATGAAGATCGCTTTTGTCGGTAAGGGTGGCGCGGGCAAGACCACCCTCGCAGCGCTGTTCGCCCGGCACCTGGCCGCGCAGGGTCGCACCGTGCTGGCGCTGGACGCCGACATCAACCAGAACCTGGCAGCCGCGCTGGGCGAGGACCCCGACGAGGCGGCCCTTTGCCCGACGCTGGGCGAACACCTCGACGACATCAAGGCGCACCTGCGCGGGCGCAACCCGCGGATCTCGTCGGTCGAGGCGATGGTGAAGACGACGCCGCCCGGGCGGGGTTCGCGGCTGTTACGCGTCGTCGAGGACAACCCGATCTGGCGACAGTGCGTACGCACTGCGGGCGGGGTCCGGCTGGCCGCCACCGGTGGGTTCGCCGAATCCGATCTCGGGGTGGCCTGCTACCACTCGAAGGTCGGCGCGGTTGAGTTGATCCTTAACCACTTGGTTGACGGCGATGATGAGTATGTGGTGGTGGATATGACCGCTGGGGCGGACGCGTTCGCGTCGGGTCTGTTTACCCGGTTCGACCGTACGTTCATTGTGTGTGAGCCGACTGTCCGTGCGGTGGGTGTGTACCGCCAGTATCTCGGCTATACGTCGGATTATCAGGTGGCGGTGTCGGTGGTCGGTAATAAGGTCGCCGACGACGTCGATGAGGCGTTCCTGCGTGAGCAGGTCGGCCCGGGCCTGCTGGCTTGTGTTGGAGTGTCGGGCTATGTGCGGGCCGCCGAGCGGGGGCGTCCGGGTTTGATCGCTGGGTTGGAGCCGGCTAATCGCGCGGTCCTTGACGCTATGCGGGTGGCGGTCGATGCGACATCTCGGGACTGGTCGAGGTTTACCGCGCAGGCGGTGCGGTTCCATCTGCGTAACGCTGCCGCGTGGGCGAGCGACCGTGTCGGTGAGGACCTCGCGGGCCAGATCGACCCGGACTTCACTCTCGGCCCGGCGGCACTGTCTGTACTAGCCTGATGACAATCCGCTACCGGAGTTGGGAGTAGTCATGTCGCTGGAGGTCCCCACCGTACTATTGGAGAAGGCCGAGTCGGGCGAGGTGTCCGACGCCGAGTTCGTCGACTGTGTACGCCGGTCGCTGCCTTACGCCTGGGTCGTGGTCAGCCAGGTCGCCGCCGATCTGAGGTCGGGTGGCGGGGAGTTCGCCGACCATGCTGTTCCGCCGCCGAGTGAAGCGCAGCGTGGCCAGTTGCTGCGGGCCTTGGCCAGCGACGCGATCCGGGGTGGGCTGGAGCGGCATTTCGGCGTCAAGCTGGCGTTCCAGAACTGTCACCGGGTCGCCGCGTTCCGTCTTGCCGCCGTCGGCGGTGACCGGTACCAGGCGTTCATCTCCCCGCGTGGGCAGTTGCTCAACCAGTCACCCGAGCTGCGTGACTGCTGAACCCGCCCGACTGAGCGTGGACGGGGGCCGCCGGGCGGCGGTCCCCGTCCGTATCGATGTGTTCCTGCTGGCGGGGCGGTTTCCCGGCATGACCCACGCGCAGGCGCTGGGCGACGCGATGGCGTACGCGCTGGCCGCGGAGCGGGCCGGCTTCGGCGGGGTGTGGATCGCTGAGCACCACTTCATCTCCTACGGCGTGTGTCCGTCGGCCCTCGCGTTCGCCGGGCACCTGCTCGGCCGCACCGACCGGATCCGGGTGGGTACCAGCGCGTGTATCCTGTCCGACCGTCACCCGGTCGCCCTGGCCGAGGAGGCGCTCGTGCTGGACGAGTTGTCGGGCGGGCGCCTCGATCTCGGTGTCGCGAGGGGCGGCCCGTGGATCGACCTGCACGTGTTCGGCACCGGCCTGCCCCGCTACGCCCAGGGGTTCGCCGAGTCTCTCGACCTGCTGCTGACCTGGCTGTCCGGCGCCGACACGGTCGGCGCGCACGGCGAGTTCTTCCGCTTCCCGCCGGTACCGGTCGTCCCGCTGCCGCGCCGGCCGGTACCGGTCTGGGTCGCCGCCACCAGCGCGCCTACCGCGGCTCTGGCCGCCGCCCGGGGCCTGCCGCTGCTGCTGGGCATGCACGCCACCGCCGCCGACAAACGCGGCCTGCTCGACCACTACCGCGCGCACGCCGGGCACGACCGTCCCGCCGGCGTGCCCCATGCCAGCGCGCACGTCGCGTACGTCGCCGACACCCTCACCCAGGCTCAGGACACCCTGCGCGCGGCGATGCCGGACTGGCTGGCCACGACCGCGCAGTACGTGCGCGTCGACGGCGGTACCGGCGGTACCGGCCCGGCCCGCGACCCGCACGCCTACCTGGAGCACCTGCTCGACATCCACCCGGTCGGGCCACCCGAGCTGTGCGTGCAGCGGTTGGCCGACACCCTCGCGGCCACCGGCGCGCGGCACCTGCTGCTGATGGTCGAAGGCGCGGGCGACCGGGCCGCGACCCTGGCCAACATCGCCCGCCTGGGCACCGACGTCCTCCCGGCGTTGGCACGGACGGCCCCCGCCACCCGCATTTGATAACGGACACCGTTTTCGTTAGCGTGTGCGGGACAGTTGTCCCGTGTTGACGGAGGCTTGCCGTGTCCTCGACCCTTCCGCCGGGCTCTACCCGGCGTCGCACTCTTCGCCGGGCCGCCGCCACGGCCGTGGTGGCCGTGGTGGCGCTGGCCGGCTGCTCCACCAAGGCCAACACCGCCCCGGCCGGTTCCTCCGGCGCCTCGACGACGGTCAACGTGGTGGCGGCGGAGAACTTCTGGGGCAGCCTCGCCGAACAACTCGGCGGCTCCCACGTCAAGGTCACCAGCATCATCGACAACCCCGACGCCGACCCGCACGACTACGAGCCCACCGCCGCTGACGGCCGGTCGATCGCCGCCGCCCAGCTGGCCATCATCAACGGGGTCGGGTACGACGCGTGGGCCACCAAGCTCGCCGACGCCAACCCATCGACGACCCGCACCACGCTGACCGTGGGCGACCTGGTCGGGGCGAAAGACGGCGACAACCCGCACCGCTGGTACAACCCGGACAACGTCAAGGCCGTCATCGACCAGATCACCGCGGACTACAAGAAGATCGACCCGGCCGACGCGTCGTTCTTCGACAGCCAGCACAGCACGGTGATCAACACCAACCTGAAGACATACTTCGACACCATCACCCAGATCAAGTCCAGCTACGCCGGCACCCCGGTCGGCGCGTCGGAGTCCATCTTCGCGATGCTGTCCCCCGCGCTGGGCGTGAACCTACTCACCCCGCCGGCGTTCCTGACCGCGATCAGCGAAGGCACCGACCCGACCGCCGCGGACAAGGCCACCATCGACGCACAGATCAAAACCAAGCAGATCAAGGTGTACGTGTACAACAGCCAGAACGCCACCCCCGACGTCCAGGCCCAGGTCGACGCGGCGAAGGCGGCCGGGATCCCGGTCACCACGATCACCGAGACCATGACCCCGGCCGGGGCGTCATTCCAGGACTGGCAGGTCACCCAGCTCACCGCCCTCAAACAGGCCCTCGCCCAGACCACCGGCAAATAGAAGGCTTTCCCGTGTCCGTACCCCCACCCAAGACCGTCGCCACCCCGGTGCCGACCGATACCCACAGCGCCACCATGCCCGGCGACCCCACCGGCCTCGACCCCACCGGCCTCGACGACGCTGGCCTCGACGACGCTGGCCTCGACGACGCTGGCCCGGCGCGTCTGACGCCGCGCCGCACCCCGGAGTCCTCGCCGGCACTGGTCGAGGTCGGCCAGGCCACCGCCGTGCTCGGCGGGCGGACCATCTGGTCCCAGGTCGACGCCACCGTGACCGCCGGCGAGTTCGTGGCCGTCCTCGGCCCCAACGGCGTCGGGAAATCCACCCTACTCAAAGCGATCCTCGGCCTGATCCCCCTCGCCGAAGGCCGCATCGCACTGCTGGGCCGCCCACCCGGGCACGCCAACCACCAGGTCGGATACCTGCCCCAGCGGCGCAGCTTCGACACCTCCCTGCGGGTACGCGGAATCGACGTGGTCCGACTCGGCCTCGACGGCGACCGGTGGGGCCTACCCCTACCCGGCCGCCGCAGCCGGGCCGCCGCCGCCCGGATACGCGAACTGACCGAACTAGTCGGCGCCACCGGCTACGCGCACCGGCCGATCGGAACATGCTCCGGCGGGGAACAGCAACGCCTACTCATCGCCCAAGCCCTGGCCCGAGCCCCGAAACTGCTGCTGCTCGACGAACCCCTCGACTCCCTGGACCTGCCCAACCAGGCCGCCATCGCCGCCCTGATCTCACGGATCGCCCGGGCCGAGGACGTCGCCGTAATGATCGTCGCGCACGACGTCAACCCGATCCTGCCCTACCTCGACCGGGTCATCTACCTCGGCCACAGCGGCACCGCCTCCGGCACCCCACGCGAGGTCATCACCTCACAGACCCTGACCCGGCTATACGACACCCCCATCGAAGTACTGACCACATCAGACGGACGCCTCGTCGTGGTCGGACAACCCGAAGCACCCGCCCACCACAACAACCGCCACCCCGAACACCCCGAACACCCCAGCGGCCCGGCATGACCAGCACCTTCACCTGGAACCTGCTCGCCGACATCCGCGACATGTGGTCACTGGACTTCATGCTCAACGCATTCCGCGCCGGCACCATCGTCGCCATCCTCGCCGCCCTGATCGGCTGGTACATGGTACTGCGCCAGCAAAGCTTCGCCGGCCACACCCTCGCCGTCGTCGGCTTCCCCGGCGCCGCCGCCGCCGTATGGCTAGGCATCGGCCTGACCAACGGCTACTTCACCTTCTGCCTCGGCGCCGCGCTGGTCATCGCCGCGCTGCCCGCACGCTCCCGCGGCTACACCGAGCAGTCCGCCGTCATCGGCACCGTCCAAGCCTTCGCGCTGGCCTCCGGGATGCTGTTCGTCGCCCTGTACAAGGGCTTCCTCAACGGCACCAACGCCCTGCTGTTCGGCAGCTTCCTCGGCATCACCACCGACCAGGTCACCGTCCTCGCCATCGTCGCCGTCGCGGCCCTGGCGATCCTGGCCGTCATCGGCCGGCCCCTGCTGTTCGCCTCCATCGACACCGACGTCGCCGCCGCGCACGGGGTACCCACCCGGGCCCTCGGCACCGCCTTCCTGCTCCTGCTGGGCGCCACCGCCGCGGAGGTCAGCCAGATCACCGGCGCGCTGCTGGTCTTCGCCCTGCTCGTCCTACCGCCCGCCACAGCCCAGCTCATCACGGCCCGGCCGGCACGGAGCCTGGCGCTGTCGGTCGTCCTCGCGGTGGTCACCGTATGGGTGGCGCTGTTCGTCGCCTACTACTCGCCATACCCGATCGGGTTCTGGCTGACCACCATCGCCTTCGGCCTCTACGCCCTCACCTACACCGCCGGGGCGGCCCGGAGCAGGCTGGGCGCCCGCGCCGCCCGACCGGTACCGGCAGGAGCCTGACTGCCATGCTCGCGCACCCGTTCATGCAGCACGCGTTCCTCGCCGGCACCGCCGTCGCCCTGGCAGCCGGGCTGGTCGGCTACTTCCTCGTCCTACGCGCGCAGGTCTTCACCGCCGACGCCCTGTCCCACGTCGCGTTCACCGGAGCCCTCGCCGCCCTCGCCGCCGGCGTGGACGCCCGCATCGGCCTGTTCGCGGTCACGATCCTGGTCGCACTGGGCATGGGTACCCTCGGCCACCGGGCCCGCCCCGACGACGTGGTCATCGGCGGGGTGTTCGCGTGGATCCTCGGCCTGGGCGTGTTCTTCCTCACCCTGTACACCACCACCCGCAGCGGCACCGGCAACGGATCGGCCAGCGTCACCGTCCTGTTCGGCTCCATCTTCGGCCTGTCCACCGGCCGCGCCATCCTCACCGCGGTCATCGGCCTGGCCATCTGCGCCGTGATGCTGGCCATCGCCCGGCCGCTGCTGTTCGCCAGCATCGACGAGAACGTCGCCGCCGCCCGCGGCGTGCCCGTCCGCCTGCTCGGCTACGGCTTCCTCGCCCTGGTCGGCACCACCGCCGCCGAGTCCACCCAGGTCGTCGGCGCGCTACTCATCCTCGGCCTGCTCGCCGCCCCCGCTGGCGCCGCAATGCGGCTCACCGCCCGACCCCTACCGGCACTGGCACTGTCCGCAGCCATCGCCGTCGCCAGCATGTGGATCGGCCTGACCGCCAGCTACCTCATCCCCAAAATGCCACCCAGCTTCGCCATCCTCGCCGTCGCCACCCTCACCTACCTGGGCGCCATCACCGCCACCCAGCCGCGCCGACACCGCCTTACCACCTCGGTCGCCACGTCCAGCGCCGACCAACGCGACACCGCCGACCTGGTCGCCTGACAGCCTGCGCCGATAGCCCCCACGCCACGGCGTGGTGGACCTCGCGGCTGGACCCGGTTCAGGAGACCCTGGTCATCCCGCTCTACGGGCGGGCGGTCGAATCGGCCAAGCCCCGCGGTGTGCTGCGCGACGGGAAGGCGGCACGGATCGTGGCGTCCATCGACTACGACTTCGCCAGGTTCGACGGCGGACCCAGCCTGCTCGGCACCGTGCTGCGTACCCGCATCCTGGACACCTGGACCCGGCAGTTCCTCACCGACCATCCCGCCGGCACCGTGGTCGAGCTGGGCGCCGGGCTCAGCAGCCGGTTCGAGCGGCTCGGCACCGGTACCTGCCGCTGGTTCGACCTCGACCTACCCGACGTGATCGACCTGCGCCGGCAGTTCTTCACCGACCGACCGCCGGCACATGATCGCCGCCCCGGTACAGGACCCGTCCTGGATGGACGCCGTCGCCAAGGCACCCGGGCCGTACCTGTTCCTCGCCGACGGTGTCCTGACCTACCTCACGCGGGACGAGGCCCACCACGTCCTGACCATGATCGCCGGGCGGTTCCCGGGCGGCCTGCTGGCCTTCGACACCTGCGGACGGAGGATGATCGACAGCCAGGACCGGCACGACTCGCTGGGCAAGATGACCGCCCGGATGCAATGGGCCTGCGACGACCCGCGCCAGCTCGAACAACTGGGGCTGACAATGCACCAATCGCGGACCCTCGCCCAGACACCCCCGCGCGTCCGGACCCGGCTGCCCTACCGCGACCGGCTGATGCTCACCGTCGCCGCCGCGCTCAACCTGCGCGACTTCGCCCACTACCGGGTCAATCTGTTCCAGGCCCTGCCGGCCATCTGATGTGCGCGGCCACCTGATGCGGCGGCCGGTCCCCGCGACGGGAGCCGGCCGCCGCCGGAGATCAACCGGTCAGTGCTCGTCGTAGTGGTCGTCGTGGGTGGCGTGCCGGTGCCCGTCGTGGACGAAGTCCACGTGGTCGCCATGGGTCACCGCGTCGTGCCCGCAGCCCTCGGTGTGGGTGTGCTCGTGCGTCTCGGCCACCGCGTGGATCGCCTCGACCGGGCACTCGTCGTAGTGGTCGCCGTGGGCGTGGTGGGCGTGCCCGTCGTGCAGGTAGTCCACATGGTCGTCGTGCGCCACGGTGGCGTGGCCGCAGCCCTCGGTGTGGGTGTGCTCGTGCCCGGCGTGCGGGCGGTGTTCAGTTGCCGTCGTCACCGTCGTGTCCTTCTTCCTTCACGTGTGTGATGGCCTCCCGCACGATGTGCGCCACATGCGCGTCGCGTAGTGCGTACGCCATCTCCCGTCCCCTGCGGACCCGCCGCACCAACCGGGCATCGCGCAGCACCCGCAGGTGCTGCGACACCAGCGGCTGCGCCAACCCGGTCGCCGCCACCAACTGGTGCACCAGATACTCCCGCTCGGCGAGCAGGTCCACGATCGCTACCCGCACCGGCGAGGCCAACACCCGGAACAGGTCCCCCACCTCGTCGTACCGGCCGAGCAGCGATTCACTCACCGATACATAGTTGCATGCGCAGTTCCGCATGTGAAGCCGGGGACGGGTGAACCACATCTCCATGCGCTACAGGTATTGAAAATCATTGTCGAGTGTGGTGTTCTGCTGCCGTGCGCAGACGCTGGCATCGGCATCCACACCGCGTCTGCGGTCGCGGGCCCACCCCGGTCGGCGGCGTGGACGCAGGTGAGCGCCGTACGGGTGAAGACCAGCCGGTCCTTGCCGACCTGGCGGCGACGCTCCGGACGCAGGATCCGCGGTTCGCGCAGGGGCTGCGGGTGGGTCACCCGGTCGCGCCCCGGGAGTACCGGGAACGATCGGCCCGCGTGGTCACGATGGCGCTGGCCGCCGGGCAGGTGGCGATGCTCGTGGTCGGCTGGAACGGGTGGGTCGTGGCGATCGGGATCGTGACGCTGGGCTGGGCCGCCCGGCGGCCCTGACCCGGCGTCGGACGGGCGGTATGTCGGACGGGGCTGTGTCGAGCCCTTCTCCGCGTACTTTGCGTTGTCAGCGCACCGGCCCACGTACACAGTCGCGGGGTCGGGCATACAGCGGGGGCGGCGCGATGCGCCGCCCCCGCCCGCCGTCACATGCCCCAGCGGCACGACAGGCCGCGATCCCGCCTCCACACCCGGCCAGCTATCCGCGCCGCCGGCGCCGCACGGCAAGTCACATCAACACTAAACGATCTTGTGCTCCCAATTCGCACCCAACGTAAGCGACACAAACAATACGGCTCGTTACCGCATCTTCGGTAACGAGCCTGTGACCTGCTATTTCTCTGGTGGCGATACTGGGTTTGAACCAGTGACCTCTTCCGTGTCAAAGATATTCGGATCATGGCCTGACCAGCACGAACACAGGAAGCCGCAGGTCAGCCCGAGACGATCCGCGCAGGTCAGAGCCGCATAGCGCCGTTCGGCGCCGTTGGGAGCACCCCGTTGCTCCCCATCCGCTCCCCCACCCAGGCGCGCGGATCGCCACATGACCGGGCGTCTGACCAGAGGCCGCCTACGCTGTGGCTGTGTTCGATGACGGGAGCCGGTCTGCCCGGGTCGACGATGTACACGAGCTGGCGGTGGCCATGCCGCATGTCACGGTCGAGTACGGGAGCGGCGACAATCCGGTCTATCAGGTGGGCGGGAAGCCGTTCATCTTCTTCCGCAACCCACGACCGGACGCGGTTGATCCCGAAACCGGCGAGCGCTATTCGGACGTGATCGTCTTCTGGGTGGAATCCGAGGCGGACAAGCAGGCGCTGGTGCAGGACGAGACATCGCCGTTCTTCACCACCGTGCACTTCGACCGCCACCCCTCGGTGCTCCTGCGCGCGAGTCGGATCGGTGACCTGACCGCAAAGAACTGGCCGAGGTGATCCAGGATGCGTGGCTGTCCCGCGTGTCAGCGCGCCGAGCGGCAGCCTGGCTCAGCGCCCACCGCCCGACATGATCACACCTGGCCACCAATGCACGCGCCACCCGACGGCGCAGACCGCAATAGCAGCGGAGTTGTCTTGGTCACGACATGGACTGGATGAGGCCGCCGTGTTCATCCCCAGCAGACCATCGGAGCGTCATTGAATCCGGAGCCGTGTGCGCCATATCGGAGGCGTAGAGGTCAAGATCGGTCTCGGCGGTAGGGTCGATGTGCCAGCGCGCTATGGTTCGGCCAGGCCTGAGCTGTCCGCGACAGCCAGGGTGGTTGCGGATTGTCGGGCTGGCGTTGGTTGGTCTGTCCGCGTGTTTACGCGGTACCGTCCGGGGCTCTCGCCGACGTAGCGCTTGAACGCCTTCGCGAACGCGAACTGCGAGTCGTAGCCGACTTTCCGCGCGACCGTGCTCAGTGTCGCGTTGCCGCCGCGCAGCAGTTGCTGCGCGTGGGTCATGCGCCATCGCGTGAGGTACGTCAACGGCGGTTCGCCCATCAACGCGGTGAAGCGGCGGGCGAACGCTGCCCGGGACAGCCCGGTCTCGGCGGCGAGCCCGGCGACGGTCCACGGGCGGGCCGGCGCCTGGTGTATTCGGGCCAGCGCGGCGCCGACCGCCGGGTCGGCCAGAGCGGCCCAGGCCGGCGACCGTGCGGTCTGGTCCTCATACCAGGCCCGCAGGACGTACGCCAACAGGGCGTTGACCAGTGCGTCGATGACGGTGGTCCCGCCGGGCCGGGGTTGTTGCAGTTCCGCGGCGAGCAGGTCGACCGCGGCGTGCAGGTGTGGGTGGGTGCCGCGACTGCTGGGCAGGTACACGACCTCGGGCAGTGCGCTGAGCAGCGGGTGTGGACGGAGGGCCGGGTGGAGTAGGTACGCCCCGCACAGCATGGTCGTCGTGCGGCCGGGACGGCCATCGGCGTCGTCGGGGTGCTCGCTGGTGCCGCCGAGTTCCAGGAGCGGGGTGGTGGCGCCGGGCGTCAGGCACAGCGGGAGCGACTCGATGGGTACCGGCCGGGTCGCTGGCGGGTCGGCGAGGACGTGCGGCACGCCGCGTGGCAGCAGGACCACGTCGCCGGGGGTCAGGGTGCGCCCGGTCGGTTCGCCCGCGGTGAGCAGGTGGCAGGTGCCCTGGGTGACCACGTGGAAGTGGGCGCTGGGGGAACGCTGGAACGCGAGCGCCCACGGGGCCCGGCCCAGCGTCAGTACCGAGTGCGGACGGCCCGCCTGAGCCGCGGCCAGCACATCGGTGAGGACGTCCATGTCGTTGGACCCTACCGCTTGTTGAGTGAGACGTTCGGACATCAATCCGAGACATCAAGGCATGGCCAGTGCCGGCGATCGGCGGGCATTGTCTGAGCCGGCGTTCGCAGTGGATCGACGCGGATCAGGAGATGCGATGAGGGCGGTTGTCATCAGCCGATACGGGGGCCCCGAGGTTCTGGAGTACCGCGAGGTCCCCGCGCCCGCACCCGGCGATGACGAGGTGCTGGTGAAGGTGCACGCGGCCAGCGTGAACCCAGTCGACTGGCAACTGCGTGACGGACTGGTGAAGCTGTTCATCCGGGTCAAGTTCCCCGTGGTGCTGGGATGCGATGTCGCGGGCGAGGTCGTGCGGGTGGGTAGCCGGGTGACGCGCCTGCGCGCCGGGGATGAGGTCTTCGCCATGATGCCGCACGATTGGGGTGCCCAGGCCGAGCTGGTCGCGATCCCCGTGGAACTGGTGCAGCGCAAGCCCGCCACCATGACGATGGTAGAGGCGGCGTCGGTCCCGGCGACCGCGATCACCGCCGTGCACGCGTTGCGCGACATCGCCCAGGTGCGGCCCGGCCAGCAGGTACTCATCAACGGCGCGTCGGGTGGCGTGGGCGTGTTCTCCGTGCAGATCGCCAAGGCTCTGGGCGCCACCGTGACCGCGGTATGCAGTGCGGCGAGCTTCCCGCTGGTCCACGGGCTCGGGGCCGACCGCCTCGTCGACTACCAGACGGCGGACTTCACCAAGCAGGAGGAACACTACGACGTCATCTTCGACTGCATCGGCAACCGCCCATACCGTGCCTGCAAGCCGGTCCTGCGGGGCAGATGGGTCCACGTGACCACGATGCCGACCAACCCCACGTTCGTCCGGCAGCTGTTCAACTTCCTGTTCCGGGGCAAGGTTTCTGTCGTCATCGCTAAGTCCACCGGCGAACGGCTGGGCTACGTCAAGACCCTGATCGAGACCGGCAAAATACGCACCGTCATCGACCGGGTGCTCCCAGCCGCCGACATCGTCGCCGCCCACACCTACAGCAAGACCGGCCGCGCCAAAGGAAAGATCGTGCTCACGTTCCACAGCTGAGCACACCGAAGCTGCGGTGCCCGCCTCAACCTCGAACTGCCGATCGAGCAGCGCGTCCTGAATCGGCGTGGGCTCACCGGGCGGCCTGAGCTCCTGGACAACGACCTGATGTGGACCTTCCAGGACTTCCTCGGCGATTGCGTGCGCCGCAGGTCGCGGCGGAGCTGAGTATCGACCCGGTGTGGACAGGTTGGCCCCACGACACCGAGGTGGTCGGCCACCCCGTGATCGCCTAGCCCGATTCCGACGACGATGTCAGCATTCTCCGCGGCTGCTACGCCTTCGAACTCTGACCCGAGCACCTCTTGAGCCAACGCGGTGCCGCACGAACCCGCGCGGCAGTCAAGGCAAGCTCAGCGACTTCGAAGCCTCCTTCACCTGGCACGTCATCTCGCTCAATGTCGAATGCAACTCGCCGGCCTTCCACAACGACTGCTCCACCACCGACGGTGGCCTGCTCACCCAGGAGACACGGTGGCTGGCCGACGACCTCAGGCACAACCACCAGGCCTGCACGGTCGCGTACTGGCACCAGCCCACCTTCAGCGCCACCACCGCCTCGACCCCGGCCGTCCCGGCCTCCGCGCCCGGCGCGGGCGGCCAGGAAGGCGGCGTGGCCGACGCCTGGCGGCAGCTGCTCTACGAGCACCACGCCACCCTCGTCCTCAACGGCCACGAGCACGTCTACGCGCGCCTGCGCCCGATGGACCCGGCCGGCAACCCTGAGCCGAAACACGGCATCCCCGAGATCATCATCGGCACCGGCGGCGAGGATCTGGACACCGTCGCCGCCGCCGGCGGGGGCTACGCGAACCCGAACGTCGTCACTGCCTACGACCAGGGGTACGGCGTCATGAAGCTCAGCCTCGAGCCGCACGGCTACGGGTTCAGCTACAAGCCGGTACTCGCCGGCGCTGGATCCGGGCTGTCCGTGCTCAACTACAGCGATTCCGGATCGGGCAGCTGCCGACGCTGACCGGGCCAACCGTGCGCCGGCCCGGATCCGATCGGGACCGGGCCCCTCTGAGGATCTGGGCCGCGCCATCGACCACAGTCCGGCACGTAGCCTTCACCACGAGAGGCTCGAACCGTGTGCGATCACGGGGCGCTCGCACGGGCGGCATGCTCCAGGCACCGGGTTCGATGCAGCACAGCGGGATTGGCCACAGCCGCGCGTACGCCGCGGCGGGGAGGGAGGAGAGCGCATGCCCAGGGATGAAACAAGGGTCCTCGACCGGTCCCCGGTGGCCCACCAGTGCGGGGGGCACGCCGTGGTTCGGACCGGACCGGTCCGGCGTGGGCTGCGGGCCCCAGACCTGGCAAGGCTGGTGATCCTCGGGGCCTGCGTCGCTACACTCATCGTTATCGTCGTGCTGCTGACGACCGGTCCGCTGTGAGCAGGTACTACACGTATCTGGGCGCGCTCATCGGGGTGGTCTGCGCGTACTTCATCGTGCGACTCGTCTTCTTCACGGACTTGACCACGAGAAACGTGCCCAGTGACATCCTCCAAGGCATTCTCCTCGGCTTCGGTCTGGCGCTCGTCACCGCCATGATCTACGGGCGGCTCAAAGCCACGACGTCGAACGGGTGGACCACGATGTACGGATGCGGCCAGCCCGGCAACGGCATGTTCTTCCGGGCGGCGCAGGCATGGACGTTCCCGGGGCCGATCGCCGTTCCCGACGAGGCGATGTACTGGTGGACCACCTCGGACGGCTCGGGTCGGACACTGAACGGCCGGCAGGACCACGTCATGCACTTCGAGGCCGGACAGCTTCCCCCCACCAAGGCGTTCTGGTCGCTCACCATGGGCGATGGGAGGAACCGCTACGTGCCGAATCCACTCGGTCGGTACCACGTCGGCGATCGCTCCGGCCTCGTCCCGAATGACGACGGCTCGGTGGACGTGTACATCCTACGTACCGGGCCGCGAAATTGTCGACCGCACCTACTCGATACCGCCGGTGGAGGTGCGCAATGCCCAAAGGATATGAACATCTGGTCATCCTCGGGGCCATCGCCGTCGCGGTATGGCTGCTGGCGACCTACCTGTACCCACGCCTCATGCTCATCGCGTACAAGCGGGCCATCCTCGTCAAAGGGATGGACTCCGGCCCGATCCCCGTCAACACGCTCTACACGCAGCCCCAGGCACTGTTCCGAGACCCCTTCGCGCCCCTGCCGCCAGGTGGTTCACGACTGATGAGCAGGGGCACGAACCGCGACACCCTGTACGTCGCGGGCTGGCTCGACCTGTCCAAGGGGCCACTCGTCCTGCACGTGCCGGACATGGCCGACCGCTACTACAGCGTGCAGTTCACCGACTCCGCCACAAACACGAACTTCGCCTACATCGGCACGCGCACCACAGGGACGGCCCCAGGCGACCACCTCGTCAGCGGACCCCGCTGGACGGGAACCGTGCCCGACGGCATGCGACACGTGTCGTCGCCGCACAACGCCGTCGTGCTCATCGGACGCGTCTTCGTCGCCGACGACGACACCTACCGACCGCACACGCCCTCGCCCAGGAAATTCGCCTCACATCATGAGAGACCTGAGAGACCTAGCGATAGAAGCGTCAAGGGGAGCCACCACGTAACGCTCAAGCGGACTATGACACAGGGTGCGAATGCGCGTCAGGCAAGGGACAGGAAGAGTTTCTCCATCCGGTCCAGGTTGGCCGCCTGGTCCTCGCCGTTCTCGGCCGCGGTGACGCATTGCTGCAGGCCACTGGCGATGATTTTGAATCCGGCGCGGTCGAGGGCCCGGGAGACGGCGGCGAGTTGGGTGACGACGTCGGCGCAGTCTCGGCCTTGCTCGAGCATCGCGATCACACCACGGATCTGCCCTTCGGCGCGCCGCAGCCGCTTGATCACGTCACCGGTTGCCCCGTGGTCCACCTGCATGCCGGTCTCCCCATCATCGTGACGTCCGGAGTCCAGTTTACCCCCGGGGGTATGGACTGCTCGTGGGCAGGCGCCCGGCCGGCCACCGTCGACGCGCTCACCGACAAAGGCGCCTGGTCCCGCGGCGGCCGGGAGTACCTGGCGTTGGCCCCATTCTCCATACCGCCTCCCCACCGGTTCCATTCCGGCCACACGGGTGAGCGCCATGGTGGGGACGCGAGACCGGGAGAAGGAGGAGCCATGAAGATGATGACGCGCCGGGCGGCGGTGCTGGTGGCCGCGGGGGTGCCAGGGCTCAGTGGCCTCGCCGTGGCGGCGTCCGCCATCGCCGGTGCAGGCCCGTTCGGTCAGCCGACGGTGGCCGCAGCGCAGCCGGGGCCGGGACGGCATGGCGGCACCGGCATGGGCAGCGGTATGCGGTTCGGCAACGGCATGGGCGAGGGCAGGGGCATCACGGCCCGTGACGGCGGTTGCGGCGCTCTCGCGGGGACCGCACCCAAGGGCACCCTGACCGAGCAGCAGAAGACGACGCTGGCCGCGATGGCGCAGGAGGAGACGCTCGCCCACGACCTGTACACAACCTTCGCGGACCGGTACCCGGCCGTGGTCTTCGACCGGATCGCCGCGGCCGAGACCCAACACCTGGCCGCGGTGCGCACGCTGCTCGACCGCTACGGGCTGGCCGATCCGACGGCCGGCAAGCCGGCTGGACAGTTCAGCGACCCGACCGATACAGGCCAGCTACGACAAGGTTGCCGGCCGCCAGCCAGGCCGCTGCACTGCAGGTGGGCCAGACGTCGAAAACGCCGACATCGCCGACCTGCAGGCTGCACTGAGTGGGCTGACCGCGCCGGACGTGCAGCAGGTATACACCCATCTGCTGGCCGCCTCGCAGCAGCACCTGACCGCCTTCCGGAACTGGTCGGCCCGGTGACCGTGTGGGCGGCGACCGACCCGGCCGCCGCCCACACCTATACCCCCCGGGGTATGATGAATGCGGAGGTGCCGACGAACCCACCGTCGGCCGTCGACGACGACAGCCGGGAACTGCTCGGGCGTGTCACCGGAGTGCTGGCCGTGGTCGCCCGCCCGGGCGACGAGTCGTTCGAGCTCGGCGCCGTCCTGTCCGAGCTGGTCGTTCGGGACGTGCGGGCCGGCCTGATCTGCTTCACCCACGGCGGGTGCTCGACGCGGCACGGGCCGCCGGGTGACCTGTCGCTGATCCGATCCCAGGAGCTGCAGGCCGCAGCGGCGCAGCTTCGGCTGGCCCGGGTCGAGTTGCACCATTATCCCGGCGGCCACCTCGACGCGGTACCGCTCGACGAGCTCGCCGGTCACGTTCTTCAGGTCATCGCCGAGGAAGAGCCGAGCCACCTGTTGGTTTTCGACCCCGACGCGGTGACCGGGCACCCGGACCGTCGGCGCGCCACCCAGGCGGCCCTGGCGGCCGCCCGGGCCACTGGCCTGCCGGTGCTGACCTGGGCGCTGCCCCAACCGGTCGCGCGACGGCTCAACACCGAACACGGCACCTCATTCGCCGGCCGCAACCCGGCCGAGCCCGACGTCACGCTGACCGTGTCCCGGGAGCGGCAGTGGCGCGCCGTCACCCGCTACCACAGCCAGCCGGTGGACAACCCGGTGCTGCGCCGGCGCCTGGCGCTGCTCGGCGACCGCGAGTACCTGCGAGTCATCCGTCCAACAAACCAGAAAGGCAACCACACCATGTCCTACGGCATGACCGTGCGCCTGGCCGCCCCATTCGCATCCACTCGTGGAGCGGGTGCGTGCCGCGTTGAAGGAGCAGGGCTTCGGCGTGCTCACCGAGATCGACGTGCAGGCCACACTGCGCGAGAAGATCGGCGCGCAAATGGAGGACTACCTGATCCTCGGCGCCTGCAACCCACCCCTGGCGCACCGGGCGCTGGACGCCGACCGCGACATCGGCCTGCTGCTGCCCTGCAACGTCGTCGTCCGCGCCGACGGCCCCGACGCCACCCTCGTGCAGGCGCTCGACCCGCAGATCATGGTCCAGGTCACCGGCCGGCCCGAGCTCAAGGACGTCGCCGACGAAGCCACCACCCGGCTGCACGCCGCCCTCGACAGCCTGACCGGCTGACCGCGGGCCGGCCAGGTCGCGGCCAGGTCGCGGCTAGGTCCGGCGCGGACCGGCCGGGCAGGCGGATGGTGACGGTGGTGCCGCCGCTGGGCGGCGACTGCGGCGGTGACGGTGCCGCCGTGGGCGGTGACCAGTTCCCGGACCACGGCCAGGCCGATGCCGGAACCGGCGATCGGCGCGCGCGTGCGTGGCCGCGCCAGAGGCGCTCGAACGACGTGCGGCAGCTCGTCGGCGGGGATGCCGGGGCCGGTGTCGGCGACGCTCGAGCGACCGCGGTGCCGTCCGTCGGCGTGGACGTCGAGACGCGACCTGGTCGCCCGGGCGGCAGTAGCGGGCGGCGTTGGCGAGCAGGTTGGCCACGGCCTGGTGCAGCCGGTCGGGGTCGCCGCGCACCGGGGCCGGTGCGTCGAGCTCGGCGGTGACGCGTCAGCCCGGCGGCGTCCAGCCGCGGGCGCTGGGCGGCCAGGGCGGCGCGGGCGATGTCGGCCAGGTCGGTGTCGACCGGGTGCAGCGACAGGGCGGCGGACTCGGCGGCGGACAGCTCGGCGAGGTCCTGCACGACCCGGCCGAGCCGCAGTGCCTGGTCGTGCAGGGCGGCCCAGCCGGGCCGGGTCGGCTCGGCGCAGACCGTCGCGCAGCTCCTCCAGGCCGGCCTGCAGGCCGGCCAGCGGCGTGCGCAGCTCGTGGGCGACGTCGGCGGCCAGCCGGCGGCGCACGGTTTCGGCGCGGACGACCTCGTCGGCCATGGTGTCGAACGCGTGGGCGAGCTCGCCGAGCTCGCCGGGGGCGTTCAGGCGGGTACGGGCGGTCGTGGTCGCCGGCGGCGAACCGGCGGGCCGCGCCGGCCAGGACGACCAGGGGTCGGGTGAGCCGGCGCGGAGACGTACGCCGCTGACGGCCAGCGCCGCCACGCAGCGCGACCAGCGCGGCGCCGAGCCACCCAGCACCAGGCCACGGTGCGGCCGCCGGTGGCGCCGGTCGGGAAGGCCAGCCGGACCGCGCCGACCGGGTGCCCGGCGACCGTGACGGGCGCCTCGACGACCGCCCCGGTGGCGGTGTCGGCGCTGGGCATGCCGCCCATGCCGCCCATGCCGGGCCCCCTACCGGGCCCGTGCCCGGCCGGGCCAGACCATGGTGCCGTCGGCGTCGCGCACGACGAGCCGGGCGCCGGCCGCGTCGGCGAGAGCGGACGCGGCGGCGAGGTCGGCGCGGCCCAGTCGCCGGCCCGGCGTAGGCGTCGCGCGGCCGCGATGGCCGCCCGGGCCGCCACCTGCTGGCGTTCGGCGCAGTTGCGCGCTGGCCAGCCCGCGGTCGGTGGCGACCAGCGCGGCGACCGTCAGGACCGCCACCGACGACAGCGCCACCAGCAGGAAGGCGGCCAGCAGCCGGCGCCCGAGCGGGCCGGCCGGCTGGGCGACGGTCACCGGTCACGGCGACCACCCCAGGCGGTACCCGACGCCGAGTACGGTCTCCACGATCCGGGCGGCGTCGGGGCCGAGCTTGCGGCGCAGGTTCTTCACGTGCGAGTCGATGGTGCGCTCGTACCCGGGGAACTCGTACCCGCGCACCTGGTTGATCAGCTCGTACCGGGAATACACCCGGCCCGGGCGTGGACGCCAGCGCGGTGAGCAGCCCCCACTCGGTCGGGGTCAGCTCGAGGGGGGCGGCGTCGAGCGCCGCCTCGTGGCGGGCCTCGTCCAGCCGCAACCGGCCGCCGCCGAAGCTCACCACGGCACGGGGTGGCGGCACCGCGGGTGCGGTGCAGCACCGCCTCCACCCGCAGCACGAGCTCGGTCGGGCGAGAACGGCTTGGTCACGTAGTCGTCGGCGCCGCGGCGCAGCCCGTCGATGCGCTCCTCGACGCTGCTGCGCGCGGTGAGCACCACCACCGGGCATCTCGCCGGTCGCGGGGCCGCGGCCAGCACCTCGAGGCCGTCGACATCGGGCAGGCCGAGATCGAGGACGACCAGCTCGACCCCGCCACCGGCGAGCACGGTCGTCCTACGACAGTACGCACCGGCATATCCGCAAGCCTTCCCGCCGGCGGACGGCGCGCGTAGGGCCGCGCCGGCGCGGTACGTTGCATACGACGCGGCCGCGCTTGGACATTGCAGATAAGGTCGGCGTAGCATGCGCGTTGGCACGGAGTTTGGCACGGTACGTCGTCCATGTCGAGGTCACGCACGGCCGAGATGACCTGCTCCAGGGCGGCGGCGGGAGCGCGCGGGTTGGGAGAAGAGGAGAGATGCGTCGCGGAAGGCCATCAGCGTCGGGATGGAGTAGATACCGGCCGCGGCGGCGAGGATCTGCTCGGCCTCGGTGTAGACTTGCGAACACGATGTCGGTGTGCGTCTCGCGGCTCTCGAAGACCGGGCGCGAAGCGGCGGCACGGGCCGCACAGCTGGCCCAGAAGTCGACAGCACGATCCGCCGGCGCCGACGGTGTGCTCGAAGTTTATGGTAACGCTACGTTGCATGTTTGACTCGTTCACATAGACGTCCGGGCTAGGCGAGGGACAGGAACAACTTCTCCAACGATATAGATGATTGGCCGTCTGGTATCGCGTCGGTTGCGCGGCACGCACTACTGCAGACCACTGGCCACGATTTGAACGAGGCGCGGTACAGGGCGCGGGAGATGCCGCTAACTGGGTCACCACATCGGCGCAATCACGGCGAGCCTACAGCATCGCGTATCACCGCGGATCTGTTTCGGCCGGCGCAGCCGCCCTCAGAGATCGTCGCGATCACTTACACGTCGCGCCGTTCAGAGCAACCGGCCGGTAGAAGCATACAAAGGGTAAAAAATGTGTGAACGGAACTCCACCGAAGATAGCTTCGCTTGACGAGGTCTCGATCGCGCGCTATGGTGGTAGGTGATACCCCGGGGGGTATCGAAAGGAGGTTCCACAGATGCGCGAAGTTGACCAGACCGCGTTCGTTGCCGCCCATCGAGGACGGCGCGGTCGTCGTCGATGTACGCGAGCCGTTCGAGTACGTGTGGACATGTGCCCGGCGCGGTGCTGATGCCGCTGCGGCAGCTGGCGTCGCGGGTAGCCGAGTTGCCTCGCGGTCATCGGTCTACGTCGTGTGCGCCAGCGGCAACCGCAGCCTTTCCGCCGCCGACTATCTGGCCGCGCCGGCATCGACGCCTGGTCGGTGACGGGTGGTACCGGCGCCTGGCTGCGCGCCGGCGAGCCCGTCATCGTGCGGCAGCCGACGCCTGATCCACGAACAGGAGGAGTTCCGAACGTGTTGCGAGATCGTCGCCGATCGACACCCCGTCGCTGGGTGACCGCAGCTACCTGGTGCACGACGGCACGGTCGCCGTCGTGGTCGACCCGCAGCGCGACATCGACCGCGTCCTGGCCCTGGCCGGCGACGCGCGGGCGTGCGGATCACCCACGTGTTGGAGACGCACATCCACAACGACTACGTCACCGGCGGGTACGCCCTGGCCCGGCGATCGGCGCCGCGTACCATGGTCAACGCCGACGACAAGGTCGGCTACGACCGGCGTGCCGGTGCCGACGGCGACGTGATCGCCGTCGGCGACGGCATGCGGGTGCGGGTGGTGGGCACCCCGGGCCACACGTTCACCCACCTGTCGTACGCCCTGGCGGCGACGGCGGCGGTGACCAGGTCGCGGTGTTCACCGGCGGCTCGCTGCTGTACGGCTCGACCGGCCGCCCGGACCTGCTCGGCGCGCAGCACGCCCACGACCTGGCCCGCCACCAGCACGCCTCGGCGCACCGGCTGGCCGCCGAACTGCCCGCCGACACGCCGAGGTGTACCCGACCCACGGGTTCGGCAGCTTCTGCTCGGCCACCCAGGCGCGAGGCCCTCGCCTCCACCATCGGCCAGGAGAAGCGGGTCAACCCGGCGCTGACCCAGGCCGAGGAGCGAGTTCGTCACCGAGCTGCTGGCCGGGCTGGACGCCTACCCGGCCTACTACGCCCACATGGGCCCGGCCAACGCCGCCGGCCCGGCCCCGATCGACCTGCGCCCGCCGCAGCGGGCCGACGCCGGCCGAACTGCGCGCAGCGTATCGACGCCGGGGAGTGGGTGGTCGACCTGCGCCACCGCACCGCGTTCGCCGCCGGGCACCTGCCGGCACGCTCAACTTCGCCCTGCACGACAGCTTCGTGACCTACCTGGGCTGGCTGATCGCCGTGGGGCACCCCGGTCACCCTGCTCGGCGAGACCGCCGAGGAGGTCGCCGCAGGCGCAACGGGAACTGGCCCGCATCGGCATCGACCGGCCCGCCGCGGCGGCCACCGGCAAGCCGGAGGACTGGGCCGGCGGCCGGACGACCTCGGCACTTATCCCCGCGCCACCTTCGACGACCTCGCCGCAGGTCCGCCACCACCGACCCGGCGTCGTGCTGGACGTGCGCCGCAACGACGAAGCCGGCCGAGCCACATCGACGGCACCGTGCACATCCCGCTCCACGAACTGCCCGAGCCGCCTCGACGAGGTCCCCGACGGCGGCCGGTGTGGGTGCACTGCGCCGCCGGCTACCGCGCCTCGATCGCCGCGTCGCTGCTGACCGCGCCGGCCGCCAGGTGGTCGCCATCGACGACGACTACGACCGCGCCGCCACGGCCGGCCTGCCCATCGTCGTACAGGCCGCCTGATCCCCGCTCCCCGGCGACCGACCAGCGCTTCACCGCACGCCAGCCGGCCGGCACCCCGCCCCGCCACCGCCGCGAGGAGACATGACCACATCCGACCCACCGCCCCGCACCGTGGACGCCGCCAGCCTGCGCGAGCTGCTCGACTCCGGCGCACGGCCCGCGCCTGCTGGACGTGCGCACCCCGGCCGAGTTCGAGACCGCGCACATCCCCGGCTCCTACAACGTGCCGCTGCGACCTGCTGCAGCGAACACCGCGCCGAGATCAGCCGCCACCTCGACCAGGATCGTGCTGGTCTGCCGCTCCGGCAACCGCGCCGCCCAGGCCGAACAGGTCCTCGCCGAGACCGGCATGCCCAACCTGCACCTGCTCGACGGCGGCATCCTGGCCTGGCAGGACGCACGGCGCCCCGCTCAACCGCGGCCGGGCCCGCTGGGACCTGGAACGCCAGGTCCGCCTCACCGCCGGCGCCCTGGTCCTGGCCGGCGTCCTCGGCGGCCTGCTCGTGCCGGGGCTGCAGTGGTTCGCCGCCGCTGCTCGGCGCCGGCCTGGCCGTCGCGGCGCTGACCAACACCTGCCTGATGGGCAACCTGCTGGCCAGACTGCCGTTCAACCGGGCCGCCGGCTGCGACGTCGACACCGTCGTACGCCAACTCGCGACGACCGCCGGGCCGGTCGTGACCGCTGACCCTCACCGTCACCCTCGCCGCCGCGTCATCGGCGTCACCCTCGGCCTGCTCGGCGGCGGCGGCTCCATCCTCACCGTGCCGCTCCTGGTCTACATCGCCGGCGTGCCCGCCAAGGAGGCCATCGCGATGTCGCTGTTCGTGGTCGGGGTCACCGCCGCGTTCGCGGTCATCCCGCACGCCCGCGCCGGGCGGGTCCGCTGGCGCACCGGCCTCATCTTCGGCGCTGGCCGGGATGACCGGCGCCTACGCCGGCGGCCGGGTCGCCGAATACATCCCGGCCAAGTGCTGCTGATCGGCTTCGCGCTCATGATGGTCGCCACCGCCGTGGCGCATGATGCGCGGCCGGCGCACCCGCACCGACCGGCCCGGCCCGCACGAACTGCCCATCGCCCACGTGCTCGACCGACGGCGTCGTCGTCGGGCTGGTCACCGGCCTGGTCGGCGCCGGCGGCGGCTTCCTCGTCGTGCCCGCCCTGGCCCTGCTCGGCGGCCTGCCGATGGCCACCGCGGTCGGCACCTCCCTGCTGGTCATCGCGATGAAGTCCACCGCCGGCCTGGCCGGCTACCTGCACAGCGTGCACATCCACTGGGGACTCGCCCTCGCGGTCACCGCCGCCGCCGTCGCCGGCAGCGTCGTCGGCGGCCGGCTCGCCGGCAAGATCAGCGAGGACACCCTGCGCAAAGCCTTCGGCTGGTTCGTCATCGCCATGGGCATTCGTCCTGCTCCAACAGGCACCCGCAAAAAAAAAAAAAAAAAAAAAAAAAAAAAAAAAAAAAAAAAAAAAAAAAAAAAAAAAAAAAAAAAAAAAAAAAAAAAAAAAAAAAAAAAAAAAAAAAAAAAAAAAAAAAAAAAAAAAAAAAAAAAAAAAAAAAAAAACCGCTCCCCCGGCGGGTTCCTGGGGTGCAGGGGTCGCCTGCCTCCACGGCCAGCCGCCTTACTTCTCGGCAGGGAACCGGAAGCCCGCGAAGGCCGAGCCAGACGGCAGCGAGTGAAGAGGACGGGCGAAGAGCTTCACCGGTCAAGCGTGCCTTGATCTACCGATCGGCCAATGCAACAGCCCCATCCGATATTCGGCTGTCCCCGCTTGAGGTGGTCCGGGTGAGCTTGACAGTGGTGCCGTTGGTGGAGGTGACCTGGAGGCCGGTCGGTGCCGGGGGTGTTCAGGCGCCGATGGTGACGGTCCCGCCGTATCCTGGGAAACCTTGGCCGGCAGCGTTCCAGGTCACCAGCCAGACTTGGTAGCGGTGGCCGGGCAGCAGCCCGTCGATGTGCACTGACAGCCCCTTGACCGCGGTGCCCTCGATGTATGCGCCGGGGGTGTCCTGGTCCCAGACGATGATCTGGTAGCGGTCGATCGTGTCGGTGTAGGGGCCTGTCGCCGCGCTCCACGCGACGTCGACACCGGTGGCGGTGGCGTGGCTGACGATGCCACCGGGCGCTGCGGCGGTTTGCGGGTGCGCGACCGCGGTGACGACCGGGGACCAGTCGGACTCCCCGTCGGTGGCGTTGATGGTGCGGACCTGGTATTCCCATTGCCAGCCGTCGGCGGTCCACGAGGTGTCGAGGCGGTTCGCCGGCGGCGTGGACTCGGTCCAGGCGAAGCCCACGACCCTGGACCGGACGGTGTAGCCGCGGGCGCCGTAGACCTTGTCCCAGGTCACCGTGATCCCGGACGGGTTGGCCTCGGCTTTGACGTTGCTTGGCACGGGGGTCCGCCGGGCGGGGACGTTCTCGGGGACATCGGGCACGAAGGATCCGATGCCCCAGCCTTCGTGCAGGGTGCGCTCGTAGGCCTGGGCGATCTGGTACTCGCCGAGTGCGTTGGGGTGCAGACCGTCGTAGCCGGCCGGGCAGCTGTCAACCCCGCAGCTGTAGTTGCCGGCCCAGTCGACCAGCTTCACGGGGGACGTGGCGGTGCTCCACGACGGGATCGAGTCCTTCAGCATGTCGTTGTAGGCACGGGTCTTGACGGGCAGGTCGTCGCGGCCGCCGATGTGGGTGCGCTGGGGAACGTTGGCCAGGGCGATGTCGATGTCGGGTTTGGCGGAGCGGGCCTCGTTGACCAGCGTCTGCATGCTTTCGATGGTCCCTGCGGAGCCGCTGACGAACCAGCCCATGTCGTTGAACCCGAGCCCGACCAGGAGAAGGTCGGGCTGGTACCGGTGCACCTGGTCCTTGATCAGGTTCTTGTCCTGGGCCGCCTGTCGGCCCCAGACCGAGAAGTGGTCGCTGTCGAAAGGCAACAGCCCCTCGGCGTACGAGCCGCTGGCGCGGACCTCGCCCGACGAGGCGGCAACTTCCCCCTGTAGAAGGGGCGGGGTGGGGGGCGTCGCGGCGTCGGGCTCCCGGGTGCCCTTGTAGGGGCCGACGAAGTCGACGGAGACACCCTGGTTGAGGAACCACTGCCACAAGCGATAGCGCCAGGTCCAGTCGCCCTCGCGACCCTGGCTCATCGAATCGCCCGCCACCATGACCTTGATCGTCCCGGTCGGCAGGGAGCCGCCCCCTTGGCCGCCCACGCCCCGCTGGAGTGCTTGGAGTCGTGAGACCAAGGCTGAGGCCATACCGTTGGTGAAAAGATTGGCCATGTAAGTGAGCGGGGTCCGCCAGAACTTGTACGCCGTCGCCCAGCGTTTCAGCGTGGTCTGGATGTCGGCGATTATGGCGGCAGACCGGGCGGAGGCGAATTGCACGAGCGCTCCGCCGAACCCTCCCACGACCGCACCCCAGATCGCGCTGCCCAGCGCGGCCCCCCAGACTTCCGCGTCGATCGGCTTCTTGTCCAGGGAAGCGCTGATGATTTCGCCGATGCCCGCCGAAAGTCCCCCGGCCACGGCTCCGCAGACCGGTGCGGCGGCAGGAGCTCCTACGTTGAAGAAGGCCAGGCACCCCGCCCCGACGGCCGTTGCTATGAGGGCGACGGACAGGCCGGTGACGAACTTCTTCCAGAAGCCTGCCCACCAGTGCGCCCAGTCCGCGGTGCTGATCTCCGGCGCCGGCACCACGATCACGATGCTGTGGCCGACGACTCGTATGGTTCCGTCGTAGTCGATGCTGTCGTCGGTCTTCAGTGGGTAGAGCCCCACATCGACCTGCTCGGCCCGCCGAACGAACGACCGGGCCAGCGAAAGCCCGTGGGCCTGATCCGCACGGGTGGTGTCGACCAATTCCTGCATCTTCTGCTGCAGCTGATCAGGGTAGTCGGTGAGGGCGAAGTCGATGGTCCCCACGACGTCGTTGTCGCTGCCGGCCAGTAAGCGGAGGGCCCCGGAATCCCCTGCGCAGCCGACGCGGACCCCCGCGCCGTTGCGGTCGAGCGGCTCCTCGTCGAAGGACGTGGCATTCAGGGAGCAGCCGGTGGTATTCACCGCGGCGGCGGCCTGCTGGCTCATGTTCGGCAGCGCCGCCTCGGTCACCGTCAGCGCAAGTGAGAGGGCAAATGCGATGAGGAGACGACCACCAAAACGTCTGCTTCTGGTCGACCCTGGCCTATTCATGTTTTCAAACTCCTGTCGCTTTTCGGCCGGCAGTGAGCCGGGTGAGACGGGGTGCCGCTTCCATGTCCGGGGATATGCGTGGCGGCGCCGGCTTTGCCCGTGGAACGCGGCGTTCGACTTCCGGCGCGGGTCAAGATCAGGTGGTTGAGAGTGTCGGCGAGTGTGACGCCCGGCCCGGATCCCGCCGTGACTCTTTGCATTCCTAGGTGAGTCAGCTTGTCCGCCCATGCGGTGGTGTCCACCATTGCAGTGAGGTTGCGGTGGAAGTCACCGGATTGGAATCCCCGCGTGAGGGGACTAGGCATCACTGACATGGAGGAGATAGGCGCTGCGTTGTCGCAGCGCGGTTGACAGTGTCCGCCCGGTGGAGTAGGCGTCGAAGATTGCTATCTTCACGGGCTTCGCTCCCATCGGAAAATCGCCAGGAGTTCCTGCGGACTGGCTGGGCAACCGCAGGGCGATTCTGCGCAGATATTCGCCTGTCTGGGCATGCTGCCGTGCCTGTATCGGTTCTCTACCTCGGTGTGGCGCGCCGTCCCCTCGCCCAGGTGAGGTCAGATGGTTGCTTCGAGCGTCACGTCGATGTTGCCGCGGGTGGAGTTGGAGTATGGGCAGACTCGGTGGGTGGCCTCGAGCAGCTTGTCGGCGGTGGCCTGGTCGAGTACCGGCAGGTGTGCCGACAGCTTGACCGCCAGGATGAAGCCGGCTTCTTCGCGGGTGAGCAGGCTGACCGTCGCCTGGACGGTGGAGTCGTCGATCGTGACGCCCTGGTCTCGGCCGATGAGTCGCAGCCCGTTGTGGAAGCAGGCCGCGTAGCCGGCGGCGAACAGCTGCTCGGGGTTGGTGGGGTCGACCACCGCCAACGCCCCGGCGACCGCCATTCCGCTCATCCGCGCCGCCCTGCTCCCGATCATGCTCATGCTCGTTTGCATGCGGCGGAGTCAACCGTCCGGACAGACCAGTCACGTCAGCCTTTCGGCCTCGGCACACGACCATCCGGCCGACCCGCTGCGCCGGCACGGCTTTGGTGCGCACGGGCCTCACCCCAGCCATCGGGTGAGTGCGGCGGTCAGCGCGTCGTGGTCGACGGGTTCGGTGGCAGGGTTGATCCATGCGACGTAGCCGTCAGGGCGGATGAGGATGGCGTCGAAGGCGGGGATGTCGCCGAAGACGGGCAGGTGCCATGGATCGCCGGGCTGGCCGGGTTCGTGCCGGGCAGTGACATGGTCCACTCGATCCGCCCACGGCATAAGGGTGGCTGTCAACTCGCCGGCGCCGAGGTTGATCAGTATCGGACGTGCGTGCCGCAGGAGGCTGAACACCTCCGCGGTGCCGTGACAGGTGGTGAGGGCCAGATTGGGCATGCGCCGGCCGAGCAGGGGGTGGGTGTCACCGAGCGGGTAACGCAGGCCGAGTCCGCTGAGGATGCCGCTGAGGCGCAGGCAGACTTCGCGCATGCTGAGGAGGTCGGCGGTGACGGCGCGCAGTGCGTCGTTTTGCCGTCCGGGTTTGATCAGCGCTGTCTGCGCCTTGGCCATCTGCAGCACGATGGCTCCGATCGCGTGACGCTCGTGGTGGTAGCTGTCGAGTAGCGAGTCGGGCGCGCCGCCGTTGAGGACGGCGGCGAGTTTCCAACCCAGGTTCACCGCGTCCTGGATTCCGAGGTTCAGCCCCTGCCCGCCGATCGGCGAGTGGGTGTGCGCCGCGTCGCCCGCGAGGAAGACCCGCCCGTGGCGATAGTCGGCGACATGACGGAACCCGTCGGAGAACCGTGACATCCACCGCGCTTCCCGCAGGCCGTAATCGGTGCCCAGACCGTCGAGCATGGTCTCGCGAAGCTCGTGAAGGGTGACCGGCGCCGTGCGGTCGCTCGGTGGAGTCGCCTGCATCAGGCTCAGACGGAACCACCCTGGCTCGGCCCGCGATATCTGGTAGGTTCCGACCCGCTCGTTGCGACCGAAGACTCCGTCCTCGTCGGGCGGTGAATCGAGCTGTACGTCCCCGACCACCCAATATGAGGTCGGGTCGTCGCCGGGGAACGGGACCTGGCAGATCTTTCTCACTTCGCTGTGGCCGCCGTCGCATCCGACCAGATAGTCGGCGTGGATCCGCGCCGATCCCGTCGTTCCCTCGACGAGGACCTCGACTCCGTCGTCGTCCCGGCTGAGGTCCACGACGCTGGTGGACCACAGGAACCGGACGCCGAGTTCAGCGGCCCTGGTGGCCAGGATCCGCTCCGTCTCGTGCTGCGGCAGGATCAGGGCGGACGGCCAGCCCGGGTCGAATGTGTGCGGGGACATCGGGAGCCCGGAGAACAGCACGCCTGGCATGGTCTTGCCCCGGCTGAGGAACTCATCGGCCAACCCGCGCTGGCGGAATACCTCCACGCTGCGGGCATTGATCCCCGGTGCGCGGGACTCGCCGACCGTGCCGGCCGCGCGTCGCTCCACGACGACGACGTCGACACCGCCGAGCCTCAGCTCACACGCCAGCATGAGGCCGGTCGGGCCTGCGCCCGCGACCACGACTTGTGCGGTTGACGCCGACTGGTTAGGTTTCATAGGCTCCTATGTAACACTAGATAGGCTCCTATGTAAAGGACACCGTGAACATCTCTTCCGCCCCCAGCCTGGCCCAACTGATCAACCGCGCCTCACGGGCGCTCGCACGCGAGGGGGACGCCGCGCTCAAACCCCTCGGCCTCCGATACGCCCAAGTCCCGGTGCTCGCACTCCTGGGCCAAGGCAGGGAGCTGACCCAAAAGGCCCTCGCCGAGGCCGCCGGCATCGAGCAGCCCTCCATGGCCCAACTACTCACCCGCATGGACCGCGACGGGCTGATCCGCCGCACGCCGCACCCCCACGACGCACGCAGCCACACGATCTCGCTGGCCGCCGGGACCGCCACCCGCGTGACCGAAGCACACCGACACCTGACCGACCTCGATGGACGAGCCGCCGCAGGATTCACCGCCGAGGAAATCGACACCCTCAAGGACTTGCTGACCCGACTCAGCAGCAATCTCGAGAAGACGAACGGCCCGGAGTGACGGCAACCACGGGCCACCCACCGTCAGTTGGAGACGGCGAAGTACGCGAAGCGGACCGCAGGCGCAAGACCCTCGTGATCTGCGTGCGATGCCACCACGACATCCACAACGGGCAGGCAACACAACTACCCGGAGGTAGAACACTGGAGAGCCCGTTGCCCGGAAATCGGGCACACGGAATTCGGGAAGAGGCCGTCGGAAGGACCCGAGCCACGGGCACCTCGTCGGCGGCCTACTTCACCCGGCGCATCCACGGAGAACTCACCCTCCTCGGCATCAAGGTCGCACCTTCGACCGTTTGGGAGATCCTCAAGACAACTGGCGTCGACCCGGCTCCGCGTCGAGCGACCGTCATATGGGCTGAGTTCCTGTGCTCCCCGGCGAAGCGGTCCTAGCGATGGACTTCATCGATACCGTCACCCTGACTGGAGTGCGCCAGTACATCCTCGCCGCCGTGAGCAACCTGCAGCCGCTACCGGGTGGATGACGCGAGCTACTGGCAGCAGGCGTCACGGGCCGACGAGCAGGTCACGAGGGCGTGCTCCTTTCCAGCCAGGTGTGCAGCATGGCGGTGGTGTGTTCGCCGAGCACGTCGGCCGCCCGATCGGTCAGGGCCGCCAGGTCGGCGAGTTCGCCGGATGTGGCGTTCAGTGGCGGCAGTGTCAGGCGACGCCATGCGGGTGCGGCCGCGTCGCGGGCCAGCCGGGTGGTGTCGGTGATGCCGCGGCCGGACAGACGGGAGTCCGAATCCGTGGCCAGCAGAAGCGCGGCGCGTAGCCGCTGCACCGGCCCGCGTACCGACAGCAAACGGTACCCGGCGCGGCGGACCTCGACGCGCGGGTCGGCGAGCAGGTCCCAGCCGAGCTGGTCGGGTACGGCGCGGGTGAATGGTCGCAGCGCGGCGGTGGCTTCCCGGACCACTGCGGGCGACGGGTCCCGCAGCAGCGGGATCGTCTGCTCGATAGAGACCGCATGCGACAGCCGCAGCCCGCGCACCGCGTGGGCGCGCACCCGCCGTTCCGCATGAGCCAACAGGTCGCGCAGCAATGCCGTGTCGGCCTGGCCACCGGTCTCCGCCAGTCCGGCGATCGCTCCCGGCGTCGGGCACGCGGTGGCCACGGCGGTGCGGTAGTGGGCCAGCGTATCGACGCCGGCGCGGCGGGCCGCGTCCCGGGCGATCGCCCGAATCAGAGCGGACCGGTCGTCCAGCCAGCCGGCCGCCTCCTCGTGACGGCCGAGCCGGACCAGACCGGTCAACGCGGTCGCGCGTACCGGCGGTCTCGGGTGCCGTGCCAGCCGCCGCACCACCTCGACGCGCCCGGTCCAGACCGCGTCACGGCAGACCACCTCCGCGGCGCGCAGCCGCACCCGCAGGTCCGGCTCTGCCACCGCGAGGGCGAACAGGACGTCCGGCGGCCACCACCCCTGCCCCAGACCGATGTCGAGCACCAGCCGCCGCAGCGCCGGATCACCGGTAGCCGCAAGATCCTCCCGCAGCCGCGGCGGGGGGCCAGCAGCGCCGCCACCACGTGCGTGTAGGCGAACCCACCACGCCGACGGCCGCCTGTCACCACCGCGGTCCCCACTGCCGCCGGCAACCACGCACCGGGTCGTCGGCAAGCAGCGACACCACACCGGTGCGTGCCCGGTCCCGGACCGGCTTCACCCAGTCGGCGGTGCGCAGCACCAGAAACGGCGCTCACCCCGGCTGCGGTGCGTCCAGCATCGCGAACCCTGCCGCTGCTCGATTGGTTGCTGTTGGTCGGGGCTGGTTTCCTGGTGTAGGCCGAGACTCGCGCGCCGCGCTCGGCTCGGCATCTCGACCTGGCCAGGCAGGACAGCCCGCGGATGAGCTGGCACCAGGTGAATGCTGGGTTGACGGCCAGGTGCGCATGGCGAGCACCGGGTCCAGTGGGCGCTGGCTGGTCCATGGCCGGTGCCGTAGCCGCGGTTGCGCAGCTCTGCCAGACCAATGGCGATGCTGGACACCGCGCCGAGGATCTTCTTGACCGCGTCGCTGCCGTCGGGTCGGGGAGCCGCTGAGTTGGGGTGCAGGCCGAGAGCCTGCTGGGCATCCCGTACGAGAGCGGGAAGGTATGCCTTGTCGTCGGTCGGCAGACCGCGTTCCTTCAGGACGACCTGGGCGGTGCTCTCGATGAGTTCCTTGGCGCTGCCCACGGCGAGGGCGGGGTCGTCGAGGATGGCGCGTTGGATACGGCTGAGCTGCTGGCGGATGGCCGAAGCGTCGGTGACGGTCTGGAGCAACGCTATGGGCGGACGGTGGCGGACAATCCGTGCCTGGAGGACCCGGGTACAGCCTGCGCTACTGTCACTGCGGTCGCGGACAGAGGAGGGCGGACGATATCGCAAGGCCGCGCGTACGCATCAGTTTGGACGTCCTGGAACGCCTGGTCGGCGGTCTCGCCACCGCGATGCAAGCCCTGCTGTGCCTGCTCCTGGTGATCGTCACGGCGGTGACCTATGGTCGGGGTAGGGCTGGCGCTGGTGCCCACTTTGTTGCGGCTGGTGCGGGTAGTCGCCGACAGGGAACGAGACCGGCTGTCGCGCAGCGGCCGGAGATCCTCGGCGGTCAGTCGGCGCCGCCCGGGCTGCGGGTCGCCGTCGCCGATCCGGCCGTCCGGCGGGAGCTGAGCTGGGTGGCCGTGCACGCGGCGCTCGGCCTGCTGCTTGGCCTGCTCGGGCTGGTGCTGCCGATCAACGTGCTGCGTGACGGCACCTTCTTTCTCTGGTGGCGGCTGCTGCCGGCGGGTGGGGCCACCACCTCGCTCGGGTTTCCGGTGGTCCAGAGCCTCGCCGAAGCCCTCGGAGCCAGCCTGCTCGGCCTCGTATGGCTGGTAGTCGCTCTCTACGCCACGCCCGCGATGGCCCAACTCCAGGAGTCTGACGCGTTGCTGTCGCTGGCCACAACCTGCCCGGTGCCGGTGTGGATCGATGCGGAGGGTGCCGGTCGCAGCGCCGCGGTCGAGGCGACGGCATATTTTGTGGTGGCCGAGGCTCTGACGAATGTCGCCGAGCACACCGCGGCGCAGCGGGTCACGGTGACACTTCGCCGGGCTGACGACCGGCTGCGCCTGGCCATCGTCGACGGCGGTCACGGCGGTGCCGACGCGAGCACCGGCTCGGGCCTGATCGGCATCGCCGTCGGGCCGAGGCCCGCGACGGCGCCCTGACGTTGACCAGCCCGCCGGGCGGTCTGACTACTGTGGAGGTGAGCCTGCCATGCGGATCGTGATAGCCGAGGACGACGCGTTGCTGCGCGAAGGGCTGGCCATGCTGCTGCGGGCCGAGTCTCTGGATGTCGTGGCCACCGCCGACAATCCCACGACTTTTCTGGCCGCCGTTGACGAGCATCGGCCCGATGTCGCGATCGTCGATGTGCGGATGCCGCCGACCCACACCGACGAGGGGATCGTCGCGGCCGTCGAGGCTCGTCGCCGGCAGCCCGGCATCGCCGTTCTGGTACTTTCTGCGTACGTCGAACAGGCCTTTGCCGTTGATCTGCTCGCCCACGGCGGGGCGCGGCTCGGCTATCTGCTCAAGGAGCGGGTCGGGCGGGTCGAGGAATTCCTGGTCGCGCTGCACCGGGTGGCCGGCGGCGGCACCGCGATCGACCCGGATGTCGTCGCCCAGTTGCTCACCCGGACCCGGCCGGACGCCCGGCTCGACCGGCTCAGCCCGCGCGAACGCGACGTGCTGGCCCTGATGGCCGAAGGGCTGGGCAATGTGGCGATCGCCGACCGGCTCTTTGTCACCGACGGCGCGGTGCACAAGCACATCCGCAGCATCTTCGCCAAGCTCGAGCTCGCGCCCACCGACGGCACCGACCGGCGGGTCGCCGCCGTCCTGCACTACCTGGACGGCGCCGACCGGCGGTCGTGATGTCTATGCGTGGGCGAGGGCCGGCTCGGGTTCGGGTGCGGTCGTGCGCAGGCCGAGCCGCCCGCGAGTCGCGACGATCAGGATGAGGGCCACCGCGGTCGACGCGATGAGCTGGGAGGTCAGTGAATCGCGGTAGATGTTGAGGGTCGGGAAGACCGCCGACCACACCAGCGAGTATGTGGCGTTGATGCTGGCGTGCAGCACCATGACGATCGGCAGGCTCTGCCGGGTCCGGTTGAAGACCCAGGTCATCACCAGGCTCAGGGACACACAGCAAGCCACGAACTCGACCGGCGACACCCAGGAGACGTTCGGCCAGCCGCCCCACTCGGTGAGGAAGAGCGGCAGGTGCCAGCCACCCCAGAGCAGACCTAGGACCACAGTTCCGCGTACCGCGCCGAAGCGGCTCTGCAGGCGCGGCAGAGCGAAGTCACGCCAGCCCGGTTCCTCGGCGATCGCGGTCGTCACGAACTGCACGAAGAGCATCGGCAGGTAGGCGGCGACCACCACGATGCCGACGGTGGCGACGTGCCCCCAGGCGGCGGGCAGGGCGTAGGTGGCCAGCAGGATCGTGGCGGGAACGCCGGTCAGCACGAACAGATACCAGCGCCAGCCCACCCGCCAGCGCACGAGTCGCTGCGACCAACTCCGCAGCCCGGTGCGCCCCTCGGCGGTGGCGGTCACCACGAATGCGGCGGTCAGCGGGCCGAGGTAGGCGCCCGGCAGCATGCCGAGGAGCTGGCTGGTGCCGAGGAATTCCGGGAAGCGCAGGGGAATCCACCCCAGGCCGTTCTCGGACAGGACGTACGGGTCCAGGCCGCCCAGCTCAGCCCGTAGGCGAGGGCGAAGAAGACGGTCAACGGGAAACGGTGCACGAGCCTTCGGAAGCACTACTCCGCCGGTGCGCAGTGCCGAGATCAGCGCAGCCGAGCGCTGGACGCGGCCGGTGGAGTCGAGGCGGGCAGCCGCCACGGTGGCGGCGTCGGCACACAGCCGCCATGGTGGCGGCGTCGGCACACAGCCGCGTCGCACGTCGTCCAAGCGGACTAGGCGTTCTGGAGCTGCCTGCGGGCCGCGACGGCCAGCGCCTGACTGCCGCGCGATGGGAGTGCCGACCTCGAACGGGGCACCTTACGCGGGCAGCTTCGGTTGGTTGATCGGGTCCGGCCAGTGGGCAGGAACCGCTCGGGCAACCGGCACGCGATCCGGTCCAGGCGTCGCCGCTCGTACACCGCCGGGTTCGGCAGTACGCGGTTGTACGTGTCGAGCATCGGAGTCGCGACACGATCCGGCCCTCGATGCTGTTGGCCTCGCCCACGCCGACGTCCCCACCCTCGGCGTGTAGCCGCAGATGCCATGGCTGGCATTCTGTCCCGGGCCGCCTGTGGCGGTGGCGCGGCGTGAAACCACGGTGCGCGCGACTCGATCGCGCTCAACGAGCCGTGAATATTACATGTCGCTTACCACGGTGACGATCCGCTCGACGGCCGAGGGGTTGTAGCGCAGCACGGCCACCTGCGCGTCGGGGGTGGTACCCGGGTGCGGCACGCGGTCCAGTTCTCGACGCCCGTTCCGGCGCCGAAGACCACGCCCAGCACGTTCACCGCGACTGTCCGCACATCCCCGCCGGGTCGCGCATGCGCGCGTCGAGCGCCTCGCCCGGCTCGATGAGCGCCAAGCTGCGGGTGCTCCCGGTCCGGGTCTTCGTGTCGCGCCGGAGGGACGGGGCTCGTTTGCGTCCGAGCGGCCGTTCGACGTACCTGTCGTACCACGGTTGTTTCGTTCGCATCGCCGCGAGCACCGCTCGGCGTCGTTGGCGACGTCCGCGCTGGCGCCGGTGGGCTGGCCGGTGACCGCCGCGCGGCGATCGGCCCTGGCGACGAGCGCCAGCGGCCCACGCCCGCCATGGCGGGTGCCCCGACCCAGGTCCGGATCCCGATCGCGGGTTCCTCGAGCTGCCGTAGCCAGACGCCAGGGGGCCGGCGGTGTCGCCGCCGGCCCCCGCAACGCCCCGCCGGTCACTCCTTGACGCCGATGTTCTCGATCGGCGGGATGCGCAGGAGCCGACCGATCGGCAGCACGGTCGTGACCAGCGCCAGCAGCGCCGTCCCGCCGATCACCGTCGCCCCGCCCAGCAGCGGGACGTACGGCGTCGGATGTCCGGTCAGGGTGTTGACGGCCGCGGTGAGGGTGGCCGCAGCGACCGCGCCGCCGATCACGAGTGCTGTGCCCAGCAGGCCGACCTGCTCGGCGTGGACCATGCGCTTGACCTGGCGGCGGGTGACGCCGAGGAGGCGCAGCAGCGACAGTTCCCGGCTGCGGGCCAGGGCCGCCATGACCATGGTGTTGGCGGCGGCGAGGGCGGCGTAGCCGACCATCACGGCGACCAGCAGCTTGTTGAGCCAGGCGCTGATGGCGAGGTCCCTGGCGAGTTGGCCGGTGACCGCGGTGGTGGGCAGGACACTGCTCCTCGGGTACCGGGCGGCCAGGCTCGCCAGCGCGGTGTCGACGTCGGCGCCCGGGGCGGTGCGGATCAGCACCTGGTCGTCGAGGTCGCGCGCGGTGTGGTGCAGGACGGTGTCGCGGTCCAGGGTGATGTCGCCGAACCCGAGGCCGCGCTCGTAGATCGCGGCGACCTGCAGGGTGACCGGGGAGCCGTCGCCGAGCCAGAGTTGGACCCGGTCGCCGACGTGCCAGCCGTGGGACGAGGCCTGCATGCTCGACACCGCCATCCGGGCGCCGTGCAGGTCGGCCATGCTGCCCTGGACGACCCCCAGGTCCATGGTCGCGGTGACGTCGGCCGGATCGATCGCCTGCGTCGGGACCGACTCGGCGTCGGTCTCGAAGGTCCGGACCACCACCGAGGTGTGCCGTACGGCCGTCACGGCCCGGACTCCGGGGATCTCGCGGACGTCGGCGGCCGCGGTGTCCGGCAGCCCGGCCGGCGAGCCGAGCACCCGGTCGGCCAGTATGCCGGCGTGGCTCTGGCCGACCGTCTGGCGCTGCAGGTTGTCCTGCAGGAACCAGACCGAGCCGCCGAGGCCGACCGACAGCACCAGCGCGGTGAGGACGGTGACCATGCCGCGCGCGTTGGCCCGCAGGTTGGCCGTGGCGAGGTAGCCGCTGTCGCCCCAGACGGCACGCAGCACCGGAGCGAGCAGCCGGGCTGCGTACCGGTTGATCCACGGACCGAGCAGGCCGACCGCGGTGACGAACAGGTACAGCATGCCGACCGCCGCCCCCAGCGCGACCTGGCCACCCGTGCCCACGGTGGCGGCGCTGGACGACACGGCGCCGACGAGCGTCGCGAGGCCGAAGACGAGCCGAACCTTGCTGCTGCGGGCCGGCTCGACGGCGACCTCGCCGAGCGCCTCGGTCGGCCGGATGCCGGTGACCCGGCGCGCGGCGATCAGCGCCGACAACACCGCGACGAGTACCGCGATGCCCACGGCGGCCAGGGCGGCGAAAGCGCCCGGGGCGAGCGGGAACGTGGCCGGCATGAAGCCGCGGGTGACCAGTTCGTCGTGCAGCCATCTGGTGGCCAGTGCCCCGGCGGGCACGCCGAGCACGGCGGCGCCGACGCCCGTCAGGGCCGCCTCCACCATGATCATCCGGCGTACCTGGCCCGGGGTCGCCGCGATGGCGCGCAGCAGCGCGAGGTCCCGGCGGCGGTGCCGGACCGACAGGCCGACGGTTCCGGCGACGACGAATACGACCAGCAGCACGACGTACCCGCCGAAGGATCCCCCGACCTGGATCAGCAGATCACGTGCCGCGTTGATGTCCGGCTGCTCGAGCAGTCCCCGGTCGGCGCCGGCGTACACCTTTGCGTCGGCGGCACCCGCCACCTTGTCCACGGCGGTGCGCAGCGCGGCCCGGGCGGTGTCGGCCAGGCCTGGTTCCGCGATCACGCCGACGGCGTCGACCCGGCCCGGGTGCGCGCTGAGCGCCGCGGCCTGCGCGTCGGTGAAGAACACCGCGGCCGGTTGATCGGCGCCCCGGGTCTGCTCGGCGATGCCGCTGACCCGGTACCGGTGTGGCGTGCCACGCACGACGACGTCGGTGTGCTGCCCGGGATGCATCGACGCGCCGGCGAGCCGTGCGTCGACCACGATCTCGTCGTCCGCGCCCGGCGGGGCGCCGGCCACGATCCGGTACGGCGTGAGGACGGCATTGCTCCAGGCGTGTCCGACGGCCGGCGTGGCGGTCGACGGCACGACCGCGATCGAGTAGTCGGCAACCGCGGCGGCAACGCCTGGTACGCGGCGGATCTGGTCCGCCAGTGCGGCCGGGACGGTACCGCCGTCCGGCAGCGCCACGGTCGTCGTCTGCGGCTCACCGTCGATGTCCTTGGCGGTGAACGTGATGTCGCGGTGCGCGACGACCAGATCGGTCCCGGCGTACCGCTGCGGTGTGGGCTGGTAGCTCAGCCCGGACTCCACCATGGTGCCCATGGCCATCAGGATCATAATGCCGGCGGCGAGAGCGACCAGGGTGGCGACCGACGTCCCCAAGCGGTGGCGCAGCATCTGCGCGGCGAGCTTCAGCACGGTTCAGCCCTCCCGCGCGACGCGCTGGCGGCGGCCCAGGGACGCGAGGTGCTCGGCGATCCGCGCGGCGCCCGGCTGCGCCATGTCGTGCACGATCCGGCCGTCGGCAAGGACCATGACCCGGTCGGCGTACGAGGCGGCCACCGGGTCGTGGGTCACCATGACCACCGTCTGGCCGTTGTCGTCGACGATCGACCGCAGCAGGCTCAGCACCTCCGCCGCCGTCTGGGTGTCCAGGGCGCCGGTGGGCTCGTCGGAGAAGATGACCTCCGGGCGGGTGGCCAGTGCCCGGGCGATCGCGACCCGCTGCTGCTGGCCGCCGGAGAGCTCCGACGGCCGGTGCCGCAGCCGGTCGCCGAGGCCGACCCGCTCGACCACCTGGGCCAGCCACCGCCGGTCGGGATTGCCGCCGGACAGCCGTAGCGGCAACACAATGTTCTCCTCGACGGTGAGCGCGCCGATCAGGTTGAACGCCTGGAAGACGAACCCGATTCTGGTACGGCGCAGCTTGGTCAGCTTCCGCTCCGGCAGCGAGGACAGCTCGGTGTCGCCGATCCAGACGCGGCCGGAGGTCGGCCGGTCCAGCCCGGCGGCGATGTGCAGCAGCGTGCTCTTGCCGGAGCCGGACGGGCCCATCACGGCGGTGAAGGTGCCGCGGTGGAACTCGGCGTCGACTCCGGCCAGCGCCGCGACCGGCTGCCGGTCGGTGCCGTAGACCTTGGTGACGTGCTCGACGCGGACCGCGGCCGCGGGCCGCCCGAGCCGGCGCGTCCCGGCCCCGTCTGCGGCGTGCTCGGCATATGTGTTCATCGATGCGCCTTCCGTGTTTGCGCTGCTGATCGGTACACGGAAACGCTAGGACGGTCGGTGGACGGCAGCTATGACGCCTACTGGCGAGTGCGGGTAGCGCAGGCTGTACCACCGCGGCGGTCACGACCCGCAGGGCAGTTCCACCCGTACCGTCGTCGGACCGCCGGGCGGGCTGGTCACGACCAGCCGGCCGTCGTACGCCTCGACCCGACGGCGGATGCCGGCGAGCCCGGAGCCACCGTCCTCGTCGGCGCCGCCGTGGCCGTCGTCGTCGACCCGCAGCAGCAGCCGGTCGAGGTCCCGCCGGACGACGACGGTGGCGCTGGCCGCCCCGCTGTGCTTGGCGATGTTCGTCAGCGCCTCGGCCACCACGAAATAGGCGGTCGCCTCGACGGACGCGGCGCACCGCACCGGTACGTCCACGTCGACCTGGCAGGGCACACCGCAGGTACCGGCGAGGCCGCCGAGGGCACCGGCCAGCCCGCGGTCGGCCAGCACCGGCGGCAGGATGCCGCGAGCGACCGTACGCAACTCCGCCAGCGCCTGCTCGGCGGCGTCCTGTGCGCGGCCGAGCATGGCGTCGGCGCTCGCCGGATCCCGGGCCAGCGCCCGCCGCGCGGCACCGAGCATGACGTTGACCGCCACCAGCCGGTTCTGCGTGCCGTCGTGCAGCGACCGCTCGATGCGCCGCAGTTCGACGGCGTGCGCGTCCAGCGCCGCGGCGCGCGTGGCGGTCAGTTGCGCGACGCGCAGGGACAGGTCGACGTCGGCGGCCGGTGGCAGCAGTCTCCGCCCCGGCCACGCCTGCAGCCGCGCCATGCCCGGCGCCAGGCCGAGCACGACGGCCAGGAAGCCCACGCCCAGCAACGCGACGCCGAATGCGTTCGCCAGGTCGTGCACCGGCCAGAACGCGGCCAGTCCCGGGCCGCTGGTTGGCGCCGGCACGAGCCGCCACCACAGCGGGAACGTCAGGTCCTGCACGGCGGAGATCGGCAGGGTCAGGGCGATCAGGCCGGTGACGGCGCCGAACGTCGCATGCACGACCAACCAGCCGAACTCGCGCCGGACCGCGACGTCCGCGAGGACCGCGCGCAGGCCGGTCGGCACCGGCTCCGGTTCGAGGACCGCCGGACCCCACCGCGACAGCCGCGTCCGCTCCCGGTTGGCGACGGAGCGGACCGCGCGGGGCACGGTCGGCGCTAACACCAGCCCGACGACCGCGACGCAGGCGACCGCGACGATGATCGCCCAGAGCAGCGTGGCGAAGGCCAGGACTCCCGTGCCGAGACCGCCGACGAGGTGCTCGAAGGCGCCGACCAGCGCGCGTCGCCGACCCGGCAGGAAACGGCGGCGGCCGTGCGGCGTGGAACCGTCGGTGGTCATCTCCCACCTCCCGGCCAGTGACGATAGGACACGGCCGGCGCCGGCGGCAGGTCGCCGGCGCAGAAGTACAGCCTGCTGTACCGGCATTGGCTCGTCGGCTGGATCGTCGCTGCCGGCTGCCGTTCCTACCGTGGTGGATATCGCTCAACCACGACGAAGGAGCACGTCATGACGGACCGGTACCGCATCTCGGCAGCGCCCAAGGCCAGCCACCGCGCACCGCACGGCAGCCTGCTGCGGCCCGCGCTGTGGGTCGGGCTGATCGTCAGCGCCGCCGCCAACGCCACCGCGTCGAGCATCGGCGCCCACGCGATCGGGACCGGCCTCGGCCTGGTCGCCCTCGCCTGTACCGCCGCGCTGATGGTCCACCACTACCGGCACCGGGCGGCCGGACCGCACTGAAGATGTTTTGGTCGGGTGTGGTCAGCGGGTCCAGACCTGCGTTCCGCTGGCGTCGTAGAGACGCAGTGATCCGTCGCTGCCCAGGACGAGCCAGCCGGCGCTCTTGCCGTTGGTGCCGGTCGCCCAGGTGGCCTTGCCGTTCGAGTCGTAGATGACAAGGTTGCCGTCGGTCTGCAGCTTGAGCTGGGCACCGCCCCTGCCGGTGGACCACACCTTCGTTCCGCTCCTTGCGATCACGAGATCGCCGCTGGTCAGCGTCAGCGCGTAGCCGCCCGCTTTGAGGTAGGCGTCGACCTCGACGGCGCTGTCGGCACCGATCCGGTCGACCCCGCATGCCGCCCACACGTTGGTGAGGTCGGGCAGCGTATCGAGGACGTCGCTGCTCAACGCGATCGCGTCGCCTGAGCCGGTGTCGTGCAGGCACTGGAAGGTGGACAGGTCCGAGATCCAGCGCCGGCGCCCGTCGTTGCCGACGAGCCACGCGGTCTTCTGGGACGCGGTGTCGCCCTCCCAGTTCACGATCTTGCGCCGGTAGTCGCGCGTGCCGACCGGGCTCACCCAGACCTTCTGGTTGTCCTTGTTGAACAGCGCGAACGTGCCGTCGTCGCGGACACCGAGCCAGATCGCCCCGGAGCCCACCGTGCCACTGGCCCAGACGGGCGTGTTTCCGGAGTACAGCACGAGGTTCTGATCCTCCTGCAGGATCAGGCGGTTGCCCGTTCCGGATGGCGCCCACCGGTTCACACCCAGGTTGTCGACGGCGCGCAGCCATCCGCCGTCAGGGTCAGGCGTGCCCCGCCGCCCGACTTGATGTAGGTGCCGACCTCGAGTTCGCTGTTGGTGCCCATCACGTACGCGCCGCAGACGGCCCAGACGTCCTTGAGGTTGATGTACTTGTCCAGGGCGCCGGAGGACTCCTCGTCGGGTCCCTCCTTGCCCACGGCCTTGAGGCAGTCGTAGGTCGGGATGTCGCTGATCCAGCGGCGGTAGCCGTCCGCCCCGACGAGCTCCAGTAGATCGAGCCGTGCGAGCCGTTGCGCAGCGGGCCGGTCAGCAGGTTGAAGACCTCCCACCCGAGGTTCTGGCTCACATTGCCGACCTGGTCGGTCCACCCCGAGCATTCGGTCATGTAGGTCGCGACCGTCTGGGTCTGGTTGCCGTAGTGGTTGCCGTCGTAGCAGTGGTAGCCGATCGCGTCGACGACTCCGGCGCCGGTGAGGGTGTTGACGAAGTCCGGGTCGTTCCAGTTGTGATCCCAGCCCATCACCTTCACGTCGGAGGGAAGCTGCGCCGAAGTCGCCCAGGCCAAAAGACTCGGCCACCGACTACCCGGAGTCCGCGGCATCTACAGCCACGTCACCCCCGCCATGCAACAACGCATCGTCGATGCCCTCCAAGCACGGTGGCGGGCCAACCAGCCCGGCAACACACGCACCCGACACCCCGCCCACCATATCGATCAACCACCCGCGGCCGCGTAACCGCCAACGGCCCACACGGGGCGGCGCCCACCGGCGCCGCCCCGCGCCCGTTCACACCGCGATAGCGCCCCGGGCAGGCATGCTCCGCCCAAAATCAGGCGCTGCATCGGCGCGGCAGACACACGCCGAGCGCGAGCAGAAACCATTAAATGATCTTGTGCTCCACTTTTGCTCCACTTGTAAGGTGCACAAAAGAAACCGCTCGTTACCACCGAGCAGCTCAACCATGCTCGCGGCGGTTCAGCGCCGTTGGGAGCGCCCCGCTGCTCCCCATCTGCTCCCCTGCCCCGCCCGCATCGGCGCGGACGCCGGGAACCGTGTGCCGACGAACGCATCGCCAACGGATCAGCCGCTACGGCGGGTACCCCACTGGCGCGGACTCTGAACCGAGCCTCGGCCGCCGGGGCGCTGGCCCTTTCCATGCGGTTGAGGCTGTGATGCCGCCTTGCCCTTCGCACGTCGGGCAGCCCGATTTGCGTAAACGGCAGGCTCGTCGGTTTCGGTTTCGGTTTCGGTCTCGGCCGTGGCTGGTGTGTCGGCATCCTCGGCGTGGACGTCTTGAGCGGGCTCAGGCTCCGGCATTGGTATCTCCCTGGATTCATCGGGTGCGTACAGACCATCGCCAGCCAGGCGGACGCGGACTGCTCAATGCCAGGTCGGCGCCCTGACGGTATCGCAAGGCCGGGCTTGGCGGATGGGTGATCCGTCGGCCCCAGGCATATGTGGCGACCGCCGCGAGGCGGGTGACCAAGAGCGCGATGCCGCCGAGACCTTCCGAGATCATGATGGTTCCCCTGTTCGCATACGGTGCCATACGGTCAGCAGGTGAGAATCGAGCGCCACTGGTGGAACGGGAACCGCAGTTCGCGCGGGCGTCGTGACGTCTATTTCCGCACCGGGCTGGTCGGACAAGCTGCTCGCCGAGGTGGTGCGCATGCTGTTGGACGCGTACTACGACGTGCAGTTCTCCGACCGTTCCCACGGGTTCCGATCCGGGCGGGGTTGTCACACCGCGCTCAGCGAGGTGGTGGACGTCTGGAACGGAACGCACTGGTTCATCGAAGGAGACATCGCTCGATGTTTACCGCCACGACCGGCCCGACAGGCCGGCATGGGTTCACCTCATGGCCAAGCGGCGCCGCAAAACCATCGTCATCTGCCGCCCATGCCACGAGGACATCCACGCGGGCCGCCTCAACGCACCCACCCGGAACTGACCACTGGAGAGCCGTGTGTTGCGAAAGTAACCAGCACGGTTCGGGAAGAGACCGACGGAAAAGGACCTCACCAACGGCACCTCGCCGGCGGTCGACTTCACTCGGTGGGAGGCCGTCGGAAAAGGCCCCGCCCACGCGGGGACCTCGCTGGCGGCCTACCCAACCGCACGGCGGGTTCGGCGAGCGGCCTGGAGAAACGGACCAACGGCAACGCTGGCACCGCGCTCCAGGCCGACTCAACTAAGGTCACCGGCCGATCACATCGACGTCCGTTGGTCGAAGCAGTGGAATCGGCTGCTAACGTGGTGCCACGGGATCGACTGCCAAACGGGGAAGGTGTCGGGTGGCGGGGGCGGCACGGGAGCCTGGACAGCTCGCCGTGGCCAGGATCCTCGGGCCGGACGGCCAGCCCATCGGCGCGGGTGTCCTGCTCGGCCGACGGCACGTGGTGACCGCCGGGCACAACGTCCAGGCCGGCACCCAGCACGTGAGACTCGATTTCCCGCTGGTCGCACCCGGGGTGGTGCGGACCGCCGAGGTGGCGGTGTCGGTGCCTGCCGTCCCCCACGCCGCGTCCGACCTGTGCGGGCTGGTGCTGGCCGGGGAGCCGCCGGCCGGCCTCGATCCGGCGCCGGTGCTGCTCGACGCGCCGGCTGTGGGGACGGCGTTCCAGCTCTTCGGGGTACCGGCGAACCGGGATGCCGGTTTCTGGATCGAAGCGGTGTGCCGGGGACTGACCGGCGGCCGGCTGATCCAGGTGCAGGTGGCCAGCGGTTCGCCGATCGGCATTGTCCGCGGGTACAGCGGCGGCCCGCTGTGGGCGGCCGACCAGCGGGCGGTCTTCGGCATCGTGCTGACCGCGGAGGAGGGACTCGCCTGGACCACCGGGTACGCGTTGCCCACTGCCGAGATCTTCCGGCTGTGGCCGGACCTCGCGGCTGCGTGCCGGCCGCCGTCGCCGTACCGGGGGCTGAGCGCGTTCGACGAGGCCGACCACGCGACGTTCTTCGGCCGCGATGCCGAGGCCGAGCGGCTGGCCCGCAAGGTACGCGCGTCGCCGGCCACGCTGGTGGTGTCCGGACCCGGGCTTGGGAAGTCGTCCCTGGTACGCGCGGCTGTGCTCCCCCGGCTGCGGGAGTCCGGCCACCAGGTGGCGTACCTGGACACCGGTACCCCCGGGCGCACCGCGGTCGAGCAGGCCGCCGACGCGCTCGCCCCGCTGACCGGCCAGCCCGGCGCCACGGCGGTGGAACGGGTGACCGCCGCCGCGACCGTCGCCGAGCTGATCGGCCAGGGCCAGCTGTCCCAGCTGATCGGCGAGCTGGCCGGGGACGGGCCGGTGGTGCTGGTCGCCGACCAGCTAGAGGAGCTGCTCGCCCGTGACCCGCGGGCGGTGGCCCAGCTGTTCGAGCTGCTCCTGCCGCACGCGGCTACCCGGGTCGACGGCGGGTACCGGCTGCGCCTGCTGGGCTGCCTGCGGATCGACTACCTTCCGGCGGCGACGGCCCACCTGCCGGTCGCTGCGGTGGAGGAGCCGTACAACCTGGCCCCGCTCAGCGCCGCCGGGCTGGCGGAGGCGATCCGGCGCCCGGCGGAGCTCAGCGGGTACATCCGATTCACCCCGGAAACCGTGGAGCGCATCGTCGACGACGCCGATCGGTCAACCGGCGGCACGCCCGGCGACCTGCTGCCGGCCATCGAGTTCACCGCTACCGAACTATGGCAGCGGTCGACCGGATCGACGGTGACCGTCGAGGAGTACCACCGGCTCGGCGGCGTGTCCGGCGCGCTGGTCCGGGTCGCGAACGAGGCGGTCGACCGGCTGGAACCCGATCTCGCCACAGTGACCCCCCGCCTGCTCACCCGGCTCGTCCGGGTCGGCGCCGAACCGATCCAGGACACCCGCGTCACCGTCCTGTCCGATGAGCTGCCCGCCGGGTACTGGGCGGTGGCGCAGCGCCTGGCCAGCGCCCGCCTGGTCACGGTGACCGAACGACCGGACGGCCGGTTGGGCGTCCGGCTGGCCCACGACGCGCTGCTGACCCAGTGGGACCGGCTGCGCGGCTGGATCGCCGGGGACCGCGCGTTCCGGTTCTGGCAGGCCGACCTGGACGCCGCGCGCCGCCGTTGGCAGGGCGGGCAGGAGCCCGGGGCGCTGCTGCGCGGCGGCGTCCTGGAGACCGCGGTGCGCTGGTCGCGGGAGCGCCCCGACGACCTGAGCGGACCGGAGCGGGAGTTCATCGCCGCCAGCGTGGCCGAGGCGGCGAACGAGCGGGCCCGCCGCATCCGCCAGCGTGTCCTGGTGGGCGGGTTCGTCGCCCTGCTCGCGATCGTGACCGGGGTGGCGGCGGTCCTGGTACCGCTGGCCCGGTCCCGCCTGACCGACACGCTGGTGGCCCGGTCCCGGGCGCTGGGCGCCGCCGACGAGGCGTCCCGGCTGCTGGTGGACGCGGCGGCGCAGCGGTTGGCGAGCCGGCCCGACACCACCCGGGCGATGCTCGACGACCTGCTCACCGAGGCCGGCGTCGTGGCGATGCTGCCCGAGCCGGAGACGATGACCGGGGTGGCGGCGGCCGGCGACGGCAGCCGGATCCTGGTCCGCGACGGCGGCAACCGGGTGTCCGTATGGGACGTTGCCGGCCGGTCGCCCCGGCTCACCCGTACCGAGCAGGGGGTTTCGGCGCTGGCCACCAGTGGCGACGGCCGGCGCGTCGCGATGGCCGACCTCGCCGGGCGGATCACGGTCCGGGACGCCGGCACCTGGGCTGTGCTGGGCCTGTACCAGGCACCGCCGAGCACCAGCTCGGAGAGCGCGGCCGTCAAGGCGCTGGCGCTGGACACCACCGGGGTGCGGCTCGCCGCGGTGAGCGGCAGCTCGCGCCGGGTCCGCCGGTGGGATCTCGCCGCTGGCACGACCCAGGAGTTGGTCATCGCCCCGGACGACCCGTTCGCGTTCGAGCATCTCGGGTTCACCGACGAGGGGGGCCTGATCGCCGGGTCGCTGTTCGACGACGCCGCCGCGTACCTCTGGGAACCCGCGGCGGCCCAGGCCCGGCGGATGGTCCCGGACCCGACGCTGCGGCCCGACGACAGCGAGCTGATCGCCTACGGCCCCCGGTCGGCGCTGCTGAGCTGCCGGTCCGGCACGATTACGGTACTGGATCCGCAGACCCGCGCCGCCATCCCCGGCCTCGCCTCGCCAGGCCAGAGCTGCTTCGGCTGGCTGACCACGTCCCCACCCGCGGTCGCGGTCGCCGGCGACCGGATCGTGTACCGGGCCGACGGGAACGCCGCGGACGGGGTGGTCCGGATGCTCACCGTCTACGACCGGGGCCAGCTCGCCGCCGCGCTACCGCCGAGGCACCTGACCGGCGGGCAGGCGGGGCGCCTGGACGGCCACTACTCGCTCACCGCCGGCGGCCGCTACCTCGTCGACGCGGCGGGCTCGGCGATCCGGGTGATCCGGCTGCCCGGCCAGCCCCTGCTCAGCATCAACGGCATCGAACGGGCCGCGTTCCTCGGCGACGACTCGCTGCTGGCGCTGCGCATCGACGGCCTGCTCCAGCGGGTGGACCCGGGCGGCGCGCTGGCCGGCTCCCGGCAGACCGGCCTCACCGGCCCGGTCGCGTGCGCTGTCACCGCCGACGGGTCCGCCGCCGTCGTGGTCGGCCGGGACGGCGACGGCAACGGGTACAGCCTGCACCGGTACACGCTGCCGGACCTGGAACCGCTCGGGGTGGCGGTCCCGATCCGGGCGACGCCGGGTACCGCGGACCCACCGCTGGCGGTCACCGCCCTCAGCGACGGCCGGCTCGTGGTCCGGATGGACAACACCCTTCTCGTGTACCCGCGACAGCCGGAGAGCGCCGCGCCCCGAACGATGACGCTGTCCGCGGGTGCAAACGACGCGGCGCTGCGGGTACTTGCCGCCCGACCGCACACCAGCGAGGTGGCGGTGGTCGCGCCGAGCGGCTCCGGGTTCCAGCTCATCGACGTGGACCGGATGTCCGCCGGGCCGGCCTGGGGTCCGTTCGCCGGCGGCGACACGCACAACGTCCTCTTTGATCGGACGGGCCGTGCGGTCCTGATCGCGACGGCGACGGCCGTGACGGTGGATCCGGTCACCGGGCGGCTCGACGACCCACGCGGCACACCGGTACCGGACGAGTCCTCCTGGTCGATCAGTGGTACCGCCGAGTCCGTGACCGGCTGGGCGGGCGTGCTCGCCGGCTGGGGGCTGCCGCCGGACACCCCGAAGCTGTGGCCGGACGCGACAACGCCGGCGGCCGACCAGGGGTATCAACAGATCGCGCTGTCCGGCGACGGGCGGCGGTTCGCGGTCTTCGGCAGCGGCCAACTCGCCGTCTTCCCGACCGACCCGGCGGACTGGCGGGCGGGTACCTGCCGGCGGATCGCCGCGACGCACGACACCGCGCGCGGCCACCTGGATCCCCTGCCCTGGCTGATCGATCCGTGCTGACACGCAAAGGAGGTGTGACCATGCGGTTACGGATAGCGGTGGTCGCACTGGCTTCGGTGATCATGCTGGCGCCGGCCGGCTGCACATCAAAGGGCGCGGCGTCCGGCGTGGCACCGTCCGGCGGCGCAGGTTGGAGCGTGCGGCCGTCGGTGCCTGTGGTCGACCCGTCCGCCCCGTTCGACCTCAACGCGGCGCTGGACGTCATCCGGCACCAGAACTACACCCCGGACGTGCCCGACAAGCCGCTCCCCGGTCCGCTGCGTGCCATCCGGGCGATCTGTACCGGCAGCATCAATGGCCGTTGCATGCAGGTCTTCTTCTTCAACGGCCGGCAGCTCGTCGGCGGGATCGACGCCGGCCTGGTCGAGGTCGTGTCGCAGAACGGAACGGAGGTGGTGCTGTCGTTCCCCCAGTACCGGCACGGCGACCCGGGCTGCTGCCCGAGCGGCGGAGAGGTCCGGCACACCGTGCGCCTGGGCAACGGCGGTATCGTTGCCGACCCGCCGATTCCGGCGGACTCCAACAACTACGGAAACAGCTGACAGGGTGGTGGCAGATGGGCGACAGCGTGACGTACCTGCCGTTCGGCGAGGGAAGGCTGCTGCCGGTACAGCCGGATCGGCCGGGACCGGACGGGGCGGCGCCGTGGTTCGAGCGCGATCCGGAGCCGGTCGGCCGGCTGCCCAATGTGGACGATGTGGTCCGGGTGACGGCCCGGGTCGAGGAGTCCCTGGACCGGATCCGCGAGTTCGGCGCGCTGGCCATGGAACGCCTGTCCGACCTGCCGCACCCGCCGGACACGCTGAGTGTGCAGATCGCGGTGAAAGTGTCGGCTGAGGCCGGCGTGGTAGTCGCGAAGTCCACCGCCGAGGCGAACTTCACCGTGACCATGGAGTGGCACCGGCCGGAGCCGCCGGCGGTCACGGAAAGCGGTACCGGGTCTGGCTGAACGGTTCGGCCTTGCCGAACGCGAGCGCCCTGGCCGGCACGTCTGTGTGATGGATGAACAACCGTCTCATCACCGGATCTGGAAGATCAGACAGCGGCCATCGATTCACCAACCGTTGGCAGTGTCGCCACGCAGCCGCAGCACCATTAGCTCCACCGCACGTCGAGTCAGCGTGTACATCAACGACCAGACCACAATCGCCAAGTCTGCCCGTCGGCGACCACGGCCGCGGACAAACCGGGAGCTCACGCCACGAAGCGGAGTTCTGAGACCCCACAGCCTTACCAACGGCCGGCCGCTACGCCGGTTGCCCACACCGATCACGCATGCCGGCGACGCCACTCCCCTACGCATCCACAGACATGACCACCTCGGTGGCATCCTCCACGAGTACGAACATGCCGCTTGACCTGCCCGGATGACATTCTCGGCAAGCACAACGTGGTGCGTTCCTCGGCGGCCCGGCGGACCGCGTCCTCTGCCAAGGCGGTATTTCGCTCGTCCAGCGCGATCTCGGCCTGGAACAGATCACCAAACGACAGCGACACCTTGGCGCCCCCGCCTCGATTTCCTGTCCGCCAGAGCACGATGGCCACGACGATCAGCACCGCGATACCGAACAGCAGTGCGGCAACAGTTGTATCCATGGTCGGCCATTCGTCTCGAATTCTTCAGGTCAGGACTGCGCCAGGGCCGCGCCGGCTTCGATCGGGGCCATGGCGATGGGATCGCGCTCGGTGGACACGCCGGCCTCCCGGACGTCGCCCATGACGGTGTCCGCACCGAACCGGCGTACCGCCAGGGCCGCGACCCCGGTGATGTCGATGTCGCCGACATCCACCGGAGTGGCGGCGTTGCGCCACAGGTACTCGTTCGCCTGAGCCAGGCTCATCGTTTGTGCGTAGCGGTGCGCCATGTCGGCCAGGTGACCGGCGACGATCTGTGATGAGCCGGGCCGACGCGCGAGCAAATGGGCGGCGACGTCCCAGAGCAACCGGATCGGTGTGGCCAGCGCGCCGATGGGCACGACGCCGGTCGCGTGCGGCGAAGCTTCGAGGATCGCGGCGGCCGTCTGGACAGGTCGGCCGGCCGTTTCGCTGCCTGCGATCGCGAGCATCAGATATGTCTGCTGCTGTGGGTGTGCCAAGGCCGGCCACTCGTCGCCGGGCTCGTCGGTGCGCTGCTCGCCGGCGACGGCACGCAGCATGCTCCCATACGGTAGCTCGCCCGGAGTTCCGGCGATCTCCATGAGATACGCGCCGAACGGCTGGCCGAGGGCGAGGAATAGCTCCCCGGCACGATGCAGCAGCTCCCTGGCCCGAGCCGGCTCGGAGTACACCAGCGACTGACCGGCCTCCCGCAGTGCGGTCGCCGCGTCGGCGGCAATGGTGAAGGCGGGTTCCTCCTGAAGGGCCGCCGCGTCCCGCGGTTGCCCGCGAAGGACGTCGTCGAGTTCCTCGAGACAGGTGTTGGCGTACGCCTCGAGAAAGTCGGCGGCCGTACCGACCACCGCCGTCGAGCGCGCGGCGAAGACCCTGCGTGATCTCCGCGTTGCCGAGGTGGTCAAGCTTGACATGGAACTCGACAACGGACAGGTTCGGGCCTACCGCGCCCGCGTGCAGATTTCGTTCAAGTTGGAGGAGCGGACCTGACGGCGCGCCGCGCTGTCGCCCGGCGGCGCTCGTCCGACTCTGTTCGGTCGGTATCTGTTCCGACCTCAGCTGGTAGGGAGACTATCAGCGCCGCCAGTGCTCACCGTTTCGGTTCGCCGACGGCCGACCGGGCTCTCGGCCAGACGAGACGAACACGCACTCGCCGCTGGGTGCAGGAACACGAACGCGGTCCGCTCGGCGAGCAGCGCCCAGAGGTCGTCGTTGACCGAGTCGTCGAGGTCGTGATCGCCGCCCCGGCTGCCAATGGCGATCCCGGTCATCCGGTGCTCGTCGAGGCAGCGCCGGGCCTCGTCGACGGCCCGCGGCCAACCCAGCGGCACCGAGCCGAGGGCCACCAGCCGGTCGGGCGCGGCGGACACGTACCCGGCCAGCTCCTCGTTACCGCGGCGGACCACCCCGGCGACGAAGCCGCCACTGTCCGATGTGGACACGCTGCGGGTCGTATCGGTACGCTCATGACCAAGGTCGGCGCGATCCCGCCGCTCGCGGAGGCGGCCCAGGCACATCGGATCATCCGGAGGGCCGAGGGCGCGCCGAAGGTGGTGGTGACGGCGGAGGCCCGGTCGAGTCTTGGGACACGGGTGACGGCGCATTCATCGGGAATCACTACTGTACCGAGCGCACGTCCCCTTCCAGAGTTGCCCGGATAGTGGTGATGCCGCGCTCCATCAAGGCACCCATGCGCTCGGCGGCCTGGTCCGGCAGCACGTCCGCGATCCAGACGAACCGGGTACCGCCGTCGCCGTCCGGGAGGACCTGGGCCGCGGCGTTGTGATGGGTGTACGGCCCGTCGACGACCGACCAGACCAGCCGGCGGCGCTGGTCGTCGAGGTCGACCAGCAGCTCACGGACGGTGGCTCCGGTGAAGAACGTAACGATCCGGTCCCGCCCGTCGATGCGGGTGTCGACGACGAACCCGGGTACGAGGCGCTGATGAGGTGCTCCCCAGTCGCGTAACGCCGCCCACACCTCATCCGGGCTGGCGTTGATCATGATTTCCTTGTGGATGGACGCCATGCCCCTGAGTCTTCCGCCCCGGCAGGTGATCGTCTTGAACATCCTTGCGGCGGTGCCTGTGTCGGCTCGAATACTCAGTCATGCCCTGCCACCAGGGCGAATTCCGGTAGCACTGACCTCGGCGAAGTACGGAACTGAACGTGTTCAACGGACTGGGCCGAGATTGTCCAACGCGTTCAGATTGATCGTGCATCTCACTGTCCGTGACCTGTCCGATGCGGCGCTGCGGGAGGCGGTAAGCCCGACGGTTATGTGCTCGACGACCGCTCGTGGCCGGCCGAGCAGCGGGTACGAACTGTCGCCCGGACGCAAGGTGACTTTGTCGCCCTCCTGAGCCCGAGCCGTCGGTTCGATCGCCTGGTCGATCGGCGCTCACTTCTGGAGGCTCTAAGCGTGGCCGCCGTTGCACCGTAGATCCTGCTCGGCCCTGTCATCGCACCCGAGGCCAGATGCCGCGAGATAGCTCAGGAACCGTGGCAGTATTCGCGCTCGGCCTCAACCGGGTCGCCGGGGAAACGCATGAACGTGCGCGAGACCGAGCCGGTCAGGTTGCGGAAGAACCGTCCGGGCGTCATCGGGTCGCGTACCGCGTGCTGAAGCTCGGCAATATCGCCACAGCGCAGGGCGTGCCGGGCGGCGGCCAGCTCGGCGGGGTCGATACCCGGGGCCGGGTACCCGTCCGGGGTGTAGTCGGCCACGATCCACGCCATCGGCATGATCTTGTCGTGGCCAGGGCGCCCGTGGGCGACCAGACGAACGTGCGCCGCGAGCGGGTACCCGAGGCCGAGGTAATCGATGGCGAGGGCGTCTGTGGGCATGGCGGTGCTCGCGTTACCGAGGACCCCCACAGCCAGGCCGCTCGAGGCGGGTTCGTGATAGCGCAGCGGAGCCACGTTGGAGTCGGAGATCTGGCGGCCCCGATACACCAGTCGCTGGTGGTTCGTCAGTGCCACGTCTAGTTGCGGCGCCCAATGCGCGAGCCCCCGGTAATCGGCCTCGCTGATCGGGTGCGGGGAGGTCAGCGGGATCCAGTGCCTCCGCTCGTCGTCGAACCCCGCCGCACTGATGCCGTTCGGTACGCGCAGCGATGTCGCACTCACGCTGGCCCAAACCCCAACGGCCACAACCAGGGCGAGTACGGGGATCCTTGCCGGCAGCAATAGCACCGGCAATAGCAGGCAGAAGGTGGCCGGCAGCAGCATCCGGCCGTGCATGAAGTCGCCGCCCACCTTGACGACGTACCCGGCCAGCAGCGCGCCAGTGAGCACGGCCGCGACCGGCGCGACGGCCCTCGCTGGCGCGGCGGCCCGGCCGCGCCGCCACCACACGACTGCGGCGGCGAGCGCCAGCAACGCCAGGGGCAGCCACAGGTAGTAAGGAGAGATGAAATTCCCGGCGTACGCGAAGCCGTTGGACCAGTTGGACTGCTGCGCCTCCTTGGCGATCGCCGTGTTCGGGACGAGGACGCCGTAGTAGCCGATCCGGAAGATCTCGTACACCAGCGGGACGGCGAAGGCCATGGCGAGCAGCGCCAGCGCCTGCCGCCGGGCGGCCCGGACGAGGATCCAGGCCGCCACGCCGAACACGACCGTGACCAAGGCGAGGTCGGGGCGGACCAGCTCGCCGAGCCCGAATACGACCGCGCCGAGGTACCGCCACCAGAGCCGATGTGCCGAGCTGAGCCGCACCAGCAACCACCATGACGACCCCAGCCAGGCCATCGACAGGCCGGTTTCCAGCCCGGACGTGGTGAAATCCCAGAACGGCGGGACGGCCAGCACGACGAAGCAGCCCGCCGGGGCGAGCCACGGCTGGCCACCGTACAGGCGGCGGGTGCCGTCGATGGCGATCCCGAAGCCGAGCACCGACAGCACCAGCCCGCCGTACACCGCGAGTTTGGCGATGTCGAGGCCGCTGAGCCCGGCGGCCGCGACCAGCCAGGTCCACAGCACGCTGGTGCTTGTCTCGGCCCGCTCACCGATATTGAAGACCGGCCCGTGTCCGGCCAGAATCTGATGAGCGGCGCGGACGACGATCAGCCCGTCGTCGGCGATCCAGCGATGGTGGTAGCCGAGCAGGCCGAGGCCGGCAGCCGGACCGGCGACAAGCATGGCGTGCCACAGTCGAACGAGCGGCGGCCGACGCCGCGACACCGCTTCCTCGCCGGCCTCCAGTGTCAGGTCCGGCGCCGACGACTCGTCTACGAGTGGCACTGACGCTCCTCTCGACGTCACGATCTGCCCTGTGGGCGGCTGAACGACTGGAATTGACAGCGCCGACCGGGACTATGTCATAGCCTGCTCCGCTGTCGGCCGGGTTGAGCGTACGTGGCGGGAACATGCTAGACGAGCATTCATCGAATGCGTTACCCCCGGGTACTACGAGCGCGTTGCGGGTGCCGACAATGCCATCCGCCCTGGTGGTCGCCGGTTTGACATCACGCAGATCTTGTTCCCATCGACGCGTCAGGGCTGGTCAAATCGCTGACGGTGGCTGGGCGACCAGACCAAAGGACGCAGAGATCCTCGCCCTCCGTCACCAGATCGCGGTGCTGCAATGGCACCATCTGCTGCACGTCCTCCGCGAGTACGAGCGCCATCACAACGCCCACCGACCGCACCGAGGAATCTCGAACGCCCAGCCGCTACATCCGCTGCCCGAGCCGATCACTGAACCAGCCTCGATCACACGGCTCGACATCCGCCGGCGTGACCGTCTGGGCGGCGTCCTTCATGAGTACGAACATGCAGCATGACCTGCACGGACAAGGTTTCGGCACCCGCAACCTCACACCGCAGCACCAGAAGCTCGACATCCTTGGCCACCGAGTCTCGGACCATCAATGCCGCCCACTGCACCAGCTGCGCGAACGCCAGGTAGATCAACCGCAGGGCCATCCAGTCATCATCCCGACCCTGAGGACCCGCCAACTCCCAATTCAGCCCCAACGGACGACTTTCTGACACCCACACGCCGCGCTCGGCGCGGACATCGACGTATTCACCATCATGCCGTTCGACTTCGGCGGCGGTGCCGACATGTACGGCAACACGGTCAAACGCCGCGAACGGCCTGCGCAACCAACTGAAGAGCGCGTTCGGCTGGTCCGACGCGACCGCGTACGCGCACATGGGCATCTCGGGCATGAACGGCCTGTCCGACCAGTCCGAGGTCACCACGCCGGCGATCTGGACCCAGATCCGCGACCGGCCCAACGCGAACCACATCGCGCGCCTGGCGTTCTGGTCGGTCAACCGTGACCGGCCCTGCGCCAGCGGCGGCGTGGCCGAGAACTGCTCCGGCAAAGCCAAACCAACTGGCAGTTCACCACAATTACCGCCGGCTTCACCGGTTGATCCAGGTGTCGGGCGGCGGCGCGGCGCCGCCGCCCGGACAATCATCCGAGGACGAACGGTCCATTTATGACATTGATGACCGTCGGGGTCTTGACAGGACGATCGCCGAAGTGGTCCTATCTTTGGAAATGATTAAGTAACCTGCCTAACTATTTCCGCCGTCACCCGTTCATCGGACTGCGAGCCGGTGAGCCGAACGCCTATTTGGGGGGCGTGAGCGTACGGTTCGGCCGGAAGAAAGGTGGAGTTTCCAGTCCTGAGTCGCGGGTGCGCCCAGCCGCTGCCGGCGCAACGCCGTGCGGCTTCCAGGACCTGGAGGATCCATGAGACTTCACGGATTACGCTCATCCGTCCGCCGCGCCGCAAGCATCCTATCCGCGGGAATGCTGGTCGTCCTGTGCCTGAGCGTCCCCGCCGCCGCGGCGACGACGCGCTACGAGGCGGAGAACGCGGTGTGTCAGGGCACCATCGACTCCGACCACACCGGCTTCTCCGGTAACGGCTTCTGCAACACCACCAACGCCGTCGGCGTCTACGTACAGTGGACGGTCAACGCCGCCACCGCCGGCACCGCCACCCTCTCCATCCGGTACGCCGACGGCACCACCACCAACCGGCCCATGGACATCGCGGTGAACGGAACCGTGGTGGCCGCAGGCACGGCGTTCAACTCCACCGGCAGCTGGGACACCTGGCAGACCAAGTCGATCACCGCCAACCTCAACGCCGGATCGAACACCATCCGTGCCACCGCCACCACCTCGAACGGTGGGCCCAACGTCGACTACCTCGACGTCGACGCCACCACGGCCACGGCCGACTTCCAGGCCGAGAACGCCACCATCTCGCAGGGCGTCGTCGAGTCCAACCATCTCGGCTACACCGGCACCGGCTTCGTCAACTACGACAACCTGGTCGGCAGCTACGTACAGTGGACGGTCACGGCCGACACGGCCGAGAGCGTGAGCGTCGAGATCCGCTACTCCAACGGCACCACCACCAACCGGCCGATGGACATCTACCTTAACGGCACGCTCATCCGCGACGAACTCGCCTTCGGGAGCACCGGCAACTGGGACACCTGGACCAACCAGACGTTCACCGCCAGTCTCAACGCCGGATCGAACACCATCCGTGCCACCGCCACCACGGCCAACGGCGGGCCGAACGTCGACCGCCTCCACATCGGTACGTCGAGTGGCGGGGCGCCGAGCGCGACCGACCTGCTGGCCAAGGTAACCACCTGCGCCCAGATCTCCAGCGGCAAGTACAAGACTGACTCCGACGTGTCGACGGCCACCGTGGCGGTCTGCCAGAAGACCGGCGCGGTGTTCTGGAAAGCCGACATGGACATCGACTGCGACGGCATTCGGACCACGCAATGCAACGAGAACACCGACTGCTGCTTCCAGCCGGACACCTTCTGCCACACGTCGACCGACAGCCCGCTCAACGCGGCGGCCCTGCCGTACGTCGTCGTACCGAGCGCCAGCAGCATCTGGGACTACCGCAACTACTCGATCGGCTGCGGCACGGTCGTGGCGGTGATCTACAACAACCAGGTGGAGTACGCCGTGGTCGGTGATACCGGGCCGACCGGCATCATCGGAGAAGCCTCGTACGCCACCGCCAACGACCTCGGCATCAACCCGGACCCGAGTAACGGTGGCACCGACTCCGGCGTCACGTACATCGTGTTCCAGGGCTCGCAGCGGGTCTCGCCGATCGAAAGCCACAGCACAGCGGTGACCCTCGGCCAGCAACTCGCGCAGAACTTCCTCAACAACAACTGACCCCTACCCATGATCACGGAAAGTTTGTGTAGCGGCGACTGCACAAGCTTTCCGTGATCACGTCGGCGCAGGTCCGCCAGGAGGCGTCATGGTTCCACGACAGGCACGATCCCTGCTGACACTGCTGACTGTGGCCGCGACGCTGGCGGCGATCACCGGCGTCGCGAACGCTGCCGCCCAGTCCGAGACGACGGCCGAGATAGCGGTATCGGCGACGCCCGGCGAGTCGACAGCGCTCCCGGGCTTCCTCATCCAGTCCTCCGCCGCCACCGGCGATACCGGCGGCAGCATCTCCCAACCTGGCTACGCCGCGACCGGCTGGTACCCGGTGACCGCGCGCTCGACGGTCTTCGCCGGTCTGCTGCAGAACAACAAGTACCCGGACCCGTTCTTCTCGACGAACATGAAGAATGTTCCGACTACCGACTTCACCGTGCCATGGTGGTACCGCGCGGACTTCACCCTGGACACCGACACCGGCCAACGCACCTACGTGGACTTCAGCGGCGTACTGTCGAAGGCCGACGTGTGGGTCGACGGCACGCAGGTCGCGACCAGCAGCCAGGTCGCCGGGATGTACACCCACCACGAGTTCGACCTGACCTCCATCGTGCACTCCGGCGTGAACAGCATCGCGTTCAAGGTGTACCCGAACGACCCCAACCGCGACCTCACGACCGGGTGGATCGACTGGGTGCAGACCCCGCCCGACAAGAACATGGGTATCGTCCGCGACGTAGGCATCCGGCGCGCCGGCCCGGTCGCCCTTCGCAACGCCCATGTCCGCACCACGCTCGCCACCCCGGCGCTGGACAGCGCCACGGTCACCGCCAAGGCCGATGTCCGCAACGACTCGGCGAGCGCGGTGACGGCGACGGTGAGCGGGACCGTCGCCGGCAGCCCGCTGTCGCAGACGGTGAGCCTGGCCGCGCACGAGCAAAAGACGGTGACCTTCCCGTCGCTCACGCTGGCCAACCCGCAGGTCTGGTGGCCCGCCGGGATGGGCGGTCAACCGATGTACGACCTCGACCTGGCCGTGAGCGTGTCCGGCGCCACCTCCGACACCGCGCATGAACGGTTCGGTATCCGCGACGTGAAGGCGACGCTCGACGGCAGCGGTCACCGGCGGTACTCCATCAACGGCCGCCCGCTCCTGATCCGCGGCGGCGGCTGGTCGCCGGACCTGTTCCTGCGCTGGAACCCGACCTACGTGGAGGACAAGCTGCGCTACACCGTCGACCTCGGCCTCAACACCATCCGGTTGGAAGGGCATCTCGAACCGGACGAGTTCTTCGACCTCGCCGACCGGTACGGCATCCTCACCCTGCCCGGCTGGGAGTGCTGCGACAAGTGGGAGAACCCGAGTTCGTGGACCAGCGCCGACTACACCGTGGCGAAGTCCTCGATGGCCGCGGAGGCCGCGCGCCTTCGCGACCACCCGAGCGCGATCTCCTTCTTGATCGGTAGCGACAACGCACCGAACTCCACGATCGAGAAAAACTACGTCGACGCGCTCACCGCCGCCGACTGGCCGAACCCGATCATCGCGGCCGCCTCGGACAATTCGGCGCCGATCACCGGCTCGTCCGGCATGAAGATGCCCGGCCCGTACGACTGGGTGCCGCCGAGCTACTGGTACAACAAGCGGGAGGGTGGCGCGTTCGGCTTCAACTCCGAGACCAGCGCCGGGCCGGACGTGCCAACGCTCGACACGCTCCGGCGGATGATGACCAGCAGCGAGCTGGACAGCCTCTGGCAGAACTACAGCGCCGCGCAGTACCACCGGTCCCCGTCGAGCACGTTCAGCACGTTGAAGATCTTCGACAACGCGCTCACCGGCCGGTACGGTGCGCCGACCAGCCTCACCGACTATGTACGCAAGGCGCAGCTCGCCCAGTACGAGAATGTTCGCGCCCAGTTCGAGGCGTACGGCCGCAACTTCACCGACTCCAGCAACCCGGCCGACGGCGTCATCTACTGGATGCTCAACAGCGGGTGGACCTCGCTGCACTGGCAGCTGTTCGACTACTACCTCGATCAGAACGGCGCCTACTACGGCGCGAAGAAGGCCGGGGAACCGCTGCACGTGCAGTACTCCTACGACAGCCACTCGGTGGTGGTGGTCAACTCCCGGCACGCCTCGGCGTCCAACCTCACCGTCAAGGTGAACCTGTACAACCCGGACGGCACCGAGAAGTTCGCGCAGACCGTGACTGGGGTCAGCATCGGCGGCGACGGCCACCGGACGACCGTGCTGACCGTACCCTCGTCGATCAGCGGCCTGGCCACCACCTACCTGGCGAAGCTGGTGCTCACCGACGCGTCCGGGCAGGAGGTCAGCCGCAACGTGTACTGGCTGTCCACCAAGGCCGACGTGATCGACTGGGCCAACAACGACTGGTACTACGTGCCCACCACCGGCTACGCCGACCTGAGGGGGCTGTCGAGCCTCGCGCAGGCACCAGTGGCGGCGAGCGCGATGACAACCACGGGTACCGACGGCACCACGACCACGACAGTGATGCTGCGCAACACCTCCACCGGCAAGACCCCGGCGTTCTACGTCGACGCACACGTACTCGGCGCGAGCGGCAAGCCGGTCCTGCCGATCCGGTGGAACGACAACGAGGTGAGCCTGTGGCCGGGCGAGTCGATGACGCTGACCGGCACGTACCGCACCGCCGACCTGGCCGGCGCGAGCCCCTCGGTGCGGATCTCGGGCTGGAACGTCGCGACCCAGACGATCCCGGCCGGCGGCGGAGGCGGCGGCGACACCCAGCCGCCGACGGCACCGGCCAACCTGCACACCACGTCGGTGACGTCGGGCAGCGTGGCCCTGGCCTGGGACCCCGCGACGGACAACGTCGGGGTGACCGGGTACGACGTGTACCGCGACGGCAGCCCGGTCGCCACGGTCACCGGCACGAGCGCGGTCGACAGCGGAGTGGCCGCGGGCACGACGTACACGTACACCGTCAAGGCGCGCGACGCGGCGGGCAACACGTCCGACCCGGCGACCCTGCCGGTGACCACGCCGCCCGCGTCGACCGTGCGGTACGAGGCGGAGAACGGAGTGTGCCAGGGCACGATCGACACCGACCACACCGGCTTCTCCGGTACCGGGTTCTGCAACACCACCAACGCGGTCGGCGCGTACGTGCAGTGGACGGTCAACGCCGCGACCGCGGGTACCGCGAAGCTGACCATCCGGTACGCCAACGGCACCACGGCCAGCCGGCCGATGACGCTGACGGTGAACGGGGCGGCGGCGGGCACGCTGGACTTCCCACCGACCGGGTCGTGGGACACCTGGGCCGCCGCCACCGTCACGGTGCCGCTGCCCGCCGGGGCCAACACCGTCCGGGCCACCGCGACGACGGCCAACGGCGGACCCAACCTCGACTGCCTCGACGTCGAGCCGCAGGCGCCGCCACCGCCGTCGACCCGGTACGAGGCGGAGAACGCGACCATCTCGCAGGGCGTGGTGGAGTCCAACCACCTCGGCTTCTCGGGTACCGGGTTCGTCAATTACGACAACGTCGTCGGCAGTTACGTCCAGTGGACGGTCACCGCCGCCAGCGCCGGCACCGCAAAGCTGACCATCCGGTACGCCAACGGCACGACCACCAACCGGCCGATGGACATCACCGTGGGCGGCACGCTGGTAGCCGACGAGCTGGCCTTCAATGCCACCGGGACCTGGGACACCTGGGCGGACGCCACCATCACCGTGCCCCTGGTCGCCGGCGCGAACACCATCCGGGCCACCGCGACGACGGTCAATGGTGGGCCCAACGTCGACTACCTGGAGGTCTCCTGATTGACGGGCGACAGATCGATAGGTACTTTCACAGTAATAGTAAAGGTTCCTAAAAGCTGTCGTCCGTGCCGGCACACTTCAGGAGGGTCGGCATGCCCCGGTCGCCTCCCTCATGATCGCCATGATCGGCACAACTTCCCCGAAGTTGTTGCCTCAGTACCTCCCTATGGCCACAACTTCCCGGAAGTTGTGGCGATCATGACGGCCCCCTCTCCCCCACATGCTTACGGAGCCCCGCGTGAGATATCGAATCAGATCGAAGCACGCTGCCGCGGCGGTCGCCCTGCTGTTACCGGCAGCCTCCCTCCTCCTGGTACTCCCCGAAGGCGTACGCCGCCGTATCCGTTCCGGTTCGGGTCAACGCGAACGGATCGTCGTTCACGGACAGCGGCGGTAACTCCTGGTCGGCCGACCAGGCGTACAGCGCCGGAGGCTGGGGCTACGACACCATCTACGGCAGCGCCTCGACCGGCAGCGCCATCGCCGGCACCACCGACGACGCGCTGTACCAGAGCTACAACCTGTTCAACAACTGGACCGGCTACAAGTTCGACGTGGCCAACGGCACCTACCAGGTGACCCTGAAGATGGTCGAGGACTGGGCGAACGCGGCCGGGCAGCGCAAGTTCGATGTACGCGTCGAAGGCGCCACGGTCCTGAGCGCGTTCGACATCTTCGCGTCGTGCGGCGCGTTCACCGCCTGCGACCGCACCTTCACCGCCTCGGTCACCGACGGCCAACTCAACGTGCAGTTCAACATGAACGGCGGCGCCAACTACGCGACAGTCTCCGCCATCGCGGTGACCGGCGGCAGTGGTGGTGGCGGTGACACGACTCCGCCCAGCGCGCCGACCAACCTCCAGGTCGCCGGCACCACATCATCGAGCGTCTCGCTGGCCTGGACCGCATCCACCGACAACGTCGGCGTCACCGGTTACGACGTCTACCGAAACGGCACCAAGGTCGCCACCGCAACCGGCACCAGCTACACCGACAGCGGACTCGCAGCCAGCACCACCTACACCTACACCGTCCGAGCCCGCGACGCGGCCGGAAACACCTCCGCCGCCAGCAACCAGGTCAGCGCAACCACCCAGTCCAGCGGCGGCGGCGGTGGCGGTGGCGGGAACAAGCTCGTCGGGTACTTCACCAACTGGGGCGTCTACCAGCGCAACTACCACGTCAAGAACGTCGAGACGAGCGGCTCGGCTGGCAAGCTGAACGTACATCAACTACGCCTTCGGCAACGTCACCAACGGCCAGTGCGCGATCGGCGACACCTACGCCGACTACGACAAGTTCTACGACGCCGCGTCCAGCGTGGACGGTGTCTCGGACACCTGGGACGCGGGCGCCCTGCGCGGCAACTTCAACCAGTTGCGCAAGCTCAAGCGGATGCATCCCGGCCTCAAGGTGGTCTGGTCGTTCGGCGGCTGGACCTGGTCGGGCGGGTTCGGTCAGGCGGCGGCCAACGCGTCGGCCTTCGCCAACTCCTGCTACAACCTGGTCGAGGACCCGCGCTGGGCGGACGTCTTCGACGGCATCGACATCGACTGGGAGTACCCGAACGCTTGCGGCCTGAGCTGTGACTCCAGCGGGTCCGCCGCGTTCAGGAACCTGATGTCGGCGCTGCGGTCGCGGTTCGGCTCCGGCAACCTGGTCACCGCGGCGATCACGGCGGACGGCACCAGCGGCGGCAAGATCGACGCGGCCGACTACGGCGGCGCGGCCCAGTACGTCGACTGGTACAACGTGATGACCTACGACTTCTTCGGCGCCTGGGCGGCCACCGGCCCCACCGCACCGCACTCCCCGCTCTACTCGTACAGCGGCATTCCGGTCGCCGGGTTCTACTCGGACGCGGCGATCCAGAAGCTGAAGGGCAAGGGCATACCGGCGAGCAAGCTGCTGCTCGGCATCGGCTTCTACGGCCGGGGCTGGACCGGCGTGACCCAGAGCGCGCCCGGTGGCTCCGCCAGCGGACCGGCTCCCGGCACGTACGAGCAGGGCATCGAGGACTACAAGGTGCTCAAGGGCAAGTGCCCCGCCAACGGCACCGTGGCGGGCACCGCCTACGCGTACTGCGGCAGCGAATGGTGGAGCTACGACACGCCGAGCACGATCAACGGCAAGATGAGCTACGCCAGGAACCAGGGTCTCGGCGGGGCGTTCTTCTGGGAACTCAGCGGTGACACCTCGGGCGGCGAGCTGATCGCCGCGATGGACAACGGCCTCGGGTAACGGCTGGAACCGGGAGTGAGCGGTCCGGGGATGGCATCCCGCCTCCCCGGGCCGCTCGCCACGCCGGCCCGTGCCGCCATGGCCACCCCGATACACGGTCGAAGCTGCCATACGACGCGACCGGCGCCAACCCGGCCGCCCGGCCGACCATCGACGTGGCCGCCGGTGACCGCTGGCTGATCGCCCTCGACCGCAAGGCCACCACCGATTGGCTGCGCACCGACCAGCCGGTGCTGGACTACGCCAACGCCATGGTGCCGGCCCGCCAGCCCTCCAGCGCCGCCGACGCCGAGGCCAACTGGCAGGAACACATCGACGGCAAGCTCAACTACTCGCCGCCGATCCCGCCACTCGCCCCGGCGAAGTTCACCGGCGGCCTGTACATCGCCGAGGGGCGCAAGGTCCGGCCCGAGTGCACCGATTTCGCCACCTCGCTACAGAACTCGACCGGCACCTACGTCCAGACCGCCGCACCCAACGGCGCCGGCACCACACCCGGCCTGCTCGGCTACATGTTCTGGGCCGCCGAACGGCCGTCCATCCGAGGGGTGACCACCACGCCCCCGAATACCTGCGAGGGCGGCGTGGGTGTCGGCGCTACTAGGTACGCCATCCCGATCCCGACGCCAGCACTGCGGCAGAACTGACGGCCGGCACACCGCGGACGCCGGCAGCCGTATTTTGCCTATCCATGCGTCTGTTCGGAAAACGGAACGACCCGCAGCGGGCGATCGCGGAGTTCTGGAGCTGGTGGCCGGGCATCCGCCCGCGCGTGGAGGCAGCCATCTCCTCAGGCGGGTGGAATGATCTCATCGGCCAGATCAGCGCCAGGGTGGACGCGATCGACTCCGACCTGCGATGGGAGTTCACGAAGGGTACGAGCGCCAAGCACGCACTGGTGGTGTGCCCGGGTGGCGCCGCACGGCTGCGCGCGACAGCCGCCCGCTGGCTCGCGGCGGCGCCGCCGGCCGACAGTACGTGGGAGTACCATGCGGCCCGTCAAGCCGAGCCGGCGGCGCTGGAAGGCAAGCTCGAGATCGCCGGGCAGGCACTCGACATGTCGCAGATGCGATTCGGGTTCACCGTCGACGCCGACCGCGCCGAGATCGACGTGGTCGGCTACCATCCGGCGTTCGCGAGCATGCCCGAGAACGCGCATGCTCAGCTCACGTTCCTGGCGCTGGACTGGTCACTGGGCGAGGACGCCGTGGAGCTGTGGATCGGCCGCGTCGACAACTCGGCGACACCACCCGAGAACGCCCAGCCGGCGCAGACGCTCGTGACAGCCGTGGCGAGCCTCGCCGAACGACACCGCGAGCCGATCTGGACTCTGCTGCAGGGTCGATCGCCGAGCGGCGGCGGACCGGTCGTCGCCGTGGCACAGCGGCCGCTCAAGGCGGTCCGCTGGCCACGGTTCGACACGCACGTCGTCGTGGTACTGCCGTACCGGACCGCGAACGATGCTGGGCTTCCCGTCGACGGCTCGCTCGATGCGCTGCGCGCCTTCGAGGACAGCCTGACCGAGGCGGTGGGCGACGACGCCGTCCTGGTCGCACACGAGAGCGCAAACGGTGTCCGTACCCTCCATTTCTACGCCGACCCGGCGACCGAATCGGTGGGCACGATCCGGCAGGCAGTGCCGGAGTGGTCCGAGGGCGGCGCATCGGTCGACGTCACCTACGACCCGTCGCTGCAGGCGGTACGGCATCTGTCCTAACTGGATCCGGGGCGCTTCAGCTCAGGAAACCTCCAGGTAGTCGAGGTTGGGTCCGCCGGTCGACGTGGTGGCCGCCAGCCGGACGGTGTTGGCGCCCGCGGCCAGGGTGACGTTGGCGGAGGCGTTGGCCCAGGTATCCCACGAGCCGGTCGGCGGGAAGTTGAGCGTGCCCGCCGCGACCCCGTTGACCGTCAGGTTCATCGGCCGGTCGGTGGTGGTGCCGTTCGCGTACCGGAACGTCAGCGTCGCGGCGCCCGCGCTGGCGGCGTCGACCGCCCACTGCACGGACGCGCCGACCGCGTTGGTGGTGTTGCAGAACCCGTTGCCGGAGAAGCCGGTGTGGTCGGAGTCCACCGTGCCGTCACAGGCCGCGCTCTCCGCCTCATACCGGATACCGGTCGGCGGCGGTGGCTGGTTGCACACCTGGGTGGAGTCGGTGGCGCTGATCCGTAGCGCGTCGCCGGCGGTGTTGGTGCTGTTGGACACGCAGTAGCCGGCGATGGTCTGGAAGATCATGTCGGTGCTGCCGGTGCTGCGCTGGGCGGTGAATTGGTCGAAGGTGACCGTACTGCCGGTGTTGGCGGTGACCGCCGGGCGGGTGTCGCCGGAGTTGAACCGCACCGAGCTGTTGGTGAAGGTGATGTTGTCGGCGTTGTGGATGTACCACCCGTACGCGGGGCGGGTGCCGATGCTGTTCGGGGTTGTAGTTGTTCGGGTCGTTGCTCGGCACCGCGGTGCTCGTCGAGCTGCTGCCGCCGGGTACGGTGATGTTGACGTTGTTGAACGTCACGTTGCTGATGTGGTTGCCGCCGGACTCGCCCCACAGCGTCGCGGTGTACTGCGGGCTGCTCTTCCCGGTGATGTTGATGTTGTCGTACGTGATGTTGCTGATGTGCCCGATCCCGGGACTGTTGCCGCACCGTCGCCGGGTGCCGATCATCACCGCCGCGTACACCGGTATGCGCTGGGGCGAGCTGACCGGCCTGCGCCGACCCAACTGCAAACTCGATGACGCACGCATCTACATAGATCCCGACGACGGGGCGCTGCACGAAGTCGGTGGGCACCTCGAACTCGGCTCGCCGAAAACCCCGGCCGCCGTCCGCGACATTCTGCTGCCGCCGTTCCTGGTCGAGCTGCTGCGCGCCCACCTGGACACTCACAAGCACGACCACGTGTTCACCGGCCGCGACGGCGGACTGCACCGCCGCTCCAGCTTCCACCGCCGGCACTGGCGACCCGCCACCGACGGCGACCCCGACAACGGCATCCCTGCCATCGTGCGGGGGCTGCACTTCCACGACCTGCGGCACAGCCACAAAACCTGGCTCATCGAAGACGGTGTGCCGAGGTCGCCCAGGCCAAACGGCTCGGCCACCGGCTACCCGGCGTGCGCGGCATCTACAGCCACGTCAGCGCCACCGTCGAACAACGTCTCGTCGACGGACTACAAGCACGATGGGAGCAGACCGCTCCCCCACGGTCGCCGTCGCAGCGGTGACAACTTGTGGAACTAGGAAGCGCTCACCCGGGGAGCAGGACAATCCGTTAACGGAAGTGGTCACCGGCGGGGAGCGGCCATGCTCCCCATATGCTCCCCACGTAACGGGCAGAAACGAAATGGCCCGCTACCAGCGATCCGGTAACAGGCCATCTGAACTGCTCATATAGCTGGTGGGCGATACTGGGTTTGAACCAGTGACCTCTTCCGTGTCAAGGAAGCGCGCTCCCACTGCGCCAATCGCCCTGGACTTGCTCCCGTGCACCCGGGTTGAGGTGGAGACGGGATTTGAACCCGTGTACACGGCTTTGCAGGCCGTTGCCTCGCCTCTCGGCCACTCCACCGAGGTGTCGCCTCGAGATTACCTGGCGGCCTCCGAGCGGACGACGGGACTCGAACCCGCGACCCTCACCTTGGCAAGGTGATGCGCTACCAACTGCGCTACGTCCGCATGGTCACCGTGTGTTCCGGCGACGGATGAGAACTTTAGCCCACCGGCACCTCTCCCGCCAAACCGGATACCCCTCGGCGCGTCGCGCCGAGGGGTATCCGCCCCTAGACCGCACCGACACACCCCGGATCAAGATCACGCCGAAACCCCGCCAACAAGCCAAAGCCGCGAACCCAAACACGAACACGAACACAGGCTCAGGACGAAGCGCCCGCCAGCCCCGCGCAACCTCGTAACCCGGCGTAGCGCCGACTCACCTTCGCCGCCGCCTCTCCCTGTAACGGCACCGGCTGGCCGGTCTCGGAGACCATGGCGGGTACGAAGTCGACCTTCGCGACCGCCCGGCCGGCCATGGTGAGCCGCAGCACCCCGGTCTCGGTACTGAACGAGTCCCCGTACCAGACGAAGTTCGCCAGGCCGTACGCCACGAACGTGCGCCCCATCCAGCCGGATCCTTGCAGTGTGTGGGCGTGCGAGCCGATGATCATATCCGCGCCGGCGGCGGCCAGCCGGGAGGCGAACGTCTTCTGCTCGCTGGTGGGGCAGGAGTTGCCTTCCTGGCCCCAGTGGTTGAAGACGATCACCAGGTCGGCGGACGCCCGGGCGGCGCGGACGGCGGCCACCGCGCGGGCCAGGTCCAGTGCCATGGCCACGCCGGGGCGATCGTCTTTGGCGGCCCAGGTGAATTCCAGCTCGTGTACCTGACTGAAAGCCAGGATGGCGATCTTCACACCCTTCACCGTGGTGTACAAAGGCGCAAAAGCCTCAGCCGCATTGTGCCCGATCCCGACGATCGGGAACCTGGCCCGCTGCGCGTTGTCGAGGGTGTCCGTGAGGCCGACCTGGCCGTAGTCGAGTACGTGGTTGTTCGCCATCGTCACGGCGTCGACGCCGGCGTCCCGTACCGCGTCGAAGGCGGTGATCGGCGCGCGGAAGTGGTACTGCTTCGGCTCCTCGGTACCCCGCTCGGTGATCGCCGTCTCCAGGTTGACCATGGCGAGGTCAGCGCTACTCAAAACAGCCGTGACCGGCCCGAACGCGGACTCCGGGTGTGCCAGCAGCGGCGCGGTACGCCCGGTGAAGTGCACGTCCCCGGCGAACGCCAACGTCAACGGCCCACCCGAAGACGGAGCAACGGCAGACGGAGCAACGGCAGACGGAGCAACAGAAGCAGGCGAAATAGGAGGATGGAACGTCGGCAAAGGCGTCGCCGCGCACCCGGCGAGGGCCGCCACCAGCGCGAGCCCGACGCAGGACCGCATTCTCACGGCGCCAGCCCGGTACACCCGTGGAGATCGTCGAACTTTTTCACGATCCGGTCCGCCTCCGCGCCCGACGCCGGCAGCGGCTGCCCGGTCGTCCGGGAGATCGACGCCGGCACCAGTTCCGACCGGCTCACCACGCCATCGTGCAGGGTCAGGCGCAGTACGCCCGTATCGTTGCTGAACGCGTCGTCCCGCCACCACAGAAAGTTACCGAGGCCGTAGTCCACATAGGTGCTGCCCAGGTGTCCCTGCCCAAGCAGCAGGTGCGCGTGCGTGCCCAGCACGATCGTGGCACCAGCGGCCGACATCTGGGCCGCGAAGTTCTTCATCTCGGCCGTCGGGCACGAGTTTCCCTCGACACCCCAGTGCACGTACACGACGACCACGTCAGCCTGCGCCTTCGCGGCCCGCACCGCGGCGGAGGCCCGGGCCACATCGACGGCCATCGCCACGCCCGGCCGGTCGTCCTTGGCGGCCCAGGAGTATTCCAGCTCATGTATCTGGCTGACCGCGACGAACGCGATCCGGGTACCCCGGACGGCGGTCACCCACGGCGCATATGCCTCGGCGGCGTTCTTGCCGGCGCCGATCGCCGGCACTCCGGCGCGGCGCGCGTTGTCGAGGGTGTCACCGAGCCCGACCTGGCCGTAGTCGAGCGAATGGTTGTTCGCGATCGTCACCACGTCGATGCCAGCGGCGCGCACAGCGTCGAACGCGCTGGCCGGCGCCCGGAAGTGAAACTGCTTCGGCTCCGGGGCGCCCCGCCCGGTCACCGCGGTCTCCAGGTTGACCATGGCGACGTCGGCCGACTCGAACGCCGAAGCGATCGGCCCGAGCGCGGTCGCCGGATCGGTGAGCAGGCTGGCCGTACGGTCCATGAAGTGCACGTCGCCCGCGAAGGCCAGCGTGACGTCCCGATTCGACGCGGCCGAAGCAGGCGGCGACGACGGTGGCGACGCAGGCGTCACGAACCGTGACTGGCCCCGAGCCTCCGTGGCGCAGCCACCGAGCAACGCGATCACCGCGACCAGCGCGAGCCCCGTCGGGGTTCTCATCGGGCAAGAGTACGGGTACCGGGAAACGCCGCCAGCTAACCTGTCCGGCGTGCTGTTCCGCCTGTGGGAGACGACGACCGGGACCGGGCGCGAGCCCGCCTGGGTGCCCGACCGGGCCGGCGGATCGCACCTGCTCGTCAGCCGGCATGACCAGGTCAGAGCGGTACTCGCCGACCCCGGGACGTACCGGCCGGACAACGCCCTCGACGCGGTGACCCCGATCCCGGTGGCCGCGCTGCGAACCCTGGCCCGGCACGGTTTCCGGCTGCCGCCGACGCTGGCCAACAACGGCACGCCGACGCACCCGGCGATCCGCGCGATCGTGGCGGAGGCGCTGCACCCGGCCCGGGTGGCGGAGCAGCGGCCGTGGCTGACCGGGCTGGTCCGCCGCCGGGTCGTGACGCTCCAGACCAGGCTGCGCGACGGCGAGCCGGTCGACCTGTACGCGGACCTGGCCGCCGACCTGCCCCTGCTGGTGCTGGCCCGGCTCGTCACGCTGCCAGCCGACGACGTGGCCGTGGTGAAACGGTTCTCGCGGGCCGCTCTGGAGCTGTTCTGGGCGCCGGTGGACGCCGACCGCCAGCGTGATCTCGCGCACATCGTCGGGCGCTACCACGCGGTGCTGCGCCGGTTCGCCACGTCCGGGCCGGGGTTGGTCGCGCGGCTGCGCGCGGCCGGCCACGATCCCGACGTGCTGACCGGCGTGCTGTTCTTCCTGCTGGTGGCCGGCCAGGAGACGACGTCGCAGTTCCTCACCCTGCTGATGCACCGGCTGATCGTCGAGCCGGCGGCGCTGCGCGGCGACGTCGACGACATCGTCGAGGAGGGGCTGCGGCTGGAGCCGCCGATCGTGACGTGGCGCCGGATCGCGGCCCGCGACACCACGCTGGGCGGCGTGGCCGTGCCGGCAGGCACCAGCGTCGTGCTCTGGTTGGCCCGCGCCGGCCGGGATCCGGCGATAACCCCAGAACCAGACCATTTTGTACCCGGTCAGCACGGCTCCCGTCGCCATCTCGCCTTCGGCGCCGGGGCCCACCGCTGTATCGGGGCGCAACTGTCCCGCCTGGAGGCCGCCGTGGTGGTGGCCGAGACCGCCCCGTTGCTGCGCCAGGTCACGATCCGCCAGCCCCCGTGTTGTCCCGACAACCTGTCGTTCCGAATGCCCGACCAACTCCTCGTCGATCTAGGACGAATGGTGCCCGGGCTGCCGGCTTTGTCCCACCATTCGTCCTAGATCGACGAGCTGTGTTTGCGGCGGAAGGCGGCCGGGTCGAAGGTGCCGGACAGCTCCGGTACCAGCCAGTCGGCGGCGGCGTCGCGGAAACTGGGCGGCGCCCAGCCACCCGCGCCGTCGGGTACCGCCCCGGCCAGCTCCCCGGGCAGGTCGCACACGTTCGTCCGGTGTACCAGCTCGGGCTCGGCCGGCCAGGCGCCGATCACCACCCGGGCCGGCACGTCCCGCCGGTCGAGGGCCTCCAGCGTCAGCGCGGTGTGGTTGAGGGTGCCCAGCCCGGCGCGCGCGACCACGACGGCCGGCGCCCCGAGCGCGACCGCCAGATCCGCGACGGTCCAGCCACCGCCACCCATCGGTACCAGCAGACCGCCGGCCCCTTCGACGAGTACCACCTCGTGCTCGGCGGTCAGCTCCTCGATCGCCGCCAGCGCGTCGGCGAGCATCAGCGGGGCACGTCCGGCGACCCGGGCGGCGGCCAGCGGCGCCAGCGGATCCGGGTACTCGACCAGGGTCAGTACCATCGCGGGCGCGGCCAGCCGGCGCACCGCTTCCGCGTCGGTCTCCTCGCCGCCGGCCGTACCGGTCTGCGCCGGCTTGAGCACCGCGGCCCGCAGCCCGGCCTGCGTCGCGGCGGCCGCCACGGCAGCGGTCACCACGGTCTTTCCCACCCCGGTATCGGTACCCGTCACGATGACCGGCCCCCGCCATGCGGTCATGCGCCGCCGCCCGCAGCCGGCCCGGAGTCGAGGGAGCGCGAGCGGCGGGCGCCGCCTGGACCGGGGAGCGAAGCGACGAGGGAAGGCGGCGCCTCAAGCCGCCGCGAGCCGCGCGAGCGCCAGCGGCTCAGCGCCCGAGCGGAGGGCCGGCTACCGGGCGGCTGCCCAGGCGCATGACCCAAGCGAGCGCAGCGAGCGCGACTTTGCGGCATCAGGGACGCTCCTCCACGATCACGTCGACGGCACGCTCGAAATCGACGCGTGCCACTCCTGCGTTGATCGTAAGCCGCAGGCGCGAGCGGCTGTCCGGCGTCGACGGCGGGCGGAAGCAGCCGACCGCCACGCCCCGCTCGCGGCAGGCGGAGGCCCACGCGACGGCCTGCTCCGGGCCGGGCGCGGTGACCGACAGCACACCCCCGGCCGGCGTCGGCACCTCAAGGCCCGCGCCGCGCAGGACCTTCGTCGCGTACTCGGCCCGGTCGGCGAGTTCGGCACGCAGCCCCTCGCCGGCCGCCAGGATGCCCAGCGCGGCGAGCGCACCGGCCGCGACCGCGGGTGGCAGCGCGGTGTCGTAGATGAAGGTACGGCCGGTGTCGACCAGGTGCCGGCGCAGCTCGACCGGGCCGGCGACGATACCGCCGGCCGCGCCGAACGACTTGGACAGCGTGGCCGTGACGATCACGTCCGGCTCACCGGCCAGCCCGGCGGCGGCGACCCCACCGGCGCCGCGCGGACCGAGCACCCCGACCGCGTGCGCGTCGTCGACCAGCAGCAGCGCGCCGTGCTCCCGGCAGGCCGCGTGCAACTCGCGCAGTGGCGCCAGGTCGCCGTCGACGGAGAACACCGACTCGGTGACCACGACCGCCGGCCCGGCGCCGGCGAGCGCTTCGCGGACCGCGTCGACGTCGAGATGCGGGTACACGATGGTGCGACCGGCCGCCGCCAGCCGGCAACCGTCCACGATGGACGCATGGTTGTGCCGGTCGGAGAGGACCACGGTCTGCGGCCCGGTCAGCGCCTTGACGGCGCCCAGATTGGCGAGGTAGCCGGACGAGTAGACCAGCGCGGTCCCGGTGCCGAGCCAGCCGGCGAGCGCGGTCTCCAGATCATCGTGTACGGCCGTCGAGCCGCGGACCAGCCGGGAGCCGGTGGCGCCCAGGCCATAGGTCCGGAGTGCCTCGACGGCGGCCGACACCACGTCGGGATGCCGGGCCAGGCCGAGATAGTCGTTGCCGGCGAGGTCGACCACGCCGTCCGCCGGACCGTGCGGCCGCAGCTCCCGCCGGAGCCCGGCGCGCTCGCGTAGCTCCGCCCTATGGGTCAGCGTGTCGAGCCAGTTCAACCCACGACCTCATCGACGGCCTCGATCAGGGCACCGGTGAGCAGCGCGGTCTCCGCGTCACCCAGGGCCAGCGGCGGCATGAGGATCACCGTGTCTCCCAGCGGGCGCAGCCACACCCCGCGCCGCCGGGCCGCCGCGCACACCGCCATGCCGGTGCGCTCGCCGACGCTGCGTACCTCGACCCCGGTCATCGTGCCGAGGCGGCGGATCTCCAGTACCCCATCATGGTTTTCCAGGGGTTTGAGAAGCTGCCCGAGGCGCTCGCCGAGGGCGGCGGCCCGGGCCACCAGGCCCCGCTCCTCGACCAGCCTGAGGTTGGCGTTGGCGGCGGCGCAGCACAGCGGGTTGGCGGTGTAGGTGTGCCCGTGGAAGAACGTGCGGCCACTCGCGGCCGAGCCGAGGAACGACTCGTACACCCCGTCGGTGGTCAGGACCGCCGACAGCGGCAGGTATCCGCCGGTCAGGCCCTTCGCGGTGGTCAGCAGGTCGGGCACGACACCGGCGTGCTCGCAGGCCCACATCCGGCCGGTGCGCCCGATCCCGGTGGCGACCTCGTCGCAGATGAGCAGGGCACCGTACCGGGTGGCGAGGCGCCGGGCGGCGCGCAGGAAGTGCGCGTCGTACGTGAGCATGCCGGCGGCGGCCTGCACCATCGGCTCCACGACGATCGCGCAGACCTGATCGCCGTGCCGGGCCATCGCCTCGGCCATCTCGTCGGCGGCCTCGATCGCGCGGTCGGCCGCCGTCTGGCCGGGCTTGCGCAGGCCGGGCGAGCCGATCGTGACGGTCTTCAGCAACAGTGGCCGGTACGTGGCGTGGAACAGCTCGATGCCGCCCACGCTGACCGCACCGAGCGTGTCGCCGTGGTACGCCTCCTGGAGGTGCAGGAACAGCGGCCGGCCGGTGGGTTGGCTGGCACCGCCGCTGGCCTGGACCGAGTGCTGGTACGCCATCTTGAGCGCGACCTCGACGGCGGAGGAGCCGTCGCCGGCGTAGAAGACCTTGGTGAGTTTCACGGCCGCCGGCGGCTCGTCCGGGCCGGTCGGCTCGGTGGGGTCGGTCGGCTTGGGGCCGGTCGGACCCTCCGGGTCGGTCGGCGACGGGCCGCCCGGCTTGTCCGGGTCCGTCGGCTCGGTCGGCGCGTTCGCCCCGGTCGGCGTGGGCGGCGCGGTCGGTGCGGCCGCTCCGGGTGCGCTGGCCAGCAGGCGCTCGGCCAGCTCGATGCCGGGCACGTGGGTGGCGCCGAGGAAGGTGGCGTGGTCGAGCCGGTCGAGCTGCGCCTTGATCGCGTCGTTGATCTCCGGCGTACCGTGCCCGAACGTGGTCACCCACAGCGACGACACGCCGTCGAGCAGCCGGTTCCCCGCGACGTCGTAGAGCCACGGCCCCTCGGCCCGGTCGACGACCGTGGGCTCGTCGTCGAGCCACCGGCTGTGCTGGGTGAACGGATGCCAGACGGACGCCGCGTCGCGTTCGAGCCAGTTCATGCCACGCCTCCGGGCTGGGCTGGGGTTCCACAAAACGCCTTGTAGATTACGTCCATGCCTGACACGGTGCTCGCGCAAGCCCAGCGCGTCCTGGAAACCGGAACCGGTCTCGACGAGGCCGGTGTCCTCGGCGTGCTGCGCCTGCCCGACGACGAGCTACCCGCGATCCTGGAGCTGGCACATCAGGTACGCATGCGGTGGTGCGGCCCGGAGGTCGAGGTCGAGGGCATCGTGTCACTCAAGACCGGCGGCTGCCCGGAGGACTGTCATTTCTGCTCGCAGTCCGGCCTGTTCACGTCGCCGGTACGCGCGGTGTGGCTGGACATTCCGGCGCTCGTCGAGGCGGCCCGGCAGACGGCCGCCACCGGGGCCACCGAGTTCTGCATCGTGGCGGCCGTGCGTGGCCCGGACGAGCGGCTGATGGCCCAGGTCAGAGACGGTGTGAAAGCCATCCGCGATGCCGTGGACATCAACGTCGCCGCGTCGCTGGGCATGCTCACCCAGGCCCAGGTGGACGAGCTGGTCGGGCTCGGTGTGCACCGGTACAACCACAACCTGGAGACCGCCCGCTCGTACTTCCCTCACGTCGTCACGACGCACTCCTGGGAGGAGCGCTGGGACACGCTGCGGATGGTCCGTGACGCACGATTGGAGGTGTGCTGCGGCGGCATCCTCGGCCTGGGCGAGAGCGTCGAGCAGCGGGGCGAGTTCGCGGTCCAGCTCCAGGCGCTCGACCCGCACGAGGTGCCGCTGAACTTCCTCAACCCCCGTCCGGGTACCCCGCTCGCCGACCAGCCGGTGCTGGCCGCGCGGGACGCGCTGCGGGCGATCGCCGCGTTCCGGCTGGCGCTGCCGCGCACGATCCTCCGGTACGCGGGGGGCCGCGAGATCACCCTGGGCGACCTGGGCACCCGGGAAGGGCTGCTCGGCGGGGTCAACGCGGTGATCGTCGGCAACTACCTGACCACGCTCGGCCGCTCGCCCGACGAGGACCTGGCGCTGCTCGACGAGCTGAGCATGCCGGTCAAGGCCCTGTCGGCGACCCTGTGAGCTTGATCGGCAAGGCGGGCTTGATCGGCAAGGCGGGCTTGATCGGCACAACTTCCCGGAAGTTGTTGCCTCAGCGGGGTGCCATGGCCACTACTTCCGGGAAGTTGTGACGATCATGGTGTACTGCGACCGGTGTGGCGGGGCGCTGGCGGACGGGGGGCACGAGGGGTGCGCCGCCGCCCGGGAGCTGGAGCCGCCCCGGTACTGCGGGCAGTGCCGCCGCCGGATGAAGGTACAGGTGCTGCCGGCCGGCTGGCGGGCCACCTGCGTCGAGCACGGCGACCGGTCCGCCACCGCTTCCCGATGATCACGGAGACTTTTCCGTGCTCCTGCACGGAAAAGTCTCCGTGATCATGGGGAGGGAGCCTCCCAGGCGTTCGCCTCGGTAGCGGCCGATTCCAGCAGCCGGGGTGCCACGGCGCCAAGTGCCACCCCCCGCGCCCGCGACCCGAACCGGCCACTGGCCTGCAACACCGTCCCCAGCCGGCGGGCCTGCCGGGACAGCCGGGCGACCCGGGGACGGCGGGCCCGCTGGTACGCCTGCAACGCGCCGGTCAACGCCCGCCCCGGCACCGCGTCCCGGACCAGGGCCTGCAACGTGGCCGCGTCTTCGAGGGCCAGGCAGGCGCCCTGGCCGAGGTGATCGGCGAGCGCGTGGGCCGCGTCGCCGACCAGGGCGTACCCGCCACCGCCGGCCGGGAAGACCAGCGACTCGGGGATCGGGCGCAGCTCGGCGACCGTCTCCTGGACCAGGTCGTCGGCCTCGGTGGCGGCGAGCAGCTCGCCGATCGGCTCGTGCCAGCCGGTGAACCACCGCCGCAGCAGCGCCAGCTGGACATCGCGGGGCTCGGGGCGGGCCGCGCCGGGCGCGGTCGCCATCCAGTAGATGCCGCCCCGGCTGGACGCGCCGGCGGAGCGCCGCTCGCCCAGCGAGGCGTGCACGAACCGGTGGCCGACGCCGAGCGTCTCCCCCGCCAGCGGGGTGTCCGGCGGCAGGTGCGGGGCCCGGTACCAGGGGATTACCGCGCGCCACGCCGCGTACCCGCCGCTGACCGGCCGGCTGCCCGGGGCGAGCCGCTGCCGTAACGTGCTGCGTACCCCGTCGGCGCCGACGATCAGGTCGGCCTCCCAGGTGTTGGCGCCGTCACCGACCGCCGGCCGGTCGCCGCCGTGGACGGTCCGCACGGTCACCCCGGTCCGGATGTCCATCCGCTCGCCGAGGACCGCGATGAACGCGTCGTGCAGGTCCTCGCGGTGCACCACGTACGGGGCACCGTGCGCGGTCTCCGGGGCGGTCTGCCGCAGCCAGTGCCCGTCCGGGCGGCGCAGCCCGGCTCGTTCGACCGGGGTGGCGATCGCGTCCAGCCCGTCGCCGACGCCGAGGGCGCGCAGGGCGCGTACCCCGTTGGGCCACAGCAGCAGGGCGGCCCGGCCGGGCCGGATCCGCTCGTCCCGTTCCAGCAGCGTGACCTGCCAGCCGGTGCGGACCAGCGCACCGGCGACGGCGAGCCCACCGATGCCGGCACCCACGACGATCGCAGAGCGCATCGGCCGGCCCGTTACTGGCTCGACGGACGGGCCTCGCCCGCCGCGGTCTTCTCGGCCTCGTCCGGCTCGGCCTGGTCGGGCCCGGCCTCGTCTGACGCGGCCTTGTCCTGCTCGGCCTTGTCCTGCTCGGCCTTGTCCTGCTCGGCCTTGTCCTGCTCGGCCTTGTCCGGCTCAGCCTCGTCCGGCTCAGCCTCGTCCGGCTCAGCCTCGTCCGGCTCAGCCTCGTTCGGCTCAGTCTTGTCCGGGCCGGGGTCGTCGGGCTCAGTCTCGCCGGGATCGGCGGCGGCCCCCTCCGGCTCGTCGGCCTTCGCCCCGGCCGCGCCCGCCCCGGCCTCACCCGCCCCGGCCGCACCCGCCCCGGCCGCACCCGCCCCGGCCGCACCCACCTGGGCCGGAATCGACGCGCCCGCGGTGTCACCCACCGCGATGGCACCCTCGGCCGGCACCACCTGGATCTTGCCGTCGTCGTCCACGACCAGGCGCATCTGCGGCCCGCGTACCCGCAGGAAGTAGATCAGGGCACCCACGAATACCAGGAGTGCGGTCCAGTTGTTGATCCGCATGCCGAGGAAGTGGTGCGCCTTGTCCACCCGCAGCGCCTCGATCCAGAACCGGCCGGCCGTGTACGCCATGACGTAGAGCGCGAACGCCCGTCCCCGGCCGAATTTGTACCGCTTGTCGAGTTGCCACACCAGGATCGCGACGCCGATGTCCCAGAGCGACTCGTACAGGAACGTCGGATGGTAGAGCCCCGGCTGGGCGATCGGGTGGCCCGAGACGTCGGTGACCGCCTTGCCCTCGGTGGGGTTCCACTCGTACAGCTTCAGCCCCCACGGCAGCGACGTCTGCCGGCCGGCGAGCTCGTTGTTGAACCAGTTGCCCCACCGGCCGATGCCCTGCGCCAGCGGCAGCCCGGGGGCGATCGCGTCGGCGACGAACGACAGCGGGATGCCCATCCGGCGGGCGGCGATCCACGCACCGATGGCACCACCGGCGACCGCGCCCCAGATACCCAGGCCACCGTGCCAGATCTTGAACACGTCCCAGAAGGGGCCGTCCCAGAGCTTGAACGAGTCGGCGAGGTGGTTGTGGTCGTAGTAGTCGTCCGGCGACGTGATCACGTGGTAGATCCGCGCGCCGACGATGCCGAACGGCACCGCCCAGACGGCGATGTCGAGCACGGCCCAGTTCGGTGCGCCACGACGGCGCATCCTGATCTCGGTCACGGCGCAGGCCGCGACGATGCCGAGCACGATGCACAGGGCGTATGCCCGGATCGGGATGGACCCGACGTACCACACGCTCTGCGTGGGGCTCGGGATCTCGGCGAGCGGGGGTAGCGCGGCAGGATTCACGGGTGCACAGGCTACCGGTGCCGGCTTGCGGCGCGTATCCCTGGTCACATTCCGAGCCCGGTTCTAGGCTTTCGACATGAGCCAGCTCACATCGGCGGTGACCGCCGACGCCGCACTCGCGAGCGACCACCTGTGCACTTCGGTGGTCGCCGCTGTCATTTCCGACGATGCCGGCCGGATCCTGTTGTGCCAGCTCCAGCAGGGTCACGTGCTGTGGGGCCTGCCGGGTGGTCGGATCCGCCACGGCGAGAGCCCGGTGCACGCGGTGATCCGGGACGTCCGCGAGGAGACCGGCACCAACATCGAGATCTTCGACCTGGTCGGGCTCTACCACCTGACCGGCAACGGCTGTGGCGACTGCCTGCCGGACGTGATCGTGCACGTGTTCCGTGGCCGGCTGCACGGCGAGGTCGCCGTCAACGCGCCGGGCCGGATCCGCCGGCTGTCCTGGCACGACCCCGACTCGCTGCCCGATTCGCTGACCGCCACGACCCGCGCGGCCCTCGCCGACGCCGTGGCCGGGCGCTCGGGCATGCTGCGTGAGGTGCACCGCGACAAGCACCAGGTCCCTGAAGAGGACGAGATGGACTCAGTGCCCGTCGCCGCTTTGGCCTGACTTTCGTGGATCTTGGTAATTCTGACACCAGATACGATGTCGGAATTACCAAGATCCATGAAGTGGGCTAGCCGCGTACCCCGCTGGCCAGGTCCGTAGCGAGACTGCGCACCGCCGTCACCCCGGCTTCCAGGCCCGGGGCGTTGAGCAGGCAGCCGACCAGGGCACTGCCGACGATCACCCCATCGGCGTAGGAGGCCACCTCGGCGGCCTGGGCTCCGTCGCGTACCCCCAGGCCAACAGCGACCGGCGTGGCCGTGACCCGCCGCACCCGCTCGACCAGGGCGGGCGCCGCGCGGGAGGTTTCCGCCCGCGCGCCGGTGACGCCCATGACGCTGCTCGCGTACACGAAACCGCGGCACGCGGCGGCCGTCCGGCCGATCCGCTCGTCGCTCGACGACGGCGCGACCAGGAAGACCCGGTCGAGCCCGTGCTGGTCGGACGCGGCGAGCCACTCGTCGGCCTCGTCCGGAATGAGGTCGGGCGTGATCATCCCGGCCGCCCCGGCGGACGCCAGGTCGCGGGCGAAGGCGGCGACACCGTAGCGCTCGACCGGGTTCCAGTAGGTCATCACGAGCACCTGGGCGCCGGTGTCGGCGACGGCGGCGACCGTGCGGAGCACGTCGGCGGAGCGCACGCCCGACGCCAGAGCAGCCTCGGCGGCGCGCTGGATCACCGGGCCGTCCATCACCGGATCCGAGTACGGGAAGCCGACCTCGACCACGTCGACGCCGGCCTCGACCATCGCCCGGATCGCGGTGATCGCCCCGTCGACGCTCGGGAAGCCGGCCGGCAGGTACCCGACGAGCACGGCGCGCCCGGATGCGCGGGCCTTCTCGAAGGCAACAGCGACACTCATAGGACCTCGAACCATTTCGCCGCGGTCTCGACGTCCTTGTCGCCACGGCCGGACAGGTTGACGACGATCGTCGGCGGGCGGCCCAGCTCGGCGGTCAGTGCGGGCACGATGCGCAGCGCGCCGGCCAGCGCGTGCGCGCTCTCGATCGCCGGGATGATGCCCTCGGTGCGGCACAGCAGCTGGAACGCGTCCATCGCCTCGGCGTCGGTCACCGGCGCGTAGGTCGCCCGCCCGGTGTCGGCGAGCCAGGCGTGCTCCGGGCCGACGGCCGGGTAGTCCAGGCCGGCCGAGATCGAGTGCGACTCGATGGTCTGCCCGTCCTCGTCCTGCAACAGGTACGTGCGCGCGCCGTGCAGCACCCCGGTCCCGCCGCCGGTGATGCTGGCCGCGTGCCGGCCGGTCTCCACGCCGTCACCGCCCGCCTCGAACCCGTACAGCCGGACCGACTCGTCGGGGATGAACGCGTGGAAGATGCCGATCGCGTTGGAGCCACCGCCGACACAGGCCGCCACCGCGTCTGGCAGTCCACCGGTCAGGTCGAGGCTCTGCTGCCGCGCCTCGACGCCGATCCCGCGCACGAGGTCGCGGACCAGCACCGGGAACGGGTGCGGACCCGCCGCCGTGCCGAGCAGGTAGTGGGTCGAGTCGACGTTGGTGACCCAGTCCCGGAGCGCCTCGTTGATCGCGTCCTTCAGCGTGCGCGAGCCGGTGGTGACCGGGATGACCGTGGCGCCGAGCATCTGCATGCGGACCACGTTGAGCGCCTGCCGCCGGGTGTCCTCCTCGCCCATGTAGACCACGCACTCGAGGTCGAGCAGGGCGGCGGCGGTGGCGCTGGCCACGCCGTGCTGGCCGGCACCGGTCTCGGCGATGATCCGCTGCTTGCCCATCTGGCGGGTCAGCAGCGCCTGGCCGAGCACGTTACGGATCTTGTGCGCGCCGGTGTGGTTGAGGTCCTCCCGCTTGAGCAGGATCCGGGCGCCGGCGTGCGCGGACAGCCGGGACGCCTCGTAGAGCAGCGACGGGCAGCCGGCGTAGTCGCGCAGCAGCCGGTTGAACTCGGCCTGGAAGCCCTCGTCGGCCTGGGCGTGCCGGTGCGCGGCGTCGAGCTGGTCGAGGGCGGCGATCAGGGCCTCGGGGACGAAACGGCCACCGTATGGCCCGAAATGCCCGGTGATGTCTGGTACTAAGCCGGCCGCGGAGAGGCTCATCGCGCCGGCCTCGGGGTAGCGGGATGGCTGCCGGCGGTCACCAGCTCAGCCACCGCCTCGCGCGGGCTCTTGTGGGTCACCAGGCCCTCCCCGACCAGCACGGCGTCGGCGCCGGCCGAGGCGTAGCGGATCAGGTCGTGCGGACCTCGTACCCCCGACTCGGCGATCTTGACCACGTGCCCCGGCAGGCCGGGCGCGATCCGCTCGAACACCGACCGGTCCACGTCAAGGTTGCGCAGGTTACGCGCGTTGACGCCGATCACCCGGGCACCCGCGTCGAGGGCCCGGTCGGCCTCCTCCTCGGTGTGCACCTCGACCAGCGCGGTCATCCCGAGGCTCTCGATGCGGTCGAGCAGCCCGGTCAGCGCGTTCTGGTCGAGGGCCGCGACGATCAGCAGGACCAGGTCGGCCCCGTACGCCCGCGCCTCGTGCACCTGGTAGCTGGAGATGATGAAGTCCTTGCGCAGCAACGGGACGTCGATCGCGGCGCGCACCGCGGCGAAGTCCTCCAGGCTGCCACCGAACCAGCGCCCCTCGGTCAGCACGCTCACACACCGCGCACCACCTGCCGCGTACTCCGACGCCAGCTCGGCCGGATCCGGGATCTCAGCGAGCTGACCCCTGGATGGCGACGAGCGCTTGACCTCCGCGATCACCCCGACTCCGGCGGCCCGCAGGATCGCGTACGCGTCCTTGGCGGGCGTGGCCGCGGCGGCCTGCTTCTTGATCCGCTCCAGCGGAACCCGCTCCTGGCGTGCGGCGACGTCTTCGCGCACCCCGGCCAGAATCTCGTCCAGCACATGGCCGGACTCGGGCTGAAATCGCTCCGGGTTCGTCTGCGGACTCCCCTCTTCCGCTGTCATGGGCCCGATGCTAGGCGGACCCGATGCCCGGCAGGCGCCCGGGGTATGGCCAGCGTCAAGGATTCCCCTAGGGCATAATGAACGACCCCGTTGCTCGCCGCCCCCTTTGCACCGATCTTGGAGAAATGTACATGGTTTGGAGATCAAAGCATGTACATTTCTCCAAGATCGGCGAGAAAGGGTCAGCGGGAAAGGGTCAGCGGGTCGGGTCTTCGCCTCGGTCCAGGGCGTTCCAGACATCGGACTCGGATTGCGGCGGTCTCCGCGCGGGGCGGTCGTAGCGGGTGCCCAACGCCGGCCAGCGCCGCCCACGCACCAGCGTGAGACCGCCGGCACCGGCGACGAGCAGGCCACCCAGCGCCGTGGCCAGCGGCCAGCCACCCGGCAGATGCCCAGCGGCCCCGGCGATCAGGCCACAACCACAAAGCAGCAGGAGTACCCCCACCGCTGCGCGCACCAGACCCCGGGTGGCCAGCAGCGCCCCGGCGCCGGCCAGGGCCACCAGGCCGAGGGCGGGCAACCACGGGGCCAGCGCCGAGCCGGTCTTCAGCTCGTGTGCCGGTGGCAGCGGCGCGGGTCGGGCGGACACCACCTCGGTCCAGGTACGACTGACCGCGAACAGCGCCAGCCCCGCGCCGGCCACGCAGGCCGCCACGGCGACCGTCCGGTCCCGGTTCATCTCGCCGGCCGCAACGTCTCCGCCGCCGCGATCGCCGCGAGCACGGCGGCCGCCTTGTTACGCGTCTCGGTCTCCTCCGCCTCCGGGTTGGAGTCGGCCACGATACCGGCGCCGGCCTGCACGTACGCGACACCGTCACGGATCAGCGCGGTGCGGATGGCGATCGCGGTGTCCATGTCGCCACCGAACCCGAAGTAGCCGACCACCCCGCCGTACAGTCCCCGCCGGGTCGGCTCCAGCTCCTCGATGATCTCCATCGCGCGGACCTTCGGCGCGCCGGAGAGGGTACCCGCGGGGAACGTCGCCGCCAGGGTGTCGAACGCCGACCGGTCGTCGGTCAACTCGCCCACGACCGTGCTGACGATGTGCATGACGTGGCTGTACCGCTCGACGGTGGCGAACTGGGGCACGTCCACCGTGCCCGGCTTGCAGACCCGGCCCAGGTCGTTGCGCGCCAGGTCGACCAGCATCACGTGCTCGGAACGCTCCTTCGGGTCGGCCAGCAGCTCGGCGGCCAGCGCCGCGTCGCGCTCCGGCGTCTCGCCACGCCAGCGGGTGCCCGCGATCGGATGCAGGACCGCTCGCCGGCCGGTGACCTTGACGTGCACCTCCGGCGACGAGCCGACGATGTCGAACCCGTCGAACCGCAGCAGGTACATGTACGGGCTGGGGTTGGTGGTGCGCAGCACCCGGTACACATCGATGGGGTCGGCGTCGGTCGGGCGCTCGAAGCGCTGCGCCACGACGATCTGGAAGCACTCCCCGGCCCGGATCGCCTCCTTCGCGATCTCCACCGCCTTCGGGTACTCGCCAGCCGGCGTCCGGCTGGTGACGTCGCCGATCGGGGCGGCGTCCACCGTGGACACCATCGGCGGGGTAGGCCGGGACAGCGCCGTGGTCATCGCGTCCAGCCGCCCGATCGCCTGGTGGTAGGCGGCCAGGATCTCGCCGTCGCCGGCGTCGACCGGCAGCACCGCGTTGGCGATCAGCACCGCCGCGCCGGCGAAGTGGTCGAGCGCCACCAGGTCGGTCGCGAGCATCATGCCCAGCGCCGGGTGGTGCAGGTCGTCGATCGCCCGCTCGGGCAGCCGCTCGAACCGCCGGACCAGATCGTACGAGACGAAGCCGACCATCCCGCCGGTCAGCGGCGGCAGCTCGATCCCATCCGGCTCGGGGGCGAGCAGCGCGGCGACCGTCTCCCGCAACACCTGGGCCGGGTCGCCGTGGGTCGGCACGCCGTCGGGCGGGGCACCCAGCCACAGCGCCTCGCCGTCGCGCTCGACCAGCGTGGCGGCGCTGCGCACGCCGATGAACGAGTACCGCGACCACACCGCACCGGCCGAGCCGGCGCCCTGCTCGGCCGACTCCAGCAGGAAGGTGCCCGGGCCGCCGGCGAGCTTGCGGTACACCCCGACCGGCGTCTCACTGTCCGCCAGCAGGCGCCGGGTCACCGGCACCACCCGGCGGGTACGCGCCAACTCGCGGAACGTGGCTTCGTCGGGCACGACCGTGCCGGTCGTCATGATCGGTCCTCCAGGAGCGTGTCGAAGAAGCAGCTGTGCTCGCCGGTGTGGCAGGCCGGGCCGACCTGCTCCACGGTCACCAGGAGCGCGTCGCCGTCGCAGTCGAGGGCGACACCTTTCACGTACTGATGATGACCGGACGTCTCACCCTTCACCCAGTACTCCTGGCGGCTGCGCGACCAGTACGTGGCCCGGCCGGTGGTGAGGGTGCGGTGCAGGGCCTCCTCGTCCATCCAGGCGAGCATCAGGACGATGCCCGTCGCGTACTCCTGGACGACGGCGGGCACCAGGCCGGCCGGGTCGCGCCGCAGCCGCGCGGCGATATCGGGATCAAGTGACACAGTGCTCGATTCTCTCCTATGGCGAGGGTCGACCGACCGGCCCCACTCGAATGGACAACCGGCTTTTCATGTTGCCGCCACTTCTCCGGGGTGTGCGCCGGACGTAACCGGGGTACGTTGATTTTGCGCCGTGCGGCATCGTCAGGCATGAGATCGTTGCCGGCGCCCCTCCGTCACGCCGTTTTCCCCTGTGTCATCGCACCGCGCCGCTCCTTCGTCCGGCGTGGCGCTGGCGTATCGGCAACGGCGCAGCACCGGGGTGCGCCGGCCGCGCCACTCCACGCCCGCGCCCGCTGTTCCGGCGACGGTTTCCCGGCGGCCGGAATCCGCCGGATCGAGTGGACGGAGGAGCAGCATGTACCCGAACCCGACCGGGAGTGCGTACGGCGGCGGCGCACCACCGGTACCGCAGGCCACCAGTGCGGTGGACGCGGCTGATATCCCCGCCCAGCGCAGCACGGAGGATTCGTTGTCCGAGCCGGCGACGGAGGAGAAGGCCGCCGCCGAGACCGCCTCGGCAGACGGGACTGAGTCCGGTCAGACGACGCCGACCACCGACCTGACCGCAACGATCGACGCCCCCGACAACGCCGCTCCCCTGGCGCCCCCGGACGGCGCCGTGGTCATTCCGGCCGGGACTCCGGACACGGCCGCTTCCGACGAAACGTCCACGGACGCCGAGGCGACCGCACCGGAGGCGGCGGCCGGGGCTGACGCGGATGCCGCGATCGCTGTCGAGGACAGTGAATCGGCCGTGACCGACGCCGAGGCCGCCGAGGCGGAGGTAACAGGCCCGGAGGCGGAGTCCGACACGGACACCGACACCGAAGCGGAAGCCGGCGCAGACGCCGAGGCAGAGGCAGCAGGCCCGGAGGCGGAGTCCCACACGGACACCGACATCGAGGCCGAAGCCGGCGCAGACATCGAGGCCGAAGCCGGCGCAGACACCGACGCCGAAGCCGGCGCAGACACCGACGCCGAAGCAGAAGCCGAGACGGAGGCAACAGGCCCCGAGGCGGAGTCCGACACGGGCACCGACGCCGAGGCCGAGACTGCGACCGAAGCCGAAGCCGAGGAGGCCAGCGCAGACGCGGAGACCGAATCCGACGTCGAGGCAGAAGCTGACACTGGGGCAGATGCGGACGCCGGCGCCGAAACGGGAGCCGACGCGGTGGCAGAGACCGAGGCGCCGGCCGGGACCGACGCTGAGGCCGACAGCATGCCAGCGGCGACACCGACGACCGACGACATCGTCGTGGTCGACAGCGCCGCCGAGGCCCCGACCGGCAGCGAAGAGGTCCTCGCCTCAACGGTCGAGGACGCAACGCCCGAGGAGGTCGCAGAACCGATCTCAGCGAGCGCTGACGAGGCGGTCGACGCCGCCGCCGAGACGCTCGCAGACTGGGCCGAACCAGACGCCGAGACCAGCGGCGCCGAGGTTGCGGAGGTGGAGGCGATCGAGGCCGAGCCCGTTGCGGCCGTCGCGGAACCGGCGACCCAGGAGCAGGCAGCGCAAGAGGCAGCCAACGGCGAAGAGGTCGAACCGGTGGTCGAGGTCACGGCTGTGGCACTCGCCGACTGGGCCGAACCAACCGAGCCCGAAGCCACCACAACCGAGCCAGAAGCCGAGCCCGAAGCGCGAAGCCGAGCCCGAAGCCGAAGCCGAGCCCGAAGCCGAAGCCGAGCCGGAAGCCGCGCCCGAAGCCGAGCCGGAAGCCGAACCCACCGCCGAAGCCACCGAACCCGAGCCGCTTGCCGAGGCCGAGGAACCAGCAGCCGCCGCGGCGGCCGAGACCGCGGAGCCCGTCGACGCAACGGAACCAGCCGCAGCAGCAGAGACCGCCGAGACAGCCGAGACCCCCGAAGCCGTCCCGGTAGCCGTCGCCGCCGAGGCCGACCAATCCACCGAGGCCGACCAATCCACCGAGGCCGACCAATCCACCGCGTACCGACCGGGCGATGTGACCGAGGCCCGGATCGCGGTCTGGGCGACGGCCGACGCGGAAGGGTTCCGGGTACGCATCCGGGAGGCGGGCAACCTGTTCGTCGACGATCCCGGGTTCGCCGTCTCCACGGCCGCCGCGGTCGTGACGGACGCGGTCAACGCCCTCGCCGCGGCCCTCCAGGCGCAGCATGCCGAACTGGACCCGCGCAGCGTCGCGGAGAACCCGGACACGGAGTCGCTGCGGGTGGCGATTCGCCGGTACCGCGAGTTCCTGGACCGGGTCCTCGCCCTCTAGATCCCTGGATCTTGGTAATTCTGGCACCGAATACGGTGTCAGAATTACCAAGATCCAGACATTTCAACTAGTGTTGAGTTCATGGCGCGCACCGGACGCCGACCCGGCAACCAGGACACCCGCGAGGCGATCCTGGCCGCCGCCAAACAGGCGTTCGCCGAGCGTGGTTACGACAAGGCATCGATCCGCCAGATCGCGACCGGCGCCGGAGTCGACCCGGCGCTGGTCCACCATTATTTCGGCACCAAGGATCAGCTTTTCGTCGCCACGATGGAGATCCCGGTCAACCCCGCCGAGATCGTCCCGAAGATCGCGGCCGGCGGACCGGACGGCGTCGGCGAGCGGCTGGTCCGGGCCTTCCTCACCGTCTGGGACTCACCGGCCGGCACCAGCGCGGCCGCCCTGCTGCGCAGCGCGCTCAGCCATGAATGGTCGGCCCGCATGCTGCGGGAGTTCCTCACCTCGCAGATCCTCGGCAAAATCATCCAGACTCTCGACCTCGACCCGAAGCAGGCACAGCTACGGACGACGCTGGCCGCCTCGCAGATAGTCGGCCTGGCGATGACACGCTACCTGCTCAAGGTCGAGCCGCTGGCCAGCGCGCCGCGCGAGACACTGGTGGCCGCGATCGGGCCGACGATCCAGCGGTACCTCACCGGCCCGCTCGATAGCTGCGAAACCACGACCGTGCGGCCGTAGTGTTGAGCAGCACCAGGTAGATCACCGGCACCACCAGGCCGGTCAGGGCATTCGGCTCGCCGTCGCGGACCAGCCCGGTGTACAACGTGCCGACCACGCTCACGCCCGACAGGACGAGCACGAGCACCCGCGCCCATTGCCGCCCGCGCTGGATCTTGCGACCGATGGCCAGGGCCAGCAGCCCGCCGAACACGAGTACCGCGCCGATGGACAGCCCGGCACCGCGTACGCCGGCCGCGACCGGGGCGCCGTCGAGATACCGCCCGCCGCCGAGCGAGTCCGCCGCCGCCACGGCGCCGAGGATCAGCAGCACGATCCCGGCGAGGTACTGCATGACCGCGACCACGTGCACCGAAGCGGGCGCCGACCGGCGGGCCGGCTCCACCGGCTCGGGGTACCCGTAGTCGATCTGCGTGGGCGGATAGTTCGGGCTGTATCCGTACGACATGCCAACCAGCCTGCACCCACCACGCAAGCTCACCAAGATCGGCACAACTTCCGGCAAACCGTTGCCTCAGAACCCCGCTGAGGCAACAACTTCCGGGAAGTTGTGCCAATCAAGCCACGGCTGTCAGGCTGATTTGGCGGGCGCCCGGCCCTGCTCCTCCAGGAACCGCTCGACCAGGCCGCGCACCACGGTCGCCATCGTGAACCCGTGCTCCTGGCACCAGTCGCGCAGCGCCGCGTGCTGGTCGGTGGGCAGCCGGATCGGCACCACCTGGTGCTCGCCGCGCCGGCCGCCGGACTGACCGCTGCCGAACGTCACTTCGAGCAGCCGCTCCCGCTGCTCGCTGGCGATAGCGGACCCGATAGCGGACCCGATACCGATCGATCGCCCGCTGAACCCCGTGGCGTACGAGCGCCCGAACAACCACGCGATCACCCGCTGCCGCTCCTCCGGCGGCAAGCCCTCGACCGCGCTCGCCAGCGTCTCGGCCGGGGTCTTTATCGACTCAGTCATGACCATGCCTCCAAAGCGATATCCGGGACGATATCGCGATAGGGGGCTAGACGGAACGCGTCTGCTCCAACCACGACGCGAAAAGCTTGCCGTAGATCGAGTCGGGATCGCGTACCAATTGATCATGCGAACCGCGCTGGACCACGACGCCGCGGTCAACCACGATCACCTCGTGGGCGGCCTGTGCGGTGGACAGCCGGTGGGCGATCGCGATCGTGGTACGCCCCCGGGTCACCGCGTCGAGCGCGCGTTGCAGCCGCACCTCGGTCGCCGGGTCGACGGCGCTGGTCGCCTCGTCGAGCACCAGCAGGTCGGGGTCGGCCACGTACGCTCTCGCCAGCGCGACCAGCTGCCGCTCCCCCACCGACAGCGCCTCGCCGCGCTCACCGACCTGGGTACGCACGCCGTCGGCCAGCCCCTCGACCCAGTCGGCCAGGCCCAGCTCGGCGAACGCCAGGTACAGGTCGTCGTCGCTCGTCTCCGGCCGGCCGAAGCGCACGTTGTCGGCGACGCTCGCGTCGAACAGGAACCCGTCCTGCGGCACCATCACCACACGCCGCCGCAGCGACCCGAAGCGCACCGAGGTCAGCGGCGCGCCGGACAGCAGCACCCGGCCGGACGTCGGATCCATCAGCCGGGTCAGCAGCTTGGCGAAGGTGGTCTTGCCGCTACCGGTCTCGCCGACCACGGCCACCCGGGTCTGTGCCGCGATCGCCAGGTCGACGTCGGTCAGCACCTCCGGCCCACCCGGATACGCGAAGTGCACATGCTCGAAGCGGACATCGATCGGGCCGCGCGGGAGGTCCCGGCCGCCGTCCCCGGGATCGGCCACGTCGGGCTGCTGATCAAGAACATCGAGTACCCGACGCCAGCCCGCGATCGCGTTCTGCGCCTCGTTGAGCACCTCGGTGGCGATCTGCACCGGCTGGACGAACAGCGTGGCCAGGAACAGGAACGCGGTGAGCTGGCCGACCGTGAGGTGCCCGTCGACGCCCAGCAGCACCCCGACGACCACCACGGCGGCGGTGGCCAGGCCGGACGCCCACTCGCCGGCCGTGAAGCTGGTCACGCTGATCCGCAGCGCCCGGAACTGGGCCGCCCGGTTGTCCTCGATCGCCTGGTCGAGCCGGGCCTCGGTGCGCCGGTGCACGCCGTACGCGCGGATCACGGCGGCGCCGACGACGCTCTCCGAGACCGCGGCGAGCATCGTGCCGACGTGCGCGCGGACGGTCCCGTACGCGACGGTCAGCCGGCGCTGGAAGACCCGGATGATGAACACGACCGGGGCGAACGCCGCGTACACCACGAGCGTGAGCTGCCACGAGTACACCGCCATGACGATCGTCGTGATCGTGAGCTGGCCGAAGCTGACCAGCAGGATCACGCCGCCCCACTGGAGGAACTGGCTGATCTGGTCGACGTCGGTGGTGACCCGGGAGACCAGCGAGCCGCGCCGCTCGCTCTGCTGGTGCAGCATCGACAGGTCGTGGACGTGCCGGAAGGTACGGGTCCGGATGCCGGCCAGCGCCGTCTCGCTGACCGTGTACAGCCGGACGTTCATCAGGTACGCGCTGATCATCGTCACCAGCAGCACGGCGGCGGTGATCGTCACGATGGTGGCGATGACGCCGAGGTCCGGCCCGCCGGGGGCGCGCAGGCCGCGGTCGATGCCCTGCTGGATCGCGACCGGCACGGCGACCCGGCCGGCGGTGGCGAACACCGCGAGGACCAGCGTGCCGCCGAGTCCGGTGCGCAGCTCGGGCGACATGGCGAGCCCGCGCCGGAGCGTCGACCAGGTGGTTGCCTCGACGCTCACGCGCGTACCCCGTCCTCGTCGTAGGTCTTCTCGCGCTCGCGTTCGGCGTCGGCCTTCTCGTACGCGGTGACCAGGTTGGCGTACCCGGGGACGGTGGCCAGCAGGTCACTGTGCCTGCCGTGGGCCACCACCCGGCCGTGCTCGATGTAGATCACCTCGTCGGCCAGCGCGATCGTGGCCCGCCGGTACGCGACGACCAGGATCGACGCGCCGGCCGCCCCGCGCAGCGACGCCAGGATCGCCGCCTCCACCCGTGGGTCGACCGCGCTGGTCGCATCGTCGAGCACGAGCAGCCGGGGACCGCCGGCCAGCGCCCGGGCCAGGGTCAGCCGCTGCCGCTGGCCGCCGGACAGCGAGGTACCGCGCTCGCCGACCATCGTGTCCAGCTTCTCCGGCAGCGCCGACACGAACCCCTCGGCCTGGGCCGTGCGCAGCGCCCGCCACGCCGCGTCGTCGTCGACCCCGGGCCGGTCCAGGGCGACGTTGCCCCGGACCGTGTCGTCGAACACGAACGGCACCTGGGACACCAGGGCGACCGCGCCGGACAGCGCCTCCTGGGTGAGCGCCGACACGTCCACCCCGTCCAGCCGTACGGCGCCGGACGCGGGGTCGACCAGCCGGGCCGCCAGCGCCGCGATCGTCGACTTGCCCGACCCGGTGGGCCCGACCAGGGCCACCGTGCGGCCGGCGGGCACCTCGAACGTCACGTCGCGCAGGACCGGCTGGCCTTCCACGTACCCGAAGTCGACGTGCGCGAAGGACAACGGCGCCGGCGCCGGACCGCCCAGCGCGCCCGACCCGTAGGCCATGTCACCGGTCGCGGCCAGCACCCTTTGTACCCGTTCCCAGCCGACCGCACTGCGGGGCAGCTCGGCGAGGACCCAGCCGATCGCCCGGATCGGGAACGCCAGCACGGTGAACAGGAACGCGACGCTGACCACGTCGGCCACGCCGATCGCGCCCTGGCCCAGCCGCCACGCGCCGACCAGCAGTACGCCGAGCGTGCCGAAGCTGGGCAGCGCGTCGAGGGCCGGGTCGAACATGCCGCGAACCCGGCCCACCCGGATCTGCGCGTCCCGCAGCTCACCGGCCTTCGCCCCGAACCGGGCCGTCTCCTCGGCCTCCCGGCCCATGGTCTTGACCACCAGCGCGCCGTCGAAGCTCTCGTGCGCGACCGCCGACACCTCGGCGCGCAGCCGCTGGGCCGCCGACACCCGGGGTGAGATGCGGCGGGAGTACATGACGTTGAGCAGCAGCAGGGCGAGGAAGATGCCGACCCCGACCAGCGCCAGCACCCAGTCCGTGAAGAACAGCGAGCCCAGGGCGACGACCAGCATGAAGATCGTGCCGACCGCGAACGGCAGCGGCGCGATCGGGAAGAACGCGGCCTCCACGTCGGCGTTCGCGTTGGACAGCAGCGTGCCGGTCGGGTGCTGGTGGTGCCAGGCGAGCGGCAGCTCCAGGTACCTGCGGGTGACCCGGCGCCGGTACGCGGCCTGGAGGCGGAACTGCATCGCCCCGGCGCCGAGCCGCCGGCCGAACAGGCCGATCACCTTGCCGACACTCACCGCGACGATCACCACCGCGCCGCCGGCCAGCGCCGCGAACCCGGCGTGGTGGTGGTCGAGAGACGGCACGACGACCCGGCCGACCACGGCGCCGACCACGTACGCCCCGGCGATCGTGAGCAGACCGAACAGGGCACTTCCGGCGACCGCGAGGGTGAACCGGAGCGGCTGCTCGCGGATGCTGCGACCGAGTACCCGAAGACCCTTGCCGAGCACCCCGTCGCCGCTCAAGACCCGCTCCTCCCGTAAGCCACTCCTGCCGCAGCCTATCCTTACCGAGGTCGGCCCTGCCCGCATCGGCTTTTGGACCCGTCGCGACGATCGTCACTATGATCGACCCATGTCCCGGTACGCCCGAATCGAACGCGACGCGCTCGCCGACGCCCTCCTCGCCGCCGGCCCCGACGCGCCCACCCTGTGCGAGGGCTGGACCGCCAGCGATCTCGCCGCCCACGTCGTCGCCCGCGACCGCCGCCCGGACGCCGGCCCGGGCCTCATGCTCAGAGCCTTCGCCGACTGGACCGAGCGGGTCCGCGTCGGGTACCGCGACGGCCACCCGTACCCGGAGCTGGTGGCCATGGTCCGCTCCGGCCCGCGGTGGAGCCCGATGAACCTGCCGGCGTTGGACGAGCTGACCAACATGATCGAGTTCTTCGTGCACACCGAGGACGTGCGCCGCGGCCGCCCCGACTGGGAGCCGCGCCCGCTCGACACCGAGCTGGCCGCGCGGCTCTGGCAGCGGGTGTCCGCCCTGGCCCGGCTCCGGCTGCGGCGGTTCAAGACGACGGTCCGCATCGAGTGTCCCGGGCACGGCACGGTCACGATCGGTGCCGGCGAGCCCGCGGTAACGCTCACCGGCGAGCCGGGCGAGCTGACGATGTTCCTCTTCGGCCGGCAGCGCGCCGCCCGGGTTGCGGCGACCGGACCGGACGACCTGGTCGCCAGACTGGTGGGCGCCCGATTCGCGGTCTGACCGACCCGGGGACTAGCCGACTGCCGTTAACGCAAATTACCCTTCGGTAACCGAACCGGCTCTCCCGGAGGCAACCTTGACCGCGCTGCGTTACAAGTCCATCCCTGAAATGTTTCTCGCGCGGGTCGCGGACACCCCCGACGCCCGTGCATTCGCCCACCCGGCCCCGGACGACGCGGGCGAGCCGGTGTGGCTGACCTGGGCGCAGGTTGCCGACCGGGCCAGGGCGATCGCCGCCGGGCTGCACGACCTGGGGGTCCGCCCGGAGGACCGGGTCGCGATCCTGTCCAGCACCCGCGTCGACTGGGTGATCGCCGACCTCGGCGTGATGTGCGCCGGCGCGGCCACCACGACGGTGTACCCGACGACCGAGCCCGAAGACGCCTCCTTCATCGCCCGGGACTCCGGCTCCACCGTGCTGATCGCGGAGAACGCCGACCAGGCCGCGAAGATCAAAGACGCCAAGCTGCCCGAGCTGACCGCCGTCGTGGTGATCGACGGGGACGCGCCGGCTCTGCCCGTACCGTCGATGACCCTCGCGGACCTGGAATCCCGCGGCGCCGAGCTGCTCGCGCGGCAGCCTGACCTGATCACTGAGATTGTCGGCGGGATCCAGCCGGACCACCTCGCCACGCTCATCTACACCTCCGGCACCACGGGTCGGCCCAAGGGTGTCGAGCTGCTGCACCGCGGCTGGGTGTGGCAGGGCTGGACGCAGGCCGAGTCGGGCCTGCTCAACCCCGACGACCTGCAGTACCTCTGGCTGCCGCTGTCGCACTCGTTCGGCAAGACGCTACTGTGCGGGATCATGTACGTGGGCGTGCCGACGTACATCGACGGGCGAGTCGACAAGATCGTCGACAACCTGACCGCGATCCGACCGACGATCATGGCGGCGGCGCCCCGGGTCTTCGAGAAGGTGTACAACCGCGCGGTGACCACGGCCAAGGCCGGTGGCGGCGCGAAGTGGAAGATCTTCACCTGGGCGGTCGGCGTCGGCAAGCGGGCCTCCGCGCTGCGGCTCGCCGGCAAGCCGGTGCCACCGGCGCTCGCGATCCAGCACGCCGTGGCCGACAAGCTGGTCTTCTCGACGCTGCGGGCGCGGCTGGGTGGGCGGATCCGCGGCCTGGTCTCCGGCTCCGCGCCGCTGTCCACCGAGATCGCCGAGTTCTTCCACGCCGCCGGGCTGCCGATCCTGGAGGGGTACGGGCTGACCGAGACGTCGGCGGGCAACTTCGTCAACCTGCCGGGGCAGGTGCGGATCGGCACGGTCGGCCGGCACCTCGGCGACCTGGAGATCCGGATCGACACCGACGGCGAGATCCTGCTGCGCGGCGCGCCGGTGATGCGCGGGTACCACAACCTGCCCGCCGAGACGGAGGCCGCGTTCACTGCGGATGGCTACTTCCGGACCGGGGACATCGGCGAACTGGACCCCGACGGGTACCTGCGGATCACCGACCGGAAGAAGGACCTGATCAAGACGTCGGGCGGCAAGTACGTCGCGCCCAGCTACGTCGAGGGCATGTTCAAGTCGATCTGCCCGTACGTGTCGCAGGCGCTCGTCATCGGCCAGGCGCGCAACTACTGCACGATGCTGGTCACGCTGGACCCCGACGCCCTGGGCGGCTGGGTGGCCGACGGGCCGCTGGCCGGCAGTTCGTATGGCGAGATCGTCTCGTCGCCGGCCGCGCAGGAGATGGTCGCCGAGTACGTGACGCAGCTCAACGAGCGGCTCAACCGGTGGGAGACCGTGAAGCGGTTCGCCATCCTGCCCCGGGACCTGTCCATTGAGGACGGTGAGCTGACGCCGTCGCTGAAGGTGAAGCGCCGCGTGGTCGAGCAGACGTTCGCCGACGACGTCGAGAAGATGTACGCGGGAGCGCTTGCGGAGCTGTGACGCTTGATCGGCACAACTTCCGGGAAATAGTGGCCTCCCGAGCCCCCTGAGGCCACAACTTGCCGGAAGTTGTGCCGATCAAGGGGCGCCCGGGCTCAGGCGACGATCGCGGGGGCACGCAACGGGCGCACCGCGGGGCGGTCCAGGGACTGCCGCGCGTCGGCGAGCCGCCGGACCGCCTCGACCAGGTCGGCCTCGGGCAGCGTGTACGGCAGCCGCATGAACCGCTCCATCGTGCCGTCGGCGCCGAACCGCGGCCCGGGTGCCAGGCGTACCCCGGCTTCCTCCACGGCCCGGGCCAGCGCACTGGACACCGGCGCGTCCAGCTCGACCCACAGGCACAGCCCGCCGTGCGGCACCACGAACCGCCACTCCGGCAGGTGCGCGCGCAGCGCGGCGACCAGCGTGTCCCGGCGGTTGCGCAGCTCGACCCGGCGCGCCGCGACGACCCGGTCCCGCATGCCCATCAGGTGCACCGCGACGAGCTGGTCGAGCACCGGCGACGACATGTCGACCGCGACCCGGGCCGCGGCGAGGCGGGCGGTGATCGAGGTAGCCGCGCGTACCCACCCGATCCGCAGGCCACCCCAGTACGGCTTGCTGAGGCCGCCGATGGTGAGGACCCGGGCGGCCCGGTCGAACGTCGCCACGGCCGGCGGCACCTCGGGGCCGTCCAGCCGCAGGTCGACGAACGACTCGTCGACCACGATATCGGTGCCCACGGCGTGCGCGGCGGCGGGCAACCGTTCGCGCAGCGCGGCGTCCATCAGGTGACCGGTCGGGTTGTGGTAGTCCGGGATCAGGTACGCCAGCCGGGCCCGTGCGTCCCGGACCGTGGTCAGCAGCAGGTCGTCGTCCCAGCCGGCGTCGCTGATCGCGTACGCGACGAGCCTGGCCCGACTGGCGACGACGGCGGTCAGCGCGTTCGGGTACGTCGGGGTCTCCAGCAGTACCCGCTGGCCGGGGGCGACGAGCAGCCGGAGTACCAGGTCCAGCGCGTGCTGCACGCCGCCGGTGATCATGATCTGGTCGGGTGAGGTGGGGAGGCCACGGGCCGTGTACTCGCCGGCCACCGCCTCGCGGAGCACGTCCACGCCCATCGGGTGGTAGCCGGCCCCCACAAGGTAACGGGGCAGGTCGGCGGCGGCCGCCGTGACCGCGTCGATCATCTCCGGCGGCGCCGGCAACGCCGCACAGCCGAGATCGATGACCTCCTCGTCGTCGAGCGGGGACCACAGCCCGGACGTGCCGATCCGGTGGCCGGCCGGCAGCGCGGTCCAGCTCCCGGCGCCCCGGCGGCTGGTCAGGTGACCCGACTCACGCAGCGTCCGGTAGGCCGCGGTGACCGTCGTGCGGCTGAGCCCGAGCGCCAGGGCCAGCTCGCGCTCGGCCGGCAACCGTACGCCGAGCGCCAGCCGCCCGTCGGTGAGCAGGCTCCGAACGGCGCCGGCCAGTTGCGCGTACTCGGGGCCGGTTCGTTTCGGGGCAGGCCACGCACCGAGTAGCCGGGCCAGTTGGGTGCCACGAATGCTGCCAGCCAAGGCCAGTCACCCCAAATTGGCTCTAGAGGTGGGTCGGATTGGCCTTCAGAGTTGCATGCATGACGGTGATGGGCAACCCCGTTCGACGCCTGACCCAGTTGTACGTCGGCCTGCTGGCCTACGGCGGGAGCTGCGCGCTCATGGTCGAGGCGCGCCTCGGGCTCGACCCGTGGGACGTCTTCCACCAGGGGCTCGCCCGGCGTACCGGCCTGCGTATGGGCTGGATCGTCATCATCGTCGGGGTCGCGGTGCTGCTGCTGTGGATCCCGCTGCGGCAGCGCCCCGGAATCGGCACGATCAGCAACGCCATCCTGGTCGGGCTGTCCCTCGACTGGGGACTGGACCTGCTGCCGACACCGCACGCACCACTGGCCCGGTGGGGATTTCTTCTCGGCGGGATCGTGCTGAACGGCCTGGCCACCGGCCTGTACATCGGCGCCCGGCTCGGCCCGGGCCCCCGCGACGGGCTGATGACGGGGTACGTGGCCCGCCGGCCGGGACGCTCGGTCCGCCTGGTCCGGACCGTGATCGAGGTGACCGTGTTGACGATCGGCTGGCTGTTGGGCGGCACGGTCGGGTGGGCGACCCTGCTGTACGCGATCTCGATCGGCCCGCTGGCGCACGTGTTCATCCCGCTGTTCTCGGTACGCGGTCCCGCTGAGGCGCTTTCTATCGACGGTGGGCTAGATAGCCCACCGTCGATGCGGAGCGCAGGCGAATCGGGCGCTTTGCCGGTTTCGTAACCGGTCAGCCACGGCGCCACCCGGCCCCAAACAGACGTTGGTCGATTTAGTACCAACCAGCCCGCCCACATGGGACTATATCGACCAACGTCGATGCCAGACGCGAGCCACCCCGGCACGCTAGCGGACCGGGTGACCCGCCACCCGCAGCGCGTCCTTGACGTCGCCGATCGCGAGCTGTCCGAAGTGGAAGACGCTCGCCGCGAGTACCGCGTCGGCGCCGGCCGCGACCGCCGGCGGGAAGTCGGCCACCGCGCCGGCCCCGCCCGACGCGATCACCGGAATGTCCACGACGGCCCGGACCGCCTCGATCAACGGCAGGTCGAACCCGTCCTTGGTGCCGTCCCGGTCCATCGAGTTGAGCAGGATCTCACCGGCGCCCAGCGCGGCGCCCCGCGCGGCCCACTCGACCGCGTCGAGCCCGGCCCCGCGCCGCCCGCCGTGGGTGGTGACCTCGAACCCACTCGGTACCCCCGGCGACCGCCGTACATCCAGCGACAGCGTCAGCACCTGCCGCCCGAACCGGTCGGCGATCTCGGCGATCAGCTCCGGCCGGGCGATGGCGGCCGTGTTGACGCCGACCTTGTCCGCCCCGGCCCGGAGCAGGATGTCCACGTTGGACACCGAACGCACCCCGCCGCCGACGGTGAGCGGGATGAACACGCTCTCCGCCGTACGCCGGACCACGTCGAGCATGGTCGCCCGCTCGTCCGACGACGCGGTGACGTCGAGAAAGACCAGCTCGTCGGCCCCGGCGGCGTCGTACGCGGCGGCCAGCTCGACCGGGTCACCGGCGTCGCGCAGGTTGACGAAGTTGACGCCCTTGACCACCCGGCCGGCGTCCACATCGAGGCACGGGATCACCCGGACAGCAACGCTCACGGAAGCCACGCCTCCACTTCGACCTCGACCAGCATGTCGGGGTGCAGCAGCCCGGCCACCAGGACCAGCGTCGAGACCGGCCGGACCGCGCCGAACACCGACCCGTGCGCGCGCCCGACCGCGTCGGCGTTCGCCGCGCCCATCACGTACATCCGGGTACGCACCACATTCTCCGTGGTCACGCCACAAGAACCAGCCGCCTCCAGCGCGATCTGGAACGCGAGCACCGCCTGGGCGTACGCGTCGCCGGTATGCTTCACCACCCCGTCGACGGTCGCGGTGCACCCGGCGGTCAGCACCCACGGTCCGGTCCGGACCACCCGGGAGTACCCGTACAGCTCCTCCCACGGCCCACCGGACCCGAGCCGAGAAATCATTGGATCTCCGACAGCGCGGTCAGCGCCTCGCCCACCGTGAACGCACCCGCGTACAGCGCCTTCCCGACGATCACGCCCTCCACACCGGCCGGTTCGAGGGCGGCCAGCTGACGCAGGTCGTCGAGCTTGGACACACCGCCGCTGGCGATGACCGGCTTGTGGGTCCGCGCGCAGACCTGGAGCAGGAGGGTCACGTTCGGGCCGGTCAGCGTGCCGTCGCGGAGCACGTCGGTGACCACATAGCGGGCGCACCCGGCCCGCTCCAACCGGTCCAGGACCGCGAACAGGTCACCGCCGTCGCGGGTCCAGCCCCGGGCCGCGAGGGTGTGCCCGCGCACGTCGAGCCCGACCGCGACCCGCTCGCCGTACGTGCCGCAGGCGCGGTCGCACCAGGCCGGATCCTCCAGCGCGGCGGTGCCGAGGTTGACCCGGGCCGCGCCGGTGCCGATCGCGCGGCGCAACGACTCGTCGTCGCGGATGCCGCCGGACAGCTCGACCGCGATGTCGAGCCGTTTCACCACGTCGGCGAGCAGGTCGGCGTTGGAGCCCCGGCCGAACGCCGCGTCGAGGTCGACCAGGTGTACCCACTCCGCGCCGTCCCGCTGCCAGGCCAGGGCGGCGTCGAGCGGGTCACCGTACATCGTCTCGGTCCCGGCAGCCCCTTGAACCAGGCGTACCGCCTGGCCGTTGGACACGTCGACGGCGGGCAGCAGGGTCAGGGCCACGTCAGGTCCTCCGGTCCACGGTGAGCACGAACAGCGCGGGTGCGCACAGTGCTATCAGGGCTGTAAAGGCTATGCGAGTCGACAGGCCATCGACCAGTAGCCACACCAGGCCGAGTGCGGTCAATGCGCCGACAATGATCGTGGCGCGTTCGGCGCGGGTGAGCCCGGACGGCAGTCGACCGGAGCGGCGCCGGCGCGGCAGGCTCGGCCGCAGCCGGCGCAGGAGCGCGCGGCGGCGGGTGGCACGCTCCCGGCGTACCCGAAGTTTCTGTGCCTGCGCCTCACGCTCGGCCCGGCGCAGCGCCCGCTGCTTGCTCACAACGAACCGACCCAGTTGGCCAGCAGCGCGGCACCGGCGTCGCCGGACTTCTCCGGGTGGAACTGGGTCGCGCACAGCGCCCCGCTCTCCACCGCCGCCGCGAACGCTCCACCATGGACGGTCGTGGCGACCAGCGCGCCCTCGATCGAAGCAGGGGCCGCGTAGGAGTGCACGAAGTAGTACCGCGTGGTGTCGCCGGAGCCGAGGCGGGAGGACACCGGCCAGGACACCGTGTTCCAGCCCATGTGCGGCACGATCGGCGCGGTCAGCCGGGTCACCGTGCCGGGCAGCAGGCCCAGCCCCTTGGTCACCACGCCGTGCTCCTCCCCCGCCGCGAACAGCACCTGCATGCCCACGCAGATCCCGAGCACCGGCCGGCCGTCCCGGACCCGGTCGACGATCACCGGCCCGGCGTCGAGCGCGTCGATCCCGGCCATGCACGCGGCGTACGCCCCGACACCGGGCACCACGAGACCGTGAGCTTCGCGCGCCAAAGCCAGATCGGACGTCACCTCCACCGACGCGCCGACCCGCTCGACCGCCCGCTGCGCCGAGCGGAGGTTCCCCGACCCGTAGTCGAGCACGACAACCCGGGGCGCCATCACAACACCCCTTTTGTACTCGGGACGCCCGCCGACCCCGAGCGCGCGACAGCCTGGCGCAACGCCCGCGCCACCGCCTTGAACTGCGCCTCCACCACGTGGTGCGCGTCCGGCTGGCTGCCCGGCCGGGAGGCGCGGAGCACGGCCACGTGCAACGTGATCTTCGCGGTGTGCCCGAAGGACTCCCACACGTGCCGGGTCATGCTGCTCGGGTACACCGGCCCGATGAGCGGCGCCAGGCCAGCCGGCTCGTCGTGCACCACGTACGGCCGGCCGGACAGGTCGACAGCGGCCTGCACGAGCACCTCGTCGAGCGGCACGACCGCGCTGCCGAACCGCACCACGCCGGCCTTGTCGCCGAGCGCCTCCGCGAACGCCGTGCCCAGCGCGAGCGCGGTGTCCTCGACCGTGTGGTGCGCGTCCACCTCCAGGTCGCCCTCGGTACGCACCCGCAGGTCGAACCCGCCGTGCTTGCCGAGCTGGGCGAGCATGTGGTCGTAGAAGCCGATGCCGGTCCTGACCTCGACCGTGCCGGTGCCGTCGAGCTCGACCTCGACCAGCACCTTCGACTCGGCCGTGGTGCGTTCGACGCGTCCAACCCGGCTCATCTGTCCAGACTCCGATCCAGTGCGGTGAGGAACGCCGTCGTCTCCTCCGGCGTCCCGGCGGTGACCCGCAGCCAGCCGGGCAGGCCGACGTCGCGGACCAGTACCCCATGGTCGAGCAGCCGGCGCCAGACCCCGGCGCTGTCGCCCAGGCCGCCGAACAGCACGAAGTTGGCGTCGCTGTCGGCGACCGGCAGGCCGCGCTCGCGCAGCCCGGCCACGATCCGGTCGCGCTGTTCCTTGATCGCCTCGACCGTGCCGAGCAGCGTCGGGGCGCAGGCCAGCGCCGCCCGCGCCGCCGCCTGGGTGAGCGCGGACAGGTGGTAGGGCAGCCGGACCAGCAGCACCGCGTCGACCACCGCGGGATCCGCGGCCAGATAACCCAGCCGGGCGCCGGCAAGTGCGAACGCCTTGCTCATCGTGCGGGTGACAACCAATCTCGGGTACCCGCCCAGCAGCGTCACCGCACTCGGGGTGCCGGGGCGGGCGAACTCGGCGTACGCCTCGTCGACGATGACCATGCCGGGAGCAGCCTCGGCCACCGCCGCCACCACGTCCAGGGGCAGGGCGGTGCCGGTCGGGTTGTTCGGCGAGCAGAGGAACACCACGTCCGGGCGGTGCTCGCGGACCTGCGCCACGGCGTGGTCGACGCCGAGCGAGAAGTCGCCGGCCCGCCGGCCGTCGATCCAGGCTGTCCCGGTGCCGAGCGAGATCAGCGGGTGCATCGAGTACGCCGGGGTGAAGCCGAGCGCGGTGCGGCCCGGGCCGGCGAACACCTGGAGCAGCTGCTGGAGGATCTCGTTGGAGCCGTTGGCGGCCCAGAGGTTGGCCGTCACCAGGCCGTGCCCGAGGTAGGCGGCCAGGTCGGTGCGCAGCGCGACCGCGTCCCGATCCGGGTACCGGTTGAGGTCGCGCAGCTCGTCCTGAACCGCCTTGGCGATCGCGTCGACCACGTCGTCGGGTACCGGATATGAATTTTCATTGGTGTTGAGCCGGACCGGCACGTCCAGTTGCGGCGCCCCGTACGGCTTCAGTCCCCGCAGCTCGGGACGGACAGGCAAATCGCTCATGCCGGCACTCCGCTTCGCTCCGTGCCGGCATGAGGCTCATCCGCGCTGAGCCGCCTGGTTCGCTCGCTCCGCTCGCTCACTGGGCGAACCTCGCGGTCACGGCCTGGCCGTGCGCCGGCAGGTCCTCGGCGTCCGCCAGGGCCACCACGTGCGCGGCCGCGCCCCAGAGGGCGCTCTCGTCGTACTCGATGAGCTGGACCCCGCGCAGGAACGTCTGCACCGACAGGCCGGACGAGTGCCGCGCGCAGCCGCCGGTGGGCAGGACATGGTTGGAGCCGGCGCAGTAGTCGCCCAGCGAGACGGGCGACCACGGGCCGACGAAGATCGCGCCGGCGCTGTGCACCCGCTCGGCGACCGTGCGGGCGTCCCGGGTCTGGATCTCCAGGTGCTCCGCCGCGTACGCGTCGACCACCCGCAGCCCCTGGTCGAGATCGTCGACCAGGACGGCGGCGGACTGCGCCCCGGTCAGCGCGGCGGTGATCCGCTCGGTGTGCTTGGTGGCCGCGACCTGCTGCTCCAGCTCGTTCTCGACCGCGCGCAGCAGGTCGACCGACGGCGTGACCAGCACACTGGCGGCGAGCGGATCGTGCTCGGCCTGGCTGATCAGGTCGGCGGCGACGTGCCGGGGGTCGGCGGTGTCGTCGGCGAGGACGGCGATCTCGGTCGGGCCGGCCTCGGCGTCGATGCCCACGACGCCGCGCAGCAGCCGCTTGGCCGCGGTGACCCAGATGTTGCCCGGCCCGGTGACCAGGTCGACGGGAGCGCACTCGTCCGTGCCGTAGCCGAACATGGCGACGGCCTGGGCGCCGCCCACCGCGTACACCTCGTCGACGCCGAGCAGCCCGCACGCGGCGAGGACGAGCGGGTGCGGCCGGCCGGTGGCGATTTGCGGGGGGCTGGCGACGGCCAGCGAATCCACGCCGGCGACCTGGGCCGGCACGACGTTCATGACCACGCTCGACGGGTACACGGCGAGGCCGCCCGGCACGTACAGACCGACCCGGGCGACCGGCCGCCACCGCTGCGTGACCGTGCCGCCGGGCACGACCCGGGTGGTGACGTCCACCCGTCGCTGGTCGGTGTGGACCATCCGGGCCCGGCTGATCGCCTCGGTCAGCGCCGTCTGTATCCCCGGGCTGAGCTCGTCGACAGCCGCGGCGATGGCCTCCGCGGGCACCCGCAGGGCGTCCAGGGAGACCCCGTCGAACCGCTCGGTGGCGTCGCGGACCGCCGGCGCGCCATGCTCGCGGACCGCCTCCACGACCGGCCGCACCACCTCCATGGCGGCGGCGACATCGAGGGCGGCACGGGGCAGCAGCCGGCGCGGATCCGCCGTGGACCCGCGCAGGTCGATCCTGGTCAGCACAGAGCTGAGTCTAGGCCGCGCCAACCAGCCGGGCTGTCGCGGTCCGCCTCCTCGTCGATCTAGGAAGAATGGTGCCCGGATCGCCAGGCTTGTTCCACCATTCTTCCTAGATCGACGAGGCCGGGCGGGGGGCGGCCGGTCGGATACGCTCACTGCGTGACCTCGGCGCTCGCGCTGTTTCCGCTTGGCACCGTCCTGTTTCCGGGTCTGGTGCTGCCTCTGCACGTGTTCGAGGAGCGCTACCGCACCCTCGTCCGCGACCTGATGGCGCTGCCGGCGGACGAGGCGCGCGAGTTCGGGGTGGTGGCGATCCGCAGCGGCTGGGAGGTCGAGCGCGCCGCGCCGGGTGGTGAGCCGGCCGCCGGGCTGACCATGAGCACCTCGCTGAGCCTGTACGACGTGGGGTGCAGCGCGCAGCTCCGCCAGGTCAACGAGCACGAGGACGGTCGATTCGACCTGGTGACCGTGGGCCGGCGGCGGTTCCGCATCGTGGATGTGAACGATCACGGCAAGCCGTACCTGACCGCGCAGGTCGAGTGGCTGCCCGAGGAGACCGGCGAGGCGGGTCTGGCCGACAGGCTGGCGCCCGGCGTGCTCGCGATCTTCCAGCGGTACCTGCGGATGCTGCGCGGCGAGTCGACGCCGACCGGTGAGCAGCTTCCGGACGACCCGAACGTGCTGTCGCACCTGGTCGCGGCCACCGCGTCGCTGACCCTCGACGACCGCCAGACGCTGCTGGCCATGCCCGACACGGTGAGTCGGCTGCGCGCCGAGCGCACGATGCTCAATCGCGAGGTGGCCCTGCTGGATCAGATCCGGGCGGTGCCGGCGACGCTGGCTGAGTTGTCCACTCCGTCGGCTCCCAACTGAGCGCCTGGGCCGGCTGGTCCGGCGGGGTGGGGCCGGGCCCGCCTGCCCGGCGCAGGTCGGGCTCGACGTGGAAGGCCGCCAGCACCAGGTACGCCGTGGCCGCCGCGATCGCCTCCACCAGCACGGCGCCCTGCACCCGGGGCAGGAACCCGAACCACAGCCCGACGTAGCCCGAGCGCACCGAGGGCGGCCGGAAGAAGTGGGCGCCGACCGGGGCGTGCAGGGCGAGGCTGCGGTAGTGCGCGTACCCGATCTGGTGGCCGATCCACGCGGTCAGCATCCCACCGGCGGCGCAGCCCAGCACGAGGCCGAGCAGGACCAACGGCCCCCGGCGCCGGCGCAGCAGCGCCCACACCACGATCGCGGCGACCACCCCGACCGCGAACGTGATCAGCACGTACCAGCCGTCGCCGGCCACGAACCCCTCCGGCTCCGCCTGCACGGTGGTGGCGCCGGCATCGGTCATCACGAACTCGACCCTGGGCGTCACCGCCCGCCACAGCAGCCCGAGGGGCAGTCCCAGCGCGGCCAGCGTCGCCGCGACCGCGAGTGCGATCAGCACCTCGCGCCACACGCCCCGGGAGCGGGCCGGGGCGGGCGCCGGATCGGGGGCGAACCCGTCGACAATGGCGGTCGTCACGAATCCGATCCTTGCAGGTCGCGCGAACCACGTTTCAGCCGACTACCGCAAGATCGGCACAACTTCCCGGAAGTTGTGGCCAAACCGGGTCTCGGAGACAACAACCTGCCGGAAGTTGTGCCGACACCAGCCTCAACCGGCGACCGCGCTGGGGCCGAGCAATGCCTTCAGGTCGGCCATCAGCGCGGTCGTGGGCGCCACCCGCACCGGACCGAGCCGCAGCAGCGTGGTCCTGGTGCCGTTGACCAGCCGGAGGTGCACCTCGGCCGAGCCGGGATGGCTGGTGAGCACCTCCTTGAGCCGCTCCACCAGCGGCGGCGTGCACCGCGACGGGGGCAGGGCGAGCACCACCGGCTTGACGTCGTCGGGCGCGGTGATGTCTGGGATCGACAGGTCCATCGCCATCAGCCGGGGCTGGTCGTCGCGGCGGTCCACCCGGCCCTTCACCACCACGATCGCGTCCTCGGCGATGTACTGCCCGACCAGTTCGTACGTGTTGGGGAAGAACAGCACCTCGACCGCGCCGGTGAGGTCTTCGAGGCTGGCCGACGCCCAGGCCCGGCCCTGCTTGGTGATCCGCCGCTGGACGCCGGCCGAGGATGCCGGCGAGGGTGACCACGGTACCGTCGGCGACCGCGCCCTCCTCGGACAGCGTGGCGATCTGCCGCTCGGCCGCCTTGTCCAGCACGTGCTCGATGCCGAACAGCGGATGGTCGGACACGTACAGCCCGAGCATCTCCCGCTCGAACGCCAGCCGGTCGGACTTGTCCCACTCCATATCCGGGATCGGCGGGGTCACCACGAGGCCGGCCCCCTGCTGCTCCTCCTCACCGAACATGGAGCCGAACAGGTCGAACTGGCCGACCGCCTCGTTGCGCTTCACGTCGAGGAACGAGTCGATCGCGTCGGCGTGCACCGCGAGCAGCCCCTTGCGGGTGTGCCCCATCGAGTCGAAGGCGCCGGCCTTGATCAGCGATTCGATGGTCTTCTTGTTGCAGGCCACCGCGTCGACCTTGCGCAGGAAATCGTAGAAGTCCGTGTACCGGCCCTTGTCTTTGCGGCACCGGATGACCGCCTCGACCACGTTGGTGCCGACGTTGCGGACCGCGGCCAGCCCGAACCGGATGTCCTTGCCGACGGCGGCGAACCGGCCCTGCGACTCGTTCACGTCCGGCGGCAGTACCTTGATGCCCATCCGCCGGCACTCGGCCAGGTAGACCGCTGACTTGTCCTTGTCGTCGCCGACGCTGGTGAGCAGGGCGCTCATGTACTCGGCCGGGATAGTTGGCCTTGAGGTAGGCGGTCCAGTAGGAGACGATCCCGTACGCCGGCGCTGTGCGCCTTGTTGAACGCGTAGTCGGAGAACGGGACCAGGATGTCCCACAGCGTCTTGATCGCCCCGTCCGAGTACCCGTTGGCCTTCATGCCGGCGGCGAAGGGCTCGAACTCCTTGTCGAGGATCTCTTTCTTCTTCTTGCCCATCGCGCGGCGCAGCAGGTCCGCTTTGCCGAGCGAGTAGCCGGCGACCTTCTGCGCGATCGCCATGACCTGCTCCTGGTAGACGATCAGGCCGTACGTGTCGCCCAGGACGTCTTCCAGCGCGTCCGGCCAGCTCGGGGTGGATCGGCACCACCGGCTTGCGGTTGTTCTTGCGGTCGGCGTACTCGTTGTGGGCGTTGGCACCCATCGGGCCCGGCCGGTAGAGCGCAGCGACCGCGGAGATGTCCTCGAAGTTGTCCGGCGCCATCGAGCGCAGCAGCGACCGCATCGGGCCGCCGTCGAACTGGAACACGCCGAGGGTGTCGCCGTGGGAGAGCAGCTCGTAGGTCGGCTTGTCGTCGAGCGGGAGGTCCTCCAGGACCAGGTCGATGCCCCGGTTGGTCTTGATGGCGTCCAGCGCAGTCGTCCATGATCGTCAGGTTGCGCAGGCCCAGGAAGTCCATCTTCAGCAGGCCGATGGTCTCGCAGGCGCCCATGTCCCACTGGGTGATGACGGCGCCGTCCTGCTCGCGCTTCTGGATCGGCAGCACGTCGAGCAGTGGCTCGCCGGACAGGATCACGCCGGCCGCGTGGACGCCCCACTGGCGCTTGAGCCCCTCCAGGCCCTTGGCCATGTCGACGACCTTCTGGACGTCGGGCTCGGCCTGGTAGAGCTGGCGGAACTCGACCGCCTCCGGGTAGCGCGGGTGGCTGGCGTCGAAGATGCCGGTGAGCGGGATGTCCTTGCCCATCACCGCCGGGGGCATCGCCTTGGTGATCCGGTCGCCCACCGCGAACGGGTAGCCGAGCACGCGGGCCGCGTCCTTGATCGCGGCCTTCGCCTTGATCGTGCCGTACGTGATGATCTGCGACACCCGGTCGTCGCCGTACTTCTCGGTGGCGTACCGGATCATGTCGCCGCGCCGGCGTTCGTCGAAGTCCATGTCGATGTCGGGCATCGACACGCGGTCGGGGTTGAGGAAGCGCTCGAACAGCAGGCCGTGCCGGAGCGGGTCCAACTCGGTGATGCCCAGCGAGTACGCGATGAGCGCACCCGCCGCCGACCCGCGGCCCGGGCCGACCCGGATGCCGACGCTCTTCGCGTATTTCACCAGGTCGGCGACGACCAGGAAGTATCCCGGGAAGCCCATCTGGCAGATCACGTCGAGTTCGTACTCGGCCTGCTTGCCGTGGGTGTCGGGCACCCCGTCCGGGAAGCGGTGGGCCAGCCCGCGCCGGACCTCCGCCCGCAGGAACGACTCCTCGGTCTCGCCCGCCGGCACCGGGAACTGCGGCATGAGGTTGCGGGAGGCGAACACCTCGGAGTAGTCGCCGATCCGGCTGGCGATCTCCAGCGTCGTGTCGCAGGCGCCCGGCAGCTGGGTGTCCCAGAGCGTGCGCATCTCCTCCGGGGACTTCACGTAGTAGCTACGGCCGTCGAGCTTGAACCGCTTCGGGTCGGCCAGCGTGCTGCCGGACTGCACGCACAGCAGCGCCTCGTGCGCGTCGGCGTCGGACTCGTACGTGTAGTGCAGGTCGTTGGTCGCGACCGGCTTCAGGCCGAGCCGCTTGCCGAGGCGGAGCAGGTCTTCCCGGATCCGGGTCTCGATGTCGAGGCCGTGGTCCATCACCTCGAGGTAGAAGTTCTCCGGGCCGAAGATGTCGCGGAACTCCCCCGCCGCCGCGCAGGCCTTCTCGAAGTCGCCGATGCGCAGCCAGGTCTGCACCTCGCCGGACGGGCACCCGGTCGTCGCGATAAGACCTTTCCCGTACTCGTGGAGCAGCTCTCGATCGGCGCGCGGCTTGTAGAAGAACCCCTCCAGGCTGGACCGGGAGGCCAGCCGGAACAGGTTGCGCAGGCCGTCGGCGTCGGCCGCGAGCATGGTCATGTGGGTGTAGGCGCCACCGCCGGAGACGTCGTTCTCACCGCCGTCGGCCCAGCGGACCCGGGTGCGGTCGCGCCGGTCGGTGCCGGGCGTCAGATAGGCCTCCAGGCCGACGATCGGCTTGATGCCGGCCGCGGTCGCCTGCTTGAAGAAGTCGTAGGCGCCGAAGAGGTTGCCGTGGTCGGTCATCGCGAGCGCGGACATGCCCAGCCGGGCGGTCTCGGCGAACAGCGGCTTCAGCCGAGCCGCGCCGTCCAACATCGAGTACTCGGTGTGCACGTGGAGATGCACGAACGAGTCGCCCACGCCAGCTTCGCCCCCTTCGTCCGCAAGCCGCAACCCGGCCGGACGGCCCCCCGCCGTGCCCGCCGCAGCGAGCCTAGCCCCAACCACCGACAAGCCGGCGGCACCACGACGGCGGCCCATCGACGACCGCCAAGATCGGCACAATTTCCCGGAAATTGTTGCCTCAGACCGGTCTGGAGGCCACAACTTCCCGGAAGTTGTGCCGATCAAGCAACGTGGCGATCAAGCTACCGTGCGTATGGTTCGAGCATCTTGGCCACGGCGCGCAGCCAGGCCCGCTTGGTGACCGGGTGGAGCATCCCGTACTCGATGTTGGAGCCATTCTCCAGCTGCGCGTCGTAGGGCACCACCGCGACCGCCCTGGTACGGCTGCCGAAGTGTGCCGCGAGGTCGTCGAGCAGCGGCGACTTCCCCGGCGTCGGGCAGGACAGCAGTGTCACCGCGTTCTTCACCATCTCGCCGAGGCCGGCCTCTTCGAGCAGGTCGAGCATCCAGTCGGCGGTGAAGGCGGCGTCTTCACGCGGCACCGTGGTCACCACGAGCTGGTCGGCGGACTGCAACACGGTCCGCCAGTTGGGGCTCTCCACGTTGTTGCCGGTGTCGACGCAGATCACGTCGTGCGTGCGGCAGAGCAGCTCCAGGACGCGGCGCACGGTGTACGGGTCGAGCTTCTGGGCGAACCGCGGGTTCTCCTCGCCGGCCAGCACGTCGTAGGTGCCGTCGGACGCGTGCCGCAGGTAGTCGTCGAGCCGGTCGGTCAGCTCGTACCCGCTGTACATCTCGATCTCGGTGAGGTCGGACAGCAGGTGCCGGATCGTACGGGCATGGCGGGCGCTCCCGGCGCGCAGGCCGAGCGTGCCGCGCAGCTCGTTGTCGTCCCAGGCGATCACCCCACGGCCGCGGACGCTGCCCGCGGTGGCGGCGGCCAGCACGGTCGCCGTGGTCTTGTGCACGCCGCCCTTCGGGTTGGCGAACGCGAGCACCCGCGGCCCGCCCAGGTCGGCGCGCAGCACCGCGGCCTGCTGATCGACGCCGTCAGACGACTGGGCCGGCTGGAACTCCAGCGGCGGCCGGTAGTCGGCCTCGCTGACCTCGACCCGGGCCCGGCCGGCCGGCGGGTCGTAGTTGTAGTCCGGGCGGCGATCTTCGAAGTCGACCGCCGGGCGGCGATCTTCGAAGTCGACCGCCGGGCGGTCGTCGTAGCCGCCGTTGCCATAAGCACCGTCGAACCGCTCACCGTAGGGCACGTCATACCGATCGTCACGGCCGGCCGGGGGACGGTCGTCGTAACCGATCGCGCCACGATCGTCGTAACCGATTCCGTCGTCGTAACCGACCGGTTGCCGATCGTCGTAGTCAACGGCGGCGTGCTCGCCGGAGCGGCCGAGCAGGGCGCGGTCGAGCAGCGACCGCCACCGCGGGGTCGGCTCAACTGGCCGACTCCAGCCGGTTTCGGTGCGCTCCAACGCTCGCCCTCCTGCCAACCCAGTGCCGCCCACCAACAGGCTACGGACCCGATCGGATTACGACCACACTCGAAATGCTCATACGGGCAACGAGTGCCTCACGGTTCAACGCGGCGGAGCCCCGGGAGATGCTGTGGCCTGCGCAGAGTCGTCCGGCGGGACGGCTGCGACGGCCGGCGGGACGGCACCGTCGGACGGCGGGCCGGCCTGCTCGCGCTGTTCGGGCAGTAGCGGAAGGAACACCGCCCGGTCCAGCCGCCGCACCTCGGGCGCCGGGTCGACCGTCCGCACATCCTCACGCTCCGCGACTGCCGCAAGCTCCGCGGGAGCCGCTCGAACCACCATCGCGTACACGCAGGAGCAGTGCTGACGGTAGGCCGCCGCCTCCGCAGTGCTGACCCGCTGTCCCGACTCGTACACCCGACGTAACGATCCACTCGCCGCGGCGACTCGCCGGGCATAGTCGGCGGCCTCCTTGTCCTTCCGGAGGGCTACCTCGTCCATGCCGGCCGAGACGTCCCCGGGCACCCGAAAGGCGTCGATCGCCACGATCTCCGGCTGTTCGCCGGCCTGTGGAACCCGCGCGTACACCCGGACCACCGACACCCCGGCGGCCACCGGTACGAGCCGGTCCGGCGGCAGGTACCCGCGCAACGCCACCAACGCGTACATCTCCGTGTTTCCCGACAACCCGGCCAACTCGGCGCGACTCGCCCGCTCGTACCCCGGAATGGACGCCCCCTGCGCCACCCCCACCCGAACCACATCTCCAATGCCGGCGTCCAGTGCGGGCCGCCGCTCCGCCACCCGCACAGCCACCACGGTGCCCACGACGAGCGCCGCGACGAGCACCCACCACCGCGTCGATCTTGGAGTGGTTCGGGTGGTTTGATCTCCAATCACCCGAACCACTCCAAGATCGACGCGATCATGACCGCAGCACCGACAGCGCGTGCGCCAGGTCCGCCGGGTAATCGCTCTCGAACTGCACGTAATCCCCGGTCGACGGGTGCACGAAACCCAGCGAGCGGGCGTGCAGCCACTGCCGGGACAGCCCGACCCGGGCGGCCAGGGTCGGATCGGCGCCGTATGTGAGATCGCCCACACACGGATGGCGAAGCGCCGAGAAATGCACACGGATCTGGTGGGTACGCCCGGTTTCCAGCTTGATGTCGAGCAGGCTCGCGGCGGGGAACGCTTCGAGCGTGTCGTAGTGCGTGACGCTCGGCCGCCCCCCGGAGACCACGGCCCATCGGTAGTCATGTGTCGGGTGACGGTCGATCGGCGCGTCGATCGTGCCGCGCAACGGGTCGGGGTGGCCCTGCACCACGGCGTGGTAGTGCTTGTCCACCTCGCGGGACTTGAACGCGCGCTTCAGGACCGTGTACGCCCGCTCGCTCTTGGCCACCACCATCAGCCCCGTGGTGCCGACGTCCAGCCGGTGCACCACGCCCTGCCGCTCGGCGGCGCCGCTGGTCGAGACCCGGTGGCCGAGCGCGGCGAGGCCGCCGATCACGGTCGGACCGGTCCAGCCGGGGCTCGGATGCGCGGCGACCCCGACCGGCTTGTCCACCACGGCGATGTCGTCGTCGCTGTACACGACCCGCAGGCCAGGCACCGGCTCGGACTCGATCGGCGGCGGCGGCGCGGCCGGGGTGGGCAGCGTCACCTCCAGCCAGTCACCGGTGCTGACCTTGTCGGACTTCGGCCGCGGGATCCCGTCGACCAGGACGTCGCCGGCCTCCACGACGGCAGCGGCCACCGTCCGTGACAGCCCGAAGAGACGCGAGATCGCCTGGTCCAGGCGCAACCCGTCAAGACCATCGGGTACCGGTAACGAACGGTGCTCAGCCACGTGCGGAGTCTGGCACACCCACCGGTTCGCGACTGCGGGTACGGGTGCCGTCGACCCGCCGCCCGGTCAACTCCAGCAGTACCGCCAGCGCAACCCCGACGCACAGCGCCGAGTCGGCGGCATTGAACACCGCGAAGTACCGCCCCTCCGGCCCGAACAGGCTGACGAAGTCGATCACGTGGCCCACCATCGGGCCGGGCGCCCGGAAGATCCGGTCGGTGAAGTTGCCGAGCGCCCCGCCGAGCACCAGCCCCAGCGCAATCGCCCACGGCACTGATCGCAGCCGGCGGGCGGTCCACCCGATCCAGGCCACGACCAGCGCCGTGATCAGCGGAAACACGAATGTGTACCGGGTGCCGAGGCTGAACGCCGCGCCACTGTTACGGATCAGGTCGAGGTACACCGCCCCGCCGAGCAGGCGGACCGGCTCCCGGCCGCTGAGCTGGCTGACCGCCAACTGCTTGGTGACGATGTCCACCAGCAGCACGAACACCCCGGCGGCAGCGAGGACCGCGATCGGTCGACGCCGGTCCGGCTGCTCCGGGCGCAGGTTGGCGGCCGGTGCCGGCTGGTCCGCGGTCGCCTCGTCGGGGCCGGCCGGCGGAGCGGCCGGTTGCTCGCCCACCCGAGGCGCCGGGGCCTTGCCGGTGACCTGGATCTCGTCGCTGTTCAGCGCCGCTCCTCCAACTGCTTACAGGTGACACAGAGGGTAGCCGACGGGAACGCGGTGAGGCGCTCGATGGGGATGGCGTTGCCGCACCGCTCGCAGTAGCCGTACGTGCCCTCCTGGAGCCGTTCGAGCGCCCGGTCCACCTGGTTGATCCGCTCCAGGATGCTGTTGGCCAGCGAGATCTCCTGCTCGCGCTCGAACGTCTTGGTGCCGGTGTCGGCCTGGTCGTCACCGGCGGAGTCGGTCAGCCGGTCACGCTGCAGGTCGGCGATCTCGGTCATCGTCTGGTCGTACTCGACCCGCAGTTCCTCGCGCCGCTCGGACAGCGCCGCCCGGATCTTCTCGGTGTCAGCCGCGGAGCGCGCGCGAGGCGTCTTGCCCGTACCGGACTTGGTCTCGGTGGCCGTCTTGCTGTTCGTGTTAGCCATCGTCGCTCCCTCGGCCGCGAACTCCGCGGCGGTTTCCGAATCTTTCGCGGGGGGTGGTGCGGACGTACCGGGCGGCGCGAAGGCACGCTCCCCGGAAGCCCTGACCGTAGCCGCGCCATCGGGCGCGGTCGCGGCCGGATCATCGGTTGCGGTCGCGTCGGTCGCGACCTCTTCCGGGGGTACCCGTGCCGCGGTCACCGGCGCGGTATCGCGCTCGATGAGCGTGGGGGTGGGGGCTTCCCCGCTGGCCGTCGGAGTCATCGCCGTTGAGGTCTCCGTGATCATTACGGCCGAAGTATCGGTGGTGGTGGCGGGCTCGGTCGCTGTCGTCGCGGCCGGCGTCGTCGTCTGCTTCGTCGCGGCCTTCTTTGTGGCCGGCTCGGTCGTCGTCGTTGCCGCCTTCTTCGGGGCGGCCTTGGCTGTGCTCGCCTTGCTGGCGGTCTTGGCCGGGCTCGCCTTACTCGCCGCCTTGGCTGTGCTCGACTTACTGGCGGTTTTGGCCAGGTTCGACTTACTCGGCCTGGTCGCCGCCTTGGCCGGGCCCGCCTTACTCGCCGCCTTGGCCGGGCCCGCCTTACTCGCCGCCTTGGCCGGGCCCGCCTTACTCGCCGCCTTGGCCGGGCCCGCCTTACTAGCCGCCTTGGCCGGGCTCGACTTGCTAGCCGCCTTGGCCGGGCTCGACTTGCTCGCCGCCTTGGCCGGGCCCGCCTTACTCGCCGCCTTGGCCGGGCCCGCCTTACTCGCCGCCTTGGCCGGGCCCGCCTTACTCGCCGCCTTGGCCGGGCTCGACTTGCTAGCCGCCTTGGCCGGGCTCGACTTGCTCGCCTTGGTCGCCGTCTTGGCGGGGCTCGACTTGGCCGAACTCGACTTCGTGGCCGCGCGAGTCGCCGACTTGGTCGCCGTGTTGGTCGCTGCTTTGACCGCTGCCTTCGACACGGACTTCGACGCGGTCTTGGTAACAGCGTTCGACGCGGCCTTGTTCGACGCGGCCTTGGTCGCCGTCTTCGACGCGGCCTTGGGGGCGGTCTTGGTGGCGGCCTTGGACGCCGGGCCGGTCGCCGACTTGGCCGTACTCTTCTTCGCGACCGTCTTCTTGGCAGCGACCGTCTTCTTGGCAGCAGCCTTCTTCGTCGCGGTCGTCTTTTTCGTCGCTGTCGCGGGAGAGGGCTTCGCCGTGGACCGACTCGACGAGGCCGTCGCCGCACCGCTGGATTTCCGCGCGGTCGCCCTCGCACCGACCGCCGCGGAAGCGGTCTTCGAGGCAACCTTCGAAACAGTCTTCGCCGCGGCATTCTTCGCCGCCGGAACGCGCTTCGCCGGCGAAGCCGCGGAAGCGGCCTTCCTCGACCCGGTGGGCGTCTTCTTCGGCGGCGCGGTTTTCGCGCTGCCGGTCCGGGCGGATGCCGTGGTGGTCTTTGTCGCCGCGGACCGCGCCGCCACAGATTTCGCGGTCGTGGATTTCGACGCCACCGTCTTCGTCGCCCCGGCCGGCTTGCGGCTGCTGAGCGAGGCGGTCGTTTTCGGCGCCGTTTTGCCGCGGGAGGTTTCAGCTCGGCGGTTACCCGTCGTAGCCTTCTTCGCGGAGGCGGTCTCTGCGCCGGCCCTCCGCGCGGTAGTGGTCCGAGCCGCCATGGCGTCCCCCAGATGCAAAACGGGCGCGCGACGGAACGCCGCGCACTCCAGAGGGTGGCAAGAATACGGATCGTACGCGCGTCCGCCAAACGTGCCACGCAATATGGGCGGATCCGGACCGTCGCTCCCCCCGTTTGCCGGTCTGGCCTGCCCCGGGCTATCGCCGTCCCGTACCCACCCCTGTCGGCGTTCAATCCTGCCGTGTCCGGAATTCGGATGGGACCGTAATCCCGGAAATTTCTCAGGCCGCTGAATCGCGCAGGCGCCGTACCCGTTCTGCCAGATCAGCCGGGGCCGCCTCGACGGCGAAGATCTTGTCCCGGCTGGTCGCGCCGGTCCGCAGGGTCACCGCCGCGGGGCGTACCCCCAACGCGTCGGCGAGCGCCCGGCGCGCCGCCTCGGTGGCCTGGCCGTCGACGGCCGGCGCGTTGACCGCCACCACCAGCGCCGGACCGTATGGACCGGCGTAACTACCGCCCACCCGGGCCCGCGACGAGCCGGGCTTCACCCGCACCGCCACGGTCACCATGATCGGCACAACTTCCCGGGAGTTGTTGCCTCGCGACGCCGCTGAGGCCACAACTTCGGGGAAGTTGTGCCGATCATGGGCTAGACGCGACGGGCTTCGGCGAGCAGGGCGCTGTCCGGTTCGCACAGGCCGCACGGAGTGAAGCCCAGTTCGACGGCCTCGTGTACCGGCAGCGACTCGCTCTCCCGGCCGAGCAGGTGTACACAGCCGGCCAGGTGGTACCGGGGCCGCCCGTCGATCACCAGTACCTCGTTGTTCATGCGGGCGACCCGCGCGGCGTCGGCGGCCGGCACCTGCTGGGCGACCGGCTCGTCCGGCGGGTCTTCCTCGGTGAACTCGTCCCGCTCGTCGTCGAGGGTGACCTGGCCGACGTGCTCCGGCTCAAGATCGGGTGCGCTGCCCTGGGCGGGGATGGCCGGCTCCTGCACGGCGACCGCGGCCCGGCGGCCGACCGGCTCCTCCTGCTCGCCCCGGTCGTCGGCGCCGGTGCGGACGGCGGGAATCACCTCGGTCATCGGTTCGCGGCGGCTGACCCGGCGCCCGCCCCGGTCGACGGTCGTGCGGCCCTCGCCGCGGTCACCGCCACGTTCCCGGGCCGGTTCCTCGTCGATCGGCCGGCGCCCGGACCCGGCCTGGCGACTACCCGCGACAAGCGCGATCGCGGCGAGCAGGCTCGCCGCGATCGAACCGACCAGATATGCGTTGGACCCACGCACCAACCCGAGTGCCAGCATCACCACGGCACCGAGGATGAGAAGCAGACTTCCGACTATCACGGCGCGCCCTCCGGGGCAGTCGTCTTAAGACCTGTCGTCCGGTCTAACGAGCAAACCCCGGTTCGGCGACCACACGGCGGCGTGTCGCGGATGCGACTCGTCGCCCGTGCGGGTGACCGTCAGGTCAGCGTCCACCCTCGATCCCAGAACGGCCACCGTAGGAGCCGGCAAGCCCGGCGGCGGCGAGGTTACCCGTGGTGCCACCGGCGACGCGGCCGTTGTCCGCCCGGGTTAACTCCGCCTCCAGCCCCTGCCCACGGCCTTCGAGGTCACGCAGCTGACTCTCGAGGTAGGCCTTGAGGCGGGTCCGGTACTCGCGCTCGAACTGCTTGAGCTCCTCGATGTGCTTCTGGAGCGCGGTCCGCTTGGCGTCGAGGCCGCCCATCGCCTCCTGGTGGCGCTGGCGGGCGTCCCGCTCGAGGGCGTCGGCCTTGGCCCGCGCCTCGCGGGTGACCTCTTCGGCCTTGGCCCGGGCGTCGGAGAGCAGCTTGTCGGCCTCGCGGCGGGCGTCGTTGACGTGGTCGTCAGCGGTGCGCTGCGCCATCATCAGAACCCGAAGCGCCTGCTGCTCGCCGTCACCGGTCGCGCCGACCACGCTGCCACCGGAGGCACGGACCTGCTCCAGCTCGTTCTGCATGCTGCGCGCAGCCTGCTCAGCGGAGGCCTTCTCGCGCTGGATCCGGTCGAGCTGGCTCTTCATGTCGGCCAACTCAGCCGCCAGGCGCGGGTCGGAGCCCCCACCACCGCCGCGGCCGCCACCCCGTTCGGCCTGTGCCCGCAGCTCGTTGTTCTCCTCGATCAGACGGGCGAGTTCGCGCTCGACCTCGTCAAGGAAGGCGTCGACTTCCTCTTCGTCGTACCCCCGCTTGCCAATGGGGGGCTTCTTGAATGCGACGTTGTGGACGTCGGCCGGGGTCAGCGGCATCGAAACTCCTCGGGTCAGTTGCGGCCGCGTGGCGTCGTCACTACTGGCAGTCACGAGATCAGTGGTTTTACCACGAGGTTCATCAGCAGGAACAGGATAACCAGCAGCACAAGGGAGGCTAGGTCCACACTCACCGTACCAATACGGAGGGGCGGGATCACTCGCCTCAACGCGTTGATGGGCGGGTCGGTGACGCTCCAAACAAGTTCGAGAGTCGCCGCCGCCCCGCGTCCCGGATGCCACCGCCGCCCGTACTGCAGCACGGCCCCCATCACGAACCTCGCGAGGAGGATCAGGAACACGGCGTACAAGGCCAGGTAGACGATCTGCATGGATACCGAAAAGAACACGGTCGGCTGGACCCTCGCTCAGCTCTGGTTGAAGAACCCGCCCTCGGCGATCTTCGCCTTGTCTTCTGCCGTGACCTGGACGTTGGCCGGCGAGAGCAGGAACACGCGGTTGGTGACGCGCTCGATCGTACCCCGCAGCCCGAACGCCAGACCGGCCGCGAAGTCCACCAGTCGTTTAGCGTCTGCCTCGTCCATCTCGGTAAGATTCATGATCACTGGCACTCCGTCACGGAAGTGCTCACCGATAGTGCGCGCTTCGTTGTACGTGGTGGGGTGCAGCGTCGTGATCTGGTAGCGACGGTCGTCCTCTTCGGCCGGCGTGGCCTGCCGCTCGCTCACCCGAGGAGCGAGCGCCAGGTTGTCCCTGGTCGGATAGCTGACCGTCGACGAGGTCGGCCGGGTGATCGACCGCACGGTCGCCCGGTCGGTGCGGGCCTCCCGCTCGGCGGCAAGCCGCTCGCTGACCCGGGTGCGCGTCGTGGCCAGGGCCTGCTCGTCGACGTCGTCCTCCTCGGCGAAGTCGTCGTTGTAGCGGTAGCCGCGGTCGTCATACCCGCGCTCATCGTCGTCTTCGACGAGGCCCAGCCAGACCCCCGCCTTCCGCATTGCACCCATTGGCCGCGACCTCCCGTCCGTACCCCCAACCCCCGACCACGGCGTCGGACGGCGCTGGCCGGGCGCGAAACTACACACGTGTAGTTTCGTTGTCCCAAAGCGAGGCTACCGCAGTGGTGCGCGTTTCCCGAGCACTGCGCTGCCGATCCGGACATGTGTCGCGCCGGCGGTGATCGCGGCTTCCATGTCGGCGCTCATCCCGGCGGACACGATGTCGGCCGCCGGATGATCGCGATGTACCGCGTGGGCCACCTCCGCGAGCCGGCTGAACGCGGCCTCCGGCGCCCAGGACACCGGAGCGACCGTCATCACTCCGCGTAACCGGAGGGTCGCCGCCTCCGCCACGGCGGAAATCACCCGATCGAGGTCACGCTCGGGAACCGGCGTGCCGGCCGCCGCGCCGCCCCGGTCGAGATCGCCGTCCAGACTCACCTGAACGAGTACCTCCAACGGGCGCTCGCGATGCTGGGCGGCGGCCCGGTCGAGCGCGCCGGCCAAGGGCACGCTGTCGACCGAATGGACCAGATCGGCGTACCGGACGACCGACTTCGCCTTGTTGCGCTGAAGCTGGCCGACGAAATGCCAGCGCACCAGTACCCCGGCGGCGGCCAGCTCGGCGGCCTTCGGCGCGGCCTCCTGGTCGCGGTTCTCCCCGATGTCGTGGACACCGAGGTCGACCAGGCGCCGGATGTCACCGGCCGGGTACGTCTTCGTGACCACGACCAGGGTCACCTCGCCCGGGTCCCGGCCCGCCGCCGCACACGCGGCCGCGATCCGCCCTCGTACCGCGGTCAGCCGCTCGGCCAGCTCGGCCCGCCGCGCGTCATCAACCAGTTCAGTCATGCGCCGCCCCAAGAGAGCAGACCAGCGCTTCGCGCCGCCGGCCGAAACGCGCCGCGCAGCGCGGGAGCGAAGCGACCAAGCGGAGCGGTGCGTGCAGGCCGGATTTGAGGCGCGAAGCCGCGCGAGCGAAGCGAGTGCCAGCAGCTCAGCGAGCGCCAATGGCAGAGCCAGAAACTCATGCCCCGTTCTTCAGGAAGTCAGGGACGTCCACGTCGTCGAACAGTACCCGGCGCGGGGTCGTCTGGGTGGACTGCCGCGGCGGCGCCGGGCTCGCCGGCTCGACCGGCGGCGAGGCCAGCCGCTGCTCCTGGGCCGGCTTGTAGGCCGGGGCGCCCCCGTCGAACCCGGCCGCGATCACGGTCACCCGCACCTCGTCGCCGAGCGCGTCGTCGATCACCGCGCCAAAGATGATATTGGCTTCCGGGTGGGCCGCATCGGTGACCAGCTGCGCCGCGTCGTTGATCTCGAAAAGGCCCAGGTCGGAGCCGCCGGCGATGGACAGCAGCACGCCGCGGGCGCCGTCCATGCTCTGCTCCAGCAGCGGGCTGGAGATCGCCGCCTCGGCCGCCTCGACCGCCCGGTTGTCGCCACGCGCGCTGCCGATGCCCATCAGCGCGCTCCCGGCGCCGCTCATGACGCTCTTGACGTCGGCGAAGTCGAGATTGATCAGGCCGGGCGTGGTGATCAGGTCGGTAATGCCCTGGACACCGGAAAGCAGCACCTGGTCGGCCTGGCGGAAGGCGTCCATCATGCTGATTCCCCGGTCGCCGAGCGCGAGCAGCCGGTCGTTGGGGATCACGATGAGCGTGTCGCACTGGTTGCGCAGCTCTTCGATACCCGACTCGGCCTGGACCTGGCGGCGCTTGCCCTCGAAGGAGAACGGCCTGGTGACCACGCCGATGGTGAGCGCGCCGAGCTTGCGGGCGATGTTGGCGACCACGGGCGCCCCGCCGGTGCCCGTGCCGCCGCCTTCGCCGCAGGTCACGAACACCATGTCGGCGCCCTTGAGCACCTCTTCGATCTCGTCGCGGTGATCCTCCGCGGCGTTCTTTCCGACGTCCGGATTGGCTCCCGCACCGAGTCCCCGGGTCAGTTCCCGCCCGACATCGAGCTTCACGTCGGCGTCGCTCATCAGCAGCGCCTGCGCGTCTGTATTGATCGCGATGAACTCGACGCCTTTGAGCCCGACCTCGATCATGCGATTCACGGCGTTGACGCCGCCACCGCCGATGCCGACGACCTTGATGACCGCCAGGTAGTTGTGCGGGTGTGTCATCGGACGTGCCTTTCCCTCGAGGATCGTCGGCCACCTGACCGGCCGGGGCTGTCGGTGGGCCCCGCACGGGCGGCGTCCGCTTGGTGCAGACCGGGCGAGGTCCGCAAACCCTCACCCTCAACTAGAGGCTTATAGTTATGTCAACTAATGCCTTGGGGGAAAACGTATGTGCCGGTCCGACTTGATCCAAGGACCAGCCCCGGCGTGTCGCTTCTCAGCAGCACTGATCGGCACAACTTCCCGGAAGTTGTTGCCTCAGCGGGCACCGGAGGCCACTATTTCCGGGAAGTTGTGACGATCAAACGAGCCGATCACGCTATTCGCCGGTGGCTCCGTCGATCAGTTCGCGCATCGCGTCGAGGTGGCCGTTGTGCCGCGCGGTTTCCTCGATCAGGTGGAAATAGATCCAGCGCAACGGCACCTCCTGCCCGCTCCTCGGCAGGACACCCATCGTGTCCAGGTGACAGCCGGCGGCGAGTTGCCGGGACCGGGCGCACTGGTCGGCGTACCGGTTCAGGATGTCGTCGAGCGTCTCGTCGCCGATCCGGTCGAACTCCGGATCCGGCCGGTCGGTCAGCAGCCACGGCAGCGGTACCTCGACCCGGGTCAGGATCCGTTCGAACCAGTTGCGCTCCACCCAGTACAGATGCATCACCAACCCGGCCGGCGACATGGCCGGTGAGGACGGCAGCGGGGTCTGCCACGCCTGCTTCTCGGACAGGCCCGCGCATTTCACGTGTACCGTCGCCCGGTGGTAGTCCAGCCAGTCCTCGAGCTGGCTGCGCTCGTCGCCGATGAACGGCGGCTCGACCCGGTCCATCACGCCCCTATCGTGTCGGGATCACGGTCGGCGCGCTCACGTCGATCACCGGCTGGTCGCCGGGCAGCAACGCGAGCGCCACGCGTACCTTGGCGTCGTTCTCGGTCGCGTCGCCCCAGACGATCTGGCGGCCGTCGCGAAGGTCGAGCCGGATCCTGGCCGGCGCCTCCGCGACCACGTCGACGAGCTGGTCACGCAAAGCCGGCGGAAGAGTGCCGAGCACGGTCAGCCCGGCCCGGGTGGCCGGATCGTTCCCACCCGGTGTGTTCACTTTGAGTACCGGCAGAGCCGACGGCCGCGACGCCAGCCAGTCGAACACGACACCGGTACGGTCGACGACCGCGTACCGCCCCCGCAGCGGCACGGTGGCGGCCGGTGTCCGCTCCACCACCCGGACGACCAGGGTGCGCGGCCAGCGCCGGGTGACCGTGGCCCGGGCCACCGGCGGCAGCGTCCCGACCCGGCGTCCGACCACCTTCGCGTCGACGCGGATCAAGGGGGTACCGGGGGCGACCCGGGCCGCCGCGCGTACCTCGCCGGGGCTGATCAGGCGGGCCCCGACCACGCGTACCTCGGCGACGCCCAGCAGCGGGGTCGCGGACACGATGCCGGCGGCACCGGCGAGCACCGCGACCACGCCGAGGGCGATCAGCCACGGTCGGGCCGCGCGCCACCGGCGTTGCCGGATCCGCTGGGAGAACAGCCGGACCGAGTCGGGCACGGCGTCCCGCCGCGCCCGCACGAGCCGCCACGGCCGCGTCACGCCCGCCCCCAAGATCGGCACAACTTCCGGGAAATAGTGGCCAAACAGGGGTCCGGAGACCACAACTTCCGGGGAATTGCGCCGATCATGACGATCACCGGGCGCTACTCCGCGCGGGCGTGGCGGGCCACGTAACCGCTGTCGTCGTCGGGGCGGGCGGAGAGCGCGGCCAGCAACTCGTCACCCATCATCGAGATCGGCGGTGCGCCCATCGTGACGACCACATCGCCTTCGCGGGCCCGCTTGGCGACCTCGCCGGGCACGTCGTCCCAGGAGGGTACGAACACCTTGGCCTCGCCCGGCAGGTCGATCGCGGCGGTGAGCGCCACGCCGCCCTCCCCCGGCTCGCGGACCTCGCCCGGCCCGAAGACCTCCAGGATGATCGCCTCGTCGCCGATCGCCAGCGCGGTCGCGATCTCGGCCTGGAGATCGCGGGTGCGGTACATCCGGTAGGGCTGGAAGACCACGATCAGCCGCCCGTCGCCGGCGACCTCGCGCAGCGTGTTCATCGCGGCGGTGATGGACGTCGGGTGGTACGCGTACTCGTCGTACACCCGCACGCCCGCCGCCACGCCCTTCAGCTCGAACCGCCGGCGTACCCCGGGGAACGCGGCGAGCGCCTCGACCACCGACTCGGCCGGCACCCCGAGCCGCAGCGCGGTGAGCACCCCGGCCGCCGAGTTGAGGCCCAGGTGCCGCCCCGGCACCCGCAGCGACACCTCGCCGAGCGGCTCGCCGGAAAGCGTTGCCAGGTAACGCACCCCGTTCACCGACGACCGGATCTCGCTCAACCGCAGGTCGGCGTCGTCGGCCTCACCGTACGTGCACACCAGGATGCCCTCGGCCCGCACCCGCTCCGCGAGCCGGCGTGCCCCGGGGTCGTCGGCGCAGGTCACGACGAACCCCTCCGGATCGACCCGGCGGCAGAACTCGACGAACGCGTCCTCCAGCGTGGCCAGGTCGCCGTACGTGTTGAGGTGGTCGGCCTCGATGTTGGTGACAATGCCCACGTACGGCCGGTAGACCAGGAACGACCGGTCGCTCTCGTCGGCCTCGGCGACGAAGTACTCGCCGCTGCCGTGGTGCCCGTTGGATCCCACCTCGGAGATCTCGCCGCCGATGAAGAACGACGGGTCGAGCCCGGCGTGCTGGAGGATCAGCGTGGTCATCGACGTGGTGGTGGTCTTGCCGTGCGTGCCGGCCACCGCGATCGCCCGCCGGCCGGCCATCGCCGCCGCGAGCGCCTGCGACCGGTGCATGATCCGCAGTCCCCGGCTGCGCGCCTCGACCAGCTCGAGGTGGTCCTGCGGGATCGCGGTCGAGTAGACGACCGTGTCCACGCCGTCCAGGTTGGCCGCCTCGTGTCGCATGTGGATGGTGCCGCCGAGCGCGCGCAGGCCGGCGAGCGTCGGCCAGTCGCGCAGCTCGCTGCCGGAGACCGGGATGCCCCGGGTGAGCAGCAGCCGGGCCAGCCCGCTCATGCCGACCCCGCCGACCCCGATCAGATGTACATGACCAAGGTCTTCCGCCGTCAGCTCAGCCTCTGTGGTACTCATCCCCCCACCACCTCGTACATGAAAGCGCGCAACGCCTCGTCGCCGTCACGGCGGCCGTATGCCGCCGCGGCCGCGCTCATCTCGGCGAGCCGCACCCCGTCCCGGGCCAGCGGGACGATGGTGCGCTCGATCCAGTCGGGCGTCAGGTCGCCGTCATCGACGATCAGACCACCGCCCGCGTTAACGATCGGCAGCGCGTTCCGGCGCTGCTCGCCGTTTCCGTAGGGTAGCGGGACGTAGACCGCGGGCATGCCGACGGCGGCGGTCTCCGCGCAGGTGATCGCCCCACCCCGGCACAGTGTGATGTCCCCGGCCGCGTAGCCCAGCTCCATCTCGGACAGAAACTTGACACTCACGTACGGCGCTGCCAGGTCGGACGGGATGTCCACCGGCTCGTTGCGGGCGCCGATGATGTGCAGGACCTGTACTCCCGCCGCGGTGATCGCCTTGGCCGCGCCGGCCATCGCCAGGTTGATCGAGCGGGCTCCCTGGGAGGCGCCGAACACGAACAGCGTGGGCAGGTTCGGATCGAGCCCGAAATGGGCGCGCGCCTCGGCCCGGCGGGCAGCCCGGTCCAGCGTGGTGATCGACGGGCGCAGCGGAACCCCGGTGACCCGGGCGTGGCGCAGCGCCGGCACCTGCTCGACCTGGTGCGGGAAGCCGACGGCGACGTTGCGGGTGAACCGCATGCCCATCCGGTTGGCCACCCCGGGCGGCACGTTCACCTCGTGAATCAGCAGCGGCGTCTTCCGGCGCCACGCGGCGAGATAGGCGGGCACCGCCACGTACCCTCCAAAACCCACCACGACGTCGGCGGCGACCTCGTCGAGAACCTCCCGGGTGGCGCGCGCCGCGCGCCACATCCGGTCCGGCGTGCGCATCAGGTTCATGTTCACCGAGCGCGGCAGCTGATAGGCCGGTACGTGCCGGAGGTCGTAACCGCGGGGTGGGATGAGCTCGGTCTCCAGCCCCTTCGGCGTCCCCAGGCATGTGATGCGCAGATCCGGATCGTGCTTGCGCAGGCAGTCGGCGAACGCCAGCAACGGGTAGATGTGCCCACCGGTGCCTCCCCCGGCGAGCACCACCGACTTCACCGGCGCCGCGTGCCGTCCCGCCATTTCCTGCTCCTCCCCTGGGCGGCGGTCGGGTCCGCCGCCGCCCCAGTTACCTCATCCGCGTTTGGCAACCCGCGCACCGCCACGCGGCAGTGGCGGTAACGGCGCCCAGAGTAGCTGTACCCACGGACGCGGCGGACGGGCGTGTAGGGCTCGCGCCGCATCCGGCTCGGCGCGGGCGAACGAGGTCAGGATGCCAGCCGCGGCCAGGGCCACGACCAGGGCACTTCCGCCGTCCGAGATGAACGGCAGCGGCAGGCCGGTGATCGGCATGATGCCGATCACACCACCGACGTTGATCGTCGCCTGGCCGACCAGCCAGCAGACGATGCCGGCGGCGACGAGCCGGCGGTACGGGTGCTCGACCCGGCGCGCGATCCGCAGGCCGGTGTACGCGAGGACGGCGAACAGCGCCAGCACGACGAAGCAGCCGACCACCCCGAGTTCCTCGGCGATGACGGCGAAGATGAAGTCGTTGTGCCCGTTGGGCAGCCGCCCCCACTTCAGGTGCCCCTGCCCCAGGCCGACACCGAACCAGCCGCCGTTGGCGATCGCGTACAGGCCCTGGAAGAACTGGTACGCCGGGCCGCCCGGGTCGGCGTGCTGCGGATCGAGGAACACGGTCAGCCGCTCCTGCCGGTACGGCTGGAGTGCGATCAGCCCGGCCATGCCGACCGACGCGCCGACCAGCAGCGCGGCCAGCACCCGCTTGCGTACCCCGGCCGCCCACAGCACGCCGAGGAACAGCACGAACAGGCAGGTCATGGTGCCGAAGTCGGTGTACCCGACAAGTACGAACAGGATCATCGCGGTCGGGAACAGCGGGGTGACCAGCTCCCGCCAGTTGGCCACCTTCGTACCCTTGCGCACCAGTACATCCGCGGCCCACAGCACCAGGGCGAGCTTGGCCAGCTCGGCCGGCTGGAGCTGGAGCGGGCCGATGTAGAGCCACAGATCCTTCGCGTACACCGGCCCGAGGTGCACCGGCACCGGGTCCTGGCCGGGCGCGGCGCCCAGCGCGGAGATGAACGTCAGGCCGTCCAGCAGCACCATGAGCAGGATGCACACCACCAGGGCGACCCGGCACACGCCACGGTACGTGCGGACCGGCAGCCGCTGGCAGATCCAGAAGCCGAGCAGCCCGACCACGGCCCAGATGCCCTGTTTCACCACTGATGTGTATGGGCTGCCGCTTTCCGCGTAGTTCTCCACGCTGGTCGCGCTGAACACCATGACCAGCCCGATCGTGAGCAGCAGCCCGACGCTCGCCAGCAGCAGGTAGTACGACGCCAGAGGCCGGTCGAGCAGGCCACGCAGGGCGGCCAGCCGCCCAGGCGCGGAGCGGCGGACCGCCGTGGTCTGCTCATTGTCGACGACGGTCACCTTGTCTCCCGGTTCGCTTCGCGGGGCGCCTCAGGCGCCGCCTTCCCTCGTCGCTTCGCTCCTCAGTCCAGGCGCCGCCGCGCCCGCTGCGCTCACGCCTCAGGCCCCCTCAGCGGTCGGAGATCTCCAGCGCCCGGACGGCGGCGGCGAACGCGTCCCCCCGCTTGGCGTAGCTCTGGTACATGTCCAGCGACGCGGCCGCCGGGGCGAGCAGGACGGTGTCGCCCGGTTGCGCGAGCGCGGCGGCGGCGCGGACGACCTCGACCATCGCCCCATCATCGGTCCTGTCGACCGTGACCACGGGGACCCCGGGGGCGTGTCGCGCGAGCTCGGCCGCGACCTCGGCCCGATCGACACCGAGCAGCACCGCGCCGGCGAGCCGGTCCGCGACCCCGCGGACCAGGTCCGAGACGTCGACCCCCTTCAGTTGCCCGCCCGCGATCCAGACCACCTTCGGGTACGCGGTGAGCGACGCGAACGCGGCGTGCGGGTTGGTGGCCTTGCTGTCGTCGACGTATTTGACCCGATTCACGGTGCCCACATAGGCGTTGCGGTGCGGCTGCGGCGTGTACCCGGCGAGCCCGTCGCGTACCGCGGTCGCCGGCACGCCATGGGACCGCGCCAGCGCCGCGGCGGCCAGCGCGTTGGCGACGTTGTGCGCGCCGGGCGGCCGGATGCCGTCCACCGGCGCCAGTTCGACGCCGTCGTGGACCAGCATGCCGTCGACGACCCCGAGCTGCCCGGGCCTCGGCTCGGTCAGCGTGAACCCCAGGGTCGTGCCGTCCACTTTGGACAGCAGCGCGGCCACCCGCGGATCGTCGAGGTTGCCGACCGCGGTCCCGCCGGTCGCCGCCGACCGCCAGATGGCCGTCTTGGCCAGCGCGTACGCCTCGAAGCCGCCGTGCCAGTCGAGGTGGTCGTCGGCCAGGTTGAGCAGCGCGCCGCCACGCGGGGCGAGCGTCGACGACCAGTGCAGCTGGAAACTGGACAGCTCGACCGCGAGCACGTCGAAGTCGGTCGAGGTCGCCGCGAACACCAGCGGCTCACCGATGTTGCCCAGCGCGGCGGTACGCAGGCCGGCCGCCGCCAGGATCGCGGCGAGCATCGTGGTCGCGGTGGTCTTGCCGTTGGTACCCGTGATCGCGAGCCATTCCGGGGCGCCCGGCGCCTTTGTGCGCCGACCGGAGGTCCAGGCGCCTGGATGGCTCAGCTTCCGCAGCCGCCAGGCCAGCTCCGGCTCGCTGTACACGTCGAGCCCGGCGGTCACCGCCGCGACCGCGAGCGGGTGGTGCGGCGCGAAGCCGGGTGACAGGACGACGTCCGTGATGCCGGTCAGGCCCGTCTCGTTGCCGACGACGGTCTGCGCGCCGGCGTCCCGTAACGCGGCAAGCGCCGGCCCGTCGGCGCGGTCCAGGACGGTGACGCCGGCGCCGAGGTCCAGCAGTACCCGCGCCGACGCCGCGCCCGCGACTCCGGCCCCCGCGACGAGATACCTACGCTCCATGATCGGCACAACTTCCCGGAAGTCGGTGTCTCAGAGGCCCCGTTTGGCCACAACTTCCGGGAAGTTGTGGCAAGGTCCGCCACATCACGGGGAGCCGCTCGTCACCCGGAGGAAGTCGGCGTAGAACAGGCCGATCCCGATCGCCACGCCGAGGCCCGCGATGATCCAGAACCGGACCACGATGTTGACCTCGCTCCAGCCGGCCAGCTCGAAGTGGTGCTGCAACGGCACCATCCGGAAGATCCGTCGACCGGTCAACCGGAACGACCCGATCTGCATCACCCAGGTGACCGTGATGATCACGAACAGCAGGCCCAGGATCGGGACCAGCAGGACGGTGTTCGTCGAGTACGCCAGGCCGGCGATGAGCGAGCCGAGGCCGAGCGCGCCGGTGTCGCCCATGAAGATCCGGGCCGGCGAGGTGTTCCACCACAGGAACCCGGCCAGCGCACCCGCCGCGGCGGCGGCCACCATCGCGACCTCCAGCGGGTCGCGGGTCTCGTAGCAGTACTTGGTCGCGTACCCGTACGCCGGGTCGACGCACCAGTGCCGGTACTGCCAGAAGCCGAGCACCGCGTACGCGCCGATCACCATCATCGAGGCGCCGGTGGCGAGCCCGTCGAGCCCGTCGGTCAGGTTGACCGCGTTCGACATCGACATCACGACGAAGATGAACAGCAGCACCGCGCCGATCTTGCCGAACTGCAACCAGTAGATGTTCTTGACGAACGACAGGTACTCGCTGCCGACCGTGATGTGCCTGGGATGGCTGGTGTTGTCGACGAAGGTACGCGGGAAGTACAGCGCGACCACGCCGAAGATCGCGCCGACGACCATCTGGCCGATCAGCTTCTTGCGCATGCTCAGGCCAAGGCTGTTCTTCTTGCTGACCTTGAGGTAGTCGTCGATGAAGCCGAGCAGCCCGGTGCACACGAACAGGCCGAGCAGCACGATACCGGTGGCGGTCAGCCCGGCCGGGGTGAGCCGCAACTGCACCTCGGGCAGGGTGCTCAGGATCAGGTGACCGGCGATGTACGCGACGACCGTGGCGAGGATGAACACCACCCCGCCCATCGTCGGGGTGCCCTTCTTCGCCAGGTGCGGCGGCACCTTGCCCTCGTGCCGGATCGGCTGGTCGGCGCGCATCCGGGTGAACAGCCGGATGGCGATCGGGGTCAGCAGGATCGACAGGATGAAGGCGATGAACGCCGCGACGATGACCGCCCTCATGCTCCGGCGACCTCCGAGCGCAGCGCGTCGGCTACCTCCCAGGTGCGGTACCGCGAGCCCTTGACCAGCACGACGTCGCCCGGTCGCAGCTCGTCGCGCAGGAGCGCGACCGCCGCGCCCTGATCCGTCACGAGCACCGGTCTCCCTTCCCACCCCGCCGCCGCGGCCGCGCCGTCCCGGATCGGGGCGGCTTCGCCACCTACCGCCACAACGAGGTCGACGCCCAGTTCGGCAGCCACCCGGCCGACCTCCTCGTGCCCGGCCCGCTCGTACTCGCCCAGCTCGGCAAGGTAGCCGAGCACCGCAACCGTGCGCCGGTCGCGGCCCAGGTCGGCCAGCGCCCGCAGGGCGGCCGCAGTGGACGCCGGGTTGGCGTTGTACGAGTCGTCGATGACCGTGACACCGTCGGCACGGTCGAAAACGTCCATCCGCCGGCTGGAGACCGGCCCGAGGTCACCGAGCCGGTCGGCGATCTCGGCGGGCCGCATGCCGAGCGTGCCGGCCACGGCCGCCGCCAGAAGCGTGTTGCCGACCTGGTGGCGACCGGTCAGCCCGAGCCGCACCGGTGCCCGCTCGCCGGCCATGACCAGCTCGTACGAGGGCCGGCCGCGGTCGTCCAGCGTGACGTCCCCGGCCCGGACGTCGGCGTCCGTCGCCTCGCCCGCCAGCACCACGCGCCCGCGCGTCGCCGCGCTCATTGCCCGTACCCGGTGATCGTCGGCGTTGAGAATCGCGACGCCGTCCGGCGGCAGGGCGGCGACCAGCTCGGACTTCGCCTTGGCGGTGACCTCGACGGACCCGAACTTGCCGACGTGCGCCACGCCGACGTTGACCACCACGCCGATCGTCGGTCGGGCTATCCCGCACAGGTAGGTGATGTGGCCGACCCCGCGGGCGCCCATCTCCAGGACCAGGTAGCGGGTCTTGTCGGTGGCCTTGAGCATCGTGTACGGCAGGCCCAGCTCGTTGTTGAACGACCCGGCCGGCGCGACCACCTCGCCGAGGTCGGCCAGCAACTGGGCGATGAGGTCCTTGGTCGTTGTCTTACCGGACGAGCCGGTGATGCCGACGACGGTCAGGGCGGGCAGCCGGTCGCGCACCGCGCGGGCGAGCCGGCCGAGCGCGGTCAACGCGTCGTCGACCACGAGCATGGGTACACCCGGCAGCGGCCGGCTGCCGAGGACCGCGACGGCACCGGCGGAGATCGCGGTACCCGCGAAGTCGTGCCCGTCCACGTGCTCGCCGGGGAACGCGACGAACAGGCCGCCCGCGGTCACCTTGCGCGAGTCGAACTCGACGGACCCGGTCACGACGGCGGTCGCGTCCGCCCCGACGAGGTCCGCCCCGGTCGCCTGGGCGACCTCGGCGAGCGTCAGCGGGATCACCGGGCAAACCTCGCGGTCAACGCCGCTGCCAGCTCCACCCGGTCGTCGAATGGGTACACCTCGCCGCGTACCTCCTGTCCACGCTCGTGTCCCTTGCCCAGCAACGCGATCACGTCGCCGGGGGCGGCCAGGCGGACCGCCTCCCCGATCGCGGCGCGCCGCCCGTCGACCTCGATCACCTTGGCGTTGGCGGTCTGATCGGCCGCCGCGAGCAGTTCGGCGCGGATCGCCGCCGGGTCCTCGGTACGCGGATTGTCATCGGTGATGATCACCACATCGGCGGTACGCGCGGCGGCCGCGCCCATCAGCGGCCGCTTGGCCCGGTCCCGGTCGCCACCGGCGCCGATGACGCAGATCAGCCGGTGGTGGCCGGCGGGGCCAGCGCGGCCGGCGTTGTCGCCACCGCCAGCGCCACCGCCAGCGCCGCCGCCACTGCCACCGCCAGCGCCACCGCCAGCACCGCCGGCGACCAGGCCGCGCAGCGCGGTCAGCACCTCGGCGACCGAGTCCGGCTTGTGCGCGTAGTCGACCACGCCGGTCACCGGGCCGGGCGCGGTGACCCGCTCCATCCGGCCGGGTACACCCGGACAGTCGGCCACGCCGCGCGCCGCGACCGGGGCGTCGACCCCGACCGCGACCAGTGCGGCGAGGGCGAGCAGCGCGTTGGAGACGTTGTGCCGGCCGGGCATGGCCACGCCCGCGTCGATCCTGGTGCCGCCCGGGCCGTGCGCCACGAACCGCTGCCCGAAGCCGTCACTCTTGACGTCCGAGGCGTGCCAGTCGCCCTCGGTCACGCCGTAGGTCACCGTGCCGGGGCGGATCAGCCGCCGGCCGTACGGGTCGTCGGCGTTGACGATCTCGATCGCGCTCCGGCCGTCGAACAGCCGGGCCTTGGCCGCGAAGTACCCGTCCACGTCGGCGTGGAAGTCGAGGTGGTCCAGGCCGAGGTTGGTGAACCCGCCGACGGCGAACCGGACGCCCTCGACCCGGCCGAGGGCGAGCGCGTGGCTGGACACCTCCATCACCACCGCGTCGACGCCGTTCTCCACCGCGACGGCGAGCGCCGCGTGCAGGTCGGTCGCCTCCGGGGTGGTCCGGGCGCTGTCCAGGACGAGGTCGCCCAGCCGGGTCTCCACCGTGCCGATCAGCCCGGTCCGGCGCCCGGCGGCCCGCAGGCCGGACTCGATCAGGTACGCCGTCGAGGTCTTCCCGGCGGTGCCGGTGATCCCGATCACCGTCAGCTTCGTGGTCGGCTCGCCGTACACCCGCGACGCGACGATCCCGAGGCTCCCCCGGGGGTCGGCGACCACCAGCGCCGGCAGGCCGGTCGCCGCGGCCCGGTCCGCCCCGGCCGGATCGGTCAGCACCGCCACCGCACCGGCTTCGGCCGCGGCGGCGATGAACTCGGCGCCGTGGCGACGGCTGCCCGGCAGGGCCGCGTACAGGTCGCCGGGCCGCACCGCGTCGCTGGCGTGAGTAACCCCGGTGATGCTCACGGATGCGTCTGTCGCCACCCCCAGCAGGGCAGCCAGGTCGGCCAGCGGGGTCGCGGGCACGTTCCGGGGGCGCGGGTAGCCGGGCACGGGGCTAGACCCTACCCGTAGTCGTCACGCTCACCGCGTCCCACCACCCTCGTCGATCTAGGACGAATGGTGCCCGGACTGCCCGGCTTGTCCCACCATTCGTCCTAGATCGACGAGGACGCGGCGTCATCCGGGGCATCAGCCGGTGGTCTGGAAGGACGGGGGCGTCGTACCGGTGGGCGGCACGTGGTTTTGGCCCAGCGTGATCGCCATCATGTCGGAGAACGCGGGCGCCGACACGTCACCGCCCTCGCCACCGGGCGAGTGGGCGAAGACCCCGATGACGTACCGGGGAGCGTCGGCCGGTGCCATGCCGACGAACGAGCCCACGTCGCCGGTGACGTACTTGCCGTTCACCAGGTACTTGCCGGTGCCGGTCTTGCCGGCCACCCGGTACCCGGGAACGGCCGCCCGGTGCCCGGTCGCGCCGTCGACCGTGACGACGGCTTCCAGCATCTGCCGCAGCTCGTCGGCGACCTGTGGCGAGAGCACCCGCCGGGTCTTCGGCGCGGCGGCCGGGGTGACCTTGCCGGACGGGTCGATCGTGGCCTTGATCAGGTGCGGCTGTACCCACAGCCCGCCGTTGGCGATCGCCGCGTAGATGGCTGTCATCTGCAACGGGGTGACCGAGACGCCGTTGCCGATCGGGATCGACCCGTAGCTCGACCCGCTCCAGTTCGCCGGCGGCTGCACCAAGCCGGGCGACTCGCCCGGCAGCCCCTCGCCGGTCACCGACCCGAGGCCGAACTTGCGCTGGTACTCGTACAGCTTCTGGGCGCCCAACTGATCGGCGACCTTGATGGTGCCCACGTTCGACGAGTACGCGAGGATCCCGGGCAGCGTGATCTTCGTACCGTTCGGGAACGGGTGGGTGTCCGAGTACGTGGTGTCGCCCTTGCGGATGGTCGGGCCGATGGTGACCGTCGAGTCCGGCTTGACGACGCCCTCCTGGAGCGCCCCGCCGAGGGTGACCACCTTCGCCACCGAGCCGGGGTCGACGACCACCTCGGTGTTGGCGTCGCGGCGCTGGTCCTCGGGGGTCTTCGCCGGCTCCGCCGCGTCGTATGGCGGGTAGCTGGCCTGGGCGAGCACCTCGCCGGTCTTGACGTCGAGCACCACGGCCGAGCCGAAGTCCGCCTTGACCTGCTGCATCCGCTGGGACAGCAGGTACTGCACCTGGAACTGGAGGTCCCGGTTGATGGTCAGCTCCAGTGACGAGCCGGGGTGGGCCGGCTTCTCCATGTGGTACCCGCCCGGGATCTCGGCCGCGACGTCCCCGCCGCCGATCTCGAACGTCCGCTCGCCCGGGACGCCGCGCAGCAGGTCGTTGTAGCTGTACTCGAGCCCGGCGACGCCCTTCAGCTCGTAGCCGGTGTACCCGATCAGGTTCGAGGCGAGGTCGTGGCCGGGCACGTCGCGCCGCTCGTCCGCGTCGATGCCGATCCCCGGCAGGTTGAGCGCCTTGACCTTGTCGGCGACCGGGACGTCCACCCCGCGCGCCAGGTACTCGAACCGGACCAGCGTGCCGTCCTTGTAGTTGTGCCGGACGAGCTTCGGGAGCAGCGCCGAGGCGGGGACACCGAGCAGCGGCGCGAGCTGGCGCGCCTCGCCCTCGGGGTCCTGCACCAGCCCCGGGTCACCGTACACGTACCGCGCCTCCACGCTGTGCGCGAGCACGTTGCGGTCGCGGTCGTAGATGGTGCCGCGGGGGGCCGCCAGCGGGATCGTCTGGATCCGGTTCTCCAGGCCCCGGCGGGCGTACCCCTTGGCGTCGATGAGTTGGAGCTCCACCAGCCGGCCGGCGATCGCGAGGAAGAAGACGAGGATGAACACCGTCGCCAGGCGCAGCCGGCGACGCTGGTCGGGCAGCCGGAGGACCTGGCGCTTCGGCCGGCGCACCGGCTTCTTCGCGACCGCCCTCTTCGCGACCTTCTTCGCGGGCGGCTTGGGCGCCGTCTTGGGCACGGCTTTGGTCGCGGTCCGTGCGCCGGTCGCTGTGGATCTCTGGGTACCCGCACCGCCCCGCCCCCGCCGCGGTGCTTCGACCCCGCCCTGCACCACCTGGAGGGCCGGCCGGAACGGGTCACCACCCCGGCTGCGCTGGGCGCGCTCGGCGTCGGCTTCCCGGATGCTGCGCCCGCGCGGGGTGTACCGGCGGGCGTCCCCGATACCCGGCCGGCCCGATCCCCCGGCACGGCTGTCGCCGCCGCCGCCCCGCAGCGACGTCACCGTCGGGTCGAAACCCGGTTCGGTGACGCCGCCGCGGGAGCCGCGACGCGGGTCGGAGGCGCGGGGCGGCATGGGTTACCGCCGGGGCTGGCCGTTGGCCGCCGCGCCGTTGTTGGCGTTGTTCTTCTGCTTGCTGTTCTGCTGCTTGTTCTGCTGCGTGTCGCTGGCGCTCGGCTTCCCGGACGCCGGCCTCGGCACGCCGAGGATCTTGCCGTCCGGCAGCGTGATGAACGCTGGCCGGTCGGCCGGAACCATGCCCAGCCGCTTCGCGGCCGCCGCCAGGCTGTTCGGCGACTCCTTGTCGGCCAGATCCTTGGTCAGCTGCGCCTCGGTCCGGTCCAGGTTGCCCTGCTGCTGCTGGAGCGCCTCCAGCCGGAACGCGTTCTCGTTGATCTTGGTGTTGAGCACCAGGATGCCAACGACCCCGGCGATCACCACGACCAGCACCATCGCCACGAACGGCGCCCGCGGCACGCTGACCGGCGCCGGCGGCGCCACCCGCAGTGGCGGCGCGGCCTTCTCGCCGGTCCGGCGACCCGGCTTCGGCGCCAGCGCCGTGTTACCCACGGTGACAGGTATGTCGCTGCCGTACGCAGTGCTGCCCTGGCTACCAGCCGCACGTCGATCCCCCGCGATCCGGCCCCCCGACCGCGGTGTAACCTGCTGCCGCTGGTACGGCAGTGTCATCGTCATGTAGTTTCACCCCTTTCGCAACTTTCGAGTTGCGTTAGCAATAGGACGGTCCTGAGTCCTGAACCGAAGCGGGACCGTCCGATCCGTTAGCTGGCGCGCCGATTCGCGGTCGGCGTGCCGGGTTGATGCGGTTGAGTTACTGGCTGATGCATTGCCTTGGGCCGGCGCGGCGGCCGGGGTTCGCGCCCCGGCCGTGCCGCGCTGGCCTTCCGTCCTTGCGGACCCGTGCCTGCCGGGTCCACCCGTTCCGCCGCCCGCAGCTTCACCGACGCGGCGCGCGGGTTCGCCGCCACCTCGGCCTCGCTCGGCGGCTCCGCTCCGCGGGTCAACAGCCGCAGGGTCGGTGCCGTGCCGGGCAGCTCCACCGGTAGGTCAACCGGGGCGCTCGACCTGGCCCGGACCGCGAGCGCCTGCTTGACCAGCCGGTCCTCCAGGCTGTGGTACGACAGCACCACCACTCGGCCGCCTGGCGCGAGCCTGTCGATCGCCGCGGGCAACGCCCGTTCGAGCGCGGTCAGCTCCCCGTTCACCTCGATCCGCAGCGCCTGGAACGTGCGCTTCGCCGGGTGCCCGCCGGTCCGCCGGGCCGGTGCCGGGATCGCTTCCCGGACCAGCTCAGCGAGCCGGGCGGTGCTCGACAACGCCCGGCTCGCCCGCTCCCGCACGATCGCCGCCGCGATCCGGGAAGCGAACCGCTCCTCGCCGTACACCCGCAGGATCCTGGCCAGCTCCGCCGCGCTGTAGGTGTTGACCACCTCTTCGGCGGTCCGCCCTTGGCTCTGGTCCATTCGCATGTCCAGAGGTGCGTCCTGGGCGTACGCGAATCCCCGCGCTGCCTCGTCGAGCTGCAAGGAGGAGACGCCGAGATCGAAGAGAAGACCGTGCACCGCGGCGATCGCCAGCCGGTCGAGCACCTCGGGCAGCTCGTCGTAGACGGCGTGCACGAGATGGGTACGTCCGGCGAAGCGCGCCAGCCGCTGGCCCGCCAGCTCCAGCGCCTGCGGGTCCCGGTCCAGACCGACGAGGGTCGCGTCCGGGTGGGCCGCAAGCACCGCCTCGGCGTGACCACCGAGGCCGAGGGTGGCGTCGACATGCACCGCACCAGGCCGGGTCAACGCGGGAGAGAGCAGCTCGAGACACCGCTCGAGCAGAACGGGTACGTGTGTGCCCCGCTCCCCCATGTCGACCCCCTCGATACCTCAGGCCTGAAGGCGATTCGCGGTCGCCTCCGCCGCCTGCGGTTGCCCGCCGGTCGGGTCGGCGTACCGCCAGATCCCCATCCGCTCGTCCGCCTGGCACTGGGGAAGTAGCGCCAGGAGCACTAGCGGCTGGAGATCTAGCGGTACGCCTCGACCGGTGTTGTGGTGCATGTCCCATGTGGACTGCGTTCGCGGTCACAGCCCGCCGGGCAGCACCCCCTCTTCGATGCCGGCGAAGTCCTCCTCGCTGTCCGCGAGATAGGTGTCCCACGCCTGGCGGTCCCAGATCTCCACCCGGGTGCTCGCCCCGATCACGACTAGTTCGCGGTCAAGCCCGCCGTATTCGCGCAGGTGCACCGGGATGGTTACCCGGCCCTGCTTGTCGGGCACCTCGTCGTGAGCGCTGGCGAAGAACACCCGGCTGTAAGCCCGGGCGGCCTTGTGTGTCATCGGCTGCTCGCGGAGCTGGCCGGCGATCCGGGTGAACTCGGCGACAGGGAAGACATAGAGGCATCGCTCTTGACCTTTGGTAATCACGACACCTCCCGCCAACTCGTCCCGGAACTTCGCCGGAAGGATCAACCGGCCCTTTTCGTCCAGGCGGGGAGTGTGGGTGCCGAGAAACACGACCCCACCCCCCTTCCCGCACGTCGCGGTTTCCCCCCGGGGCCGGCCGAGCCGTCGGCTCCGCCATTGCGCCCCACTCTACTCCACTTCCCTCCACCGTCAACGCGAAAAGTAGCCGTCTGGTCGCGCGTACGAGCGAAAAGGGGCTGGTCAGGGAGGGTGGCGCGGGGTGGAGGACCCCACCCGCGGATGGCACTCCGGTCGCTTTCCCGACACCGAATAGGTGGTCACGAGTACCGAAAAATCGGTCTTTGGAGCGCGAGACCACGCGAGCGGACCGCCCTCGGGGAGCAAAGTGGAGCGCCGTGAAGATCGGCATGACTTCCCGGAAGTAGTGGTCTCCGGGTACCGCTGAGGCCACTGTTTCCGGGAAGTTGTGCCGATCTTTGGGACAGTTGTGCCGGTCATCTCAGTCGCCCCGGCACGGCGGGAAGGTGCGCTGGCACGATAGGGTCGCGGGCATCGCCGACCCCCGTGAGAGCGAGATGACGAAGAAGCTGCCATTGCGGGCGAAACTCGCCACGTCGGTGACGCGCAGCGCCGCCGCACTCTCCCGGGCCACCGGTCGCGGTGACGGCTCCGTCATCGGCGGCCGGATCGGGCTGATGCTCGATCCCAACCTGCTCGCCGAGCTCGCCTCCGGGCGGCAGATCGTGCTCATCTCGGGCACCAACGGCAAGACCACCACGACCCGGTTCGCCACCGCGGCGATGAGCGTGCTGGGCAACGTCGCCACCAACAGCCTCGGCGCCAACATGCCGACCGGCCACACGTCCGCGCTGGCCAAGGCCGGCCCGACGCCGTACGCGGTGCTGGAGGTCGACGAGCACTACCTCCACCAGGTGCTCGACGCCACCCACCCGCGCGTCGTGGCGCTGCTCAACCTGAGCCGCGACCAGCTCGACCGGGCCAAAGAGGTCGCGATGATGGCCGCGCTGTGGCGGGAGGCGATCGCCGGGCGGGACATCTACGTCGTGGCCAACGCCGACGACCCGATGGTCACCTGGGCCGCGCAGGTCGCCGAGCACGTCACCTGGGTCGCCGCCGGGCAGCGCTGGCACGACGACTCCTGGGTGTGCCCGGAGTGCGGCTCCCCCATCGAGCGGATGGGCGACGCGTGGTGGTGCACCGGCTGCCCGCTGCACCGGCCGATTCCGGAGTGGACGGTCCAGCACGACGGCGTGGTCGATCCCACCGGCATGTTCCACGAGGTCAAGCTCCAGCTGCCGGGCCGCGTCAACCTGGCCAACGCGGCCACCGCGCTCGCCGTGGCAGCCCTTTTCCGGGTACGCGCGGCCGACGCCATCCCCCGCCTCGCCGAGGTGAAGTCGATCGCCGGGCGGTACGCGCTGGTCGAACGCGACGGTCGGCAGATCCGGCTGCTGCTGGCCAAGAACCCGGCCGGCTGGCTGGAGGCGTTCGACATGGCGGAGAACGCGCCGACGCTGCTGTCCATCAACGCCCGCGACCCCGACGGGCTGGACACGTCGTGGCTGTACGATGTGGACTTTTCGCCGTTGCGCGGGCGTAACGTGCTGATCACCGGCGACCGGGCGATGGACCTCGCCGTCCGGCTCGACGTCAACGACATCGCGTTCCGGCACGTGCCGTCGTTTGTGGACGCATTGCCGGCCGTGCCACCCGGGCGGCTGGAGGTCATCGCCAACTACACGGCGTTCCAGGACATCCGAGCGGAGCTCGATCGTGTCAACTGAGTCCCACCTGCGGCTGGTCTGGGTCTACCCGGACCTGCTGTCCACCTACGGCGACCGGGGCAACCTCCTGATCCTGGCCCGGCGGGCCGACCTGCGCGGGCTGCCGGTCGAGTGTGTCGAGGTGCGCTCCGACGCCACGTTGCCGGCGGACGGCGACGTGTACCTGCTCGGCGGCGGTGAGGACGGCCCGCAGTCGCTGGCCGCACAGCGCCTGGTCGCCGACGGGGGCCTGCACCGGGCGGTGGACCGGGGCGCGGTCATCTTCGCGGTGTGCGCCGGGTACCAGTTGCTCGGCACCTCGTTCTACGCGAAGGGTACCCAGTGCAAGGGGCTGGAACTGCTCGACCTGTACTCCGACCGGGGGCCCAGCCGGGCGGTCGGTGAGCTGGCCGGCGAGATGGATTCGCGGCTCGGGCTGCCGTCGCTGACCGGGTTCGAGAACCACGGCGGGCGCACCCACCTCGGCCGCGAGGTGTACCCGCTGGCCCGGGTCGGCGCCGGCGTCGGCAACGACGGCGAGACCGAGGGCGCGTGGCGCGGCAAGATTCTGGGCACCTACTCGCACGGGCCGGCGCTGGCCCGCAACCCCGCGATGGCTGACCTGCTGCTGCGGTGGGCTACGGGCAGCCGGCTGGACCCGGTCGACGACACCTGGCCGGACCGGTTGCGCAGCGAACGTCTGGCCGCGGTAGTCGGCACCTGACCCTGAGGCCGCCCCCACTCCCTCGCCGCCCCGCCGCCACCCCGCCGCGCCCGCATGGCGGGCGCAAGGTGCCCCGGGCGTGCAGAAGCCCGCAGCGGGTCGGACCGCGCTGCGGGCTTCGCTCGTCGGAGGTTACACGGCGCGGCCGGCGAAGGCGGCGAGGCGGTCGGCCGTGCTCGCCCCGGCCGGGACGGGACGCTCGGCGTCGAACGGGCTGCCGCTGCGGTCGCCGGTCAGGGCCGCGCGCAGCGACGCCAGCCGGGATTCGGCCAGGTCGGGGTCGAAGTCGGTGGACTGGCCGGACCCGCGCGCGATGTCCCACGAGTGCACCGTCATCTCGGTCGTCCGCATATCCACGAGAAGACTGCCCGGCCCGGGGCCGAACGGCGTCGGATAGGTCCGGTCGAGCACCCCCTCGCCGGCGAACTCGGCCCGCAGGGTGCGGAACGTGTCCCGGAACGCGGTGAGCGGATCGTCGCCGAGGTGGTCGACCGAACGGTCCGGGCGGGGGGCGCCGGTGAGCATGCTGACGAAGACCAGGTTGCCGGTGACGAGGTGGTTGATGACATCCCGCACCGACCACTCCGTACACGGAGACGGGTTGTCGAGTTGATCGGGCTTGACGCCGGCGATCACGCTGTCGGTAACGGCGGCGGCCCGGTCGAGCAGGGCGAACGGATTCTCAGTCATGCCGACATGCTGCCCGAGAGGTCCGACACTTCTCCCGACGACCGGCACAACTTCCCGGAAGTTGTGGCCTTAGCGGTACCGGATGGCCACTATTTCCGGGAAGTTGTGCCACGAGCCGGGACGACGAGCCGGGACGACGAGCCGGGACGACGAGCCGGGACGACGAGCCGGGACGACGAGCCGGGACGACGAGCTTCAGGCGACCACGCTGACCATCCGGCCCGGTACGACGATGACCTTGCGGGGCTCCTTGCCGGCCAGGTGCCCGGCGACCTCGGCCAGGGCGGCGGCGCGCACCGCCTCCTCGGCGGCGTCGGCGGCGACCTCGATCCGGCCGCGTACCTTGCCGTTGACCTGCACCGGGTACGTGACCGACTCGGCCACCAGCAGCGCCGGGTCGGCCTGCGGGAAGGTCGCGTACGTGATCGTGTCGGCGTGACCCAGCCGGTGCCACAGCTCCTCCGCCACGTGCGGGGCGAACGGTGCCGTCATCAGTACCAGCGGCTCGACGACCTCCCGGGGCGCGCCACCCGACGAGACCGCGGTGGCCCGGTTGGTCAGCTCGATCAGCTTCGCGATCGCGGTGTTCATCCGGATGCCGTCCATGTCGGCGCGTACCCCGTCGATGACCCGGTGCAGCAGCCGGCGGGTCTCCTCGTCGGTCGGCTCGTCGGCGACCCGGGCGGCCCCCGTCTCCTCGTCGACGACCAGCCGCCACAGCCGTTGCAGGAACCGCTGCGAGCCGACGACCGCCCGAGTGTCCCACGGCCGGGACACGTCCAGCGGACCCATCGACATCTCGTACACCCGGAACGTGTCGGCCCCGTACGTCTCGCACATCTCGTCCGGGGTGACCACGTTCTTCAGCGACTTGCCCATCTTGCCGTACTCGCGGTTGACCGGCTGGTCGGCGTAGAAGTACCCGTCCTCGCGCTCGACCACCTGCTCGGCCGGCACGTAGACGCCCCGGGCGTCGGTGTACGCGTACGCCTGGATGTACCCCTGGTTGAACAGCCGGCGGAACGGCTCGAAGCTGCTCACGTAGCCCAGGTCGAACAGCACCTTGTGCCAGAACCGCGCGTACAGCAGGTGCAGCACGGCATGCTCCACCCCGCCGACGTACAGGTCGACACCGCCGGAGTCGCCGTCGTGGCGCGGCCCCATCCAGTACCGCTCGTTGTCCGGGTCGCAGAACGTCTTGTCGTTGTCCGGGTCCAGGTAGCGCAGCTCGTACCAGCAGGAGCCGGCCCACTGCGGCATCGTGTTGGTCTCCCGGGTGTACCGCTTCGGCCCGTCGCCCAGGTCCAGGGTGACCTCGACCCACTCCTTCGACCGGGACAGCGGGGTTTCCGGCTCACTGTCCACATCGTCCGGATCGAAGGTACGCGGGGAGAAGTCGTCGATCTCGGGCAGCTCGACCGGCAGCATCGAGTCGGGCAGCGCGATCGGCAGGCCGGTGTCGTCGTAGACGATCGGGAACGGCTCGCCCCAGTACCGCTGCCGGCTGAACAGCCAGTCGCGCAGGCGGTACGTGGTGGCGCCGACGCCGTACCCCTCGGTCTCCAGCCACCCGATGATCCGGGCCTTCGCGTCGGCGACCTCCAGGCCGTCCAGGAAGCCAGAGTTGATCGCCGGCCCGTCGCCCAGGTATGCCTTGCCCTCGAAGTCGGTCGACGGCTGCACGGTGCGCACGATCGGCAGGTCGAAGACCTCGGCGAACTCCCAGTCCCGCTCGTCCTGGCCGGGCACCGCCATGATCGCGCCGGTGCCGTACCCGGCCAGCACGTAGTCGGCGATGAAGATCGGGATCTGCGTGCCGCTGACCGGGTTGGTGGCGAACGCGCCGATGAAGACGCCGGTCTTCTCCTTGGCGTCGGCCTGCCGCTCGACATCGGACTTGCCCGCCGCAAAGGCACGATACGACGCGACCGCCTCGGCCGGGGTGGCGTACCCGCCGGTCCAGGCCGCCCTGGTCTCCGCCGGCCAGGCGTCCGGCACCAGCGCGTCGACCGCGTCGTGCTCGGGGGCCAGGACCATGTACGTGGCGCCGAAGACGGTGTCCGGGCGGGTCGTGAACACCCGGATCCGGCCGCCGTCGAAGGGGAACTCGATGTGCGCGCCCTGGGACTTGCCGATCCAGTTGCGCTGCATGATCTTGACCTTGTCCGGCCAGTCCAGCTTCTCCAGGTCGTCCAGCAGCCGGTCGGCGTACGCGGTGATCCGCATCATCCATTGCCGCAGGTTGCGCTTGAACACCGGGAAGTTGCCCCGCTCGCTGCGCCCGTCCGGGGTGACCTCCTCGTTGGCCAGCACCGTGCCCAGCCCGGGACACCAGTTGACCGGGGCCTCCGACACGTACGCCAGCCGGTGGTTGTCGATGATCGTGCGCTGCTCGACAGTGGACAGCGACGCCCACGGCCGGCCGTCGGGCGTGGACCGCTCGCCGGCCACGAACGACGCGACCAGGTCCGCGATCGGCCGGGCGCGCTGCTGGTCGGCGTCGAACCACGAGTTGAAGATCTGCAGGAAGATCCACTGGGTCCACCGGTAGTACCCGACATCGGTGGTGGCGAAGCTGCGCCGGTCGTCGTAGGCCAGGCCCAGCCGGCGCAGCTGCGACCGGTACCGCTCGACGTTGGCCTCGGTGGTGGTGCGCGGGTGCCGGCCGGTCTGCACGGCGAACTGCTCGGCGGGCAGCCCGAACGCGTCGAAGCCCATCGGGTGCAGCACGTTGTACCCGGTCATCCGCTTGTACCGGGTGTAGCTGTCGGTGCCGATGTAGCCCAGCGGGTGACCGACGTGCAGCCCCTCGCCGGACGGGTACGGGAACATGTCCATCACGTACAGCTTCTCGGCGCCGGACCGTGGGTGGCCCGGGTCGGCCAGCGAACCGGTCGGGTTGGGCGCGTGGAACGTGCCGTTCTCGGCCCAGTAGTCCTGCCAGCGCGCCTCGATCTCGCTCGCCATCGCGGCCGTGTACCGGTACGGCGGGACGTCGCCGGCCGCCTCCGCCGCGTGCACCGCTGCCGTGTCGGCTGCCTCGCTCATCGTCTCCACCTCTGTCTTCCGAATTCCCAGCGGGTCACCATCAAAGGGCATGAAAAAACCCCTCACGCAGGAGGGGTCGCCGCGCCGGTCACACCGTCCGGTGTGTCAGCACGGCCCGCCAAGAAGTCGGAACTGTCGGGTCATGGGTCGCAGTGTAGCGCGCCGCACAGAACCCGGCACACCGGTATCCCCGCAAGATCGCCACAACTTCCCGGAAGTAGTGGCCAAAGAGGGGGCTGAGGCAACAACTTCCGGGAAGTTGTGCCGATCATGGGCGAGCTGGGCGAGCCGTGCGGCGGGCGCGGAACAGCTCGGCGACTGACCAGGCCTGGAACGGGCATCCGGTCGCGGCGTGCGGCGGATCCCCGTCGGCGGTCTCGCTGACCGATCCGAGCCCCCACTCCGACAGGTGCGCCGAAAGGCCCGCGAACAGCGACGGCGCCGGGGCCAGGTCCGCATATGCGCCGATCAGCCAGGGCCAGACCGTGCCCTGGTGGTACGCGGTGTCCCGGTCGGCCGGCCCGCCGCGGTGCCGGCCCCGGTACCCGGGCTCGTCCGGGGCGAGGCTGCGCAGCCCGAGCGGGGTCAGCAGGTGCGCGCCGACGGCCCGCAGCGCGGCTTCGCGGTCGCCACCGCCCGGCCCCCGGGGCAGCGACCACGCCAGCAACTGGTTGGGCCGCAGCGCCGGATCGTCGCCGGCCGGCCCGTCCACCACGTCGTAGAGCCACCCGGCCGGCGCCGGAAACCGCCCGCGGAAGGCGGCCTCCGCACGATCGCGCAGCCTGGTCACGTCCCCGGCGTCAGATCCCGTGACGGTACGCAGAAAAGCCAGCGCCCCCAGCGCGTTGACCCACAGCGCGTTGATGTCGACCGGCTTGCCGGTCCGGGGCGTCACCGCGACCCCGTCCACCCGGGCGTCCATCCAGGTCAGCGCGTACCCCTCGGCGCCCTGTGCGAGCAGCCCGTCGGCCGGGTCGACCCGGATGTTGTACCGGGTGCCGGTGAGGTGCGCGGCGACCACCGAGTCCAGCGCGGGCACCAGCGCGGCGGCCAGGTCGGTGTCGCCGGTACGGGTGACGTGCCGCTCGATCGCGTGCACGAACCACAGCGTGGCGTCGACGGTGTTGTACTCGGTGCGCCCGGTGTCGGCGGTGTTCGCGAGCATCCCCTCGGACAGCGTCTCCGCGTACCCGAGCAGCAGGTCCCGGCCCAGGTCGGCACGGCCGGTCTCCAGGAACAGGCCCTCGTAGGCGATCATCGTGTCCCGCGACCAGGCGCCGAACCACGGGTACCCGGCGACCACATCCGGCCCGTCCACCACGAAGGCGTCGGCGGCCAGGGCGAGCGCTTCGTCAGTACCGTCGAAAGGGTTTGATCTTCCGACCACGGCACGGGCACGCTCGTGCCCGGCGGCGACCACCGAGGTCGGTGGCGGTGGGGGCGCCGTGAGGTCGCCGGCCCACGCCGACACCTCCAACGGCTCTCCGGGCGGCGCCGAGAAGGTGCCGGCGAACCACAGGTCCTCGGACGCGGCCAATCCGCGCGCCGCCTCGTCGCGGGTGTGCGCGCCGAGATACCACCGGCCGGCCGGCTGCCAGCCCGGACCGGACAGGCGGTACGCGTCGGCGACCACGACGCCGTCCGCGACCGGCGCCATCGGCAGGTCGCCGCCGCCCGCGTGGCGCTCGCCGTGCACGTCCCGCCAGGTGCACAGCGCCTCGACGCCGAGCCTGGCGGAACCGGCGAGCAGCCGGTGCACCACGGCCACCGACGGCCTGCCGTGCACCATGGCCAACTCGCGTTCGACCAGCACGTCGCCGATCCGCCAGCGCCAGCGCGGCAGCCCGTCGACGAGCGTGAAGTCCTGGAGGAACCGGTACCCGTCGCGGGGCGATCGCGCCGGACGCCCACTCGTGCGTGCCGAGCCGGACCGTGGCACCGGACGGGAGCGTGACCACCGGGTCGAGCGCGACCAGCCCGACGTGCCGCGGCTCCCCGGCACGACCAGCAGCGCGTGGTAGCGGCGGGTGCGCAGGCCGCAGACCGTACCCATGGCGTAGTCCGCCCAGGCCATCGGCGACCAGCCACTCGCGCGAGCCGCCCGCGTCGAGGTCGCCGCAGACCTGCGTACCAAACGTGATGCGCACCGCGAGCACCTCCCGGCATGTTGTCGGCGATCGGCGCCATGGAGAACAATGCCAGTGTGATCGAGCACACCGACGGAGACCGGGACCGACCCCGGCGCCGAGCGCGCCCGCCTGGCCGAAGCCGACGCCGGCGAGCGGCCGTGGCGGGCCTGGGGACCGTACCTGTCGGAACGCGCGTGGGGCACGGTCCGCGAGGACTACAGCGAATGGGGCACGTGCCTGGGACTACTTTCCGCACGATCACGCCCGGTCCCGCGCGTACCGCTGGAACGAGGACGGCATGGCCGGGGTCTGCGACGACCGGCAGACGTTCTGCTTCGCCCTGGCGCTGTGGAACGGCCGCGACCCGATCATCAAGGAACGCATGTTCGGCCTGGGCGGCGACCGCGGCAACCACGGCGAGGACGTCAAGGAGTACTGGTGGTACCTGGACTCCACGCCGACGCACTCGTGGATGCGCTGGCGCTACCACTACCCGCAGACCGAGTTCCCGTACACCGGGCTGGACGTCGAGAACGGCAAGCGGGGGCGGCAGGACCCCGAGTACGAGTTGGTCGACACCGGGGTGTTCGACGAGGACCGGTACTGGATGGTCGAGGTCGACTACGCCAAGGCCACGCCGACCGACATGTGCATCCGGATCGCGGTGGAGAACCGCGGCCCGGAGCCTGCGACCTTGCACGTGCTGCCCACCCTGTGGTTCCGCAACACCTGGGCGTGGGGGCTGGCCGGCCGCGAGTACGTGCCGAGCATCCGGGGCAAGGACACCGCGCTGGTCGCCGAGCACCGGACGCTGGGCCGGCTGGTGCTCGCCGGTGACGGCTCGCCGCAGCCGCTGTGCTGTGACAACGAGACCAACGGCGACCGGCTGTGGGGCAAGCCGGGCGCGTCGCCGTACCCGAAGGACGGCATCAACGACCACCTGGTCGACGGCGCCGACACGGTCAACCCGGATCGTGAGGGCACGAAAGGCGCACTGCACTACCTGCTGGCCGTGCCGGCCGGCGGGCGGGCGGAGATCCGGGTCCGGCTGGCGGAGGCTTCCGGGTCGGCACCGGAACCCGATCTTGGTGCCGGCTTCGACCACGTGCTGGCGACCCGGCGCGCCGAGGCCGACGCGTACTTCGCCAAGGTGATCCCTTCCGGCACGCCAGCGGAGGAGGCCGCGATCGTCCGGCAGGCGATGGCCGGGCTGATGTGGGGCAAGCAGTTCTTCCACTTCGACGTCGGCCGGTGGCTCGCGGGCGACCCGATCTCCGAGCCGCCCCCGCCCGGCCGCCGCTTCGGCCGCAACAGCGCGTGGGGCCACATGAACAGCCACGACGTCATCTCCATGCCCGACCCGTGGGAGTACCCGTGGTACGCGGCGTGGGACCTGGCGTTCCACTGTGTCACGATCGCCCGCTTCGATCCGGCGTTCGCCAAGGAGCAACTGCTCCTGCTGCTCCGCGACTGGTACATGCACCCCAATGGACAGATCCCCGCGTACGAATGGGCGTTCGGCGACGTCAACCCGCCACTGCACGCCTGGGCCGCGCTGCGGGTGTTCGAGTTGGACGGTGGGACCGACTACGACTTCCTGCAACGGGTGATGCACAAGCTGCTGCTGAACTTCACCTGGTGGGTCAACCGCAAGGACTCGACCGGCAACAACGTCTTCGAGGGCGGCTTCCTCGGGCTCGACAACGTCGGCCCGTTCGACCGGTCCGCGGCGCTGCCGGTGGGCGGCATCCTGGAGCAGTCCGACGGGACCGCGTGGATGGCGATGTACGCGCTCAACCTGCTCGACATGGCGCTGCTGCTGGCCGTCAACGACCCCGTGTACCAGGACATCGCGACCAAGTTCTTCGAGCATTTCGCGTACATCGCCGGCGCGGCGTACGACAACGACCTGTGGAACGACGACGACGCGTTCTTCTACGACGTGCTCCGCCTCGAAGACGGCGAGACGGTGCCGCTCAAGGTGCGGTCGGTGGTCGGCCTGCTGCCGCTGGCCGCCACCACGATCGTCAGCTCGTCCACCCTCCGCCGGTTGCCTGAGCTGGCCAACCGGATCCGCTGGTTTCTGGTCAACCGCCCCGAGTACGGCGACGTGGTGGGCGCCAAGCGGACCCGCGACGGCCAGCAGTTGCGGCTGCTCGCCATGGTCGGGCCGGACCAGCTCGTCCGGATGCTGCACCGGATGCTGTGCCCAGACGAGTTCCTGTCCGACTACGGACTGCGTACCCTGTCCCGCACCCATCTGGACGAACCGTTCACCGTCCACCTCGGTGGCATCGACTTCACGGTCAGGTACGAACCGGGCGAATCAACCAGTGGGCTCTTCGGCGGCAACTCCAACTGGCGCGGGCCGATCTGGTTTCCGGTCAACTTCGTCCTGATCGACGCGCTCCGCCGGTACGGCGACTTCTTCGCCGACGACCTTCAGGTCGAGTACCCGGTGGGCAGCGGCCAGCGGTGCGCCCTGAACGATGTCGCGGACGACCTGTCCCGCCGGCTGATCGCGCTGTTCCTCGACGATACTGACGGGCGTCGACCCGTCTTCGGTGACCAGGAGCTGTTCCAGCGTGACCCGGCGTGGCACGACCTGGTGCCGTTCTACGAGTACTTCCACGGCGACACCGGCGCGGGCCTCGGGGCGTCGCACCAGACCGGCTGGACCGCGCTGGTGGTCGACCTTATTCTCCGGATCCGCGGAAATCGTCCAACCTCTTGGGACCTTTGAGGCATTACACCGCCGATCCGATCGTGGACCGCGGGGGTACTGTTAGCATCCCGCGCCGAAAGGCTAGTCGGCAGTCTTCGCCAATCGCGGTTAGCCTGAGGATTGCGGGTAGTCCAGCGGGGTGGGTAGGGACCGGCCTCCCGCACCGGCTGTCGGCCGTCGCCGCGGCGACGGCCGTCCGCGTACATCAAGGAGGGCGCGCCCGTGACGACCCAGCGCACGCAGGATGACCTCGGAAGACCGATGCAGCCATCCGAGTTCCGGGCGGTCACCGAAGCGATCGTGACGAACATCGAGCGGGTCATTGAGGGCAAGACCGCCACCGTCCGGCTGGCGCTCGCCGTGATGCTGGCCGAGGGACATCTGCTCATCGAAGACGTGCCCGGTGTCGGCAAGACCAAGCTCGCGAAGGCGCTGGCGCGTTCGATCGACTGCACGGTGCGGCGCATCCAGTTCACCCCGGACCTGTTGCCCAGCGACGTCACCGGCGTGAGCGTCTACAACCAGGAAGCCCGCGACTTCGAGTTCAAGCCCGGCGCGGTGTTCGCCAACATCGTGGTCGGCGACGAGATCAACCGGGCCTCCCCCAAGACCCAGTCCGCGCTGCTGGAGTGCATGGAGGAGCGCCAGGTCACGGTCGACGGGGTGACCTACCCGTTGCAGATCCCGTTCATGGTCGTCGCCACCCAGAACCCGATCGAGATGGAAGGCACCTACCCGCTGCCCGAGGCGCAGCGGGACCGGTTCACCGCCCGCATCGCGATGGGATATCCGGATCCCGGCGCGGAGATGTCCATGCTCGACGCGCACGGCGCGGAGGACCCGGTCGTCGACCTGCTGCCGGTCTCGGACGCCAGCGCGGTGCGTCGCCTGATCGCCACGGTCCGCAGTGTCCACACCGCCGACGCGGTCAAGCACTACGCGGTCAACCTGGTCACCGCCACCCGCGAGTCGCCCGACCTGCGGCTCGGCGCCTCGCCCCGGGCCACGCTGCAACTGCTGCGCACCGCCCGCGCGGTCGCCGCCCTGGAGGGCCGCGACTACGTCCTGCCCGACGACCTGCAAGCCCTCGCGGTGCCGGTGCTGGCCCACCGGATCATCCCGACCGCCGAGGCGCAGCTGTCCCGGCGCACCACCGACGCGGTGGTCGCGGAACTCGTGCACCGGCTGCCGATCCCGGCCGACCGGCAGCGCTCGCCATACGACACCCGCCCCGCGCACGACACGCCGCGCGGCCCCTACGACAACCAGTACGACCCGCGGAGGCGATGACGTGCGCGAAGCGCTGCGCGGGCTGACCACGCGTGGCCGCTGCTTCCTCGCCGCCGCGCTGGCATCGGCCATCGCCGCGCTGATCCTCGGCGAGAAGGACCTGCTGCGGGTCGCCATCCTGCTGGCCGCGCTGCCGTTGCTCGCCGCCTGGTACGTCGGCCGCACCCGGTACAAGCTGTCCTGCACCCGCACCCTCGACCCGCACCGGGTGCCGGTCGGCGCGACCGCGCGGGTGGTGCTCCGCTTACAGAACCTGTCCCGGCTGCCGACCGGGACGATGCTGCTGGAGGACCGGCTGCCGTACGCGCTGGGCAGCCGCCCCCGGCTGGTCCTCGAAAAGCTCGCCGCGCACCAGGCCAGTTCCGTCGCGTACAGCGTGCGCGCCGACGTCCGCGGCCGGTACGAGGTGGGGCCGCTGATGGTGCGGCTGACCGACCCGTTCGGGCTGTGCGAGCTGTCCCGCGCGTTCGCCGCGATCGACCGGATGACCGTGATCCCGCAGGTCACCACGCTGCCGACGATCCGGCTCGCGGGCGAATACGCGGGCACCGGCGACAGCCGGGCCCGGTCGGTCGCCGTGCACGGTGAGGACGACGCCGCCACCCGCGAGTACCGCAACGGCGACGACCTGCGCCGGGTGCACTGGCGGTCGACCGCGCGGGTCGGCGAGCTGATGGTGCGCCGCGAGGAGCAGCCCTGGGAGAGCCGGGCGACCGTCGTGCTCGACACCCGCACCGGCGCGCACCGGGGCGAGGGTCCGACCGCGAGCTTCGAGTGGGCGGTGTCGGCCGCCGCCAGCATCGCCCTGCACCTGCGCCACGGTGGGTACAAGCTGCGCATGGTCACCGACGCCGGCGTGGACGTGGACGCGACCGAGATCGAGGGCGAAGGTGAACTGCTCGACCACCTGGCCGAGGTCCGGCCCTCGCCACGCGGCGACATCGCGACGCTGGTCGAACGGGTCCGCCACCGCTCCGACGGCGGCCTGGTGATCGGCGTGTTCGGCCTGCTGTCCCCGCCCGAGGCCGAGCTGCTGGCCGGCCTGCGCACCAACGGCACCACCTGCGTCGGGCTGTTCATCGACAGTACGACCTGGTTGAACCTGCCGACGGCGGCGCGCGAGGAGGCGGCGCGTCGGCATGAGGCGTCCGCGCTGGCGCTGCTGCGGACCGGCTGGCGGGTCGTGCCGGTGACGCACGGCAGCCGGCTGGCGGCGCTGTGGCCGCAGACCGCACGTGGCACCCAGGGCTTCGCATACCGGGCCACGATGGCCGAGACGGTGTCCGGGGGGCTGCCATGAACCAGCGGCGTCATGTGACTCTGGTGTCGGCCGGCGCCACCATGCTCGCCGCGCTGCCACTGTCCACAGTGTTCGCGAGCTGGTCGTGGTTCATCAACGCGGCCCTCGTGGTCGGCGCGATCATGGGTGTCGGGCTGCTCGTCCGGTCGCTGCGCGCGCCGATGTGGGCACCGACGGTCGCCATGTCCGGCGCGTACCTGCTGCTCCTCACCTGGATCTTCCATAGTGGACACGAACTGGCCGGGCTGATCCCGACGCCCGCGACGTTCGGCCACTTCAACTCGCTGCTGCTGAACGCCGGCACCGACATGCGCGACCTCGGCGTGCCGGTGGAAGACCGCGAGGGCCTCCTGTTCCTGTCCACGCTCGGGATCGGCGGCGTGGCGCTCGTGGTCGACCTCTTCGCGGTGGTGCTGCGCCGCCCGGCGCTGGCGGGCCTGCCGATGCTCGCGATCTATTCGGTACCGGTGGCCGTCCACCAGGACAGCGTCAACTTCATCCCGTTCGCGGCCGGCGCGGCCGGCTTCCTGTGGCTCCTGGTCACCGACAACGTCGACCGGATCCGCCGGTTCGGCCGCCGGTTCACCGGTGACGGCCGGGACGTCGACCTGTGGGAACCGTCGCCGCTCGCCGCCGCCGGCCGCCGGCTGGCCCTGGTCGGCGTGGTGCTCGCGATCGTGCTGCCGGTCGTCCTGCCGGGCAGCAACACCGGCCTGCTGGACCGGTTCGGGGCGGGTGGTGGCGGCGGCACCGGGCCCGGCGTCGGTGGCGTCGGCGGCCCGGCGGTCGACCTGTACGCGATGCTCAGCGGCCAGCTCAACACCAACCGCACGTTCGACATGGTCAAGGTGACCACCAACGACCCCAACCCGTACTACCTGCGGTTCGGGGTCGCCGACGAGTTGACGCCGGCCGGATTCCGCAACCGCAGCCCGAGCGGCGGCCAGTCGGCCACGGCCGGGCTGCCCCCGGCGACGGCCGGCCCGGTCGCCGGGCTCACCGGGCGCCAGTACCGGGCCCAGGTGCAGATCGTCTCGCTGGACATGAGCTCGCTGCCGATCTACCTGATGCCCACCAAGACCGACAAGCTCGACTCGTCGTGGATCTACGACCGCAACAACCAGCTGCTGTACTCCCGGCGCGGCAACGCCCGGGGCAAGAAGTACAACTTCGACTACGTGCACCTGGAGTACAGCCCGGACGCGCTGCGCACCGCACAGCCCCTCGACTCCGACAACGCGATCCAGCGGCAGTACACAGTGGTCCCCAAGGTCCCCGAGGTACAACGGCAGGTCAACTCGATCATCGCCGGCAAGACCACGGAGTACGACAAGGTACGCGCGATCCACAACTTCTTCTCCACCGAGAACGGCTTCCAGTACAAGCTCCGGACCAAGAACGGCACCAGCGGCAGCGCGATCGTCGACTTCCTCACCAACAAGCAGGGCTTCTGCGAGCAGTACTCGGCCGCGATGGCGTGGTTGGTGCGGGCGGCCGGCTTCCCGGCCCGGGTGGCGTTCGGCTTCAGCCGCGGCAACAGCAGGAACGGGGACACCTGGACGCTGACCAACCGCAACCTGCACGCCTGGACCGAGGTGTACTTCGACCGCTTCGGTTGGGTGCCGTTCGACGCCACGCCGGCGTCGTACGTCGGCGGCGTCGACTCGGCGTGGGCCCCCGACCCGAACCGGCCGTCGACCGCGCCCGGCGCGTCGGGCGGCGACGAGGACCCCCGGGTCGGCCAGTTGCCGGGCAGCACCAGCTCGGCCGACCCGGGAGCCGGTGCGCGCAACGACACCGGCGCGCCGGGCAGCGCCGGAGCGCCGATCGCGCCCACGCCGCGCTGGCCGCTGTGGACCCTGCTCGGCGTCGCGATCGTCCTGTTCCTGTTGCTGCTGCCGGCCATGTGGCGCGGCCTGCTGCGCCGGAGACGATGGCCCGACCGGCTGGCCGGGCGATCGGTGGCGGTCACCGTCGCGCCCGGCTCGCGGGAGGTCGTGGTCACCGGCGACGACGGCCTGGACCCGGCCGCGGAGCTGGCCCGACGGCGGGCGCACGCGGCCTGGGACGAGCTGCTCGACACCATGATCGACTACCGGATGCCGGTCGACCCGGCGGCGACCCCGCGTACCACGGCGGAGAGCCTGGTGACCGCGTCGGTGCTGGGCACCCGGGCGGCCGACAGCGCCCGGCTGCTCGGGCAGGCCGAGGAGCGGGCACAGTACGCCCGGGTGCCGCTGAACACGAACGAGCTGGGCGACTCGCTCCGGCTGGTACGCGAGTCGATCATCCGGCGGGTGTCGTTCCGTACCCGGATGCGGGCGACCCTGCTGCCCGCCTCGGTACTGGGTCGCTGGCAGCTGGCCGTCTCGGAGTGGTCCGCCCGGGCCAGCAACGCGTCCGGCCGGTACCGGGACACGCTGGTCCGGATCCTCAGCCCGCGCCGGCTGCTCCCGGGACACACGAACCCGTCCTCGTGATCGCGGAAGGTTCGGGTAGCCCTGGCTACCCGAACCTTCCGTGATCATGGGAAGTACACCGGGCATGCCGAAGGGCCCGGGCACCAGGCCCGGGCCCTTTCGGGAGGTCTCAAGTCAGCTGTTGTCCTCAGGACGGCGGCGCCAGCGCTCTTCCAGCCGGTCGACCAGCGACGAGCGGCGCTGTCTTGTGCGTCGGCTGGCCGTGCCGCCGACCGCCCGCAGGTCCTTGTTTTGCCCCTGCCGATATGACTGCATCGCGAAAACCGCTGAACCGAGCATGACCACGAAGCCGGCCACGCCGACCGGGATGGTCTTGCTGAAAGCGCCATAGATCAGTAGTGCGATGCCACCCACAAACAGGACCGCAGCAATGACTATCCGACGGCGCGCGTGGAAGCGCGGGTCGGTGGCGCGCACTGCCGAGGCGAACTTCGGGTCCTCGGCTAGCGACCGCTCGATCTGCTCGAACAGCCGCTGCTCGTGCTCCGAGAGCGGCACGGTACTCCTCCCCGGTCCTTGAGGGTCGATCCGCGCGGATCGACAGACCGTGACAGCCATCCGGCTGCTTAGTCGCAAGTTTACGAGCGGGTCAGCGGGTCGGAAAGCCGGACGACCGTCCAAGCGTACTGTTTTTCCCTGATCAATAGGCTGGGCTGGTCGAACATCAGACTGTCGGATCACCCCGCGGGTGGACGGCCTCCGTTCGCGCGTGGTTCGGGCGTTCCGAGCAGACTAGCCGGTCGCACCACACCCCGCCCGAACCGTGCCGCGGCGGCGTCCGCAGCCCGTTCCGCGTCACGCCAACCACGGTCGCGCTCACCGAGAGTGAGCTGCCGGGGCGAGCCGCCAACCGGGGCCAGGCCCTCCACGCGGACGCCCACGAGGCGGATCCGGTCACCGGGTCGCAACGCATCGAACAGGGCCCAGGCGGTCTCGAAGATCTCCCGGGTGACATCGGTCGGCACCGGCAGTGTGCGGGACCGGTTGAGCGTGCGGAAGTCGGCCAGCCGGATCTTGATCACGACCGTCCGGCCGACCTGGCCCGCCTGGCGCAGCCGCCCAGCCGTCTTGCCGGCGAGGGCAAGCAGCGATCGGCGAATCTCGTCGGGATCGGCCACGTCCACGTCGAACGTCGTCTCCGCCCCGATCGACTTCTCCACCTGCTCGGGCACGACCGGGCGGGGATCGCGACCCGACGCCAACTCGTGCAGGTGGGTGGCCGCGGCCTCGCCGAGCGCCGACCGCAGCATCCCGATCGGGGCCTGCGCCAGGTCGCGGACCCGGGCGAGACCGAGCCGGCGCAGCGTCTCGGCGCTGCGCTCGCCAACCCCCCAGAGCGCCTCGACCGGCAGCGGATGCAGGTAGTCGAGGACCCGGTCGGCCGGCACCACCACGAGCCCGTCCGGCTTGGCGCGGGTGGAGGCCAGCTTCGCCATGAACTTCGTCGGCGCCACCCCGACCGAGCAGGTCAGCCGCTCCTCGTCGAGGACCCGCCGGCGGATCGTCGCCGCGATCTCGGCCGGCCGGCCGAGCAGCCGGGCGGCCCCGGACACGTCGAGGAACGCCTCGTCCAGCGACAGCGGCTCGACCAGCGGGGTCATGTCGCGGAAGATCGCCATCACGGCACGCGAGGCCGCGGTGTACGCGCTGAAGTCGGGTGGCAGGAACACCGCCTGCGGGCACAGCCGCCTGGCCCGCCCGCCGGGCATCGCGCTGCGCACCCCGAAGACCCGCGCCTCGTAGCTGGCCGACGAGACCACGCCGCGCGGACCGGCCCCGCCCACGATGACCGGCCGGCCCTTCAGCTCGGGACGGCGGCGCACCTCCACCGAGGCATAGAACGCGTCCATGTCGACGTGCAACATCGGGCAGCCGGTGTCGTCGGCATCCGGACCGAACTCCCCGGTGCCCCCGTCACGCGGCACCGCCTGGCTACGCCCCACGCTGAGGAGGCTATCCCCCGGGTCCGACACTTAGTCGGCACAACTTCCCGGAAATAGTGGCCAAACGCCCCGGCTGAGGCAACAACTTCCGGGAAGTTGTGCCGATCATGGGCGCCGCAGCCCGCGCGGTCACGGCTGGCGGGCGATCAGGAGCGGGATTTCCATTTCGGCTGGCGTGTACGCGCCGTGGAAGGCGACCATCTTCGCCACGAACGCGGGCTCGGTCCGGCTCGCCACCACCACGTACCGGTCGGCGCAGACGACCACCACGTCACCGATCCGGGCCAGGTGCTCCTCGGGTACCGGGCCGAACCAGCCGGCCGCGACCGCCTCCTCGCGGGTGCCCACCCAGGCCGCGTCGCCGAGCACGGCCCGCCACGCGGCCAGCACGTCGTCCCGCGCCCCGGCCACCGTGTGCAGGTACCGCACCCGCGGCTCGCCGGCCAGCACCTCGATCCCGGCCCGCAACCGGGGATCGGCGTCCACGTCGAACCGCCCGTCGTCGGGCACGTCGAGCTGGCCATGGTCGGCCGTCACCACCAGCGCCGCGTCCGCCGGCAGGCCGTCGACCACGCGGGTGACCAGCCGGTCGACGTCGCGGGCCGCCGCCGCCCAGGCCGCCGACGCCAGCCCGGACACGTGTCCGACCTTATCAAGATCAGGATGGTACCCGTAGACCAGCCCGCCGGCCTCCGTGAGCGCGGCCAGCATCTCGGCGGCGAGCGCGTCGACATCGGCGGCCCCCCGGTACCTGGCCGACCTGCCGTACGAGGCGACGGTCAACCCGCTGCCGGCGAACTCCTGGCGGCTGACCACGGTCGCCGGCACCCCGGCCGCGGCGGCCCGGTCGAACAGCGTCGGCACCGGCTGCCACACGGCCGGCGGCGGGTCGTCCCACCACTGGATGTGGCTCAGTACCCGGTCGGTCCCCGGCACCCGCACGTTGAACCCGACGACGCCGTGCGCCCCGGGCGGCACACCGGTGCCCACCGACACCAGGCTGACCGGTGTGGTCGACGGGAAGCCGCTGGTGATCACGCTGGCCGCGCCGAGCCGGCCGGTCGCCACGTCGGTCAGTGCCGGTGCGTACGGGGCCGCCATCGGCAACTGGGCCTGGCCGAGCCCGTCGACCAACAGGACGGCGACCCGGCGCACCCCGGCGAGCGGGCCGGCCGCGAGCCCGAGCGGGTCGCCGAGCCCAGGCAGGCCGAGCGCGCTCAGTACGCCCGGGATGACGTCGGCCAGGCTGGCGTCGCCGTACCGGGGCAGGGTCAACGCGGGCGCCGGGCGAACAGGTGCAGTTGGGTGGCCATGTCCCGGTACGGCGGGCGGGCGGAGGCGGCCAGCTCGAACGCGACCAGCGCCTCGGTCTGCCCTTCCAGGACGGCACCGGGCAGCAGGTCGGCGACCACTCGTACCCCATGGGTCTGTTCGACGACCAGGCCGCCGGCCGTCAAGAGGGCCACGGCCGAGTCGAGGTCGAACCGGCGCCGCAACGTGTCCCGCTGGCCGGCGCACCCGGCGGGGTCGTCGAGCAGCGCCGCCGCGACGTCGAGGTGGCCGCCGACGGCCCGGCCGAGCACCGCGGCCACCCGGTTGGCGACGAGCACGCTCGCCACGCCGCCCGGGCGCAGCGACGCCGCGACCGCCTTGACCACCGTGCCCGGGTCGTCGACCACTTCGAGGAGGCTGTGGCACAGCACCACGTCGGCGCTTTCCGGCGCGACCAGTTCGGCCAGCGCGTCCCCGTCGCCCTGCACCGCTCGTACCCGATCCGCGACGCCCGCCTCGGCCGCGCGCCGTGTCAGGGCGGCAAGCGCGTCCGGGCTCGCGTCCACGACGGTGACCCGGTGACCGGCGGTTGCGAGCGGCACGGCGAACCCGCCGGTGCCGCCCCCGACGTCGAGCACGGTCAGCGGCCGGGTCGCCCCGTCCAACTCCGCGCGCAGCACCGCCCAGACCACCGCTGTACGCGGAGAGGCGGCTCCCTTCGGCTCCACGTCCCGGAGCCTACCCGCGCCCCGCACCCGCCTCCGTGACTGGCACAACTTCCGGGAAGTTGTGGCCTCGGAGGGCGCCGGAGGCCACTATTTCCGGGAAGTTGTGCCGATCAAGCCGGCCGTCAAGCCGGCCGCCAAGCCGGCCGTCAAGCCGGCCGCCAAGCCGGCTGTGCCAGGAGAAGTCACGAGTAGATCGTCGCGCCCAGCTCTACGAATTCCTCGGACTTGGCTTTCATGCCCTGCTCGGCGTACTCCTTCAGGTCCTGGCTGATCCGCATCGAGCAGAACTTCGGCCCGCACATCGAGCAGAAGTGCGCGGTCTTGGCCGGCTCGGCGGGCAGCGTCTCGTCGTGGTACGACCGGGCGGTGTCCGGGTCGAGCGCCAGGTTGAACTGGTCCTCCCAGCGGAACTCGAACCGGGCCTTGGACAGCGCGTCGTCCCACGCCTGCGCGGACGGGTGTCCCTTGGCCAGATCGGCCGCGTGCGCCGCGATCTTGTACGCGACGACGCCCTGCTTCACGTCGTCGCGGTCGGGCAGGCCGAGGTGCTCCTTCGGGGTGACGTAGCAGAGCATGGCGGTCCCGTACATCGCGATCATGGCGGCGCCGATCGCGGAGGTGATGTGGTCGTACGCGGGCGCGATGTCCGTCGTCAGCGGGCCGAGCGTGTAGAACGGCGCCTCGTGGCACCACTCCTGCTGGAGGTCGACGTTCTCCTTGATCTTGTGCATGGGCACATGCCCCGGCCCCTCGATCATCACCTGGACGTCGTACTCCCAGGCCACCTTCGTCAGCTCGCCCAGGGTGCGCAACTCCGCGAGCTGGGCGGAATCGTTGGCGTCCGCGATCGATCCCGGCCGCAGCCCGTCGCCGAGCGAGAACGCCACGTCGTACGCCGCGAAGATCTCACACAGCTCGCGGAAGTGCGTGTACAGGAAGTTCTCCTCGTGGTGGGCCAGGCACCAGGCGGCCAGGATCGAGCCGCCCCGGGACACGATCCCGGTCACCCGGTCGACCGTCATCGGGATGAACGGCAGCCGCACCCCGGCGTGCACGGTCATGTAGTCGACGCCCTGCTCGGCCTGCTCGATGACGGTGTCCCGGTAGCTCTCCCAGGTGAGGCGGAGCGGGTCGCCGCCGACCTTCTCCAGCGCCTGGTAGATCGGTACCGTCCCGATCGGCACCGGCGAGTTGCGGACGATCGCCTCCCGGGTCTCGTGGATCCGCTTGCCGGTGGACAGGTCCATGACCGTGTCCGCGCCCCACTGCGTGGCCCAGGTCAGCTTCGCGACCTCCTCGGCCACATCGGACGTCACGGCCGAGGTGCCGATGTTGGCGTTGACCTTCACCAGAAAGCGGCTACCGATGGCCATCGGCTCGGTCTCCGGGTGGTTGACGTTGCCCGGCAGGATGGCCCGGCCGGCGGCGATCTCGTCGCGGACGAAGCCCGGTTCGAGGCCCTCACGGATGGCGACGAACTCCATCTCCGGCGTCACGATGCCCTGGCGGGCGTAGTGAAGTTGGGTGACCCGGCGGCCCGGTGCGGCCCGCCGGCCGGCGCCGGCCACCACGGTGTCGCCCCGCTCCGCGATCCACTCCGCGCGCCGCGCCGGTAACCCCGCGCCAGGGTCGCTGCCCGGCCCCGAGGTGTCGTACAGCCGCACCGGCGCGTTGCCACCGGCCAGCTTCACCTCCGTGAACGGCACCCGCAGGTAGGACTCGTACACCTTGCGCCTCATGTGTCTACCTCCCAGGACAATGGGCCGTGCCCGGCGCCGAGCCGCCAACCGGCGGCGCCGGCCAGGGCGCGGTGGACATAGGACTTCGCGCCGTCCAGTGCGGTACGCACGTCGTCGCCACGGGCCAGCCGGGCGGCGGTCGCGGCCGCGAACGTACAGCCGGTGCCGTGGTTGTTCGGGGTTTCGATCCACGGCGCACGGAGCAGCTCCACCGCGCCGTCATGCCAGATGACGTCGACCGCGTCGCCGTCGCCGCCGTCGAGGTGGCCGCCTTTGACGACGACCCATGCCGGTCCGGCGCGCCCCAGCTCCCCGGCCGCCGCGATCGCGTCGTCCACGCATACCACCGGACGGTCGGCGAGCACGGCCGCCTCGCGGGAGTTCGGCGTCACCACGGTGGCGAGCGGGAACAACAGGTCGACATAGGCTCGTCGGGCGTCGGAGCCGAACAGCTCAGCGCCGGTGGACGACACGAGCACCGGGTCGACCACGAGGTTCGGCAGCCGGCCGGCGAACCCCGCGATCATGGCGACGGTCGCCGGTACGGCCAGCATGCCGGTCTTGACCGCCGCCACCGGCAGGTCATCCAGGACCGCCTTGAGCTGCGCGGCGACGAAACCGGGCGAGACCGGCTCGATAGCGCGTACCGTGGCGGTGTTCTGCGCGGTGAGCGCGGTGATCACGCTGGTGCCGAAGACGCCGTGCATGGCGAACGTCTTCAGGTCCGCCTGGATCCCCGCCCCGCCGCCGGAGTCCGAGCCGGCGATGGTGAGGGCGACCGGGGGCGTCACCGGATCAGCTCCGCGACCACTCGTGCCGGGTCCGCGGCGCGCATCACGGCACCCATCACGGCCACCCCGGCGGCCCCCGCCTCCCGGCACCGCGCCGCCTGGTCGGCCGTTTCGATCCCGCCCAGCGCGTACACCGGCAGTCCCGCCCCGGCGCACAGGTCGCGCAGTCCGGCGAGGCCCAGCGGCGGCCCGTACCCCGGCTTGGAGCGCGACGCGAACACCGGCGACACCGTCGCGTACGCCGCCCCTTCCGCCGCCGCGCCGGCCAGTTCGGCGGCGTCGTGGCAGCTCCGCCCGATGATGCCGCGCGGCGCCGCCGGCCACGGATCGGCCGCCGCGAGGTGCTGCCCGTCCGGCCCGGCGACCCCGCCCGCCCACGACAACAACCCACCGAACGGCGCGATCGCCGCGCGCAACCGGGCCCCGAGCGCGCGTCGCGCACCGTCCGGGAGATCTTTTTCCCTCAGTACGATCAACCGCGCGCCCCCGTCGACCGCGGCCCGCAGGATCCTCTCCAGTGGACGGGTGGCCTGGCACCGGTCGGTCAGCACGATCACCACGACGGCATCCCCTCCACCGGGCTGGACGCGGTCGCGTGCCACCGCCGGGCGATCCGGCCGGCGCGGTAGGCCAGCCGGCCCGCGATCACCGCGTGCCGCATCGCCGCCGCCATCTCGGCCGGCCGCTCGGCCCTGGTCACCGCCGACGCCACCAGCACGCCGTCGCAGCCCAGCTCCATCGCGAGCGCCGCGTCCGAGGCGGTGCCGATCCCGGCGTCGAGGATCACGGGTACGCTCACCGCCTCCCGGATCAACGCGATGTTGTACGGGTTGCGCACGCCCATGCCGGAGCCGATCGGCGCGCCGAGCGGCATCACGGCCGCGCACCCGGCGTCGGCCAGCCGCCGGGCCAGCACCGGGTCGTCGTTGGTGTACGGGAGCACCGTGAACCCGTCGTCGACCAGCTCCTGCGCGGCTTTGACCAGCTCGACCGCGTCCGGCAACAGGGTGTCCTCGTCGCCGATGACCTCCAGCTTGATCCAGCCGGTCTGGAACGCCTCGCGGGCCAGGTGGGCCAGCCGGACCGCCTCCGTGGCGGTGTAGCAGCCGGCCGTGTTCGGCAGGATCCGTACCTTGGCCCCTTCCAGTACGTCGAGCAGGGTGCCCGGGGCGTCCGGGTCGATCCGGCGCAGGGCGACCGTGACCAGCTCGGTGCCGCTCTCCCGGATAGCGTCTTCGAGCACGGCATGGCTTGTCGCGCCACCGGTCCCCAAAATCAACCGTGAGTTGATGACTTCCCCGGCGAGGACGAAGTCGTCGGCGTTACCCACCTTGCACCGCCGTGAGGATCTCGATCGCGTCGCCGTCGGCGAGGGCCTGTTCGGTCCACCGCGTTCTGGGCACCACGTCGCCGTTGACCGCGACCGCGATTCCGGTGGTCCGGTCGGTCAGCGTACTCACCAGGTCGGCGAGGTTGGCCGGGTCCGGCACGCTCCGGGCCACCCCGTTGACGTTCAGTCGCACGACGCCTCCCTCGCTGACCCCCGACCCCGCTCACGGCAGCCTCCCGACCCCCGGCAGCCTCCCATGATCGGCACAACTTCCCGGAAGTTGTGGCCTCAGTGCCCCTCTGAGGCCACAACTTCCGGGAAGTTGTGCCTGGCGTGAAGGGCTTGACCTCGTCGGGCAGAGTGCCGGTAGTGACCAGGTCGGCGACCGCGTCGGCGGTGACCGGCGCCAGCAGTACCCCGTTGCGGTAGTGGCCGGCCGCCACGATCACCCGGTCCGAGAGCGGGCCGATGATCGGCGCGTTGTCCGGGGTACCCGGCCGCAGCCCGACCGGGGTTTCCGTCACCGGGTACTCGACGATCCCGGGTACCAGGTCGGCCGCCGGCCGGAGCAGGTCGAGCAGGCCACCGGCGGTGACGGTGGTGTCCGTGCCGCGCTCCTCCTCGGTGGCCCCGATCACCACCTCGCCGTCCCGGCGCGGCACGAGGTAGACCGGCCGGCTCCGGGCGTACCCCCGGATCACGTGCCGGACCGGAGGCGCCGGGGCCTTCAGGCGTACCGTCTGGCCCTTGACCGGCCGGACCGGCAGCCCGGTGAGCGCCCGGGTCCCGATGCCCGCCGCGACGACGGTGATATCGGCGTCTACTGTGGACAGGTCGGTCACGCTTTCCGGCTTTCGCTGCTCGACCACGGTCCGCAGCGCGGCGAGCACCCGGCGGGGGTCGACCTGGCGGTCGGTCGGGATCCAGGCACCGCCCCGGATCCGCGGGCTGAGCAGCGGCTCCCGCTCCCGGAGCCGGGCCGCGCTCTCGGGTGACGCCGGCAGGCCGGCCCGCTCGTACCGGTCGCACAGCCGGCGTACCTCGCGCAGGTCGTCGTCGGTGAGCGCGACGAGCAGCGTGCCCTCGTCCCGGTACCCGAGGTCGGCGCCGGTCGCCCGGGACAGCTCGGCGGCGAAGCCGGGCCAGCGCAGCGCCGACGCGGTGAGCAGGCGTTGCAGGTCTTCCTCGCCGGCGTACGTTTCGCAGGTCGGGGCCAGCATGCCCGCGGCGACGGTGGAGGCCTTGTCGTTTCCGGCGTCGTAGACCGTGACGTCGAGGCCGCGCTGGACGCAGCGCCAGGCGATGCTGAGCCCGATCAGCCCACCCCCGATGACGGCAACCCGGGTGGTCATGCGCCATCCCATGATCGGCACAACTTCCCGGAAGTTGTTGCCTCGGAAGGGTGCTGAGGGCACGACTTTCCGGAAGTTGTGCCGATCATGAGCTCGTTCCAGAGGTGGGCCGTCGCGGCGCCGGGGTCGTCCGCGTCGCTGACCGCACCGACCACGGCGACCCCGTACGCGCCGGCCCCCACAAGCGAGGCGACCCGCGCCGCGGTGACCCCGCCGATCGCGATGACCGGCACGCGCACCGCCGCCGCGACCGCGCCGATCCCGGCCGGCCCGATCGGGTCCGGCAGGCCGTCCTTTGTGGACGTACGGTACGCCGGCCCCACGCCGAGATAGCTTGCCCCGTCGGCCACGGCCCGCCGGGCGGTGACCGGGTCGCGGGCGGTCGCGCCGACGATGGCGTGCGGCCCGAGTACCCGACGGGCGGCGGCCACCGGCAGGTCGTCCGCGCCGACGTGCCCGCCGTCCGCACCGGCGGCGAGGGCCACGTGCAGCCGGTCGTTGACCAGGCAGGTAACGTCGCCGGCCCGGCACAGGTCGAGGACCCGGACGGTCAGCTCGTAGGCGTCCCGGTCGGTGGTGTCGTCGGGTACGCGTACCTGAACAGTGTCGGCACCCGCCGCGATGCCGGCGGCGACCACGGAGAGCGCGTCGCGACCGGGCCGCGTGTCGGTGATCAGGTGTAGCCGCCCGATGGGGGGCATGCTCCTCCCTCCCTGCGCCGGCATGATCCGGATCAGGTTCGACGGTCGGGGGCTGACAGCCCCCCTCTCAGCCCGGTTACACCGGACTCCCGTGGGTTGTGCTCGTGGCCGACGATACCCCCTTCTCGCCGATCTTGGAGAAATGTGCGTGGTTTGATCTCCAAACCACGCACATTTCTCCAAGATCGGCGAGATCGTGAGTAAGGATCGAACCCATGGAATATGTACGGCTTGGCGCGACCGGCCTCAAGGTCTCCCGGATCTGTCTCGGCATGATGAGCTTCGGCGACCCCACTACCCGGAAGTGGGCGCTCGACGAGCAGGACGCGGAGCCGATCGTCCGGCGGGCGGTCGAAGGTGGCATCACGTTCTTCGACACCGCTGACATGTACTCGAACGGGGTCAGCGAGGAGATCACCGGTCACCTGCTCGACAAGTTCTTCCAGAGCCGCGACGACTACGTGCTCGCGACCAAGGTCTTCAACCCGATGGGCCCCGGCCCCAACGACCGCGGCCTGTCCCGCAAGCACATCTTCGCCGGCATCGACGCGTCGCTTCGCCGGCTCGGCACCGACTACGTCGACCTCTACCAGACGCACCGCTGGGACTACGAGACTCCGGTCGAGGAGACGATGGAGGCGCTGCACGACGTCGTGCGCGCGGGCAAGGCGCGCTACATCGGCGCCTCCAGCATGTACGCCTGGCAGTTCGCGAAGGCACAGCACGTCGCCGAGCGGAACGGCTGGACCAGGTTCGTGTCGATGCAGAACTACTACAACCTCGTGTACCGCGAGGAGGAGCGAGAAATGATCCCGCTCTGCGTCGACCAGGGGGTCGGGCTCATCCCGTGGAGCCCGCTCGCGCGTGGCCTGCTCGCCGGCAACCGTGGCCGGGACGGCGAGAAGCGGACGGTACGCGCGCACAACGACGAGTTCGGCGACTCGCTGTACACCGACGAGGACTTCACGGTCGCGGACGCGGTCGTCGAGGTCGCCACCGCGAAAGGGGTCGGGCCGGCCCAGGTCGCGCTCGCCTGGTTGCTGTCCCGGCCGGGTTTGACCGCCCCGATCCTCGGCGCCACCAAGGTGGACCACCTAGAAGACGCGCTGGCCGCGCTGGACGTAACGCTGACGGCCGACGAGGCCAAGCGCGTCGAGTCCCCGTACCGCCCCCACGAAATCCGCGGCCACCGGTAGTCGTTGATCCGCACAGATGTAACCCATTTGCTGTCTCCCGCGCCCGCCGAGGCCGCAAATGGGTTACATCTGCGGGGATCTTGGGGCGGGGGCGGGGGCGGGGTGGGCGCGGGCGCGGGGCGGGCGCGGGCGCGGGGCGGGGCGGGACCCGCTAGCGGAAGTCGCGGGACGGGGGGCGGACGGGCAGGGACAGCGCGGCGAAGTGGTCGGCCCGCAGGTTGAGGACGCCCTCGACGCGCTCCAGGATCCCGCGCACGACCAGCGCCGACGAGGTGCGCGCCACCCGCCGGTACCGTTGCCAGCAGCCCGGTATGCACGTGACGTTGAGCATGCCGGTCTCGTCTTCGAGATTGATGAACGTGATCCCACCCGCGGTCGCCGGCCGCTGCCGGTGCGTGACGATGCCGCCCACGTACACCCGCCGCCCGTGCTCCACCTCCCCCAGCCCGCTGATCGACACCGCCCCGATCCGGGTCAGGAAGTCCCGCGCGAACTGGACCGGATGCGAGTCCGGGGACAGCCCGGTCGCCCAGATGTCGGCGACCATCATCTCGACGTCGGCCATGCCGGGCAGCATCGGCGCATCGATGCCGGTCGTCGTGCCGGGCAGCCGGCCGGCCAACTCCTGCGCCGCCGCGCCGGCCGCCCACAGCGCCTCCCGCCGGGTGAGGCCGAAACACCCGAACGCGTCGGCCGTCGCGAGCGCCTCCAGATTCGCCGTGGTCAATTCCGCCCTTCGGGCGACATCGGCCATGTCGCGGTAGGGGCCGCCGTCGCGACGTTCCGCTTCGATGCGCTCGGCCACGTCAGACCCGAGGGTACGCACAGAGCCCAGCCCCAGCCGCACCACCGGCCCGCCGCGCCCCCATTCGGCGGGCGCGGTGCCCTGCGGTTCGTCCTCGACCGGCGGCTCCAGCACGGCGAAAGCGTTGCTGGCGTTGATGTCCGGCCGGCGGACCGTGACCCCGTGCCGGCGCGCGTCGTCCACAAGGGACTGTGGTGAGTAGAATCCCATCGGCTGCGCGTTGAGCAGTGCCGCGCAGAACGCCGCCGGGTGGTAGCGCTTGAGCCACGCACTCGCGTACACGAGATAGGCGAAGCTGATCGCGTGGCTCTCCGGGAAGCCGTAGTTGGCGAACGCGGCCAGCCGGTTGAACAGGTCGTCGGCGAGTTCCCCGGTGACGCCGCCCTCCGCCATGCCCTTGTACAGCCGCTCCCGGATGTCGTACATCTTCTCCATCGACCGCTTGGAGCTCATCGCCCGGCGCAGTTCGTCGGACTCCTGCGGGGTGAAGCCGGCCACGTCGATGGCCATCTGCATGAGCTGCTCCTGGAACAGCGGCACGCCCAGGGTCTTGCGCAGCGCGTTCGCAAGCTTCGGGTGTGGCGGGGTCGGCGGGTTGTTCACCGGATCGTTCTTGCGCCGGATGAACGGGTGCACCGCGCCGCCCTGGATCGGGCCGGGCCGGATCAGCGCCACCTCGACCACGATGTCGTAGAACTCGCGCGGCTTGAGCCGGGGCAGCGTGGCCATCTGGGCCCGGCTCTCCACCTGGAACACCCCGACCGTGTCGGCCTTGCACAGCATGTCGTAGACCTCGTCGTCCTTCATGTCCATGCCGGTGAGGTCCCAGTCCAGGTCGAGCATCTCGTACGCGTACCGCAGCGCCGACAGCATCCCGAGGCCGAGCAGGTCGAACTTGACCAGCCCGACTCTGGCGCAGTCGTCCTTGTCCCATTGGAGGACCGTGCGGTTCGGCATCCGGGCGTGCTCGACCGGGCACACCTCGACGACCGGGCGGTCGCAGATGACCATGCCGCCGGAATGGATCCCCAGGTGCCGGGGGAAGGTCAAAAGCTCGTTCGCGTACTCGATGACCGGCGCCGGGATGTCCTCCAGCTCGGCGACGGCGAACGAACCCCACCGGTCGATCTGCTTGCTCCACGCGTCCTGCTGGCCCTGCGAGTACCCGAAAGCCTTTGCCATGTCCCGCACCGCGGACCGGGGACGGTACGAGACCACGTTGGCCACCTGCGCGGTGTGCTGCCGGTCGTACTTCTTGTAAACCTCCTGGATGACCTCCTCGCGCCGGTCGGACTCGATGTCGACGTCGATGTCGGGCGGCCCGTCCCGCTCCGGCGACAGGAACCGTTCGAACAGTAACTCGTGCTCGACCGCGTCGACGTTGGTGATGCCCAGCGCGAAGCAGACCGCCGAGTTGGCCGCCGAACCCCGCCCCTGGCAGAAGATGCCCATGTCCTTACAGATCCGCACGATGTCCCAGACGATCAGGAAGTACCCGGGGAAGCCCAGCTCCTCGATCATGTCGAGTTCGCGGGCGAGCTGCGCGTATGCCTTGGGGTTCTGCTCCGGGGGGCCGTAGCGCCGGGCCGCGCCGTCCATGGTGAGGTGCCGCAGCCAGCTCATCTCGGTGTGCCCTTTGCCCACGCCGAAGTCCGGGAGCCGCGGAGCCACCAGTTGGAGGTCGAAGGCCAGTTCGAGGCCGAGCTCGCAGGCCCGCTCGACCGCACCGGGGAACGCGGCGAACCGCTCGGCCATCTCGGCGCCGCTGCGCAGGTATGCCGTGCCCGCGGCGGGCAGCCAGCCGTCGATCTCGTCCATGCTGCGCCGGGCCCGGACCGCCGCGAGCGCGGTGGCGAGGCGGCGCCGGCCGGGCGTGGCGTAGTGCACGTTGTTGGTGGCGACCGTCGGCAGTCCGGCGTTGCGGGCCAGCTCCGCGAGGGCGTCGTTGCGCTCGTCGTCGTCGGGGTGGGCGTGGTCGATCAGCTCGACCGCGACGTGCTCGGCGCCGAACAGGTCGGTGAGTTGGGCCAGCTCGCGCGCTGCGGCGTCGATCCCTTCGGTGAGCAGCGCCGATGTCACGTGTCCCTTGCGGCACCCGGTGAGGACGTGCACGTGCCCCTTCAGGGCCGCGGCATCCTTGTGCAGGTCGTAGACCGGCCTGCCCTTCTCCTCACCGCGCAGGTGCGCCTCGGAGATCACCCGGGACAGCTTCGCGTACCCTTCCGGCCCGCGGGCGAGGAGCAGCAGGTGCCGGCCGAGCGGGTCGGGCTCGCCGTTCTGCGGGCCGGGCAGGCCGAGCGACAGCTCCGCCCCGAAGACGGTCCTCAGTCTCGGTTCCTCCCTGTCCTGGTTCAGCCCTCGAACGGCTTTGTCCCCGTTCAGCTCTCGAACCGCCTCGGCGAAGCGCACCACGCCGTAGAACCCGTCGTGGTCGGTGATCGCGACCGCCTTGAGACCGAGCCGGTACGCCTGCTCGGCCAGTTCCTCCGGCTGGCTGGCCCCGTCGAGGAAGCTGAAGTTGGTGTGGCAGTGCAGTTCCGCGTACGGCACCGGGTCGGGGGGCGGCTCCAGCTCAGGAGGTGCCTGGTAGCCCGGTCGTTTGCGGCTCCAGGCCGGCGAGTCCCCGCCGTCCGGGTCGACGGCGAGCGGGTCGACCACGTACCGCCCGGACAGGGTGCTCTCGAACTCCCGCCACGGCACCGGTGGATTGTGAAACCCCATGATCGTCACCGCACCCCGGAGTACCTTGATCGCCACAACTTCCCGGAAGTTGTGGTCACCCGGGGCCGTTGAGGCCACAGTTTCCGGGAAGTTGTGACGATCATGGGCCTGTCGGCGTTACCGATCTTGTCAGTCATAGACCGCCTCCAGGAGCCAGTGGCCACCGGCCAACGCGAGCAGTACCGCCCGGCCGTCGGCGAGCAGCATCTGGAACCGCACCCGCCGGACCGCTTCGGCCGGCGCCCACCAGCGCTCCTCGGCCGGCCACGGCCCGGCCCAGCTGATCACCTCGACCGGCGCCGAGTTGTCGACCGCGACCCGGGCCGGCCGGCCGTTCAGTTTGAGCCGGCCGCTGACCTGGACCAGCGAACCGGCGGCCGTGGTGACCGTCGCGGGCAACGGCTGCGGCAGTACCGTCGCCGGGGCGGGCGCCGGCAGCCGGCCCGGCCACGGCGGCTCGGCCGGCCGGCTGGGCGTTCGCTCGTCGCCCCAGGGCACCATGCGGACCCGGTCGGCGGCGTCCCGCCCACCCCCGAGCACACCCATGACCACGGCGTCGGGGCCGAGCAGGCCCTGTACCCGGGTCATCGCCCGATGTGCCCGGTCACGCTCCTCCCCCGCCTCGCCCCACAGCCCGAGTTGCAGGCCGGAGTGCTCGACCACGCCGTCCGGAATCAGGCGGAGCCGGACGATGCCCGAGGTGGGCATGGCCCGGCGGCTGGCGGTGGTGAGCCAGCCGTCGAGCTGCCAGCGCACCCGGTCGGCGATGCCGGCGGTGGTCAGCAACCCATCGTGGCGCCAGGTGCGGTGCAGCTCCTCACCGAAGACGGTGCGCGCCTCGATGCCCAGCCGGGTGCAGGCCAGCCCGTGGGCGGCGAGGCGCTGGTGCAACCGCTCGGCGAGGGCACGCCCGGCGAAGGCGGCCGCGTCGACCCGGTCCACCGGCTCGTCGAACTCCTCCATCACGTCGAGATCGGGGGCCTGGTGACGGGGCGCGAGCGGCTGCTCGTCCCGGCCAGCGGCGAGCTGGTGCGCCAGCGCGGCGTCGAACCCGAACCGCGCGAGCACGTCGCCCGCGGGCAGGGCGGCGAAGTCGCCGAGGGTACGGATGCCCAGCCGGCGCAGCAGGTCGGCCAGGTCGGGGCGGCCGAGCGCGGCGACGCCGAGCGCGGCGAGGAAGCGCACGGTCCCGCCCGGCGGGATCAGCCGGCCGGCCCGCGCGGCCAGGGTCGCGGCGAACACCCCGTCGGCGATACCGACCTGGGCCTCCACCGAGCACCGCTGGGCGATGTCTTCGACCAGCAACTCGGCGGCCGCCTCCTCGCCGCCGAAGTACCGGGACGGCCCGCGGGCGGCCAGCGCGCAGACGCCCGGCCGGATCACCTCGATCCCGGGGGCGAGCTGCTCGACCGCGGCCACCACCGGCTCGAACGCCCGGGCGTCCCGGCCGGCGTCGTACTCGACGACGGTCAGCTCCGGGCAGCGCCCCTGCGCCTCCCGCTTGCGCAGGCCACGGCGTACCCCCTCGGTGCGGGCGGCCGGCGAGCAGGCGAGAACCCGGCCGGCGTGCAGTACCGCGACGGGCCCGTGGGCCGGCACGCCGTCGATGATCTCGGCGGCGATGACCGGCCAGTCAGGGCACCACACCACGAGGGTCCGCACGGGTCACCCCGCCCGCGCGATCGGCTCTTCCAGATCTTGGACACCTGGACCGGTGATAGCCGGCGTAACTGTCCAAGACCTCGGGGACGGCCACCAGATTTCGGTGCGTTTGGGGGCGGCGGCGGCCCCGCGGCCCCGGGCCACCACGGTAAGCTGCCGGCAGCGTAGGCGGCCCCGGCCCTCTTCGAGCCCGTGCCACACACCACGAACCGCGTCGAAGGTGATGTCGGCCCCGTCCCACCGCCCGTACGACATCAGCACGCTCCCCCGCTGCCGGGCACGCGCCGCCAGCCGGGCCGCCACCGACGGGGCGATCGGGCCGGGCGGCGCGGCCACCACGATGTCGACGCCGTCGAGCAGCGCCGCCACCACCGTGGTCCAGTCCGGGCCGGGGTTGGGCACGAGAGCCAACCGGTCGAGCGCGATACCCGCCTCGGCGGCGGCGACCACACCGAGCGCCGGCACCCCGACGACCGCGCACCACGAACCGGCCCCCGAAGCGGCGGCGAGCAACCCGAACAGCAGCGAGGTCGCCCCGGTGGACCGGGCCGCTTCCGGACCTGTCGTGGTGGTGATCGCCACCGTGGCGCCCCGGCGAAGTCCCCGACCGGGCAACAGCTCACGCAGCTCGGGCAGGACCGGCAACAGGCGCTCGCTGCCCAGCTTGCCCGGGGCATGGTCGCTGGCCCGCCGCACCGCGTCGGTAAGGGTCGCCGTCTTGAGCAGCGCCAGGCCGGTGTTTCTGTGTTCCTTGCGCTCGCTGAGGGTGCTGCGCTCGCTGAGGGTGCTGCGCTCGCTGAGGGCGCTTCGCTCGCTGAGGGTGCTTCGCTCGCTGAGCATCGTTCGCTCGCCTTGCTTGTGCGGCGCTTGCTTGCGGCCTCGTGCGGTCGGCGGGAAGGTCAGCTGGCCAGGCGGTTGTCCAGCAGGGGCTGGTAGGACAGGCCGAGGGCCACCTCGACCACCGCGATGAACTGCTCGGCCGCGCGGAGCAGGTCATCGGCCTCCCGGGTGGAGACCACGCGTGGGATGCCCGCCTCGGCGGCGGCGCGCTTGCCGGCCCCGGCGGCGAAGTAGGAAGCCCACTCGCTCAGCTCCGGCGCGACCATCACCAGCAGCGACCAGACGCTGGTGAGCCGGCTGCGCCGACCGGGTGCCGGGCGGGCCCGCGCGGCGAGCACCGCGGCGGCGGCGCGCAGCGCGGCCAGGTGCGCGGCCGCGTAGCGCAGGCCGTCGGTGCGGGTCTCGGCCGCCTCGTCCAGCCCGCGCCGGGCCAGGGCGATCAGCTCGCGGGGCGTGCGATGGGGAAGGGTGTGAGCCGGGACAGGGAGTTCCTGGCGCCCGTCCGGAGCGTCGGCGGACCGCGGGCCGGGAAGGGCGCTGGGTCGGGTCGTCACCATCGGGTCTCCCTCGTCATAGTCTCGCTACGTTCGGCGTGCCGGCCGAGCGTGGCGCTTCCCCACACCACGCCCGGCCAGCCGGACCGCCAGCCGCCGCCCGGGGGTCGGGGGAGGCGGCTGGCAGTCCCGCCGTGGACCGGCCCGCGAAGACCGGACCTCGAGCGGTATCGCGACCGCTCCCGGGAGTGGCGCCGCGAATCGCCCTCCCGAGCCTTGTCGAACGAGTGTTCGAACTTGAGGGTAAGCGTACACCGGGGGTCCGACAAAAATGTGGGGACGCACCAGATTTTCGAACACAGGTTCGAGTCGACGGTTCCACCAGCCTGAATTGACGAAGGTAACTGAGTTGCCCGAGTCAAGGTCGATATGGTCTCCCCCATGACGCGAGCGAAGCGAGTTGGCGCCGTGACCCAGCGTGCGGATCTGGGCCTGCTGATGGCGGCCTGCTGCGAGCGGTTGATCCGCGCGTTCCTCGCCACCCTGGCCGACTCGGGCTACGACCACCTCACCTCGACCCAGGCGATCACCGTCCTGCTCGTCGGGGACGGTGCGAACACGGTGACCCTGATCGCCGACCGGCTGGGCATCACCACCCAGGCGGTAAGCAAGATCTGCGCCGTGCTGTACGCCGAGGGCCTGATCGACCGGGAGCCGCACATCGACGACGGCCGGATCCGGCGGCTGGCCCTGACCGAGGAGGGCTGCCGGGTACGCGACCTGATGCAGAACGCCGGCGCCGAGGCCGAGCGGGTCTGGGCCGATCTGGTCGGCAAGGAGACCCTGGACACGGTCCGCCACGCGCTCACCACATACGCCGCCATCCCCGAGCCCGCGTCGATGCTGGCCCCGGTACGGATCAGGTTCTCCTGACCGAAACACGACGTACGCCTTTTCCGGCATTTAACGCAATGCAAGCATCTCGCCCAGAACGCTTCTCAGTTCGGGGGGATGAGATGAAGCGACTGTTCGGAGCGCTGGCGGCCGGGATGCTCGCCGTCGGCCTACACGATTCCGCCCCGCTGCTCCGGCGGCGTCTGCACGATCACGTCGACCGATTCCATCCCGCGCTTCCGGCTGGCCGGCGACCACATCAACACCGGCACGGTACGGGTGGAGCTGCGCACCCTGAACGGCACTCTGCGTCAGTCGTGGACGATCTACGCACCGCCGGCGTGGTACACCCCGGGCGGCGCGTTCAGCCTCGACACCGGCGTCTTCGACTGTGCCCGCGCGATCGACTCGTACTTCCGCGTCTACGACACCACCTCATACCGCTGGTCGGCGCCGCACTACGTCTCGTCCGTCTGTACCGTCCTCTAAACCTCATGGCGCTGCGGGTCCGTCCCCCAAGGCGGACCCGCAGCGATTTCAACGCGACGAAGCTCGGGTCGATCGGTAAAGATGGGTGCATGCAGCTTCACCCCAATGCGCAGGCGGTGCAGGACGCGCTCGACTCGGCCTGCGCGCGGGACACCCAGGGCCAGCCGAGCCAGGTCCGGATCCTGCCCGACGCGGTGCACACCGCCGTTGCGGCCGCCGCCGCGCTGGGCGTGCGGGTCGGCCAGATCGCCAACTCCCTCATCTTCGACGCCGACGGGGACGCGCTGCTCGTCCTCACGTCCGGGGCGCACCGGGTGGACACCGCGAAGGTGGCCGCGATCGTCGGGGCGACGATGGTCCGCCGGGGCACGCCGGACTTCGTGCGCCGCCACACCGGTCAGGTCATCGGCGGCGTCGCGCCGCTCGGCCATCCCAAGCAGGTCCGCACGCTCGTCGATGCCGCCCTGGAAGAGTTCGACGAGGTGTGGGCGGCCGGCGGGATCCCGCAGGCGGTCTTCCCCGTCACCTACCCCGAACTGGTCCGGATCACGTCCGGGAGCCCGGCCGAGGTGGCGTGAGCCGGCTCGTCACGCTGCACGTCTGGCGGGTACCACCGGCCACTCTCCCCCGGGCCCTGTGGCGCATGGCGGTGGATCGGCGCCGCCTCGCGGGTACCCCCGGGGTGGTTTTCTCGAAGCTTCTCGGCACGGGCCGTGACCTGCGCTTCGGGCCTGCCGACGCGGACCTGACCCGGTGGGCCGCGCTGGCCGTGTGGGACGGCGCGCCGACCCGCGACGGCCCGGTGGACCGCGCCTGGGACAGGATCGCGACCGCCTGCTGCCGGCTGACGTTGCGACCGGTCAGCAGCCGAGGTGCATGGGCCGGCAAGACGCCGTTCGAACCGCGCGGAACAGACAGCCGGACCGGGCCGGTGCTGGCGCTGACCCGGGCCCGGCTGCGGCCGGCGCGGGCGATCCGGTTCTGGCGCACCATCCCGACCGTGGGTGCCCGGCTACCCGGCGCGCCCGGCCTGCTCACCGCGTTCGGCGTCGGCGAGGCCCCGCTCGGCTGGCAGGGCACGGTCAGCGTGTGGCGTGATCCGGCAGACCTCGTAGGCTTCGCGTACCGTCAGCCCGAGCACCGGGCGGCGGTCGACGCCACGCCGGAGCGCCGGTGGTACGCCGAGGAGCTTTTCGCGCGCTTCACGGTGCTCGACGTCGACGGGGATCATGACGTCCTGGGCTGGAGGGGAAGGGACGACCGGGTATGAGGCTCGTGGCGTGGCAGGCCGATGACCTGCTCCACCGGCTCGACGACGTGATCGGCGTCTACGGGGCGGCGATGGGCTACCACGCCGACCTGTTGCAGACCCGCCGCGGGTACGTGGCGGCGCACGCCGGCCGGCCCGGTTTCCGGGCGGTGGCCACCGTGGACGACGACGGGGCACTGCTCGGTTTCGGGTACGGGTACACGTCGGCGCCCGGGCAGTGGTGGCACGACCAGATCCGCGCGTCGCTTCGGCGCGACACCGCCAAGTCCTGGCTGTCGGACTGCTTCGAGCTGGTCGAGCTGCACGTCCGCCCGACCGCGCAGGGGCGCGGGATCGGCGAGCGGCAACTGCGGTCGCTGCTGTCCGGCGTGCCGCGGCGCACCGTCCTGCTGTCCACACCGGAGGCCGACGAGCAACGGTCCCGGGCCTGGCGGCTCTACCGCCGGTTCGACTTCGTCGACATACTCCGTGACTTCTACTTCCCGGGCGACGACCGCCCGTTCGCGATTCTCGGCCGGGCGTTACCGCTGCCGGCGCATGCGCCGGCATAGGTGGTGGTGGGTCGCCCTGGGCGGCCTGGTGCTCGCGGAGATCGGGTACCCGCTGGTCGGCGGCGTGGTCCGGGCGCGGCTCGTGGTGGTCACCGTGCTCATCGGGTACGCGATCTCGGTGGCCCACGCGGCGCTGTCCCGGGCGGCCGTTCCACTGATCCTGGTCACCACCGGCGGCGGGTTCGCGGTGGAGGCGGTCGGGGTGGCGACCGGGTACCCGTTCGGGGCGTACTCCTATTCGGACGCTCTCGGGCCGAAGCTGCTCGGGGTACCGCTGGTGATCCCGCTGGCGTGGACCTGGATGGCGTGGCCGGCCTGGCTGGTGGCGGGTCGTCTGGTGGATGGCTTCTGGCGGGTGCCGGTGGCGGGGCTGGCCCTCGCGTCGTGGGACCTGTTCCTCGACCCGCAGATGGTCGCCGCGGGCTACTGGACCTGGCGGGATCCGCGGCCGGCGCTGCCCGGGGTACCCGGGGTCCCGATCTCCAACTATCTCGGCTGGTTCGTGGTGGCCGTGGTGCTGTTCGCCGCCCTTCGACGATGGTCGATATGGTCCGATCCAGCTCCGCCAGATGGGACTGTATCGACCAGCGTCATGGTGGGGCTGTACCTGTGGACCTACGCGTCCGGGGTACTCGCGCACGCGGTGTTCCTCGGGCTGCCGTGGTCGGCGTTGTGGGGCGGAATCGGGATGGGCCTGGTCGCCATTCCACTCGCCGTGAACCTCGCAAGATCGGCACAACTTCCGGCGAGTAGTGGCCAAAACACCCCGCTGAGGCAACAACTCCCGGGAAGTTGTGACGATCATGGGGCAGCGACGTGACGGCCGTCGCCTGGGTCGCCACTGCCATCGTCGGGGTGCTGACCGGGCACGCCGCCGTCAACGCGCTCCTGCTCCGCCGCCCCGGCCGAGCCGGCGCCCGGCCGGTCACCCAGTCCATCGCGGTCCTGCTGCCGGTACGCGACGAAGCCGCCCGGGTCGAGCCGTGCCTGCGCGCGCTCCTGGCCCAGCGCGGGGTACCGAACCTGGAGATCCTGGTACTCGATGACGGGTCGAGCGACGGCACTCCCGACCTCGTTCGAGAAATAGGCCACGCCCGGCTGCTCACCGGCGACCCGCTGCCGCCCGGCTGGCTGGGCAAGCCGCACGCCTGCGCCCAGCTCGCCGCGGCCACCGGCGCCGAGATCCTGGTGTTCGTGGACGCCGACGTGGTGCTCGCACCCGACGCGGTGGCGGCGAGCGTCGCGATGCTGGACGGGTTTGACCTGCTCAGCCCGTACCCGAAGATTGTCGGGCAAAGCCTGGTGCAGCCGCTCCTCCAGTGGTCGTGGCTGACCTTCCTGCCACTGCGGGCGATGGAACGCTCGCGGCGACCGTCGCTGGCCGCCGCCGGTGGCCAGTTCCTCGTCGTGCGCGCGGCGGGCTACCGCGCGGCGGGTGGGCACGTCGCCGTCCGGGACCGGGTGCTCGAAGACATCGAGCTGGCCCGGACGGTGAAGCGGGCCGGCGGGAGGATCGCGCTGGCCGACGGCTCGCGGCTCGCGACCTGCCGGATGTACGGGTCGTGGCGGGAGTTGGTCGACGGGTACGCGAAGTCGCTGTGGGCCTCGTTCGGCTCGCCGGTCGGGGCGGCGGCGGTGGTCGGGCTGCTCCTGGTGCTCTACGTGATACCGATCTGCACGCTGTCAGCCGCGGGACTCGCCGCCTACGCGCTCGGCGTCGTCAGCCGGATGGTGACCGCCCGCGCGACCGGCGCGCGGGCGTTGCCGCAGGCCCTCGCCCACCCCGTGTCGATCGTGCTGTTCGCCTGGCTGGTCGCCATCTCCTTCCGGCGCCGGCGGCAGGGCAGACTGGCGTGGAAAGGCCGGCGGATCGAGGAGCCAGCGTGAAGGTCGTCGTCATCGGCGCGGGCGTCGGCGGCCTGGCGACCGCGGTGCGCCTCGCGGCGGCCGGCCACCGGGTGACCGTGTTCGAGCGTGGCGAGGAGATCGGCGGCAAGCTCGGCCGGTACGACCGGCGGACCCCCGCCGGCACGTTCCGCTTCGACACCGGCCCGAGCCTGCTCACCCTCCCCCAGGTGGTGACCGACCTGCTCGGCGACGATCTCGACCTGGTCGAGCTGGACCCGATCGTGCGGCACCGGTTCGCCGACGGGACGGTCCTGGACTCGTGCTCCTCTTTGAGGGCTTCGCCGCACGGATCGGCGCGGCGTTCGGGGACCGGTCGGCGGCGGAGTGGCGGCGGCTGTGGAAGCGCGCCGAGCGGGCCTGGGAGGCCTCCTGGAAACACGTGCTCACCGCGCCCGCGAAGTCGACGATCGCACTGTCCACATTGGCCTGGCGGCTGGGCGACCTGCGGGCGATCGGGCCGGGGCAGACCCTGCGCGGGATGGGCCGGCGGTACCTGTCCGACCCCCGGCTGCGGATCCTGCTGGAGCGGTACGCCACGTACGCGGGGGCCGATCCGCGCCGCGCGCCGGCCGCCTTGCTGGCCGTCCCGTACGCCGAGATGCGCTACGGCGGCTGGTACCCGCGCGGCGGCCTGCGTACCCTCGCCGACGCGCTGCTGGCCCGCTGCGACGAGCTGGGGGTACGCGTGCACACCGGCGCCCCGGTCCGCGAGATCGAGACCGGTGGACGCCGGGTGCGGGGGGTGCGCCTGGCCGGCGGTGCCACGGTCGCCGCGGACGTCGTGGTCGCCAACGCGGACGCCCTGGAGGTGTACCGGGACCTGCTGCCGGACCAGCGCCGCGCCAGGCGGTTGCGGGAACGCAGCCTGGCCGGGTTCGTCATGCTGCTGGGCGTACGCGGTCGCACGCCCCGGCTGGCCCACCACACCGTGCTGTTCCCGCACGACTACGACGCCGAGTTCGACGACGTGTTCGGCCACCCGCGGCGCGGGATCGTGGCGCGCCCGGCCCGGGATCCGGCCGTGTTCGTCACGGTCGCCGACGACCCGCTGGTCCGCCCGGACGGCCACGAGGCCTGGTTCGTACTGGTCAACGCGCCGCCGCAGGGCGACAACGCGGCCGCGGTGAACTGGACCGTGGGCGACCTGGCGGACCGGTACGCCGACCGGATCCTCGACATCCTCGCCGTCCGGGGCGTAGAGGTGCGCGACCGGATCCTGTTCCGCGAGCTGCGGACTCCGGTGGACCTCCAGGTCGCGACCGCGTCGCCGGGCGGGGCGATCTACGGTACGCCGGCGCACGGGCTGACCGGGCTGCGTCGGCCGGGCAACAAGGGCAGCGTGCGCGGCCTGTTCCTGGTCGGCGGCTCGGTGCACCCCGGCGGCGGCCTACCCCTGGTGATGCTCTCCGCCAAGATCGTGGCCGCGCAGGTCGGCCCGGCGTGACGGGACCTTCCTCGTCGATCTAGGACGAATGGTGGGTGGATTGCCCGATTCGTCACACCATTCGTCCTAGATCGACGAGGAAAGGCGGGCGCGGACGGCGAGCAACAGCTGGACGAAGGCGATCAGCGACAGGGCCGCCCAGACCGCGGCGACGACGGTCACCGCGGCCGGGCCGGCGAGCCCTGCCACGAGGCCCGACACCGCCAGGATCACCCGGGTCGGGCGCTCGGCCACGGTCACCACCCCGATCTCGGCCATCCCGGCCGCCGCCGCCCGCGCCCGCAGGTACTCGTGCAGCCACGACACCCCGCCGCCGGCCAGCACCAGCCAGGCCGGCGCGCCGAGAAGCCACAGCGCGAGCAGCCAGCACGCCTCGCTGACCCGGTCGGCGAGCGCGTCGTACACCCCGCCGAGCCGGGACACCCGCCCGGCGAGCACCGCGACCGCCCCGTCCAGCCCGTCGGCCACCGCCGACAGCAGCACCAGTGCGGCGGCGAGCGGCGGGACCGGCCGGGCCAGCGCGGGCACCCCGGCCGACAGCACGACGCCCGCGACGGTCACCGTGGTCGGCGTGGCGCCGAGTCGTGCCACGACCAGACCCATCCGGTACGCGAAAAGCAGCCACCACCGCACGAACGGCGACCCGGTCCGGGGGTCGTACCCGCCGTGCAGCTGCTGCCAGTCGCTCGCGTACTCGTCCCAGGTCTTCATCAGCCGCGCAGGTGTTGCCACACCTCCCGGGTCGCGGTCGACCGGTTGAGGGTGATGAAGTGGATGCCCGGCGCGCCCTCGGCGAGCAGCCGGGCGGACAGGGCGGTGGCGACCTCGACGCCGATCTCGCGGACGGCGACCGGGTCGTCGGCGACGGCGTGCAGCCGCACGGCCAGGTCGGCCGGGAACGCGGCGCCGGACAGCTGCGCGAACTTCTCGATCTGGGTGACGTTGGTGACCGGCATGACGCCCGGGATGATCGGCACGTCGCAGCCGCGCGCGGCGACCGCGTCGCGCAGCCGGGCCCAGTCCTGCCAGCCGAAGAAGAACTGGGTGATGGCGAAGTCGGCGCCAGCCCGGCACTTGCGGACGAAGTAGTCGACGTCGGTGTCGAGATCCGGCGAACGCGGGTGCTTCTCCGGGAACGCGGCCACCCCGACACAGAAGTCACCGCTGTCGCGGACCAGCCGGACCAGCTCGTCGGCGTAGTGCAGGCCCTTGGGATGGGCCACCCATTCGCCCTGCGGGTCGCCCGGCGGGTCCCCGCGCAGTACGAGGACGTTGTGGATCCCGACGGCGGCGTAGTTGCCGATCACCCGGCGCAGCTCGGCGACCGAGTGGCTGACGGCGGTGAGGTGCGCGAGCGGCAGCAGGGTGGTCTCGGTCGCGATCCGCTCGGTCACCGCGATCGTGGTGTCCCGGGTCGAGCCGCCCGCGCCGTACGTGATCGACACGAACGACGGCCGCAACGACTCCAGCTCACGGATCGCCCGCCAGAGCTGGCGCTCCCCCTCAGCCGTCTTGGGTGGGAAGAACTCGAACGAGAACGTGGGCCCGGCCGTCCGGACGAGATCGCCGATCGACACCATCTCGCCGGGCATCACCGACGGCAGTCCCAGGGCCACGCTCGGACTGTACCCGGACCGTCGCCACCGTCGCCGTCACCGCGGGTGGACGGGTCGGCGCAAACCGTCATACCGCCGCGATAGACATGGGGTGCTTCGCGGGGGGTCGGAAGCACCAGGGGGTCGCGGCAGGGCAGGCGTCAACCGGACGGAGGTTGCTCGATGACGCCGTCGCGACACGACTTCGGCCGGGGGGAAGGGCCGGAGTCCATCGGGGCGTTGATCGCGCGGGTGCGGCTGGCATCCGGCCGGTCACAGTTGCGGATCGCCGAGCTGCTGTGCGCGGCGGCCGGCGTCCCGACAGTGACCAGGCACGAGATATCGCGCTGGGAGCGGGAGGAGCGGATTCCCAGCTCGCACTGGTTGCGCTGGCTCGCGGTGGTGCTCGACACACCGCTCGACGAGCTGGAGCGGGCCGCCGCGCTCGCGGTGGCTTCGCGCCGCGGCCGAACCGGCGCCGCGGAGCGAGGGAGCGAAGCGAGTGAGTGGAGCGGTGCCGTGCAGGCCGCGTCAGGGGCGCGAAGCCGCGCGAGCGAAGCGAGCGCCAGCTGGCAGAGCCAACAATGCGGCATCGCGGTCCTGCGCCGGATGGACGACCTGGTCGGCGGGCCCGACCTGACCGGGTTGACCGGTCGGGAGCTGCGGTCGGCGGTGCGCCGGCTGCGCTCGCCCGACCTCACCGGGCCACAGCGGAGCCGGCTGCTGCCTGCGGTCGCCGAGTTGGCGCAGCTCGCCTGCTGGGTGGCCGCCGACGCGGGCGATCCGGCCGCGGTCACGCGGGCGCACCGGGTCGGGATGCGGGCCGCGCTCGCCGCTGGGGCGGCTCCGCTGGCCGGTCACCTGCTGGCGACCGTCGCCCATTTGAGTGAAGACAAGGAGAACCAGCTCGCCCGCCAGGGGTACCGGCTGGCCCGCCCGCGCGCTTCGGCCACCACCCGGGCGCTGCTGCTGCACCGGGTGGCGCTCGCGGCTGCCCACGCCGGCCAACGCCGGGCCTGCGAGCAGGCGCTGGTCAGCGCCGAGCGGGCGTTCGAGCGGCGTGACCCGGCCAACGATCCGTCCTGGGTGTACTGGTTCGACGACGCCGAGCTGACCGCCATGACCGGCCGGTGCTACGCCGTCCTCGGCCGCCCACGCCTGGCCGAGCCGCTGCTGCGGGCCGCGCTCGACGACCGGCGGATCCGGCTGCGCCCCTGGGCGCTCTACGCCGCCTGGTTGGCCGCCGTCCACCTCGACTCCGGCCAGGTGGAGGAGGCCGCCGGCACGGCCCGGGCGGCGCTGCTGACCGCCGTGCGGGTCGGTTCGGTACGAGCGCTGCGCCAGGTGACCGCCCTGCACCCCCGGCTGCGCGGCCACCAAGGCGTCCCGGCTGTTCGGGAGTACGCCGAGTTCTACCGGGCCGCCCGGCCCTACCTGCCGCGCTGTCCCCGGCCCGGCGCGGCGGCCCGCGCCGGATGAGACTAGGTTCGGGCTCGTGAGGGCGTCACCGCTCGACCGGGCCGATCTGCGGGCCCGGGTCGACAAGGCACTGAGCGCGTTCCTGTCGCGGCAGCGCGACCGGCTCGCATCGATCGACGCTGCGCTGCTGCCGGTCGCTGACGCGGTCGAGGCGTTCGTGCTCGGCGGCGGCAAGCGGCTGCGCCCCGCGTTCGCGTACTGGGGATACCGGGCCGCCGGCGGCATCGACAGCGACGAGGTGGTCGCCGCCGCCGCGGCGCTGGAGCTGGTGCAGGCCAGCGCCCTCATCCACGACGACGTGATGGACGCCTCCGACACCCGCCGGGGCGAGCCGGCCATCCACCGCCGGTTCGCCGCGCTGCACGAGGACTCCGGCTGGCTGGGCGAGCCGACCGGTTTCGGCACCGCCACCGCGATCCTGCTCGGCGACCTGTGCCTGGTCTGGTCCGACGAGCTGCTGCACGGCAGCGGGCTCGACCCGGCGACGCTGGCCCGCGGCCGGCGGGTGTTCGACGACATGCGCACCGAGGTGACCGTCGGGCAGTACCTGGACATGCACACCCAGGTCACCGGCGACACCTCGACCCAGCGGGCCAGCCTGGTGGCCCGGTTCAAGTCGGCCAAGTACACCGTCGAGCGCCCGCTGCTGCTCGGCGCCGCGTTCGCCGACGCGCCCCCGGAGGTGTGCGCGGCCTTCTCGGCGTTCGGCCTGCCGCTCGGCGAGGCGTTCCAGCTGCGCGACGACGTGCTCGGCGTGTTCGGCGACCCCGAGGTCACCGGCAAACCCGCCGGTGACGACCTGCGCGAGGGCAAGCGCACCTACCTGGTCGCCGCCGCGCTCGACGCCGCCGACGAGGCGTGCGCGGGCGAGCTGCGCGACCGGCTCGGCCGCCCGGCGCTCGACGAGGCGGGCGTGCACCGGCTGCGCGACATCATCACGGCCACCGGCGCGCTGAGCCGCACCGAGGCCCGCATCCTGGAGCTGACCGGCTCGGCGCTGGCGGCACTCGACGCGGTGCGGCTCGACCCCGAGGCGGTCGAGGTGCTCTCCCAGCTCGCGGCGGCGGCGACCCGCCGGCTCACCTGACCCCGCGCCGCCCCAGCCACACCCAGACCGACAGCGACGTCAACACCAGCGCGAAGCCGAACGCGATGTCCTCCACCGGGGCGTACACCAGGCGCAAACCGATGATCGCCGCCGGGTTGTAGCGCACCACTCCCCGGCCGGTCAGGATGCCGTTGGCGAGCAGTTGAAAACCCAAAATTATCGGGTACGCGGCCCAGAACGTCACCCCGGCGACCAGGCGGGTCCGCAGCACACCGAGGTCGACGGCCAGCGCCCCGAGCACACCGAGCACCGCCGCGACGGTGTAGGTCATCGCGGATCCTCAAGATCGGCACAACTTCCGGGAAGTTGTTGCCTCGGTGGGGCGCCATGGCCACTGTTTCCGGGAAGTTGTGCCGATCTTGCGAGCACCTTGCGGACGGCTTCGAAGCCGAGCACGGCGCAGACCGGTACCACCACGAAGAACAGCAGCTCCTCCAGCGGCAGCCGGCCGGGCAGCAGTACCCCCGTGAGCTGGCCCCGGTCGAAGGTCCAGTGCCCGGCGTGGATCGCCGCGACATCCCAGGCGGTGAACACCACGACGACCGGGAGCAGGGTCAACAGCAGCCGCCGCCAGCGCCGCAGCACTCCCACCTTCAGGATCGGCTCCAGCCACAGCGCGCCGGCCATGCAGCCGAGCAGGACTCCCAGGTAGACGACGTGCGACACCGGGTCAGAAGCCGAGCGCCTGGGCGCGCCGCTTCACCTCGGTGGCCCGGTTGGCGGACAGCGCTGCCGCCGGGGTACCCGGAAGCGTGTCGTCGGCCGTGTACAGCCACCGAAGCACCTCTTCGTCGTTGTACCCAGCGTCACGTAACAGGGTCAAAACGCCCGGGAGGTGCTTACCGACGGCGTCGCCCACCACCAGCTCAACCGGCACCCGCAGCACACCCTCGCGACGCACCGCGACCAGCGCGTTGTCGCGGATCAGCTGGTGCACCCGGGTGATCGGAACGGAGAGGCGCTCAGCGACGTCGGGCAGCGTGAGCCACTGGGCCGGCCCCACGGTCCGCGCGGTGTCCTCGGTCACCCACACACCTTCGCATGACCCGCACCACCGTAGGCAACAGACCCCACCAGGAGAGGACAGCGTCGTGAAGCCCTGGGGCACGCTGCGTCGAGAGTTGCTCGGCATGTGGCGGTCGGTCCGGTACGACCTCGACCGCCGCGCCGAGACCCGGGACGAGGACTGGTCTCCCGACCGGGAGCGGCTGTCGACGCTGCTGCGCGATCCCCGCCGGGTCGGTGCCGCCGTGGGCGTGGCCAGCATCATCGTCGCGTCGGCCACCGGCACGTACTTCGCGGTCGTGGGCGGCCTCGGCATCCTGATCGCGGACGCGGCCGGGGTTCCGGTGATCCCGCAGGCCGCGCCGTTCGGCTCGTTCGCGCCGCTCGCACCGCTGGTCCCGGGCCAGCACCCGACGTCGCCCACCGCGCCGAAGCACCCGCGCCACAAGTCGACCCACCGGACCCGGACGACGCCGGCACAGCCGGTACCGGCGCCGGCTCCCGAGATCGTGGCGATCGACGACCCCGACCCGGTTCCGACCAGCGCCCCGGCGACCACCCCGGCGCCGGTCCACAGCCCGGTCCCGGAGTCGACAGGCACGGTGACGCCGAGTCAGAGCCCGGCCCCGAGTCCGTCACCGTCCGTTTCGGAACCTTCCGGATACCCATCACCTGAGCGGGGACACTGAACTTCACGCGGTCCGCGCCGTACACTCGCTGCCGATGGATACGACGGTCGCCGACTCCCTCATCGGGACGATCATCGATGGGCGCTACCGGGTGCAGGCCAGGCTCGCACGCGGCGGCATGGCGACCGTCTACACCGCGATGGACGACCGGCTGGAGCGCACCGTCGCGTTGAAGATCATCCATCCCACCCGGGCCGGTGAGCCGAGGTTCCTGGAGCGGTTCACCGACGAGGCGAAGGTCATCGCCCGGCTGACCCACCCGAACGTGGTCGCCGTCTACGACCAGGGCACCCATCAGGGCCTGCCCTACCTCGTCATGGAGTACGTGCGCGGTCGCACCCTGCGTGAGGTGCTGGCCGAGCAGCGCCGGTTGAGCCCCGACGAGGCCCTGACGATCCTGGAGCAGATGCTCGCGGCGATCGCGGCCGCGCACCGGGCCGGCCTGGTGCACCGCGACGTCAAGCCGGAGAACGTGCTGGTCGCCGAGGCACCCAACCACAGCCTGCTGGACAGCGTGGTCAAGGTGGCCGACTTCGGCCTCGCCCGCGCCGTGGAGGAGGCGAGCGCCGACGGCGCGCCGACCGGCGGCCAGCTTCTCGCCACCGTCGCCTACGTCGCCCCTGAGCTGGTCACCGACAACCACGCCGACCCGCGCACCGACGTGTACTCGGCGGGTGTGGTGCTGTTCGAGATGCTCACCGGCCGGGTGCCCTATGAAGCCGAGCGGCCGGTCGAGGTGGCGTGGCAGCACGTCGACCGCGACATCCCGCCGCCCTCGCGGTACGTGCCGGGCCTGCCGCCGGCCCTCGACGACCTGGTGACCCGGGCGACCCGCCGCGATCCGGGCGGCCGGCCCACCGACGCCGGCGCGATGCTCGCCGAGGTGCAGGACGCCCGCGACGACATCCAGCCGCCGGCGCCGGCCCGGCCGCGGCCGGAGTCCGCCCCGACCGTGATGGTCCCGCAGGTGGAGGCGGACACCACGGTCCAGGGCAAGCGGTTCACCACCGACCCGGTGACCGCCGGCACCGTCGACACGGTGGTGCAGGGCCAGCGCTACGACGTCGACGCGACGGTACACATGGCGCGGGCCGAGGACCGGCCACAGTGGGCCCGGCTGCCCTCCGCGCGACCCGAGCCGCGGGCCGGGGCGCGGGCCGGGGCGCGCCGCCGGCCGGCCGAGCACCACCAGGGCGGCGGCGGGCTGCGCCACGTCAAGGAGCTGGTGCTTTCGCATCCGCAGGGCCGGCTCGCGGTCGCCGCCGCCCTGGTGGTGCTCGGCCTGCTCGTCGCGATCGGCGGCTGGTGGTTCGGGGTGGGCCGGTTCACCGACGCGCCCGGCCTGGTGACCATGCAGCGGGCGGGGGCGGTCAGCCTCGCCAAGCAGGACGGCTTCAAGCTGAAGTTCGACGCCGGCCGCTACGACGAGAAGATCCCGAAAGACACCGTGCTGGCGCAGAACCCGGCGGCCGGGGCGCGGATCGTCTCCGGCGGCACGATCACGCTCACCCTGTCCAAGGGCCCCGAGCGGTACGCGCTGCCCGACGAGAGCGGCAAGGACGCCGACCTGGCCCAGAACGATCTGCGCCAGTTGCGGTTGGCCGTCAAGGTCGTGCAGGTCTACGACGACGTCGTGCCGGCCGGGGTGGTCTCCGGCACCGATCCGGCCGCCCAGACCGAGGTCAAGCCGGGCGCCACGATCACCCTGAAGGTCAGCCAGCGGCAGGGCGCCGGTGACCGTGCCACCCGTGGTCAGCCAGCCGCTCGCCCAGGCGCAGGCCCAGCTCGCCGCGCTCGGCCTCAACGTCAGCGTCAAGCAGCAGGACAGCGACAAGCCGGCCAACACGGTGATCAACCAGGATCCGGCCGACGGGTCCGGGGTGGAGAAGGGCGCCACGGTCACGCTGACGGTCAGCAAGGGCCCGCCCGCGGTCGTGGTGCAGGACGTCACCAACCACAGCGCGGACGAGGCGCGCCAGATCCTCGCCGCCCAGGGCCTCCAGGCGACCGTGATCGGCGGCGGCACGGTCCGGATCCAGAACCCGGGCGCCGGCTCGCAGGTGGCGCCGGGTACCAACGTCGTGTTGTGGTGCTTCTGAAGCCGCGGTCGAGGATCGGCGGGCACGCGTCTGTCGCGGGTGGGCTGGCCAGGGCCGGGCTGCCCTATCGTCGACCGGACCGGGGCGGGCGCGGTCCAGGTGTACGTGTCCAACTCGCGCGGCTGGGCGCTGGCCGCCGGCGACCCGGCGCAGGACGAGGCGTTCCGGGCCGGCTGCGCCGATCGCGACGTCGTCGCGTACGTGCACGCCTCACTGCTGGTCAACCTCGGCTCGCCGACCCCCGCGACGGTCGAGCGGTCGGTCGCCGACGCTGGCCCACGCGCTGCGCCGGGCCGCCGCGATCGGCGCCCGGGGCGTGGTGTTCCACGCCGGGAGCGCGGTCGACGCGGGGAACACGCCGAGGCGCCTCGACCAGGTACCGCGCGGCGCTGCTGCCGCTGCTCGACACCGCCGCCGCCGAGGGGTTGCCGAAGCTGCTGGTCGAGCCGAGCGCCGGGGGCGGCCGGTCGCTGGCCGCCCGGGTCGAGCACCTGGGGCCGTACCTGGACGCGGTGGACCGGCACCCGTGGCTGGGCGTCTGCTTCGACACCTGCCACGCCTGGGCGGCCGGGCACGACCTGGCCAGCCGAGGGCGGAATGACCGCGACGCTGGACGCGCTGGTCGCCACGGTCGGCGCGGACCGGCTGTGGCTGGTGCACGCCAACGACTCCAAGGACCTGTGCGGCTCGACCCGGGACCGGCACGAGTCGATCGGCAAGGGCACGATCGGCGAAGCCGCGTTCGCGCGAGCTGATGCGCCACCCGGCCATCGCCGGCGTACCCGTCCTGGTGGAAACGCCGAGCGACGAAGCACGTCGGGCACGCCGCCGACATCGCCCGCCTCCGAGCGCCTCATCTCCGCACTCCGGCCACATGATCACGGAGATTCGTTCCGTGTCCTGGCAGCGGAGACGAATCTCCGTGAGTCATGTGGACGGAGGATCGCGGTGAGCACCTCGATCGCGCGGTCGATGTCGGCGTCGTCCACGTCCAGGTGGGTGACCAGGCGGGCGGTCCGCGGGCCGAGCACCGAGACCAGCACGCCCTCGGCGCGGGCGGCGGCGCCCAGCGCGGGCGCGTCCATGCCGGCCTTGGTCAGGTCCAGCGGCACGATGTTGGTCCGCACCGCCGCGGTGTCGAACACGCCGAACGGCGCCAGCGCCTCGGCCAGCCGGCGCGCCCGCGCGTGGTCGTCGGCGAGCCGGGCGATGTGGTGGCGCAGCGCGTACTGGCCGGCGGCGGCGAGGATGCCGGCCTGCCGCATCCCGCCGCCCATCCGCTTGCGGATCCAGCCGCGCCCGGTCGATCTTCTCGGCGGTGCCGATGACCAGCGAGCCGACCGGCGCGCCGAGGCCCTTGGACAGGCAGACCGAGAGCGGTGTCGAACAGCGCGCCGTACTCGGCGCAGCGGCACCCCGTCGGCGACGTGCGCGTGCCAGATCCGGGCGCCGTCGCAGTGCAGCGCGAGACCCGCGTCGTCGGCGACCCGGCGCAGCCGCTCGCAGCGTGGCGAGCGGGATGACCCCGCCGCCGCCCCGGTTGTGGGTCTGCTCGACGGCGATGGCCCGGGTCGGCACCGCGTGGTAGCCGTCCGGCCGGATCATGGCGGCGACCACGTCGGGGTCGACGTCGGCGCCGCACCGCCGGCCAGGTCCGCGTGGACATGCCGCCGATACGCCGCCGCGGCCCCGATCTCGTACGTGACCACGTGCGCGTCGGCGTCGCAGAGCAGCTCGCTCGGCCGGCGGGACGAGCGAGCTGGAGGGCGATCTGGTTGGCCATCGAGCCGGTCGGGGCGAACAGCGCTGCCTCGTGCCCGAACAGCGCCGCGACCTCGGCCTCGAGCGCGTTGACGGTCGGGTCCTCGCCGTAGACGTCGTCGCCGACCTGCCGCGGCCGCCATCGCCTCCCGCATCGCGCGGGGTCGGCTTGGTAACGGTGTCGGACCGCAGGTCGATCACGCGGGGGTTACTCCTCGTCGATCTAGGACGAATGGTGGCTGGTATGCCCGTTTTGCGCCACCATTCGTCCTAGATCGACGCAAAAGCCAGGGCCGGCTCGCTCAGCCACGCAGCATCTCCGCTACCAGGAAGGCCAGCTCCAGGGACTGCTGGGTGTTCAGCCGCGGGTCGCAGGCGGTCTCGTACCGGCGGGCAGGTCGGAGTCCTCGATGGCCTGGGCGCCGCCGAGGCACTCGGTGACGTCCTCGCCGGTCAGCTCCACGTGCAGGCCGCCGGGGTGGGTGCCCAGCCCGCGGTGCACCTCGAAGTAGCCGAGCACCTCGTCGACGATCCGGTCGAAGTGCCGGGTCTTGTAGCCGTTCGACGACTCGTGCGTGTTGCCGTGCATCGGGTCGCACTGCCAGACCACCTTGGCGCCGGCGGCGGTGACCTTCGCCACGATCGGCGGCAGCGCGTCGCGGACCCTGCTGGTTGCCCATCCGGCTGATCAGGGTGAGCCGGCCCGGGATGTTGTCCGGGTTGAGCTTCTCGCACAGCTCGATCGCCTCGTCCGGGGTGGTGCTCGGGCCGAGCTTGACCCCGATCGGGTTGGCGATCCGGGAGATGAAGTCGACGTGCGCCCCGTCGAGCTGCCGGGTGCGCTCGCCGATCCAGAGGAAGTGCCCGGACAGCCCGTACGCCCGGCGGCCGGAGACCCGGGTGAGCGCCCGGTCGTACTCCAGGGCGAGGGCCTCGTGCGAGCAGTACAGCGTGACCGTGCGCAGCGCCTCGTCGTCGGTCATGCCGCAGGCGCGCATGAAGGCGAGCGCCCGGTCGATCTCCCGGGCGATCGCCTCGTACCGCTCGCCGGCCGGCGAGCTGCGCACGAAGCCCTTGTTCCAGTCGTGCACGGCGTGCAGGTCGGCCAGCCCGCCGGCCAGGTAGGCCCGGAGCATGTTCATCGCGCCGGACGAGTTGGCGTACGCCCGGATCATGCGCTGCGGGTCGGCGACCCGCGCCGTCGGCGTCGGCCTCCAGCGAGTTGATCATGTCGCCGCGGTAGGCCGGCAGGCCGCGCGCGTCGGTCGGCAACGAGCGGGGCTTGGTGTACTGCCCGGCGACCCGGGCCACCTTGACCACCGGAAGGCAGGCCCCGTAGGTCAGCACGACCGCCATCTGCAGCAGCGTGCGGGCGTTGGCCAGCAGGTGGCTCTCGGTGTTGTCGGGGAACGTCTCGGCGCAGTCGCCGCCCTGCAGGAGGAACGCCTTGCCCTCGCAGACCAGCGCGAGCCGGTCCCGCAACTGGTCGACCTCGTACGGCGCGACCATCGGCGGCACGGTGTCGAGCACCTTGCACACCTCGGCGACCGCGGCCTGGTCCGGCCACGGCGGCGTCTGGGCGCGCGGCAGCTCGCGCCAGCGGTCCAGGCCGAGCGCCTCGATCTCTTCCTCGGTCAGCACCGGGTGCCCGATCTCCGGCCCCGGGAAACGGAAGTGGTGCCACTCCTCCGGCATGCCGACCAGCCTACGGTCGACGACAAGTGGATACCTCGGAGGTGTCCAAGATCCCGCCCAATGGGCGCGCCGGCCCATCCACACGACGTCCGGCTTCGCGCCGCGGCCGAAACGGTGCCGCGCAGCGAGGAACGAGCGGAGCGGTGCCGTGCAGGCCGCGTCAAAGGCGCGAAGCCCGCGCGAGCGGAGCGAGCGCCAACATTACAGCCAGTCGCGGCGGCGGAACTGCACGTAGAGCGTCACCGAGATCGCGACGGTCAGCAGCGTCGACACGATGAAACCCCAGAACTTCTGGTACCCGGGATAGGGCAGGTTCTGGCCGTAGAACCCGGTAACCGCGGTGGGTACCGCGATGATCGCGGCCCAACTGGTCACCTTCTTCATGATCATGTTCATCCGGTTGCCCTGGACCGTCAGGTTGGTCTCCAGGATCGTGGTGACCAGGTCCCGCAGCGACTCCGTCCACTCGGTGGCCCGCAGCACGTGGTCGTACACGTCCTGGTAGTACGGCATCATCGGCTCGCCGACCACGTGCAGCGTCGGCCGCATCAGCGCGTTGACCACCTCGCGCATGGGCAGCACCACCCGGCGCAGCAGGACGAGGCTCTTGCGCAGGCCGAACGAGCGCCGCTGAATCTGCTTGACCGACGACCGGCCGCCGTCGAAGAGCAGGTCCTCGGTCTCCTCCAGCGCCGTGTCCAGTTCCTCCACCGCGGCCATGTGCCCGTCGACCAGGTAGTCGAGCAGGCCGTACAGCAGGAACGCCACGCCGTGCCGGGTCAGGTCCGGGTTCTCGTCCCAGCGGGCGATCACCTGCTCGATGTCGAGACCGGCCTCCCGACGGCGGACCGTGATCAGCGCCCGGGGTGTGATGAACGCGCCCACCTCGGTCATCGTCAACCGCCCGGCCTCGGCGTCGAGGATGACCCCGTAGGCCGACATGAACAGGTGGGTCCGGTACCGGTCGATCTTCGCCCGCTGGCCGAAGTCCATGGCGTCCTCGACCGCGAGGACGTGCAGGCCGAACTCCTCCCGGATGGTGTCGAAGTCCTCCTGCGTGGGCGAGCACAGGTCGAGCCAGATCACCGCCTTCTCGTCCTTGAGGTGGTCGGAGATCTCCGCGACCGGGAAGTCCTCCTTCTCCAGGACCCCGTCACGGTACAGGCGGGTGCGGGCCATGCCGTCAGCTTGACAGATCGACCAGTTTCGCGAGAGCGGAGCGGTGCCGTTCGGCCGTGCCCAGCGCGATCGCGTCGCTCTTGGCCCGCTTCAGGTACAGGTGGGTCGGGTGCTCCCAGGTCATCGCGATCCCGCCGTGCATCTGGAGGCACTCCTCGGCCGCCCGCACGGCGACCGGGCCGCAGTGCGCCTGGGCCAGGCTGACGGCGACAGTGGTGTCCGGATCATCGTCGGCCAGGCAGCCCGCCGCGTACCGGGCCACGGCGCGGGCCTGGGTGACCGCCACCCACAGCTCGGCCAGCCGATGCTTGAGCGCCTGGAACGAGCCGACCGGCCGCCCGAACTGGTACCGCGTCTTCAGGTACTCGACGGTGTTCGCCAGGCACCACTCGGCGATGCCGAGCTGTTCGCTGGCGAGCAGCCCCGCACCGGTGAGGTGCGCGCGCTCCCAGGCCCGGGCGGCCGTCTCGCCGCTCGCGAGCCGCCGGGCCGGCGTGCCGTGCAGCGACACGTCGGCGAGCCGGCGGGTGAGGTCGAGCGAGGTCACCGGGGTGGCGGTGGCGGAATCCACCGCGTAGAGGGAGTCACCCGCGAAGACCAGCAGCGTGTCGGCGACGAGGGCGTCGGCAACGCTGGTGACCGTGCCGGTGAGGGTGTCCCTGTCGGCGCGGACCTCGGCCGGCGGCGGCCCGGGCGGCGTGGACAGCGGCACCGCGATCGCCGCCGTCCGCTCCCCCGCCGCGATCAGCGGCAGCAGGTCCTCGTCTTCGAGCGCCAGCAGGGCCGCGGTGGCCATCGTCACGCCGAGATTCGGCACCGGGGCGACCGCGCGGCCCAGCTCCTCGGCCGCGACCGCGGCCTCCCGCCAGGACGCGCCCGCCCCGCCGAACTTCTCCGGTACTGGAAGGCCGGCGACCCCGACGTCGCGGCTGAGCGTCTGCCAGAGCCGGGTGTCGTAGGGCTCGTCGGACTCGGTGCGGGCGAGGACCGCCGACCACGGCGCCCGGTCGGTGAGGACCTGCCGGACGGCGGCGCGCAGCTCGTCCTCGACATCCGTGTACAGAAGACTCATCGTGGCAGGTCCTTCCACGGCACGTCCTTGTCGACCCGGGTCTCGGCGGGCAGGCCCAGCACCCGCTCGGCGATGATGTTCGCCAGGATCTCCGAGGTGCCGCCCTCGATCGAGTTGCCCTTGGCCCGCAGGTACCGGTACCCCGGCGAGCGGTTCTCCCAGCCGAGGATGGTCGGCCGGCGCATCGTGTAGTCGTCGTAACGCAGCCCGTCCTCACCCAGCAGCTCCAGCTCGAAGCCGGAGATCTCCTGGTTGAGCCGGGCGTACGCGTACTTCACCGCGGACCCGTCGTACCCGGGCTGTCCAGCCTGTTTGGTATGAAGTGCGCCGACCGCAGGTCCAGGCGCCCGGGAAATCTCAGCGGCCAGCTGCTCGCGCAGCCGGGTCGCCGCGATCCGGCCCGCCTCGGCCGCCACCCACAGCCGCATCAGCGTGTCGAGCGCCCCCGGAGTCCGTATCTCCGGCCGCTCCCGCCACTCCTTCGCGACCACCCCGATGAAGCCCGCCTCCCGGGGGATCGCGCCGCCGCCGATCGCGACCCGCTCGTTCATCAGCGTGGTCTGCGCGACCCGCCAGCCCTCCCCCACCGCGCCGATCCGGTGCGCGTCGGGAATCCGTACGTCGGCGAGGAAGACCTCGTTGAACTCGGCCTCGCCGGTGATCTGCCGCAGCGGCCGCACGTCGATGCCGGGGTCGGTCATGTCACAGGCGAAGTACGTGATGCCCTGGTGCTTGGGCAGGCCGGGATCGGTACGCGCGATGAGGATGCCCCAGCGCGCCTCGTGCGCGAGCGAGGTCCAGACCTTCTGGCCGTTGACGATCCAGTCGGCACCGTTCCTGGTGGCTCTTGTCCCGAGGGCCGCGAGATCGGAGCCGGCCCCCGGCTCGCTGAACAGCTGGCACCACACCTCCTCGCCGGTCCACAGTGGACGCAGCCAGCGCCGCCGCTGCTCGTCGGTGCCGTGCCGGAGGATGGTGGGCGCCGCCATGCCGAGCCCGATGCCGATCCGCAGCGGGTCGTTGTCGGGCGCGCCGGCCTCGGCGAACGCCGCGTCGACGACCGGTTGCAGCGCCCGGGGCGCGCCGAGGCCGCCGAGCCCCTCCGGGAAGCTGATCCAGGCCAGGCCGGCGTCGAACCGCGCCCGCAGGAACTCCAGCCGATCGGTCCAGTCCCGGCCGTTCAGAAACTCGCGTACCCGCTCGCGCAGCTCGTCGGCGTCCATGATTACGCCCGGGGTCCGCCGGCGACGTAGATGACCTGCCCGGACACGAACCCGGCCCCCTCGCTGACCAGGAACGAGATGGTGTGCGCGATGTCCTCGGGGCGGCCGACCCGGCGGACCGGGGTCTGCTCGGCAGCCATCTTCTGGAACTCGTCGAAGTCCACGCCGACCCGGGCGGCCGTGGCGGCGGTCATGTCGGTGACGATGAAGCCCGGCGCGACCGCGTTGACGGTGACGTTGAACTTCCCCAGCTCGATCGCGAGCGTCTTGGTCAGGCCCTGCATGCCGGCCTTCGCCGTCGCGTAGTTGGCCTGGCCCCGGTTGCCGAGCGCGGAGGTGCTGGACAGGTTGACGATGCGACCCCACTGCTGCGCGGTCATGTGCGCCTGAACCGCGCGGCTCATCAGGAAGGCGCCCCGCAGGTGCACGCTGATGACCGTGTCCCAGTCGTCGTCGGTCATCTTGAACAGCAGGTTGTCCCGGAGCACACCGGCGTTGTTGACCAGCACCACCGGCGGGCCCAGCTCGTCGGCCACCTGGGCGACGGCCGCGTTGACCGCGTCGGAGTCGGCGACGCTGGCACCGATCGCCAGGCCACGCCGGCCGGTCTTGGTGATCCGGTCGACGGTGTCCTTGCACGACGCCTCGTCGAGGTCGAGCACGGCGACGTCGAACCCGTCGACGGCCAGCCGCTCGGCGGTGGCGGCGCCGATGCCGCGGGCGGCACCGGTAACGATCGCGACTCGGGCCATGGTCCGTCCCTTCAAAAGAACATGCACTCGAAGTGCATCCTACTGATCGGTTTTCTCCTGCGAAAGTAGCGCTTGCAGGGTCCGCGCCATGGCGTTTCGCGCCGCCGGTACGGACAGCTCCAGGTCGTCGCGCAGCGCCGACCACGTCGGCCAGGTGCTCGCCGCGGTGAGCGCGTTGAGCAACTCGTCCGCGCCGGCGCCGGCGGCCGTCAGCTCGGCGGCGAAAAGCTGCGCCAGCTCGTCGCGGGCAATTTGGTACTGGCGGGCGCGGTTGGCCCGCAACTGCGGGGAGAACGGCTCGCGCAGCTGCGCGGCCCGCGCCACCGGGGCGAGAAACTCCAGCACCTGGGCGCGCTGCCGGGCCAGCGCCGTCACCCGCTGGCCGAGCGGGAGCCGGGGGTTGATCCGCCGGGCCAGCTCGGCCTGCCGTTCGAGCTGGCGCAGGCCGGCCGCCGCGTACAGCGTCTCCATGTCGGCGAAGTTGGCCCACAGCGCGCGCAGCGAGACCCCGGCCCGCTCGGCGATCCGCTCCCCGCTGGGCTTCGGGTCGCCCTCGGCCAGCAGCGCGAGGAGCGCGTCCACGACCGCGCGGCGGGTGCGGATGGCCCGCGCCGTACGACCGTCGACGTTCACGGGTAAAGAACATACACTCCCAGTGCATGAGGGAGTTCGCGTCTTTGACCGCCCTTGCGGAGGCGGTCGGCCAGCATCTCGGGCACAGCGACTGGTTCGAGATCGACCAGAAGCGGGTCGATCTGTTCGCCGACGCGACCGGCGACCACCAGTGGATCCACGTCGACCCGGAGCGGGCGGCGCAGGGCCCGTTCAAGGGCACGATCGCGCACGGGTTCCTGACCCTGTCCCTGGTGCCGGTCCTGGTCGCCAGCGTGTACCGGGTGGACGGCGTCCGGATGGGCGTCAACTACGGGCTCAACAAGGTACGTTTCCCGGCTCCGGTGCGGGTCGGCAGCCGGGTCCGGGCCGGGGTCGAGCTGGCCGAGGTGACCCAGGTCGAGGGCGGGGTACAGGTCGTCGCCCGCGTGACGGTCGAGGCGGAGGGATCGCCGAAGCCGTGCTGCGTGGCCGAGACCGTGGTCCGGTTGTACGCATGACAGCGCGACATGCCCGTCGATCTAGGACGAATGGTGGCCGCTTTGCCCGACTCGTCGCACCATTCGTCCTAGATCGACAGGGGGCGCGACCGTGACGGCTGCGCTTGTTCTCGGCGGCGGGGGGATTACCGGGGTCGCGTGGGAGGTCGGCGTTCTGTACGGGCTGCGCCGCGCCGGGGTCGACCTGACCGGCGCCGACCTGGTCGTGGGCACCTCGGCCGGCTCGATCGTCGGCGCGGTGGTCGCGTCCGGGGCCGACCTGGCCGTCGCGGTCGCGACGCAACGGCAGGTGGCCGACCAGAACGTCCCGGTCATCGACGTCGGCCTGGCCATCCAGGCGTTCGCGATCATGGCCGACCCGTCCCTCGAGCCCCGGACCGCGCGGGCCCGGGTCGGCGCGCTCGCGCTGGCCGCCCCCACCGGCGACCCGGAGCAGCAGGTCGAGCTGTTCGCCACCATGGTGCCGGCGGACTGGCCGGAGCGCCGGCTGGTGATCACCGCCGTCGACGCGGAGACCGGCGAGCCCGTCGCGTGGGACCGGGATTCGGGGGTACCGCTGGTCCGCGCGGTGGCGGCGAGCTGCGCGGTGCCGTGCGTGTTCCCGCCGATCGCCGTCGACGGTCGCCGGTACATCGACGGGGGCGTGCGGTCGGGTACCAACGCCGACCTGGCCACCGGCGCGGACACGGTCGTGGTGATCGCCCCGATGGCTGACGCCTCGCCGCTGGGCGCGCCGCCCGCCGAACTGGCCGCGCTCCGGGAGCGGTCAGCGGTGACGCTGATCAAGCCGGACCAGGCGGCCCTGGCGGCGATCGGCACGAACGTGCTCGACGCCTCCCGCCGCGAGCCCGCCGTAGACGCCGGCATAGTTCAGGGCGAGTCCCTGGCCCGTAGGTTCTCGTCGATCTAGGAAGAATGGTGGGTGTTATGCCCGATCCGGAGCACCATTCGTCCTAGATCGACGAGGAGGGGGTGGGCTCAGCGGCGGCGGATACGTAACGTGCTCGGGCCGACCACCCGGGCACCCAGGTCCATTACCCGCTCGCGCAGGCCGCGGTCGGCGGTCACCACCACCGTGCCCGGGCCGCCCTCGTCGCGTACCAGCTCCACGATCTTGTCGTCGCCCGACCGGCTGGCCGCGACCACGCGTACCCCCGGAACTTCCGCCAACCCCCGGGCCGCACCCTCGACCACGAGGACGAGTTCGTCGTCGTCCGCGGCGCCCGGCAGGGCGCCCGGACCTGCGGCGGCGAGCGCGTCGCGCAGCCGGGCAGCCGCACCCGCCCGGTCGCGCCACCATCCGTCCGGGACCGATCCGACCACGTTCGCCCCGTCCACCACAATCAACACCCCCCGTTTGTACCCGAGAAGGCGGCGTTCTAGATCGGCACGACTCCCCGGAAGTTGTGGTCTCCGGACCCCTCTGAGGCCACTATTTCCGGGAAGTTGTGCCGATCTAGACGGGGCGGCGGCCGGCGAAACCGCAGTCGGCGCGGTGGTACCAGCGGATGTCCGCGTCGCCTTCGAGCCAGCACCACAGCACCGGCACGCCGTCGCGCTCGCCGGGAAAGTCGAGCAGCAGCGGCGCGAAGCCCTTCACCTGGGCACCGGCCGCCGCGCACTCCTCCAGCTCGGCGAACAGCCGGGCCTCCCACGCCTTCGCGTCGGCGAGCCCGCCGTACGGGCTGGGCTCACCCGCCGCCAGATCGGCGCGCAGCTCGGCGAGGTCGGCGCGCAGCGCGATCAGCCCGTCGATGCGCGGGCGCAGCTCGGCGAGCCTGGTACGGGCCTCTGCCAGAGTGAACATCGGCCAATGCCTCTCAGGCGCCTGGACCTTCGGTCGGCGCAGATAGATCGATCAGGCACGGGGCAGGCGCATCGCCATCGTCGGCGCGTCGCCCATCACCGACTCGGGCTGCGCCGGACCGGACGGCCGGCCGGAACGGTCGGCCCGGCCCACCTCCACGTCCCGGTGCAGCTGGATGACGTCCCACTCGCCGACGCGATGGGCCTGGTCGCGGGTGAGCCCGGTCGGCCGGGGCTTGTCGCGCGGGCCGGACCGGCTGAGCAGCACGGTGCCGTTGGTGCTCAGGTCGGTGACGCTCAGCTCGCCGCCCTGCGTTTCCAGCCGCAGGTGGTTGCGGCTGACCCACTGGACGGCCTGCTCGTCGAGGTACGGGCCGAGCACCACGCCGCCCCGGTCGTCGGGCGAGCGGCCGACCGCCACCGGCCGGCCCTCGGTCACCACGAACCGCTCGCGCACCACGCCGCCGACCCGCGCCACCATCGGCACCGCCGCCGGCTGCGGCCCCTCGTCGACGAGCCGCTCGCCGTGCCGCGGGCACAGCGCCACGCCACCGGGCGCGAGGTGCGGCGGCGGCTGGCCGCCGTCGCGAGCCGCGCCACCGGAGAACGGGCCGGCCGTCGACCCGAAGCTCGGGCAGTCCGGCAATGGGCAGTGCCAGCGCCGGGCCAGGGCGGCATGGCGCGGCGCCAGATTTCCTGACTCGCCGCCCTCCAGTGCGGCGCCGCCGGGCGCGTTCACCGGAGAAAACCTGACCCCCGGGTACCCGCGAAGCGGCGCCCCGGTGATCATCGGCTGGCCGATCAGCGTGGTGACCTCCCAGGCCCGGGCCAGCGCCGGCACCTCGGCCGGCACGACCTCGACCAGGCCGTCGTCGGACCAGCGGCGGATCACCATCCGCTCGTTCGAGGTGAGATCCGTGTCGGACAGCAGGCTCCGGTTGGCCACCGGGTACAGCGCCACCGCACCGTCGCCCACGTGCCGGCTCAACGCGTCGATCACCAAGCCGACCCGGAGCAGGTTGGCCGGCCGGCCGCCGTCCAGATCGGCCAGCCGCACCATCTCGCCGAGGTCTATCACGGCACCTGTGAGCAGCGGATCTGTACTCAGGCGCCGCTCGACCGCGTCCAGCGCCCGGGTTGTTTCGAATCGCACGCGAAGAAGGCTACCGGCCCCACCGGATGCCGCCGCCGGCCGCATCCACGACCGACGGCGGGCCCGGGGACCGGTGTGAAAGGGGAAGACGCCGGCCGCACTCTGTTGGTCTACTGACCGTAGACGCGGCCGTTACACAGCGGAAGGTGTGAACCCGTGAGTGAATCACTCACCCGTTCTGAGCTGCGATTTCCCGGGCCCGGTCGCGGGCGGCTTCGAGGGCGGCGAGCAGCGCCGCGCGTACCCGATGGTTTTCCAACTCCCGGATCGCGTTGATCGTCGTGCCGGCCGGCGAGGTGACCGCCTCCCGCAGCTTGACCGGATGCTCCCCCGAGTCGCGCAGCATGATCGCCGACCCGATCGCGGTCTGCACGATCAGGTCGTGCGCGACCTGGCGGGGCAGGCCGAGCAGGATCCCGGCGTCGGTCATCGCCTCGACCAGGTAGTAGAAGTACGCCGGGCCGGAGCCGGACAGCGCGGTCACCGCGTCCTGCTGCGACTCCGGTACCCGGATCGTGCGCCCCAGCGGCCGGAACATCTCCTCGGCGAGCCCGAGGTGATCGGCGGTGGCGTGCGGGCCGGCGGAGATCGCGGTCATCGCCTGGTCGACCAGCGCGGGCGTGTTGGTCATCACCCGGATGACCGGGGTGCCCGGCGGCAGCCACTTCGCGAAGAACGAGGTGGGCAGGCCGGCGCAGAGGCTGACCACGAGCTTCTCCGCCGGTACCCGTGGCCCGAGGTCGGCCATCAGCGCATCGGCGTCCTGCGGCTTGACGGCGACCGCGAGCACGTCGGCCCGCTCGACCGCGGTCTCGTTGTCGACCACGTCGACGCCGTACCGCTCCTTCAGCTCGGTGGCGCGCTCGGCCCGGCGGGCGGTGGCCAGCAGCCGGTCGGCCGCCCACCCGGCTCGCAGCAGCCCGGAGAGAAGCACCTCCCCGATCTTGCCGGCTCCGATAACCGCGATGGTGTGCATGGTTCTCCTCCCTCTCCTCCCTCCTCGCCGATCTTGGAGAAATGTGCACGGTTTGATCTCCAAACCACACACATTTCTCCTTGATCGGCGAGGTAACTCGGCGGGTCAGCCGAAGAAGACCTCGGCCTCCGTGTAGCGCTCGGGGGGGACGGTCTTCAGCTCGGCCGTTGCCTCGGACAGGGGTACCCGCACGATGTCGGTGCCGCGCAGCGCGACCATCTTGCCGAAGTCACCTTCGTGGGCCGCGTCGATCGCGTGCAGGCCGAACCGGGTGGACAGCACCCGGTCGAACGCGGTGGGCGTGCCGCCGCGCTGGATGTGGCCGAGGACGACGGTCCGCGCCTCCTTGCCGGTCTTGGCCTCCAGCTGCTCGGCCAGCCACTGCCCGATGCCGCCGAGCCGGACGTGACCGAACGAGTCCGTCTCATGGTTGACCAGCTGCATCTGGCCGGCCAGCGGGGTGGCCCCCTCGGCGACCACGATGATCGGCGAGTACTGCGTCTGGAACCGCTTCTCCACGTACGCGGCGACCTGGTCGATGTCGAACGGCCGCTCCGGCAGCAGGATGACGTTGGCGCCCCCGGCGAGGCCGGCGTGCAGGGCGATCCAGCCGGCGTGCCGGCCCATCACCTCGACGACCAGGGTGCGGTGGTGGCTCTCGGCGGTGGTGTGCAGCCGGTCGATGGCCTCCATCGCGATGTTGACCGCGGTGTCGAAGCCGAAGGTGTAGTCAGTGGCGCTGAGGTCGTTGTCGATCGTCTTCGGTACGCCGACGACGTTGACCCCCAGCTCGTTTAGCTTGGCCGCCACGCCGAGGGTGTCCTCGCCACCGATCGCCACGAGCGCGTCGATGCCGTTGTCCGCCAGGTTGCTCTTGATCCGCTCGACGCCACCGTCGATCTTGAACGGGTTGGTCCGCGAAGAGCCGAGGATGGTGCCGCCGCGCGGCAGGATCCCGCGTACCTCGGGGATGCCGAGCGGCCGGGTCAGCCCGTCGAGCGGCCCCCGCCAGCCGTCGCGGAACCCGACGAACTCGTGACCGTACGTCGAAACACCCTTACGGACGACGGCCCGGATGACCGCGTTGAGGCCGGGGCAGTCGCCGCCACCGGTGAGCACGCCGATACGCATGATGCGCTCGTCCTTCCCAAGTTTTGTTCGGCTCTTGAATCTGTGGGGGCTCGGAGTTGGGCTCGCCCGCGGAGCGGTCGGCTGCGTCGCCGGCCCGGGGCCGCAACTGCGCACTGTAGTCGCCGCCGGTGCGGTCGTCGCACCGACCCGGCGGGCGTCTCCGCAGCTGGGAGCTACTCACGGGTAACGGTCAGGTCACCGGGCCCATCGCCTGCCAGCGGGCCAGGTTGTGCCGGGCGTCGACCAGGGCGTCGTGGCGGTCGTTCGCCGCGGGCAGCGCCGGGCGGCCGTGGTCGTCCCACAGCTGCCGCAGGTCCTTTGTGAACCGTGGGATCTCCCGGGGCAGCGCGGTCATCGGCCCCCAGAGCTGGGCCAGCGCCACGTGGTCGTACGCCGCGTACCAGGCCCACAGCTCGATCTGGTCGGCCTGGCTCTGGCGCAGCGGCTCCACCAGGTACTCGTACAGCTCGTCACGGATGCGCCGGCGGGACCGCCAGGCCGGGTCGGCCGGCGACGGTAGCTTGTCGAGCACGTGCCGGCGTACCCACGGAATCGCCCGCGCGCCGTCGAACTCGGTCGACACCGCGTAGAACTCGCGGCCGCGCTCGTCGACCACGCCGATGGACACGAGGTCGATCAGGCGACCGTCCTCGATGAACTCACAGTCATAGAAATAGCGGTAGGGCATCGCCGCCATCCTCCCCCACGGTTGAGGGTCAGCTCGGCAGGCCCTCCGCCAGCTCGGTCAGCGGCACCCGGGCCGCCTCCAGCTCGACGCGGTCGGCGTCGGATCCGCGTCCCGACGCGGATCCGGCCAGCCGCCGGGCGAAGTGATCGGCGCGCACCGCCCACCGGAACAGCAGCATCGTGGGCAGCGCGGCCTCGACCTCCTCCGGTGGTACGGGCCCGGCGGCGAGGTACCCGTCGATCAGGTCGCGGGTCGTCCCGGCGTCACCGGCGCACGCCACGGCGGCGGCCAGGTCGTAGGCCAACGGTCCACTTGCGACCGGTCCCCAGTCGACCAGGCCGAGCCGGCCGGTGTACGGGTCGAGCCGGAACGCGGCCGGGGTCGGGTCACCGTGCAGCACCCCGTACGTGAGCTGGTCGGTCACGCACAGCTTGCGCACCGCCGCGACCGCGAACGCCACGGCCGGGCGCACCCAGTCGACCACCCCGAGGTGGGCGGCGTCCGCGCGTACCGAATGAAATTTCGCCAGGCCCGGGTGCCGGAATCCGGACAGGCGGTGGTGTGCCGACCCGAGCGCGTCGCCCCACCACTGCTGGTCGACCGGGTCGGCGGCGTCGAGCCGGCGGCCGGGCACGATGCGCAGCAGAGCGGCGACCGCGTCAGTCCGGTCGCCGAGTGGCGCGGTCAGGCCGCCGTCGAAGGTGCGCACGGCGGTCGCGGCCGGGCACTGCCGGGCGAGCAGGTGGTCGGCCGCCAGCAGACCGGCCTCCAGCGCGGGCCGCTGGGTCGCGGGCACGATCTTCATCGTGTACGGCTGCGCCGCGATGGTTACCGACCAGTTGGTGGCGGTGATCCCGCCGGGTAGCGGGGTGCACCCGTCCGCGAGGCGGTGCCAGGCCGTCCTCAGTACGGTATGGACCTGCTCGACGGTGGGCACGGCGCCGATTATGTCGCAACCTGCCCATGGTCGGACGGATACGACCCGACCGTTTGGCTGGTTTGCGCAACCCGATCGTGATCACACGCACATCATCCTTCGTCCGGACAGTCCGGAGGGTTAACCTGCGACGGTCCCGAGTCGGAGAGCCGACGCCAGGGGTGTACAGAGCGCAACCGACACGTCATGATCTGGGGTAACTGTTCGGGGTTGTAACCGGGGAGGGGTTGGACCGTGGAGGTTCGGCTGCCGGATCCCGGCGATGCGTTGACCGGTGTGGATATGTTCGCGGGGCTTGAGCCCGACGTGCGTCAGCGCGTGATCGCGGCGGCCGTGCCGCGGACGTACCGCAAGGGTCAGCTGCTGTTCGTCGAGAATGATCCCGGCGAGTCGCTCATCGTGCTCAGACGCGGTGCGGTGATGGTGTTCCGCACCGCTCCCACGGGCGAGCGGGCGGTGCTCAACGTGATCCGTCCGCCCGACACGCTCGGTGAGTTGTCACTCCTGGACGGTGGCGCGCGCTCCCTTTCCGCCGAGGCCATTGAGGACTGCCAGGCCCTCGCGCTGTCGCGCGGCGCGTTCCTGGAGTTGGTGCACGCCAACCCCCGCATCCTCGACGCGGTGATGCGCTCGCTCGGCAGCCTGATCCGGCGCCTGACCGAGCAGAACGCCGACCATGTGTTTCTCGACCTGCCCGGTCGGGTGGCCAAGACGTTGGTACGGCTGGCCGGCGACACCCAGGCGCCGATGGTCACCATCGAGCTCAACCAGAGCCAGCTGGCCGAGATGGCCGGCGGCTCGCGACAGAGCGTCAACCAGGCGATCGGCTCGTTCGCCAGCCGTGGCTGGCTGCGCACCGAGGGCCGCCGCATCGTCGTGACCGATCTGGGTGCGCTGCGCCGCCGGGCCGGCATGACCGACCGTTAGACCCCATGATCGGCACAACTTCCCGGAAGTAGTGGTCTCAGCCGCAGGTTGAGGCGCCAATTTCCGGAAAGTTGTGCCGATCTTGACTCAGGTCAGGCCCGGCCAGGCGTCGTCACCGTCGCCATCGCCGTCCGGAGTAGGCGCATCCTCCGCCTTCTCCGGCTTCCGGTTGCCGTTGTCGTTCGGACGCGGCGTGGTCAGCCCCGGCCAGGCCGCTCCCTGGCCGCCGTTGTCCGGGCGTGGGGTCGTCAGACCCGGCCACGCCGCCAATGTGATCCCGTCGCCATCGACCTTGTCCGTGGTCGCGACGACCCCTTCCGCTTCAAGCCTGGCGAGCGTGACGGCATCGACGTCGACCATGTCGCCCGCGACGTGGTCCGCGCCTACACCGTCCGTCCAGCCCTGCGCCAGTCGTACGTAGACCATAGATAACTCCCGTTAGATCACTCGCAGGATCGCGTCGAACTCTAGCTCCGGACCGCCCCTACGGAGTGTCTTGTTCCGTACATCGCCCTGCTCCCGGCCCAAACTCCTGGTCCCTGGCACCGGGGGCGTGTGAGGATATTGAGGCGTCAGACGCACCGCGCAGGAGGAGACGCATCATCGCCAATCAGTGCTCTCACTGTGGGCGCCCGGCAGCCGCCGACGACAAGTTCTGCGGTGGATGCGGTGCCCCGCTGACCAGCCCCTGCGTGGTGTGCGGACGGATGCTGCCGCCCGACGTGGCGTTCTGCACCGGCTGCGGCACGCCGATCGCCGACCGGGCGGCGCCCGCGCGCACCGCGTCCAACGAGGACCGCCGGCGGATCAGCGTGCTGTTCGTCGACCTCGTCGACTTCACGCCGTATGTCGAGCAGTCCGATCCGGAGCTGGTCCGGGAGACCCAGCAGGGCTTCTTCACCGCCGCCCGGCGGGTGATCAGCCAGTACGGCGGCGTGGTGGAGAAGTACATCGGCGACGCGGTGATGGCGCTGTTCGGCGCGCCGGTGGCGACCGAGACCGACGCCGTCCGGTGTGTCCGCGCCGGGTTGGAGCTCCAGCGGGTGCTGGCCCGGTACGCGCCGGAGGACCCGGCCAGGTCCGAGCGCCACCCCGGGCAGTTCACCGGGCGGTTCCGGGTCGGCATCGCGACCGGCGAGGCGCTCGTCGACGTGTCCGCCGCCCGCGACGGCGGCCAGGCGATCGTGGCCGGAGACGTGGTCAACACCGCCTCCCGCCTCCAGTCGGTCGCGCCGCCCGGCGGGGTGGTGGTCGACGCCGCGACCTACGAGGCGACCAAGGCGGCGATCCGGTTCGACGCGCAGGCCCCGGTGACGCTGCGCGGGCGGTCCGCCCAGACCGAGGTGTGGCTCGCGCTCGCCCCGCTGCAACGCACCCACCCGGACCGGGAAGCCGACGGCTCGCCGCTGGTCAACCGGACACACGAGCTGGGCCTGCTGGTCAACGCCCTGCACCGGGCGTTGCAGGACCGGGTGCCGCAGCTGGTGAGCATGCTGGGCCGGGCCGGCATCGGTAAAACCCGGCTGGTCCGCGAGCTTTACCAGCACAGCCAGCAGCTGCTCGACCGGCCGATCGCGTGGCGCACCGGGCGCTGCCAGCCGTTCGGCGAGAACGTCACGTACGCGGCGCTGGCCGACATCGTGAAGTCCGAGGCCGGGATCCTCGACACCGACAGCGCCGACATCGCCCGGGAGCGTCTCGACCGGGTGCTGCGCGACCTGGTCGGGCCGGGCGAGCTGGCCCGGCTGTCCGACGCGCTCGCCCCGCTCGTCGGCCTGCGCGGCTCGAAGCTGACCGGCGAGGAGGCGGAGTCGGCGTGGCGGCGGTTCATCGTGGCGATGGCCAGCCGCCGGCCGACGGTACTCGTCTTCGAAGACCTGCACTGGGCCGACGAGGCGATGCTGCGGTTCGTCGAGCTGCTCGGCGCGTCGGTCCGGGATGTGCCGCTGATGCTGCTGTGCACCGCCCGTCCCGAGCTGGTCGAGCGGGATCCGACCTGGGCCGGCACGATCTCCGGCTCGCTGACGATCACCCTCCCGCCGCTGCGCAATCCCGAGATCGCCACGATGTACGCGCACCTGCTCGGCCAGGCGGTGTTCTCCGCGGAGCAGGTCGGCCGGCTGGTCGAGCTGGCCGACGGCAATCCGCTGTACGCCCACGAGTACACCCGGATGCTCATCGAGCAGGGCCGGCTGCGACCGACGGAGGCGCTGTCGCTGACCGACGGGCTGCCGATGCCGGACAGCGTGCACGCCGTCATCGCCAACCGGGTCGACCTGCTCGACCCGACCGACCGCACCGTCCTGCAAGCGGCGGCCGTGGTCGGCATGCAGTTCTGGCCGGCCGCCGTCGCCGCCGCGCTGGGCCGGCCGGTCGACGCGATCGAGCGGTCACTGCGCCGCCTGGAACAGCGCGACCTCATCCACGAGCAGCCCACGTCGGCGATGGCCGGCCAGCCCGAGTACCAGTTCGGGCACCGGCTGGTCCGCGACGTCTGCTACCAGCGGCTGCCCCGCACCGAGCGGGTGGCCCGGCACGAACGCACCGCGGACTGGCTGGACAACCTGTCGATCGGCCGGGCCACCGACCTCGCCGAGAGGCTGGCCCACCACCGGTACACCGCGCACGAGATCGCCCGCACCCTCGGCCTCGACTCGCAGCGGTACGCGCCCGCGGCCCGCGAGGCGCTGTACCGGGCCGCGCGCCGGGCCTTCCACCTGCAGGTGTACGACACCGCGGCGACGCACACCGGCCGCGCGCTCACGCTGTTCGACCCGGCCGGGGACAAACCCGCCGAGATGGCCGAGCGGCTGCGGATCGAGCTGCTGGCCACCGAGATCTCGTTCTACGCCCATCCGGACACGTTCCTCACCGGTGGCGGCGAAGACCAGTTCCGCGCGCTGGCCGGGCGGCTGCTCGCGGTCGGCGACCAGGCGTCGGCCGCCCGGGCCTGGACCCTGCTCGGCCAGGCGGCGTGGCTGCGCGCCGACCGGCCGGCCGCGCTCACCTGCCTCGACCAGGCCGTCGAGCTGTTCGACGAGCTGCCCGAGACACCCGAGAAGGCGGACGCGTACGCCGAGCTGGGCCGGCTGCACATGCTCAACTTCGAGCACGATCCGGCGGTCGCCGCCGCCGCGGTCGCCGCCGACATCGGCCAGCGGCTGGGCCTGATCGAGGTCGAGGCCAACGCCCGGCTGACGGTCGGGGCGGCCCGGTACTACGCCGGCGACCGGGGTGGGCTGGCCGAGCTGCGGGCGGTCACCGAGATCTGCCGCCAACAGCAGCTCCGGGCGCTGCCCCGGGCCATCCGCAACCTCCAGGTCGCCCTGCGCGAGGAGGGCGACCATGACGGGGCGGCGGCGCTGCTCGAAGAGATCCAGGGCGGCCGGACCGGCGAGAACAACCTGGCTACCGGGTACGCGTACGACGCCGACCGGGCGCACGTGGACGGCGAGTGGGAGCGGATGCTCGACAGCGCCCAGGCCGACCTCGCCGCCACCGGCAGCGAGTGGGACCTCCAGATCCGGGGCCTGTGCGCCGGGGTACGCATCATGCGCGGCGAAGACCTCAGCTGCGCCGAGCCGGACGAGGTGACGGCGGTCCTGGCCGCTGGCCGGCGCAGCGGCTTCTACCGGCTGGAGTGGACGGCGCTGGCCAACGTGGCGTTCTGCCGCGCGTTGCAGGGCGACGCCGACGAGGCCAGCGAGCTGCTGTCGGAGCTGATCGCCTCGTGGAAGCCGGTGGGCGTGATCGTCAGCGGCGAGTGGATCGACGCGGCGTCGCACGCGGCCGCGATCGCCGGCCGGGACGCGTCGACCGCGCTGCGCGAGATGCTGGCCGGGGTCCCACACCGTACCCCCTGGGTGGAAGCCGCGGCGCGGACGGTGGCCGGCGGGGTGGCGGCCGCCGACGGTGCCCATGCGCGGGCCGCCGACCTGCACCTGGCAGCGGCCGAGCTGTACGCCGAGATGCGTCACGTCACCGACCGGATGCTGTCGCTGGCCGCCGCCACGCGGTCGCTGAGCCACCTTCCGGACAGCGAGCGCGCCGAGGCCGCCCGCACCGAGCTGACCGAGTTCGCGACGCGTAACAAGGCGCCCGGCCTGCTCCAGCTAGCCGGCCTGGAAACACCCGTCGGCTGACCGGCGCCCGCTGACCGGCGCCCGCTGACCGGCGCCCGCTGACCGGCCCATGATCGGCACAACTTCCCGGAAGTTGTTGCCTCAGCCACGTGTTTTGGCCCCAACTTGCCGGAAGTTGTGCCGATCTTGGGCCGGTTACGCTGCGACGGCCGTGGGCTCGGCCGGCTCCGACCGGCTCAACTTGGCCTGCGCCGACTTCACCTTCTGGGCGTACACGTCGACGTACTCGCGGCCGGACAGCTCCATCAGCTCGTACATGATCTCGTCGGTCACGGCCCGCTCGATGAACCGGTCCCCGGCCATCCCGCGGTACCGGGAGAAGTCCATCGGCTCGCCGAACCGGATCTTGACCCGCTTGATCTTCGGGAAGACCTTGCCGGGCGGCTGGATCTCGTCGGCGTTGAGCATGACGACCGGGATCACCGGGGCGCCGCTCTCCAGGGCGAGCCGGGCCACCCCGGTCTTGCCCCGGTAGAGCCGACCGTCGGGCGACCGGGTGCCCTCCGGGTAGATCCCGAACAGGTGACCTTCCCGCAGTACCCGAAGGCCGGTTTCGATCGCGGCCTGCGCCGCACGGCCGCCGGACCGGTCGACGGGGATGGTGCCAGTGCCCACGAAGAACATCTTCGTGAGCCAGCCCTTGAGGCCGCGACCGGTGAAGTACTCCTGTTTGGCGACGAATGTCACCCGTCGCTTGACCATCAGCGGCATGAAAATCGAGTCGGAGAACGACAGGTGGTTGCTGGCCAGGATCGCAGGCCCATGGTCGGGCACGTGCTCACGGCCCTCGACCTGGGGCCTGAAGATCAACCTCAGCCAGGGGCCGAGGAAGATGTACTTGAGCAGCGAATAGAGCACGCGCGTCCTTCCAGATGCACCGGTTGCCCGCCCCACCGACGCACTGTGGCCCGCCGGCCACATCCGCCCGGTTTTGCTGCCCAAGCCTACGAACCGAGCACGGCACACCACAACGCACTCCCCGATCAGTGGTAAAGCGTGTCAGGATTTCGGTCAGCGGTCCGCCGCGACGTCCCCCTCGTCGCGGTCAGCGGGTCCGCGGGGAGGGGAAGCCGGTGCCAGCAGGTGGCCCCCGGCGCGGACGGCGCGACAACGGGCTCAGAGCCGCTGAGTACGCGGCCGTGGGCGACGTTGACCCGCGCGTGGGCGAGCATCTGCTCGACGTGCTGGCCGGCGAGGGCATCGCGGCCTATCTCCTGCCGGCCACCGACCTGCACCCGGTGACGCGGACCACCACGCTGCCGTCGCGGCCCACCGACCGGTTGTACGCCGATCGGGAGCACCTGGGCACGGCGAAGGAGTACCTGGCCCGGCTGCGGGCCGACGAGAACGCCAGCGCGGTCGGCGACGGCACGGCCGGCCTGGCGGGTTCGGCCCCGCCGATCCCCGGCAGCGCCCCGAACGTCGACCCGACCCGCCGGGACGACGTCGATGTGGACGCGGCCTGGGCGAGCATCATCGCCGGGTACGACGAGGAGGTCGACGACGCGTCCGCGCCGTGGCCGGCCGCCGAGAACGTGCCCGCCCGGATGCCCGACGACACCGACCCCGACCTGGGCCGGCGCCTCGACTTCGACATCAGCACCATCGACGACATCTCCGAGAAGATCGCCCTGACCCCGGAGCCGCCGGCCACCCGGCCGCCGGACGAGCCGACCCTGCTCGACGCGCTCGACACGTTCGGCGCCGAGTTGCCGGAGTCGGCCGACGAGAACGAGGGGTACACGCCGCCGCCTCCCCCGCCGGTGCCCCGGCCACCGGTTCCAGTGCTGCTCGCCCTGCTGGGCATCGCCGCCGGACTGGTGCTGTTTTTCCGGCCTACCCTGCTGCCGATCGACAACGACGTCACGCTGCTGCTCGGCTTCCTCACCCTGCTCGCCGGCGTGGTCACGCTGATCTGGCGACTGCGGCCGGGCGACGACGAGGAGGACGAGAGCGACGACGACGGCGCGGTCGTCTAAGGACTTCTAAGCGGCCGGTTTGTCCAGCCAGTCCAGGATCGCGTCGATCGGCTCCACCCAGCGTGCGTCGAGCATCAGATCGTGCCCCATGCCCGGGAACAGCAGCGGCGCGCCGTTGTACCGGCTGGCCACCGCGGTCAGCGCGGCCCTGGGCACGATCCGGTCGTCGGGGCTGCCGACGACGAGGACGGGCGGGTCGCCGACCGGGTCCTCCGGGGCGCGATGGGTGACGAGCTGCCACTGGGCCCGCGCGGACGCCCCGCCGAGCCGGGCAGCGTGTCGCTTGCCGTCCTCGGCCGGTAGCTCGCGGCTGAACAGCAGGCCCCGGCCGGGCCGCAACGGGCGGCCGAACACTGCCGGCAGCGTGGTGCCCGGGCTGCGCAGGAGCGCCCCGAACCCGGCGCCGATCCCACCGAAGACCGGCGACACGAGCACCGCCGCCCGTGCCGGGTACCGGGCCAGCGCCATGGCCACGACCAGCGCCGACGCGCCGTGCCCGACCAGTACCGCCTGGCGTGGCAGGCTCGCCGCCACCTGGGCCACATCGTGCACGTACGCCTGGAGGTCGGTCTTCGGCGCCGAGCCGCTCGCACCGTGCCCGCGCAGGCTCATCGCGTATGCCGGGAAGCCGCGCTCGGCGGCATGGTCGAGCCAGTGCTCGGCGTACGCCCAGGCGCCGTGGCCGAAACCGGGCACGAACAGCACCGGCGGGGCGTCGGTCGGCTCGGCGGGCGCCGCGGTCAGCACCTCGCGGTGGACCGGTGCCGGCGGGAACGCCCACTCCCGCAGCCGCATGATCCTGGCCGTCATCGCGCACCCTCCAGCTCGTCGAGGGACTCCTGAAGCGCCCGCAGGTAGACGATGTGGTCGACCTCGAACCAGTGCCGGGTGGAATCCACGAGCCGGACCTTCGTGTACCGCCGGTCCGGCTCGCCCCGGTGCCGGGCCCAGACGGTGGCCGCCCGGTCCGGCGCCGCCTCCCACAGCCGCAGCCAGCGGGCGATCACCACAGTCTGCCAGTGCACCATCGCGAAGATCCCGCCGTCGGGTTGCAGCAGCCCGGCCACGGTGAGCGTCGGATGGGTACGGGAGAACATCTGCATCCGCAGCCGGGGGCGCCCATCGGCGTCGATGCCGAGCAGCTCGGGATCCAGGAACTCGAACGCCGGCTGGTACCCGGTCGCCAGGATGACCACGTCGGGCTCGACCGTCGAGCCGTCGGTGAACTCGACCCCGGCCCGGGTGAACCGGGCGACGTCCGGCACGGGCGTGATGGTGCCGTGGCCCATGTGGTAAACGAGCTGGCTGCCCGCGACCGGGTGCGCCTCATAGAGCTTGTGGTCGGGTGCGGGCAGGCCGAAGCGGGTGTAGTCGCCGACGGTGGCGGCCAGCGTGCGCCGGAACAGCCAGCGCCGCAGCCACACCGGCACCCGCAGCCAGCGCAGCAGGTCGTTGGCCTGATCGGCGGGGCGACCCAGGACATACTTCGGGGCATACCAGTAGCCGCGGCGGGTCGAGTGCCAGCAGCGCGCGGCCTGCTGGGCGGCTTCGACCGCGATGTCGCAGCCGGTGTTGCCGCCGCCCACCACGAGCACCTTCCGGCCGCGGATCTGGGCCGCGTCCTTGTATGCGCTGGCGTGCATCACCTGGCCCCGGAAGCCCTCCATGCCCTCGATCGCCGGCCAGCGTGGCGACCAGTTGTGGCCGTTGGCGACGACGACCCCCGCGTACCGCATGATCCGGGGATCCCCACCACGGGAACCGCGGATGGTGACGTCCCAGTGGTGCCCTTCCGGCGCCGGCTCCACCCGGACCACCTCGGTGCCGAACCAGATGTGCTCGCGCAGCCCGAAGTGATCCGCGTACCGCTCGAAGTACGCGAGGAACTGCGCGTGGCTCGGGTAGTCGGGCCACCCGTCGGGCATCGGGAAGTCCGGGAACTGGGTGAACGGCTTCGACGAGACCAGGTGCGTGCTGGCGTAGACCGGGCTGCGGTCGTGCCGCCAGTTCCAGGCGCCGCCGACCGTGGTCTCCCGCTCGTAGCAGTCGACCCGGAAGCCGGCCTCCCGAAGGTTCTTGATCGCGTTGAGGCCGCTGCCACCGGCCCCGATCACGCAGACGGCCTCACCACGGTCGTAGACCGGCTCGCCACCGCGCCAGATCCGGGCCGCCGAGGCGGCGGTATCAGGGCGGACACCGTTGTCAGCATTCAATTCGCGTTCCTCCCGGGTCGGAATCCTTCCGGGGCGCGAACCGCTTTGTCCACCCTCGTTCGTCAAGATCGTCGCAACTTCCGGAAAGTGTGGCCTCATCGGCGTGCTATGGCCACAACTTGCCGGAAGTTGTGCCGATCAAGGGGTTGGCAGAACCACGTCGACGAGGACCGGAAGGTGGTCGCTGGCCCTCCGCGCCTCGGGCGAGTCGAGCACCCGGTAGTCCACGATCTCGCAGCGCGGATCGACGAACACCGCGTCGATGCGCCGGCACGGCCCGGCCGCCGGGAAGGTCGCCGCGCCGGTCACGGCGGCGGGGTCGACCAGGCCACCGGCTTCGCTGAGCACGCGCCACGCGCTCCCGTCGGGCTCCTCGTTGAGGTCCAGCCCGAGCAGCACCGGCGACTGCGCCCCGGCGAGGGTGCGGCGCAGGATCGCCGCCTGTAACGGCCGCTCGCGGGCATCGGTGGCCAGGTGCGACCCGGCGACCACGAATCGGGTCCGGCCGACCGAACACTCCACGAGCACCGCGCCGCGCATGTGCCGGCCGGCCCGCAGCGGGAACTGGACACACCGGTGACCGTGCACGCGTACCCGCATGCCGACCAGTACCAGGTTGCCCAGCGCCGGCTCGCCACCGCCGGCCACGAACAGCCCGAGCCGCCCCGCCAGCGCGGCCGACCGGGTACGCCAGCGCAACCGGCGCGGCCCCTCCTGTACCACCGCGACGTCGGGGTCGGCCGCGCGTACCACAGCGGCCAGCGCACCGACGTCGTCACGCTGCCCGTGCACGTTGTACGACAGCAGCCGCAGCCGGTGGGTCATCTCAACGGCGGGCCAGGTCGGCGGCGCCCACGACACCGGCCAGGTTGCCCATCTCGGCGGCGCGCACGTCGGCCACCGGCAGCTGCCCGCGCGCCGCCAGCGCGTCCCGGTAGCTCGTCTCGGCCGGGTGCAGCAGCAGGTCGCCGGCCTCGATCACGCCGCCGCCGAGCACGATCCGCTGCGGGTCGACCACCTGGACGACGTCGGCCATGCTGTTGCCCAGCCAGTACCCGACCTGCTCGAAGGCCCGGCGCGCCGCCGGGTCCCCGTCCAGCCCGGCGGCCGTGACCATCAGGCCGGTGATCGCCTCCGGCGATCCGTCGGCGAGCGCGAGCAGCCGCTCCGCCTTGTCCGGCGCATCCTTCGCGGTCGCCTGCGCGAAGCGGACCAGGGCCTTGCCGCTGGCGTACTGCTCCAGGCAGCCGAGCCGCCCGCACCCGCAGGGATGACCATTGGGTACGACCCGGACGTGGCCCAGCTCAGCAGCGATGCCGTGCGCCCCGCGGACCAGCTGGCCGCCGAGGATGATGCCGCCGCCGATACCGGTACCCACGGTGTAGAGCACCATCGAGTCGGACATGTCCCGCCCCGCCCCGAAGCGGAACTCCGCCCAGGCCGCGACGTTGGCGTCGTTCTCCACCACCACCGGCAGGTCGAACCGGTCCGCGACGATCTGGCGCAGCGGCACGTCACGCCAGGCCAGGTTGGGCGCGAACTGGATGGTCGAGCGGCTGGCGTCGATCCACGCCGCGGCGCCGACACCGATCGCGTCGACGGACTCGATCGCGACCAACTCGGCGATCACTTCAAGGATCATCTCGACCGTACCGGCCTGGTCCTGCGCCGGCGTCTTCCGCCGGGCCTGGCGCAGCACCCGGCCGCCGGCGTCGACGAGACCGCCGAGCACCTTCGTTCCGCCGACGTCGACACCGATGGTCAGCGACACGTGCCCCTACTTTCGTGTGTCACGCCGTACCGCCTTCTTGACGGCCTTCTTGGCCATCGGCTTGCGGGCGCCCGGCTCGCCAGAGCTTGGTGAGTCCGACATCGTATTCGATGCCGGATCATCCAAGATCCCGGAGTCACCGGGGTCGCGGCCCTCGGGCTCACGGGCACCGCCCGGCCTGGCGCGCGGCGTGGGCACCGGGCCCGTCGCGGCCGGCCCGCCGGGCCCGCCCGGCGCTGCCGACCCGCCCGCCGCTGCCGAATTCCCCGGCGCGGCCGACTCCCCCGGCGCGGCCGACTCGCCCGACTCGCCCGCCGCGGCCGACGCGCCCGGCCCGGCCATCGCGGTACTCACCGCCCGCAGCAACCCGGTGAGCCCCACCGCCAGGTCGCCGACCGCCGACGCCATCTGCTCGGCGAACTCCGGGGACGGATCGCGCAGCGCGGCGATCACCCGGCACACCGGGCACACGCAGCAGTCCGCCGAACCGGTCGAGAACGCGGTCGAGCCGCGATGCTCGCCACCACCGTTGCCACTACCGTTGCCGACCCCGCTGACGAAACCGTTCAGGCCGGCGGCGAGGTCCTCCACCTGGTCGGGGTCGAGCACCTGTTCGGCGAGGGCGCGCAGTTGCCGCTTGGCCTCCATGCCCTGCAACGCGGTCGACACGGCACCCAGGCCGGCAGCGACCAGCCGCTCGGCCTCCTCGCGCGTGGAGCCGGCCTCCTCCGTCCTCATCGAGCCCCCCACGATCGGCCCAACTTCCCGCAAGTTGTGGCCAAAAGGGCCCGCTGAGGCAACAACTTCCGGGAAGTTGTGCCGATCAAGCCCGCGCCGGGCACGGCGGCGGTCAAGCCGGCACCGGGCACGGCGGCGGTCAAGCCCGCACCGGGCACGGCGGCGGTCAAGCCCGCGCCGGGCACGGCGGCGGTCAAGCCCGCGCCGGTCATGACGCTGCCAGGGATTCGACGCGGCGTTTGAGCTCCTTCAGGGCCGTATCCATGATCATCTTCTCGGCCTTGCGGCGGAACATCCCCAGCATCGCGATCGACAGGTCGACCTCGAGCGTGTACGTGACCGTGCACGTCCGATCGCCGTTGTCGGCCAGGTCGTACGAACCGTTCTGGGCCTTCTGCATCTTCGACGGCGCGACGAGGTGCCACTCGATGCGCGATATGTCGTCGGCGTACTCGTAGGCCAGCGTGTACTCGTCGGCGACGACGCCCGCGTCCAGGACGAAATGCACCTGGCTGGCGTAGCCGTCCTCGTACTCCTCCACGACCTCGATCGACTTGACCGCCGACGCCCACTCCGGGTACCGGGGGAAGTCGCAGATGACCGCGGCTATCTGATCGCACGGCGCGTCGATCACGATCGACTGCGTCGAGGTGTCCGTCATGCACGGCAGGCTACCCTCGCGGACCAGGACACAAGTGTTCGGCTCGCCCCGGTCGGGCGATCTCGCCCGGAACTCGCCCAGAAGCGCCCGGTGAACGCACCCACGCACGGCAAACAGCAAACGCCACATACAGTTGCCGGTAGGTTTGGATCGGTCAGTACATACACGCGAGGAGTCGACGTGCGGGAATTCTCCGTGCCGGCGGTGGCGACCATCAGCGACAGCGCGACACTGACCGATCCGGTGTGGGAGAACGCGCTCGATCATCCCGACACCGTCCAGTTTGCCCGTCGGGACGGATCCGCATGGCACGACGTGACCTGCGGCGAGTTCCACGCCGAGGTGGTCGCGCTGGCACGCGGCCTGATCGCCGCGGGGATCGAGGGCGGCGACCGGGTCGCCCTGATGAGCAAGACACGGTACGAGTGGACCCTCGTCGACTACGCGATCTGGGCGGTCGGCGCGGTGACCGTGCCGATCTACGAGACGTCCAGCGCCGAGCAGGTGGCGTGGATCCTGTCCGACTCCGGCGCGGTCGCGTGCTTCGTGGAGACCGGCGCCCACAGGTCCGCGGTCAGCGAGGTCCGCGACCAGCTCCCCGCGCTGACCCGGCTGTGGCAGATCGACGAGCCGGCGAACGCGGTGGACGAGCTGGTCGCCGGCGGCGAGGCGATCCCGGCGGAGGAGGTCGACCAGCGACGGCACGCGGTGGCGGCCGACGACATCGCCACGATCATCTACACCAGCGGCACGACCGGGCGGCCCAAGGGCTGCGTGCTGACCCACCGGAACGTGTACGCCGACATCGCCAACGCGATCCCGCAGCTCGGCTCGCTGTTCCAGCCGGGCGCCTCGACCCTGTTGTTCCTGCCGCTCGCCCACTCGTTCGCGCGCATCATCCAGGTCGGCTGCATACAGGCCCGGGCCAGGATGGGGCACACCGCCGACGTCAAGAACCTGGTCGCCGACCTCCAGCAGTTCCAGCCGACGTTCATCCTGTCGGTGCCGCGGGTGTTCGAGAAGGTGTACAACACGGCCCAGCAGCGGGCCCAGGCCGACGGCAAGGGCGCGATCTTCAAGTGGGCCGAGGACACCGCCATCGGGTACAGCCGGTCGCTCGACCAGGGCGGCCCCGGCCTGGCGCTGCGGGCGCAGCACGCATTGTTCAACAAGCTCGTGTACGGGAGGCTGCGCGACGCGCTCGGCGGGCGTTGTGTCTCCGCGATCTCGGGCGGCGCCCCGCTGGGCGAACGCCTGGCCCACTTCTTCCGGGGCATCGGCCTGGACGTGCGGGAGGGGTACGGGCTCACCGAGACCGCCCCGGTCGTGGCGGCCAACTTCGACGGCGCGGTCCGCATCGGCACCGTCGGCCGGCCGCTGCCCGGCACCACGATCCGCATCGCCGACGACGGCGAGATCCTCATCAAGGGCGACCAGGTCTTCAAACGGTACTGGAACAACGAGGCCGCGACCGCCGAGGCGCTCGACGCCGACTGCTGGTTCCACAGCGGCGACCTCGGCGAGTTCGACGACGACGGGTTCCTGCGGATCACCGGCCGCAAGAAGGAGCTGATCGTGACGGCCGCCGGCAAGAACGTCGCGCCGGCCGTCCTGGAGGACCGGCTGCGCGGGCACCGGTTGGTCAGCCAGAGCATGGTGGTGGGCGACCGGCGGCCGTTCATCGCGGCGCTCATCACGCTCGACGAAGAGGCGTTGCCGGCCTGGTTGAACGAGCACAACCTGCCCGCCGACACCACACTGTCCGACCTCCGACACGACGAGCGGTTGCAGAAGACCCTTCAGGAAGCGGTCGATTACGCTAACCGGGCCGTGTCGAAGGCAGAGGCGATCAAGTCGTTCCGGATCCTGCCCCGGGATTTCACCGAGGCCACCGGCGAGCTCACCCCGTCTCTCAAGGTCAAGCGCAACGTGGTGCTGAAGGAGTACGCCGACGAGATCGCCGCGATTTACGGCGGCTGAGGAGCCGTTCCCCCCTGTTCTCCTGCCCCGGCCACGCCTGCTCGGACTCGCCGTACGAGCCGTCATGCTCGCGCTGGTGGCGGTGCTTTCCCTGCACGTCGCCCCGGCCGGGGTGGTGGTCGGCTGGCTGGCGCTGATCGCGGCGTCCGCGCTGCCCGCCGTGCTGGCCCCCGAGCACCGGGTGATCGGGTCGCTCGCCCGGCTGGCCGAGGTGGTGACCACCTGCCTCGCCGCCGCCGCGATCGCGCACGCGGAGCCGAACTCCGGCTCGGCGCTGGGCGCCGCGGCGACGGTGCTGCCCTACCTGACCGTGCCGGTCGTGTCGGCCACCCTGTTCCGGCGCCGGGTCGAGGTACCGGTCCAGCTCGTCACCGCGGTCGTCGTGCTCGCCACGGCCGCGGTCGCCGACCAGGAGTTGCGCCAGAGCGGGTACACCACGCCCACCGTGCAGTGGCTGCTGCTGACCGGCGTCGCGGCGGCGGTGGCCGGCACGCTCCAGTACAGCCTGCTGTCCCGGCGGGACTCGCCGCAGCCGTACGCGGAAGCCACCCGCCTGCTCACCCAGCTGCGCAGCGTCGCCCGGCAGCTGCCCGGCGCCACGCTCGACCCCGGTGGTCTGGCCGAGCACCTGCTCGACGAGGTCCGCGCGGTCGCCCCCGCCAACCGCGCCGCCGTACTGTCGGCCAGCGGCGGCGGGCGACTCGTGGTGCTGGCCCAGATCGGCGCCGACCGGGTGGACTGGGAGACCGGCCTGGACGCCGACTCCGCCATCGCCGACGCGTGGGCCAGCCAGCAGCCGCAGACCGCGAGCCGGTCCCAGGCCCGGTCCACCGTAGCGGCCGGCACCGAGGTGTCCGCGCTGATCGTGCCGTTGGTGGCCGGCGTGCGTACCGTCGGGTTGATCGCGCTGGAGATCGACGCGCCCGCGGCGTACCCACCGGCTCTGGTCGCCCAGGCAGCGCAGGTCGCGGCACCCGCCGCACTGCGTCTGGAGGCCGCGCTGCTGTTCGACGAGGTCCGGTCGCTGGCCACCTCGGAGGAGCGGCAGCGGCTCGCCCGGGAGATCCACGACGGGGTGGCGCAGGAGCTGGTGATGGTCGGGTACGGCATCGACAACGCGCTGGCCACGCTGCCCGACGTCAACGCCACGACCGAGGAGCTGCGGGTGCTGCGCTCGGAGGTCACCCGGGTGATCACCGAGCTGCGCCTGTCGTTGTTCGAGCTGCGCAGCGAGGTCGACCGGTACGGCGGGCTGGCGACCGCGATCGCCGACTACGCGCGGACCGTCGGGCAGTCCGCCGGGCTGCGGGTGCACCTGTCGCTGGACGAGTCGACCGCGCGGTTGCCCGCCGCGACCGAGGCCGAGTTGCTGCGCATCGCCCAGGAGGCGATCACCAACGCCCGCAAGCACGCCGGAGCCGAGAATTTGTGGGTCACCTGCACCATCGATCCGCCATATGCGGAGATCGAAGTGTCAGATGACGGACACGGAATGGTGGATCGGCCCAAAGAGGGCCGGTACGGTCTTGCAATCATGGCGGAACGGGCGGAACGTATCCGGGGCCGCTTAGAGATCAGGCCGCGGGTCCCGAGCGGCACCACGGTGGCCGTGGTGCTTGGCTCAGCGCCACGGCGCGGTAGCGTGTGAGTCACACAAAAGGGAGAGAGCTCCGGATATGTCCACACCCGTGACCACGACGGCGCGGACGAAAGTTCTGCTCGTCGACGACCATGACCTCATCCGCCGGGGGCTGCGCCACGCATTCGAGCGCGACCGGCAGTTCGAGGTGGTCGGTGAAGCGGCGACCGCGGCCGAGGCCATCCGCCAGGCCGGTGCACTGCAACCCGACGTCGTCATCATGGACCTGCGGCTACCAGATGGCAGTGGCTTGGAGGCCACCCGCGCACTGCGCAAGACCAGCGCGACGATGGGGATCGTCGTGCTGACCATGTACGCCGGTGACGACCAGTTGTTCGGTGCCCTGGAAGCGGGCGCCAGCGCGTTCGTGCCGAAGACCGCCCCGGCCGACGAGGTCGTCGCCGCCGCCCGGCACGCCGCGTCGGCGCCGAGCGCGTTCACCGCCGCCGACCTGGCCGAGGCCATGAAGCGACGGCTCGCGCCGACCGGGCCGCAACTGTCCCCACGCGAGGGCCAGGTGCTGCGCCTGCTCGCCGATGGCATGAGCGTCGCCGGCATCGCCAAGCAACTCTTCGTGTCGGAGTCCACGGCAAAGACCCACATCTCGAAGCTCTACGAGAAGCTGGGCGCCGCCAACCGCGCCCAAGCTCTGATGACCGCGTTGCGGTTGGGCCTGCTAGAAGCCCCCGACACCCCGAAGTTCTAGCCTTCTCCCATGATCACGGAGACTTTTCCGTGCTCCAACACGGAAAAGTCTCCGTGATCATGGGAGAAGCTACGCGCCTCCCAGCGCGACCACGCCAGCTAGCGTTCCGACGTACGCGTGGTCGTGGGCCAGCGTGGGTGACGCGAAGTGTGGCGACTTCCCGATCGTGAGATGTTGCCGGACCACGCCGGTGGCCGGATCCAGCGCGTACAACTCGCCCGCGTCGTAGTCGACCGTCCAGACCGCCCCGCCACCGACCACCGGCGAACCACGGGCGCGTACCGACGCGTGCCAGCCGACCTTGATCGCCCCGGTCTGGTCGATCGTGACCGCCCGGGGACCGTCGTCACACGGTACATAGATCGTGTCGCCGTCGACCGCGGCGCCGCCGAACGCCCGGCACACCTGCGCCTGGGCCACCTGCCCGCCGATGCCACCGAGATGGTCGGCCTTCAACGTGTACCCGACGCCGCGCTTCCCGTCGGTGTACACGTACGAGCCGACGACCGCCGGCGTCATCGAGCCGAGATCCAGGTCGCCCGCGTTGTCGTCGGCCCACGTCGTCGGCGAGAACCGGTCGACCAGCTTGAGATCGCGGTCGAGGGCGATCACCGAGTCGCTGCCGTCGTAGCCGGACGTCGACTCGCCGTTGCCCACCGCGTACATCAGCTTGCCGCCGACCAGGGTGCCGCCGCCGGGCGCCCAGATGCCGGCCTCCCGGGTGGTCGGGATCGCGTAGCCGATCGGCGCCGCGGTACCGGTCGTCGGCAGGGCGATCACCGAGCCGATGTACGCGGCGCAGTCACCGGCGAGGCCGCCGAACGCGATGTACACCCGGCCGTCGAGCAGGTTGAGCGCGCTCCGCTGCTGGTGGGCGACCCGGTCACCCTTCGGCGGCTCGGCGGCGCGCTGCTCGCGGACCGCCCCGGTGGTCGCGTCGACGCTGACCAGGACGTGCGCGCCGCCGTTCAACTCGGCGAGCGCGAACACCAGGTTCGTGGCCGGGTCGTACACCATCGTGCTGGTGATCCCCAGCGGGTCGATGTTGCCGCAGGGCAGCTTGGACCGCGGCATCGGCGGCCCGATATGCGCGGACCAGACCACCCGGCCGGTCGCGGCGTCCAGGGCGTACACCGTGTTGTTCTCGGTGCCGGCGAGGATCCGGTCGCCGACGACGAGCGGCTGGCCGTAGACCGCGCCGTCCAGCTTGGCCTCCCACGCCTTGGACAGGGTGCCGAGCGGGGCCAGCCCGGTCGCCACCCCGGTGCGCCCGTTGTCGTGGTGGTACGTGGTCCAGTCGGCCTCGGCGACGCCCGACGGCGACGGGTTGACATTGAACCTCGTGCCACCCGGGCCGCTCGGATCCGGCACGGATTTCGGGGGTGAATCCGTGCAGGCGGCGGCGAGCAGGACGATGGCCAACACGGCTAGGGAACGTCGCACCCGTCCACCGTAGTGACAAACCTCGACGCGTGCGCTGGGAACGGCTTGCCGCCGCACGTCCTGGCTGGTCAGCCCGCGAGCAGGGCGCGCATCCGGTCGGCCTGGGTCTCCCAGCGCCACTCGCGCTCCACCCAGGCCCGGCCGGCCGCGCCCAGCCGGCGGGCCAGGTCCCGGTCGGCGAGCAGCGCGGCCACCCGGTCGGCGAGCTGCGCTCACGTCCCGGCCGCCGACCACGTAACCGGTCTCGCCCTCGCGGACCGCGTCCGGGGCGCCGCCGGAATCCCCGGCGACCACCGGCAGGCCGGTCGCGGACGCCTCCAGGTAGACGATGCCCAGGCCCTCGACGTCCAGCCCCCGGTTGCGGGTGCGGCACGGCATCGCGTAGACGTCGCCCGGCCGCGTAGTGCGCCGGCAGCTCCGCCGCACGGCACCGAGCCGGTGAAGACCACGTCCCGGTCGACCCCGGACCTGCCGGGCCAGCCGTTCTCAGCGTCGGCCGGTACGGCCCGCCGCCGACGATCAGCAGCGCGGCGTCCGGCACCCGGCGGCGGATCGCCGGCAGCGCCCGGATCAGCGTGTCCTGGCCCTTGCGCGGGCACCAGCCGGGAGACGCAGACCACCACCGGCCGGTCGGCCAGGCCGTGCCGGCGCCGGACCGCGCTCGCCGTCGACGCCCGGGTGGTAGGCGTCGACGTCCACGCCGGGCGCGAGCCGGCGCAGCTCGGTCAGCCCGTCGAGCGCCCGGGCCAGCCGGGTCCGCGGTGTACTCGCCGAGGTAGGTGACCACGTCGACGCCCCGCCCGATCCGGCGCAGCAGCCGCCCGGGCGCCGGGCAGCGCCGCCCAGCCGACCTCGTGCCCGTGGGTGAGCGCCACCGCCCGCCGGATGCCGGCCCGCCGGCGCAGCCCGGCGGCGAGCAGCCCGAGCGGCGCCGCCGCGCCGAACCACACCGTGTCGCAGTCGTGCGCCCGGGCCAGCCCGGCCGCCCGGCGGGCGACCGACGGGGTGGGCAGCAGCACCCGGTGTCGCTCCCGGACCACCTCGAACGGCTGCTCGGCGTCGAACTTCTCCGCGCCCCGCCAGGTCGAGGCGTAGACCACCACCGAGCCGGCCGGCTGGCGTACCGCGAGATTGTGGACGAACGACTGGATGCCGCCGGGCCGGGGCGGGAAGTCGTTGGTGACGAGCAGCGTGCGGCTCATCGGCCGGCCTCCCGGGCCTAGGCGCGGCGCGGCGGCCATCCGCTCCACGGTGGACGGGTGCGAGGCCGAGTAGAGGTACTCCCAGCGGGGCGGGTCCGGGTCGCCAGGTTGACCGTGGACAGCCGGCGCTGCATCGCCTCGAAGGTGGCCGGGTCGCCGGTGAGCGCCAGCGCGTGCGCGTCGGCCCGCGCCTCGATCCGCCGGGAGACCAGCGCCTGCACCGGCGCGGCGACCAGGCCGACCACCGTGACCACGGCGAGCAGCAGCGGGAACGCCCGCGGCTGCGGCGATCGAGTCGACGCCGGCCAGCGCGCAGCAGCGCCGCCCCACGAGCCGAGCAGGTAGAGCGCGATCACCGCCGCGGCCGCGCCCAGCGCGCCGATCAGGGTGCCGGTGACCACGTCGCGGTCCTTGGCGTGGCCCAACTCGTGCGCCACCACGCTGGCCACCTCGGCCGGTCGGCGCCTCCCGCAGCAGCGTGTCGTAGACGACGATCCGGCGGGTCGGCCCGAGACCCGGAGACGTACGCGTTGACCGCCCTGGTACGCCGGGACGCGTCGGCGACCAGGACGTCGCGCACCGGCACCCCGTCGCGCGGCGGCCAGCGTCGATCAGCTCGGTGCGCAGCGGGCCCTGCTCCATCGGGGTGAACCGGTTGAACACCGGCTCGACCAGCACCGGCAGCACGAACGAGAGCAGCACCACCAGCGCCGCGGCCCCGGCCGCGCCGAACGCCCACCACCAGCGCGGGCGCGAAGCCGGGTGACGGTGTAGAAGCCGAGCAGCGCGACCGCGCCGATCACCGCGCTGACCGCGTACGACTTGAGCAGGTCGACCGCCCAGCCGCCCCAGCCCTGGGTGGACAGCCCGTACCGGCCGCATGACCGTCTGCCGCCAGGCGGCGAACGGCAGCGTCGACGCAGGTCGGCCGACGAGCACCACCGCCAGCCCACCGAGCACCGCCTGCGCGATCCAGTGCCCGCCGAACGGGCGACCCGCCAGCCGACCAGCCGCCGCCCCGAGCGGGGTGAGCCCGAGCAGCAGGGCGACCAGCAGGCCGACGGCCAGCGCGCCGTAGCCGCCCGGGCGCAGCGCCGCGTGGAACGCCCGGCCGCGGGCCACCTGCGTCGGCGGGCAGCTCGCGCAGCGCGGCGAGCTGGTCGGCGCGCGGCGCCGGCGGCCTGCGTCCACGGCACCAGCGGCGGCCGCGACCAGCACCAACGCGGCGAGCAGCAGCCCGAGCGCGGCGGCCGCCCACCCCCGAGGGGTCATCGCACGGCTCCTCCCGCCTGATCGGGCGAGCCAATCCTAAGCAGCGTGCCTCAAGCGGCATGGTGACCGTGCCGGTGGACCGGAACCAGCCGCAGCGGGGTCCGGAGGTCCTCCCGGCTGAGCACCGTCACCTCGAAACCGGCATCGGCCAGCACCTGCATCGCCCGCCGCTCGGCGTCGGGCTGCTCCTGGCCCGGCCGCCCCGCGCCGGCCTGCCCCGCATGGGCCTGCCCCGCGCTGGCCTGGCCCGCGCTGGCCTGCTCTTCACGGGCCTGACCTGCACGGGCCTGACCTGCGGCGGCCTGCTTTCCACGGGCCTGACCGGCATAGGCCTGGCCTGCACCGGCCTGCCCTCCGGCGGGCTCGCTGACCGGGGGTGCCTGGCCGAACAGCAGGTTGACCACGCATTCGCCGCACGCCTGCCCGCGCACCTTGCACGTGTCGCAGTCGATCAGCATCGCTCCTCCTAGCGCTCCACAACCGTGGGTAACCAGAACGCTAGGGGTCGGGTACGACATTTAGCGCGCTCCCGGCCGCCGAGCCTCGCCGATCTTGGAGAAGAGCGGCTCAGGACCGCGACAAGCGCCGCAGCAGGGCGTCGGCGCCTAGCGGGTAGGCGCCGTGGCGGCGTACCCCGTCGGCGACCTCACGGTCGGAGGAGATCACCACGACCGGCCGGCCGGCGGGCTCGGCGCGCACCAGCCGGCGGATCAGCTCGTCGGCCGTCTCGCCCTTGCGGGAGAAGAGCACCCGTACCCCGCGCGGCGCCGGTGGCAGCCCGTACACCCGTTCGGCGCCGTCGAAGACCACCGTGACCTCGTCGTCGGTCTGCGCCGCGATGCCGCCCAGCCCCTTGATCAGGCGATTGCGCTGCTGCTCCAGCGACATCTCGGCGAACCCGCGTTTGGTCACGTTGTAGCCGTCGACGACCAGGTGCGCCTTGGGCAGGGCGAGCAGCTGGTCGAGCCGGGCCGGATCGTCGGTGTCCAGCGCCCGCGCGGCGGCCTGACCCCGGCCGGGTTGCTCGGCGTGCGCGTCGGCGACGAAATCGGCGGGCAGCCGGTCGGCCGGCTCCAGGGCCAGCTCCCGGCGCAGCCCGACGGCCGCCTGACCGATCGTCTCCAGCAGCAGCCACAGCCGCGCGTCGTCGACCGACCGGGCGTCCTTGGCCGTCTGCCGGGCCGCCCCGGCCGCGGACTCGGCCTCGGCGAGCCGGGCCTTCAGCCGGCGTAGCTCGGCGTCGTGGTCGGCGGCCGCACGTGTGGCCCGGCCCTTCTCGGTGGCCAGCATCTCGGTCAGCTTGCGCTCCCGCCCCTGTATCTCGCGGAGCGTCTTGGCCGTCGTGCGCGCCTCTTCGCGCAGTCCGCTGGTCTCCTCGCGGAGCCGGGCCAGCTCGTCGCGCAGCTTCTCGGCCTCGATCCGGGCCACCGCCCGCTCGTGCTCGGTCCGGGCGAGCGCGCTGCTCGGCGTCCCGGACGCAGCTCGACCGCGGCGGTGGCGGTGTCGGCCTTGGCGCACCGTCGGTCGCGGCCTCGACCAGGTCGCGCCAGCCCTCCGGCCGGCTCAGGTATGCCAGTGCGGCGACCTCGATCGGGTCCGCGGCGGCCGGTGGCGACACCGTCGGCGATCGCGAGCCCAGTTCGCCGGCGTCGGCGACGCACCCGGGCGGCCAGCCGCTGGCGGAACAGCGGGTCGCCGGCGAGCTGGGTGGCGATGATCGGCCCGCCGAGCCGGGCCCGCCGGTTGGGCGCGAACTTGGCCACCCGGCGCAGCGCGCGGGCAGCTCGTCGATCGGCAGCCCGGTCAGCGCCGAGGCGGCCAGGTGATCACCCGCTGGCGGACCGGCTCCGGCAGGATCGGCTCCGGCTCGAACACCGCCTCCGGCAGGACCTGCTCCGGCTCCGACACCGCCTCCTGCGCAGGGTCGCCCCCGGCAGGTACGGCGGCATCGGCGAACGGATCCTCGGCGGGCATGCGACAAGTGTCGCATCGGCAACCGCCCAGGTGCTGTGTCCAGGCAGCCGATCTTTGTCAAGGGGCACCGCCAACGAACATAAGTTCGAGAAATGACGGCGCGGCATCGGCAGATTGTCGGGCTGGCGTCGTACCGTGCCGCCGTGGCCGAAACGGTGCGCGAAACCTTCCATCAGGAGACGCTGGACGCGCTGTTCGACGACGCCCGCGAGCGGTCACTGTTCGCGACCACGTTCGTGGTGGTCGACCTGGAGACCACCGGCGGCGCGCCGGACGGGGGCGGCATCACCGAGATCGGCGCGGTCAAGGTGCGCGGCGGCGAGCAGCTGGGCGTGTTCGCGACGCTGGTCAACCCGCGCGAGCCGATCCCGCCGTTCATCACCGTGCTGACCGGGATCACCCAGGCCATGCTGCTGCCGGCACCGCCGATCGAGGAGGTGCTGCCGAGCTTCCTGGAGTTCGTCGCCGACGCGGTGCTGGTCGCCCACAACGCCCCCTACGACGTCGGCTTCCTCAAGGCCGCCTGCGCCAGCCACGGCTACCCCTGGCCGAACCCGCTGGTGCTGGACACGGCGCAGCTCGCCCGGCGGGTGCTCATCCGCGACGAGGTGCCCAACCGCAAGCTCGGGACCCTCGCGCGCTGCTTCCGCACCGCCCGGCAGCCAACCCACCGGGCGCTCGACGACGCGCGGGCCACGGTCGACGTGCTGCACGCGCTGATCGGGCGGCTCGGCGGCCACCGGGTGTACACGCTGGGCGACGCCATGGAGTTCGTCAGGGCGGTCAGCCCCGACCCAGCGCCGCAAGCGGCACCTGGCCGACGGGCTGCCCAAGCTCCCCCGGGGTGTACGTCTTCCGCGGCCGCCGGCGACCGGCCGCTCTACGTCGGCACCAGCTCCGGCGACATCGCCACCCGGGTGCGCAGCTACTTCACCGCCGCCGAGAAGCGGGCCCGGATCATCGGAGATGCTGGCCGCCGCCGAGCGGGTCGAGGCGATCGAGTGCGCGCACACGCTCGAGGCCGAGGTGCGCGAGCTGCGGCTGATCGCCGCGCACGCGCCGCCGTACAACCGGCGGTCGAAGTTTCCGGAGCGGGTGGTCTGGCTCAAGCTGACCGACGAGGCCTACCCGCGGCTGTCGGTGGTCCGCCAGCTCGCCAGCGACGGCGGCGCCTACCTCGGTCCGTTCTCGTCCCGGCGGCTCGCTGAGCTGGCCGCGGCCGGGGTCTACGACGCGCTGCCGCTGCGCCAGTGCACCCACCGGCTGTCCATCCGGACCACATCGCCGGCCTGCGCGCTGGCTGAGCTGGGGCGATGCCCGGCGCCCTGCGAGCACCGGATCTCCCCTGAGGAGTACACGGCCCGCGCGGCCGACCCCTTTCGCGCCGCCACCGCGGGCGACCCCGGCGAGGTGGTCCGCCGGCTGCTGGCCCGGATGCGAGAAGCTCTCCGAAGCCCAGCGTTACGAGGACGCGGCGGCGGTCCGTGGTCGGCTGGTCGCGTTCCTGCGCGCGGCGGTGCGGATGCAGCGGCTGGCGTCGCTGACCAGCCGTAGCGAGGTGGTCGCCGCCCGCCCGTCCGCGACCGGTGGCTGGGAGCTGGCGGTCGTCCGCCACGGCCGGCTGGCCGCCGCCGGCACGTCCCCGCCGCGCGTACACCCGCAGGGCACCCTGGACGCCCTGCTGGCCACGGCGGAGACGGTGCGTCCCGGCCCCGGTCCGGTGCCCTGCGCGACCGCCGAGGAGACTGAACGGATACTGGCCTGGCTGGAGCGCCCGGAGACCCGGCTGGTGCAGATTGACGCCGGCTGGGCCTCGCCGGCCCGGGGCGCCGGCCGCTGGCGGGAGCTTCTCGCCACAGCGGAGGCCGCGAGTAGCAGCTTTATCACCCAGTTGGGGATTTAATAGATCCTACGAACGCACATACTCAAATGACCGTTCGTTGGCCATTGGGCTAACTACGCTTGATGAACCCCACTCTCTGGTTCCGGCCCGGTCAGAGGAGGTGTCCGAGTGGATTCCGCTATGTCCGGAATCGGCGGACGCCTGGACTCTGTGCCGGGCGGCCTTTCCGACGCCGTGGGCTGGGATGAGTTACAGCGCGCGAAACCGGCACCGGATGAGTTGACCCTCGACGGACGATGTCCGCCCGCCGGTGTCACCGGCGCACCACCGACACGCTCGGACCAGCTGACCACCCAGCCGACCAGCGCCAGCACCGCCCGCCCAGCCACCGCGTCATCCGCCGTCGAGGCGCCGACACCGGCAGCATCCGGCGAGATCGCGTCCCCCTCAGACTCTTCCCCCGCGGCGCCGGTCGGCCGATCGGCGGGGTCAACGGCGCGCGACCCGGTGCGCGACGCGAAACGCGACACATCGGATACCACGCCGAAGAACGTCTCCGCGTCGACGCGGTCCGGCGTGCGCGGCTCGGGCCGCACGCCGACCGTCGCCCGGCCGAAAGCGCCGGCGAACAAGACGCCGACCGCCAAGAAGCCGACGACCGGCGCAACCAGCGCGGCCGGCGCCAGCGCAACTAACGCGACCGGCGCAACGGGCGCCACCGGGAAGGCACCCGCCAGCGAGTCGCCCACGACCCATGCGCCCGCCAGCGAGTCGCCCACGACCCATGCGCCCGCCAGCGATTTGCCCACGACGAAAGCGCCCGCGGCCGGGCCGGCACCCGGAGCAGCCTCGTCAAAGACCCCTCCAGCAGCCACAACTCCGACCGGTAGGACCCCGGGTAAAGGCCCGAAGGGCAAGTCCGCCAGTGCCGCAGCGGAGCCCGACCTGGTCGCCAAGACGAAACCGGCCGAGCCGAAGCCGGCCAAGACGAACCCGGCCAAGACGAACCCGGCCGACACGAAGCCGGCCGACACGAAGCCGGCCGAGACCAAGCCGGCCAAGACCAAGCCGGCCAAGACCAAGCCGGCCAGGCGGAAACCGGCCGGGCGCGCGAAGGCCGCCGAGCCGGTCGAGCCTGCCTTCTCCGCGCCGCCCGCGAAGCCGGTGTCGACCCCGCCCGTCGGCATCACCCGCCGGCTGCGCGCGCTGCTCCCGTCGAAGCTGCCCTGGCCGACCAGCCCCGATCCGGTCGACGACCTGGTCCGCATCCACCGGTCGATCCACCCGAGCGGCGACCCCAACCTGCTGCGCCGGGCGTACGCGATCGCCGAGCAGATGCACCGGGGCCAGACCCGCAAGAGCGGCGACCCGTACATCACGCATCCCCTCGCCGTCGCCGAGATCCTCGCCGACCTGGGCATGGACACGATCACGCTGGTCGCCGCGCTGCTGCACGACACCGTCGAGGACACCAGCTACACCCTCCAGGCGCTGGAGAGCGACTTCGGTCCGGAGGTCACGCTGCTGGTCGACGGCGTGACCAAGTTCGACAAGGTCTTCTACGGCGAAGCCGCCGAGGCCGAGACGATCCGGAAAATGATCATCGCGGCCGGCCGGGACGTCCGGGTGCTGGTGATCAAGCTGGCCGACCGGCTGCACAACATGCGTACCCTCGACGCCCGGTCCCCCGCCTCGCGCACGCGCATCGCCCGGGCGACCCGCGACGTGCTGGTGCCGCTCAGTGACCGGCTCGGCATCCAGGCGTTGAAGCGCGAGCTGGAAGACTGCGTGCTCAAGGCGCTCAGCCCGAGCGGGCACGCCCTGGTCGACGACTACGTGCAGCACCGGGGCGGCTGGAGCGACTACCTGGGCCAGGTCATCACGGCCGTGAACGTGGAGCTGGAGCGGGCCCGGGTCGACGCCACCGTCTCGCCGCGCCCGCGCCACCTGTACTCGATCTGGAAGGACACGGTCGCCGGCAACTACCGGGAGCCGCACGACCTGCCGCGCATCGTGATCGTGGTCGACGGCCCCGACACCGACTGCTATGCGGCGCTCGGCGCCATGCACGGGCGATGGCGCCCGGTGCCCGGCCGGTTCAAGGACTTCATCGCCTCGCCCAAGAACAACCTCTACCGGTCGCTGCACACCACCGTCACCGGGCCGGAAGACCAACTTCTCGAGGTACTGATCCGCACCGCCCCGATGCACCGCGACGCCGAGTACGGCATCGTGGCGAACTTCCGGTACCCGCAGCACGCCCGCGGCGCCGACCCGGAGGAGCAGCTCGCCTGGCTGCGCCGGGTGCTCGACTGGGAGGGCGCCGCCGCCGACCCGGCCCAGTTCCTCGCCTCGCTGCGCTGCGACCTGGCCGAATCCCAGATCATCGTGTTCACCTCGACCGGGCGGCCGGTGCTGCTGCCGTCCGAGTCCACGCCGGTCGACCTCGCGTACACGCTGGGTCAGAACATCGGCGACCGTTGCGTGGCGGCCAGGCTCAACGGGCGGCTGGTCGCGCTGTCGTCGGAGCTGGCCGACGGCGACGCGGTGGAGATCATCACCCGGCCTGGGCAGCGCGACGAGTTCGACTTCGACGACAAGGCGCCGGCGGCGGGGCCGTCCCGCGAGTGGCTCCAGTTCGTCAAGACGCCGCAGGCCCAACTGCACATCGGCCGCTGGTTCGCCGACGAGGAAGCCCCCGCGGTCACGATCGCCAACAAGGTACGGCTGGGCCGGCTCGCGGTCGGTCTCGCGCTGCGCCAGTGCGGCCGTGGCCTGGGCAGCGACCTGCCGCTCGTGAAGCTGGCCGGCCAGCTCGGCTACCCCGATCTGGAGACCCTGCTGGTCGCCGTCGCCGACCACAGGCTCGCGGCATCCGAGATCGTCGGGCAACTGATCGCCTCGGTCGACCACACGCCGCGGTGAGCCTTTAACCTTTCCGGGTGACAGCATCCGTTCGACCGGCCGCGCTGCGGACCGCGCGCCTGGTCGCGTTCCGGACGTTCTACCGGCTCCCGATGAAGTGGCGGCGGCGGCTGGTCCGGCTCGGCAGCACCAGCTACATAGTCGGCGCGGTCACGATCGTCCGCGACGCCGACGCGACGCCGCCGGGACGCATCCTGCTGCTGCGCCAGCCGCCCGGGCCGGGCTGGTCGATCCCCGGCGGGCTGCTCAACCGGGGTGAGCGCCCGATCGCCGGCGCGGCCCGGGAGCTGGCCGAGGAGACCGGTATCCGGTTGGCGCCCGAGCGGCTGACGCCGGGGGTACCGAACGCGATCGTCCACAGCCACGGCCGCTGGGTCGACATGGTCTTCGAGACGTCGGTACCGGCGGCGAGCGCGACCCTGGTCGTCGACGAGGCGGAGGTACACGAAGCGGCCTGGTACCCGCTCGACGACCTGCCCCGGCTGACCACGCCGACCGCCCGCCTGCTGGCCCACTACGGCATCGGCCCGCTCAAGAACAACCCGGTCGATGACTAGCCCTCATGATCGTCACAATTTCCCGGAGGTTGTGGCCTCAACAGGGTCGTATGGCCACAACTTCCGGGAAGTTATGGCGGTCGTCCTCGCCGCGGGCGAGGGTCGCCGGCTGCGTCCCCTTACCGAGGTACGTCCGAAGGCGCTCTGCCCGGTCGGCAACGTCACCCTGCTCGACCGGATGCTGGCCCGGCTCGCCGCCCTCGGCCTGGCCGGCCCGGCGCGGGTCGCGGTGAACGCCTGCTACCTGGGTGACCAGGTGGTGCGGCACGTCGGCGGCCGGGCGACGCTGTCGGTCGAGCCGGGCGAGCCGCTGGGTACCTCCGGCGGGGTGGCCAACCTGCGGGACTGGATCGACTGCCGGGGCGTGCTGGTCGCGAACGCCGACGCGTACCTGGCCGGTCCGGGCGTTGATCCCCTCCTCGACGGTTGGGACGGCGAGACGGTACGCCTGCTCGGAGTACCCGCGCAGGGCCGGCCCGCCGAGTTCGGCCGGTACCGGTTCGCCGGCATGTCCCTGCTCCCCTGGTCGATCGTCGGCACGCTGCGGCCGGAGCCGTCCGACCTGGTCCGCACGGTCTGGCGCCCGGCCGAGGCGGCCGGGCGGCTGACCGTGGTCGAGCACCCCGGGACCTACCTGGACACCGGTACCATCGCCGACTACCTGGCCGCCAACCTGCACGCGGCCGGGGACGGCAACCTGGTCGACGCCGGGGCGACGGTCACCGGCACGCTCACCCGGGCCGTGGTCGGTGCGGGCGCCACGATCGAGGGCCGGGTCACCCGGGGCGTGGTCTGGCCGGGCGGCTACGTCGGGGCGGACGAGGACCTGGTCGACGCCGTCCGGGTCGGCCGCGAGCTGACCGTGCGCGCCGATAGCATGGCGCGGTATCCGCAGCAGCAAGGGAGCCCAGGGTGATCACCGCAATCGTCCTCATCGACTGCGCCACCGACGCGATCCCCGAGGTCGCCGGGGCGCTGGCCGACCTGCAAGGCGTCAGCGAGGTGTATTCGGTCGCGGGCGGCGTCGACCTGATCGCGATGGTCCGGGTGCGCGAGTTCGACCAGATCGCCGAGGTCATCGCCGGCCGCATCTCGAAGGTGCCCGGCGTGATCAACACCGACACGCACATCGCGTTCCGCGCGTACTCCCGCCACGACCTCGAAGAGGCGTTCGCGATCGGCCTGGCCGACTCCGACTGACCTCTCAGAGCCAGCGGCGCCACCAGTCGAGGATGGCCTCGAAGCGGGCGATCCGGTGCGACGGCAGACCGGATCGGGACAGCTCATGCCCCTCCCCGGGGAAAAGCAGGAACTCCACCGGTACCTGACGCAGCCGCAGCGCCACGAACAGCCGCTGGGCCTGCTCCATCGGGCAGCGGTAGTCCTGCTCCGAATGGATGATCAGCATCGGGATGTCGATCCGGTCGGCGTACGTGAGCGGGCTCTGCCGCTGCCGCTGCGCCGGGTCCGGCCCGTACAGGTCGGAGTCGAAGAACCAGCCGATGTCCGAGGTACCGCCGAAGCTGTCGATCGCGTTCACCGCGCGCTCGCTGATCGCCGCCTTGAACCGGTCGCCGTGGTGCGCCGCGAGCCACGTGGTCATGAACCCGCCGTGCGACCCGCCGAGCACGCCGACCCGGGAGGCGTCCAGGTCGGGGGCCTTCAGCGCGGCGTCGAGCAGCGCGAGCACGTCGACCGCGGTGGTGGTACCCACGTCGCCGCGCACCGCGTCGCCGTGCGCCTCGCCGTACCCGGACGAGCCGCGCGGGTTGCCCATGACCACCGCGTACCCGGCCCCGGCGTACACCTGGGCCTCGTCGAACAGCCGCCACCCGTACTGGGTGTACGGCCCGCCGTGGATCATCAGGAGCACCGGGTGCGGACCCGGGGAGTCGGGGCGGACCACCCAGCCGTGCACCGGGTACCCGTCCGGGGCGGTCGCGCCCAGTTCCTCCTGCGCCAGTACCGGAAAGTCGCTGTTCCAGTCGGTGAGGCCGCGCGGACCGTCCGGGGTGACCACCGCGAGGTCGCCCCACGTGGTCGGGTCGGTCAGCGTGACCACGGTCGTGCCGCCCGCCGACGCCACGCCGACGACCTGGCGCTCACCGGTGACCAGCGGCTCCGGCTCCCCGCCGGCGAACGGGATCCGCAGCAGCTCGACGGCTCCCCGGTTCTCGCTCTGGAACAGGATCCCGTCGGGGGTGATGACGGTGTTGGTGTCGGGTGCCGTGATGCCGTGCCGTTCGGGGTCGAGCATAGGCCGGGGCGTGCCGCCGGCGACCGGGACGGCCCACAGGATCTCGCTGCGGCACACGCCGTGCCAGCCGTCGGTGTCGAAGCCGACGGCGTAGATCGTCTCGCCGTCCGGGGCGAACCGCGGCTCGCCGAGCGTGTACCCGCCGTCGGTGAGCGGGCGCAGCCCGGTGCCGTCCGGGCGGCAGACGAACACGTCGGTGCGCATGTCGTCGTCGTGGCTGTCGTGCCGGCCCGCGGTGAAGGTGATCATCGTGCCGTCGGGGCTCCAGTCCAGCTCACCGTGGTCGAAGTCGCCGTCGGTGAGCTGTGCCGGCTCGGCCGCCTCGACCAGCGCGTCGATGACGAACAGGTGCCGGCGCCGGTCGAGCGTGAACCCCATCCCGTCGAACCGGTACCGGAAGCCGGTGATCCGGCGCGGCGGCTCCCGGTCGGCGGGAAGATCGCCGTACCGCCCGTCCGCGGGCTTCCGGGCCGCGTAACCGAGCCGGGTGGAGTCGGGGCTCCAGGCCAGCCCGCCCTCCACCCCGACCGGGTGGTCGGTGAGCCGGCGGGGCTCGCCGCCGTCGAGCGGCATGATCCAGAGTTGCGGCTTGCCGACCTTGATCATCCGCGGATCGGGGGTCGTCCCGTCGGTGCGGCGGGCCGGTTCCTCCCGGACCGCGCGCACGAACGCGACCCAGCGCCCGTCCGGCGAGATCACGGGTGCGCTGTCCCGCCAGCCATGGGTGAGCTGGCGCGGTGGCGTCGACCCGTCCGTCGGCACCAGCCACAGTTGGCTGGTGTAGTCATCGGCGTCCAGGTCGATGCGGCGCAGCGCGAGGACCGCTGTTCGGCCGTCCGGGCTGAGGGTGGGGACTCCGGGAATGCGCGGTAGCGCCAGTTGCGAAGGCTTCACGCTGGGACCATATCCCGGGTACCCGAAAGCTACTCGCAAGTACGTCGATTGCTGACAGTACCGAGCCGTCAAGGCGCCTGGACCTTCGGTCGGCGCATGTCGAACAGGCGGAGGTCAGCTGGCGGGACGGGCCGCCTGCGCCGCGGTCACCCAGCGCTGGAGCAGGTCGGACGCGGCGCCCGAGTCGACCGCGACGGCGGCCCGGTCGATGCCTGCGCTCAACGCCGCCGGGATATCGCCGCTCTCGCCCCAGCCCTCCCGGGCCACCAGCGCCGCCGCGGCGTTGAGCAGCACCGCGTCGCGGACCGGACCGGACTTGCCGGCGAACAGGCCGCGCGCCGCCTCGGCGTTGAACGCGGCGTTCCCGCCCCGGAGGTCGCCCGGCTGCGAGCGGGCCACACCGAAGTCGGCGGCATCGACGACGATCTCGGTGACGGTGCCGCCGCGCACCGCCCACACCCGGGTGGGGCCGGTGGTGGTGAACTCGTCGAGCCCGTCCTCGCCGCGCACGACCAGTACCGAATGGCCGCGCTCGGCGAACACGTCGGCGACCACGGCGGCCATCCGGCGGTCGAAGCAGCCGACCAGCGCCGCGGACGGCTGCGCCGGGTTGCTCAGCGGCCCGAGGAAGTTGAAGAACGTCGGGATGCCCATCTCCCGGCGCGGGACGCCGGCGTGCCGCATGCCGGGGTGGAACCGGGGCGCGAAACAGAACCCGATGCCTACTTCGGCGAGGCAGCGGGCGACCTCGTCCGGCCCGAGATCGAGCGGGATGCCGAACTCCTCCAGCAGATCCGCCGCGCCGCACGCGGAGGACGCCGCCCGGCCGCCGTGCTTGACCACACGGACCCCGGCCGCGGCCACGACGATCGCCGCCATGGTGGAGATGTTGACCGTGTGGGCCCGGTCGCCGCCGGTGCCGACCACGTCGACGGCCGAGTCGCGCAGCTCGTTCGATAGCTCCACCCGCGCCGCGTTGTCGAGCATCGTGCGGGCCAGCCCGGCCACCTCTGCCGGCGTCTCCCCCTTGGCGCGCAGGGCTACCGCGAACGCGGTGATCTGCGTCGGGGTGGCGTTGCCGGACATGATCTCGGCCATCGCCCAGGCGGTGTCCTCGCCGGACAGATCGTCGCCGCGCAACAGGGCGGTGAAAAGGATCGGCCAGGTCCGGTCACTCATGTTGTAGCCCCAGGTCGCTCACGGTGCCCCATGATCGGCACAACTTCCCGGAAGTTGTTGTCTCCGCCGCCCGCTGTGGCCACAACTTCCGGGAAGTTGTGGCGATCGTGCACCATGGCCGAGCCCGGGCTCAGCCGGTGAGGGCGGCGCGCTGGCGCAGCATCTCGACGACGGTCCGGCCGGTCAGGACCGGGTCGAGCGGATGCACCAGGGTCGCTTCGACCCGCGCGTACGCCGCGAGCCACCGGTCGGCCGCCCGCGCGATCACCAGGATCGTCGGCGGCGCGTCGGCCACCTCGTCTTTGAGCTGCCGGGCGACGCCGATGCCGCCGGCCGGGGCCGCCTCGCCGTCCAGCACCAGCAGGTCGACGTCCGCGTCGTCGATGGTGCGCACCGTTTCGGCGTAGGTCGCCGTCTCCACGAACCGGACGGTCAGATCCCGCGCCGGGTGGGTGCCGATGGCCAGCCGCATCCGCTCCCGCACCTGCGGGTCGTCGCTGTAGAGCAGAACCGTGTAGCTGCGCTCGGTCATCGCCCCTGGCTCCCCTGTGTCTCGACTGTGGGCATCGTACTAGTCCCCGCTTGCGGGGCCCACGCCGACCGAAGGGCCAGGCGCCGTTGATGGCACAGCCGTCTGTGGCGGAATGGCTCGCGCGGCGGCAGCCGCCTCCTCCCGGTCGAGCTGGCGGTCGACCCGGCGCGCCTCCCGCTCGGCCTGACGCATCCACTGCACCACCAGCACCGCGAGCATCGTCACGCTGACCAGCTCACCGCCGGCCCACAGGATGCCACCGGCGAGTTTCTGGTCGGCGGCCGGGTCAGCCCAGCCGAGGTGCAGCGACGGGTAGTAGTCGCCGCCGATCAGCGTGGCGCTCTGCATCACCGTCAGCCCGAGGACGGTGTGGAACGGCGTGGACAGGAACATCAGCAGGGCACGGGCCGGGTACGGCCACCGGCCGGGCAACGGATCGATCCCGAGCACCGGCCAGAAGAACAGGCAGCCGACCAGGACGAAATGCAGGTGTACCAGCTCGTGGACCAGCTCGTTCTCCATCGTGACCCGGTAGAGCCCGGTAAAGTACAGCGCGAACGGGGTGGCCACGAACAGGGCGTACGCGACGAGCGGGAACGTCAGCACCCTCGCGACCCGGCTGTGCACAATCGCCAGCACCACCCGTCGGCCGCGCAGCGGGAGGACCCGTAACGCGAGCGTGATCGGCGCGCCCAGGGCGAGGAAGATCGGCGCGACCATCGACAGGATCATGTGCTGGACCATGTGGACGGACAGCAGCGTGTCGTCGTAGGTCGACACGCCGGTCATCGTGACCGCGGCGATCCCGCCGAGGCCGAGAACGACAAACGACACGGTACGCATGACCGGCCACCGGTCACCGCGCTGTCGCAACCGCCACACCGCGGACAGGTAGAGCGCGGCGAACACCACCAGCCACACCACGAGCCAGGGGCCGATGTCGAGGTGGAACAGCGCACCGGCGCGCAGCGGCGGCAGGTCGTGATCACCGCCGTGAGCGAGGAAACCGCCTGCAAATCGCACGTGTCCGAGGCTATGCCCACCCCCGATTTCAGGTGTCCGCCGGGTGGCGACACGCACGGATCCCCGGACCCCGGCGCGTAGCGCTCCCGATCGGGGGCAATAATGACCGCGTGACTGCCGCTCCAGCCATCTCCCGAGGCCAGATCCATTCACTGACCAGGCCCAACATGGTCAGCGTCGGGACCATCGTGTGGCTCTCCAGTGAACTGATGTTCTTCGCGGCCCTGTTCGCGATGTACTTCTCCATTCGCGCGGCGGCGCCGGGCCTGTGGAAGGAACACACGCCGGTTCTCAAGCTGGGCTACGCGGTGGTCTTCACGACCATCCTCGTGCTGTCGTCGGTGACCTGCCAGTTCGGCGTCTTCGCGGCCGAGCGCGGCAACGTGCATTCGCTACGCCGATGGTTCGCGCTCACCTTCGTCATGGGCCTGATCTTCGTCCTCGGCCAGGCCAACGAGTACCGCAACCTGGTACATGAGGGCGTGAAGATCAATGCGGACGGGTACGGGTCGATGTTCTATCTGACGACCGGTTTCCACGGCCTGCACGTGACCGGCGGCCTGTTCGCGTTCATCTTCTTTCTCATCCGCACCACCATGGGCCGGTTCACGCCGGCGCAGGCCACCTCGGCGATCGTCGTGTCGTACTACTGGCACTTCGTCGACCTGGTGTGGGTCGCCCTGTTCAGCATGATCTACCTGCTGCGGTGACGTGGCGGGTCACAAATCACAGCCACGTCCCGTCTTAAGGCAGTACCTGATGACAAAGGTGAGGACATGACTTTCGACGATCCAGCCGGCGCGGCCGACGCAGCCGGCCCGCCGCCGCGGGAGGCCCCACGGCTGAACGCCTGCAGGCCGGTGCGCCGCAGCCGGTTACGCCGCCGAACGTTCGCGGCGGCCCGGCTGGTCGCCGCGCTCTTCATCGTCGGGGGTATCTACACCGTGTTCGCGCCGGGCAGCCAGGCGGAGGACACCCCGCCGCTGTCGGCGGCCGCCGAGCAGGGCAAGCGGCTGTACGACCAGAGCTGCGTCACCTGCCACGGCGCCAACGCGCAGGGCGTGGCTGGCAGTGCGCCGAGCCTGATCGGGGTCGGCTCCGCGGCGGTGGAGTTCCAGGTCGAAACCGGCCGGATGCCCGCCGCCCGGCCCAACCAGGCGCAGGTCGAGCGGAAGGATCCGCAGTTCAGCGACGACCAGGCCCGCCAGCTCGGCGCGTACATCCAGGCGCTGGGCGGCGGCCCGCAGCTCCCCGCGGGCAACAACCTGCGCGAGGGTGGCGACGTCTCGGCCGGTGGCGAGCTGTTCCGGGTGAACTGCTCGTCCTGCCACGCGTTCAGCGCCAACGGCGGAGCGCTGTCGTCAGGCAAGTACGCGCCCAGCATGAAAGAGTCGACCGACCGCCAGATGTACGCCGCCATGCTGAGCGGCCCGCAGAACATGCCGGTGTTCGGCGACAACCAACTGACTCCGCAGGAAAAGCGCGACATCATTGCCTACATCCAGTATCAGAAGCAGGACAAGGATCCGGGCGGGTTCGGCCTCGGCCGGTTGGGCCCGGTACCCGAGGGTCTGGTGATCTTCCTCATCGGCATGGTGGCGCTCGTGTTCACGACGCTCTGGATTGCAGGAAAGTCATGAGTACGAAGACTGACGTCGAATTCGACCCCAACGACCCGGCCCTCACCCGGTTCGACCTGGTCAAAGAGGGCGCCCGCCGGGACGGCGTGGAGATCGTGCACTACGCGCCCCGGTTCCCGGTGCCGGGCACCCGCGCCGAGCGCCGCGTCGAGCGGTCGATCGCGCTGATGCTCCTGCTGTCCGGCCTGCTCGGGCTGCTCTTCGTGGTGGCCTACATCTGGTGGCCGTGGGAGTACAGGTCGGGCGGCGGCCTCGACAAGTTCTACAACCCGGTGCTGGCCATCACCCTCGGCGGCTCGCTGGCCTTCCTCGGCTTCGCGGTCGTGACCTGGGCCAAGAAGCTGCTGCCCGAAGAGGTGTCGATCCAGGACCGGCACGATGGCGCGTCGCCGGACGACGAGCGGAAGCTGACCGGCGCGACCATTCTCAACATGGTCGACGAGACCGGCATCAAGCGCCGCCCGCTACTCAAGGGCGCGCTCGCGCTCGGGGCCGCGCCGCTCGGCCTGGCCGCGGCTGCCCCGCTGATCGGCGGCCTGATCAAGAAGCCGGGGCACATCCTCTTCGAGACCGCGTGGAAGCCGGCGGGTGGCGAGCTGATCCGGATGACCCGCGACGACGGCAGCCTGATCCGGCCCGAGGAGGTCAGCATCGGCGGCCAGATGACGGTGTTCCCGGACGTGCCCGGTGGCACGACCAACGAGCATGCCGACTCGCCGGTCCTGCTGATCCACCTGCGCGAGGAGGACGCGGCCACGCTGCGGGCCAACCTGTCGCACGTGAAGGTCAACGCCGAGAACGGCGGCGCCATGTGGGGCAACTACGTGGCGTACTCGAAGATCTGCACCCACGCCGGCTGCCCGGCCAGCCTGTACGAGCAGCAGACCAACCGCCTGCTCTGCCCGTGCCACCAGTCACAGTTCCAGATCACGGACAACGCCCGGCCCATCTTCGGGCCGGCCACCCGCCGGTTGCCGATGCTGCCGCTGGGTGTCGAGAACGGCGTCTTCGTGGCAAAGTCTGATTTCAGGGTCCCGATCGGACCTGGCTTCTGGGAGCGGCCATGAAACGACGCAGGATAGACGTAAAGGCCCTGCCGGCCCAGACCGCCGGCGAGCTGGACGACCGGTTTCAGATGGCGTCCCCGCTGCGACGCCTGCTCAACAAGGTCTTCCCGGACCACTGGTCGTTCCTGCTGGGCGAGATAGCGCTGTACTCGTTCATCGTGTTGCTGCTGACCGGCGTGTTCCTGACCCTGTGGTTCGACCCCTCCATGCAGGAGGTCAAGTACAACGGGGTCTACACGCCGCTCAAGGGCATCGAGATGTCCAAGGCGTACGAATCGAGCCTGACGCTGTCCTTCGAGGTCCGCGGCGGCCTGATCATGCGGCAGATGCACCACTGGGCGGCGCTGCTGTTCATGGCCGCGATCGTGGTGCACATGCTGCGGATCTTCTTCACCGGCGCGTTCCGCAAGCCGCGTGAGGCCAACTGGATCATCGGCGTGCTGCTGTTCTGGCTGGGCTTCGTCGAGGGCTTCGGCGGCTACTCGCTGCCCGACGACGCGCTGAGCGGCACCGGCCTGCGCATCGCGCAGGCGATCATGATGTCGATCCCGGTGGTCGGCACCTGGGTGGCGACCTCGCTGTTCGGCGGCGAGTTCCCCGGCCACGTGATCCTCGGACGGCTCTACATCCTCCACGTCCTGCTCGTGCCGGCCATCCTGCTCGCTCTGATCACGGTCCACATGGGGTTGCTGGTCAAGCAGAAGCACACCCAGTGGCCGGGTCCCGGGCGGACCGAGCACAACGTGGTCGGCGTGCGGATGTTCCCCGGCTTCGCGGCCAAGGCCGGTGGCTTCTTCACGATCGTGTTCGCCGTGATCGCGCTGCTCGGCGGGCTGTTCCAGATCAACCCGATCTGGCTGTTCGGCCCGTACAAGGCGGCCGTGGTGTCGGCCGCGAGCCAGCCCGACTGGTACGTGATGTTCCTCGACGGGTCGACCCGTCTGATGCCGCCGTGGGAGGCCCGCTTCCCGCTCTGGCCAGGGCACACGTACACGCTGCCGCCGTTGTTCTGGCCGACGGTCGTGCTGCCCGGCATCCTGACGATGCTGCCGCTGTTCTACCCGTTCATCGAGGCCCGGTTCACCAAGGACAAGCAGGCACACCACCTGCTCCAGCGGCCACGTGACGTGCCGACCCGGACGGCGCTCGGCGCCATGGCGGTGTCGTTCTACATCGTCCTGATGCTGTCCGGCTCCAACGACGTGATCGCCGACAAGTTCCACATCAGCCTCAACGCGATGACCTGGGCCGGCCGGCTGGGCCTGCTGTTCGTCCCGCCGATCGCGTACTGGCTGGCCTACCGGGCGTGCCTGGGCCTCCAGCAGCACGACCGGGAGGTGCTGGCGCACGGTGTGGAAACCGGCATCATCAAGCGCCTGCCGGACGGGCGGTTCGTCGAGGTACACCAGCCGCTTGCCGCGCCCGACGACCACGGCCACGCCGAGTTGGAGTACGCCGGCTGGGTGGTCCCGAAGAAGATGAACCGGCTCGGTGCCCTGGTGCCGACGGTGAAGGGCTTCTTCTTCCCGATCGAGGAGCCGGCACCGCCGACGCCACCGGAGGCGCCGGTCTCGCCCGCTCCGCAGCGCGAGGAGATCGGCACCCACTAGAACTGGCTACGCCGAAGGGCCCGGAGGATCCCCTCCGGGCCCTTCGGCGTTAGTCCACTGAAACGTATGTGCGACACGCCGGGTCGGTTCCACCAACCGATCTCCCGCCCGTGGCACCGTCGGGGCCAGACGAACAGGAGGTGTGGCGGTGCTGAACGTCGAACTAAGGTGCGTTACCTGCGCCATTCCGCGGAAGTTCGAGCAGCCCCCGTGCCATGATGGGCACGATGGTGACTGTGCCGAGTGGATCTGCAGCCGCTGCGGAGAGGCGCTGCTGGTCGCACCGTTCACACCGGTTCGACTGCGACGCCGCCAGCCGGTCGTGTCGCGACGAGCCGCCTGAGGAACCAGACACCCTACCCTTTATTACCGCTAAGTAAAGGTCTTCCGCCGAGGCATATTGATCTCGGACAATACTGCTCACCCCTTTAGAGATTCGGCCGCGATCCGGCCCGAATGCAGAGGTGAGCTGTATGAACCCCCATCGTCGCCTCACCCTTACCCTCGCCACGACGGTCCTCGCAGTACTCGCGACGCTCGGCGTGGCCTCCCCCGCATCAGCAGTCACCGTCGGCGACAAACTGGCGGTGCTGTCCAACTGGACACAGTCCCCCGTGTCCAGCTACACCGCGTGGTACTCGGCCCGACAGAACCAGGGCACCTGGGTCGCGTACCAGTTCGATTGGTCCACTGACTACTGCTCGGACAGCCCGGACGAGCCGCTCGGCTTCGACTTCCGGATGTCCTGCGCGCGCCATGACTTCGGGTACCGCAACTACAAGGCGGTACAGGCGTTCCCGGCGAACAAGTCGCACATCGACGATGCCTTCTACGCCGATCTGAAGCGCAAGTGCGCGGAGTACAACGCCTTCGTCCGGCCGAGCTGCTACAGCCTGGCGTGGACGTACTACCAGGCGGTACGAGCATTCGGCAGTGTGATCATCAGGCCCGACGACCTGAACCGTGCCGCGACCCTAAAGGCGCAAGGCGAGCGGCAAGCCCTGGCCGCCCACGGCGCCGCCTGATTAGACCGTCGATCTAGGAAGAATGGTGCCCCATAGCGGGCGAATCCCCCACCATTCTTCCTAGATCGACGCTTGCGGGGCGGCGGCGGGGCGGGCGGCGGCGGGGCGGGCTGGCGTTCAGCACGGCCTCCAGCAGCGGGAGTGCGCGGCCGACCCGCTTCGCCCGGATCGCCAGGTCCCACAGCGGCTCGAACTTCTTCCACCCGCCCGCGTACGCCGCGTGCCGTACCCGGCCGCGAAGGCTCGGCTTCGTCCACGCCCCGCGCAGGATCGAACCCCAGCGGTAGAAGTCCCGGTACGCCCGCCAGTACCCCTCCTCCAGTTCCGCCGGCGTCATCCGGGCCGGCCGGTACACCACGTGCCGGGTGTCGTACCGGTCCCAGTCCGAGTGCAGCAGCCGGTCGTCTGCGGCCATCCGCTGGTACAGCCGGGTCGACGGGTACGGGGTGAGAATGTGGAAGGTCGCCGTTTCGATACCGGCCGAGACGGCCCACGCGACGGTCCGGTCGAACACCGACGCGTCGTCGGAGTCCATTCCGAACACGAAGCTGCCGTTGACCATCACGCCGAGCGTGTGGAGCCGCCGGATCGCCGCCCCGTAGTCCCGGTCGATGTTCTGCCATTTGCGCTGCTCGCGGAGGTTCGGCGGGTTGACCGTCTCGAAGCCGACGAACAGGCTGCGCAGTCCACACTCGACGGCCTTCTCCAGCAGGTCCGGGGCCAGCACCGACTTGACCGTGCCGGCCGCCTGCCACAGCCGCCCCATCCCCCGCATACCGTCGAACAGCGCCGCCGCGAACCGGGCGTTGCCGAACAGGTGGTCGTCCAGAAAGTACAGGTGCCGCCCGGGCAGCCGGTCGATCTCGGCGAGCGCCGCGTCGACGGTCTGCGTGTAGAACGACTTGCCGCCCTCGAAGAACGCCTCCTTGTAGCAGAAGTCGCACACGTGCGGGCAGCCCCGGGACACCACGATCGAGTTCGGCACCAGGTAGTGCGACCGTTTGATCAGGTCACGGCGTACCGGCGGCAACCCCATCAGCGTCCGCACCGTCGAGTCGTACCGCGGCAGCGGGCGCCCGGCCCGGTAGTCGGCCAGGAACGCCGGCCAGGTGTCCTCGCCCGGCCCGGTGAAGATGGTGTCGGCGTGCTCGGCCGCCTCGGCCGGCAGCGAGGTGACGTGCAGCCCACCGAGGCACACGTACGCGCCCTGGGCCCGGTAGTGGTCGGCGATCCGGTACGCCCGGTACGCCGACGTGATGTACACCTGGATGACCACGAGATCAGGGGTGTCCTGCAACGAGAGCCGCTCGACGTGCTCGTCCACCAGGGACACCTCGTCGCCGGGGTCCAGGTATGCGGCGAGCGTCGCCAGCCCGAGCGGCGGGAACAGCGCGTACTTGACGGGCCGGAAGAGCGGGCTGGTCGCTTCGGTCAGCGCCGGGAGGATCATCTTGACGCGCATGCGGCCACGGTAGGGTGCCGCTCCCGCGTAGCGGCCGGTCTACGCGGGACTCTCACAAAACCGCTACAGCATCAGTGCTCGGCGCCCCGCCGCGAGCCCGAGTAGTACTCGAATAGCAGGCCGCCGGTCGCGAGCAGCACGGCCGTCATGCCGACCGCGATCAGCCACGGCGCCCAGAAGACCATGCCGATCCCGGCGATCAGCGCGGCGAGCGCCAGCCCGAACGGCCAATAGCTGCCGGGCGAGAAGAAGCCGACCTCACCGGCTCCGTCCGCGATCTCGGCGTCCGGCCGGTCCTCGGGGCGGAGATCGATACGCCGCGCGACGAACCAGAAGTACCCGCCGCACATCGAGCACAGCAGGCCGGACAGGATCAGCGCGACCACGCCGATCCACTCCATGCGGTGCGGGCTGCTGTCCAGCCAGGTCCAGTACCCGTAGACCGCCGCCGCCGCGAACAGGAAGCCCGCGAGGAGGCCGAAAAGCTTGTACTCGCTCCGCATGATGCGCCCCTTTGTCCCCGTCAGCCGGCCGCGCGCTGGTTCTGGTCGGTGGTGAACGGGTGCGTCTTGTAGGCGAGCGCCGGCTCGCCGATACTGGTCAGCGCCTCGGGAGTGCTCATCCCCTGCTTGCGGGCCGCGATGTACGCCTCGTACTTGTCGGGCGTCACCGCACGCACCTCGAAGTTCATCATCGAGTGGTAGGCGCCGCACAGCTCGGCGCACCGGCCGACATACGCGCCTTCCTTGTCGATGGTCACCTCGAACTTGTTCTCCACGTTGCCGGGGAACACGTCCCGCTTGAACAGCAGGTCCGGCACCCAGAACGAGTGGATGACGTCCTTCGAGGTCTCGTAGAACAGGATGCTCTTGTGCGTCGGCACGACCAGCACGGGCACGTAGTCGCTGGCCCCGCTGGTCGAGATGGCCTGGCCGTCGGCGCCCTTGGCGTTGTTGTCCAGGTAGCGGAACTGCCAGTTCCACTTGAACGCGACGACCTCGACCTTGACGTCGGGGTTCTTCGAGACCTTGTCCACGTAGGTCTGCGTGGTCGCGGTGTAGTAGAACAGCACCGAGATGATCAGGAACGGCAGCACCGTGTAGAGCAGCTCGATCGGCAGGTTGAACCGGGTCTGCACGGGCATCTCGTCGCCGCGCTTACGGTACCGGACCACGCACCAGAAGATCAGGCCCCACACGAAGATGCCGACGATCAGAGCGGCCACGACCGAACCGATCCACAGGTCGTACATCCGGTGGGCCTGGTCGGTCACGCCGTTCTCGGGCCAGCCGAAGCCCCGGAACGTCTTGCCGACCGAGCAGCCGGAGAGCGCCAGGGCCGCGCCGAGCGCGACGACGCTGAGACCGATGACGCGCGTGCCGACGGACCCCCGGCGGTAAACCGCGCGAGGACCCGAGTCCCTTGCGAACACCTGCTCCTGCCTCCTTAGCCCGTCGATCGCTCGACGGTCTCGCCGCTCGCCTCCGGCGGTCACCCCGTGACGCACCGAGGGCGCCACCGAGCGCGTCACCGACGGTCGCAGATTACTCGACCATGTCCCGCCCACCTGGCAGGGGGTCACTATGTCCCTACCCTGGACGGGTGCCGTCATACTTCGACGCCGCCGCGGCCACCCCCCTGCACCCGGTGGCCCGCCAGGCGCTGCTCGCCGCGCTGGACGACGGCTGGCTCGATCCGGGCAAGCTGTATGCGCCGGCCCGCCGGGCCCGCCAGCTTTTCGACGCGGCGCGCGCCGCGCTCGCGGAGTCTCTGGGGGTACGCGAAGACGAGGTCGTCTTCTGCGCCAGCGGCACCGAGGCGGCGTGGTTGGCGGTGACCGGCACCCTCGCCGCCCGGCACCGGGTCGGCGCGGGGTTCGTCCACTCCGCGGTCGAACACTCGTCCGTGCTCCAGGCCGCCCCGGGACACGCCGTCCCGGTCGACCGGCTGGGCCGGGTCGACCTGGACGCGTTCGAGGCGGCGGTACGGGTGCCCGGTGTGGCGCTGGCCGCGCTGATGAGCGCCAACCACGAGGTGGGTACCGTCCAGCCCGTCTCGACCGCTGCCGCGCTCTGTGCGGCGCATGGCGTGCCGCTGTACGTGGACGCGGCGCAGTCCGTAGGCCGGTTGCCGGTACCCGACGGGTGGTCCCTGCTCACGGCGAGCGCGCACAAGTGGGGTGGCCCGCCGGGCGTGGGGATACTCGTGGTGCGCAAGGGAACCCGGTGGCTGGACCCGCGTACGTCGGCTCCCCCGGTGAACCTGCCGGCCGTGGTGGCGGCGGCCGCCTCGCTGCGGGCGGTGCTCGCCAGCGCGCCGGCCGAGACGGCCCGGCTGTCGCCGCTGGTGGACCGGATCCGGTCGGTCGTGCCGGCCACCGTGCCGGACGTCGAGGTCGTCGGCGACCCGGTCGACCGGCTGCCGCACCTGGTCACGTTCTCCTGCCTGTACGTGGACGGCGAGGCCCTGCTGCACGCGCTCGACCGGGAGGGGTTCGCGGTCTCGTCCGGCTCGTCGTGCACGTCGTCCACCCTGCGGCCGAGCCACGTCCTGGAGGCGATGGGCGTGCTGTCGCACGGCAACGTACGGGTCTCGCTGCACCACGAGACCACTCCGGACGAGGTCGACCGGTTCCTGGCCGTCCTGCCGTCCGTGGTCGCCGGCCTGCGGGCCGAGGCGGGGGTGACCGGGCTGTGACCGGCGCCGCGGAGACCCTCGACTGCCGGGGACAGCGCTGCCCGCTGCCGGTGATCGCGCTGGCCCGCCGGCTGCCGCAGTTGCCGGTCGGTGCGGTCCTCCGGGTACTGGCCGACGACCCGGCCGCCGCCGTGGACATCCCGGCCTGGTGCCGGCTGCGCGGCCAGGAGTACGCCGGCTCCCCCGCCGACGACGAATACGACGTCCGCCGCGTCGCCTAGCCTCAGCGTCGCCTAGCCTCGGCACAACTTCCCGGAAACTGTGGCCTCAGCGGCCCCGGGAGGCAACAACTTCCGGGAAGTTGTGGCGATCAAGGGGCGCTGAAGCGGCGTAGCCGCAGGTACAGCTCGCAGCCGAGACACAGCCCGAACGCCGCGTTGAGGAACGCCGCGGCCAGGCCGAGCGCGGTCGCCACGATGCCCAGCAGCGGCACGCCGGCGAGATAGCCGATCGTGCCGACCGCCAGGAACACGAACCCGAGCGCCTGCGCGAACCGGACCGGCTCGGCCGGCTCCCGTTCGGCCGGCGGAGCCAGGCGCGGGGCGAGTAGATAGCGATAGACAAGGGCATACGGCGCGTACCGGATGTTCACCGCACCGATCGCGAACACCAGCGTCTGGGCCAGCGCCAGCCAGCCGCTGCCGGTGACCAGCACCAGCACGAGGACCACCGACGTGACGGCGGCGGCGAAGCGCGGGCCACGCGGGTCGAGCATCATCTCGTGCTTCCGGCCGTCGTCGCCGCGCTGACCGCCGCGAGCAGGTGCGCCCGGGTCGGCGGCTGGCCCACGGCCCGGCGCACCACCCGGCCGGCGGCGTCGACGACCAGCAGCGTCGGGGTACGGGTGACGCCCAGCGCGCGCACCGCGTCGAGGTGGGACTCCGCGTCGACCTCGACATGGCGCACCCCGTCGACGTGGGACGCCACGTCAGCGCACAGCCGTGCGGTGGTCCGGCACGGGGCGCAGAACGCCGAGGAGAACTGCAACAGCGTCACCGGGGTGCCAGGCTCGACGCCGAGCCCGGCCAGCACCTCACGATGCTCGCCGCCGGTGTGCCGCAGCCGGCCGTCACGAGCCCGCCGGACCAGGCCGAACGCCGTCGAGGCGAGCACCACGATGAAGCCGACGAGCAGACCCGTCAATGCCGAGGACACGCCCCGACGGTACCTCTACTCCTACCGGGATGGTAGGAGAATCTCAGAGCCGGGCGGCGATCTCCTCGGCCGCGTCGTCGCCGTACGAGTCGGCCGCCCGCTTGACGAACTCCTCGATGTGCACGGTGTACTCCTGGGTGCCGATGGTCTCCAGGACAAGCGTCGCGAGCAGGGAGCCGATCTGGGCCGACCGCTCCAGGGACAGCTCCCAGGACAGGCCGGCGAAGAACCCGGCCCGGAAGGCGTCGCCCACGCCGGTCGGGTCGTATGCCTGGACGTCCCGGGCCACCGGGACGTGCACCGGCTCCATGTCCTGCCCGGTGATCCGCACGCCGTGCCGGCCCAGCGTGGTCACCTGCACCCCGACCCGCTCCAGAATGGCCGCGCCGGACAGCCCGGTCTTGTTTTCCAGCAGCTCGTTCTCGTATTCGTTGGTGAGCAGGTAGGCGGCACCGTCGATCAGGCCGCGGACCTCCTCGCCGGACATCCGGGCGAGCTGCTGGGACGGGTCGGCGGCGAACGGGTAACCCCGGGACCGGCACTCCTCGGTGTGCCGGGTCATCGCGTCGGGGTCGTTGGCGCTGATCAGCACCAGGTCGACGCCGCCGAGCCGGGCCGCGACCGGCGCCAACTCGATGTTGCGGGCCTCGGCCATGGCACCGGCGTAGAACGACGCGATCTGGCACATGTCCTCGTCGGTGGTGCAGACGAACCGGGCGGTGTGCGCGATATCACTCACGTGTACCGAGTCACAGTCGACGCCGTGCCGGGTGAGCCATGACCGGTAGTCGGCGAAGTCGGTGCCGACCGCGCCGACCAGGACGGGATGCAGGCCCAGCTGGGCCATGCCGAAGGCGATGTTGGCCGCCACCCCGCCGCGCCGGACGACGAGATCGTCCACAAGGAACGACAGCGACACCTTGTGCAGCTGGTCGGGCAGCAACTGCTCGGTGAACCGGCCGGGGAAATGCATCAGGTGGTCGGTCGCGATCGAGCCGGTCACGGCGATCTTCATGGCTACCTCAGGGGTCGTCGCGGTGGGCGAGTGGTCTCGTGAGCGTACCGATCAAAGACACATAGCCGTGTCCCCATGAGGACACGGCTATGTCGTTGCGCTGGTGCCGATCGCTGCTTAGTGGAACGAGTCGCCGCAGGCGCAGGAGCCCTGCGCGTTGGGGTTGTCGATGGTGAAGCCCTGGGCGTCGATCCGGTCGGCGAAGTCGATGGTCGCGCCGGCCAGGTAGGGCACGCTCATCCGGTCGACGACGACCTCGAAGCCCTGGTAGGCGGTGACCTTGTCGCCGTCGAGCGAGCGCTCGTCGAAGAACAACTGGTAGCGGAGGCCGGAGCAGCCGCCGGGCTGCACCGCGACCCGCAGCCGCAGGTCGTCACGGCCCTCCTGCTCGATCAGCGCCTTCACCTTCTGCGCGGCGAAGTCGGTGAGGACAACGCCGGCCGGGTTGCCGGTCTCGACTGATTCGGTCTGCGAAGCGGTCACGATGAGTGCTCCCTGCGCTGGTCTGTTAGGTCTACCCGGGCGCAACGACAGCCGCCCTGGTGAGCATTCCCTAGCTTACCTGCTCCATTGCCGGGCGAGCCTGGCGGCGACGGCGCGGAGCCCCTCCGCGGGCCGGGCCAGCGCCTCCTCGACCGAGCCGAAGTGCTCGACGAGCGACGCCGTGGCGGTCACCCCGATCTGGGCCGACTCCCGCCGGCCGGCGGTCACCCGGCCGGCGACCACGAGACACGGCAGCGCCCGGTCCCGGGCCGCCTCCGCCACCCCGGAGACCACCTTCCCGCGCAGCGACTGGTGGTCGAACGAGCCCTCGCCGGTGATGACGATGTCCGCGGCGTCGAGTGCGGCATCGAGTCCTGATATGCGTCGGATGAGTGCGATGCCCGGTTCGCTCCGGCCGCCAAGCGCGAAGATGGCGGCGCCCAGCCCCCCGGCGGCACCGGCGCCGGGCAGCTCCGCCAGGCCGGGCGGGCAGCCGGGGACGTCACGCTCCAGTACCGCGGCGAAATGGGCCAGCGCGGCGTCCAGCAGTAGGACATCCTCCCTGGTCGCACCCTTCTGCGGCCCGTACACCGAGCTGGCGCCGGAAAGGCCGGTGAGCGGGTTGTCGACGTCGCTGGCGGCGACCAGGCGGGCCTCGCGCAGCCGGGGCGTGCCGCCGAGCCGGTCGCAGCCGACGAGCGCCGCCCCGCCGTACGGCAGCGCGTACCCGGCCGCGTCCAGTGGCGCCGCGTCGAGAGCGGCCAGCATGCCGGCCCCCGCGTCGTTGACCGCCGAGCCGCCCAGCCCGATGACGATCTCCGTCGCCGCGGCCTCCACCGCGGCCGTGATCAGCAGGCCCAGACCGTACGATGAAGTGATCTTCGGGTTTCGCTCTTGACCGGTGAGCAGGTGCAGTCCACACGCCTGGGCGCTTTCCAGGTATGCCGTCGTCCCGTCGAGCAGGACCTCCCCGGTCACCGGCCGGCCGAGCGGATCGACGGTCGGCACCTGGCGCCGGCGCGCCCCGGGCAGGCCGCCGCTGAGTGCGTCGAGGAAGCCGGGGCCACCGTCGGAGAGCGGCGCGAGTGTCACCTCGTCGCCGGGGGCGGCCTGGCGCCAGCCCTCGGAGATCGCTTCCGCCGCCTCGACCGCGGTCAGCGTGCCGGCGAACTTGTCCGGACAGGCGAGTACCCGCATACCCGCGGAGTCTGCCAGGTCACATCGGCGCTCCCCCAGAGCGTGCAAGCATTGGTCGCGTGACCTGGGTTGAGCCATCCTCCACCGCGACCGCGCTGCTCCTGCTCGGCCGGGGCACCGACCCCGACAGCGAGCGGGGCGTCGACTGCCCCGGCGACCTGCCCGCCCCCAGCGACCCGGACCTGGTGGCCCGGGCGACGGCGGCGAAGGCGGCGCTCGGCGACCGGGTGTTCGTGCTCGGCCACCACTACCAGCGCGACGAGGTGATCCGGTTCGCCGACGTGACCGGCGACTCGTTCAAGCTCGCGCGGGAGGCGGCGGCCAAGCCTGCGGCGGAGTACATCGTGTTCTGCGGTGTGCACTTCATGGCCGAGAGCGCCGACATCCTGACCAGCGACGCGCAGCGGGTGGTGCTGCCCGACCTCGCCGCCGGCTGCTCGATGGCCGACATGGCAGCAGCCGGCCAGGTCGAGGAGGCCTGGGACACGCTGACCGAGCTGGGGCTGGCCGCCGACACGGTCCCGGTGACGTACATGAACTCGTCCGCCGACATCAAGGGCTTCGTCGGCCGCCACGGCGGGGTGGTGTGCACCTCGTCGAACGCGGAACGGGCGCTGCGGTGGGCGTACGAGCGGGGCGACAAGGTGCTGTTCCTGCCCGACCAGCACCTGGGTCGCAACACGGCGGTCCTGCAGATGGGCCTCTCGCTCTCCGACTGCGTGCTGTACGACCCGCACAAGCCGGGTGGCGGGCTCACGCCGGAGCAGCTGCGGGACGCGAAGATGATTCTCTGGCGCGGGCACTGCTCGGTGCACGGCCGGTTCACCCTCGACTGCGTCCACGAGGTGCGTGCCCGGATCCCCGGGGTCAACGTCCTGGTCCACCCCGAGTGCCGGCACGAGGTGGTGACCGCGGCCGATTACGTCGGCTCCACCGAGTACATCATCAAGACCCTCGACGCGGCGCCGGCCGGCTCGGCGTGGGCCGTGGGAACAGAGCTGAACCTGGTGCGGCGGCTGGCGAACGCGCACCCGGACAAGCGGATCACGTTCCTGGAGCGGACCGTCTGCTACTGCTCGACGATGAACCGCATCGACCTGCCGCACCTGGTGTGGGCGCTGGAGGAGCTGGTCGCCGGCCGGGTGGTGAACGAGATCACGGTCGATGAGCGGACGGCGGCCGCTGCCCGGTCCGCGCTCGACCAGATGCTGGCACTGCCGTAGCAGCCGCCTTAGATCGACGTTGGTCGATATAACGCGATTCGGGGCGTCTCGACGGGTCTATATCGACCATCGTCGACCTGGCACGCACCCTCCGGACGCAGCCGGTGACCGAGCGCCGATAGTCCCGATTTTGTGCCGCCACAACGCCTCCACGCGTCGCTCCTCCCAGGTGACAGGGATATGCTGCCCGGGCGAGATCGGACTGTGATCAAGTTGTGTCCGAGACCCCCACACACACGTCCCCGCTCCGCGCTGGAGGTTTGCGTTGAACGACGTTCTCGTCGTGCACGGTGGCACGCCACTACACGGCAAGACCCGGGTGCGCGGCGCCAAGAACCTCATTTCGAAGGCCATGGTCGCCGCCCTGCTGGGTGACGCGCCCAGCCGGCTGTTCGACGTCCCCGCGATCCGCGACGTCGAGATCGTGCGCGGGCTGTTGGAGCTGCACGGCGTCCACGTCGCCGACGGCGGGAACAACGGTGAGCTGATCCTCGATCCGGCCAACGTGGACCGGGCGAGCGTCGACGAGATCAACGTGCACGCCGGCTCCAGCCGGATCCCGATCCTGCTGTGCGGCCCGCTGCTGCACCGGCTCGGCCACGCGTTCATCCCCGACCTGGGCGGCTGCAACATCGGCGGCCGGCCGATCGACTTCCACCTCCAGGCGCTGCGCGAGTTCGGCGCGATCGTCGACAAGACCGCGTCCGGAATGGACATCACCGCGCCGGCCGGGCTGCACGGTACGAAGCTGCACCTGCCGTACCCGAGTGTCGGCGCCACCGAGCAGATCCTGCTCACCGCCGTGATGGCCGAGGGCGTGACCGAGCTGCGCAACGCGGCCGTCGAGCCGGAGATCATCGACCTGATCTGCGTCCTCCAGAAGATGGGCGCGATCATCAAGGTGCACACCGACCGGGTCATCGAGATCGAGGGCGTGAGTCGCCTCGGCGGGTACACGCACCGCCCGATCCCGGACCGCATCGAAGCCGCCAGCTGGGGTGCGGCGGCGCTCGCCACCCACGGCGACGTGTTCGTCCAGGGTGCCCGGCAGGCCGACATGATGACGTTCCTCAACGTGTTCTCGTCGGTCGGCGGCGCCTTCGAGATCGACGACTCGCCGGTCGGCGGCGGCATCCGGTTCTGGCACCCGGGCGGGGAACTCCGCGCGGTGGCGATCGAGACCGACGTACATCCCGGCTTCATGACCGACTGGCAGCAGCCGATGGTGGTCGCGCTGACCCAGGCGCGCGGGCTGTCGATCGTGCACGAGACCGTGTACGAGCGGCGCCTGGGCTACACCGAGGCGCTGGGCGCGATGGGCGCGACCATCCAGGTGTACCGGGAATGCCTCGGCGGCACGCCCTGCCGCTTCGGCCGGCGCAACTTCCTGCATTCGGCCGTGATCGCCGGGCCGAGCAAGCTGCACGCGGCTGACCTGGTCATCCCCGATCTGCGGGCCGGCTTCAGCCACCTGATCGCCGCGCTGGCCGCCGAGGGTACCTCCCGGGTGTTCGGGGTCAACCTGATCAACCGTGGATACGAGGACTTCGAGGGCAAGCTGGCCGCGCTCGGGGCGCATGTCGAGCGGCCGTGACGCCCCAGTTCAGGTCGGCTACCCTTCACCGCGTGCCGTCGCTGTTTCGCCGTAGGTCAGATCACCTGGTCGAGGACGCCATAGCCGAGACCCCCGAGTCCGACGTCCGCCAGCCCCGGGCGTACACGCCGGGCAAGGGGAAGGCGACCCCGAAGCGTCCGCGCGCGGGCGCTGCCCGGGAGGCGCCGCCCACCGACCGTAAGGAGGCGGCGCGCCGCGGCCGGGAGCGCGAGCGGGCCGCCCGGGCCGAACAGCGCGCCGGCATGATGTCCGGCGACGAGCGGTATCTGCTGCCCCGCGACAAGGGTCCGGAACGGGCGCTGGTGCGCGACGTCGTCGACTCCCGGCGGACGGCCGGCACCTGGTTCTTCACGTTCGCGTTCCTGCTGCTGGTGATCTCGTCGGTGAAGGCGCTGCCGGGCCAGTTCGTCCTGACGGCCAACCTGGTCTGGCTGCTGCTCGGCGTCGGTGTGGTCTTCGACAGCGTCCTGATCTGCCGGAAGATCAACAAATTGGTACGGGAGCGGTACCCGAAGAGCCAGGTCCGGACGACCAGCCTGTACCTGTACGCGATCATGCGGGCGCTGAGTTACCGGCGGTTCCGGATGCCCAAGCCGCGAGTCAAGGTCGGCGACAAGATCTAGCACCAAGATCGGCACAACTTCCGGCGAGTTGTGGCCTCCCGACCAGGCTGAGGCCACGACTTCCGGGAAGTTGTGCCGATCATGGCCGATCAACGTGACGCGTACAAGCGCGCCACCACGTCCTCGATGTCGGGCTCTACCACCGAGATGTCGCGCAGCGATCCGACCTCCGCCACCCGGGCGACCAGTTCCCCCGCGGTCGCCCCGGTCAGCGCGTACGTGATCCGCAGCCCGTCCGGGCTCACCGACTCGACCTCGACGCCCGGCAACCCGACCGGCGCCGGCAACGGCTCGTCCAGGTCGACCACGACCCGGCGCCGCGACTCGTACCGCTGGTGCAGGCCGTCCAGCGTGCCGTCGTGGACCACCCGGCCGTGGTCGATGACGACCAGCCGCTTGCACAGCCGCTCGATGTCGGCGAGGTCGTGCGTGGTGAGTACGAGAGTCGTGTCGCCGGTGGCCCCGAGCTCGGCGAGGAAGCCGCGGACCGCCTGCTTGCTCACCACGTCGAGGCCGATCGTCGGCTCGTCCAGGAACAGCACCTCCGGCCCGTGCAGCAGGGCCGCGGTCAGCTCGCCGCGCATCCGCTGGCCGAGCGAGAGCTGCCGGACCGGGGTGTCCACGAACGCGTCGAGGTCGAGCAGCTCCCGGCACTGGCGAAGCCGCGACACATGATCACCAAGGGGCACCCGGTACACGTGGCGCAGCAACGAGAACGACTCCCGCAGCGGCAGGTCCCACCACAGCTGCGAGCGCTGGCCGAACACCACGCCGATCCGCCGGGCCAGCCGGGTCCGCTGGGGCACCGGCTCGTACCCGCACACCCGTACGGTCCCACCGGACGGGTACAGCACCCCGGTCAGCATCTTCAGCGTGGTGGACTTGCCGGCGCCGTTCGGCCCGATGTAGCCGAGCATCTCGCCGCGCTCGACGGCGAGGTCCACGCCGTCGACCGCCGCGACCGTCCGGGTCTCCCGGCGCAGCCGGCCGGCCTTCACCCGTACCGTGAAGTCTTTTCGGAGGCCGCGCACATCGATGATGGTCATGATCCCGTGCTCCGGTAGTGGCGGATCCCGTGCCGCCAGACCAGTCCGGCCACCCCGCACGCCGCCAGTGCGACGAGCGGGCCGGCCCAGCCGGCCGCGGCGGGCAGGCCGAGCGGGTCGCGCCGGCCCAGCAGGGCCAGCGCCGGGTAGTAGCCGACAAAGGCGAAGCCCATGCCGTACGCGAAGACCCGGCGGAACAGTCCCTGGTAGACGGTCATCGGGTACGCGGTGAAGTCGTGCCCGCCGTAGGTCAGCGCGGACGCGAACTCACCCGAGTCGATCCACCAGAACGCGACCGTCGCACTGGCGACGAACACCGCGCCGAACAGCAGGGCGCCGGCGAGCGGGGTGACCACCAGCAGCACGGCCCGGGCCGGGGTCCACCGCACGCCGGCCAGCCGGGTCGCGGCGACCAGCAGGCCGGTCGAGAACGCGAGGCGCCCGACCCGTTTCGGCGTGAAGTCGAGCACGAGCAACTGGAGCAGCGCGCCGAGCGGGCGGACCAGGACCGCGTCGAGCAGGCCGGTGCGCACGTACACCCGGATCCGCTCGATGCTGCCCACGGCCAGGTCGGCGAGTGAGAACCCGCAACCGGCCAGCGTCGCCATCAGGAACGTCTCGCGGAACGCGAACCCGCCGAGGTGCCGGGTGACGTTGAACATCACCACCACGAGGGCGATGTCGACGATCCCGCTGACCAGGCTGCCGAACACCTCGACCAGGAACGAGGTCCGGTACTGCGCCTGGCCGCGGATCTGGGCGCCGAGGAGGCGCAGGTACGGGCTAGCCACCCTGGATCACCAGCCGGCGCTCCGCCCGCCGCTGCACCGCCCGGGACACCGCGATCATGACGATCGCCCAGGCGGCCTGACCACCCACGCTGGCCAGGGTGACCGGCAGGGAATGCCGCTCGATGAGCACGTCGGCGGGCACCTGGATCAGGTACGGGAACGGAGTCGCGAGGTACAGCGCCGTGGTCAGCGACGCGGGCAGGAACGTCAGCGGGAACCCGAGCCCGCTCAGTGTGATCGACACCGCGACCCAGGTGATCTGGGGGCCGCGGGAGTCGAGCAGCCAGTACGCCGACGCGTTGACCAGGTACCGGCAGGCGAAGCACACCACGGTCGCGAGCGTCACGGAGAGCACGAACAGCGGGTACGTGACCGGGCGTGCCGGGTAGTAGAGCCGGAACGCGAGCGCGCCGACGAGTACCGGTCCGACCAGCCGGGTCATCGCGGCGAAGCCGGCCCGGCCGAGGTCCGCGGCGAGGTACTGCCAGACCGCGTCGACCGGGCGCAGCAGATCGGCCACCACGTCGCCGGACCGGATCCGTTCGGCCAGCTCGGGCGCGCTCCAGATGTTGACCGTGCCGATCAGGCCCTGGCCGATCCACACGTACGTGGCCAGCCGCTGCGACGAGTAGCCGGCCGGGCCACGCGCGGTCGAGCCGGCGCCGGCCACCACGGCCAAAAGCACGAAGCAACGCAGGAACCCGAATACCGAATTGGTGAACATCGCGGCAAACAGCGCCTGGCGATATGTCGCATAGCGCCGGAATTCGGCGGACGCGAGTGCCGCGTACATCCCCAATGTGCCGGAAACGGGGTGGCCCACGGTGGCGGCATCCCGGCTCACGCCGTACCCTCCTTCCGCAACCGGGCCAGAATGTACCTGGCACCAGTCGTGGGACGCTGGTGATTTCCGGTGCAGGATTCTCTGGGGCGAGGAGATCTTGAGCGTGAGCGACGAGCACCCGGACGACGAGCCGGGACCCGCCGCGCCGGCATGGGCGTCCCTGCCCACCATGCCGTGGACCCGGGTGGTGCCCAACCCGCGGCAGGCCGCCGACGCCGGGGTGTCGCCTGCCGTCCCAGCCGACGACGAGGATCTCCCCCGGCGCCCCACGCCGGAGTACCGCCAGCCGCACACCCGCCCCGGCCGGCCGGCCCGACCTCCGCGCGCCGACGACACCGATCCGGGCCCCGGCCGCCGCGGTGGTCCCGCTATTTCCGGGTACCCTCAGCCGCCCGGCCCGCCGCGCCCCGGTCCCCGGTCGCCGGCACCTGTCGATTACGGCAAGCCCCAGCCGCCGGCCGCCCCCCGTCCCGGGCGCCCGCAGCCGCCCCGGCGCGGCACGACGTACGGCGGCCCGGCGCGTGGACCGGTACCACCCGCGCCGACGTCCCCACCGGCCGGCGCGCCCACGTCGCCACCGACACCGCCATCGGCGCCGGTGTCGCCGCCCATGTCCGCGCCGCCCGCGCCCACGTCCCCGCCATACCCGCCGGCTCAGTCCGGCCCGCCCGGCGCTTCCCAGCCATACCCGCCGGCTCAGTCCGGCCCGCCCGGCGCTTCCCAGCCGGACCCGGTCCGGCCGCCTGGGCGGCCGGGCCGCCCGCGGCCGGCGTCGCTCGCCGATGCCCGCCCGGCGTCGCTCGCCGACGCCCCGGCGCCGCCCCGGCCGCCCGCGCCGCGAACTCCGATCTCCCCACGGCTCCCGGCCTCACCACGGGTCCCGGCACCGGCACCGCAGACCCCGCCGGCACCGCCAGCGCCGCAAACCCCGCCGGCACCGCAGATCCCGCCGTCACGGCAGACGGCCGCCGCTGCGGCGCCCACGTCGGCGCCGCCAGCCCAACCGCTGCGTGAACCGCCGCTCGACCCGCAGCCGGATGCGCGTGCCACGCCTCCGGTCGAGGTGCCCGCCGACCCCCGCCCCGAGCGGACCGCGGCGCTGCCAGGCTCACTGCCGGGCCGTTCGGTGTCCGGTGCCCCGATCTCGGGAGCACCGGTGTCCGGCTCACCGGTCTCCGCCGCACCCGCGTCCGGCGCGCCAGGCGCGTCGCAGGCTCTGCCCGTACAATCTGATCTTGATTCTGGTCCTGATGCCGAGCGGAAACTGGCGGACTACCAGTGGCGCTTCGATCCGGACACGCTGCGCGAGGTGGTCAACGGCGACGAGGGCGACGAGCTGTCCGAGGTCCGTGACGCGCTGACCGCGAAGCTGGACACGGTCAGCGACAACGGCCCGCAGGCGCGACTGTTGAGCCTGCGCGCGGTTGTCTCGCGGATCCTGGGCGACCTCGACCAGGCGCTGGCCGACGGGACGGCCGCGCTGGGCCACGCCGAGGCGACCGGGGAGCTGCGCCGGATCGCGATCACCCAGGCCCGGCTCGCGCACGTGCTGCAGTGGCGCGGCGAGTTCGCCGAGGCGGACCGGCTGTTCACGCTCGCCAACTCGACCGAGCTGCCGGACCGGCTGCGCGCGACGATGCACCAGCACGCCGGCAAGTGCGCCTACGACCAGGGCCGCTACATCGAGGCGTGCAACCACTTCGAGCGCGCCCTGGAGCTGCGCAAGGAGGAGGACCCCGACCTCATCGCGCACACGGAGCTGGCGCTGGACGCGGTGTTCCGGCGGGTGGCCGAGAAGGGCTGGGGGCCGTACCCGCGGTCGCGCGACGAGATCCTCCAGATCCGCAAGCCGCTCACGCCGACGCTGGACGACCACACCCGGCGGTGGGGGTACGTGGACGACTTCGGGGTGTTCCGGATCACGCCGAAGTACACCGACGTGCAGCCGTTCCGGGACGGTGTGGCGTGGGTGCAGCGGCCCGGTTCGCGCAGCTGGGAGCTGATCGACGACACCGGCCGGCTGCTCATCGACCACACCGCCGGATACCTCGGGGTGGGCAGCTTCGCCGACGGCGTGGCCTGGGTGTCCCGCGACGGCGCGACCGGTTGGGTCGCCGTCGACAAGTCCAACAAGGTGCTGATCGCGGCCGGCTTCGACGATGTACGGCCGTTCCGGCGTGGGCTCGCCGCGGTGCGCCGGGGCGGCCGTTGGGGCGCCGTCGACGTGACCGGCCGGCTGGTCGTACCGCTGCGCTACGACGGGTTCGCCACGGCGCTGCATGACGGCCGGTACATCGACGGGTTCAGTGACGAAGGTCTCGCCGTGGTGGCGCTGGGCAACTACAAGGGCGTGGTCGACCGGGCCGGCCGGGTCATCGTCACCCCGGTACATCCGGGCGTGGTCATCCACCCGGTCGCGTTCCTGTACACCGACGCCGCGCACCGGTGGGGGGCGCTGGACCGGCGCGGCCGGCCGCTGCTCGAAGCCCGGTTCCCCAGCCGGATGGACGTCACCGACGAGATCGACCGGCTGCTGGTCGACACCCGCCCCATGCTCTGAGCCTCATGCTCTGAGCCTCATGCTCTGAGCCTCGGCCGCCTTGATCGGCACAACTTCCCGGAAGTTGTGGTCTCCCGGGGGCGGTATGGCCACTGTTTCCGGGAAGTTGTGCCGATCATGACTCGGGCGAGCGCCGATATCCCAGATAGGGTCGTCGTCATGGAGTTCCGTCACCTTGGCCGTTCCGGTATGCAGGTCAGCGAGATCTCGTACGGGAACTGGATCACCCATGGCTCCCAGGTCGAGGAGGAGCAGGCGACCGCGTGCGTGCGCGCCGCCCTTGACCTGGGTATCACCACCTTCGATACCGCCGACGTGTACGCCGGCACCCGGGCGGAGGCCGTGCTCGGGCGGGCGCTCAAGGGCGAGCGCCGCGAAGGGTTGGAGATCTTCACGAAGGTCTACTGGCCCACCGGCCCCGGACACAACGACCGCGGACTGTCCCGCAAGCACGTCATGGCTTCCATCGACGGGTCGCTGCGCCGGTTGCAGACCGACTACGTCGACCTGTACCAGGCGCACCGCTACGACTACACCACGCCGCTGGAAGAGACGATGGAGGCCTTCGCCGACATCGTCCGAGCGGGCAAGGCGAACTACATCGGCGTCTCCGAATGGAAGGCGTCCCAGATCCGGGCGGCCTGGAAGCTGGCCCGCGAGCTGCGGGTGCCGCTGGTGTCCAACCAGCCGCAGTACTCGATGCTGTGGCGGGTCATCGAGGCCGAGGTCGTCCCCACCTCCGAGGAACTGGGGCTCGGCCAGATCGTCTGGTCGCCGATCGGGCAGGGCGTGCTGACCGGCAAGTACCTTCCCGGCCAGGCGCCGCCGGCCGGCTCCCGGGCCACCGACGAGAAGTCCGGCGCCGCGATGATCGCCCGGTTCATGGACGACGACGTCCTCGCCCGGGTGCAGGAACTCAAGCCGATCGCCGAGCAGGCCGGCCTCACGATGCCGCAGCTCGCGATCGCGTGGGTACTCCAGAACCCGAACGTCTCGTCGGCCATCGTCGGCGCCACCCGGCCCGAGCAGCTGGTCGACAACGTCAAGGCGTCGGGGGTACGGCTGGACGCGGACGTACTGAAGGCCATCGACGTCGCCCTTGAACCGGTCGTACAGCGCGACCCGGCGCTGACCGAAAGCCCGGCCAGCCCCTAGGCGGAGATCGGCACAATTTCCCGGAAACAGTGGTCTCCGGTACCCGCTGAGGCCACTACTTCCGGGAAGTTGTGCCGATCTAGTCTTCTTCGACCAGGGCTTCCAGCGCGGGCAGACCGGCGACCAGGGCAGCCCGCTGCTCGTCGCTGAGGCGGGCGAGCCGGGCGCCCAGCAGCGCCGTGCGCTCCGACCGGATCCGGGTGAGCGCGTCGATCCCGGCCGGCGACAACGACACCCGTACCGACCGGGCGTCGGTCGGGTCCGACTCCCGGGTCACCAGGCCACGCTCGGCGAGCGCCGCCAGCACCCGGGTCATCGTCGGCGCGGTCACCGCCTCCCGCTGGGCCAACTCGCCCGAGCGCAGCGGACCGTGCTTGTCCAGCGTCGCGAGAGCCGAGAACTGCAGCGGCGGGATGTCGTTGGTGGCCAACCGGATCCGCCGGTTGAGCCGGCCCACCGCGAGGCGCAGGCGGGTCGCCAACTCGGTGTCCACGAGGTGCGGCTGACTCACTGCGTCACACTCCTCGGGAGATTTCCGGCGAGGGGTGCACAGTAGCAACGGTTCCCTAGAGGTACGTGCCTAGGTGCGGGAACAGGTATCGGCCGTATCCGACGAGGTCGGTCGGCAGGCCCAGCAGGCTGCCGAGGAAGTCGACGAACGTGAAGAACAGGTAGTTGATCCGCGGCGTCCAGAGCAGCGCGATCAGAATGAACATCCCGTACGGCGCGATGTACTGGTATCCACGCTGCCACTGCGGGGACAGCCACGGCTGGATCAGGTTGCCGCCGTCGACGCCCGGCACCGGCAGGAAGTTGAGCACGGCGGCCGTCAACTGGAGGAACGCCAGGAACGCGAGGCCGGACCAGAACGTGGCGTGCGCGGAGTAGTCGGCGAACTTCATCGGGATGATCAACGCGATCGCGAACAGCAGGTTGGTGGCCGGGCCGGCGAAGCTGATGAAGCTGTCCCAGCCACGGCTGCGGATCGCGTGGTGGTTGACCCAGACCGCGCCGCCGGGCAGCCCGATTCCGCCGAGCAGGACGAAAACGACCGGAATCACGAACGACAGGAACGGATGGGTGTACTTCAACGGGTCGAGGGTCAGGTAGCCGCGCTCGGCCACCATCCGGTCACCGGCGTTGAACGCGACCACCGCGTGCGCGTATTCGTGCAGGCACAGCGACACCAGCCAACCGGCGATCACGAACAGGAACACGTTGAACCGGGCGTTGCCGAGGTCGCGCCAGCAGAGCCAGCCGCTGAACACGAAGAGGGCGGTGATGCCGAGGAAGATCGGGCTGGGACGGAACTGAGCACGGCTCATCCCGTAGCGACGGCGCTGGCTGCCTAGCACGTCACTGCCCCGGGGGGAGCAGGCTCATCTGGTATTCCACCCGGTCCTCTTCCACCAGGATCACCTTGACCGCGCCGGAGGCGAGCAGCTCACGCCAGGTCTGCCCGATCCACGACTCGGCGTCGGACTGGCTGGAAAACGCTTCGTGCGGGCCTTCCACCGCCCGCCCCTGCGCGTCCTCGTAACGCCACGTCCACGCCATATCGCGCACCCCTTCCGTCGCCTCCCAGTCAGCGTAACGACCCAGCCCGACAACATCGGACGCCGGGCACCGGACGCGCTGGCGCACGCCATAGGGTACGGGGCATGTCATGGCAGTCGGGCCGGCGGTTCCTCGTCCTCGGCGGGATCCGTTCCGGCAAGTCCGGGTACGCCGAGCGACTGGTGGAGCAACTCGCCGGCGCGGCAGGGGTGCGCTACGTCGCCACGTCCGCGCCCCGAGCCGACGATCCCGAGTGGGAAGCCCGCATCGCGACGCACCGCGAGCGCCGGCCGTCGATCTGGGCCACCGAGGAGTTGGGCACCGACCCGAGCCGCCTGATCAACCTGCTCGCCGACGCCAAGCCCGACGACGCGCTGCTCGTGGACGATCTGGGCGGCTGGCTGACCGCGACGCTCGACACTGCTGGAGCGTGGTCGGCGCCGGCCGAAGCGGGGTCGGCACCGGCCGAAGCGGGATCGGCGGAAGCCGAGTCGGCACCGGCCGAAGCGGAATCGGCGCCGGCCGCGCCTGCCGACGATGACCAGCGGGAGGAGGATCCGGAGGCCACCCCCGCGCGGTCGCTCGCGGCGGCTGTACGCGACTGTCCGGCCGCCCTGCTCGTCCTGGTCAGCCCAGAGGTCGGCCTGTCGGTCGTCCCGGCCACCCCGGCCGGGCGGGTGTTCGCCGACGGCATCGGAGAGGTCAACCAGGCGGTGGCCGCCGAGTGTGACGCGGTCGCGCTGGTGGTCGCCGGGCAGCCGACCTGGCTCAAGGCCGGCCCCGCGACGGCACCGGCCGCGACCAGGCCGGCCGGCCAGACCACCGGCCAGACCACCGGCCAGACCACCGGCCAGACCACCGGCCCGGCCGCCGCGCCCACCGCCGGCCCGGTGCTGACCCCGGGGGCCGTGCCAGCGATGGCACCCGCAACGGCACCCGCGATGGCGACCCCGGCCGAGGCGCCACCTGGAGCCGAGCCGGCAGGGGCGGCGGAGCCCACCGAGCCGGCGAGGCCGGCCGGCGCCACAGCCGCCGCCACACCCGCCGCACAGCCGGCCGGCGCCACACCCGCCGCACAGCCGGCCGGCGCCACACCCGCCGCACAGCCGGCCGGCGCCACACCCGCCGCACAGCCGGCCGGCGCCACAACCGGCGCCACACCCGCCGCACAGCCGGCCGGCGCCACCTCCTGGGCGGACGCGGAGACCGCCGCCTTGCCGGTGGTCGGTACCGGCGCCCCGGAGGCCACCGACACCGGGCCGATCGCGGTCGGCATGACGCTGCCGTTGCCGGACGAGGACGCGTCCGCCGCTGCCGGGGAACGGTTGGGCACCCTCAACTTCGCCGGCTCCGGGCTGGGTGCGCTGGCTCCGATCGTCCGGTTCGCCGCCGGTACCCAGAGGCAGCCGGTCCCCCGGCCGTGGCAGTCGGTACGCATGTTCCTGCTGCACGCCGACCACGACGGCGGCGTGTCGGCGGGTGACTCGCCGGCGGCGTCGGCGGCCCGGCTGGAGGCCGTCGAGCGGGGCGAGGGAGCGTGGGCGCTGCTCGCCGGTGCCGCCGGGGTGGGGGTACAGACAGTGCGCTGCCCCGGTAGCGGCGCCGCCATCGAGTACGCCGACGCGCTGCGCGAGTCCGATGTGGAGACCGCGCTGCGGTACGGCTGGCAGCTCGCGGAGAGCGCGGTCGACGCCGGTACCGATCTGATCGTGCTCGGTTCCAGTGGCGCCGGGGCCGACGCGGCGGCGGTCGCGGTGATCGTGATGGCCACCAGCGGCGAGGCGGCGGCTCTGCTCGGCCCCGTCATCGCGCCGGGTGGCCGGATCGACGACGTGGCCTGGATGCGCCGGTGTGCGGCCGTGCGCGACGCGTTGCACCGGGTACGCTCGCGGGCCCGCGATCCGAAGGCGGTCCTCGGCATGCTGGGCGGTGCCGACCACGCCGTCGCCACGGGACTGTTGCTCGGCGCGGTATCCCGGCAGACCCCGGTGCTGCTGGACGGCCCGGTCGGGGTCGCGGCGGCGCTCGTCGCGCGGGACTTCGGCGCGCAGACCCGGCACTGGCTGCTGGTGCCGGACACCGGCGGGCACCCGGCGGTCCGGCTCGGCGCCGAGGTACTGGGCGTGACGCCCGGTGCTCGACCTCAAGCTGGGTATCGGCGAAGGCGCCACCGCCCTGGCCGCCCTCCCCCTGCTGCGCTCCGCCCTCATGCTCGCCTCTTCATGATCACGGAAGGTTTTCCGTGCTGGGACACGGAAAAATCTCCGTGATCATGGGAGGGCTGAGGCTGGCGCTGACCACGTTCACGGTCGTGCCGGTGCGCGCCGGCCGGATCGACCGGCGCACCGCTGGGATCGCGATGTCGCTCGCGCCGCTGGTCGGGGCCGCGCTCGGCGCTGTACTGGCCGGGGCCGGGCTCGGGCTGCGCTGGCTGGGCGCGCCGACCCTGGTCGCGGGGGCGGTCGCCGTCGCGCTCGGGGTGTTACTCACCCGCGCGCTGCACGTGGACGGGCTCGCCGACACCGCGGACGGCCTCGGTTCCTACCGCGGACCCGAGGGCGCGCTGGAGGTCATGAAGAAGCCGGACGTCGGGCCGTTCGGGGTGGCCGCCGTGGTCCTGGCGCTGCTGATCCAGGCCGCGTCGGCGGCGACGCTGCTCGGCCGGCCGGCGCCGACCGCACTCGCCGGCATCGTCACGGCCACGGTGGCGGGCCGGCTCGCGGTCACCTGGAGTTGCCGCCAGGGCGTGCCGGCCGCGCGACCGGACGGCCTGGGCGCGCTGGTCGCGGGTACCGTGTCCTGGTTTTCCGCACTCGCGGGCCTGGCGCTGACCGCATTGCTGGCCGTGACCGCCGGGCCGGAAACCCGGTGGCAGGGGCCGGTCGCCGTCGCCGCCTCGCTCGCCGCCGGGCTGCTGCTCGTGCGCCATGCGGTACGAAGGATCGGCGGCATCACCGGCGACGTGCTCGGTGCCGTGGTCGAGGTGGCGACGACGGTCGCCTACGTCGGGCTGGCTATCTGACACCCGGCCGGACGAACGGCGGGCGGACCACCGTCATCCGGGAGCGCCGGCCCCGGACGTCGACCTCGACCTCCGCGCCGGCCCCGAGCCCGGCGGCGGTGTCGAGCAGGGCCAGGGCGATGCCGATCTTGCGGGTCGGCGAGAACGTGCCGCTGGTGACCTCGCCGACCGTCTCATCGCCGCTGAGCACGGTCATGTGCGGGCGCGGGATGCCCTTGTCGAGCGCCTCCAGGCCCCAGAGCGTGCGGCGCGGGCCGGCCTCCTTCTCGGCCAGCAGCGCGTCCCGGCCCCAGAACCGCGGTTTGGCCCAGCCGACGGCCCAGCCGGTGCGGGCCTGCACCGGGGTGATGTCGAGCGACAGGTCCTGGCCGTGCAGCGGGTACCCCATCTCGGTGCGCAGCGTGTCCCGCGCGGCGAGCCCGCACGGCCGGGCGCCGGCGGCGAGGATCGCGTCCCACAGCTCGCCGGCCTTCGCGACCGGGGCGATCAGCTCGTACCCGTGCTCGCCGGTGTACCCGGTGCGGCACACGATGGTGTCGCCGGCGGTCACGAAGCTCATGTACTCGTGGTCGCCGGGCAGCCCGAGCGCGGCCAGTACCTCCGGCGAGCGCGGGCCCTGCACGGCGAGGACCGCGTAGTCGGTGTGGTGGTTCTCGACGGTGATCCCACCCGGCGCGGCGGCTGTCAACCGGCGCACGACTTCGGCGGTGTTGGCCGCGTTGGGGACCAGGAACACGTCGTCGGCGCCGAGCCGGTACGCGATCAGGTCGTCGACCACGCCACCGGTGGGGTCGTCGCAGCACAGCGTGTACTGCGCCTGACCGTCCTTGACCTTGTCGAGGTCGGCGGTGAGGCAGGCGTTGACGAAGTCGGCGGCGCCCGCCCCGCGTACCGTCGCCTTGCCGAGGTGGGACACGTCGAAGACACCGACGTCCTCGCGGACCGCGGCGTGCTCCTTGCGCACTCCGCCGCCGGCGTACTCCAGCGGCATCTCCCAGCCGCCGAACTCGGCGAACTTGGCACCCGCGGCCCGGTGCCGGTCATGTAGGACGGATCGCATCATGCCTGGCACGCTACCCATGCTGGCGCCGATCTTGGAGAAGTGAACACGGTTCGATCTTCAAACCATGTTCATTTCTCCAAGATCGACGCGATCTTGGCGCTCGGCGGAGCGGGGTCGAAGGCGGTCCGGAGGCGGTCCGGAGGCGGGTTGGGCCCGGTTGGCGGGTGGCGTCGGTAGCATCGGGCCGGAACACGCTTGAACTTCAGCGGAACTCCCAGTGGACGGAGACCTAGTGACCTCGCTCAACCTGGTGGACACCGACCCTGCGGAGCTGCCCGTCGACGCCATCGTGATCGGTGTGCACAGCGTCGCCGACCCGAAGGCCGACGAGGTCCCGCTACTGCTGGCCTCCGGCGCGGAAAGCATCGCCGCCGCGTTCGACGGCCGGCTCAGCGAGACGCTGTCGCTGCTCGGGGCGACCGGTGCGCCCGGTGAGGTCATCAAGCTGGCGACCCTCGGCACCGTGACGGCGCCGCTGGTGGTCGCCGTCGGGCTCGGCCCTGAGCCGACCGGGCCCGCGCCGGCCGCCGAGGCGCTGCGCCGGGGCGCCGGGGCCGCGGTGCGCGCGCTCGCCGGTTCGGCGAAGGTCGCGCTGAGCCTGCCGCTGTCCGACGGCAACCCCGATGACGGCGACGACGAAGCCGTGCGGGCGCTGCGGGCGATCGCCGAGGGCGCGCTGCTCGGTGGGTACCGGTTCGCCGGGTACAAGACGAAGCCGGTCCTGGGCCGGCGCGATCCGGTCGGCACCGTGTCGATCCACGTCCCCGACGTGGCCGACAAGACGATGAAGAGCGAGATCAAGCGCGCGGTCGCGGTGGCCACCGCGGTCCGGCGGGTCCGCGACTGGGTCAACACCGCGCCCAACGACCTGCGGCCACCGGGCTTCGCCGACGCGATCGCCGAGGCGGCGACGAAGGCCGGCCTCGACGTCGAGGTGCTCGACGAGAAGGCGCTGGCGAAGGCCGGGTACGGCGGGATCCTGGCGGTCGGGCAGGGCTCGGCGGCACCGCCCCGGCTGGTCCGGCTGGCCTACCGCCCGCGTGGCACGGCGTCCCGGCACGTCGCGCTGGTGGGCAAGGGCATCACGTTCGACAGTGGCGGCGTGTCGATCAAGCCTGCGCAGGGCATGTGGGAGATGAAGTCCGACATGGCCGGCGCGGCCGCGGTGGCCGCCACGATGCTGGCCGTCGCCGCACTGAAGCCGGCGGTGGCCGTCACGGCGTACGTGCCGCTGGCCGAGAACATGGTCTCCGGCTCGGCGTACCGGCCGGGTGACGTGGTCAAGATGTACAGCGGGAAGCACGTCGAGGTGCTCAACACCGACGCCGAGGGCCGGATGATCCTGGCCGACGCCATCGCCCGGGCGGCCGAGGACGAGCCCGACTACCTGCTGGAGACGTCCACGCTGACCGGTGGCCAGGTGATCGCCCTCGGCAAGCGGGTCGCCGGGCTGATGGGCGACCCGGGCCTGGTCCAGCGGCTCAAGGAGGTCGGCGACGAGGTCGGCGAGCCGGGCTGGCCAATGCCGCTGCCGGACGACGTCCGCAAGGGCATGGACTCCGAGGTCGCCGACATCTCGCAGGTCAACGCCGGCATGGACCGGGCCGGGCACATGTTGCAGGGCGGCGTGTTCCTGTCCGAGTTCGTGGCCGAGGACCTGCCGTGGGTGCACGTCGACATCGCCGGGCCGGCCTACCACGCGGGCGAGCCGTTCGGGTACTGGGCGAAGGGCGGCACCGGCGTGCCGGTACGCACGTTCGTCGCCCTGATCGAGGACATCGCCGCGAACGGCTGATCGGCGCAACTTCCCGGAAGTAGTGGCCTCAGGGCGTACCGGAGGCCACTACTTCCGGGAAGTTGTGGCGATCTTGCGCTCAGGCCTGGGCGTTCTTGCGCCGGGCGTTGTAGTCGCGCATACGCTGCGGGTAGCCGACCAGGGCCACGTCGTAGACCGGGATGCCCAGGCGCTGCCCGAGCCGGCGCGCCTCGTCCGGGCCGCCGACCCGGCGTCTGGTCCACTCACCGTCATGGGCGATCAAGATCACCGTCGTGTCGGTAACCGTCGTCCGCGGCTCGATCAGCGCCTCCACACCGCGCCGGCTGCGCACGAACTCCTCGAGATGATCAAGATCCGCCGGGCTGGACGTGCGCCACCTGGCACCCGCCGCCTCACGGCGTCGGCGAAACAGAGCCACCGACGATCCTCCTCCCCGTCTGCCGCCGCGTCGGGCTGGCTGGGCACAGGGTACGCCTGATCATCGTGTCGTTGGGCACCTCGATTCCCGGGACCGGTCACATAGTGACAAGATGGCCGAGGATCGTTATGAATAGCGCCGGCGCCGTGACCGGCCGTGCACCGCCAGGGAGATTCACGTGAGCGACCCGAACGCCGGTTACGACGTAGTAATCCTCGGGGGCGGCAGCGGTGGTTACGCCACCGCGCTGCGCGCCGCGGAGCTCGACCTGTCGGTCGTGCTGATCGAGAAGGACAAGGTCGGCGGCACGTGCCTGCACCGCGGTTGCATCCCGACCAAGGCCCTGCTGCACGCCGGCGAGGTCGCCGACGCCACCCGCGAGGCGGAGCAGTTCGGCGTCCAGGCCAGCTTCAACGGCATCGATATGAAGGCCGTCAACTCGTACAAGGACGGCGTCGTCTCCCGGCTCTACAAGGGCCTCCAGGGGCTGATCAAGTCCCGGAAGATCACATACGTCGAGGGTGAGGGCAGGCTGGTCGCCCCGAACGCGGTCGAGGTGGGCGGCGAGCGGTACGTGGGGCGCAACCTCGTCCTGGCCACCGGCTCCTACTCGAAGACCCTGCCCGGCCTGGAAATCGACGGCGAGCGGGTGATCACGTCCGAGCACGCGCTCACGCTCGACCACGTGCCCGCGTCGGCGGTCGTCCTCGGCGGCGGCGTGATCGGCTGCGAGTTCGCCAGCGCCTGGAAGTCGTTCGGGGTCGACGTGACCATCGTCGAGGCGCTGCCCCGGCTGCTGCCGCCGGAGGACGAGCAGAGTTCCAAGGCCCTCGAACGCGCGTTCCGCAAGCGCGGCATCGCCTACCGGACCGGCAAGCCGTTCGAGCAGGTCGAGCGCACCGACACCGGCGTCAAGGTCACCATCCAGGGTGGCGAGACGGTCGAGGCCGAGCTGCTGCTGGTCGCCGTCGGGCGCGGGCCGACCACAAGCAACATCGGGTACGAGGAGCAGGGCGTCACCATGGAGCGCGGCTTCGTCCTCACCGACGAGCGGCTGCGTACCAACCTGCCCAATGTGTACGCGGTCGGCGACATCGTGCCCGGTCTCCAGCTCGCCCACCGCGGCTTCCAGCAGGGCATCTTCGTGGCCGAGGAGATCGCCGGTAAGAACCCGGCGCCGTTCGACGATCTCGGGATCCCGCGGGTGACGTACACCGAGCCCGAGGTCGCCTCGATGGGCCTGACCGAGGCGCAGGCCAAGGAGAAGTACGGCGACCAGGTGAGCACGTTCACCTACGACCTGGCCGGCAACGGCAAGAGCCAGATCCTCAAGACCGCCGGCTTCGTCAAGCTGGTCCGCGCGCCCGAGGGGCCGGTCGTCGGCCTGCACCTGGTCGGCAACCGGGTCAGCGAGCTGATCGGCGAAGCCCAGCTGATCTACAACTGGGAGGCGTTCCCGGCGGAGGTCGCCCAGCTCATCCACGCGCATCCGACGCAGAGTGAGGCGCTTGGCGAGGCGCACCTGGCGCTCGCCGGCAAGCCGCTGCACGTCCACGGATAGCGCGCGGTATTACCCCCCAGTAGTCGTACGAGGCATGACAAGCTGGCGAGACCCAGCTACTTACGAGGAGTCTGTGAAATGCCGGTATCGGTCACCATGCCGCGGCTCGGCGAGAGTGTCACCGAGGGCACCATTACCCGCTGGTTGAAGCAGGAGGGTGACCGGGTCGAGGCCGACGAGCCGCTGCTCGAAGTCTCCACCGACAAGGTCGACACCGAGATTCCCGCGCCCGCGGCCGGCGTGCTGTCCCGGATCGTCGTGCACGAGGACGAGACCGCGGAGGTCGGCAGCGAGCTTGCCGTCATCGACGGCGACGGCGAGTCCGCCGAGGGTGGCGGCGGATCCGGCGACGGCGAGGGAGGAGAGGCGCAGGCCACCCAAGAGGCGCAGGCCACCCAAGAGGCGCAGGAGGCCGAGCAGCCGGCAGCGCAGGAGCAGGCCCAGCACGAGCAGGAGCAACCGCCGCAGCAGGAACAGCCGCCGCAGCAGGAGCAGGAGGCCCAGCCGGCGCCCGCGGCGCAGGACCAGGAAGGCGGGCAGCAGGGCGGCGGGCAGCAGGGCGGCGGGCAGGGCACCTCGGTCACGATGCCGGCGCTCGGCGAGAGTGTCACCGAGGGCACGGTGACCCGCTGGCTCAAGGCGGTCGGCGACTCGGTGGAAGCCGACGAGCCGCTGCTGGAGGTCTCCACCGACAAGGTCGACACCGAGATCCCGTCGCCGGCGAGCGGCACCCTCCTCGAAATCAAGGTGCAGGAAGACGAGACCGTCCCGGTCGGCGCCGAGCTGGCCGTGGTCGGCAGCGGAGCGGCCGGCGGCGGTCAACCGGCCCAGGCGGCGCCCGAGCCCGAGCCCGAGGCCGCGCCCGAACCGGCTCAGGCGGGGCAACCTCAGCAGGAGCAGCAGTCCGCGCGCCACGCCGCCCCGGCGGAGGCCGAGGCCCAGGAGCCGAGCCAGCCGCAGCAGACCCAGCCGGCCCAGGCGGTCGACGGCGAAGACTTCGGTGGGTACGTGACGCCGCTGGTCCGCCGCCTCGCCAGCGAGCAGGGCGTCGATCTGGCCAGCCTCACCGGCACCGGCGTCGGCGGCCGGATCCGCAAGCAGGACGTGATCGACGCCGCCGAGCGCAAGCGGGCCGAGGCCGCCAAGGCGGAGGAAGCCCAGAAGGCGGCCAGCCAGCGCCAGCCGGCCCAGTAGGCCCAGGCCCAGTCCCAGGCCCAGTCCAAGGCGCCCGCCGCCAAGCCGCAGCCCAGCCCGTTGCGGGGCCGCACCGAGAAGCTCACCCGGATCCGGGCGATCACCGCGCGCCGGATGGTCGAGTCGCTCCAGATCTCGGCCCAGCTCACCACCGTGGTCGAGGTCGACGTCACCCGCATCTCGCGGCTCCGCCAGCAGGCGAAGAACGATTTCCAGCGGCTGCACGGGGTCAAGCTGTCGTTCCTGCCGTTCTTCGCGCTCGCCACGGTGGAGGCGCTGCGGGTCCACCCGAACGTCAACGCCTCGATCGATCTGGACGCCGGCACGGTCACGTACCACGACGCCGAGGGCCTTGGGATCGCCGTGGACACGGAGAAGGGCCTGATCGTCCCGGTGATCCAGAACGCCGGCGATCTCAACCTGGCCGGGCTGGCGAAGCGGATCGCCGACCTGGCCGAGCGGGCGCGGGGCGGCAAGCTCACCCCGGACGACCTGTCCGGCGGCACGTTCACGCTGACCAACACCGGCAGCCGGGGCGCGCTGTTCGACACGCCGATCATCAACCAGCCGCAGGTCGGCATCCTCGGCACCGGTGCCGTGGTCAAGCGGGCGGTGGTCGTGGACGACCCGGACCTGGGCGAGATCATCGTGCCGCGCTCGATGGTGTACCTGGCGCTCTCGTACGATCACCGCCAGGTCGACGGCGCCGACGCGGCCCGGTTCCTGACCACGATCAAGGAGCGGCTGGAGGCCGGCAACTTCGAGCCGGAGCTGGGCCTGAGCTAGCCCGAATCGACGCATTCGCGGAAGGGCGCCCGCTTGGGCGCCCTTCTGGCGTCTCGGCGGGCAAAGATGGAGAGATGCAGGTCCTGATCGCCGGTGCGTCCGGATTCCTGGGTACCAAGCTGGTCCGCGACCTCACCGCCGACGGGCACGAGGTCCGGCGCCTGGTCCGGCGCGCGCCGCGGAGCGCGGACGAGACCCGGTGGGATCCGGCCATGGGTCGGCTCGACCCGAGCACGGTGGACAGCGCCGACGCGGTGATCAACCTGTCCGGCGCCAACATCAACCGTCGCTGGACCGAGGCGTACAAGCGGACGCTGGTCGACAGCCGGGTCAGCGCCACGACAACCCTGGCCGGGGCGATCGCGGCCGCCGACCGCAAGCCGGCCGTCCTGCTCAGCGGCTCGGGCGTACACGCCTACGGCGATCCCGGCGATCACCCGGTCGACGAGCAGTCACCCCGCGGCACCGGCTTCCTCGCCGATCTGTGCCGGACGTGGGAGGCGGCCACCGCACCTGCCGAGGAGGCCGGGGTACGGGTGGCGCACATCCGCACCGGCTTCCCGCTCGACCGGGACGGCGGGTTCCTCAAGCCACTGCTGCTCCTCTTCCGGCTCGGTGGCGGCGGCAAGCTGGCCAGCGGGCGGCAGTACATGGCCTGGATCTCGCTGCCGGACTGGATCGGCGCGGTCCGGTTCCTGCTCGACCGCGACGACATCGCCGGCCCGGTCAACCTGACCAGCCCGCAGCCGGTGACCAACGCCGAGTTCACCCGCGCGCTGGGTCGCCAGGTGCACCGGCCGACGCTGGTACCCGTGCCGCGTTTCGCCCTTCGCGCGGTCCTCGGTGAGCTGGGCGACGAGGCGCTGGCCAACCAGCGGGTGCTGCCCGGGGTGCTGACCAAGGCCGGGTACGAGTTCCGCTACCCGGACCTGGCATCCGCCCTACGCTGGGCGGTTGAACACGACTAAACCGCCAACGGTTGGTAACCTGCCCCGGGTGTCCGTGACGCAGGAGCAGAACGACCACGCCGTCGTCGACCAGCAGGTCGACATCGAGCCGAGCCAGCGGCCGTCCCGGCGTGCCGACGCGGTGATGGTGTTGCTCGCGCTCGGGTTCACCGCGCTGCTGACCGGCGGGCTGTGGCTCGACCCCAACCACCGCACGTTCCGGGTCAACGCCAGTGACCAGGCGTTCTTCGAGTGGCTGCTGGCGTACGCGGCGAACAGCCTCCGGCACGGCCACAACCCGTTCTGGACCGACCTGATGAACGCGCCGGGCGGTGTGAACCTGGCCGCCAACACGGCGGAGACCGCGCTCGGCTGGCTGCTGGCGCCGGTCACGCTGCTGCTCGGCCCGTCCGTCGCGTACGCGTCCGGCCTCACGTTCGGCATCGCCGCGACCCCGGTCGCCTGGTACCTCCTGCTGTCCCGGAAGGTGGTCCGCTCCCCCGCCGCCGCGATCGCCGGTGCGCTGTTCTGCGGCTTCGTGCCGGGGCTGGTGGCGCACGCCAACGGGCACCTCAACTTCGGGTCCGGGTACCTGGTGCCGCTGATCGTGTGGCGGGTGCTGGAGCTGCGGCGGCCGGGTAGGACCGTGCGCAACGGGGTGATCCTGGGCGTGCTGATCCCGGTGCAGTACTCGCTGGGCGGCGAGACGCTGTTCTTCGCGGCGCTCGGCTGCGCCCTGTTCACCGGCTGCCTGCTGATCGCCGGTCACCGGGAGCCCCGGGAAAACGTGATCGCGTTCGGCCGGGGCCTCGGTGTCGCCGCGCTCACCGCGCTGGCCCTGCTCGCGTACCCGCTGTGGATGCAGTTCCGCGGCCCGAACAGCTTCCACGGCACCGGGTTCAGCCAGGGCATCCACAGCGAGGACCTGCTCGCGTACGGGTCGTTCCCGGCCCGGTCGCTGTCCGGGCTCGCCGGCCTCGGCGGGCACATCGCACCGAACCCGACTGAGGAGAACAGCTTTTTCGGTGTACCCGGCCTGTTGCTCCTGATCGGACTCGCGATCCTGGTGCCGCGGCACCTGGCCGGCGCCCGGCGGCGGCTCGCGCTCGCCGTCGCCATGACCGCCGGGGTGTTCGCCGTGCTGTCGCTCGGCCCGGAGGTCCGGATCGACCACCACCGCACCGGGGTACTGCTGCCGTACACGCTGCTCAAGCCGCTGCCGCTGTTCGACTCGGCGCTGCCCGGCCGGTTCGCGCTGGTCGTCGCCGTGCTCGGTGGCGTGCTGCTGGCGCTGGCCGTCGACCGGCTGCCCGACGTGAGGCGGCCGAGGCTGGTCATCGCCGCGCTCGTGGTGGCGCTGCTGCCGCTGGTGCCGATCCCGCTGCGCACGATGGACCGCTCCGGCGTGCCGCACTTCGTCAGCTCGGGCGAGTGGCGGCGGTACGTCCAGCCGGGCCAGACGCTGATCCCGGTGCCGCCGGTCTCCGACCTGTTGCCGGACGGCCAGCGCTGGCAGACGTCCGCACTGTCCACCGGGGACGGTGCGGCGTTCCGGATCCCGGCCGGCTTCTTCCTCGGGCCGGGTGGGCCGGACGGGCGGGGGCGGATCGGCCCCACGCCGCGCCCGACCTTCACGGTCCTGTCGGATGCGGCGCTGACCGGTGCCCGGCCGGCGACCGTCACCCCCGCGATGCGCGAGCAGGCCCGCGCCGACGCTCGGTACTGGGGCGGCAGCGTGGTGGCGCTGCCGGTGTCGCCCGGGACCGGCAACCGTTGGGCCGGCCACTACTCGACGCTGCTGAGCGTGGCGACCGACCTGTACGGTCAGCCGACCCGGGTCGACGACATGTGGCTGTGGCAGCTCAGTTAGACCACGCGGCGGCTCAGGTAGACCGCGCGGCGGCCACCTCCTCGGCGACCGGAGCCGGCTCGACCGGGTCACGCCGCCGCCACAGCCGGCCCGGCCACCACACCACCCGGCCGGCGTCCACGGTCAGCGCCGGTACCAGCAGCGACCGCACCACGAGCGTGTCCAGCAGCACCCCGAACGCGACCGCGAACGCCACCTCGGCGACGAACACCAGTGGCAGCACCGACAGCGCCGCGAACGTCGCCGCCAGCACCACGCCCGCCGAGGTGATCACGCCGCCGGTCACGGACAGGCCGGCGAGCGTACCCGCGCGGTGCCCCCACCGGGCGGCTTCCTCGCGGACCCGGGTCATCAGGAAGATGTTGTAGTCGACCCCGAGCGCGACCAGGAACACGAACGCGAACAGCGGGAACGACGAGTCCGCCCCGGCGAACCCGAACGCGTCCCGGAACGCGATGCCGCACACCCCGAGCGTCGCGAAGAACGACAGGATCACCGTCCCGATCAGCAGCAGCGGCGCCACCACGGCCCGCAGCAGCAGCATGAGGACGAAGAACACCACCGCCAGTACCAATGGAATGATCACATCCCGGTCGTGCCGCGCGGTGGTCTGCACGTCCAGGTTGATCGCGGTGTACCCGCCGACCTTCGCGTCCGCGCCGGGCAGCCGGCGCACGGCGGCGCGCAGGTCGCGGATGATGTCGTTGGCCCGCGGCGAGTCGGCGGCCACGCCGAGGGTGGCGTCGACCCGGACCAGCCCGTCGGCGGTCAGCGGCTGGGCGACCTGGGCGACCCCGGGGACGTTGCGGACGGCGTCGACCACCTCGCCCTGCCGGTCCGCCTTCGCGATCACGATCGCCGGGCTGCCCGCGCCGGCCGGGAAATGCGCGGCGAGGGTGTCCTGCGCCACCTTCGAGTCCGGATGGTTCAGGAACTGGTCGGTCTGCGGGATGCCGTTCGCGTCCAGCCGGAACAGCCCGATCGCGAACACCCCGAGGATCGCCGCCGTCGCCAGCCACACCACGCGCGGCCGCCGGCCCACGGTCCGGGCCACCCAGGCCCACAGCCCGTGCTCCTCGGCCGGCCGGGAACCGTACGCCGGCCGGAACGGCCAGAACACCACCCGGCCGGCCAGCGCGAGCACCGCCGGCAGCAGGAACAGCATGCAGACCAGGGCCGATGCGATGCCGATCGCCGCGACCGGGCCGAGCCCCTTGTTGGACTTCAGGTCCGAGATCAGCATGCAGAGCAAACCCAGGATCACGGTACTGGCACTGGCGACGATCGGTTCGATGCAAGAGCGCCAGGCGGTCCGGATCGCGTCGTACCGGGACTCATGCCGGCGCAACTCCTCCCGGAACCGGGAGACCAGCAACAGCGCGTAGTCGGTGCCCGCGCCGACCACGAGGACGTCCAGGATCGCCTGGGTCTGCCCGGACACCGTGAGAACGTCGTGTTTGGCCAGCAGGTACACCAGCCCGTTGGACATGCCCACCGAGACGCCCGCGACGCCGAGCACGACCACCGGCAGGATCGGGCTGCGGTACACGATGATCAGGATGAGCAGCACGATGCCGGCGGTCGCGAGCAGCAGCACCCCGTTGATCGCGTCGAACACGGTCATCATGTCGGCGAGGATGCCGCCCGGCCCGCCGACGTGCGCTTCGAGGCCCGGCGAGCCGCCGGCCAGGTTCCTGATCCACTCGATGTCGGCCTTGAACTTCTGCGCGTCGAAGCCGGCGAACTGGAGGACCACCTGCGCGGCCTGCCCGTCCCGGGCCAGGACCGGCCCGATCGGCGGGCCGGCGAGCCGGTCGCCGAACCGGGCCTGGATCGCCGTCCGGTCCGACGCGATCTTCTCCTGGTCGGCCGGGGTCAGCCCGGACGGCCGGGTGTACACGATGAGCGCCGCCGTGATGTCGCGCCCGGCGAACCGCTGGTTGAGATGCTGCACCTGCGTCGCCTCGGCGCTGGCCGGCAGGTATTCCCCCGTGTCGTTCTTCTGCACCTCGGCGACCTTGCCGGCCAGGCTGCCCAGCGGTCCGCCGACCAGCAGAAACGCCACAATCGTGAGGGCTGGCAGGAGCCAGCGTCGAATCGTCATCCTGTGTGCCTCCCCATGGCCCGAAACGGCCCCGAGGCTAACGAAATGGCATTGACTGCCAGTTGGCCGGTACCCGGGAACGCGGCGCATCTCACGGTTTCGATCCCGGCGCTAGGCTTGCCTCCGTGACCAGTGCGAGCCTTGGCACCCTTCGGGTGGTGCACGCCGGAGTCGTCGACTATCACGCCGCCTGGGCCGAGCAGCGCCGGCTGCACGACGCCGTGGTGGCCGGCACCGAGCCGGACACGGTGGTGCTGCTGGAGCACCCGAGCGTGTACACCGCCGGCAAGCGGACGAACTCGTGGGATCGGCCGGTCGACGGCACGCCGGTGGTCGATGTCGACCGGGGCGGCCGGATCACCTGGCACGGGCCGGGGCAGATCGTCGGGTACCCGATCGTCCGGCTCCCCGACCCGATCGACGTGGTGGCGTACGTGCGCCGCATCGAGCAGATGCTGATCGACGTGTGCGCCGTGCTGGGTGTCACCACGACCCGGGTCGATGGGCGCAGCGGCGTGTGGGTGCCAGCCGACGACCGGGGACCTGAGCGCAAGGTGGCCGCCATCGGCATCCGGGTGGCCCGGGGCGTGGCGCTGCACGGGTTCGCCCTCAACTGCGACTGTGACCTGCGCGCCTTCGACAAGATCGTGCCCTGCGGCATCGCCGACGCCGGCGTCACCTCACTCTCGGTGGAGCGAGCCCGCGACGTGCCGGTAGCCGAGGCCCTCCGCGTGGTCGAGTCCCACCTCCCCACCCTCGTCGATCTAGGACGAATGGTGGGACAGGTCGGGCAATCCAGGCACCATTCGTCCTAGATCGACGAGAAGCGGGGAGGGTGACGCTCGTCGCGCTCACGGCATTCGGGCAGGCACGCGGCGTAGGCTTGCGCCGTGACCGCTGTCCATCCAGAGGGCCGCCGAATGCTCCGCATCGAGGCCCGTAACGCCGAGACCCCGATCGAGCGGAAGCCCCCGTGGATCAAGGTCAAAGCGAAGATGGGCCCCGAGTACACACAGCTACGTGGCCTGGTCAACCGCGAGGGTCTGCACACGGTCTGCCAGGAGGCCGGCTGCCCCAACATCTACGAGTGCTGGGAAGACCGCGAGGCCACCTTCCTCATCGGCGGCGATCAATGTACCCGGCGCTGTGACTTCTGCCAGATCGACACCGGCAAGCCGGCCGAGTTCGACGCCGACGAGCCGCGTCGCGTCGGCGAGTCGGTGGCCACGATGGGCCTGCGGTACGCGACGATCACCGGCGTCGCCCGCGACGACCTGCCCGACGGCGGCGCCTGGCTGTACGCGGAGACCGTCCGCCAGATCCACAAGTTGGTCCCCGGCTGCGGTGTCGAGCTGCTGATCCCCGACTTCAACGCCGAGCCGGCTCAGCTCGCCGAGGTGTTCGGCAGCGCGCCCGAGGTGCTCGCGCACAACGTCGAGACCGTGCCGCGCATCTTCAAGCGGATCCGGCCGGCGTTCCGGTACGAGCGGTCCCTCGACCTGCTGACCCAGGCCCGCGCGGCCGGCCTGGTCACGAAGTCCAACCTGATCCTCGGCCTCGGCGAGGAGCGGGCCGAGGTGTCGCAGGCACTGCGCGACCTGTACGACGCCGGTTGTGAGCTGTTGACGATCACCCAGTACCTGCGGCCGACGCCCCGGCACCACCCGGTCGAGCGGTGGGTGAAGCCGGAGGAGTTCGTCGAGCTGCGCGAGGAGGCCGAGGAGATCGGCTTCGCCGGGGTGATGAGCGGCCCGCTGGTCCGGTCGAGCTACCGCGCCGGCCGGCTCTACCAGCAGGCGGTCGCCGCCCGCTCCGCTGCCTAGTTCGGCGCCACCAGCCCGGACTGGTATGCGAACACGACCAGCTGCGCCCGGTCCCGGGCGGCCAGTTTCATCATCGCCCGCCCGACGTGGGTGCGTACCGTCGCCGGGCTGACCACCAGCCGGCCGGCGATCTCGTCGTTGGTCAGGCCGGCGGCGACCAGGCCGACGATCTCCCGTTCCCGCTCGGTCAGCGAGTCCAGGCGCGGATGGGCCCGCGACGGCCACCCCGGCTGCCGGGCGAAGTGGTCGACCACCCGGCGGGTCACCGAGGGCGACAGCAGCGACTCCCCGTCGGCCACGACCCGGATCGCGCGCAGCAGCTCGGCCGGCTTGGTGTCCTTGATCAGGAACCCGCTCGCACCCAGCCGCAGCGCCTCGAACACGTACTCGTCCAGCTCGAACGTGGTCAGCACGATGACCCGGACCGGGGTCAGCGCGGGGTCGGCGGCGATCTGGCGGAGCGTCCACAGCCCGTCCCGGATCGGCATGCGCACGTCGAGCAGTACCACGTCGGGGCTGGTCGCGCGCACGACGCGGAGCGCCTCCTCGCCGTCCACCGCCTCGCCCACCACTTCGAGGTCGTCCTCGGTGTCGACCAGCACCCGCAGCCCGATCCGGACCAGGTCCTGGTCGTCGGCGAGCACCACCCTGATCATGCGGGACCGCCGGCGGCAGAAGTAGCCTGCGCCGGGACCGGCAGCATCGCGTACACCGCGTACCCGCCACCGGACGCCGGGCCGGCCCGCAGGCTGCCGCCCAGCGCGACCGCACGCTCCCGCATCCCGGCGATCCCCTGCCCGGCGGTCTTCTCCCTCGGTTGGCCCGCCGACCCACCCCGGCCGGTGTCGGTCACCTCGATGTCGAGCTGTCCGTCGACCCGGCGTACCGAGACCGTGGCGGTCGCCGGCCCGGCGTGGCGCAGCACGTTGGTCAGCGACTCCTGGACGATCCGGTAGGCGGCCAGCTCCACGGCGGCCGGCATCGGCCCGGTCGGCAGCTCGTTTCGCAGCGTCACGGGTACCCCCGCGCGGGTGACCCGGTCGGCGAGCGCGCCGATCTGGGCCAGACCCGGCGCCGGGCCACGGTCGGTATCGCCGTCCGCGCCGGCCTCACCCCGCATCAGGTTCAGCGTGGCCCGCAGCTCGGCGAGCGCCGCCCGGCTGGTCTGGCTGATCGCGGTCAGCGCGGCGACCGCCTGCTCCGGCCGCCTGGCCAGGACGTGCAGCGCCACGTCGGCCTGCATGGTGATCGCGGTGAGGCCGTGACCGACCACGTCGTGCACCTCCTGGGCGACCCGCAGCCGCTCCTCGTACGCGACCTGCCGGGCCCGCTCCTCCCGCTGCCGGCCGGCCGCCTCCCGGCCGAGCCGCACCGCGGTGCCGGCGGCGAACGGCACGATGATCCACGCGACTCCGGGCAGGATGCCGGTCGGGTCGGTATGGTACGGCCCGACGACGGTGTGGGCTATCAGGAACGGCGCCGCGATGCCGGCCGCGACGACCGCGCGCCGTGCCGGCAGGTGGGCCGCCACCGTGTACACGGCGATCGCCAGCGGTATCAGCACCGGCCCGAAGCCGTAGCCGGTCACCAGGTATGCGGACGCGCCGAGCACGGTCACCGCGAGGGTCACCCGCGGGGCGACCCTGCGGACGACCAGGACCAGCGATGACACCAGCAGCAGCGCGTACCCGTAGATGTCGAGCGGGCGGTGGTGGGGCTGCCAGACCTGGGCCGGTGCCGAGCCCATCACGCAGATGAACGCGATCGCGGCGGCCAACACCGCGTCGCCCTGCCACCCTCTGCGCATACCCACACGGTATGCGGCGACGGCGGGAGCCGGCGTCCGCGTCTGGACGTACGTGCGGGTACGTCCGGGCGCGGGAGTTCCGACCCTCGCACACTAGACTCGGGCTCATGGCCACCGCCCCGCAGAAGGTTAAGTTCCGCGATCGCATCAAGCAGATCGGCATGGTGTTCTCGTTCACCGCCAAGCGGGACCGGTTGTTCATACCACTTGTCCTGGTTGGCGTGATCGTGCCGCTCGCCGCCGCGATCGTGCTGTCGCTGCTCGGGTTCGGCTGGTCGTGGCTCGGCATCGGGGTGCTCGCCGCGCTGCTGGCCGTGATGATCATCCTCAATCTGCGTTCCAACAAGGCGATGATGGCCGAGATGGCCGGCCAGCCGGGGGCGGCGGCGTCGCTGATCGAGAACATGCGCGGCGACTGGCGGGTGACGCCGGCGGTGCAGTACTTCGTGGAGCCCAACGAGCAGTTCAACATGGTGCACCTGGTGGTCGGCCGGCCGGGCGTGATCCTGATCGGCGAGGGCAACCCGCAGAAGGTCCGCCAGTTGCTCGGGCAGGAGAAGCGGCGGCTCGCCAAGGTCATCGGCAGCGCCGACATGCGCGACTTCATCGTCGGCGACGACGAGGGCCAGGTGTCGTTGAAGAACCTGCGCAACACGCTGATGAAGCTGCCGCGCACGGTCACGCCGAAGGACGTCAACGCGCTCGACAAGCGACTGAAGGCGCTGTCCACCCGGCCGCAGATGCCGAAGGGCCAGATCCCCAAGAACATGCGCCCGCCGAAGGGCGCCTTCCGGGCGATGCGCGGCGGCCGCTGACGCCCCGGTTTCCATGATCGTGAAGGATTCGGCGTGTCATACGGCCCGAATTTTTCACGATCATGGAGAAGAGACGCGAGTGTCGATCATGATCGTGCCGGCGGCCCGGTCGTGCAGCCCGCGCCGCTGACCGTCCATGATCAGCGCCGGCACGAACAGGGCCAACAGCAGCCCGCGCAGGAACGCGCGCGGGATCCCGACCGGCCGACCATCCACGACCGACACGCACGCGATCCGGGTCAGCCGCATGCCCGGCGTCTGGCCGAACAGTCCGATGAAGAACGCGTACTCGACGACCAGTACCAGCGGCGCCCAGTTGTTCGGAAACCTGCCCAGGAACCCGGCGACCAGCAGGCACAGCAGCCAGTCGACCAGGAGTGCGCCGAACCGCCGTTGCAGCGTCGCAATCTGCCCCGGCGCGACTTGTTCCACCACGGTTCATCAGGGTATTCGGCCTCGATGACGGAGCCCGGTCGGGTACCCTATGGCCGCGCCGGTCCAGCAGGAACTCGACCTCCGCCACGAGATCAACCGCGGAAACATGGCGGAAACAGTCGAGACATGCTCGGGCAATCCCGTCGCTCTACCGTCGCGCCTAAACTGTCACCACCAAGCTACCGACGTGTGCCACTCAGCCTGGAGGACGTGTGTTCGCCAATTCCGAGGAGCTTCTGCGATACATCAGGGACGAAGGGATCGTCTCCATCGATGTACGGTTCTGCGACCTACTCGGTGTGATGCAGCACTTCAGTGTGCCGGTCGAGTCGTTCGACGAATCGACCGTCACTGAAGGCGTCGCGTTCGACGGGTCATCGATCCGCGGCTTCCAGCAGATCCACGAGTCGGACATGCTGCTGCTGCCCGACCCCTCCACCGCGTTCGTCGACCCGTTCCGGGTGCACAAGACCCTCGCGATGAACTTCTTCATCCACGACCCGTTCACCCACGAGGCCTACAGCCGCGACCCTCGCAACGTGGCCAAGAAGGCCGAGGCGTATCTGGTCGCCACCGGAATCGCGGACACCGCGTACTTCGGGCCCGAGGCCGAGTTCTACGTCTTCGATTCGATCCGGCACTCGACGTCGACCAACGAGGCGTACTACCACATCGACTCAGTCGAGGGCTGGTGGAACACCGGTCGCGAGGAAGCGGGCGGAAACCGCGGCTACAAGACCCCGTACAAGGCCGGCTACTTCCCGGTGCCACCCCTCGACCATTACGCCGACCTGCGCGACGAGATGGTCCGGCACCTGGTCGACGTCGGCATGACCGTGGAAAAGGCCCACCACGAGGTCGGCACCGCCGGCCAGGCCGAGATCAACTTCAACTTCTCCACGCTCCTGCACTGCGCGGACAATCTCCAGTTGTACAAGTACATCGTCAAGAACACGGCGTGGGCGGCCGGCAAGACGGCCACGTTCATGCCCAAGCCGCTGTTCGGCGACAACGGCTCCGGCATGCACACCCACCAGAGCCTCTGGCTCGGCGGGGAGCCGCTGTTCTACGACGAGACCGGCTACGCCGGGCTGTCCGACACCGCCCGGTGGTACATCGGCGGCCTGCTCAAGCACGCGCCGAGCGTGTGCGCGTTCACCAACCCGACGGTCAACTCGTACCGCCGGCTGGTGCCCGGCTTCGAGGCCCCGGTCAACCTGGTGTACTCGCAGCGCAACCGGTCGGCCTGTGCCCGCATCCCGGTCACCGGCACGAGCGCGAAGGCCAAGCGCGTCGAGTTCCGGGTGCCCGACCCGTCGTGCAACCCGTACCTGGCGTTCTCGGCCATGCTGATGGCCGGCCTGGACGGCGTGAAGAACAAGATCGAGCCGCCCGAGCCGATCGACAAGGACCTGTACGATCTGCCGCCGGACGAGTTCGCCAGCGTGCGGCAGACGCCGGGATCGCTGCCGGAGGTGCTCGACACCCTCGAGGCCGACCACGGCTACCTCCTCGAAGGCGGCGTGTTCACGCCCGACCTGGTCTCCACCTGGATCGGGTGGAAGCGGGAGAACGAGATCGACCCGGTCCGGTTGCGCCCGACCCCGCACGAGTTCGCCATGTACTACGACGTCTGAGTCTTTCGCTCACCCTGAGAAGCCGGGTCCGCTACCGCAGGCGGGCCCGGCTTCGCGTCATGATCGGCACAACTTCCGGCGAGTTGTGGCCTCCCGTACCGGCCAAGGCCACAACTTCCGGGAAGTTGTGACGATCAAAGCGGCGCTGATCCGCTTAGAGTCTCAGGACGTGAGCGACGCACACGTTCCCCGGCCCCGACAGCGGTGGCGCCGCATCCTCCTCTGGACCCTGGTCAGCCTCGCCGTGCTGGCCCTGGTGCTGGCGGGTACCGCGGTCTGGGCGGTACGCCGGTCGTTCCCCCAGTACAGCGGCGTCGCCCGGCTACCGGGCCTGCACGCCGACGTCACCGTCTACCGGGACTCCTACGGCATCCCGCAGGTGTACGCGCACACCGCAGGCGACCTGTACCGGGCCGAGGGCTACGTGCACGCGCAGGACCGGTTCTGGGAGATGGACTTCCGGCGGCACGTCACCAGCGGCCGGCTGGCCGAGCTGTTCGGGAAGTCGCAGGTCGAGACCGACACGTTTCTGCGTACCCTCGGCTGGCGCCGGGTCGCCGAGCAGGAGTGGAACATGCTGGCGCCGCCGAGCCGGGCGGCCCTCACCGCGTACACCGACGGGGTGAACGCCTGGCTGGCCGACCACAACGGCGGGCGGGCGAGTCTCGAGTACACGATCCTGGGTTTGCAGAACAGCGACCACCACATCGAGAAATGGGATCCGGTCGACAGCCTGGCCTGGCTGAAGGCCATGGCCTGGGACCTGCGCGGCAACATGGTCGAAGAGACCGACCGGGCCGCGCTGCTCGGCGCCGGGCTCAGCCGTGAGCAGGTCGAGCAGCTCTATCCGGCGTACCCGTTCGACCGCAACCCGGCGATCGTCGCTGGCGGCGAGATTGCCAATGGCGCGTTCGTCGCGACCGGCCCCAGCGCCCCGCCGTCCGGCGCGGGCGGCGGCGCGCCGGTCGCGGACGTCGGCCCAGGCGCACCCGCCGCCGACGTGGCCAGCGCCGCGCCCGCGCTCAGCCAACTCGACCGCGATCTCGCCAGGCTGCCCCAACTGCTCGGCCCGAACGGCACCGGGATCGGCTCCAATTCCTGGGTACTGGCAGGGTCGCGCACCACGACCGGCAAGCCGATCCTCGCCAACGACCCGCACCTCGGCCCGACGATGCCGGCGGTGTGGTTCCAGATCGGGCTGCATTGCGACTGCGGTCTGGGCGTCGAGGGGTACAGCTTCTCCGGCGTGCCCGGCGTCATCATCGGTCACAACGACCGCATCGCCTGGGGCTTCACCAACCTCGGCCCGGACGTCACCGACCTGTATCTGGAGAAGGTCGACGGGGACCGGTACGAGGTCGACGGGCAGTGGCGCGACCTGGACAGGCGCCGGGAGACCATCAAGGTCGCGGGCGGCAAGCCGGTGACCGTGATCGTGCGTACCGGCAAGGACGGGCCGTTGCTGTCGGACGCCTCGGACGAGTTGCGCAAGGTCGGCGGCGCCGACGCGGTCGCGCTGCGCTGGACCGCGCTCGACCCGAGCCCGACGATGGACGCGGTCTTCAAGCTCAACGCGGCCCGCAACTGGCCGGACTTCCGCGCCGCCGCGAAGATGTTCGCGGTGCCGGCGCAGAACATGGTGTACGCGGACGTCGACGGCAACATCGGCTACCAGTCGCCGGGGCGGATCCCGGTACGCGGCGAGGGCGACGGGCGCTGGCCGGCCCCCGGCTGGGACTCCGCGTACGACTGGACCGGCTTCGTGCCGTTCGACGAGCTGCCGACCGTGTACAACCCGGCGGCCGGGTACATCGTGACCGCGAACCAGGCCGTGGTCGGCCCCGGGTACCCGGTGTTCCTGACCGACGACTGGTCGTACGGGTACCGCAGCGAGCGGATCAAGCAGATGATCGACTCTGCCGGTCACCGACTCGGCGTCTCGGACGTGACCCGGATGCAGTTCGACAATCTCAACCCGCTGGCCGAGTCACTGGTACCCGTGCTGTCGAACACGCATGTGTCCGGTCGCACGGCGAAGGCGCAGGCGCTGCTGCGCGGCTGGAACTACCAGCAGCCGGCAGAGGGTAAGGGCTCGGCGGCCGCTGCCTACTTCAACGCGGTCTGGCGGCACCTGCTCGACCGGACGTTCGACGAGTTGCCGGCCGACCGCAAGCCGGACGGCGGGGACCGGTGGTTCGAGGTGGTGCACGGGCTGCTCGCCGATCCGTCGTCGCCGTGGTGGGACGTGCGGAGCACGCCGCAGCGGGAGACCCGCGACGACATCGTGGCGGCGGCCATGCGCGACGCGTCGGACGAGCTGTCCCACCGGCTCGGCACCGATCCGTCTCAGTGGCGGTGGGGTGAGCTGCACACGATAACGGTGCGCAACCAGTCGTTCGGCGAGTCCGGGATCGGGCCGATCGAGTGGCTGTTCAACGTCGGGCCGGCGGAGACGTCGGGTGGACAGTCCATTGTGAACGCGACCGGTTGGGACACCCGCAACGGGTACCAGGTCGACTGGGTACCGTCGATGCGGATGGCGGTGGATCTGTCCGATCTGGACAGATCACGATGGATACAGTTGATGGGCCAGTCGGGGCACGCGTTCAACGCGCACTACCACGACCAGTTCGACCTGTGGCGGACCGGGAAGACCCTGCCGATGCGCTGGAACCGGGCCACGATCCGCCACGAGGCAGCGAACGAGTTGCGCCTACGCCGTTAGCGCGTCGACGGCCTTCTTCAGGGCGCTCGGCTGGGACGGCTTGCGGGGCGCCTTCTCCCGCATGTCCATCATCGTCTGGCCGAGCAGCTGAAGCTCCTTACGGCTCAGGCCTTCGCGGACCTTCGGGAACCAGTCCTGCTCCTCCTCCTCGATGTGGTGCGTCACGTTCTCGATGAGGACGGTGGTCTTGGCGTCGAAGTGCTCGTCGTCCGGGTTCATCGTGTAGAGCTCCATGCAGAGCACATCGGCGACGTGATGCTCCTCGTACGACTCCAGGACGTCCTCTTCGAGGTCAGGCAGCGCCTTGCGGACCGCCGGGTACATGACCTCGTTCTCGAGGTACGTGTGGACCGTCAGCTCTTCGATAATCTCGCTCACGATCTTGCCCTTGCGGACCTTCGCGTTCTCGCCCGCTTCCTGGAAATCCTTGAACAGCTTCTTGACCTTCTTGTGGTCTTCCTTCAACAGCACAATGGCATCGGTGGACATGCGGTTGGGTTGCCCGCGAATCAGCCGGGTGAAACGACACTCGACGAGATCGTGTACCGGCCGGGTGCGGTGGTGCGCAGCGCCGTCCACCGGCCGTCCGGACGCAGTCCCGCCCCGGCCGGCCCGCGGACCGTCAGCCAGCGCGACCAGCGCACCCTTAGTCTTGCTGTCCCGGGTTCGCCGACGTCGACGGTGACCGCGTCGCCGGTCTCGGACACCAGCGCCGCACCGTCGACGATGGAGGGCTTCCCGGCCACCTCGTACAGCGTCCAGTGCCCGCCCCGCCACACCTCGGTCAGGTACGGCAGGCCGCCCCGGATCAGCGTCGCCTCCCGCTGGCCCACCCAGGACGGCTGCGCGTCGGCGAGGGCGACGTAGCTGACCCCGTTGTCGGCGAGCCAGGTCCGGTACTCGTCGGCCGTCAGTACACCGTCGAAGAACAACGCGTTGCGGGACAGGTCGACCTGGCGCAGCCAGCCGCGGGCCAGCGGGGTGGCGTACGCGGCCTCCCAGTAGTCCCGGGTCGGCGGTACCTCGATCCGGCCCACCGGCCCGCGTCGGGCCAGCTCGGCGCGCAGGGGCGCGAAATACGACTCCGACGCGGTCGGGTTGCCCGCGTCGCGCAGGTCGCCGACGAGTACCGGTGGCTGCCACAGCGCGAGGGCGACCAGGGCCACGGTGAGACCCCACCAGCGCAGCCGCGGAGTCGCGTACGCCGCCACCACCGGGAGCGCGAACATCGTGGCGAGGCGGGTCGCGTTGAGCCCGACCGGGGTGTGCACCAGGAACGCGGCCAGCACGCCCGCTGCGGACAGCAGCGCGCCGACCCGGATGGGCCGCGTCGACACCAGCAGCGCCACGGCGAGGCTCGCCCCAACCGCGCGGATCGTGTCCGAGGCGCTGATATTCATCCAGCCGCCCTCGCCGAACAGCACCGCCGTGACGCCGAGCGGCACCGCGGCTGCCACGGCCACCACGACGCTCTCCATGATCGCGGAGACTTTTCCGTACTGGGACACGGAAAAGTCTCCGCGATCATGGGAAAGGGCGAGCGCCACGGCGGCCAGGGCGAGGAACAGGGCGGCGACCGGGCTCGTCGCGCTCGCGAGCACGGCGCCCGCCGCGCCAAAGGCCAGCCGCACCCAGCGCCGCCCAGCCGTCAGCGCCACCAGGGCCAGCAGCCCGAACGCCACGCCGAGCGCGTACGTGACCCGGCCGGAGACCAGGTTCCCGGCGACGCACACCGCCCCGATCACGCCGCCGAGCAACGGCCGCGAAGCCCCGGTGCGCTCCAGCAGCACGAGAAACGCCAGCGCCGACACCACCAACGCGACCGCCCCGGTCACGCGTACCCCGATCAGCGCCATCGCGGCCGGCGAGACCAGGCTGTACCCGTACTGCACGGTGCCGCCGTACCAGCCGAAGTCGACCGGCGTCAGCCCGTACCCGGAAATGAACCGCGCCCTGGCGACCTGGGCCGACAGGTCGGTGCCCATCGGCGGGGCGACCAGGTAACCAACGGCCAGAACGAGAGCGACAAGGACCACACAAGCCCTAGCCCGCATCGAACACCCGCTCCACCACCTGCCGGGCCCGTCGCGCCGTCCGCAGGTACTCGTCGACGAACTCCTGCGGGTCCATGCTGGCCGGGCGGCCGAGCACCTGCACGACGCCGGCCAGCTCCGGCCCCTGCCGGGGCAACTGGTCGCACGGCCGTCCGCGTACCAGGGTCAGGGCATTGCGCACGTGGGTGGCCAGGCGCCACGCGGCGGTGAGCGCCGCGATGTCGGCGCGGTCGATCAGCCCGGCGTCCGCGGCGGCGGAGAGGGCTTCGAGGGTACGCGTGGTGCGCAGCGCCGGAACCTCGCGACCGTGGCGGAGCTGGAGCAGCTGGACGGTCCACTCCACGTCGGCGAGGCCGCCGCGGCCCAGCTTGGTGTGCATCGCGGGATCGGCGCCGCGCGGCATCCGCTCGTTGTCGACCCGCGCCTTGATCCGGCGGATCTCGGTGACCTGCTCGCGGGTGAGGCCGCCGCGCGGGTAGCGCACCCGGTCGGCCAGTTCGAGGAAGCGGGTGCCCATCTCCGCGTCGCCGGCGACGTACCGGGCCCGCAGCAGCGCCTGCGCCTCCCACACCTTCGACCAGCGGGCATAGTAGCGCCGGTACGCGTCGAGGCTGCGGACCAGCGGACCCTGCCGGCCCTCGGGGCGCAGGTCGGCGTCGATGCCCAGCGGCGGGTCGGGGCACGGGACGGACAGCAGCCGGCGCAGCTCCTCGGCGACCGCGTGCGCCGCGCCACTGGCGGCGTCGTCGGGCATGCCGGGCGTCGGCTCGTAGACGAACAGCACGTCGGCGTCGGACGGATAGTTCATCTCGGCGCCGCCGAGCCGGCCCATGCCGATGATGGCCAGCGGCAGCTTGACCTGGTTGGCGACGGTGAGCGCGGCGGCGAGCGTGGCGTCGGTGATCGCGACGAGCGCCTCCCCCACCGCGTCGGTGTCGAGCCGGCCGAGCAGGTCGGCGCACGCGATCCGGAACAGCTCGCGGCGGCGCAGCGCGCGTACCGCGGCGATCGCCTTCACCGGATCGGTGTGCCGGGCCGCCGCCGCGATGAACCCGTCGCACAGGGCCTCGGTCGGCCGGGACACGAGTTCGCTGTCGTCGGCGAGCAGCCGCAGCGCCTCGGGGTCGCGGGTGAGCAGATCGGTGGCGTACCGGGACAACCCGAGCAGCCTGGCCAGCCGGAGCGCGACCGGCCCTTCGTCGCGCAGCAGGCGCAGGTACCACGGTGTGCTGCCGAGCTTGTCGGACACCTGCCGGTACGCGAGTAGCCCGCGGTCGGGCTCGGGCGCGTCGGCGAACTCGCTCAGCAGCACCGGCAGCAGGGTGCGCTGGATCGCCGCCGTCCGGGACACGCCGCCGGTCAGCGCCTGGATGTGCCGCAGCGCCCCGGTCGGGTCGGCGAACCCGAGCGTCTTCAGCCGGGCACCGGCCGCCTCCGTGGTCAGCCGCAGCTCGTCGCTCGGCACCCGGGCCACCGCCTCCAGCAGCGGCCGGTACAGGAGTTTCGCGTGCAGCCGCCGGACGTCGCCGGCGTGCCGCAGCCAGTCGGCCGAGAACGCCTCGACGGCGGCGCGGCGCGCGTCGGCCCGGTACCCGAGCGCGTGCGCCAGCCAGCGCAACGCGTCCGGGTCGTCGGGCACCGTGTGGGTACGCCGCAGCCGCTGCAACTGGAGCCGGTGCTCGACCGTGCGCAGGAACCGGTACGCCCTTCCGAGCGCCTCGCCGTCGACGCGGCCCACGTAACCGCCGTCGGTCAGGGCGGTGAGGGCCTCCAATGTGGACGGTGAGCGCAGCGTCTCGTCGATCCGCCCATGCACCAGTTGCAGCAGCTGTACCGCGAACTCGATGTCGCGCAGGCCACCGGGGCCACGCTTGATCTCCCGGTCCAGCTCATTCTTCGGTACCGCCTCGATGATCCGCCGTCGCATCGCGCGCACCTCGGCGACGGCTTCGGGACGCTCGGCGGCGTGCCAGATGAGCGGTTGGAGCGCTTGCAGCCATTGGTTTCCCAGGTCCGTGTCACCGGCTGCCGGGCGGGCCTTGAGCAGCGCCTGGAACTCCCAGGTCTTCGCCCACTTCCGGTAGTACGCGAGATGCGAGGCGAGGGTACGCACCAGCGGCCCTCGGCTGCCCTCCGGCCGCAGCGCGGCGTCGACCGGCCAGGCGACCAGGCCACAAATGTGGATCATGCGGGAGGCGAGGCGGGCGGCCGCCTGGAGCGCGTCCTCGCCGTCGGTGTCGCTCGCCGGCTCGGCCACGAACACGACGTCCACGTCGCTGACGTAGTTGAGCTCCCGGCCGCCGCATTTGCCCATCGCGATGACGGCCAGCCGGCAAGCGGCGGCATCCGCTTGGCGCTCGGCGGCGGCGATCGCGAGCGCGGCCTCCAGGGTCGCGTCGGCCAACTCGGACAGCGCCGTCATGGTCGCCTCGAGGTCGGCGCCGTCGGCCAGGTCGTCCGCCGCGATCCGGAGCAGATTCCGCCGGTACCCGCGGCGCAGCGCGGCCACGTCGGCGGCCTGCCCGAGGTCGGTCGCCGGCTCGGTCACGGCCCGCCACTCCCCCGGGCTGGCGACCAGGTAGTCGCCGAGGGTGGCGGACGCACCGAGCACGCCGAACAGCCGGTCCCGCACGGCGGCGTCGGACCGCACCGAGTCGAGCAGGTCGCCGTCGCCGCGCCGGTCCGCCTCGACGGCGCGTTCGAGTTGGCGCAGGGCCAGGTCAGGTTCGGCGGCCCGGGTGAACGAGTCCAGCAGCGGCTCGGCGCCCTCGGTGTCTTCGTCCCAGACGCCGAGGCCCTGCGGCCCGAGGAGGTCCCGGGCCCGGGCCGCGTCGGCGAACCCGTACCGGGCCAGCCGCGCCACCGGTCCGCTCGGCCGGGTCATCGCGCCACGCCCCAGTAGCGGCCCCACGAGCGCCCCCACGACCGCCCCCACGAGCGCCCCCACGAGCGCCCCCACGACCGGCCCCACGACCGGCCCCAAGATCGGCACAACTTCCCGGAAATAGTGGCCTCAGCGGGTACCGGAGGCAACAACTTGCCGGTAGTTGTGCCGATCATGGTGACCCCAGCATCGGGAGGTGACGCCGGTCGAGAGCGACCGGGCCGGTCAACGCCAGCCCGGCGAACCGCTGGGCGAACGGCCGCCACACCTCCTCGACGTCGTCCAGCACCGCGTCACAGGATTCCAGCAGCTCGATCGGGTCTTGACCCAGCTCGGCCAGCACGTCGAGATTGTCCGACGCCCAGGCGGCCAGCATCTCGATGTCGCACTCGATGTGGAACTGGAGGCCCCAGGCCGCGTCGCCCAGCCGGAACGCCTGGTACGGGTAGTTCGTCGAGGCGGCCAGCAGCACCGCGCCGACCGGCAGCTCGGTAATCTCGTCGAGGTGCCATTGCAGCACGTCGGGAGCGAACGGCACACCGGCGAAGATCGGGTCGTTGTCGGCGACGTCGCGCCGGGCGACCAGCTTGGCACCGATCTCCGGGCCGGCCGGGCTGCGCTCGACCGTGCCGGCGTTCGCGGTCGCGAGCAACTGGCCGCCGAGGCACACGCCGAGCGTCGGCACCCGCTCGCGGACGGCCTTGCGCAGCAGCCGCTCCAGGCCCGCGAACCAGGGTGCGCCAGGCGTCCCGTCGTTATCCGGGTAGGCGCTCTGCTCGCCGCCGAGGACCACCAGCGCGGCGTACCCGTCGAGGGTGTCCGGGAGCGGGTCGCCCGCGTACGGGCGCACGACGGCCAACTCCAGGCCACCCTCGACGAGCCAATCGCCCAACCGGCGCGCGTCGTCGCTCGGGTCGTTCTCCACGACCAGGCACCGCCGGCCGCGTGGTGCAACGCTAGTCACGCGTCGAGGCTATCCGGTGCCGCCGGATCACCTCATTGCAGGCAGAACTCATTGCCCTATTGCAAGCAGAACTCATTGCCCTCGGGGTCCTGCATGACCAGGCAGTACCCACTCCAGTCCTCGACCTCGCGCAGCTGGCTGGCGCCGAGCCCTTCCAGCCTCTTCGCCTCCTCGGCGATGCGCTCCTTGCGGGTCTCGATCGGGGCCGCCAGGCCGCCACTCACGTTGAGGTCGAGATGGACCCGGTTCTTGACCGTCTTCGGCTCCGGCACGCGCTGGAAGAAGACCCGCGGGCCGGCGCCGTCGGGGTCGACGAGGGCGTTGGCCGAGTTCCACTCCGACTCGGGCACGTTGTTGGCCCGCAGGAAGTCCGGCCAGCTCGCGAAGCCCTGCGGCGGATCCTGCACCTTGTATCCAAGGGCCTGGACCCAGAACTCGCCCAGCTTCGCCGGGTCGGCACAGTCGATCACTACCTGCACGTGGGTAGCCATGGTGAACCCCTCCCGTCGCGACCAACCTACCGGTGACGATCAGGCCTTACTGGTCGCCGACGGAGTGTAGACGCCGAAGTTGTTGCCGGCCGGGTCGAGCAGGTGGGCGAACGTGAGACCGTTGCTCGTCGTCTGCGGCGGCACGATCACCTTGCCGCCCGCCGCCTCGGCCTGCCGGCAGGTCTCCGCCACGTCGTCGACGACCACGTAGAAGATCGCGTAGTTGGGCGCCTTGCCACCGGTGGGGAACACGCCGCCGCCGATCGAGCCGGCGACGTTGGTGTCGACGGTCCGGTAGGGCAGGTCGCCGTCCTCCTCGACGGTGAACGACCAGCCGAACAGGTCACCGTAGAAGCGCTCGGCACGGTCCGGGTCATCGGTGCCGATCTCGAACCAGCCGATGCCGTTGGTCATGACGGACATGTGCGGTCTCCTCTAGCCTGGCCAGCCCCGACGGCTGGCGACGAGACAAGACTCGGACGTTGTCGCGACAACCCCCTGTCGGTGTTTCCGCGGCTTCCCGCGATTCGATGGTGACCTGGCTCACCAGCGAACGCGGGATGTCGAGGTCGGCCGGCGCGATCGGGCGCGGCACGACGATCTCGTCGGTGGCCTCGGCGGACACGATGCGGTCGAGCCGGAACGCGCGCAGCGCGTCCCGCAGGCGGCACCAACCCAACAGGTACCAGTGCCGCTCCGCCCCGATATAGCCGACCGGCTCGACCTGCCGGGTGGACACCCGGTCGCGCCGGTCGCAGTAGTGGATCAGCAGCAGCCTCCGGTCGGCGAGCGCGTCGGCGATCACCCGCGGCACCCGGGCCGGCGCCGGCGTGTCCAGATGCGTGACCAGGTGCACCCGGCCGGCCAGCTCCGCCGCGCGGGTCACGTCGGCCGCCGGCATCACCGCGAGCAGCTTGTGCAGCGCCGACCGGGCCGCGTCGGCGAACGGCGTGCCGTCGATCTTGCCCAGCGCCACCGCGATCGCCACCGCCTCGGACGGCGTGACGTTGACCGGCGGCAGGGTGTGCGCCTTGTCCAGCACGTAACCGCCGAGGCGCCCGGGCTCGGCGTAGATCGGCACGCTGGTCTGCTGCAACGCGCCGATGTCGCGCTCGATCGTGCGGACCGAGACCTCGAAGCGGTCAGCGAGCCAGCGGGCGCTGCGCGGGCGCGGTGCGACCGCGCGCAACTCCTCCACGATGGCGTAGAGCCGGTCGGTGCGGTTCATGGGCGAAAGCTAATGCGGGGGTACGACAAGTTGCGACCGAACCGGCGTCGCGCAAAACGCCGACATCCGCGATCATTACCCCCAGCGATCGTCTCGACGCGCCTTCGTGGAGCACACATGGCCCGCACCACCACCGCCGTCGCCACCGGCCCGCGCCTTTGCGCGCTCTTTTCCGAGCTACGCGACCATCCCGACGCGGTGGTGCCGGCCGACGTGGCGGTGCGATGGGCGGCCGACCGGCCGGGCGCGATCGACCTGGTGCGGCCGGCGGGGCACGAATCCGCCCAGCAGTGGCGGCTGGCGAGCCGCGACCACCGCGATCCGCTCCAGATGGTGCTGTGGGAGCTGTCGGCGCTGTCGCGGGTACTGGAGCTGATGATCCTCCCGTACCAGCCGGCCACGGCCGAGCCGGGCTACGCCGGTCCGCTGCCGGAGCCCGACGCGTACCCGCGGTTTGCCGCCGCGATCGGGCTGACCCGGATCGCCGAGGACACGTTCCACCCGTTCTTCCACGAGATCGTCGAGGTGGAACAGGCCGACGACCCGGATGAGCCGATCCGCCTGCTCGACGAGGTGTGGCCGGGCTACCTGCTCGGGTCCCTGCTCGTGCAGCGCGCCGGGGTACGGGTACGCGCCGGCACGGCATACGCGGTGGCCCCGGTCGCCACTCGGTCCCGCCTGCACTGGGCCTGGTGGCGACGGCACCGCGGCACCCACGCGTTCGGCGGGGAGACCAGCGGGCGGGGCAGTTTCCGGCGCGACTACCGGACCTTCGACGGCCTGTACTACAACGTCGACGCCCAGCCGGAGAGCATGCGGTCCGGGCGCGGGGAGCCGCCGCTGTCCTCGGCGGAGCGGCTCGAACTGCTCCGCCACCGGTGCGTCCTGCGCCGCGCGGCAGCGGCTCCCACCGTGTGGTCCTGGGCCGATCACCTGCGCTGCTGCGAGCCCAGTCGATCTTGATCTGCGCCGACCGAAGGTCCAGGCGCCTCGGAGGCACAGACGGCCCGACCCTGATCCACTCCCAGGGTCTACCTAAGGGGTAGGTCCGGGGCGCGACCCGGATGGCAGCGCGACCGCCCGCCGGCAGGGTTCAGGCATGACCCTTGAGCCCGTGCCGGCCCTCTCGTGGCCCCGGCGGATCGTCGTCGTCTCCGCGAGCATCGGGGCCGGCCACGACGGCGCCGCCCAGGAGCTGACCCGGCGGCTCGTCGCCGCCGGTGTGCGCGTCGACCGGTACGACTTCCTCGATCTGCTGCCGGCGTCGCTCGGTTCGGCGCTGCGCCGGGCGTACCACGCGGAGCTGGAGATCGCCCCGCGTACCTGGGAGTGGGTGCTCGGGACGCTGCAGAAACGCCGCCGGATCGCCGGTACCGCCGGCCGGCTGACCGGGGTGGCCCGGCCGGCGACCCGCCGCCACCTGGCCGGTGACCTGGCCGCCGTGGTCTCCACGTACCCGCTCGCCAGCCAGCTGCTCGGGCGGCTGCGGCGGCGGGGCGAGCTGGCCGCGCCGGTCGTCACGTACCTCACCGACATGTCCGTACACCGGCTCTGGGTCGCCCCCGGCGTCGACCTGCACCTGGCCCTGCACCCGGTGGCCGCGCAACAGGCCCGGGCGGTCGGCGCGGACCGGGTACAGGTGACCGGCCCGGCGCTGGCCCCCGCCTTCCGCGCGCACCCGAACCCGGCCCGCACGCTGATGGCGCGCCGCCGCTTCGGCCTGCCCGACCACGGCCCGCTCGCGCTGGTCGTCGCCGGTTCGTGGGGGGTCGGCGACATCGCCTCGGCGGCCGCCGACCTCGCCGCCACCGGGACGGTCACGCCGGTGGTCGCGTGCGGCCGCAACGAGGGGCTGCGGGCCACCATCGCCGCGCACCGCCTCGGCATCCCGCTCGGCTGGGTCGACGACATGCCGGGCCTGCTGGACGCCTGCGATCTCGTGGTCCAGAACGCCGGCGGGCAGACCTCGCTGGAGGCGCTGGCCGCCGGGCTGCCGGTGCTCACGTACCGCAGCCTGGACGGGCACGGGCGGACCAACGCCGCCGCGCTGGAGGCGGCCGGCTGGATCCCGTGGGTACGCCGGCCCGCCGAACTGCCCGCGTTCCTGGCCTGGGCGCTGTCCCGGCCGGTGCTGCCGGTACCGTTCGCGGCCGCCGACCCGGCCCGCGCGATCGTGGACCTCGCGGGTGTGTCACCCTGCGTTGTGCCCTCCGCAGCGGTACCGCAGCCGGCCGAGCTGGTCGAGGTCGAGGTGGCGTCGTGAGTCCCGTGACGACGTTGCTGCGCTCGGTGCCGTCGGCCGCCTCGATCGGGTCGCTGCGCCGGCGGCTGCTACCCGACCTGGCCGGCGTGGGCGACACCGGCCACGTCGCGCTGACCTTCGACGACGGCCCCGATCCGCGCTCCACGCCGTACTTTCTCGACCTGCTCGCGGACCACCGGGTACACGCGACGTTCTTCCTGCTGGGCAGCATGCTGGCCAGCGATCCGGGGCTGGGTCGCGCGCTGGTCGACGCCGGGCACGAGGTCGCGGTGCATGGCTGGGAGCACCGGCTGCTGCTGCGGCGCACGGCCCGGGCGACCGCCGACGACATCCGGCGGGCGCACGGGTACATCGGCGAGGTGACCGGCCAGGCGCCGCGCTGGTACCGCCCGCCGTACGGGGTGCTGACCGCGCCCGCCAGCCGCACCGCGCGCCGGCTCGGCATGACGCCAGTGCTGTGGACCGCCTGGGGGCGCGACTGGGAGGCGCGGGCCACCTCGGGGACCGTGGCGACCACGGTGCGCCGGCATCTGGCCGGTGGCGGCACGGTGCTGCTGCACGACAGCGACTGCACGTCGACGCCGGAGTCCTGGCGGGCCACGCTGTGGGCGCTGCCCGGGCTGATCGAGTCGATCCGGGAGGCCGGGCTGGCGGTCGGCCCGCTAAGAGATCACAGCGTGCTCAGGTAGCGCTGCCGCTCGTACGGCGTGACCACCCGGCGGTACTCCTCCCACTCGGTGCGCTTGTTCTTCAGGAAGAAGTCGAAGACGTGCTCACCGAGGATCTCGGCGATCAGTTCCGAGCCGGCCATCACGTCGATCGCCTCGGACAGGTTCTCCGGCAGCGACTGGTACCCGGCCGCCTTGCGCTCGGCGTGGGAGAGCGCCCACACGTCGTCCTCGGCGCCGGGCGGCAGCTCGTAGCCTTCCTCGATGCCCTTCAGGCCGGCGCTGAGCAGGACCGCGTACGCGAGGTAGGGGTTGCACGCCGAGTCGAGCGAGCGCACCTCGACCCGCGCGGAGTTGGGCTTGCCGTAGGCCGGCACCCGGACCAGCGCGCTGCGGTTGAGGTGCCCCCAGCACACGTACGCCGGGGACTCGGTGATCCGGTGCGGCAGGGCCTCCGGGTAGAGCCGCTTGTAGGAGTTGACCCACTGGTTGGTGATCGCCGTGTACTCGCGGGCGTGCGTGAGCAGGCCGGCGATGAACGCCCGCCCCACCTTGGACAGGTGCATCTGGTCGCCGGGGTCGTGGAACGCGTTGCGCTCGCCCTCGAACAGCGACAGGTGGGTGTGCATCCCGCTGCCGGGTTGGTCGCCGAACGGCTTGGGCATGAAGGTCGCGTACACCCCGTGGGAGATCGCGACCTCCTTGATCACGTGCCGGAACGTCATGATGTTGTCGGCCGTGGCGAGGGCGTCCGCGTATCGCAGGTCGATCTCCTGCTGGCCGGGCGCCACCTCGTGGTGGCTGAACTCGACCGAGATGCCGATCCGTTCCAGGGACAGCACCGCGTTACGGCGGAAGTCCCGGGCGACGGCGTGCGTGGTGTTGTCGAAGTACCCACCCGCGTCGACCGGCTTGGGCACGCCCCCGTCCGGCGGCACGCCTTCGAGCAGGAAGAACTCGATCTCCGGGTGGGTGTAGAAGGTGAAGCCCTTCTCCGCCGCCCGCGACAGCGCCCGGCGCAGCACGTGGCGCGGGTCGGCCCAGGACGGGGAGCCGTCGGGCAGCAGGATGTCGCAGAACATGCGGGCGCTCTCGCCGCTGCCGGAGCCCTCGAACGGGAACACCTGGAACGTGGTCGGATCGGGCATGGCGACCATGTCCGACTCGTACACCCGGGCGAAGCCCTCGATCGCCGACCCGTCGAACCCGATGCCCTCGTCGAACGCCGCCTCCAGCTCAGCCGGTGCGACCGAGACGCTCTTGAGGGTGCCGAGCACATCGGTGAACCACAGGCGAACGAACCGGATGTCGCGCTCCTCCAGTGTGCGGAGGACGAACTCCTGCTGACGGTCCACGGCGTTTCCCCTGGTCACTCGGCGTCAATCGGACAAAGTCTTGCCCGGCCTTGTTACGCGGACATTACGACCCGCCGCCGGGCGGTGTTCGGCCGGGGTACGACGAGGGTGCCCCGGCGAGCCACCCCCACCCGCGCGAAGATTGAGGCATGGCTCAGCTTCGCATCGCTCTCGCCCAGACCGACCCGACCGTCGGCGACTTCGCCGGCAATGCGCGGATGGCCCGCGACTGGACCCGCCGGGCCGCCGACGCCGGCGCCCAGCTCGTCGCGTTCCCGGAGATGTTCCTCACCGGCTATCCGGTCGAGGACCTGGTGTTCCGGGAGTCGTTCGGGTCCGGGTCCCGGGCGGCCCTGCGGCAGCTGGCCGGCGACCTCGCGGCCGACGGGCTCGGCGACGTCGCCGTGGTCATGGGATACCTCGACGCCGACGGGCCGGCGAAGCTCGGCGCGGACGCCGACCCGGGGCGCGGTCCCCGGGACGCGCTGGCGCTCCTGCACGGCGGGCAGGTGGTGGTCCGGTACTTCAAGCACCACCTGCCCAACTACGGCGTCTTCGACGAGGACCGGTACTTCATCGCCGGAAACACGCTGCCGGTCGTCCGGATGGCCGGGATCGACGTGGCGCTCACCGTCTGCGAGGACATCTGGCAGCCGGGCGGCCCATTCGCGGTCGCCGGTCGGGCCGGGGTCGGCCTGGTGGTCAACATCAACGGCTCGCCGTACGAGCTGAACAAGGACGATGTACGCCTGCCGCTGGTCCGCCGCCGGGGCGCCGAGGCGGGCGCCGCCGTCGCGTACGTCAACATGGTCGGCGGCCAGGATGAGCTGGTCTACGACGGCGACTCGATGATCGTGGCGGCCGACGGCACCCTGCTGGCGCGGGCTCCCCAGTTCGACGAGCGGTTGATGGTACTCGATCTTGATCTTCCGGAAGCACACAGTGACGCGGAGGGTGACTTCGGCGAGATGCGGGTGGCGCGGCTGCCCCTGCCGGGGGCGCTGCGGACGCCGGCCGGCCAGGCCCCGGTCACCGGCGTCGCCGAGCGGGTGGGCGACGAGGCCGAGGTGTGGCGGGCGCTGGTCCTGGGGCTGCGCGACTACGTGCGCAAGAACGGCTTCCGGTCGGTCGTGCTCGGCCTGTCCGGCGGCATCGACTCCTCGGTGGTCGCGGCCATCGCCTGCGACGCGATCGGCGCGTCGAACGTGGTCGGGGTGTCGCTGCCCAGCGGCCATTCTTCTGAGCACTCCAAGGACGACGCTGCTGACCTGGCCAAACGTACCGGCCTGGACTACCGGATCGCGCCGATCCAGCCGATGGTCGACGCGTTCCTGGCCAACATGTCGCTGTCCGGGATCGCGGTGGAGAACCTTCAGGCGCGGGTGCGCGGGGTGACACTGATGGCGCTGTCCAACGAAGAGGGGCACCTCGTGCTCACCACCGGCAACAAGAGTGAGCTGGCGGTTGGCTATTCGACGCTGTACGGGGACTCGGTGGGCGGCTTCAACCCGCTCAAGGACGTGCTGAAGACGATGGTGTGGCGGCTGGCGAAATGGCGCAACGCCGACGCGGCGAGGCGGAACGAGGTGCCGCCGATCCCGGAGAACTCGATCACCAAGCCGCCGAGCGCGGAACTGCGGCCGGGGCAGGTCGACACCGACTCGCTGCCCGAGTACCCGGTGCTGGACGCCATTCTCGCCGGGTACATCGACGGTGACCTCGGCCGGGACGAACTGATCGCGGCCGGGCACGATGCCGCGCTGGTGGATCGGGTGCTGCGGATGGTGGACCTCGCCGAGTACAAGCGCCGCCAGTCCGCGCCGGGGCCGAAGATCACGATCAAGGCGTTCGGCCGGGACCGCCGGCTCCCGATCACCAACCGCTTCCGCGAAGGCGCTTGATCGCCGCTTGATCGTCACAACTTCCCGGAAACAGTGGCCTCAGGCACCCCCTGAGGCCACAACTTCCCGGAAGTTGTGACGATCTTGTGAGATTGTGCACGCAACGTTGCTGGTCACGGCCGGCTCGGTGGGACCATCAACCGTGAGCCCGGGGACCCGGAAGAGGGCCTCGAGGAGTCACGAGGGAGACGATGATGTCCCAGCCTGAGGTCGCGACCCTGTACGGCGGACCGGCTACCCGTCGGGTCCGCACCCGCGATCTGATCGCCGCCAAACAGCGCGGCGAGAAGTGGGCGATGCTCACCAGCTACGACCAGTACACGGCGTCGATCTTCGACGAAGCCGGGATCCCGGTGCTGCTCGTCGGCGACTCGGCCGCGAACAACGTGTACGGGTACGAAACCACCGTGCCGGTCACCGTCGACGAGCTGCTGCCCCTGGTCCGCGGGGTGGTACGCGCGACGAAGCGGCCACTGGTCGTCGGCGACCTGCCGTTCGGCTCGTACGAGGAAGGCCCCACCCAGGCACTGCGTACCGGGGTGCGGTTCATGAAGGAGGGCGGCTGCCACGCCGTCAAGCTGGAGGGCGGCCGGCGGGTGGCTGCGCAGATCGCGGCGCTGACCGGTGCCGGCATCCCGGTGATGGCCCACGTCGGCTTCACCCCGCAGAGCGAGCACACGCTGGGCGGGTACCGGGTGCAGGGCCGGGGCGACACCGCGGAGGACGTGGTGGCCGACGCGCACGCGGTCGCCGAGGCCGGGGCGTTCGCGGTGGTACTCGAGATGGTCCCCGGCTACGTCGCCAAGCGGATCACCCACGACCTGGTCATCCCCACCATCGGCATCGGCGCCGGGCCGGACACCGACGCCCAGGTACTGGTCTGGCAGGACATGGCCGGCCTGCGCACCGGCAGGACTCCCCGGTTCGTGAAGAGCTACGCCGACGTGGCAGGTGTGCTGACGGCGGCCACGAAGGCGTTCGCCGGGGAGGTCCGCGACGGCGCCTTCCCCTCCGCCGAGCACACCTTCAACTGAGCCAAGATCGGCACAACTTCCCGGAAACAGTGGCCAAACCGACCCCCGGAGGCCACTGTTTCCGGGAAGTTGTGCCGATCAAACGGCGACCTCAAGGGCCGCCAACCCCCGGATGATGTAGCCGGGCTTCCACTCAGGCTCCTCCACCAGGGAGAGCCCGGGGGCACGACGCAGCAGCGCGCCGAACGACGCCATCAGCTCGATCCGGGCGAGCGGCGCGCCGAGGCAGTAGTGGATGCCAGCGCCGAACGAGATATGCGGATTGTCCTTCCGGGCCACGTCGAGTGAGTCGGGAGCGGCGAACACCGCCGGATCCCGGTTCGCCGACCCGAACAGCAGCGCCACCTCGCTCCCGCGCGGAATGTCGACGCCGCGAACGATGATATCCGCGAGAACCCACCGTTCGAACATCTGCAACGGCGTGTCGTAGCGCATCAGCTCCTCGATCGCGGTCGGCAGGAGATCGGGCGAGGACCGCAACAAAGCCAGGGATGACGGGTTCCGGAACAGCGCCCACCAGCCGTTGCCGGTGACGTTCACGGTCGCCTCGTGGCCGGCGTTGAGCAGCAGGACACAGGTGCCGATCAGCTCGTCCTCGGTCAGCCCGTCGACCTGGGTCAACGCCGAGATCAGGTCGTCGTGCGGGTCGGCCCGCCGGGTGCGGGCCAACGAGCGCAGGTAGCCGGAGAACTCGACGCACGCGCGCACCGCCCGGTCGGCGGCCGAACGCGTCGGGTTCAGCTCGTACATCCCGCAGATGTCCGCCGACCAGGGGCGTAGCAGGGGCCGGTCGGCTGGCGGTACCCCCAGCATTTCCGCGATCACGGTGACCGGCAACGGCTCGGCCACCCGCGCGATCAGGTCTCCCCCGCCGTCGGCGATGAAATCGCCGACAAGCTGGTCGGCGATGCGCTCCACGGTCGGCCGCAGCGCCTCCACGCGGCGCGGCGTGAACGCCTGCGAGACGAGCCGGCGCAGCCGGGTGTGGTCGGGCGGCTCGCGGTCGAGCATGCCGTCGCGGATCAGGTGCCAGAACGGCGCGAGGTGGTCGGGGTCCGGGGGCCGGCCCACCTCCTCGTGCGAGGCCACATGGAGGTACGTGCGACCGAGCCGCCGGTCGCGCAGCAACGCGTTGACGTCCTCGTACCGTGAGACGAGCCACTGGTTGGTCGGCTCGAAGAACGTGACCGGCGCCTCGTCGCGCAACTGCGCGTAGACGTCGTACGGGTGCGCCACGAACGAGGGCGACCACGGGTCGAACGCGAGGCTCACCCGGTGGAGCGTAGCTGCCAGGTCAGCACCTGCCGCGCCTCCGCGAGAGACGGACCGTACCAGGTCAGGTGCCGGCCGGAGACGAGCGTGTACGGCCGGCCCGGGAACGCGTCGGGGCCGTCGTCGGCGGTGAACGCGTACGGCTCGTCCGGCAGGAGCACCAGATCGGCCGGCAGGATGTCGGCCAGCTTGGGGCGCGGGTACCGCTCGGCCGAGCTGGCGTAGACGTTGCGCAGGCCGAGGCGCAGCAGCACGTGGCTCGCGAACGTGTCACCGCCCAGCACGATCCACGGCCGCCGCCAGACCGGCACGACGACGGACAGGTCGAATTCGGGCGGCGCGGCCCATTCTTCCCGCGCTTCGTTCAACCAGGCGGGCTCGGTTATCCACAGCGCTTCCAGCATCCGGGACAAAGACCCAAAAGCTTCATTCACGGTACGGGGAAAGGTGACCCACACCTCGACCCCGGCGGCCCGGATCGCGGCCACGTCCTCGGAGCGGTTCTCCTCGGCGTTGGCGAGCACCAGGTCCGGCTTGAGCGCGAGCACGCTGCCGACGTCGGGGTACTTGGAGCCGCCGACCCGGGGGACGTCGAGGCTGGCCGGGTGGGTGCAGTAGTCGGTGGCGCCGGCCAGCAGGTCCGGCGCGCTGGCGGCGACCGTCTCGGTCAGCGACGGTACGAGCGACACGATCCGGCGCGGCGGCGTCGGCAGGGCGACCTCGGTCCCCAGGTCGTCGCGCGCCATGTGCCCCCTCCGATCGACGATGGTCAATCAAGTCCCATCCACGAAACCCAGATGGGACTTCATAGACCAACGTCTAAGTAATGTGCCGGGGTCACACGTCGGTGACGCGGACCCCGGAGTGCGCCTTGTACCGGCGGTTGATCGCGATCAGGTTGGCGGTCAGCCCCTCGACCTGGCCGGCGAGGCGCAGCCGCCCCGCGTACACGCCGCGCATGCCGTTGATCCGGTGGGCCAGCGCCTGCACCACGCTCACCGCCTCCCGGTCCTCGCCGAGGCACAGCACGTCCAGCTCGCAGACGGCGACCTCCGGGTCGGCCAGGGTCACGGCGCTGACGTGGTGGAACGCCGCGCAGACCCGGGACTCCGGCAGCAGACCGGCGGCCTGCTGGGCGGCGCTGCCCTCGGGCACCGGCAGCACGTACGGGCCGTGCTTGTCGAAGCCGAGCGGGTTCACGCAGTCGACCACGATCTTGCCGGCCAGCCGGGGTGCCAGCTCGGTGAGGAGCGCCGCGTGGCCCTCCCACGGCACCGCCACGACCACCACGTCGGCGTCGCACGCGTGCGCGTTGTCGCCGCCGGTGACATGGTTGCCGTTGACCAGCCCGCTGACCACGCCCGGCAGGGCCGCGATCTCGGCCGCCGCCTCGGCGCCCCGGGTCGCCGACCGGGATCCGATCCGCACCCGCTGGCCGGCACGCGCCCACCGGTACGCCAGGCCCTTGCCCTGCGGACCGGTGCCGCCGAGGATGCCCACGGTCAGTTCGGTCACATCCGGCAATGTCGTCATGTCCAAACCCACGCCGCAAGTCTTCCAGAGGTACCGCCTCTCCGGCTCGTCGAGTGCGGACTGTCACGATCTAGAGGTGACAGTTAACGGCGATATTCGCCCGTTCCGTATCGACGTTCCGCAGGCCGACCTGGATGACCTGCGCGAACGCCTGTCCCGCGTCCGTTGGCCTGACGAATTGCCGGACGTGGGCTGGCGCTACGGCGTCCCACGCAGTTACCTCATGGAGTTGACCGAGTACTGGCGGACCAGCTACGACTGGCGCGCGTACGAGGCGCGACTCAACGCGTTCCCGCAGTACACGACGACCGTCGACGGCACCAACGTGCACTTCCTGCACGTACGCTCGCCCGAGCCGCACGCGCTGCCGGTCGTCATCAGCCACGGCTGGCCCGGCTCGATCGTGGAGTTCGTCGACATCATCGGCCCGCTGACCGACCCCCGCGCCCACGGTGGCGACCCGGCCGACGCGTTCCACGTCGTGGTGCCGTCGCTGCCCGGCTTCGGGTTCTCCGGGCCGACCCGGGAGACCGGCTGGGATCCGCCCCGGATCGCGCGGGCGTTCGCCACGCTGATGGCGCGGCTCGGGTACGACCGGTACGGCGCGCACGGCGCCGACTGGGGCGCCCGGATCTCGCGTGAGCTGGGGCTGGCCGGCGGCGAACGGGTCGTCGGCGTGCACATCACGATGATGTCCGCGGCGGCGCCACCGGCTGACCTCGACCTCACCGGGCTGGTCGGCCTCACGGACCCGGAGCGGGCGCGGATCGAGGCGTCCCGGCAGCGCAGCGCGCGGTTCCAGGCCGAGGACAGCGGGTACTCGACGATCCAGGCGACCCGGCCGCAGACCCTCGCGTACGCCCTCACCGACTCCCCGGTCGGCCAACTCGCCTGGATCGTGGAGAAGTTCAAGGAATGGGCCGACGCGAAGGACGTACCGGAGGACGCCGTCGACCGCGACCAGCTCCTGACCAACGTGATGCTGTACTGGCTGACCGGCACGGCCGGCTCCTCGGCCCGGATCTTCTACGAGAGCGCCAGGTCGAGCAGCCCGGGCGGCCGGCTGTCGGAGACGCCCACCGGGATGGCGGTGTTCCCGCACGAGACCGTCCTCGCGGTACGGCGGTTCGCCGAGCGTACGGCCAACACCGTGTACTGGTCGGAGTTCGACCGGGGTGGCCACTTCGCCGCCATGGAGGAGCCCGACCTGCTGGTAGGCGACCTACGCGCGTTCTTCCGGGATCTGCGCGCTTGATCGGCACAACTTCCGGCGAGTTGTGGCCTCGGCACCCTCCCGAGGCCACAACTTCCGGGAAGTTGCGCCAAGTCAGGACTTCAGGTCGGGGAAGTCCTCCTCCCAGTACTCGTGCTCCTCGCGGGCGTCCCGGCCGGCCTCGCTCTCCCGCAGCTCGACCCGGCGGATCTTCCCGGAGATCGTCTTCGGCAGCTCCGCGAACTGGATCCGCCGTACCCGCTGGTACGGCGGCAGCCGCTGCCGGCTGAACCGCAGGATCTCGTACGCGGTCTCCGGCCCGGCCGGCACCCCCTCGGCGAGCACCACGTACGCCTTGACGACCGCCAACCGGACCGCATCGGGCGCCGGCACGACGGCCGCCTCGACCACGGACTCGTGCTCGATCAGCGCGCTCTCCAGCTCGAACGGCGAGATCCGGTAGTCGGACGCCTTGAACACGTCGTCGGTACGCCCGACGTACGTGATGTACCCGTCGTCGTCGCGGAACGCCACGTCACCGGTGTGGTAGAGGCCGTCCCGCAGCACGTAGGCGTTCTGCTCCTCGTCGAGGTACCGGCGCATCAGCCCGACCGGCCGGTCGGACAGGTCGAGGCAGATCTCACCCTCCCGCGCGTCCCGCTCGTGGCTGAGCACGTCGACCAGCACAATCCGGTACCCGGGCAGCGGCCGGCCCATCGACCCGAGCTTCAACGGTTGCCCGGGCGGGTTGCCGATCTGCGCGGTCGTCTCGGTCTGCCCGTACCCGTCGCGCACGGTGATGTCCCACGCCGCGCGTACCTGCTCGATGACCTCGGGGTTGAGCGGCTCCCCGGCCGCGACGCACTCCCGGAACGGCACCTGCCAGGCGGCCAGGTCGGCCTGGATCAGCAGCCGCCACACCGTCGGCGGCGCGCAGAACGTGGTCACCCCGCAGCGCACGGCGGTGTCGAGCAGGTTCGCCGCGTTGAACCGGGCCTGGTTGACGACCAGGACCGTGGCGCCGGCGTTCCACGGCGCGAACACGTTGCTCCACGCGTGCTTGGCCCAGCCCGGCGAGGAGATGTTCAGGTGCACGTCGCCGGGGCGCACGCCCTGCCAGTACATCGTCGACAGGTGCCCGACCGGGTAGGACTGGTGGGTGTGCTCGACCAGCTTGGGCAGGGCCGTCGTGCCGGACGTGAAGTACAGCAGCAGCGGGTCGTCGCCCCGGCTGCGCCCCTCGATCGCCTCGCCGCCCAGGTAGTCGAACGACAACGCGTAGTCCAGCCAGCCCTCGACCGGGTCGCCGACCGCGATGCGCGTCCAGCCGCCCTCGATACCCTCGAACTTCGGCGCATCGGCGCTGCGCGCCACCACGTGGTCGACCTCGCCGCGCTCGATCCGGTCGCGCAGGTCCTCGGTACCCAGAAGAGTTGACGCCGGGATGACCACCGCGCCGATCTTGATCGCGGCGAGCAGCACCTCCCACAGCTCGACCTGGTTGCCGAGCATGAGCAGGATCCTTTGGTACCGGCGGACGCCTTCGCCGCGCAGCCACGCCGCCACCTGCGACGACCGGGCGGACAGGTCGGCGAAGGTCAGCTTCGCCTCGCTGCCGTCCTCCTCCACCACCCACAGCGCGGTCTGGTCGGGCCGCTCGGCGGCGAGCACCCCGTCGAACCAGTCGACCGCCCAGTTGAAGTGGTCGAGCGGGGTCCAGCGGAAGTCCGGGACTTTTGACGTGTGGTCGAGCAAGAGGTCACGGGCGTCACGGAATGCCTGGCCGGCAATGACGTCGGGTACCGACCCGTCGATCTGGCCGTCGTCGGACTGCGGATCGAGCATCGTCTACCTCCGGAGTAGATTCAGTCGTTCGGGACCGCCCGTAGGCGCGGGTATTTCTTCGGCGGCTCCGGCTCCGGCGGCTCGTCCTCTTCGAATTCCTCGTCGTCGTCGAAATCGTCCTCGTCGTCGAAATCGTCGAACTCGTCTTCCTCGTCGAAGTCCTCGTCGTCCGGCATCGGCGCCGACTCGGGAATGATGCAGAACAGGTGACCGGTGGGTGCCTTCATCACCCACCAGCTCGACTCGCGCTTGACCTTCTGGGCGCCGAGCGCCTCCAGGCGCCGCGCCTCCTTGTCGACATCGGGCGCGTAGAGATCCAGGTGGTACCGGCTCGGCGAGTTGATCTTCTGGACCTCGATGTGCATGTCACCGTTCGCGGCGGGCAGCTCGATGTACGGGTCGGTCGGGTCGCCGGAATGCCGGGCCGGCGCGCCCAGCGCCTCGGACCAGAACCGGACCCCCTTACGGAACGCGTTCGACTCGACGTCGATCATCAGCGTGTACCGCCGACGCTCCATCGCCCGACACCTCCAGTCGCCTACACCTCCGAAAGGCGCCTCCCCGCTACCTCTCTGATCAGGCTAGCCGGAACAGGATCTTTCGCCGATGCGGATCTGCCTCCGCCAGCCGTACCCGCACCCGGGTGCCCGGTGCGAGCCCGTCCCCGTCGCACTTCGCCCGCACCGGTGGGTCGTCGACCGCGACGACCGCCGGCGCGGTGTCGAGCACCACCGCGTCGAACGCCTCACCGATCCGCCCGGCCAGCAGGACGGCTTCGACCAGGTCGACGGCGCCGCGCTCGGCCGTCCCGGCGACCTGGTCGGTGCGGCGCATCGCGTCCGGCAGCCTGGGCAGCGCCTCCCGGGCCCAGCCGGGCACCTCGCCACCCGCGTGAAGAGCAAGACAAACCTCTGTCGCGTACCGGTCGGCCAGCCGCCGCAGCGGGGCGGTGACATGGGCGTACGGAGCGGCGACCGCCCCGTGCCCCGGGTCGGCCGGCGGGTCGCCGTCGAACGGGGTGTACCCGGCCCCGCGCATCAGCTCGGCCGCCTGGTCGAGGAAGGCCGCCGCCCCCGGGTCGCTCGGGTCGAGGGTGGCGATCACGGCACCGACACTCGCGCCGTCCGGCCAGGTGACGCCCAGCGCCGGGGCGGCCGCTCTGAGTTTGGCCACCGCCTCGGGCCGGGGGGCGGGCATCGTCCGGAGCAGGCCGACCCCACCATCGAGCATGATCTTCGCGGCGGACACCCCGGTCAGCAGCGAGATCTGCGCGTTGTACTCCTCGACCGGCGGCTGGGCGCGCAGCCGGAGCCGCCAACCGCCGCCGGGCACCGGCTCGACCTCCTGCTCCAGCGTGGGCAGGCTGATCGAGCCACGGGCCAGCCCGCGCTCGACCAGCAGCTTGCCGATCTCGGGCAGCAGCGCGATCGGCTCTGCCGCCGTTCCGGCGTCGACGTCGGACTGGACCTGCTCGTAGTTGAGCTTCGCCCGGCTGCGGACCAGCGCGCGCTCGACGGCGACGGCGACCGTGGCGCCGCCGGAGTCGAGGTCGATGGTCCAGACCACGGCCGGCCGGTCCTGGTCGGGCAGCAGGCTCGCGGCGGCCTCGCTGAGCACCGGCGGGTGCAGCGGCACCTTCCCGTCCGGCAGGTACACGGTCTGCCCGCGCCGCCAGGTCTCCTGCTCCAGCACACCACCGGGCGCCACCCAGGACGCCACGTCGGCGATGGCGTAGTGCACCCGGTACCCGCCGCCGGGGCGGCGCAGCAGGCACATCGCCTGGTCGAGGTCGAGCGACGTGGGCGGGTCGATCGTGACGAACGCGATGCCGGTGTGGTCGGTCGGGGCCGCGGGTGGGCGGGCGGCCGCCCGATCCGCCTCGTCCTGGGCCGCCTCCGGGTACCCGTCGGGCAGCTTCAGCTCCCGGCGCAACTCGCCGAAGTCGATGTGGGGCGCACGTACGCGTCGAAGAGCCACACGGTATGTCCTACCACTCTTCGCGTACGGCGCCCCACCCGTTCTTACTTGCGGAAGTACTCAGAGATCATGCCGTCGAGCGCCCGGTCCTGGTCGGCGTCGTTGCCGTCCCGGCCGCCGTTGGCGCTCGGCGCGGACTCGTCGGTGCTGTCCCGCCCGCGCTCCCACGGGAAGGCGCCCGCCGACACGGAGCCGGTGGGCCGGGCGGAACCGTCGTCGAAAGCGACCGGTGGCACGCCCGGCGTCTCGGCCGGCGGGGTAGCCGGTGCCGGCTTCGGGGTGGCTGTCCTGGTCGCGGCCGTCTTCGCGGCGGCGGACGTACGCTTCGCGGGCGCCTTGGTACCTGATGTGTTGGTACCCGTGGCTCCGGTAGCCTTGGCGGCCGATCTGGTGACCCTGGTGGCCTTGTCGGCCGCCGACTTCCCGGCGTTCACCGCCCGGCTGGCGATGGACGTGGTCGCCCGGACGGCCGTGGTCGCCGCCGACTTGGCGGTGTTCGTGGCCGTCGCGGCCAGTCCGCCGCGGGCGCCGGTCGACGTGGCCGCGGTCTTCCTGGCCGGGGTGGCCCTCTTGGTGGCCGGCGCCTTCTTGGTCGCCGTGGACTTGGTCGCGGTGGCCTTGGTCGCCGTCGTGGCCTTCTTGGTCGCCGTCGACTTGGTGGCCGCCGTCTTCTTCGCCGCCGCGGTCTTGGTAGCGCCTGCCTTGGTGGCGCCTGCCTTGGTGGCGCCTGCCTTGGTGGCGCCTGCCTTGGTGGCCGGCCGGGTCGACGCCGCCGTACGCGCGGTCGCCGTCCGAGCCGGAGCCGACTTGCGGGCGGCCGTGGTCGTCTTCTTCGCCGGGGTGGCCTTCTTGGTCGCCGTCGTCTTCTTGGCCGCGGTCGTCTTCTTCGCGGTGGTCTTCTTCGCCGGGGTGGCCTTGGCCGTCGTCGCCTTGGCGGTCGTCGCCTTGGCCGTCGTCGCCTTGGCCGTCGTCTTCTTGGCCGCCGCCGTCTTGGCGGTGGTCTTCTTGGCGGCCGTCGCCTTGGCCGCCGCCGTCTTGGCGGTGGTCTTCTTGGCCGCCGCCGTCTTGGTCGCCGTCGACTTGGTGGCCGCCGTCTTCTTCGCGGTGGTCTTCTTCGCCGGCGCGGTCTTGGTCGCGGTCGTCTTCTTCGCGGCCGTCTTCTTCGCCGGCGTGGCCTTGGCAGTCGTCGCCTTGGAGGTAGTCGCCTTGGCCGTGGTCTTCTTCGCCGCGGCGGTCTTCGTCGCCGCCGCAGTCTTCCGCGCCGTACCGGCCGCCTTCGTGGTCGCCCTGGCCGCCGCGGTCGTCGTCCTCGCCGCCACCTTCTTCGCCGCGCCGGCGGCCTTGGCGGTAGTCTTCTTAGCCGCCGAGGTGGCCTTGGTGGTGGCCTTGGCCGGTGACCGCTTGGCGGGCGAGCGCTTGGCCGGCGTCGCCTTCGCGGTGGTCGCCCGCTTGGCCGGGGTCGACGTGGCCGCCGCCTTCCGCGCGGCGGCCGCCTTCGCAGTGGTCGCCCGCTTCGCCGGGGTCGACGTGGCCGCCGCCGTCTTCCGCGCGGCAGTCGCCTTCGCAGTGGTCGCCTTCGCGGTGGTCGCCCGCTTCGCCGGGGTCGACGTAGCCGCCGCCGCCGTCTTCCGCACGGTGGCCGCCTTCGCAGTGGTCGCCTTCGCGGTGGTCGCCCGCTTCGCCGGGGTCGACGTAGCCGCCGCCGTCTTCCGCGCGGCAGTCGCCTTCGCGGCCCCGCCGGACCGGGTCGCCGTGGACCGGGTCGCCGTGGACCGGGTCGCCGTCGACCGGGTCGCCGTCGACCGGGTGGTCGTGGCCTTCTTCGCCGGGGCCGACTTCGCGGCGGCCGTGGTCTTCCTCGCGCCGGTCGACTTCGCCGCCGTCGACCTGGCGGCGGGCGTGGCCTTGGTCGAGGCCGTCTTGCGGGCGGTCGTCGCCCTGGCGGTGGTCTTCTTCGCCGCTGCCGTGGTGCTCTTCGGGGCGGACGCCGCCTTGGTGCTCTTGGTGGCGGCCTTCTTCGCGGGCGCCGCCTTGGCGGTCGACTTGGTCGCCGGGGCCGTCCTGCTGGCCGTACTCGTGCGGCCAGCGGTAGCGGTGGTGCTGCGCCGGGTGGTGGCGGTCTGGGCCGCGACCGCGCGCTTCGCCGCTCCGGCCTTCGCGGTGCCGGTCGACGCAGCGGAGGGCTTCGCTGCCCTGGTGCCCGTGGTCTTGGATTGGTCGCTCTTGGCTGCTGGCTGACCGGCCGCACGCCTGGCTGCCGGTCTTGTCGTGGCCTTGTCTGCTGCGGCCATCGTGTCTTCCCCCTTGTGTCGGAGACTTCCGCTTGTGGTTTGGAGAGCTACTGCGATCCGATCGCGCTACGCCTCTTCGCCCTCCCAGCGGGCGTCCTCCGCATCCCAAGTCTCGTTACGTTCTCGTACCCGATCGAGCGCATGCTCGGCTTCCTCGGCCGAGTTGTACGGTCCGAGCCGGTTGACCGCGGGGCACTTGTCGTCCTCGGTCTCCACGCGGTGATGCGAAAGGCACCAGTAGTACCGGTTAGCACCGCTGCTGCTCATGACATCACTGTGCACCGCAAACCGCACATGCGCCACCGATTCGCGTAAGTTCGCTGAAGAGGATCCACAGTAGACCTATCAAGGTGAGAACCCGGCAGGATGTGGATGCCCGGAATTCGGCCGACGAAACGCCCTTCGGACGATCCCGAGCACCATTTCGAATTTGCGGCACAATCGTTGCCACGCAGCAACTTTCCTACGGTTATACGCGCACCGGGACGCTCTGGTTCAGATCCGGACCGGGAATGCGTCGGGGCGGCGGGCCGGGCGGTCGAGGGTACCCAAAAAATTTGCAGTGACGTGGGCAACGAATTGGGCCGTGCGTACCGGTCGGGGTCGGCCGGACCGCCGTCCGCCGGCTCCGGACGGAGAGTGCCGACTACCCGGAAGCCGAACCGTTAACCCTCCCGCCTGATTTGACAACCGTCTAGACACGGGGATGGGTCAGCGCTCCGTTCGGGGGTCGGGTACATAGTGGACGGCCCTGGGGCGGCGTTGCGCAGCCGGATCCCGCTGAAGCCGAGGGTGGTCCCGATCACCGCGTTCCAGAACGGCCACAGGTTCGGCAGTACGCGAAGCTGGATGCCGGCCTCCTCGTGCAGCCGGAGCAGGTCGCCGACCGGTTCCGGTGGCCCGAGCGGGTCGACCGGCCCGGTGGCGACGACCGCGTGCGAGACCGGCTCCCCGATCGGCGTGAACCGGTCGGCGGGCAGCCGGTAGGCGTACAGGCGGACCGTCCGGATCGCGTCCAGCCACCGGTACTCGACCGCGTGTACCCGCTCGCCACCGCCGGGGCCGATGATGCGTTCCCGGTCGGCCGCCGTCGAGGTCTCCGTCGTCCAGGCCATCGCCCGTGGGCAGTCGCGCGGGAACCAGTAGTCCGGCGCCCGGGCCGCGTCGACGGCCCACACGTACGCCTGGGGTTGTTGGGCGGTCGCCGCGACGTGGGGCACGAAGCGGGTGATCGTGGGGTCCTCGGAGAAGTGCAGGACCTGACCGGGCTCGGGGCGCACCCGGCCTGTCTACACCAGGTCGACCGGGCCGGCGACGCGTTTAGCGGGGTTGGTGCCGCGGTGATCGCCGGGTAGAGCGCGTGTCAGTGGTCGTTCCGCCCGCGCTGTTGAGCACGTCCCGGAGGGAGAGCGGTTCGCGGCCGGTCAGTTCGGCGACCGCGCCGGAGGTTGCTGCCCACCGGCCCTGGCGGATGGATTCGAACATGCTCGTATAGGCGTAGGTCCACCATGGCTCCTCGCCGAGGCGCAGCAGCGCGGCGGCGAAGCCGGCCGGCGCGGTGTCGGCGTACCGGTACCCGACGGCTTTGGCGACCGCCTCGACGGTGAGGCTCTCCGGCCCGGTCACGTCGTGGTGCCCGTTGGTGGGCTCGTGCAGTGCCAGGGCGGCGAGGCAGTGCGCCACGTCGCTTCGTGCGACGAGGGAGACGCGGCCGTCGGCGGCCGGGAGCGCGACCATCGCGTCGGCGCCGCCCGTCGCCGTGCCGGCTCGCCGGATCAGGTCGAGGAAGAACTCGGTGAACAGGCCGGCCCGCACGATGGAGTACCGGAGGCCGGAGGCGCGGAGCCGCCGTTCGGTGTCGCCGTTGGTGAAGGCGTAGCAGAACGGGGACGACACGTCCGCGTCCAGGCCGCTGAGCTGTACCACGTGCCCGACCCCGCACCAGGTCGCGGCGTCCAGGACGTTGCGGTGGTGGACGACCACCCGCGCGGCCTCGCCGTCGCTGGACACGAACACCAGCGTGTCGACCCCGTCCAGCGCGGCGCGCAGAGCCGCCGGGTCGTCGTACGGCGCGGTACGGCTCGACAGCGGGACGACGTCGTGCCGTCCGTCGTCGGTCAGCAGTCGCACCGCGAGACCACCGATCCGACCGGTCCCACCGGTGACCGCGATCCTCATCGGCTCCTCCGTCCGGGGTGTCCTACGCGGCCTCCCACGCGAACCCGTCCGGGGTGTCCTACGCGGCCTCCCACACGAACCCGTCCGGGTCGGTGAAGGACCCGGCATCGCCGCCGATGACGATCCGGTGCGACCCGGTGCCGTCCGGGGAGACGCCGGCGTCCTTGGCCGCGGCGCGCCGCCCGTAGAGCGCCAGCTTGACGCGCGACTCCGGAGCGGCGAACTCGACGTACTTGCTGCCGAAGCTCTTCGCCACGGCCAGGCCCTGGTCGACGTAGAACCGCTTGCTCGCCTTGACGTCCGCGACTCCGAGCAGCAGCACGATGTTGTCGATCTGCCGGGTGGCCGGACCGGTGTCCTTCTTCGATGACGTCGCGACCTTCCAGATCGTCCCGTCCGGGGCCTGCACGACGCCGCCGTAGCCCCAGAACCCTTTCTTGGCCGGCTTCAGCGTCGTACCGCCGCCGTCGAGTGCGGCGCCGATAAGGGTGTCGACGGTGCTCGGCTGGGACACCACGAGCGACAGCGTGAACCCGCGAAAGCCGGTCGTCGGTGCGTCGCAGGCGCGTACGCCCACCTGAGTGCCTACACCGAAGGCGGCGGCGTAGAAAGCGTTGGCGCTCGTGGGGTCGGACGTTTCGAGGGTGATGGACCTGATCGAGGTCATGGCAGTTCCTTCCGGGAGATGTGCTTGTCGCATGCCAGTCACGCTACGTGCCGCGCGGTGACCGGTGCTTCTTCATTCCTGACCGGTCTGGTCACCTGTTCGCCGCGCACGGCGGCATCGGCAGAGCAAGATTGACAAGTACGAGGCGGCAACGACTCAACTTCGATGAGGAAGTCCTCAGCCGCCTTCTTCCGCTGGCCGAGGAGCGACTTGCTCGCCTGGTCTCGGCGTCGCCGGTTACGGCCAGCCAGGCCCGCTGTTGCCTTCCGCCCGGAGCGCAGATCGCAACCACGTTCGTGCGCGATCGGCCAGTGGGCGCAGGATGCCCTCACCTCCGAATCGTTCAAGGGTTCGAGACTGGTCAGCGCCGCCCGGTACGCCTCGAATTCTCTAGTGTCCCGGATCGGGAACCCGCACGCCTGCGCGGCGTAGATGTCACGCACGTACGGCCGGTCCGGGTACTCGGGGGCCGATGGCCTCATGCCCCAAGCTCCAGGGTTTCGAGAAGGCCAGTGATGAACAGGTCGTTCGCGCCCCGGACCATTTTCACAAGGCGGCGCATCTCGCCGCGGCACGCGCACCAGCAAGAGGCCCAGCAAGAAGCCGCCGCCAGCCCACGTTGGCTGGCGGCGGCTTCTGTGTCACTCCGCCAATAGGAGCGTTGGCACCCTCGGCATGCCGGTGCCGGCTGGGATGCGGGGGCCAGCCGCGCGCAGCCGATCGAAGATCGAATAGATCGGCGCCAGGGTGTCCCCGTCGAAATGCGACAACAGGGTGAGTGCCTGGTCTTCCTTCTCACCAATGGCGCAGCCCTGCACCGCATCGCGGAGTAGGGCTTCGCGCTCGCAGCGCGGCTCGGAGTACCGCTCGCGGTGGTCGTCGATGTGGCTGTCGTCCTTGTCGTGCGCGTCGGTCACCTCAGGTCCTCTCGTGTGAACGGTGGATCGCATCAGGTCCGTGCCGCGCGCTGCCCCGTCAGTTCGTCGAGCGCGAGCTCGCGCATCGGGCACGGCCACGGGACATCGCAGACCGAGCAGGCGGCGTGCCACCAGAGCTGGACCGGCTGGTGCTCGACGAGCACCTGGTGCACCGCCGTCCAGCTGGTCAAACCCTGCCGCTGTACCGCGAACGCCGTAACGGCGCTCGCGGTAGGGCGCAGGTCCATGGGCGCCGCCTCCCGGCTCGGGGAGGCGCGGCGCCCGAACTTGGCGTGCCCAGGGCACCGCACCTCGTCTACGGGAGACGCGGCGGCCCCGGTCGGAGTGCCATTTGGCACCGTGACCGCCGCGCTCCTAGACACCGACCTTAGGGGCGCGAATACGGGCCACCGGGTACGCAAGGCGGGGGGTACTAGATGTACCCCTGGCGGAAGGCGGGACGGGTCAGGCCGCCACGCCGAGACTGCCGGCCAGCTCGGCGACTTCCGGGCGCAGCAGCGGCCCAGCGCGCGTGAGCATCTCGTGCACCATCGAGCGCGCGTGCGCGCTAAACAGCGTGGCCTCGGGCGAGGTCTGTTGCGCGCGGCGGAGCAGATATACGGCGCCTGCGTACTCGCGCTTGAGCATCTGCCCACGCGAGGCCTCGATCATCAGCCGAGCGCGGCGCGGCACCGACTCGACCGCGGCCGGGTCGATGGCCTCGGCGCGCCGTGCCGCGGACGCCGACTTGCCCAGCTCGACGTCGAGCGCGAGCGCGACGTCTCCCGGGTCGGTACCGAACAGCACCCATGGCGCCGGCGTCTCGGCCGCGCCCCGGTCGGAATCGACCGCCGAGTCCCAGGCCCGCCATGCCTGGGCGGGACGGCCCTCGCGGGCGTAGTTCCACGCGGACGCGAGCTGCACGACGCTGCGCTGGCGCAGCAGGGTGGATGTCGGCTCCGCCCCGTCGAGCTGGCGCGCCGCGTTCTCGACCACCTGGTGGGCCTGGTCGACGACGCCGAAATCCCGGTACAGGTACGCGGAGAACCACGCCGCGCGCCCGACCGCGGCCGGATCCTCGGAATCCTGCGCCGCGCTCATCGCCCGGTCGACCGCGACCCACAACAGCTCGGGAGCGTCCTGGTAGCACAGGTAGAGCTGGCCGAGGTGATACACATCGGCCAGCAGCGCGTACGCCGCCCGGCGTCGTGCCGGCGTCGGGGCGACCCGTGATGCCCGCTGGGCGTCGACGATCAGACCGGGCAGCACCGAGGCAAGGTCGGTCCGGTCGTGGCCGGACACGGCGCGCAGGCGCCACGCCTGCTGCACCCGCTGGCGAAGCTGTTCCACGCTCGGCACCGGCGCGTCGCCGGCGGAACCGTAGGACACGATCGCGTGGCGGATGAGGCCGAGCGAAGGGTGTTCGGGGCGAACGTACACCGCGGTGGGCGCCTCTTCGCCGAGCAGTTCGGTGAGGTCCTGGACGCGGAGGACCTCGGCGAGCCGGGTGACCATCTTGAGGCTAGTGCCGCGGCGGCCGCGCTCGATCTGGCGCAGCCACTCCTCGGACCGGCCACACAGTGCAGCCACGGCGTCGCGCGAGAGGCCGCGCTTCGTGCGGGCCTTCCGGACCCGGGTACCGAAGTCGTTGCCGGCGGGAATGCCAACGTTGTCGTGCACTGTGCTCACCATCCCAGGTAGAGGCTGGGGCGGCGTCGCGCCGGACCTCTACTCCGACGCGCGCCGTTGGTTCGACGGTACCGCGCGGGCTGGGGGTCCGGCCGGCGCAGGTGGAGGGTCGGCGAAGCACGGGAGTTGTCCCTCCCCACCTTCGGGCCGGCGTGCGGCGGCTGACGTTGACGCCGGCCCGGACCGGTCGAGGGGGTGTTGGTGGCCCCGTTTGTGCCGGTCACAGGCCATGGCCGTTCGGTGTCCACGGTGGAATGATCTTCGGATTCCCAGACCCGTACACAGCGGAAGTGAGGACCGGACGCGCGAAGCCGTTGACAGCGTGCTGCTCGGCACCGACCGCACGCCGACGGCGCTTCGGGCCAGGCGTCGTCATGAGGCGCCGCGATATTCCCGGACGTTTCCGAGCGTTCACGGATTGCCACTCCGATGCTGGTCAGCGCGGGTGCGACGGACGAGTCGACCTGTACGCCGGGTTCTGTGACCCGCTCTCACGGGCCGGCGGCCATCCATCTCGGCCTGCCGTTGCCGACAGGCTCCAGCGGCCTACCCGCAGGCATCGGACGGGCCGTCCTCAGGCGCCTGCGCAGGTACCCGCCGAAACGGGCACCCTCTTGGCCTTGCTCCGGGTGGGGTTTACCGAGCCACCCCGGTCACCCGGGGTGCTGGTGGGCTCTTACCCCACCGTTTCACCCTTACCGCACGACCGTGGCCGCGCGGCGGTCTGTTTTCTGTGGCACTTTCCCGCGGGTCGCCCCGGGTTGCCGTTAGCAACCACCCTGCCCTGTGGAGCCCGGACGTTCCTCGACGCGTTACACGCGGCGCGACCGCCCGGTCGACTCGTCCGTCGCGCGTCAATCGTACCGGGGCCGTGATCGCGACGACGGGTAGCCTGGCGGGCACCATGACCCTCGCCCACGTCGTACTGCTGCTCGCCGCCGGTCTCGCGGCCGGCGCCGTCAACGCGATCGCGGGCGGCGGGTCGCTGGTGACCTTTCCGGCGCTGCTGGCCACCGGGCTGCCCTCGGTCGCCGCCAACGTGACGAACTCGATCGCCGTCTTTCCCGGGTACGTCGGAAGTGTCGTCGGCAGTCGCCGCGACCTGGCCGAGCTGTCCGCGGAGATCGGCCGCCGCCGCATTCTGGCCTTGTTTCCCACCACGATCGTCGGCTCCGCGGCCGGCTGCGTCCTGCTGCTCGCCACGCCGGGGAAGGCGTTCGACCGGGTCGTCCCGTTCCTCGTGCTCGGCGCCGGCGCGGTGCTGGCCTTCCAGAGCCGGTTGCGGGCCGTGGTCGGCCATCCGCACCAGATGTCGCCCCGGCGCCGGGCCCTGTCGCTGCACTGCATGGTGCTGCTCGGTTCGGTGTACGGGGGGTACTTCGGCGCCGCGCTCGGTGTCATGCTCGTCGCGGCGCTGGGCCTGGTGCTCGCCACCAGCCTGGCCCGGGTCAACGCGCTCAAGAACGCTATCTCGGCGCTGGTCGGGTTTATCACGCTGCTGGTGTTCGCGCTGTTCGGGCCCGTCGACTGGGTCGACGTCGCGATTCTCGCCCCGGCGACGGTGACGGGAGGGTACGCGGGCGCGCGGCTGGCCAGGCGCTTGCCGGCGCCGGTACTGCGCGCGGTGATCGTCACCTTCGCCGGCGTGGTGGGCGTCGTCCTCCTGGTCCGAGCGTTCTTCTAGTCGAGATCTTGGAGAGTTCGCGGTGTTGTGGCACCGCGAACTCTCCAAGATACAGAGAGCCGCTACGCCGTTGCCGGCTCGGGGAACTGCTCGGTGCCGGGCTCGACCCGGGCGTCGCCCTGGTCGACGAAGTAGTCGTCCTCGGTGGTGGCGTCCGTGCCGTCGGGTGTCTTCATCGCCCGCAGGACCAGCGTCACCAGGATCGCGACCAGCAGGTTCAGCACGACCGCGATGAACCCGGTGTACATCGTGACCTTGGTGTCGAACCCGAGATGCGAAAGCGCGTACGCGGAGCCGCCGAAGTGTTCCCGCTTGGTGGCCGCGTTCGGGGTCACGTACAGCATCCAGAAGCCCGCGATCATGCCCACGGCCCAGCCGGCGACCAGCGCGCCCCGGTGGAACCAGCGGGTGTACAGGCCGATCGCGACCGACGGCAGCGTCTGGAGGATGATTACGCCGCCGATCAGTTGCAGGTCGATCGAGAACTGCGGGTCGAGGAAGATGATGAACGCCAGCGCCCCGACCTTCACCACGAGCGAGGCCACCTTGCTGGTCTGGGCCTCCTGCGCGGGAGTCGCATCGCGCTTCAGGTACTCCTTGTAGATGTTGCGGGTGAACAGGTTGGCCGCCGCGATCGACATGATGGCGGCGGGTACCAGGGCACCGATGCCGACGGCGGCGAACGCGATCCCGGCGAACCAGCCCGGGAACGTCTTGTCGAACAGCAGCGGTACCACGGTGTTGCTGTCGACCGAGCCCGCCTTGATGCCCGGCAGCGGCTTGATGCCGGAGGCGATCGCCATGTACCCGAGCAGCGCGATCAGGCCGAGCAGCAACGAGTACGCCGGCAGCGCCGACATGTTGCGCTTGATGACGTCCCGGTTCCGGCTGGCGAGCACGCCGGTGACGCTGTGCGGGTACAGGAAGAGCGCCAACGCCGAGCCGAACGCGAGCGTGATGTACTGCCACTGGCCGGTCGATGACAGGAGGATGCCGTCGGTCGCCGCGGGTGTCTTGGCGAACTTCGCGTCGGCGGCGCCGAAGATCTTGCCCCAGCCGCCGAGCTTGTACGGGATGTAGATGATCGCGACGATGATCACGAGATAGATCAGCGCGTCCTTGACGAACGCGATCAGCGCCGGTGCGCGCAGCCCGGACTGGTACGTGTAGGCCGCCAGGATCGCGAACGCGATGATGATCGGCAGGTTGCGGGCCCACACGTTGTCGCCGGTGACGCCCATCGTCTTCAGGACCGCCTCGATGCCGACGAGTTGGAGCGCGATGTACGGCATCGTGGCGACGATCCCGGTGATCGCGATGACCAACGCCAGGGTCGGCGAGCCGAACCTGGCCCGCACGAAGTCCGCCGGCGTGACGAACCCGTGCCGGTGCGACACCGACCACAGGCGGATCAGGATGAGGAACACCATCGGGTAGATGATCACCGTGTACGGGACCGCGAAGAACCCGGTCGCGCCGGCGCCGAACAGCAGGGCCGGCACGGCCACGAAGGTGTACGCGGTGTACAGGTCACCGCCGATGAGGAACCAGGTGATCCAGGAGCCGAAGTTGCGGCCACCCAGTCCCCACTCGTCGAGGTGCTGGAGCGTGTCGGGGCGCCGCCACCGGGCGGCGAGGAATCCCATTCCGCTGACGCCGAGGAACAGGATCACAAAGATGACGATCTCGGTTACGTGGTCTCGCACGGCGGCTCACCTCCGCCGCTTCGTCATCTGGTACACCAGCGTGGTCGTGCCGACGCCGATGAGAATGAAGGCCAGTTGCAGCCAGTAGAAACGCGGGAACCCGAACAGCTTCGGGTCGGATCCGTTGTAGAGCGGTACGAGCAGGGGTACCACGATCGGGATCAACAACAACCAGTACAGCGGGCTGCGGTCCCGGTCGCGAACGGTAGCCGGCTCGTTTCGGGGGGAAGCCATGGTGGTCCTCCTCACACACCGGTGGGTGTGCGGGAGGTAACCAGAATGACCTGGAATGGCAAAAGTTCAGCACGTCTTCAATCGCTGAACGGCTCTCCTGATGCGCCGAACGGTCGACGATGATCCCCCTCGTTCTCCTGATCGGGGTACTCGCCTTCGCGGTGATCCGCCCGTTCCGGCTGCCGGAGGCGGTCGGGGCGGTGCCGGTGGCCGCGGTCGTGCTCGGCGCCGGGCTGGTGCCGTGGCGGGCCGGCTTGGCCGAGTTGCGTGCGCTCGGCCCGACCGTGGGCTTCCTCGCCGCGATCCTGGTGCTGGCTCACCTCGCCGACGCCGAGGGTGTCTTCCGGTACGCGGGTGCGGTCACGGCCCGGCGCAGTGGCGGCTCGCCGCGCCGGCTGCTGGGGGTGGTGTTCGCCATCGCGGCCCTGGTCACCGCCGTGCTGAGCCTCGACGCGACGGTCGTGCTGCTCACCCCGGTCGTGTTCGCGACGGCCGCGCGGGTGGGCGCCAGACCAGGACCGCATGTGTACGCCTGCACGCACCTGGCCAACTCCGCTTCCCTGCTGCTGCCGGTGTCCAACCTGACTGGTCTGGCCGGACGAACCGCCGGACCTGGCGACCCTGCCCCCGCCGCCAGGACGCCACCCCGGCCCACCACCGCCCGGCCCGGATCGGGGTTAGCCCTACGCCGGCGCCGGGGCCTCGGTAGCAGCAGCGGGCCCGAGAGCCTCCTCGGCCGCCTCGTCCAGCGCGTCGCTGAACCGGCGGGTGTGCCACTCCCCCTCGGTGTCCAGCCACGCCTGCCGGTCGGCCGGCATGTCGGCGAACTGGGCCAGCCACGGCTGCGCCTTGTACAGCTCGCCGAAGTAGACCCAGCCGGTCGCCTCGTCGGAGTACCCGCGCTCGTCGAGGAAGTCCCAGCCGCCGTCGGCGTCGTGGGTGACCGCCACGACCGGCAGCGTGCCGGCCACGATCTCCGGTGACGCCAGCACGGTGGTATCCGGCTCCAGGTTCTGGAAGGGCCAGTCCGCCGACAGCTCGCCGACCAGCCGCCACGGGCCTTCGGCGTGCTGGTCGACGGCCGCCCACGCCTGCGGCTGGCGCTCCCGGCAGGTCGCGGTCGCCGCCGGGTCCCACGGCCAGCGCCCGTCCCGGTCGGGCCAGACCAGTTGGCGCACCGGCATCTCCATCGTGCCGTAGTACGCGCACATCGCGGCGAACAGCGACCGGTGCCACGACGGGTCGACGCCCCGCACCTGGACCGGGAACCGTTCGAGTACCCCGCTGAACTCCTCGCCGTCGCGCACCTGCGCCGGCCGGTCCCGCAGCAGCTTGACGCAGGCGTTCAGCCAGATCTGCATGTCCTGCTCGCGTAGCCCGAACATGGCCAGCTCGGGCAGCTCGTACGAGTGCCAGACCCCGATCGTGAACGCGTACGGGGTCTCCCCGCTGACCGCGACAACCGCCCAGCCCGTCTCCGCGATCGTGTCGTGGACCCACTGGTCCCACGGGCCGCGCTCCCGGCCGGGGTCGCAGCAGCCGAACGCGCTGTGGCTAGGCATCGGGCGCCACCTTTCGTCACGAGATCCCGGCGAGGTGAGCGGCTTCGTTGACGCCCCGCACGGCGATACCGCCGTCCGGCCAGAAGTCGACCGTGGACATGCCGGCCGGGTCGAGGTAGCAACGGTGCAGGAAGGCCGGGCCGGCGTCCAGCGCGTCCCGCAGGATGATTTTGATTGGCGACACGTGGCTGACGACGGCCACCCGCTCGCCAGGGTAGGCCGACCGGAGTCGGGCGACCGCCCAGGCGACCCGGGTCGTCACCTCGTCGAAGGACTCCCCGCCCGGCGGCGCGACCGAGGTCGACGCGAGCCAGGCCCGCATCTCGGCCGGCCAGCGCTCCCGTACCTCGGCGAAGGTGAGCCCCTCCCACTTGCCGAAGTCGCACTCGACCAGGTCGGGATCCATGCGTACCGGCACGCCGCCGGCGGTGTCGGCGATCAGCTGGGCGGTGTCGGCGCACCGGCTCAGCGGTGAGGTGACCACGGCGGCCAGCGGCCCGCCGGAGGCGACCCGGGCGGCGACCGCACGCGCCTGTGCCAGCCCGCGCTGGCTCAGCGCCGGGTCGCCGATGCCCGAGTACAGCCGGCGCGCGGTGTACTCGGTCTCGCCATGCCGGACCAGCACGAGCCTGGTCGCCGCGGCGCCGTCCCGGGGCGTCCACGACGGAGGCGGCGTGGCCTCGGCCACCACCGCTGGAGCAGGCTCCTCGGGGGCCGACTTGCCGTCCATCGCCGCGTTGGCGAGCGCGTCGGCCCGCCGGTTGTGCTCCCGCGGTATCCAGTTGAAGGTCACCGACCGGAACGCGCGCACGAGCGTGGCGGCCTCGGCGGCCAGCGGTCGCAGCCCGGGATGCTTGATCTGCCAGCGGCCGGACATCTGCTCGACGACGAGCTTCGAGTCCATCCGTACCTCGACGTCGTCGGCGCCCAGCTCGGCCGCCGCGCCGAGCCCGGCGATCAGCCCCCGGTACTCGGCGACGTTGTTGGTCGTGTGCCCGAGCGCGCCGAGCCGCTCGGCGAGCACCGTGCCGCTGTCCGGATCGATGACGACTGCGCCGTACCCCGCCGGCCCGGGGTTCCCCCGCGCCCCGCCGTCCGCCTCGACAACAACCCTCATAGCACTCACAGCCCCGACTCCTCGGTGCGGACGAGGATCCGCCGGCACTCCTCGCACCGGACCACCTCGTCGGGCGGTGCCGCCTTGACCTGGGAGCGCTCGCTGCCGGACAGCTCCAGCCGGCAGCCGCCGCACCTGCCGGCGCGCAGCAGTGCCGCACCGACCCCGGTCTGTTCGCGGATCTTCTCGTACAGCGTGATCAGGTCGCCCGGCAGGTCCGCCACGAGCGGTACCCGGCCGGAGCGGCGGAACTCGGCGTCCCGGTCGATCTCGGACAGGGCCTCATCCCGGCGACGCTCGGCCGCCGTGCGCTGCTCGCGCGCGGTGGTGAGGCGCTGTTCAACCTCGTCGAGTACGCCCTGAGCCTGCTCCCGCTGCTCCATCAGCTCCAGCTCGGCGTCTTCCAGCTCGCTCTGCCGGCGGGCCAGGGTGCCCAGCTCGTGCTGGAGCGCCTCCAGCTCGCGCGCCGGGCCGGTGCCGGCGTCGAGCCGGGACTGGTCGCGGGTGGCGCGGGCGCGCACCTGGTCGACCTCTTTCTCCAGCCGGGCGATGTCGCGGTCGAGGTCGTCGACGCCGACCTGGTGGCGGACCCGCTCGTCTTCCATGGCGGACAGCTCCCGGGCCAGCCGGTCCAGCTCGGCGAACTCCGGCAGGCTCTTGCGCCGGTGTGCGAGCTGCGCCAACGCGGTGTCGATCGCCTGCACGTCGAGCAGGCGGCGTTGGGCTTGCGGGTCGGCCTTCATCGGCTAACGCTCCTCAGGTGCTCGGGCGTGCAGGGTCCACGGGTCGGTGTCGAGGTCGGACACGACCGTCTCAACGCCGAGCGTGCCACGCAGCTGGGTGGCGAGGTCGTCGAGCCAGGGCCGCTCGGTGGCCCAGTGCGCGGCGTCCAGCAGGGCTGGTCCGCCCTCGGCCAGGTATTCGCTGGCCGGGTGGTGGCGCAGGTCGGCGGTGAGGTACGCGTCGGCACCGGCCGCCACCGCGTCGCCAAGGTACCCGTCTCCCGCGCCGCCGCACACCGCCACAGTCGTTATCTTCCGCCCCGGGGCGCCCGCGGCCCGTACCCCCCACGCGGTCGCCGGAAGCGCCCGGGCGGCGAGGCTGGTCAGCTCGGCGAGGGTGACCGGCTCGGGCAGCCGGCCCACCCGCCCGGCGCCGCGCCCCTGCTCGGCGCCCACACCGGCAGCCGGCCGCAGCGGCCGCAGGTCGACCAGGCCGAGGCGGGCGGCGAGCGCGTCGGAGACGCCGGGGTTGGCGACGTCGGCGTTGGTGTGCGCGGTGTACAGCGCGATCCCGGCCCGGATCAGCCGGTGCACGAGCCGGCCCTTGTACGTGGTCGGCGCGATCGACGAGACGCCGCGCAGCAGCAGCGGATGGTGCGAAACGATCAGTTGGGCGTCGACGGTCAGCGCCTCCTCGACGGTCTCCGGCACGCAGTCGACCACGCACAGCACCCGGTGTACGGTCGCCTCCGGCTCACCGAGCACAAGGCCCACCCGGTCCCAGTCTTCGGCCCATGCCGGCGGGTACCGCTCTTCGAGGACTGCGACCACGTCGGTAACGGTGGGCGCTTGGACGGCGACGCTCACGCGGCGAGGCTACCGGAAACCGCCAAGTCGAGCAGGCAGCGCGTCGATCGCCAACTGCCACGGAAATTCCTCCACCCGCGACTCCCCCGTGCCGGGCGGGTGCAGCTTGATCACGTCGTCGCCGTACAGCACGGTGATCCCCCAGGAGCGCAGCCGCTCGATGTTCTCCTCGAACGCCGGGTGCGCGGCCATCGCCGAGTTGGTGTACGGGATCGCGACGATCGGTATGCCCAGCCCGATCGCCTCGATCACCAGCCCGAGCGCGAGGGTGTCCGCGATGCCGGCGGCCCACTTGTTGATCGTGTTGACGGTGGCCGGCGCGACGATGATCGCCGAAGGTGGCGGCAGCACGTCGGGGTCGCCCGGGTTCTTGTACTTGGTGCGCACCGGGTGGCCGGTCTGCGCGGCGAGGCCCGGCACGTCGATGAACTTCAGCCCGTCGGGGGTACAGATGACGCACACGTCCCAGCCGCGGGCCTGGGCCAGGTCCACGAGCCGGCCGACGTCCCGCGCCGGCGGGGAACCGCAGACGACCGCGTACAGGACCTGAGACGAGCCCCCCGCATCCGCCTCCTCGATCAAGCCCCGACTCCCATGTGCTCGGCCAGTTCGGCGATCGGCGGCGGCGGTGTGCCCCGGCTGCGGCGCAGTACGTCGCTGAGCACCTCGTGGGCGATCGGCCGGCAGCGGATCTCGGATGGGGCGAGCCGGTCGCCCTCGAGGAGCATCTCGCTGGCCCCTTCGACGTTGCCGACCTGGGCGTACCCGCGGGCGATGTCGAGGAAGTGGTGCGCCCGCCGCTCCGGCAGCAGCGCGCCGAACCCGTACGGGTCGATCTGCTCGTGGGTCTCGATGGCGAGCTTGCCCTCGCCGAGCTCGACCGCGCACGCGGCCCGGTGCAGCTGGACGTTGGTCGGCCCGAACGAGGTCCAGTAGTAGTTGTGGTCGCCGCCGAGCGCGCGGGCGGCCTCGTCGGCGCCGGCCAGCAGGTCGCGGACGGTCGCGGTGTCGCCGATCCGGGCCGCCGCGAACGCGCCTTGCAGCAGCATCATCCCGTACACGGACAGCCGTTCCGGGGTGGCGGGCTCGGCGGCTGTCCCGGGGGCGAGCCGGTTGGCGATGTTGACGTTGACCTCCAGCGCCGGCCGGGATCGGCCGAGCGCGAGCAGCGCCAGCGCGACCCGGTAGGTGGCGATGCCGGCCAGCAGCGGATCGCCGGCTCGCTGTGCGACGGCGATCGACCGGTCGGCGGCCAGCCAGGCCAGCTCGTGCTCGCCCAGTTTGCGCAGCGTCGACGAGGCGATCTGGTACACCTGCGCGAGCAGGTGGGCGGCGTCCAGCGCGTCGTCGGTGGCGGCGTACGCGGAGTCGGCGGCCTGCGCGTCGCGCAGCAGCTTGGGCAGCGCGCGGGCGAGCATGCCACGTTTGGCGTGCTGGTAGGTCAGCCAGGCGTGGTTGACCGCCTTGCGCATCTGCTCCAGGGACGGCGGCTCGGACGGCGCGGTGAAGAGGGCGCCGATCTGGTCGTAGCGCTCCAGCGCGGCCCGGATCTCCTCGACCTCGACCTGGTCGATGCAGTTGATGCTGTCCGAGCGGCGCTCCGGCTCCCGGCCGAGCAGGAGTTGCACGTCGACCTGGAGCACGTCGGCGATCTCGTAGACCACGGAGAACTTGTCGAGCCGGCGCACCCCGCGCTCCACCTTGTCGACCCAGCTCTTCGACTTGCCCAGCCGGTCGGCGAAGACCTGTTGGGACATCTTGCGGCGGCCACGCCAGTACGCGACGCGGCGGCCGATGGGCAGCTCGTCCATGTCTGTTCCCTCCCGTCCGGCGGCGCCGCCGGATCCTGGTCGGGTCTGGTAGCCATGTTCTTCGGCGTCGGTTGGCTTGCCTGGCTGCCCCGGTGACCTGCGGTTTCTTCCGCCGGTCACCCGGTTGAGCTACGTCGCACATCGTGTGCGGTCGCCGCCCGGTAGGGCGCCTACGTTTCGATGTGCAAGTTGCAGTTGGAACGTCCTTCGCCTCAAGCAACGACCGGGTACGTCACCGGTAACGGCGGGACGTGCCGCACCGCACCGGCAACCCCCGCCAGTACCCGTAAATCGGAGGATTCTCATGCGCTGGCACTGCGAACAGCAGCGCATTCGCCCTCGTCGCCTACGCCGCCTCGCACTTCGCCGGGCGGCCCTTCGCTACGCCGATCACGGCTGGACGCTCGTTCCGGGCGCCTGCCTCATCGGTACCCGATTCGACTGTGACCAGCCGGGATGCCACATCGTGTCGTGCCATCCGGCGCTCCCGTACTGGGAGGCGGTGGTCGAGCCCGACCCGCGCCTGATCCGCTCCTGGTGGCGCGACCTGCACCACGGGGTGCTGCTGGCGACCGGCCGGACCGTCGACGTTCTGGAAATTCCAGCCGCGCTGGGTCGGCCGGCGCTGACCGGGACTCGTGGCCCCGTCGCGGTCGCGCCGTCGGGCCGCCTGCTCTTTCTCGTACGCCCTGGTGAGGGCCTACGTCCCGAGCTCCGCGAGCGGCTCGACGTAGTGTTGCACGGCCTCGGCTCGTGGGTGCCGATCCCACCGACCGACTATCCGGGCGGCCGGATCCGCTGGGAGATCGCTCCCGATGAATTCGACTGGCAGTTGCCTGATCCTTACGTGGTGCAGGCGCAACTGCTGGCGGCCCAGCCCGCGCCTGCGGCAGCGCCGGCACCGGCCGGACAGCGTCCGAACCGGACGGTTGGCCGGTTGACCCCGGCGAGCCTGCGACACGCGGCGTGACCACGTCAAATGCTGGCGTCGCCGGCGCGTCCAGCATGGAGCGGCCGGGTCGGCCATCGTGCCGGTCGCTGCTCGGAAGTGGACACTTTTCAGCCATGCTGAACACAAGGTAAGCCGCGCATCGTCGCAGGTGAAGTCCCCAAACGGGGTACGGACGGTTAATCTGAGCGGTCGCCCGCCACCTCGCCGTGCGGCCCTGCCATCGCGCCGTCCGGTGCCCGGCTGCCTCGCCGTCCGGTGCGATCGGGCCAGCGCAACGGACCGTATGGGCACGAGGCGCCGCCACGGGGTGGTAGTCGCGGGTACGGTGGGCGAGAATGACGATCGCACGCGGTTCGCCCACCGGCGGTCGCGGCTGGGGGAATTACAGAAGCGGCTCGGCAGGTGGATGGCGCCGGGTCGGTGGTGGGTGCCGGGCGCCCATCCGAGCCGGGCAACCACGCCCGGCGCGTTGCCATCCCCCGGGAGGATGAGCATGACCAACGCCGAGAGCGTGCAGCGCGTCATCGGATTCAGAGCGGCCGGTTACCCGGTCGTTTCGATGTACGTCGGGATTCCACGCGACTCGGGGTACCGGCCGGACCTGCGCACGCGGGTCGGCAACCTGTTGCACCAGATCCGGCCGCTCGCGGTGGACTCGTCGCTGCGGCGCGGCGCCCGGATGTCCATCCGCACCGATCTGGAGCGCATCGAGGCAGCTCTCGACCAGGGTCGCTGGCGGCCGGGGGCGATCGCCATCTTCGCCTGCGCCGGCCGGGGTCTGTTCGAGGAGATCGCGCTGCCCCGCTCGGTCCGCGATCGGATCATGGTGGACGCCGCGCCGTGGATCCGGCCGATGACCGCCATGCTCGACGAGTACCCGCGGTGCGGATTCCTCCTCCCCGACCGGGACACCCTGCGGGTGTGGGAGCTGTCGCAGGGCGAGGTGCGCGAGTCGTTGTCGACCGGCCACCTTGACCGGTTCGACGTGCTCGTGGTCGGCGGACGGGGGCCGGAGGCGTTCGCGGCCGGGTTGCCGGGCGAGGTCGCCCGCAAGGTCGCCGCGACGGTCACCCTCGACCCGGCGACGACCACTGTGGACGAGATCCGCCAGTACGCCGAGCCGGTCGCCGAGCACTACACGCGCGAACTGCAACGGCGTCACGTCGCCGAGGTGTTCGACGCGTCCGGTGCCGGCGGGCTCAGCGTCCTCGGCCTCACCCAGTGCCTGCGGGCCGGCTCGGTCGGCGCGGTGCGGACCCTCGTCGTCGAGGACGAGACCGCGGCCGCCGGCGTCGTCTGCGAGGCGTGCGGCTGGCTCGGCTTGTGGGGTGACCGGTGCGCGGCCTGCGAATGCCCGGTGCGGCACAGCCCCGACGTGATCGACGAGCTGGTGGAATCGGTCGTCGACCAGGGCGGATCGGTCCGGCGGATCCGGGTGGAGTCCCGGCTGACCGGCTGGGTGGCCGCCGCCACGCTGAAGTTCCCGCTGCGCGACGACGCCAACATCGAAGACCCGCCGTCCGCTGAGATCGTCACGAGCGGCCGGGCTGGTTGACCAGGCTGGCCTGATCCTCACCGGCCGGTTCGGCGTCAGCCGGCCTCTCCTCCTCCCCCACGGTCGGCTGCGGCTTGGGCCTGCCGCGCCGCTCGTCCCACACGTCGCGGGCGATGATCTGCACCATGCCCGCGACCGGGATCCACGTCAGTACCCGGCGGACCGTGTACCCGAGGAGCAGGACGAGCAGGGTCGCCAGCACCAGACCGATGACGACCAGGGTGGCGCGCGCGGTGGAGCGGGTGCTCTGCGTGGTCACCCCTTCGTTACTCTCCGCCGGCCGCGTCTCTCAAACCGACCAACAGGTAGGTGCCCCCGTTCGACCAGTCTTCGGGTACCGGCCGAAGCATGCCTTCGCTCATGCCTTTGCTGTCCGGGCCCTTACGGCCGGCGCGAGCGCGCTGATCGCCGCGGCCAGCACCGGCAGGACCAGCAGAGCGTGCCCGATGCCGATGTGGTCGGCCAGGATGCCGATCACCGGTGGCCCGATGAGCAGTCCCGCGTACCCGACGGTGGAGACGGCCGCGATCGCGTCGGTCGGCCGGTCCGGCGTCTCCCCCGCCGCGCTGATCGCCGCCGGGAAGATCAGGCAGACGCCGAGCGCCCAGCACACCGCGCCCAGGAACGCCAGTGGCAGCCACGGGCCGAACACGGTCAGCGCCACGCCGACGATGCTGGTCAGGCCGCCGATCCGGACCGCGCCGTGCCGGCCCAGCCGCTCGGTGATCGGGGTGCCGGCGAACCGCCCGGCGGCCATCGCGCACGCGAACACCGCGTACCCGACCGCCCCCGTCGAGGCCGCGCTGTGCCGCTCGTCGACCAGGTACAGCGCCAACCAGTCCGCGGCCGCGCCCTCGATCGTGACCGAGCACAGCGTGATGATGCCGATGATGACGATCCGCCGGGTCAGGAGCGCCGCCCAGGCGGTCCGCTTGCCGGTCTCCGGGGACGGCCCGGTCTCCCGGTCCGGGATGTACACCCGCAGCGCACCGGCGACGAGAGCTATGCCGGTGCCGGCGGCGATCCCGAAGTGCACCGGCACCGGCATGCCCGCCCGGGCGGCCAGCCCGCCCAGAGCGGCGCCGAGAATGCCACCGACGCTCCAGCACGCGTGGTAGCGCGGCATCCAGGGCCGGCCGGCACGCTGCTCGACGGCGCTGCCCTGGACGTTCATCGAGACGTCCCACGCTCCGTACATCAGCCCGAACGCGAACAGCACCACCGCGAGCGTGATCAGCGACGGCGCGACGGCGAGCAGGAACAGCACGGCGCAGCCCGGCAGGGCGGTGACCGCGACCGCTATCCGGCTGCCGAGGCGCCGGCACAGCCAGCCGGTCGACGGCATCGAGACCAGCGAGCCCAGGCCCGGCGCCAGCAGGGCGAGCCCCAGCTCGGCGGGGCTGGCGTGCAGCCGGTCCCGGGTCGCCGGCAGCCGCGATACCCAGGTGCCCAGCAGCGCGCCGCTCACCGCGAACACCAGCGCGGTGCCCAGCGCGGCCCGGACCAGGCGCCGGTAGGTCGGCTCGACTTCGGTCACTACCACCGCTGGATCTTCGCCCGCGCCGCCGGTCAGCGGCAACCCGTTGGCCGGTCGTTACCTCTCGCGGTCGTTGCGGCTGGTCGACCACATGACGGCGCCGATGAGGCCGCCGAGCAGCATCAGGACGATGATGAGGACGGCGAAATGCCAGGGCCGGATGCCAACCATGCCAGAATGATATGTGTCGATCAGTACCCCGGTGGGCCTTGATCGGCACAATTTCCCGGAAGTAGTTGCCCCAGGGCGGTCGCGAGGCCACAACTTTCCGGAAGTTGTGCCGGCTGTGGGGCAACCTCGGACCATCCGGGTGTGTCCTTGAGATTGTGAACCGTGCCGACGAGGAGGCCTTCCGCGCGTTCGTCGCGTCGCGGTCGTCGGCGCTGCTGTCATTCGCCCACGTGCTGACCGGCAACCCGCGCGACGCCGAGGATCTTGTGCAGACCGCGCTGGCCGCGACGGCGCTCGCGTGGCGGCGGCTGCGCCGCAAGGACAATCCTGAAGGGTACGTCCGGCGCACGATCGTACGCACCCACCTGAACATCGTGCGCCGCAAGCCGTGGCGGGAACGGCCGACCGCCGAACTGCCCGAAGGGGTCGATCCCGAGCCGGTCGCGGACGCCGTCGACGACCGGGACGCGATGTGGCAGCTGCTCGGCGGGTTGCCGCCACGCCAGCGGGCCGTGCTGGTGCTGCGCTACTACGAGGACCTGTCCGAGGCCGACATCGCCGACGTGCTCGGATGCAGCCGGGGCACCGTGAAGAGCCAGGCCGCGAAGGCACTGGCCCGGTTACGAGAGGCATCCGCCACCCAGGAGACGCGGTCATGAACGACACCCTCGAATCCCTGGTACGCGAGACCCTGGCCGACCCGCGCCGCCGCCTCGATCCGGATCCGCAGCAGTACGGTCTCGTGGCGGCGCGGGTACGCGTGCTCCGGCGGCGCCGGATCGGCAAATGGGCGAGCGCGGCCGTGGCGGTGGCGACCGTCGCCGTCATCGCCGGGGTCATGTCGGCGGCCGGGCCTCGCGCACAGCTCCGCCCGCTGCCGCAGGTGTCCTCCGCGCCCGGCGCTGTTTCGCCCGCCACTTCGGTGCTCGGCCAGGTCGTCGACGTCGCCGCTTCGCCGGATGCCATTTTTGTACTTGAGTCGTCGCCCGACTCGGTCGTGCGGATCGACCGGGTGAGTCGGCAGGTCACCGGTACCGTCCCTGTTCCAGGTGGTCCGGTCGGGATCGCCGTCGACCCGGTCGCCGGGCGGCTGTGGGTGTGGTCCCGGCAGGCTTTGCGGGAGTACGACCTGGCGGCCCTCGCGCCGTTGCGGGATCTCAGCTTGCCGAGCAGCGAGGTGTTCGCGGGTACCGCGCTGGACGGCGACTTCTGGCTCACCACGCCCGGCGGCCTGTACCGGATTCCCGCCGGATCCGGTGTGCCGCAACAGATTCCGGGCGTCGGTACCGATGTGTACGGGCTGGCGGCCGACCGTACCCGCGGCCGGATCATCGTCAGTAGCGATCAGATGGTCGCCGTCGACCCCTCGTCGTTGGCGGTGACGCGCGGTGCTTCCCTCGGCCTGGGCAAGACGTCAGTCGCCGTGGTGGGCGGGCGGGTCTGGGCCGGCGGGTACGGGTCCGGGCCTGGTCGGCGGCTGATCCAGCTCGATTCGGTCACGCTTCAGCCGACCGGTACGAGTCCGGTGAACGAACAGGTTGGACCTGGGGCGATCCTCTGGCCGGGGGCCTCAGTGGTGTGGGTACGCGATGGCGGGGACGAGGGGCTGTCCTGTATCGATCCGGGGAGCGGGGCGGTGTTGCAGCAGTGGCGGGAGGTACAGGGGCCGGTGACGTCGACGGGCGGGGTGGCACTGGCGAACCACAACGGTACGGCGACGTGGTTGGGTCTCGATCCGGCCTGTGCCGGCTGACGGGCAAGACACCGTATCCGGGCCTTCGTCAATATCGGAGTGAACCTGGTCGACGGCTACGCGTGGTAAATGTCGGCGCGATGGTCGATGCGTACCACGTGCACCATGTGAGCCTGCTCGTCGATGCGATAGGCGATCCAGCGCTGCACTGTCCACAAGAGACGGGATGTTGCCGATCATCTGCCCGAGGTCGAACGCGGCTGGGTGGATACCAAGCTGGGCAAGATCTTTGCCAACCCGGACCCAGCCAAGGGGCTGCGCGACGCCAAAGCCCTCGCCACCGCCCTGTCCCGCAAGCATCCCGGCGCTGCCGCGTCGCTGCGGGAGGGCCTGGAGGACATGTTCACCGTCACTCGGCTGGGCATCACTGGCACCCTCGCCCGCACGCTGACCACGTCCAACCCGGTCGAGTCGATGATCTCCATCGCCCGTACCACCAACCGCAACGTCACCCACTGGCAAGACGGGCGGATGGTGCTGCGCTGGACCGCCGCCGGCATGCTCAACGCGCAACGCTCGTTCCGCCGCGTCAAGGGCTACAAGCAGATGCCCCAGCTCGTCGCCGCCCCACACCGACACGCCTATCCCGAGGCCGCCCGCCGAGACGAAACTGTCGGCGCCGCAGCATAGAGTACGCATGGATCGCTGCCCGAAGTTCCACGAGACCCGGGACACCCTCGGATTTACGGGAGAGTCACGCAGCGTAAGCTATCCGGCCATGCTGTTGACCTGCTCTTGAACGCTGGTGTCCGGTTCCGACGTGTGGGTTGGTCGTTGACGGCAACGTGGACAGACCACCACGCTCCACCGGTAAGCGCACTACCCGGCAAGGGCGCGGCGGAGGTCTTTCATCAACAGCAGCAGGTGCATCGGGTCGGTAGGGCTTGACTCGAACTTAGCCAGGCGAAGGTAGAAGTCGCGGGCGGCTTCGGTTTCGCAGTGGATGAGCACCGCGCGCACACCGATGACCTCAGCGGCCGTAGCGATCCGCCGCAGCGCGTCGACGACCAGAGCACGTCCGAGGCCGGCACCCTGAGCACTCCGGTCGACGCCGAGCCGGGTCAGGATCACCACGGGCTGGTGGTAGCGGCCGGCACCCTGCCGCAGCCGCGGAGAGGCGTCGGCCGGAGCGACGCTGCCGGCAGCAATCGCGTAGTAGCCGATCACCCGCCGATCCGGGTGATCGGTGTCGGCTACGACGTACACGCGGGACAGGCCGGCACGGTGCGCCTGCAAGGCGTGCTCGGCTAGCCAGACGGACTGGGCCGTCGAACCGCAGTCGAAGCCGGTCACCACGTGCGTAGCCGACAACGGCTCGATCGGCGAGAACCGAGAACTCACCGCTGCGCCTCGCTCGCCGGGGTGTCGAGGACCGTCGGCGCGTTCAGCAGGTCACGTAGGCCCGCGACATCCTGAGCCGGACGGTCCAGCGCCTCGTCGAACACCCGCCACGCGTCCTCGTCCAGCAGGAACGCCCGCCGGTCAGCGAGCACATCAGCCGCCGCGTCGGTAGCCGCCTTCAGCACAAACGTCGACACACTCGCACCCGCGGCCTGACTGGCCGCCTCCAGCAACGCCTTCTGTTCGGCATCCACCCGCAGGTGCAACCGCTCCGCCTTGCCACTCATCACTCAAGTGTACGCACAACGTACGCCACCTACGAGCCCTGCGGCCGAGGATGGTCCAAATCTGCTCTACAGGAATCAAGACCGCCCGACTACGCCGCGCGCACGCGCTACGGCCTACGGCCCCGCGCGCACGCCCACCAACGCCGAGCCCACATCGAAGGCCGAGATTCGGGACGGCCAAGGCCGTAGCGATCCCTTCACCAACCACCCTGGGCGAATGCTTCCGGGCCCAGCGACCCGTTACATCGATAACCACTGATTGTCACCACCGCCGACACGGACAAGAACGCCGCCCTACGCGACCTAGCCACCCACGCCCAGGACCACCACGACCTCATCGACCAGATCGCCGCCCACGCACCCCGGCCCACCAGCGACACGCGCAACCGGCACTGACCACCGACCCCGAGCACTCCAACGCTCCGCCCGCGCCGACCACAGCCAAGATCACGGCCTGGCTCAAATGTCTATACAGGAATCAAGGACGGCCCGGCTACGCCGGGCCGCGCGCACGCTACAGCCGTTCCGGCCCCGCGCGCACGCCCACCAACAACAAGCCGACATGATCCCGAGAGCCAGTAGGCAGCATCTGGAACGGGACAACCGGGCCGCGACGATCGCTCACTGCCAGCGCCCACCGCCGCGACTCCCGGCGATCGACGCCGCACCGCTACGCGGCACGCCACCGGACCCAACCACGCTGCCTCGATTGACCCGAAGCGCGACATCCGCAGCACGACATGACTACCGTTGATGTCACATCGATACATGGACATTCATGCTCGCAGATGACAGCAACCGTGACATCAACCGCTACACACAACCACGCCCACCGGCGCACATCGAGATCGCTCGAATGCGGGCAGTAATCGAGCAGCCATCACGCAAGCGAGAGATCATCAGCGATGTCGAGCCACTCCTGCACCTTCCGAACCAGGCTCGCATCGCTGATGTGTGCCACAAGCATTTCTAGGTCTGGGAGTAACCAAGCGATGTCGCGCAACGCGTCCGATTCGGTGTCCCCAGGTTCGTTAGCATTAGCCGTCTGTCGTAAGCGAGAAGCGGCCATCAGGGCATCAGACTTGCTCAAACGAAAGCACGCGAGAATACGCCGGGCAAGGCTATCTGGGGCTACTGCCGCGGGCAGCCCATCAAATCGACCACCGGCCTTGAGAATTGCTGAGGTCAAGAGCGCGATACGACTGGCAGCATAATGCCGCGGCATTCCGTCCTCCTCCGCGGCCTCTATGAGTTCAACCGCGAACGCAACATTGTCCATCTCTTGATCGGACGACAGCTCTCGGAGGGGGCTGGCATCGAACTGCGCGCGTTCTATGAGCGCGAGCCACCAGTGTCCACGCAGGTCAGCTGGTGCGTGTTCTTGCAACCAGTCTCGTCGCTTTGCATGCTCAACGGCCCTTAGCGCACGATAGTCATCATCGTGAGTCGACATAGCTACCAGCCGAACGGAGCTATAGCGCGTCTGGGTACCGGCACACCCGCATTCATGAACGCATCCACACCGGACTGCAAGTCCGCACCACAGCTGCATGTCGGGGTGTAGTGTCCGGTCGCATTGTTGATATTGCTAACCATTCCTCTATCGAAGACCACTTCGCCTGCTCCTCGGACAGGTGCCCCGCCGTTGAGAATAGGATGCGAGATGTCCTCGCCCCACGGTGCGATGTTGAGGGTACCATCCTCTGACACTGACCAAATGTGCCGGCCGCCACCATTGACGGCATCCTGGAATCCTGAAGTGCCCGCGCGGAGCGGGCTAACCCCGGCTCGATTTGCCGCAGCGACCTCATCCGCAAGCGTTCCGGGAGAATCGACGGACCACATCACTCCGCCCGTTATTCCCGCCCAACGACAAAGGTGACGATATTCTTAGGATCGTTTTCACTGCGCTCAAAGAATGCGTCCGATTCTTGCACCGCGCGCATAGACATCTGGTTGAACGACTCACCTGGAATACGATTTACATACCAATTATCATGACCGGGTCGCAGCGAACCATCCGCGTCGGCAACCCAGAGGTCTCCCCCCAAGATCATCTTTCTATTTTCCAAAAGCTCGAAGAGCACCTTGCGCCCCGACCTCGCCGGAAATCCGTACTCGTTCACGCCATAGGGCGCCAAATCAATCGCCCGTTTTCGCAACTCAGGATCAAGGACCGAAAGCAGCCCCTGCTGACTCATCAACGTTTACCTTTCGTGTCTCCGAAGCCCCATACACGGCAATGATCAACAATATCGTGCCGTTGTCATCCACGATACGGGACCGCTCTCACGAAACATGGGACAGCCCTAACCACCTGAGCGGGCGAAGACCGATGGATCATGAACACTAAAGCGATTGCCGAACCGTAACAGCGCTCCTGAGGAGTGCAGGTCGTTCAAGGTCGAATTGATCTCCTCGATCGCCGGCACGGGAACGCGTCCTACCGTCTCCCAAAAAACCGGACATCGTGGACAGAGAAGACGTCACCTTCACCACGGTCACCGCTGTCGAAATGTACGTTTCCCCCGGACGGCATCACCACGGTGTACCCGATTCCGTGGACAAAGTACTCGCGCCCACTCAGAGTACGGCCCTCGCGAGCCTTCCGCCCCTTCAGCACTGCAGAGACGATCTCTGCCGCCGACCCCACAGAAAAGGTCAGTTCGATATCTTTTTTCGCTTGCAAGAACAAGGCCAATGCATCCACAACAGCCCCTCTCGCTTCGTCGTTCACACCTGCTCCTACCTCAGCTTGCGCGGATTAAGACGGTTCCCCATGAATGTATGCGCGGAACGGAGCACGTCGTCCATATCGGAGTAGCCTCTGAAGCCTCCATTGACCAGTTGGTCAGTTACGTCCTGGATCGGAACCTCTTCAAGGCCGGCCAACTTTGCAACAGCGAGGCGGTGATGCCCGTCGAGCACGTAAATATCGTCGCCGTTCTTCGCAACAGAAGTTGGTCCACTTTCATCCCAATCGAAGGTACCACTGCGCATCTGATTGCGCATGCTAGCGACCTTCTTTGTCGATGAGTCTCCAAAAATGGGGCTGGCTGGCTAAGAATTGCTATACAGGAAATCAAGACGGCCCGGCTACGCCGGGCCGCGCGCACGCGCTACGGCCTACGGCCACGCGCGCACGCCCACCAACACCGACGCCACCGTGACCACGACGCGAGCCACTCCGTCCGGTCAGCAACAGTCGGCCGCGACGATCGCTCGGAGGCGCAGTACACGACCGGCTCCCGGCGATCGACGCCGCACCGCTACGCGGCACGGCCACCGGCCACAATCATCGCCTCCGGCGACCCGGCCCCGGGTGTCCATCTCGGTCAGGTCAGGCGCCGATTGACGGACATTGATACATGCCCATACGTGCCCGTCCCTGACAGCAACCGTTACAGCAACCGGAGCGCATCCGAGTGCCCCTGAGCGCACTGCGTTGACCGACCGATACCCTCCGTAGCGCCAGTACTCCGCCAATTACTCGTAATACCGAGCAGCCAGAAGGAGTTCGCCAAAGAGGCGCCAAGACGGCTCCGCGGGCGTTTTCCTGCCAAGGTTCTTGTAGACGACATCTGCGGATGAAATTACTTCCGCAAGCGCCTCCAGGAAACGATCCAACGTCGGATTCTCCCATTCATCGGGGTTTCGGCGTAGATCATTTAGGAGAACCCGTGCAAGGTGTTCTAACCCCTCTCTTGAGTTGACCGACTCAATCATGTCTTCAAGTTCATCAGACGGGTTACTGTCCACCTCCCACCACCCCCAGCCTCTGACGTTGATCCCCAGTCCGCCGACCTCGGTGTCGAACTTCCAAGATTCTCTGCGCGCCTCACGCGCTGTCGCCATTCGATACGGAACCGGCTTCTCCGCCATTTGGTAAGCAACCAAGCGGCGGTTGTCCAGGGTGAAGAGGCCGTCTTCTCGCTGGACAAGTCGGATAGGCTCAACACTCATTGGATCGTACGTGTTCAGCTTGGGATGGCGACCGAGTCCGATGGGAGCCATGGGCCGGTGGTGAACAGTTGTTGGAGGACGTCGAACAGATCCACGCCATGCTTGGTGGCGGTGGATAGGTATGAACGTAGGGCGGCGAAGTCGGCCAGTCCTTGCAGCGTTCGCCAGGTTGCGGAGATCTTCTGTTGCAGCTTGGTCGGTCGGAGATCTCTCTCGCTTTGGTTGTTGCTGAACCAGATCGCGGTGTCGGTGGTGAATCTGAGGATGTCGTGGGCGTCGCGGGCGAAGCGTTCGACCAGCTTCGCGGCCTTGGTGTCGGGCCGGTTGCCGTTGGCCTCGCGCCCGGCGCTGATCGCCCCGGCGTAGGCAGAGCGGATGAAACTGGCCTGCTCGTCGGTCAGGCGGGTCTGCCCCGCGTCGGCGGTCTGACGCATCATCTGCTTGGCGATCAGCAGGGTGTTGGCCATGTACTCGGCCCACACCTGCCCGGCGGGGTCGCCGTCGTGGACGCCCTTGAGCGCGCGCAGTAGGTGGGCGCCGCATTCGGCGTGCGTGGCGGCATCGATGTGGTCATAACCGGCGTAGCCGTCACGCACCAGGACACCGGTGAAGTCCACAAGGACCCCACCGGCGTCGATGTCGTCTTTGGTGCGCCGCCCGGCGTGGAACAAGGTGAGTTTCTCGGTGCACGCGACGTGCACGTACTTCCAGCCGCCGTTGACCCAGGCCGGGGTTTCATCCGCGCCGAGTACCGGCGCGGCCCGCAGCAGCAGGCGGACCCGGTCCAAGAACGGTTCCAGCCGTGCGGCGGCCTCACCGATCACGGTGGCGATCGTGCCGGTCGAGGGCCGCAGCCGGCACAAGTCGGCCATCGTGGCGGCGGCCCGACCGAACGGCAGGAACTGAGCCGCGCGCAGGTACACCAGCCGGGCTTTGACGCCCGGCCCGTACTGCACCCGGCCGGTCACGCCATTCGGGGCCTCGCCGACGGTCACCGCCGCGCAGCATGGGCATACCAGCGAGATCACCCGGTACTCGGTGACCTTCGCCTTCGGTGGCGGTGGAAGCTCGACGACCTGCCGGCGCTGCCGGGAAAACTCGGACCCGCCAGCCAGATCCGCCGCGCAGCCACCACACCGCGCGGGCAGACAATCAATGCTGTCATCCGGGTCATCGACCAGCCGCATCGTCACACCAGGCGCCCCGAACGGCTTACCCCGCTTGCCACCCGAGGCACCCGAGGACCGCTTCGACTTGCCCAACCCATCCTGCGACGGCGGCCTCGAACTATTCGACGAGTTCGTGCCCAGACGCCGCTTCAACTCCGCCAGTTCGGCCTCAAGCTCGGCGATCCTCGCCGCCTGCGCCGCGACCAGCCGCGCGAGCTCCTCATACGACGGACGCTGCGGCTCGGCCCCGGACACCCCGAAACCCTGTCACACCAACCGATCCCCGTCGACCAAGACACGCCCACCGACTCAAGCTGAACACGTACATTGGATCAGTGTCTCCATTCCGCAGGCTATCAGCAAGATCGGTGACTGATCGGCCATCCTTGAAATTCTGGCTTACACCCTTCTGTGAGAACTTCACCTCGGATGGATCGATCGTGTTGCAGTTGTGTACGAGTACCGGTGTGGTGCCGGCGATCACATAGTACGTGTGGACATCCGCCACCGTGAGGTCCCGCATGTCGCGGCCGCCACCGTCGGCGTAGTTGCGCACCGCGACAACGGTCGCCACCTCGCGGCCGTCAGCGTGTAGCGCGTGACCCGCGACCAGGTCTGCGGCCAGTACCCACCGACTCGCCGTCTGGTCCCACAACGGGTGGTGCTGCGTGGTGTGCAGCACCACCGGACCGCGAGATCCCGCTGCCCGAACGGTCACGTCGGTCAGGTCATGGTCCTGGTTGGCGTGCAGCGCCGTCACCGGCTTCGCCTCGGTCGCCCCGGTCTTCGGATCCGTCGTGGCCACCTTGTCGGTAACCACGACATCCTTGATCGGCTTTGTCGACCCGTTCGCCATGACGACCTGTGTGTTCGGATCGAAGCTGTGCGCTGCCGAGCCGCAGGAGACCGTCGTGTCATCGGACCGAGACTTGGCCGGCGCGGCCGGCTCGCCTCGCGCCGCTCCACCTCCTCGGCCGGCAGTAGCACCTTCCCCGGCGCTGGCGGCCCCGCCCTTCGAGGCATTACCAAACACCGCGCGGATACCGGCGTCCGAGCTTACGAGTGGCTATTCTGCTATATCGAATGGCGACTCAAGCCACGCTGCACCGAGGTCCGTCAGACGCCATCGAGAACCGGTCCCGCGCGGCTCCAAATCAACTGAATCAGGTGTCGATCTGCAAGCTTGCGCAAGTCATCCATGATTCCGCTTTCGATATGAGCACCGCGCCTTCCAAGCTCTAGACCGATTTTCGCTTGTCCCACCGCCCGGCGGCATCGCGGACAACCTCCAAGGCAAGTCGGGTCAGAATAGCATTCATTTTGCCATCAACACACCCTGGGCGATAAGGACCAATTGACCCACAGCCCCTCGATTAGTCCGCAATCCTTCAGTGCCTCGTATTGTACCTGACACCAAGATCGTACGAACTAACGGCGAGTCACTCGGTTGGTAAGCAGCCACAGTACAGATGCCTTGCACTCACGACGGTTCGACTCTGTGTGCGACGCGCGCTAACGGACAATATCGACCGAGAAACACGAGGACAAAAAGGTCTCCCTTTCGGAAGGACTCCACTGGAGCAAAATGGAAACGAGGAACGATTCTTCATCGATGCCGAACCAGACAGCCCCACCACCCCGAAGCTCTTCTGCAACTCGGTCACAAAGACGAATCTTCAAGCAATTCTGATAAGCTTCAAATCGAAGATTAGGAGCGTCAAATGCGCCAATCCCCGGCGGCACGTGTATCACCGGCACGGAGAGCAGACCTTGTGGTGACAAGTCCTTGACCGCGAAAGAAACAGACGTGGCACTAGCCGATGGAACAACGATCTCTACTAGTTCGCCGTCTTCAGCATTGAGCTTGACCTCGAGGTGCCCCTTCGGTCCATCAAACAGAGCGACAATCGGCGCGTCAAGCGATCGGAAATACTTCGGCCAAGTGAGCGTCAGAGGTACGTAGGCGTCATATTCGACGACTGGAGCCTGTTCCACCTCAACGAATGTGGAGGTCAGCAGCATCAGGAACCACCTACATAGCGTGCGTGCTTCAGCACTGGGTTGAGACCTGCCTGACGCGGCTCAGAGAAGATGAGTTCCCAGTCACCCGAACGTGTCATATTTTCCCAATTACCAATCTCGACGTTATCAATGGCGTCAGCAAGACTGGTCAACCGAGTCTGTTCAGCATACGGCCGTCCGAAAGTCAGACCCCGCGTCTCCTCCCAGATGTGCTTAGTTGCGTTCGGGTTGACCCACACTTTGTCACCAGATGAAGTTGCCAGATTGAATGATTTCGGCACTGTGCTTCCTGCATCACGAGCGGGTTGGGTAGCCTCTATCCGACTGTATACGTCGCAGTTGTGTACCAGTACCGGAGTGTTACCGGCGACCACATAGTACGTGTGGACATCCGCCACCGTCAGGTCCCGCATGTCCCGGCCGCCACCGTCAGCAAAATTGCGGACCGCGACAACCGTCACCGCCCCGCCGCCGTCAGCGTGCAGCGTGTGCCCCGCGACCAGATCAGCGGCCAGTACCCGCCGGCTCGCCGTCCGGTCCCAGAACAGATGGTGCTGCGTGGTGTGCAGGACCGCCCGACCGCGTGATCCGTCCACCGGAACGGTCACGTCGATCAGGTCAGCGGAGTAACCCCTGAAGCCTCCATTGACCAGTGGGTCATGACGGCCTGCGAATGACGCAGTGTAGCGACAATGACAGAGACGCAGCTTCCAGTAACGTCAGTGATGGGTGGAACGGCCGAATCACACGGTCTGCGACGTGGTGGCCGCGATCCGTCTTGTGGCACTGACTCATTCGTCGCCAAGAAACTCCGGCTCACGTCCTCCGCAAAGGTTATTCAGCGCTTCGTCTCCGTTGTCGCCCAGCTTCACAAGCGTTTCCTCGAAACCGCCATACATAGCGCCATCATCTGCGATAAGCAGCGTCATGTGATTGCTAAACGCTTCACCTATCGGACAGAGAGGATCCCCAACACGATCAGACCAGTATGAGACGTTCTCAGGAAAGACATTACGAACAGCCTGAGCCACATCAAAGTGGCAATGATCAATGATCGTAGGGTCCCGGTAATGAGGGAATGAAATCGTGAGGTTGCCGAATGCCGCGACAAATTCCTCTACCGGAGGAAAGACCGCGTAGCCGTCTCCGGCCAATACCTCGACGAATGATCGGACATCCAGTCGCCGTCCTGGTTCCCAGCCGGCAGCCCGCAGGCACGCGATCGTTTGTTGTTCCAGGTGCTCGACGATCATCCCAACTCCTCCTTGGCACCTCGAAGCGATGCCTTGCAGTTGTTGCATGACTCGAACGGCGCACCCGTTCGAGTTCGCACCGTCGAGTAAACCAGGTCCTCAAGCTTGGCACCGCGCCGCGAATTTAGCGCATTGTTACACGCATTGAACTCAGCACAATTGCCGACACTCCAGGGCTCCAAGCTTGGATCGGGCATATTGCCTCGCAACTCTGGATGAATATCGCTGGGAATACGACCGCTCTCGCCGAAATGTACGGTCCCCTCGACCTGATCGTGTGCAGCCGCCACCGCGGTGGGCGGCCGTGTGCCGGGACGTCGGTTTGCGATTACTTCATCGGCATGTGCTCGGGCCAAAGACTGAACGTCAGGGTATCGGTCGACCGTGGTTCCGGCAGAATCGACTGCGAACCGCTCGCCACCAGAAGCGGACCGGGCGGCAGTGCTCACAGTATTCGTCGAGCCTCGCGGACCGCTAGAGGCGCCGCCCTTGGCGGCACCGCCGAACACCGCCCCGATACCGGCGCTCATCGCCACGCCGCCCCAGTTGACGTGACCCGTCGTCGCGTACTGGCTCGCCGCGTCGCCCGCGCCACCCGCGATACCACCGGCCAGCGCCCGCCCAGCGATCGACGCCCCGAAGGCACCCAGCCGGCCCACGGCCAGCGCCGCGATCTTGCCGCCGACGATGCCGCCGACGCCGCCGGCCAGGCCCTGCAAGGCACCCGTACCGAGTGAGCCGAACGCGTCGCCCCAGTTGTGGATGTGTCCCTGCGCCGCATCCTTGGCCAGGTTGATCAGCGCCGCCGCGCCGACCATGCACGCGACCGCCCCGGCGCCGGCCGTCGCCGCCGTACAGGCGAGGCCGGCGAGCACGCCACCGGCGATGGCCGCGACCTCGATCAGCGCGTCCTTGTGCTCCTTGACCCACTTCGCGGTCGCGTCGTACACGTCCTTGACATGGTTGACGGTCTCCTGAACCACCCGGGTGGCCTTGGTGACCACCACCCTGCCGACCTGTTTAGCCTTGGCCACCGCCTTCTTGGCGATCTGTTTGGCCTGCTGGGCCTTGTGGGCAACGTACTTGCGGCCCTGGTCGATCTTCTTCGCCGTGTAATTGACGGTCGCGTGGTACACATTGGACACGAACGACGTCGCCGCATGCCAGGCCGTCGACACGAACGACGTCGCCACGTTCCACGCCGTCGAGGCCGCATGTGCGACAACCTGGACGCCCTTCGACACCACCGACTTGGCCTTCTTGAGCAGGCCGCCCAGCGACCAGTGGCCGGTCGGGTCGGTGTTCGTCATCGGGTTGTCGTCGGCGTACGCGAACCGGTTGGCGTCAACCGAATCCGGCACCGGGTTGTTCTCGGCGGTGTCGCGGGTGTCGAACTGGCCGGTGTCCGGGTTGTACCAGCGGGCCAGCATGTTGACCCGGCCGGTCGCCGGGTCGGTCCACTCCGACTGGTACCCGAGGCTGCCCGCCATCGTGGTCGAGGCGAGTACCTTGCCGAACGGGTCGTACGCGGCCGATCCGGCCAGGGTCGACCCGGTCGCGGTGAACTCCCCGACCACGTCGTCGTGCAGGTCGGTCCACGCCAGCGTCTTCGCCGAACCGGTTGCGACCCCGAGAAGATCGCCGGTCGGGTCGCGCGTGTAGCTGTTCGTACCGTCGGACGCCAGGTCGTTGTCGAGCCCGGTGTAGGCGAAGCCGGGCCGGATCACCCGCCCGAAGCCGTCATAGGTGTATGCCTGGCTGGCGCCGGCCGTGTCCTGGCTGACGATCTGGTCGAACGCGTCGGCCTTGGTGGTCAGCGTGGCACCACCGGAAATGGTGGCCTTGAGCGTGCCGCGCGGAGTGTACTGGTACGTCGTGCCGTCGCTGGCGCTTTGCAGCCGGTTGCGTTCGTCGTAGCTGAACGTCCTACCGCCGGCCTGGGTCCGGTTGCCGGACCTGTCGTAGGCGTACGTCGTCGTAGCGGTGCCGTTGTTCCACGAGATGAGCCGGTCGGCGAGGTCGTAGGTGTAGGTGTTCGTGGTCGATCCGGCGAACCCGGTCGTGGTCTTCGACGTCTCGTTACCGTTGGGGTCGTACCCGTACGCGATCTTCGCGATGCTGGCGCCGGCCGGGTTCTTCAGCTCGTCGGCAGTCAACCGGTGCAGGCCGTCGTAGCCGAAGGAACGTGTGTTCCCGTTCGTGCCGTACCCGATGGTCTTGACCTGCGACAGGCTGTTGTACCCATAGGACAGTTGCACGCCCGCCGCCGGGTTGGCCGCGGCCGACAGCCGTCCGGCGCCGTCATAGGTGTAGTTGGTCGTGCCGGCGGCGTCGGCACGCGACGCCATCTGGCCGTCCGGGTTGTACGCGAATGACGAGGAGCCGGAAGCGCCGCTGATCGTACGCGGAAGCCCCCGGTCGTCGTACGTGAGCGTGGTGCTGCCCGCCGACCCGGCCGCCGACGTCACACGCCCGGCCAGGTCGTACCCGAAGACCCGGCCGGCGGTGGTGACCTCGGCACCTGTGCCGGCCTGCCGGGTCAGGTCGCCCATGTCGTCGTACGTGTTGGTGACGGTGACGCCACCCGGCGACCTACGCGAGGCCGGCCGGCCGTCGGCGTCATAGGTGACGGTGAACGTGCGGTCGGCCGGGTCGGTGTAGCTCCCGCTGCTGGGCTCCATCACCGACTCGGGCAGGTCCCAGGAGTTGTATTTGGTGAAGAAGTAGTTGCCCCGCCCGTCGGTGAACCGCGTCCGGTTGCCCCCGGCGTCGTAGCCGAACTCGGTGAAGATCGTCTCAGTCGGACCGACCGGCTGGCGGACCTCGATGAGCCGGTCCATCGGGTCGTAGTAGAAGTCGGTTCGTGAGCCGCGCGGATCGGTCGCAGTGCTGACGTTGCCGTTGGCGTCGTACTCGTTCGTCCGCGACTGAAGCAGCACACCGCCCGCATCGTACGACCGGGAGGCGGTCGTCCGGCCGGCGAGGTCGTACGTCGCCGTCCGGTAGGTGCCGTCCGGCAGCGTCGTCCTGGTGACCCGGCCGAGACCGTCGTAGGCGTACCTGGTGACGTTGTTCGCGCCATCGGTGACGGTCACCTGTTCGCCGGCCGCGTCGTAGGTCGCCTGCGTGACCACACCGGCCGGGGACTTCGTCTTCGTCAGCCAGCCACCGGTGCCGTAGGTGTACTCGGTGGTGTAGTTCTTGTCGTCCTGGCGAACCACGTCGGTCGATGTGGCCTTGCGGCCGAGGTAGTCGTAGGTGGCCGCGCTCACCGCCCCGGTCGGGTCGGTCTCCGAGAGTTGGTCGCCGACCAGATCGTACGTGTACTTCGTCTGCCCGCCGTTCGGCGCGGTCATCCTGGCGACGCGGCCGAGCTGGTCGTAGCTGTACGTGGTCTGCTTGCCCAGCGGGTCGGTCGAGGTCACCAGCTGCCCGAGGCTGTCGTACGCCCGGGTTGCCACCGGCGAGATCGGGGTGCTGGAACCCGGCGGCAGGTAGCTGGGCAGGTGGGTGGCGGCAACCCGGCCGGCCGCGTCGTACCCGGTGACGGTGACGTCGCCATTCGGGTCCTTGGCCTCGGTCGGCTCCCCGAAGGTGTCATAGCCGACGTAGGAGACCGGCACGGTCCGCACCGACGCTGCGCCGTTGCCGGTCTCGGCGTCCACCTGCGGGGACGTGCTGACGACAGCGCGGCCGGCCTCGTCGTAGCTGTAGAAGGTCGACCTGCCCTTCGGATTGGTCGTGGACGTTGCCAGACCGCCCTGGTCGACACTCCAGGTGGTGATCAGCTTCGCACCGCCGTCGTTGTACACCGTCCGCGAGGTGATCCGGCCGAGCGGATCGTAGGTCGCCTCGGAGCGGGCGACGGTGCCGCTGGCGTCGGACACGGCGGTGGCGAGCACGGTGTCGTCGGGCGACAGCGTGTACGCGGTCGTGCGGTTGAGCCCAGCCGGGTCGAGGGTCGCGGAGGTCGTGCGACCCGCCGGGTCCACCGTGTACGCCGCGGTGGTCGCACCGTCGCCGGTCACCTGCGAGGTCAGGTTGCCGGCCGGGTCGTACGAGTTGTCCTCCTGCACGAAGGTGGCACCGCTGGCCGGGTCCTTGCGGGTGGTTTTCGCGGCCAGGTTGTTGTCGGTGTACGTGTACGAGGTGACCCAGCCCATCGCGTCGGTGACCGATGCGAGCCGGCCGGCCGGGTCGTACACCTTGGACGCCAGCACAAGGTCGGTGGCCGGGCTCGGGTTGTTGGGATCGCCGGTGTAACCCTTGAGGGTCGACGTCAGCAGGCGGCCCTCGGAGTCGTACGTCGTCGCGGTCACACCGCCGTCGGCGTCGGTCTCCTTGACCATGTTTCCGTACGCGTCGTACTCGAACCGGATGGTCTTACCGGCCGCGTCGGTCGTGCTGGCCACCTGGCCGCTGTCGTTGTAGGTCGACGAGACCGAGCGCGACGCGTCGCCACCGGTCGGGTCGGCGACGGTCTGCGACGTGACCTGACCGTCGACGTCGTAGCCGACGGTTGCCGTCGGCGTATGCACCGCACCGGTGACCCGGTTGGTGACCGCGGGATCCTGCTGCGACAGCGCCCGGCCCTGGCCGTCGTAGGTGTACCGGGTGACGAGTCCGTTCGGGAACGTGTTGGTCGTCTCGGTCCTGGTGCTGACCCGGCCGAGACCGTCGTATGTGTACGAGGTGACCTTGCCGGCCGGGTCGGTGACGCGGGCGATGTCGCCGCTCCGGTTGTACACGACGGTCTGCCTGGCCCCGCCCGGTGTGGTCAGGAGCGAGGGCAGGCCGGCCGGCGCGAAGCCGTTGTCGGCCGCGGCGACCGTGGTGCCGTCCGTGTAGCCGGTGTCGGTGTTGCGCCCGAGCGGGTCGGTCACCCGGGTGCGGTTGCCCTTGGCGTCGTAGGTGAAGCTCGTCAGGTACCGGTTGTCGGTCGGCGCCGTGGACCGGCCGTCCCGCGATGTCAGCAGCAGGTCGTTGCGGGGGTCCGGGGTGAGGACCCGGGTGGTCGCGTCCGGATAGTACGTGTAGTACACCGTCGAGCACTTGTTCGCATTGGTGTTCTGGCAGGTGGTCTGCGAAACCGTGTTGCCGCGCACATCGTGCTCGGTCGTTGTCATGGTGCCGTTGGGATCTGTGACGGTACGCAGGAAGCCGCCGGTGTCGTAACCGTGGTAGGTGGTGTTGCCCAGACCGTCGGTGTAGCTGACCATCCGGTTGCCGTTCTGCGGGTCATACGCGTACGCGAGCGTCTTGCCGCCCGGATCGGTGACCCGCACGAGAGCGACCGGCGCCGGGCCGCCCGACGACTTGTACGCCCGGCCCAGCCCGGCCACCTGATCGACGGACAGGGCGCCGCGGTAGAGGCTGACCTCGGCGATGGAGCCGTTGAAGTAGTTCCACGCGTTGCCGGACGGCGCTGCCGGCCAGCCGTTGTTGTTGAACACCCCGGCGCCGACCATGTTCAGCGGGTCGACGTTCGAGATCGTGCCGAAAATGGTGCCCTGCGACGCGCCGTCGAGGTACAGCGTCTGGTTGGTACCGACCGAAGCCAGCACCACGTGGTGCCAGTTGCCGTCGTTGACGAGCTTGCCCGAGGTGATCCCGGGGACCGTCCCGTCCCACAGGTGTCCGTGCAGCTTCCCGTCGGAACCGACGTACAGCACGGGCATCGCGCCGGGGTCGGCCGGCGCGCCGGGCGCCGCATGCCCCGTGCTGAACAGGGTCCCGGTCGAGGTCGACGTGGTCTTGAACCACATGCTCAGCGACAGCGTGCTGGAGGCCGCGATCAGGCCGCTCGGCAGCATCAGCGAGGAGCTGCTGCCGTTGAACGACGCGGCCGTGGCGTCGACGAACGGACCCGGTGAGCCCAGCGTCACCGAACTGTAGTTGCCGTACCCGCGGTCCCTGATCTCGTTGACCGCGTCGACCGCGCCGCCGTTCTCGCCGAGTCGCCAGTAGTTGGTCGGGTTCAGGTCGCGCACGGCCGCGACGTACACCTGGCTGGTGCCCGATGCGGTCGCCGGGCTGAGGCGCCACTGGCCGCCGTTGCTGTCCGTGACCTGGCTGACCTTCGCGGTGACCGGGTCGTAGCTGATCTGCGCCGTTGTCCCGCCGGAAGGGCGGGTCACCGAGGCGAGCACCTGGACGCTGGCCGTCCCCGACGCGTAGATCTGCTTGACCGCACCGCCGGTCAGGGTCTGGTTGTAGAAGGCGACATCGGAGATCGAGCCGTTGAAGTAGTTCCACGAGTTGCCCGACGGCGCGGCCGGCCAGCCATTGTTGTTGAACACGCCCGCGCCGACGATGTTCGTCGGGTCCACGTTGACGATCTGCCCGCCCAACGGCTGCCCGACCGGTGCGCCGTCCAGGTACAGGATCTGTGTGCTGCCGGCCGAGGTGAGCATCACGTGATGCCAGTTGCCGTCGTTGACCTTGCCCGGGGAGGAGATTCCCGGCACGGTGCCGTTCCAGTAGTGGCCGTACAGCTTGCCGTCGGAGCCGACGTAGAGCACCGGCATGGCGCCGGGGTCGGCCGGCGCGCCGGGTGCCGCGTGCCCGGTGCTGAACAGCGTTCCGGTCGAGGTCGACGTGGTCTTGAACCACATGCCGATGGACTGGTAGGTCGATTTCTGCACCAGGCCGGAAGGCAGGACTACCGACGAGGACGTGCCGTTGAAGGACGCCGCGGTGGCCGCCGAGCCGGGCAGTGGGCCGGGCTGTCCCAGGGTCACATTCGCGTAGGTGCCGTTGTCGCTGCCCTCATTGCCGAGTACCGAACTGGCCGCCACGGTGCCGGATGCCTCGCTGAGCCGCCAGTACGAGGTCGGGCCGGCGTTGAGCACGGTGTTCGGGTGCGGTGACGCGGCGGTGTACGCGTACGTGGTGCAGGCCGTGGCCGAGGTCGGCGGGCACACCTTCGTCAGTTGGTCACCGTCGTAGCTGTACCTCCAGGTGAGGGTGGAGTTGGGGTCGACCGGGTCGACCGGGTCGGTCGTCACCGCCGCCACGTGCATCCGACCGCTCGGCGATGCCTGGGTCCAGTCCAGGTGGATGTGCCGGCCCGACGCGGACGTGATGTCGTTGGACAGATCGGAGTGCTCGAAGAGGTACCCGAAATTTTCGGTCCGGCCCGCCGCGTCGGTGATCTGGCTGATCACCCACTTGTTCAGATTGGACGCGAAGTTCATGAAGACGTAGGCCGTGCCGTCCTTGTCGACCAGCTTGTACCCGTTGTTGCCGGGCATCGTGGTGAGCGTGGCGAACCGGCCGGCGGGTGGTGCGAACGTGCCATCCGGGTTCTTGCCGAACGTGACCTCCTGCCCGTTCGGGTACCTGATCACGACGGTGTTGGGTGTGGGCGAGCCGTTGATGGCCACCTCGGCGGCGCGCATGTCCAGGAAGCTGGACCAGCCCAGGCCGAACGCGGATTCGACCCGGGTGTCGAGGCTGTTGTATGACCGCTGCACGGTCAGCGCGGGCCCGACGGTCGGCACCACGGCGTCGGTCGCCGCTGTGGTGTAGTTGCCGATGGTCGGCTCGTACCCGTGTTCGCCGTTCTGCGAGAGGCTGGAAGTGACCAGCGGCTGCGGCACCGCCGTCGTGAACCGGTTGATGGACTGGTTGGTGCTGGGCAGTTGGCCGTCACCGGCCAGCACGGTCCAGGCGTACCCCTGGCCCCACCTGAGCCCGGCGCTCGCCGGCACCGTCCAGGTCTGGGACCGGATGAACCCGGACTCGGCGACCTTGTCGCCGTTCTGGTTGAAGACGATGTAGTCCCAGTCGGCCGGCCCTGGCCAGTTGTCCGGGTCGTGCGAGGTGACCAGAAGCTCGGGAGTCAGCGTGGCGGCCGCGTAACCGTCCGGCGGGAACTGCGAGTCGACCTGCGGCGGCACGTTCGGCGCCGCATATGTCACCAACAGGTACGGCGCGTTCCGGTCGGTGTCGAACTGCTTCGTTCCGGACGCGTCGAGCGTCAGCGTCGGTGCCGCACCGAGCGCCTGTGGATCGACCGGAACGCCGACCCAGTCGCCCACGTCGGGATCGTGCCCGCTGTTCGCGCATGCCTTCGGCGTCGGAGTCGCGGACGACCCGATGGTCGCCCCGCCGCTCGACCGCACGTCGAACCGGTGGGCGCCGCAGTCGGCCGCCCAGGTGGCGAACAGGTGCAGGCTCGCCGAGGTCGCTTTCGCGCCGTGGTAGTCGGCGCCGGGGTTCGCGAACGACAGGTCCGCACCGGAAGCCGCCACAGGCGGTGTGTCGATGCCCCATTCGAGGGTGACCGGGTAGACGCGCTTGGGGTCGCTGAGCCATGCGGCGTCGGCGCTCACCTCCAGCGCGGGTGCGCCGTCGACGGTCACCATCCGGTACGTGACGGCCGAGGACTCGGCCGGCCGGCCGGAGCGCTTGTCGTACCCGGAGTCGTGCAGGTGCCCGGGTGTGATCCGGGCCGCCAGAACGCCGGTGCTGTCCCGCAGTCCCACCGATCCGTCGCTGTCCACCCGGGCGGCGAGCCCGCCGAGGTTCAGCGGCAGCCGCCAGGACCGCGCCGCGGTCTTCGACCGCAGCACGACCGCCTGCCCGATCCCGGTCGGGCGGGCGGTGAGCGCCAGGTCGGTGTCCGGCAACACCCGGGGGTACGTGGCGGTCGCGCCGTCGACGGTGGCGGATGCCGGGACGGCGCCGTTCAGCCGGTACCCGATCCTGGTGTTTCCGACCCGCATGGCGGCAAGCGTCGGATCGGCGCCGCCGCCGGCGAAGTCGGCCTCGATGTTGCTGGCGCGATCACCCAGCCGGCCATCGGCGCCCCGGACCAGGGTGGTGTCGATCGGTCGCCAGGCGCCATCGGGGGCCCGGTAGTTGACCGGCTCCTCGAAGGTCTTGCGGGTCACCGATCCGTCGGGGTTGGCGTACACATCGGAGGTGGCCGATGCCGCCGAGTCGATCGGCTTGCTGGTCGCCGGGTTGTAACCAGACCCGTACTGGCGGGGCGGCGTGGTCGCCGGCTTCGTCTGCCGCGTCGGCGGCTCGTAGGCCGGAAGTGCGCCGACGCCGTCGCCGGGTGGGCTGCCCGCGCCTCCGTTGGCGCGCGTCTCGTCGGCCGGCACCTGGTGCCCCCGGCGCGGAGCCGGTGCGGACGGCTGCCTAGGCAGTCCCAGGAACGCGCCGGACCAGTCCGGTGCGTGTTTGACCAGAGCGCGCAGGTCGGGCAGCGGAAACCCGCCCTTTGCCGGCACCGCGCCGGGTGGCGCCCCACCAACCAGAACGAGCGCGCTGAGCAGCAACGCCGAGAGCAGGAAACTGCCGCGGGGCCGCCGCGGACGTGCACCACCGCGCGAAACATCCATCGATGACCCTCCCCAAGTCCCCGAAAAGCTGAGCGCAGCTTAGGGGTACCCCATCAGGGATGGCAATGGGGATGCGCCATGCGGCAAAGTAACGTCGCCAGAAGTCAGCGCTTCGGCCCGACCGCGTCGGTGACAATCCGGCTCACCGCGGGACGAACCTTCTCGGGCGTGGTGGCGGTCACCACCACGACGTTGCCCGCGGCCGTCCCCGGCCCCACCACGACAAAGCGGGTACCCGGGAACTGTGCGGCCGCCTTGCCGACCGCACCCACCGGCACCGCGCCAGCCGCGAGTACGAGATTGCAGCGCCCCTGCGCCAGGGAGTTCAGGTACGGCACCGCGTTGTCGACGGTCTGCGGCCCGGACACCGCCAGGTACTGCACCTTCGCATGCGTTGCCAGGGAAGCGTCCTGCATGCCGGCCCACACCGGTTTCGCCTCGGGTCCGATGATTCCGCGCTCGTCGGTCAGCAGGCAGGCGGTGAACTCAAGGTACTGCCGGGCACGTGGCGGGGTCGGCGCCGGTGATCGCGCGGCCAGGACCACCGCCCAGACGACCGTGCCCAGGACGACCAGCGCCACGGCGACAGACGGCCAGCGGTGCCGGCCAATGAAATGACGCAATCGGGTCCACCGCTCAGCCATGGTTCGGCAGGGTACGACATCTCGACAAGATCCGCTCTTGACAACGTTGACAATCGACCCATCCACGGAGTTGAATACGTTTCCATCACCCGGACGTGCGGCAGCCGGCGAGGTGGAGGAACCATGCGGTACAGGTACCTCGGAATGGTTTTGCTCCTGGTCTCGACGGTGTTACTCGTGCCCGCCCGGCCAGCCCATGCGGCGACCACGATCACCATCGACGGCAACAGCGGTGGCCGCACCTTCGACGGAATCGGCGCGATCAGCGGTGGCGGCGGCAACAGCCGGCTGCTCATCGACTATCCCGAGCCCTACCGCAGCCAGATCCTGGACTACCTGTTCACTCCGAACCGCGGTGCCTCGCTGCAACTGCTCAAGGTGGAGATCGGTGGCGACATGAACTCCACCGACGGCGCCGAACCGAGCATCATGCACACCGGAGGCGAGACGCCGAACTTCGACCGCGGGTACGAGTGGTGGCTGATGGAACAGGCCAAGGCCCGCAACCCCGACATCAAGCTGGCCGCGCTGTCCTGGGGCGCACCAGGCTGGATCGGCGATTTCTGGTCACAGAAAGGAAATCGACTACATCGTCACCTGGCTCACCGGCGCGAAAACCCAGCACGGCCTGACCATCGACTACATCGGTGGCTGGAACGAGAACGGATACGACAAGTCGTGGTTCGAAAGCCTGCGCCGCGCGCTCGACAGCAACGGCCTCGGTGCGGTGAAGATTGTCGGTGCCGACTCGGGCTGGGACGTGGCCGACGACATGGCCGGCGACACGGCGTTCCGGAACGCGGTCGACATCGTCGGCGCGCACTACCCGTGTGAGGGTGGCGACGGCGGATCCGCCAACAGTTGCGGGTCCCCGACCACCGCGCAGAATATCGGCAAACCGTTGTGGGCGAGCGAAAACGGCTCGCAGGATCTCAACGGCGGGGCCGCCGCACTGATCCGGTCGATCACCCTCGGATACGCCGAGGGCCGGATGACCGCGTACCTCAACTGGCCGCTCGTCGCGGCGCTGCCGCCCGGCCTGCCATTCGAAACCACCGGCCTGATCGTCGCCGACCAGCCCTGGTCCGGCGCGTACCGCTACGGGCGCAGCCTGTGGGCCACCGCGCACGTCACCCAGTTCACCAGGCCGGGCTGGTCGTTCATCGACGCGGCCAGCGGACTGCTCGGCGGCAACCGGGTCAACGGCAGCTACGTCACGCTGAAGGCGCCCGACCGCTCCGCGTACAGCACGGTCATCGAAACCACCCGGGCCACCGCGGCGCAGACCTTCGCCGCCACGGTCACCGGCGGCCTGCCGACCTCGACCGTCCATGTGTGGTCGACCGACCTCGGCTCGTCGGACCCGGCGAACTGGTTCGTGCGTGGCGCCGACATCACCCCCAACGCCGGCCGCTTCTCGCTGACGCTGCAACCCAACCGGGTGTACACGATCACCACCACGACCGGTCAGGGCAAGTCGTCCGCCGCCGGGCCGGGTGCGACCACATTCCCGCTGCCCTACAGCGACAACTTCGACGCGTACCCGGTGAGCCGGCAGGCGAAGTACCTCGCCGACGAGGACGGCGCGTTCGAGGTCACCGGCTGTGGCGGTGGCCGCGGCGGCAACTGCGTGCGCCAGATGGCCCCGCAGGCTCCGATCTACTGGCACGGCCACGACGGGTACCCGTGGACGATCATCGGCGACTCGTCATGGCGGAACTACACGGTCAGCGCCGACGTCCTGTTCGAGCAGAGCGGCTCCTCGGCTTCGCTTCTCGGCCGGTACAACGCCCGGGACTACTGGGAGATCGGCCACATCGACGCGTACTATCTGCGCGTCACCGACGGCGGGAGCTGGTCGATCCGCAAAAACACCACCGGCGGCACGATGACCACGCTCGCATCCGGCACCCGGGCGGCGTTGGGAGTCAACACCTGGCACCGGGTCGCGCTGAGCCTGCAGGGCAGCACCCTGACCGCCTCGGTCGACGGTGCGACGCTCGGCTCGGCCAGCGACGGGTCGTACGCGGCCGGCCCGGCCGGGCTCGCCGTCGGCGCCCCGGAACTGGGCTGGAAGAACGTGCAGTTCGACAACCTGTCGGTCACGCCCGGCGCGGCGAGCCAGCGGTACAAGCTGGTCAACCGCAACAGCGGCAAGGCGCTGGCGGTCAACGGCGGCAGCACCGCCGATGGCGCCACCATCGTTCAATCGACCGACAACGGCACCGCCGGCCAACAGTGGGAGTTGGCCACCTCCGGCGGGTACACCCAGCTGGTCAACGTCGGCAGCGGCAAGGTGCTCGACGTGCCCGGCTTCTCCGCCACGGCCGGCACGCAGCTCGTCTAGTGGAGCGCCAACGGCGGAACCAACCAGCAGTGGAGCGTCACCTCGTCGGGCGGGTACGTGACGCTGGTCAACCGGTTCAGCGGCATGCTCGCCGACGTCTCGGGCGCGTCCAGCGCCGACGGCACAGCCGTGATCCAGTGGCCCGCCAACAGTGGCGCCAACCAGCAGTGGCTGCTCGCGCCGGCGTGACCGGATTTCGGACGTCGCCGGTTTCGGACGTCGTCCGCGGGGCAGTGGGCCGCCATGGTTCCCGTCCACCACCTGACCACGACCGTCGACGGTCTGCGCGTCTTCCACCGCGAGGCCGGCCCGCGTGAGGCGCCGGCCGTCGTGCTGCTGCACGGCTTCCCCGCCAGCTCGCACATGTTCCGGCACCTCATTCCGGCACTGGCCGACCGGTACCGTGTCATCGCCCCCGACCACATCGGCTTCGGCCACAGCGCGATGCCGGCGGTGAACGAGTTCGACTACACCTTCGACTCCCTGACCAGCATCACCGCCGGCCTGCTCGCCCAGCTCGGCGTCGACCGGTGCGCCATGTACGTGCAGGACTACGGCGCGCCGATCGGTTGGCGGCTGGCACTGCGCGACCCCGACCGGATCACCGCGATCGTCACGCAGAACGGAAACGCGTACACCGAAGGCTTCGTGAAGTCTTTCTGGGACGGGCTTTTCGCGTACGCGTCCGCACCCGGCCCGCACACCGAACCCGCCGTCCGCGCCGCCCTCTCCCTGGACGGCACCCGCTGGCAGTACCTCAACGGGGTGCCGGACCCGAGCCTGGTGAGCCCGGACTCGTGGACACTCGACCAGTTGCTGCTGGACCGTCCGGGCAACGACGCGGTCCAGCTCAGGCTCTTCCGCGAGTACCCGACGAACGTCGACCTGTACCCGGCCGTCCAGGAGTACTTCCGCTCCAGCCAGGTCCCGCTGCTCGCGGTCTGGGGCGCCTGGGACGAGATCTTCAGCCCCGACGGCGCCCGTGCCTTCCGGCGCGACCTGCCGGACGCCGAGGTCCACCTGGTCGACGCGGGCCACTTCGCGCTGGAGAGCCAGCTCGACACCATCACCGGGTATGTTCGTGGGTTTCTCGGCCGGGTGCTGAGCTAGTCGAGGCCGGTAGTCGAGGCCGGTAGTCGACGCCGGTGGTCGGCGCTGCTAGTCGGTGCCCTGGACGGCGACGATCCGCAAGCTCGCCGCGCCCTCGCGCAACTTCTTCGCGTCCTGGTAGGCGTCCGACTCGTACCAGCGCTTGGCGGCCGCCAGGTCCGCAAACTCCAGCACGACCAGGCGGGACGGCTGCCAGTCGCCTTCGAGCACGGCGTGCTCGCCGCCGCGGACCAGGAAACGCCCGCCGCCGGCAGCGATCGCGCCCGGTGAGGCAGCCTTGTACTTCTCGTACTGCTCGGCGTCGGTGATGTCGGTCTCGACGATGACGTACGCAGGCATGGTAGTGAATCTACCCAAGGACGTGGGCAACGCCTACCGGCTCTCGGTGCCAGCCGTCTGAGGCCGCGCAAGCTTGGCCTCCACCTCGTCGGCCAGCGGATGGGAGATGACGGCGAACAGGCGATGGGCGCGTTCCCAGGTCACCCGGGCTTTGTCGAGGTCGCCCAGTTCCGAGTAGAGGTCCGCAAGCCGGTTGAGCGTCTTCGCCTCCGCGTAGGCGTCGGAGAACTCCCGATTGAGTTCTTCCGCACGCGCGTAGCAAGCGATGGCCTCCTGGTACCGGCCGAGGCTGTGGTGTGCTGCTGCCAGACTGTCCCAGGTGCTGGCCTCCGCGGCGCGGTCCCCGGCCGCCGTGTGCAGCACCAGCGCCCGCTCGCACACGGCGACGGCACGTTCGTGGTCACCGATGCGCGTGCTGAGCCAGCCGATCCCATTGAGCGCCCGCGCCTGTCCGGCCTGATCACCGACCTCCACGTACAGGGAGTAGGCCGTCTCCGCGTCTGGCAGTCCTTCGCCGGGGCGCTCCGCCCGATCGTAGAGAAACATCCGGGCGTGTCGGGTGTGGGCCATGCCGGAGCGGTCGTCAAGTTCGGTGAACAGCTCAAGGGCTCGACCGAGATGCGCGTACCCTTCGTCGAACCGCCCCCAGGAAGGCGCATGCGACGCCGATACCCCGGTGGCTGTATGCCTGGCCCGACCGGTCACCTTGGCGTTCGGCGGCGGCAAGCGCGGCGGTCTGGACCGCGATGCGATCGTTAAGCCGACCGTGCCCGGTGCCATGCAAACCCAGGAAATGCGCCAACGTGGCGGCAAGCTGCCATACGTGCGCGTCGAGCCCGGCTGCGGCGGCGTCGTCGAGGGCGGCGGTAAGGACGGGATACTCCACCGTGAGCACTGTCACGCCGTCGGGGAGGACACCGTCGGCCTCGGTAGCCGTACCAGCGTGGTCGCCGCGAAGGACTTCGCCGAATGCCTGAGAGTCCCGTGGTTTTCGGTATGCCGACGATATGCGCCGGCTCGTAGCATTGAGAACATGCGTGTGTTGGTCGTCGAGGACGAGCCCTATATGGCAGAGGCCATCCGCGACGGGCTGCGCCTGGAAGCGATCGCGGCCGACATCGCCGGTGACGGTGACACCGCCCTGGAGCTGTTGAGCATCAACGCCTACGACATCGCCGTCCTGGACCGCGATATCCCTGGGCCCTCCGGCGACGAGATCGCCGAACGCATCGTCGCCTCCGGCACCGGCATGCCTATCCTCATGCTCACCGCTGCCGACCGGCTCGATGACAAGGCCTCCGGGTTCGAACTCGGCGCCGACGACTACCTCACCAAGCCGTTCGAGCTCCGAGAGCTCGTGCTCCGGCTCAGAGCGCTCGACCGCAGGCGTGCACACAACAGGCCCCCTGTGCGGGAGATCGCGGGCCTGCGTCTGGACCCGTTCCGCCGCGAGGTCTACCGTGACGGCCGCTACGTCGCGCTCACCCGGAAGCAGTTCGCCGTGCTCGAGGTCCTCGTCGTCGCCGAAGGCGGTGTCGTCAGCGCCGAAGAACTCTTGGAGCGAGCGTGGGACGAGAACGCCGACCCGTTCACCAATGCCGTGCGCATCACCGTCTCGGCACTGCGCAAACGCCTCGGAGAACCCTGGGTCATCGCCACCGTGGCCGGTGTCGGCTACCGCATCGACACAGCACCCGGCACGGGATGTGAAGGCGATGGCCGTGGATAGGGCGCCCGGTTTGAGCGTTCGCCTCAAGCTCACCCTCAGCTACGCGGGGTTCCTCATGCTTGCGGGTGCCTTGCTACTCGCGGTGGTGCTGGTGTTCCTGCTGCGTTACGTACCCAACGATCCGATACGCCCTCCCGGTTTGGTTCTCACCGGCCCCACCCGGTCCGACCTCTGGCGCGCATTCGCTCCGAAAGCAGCCGCAGCGTTGGCGTTCCTGCTGGTGTTCGGTCTCGTGGGAGGATGGATCCTCGCCGGCAGCATGCTCGCGCCCCTGACTCGCATCACAAATGCCACCCGCCTGGCCGCGAACGGATCGCTCTCCCACCGGATCCAGTTGGAAGGCCCCAACGATGAATTCCGCGAACTCGCCGATGCCTTCGACACCATGCTCGCACGGCTCGAAGCACACGTCGCCGAACAGCAGAGATTCGCGGCCAACGCCTCCCACGAGCTGCGCACCCCACTGGCGATCACGCAGACACTTCTCGACGTGGCCCGCAACGATCCGAACCGCGACGCCGGCGAACTTGTCGACCGCCTCCACTTCGTCAACACCCGAGCGATCGACCTCACTGAAGCGTTGCTCATGCTCAGCCGCGCCGACCAACGGTCCTTCACCCGAGAACACGTCGACCTGTCTCTCGTAGCGGAAGAGGCCACTGAAACGCTCTTCCCGCTCGCAGAAAAACGCAGCCTCGCCATCGAGACCTCCGGCGACATCACCCCCACCATCGGCTCACACGCGCTCCTGCTGCAGATGACAACGAACCTCGTGCACAATGCGGTCGTCCACAACCTGCCTGAACAGGGCACCGTGTGGGTCACGACCAGCGTTCATCCCCAGACTGTGGTGCTCACTGTCGAGAACACCGGGGAGACGCTCTCCCCACAGTTGGTTTCCACGCTCGTCGAGCCGTTTCAGCGTGGCACTGGACGGATACGCGCCGGCCACGCCGGTGTCGGCCTGGGCCTGGCCATCGTCAAGAGCATCGCCCAAGCACACGACGGAACCCTCACCCTCACCCCCCGGGCCGCTGGCGGGCTCCGCGTCACGGTGCAACTACCCGCCGCGCCACCGCACACTGGAAGATAACGACGTCCTGCGGCGTGAGTGTCACCGCTTGCTGATTGGTCGGGTCGTTCGACGAGGACCCGTTGGCGGGTCCAGGCCGCACGCTTGCAGCGCGCGACCATCAGGATCGAGGTCGTCGACGTCTGCCGTGGGTGCCGGCTACCGCGACGCACCGGCGGTCTTCCAGCGCGGCGGCCCGGCGCAGGACCAGCGTGCCGCCTCTTTCGCGCGGCGGCGAGTTCCTCGTGCCGGGGGTGATGGCGGTCGTGAAGACGAACGTGTCGGTGTCGTCGAGGTGCCGCGAGAGTGGCCGATGAGGAATGTCGGCGCCGAGCGCTCGGAGCCCCTCATCGACTCCCGGGTCACGCAGCCGCTGACCGGCAGGACCTGACTTGGCTCACGATCATGGACTCCGCATGGGCTCGGCGTGCTGACCAGCGGGTTTCCGGCTGGTCGTGATCGAATTTGCGCACTGATTCCGGGTCCGTAGGTTGGGCTGGTGGACGGTATGCGCACGGTGCAGACCACGGGTCGACATCGACGGTCAGCTCTGTGAGAGTGGCGCGGTGTCCACGCCCATGCCCACGGTCCAGCCGGACGCTGTTGACCACTACGCAGCCCTGCTTGCGGACAACACGCTGCCCTGCGAGGCAATGTGCCTGACCGCGGTGCGGGGGGTTGCCGTACCGGATGCGGTACTGCGGTACGACGGGTTTCCCGGTTCCCGTCGGGCCACCCTGGTCGCCACCGCCGAACACGTCTCGATCCGTTCGGCGTCCCTGCCCGTCGTCTTCGTTGACGAGTGCGACGGCTGGACGTTCCTGCTGGAGGACAACGGTTACCACGGCACGGACCCGGAGGTGTTGGCCGCGTTGTCGCGAGACAGCCTGGCGGTCAGCGTCTTCTGGAACGTCAACCGCATCAGTCGGATCAACTACGCCGAGGCGGGTCGCCTGCTCGCGACGTTCGACTTCGTGATCCGGCAGCAGCCCTACGGCGAGGACCCCGACCGGATCCGCCCGTACCTGTCCGGACTGGCCTTCACCGACCAGGCCCGTACCCTCGCCGAAGGGGTGGCCCTTGTCGAACATGTCACCGGTGTGCGCCTGACCCGCGACTGGCTGGAACGGCCCCACCCGGCGTCGGTCGTTGTCCCCCGCACGGAATTCGAGCCCTCGCCAATCGACGGCTGGTTGGCGCGCCTCGCGCCGGAGCTGGCCGCCGCCGCGTCCGGCGCCACCCGGCCGGCCCTGCGTGCGACGGCCACCGCTGTCGTCGCTGACCTCTGCCGGGCCACCAGCGTCACCGACCCAGGCACGCTGGGCGCGCTGACCGCCGATCCGGACCGGATGAGCCCGGATGAACGCACCGAAGTCCGGGACTACCTGCTCACCACCGCCCGACAGGCGTACCGGCTGAGCCTGGAACTGCAATGGGACCGGTCGCTGGCCGCCTCCGCCGCCAACCGGATCCCCCGGCTCAGAGCCGAATACCGTAGGCGTCCGACCGCCGCCGCCGAGGCGGCGCACGAACGGGCTGAACTCGCCCGCGCCTACGCCGTGGGAGCCGGCTTCGCCCGGCTCCACGAGGATCCAGTACTGAGCCTGACCAACGTGCTGGCCAACGCATACCGGGTCGACAGGGACCAGTTCCCAGCCAGCCGCGACCGGGCCACCGAGGTGCTTCGGATGGGCACTGCCGGGACATCAAACACAGCCATCGTTTGACATCCCGGTGATGGTCTTGGCATCCCCTTCAGGCGGGCCTGCGCACCAACTTGAGCCAAGTCGGGATCGACTCCCGGTCACGCAGCCGCTGACCGGCAGGATGCGGTCGAGCGCACTCATCCCGGAGCCGGCGATGCCCATGATGTACACCGGCCGAGATCGGCCGGTGCCGGGATCTGGTCGGTGGCCGCGCCGAGAGCCTCCCAGGCACGGCTCAACTATGCGATGGGAAAATCGAAATAGATGGCCGGATAAGGTTCGTCTTTCAGTGTGTAGTGCCACCACTCGCAATCATATGAGCTAAAGCCGCAGCCCTCCATGATAGAGCAAAGGTATTGACGGTTTCTGGCTTCGACGTGCGCGATTCCTTTTGCTCCATGATGTGAGATTGAATCCATCAAGTCATGGTCACCGCCCATTGGAGCAAGTTCACCGGTAGCCAGGTGATAAAGCGTCAAGTCAACCGTACTGCCCCGACTGTGGCCCGACCTAGCGGCCACATACCCCTTTTCGAACATCTCGACTCTGTCGATATTCGGATAATGTCGTAGCTTCGCCCGGCCATCTTCCGGCTGTTTTGACCAGCGCAGAAAACAATCTACGGCGCGCTGCGGGCGATAACCATCCCAGAGAAGCAGGCCGAAGCCGAGGGATGCGGCCTCTTCTCGCGCTCTCCCCAGGGCTGCGCACAAAGCCCTCGTGCCGACAATTCGATTTGCCACATATCCGTCCACCGGTTTGCCGGTGAAATTATCCCATGTCGCGTACTTGGCATCCCAACGTATTCCGGATACGAACTCGTCGACAAAGACAAAACCTTCCTTCATCGTCCGTTTCCTGTCAATGTCAACGACACCATGCGGTCGATCACCTCAGCAAGCGGCAACCCTGCCGCTGCCATCATTCTCGGATAACGGCTGTATGAGGTCATACCAGGCAAAGTATTGACCTCGTTAAGCACTACTGATCCATCTTCCTTCAGGAACATGTCCACCCTCGAGAGCCCTCTGCATCCCAGGGCGCGATATATGGCCTTCGCCGTCTCCTGGACGAGCGAGCGTGACTCTGCCGAAATGTCAGCGGGAACGATTGCCGTTGAGTTTTCGGAACCGCTTTCAGGCGCACTCTCCTGATGGATTCTGAAGAAACCGTGAGACAGCGAGATTCGATCCACCTCGCCTGCAATCAAATCCCTGTCGTTTCCCAATATCGCGCATCCGACCTCGCTGCCGACGACGGCCTCTTCAATCAGCACCTTCGAGTCGTACTGTCTTGCGGTTTCCAGCGCACTCGGCAGTTCTTCTTTCCGAGACACTTTGCTGACACCGAAAGATGAGCCCGAACGGGCGGGCTTCACAAAGACGGGATAGGTAAGCCGGCCGGGATCGATATTCTCGTTCGCCGTGACAGTCCAGTAATTCGGCGTGGCGATTCCCGCGCTTCTGGCGACGATGTAGGCAAGGGATTTGTCCATACACAGCGCAGAACTTTGGACATCGCAGCCTACGTACGGGATTCCGGAAAGCTCCAACAAGCCTTGCATCGCGCCGTCCTCGCCAAGCTTGCCATGCAGAACGGGAAGCACGATGTCCAGACTGATCGTTTCGTATCGTCCCTGCTCCAGGACGACCAATCCGTGTACGCTTCGGTCCGGTGACAGCATAGCCGGACGGCTACTGCCGTTTTCCCAATTTGCGTCAGGGCCGTCACAGAGCTTCCAGGCACTGCTCTTCGTGATCCCGATCCAGAACGGTTCATACTTTTCAGTATCGAGGTTCTTTGCGACCTCTTGCGCAGACTTGACGGAGATGGGATGTTCTTCGGAAGAGCCTCCGAACAGAATTCCGACCTTCAACCTATCCATGCTGCTGCCCGCTTCAAATTTCAAGCAATTGATGATACTGTCTTCAACGGTGTCGCTCAGGGCGTGGTCTGTGTAATAGGCGGTGTGCGGGCTAATAAGCACATTCGGCATTTGTTGTAACCGCAACAGCAGTTTGTTCTCGATGGGTTTGTTTCTGTGGTCGGCGTAGAATATTCCTTCCTCTCCTTCGAGGACGTCCAATGCCGCACCGCCCAGGCTGCCGCTTTCCAACGCCGAAACAAGGGCCCCGGTATCAAGAAGTGAACCGCGTCCAGTATTGACAATGAACGCGCCGGGCTTCATCTGCTCGATACGTTGACGATTCAAGAGATGGTGTGTGTCCGCGTTGAGTGGGGTATGGAGGGTTACGATGTCGCTCTGCTGCAACAATTCATCAAGCGGAACGTAGTCGGCAGAGGTTTTGGGACGACTGTCGTAGGCCAATATTCGGCAGCCGAAACCCCGTGACCTGTCCATGACCGCTGTGCCGATGCGCCCTGTTCCGATCACCCCGACGGTCAGGTCGCGTAGCTCTTTCCCGCGTGCCTCATTCAGTCTGTAGTCATGAATATCTGCACGCCGGACAATGCACTTCGCATTTCGCACTGCCATCAGCATCAGCATCAGCGTGAAATCGGCCACGCTGTCGGACGAATAAGCGACATTTCCCACCGTAACGCCGACGCTCTGCGCGTACTTCACATTGATATGGTTATATCCGATGCTTCGCGTGGAGACATACGCTACGCCGGCTTGGCTAAGCGCAAGAAGAGTGGAGTCTGTGATTTGAGCTTTGTGACCCACACTGATGCATCGATTTCCAAACGCCAGCTCGATATTGGCTTCGGATACCGCTGCCTCCGTGATAGTCGGCATAATGCCAAAGCGAGGCGCCATCTCTCGGAACAAGGCGGCCTCGTCCTGCCCACATCCATAAATTGTAATTCCCACTTTTGGGACTGCCGAGGAGGACGAGGACGCCAGCGATCGGGTGCGGCGGGCCGCCGTTCGTGCTGGTTCGCTGTAGCGCATGCCTCCAGTCAAGGAAGCGTGGTGTTGCCAGCACGTATGCGGTTTTCGATACGCCGACGATATGTCACCGGCTGGTAACATGCGGGAGCATACGGTGTTGCCGCCATCCCGTTGTCCACGCGCAGCCCGGCGCGCCTGTCGGGTGACTGTCCCGATCAGCACGCGGCGCCAAGCCGTGCCTCCTCTTCGCTTGCAGTGAAGACGGAGACGCTGCCGAGCACGGCGGGTGAAGACCGCCGCCGCCTAGCCAGGAGTTAGCCTGCCGCAGTGGAGACGTCTTCGATTGCGGACCTGAGCCGCCGTGTCCGCGCCTTTGCGGACGAGCGGGACTGGGGACAGTTCCATACACCAAAGAACCTCGTCATGGCGGCAGCCGGCGAGATGGGCGAACTGGTGGCGGAGTTCCAGTGGCTTACCCCGGAACAGTCCGCCGCGGTGATGGACGAGCCCGAAATCGGAGCGCGGGTTCGAGCTGAACTCGGCGACGTCATGATCTACTTGGTCCGACTCGCTGACGTTCTCGGTGTGGACCTGGTGCGGGTGGCCGCAGACAAGCTTGCCCATTCGGCGGAGCGCTACCCCGTCGAAACCGCCCGCGGATCGGCCGCGAAGGCGCCTCGCGATCACCCGTCCGCGTCGTAGCGACGCGTTGATCCGGCCGCTACAGTCGTGACAGCCAGAGCGGTCCGACGGGCTTCCGGCATTCCCGGATATGCCCCCCATCCGCACGATCACTTCGTGCTGCCCGGGGGCAACTGCCGATGTCGGAGCTCCGCACCTCTGCGGCCGGTCTCCTCCAGTACACCGTGGACGGCAGCCTCGCCGACCGGATCGCCGAGCAGCTCAGGATGAGTGGCCACGGCGTCGGACAGGCCGAACGGCGATCGTGGGAGCGCAGCCTGCCGGTCCTCGCACAGGATCTGGTGGACGCGGGGCTGGGCCAGATCGAGATCCTGGCCGAGTACCAGCTTCCGCTGACGAGTATGCGCGTCGACGCGGTGCTCGCCGGCGTGCATCCGCGAACTGGGAAAGACTCGTACGTCATCGTCGAACTCAAGCAATGGAGCGCGGCGAGTTCGTTCGAGGAATCGTCCCGGCTGGTATCCGTCGAGCATGTCACGCGGCCCCGGCTGCATCCCGGCCTGCAGGTCGCCGGCTACTGCGACTACCTGGTCGATTTTCTCGGTGCGCTACACGGGCAGCCGCACGCCGTGAAGGGCGCGGCGTACCTACACAACGCCTTCGATCAGGACATCAACGACCTGTACGAACTGCCGCCGACCGAGCACAGCCGGATCTTCACCAAGCAACGGCGTGGTCAGTTCCACGAGTTCCTCCGCACCCATCTGGCGCCACAGCCCGGCGCCGGCCCCGCCGACCGCCTGCTCACCAGCGCGGTACGGCCGAGCCGTCTGCTGCTCGCGCACGCCGCAGAGGAGCTTCAGCAGCGCCACAACTTCACGCTCCTGGAGGAGCAGCGCGTGGCGTACGAACTCGTGCTTCACGCCGTGGAAAGAGCACGCAGGGAAGACCGAAAGAAGGTAGTCCTGGTCGCAGGTGGACCCGGCAGCGGCAAGAGCGTGATCGCGCTGTCGCTACTCGGTGAGCTGGCCCGCCAAGGACGCCCGGTCCTGCACGCGACCGGCTCGCGCTCGTTCACCCAAACGCTGCGCAAGTACGCCGGACGTGGGTCAACTCGGCTGCAAGGCATGTTCAAATACTTCAACAGCTTCATGACCGCCGAACGCAACAGTATCGACGTGCTGATCTGCGACGAGGCGCACCGGGTACGCGAGACATCGGTCAACCGGTTCACGCCGAAGTCCGTGCGCACGAACGGCCGCCCTCAGATCGACGAACTCATCGCCGCAGCTCGTGTGCCCGTCTTCCTTCTCGACGAGCATCAGGTCGTGAAGCCGGGCGAGTTGGGCAGCATCGACGTCATCACGAACTACGCGGAGCGCCTCGGCCTCGAAGTAGACCTGGTGTCGCTGCACGGACAGTTCCGGTGCGGTGGCAGCGAAGAATACGAGCGATGGGTACTCGCCCTGCTCGGCCTGGGTGATGACGGACCGTTCGTCTGGGAGGGCGACGGCCGGTTCGACCTACGGTTGGCTGCCTCCGCCGAGCAAATGGAAGCGTTCCTTGCGATGAAGCAGGAGGCCGGCGAAACCGCGCGGATCGCCGCCGGGTACTGCTGGCCATGGAGCGACCCGCGCCCCGATGGAACACTCGTCGCCGATGTAGAGGTCGGCAGTTGGGCAAGGCCCTGGAACCTCAAGAGTGACCGCAGCATCGGCGGCGCGCCAGGCAGCGCCTACTGGGCCACCGACCCGACCGGGTTCCGTCAGGTCGGCTGCGTCTACACCGCGCAGGGCTTCGAGTACGAGTGGTCCGGGGTAATCATCGGGCCCGACCTCGTGGCGCGGGATGGCCGGCTCGTCACCCGGCGCAGCGAATCGAAGGACCCCGCCTTCAAGAGCAAGAGGGTACTGGACGATTTCGAGGCCGATCGCCTGATCCGCAATACGTACAAGGTGCTGCTCACCCGTGGCATGCGAGGCACAATGCTCCTCTCGACCGATCCGGAGACGCAGGAGTACCTGGCCAAGCTGATCCACGTTCGGCGCGGACTCGAAACCATGTACGAGGCATCCGTGGCTCAACACCACGGACGATAAGCCAGATGCAGTGAACCTCCGGCCATTCGGTGACCTGGCGACCACATTCCGCTTCGATAGGATTTGCCGATCCACACGATCGGCGGAGAGGGCGGCGTGGAATGCAGGAGGGTCGCTGGACGGCCATCACACCTTCGCAGTTCGATCATGAGCGTGAGGCCCTGCACCCCCGCTTGTAAGTTCTGTCCGCTGTGTCCGCCACCGTGCGTCGACGTCCCCGACGTGCGGCGACGGTCCGACAACAGCCACATCCGTCTGGGCTCGTACGCGGCGGTTGCTGTCACGGTTGCTGTCAACCGCGTGCCGCGATGCCTCGCGTACGGGGCAGGCCCGGCGTGTCGGCACACCACCAATCTCACGCCCGCCAGCTACACGCTGAACAACTACGCAAGGCCACCGCGGCGCAGCGCAGCGGCAATCTCCGGCAATTCCAGTTCGCCGTTCGCAACACCCATGACGAGTTGATACGCCTCCTCGTTGGTCAGCGTTAGTCGCCGACCATTGATGCCGCAGAAGGCGAGCACAGCGGCTAGCGCCAAACGCTTGTTGCCGTCTATCAAGGCGTGGTTCATGGTCAGCGAGTCCAGCAACGCCGCTGCCTTCTCGGCAAGGGTTGGGTACGCGTCGTAGCCGAACACGTAGGTCTGCGGCCGCGCCAAGGCCGCGTTGAGCAGTCCGTAGTCCCGCACCTTGTACTCGCCGAGCGTCCGCGACGCGATATGTAGCAACTCCTCAAGGTTGAGGTAGATCATTCTCCGAGCCGCCGCAATGCTTCGGCATATCGAGGCAACTCTTCGTCGAGCACCTTGTCTATGAGATCGCGGCGGCTGTGCCGCTCGATATACTCGATGACGGCTCGAACGGCTACATCCTGCATCGATACACCCTCATGTTCGGCGCGTTCTCGCAGCGCCTGGGTCTGCTCGTCGTCCAGTCTCAGTGTCATCGCCATGAGGATATGATACCAGATCTGATACCATCAAATGCGACAGCGGGGTGCCCGACAGCCACGGCCGGCTGTCAACGAGCTCGTCCGAGGCTGTCAGCCACGACATCACTGCCGCATCACGACCGACGCCACGAGGCACATGGGCCTGGCTTCACGATCGGACGGCCAGCGACGAACTCCCGTCCGCGTGTACATAGGCGTGCGCCGCCGTTGCTGTCAGCAAAGATCATCCGGGACCTGTCTTACCTGGTGGGCACGGCTGGGTTCGAACCAGCGACCCCCCGCTTGTAAGGCGGGTGCTCTTCCACTGAGCTACGCGCCCGGAGTCGGCGGCTAGCTTACCTTGCCGCGCGTACCACCGCCTTCACACATCACCATGATCAGGGAGAGTTGCGGCACCCATAGCGACCCAAACTCTCCCTGAACACGACAACGTCACGCCGACGACGCCAGTGCCTTCCGCCAGGCGTCCTGGTCACGTGCCTCCCCTGGGCCGTTCATCTCCGCATAGCGGACAATGCCCTCACGGTCGATCACGAAAGTGCCCCGGTTGGCGAAGCCCTTCGCCGGGTTGAACACCCCGTACGCGTGTGCCACCTCGCCGTGCGGCCAGAAGTCGGACAGCAGGGGGAAGTCGTACCCTTCCCGCTCGGCCCACACCTTGTGGCTGTACACCGAGTCGACGCTGATCGCCAGCACCTGCACGGTCGCGCTCTGGAAGTCGCCGATGTTGTCCCGGACCTGGCACAACTCGCCCTGGCAGGTGCCGGTGAACGCGAGCGGATAAAACACCAGCAGCACGTTCTTGCTACCCCGGAAGTCCGACAGCCGGATCTCCTGGTTGTTCTGGTCCTTCAGCACGAAGTCGGGCGCCTGTTCGCCCACCTCGATCGGCATACCATCTCCCCACGAGTCACCGGTACGGTCACTTCGAAGGATACGGGCACGTCAAAAGGCGCCGCCGGCCGCTACGGGCCGGCGGGCTACCAGGGACGCCAGGTGTCAGCGTTGCTTCGCGCGGGCGCCCCTGGGCACGACCAGACGGGCAGCAGTCCAGTCCTTACCGGCGTTGACCGTCGACGTCTGCTGGAGTCCAGCGGTCGGCGCCGACTCGTTGATCTCGCTTGGCTCGACATGTCCGTCCCGGCCGGCCTTCGGCGTGAGGAGCCAGACCACGCCGTTGTCGGTCAGCGGTCCGAGCGCGTCGATCAGCGTCTCGACCAGGTCGCCGTCTCCGTCGCGCCACCACAGCAGCACGGCGTCGACCACCTCGTCGGTATCCTCGTCGACCAGCTCGCCACACCGGTCGATCAATGTGTCGCGGAGATCCTCGTCGACGTCGTCGTCGTACCCCATCTCCATAACGACCATGCCCGGCTCGATCCCGAACCGGTCCGCCAGGCTCTTCACGTCGGCCTGACCCGCGGTCGCGTTCACTGTCTAGTGCCTCCCTGTCTTGGTACGTCTAGCAGCAGTATCCACTTCTCGGGCGTAGTCGTGGACGCTGTTAGCGCGTAGTCCACACAGTCGTGGCCCTCCGCGCAAGTGGCGCACCGTGTCGATCCTCAAACAGACCGGAAATTGGCGGTCGGATCGCGACGCGGCCGCCAGGCCGATTGCGTGGCAATCAACGGGACAGCAACGACCGCGCAGCCTGGACAATCTGGTCTTCCGATACCAGCACGTGCGCCGCGGCCGGCCCGAGCGGAATGAACGAGTCGACACCGGCAACCCGGCGGGCAACACCGACATATCCGGCGTCTACGAGCGTGGCGAGCACGCCCTCCCCCACGCCGCCGCTGCGCCGGGTCTCGTCCACGACCAGGACCCGGCCGGTGGCCGACGACTCCCGGATGATGTCGGCGACCGGCAGCGGCGACAGCCAGCGCAGGTCGACCACCCGGCAGCCGATGCCTTCGGCGAGCAGGCGGGCGGCGGCCCGCAGCGAGAACCGGACTCCGTTACCGAACGTGATGATCGTCAGGTCCTGAGCCGGCCCGTACCCGTACACCCGCGCCCGCCCGATCGGCACGTGCGACTCGGCCCAGCGCCCGGGCGGCAGGTACTCCCCCAGCCACTGCCCGTCACCGTCCGCATGCAGGTCACGGGTGTGGTACAGCGCGATCGGCTCCAGAAAGACGCACACGCTGCCGTCGACAACGGCGGCCGCGAGGCAGGTCCGCAGCAGCGGCCCGGCGTCTTCGGCCCGGGACGGCACCGCCACCACCAGCCCCGGAATGTCGCGCAGCACGGCGACCGAGTTGTCGTTGTGGAAATGCCCGCCGAACCCCGACTGGTACGCGAGCCCCGCCACCCGCAGCACCATCGGGTTGCGGTAGCTGCCGGACGAGAAGAACTGCATCGTGGCGGCCTCGCCGCGCACCTGATCCTCGGCATTGTGCAGGTAGGCCAGGTACTGGATCTCCGGCACCGGCAGCATCCCACCCAGCCCGGCGCCGAGCCCGAGGCCCAGGATCGACGTCTCGTCCAGCAGCGTGTCGAAGACCCGACCGGCCCCGAACCGGTCCCGTAGCCCCTTCGTCACCCCGTAGACGCCACCCTTTGCCGCGACGTCCTCCCCGAAGACAACCATTTGCGGGTACGCGAGGAGCGCGTCCGTCAGCGTCGCGTTGATCGTCTGGGCGAGGGTGAGCCCGCCGGCCTCTTCGGGAAGCCGGCCGTTGAAGGCACCGATCCGGGCTGCGCTGCTCGGCACCCCGACGGCACCGGCGCGCCGGTCCGGTCCAGGTGTTGCCGATCCGGCAGCAGAGCGCTCTGCTGCCGGATCGGCATCGGCGGCGGTAGCGTCGTCCGCGTCCTGGTCGAAGACCTCGTCGAGCTCGTCGTCCGGATCGCCGGACAGGTCGGCGACCTCCGCGGCTGGGGCGGCGAGGCGGGTGGCGGCCTCGCCGATCGCGCGGGTCACCCGTACCGGGCGGCGGGGCGCGAGCGGCGCCGTCACCTCGCCGGCCGAGGAGAGCTTCGGCTCGGCCAGTACGTCCTCGGCTACCCGGCGTACCTCCCAGCCGATCTCGTCGTACCGGGTCAGCAGGTCGGTGGGGCTTGCCAGGCCGGCCTCGATCAGGAGCTTCGCGGTCAGCATCAGCGGGTCGCGGGTCATGTCGGTGTCGATCTCCGCCTGGCTGCGGTACCCCAGCTCCGCGTCGGCACCGGCATGCCCCATCAGCCGCACCATGGTCAGGTGCAGGATGGCGGGCCGGCGGTGCCGGCGTACCCAGTTGGCCGCCTGGACGGCCGCGTCGTACGCGCCGGCCACGTCGCAGCCGTCGCCCGCGAAGTACCGGACGCCGGGCCGGGCCCGCAGCGCCGCCGACGTCCAGCCGTCCGGCGAGCGCACGCTGATACCGATGCCGTTGTCCTCGCAGACGAACAGCAGGGGCAGCCGCAGGCCGGTGTGGTCGCACCAGCCGGCCGTGTTGAACGCGGCGGTCGCGCTGGCGTGGTTGATCGACGCGTCGCCGAACGAGCAGACCACCACGGCATCGCCCGGCCAGCCGGTGGCCTGCGCACCGAGCCGGGACACCCGCCGGCCGCGCTCGATCGCGTACGCGACGCCGACCGCGCGGGGCAGGTGCGAGGCGACCGTCGACGTGGTGGGGATGACGTGCAGGTCAGGGTTGCCGAAGACCTTGTGCCGGCCGCCGGCGATCGGCTCGTTGGCCGAGGCGACCAGCCCACGCAGTACATCCCGGATCGCGTCGCTGCCGGGCACCTGGGCGGCCCGGGCGCAGTAGAACCCGCCGGACCGGTAGTGCAGCAGCGCCGGGTCGCTCGGCCGCAGGGCCGCCGCCACCGCCGCGTTACCTTCGTGACCGGCCGAGCCGATCGTGTAGTACCCCTCGTCGAAGCTGCGTAGCCAGCGGGCGGCCAGGTCGAGATGCCGGCTGGCGAGCTGCGCGTCGAACAGCCGTCGCGCTGTCGCACCGGTGAGCGTCGTGCCGTCGCGTACCGGATCGTCCGGTTCGCGCTTTTCCTCCGCGATGCTCAACCCGCCGAGCACCGCGCGGAAGCGCTCGTCGAGATCCTGAGGGGTGGTCACGACCGACAGCATGTCCGAAACCGACCTCCCGCTGCCACTCTGTCTGTTGCCCGCCACAGCATGATCATTACAACTTCCCGCAAGTTGTGGCCTCAGGCCAGTCGGGAGGCACCAACTTCCCGGAAGTTGTGCCGATCATGCCCGCTAGCGCGGGCAACCTTGGCTAGTCGGCCGAGACAAGAAAAGAGAACCGGACCTGGCGTGTCGGGTTGTCGACGTTGGGATCCACGAGGCAGATCGACTGCCAGGTACCCAACGCGATCGTGCCACCGAGGACCGGAAGCGTCGCGTACGGGGTGACGAACGCCGGCAGCACGTGGTCCCGGCCGTGCCCGGGCGACCCGTGCCGGTGCCGCCACCGGCCGTCGGCCGGCAGTACCTCATCAAGGGCCCGCAGCAGGTCATCGTCGCTGCCGGCGCCGGTCTCGATGATCGCCACGCCGGCCGTGGCGTGCGGCACGAACACGTTCAGCAGACCGTCGCCGCGGCCCGCCACGAACTCGGCGGCTTCGCCGGTGATGTCGCGCACCGCCGGCAGTGATCCGGTCCGAACCGTTATTACTGATGAGTACATGCGGCAATCACCCTATTTGTCGTGTGTACGGACGTGACGGCGACCCGTCACAGCGGGCAGGATGGGCAGAGACTGAATAGCAGACACAAACGTAAGGAACGCCTGTGTCCACCGAACGCAAGCGCCCGGTGATCAGCGACGGCCTACCCAGCCAGCTGCCTGATATCGACCCGGACGAGACCAACGAATGGGTCGAGTCTCTCGACGGCGTCATCAACGACCGGGGTGCGAAACGCGCCCGGTACGTGATGTTGCGGCTGCTGGAACGCGCCCGCGAGCGCCAGGTCGGGGTGCCGCCGCTGACCACGACCGACTACATCAACACCATCCCGCCGGAGCGCGAGCCGTGGTTCCCCGGCGACGAGTTCGTCGAGCGCCGCATCCGGGCCTACATCCGGTGGAACGCCGCGATCATGGTGCACCGGGCGCAGCGGCCGGAGATCGGTGTCGGTGGCCACATCTCCACCTACGCGTCGGCCGCGAGCCTCTACGAGGTCGGCTACAACCACTTCTTCCGGGGCAAGGACCATCCGGGTGGCGGCGACCAGATCTTCTTCCAGGGCCACGCCTCGCCGGGCATGTACGCACGGGCGTACCTTGAGGGCCGGCTGACCGAGGACCAGCTCGACGGGTTCCGGCAGGAGCTGTCGCACCGTCCTGGCGGCCTGCCCAGCTACCCGCACCCGCGCCTGATGCCGAACTTCTGGGAGTTCCCGACGGTGTCCATGGGCCTCGGCCCGCTCAACGCGATCTACCAGGCCAGGTTCAACCGGTACCTGCACCATCGCGGCATCAAGGACACCAGCCAGCAGCATGTCTGGGGCTTCCTCGGCGACGGCGAGATGGACGAGGTCGAGTCGCTCGGCGCGATCGGCGTGGCCGCGCGCGAGGAGCTGGACAACCTCACCTTCGTGATCAACTGCAACCTGCAGCGCCTCGACGGTCCGGTACGCGGCAACGGCAAGGTGATCCAGGAGCTGGAGGCGTTCTTCCGGGGCGCCGGCTGGAACGTCATCAAGGTGATCTGGGGTCGCGAGTGGGACCCGCTGCTGGCCGCCGACGGTGACGGCGCGCTGGTCAACCTCATGAACGTCACGCCCGACGGCGACTACCAGACGTACAAGGCCGAAAACGGCGCGTACGTGCGGGAGCACTTCTTCGGCCGCGACCCGCGCACCCGCAAGATGGTCGAGCACATGTCCGACGACGAGATCTGGAATCTCAAGCGCGGCGGGCACGACTACCGCAAGCTCTACGCGGCGTACAAGGCGGCGACCGAGCACACCGGCCAGCCGACCGTGATCCTGGCGAAGACGATCAAGGGGTGGACACTCGGGTCGCACTTCGAGGGCCGCAACGCGACCCACCAGATGAAGAAGCTGACGCTCGACGACCTGAAGACCTTCCGCGACCGGCTCTACCTGGAGATCCCCGACTCGGCGCTGGAGGAGAACCCGTACCTGCCGCCCTACTACCACCCGGGCCAGGAGTCCGACGAGTACGCGTACATGCAGGAGCGGCGCAAGGGGCTGGGTGGCCCGATCCCGGCCCGCCGGACCGAGCACAAGAAGATCGCGTTGCCGCCCCAGGAAACGTACGGCGACATCAAGCGCGGGTCCGGCAAGCAGAAGGTCGCCACCACGATGGCGTTCGTCCGGCTGCTCAAGGACCTGATGAAGGACAAGGGCTTCGGCAAGCGCTGGGTGCCGATCATCCCGGACGAGGCGCGCACCTTCGGCATGGACTCGTTGTTCCCGACCGCGAAGATCTACTCGCCGTTCGGGCAGAACTACACGCCGGTCGACCGCGAGCTGTTCCTGTCCTACCGGGAGTCGGAGACCGGGCAGATCCTGCACGAGGGCATCAACGAGGCCGGTTCGGTGGCGTCGTTCACGGCGGCCGGCACCAGCTACGCCACCCACGACGAGCCCATGATCCCGGTGTACATCTTCTACTCGATGTTCGGGTTCCAGCGCACCGCGGACGGGCTGTGGGCGGCGGCCGACCAGATGAGCCGCGGCTTCCTGCTCGGCGCGACCGCCGGGCGCACCACGCTCAACGGTGAAGGGCTCCAGCACGAGGACGGGCACTCGCACCTGATCGCGGCGACCAACCCGGCCGTGGTGGCCTACGATCCGGCGTTCGCGTTCGAGGTCGCCTACATCGTCGAGGACGCGATCCGCCGGATGTACGGCGAGAAGCCGGAAGACATCTACTACTACCTGACCGTCTACAACGAGCCGATCAGCCAGCCCGCGGAGCCGGCCCAGGTCGATGTCGAGGGGCTGCTGCGCGGGATGTACCTGTACTCGCCGGCACCGCGGTCCGGCGACGGCCCGCGGGCTCGGATCCTGGCCTCGGGTACCGGTATGCAGTGGGCGTTGAAAGCGCAGCGGCTGCTGGCCGAAGACTGGGGTGTGGCCGCCGACGTGTGGTCGGTGACCTCCTGGACGGAGCTGCGCCGCGACGCGGTCACCGTCGAGGAGCACAACCTGATGCACCCGAGCGACGAGCCGCGGATGCCGTACGTGACGCGCCGGCTGTCCGACTCGCGCGGCCCGGTCGTGGCGGTCAGCGACTTCATGCGGGCGGTACAGGACCTGATCTCCCGCTGGGTGCCTGACGACTTCACCTCGCTGGGCACCGACGGGTTCGGTATGTCCGACACCCGGCACGCGCTGCGCCGCCACTTCCACGTCGACGCCGAGTCGATCGTAGTGGCGACGCTGCGGCAACTGGCCCGGCGGGGCGAGGTGTCCCGGTCCGCGCCGGCCGACGCCGCGAAGAAGTACGCGATCGACGACGTCACCGCCGCCCCGGTCGGCGAGACCGGCGGCGACAGCTGACCCGGCGGGTGCGTGGCGGGCCGTGCGCCCGCCACGAACCCGACAAGACGGTCAGTGCAGCGGCACGTCCAGCCAGGATGCCCCGGTGAAGGTCACCTTCGCGTTGTTCTGGTTCGCGCCGAGGTACAGCGGGTCCACGCTGTCGAGTACCAGCGAGAGCCGGTGACCGGCCGGCACGTCGTACGCGGTGGCCGGCAGGGTCACGTCGAGCGCGTTCGTCGAGGCCAGCCACGTGACCGGCGCGTGCGCGATGAGCCGGCCGAACCCGAGCGCGTCCGTGTCGTACAGGTACCCGATCAGCGTCCCCTGCGGCTGGGCGCCCGTGATCGCCAGGTGCAGCGTCGGGCAGCCGCGGATCGTCGCGCCACCGGCCATCGGGTCGGACATCCACACGCCGGCGTTGGCCCGGTTGACCGTCGGTAGCCAGTCCGTCGGCGGGATGCCGGTCAGCGCGGCGAACGCGTTGGTCAGCAGCGCCACACCGGCGTCCGCGGTGGTGTTGGTACCCGTGGTGATGGTGTCCGACCAGCTGCTGTTCACCGTCGTGGTGGCCAGCGGCCCGGTCGCGTCCCACCGGTTCGGGTCACCGAGGTACAGCCGCTGGGTCGACGTGGTGACGTGGGCCCAGTCCGGGTACTGCTCGACGGCGTTGCTGTTCAGCCGGCGCAGCACGACCGGCGGCTCGGTGTCGATCCCGTTCCGGTCGCCGGCCAGGTACCGGTCGAACCACCGGTCGGCGCTGTCCCACACGTGGTTGGGCAGGCCGGCGAGGCCGGTCCCCTCGGCCACGATGTGGTCGCCGGGCGCGAACTCCAGCCGCTTCGGGCCGGTCAGCTTGCCGAAGAAGTCGATGAGCTGGTTGGGCGCGAACAGACTGTCCCCGTACGAGTTGGCCATCATGATCGCGGGGTGGTTGCGGTTGATGGCGTCGATGTACGTCGCCGCCGACCGCACCCGGCCCCACTGCTTGATCGGGTCGAGGTTCTGGTTGGCGAAGTACGCGTCGAGCATCGCGGTCAACTCCGGGCTCGGCTTGCCGAAGATCTGGGCCGCGATCTTCAGCAGCATCACCGCCTGTGGCCGGCGGGTGTCGTTGCCGTACAACGAGTACACGAGGTCGCTCCAGGTGCTCATCGCGACCACCGCCTTGATCCGCGGATCGAACGCGGAGACCATCATGCTGATGCCGGCGCCGTACGAGGCACCCGCCGTGCCGATACGCGCCGGGTCGGCCGCGGTGTTCGCGATCAACCAGTCGATCGCGGCGGAGACATCGGACATGTCCTTCGGTCCGGCCGTGTCGATCTGGCCGCCCGAGCCCCAGAAACCTCTTGTCGTGTACGACAGGACGACGTACCCACGGTTCGCGAACGCCGACGCCTGAAGCAGGTACTCGACGTCGTTCAGACCCCAACTGTTGATGAACACGATCGCCGGGTGGCGGCCTGGCGCCTTCGGCGCGATCACGTTGGCCTTGAGTATGACCCCGTCTCTCGCCGTGATGTCGACGAAGCGGAAGCCCGTGGTGGAGCCGGTCGCGTCAGCGGCCTTGACCAGGGCAGTTTGGCCCGCTGCGGGTGCGGACGAGGCAACCGTTACGGCCGCGAGGGTGAAGACGACGGCGGCAGCGTGGAGGACTGAGAGCACGGCGGAGCGACGCAGCGTCATGGACGCCTCCCAGATACGTAACCGGAAGTTACTGGGTAGTAACTCGTGTTACCGAAGGGTAACTTCGCCGTGAGAGGGGTCACAATAGTGAGGATCGTGAATGAAACAACCCCTCTTTCTGTTGGGTTTCCCCAAATGATCGTTAAGAGGTCGGTCATCCGAAGGTTGTGCGGATCATCGGGTACCCGCTATGCAGTTCCCATGGTCGGCCGACCGGGTGGCCCTGGCCGGCGGGGCGACCGGCGCCGATCTGGTGGCGAAGGCCGACGCGATCTAGAGTGCGAACAACTTTCATCTTCTGCCGGGAGCGGCCATGGAATTTCCGAACGGCTTCCGTTGGGGCGTCTCGACGTCGTCCTACCAGATCGAAGGCGCCGTGACCGAAGACGGCCGGGGGACGTCGATCTGGGACACCTTCAGCCATGCCGACGACACCATCGGCGACGGTACGACCGGCGACGTCGCGTGCGACCACTACCACCGGTACGCCGAGGACGTGGCGCTGATGGCCGACCTGGGCGTCCAGGCGTACCGGTTCTCGATCGCCTGGCCGCGCATCCAGCCGACCGGCGCCGGCCCGGCCAACCCGGCCGGCGTAGCCTTCTACGACCGGCTGGTCGACGCGCTGCTCGCACGCGGTATCGAGCCGGCCGCCACGCTGTTCCACTGGGACCTGCCGCAGGCCCTCCAGGACGACGGCGGCTGGCGCAACCGGGACACCGCGGCCCGGTTCGGCGAGTACGCGGAGATCATGGCCGAGGCCCTCGGTGACCGGGTCGCGCTGTGGATGACGCTCAACGAGCCGATCATCCACTTCGCGTTCGGGCACCTGCTCGGCATGCACGCGCCCGGGCTCCAACTGCTCGACGACCCGTTCCCGGTCGTCCACCACCAACTGCTCGGCCACGGGCTCGCGGTGGCGGCGCTGCGCCGGCAGAGTACCGGCGGGGTGGCGATCGCCAACAACTACACGCCGGCCTGGGCGGTCGGCCCGGACGGCACCCCGGCCACGGCGGAGGACGCCGATCGGGCCGCGGCGGCCATGTACGACGCGTTCCACAACCGGCTGTTCACCGATCCGCTGTTGCTCGGCCGGTACCCGGACGGGGTCGAGCGACTGCTGCGCGGCGTCGACCTGGACTCGATCGTGCTCGACGGCGACCTGGCCGTCATCTCGGCTCCGCTGGACGCGCTCGGCGTGAACTACTACAACCCGACCGCGCTGCGCGGCGCCGATCCGGACAGCCCGATCCCCTTCGAGATCACCCAGGTCACCGGGTACCCGACGACCGCTTTCGGCTGGCCCGTCGTGCCCGCGGGGCTGACTGAGATCCTGGTGACGCTGCGCGACCGGTACGGTGACCGACTGCCGCCGATCTGGGTCACCGAGAACGGCTGCGCGTACGACGACAAGGCCGAGCCGGATGGGTCCATCGTGGACAATGACCGGATCGCGTTCCTGGACAGCCACATCCAGGCGGTGCGGGCCGCGATCGACGCCGGGGTACCGGTCGACGGGTACTGCCTGTGGTCCCTTATGGACAACTGGGAGTGGGCCGAGGGCTTCACGAAGCGGTTCGGCCTGGTCCACGTCGACTTCGAGAGCCAGCAACGCACCCCCAAGGCGTCGTTCACGTGGTACCGCGACCTGATCCGGCACTCACGGTGACCCGGAGTCTCCGTCGATCTAGGAAGAATGGTGCCGGTTCTGTCCGGCCTGTCCCACCATTCGTCCTAGATCGACGGGAGCCCGACGGCACGGCTGAGCCGGCGGCGCTCGCGGAGCCCACCACGGCTGTCCGTGGGCGGTGGGTCGGGCTGGTTGTCCTGGCCAATCTCGGGCTGTGGATGGCCTTCTTCACCCCGATCCAGGTGCTGTTGCCCGAACAGATCAAGGCCATCGATCCGGGCTCCAAGGAGACGATGCTCGCCGTGGTGACGGCTCTCGGCGCGGCCGTGGCGGTGGTCGCCAACCCGCTCGCCGGGGCGCTGTCCGACCGGACGGCCTTCACGCTGCGCGGCCGCGCGTACGGTCGCCGGCACGTCTGGACGTTCGGCAGCGCGGTGGTCGGCGCGCTGGCCCTGGTGCTGCTGTCCGGCCAGCACACCATCGCCGGCGTGGCACTCGGCTGGATGCTGGCCCAGGCCTGCTTCAACGCCATGCTCGCGTCGCTGACCGCCGCCGTGCCGGACCGGGTACCGCTGCGGCAGCGCGGCGCGGTCTCCGGCTGGGTCGGCATCCCCCAGGTACTCGGGCTGGTGCTCGGCGTCATCCTGGTCACCGAGGTGGTGACCGGCCTGATCAGCGCCTACATCGCGGTCGCGATCCTGGTGGCGTTGCTGCCCGTACCGTTCGTGCTGGCCACCCCGGACGACCCGCTGCCGCGGGAGCACCGCGCCCCGCTGCGGCCCCGGGCGCTCCTGGCGGGGATGTGGGTGAGCCCGCGACGCTACCCGGACTTCGCCTGGGCCTGGATCACCCGGTTCCTGGTGCAGCTCGGCAACGCGCTGGGCACCCTGTACCTGTTCTACTTCCTGCTCGACCGGGTGCACTACCCGGATCCGAAGGTGGGACTGCTGATACTGATCCTGGTGTACACCGGGGCGCTGATCGCGACGACCGTGCTCGCCGGCCGGCGGTCCGACCGCACCGGCCGCCGGAAGTCGTTCGTGATCTGGTCGGGCGTGATCATGGCGGTCGCCGCGCTACTGCTGGCCGCGTGGCCGACCTGGACCGGGGCGCTCATCGCGGCGGCCATTCTCGGCGCCGGTTATGGGGTGTACGTGGCGGTCGACGCGGCGCTGATCACCCAGGTACTCCCGCAGGCCAGCGACCGCGCGAAGGATCTCGGTGTGATCAACATCGCGAACTCGGCGCCGCAGGTGATCGGGCCGGCGATTTCCGGCCCGATCGTCGTCTACCTGGGCGGCTATCCGGTGCTGTACGTGGTGACCGCGCTGGTCACGCTACTGGGCAGCGTGTTCGTGCTGAAGATCCGGTCGGTGCCCTAGAGGGCGCTGCCCTTCAGCCACTGCGCCCAGCTGACCGTCCAGTCGCCGAGGCCGTTGGACTCGCTGAGCGTGACCGGGCTGCCCTTGATGTCCACCACGTCGCCGGAGTTGAAGTTGTCGTAGAACCACTGCGCGTACGCCGGGCCGACGTTGACGCAGCCGTGCGACGAGTTGACATGACCATGCAGGGGGACGTTCCAGTCGGCCAGGTGCACGTACTCACCGCTGTACGAGATCTGGACGGTGAGCTTGACCACCTCGTCGTAGAAGTTCGGGTCCTTCGGATCCTTGACGCCGTAGCTGGCCGAGGTCATCCGGACACTTGGCGTCTTGCCGATGACCACGTGCGGGCCGCCGTTGGTCCAGTAGTTGATCGTCTGGCCGTCGGAGCCCTTGACCGTACCGCCCTTGCCGAGGCTGACCGGGATCGTCTTGACCAGCTGACCGTCGAAGTACACCTGCATCATCTTGGTGTTGTAGTCGGCGATCGCGATCTTCGACTGGCCGATCTTGAACGAGGCGCTGACGTCGCTCTGCCCGTACACGCCGCCGCCGAGGTCCTTGCCGTAGACGCTGGCCTTCACGGTGACCGAAGTGCCCGGCTTCCAGTACGCCTGCGGCCGCCAGTGCACCTCCTGCGAGCTGATCCAGCTCCAGGCGCCGTCGACGTGCGGGCTGGTCTCGATGTCGAGCAGCTTCTGCGCGGCCGCCTTGTCGGTGATCTTCTCGTCGAAATAGACCACGACCGGCTGGCCGACCCCGTAGGTCGGGCGCTCTTTCAGCAGGTGGATGCCGTTGGCCCGCAGGTACGGCAAAGTCTGGTTCTTCGGCTTGAGCGTGTTGAACTTGCTGGTCTGCTCGATCGGCTCGCCGGCGCTGTTGGTGCCCTTCGCGACGACCGTGTACTCCTTGCCGTACCCGAAGTGCTCGCTGCTCTGCCACGACTTGCGGTCGGTCGCGAGGTCACCGGCGACCGGCTTGCCGTCCGGGTTGGTGACCGTGACGCTGTCGAGCGTCGCGTCCTGCGCGGTCACCGTGGCCGGGTCGAGGACCGAGACGTCGGTCGCGTTGGGCGCCGGTGTGATCTTGAACTCACCCGGCGCCTTCTTCGCCTCGCCTCCCGCCGCACCGGACGGGATGTCCTGGGCTTCACCCGCGTTGCGCCAATGCGCGCTGGCACCCTGCGAGCAGCCGGTAGCTGTCGCGAGCACCAGCGCCACGGCCACCACCCCAACAATCCGGGTGTACGACCGACGAGGCGGCACCTGCATGACGCTTCCTCCCCACACGTCACGTCAACCCGGACAGGTTACTGATGTCGATGACCTCGCGCGAGCCGGTCATATCGCCCTATCCCGGTTGCGCGCCCGGATGGCCGGCGCCATAGGGTGGAATGCGTGACGGTACGTGTACGCTTTGCTCCTTCTCCGACCGGTATGTTCCACGTCGGAGGGGCCCGGTCGGCGCTCCAGAACTGGATCTACGCACGGCAGCACGACGGCGTGTTTGTGCTGCGTATCGAGGACACCGACGCGGCCCGAAACCGCCCCGAGTGGACCGAGGGGATCCTCAACGCGCTCGACTGGATCGGCATCAGCCGGGGCAGCTACGAGGGGCCCTACTTCCAGTCCGCGTACGCGGAACAGCACCGAGGGGCAGCCGAACGACTACGGGACTCGGGCCGAGCGTACTACTGCGACTGCACCCGCGAGGACATCGAGGCCCGCACCGGCAACAAGTATGGCGGTTACGACGGGTACTGCCGTGATCGCGGACTGGCGCCGGGGCCGGGTCGGGCACTCCGGTTCCGCACCCCCGACGAAGGCAGTACCGTCGTCGAAGACCTGATCCGGGGCACCGTCGTCACCGAGAATTCGCACATCGAAGACTTCGTGATCGCCCGCGCCGACGGGTCGCCGGTCTTCCTGATCGCCAACGTCGTCGACGACATGGCGATGGGCATCACCCACGTGATCCGGGCCGAGGAGCACCTGCCCAACACGCCCAAGCAGCAGCTGCTGTGGGAGGCGCTCGGCTACGAGCCGCCGGTGTGGGCGCACGTGCCGGTCGTGGTCAACGAGAAGCGGCAGAAGCTGTCCAAGCGGCGCGACAAGGTGGCCCTGGAGTCGTACCGCGACGAGGGTTACCTGGCCGACGCCACGCGCAACTACCTGATGCTGCTCGGCTGGGCGCCGTCCGGAAACCGGGAAATCGTGCCGTGGTCGGTCATCGAGACCGAGTTCCGGCTCGAGGAGGTCAACCCCTCCCCCGCGTTCTTCGACGAGAAGAAGCTGCGGGCCTTCAACGGCGAGTACATCCGGGCGCTGTCGGTCGAGGAGTTCATCGACGCCTGCCAGCCCTGGCTACAGGGCGCGCCGGTCTCGCCCGGCGCGGCGCCGGTGGCCGCCCCGCCGTGGGATCCGGCCGACTACGACCCGAAGGCGTTCGCCGCCGTCGCACCGCTGGCGCAGACCCGGGTCGCGGTGCTGTCGGAGATCGTGCCGAACGTCGACTTCCTCTTTGTGCGTGCGGTGGACTACGACGAGGCAGCCTGGGCCAAGGCGATGAAGGAGGGCGCCGCCGACCTCCTGGGCGCCGCGGTCGCCGCCTTCGAGACCGCGCCGTGGGACGCCGAGTCGCTGAAGACCACCCTGGAAGCGGTGGGCACCGAGCGCGGGATGCGGCTCGGCAAGGCCCAGGCGCCGGTGCGCGTCGCCGTGACCGGGCGGTCCGTGGGGTTGCCGCTGTTCGAGTCCTTGGAGGTACTGGGCCGCGAGCGCGCCCTGTCCCGCCTGAGGGCCGCCCTGGACCGCCTGGCCGCGTGAGCGTCCCCTTCTGCGCCGGTCGCGTCCGGCAGATCGGAGACGTGATCTTCGGCAGATATAAAGGGTGTCCTTCGGCAGATCGAAAATCAACGCATATCATCTGAGGATGCCGGCGAGCTCCACCTATCTGCCAAGACGGGCAGCCGAACTCATTCTCGACGCCCTTGCTGATACTCGGGTTGTCGTCGTAAACGGTGCTCGACAAGTCGGGAAGAGCACCCTAGCCGAGATCATCTTGCGGCAAGTTCCGGCTGGCGTCGCTCGCTTCCTCGATGATCCTGTCACCCGTGCCGCCGCCACCGAAGACCCGGTTCGCTTCGTTCGACACGACGCATTGATGCTGATTGACGAGGTCCAGCGGGTGCCGGACCTGTGGTTAGCGATCAAGAACCTCGTGGACCGGGAGCCCCGACCGGGCCGATTTCTTCTCACCGGCTCCGCACGACTCCTCAGCCTTCGCAGCCTGCCTGATGCGCTACCGGGACGCTCTGAGACCATCGAACTCTGGCCCTTGTCACAGGGCGAGATCGATGGCATGCCCGACGGCTTCATAGACACCGCATTCGCGCTGGGCAGCGACCTTCAGAGCGGATCGTCAGAACTTCGGCGCAAGGACTACCTCGCCCGAGTTCGGCGAGGTGGCTACCCGGAGGCAGTACGACGTGATGCACCTCGTCGACGCGAGAGGTTCTTCGACGGGTATGTGGCAGACCTCATCGCTCGCGACATCAAACAGGTAGCCGATATCGAGCGCGCAGGCGACATGCGACGACTGCTCTCGATACTCGCGGGGCAGACGGGCGGGCTCCTCAATATCAACCGGCTCGCATCCGAGTTACGCATTTCAGCACCGACCGCCCGTAGCTACGTGGAGATCCTGGAGACCATTTATCTTGTTCGTCGGATACCTGCCTGGTCAGCGAACGCCACTACCCGTGCCGTCGGCACCCCGAAGATCATCCTTGTCGACTCGGGTCTGGCCCACTATCTCAGTGCGGGTCCGGCGACCGAGGGGCCAATCGGTGGCCTGATCGAGAGCTTCGTCCTCAGCGAATTGGCCCGCCAGTTGACGTGGTCGCGGACCCCTGCGCGCCTGTTCCACTACAGAGATCGTGACCAGTACGAGGTGGACGGCGTGATCGAGGACAACAGCGGTCAAGTCGTAGGTATCGAAGTCAAGGCGGCAGAGACCGTGCGCGCAGACGACTTTCGCAGCCTCAGATTGCTTCAACGCAGGCTGGGCGAGCGCTTCCGTGCCGGCTTCGTTCTCTACTGCGGCAGGGAGTCGTTGAGCTTTGGCGAAGGGCTGGCCTGCTTACCGATCTCGACGCTCTGGACCGCATCGGTTTGACTGCACTGGCGTCCAGCACCTGGAGAGCCCTCACCCTGTGGCAACAACGTCCGGCTGCGGCCGGGACGCGGGTACGCTTCCGCCGCAGCGGCCAGCCGCACCGCGTGATCCCGTTGGCGTTGCCAGTGGCCGTACAACGCGCCCCGCCGGGACAGCCGATCCACCTCGCGGATCATCTCCGGGTCCACGTCACCGGGCGGCGCGTCGCGCCAAGGCGTACCGGGCAGGGGCATGAAGGTGTGGGCGTGGATCCGCGCGCCGAGATCGGCCAGCTCCCGCGCCAGCGCCAGCGAGGCGTCCCGGTCCACGGTGGACTCTCCCGGCATCCCGAAGATCATGTCCACATTGGCCCGGAAGCCCTCGGCGACACAGGTTCGTACCGCCCGCTTGACCTCTTCCACCCCATGACCGCGCTTGGCCGCGGCCAGTACCCGATCCGACCCGGACTGGGCGCCGACGATGATGTTGTCGTTGGCGCAGTAGCGTTTCACCACCCGCAGCGCCTCGGCGCTCACATGCTCCGGGCGGATCTCCGACGGGAAGCTGCCGAAGAACACCCGCCCGTTCGGGCCGATCTCCTCCGCGCACACCGCGAGCAACTCCTCCACGGCGGCGAGGTTGGGTTCCTCGCCGTCACTGCCGTACGACAGCGACGTCGGCGTGATGAACCGGACGTCCCGCAGCCCGGCCTCCCGCATCCGGCGGACGTGCCAGCGCACGTTCTCCACCGACCGGTGCCGGAAGCGCGCCGAGAACATGAACGGCGTCTGGCAGAAGCGACACGCGTAGACACAACCCCGGGTGATTTCGATCGGGTTGTACCTCCCCCATTTCACCGAGAAGGCGCGATACGCGTCGAGCGGCCGCCGTTCGACACGTTCCACCCGGGCACCCGAGCCGCGCACGACCAACCCCGGCACCCCAGCCGGATCGCCACCGGCGTCGACAAGGCGCAGCAGTGTCGATTCGCCTTCACCCACCGCCGCGACGTCCCAACCCGCGTCGAGGGTCTGCACCGGCTCGGCCGTCGCGTGTACGCCACCCGCGACGTGCAGTACCCGCGGCGAGTCGACCCGGGACCGGATCTCGCCCAACTCGACGGCGAGCGCCGCGGCGTCCGGCGAATAGAACGACCAGAGCACCAGCACCCGGGACGCCGTTCGCAGCGCCGCCTCGATCGCCGCGACCGTCTCGTCAGCGGTGGTGGCGAAGGACACCTCGTACCGGACGGAGGAGGCGTGCTCCTCCAGCGCGCCGAGCAGGGTGTGGAAACCGTAGGTGACCGCCTTCCGGTACCGGAGGACGAGCGCCAGGTCACAGGACGTCACCGCGCAATCATGGCATCAGGGCCGCTCGGGCGCGTGACCGCGCAGGCTCTCCCACAGCGGCCAGAACACGAACCAGATCACCATGACCATCGTCAAGGTGTGCGTCGTGCGGACCAGAGCCGCGGTGCGGTGCGGATCTCCGATGTACCAGACCCCGGCCCACAGCAGTCCACACGCGAGGGCCCAGGCGACCATGCCCTTGCCGAACTCGCGCCACTCGTACCGCAGCCGTTCCGGGCCTCGCCTGGGCACCTTGCGGGGCGCCGGCCCGCCCGCGAACCGGTACGCGAAGCGCGCGTCCGCCCAGCGCACCATGCTCGGCCCGAACGCCACCGAGAAGCCGAGGTACACCGCCGCGAGGCTGTGACCGATCCCGGCGGTCGCCCCGGCCCGCAGGTCCAGGATGCTGGCGACGAGCAGTACCAGGTCGGTCAGGGGTACCCCGGCCAGCAGGATCGCGCCCAGCCGCGGCCGGCGCAGCGGGTACCGCACGACGAGCCCGGCCAGCAGCACCACCCAGAAGGCGATCTCGGATACCACGATGAGCGTCAACACCACACCATCGAGATTCGCGGCGGATCCCCGGATCCGAATCGGCGGCGGCGACGAAACCCGGGTGCGCCGAAGGATGTACCCGCACCACGCGCCGGGGTGGAGGCGGCACGCCGGGCGGCGTGGTGAGATCGACCTGTGAAACTGCGCGGCCGTCGGGCGGACCTGGTGCTCTTCGCGGTCAGCGTCACGGGCGGGCTGCTCACGTACGCCATCGGTCAGTACCATCTCGCCTACCCGGCGCTGACGGTCGGCTGGCTGCTCGTACCCTTCCTGGTTTGTTGTGCCGCGGTGCTGCTGCGGCGCACGGCACCGGCGGTCTCGGTGCTCGTCGGCACGGCCGCGGTAGCGGCCGATGTGATCCTCGGCCCGTCGCTGGCGACCGTGCTGGTGTACACCCAGATCCTCTACGACGGGTGCGTGCACGGGCGGGCCTGGCTCCACCGCGCACTGCTCGCCGGGTCGGTCGGGCTGACCGTCGTCGCGGGCGCGGTGGCGCTGGCGATCGACCGGGACGTGCGCTCGCTCGGCGTCGCCGTCCTGCTGGCCCTGGTCACGGTCGTCCCGATCCTGACCGGCATCCAGGTGCGGCACCACCGCGAGCAGGCACGGGCCGAGCGGCAACGCGCCGAGCAGGTCGCCCGGCTCGCGGAACTCGACCGGGCCAACGCGATCGCCGGCGAACGCGCCCGGATGGCCCGCGAACTGCATGACGTGATCGCCAACCACATGAGCGCGGTCGCCATCCACGCCAGCGCGGTCCTCACCGTGCCGGACCTCGACGAGGCGGAGGTCCGGCAGGCCCTGACCGTGATCCGGGAGAACAGCGTGCAGGGTCTCGCCGAGATGCGGCAGATGATCGAATTCCTGCGCGACCCGGCGGCGACCGCCGATCCGGCAACGCCCGGCCTGGATGCGGTGTCGGCGCTGGTCAGGCAGGCCGAGCGCGCCGGTCTGGCACCGCATTTGACGGTACGGGGAGAGCCCGGCGGACTGCCCGTCGCCATCGACCTCGCCGCGTACCAGATCGTGCAGGAGTCGCTGACCAACGCCCTCAAGCACGGTGGCCCGGGCCGGACCGAGGTCGAAATCGGCTACGAGCCGAAGTGCCTGCACATCACGGTGGCATCGCCGCTGGCGCCGGTCGGGCCGGCGCTGCCGGCGGGTGGTGCCGGGATCATCGGCATGCGGGAACGGGCGCACCTGCTCGGCGGCGAGTTCGACGCCGGACCGCACGACGGCCGGTGGCGGGTGACCGCCCGGCTACCGATCGAGCCGGCGCCGGCATGACCATCCGGGTACTCGTCGCCGACGACCAGGACGCGGTCCGCGCCGGGCTGGTCCTGATCCTCCGGGCGGCCGCCGATATCGAGGTGGTCGGCGAGGCGGCCGACGGGGAGCGCGCGGTCGAGCGGGCCCTCGCGCTGCGCCCGGACGTCGTCGTGATGGACGTGCGGATGCCCCGGCTGGACGGGATCTCGGCCACCCGGGCGCTGGTCGGCGCCGGGCTGCCGGGCGTCCTGGTGCTCACCACGTTCGACCTGGACGAGTACGTGTTCGGCGCGCTCCGGGCCGGGGCGGCCGGGTTCCTGCTCAAGGACGCCGACGCCACCGAACTGGTGGCCGCCGTCCGAACAGTGGCCCGTGGCGACGGCGTCGTCGCGCCCGCGGTGACCCGGCGCGTCATCGCCGCCTTCGCCGGGGCGCCCGATCCGCGTCCGGTCGACCTGAGCGTGCTCACGGTACGCGAGCGGGAGGTGTTCGACTGTCTCGGCGGTGGGCTGTCCAACGCGGAGATCGCCGCGCGACTGGGCATGGCGGAGGCGACGACGAAGACCCATGTCAGTCACATCCTGGGCAAGCTCGACCTGCGCAGCCGGGTGCAGGCGGCGATCCTGGCCCAGGAAGCGGGGCGCTCCTCCTGACGAGGGCGCCCCGCTACGGACGTCTCGGTGCCGATGCCTCAGTGCCCGAACGTGATCCAGTTGACGTTGACGAAGTCGGCCGGCTGGCCGCTGGTGAACGTCAGGTACACGGTGTGCGTCCCGGTGACGGGCGCGATGTTCGCCGGCACCGTCCGCCAGCTCTGCCAGCCGCCGGTGTTGGCGATCGCGAAGCTCCCGATCGGCGCGCTGCCGAGGCTGTCCAGGCGTACCTCCACCAGCCCGGAGACGCCGCCACCGGCCCCGGACGCGGCCCGGGCGACGAACTGGCGGGCCGGGTTCGAGCCGAAGTCCACGCCGTCGAACCGTAGCCAGTCGCCGTTCGCCACCCAGCCGACGTCCTGCCCGCCACCGGTGTCGGCACACGCTTCGAGCTGGGTACCGGACTGGGCGTTGGCGCTCTCCGCCTGGATCGTCCCGTACGCGTCGCGCGAGCCACCGGTCGGCGGCGGGCTGGTCGGCGGCGGGTTCGTGGTCCCTCCGCCGCCACTCGTGTACACCGAGACGTAGTCGACCAGCATCGGCATGCCGGACTGGGTCGCCCCGGTCGGGCCGCCGCCGAACGCGGCCGGGAACGCACCGCCCATGGCGACGTTGAGGATCACGAAGAACCCGCGGTGCGTGGCGTTGTTCCAGGTGTTCGCGTCGACCTGGGTCGAGTTCAGCGTGAAGAAGTTGGAGCCGTCGAGGTACCAGCGCAGGGTCTCCGGCGACACGCTGCGGTCGTATTCCACCGTGTACCGGTGGAAGCCGGTCTGGCAGCCGCCGCACGCCCGTTCGCCGCTGCCGAGGCCGGTGAACTCGTTGCACGGGCCGCCCGGCGCGACTCCACAGTGGAGGGTGGCGAACTCCGAGCTGCGCCCGTTGATGTCCTCCATGACGTCCCACTCGCCTATACCCGGCCAGTTGGTCGCGCCGACCGGTCGGGCGGCGTCGCCGAGCATCCAGAACGCGGGCCAGTACCCGGCCGCGGCGGCACCGCTTACGTTGGGCTGTTGCAGCGACGCCTCGACGCGCAGCTTCCCGCCGGGCGGCGCGGCGAAGTCGGTGCGCTGGGTCTCGATCCGGCCGGACGTCCAGTTGCCGGCGCCGTCCCGGATCGGCTTGATCGCCAGGTGACCGTTGCCGTCCTGGTACACGTTCGCGGTGTTGTCGGTCATCCGCTCGACCTCGCCGGTGCCCCAGTTGCCGGCGCCGCCGGGGTAGCTCGTACCGATGTCGTAGAGCCAGTTGGCGCGGTTGACGCCGGTGTTCGCGGCGCCGTTGAAGTCGTCGGAGAAGACCAGTTGGTATCCGGGTGGCGCGGGCGGTACGGCGGCTCGCGCGCTGACTCTCGTGGTCAGCCAGCTGACGGCGACGACCAGGACAGCGGCGAGAACGGCCAGGACCCGGAGCGCTCGGCTGCGTCTGTGTGGGAGCGCGTGCACAGATGACGTCATGGGACTGCCCTTCCGGCAGACGGGGCGGGTTTATGGCAGCGGCGCCCTGTCCCCCGGCAGCACGCGCAGTTGGTGAGAGCGCTCTCACATCTTTTTACAAAGAGGTTTCGTAAATGTCAATGGGCATCGATGGGCGCCACCGCCCTCGGCACAACTTCCCGGAAGTTGTGGCCTCCGGCGGCCCGCGAGGCCACAACTTCCGGGAAGTTGTGGCGATCTTGGTTGTGCCGATCTTGGCCGCGACGCTCGGTCCAGATCCGGCGACGCCCGTACGAAATGGAGACCGCCGTCACCGTCATCCGGGCACAACCATGTAAAGCTCTTGAGATGAGCAGGCAGGCGAGCGCGGGTGACCGGCGGGGCGACCCGCCGGATGCGCCGCCGCTGTCCGCCAGCATCCGGTCGATCGAGCGGGCCGCCGGCTCACTCGCGACCGCCAGCGTCTCGCGGATGGACGAGGTGCTCCCCTGGTTCCGCGAGCTTCCGGCCGACCAGCGCGCGTGGGTCATGCTGGTCGCCCAGGCCGGCGTCCGCTCCCTGGTGGAGTGGCTGCGGCGGCGCGGCGAGGCCGACGGCGGCGGCCCGCAGGAGGTCTCCGACGAGGTGTTCGACGCCGCGCCGCGCGCCCTCGCCCGCTCGATCAACCTGCAACAGACGGTCCAGCTGATCCGGATCACGATCGAGGTCGCGGAGGAGCAGGTGCCGCACCTCGCTGCCGAGGGCGAGGAGCAGGCGATCCAGGACGCCATGCTCCGGTTCAGCCGGGAGATCGCATTCGCCGCGGCCCGGGTGTACGCGCGGGCCGCCGAAACCCGCGGCGCCTGGGACGCCCGGTTGCAGGCCCTGCTGGTCGACGCGCTGCTGCGCGGCGACTCCTCCGACGTGCTGGCCAGCCGGGCCGCCGCGCTGGGCTGGGGAGACGCGCCGCCGGTCGCGGTCGCGGTGGGCCGATCGCCCGGCGGTGAGGCGGCGATGGTCCTGCACACCGTGTACCGGGCCGCGCGGCGGATCGGCGTGGAGATCCTGGGCGGGGTGCACGGCGACCGGCTCGTGGTGGTGCTCGGTGGCGCGCCCGACCCCCTCGCCGCGACCCGTAACCTGCTCGTCGGGTTCGGCGACGGGCCGGTGGTGGTCGGTCCGGCCGTGCCGAGCCTGGACGAGGCCACCGAGTCCGCGCGGGCGGCGCTCGCCGGGTTCCGGGCCGCGCCGGCGTGGCCGTCCGCGCCCCGCCCGGTGGCCGCGGTCGACCTGCTTCCGGAGCGGGCGCTCGCCGGGGATGCCGAGGCGCGCCGGATCCTCCGCCAGGACGTGTACGGCGCCTTGATCCGCGCCAGCGGCGAACTGCTGGACACGCTCGACGCATTCTTCGCGGCCGGTGGGGTACTGGAAAGTGCGGCGCGGGCGTTGTTCGTACACCCCAACACCGTCCGGTACCGGCTTCGCCGGATCGGCGAGGTGACCGGGTTCACGCCGCTGGTGCCGAGAGACGCGTTCGCCCTGCGTATCGCGCTTACGGTGGGCCGGCTCGACCCGTCGGCGGTACCCCCGACCCCGCCGACCGCCAGTTAACGCCGGGTTACGTAAGGTAACGTTCGGGATCGCCGTGAACAACGGCGCGCAATCCTTTGGAGGGTTCCTCCAAAACAAGTCGTCGAGTTTCGTGCGTCGCGTTACGCACGAGACCCAGGAGTATCCGGAACAGTCATAGACGTGCTCGCAGTACTCACCCCCGGACAGGGTTCCCAGAAACCAGGCTTCCTCACCCCGTGGCTCGACGTGCCCGGGGCGGAAGCCCGGTTGCGCTGGTGGTCCGCACTCGCCGGGTTGGACCTCGTGCACCTCGGCACCGAGGCCGGCGCCGACGAGATCAAGGACACCGCGCGCACCCAGCCGCTGCTGGTCGCGGCCGCCCTGCTCGCCGCGGAGCAGTTGCCGATGTACGACGTCGCCGTGGTCGCCGGGCACAGCGTCGGTGAGCTGGGCGCGGCCGCCCTGGCCGGGGTGCTCACCCCGGAGGCTGCCGTGACGCTCGCCGCGGTTCGGGGCCGGGAAATGGCCGCCGCGTGCGCGCTCGAACCGACCGGCATGAGCGCGGTCCTCGGTGGCGACGCCGATGAGGTCGTCGCCGCGATCGAGGCCGCCGGGCTCTACCCGGCCAACCGCAACGGGGCCGGCCAGATCGTCGCCGCCGGGGCGATGTCGAGCCTGGAGAAGCTCGCCGGCGAGCCGCCGCCGGGCGCCCGGGTGATCACGTTGAAGGTCGCCGGCGCGTTCCACACCCCGTACATGGCGCCCGCCGAGCAGGCGCTCGCCGCCGTGGCCGCCGGCATCACCCCGGGGACGCCGACCAAGATCCTGCTGTCCAACCGGGACGGCGCCGCCGTCGACCACGGGCCGACCATGCTCCAGCGACTGGTTCGCCAGGTCACCGCGCCGATCCGGTGGGACCTGTGCATGCAGACCATGGCCGAGATCGGCGTGACGGCGATCATCGAACTGCCGCCGGCCGGCACCCTCGCCGGGCTGGCCAAGCGTGACCTCAAGGGAATCGAGATTCTCCAGGTCAACACACCGGAGCACCTCGATGCCGCGCGGGACGCGATCGCCCGCCACGGCACGGCGCCCAGCTTCGAGCCGGCCCCGCAGTTCCACGTCGTCGTCGCCAACGCCGCCGGCAACTTCACCCCCGCCGGGGACCTGGCCGAAGGCACCGAGGTACAGGCCGGGCAGGTGATCGGTCACATCGGTACCCGTCAGGGCGCGGTCGACGTGGCCGCGCACGAGACCGGCACGCTCGCCGAATGGCTGGTCCACCCGGACGACCCGGTGGCCCCCGGACAGCCCCTCGCCCGCATCGGCGGCGTCCTGTGAACTTCCACGACGCCAAGCAAGTTAGAGAGGTTCGACTGTGACGCAGTCTGTTGTCGGCTCCCGGATCCTGGCCGTGGGGCACTACCAGCCCGCGCGCGTGCTCACCAACGACGACCTGGCCCAGATGGTCGACACCAACGACCAGTGGATCCGGGACCGGGTCGGCATCGTGACCAGGCGCATCGCCGACAACGAGACGGTCGCCGACATGGCCGCGGCGGCCGCCGGCAAGGCGCTCGCCGGCTCCGGCCTGAGCGCCGCCGACATCGACCTGGTCGCGGTCGCCACGTGCAGCTCGGTCGACCGCTCCCCCAACGTCGCCTGCCGGGTGGCGGCCAAGCTCGGCATCGCCGCGCCGGGCGCGTACGACATCAACACCGCGTGCTCCGGCTTCTCGTACGCGATGGGCACGGCCGATCACGCGATCCGCGCCGGCGCGGCCCGCAACGTGATCGTGATCGGCGCCGAGAAGCTGTCCGACTTCACCGACTGGACCGACCGCTCCACCTGCATCCTGTTCGGCGACGCGGCCGGCGCCGCCGTGCTGACCGGTGTCCCCGAGGGCGAGACGCCCGGCGTCGGCCCGGTGCTGTGGGGCTCGGTCCCGGAACGCAGCGACGCGGTCCGGATCGAGGGCTGGCGGCCGTACATCCAGCAGGAGGGCCAGTCGGTCTTCCGTTGGGCGACCACCGCGCTGGCGCCGCTCGCGCTGGATGCGATCAGCCAGGCCGGGTACGAGCCGGCCGACATCAAGGCGTTCATCTCCCACCAGGCGAACCTCCGGATCATCGAGGGCATCGCCAAGCGACTCGACCTGCCGGACGCGATCATCGCCACGGACATCGTCGAGTCGGGCAACACGTCGGCGGCGAGCGTGCCGCTGGCGCTGTCCAAACTGATCGAGCGGCACGAGGTGCCGTCCGGTGCCCCGGTGCTGCTGTTCGGCTTCGGTGGCGGTCTCACGTACGCCGGACAGGTCGTCCGCTGCCCGTAACACCCACAGGGCTCCCCAGGCATCCCCAAAAAGGAAGGAACAAGAACCTATGACCACGCGTGACGAACTCGTTGCCGGTCTCGCCGAGATCCTCGAGGAGGTCGCCGGTGTGAACCCGGACGACGTCGCCGAGGACAAGTCGTTCACCGAGGACCTCGATGTCGACTCACTGTCCATGGTGGAGGTCGTCGTGGCCGCCGAGGAGAAGTTCGGCGTGAAGATCCCAGATGACGAGGTGCAGAACCTCAAGACCGTGGGCGATGCGGTCTCGTACATCTCCAAGGCTCAGGCGTGACCGTAGAAGTTGTTGTCACCGGGCTCGGCGCGACCACCCCGTTGGGCGGGGATGTCGCGTCGACCTGGGAAAACATGCTCGCCGGCCACTCCGGGGTCAGCGCCCTGACCCAGGAGTGGGCCGCGCAGCTTCCGGTTCGGATCGCGGGCCAGCTCGCGACCGAGCCGACCATCGATCGGGTGCAGGCCCGGCGGATGGACCGGTCGGAGCAGGTCGCGGTCGTCGCCTCGCGCGAGGCGTGGACCCACTCCGGCCTCGCCGGCACCGAAGTCGACCTGGAGCGCCTCGGCGTCGTCGTCGGCTCCGGGATCGGTGGCGCCACCACCCTTCTCGCCCAGGACGACATCCTGGAGGCGAGCGGCCCCCGCCGGGTGTCGCCGCACACGGTACCCATGCTGATGCCCAACGGTCCGGCCGCCTGGATCGGGCTGGAGCTGAAGGCACGGGCCGGCGTGCACGCGCCCACCAGCGCGTGCGCCACCGGCGCCGAGGCGATCGCGATGGGTCTCGACATGATCCGGTGCGGCCGGGCCGACGTGGTGGTGGCCGGCGGCACCGAGTCGGTCATCCACCCGCTGCCGATCGCCGGGTTCGCGTCGATGCGGGCGATGTCCACCCGCAACGACGAGCCGGAGAAGGCGTCCCGGCCGTTCGACAAGGCGCGCGACGGGTTCGTCCTCGGCGAGGGCGCCGGTGTGATCGTCCTGGAGCGCGCCGATCGGGCCCGCGCCCGCGGCGCCACGATCTACGCCCGGCTGGCCGGCGCCGGCATGACCTCCGACGGGTACGACATCGTGCAGCCCGACCCGGAAGGGTGGGGCGCGACCCGGGCCATCGCCCGGGCGCTCGACGACGCGCGCGTCGACAAGGCCGACGTCGTACACGTCAACGCGCACGCCACCTCCACCCCGGTGGGCGACGTCGCGGAGATCATCGCGCTGCACAAGGCGCTCGGCGACCACCCGGTGATCACGTCGACCAAGTCGATGACCGGGCACCTGCTCGGTGCGGCGGGAGCGGTCGAGTCGATCGCGACCATCCTGGCCATCTACCACAGCATCATCCCGCCCACGATCAACCTCGACGACCCGGATGACAAGCTCGATCTGGACGTGGTCGCCCACAAGGCGCGCCACATGGAGATCCCGGCCGCCCTGAACAACTCGTTCGGCTTCGGCGGCCACAACGCGGCGTTGGTCTTCACCCGCGCCTGACACGTCCACGGAGGAAAGAGTGACCCTCACGTCCGCGCCTTCGGATACCGCGACCCTCGACCAGCGCGACCCCGAGGTCCGGCTGCGGGCGCTGTTCGACCCGGGCTCGCTGCGGTTGCTCGCGCCGCGCGACGACTCCGGCGTACTGGCGGCCCGTGGCGAGGTCGACGGCGCGCCGGTGATCGCGTACGCCACGGACGCGACCCGGATGGGCGGTGCGATGGGCACCGAGGGTTGCCGGCACATCGTGGATTCGATCGACGCCGCGGTGCGGGAACGGGTACCGGTGCTGGGGCTGTGGCACTGCGGCGGTGCCCGGCTGGCCGAAGGCGTGGTCGCGCTGGACGCGGTGGGCCAGGTGTTCGCGGCGATGGTACGGGCGTCGGGGCGGGTGCCGCAGATCTCCGTGGTACTCGGCCCGGCCGCCGGCGGTGCCGCGTACGGGCCGGCGCTGACCGACATCGTCGTGATGTCCGACGCCGGCCGCATCTTCGTCACCGGCCCGGAGGTGGTCCGCAGCGTCACCGGCGAGCAGGTCGACATGGAGCGCCTCGGCGGCCCCGAGCCGCACGGCCGGCGTTCCGGCGTGGTCCACGTGACCACGAAGGACGACGAGTCGGCGCTGCTCACCGCCCGGCAGCTGGCGGCGCTGCTCGGCCGGCAGGGTCGGCTGTCGCCGGCCGACGTGGCCGACCGCGACCTGGCCGGGCTGCTGCCCGACCAGCCCAACCGCGCGTACGACGTGAAGCCGCTGGTCAACGCGATCCTCGACCAGCCGGGCGTGGAACTGCACGCGAAGTGGGCGCCGAACATCGTCACGACGCTGGGTCGGTTCGCCGGCCGGACGGTCGGTGTGATCGCCAACAACCCGCTGCGGCTGGGCGGCTGCCTCGACTCGACCAGCGCGGAGAAGGCGGCCCGGTTCGTGCGGATGTGCGACTCGCTGGGCGTACCGCTGATCGTCGTGGTGGACGTGCCCGGCTACCTGCCCGGCGTGGGACAGGAGTGGGACGGCGTGGTCCGCCGCGGCGCCAAGCTCCTGCACGCGTTCGCCGAGGCGGTGGTACCCCGGGTCACCCTGATCACCCGCAAGGCGTACGGCGGGGCGTACATCGCCATGAACTCCCGCTCCCTCGGCGCCACCGCGGTCTTCGCGTGGCCCGGCGTGGAGGTGGCGGTGATGGGCGCCTCCGCCGCGGTGAACATCCTGCACCGCAAGAAGCTGGCGGCCGCCCCGGCCGACCAGCGCGAGGAACTGCGCGCCCAACTCGTCGACGAGCAGAGCCGCGTGGCGGGCGGCGTCACCCGGGCGCTGGAGATCGGTGTCGTCGACGACGTGGTGACGCCAGCCGACACCCGCCACCGAATCGCGGAGGCACTGGCAAACGCGCCGGCCGCCCGAGGCGCCCACGGCAACATCCCCCTCTAGGCCCCCCGGGCCGACACCGGGCCGCCACGCGAAAACGTGCGGTTGCGCCCGGACCGCTTCGCCGCGTACACCGCCTGATCCGCGGCAGGCCAACCCTTCTACCCGTCGTCACCGGGCGGCGGCAGCCAGCGACGGACCGCGACGGCGATCAATGCCATCGGTACCGCGGACAGCGCTTGCACGGCCCGCCGGACCACGCCGTCCCGCCGGACTTCACCGAGCCCGGCGCGCAACCGTCCAATGTAGCCAGTCTCGTGGTGTACCTCGTGCCGGCGCTCCGGCATGGCCAGCGCGGCAGCCGCGCTCACCACGCCCGCCGCCACGCTTCCGGCTCCGACCAGGGCGTACCCACCGACCGCCAGCGCCGGGCCGGCCAGCGCCGTGGCGGCGAGCATCGCGACGGTGGCCATCGCCGTCGCCCGTCCGATCAGCCGCGCGTACCGGTCCGTGGCCCCCGCCGCGGCCAGCTCGTCGTAGACCATCGCCTCGGGCGTGCCCGACCGGGCTGCACTGTCCACGCCCCAGAGCACAAACCCCAGGGCGAAGGAGGTGTACGTGGGCCAGACCGCCCACAGTGCAAAGCCGGCCGCCCGGAGGATGGCGGTGGTGGCCAGCAGCCGGCGCAGGGAGAACGCGTCGGCCCAGGCGCCGGACGGATTCTCCAGGACGAACGCGGTCAGCGACCAGATCGCGAACAGCGACGCGATCTGCCCGCCGGACAGTCCGGCGTCGGCGAACCGGACCGCGTACACCGGATAGAACAGAACGCACTCGCGGGACGCGTAGAGCGTGTACGTCCTGGCACAACTTCCCGCCCTGGCACAACTTCCCGGAAGTTGTTGCCTCAGCCGGGTTCTGAGGGCACAACTTGCCGGAAGTTGTGCCGATCAATCGCAGGCGGAGCGCGGCAGGCCGGCGGTGTCGACCGGTGAGTGACCCGGCGCCCGCGCGGCCCCGGCCAGCACCGATGCCAGCGCGGTCATCGACGCCTGGCTCGACGAGTACGTGGCCAGCAGCACCGGTGACCTCGCGTCCCGCAGTACGCCCGGCAGGTCCATGCCGACCGTGACCGCCGCCTGGTCCAGGTCGGTCGTGTCGTCGCCGTACCCGACGAGTCGCACCTCGGTGCCGCCGGCCGGCACGACGGGCACCTTCTGCTGGCGCAGCGCGTCTGTCAGCCAGGCGCGCTGCCGGTCCCGGCCGCCCGACGACGTGACGGTGACCGGCCCCGTGACCAGCGGCCCGGTGCAGCGGCCGCGCAGGACGGTGACCGCCGCCGCGGCGACCTTCGCGGCAGCCGCCTGCCGCTGCGCGTCGCCGAGCCCGTCCATCGCGGGCGGCGCCTGCTGGCCCAGCCGCCGCTTCAGCGCCAGTACCCTGGTCGCCGCCTCCACCAGGCGCGCCCTCGGTAGCGTGCCATTGTGGAGTCCGTCGAGCAGGCCGCGCTGTGCGGCCCGGAGATCCGGCGGCATCAGCAGGATGTCGTTGCCGGCGACCAGCGCGCGGACCGCGGCTTCGCCCGGCGGGTACTTCTCGGCCGGCGCCATGTTCATCGCGTCGGTGACCACGACGCCCTTGAAGCCGAGCCGCCCGCGCAGCAGGTCGATGAGCGCCTTCGACGAGAACGACGCGGGCACGCCCGGGTCGATCGCGTGGACGTCGAGGTGGCCGGACATGACCAGGTCGGCGCCCGCGGCGATACCGGCGGCGAACGGCGGAAGGTCGCCGGAATCCAGGTCGGCACCGCTCTGCGCGAGTACGGGCAACGACGTGTGGCTGTCGCCGTTCGCGTGCCCGTGCCCGGGGAAGTGCTTGAGCGTCGCGGCGACCCCGGCACCCTGCAGCCCGCGTACCGCGGCCGTGACCTGATCGGCGACCGCCTTCGGATCCGACCCGTACGAACGGGAGCCGATCACGCCACCACCCGAGCCGATGACGTCCGCGTCCGGGGCGAAGTCGACGTTGAGGCCGACGGTACGCAGGTCGGTGCCGGCGGCCGCCCACGCGCCCTCGGTCAGCGTCGGGTCGCCGGCCGCGCCGAGCGCCAGCGCGCTGGGCAGCTGGGTCACGCCGGTCTGCAACCGGTTGACCACGCCGTACTCCTGGTCGGTGCCGATCAGCAGCGGTGCCCGGGCCGGCAGTCTCGATGCCGCTGACCGCATCCCGTCGGTGAGCGTGCGGACCTGCTCCGCGGACGTGATGTTGCTGGTCTTGTTGGTACTGGCGGTCGGGTCGCCGGCCGACCAGTTCACCAGGATGAGCCCACCGAGCCGGTACTTCGCGATCATCTCGGCCGGCGTGCCGACCCCCGCGTACTCCCGGTTGGCCTGTGCCGCCGCGGGGCTGACGCTCGTCGCGCTCTCGCCGTACGAGTACGGCATCAGCACCTGACCGACGAGGTCCTCGTCGCTGAGATGGCCGTTCTCAGTGGACTTGGCCGGCTTCGGTGACGAGCAACCACCGTCCGCCAGCAGAGTCAGAGCGGTAACTACGGCGATGGCGGTCCGGGCAGGCAGGCGCACCCGGCACACTCAACCAGACCGCCGCCACCTCAGCCGACGCGGGTCAGCAGGGTCAACGGGCTGCCCTCCCCGGCGTGCCGGTACGGCTCCAGTTCGGCGTCCCAGGAGGTGCCCAGTGCCTTGTCCAGCGCGTGGGTGAGCGCCTCGTACCCGCTGGCGGAGGCCATCAGCGCCCGGACCCGGTCCTCGGACAGGTGGATGTCGCCGTTGGCGCTGGTGGTGGCGTGGAACAGACCGCGGCCGGGCACATGCATGTACCGTTCGCCGTCGACTCCGGGACCGGGCTCCTCGGTCACCTCGAACCGGATCATCGGCCACTGACGCAGTGCGGCGGCCAGCTCGCCGCCGGTGCCGACACGACCGGACCACGTATACTCCGCCCGCCGAGCAGCGGGCTCGACGGGCTGAGCGGTCCACTCCAGGCGCACCGGCTCGGAGAGGACACGCGCGATCGCCCACTCGACGTGCGGGCACACGGCAAGTGGGGTCGAGTGGACGTATACGACGCCACGTGTTGGCACGGTTGACCTCCCGGGAGCCGAGGTGCGTCTTCCCCTACGACCTCGATCTCGGAAGGACCGTGTTCATGATGACGGTTGTAGCTACTGCTGCGCCAGTGAACGTTGAGACGTGCTCGTAACTAAATCTCCAACGATCGACTACTCCGAACGGCTACGCGATGAGTAGATCACGGTACGTGCTCGTGTACAGTTTTCTCGGCTACTTCTGCCGCCTTCTTCGATCCGCACTTATTCGCAAGGAGTTCCGCCGTGGCGAGCAACACCTCCAAGACCGCGCGCGCCTCCGTCCGCGCCGGACAGGCCGGCGCGGCTGGTGGCGCGCTGAGCGTGCTGGGCGAGTTCAAATACGTGATCCCGCTCAACAACGGCAAGCACGCCTACGTGCGCAACCTGACCAACGGCAAGACCGTCCACCTGCGCACCGACTCCGACGCGTTCGTCGAGGAGATCCGGGTGCTGGCCACCGCCGGTCACGCGAACAAGATCCGCGCCGAGCTGAGTGCGCTCGCGGCCGCCAACCCCGACCACGGCTGGGACGCCACCGAGAAGCGCCTGGTCGAAGCCGGCGTGTTCGGCGAGTAGATCCGAGGCTTTGATCGGCACAACTTCCCGGAAATAGCCGTCTCGGGACCCACCTGAGGCCACAACTTCCGGGGAATTGTGCCGATCACGCTACGAGGGTGACCTCGCCGGTGTCGATCTGGTACCGCGCGCCGACCACGGCCAGCCCACCCGCCGAGCGGCGCTCGGCCACCGCGGGCAGGTCGCAGACCACCGCGAGGGTACGCGCGACGTGCCGGTCCACCGTTCGATCCAGTAGCCCGGCCGGATCACCGTCGGCGCTCTCCCGGACCGCCGGGGCGATGTCATCGACCAGGCGACCGACCGTGCCGGCCGGCTCGGTACCGGACCCGAGCGCCTCGATCGCGGCGGTGACGGCTCCGCAGTACTGATGCCCCAGGATCACGACGAGGGACAGGTCGAACGCGGTCACCGCGAACTCGACCGAGCCCAGGCCCGCGGTGTCGAGCACGTGACCGCCGGTCCGCACCACGACCACGGCGCCGAAGTCCTGGTCGAACACACCCTCCGGGGGTACCCGGGAATCCAGGCAACCGATGACGAGCGCGTACGGATGGTGCGCGGCGGTACGGGCGGCCGGTGACGTGACGTCGTGGCCGTGCCGGGGACGACCGGCGGCGAATCGGCGATTGCCGGCCAGGAGGTCGGCGAGCGCCTCGCTCGGGCCGGGCCGGTCACGGAAAGTCACCGGGCTCGCCGACCCGCTTTCTTCGGACAGTGGTACACCGGTCACCCATCCAGCATCTCCGGATACCGCTCAATCGGAAATCCGGCTCGGCGAAACTGCGACAGTGATCACGCCTTGGCTGGCGATCAACCGTTAGTTACCTTGTTACTTGTGAGTACATCTCGGGTACCCGGGGGTATGTCCTCGAAAACAAAGGTCTGCCTCCCCGACGGGGTCCTGCTCCACACGACGGAGTCCGGCGACCCCGCAAGCCCGCTGACGGTCGTCCTCCTGCACGGGTGGACGCTCGACGCGCGGCTGTGGCGCAACCAGATCACCTACCTACCGGTCAAGGTCGCCGCGCCGATCCGCATCCTGGCCTTCGACCTGCGCGGTCACGGCCACTCCACGGCCTGTCCGCCGCAGACCACGACACTGGCTCAGCTGGCCGACGATCTGCACGCGGTGCTGCGTGAACGGGTACCCGAAGGCAAGATCGTCCTGGTCGGCCACTCCATGGGCGGCATGACGATCATGGAGTACGCGCACCGCCACTCCGCCGAGTTCACCGCCCGCGTGGCCGGGGTGGTGCTCATGTGCACGACGGCGGAGGGCACCTCGCACACCACGTACGGCCTAGCCCCCGGCGTCGCCCGGGTGGTCCGCGCGCTGGAGACCGCCGGCGCCGCCGTGCTGGCCCGCTCCGGACCCTGGCGCCTGCACCGGCCGGTCATGCCGGTCCTCTCCCCCGGGGTGCGCTGGCTCGGCTTCGGGCGCGTCGCGGACCCGGCCGCCGTACGGTTGACCCTCGGCATGATCGGCAGCGCCCGGCTCGCCACGATCGGCGGTTTCCGACCCTGGATCGACGAGCAGCACCGGGTGGACTCCCTGGTACACATGTCGACCCTGCCGACCGCTGTGCTCGTCGGCGCGCAGGACCGGCTCACGCCCGCCAGTTGCGCGGAGACGATCGTCGGCGCGCTCCCCCACGCCGAGCATGTGATCTTTCCGGACGCCGGGCACATGCTGCCGCTGGAGTGCCCCGACGAGGTCACCGGTGCCATCGCGCGGGTCTGCCAGCGGGCCAACGGCGTGCCGATCATCCCGACCCAGCCCGGGCCGGAGAAGGCGGGCCGCCGTGGACTGCGCGGCCGGCTTCGGCGCCGCCGCCGCGCCGAGGAATCCGATGCCGCGTAACCCACAAGGCCCCACGAGCACCCACGGGCACCCACGAGGCCCCGAGCACTGGCACAACTTCCGGGAAGTTGTGGCCTCAGCCGGGTCCGGAGACCACAACTTCCCGGAAGTTGTGACGATCTGGGCGCCTGCGGCGCCCGATCCCCCGCGTAAACTCGCCAAGGGCAGCGGGGAGCCGGCCACAGAGGGGTGACGCGTCGTGCATTTCGTGGAGGCATGGATGGCGACCCTGCCAGCCATCGCGATCTACGCGGTGGTCGGGCTCGTCATCGGCCTCGAAAGCATGGGCGTCCCGTTGCCTGGCGAGTTCGCCCTGGTCGGTGCCGCACTGCTGGCCGTGAGCGGGATGACCAACCCGTGGCTGGTCGGTCTCGCGGCTTCGGTCGGCGCCATCGTGGGAGACTCCATCGGGTACGCGGTGGGCCGTCGCGGTGGCCGCGCGATGCTGGAGCGGTTCGGCCGGCGGTTCCCCCGACATTTCGGGCCGCCCCATCTCGACCGCGCTGAGCGGGTCTTCCGGAAATACGGTGTCTGGGCGGTCTTCTTCGGCCGGTTCGTGGCGCTGCTGCGCATTCTCGCCGGCCCGTTGGCCGGCGCGCTGCACGTGCCCTACCGCAGGTTCCTGGTGGCCAACGCGGCCGGCGGCCTGCTCTGGGCCTACGGCACGACCTTCGCGATCTACTACGCCGGCCAGGCCGCCGAGCGGTTTCTCAAGCAGTTTTCCTGGATCGCACTGGCGGTGGCCCTCGCCGCGGGGGTGACGAGCACGATGATCCTGAAACGACGGACCACCCGTGCGCATGTCACCGCTGAGTCGGGGGAGAAAGTGGAGGTTGACGCCGCCGTCGGTTGATCGAGACGTTATCCGACGCCGGGCCGCGCAAGATCGGCCGCGCGAATGATCTTTCGTTTGGCTGGACTGCGTACGCTCGCCTATGGCCGTACCCGACCGCTGGAGTCAGCTTGTCCGCTCCTGTCAACGACGCCGATCCCGTCCGCCAGGCAGAGATCGCCGTCGAGCAGCGATACGTCGACCGGGTGTACATCCGGCTGGCGGAGTTGCGCCGCAGCGTCGCCGAGGTGGAGAAGGCCGGCTACGGGCTGGCCCGGGTCGGCAACTTCGGCGCGTACGTGGAGCGCGACGCCATGGTCTTCCACGCGGCGCGGCGCCGGCACGCGCTGGACGCCGAGTACGAAGGTCTGGTCTTCGGGCGTCTCGACCTGGGGCCTGAGGGAGACAAGCAGCCCGAGCACAGCCCCGCCGAGTCGGCCGTCCCGGGCGGCGAGGTCCGCTACATCGGCCGGCTCGGGCTGCGCGACGAGGCGCACGAGTCGCTGCTGGTCGACTGGCGGGCGCCGGCCGCCGCCGCGTTCTACCGGGCCACCCCGACCGACCGGATGGGCGTGGTCCGCCGGCGCACCATCCGCAGCTCCGGCGAGACCGTACTCGATGTCGAGGACGACCTGCTCGACCCGGCGGCCGCGCCGGAGAGCATGCCGGTGGTCGGCGAGGGCGCGCTGCTCGCCACGCTGAGCCGGGCGACCGGGCGGGGTATGCGGGACATCGTCGCGACGATCCAGCGCGAGCAGGACGACGCGATCCGCTCCCCCGCCTCCGGCGTCACGATCGTGCGCGGTGGCCCGGGCACCGGCAAGACCGCGGTGGCCCTGCACCGGGCCGCGTATTTGCTCTACGCCGACCGCAACCGGTTCGAGAGCGGCGGCGTCCTGGTGATCGGCCCGTCCGAGGTGTTCGTCTCGTACGTCAGCCGGGTGCTGCCGTCGCTCGGCGAGGACACCGTGACCCTGCGCTCGCTGGGCCAGGTGGTCGAGAAGGTGAACGCGACCCGGCACGATCCGGCCGGCATCGCCGCGATCAAGGGCTCGCTGCGGATGGCCCGGGTACTCGGCCGGGCGGCCCGCGACGCGGTGCCCGGCTCGCCGGACCGGCTGCGTGTGCTCTACCGCGGCCAGCTCCTGGAGCTGGACCGGCGGGCGCTGGACGAGGCCCGGCGGGCGGTCCTCGCCCAGGGCGTACGGCGCAACGCGGTCCGGGCCAGGGCGGCCGGGTACGTGCTGGACGCGCTGTGGAGGCAGAGTGTGGAACTGCTCGCGCCGGAGCGCCGGCAGGTTCGTGAGGACTTCGCCGCCGAGATCGCGGAGCGGCGCGAGTTCGTGCAGTTCATGGGCCGGTGGTGGCCGATCCTGACCCCGCTGGACGTGCTCGGCTGGTTCGCCGACGCGCGGCGGGCCCGCTGGTACGCCGACGGCATCCTGTCCCGTGGCGAGCTGGACCGGCTCGCCACCTCGTTCGCCGGGTTCGCCGCCGACGGGCCGACGGTGGCCGACGTGGCGCTGCTCGACGAGCTCGACGAGCTGCTCGGCACCGCACCGGTCCGGACCCGCCCACGCAGGGACCCGTTCCAGGTCGCCGACGGGGTACGCGAGGTGACCACCTACGCCGATCGGATGGCCGCGGCCCGCGCGGTCGCCACCGAGCGGCCGGACGACTACCGCGACTACGCCCACGTCGTGGTCGACGAGGCACAGGACGTCTCGCCGATGCAGTGGCGGATGATCGGGCGGCGCGGGCGGCATGCGAGCTGGACGATCGTCGGCGACCCGGCGCAGGCGGCATGGACGGACACCGCCGAGGCGAGCCGGGCGATGGACGCGGCGCTCGGGTCCCGGCGCCGCCACGAGTACACGCTCAACACCAACTACCGCAACGCCGCGGAGATCTTCGAGCTGGCCGCCGCGGTGATCCGGCGGGCGGAGCCGGATCTCGCACTGCCGGTCGCCGTGCGGACCTCCGGGGTGCCGCCGGTCAACCGCGTGGTCACGACGGACGCGCTGGCGGATGCGACGCGAACCGCGGTGGCGGAGGTGCTGTCGGAGGTCCCGGGCACGGTCGGCGTGATCATCCGGATGGCCGACCGGGACGAGGTCGCCGGGTGGCTGGCCGGGCCGGCCTTCGCCGACGAGCGCCTCCAGGTGGTCGGCAGCCTCGAAGCCAAGGGCATGGAGTACGACGGCGTGGTCGTCGTCGAGCCGGCGTCCATCCGCGCCGAGGGCCGGTCGGGTGTGCGCACGCTCTACGTCGCGCTGTCCCGGGCCACCCAACACCTGGTCACGGTCGGTACGGACGACTCCTGGCGACCAGCGGCGGAATTGTAGGGCCGACTGGACCCGACGTCAATAGCTCAACGCGGGGACGATCCGATGACGGCACCCCGCAAACTAAATGTCGTGGACGAGGGCCCAAAGGTTCGGGGGGAGGCGGTCGCGCCGGGCAGGCGCTCCCGCCTCATGGGCGCTACCTCGTCCTGATCTCGCGTCGATCTGGGAGAAGTGGGACCCGAGAGGGGTGAACCTACCCCCACTTCTCCTAGATCGCGGAGAAGGGGATCGGAGGCGGCACGTCGGCGAGCAGCCGGCGGGTCGTCTCCATGCCCCATTCATCGAGCGCCGCGATCCGGTCGGACGACGCGCGCAGGCCGCCGTAGCGGTCAACGACCTCGGCCCACTCCTCACGCCGCTCGATCTCGGGTCGCGCCACGATGCAGTCCGGGTCGTTGACCCAGAACCGGCCGTGCTGCCAGGCCCGGCCGACGGTGGACATCGCCGCGCCGCGCTGGGACGGCTGCGACATGTCGCCGTCCCACGGCTCGTAGGTGGGCGCCACGTCGGCCGACACCCGCATCGCGTCGACCAGTCCGACCGTGGGCAGGATCGGCGCGCCGCAGCCGAGCAGGTACGACTCGTCGCCGATCGCTTCGCGGATCAGGCTCACCCCGGACCGGTACGCCTCCAGCGGGCGGGTGCCGTCGTGCCGAACCCCGTCGAGCGCTCCGGCATAGATGAAGTCAATCTTGAAATAATCGATACCGTACCGGCGGAGCCGGCTGAACGATTCGACAAGATATCCGCGCGCCCCCGGATGGGTGGTGTCCAGGGCGTACAGCGGTGCCTCCCAGTTGAACCCGGCGTCGACCGGGTCACCGGCGGCGTCGCGCAGCAGCCAGTCCGGGTGGTCCCGCGCGGTCTCGCTGCGCTGGCTGACCAGGAACGGCGCCACCCAGATCCCGGTCCGCCGGCCGGCGTCGCGGATCCGGGCGACCAGGCCGGACACCGAGGCGAACCGGTCGGACAGGGTCAGCCAGTCGCCGATCTCGGACTGCCAGCCGTCGTCGACCTGTACCACGTCGATCGGCAGGTCGTACTTGCCGAACGCGGCCAGGTTCTCGTCGACGTCGGCTTCGGTGACCTCGGTGAAGTAGTGGTACCACGAGCACCACGCGGTCGGCGCGGGGCGCAGCGACGCCACCCCGACCGCGCGGGCGAACGCGTCGCCCCAGCTCGCCAGGGCACCCTCGATCGTCTCGTGGGTCAGCGGCGTGACCGGGCCGTCGGTGCTGACCAGTACCCGGTGGCCGTCGAACGTCGCCTGGATCGACGGGACCTCGGTGACCCCGTCCGTGGTGGCGTACAACCGGACCGGACTGCCGTTACCCGGGTCGACCGCGAGCAGGCCCTCGCCCTGGAAGCCGTGCTCCGGGCCGGGCTTGCCGGGGCGGTACGACATGACCTTCGTGGGCTCCCGGACCGGCCGCCACGAGCTGTCGTCGACCGGGTACGTGGTGGACGGGCTCCAACTCTGCCAGCCGTGCTCGTACACCCGGGCCGCCGCCGGGTCCACGCGTATCTCGTCGACCACCTCGAACGCCACCGATGCCCCCCTCAAGATCGGCTAGCCCTTGTTGGCGCCCAGTGTCAGACCGGCGATGAAGTGTCTCTGCAGGATGAAGAACACGATGATGGTCGGCAGGGCGACCATGATCGAACCCGCGGCCAGCAGGTTGTAGTCGGTGAAGAACTGGCCGCGCAGGTTGTTGCAGGGCACTGGTGATCGGGAGCTTGTCGCCGTCGGACATCAGGATCAGTGCCCACAGGAAGTCGTTGTAGATCCAGGTGAACTCGAGGGTCGCCAGGGCGGCGAGCGCCGGCCGGCACAGCGGCAGCGTGACCGTCCAGTACTGGCGCCAGACGCCGGCACCGTCCACAATGGCCGCTTCGGTGATCTCCTGCGGGAGCGTGCGCATGAAGTTGGTCAGCACGAACACGCAGAAGCCGGTCTGGAAGGCGATGTGGATCGCGATGACGGCCCAGTACGAGTCGTACAGGGTGCAGCGAGTCGGACATCAAGTCCGGCAGCGGGATCCGGTTGAACAGCACGTACAGCGGGGTCGCGATCACCTGCTGCGGCAGCAGGTTGCCGGCGGTGAACAGGACCAGCAGCGGGATCGCGAACCGCGCATCCGGACCCGCGTGATCGCAGAAGGCCACGAACGAGGCGAGGAAGAGCGCGCACGAGCACGGCCGGCACCGCGATGAACATGGTGTTGACGAAGTACTTCGCAGAAGGTCGGCGTTGTCCCACGCCTGAACAGGTAGTAGTGCAGGCTCAGCGAGTGCGGCAGCGAGAAGTAGCCGTACTTCGCCGTCTCGTTGTAGGGGCGCAGCGACGCGTACACCGCCAGCAGCAAGGGCGCGAGCCAGCCGAGCGAGACCAGCGATCAGGAACGCGTGCAGGACTATCCGTGCCGGCCGGACGGGGTGCTTGTTCGCTGGCCGGCTGACCGGTGCCGCACCGTGGTGGTCGCGGCCGGCGCGGTGGTCGCTGTCATCGGTCGCTCCTCTCGCAGGATCTGGGACAGGTACGTGATGACGAAGCCGACGGAGATCACGAAGCAGGACGACGGCGAGCGCCGACCCGAACCCGATCCGGCTCGCCTCGCCGATGATGTTGTCGGTCACCAGGACGGACAGCAGTTCCAGACCGTTGCGGCCGTTGTTGATCGCGTAGACGATGTCGAACGCCCGCAGACCCTCGATCACGGTGATCACCAGCACGACGACGTTGACCGGCCGGAGCGTCGGGAACGTGACCCGGAAGAACGTCTGCCACTCGTTCGCGCCGTCGATCGACGCCGACTCCTTGAGCGCCGGGTCGACGGCTTTCAGGCCGGCCAGATAGAGGATCATCACGTACCCGACGTGGCGCCAGCCGGCGGCGACCAGTACGGCCCAGATGTTGAGGTGCGGATCGCCCAGCCAGTCGATCGGGTTGGACGTGCGCCCGATGATGGCGTTGAGCGCGCCGTAGTCGCGGGAGAAGACGAGCTGGGCGATGAACCCGACGACCGCCAGCGAGAGCACCACCGGCAGGTAGAGCGTGCTCTGGTAGAACCGGCTGAACCGGATCTGCTTGTCGAGCAGAATCGCGAAGAACAATCCGACCGGCGTGGCGACGATCCCGAGGAAGGCCAGCCAGAGCAGGTTGTGCCGGACCGCCGGCCAGAACACCGGGTACACCGAGAAGATGGTGTTGTAGTTGCGGGTGCCGACGTTCTTGATCTCGCTCGACGCCGTCCCAGGAGGTGAACGACAACAGCACCGAGGCGACCGTCGGGCCCCAGATGAGCGCGAGATCCAGGAACAGCGGGACTCCGACCAGGAGGCACAGCACGAGGATGTCGCGGGTGGTCAGCCGCCGGAACCGGCGCCGCGAACGACGCCGGCCCGTCAAGGCTGGCGCCGTCCGCGGTGCGGCTTCGGTCGGTGTGGCAGGGATCGTCACGACGACCCTTTCAGTCCGTGGCGAAGATGGTCTTCTTCTGCGCCTCGATGTTCTTGGTGAGTCCGTCGATGTCGTTGGGGTTGTTGAGGAACTGCTGGATCGCCGGAATCATGACGGTCGACGCGAAGTCAGGGCGGGTGTCGCGGTCCATGAACTGCGAGATCTGCTTGGCCGCGCTGACGTCGGTGATCGCCTTCTTCTGTAGAGCGTTGTAGGAGCTTGTGTCGGCGTTGGAGTTGCACGCGAGGTTGCTCGGGTAGACCTTCAGGTAGGACTGCTCCGCCTCGGGCGTGGCGAGGAACTTCATCAGGTCCTTGGCCGCCGCCAGGTCCTTCGGCTTCTTCGAGATCATGAAGCCGTCGATCGGCGCCTCGATCGCGTCCTGCCCGTTGGCCGAGTCGATCTCGGGGAACAGGAAGTAGTCCAGGTCGTCCAGCTCGTTGGCCGGGAACTGCGCGCCGACGAACATGCCGAGCACGTGCATGCCGGCCTTCTTCTGCACCATCTCGTTGGCGGCGTCCTGCCAGGTGCGGCCGTTGGCACCCTCGTCGTAGAACGGGATGATGCTGCGCCAGGTGTCGAAGACGCCCTTGACCTTGGAGCTGGTCCAGTCTTCCTTGCCGTCCATGAGGCTGATGTGGAAGTCGTACCCGTTGAGCCGCATGTTGATGTAGTCGAACGTGCCCATCGCCGGCCAGCCGTCCTTGTCACCGATCGAGATCGGGACCAGACCGTCGGCCTTCATCTTGTTGGCGAGCGCCTTGTACTCGTCCCAGGTCTTGGGGGCGGTGTAGCCGTGCTGCTGCAACACGCTCTTCCGGTAGAAGACCGCCCAGGGGTAGTAGTACAGCGGCACGAAGTACTGCTTGCCATCCTCGCCGGTCGACGCCGCCTTGAGCGCCGGCGTGAACCCGCTGAAGTTCTTCCACAGGTCGCTGATGTCGGTGGCGAGACCCTTGGCGGCGAAGAACTTCATCCGGTTGCCCGCGAACCAGCTGAACACCTCGTCCGGGTTGCCCTGCAGGTACCGGTTGATGTTCTGCTGGAAGCTGTTGTGGTCGACGGTGTTGATCTTCACGGTCTTGCCGGACTTGTTCTGGTAGTCCTGCAGGACCGCGGTCATCGCGGCCTTGTCCTGCGGGTCGGAGTGGTTCGACCCGAAGGTGACCTCCTTGCCGCCGGTGTCGTTCGAGTTGCCGGAACTGCCTTTGTCACTGCTGCCACACGCGGCGAGCAGGCCAGGCAGGGTAACGGCGCCAGCCGCGAGAGCCGAGCCACGGAGCATGGCCCGACGCGACAGGTTGCCGACAGTACTGGGTGCCGGTGACTGGCCGGCTCGGTAGTGGGCCATCGCCCCTCCTGATCCACGTCGAAAATACACGGGGTGGCACAGAAACAAACGTGAACCTTCAGAAGACGCACATTGAATCTCCCGCCGCTGCTTGTCAATGGCCGAAGGTCACGAATCCTTGCCACTATGCCCGATTTTATTATGCTTTGCACACAAACTTCGTTAGGCCTGACCCCGTAACGATTAGGTCACCGAGTCGCGATCCCCCCGACATTTAGGGTCAACACGGAGCGAGCCGAGAGTGACGGAGCGCCCCCTGCTGTTGGGGTTTGTTGACTTCTGGTCATGTAGGTTCGAAGCTGTACGCCATGCGCCTGCTCCCCCGGATGTCCACGCTGAGCTACGGCGGGGACTACAACCCTGAGCAGTGGCCGGCGGCCACGTGGCGCGAGGACGCCAAGTTGATGGCCGAAGCGGGCGTCACTCTCGTCACCGTCGGCGTGTTCTCCTGGGCGTGGTTGGAGCCCGCCGAGGGGCGTTACGAGTTCGGCTGGCTCGACGAGGTCATCGGGCTGCTCGCGGAGCACGACATCAAGGTCGACCTGGCCACCGCGACGGCATCCCCGCCGCCCTGGTTCTCCCACGCGTACCCGCAGACGCTGCCGGTCGACGCCGACGGCCGGCGCCTGTCCTACGGCAGCCGCCAAGCGTACTGTCCCAGCTCCCCGATCTACCGCGCCTCGGCGACCCGGCTGGCTGAGCAGCTGGCCACCCGGTACGGGCAGCATCCGGCGCTCGCGCTGTGGCACGTCGGCAACGAGTACGGCTGCCACGTCTCGCGCTGCTACTGCGACGTGTCGGCGGCGGCGTTCCGGGTCTGGCTGCGGCGGCGGTACTCACGCGCGGATGACGGCAATGATGGCTTAGACGCGCTGAACGCCGCCTGGGGCACCGCGTTCTGGTCGCAGCGCTACACCGGCTGGGAGCAGATCCTGCCGCCCCGGGCCACGCCCAGCTTCGGCAACCCGACCCAGGCGCTGGACTTCCGCCGGTTCTCCTCGGACGAGCTGCTGGACTGCTACCGCGCCGAGCGCGACGTGCTGCACCGGCTCACCCCGGACCTCCCGGTGACCACCAACCTGATGACCGGCATGTTCTGGGACCTCGACTACTGGTCCTGGGCGCCGGAGCTGGACGTCGTCGCATGCGACCACTACCTGCGCGGCGAGCTGCCGGCCCCGCACGTCGACCTGGCGTTCGCCGCCGACCTCACCCGGTCGCTGGCCGGCGGCCAGCCGTGGCTACTCATGGAGCACTCCACCAGCGCGGTCAACTGGCAACCGCGCAACCTCGCCAAGGCGCCCGGGCAGATGCGGCGCAACTCGCTCGGCCACGTGGCCCGCGGCAGCGACGGCGCGATGTTCTTCCAGTGGCGCGCCTCGGTCGCCGGGGCCGAGAAGTTCCACTCCGGGATGGTGCCGCACGCGGGTACCGACACCAAGGTGTGGCGGGAGGTCGTCGAACTCGGGCACAACCTGGGTGCGCTCGCCGAGGTCGCGGGCGCGCCGGTGGAGCGCCCGCGGGTCGCCCTCCTGCTCGACTGGTCCAGCCTGTGGGCCAGCGGGCTGCCCGCCCACCCGACCGTCGACCTGGACGCGGCCGGCGAGCTGAAGTCCTGGCACGCCGCGCTGTACCGGGCCGGCGTCACCGCCGACTTCGCCCACCCGGCGGCCGACCTTTCCGGGTACCCGCTGGTCCTCGCCCCGGCGCTGTACCTGCTCGACGACGCCGGGGCGGCCAACCTCCGGCGCTATGTCGAAGGCGGTGGACGCCTGGTCGTCGGGCCGTTCAGCGGTGTCGTCGACGAGCACGACCACGTCCGGCCAGGGCGGTTGCGCGACCTTCTCGGGGTGTGGGTCGAGGAGTTCCACCCGCTCCCGGCCGGCGGCACGGTGGACCTCGACGACAGCGGCACCGGGCGGGTCTGGACCGAGCTGACCCACGTCGACGGGGCGACCGTCGAGGTCCGGTACGCGTCCGGCGACCTGAGCGGGCAACCCGCGCTCACCCGGCACGGGTACGGTCAGGGACAGGTGTGGTATCTGACGACCCTGCCGGAGGCGGCCACGCTCGACCGGTGGATCTCCCGATTCGGTGACCTGCCCCCCACGGAGTGGACCGGTGTCGAGGCGGTCCGCCGCCGGCACCCGTCCGGCGCGAGCTACCTGTTCCTGATCAACCATGGCCCGGACGACGTCACCGGCCCCGGCACCGGCACCGACCTGCTGACCGGGACGGTCGCCGAGGGGATGGTACGGGTACCGGCGCGAGGTGTGGTGGTGCTGCGCGAGAAGGGGGCGCCGTGATGCTCGCACAGCAACGGCAGTCGGCGATTCTCGACCTCGTCCGGCGGCAGGGTGGCGTCCGGGTCAGCCAGTTGGTCCGCCAGTTCGGCGTGTCCGACATGACGATCCGCCGCGACCTGGAGGCGCTCGCCGAGCGGGGGCTGGTCGACAAGGTACACGGTGGGGCGACCGTGGCCGGGCCGGGCTCCACCGAGGAGCCCGGTTTCGACGCGAAGTCGGTGCGCCAGCGCACGGAGAAGTCGGCCATCGCCGCGCGGGCGGCGGAGCTGGTCGAGCCCGGCACGGCGGTGGCGCTGTCGGCCGGTACCACCACGGCCGCGCTCGCGGCGCTGCTGCTCGACGTGCCCGGGCTGACGGTGGTGACCAATTCGATCCCGGTCGCCGACGCGCTCTACCACTCCGGGCGTCCCGACCAGACGGTCGTGTTGACGGGCGGCATCCGTACCCCCTCCGACGCCCTGGCCGGTCCGGTCGCCGAGGCCGCGATCGCCTCGCTCAACGTCGATGTGCTGTTTTTAGGGGTACATGGAATGAGCCCCCGAACCGGGTTCACCACTCCTAACCTGATGGAGGCGGGGACCAACCGGCTGCTGGTCGCGGCATCACGGCGGCTGGTGGTGCTGGCGGATCACACCAAGTGGGAGACAGTGGGCATCGCGACGATCGCGCCGCTCGAGGACGCCGACGTCCTCATCACCGACTCGAGCCTGCCATCCGAGGCGCGGGCACAGCTCAGCGAGCGCATCGGCGACCTGATCGTGGTCGACGTAGCGGGGGAGCAGGAGTGAAACGGACCGTGACGCACCTGGCCGACGGCCGGGAGCTGATCTACTACGACGAAGGTGACGCAGCCGACCGCAGTGAACCCGACCGACGCGAGCTGCCACCGCCACCGCCCGCGTCGGAGATCCGGTACGACCCGGTACTCGACGAGTGGGTCGCCATCGCGGCGCACCGGCAGACCCGCACCCACCTGCCGCCGTCGGACGAGTGTCCACTGTGTCCGTCCACACCGACCAGGTCGACCGAGATCCCCGCGTACGACTACGACGTGGCCGTGTTCGAGAACCGGTTCCCGTCGTTCAGCCACCGCCGGGGCGCGATCGACCCGCCCCACCTGCCCGACCTCACCGACACCCGTCCCGGGTACGGCCGGTGCGAGGTGGTGTGTTTCACCTCCGACCACAACGCGTCGTTCGCCTCGTTGACCCCGTCGCGGGTGCGCCTGGTGGTCGAGGCGTGGGCCGACCGCACCGCCGAACTGAACACACTCCCCGACGTGGAGCAGGTGTTCTGTTTCGAGAACCGCGGGGAGGCGATCGGCGTGACGCTGAGCCACCCGCACGGCCAGATCTACGCGTACCCGTTCGTCACGCCCCGGACCCGCCGGATGACCGAGTCGGCGCGCCGCCGCGCCGCGTCCTTGGGCGGCAACCTGTTCGCCGACGTGCTCACCGCCGAGCGGGCCGTCGCCGAGCGGGTGGTGGCCAGCAACGAGCACTGGACCGCGTTCGTGCCGGCGTGGGCCCGCTGGCCGTACGAGATCCACGTGTACCCGCACCGCCAGGTCCCGGACATCCCGGCCCTGTCGAACGAGGAGCGGGACGCGTTCGGCCCGGTGTACCTGGACGTGCTGCGCCGTCTCGACGGGCTGTTCGGGATCAAGATGCCGTACATCGCGGCGTGGCATCAGGCGCCGGTACGCGTCGACCGTGACCTGTCGTATCTGCACATGCAGGTGTTCAGCATCCAGCGGGCGGCCGGCAAGCTGAAGTATCTGGCCGGGTCCGAGTCGGGGATGGGGGTCTTCGTCAACGACGTGCGCCCCGAGCAGGCGGCCGAGCGGCTGCGCGAGGTGAAGCTGTGAGCCCGGCTGATCGGGCCGGCGCCATGTTCGCCGAGCGGTTCGGCACTCCCCCGGCGGGTGCCTGGGTGGCGCCCGGACGGGTCAACCTGATCGGTGAGCACACCGACTACAACGACGGGTACGTGCTGCCCTTCGCCCTGCCCCAGGTGACCGCCGTGGCCGCGGCGCTCGATGGTCCAACGTGGACGGTGTGTTCGGAGGGCTTCGAGGGCAGTGTCGATTTCGGCCCGGACGAACTCTCGCCGGGCAAGGTCGACGGCTGGGCAGCATACGTGGCCGGCGTGGTGTGGGCGCTGCGCGAGTCCGGCTCGCCGGTCGAGCCGGCCCGACTGGCGATCGCCACCGACATTCCGCTCGGTGCCGGCCTGTCCTCGTCCGCGGCGATCGAGTGCGCCGTCATGGGTGCGCTGTGCGACCTGAGCCGCCTGTCCATTCCCGACCGGTTGCGGGTACGGCTTGCCCAGCGCGCCGAGAACGACTTCGTCGGCGCCCCGACCGGGATCATGGACCAGTCGGCGTCGGTGCTCTGCCGCGCCGGGCACGCGCTGTTCCTCGACTGCCGCACGCTGGAGGTCGAACACATCCCGTTCGACGTCGCCGCTGCCGGCCTGGCCGTGCTCGTCATCAACACCAACGCGCCGCACCGGCACGTCGACGGCGAGTACGCCAACCGCCGCACGGCGTGCGAGGCGGCCGCCCGCGCCCTGGGTGTCCCGGCACTGCGGGACGCCGGGCTGGCTGATCTGTCCCGCCTCGACGATCCTGTCCTGTTTCGCCGGGCGCGCCACATCGTGACCGAGAATCAGCGCGTCCTCGACACGATGCACCTCCTACGGTCTGGGGATGTTCGTCATATCGGCCCGTTGATGACGGCGTCGCACGAGTCGCTCCGGGACGACTTCGAGGTGACCGTGCCGGAACTGGACACGGCAGTGGACGCGGCGCTCGCGGCCGGCGCGTACGGGGCGCGGATGACCGGCGGCGGGTTCGGTGGCTGTGCCCTGGCACTGATCGACGCTTCGCGAGCTTCGTCCGTTTCGGATTCTGTAACCGGGGCTTTCGCGGACAAGGGCTTCACGGCACCGGAGTCGTTCGTCGTCACGCCGAGCGCCGGCGCACACCGTGTTTGATTCTGTTCCTTTGTACAGAAAAAACGCGGTGATTGTTGACAGAACTCGTTCGAGCATGGGTGAATTTCCAATGGCCGCTGTGGGGGTGAGCCAGCACTGCCCGTCCGGTACGTCGGGTCGCACCGGGCGGGCAGTTTGCTGCCTAATCCCCGGACCGGTCACTCCGATCGCCCGACCAGCCGGCAGCACACCCAAGCGGGAAACCGCAGCACCCGGTCCCCCCTGACCCAGAGGTCGTTCTGCCGACGCATGTCCGCCCACCAGGCGCGCACGTCGAGGTGGAACGCCCCGTCGACCTCGACGTGAATCTGCCACTCGGCCCAGTACGCATCCAGGTACCGCCGGCGCCCGCCCCGGTCCGTCCGCTGAACCTGGTGGTCGGGATGAGGAAGGTGGAACCGCCGGCACAGCCGGACAAGGTCGACCTCGGCTAGCGAATGCGCCCCACCAGCGGCGTAGGTCGCGGTCTCCAGCACCAGTGCGCGTCTCCGGCTCCGGGTCAGGACCGCCGCCACGGCCTCGATCTCCTCAGCGATGACCCGCTTCTGCTGGAACGCCGCCGCCACGATCGCGCGGGCATCGTTGTCGGTGCGCGCCCACGCGGCAGCGTCCACGATCGAGCGGGCCACCGTCGTCCGGGGCGGCTCGGCGCGCCTGAGCACGTGGTCGGGCGGCAGCACGTCGCTACGGTGCGGTACCACCCCCGGAGCCGGCACGATCCGCCGGTCGGCGGGGACCAGCAGGTGGATCTGCGCCGATTCGTTTCCGCGCAGGCCGTCAAGCGTCGCCGCGGTCAGGCCGGCGCACAGAGCTCCTTCGCCGGCGGCGAGCAGGCCGATCCAGATCCGCTGGGGTCGGGTCAACGGCCCATTGTGCGCTACCACCACTCCGCGTGCCGGCCGCTGCCACCTGCCCTGAGCCAGCCGATTCCGCAGCGCCGGGCGCCCGACCGTAGCCAGCGCCTGCTCACGGCTCAGGACCTGGTGTTGCCGGAACAGCAGCCAGTCGAGTCCGGGAGCGTCGTCGGCCGGTATCCGCCTGCCGTCCTGGGAACGCAGCACCGGTCGAGTGTGACCGGATCCCTAGCTGGCCGCCGTCCCCTGTGGACAACTCGCAATCTTGGAAGATTGGGCACCAAATTTGGTGCCTAATCTTCCAAGATCCGGAGAAGCGCGGCGACCACCTGGTCCAGTTCGTCCTTTGTGATGACCAAGGGGGGTGCCAGGCGGATGGTGGAGCCGTGGGTGTCCTTGGCCAGTACGCCCTGCGCCGCGAGTCGCTCGCACGCCTCGCGGCCGGTCATCAGCGCCGGGTCGATGTCCAGCCCGACCCAGAGACCCCGTCCGCGGGTGGCGGTCAGCCCCCGGCCCACGAGCTTTTCCAAGCGCCCACGGAGATACTCCCCCAACTCCCGGGCCCGGGCCTGGTACTCCCCGGACCGGAGCAGACCGACCACCGCCCGGCCCACCGCGCACGCCAACGGGTTCCCGCCGAACGTGGAGCCATGTTCCCCCGGCCGGAGCAATCCCAAAATCCCCTGACCGGAGGCGACGGCCGACACCGGCACGACCCCGCCGCCGAGCGCCTTGCCCAGCACGTACATGTCCGGTTTGACCCCGTCCAGTTCGCAGGCGAACGTGGACCCGGTCCGGCCGAGCCCGGACTGCACCTCGTCGGCGATAAGCAGGACATTCCGGTCGGTGCACAGGGATCGCAGTCCCGGCAGGTAATCCGGCGGCGGGACCAGGACGCCGGCCTCGCCCTGGATCGGCTCGATCAGCACCGCCACGGTCGTCTCGTCGATCGCGGCCTGCATCGCGGCAAGGCTGCCGTAGGGGACGATGCGGAACCCCGGCGTGTACGGGCCATAGTCCCGGTAGGCGTCCGGATCGGTGGAGAAGCTGATGATCGTCGTGGTGCGCCCGTGGAAGTTGTTCTCCGCCACCACAATTGTGGCCTTGCCGTCGGGCACGCCCTTGACCTTGTACCCCCATTTGCGCGCGACCTTGATCGCGGTCTCCACGGCCTCGGCGCCGGTGTTCATCGGCAGCACCAGGTCCATGCCGCACAGCTCGGCCAGCTCGTGGCAGAACGGGCCGAACTGGTCGTGCAGGAACGCGCGGCTGGTCAGCGTGACCCGCTCCAGTTGGTCGCGGGCGGCCTGCACGAGCACCGGGTGCCGGTGGCCGAAGTTGAGCGCCGAGTAGCCGGCGAGGCAGTCGAGATAACGGCGGCCGTCCACGTCGGTCACCCAGGCTCCGGAGGCGTCGGCGATCACGACCGGGAGCGGGTGGTAGTTGTGCGCGGTCCACTGTTCGGCCTCGGCGACCGCGGGGGTCGTAAGGTCGGAGAAGACTGCCGTCATGACATACCTCCCACGCTTTAACCCCGAATCGGGTCAAATCTCCTCAACGGTACCCGACGGGTCATCACCTCCCGACGGTAGGTGAGCAGGCAGGACGGCAACCATTGCTGGATGCTGCAATATCGCGCAACAACGTTGCGTCCTGCCCACCTTACGCGGCGAATCGTTCAACCCAGTTCCCGCCAATGCGGACTGCCTGCCAGCAGACCGTGTACGCACTCCATCGCGGCGTCCTCGCCGTCGTAGTCGTACCACCGGCTGCGCCCGTCGGCGCCGCCCTCGCGAGCCTCGACCCGCCAGTTGCCGGCATCCTCGTACAGGTACACATCACGCCGCGCCAACGTGCCCCACGTGCCGTTCCACCAGTGCTTTCGTCGTTCCATCGCGGTATTCGAACACACGTACCAATAACGATCCAGGGCACATCCGGCCGACCCGGGGGTCATCCGCCAGCATCGATCCCGTCAGCCGGGCATCATCCGGGCAGCAGCCGGGTATCACCGGCGTGGCTTTGCGAAGGGAGCGCGATGAGTGACCGCCTCATCGTGGCCGGGGACGCCCCGACCGCCGGCGACCACCAGGATCTGATCGACGTACTGGTCAGCGACCACCGTACGATCGAAGATCTTTTCCTGGAGTTGGAGAGCGTGGGCTGGCAGCCACAGCGGATCCGGGATCTGGTCGACGTGACCGTCGCCGAGCTGATGCGCCACTCGTTCGCCGAGGAACAGCACCTGTACCCGGCGGCGCGCCGGCACCTGGACGGCGGCGGCGAGCTGGCGGAGCGGGCGCTCGCCGAGCACCGGGCTGCTGAGCGGCTGTTGAACGAGCTGATGAGCACCGACGTGGAGCACCCGGTGTTCGGCACGCTGGTCAGGCGGCTGATCCGCGAGGTCCGGCAGCACATGTCCGACGAGGAGCGCACGCTGTTTCCGCAGCTGCGGGCCGGGTGCGAGCCGGACCTGCTGGTCAATCTCGGTACCGAGGTGTTGAGCGCGAAGAAGCTGGCACCCACCCGGCCGCACCCGTCGGTGTCGCACAACAAGCTCGCCGGCCCGCTCATCGGCCTGGTCGACCAGGCGGTCGACGCCCTCACCGACCGCCCGACGAACGTCGACGAGCTCTGACAGGACCCGCCGACACGGACCCGCCGACACGGACCCGGCGACACAGGACCGGCGACACGGACCCGGCGACACGGACCGGCGACACGGACCGGCGACAAGGACCGGCGACACGGACCGGCGACAAGGACCGGCGACACGGACCGGCGACACGGACCGGCACAACTTCCGGGAAGTTGTGGCCTCAGCCGGGTCGGGAGGCCACGACTTCCGGGAAGTTGTGGCGATCATGCCGGTCAAGGCCGGCCGATCAAGCCGTCGACGGGTGCAGTTTCCCCGATTTGCGGTGTGAGAGCAGGTGGCGGCGGGTATCCCGGTGAGGGTCCCCGGCCGGCCCGGGCCTCGCGGCCGGCCCCGATTCCGAGGAGCCGCCATGCCCATAGCCGCGGACCAGGATCCGCTCATCCGGACCCTCAAGCGCGTGGCGTACAACCTCAAGCAGATGGGTGTGCCGTTCGCGCTGGCCGGCAGCTTCGCGGTGTACGCACGCGGCGGCGGGCCGGTGGACCACGACGTGGACTTCCTGATCAAGGAGGAGGACGTCGACAAGGTACTGACCGGGCTGATCGAGGTCGGCTTCCGGGCCGAGGTGCCGCCGGAAGGCTGGCTGGTCAAGGTGTACGAGGAGGACCGCCTCGTGGACCTGATCTTCTCGCCGGTGCAGCGCCCGGTGACCGACAAGACCCTGGCCGAGACCGACATGCTGCCGGTGAACGCCTGTCACATGCCGGTACTGGCCGCCACCGACCTGATGATCCACAAGCTGCTGTCGATGGGCGTACAGCACTGCGACTTCACCAAGGCGCTGCCGGTCGCCCGGTCGCTCCGGGAGCAGATCGACTGGGCGCGGGTGGAACGGGAAACCGCGCACTCCCCGTACGCTCAAGCGTTTATGGTCCTTTTGGACCGGTTAAATGTGATATCGCTGGCCGAAGTGAGCTCAGCGACGGTACGCCGCGCGAAGCTCAAGGAGGTTTCGGGGTGAGCCAGAATGAAGGTTGACCAGTACACCGAGAGCCAGTTGCAGCGCCTGCTCGCCGAGGACGAGCGGGTGGCCGAGCTGGGAATCCGGGTGATCCGGCTGGAAGAGGGCGGGTTCGCGCTCTCCGGCGAGGTGGAGAGCCCACAGCGCAAGGCGCTGATCGAGCGCGTGGTGGCGGAGAAGTTTCCCGACCTCACGGTGCACTGCGACATCGGCGTCACCCGGGTACACGAACCCGACGAAGTGGAAGTGATATGAACGAGTCGGACAGCTGCGTGCCCCCGAACTGCATCCGGGTGGCCGCGGTCGGCGATGTCCATCTCGACGAAGACGTGCTCGGCCGGTTCCGGCCGGCGCTCGAACACGTCGGCGACAAGGCCGACGTCCTGCTGCTCGCCGGTGACCTGACCCGGCACGGCACCGGCGACGAGGCGCGTTGCGTGGCGACCGAGTTCGGCGGGCTGGCCGTGCCGGTCGTCGCGGTGCTCGGCAACCACGACTACAACTCGGACGCCGAGCAGGAGGTCACCAAGATCCTGGAAGACGCCGGCATCATGGTGCTCGAACGAAGCGGTACCGTGCTCGACTGTTCCGGCCACCGGCTGGGCGTCGCCGGCGCCAAGGGTTTCGGCGGTGGCTTCGCCGGCCGGTGCGGCAGCGAGTTCGGCGAGCCGGAGATGAAGGCGTTCATCCGGCACACCCGACTGATCTCGGAGGAGTTCGGGGCGGCCCTGCGCGCCCTGGACTGCGACGTCGTGGTCGCCCTGACCCACTACGCCCCGGTCGCCGAGACGTTGCTCGGCGAGCCGCCGGAGATCTACCCGTTCCTCGGGTCGTACCTGCTAGGCGAGGCGATCGACGCCGCGCCGACCGCGCTGGCCGTCCATGGCCACGCGCACGCCGGCTCCGAGCGCGGCACGACGCCCGGCGGGGTCCGGGTCCGTAACGTGGCGCACCCCGTGATCAAGCAGGCGTACAACGTGTACCAGCTGACGGTGCCGGCCAAGGTCGGCGCCGACGCGCACCAGATCGGCACAACTTCCGGGAAGTAGTGGCCATAACGGGGTGCTGAGGCCACTGTTTCCGGGAAGTTGTGCCGATCTTGGGGCCCTAGGCGAGCAGGGCCTGGCGGAGTTGGGCCAGGGAGTGTGAGAGCAGCCGGGACACGTGCATCTGGGAGATGCCCAGCTCGGCGGCGATCTGCGACTGGGTCAGGTTGCCGAAGAAGCGCAGCGCGATGATCTTCTGCTCGCGCGGGGGCAGCTTGGCGATCAGCGGCCGGAGCGCTTCCCGGTCCTCCACGTGCTCCATGTCCGGGTCGAGGTCACCGAGCAGGTCACCCAGCTCGGTCGCGGGCTCCTCACCCTGTACCGGCGCCTGGAGCGAGAGGGCACGGTACGCGTGGCCGGAGTCCAGGCCCGCGATGACATCCTCCTCGGTGACCGAGAGCCGCGCGGCGATGTCGGCCACCGTCGGCGACCGGCCGAGTTCCTGGGCCAGGTCACCGGTCACCTTGCCGATCTCCAGGCGCAGCTCCTGCAACCGGCGCGGTACGCGTACGTCCCAGCCCTTGTCCCGGAAGTGGCGCTTCAGCTCACCCACGATCATCGGGATCGCGTAGCTGGTGAAGGCGGCGCCCCGGCCCGCGTCGTACCCGTCGACCGACTTGATCAGGCCGAGGTTGGCGACCTGGATGAGGTCGTCGAACGGCTCGCCCCGGTTGCGGAACCGCCGGGCCAGGTATTCGGCCAGCGGCAGATGCATCTCGATGACCCGCTCGCGCACGCGCTCCCGGTCCGGGCCGTCCGCGGGCAGGTCGTTCAGGAGGCTCAACAGCGTCCGGGCGGCCGTGTCGGCCTCTTTGTTGGATCGGTTGGTGCCGGTCGACGCCTCGGCATTGGCGAGCGCGGCGGTGACCTCTTCGGAAAGCTGCTCCTGCTGAATGGCGATGGCGGTCATGTCAGGTCCCCTGTCGTCCGAGGCCGAAGCGCGAACACACTCCCCGGGCCGCCGTACGCGGACAGGGGCACGCTTCAGCAGGGTCAACTAACCAAGACCACGTCCGGCTTTTTGAACGAGTGGCTTGGGTGGACGCTCATGTCCCGCTAGACGTCGCCGCCTGCTACTAGACGACGAACGGTCAGCTCGTCCCATCATAAGGCTGATCTGGCGATCCGCCGTTCAAACGATGGAACTCCTCGAACTTACTCCAGCCAGTCCATCGACGAAAGTCCAGGGGGTGGGCAGTCCATGGCCCGACGAGCGGGGTGAGCGTGTACGACGACTCCCCTTGGGGTGCCACAACTTCCGGGAAGTTGTGGCCTCAGGACGGTCCTATGGCCACAACTTCCCGGAAGTTGTGGCGATCAATCTGTCGGCGCGGCTGTGGATCTCGGGGCAGAGAGCGAGGACGCCGCCGGCGGCCACGTACGCGGTCGCCGCCGCCACGCCGGCCGTCACCGCGTCGAGCACCGACGACCCCTCCGACAGCGACGCGATGGCCATGCTGGCGAACCGGTCCCCCGCCCCGCAGGTGTCGCCCCGGGCACTGAACGGCGTGGGTACGAGTAGCGGTGGATGTACCCCGTCGGAGAGCACCGCGCCGCGCTCCGCGAGGGTGATCGCCACCGCGCCGGCGCCCCAGTACCGGCGCAGCCGTACCGCCAGCCCGGCCGTCTGGGCGAGATCGGCGGCGGCCGGGTCGCGGTGGCCGCTGCCGTTGGGGTCGCTGCCGTTGTGTCCGCTGCCGTTGGAGTTGCTGCCGTTGGAGTTGCTGCCGTTGGAGTTGCTGCCGTTGGGGTTGCTGCCGTTGGCGGCGATACCGGTTGCAGGACCGCTGCCGGTGCCCAGGCTGGCGGCGCTACCGGCGGCCCCGGCGACCGGAGCCGCGTGCGCGGCCATCGGGGCAGCGTGCGCGGCGACCGGGGCCGCGTGTGTGGCCACCGGGTGGCGGACCTGCGGCGGCCGGGTGTACGCCGCGGTCGCCAATGGCCATTCGCCGCTGTGCGCCGCGCCCAGTTTGGCGGTCACAAAGCCGGCCGCCTCCGACCGGTCGGGCACCACCAGGCGGGTCGCGGCGACCGGATGCCCGCCGCCCGAGTGCGGGTCCCACACCACTGGTACCCCCTGGGCCCGGTCGGTGAGCGCACCCCGGATCCGCTGGTCGGCCGTCACACCCCGGCCGTAGTCGCTGACCAGGATCGCGCCGGCCGAATGGATCGCCGAGACCGCCTCGGCCGGGACCGTCCCGATGCCACCGGCGCCGCCCCGGTCCAGGCGCATCAGCAGGCTCTCGCCGGCCCGCATCCGGATCTTCTCCGGGGTGGGACCGGGCGCCGGGATCTCGACCAGGAGTACCCCCGACCGCCCGATCAGCTCACGGATCCGGTCACCGGACTCGTCCGCGCTGATCGCACCGACCAGGACCACCTCGCGTGCCGGGCGGCCGGGCACGATGTGCTCGCCGCCGGCTACCGGCCCGCGCCCGGACACCGCCGACGCGGCGAACAGCGCGGCGAGGCCGGCCCCGCCCGGCCGGTCGAGTACCTCCGACTGGTCGAGCACCGGTACCGGCGCCTCCGGGCACAGCCGCTCGACGGTGCCCAGTACCTCGCGGTCGAGCAGTACATCGCCCACGACGACCAGCGGCGCCCGGCTCACCGCCGTACCCCCAGGGTCACGTGGTCACCTCCGTGAGCGCGGTCACGGAGGTGACCGGCTCGCCGGTGACCAGCGCGTACACCCGCTCGATGTCGGCGGCTGTCCGCTCCCAGGTGTACCGGGACCGGACCCGGTCGACCGCCGCGCTGGCGTAGCTCATCCGGCGTACCTCGTCACCGATCACCGTGCGCAACGCGCCGGCGAGACCGCGCACGTCGCGACCGGGTACGAGGATGCCGGTCACCCCGTCGATCACGCTCTCCGCCAGGCCGCCCACCGCGTACGCGACGACCGGCACGCCACAGGCCATCGCTTCGAGCGGGGTGAGCCCGAACGGCTCGTACCAGGGGGCGCAGGCCACCACGTCGGCCGACCGGTACCAGGCCGGCATCTCCTCCGCCGGTACCGAGCCGACCATCCGCAGCCGGTCGGCGACGCCGAGCTTCTCGGCCAGCCGGGACAGCCCGACCGCCACCCGGTCGCCGGGCAGCTCGGCGGCCGGCGGCCCGCCGATGACCACCAGTTCCGCGTCGGGCACCAGCCGGAGTACCCGGATGAGGTCGGCGAAGCCCTTGCGCTCCACCATCCGGCCGGCGCTGAGGATGCGCGGGCGGTCGGAGCGCTCGACCGCCGGGCCGGTCGGCGTGAACCGGTCGATGTTGACGCCGCTGGGCACGATCTGGATCGACGACCGCGGTACGCCCATCCGGCCCAGCTCGTCGACCTCCTCGGTGGACTGCGCGACGACCCGGTCGGCCAGGTGCCCGAGCTCGCGTTCCAGCCCGATCCGGGTCTCCGGGCTGGTGTCCTTGTCGCCCTGGAAGCGCCGCTTGATCGAGCCGAGCGCGTGGTACGTGACCACGACCGGGATCCGGCTCGCCGACGTCGCCGTCAGCGCCGCCAGGCCGCTCATCCAGAAATGCGCGTGCACCACGTCCGGTACGAAGTCGGGCGTGGTCCAGCGGGCCGCCAGCCAGCGCCCGAATTCCCCCATGAACGGTAGAAGATCATCCTTTGGTACCCACTGCGCCGGCCCGGCCGGCACGTGCTCGACGCACGCTCCGTCGGCGAGCGGTACCTCGTCGGGCAGGTCGGGATCGTCGCGCCGGGTGTACACCCGCACGTCATGGCCGCGCTGCGCGAGCGCGATCGCCAGCTCCGCGACGTGAGTGTTCTGCCCGCCTGCGTCGACACCGCCGAGCATCGCCAGTGGGCTGGCATGCTCAGAGATCATGGCCACCCGCAGTCGCGTCACGAAGCCACCTCCTTCACCATCGCGTCCCAGTCGGACCGGAAACGGGCCAGGCCGTACCTCGTCTGCGCCGCATCCCCGGCGACTGCGCCGCACCGGCGGGCGGCGCCGGCGCCGGACACCAGCCGGCCAGCGAACCCGGATGGTCATCGGAAATGGCCGCGATCCGCGGTAGCCCGGTCCCGGGAAGCAGGCGGGCCGCGTCGATCCCCCGCGGCCCGCGCAGCAGCGTGCCGTCCCGATCGAAGAGCGCTGCCGCGACGCCCGTACTGTGCGACAACTCGACCCCCGATCCCGGCCCGCTGGTCTGCCTGTCATGAGCGCGCGGCGGAGTCCGCGCTCCGCACCGCCCGTGCCTCGGCACTACCCGACTCATTCGGTGGTAAACATCAAATAGGTATCAGTCGAGGTCGTAGCGGGGCGGCGCGCTCGCGTCGATTGCTTGGGCGCGGACCGACCGGTACGGCCGTCGACGGGTGGCATATTTGAGCACCTAGGGTGTGCGGCGGGTGCGCCGTGGTGGTGGCAGACCGGGAGCGAGGACACGATGCGGGAACGGCAGGGTCGCGCCGATCCGACCGGCGGTTCAGCGGATGTCCCGACCGCGCCGGAGCCCGCGGAGGCGCTCGCGGCGCTGGTCGCGAAGCTGCGCGCCGAGCTGACCGGGGTCCGCACCGCGATGCGCAACCGGGCCGTGATCGAGCAGGCCAAGGGGGTACTCGTCGAGCGTCTCGGGGTCAGCCCGGACGAAGGTTTCGATCAGCTCGTCAGGTTGTCCCAGCGGGCCAACATCAAGCTGATCGAGGTCGCGGCCGCGATCGTGGGCACCACCGCCCCCGATCCGGAGGGCCTGCCGGCGATCGACCCGACCGACGAGGAACTGCGCGAACACATCAGCCGCAGCCACCAGCGCGACAGCCGCACCGAGCGCCCGCCCGGTCGGCGTGCCCGCCCCGGCCAGCCGGCGGCCGGCGCGCGGCGACCCGCCCACGAGGCGATGCAGGCCCAGCACCAGCTCATCGCCGCGCAGATCGCGGCGGCCACGACCTACGACGAGATAGCCGAGGCGATCGGCGCGGCCGGCGCCACCTGGCCACACCCGGCGACCGTGGTCATCACGCTGCTCGACCCGGACGGGGCGCACCGGTTCCTCGGCGCCTTCGGGTTGACCGCCACCGACCGCAGCGAATGGGCCAGGATCCCGCCGCATGTCGACCTGCCGATCACCAGGGTCGCGACATCGCGCACGGCGATGTTGCTGACCGACCGGCGGTCGCTGATCGAGAGCTTCCCGAGCATGCCGATCGAGCGGTACCCGACGAGCGCGGTGTTCGTAGCGCCGCTACTCGACGGCGACCGGGTGGTCGGCTCTCTCGGGCTGTCCTGGCACGACCCGATCGAGGTCGGCGACGACACCCAGCGGTACCTGGAGGCGCTCGCCACACCGGTCGCCCGCAGGGTTTCCGGGCTGGCCAGCCGGGTCTCCGCCGAGGACTCCCGGCCGCTTGCCGACCTCGGTACCGACGCGGACGCCGGCGTCTGGCTCTCGATCGTGCTGGAGACCGTGGCCGACCCGGCGGCGGTACTCGCCCCGGTCTGGGAGGACGGTCGGGTGGTCGACTTCCGGATCGAGTACGCGAACGAGGCGGCGACCGCGCTGGTCGCCCCGGCCCGCCTGGACCGGAACACCACGCTGCTCGCGGTGTACCCGATGATCGGCAGCGAGGTGCTGCTGTCCCGCTTCGCCGACCTGCTGCGCAGCGGCGGGCCGGTGCGCCTCGGCCCTACCCGGTTGGCCTCGCCGCGGGCGGGTGCGCAGCGGGCCGGTGGGTCCGGGCGCCGCGCCCAGCGGCCCCCGGACAGCAAGGTGATGACCGTACAGGCCAGCCGGCTGTCCGACCGGATCCTCATGGTGTGGCGCGAGCACGGCGAGGCCGAACTGATCTACCCGCAGCTCCTGGATGCCGAGCGGATCGCCCGGATCGGCTCGTTCTGCTGGGAGCTGGACATGCCCGAGCCGCGCTGCTCGCCCCAGCTGTACCGGATGTACTACGGCGACGACCACCCGGACGGTCCGCCCGCCCCGATCGCGCCCGCGGACCTGACCCGCTGCGTCCACGACGAGGACCTGCCCGCCCTCGAAGAGGCGGTGCGCCGGATGCTGGCCGGCGGCGAGCAGCTGACCCGGGAGTTCCGGGGCGCCGGCCGGTTGGCGGGGCGCCGGCTGCGGATCATCGCCAAGCCGGACCCGGCCGACGGCGGCGCCGTGGAAGTGGTCCGCGGCACCGTCCAGGACATCACCGAGGAACGGGCGATGGAGTCCCGCCTGCGCCGGGCCGAGGAGGCCCTTGCCGCGCAGCGCCACCGGGTCGACGCCGAGCTACGCGCGGCGCAGGCGCTGCAACGGGCGTTGCTGCCCACCGAGCCGGAGCTGGACACGACCGACGGGCTGTGGGTCAGCGGGCGCTGCCGTACCTCCGAGGAGTCCGGTCGGGTCGACGGCGACTGGTACGACGCCTGCGCGCTGCCCGGTGGCGCGACCCTGCTCGTGGTCGGCGACGTGGCGGGCAGCGGCCTGGCGGCGATGACCGCGGCGGCGCGCCTGCGGTACGCGGTCCGCGCGTACGCCGCGCTCGACCTGTCGCCGGGCAAGATCCTGGCGGCCGTCAACACGATGCTGTGCGCGCTGGAACCCGAGCGCACGGCGACCCTGGTCGTCGCGAAGTACCAGGCCGGGCGCCGGCAACTGCAATGGGCGGCCGCCGGCCAGGCCGCGCCGGTGCGGTACCGGAAGAACGGCGGTACCGAACTGTTGCCGGGGCCGCTGGGCCTGCCGGTCGGGGTCGAGTTGCAGGTGGAGTACCCGGACGCCACGGTCGAACTGGCTCCCGGCGACCGGCTGCTGCTCTACACCGACAGCCTCGTCGGCGCCCGGGGCAGCGAGGTGGTCAACGTGCTCGACCTGCTGCTCAACGCCGGCCACCACGCGGAGCGCGACGACGTGGAGGCGCTGGTCGCGCACGTGGTCGGGTCGATGTACACGGCGCCCGGCGCGGACATGGGAGCCATGCTGGTCCGGGTCAACAGCTGAGGTTCATGGTCGACAGCTGAGCCGCACCCGGCCCGTGACCAGGGCCGCAACCCCCACCCGGTGTTATTGCTCTCGGTGGTGGTCTGCTGGCACGCTCGTTGCGCCCCCGGTCTGTGCGTCGAGTGGCGCGATGCACAGAACCGCGTCCGGGTCGAGCGCGAGGGCGGCCAACAGACCAACCGGCGGGGCGGCTGCAGGCGCCCCGCCGGCCACCAAAGAGACCCCCGGCCTCCGGGGAGACCTCCCGGCCTCCCGGGGAGACCCCCGGCCTCCCGGGGGGACCGGCACAACTTCCGGGAAGTTGTGGCCTCCGGACCCGGCTGAGGCAACAACTTCCGGGAAGTTGTGCCGATCACGCCGGCCGGCCACGCCGATCACGCGGGCCGGCCACGCCGATCACGCGGGCCGGCCACACGGGGCGCTCAGCGGAACACTGCGAAGACTACGAACAGCGCGACCAGCGTTGCCATCGCGAGCAGGAACGCCACCACCAGCTGCCGGGACACCGCCGCCGACGTGGGCTCGGTCGGCAGGTCGTCGGTGACCGCGGCCAGTTCGCGGTGCGTGGTCGCACCCAGCGCCCGGGTCACCCGCTCGGCGAACTCGTCGAGGGTGAGCCGGCCGTCGGCGGTGTGCCGCTCCAACGCGGCGACGACCCGTCTCCGGTCGTCGTCGGAGGCTCGTACACCGGGATTCAGCCTGGGGTCCATCGCGCCCGCCTCCCCTCGCCGCACAGGCTAGCGCCAGACCCGCCGGTTGTAACACCACACTCGCCTGACGTATCGAGCGACGCCAAACGTTGCGCGCTGATATCTCACACCGGGCGGGAGTGCGCCGACGGGTTCGCGCAGAGTAGCCTCCGGGCCATTCCTATGACTTAGCCCACAAGTTTCCCCGGAGGGTCCATGGACACCCAACCTGGCCCCGGACTGTTGGTCATCGAGCGGCTCCTGCGCGACCGAGACAGCGTCTGGCGGCAGATCATCGAAGAGCGCGGCCTGCGCCACCTCACCGGCCAGATGCTCGCCAGCTCGGCGGTCAGCCTGGCGCTGTACGGTGCGGTCCTCGGCGCCAACTACGGCTGGCTGCAAGCGCTGTCCTCGGCGGTCAAGCTGCCGCTGCTGTTCCTGGCGACGCTGGCGATCTGCCTGCCGACGCTGTACCTGTTCAATCTCGTCTTCGGCGCCCGGCTGTCGGTGCTCCAGGCGGTAACGCTGATCATGGTAGCGATCACCGTGACGTCAGTGCTCACCCTCGCGTTCGCCCCGATCAGCCTGTTCTTCCTGATCACGGCGCACAACTACCAGTTCTTCAAGCTGCTCAACGTCGCGATCCTGACGCTCACCGCGTTCGTCGGCCTCCGGTTCCTCACCACCGGCATGCGGGCGCTCAACGAACATCAGCAGAGCGTCGCGGCGGCTGAGGCCCGTGCGCGCCTCGCGGCCGTGGAGGTCGAGGTCAAAGAGCCCGAATTGGTACCCGCGGGGGCAACCACGGCACCCGCAACGCCCGCAACTCCGGCAACGCCCGCGGCCCCCCTGGCGCCGACGGGTAACGGCGGCCAGGTCGTGCACGTTCAGCTTCCCCCGGCGGGTTACCCACAGCCACAGCCCGGCCAGCTCCCCCGGCCCAGCTCCACCCGGCCCAGCTCCACCCGGCCCAGCTCCACCCGGCCCAGCTGCCGCCCCGGCCCATGCCGAGCCAGCTGCCGCCCGGCCAGCGACCGGCCAGCATGTCCCTGCTGTACATCTGGATCCTGCTCTTCGGTTTCGTCGGCACCCAACTCGGCTGGACGCTACGGCCGTTCTTCGGCAGCCCGGGCGAGCCGTTCCAGCTGTTCCGCAACCTCGACGGCACGTTCTACGGCGACATCTTCTCGACCATCGGCAGCCTCCTCGGCCACTGACGCCCGCTTCAGACCCGCTTCCATGATCGTGAAGGATCCGAGGCGGATAGCACACCGGATCCTTCACGATCATGGGAAAGCGAGAGGGCGGCCAACCGGTTGCGGTCGGCCGCATAGCGAATGCAGTTTGTCGTCTCACAGATCATCAACACCCACGCGGGTTCCCCGGAGTCCGAGGTGGCGCGGGTGCTCACGGAGCGTCTGCGCGGTATGGGCGTCAACCCGAACGTTCGGGAGGTCGCGAGTATCGCCGAGACGATCGCGAAGATGCCCCAGATGCCCCGTCCACCGAAAGGCAGATAATTCCGTCGTCGACACGGGCGGTCACCTCTTCGAGGCTGGCGACGTGCGCAACCACGGCAGCCGGAGCCACCTCTCCGCCGACCCCGAGGCACGGGATGTCGGCGGCGGCAGCCGCCCGTACCCCTGACATAGCGTCCTCGATCACCAGGCATCGCCGCGGCACGACGTCGAGTAGCTCGGCGCCGCGCAGGTAGGGCTCCGGGTCCGGTTTACCGGCCGTGACGTCGTCCGCGGCGACCAGAACCGCCGGCTCAGGCAGGCCCGCGGCGGCCATGCGCCCCCGCGCCACGGCCCGCGTGCCGGATGTGACGACCGCCCACCGGTCGGCGGGGACGCTCGCGAGCAGGCGCAGCGCGCCCGGCATCGGGGTGATCCCGTCGAACGCGTGCTCCTCGCGGCTGATGATCCAGCCCACCTCGGCATGGACGTCGAGATGCGGCGCCAGCAGCGGAATCAGATCTACATCGCGCCGGCCATGGGACAGCGCGACGGCCCGGTCGGCGTCCACGCCGTTCAACCCGGCCCACTCGCGCAGGATCCGTTCGGCCACGGGCAGCGAGTCGACCAGTACGCCGTCGAGGTCGAAGAGAACCGCCACGCACTCCAGCTCCTCCGTCACGCCGTTGATTCTGCCTCCCGTCGATCGGCGCAACCGGGGGCGCTAGCCTGGGCAGGCCTACCGCCCGGCCGTCGTCGGAGAGACATCCGTGAAGCTGTCGATCGTGATACCCGTGTACTGTGCGGGCCCGCACCTGGCCGAAACGGTCAAGCAGGCCCTCGCCGTCGAATACGGGTGTGACCTGGAGTTACTCCTCACGGGGCGGCTGCCGGCCGCCGCGCTGGACGCGGTCGACGACCCGAGAGTCCGGCTGATCGAGGCCGATGCCGACCCGGTGCGCGCCGCGGCGGCCGCCGCGACCGGCGACTACCTGGTCACTCTCGACGCCGATCTGCGCTACGACCCGAAGGACATCCCGCGGCTGCTTGAACCGATCCAGGCCGGGCACACCACGGTCGTCTACGGCAGCCGCCGCTTCGGCAGCCACAGCGGCAACTCGTTCTGGTACGTGCTCGGCAACAAGGCGCTCACCACAGCAGCGAACATCATCTTCAACTGCTACCTGTCGGACCTGGAGACCGGGTACAAGCTGATGCCGGTGGCGATCTACCGTTCACTGCCGAGGCAGCCGCGCGGGCCGGTCGCCGACGCCGCCGTCACCGGCACGCTGCTGCGCCGGGGCATCCGGCCGTTCGAGGTGCCGGTGTCGTACCACGGCGGTTTCGGCCGGGTGCCGCAGCGCACCTCGCCCCGGCGGCGCCGCGCCCGCGCGCTGCTGGTCCTGCTGCGCGAGCGGTTCCGGCGCCGGATCTGATGTCCCCCCGTGAACTGGTGGTCCTGGGCACGGCCAGCCAGGTGCCGACCCGGCGCCGCAACCACAACGGGTACCTGCTGCGCTGGGACACCGAGGGGCTGCTGTTCGACCCGGGCGAGGGTACCCAGCGGCAACTGCTCCTCGCCGGGGTGGCGCCCAGTGCGATCACCCGGATCTGCGTCACCCACTTCCACGGCGACCACTGCCTCGGCCTGCCCGGTGTGCTGCAACGGCTGTCGCTGGACCGGGTGCCCCATCCGGTGTACGCCCACTACCCCGCCTCCGGGCAGGAGTTCTTCGCCCGGCTGCGGCACGCGAGCGTGTTCTACGAGACGGCCACCGTGGTTTCGCGCCCCGTCGCCGGCGCCGCGGCCCTGGTTGCCGAGACACCCGCCGGCCGGCTGGAGGCCCACCGGCTCGACCACCTCATCGAGGCGTACGGGTACCGCCTGGTCGAGCCGGACGGTCGCCGGATGCTGCCGGACCGGCTCGCCGCGGCCGGCATCAGCGGGCCGCGGATCGGCGAACTCCAGCGCGCCGGCCAGTTGGACGGTGTCGACCTGGCCGACGTCAGCACTGTTCGGCCGGGGCAGCGCTTCGCGTTCATCATGGACACCCGGCTGTGCGACGCCGTGTACGCGCTGGCCGAGCACGCCGACCTGCTGGTGATCGAGTCGACGTTCCTGGACCGGGACGCCGCGCTGGCCGCCGACTACGGCCACCTGACCGCGCGTCAGGCCGGCCGGGTGGCGGCCGAGTCGGGGGTACGCCGGCTCGTGCTCACCCACTTCTCCCAGCGGTACCCGGAGCCGGACGGGTTCGCGGCGGAGGCGGCCGAGGAGTTCACCGGGGACATCGTCGTCGCGTCCGACCTCGACCGGATCCCGGTCCCGCCCCGCCGGTAGTGGCACGACCTTCCGCCCTCAACTGGCGCAACTTCCCGGAAACTGTTGCCTCAGCGCCCCTCTGAGGCAACAACTTCCGGGAAGTTGTGCCGATCAAGGGGCCGGCGCCGAAGTGGGGCGGGTTCGGGGTTGGCCCGATCGGTAGCGACCTCGGGTACCTCGTATTGAGCGACCCGGGTCCGGCGACCGACCGGCTGCGCCAGCCGTACCTGGACGGGCTGGCCGCAGCGGGCTGGCGTGGCGATCCGCGCGCCGCGCTGCTGGGGTACTGCGCGACGGCCGGGCTCACCGGCGTTTCGCGTACACATTGGACGCTGTCCCGGGATCCGGCGGCGCCGATGACCGGGTACGCCGAATGGAGCGCCGATCGGGTCGCCGAGGCGCTGGCGCTAGCCGATGCGCAGGGTCGCTGACGTCAACGTGATGTACCAGGGGCTGTCGGTGAAGCCGGGCCCGGTCTCCTCGCCGATGTACGCGTCGATGTGCTTCTTTCCGCCCAACCCCGGGGTGAACTCGTCGGTGATGGTCCAGTGCGCGGCACGCAGTTTCGCGCACACGTCGGCCGGTGGTTCACTGCCGTCGTCCTGGTGCCCGCAGCCCGTGATGGTGAACCGGGTGGCGGCCTTCAGCACGTTGGGATCGGCGGCGGCCGACTCGAACGGGCGCAACGGCCGGCCGGCGGTGTCCCGCGCGGCCGAGTCGATCCAGTACCCGGTGTCGTAGGACCAGTTGAGGTACCGGCCGGCCGTCGTGATCCCGGTGCCCTCGTCGTGGACCGCTTCGACGAAGTCCTTCGGGTACGTGCCGAGACTGTCCTTGCCGTGCTGGCAGTCCAGCTTGGTGCAGCCGGTGACCGGGGTCGGCGGCCCGGAATGGTACTTCTCGACGGCGGTGTAGTAGACGGTCACCGTCCAGCCGGTACTGCTGCCGTGGGTCGGGATCCGGCTGCCGCAACCCGCCATGATGGCGAGCAGTAGCGCTGTACCCCAAATCCCGACCCGCACGTCTCCGATGATCGACGCCGGACCCCCAAGATCGTCACAACTTCCGAGAACTTGTGGCCTCAGAGGGGTGCGGAGGCCACTGTTTCCGGGAAGTTGTGACGATCAGGAGTGCTCCTCGATGTACTTCTTCGGGTCCTTGTCATGGAATTCCAGGCCCCGGCCACTCGGGTGCTCGCCGTAGAAGACCAGCCACTCCGCGCCGAGCCGGGCCCGCAACTCCGTGCCGGCGTGCTTGCGGAAGTCGGGCAGCGCCTCGTCCTCCTCCTCGGCCAGGTGCTCGCTGTTCTCCCGGCGGGCCTGCCAGACTCCGGCCCACCACTCGTCCGAGCCGACCGGGTGCCGGTTGGCCTCCGTGATGCCGTCACGGATCTTGTTATGGTCCCGGATCGCGTCGTCGGTCTCGTCTTCGGCGTTCTCACCGCGCCCCAGCAGATGCGGGTACAGGATCCGCTCCTCGGCCTCGGCATGGATCTCCAGGTGCAGGGCGAGTGGCTCCCAGACGGCCTGCAACTCGTCGGTCCCCTTGGCGTCGTCGAGGCGGGCGAACCCGACCCGGAACGCGTGGTGGTCCTCCATGATCAACGCGGTGATGTCATCCATGGGGGCATTCTTACCCACCCAGCGGGTCAGGAGAACGCGGCGATCACCTTCGCCATCCGCTCCAGCGGCGCCGGGTTGGTCAGGTCGGGCAGCCGGACCATGACCTCGCTCACGCCGGCCTCGACCAGCTCGCGGAACCGTCCAATGTGGTCGTCGACGGTGCCGGCGTGGACCGAGGCGGCGTACCGCGCGGGATCGACGCGGCGCGGGCGCAGCCGCTCGACGAGCGCGGCCACGTGCCCGTCGTCGTCGCCGACCAGGGCCGTCGACAGGTGCGTCAGCTCGACCTGGCGGCCGGCCGCTTCGCAGTGCCTGGCCAGCACCGATGCCTTGTGCCGCACGGTGGCCGCGTCGCCGAACACGTTGGCCGCGTCCGCATACTCCGCCGCGAGGCGCAGCGTGCGCCGCTCCCCGCCGCCGCCGACCAGCAGCGGGATCCGGTCCTGCACCGGCCGCGGGTAGCAGAACGCCTCCGGCACGGTCAGCACTGCGCCCTGGAACGCCGGTGACCCGCGACCCCACATCAACGGCAGCAGCCGCAGCGCGTCTTCGAGCAGGTCATAGCGCCGGGCCACGGGCGGGAAGTCCCAGCCGTACGCCTTGTGTTCCGAGGCGAACCAGGCGAGGCCCAGCCCGCACACGGCCCGCCCGCCGCTGAGGACGTCCAGGGTAGCGACGATCTTGCCGAGGTGCGCGACGTTGCGGTACGTGACGCCGGTGACCAGCGTGCCCAGGCGTACCCGTGAGGTGCGGGCGGCCAGGTACGCGAGGGTCGTCCAGCTCTCCAGGAAGTCTTCCCAGGCCCGGCCGATCTGCGGGATCTGGCGGAAGTGGTCCATCACGTAGATCGCGTCGAACCCGGCCGCCTCCGCGCCGGCCGCGATCTCGGCGAGGCGGTCGGCGGTCGCGGCTCCGGGGAACGTGAAGCTACCCAGGTGCAGCCCGAACCGCAGCCGGGCCGGGTCGTCGCGCTGCCGCCGGGCCGCCTCGGTCGCCGCCACGAACGCGGACGGCACGACGCGAACCGGGGCTGGTGCCAGTACCGTGTCGAAGTTTTCGGTTTTCAGCAGCTCGCGGGTGCGCGACCAGGCGCGGAGCTGGCCGGTCAGCACGTCGGCCGGGATGCGCTTGGCGCGCTCCCGGTTGCGGGCCCGGCACTCCGCCGGCGGGGTGTCGAACGCGACCGCGACGCAGGGCAGGTCATGCTCGCGGGCGAGCGCGAGCCAGCCGTGTCGCCGGTCGGCGTCGAGGCCGAGCGTGTCGATGACCGTGGTGAGGCGGCGGGCGAGCCGCTGGCGGAGGACGGTGTCGAGCAGTGCGAGCGCGTCCGCGCTGGCGGTGATGTCGTCCTCGCCGGCGCCGACCAGCGCGCGCAGGCGGTCGCTGGAGACGATCTGGTCGGCCGGGAAATGGGCTTCGGCCCACGTCGACTTCCCCGACGCGCCCGGCCCGACCAGGATCACAACGCAGGGCGACGGCAGATTCAGCGGCTCCACGGTCCGGACCCTACGCCCGGGTGACCGGCCCAGGTGACCGGCACAACTTCCGGCAAGTTGTGGTCTCCCGACCCCATTGAGGCAACAACTTCCGGGAAGTTGTGCCGATCATGCGGAGCTCAGTGGGTCAGGACGAGGTCCAGGGTCTGGTCGACGATCAGGCCGAGCTGGGCGGACCGGCCGGCGGTCCAGGCGGCGGTGAAGCCGCTCTCCCCCAGCGCGTCGCGGACCACGTCCCGGGTGCCCTGCCGGTCGTCATCGGGCGGCGCCGGCAGCCGGTGCCGGTCGCGCAGCCCGTCCGCCGCGCCGAGCAGCTGCGCCGCCAGCGTGGGCTCGCGGCCGGCCACCAGGCCGGCCACGGCGTCGAGCGAGATGGCCAGGTCCTCGCGGTCGCCGATCTCGTGCCGGCGGGCCATCGCGCCGGTACACAGGCGCAGCGCCTCGTCCGGCTGGCCGTCGGCCGCCGCGGCCATGCCGAGCTGGTGCAGTGCCATCGCCTCGCCGAAGAGGTCGCCGAGGGTACGGCTGAGGCCGAGGCTCTCCTCCAGCGCGGTCCGCGCGGCGCCCACCTCGCCCTTCGCGAGCAGGATCTCGCCCAGGCATTCCAGGCCGAGCAGGATGCCCCGGGTGTTCCCGGCCGCCCGCTCGATCTCCAGGCACTGCTGGGCGTAGCCGTCGGCCGCCGCGATGTCGCCGAGCCGCAGGGCCGCCTTGGTGAGGTTGCCGAGCGCGATCGCCATGCCGGGCGTGGCACCCAGCGAGCGCCAGATCGCCAGGCACTCGCGCAGGTGCTCGACGGCCAGGCCGTACCGGCCACCGCCGAGCGCGGCCAGCCCGAGCGCGTTGTGCGCCTGGGCGACGGTCGTCGGGTCCCCGGTCGCGCGGGCCCGGTCGAGCCCTTCCGAGCCGAGCCGGTACGCGCGCTCGTGGTCGTCCTGGGTGGCCGCCAGTACCGCGGCGGCGTACAGCAGTTGCGCGGCGACCGCGTCGGCCAGGTCCGCCGCGCCGGCCAGTACCTGGGTGAGCCAGTCCCGGCCCTCGCCGATGTGGCTGCCGTTGCGCCAGAACCGCCACAGGCCGAGGCAGATCCGCGCGTCGACGTCGAGGTCGCCGACCGCGAACGCGGCCCGCAGGTTCTGGTACTCCGCGTCCACCCGGGCCGCCCAGGTCGCCTGGTCCGGCCCGGTCAGCGCCACGGCCGACCGTTGCGCGAAGTCCGCGTAGTACCCGGCGTGCCGGGCCCGGACCTCGTCGGCCGCCGGCTCCCCGGCCAGCCGCGCGACGGCGTACGCCCGGATCGTCTCCAGCATCCGGTACCGGGTGCCGCCGCCGGGTTCGGGCTCCGCGGCGAGCAGGCTCTTGTCGGCGAGCGCGATGAGCCGGCCGGCGAGCGCTTTGCGGCGCAACTCCAGCTCCGCCGGGGATTCCGGGTCCACCACGTCCAGCGCGGCGTCCACGGTCCACCCGCCCGCGAACACCGCGAGCATGGCGAACAGCCGCTGGTCGTCCGGGTCGAGCAGGGCGAAGCTCCAGTCGATCGCGCCGCGCAGGGTCTGCTGGCGGGCCGGCAGGTCACGCGGGCCCCCGCCGAGCGCGTCGAGGTGGTTGACCAGGTCGGCGAGCAGGTCCTGCGGGGCGAGCCGGTCGGTCCGCGCGGCAGCCAGCTCGATCGCGAGCGGCAGCCCGTCGAGCCGCCCGCACAGCGCCGCGACCGCCGGCAGCGTCTCCGGGGTGAGCGCGAAGTCGCCGGTCGCCGCCTGGGCACGCTGCTCGAACAGGGCGAGCGCCGGAGATTCCGCGAGCGCCCGGGCAACCCCGGCGGTGCCGCGCGGCAACTCCGCGAGATCAGGCAACGGCAGCGTGGGTACGGCGAAAACCTGCTCACCGTACAGCGACAGCCGCTCCCGGCTGGTCACCAGCGCGCTGACCCCGGGCGCCTCGGCCAGCAGCTCGCTGACCACGCTGGCGGCGACCACCACCTGCTCGAAGTTGTCGAGCACGAGCAGCAGCTCCGCCTCGGCAAGGTACTCGATGATGCTGTCGATCAAGGGCTCGCCGGGCACCTCGGTAACGCCCAGCGCCTGCGCGATGGCGGCGATCACCAGATCCGTGCCGGTCGTCTCCGCGAGTGGCACGAAGACCGCGCCGTCCTCGTACGCCGAGGCGACGTCACCGGCCACGGCGAGGGCGAGCCGGGTCTTGCCGATGCCGCCCGGCCCGAGCAGCGTGACCAGCCGGCCGCCGGACAGGAGCTGGCGGATCCGGGCCTGTTCGGGCTGCCGGCCGACCAGCGGGGTCATGGGTACCGGCAGGCGGCCGCGCCGGCCGGACCGCCCGCGCCGGCCGAGCATTGACGGGGCGACCGTCCAGCCGCCGGTGGCCGTGCCGACCAGCCCGCCGCGGTGGCGCAGCCGGTCCAGCTCGGTCACCGCCCGCGCGGGCAGGCCGCCGCTCTGGCCGGCCAGCCAGTTGACCAGCGTCCGGCTCGGCTCGCCCTGCAGCGTGTTGCGCAGCCAGATCCGTAGCGTCGCCGCCGACCACGGGGCCAGCTCGGCGACGGCGACGACCGGCAGCCGCTCGGCGACGACCGGCTGCGGGTCGGCGTCGACCGGCCCGGTGGTCGCGTACGCGAGGCCGACCGTGGCCGGCCCGTGCTCGACGGCCAGGATGCGCTCGACGGCCCGCAGGTCAGCGCCCACGTCGGCGAGCAACACGACATGATCGGTCGCCGGGATGTCCAGCGCCGCCAGCGCCGCCGTGGCCGCCGTGGCCGCCGTGGCCGCCGTGGCCGCCGTGGCCGTGGCCGTGGCCGGCGGGACGGTCGCCGGCGGGACCGGCACCACGGTGAACCCGCGCAGCCGGGCGATCGTGGCGACCTCGGTCAGGAACCGGGTGTGGCCGGCCCCCGGCTCGCCGCTCACCCGCAGCGCGGCGCGCGGCTCGGTCTGCAACCGGGTCAGGAACTCCTGGGCCACGGCCATCGGCGCGTCCCGCTCCCAGAGCCGGGAGGAGACGGTACCGCCGCCGGTGTCCGCGTCGTCGGCGACCGCCCCGCCCCGGCCCCGGCGCTTGGCGAGGTAGTTGCGCCGGTCGGCACAGGCGACGAGGCCGGCCGCGTCGGTGGCGTCGGCCGGGTACGCCGCCACGCCGAGGCTGATCGACAGGTGCAGCGGCGGGTCGCCGGGGAAGTCCTGGTTACGGATCCCGTCGGTGAGCCGCAGGGCGAGCCCGATCGCCTCGGTCCGCTCGGTATCGGGCAGCAGCAGGACGAACTCGTCACCGCCGTACCGGAACAGCGCGTCGCCACCGCGTACCACGGCCTTGACCCGGTCGGCGAGCTGCCGCAGCACCTCGTCGCCGCGCTGGTGCCCGTACGCGTCGTTGACGGTCTTGAAGAAGTCGACGTCGAAGAGGAAGACCGCGCAGGAGCCGCCCGCGCGGCCGGCCCGCGCCAGTTCCTCCTCCACGCGTGGCTGGAGGAGGTCGCGCGGGTAGGCCCCGGTCACCGGATCGGTGGCGGGCCAGGGAGGCCGCTCACCTCCGTGCTCCTTCGGGTCCCTCACAGCATCGTGGTCGGCAGGTGCCGGGCACACCTGAAGGGCTTTGCCGTCTGAGACTCCGGTGTCGGCTGCCCGCTGTACACCAGCCCGGTGTTTGTGGTGGCGCTTCGGCCCATTTGGGTTGCAGCCCGGTGACTGCGAGTCACCAGGAGGCGCATGGTGGGTAATCGCCGGCCCCAAGCGGATCCGGTTCCCCACGGAAGGAGATCCGGTGTTACGACATGGATCGAAGCCGACCCGCCCGACCCGCTGGGTCGTGCTGGCCGGGACACTGGCCGGGACCATGCTCGCCGCCACCGCGGGTGCCGCGGCGCCCGGCGCGCTGGCCGCGGCGGAGCCCGCGGAGCCCGCGCCGCCCGCACACGCACCGTCCGGTGCGAGCAACTGGCAGTCCAGCAACTGGACGAGCACCGCCACCGCTACGAAGGTCAGCGACGTCGCGACCCAGATCGGCGCGGCATCCAGCGGCGCCGACGGCACGGGTGTCGGCGTGGCGCTGATCGACACGGGCGTGATCCAGGTGCCCGGGCTGCCCTCGGCTCAGATCGTCAACGGTCCGGACCTGTCCTTCGAGTCGCAGGGCTCGACCGTGCGTTACCTGGACACCTACGGACACGGTACACATATGGCCGGCATCATCGTCGGCAACGACTCGTCGGCCGGCCTGAAGGGCATCGCCCCGAAGGCGAAGCTGACCTCGATCAAGGTCGGCGCGGCGGAGGGCGCCGTCGACGTGTCACAGATGATCGCCGCCGTGGACTGGGTGGTCGAGCACCGCAACGACGACCCGAAGTACCCGATCAAGGTGCTCAACCTCGCGTACGGGACGAACAGCGCACAACCGTCGACCATCGACCCGATGTCGTTCGCGATCGAGAACGCCTGGCGGAACGGGATCGTCGTGGTCGTGGCCGGTGGCAACGCCGGCAACACGACCACCACGCTGACCAACCCGTCGTACGACCCGTGGGTGCTGTCGGTGGGATCCGCCTCGACAAAGGGCACCTCCAGCTACTCCGACGACGAACTGTCCACGTTCACGTCGGTGTCCGGAACCCGCAACGTCGACCTTCTCGCCCCCGGCGAGTCGATTGTCTCGCTGCGCGACTCCGGGTCGTACATCGACACGACGTACCCGACGGCCCGGGTGGGCAATCGCCTGTTCAAGGGCAGCGGCTCCTCGCAGGCGACCGCCGTCGTCTCCGGTGCCGTGGCGCTGCTGTTGCAGAAGAAGCCGAGCCTCACGCCGGACCAGGTCAAGGCGCTGCTCAAGGCGTCCGCCACGCCGTTGACCAAGGGGCTGGCGGGGACCATGAAGCTGGGCGAGATCAACCTGAAGACGGCGCTGTCCGCGTCGACGCCGTCCGGCACCCAGACGTTCATCAAGGCGGCCGGTTCGGGCTCGATCGAGATCGGCCGCGGCGGCAACCACGTGGTCCACGACGGCAGCCCGTTGCAGGGTGAGTTCGACGTGTTCGGGCCGTTCAGCCCGGCCGACTGGGCGCAGCAGAGCGCCGCGGGCACCTCCTGGGTCGGCGGCACGTGGATGGGCCGCACGATGGCCGGTAACGGCTGGACCGGCAAGTCGTGGGCGTCCAAGACCTGGGCGTCGGCGAGCTGGTCGGGTGGCCCGTGGGGCGCGTCGACCTGGGCTGACGACACCTGGTCCGGGCACTACTGGTCGGGTGCGGACTGGTCCGGGCACTACTGGTCCGGCCACTACTGGTCCAGCGATCTCTGGGCCAGCGCGTACTGGGGATAACGGAGGGAGAAAGCTAACTACCGGGTTAGGAGGGTCCCCGGCGCCGGGCGCGGCGCCGGGGACCCTCCTTCTTCGCGGCCGCGCCGGGCAAGCAACCGGCGTGGGCGGACATGTGCCGGGCAGGCGACCGGCGCCCGGAGTACCTGTCGGGGGCGTCAGGTACCCGCCGCGAAAGTCAACCCAGCAACCACCGGCTCGCCAGATCCGGTGGTGGCAACGGGCCCATCCGCACCACCAGCAACGGTGGTGGGCAAAGGCCACGGCGGAGCGGCAGTGAATCGGGCGCGACCCGCTCCGCCGCGGCCATCTGTACCGGGAGGTCGTCCACCCGTGGCGCCACGAACCGCAGCACCTCGGCGCTGGCCTCGTCCACCCACTGCAGGTCGTCGACGATCAGGAGCAGCGGATGGTCCCGGGCCAGCACCCGGAACAGGTTCAGCACCGCGAGCCGCATGGCGGCCGGCGTGACCGGCGTAGCCGGCGTAGCCGGCGTGACCGGCGTAGCCGGCGTAGCCGGCGTGACCGGCGTAGCCGGCGTAGCCGGCGTAGCCGGCGTGACCGGCGTAGCCGGCGTGACCGGTGCGTCCGGGGTGACCGCAGTTGCCGACACGGCCGCGGCGAGCACCTTCCGCCGGGCAGCCGGTACGGATTCCAGTTCGGCCGCGGTGATCGTCGACAGGAGGCCGGCCAGGGCACCGAACGGCCGGTCGAGGCCGGTCGAACCGTCCGCGGGCGCGTACCGGAGTACGCGCGACTGGACGACCGCCGCGGTCACCACGTCGAGCGCGGCGGTCTTACCGGCGCCAGCCGGGCCGAAGAACAGCACGCTTCCCCCGGAGAGCAGCCATTCCCCCGCCGTCTGGAGCCGGTGTCTACGTCCCACCAGCGCCGACCCGTCGGCCGGGTCGGTAGACGGTTGCCCGCCGTAGCCGCAATCCGCCATTGCGCTGAGTGGGTAATCGGTCACGGTTGCAGTGTGGCCGTACCTGGTACGGACCGGCACGGGAAAACTACCGATAGGCATACGCAGAGTGCCTACGTAGATCAACTACGGAATCGAGTGCCGATCTTGTCGGGCTTCGTCCGGATGGAAACCTTCATTGACACCCCTAGATGTACCAGCGAAACCTGACAGGACAGGTACCAGTTGGTCGGCGTGGGGAGGCGACCCGGTGAAGAACCCGGTGAAGAAGACGTATCGGCTGTTGACCGCGGTGGTGGCCGTCGCCGCCGCCGGAATGGTCCCCGGGATGGCAATGGCCGGCGGTCCGCTTGCCGGCGGTCCGGCGGCGGCGAAGCCCGCTGGGGCGGCCGCGGCGCCCGCGGCGGCGGCGCCCGCTGCCGCGCGGGCGGCCGCGGCCAAATATGACTGGCCCCAGTTCGGGTTCGACGCCGCCAAATCAGCGAACAACACCCTCGAATCCACGGTGAACGCCGGCAACGTTGGCAAGCTCAAGCAGTTGTTCAAGGTGGCGCTGCCGGACGCACCGGACGGCGCACCGGTCTACCTCTCCGACGTGACCACGCCGGGCGGCGTCAAGGATCTCGTGTACGTGCAGGGCGAGCACGGGCATCTCCTCGCGCTGGACGGGCACAGCGGGGCGACGGTGTGGTCGGCCAACTTCGCCGGCAGCGGCATCTCCAACTCCGCCCCGGCGATCGACCCCGGCCGGCAGTACATCTACCTCAACGCCAACGACGGCAAGGTGCACAAGGTCCGGGTCGGCGACGGCACCGAGGTCACCGGTAGCGGCTGGCCGGTCTCGGTCGGCTCCGGCAAGAGCAGTTCCGAGCTGACCATCGCGACCGCGAAGAACGGCCACACCTACCTGTACGCGTCCAACCAGGGCCCGGGCCGGGTCACCACGATCGACCTGGCCGACGCGTCCAAGCACATCTTCAACCTGGCCTGCTCGCAGAAACCGGACGTGATCGCGCCGAGCGGCTGCGGCAAGGGCGCGAACCCGTGGGCCCGCTCGATGCCGTACGACGCCGCGCTGGACCGGGTGTTCCAGATGGGCGGCACCAACAACGGCACCGACTGGTCGGCCGGGAAGATGTGGCGGCAGAGCTGGGTGGCGCTCGCGCCGGACGGCAGCACCACGATGAAGAGCGGCCTCGGGTACCCGGTGGACAGTTACACGCCGTCGAACTGGAAGTCGTCGGTCAAGTCCGATCAGGACATCGGCAGCGGCGGGCTGCTGATCCTGCCGGTCGGCCTGAGCACGAAGTACCCGCATCTGGGCGTGCAACCGGGCAAGGACTCGAAGATCCGGCTGCTCAACCTGGCCGACCTCTCCGGCAAGGGCGGCCCCGGTCACACCGGCGGCGAGTTGCAGACGTTCAGCTTCTCGGCGATGGCCAACATGCGCTCGCAGGGCGCGGTGTGGACCAACCCGGCCGACGGCGGCGCCTGGGCGTTCGTCACCGGCCACGGCGGCATCGCCGGCTTCCAGATCAGCGTCGACAGCGCGGGCAACCCGAAGCTGGTCCAGCGGTGGTTCACCGCCAGCGACTGGACCACGTCGGCGTTCGTCGCGAACGGCGTGCTCTACGCCGCACCCGATGGCGGCGAGCACACCACGACGTTCAAACAACATCGGGTACAGGCATACGACCCCACCACCGGAAAGGTGCTCTGGACCGGCAACATCGGCCTGCACCACTGGTCGAGCCCGATCCTCGCGAACGGCGTGCTCTACATGCCGGACGGCAACTCGGGCGGCTTCGGCAGCGGTACCAGTGGCGACCTGATCGCCTGGTCCCTGCCCTGACCGCACTCGGACCCCACCTCTCCGCGCAAGATCGGCACAACTTCCCGGAAACAGTCGCCTCAGAGGGGCGCTGAGGCACCAGGTTCCGGGAAGTTGTGCCGATCAATGTGGTCAGAGGCGCAGTGGTCAGAGGCGCAGTGGTCAGAGGCGCAGTGGTCAGAGGCGCAGTGGTCAGAGGCGCATGTGCAGTCTCGTGGTGGTACCGGTCGGCGCGGTGTACGTCTGCACCAGGTCGCAGAGCCGGTTGGCCAGCAGCAGGCTGCGACCCTGCGGGGTGGACTCGGCGAGCCGGTGGTGACCGGCCAGCCAGTCCTTGACCTCACCCGGCCCGTGCACCTCGCACAGCACGCGATCGCGCTCCGGCCAGATCCGGAACGTGCCCGGCCCGGCGCCGCGCAGGGTCGTCCCGGTGGCGATCTCGTTGACGGCCACCTGGAGGTCGCCCACGCGGTCCGGGCGGAGGCCGGCCTGTTCGGCCTGCTCACCGGTGAGCCGGCGGACGGCGCGCAGCCCGTACGCGTCGAACACCAGGTCCCGGGTCGGCGCCTGCGGCTTCGGCAACGGCTGGTTGAGCTGCGCGATGACCAGATCCGGCTCGGTGTACGCGGTGCTGGCGCGCCGGCCGGCGTCCTCGTCGATGACCGGATGGGTACGCGCGGCGAACCCAACGATCCCCGGCTCCAGCCGCCCCGTGTCGTACGGGCAGAGGATCGTCGCCGCCGATCCCGCGAACGCCCAGTTGATGAGCGCCTCGTACCGGATGCTGATCGGCACCTCCTCCGGCGCCCGGCCGGGCCAGATCGGCTCGCCGATGACGCGCACCCGCCGGGACGCGTACCGGTCCACGAACGCCCGCAGTACCCACGGAATGATGCGGTCCGGGTTACGGCCGGCCTCGGTCATGTCGAGGAACCGCACCCGGTCGGCAGTCCGCCCGAGGGCCGTCCGCAACAGGTCGCCGTTGTCCGGCGGGACCGCGACGAGCACCGGTTCGCCGCGCTTCAGGCCGCCCCGGACGAAGGGTACCGTCGCCGCCAGGTACCCGGCCGGGGTGGCATAGAGCAGCGCCGAGTGGAGGAACGGCCGGCCGGTCGACATCTCCGCTCCCTGAATGTCAGCGTGGCGCTTGCTAGACCCGCAGGTTAGATCCGCGACCGCCGGTCACGGCGCACACCGGGTGCGACGCCGGGTGCCGGTATCGGTAGGTTTGGCCAGCGCAATACCGGTGGATTCGGAAGGACGACGCACGTGGCAGCCCAGGTGACCACGGCCCTCATCGCGGGATTCGTCGCACTGGTCGTGACCGTTGGCGGTGGCGTGCTGACCTGGGCACAGGTCCGGCGGGAACGCGAGCGGTGGAGCACCGATGTCAAGGTGGCCTGGGCGCTGGAGCTACGCCGGGCCCGGCTGGCCGCATACCCGGCCGCGTTCGAGGCGATCGCCCCGCTGTCGACGCACCGCCGGTCGACCCTCACGGCCGAGGTGGCCAGTGAGGTGGCGGAGAAGCTCAACACCTGGCTGTACTCGACGGGCGGCATGTGCGCCGACGCGACCACCCGCGGCGCCGTGCTCGGCCTGCGCGACAGCTGTTTCAGGTGGGCCGCGGTCGGCGACGCCCGGCCGCCGCAACTCTACGAGTTCCGCAACCTGACGATCACGTTCCTGCGCCGCGACCTCGACCTGACCGGCCCGGACTCGTACGACTTCCAGCGCAACGTGGCGCTGCTCAACAAGCTGCGCGACGACCTGGACGCGCTCGACAAGCGGGCCGTACGTAACGAGTTCTAAGTTGCCTTGAAGCCCGTCTTAATTGTTCCTTGTCATTGGCGTAGATCCATATTTGGTGGACCTGAAGTTGGCTCCTCAGTTACGTCACTGAGCTGCCCGAATACCCGAAAGAAACGGGCGTCGACGGGCATTTAGCGCTGATTCCACCAGCTCGTCGACAGCGGAATACTACGGCCTCGACGTAGCTCGCTGATCCACTTTCCGGTGACCGGAACGCTCGGCTCGCCACAAAGTGTCGGCGGGCCCGACGAGCGAGGTGATGAGGTCAATGACACGGCAATCGCAGTCGCAGTCAAGGCGAGCGCGCATCCGGCGACGCAAGCGCCTGCTCGGCGTTGCGATGGGGCTCGTACTCGCGGCAGGCTTCGCGGCCGGCATCCGGGTGGCCGCGGCGGGCGAGGGCGCCGACCCGGACATCCTTGCCCTGATGGCACAGGCGCCGAACGACCAGGCGCCGGGAGCCTGCGACGTACCGAAGGCGACCACGTCGCCCAAGGACGTCAGCGAGCCGAGGAACGCTGAACCGAAGGCTTCCAAGTCATCCAAGGCATCCGGATCCGGCAAGGCATCCGGATCCGGCAAGGCATCCGGATCCGCCGAGGCCAAGAAGCCGAAGCCGGCGAAGTCTTCAGCGTCACCGCCCGCACCGGCGTCTCCGTCTTCGACAGCGCCCAAGCTGCCGCCCGGCTGCGACCACCATGGCGAGGAGGCCGGACCGGCCGCCACCGACTTCATCAAAATCGAGAAGGTGACCAACCGGGTACGCGATCCCAAGCCCGGTCGCGGCGCGTCCACCGGTACCTTCGTGTCGCTCTGCGGCCGCAACGAGAACAACCACCGGAACTCGGACAACTACATCGTGGCGCCCGGCGTCAGCAACGGCGCCCACCACGTACACGACTACGTCGGCAACACGTCGACCGACGGCTTCTCGACCAACGACAGCCTGGCGGCAGCCGGTACCACCTGCGCGGGCGACGACCGGTCGGCGTACTTCTGGCCGGTCCTGCGGTACCGCTCGAAGTCCTCGCCGGACGCCAACGCACCCGGCGGCGGCCTGGACGGCAACACCGGCACGATCCTGCGCCCGGAGTCGGCACAGCTCCAGTTCCGCGGCAACGCCGACAGCAAGGTCCACGCGATGCCGGAGTTCCTGCGCATCATCACCGGCGACGCGAAGGCGCTCACGAACGGTGTGACCAACGCCCGGGCGGCGTGGACCTGCACCGGCTTCGAGGACCGGGCCACCGTCAAGTACCCGATCTGCCCGGCCGGCAGCAAGGTCGAGCGGACACTGGACTTCCCCAGCTGCTGGGACGGCAAGAACACCGACAGCACGAACCACCGCTCGCACGTCGTCTTCCCGAAGTCCGACGGATCGTGCTGGGAGGAGACCAAGGCGATCCCGCAACTGCGGATCACGCTGACCTACGACATCCCGGCCCGGGCGCTGTTCGCGGTCGACACGTTCCCGGAGCAGAAGCACAGCCCGGTCACCGACCACGCCGACTTCACCAACCTGATGCCGGACAAGCTGATGAAGATGGCCGTCGACTGCATCAACGGCGGGCGTGACTGCGACGCCAACGGTACGGTCGACGCCGGCCCGGGCTCCGGGAACCCGACCGGATCCGCCAGCCCGGACGAAACGGCCCCGGCGGAGTCGGCCAGCCCGAGCGAGGAGGCACCGCCCGCCCCGCCGAAGCAGTCGGCACCGGCCGGCGACAAGAGCCCCACCAAGGGCACGGGCAAGCCGGACCGTCCGGCTCCGCCGCAGGGCCAGCCGCAGAACCCGCCGCCGGTCCAGAACCCGCCGCCCGCTCAACCGCAGCCGCCCGCGCAGAACCCGCCCGCGCAGAACCCGCCGGCCCAGAACCCGCCCGCGCAGAACCCGCCGGCCCAGAACCCGCCCGCGCAGAACCCGCCAGCTCAACCGCAGAACCCGCCGGCCGCTCCGCCGGCACCGGCCGACCCGGGTACCGGCACCGGTGACACCACCCCCACCGACCCGGACGGCTACAGCGGTCCGGCGGCCGGTTCCGAGGACAACGCCCCGAGCGAGGAGATACCGGGTGACGGAGCGGCGGCGGACCTGACGGCGCCACCACCCACGGGCCCAGTACGCGACGCCAAGAAGTCGTTCCTGCCGACGACCGGCAACCGGATGGCGTTGTACGGATTCAACGGGGTGGCGCTCGCCACGCTTGCCGGCTGGCTGATGATGCTCTACCGGCGCCGCCGCCTACGGTAAGCCCCCAAGATCCGCCATGATCGGCACAACTTCCCGGAAATCGTGGCCATAGCCGACGCCGGAGGCCACTAGTTCCGGGAAGTTGTGCCGAGCTTGCCCAGCCGAGCTTGCCCAGCCGAGCTTGCCCAGCCGAGCTTGCCCAGCCGAGCTTGCCCAGCCGATCTCAGACCAGGGCGGACGCCGGGATCTCGCCGGAGCCCCGGCGGATCAGCGAGGTGGGCAGGGTGACCGTCTTGGCGCGGCTGCGGTCACCGTGCAGCCGGGCCAGCGACAGCTCGGCTGCCGTGGCACCGACCCGTGCGGTGTCCTGCGCCACCACCGTGATGGCCGGATCGAACGCGTCGGCGAGCATGAAGTCGTCGAACCCGATGACCGCGACATCCCGGCGCCGGGCCCGGCTCAGCGCGGTGACCACGCCCATGCAGGCCAGATTGTTGGCGGCGAAGATGGCCGTCGGCGGGTCGGGCAGCGCCAGCAGCCGAGCCGTGATGGCGGCGCTGTCCACATCGAGGTGGGCGTGCGCGACCAGCGCTGGGTCGAGCCGCAGTCCCACCGCGTCGAGCGCCGCCTTGTACCCCCGGAAGCGCTCCTGCCGGGTGTACAGCGACGGCGGCGTGTCGCCGATGAAGGCGATCCGGCGGTGGCCAAGTTCGGCGAGTTGGGCTACCGCGTCGCACGCGCCGTCGTAGTTGGCGCTCACCACGCAGTCCGCGGTGAGCCGGACCGGCGGCCGGTCGATGAACACGATCGGCAGACCACGCTGCCGTTCGGGGCGCAGGTACGCGTGGTCGCTGGTCGCGGTCGGCACCACGAGCAGCCCGGCCACCTGCCGGTCGAGGAACGTGTGGATGAGCGAGCGCTCCCGTTCCGGATCCTCCTCCGAGGAGCCCACGATCAGCGTGAGCCCGTGGTCGCGGATGGCGCTTTCCACGCCGGCCGCGACCGGGCCGAAGAACGGGTTGCCGATGTCCGGGATGACGAGCGCGATCGCCCGGTCCCGGCCGCCCGCGCGCATGTGCCGGGCCAGGGTGTTGGGCCGGAATCCGAGGGCCTCGACTACTTCGAGCACCCGACGCCGGGTCTCGGGGCTGATACGCGGCTCGTCGTAGAGCGCCCGGGAGACGGTCTTGATGCTGACGCCCGCCTCCCGGGCCACGTCCTTGAGAGTCGGCCGCTGGATCTTCCGGCTCATCGCTAAAGAATCTTACGGGTCAGGTGCCGGAGTCATCGGAGTGATGGGTGACACCGGCTGCCGCGGCGGCTGCTTTGTCGACGACCACCGCGTGGTCGGCTGCGTCGATGGTGATCGCGCCGGTCATGATGGCCACCACCTCCGACATCGAGCGCTCGTTCGGCCTGACCACCGCCACCCGGCGGCCGAGCCGCTGGACATGGATCCGGTCCGCGATCTCGAACACCTGCGGCATGTTGTGGCTGATGAGTACCACCGGGAGGCCGCGGTCGCGGACCCGCCGGATCAGGTCGAGCACCTGGCCGGACTCCTTGACGCCGAGGGCGGCCGTCGGCTCGTCCATGATCACGACATGTTCGGCCCAGGCGGCGGCGCGGGCCACCGAAACGCCCTGCCGCTGGCCACCCGACAGGCTCTCGACCGGTTGGGTCAGCGACCGTAGTCCGATCTTGAGTTCGGCCATCTGCTGGGCGGCCGCCTTGCGCATCCCGGGCTTGTCGAGCATCCGGAACACCGAGCCGAGTACACCCTTGCGGCGCTGTTCCCGACCGAGGAACAGGTTGCTCGCGATGTCCAGGGCCGGCGCCACGGCGAGGTCCTGGTACACCGTTTCGATGCCATAGCGCCGGGCGTCGATCGGGGTCCGGAAGTGCACCACCTTGCCATCGAGCCGGATCTCGCCGCTGTCCGGCTGGATGGCTCCGGTCAGCGCCTTGATGAGGGTCGACTTGCCGGCCCCGTTGTCCCCGATGACGGCCAGCACCTCGCCGGGGAGCAATTCGAAGTCGGCGCCGTCCAGGGCCGTCACCTGGCCGTACCGCTTGGTCAGGCCGGTGGCTGCCATTACCGGTTCGGTCATCGTGACCTCCTCCGCGAGACCTGGTCGACGGTGACGGCGAGGATCACCAGGACGCCGGTGATCAGCGTCTGGTAGATCGACGCCACGCCGATGAGCTGCAGCCCGTTGCGGATCACGCCCACGATGAGCGCGCCGATCAGGGTGCCGACCACGGAGCCACGACCGCCGAACAGGCTGGTACCGCCCAGCACGACGGCCGTGATGCTGTCCAGGTTGTCGGTCTGGCCGGCCTGCGGATCACCGACGCCGGTACGCGCTACCGACAGCAGGGCGGCGATCCCGTACACGAGACCGGCGGTGATGTACACGCCGACCAGTACCCGCTTGGTGCGGATACCGGTCAGCCGGGCGGCCTCCGGGTTGTTGCCGACCGCGTACACGTGCTTGCCCCACGCGGTCTGGCCCAGCATGTACGCAAAGAACAGGAACAGCACGATGGTGACGATCGATCCGTACGTGACGTCGGTGCCGCCGATCGTGAACGTCTGGCCCAGCGCCGTCAGCGTCGACGGCACCCCGGTGACGGTCTGTTCCTGGGAGTAGATGTGGGTGAGCGCGAAGGCGATGTTGAGCATGCCCAGCGTCACGATGAACGGCGGCAGCGGCACTCTCGTCACGAGTAGCCCGTTGGCCAGCCCGAAGGCCGTCGCCACAGCGAGCCCGAGCAGGATCGCCAGCAGCGGCGGCACGTGGTTGTGCACCGCGAGCCGGGTCATCACGATCGAACTGAGCGCCATGATCGCGCCGTTGGACAGGTCGATGCCGGCGGTGAGAATGATCAGCGTCTGACCGATGGCCAGCGTGCCAACCACCATCACCTGCTGGATGATCAACGAGAAGTTGCCGCCGGTGAGGAACCGGTCGCTGCGGATCGAGAAGAAGACGCACGCGATGATCAGCGCCGCGAGGGGGCCGAGCGTCGAGCCGCTGAGCAGGCGCTGCCGGATTGACGGCGCGCCCAGATCCGGTGGCGCCACGGTAGATGTCGTCATTGGGGGTACTCCAAGATCATCATCTCGATGATCGTCACGACTTCCCGGAAGTCGTGGCCTCCGGATGGCCCCGAGACCACAACTCTCCGGAAGTTGTGCCGATCATGGGTACGGGCTACGCCTGGCTCAGCCCCAGCAGTTGTCGAGGCCGAACTGCACGTCCTTGGAGTCGACGCCGGTAACCGCCTTGGCGGTGATCAGGGTGACGCCGGTGTCGGTGTACCCGGAGACCTTCTTGCCGGTCTTCGCGAAGTCGACGACGGCGTCGACGCCCTGCGATGCCATCTTCAAGGGGTACTGCTGCGACGTCGCGGCGATCTGGCCAGCCTGCACCGCCTTGACGCCGGTGCACCCGCCATCGACGGACACCACCAGGACGTCCTTGTCCTTGCCGGCCGCCTTCAGCGCGGTGTTCGCGCCGAGCGCCGCCGGCTCGTTGATGGTGTAGACCAGGTTGATATCCGGGCTCTTCTGCAGGCAGTTCTCCATCGCGGTCTGCCCCTTGGACTGGTCACCCTGAGTGTCCTGGCTGCACACCACGGCCGGCGCGGTGGCCTGCTGGGTGGCACTGGAGGTGATGCCCGACACGCCCCAGCCGGACAGGAAACCGTTGTGGCGCAGGACGCCGACCGTGATCCCGGGCGCCAGGTCCAGCGTCGCGATCTTCGCCGGCTTGTCGCCGAACGTCGCCTTCGCGTACTTGCCGATCAGCTCACCGGCGGTGAAGTTGTTGGTCGCGAACAGCGCGTCGACCGCGCTCTGCGGATCGGTGGGTGTGTCCAGGGCGATGACCAGCACGCCCTTGGCCCGCGCCTTCTGGATGGCGGGGATGATCGCCTTGGTGTCGCTCGGCGTGATCATGATGCCCTTCACGCCCGCCGCGACCATGTTCTCGATCGCGGTCACCTGGCTCGCATTGTCGCCGTCGAACTTGCCGGCGGCGCTCATCAGCGTGGCACCCTTGGCGGACGCCTCCTTCTGGGCGCCGTCCTTCATCTTGACGAAGAACGGGTTGGTCTCGGTCTTGGTGATCAGACCGACCTTCACCTCTCCTGAGCCGCTCGACGATGAACCGCTCGAACCGCCGCAAGCCGTGATCGCCATTGTCGCCGCGACGGCGACGGCGAGCAGGCCCGCTGCCTTGCGTGACGTACCTGACATCAGTGCTTCCCTCGGATTGGCCGGCCAGCTGGACCGGGGTGGGGGTGGTTGCGTTAACGATGTCGCGTGCGCCATCGTTGTCATGCGCCAACGTTGTCGCACACTGTCGTCCGTCTGAAACATTGACGTCAAGAGTTGTATTGAAATTTGCCCGAACGGACGATGTCATCGGGGCGGCGACAGCATGATCGGTTGTGCTAAAGGAAGCGAGGCGATCAACATGATCGTGGTATGCGGCGAGGCATTGATCGATCTCGTTCCGGCGGGCCCGACCGGGCCGGCGGCATCCGGTGCCGAGCCGGCGGAGGCCGCTGCGCCGGCGGAGGCCACTGAACCGGCGGAGGCCACTGAACCGGCGGAGGCCACTGAACCGGCGGAGGCCACTGAACCGGCGGAGGCCACTGAACCGGCGGAGGCCACTGAACCGGCGGAGGCCACTGAACCGGCGGAGGCCACTGAACCGGCGGAGGCCACTGAGCCGACCCCCGCCACAGCGCCGGCAACGGCCGCCGAGCCGGCGGTGACCACTGAGCCGGCGGTCGCCGCCGAGCCGGCCTCCGGCGCAGCACGACCGCCTTCCGGCGCGAGCGGCGGCATCTGGCGCGCCGCGTACGGCGGTGGCCCGGCCAACACGGCCGTCGCGCTGGCCCGGCTGGGCACCCCGGCCGCGCTCGCCTGCCGGCTGTCCGACGACGCGTTCGGCCGGCAGCTTCGGCGGTACCTGCTCGACAGCGGTGTCGACCTGCGACTCGCCGTGGCGGCTCCCCAGCCGACCACGCTCGCGGTGGTCGCGCTCGACCAGTACGGCGGCGCGGACTACCAGTTCTACATCAACGGCACCGCCGACTGGCAGTGGGCGACGACCGAGCTACCCGATGAGTTACCGGACGGAACGGTCGGCGTCCACATCGGCTCGCTGGCGAGCATCCTGCCGCCCGGCGCCGAGGTGCTGCGGCGCTGGATCGGCGCGCACCGCGACCGGGCGGTGGTGACCTACGACGTGAACGTACGCTCCGCGTTGCTGCCCGACCGGGACGCGTACCGCACGCATGTCGCCGGCTGGCTCGACGTCGCCCACGTGCTGAAGGCCAGCCACGACGACCTGGCCTGGCTCGACCCCGACCGCGACCCGCTCGACGTCGCCAGGGCCTGGGTCGACCGGTACGATCTGACGCTCGCGCTGGTCACCCTCGGGCCGTACGGCGCGGTCGCGGTCCCGCGCGGTCAGGATCTGGTACGGGTACCCGGGGTGCACGTCGACGTGGTGGACACGGTCGGGGCGGGCGACACCTTCACCGCGGCGTTCCTGCACCGGCTGGCGTCCCGCGGCGAGCTGACCGCCGACGTGCCCGGGGCGGAGACGCTCACTGCCGCCCTCGACTTCGCGGTCGCGGCGGCCGCGATCGTCTGTACCCGGGAAGGCGCCCAACCACCTACCCTGACCGAGGTCGAGGAGCTGTTGCGGGCCAGAAACCCGGCGTGAGCGCGATGGCCGCACCAGCGGCGTACCTGCAGGCGATCGGCCGCCGGGCCGGGTGACCCTGATACCCGCCCCTGATACCCGCCCTGATACCGGCCCCCGATGCTGGTGGGGGGCCGCGTACGCCGGAAGTCGTATTCATGCGCGTCAACAACGCGACCTCGGCCCGACGCGGCCGACCGGCCCGCGCGGCCATCCTTTGAGGTACGAGGACAGACGTACCAAGGAGGCGGCAATGTCGATTCGTCAGGCATTCGGTGTGGTCGGAGTAGCGGTCAGCACCGTGCTCGCCGGCGCGGTCGGCGCGGCCGGTGACGCGGCGCCGCCGGCCGATCCACGGATCGTACGCGACCTGCTCACCGAGCTCGGGTTGGCTTCCGCCACCTCGTCACCGGTCGACCTGGACAAGGCGCTGCGCCGGTTCCAGTTCCGCTCCGGCCTGATCGCCGATGGCGTGGCCGGTCCGCGCACGGTGCACGCCCTCGCCAGACGTGCCACCGATGTCCGCGAACTGCGCGAGCTGGGCCTGGCCGCCTAGCCCAGGCGACTGCTCCGACAGACCGGCCTATGACGCCGGATCCGGCCACTCTTCCTAGATCGACGGGTGTGCCGGGCTGGTGCGAGACTGACTGGTGCGAGACTGAACGGTGTGACAGGCGCTGAGGTCTGTGCCGACCGGGCTGCGGCCGAGGCCGGGCAGCTCACCGTGAGCGACCTGCACGGGCTCACCGAGCAGCAGGCCGCCGCGGAACTGCTGCGCCGGGTCTGGGGTGCCCGCTCCCCCGACCAGCTGATCAACGTCGCCACGCTGCGGGCGCTCGCGCACTCCGGCAACTACGTCGTGGGCGGGTACCAGGACGGTCGGCTGGTCGCGGCCTCGGTCGCGTTCCTCGGGATGGGTCACCTGCATTCGCACATCACCGGCGTCGAGCGGACCGGGCAGAGCGCCGGCGTCGGGTACGCCCTCAAGCAGCACCAACGCGCCTGGGCGCTGGCCCGGGGCATCCCTGCCGTCCGGTGGACCTTCGATCCGCTGGTCCGCCGCAACGCGTACTTCAACCTGCACAAGCTCGGCGCCTCCGCGCGCGAGTACCTGCCCGACTTCTACGGCGCGATGGACGACGGCGTGAACACCGGCGACACCACCGATCGGCTGTACCTTTCGTGGGAGCTGGCATCGCCGGCGGCGGTCGCGGCCGCCCACGGTCATGTGTCCGATGTGGACCCGCGGGCCGGCGGTGCGGCCGTCCTGCTCGACCGGGTCGACGACGAGCCGGTGTCGCGGCCGGCTGACGGTGCGACCCTTCTGGTCGCCATGCCGACCGACATCGAGGCGCTGCGCGCCCGCGACCTGGGTGCCGGGTTGCGGTGGCGGCACGCGGTGCGGGAGGCGCTCAGTTCGGCTTTCACCAGGGGGTACATGGTCCGCGATGTGACCCGCGACGGGTACTACGTGCTGGGGGTGCCGGAGTGAAGCTCGCCGGGATCGAACTGCGCCGGGTGGCGATGCCGCTGGTCGCCCCGTTCCGGACGTCGTTCGGCACCGAGCACGAGCGCGACGTGCTACTGGTACGGGCGGTCGGGCCGGACGCCGAGGGCTGGGGCGAGTGCGTGGCGATGGCGGAACCGTTGTATTCCGCCGAGTACGCCGACGGTGCCGCCGAGGTGATCCGCCGGTTCCTGCTGCCGGCCGTCGCTTCGTTGTCCACTGTGGAAGCACATACCCTGGAGTCGGTTTTCGTCGCGGTCAAAGGACATCCGATGGCCAAGGCGGCGGTGCAGACCGCGGTACTCGACGCGCAACTACGCTCGGCGGGCATGTCGTTCGGCACCTTCCTCGGCGCGGTCCGGCCGACCGTGCCGGCGGGTGTATCGGTCGGCATCATGGACTCGATCCCGCAACTGCTCGACGCCGTCGACGGGTACCTTGCGGCCGGGTACCTCCGGATCAAGCTGAAGATCGAGCCCGGCTGGGACGTGGCGCCGGTCCGCGCCGTCCGCGAGCGGTTCGGCGACGACGTGCTCCTCCAGGTCGACGCGAACACCGCGTACACCCTTGCCGACGCCCGGCAGCTCGCCCGGCTCGACCCGTTCGACCTGCTGCTGATCGAGCAGCCACTGCCCGAAGACGACATCCGCGGGCACGCCCAGTTGGCGCGGCTCATCCGTACCCCAGTGTGCCTGGACGAATCGATCACCTCGGCCCGCGCGGCGGCGGACGCGATCGCCCTCGGCGCGGCGACCATCGTCAATATCAAGCCGGGGCGGGTGGGCGGCTATCTGGAGGCCCGTCGGGTACACGACGTGTGTGCCGCGAACGGGGTGCCGGTCTGGGCGGGTGGCATGCTGGAGACCGGGCTCGGCAGGGCGGCCAACGTGGCGCTGGCCGCCCTGCCGGCCTTCACGCTGCCCGGTGACACATCGGCGTCAGACCGGTACTACGCCCGCGACATCACCAGGCCGTTCGTGCTTGAAAACGGGCATGTGCGGGTGCCGGTCGGGTCGGGCATCGGGGTCGAGCCCGACCCGGACGCGCTCGCCGAAGCCACCACCGCGACGGAGTGGTTGCCGCTTTAGTACGGCTCATCGTCGGCGCCCGAGATGAGGTGTTGGAGGACAGGCTCCAGGACTGTCTTGAGGTCGACGGGATCGGCGTCGGCGAGTGCGGACAGTCCGATGAGTTGGCGCATGACCTGGAACCCGGCGACGATGGCCAGGATCATCGCGGCCCGTTGAGGTGCGAGGTCTCCGTTCAGCGCCGCGGTCAGCGCCCGGTGGTAGTGGGTCTCGATCTGCTCGCGGCCGATGTCGGCGGCCTGCTTGCTGGACGCCGAGTAGAGCATGATCAGGAAGCCGTCGAGCGGTGTCGTGCCGGTGGGGGTGATGTCGACGAGGGTCGCGGCGATGCGGGCGGCGAAGTCCGGGGAGTCGAGGTTGGCCTGGGTGAGGATGATCGGTTCGGTCATGATCTGGGCGATCACCGCGGCGAACAGTTGCTCCTTCGACCCGAAGTAACGGTTGACCATCATGGCGGTGACGCCGGCGCCCTCCGCGATCTCCCGGACCCCCGCGCCGTCGTATCCGTTGCGGGCGAAGGCTTGCCGCGCCGAGGCGAGGATCGCCGTGCGCTCGCGCGCACCGGCGCGATGGCCGGCGACAACCAGGCGATCGAGACCCATCCGGACGTGGCGCCCCGGCCCGACGACATCATCGTCACCAAGAAGCGCATCAGCGCGTTCGCCGGCAGCGACCTCGACCTCGTCCTCCGCGCCGGCGACATCGACCACCTCGTCCTCACCGGCATCGCGACCAGTGGCGTCGTGCTGTCGACCCTGCGGCCAGGCGGCCGACCTGGACTTCAAACTCACCGGCCTGGCGGACGGCTGCCTCGACGCCGACCCCGAGGTGCACCGGGTGCTCACCGAGAAGGTCTTCCCGCGCCAGGCGGCGGTGGTATCAGTGGCCGATTGGGTTCGCACTCTTGTTCGATAAAGTGTCGTACCCGCGGTCTACGTTGTGGGTGTGAGGGAAACCCTGGCCGTGATGCGTAAGGCGCTCGACGAGTGCCCGTCGCTGGCGGTGTTCGGGTTCTCTCTCGACGAGATCGTGTCCTGTGTGGACGACCTCAACGTGGTGGTGCAGCAGGTCGCCGCGATGCAGCTCGCCCTGGTCCGGCAGGTCGACACGCTCGGGGTCGCGGCCGAGCTGGGGGCGACCAGCACGGTGGCCTGGCTGCGGGACCGATATCGGATGTCGGGTCGGTCGGCGTCTCATCTCGTGAAGCTGGCCCGGGCGGTGGATCCCGACACCGGCTCACCCGTCGCCGCCGCGCTCGCGGCCGGGGAGGTGAACGTCGACCAAGTCCAGGTCATCACCGACGCGGTCGCCAAGCTCCCAGCCGAGCATCGCCGGGCTGGCGAAGAACACCTCGTCGAGGAGGCTGCCTGCTTCGGGCCACGGGAGCTGGGCCGGCTCGGGCAGCGGATCTTCGAAGTCGTCGCCCCCGAGGAGGCCGAAAAACAGGCCCGCACCGAGTTGGAGCGGGCCGAGCGGCGGGCCTGGCAGGCCCGGGGCTTGTGGCTGACCGACATCCCCGGCACCAGCAGCGTACGGGTCACCGGCACCATGACCCAGGAAGACGCCGCCACCTTCCGCGCCGCCACCGATCCGCTATGCGCACCCCGCACCAGGGGCCGCCGGGGCAACGCCGACAGCCGCGCCGGCCATGACGCCGGCAGCGAGACCGGCAGCGAGACCGGCAGCGTCGGCGACGCCGAGCCCGCCGACCTGCGCTCGCCCGGAGAGCGGCGCCTGGACGCGGTCATGGAGATCTTCCGGCTCGCCTGCGCCCGCGGCCAACTCCCCGACAACGGCGGCGACCGACCCCAGGTCGTGGTGACGATCGACTACGACAGCCTGCGCCGGCAGGTGGGTGTCGGCACGTTCGACGACGGCTCGTTGTTGTCACCGGCCGCCGCCCGGCGCGTCGCCTGCGACGCCGGCATCATCCCCGCCGTGCTCGGCGGGGCGAGCCAGCCGCTGGATGTCGGCCGGCAAGCCCGCCTCGTCACCGGCCCCCTGCGCCGGGCGCTTGTCTTGCGGGACAAGGGATGCGCCTTCCCGGGATGCGATCGACCACCACGATGGTGCGACGCCCACCACGCTCTCCACTGGAGCAACGGCGGCCCGACCGATCTGTGCAACCTGGTGCTCTTATGCGGCCACCACCACCGCCTCATCCACCACTCCGACTGGCAAATCCGGATCAACCCGAAAGACGGGCTCCCGGAATTCATCCCGCCCAGCTACATCGACGCCAGCCGACTGCCCAGACGAAACCAGTACCACCGGCGGGAGTGAGCCGCGACCTCAGGTCAGACTTCGCCGAGATGGCCCGAAGGTCGCCCGAATCGCGGCCACCCAGCGCACGGGTTCTGACGACCGGGTGGCAGTTCGCAAGCGCCAGCATGACGCTAGCCGGCGCGGCTGAACCGGTTGCGCAGCCGGCTCCACAGCCCACGGGCCACGTACCGCGGGATCGCGCCCCGGCACGGCCCATGGAAGATGATGAAGTCGTCGTACACGTGGACGCCTGGCTTGTCGGCGACCGACCGGGCGGCGTCGCGGATCGCCGTCAAGCGCTCAGGCGACATCTGGAGTGGCGGCTCGTCCGGCTGGAACGTGGCCCCGAGTGGATAGTCCCGGCGGGGGCGGCTCGTCATCTCGATGTGGCAGCCCATGACGTACGTGACCGGCCGGCTCGCGGCGAACGCCACCAGCCGGTCGAGGCTCGCGGTGAACGCCGGGAAATCCTGCACGTACAACCGGCCCGGGTACACGGTGTCGCCGGTGACCAGGAAACCGGTCCACCGGTCGTACACCGCGATCGACGCCTCATGATGCCCCGGACAGCCGGTGATCTCCAGCACCCGTCCGCCGAGGTCGAACCGCACGATCTCGTCCGGCCACCCGGAGAACCCGAAGTACGAGCGGACCGACTCGACGTCCTTCGGCACCACCGTGATGCTCAGATCGACGGTCGACGCGCCCCCCTCGAACTGGCCATCGGCAGCGACATGGTCGCCGTGCGCGTGGGTGTGCGCGACCACAAGCTCGTACGAGTCGCGCGGATGTGCCGCCAGCCAGCGGCTGAGGATTCCGTCCACGGTGTCACGTAGGGGAAACCGCGCGCTGTCGGCGGTCGCACCGGTGTCGAGCAACAGCGCCCGGTCGTTGCCGCAGAACAGGTACATGAACGGGCCCTCGTAGTGCACCGCCTTGTTCTGCCGCAGGATGTACGTATGCTCGTCGTACGCGTGGACCTGGATCTTGGGATCGGTATTGTGCCGGGCCGACCGCGAGCCGTGGATCCACCGCACCTCAAGGTTTCCCGCGACGGGCTGGTCGCGGGGGAAGTCGATCTGGGCGCTACCCATGCCGCCAAGCTAGTACCCGACGCCCGGCCCGCGCGACACCGATCAGGGCGGCGACTTTGACGACCCGGACTATGACGACCCGGACTATGACGACCCGAACTTTGACGACCCGGACTATGACGACCCGGACTATGACGACCCGGATTCTGACGACCCGAACTATGACGATCTGGATTCTGACGACCCGGCGGATCGACTGGCGCAAGCTCGAACGGCGGCTGAGTCGCGACGGCCACCTCAGCGCCCAGGACACCAGCGCCCAGGACACCAGCACCCAGGACACCAGCACCCAGGACACCAGCACCCAGGACACCGTCTCCCGAGCGGACCAGCAGATCACGGTAACCGTCGACCGGCCCGATCTGGCCGCCCTCCCGACCCACGTCATCGACTCGGCCCGGCGCCTGCTCGGCGTCAACCCCACGCACTCGATCGCGTGCACCTGCGAAACACAGTCAGCCGGGCCGGCCGTGCCTGACATCGTGGTCGACATCGCGCGGGCGGTCGCCGCGGACGCCCCGATCACCGTGCTCGACGATCACGCCGGAACCACGTATCTCGTACACCCGAAGCGCGGGCTGGTCGGCCCTGAGGAGTACGAGGCGGTGGCCAGGCGCACCGCGCTGTCGGCCGGTGAGAGCCGTCCTGGCCGGCCTGCGGGACGGGACCCTCACCTGGAGTCGCGAAGAACTGCGCGCCATCGCGGCGCAGTGGAAACCGCAGTCATGACGGTTGCCCGCGGTCGAGCCAGGCCGCCAGACCGTCCAGCAACCGCTCCAGGCCGAACGCGAAGCCGTCCTCCTGCAGCTTGTCGATGTCGCGCTGATCGTGTTCGCGGTCTGGGAGCGGCGCTGCCGGAGCCGATGCTGCCGCTGGCGCTGTTCCGTAACCGGAACTTCAGCGGGGCCAGCCTGTCGATCGTGCTGCTGTCGTTCGCCGGGGCGGCGTGATGCTGGCGCTGACCCAGTATCTCCAGTTCGTGCTCGGGTTCAGCCCGCTTCGAGCCGGTCTCGCCCTCGGCCGGCTCATCGTATCGGCCATGGTCTTCAACGCGGTGGGCGTCGCTGTCGACAAGAGACTCGGCGCCCGAACCGCCGTCGCTATCGGGCTGGGACTGCTGGCCGTTGGCTTCGGAGCCCTCGCCATGATCGGCCCCGGCGACGGGTACTCCCGGCTGGTCGTCGCGCTCGTGGTGATCGGCGCCGGCAGCGGTACTGCGGGGCCGGCCGCGTACGGGACGTTGCTGGGCGCGCTGCCCCCGGAGCGGGCCGGCGTCGGCTCGGCCGTCAACGACACCGTCCAACAGGTCGGTCAGGCGCTCAGCGTGGCCGTCCTGGGCAGCGTGCTGACCGCCGCCTTCTCCGCCGGCATGCCCGACGGGATCACCGGTCCGGCCCGCCGCTCGGTCGGCGCCGCGCTCAGCATCGCGGCGGCCACCCACGACGCCGGGCTGGCGCAGGCGGCCCGGGAGGCGTTCGTGCACGCCATGTCGACGACTTCGCTGGTCGGGGTGGTCGGTGGGCTGGCCGCCGCCGTCGTGGCCTTCACCGTGCTGCGCCCGACCGACCATCCCACCGTCGCCGCCACGCCGGTGCCGGCAGGCGGGCCGGGGACGGAGGCGCTGCCGGCCGGGCCCGAGCCCGAGGTCAGCCGGCGGTGAGCCGGGCCGAGCGACATCGCAGCATCGTCGACGTACACGTGATCCTCCGCCGCGACGGCAAGGTACTCATGGGCCGGCGCGCCAACACCGGGTACGGGGATGGCCGGCTGCACCTCCCCAGCGGCCACCTCGAACCCGGCGAGTCGGTCATCGACGGCGCCATTCGCGAGGCGGCGGAGGAGATCGGCGTCGGCATCCGAGCCGAGGACCTCCGGTTCCGGCACGTGATGCACCGGTTCAGCCCGGACAGCGCCGACCGGGTCGGGTTCTTCTTCGAGGCGGTGCGGTGGACCGGCGAGCCGTCGAACCGGGAGCCGGACAAGTGTTCCGAACTCGTCTGGGTCGACCCGGCCGCGCTGCCCGCCGACGTTATCCCGTACCCGGCGGCCGGCGTCACGGCCAGCCAGCGCGGCATCCCCTTCTCGCTGCACGGCTGGCCTGCATGAGCGACCAGCCTCGCTACGATCGCAGACCGTGGGCTACCGGTGTGGATCCGGGTCCGGTACAACGAATGCGACGTGCAAGGGATCGCTTTCAACGCCAACTACCTGGTGTACGTCGACGAAACCTTCGACCGGTGGATCACCGACACCCTGGGAAGTCCCAGGCGCGGGCCAGCACCACGGCGCCGTCCGGCTCGTAGTCGGCAAGATGGGCGCCGAGAAGCGCGGTGACCTGCCGTTCCAGTCGCTGCTGGTGGGCCGGATCGCCGCCTTCGACAAGCCGCGCCAGGGCCGGGCCCAACGCGTCCGCCTGCCAGCCGAGTGCGGTTTCCAACTGCGGCAACTCCCGGCTGAGATGGTCGGGATAGGGCGCCCATCGCCCGGCGGCGGCGAACAGTACCCGTACCAGATAGCGGGCCGAGTCGGCGGCGTTGAGCCGCGCGCCGAGAACCTCACCACGCCGCCAGCATTTCAGCGACCGGCTGAAGCTGACCAGGTAACGGTCGTAGTAGTCGGCCAGCTTCGCGGCCGCCCGGTCATGCGCTGTGGACCTGATCGCGTCGAGCGCCGACGCGACGGCGCCGGACCTGTCCAGCACCACCCTGGCGTTGAGGTAGGTCGAGGTGTACCAGCCGGGGTGCTCGGCGATCCAGGCCAACCGGCCCGGGCTCTGGTAGAGCAGGTCGATCCCGGTGTCCGCGCGCCGCTCGTAGAGGCGGCCGGCGGTGCGTCGCCACGCGTAGGCGTCGTCATCGACGACCCGGATCACGTCGTAGTCGGAATCGACGCGCGCGATGCCGGCACCACGGGAGCCGTGCAGCACCAGCCCCACGGTTGCCGCATCGGCGACAGCTTCGCCGACCAGATCATCGAGTACCGGATCCGACACCCGATCAGAGTACGGCGCCGCGCTCGGCGGCCGCCGTGTCGGCGGCGACGGCCCGGATCCTGCCGGCCGAGTTGGCCGGCGGCGACCCGTTGGTGCGACGTTCCGAGCGCGCCGACTTCCAGTCCAACATCGCCCTCGCGGTCGCGAAACGACTGGGCCGCCCGCCGCACGAGGTGGCGCGACGCCTGGCTGACGCTCTCGACGGGCGGGGCGTCTCCGCGTCCGTCTCCGGGCCGGGCTTTCTCAACCTGACCGTGCCCGACACGGTTGTCTGGAGCCGGATCGGCGAACGGGCCACGGCCGAGCGGCTCGGCGTCGGCGCGCCGCTCACCGGCGAGCGTGTCGTGGTCGACTACTCGGCGCCCAACATCGCCAAGGAGCTGCACGTCGGGCACCTGCGCAGCACCGTCATCGGAGACGCGCTCGCCCGCGTTCTGGGTTTCCTCGGCGCGGACGTGATCCGGCAGAACCACCTCGGTGACTGGGGCACCCAGTTCGGCATGCTCATTCAGTACCTTGACGAGGGTGCGCAGGGCATCGCCGCCGCCGAAATATCCACCCTGGACGCGCTGTACCGGGCGTCCCAGAACCGGTTCGAGGCCGACCCCGACTTCGCCGACCGGGCCCGGTCCCAGGTGGTCGCCCTGCAGACCGGCGACCCGGCCACCCTCGCGATCTGGGAGAAGCTCGTCGAGGGGTCCGAGCGGGCCTTTCAAGCTCTGTACCGCCGGATGGGGCGTGCTCCTGACACTCGCCCCGGTGCCGCTCATCGTGCGCGAGAAGGACGGCGGATTCGGGTACGCCGCAACGGATCTCGCCACGATCCGGCACCGGATCCGCGATCTCAAGGCCACCCGGATCCTGTAAGTTGTCGACGCCCGGCAGGCCATGCATTTCCGGATGATTTTCGACACCGCACGCCGCGCCGGTTGGCTCACCGATGAGGTGCGGGCCATTCATGTACCGTTCGGCACCGTCCTCGGTCCCGACGGCCGCCCGTTCCGGACCCGCTCCGGCGGCACCGTGCCGCTCCGCGAGCTCCTCGACGCCGCCGTCGACCGGGCACGCGCCGTCGTGTTGGCGAAGGCACCCGCGCCGCCCCGAATGAACTCGAACACGTCATCCAGGCCGCCGGGCTCGGCGCGGTCAAGTACGCGGAGCTGTCCACGTCGCGTACCAAGGACTACGCCTTCGACGTCGACCGCATGGTGTCGCTCTCCGGCAACACGGGCGTCTACATACAGTACTCTCACGCGCGGATCCGGTCGATCGGGCGTGCGGGCCAATCGCGTCGCGCTCTGCCAGTTGACCGGCAGTACCCTCGCCACCGGCCTCGACCTCCTCGGAATCGAAGCGCCGCAACGTCTCTGGACAGCCCGATCGTCAGAAAGCATCCGCGAGTCGGCCACTGTCGAATCAATCGTTACGGCGCCGCGGCATCCTTGTGCGTGATCTGGTACGCCGCGTCAACCGCACCCGTCTCGAGGATGACCGTCGCCGGGCCGTCCGGAAGGGTACATGTGACCGTACGGTCGGCGTCCGGGCCGACGGGACCGCAGTAGCGCGATCCGGTGCCGCTGAAAACCGACAGCGTGCCGCCGCCGGTACCCGACGTGCGGTGCCACGTGAACGTTTCGGCGGACGCGTGCTGATCGGCCGGAATGCTGAAGCAGACCGCGAAGTGGTCCGATCCCGTCGGCACCGTCGCACCGTTCGGATCGCGCGAAAGCACCGGGCAGGCTGGTGAACCGTCCACGCGGGCGAACGCCACCGAGAACGCGCCGGGGGCGTTACCGCCGTTCTCGTTGAGTACCACGTAGTACGGCGCGGCGCCGGTGAGTTCGCAGGTGCTCTGCCGAAGCGACCACGAGGAGTCGCAGACGAAGGTGCCTGTCGAATCGAGGACGTAGCCCGATGGGTACGCCGAGCCGGTCGCATCGGTGGGCAGCAATTCGGCGATGCGGGCGCCGGTCGGGGTGGCCAACTGGAGGCACGCGTACTCGCCCGGCGCGGTGAACCCGCCTCGGTAGGGCGCGTCCCGGTAGCCGGTGTCGGATACCGCCGGGCACCCGGAGGGCTGATACGGAAGCAGCGTCGTCACGTACGAGAAGTCGTTGTCGATGACCGAATTGATGGCGCCTCCATTGAGCACCATCGTGTACCGACCGGCCGCCGGGATCTGGCAGTAGCCGCTGTCGTCACAGATCCGGTGACCGGTGCGGTCGTAGACCGACGCGTTGGTCCAGTTGTTCTCCGCGTCGTAGGCCCGTGCGATGTACGCGCCGGGCTTCGCGATGTCGAGAATGCGACAACGGATCGGGCCGGCGGCCCCGGCCGGCGCCGCGTTGTACGTTCCCGGCGCGACCACCGGGCAGCCGACCGGCTGCGACAGCCGGCGGACCTGGAGCTTGTAGGTCGCGTCGGAGGTGCCGGCGGTCCACGAGGTGAGGTAGGACAGGGCCCGGTAGGTACCCGTCGCCGGTAGGACACAGCCGTCCTCGTCGCTGAAACCGGTACAGAGCGGCTCGCCCGTACTGTCCACCAACCACGTGGTCACGAAGTTGTAGTTCGTCGACGCGCGGTACACGATCACGCGGTCGCCGGCAGTGCCGTGGAACGGCTGGCAGTTGGTCTGCACCGGCGACGTCTGGTGCACCAGGATCGCGGCCTTCGCCCAGGACAGATCGGTCCCGCCGGCGCATCCGGCGTTGCGGAAGAGGGCCGGCGCCGCGATCTGATAGGTGATCGGATTCCAGTCCCTGTTCAGCGTGATGACGGCGTAGTCACCGGCCGCGGGAAGGTGGCATGACCGCAGGTTGTAGCCGTCGCAGACCGCCCGGCCGGCGTCGTCGTACACGTACCAGGAGATGAGCTGCGAATTGAAGATGCGGATCCCGACCGTTCCGGGCGAGGGCATGTGCAGCTTGTGGCAGGCGATAGTGTCCTGTCCGCCAAGGCTGCCGGTGCTGGCGTACCGGCCGGGGTCGCCGAACGACGCCAGCCGCAGTGGTGCGCATCCAGCCGCCCGGGTGATCCGCGACATCCGCAGCCGGTAGGGCGTGGCCGTGCCGTACGCCTCGAACAGGTCGAGGTGGTAGGGGCCGGCCGTGCTGAACGTGCAGAACTGGGCGTAGCGCACCTGGCAGACCGGCTGGAACTGCCCATCGAGGATGGTCCCCTGCACGTCGCCGTTGGCCATCGGTGACCACAACCGCACGACGCTGCCGACCGGCTGGTTGAACCGGTAGCAGTTCCCGGCGGAGCCGGCCGGCAGGCGACCGGGCTCGCCGGTCGAGGCAAAGGAGAAGAACTGGTTCGGCAGCGTCGTACACGTTGAGGGCGTGCGCATCGACTGTGCGGAGAGGGTGTAATTGCCGCTGCCGCCGGTGCTGAGTGACACCGTGACCGTGTAGCGTCCGGCGGCCTTCAGCTGGCACGTCCCGGCATCGACGGTGATGAAGCAGACATGCGCGCCGTCGGAGCCGGTGACCTCGCCGCCCGACCAGTCGCCGCTGCCCCTGGTGAGCATCGTGAACAGCTTGTCGTTGTCCTTGGTCGTGGTGACCGTGTAGGCGTCGCGGCGATCCCCGGTGATCGACGGGCAGGCGACGATCTTGCCGAAGGCCAGCGGGCCGCCGCAACCGGTGGGCGCCGCGGGCCGAGCGGGCGCCGCGGGCGCCACCGCTGGCGCAACGGGCCGGGCGGGCGCAGGGGCGACGCGCGGCAACGAGGGCGCCGCGGCGGCGGGCGTTTCAGCGACCATCGCGCCCGCCAACACGAAGGCGCCGATCAGACAGAGGACGCGTGCATACGCGTGGCGATGCGCGCTCATTGGAACCTCCCCAGTTCTCCACGCCAAATGCGGGAGCCAGGCGATGATTCCACGGACGTCGGGAGGCGGGCAATCCTTATTGGATACGCTGTGCGCCCAGTGCAAGCACGGGCACGGTAGGGAATCAGACGACCCGGATGTCGGGGTCGCCGATGTACGAGATCGAGCTGTTGGACGGCTTGACCCAGGCGTCGGTCGGCTTGCCGTTCCAGCAGATCTTGACTTTGACGACGTCACCGGTGTGCATCGCGTCGCCGAGTTTGCGGCGCAGGTCCTGAATGTCGACGTCGCTGGCCAGCACGACGCTGCAACAGTCCAGGAACAGCTTCTTGTTGCTGCACGGGTTGCTGTCCGCGGGCTCATTCATGAGATCGGATCCTTTCGGTACGGGCCGGAGGCCGGACCGGCTCGTGCCCGGCCCCCGGCGTTCGGTGTCAGGTGACGGTGTAGGTCATGTCGTAGATGGCGTCCCCACTGCTGAACGTGGTGACCCGGTTGGTGACCGGCGAGCAGGCGATCGTCTTGGTCTGGACGGTGTAGTTGCTCGGCCAGGTGTCCAGGACGACCTTCACCTCCAAGCCGCCCGACCCGAAGCCCATGTACGGGTTGCCGAAGGTCAACGAGTTGTGCGTGTCGCCGAGGTTGAAGGCGATCCCGTTGTTGCCCGCCGGGAACCAGGTCTTGTCGAGCTTGACCCAGGCGAAGTCGGTACCGCCGTCGTTGCGCAGGTTGCGGGCCTCCAACGAGACCATCGCGAAATCGCAGCCGGACGATGCCGCCGCGGGCAGCGCCGGCAGGACCACCGCCGCCGCTCCGGCCGCCGCCATGATCGCTCCCGCCGCCAGTTTGGACAGAGTCTTCATCGTTTCTCCTTGTGCCGTGGTTACCGTCGTTCTGGACGGCACCAAGCACACCGCGCCGGCCGCGGCCGGCGCATGAAGAGAACTACGTATCTTTGGTCAGAGCCCCTTGGGTACGCGCCAGATGGGCCGCCTCCGCGCGATTGGCGGCGCCGAGCTTGGCGAGAATCCGGGACACGTGTACGCCCGCTGTACGCTCGCTGATCACCAGTACCTGGGCGATGTCCCGGTTGGTCCGTCCACAGGCGACCAGATCCAGCACCTCCAGTTCGCGGCGGGTCAATGTGCTCAGCGTCGGAGTGTCCAGTGTCGGACCGTGTCCGGTGGCCGCGGGCAGCGGCAGCTTGCCGCGACGGGCGACCCGCTCGGCCTCGCGGCGCAGCGGTGCCGCGCCGAGCCGCACCGCTTCGTCGTACGCGGTCCGCAGCGGCTCCTCCGCCGTTCCCGGCCGGCGCGCCCCGACCAGCGCCTCGGCGTGCCGCAGGTACGCATACGCCGCGTGGTACGGCATGCCCAGCCCGACCCAGCCGGCCGCGATCCCGTCCCAGCCGTCACGACCATCCCAACCGTGCCAGCCGTGCCATCCGCCCCGGCCGGCCGCGGTCGCTCGCGTCCGCCGTGACCTCCCCGAGGCTGGCGACGACGGACCGAGGCGGGCGGCCTCGGCCTCGCACTGGCGGCCGAGCAGATCCATCTCCGGCGACGGCGTCGACCACAACCCGATCGCCTTGTCCCTGGCCACCAGCAACTCGCTGACCACGATGGCCGCGTCGTCGAAGCGGCTCAGCCGGCCCCGGGCGAGTTGCAGGTCGGCGAGGGCGCCGAGCCCGACCGCCAGCAACCGGAGCCGGTCGCCGGGCTGCGGCACCACGTCGGGCTGGGCGAGCGCGCTCCGGCACCCGGTCACCGCCGCCCGGTACCGTCCGGCCATCCACGCCGAAACGGCCTCCGCGTACGCCAGTTCGGCCGTGACCACCGGGTCGACCAGCCCGGCCGCCGCTGCCAGGAACCCGGCGGACTGCTCGCCGCCGCGCCAGGCGTCCAGGGTCGCGCGGCACGCGAGCAGCAGGCCGCGGGTACGCGGGCCGGCCGACCCGCTGGCGCACTCCCGGTCCGCCTCGTCCCACCGGCCCAGCGCGACCAGGGCCGTGACCAGGTTGTAGCGCAGGCTCCCGCCGACCGCGTCGGCGACGCCGTGCGCGTCCAGGGCGGCGAGTGCGCTCCCGCACACCCGGGCGCAGTCGTTGTACCGGGAGGCGTTCGCCAGCACGTACGCGTGGTTGGCGGCGACCCGGGCGATCGTCCGCACCCCGCCGTCCCGGTCAGCGTGCCGCTGGGCTGTCCGCAGCAGCGCGAGCCCGTCGTCGACCTGACCGAGCTGGACCAGGCACATGCCCTCGGTGCTGTGCGCCAACGCCAGGATGCCCGGCCCGTCGTGGACCAGCGCGGCGGCCCGGCGGCTCACCGCGGCGCCCTCCTCGTACCGGCCGATCACCAGGAGCCGGCCGGCCTCGGCGACCTCCACCGTGGCGGAGAGGATCGGGTCCCGCGCCGCCGCGGCGGCCAGCCGGGCCTCGCGCAGCGCCTCGAACGCTTCGTCGATCCGGCCGGCCGCGTACCGGTACCGGCGTACCCCGTCGAGCAGCCTGGCCCGGCCCGCCGCGTCGCCGTCGACGGTTGCGGCGAGCCCGGACCGTGCCAGTGCCAGCGCGCCGTCGAGGTCACCGGCCCAACGCAGGGCGTCGGCGGCGGCGAGCACCGTGTCGGTATCCGGATCGATCGCGATGGCATGCCGGTACGCTTGCGCCGCCTCCTGGTAGGCGTGCGCCCGGGCGGCCTCCTCGCCGGCGATCAGCCACCGGTCGCGCGCGGGCCGGGTCTCCCCGGCGGCGGCCCAGAGACCCGCCCGCAGCGCGGCCGGCGCGGACTCCGCATCCAGCGCGGCCGCCACCTGACGGTACAGCCGCTGATCGGGCGGCGTCTCCGCCCGGGCCACCTCACCGAGCAGTTCGTGGCGTAGCCGTACCCGATGACCGTCCACAGTGACCAGTCGGCTGTCGGCAGCCGCACGGAGACAGCGCCCACCCGCCACCGTGGCGCACAGCGTGTCGCTCGCCCACTCGCCGGCCAGCGCGACCGCCGTCAGCAGCCGGGCACCGGCGCCGCCCAGCCCGTGCACCCGCTCGGCCAGCAGGGCCCGCAGGGTCGGCGGCAACGCGGTGCCGCCGCAACGGGCCAGCTCCACGGTGAACAGCGGATGGCCCTCGCCGCGCCGCAGTACCGCGTCGACGTCGACGCCGGGCGCACCGGCCGCGCGGGCGAGAGCCCGGGTCGCCCGCGCCGGCAACGGTCCGAGCGCCAGGGCGTGTACGTGCGCCATCACCGGCAGTTCCGCCAACCATCGCGCGGTGTCAGGCTGGTCCCGGGCGGTCAACACGACCAGCAGCGGCAGCCGGGCCGCGACCCGGACGAGCGCGTCGAGCAGGGCCCGGCTGGACGGGTCGATCCACTGCACGTCCTCGACGGTCAGGACCACGGGTCGCGCCGCGGACCAGGCGGTGAGCTGCGCCAGTACCCGGTCGGCGAGCCAGCCGCGGGCGACGCCGGCCGGCACCGGCCCGAGGCCGGCCAGACCGGCGAGCAGGTCGCCGAACCCTCCCGCGGGCGAGCCCTGCCAGGCGGTCACGAACGGCGCGTACGCGATCTCGGCGCCCGCGTCCGGCAGGCAGGTACCGGCCAGGACCGGCGCTCCGGCCGCCCCGAACCGGACCCGGACCGCGTCGCACAGGCTGCTCTTGCCGATGCCCGCGGGACCGGTAACCACGACGACCCGTCCGCTGCCCCGCCGGCACGCGGCGAACGCGTCGTCCAACACACGCAGCTCGTCCCCCCGCCCGAACAGCGCCACTTCGTTCGTAGCCATCCTTCGAGTCCTGTCGACGCCCGTGGTCGACACATGGTGGCCCACCGACCACCGGACTCATGTTGGTAATCCGACGCTGTCCCTGATCCGTCTATGCTGTCTCGGCCCTGGGCGAGCCCTTCAGCTACAGCGTCAGCGCGACGTCAGTGGTCCGTCCTCGGTCGCCCGGAGAGCTTCCTGCTCCCGCCGGTACGCCCGGAGCACCGCCCGTGACACGACCACGCCCCCGAACAGGGAGAAGCAGCCGGCGGCGGTGGCCGATGATCGCGAGGCTATGGTCGGTAGACATCCCGACGGTGGTCGACGTCGACGATCGTGACAGTGCGCGCAACGTCGTCGATGCGGTAGATGATCCGGTACGTGCCGCGCCGGGCGGTGAACCGATCCTCCAACGGAGGAAGCAGCCGCTTGCCGACCCGGTACGATTCGCGGATCAGAGGTCCGGTCATGAACCCATATGCCGCAACGGCGACCGCCTCCGGCAACCGTTCGGCCAGTGCCCGGCGGACGGTCGGTGTCGTTTTCAGCTTGTACGGCTCGGCCGATGCCCCACTCACGCCGACGAGCGGCGTTGGCGGATAGTCTCGGCCAGATCCTCGGCGGATACCATCTCGCCCCGGGCCAACTCGGCGTCAGACTCGGCGAGCCGACGCAACGTTGCCGGATCCCGAAGAATCGACAGCGTCTCCTCCAACTGCTCCAGATCTTCGACGGACACCAGTACCGCCGACGGGCGTCCGTGGATCGTGACCGTCACCCGTTCATGGTGGTCGTGGACCCGGCCTACGAGTTCCGAAACCGCGATCAGTGTCCACCCGTCAGGCCACCCGGCCGCAGCACTTCTTGTACTTGCCACCCGAACCACACCAACACGGCCCGTTTCGTGGTGGTGGCCAAGCGATAACACGCTCCTCGGCGACCGTACCGGCATACCGCGCCTTGACCTCCGAATCGGTCGGCGAGGCACCGACCTCCTCAGCGAACCGGCACAGCTGCGAAACGATCGCTGGAACCACCCGGATCGCAGGCACACCACTGGCGGCCAACTCACGCCAACGCCGCTCCGCCGCCGGGTAGTACTCCTCGTCAGGCGCCGCGTACTCCGCCGGCCACCGACGACGGGCCTCGGCACGCTCACCTCGCTGGAACACCAGCATTCGGACCTGTGCCGGCGTCCGACCGGACTCCAGGTGATCGCGCAGATCCTCGACGTCGACCGGTTGTCGCTGAAGCGGTGCCAGCGGGGCGATCTCATCGGTGGCGTCGGCCGGCAGCCCCAGCCGACGCCGTACCTCGCGCCGCCCACGGAGCATGACCGAAGACACCTGCATCCACCCCTCGGGTCCCCGCAACACCTCAAGATCCTCAGGGTCGAGCCGCATTACTGCCCGGTCATACCAGCGCAGCGCACCGCCAAGGTCGCCACGCTCGGCCAGCAACTCCGCTGCGAACGTGCAAGACCCCTCGGTCAGCGCCGCGTCGTGAGCCAGCCGCTCCAACTCGGCGTACGCCTCGTCAACGTGGCCGTCCTCGAAATAGCTCTCCGCAAGCGTGAACCGGGCCGAGCAGCCGTCCTCACCACCCTCGCGGATCACCCGTGCCAGCAACTCCCTCGCCCGGTCGCTCCGGCCCGCCATACGCCACGCCTCGGCGGCCTCCAGCAGGATCTCGCCGCGCTCATCCGGGTACTCCTCGGCCTCAGCCTCAAGAGCAGCCGCCTCATCAGCCGTCGTCACCACGACCGAGACCGTACCCGTCCGGCTGAGAACGACACCGCCACACACCACCGGAGAGCCGGTTCGCACAATGCCCAAACGAGGATCACAAAGGCACTGCTCAGCACCGTCGTGGACCTGAGGTTACAGCATACGAACCGCTACACCGCCGTCGTGACCTCCAGTTTCGTACTCCCGCTCGCCCGTGAGCGCCGCTCGTGAGCAACGGAACCCACATCAGCAATCCACGAGTATGGATACTCAGGGCTCGCGGAACGGCACAGAACGGCACAGAACGGCACGGCCTGATGTTCACCCATGCCTGCGTGAAGCGCGGGCTTGGCTAGCCGCCCGGACGGATGAGGCCGGTCTCGTATGCCAGCACCACGGCCTGCACGCGGTCACGCAGGCCCAGCTTGCCCAGCAGGTGGCTGACGTGCGTTTTGACCGTGCCCTCGGAGAGAAACAACTGTCCTGCGATCTCGGCGTTGGACAGGCCGCGTGCCATCAGCGCCAGCACCTCCCGCTCCCGCTCGGTGAGCACCGCCAGCCGCTGCTCGGCGTGCTCGTCGGGCAGTCGGCCCGAGTCGAGGAAGCGCTCGATGAGCCGGCGGGTGGCGCTGGGCGCGACGACGGCGTCGCCGGCGACCACGGCCCGGATGGCCGAGACCAGGTCGGCGGCGAGCGCGTCCTTGAGCAGGAAGCCGCTGGCGCCGGCGCGCAGCCCGGCGTACACGTACTCGTCGAGGTCGAAGGTGGTGAGGACCAGCACCCGTGGTGGTTGCGGCTGGGCGCGGATGCGGCGGGTCGCATCGATCCCGTCGAGGTTGGGCATCCGTATGTCCATCAGCACCACGTCCGGGTGCAGTTCCGCGCTGCGGACCACCGCCTCGCCCCCGTCGCCGGCCTCACCGACAACGTCGAAGCCACCGGCGTCCTCCAGGATGGTGCGCAGCCCGGTGCGCACCAGCACCTGGTCGTCGGCGAGCAGGACCCGGATCATGCCGGCTCCGGCAGCCGCTGCGCCGGCTCGTCCGTCAGTGGCAGTTGTGCGCGCACCTGGAAGCCACCGTCGGGCGCGTCGCCGAAGGTGACCGTACCGCCGAGCATCGCGACCCGCTCCCGCATGCCGCGCAGCCCGTTGCCCCGGCGCTCGTCCGGCTCGCCGCCGGCGCCGCGCCCAGTGTCCCGTACCGTCAAGTCGACCTCGTTTGCTCCACGGTGGAGGGTGACGTCCACCGTGGCCCCGGGACCGGCGTGCCTGAGCGCGTTGGTCAGCGCCTCCTGGACGATCCGGTATCCGCACAGCCCGACTCCGGGCGACACCGCCCCGGCATCGCCGTCGATCCGCAGCGACACCAGCAGGCCCGCGGCGCGTACCCGCTCGACCAGCCCGGGCAGGTCAGGCAGCCCGGGCAGCGGCGCCAGTTCCGGGCCTTCCGGCCGGGTCAGCCCGAGCAGCCGGCGCATCTCGGCCAGCGAGTCCCGCCCGGTGGCCACGATCGAGGCGAGCGCGGCCCTTGCGGTGGCTGGCCGCTTCTCCATCGCGCCGGCCGCGGCCTGCGCCTGGATGACCACAATGGACAGTCCATGCGCCACCACGTCGTGCAGGTCCCGGGCAATCCGGGCCCGCTCGGCCGCGGTGGCGAGCTCGGCTTGCCGGTGCCGGTCGCGTTCCAGGTCCCGGGCGCGGGCGGTGACCTGCTCCAGGTACAGCCGACGGGTGCGCGCCCGGTCCCCGACCAGCCAGGCCACCGCCATCGCCACCGGCAGAAGCAACGACGCGTCGCGCCAGGGACCGAAGTAGATGGCAGGCATCGCCGACAGCTTGGGCAGCAGCGCGCCGCCGACCGAGACGGCGAGCGCGGCGTAGGAGAGCAGGCGGCGCAGCGGGGCGTTCGCGACCGTGTAGAGCGCGATCGGGGCGGCGGCGTCCAGCGGCATCACGCCGGGGCGCTCGGAGGCGACGTGTGCCAGGGCCATCCCGCCGGTAGCGGCCAGCGCGACCAGCGGGAGCCGGCGGCGCAGCACCAGCGCCGCCATGCCCACCACCGTCGCCACCCACCACCGGGCCAGGTCCGCATGCCAGGCCGCCTCGCCGTACTTGATCAGCAGCTTCGGGTTCGCGGCGAACAGCGATCGGGAGGTCACGTATGTCGCCAGGCCGAGTGCCGCGACGATGCCGGCGTCCATGGTCAGCCGGCGCAGGGTCATGACCGCAGGGTACGGGCACTGCCCGGCCCGGGCATCTGCCTGGCGGGGTACCCGTGCTCCATCGCCCGAGGTAACTCGGACGCATCCCCCGGCAGACGACAGCATGCCGCCGGTCGGCCACCGTCATGGCATGACGCCACCACGCTTCCTCCCGGCCGCGGCGCTGCTGATCGCCGCGGCGGCGCTCGCCCTCGCCGGCTGCACCGCCGGTACTGGCGGCGGCACTGGCGACGCCGTCGGGTCGGGCGCGCAGGCTGCTTCCGCGACGGGCACGGCGAACCCGAGGCCGAGCGCCACCGGCAGCTACCAGGACCAGGTGATGGCCTGGGGCCGGCAGTTCGCCGCCTGCGTCCGCTCGCACGGCATGCCCACCTTCCCCGACCCGGCGTACCCGTCAGGCGCTCAGCCCAGCGGTTTGACCTGGGGCTTTGCCTTGTTCGCCAGTGTCGACAAGCCCACCCTGGGTCAGGCCGCCAACGGTGCCTGCGCTGATGTCGCCAGGCAGATGCCACCGGCGCCGGACGCCCTCCGCCCACCCAACGCCACGGTACTGGCGCACATGCGCCAGTTCGCCCAGTGCATGCGCCAGCACGGCATGTCCGACTTCCCCGACCCGAAGGCCGACGGCACCTTCGCGATCGCGAACACACCATACGAGGCGCTCTCGAACCTGTCCCCCGAGCATCCCTCACAGGCGGTGGCAGATGCCGACCACGCCTGTCGCCAGTACAGCCAGGACTGGGACATCCGGGCCTCATGAAGAAGGCACGGACCTTCGGGGCGGGAGCCGGCGTGGTAGCGATCGGGGCGGCCACGTGGCTCGCGGTCAACTCCAGCGGCCAGCCAGCGGCCCCCGCCGCCCCGGCGGTCTCCACCACCACCGCACCGGTCACCCGCGGCGACGCCAGCAACCGGGTGGAGATCGCGGGCAGCCTCGGCTACGACGGCACGTACCAGGTGCGCAACCAGCTCCCACCGGGGATCCTCACCGCGGTCGCCGGGCCCGGCGCGGTGGTCTCCCGGGGCGGGCAGCTGTTCGCCGTCTCAGATACCTCCGCCCGGCTGCTCTACGGCGCGGAACCCGCCTACCGCGACTTCACCGCCGGGATGGCCGACGGACCGGACGTGCGGGAGCTGGAGCAGAACCTGACCGCGCTCGGCTACCGCCCGGGCACGGTGGACAACCATTTCAGCGCCGCCACCGCCACGGCGGTGCGCCGCTGGCAGGCCGCGCGGGGGCTACCCGTAGCGCAGCGCACCGGCCGGCTGCGGCTGGGCGAGGTCGTCGTCCTGCCCTCGGCGGTACGGGTCGGCCAGGACACGGCCGGCCCGGGTGACTCGGTCGGTCCGGGCGCGCCGGTGCTGTCCGGTACCTCCACCACCCAGGTGGTGACCGCGCCGATCAACGCCGACCAGCGGTACCTGGTGCACGTCGGCGACCAGGTGCAGGTGACGCTGCCCACCGGCGCGCCTGTGCCGGGCACCATCCTGCGCATCGGGCGGGTGGCGACCACGCCGGAGGGCGGCAACGGCCCTGGCGGTAACAACCCGGCCACGGTACCGGTCACCATCTCGCTGAGCCTGCCACCCGACGTGGGGGACCTGGACCAGGCGCCGGCACGGGTGTCGATCACGGTCGAGGTACACCACGGCGTGCTGCTGGTACCGGTCACCGCGCTGCTGGCCAGGCCCGGCGGCGGGTACCAGGTGCGGATGCTCACCGGCGGCATCGCGCAGCTGGTCGATGTGCGGCCCGGGCTGTACGACGACGCCAGCGGCGAGGTGGAGGTCAGCGGCGCTGGGCTGGCCGAGGGCATAGCGGTGGAGGTACCCGCGACATGAGTCCCGTACTGGAACTGACGGGCGCCACCAAGACCTACCCCGGCACCCCGCCGGTGCCGTCGCTGCGCGGTGTCGACCTGACCATCCACAGCGGAGAGCTGGTGGCCGTGGTCGGCCCGTCCGGCTCCGGCAAGACCACACTGCTCAACCTCGCCGCCGGTCTGGACCGGCCCAGCTCGGGCAGCGTACGCATCGCCGGCCACGCCATCGAGAAGCTCTCCGACCGCCGCCTGGCCGGCCTGCGCGCCCACTACCTGGGCGTCGTCTTCCAGCAGTTCTTCCTGCTCGACCACTTGTCCACGGTCGAGAACGTGGCGGCCGGGCTGCTCTACCGGGGAGTACCGGGAGCGCACCGCCGGCAGGCCGCAGCCAGCACACTGGACCGGGTCGGGCTCGGCCACCGGCTGGGACACCAGGCGGGCAAGCTCTCCGGCGGGGAACGCCAGCGGGTGGCCATCGCCCGCGCCCTGGTCGGTCGGCCCGCGGTGCTGCTCGCCGACGAGCCCACCGGCAACCTGGACATCGCCACCGGCGCGGAGATCCTGGCACTGCTGCGCGACCTGAACACCGAGGGCACCACCATGGTAGTGGTCACCCACGACGTGCAGGTGGCGGCCGCGACCCAGCGGCGCATCGAGCTGCGCGACGGCCGGATCGTGCGCGACAGCACGGCGGTGGCCGATGGCTAGCCCGCCGCCCTACTCCCGGCTACGCGGCGCCGACCTGCTGCCGCTGGCCACCGTGGGACTGCGCACCCGACGAGTACGGTCGGCGCTGTCCGTGCTGGGCATCGCGATCGGCATCGCGGCGATCGTGGCGGTGCTCGGCATCACCCGGTCCAGCCAGTCCGACCTGCTAGCCCGCATCGACCGGCTGGGCACCAACCTGCTCACCGTGGCCACGGGACAGACACCCACCGGGCAGCCAGCCCAGCTGCCGCCGACCGCCGCGACGACCGTCGCCCGCACTCCGGGGGTGCAGCACGTGGCGCCGACCGCGACACTGACCGGCGTGCAGATCTACCGCACCGACCAGATCCCGGCGTACCGAAACTCCGGCCTGGGCGTGCTCGCCTGCGACGCCAACCTGCTGTCCACACTGGACGCCAAGCTGGACAGCGGCGTGTTCCTCAACGACGCCACGGCGCGGTACCCCACCGCGGTGCTCGGCCACGACGCCGCGCAACAGCTCGGCATGCCCCGCCCCGGCACCCGGATCTGGCTCGGCCACCACTGGTTCCTGGTGGTCGGAGTACTTCAACCAGTCGACCTCGCACCGGAGATCAACCAGGCGGCCCTGATCGGCTTCCCGGTCGCCGGCCAGCTGTTCCGGTACCAGGGCCACCCGACCCGCCTGTACGTGCGCACCGACACCGACCAGACCGCCGCCGTCGCCACGCTGCTTGCCCCGGCGACCAACCCGGTACACCCGGAGACGGTCGCGGTCAGCCGGCCCTCCGACGCACTGACCGCGCGGCTGGCGGTGGCCAGCGCCACCACCACATTGCTGCTCGGCCTCGGCGCGGTGGCGCTCCTGGTGGGCGGCATCGGCATCGGCAACGTGATGGTCATCTCGGTGTTGGAACGGCGCAGCGAGATCGGGCTGCGCCGCGCGCTGGGCGCAGCTCGCCGGCACGTCGCGGCGCAGTTCCTCATCGAGTCGCTGGTACTCGCCGGGGCCGGCGGCACTGCCGGAGTCCTGATCGGCGTCGCCATCACGTATGAATTGGCCCGGCTGCGCCACTGGCAACCGCTCGTCCCGAGCGCCGCGGTGGGCGCGGCACTGGTCGCGGCACTGGTCATCGGCGCCATCGCCGGACTGTACCCGGCGAACCGGGCCGCCCAGATCACCCCCACCGAGGCACTGCGCGTCGCCTAACGGGAGCTGTCGGGGATCGTCTCGGTCAGCCGGTCGGCTACGGTCCGACCTGCCACAGCGCACTCACGGGCATTGCCCGCATCTTTGGCCCGAACGGCAGCGTGTCGGTTCCGGTGTAGAGAACAACCCCCGCGACGAAATCGTCGCCGATCCGTTCGGCGAGCCGCCGCAGCCCGCGGAAGTCGTCGGACCTGACGGTGTTCGCCGCCTTCACCTCGATGCCCACGACCAGACCGCGCCGGTGCTCCAGCACGACATCCACCTCGATCTTGAGGTCGTCGCGGTAGTGATACAGATTCACGTGCTCGTCCGACCAGCTCAACTGCCGAGCCAGCTCCGAGATGACGAATCCCTCCAGCAACGGTCCGAACTGTCCCTCGGGTCGGCGCAAGGCATATGCGTCCTGGTCGACGAGGTGACTCGCGATGCCCGAGTCCACGAAGACCAGCTTGGATGCACTGACCGCCCGGGCGCCCAGATTCCGGGACCACCCGGGAATCCGTTTGATGAGGAACACGCCTTCAAGCAGGCCCAGGTATCGCGCGATGGTTGGACGAGTGAGGTTCAGCGCGGATTCCAGACCACCCGCTGTCAGGATATGGCCGGAGCGGGCCGCGAGCAGGCTGACGAGCTTGGTCAGCTCGGAGACCCGTTCAATCTCAGCCAACTGCTTGACCTCGCGTTCGACCAAGTTGCCCACATACGAGTCGAAGAACTGGCCACGCCGCCGGACGTCCTCCCGAGCTACGGCCTCCGGCATCCCCCCGCGGACGATGCGCTCGGTGTACTCGGCCCGGCTGACCTCAGAGTTATGGCGCAACTCTGCGCCGCGCCGGAAAATCGCATCGACGAACCCATCCGGGCAGCCACTCATTTCGCCTTGCGAGAACGGCCAAAGTTCCACGGTCTCCATCCGGCCGGGAAGGGTGTCCGGCAGATCCCGCAATGCCAGCAGTCGCGACGAGCCGGTCAGCAGGAAACGTCCAGGGCGTGGGTCCGCGTCAACTGTGACCTTGATAGCCAGCAGCAACTCGGGTACCCGCTGAATCTCGTCGATGATCATCAGGCCGTCGCCGAGCACGAACCCCTCTGGATCGTTCCGCGCCGCATCACGGTGCGGAATCCGGTCAAGGTCGCGCCACTCCGCCTTGCGCTCGCCCGCAATCGCCCGAACCAGAGTGCTCTTGCCAACCTGCCGTGCGCCGTTGACCAGCACGACACGGGTATCCGCGAGGGCGGCGGTCAGCGCCGAGGCCGCCCGCCGCGGGATGAAACCCGACCTGATCACTCCTCCGATCTTAACCTCTCTTTCGATCTGGGAGTCCCAGGCTTTCGATCCGGGAACCGGAAATGTTCCAGTGGGGAGCGGGACGCCTTCGATCCGGGAGGCACCGCCCAGCCAGCAAGCGAGTCCTGCCGGGCGAACCGCTACGGTGCAGATCAGCAGCGAGATCACGCCATGGGGGTGGGCCGGACGACGCACCATGCGAACCGCCCTCACGTCGTCGCCGGTGATCCGTTGCCGGTACGTTTGACCAGGTCAAAGGGCAGGGGCGGTGCGCGATGACCGCTCCGACGACGCCCGGCCACGGGGCCAGCGCCGGTCCTCGACTGTCGCTGAGTGCCGCGCAGTCCTACCTCACGACCGCCGAAGATGCTCTTGACGGCTGGTATGCCCGGCAGACCACCGCGATGCACACCTACGTCGCGGACGGTCATGAGGCGATCTACCTCGTTGACGAACTCCTCCGGGAGCTGCATCGGGTGCGCGCCGCGTTGGTCGGTGAGATCCGAACGGACGACGACGAACGCGCGGTACGGGTCGACCGGCTGCTCGCCGAGTGCTGCGCCGAGCGCGAGCGGCGCGCCGGCGCAAGCTGCGAGCCCCTGAACTCGACCGGCGCAGCTTCGATGGTCGTAGGGAATCCCGGGGGTGCGTCGTGAATCTGCGCCGCGTCGCGTCGTTCGCCGGGGCGCTCGTCGTCGCCGCGATCGCCGCGCTTGCCTCGTACTCCCACATGCGCGGGCTGGCAGTGCGGTACGGCCAGCCGGAGTTGATCGCCGATATGTTGCCAGTGTCGGTGGACGGGATGATGGTCGTCGCGACGGTGGCCCTCGGCGACGGACGGCGGCATCGCTGGTCGGCCTGGCTGGCGTTCTGGACCGGGGTTGGTGCGTCGGTCGTGGCGAATGTGCTGGCCGCGGAGCCGTCCGCGGTCGCCAGGTGCATCTCGGCGTGGCCGGCGGTCGCTTTCCTGCTCGTGGTGGAGGTCATCACCAGGGCCGGCCATGCGGGCGGGATGACCGAGGACGCGCCGACGGCGGAGGTGGCGGTTGATGTTGCGCCGGCGTCGCGGGAGACAGCGACTGTGCACCAGGATGAGGCCGCAGTGCAGCGGGAGACGGTCGCGCCGCGACGGCGTAGGCCGGCGAAGCCGATCCGGCGGCCGATCGGCGAGACGAAGGAGCTTGCGGCGAGCCTTCGGGCGCAGTTCCCGACGATGACGCAGGCGGAGTTGGCTCAGCGGTTGGGTATCTCGGCGACCCGGCTGCGGCAGGTGGAGCGGGCCGAACGCGGGGCTGCCGACGGCCAGCGTCCGGTCAACGGTGTGGCCGTGGAGAGCGTGCGAGTGTAGAGAGCGGTCTTCGGGGACGGTCGGCAGTGGGCTGCTGGCCGTCCCCGGACTTGTTGGCCGCTGGACGGCTCATTTGACGGTGTAGGCGGTGAAGGCGTCGGCGGTGGCGATGACCGCGAAGCGGCCGAAGTTGGCGCCGACCGCTGTGGTGGCCGGGCCGGACGGCAGTCCGGAGGCGGCTTTGTCGTTGGCGTCGCAGGCGGTGGCGAGTTGGCCGCCTTCCCGGCTGTTGGTCGGTGGCTGGTTGGGACCGCCGGGGTAGGGCTCGTGGTAGTCGAACTTGTGCTGGGTGCGGCACCAGAACGCCTCGCCAGCGGCTGGCGCCTGGTGGCCACCGGTGGCCAGGTCGATGACCTGGCCACCGGTGCTGGTCTGGATGAGGACCTGGGTGGCGCCTGCGATCGGTGGCGTGGTGTCGCCGCCGGCCAGTGCCTCGGCTGACCCGACGGGCACGCTCCAGGTTGTCTTGCCGGTGGTCACATCGAAGCCTTCGATGACGACGTTCAGGCCGGTGAAGGTGCTGGACCGGGAGTCGGGGCGGTAGGTGGCGGTGCCGGTCGCGCGGCAGCGTACCGGCAGGACGGGCGAGTCCGGGTCGTCGGGGTTGGCGGCGATATCGAGGGTGCCGTAGCAGCCGACGGTGCTGCCGGAGTCGCGCCACAACACGGCGCCGGTGTCGTCGGACAGGCCCGTAGAGGCGGTGGTGGTGGCCAGGTTGCTGGTGCGGACGCCTCCTGGAGGGCCGTCCGGTTTGCCGTACACGGAGCCGGCGTAGACCTTCTGCGCTGGGAAGCGGTAGAAGGACCAGCCGTTGTCGGTGCTGAACCCGGCCGGGAATGCCTGCGCGAGCGGGGTCTGCCAGCGCAGCTTGCCGTCGCGGACCAGCCCAATGATCTCGGGATTGCGGCTGCCGAACTCGGCCAGCCCGTCCGATCCGATCAGCCGGGCGCCGGGCGGCAGTCCGGTGTTCTCGGTGACGTATTCGCCGGTAGCGACCTTCAACCGGTGCGCGGTGTAGAAGTCGCCGTCGCCGGTACGCGACAGGGTGCACACGTCGATGTGGTCAGCGCACGCGATGGGCGGGGAGCCGAACAGCAGCGACGGCGACTCGGCCACGTCGTTGCCGGTGTGCGGATCGGCGACGACCAGGGTCGCGTACAGCCCGAACGTGGGCCGGAAGTAGGCGACCTTGGTGCCGACCCGCCGGGGGCCGACCTCGATACCAGGGACCACCTCACCCGGGGACTCCGGCTTGCGCCACAGCTCGTCACCGGTGGACGGGCTGAACGCCACCACGAACAGCTTCTGGTTCTCGGTCACCGCGCCGACCGCCACACCGTCCACCGCGAACGGCTGGCCTATCGGCTGCATGCCGCCGCGTGACCACAGCAGTACCGAGTGCGCCGGTCCTGCTGGCGCCTTCTTCGCCGGCCGGGACCAGCATGCGGTGCTGGATGCCGCGACCGCGGTGAGTACGGCAACAACAAGGACGGCACGATTCGGCTTGTGACGCACGACTCCCCCATCGTTAGTCGTCGACATGCTATCGGAGTTGCGCGGCGCCCGCGGTTGGCCGCTGGTGGCCCGTGAATGACGCGTCCCCCGCCGCCGCTGGCGACGCGACAGGACTCCAAGCCCGACGGCTATCGTGGGCGATTCTTCGCTGTGGTATCGATCGAGGATTTGACAGAACTGGTCGTTGTCGCGTGCCGCTCGATGATGGACCCTGGGTTACGGCCATCAATCAAAGGGTGACGATGTCGCTGGCTGGGCAGGGCGATCAGCAGATGCCGCGCGGCGGACCGGTGGATGAGGTCCCATGGGACCACCGGCGAGCACGTGGGGTGTTGGCTGCGGCGCGGCAACTCTTGGCCGATCTTGACCTGTTGGAGTCGGTTCCTGCCGCGGCCCGCGTCGAAGCGGCACAGTTGTACCAGCAGGCCCGTCAGACGTTGGTAGTGGACCGGCTGCACGATATGCCGGTGGAGGAGCTGCGTCGCGGTACGCGGCAGACCCTTCGCCTGACCCCACTTCAGCAGGCCGGGTATCGCAACGTGTGGCAGGTTGTCCAGGCGTCACCGATGGCGCTGCGACAGCATCCCGGTATCGGGGAGCGAACAGCCGCCGCGATGGTCGAGGCAGCTCAGACCTTGTTCCGCCTTGTGGATCGGGAGACTGTTGTTCGGTTCGACGCCGACCGTCGCGATCAGCGTCTCGACGACCTTCTACGTGGGCTGCGGGCGCTGCACGAGACCGGCAGGGTATCCGTTTCGGCTCGGCCGCGGCTGGGCAGCCTGGCCGCTGACCTGGACAGCGCGGTAGATCGGGGGAAGCGGGCCGGTAGCCGGGTACGGATGTGGCTGTCCAGATCGACGACGAAGTCCGAAGCGGTTGCGGCGGTTGTTGAAGCGCAGCGGTTGTTGGACAGTCCCCCGGCGGCGTTGGCGGTTGCAGCGATTGCCGAACTGAACCGCGCCGCTGTCGAGGCTCGCCAGATCGACCGAGGCGCGCTGTGGCGCGATTTCGAGCATCACGCCGCGGCGTATGCCACGCTGTTGGAGCAGGTCAGCGGCGGTGCAACCGCTGTGGGGACCAGTGCCGCCCACGGCTTCATCCCGGACAGCGTTCAGCACGAGGTGAGCCAGGCCGCGCTGGATGATCGTCTACTTCGGGTCACGCTACGGGAGTACCAGGCGTTTGGTGCTAAGTACGCCCTCACGAAGCAGCGCTGCATCCTCGGCGACGAGATGGGGCTGGGCAAGACCATCGAAGCAATCGCGGTATGCGCCCACCTGTTCGCCCAGGGCGGGCGGCACCTGCTGGTCGTCTGCCCGGCCAGCGTGGTGATCAACTGGGTGGCCGAGGTGCGGCTGCACAGCGCACTGGACGCGTACCTGCTGCACGGCGCCGACCGGGACGCCGCCGCGCAGCGGTGGCTGCGCGGCGGCGGCGTGGCGGTGACCACGTTCGAGACCCTCGGCCGGCTGCCCCTGCCGGAGAGCCTGCGACCCGACCTGCTGGTGGTGGACGAGGCACAGTACGTCAAGAACCCGACAGCGCAACGGACGCGGACGGTTCGTGCGCTGGCTGACCGGATTCCCCGGGTGGTCTTCCTGACCGGGACGCCGATGGAGAACCGGGTCGAGGAGTTCCGCAACCTGATCGGCCACCTCGACCCACGGCTGGCCGCCACGATCGACGTCACGGGCGGCGTGCTGGGCGCGGAGAGCTTCCGCAAGAGGGTCGCCCGCATCTACCTACGCCGCAACCAGAAGGACGTGTTGACGGAGCTGCCCAGCCTTATCGAGCTGGAGGACTGGGTTGAACTGGATGCGGGACAGCAGGCGGCGTACCGGCTGGCCGTGCAGGCCCGCGATTTCCATGCCATGAGGCAGACGACCGTCATATCCGATGGTCCGGGCCGTTCGGCCAAGCTGGAGCGGTTGAAGGAGATCATCGAGGAGGCGGCCGACAGCGGCTGGAAGGTTGTCGTGTTCTCGTACTACCGCAGCATCCTTGACCAGGCACATTCCGCTGTGGGACCGGCTCGGTCGTTCCTACTCCACGGCGGTGTCGCTGCCGGGCCCGCGCGGCAGAGGTTAGTTGAGGAGTTCAGTGCGGTCGATGGTCACGCCGTCTTGGTCAGCCAGATCAAGGTCGGCGGTATTGGGCTGAACCTGCCGGCAGCATCGGTCGTGATCCTGACCGAACCACAGTTGACACCGACGTCGGAGGACCAGGCAATCCGCCGGTGCTACCGAATGGGCCAACCGCGGGGAGTGCGGGTACATCGGCTGCTGGCGAAGGACACCGTCGACCAGCGGGTACTGGAGATACTCGATCACAAGAGCGCGCTCATCGAGGCGTACGCCCACGAAAGCGAGGCCAAGAAGGCGCACCCCGCCGCGACCGACGGGCGGTACGTCGTGGCGCCGCTGCTGGGCGAGACCGCCGTACCGGTCGAGCAGCGGATCATCATGGTCGAACGCAAGCGCCTCGGGTTGGACTGAGCCACCTGGCCGATGCGGGGAACCAGGTCAGGCAAGCATCTCGCGTTCATGGTCGTAGAGCATCCATGCGGGCACGCGGACGACGGTTGTAGCGCCGTCCGGCTCGCGCAGCAGACCAACCCGCAGGTAGTGCAGTCGTAGATGGCGGGCAGGGTCTTGGGCCGGGTCCGCTCGGTCGAGGAGCACAGCGGTCGCCGTGCCGTCGACGCGGATCAGCGCGTCGGCAAGGTAGCCGTTGATGGGTACGGCAAGCTCCACCGTCGAGCCGTGGCGTCGGCTGAGTCGCTCATACAGCCGCTGGGTCAGAGGGTCGTTGGACGGTTGCTGCCCAACAGGGTTGGTGACCGCGGTGGCGAGGTCGCCGCCGACGCTTCGGCGGGCGGCCCAGTAACTGTCGTCGCCGACGATGATGAGGTGGGCGCGAGCGCGGCTGATGGCCACGTTCCACAGGTTGCGTTGTGATTCCAGCCAGGCGACGCTTCCCTCGGGCATGCCCGGGCCGGCGACGAGCCCGAGCACGATCGCGTCACATTCGCCGCCCTGGAAGGTGTGCACGGTACCGGCCCGCACCCGCGGCTCGGCCCGCCACCGGTAGTCGAACCGGTCGGCTTGCGCCTTGTAGGGAGTCACCACGCCGACGGTCGCATCGGGTGGCAGTTTCTTGAGCAGATAGTCGACGCAGGCGTTGACCTTCTCTGCCTCGATGTCGTTGATCCACGACTGACCGCGCGGTGGACGGACCGGCCTGCCGGCGGCCTTCGCCCAGACGATCGGGCGGTGATCGACGCGGTGCTGGGTGCGGGTGTCGGTGAGTACGGTGAGCTGTCCGCCGTAGAAGAGCTGGTTGACCAGGGTCGCGATGGCCGGGTGGCAGCGGTAGTGCTCGTCGAGCAGAAGGCTGCCACCGGACGCGTGTTGCAGCGCATGGAAGGCCGAGTGCCGGCGGTAGCCGAGGTGATGTTCGTCCAACCAGTCCGGGCTGAGCCCGGCCGTTCGGTGTATCTCGGCCTCCCGCTGCGGGCTGATCGTGCTGATGTGCGGCAGTTGCATCGGGTCGCCGATGATCAAAGCGCGTCGGGCGCGGAAGAGCAACGGCAGCACCTGGGGAATCGAGCACTGGCTGGCCTCGTCGATGATGACCAGGTCGAACAGTGCCGGATCGGGCGGGAACCGGCGTGCTGACAAGCTGCTGACCGCCCATCCGCGTACCGCCGCGAGCGCCCGCTTCACTTCCGGCCAGTCCGAGCGGTACCCGGTTCCTTGCGCATTTCGCAGCTTGGCGTCACGCAGGTTGCCGATCAACCCCCGCCCATTCACGGCTGCGGTACGGATCGCGGTGTCGACCACCGCGGCGGACCGCTCGCGCAGGCCGCGCTCCGACTCGGCGAGGTCGCTGGCCAACGCGGCGTCGGATCGCACCTGCGCGTGCTGGTGGCACAGCACGGTCCATTGCCGCGTCGCGGCGGCAGCGTCGGCGATGGTCTGGCAGGTTGCGGCGATGGGCTCGCCTGGGTGCCCGAAGGCTTGCAGCAGGCGTTGGCGGCGCCACCGGGCCAGCAGCCGGGCACGTGCGCAGCGCTGGGCTCGTCGCTGCCATCGGGCTGCCTGTTCGTGGCCGCCCAGATGCGCCATCAACTCCATCGTCGTCCACGACAGTTGCGTGGCCAGTTCTTCACGCCGTTGGGCCAGTACAAGCAGGGCGTGTTCCAGCTCGGCGACCGCACGCAACTCGGCGCGGATGCGCTGCCACTGGTGGGTAGCGGCGGTGAGCGCAGCGTCCGCGGTGGCCAGGTTTGCTGCCGGCGGACCCAGGGCCAGCAACTCGGCCAGTTCGCCCGTCTCACCCTCGGCATAGGTGACGTTGCCGGTACGGACCAGCAGGCCGGGTATCAGGTTCCGGCAGCGCTGCCAAACCTCGTTGACGGCGGCGTTGTTGGTGGAGGCGACAAGCACGGTGTTTGCGACGGTGTTTGGGCCGGACACCGCCGTGGCAACGGTGTTGGTGACCAACTGGCTCTTACCCGTGCCCGGCGGCCCGGTCGCCACGGTCAGCGGCGAGGTCATCGCCGAGGCGATCACCGCCTGTTGCGCCTCGTTACACGCCAGCGGAGTAACCAGCACCGGCGATGCCCCCGCCGGTGCGGCCCGCGTGGTTGGGTTGGGCGCAGGGAGCAGGGCCGCGAGCGCGGTGCGCTCGATCTGGTCCGGTTGGTCCGCGATGCGCGCCAGGTCTTTGAGCAGGTTCCCGACGATCTCGTCTTTGCGGGTGACCCGGAACAGCACGGCGACATTGCGAGCCCCGTTCGTCGGGGTCCGGTGGTCAAGCGTGTCGGCGAGGAACTCTGGGCGCAGTTCCTCCACCATCGGTAGCTCGAACTCGGTGTCCAGCAGGGCGCGGATGTCCTTGACCATCTGGGCGTAGCCGCCAGCGTGCCAGGTCGCGAAGTAGGTGGCGACCAGGTGCTGCGCCTGGTCGTCGCCCAGCCATTCGCTCGCCAGACCCGGGTGGGGCTGTGCGGCACCGAACGGTTCGAGGTAGCGGTTCGTGTCGTTCCCGACGACCTCCACCCGCCGCATCAGCAACGGCGCGAACCGTGCCTCCCGCCAGGGCTGTGTACTCGGCCCGTACAGCAGGACCGCGGGGTAGCCGGCCCACAACTCGTCCTCAGACTCTTCGGCCAGCTTCAGCCACTCGACCATCTGTTGCGGTACCTCGATACGGTCGCCGCTGTCCTGCCCGCCGGACAGGACACGTTCCCGCCCGTGCAGGTACACGAACCGGTCGCCTTCCTCGCCCAGGCGCAGCAGCGGCGCGTCCATGCTCTCCGCCCGTACACACCGCTGGTAGTAGTCCAGCAACCGGCTCCACGCTTGCGTGCGGGTTCGCGGTGGCGCCGCGATACCGGGCGCACCGGCGGGAGACGGCACTCGGTCGCTGGCCAGCTCTTCGGGAACAGCGGCCAACCGGATTGCGCCACCGGCGATCACCTGCGCAATGACGATCTTTGCGGTGACGCCGAGGGAGGAGTAGACCGGCATCTGCACGGAGTCGCGTTCCCGGCTACGCAGTCGAGCACTGACGTAGTGGAACAGATCTTCAACGGAGACCTTGCCGTCCCCGTCGTTGTCCGCCTTGCCGGAACGCAATGCGTCGATGATCTCCCCGGTGAACACCGACGGAGTTGGGGTTCCCGATAATGCCACCGGGCCGGCGTAGGACGCCTCCCCGGGACCGGACGACGACACCACGTACACGCCGCGGCTTTGCAGCAGCGCCGACCGCGGGCCCTTGGCGTCGCGGGTGCGCAGCCCGACCGCGAACCCCCCGCTCTCGCATGCGTCGATGATCGTGACCTTCTGCCGGGCCGGGCACGCCTCCAACCGCTCGTTGACGAATCCCGCCGACACCGCTGTGTCCCCGACCCGGTCGAAGTCGGTGTCCCTGGTGACGAAGTGGAACTCCCCGGTACTGGCCACCAGCCGGCTCCCGTGACCGCTGACGTACAGCAGGACTAGGTCATCCGGACCGGCCTCGTCAAGGAATGTCATGATCGCCTGACGTAGGTCATTCGCGGTCGGATCGCACGCCACGGTGACCGAGTCGAAGCTGCCGACGGCGGGGTGATCGAGGACCTGCTTGAGCTGCCACACATCCGCGCGGCACGACGGCAGCCAGCCAAACCGACCGTCGTCGTACTTCTCCATCCCGACCAGCAGCGCGATCTTCCTCGACGGGGCCATGGCTACGGCTCACCGCCGCGCAGGAACGCCTCCACCATCCGCTCCTGTGCTGGGGTGGCATCGGATGGGATCTCGATGGTCCGCTCGCCCATCGTCACCCGCACCACACGGTGCTTCTCCCGCTGCACCCACGCCTGGATCGCCGACACCAGCACCCGCGAGGTCGCCGACGCCGACGTGGCGAGGAAGACCCACAACGACGCGTCGGCCACACTGGGGCCTTTCTCGCCCGCGCGAGTCGCCGGATCCGACGGTGCGAACTGCACGTCAAGCCCTTCAACGCCGGCCAGTTCAGCCAGCAGCGACCGGGTCAGCCGCTCCCTGCGGAGCACATCCCCGTCGGTGACGACCTCCACCTCGACACGCGCACGACCCTCCAACGAGCCTCCCCACCGTCAACACCCAGACGCATTCACATGAGCACAAAGCGTAGCGGTGGCGGTAAGGCGCTTCGACCCCCGCTCATCGAATGTCGGCTATCGGACCCGACCTTCGGTCACCTCGTCCATCGCCCCCCGCGCCACGACCGGCATCGCCGTTCAGCTCCAACCTCGGGAGGGCCAGCGGCGGTTTCCGTGACCGAGCGAGGCGACCTGGCGTTGACATTGCAGGAGGAACCGAACGTCGGGAGGTTCGCCGTCGATCTCTATGGCCCGCTGAACGCCCGGCAGGAAGCGGTCCTGCGGTGGATCTCCGAGGGCTGCCCGGACGGCGTCATGGACGGCTTCACCCACAAGACGACCGCTGTGGCGCTGCAGAACCGGCGCCTGGTGACGGTCAGCCGCAAGGGCGGCGTCTGGCGGGCGGAGCTGACCGACGCGGGCCGCTTCTACCTGAAGCACGGCCACCGCCGGCCGCCACAGCCGCCGACGAGCCGGATCGGCCAAGCCGGTCTGCCGAGCGCGGCCACCGCGCTTGCCGTGGCGAAGGAAGAGGAATCGGCGGCTCCGCAAGATGACGGTCGGGCGGTGCGTCGTCCCGGCCAGGCGAAGCAGCCGCGTCCGGCGGGTGCGGCAACCGGTGGCAGTGCAGCAGACAGGAGAACCCAGCCAGTGCGGTACCGCGTCATGGTCAGCCGGGTCCAGGTGTCCGAACGCTACGTCCGCGCGGTGGACGAGCAGGACGCCGCGCGCAAGGTTCAGGAGGAGCTTGACCGCCCGTACGGCTTCATCGGCGGCTGGCGCACGGTGGACACCGACCTGGACGTGGTCGAGGCCGAGAGTCCGCTGCACCAGGCGCCAGGACCGTTGAGGGAGGGCGGACCGGCGCTGCTGTCGCTCAAGCAGGCCGCCGCGCACCTGGGAATCTCCTACGGAACGCTATGGCAGCTCGTACGCGGCGGGGAGATCGACCACGTGGAGATCGGCACCCGCCGCTTCATCAGCCGCGACGCACTCACCACGTTCATCGAGGCCAACACCCGCCGAGGGACCAGCTACCCGGTGCGATAGTCGAGCAGGAACGTGCCCAGGCCGGCGCGGCGCGGCCCGGTCCGCGCGTGCGCCCTGGTCGATTGCCTGCCGGTCGCCGATAAACCCAGCCGCGTCCTCCCCGTCGACGACCTGGGTCGGATTTCTGCTGGCGAGCAGGCATCGAGGTCTGGCACTGTGGGCTGGCACTGTGGGCTGGGCACCGTGAGCGATGCTGGGCTGACCTGCGGTGGCGAGGTTGGGTAGGGTCTGCGCCAGCGATAGTGGTCCATCGGGTCTGGGGAGACGGTGGGGATGGAGTCGGTTGCGTCGGCGTTCGGCCGGGCGGTGGCCGCCCACCGGGAGGCGGTGTCTCATCTGGAGGCGGCCCGCGCCCGGCTGCGGGAGCTGGGCTCCGATCCGCGGATGTCGGCGCAGGTCACCTCCGACGTGCGCCGGTGGGCGGTGCAGATGCAGCAGCGCGCGGCAGCGTTGACACCGGGCTGGTTGGGCTGCCGGCTGGACGCCTCCGCGGTAGACCTGCCGACCGGGGTCAACGCGACGCTCGGCACGCCGATGACGGTGCGGCTGGGAGATGCCAACCCGGTACCGGACAGCATGTTCGGCGTGGTAGTGCCGTTCATCGGCGCCGGGCATGTCGCGATCGACCGGGACGCCCGCGACGACGCGGTAGCCCGGTGGCTGCGCGGCATGCTGCTGCGCACGGTGACCGCCCTGCCGGAGGGCACGGTACGGGTCGCACCTGTCGACGGTGCGACGCTGGGGGCGGTGTTCGCCCCGTTCCGGGCCATGGTCGAGGCGGAGGCGTGGCGCCGCCCGGCGATCGACCTGCCCGGCTTTGCGCAGGTGCTGGGCGAGGTTGAGGAACGCGTCGAGGGTGGCCGCGCCGCCGGGCTGGACGCGCCGGTACTGCTGGTCTGCGTGGCCGCGCTGCCGCAGGGTAGCGGCCGGGCGGAGTGGTCGCGGCTGGCGGCGATCGCGCATGCCGGGCCGCAGGTCGGGGTGTTTCTCCTGCTGGCCGGGTATCCGCCGCCGCAGCACCCCGGCATGGACGCGGCTCCCCGGTTGGAGCGCACTACCCACCTGTTGGCCGCCGAGGGTGGCGGCTGTTTCGGGTCTCCAATCCGCCCGGCACGCGCCGGTTCAACCCGGATGGCGGCGGCCTGCCGGCGCTGCTGCGGCTGGATCCCGGCCCCTCGGACGACCTGGTGGAGGCGGTGTGTCGCAGGTTGGCCCGTACCGCCCGCGCGCAGAGTAGTACCGACTTCGGCGCGTTGATGCCGGCCCAGGTCTGGGGCGAGTCGTCGATCACCGGGCTGCGCACCACGATCGGGCGTGAGGGGCGCGGCGAGGCCGTGCTGACATTGGATGACGCCACCCCGCATTGGCTGGTCGGTGGCCGGACCGGATCGGGCAAGACGGTGTTCCTGCTCGATGTGCTTTACGGACTGGCGTCGCGGTACAGCCCGGACGAGTTGGGCCTGTATCTGCTGGATTTCAAGGAAGGGGTGTCGTTCGCCGAGTTCACCCCGACCGCGGTGGACCCGTCCTGGATCCCGCATGCCCGCACGGTGGGTATCGAGTCCGACCGCGAGTACGGACTGGCGGTGCTGCGCACGTTGTCGCGGGAGATGGGCCGCCGCGCCACCGAGCTGAAACGCGCCGGGGTGACCAAGCTCGCCGAACTGCGCTCCGGGCGCCCAGACGTGGCGATGCCGCGGCTGGTCGCGGTGATCGACGAGTTCCATGTGCTGTTCGCAGGCAACGACGCCGTGGCCGGGCAGGCGGTCGCGCTGCTGGAGGAACTGGCCCGTAAGGGCCGCTCCTACGGCATCCATCTGATCCTGGCCTCGCAGACGATCTCCGGGATCGAGGCGCTGTTCACCAAGACCGAATCGATCTTCGGGCAGTTCCCGTTGCGGGTCGCGCTGGCCGGTGGCGGTGGCGTGCTGGACCAGCTCAACGACGCCGCCGACAACCTGCCCGTCGGCACCGCCGTGGTCAACACCGCGGCCGGGGTCGCCGGGGCGAACCGGCTCATTCGGTTCCCGGACGCCGACCCGACCTCGGTCACCGCCCAGCGGCACGCGCTGTGGGACGCCCGCCTACCGGGCAGCCTGCCCCCGGCGGTGTTCGCCGGCTACGCCGAACAACACGTCGAGGACGACCCCACGTTCGCCCGGCTTAACCCCGACGTGCGCCGCCGGCAGGCCATCGTCGGCCGTGCCGTGGATGTTGGGCTGCCCACCGCCGGGTTCACCCTCGACGCCACACCCGGGCGGCACCTGGCCGTGCTCGGCACCTCCCTAGTCGGGGCCGACGTGCTACACGCGGCCACGGTGGCTTTGGCCCGCCAACACCAGCCCGGCACCGCCAGCTTCCTGCTGGCCCCGCTGGTCGCCGCCGCCGACGAGGCCGCCGACGCCGCCGAGGAAGCGGTCAAAGCCGCCGGGCATCCCTGCGACACGATCACCGGCGCCGGAGAGCTGAAAACCCAACTCGCCCGCCTCGCCCAGACCATCAGAGCCGGGGAACCCTCCGCCGGGCGGGCCACCTACCTGATCGTGTTCGGCGCCGACGCGGCCACCAGCGTGCTGGCCACCAGCACCCTGGTGGAGACCGGCGACCCGATGACCACCACCTACCACTCCGGGCACGACGACCTGCGCAATGTCCTGGCCAACGGGCCGGGCCACGGCATCCACCTGCTGGGCTGGTGGCGCACCCTGCGCCGGTTCAGCGACGATCTCGGCCCCATCGGCGGCGACGAAATCGCCTGCCTGCTCGCCCTGAACCTGCCCGGCAACGACATCGGCTCGCTGCTGGGCGAGTACACCCTGGCCTGGCAACCCCGACCCAACCGGGCGCTGCTGATCGACCGGCACGACAACCGCCGCACCCTCATCGTCCCCTACGTGCGCCCCGGCACCCTCGACCAGATCGAAGCCACCCCATGACCAACCCCTACCCGCACCTGCCCGGCGAGGACATCCCCACCGCCATCTACGTCCCCGGCCAGCAAGGTGGTACGGCCACCCACTGGGCCGCCTACACCGACGCCGCCCAGCACATCGCCACACTCCTGCGCGATGAACACACCCGCACCACCCAGCAGTCCGCCGTCGCGCAGACCGGGCAGGCCAGCGTCGACCAGCTCACCCACCGGCTGGCCGTGCAACGCCAACACCTCACCCAACTCGCCACCACCCTGCGCCTACCCACCCCCCACCTCGGTGGCATCACCCCCAGCCCGATCACCGACCCCACCGAGGCGCTGTACCGCGCCACCACCGCCGCCGACACCGCCGACACCGCCGCCCAGGCCGCGCAGCGTCAGGCGACCCAACCACCGCTGCTGCCCGACCTGACCCCGCTGGCGCGAAACGCCCTGGTTTACGTCGCCGCCGCGTTCCTGGCCACCATCGCCTCAGTGCTGATGTTCACCGTCAACACCCAAGATCAGTTCGGCGCCATCCCGTGGCAGCTCGTCCCGTGGTCGCTGTGCGGGTTCCCCGCGCTGGCGTTCTTCGCCGGCTACCTGACCATCAGCCTGCTCGGCCAACCCCGCATCGGCGACAAGCACACCCGCTCCGCCCGCGTCGGCGGCGTGATCTGCTTCGTCGGCATGCCGATCATGTGGTTCATCTTCATCGCCGCCACCCGCGGCTGACACAACCCACGCACCCACCGCCACGGCGGGCGCGTTAAACAGCAACACAGGGGGAGGAACACCCATGGCCACCATCGGAGACATCAAGAACGGCCTCAACCACGGCAAGACCGAAGCCAACCAGGCCCTCGGCCAAATCTCCGGCGTCGTCGCCCAGGTCGACAAGGCCATCGCCGTACTATCCGCGCTCATGGCCGGCACCCAACAACCCGCCGTCATGTCCGCCATCGGCAAACTCAACGCCGCCAAGCAGAAATTCGGCGAAGGCGCCGCCGCCATCCGCTCCGCCATCGACGACACCGACAAGTACAACGCCGTCCTCTGACGGGAACCAACCCCGACCACGCCCTCCTCCCTGTCCACACTGCTCCGACCGCCGCTGACCCGACCAGACTCGGCGAAGACCTGCCAGGAAGGGTAGAACTGTGGATCTCGGCCAGGTTCGCGCGGAGATCGCCGCCGCAATCGCCAGGGCCGATCAGGCGATCCGTCTGGTGACCGAAGCCCGGACCAAGATCACCGAGGCGACGGCGCAACTGCGCGTGGCCACGACTTCGGCCAGCCACCTCAAGCCCGGTGAAGCCTTGCGGCTGTGTGACGAGGCGCATGGTCAGGCCGACGAGGCTCTGGGTCGTCTCAACGAGGGCAAGGGCCACGCCAACGCCTACCTGAGGTCGCTGTGACCAACCTGGGCGATCTCATCGCCGAGCTACAGGCCGCGAAGAAGCGCGTCGCCGAGGCCATCGAACAAGCCGTCGCCGCCCGTACCGAGATTGGAGCGGCAGAACGACAATTCAGCCGTACCGTCCAAGGCAGCAGCAGTCCGGAGGCCCGCGCCGCGCCACAACGCTGGAGTGCGGCCAGTGACCGCTTGGACAAGATGATCGGACGCCTGCTGTCCGGCAGCCACGCCATTGATGTCTATATCGATGTCCTCGGCGGTGGCGGAGGACAGACCGCCAGCACTGGCGAGGCAAGCACAGCCGGCTCCACAGACGTCCCGGAACCAACCGAGCGTGGTAGCCGGCTTGCACGCCTGCGGCGCGAGCTTGTCCGGCACGGCGACGATGTCGTGGACTCCACCCACGACACTACCGACGCGATCCGTAACCTCGTACCTCACGGACATGGTCCAGCCACGGCCCAGACCGCCAGTCCCGCCACACCGCCGCCGGATCAAGCGCCCGGCATGCCTGACTACGCGACGGGACTGTTGGCTGGCGGTATTGTCGCCGCCGAAGGGGCCGCCAAGGTCGCACGGGCACTGCGACGGTTGAAGGAGAAACATGACAAGCAGAACAACTGACTATGCGGAACTGGTTCGCAGCCTCGTCCGTGACGACTGGACCGCCTACGACCAGCGAACCCAACAACTCACTGAGGAAAGCGGTTGGGACGGCTGGTCGGAGTTCCTGGGCGCGGCGTTCGTGGCGGCTGTCGAGCGCCGCTTTGATCAGACGACCGATCCGGCCGAGGTGATCCGCTTCGTTGCCGAAGCCCGCGCCGAGTTCAGCGCCTCGGGCAGCGACTTCGCCCCCGCCGCCGCCGAAACAATGATCAACTCTGTACTTGACCGAGCCAGCGCCGCCGGTGTCGACACTCAGACGGTGGTCCAGGTCGAGATCGTCGTCATCCGCAAGGTGCTGCGGGACGCCAACCTGACCGATGCTGAACTGGACGCCTTCCTCACCGAAGCGGCGCAGCTCAGTGCGGAATGGTCCACGGAAACCTAAGCCGGTCGACCGCAGCACACGTTCACCATTAGTTGTCGCGTTCCGCGTAGCCGGCGGACGCTGCGCTCGTCCGCCGGCTGCCTGGACACCCCGGCTGCGGTCAGGTATCGGTCGGCGGGTGGTCGACGGAGGCGTCCCCGTCAAGCACATCGTCGGCGTCTCCGGTCGGCCGAGTATTAGCGCGATTGAGCGGGAAACGGCGGACGTTGCTGACGGGCAGGTCGATAGCGGCGGTGCGGGCGTACTCGGCCAGAAATTTGGTGACCTCGGCCAGCAGCGCGGCGCCTTCGCGGAGCTTGACGATGGCGTCGGCGTAGCTGCTCACGGCCCGCTCGGCCAGGGGGTTGGCCGCGCCCGAGGCGGCGGCACGCAGCCTGGCCTGGGCTTGCTCCGCCTGTTTGATCACCTCGGTGGTGTCGGTTTCCTGGGTGTGGGCGTCGGTGTGCGCTGCGCCCAGCGCGGCGGCAGTGTCGGCAATGGTCATGAGGCTCCTTCCGGTATCGGTGGGTTCCGCTCGGTGCCTGCCTGGGGTGCTTGCCGGATGCGGCGGATCAGGCTGGCGCTATCCCGTGGCAGGGAGGCCACGGGTGTTGATCAGTGCGGCGATGGTGGCGCCCGGCGTTCGCCGCCGCTGTTGCTGGCAGCGGGTGGACAGGGCGGCGGCCTGCACTGCACCAGTTCGTCGGGTTCGGCCGCCAGGTCGAACACCAGGGTCACCAGCCCGTCCGACGGCGAGGGTGGGACATCGAGTTCGCATGCCGCGTACTCCGTGCCGTTGAAGTCGAGGATGTAGCGGCCGGTCGCCGCGTCTTCGCTGAGCGCCGGGTACACCGACACGCGACACCGGCCGTAGCCGGCCTGTTCCAGCTCCTCAAGTTCGGCCCGGAGTTGCGTGATGTTCATGCCGCGGGCGCCGCTTCGGCTGTGCCGTCGAACCAGCCCCGGCCGCCGCCGGGCCGCGTCGCCGGGCGGTTGGTCAGCCCCGGCCGCCGACGCGGCAGGCTGCCGTAGCCCAGGATGGTCTGGTTCAAGGTGCGACGCGCGGCGCAGGGCTCGATCTCGCCGCACTTGTGGAAGCGTCCGCCCGCGTCGGTATGAAGGTGTTCGTACAGCTCGGCCTGCGCCCGGTGGAGCCGTTCACGGCCGCTGCCGGCAACGTAGGTGGTACTCACGGTTTCACCTCCGGTGGCTTCGGGCGGCCGATGAGGGCTCGCATCCGTACCAGCGCCCAGCGCGGCTGCGCGTTCTTCTCCCGGCCGTCGGCCCACAGCTCGACGCCGCGCAGATGCAGCCAGAGGCCGTCAGCCTGGCGCTCGACCTGGCCGACCTCGGTGAGGCGCAGATGCAACGGACCACGGCCGTACATGTAGTCCGGCTCGCCGACCTGGATGACGTCGCCAACGGTGACAGGCGTGTTCATTGCGGCTTCCGCGCCTGGTAGGGCTCCCAGACCGGCTCGGCTGTCATGGGTTTTCCAGCGGCGGCCAACGTGTCGTAGGCGGCGATCCAGTCGGGACAGCGCGGCACACCGCAGATGGGGCAACTGCTCGCCCCGTGAACGGAGCTGTGGGTGAGCAGCACCTCGCGGTAGTAGGCCACCAGGTCGCTTGACAGGTCGCTCGGTTCGTCGATCATCACGGGCGCACCGCATGGCGACGGGTTTGGTCAGCCAGCTTCACGGTGTCGTTGCCGCACACCGGGCACCAGCGGCTCTTAACGCGGAAGGCGAACAGCCCGGCTAGGAAGCCGAGCACGAGCGCCGGTATCACTGCCAGGACGATCACTACCCACCTCCGACGTCCGCGCGGGTGTTCGCGCATGGCACGCCCCGCCCGTCGGTGACCGTCCCGACCCGCCGTCGCGGGTGAACTACCCCGGAGCGGCCGGGCATGCCATGCTTCGTTCATACTGCGCTCGCCTGACTCATTAACGCAAGCCTTGCGTTCGCTTGAATGGTGAACGATGTACCCGAGTTGGTCGAGCGTTCGCACGGCAGGCACACTCAAAGGAGGAGCGGAGTGAAGGAGACCGACTTGCCCGCGCGCCGTCAGCCACCCACCGTCCGGCTACGCCGGCTGGCCGGTGAGCTGCGCGCCCTGCGCCAGGCCGCCGGGCTCACCCGGGAGGACACCGCGGAGCAGACCAACATCAACAGCGCCACGCTGTACCGGATCGAGACGGCCAAGGCCCGGCCACAGAAGCGCACCCTGCTCGCAATGCTGGACAAGTACGGCGTGACCGACCCCGCCCGCCGGGCCGCGCTGCTCGACCTGTCCAGGCAGGCCGGCCAACTGGGCTGGTTGCAGGCGTATGAGTCGGAGTTGCCCGAGGAGTACACGACCTACATCAGCTTCGAGTCCGAAGCCCGTAGCGTGCGCAACTACGAAAGCCTGTTCGTGCCCGGCCTACTCCAGACCGAGGGCTACACCCGCGCCGTGGTCACCGCGAGCCTGCCGGCGGCCACCGAGACCGAGGTGCAGCAGCGCGTCGAGACCCGGACCCAGCGCCAGCAGTCGATCACCAAGGACGACCCGCTCAAGCTGTGGGCGATCGTCGACGAGGCAGTGCTGCATCGCGAGGTCGGCGGCCCGCCGGTGATGGCCGAGCAACTGCACCACCTGGCCGAGATGGCCGGCCAGCCGCACACCACCTTCCAGGTGCTGCCGTTCAAGGTCGGCGCGCACCCCGGCATGCACGGTTCCTTCGCCATGATGAGCTTCCCAGACGCCGCCGACCCCGAACTGGTCTACATCGAGAACATGGCCGGCGCGCTGTACCTGGAGAAGGAGGCCGATGTACGCCGCTACGCCGACATGTTCAACCAGCTCCGGGCCGCCGCCCTCAACCCGGCCGACTCCCAGCGGTTGGCGGCCCGACTCGCCAACAAGTACGACAAAGGAGGTGAAAGTCCATGAACGCGTCTGAGCTGGGCGCGGTGACCTGGTGCAAGAGCACCCGCAGCGGCGCTAACGGCAACTGCGTCGAGGTCGCCCAACTCCCCAACGCGGTCGCCGTGCGTGACAGCAAGCACCCCACCGGACCAGCACTAGTGTTCGCCCCCGACGAGTGGGTGGCGTTCATCAGTGCAGCCAAGGATGGCGAATTCGATCTCACCTAACCGCAGGGGCGTCGCCACGACGTCGTGCGCGCGGACCGCAAGGCAGCGACAGGCCGGTACGGGGCTATTTCGCTGCCTTGATCGTTTTCCATCTGTCAGTCGCGTCCCCTCGCGCCCATGACCACCGCGACCTCGACCGGCGCCGGCCGGTCCTTACTCCGGCGCTGTCAAGCCGCGCTCTCGCGGGCAGTCGCCACACAGGCCCTGGGTCATCAGCCAGTACCCGCCGTCCCAGGACTCCGAGTCGACCACGACCCGCGTGTTCACCCGACCACACGAGCGCACAACCAGCGGTCCGACTCGTCCGCTCGGCGGGCCCGCGGCGTCTGCCCGGGCTCCGCGATGAGGTGACGACACGCTCCCAGACCGCGGTGAACCAACCGCGCCTCGGGGTGCCCATGGGCGAACCGTACCCGCGATCTGACGACCACGGGAGCAGCCGGCTACGCCCGGTTCACGACGCTGCCTTCCATTCCCCACCGGCGAGATCCTGCCGGGCGTCGTGGATGAGGTTGGCGACCTTCTCCTTCACTACCTCCGTGGACACGGCGGTAGTGAGCACCATCAGGCAGGCGCACTGCGCCGGCGGCAGGAGTTGGATCATGCAGAGGTAGATGCCGAGCACCTGCAAGCCGCGGGCGGCGGCGGTGATCTTCGCGTCCCACGGCTGGGGCAGTTTGTCCCCGACCTTGCTCGCGAGCTTGCGGACGAACGGCGGCGTGCCAGGGGGCAGTAAGTCGCCGATCGCGCGGCCGATCATCTGGTGACTGGTGTCGCCGAGGTCGAGCAGTGCCTTGGCGGCGTCGGCCAGGGGCTGGCAATTCATGCCCGACCGCGCCGCTCGCCGCTGTAGCCGCCTCTGCTCGACCTTGCCGAGGTAGTCGACGACCAGGCCGCTCAACGCCTGATCCAGACCTTCGGCCAGGATGTCCGCCCACAGCTCAGCGAGCTTGTCTTCTCGATCCGTCCGGCCGTCCCGCTCGCAGGTCGACGGGTGGGAAGGTTGCTCGACGTTGTTGTTGACGCGGTGGGAGTGGCAGTGCACGTAGTTGACCAGCCAGCGTTCGCAGGTGCCGGGGACGCTGGTGTTGGGAGCTTCCGCAGTAATGACCCATGTAACGACGCTATGACGGACAGTAATAGCGATCTGTCCATGAGATGACGGACGCTTGTGATCGTATTCAGGATAGTGAATCGAGAGCGGCATGGTCGGCGGGTACAGTCGCACGCCATCAGCGGTGCCGACGGCTATCCGGCCCGGTGACGCTGGCCGATCCGCCTGTGTGGTCCCTGGCGGCGGCGAAGCTCATGGGCGGCGGGGTCGAGCAGGTCGGCGGCGTCGGTCAGCGGTCCGCCTTGGCCGCGTTCCCAGGCGTTCGCGTTAGCGGTCGCAGTGAACAGGGTGAGTCCCCATTCCGTCATCCCAGGACTCCGAGCCGACCACAACACCGGTCGTTACCTGTCCGCACGAGGCACACAGCCAGCGGCGGGCCTCGCCAACCGCCCGCTGCCGAGAACGCCGCGACAACCTGGCCACGCCACCAACTACCCAATGGCATTGCAACTGCATTACAATCGCGGGGTGGGGTACGAGTGGGATCCGTGGTATCTGCCCAACCTCGTCGGCATCGAGCCGCACGAGGTGATGCAGGCGCTGCTGGACAAGCGTCCCCGCTGGCCGCAGGCCATGCACGGCCCGGGCGGGTTGCTGTACCACACCGTGTGGTGTCGCACCCGCGCCGGCCGCGCGATCATCATCGTCCTCGCCCCGACCGCAACCCGATTCGACTGGATCATCCGCGGCGTACGGGACATGGACGAGCAGGAATCGGCAATCTTCGCGGCATGGGAGGCGAACCGTGGCTGACACCGTGAGCACTTACGACGAGGACACCCCCGTCAGCCAGCACGAGGCAGACCAGCGGCGGGCAGTCGATTGGGCCATGACCCACTCGCTGGCCGGTCTGGAGCGCGACGAGGACGCCTCCGCGCGACTGGCCGCCGATCTGCCCAGCGCGGACGAGCCGGTCACCGTCGAGTCGGTCGACACAATGCTGGTGACCACGTCCCTACGCATTCCGCTGGGCACCCAGCGCCGAATCCAGGCGTACGCCGAGACCCACGGCATCAAGCCCACCACCCTGATGCGGCAGTGGATCGAGCAGATGCTGACCGCGGTCGAGCACGACCACCCGATCTCACTGCAAGACGCGCTGCGGGTGCTGGCTCAGCTCCCGACGCCGGCGGACGGCGAGCGGCAAGCGGCCTGAATCGCGACCAAGCCCACGCAGACAGCGGACGAACCGACCGCCAGAACGAGATCCCACGTGACCGCAGTCTCAGGCGACCGTCAGCATCTGTTCAACTGCGCGTGGAGGCTCGCCGATTCCCGAATGTCCTGCAGCGCGCGGGTCAGCACGTCGGCAACATCTTGTTCAGTTCGCCCAAGCCTGACAGCGATGTCTTCGATGTCAAGGTCATCAGCGAACCGCATCATGATTACCTGGCGGGCATCAGGGCCGAGAATCTTTAGGTAGCCGCGCATCGCGTCCGATAGCTGGACCGCGCCGTCAGTCTCGTCCGCCGAACGCAGCGTTTCCACGAGCGGCAGTTTCTTGCCTGTGGCGTCCCCGTCGTCGAGTGAGGCGGCGTATCGACAGCGCAGGGCATGTTGTGTCTGTTCGACCACCGAGGCCGGGAGATTCAGATTCCGGGCAATCTCGGCCGGCGTCGGCTCCCGGGCGAGCTGTTGGCGAAGCGCCTCCCATGCCTGGGCGACCCTGCCGCCGTATGGTCGAATGTCGGCAGCGGTGCCAGTCGTCCACGTTCGGCGAGCCGCGCCAACAATCGATGCGAATACCCATCTGCGAAGGTACGGCACGAAGTCGCCGTAGCGGGGATTGCAGCCGTCGACCGCCCGCACGAGAGCCTCCGCGGCAACCTGCGCGGCGTCGTCCTGCGACACCCGAGTGCCACGGTAGCGGCGGGCAAATACCTCGGCACGATGAAGATTTTCGACAATCAGCTGCCGCCGAAGCGCAACGTATCGTCCGCTGCCCACCGGGGATCCACGCAACTCGGCGAATAATTCACGCAGCCGAAGATCGTAGGGGGTGGGCCGCAGCGATTGGAAACACTCGACCAGGTCGTCGTAGGAGAAATCGGGACGCACGTGCCTGGCCACCAGTCGGCGAAGGACAATTTGATCGGGCTTTTCCCGATGCTCGTACGCGAATAACTGATCCGGAGTGCACTTGAGCGTCGCGGCGAACTCCGCGCGGTAGTAGCCGCGGAACACGCGGACACCCGCGACGTATTCGTGGATGGTCGAAAACCGCGACGGATCAACCGAGACAACCTGCGGGTAGGAGAACCGGGCAGCCACCTCGTTGAACGTGCAGCCAAGCATCGGCAACCGGTCCAGTAAATCGAGAAGCAGGACGACGGGTGGTCTTCCGCGCCCGCTTTCGTATACCTGAATCGTCTGCGCGCTACGACCGAGGAGGACGCCCAGTTCCTCCTTGGTAAAACCCAGCTTGCGCCGGATCGCGGTGAGGAATCCGCCGATACTGTCCTGTTCGGACAGCAGGTCGCTCATATGGCGGGTCCGTGACCGACCTACGCAGGCACGAAGAACGGGCTTCACGACGGTAGTGCTCTCAACGTCAACGACAACTGCCAGACCACACCAGATAACGACTGCGGCCATCAACCCGAGCTGGGCCGAACGGATCTGCTTGCTTGGCGGTGGACCGACCCAGGACGGGTGACACCGTGGCAACGGCTGGCGGTCGGCCTCCTCGCCTTGCCGAGCAAGGGGCTCACGGTCCGGCAGGCCCACCTTGCCAAGTTCCCTAGCTTGGTCAACTGCGGTGGTCAAGTTCGCGCGCGGTTGAGCCCCGGCCGTCGGTGCGTCTTCGGCCAGTAGAGCTATCCATCGATGGGATCAGCAGGCGCCAAGCGGCGACGACTCGATCCGCGGTGCATTTGGGCCGAGCAGTTGACTCGTTGTCCCGGATCCGGCCCGTCACCTCCGTGGGCGACCATCGGGCTTGTCCGCCACCGACGCCCAGTGCTGCCATCCGCGATCCTGGACCGGCGAGGTAGGCGCCGAGTCCGCAGGTGCGGGCGGGGGCGGGGTGAAGGTGCGCAGCTTTGCGGCGGCGGCGCGGGCTGCTTGAGCTTGGTGGAGCCGTTGTTGGGTTTCGCGTAGGTCGGCCAGGTGTTCGGCGAGGGCGGCGAGGGTGTAGAGCAGGCGGAGCGCGGCGGCGGTGTCGTCGTCGCCGGAGATGACGCCCATGAGGGTGACCAGGCGGGCCATCGAGCGAAGCTGCATCGCCTGGGCGATCCGGCGGGCCGGTCCCTGATGGCGGCGCAGCTCATGGGCGGCGCGGTCGAACAACTCAGCTGCGTCGGTCAGCGGCCCGCCCCGGCCGCGTTCCCAGGCGTTGGCGGTGGCGCTGAGAAGGTCCGCCGCGGCGGTGGCGATCGCGCTGGCAACGCCCGGGTCGGTGGTCCCGGTCATTGCGGCGGCGGCCTGGCCGGCGGCGTCGGCGGCCTTCCGGTACAAGCCCGAGGGCGGGAACGCAATGCCGGCCAATTGCGCCGCCGTCGGCTGGTTGGGCTGCTTGGGTGTGTGGTGCCAGCGGGTTCGCAGCCGAGGCAGGGTCAAGTCGGGGGCCAGGCGTCCGCCGCCGTACCAGATCGGTTCGCCGGCCGCGGTTGTGTGTCCGGCGAGGGCGACCGCGAACCCGGTCACCTGGCCGGTGTTGCGGCTGCTGTACCGCAGCCGAACCCCGATGCCGGCATGGCGCAGGCGCGCGAAGAAGTCGGCCTCGCCGGTAGCGGCTACAGCGGCGGCGCGGACCCGGCGGCGCAGTCGGTCGCGGGGCGTTTCCGGCCGGCCGCGCCGGTCCGTGCGCCCGAGCCGGGCGGCCTTGTTCAACTCGGACGGACTCGGCCAGGTTCGGGAGCCGGCGCCGGGTGGGGCGACCCGGTACAGGTTGTAGCGTTCCTCCAAGTCGCGGCAGGCCCGCTGAGCATGCAGCTTGTCCTTCCACGCCCACGCCGTACGGCGGTCCTGCCGGACCAACGTGGCGACCAGGTGGATGTGGTCGTCCCCGTGCCGCACCGCGAACCACCGCACCGCGGCCGGGTCGCCGTGCGGGGCCAAGCCGACGCCGGCCATCACCTCGCCGGCGATGTGCGCCCACTGCTCGTCGGTCAGGTACCGGTCGGTGGGGTGGTTGCGGATCGAGCAGTGCCACACCGTCTTGGCCGGCCGGTTCCACCCGGAGACGACCGGCTGCTCCAGCAACTCGGTCAACCGGCGCACGTCTCGCCGCCCGTCACTGCGGGTGGGCGGTTGCAGATGGGGCAGTGGTCCGACGCCGTCCCACGCGGCGACCAGCCGCGGGTTGACGTGCTCCTCGCGCTTACCTGGGCCGAACAGGTAGCGCAGCAGCCCGCCCACATTGGTGCCGCGTGGGTGCACCGCCGGGATCATCTCACTCGGCGCTGGTCAGCCAGTGGTGGATGCGGGACACGACCGCGTCTACCTGCTCGACGGCCCGCATCGACCGCGCTACGGCGTGGTCCAGCCACACCGGCGGCTCGCCGGTGGCGTTCAGTTGCGCGACGGCCTGGTTGAGGTTGGTGCCGGCCTTGTTGACGGCGACCCGGGCGGCGTACAGCTCCCGCTGCATCTCGCCCAGCTCCTCCTCGCTGGGTAGCCCGCCGGGCAGGTCGATCGGCTCGCCTCGGGCCGCCGCCACCACGGCCAAGGCGCAGTAGCCGGTCAGCGTCATCTCGGCCGCCTCGGCTGCGGCCTGAATCCTGGCCAGCTCCTCATCGTTGAACCGGGGAGTCAGGCGGTACTCGCGGGAGGTCGAACTGCGCCGGCGGTACCGGCGTCCGGTCCGAGCATGCTTGCCGCTCGGGGTGTCGTGGGTGTCAGTCATGCCTCGACGTTGAACCGCACCCGTTAGCGGAAGCGTTACCGCAACCCGGCCGCCGGCCGCAGCCCGCTGGTGACCGCGCCCGGTCACCAGCAAGGGCTGCCGACAACTCCAACTTGCTTTCAAGACCATTCTCCGTGCGGGGTGTTACGGGTTGAGGGTCGTCGGCCCAGGGGCGGGCTGGTCGGTGATGGCGCGCACCACTGGCACAGCACGCGGGCGGCGCGGCGGTCGCCCCCCACCCCCGTACGGCCGGCGGCTGCGCTTGAACCCGAGCCTGGCGGTGCCGGCGCCCGGCGCAGGTCACGATCGCGTCGGCGGGATGTCCTCACCACGGCGCGCGACTGGGCGCGGACACGCACTCGTCGCACACCGACTTGGACGGCGGCGCGGTCAACCCGCATGCGTCGACCCGCAGCGTGGAGAGGCGCTGGTAGGCGCCGTGCGGCGTGATCTGGCCGCACCCGTGACACCGCAGGTACGGACCGTGAGCGGCGTCGGGTGGCGGATGTCGTGTACCGACTCCCGCATCAGGGACCGCGCCCTAACCGGTCCGCGCGGGCTTCGCTGTGCCGGACTGCTCCACCACGGCCACCATCACAACCGCATCGACCCGCATCTGGCCACCCTGCGTCCCGGCGCCGGCGGCCAGAAAGTGACTGTTCCACGCGCGCCGTACCGCTGTTCCGGAACGGCACGACCGTTCCAATCGCACAGTGCCGCGTCGGCGGAAACGTGCCGCGTGCCGACACGCCCCGTGCCGGCAGCGTCCGCGCTTGTTCCGCGCTCGCGTTGGCACGGACCAAACGGTCGGCTTCCGCGTCCTGTTGCGCTGCGGTCCGTCGGGCCGGCGCTGCGGATGCGAAGCCGCGCGGTGGCCTGGTAGCGGCTGGTAACGCTGTCTGGTTGGCGCCGGGCGCTGGCGCTACCAGAGCGTTACCGGCAGCGCTGCCGGCAACCCGTAGCGGGTTCGCTAACGGGTTCGCCAACCCGTAGCGCTGTGGCCTCACCACGAGGGATCTCGACACGCCGCAACGCTGTCGGGTTCGCGCCGTGCACCGGCGGAGAGGGACTGTCCGATCGGATAGTCCCTCCGGTGGCGAGGAGTCCGGCCGGTCGGCGTACCGCCCTTCGGGAACTGCCGAACTCCTCTGTGGTTCGTTGGTCAGATTGTGGTGGCCCGTAGTGAAACGGTGGATGACGCTGAACGGCGCGCGCGGCGCCGCGAGGAGCGGCAGAACCTGCTGCGGCGGCTGGAGGACGAGGCGGCGGGCCCCGCACCGTTTCGGGTGACGCTTGCCGCGGCTCGGGCACAGTGGCCCGCCTTGGTGGCGGCGCACAACGAGCGACGTGATAAGGGCCGCACCGCCGCCACGGAGAAGTTCGGCGCGGCTGTCGCCGACTTCCTCGTCCGCGTGTACCTGGAAGAACTGCCGCCACCGACCGAGGTCGTCGCCTACGCCCTCGACCTTGAATGCGGGCACGAGGCACTGCGGCTCGCCAAGCGTTCCGACACCGCCGCCCTGGCGCCCGAGCGGGCGCGGTGCCCGATCTTCTGGTCATGTCAGCTCAACCACGGTAGAACCGCGGTCCGCTACATCGAGCCCGGCGAGCCGGAGTCCCAAGACGCCGGGTTCGGCTGGACGCGGTGGTCGGTCACGCTGGCGTGTGGCCACTTGGGCGAGGTGGTGGGCGCGGAGGACGAGGATCGCGTTGGTGATTACCTGGTATGCCCAGCTTGCGGAGGCGACGACCCGGACTTCGACGCGCCGATCGTGGCCCTCGGTGAGCGCCTTCCGGACCGGATGGTCCAAAACTGGAAAGTGGAGCTGAACTGCGGACACATCGGAACTGATCATTTCATCCCGGTCGAGTTTCGGCACGATCCAGCCGCGTACCGAGCGGAACATCCGCATCGCACTGGACTTCATTGCGTCAATGACGCGTGCGACGAGCGCCAGGTGCGCGATGTCCGCCGGCTGGGGGTGCTGGGAAAGATCCGGATACCGCCGTTGCCGCCGCCGGACCCGGTTGCTACGGCCGCGCACGATCTGCGGCGCCGGTTGACCAGGCAGGAACGGCAAGCCCTCATCCGGCAACTTCAAGAAGACGAGTAGACGGCCCGTTCATCCTCGCGTGAGGCGTGCGCTGAATCCGAGCCGGATGATTGGACTCCGCCACGTTGGAGATCACACCGGAACTGGTCATCGAACGCGTGCGCGCCGCAGGCGGTCGTCTGGATCTGGACGATCTCGCCGAAGATGAGCTGGCCGCGTGGCGACACGCATCTAAAGTTGCCTATCTTCGCCTGCTTCGGGTCGGGCACGAGCGTCTGCACCGGTCGGGCGCGCCGGGGTCGTTGCACCTGTACCTGGAGCGGGTCGACGAGACGCCGCCCGAGCCCGATCCAGAAGAGCTTGAGGCGAGGATTCGGGACTGGACGCCCAAGCCGATCCTTCCGCGCACCGCTGAATTCCTGGGACGGGCAGTGCCGGCGCCCACGAAGGTCACCAGTCCGCACCCGCTGGTGGAGAAGCTGGTCGACGGGCTGTTTGGTCCGGACCGGATGATCTACGGTTCGGACTACTCCTGGCGAGCCCCGCGTCCGGGGTATCCCTTGGTCAAGATGCGTCGGATTTGGCAGGCGATCATCAACGAGGCCGAGTTTCGTGGCTACTCGGTCCACTTCGAGTGCGAGCGGCGCAGTTACGACCACGGCAAGCTGGTTGTGCGCATCGGCTGGGACGACTTTCCACTGGCGCTGTACGGGGATCGGCGCACGCCGCTCACCTTGCGGATCACCGAGCGGCATCCCCAGCGGCGGCGTGGTCACGACAGCTGGACTGAGTCGCCGGACGCTCCGCTCCACAAACGGCTCGGCGAGGTCTTCACGCACATCGAGCGCTGGGCGGACCTGCTCGTGCAGCAACGCGAAGCGGAACGGAAGCGCGAGATTGACGCCAGGCATCGCCGCGAGCAGGCCGAGGCCGAGGCTCGTCGGCGCTTCACCGAAGATCACCGATGCAGGGCGATCGAGGAGCGAATCAGCGAGGTCCAATTCGCGGAAGATGCTCGCGCGTACGGCGCCGCGCTGCTGGCCGCCGCGGACCATCTCGACCAACCTCGTGCTGAGCAGGTACGCGCCTGGGCACGGTGGGCGTGTGAACACGCCGACCGGGTGGACCCGCGCCGCACCCTGGAGGGCATGCCCAAGACGCCGAAGCCCTCGCACGACGAGCTGCGGCCGTACCTTCCGAACGGCGGGTACTGGTATTAGCCGTGATACCAGCGCCGGTTCGGATGCCACGGCTTCGGCGGCGGCGTCTGAGTCCGACGCACGGGATCAGCCCGCCGTTCGTCATCCTCCTCGTTTGGCGAAGGGTCGGGCGGTGCGCCCGGCGGATCGCGAAGCGGATCGATCTCGGCTGCGTACCGGCGCGCCCACAACAGCCAAGGGTCGTCGGCGGGCATGCCATCTGCCACCATTTGGTCGCCGTGGCTCCGAATCTCCTGTGCCAGCCGCCACGCGGTGACCTCGGCACGGAGTACCTTGTCGCGTCGCTTGATGATCCGGCGCTGCCGCTTCTCCTCCCGGTGCTGCTGCTCGGCGCGCTGCTGGGCTTCTCGCTCTCCGCGTACGGCTGCGGCACGGCGCTCGATCTCCTGGAGCACCTCGGGCAGGTCATCCTCGACGCGGCGGCGAGCGTAGTCGGTCCACCGCGCCGGTCCACCACCCGCGCCCTCGATTTCCAGGACCAGGCGCAGCGTCCACCGCGCTCCGGCTTCCTCGAAGATCCGAACGCCGTACCCGTCGCCGTCAACCTCGATGACGGCGAGGACGTCCTCCGCGCCGGACTTTACCTGGTGTCCTTTGGCCTGAGCCGCCTGCGCAAGCGCCTGGACGATCATCAACGTACGGGACCGGTTCTCCAACGACCCGGGCAGTCGGTGTGGCACGTCGCGGAGTCCGTCCACCACTGGGTGCGGATCGACCAACTCCACGGGCACCACGATCGTTGACGGTTGGTTGGGCCGGCGATACTGGCCGGATGGATGATCACCGCGGCGTAGCTCGATGGTGAGGTCGCCACTGTCTCGACCCCGATGCAGCAGATGCCAGCCTGGTGGGACCTCAGCGGACTGCTTGACGGCGTGCAGGAACCGTCGCCAGGCGGCCCTCACATCGTCCGGTGGGTCGGCAACCTGAACGGAACCACCGCCCTGCTCCAGGAGATCGAGAAACTCGGCTCCGGTGGCGGGCGGCTTACGGGTCGCGGGCAAGCGCAGCACTTTCGGCATGGTCGCGTACGGTCGGACCAGCTGCCAAGCCGTCCGCTACAACCCTCACTCGAACGTGGCTCGGCGAGGTCGGGGTTCCGGGAACGGCCTATGGTGCGGTCCCGGCGGGGCACAACGGCTCGCCGCGCGCCACCGGAACGTTCCGGCCCAAGCAATGACCCGCTTGGTGACGAAGACAGGTCGGTGGTCCCTGGCCGGCAACGCCTCCGCAACGTCCCCCGTAGCGTTGCCGCTAACACCGTCGTGGTAACGGCGACGGGGTATCCCCGGCGTGCGTCGTCGAACCACAGTCACATTCGGACTCGGTAGCGCCTGCGTGCTCGGTCCGCCTCGTGCCGGGCGGTTCGTCGTTGACCATGACGAGCGCAGGTTCGACCAGCCGACCGCGTGGACCGTGGAGATCGACACCATGACCAACCCGTACAAGAACGTCCCGGGTCACCCGCTGGCCCGGGGCACCCTGCCGATGGCGCGGTACCTGACCGACCTCGCGATCGAGGACGAGATCCAGGCAATTGCCGCCAGCGCGCCGCCGCTGCCGCCAGACCTGGCCCGCAAGCTGGGCCGGATGCTAGGGCTCCACCGGCGCCTCCGATGCCCGGACGCATCGGAGTGATCGGCTTGGTCTCCGCTTCGGCGAGGCTCAGTGCCGACGTGACGCCGATCGTGGTCACCGCCGACGTTGGACACCGCATCGTCCCGGTCGTCGCTGCCGTCGGGTAGGGCTGCTGTCATTCCCGGCGCAGGTTCGGCGAAGCTTCGCCGAACCTGCGCTGGGGTACCGCGGCCGTTACCAGCGGCGTGCTACCGAAGTTCGGTGGCCAGCCCCGGTCCGCCCCCGCTGGGCGGCCCACCGCGAACCGCAGCCGGGGAGACCGCACGATAACTGACCGCTGCCGCCAACCGGCGTCGTCCCGGGCTGCCGCGCCGCCGGACGGGCACGCATGAACGTGCCAACTTCGGCCGCCCCCGTTCCGCGCTGGTGACGCGCCGTTCGTACCCGTGCGGCCTGGTGCGTGCGCTGCCGTTACCCGTAGCGCTGCCGCTAACCCTTCCCCGGCACAGTCAGGTATATGAGCGGCACGACTCGTACCTACGGCGTCTCCTGCCACGCATCTCGAATGTGTCCACAGTGGACCGTCGCCGTGGATTCGGTCGATAGCGGCGCCTACCGACGTGTCCGTGGTGGCCGCGGTGACGGTCACGGCTCCTGGTAACGCCGGTCTGTCACGGTGAACCCAGGGGAAGGGCGAACGGGAGCCCGACGGCGGGCGGAGTCGGCTGCTCAGCCCACGGCCACAGCGACACTTGCGGGGGGATGACCTTGACGAACACACGTTCGGCGCGGCCGCTGATCGAGGGGATGCGGACCGCCCGGCGCGGCGGGGTCGACGCGGCCGGCGAGCTGCGTCGCCTCACGGCGCGGGATCGGTGGCTACTCGACCTGCTCGGTGAGCATGAGGTGTTCAGCACCGAGCAGGTCGCGGCGCTCGGCTTCGACCAGGTGCCGACCGCCCGTAACCGGCTCCTGGTGCTGCACCGGCGCGGCGTGCTGACCGGATTCCGTGATCCGGCAGCGGTCGAGGCGGCCCGGTGGCTGTGGACTGTCGGCCCGGTCGGCGCGGCCTGCCTTGCGCACCGCCACGGGTACCCCACCCCGGCAGCGGCGACGGTCAGCCGGCAGGGCGCCCGGCTGGCCGCCAGTCGGTACTTGGGCCGCCTGCTCGCGGTCAACGGCGTCTTCGTCGACCTGCTCGCACATGCCCGGCACACCCCCGGCGCCCGGCTGGCCACCTGGTGGTCGCCGCGTACTTGCCGTCAGGTCACCGGGGAGCTGGCGACCCCGGACGGGCACGGCGTGTGGACCGACCCGCACGGCACGGTCAGCTTCTGGCTGGACACCGACGTTCACGAGGCCGGCCGGTGGCACCGGGCCGCAGCCAGGCTCGATGGCTACGCCGCAATGCACCAGGCGACCGGACTGCACTACACCCTGCTGGTCTGGCTGGCCGACGCGGACCGGGAACGACGCCTGCGCCCACAGTTCGCCGCGCACCCGGCGGTCCGCGCTGGTGCCCTCGCCGTCGCCACCGCCAGCGCCGGACGCCACCCGGTCGGACCGGTGTGGCTGCCCACCGGTCAGAGCGACCGGGTACGGCTGTCCCACCTTGGCGACCCAACGGCGAACGCCGAGATCCCGCCAATTCCACGACCGGGAGAATCCGGGAAAGGAGACTGATGCGATGGCCGATGGTTCTTCACCAAATGAGAACGGGGAAGATAATTCCGGAGGCGAATGCGGGGACGAAACAACGACACAGACCCGGAAATCGGGTATCATGAAATCGCGCCATCGAACAACTCGCCGGATGAGCGAACCCTCACCGACAAGAATACCGAGGCGACGCCCGGTCGCGGCAAGTCCGCCATTACCAAGGTGCGTATCGCGCGGATCGAAACGGTCACCATGACGGCCACCGAGTACACCGACGCCGTCGAAGCGCTCGCCGTGCTCATCGCCCGCTACGAACGCACCCACCCCGAACACCGCAACGCAGCCTGACCCGCCGGTGCCGGCGAAAGCCCAGGTCGCCACCGGTCCGCCCGCCGAAGGAGGAACCCACCGCCGATGGCAGCCACCACAACCACGAAAGGGACGAAAAGCAAACGCCGCCGGTCCCGGGCCGGGTTCGGCCAGGAACCGACCGGTGCCCGCCGGATCGCCCTGTACGTACGCCGCTCCACCGACGACGAGCACCAGCCCTTCTCCATCGATGCCCAGATCACCGCGCTGACCTCCTATGTCGCCTCCCAACCCGGGTGGCTACTGGTCGGCGAGCCGTACAGCGACGACGCCTCCGGCGCCACCACCGACCGGCCCGGCCTGCAACGCGCCCTCCGCGCCGCCAAAGCAGGCCGCTACGACGTGCTGCTGGTCTACCGCGTCGACCGGTTCTCAAGGCGCCTGTCCGACCTGCTCGACCTGCTCGGCGAACTCGACGACGCCGGCGTGGCGTTCGCCTCGGCGACCGAACCGTTCGACACCTCCACCTCCATCGGCCGGATGCTCGTCCAACTATTGGGCGTGTTCGCCGAATTCGAGCGGGAAACCATCATCGACCGGGTGATCAGCGGCATGACCACAAAAGCAAGTAAAGGAAAATGGCCCGGCGGCACCCGCCCCTACGGCTACCACGTCGACCGCGAAACGCAGAAACTCGTCATCCACGATACCGAAGCACCAATCCTCCGGGAAATCGTACGTCTCTATGTCGAAAAGCGGCTCGGCACCCGCGGGATCGCCGCCGAACTCAACCGCTGCGGCATCCCCAACCGCACCGGCAAGAAATGGTCCGGGCTGACCATCGGTCGCATCCTCGACAACCCCGCCTACGTCGGCGACATCGCCTACGGCGACGTGTACGTCAACGACGCCCACCCCGCCCTGATCGACCGCGACACCTGGCGCCGCGTCCGCGACATCGCCGAAACCCGCTCCGACGCCCACCACCAGCGAGCCATGAGCGAGTCCGACTACCACCTCACCGGCCTGATCACCTGCCCACAGTGCGGCAGCAAGTACATCGGCACCTCAGCCAAGGGCCGCAGCCGGACCTACAACTACTACACCTGCTACTCGCGCACCCGCTACGGCGGCCACGGCTGCACCGCCCCACGCCTGGACGCCGCCGCGATGGACACCGCCACCCTGCAAGCCCTCTACGACTTCTACAGCCACGCCGACACCCTCATCGCCGACGCGATCCTGCGCGCCCAAGCCCACCACCGCGACGCCCACGCCGACCGCCACGGCGAACTCGACGCCATCGAAGCCCAGATCAAGACCAAACACGCCGCCATCGACCGGTACCGGGCCGCGTTCGAGAACGGCACCATGGACGACGAAGACGCCGGCCCCCGCCTGCGCGAGCTGCGCGCCGAAATCGAAGCCCTCAAAGGCCGCCGCGACGAGGTCGCCGACGACATCGAGCACGAACCCATCGCCCCCGAGCCGACCACCCTCGACCGTATCCGCACCCACCTGGCACACGTCATCGCCAACGGCACATCGGCCGAACGCAAGGCTACGATCGAACAGTTGATCGCGGAGATCCGCATCACCGACGACGAAAGGATCATCCCAGTGTTCAAGATCCCCGGGCCGGACACCGCCATCCCCGGCGACCCGGCCCCGGCCACCACCGAAGCGGGCGAACCCCAAGCGGTTCGCGCAATGCTTCGGTCGGTGGGGCGGGCGGGACTCGAACCCGCGACCGAGGGATTATGAGTCCCCTGCTCTGACCGGCTGAGCTACCGCCCCGGCCGGAGCCAGCTTACCCAGCCATACCATCGATTTGCGCACCCGCCACCCCTGCCACACACCTACTCGGGACGACGAACGCCCGCCGGCCATCCTGGCGGATGTTGATCTTGATAGCAGATGCTCCCCCGTTTGGACTCGAACCAAAAACCTGCCGGTTAACAGCCGGCTGCTCTGCCAATTGAGCTACGGGGGACCGCATGTCGACCTTGTCAGTGCGACCGGACAAGAGTACACAACGCACCCCTCCCTCGCGCCACCGGGTTCGCGAAACTGGCATGGGACGTGTCGGAATACCCCCATGATCGGATAAAACACCCAAAGGACCTTCAAGCATTCGCTTACGCTGGGCCGCGTGTAGAGGGACGATGAGACGGGTACGGGAAGGACACACGCAGTTAGGCGCTAGCGGTCCCAAACGCGGACCTCACATGCGCTTTGCGCAAAGGAGGAGTCGCATATGCGCGGCAAGCTGATGTTCCTCGCGGGCCTCGGGGCCGGGTTCGTCCTGGGCACTCGGGCCGGGCGAGAAAAGTATGAAGAACTGGTCCAGGCCGCCCGCAAGGTGCGCGACAACCCGACGGTCCAGGAGGCCGCCGGTGTGGTCCAGGAGCAGGCTAACAAGATCGTCTCTGGCGGTCGGGACACCCTGACCGACAAGCTGAGCCACAGCAAGCTGGCGGAGACGAAGGTCGGCGAGCGCCTGCTCAGCGCCATGGACACCGACACTGGCGCCGCTGCGATCCGGCCCAACGAAACGCTCGCGACCAGCGGGACGACGACGAGCCGGTCGACGGGGACGGGCACCACCACGACCCCTGGCACCACGACCCCCGGTGGCGCGAACAGCGCGACCAGCGGCAGCCACTGACCGCTGGCGAACAACGCCCCTGCCCGGGCGGCCCCGCGAGCGCGGGGCCGCCCGGGCGCTGTCGCTGATATCTCAGGCGCCTGGACCTTCGGTCGGCGCAGGTCAAGATCGGTTACTTGTACAGCAGCTTGGTCATCCGGCGGCTCGCGATGACCAGACCGATCGCGGCGAAGCCCAACAGGTATGCGACGTGGCCGAGCAGGCTCCAGCCGAGCACACCGGTGGTCAGGCCACGCACCAGTTCCACGCCGTGGTACAGCGGGGTCAACTCGACCACGATCTTCATGACCAACGGGTACGAGTCGGCCGGCGCGAACGTGCCGGAGAACAGGAACAGGCCGAACTGCACCACGTTGATGTAGTCGAAGTCCTGCCAACTCTTCACGTACGTGGCGATGGCCATGCCCATGCCGCCGAACGCGAACCCGACGATGACCGTGGCCGGGAACGCCACGAGCGCCCACCCCGCCGACGTGAGGCCCATCGCGACCATGAGCCCGAGGAACGCGGCCGAGTAGATCGAGCCACGGACCAGCGCCCACATCAGCTCGCCGAGTGCCACGTCGAACGGCTGGACCGGGGTGGCCAGCACAGCGTCGTAGAGCCGCATGAACTTCATCTTTCCGAAGAAGTTCATGGTGGTCTCGGCCAGCGCGCCGTTCATCGCCGACGCCGCGAGCATGGCCGGCGCGACGAACGCGGCGTAGGACACGTGCCGCCCGTCGGGCAAGGTGAACCCCTTGACCAGCGCGCCGACACCGATACCGATGGACAGCAGGTAGAGCACCGGCTCGAAGAACCCGGAGAAGAGCACCCACCAGTACCCGAAGTGGCGGGCGGCGGCGACGTTGCGCCCGGCGACGGCGGTCGCGTGTTTGAGCCGGCGCTCGGAGCGGGCCGCCAGGCGGGGCAGCACCAGAGTTACCATGATCACTCCGCCAGTCGTCGGTTGAACCGGTGGATCGCGAGCAGGCACCCGGCGGCGCTCCACACCATCAGGTACCCGAGGTGCACCCACACGCCCCAGGCGGTGGCGGTGCCGAGCGTCGCGGCACGGGTCAGCTCGACCCCGTGCCACAGCGGGGAGATGTACGCCAGCAGCCGCGCGGCCCACGGCAGTGACTGCACCGGGAAGAACACGCCGGCGAAGAGCGTCATGGGGATGACCGCGAACCGGAAGAGCACGGCGAACAGCCCGTCGGTCCTGATCGTGGCGCTGAACGCGAAGACCGGGGCCGCCGTGGCGAGCCCGATCAGCACCGCGATCGGCACGGCTGCTGGCGCCCAGGCCGAGTGGACCGCGCCGAACGGCACCATCACGATCAGGAAGCCGGCGGCCGCCACGCCAACCCGCAGCAACACGAACCCGAGGTGGCCGAACACCATGTCGGTGACCTTCGCCGGTGTCGCCCGGATCGAGTGGTATGTGCGGGTCCAGGTGAACCCGTCGAACACCGGGAAGGTCGACTCCCCGACCGCCACCTGCAACGCCGTCGAGGCGAGCAGGCCGGGAGCGATGAAGTCGAGGTACCGCACGTGGAGCGCGCCACCCCGGTCGACGTAGCCACCGACCGTCAGACCCATCGCGAGCAGGAACAGCACCGGCAGCAGGAACGAGCTGAGCACCGAGCCGCGCCAGGTGCGCCGGTAGGACACCATGCGATGCTCGAAGGCGGCGTACACGGGACTGGTCATCAGTCCACCAGGGTCCGGCCGGTCAGGTGCAGGAACACGTCTTCGAGCGTGCTGCGACGCACGAGCACGCTCGCCGGTTGCAGGTCACGGTCGTGCACCGCGGCCACGGCGGCGTCGCCGTCGCCGGCATAGAGCAGGATCCGGTCGGGCAGCACCTCGACCCGCTCGCCGATGCCGGCCAGCTTCCCGGCGTAGGTGTCGAGCCCGCCCTCCAGGGGAAAGCGCATCTCGACCACGTCGCGGGTCGAGTACCGCTCGATCAGCGACCGCGGCGAGCCCTCCGCGACGATCTTGCCGGCATCCATCACCACGAGCCGGTCGCACAACTGCTCCGCCTCGTCCATGTAGTGCGTGGTCAGCACCAGGGTCACGCCGCGCTGCTTGAGCCGGAACAGCCGCTCCCACACCAGGTGCCGGGCCTGCGGGTCGAGGCCGGTCGTCGGCTCGTCGAGGAGCACGATGGCCGGCTCGTTGACCAGCGCGCGGGCGATCGTCAGCCGTCGCTTCATGCCGCCGGACAGCGGCTCGACCTTGTCGTTCGCCCGCTCGGTGAGCTGGACGAACTCGATCAGCTCATCGGCGCGCTGCCGGGCGACCTTGCGCGGAATGCCGAAATACCGCGCGTACACGGTGAGGTTTTCCCGGACCGTGCAGCTCCGGATCGAGCGAGTCCTGCTGCGGGCAGACGCCGAGCCTGGCCCGGATCTCCGGGCCCTGGCGGAGCGGATCCATGCCGAGGATCCGCAGGGTGCCGCCGCTGGGCGCGGACACACAGCCGATCATCCGCATCGTCGACGACTTGCCGGCGCCGTTGGGGCCCAGGAATCCGAACGCCTCCCCCGCTCTCACCTCGACATCGATGCCGTCAACTGCGGCGAAGTCCTTGAAGCGCTTGACCAGGCCGTGAGCTTCGATCAGAGGTTGCGACACCTGCGGACCATAACCCGGGGGTACGACACTCCCGCCACCCGTTTTACGGTCGCGCGCCATCGACACTGGCCTTTCCGTAGGCCACCGCGTCATCGGTGACCGCCCGGATCCGCTCGTCGGACGGATCGGCGTCCTCCTCGTACCGGACGGTCCAGGTCAGCCCGTCTACCCCGGACACCCGGCGGGCCACCACCCGCACCGCACCGCCGTCGGGCAGCGGGTGCATCTGGGTGTACGCGATCGACTTGGTCACCCGGACCCGGACCTGGAGTGGCACATTGTCCGGATCGAGCAGCGTGTGCACGACCGCCGGCCGGTCCGCCACGATCGTGTACCCCTCCCCCGCGCCGACCTCAGCCGAGGCGACCAGCGCAAGCTGACGGCCGGACCAGGTCGCCTTGTGGATCTCGTGCCAGCCCAGCCGACCGGCCGGCCGGGGCAGCCAGACCCCGAGATTGGTCACGACGACGACCTCGTCGTCGGTCGCCCCCGCCCACGCCACGATCCGCTCATCGGGCTCCATCGGCGGTCGCCGCTCGGCCAGCAACCGCCGGCGCCGGAACAGCCTCATGATCGACACAATTTCCGAGTTATTGGCCGGGAAGTTGTGCCGTCTGAAGGACTCACAGGCCACCAGCCGCCTGGTTGCGGAGCGCACGGGCATGCTGCTCCAGCGATACCAGCTCGCCGAACAGCCGCAGATGCTCGTCGGGGTGCTCGACCGGGTTGAGCCGCTGCAACTTCGACTTCAGATCGGCGATCCGGCGGTTGATCGACGGCAGTTGGAGCCGGGCCAGCGTGACCGTCACGTACCGGGGGTCCGGCTCGGCGGCCAGCCGCAGCGGCTCGACGGCCAACTCGGCCACGAGCGCCTTCGCGGCCAGGTCGACGCAGCCGTCGCGGACCTGGTCCAACCAGTTCACCCCGGCCGCCGCCGAGGCCGCGCCACCCACCTCGGCGATCGCGGCGCGCACCACCGCGTGCACCGGGTCGGCATAGGCGGAGGCGTCCACCGAGTCGAACATCGGCCCGGCCAGCGCCGGGCTCTGCAACGCCAGCTTGAGCACCTCCCGCTCGACCGTCCGCTGTGGACTGTCAGCGCCGGGGACCGCGACCCGGGCCTCCGGAACCGGGTTGCCGTGCGAGGCGGCGCCGACAAATCGATGTACCGTCTCGATCTCCATGCCCAGGTCACCCGCGAGCTTGCGGGTGTATTCGGGCCGCAACGCCCGGTCTTTGATCTTCGCGACCAGCGGAGCGGTCGCGCGCAGCGCGGCGACCCGCCCTTCTGCCGTGTCCAGGTCGAATCGCGAGAGTACTGAGCGGAGCGCGAACGCCAGCATCGGCTCCCGGCGCGCGATCAGGTCGCGGACCGCCACGTCACCTTTCTCCAGGCGCAGCTCGCACGGGTCCATGTTGTCGGGGCTGACCGCGATGAACGTCTGCGCCACGAAGCGCTGGTCGTCTTCGAACGCCCGCAGCGCCGCCTTCTGCCCGGCGGCGTCCCCGTCGAACGTGAAGATGATCTCGCCGGCGTACGCGTCGGTGTCCATGAGCAGCCGTCGAAGTACCCCGATGTGGTCGCCGCCGAACGCGGTGCCGCAGGTGGCGACGGCGGTCGGGACGCCGGCGAGATGGCAGGCCATGACGTCGGTGTACCCCTCGACGATGACCGCCCGGCCCTGCTTGGCGATCTCGCGTTTGGCCAGGTCGACGCCGTAGAGCACGTGGGACTTCTTGTAGAGCGGGGTGTCCGGGGTGTTCAGGTATTTCGGGCCGTCGTCGCGGTCGAACAGCTTGCGCGCGCCGAACCCGATGATGTCGCCGGACAGCTCCCTGATCGGCCAGAGCAGCCGGCCCCGGAACCGGTCGATCAGGCTGCCCGACCGGGCCTCCCGGGACAGCCCGGCGGTGACCATCTCCTGGCCGGTGAAGCCCTTCTGGCGCAGGTGCCTGGTCAGCGCGTCCCAGCTGTCCGGCGCGAACCCGCAGCCGTAGTGCTCGGCCGTGGCGCGGTCGAAGCCGCGCTGGGCGAGGAACTCGCGGGCCGCCCGCGCTCCGGGCGAGCCGAGCTGCTCGGCGAAGAAGCTGGCCGCCTCGACGTGCGCGGCGACGAGCCGCTGCCGGGCCCCGGTCTGGCGGACCGGCGCCGGCCCGGCCTCCTCGTAGCGCAGTTGCACGCCGGCCCTGCCGGCCAGCCGCTCGATCGCCTCGCCGAACGTGAGGTGGTCGATCTCCATCACGAACTTGATCGAGTCGCCGCCGGCTCCGCAGCCGAAGCAGTAGTAGTAGCCCCGGGTGGGGGTCACGTTGAACGACGGCGACTTTTCATCGTGAAACGGACACAGGCCCTTGAGGTTGCCGCCGCCGGCCGGCTTGAGCGTCACGTGCTCGGAGATCACGTCGACGATGGAGGTGCGCTCGCGCACCAGCGCGATGTCCTCGTCCCGAATTCGCCCAGCCAACGTGCCCTCCTATCGGGTACATCCTGCCCGACCCGTGTGACGGTAGCGCGTGCGCCCGCTTGCTAGCTTCGGCGGCGATGAGACGACGCGTTCGCATGCTGGTGCTGATCGGGGTGATCCTGCTCGCGGTGCTGCTCGCCCCGACGGTGTGGCTGTGGGCCGGCGCGGCCGGTCACCTCGACAGCCGCGCATCAGCGCCGGTGGCCATCGTGTTCGGCGCTCAGCTCGCACCCGGCGGGAAGGAACCCATGCCGTTCCTGCGCGGCCGCCTCAACACCGCCGCAGAGTTGATCAGGTCCGGCCGGGCAACGGCGGTCCTGGTCTCCGGTGACGCCTCCGGCGCGTCCGGCGACGAGGCGGCCGTGATGAGCCGGTACCTGGTCGATCACGGCATACCGGCCCGCCGGATCGTGGCGGACGACGCCGGGCTGGATACGTACGACACCTGCAAGCGCGCCCACGATGTGTTCGGCGTGCGCAAGGCGCTGCTGGTCAGCCAGGGGTTCCACCTGCACCGGGCGGTCACCCTCTGCCGTGACCTCGGCATCGACGCGGACGGCGTGGCAGCCCGCTGTGACGGATGCCAGAAAGTAACCCTCGTGTACAACCGGGCCCGGGAGATCGGCGCGGCGTGGAAGGCCGTGTACGACCGGGTGAGCGGTCGCCCGCCGGCGATCTCATCACCGAAGGACCCGGCGCTGACCCAGGCCCTCCACAACTAACCCGGCCTGCCGCCTCCCCGGACCAAGATCCGGAAGGACAAATGTCACTCCCAGGCGGGTACACGGCGCCCTGCCCGACATCGAGCCGGCTACATATCGTCGATTCCGTCAACGGGGAACACAACGGGGAATCGAGGAGACGTCCACATGGGACGACGAACGAACGCCGCCATCGTCACGGCCGCCGCAGCTACCCTGGTCATCACGCTGGCCGGCCCGGCGGCAGCGGAGACCGCCACCAACACCGTCACCGTCCACGCCGACCAGCCGATCGCCGCCCTCGCCGCGAACGCCGTCGGCGCCAACACACCGATCTGGAACCCGAACCTGACGCACCCGGTCGTGGCCAGCCGGATCCGCACCGCCGGCCTGCGTACCCTCGCCTTCAACGGCGGCGGGGTCAGCGACCTGTACCACTGGGCCGACGGCTCGCTCAGCCACGACCCGGACGCGGCACACCACCCGTACGACTACTACTCGCTCAAGCCGCAGTTTCGCTTCGACCAGTTCGAAAACGTGGCGAGGCGGGCCGGGGCCGGCACGTTCGTGCACGTCAACTACGGCACGGGTACCGCTGCCGAGGCGGCCGGCTGGGTCCGGTACGCGAATAAGATCAAACACTACGGGGTACGCGACTGGGAGGTCGGCGAGGAGGTCTACCTCAACGGATACTTTCCCGACATCAACGTCGAGCCGGACGCGCACGCCGACAAGAGCCCGGAGGCGTACGCGCGCAACGTCGTCGAGTACTCCCGCGCGATGAAGGCGGTCGACCCGAGCATCCGGGTCGGCGTCGGCCTGTTCGTGTCCGGCCCGGGGCCGAGCGTGTACCGGGACTGGAACGAAGCCGTGCTGCGCATCGCCGGCCCGGCCATCGACTTCGTCGACCTGCACTGGTACCCGTCGACGTTCGTCGGCAGCGACCAGGCGACGCTGCTGGGCAGCGCGGACGCGATCCCGACGATCATGCAGGACGTGCGGGCCATGGTCGACCAGCTCGCCGGCCCACGCGTCGCGATCACGATCGGCGAGACGAACTCGGCGATCACCGGTGGCCCGGATCAGATCGCCCCGTTCAACGCGCTGTTCCTGGCCGAGCACGCGCTGACCATGCTGGCGAACGACGCCGACAGCGTCGACGTGTGGGCGCTCCACAACGGGAACGACGGCAGCGGCGACCTCGGCCTGCTGGCCAGCGGCGGATGCGCGGGATGCGCGCCGGACGACACGCCGTACCCGCCGTACTTCGGGGTCCAACTCGCCACCCAGGTGGCCGGCCACGGCGGCCGTCTGGTCCAGGCGTCGTCCACGGACGAGCTGGTCCGGGTGCACGCCAGCCGGCGCGCGGACGGCAGCCTCGCGGTCATGCTGATCAACACCGACCCGGCGAACGCCAAGGCGGTCCGCCTGGCCGGGTGCGGGCACGGCGACCGCGTCGAGGTCTGGTCCTACCAACCCGGCGACCAGCAGGTACGGGTCAAGCACGAGCACGCGACACCGACCCGGACGCTCCCGCCGTACTCGATCACGGTTTTGATCGTCCGCTAACCATGATCCGGTAAGCCTGTGGTTGCCAGAGCAGCCACAGGCTTACCGGATCATGCTGAGAGACATGTGATGATCGAGGGATGGTCACGGTCGACGACATCCGGCGGGTGGCGCTGTCCCTGCCGCGTACCAAGGAGCACCTGATCCGCGACCGGGTGAAGTTCCGGGTGGGCCAGATCGTCTACGTCGCGCTGTCCCGGGACGAGACGACGATGGGATTCGGGTTCCCCAAGGAGGAACGGGCCGCGCTGATCGCCGCCGAGCCGGAGAAGTTCTTCATGCCGTCCGTCTCCGACCAGCGGTACCAATGGGTGGAGGCCTGGCTGGCCGCGCTCGACGTGGCCGAGATGCGCGAGCTGGTCATCGACGCGTGGCGGATGGTCGTCCCGAAGCGCGTCGCGGCGGCCTACGACGAGGGCCGCCCGCTTCCATGATCATGAAGGATCCGGCGTCATAGCACGCCAAATCCTTCATGATCATGGAAGCCGGAGCACGTCACGACACCGCGAGCACGACGAGCGTTTGGTTGTGGTAGCCGGTGATTCCCCGCGTGCGCGCGATCTCACCCCACGTGTAGATGCCGGCCATGGCCGCCCCGGCGGCCTCCTTGAACATCCGCTCGACCTCCTGCCGGGTACCCTCCCCGCCGAGCACCCGGCTGCGCGAGATGCAGTCGAACGCGAACAGGCCGAGTGGCAGGTCACCGCCGAGGTCGTCGACGGCGGCCCGGCACGCCTCGGCCGCCGCCTCCAGCGTCGACTCCCGGTCGCCTTCCAGGATCCAGATCACCGCGCCCTCGGGGATCTCGCCGTTGGAGTGCAGCCGGCCCTCGGTGCCGGGGACGAACCCGACATGGCGCACCTCTTCCCCGCTGCGCCGGCGGATGCCGATCGGCCGGCTGCGGGTGAACGAGTCGAATGCCCGCTTGTCGGTGTACACCTCCGGCGGCGCGTTCAGCCGCCCCAGGTAGGCCTGCATGGCGGGCTGGTCGTCGAGCGTGTACAGCTCGCCCGCGACGCTGCGGGTGACGATCATCGGATGGCCCACCTTGCGGCAGCCGTGCCCGAGCCCGATGCCGAACGGCGCGTCGGAGGCGACGACCGCGCCGACCACCGCGCGGGTGCCGACGTCCCGGCCGTGCAACTGGTACGCGTGCCCGAGCGCCGGATCCGGGCCGGCACAGCCACCGATCATGGGCACGCTCGCGCCGACCACGCTGTACGCGCCGGCCAGGATCTCCTCCTGGCCACCCTGCAAACCGTCGGTGAGCAGAATCAACACCCGGTGGGGCAGGTCGCTGTCCAACTCGGCGAGGCAGCTCGCCACCACGGCGCCACCGTTACGCTGGTCGCCGGCCTGGGTGGACGCCATCGCCGTGCTTGCCGCGAACCCGGGCCCACCCAGTACCGTGATCGCGACGCACGGCCCGTCCAGCCCGTTCGCGGCGATGACCGCCTGCGCTGAGCAGCCGATCAGCGGCACCCCGGGAAGCACCTCGGCGATGCCGGCGAGCATGTCGGCGGGCGCCGCATGGCCGGAGCTGAAGACGACCGCCAGGATCGGGTCGGCGCCGGTCAGGGCCTGGCGCGCCGCCTCCCGACCGGCCCGCCGCGAGTCCGGGTCAGTGCATCGGCCGCTCGCCAGCCACCGTCGCCCGCTGTCCATCTCCGTAGTCTCGGGTACCGGGACACATTCATCAACCTCGGTTACCGCTCCGGCGCCGGGAGTATTCCGCGGGCTATCGCCACGGTCACCGCGGCGGTCCGGTCGCTCACGCCGAGTTACTCGAAGATCCGGGTGACGTGGCTTTTCACGGTCGCTTCACTGATGTACAGCTGCCGTCCGGTGTCCGGGTTGGACAGTCCACGCGCGATACACCGCAACACCTCGTTCTCGCGCGGGGTCAGTGCCGGGGCGGCCGGGCCGCGGACGTGCGTGACCAGCCGGGCGGCCACCGGCGGAGCCAGCACGGTCTCCCCGCGGGCGGCGGACCGCACCCCGCGGACCGGCCAGCGCGGCGGTGAGCCCGAGCGCGAGGTACCGCTGGACCGTGCCGATCCCGTCGTCGCCGGCGATGAGGACGCAGGTCAGCACCGCCAGGCCGGCCATGACCGCGTGCCAGACCGGCGCGAACCGCTGCCACTCGTCGCGCTCCTGTATCCGCGAGTGCTCAGCGTCTCGCGTCGTGGCGGCCCGGCACATCCGACTGTCGTCGGAGCCGCCGTCCCACCGACCGGCGCTGCCGCCGCCGGTACGCCCCGGCCACGATCGACGCCATGAATCCGAAGACCTCCGCGCGGGTACTGCTCCTCGTGTCCATCTGCTACGGAATCCTGATCGCGATCCTCGGTGCGGTCGGCTCGTCGGCGGTGGGCCTGGTCGCCATGATCGGCGCGCTCGTGATCGGGGCGCTGTGGGTGGTCCGCGGCCTCCTGATCAGCCGCAGCCGGTCCACCTGAACAACGCTTCAGCGGTCCAGTTCGCGGGCGACCGGGAGGACCCGCTCGACCCACCAGCCGAGTTCCACCGGGTCGCCGGTCTTGGACCAGCCCAGTTGGAGGAAGCCGCCGAGCAGCGCCAGGTCGAGTTGCCGGTCCCACCAATCCGCCGTCCGCACTCCATGGGCTTCAAGGCTTTGCCGGTACGCGATGATGGTGTCCTCTTTGGACATCGGCAGCCGGTCACAGTCGTGCAGCTCGGGCTCGGCGGCGCGCAGGGCCGCCCAGCCGCCCGGAAGCGCCCGGGGCACCGGTCTCCCAGCACCTGAAGGCGTTGCAGGACGCCGGACTGGTGCGCACCGAGATCCGGGGGCGGCACCGCTGGCACGAGCTGTCGCCCGGCCCGCTGGCACTGCTCCAGACGTGGGCGGCCGACCTGGCCACCCGCCACGGCGAACTACGGGAGAAGCGATGACCCGGCCGGTGACATACGTCGAAATCAACAGCCCTGACCTGGCGGCGACCAGCGCCTTCGTCTCCGCCGTGTTCGGCTGGCAGCCCCGGGCGCTCGCGGCGCCGGACTATGTGGTGGCCCCGCACGGCGACGGACGTGTGACGTACGTTGGGAGTCGTGACCATCTATGACGTGGAGATCGGTGCGCTCCAGGGCGGCCCGGCCGACCTCTCCCAGTACCGTGGCAAGGTCCTTCTCATCGTCAACGTCGCGTCCCGATGTGGACTGACTCCGCAGTACGCGGGGTTGCAGAAGCTGGCCGACGAGTACGCCGACCGTGGCCTGGTGGTGCTCGGGGTGCCGTGCAACCAGTTCGGCGGGCAGGAGCCGGGGACGGCGACGGAGATCGCCGAGTTCTGCGACGTCAACTACGGCGTGACGTTCCCGATCACCGAGAAGGTCGAGGTGAACGGGCCGGAGCGGCATCCGCTGTACCAGCGGCTGACCGGCACGCCGGACGCCACCGGGCAGGCCGGTGACGTGCTGTGGAACTTCGAGAAGTTCGTCGTGGGCCGGGATGGCGAGGTCGCCGCCCGGCTGCGCCCCCAGGTAACACCAGACGCGCCCGAACTGCTCGCGGCAATCGAGCGGACCTTGCCGTAGTACGGCGTGACCACCACCGCAGATGTAACCCATTTGCTGCCTGCGGACAATGACGTAGCAGCAAATGGGTTACATCTGCGCGGATCTTGGGAGGCGACGTGGACGGGGAGTGGCTTGCGGGTAACGTCGGGGGCGCTCTCCGGGTGGGCTCCACGGTGCGGCGGGCGACCGGGCCGTGGACCCCGGCGGTGCATGCCCTGCTCGGTCACCTCGCGACCCGGGTACCGCACGTTCCCCGGGTGTTCGGGTTCGACGAGCAGGGCCGCGAGGTCCTCAGTTACCTGCCGGGCCGGGTCGTCGACGTCGACACCGAGCTACTCACCCCTGGCCAGATCGTCTCCATTGTGGACTGGACCCGGACGTTCCACGCCGCGATCGCCGACTTCACGCATCCCGGGCCGTGGCGGTACTTCGCGCTACCCGAGCCGACCCTCATCGGGCACAACGACATCGCGCCCTACAACGCCTGCTTCGACGGCGACGACCTGGTCGGAATCTTCGACTGGGACATGTCAGGGCCCACGACCCCGCTGTTCGAACTGGCCTTCATCGCCTGGAACTGCGTACCGCTGTGGCGCGACATCGGCGCCGAACCGGCCGCCGAGCGGTTGGCACTGATCGCCGGGACGTACGGCGGCGTCACGGCTCGGCAGATCCTGCACACCGTCCCGCGCCGGATCGAGATCATGCTGGACGGCATCCCGGTCGCCGCGGCGGCCGGCGACGCGGGTATGGCGAACCTGGTGACCATCGGCGAGCCCGAGCGCTCGTGGGCCGCGCTACGCGACCTGATCGACCGCATCCCGGCAATCGACCGCGCACTCCCCTGAGCCCGCCGACACCCCGCAACCGGCCGACACCCCGCAACCGGCCGACACTCCGCAACCGGCCCGCGCCACGCAACCGGCCCGCGGCCCCTTGATCGGCACAACTTCCCGGAAGTTGTGGCCTCCCGCCCCCGCTGAGGCAACTACTTCCGGGAAGTTGTGTCGGTCTTGGGGACCTCTTCCCCGGAGGTTGTGGCGATCATGCGAGCCGTGTCAGAAAGCCGACCTGTGCCGTAACGCCGTATCGCCGCTGCTCGGCTCACCCTCCGTGAACGTAACTGTGCGCAAACACACGTCGGAGGGATCGAAGCGATGGCTCAGTACACGATCTTGCGCGACCTCAGCCACCAGAACGTGGCCGGCCCGTTCGAGGCGACATTCGCCGCGCGGGAGGCCGCGGCGTCCGGCAGGATGCCCAGCAACGTGCGGGTCGACGTCGAATCGCTCGACAAGAAGGACGTCCGGACGGTCGCGCGTGATCCGCAGGTGCGCGCCATCGCCCCGGTCATGCCGACGGCCCTGGTCAGACCGGTGGACACCCAGGGAAACGCGGCCGGCGACGGACCGGCACCCGCCCCGGCCGGGACGACCACCTGGGGCGTCGCCGCCGTGGGCGCCGACGTGTCGACCCGTACCGGGGCCGGCGTCACGGTTTCGGTCCTGGACACCGGCATCGACGCCGGGCACGCGGCGTTCACCGGCGTCACGCTCGTACAGGAGGACTTCACCGGGGTCGGCAACGGTGACAAGCAGGGCCATGGCACGCACTGCGCCGGAACGATCTTCGGCCGGGACGTCGACGGTACCCGGATCGGCGTGGCCCGCGGGGTCACCAAGGCGCTCATCGGCAAGGTCCTCGGCGACGACGGCCGGGGTAGCACCGAGGCGATGTTCCAGGCCATCCAGTGGGCCGTCCAGCAGGGCGCCCAGGTGATCTCCATGTCGATCGAGCTGGACTTCCCCGCGTTCGTGAAGCAGCAGACCGACCAGGGCGTACTGGTCGAGCGGGCCACGTCGATGGCGTTGCTGGCGTACCGGGCCAACATGCGGATGTTCGACGCGCTGATGCAGATGGTCCGCAGCCGCGAGGCGTTCGGCACCGGTACCGTCCTGGTCGCCGCCGCCGGCAACGGCAGCCGCCGCCCGCAGTTCGAGATCGGGGTCGAGCTGCCGGCCGCGTCGGACGGAATGGTGTCGGTCGCCGCCGTCGGGCAGTCGCCGGCCGGCCTCCAGATCGCCACGTTCTCCAACACGTTCGCGGAGATCAGCGGCCCCGGCGTCAACGTGATCTCGGCCAAGCTCGGCGGCGGCCTGCGCAGCCTCAACGGTACGAGCATGGCCACGCCGCACGTCGCCGGTGTCGCCGCGCTCTGGTGGGAGCAGGTGCTCGCGTCGCCGGTACCTGTGGAGACCTCGACGGCCGTGGTGACCGCCAACCTCCTGGCCAGCGCCACGACCAACGGCTTCGTCCCGGACGTCGATCCGACCGACCGCGGGGTCGGCCTGGTGCAGGCGCCGTAGCGGCGAGGGTAGTAGGCATCACAACCGCCGTTCGACCGGCAGCCGCGACCGGGTGAGCAGGCCCGCGCCGAGCATCGCGATCAGCGGCACCACCACGAGCGCCACCCCGACGTTCAACCAGGGCACCGAGATCGGGTACGGCGCGGGCGCCGGCCACACGTCGGCATACCGGCGGTTCAACGCCAGCAGTACCGCGACCGCGGCTCCGAGCCCGGCGATCGTGCCGAGCAGGGAGCCCAGGCCGGCGATCACACCCGACTGGCACAGCGACAGCACCCGGCGGACCCGCGGCGAAGCGCCGACCGCGGCGAGCGTCGCGAGGTCCGCCCGCCCGTCGGCGGCGGCGAGCCCGGTGGCGGCGGCCGCGGCGGTGAGCGTGATGACACCGGCCACGATGGCGAGGATGAGCAACGGTGTCGTGTTCGTGGCCGGGGGTTCGGTCACGTTCATCGGGTACTGGTCGCCGAGCGCCGCCTGCGCCCGGTCGCGTTCGGCGACGGTCGGCATGCGGGTCGTGGTCGCCACCGTGACGAACGCGCTGGCGGCCAGCCCGAGCGACCTGGCGGTCTCCTTGGTCAGCAACGTCATCGGCGTCGGCGGCCGGTGCGGCAGCGCGAAGCCGGGTGCGGTCATCGTCCGTTCGGTGCGCTTGCGCTCCGGGCCTGCCTCGATGGCGGTCAGGGTCACCCGCCCGCCGTCGAGGTAGCTTCCGTCGCTCACCACCACGGAACCGGCGCGCAGGGCGGCGGCCGCCCGCTCGGCGTCCGCGGCGGGGATGTTGGCCACGGCGGCGACCGCGGCCGGATCGACGATCATGGTCGCCGGCTCCTGGAACCCGATGCTGCCGAAGTACTCGTACCGGTCGCGGACTCCGGTGCACCGGGAGTCGCGCCGCGCGGCCCGTCGCTCGGCCGCGGTCGGGTCACGGCCCAGGCGATGCTGCGTGTACGGGCATTCGTGCGCCGGGAACGCCGTGACGAGGCACAGCCCGGGATCGCACGAGGGCATGTCGACCTCGTACACCTGGTCGACCGGCATGGTGTTGCGCAGGGTGGCGACCGTCTCCGGCGGCAGCGCGGTACCCAGGGCGAACTTGCCGCCCTGGAAGAGCGTGATGACTCCGGGCCGCCCGGATGCCCTGCTCTCGTTGTCGGAGCGCTGGCTGCTCGCGACACCCACGACGGCGATCACGAGGGTACCGACGACCGCGGCCATCACCGCCGAGATCGCCGGTGCCGCCGCGGTGCGGTTGCGGGACGTGTCGCGCAGGGCGATCCGGGGTGCCACCGGCGCGAACCGACCGAGCCGGGCCACCAGCCCGACGAGCGCCGGGGTGCACAGCACCAGGCCGAGTTCGACCACGACCAGGCCCGCGACGATCAACGGCCAGGACATCCGCCACGCGCCGGCGCCGGCGACCCCCACACCGGCCACGCCGAGCAACACCCCCACGACCAGCCAGCGCCGCCGCGACCGGGTGATCCCGCGCCGGCCGGCGAGCGCCGCGACCACGTCCTGCCGGGCCGCGATCCACGCCGGTACCAGCGCGGCCAGCGCACCGGTCAGGAGCGCGAGCCCGGCCAGGGCCGCCAGCGCCTGCGGGAACACCCGGAAGCCGCCGGACCGCACGTGGTCCGCGGTCTCGATGAGCGGACGGGTGACGGCAGCCGCGACGACACCGATCGCCACGCCGCCGGCCGCCGCCAGTACACCCAGCACCACACCGTCGGCGAGCACGATCCGCCGCAGGTGCGCCGGCTTGCCCCCGGCCGCCGCGATCAGCGCCAGCTCGCGTCGCCGGCGATGGGCGCTCACGGCGAACGCCGGCCCGGCCAGCAGGACGATCTCCAGTACCGCCACGCCACCGGCGAGCCCGACGCTCAGCGCCGTGCCGCCGTCGTCGCGCTCCCGGCGCAACTGGACGTCGCGCTGGCTCGGCGGATGCGCCAGCACGTACCGGGAGACCGCCACGATGCCCTGCTGGTTGAGCTGCTTGACCTGGTTCCAGGTCAACGGGCCCGGTGTGCCCAGCAGGTACCGGAGGTCGTGCCGGTCGGTCGACAGCGCCGTGCCGGGCAACGCGCCGCCGGGCAGGACGACCGTGGTCGCCTGGAGATCGGACGGATCCTCGACCACCCCCACGACGCGGAAGGCACGGCTGCCGTCGGCCAGGCGTACCGTGTCGCCGACGCCGGCACCGGTGCGGCTGACCGCGTCCGGGGTCAGCGCGACCTCGCCGTCGCCCCGCGGTGCCCGGCCGGACAGTTGCCGGTAGATCCCGCGCGCCAGCGGGTCGGTGTAGTCGAGCATCCGGGCGCGGAGCGCGCCGACACCGGTCGCCGTGCGCACGGTCAGACCGGCCCAGCTGGTCGCGGATCACCCGGGTACCGGTCGGCAGCAGCGCGACCATCCGCTCCAGGCTCGGCTCCGGGTATCGCGTTTCGGCATGCGGGACGAAAATGTCCGAATCGAAATGGGTGCTGGTCGGGTCCTGGTGGATCGACCCGTCGTAGGGCCAGATGGCCGCCGCCTGGGCGGTCCCCATCAGCCGGTCGGCCTGCTCGCCGGGGGTCAGCGTGAACGTCTTGTACACGACGGCACCGAACGAGAGCGCCGCCACCGGTAGCGCGATCATCACGAGTACCAGCGCCGAGCGCCCCTTCGCGCGCCTGGTCTCGCGCCACGCCATGCGCAGCGCGGTCCGCCAGCCGCTCACGATCGGACCGTCAGCAGTTCATCGGCCTGGTCGAGCGGCCCGGACGTGTCGACGATGACGCCGTCGCGCAGGAACACCACCCGGTCGGCCCAGGCCGCGTGCCGCGCGTCGTGGGTGACCAGTACCCCGGCCGCCCCACCGTCCACCTTGGACCGGAGCAGCCGCAGCACCGCCTCGCCGGTGTTCGAGTCCAGCGCGCCGGTGGGCTCGTCGGCGAGTACCAGACGGCGCTCCCCGATCAACGCCCGGGCGATCGCCACCCGCTGTTGCTCTCCGCCGGACATCTGGTCGGGGAAGCGCGGTCCGTAACCGTCGAGATCCACTTCGGACAGTGCGGCCAGCGCGAGCTTGCGGGCCTTGCGTACCCCGGTGCCGTCCAGTTCCAGCGGCAGCGCCACGTTCTCCGCCGCGGTGAGGCTGGCCAGCAGGTTCAGGTCCTGGAAGACGTACCCGATCCGGCGGCGGCGCAACGCGGCCAGCGCCGACCGGCTGCACCGACCGAGCACCGTGCCGTCGACCGCGACCTCGCCTCCGGTCGGGCGGTCGAGGCCGCCGGCCAGGTTGAGCAGCGTCGACTTGCCGGACCCGGACGGCCCCATCACGGCGACCAGCTCGCCGGCGTCGACGGTCAGGGTCACGCCGCGCAGCGCGTGCACGGCTCCCGCGCCGCTGCCGTGCACCCGATGGACGTCGCGCAGTTCGAGGATGCTCATCGCGGGACCACCTCGTCATCGGTGACCGGCCGCACGGGGGAAGGCTGCGTGGCGACCGCCGGTGCCGGCGGTGGCGTGTAACGGACCATGCTCGCCTCGCAATGGTCGAGCCAGCGCAGCTCGGCCTCGCCGTGGAACAGCATCGCGTCGAGCACGAGCCGCCAGGACAGGTCGGCGGGCCGGTCGGCGCGGCCCTTCAGCCGGGTGTACTCCTGCAACGTGCGCATCGTGGCGCTGCGCTGGGTCTGCACCACGCTGCGCACGTCGACGCCGGGGGTGGTCAACGCGAGCGCGAGCTTGATGGCCAGCTCGTCGCGCGGCCGGTCGCCGTGGCTGACCGGGGTGGCGAACCACGTCGCCAGCTCGGCCCGGCCGGCGTCGGTGATCTCGAACGACCGCTGCCCGCCATCGCCTTCCGGCAGCGGGCGGACGAGATCGTCGCGTTCCAGGCGGGACAGCGTGGTGTAGACCTGCCCGATGTTCAGCGGCCAGGTGCCGCCGGTGGACTCTTCGAAGGTGGCCCGGAGCTGGTACCCGTACATCGGGCCGCGCTCGAGCAGCGCGAGAAGACCATGCTTGACCGACATACCTACCGAGTATGCATACCGAGTATGTCCGGCACAACCCTCGCCCGGTTGAACCGGTCGGCGAGCCGGTGGAGGTGCTCGACCAGCTCCGGCGGCTCGATGACGTCGACGTCGACGCCCTTGACACCGACGTAGACCGCCAGCTCGTCGAGCGAGTTCGAGCCGGTGTGCAGGACGCAGGTGTGCTCGTCGATCGGTTCCAGGCGACCGGCCGTCGGCGAGGACCGCTCGGCGACGACCTCGGCCGGGGCGTGCATGAGAAGCTTCGCCCGGTACCGGTACGGCGCCGAGGCCACGGCCTGCGACACGTACGCGGCGGCGTCGGCCGGCGGGTCGCGTGGCACGAACCGGGGCCCGGTCGGGATCCGGGGGCGCAGCCGGTCGACCCGGTACGTCCGCCAGTCCTGCCGGTCGGTGTCGAACGCGATCAGGTACCACCGGCGGCCGGTGTGCACCAGGCGATGCGGCTCGGTCGTGCGGATGGTCTCGGCGCCGTCGTGGTCGCGGTAGTCGAAGCGCAGCCGCTGGTGGTCGCGGCAGGCCGCGGCGACCGTGGTCAGCGTGTCCGGGTCGACGGTCGGGCCGCCGCCGGTGAGCGGGACCGTGACCGAGTGCAGCGTGTTGATCCGGTGCCGCAGCCGCGACGGCATCACCTGCTCCAGCTTGGCGAGGGCCCGTACCGACGTCTCCGCGATGCCGGCGACCGAGCCACCGGCGGCCGTGCGCAGGCCCACCGCGACCGCGACCGCCTCCTCGTCGTCGAGCAGGAGCGGCGGCAGGGACGCGCCCCGACCCAACCGGTACCCGCCGGCCACGCCGGACGCCGCCTCCACCGGGTACCCGAGGTTGCGCAGCTTGTCCACGTCGCGGCGGACGGTCCGGGCGGTCACGCCGAGCCGGTCGGCCAGCTCGGTGCCGGTCCAGTCGCGATGGGTCTGCAACAGCGAGAGCAGGCGTAGCAGCCGTGCCGACGTCTCCAACATGCCATCGACTGTGCCACGGATCGCGGACTGAAGCTGTCCGCGATAGCCCGTAGCGTGGGTGGCATGACGAACCCGACCGAGATCCGCCCGTTCCGCATCGACGTCCCGGCCGCCGATCTCGCCGACCTCCGCGACCGGCTCACCAACGCGCGCTGGCCCGCTCAGCTACCCGGCACCGGCTGGGAGCGCGGCGTGCCCGTCGAATACCTGAAAGACCTCACCGGGTACTGGGCGAGCGGCTACGACTGGCGCAAGCAGGAGGCGGTGCTGGGCGGGTACCCGCAGTTCACCACCACCATCGACGGCCAGACCATCCATTTCCTGCACGTCCGCTCGCCCGAGCCGGACGCGTTCCCGCTGGTGGTGACGCACGGCTGGCCCGGCTCCATCGTGGAGTTCCTGGACGTGATCGGCCCGCTGACCGACCCGCGCGCGCACGGCGGCGACCGGGCCGACGCGTTCCACCTGGTGATCCCCTCGATCCCGGGCTTCGCGTTCTCCGGGCCGACCAGCGAGCCGGGCTGGGACAGCCGCCGGGTCGCCAGCGCGTTCGCCGAGCTCATGCGCCGGCTCGGGTACACCCGCTACGGCGCCCAGGGCGGCGACTTCGGCGCGCTGATCGGGCCCGACCTGGGCCGGGTCGACCCCGACCACGTCGCCGGGGTGCACGTCAACGCGGCGACCGTGGGGTTCATCCCGTTCGGGCCGGTCGATGAGGCCGACCTGGCCCAGCTCACCGACCTGGAGAAGGAGCGGCTGGCCCGGATGAACAACTATCTCAGCGACCGCAGCGGCTACTTCCAGATCCAGTCCACCCGGCCGCAGACCCTCGCGTACGGGCTGACCGACTCGCCCGTCGGGCAGCTCGCCTGGATCGTGGAGAAGGTCCGGGAGTGGACGCACGGCGGCGAGGTACCCGAGGACGTGATCGACCGGGACCGGATCCTCACCAACGTGATGCTGTACTGGCTGACCGGCACCGCCGGGTCGGCGGCCAACCTGTACTACGAGCAGATGCACAGCGGCAACTGGCCGACACCGTCGACGGTGCCGACCGGGGTCCTCGTCACCGCCGAGGACATCGCCATCCGCCGGTTCGCCGAGCCGAGCAACAACATCGTGTACTGGACCGACGCGGACAGCAGCGGGCACTTCGCCGCGCTGGAGTCGCCGGACCTGTTCACCGGCGACGTACGCACGTTCTTCCGCCAGGTGCGCTAGGTATGCTCAGCCCTCGACCTCGGCCAGCATGTCCGCCAGCATCGCGGCGGTCCCCTGCGGTGGATCGGCCTCCGCCGCCAGAGTCTCCATCGCCGCGACGTAGTGGTCGACGTCGTCGCGCTTGTCGAGGTAGATGGCGCTGGTGAGCTGCTCGACGTAGACCACGTCCGGCAGGTCCTGGTCACGGAAGCGCAGGATGCTGAACGCGCCACCGGACGCGGCGTGGCCGCCGGTGTGGAACGGGATGATCTGCAACCGGATGTTGGGCAGCTTGTTGGCCTCGATGAGCGCGGCGAGCTGGCCACGCATCACCGGCCGGCCGCCGACCGGCCGGCGCAGTACCGCCTCGTCCATCACCACCCACAGGTGGGGCGGGTCGCGGCGGGTCAGGATGCGTTGCCGGTCCATCCGGAGGCTGACCCGCCGGTTGATCTCGTCGGCCGACGCGTTGCGGTGGCCGAGCAGGATCACCGCCCGGGCGTACTCCGCGGTCTGGAGCAGGCCGGGCACGAACTGGATCTCGTACGTGCGGATCACCGCCGCCGCGGCCTCCAGGCCGAGGTACGACTGGAACCAGCTGGGCAGCACGTCACCGTACCGGTGCCACCAGCCGGGCGTGTTGGCGTTGCGAGCCAGCGCCAGCAACCGGTCGCGCTCGTCCTGCGCGCTGACGCCGTACAGGGTCAGCAGGTCCGCGATGTCGCGCTCCTTGAAGCTGACCCGGCCGAGCTCCATTCGACTGATCTTGGATTCGGATGACCGGATCCGCCACCCGGCGTCCTCGCGACTGATGCCGCGCGCCTCGCGTAACTGGCGTAGGTGCGCGCCGAGCATCATACGGAGAGCGGTAGGGCCACCGATCGAGCCACCGTCGTCCACCGGCGTGCTCACGTGCTGACCTCCGGACGCTCAACTCGATCCGACCCGCCGGTCCGGATTCCGGGCATGCCACGTGAACCTGGTACCGGAAACGGGTTTTGCGGGCTAAGAAGCTCGCGGATCTGCTACGGCTTGCGGGCTACGACCCCGAACTCATCCACCTCGCGCGGCGTGCCGGCGGCCGGGTCGGGCCGCCACAGGGGGCACGAGACAAGCCCCGGCTCGATCACCTCCAGGCCGTCGAGCAGCGTGCTGATCTGCTCCGGGCTGCGCAGGTGATAGGGAAGCGAGCCGCTGGCGTTCCAGATCGCGATCGCCCGCTCGAACTCCTCGCCGCGTACCACGTTGGTCCCGTCGGCCATCACGAGGTAGCTGCCGGACGGCAACTCGGCCACCAGCCGGCTGACGATCGACCGGGCTTCGTCGAGGTCGCCGACGTGGCCCAGGATGTTCATCAGCATCAGCGCCACCGGCTCGCTGAAGTTGAGCGTGGTGCGGGTGGCGGCGGCCAGGATCTTCTCCGGCTCGTGCAGGTCGGCGTCGATGTACTCGGTGACCCCCTGCGGCGTGCCCACCAGCAGCGCGCGGGCGTGGGCCAGCACCATCGGGTCGTTGTCGACGTAGACGATGCGGGACTCCGCTGCCACCCGCTGCGCGACCTCGTGGGTGTTGTTGACGGTGGGCAGACCGGTGCCGATGTCCAGGAACTGGCGGACGCCGGCCTCGCCGGCCAGGAAGGTGACCGCCCGCGTCAGGAATTCCCGCGAGCCACGCGCGATGTCCACAATGTCCGGAAACAGCTCGCGGAACTGGTCGCCGATCTCCCGGTCCACCTGGAAGTTGTCCTTGCCACCCAGCCAGTAGTTCCAGATCCGCGCTGAGTGGGACACGGTGGGATCGACCTTGGGAGCCTTGTCAAAGGTCTCGGTCACGGGGGCAGGTCCTCTCCGAACACATGCCAGCCAGGGGAAGTTGGCACCAACAGGTTAGACGCACCGTCGCCGGCTGCCAACGGCGAGTTGACCAGCAGGGCCGCGTTCGACTACCGGGCCCTGGCGATCGCGGGCGGGCGGCTGCTGGCCGCGATCGACGACGTGGACAGCGGCGGCCATTACCACACCGGCTTCGTGTCGTTCGCCCCGTAGATCCGATTGACATCGGCGGCGGGTCAACGGGACCATCCCGGGTGGCGCCGGAGGGGCGTCCACTGTCGTGTGACGGCTACTCCGGAGGCCGCGATGTCGCCACGCCGAGCCCGGCTCGCGCTGGTCCACCTCACCTGTGTGGTGGCGGCGGTGGCAGGTTTCGTCACCGTGCTGCCACCGGCAGCGCAGGCGGCCACGTACACACCACCGGCCAGCCGCCCGCGGGTCGACCTGAACGCGGCCTGGCGGTTCCACAATGGAGACACGCCGGGGGCGGAGAGCCGGACCTTCGACGACTCCAGCTGGACCGGGATCACCGTGCCGCACACCTGGAACGCCCAGGACGGCGAGGACGGCGGCAACCACTACTACCGGGGCGTCGGCTGGTACCGCCGGCACTACACGCCGCCGGCCAGCTTCGCCGGCAAGCGGCTGTGGTTGCAGTTCGCCGGCGCCAACACCGTCACCGACGTGTGGATCAACGGTACCCATCTCGGGCAGCACAGGGGCGGATACGCGCGGTTCCGGTTCGACGCCTCGGCGCTCGTACCGGGGCAGGACAACGTCATCGCGGTGAAGGTGAACAACGCCCCCAACCCGGACATCGCCCCGCTCTCCGCCGACTTCACGTTCTTCGGCGGTATCTACCGCAACGTGAGCCTGCTGGTCACCGACCCGCTGGCGGTCCGCACGCTCGACAACGCCGGGCCCGGCATCTACCTGCGGCAGCGGTCGGTCTCGGCGGCGTCGGCGACGGTGGACGTCACCTCGAAGATCTGGAACAACGGCAGCACCGCCCGCCGGGTCGCGGTCCGCGCGATCGTCACCGACGCCGCGGGTACCGTCGTCGCCGACACCACGTCGGCCGCGCAGGACGTCGCGGCGGCCAACGGTTTCCAGCTCACCCAGACGGTGACCATCGCCAACCCGCATCGCTGGCAGGGCAGGGCCGACCCGTACCTGTACACCGTGTACGTGGAGATCCACGACGGCACCAGCGGCGCGGTCACCGACGTGGTGTCCGACCGGCTCGGCCTGCGCACGGTGACCGTCGACGCCAACACCGGCCTGTCCCTCAACGGCACCCATCTCGCGCTGCACGGCGTGAACCGCCACCAGGACAAGCTCGACCGGGGCTGGGCGCTTACCGACGCCGACCACACCCAGGACTTCGACCTGATGGACGAGATGGGCGTCAACGCGCTGCGGACCGCGCACTACCAGCAGGACCAGAAGGTGTACAACCTGGCCGACGAGCGCGGATACCTGGTGTGGACGGAGATCCCGCTGGTCAACAAGATCACCGACAGCGCGGCGTTCCGGGCCAACGCGGCGCAGCAGCTACGCGAGCTGATCACGCAGAACTACAACCACCCGTCGATCGCCTTCTGGGGGGTCGGCAACGAGCAGGGCAGCGACAACGCGGCGACCAACGCCCTGCTGGACACCCTCGCCGGCATCGTCGACAGCATGGATCCGGACCGGTTCTCCACGTACGCGCACAACGGCCCGGACACCAGCGGCCTGGCGACGCACACCGAGGTGACCGGCTACAACCGGTACTACGGGTGGTACAGCGGCGCGTACGGCGACTTCGGCGGCTGGGCGGACGGCCTGCACCGCGGCCAGCCGACCCGGCGGATCGCGATCAGCGAGTACGGGGCCGGCGCGAGCATCGTCCAACACCAGGAGAACCCGCCGAAGCCGGTGCCGGACTCGGACTGGCATCCGGAGGAGTACCAGGCGCTGTTCCACGAGGCGACGTGGACCCAGATCCAGTCCCGGCCGTACCTGTGGGGCACCTTCGCGTGGAACATGTTCGACTTCGCCGCCGACCAGCGCAGCGAGGGCGACACCCCCGGCCGCAACGACAAGGGCCTGGTCACCTACGACCGGCGGACCCGCAAGGACGCCTTCTACTGGTACAAGGCCAACTGGACCAACACCCCCTTCGTGTACCTCACCAGCCGGCGGTGGACCGACCGCACCGCCGCGACCACCACGATCAAGGTGTACGGGACGGTCGACAGTGTCCAGGTCACGGTCAACGGGGTGCCGGTCGGGCCGGCGCTGACGTCGACCAACCACATCTACAGCTGGCCGGGCGTGCGGCTGTCCCCGGGCGCCAACACGGTGCGGGTGACCGGGACCAGGGGCGGCGTGACGTACACCGACACCGCCACCTGGACTCTGCGCTAGCGGCTCCATGATCACGGAAGGTCTGTGTCGTCATAGGTACCCAAACGTTCCGTGATCATGAAAGGAGGGGATCCATGCTGGTGCTCAGCGAGGCGGAGGTCGTGTCGCTACTCGACGTCGACGAACTCCTGGTCGCGCTCGCGGACGCGTTCCGCAGCCTGAGCGCCGGGCGGGCCTCCGTGCCGCCGCGAGTCGCCGCGCTGGCCAAGGACGGGCTGCTCGGTGCCATGCCGGTGGCGCTGCCCGGCGTCGCGCTCGGCGCCAAGCTGGTGACCGTCTTTCCGGGTAACCATCAGCGCGGAGGCCGGTCGCACCAGGCGTTGATCGCCCTCTTCGACGAGGACGACGGCACGCCGCGCGCGCTGCTCGACGGCACCTACATCACCGCGATCCGCACCGGCGCCGCCGCCGCGGTCGCCGGACCCGCGACGAGCTGACCGTGTACAAGTCGACCGGCCACGCCGTGGAGGACGCGGCCGCCGCGCGGCTGGTCTACCAGCGCGCGCGGCGGGCCGGCGTCGGCACCACGATCACGATCTAGCTGGGCCGGGTCCAGACCTGGTTGCTGCCGCCGTTGCAGGTCCAGATCTCCTGCTGGGTACCGTCGGTCGTGCTGTTGCCCGGATCGTCGAGGCACTTGCCGGAGCCGGTGCCGACGAGCGAGGTGTTCGGGCCGGCGGTCCACTGCTGGTTGGTGCCGCCGTTACAGGTCCACAGCTCTACCAGTACCCCGTTGGCGGTGCCCTTTCCGGTGACGTCGAGGCACCTGCCGTTGATCTGGAGCGTGCCGCCGGTGACCGTCCAGCGCTGCGCCGTGCTGCCGTCGCAGGTGTCGATGACCACCGGGGTGCCGTTGGCGGTGCCGTTGCCAGCCGCCGCCAGGCACTTGCCGGCGATGCCGGAGGTGACGGCGCCGGTGGTGGTAAGGCCCGGGGTCACCGTGAGGTTGTCGAACTGGTCGGTCTGGTAGCCCACCACCCCGAAGCCGACCTGGCCGGCCGGGTACGACGTGTCGTGCACCGTCGCCAGCGTGGTCGTATCGATCTTCGCCACGATCGTGCTGCCACGCAGATCGAGGGCGAGCGTGTGCCAGCTACCCAGGCCGGACCTGGCGGTGGTGCCGCTGGCCAGCGTGGTGAGGGTACCGGCGGTGTCGTTCTTGGCCATGCTCCACGCACCGGTGTCGCTGACCCGCAGCTCGTACCCGGCCTGCTTGTTCTGCGGCCGGGCCTGGGTGTTGGCCCGGCCGACCAGTTTCGCCGTGCCGGCCTGTTGCAGGTCGACGTCGACCGAGACGGTGTAGTCGCGCCACGCGGTGTCGCCGGCAAGCGCGTACGCGTCGCTGTCGCCCTGCCATTCGATCGGCTTGACCGGGGCGACCTGCTGGAGGCACCGGCCGGTCCGCCCGTTCGCGCAGGCCCGTACCTCGAACGCGCCCTGCATGTCGGCGACGTACACGGCCTCGGTGTTGACCGGGTACCCGTCGAAGGTGTCCCGGTACGGCAGTGCCAGGCTGTGGGCCGCCGGGCCGGTGGCGGTCCCCTTGCCCTGCCCGGTCGTGGTGGTCAGCGAGTACACGTAGCCCGGTTGCAGGGTGAGCTGGTAGCTGCCGCCGCTCGGGGTGATGTCGGCCTGCTTGACGAACCAGTCGGTGGACTTCGCCGAGTTGAGGTTGGTCGCCCAGACGTGCACCGTGCCGGTGGACAGGCCGCCGGAGACCTTGACCGTGGCCGTCTGCGCGGCGGTCGCGCCGGCGGTCTCGATGATCGTGCTGTAGCCGGCCGGCGATCCACTCGGCGCTCGAAGGCTGACGTAGCTGCCGTTCGCCCGGTCGCCGCCCAGATAGCCGCTGGCCGGGTCGATGAACCGCCACCCCGGCTGGGCGAACTGGGTGACCTGCGCGGTCGCCCAGGTCTCCTTGCCCAGCCGGTACGAGCCCGACCACGGTGACGGCGCGACCGCGAGGCCCACGGTCGCGAACGGCAGGTTCGGGGTGATCGCGGCGACCAGCGGCCAGTTGAGGTACGCGGTCATCCTGCCGTCGATGTACCCGCGGGTGATCGACCGGATCAGCGCGGCGGCACCGCTGTCCACGTCGAGCGAGCCGTTCTCGCTGGCCCACAGCGGCCGGCCGGTCGCGATCGCGTTGGCGGTGGAGTTGCACGTGGTGGACGCGGACTTGTAGCCGCAGGGGTAGTGCACGCCGACCACGTCGACGGCGGCCTTGAACGCGGAGTCGGCGACCATGTCGTCGGCGACCTTCCAGCCCACGCTGTCGTCACCGACGACCTTCACCGCCGGGTACCCGTTGGCGTTGAGGGCCGCGCGCAGCTTCTCGTACCAGGACTTGTCGTGGCCCTTCTCGTTGCGGCCACCCAGGTAGTCGATCGTGAGGCCGTGACCCTTCGCGCAGCCCAGCCAGGCGGTGAGGTAGTCGATGGTGTCCTGGGTCCAGTAGTTGCCGCCGCCGATCCAGCCGGGCGCGGCCCAGGCCAGCCCGTACAGCTTGAGCGCGGGGTTACGTGCCTTGGCCTGCTCGGCGAGCCAGAACTCGTACCCGACCGAGCAGTTCACCGTGCCCTTGACGTGCTCGATGCTGGGCTCCGCGCCGTCCGTCGAGTTCGCGTCCCCACCGATCTCGATCTTCAGTACCTGGACGTTCGCGCCGTAGCCGGGTTTGAACAGGTAGTCGAGCACCTGCGAGCGCTCGGGCTCGGGATAGTCGATCAGCAGCCGGCTGTTACCGCCACCGCCGCTGATCGCCCCTACCCCGTCGAAGACCCGTCCGCTCCCGGCGCCGTTGACGTTGATCGTGGTCGTGGTCGCGGCCGAGGCGGCCGCCGGATTCACGGCGACGGCAGCGACCGCGATCACCACGCCGCTGAGCGCCAGCCATAGTTTGGTCCGTCGATTCGACACGTTGCAGAAAGATAAAGAAAGTTAACAGCTATGACAAGGGTGACCGCATAAGTACTCACAGTTCTTTGAAATCTTGGACAGTTAGACCGGCCATAGGCGGTCAAACTGTCCAAGATCCGGGGAGGATCCGCCCTCGTTACCCGCCAGGCGCATATACGCCACCTGACCGATGTTTCGTCGCTACCGCGGACGACAATGAGATCTTGTGCAAATCAGCCGGGACATTGATGCGCTGGACATCGAGGACGGCAACAGCCACCGGGTGATCGATTCCCGCGGACGTGGCCAAAGGGGAGTGGCACCGTTGTTGGCAGATCAATTCTTCCTGATCGCGCACGAGGACCGTACCGGCCGGTCCCGCCTGCATCCGCGGGCGACCGGCCTCGGGCTCGCCGCCGCTTTGATCGGCGAGCTGATGTTGTTGCGCCGGGTACGCGTGGCCGGTGGCGAACTAGGCGTGGTGAACCGCGACCCGCCCGGCGATTCGTTGGCGCACAACGTATTGGATCTGTTCATCGCCCAACCTCAGCATCGTGAACTGCGCACGTGGCTGGCGTTTCTGGCTCAGGACGCGACCGCCCGGGTCGGCGAGCGCCTGCTCCGCGCGGGGGTCCTGGAACCGGTGACCCGCCGCAAGTTCATCAGCACGCAGACCCTGTACGTACCGATGAGTCCGGACCAACGCAACGCCGCGGCCTGGGCGCCGGTACGCCTGGCGAACGTACTGGTGCAGGGTCGCCGGCTGGAGCTGTCCGACCGGGCCCTCGCCGGCCTGATCCACGCGACCGGGCTGACCCGGCACGTGCTGTGGGACATCGCCGCACACCGGCCCGGCGTGGCCAACCTGTACACCGTTGTCGAATTCCTGCCCACCGACCTGCGCGAACTGGTCGAGCACACGGAGGCGTTGGTGGGATCCGTACTCGCGGCCGGTCGTCGTTGAGGCCGCGTGGGCGCCACGCCCTTCGCCGGGGCGGGCCGAAAAACAACCCTGGAAGGCTGATCATGGCGCGTCCCGACGCACTCGCACCCGACATCGTGTCGCGGTCGCTGGCAAAGAACCGGCTCGGTGTGCCGTCGGTGGTGTTCTTCGGCATCGCCGGTGCCGCACCACTCACGGTCATTCTGGGTGCGGTCACCACGATCTACGCCGTGATCGGCAGCACGGCGGTACCACTGTCCTATGTAGTCGCCGCCGGCATCCTGTCGATGTTCACGGTCGGGTTCGTCGCCATGAGTCGCCACATCGTCAACTCCGGCGCCTTCTACTCGTACATCAGCCACGGGCTCGGCCGGTTGACCGGGGTCGGTGCGGCGTTCGTCGCGCTGCCCGCGTACGCCCTGATGCAGATCGGCCTGTTCGGCCTGTTCGGCGTCGTGGGCTCCGGCCTGCTCGCGGCCGGCGGCTTCAAGGTCGGCTGGTTCCCGTGCGCGCTGGTGGCGTGGGCCCTGGTCGCGATCCTCAACCTGCTGTGGGTGGACCTCAGCGGCAAGGTCCTGGCCGTCCTGCTGGTCGCCGAGATCACCGTGGTGTTGATTTACGACGCGGTGATGGTCGCGAACCCGGCCGGCGGCAAGGTCAGCTTCGAGACGCTCGACCCGCACAAGATGATGAGCCCACAGGCCGCCGCGATGCTGGTCCTCGCGATCGCCGGGTTCGTCGGGTTCGAGGCGACCGTCGTACTGTCCGAAGAGGCGAAGGACCCCCGCCGTACCATCTCGCGGGCCACCCACTGGGCGGTCCTGATCCCGGGCCTGCTGTGCGGCGGGTCGGCGTGGGCGATGTCGGTGAGCACCGGCCCGGACAAGATCGTGGGCGCCGCCCAGAAGGACAAGACGGACCTGGTCTTCGCCCTCGTCGCACCGCATGTCCCGGCGGTCCTCGTGCAGATCGGCTATGTGCTGTTCCTGACCAGCGTGTTCGCCGCGCTGCTGGCGTTCCACGCGGCCGTCGCGAGATACCAGTTCGCGCTCGGCCGGGAGGGAATCCTGCCGGCGGTGTGGGGTCGCACCCATCCGCGTACCGGAGCGCCACTGGTCGGCTCGATCACCCAGAGCCTGCTGGCCATCGGGGTGCTGGTCGCGTACTCGACCACGCACGCCGACCCGCTGGTGTACCTGTTCGCCTGGCTCACCGTCGTCGGCGGCCTGGGCGTGCTGATCCTGATGTGGAGCACGTCCGCCGCGGTGGTGGCATTCTTCGTACGCAACAAGTACAAGGAGAACTTCTGGCGTGCGAAGATCGCTCCGACGCTGGCGTTCCTGCTGCTCACCGGGGTGCTCGGGGCGACCGTGATCGGTCTCGGCGACATGCTCCAGGTCGGCCCGCACTCGCCGTTCCGCTGGCTGATCCCGCCGCTCTACGCCGCCGTCGCGCTGCTCGGCTTCGGCTGGGGCCTGATCACCCGGGTGACCCGGCCGGAGGTGTACGCCGCGATCGGCCGCGGCGCCGACGGCCACCTGATGCCGCCCGTTTCACCGATCCCGCGCGGGCTGCACATTGAACCGCCCGTCAACGCCCACGCGTTGTATCGGTAACTCCGTCCATCTGCCCACCACGAAGGGACTTCCATGCCTTATTCGATCCAGGAACTGGTGATCCGCAGTGTCGCGCCGGTGGACATCACCGAAATCACCAGGCTGCTGGCCGCAGCGATGGGCGACGGGCCGGTCGCCCGCTGGCTCGCCCCGGACCCGGACGTACGCCGCGACTACGCCCCGGCCTACTTCGAGATCTTCGCCGAGCACGCCGTCCGGTACGGCGAGGTCTACGCGACCGTCGACGATGCCGGCGACATGTCCGGCGTGGCCCTCTGGTTCCCCCTCACCGCGCTGATCCCCCCACCGGCCGACTACGACGTGCGGCTCAAGGACGCCTCCGGGCTGGCCTTCGACCGGGCCCGTGAGCTGGACGCCGCGCTCGAAGCGCACCACCCGATGGAACCGCACCACTATCTCGCGTTCATCGCGGTACACCCGCGATACCAGAACCGTGGTATCGGCAGCGCGCTGCTCGACCGCCATCACGGGCGCCTCGACGCGGCCGGCCTACCCGCCTACCTGGAAGCCAACGACCCCCGCAACCGCGACCTGTACCTGCGTCACGGGTACGAGTGCCGGGAAGCGATCCAGCTGCCCGACGGACCGCCGATCTGGCCGATGTGGCGAATGCCTCAGCGCTGAGGCTCTCGTTGGCTTCCAGCGCCGGGCGTCAGGCCGCTTTGGGGAACTCGTAGAGCCAGTACGACTGCTCGTCCAGCCGTTCCATGCGTACGTTGCCGGAGAGCCGGCGCAACAGTACGCGGACCGACCGGGGTAGATGCCGTACCGCGTCGGTGCGGGCACAGACATCGAGTGCGGTGATCGCGTCGCGGGTCGACGTTTCGTGCATCGCCCCGATCAGGTCAGGGAAGGTGGTTACCGGAGCGCCGTCCTGCACAGCTACGAATCCCACATACCAGATCCGCTTCTCCGCATAGTGCTGTGGCCAGCGGCGCTGGAAGTACTGCGGTGAGATGAGCGGTACCGCGTCGAGATCGTTGGTGTAGGTGGACAGGCCGCACAGCGCCCCGCCGTCGTCCAGGCACAGGTACTTCTGCACCCGCCGGTCGCGCATCACATCGTCGAACTCGCTGCGGAACATGAGATGCCGTTGCACCGCAAAGGCGTTGAGCTCTTTGAACGCGTCGTAGTACAACGTCCACGCGTCCTCGATGAGGCTCTCGTGGAGCTCATCGATAATCTTGATGTTCGTCATCTTCAACCCCGATCGCCATCCCGCCGGGATCTCCGCCGGGCATTCGCCTCAGTTGATGCGTGGCATCAGGATACTTGAAGTAGTCGATCGGTAACAGTACGTAGAAGTGTCTGGCACATTGCGGTCTTGATTCGCTCCGGCTGCACGCTCGCCCAGCGAATGTAGGTACAATACCCGATTGTGGGTACGGCCCCGGGGAGGTAGTCAGATGAGCACCGTCTCCGTTCGAGAATTCTCCTACAACCCGAGCGGCATGTTCGCCCGTGTCGAGCAGGGTGAGACGCTTGAGGTCACCCGGCACGGCAAGGTCATCGCGGTGCTGCTGCCCGGCTCCGGCACGCTGGGCCGCTATGCGGCGCTGGTGTCCAAAGGCGTCATCAAGCTCAAGGCGACCACGACCAGCGATCTCGACCGCATCCCGCAGTACACCGTGCCCGCCGACGCGTCGCCGCTCGACCTTCTCCTCGCCGAGCGCGCGGAGGATGATCGGTGATCTATCTGGATGCCTCGGCGCTGATCACCCTGATCTCGGGGCGCCCATACGCCAGCGAGCTGCGTGACTTCCTCGCCTCCCGGCCCGGCATGCCGATGGGCACCAGCACCGTCGGATTCGTGGAGACGGTGCGGACGCTGGATCGCATCGGCGCCTACCCGACCGCCATGAGCGATCTGATCAGCGCATTTACCGAAATCCTCGTCACCGACGAGGTTCGCGACGCCGCCGCTACATTGCCGAGCGGTGTCCGGACCCTCGACGCCATTCACATCGCCAGTGCGCAGATCGTCGGCCCGATCCTCGACACGCTTGTCACCTACGACAAGCGGATGCGCGACGTCGCCGCATCGATCGGGCTCCCCACCGCGGCGCCGGGCCTGGACAGCGCCTAGCGTCAGCTCACCAGCTCGCCCAAGGGCACCTCGGGGTCGGCGAGCCGGGCGAGGTCGACGGCCTTCCCCGCGTACCCGGCCCGGACGAGAGCCTGGATGTCGTCCTGCACATCCCAGACGTTGACGTTCATCCCGGCCAGGACCCGGCCGTCCTTGACCCAGAAAGCGATGAACTCCCGCCCCTGCACATCGCCCCGGAAGACCACCTGGTCGTACCCACCCGGCTCCACGTACCCGGCGTACTCCATGCCGAGGTCGTACTGGTCGGTGAAGAAGTAGGGCACCTTGTCGTACACGACGTCCTGGCCGAGCATCGCCTTGGCCGCCGCCGGCCCGCCGTCGAGGGCGTTCGCCCAGTGCTCGACCCGGATCGACCGGCCGAGGAGCGGATTCTCCATGAACGCGACGTCGCCGCAGGCGTAGATGTCCGGGTTGGACGTGCGCAGCCCGGCGTCGACCGTGATGCCGTCGCCGACCGCCAGCCCGGAGGTCTCGGCGAGCTCGGTGTTGGGCCGGATCCCGACCGCCACGACGGCCAGGTCGGCGGGCAGCTCGGTGCCATCGGCCAGCCGCACGGCGGTGAGCAGGCCGCCGCTGTCGACGAACTCCGCGACCTGGGCGCCGAAACGGAAGTCGACGCCGTGCGACCGGTGCAGGTCGGCGAAGACCTGACCCACCTCGTCACCGAGCACCCGGCGCAGCGGCAGCGAGTCGATCTCGACGACGGTGACCTCGGCGCCGTGCGTCCGGGCCGCGGCAGCGGTTTCCAGGCCGATCCAGCCGGCGCCGACGACCACGACCCGGCTGCTCCGCTTCATGTGGTCGAGCAGCGCGTCGGCCTCGGTGATGGTGCGCAGGTAGCGGACCGCCGGCACCTCGATGCCGGGCAGGTCGAGGGTGCGCACCCGGGATCCGGTGGCCAGCAGCAGTTTGTCGTAGGGCAGCGGCTCGACCCCGTCGAGCGTCACGGTGTGCCGGTCAGGGCGCAGCTCCGTGGCGCGCACGCCGAGGACCAGCTCCACGTCGTGCTCGCCGTACCAGCTGGCGTCGTGCACGAACGCCTTGTCGCGCTCGTCGGAGCCGAGCAGGTACCCCTTCGACAATGGCGGTCGCTCGTATGGTCGCTCGGTCTCCTCACCGATGAGCACCACCCGCCCGGTGAAGCCCTCGGCCCGCAGTGTCTCGGCCGCCTTCGCGCCGGCAAGGCTTGCCCCAACGATCACGAACGTCCGCTCGTCAGCCATAGGAGCATCCTATTTGGCCGACCGCAGAGTGGGGACTAACCCACCAGGCGACTGTGCCATTCCACCGCGGCCGGGTCGGTCAGGCTGGCGACCTGGTCGACCACCACGCGCAGCCGGGCCGCGTCGTCGGGAGCGGCCCGCCACAGCGGCGCGAACACCGCGTCGAGCGGCTCCGGCGCCCGCTCGGACAGCACCGCCACCAGCTTGCGCAGGATCTCCTGCTGCCGGTCGCGCCACGAGCCGACGCCCGGGCGGCGCATCACGTAGCGCAGGGCGATGCCCTTGAGCAGCGCGCACTGCGCCCGGACGAGCGGGGGCACGACCAGATCCGCCGCGTATCTGCCCAGCGCCCCGTCGCCGTGCTCGGCCCGGGTGGCGCTGACGGCGGCGGCGACGAACCGGCCGGTGAGCACGCTGGTCGCCCGCTTGAGCCCGACCTGGGCGGTGTGGCTGCCGTCGTACGCGTCGAGCGGGTCGAACAGCGAATCGGCGAGCAGGTCGTCGAGGACGGCTTGCAGGTCGCCGGGCGACTCGGACGAGTACGCCCACGCCACGTCGGCGCACAGCGCGGACCGCTCCTCCGGATCCTTGCGCAGCCGGGCCAGCGGCACGTAACCGCCGTAGACCCCGTCCTCGACGTCGTGCACCGAGTAGGCCACGTCGTCGGCCCAGTCCATGACCTGGGCCTCCAGGCACTGCCGGCCGTCCGGCGCACCGACCCGCAGCCACTCGAAGACCGGCGCGTCGTCGGCATAGACCCCGAACTTGCGCTGCCCGGGGAGGCGGAACCACGGGTACTTGGCTGTCGCGTCGAGGCTGGCCCGGGTGAGGTTGAGCCCGGCGGACGCCCCGGACGCGTCGAGCACCTTGGCCTCCAGCCGGGTGAGCACCCGCAGCGTCTGCGCGTTGCCCTCGAACCCGCCACAGGCTTCGGCGACCGCGTCGAGCGCCTGCTCCCCGGTGTGCCCGAACGGCGGGTGGCCCAGGTCGTGCGCCAGCCCCGCGGTGTCGACGATGTCCGGGTCGCAGCCGAGCCGCTCCCCCATCTCGCGCGCGATCTGGGCCACCTCGAGGGAGTGGGTCAGCCGGGTGCGCAGAAACTCGTCGCCACCGGCGGTGTGCACCTGGGTCTTGGTTGCCAGCCGCCGGAATCCCGCCGAATGCAGCACCCGGGCGCGGTCGCGCTGGAACGGACTGCGCCAGCCGCCGTGGGCCGGGCGCGTCGGGTCCTTGGCCGTCTCCGGCACGAACCGCTCGGCGTCGTGATCGCTCACCGGATGAGACTATCCGTGCGGTGCGACAGCGCGCCCAAGATCGCGAGGCACGGTCAGGACTCAGGCACGGCCTTTACCGGCGGCGGGGGTTGGTGCATGGTGGCGATCGCTGGGGAGACGACGACCTTCACCGCCGCCGCGATCGGGATCGCCATGATCGCGCCGACCACGCCGAGAACGCTGCCGCCGATGAGCGCGACCAGGAGCACCGCGACCGCCGAGAGATCGACCGTGTTGCGCAGCACGCGGGGCGCGATCAGATAGTTCTCCACCTGCTGGTACATGATGAAGAAGATCAGTACGATCACGGCGCCCGGCCAGATGTCCACGGTGAACGCCGAGACCCCCACGCAGATCGCGGCGCCGAGGGTCGCCCCGATCATCGGGATCAGGTCGGTGATCGCGACCGTGACCGCCAACGGCAGCGCGAACGGGACGCGTGCCAACTCCAGGCACAGGAACGTGGACACCCCCGCGAACAGCGAGATGATCAGGTTGCCGATCATGTACCCGCCGACCTTGTCCACGACCACGTTGACGATCTCGGCGACCTGCGGCCGGCGCCGGTGCGGGAACAGGCGCACCAACCCCCGGCGCATCCGCGGCATGTCGGCCATGAAGTAGATCGTGAGCACCAGCACGGTGAGCGTGGACAGCACGGCGCTGAAGAACTTCTGCACGAACCCGAGGGCGCCGCCCGCGAGCTTGGCCGGAAGTTCGCCGACGAGCGCGGTCAGCCGGTCGGTGAGGTTGTACCGGTCGGTGATCTCGCGGACCGCGCGCGACTCCTTCGACAGGGTCTTCAGGTAGCCGGGAAGGTCGGAGAACAGCTTGCCGCCCTGATCGACCAGCGGCGGCACGATCGACCAGATGAACACGCCGAACATTGCCAGGACGAAGACGATGACGATGGTGACCGCGAACGAGCGGCGCACCCCCTTCTTGACCAGCCAACGGACGGCCGGGTCGAGGCTGACGGCGACGAACAGCGCGATCACGACCAGGACGAGGATGCTGCGCACGACATAGAGCCCGTACCCGATGACGAAGACCATGAGCACGCCCACCGTGGCGGCGGCGGCCCACCGGAAGACCAGGCCCGGCGGCACCCGCTCGGCAAGTGAAAGCCGGGGCGCCCGCTCGTCGGTGCCGGCATCGCCTACCGGTGCGTCGTCGACCGGTGCGTTGTCGACTGAATCGTCGACGCCGTCACGATCATCGCCAGCCATGCCAACACGATGCCAGTTGATCTCGCATGTGTCCACGAGCGGGATCGACGCCGTCAAGCGCCATGATCGGCACAACTTCCGGCGAGTTGTTGCCTCAGCCCGGGGCCATGGCCACTATTTCCGGGAAGTTGTGCCAATACAGGTTAAGCCGGGGCGGGCTCCGGCTCGGGGGCGACGACCGGGAACGTGTACGGCATCAGGACGCCGTTGTCGTCGCGACTCCAGCCGCGACCGTACGTGTCGATGAACCGGATCTCGACCCGCATCTCCGCCGACGGCACGAGCTTGACCGAGCCGTCCTTGTTCACCCGCTCCGGGGCCGGCGTACCGGTCGACTCCTCCTCGTCGAACCCGGCACAGATCTGCGGTTCGTCGGATGGCGGCACGATGTGCAGGCGCCGGGTCGCGCTCCACGCCGCCCCGACGTCGCGGTACACGACCTCGACGTGGTAGATCGGCATCGGCGACGCGTTGCGGATCGCCGCGCCGACCACCCCGCGCGCGATCGCCTTCTGGAACGTCTCCCGCTCGCTGATCGGCCACGCGGCGACCAGGAGCGCCTGCGCGCGCTCCTCCGCCAACTGGCGGGCCTGCTCGGCGCGCTCGGCCGCGAGCGTCGACGTCATGAACGCCTGATGCGACCACCGGACGGCGCGCAGCGCCAAGACCAGCGCGCACGCGGACACCACGACCAGCGCCCAGGATGGCACGTCGCCCCAGCTCATACTGGGAAACTACCGTCGGTTACGACTCCTCGGCGACGAGTACGCAGAACTCGTTGCCCTCGGGGTCGGCCAGCACCACCCAGCTCACGTCGTCGCCCTGACCGATGTCGACGTGCCGGGCGCCCATGTCGACCAGCCGCTCCACCTCGGCTTCGCGGTCGTCCGGCCGGAGGTCGACGTGCAGCCGGTTCTTCCCGTCCTTCTGCTCGGACACGAGATTGAACAGCAACTGCGGGTAGGCGTCCGGGGCCGGACCGATCACCGCCTCGGTGCCGTCCTCGGACAGCAGCTGGTAGCCGAGCACCTCAGCCCACCAACGCGCCAGGCGCGCGGGGTCGATCGCGTCGACCACCACGGTGTGCCACCGGCTGCCCATGCTCATCCCCCTCGTTGCCCGCCCGACACCGTCCGATCACCTTACGCCGCCGGGCGGACAACACCTCAGAGAGCGGTCAGCGGCTGTCGGAGCCCTCCGACGCGATCGCGGCTCGCCCCGCCTCCAGGCGCGCGACCGGCACCCGGAACGGCGAGCAGGACACGTAGTCGAGCCCGACGTCGTGGAAGAAGTGCACCGAGTCCGGGTCGCCACCGTGCTCGCCGCAGACCCCGATCTGCAGGTCCGGCCGGGTCGCCCGACCCTCCTCCACGGCGATCCGGACCAGCCGGCCGACGCCCTCGCGGTCGATCGACTCGAAGGGCGAAACCCCGAAAATCCCAAGATCAAGGTACCGGGAGAAGAAGGCGGCCTCCACGTCGTCGCGGGAGAAGCCCCAGCCCATCTGGGTCAGGTCGTTGGTGCCGAACGAGAAGAACTCGGCCGCCTGCGCGATCTGGCCGGCGGTCAGCGCCGCCCGGGGCACCTCGATCATCGTGCCGATCAGAGTGTGCACCTCGGTACCGGTCTCCTCGGCGACCTGGCGCAGCACGCCCTCGGCCTCCGCTCGTACCGTCTCAAGCTCTTGAACCGCGCCCACGAGCGGCACCATGATCTCGGGCCTGGGGTCGCCGCCGTTCTTCTTGCACTCGGCGGCGGCTTCCGCGATCGCGCGGACCTGCATGGCGAACAGGCCCGGGATGACCAGGCCGAGGCGGACCCCACGCAGGCCGAGCATCGGGTTCTGCTCGTGCATCCGGCGTACCGCGGCGAGCAGCACCCCGTCGTGACCGGGATCCTTGCCGGTGGCCTCGGCGACGGCGACCTTCGCGGTCAGGTCCTCCAGCGCCGGCAGGAACTCGTGCAGCGGCGGGTCGATCAGCCGCACCGTCACCGGCAGGCCGTCCATCGCCTGGAAGATCTCGATGAAGTCGCTGCGCTGCAACGGAAGCAGCGCGGCCAGGGCGGCGTCGCGGTCCTCGTCGCTCTCGGCCAGGATCAGCCGCTCGACCAGCTCACGCCGGTCGCCGAGGAACATGTGCTCGGTGCGGCACAGGCCGATGCCCTCGGCACCGAACCGGCGGGCCCGCGCGGAGTCTTCGCCGGTGTCGGCGTTGGTCCACACACCCAGCCGGCGCGTCTGGTCGGCGTGCGCGATCAGCCGGTGTACGGCCGCGACCAGCGCATCCGAGTCGGCGGCGACCTTGCCCTCGAAGTACTGCACGACCGGCGACGGCTGCACCGGCACCTCGCCGAGGTAGATCTTGCCGCTGGTGCCGTCGATCGACACCACGTCACCCTCGCTGACGGTCTTGCCGTTCACCGTGAACTTGCGGGCGTTGACGTCGACATTCAGCGCCTCCGCGCCGCAGACGCAGGTCTTGCCCATGCCCCGGGCCACCACCGCGGCGTGCGAGGTCTTGCCACCGCGGCTGGTCAGGATGCCCTGCGCCGCGATCATGCCGGGGAGGTCGTCCGGGTTGGTCTCCCGGCGTACCAGAATGACCTTCTCGCCTTTGGCCCCGAGCTCGGCGGCGCGGGCCGAATCGAAGACCGCCTTGCCCACCGCCGCGCCGGGGGACGCCGCCACGCCCTTCGCCACCGGCGTCAGCTCGCCGTCGGCGGCGAAGGTCGGGAACATGAGCTGCGCGAGCTGGGCGCCGTTGACCCGGCTGAGCGCCTCGTCGAGATCGATGACGCCCTCGTCGAGGAGCTGGGTGGCGATGACGAACGCGGCCGCCGCCGTCCGCTTCCCGACCCGGGTCTGGAGCATCCACAGCTTGCCGCGCTCGATGGTGAACTCGATGTCGCACAGATCCTTGTAGTGACCTTCCAGCGTGGACATGATCCGCATCAGCTCGTCGTAGCTGGTCTTGTCGAGCCCTTCCAGATCCTGCAACGGGATCGTGTTGCGGATGCCGGCGACCACGTCCTCGCCCTGGGCGTTGGCCAGGTAGTCGCCGTAGACGCCCTGCTCGCCGGTGCCCGGGTCGCGGGTGAACGCCACGCCGGTGCCGGAGTCGGAGCCGAGGTTGCCGAAGACCATCGCCACCACGTTGACCGCCGTGCCGAGGTCGGCGGGGATCCGCTCCTGCCGGCGGTACAGGATCGCGCGGTCGGCGTTCCAGGAGTCGAAGACCGCGCGGATGGCGAGGTCGAGCTGCTCGCGCGGGTCCTGCGGGAAGTCCCGGCCGGTGTGCTCGGAGAAGATCTTCTTGAACTGGTCGACCAGGCTGCGCAGGTCGCCGGCGTCCAGGTCGAGGTCGTTGTGCGTGTTCTTGGCCCGCTTGGCCGCCTCGAGCGCGCCCTCGAACGCCTCGCCCGGCACCTCGCACACCGTCTTGCCGAACATCTGGATCAGCCGGCGGTAGGAGTCCCAGCCGAAGCGTTCGTTGCCGCCGGCCTGCTGGATCAGCCCGGTGACGCTCTCGTCGGTGAGGCCGACGTTGAGCACGGTCTCCATCATGCCGGGCATCGAGAACTTGGCGCCCGAGCGCACCGAGACCAGCAGCGGGTCGGCCGCGTCGCCGAGCCGCTTGCCCATCTTCTCTTCCAGCGCGGCGAGATGCTCGCTCACCTCGGCGGCCATCTCCGCCGGCTCGGCGCCTTCGTCCAGGTAGACCTTGCACGCCTCGGTGGTGATGGTGAAGCCGGGCGGGACCGGCAGCCCGATGTTGGTCATCTCGGCGAGATTGGCGCCTTTGCCTCCGAGTAAGTCCTTGAGGTCTTTATTGCCCTCCGCGAAGCCGTACACGTACTTCGTCCGGTGCTGCGCCACGATCGCCTCCTGGGGCCCCGCAGGTTGTCAGGGATGTCCGAGGTCCGTCCTACCTTGGTATGCCCGAGACGGCAACGGCTACCCCGTTGTGGCGCCAGGCTAATGGCGAGATCGCAACATGAGGGAGTCCCCCGTGACCCTTCACATACTGATGTGCCCCAACTCGTCCGATTACGCACCTGGAATCGCTCCCACGCGCAGTTATGCGCATCGGCATGATCGGCACAACTTCCGGCAAGTTGTGGCCTCAGACCCCGGCTGAGGCAACAAGTTCCGGGAAGCTGTGGCAATCGCCAGATAGCGAAGTTTGCTATCCAGCATGTATATCTACTGACGCTATGATGCCAGTCATGACGGTCAAGACAGCTATCGCGTTCGACGACTATGTCTACGAGTCAGCCAAAGCATGTTCGGCGGCCATCGGCCAGAGCATGACTCAGTGGCTCAATGACGCGGCTCGCGCCGCCGCTCGCCGACAGAACGCGATGGCCTACCTTGCTTGGGAAGCCGCCACCGACACGACTGACCTGGACGATCTGGACAACGCGACAGCTGCCGAGTCGCTGTCCGGGGCGGAGTGGTGATCGCCGAGTTCCCGCAACGGGGGCAGATCTGGGAGTACACCCAAGGATCCCGGCAGTACCGGATTCTGATCATTTCCAACGACGAATACAACGAGCTGCCCGGCGCGGTGCCCTGGGCGCTTACGGTCGAACGCTCAGCGCCCACCGTTCCGGGGTTCCTGGTGCCACTGGTCGACGGTGATCCGCTGGCTGGCGCCGTGATTGTCGTACCGCGGGTGTTGCGATGCAGCCCGGATGCGTTGCGCCACAAACTCGGCTTCGTTGGCAACGACACACTCAACGCCGTCGAACGAGGACTGCGCGAATTCCTTGACCTGCCGTAGCAGGTCCAACGATCGGCACAAGTTCCGGGAAGTTGTGGCCTCAAGCCCCTGCTGAGGCAACAAGTTCCGGGAAGTTGTGGCGATCTTGGGGTCAGCCGCCGGAATCGGGGAGTTCGGCGCCGTCCGGGACCGCGTCCAGGTCCCGGGAGTCCAGCCAGCCCTCGGGTAGCGCCACCCTTCCCGGCGAGTTGGTGCGGCCGCGCGGCTGGCCCAGCGTCTCCACCGGGTACGGCTGGGCCGGGTCGAGCTTGCCCAACAGGTCGTCCAGCTCGGCCAGGCTGCTCACCATGGCGAGCCGGCGGCGCAGGTCACCGCCGACCGGGAAACCCTTCAGGTACCACGCGACGTGCTTGCGGAAGTCGGCGCAGCCGTGTGGCTCGTCGCCCAGCCACTCGACCAGCAACTCCGCGTGCCGGCGCATCGTCCTCGCCACCTCGCCGAGCGCCGGCAGCAGCCGCTCGGCACGCCCCTCGAACGCGGCCGCCAGGTCGGCGAACAGCCACGGCCGGCCGAGACAGCCCCGGCCGACCACCACGCCGTCGACCCCGGTCCGCTCGACCATCCGCAGCGCGTCGTTGGCTTCCCAGATGTCGCCGTTGCCCAGTACCGGCACGTCGAGGGCCTGCTTGAGACCGGCGATCGCGGCCCAGTCGGCCTCGCCGGAGTACCGCTGCGCCGCGGTCCGGCCGTGCAGGGCCACCGCGGCGACGCCGGCATCCTGCGCGATCCGCCCGGCCCGCAGGTAGGTGAGATGGTCGTCGTCGATGCCCTTGCGCATCTTGACCGTGACCGGCACCCCCGCCGGCGATGCCGCGTCCACCGCCGCCCGGACGATCCGCTCGAACAGCCGCCACCGCCACGGCAGCGCGGAGCCGCCGCCCTTGCGGGTCACCTTGGGCACCGGGCAGCCGAAGTTGAGATCGATGTGGTCGGCCAGGTCCTCGTCGACCACCATCCGAACAGCCTGCCCGACGATCGTCGGGTCCACGCCGTACAGCTGGAGGCTGCGCGGGCGCTCGTCCGGCTCGAACGCCACCATGCGCAGCGTCTTCGGGTTGCGCTCGACCAGGGCGCGGGTGGTCACCATCTCGCAGACGTACAGGCCGGCACCGTGCTCGCGGCACAGCCGGCGGAACGCGATGTTGGTGATGCCGGCCATCGGGGCCAGCACCACCGGCGGCCAGATCTCATATCGGCCGACCTTCACATCTCCACCCTGGGTGCGGTCATGTCGCCACCGGCGTCGCCGGTGTTGACCACGTCGCTCGGCTCGAACAGCAGGACCGACGTCTCGACCTCAGCGTACGGCTGGTGGTGGGTGCCGGCCGGCACGACGTACAGCTCACCGGCGGTCAGCACCACGTTCCCGGCGTCCATGCGGATCGTGAGCGCTCCGTCCAGTACCAAAAAGAGTTCATCGGTATCAGGGTGCTGGTGCCGGACGAACTCGCCCTGGATCTTGACCACGCGGATGTCGTAGTCGTTGACGGTGGCGACCGTGCGGGGCGACCAGTGCTCGGCGATGAGGGCGAGCTTCTCGGCAAGGTTGACGCGGGGCATCCCACCACGGTAACCGTGGAGCTATGTCAGATCCCGCTTGCGACATGGCGCACGGCACCCGGCCGTCAGATGCCGAGCAGCGCACCCTGGTGGCCGTGTTCGCCTCGCCGGTCGCGTCCTACCTGCTGCATTTCGCCGGTGACCTGGGCTACCGGACGGTCCTGATGGATCCGGCGCCGGCCGACGGCGCCGTCGCCGCGCTCGACGTCTCGTTCGTCGACGGCACCGCCGACGTGGTGGTCACCGACCACGACCGGCCGGAACTCGGGTCGGTGCTGCGCGAGGCGCTGGCGCTGCCGGCCCGCTGGATCGGCGTGATGGGCAGCCCACGGCACCCGGCGCCGCACCTGGCGGCCCTCCGGTCGCTGGAGGTGAGCGAGGCGGACATCGCCCGGGTGCACCGGCCGATCGGCCTGAACATCGGCTCGCACACCCCGGCGGAGATCGCGGTGTCGACGCTGGCCGGGCTGCTGGCCGACCGCAACGGCCGCCCCGGCGGCTTCACCTTCTGACCGCCGGGGCCACCGGTACCGGAATCTCAGCAGTAGCCGGACGTGCAGTAGTCGCAGGAGATCGCGCACGACCCGAACTGCGTGCACCACTGGTGGCGCACCGGCTGCCCCGGGCACAGCTCGCACCAGCGCCAGAAGTTGCAGGTAGCACCGGCGGTCACGCTCGGCACCACCCGGGAGAGCATCCGCTCACCCAGCCGCTCGAGAGCCTTCACCATCTCGACCTCCATCCAACGTGTCCCGGATCCGACCGGGTCCATCGGCCGCGGCGACGGGTGCCGCCACGGTGCTCGGTGTTGTTCGCGTCCCCGGGCGGCGCACAACGACCCCCAACAGGTCGCCCGCGGCCAGGAATCCGAGGTGTCGCGAATCGCGGCTCACCGCCGCGTTGTCGCCGAGGACCAAAAAACAATCCGGGGGTACCCGTGAAGCCCGCGCCCGGTCGAGCCACGGCGGGACCGGATCCCCCGGTACCGCCGCCACCCGCTTGATCAGCCACGGCACCCCGGCATCGCCGTCGGGTGCGGCCACCACGACGATCTGACCGGCCCGGACGGCGGCCAACGGGACCCGCCGGGCCAGTACCCGGTCGCCCGGCTGGAGCGCCGGTCGCATGCTCAGGCCGCGCACGGTGACGGTGAACAGCCGGCGCCGCAGCCATACCCAGGTGCCGGCCGAGACGAGCGCCGCCGCCGCTGCCGCTGACAGCAGTCCGGCGATCATGGCGCCACCGCCGCGTACCCGCGCGCTTGCAACTCGAACAGCCGGGCGTAGCGGCCGCCGGCCGCCATCAGCTCGTCGTGGGTACCCCGCTCGGCCACCCGGCCGTCGTCGAGCACGACGATGTGGTCGGCGTCGCGTACCGCACTGAGCCGGTGGGAGATCAGCACGTTCGTGCCGCCGTGCCGGTACTCCCGCAGCGACCGCTGCACCTGCCACTCCGCCTCGACGTCGAGCCCGGCGCTCGGCTCGTCGAGAATGAGCAGGTCCCGGCGGTGGCGCAGGAACGCCCGCGCGAGCGCCACCCGCTGCCACTGCCCGCCCGACAGCAACACGCCGTGCTGCGGGTCGTCCCGGTCGGCGCCCCGGTAGAAGGTGCGGGTCAGCAGCGTGTCGTACCCGCGGGGCAGACCAGCCAGAGTGTCGTGGATGCCGGCCCGCCGGGCGGCCTCCTCGATCCGGCCCGGGTCGGCGATCGCGGTGAGGTCGCCGACCGCCACGTTCTCCGCGGCGGACAGGTCGTAGTCGCGGAAGTCCTGGAACACGGCCGCGATCCGGTCGCGCAGGCCGGCCGGATCGAGCCCGCGTACGTCGACTCCGTCCCAGCGCACCGTGCCCCGGTCCGGGTCGTAGAACCGGCACAGCAGCTTGATGAGCGTGCTCTTGCCGGCGCCGTTGAGCCCGACCAGCGCGGTCGTCCGGCCCGCCGGGATGTCCAGGTCGACGCCGCGCAGTACCCACGGGTGGTCGGTGCTGTACCGGAACCACACGTCGCGGAGGGTGATCGCCTGCCGCAGCGCCGGCGTGGGTACCGGTCGGGGCGGGACCGGCAGGTCCGTCCCGGCGGTCACGATCGCCCGGTAGTGCGCGAACAGCAGCAGCGCCTCGTGCGCCGCACCGCCGCTGTCGATCACGGCGGCGAGCCCGCCCTGTACCCCGGCGACGGCGGCGACGAAGACCGCGACGTCCCCAACGGACAGTCGACCCTGCGCCGCCCGCATGACGACCCAGAGCAGGCCGGCACCCGCGATCGCGGCGCCGAGCGTGCCGAGCGCGGCCTGCGCGGCCACCTGGCGGCGGTCCAGCCTCCGGGCCACGTCGTTGATGGCGCCGACCTCGGTGAGCATCCGGTCGCGGAAGAACGGGCCGAGGCCGAAGAGCCGGATCTCCTTGGCCGCGTCCGGGGTGGACAGGAGTCGGGCGTAGAAGGACTGGCGGCGGTGCGCGTGCCCGGTCGCCCACATCGACCGGGCCCGCTGGCGGGACAACGAGAGCGTGACCAGCGCGGACGGTACCGCGCCCGCGAGGACCACGACGGCGAGCCAGGACCCGGTGATCGCGAGGCCGCCGAGGAAGCCGGCGACGGTGAGCAGGCCCTGGGTGGCCTGGAGGCAGCCGGTCACCAGGCGGCCCGGGCCGGCCCGACCGGCCTGCTGCGCGAGTTGCAGCCGGTCCTGTACCCCCGGATCCTCCAGCCGGGCCAGCCCCTGGAAGCCGTTGATGGCGTCGAACAGCGCGCCCTCGGTGTGCCACCCGACCCGGCGGTCCAGTTCCGCCGCCAGGTACCGGGACGCCTGCGCCATCGCCGCCGCGACCGTACCGAGCCCGGCGAGCGCGAACGCCGGGCCGGCCAGCGCCGACCAGCCCGCTCCGGCCGCGAGCCGGTCCAGCAGCGCCCTGGTCAGCCACGCCGCGGCGACCGGGGCCAGGCCGCCGGCGGCGGTGACCGTCACCTGGACGAGCAGCGCGCCGGGGGCGCAGCGCCAGGCGAGCGCGGCGGCCCGGGCCGCGAGCCGGAGCACGTCGCGGGGGCCGGGGTCGGCTCTCATACCGGGGCGGCGACCGGGAAGCCCGCCAGGTCGGTGCCGCTGGCCAGCACTGTTCCGGTGCTGTCGAGCAGGCACACCGCCGGGAAGCCGATCACCTCGAACGCGGTCGCCAGCGGACCTTCCGGCGGCTCGACGACGACCCGGGCGACCGGCTCGAACAGCGCGGTGAGCGCGTCCGGTGCGGTGTCTGTACCGGTGTCCGTCCCCGTGTCCGTCCCGGTGTCCGTCCCGCTGACGACGACCGCCACGACCCGGGACCGGCCGCCGGGCAGGCGCCGGGCGTACTCGACGAACTGGGGCGCGCGTTCGGCACAGGGCGTGCAGGTCGGCGAGAAGAACCCGACCAGCGTGTCGCCGAGGTCGGCGGTGTTGACCCGGGCACCGTCCACCGTGGTCGCCTCCGCCACGGCCGGCGCCCGCCCCGACTCGACGATGAGCTTGCGGGCCAGGCCACCCGTGGTCAACCGGTCCAGCAGCTCGGTGTGCGCGCGTAGCCGGCGTACCACGCCCATGGTCAGCACGAGGTCGAACACGGTCAGCACGGCCACCGCGGCGGTGAAGGCGAACAGGTACGGCATCGGACGGCTCCTATCGGGACGGGCTGGCTTATCGGGACGGGCTGGCTTATCGGGACGGGCTGGCTTATCGGGACGGGCTGGCGGAGAACAGGTCGACGAGGTCGTCGAGCCACAGCACGGGTACCGCGAGGGCGAGCCCGAGGGCGGCCGCGGCCAGTACCGCCGCCGGAGTGGGGTTGGTCGGGGCGGCGCTGGGGGCTGCCACCGCCCCGACCAGCCCGGCGACGCCGAGCGCTACGTTGCGCGTGACGTGTCCGGGTCCCAGCGGCCGGGCCGAAGGACCGAAACAGTGACACGGCTCGCGTATCCCCCGTCGTAGCGATCGCACGATCACCGTGGTGAAGGCCGTGAGCACCAGTACCGCCCAGCCGAAGCCGGCCAGCGTCCAGGCCGGAACGGCGAGCAGCACGGGTACCGCCGCCTCGGCGGCCACGACACCGGCCGCGACCGGCCGGCGCCACCGGTACCGCACCGCGGCGAACGGAACCAGCGAATCGGCGAACCGGCCGAAGGCGGCGGCACCGCGTACCTTCGTCGCCACCGCGGCGAGGAACACCACGCCCAGCAGGCAACGGCAGGTCAACGCCAGATACGCCACCGATGCCTCCCCCTCGCCGGCCGATCCGTGGCCGGCCGATCCGATTCGCTACCCAGGGCTACGATGCGTTCGGCACGTTGTCTGCCCGTATAGCGGCCGTATAGTGGCGGTGATCCGACGGGGGAGGGCGGATGCGGTTCGGTGTGCTGGGACCGCTCGATGTTCAGGGTGGCGCGGGTCCGGTGGTGCTGTCGGCGCCCAAGGCCCGGCTGCTGCTCGCGGTCCTGCTCGCCTACGCCGGTGACGCGCTGCCCGCCGACCAGCTCGTCGACACGCTGTGGGGCGGTCGGCCGCCCCGGTCCGCCGCCGACAACCTGCGCGTGTACATCCATCAGCTGCGCCGCGCCCTCGGTGACCCGGGCCGGATCGTGCGCCAGCCCGGCGGGTACGCGATCGTCGTGCACCCCGGCGAGCTGGACAGCCGCACGTTCGACGAGGTGGCCGGACGGGCTGCCAGCCTGGCCGCCGCCGGTGACCCGGCCGCGGCGCGGGCCGCGCGGTGCGAGGCGCTGGCGCTCTGGCGGGGTGCCGCCTTCGTTGACGTGGAGCCGGTGCCGGTCCTGGTCGCGGAGGCGACCCGGCTGGCCGAGCGGCGGATGAGCGTCCTGGAAGCGCGCGTAGACGCCGACCTCGCCGCCGGCCGGCACGCCGACCTGGTCGCCGAGCTGTCATACCTGACGGCCGAGCATCCGCTGCGCGAACGGTTCCGGGGCCAGTTCATGCTCGCCTTGTACCGGTCGGGGCGGCAGGCGGAGGCGTTGAAGGTCTACCGGGACACCCGGCGGCTGCTCGACACCGAGCTGGGCGTGGAGCCGACGGTGCAGCTGCGCCGGCTGGAACGGGCCGTGCTCAACGCGGATCCGGCGCTGGACCTGCCGCCGGTTGGCGCGCCCGGCGCCGCGTCACCAGCAACCGGCGCCGCGTTACCAGCAACCGGCGCCGCGTTACCAGCAACCGGCGCCGCGTCACCCGCGGCCGCCGCCCTACCAGCGGCCGGCACGCTGGTCGGCGCCGCGTTGGAGCCCGGCCGGCCGGTGCCGGCGCAGCTGCCCGCCGACTCCCCCACCTTCACCGGGCGGGCGCGCGACCTGGCCGACCTCGACGACCTGCTGGCCCGGCCGCGGGTCGCGACCACGATCGCGGCGATCACCGGCATGCCCGGCGTCGGCAAGACCGCGCTCGCGGTGCACTGGGCGCACCGGGTCCGCGACCGCTTCCCCGACGGCCAGCTGTACCTGAACCTGCGTGGCTACGCGGCCGACGCCGAGTTGCGCCCACTCGACGCGCTGTCCCGGTTCCTGCACGCCCTCGGGGTGCCGGCCGGCAAGGTACCGCTGGAGCTGGACGAGGCGGCGGCGCTGTACCGGTCGTTGCTGGCCGACCGGCGGGTGCTCGTCGTGCTCGACAACGTGCGCGGCGCCGACCAGGTGCGGCCGTTGCTGCCGGGCAGCCCGGACAGCGCCGTCGTGATCACCAGCCGGGACCGGCTGAGCAGCCTGGTCGCCGGCGAGAGCGCCCATCGGGTCCGGCTCGACGACCTGAGCCCGGACGAGTCGCGCGCCCTGCTGGCCGGGGTACTCGGCGCCGACCGGGTCGCCCGCGAGCCGGCCGCCGCCGAGGCGCTGGTCGCGCTCTGTGGCCGGCTGCCGCTGTCGCTGCGGATCGCCGCGGCCAACCTGGCCGACAGCCCGGATCAGCGACTCGACGCGTACGTGGCCAGCCTGTCCAAAGGGGACCGGATCGCCGCGCTGAACGTGGACAGCGACGAGCGGGACGGGGTACGCGCCGCGTTCGACCTCTCGTACGCCGGTCTCGACCCGGTTGGCCAGCGGCTGTTCCGGCTGCTCGCCCTGTCCCCCGGCCCGGACATGACGGTGCCGGCCGCCGCCGCGCTCGCCGGCCTGCCCGTGGCGCACGCCAACCGGCTGCTGCGCGGGTTGGCGTCGGCGCACCTGCTCGAACCGACCGGCGACCGGTACACGTTCCACGACCTGCTGCGGCTGTACGCGGCGGAGCTGGCGACCGGCACCGACCCCGAGGACGTACGGCGGGACGCGATCGAGCGGCTGTACGACTGGTACCTGCGCCGGGCGGCCGCCGCGGCCAACGTGATCGCCCCGCAGATGGTGCGGCTGCCCGCCGTCGTGGCGGCGGCCGCCGAGCCCCGGGTCGCGGAGAGCTTCGAGACCGAAGCGGACGCGTTGACCTGGCTGGACGCCGAGCTGGCCAACCTGTCCGCCGCCGCGACCCAGGCGGCGGCCGGCGACCGGCACCGGTACGCGTGGCTGCTCGCCGACGCGCTGCGCGGCTACCACTGGCAGCGTCGCACCGTCGTGGACTGGTTCGTGGTGGCCGAGGCCGGGCTGGCCGCCGCCCGCGCGGTCGGCGACCCGATGGCCCAGGCGGCCTGCCTGAACAGCGAGGCGGACGCGCTGTCCTGCGTCGGCCGGCACCTCGAAGCGGTCGGCTGCTACGAGGCGGCGATCGCGCTGGTCCGCTCCGGCGACTGGCCGGAGGGTGTGGCCGCGCTGCTCGCCAACCAGGCCGGCTCGTACTGGGAGCTGGGCCAGCTCGGTGACGCGGCCGACCGGCTCGACGCGGCCATCACGATCAACCGGCGGACCGGCTGGGGGTACGGGCTGTCGGCCAACCTGCACAACCTCGGTACCCTCTGCCGCGAGCGGGGCCGGTCCGAGCAGGCGATAGCCCACCTGTTGCAGGCCAAGCCGCTGATGCGCGCGCACCGCACGCTCTCCGGCGAGGCGCACACGCTGACCAACCTCGGCGAGGCCCACCTCGACCTGGGCCAGCTCGACACCGCCGCGACGATCCTCGCCGACGCCCTCGCCGCACACCGCGAGGTCGGCGACCGGTACGGCGAGGCCGCGACGCTGTCCATCCTGGCCAACCTGCGCCGGGAGACCGGCGCGTACGAGGTGGCCATCGCGTACGCGACCGAGGCCCTGGCGTTGAGCGAGCGCACCAGCGACCTGCGCAACGAGATGGACGCCCGGAACGCGCTTGCCGGGGTACGGCTACGCGTCGGCGACGTCGCCGAGGCGGCCGCCGGCCACGAGTGGGCGGCCCGGCTGGCCCGCCGGTCGGGTAACCGGTTCCCGTTGACGGTCGCGCTCACCGGGCTCGCCGCGGCAGCCCGCTGCCAGGGTGCGTGGGACGACGCGCGACGGTTCGCGACGCAAGCCGCCGACACCGCGCGGACCAGCGGGTACAGCCTGCTGGAAGGCCAGGCGCTGACCGAGCTGGCGGCGATCCAGCTCGCCAGCGGCGCGCCCGGCGCGGCCGTAGAAGCGGCCGGCCGGGCGGCGGACGTCCACCTGGCCATGGGCCACGCGCTGTCCGCCGCCCGGGCGTTGCGGGTGCTCGGAAAGGCGTGGCAGGCGATCGGGCGACCCGACGAGGCCGTGACGGCCTGGGATCGGGCCGCCGGGCTGATCGGCGACCCCGCCGTGCCGGACGCCGCGGAGCTGCGCACGCTCCTCGGCACCGCCGGTCAGCAGGCGGGGAGACGGTCCAGCAGGTAGCGCTCCACCGTGTCCAGCGAGACCCGTTCCTGGGTCATCGAGTCCCGGTCGCGCACCGTCACCGCGTTGTCGTTCAAGGTGTCGAAGTCGACGGTCACGCAGTACGGCGTGCCGATCTCGTCCTGGCGACGGTACCGGCGACCGATGGCACCCGCGTCGTCGAACTCGACCATCCAGCGCTTACGCAGGTCGGCGGCCAGCCCGCGCGCCTTCGGCGACAGCTCCGGGTTGCGGGACAGCGGCAGCACCGCCACCTTGACCGGCGCCAGCCGAGGATCGAACCGCATGACGGTGCGCTTGTCCACGCCGCCCTTGGTGTTCGGCGCCTCGTCCTCGTCGTACGCCTCGAGCAGGAACGCCAGCACCGCCCGGGTGAGGCCGGCCGCCGGCTCGATCACGTACGGCATCCAGCGGTCGCCCTTCTCCTGGTCGAAGTACGACAGGTCGACGCCGGAGTGCTTGGAGTGCGTGGTCAGGTCGAAGTCGGTGCGGTTGGCGACACCCTCCAGCTCGGAGAACTCACTGCCGCCGAAGCGGAACCGGTACTCGATGTCGACGGTGCGCTTCGAGTAGTGCGACAGCTTCTCCTTCGGGTGCTCGTAGTAGCGCAGGTTCTCCTCGGACAGGCCGAGGTCCCGGTACCAGTTCCAGCGCTCGGACAGCCAGTACTCGTGCCACTTCTCGTCGGTGCCGGGCTCGACGAAGAACTCCATCTCCATCTGCTCGAACTCGCGGGTACGGAAGATGAAGTTGCCCGGGGTGATCTCGTTGCGGAAGCTCTTGCCGACCTGGGCGATGCCGAACGGCGGCTTCTTGCGGGCCGAGGTCATCACGTTGTCGAAGTTGACGAAGATGCCCTGCGCGGTCTCCGGCCGCAGGTAGTGCAGGCCCTCCTCGCTCTCCACCGGGCCGAGGTAGGTCTTCATCAGGCCGTTGAACATCTTCGGCTCGGTGAAGGTGCCCTTGTTGCCGCAGTTGGGGCACGTGATCTCGGACAGGCCGGCCGGCTGCCGGCCGTGCTTGTCGGCGAACGCCTCTTCGAGGTGGTCGGCCCGGAACCGCTTGTGGCACGACTGGCACTCGGTCAGCGGGTCGACGAACTCCTCCACGTGGCCGGACGCGACCCAGACCTGGCGGGCCAGGATGACGGCCGAGTCGAGACCGACGATGTCGTCACGCTGCTGCACCATGCTCTGCCACCACTGGCGGCGCACGTTCTCCTTCAGCTCGACGCCGAGCGGCCCGTAGTCCCATGCCGACCGGGTGCCGCCGTAGATCTCGCTGGACGGGTACACGAAACCACGGCGTTTGGCGAGGCTGACGACGGAGTCGATACGGTCGGCGGCCATGCTGGTGTCCTCCTACGAACGTCGGGCCCGGACCGGCCGGGACGAGCTGACGTTCGCCACCGGCTGGCTGTCGGCGACTGGCCCGGGCCGGCGCCACCGGGGGCCGCGGCCGGGCTGGTCGATCCGAAGGCCTGCTGTCGACCAGACCAACGGACCGGGCAAGCGTACGGTTACCGCCCGCCTGCCCGCACCCCAGATTAGCCCGGCCCGGTTCCGGCCCCGCCAGGCGGTCGACCCGGCGGTCAGGCGCTGCCGCAGATGTGCAGGTCCGTGCTCCCCGCCTCCTGGGTCAACCCGTACCGCCGCAGCTCGCTCGTGCCGTCGCTGTAGGTCACGTTCGCGGGCACCACGACCGTGCTGCCGATCTCCGGCTTCCCCAGCCGGTAGTCGACCGGCCGGGGGCGCGCCTGCTGCTGCCCGGCGAACTCGTTGGCGGACATCCGCTTGGTGAGGTCGGGGCACAGGTACGAGTAGGCCTTGTCGTAGTCGCGGCCCTCCAGCGCGTCGAGGTAACCGCGCACCACCTCGGTCGCGTTGGTTTCGAGCTGCTTGCTGGTGTTGACCGCGAGCAGGCCGAAGCCGAAGACCCCGCCGACGCAGCAGAGGATGATCGCCAGCGCTCCCGCCCCGAGCCCGATCCACAGGCCACGCCTGTTCCGGTCGGTCGGCGGCGCCGTGAACGGCGGGGTGACGCCCGGCCCGGGTGGCGGCTCCGGCAGACGCGGTCCACCCGGCCCACCCGGCAGACCCGGCCCGCCCGGCAGACCCGGCCCGGGCGCGGGTGGATACGGCGCGGCGGGTGCGTTCACGGCCCCTCCGCCCGGTCGCTCCCGGCGACCACGACCTCGCCGGCCGGGTGGGCCCGCGCCAGCGACTCGTAGGCCGACGGCTCGTTGAGCGCCTCCGCGAGCAGCGGCGTCGCGTACATCTTGACCTCGTACGACGACAGCGCCCGCCGGTATGCGCCGACCGACTCCCAGGTCGTCACGAGACACCAGTGGTCCGGCTCGTCGATCGCGCGCGCGAGCTGGCCGCTCAGGTATCCGGGCCGGGCGGCGAGGGTGGCGAGCGCGATGTGCGCGCGCCGCACGAACTGGTCGGGCTCATCGACGACGAACCGGGTAACTACGAGCACTGACCGCCCCCCACAACCAGCGAGACCTGCGGCTAGGGTACAGACCGTGGCGACCCGTGGCACCTCGGCGCTGTTCGCGCGGCTCAACCGGATCAACCCGACCGCCGTGTTCCTCACCGTGCTGGTGCTGGTGCTCGGCGGCCTGCTGCTGCCGCGCCCCTACGGCGGCCTACTGCTGCTGGCCATGGCCGCCGCGCTGGCCGCACTGCTGATGACCACCTGGCAACGGGGCAACCAGCAGACCCGGGTGATGCGGGTGGTCATCCTCGGGCTACTGGTCGTACTGGCGGTGTACCGGATCGCCTAGCCAGCCAACCGAGACAGAGCCTCCCGAAGTGGTACTGGACCGCTGATAGGTTTGCCGATGTGACGACAACCGACGGGTACGAGGCGGCAGGCGAACTGCTCCGCGCGCTCGCCGCGCCCCTGCGGATCGGCATAGTCACCGAACTCGCCGCCGGCCCCCGGTGCGTGCACGAGCTGGTCGACTCCCTCGGAGCGCCACAGCCGCTGGTGTCCCAGCACCTGCGCGTGCTGCGCGGTGCCGGCATCGTGCGCGGCTCCCGGCGCGGGCGCGAGATCGCGTACTCGTTGACCGACGAACACGTCGCCCACATCGTCGCCGACGCCGTCAGCCACAGCCGGGAGCCGCGATGACCCCGACGAGTCGTAACACCCGCCAGCGCGGCGCGGTCAGCGCGCTGCTCGCCGAGGTGGAGGGCTTCCACAGCGCGCAGGAGCTGCACGCGATGCTGCGCGAGCGCGGTGACGCGGTCGGGCTGACGACGGTGTACCGGACGCTGCTGTCGCTCGCCGACGCCGGCGAGATCGACGTGATGCAGACGCCCGGCGGGGAAAGCCTGTACCGGCGGTGCAGCGACGGGCACCACCATCACCTGGTCTGCCGGTCCTGCGGCCGGACCGTGGAGGTGCTCGGCCCCGCCGTGGAGAGCTGGGCCGAGAAGGTGGCGGCGCAGCACGGGTACCGGGACGTCAGTCATACATTGGAGATCTTCGGTACGTGTCCCGCATGTGCGGGATGATCTCCGTGTGAAGCTCTATGCCGACCGGCCGGTGACCGTCTTCCGGCAACTGCTGACCGATGTCCTCGTCGTCGCCTGGGTCTACGTCTGGATCCGGGTCGGCAAGTACCTGTACGACCTGGTCGAGAAGCTCGCCGTCCCGGGACGGGAGGTCGAGCACGCCGGCACGGGCCTGGCCGACAACCTGTCCAGCGCCGGTAAGAAGGTCGATCGGATACCCGCGGTGGGCGACGCCCTGTCGAGCCCGTTCTCGCACGCGGCCGATGCTGCCCGGTCGCTGGCCAACGCCGGTCGCGAGCAGCAGTCGATCGTGCACGACCTGGCGCTGATCCTGGCGATCGCGATCGTGGCCGTACCGCTCGCGCTGGTGCTGTTCGGCTGGCTGCCGCTGCGGGTGCGCTGGATCCGGCGGGCGAGCGCGGCCGCCGCGTTGCGGGGCGCGGAGTCCGGGCGGGACCTGCTGGCGCTGCGGGCACTGGCCCGGCAGCCGTTGCGCCGGCTGGCCGCGCTCGACCCGGACATCGCGTCGGCGTGGCGCCGCGGTGACCCGGGCGCCGTGGAGGCACTGGCCACCCTGGAGCTACGCCGGCTCGGGCTCCGCGCCCGCTGACCATCGACGTTGGTCGATCAAGTCCCATCCGGGCGAGGCCCAATGGGACTTGATCGACCAACGTCGATCTAAAGCGCGCTCTCAGTCGGCCTTCTTGATGCGGCGGCGTACGTCGGGGACCTGGCTCGGGCCGGGCTCCCACTTCGACACCCAGTCGCCGGTCGGCGCTGGCGGGATCACGCCGTCCTCCAACAGCGTGTACCGTCCGGCGGTCACCCGCTTGGCCGCCACCACGTCGACGTCGTCGGTGTTGTCCCACAGCTCGGTGAACAGCCGCTCCGCCCGCTGCCACGCCTGCTGGCAGAACAGGTCGGCCAGCTCCACCTCTTCGTCGCGCCCGGACGAGCGGGCCTTCACGCAGGCGGCGGACATCGCGTACAGCTCGGCGCCGATGTCCACGATCCGGCCGAGGAACGCCTGCTTGCGCTCCATCTTCCCCTGCCACCGGGCCATCGCGTAGAACGTCTCGCGGGCGAGCTTGCGCGACCCCCGCTCGACCCGGCGCAGGTGCCGGGCCAGCGGACCGAACTCGGCGTACGCGGACGGGGTCTGACCGCGACCGACGACGAGTGTCGGGAGCCACTTCGCGTAGAAGCCACCCGCGCGGGCGGCGGCCTTGGCCTTGCGCCCGAGCGCCGCGTCCGGGTCGATAATGTCGCCGGCAACCGACAGGTGCGCGTCGACCGCCTCCCGGGCGATGAACAGGTGCATGATCTCCGTCGAGCCTTCGAAGATCCGGTTGATCCGCAGGTCACGCAGGATCTGCTCGGCCGGGATCGGCCGCTCGCCCCGCGCGGCGAGCGAGTCGGCGGTCTCGTACCCGCGCCCGCCACGGATCTGGATCAGCTCGTCGGCGACGGTCCAGGCCAGCTCGCTCGCGTACAGCTTGACCAGCGCGGCCTCGATCCGGATGTCGTTGCGGTCGTCGTCGGCGAGCCGGCAGGACAGCTCCAGCATCGCCTCCATCCCGTACGCGGATCCGGCGATGAACGCGATCTTCTTGGCGACCGCCTCGTGCCCCGCGACCGGCAGGCCCCACTGCACGCGCTCGGACGCCCACTCCCGGGCCACGGCGAGGCACCACTTCGCGGCACCGACACACATGGCCGGCAGCGACAACCGACCGGTGTTCAATGTGGTCAGTGCGATCTTCAGGCCCTGGCCCTCGCGACCGATGATGTCTTCCTTCGGTACCCGGACATCGTGGAACCGGGTGACGCTGTTTTCCAGGCCGCGCAGGCCGAGGAAGGCGTTGCGGCGCTCGACGGTGATGCCGGGCGAGTCGCCCTCCACCACGAACGCGGTGATCCCGCCACGGTGGCCCTCCGACGGCGGCACGTGCGCCATCACGACGAGCAGCGTGGCGAGCGTGCCGTTGGTGGCCCACAGCTTCACGCCGTTGAGCAGGTAGTCGCCTTCCGGTGTGACGGTCGCGACGGTGCCCAGCCGCGCCGGGTCGGAGCCGACGTCGGGCTCGGTGAGCAGGAACGCCGACACCTCGCCACCCGCCAGCCGGGGCAGGAACTTCTGCTTCTGCTCGTCGGTGCCGAACAGCTTGATCGGCTGCGGCACGCCGATCGACTGGTGCGCCGACAGCAGGGCGCCGATCGTCGGGCTGACCGAGCCGACCAGGGTCAGGCCGCGGCAGTAGTCCCAGTTGGTGAGGCCCAGCCCACCGTACTTCTGGTCGACCTTCATGCCGAACGCGCCCAGCTCGGCGAGGCCGACGAGCACGTCGTCGGGGATGAACGCGTCGCGCTCGATCTGCCCGCCGTCGATCTTGTTGGCCGCGAACTCGCGCAGGCGCCCGATGTAGTCCTCGGCCGCGGCGGCGCGCTCCGGGTCGGGCTCCGGCAGCGGGTCGATCAGGTCGAGCCGGAACCGGCCGAGGAACAGCTCCTTGCCGAAGCTGGGCTTGCGCCACTCCCTCTCCCGGGCCGCCTCGGCCACCTGCCGGGCCTGCTTTTCAGAAACATTCGCGCCGTCGGGCGCGTTCGCCGTCGACCGGTTGTCGGTTGTCGTCATGGCCACCCCCTTGCGGGTACGGGTGCCTGCACCGTCTCGGAAGCCAAGGCTACCCGCCGTTATTACCCGCCGGTAGCCCACATCTCTCCAACACGGCCCCCGCGACGAGGTCGGGCACCTGGTCAGGGATCCAATGGGTCACGCCGGGCAACTGGACGAACCGGTACTCCGCGCTGACGTGGTCGCCGCACCGCCGGGCCGCCGACCGGCCGATCGCCACGTCGCCGTCGCTCCAGATGTACATGGTCGGCACCGCGATCCTGCCGACGGACGCCGCACCCAGCCGCAGCGCGCGGTACCAGTTGAGCGCCGCCGTCAGCGCGTCCGGCGCGAGCATCGGCGCGACGTACCGGTACACCGTCGCGGGGTCCATTCCCGAGCCGTTGAAGATCCGCCGCAGCCGGCGCGCGTCGTCGGCCAGCAGCAGCGCCTCGGCCTTGTCCTTGCGGCGGAACACCGGGATGTACGCCATCCGGCGGATCTGGTCGACGCTGGTGAACAGCGCCCGGGCGACGGCGCGCGGGTGCGGCACCGAGATCGCGGTCAGCGTGCGTACCCGGTCCGGGTGCCGGCCGGCGAGCATCCAGGCGACGCTGGCGCCCCAGTCGTGGCCCACGACGTGTGCCGAGTCGACGCCGAGTTCGTCGAGTATGGCCACCGCGTCCGCCACGGACTCGCTCAACTCGTACGCCTTGACCTCGGTCGGACGCGCGCCCGGCGAGTACCCGCGCTGGTCGGGCGCGATCGTGCGCAGCCCGGCGGCGTGCAGGCGCTCGGACACCGCACCCCACATCCGGGAGTTCTGCGGAAACCCGTGCAGCAACAGGATCGGCGGCCCGCTGTCCGGGCCAGCCACCACGACGTCGAAAACCAGCCCTCGGGCGCGCACCTTCACGACTCGTATTGTTCCCTGGGCACATCAACCAGCTTGTAGTCCAGGACGTCGAGAAACGGGATGGTCTCGTGGTTGACGCTGTCGGTGCCGGCCTGGGCGGTGTACCGGCCGGTGACGTCGACCCACGTGTCCGGTTTCATGCCGGTCGGCACGTCGCCGGTGAGCCCGACCTTGACCGGACGGGCGTCGGCCGCGCAGCAGGTCAGGATCATGCGGGTCAGGTACACCCGGCCGTTCGGTCCCGGGAGGAGGAAGCCGGTCATGCGTACCCGGCGCTCCCCCAGTGACCGGCCATGGTCGAAGACGGCCCGGCTGGCGTACTCGATGACGCTGATCTTCGCGGGGTCACCGGCCGGCATCGGGCCGAAGTTGGACGCCTGCGGCAACGAGGTACCGGTGCGGCCGGCCGCGAACGAGCCGAGCGCCGGCGGGACGATCATCAGCAACGCGAGTGCCGGCGCGACCAGCAGCCAGCCGGTGCTGAGCCGGTGCTCGTGGCCGTGCTCGTCACCGTGTTCCCTGACTCCCTTGAATTCGTACCAGAGCGTCATCACGCCCGCGACGATGAGCAGGACGCCGGCCGCGATCAGGAACGGGCGCAGCCCCTCCTTGACGTAGCGCAGGTAAAGGTCGGTGACGCTGGCCCGGAACACCGCGGCCCCGACCAGCAGCAGGATCGCCCCCTGTCCCGCCCTATTCATGATCGGCACAACTTCCCGGAAATTGTTGCCTCACCGGGTACCTGAGGGCACTACTTCCCGGAAGTTGTGCCGATCTTGGACGCGTCACAGGAGCACCGTCCCGACGATCACCGCGACGACAACCGCCAGGACGAACGTGGCCGGCGCGAACCGGACGGCGAACCGGCGGCCGAAGGTACCGGTCTGCATCGCGAACAGCTTCAAGTCGATCATCGGCCCGACCACGAGGAACGCCAGCTTCGCGGTCAACGAGAACTCTTTGAGCGAGGAGGCCACGAACGCGTCGGCCTCGGAGCAGATCGAGAGCACCACGGCCAGTACCGCGAGCGCGATGACGCCAAGCACCGGATTGGCCCCCAGGGTCTGCAACCACCGCTGCGGGACCACGACGTTGATGGTCGCCGCCGCCATCGCCCCGATCACCAGGTATCCGCCCGCGTGCATCACGTCGTGCCGGGCCGCCGCCCAGAACGCCGCCGCCTTGCTCATCCCGTCCAACTCCGGCCGGTGCGGCAACTTGATCCATTCACGTCGGCCGATCCGCAGCCACAGCCAGCCCATGGCGCACGCGGTCAGCATGCTGGCCACGCCCCTGGCGACGACCATCATCGGCTGGCCCGGAAAGGCGAACGCGGTGGCCGTCAACACGATCGGGTTGATCGCCGGTGCGGACAGCAGGAACGCGAGCGCGGCCGCCGGGGTGACGCCGCGGCGCACCAGCGCCCCGGCGATCGGCACCGACCCGCATTCGCAGCCGGGCAGGACGACGCCGGCCGCGCTGGCCACCGGCACCGCCAGCGCCGGGTGACCCGGCAGCGCCCTGGCGAAGAACGACGCCGGCACGTACACCGCGATCACCGCCGACAGCGCCACGCCGAACACCAGGAACGGGGTGGCCTGGAGGAAGACCGAGATGAAGATGGTCGTCCAGGTCTGCACCGCGGGGACGGCGAGCGCCGAGCTGATCTGGTTGTAGAACAGCGCGGCGACCAGCAGGAGCGCCGCGAGTGCTTCGATGACGACGTTGCGGCGGGACACCGCCGAGGCGCGGTGGTCGTGGGCCGGGGTGACGATCTGCACCCCGTTGTCCTGGTGACCTAGCGGGAACCTCCCGTATGCGTCCTTGTCCTCGAATGGAGGCAGGTACACCCATCCGGGAGCATCCACGCGCTCCTATCCTTCCGCCGACACCGAGAAGCTCAAGTTACCTGGGTTCCCGGCCCGCTGACCAGGCGACCTCGGTAGCGAGGCGGCTACGACTCGTACTGTTCGTTGGGTGCCGGGATCTGCTGGAAGTCGGAGACGTCGAGGTACGGGATGGTCTCGCCGTTGATCGTGTCCTTGACGGATTTCTTGGTGTAGGTGCCGGTGACGTCGATCCAGGTGTCCGGTTTCAACCCGGTCGGGACGTCGCCGGTGAGGCCGACCTTGACCGGCCGGGCGTCGGCCGCGCAGCACGTCAGGATCATCCGCGCGAGGTACGGCTGGCCGTCCTGGCCTTTGAGGATGAACCCGGTCAGCCGCACCTTGCGGGTGCCGATCGACCGGCCCTCGTCGAACACGGCCCGGCTGGCGTAGTCCAAAACACTGATCTTGGCAGGATCACCGTCCGGCAACGGCGGGAAGTCGGACACCTGCTGGAGCGCGGTGCCGGTGCGGTCGGCCGCGTACGAGCCGAGTGCCTGTGGCGCGACCAGGAGCAGCGCGAACACCGGCAGGATCAGCAACCAGGCGACCCACGGCTCACGGGCGTGCCCGTGCCCGTCGTCATGCGAGTGTTCTTCACTCTTGCCGCGCAACTCGTACCAGAGCGTCATGACCGCCGCGACGACGAGCAGCAGACCGGCCATGATCAGGAGTGGGCGCAGCCCCTGCTTGACGTAGCGCAGGTACAGATCGGTGAGGCTGGTACGCAGGACCGCCCCGCCGACCAGCAACAGAACCACCGCCTGCGCCTGCCGATTCACCGCCGCGCCCCTTGATCGGCACAACTTCCCGGAAGTTGTTGCCTCACCGGGTGCCTGAGGGCACTACTTCCGGGAAGTTGTGCCGACGTTGATCGCGTCACAGGAGCACCGTCCCGACGATCGACGCGACCACGATCGCGAGCACGAACGTGGCCGGGGCGAACCGGGTGGCGAACCGGCGGCCGAAGGTGCCGGTCTGCATCGCGAACAGCTTCAGGTCGATCATCGGCCCGACCACGAGAAAGGTCAGCTTCGCGGTCAGCGAGAAGTCCTTGAGCGAGGAGGCCACGAAGGCATCCGCCTCGGAGCAGATCGACAGCACCACGGCCAGCACGGCGAGCGTGATCACGCCGAGGGCCGGGTTGTGACCGAGCGTCTGGAGCCAGTGCTTCGGCACCCACACGTTGATCGTCGCGGCGGCGGCGGCACCGACCACCAGGTATCCACCCGCGTGCATCACGTCGTGCCGGGCCGCCGCCCAGAACGCCGCGCCCTTGCCCATCCCGGCCAGGTCGGGCCGGTGCGGCAACTTGATCCATTCGGGCCGGCCGATCCGCAGCCACAGCCAACCCATCACGCACGCGGTCAACATGCTGGCCACCCCACGGCCGACCACCATCATCGGCTGCCCCGGAAACGCGAACGCCGTCGCCGTCAACACGATCGGGTTGATCGCCGGTGCGGACAGCAGGAACGCCAGCGCCGCCGCCGGCGTGACGCCGCGGCGCACCAGCGCCCCGGCGATCGGCACCGACCCGCACTCGCAGCCCGGCAACACCACACCCGCCACGCTCGCCACCGGCACCGCCAGCGCCGGGTGACCCGGCAGCGCCTTGGCGAAGAACGACGCCGGCACGTACACCGCGATCACCGCCGACAGCACCACCCCGAACACCAGGAACGGGGTGGCCTGCGTCATCACGGACACGAAGATCGTGGTCCAGGTCTGGAGGGCGGGCGCGGAGAGGACCCGGCTCAGCGGGGCGCGGAACACGACCACGAGGACGAGCAGGGCCGCGAGCACCTCGACCGAGCCGATCGGACTGCGCCGACGCCGGGCGGGTGCGGGCGCTGTGCCCGACCGTGGCGCGCTGACCGGCGGCGCCGATCCCTCCTGGCCGGGCCGTTCGACCGGCAGCGGCGACCCGGGCACAGTCACCCTGTGACGCGCCGTGTGATCCGGAGCCCCCACGCGTCTTTCGTCCCTTCCGCGCCACCACCAGCCAGCCGACCGCGGTCAGCGTACCCCCACCAAACGACGGCGTGGTGCGGTTACCCAACCTCGTCATAGACGCTGGTCTATTGCGTCCCGTCGACGGTACGGCCGACGGGACTAGATCGACCATCGTCTATCAAAGTCGGCGCCGGACTCCACCACGACGCGCCCAGCGCCGGTAGCAACGCCAGGCACACCGCCAGGATCGCCCGGGCATTCGCCAGCCCCGGTACCCGCGCCAGCAGGTCCAGCGGCACGATCATGATCGCGGCGACCAGTACCCCCGACACCACCGCCACCCGGTGACCCGACAGCACCAGGGGCACCGCGGCCAGGTACAGCACGAACTGGTGATGCGTCCACGACACCGGGGACACCGCCAGGCCGGCCGCGCCCACGATGACGAAGCCGGCCAGCGGGTCCACCCCACGAGCCCGGCGGTACGCGACCACGAGCACGATCGCGCACACCACGGCCAGCACGACGCCGTGGTACGGCACGCTCCACCGCAGCAGCGCACCGTTGACCGACTGGTTACCGAGTTGGGCGAGGTCACCGATCCGGTCGGTATGCCACGCCTCGCGCCGCAGCCAGCGCCAGGTGTCGGAGGGCAGGACGAGCGCGGTCAGGCCAAGCGCGCCGGCGAAGACGAGCAACGAGGTCACGGCGGCCCGGCGTCGCCCGGAAAACCACAGGTACGGCACGAATACCAGCGGGGTCAGCTTGATCGCGGCGGCCAGACCGAGCGCGACCCCACGCCAGCGCGGCGGCGGCAGGTCCAGGCAGTCGACCAGCGCGAGCAGCACCACGACGATGCTGATCTGCCCGAACCGCAGGTTGCTGATGAACGGCGCCGAGCAGGCCAGCCCGAGCGCGGCGAGCGGCAGCCCAGGCCCAGCAAAGCGCGGCACGAAACACCACACCAGTACCGCCGCCACCACCAGCGTCGCCAGCGTCCACCACACCTTGAGCGCCGGCTCCGGCACGAAACCGACCGGCAGCAGCACCAGGCCGGCGAACGGCGGGTACGTGAACGGAGCCCCGGTGCCCGCCGCGTGGAAGTCGTACAGCGAACCACCGTCGAGCAGGCTCCGCACCGACCCCACGTACACGTGCAGGTCGGCCAGCCGGTCGCCGGGCGGGCGGTGCGGGATCGCCCACAGGTCACGGGCCGCCACAAGGACGACCGCGATCCACAGCCCCGCTACGACCCGCCTCACATGAAGGAGTCTCGCGGATGGCCATTATCGCTGCTAGCGTCGCATCCATAACTTCACATCCGACAGGGGAGCGCACAGCGCTGAGAGTGCGGTCGGCAACCGCAGACCCTCGAACCTGATCTGGGTAATGCCAGCGCAGGGAGTTCGGTCGACTCCGCGTAACGCCACGTCAGCCAGCACCGGCCGACGTGGCGTGCGTCTCCTCCCATCTCTGGGAGGTCATCACCATGAACAACCGTTGGCGCACCGTCGACGTCGTCGTCGCGTCGGTCCTGGCCGTGGCGTTCGGCGTCGTCTTCTGGGCCTGGGGACTGCTGTGGAACGGCCCGGCGAACGCGTTCCCGCTGCCCGGCCGGGCCATCATGTACGGCGTCTGGCTCGTCCCGGCCGTCCTCGGCGCCCTGGTCATCCGCAAGCCGGGCGCCGCCGTCTACACCGAGACGCTGGCGGCCATCGTGTCCGGCCTGCTCGGTACCGAATGGTCCTGGTCGGTCATCCCGCAGGGCTTCCTGGAGGGCCTCGGCGCCGAACTGGTCTTCCTGGCCTTGGCGTACAAGTCGTTCGGGCTGGTCACGTCCGTCCTGGCCGGAGTGGTCGCCGGGGTCGCGGCCACAGTATTCGACGCGTTCGTGTGGTACCCGGGGTACTCCTGGCTGTCGTTCCTGCTGCCCTACATCGCGCTCGGCACGATCAGCTCGGCGGTCGTCGCGGGCGCCGGAAGCTGGGCGCTGACCAGGGCACTCGCCCAGACCGGCGCGCTGGACCGGTTCCCCTCCGGCCGGGAACGAGCCGCAGTCTGAGCGGGGTAGGACGCTGAGCACGCTGGAATTTCACGGCTTCGGCTGGCGCCACGCGGGCCGCAAGGCATGGGCGGTCCGCGGCGTCGACCTGCACGTCGAGCACGGCGAACGGGTGCTCCTGCTCGGCCCGTCCGGCGCGGGCAAGAGCACCCTGCTCGCCGCGGCCGCCGGCCTGCTCGCCGACGACTCCGGGGAGCAGGAGGGCAGCGTACTGGTCGACGGCCGGGACGCCCGCCGGGCCCGGGACCGGGTCGGCATCGTGTTCCAGGATCCGCAGTCCCAGCTGGTGATGGCCCGGGCCGGCGACGACGTCGCGTTCGGGCTGGAGAACCGTGGGGTACCCGCCGACGAGATCTGGCCCCGCGTCGACAAGGCACTGGGTACGGTCGGCTTCCCGTACCCCCGGGATCGGCGCACCGATGCCCTGTCCGGTGGCGAGCAGCAGCGGCTCGCGCTGGCCGGGGTGCTCGCGCTCGACCCCGGGCTGCTGCTGCTCGACGAGCCGACGGCCAACCTCGATCCGGCCGGCGCGGCGCTGGTCCGCGAGGCCCTCGCCGCGACCGGCGGCATCACCCAGATCCTGGTGGAGCACCGGGTCGCCGAGGTGCTCGGGCTCATCGACCGGGTCGTCGTGCTCGCTCCGGGCGGCGGGTTGGTGGCTGACGGGGTACCCGGCAAGATTTTCGCGGAGCACGGTGCCGCACTCGCCGCCGAGGGGGTGTGGGTTCCGGGCGTCGCGCCGGCGCGGCGGCGGGCGCGGCGCGGGCCGGGGGCGACGCTGGTGACCGCGGAAGGGCTGACGCTGCGGCACCCCGGCGCCGACCGCCCGGCACTGTCCGATGTGGATTTGACGGTACCCGCGGGCGAGGCGCTCACCGTCCTCGGCGCCAACGGGTCGGGCAAGTCGACGCTCGCGCTGCTGCTCGGCGGCCTGCTCCGGCCCAGCGCGGGTCGGGTGACGCTGGCCGCCGACCCGACCCGGGCGCCGCATAGGTGGCGGGCGCCGGCGCTGGCCAGCCGGGTCGGCTCGGTGTTCCAGGATCCGGAGCACCAGTTCGTGACGAATCGGGTACGCGACGAGCTGGCCCTCGGGCCGCGCCGGGTCGGTCTGGATCCCGGCCCGATCGTCGACGACCTGCTGGCCCGGCTGCGGCTGGACCGGCTGGCGCTGGCGAACCCGTACACGCTCTCCGGGGGCGAGCAGCGCCGGCTCAGCGTGGCGTGTGCGCTGGCCGCCGCGCCAGACCTGCTGATCCTCGACGAGCCGACGTTCGGCCAGGACCTGCGTACCTGGCGGGAACTGGTCGACCTGCTGGCCGACCTGCGCGACGAGGGGCGGGGAATCGTGGTGGTGACCCACGACGCGGACCTGGTCGAGGCACTAGGCGACCGCCAGGTGACCCTGGTCGACGGCCGCCTTCCCAATCGATGTTGGTCGATCTGGTCCCATCCAGGGGTCGCCAACGGGACCAGATCGACCAACGTCAATGCGGAGCGCGGACCTATGAGGATCCTGGAGCCCATCGCCACACCGGGTGCGCCGCTCGCCGGACGCAACCCGACGGCCAAGCTCGCCGGCAGCGCGCTGCTCACGTTCATCCTGTTGACCTCGATCGACCCGGTCACCCCGGCGGTGGCGATCGTCCTCGAACTCGCGCTGGTCCCGCTGTTCGGCATCCGGTACCCGCGCCTGCTCCGCCGGGCCTGGCCGCTGGTGGTGAGCGCGATCGCGGTATTCGCCTTTACCGTGGTCTTCACCACGAACGGCGGCGGCTCGACACTGCTGGTCGTCGGCCCGCTGGCGGTCAGCACCGGTTCGCTGGCCGCCGCGCTGGGGCTGGCCCTGCGCATCTTCGCCGTGGCGCTGCCCGGCCTGCTCGTGTTCGCCACCACCGACCCGACCGACCTCGCCGACTCGCTGGTCCAGCAGGTACGCGTGCCGGCCCGGTTCGCGATCGGCGCGCTGGTCGCGTTCCGGCTGGTACCGCTGCTCGCCGACGAGTGGGAGATGCTGACCCTGGCCCGGCGGGCGCGCGGGGTGGACGCCGGGCGCAACCCGGTGGCCCGGGTACGGCTGTTCGCGCAGACCACGTTCGCGCTGCTGGTCGGCGCGATCCGGCGGGGTACCCGGCTGGCGACCGCGATGGACGCGCGCGGCTTCGACTCGGCGACGAAACGGACCGTCGCCCGGCCGCAGCGGTTCGCGGTCGCAGACGCGGGGCTGGTCGCCGGGGCACTGCTGGTCGCGGCCGTCGCGATCGGCACGAGCGTGGCGGCGGGCACCTTCCGACCCCTGTTCGGCCCGTAGACACCGGCACAACTTCCGGGAAGTAGTGCCCTCAGGACCCGCCGGAGGCAACAACTTCCGGGAAGTTGTGCCGATCATCCGACGGCGCCACGGGGTTGGGCAGGGCGCCGCCGAACCTGCGGTCCCGCTTGGCGTAGATCTCGCACGCGTACCACAGGTGCCGCCGGTCGAAGTCCGGCCACAGCGTGTCCAGCGACACGAACTCCGCGTACGCCGCCTGCCAGATCATGAAGTTCGAGATCCGCTGCTCCCCCGACGACCGGAGCAGCAGGTCGACGTCGGGCAGGTCGGGCTCGTCGAGATACCGCGCGAACACCTTCTCGGTGATCTTCTCCGGCTTGACCCGGCCGGCCGCCACGTCCGCCGCCAGCGCCGCCGCCGCGTCGGCGATCTCCGCCCGCCCCCCGTAGTTCACGCACATCGTGAACGTCAACTTGGTGTTGTGCCTGGTCAGCTCCTCGGCGTAGGCCAGCTCCGAGATCACGCTGCGCCACAGCCGGGGACGGCGGCCGGCCCAGCGCACCCGGATCCCCATCGCGTGGAACTCGTCGCGCCGCCGGTGGATGACGTCGCGGTTGAAGTTCATCAGGAACCGCACCTCGTCGGGCGAGCGCTTCCAGTTTTCGGTCGAGAACGCGTACGCGCTGATGTTCTTGATCCCCAGCTCCAGCGCGCCCTCGATGACGTCGAACAGCGCCGCCTCGCCGGCGGTGTGCCCGGCGGTCCGGGGCAGCCCGCGCTGTTTGGCCCACCGCCCGTTGCCGTCCATGATGATCGCCACGTGCTGCGGCACCGCTTCGGACGGCAGGGCCGGCGGGCGCTGGCCGGACGGGTGCGACGACGGTGGACGGTAGCTGGGCCGGCGTATCAAGTGCTTTCCTTCCCCGTTCGGTCAACCAACGGCAGCGAGCGTAGCCCGCGTTCCAGGTGCCACTGCAGATGCGCCGCGATCAGCCCGCTCGCCTCCTTGCGGGGGGCGGGTTCGCTCGCGTCCGCGACCGCCCAGTCGGCCTCGACCAGGGCGGCCATCAGCTCGACGGTGGCTGGCGCCGGACGGGCGGCGCCGGGTGGGCGACAGTCCGGGCACACACAACCCCCGGCGGGTACTGAGAAAGCCCGGTGCGGCCCCTTCGTCCCGCAGACCGCGCAGTCCCGCAGTGCCGGCGCCCATCCGGCGAGCCCCATGGCGCGCAGCAGGTACGCGTCGAGTACCAGCGAGCCGGTGTGCTCACCGGCGGCGAGCGAACGCAGCGCGCCGAGGGTGAGCAGGAACAGCCGCAGCGCCGGATCGTGCTCGATCGGGGTGAGCCGCTCGGCGGTCTCGGCGATCGCGCTGGCCGCCGTGTACCGCGGGTAGTCGGCGAGGAACCGCTTGCCGTACAGGTCGACGCCCTCGACCTGGCTGACCACGTGCAGGCTGCGACCCTCGATCCACTGCACGTCGATGTGCCCGAACGGCTCCAGCCGGGCGCCGAACCGGGAACTGGTCCGCCGGACGCCCTTCGCCACCGCCCGGATCCGGCCGTTGCGCCGGGTCAGCATCGTGACGATCCGGTCCGACTCGCCCAGCTTCTGGACGCGCAGCACCACCGCGTCGTCGCGGGTGAGCTTGCCCCGGAAGCCGGTCACGCCGACAAGTCTCCCTCGCGCCATTGTGCGCGACCGTCGCCGCCACGAGATCGGCACAACTTCCCGGAACTTGTGGCCTCGGGCGCACCGGATGGCCACAACTTCCGGGAAATTGTGCCGATCTAGAAGCCCAGCTTCCTCAGTTGCTTCGGGTCGCGTTGCCAGTCCTTCGCCACACGTACGTGCAGGTCCAGGTAGACGCGGGTGCCCAGCAGCTCCTCGATCTGCCGGCGGGCCCGGGTGCCGACCTCCTTGAGCCGGCTCGCACCCGCCCCGATCACGATCGCCTTCTGGCTCTGCCGCTCGACGTAGATGTCGGCGTACACCTTGGTGATCCGCTCCTCGGCGAGCACCTCCTCGACCAGGACGGCGATCGAGTGCGGCAGCTCGTCGCGGACCCCCTCCAGGGCCGCCTCGCGGATCAGCTCGGCCATCAGCACCTGCTCCGGCTCGTCGGTGATCATCGAGTCCGGGTACAGCTGCGGCGACTCGGGCAGGTACTTCGTCATGACGTCGACCAGCGTGCCCATCTGCTCGCCGGAGACCGCGCTGACGGGTACCACCTCGGCGAAGTCGCCCAGCTCGGTGACCTGGACCAGGCGCTCGGCCAGTTTGCCCCGGTCGACCAGGTCGGTCTTGGTGACCACGGCGATCACGGCGGCCTTCAGCCCGGCGATCTCCCCGGTGATGAACCGGTCGCCCCGGCCGATCTCCTCGTCGGCGGGCAGGCACAGGCCGATGACGTCGACCTCGCTCCAGGTCTGGCGGACCAGGTCGTTGAGCCGCTCGCCGAGCAGCGTGCGCGGCCGGTGCAGGCCGGGCGTGTCGACGAGGACGAGCTGGCCGTCCGGGCGGTGTACGACGCCCCGGATGGTGTGCCGGGTGGTCTGCGGCCGGCTGGAGGTGATCGCGATCTTCTGCCCGACCAGCGCGTTGGTCAGTGTCGACTTGCCCGCGTTCGGTCGTCCGACGAAGCAGGCGAACCCGGCCCGGTAGGTACTCACAGTGGTCGAGGCTACGTTGCGTCGCGCAGGCGGGTGCGGCTCACCCCGGAAGGTGAGCCGCACCCGTAACTCAGCCCTTCTTCGTGGTGATCACCTTGAACGTCGACCCGCCCGCGCCGGGCTGGCTGTTGACGTAGTCGAAGATCGTGCTCAGCGGCACGTAGTTGTTCGTCTCGCCGACCTGGCACGGCCCGGAGCGGTCCTGGGTGTTGCCCTCCAGGATGCCGATGCCGGCGTTGGTGACCTCGCTGAACAGCGGACCGCCGCTGTCGCCGGCCCGGGCGCACAGGTCGGTGTCGATCGCGCCGTTGCTCTGCCCGGTGACCCGGCCGCAGCGGGTACCCGGCCGGTAGCCGGCGCCGGCACCGCTGTCCACCACGTCGGTGTAGTCGACCGAGCTGGCCCCGGAGCCGGTGGCGCACACGATGAAGCCGTTGTGCACGTCCTCGGCCCGCATGGTGTTGGTGATGTGTACCCGGCCGTCGTCGTGGCGGTCGCCGTCGACGCACGGCGTGTCCGCGTCGCTGTCCAGGCCGCCGTTGCGGCACCAGGCGAGGACCAGGTTGTGCTCCCTGGTGTGCCGCAGCCACGTGTCGGCGGCGGCCTGGTTGGCGTACGGCAGGATCGCGAAGTCGTACGGGAAGTTGTTGAGCGCCAGGCCGTCCTGCTCGCGCAGCACCAGGCTGTCCTCGTGGTACGCGGTGTCCTGGTGGGTGTGCCGCGCCGACGCGACGCAGTGCCCGGCGGTGAGCACGAACGGCTGGCCGGCGTACGTGCCGCCCTTCGCCCGCACGTTGAACCCGCTGGTGCAACCGCCCCACGTACCGTCGTCGCGCTGGATGTCGAGCCGGATCCCGCCACGCATCCCGCCATACACTGGCGGGCAGTACAGCGGATGGCACTGGTGGACGTCGTCCTTGGTGGTGAGCTGGTTGGGCTTGGGCAGCGAGCGCACCACGACCATGCCGCCGGACGCCGCGACCGCCCGGTCGAGCGCCGAGCCCGTCTGCGCCGCGAACGTCTTGACGCCCTCGGTCACCAGCCAGTCCCGCCGCCACACGACCACCTGGTTGGTGGCCTCGGACACCCGAGGCTGGAGGACGCTGTCCGGGCCGTCACCCAGCTCGGTGGCGAGCCGCTGCCGGGCGGCCGTCAGCTCGGCCAGTGAGTACGTCACCCGGACCACGGTGGCGCCCTTGGCGAGCGGAGCCACCCGGGCCGGGGTCTTCGCGGCCACCACGAGCCGCCCGCCGTGCTCCTGGTCGATCCACATCCCCGCGTACGATCCCGGGGCCTTGCGGATCAGCGTCGTCTCCAGGGTCTGCGCCGTGGCCTGGAGTTGCAGCCGGCGCAGGGCCTCCTTTTCGGATACTCCGTAGGTCTTGCGCAGGTACGCGATCGAGCCGCTGACCTGCTGTGTATCAAGCCGTTGCTGGTCGGCGAACGCCGGCGTGGCGACCAGCGCCGCCGCCAGGACGGCCACCGCCGCCCCGGCTCCGAACAGCCTTCGTTTTCCGTGCACGGAATCTGCCTCCCCGTGTGTCGGTATGCGAACCGACCGACACGGTATCGGGAAGCGTCAAAATGTGCCGAGCACCGTCCCGTTTGGACCGGCGAGGTGGACCGGGGCGTCGGCGGACAGGTCACGCACCGCGGCCAGCCCGGCACCGTCCAACGTGGACGCCTCGGTCACCACGGCCGCGGCCTCCAGTTTGGCCGCCCCGGATGAGACCGCGCTGGCCACGGCCAGTTGCAGCGCGGTCAGCGACAGCGCGGGCAGGCTGACGCTGGCCGTCGCGTACGTCCGCCCGTCGCCGTCGCGCACCGCGGCGCCCTCGACGGCACCGGTTCGCGACCTGGCCGCCTTGGCGAGCGTGACAAGCTTGGCGTCCTCAGGTGTCAGGGGCTCAGGCATCGGCCGGTTGCCTTTCCTCGTGTCGGTCGGGTTGCGCCGCACCCGCCTCGTCGGCGATCCGGCGTACCAGTACCGTATCGATCCGGTTGCGCCGCCCGGTCGTACCCTCGGCGACCAGTCGCAGGCCGGCCACGTCGGCGCTGGCGCCCGGGATCGGCACCCGGCCCAGCGCCTGCGCGAGCAGCCCGGCCACGGTCTCCACCTCGTCGGCGGGCAGCTCAGTCTCGAACAGCTCGCCCAGGTCTTCGATCGGCAGCCGGGCGGTGACCCGGATCGCCCCGTCGGGTAACCGCTCCACCGGCGGCCGCTCGGCCACGTCGTACTCGTCGGTGATCTCGCCGACGATCTCCTCCAGGATGTCCTCGATCGTGACCAGGCCCGCCGTGCCGCCGTACTCGTCGACCACGATCGCGATGTGGGTACGCGCGGCCTGCATCTCCCGCAGCAGGTCGTCGACCGGCTTGGACTCCGGCACGTAGGTGGCCTCGCGCATGATCTGGGCCACCGGGGTCTCCACGGCGCCCGGGTCTCCGCTCGACGTGCGCCGGACGATGTCCTTCAGGTAGACGATGCCCAGCACGTCGTCGATGTTCTCGCCGATCACCGGCATCCGGGAGAACCCGCTGCGCATGGCCAGCGCGAGCGCCTGGCGCAGCGTCTTGTGCGACTCGATCCACACCATTTCGGTACGCGGGACCATGACCTCCCGCACGATCGTGTGGCCGAGCGCGAACACCGAGTGGATCATCTCGCGCTCGCCATGCTCCACCACGCCGCGCTGCTCCGCCAGGTCGACCAGTTCGCGAAGCTCGACCGTGGTGGCGAAGGGGCCTTCCCGGTACCCCCGGCCGGGCGTGACCGCGTTACCGATGAAGATCAGCAGCGAGGCGAGCGGGCCGAGCGCCCGGCCGAGCCAGCGCACCAGCGGCGCGGTGAGCCGGCCGACCGTGTACGCGTGCTGCCGGCCGATCGTGCGCGGCCCCACGCCGACCACCACGAAGCTGATCACCGTCATCGAGCCGGCGGTGATCAGCGCGGCCCGCCAGCCCGCCCCCAGCTCGTGCGCGGTGACCAGCGCGACGATCGTGGTGGCGACCAGCTCGCAGGTCAGCCGCAGCAGGAGGAGCAGGTTGATGTGCCGGGGCGCGTCGGCGGCGACCGCCTGGAGGGTACGGGCGCCACGGAGCCCCTCCCGGGCCATCTCGGCCGCCCGCGCCGGGGACACGCTGCCCAGCGCCGCGTCGGTCATCGCGAACAGCCCCGCCAGCACCACCAGTCCCGCGGCGGCGATCAGCAGGGTCACTGGATGCATCACGGTTTCCTGGCGGCGCGCCAGCTCTCCAGCAGTCGGGCCTGCAACCCGAACATCTCCCGCTCCTCGTCCGGCTCGGCGTGGTCGTACCCGAGCAGGTGCAACGTGCCGTGGACGGTGAGCAGCGCCAGCTCGTCCTGGGTCGAGTGCCCGGCCTCGGCGGCCTGCTTGGCCGCGACGTCGGGGCACAGCACGATGTCGCCGAGCAGCGCCGGCTCCGCGCCCGACTCGCCCGGGCCGTGGTCGACGCTGCCCTCGTCCATCGGGAACGCGAGCACGTCGGTGGGGCCCTCGCCGTCCATCCACCGGTGGTTGAGCTCGGTCATGTACTCGACGTCGACGAGCAGGATCGACAGCTCGGCGAGCGGGTTGACCCCCATCTCGTCGAGGGCGTGCCGGGCGACGGCGAGGATGGCGTCGGAGTCGACGTCGATCCCGGACTCGTTGGCGATCTCGATGGACATGGGTCCTCTTCAGCGCCGACGGCCGGAGCGGCCGTGCGCGGCGCGGTTGGGCACGGCGTGCACCGTGCTGTCCTTCTGCTGCGCGGCGTCGTAGCGCGCGTAGGCGTCAACGATGTCGGTGACCAGTCGGTGGCGCACCACATCACTGCTGCCCAACTGGGCGAAATGCACGTCTTCCACGCCGTCGAGAATGTCGCGGACCAGTCGCAGCCCGCTGGTGGTGCCGCCGGGCAGGTCGACCTGGGTGACGTCACCGGTGACCACGATCCGGGAGCCGAAGCCCAGCCGGGTCAGGAACATCTTCATCTGCTCGGGCGTGGTGTTCTGCGCCTCGTCCAGGATGATGAACGCGTCGTTGAGCGTCCGTCCCCGCATGTAGGCCAGCGGCGCCACCTCGATGGTGCCGGCGGCCATCAGCTTCGGGATCGACTCCGGATCGATCATGTCGTGCAAGGCGTCGTAAAGCGGCCGCAGGTACGGATCGATCTTCTCGAAGAGCGTCCCGGGCAGGAAGCCGAGCCGCTCCCCGGCCTCGACCGCCGGCCGGGTGAGGATGATCCGGTTCACCTGCTTGGCTTGCAGCGCCTGCACCGCCTTGGCCATGGCCAGGTAGGTCTTGCCGGTGCCGGCGGGACCGATGCCGAAGACGATGGTGTGCTGGTCGATCGCGTCGACGTAGCGTTTCTGGCCCAGCGTCTTGGGGCGGATGGTGCGCCCGCGCCGGGAGAGGATGTTGAGGGTGAGAACCTCGGCGGGCCGCTCGGCGGTGCCCTCCTCGAGCATGCCGACGATCCGCCGCACAGCGTCAGCGGTCAGTGTCTCGCCTTTCTCGATCAGTTCGAGCAGTTCCGCGAAGATGCGCTCGACCAGCGCGTTGTCAGCCGGCTGGCCGGTAATGGTGATCTCGTTACCCCGGACGTGCACGTCGCTCGCGACCGACCGCTCGATGAGCCGGAGCAACTCGTCGCCCGCGCCGAGCAGCCCGACCATGGTGTGCGGATCCTCAACCGTGATCTTCGTCTGCGCCCGCAGCGACTCGGCGTGTGGGCCGCTCACGGCGGGAGGTGGAGTCTGCGTCATGGGTCGGCCCGCGGGCCTTACGCCACCTGCTCTCGCGTCCTGCCGGGGCGCTCGCCGCGCACCGGCTCCTCTTGGCTGTCCGGGTATCCCATGGTATCGGGAGTCGACCACACCGGCCCTCCCGATTTCCCAGCACCATGTGGGGTCACCGCATGATCGTCACAATTTCCGGGAAGTTGTGGTATCGGCGTCCGCCTGATACCACAACTCCCGGGAAATTGTGACGACCTTGACGAGGGAGTACCACGATGGGCGAGCGGAGCGACTATCCGGACGGCGAGCCCTGCTGGGCCGATGTCGCCACCCCCGACCTGGACGGTGCCCTGCGCTTCTACCAGGCAGTGTTCGGTTGGCAATTCCAGTCCACCGCGCCGGAGTCCGGCAACTACACGATGGCGCTGGTCGACGGGAAGCCGGTCGCCGGCATCATGCCGCCACCACCCGGCGCCGAGGCCACGCCGGCCACGTGGAACGTCTACCTGGCGTCGTCCGACATCGAGGTCACGGCCGCCAGGGCGGCCCAGGGCGGCGCCAAGATCGTTACGGGGCCGCTCGACGTCCCCGGCTCCGGACACATACGGCGCCGCCTTCGCCATCCTCGACCCGTCCCGCCGCGCCGGGCGTCCGTGACGCTGCCGCTCAGCGCGGCGACAGCATCGGTCCCAGCGGGGCACCGCCGACGACGTGCGCGTGCACGTGGAAGACCTCCTGGCCACCGTTGCGTCCGGTGTTGAAGATCGTGCGGTACCCGTCAGCGGCCAACCCGGCTGCCTTGGCCACCTCGCCGGCGATGGCGAGTACCTGGCCGGCCAGCGCCGGCTCCGTCTCGGCGAGCGCCGCGACGTCGGCGAAGTGCGCCTTGGGAATGACCAGGATATGCACCGGCGCTTTCGGGGTGATGTCGCGGAACGCGAGCGTGGTATCGGTTTCGAGGACCACGTCAGCTGGGATCTCACCGGCGACGATTCGGCAGAATAGACAGTCAGTCACACCTGGATGGTATTGATTCGCCCCACGTTCAGGGTTGTGGGGAGTCGACCGCACAGGTAGGACTGTTGCGGTGGAACTCCGCCCCGCGATCCCGTGCGTGCTGCTGGTCACCGCACTCGCGGCGTGCGGATCGGGCGGCGGTGGTCAACCGGCGTCCGGCAGGTCGAGCCCCGGCCGGTCGGTGGTCGCCGGCACCATCGTCACCACGGTTCCGGTCGCCAACCACGCGGTCACGATGGCGTTCGACGGGCGGTACCTCTGGGTCGGCGGCGCCGACGGGGGCTCGGTCACGCAGGTCGATACGACGATCGGGCAGGCGATCCGCACCACCAGGCTCGGCGGGCGGCCGATCGGCATCGCGGTGACCGCCGACGGCGTCTGGGTCGCCGACAACGCCGGCTCCACCGTGTCCCGGCTGGATCCCGGCACCGGCCTGCCCAGCGCCACGGTACGGGTCAGCCCGAACCCGCTCGGGTTCGCCCAGGTCGACCGGGATCTGTGGGTGTTCAGCCAGACCGAGCAGCGGGCCACGGTGGTCGATCCGCGCGGGCCGGCCGTCACGCGTACCGTGCCGCTACCGGGGTTGGGAGCCGGGTACCCGGACGTCGCCGCCGGTTCGATCTGGGTGCCCGATCTGTCCGGTACCACCCGCTCGGTGTGGCAGATCAACCCGGGTTCCGGTCAGGTGGTCCGGCGGATCGCCACCGGTCCCCACCCGGCCGAGATCAGCTTCGGGTTCGGCTCCGGCTGGGTGACCGACGAGCAGGGGGTCACCCGGTTCGATCCGGCCACGGGAAAGGTACAGGCCCGGATCGCCGGCCTCGGCCGTCAACTCGACGGCATCGCCACCACCGCCGACGCGGTGTGGGTGGTGAGCATCGCCGACAACCGGCTCTCCCGGGTTGACCCGGCGACCAACCGGCCGACCGCGTCGCTGAGCGTCTGCACCGGCCCGCGCCACCTCACGGTGGTCGGCGACGACCTGTGGGTAGCCTGCCTGGACGCCGGCATGCTGGTCCAGGTCCACCCCAACTGACCGAATCAGGCCAGCAGGGTGTCGATCTCCTTCATCTGCTCCGGGGTCAGCGGCCCGTGCGCCATCGCGCCGGCGTTCTCCTCGACCTGGGCGACCGTGCGGCAGCCGGGCAGCGGGATCGTGCGCGGGCTCCGGGCCCAGTTCCAGGCCAGGGCGCCCTGGGCGAGGGTACGGCCACCGCTGGTGAGGATCTCGCGTACCGCGTCGCGCCGGGCCAGGAACTCAGGCACCGGCCGGCCGTCCTTGAACCAGGCCAGCCACGCCGGCGCCCGGCCGCGGATGGTGTCGGCGCCGAACGAGCTACCGGCGGTCACCTTGTCGCTGAGCAGCCCCATCGCGAGCGGGCTCCGGTTGAGGCTGGCCAGGTCGTACCGGTCGCACCGGGCCAGCACTTCCGGCGCGTCGCTGAACAGGTTCAGCTCGTGCTGTACCACCGCGCAATGTGGACCGCGCGCGAACACGTCCACGCCTTCCGGATTGTCGGTGCTCCACCCGTACGTCCGGATCAGTCCCTCGGCGACCAGTTCCTCGCACACCGGCACCAGGTCGGCCGCCTCGTCCAGCGGCAGCCCGTTGAGGTGCAGCTGGTACACGTCGATCCGGTCGGTACCCAACCGGCGTAGCGATTCGCGCACCGCCCAGCGCAGGTGGGCCGGCGACCCATCCTCGCCGAGGAGCTGGCGGGTCGACGAATCGTACCGGTTGCCCCACTTCGTGGCGATCACGACCTGATCGCGGACCGGCGCCAGTACCCGCCCGAGCAGCTCCTCCGCGTGCCCCGTGCCATACGCGTCGGCGGTGTCGAACAGCGTCACGCCGAGATCGACAGCCCGCCGGATCGCCCGGGTGGCCTCGTCGTCGTCCGCCGCTCCCCAGCCGAGGGGCTGGTCACCGGCGTACATCTCGCCGCCGATCGCCCAGGTCCCCATACCAAGAGCGCTAACCCTGATCCCACTACGCCCCAGAACTCTCCTCATGCCCCCCGAGGCTACCCCTCGTCGATCTAGGACGAATGGCGGAACAAGAGGGGCATAACAGCCACCATTCATCCTAGATCGACGAGGGAAAGACAGCGTCACCAGCGGCCCAGCCGCGCCGACAGCACCGAGACGGCCGCCACGCCGGCGGTCGACGTACGCAGCACCTCGGGACCCAGCCGCACCGGGATCCCGCCGGTCGACTCGAGCGCCGCCAGCTCCTCCGGCGCCACCCCGCCCTCCGGCCCGACCACCAGCGTCAGGTCGCCCGCCGGCAACTCGACCGACGAAAGGCGAAGGCCAGCCTCCTCGTGCAGCACCAGCAGCGGCCCGGCCAGGTCAGCGGTGGTCACTGCTTCAGAAACCTCGGGTACCCACGACCGCCGCGCCTGTTTCGCCGCCTCCCGGGCGGTGGCCCGCCAGCGCCGCAACGGCCGGTCGTCCTTCCACCGGGCCACCGAGCGGGCGGCGGCCCACGGGATGATCGCGTCCACTCCGACCTCGGTCATCGCCTGGACCGCCAGTTCGCCCCGGTCACCCTTGGCGATGCCCTGGACCACGACGATGCGAGGGGCGGGCGGCGCAGCGTACCCCCGCTCGCGCAGCGACACGTTGAGCGTGCCCCGGCCGACGGCCGTGACCACCGCGGTGGCCGTGCCGCCCCGGCCGTCGCCGAGCAGCAGTTCCTCGCCGACCCGCAGCCGCTGTACGGCCGCCGCGTGGTGCCCCTCCGGCCCGTCGAGGACGAAGTCCGACCCCGCCGGCAACTCGTCCACGAGAAACAGCGGCAAACTCAAGATCGGCACAACTTCCCGGAACCAGTGGCCTCACAGCCACCCGGAGACCACAACTTCCGAGAAGTTGTGACGATCACGGCCGATCACGCGTGGCCGTTGAACGCGTCCCGCATCCGGGAGAAGAACCCGCCCTGCTTCGATAGCTCGGCGACCTCTTCACCCCTGGTACGGGCGAAGTCGCGCAGGATCCGCTCCTGCTCCGGATCGAGCTTGGTCGGGGTCCGCACGTCGAGGTGCACGAACAGGTCACCCCGCCCGGTGCCGCGCAGGTGTGGCACGCCCTTGCCGCGGATGCGCATGGTGGCGTTGGGCTGGGTACCCGCGCGGACGTCGACGTTCTCCTCGCCGTCGAGCGTCTTGATGGTCAGCCGGGTGCCCAACGCGGCCGCCGTCATCGGCACGGTGACCCGGCAGTGCAGGTCATCGCCCTTGCGCGAGTACACGTCGTGGGTGCGCTCGTGGATCTCGACGTACAGGTCACCGGGCGGACCGCCGCCGGGGCCGACCTCGCCCTGCTGGGCCAGCCGGATCCGCATGCCGTCCTCGACCCCGGCCGGGATCTTGACGGTCAGCGTGCGCCGGGTGCGCACCCGGCCGTCGCCGCCGCAGGTCTGGCAGGGGTGCGGGATGACCGTGCCGTACCCCTGGCAGTTGGCGCACGGCCGGGCCGACACGACCTGGCCCAGGAACGTGCGCTGCACCGACTGGACCTCGCCCCGGCCGCCGCAGACCTCGCAGGTCTGCGGGTGGGTGCCGGGCGCGGTGCCGGCGCCGGAGCAGGTCGTACACAGCACGGCGGTGTCGACGGTGATCGGCGTCTCCACGCCGAACGCGGTCTCCTGGAGATCGAGTTCGAGGCGCAGGATCGCGTCGGCGCCCGGCCGTACCCTCGGCCGCGGCCCCCGGGCGGCGGCGGTGCCGAAGAACGCGTCCATGATGTCCTGGAACCCGACGAACGGCCCGCCCGCGCCGGGGCCGGCACCCCCGCCGGCCGGCGCCAGCGGGTCGCCGCCGAGGTCGACGATCTCCCGCTTCTGCGGGTCGGACAGCACCTCGTACGCCGCGTTGATGTCTTTGAACTTCTCCTGCGCCACCGGGTCCGGATTGACGTCGGGATGGTACTCCCGCGCCAGCCGCCGGTAGGCACGCTTGATGTCTTCCGCGGAGGCGTCCCGACGTACGCCCAGGATCCCGTAGTAGTCCTTGTTGGCCACGTGCGTCCTTTTGCCCTCGCTCTTAACCCGCCCCGTCAAACCAGAAGTATCAGCTCTGCGCCAGCAGGTCGCCGACGTAGCGTGCCACGGCACGCACCGTCGCCATTGTGCCGGGGTAGTCCATCCGGGTCGGCCCCAGCACGCCCATGCCGCCCACGACTATGGTGCCTGGCCCGTACCCGGTGCTGACCACCGAGGTGCTCCGGAGATCCTCGATCTCGTTCTCGTCGCCGATGCGCACCCGCATCATGCTCGGCTCCACCTCTCCGAACAACTTGAGCAGCACCACTTCCTCCTCGAGCGCTTCGAGGATCGGTCGCAGCGTGCCCTGGAAATCGAGCAGCCCGCGGGTCAGGTTGGCGGTGCCGGCGAGGGCGATCCGCTCCTCGCTGCGCTCCACCAGGGTCTCCAACAGCACGGTCGACAGCGCCGTCATGGCCGGTCGCAGCGTGCTGGGTGTCTCGTCGAGCAACGCCTCGACCAGCGGCGGAGTGTCGGTGAGCGCGCAGTTGGCCAGCTTCTCGTTGATCACCCGGCGCAGCTCGGAGACGTCGTCGGCGGCGAGCGTGCCGGGCAGGTCGAGCAGGCGCTGCTCGACCCGGCCGGTGTCGGCGATCATGACGAGCATCAGGCGGGTGGTCGACAGCGGCACCAGTTCGAGGTGGCGGACCCGGGAGCGGGACAGGCTCGGGTACTGCACGATGGCGACCTGGCGGGTGAGCTGCGCGAGCAGCCGGACCGTGCGGTGCACCACGTCGTCGAGGTCGACCGCGCCGAGCATGAACCGCTCGATCGCCCGGCGCTCGGCCGGCGAGAGCGGCTTGATCCGGGTCAGCCGGTCGACGAACAACCGGTACCCCCGGTCGGTGGGCACCCGGCCGGCGCTGGTGTGCGGCTGCCGAATGTAGCCCTCCTCCTCGAGGACGGCCATGTCGTTACGCACGGTGGCCGGCGAGACGCGCAGGTTGTGCCGCTCGACCAGCGCCTTGCTGCCGACCGGCTCCTGCGTCGCGACGTAGTCCTCGACGATGGCGCGCAGGACCTCGAGCTTGCGATCGTCGAGAGCCATGGCTACACCTCCCGTCGGGCTCCGGCGCCGTCCCCGACGGGGCTCGGCTGTCGTTGGCACTCCGTATGCGCGAGTGCCAGTCTAACGCCGGAGGTCGTTAATTTCCCCCATCGCGTGAGCTGACGAGGCATCGACACCTGACTGGTTGTCGAAAAGAAGTCACGTCGTGTCGCTGGTGTGACTTGATAGTGGCCCCTACCGTGTCGCACATGACAGAACCACCTCGCCCTCCCGGGGACGGTCGCGACGGCGCTCCGCCGCCGGACCCGACCTCCCCACCCCCACCCCCAGCGTCCTACTCGATGCCGGGCGAGGCGCCCGCTTCCGGATACGCCCCGCCGCCGACCTCCGGGCCGGCCTACTCGGCGCCGCCGCCACCCCCGTCCGGCGGCTACGCGCCGCCGCCGTCGGGTGGTTACGCACCGCCACCGGGCGGGTCCTACCCGCCGGGCGGCGGCTACCAGCCCGGCCCGGCCACCCCGCCGCCCGGGTACGCGAGCAGTGACGACAAGACCTGGGCGCTGATCGCGCATTTCGGCGGCGCGCTCGGCATGTTCATCGGTGGTGGCGTGCTCGGCTTCGTCGCCCCGCTGATCGCGTACGCGGTCAAGGGTCAGCAGTCGCCGACGGTCCGCGCCCACGCGGTCGCCGCGCTCAACTTCCAGATCCTCTGGTCGATCATCGGTCTCGTCGGCTGGATCATCTCCTGCGTGACGTTCGGCCTGGTCGCCGTGGCCGCCATGATCGTCGGTATCATCTTCGGCATCATCGCCGGGATCAAGGCCAACGAGGGACAGCTTTACCAGTACCCGATGTCGTTGAGCATCGTGAAGTAACGCTTTCTGCGGAAAAGGGCGCCCCTGGGGCGCCCTTTTCTCTGGGGATCTCTACGGCAGCAGCGCCCGCACCACCGCGTCGGCGAGCAGGCGACCACCGAGGGTGAGCACGGCCCGGCCGTCGGCGTACGCCTCGCCGTCGAGCAGCCGGTCGCGCAGCACCTGCGCCGAGGCGCGCCGGCCGGCCGGGTCGAGCACGGACAGCGGCAGCCCGGACGCGAGGCGAAGCCGCAGCATCACGTCCTCGGTGTGCTGCTCCTCCGGCGTGAGCACCTCGCGGGCGTGGGCCGGCGACCGGCTGTCGGCCAGCCGGTCGGCGTAGGCCGCCGGGTGCTTCACGTTCCACCAGCGCACCCCGCCGATGTGGCTGTGCGCACCCGGCCCGAGCCCCCACCAGTCGCCGCCGGTCCAGTACAACAGGTTGTGCCGGCATCGGGACGCCGCGTCACGCGCCCAGTTGGACACCTCGTACCACTCCAGGCCAGCCTCCGACAGCACCGCCTCGGCCGCGAGGTACCGGTCGGCCGCCAGGTCGTCGTCCGGGTAGGGCAGCTCGCCCCGGCGCATCCGGGCGGCGAGGCGGGTGCCGTCCTCCACGATCAGGGCGTACGCGCTCACATGGTCCACCCCGGCCGCGACCGCCGCCTCCAGCGAGGCGGCGAAGTCGTCGGCGGTCTCTCCCGGCGTGCCGTAGATCAGATCCAGGTTGACATGCTCAAACCCGGCCGCGCGGGCCTCACCCACCGCGGCCACCGCACGGCCCGGGGTGTGCCGACGATCAAGAATCGACAGTACGTGCGGAGCCGCCGACTGCATCCCGAGCGAGATCCGGGTGAATCCGTGGGTACGCAGGGCGCGCAGCGACACCGGGCCGACCGACTCGGGGTTGGCCTCGGTGGTCACCTCGGCGTCGGGCGCCAGCCCCCAGGTCTTGTCGATAGCCTCCAGGATCTCGATCAGGTCGCCCGGGTCGAGCAGGGTCGGGGTGCCGCCGCCGAAGAACACCGTCTCCACCGGTCGAGGGCGGTCGGAGAGCACCCGCTCGGCGAGGGCCAGCTCGGCCAGGACGGCGTCCACGTACCCGTCCCGGACCACCCCCTCGCCCGGCGCGTACGTGTTGAAGTCGCAGTACCCGCACCGGCTGGCGCAGAACGGCACGTGCACGTAGACGCCGAAGCTCGCGCTGTCGGCGTCCGTCACCGTTTCCGGCAGCGAACCATCGGCGGGCACCGGCTCGCCGTCTGGAAGTACCCCGGGCATGCGTCTAGTGTGCCCGCATGGTCGAAGCTCGTCCGGTCGCAGACGGTCCGTGGGGTCAACACCATCACCCTGGATAGTCCGACCAATCGCAACGCGTTGTCGTCGGGGCTGATCGACGAGTTGCTCGCGGCGCTGCGGGCGGCCGAGGACGATCCGGCGGTCCGGGCGGTCGTGCTGAGCCACACCGGGCCGGTGTTCTGCTCGGGCGCCGATCTGAAGGAGACCGCCGCCGCGTTCGCCGGTGGCGGCGGGCGGCCACCGGTCGGCCGGCTCGGCGCGGTGCTCACCGCGATCTGGGAGAGCGGCAAGCCGGTCGTGGCCCGGATCGGTGGGCCGGCCCGCGCCGGCGGGCTGGGGCTGATCGCCGCCGCCGACATCGCGGTCTGCACCGTCGACGCGACGTTCGCGTTCACGGAGGTGCGGCTCGGGGTGATCCCGGCGGTGATCTCGGCCAGCGTGCTGCGCCGCCTGTCCCCGCGCGCCGCCGCCGAGCTGTACCTGACCGGCAACACCTTCGACGGGGTACGCGCGGCCGCCGTGGGCCTGGTCACCGCCGCGGTACCGGCGGCGGAGCTGGACGAGACCGTGGCCGGGTACGTGGACGCGCTGGTCCGGGGCGCCCCCGGGGCGCTGGCCGGGGCCAAGCGGCTGCTCCGGCGGTCCGGCGACATCCGGGCCGACCTGTCCGAGCTGACCGACCTGTCGGTCGGGTACTTCGGTTCGGCCGAGGGCCGGGAAGGAGTGCTGGCCTTCCGGGAGAAGCGGGCCCCGAGTTGGGTACCGGGATCCGGGAGTGACTCCGCCTCGTAGGCTGAGTCCCGTCCGAAGCCGTTGTGGGGGTGACTTTGCGTACTCGGGTCGGCGTAGCGGTCGTCGCGGTCCTGGCCATCGCCATCACGCTGGGTGTGGTGGCCACTCGGCAGCTCGGCTCGCACCTCACGCTGCGGCTGCCGGGTGCCCGACCCTGCGTGGTCGACGGCGGTGGCGCCGAGATCCTGCTCGACGCCGACCAGCTGGCCAACGCGGCGACCGTGTCGGCGGTCGGCATCCGCGAGCACGTGCCCGAACACGCGATCATGGTGGCGCTGGCCACCGCGTGGCAGGAGTCCAAGCTGCACAACCTCACCGAGGGCGACCGGGACTCGGTCGGCCTGTTCCAGCAACGCCCGAGCCAGGGCTGGGGCACGCCGGACCAGATCTCCGATCCGCGCTACGCCGCGCACCGGTTCTACAGCGCCCTGCTCAAGGTCAACGGCTGGGAGGCGATGCGGGTCACCGACGCGGCACAGGCGGTGCAGCGCAGCGCCCATCCCGAGGCGTACGAGAAGTGGGTCGACAAGGCGGACGGCCTGGCCCGGGCCCTGATCGGCGACTCGACCAGCGCGGTCTCGTGCACGATCGACAACGAGCCGAGCGCCTCGGCCGAGCGGGGGCCGGCGGCCGCCGACGCGCTGGCGGCCGGGCTGCGCCGCGACTGGGGCGACCAGACCCACCCGCAGACCACCGGAGACGTGCCCGGCCTGGCCCTTGCCGTGGCCGACGCCCGGGCCGGCTGGCAGTACGCGCACTGGCTGGTGGCGTACGCCGAGCGGAAGGGCGTCAAGCGGGTCCGTTTCACCGACCGGGAGTGGACCGCCAAGGGCGGTGCGTGGACCAAGGTGACCGCCAACCCCGAAGACGGCAGCCGCGTGATCGCCGAGGTCTACGGCGACGCCTGAGCGCAAGCGCCCCCATGATCATGAAGGATCCAGGCCGTATCGCACTCCGAATCCTTCATGATCATGGGGGCGTCGGCAAAGAGCGCTAGAGGGCCCTGCGGCGGCTTCCGCCGATGCCCACGACCAGGGCCACCCCCAGTGCGGCCAGGGCCACCTGGATGAGCAGTTCGATCCAGTCGGGACCGCTCGTGTCGGCGACGCCCAGCGCGCCCGCGATGAAGGTGCCGATCAGGGCGGCGACGATACCGATGACTATGGTCAGCCAGATCGGAATATTCTGCTTGCCGGGAACGACCAGCCGACCGAGCGCACCGATGATCAGACCGATGATGATCGCGGTGATGATTCCGGTGACGTGCACGTGTCCCTCCTAGGCCGGGGGATGCCAGTTTCGGGTGCCTGTTGAATTCCCCGGCAGGGCAGGGATCAAACGCCCGGGAGGTGACGGTTCGCCGCCGCGCGTACCGCGGCGTCCATTGTCGAAAACGCGAGCGGCGGCGGGTCGGCAAGGACAGCCAGCGGTGGTCCGAGGACTCCCGAGGATCGAGAACGATCGGGCCGCCGAGTGGCCGCGCGAGCCAGAAACAGTCGAGTACCGGCAGAATTTCGCCCTGGAATTCATAGTTGCCCAGGTACATACCGAGAAAGTCACCGAGCGCGACCTCGACGCCCAGTTCCTCGCGGGCCTCCCGGACGGCCGCGTCCGCCGGGTGCTCCCAGCCGTCGCAGAACCCGCCCGGCAGTTCCCACTGCCCGGCGCGCGGCTCGGCCGCCCGGCACAGCGCGAGGAACCGGTCCCCGTCGACCACCACGACGCCGCCGGTGGGCCGCGCGTTGACGTAGAGCTCGTACCCGCACGAACCGCACGCGGTCGGTGGCGTCGCCCCGAGCCGGCTGCCGCAGCGGGTGCAGAAGCGGCCTACTTCTTCCCCGCCCTTGTCCGCGGTGGCCGGGGCGTCGGCGGTGGACAGCGCCGCGATGAAGGCCTCCTGCGGCACCTCGACCCGGCCGACCATCTTCATCCGCTTCTTGCCCTCCTTCTGCTTCTCCAGCAGCTTGCGCTTGCGGGTGATGTCACCGCCGTAGCACTTGGCGAGCACGTCCTTGCGGATCGCGCGGATGGTCTCCCGGGCGATCACCCGGCTGCCGATCGCCGCCTGGATCGGCACCTCGAACTGCTGCCGCGGGATGAGCGACCGCAGCTTCGCGGCGATCGTGACGCCGTAGTTGTACGCCTTGTCCTTGTGCACGATCGCGCTGAACGCGTCGACCGGCTCGCCGTGCAGCAGGATGTCGACCTTGACGAGGTCGGACGCCTGCTCGCCGGACGGCTCGTAGTCCAGCGACGCGTAGCCCTTGGTGCGGCTCTTGAGCTGGTCGAAGAAGTCGAAGATGATCTCGGCGAGCGGCAGCGTGTAGCGCAGCTCGACCCGGTCGGCGGACAGGTAGTCCATGCCGAGCAGCTGCCCGCGGCGGCCCTGGCACAGCTCCATGACCGCGCCGACGTAGTCGTTCGGCGTCAGCACGGTGGCCCGCACCACCGGCTCGTACACCTCGGCGATCTTGCCGGTCGGGTACTCGCTCGGGTTGGTGACGACGATGCTCGACGCCGTCCTCCATGACCACCCGGTAGACCACGTTGGGCGCGGTGGAGATCAGGTCGAGGCCGAACTCGCGCTCCAGCCGCTCCCGGATGATCTCCAGGTGCAGCAGGCCGAGGAAGCCGCAGCGGAAGCCGAAGCCGAGCGCCGCCGAGGTCTCCGGCTCGTAGACCAGCGCCGCGTCGTTGAGCTTGAGCTTGTCGAGCGCCTCGCGCAGCAGCGGGTAGTCCGAGCCGTCGATCGGGTAGAGGCCGGAGTAGACCATCGGCTTGGGGTCCTTGTAGCCGCCCAGCGGCTCGGTCGCCGGCTTCGCGTTGATGGTGACCGTGTCGCCGACCCGGGACTGCCGGACGTCCTTCACGCCGGTGATCAGGTAGCCGACCTCGCCGACGCCGAGCGCCGTCGGCCTTCACCATCTCCGGCGAGATGACGCCGATCTCCAGCAGCTCGTGCACGGCGCCGGTGGACATCATCTTGATCCGGTCGCGGGCCTCGATCCGGCCGTCGATCACCCGGACGTAGGTGACGACGCCCGCGGTAGACGTCGTAGACCGAGTCGAAGATCATCGCCCGGGCCGGCGCGTCGGCGTCGCCGACCGGCGGCTGGAACTGCCGGACGATCTCGTCGAGCAGGTGTGGCACGCCCTCGCCGGTCTTGCCGGAGACCCGGATGCAGTCGCCCGGGTCGCAGCCGATCAGGTGGGCCAGCTCCTCGGCGTACTTCTCCGGCTGGGCGGCCGGCAGGTCGATCTTGTTGAGCACCGGGATGACGTGCAGGTCGTTCTCCAGCGCCAGGTAGAGGTTGGCCAGCGTCTGCGCCTCGATCCCCTGCGCCGCGTCGACCAGCAGCACCGCCCCCTCGCAGGCGGCCAGCGACCGGGACACCTCGTAGGTGAAGTCGACGTGCCCCGGGGTGTCGATCATGTTGAGCACGAAGCGTGTCGCCGGCCCGCTCGCCCTCGCGCACGCGTCCACGGCATCCGGACGGCCTGGCTCTTGATGGTGATGCCGCGCTCGCGCTCGATGTCCATCCGGTCGAGGTACTGCGCGCGCATCTGCCGCGGGTCGACCACCCCGGTGAGCTGCAGCATCCGGTCGGCAAGCGTCGACTTGCCGTGGTCGATGTGGGCGATGATGCAGAAGTTGCGGATGCTCCTCGGGGCGGTCGCCCCGGGCAGGATGGCACCGGTCGGTGGCACGGTCGTCCGTTCGTGGTCGTCAGCGGGCAAGATCGGGCCGGCCGGCACGCCGCCGGCCGTATCCATCGTCCCATGCCCGCCCGGCGCGCCTGAGTCGTGCGCCGCATGATCGGCACAACTTCCCGGAAGTAGTGGCCTCAGCGTCCCGCCATGGCCACTGTTTCCGGGAAGTTGTGCCGATCAGGGGGTACGCACGGGGAGCGGCGGCGGGCCGTCGACCTTGTACATCCGGACCGTGTTGCGGCCGGCCCGCTTCGCCTCGTACAGCGCGACGTCGCCGGCCTCCATCAACTCCTCGGCGTTACGGGCGTGCGCCGGCAGCGCGGCCACGCCGATACTGACGGTCACCCGGGTCTGCCAGTTCGCCGAGGCGCGCTCGATCGCCAGCCGGATCTCCTGCGCCCGCATCCGGGCGTCGATGGGCGCGCAGTCCGGCAGGAGCAGCGCGAACTCCTCGCCGCCGATCCGGGCCAGCACGTCGGACTGGCGGGCCTGGCTGCGCAGGACACCTGCCACGCCGGCCAGCGCGACGTCGCCGGCCGCGTGCCCGTACGTGTCGTTGAGCGCCTTGAAGTGGTCCAGGTCGATCACCAGGACGCACAGCGGGGTACGCCGGCGCGCCTGCCGGGCCACCTCCCGGGCCAGTCCTTCCTCCCAGGAGCGCCGGTTGGCCAGGTCGGTCAGCTTGTCGGTACGCGCTTCCAGGGCGGTCTTGGTGATCACCCGGCTGATCTGGCGTCTCAGGTTGCCCACGATCAGCAGCGTCACGATGGAGGTACCCACCAGGTACACCGAGGGCGTGATGCCGAGCCGGCCCATCAGGGACACCGCGATCGACGGGTACACGACCGCGATCAGCGCGATGTTGATCACCGCGAACCGCCAGGCCAGGAAGTACGCGCTGAACAGGACCGTCCACATGTACAGCAGCTCGCTGCCGTCCGTGGTGGTCCTGGTCAGGATCGAGGACAGCGCGATGAGTACCGTGCCGAACGGCCCGATCAGCGTCAGTCCCCAGGCCGGGACGCGGTGCGGCGACGAGATGCAGAAGCCGCCCGCGATGATCGCGCAGGCGGCGATCACCAGCGTGATCTCGGTCTTGCCGTGCACGAACCCGGGGCCGATGAACATCAGCACCACGGCGAGCAGGCCACCGGTGAGCAGCAGGGCTCCCCCCACGCGCGCGGCTGTGCGCTGCGCGTGGGGATACCCGGTCTCCGCCTGCCCACTCATCTTGACCGCATAGATCGGGGGTCAGGAGGAGGAATGAAGACAAACGGAATGAAGATCCACCGCCCGGCGATCACCGGATCCGCACCCGCGACCACGCCCGCGTTCACCGGCGCGGGCGCCGTCGACGGCTGCCCACAGCCGAGCGATCCGAGCATAGGAGTCGGAGCGTACCGCCGAATATGCGATCTTGGACACCTACGTTCAGCCAGGGCCGGCGTAGATGTCCAAGATCGTACGACCTACAACAGTGCGCCCTCGTCGTGCAACCAGTCCACGAAGCCGAGGGCGACCGCGGCGGCGCAGTCGACCAGCTCGATGATCAGCGGGTCGTGCGCGCCGGAACTGAGCGGCACCTGCATCTCGGCGTAGATCGGCAGCTGGCCCCGGTCGGTGGGGTCACCGACGTACGCCTTACAGAAACGGCGGCTGTGATTCCACTCGTTGACCACCCGATATGACCGATCCGCCCAGTCCGGTGGGACCGTCGCGTGCGGTCGGGCCCGAATGACCAGGATCTCGTCGTCGGGCCCTTCGAGCGCAAACAACACCGCATGCCGCTCCCACAGTGCGAGCAGCGTGCCACTACCGTCAGTGAGGTAACGAATGTCGAGCTTGTCGAGGGCTTCGGCGACGCGCGTCAGCGTCACCGTCCCCACGGTTGCCGCGCGGTCGACCGTGGCCGTGTTGCCCCCGGTCCCGACTTCGGCCGTATCACCTGTCCGCGTGTCGGTCTGCCCAGCACGCTTCTGCCACCACGGCATAGATTTCCGTGCTCCCTGCTCCCCGTGCGCCTCGCTCCCCTGAGATCCACCACCGTCTTGTCAACACCCGCAACCGTGGTGGACCCGAGCCACGACGGTACCCGTTCGGACGACTTTCGGCAGCCCCGAACTGGCCCGGTCCGGATGATCGGAGGATCAGGATATCATCCGTTTGGATGTATCGATCGTAACGTTCCGTTACCGAACATTTTCACAGTGCTCACATATCGAAGGGCATTACTGCCGTTCGCGTTACCTGCCAGTAACACAACGCTAACGAATCGGACGTAGATCGAGGCCGGTCGACGCCCGATGCCACCCGGTACCGTACGGGCCGGCGAGACCGACCCAGCCACCGGGGACCACCCGGACATCGACGTCGCCGTCTCCGGTCGGGCCGGTCGGCGGGCCCAGGAAACCCATCCGGACGACAGCCTGCACCAGCCGCTGCGGCACCTCGTACCGCGTCCCGTCCTCGGTGATCACCACCACCGGCACGTGATCGAGCAGTGCGTCCCGCAGTACCCGCTCCCCCACGGCCCGCCCGCGTACCCCGCCCGTGACGGCTGTGCGCAGCGTGGACTCCGCGGCCGCGCCCAACCGGCGCACCTCGGCGACCGGGAGGCGCTCGACGACCTGCCCGGCGTCCGGCGGCACCGGCCAGCGCCACTGCGCGTCGTACCGGCCCGGCAGGTCACCGTCGAGGGCCCGGAGCAGGTCAGTCGCGCGTACCGTGGCGTCTTGATCGAAGCCGGACCGGATCCGGCGGGTGACCATGACCTCGAACGGCAACCGGGCCCACAGCGCCAGGGTGCCGCCGCCGGCCGGGCGCAGCCGCACCAGCGCCGCCGGGTCCAGCCGGACGAGCCGCGCGAGGTAGGCACCCGCGTCCGCGACACTGTCCGCCTCAAGCCACATGATCGTCACAACTTCCCGAAGACAGTGGCCACCGAAGGGGTCGAAGGCAACGACTTCCGGGAAGTTGTGCCGATCATGACGACTCCAGCCACGGGGTCAGGAACTCGCGCTCGGCGTCGGTCAGGCGGCGCGGGCGCCCCGCCGCGAGGTCGAACGGCACGCACACCGATCGTGCCCGGCTGGCCACCACATCATCATCGAACAACTCGTAGGCGACCACGAAACGGCTCGGCCTGATCTCGACAAGCCACATGTCGATGCGTACCGCGTCGCCGTAGTCGACCGGCCGCAGATAATCAATTTCGTGCCGGGAGATCACCACGCCCTCTTCCAGCGAGGTGAGCCCTGCCTCGCGGGCGCCGGTGAACATCATGGCGACCCGGGCTTCCTCGTACAGAGTGAGAAAACGGGCATTATTGACATGTCCGTACACGTCCATGTCTGACCAGCGAAGCGAGCAATGGTAGGTGTACCGGGCCATCACCGGTGCTCCTGCCAGAATGCCCGCTCGTCGTCATCGAGCGGGCGGGGCTTGCGATCGGCGTACGAGTACGCGACCAGGACGCACTCGCAGCGGGCCACCGACGGCGCCCCTGGCATTCCGGCCGGGGACGCCGCCAGCAGCGTCATCCGGGCGTCCTCGAAGAAGGACAGGTACCGCGCGTGGTTGACGTGGCCCAACTGGTCCGGATCGGACCAGCGGACCTGCGCCAGGTGCTGCGCCGGCCCGAACGTCGAAGCAGGGTCAGTCACGGGTGAGCTTGCGATAGGTCACCCGGTGTGGCCGGGCCGCTTCCGCGCCCAGCCGGTCGACCTTGTTCTTCTCGTACGCCTCGAAGTTGCCCTCGAACCAGAACCACTTCGCCTCGTCCTCCTCGTCGCCCTCCCAGGCCAGGATGTGCGTGGCGACCCGGTCCAGGAACATCCGGTCGTGGGAGATCACCACCGCGCAGCCCGGGAAGTCGAGCAGCGCGTTCTCCAGCGATGACAGCGTCTCCACGTCGAGGTCGTTGGTCGGCTCGTCGAGCAGCAGCAGGTTGCCGCCGATCTTCAGGGTGAGCGCCAGGTTGAGCCGGTTGCGCTCGCCACCGGACAGCACCCCGGTCGGCTTCTGCTGGTCCGGACCCTTGAACCCGAACGCCGCGATGTACGCCCGCGACGGCATCTCGACCTTGCCCACCATCAGATGGTCCAGACCGTCGGAGACGACCTCCCAGACCGTCTTCTTGGAGTCGAGACCCGCGCGGTTCTGATCCACGTACGAGATCTGCACGGTGTCGCCGATCCGCACCTCGCCGTCGGTGGGCTGTTCCAACCCGACCAGGGTCTTGAAAAGTGTCGTCTTTCCGACGCCGTTCGGGCCGATGATGCCGACGATGCCGTTGCGGGGCAGCGAGAACGACAGGCCGTCGATCAGTACCCGGTCGCCGAACCCCTTCTTCAGCTTGTCGGCCTCGATGACCTGGCTGCCCAGCCGGGGACCCGGCGGAATCTGGATCTCCTCGAAGTCCAGTTTGCGCGTCTTGTCCGCCTCGGCGGCCATCTCCTCGTACCGGTCGAGTCGCGCCCGGGACTTGGTCTGCCGGGCCTTGGCGTTCGACCGTACCCACTGGAGTTCGTCTTCCAGGCGCTTCTTCAGCTTGGCGTCCTTGCGGCCCTCAACCGCGAGCCGGGCCGCCTTCTTCTCCAGGTACGTCGAGTAGTTGCCCTGGTAGCCGTGCACCCGGCCGCGGTCGACCTCGGCGATCCACTCGGCCACGTGGTCGAGGAAGTACCGGTCGTGGGTGACCGCCAGGATCGTGCCCGGGTACTTGGCGAGGTGCTGCTCCAGCCAGAGCACGCTCTCCGCGTCGAGGTGGTTGGTGGGCTCGTCGAGCAGCAGCAGGTCAGGCTCCTCCAGCAGCAGCTTGCACAGCGCCACCCGGCGCCGCTCACCGCCGGAGAGCACGTTCACCGGCACGTCCGGGGGAGGGCAGCGCAGCGCGTCCATGGCGAGCTCCAGCTTGGAGTCGACGTCCCACGCGTCGGCGTGGTCGAGCTCCTCCTGGAGCCGGCCCATCTCCTCCATCAGCCCGTCGGAGTAGTCGGTGGCCATCAGCTCGGCGATCTCGTTGAACCGGGCGAGCTTCGCCTTGGTCTCGGCGACCGCCAGCTCGATGTTTTCCAGCACGGTCTTCGTGTCGTCGAGCTTGGGCTCCTGCGCGAGCATGCCGACGGTGTAACCGGGCATTAGCCTGGCCTCACCGTTGCTGGGGGTGTCGTCACCAGCCATGATCCGCAGCAGGCTGCTCTTACCCGCGCCGTTCGGGCCGACCACGCCGATCTTCGCGCCGGGCAGGAAGCTCAGCGTCACGTTGTCGAGCACGACCTTGTCGCCGTGCGCCTTGCGCGCCTTGTCGAGCACGTATATGAACTGGGCCACGGTGCGCCCTACCTCCGAGATCGTGGTGTGTCGCGATGCTGCCGCGCGAATCTCTGCCAGGTCCGGTCAGCCGACCGGCCGCGCCGGGTGGCGCCGCGTCAATCTTTCCAGGCGGCCTCGCAATTGCCCACACCAGGGCGGCACGAGCACACGTTTCCGGCCGCATCACGCCTGGCTGCGCCATACATGACAACAGCCACACACCAGACCTTCTATTGCATCCCCTTTTGTCGCAAACCCAACAGCGGTCAATTTCTATACCCTCGCTGGGTGACCCATTACGCCACCTAGCGAGGGCGTCGAAAATATTCCGTCAGCCGTCTACATGCTGCGGCTACCTCGCGTCGATGCGCGGATTGGTCGCATAGGCGGAACCACAGCCAACTGGCTCGGTGTAGACCCTCTGTTAGCCGTCGACCCGAGTCCTCCAGGCACTGCCGATAGTTCTCACCCCAGAGACATTCGCGCAGTCAACGAGCAGCCGAAACGCACCCGTGCCATGCTCACAGTAACCCACATAGGCATTGGCCCCATATTCATCAGTGCCGCAACCGTAGACATAGAGTGGTCCGACCTTTCCCGCCGGCAAAGCAGCTCCGGCCTGCGCCGGACCGGCAATGGCAACGGCCGTGACGAGAGCCAACGACCCGGCTCTATCGCGCGCCTAGAGCATCTTTTGTCACAGAAGCGTTCGGCGTGGCGTCAGCCCGACTGGGTGTTAATGACCGGCTCGGGTGGCAGCGTCTGACCAGCCGTCACGATATCCAGGCTCTTCTTGGAGACGCGATACGTCGTGGTGCCCTTGTCGGTCGTGTTGGTGGCAGTGTATGAACCGTCGCCGTTGTCCCGGACATCGGTCAACAAAATTCCGTACTCATTGGAGTCGATATCGCCGGCCTTACCGTGCCCCTGATACCAGAGGCCGCCATCGCCGTCCTTGCAGATCCATGCCTCAGACCTCGCCGTCTCGATGTACAGGATCTGGATCAACGGCCGTTGGGCATCGCGTTCGCTCACCGACGGGCAGTGTTTGCCTGATGCAGTCGGAGATTGCGTCGGCGTACCGCCACCCGTCTGGTCGCCACCGTTCTGACCGCCGTTCTCCTGGGCCTGCCGGTGCGTCTGCACCTGGCGCCCCGCCAGGTATCCGACCGAGGAGCCGAGCACGGCGAGGAACAGCACCGCGAGGAAGACGGCGAAGATCCGGCCACCGCTGCCGCGGCGGGACTGGTCGACGGGATAGGCCACTCACGCAGGATGTCACCCGCGCGCCACCTCCGGCCAACGGGCGGGACGCAAACGCCAGCGATGATCTCCGCTTCAGTACTCTGGCGGGGGCGAAGCGGTCTCGTCCGCGAGGAAGGGGTCGACGGTGAGCCGAAGCTCTTTTGTCGTGGTGGCCAATCGATTGCCGGTCGATCAGGTGACCACCCCGCAAGGACGCCAGTGGCGGCGTAGCCCCGGTGGCCTGGTCACGGCGCTCCAGCCGGTTCTCGCCGCCCGACACGGCACCTGGATCGGCTGGACAGGCGCGGTTTCCGGGCCGAACGACCCGCCGATCGAGCCGTTCGAGATCGACGACATGCGGCTGCGGGCGGTGCCGCTGTCGGCCGACGAGATCGAGCGGTACTACGAGGGCTTCTGCAATTCGAGCCTGTGGCCGCTCTACCACGACGCGGTCGAGACGCCGTACTACCGGCGGCGCTGGTGGGAGGCCTACCGCCGGGTCAACGAGCGGTTCGCCGACGCCGCGGCCGAGGAGGCCGGCGAGGGCGGCGTGGTGTGGGTACAGGACTACCAGCTACAACTCGTGCCGGCGATGCTGCGGGCCCGCCGCCCGGACCTGCGGATCGGGTTCTTCCTGCACATCCCGTTCCCGCCGGTCGAGCTGTTCGCGCAGCTACCCCGGCGGATCGAGGTGCTCCGCGGGCTGCTCGGCGCCGACCTGGTCGGATTCCAGCAGCCGCTCGCCGCGCAGAACTTCCTCCGGCTCACCCGGCACCTGCTCGGAATGCGCCCGCGCGGCGACACGGTCGATGTGGACGGCCGGATCGTGACCGCCGGCGCGTTCCCGATCTCGATCGACGTGGCCGAGATCGAGGACCTGGTGTCCACCCCGTGGGTGCGCGAGCGGGCCGCGGAGATCCGTCATGAACTCGGCGACCCGAAGACCGTACTACTGGGTGTGGACCGACTCGACTACACCAAGGGGATCGAGCAACGGCTCAAGGCATTCCACGAACTGCTGGCCGATGGCAAGATCAGCGTGCCGGACGCGGTGATGATCCAGGTGGCCACGCCGAGCCGGGAACGGGTCGAGCATTATCAGGCATTGCGGGTCAAGGTGGAGCGTGAAGTCGGAAGAATTAACGGAGACTACGGACGTGTCGGCGTACCGGCAGTCCACTACCTCCACCAGTCGTACAGTCGCAGGGAGTTGGCCGCGCTGTACTGCGCGGCCGACGTCATGATGGTGACGCCGCTGCGGGACGGGATGAACCTGGTGGCAAAGGAGTACGTGGCGGCGCGAGCCGACCTCGGCGGCGCGTTGGTACTCTCCGAGTTCGCCGGCGCGTCCGCCGAGCTGCGCCAGGCGTTCCTGGTAAACCCGCACGACCTCGATGGGCTCAAGGACGCTCTGGTACGTGCTATCTACGTCGACCCGATCGAAGCCAACCGGCGGATGCGGGCGATGCGGCGACACCTGCGGACCCACGACGTTCGCGCGTGGGCGCAATCATTCCTGACCTCACTTGGCGTACTGGACACGATGACATGAACAATCCCGCGGACGGCGAGGTCGCCGAACCGTCAGGTGGCTCCGCAGGTGCCCCGGCCGGCGGTCCGGCCGAGGAATCCGCTCCCCCGGCCGGCGGCGGTCCGGCCGAGCCGCTGGAGGCCGAGCTGCGCGCCGCGGCCGCCAGGGTCGCCCGCGCGCCGGTGCTCCTGGTCGCGTGCGACTACGACGGCACGCTCGCGCCGATCGTGCTGGACCCGACCCGCGCGGTGCCGCTGCCGGAGGCGGTGGCCGCGCTCCGGGCGCTGGCCAGCTTGCCGCAGACCACGGTGGCGGTGATCTCCGGGCGGGCGCTGCGCGACCTGGCCGCCCTGTCCCGGCTGCCCAGCGAGGTGCACCTCGTCGGCAGCCACGGCTCCGAGTTCGACGTGGGGTTCGTCGACGCCCTGCCACCCGACCTGCAACAGCTGCGCGGCGAGCTGGTCGAGACGCTGTCCGGGCTGGTCCGGCGGCGGGCGGGCATCCGGCTGGAGGTCAAGCCGGCGAGCGTGGCCGTCCACTTCCGGGGGGCGGCGCCCGAGGCGTCCCACCTGGTGCTGGAGTCGATCCGCACCGGGCCGGCGACCTGGCCGGGCATCAACGTGACCCAGGGCAAAGAGGTCATCGAGTTGTCGGTGATCACCACCAACAAGGGCCTGGCCGTCGACGCCCTGCGGGGCCAGATGTCGGCCAGCGCGGTGGTGTACCTCGGCGACGACGTCACCGACGAGAACGCGTTCGCCCAGCTGCACGGCCCGGACCTGGGCATCAAGGTGGGCGCCGGGGACACGCTCGCGCACTACAGGGTGTCGGGCCCGGTCGACGCGGTACGCCTGCTCGGCCTGTTGCTGCACCACCGCCGGCAGTGGCTGTTCGGCGAGCGGGCGGTGCCGATCGAGCGGCACTCGATGCTGGCCAACGGCCGCACCGTGGCGCTGGTCACCCCGGACGCCCGGATCACCTGGCTGTGCCACCCCCGACCGGACTCCTCGGCGCTGTTCGCCGACCTGCTCGGCGGCCCGACGGCCGGCCACTTCACGGTGAAGCTGGAGCGCGGCGGGCTGCCGCTCGGCCAGCGGTACCTGCCCGGCACGATGACCGTGGAGACCCGCTGGTCCGGGCTGACGATCACCGACTGGCTCGACGTACACCCGGTCAACAACGGCGCCGCCACCATGTCCGACAGCCACGGCACGGCGCTGATCCGGGTGCTGTCCGGCACCTCGCGGGCGAAGGTCGAGTTCGCGCCCCGGCCGGAGTTCGGCCAGCTGCCGATCCGGCTCCAGCCGCTCGGCGACGGCCTGCTCGTCCTCGGGTCCAGCGAGCCGATCGCGCTGCACGCTCCCGGGATCGAGTGGGACATCGCCAGCGACGGCGGCAACGAGGTGGCCCGGGCGGTGGTCGACCTGTCCGCGCTGGGCGGCTCGGCGGTGCTGGAGCTGCGGCTCGGTACCTCCAACGTGGAGCCGCACCCGATCAACGCGAGTAAGCGGCAGGAGGTCACCGAGCAGCGGGCCCAGGAGTGGGGCGCCTCGCTGCGGCTGCCGGCGGTGGCCCGGGAGGCGGTCCTGCGCAGCGCGCTGACGCTTCGCGGGCTCTGCCACGAGCCGACCGGCGCGATCCTGGCGGCGGCGACCACGTCGCTGCCCGAGGAGCTGGGCGGCATCCGCAACTGGGACTACCGGTACTGCTGGCTGCGCGACGCCGCGATGACCGCGCGGGCGCTGGTCGACCTCGGCTCGCTCGAGGAGGCCGAGGGGCTGCTGCGTGGACGATGCGGGTGGTCGACGCGACCGGCGGGCACCCGGAGCGGCTGCACCCGCTCTACGCGGTGGACGGCAACGAGCTGGGCGCCGAGGCGGTCATCGACACGCTGCCCGGGTACGCCGGGTCGCGGCCGGTGCGGGTCGGCAACGCCGCCAACCGCCAGGTCCAGCTCGACGTGTTCGGGCCGGTGGCCGACCTGATCGCGGCCGTCGTCGACCATCGGGGCATCACGCCCGCCGACATCCACGTGATGGAGGCCATGGTCGAGGCCGTCGAGCGGCGCTGGCACGAGCCCGACCACGGCCTCTGGGAGGCCCGGCTGCCCCCGCGCCACCACGTGTACTCGAAGGTCATGTGCTGGTTGACCGTCGACCGGGCGATCCAGCTCGAACAGCACGGCATGCCGATCCGGGAGAGCTGGCGCGAGCTGCGCGACACGATCGCGGAGAACGTGCTCACGCACGGCTGGCACGACGACGTCGGCGCGTACACGGTGGCCTACGGCGACCGCGACCTGGACGCGTCGTCGCTGTGGATCGGGCTGTCCGGCCTGCTCGGCGACGACGATCCACGGTTCCTGTCCACGGTGCTCGCGATCGAGGCGGAGCTGCGCAGCGGGTCGACGGTCTACCGGTACCTGTGGGACGACGGCCTGCCCGGCCGGGAGGGCGGCTTCCACGTCTGCACCGCGTGGCTGATCGAGGCGTACCTGCGCACCGGCCGGCGTACCGACGCGGAGGAGCTGTTCGACCAGATGCTCGACTGCGCCGGGCCGACCGGGCTGCTGCCCGAGCAGTACGACCCGGAGGCCGAACGGGGCCTGGGCAACCATCCCCAGGCGTACAGCCACCTCGGCCTGATCCGCTGCGCGCTGCTGCTCGACTCGGCCTGATCGGCGCTAAAGATCGGCACAACTTCCGGCAAGTTGTGGCCTCAGGAGGTGTCTGAGGCCACAGTTTCCGGGAAGTTGTGCCGGTCTAGGGCAGTCACCACGTCGCCGATGACCACGATCGCGGGCGGGCGGATACCGGCCGTCGCCACATCGGCCGCGACCGTCGCCAGCGTGCCGCGGACCACCTGCTGAGCCGCGGTCGTACCCTCCTGGACGACCGCGGCCGGGGTGTCGGCCGACCTACCGTGCGCGAGCAGGGTGGCCACGATCGCCGCGAGGTTCTTCAGTCCCATCAGGACGCAGAGCGTGCCGCGCAGCCGGGCCAGCGCCGGCCAGTCCACCAGGGACTGCGGATGATCCGGCGGGACGTGACCGGAGACCACGATGAACTCGTGCGCCACCCCGCGGTGGGTGACCGGGATGCCGGCCGCCGCCGGCACGGCGATCGCGCTGGTCACACCGGGCACCACGGTCACCGGGACGCCGGCCTCGGCGCAGGCCAGCACCTCCTCGCCGCCCCGGCCGAAGACGTACGGGTCGCCGCCCTTGAGCCGCACCACGAACCGGCCCGCCTTGGCGCGTTCGACCAGGATCCGGTTGATCTCCTCCTGGGTCCGCGACGGCCCGTACGGGATCTTCGAGGCGTCCACCAGCTCGACCTCGGGGCGCAGCTCGTCCAGCAGCAGCCCGGGGACCAGCCGGTCGGCGACCACCACGTCGGCCTCGGCGAGCAGCCGCCGCCCGCGTACCGTGATCAGCTCGGGGTCGCCGGGCCCGGCGCCGACGAGCGCGACGCCGCCGGGCACCGACGGCGCGGGCTCCAACGAGCCGTCGCCGAGTCCGTCGCGGATCGCGTCCCGGACGGTCATCGCCCGGCGGGGGTCGCCGCCGCCGAGGACCGCCACGGTCACCGGACCGTGGCGGGTCACCGCCGGGGTCCAGGCGGTGGCGGCGTGACGGTCGTCGGCCCGTACGCAGAAGACCCGCCGCTCCCGGGCCGCGGCGCTCACCGCGGCGGCGGCCTCCGGATCGTCCACGGCGACCTGTACCAGCCAGGCGCCGTCCACGTCGGACGGCTCGAACCGGCGGCCCTGCCACGCCAGCCGGCCGGCGGTCGCGAGGGCGCGCAGCGCCGGGGTCAGCTCCGGGGCGACCAGCACCACGTCGGCGCCGGCGTCGAGCAGCGCCGGCACCCGCCGGGTGGCGACGGTACCGCCACCGACGACGAGCACCCGCCGCCCGTCCAGCCGCAGCCCGAGGGGGTACAGCTCGCTCACGTGCTCCCCTCCTTCCCTTTCGCCGATCTTGGAGAAATGTGTGTGGTTCGGAGATCAAACCGTGCACATTTCTCCAAGATCGGCGAGAAACCCCGAACCCCCGGGGGGGGTTACTTCTCCGCTACGCCGGCGGAGTCGAAGGTCGCCACCTCGTGCAGCACCCGGACCGCGCTTGCCACGATCGGGAGCGCCAGCAGCGCGCCGGTGCCCTCGCCGAGCCGCAGGCCCAGGTCGACCAGCGGGGTCAGCCCGAGATGGGGCAGCGCGACCGTGGCGCCCGGCTCGGCCGAGCGGTGCCCGGCGACCATCGCGGCCACCGCGTCGGGCGCCAGGGCCGCCGCGACCAGCGCGGCCGACGCGGCGATGACGCCGTCCAGGATCACCGGTACCCGGCGGGCGGCGGCGCCCAGGATGAACCCGGCGAGCGCGGCGTGCTCCAGGCCGCCGACAGCGGCGAGCACGCCGAGCGGATCGGTCGTGGTCAGTCGCCCCACCGCCGCGCGCACCACGTCGACCTTGCGCGCGTACGTCTCGTCGTCGACGCCGGTGCCCCGACCGGTGACCTCGGCCGGGTCCCGCCGGTGAACGCGGCGATCAGCGCCGCCGCCGGGGTGGTGTTGGCGATACCCATGTCGCCGGTGAGCAGTGCCCGGGCGCCGGCGTCGATCAGCTCGCCGGCGACCGAGATGCCGACCTCCAGCGCGGCGGTCGCCTCGTCCCGGTTCAGCGCGGCCTCGACCGCGAGGTCACGGGTGCCCGCGCGGACCTTGCGCGATCAGCAGCCCCTCGGCGGGCTCCAGGGCGGCGGCGACCCCGACGTCGACCACGGTGACGGCGGCGCCGGCCTGCCGGGCGAACGCGTTGACCACCGCTCCGCCGGCCAGGAAGTTCGCCACCATCTGCGCGGTGACCTCCTGCGGCCAGGGGGTGACCCGCTGGGCGTGCACGCCGTGGTCCCCGGCGAACACCGCGACCGCGGCCGGCTCGGGCAGCGGCGGCGGGCAGGTGCCGGCGAGGCCGGCCAGGCGTACCGACAGGTCCTCCAGGGCCCCAGCGAACCGGCGGGCTTGGTCAGCCGGGCGTGCAGGTCCCGGGCGGCGCCATGGCGGCATCCTCGTCGAGCGGCCGGATCGCGGCGATCGTCTCGTCAATCACGGGAGAACCCTCCAGTATATCCGCCAGGGCGGCAACGAACGCGTCGGTGGTGGCGGTGTCGCGCACCGCCATGCGCAGCCAGTCCGGCCCCAGCCCGGGGAACGTGTCGCCGCGGCGCACCGCGAAGCCGCGCTCCCGCAGCCGGTCCCGTACCGCCGTGCCGTCCGGTACCCGGATCAGCACGAACGAGCTGGCCGGGTCGCCGGCGACCCGGACCCCGGGGACGGACCGAGGCGGCGCACCAGGTGGTCGCGGTCGGCGGCGAGCCGGTGCGGCGATCGCCCGCTCGGCGGCGACCGCGACCGGCGAGGCGCAGGCGATCGCGGCGGCCAGCGCCGGCGTGGAGACCGCCCAGAGCGGCTGCCGGCGGCGAGCCGGGCCAGCAGGTCCGCGGCCGCCGAGCAGGTAGCCGATCCGCAGGCCGGCCAGCCCCCAGGTCTTGGTGAGGCTGCGGACCACCACCAGGCCGGGCAGGTCGTCGCGGCGGCCAGCGACTCGGGCTCGCCCGGGCACGGTGTCGGCGAACGCCTCGTCGACCACCAGGATCCGGCCGGGGCGGGCCAGCGCCGCGAGGGTACGGGCCGGGTGCAGCACCGAGGTGGGGTTGGTCGGGTTGCCGATGACGACCAGGTCGGCGTCGGCCGGGCACCAGCGCCGGGTCGAGCCGGAAGCCGTCGCCGCGACAGCAGCACCCGCTCGACCTCGTGACCGGCGGCCCGCAGCGCGGCCTCCGGCTCGGTGAACTGCGGATGCACCACGACCGGCCGGCGGGCTCGCGCAACGCCTGGGCGAGCAGCACGAACGCCTGTGCGGCGCCGGCGGTCAGCAGTACCTCGCGACGGTGTTCGGCGCGTGCCGGGCGGCGACCGCCGCACGGGCCGGCGCCGGGTCGGGGTAGCGCGCAAGATCCGGCGAGCGCGGCGGTGAGCGGGCGGCGAGCCAGGCCGGCATCGGGTCGCGGCGCACGTTGACGGCGAGGTCGACCAGGCCGGCGCGCCACCTCGGCGTCGCCGTGGAGGCCGCAGCGCTTCGTCGGTGAGCTGCATGCCGAGCATCCTGCGTGCCGGCCGGCGCCCGACTCGCAGAGCCGCCGGCGCGTCCCATGATCCGCGATCCTCCCGGAAGCGGCCCCAAGATCGGCACGACTCGCGGCCCAAGATCGGCACGCGTCCCGGACTCGCGGGCCGTCATGGCCACTGTTTCCGGGAAGTTGTTCCGATCATGACGGGCGAATTGTCATAACTTATGGCATGATGACAGCGCACACCCGCGGACTCGCCGGGCGTGCTGGCCCCTCGTCCGCGCCGGGCTGATCGCCGGCATCGTCGTCGCCGCCGTCGCCTACCCGCTCGCCGCCGTCGGCGGGCTCGGCGCCAAGGCCGGCCGCCCACGCAGATCAAGCCGACGCGGACACCTGCCCGATCGCGGTGCCGGCGCAGACCACCTACGTGTACGCGGCCGACGGCAAGACCCTGCTCGACCATGTTCTACGAGGAGTACCGCAGCAGTACGCCCGATCACCGACATGTCGCCGAGTACATCCAGCAGGCGATCGTCGCGGCCGAGGACGCCCGCTTCTACCAGCACCACGGCGTCGACATCAAGGGCATCGCCCGCGCGTTCGTGGCCAACCACAGCTCCGGCGGGGTCTCCCAGGGCGCGTCGACGCTGACCATGCAGTACGTCCGGAATGGCGCTGCGCGACCGGCGCAGCACGCCGGAGGAGGTGCAGGCGGCCACCGAGCAGACCAGCGCGCGCAAGCTGCGCGAGATGCGGCTGGCGCTCGACGTCGAGAGGAAGCTGAACAAGACCGCAGATCCTGGAGCGCTACCTCAACTCGCGTACTTCGGCCACCGCGCGTACGGCATCTACGCCGCGTCCGAGGTCTTCTTCTCCAAGAAGCCCGCCGACCTCACCCTGACCGAGGCGGCCACGCTGGCCGGCTGGTCCAGGCGCCGTCCGACGTACGACCCGGCCGGCTCCGACCAGAAGGCCGCCACCGACCGGCGCAACTACGTCATCGACCGGATGGTCGACCTCGGGCTACGTGTCGCCCGGCGCGGCGCCGACGCGGCGAAGGCGCAGCCGATCCAGCTGCACCTGACCAACCCGCCCAACGACTGCGTCGCGTCCCGCCGCGCACAACGACTGGGGCTTCTTCTGCGACTACTTCAAGACGTGGTGGACCGACCAGCCGGCGTTCGGGGCCAACCCGCAGGAACGGATGGACAAGCTGCGCCGCGGCGGGTACCGGATCGTCACCACCATCGATCCCGGGCTCCAGGCCAGCGCGCGAGAAGCACGTGACCGCGAAGGAGCCGGTCACCAGACCGTTCGCGCACGGCGTCGGTGGTCGTCGAGCCGGGCACCGGCCGGGTCAAGGCGATGGCGGTCAACCGGATGTACTCGCTGGACCAGTCCCAGAACGGCCAGCAGACCGACCCGGCCGGCGCGGACCAAGGTCGTCGGCAACTACCCGAACACGGTCAACCCGCTGCTCGGCGGCGGCGACCTGCCCGGGTACCAGGCCGGGTCGACATTCAAGATGTTCACGATGCTGGCCGCGCTGGACGCGGGCATGCCGCTGTCCACCTCGTTCTACGCCCCGCAGACGTACCGGTCGACCTACCCCAGCGGCCCCGGCGAGCCGGCGTCCTGCGGCGACCGCTGGTGCCCGTCCAACGCCAGCGCGTCGATGACCGGCCAGCAGACCATGTGGTCCGGCTTCGGCAAGTCGGTGAACACCTACTTCGTGCAGCTGGAGCAGCGGGTCGGCGCCGACAAGGCGGTACGCATGGCCGAGCGGCTCGGGCTGACGCTGGCGCACCGACGTCGACCAGTTGCAGGCGTCGCCCGGCGCAGCGCGGGCGGCTGGGGCGCGTTCACCCTCGGGCGTCGCCGACACCACCCCGCTGGAGATGGCCAACGCGTACGCGACGGTCGCCGCCGACGGCCGGTACTGCGAGCCGCTGCCGGTCATGAGTCATCGCCGGGCCGGACGGGCAGCCGCGTGACCTCGCACGGCGTCGAGGTCGCCGAGCCGCGCTGCCATCAGGCGGTCAGCCCGGACGTGGCCCGGGCCGCGGCCGACGCGGCCCGCTGCCCGACCGGGGACGGCTCGGCCACCGGCAGCTGCGGCGGCTGGTCCACCGCCCCGCAGCGTGACGCGGACGTCGGGCGGCCCGGTCGCCGGCAAGACCGGTACCACCGACAGCACCCGGTCGGCCTGGTTCGTCGGGTATCACGCCGGCAGCTGGCCGCGGCGAGCTTCATCGCCGACCCGGACAACCCGTTCAACGCGGTGGGCGACGGGCAGTCCACTGGAAACCGATCCAGACCGTGGCGGAGACCATGCGGGACGCGCTCGCGAACACGCCGGTACGCGATTTCACCGCGCCGACGACGGTGAGCGCGTACGGCGCGGGTGGCCCGCCGCGTCGGTCGTCCGGGGGTCACGGGTCGAGCGGGCGCAGGCACAGCGGCCACCGCTGACTTTCTCGCTCAGCGGAGGTCGGCCGCCACGAAGGACCACATCTCCAGGTCGACCCGGCCGCCGTGTACATATCCGGCGTTGCGCAGCAGGCCCTCGTAGCTGAAGCCGGCCTTCTCCGCGACCCGGCGCGACGCCACGTTGCCGGGTGCCACCCGCAACTCGACCCGCTGGAATCCGTGCTCCAGGATCAGCGCGATGGCCAGCGCGTCGACCGCTTCGGCGGCCACCCCGAACCCGCGGGCGTGCGCGGCGACCGCGTACGACACCTCGGTCGAGCGGGCGCCCCAGTCGGTACGCCGGGTCCACAGGCAGCCCACCAGCCGGTCGTCCTCGCGCCGGACCACGCCGTAGTGGTCGCCGTCGCCGGCTGTCCCGCCGCTGCGGCGGCGAGATCGGTGCACCAGGCCGTGCCGTCGAACGGCCCGTCGTCGGTCGGGAACGGCAGCCAGCGCCGGGTCTGCCGGTCGCGCGAAGATCTCGCCCACGTCGCTTGGCGTCGTCGGCGACGAGCGGGCGCACGTCAAGCCGGGGCGTCGCCACGGTCAGCGACGGAAAGGTACTCACGCTGCTTCACCCGGCGACGACTGGGACGGCGTACAGGCGGCGACCAGGCGTACCGCGATCTCCGGCGCCCCGGCCCAGTGGACGCCGAGCTAGGAGGCGTGTACCCGCTGCGAGACGAAGCCCTCGGGTGGCCCGCCCGACCAGGACCAGGCCGGATCGGCCCCGGCCCGCGGGGTGACCACGGTCCGGTGCTGCTTGTGCCCAGTGATCTTGGTGCCGGCGGGCAGCAGCAGCGTGGTCCGCGCGGTCGCCTCCCGGTAGCCGATCACCATCAGCTCGGTGGTGCGGGCGGTCGCTTCGAGCACCCCGCACATCGGCCGGCCGTCGAGCTCCCGGCACAACCAGACCAGCCCGGTGCCCTCGGCGACCACCGGCCGGCCGGTCCGGGCCAGCTCCGCCACCGCCGCCCGCAGCGACCGTTGCTGGACAGCTCGTCCGCGTACGACTCGGGCAGCCCGCCGCCGACGACCAGCGCGTCGGCGTCGGCCGGCAGCGCCTCGTCGCGCAGCGGGTCGAACGCGGCCACGTCGGCACCGGCCGCGACCAGCAGTTCCGCGGTCTCGGCGTAGCAGTACGCCCCGGCGAGCGCGACCACCGGACGGCGGCCGGGGCGCGCGGCGGCCGGGGCGGTGATGTCACCGGTCGGCGCGTCGCCGACCACCGCGTCGTCCGGCGACCAGACCGGGGCGGACAGCAGCGGCGCCGACCGGGCCAGCACGAGCAGCCGCTCCAGGTCGACCGCGGCGGTCACCACCTCGCCGAGGCGGCGGGTCGCGCGGGTGGCGTCGATGCCGCGCTGGACCGCCGGCACGACACCGTGCTCGCGCGCCGGAAGCGGGCACGGCCGGACCCAGGTCGTGGCGGTGCAGGGCGCCGAGCACCGGCACGCCGATGTCGTCCAGCGCCTCGCGCAGCAGCCGTTCGTGCCGCTCGGAGGCCACCCGGTTGAGGATCACCCCGCCCAGCCAGATCATCTCGTCGTACGCCCGGAAGCCGTGCACCAGCGCCGCCATCGACTGGCCCAGCGCGGCGGCGTCGACGACCAGCACGACGGGCGCCCGCAGCAGGCTGGCGACCTGTGCGGTCGACTCGGAGTCGGTGCGCCCGGTCAGGCCGTCGTAGAGCCCCATCGTGCCCTCGATCACCGCGATGTCCGCATCCGCGGCGCCGTGCGGGAACAGCGGCCCGATCTCGTCGCCGCCGACCAGCCGGGGATCGAGGTTGCGGGCCGGGCGGCCGGACGCGAGGCCGAGGTACGAGGCGTCGACGTGATCGGGCCCGATCTTGAAACCGCTGGTCACCAGGCCGCGCGCGGCGTAGGCGGCGAGCAGGCCGATCGACACGGCGGTCTTGCCGTGGCCGGAGGAGGGCGCACTGATGACCACGCGAGGGACGGGGCTCATCGGAAACTCCTTCCGAGGGCGAGGGGCGGGATGGTCGGATCGGCCGCCCCGGACGATACCGGGTCCGCGCCAACCGGGGTCCGGAACGGGCCGGTAGCGTGGTGGCGTGTACCGGTTCCTCGCCACTCCCCGCTGGCTGGGCCTGGCCGCGGTGTCGATCGTCCTCGCCGCGGTGATGGTCGGCCTCGGCGACTGGCAGCTGCACCGCTATCACGAGCGCGCCGCGATCAACGATCGCATCGACGCGGGCAACAGCGGTCCGGCGCGGCCGATCAGCAGCATCCTGCCGGCGCCCGCCGGACGGGTGGGTCGCGCGCCGTCGGCCGCCGCCGAGTGGACCCGGGTCCAGCTCATCGGACGGTACGATCACAGCCACGAAATCCTGGCCCGCGGCCGCACCGTGGACGGGTCGGTGGGATTCGAGGTGCTCACGCCGCTACTGCTCGCCGACGGCTCGGCGGTGCTGGTCGACCGGGGCTGGCTGCCACCGCCGCCCGGCGGGGCGCTGGTCGAGCCCGACGTGCCGATGGCGCCCACCGGCGACGTCACCGTGGTCGGGCCGCTGCGCCGGCCGGAGAGCGGGGCGGACAAGCCGATCCGGCACTCGGTCCGGCGCATCTCCCCCGCGACGCTGAAGCTGCCGTACCCGGTGTACGGCGGGTACGTGATGCTCGACGAGCAGACCCCGAAAGCGGACTCCCGGTTCACGCCGGTGCCGTCCGACCACGAGAACGCCTGGCAGAACGCCGGGTACGTGGTGCAGTGGTGGGCTTTCGCCGCGTTGACCCTCTTCGGGTACGGGTATCTGGCCCGGCGCGAGGCGCACCCTCCCGTGGAGGCCGACCGCGACGCTAGGGTGCCGGCATGACCGAGCGAAGCGAGGTCCCCCCTCTGATCGAGCGGAGCGAGGGGATCACAGCATGACCGAGCGAGTGAACCCGGATCCATACCCCTCGGGGATCTACTCCATGCTGTCGTACCCGACGCAGTCCCCGGTCGAGGGGCCGGCCGCCAACGGACACGGCCCGGAGGTGCTCGCGCACATCGGCGACATCGAGGTCACCTCGACCAGCATGCGCACCCCGGCTGGCGGCGCGGTGGCGCTGTCCAGTGTCACCGTGGAGGTCGTCGACGAGCGGGTCGTGCGTACCCCCACGTGGGCGGTGATCTGCGCGATTCTCGGCTTCTTCGTGATACCCGTGGTGAGCCTGCTGTTCCTGTTGTTCCGCGAGGAGGCGCCGACCGGCGAGGTGCGCGTGGTCGTCACCTCCGGCGACCTGCGCTACGAGACCGCGGTCACCGACCCGGCCGAGATCGAGCTGGCCCGCTCACTCGCCGCCAGCTAACTCTCCACTGTGGATGGCCCGGACGGTGGCGATGGTGTCCGCCTCGGCGGCGCTCTTGTCCTCCCGGTACCGCAGCACCCGCGCGAACCGGAGCGCGACACCGCCCGGGTAGCGCGGCGACGTCTGTACCCCGTCGAAGGCGATCTCCACGACCAGCTCCGGGCGTACCCGCACGACCCAGTCGCCGCGCTCGACGGCGAGCGACTGTAGCCGCTCGGTCTGCCACCGCAGCATCTCGTCGGTCAGGCCCTTGAAGGTCTTGCCGAGCATGACGAACCCGCCGGTCTCCGGGTCCCGGGCGCCCAGATGCAGGTTGGACAGCCAGCCGCGGCGCCGGCCGTGGCCCCACTCGGCGGCGAGGATGACCAGGTCGAGGGTGTGCCGGGGCTTCACCTTGACCCAGGCCGCGCCGCGCCGGCCCACGTCGTACGGCGCCTCCAGCGACTTGATCACGAGCCCTTCCTGGCCGGCGTCGACGGCCGCGGCGAAGGCGCGCTCGGCGTCTTCCGGCGTGTCCACGACCGTCCGGGTCACCAGCAGCTCCTCCGGCAACGCGCCGGCCAGCGCGGTCCACCGCTCCCGGGCCGAGGTGTCGAGCAGGTCGACGCCGTCGAGGTGCAGCAGGTCGAAGAAGAACGGCTTGAGGACCGCGGGGGCTTTGCGGCGCGCGGCCCGGCTGGCGGTCTCCTGGAACGGCAGCGGCCGGCCGTTCTCGTCGAGGCCCATCGCCTCGCCGTCGAGGACCAGCCGACGGCCGGGGAGCGCCCGGATGGACTCGACCACGCCGGGCAGCCGCGCGGTCAGGTCGTCCAGGCTGCGGCTGAACACGGCCACGTCGTCGCCGTCGCGGTGCACCTGGATGCGTACCCCGTCGAGCTTGACGTCGGCGGCGGCCGGCGCACCGGTGGCGGTCAGCGCCGCGGCGACCGACGGGGCGCTCTGCGCGAGCATCGGGGCGAGCGGCCGGCCGACGGTGAGGTGGAACTTCGCGAGGGCACCCGGGCCACCGGTGAGGGCGGCGGCGGCCACGGCCTTGAGGTCGCCGGCCAGGAGCAGCGCCCGGCGTACCGCGGCGACGTCGACCTCGGCCGCCTTCGCGATGGCGTCGACCAGCAGCCCGGCCTGGGCGCCCTGGCGCAGCTCGCCGGTGAGCAGGCCGACCAGTACCCGCTGCTCGTCGGCGGTGGCGGCGGCGAAGAGGGCATGTACCAGCCGGCGGCGCTCGGCCTGGGAGCCCGGCCCGGAGGTGTCCGCCAGTCGTTGCAGTGCCGCGTCGACCTGGCTCACCGTCAACGTGGCGGCTTCGGCCGCTTCGGGCAGTTCGCGCAGGCTCGCGTACCCGACACCGGTCTGCCGCTGCCGCAGCTCGCCGGCCAGGTACGCCGCGCCGGCCGCGATCCGGTCGAGGGCACCGGGGTCGGCCGCGCTGGCCCCGGCGGCGAGGCGGCGCAGCGAGTCGGCCAGCAGCTCGATCTTGGCCCGGCGCCCGGCGGTGTCCGCGACGGCATCCGAGGTAGCGGCGAGCTCAACAAATCGCACCGGTCCATCTTTACGCTTGATCGGCACAACTTCCCGGAAGTTGTGCCCTCAGCGGCCTGGTATGGCCACTATTTCCGGGAAATTGTGCCGATCAAGCACGATTCATGCGCGTGCTGGTCAGGTGGAAGGGGCGCCACGCCAGTCGAAACCGTCCTCCATGAGGACCCGGTCCGCGCTGGCCAGGATCGTGACGGCGTAACGGTTTCCGTGGTGCCCGCAGAAGGCGAGCTCGCCACCGGCGGTCAGCGAGACGACGACCTTGGCGGCCGCGCCACACTTGTCGCAGCGTTCGGTCAGTTCCGGCGCGACTTGGGTCGCCGGGCGCGACATCAGGGTCTGGGACATATCAACCGCTCCTCGTCTCATACCTGTCGGCTCAGCGTCGACACCTCGCCGGTTACGAGTACGACAGTACGTTTGCCGGTTTTGTAGCGGAAGTTCGCAATGGTTGGCATTGAGTGGCAGGACGGTTGCCACCTCCCCGGGCAGTGCGGACCGTGCGATCGGAGGACGCGGACGCCGCCGTCCACTGTGGTCCCATGGAGGCAGTCGACTGCCCGGATCCTCCGCTCCTCACTCGCAACCGTCGCCGAACCGGCGGGTACCACCCGGCCCGAATCCTCGAACACGTCCGACGAGGACGAGACCTTTCGAGGAGACGCCACGTGACGAAGTCCGTCAACCGCGCCAACCGACGCCGCTTCCTGCCGGTCGCCGCCGCCGTCCTGGGGGCGGCGAGTCCGGTCGCCATCGCCGCCAACGCGTTCGCCGCCACCACGGACACGGTGACCTACCGGCCCACCGACGACGCGTACACCTCCAGCGCCCGGGCGAACCTGAACACCGGTGGATCCGACAAGCTGGTGGCCGGGCGGCTGAACGGCGACAGCATGGTGACGTACCTGAAGTTCAAGGTCGGCACGCTTGCCAGCGGCGGCACGGTCACCGGCGCGAAGGTGACGCTGACCCGCGACGAGCACCACCTGCCGGGTACCGTCCGGATCTCGCCGGTCGCCGGCACGGGCTGGTCGGAGACCACGCTGACCAGGTCGAACGCCCCGGCCCTCGGCAGTGTGGCCGCCACGGTCAACCCGGACAGCGCGGCGAGCACGGTGACGTTCGACGTCGGCAAGCTGGTCAAGGGCGCCGGCACGTACACGTTCGCGGTGTCGTCGCCGGCCAGCGACGACGTGGCCCGGTTCCGCTCGAACGAGTACAACAGCGCCGCCGGACCGCAGTTGACGCTGACCGTCACGAAACCGTCGATTTCACCCACGACGAAGCCGACCACGCCGCCGACCACGCCGCCGACCACGCCGCCGACCACGCCGCCGACCACGCCGCCGACCACGCCGCCGACCACGCCGCCGACCACGCCGCCGACCACGCCGCCCACCACGTCGCCTTCGGGATGCACCACGGACGCGAAGCTGGTGCCGAGCTGCGGCGTGCTCTGGGGCGCGGCCGCCGGGGGCTTCACCACCACCCCGCGCGACCAGGCGTTGCGCACCTGGGAGGCGGCCAGCGGGCGGACCTCGACGATCTACCACACGTACCACACCGGCGACCAGCTGTTCCCCACCGCCGACGAGATCGCCATGACCCGGGAGGCCGGCAAGCCCCGGGTACTGATGCTCAACTGGAAGGTCGCCGACGGCAGCATGTGGGCCAAGGTCGCCGCGGGCCAGCAGGACGCGCGGATCGACCGTGAGGCCGCGTACCTGAAGGCCAACTTCACGAACAAGTTCTTCCTCGTCATCCACCACGAGCCGGAGAACGACGTGAACCCGACCACCGGCTCCGGCATGACGGCCAAGGATTACGCGGCGATGTTCCGCCACGTCGTGGACCGGCTGCGCGCCGACGGTGTGACCAACGCGGTCGCCACACTCACGTACATGGGGTACGAGAAGTGGACGAACCAGTCGTGGTGGTACGACCTGTACCCGGGTGACGCGTGGGTCGACTGGATCACGCTGGACGCGTACGTCAACGCCCAGCCCGGCGCGTTCCACAATGGAGACTTCACGTACCTGGTGAACCGCACCACCGACGCGACGAAGTTCCCGGGCTTCTACACGTGGGCCACCAAGCAGCACCCGAACAAGCCGTTCATGGTCTCCGAGTGGGGCGTGTTCGAGTACACCGCCGATCCGAGCCAGAAGGCGGCCATCTACAGCAAGGTGCTCGCGCAGCTCAAGGCGATGCCGGCGATCAAGGGTCTGATGTACTTCGACGCCGAGAACCCGCCCGGCGCCGGCGACACCCGGATCGACAGCTCGCCGCAGGCGCTGGCCGCGTTCAAGAAGATCGCCGCTGACCCGATCTTCAACGTGAAGCTCGGCTAGGAGTCCGCTTCAAAGATCGGCACAACTTCCCGGAAACAGTGGCCATGGCACCCCGCCGTGGCAACAACTTCCGGGAAGTTGTGCCGATCTTGCTTTGGCCGATCAAGGCGGCCCGGCAAACCCGGCAGCCCGGCAACTCAGCCGCTACCGCTTCGGTAACGGGCGCGCTCTCCGCGCACCGGAACGTAGTTGGTGCAAGACCTCAATGAACTCCGCCGGTACGCAGGCCCCGCCACCCGCCCGCCAAGCCGGCCGCGGCGGCGCGGTGCCTCGCGGAACCCGGAGACCAGACGACCCAAGGGAGTCCCGCTAGATGCGCACCTCTCAGAAGCGATTCGCCGCCGCGGTCGCTCTCTCGGCCGCCACGGCCGCCGTCGCCGCCTCCTTCATCGGGGTCGGCGCAGCTCAGGCCGCGCCGGCTGAAGGTACCGTTCGCAACGCCAACGCTCACGGTGCCATCAAGGATCGGTACATCGTCGTGTTCAAGTCCGGCAGTGCCGATTCCCGCAGCGTCGACTCCGCCGCCGGCAAGCTCGCCCGCCAGTACGGCGGCAAGGTCGGACGGGCCTACAAGAACGCGGTACACGGCTTCTCCGTCAACCTGACCGAGAAGGCCGCCAAGCGGCTGGCCGCCAACCCCGCGGTCGACTACATCGAGCAGGACCGCACGGTGTCCCTGTCGGCCACGCAGAACAGCGCGCCGTGGGGCCTGGACCGCATCGACCAGGCCAGCCTGCCGCTGAGCGGCACGTACACGTACCCCAGTACGGCCAGCAACGTGCACGTGTACGACATCGACACCGGCGCGCGCATCACCAACACCGACTTCGGTGGGCGGGCCAGCTACGGCTACGACTTCATCGACAACGACGCGGTCGCCGACGACTGCAACGGCCACGGTACCCACACGGCCGGCACGATCGCCGGCACCACGTACGGCGTGGCCAAGGGCGCCAAGCTGGTCGCCGTCCGGGTCCTCGACTGCCAGGGCAGCGGCAGCTACTCGCAGATCATCGCCGGCGTCGACTGGGTCACCAAGAACGCGATCAAGCCCGCCGTCGCCAACATGAGCCTGGGCGGCTCGGCCGGCAGCACGCTGGACAACGCGGTGAAGAACTCGATCGCCTCCGGTGTGACGTACGCGGTCGCCGCGGGCAACGACAACACCGACGCCTGCAACACGTCGCCGGCCCGGCTGGCCGAGGCGATCACGGTGGGTGCCACCGACAGCGCCGACAACCGGGCGTCGTTCTCGAACTACGGCTCCTGCCTGGACATCTTCGCGCCGGGCGTGAACATCACCTCCACGTACAACAGCAGCGACACCTCGACGACCCGGATGAGCGGCACGTCGATGGCCACCCCGCACGTGACGGGCGCCGCCGCCCTGGTTCTCGCGGCGAACCCGACCGCGACGCCGGCCCAGGTCCGCGACACGCTGGTCACCAACGCCCTCTCCGGGGTGGTCAAGAACCCGGGCAGCGGCTCGCCGAACAAGCTGCTCAACATCAGCAACATCAGCTCCACGCCGACCTCGCCGGACCCGACGCCGACGCCCACGCCCACGCCGACCCAGCCGGGCTCGTCCTGCGCCCCGGTCGTCAACGGGTACGACCAGAAGATCGCCGACGTGAGCACCATCACGAGCAAGATCACGATCGCGAACTGCACCGGCAACGCGTCCGCCACCACCAAGGTCGAGGTACACATCAAGCACACCTACCGCGGTGACCTCCAGATCAACCTGATCGCGCCGAGCGGCAAGAGCTACCGGCTCAAGTCGAGCAGCACCACCGACAGCGAGGCGAACGTCGACGCGACGTACACCGTGAACGCCTCCGCCGAGGTCCGCAACGGCCTGTGGAAGCTTCAGGTCCGGGACATGTACTGGGGCGACAGCGGCACGCTGGACAGCTGGACCCTCACGGTCTGACCGGCACACCGCACCTGCTGGCGCCGCCGGGTGGGAGACCTCGAGTCCCCGCCCGGCGGCGCTTTCATTGTTTATCCTGAAAAAGTTTCATGAAACGGCTACGGTGGTGCGAATCCGACGACAAGGAGAGCGTGATGAGCAAGGTTCGCGAGTCCGTCGACGTCGCCGTTCCGGTACATGTCGCGTACGAACGGCTGTGCCACTTCGAGGAGTATCCGCACTTCATGTCCGGCGTGCAGGAGGTCACCCAGATCTCTGACGACCGGGCCCACTGGGTGATGGACCTCGCCGGGACGCACGCCGAGTTCGACGCCCGCATCACCGACCAGCGCCCGGACGAGGTCCTGGCATGGAAAGCGATCGACGGCCCGCGCCTGAAGGAAAAGATGACGTTCCAGCGGCTGGCCGACGACCGGACCCGGATCGTCGCCGAACTGGATCTCGACGCCAAGGCGTTCATGCCCAGCGAGGTACACGCGAAGCAGTCGCTGGACCGGCGCCTGAAGGCCGACCTGGACAGCTTCAAGCAGTACATCGAGGCGGACATCTCGGGCACGATGCTGAAAACGCCGCAGCTCGGCCATGACCAGGACATGCTGCCGCCCAACCCGGCGCTCGGCGACGGTGGCGTCCTCGGCGCCCCGAACGCCACCCGGCGCGGCAACCTCGGCTCGATGCGCGGCGGCCTCAACACGCCCGGCGAGCTGTCGGCTGATCTCGAGGACATCTGAACAACGCGTACATGATCGGCACAACTTGCCGGAACTTGTTGCCTCAGCCGGTACCTGAGACGACAACTTTCCGGAAGTTGTGCCGATCATGGCGTCCTGCGAAACCCAAAGCCCCGGCAAATGCCCTAATACGGATTATCTTGGAGGTAAGCCGCCACAGGTCGAGACGAAAGCCGGATACCCGTGAGCCCACTGCACGTACTCGTCATCGAGGACGAGCGCGACGTCCTGGATCTGCTGGATGGGCATCTGCAACGGCTCGGATGCCGGGTCAGCCGCGCGGAGACCGGCGAGGAGGGCCTGGACCAGGCCCGGGCCGAGCCGCCGGACGTGGTGATCGTCGACGTCCTGCTGCCCGGTATCGACGGCCGCGAGGTGGCCCGCCTGCTGCGCGCCGACCCGCGCACCCGGCACTGCCGGATCGTCGTCTCCTCGGTCCTCGATCCGGAGGACGTCGCGGACGTGGGCAGCGACGGCATTCTCGCCAAACCCTTCCGCAAGGCGAGCATCACCGCGCTGGTGAACTCGCTCGCAGGTCGGGACCGACAGGGGGAACCATGACTGCGATCCTGATCGCAGATGACGATCCGGACATCCGCGATCTCGTCGCCTTCAAACTCGAGCAGGCCGGATTCGACGTGATCGCGGTCGAGGACGGCATATCCGCACTCTCCGCCACGCAGGCGGACCCGCCCGACCTGGTCGTGCTCGACGTGATGATGCCGGGGATGTCGGGCATCGACGTCTGCCGCGAGCTGCGCGCCAGCGAGGCCACCGCGACGCTGCCCATCATCCTGCTGACCGCCCGGGCGCAGGAGGGCGACGTCGAGGTCGGGTTCGGCGCCGGCGCCGACGACTACGTGGTCAAGCCGTTCAGCCCACGGGAACTGGTCAGCCGGGTCGAGGCGGTCCTCGCGAGAATGCGGACCTGACCGTGGCGAGCACCGCCACCACGGCTCTGTACGTGCTGGTCGCCGCCACGGTCGCGCTCGGCGCGACGATCGTCTTCGGCCGGGCCTGGCGCCGGGCCCGGGACCAGCGCCGAGCCCGGCTGGCCGCCCCCGCCCGCCGGCTGCTGCTCGCCCTGGCCGCCGGAGACGACGAACCGGAGACCATGGAGTCGCTGGTCCGCCTCCGGCCCGCCACGTGGCGCGCCGTCGAGCCGTCGGCCGTGGCGCTGCTCGGCAAGGTACGCGGGGAGGCGCACGCCGCCCTGGTCGCCGTCTTCGAGCGGCGGGGCATGGGCGAGCGCGCGCTACGCGACGTACAGAACCGGCAGGCGATCCGGCGCGCCCGGGCCGCCGAGGTGCTCGGCAACCTGGCCCGGCAGGACGCGGTACCCCCGCTCGTCGCCCTGCTGCCCGACAAGGACCCGGACGTACGCACGGTGGCCGCCCGCGCCCTCGGCCGGATCGCCGAGCCGGTCGCGGCCGGCGCGCTGCTCGACAGCCTGGCCGGCCGGCGCACCGTGCCGCCGCAGACGGTCGCGCAGGCGCTGCTGCGGATGGGTGCCGGCGCGCAGGCCGCGCTCGTGACGGCGCTGCGCCACGACGCGGAACTGGTCCGGGTGACCGCGGTCGAAGTGCTCGGCCTGGCCGGCGCCATCACCGCCGCCGGCCGCGTGGTCGACGCGCTGCGCGCGGACCCGTCGGCCGAGGTACGCGAACGGGCGGCGGCGACGCTGGGGCGCCTGGGTACCCGCTCGGCGCTGACCCCGCTGCTGGACGCCGTGGAGCCCGGTCGCACCCCCGCGCTACGCGCGACCGCCACCCGGGCGCTCGGCGAACTCGGTGCGGTGGCCGCCGCCCCGGCTCTCGGTACCCTGCTGTCCGACCCGCAGCACGGGGTGGCCCGCGCGGCGGCGTACGCGCTGCTGCGCCTCGGCGCGGTCGGCCGGCGGACGCTGGAGCAGGCGGCGGCCGGGCCGGACCCGTCGGCCGCGGGCTACGCCCGGGAGGCGCTGGCCGTGGCCGAGGTCGAGGAGCGCCGCCGGACCGGCGCGGCCACGGTCATCCACGCCGACGAGCCGGCGCCGGCCGTACTGTCGGGCATCGGCTCGGGTATCGGCGGGTAACGCCATGGTCGGCATCGCCGCTGCTCGTCGTGTTCCGCGACTGGATCCGCCCGCTGCTGCACGCCTCGGACACCGCGGTCCTCGTGTACTTCCTGGCCGTCAACACCAGCTATCTGGTCCTGATCGGACTGGCGACGGTCGAGTTCGTCCGGCACAAGCGGCGCGCCCCGCTGGCCGGCTTCGACGAGATGTACCGCTCGCCGCTGACCCAGCCGGTGTCGGTGCTGGTGCCCGCGCACAACGAGGAGACCGGCATCGTTGAGGCGGTCCACGCGATGCTGGCGCTGCGGTACCCGGTCTTCGAGGTCCTGGTCGTCGACGACGGCTCCACCGACGGCACGTTCGCCCGCCTGGACGCGGAGTTCGACCTGGTCGAGGTGCCCCGGGTGATCCCGCACGGGGTGCCCACCCGCGGCACCGTCCACTCGGTACACGTACCGCGGCTGCGGCCGGACCCGCTGGTCGTGGTGCGCAAGGAGAACGGCGGCAAGACCGACGCGCTCAACGTGGGCATCAACCTCGCGCAGCACCCGCTCGTGTGCATGGTGGACGCCGATTCGGTACTGGACCCGCAGGCGCTCCTGTCGGTGGCCAAACCGTTCGCCGACGATCCGCTGCGGGTGGCCGCCGCCGGTGGCGTGGTCCGGATCGCCAACGGCTGCACGGTACTGGCCGGCCGCATCGTCGACACCCGGATGCCGCGTGGCTGGCTGCCCCGCATCCAGGTGGTCGAGTACCTGCGGGCGTTCCTGCTCGGGCGGACCGGATGGTCGCGAATGGACAGTCTGCTGGTGATCTCCGGCGCGTTCGGGATCTTCCGGCGTGACCTGCTGATGGAGATCGGCGGCCTGGACCACGACACCATCGGCGAGGACGCCGAACTGGTGGTACGCCTGCACCGGCACCTGCGACGGCTGCGCCACGACTACCGGATCGTCTTCGTGGCCGAGCCGGTGTCGTGGAGCGAGGCGCCGAGCACCCTGCCGGTACTGGCCCGGCAGCGGCGGCGTTGGCACCGGGGCGTCACCGAGATCCTGGCCAAGCACCGGGCCGCCGTCGGCAATCCCCGGTACGGGCGGATCGGTGTGCTGGCGCTGCCGTACCTGCTGCTGTTCGAGTTCCTCGCGCCGGTGGTCGAGTTGGGCGGGCTCGCCCTCATCCCGGTCGGGATCCTCGTCGCCGGTCCACCGAACCTCAACTTCGCCTGGCGCTTCCTGGCCGTCGCGTACGGGTACGCGCTGCTGGTCGACCTCGTCGCGCTCGCCGTCGAGGAGTACAGCTTCCACCGGTACTCCCGGTGGAGCGACCTGACCGCCGCGATCGGTGCCGCGCTGCTGGAGAACATCGGGTACCGGCAGCTCAACGCGTGGTGGCGGATACAGGGCGCGTGGGCGGCCATCCTAGGTACCCGGCAGGTGTGGGGCGTGATGACCCGGACCGGCTTCGGCAGGGGCTGATGAGCACCGGCGAGCGCCGGACGGTGGCGCGCTACCTGTACCGCGCGTTCGCGGCGATCGTCCTGGTCAGCCTGCTCACCGGGTTGGTCGCGGCCGGGGCGGCGTGGCAGCAGTACCGGTCGGTCACCGCGCTGACCGAGCGGGTGATGCCGGAGCGGCTCGCCAACAACCAGGTGCACCTGGTCCTCGGGGACGCGCAGCGGAGCATCCGCGGGTACCAGCTCACCGGCGACGAGACGCTCGAACAGGTCTACCTGGAGGCCCGCGACGCGTACCCGGCCGCGGCGGCGAACCTGCGCCGGCTCGCCCCGGAAGGCGACCAGTACGTGGTCGCCCGCCAGCTCGACCTCGCGACGACCTGGATCCGGCTCGCCGAGGAGCAGCGCAAGGAGCAGCTCGACACCGAGCGCGCGGTGTACCTGTCCAAACAGAGCCGGCCGCTGTTCGACCTGTTCCTGGCCAGCAACACGAACATGGACTCCACATTGGACAGACGCGGCCGGGCGCTGCGCAGCCGGACCCGGACCACCGAGCTGATCGCGTTCGGTGCGCTGCTCGGCACCACCGCGCTCGGCATCCTCACCGCGTCGCTGACCGCGGTCCGGGCCGGCCGGCGGATCAACCGGCCCCTCGCGGCGCTGCTCGCCACCCTGTCCCGGCTGCGTACCGGCGATCTGTCCGCGCGGGCCACCGTGACCGGGCCGGCGGACATCCAGGCGGTCGCCGAGACCCTGAACATGCTCAGCGAGGAGAACGAACAGGCCCGGTCGGCCGCTCAGGCCCGGGCCCGGTTACGCGACGCGGCGCGGGAGGCCGGCCTGCGGGTACGCGAGCACCTGTCGGTCGACGCCGCCCTGGATGCGGCGGTGCGCGTGGTCAGCACCGAGTTCCGCGCCGACCTGGTGGTGGTACGGCTGGACGCCATCGACGAGCAGGAGCCCCGGACGGTGTGCTGGCCGGCGGACGCGGACAGCGCGATCGGCCGCCTGCCGGTGTCCTGGCTCGCCGACCGGTACGCGCGGGGCGAGGTGTGGCGCAGCAGCGATCTGCCCGAGGACGTCCCGGAGCCGAGCGGTCTCCCGGCGGCCGAACGGGACGCGCTGCTCGCCGCCGACGCGGGCAGCGTGCTGACCGTGCCGTTCGGCACCGGCCCGGGGTTGGACGGCGCGATCACGCTGGTCCGCCGCGCCGGCGGTGTACCGTGGCAGCCGGCGGAGGCGGAGGCCGCCGAGTGGGTGGCCGCCGACATCGCCCGTGGTGTACAGCAGGCCCGCCTGTACGAACAGGAACGGCTGCTGGTCGACGAGCTACGGGAGCTGGACCGGACGAAGAGCGACTTCCTGTCGACCGTGTCGCACGAGCTGCGTACCCCGCTGACCAGTATCAGCGGCTTCATCGAACTGCTGGGCGACCCGGCCAGCGGCACGCTCAGCGCGGAGCAGCGGCAGATGATGGAGGTCATCGAGCGCAACACGAACCGGCTGCGCACGCTGATCGAGAACCTGCTCACGCTGTCCCGGATCGAGGCCGGCACGTTCCGGTCGGTACGGCAGCCCACCGACGTGACCGACATCGTGGCCAGGGCGGTGCGGACGGTCCGGTCGATCGGCGGCATCGAGGTCACCCTCGACGTGGAGTGCCCGCCCGGGCCGCTGATCGCCGCCGTCGATTCGCATCAGATCGACCGGGTACTGACCAATCTGCTGTCCAACGCGGTGAAGTTCACGCCGCCGGGCGGCCGGGTCACGGTGTACGCCGGCGAGGACGGCCCGGATCTGGTGCTGTCGGTGTCCGACACCGGCATCGGTATCCCCGACGACGAGCAGTGCGAGCTGTTCCAGCGGTTCTTCCGGGCGTCGAACGCGGTCGAGGCGTCGATCCAGGGTACCGGGCTGGGGCTCACCATCGTCCGGAAGATCGTGTCCAACCACGACGGTGACGTGGTGCTGCGCTCGCGTACCGGCGAGGGCACCACGGTCACCGTCCGCCTCCCCCGGGAAACCCAGGACCGGCACAACTTGCCGGAAGTTGTGGCCTCAGAGGGGGCCTGAGACCACAACTTGCCGGAAGTTGTGCCGATTTTGCGGGTCAGCCTGGGACTGGGGCCAGGTTGGTGTTGATCTGGTTTACGTGGCGCCAGCGGCCGACCTCGCTGGCCTGCCTTGCGTCGCTTGCGGCGACGAGGCGGGCGCCGGCCGCGGCGAACACGCCGGCCAGCCGGGCCGACGGCGCGAGGTGCCGCTCGCTGATCTCCACCGGGGTACCGGTGACGCGGCACATCGCGGCCAGCTCGCGTACCGTCGACTCCTCGATCTCGTCCTCGGCGAAGCCGGCCCGGCCGAGGAACGCCAGCGGTCGGGCCAGCTGGGTCGGCGCGTACCGGCTGACCCGCTCGACCGCGCGAGCCGTGACGCTGACCAGCATCTCGGCCACGTCGGCGTGGGTCAGCGCGCCGGCCTCGACCAGCGCGCGGACCGTCTCCGGCCCGGCGAGCCCGGCCGGCATGGGCAGCGCGCCCACGGCCACCGACACCACGTCGAGGCCGGTGAGGTCGGCGGGGAACGCGAGCCACCCGTCGGTGCCGATCGCCTCGACTTCGACGCCGGCCTTGAGGGCGACATCGGTGCGCTGCTGGGCCCGCTGGATGGTGGCGAGGTACGACGACAGCCAGCCGGTCTCGGGGCCGGCCTCGTCGGCGAAGACCAGCTCGGTCAGGCCGATCCGGTCGGCGGCGGCGACCAGCAGGCTGATGCTGTCGCGCCCCGCGGAGAATGCGGTGTGTACGTGGCTGTCCACGGTGAGGTCGAGCATGACGGCTGCCCTCGCAGGGTAGGCGCCGGGGGGCGCGGGGAAACTGGCTCCATAATCCTGCGATGCCCGCGTGACCAGGCACTATGCCGCCAGGGTGCCGACCGGTTGCTATCGTTGATCGGCACAACTTCCCGGAAATAGTGGCCTCAGCACGGTCCTGACGCCACTATTTCCGGGAAGTTGTGCCGAGCATTACTCGCTCCGCTCCATCGCCGGGCGGCGGTACCGGTAGCCGAAACCGCGGACCGACTCGATCGGGGACGCGTCCGGGTCGGTCCAGCCGAGCTTGCGCCGCAGCCGGAGTACCGCGAACTTCACCCGCTCCGGCCCGATCCCGGTCGGGTCGTCCCACGCCTGGGCCAGCAGCTGGTTCGGCGACAGGACCGCCCCGACGTGCCGTACCAGCACGTTGAGCAGGCGGAACTCGGTCGGGGTCAGCCGCACCTCGGCACCGTCCACATAGGTGCGACGGGCGGCCGGGTCGATTCTCAGTACCCCGTCGTCGTAGACCTCGTCGGCCCACGAGGCCGCGCCGGCGCTACGGCGCAGCAGTGCCTCGACCCGGGCCACCAGCTCCGCGTTGGTGAACGGCTTGGTCAGGTAGTCGTCGGCGCCGCCGCGCAGGCCGCGTACCTTGTCCGACTCCTGGCCGTGCGCGGTCAGCAGCAGCACCGGCACATCGCTGACGTCGCGCAGGCGTTCCAGCACCTGCCAGCCGTCCATGCCGGGCAACCCGATATCGAGGATGACGAGATCGGGGCGTTCGGTGTACGCGTCGCGCAGGCCCGCCCGGCCGTCCTTGGCATGGGCGACCTGGTGCCCGGCCCGGGTCAGCAACAGGCGCAGCGCCAGCGCGATGTCCGGGTCGTCCTCAACCACCAGGAGTCGGCTCACCGTCAACCTCCGTCTCTCGTGCCACACGAAAGGTCCTCCGTCATGAGGAGGACCCTCCCTTCGGCAGCGACACCGTCACCGTCGTACCGACGCCCTCTGTGCTGGCGACCTCGATCCGGCCGCCGTGCAGTTCGACGATGGCCCGGCTGATCATCAGGCCGAGCCCCGCACCCGGCGTGAGCGACCGGCCGGCGGCCGCCACGTTCGAGGCGCGGAAGAACGGACTGAACAGTTTCGACTGCTCCGTCGCCGGAATCCCGACGCCGGTATCGCTCACCACCAGCTGCCAGCCGCTGCTGGACGGCCGCGCCGTGACACTGACTCTCCCTGCGACCGGGGTGAACGCGAACGCGTTGGCCAGCAGGTTGCCGAGCACCTGCTGGACCCGCGCCTCGTCGCACACCAGCTCCGGACCGTCCAGCAGATCCCAACTCAGCGCGATCTCGGCGCGGTCCGCCGCCGGCGCGCGGTCGGTCACCACGGCTTCCACCAGCGCGGGTACCCGTACCGGCGCCAGCTTCAGCGGCAGCGTCCCCGCCTCCAGCCGGGACAGCAGCAGCAGATCCTCGATGAGGTGCAGCAGGCGGTTGGCGTTGCGGTCGATCACGTCGAGGTATGTCCGCTGGTCGTCGGTCAGCCCGCCGCTGCCCGGGTCGCCGAGCAGGTGCGCGAAGGCGACCACGGACGACAGCGGGCCACGCAGCTCGTGGGCCACGGTCGGCACGAAGGTGTCGCTGCTCTCCACCGGGCGGGACCGCTCCCGCTTGTCGGTCACGTCGATTCCGAGGTACGCGACCGCGCCGATCCCCGGGTCGTCGACAAACCCGCGGACCACCACCTCGATCGTGCGCCACCGGCCGGTCGCCGTGCGTACCCGCAGATCGAACGGCCGCCCCGACCCGCGCCCGGTGCACGCGTCGACGAACGAGCCGATCGCCACGGCGTGGTCGTCGGGGTGGACCAGGTCCAGCGGCGAGACCTCCGGCGGCGCCAGCCGGTCGTACCCGAGCACCAGGTCGAACGCCTCGGACAGCGCGGTCCAGCCGGCGGCCGGGTGGATCAGCACCACGATCGCGCGGTCGCTCGCCAGCAGCGCCCGGGCCAGCGGGTCGGTCGGCATCGCGCGGTCGGCCGGCATCGACTGGCACGGCACGGTGAGGCCGCGCCGGGCCGCGCTCGCGATCTCCTCGATCGCCTCGTGGTAGCCGGCTTCGTCGTCGGCCTGCACCCGCAGCGCGAGGCCCCAGGACGACGGCCCGACCGGGATCCCGGCTGATCCGGTCTCCAGGGCGGCGTCGCGGACCCCGGGCAGCGCACCCAGCTCGATGATCAGCCGCTGTACCTCGACGAGGCTGGTCGCCCGCCGTGCGCGGGCCACGAGGGCACCCGTGGCCAGGGCGGTCAGTTCCGTCCCGGCCACGCGGTCGCTCGTATCGCCACGCACGGTCCTCCTCCGCGGCCGAGCTCCCGCCGACCGTCACTCCTTGTACCGCCTTAGTCTACGCAGTGTCAGCACTTGTACGCTAAACTTTCGCCTTAGTACTAGATGTCATGATTCGTCGGGAGGGTGGATTGAGCCGGGATTCACCTGGGCGCGGCGGCTCCCCGGTGACACTCGCCTTCCCCAGTTCCGTGACGCTCGCCCCGACCGGCGAGATCGTGATGGACGTCGACGGCGTCATCGTCGACTTCGACAGCGGCGCCGAACTGCTGCTCGGGTACTCCCACGACGATGCTGTCGGCCGGCGGACCAGCGACGTGCTGGTACCGCACCGGTTGCGGGCGGCGCACGAGGCGGGTCTGCGGCGGTACCGGGAGACCGGCGAGGCGCCGCTGCTGGACAACCGCTTCGAGTTGCCGGCGCTGCGGCGGGACGGCTCCGAGGTGACGATCGAGCTGATCGTCACCCACACCACGTACGAGGGTCGGCCCGCGTTCTCCGGGCGCTTCCAGGCACTCCGGCAATCCCCACCGGTGCCGGCGGAGCTGCATCTGCACGCGGACTTCCATCGCTCACTGCTGGAGCAGTCCCCCATCATCGTCGCCGTCCTCGACGAGAACGGTGTGCCCACCTGGCGCTCCTCCGCCGCCGTCGGCCTGCTCGCCGACGCCGCCGACCAGGTCCGGCTGGAAGACCAGCTACCCGACCTGATCCATCCGTCCGATCTGGACACCGCGCGGAAGGCGTTGCGCACGGCCATGACCGAGGGCCTGGACGAGGCGGTCGAGTTGCGGGTACGCGCGGCCGACGGGTCCTGGCGCGCGGTCGCCCTGCTGGCCCGCAACCTGCTCGACCACCCGGCGATCCACGGCACCGCGCTGTACGCGTCCGACGTGACCCGGGTCCGCACCGCCGAACGCCAGACCAGGGTCGAGGCGGCCCGGCTGCTGACGCTCATCGAGTCCCTCAACGTCGCCGTGCTCCTCCAGGACGAGGAGCGCCGGGTGGTGCTCGCCAACGCGGCGTTCGTGGAGATGTTCTCCCTCGGCGTCACCCCGGAACGGCTGCGCGGCACGACGGGCGTGTCCCCGCTGTCCGGCCTGTACGTCGACGCGGAGAACGTGGAGCGGCGCACCGAGGACGCGGTCCGGCGCGGGAGACCGATGCGCGGCGAGGAGATCCCGCTGATCGACGGGCGCATCGTCGAGCGCGACTACGTGCCGATCATGCTGGACGGCTCGACCCTCGGCCACCTGTGGGTGTTCCGCGACGTGACCGCCCAGGCCGAGGTCCGCCGCAGCCTGGAGGCGCGGGCCCGGATGCTGTCCGAGCTGGCGACCCTGAAGACCGAGTTCGTGGCGGTCGTCTCGCACGAGCTGCGGACGCCGCTGACCTCGATCAACACGTTCGCCAACCTGCTGGAGGACGAGGGGGCGCTGGAGCCCGACGAGCGCGCGGCCGCGATGACGGCGATCCGGCGCAACGCCGACCGGATGCTGAGCCTGGTCGCCGACCTCATCCTGCTGGCGAAGCTGGAGTCGGGGGAACTGCTCCTGGAGCCCAGCCGGGTCGACATCACCACTCTTGTCCGGCAGGCCGCCGCGGCGGCCGACAGCGAACACGTGAGCCTGGAGCTCGAACTCGCCGACGGCGCCACCCTGGAAGGCGACGGCAAGCTGCTGGCCCAACTGTTCGACACCGCGATCGGTGTCATGATCGCCGGCAGCGCGCCGGGCGCCGAGGTGGTCGTTGCGGCGGCCGGGATCGGTGCCGACCCCGGCGGCTGGCGGGTCACGGTCGCCACGTCCGCCGCGGACGCCGCCACCGCGGAACGCCTGCTCTCCACCCGGTTGCCGCATCCCGACGCGGCCAACGAACGCCGTACCGGGGCGCTGGCGGTCATGCTGGCGCGCGCGATCGCCACCCGCCACGGCGGAACGCTCACGATCGAGATGCGCAACCCAGGTGCCGCATTGACGATCGACCTCCCCGCGCGCCCTTGATCGGCACAACTTCCGGGAAGTTGTCGCCTCAGCCAGGTCCCAAGGCCACAACTTTCCGGAAGTTGTGCCGATCATGGGGCTGCAACCGAGTCGCACTCTCGCCGCACCGGCGACGCTGCCCCGCTCGAACAGCCTCGGTGTACGCGGGGCCGCCCGGCCTCGCGTCACCACGGGAGGCAACCTCATGGCTCGACCCCACCTACGGGGCCTGTGCACGGTCATCGTCGCCGCGTCCGGAGCGGTGGCGCTCCTGCTCGGCGGCAACGCCCCGGCGTCCGCGTCGACCAGCGTGGTGGGCACGGTCGACAGCGGCGACAGCCCGCTGAACGTCCGCGCCGGGGCGAGCACCTCGACGTCCGTCGTCGGTACACTCGCCAACGGCAGCAAGGTAACCCTGGTCTGCCAGGTCGGCGGGCAGTCGATCCAGGGCCGGGTCCGGACGACGAGCATGTGGGACAAGACCGCTGACGGCCGGTACGTTTCCGACGCGTACATCCGGCGCAACACGCTCGGCGCGTGCAGCACCCCGTCGACCCCGTCGACCCCGGCGCTGCCGCCGCAGTCCAAGGCCGGGACCACGACCGGCTGGACCGTCCCGGTCCCCGGCAGGCCGGGCCAGCTCTTCCGGCCGGCCAGCAACCCGACGCACGACGGCGTCGACATCGCCGAGCCGCGCAACACCGCGATCCGCGCGGCCAACGCCGGCACGGTCATCACGGTCGTCTGCAACACGTCCGGCAAGACCTGCGACGTGGACGGCAGCCCGAGCGTGCGCGGCTGCGGCTGGTACGTGGAGATCCAGCACGCGAACCAGACCATCACCCGGTACTGCCACATGGTGAAGCGGCCGTCGGTCAACGAGGGCCAGAAGGTCACCGCCGGGCAGGTCATCGGGTACGTGGGGACGTCGGGCAACTCGTCCGGTACCCACCTGCACTTCGAGGTGCACATCGGCCCGGGGTACGCCACCAGCGCCAACGCGGTCGACCCGGTCGCCTTCATGAAGCGGATGAACACCCCGCTCGGCGTGGTGACCACGACGAAGCGCTGACGCCGCACGGAACGAAAGCGCGCCCGGATGCCCGGGCGCGCTTTCGTCTGTTCACCAGAGCTTGGGTACGAGCCGGTCGGTGCCCTTCTGGTAGTCGCGGTACCGCGCGCCGAGCGTCCGGATCAGCTCGGACTCCTCGACCGCGATGCGGGGCACCAGCCCCAGCAACGGGACGACGGCACAGACCACAATGGACAGCCAGTTCCGCGCGCCGATGCCGAACCCGAGAGCGACCAGCAGCAGCCCGGTGTACGAGGGGTGCCGCACCCACCGGTACGGGCCGCTGCTGACGACCGCCTGCTCGCTGTCGACCTGGACGAACGTGCTGAACGACCCGCCGAGCGTCAGCACCGCCCACACCCGCAGGACCAGGCCCGCCCAGATCACGACCAGCCCCGCGACCGCGAACACGTCCGGCACCGGCGTGTCCAGCGCTGGCAACCACGTCCGCAGCAGGATGCCGGCGAAGATCGACCCGCCCAGCGAGAGCGCGACGATCCCGCGGGTGCCACGATCCTGACCGATGCGGGCCCGCCGCCGGATCAGGTCGCGCACGAGCAGCCCGATTTCCAGCGCGAACCAGCAGTAGATCGATACCGTATACGGGATGGGCAGCACCTCACGCACATCTCACAATGTAGGCCCATGGGCAGCCTCGGAACTCAGGTGGACAGGAGCTTGAGGAGCTGCTTCCGGTCCGGTCCCAGGGCCCCCGCCTGGGCCATGTCGCCCGCCTGCTCGACGGCGTCCTTGATGCCGGGCCGCGCGACCACGTCATCCGCCAGTGCCAGGCACGACAGGACCTCGAAGAACCCACGGAAGGCATCGGCGTCGAACGGCGCGGCATTGGCCACGCGGCTCAGGGCCGAGACCGGCGGAGACCACTGGCGGCCTTCCCGCAGCGCCGCCATCTCCGCCAGGCGCGACCGGTCGGAGTTGATCTGTTCCCAGTAGTACGGGGCGACGCACCGCTCGGTGCCTTCGTCCCACGCCTGGGCGAAGCCTGCCGGGTCATCCAGGTGGTCCCGGACCGTGCGCCGCAGCAGCTGGGCGTGCATCATCCCGACGCTGATCCCCCGCGAGCCCGAGGGGTTGGTGCAGGCCCACGCATCGCCGACCGCCGCGTACCCGGTGACCACCGGACGACCGTCGACGACGAAGCGGCGGTACCGGTCCATGATGCCCGCCATCGCCAGTACCTCAGTGATCGGTTCCCCGTCAAGCCAGTGGGCGTGCAGCGGGCATGCCCGGACCACGCGGGCGAAGCACTCCGTGTCGCGCAGCGCCTTCAGCGGCGCGTCCCCGGTGGCGGAGAAGATCGTCACGGACCAGGTGTCGTTGTCGCCATCGAACGTGATCAGCGAGAAGCTGCCGATCGAGACGACCGGCGGGCCGATCCAGGCAGGCCGGGACGGGCCGGTGAAGTACCGCGTGTAGTACACGAATCCGCCGTCTTCGGCCTCGACGTGCGGCTCACGCGCACCCAGCTCCGTCAGCAGGTCGGCGCTGCCCGATCGCCGGCCCATCGCGTCGACCACCAGGTCGGCGCGCAGTTCCTCCCCGTCGGAGGTGCGCACCCCGCAGATGTGGGGAATACCCGGGATCGCCGACGGCCCGCCGATCAGCCCGGTCACCCGCACGCCTCGACGGATCACCACCCCCGACTGCTCGGCAGCGGCCGCGGCGACCACGTACTCGATCACCGGACGGCGGCCGGTCACGATTCGCAGCGCCTCATCACCCGGGCGCGGCTCCCGGTCGGAGATCCAGGACGGCAGCAGTGTCACCGGATCCCACCACACGCAGCCCGCCGCCAACAGCCGGTCGGTCATCTCGGGCAGCTCCTGATCGCAGACCTGTCGACACCGCGCCAACAGGACGTGCGGCTGGCGGAATTGGGCGACCCCGTTGCGCTGCCAGGATTCCCATGCCTCGGCCGGCGTCGCCGGAACGCCGGCAGGGTTGACTTCCAACACAGTGACCTGATGCCCGTCGCGCGCCAGCATGATCGCCGTTGTCAGGCCGATCACACCACCGCCGCAGACCACGACCGATCCCACGGCTCCCCCATGTTTTTGTCGTGCTAGATTGCTGCATTTACCGTTAGGCATCTCATAGTCAGCTCAAACTGGCAAGACCGGGTCGGACTCAGACGCTTTGCCCATCGACCAAACAAGGCGCTGACCTGCGTCGATAAATACTGGTATACCGGCCGGAAACAGTTGGCCAAAAACTGAGGAATATAGTCAAGACCGATAGATTGCGCGCCGCGACGAGACGGCAGGATCAGCGGCACGGACCAGTTGCGGGGAAGGTGACGAAGTTGTCGGAGCAATCAGGAGCCGGCGCTGACGATCCATTCGGTGGTCGGCACCCGTTGAGCCACGAACGGCGGTCGGGGCAGCCCTGGGACGCGTCGTACCAGGACGGCCCCGCGCCCTGGGATACCGGCCGGCCGCAACCGGCGATCGTGCGGTTGGCGGCTGCCGGCGGATTCGCCGGAGCGGTGCTCGATGCGGGCTGCGGGACCGGTGAGAACGCCCTGCACATCGCGTCGCTGGGGCTGTCGGTGCTGGGCGTCGACGTGGCCGAAACGGCACTGGAGATGGCCCGGGAGAAGGCCGGCGAGCGTGGCATCAAGGCTGAGTTCGCGACGGCCGACGCGCTCCACCTGGAGCGTCTGGGGCGCAGGTTCGACACCGTGCTCGACTGTGGACTGTTCCACAGCTTCGACGACGAGGAGCGGCCGAAATACGTGGCCAGTCTGGCGTCGGTGACCGAGCACGACGGCACCCTGTACCTGTTGTGTTTCAGTGTCGATGGTCCCGACGCCGGCCCGCACCCGGTCAGTGCGGAAGAGCTGAGGGCGGCGTTCAACCCCGACGCCGGATGGAACGTCGCCGAAATCAAGCCGGAGCGGACCCAGACGAGATACCACGACGACAACGGCGCGCCGGCCTGGTTGGCGACGATCAAACGGATCTAAGGAGAACCCTCCTTTTTGTACAGAGCGACCGCGAGCAGCGCCGCGAACACGACGGCCACCGCCACGATGACGCCGGTCCGGTTCAGGCCGGCCGCGAGCCACTGTTGCAGCGCGGTGCCCGCCTGGACGATCGGATCGGCCCCGGTCGACACGTGCAACTCGTACCAGCCGTACCAGGCCACGTACCCGCCGGTGACGACCAGCAGCACCCCGCCGGCCCGGGACAGGACGGCGGCGGCGCGACGAAGCCGGCGGACGAGAGAAGCGCGGGCCAGGGCCACCGCCAGCGCGAGCGTGCCGACAACCAGGCCCATGCCCACCGCGTACACGACGAAGAGGCCGACCCCTTCGAGCGGTGAGCCGGCCCGCAGGCTGGACACGACGATGGCCAGGAAGGGCCCGATCGTGCAGCTCATCGACGCCAGGGCGTAGGCGACGCCGAACAGTGCCATGGACGGCATCGACCGGGTGAGCGTCGGCGCCCGGGACGGCTTCCAGGGCAGCGCGGGAAGCTGGCGACCGGCGGTGAGCCAGCCACCGAGCGCGGCCAGCAGCAACCCGAAGATGATCGTGAACCAGGGCAGGTGGCGCTGCACGAGGCCGGTGGTCGGCGCCAGCGCGAGCCCGAACGCGCCGAACACGACCACGAACCCCACCGTCATCGCGGCGGTAAGGGCCAGGGCCCGCCCGACCGCCGCTGTCCGCCGCGCCGGTGGCGCGGACGGCCCGTCGGCCACCACAAGGAGGGAAAGGTACGCCGGCAGCAAAGCGAACCCGCACGGGTTGACCGCCGCGAGGACGCCCGCGGCCAACGCGAGAAGCACTGGTACATCAGACATCGTCACGTTTTCGCAAGATGGGCCATCCACTTGCCGAACACCTGGTCGTCCATGAAACCCTTGACGACGACCTTGCCGGTGCGGTCAAGCATCACGTACAGGCTCTGCTCGGTGATCCCGAAGCGCTTCCACACCACGCCGGCGTCGTCGGACAGGTGGACGATGTTGCCGACCTGTTCATCCTTGACGAACTGGTGCATGTCCTTCTCGGGACCCAAGCCGGCCACCCCGACGATGTCGACCTTTCCCTTGTACTGGTTCGCCGCGTCGGCCACGGTCGCCGCCTCGCCCGCACAGGTGGCGCACCACGGCGCCCAGAACCACAGCACCACCGGGTGGCCGGCCAGGCTGGCGGCGTCGAAGTGCTTGCCGTCGAGCGTGGTACCGGTGAACTTGAGGCTGTCCGGTACGCCCTTGTCCTGGGACTTGGCCTCGGCGGCCGGTTTCGCGGCGGCCCCGCCGTGTGTCGCCGAGCCGCACCCGGCAACCGCGACCGTGGCCGTGACGGCGACGAGCAGTGCGGGCAGGATCAACCGGACGCGCATGCGAATCTCCCTCGGTAGGCCCCTGTGGCTAACTACGTCCGGTTCGGCCGGGCGGTTCAGGGGCGCGCTACCCACTGGCACCGCGCGCGCTCCGAGGCGGTCAACCCAGCGGCGATGTAGTGGACACACGCCGGTCTGTCCGGTCGTGATGCCCCCTGGGAGGATCGATGAGTATCCGGCTGGTAGCCGTCGACGAACATGTGTTGCTACGTCTCGGCCTGGCCGGCGTCTTGACCGGCTCGCCGGACATCACGCTGGTCGGTGAGGCGGGCAGCGTCGCCGAAGCGGAACGTGTGGTACAGGAGATGAACCCGACAGTCGTGACGATCGGGCTGAACCTGCCCGACGGCGACGGGATCGCGGCCGCCCGCAAGCTCCGGGAGAACCGCGCCGAGCTGGGCGTCGTGCTGCTCACCGCGCACAGCGACGACGCTCTGCTGTACCGGGCGATGGACGCCGGGCTGTCCGCGTACGTGGCGAAGTCCGCCCCGGTCGCGACCGTGCTCGCCGCCGTGCGGCACGCCGCGGTCGCCCCCACCTCCTTCACCGCCCCCGGGCTCCAGACCGCGCTCGCCCGCCGGCACAGCCAGGGCGGCCTGCTCAGCCCCCGGGAGCGCCAGGTGCTCCTGCTGATGCGCGACGGCACCAGCCTCCCCGCGATCGCCACCCACCTGGAGGTGTCGGAGGCGACCGTGAAGACGTACGTGTCCCGCCTGTACAGCAAGCTCCGGGTGAACAACCGCGCCCAGGCCCTGATGGTCGCCGTCAACCAGGGCCTGCTGCCCACGGTCGACGCCGCTGCCTGACACCCCCGCGGCAGAAGCGGCCACGTCCTCGTTGAAGGACGTGGCCGCTTCTTCGTATGTGTCGTACCAACAACTTGGGCGAAGTTGCTGTCTCCCCGGACTCGGAGACAGCAACTTCGCCCAAGTTGCGCGCGGTGGTGAGCTAGAAGGCGCCCATCAGGCGCAGTACACCAGGGCCGAGGATGACCACGAACAGGGCTGGGAACAGGCAGAACAGGGTTGGGAAGAGCAGCTTGATGGGTACCTTCTGGGCCTGCTCCTCGGCGCGCTGGCGGCGCCGTATCCGCATCTCGCGCGACTGCTCGCGCAGCACCTGGGCGACCGGCACACCGAGCTCGCTGGCCTGCACGATCGCCGACGCGAACCCCTTCAACTCCGCCACCGTGGTGCGCTCCGACATCGAGCGCAGCGCATCGGCGCGGGACTTGCCGATGCGCATCTCCTGGAGCACGCGCGCCGCCTCACCGACCATCGGTCCACGGCCGTTGCGGGAGACCTGGGCCATCGCGGCGTCGAAGCCCTGGCCGGCTTCCACGCTGACGGTCAGCGTGTCGAGTACGTCGGGCAGCGAGGTCCGGATGTCGTCCTGCCGCTTCTGGCCGATGTTGTAGATCATCAGGTCCGGGGCGAAGAAGCCGGCGACCGCGCCGAGGACGGCGAGCAGGATCGCCCGCCCGAGACCGGCCCACATGAAACCGAGCCCGGCGCCGATGAAGAACCCAGCCACCAGGCCGATGCCCTTCGCGGCGACGATGCGCTCGACCGGCCAGGCGGCCGGGTTGCCGGCGTAGTCGAGCTGGCGCTCCAGCCGGCTGACCCCACCGGTCGGCGTCAGCGCCCGGCCGAGGTTACCCAGGCGGCGGGAGAACGGCTGGATGATGCGTTCGCGGAACGACCGCTTGCGCCCGACGCTGAACGCCGCCGAGTAGCCACGCTCGATCGTGGCGAGCGCCCGGGTCACCTCGGCCCGTTCGGCATCCTGGCCGACGAAGGCCAGCGAGGCGATCAGCGGCGCGATCGCGCACGCGGCGAGGCCCAGCAGAAGGATGGCGAAACCGCTCATGTCACACCTTCACCTTGATCAGACGGCTGAGCCAGAACGCGCCGCCCGCGATCATCGCGGCCGCGCCGAGGAGCATGCAGATGCCGATGGTCTGCGTGTACAGCGGCTTCAGGTACTCGCCACGGGAGACGAACATGAACGCGGCCACGCCGATCGGCAGCGCGACCAGCACGTACGCCGACAACCGGCCCTCCGCCGAGAGCGCGCGCACATGGCGGTTCAGCTGACCGCGCTCGCGCATCGTGTTGACGGCGGTTTCCATGACCTCCGACAGGTTGCCGCCCACCTCGCGCTGGATGCGGATCGCCATCACCAGCCAGGTGAGGTCGCGGCTGTTGTTGCGCGACGCCACCCGGTCGAGCGCGTCCTCCAGTTCACCGCCGAGGCGGATCTCCGCCATGGCCCGGGCGAACTCGCCGGCCACCGGGTCGGGGCCTTCGCGTACCAGGGCGTCGACGGCCTGGGACAGCGAGAAGCCGGAGCGCAGCGCGCCGACAACCAGTTGCAGCGCCTCCGGGAGGAGGTCGGCGAACTTGCGGGCGCGGCGGTTGGCGCGCTGCCGCCGGTACATCTCGGGCAGCAGCCAGCCGGCGACCGCACCCGCGATGAGCCCGAGCAGCCACGGCAGCAGGAACGCCAGCAGCGTGCTGCCGGTGACCGTGACGATGAGCCGCAGCAGGATCCACTCCTCCGGCCGCAGGTCGATCGCGGCCTGGTCGAGGGCGGTCTCGATGCGGCTCTGGTCGCCGCGCCGCTTGACCGCGCGGTCCGACATCGCGAGCGCGGCGCGCACGAACGCGTTGCCCTCCTGCTGGTGAGCGACGTTCCGGTTGGCGCCGCCGAAGCTCTCCAGCTGCCGCAGCCGCTGGCGCAGCCGGGACCGGCCCATCGCGGTGAAGACCATCGCGAACGCGCCGATCAGCAGGCCGGCGGCGAGCGTGCCCAGGGCGCCGTAGAGCACCCACCGGGGCATGCCGGTGACGCGCGAGCGGCTCAGCGGCACGCTCACCCGGTTGTCCGCCTGGAAGATCACCGGTGCGGTCGTCGAGGCACCGCCGTCGACCGATACCTTCAGCGTCGCCGAGCGGCCGCCGAAGTACGCGGGGACCTCGGCGGTGACCAGTACCGGCGGGGAGACGGTCCCGGCCAGGTCCTGGAACGCGGTCTTCAGCGGCGCGGCACCGTCCACAGTGGTCACCCGGCCGCCGGTACCCGTTGCCAGCGCGGACAACTCGGGAGTGTTGCCGGCGACGCCGAACGCCACCGCGTCCAGCTTGATCTCGTCGACGGTCAGCTCGGTACCCTCGTCGGCCGCGTGCGCCACCGAACTCGTGTCCGGGCCGTCGGTGAGGACGACGATGTGCCGTTCGCTGTACTCGACGTGCGTGGTCAGCATCCGGTCGGCCTCGTGCAGCCCGTCGTACAGCGCGGTGCCACCCTTGGCGGACAGGCCGTTGACGGCCGCGGCGAACCGGGCCCGGTCGGTGGTCGGCTGGAGCACACTGGTCGGCTGGTCGGAGACCGTGACCAGGCCCAGCTCGACGTCGGGCGGCAGCGCCGCGGCGTACGCGGTGGCGGCGTCCCGGGCGGCGTCCAGGGCCGGACCGGACATCGACGAGCTGGTGTCCAGGACGACGACCGCGCCGCGCGGGTCGGTCCCGGTGTCGGTGGTGGCCCCGTCCACCGGCTCGACCGTCGCCTTCAATGTCTCGCCGTCGGCGGTGACCGACACCGGAGACTTGGCGAGCGTCGTGCCGTAGGGCAGGTTGTGCGCGGTGAGGTAGAAACGCACCTTGCCTTCGAGGGTCTGGGTGCCGGTGAGGACCAGGCTGGCCGCCTTGGGGTTCGCCGGCAGCGCCGTGACGGCAGCGGACGGCGAAGTGGACGGAGCAGCGGACGGAGCAGCGGACGGAGCGGCGGACGGCGAACCGGACGCACCCGCCGACGGCGACGCGCCGGCTGATGGGGACACCGCCGCCCCGGAAGCGGACGGGGACGGCGTCGGGCCCGCCAGAGCGGCCCCCGCCCACAATGTCGCCGGCGCCGCTACGCCCAGCATGATCAGGGCCCTGGCCAACCCGCGGCCAGGGCGTCGCGCGCGACTCATCTACCAACCACCGTCCGTATTGAAGACGTCCATCGTCAGTTCCACCCCGTGCGCGACGATCTCTTCGATGAATCGCGGCCGCAGTCCGGTCGGTACGAGCTGGCCCTTGAACCGCCCGTCGGCGTCCTGCCCCGCGCTGAAGTCGAACAGGAACAGGTCCTGCATGGTCACCACGTCGCCCTCCATGCCGATCACCTCGGTCACGTGGGTGATCCGGCGGGTGCCGTCCTTGAGCCGGGCGACCTGGATGATCAGGTCGACGGCGGAGGCGATCTGCTCCCGGATGGCCCGGATCGGCAGATCCATGCCGGACATCAGCACCATGGTCTCCAACCGCGCGATGCTGTCCCGCGGCGTGTTCGCGTGCACCGTGGTCAGCGAACCGTCGTGGCCGGTGTTCATCGCCTGGAGCATGTCCAGCGCGGCGCCGTCCCGGACCTCGCCGACCACGATCCGGTCGGGGCGCATCCGCAGCGCGTTGCGGACCAGGTCGCGGATGGTTATCTCGCCCCGGCCCTCGGTGTTGGCCGGGCGGGACTCCATGCGCACGATGTGGTCCTGGTGCAGTTGGAGTTCCGCGGCGTCCTCGACGGTGACCACCCGCTCGTCGGCCGGGATGAATCCGGACAGCACGTTGAGCGTCGTCGTCTTGCCGGAGCCGGTGCCGCCGCTGACGACGATGTCGAGCCGCCCGCGTACGCACGCGGCGAGCAGCCCGGCCGTCTGCGGGGTCAGCGTGCCGAACGAGATCAGGTCGTCGACCTGCAACGGATCGGCGGAGAACTTACGGATCGTCAGCGTCGAGCCGTCGAGCGCGACCGGTGGTACGACGGCGTTGACCCGGCTGCCGTCGGGCAGGCGCGCGTCGACCATCGGGCTGGCCTCGTCGACCCGCCGCCCGACCCGGGAGACGATCCGGTCGATGACCCGGCGCAGGTGCGCCTCGTCGGCGAACTCGGCGTCGACCACGTGCAGCCGGCCGGAACGCTCGACGTAGATGCGCCGCGCTCCGTTGACCATGATCTCGCTGACCGCCGGATCGCGCAGCAGCGGCTCGATCGGGCCGTGGCCGAGGATCTCGTCGGTCACCTCACGGGCGATGCGCGCCTTGTCGGCACCGGCCAGCGGGGTGTCCTCGCGGGCGAGCAGCGTCGCGATGGTGTCGCGTACCCGCCGGGCCAGGTCGTCGTCGCCGCCGATGTCCTCGTACAGCTTCGGGCCGAGGATCTCCAGCAGCGACCGGTGGATCCGCTTGCGTACCTCGGCGACCGGGTCGCCGATGGCGCGCGCGGAGGCCCGGTACCGTTCGCCGGAGCCGGCCGCGTGCCGCCCGGCCGGGTTGTCGTTGTGGTGGTCGGCCGGCTCCCGGGAGGCGGCCGGATCAGCCGGCTGCGCCCCCCAGCGGTGGCCGAGGCGGTCGGAGAGTCCCACGGGTCACCGCCCCCGGCGCAGCGAGAACGGCTTCTTGCGGGTGGTACGTGGCTCGGGTACCGCGGCGGCCGCCTGGGACGCCGTGACCGGGGCGGACAGGTGAACCTCCGCGATGTCCCGGATGGCCCGGCTGACCGGGTGGTTCGGGTTCTCCACCATCAGCGGCGTGCCCTGGTTGGTGGAGACCGGTACGTCCCTTGTGGACGGTACGTGGCCGACGATCGGGATACGGACGACGCGCTCGATGTCGCCGAGCGTCAGCCCGACCCGCGAGTCGGACCGGTTGAGCACCACGATCCGTTCGTCCTTCGGGTACTCCAGCAGGTCGAACATGTCGAGCGTCAGCCGGAGGTTCTTCAGCGACGGGATGTCCGGCGTGGCCAGCAGCAGGTACCAGTCCGACACGTCGAGCGCGGCGAGCACCTGGTCGCTGAAGACCGGCGGGGTGTCGATGACGACGTAGTCGAACACCCGCCGGGCCACCCTCAGCATCTCGGCGACGAGATCGCGGTTGACCCGCTCGCCGTCGGCCGGTCCGGCCGGGGCGAGCAGCGTGTCCAGCCCCGGCGCGTACGGGGTCAGCAGCGAGCGCAGGCCCATCTCGTCGAGCCGGCCGGCCATCGGGATCGCGTCGACCAGGCTGCGCTCGGGAACGAGCTGCAACATGATCGCCACGTCGCCGAACGACAGCGCCAGGTCGACCAGCAGCACCCGCCGGGACCCACCGGCGGCGAGGGCCACCGCGAGGTTGGTCGCGACCGTACTCTTGCCCGCGCCGCCCTTGCCGGAGAAGACCGAGACGATACGACCCCGCGCACTGCTGTCGTCGCCCGCCGTGGCGCCACCGGTGATCTGCCGGGACACGTCGAGCGAGCGGCGGCAGGCCGCCCGGATCGCGTCCGGGTCGGCGGCCTCGACCACCTCGCGCACCCCGACCCGGATCGCCTCGGCCAGTACCGCCACGTCGACGAAGTCGCGCGTCAGTACCACGCCGAGGGCGGGCCGGTGCAGCCGCTGCCGGCCGGCGAAGGCCAGCGCGTCGGGGAGCTTGACCCCGGGGCCGAGCACCACGAGCTGCTCCGCCCGGTCGGCGTTGACCAGGTCGGCCAGTTCCTCGAGGCTGACGGCCTGCCGGGCCTGTGGCTCCAGCGCCTCGGCCAGCAGCCTCGCCCGCTCGGGTCTGGGTTCAAAGTACAGAGTCATCGTCGATCTCCCCGACCGCTCGTCACGGGAAAAGGTTTTTGTTGTTCACGCCTGGGCCGGACTCGATGTTCGAGCTGTCGTCCAGGAGGGCGAAGGAGAGGGTGCCGGTCAGGCCCGCGTGGATCAGCCGCTCCGCGTCCGCCTGGTTCACGCCGACGGTCAGCGTGCGCGAGCCGGTGCTGTTGCTCGGGCTGTTGACGTCGGCCTGGTCGGCCACGGCGGTACGGTTCGCCGACGACGTCTTGTCGCCGACCGCGATCACCTCGACGCGCGGCAGGAGCACCCGGGTGACCTGGTGGATGTCCTTGCCGGAGGAGAGCTTTTCGCCGTCCGGGATGTTGGAGTTCGGGTCGGTCGAGAACGAGTCGAAGATCGCGATCTTCGCGCCGGGGCGGACGAAGCTGTCCGTCGGTCCCTGGAGGTCGATGCTGACCGCGAGCTTCCCGTCGGTCAGCGTCAGGCCGCCGGTGGTGGTGGTCGGCTGGCCGAAGGCGCCGCGCAGCAGCAACTGGCGGGGGGCGATGTCGGAGGTGACGGCGAGCTTGTCGAGGCTGCTCGCCACCGAGCTCATCGCGTCGACGGGTACCGACGACTGCGGCATCGAGACCACCTCGGTGTACCCGCCGGAACGGATCTGGGCGCCGGTGGTGCCGGTCGGGATGCGCTTGGTGGCCACCAGGACGCTGACCGCGTTCTTTCCGGCGAGTGCCCGGTTATCGGCGCCCCGCACGTACACGAGGACGGCGAGGCACCCGATCAGGGCGAGAACCGCTGCCACGGCGATGGCGATGACGCTGCGTTTCATGAGTAGGACTTCCTCTTCGTCGGACTTACCCGTCCTGTGATCGACCGACAGGAGCGGGACCTGAGGTATCGGCGGAAGATCACCGCCACGCTTCTTTCACCCGGCCAGGACCACGGCGTTCCCGCCGTAGCTGTTCGCCTGGATCTGGATGCTCGGGTCGGTTCGCGCCACCGACGTGAAATACCCGAAGACGCACTGGTTTCCGTTGTTGCTACAGGTGGTGGAGTTCGACGAGGTCGGGTACGCGCTGCCGAGCTGGTCGCTGCTCCCGCTGAACCGGTACGCGGTGATCACGAACCCGGCGATGCCGACCGTCCGGTAGCAGGGGTACGACGTCCCGTACGCGGCGATATTGGCCGGACAGGCTGGATCGGAGCCCGGCTTGACCGTGTTGTACAGCGACACCAGGAGCATGATCGGCCCGCTGATCGACGCGGACAGGCCGCTGTCGCAGCGGGTCGTGCCGTCGGAGAAGTTGATGCCGTCCTCGTAGTCGGCGTTCGCCACGTCGGTGTCGTTGTGACAGCTGCTGCTCTTGGTGAGGCCGTCATGCGTGGCGAGGATGAAGTCCCAGCCGGAGAGCGACCCGGCGCAGCCGCCGTACAGCGACTTGGCCCGGCTGTGCGGCAGGAACACCTTCTCGTACGCGGGCATCGTCGGATCCCGGTCCGGCTCCCCGTGCAGGTTGGCGCCGTTGCTCGTGATCGCGTTGTACTCGCACAGCGACATCGTGATCGCCTTGGTGACGTCCGAGCCGGCACCGCCCCACATCGCGCGCGCACAGGCGAGCATCTGCCTGCCGCCGTAACCCTTCACCACCGCGCCCGCGAACGTGGGTGGCAGCAGGTACCGGCTGGCGCCGCTGCCGCTGCCGGTGTCGTAGCTGACCCAGACGTCCACATAGGAGATACCGGCCGGTGGGCTGCCCACGCAGCTGCGGTTCCCGGTGTAGGCGGAGATGTCGGCGCAGACGGTGCTCGGGTTGCCGGGGTTGAACTGGTTCGCCAGCGGCTGGCCGAAGATGTACCCGCAGACGTTCGCCCTGGCGAGCTGTATGTTGCCGCCGCTGTCGTACACGTACAGCGGGCTCGGCACGGTCACCGCGCCGCCGGTGTGGTTGCGGGAGGCGTAGTCCCGCGCGATCGACAGCGCGTCGCCCGCGCACGTCGCGGGGTTCTTGGCGCACTCCTCCCCGACCGCCATCGCGGCCGCGTCGGCGCTGCTGCGCAACTGCTGGAACTCCAAGGTCATCTGCCCGACGTCGACCGCCAGGGCGGCCGCGCCGAGCGCGGTACCGCCACCCACGACGATGGCGACCAGCACGGCGACGGCACCACGTTCGGCCCGCCGCCGCAGTGTCCGCGTCACCCACCGGTACATGAGACCTCCGCGGTCGAGGACATCGCGATGTCGCTGCCGTTGACGGTGGACTTGAGAAGCGACGCGATCGCCGAGATGGGAGTGATGAACTTGAACGTGTACGTGACCGTGACCCGGGCCGAGTCGCTGTACCCCGGCGAGTACGCGCAGTAGATGGTCTGCGCCGTGCCGTCCGGCATCGTTCCGGTGCCGACGGCCACGCCGGTCAGCGAGGTCGACGCGGCGACCCGGTTGGCGACCATGGTCGACGTGTTCACACCGGGGTGGATGGCCACCGGCAGCGCCGCGACCCGGGCGCCTTCGCGGGCCGCCTGGGTGAGCTGGATCTTCGCGTCGAGGGCCCGGCCGAAGTCGATGATCCCGAAGATGACGAGCAGCAGCATCGGCAGCACGATCGCGGTCTCGACGGCCGCGGCGCCGCGCTCGGAACGCCAGCGGCCAGCCCGGATTGGCCTGTTCATCAGCCGGTGGACTTGACCACGAAGCCGCCGTAGTTGGTGGCCGCGGCGTCGTTGCGGGCATACGCGCTGTACTGGACCGCGTAACTGAAAAAGCCGTACATGCACTGGTCGTGGCTGTTGCCGCCGCTCACGCTCGGCCCGCAGTAGTGCACGCCGGTGATCGAGGACGGCTTCTCCCAGTCCTCCCAGCCGTAGTACCCGGTGGAGGCCCAGCCGGCGAACCCGACGATGTGGTACCGGTAGAGCCCGCTGACCAGGGTTACCGTGTCGTAGATCGGAATGAACAGCCCGTCCGGGTAGGGCGCTCCGGCCGAGTTCGACCAGAGGTGACTCTTGCACCGGTGCGAGGGCGTGTCATTGCTGGACGTGTAGTCGTCCGGGTTGTCGGACTTGGCGACCAGGGTGTCGCCGATGGAGACCGGCGTGCGGCAGTGCGTGCTGTCGGTCGGGTCCGGCTCCACGAAGTCCCAGCCGCTGACCTGCTTGTTGGCGCCGACGTCGGTGCCGGTGTGGTTGACCTGGCAGCCCGACGTGCTGGCGGAGCCGACCAGCTTGATCGGGGTGTCGGTGTTCGGCGGGCTGACCGAGTTCGGGTACGTGAAGCGCGGGTAGATGACGAACTGCTTCGGCGTCCCGCTCAGGTAGCCGGGCGCGTCATAGAGCGCGCCCTGCTGCGCGACCGCCCACTTGTACTCGCAGAGCGACATCACCATCGCCTCGGCGAGTACCCGCACGGCGGGCGCCCACTGCGCGCGGCCGCACGCGTGGATCGTCTTGGCCTGCGCCGCGCCGCCGGTGAAGACGCCGGCGAACGTGGGCGGCAGCGCGTACGTGCCGTCGGCCATCTCGGTGGAGGTGCGTACCTCGACGTACGGCCGGGTGGTGTCCACGGCGCCGATGCACTGGGCGAGGTTGGTGGGGAGGGTGGAACAGGCGGGGCCGAGGCCGGTCGGCGCCCACGCGGGCAGGCCGCTCGACGGTCCGCTGCACACCTCGGTGACCTTGATCTTGCCGTCCTTGGCGTTGCTGTCGGCGAACTGGACCTTGGCGGCCGTGGCGGCCGTCGACACCTGGGTGTTGCAGGCGCTCGGATCCTTGATGCACGCCTGCGCGACCTTGACGGCGACCGAGTCGGCCGCGCTCTGCAACTGTTCGTGCTCGCTGTACACCTGGCCGATGTCGAGGACGAGCGCACCCATGCCGAGCAGCGCCCCGCCGCCCATGAGGACCGCGACGAGGACCGCGACCGTGCCGCGCTCGCGCTTGCCGCGGATCAACGAGAGCACGCTCAGCCCACGCACGGCATGACACCCTTTCCGGTCAGTCGCTTCGTGCCGCTGCCGGTCGGGTTGACCACATGCAGCATCGCGGCCAGCTGGCCCAGCGGCGTGATGAACGTGAAGTCCTGGTTGGCGTAGATGACCGCGTCGTCCGCGGTGCTGGTCGTGTTCGGGTAGTACGGGCACGGGTTGCAGATGGCGGAACTGGTGCACACCGTCCCGCCGGCGGCCTGGGCGTTGTCCACAGTGGTCGTGACGCCGGTGTTGGCTGTCACGCACCGCGAGTCGCCCACCGGGTACTGGCAGACCACGCCCTGTACCCGCGCGTCCGGGTCGGAGTGCATGACCGCGGCGCGGGCACCCTCCCGGGCGGCCTCGGTGAGCTTGAGCTGGGTGTTGAGCATGCGACCGAAGTCGATGATCCCGAACACGACGAACAGCAGTACGGGCAGCACGATCGCGGTCTCGACGGCCGCGGCGCCGCGCTCGGACCAACGGCGGCGGCGACGCTTGGGACTTGTGGTCACGGCTGCTCCAGGGAGTGAAGATCGGGAACGGCCCGGTCATCCGACCGGCGCCGGACATGACCGTCCGGCTGGCCGCGAAGCGCGGTCAGCCGGACGGATACTTAGGCGTCAGAGCTTGTTGCCCGTGTTGTTGAACGAGTTGCCGATCTTGTTGCCGAGGAACGTCACGGCGGCGACGACGGCGATGGCGATCAGGGCGACCATCAGCGCGTACTCGACGGCCGTCGCGCCACGCTCACGGGTGGCCCACAGGGCCTGGACTTTCGCGATCATCTTGGTTGCGGTGTAGTTCATTGGGATCTCCCCCTGGGACACTTCTACCGGGTTAAGTGCGACCCGCTCGGGGGTCGTGATTACAGAGTGCGTTAGTGGGCTCGCGGTGAGTGTCGGCCGGCGGGGCGTCAGGGCACCCTCCAACCGGATGACATGTCCCCCGGCCAACCGACATAGCGGCGGCCGGGACCGGCTGCGAAACCGGTCATCCGGGTCGTCGCGGGTCGCTACCGCCCGCCGGCCGCACCCTGGCGGCAACTCACCGTGACCGCAACCGCACCGGCCCGCCGCGGCCGGTGTCATCCGTCGATCCGACAGCCGGTGTCCCGCCGTTCACTCCGGCAGGCGATGTCCCGCGGTCAACCCGGCAGCAACGGGCGCGGCAGCGCCACGACGACCAGATAGGCGCCGGCCAGCATCGCCGGACCGAACGCCAGCATCGTCCGCGCCCCGGCGCGGCCACGCGCCAGGACGACCACGGATGCCCCGGCCTGCAACACCCAGGGCAGCGCCACCCCGAAGCCGACCACCTGCCAGCCCATCCAGCCCAGATAGAGGCCCAGCAGGGCGGCCAGCCCCAGGTCTCCCGCGCCGACACCGGCGCGCGGCAGCAGCGCCAGCACGAGGTATCCGGCGAACAGCACAACAGCGGCGAGCAGCGCCCGACCGAAGTCCCGGTAGGCGCCGTCGACGACCGCCACCACGCCGAACAGGACCGCGCTGATCGCGATGCCCGGGTACACCAGGATGTCCGGCAGGCGCTGCGCGAGCCGGTCGACCGTGCCCAGCAGCAACCCGAGCAACAGGCCGAACAGGTACGGCAGCAGTTCGGCGGCGGGACCGATCCGCCAGGCCAGGCCGGCCGCGCCGGCCCCACCCAGAACCGCGAGCACCCAGGTAGGCGGGCCGAGTCGCGCGGCGCAGCGAGGACACCGCGCACCGAACCGCAACCATCCGGGTACACCCGGAGCCAGCGCCTCCCCGCACCTCCCGCAGGCGTCGCGGACGGGGCTGACCGGCTGCCCCTCCTCCCACGGCACGGACAGCCGGTACGCCGGGATGGGCAGCGCCGCTCCCCCGGCGAGGCCGAGGATCGTCGCGATGAGGATGACGCCGAGCATCACCCGATTAATGGTATATGACCCAGTATTTGGGTATTAGCTCATCTGACAGCGCATCATGGGTTGAACGATCAGCAGTGGAGGGGACCCAGTCGTGGTACGCGGTCGCGCCCGCCGCGCTTTCGCGGCCCTCGCGGTAGCGGTAGCCGTCGCTGCGTTCCTCCCGGCGTCGGCGGGCCCTCCCCCGCCGGCGCCGCTCTCGATGCCCGGGTTCGCGGCCCGTTCGGCCCCGCACCCGGGTGTCGGGAGCGAAACGACCGCCTGCGCCGATCCCGCCGGCACCTGGCTCGGCACCCGCTGGCGCACGCCGTTGCGCTGGCGGTTCAACGCCGCCACCACGCCGGCGTACCTGGGCAGCCCGACCGTGGTACGCGCGACCCTCGCCCGGGCCGCGCACAACGTGGCCGCCACCGCGAATCCGTGCGGGCTGACCGGCCGGCTGGCCGCGACCGCGCGCCTCGACGGAGGTACCAGCCGGGTCGCCGCGGTCCGCCCGGACGGCGGCTGCGGCACCCGGGACGGGATCAGCGAGGTCTCGTTCGGCCGGCTGGCGCCCGGGCTGCTGGCCGTCACCTGCCTGTGGTGGCGGCCCGGCGGGCACGGCCGGGACGGCACGACGGTCGAGGCCGACATCCTGGTGTCCGCCCAGCCCGGGCTGTTCTTCCAGACCCGGCCGGCCGGCTGCGGGTCGGCCTGGGACCTCGAAGGGGCGCTCACCCACGAGTTCGGTCACGCGTTCGGGCTCGGTCACGTCGCCGCCGAACAGCATCCCGAGCTGACCATGAGCGACGCCCTGGCACCGTGCGACGCTTCGCACCGCGGCCTCGGCCTGGGCGACTACGACACCCTGCGCGCCCACTACTAAGATCTGGCACAACTTCCCGGAAGTTGTTGCCTCACGGGGATCCTGAGGCCACAACTCGCCGGAAATTGTGCCGATCTTGGCGCAGATCCTGAGCCGCAACCCGGCGGCACCGGCCCTCGTGCCCTACGCGCGCTCCCATGGTTACCGGCCGGTCGCGCCGCCACTCACCCCAACCACCCGACGCGGCTGACGGCGACGACGGGAGATGTCATGACGGTGGCTGGTCGCTTCTCCGGCCCACGTACCCGGTTGGGTTGGTTGGCCTACCTGATCGGTGGGCTCGCGCTGACCACGGTCGCCGTCGCCGTCCCGCGGCCCTGGCGGACGTGCTCGGCGCCGTGCTTCAGGCCGCCGGTGCGATCGCCGTCGTGGTCGGCATCCGGCGCAACCGGCCCGCGGTCCCGGCGGCCTGGTGGCTGCTCGTCGCCGCGCTGGTCGCGCCCATCATCGGCACCGTCGAAATCACCGAAACCGTCCTGGTGACCGCGACCACCGCGGACGCCGATCTGGTCATCGGTCAGCTCTCCCGCCTGCGCGAGCAGGGGGTACGGGTGGCGATCGACGACTTCGGCACCGGCTACTCGTCGCTGTCGTACCTGCGCAACCTGCCGGTCGACGTGTTGAAGATCGACCGGTCGTTCACGTCGGCCGCCGGTGCCGACCAGCCGCGCCTGCACGAGTGGGCGTTCACCAAGGCGATCCTCGAACTGTCGGCCAGCCTGCGGCTGCAGACGGTCGCCGAAGGGGTGGAGACCTCGGAGCAGGCCCGGCTGTTGCGGCGGATGAACTGTACGTTCGCGCAGGGCTACCACTTCTCCCGCCCGGTCGAGCCGGTGGAGATCGATGCCCTGCTGGCCGCCACGCCACACCGGCCGACGCTCGCCCGCAGCATCGCGCACCGCCCTTCGCCGAACCGCGAAGGCGTGGCTTGACGGCTTTATGCCGCCAGGTCCCGCAGCACGGCGATCACCTGAGCGAGTACCCGGTCGGGGTGCCGGCGCACGTCGGCGGCGGTGAACGGCAGGATCGTCCAGCCGGCCGCGCGCAGCGCGTTCAACCGCGCCACATCTCGCTGGAAGGTCACCCGCTCGCCCCGGTGCAGCAGCGCGTCCAGACCGATGACGGCACCGGTGGTGACCTCGACCGGCGGATCCTGGCCGAGAACGTCGGCGCCGTAGAGGTAGGCCGCACTCGGTCCGCTGATCGCGCCGCCCGGCGGCAGGACGAGACCGGCCGCCTGGCACCAGGCGTGGTGGTCCAGCACGACATCCTTGTGCACATAGACATTGGGCAGCAGGCGCCGCCAGGGGGCGCTGCCCAGCTGGCGCTTTGTCAGCAGGCCGGCCGCGACGGCGTCCCGGCCGCCGATCTGTGGATAACCGCGTCAGTGGTCGCTCCGACACGAAATCCCGGGCGGATTGGGTGTCGGAACGACCACTGATGTCAGGATGTCAGGCAGGAGGGTCGCCGGGGCGGAGGAGGCGGGCCAGGGCGGCCACCGCGACGTCGCTCGGGGAAGCCGCCTCCTGGTTCGCCTTCTGCAACTCGCGGTACACCTCCTCGCGGTGCACCTGCACGCTGCGTGGCGCCTTGATTCCCAGGCGCACGACGTCACCCCGCACGTCCAGGACTGTGATCACGACATCGTCGCCGATCATGACGCTCTCGCCGGGGCGGCGGGTCAGAACGAGCACGCTGCGCGCCTCCCTGTGGCGTAGACTGATAAGTGCAGTCTACCCCGTTTTACCCGAAACCAGGGGTGCACGCACCGGGAGACCGGTGCGGCCCAGGATCAGCTGCACCGCGCGCCGGCTGCGCTGGGCGACGATGATCGGGGCGAGCAGGTTGGCGCTCGGCTCGTCCTCCTCGGTGCCGGGGTTGATGACCAGCAGAATGAGCAGCTCGTCTTCGTCCGGCGACCCCAGCGCGGCCAGCGCCTCGTCGTCGACCTCGACCACGTACTCCGGAAAGAACGGCGCCGGTGGGGCCACCAGGAACCGCAGGTCCGGCACGTCGGTCGAGGTCAGCGCGTACAGTAGGCCGGCCTCGTCCATCCTGACCAGCACGAACCGGCGCAGCTCCGGGAAGCCCGGCATGGGCGCGACGAACTCGATGACGGGCAGTTCGGCGATCTCGGCGTTCTCGATCGAGTCGATCGCTTGCGCGGTCATGTGTCTCCTCTGGCGGACGGTCTAGCGCAGGAAATCGAGCAACGACTGCTGTACGATCTTGGACCCCGCGGCCAGCGCGGCCTGGTACGCGGTCTGCTGAAGCGACAGGTCGGTGAGCGTCTTCGGCAGATCGATGTCCTCGACGTCGGACAGCTGGCCGGTCAGCTCCGTGACCTTGTCATCGGCGGCCTGCTGGAGCTGGGTCACCTGGTTGTACCGGGCACCGATCGTCGACTGGGCCGTCTTCAGCGTGCTGGTGGCGGCGTCGAGCGCTTGCAGGTCGCCGGCCAGCGCGCTCGGGTTGGTGCGCAGGTCGTTCGAGATATCGGACATCACGCTGAACAACTGCCCGGACCCCGTACCGAATACGGTGTCTCCCGAAAGGGCGACCTGGACCTGGGTGTTGTCGCCGACGGTCCGCTGCACGGTGCCGGCGTCCCCGAGGTAGTTGCCGGCACTGTCGTACGCGGCGGAGCCGGTCGTGGTGCCCCCGAAGATCGGCCGGTCCAGGTACTTCGTGTTGGCCGTGCCGATGGTCGACTGGCGGATCTGGTCGATTTCGGCGGCGAGCGCCTCACGGGCGTCCGGCGAGCTGCCGGCGCCGTCCGACATGCCCTGGAGCACCAGCTCCCGGGCCCGCTCCACCTGGGTGCTGACCGAGCTCAGCGCGGAGTCGGCGGTACCGAGCCACGCGACGCCGTCGGAGGCGTTGCGGGAGTACTGCTTCGCGGTGGCGATGTCACTGCGGTACTGCATCGCGGCCATGGTGCCGGTCGGAGAGTCCGACGGCTTCGCGATCTGCTTACCGCTGGACATCCGCTGCTGGATCTTGCCCAGCTGGCCCAGGTTGCTCTGCAACCCGGCGAGGACGTTGGTGGCGATCGACCGTTCGGTCACGCGAAAGGCGCACACGGACTAGCTCCCGAGGTGGTTGATGAGGGTGTCCAGGGTCGCGTCGATGGCGTTCATCACGCGCGCCGCCGCCTGGTATCCCCGCTGGTAAGCCATGAGGTTGGTCATCTCTTCGTCGAGGTTGACCCCGGTCGACGCCTGGCGGGCCGCGTCGATGGTGTCGCGCAGCGAGGTCTGGACGGTCGCCCGGTTGTTCGCGCTCTGCGCCTCGACCCCGAGGTTGACGATGACCTGGCGGTAGGCCTGGTCTGGGCTGTTCGGCGAGGTGGCGATGTTGGCCAGCGCGTGGGCGTTGCCGCCGTCGAGCGTGCCGCTGCCGCTGCCTCCGGTGCTCGACGCCGCCGCGAGGAGGTTCGGGTCGCTGATCGCCACCATGATGTTCCGCGCGTTGATCGGCTGCCCGTCGTTGCTGTCGAACAGCGCGACGCCCTGGTCGCCGTTGAGGTCGTAGCCGGCTTCGTGCTGGGTGTTCACCGCGCTGGCGAAGGTGGCCGCCACCTGGTCGAGCTGGTTGGAGTACGACGGCAGCGTGGTGTTCAAGGTTTTGAGCATCGACGCCATCTGGCCGGACTCGATACCGACCGGGGCCGAGTTGTCGACCCACTGGAGGGCCACCGGAGTCGCGGCGGTGTCGTCGATACGCAACGCGCCGGTGGTCGTCACCTGTCGCGCGCTCGGCCCGCTGACCAGCGAGGAGCCGCCCAGGAACACGTCCATGGCACCGTTGTCGCGGGCCAGCGCGGTCGCGCCGGTCAGCTCGCTGAGGTGCAGGACCAGCTTGTCGCGCTGGTCGGACAGTTCGTTGGTGGGCAGCCCGGTCTGGGTGGCGATCACGATCGACTTGTTGAGCGCCGCCACCTGGGTCGCGCTCGTGTTGACGTCGGTGGTGTACGCGTCGAACTGCTCGCGGGTGTTCGAGAACAGCGAGCCCAGCGACGCGCTGGTGGCGTGCATGGAGTCGACGATGGTCTGCGCCCGGGCCAGCACCTGGGTCCGCGACGCCGGGTCGCCGGGCTGGTCGGCCAGGTCGTGCCAGGCGCCGGTGAGGTCGGAGAACTGGGACTGCAGGCCGGTGTCGCTCGGCTCGCCGAACACCTCTTCGATCCGGGCGTACACCGAGTTCTGGTCGTCCAGGTAGGTGCTCTGCGCGTGCTCCAGGCGGGTCCGGGCCTCCAGGAACGTGTCCTGCAGCCGGGTGACCTGCTTGACGGTCACACCGCCCCCGACACCGTCCGCCTTCGCGAAGATCGCCGGCACGGTGCTGTTGACCGCCTCCAGGTCCACCCGCTGCCGGGAGTACCCCTCGGTGTTGGCGTTGGCGATGTTCTGGCCGGTCACATCCAGCCCACGGCGCTGCGCGTACAGCGAGCTGAGGGCCCCGGAAAGGCCGGAGAACGTACTACTCATCAGATTGCCTCGTCGACAAGTCGGGCGCGTGGCGCCGCGGCTACGGACTGCCCGCGTCGGCTGTAGGTCTCCACTGACCCGGCCACGGCCAGCATGGTTTCGCGTACCGCCCGCTGGCCCGCGGTGAGCAGGTCCCGGTTGGCCTCGGCGAGGGTACTGATTTCGGCGGTCATCGCCAGGAATGCCTTGCGATGCTGGTGGAACATGTCCGACCAGGGCGCGCCGATCGCGTCGGCGAGCTGGGTCAGGCTCGGGCTGGACCCGAGACCAAGATCAGCGCCGATGACCGCGACCTCCGCGGCGCGTACCACCTCGGTCTGGCGGATCTGGTCGAGGACCATCTCCACCTCGCGGGTCGCGTGCGCCAGCCATCGGGTACGGCCTGCGGCAAGTACCAGTTGCTCCTCTTCGAGCTTGAAAAGTAGGAGCTCGAGCATTTCGCGTTCGCGCCACAGGATGCTCGACAGGTCCGCCAGGCCCATCGTCGTTACCCTTCCGCCGTCGGCCCGCCTTTCCGGCGCGCCAGGTAGCAGCCAGATCGGCGCGAGCGCGGCGGCCCTGAGGACTTCCGCCGCAAGCGTTCGTAGACAGCCGCCCGCGCGAGTTGAGGAGATCGTGGGTGGCTGTCGTCACGGCACCCTCACCGCACCTTTGCGTAACCAATTCGGGCACCCGCCGCCACGGAGAGTGGTCTCTGCCCCGGGACGACCGCCATCGGCCGGGGCGCCAAGCCCGGACCGCCTTTCAGGTCCGGGGTCCAGAGCCCGCTAGCCGCCACGAAGAGGTTGCCTTGACCGCTACCGCTGTTGCCCCTGTTGTTTTGTCCGGCCGCGAACTCGACGACCTGGTCCGCAGCCACCTCCCCCTCGTCGGCCACCTCGTCCGCGAAATGCTCACCCGCCTGCCCGCCCACGTCTGCCGCGAAGACCTCGTCTCCGCCGGCATGGCCGCCCTCGCCACCGCCGCCAAAAACTACAACCCCACCCGCGGCACCCCCTTCGGCTCCTTCGCCACCGCCCGCATCCGCGGCGCCCTCCTCGACGAACTCCGCGGCCTCGACTGGGCCTCCCGCTCCGTCCGCCACCGCGCCCGCCGCATCGACACCGCCACCCAACACCTCACCAACACCCTCGGCCGCACCCCCACCCCCGACGAACTCGCCACCACCCTCGCCATCACCACCGACGAACTCAAAGCCACCGACGACGACGTCCAACGCGCCGTCGTCCTCTCCCTGCAAGGCTTCACCGCCGGCACCGCCGACGACATGGTCCCCGAACGCACCCCCGGCCCCGAAGACCTCATCCTGCACCGCGAACGCATCGGCTACCTCCACCACGCCATCACCGCCCTCCCCGACCGACTCCGCCACGTCATCACCGCCTACTTCTTCCACGAACGCCCCATGACCGACATCGCCGCAGAACTCGGCGTCACCGAATCCCGCGTCTCCCAACTCCGCGCCGAAGCCCTCATCCTCCTCAAAGACGGCCTCAACACCCACCTCGACCCCGACCTCACCCCCACCCCCACCCGCCCCGACGGCTGCGTCGCCCGCCGCCGCCACGCCTACTACACCGCCATCGCCAACCACACCACCCTCCACACCCGCCTCGCCCTCACCAACCACGACGCCACACCGAAAACCAGCGCCGCCGCGTAACCGGCGCCCAGCTGGGCGCCGGCGGTGCCCCGCTTGATCGGCACAACTTCCGGAAAGTCGTGCCCTCAAAGGCCCTCGGAGGCCACAACTTCCCGGAAGTTGTGCCACTGAACGGCACTGAACGGCCGCCCGGGGGGCCGAGGGGCGCCCTGGACGGCTCGCCGGACCGGCCGAAGAAACCTCGAAAAGAACACTCAGCCCGCCGGGGCCGGCGCCGATATGACCAGCAGATCGGGCCACGGATGGACCGACAAAAGACTCAACTCAAGGAGGAAGAACAATGAGTCTTCGCATCAACTCCAACATTGCCGCGATGAACGCGTACCGCAACCTGTCGGTGAACGACAAGTCGATGTCGAGCTCGCTGGAGAAGCTTTCCTCGGGCCTGCGCATCAACAAGGCGGCCGACGACGCTGCCGGCCTGTCGATCAGCCAGGGCCTGCAGTCCCAGATCGGTGGCCTGAAGGTTGCGGCCCGCAACGCCCAGGACGGCGTGAACGTCGTTCAGATCGCCGACGGCGCCCTGAACGAGTCCGAGTCGATCCTCCAGCGCATGCGTGACCTGGCGGTTCAGGCCTCCAACGGCGGTTCCCAGGACTCGAACGCGCAGGCCGCTGCCAACACCGAGTTCCAGCAGCTCAACCTGGAGCTCGACCGGATCTCGCAGACCACCAAGTTCGGCAGCCAGTCGCTGCTCGCTGGTAGCTACACGGGCACGTTCCAGGTGGACGCCAGCGTCGGCGGCACCGGCTCGACGATGAGCGTCGACCTCACCACGTCGGGTGCCCTCAACGGCCTGACGATCACCGGGTTCGACTCGAGCGGTCTGCAAACGCAGAGCCTCGACCTGACGAGCACGTCGAACGCCAACACCGCCGTCACCACGCTGGACAGCGCGATCAACGACATGTCCACCGCGCGGGCGACCCTGGGTGCGTACCAGAACCGGTTCGACCACACGATCAACAACCTGAACGTGTCGATCGAGAACCTGACCGCGTCGAAGTCGGCCATCACCGACACCGACATGGCCCAGGAGATGATGAACTTCACCAAGTCGCAGATTCTCCAGCAGGCTGGTACGGCAATGCTGGCTCAGGCCAACCAGGCGCCGCAGGGCGTTCTGAAGCTCCTGGGCTGATCTAGCCAACTGAATTAACAGGTGAATAGGAAATACAACTGAATAGCGGCCCGGAAGGGCGGTCGGCAGTGCCGCCGGCCGTCCTTCCGGCTCGCCATATCTTCGTACCGCCCACGGCGGCTATTCGACGGGAGGAGAACCGATGACCAGCGTCACCACGGTCGACGGCCTCGTGAGCGGCTTGCAGACGTCCTCGATCATCTCGCAGCTCATGCAGATCGAGGCGCAGCCACAGACCAATCTGAGGAACCAGGTCACCAGCGAAAACAAGATCATCTCGGCGTACCAGTCGGTCAACACCAAGATGTCCGCGCTGAAGACCGCCGCCGAGGCGCTCACGACGTCGGTCACCAACACCACGTGGCAGGCGGTGACGGCCACGTCGTCGTCGACCGCGGTCACCGCGACGGCCGTCCCGGGCACGCCCCCGGGCAGCCTCACCTTCGATGTGAAAGAGCTGGCCGCCGCGCACGTCGTCACCGCGGCGAACCTCCCCGCGACCGGGGTCACCGGCGGCGCCGGCTTCGACATCAGCTACGGCATGCAGCCGCTGCACGTGGACGTCACCGACGACACACCGCAGGGCATCGCGGACGCGATCAACGGCCTCGGCCTGGCGCTGAAGGCCAGCGTGCTCACCACCGACCAGGGCACCGTGCTCCAGGTCGCCTCGACCGAGACCGGCACGGCAAGCCAGTTCACCCTCACCGGCATTCCCGGGGCGCAGATGGCCGTGCAGGGCAAGGACGCGCAGATCTCGGTCGGTAGCGGCGCCGGCGCGTACACGCTGAGCAGCAGCACCAACACCTTCACCAACCTGATGCCCGGGGTCACCGTCAACGCGACGGCCAAGCAGGACGGTGTCACGGTCACCATCGGCACCGACGCGGACTCCATCGCCACCAAGATGCAGGCGCTCGTCGATGCCGCGAACGCCGCGCTCACCGAGATCGGCACGCAGACCGCGTACAACACGACAAACAAGACCGGCGCCGCGCTGTCCGGCGACTTCACCGTCCGCCAGTTGCAGGGCCAGCTTCTGTCCAGCATCAGCAGCGGCTCCACCGGGTACGGCAGCTTCAGTCAGCTCGGCGTCCAGCTGGACCGCGATGGCAAGATCACGTTCGACAAGTCGGCGTTCCTCGCCGCGTACGCCGCCGATCCGGCGAAGGTACAGAGCGCCGTGGCCGACCCGGACGGGCTGGCCGGCAAACTCGACGCGGTGGCGGTCGGCGCGACGGATTTCTCCACCGGCAGCCTGACCACCGCGGTCCAGAGCCACAACACCCAGGTGAGCAGCCTGAACACGCAGATCTCCGACTGGGACACCCGGCTCGCGGCCAAGCAGACCGCGCTGCAACGGCAGTTCGCCAACCTGGAAACCGCGCTGGGCAAGATGAAAGACCAGTCCAACTGGCTGGCCAGCCAGCTCAGCAGCCTGCCGACCTCCTCCTCTTCGTCTAGCAGCTAGGGACACCGATGACCCATCCCGCACGCGCCCGGTACCTGGCCGGGGCGGTGGCCACCGCGTCGCCCGGACAACTGCTCGTCATGCTGTACGACCGGCTCGTGGTCGACCTCCAGCAGGCGGAGGAGGCACTGCACGCCAGCGCCCGTGAGCTGGCTTCCGACCGGCTGATGCACGCTCAGGACATCATCGCCGAACTGCGAGGCACGCTCGACGTCACCGCCTGGGACGGCGCGGCGGACCTCGCGAACCTGTACGGTTTCCTGCTGGTCGAGCTGATCAACGCGAACGTACGCCAGGACGCCGAGCGGGTGGCGGCGTGCCGCGGCCTGGTCGAGCCGTTGCGGGACGCCTGGCGCGAGGCGCTGGCCGCGACCCAACTCGCTGGAGTCGCTCCGGCCCAGGTCGGCTAAGCCGATGACGAGCGAGCACGGCGAAGCGTCGTGGCGGGCGGCCTGGATCGACGCGCTGGACGCCCTGGAGGCTGAGGTCACCGACGTCGAAGGGCTGCTCGAAGACGATCACCGGCTGCGTGACACGCCGCTCGGTAACCCGTGGGCACCGCCGCCCGGCATGGGCCCACTGCCGCTGGACCTGCGTCCCCGCGCGGACGCGATTCTCGCCCGCCAGATCGCCGCCGCCCAGGCGGTTTCGACGGCGCTGGCGGTCAACCGGCAGCAGGCCGCGTTCGCGGCCCGGGTCGAGGCGGGCCGGCACGCGACGCCGCCCCGGCCCGCGTACGTCGACTGCGCGATGTGACGCTTCCCCTCGCGTGACGGCCCCCCGGGAACGCCCCCGGGGGGCCGTTGCTTTTGTCGGCCGCCCGGATGACGGGGCTCCCGTTTGGCAACCGGACGGGCACTGGACACGCCACCGTCGGTCCCCAGTATTTACCCAGAGCACGGAGCGCTCATTTTTCGCCACGGATAGGCGACAACATCGCACGCCCTTCCCTCGAATGGAGCTCTCCGTGCTGGACGACGTCACGTCGGTCACGCTGCACACCGCGCTCTCCGCGTTGACCATGCGGCAGCGGGTGACCGCCAACAACATCGCCAACATCGAGACCCCGAATTTCCACGCCGGGAAGGTCTCGTTCGAAAACGCCCTCAACGAAGCGCTCGCGAATGGCGACAACCCGGCCGACGTGACCCCGACCGTCGGCACCTCGCTAGAGCCCACCCGCGAGGACGGCAACAACGTCAACCTCGACGAGGAAACGGTCTCCAGCTACGACACGCAGCTGCGGTACGAGACGTCGCTGCGTGCTCTGGACAACAAGTTCGGCTTGCTCAAAGACGTGATCAAGGACGGTGCGTGAGCATGGGTCTGCCTACCTTCGGCGCGATCGGCATCGCCGGTACCGGCCTGACGGTCTACCGCAAGTGGCTCGACGCGGTCTCCGACAACATCTCCAACATGAACGACGCCAGCCCCACCAGTGGTAGCGCGTTCCAGGCGCGGTACGTGATGGCCAGGTCGGTCACCGACGCGCAGACCGGTGAAGGCGCCGGCGTACAGGTCGCGCAGGCCGTACTGAGCGGCAACACCACCGGCCGGGTGGTGTACGAGCCGGACAACCCGGTGGCCGACGCGCAGGGCTACGTCCGGTACCCGGACATCGACCTGTCGAGCCAGATGGCTCAGATGATGATGGCGCAGCGCGGGTACCAGGCGAATCTCGCCGTGGTCGACCGGGCGAAGGACGCCTACGAGGCAGCACTCCAGCTCGGGAGGAACGTGTGAGCATCACCCCGATCAGCGCGATCAGCGGTATCGCGGAACCGGCCCAGATCAGCGCGGTCACCCCGGCCGGCGGCAGCGACGGCGGCGGCTTCGCCAGCGCGCTCGCGAACGGCCTGGAGCAGGTGCAGGACGCTCAGACCAAGTCCGACGATCTGGCCGTCAAGGCCGCCACCGGCAGCCTGACCGACGTGCACGACTACATGATCGCCAGCAGCGAAGCCTCGCTGGCCACCCAGCTCACTGTCGCGGTCCGTAACAAGGCGCTCGACGCCTTCAACGAGATCATGAGGATGCAGGCTTGATGCGTGAGCGGGTAAACGCTGTCGTCCGCCGAATCGTCGCCACGTTCGGCGCCTTCACGCCCGGCCAGAAGGCCATGACGGTGATCGCGGTCATCGCGCTCGCCGTCGGTGGATACTTCTTCTCCACCTGGGCTGCCAAGCCCACCTACGCTCCGCTGTTCTCCAACCTCGCGCCGGCCGACGCCAGCGCCATCGTCGACAAGCTCAACGCCGACGGCACCCCGTACCAGCTGGCCAACGCGGGCCAGACGATCATGGTGCCACAGGACCAGGTGTACGCGGTTCGCCTGAAGATGTCCGGCCAGGGCCTTCCCGCCCAGGCCGACACTGGGTACGCGCTGCTGGACAAGCAGGGCGTCATGACCAGTGACTTCATGCAGCGCGTCGACTACCAGCGCGCGCTCGAAGGCGAGCTGGCCAACACGGTCAAGTCGATCAACGGGGTACAGGCCGCCACCGTGCACCTCGCGATCCCGACCAAGGACGTGTTCACCGACAACCAGCAGAAGCCGACCGCGTCGGTACTCGTGTCGACGTCGCCGACCACCACGCTGACCCAGGCGCAGGTGCAGGCCGTGGTCCACCTGGTCGCGTCCAGCGTCGAGGGGATGGACGCCGGCTCGGTGACCGTCGTCGGCTCCAACGGCAAGGTGCTCTCCGGCGACGCCGCGGAGCTCGCCGGCGGCTCGGCCGACACGCGTACCCAGCAGACCCAGGCGTTCGAGCAGCGCATGGGCAGCTCGTTGCAGAGCATGCTCGACCAGGTCGTGGGGCCGGGCCACGCCGCGGTCCGGGTCACCGCCGACCTCGACTACGACCAGACCGAGACCAAGACCCAGAAGTACATCGCCGACCCGTCGACCCCGCCGCTGGCGGAGACGAAGAAGGTCGAGACATACAACGCCAACGGCAACACCGGTACCGGTGTTCTCGGACCGGACAACATCCAGGTCCCGTCGACGATCGCCAGCGCCAACGCGGGCGGCTACGGCAGCGCGTCCGAGACCAAGAACAACGCGGTCGGGATGATCACCGAGTCCCGCAAGTCCGCGCCCGGCTCGGTCCGCAAGATGTCGGTCGCGGTGCTGCTGGACAGCAAGACCGCCGCGGGTACGAACGAGGCACAGCTCCAGCAGCTGGTCTCCTCGGCGGCCGGTCTGGACAGCACGCGCGGCGACTCCATCGCGGTGAGCACGCTGGCCTTCGACCAGTCGGGTGCCAAGCAGGCCAAGTCCGACCTGGCGCAGAGCCAGCAGGCGGAGAAGCAGGCCCAGCTGTACTCGATGGTGAAGACCGGCTCGATCATCGGCGCGGTCGTGCTGCTGATCCTGGTGGCGATGATCCGCAACCGCCGCAAGAACAAGAAGCTGCAGAAGCTGCTCAAGGCCGAGATCGCACAGGCCAACCAGGACCAGACCGCCATCGACGGTGCCCAGCGCCGGGCGATCGAGCCGGAGTCGGGCGAGAACGTCCTGGCCCTGGAGTCCGGCCCGAGCGAGGACGACGCGCTCGCCATCGAGCGGGAGGCGCGTCAACGGGAGATCGCTGAACTGGTGGAGAAGCAGCCGGACGAAGTCGCGCTGCTGCTGCGGGGCTGGCTCGCGGACCGGAGGGGCTGAGAATGACGACCACCGCCGACATGACGGGGGTACGCAAGGCCGCGATCATGCTCGTCCAGATGGGCAAGGAGCAGTCGGCCAAGATCATGGCGCAGATGCGGGAGACCGAGGTCGAGGAGATCACGGCCGAGATCATGCGCCTGGGTACGATCGACGGCACGGTCGCCGACGGCGTGCTCACGGAGTTCGCCGACATGGCGCGCGCCAACCGGTACCTGCACCAGGGTGGCATGGACTTCGCCCGGGAGCTGCTGGAGGCGTCGCTCGGCCCGGAGGCCGCCGAGGCCCTGGTCAGCCGGCTGTCGAACGCGTTCATGGATGTACCGTTCGGGTTTCTCCAGAAGGCCGATCCGCGGCAGGTGCTCTCGTTCCTCCAGGAGGAGCACCCGCAGACCATCGCGCTGGTGCTGGCGCACATGCCGGCCATGCTCGCCTCGCAGATCCTCTCCGGGCTCGCCGGTGAGTTGCAGGCCGACGTGGCACACCGGATCGCGGTGATGGACCGTACCTCGCCGGACATAATCCGCCAGGTCGAGTCCACCCTGGAACGCAAGATTTCTTCGGTACTCCAGCCCAGTGACCTGTCGACCGTGGGTGGCCTCCAGCCGCTCGTCGACATCATCAACCGGGCCGACCGGGCGACCGAGCGGCTCATCATGGAGGGCCTGGCCGCCAAGAACCCGGAGCTGGCCGAAGAGGTCCGGTCGAAGATGTTCATGTTCGAGGACATCATCACGCTCGACGACCGCGGTGTTCAGCTCGTGCTGCGGCAGGTGGAGACGGCCGACCTGGCCACCGCGCTCAAGGGCGTCCGCGACGACGTGCGCGACAAGGTCACCCGCAACCTGTCCGAGCGTGCCGCCGACAACCTGCTCGACGAGATCGAGATGCTCGGCGCGGTCCGGCTCCGCCAGGTCGAGGAGGCCCAGGCCAAGATCGTCCAGGTCATCCGCACGCTGGAGGAGTCCGGCCAGATCGTGATCAGGCGGGGTGACGATGACGAGTTCGTCGCCTGAGGGGCGCTTCGTCGAGGCGTTCCCGCGCTCGAAGCCGGTCGCGGCGGACCCGGCGGGGCCCGCCGCCGGGTTCACCGCGGCGCGCCTGATCGAACTGCCGGCGACGGCGCACATCCTGCCGGCCGAGGCGCCGCCAGGGTCGGTCCGGACCGCCAGCTTCGACGTCGACCTGCGCGAGCACCCGGCCCTGCCGGGCGACCTCGCGGACCGGCTGCGGGCCGAGGCGCAGGCCGCCGGCTACGCGTCCGGCTGGGCCCAGGGCCGGCGGGAAGCCGAGGTGGCCGCGCGGGCCGCCAGCGACCAGGTCGAGGCGCAGGTCCGCCAGTCCGCGGCGGACCAGGCCGGCCGGGTCAACCAGGCGCTGTACGCCCTGTTCGTCGCCGCGGGCGAGCTGGAGCGCCAGATGGTCCCGGTGGCCGCGGACCTGGAGGACATGGTGACCGGCCTGGCGTTCGAGATCGCCCGGATGGTGATCGGCCGCGAGCTGGTCACCGCGACGGAGCCCGGCCGCGACGCGATCGCCCGGGCCCTCGCGTACGCCCCGGCCGGCCGGCCGGTCGCGGTGCGACTGCACCCGGCTGACTACGCCACCGTGACGCAGGGGCAACCCGCGGTTGTCGAAATAGAAGGGCGCACGGTCGGCCTTACGGCCGACGCCGCGCTTCGACCGGGGGACGCGGTCGCCGAATGTGACGCCACGACGATCGACGCCCGGCTCGGGCCGGCGCTCGATCGGGTACGGGAGGTTCTGGGACTGTGACGGTGACCCTGCAACACCGCCTGGACGGCATCGCCACCGCCGCCCGGCCGCGGACCGTCGGGCAGGTGAGCAGCGTACTGGGCCTGTCGGTCGCGGTGCGCGGCGTGCCCGGTCGGGTCGGCGACCTGGTCTCGATCAGCACACACGCCGGCCCGGTACACGCGGAGGTGGTCGCCCTCGACGGCGAGGTACTGACCTGCCTGCCGCTCGGCGCGCTGGACGGCATCGGCGCCGGCGACCCGGTCATGGCGACCGGCGGTCCGCTGCGGGTACCCGTCGGCGCCGGTCTGCGCGGCCGGATCCTCGACGGGCTCGGCCGGCCGATGGACGGCGGTCCGCCGCTCGTCGGCCTGGAGCAGGTCGGCGTCGAGAACCAGGCGCCGCACGCGCTCTCCCGCGGCCGGGTCACCGAGCCGCTGTCGCTGGGCGTACGGGCGATGGACACGCTGATCCCGGCCGGCCGGGGCCAGCGGGTCGGCATCTTCGCCGGTTCCGGCGTCGGCAAGTCGAGCCTGCTTTCCATGATCACCCGCGGTACCGACGCCGAGATCAGCGTGATCTGCCTGGTCGGTGAGCGTGGCCGCGAGGTACGCGAGTTCATCGAGAACGACCTGGGTCCCGAGGGCCTGGCCCGCTCGGTCGTCGTCGTCGCCACCTCCGACCAGCCGCCGCTGGTCCGGCTGCGGTCCTGCTTCGTGGCGACCCGGATCGCCGAGTGGTTCCGTGACCAGGGCCAGGACGTGCTGCTGATGATGGACAGCCTCACCCGGGCCGCGATGGCGCAGCGCGAGGTCGGCCTGTCGGCCGGCGAGCCGCCCGCCACCCGCGGGTACCCGCCCTCGGTCTTCGCCCTGCTGCCCCGCCTGCTGGAGCGCGCCGGACCGGGCGCGACCGGGACCATCACCGGCCTGTACACGGTGCTCGTCGACGGTGACGACCACAACGAGCCGATCGCGGACTCGGCCCGGTCCATCCTGGACGGTCACGTCGTGCTGTCCCGCCGGCTGGCGACCGCCGGCCATTTCCCCAGCATCGACGTGCTGGAGTCGGTGTCCCGGGTCGCGACCGCGGTCACCAGCCGGGAGCAGCGCACGGCGGCGACCGAACTACGCCGGATGCTTGCCGCGTACCGGGACGTGCGCGAGCTGGTCGAGATCGGCGCGTACGTGCCGGGTACCAACGCCGACGCCGACCGGGCCCGCGCCCTGCTGCCGGCCATCAACGACTTCCTGCGCCAGGACCTCGAGGAGCGGACGACCGCCGAGAGCGCCTGGTCCGAGCTGGCGACCCTCCTGGGCGCCGCCTGACCCCTGGCTGTCCGCCGCCCACTTGGCACAACTTCCCGGAAGTTGTTGCCTCAGCACCCTGCCATGGCCACGACTTCGGGGAAGTTGTGCCGATCTCTAGAAGGAGTTGAGCCTTGAGGGGCTTTCGCCTGGGAAGCGTGCTGCGGGCCCGGCTCGCGCAGGAGAACTCGGCGCGCGGCGCGGTCCTGCGGGCCCGCCGCGAGGCCGAGGAGGCCGAGGAGCGGGTACGCCGGATGGATGCCGCCGTCGACGCGCGCCGCGCTCCGGGCGGCGCGAGCGCTGCCGCCGCGTACGCCGCGACGCTGTGGGCAAGGCACGCGATGGCCGCCGAACTGTCCGCCGCCATCGCGACCGCGGGCGAGCTGAACGGTGTGACCGAGGAGCGCGCGGCCGACCTCACCGCCGCCGCGACCCGCCGGCTGACCGTCGAGAGGCTCGCCGAACGGCACGCCGAGGCCGCCAACCACGCCGAACTCGCGGCCGCCCAAGAGGAAGCCGACGACCTGACCATGAGCCGAAACAACATCCGCAACCGAGGGGAGAACCGGAAGCAATGACGTTTGTCGACGTCACGGACCGGGTCCAGCAGATCCGCGCCCAGCTCGGCCTGGACCGGCCGGCGGCCACGACGACCAGCAACGCCACCGCGTTCGCCAGTGCCCTGGACTCGGCCCAGTCGGTCTCGTCGACCGGCGACGCCACCGGGGACGCCGTGGTCGCGGACGCCCGCAAGTACCTCGGCATCAAGTACGTGTACGGCAGCAACAACCCGGCCAACGGGCTGGACTGCTCCGGTCTGGTGCAGACGGTGTACAAGGACCTCGGCGTAACGCTCCCCCGTGTCGCCGCCGACCAGGCCCGGCAGGGCACGGCGGTGTCCAGCCTGGCCCAGGCCAAGCCGGGCGACCTGGTGGCGTTCGGCTCGCCGGTCGACCACATCGGGATCTACATCGGCGACAACAAGATGATCGTCGCGCCGCACACCGGCGACGTGGTCAAGATCCAGAATGTGTACACGACGCCGACCGCGATCCGGCGCATCCTGCCCGACGCCCCGACCGCCGGGGTGAACACGCTGGCCGCGCTGCGCCCGTCCACGCTGCGGAGCACGGGCTCGCTGTCCAGCGTGCCGTACGCCGACCTCTTCACCAGTACCGCGCAGAAGTACGGGCTGGACCCGACGCTGCTGGCCGGCGTGGCGAAGGTCGAGTCCGGCTACAACCCGGGCGCCGTCAGCGGAGCCGGGGCGCAGGGCCTCATGCAGCTCATGCCGGGCACCGCGCGGGGGCTCGGGGTCAACCCGCTCGACCCGGCCCAGGCGATCGACGGTGCCGCCCGTCTGCTGTCGCGCGACCTGAGCGAGTTCGGCTCGCTGCCGCTGGCCCTGGCCGCGTACAACGCCGGTGGCGGCGCGGTGCACAGGTACGGCGGCATCCCACCGTACGCGGAAACCCAGGCGTACGTCCCCAAGGTCCAGGCGGCGATGGCCGCCCTGCAAGGTTAGGGAAGTTCGTGACCGTCACATCACTTGGTCCGGCCAGCATCGCCGCCACCGCTCCGGCGCGCGGCGGGGACGCGGGCAAGGACAACGGCGGGTTCGGCGCGGTACTCGCCGGTGTCGTCGGCCACTCCGACGCCGACCACCCCCGCGACGCCGACGCCCCGGCCGACGGCGCCGGCCAACGGCACCACGCCGGTGGCGACAAGGGCTCGCGCCGGCCGGTCGGTCACCGTCATCCGGCCGGTACCGCCGCTGGCGACGCCGCTCAGGAAGCCGCGAAACCCGCCGCCGACGACATCGCCGCCGGCCGCCCCGGGACGGTACCGGCGACGCCCGGCGACCCCGGTACCGGTACCGGAACCGGCCTGGCGCAGGTCATCCCGCTCGTCGGCGGCCTGCCGGCACCGGCGGGCCCGGTCGCGACGATCGCCGCCGGACCGACCGGGGTGGCCGGCGTGGCTGGGATCACCGCCATCGCCGGGGCCACGCCCGCGGCCGTTGTCGCTGCCGGCATCGCTGGCACCGCCGGCATCGCGGGTGCGGCCGGTGCCGTGGGTGCCGCCGGAGCCGTGGATGCGGCCGCCGGCCAGCCGGGTGCCGTTGCCGGGCCCGGCACCGGCGCCGCCGACCAGACCGTCCTTAGTGGACCGACGGGTCCCGCGACAGCGGTCACCGAACCGGCTGCCACCCCGGCCACGCCCGGCACACCGATCACGCCGGCCACCACGCAAGCCACCACGCAAGCCACCACGCAAGCCACCACGCCGACCGCGAACTCCGCGGCCACCCGCGCCGCCAGCCCGGCGCCGACCGCCGCCAGCGGCGTTGCCTATCCGGCAGCAGAGCAAGCGGGCGCGGCGGGCGTCGCCTATCCGGCAACAGAGCAAGCGGGCGCGCCGCGCGTTGCCCATCCGGCAGCGCAGACAGGCGGTCCGGCGATGCCTCCGGCCGCGAACCAACCGGCGCCCGGGCCGGCGAATCAACCGACCAACCAGCCGGCCAACCAGCCGACCAACCAACCAGCGAACCAACCGGTCAACCCGCCGGCCAACCAGCCCAGCAGGCCCGCGACCGGGTCGGCCACCACCGCGCCCCAACCCGTTGGCGCGGCTGTGCCGGTACCCGATCAGCAGTTGCCTTCCGCCGGAGCGCCAGCGACGGCGCGGACCGGGCAACCGGCCGGGCGGCGGGACGAGGCCGCCGAATCCGGCCCGGGCACGGTGGCCGGCGTGGACCCACTCGCCGTCACGGGCACCGGGGTGCCCACGCAGGCGACGAACCCCACGGCCGTTGCCGGCGCACCGGTCACGCAGGCCACACCGGCCTCGCACGCCGCGCAACTGGTCCAGCACCTCACGCCGCTGCGGAACGGCCCGGACGGCGTACATCGGTTGACCGTCCACCTCAACCCGATCGACCTGGGGCCGATCAGTGTTACGGCGGAAATCCGCAACGGCGAGATCCATGTACAGCTCGCCGGCGCGACCGACGCCGGGCGGGAAGCGCTCCGCGCGGCCCTCCCCGAGTTGCGCAAGGAACTTCAGCAGTCCGGCTTCGACACGCACTCAGTGGACGTCGGGTCGGACGCACCCGGTCAGGGTGGCGCGCCCGGCCGGGAGGCACACCGGCAACCGGCCGGCAGCCACCCTGGCGGCCACTCCAGCGGCCACTCCGGCGCAACGCCCGGCAGCCGTCCGGAAGCCGAGCGGCGACCGGTCCCGGCAGTCACGCCCGAACCCAGTCACCGCAGCGCACTCGATCTGCGAGTCTGACCCGAGGAGTCCACGATCACCAGTATCAGCTCACTCACCGACGTCCTGGCGGCCAGCGGTGCCGCCCCGACGACCTCCACCGCGTCGAACGGCAAGACGTCGCCGAACGAGCTCGGCAAGGACGACTTCATGAAGCTGCTCGTGGCGCAGCTGAAGTACCAGGACCCGAGCAGCCCCGCGGACCCGACCCAGTTCATGGCGCAGACCGCCCAGTTCACCATGGTCGAGAAGCTCACCGACCTGGCGGACGCCCAGCAGCAGATGGTCACCTCGCAGCTCCAGTTCAGCGCCAGCAACCTGGTCGGCAAGACCGTCGCGTACACCGGTACCGACGGCAAGGAGGCGACCGGAGTCGTCACCTCCGCCAAGCTCATGGGCAGCAACTCGACGGTGCACGTCGGGAACACGGATGTACCGCTGTCCTCGGTCAAGGAAGTCCGCAACAGCGCGAGTTAACCGCTCCACCTTCACCTTCCCGACAGCCCGAGGAAAGGCACTCCACTCCATGCTTCGTTCCATGTTCAGCGGCATCAGCGGTCTGCGTGCCCACCAGCAGATGATGGACGTGACCGGTAACAACATCGCGAACGTCAACACCGCCGGCTTCAAGTCGTCGCAGACCGTCTTCGAAGACGCCCTGAGCCAGATGATGCGCGCCGCCGGTGCGCCGCAGGCCGGCATCGGCGGGACCAACCCGGCGCAGATCGGTCTGGGCGTGCGGACCGCCGCCATCACCACCAACTTCGGTCAGGGTTCCGCCCAGACGACCGGCCGCACCACCGACCTGATGGTCAACGGTGACGGGTTCTTCGTGGTCCGCAACGGCGGCGAGAACCTGTACACCCGGGCCGGCTCGTTCAACTTCGACGCCGACGGCAAGCTGGTCGCGCCGGGCGGTGCCGTGGTGCAGGGGTGGTCCGCCACCAACGGGGTGATCGACACGAACCTCGCCCCCGGCGACGTGTCGCTGCCCATCGGTACCCTGCTCCAGCCGGTGACGACCGGGAACATGACGCTCAGCGGCAACCTGCCCGCCGACACCACGAGCACCACGCCGATCACGACCTCGATCAAGGGGTACGACGCGCAGGGCAACGAGGTGAGCCTGTCCGCCACCTTCGCCAAGACGTCTGCGACGAGCTGGGACGTGACGCTCAGCGACGGCACCACCACCGATGGCCCGACCTCGCTGTCGTTCAACCCGGACGGCACCACGCCCAGCCCGAACAGCATGACCATGACCTTCGGCGCCGGCAACATCAACGTCGACCTGTCCGGCGTGACCAACTATGCCGGCACGTCGACGATCGCGGCGCTCAGCCAGGACGGCTCGACGATGGGTACGCTCCAGTCGTTCACCATCGACACCGACGGCACGCTCGTCGGGGTCTTCTCCAACGGCCTCAAGCAGCCGCTCGGCCAGATCACCCTGGCGACGTTCAACAACCCGCCGGGTATGGAGAAGGCCGGCGACTCGGAGTACCGCGCGACGGTCGACTCCGGCACCCCGCAGCTCGGCGCCGCCGGTGGCGGCGGCCGCGGCGTGCTGCTCAGCGGCTCGCTGGAAATGTCCAACGTCGACCTCGCGCAGGAGTTCACCAACCTGATCATCGCGCAGCGGGGATTCCAGGCGAACTCGAAGGTGATCACGACCTCCGACGAGCTGCTCCAGGACCTGGTGAACCTCAAGCACTAGCTCCCACACCCATAGCAGGGTGGCGAACCGGCGCGCGTCGGCCGGTTCGCCACCCCGCTGTCGTACGGGGGGCCGACATTTCCTCATCCCGTCCCGGTCACCGCCGATGTTCCAGGTGGGCCTGCCGAAGGGTCCGACACCGCTGCGGGCATCGACTCCGGGCACCAGTACGCCACCCGACGCCACCAGCTTGCCGAACGCCTGAGGACGGACACCGTGATACTCCTGACCCGCCTGAACGGCCCGGTCTTCGCCCTGAATCCCGATCTGATCGAGCGTGCCGACGCCACCCCGGACACCGTCATCACGCTGGTTGACGGGACGAAGTACGTGGTGGGTGAGTCGCTGGCCGAGCTGGTCGCGCTGATCCGCCAGTACCGGGCGTCCGTCGTGTCCGAGGCCCAGCAGATGGTCGGCCAGCCGGCCGAGGCCCGCCGCGACACCGGCGGCCAAGAAGCCCACCGGGGCAACCCGCACCGGGAGGACCCGGCCGAACCCCGTACCAATGTCGTCCAACTACATCGCAAGGAGCGCTGACAATGGATCCGGCAACCCTGATCGGCGTCGGACTCGCGTTCGGCGCCATCTTCACGGCGATGACCCTCGAGGGCACCAGCATCGGGCAGATCATGCTGCCCGCGCCGCTGATCCTCGTGTTCGTCGGTACCCTCGGCGTGGGCATCGCCGGCGGCATGCTCAGAGACGCCACCGGCATGATCAACCAACTCAAGCAGGCGTTCCTGGCCAAGAAGAGCAGCCCGGACGAGCTCGTCGAGACAATGGTCAAGCTGGCCGAGCGGGCCCGCCGTGAAGGCTTGCTGGCACTGGAGGACGCCATGAAGGACGTCTCCGACCCGTTCCTGAAGAAGGGCCTCCAACTCGCCATCGACGGCACCGACTCGGAAGAGCTGCGGGAGATCCTCGAAGGCGAGGTCGACGCCAAGCGCAAGGCCGACAAGGCCGGTGCGAAGATCTTCGCGGACATGGGCGGGTACGCGCCGACCATCGGCATCATCGGCACGGTCATCGGCCTGGTGCACGTACTGGCGAACCTCAGCGAGCCGGCCACCCTCGGTGCGCTGATCGCGTCGGCCTTCGTGGCGACCCTCTGGGGCATCATGAGCGCCAACGTCATCTGGCTGCCGATCGGCAACCGCCTCAAGCGCCTGTCCGAGGTCGAGTGCGCCCAGATGGATCTCGTCATCGCCGGCATCATCAACATCCAGGCCGGCGCCAACCCGCGCCTGGTCGCCCAGAAGCTGCGCAGCCTCCTGCCGCCAGGCGGCGAGGCCAAGAAGAAGGCGGCCTAGTGTCCGGGCACAAGCCGGCACGGCACAAGAAACACGCCGCGCACGACGAGGAACCCGAGAACCACGAGCGCTGGCTCGTGTCGTACGCCGACATGATGACGCTGCTCATGGTGCTGTTCGTGGTGCTGTTCGCGATGAGCCAGATCGACCAGAAGAAGTTCGACGCGCTCCGGGACAGCCTCGCCCGCGGCTTCGGCGCGCCGGCGGTGCTGTCCGGCACCACGAGCAGCCTCGATGACCAGGCCGACGACACCGGCGCGATCGACATCGGCACCGGCGTCAGCGGTAACCAGGACGCGGCGAGCAAGAACGCCGCCCAGGACACCGCGTTGCAGAAGGCCGTGCAGGACGCCGACCGGGCTCGCCAGCAGCAGATGCAGAGCGCGGCCCAGCAGGAGGTCAAGAACTTCGACGAGGTGAAGAAGAAGATCCTCGACCAGGCCGAACAGAAGGGTACCTCCGACTCGGTGCGCTTCACGATCGACGAGCGCGGGCTGGTGGTCACGATCGTGACCAGCAACGTCGTGTTCGCCGGTGACCGGGCCGACCTGCTGCCCGACGGCACCCGCATCCTCGACAGCGTCATCCCGGCGCTGGCTGACCTGCCCAACCACATCGAGGTGGACGGGCACACGAACCAGCTCAACGTGCCGACGGTCAACTACCCGAGCGCCTGGGAGCTGTCCACCGCCCGCGCGTCCGGGGTGGTGCGGTACCTGATCGACAAGGGTGTCGCGGCGGACCGGCTGTCGGCCGTCGGGTACGCCGGCGAGAAGCCGCTGTACCCGCCGAGCGACCCGCGGGCGGCCACGCTCAACCGGCGCGTCGAGATCGTGATCCAGTCCAACCTCCCCGCCGCCGAGCGCGCGTTGCTCCCGTCGGCTGCGGGCACGAACTAACCCACCCCTGTTGCGCCGATCTTGGAGAAATGCACACGGTTTGATCTCCGTACCGTGTGCATTTCTCCAAGATCGGCGCGCTGAAGATCCGAAGGAATGAGCATGAGCAAGGACGAGAAGGCGACCGAAGAGACGCCGAAGAAGTCGAAGAAGAAGCTGATCATCATCATCGCGGCGGCCGTCGTCCTGCTCGGTGGCGGCGCCGGCGGCTACTTCGCGCTGGCCGGCGGATCCGCCAAGAAGCCGGCGCCCAAGCCGGGCAAGGTCGTCCCGATGGACGCCGTCACCCTCAACCTGGCCGACGGGCACTTCCTCAAGCTCAAGCTCGCCCTTCAGGCCACCGCGGACGTGTCCGAGGCGCCGGACGGCAGCAAGGCCGTCGACATCGCCATCTCGCAGTTCAGCAACCTGCCGGTGTCCGAACTGTCCTCCAACGCCGCTCGGGAGAAGGCGAAGAAGGATCTCACCGAGAAGGTCGAAAAGGCGTACGACGGCGAGATCATGGACGTGTACTTCACCGAGTTCGTCATGCAGTAACCCCGCAAGTCCCCGCTCGGGCAAATTTCCTCTCAAGTCCGGTGCCGGCCGGCCGATGGAACGACGTGACACAAACGTCATCCACGGCCGGGCCGGCCCGGACGGCTGGCCGGATCAACCGCCGGACCAAGAGCTCCGGTCCTGAGCCGTACGACTTCCGGCGGCCGACCAAGCTGTCACGCGAGCACGTCCGGACCCTCCAGATCGCGTACGAGACGTTCGCCCGCCAGTTCACCACGCTGCTCACCACGAGCCTGCGCGCCGTGTCGCAGGTGACGCTGCTGTCCATCGAGCAGTTCACGTACGACGAGTACATCTCGTCGCTGAGCAGCCCCACGATCGTCGCGATGATCACGCTGGAGCCGCTGCCCGGCACCGCGATCCTGGAGTTCTCGCTGTCCACCGCGATGGCCTCGATCGACCACATGCTCGGCGGCTCGGGCGGCCCTCAGCCGGCGCGGCCGCTGACCGACATCGAGATCCCCCTGCTCCAGAGCCTGATCGGCCGCATCCTCGGCGAACTCCGCTACGCGTTCGAGACGATCGTGGCGGTCCGGCCCAAGCTGACCGGTATCGAGTACAACCCGCAGTTCGTCCAGGCCGGCGTCGCCTCCGACCCGGTGATCGTGGCCTCCTTCGAGATGCGCGTGGGTGCCGAGGAGTGCGTGGCCACGATCTGCCTGCCGTTCAGCATGATCGTCCCGAAGTTGCAGGACGACCGGTCCGGCGTCCAGCTCAACGCGGCCCAGCGCGCGGCCCGCGACGTCGCCCACCGCAACCTCGTCGCCAGCCTGGAAACCGTCCCCCTTGCGGTGAGTGTCCGGTTCCAGCAGGTCCGGATGCGCCCCGGCGACCTGATCAACCTGAGCCCCGGCGACGTCGTACCGCTCGCCCACCCGGTCACCCAGCCGCTGGCGGTCACGTCCGCCGGCATCACGTTCGCCCAGGCCGTACCCGGCAGCCAGGGCACCCGCCTGGCCTGCCTCGTCGTCGCACCAGCACCCGAAATGGAGGACCGGTGACCGCTCCGGCCACGGATCAGGAACTCGGACGGGCGCTCACCGCGGCCGAGGCGGCCGTCGCGCTGCTGCCCGCGAGCAGCCCGCTCAGCGCCGGCACGCCCACCCGGGACGCGGCCTCGATCACGCTCGACGGGGAGGCCATCCGGGCCAAGTTCGGCGGCGCCGCCCAGGGCGAGGTACTGGTCATGGTCGCGCAGGACCTGGTCGACGCGCTCGGTGACACCCCGCTCGGGTCGCTCGACGTCACCCAGGCGGTGCGGCCCGCGCTGGAGGCGGCGGCCGGCACGCTCGGCCCGGTCGTCGTCGACCCGGGCAACGTGACCGACGCCGCGATCGCGCTCTCGTCGCTGGTCGAGGCGGGTGGTGCGCTGGTCCCGCTGTCGGACGGTACCGAGGTACGCGGCGTCGTCGGCCTCCTGGTCTCCTCGGTCGCCACGCCGGCGGCCTCCGCCGCGCCCGCGGACAAGGCGGACAAGGCGGCGGCCACACGCAACGGCCTGGATCTGCTGCACGACGTGGAGATGGAGGTGACCGCCGAGCTGGGCCGGACCCGGATGAGCGTGCGCGACCTGCTCTCGCTGACCCCCGGCGCCGTGGTCGAACTCGACCGTGCCGCGGGTGGCCCGGCCGACCTGCTGGTGAACGGCCGGCTGATCGCCCGCGGCGAGGTGGTCGTCATCGACGAGAACTTCGGCATCCGGATCACCGAGATCATCTCGCCGTCGGACCAGCGTCCTAGTTAGGACCTGCGCGTGATCGAGCTGACCCTGCGGATCGTCTTCTCGCTGCTCGTGGTGCTGGCCCTGATGTGGGGCTCGCGCAAGCTGGTGCGGCGGCCGCTGGGCACGCGTCGGGGCGGCCTGATCGACGTGCTGGGCCGGCAGCAGCTCAGCCGCGGCGCCTCGGTCGCCGTGGTACGCGTGGCGGACAGGGCGATGGTCCTGGGTGTCACCGACGGACAGGTCACCCTGCTCGCCGAAGCCGACCTGGCCGCGGTCGAGGAGTACCAGCCGGAGGCGCCGGTTCGTCGCGAGTCGCTGTCGGTTGAGGCATTGGGGAACGGCCGCAACCCGACCGCACCCGTCGTGTCCCCCGATGGCTCACTCGCAGGATCGATTCTCTCTACAAGGACCTGGGCACAGACCCGGGACTTCCTGCGAGAACGGAGGGTACGCAAGTCGTGAAGCGAGCGATCCGCCTGACTCTTGCGACGTTCAGTGTCGGAACTGCACTTCTCTTCAGTACCCCGGGCGCCGCCTCGGCCGCGGTCGCCGCACCGGTCGCCGCCCCCATCACCGCCCCGGCGGCGCCGTCCCCGCCCGCTCCCCCGGCCCAGCCAGCCGAGGGCACGGTCAGCGTCAACGTCGGTGGCACCAGCGGCAAGCCGAGCAGCTCGATCGTCATCATGATCGCGCTGACCGTGCTGTCCGTCGCGCCCGCCCTGCTCCTGCTGTGCACGTCGTTCACGAAGATCTTCGTCGTACTCTCGATCACCCGTAACGCGCTCGGCCTGACCAGCGTGCCGCCCAACCAGGTGCTCGCCGGACTGGCGCTGTTCATCAGCCTGTTCATCATGGGGCCGGTGCTGTCCCAGATGAACCACGACGGGGTGCAGCCCTACCTGCGCGGCGACAAGACCCAGTCGGTGGCCTTCCAGGACGGCGTCAAGCCGCTGCGCGAGTTCATGTTCGCGCACACCCGCAAGGACGAGCTGGCGCTGTTCACCAAGGTGGCCAACCGTCCGCTGCCGAAGAACAAGGATGCCGTACCGCTGTCCACGCTGGTGCCGGCTTTCGCCCTGTCCGAGCTTCGGGCGGCGTTCATCATCGGCTTCGTCATCTACGTCCCGTTCCTGGTCATCGACATGGTGGTGTCCGCCTCGCTGATGTCCCTGGGCATGATGATGCTTCCGCCGGTGACCGTGTCGCTGCCGTTCAAGATGCTGCTCTTCGTCCTCGTCAACGGCTGGGGTCTGGTCATCACCGCCCTCGTCGCCAGCTACCACTAGGGGCCTCTCACCTCATGACCGACACCCAGATCGTGCACATCGGCCTGCAATCCATGACCGTGGCGGCGAAGTTGGGCGCCCCGGTGCTGCTCACCGCGCTGCTCATCGGGTTTGCCATCTCGCTGTTCCAGTCGGTGACGCAGATCCAGGAGGCGACGCTGTCCTTCGTACCGAAGGCGGTCGGCGTCGGGCTCGCGCTGCTGCTGACCGGCAACTGGATGCTCCACGAGATGATCTCGTTCACCACGATGCTGTTCGCCCAGATCCCCGACCTGATCAAAACCGCGTGAACCTCTCGATACCCACGGCTGAGCTGACCGCGCTGCTGCTGGCCTCGGTACGCGCGGCGGCCTGGCTGGTCATCTCGCCGCCGTTCAACTCCCGGGCGCTGCCGCCGCAGGTCAAGGCGCTCCTCTCGGTGGGGATCGCGCTGCCGGTCATCCCGTCGCTGGTGTCCCGGGTGCCCGCACTAGACACCGCCGGCCTGGTGGTCAGCCTCGTCGAGCAGGTGGTACTCGGCACCGCGCTCGGCTTCCTGACCGCCATGCTGTTCGCGGCCGTCCAGGCGGCGGGCAACCTGATCGACCTGTTCGGCGGGTTCTCGGTGGCGTTCGCGTTCGACCCGCTGGGCGCCAGCGGCAGCGCGGGCGGTGGCGTGTTCGGCCGGTTCTACGGCGTGCTGGCCGCCACGATCCTGTTCGCCACCGACGGGCACCAGCTCGTCCTGCGCGGGTTCGCCACGTCGTACCAGGCCCTCCCGCTCGACGGCTCGCTGTCGCTGCACAACCTTCAGCACCTCGTCACCAGCGGGTTCACCGAGATGTTCCTCGCCTCGGTCCAGATCGCCGGGCCGCTGATCGCCGTACTCTTCTGCACCGACATCGGCCTCGGCCTGCTGTCCCGGGTGGCGCCCGCGCTGAACGCGTTCGCGCTGGGCTTTCCGGCGAAGATCCTGCTGACGCTGGCCGGTGCCGGGCTGGCGCTGACCATGCTTCCGGAGGCGATCCGCAACCTCGTCGACAAGTCGGTCCAGTACGTGCTCCAAGCGCTCGGCTCATGAGGCGCAAGATCGACGTTGGTCAATCTGGTCCCATCGGGGCCGCGTCGAACGGGACCGTATCGACCAACATCGAAGGGGGTGACACGTGAGCGGCGAGAAGACCGAGAAGCCTACTGAGAAACGGAAGCGGGAAGCCCGGAAAGAGGGGCGCATCGCGCGTACCCCCGATCTTGGCTCGTGGGGTGGCCTGCTGGTCGCGAGTACCGTGCTCCCGATGATCGTCCGCAACGCCATGCACGTGGCGGAGAAGGTGCTCTACCAGACCACCGGCGTCATCGCCGACCCCGATCCGGTCAAGGCGATGAAAGTGCTGGAGAACGGCCTGCGGGCCGGGGCGACCGCGATCGCGCCGCTGGTCATCGGCATCATGCTGACCGGCGTGGCGGCCGCCGCGGCGCAGGGCGGCATCCGGCCGGCGATGAAGCTGCTGAAGCCGGACTTCAAGCGCCTCAACCCCTTTTCCGGGCTGAAGAAGGCGTTGGGAGGCCACGCGGTCTGGGAGGCGGCGAAGGCCACGTTCAAGACCGCGGTACTGGGTACCGTGTTGTACCTGTCGCTGCACAAGATGCTGCCCGACCTGGTCTCGGCCGGTTCGATGCCGGTGGCCGCGCTGATCAACCTGATCGCCGGGACGATCGTCACGTTGGTACGGACGGCCGCCATCGCCGGTCTGGTGATGGCGATCGCCGACTACGCGGTCGTGCGTCGCCGGATCAACAAGCAACTCCGGATGACCAAGCACGAGGTCAAGCAGGAGCACAAGCAGGCCGAGGGTGACCCGCGCCTGAAGGGCGCGATCCGCTCGAAGCAACTGGCGATGAGCCGGCAGCGGATGATGGCCGACCTCGCGAAGGCCGATGTCGTACTGGTCAACCCGACGCACGTGGCCGTCGCGCTGCGGTACGACCCGTCGAAGGGCGCGCCGCGGGTGGTCGCGAAGGGCGCCGGTGCGGTGGCCACGAAGATCCGTGAGGTGGCCACCGAGAAGCGGATCCCGATGGTGCAGGACATTCCGCTGGCCCGGGCGCTGCACAAGGCGTGCGAGCTGGGCAGTGAGATCCCGCCCGACCTGTACAACGCGGTGGCCCGGGTGCTCGCCTTCGTGATGACCCTGAAGGCGAAGGGCTCCGCGGCCGGCCTGCACCGTACCCCCGCCACCCTGGCCGCATGATCGACACAAGTTCCCGGAACCAGTGGCCTCAGAGGGCTGTCTTGGCCACTACTTCCGGGAAGTTGTGCCGATCATGTCCTGGATGTACCCGACGACTCCGGGCGCGTCGACGTCGACGGCGACCTCGACGTTCGGGGCCGCCGCGCGCAGGTCGACGGCGGTGTTGCCGCGGCTGGGCCCGTATCCGGTGTCCACGTCCACGAAGGCGGACCGCATCCGGAACAGGTCGGGGCGGACCGCGGCGGTGAGGGCGACCGCGTCGTGCACGGGTACCACCGGCTCGCCCAGGATCTGCTCGTACCCGTGCCGGTAGTGAGCCAGCGCCTCGGCCACCAGTGCGCCGATCCGACCCCGGGAGCGCAGCGTGTCCAGATCCGTCCCGCTGAACGTGGTCCGGTACGTGATGTCCAGTCCGATCAGCGTCACCGGCACGGTCGGGTCGAGACCGGGCGAGGTCAGCACCCGGTACGCCGCCTCGGGATCGAACCAGATGTTGAACTCCGCGGCCGGGGTGACGTTGCCGGCGCCGATCGAGCCGCCCATCACCACGACCCGGGCCAGCCGTGCCGCGACCGCGGGGTGCCGCGCGTACAGCAGCGCGACATTGGTCAGCGGGCCGGTGGCCACGAGGGTCACCGGCTCGCCAGCGCTGTCGATCATCGATGCCAGGAAGTCCACCGCGTGCCGCGGGTCGACCGGGGTGTCGGGCTCGGCCAGCCGGACGCCGCCCAGCCCGTCGGCGCCGTGCACGTCCTCGCCGCCGCGCCGGGTCACGCGTACCAGTGAGCGCGGCGCACCGGCCGCGACCGGTACCTCCGGCCGGCCGGCCAGCGCCAGTACGGCCCGGGCGTTGCGGGTCGTGGCGGGCAGGCCGACGTTGCCGCCGACCGTGGTCACGCCGAGCAGGTTGATGTCCGGGCTCGCGGCGGCGACCAGGATCGCCACCATGTCGTCGATGCCGGGGTCACAGTCGAGCAGCACGGGTACCGCCACGCGCCCAGCCTAACGCCCCCAAGATCGGCACAACTTCCCCGGAGTTGTGGCCAAGACAGCCCTGTGAGGCCACTGTTTCCGGGAAATTGTGCCAAGTCACCGGCGTCTGGGGGTGCCGAGGACGCCCTGCATCGTGCGTACCGACCAGCCGACCGACTCCAGGTAGGCGTGCGCCAGATCGGCCGGCGACACCGCCGGATGCGCGAGCGCGTCGAGGTCGGACTTCTCGTACGCCCGGACCATCCCCAGCACCTCGCCCAGCCGGCCCCGGTCGCCGATCAGCGCGTCGGCGACCTCCCGGGTCAGCGGCAGCCGGCCGACCAGCTCGGCCACCGGCACCCCGAGCACCTCGGCCACGCCCCACAGCAGACCCGCGGTGAACGCCGGCTCCGCGGCCACACCCAGCCGGGACGCGATGGTCTGGCACAGCCGGGCCCGCGCCATCGTGGTGGAGAGTTGTTCGTCGGTCGCCTCGGCGATGTCCGATACCAGCATCAGTGTCACCCATTGCCGGATCCGGGTGCCGCCGAGCAGCACGACCGCGTCGCGGACCGAGGAGATCCGGCGGGTGACGCCCTCGGCGACGGCGTTCGTGGCGCGGAGGATCCGGAACGACAGCGCCGGATCGCTGGTCACGATCGACACCACGTGGTCGAGGTCGCACTCCGGGCCGGTCAGCGCGCCCAGCAGCTCCAGCCGGCGCAGCCGTGAGGGCGCCAGCGTGGCGATGGAGACCACCTGGGTGCGGCCCAGCGCGTACCCCTGAAAAAGATCGAAACCGAGTCGCTGGGCCAGCTCGCTGTGCTCCGGCGTCTCGACCCGCTCGGCGACGAGGCGGATTTTCGGGTACTCGCGACAGGCCGCCACGGCAGCCGTGAGGCTCTCCACGTCGTGGGCGAGAAAGTCCAGTTTCACGTACGAGGCGAGCCGGAGCAGCCGTTCCCGCCCCAGTCCGAAGACGAAGTCGTCCAGCGCGATCGGGTACCCCCGATCGGCCAGCCCCGTGACCCCGGCCACCACGTCGTCGTCGATCTCCACCGTCTCCAGAATCTCGAGAACGACCTGTTCCGGCTCGAACGGCACGGCCAGCTCGCCGACGATGAACTCGCGGGTGAGGTTGATGAAACAGGTGCGCTCACCGACCAGCTCGCGCAGACCGAACTCGGTGAACGCGTTCACGATCACCTGGCTGGTGGCGTACGCGTTGCGGCGGGACGCGGCCAGATCGGCGCTCGCGCCCCGGAAGAGCAGCTCGTACCCGACGACGTCGCCGCCACGATCGTATATCGGCTGCCGCCCGACATGAACGGTTTGTGCCGTCTGCGGAGTGGGAAGAAGCACGTCCGGTTCGATCGGCACCTGCCGCCTCGGGTTGACGAAAAAGCCTCAACCCGCGGCGACCTGTACCGATTGGGGACTTGCCAGGACGGCACAGGTACGCCACGGAGCAGGCCGGATCCTCCCAGCTGGAAGGTGTCGTGTCGGGTCGACGGTTGAGTCAGTTCGCGGTCCCAATGGGCGTTGTGATGATCATCGTGATGATGGTCGTCCCGCTGCCGACCGTTCTCATCGACCTGCTGATCGCCACCAACATCACCGGTGCGCTGCTCATCGTGCTGGTCAGCATGTACGTGAAGCGCCCGCTGGACTTCTCCGGCTTCCCGTCGCTCCTGCTGGTCATGACGCTGTTCCGGCTGGCCCTCAACGTCAGCGCGACCCGGCTCGTCCTGCTCGACGGCTTCGCCGGCAAGGTGATCGACGCGTTCGGCCACTTCGTGGTCGGCGGCCAGCTCGTCATCGGCCTGGTCATCTTCATGATCCTCATCGTGATCCAGTTCGTGGTGATCACGAAGGGCGCCGAGCGGGTCGCCGAGGTCGGCGCCCGGTTCACCCTCGACGCGATGCCCGGCAAGCAGATGGCGATCGACGCCGACCTCAACGCCGGCCTGATCGACGAGGACGAGGCCCGCCGCCGGCGTACCGAGGTGCGCGTTCCGAGGCCGACTTCTACGGCGCGATGGACGGTGCCTCGAAGTTCGTCAAGGGCGACGCGATGGCGGCCATCGTCATCACGCTTGATCAACCTGATCGGCGGCTTCGCCGTCGGCATGGTGCAGAAGCGGCCTGTCGCCGATGCGACGCGATCAACGACGTACAGCCTGCTGAGCGTCGGCGACGGCCTGGTCTCGCAGATCCCGGCGCTGCTGCTGTCGGTGGCGACCGGTCTGATCGTGACGCGTTCGGCCACCGACGGCGACATGGGTTCCAACGTCGCCAAGCAGCTCGGCCAGCACCGCGTCGCACTGCGCATCGCCGGCGGCGCGGCCCTCGGCCTGTGCCTGATCCCGGGCCTGCCGAAGCTCCCGTTCCTCGTCGTCGGCACGGCCGTCCTCGTCATCGCGCAGCGGCTGCCCGCCACCCGACCCGGACGACGAGGTCGAGACCGACGGTCGAGGCGCCGCCGCCCGCCGACGCGCCCGAGGTACTGCTCGGCGAGATGCGGGTCGACCCACTCGAACTGGCGCTGTCGCCGGACCTGGTCGACCTGGTCGACGCGGGCCGGCGGCGACCTGCTCGACCGGGTCCGGGCGCTGCGCCGCAAGGTCGCGCTCGACCTCGGCATCGTGATGCCCCCGGTGCGCACCCGCGACGACCTGGACCTGCCGCTGTCCACGTACGCGATCCGGATCAGCGGGATCGACGTCGCGCAGCGGCCAGGCCCCGCCCGGTACGGTCCTCGCGATCGGCGAGAACCTGGACTTCCTGCCCGGCAAGACCGGCGTCGAGCCGGTGTTCGGCCTGGCCGGCAAGTGGGTGCCGGCCGAGCTGCGGCACCAGGCCGAGCATGACCGGCGCCACCGTGGTCGACCGGGCCTCGGTGGTGATCACGCACCTCGCCGAGGTGGTCCGGGCCAACGCCAGCCGCCTGCTCGGCCGCGAGGACGTCCGCGCGCTGACCGAGGTCGTCAAACGCACCCACCCGGTGGTGGTGGAGGAGCTCACCCCGGCCCTGCTCAGCCTCGGCCAGGTGCAGCGGGTGCTCCAGGGGCTGCTCGAAGAGGACGTGCCGATCCGCGACCTGGTCCGCATCTTCGAGGCGCCTGTCGCTTCAGGCGAAGACGTCGGCCGACCACGACACGCTCCTGGAGGCAGCCCGGTCCGCGCTCGGTCCGGCGATCGCGGCCCGGTACGCCACCGACGGCATGCTGATCGCCGTCACGCTCGATCCGCGCCTCGAACAGTCGCTGCTGGAATCGCTGCGGCCGACCGAGACCGGTCTGCAACTGCTCGTCGACACCGGCCGCGCCGAGGCGCTCATGGAGGAGCTGGGCCGCATCGCCGAGGCCGCCGAGCAGCGCGGCGTCAATCCGGTACTGGTGTGCTCCCCCAGCTCCGGATGCCGCTGCGCCGCCTGGTCGTCGTCACGGTGCCGCGACTGCCGGTCCTGTCGTACACCGAAATCGCCAAGTGCGCGCTGCGCATCGAGACCGTGGGAGTGGTGAACGGTGCCTACTCGATTGCTGCTTGAGGGTCATGATCTGGAGGCGCTGCTGGCTCAGGTGAAGAAGGAGCACGGTCCCGCCGCCAAGATCGTCTCTGCGGACCGGGTACGCGCGGCCGGGCTCGCGGGGCTGTTCAGCCGCCAGCGGTACGAGCTGACCGTTGAGGTCGCCGACAAGGCCGAGCCGGCGGGCGCGGGGGCGGCGGGCGGACCGACGCCGCCGAGGACCGTGCCACCGACCCCGCCACCCGAAGCCGCCTCATCCACCAGGGCGAAGGCGCCACCCAACCCCGCTGCCCACTTCCAGGCCGGCCTGCCGTCGGCGACCCTCGCGTACCAGGCCAACCTGGCCGCAGCCGCTACGGGAGGCACGGCGGGCACCGCGCCGGCCGGCCCCAACGGCACCACACCCGCCATGATGACCGTCACCCCCACCGACCGGTCCGAGCCACCCGCGGCCGACTCGACCGCCACCGTCCCGGTACCGGCCGGCCCGGCTACCGGTGCCACCGGCGCCAGCCCGGCGGACGAACTGGTCGCGCTCGTCGAGGAGCGGGAACGCCGGCAGACCCCGTACGTCGGACCGGACGAGACCGCCTCGGTCAACACCGCCATGCGCGCCGCTGAACAGGTCAGCGCCGAGGCGGCGGCGTTCGCGGACGTACTGTCGGAGTACGGCATCCCGGGCTGGCGCACGCCGGCGAACGAGGGCGTGATGCCGTCGCCGCAGCCGGAGTCCGAGCAGGTCGTCGCGGTGTTCCAGGCCCCCCAGCCGACCCCCGGACCGACGATCCAGCCGCCGTCCGAAGGCACGCTGATCCCCCGCTACCGCCCCGTGGTGCTCCCCGCCGACTCCCCGCTGGTCAACGTGCTGACCCACCTCGGCATGCCGAAGGAACTGTGCGACCGGGTCACCGGCTTCGACTCGTACCGTGCGATTGTCAAGGTTTTGAAGCTGCTGCCCGGGCCGCCGCAGGCACCGGCGGGGGCCGGCGACGTGCTTTTGATCGTGGGTGAGCTGACCGGCGCGGTCGCCACGGCCCGCGTCGTGGCCGAGTCGCTGGAGCTGACGGTGGACCGCACCCTGCTCGCGGCCGACAGCGTGGCCGGCACCGGCATCCACACCAGCCGCCGGCTGACCGGCCCGGAGCAGGCCGCGAAACGGATCGCGAAGGTCCGCGAAGAGACCAACATGCCGCTGATCGTGGTGGTGGACGCGCCGCCCGGTAACACCGGGTCGGCGCGTTCGATCGTCGAGGGCGTCCCGGCGACCGCGGTGTGGGGTGTGGTGGACGCCACTCGCAAGACCGCCGACAGCGCGCGTCACCTGGCCGATATCGGACACGTGGACGCGATCGTGGTACAGGGCACCGGGTCGACCGGAGACCCGGCGACAGTGCTGGCGCTGGGGGTACCCGTGGCGCTGATCGACGGGGTGGCCCCGACCCCGCACCTGTGGGCCGACCTGCTCTGCCGCCGGCTGGAAGAGGTGGTGGCGGAATGAGTCAGCCCCGACCTGAGGTCAACTCGCTGGTCGACCTGTCCTACGCCGGGACCGAGTACCTGTCGCGGGTGGAGGACTTCGAAGGGCCCACCGTATGGGTCGCGGCGCCGCTGGGCGGCACTGTCGAACCGCCGGAGCCGGGCAGCCCGCTGTCGCTCGCCTGGAGCGCGGGCATCCGGGGGCGGTACGTGGCCGCCGCCAAGCTGCGCTCCGCCCGCCGCCCCACCGGCCGGGCGCTGCACCTGTGGAACCTCAGCCTCGACGGCGCGCCGGCGGTGGACCAACGGCGCGCGTACGTGCGGGCGGGCGGCGGTGAGCCGATCCAGCTCACGCGGACCCGAGCCAGAACGCTGTCCGGATATGTCACCGACATCGGCGAGGGCGGCCTGCGGTGCCGGTTCCTGTCCGCCGACCTGCACCTCGGTGAACCGGTCGAGGTCGTGGCGACGCTCGGCCCGGACACGCTGAGCGCCGACGGTTGGGTCCTGCGTACCAGCGACCGCGCCGCCGCCACCGAGGTGACCCTGACGTTCAAGCTGGCCGAGGCCGACGCCGAGATGGTCCGCCGGTACGTGATCGCGCAACAGATTCTGGCCCGCCGTACCGCTGCCGACGCGGCGTTCTAAGGAGTCGAACCCATGGCACGGATGCCCACCTTGTTGCTTGCCGCGTTGCTGGACAGCCCCGCGCTGTGGCACGCGTTCGTCACGCACGACATGGACCCGGTCGCCGCTTTGACCCGCTTCCTGATCGCTGTCGTGGTGGCGGCGGTCATGCTGGCAATGCTCCGAGGCCTGGCGAACGGCTACCTACGCGCCGCCCCGATCCCGCCCGCCCCACCGCCCGCCGGCGCGCCCGAGGAGGGCGAGCTCATCGTTCCGACCCGCCGCAGCACCGGCTGACGCGTCGCCTTGATCGGCACAACTTCCCGGAAATAGTGGTCTCAGGACGGGTCTGAGGCAACAACTTCCGGGAAGTTGTGCCAAGGTCCGCTCAAATGAAACTCCCCGCACGGCACCGTTGCCGTGCGGGGAGTTTCCATCTATGGAAAGGCTCAGCCGGCCAGCGTGATGGCCAACCTGCCGCTACCGTATCCGCCCACGTCAACCGCCAGATCGAGGCGGCGACCGAGCGCCAGCAGGATCCCGCTGGCATCGCTCGGCGGCGCCTCGCCAGGCAGGAAGACCTGGTAGAGCTTCAGGTGCCCGCCACCCTCCCGGTTGAGCAGGACGGCCATGATGTTGCAGACCTCGCGGACGTTCTCGGCCTGCGCCGGGGTGACCACCCCGTCGGCGACACAGTCCTGCGCACCGCCGGGCGGCAGCAAACCGATCGCCGACCCGGCGTACACCGTCAGCGGCAGGTCCAGGCCCGCCACCGCGGCCAGCTTCATCTTGTCGTCGGTGTAGAGGCTCACGAGCATCTTCTTCAGGTCATCGGCGAGAAAGGGATCCGCCGGACCCACCGTGACCGGCCGGCCCAGAAGATCCTCGAAGAGGTCGCGAACATCCTTGGGCACCGGGAGCTGAAACGACATGCCTCACATTATCCCAGAATTGGGATCAAAGCGTCACGGAACGTCTCAGCCGTGAACGGCTTTGTGATGAGAAAGAGCGCGCCCGCGTCCTCGGCGGCCTTGCGCATCTCCGGCGTACCCTCCGAGGTCACGAAGCCGAACGGCACCGCGACGCCGGTGGCCCGCAGCTTGCGCAGGACCTCGACGCCGGTCATCTCGGGCATGTTCCAGTCCGACAGCACGAGGTCGGGCTTCTCGTTCAGGGCCGCGTCGTAGGCCTGCGCCCCGTCGCTCGCCTCGACCAGGTCATGGCCGTCGAAACCGGCCTGGCGGAGGGTACGGGTGACGATCTGGCGCATTACCCGGCTGTCGTCGGCGATCAGAATCTTCATCGGTGAAGTCACACTTCCTTCTCGACGCTGCTCTCCTCGAGCACGCGGACAGCCACGGGTTCGTCCAGCCACATCCCGTCGAGCTGGCACAGCTCGATCACCGATGGCCAACCGCAGTTGCCGTCGATGAGCACGATCGGCAACGAGAGCGAGGCCGGTTCCGGCAGCAGGCTCTTGACGTTGCCCCCGATGATGTTGGCCAGCTCGCCGAGGGCGTCCGTGACGTCCTCGGGCGTGACGTCGTCGAGGTCCACCCCGAGGAGGGCCGCCGCGGCGTTGCGCGAAGCGGCGTCGGAACAGCTCACCACCACGTGGCCGCGCCAGGCGCCGGTCACCGAGACCGACGCGAACACGTCCCGCGGTGGTGTGGCCGGCGGTGCCGGTACGAGAGGATTGATTCCCTCAGGGTCGAGGTACGAGGCCCACACCTGTTCGGCGATCGCCAGTAGGTCGTCGTCCGACGGTGCGGCAAGGCCGGCGCTCACGACGCCGTGCCTTCGCTGAGTTCAGTCATGCCGTGGCTCCGTTCGCTACCAGCCCCAGCAGCGCCAGTTTCTCCTCGATGGCAGCCGGGGTGAAGGGCTTGATCACGTACTCGTGCGCGCCCGCAGCCAGAGCTCGTACGATCTGGCTCTGCTCGCTCTCGGTGGTGACCATCATCAAGGTCATTGTCCGATATTTCGGGTCTGCGCGGACGGCAGTTACAAACTCCAGCCCGTTCATCTCCGGCATGTTCCAGTCCACGAGGGCCAGCTCGGGCGCCTCTGGGCTCGCGGCGAGCAGGTCCATCGCCTCCCGGCCGTTACCGGCCTCCAGCACCTCGAACCCGAGCTGTACGGCGATGCGGCTGAGGATCAGCCGCATCGCCCGCGAGTCGTCGATCACCAAGGCACGCATCCGGATCATCCCCTTCCGAGGGTGCCGCGCATCGCCGGGACTCCGGCGGTACCTCCGGTGACGGTTGCTCCCGTCGCCGCGCTGCGTGGCGCGGCGATGCCGGTACGGGGTGCCGCGGGAGCGCTGACGGGCTGAGCGCCAACCCCGTGGGCGCCAGCCGGTTGGGCACCGACCGCCGCGCCGGGGCAGGTGGCCTGGGCGCCACGCAGCCGGTACGCGGAACTGCGCCCAGCCGCCACCCGCTCGAACCGGTCGTCGATGCCGATCGTCGTCTCGGCCGCGCCGAGGAAGAGCCAACTGTCCGGCTTCATCTGGCTGCTGATCCGATGCAACACCTGACGCTTGGTCTCGACGTCGAAGTAGATCAGCACGTTACGCAGAAACACCACGTCGAACTGCGGCATCGGCGGCAGCGAGGCGGCCAGGTTCAGCCGCCGGAACGTGACAATACGCCGCAGCGCGGCGGACACGCGCCAGTTCGCGCCATCCCGCTCGAAGTGCCGGACCAGCATCGGCGCCGGCAGCCCGCGGTTGATCTCCAGCTGGCTGAACCGCCCGGCCTCGGCCCGGGTGAGCATCTCCTGCGAGATGTCGGTGGCCATGATCTCGTACGACCAGCCGGCCGGCAGGAAGTCCTGGAGCAGCATGGCGAGCGTGTACGGCTCCTGGCCGCTGGAGCAGGCGGCCGACCAGATCCGCAGCGATCGGTTGGCCGACCGGGTGGGCATCAGGTCCGGCAGCACCGTGTTGGTCAGCGCCTGGAAGGGCTCGCTGTCGCGGAACCAGGACGTCTCGTTGGTGGTGAGGGCGTCCACGATCTTCGCGTGCATGTCCGGCTCGGGGCGGTGCTGGGCGCGGTGCACGTACTCGGAGACCGTGGGCAGCCCGGCCAGCCGGGCCAGCGGCAGCAGCCTGGCTTCGACCAGGTACTCCTTGCCGCTCTCCAGCACGATCGCCGAGTTGCGCCGAACCAGGTCACTGACGTAGGCGAACTCATGGGCACTGAGTGTCATCGGGTCGCCTCCAGGGACCGTGCGCCGCGGCCTGCGGCGGTACGCGAGATGAGATGGTTGGCAATTTCCGGGAGCGGGAGGACCGAGTGCGCGAGGCCGGCCTGCGTCACCGCGCCGGGCATGCCCCACACGACCGACGTGGCTTCGTCCTGCGCGACGATCTCGGCGCCTTCGGCCCGCAGTACCTCGGCACCACGCCGGCCGTCCTGGCCCATCCCGGTCAGGATGGTCGCGACGACGTTTCCGCCGTACACCTTCGCGACCGAGCGGAACAGCACGTCGACGGCCGGCCGGCAGAAGTTCTCCGGCGGGCCGGTGTGCAGCTTCGTGACCGCGGCCGTGCCGCTACGGACGACCTCGAGGTGGAAGTCGCCGGGCGCGATGTACACGGTGCCGGGGCGAACCGCCTCGTCGCCGGTCGCCTCCACGACGTGCAGGGCACAGGTACGGTCCAGCCGCTCGGCGAACATCTTGGTGAACACCGGCGGCATGTGCTGCACCACGACGACCGGGACCGGCAGCGAGGCGGGCATGGCCTTGAGGACCTGGGTCAGCGCGTCCGGGCCGCCGGTCGAGCAGCCGATCGCCAGTACCTCGACCCGGTCGGTGCGCGGGCGGCTCGGCGCGGTGGTGGACTCGGGGGCGCCGGCCGGGGTACCGGCCGGGGCGCGGCGGCCGGCGGCGGGCGGCGGCGTGCCCGGCCGGGCCACCCCGGCGAGGCCCGGTACCGCGGGCGGGAACGTGAAGCCGGGCGCCGGCCGGGCCGGCGCAGCGCCACCAGCCGCACCGCCAGCCGCACCGCCAGCCGCACCGCCAGCCGCACCGCCGGCCAGCCCGCGCTTGGCGCACAGCGCGTGGATCCGCGGGATGATCTGCTCGCGTACGCTGCGCAGCGACTCGTCGAAGCTGCCCACGTTGGAGGGCTTGGTGACGTAGTCACTGGCGCCGGCCGCGAGGGCGTCGAGGGTGGCGCTGGCACCGGCCGCGGTGAGGGTACTGAACATGATCACCGGCAGCCGGGGATGCCGCGGCCGCAGTTCGCGGAGGGTGCTGAGCCCATCCAGTACCGGCATCTCGATGTCGAGAGTGATCAGGTCCGGCTTGAGCTGGTCGATCTTCGACAGCGCGACCCGCCCGTTGGGCGCGGTGCCCACGACCTGGATCTCCGGGTCCTCCGCGAGGGCGTCGGTGATCAGGCGTCGGATGACGACCGAGTCGTCAACCACAAGTACCGAGATCACGAGCATCCTCCAGGAACCGGGGTGACCGCCGTCCGGTCATCCGTTCGTGGCTGTAATCGGCTCGTGGTCGGACAGACTGAGAAAAGTGCGGGCGGATGGGGGTCCATCCGCCCGCACTCTTTGGGGGGAGATGCGAGAAAGGCTTCCGGTCCGGCTAACCGGCGCTGTTGGGCTCGGTGGAGTTGTCCGGAGTGGTGGCCGGCCGCTGCCCGGGAACGGCCGGCGGGACGGCGGGTGACCCGGCCGGCGGTGCGGCCGGCGTGATCGTTGGCAGGCTGGTCGGGCCGAGCGCGAGCAGGAACGGGTCGATCAGCCGCTCAGCCACGTCGACGGCCAGCATGTCGCGGACCACGAGCGCCTGTACCGCGCCGCTGAGCAGGTTCCACGCCCCGCCGGCCCGGTCGGCCACCGGGATTCCGGCGTCCTCGACCGCGCGTACCAGCATCATCTGGGCCGCCGCGGCCTCCCGGATCCGGCCGGAGACGTACACCGCCCACGACGCCGCGTGTACCGCCGGCGCCCAGTCGTTGACCCCGCGCCGGGTCACCTCGGCCGCCTTGACCAGCCGCCCGAGTTGGGACGGGTGCAGCGCGCGTACCCGGGCGAGGAGGCTCGCGATCGCGTCGTGCTGCGGACCGAGGTGTGTCGTGCGTACCGGCAGCCAGCGCGCCGCGCCGAGCCAGCCGGCCGCGAGCCGGCGGCGGGTCTGGACGGGCAGCAGGTCACGCAGGTACGCGCCGACCACCGCGTCGCAGATCACCGCGGTGGCCCGGCTGGCCACGTCGCACTGCTCCGTACGCCCGTCAGCGTCGGCGTTGCGCCCGCCGGCGTCGGCGTTCTCAGCCGCGCTCTCCGCCGGTCGCCAGGTCCAGTCCAGTACGTCGTGGCGCACGCAGTGCAACAGGCCGTCGACCGTACCGATCGGGGCGCGCTCCAGCAGAGCCAGCGTCTGCTCGGCGTCGCCGCCGTCGGTGGACAGGTCGCGTACGGTCTGGCGCTGGCGGGCCGCCGTGTCGACGTCCTGCCAGAGAGCCAGCCGGTCCCACTCGTCCAGGCGGGAGTTGGCCAGGATCTCTATGTCACTCTCCGTAAAGGAAAGGGCACGGAGCAGTACCTCGGCGACGGCCGACCCGCCGAGCAGTCGGACCAGGTCAAAACCGAGAACAGGGGCGCTCACGAGGCTGTACATGGCACCCAGTCTGCAACCGGGAGACTCCTTCCGGCGTCCCCTGGTTGGCCACTGACCTCACTCTCCGTGGCGAATCTCCCGTTACTCGTCCAAGCCATCCGCCGTGGACGTGTCGATGGCTTTGGCCGTGTCGAGGGCCAGCATCAACTGCCCGTCCAGCTTGAACGCGCCGGTGATCAGCTCGCGGCTCGGGCCGGTGAGCGTGTCCGGCGGCGGTTCGAACGTCTCGTCGTCCAGCTCGACCACCTCGCCGATCCGGTCGACCAGCAGGCTCACCGACTCCTCCGGGGTACGCACGATCACGTTCATCGCCGGGCCGTCGAAGTCGCGGGCCGGCAGGCCGAGCTGTACCCGCAGGTCGACCGCGGCGATCACCTGGCCGCGCAGGTTGAACAGCCCGCCCACCGAGCTCGGCGCCAACGGCACCGGGGTGTACTCGTGAAACGAGAGCACCTCCTGCACCTGCCCGACGTCGAGCCCGAACAGCTGATCGGCCACCTCGAACGTGGCGTACTGACGACTCGCCATCGCTAGGCCCCCACCATCATCGGGTCCACACCGAAGGCGTCGGAACCGTAGGCTTCCGCGCCCTCGACGTCGAACCGCGGGTCCGCCGCCATGATCGCGCGGCGCACGTCCAGCAGCTCGGTGACACGCTGCTGGATGACGGCCGAGCCGTTGAGCCCGTCGTCGCCGAAGTCCCGCTTGGCGTCGACCACGTCCTCGACGATGTCGAGGATCCGGTCCACCGCGAGGGCGACGCTGCGCTCGCGTTCGGTGTACACGACCACGGGTACCGTCGTCTCGCCTTCGGTGTCCGGGTACACGCCGAGCAGTTGGGCCAGCCGGAGCACCGGCAGGATCTGGTCGCGGTACTGGACGACCTCGCGGCTGCCGACCCGTTCGAGGCGCTCCACCGGGAACTCCTCCAGCCGGGTGACCATGTCGAGCGGGATCGCCACCCGCCGGTCGCCGACGCCGGCGATGAGCAGCCGGTCGACGTTCTCCCGAGTGCCGCGCTGCTTGGCGTCGATCTCCTGCTGCGCGCGCTCGACCGCGCCGACGTTGAGTTTCGCGCGCCGGGCCAGCGACGGCACGTCGAGGATCAGCGCCACCCGGCCGTCGCCCAGCAGCGTCGCGCCGGCGTACATGCCGATCTCCTTGAACCGCGACGACAGCGCCTTGACCACGACCTCTTCGGTGTTGAGTACCCGGTCCACGACCAGCCCGAACTTGCGCCCCTCGGCCTGGAGCACGGCCACGTACACGTCCCGGTCGCCACTGCCGGCGGGCAGCCCGAGCGTCTCGTCCAGCCGGACCAGCGGCAGCAGCTTGCCGCGCAGCCGGTACACCTGGGCGCCCATGGCGTGCTCGATGACCCGGCCGTTCTGGCCGTCGAGGTATACCAGCTCGTGCACGGCGACCTGCGGGATCGCGTACCGTTCGGTGCCGCACTCGACGGTCAGGCCCTGGATGATGGCCAGCGTCAACGGGATCGTGAGCCGCCAGGTCGTGCCCTGGCCGAGCACCGAGTCGACGTCGACCGCGCCGCCGATCCGCTCGATGTTGGTCTTGACGACGTCCATGCCGACGCCGCGGCCGGAGACGTTGGTGACCTTCTCGGCGGTGGAGAAGCCGGCCCGGAAGACCAGGTTGAGGATCTCCCGGCGCTCCATGTTGGCCATCTGGTCGCGGGAGATGATCCCGCGCCGCAGCGCCACCTCGGCGATCCGGTCCGGGTCCATGCCCTTGCCGTCGTCGGCGACCTCCACGATGACGTGGCCGCCCTCGTGGTACGCCCGCAGGGTCAGCACGCCCTCGGCCGGCTTGCCCGCGGCGACGCGCGCCTCGGGAACCTCGATGCCGTGGTCGACGGCGTTGCGGACCAGGTGGGTCAGCGGATCCTTGACGGCTTCCAGGAGGCTGCGGTCCAGCTCGGTCTCGCGGCCCACCATCGCGAGCCGGACCTGCTTGCCGACCGAGCTGCTCAGGTCGCGGACGACCCGCGGCAGCTTCGACCAGAGATGGTCGATCGCCTGCATCCGCGTCTTCATGACGCTTTCCTGAAGCTCGCTGGTGATCAGGTTGAGCCGCTGACCGGTGCGGGCGAGCTGCTGGTCGGAGCTCGCCATGATCGCGCGGAGCGTCTGGTTGCGGGTGAGTACCAGCTCGCCGACCAGCCGCATCAGCGTGTCGAGCAGGTCGACGTCCACCCGGATCGAGCTGTCCGCGACGCTGCGCCGGGCCTGCGCGGCGCCTGCTTCGGCCGGCGCCGCACCGGTTTCGGCCGGCCCGGCGCCGGCTTCGGCCGGCCCCGTGCCGTCCTCGCCGTTGGCGGCTCCATTCGAGCCGGCCACGCTCGGGTCGGCCGCGTTCGGGCCGGCCGCGTTCGGGCCGGCCACGCTCGGGCCGGCCACGCTCGGGCCGGCCACGCTCGGGGCGGTGGCTTCGGCGCCAGGTGGCGGACCGGCGGGCTGGTCGCGCCCTCGGCGGCCGCGCTCGCCGCGTCGGCCACCGCCGCCACGGCCGCGGTGACCGCGGCCACCGCCTCCGCCGCCGTTTCGGCAGCGGTCTCGGCCACTGTCTCGGCGACGGTCCCCGCGGCAGCCGCCGCGACGGTCCCGATCTCCGCGACCGGCTCACCGGGCGCCGCCGCCTGCCCGGGTGAGTTTCCGGTCTCGATGCAGCGGGTCACCGCCTCGATGACCCCGTCGACGTCGGCCTCGCCTTCGCTGCCGGTCTCCTCGATCGAGGTCAGCAGCGTGCGGACGACGTCGACCATCCGCAGCAGCGCGTTCGTGGTCTCCGGCGTCATCACCTGGGTGCCGTCGCGCAGCCTGGCCAGCAGGTTCTCGCCGACGTGGGTCACCCGCTCCAGGCGGTTGAAGGCGAGGAAGCCACTCGTACCCTTGATGGTGTGGATTGTCCGGAAAATGCTTGAAAGCAGTTCGCGCGATCCGGGCTGCTGCTCAAGCGCCACAAGGTCGCGGTCGAGCTGATCCAGGTTCTCGTGGCTCTCAACGAGAAACTCCTGGACGATATCGCCGAGCTCGTCCAACGCCGCCTCCCTTTCGACAGGGTTGGAGCCGACTATATCCACTTTTCGGATGTACCGTGGCGAGCTGGACTAATCGCCCACAGCTTCGCCCTCGTCTCGCATTGACGGCCCGGCAACAGAGGCGACCGATCCAATTCGCACCCGGTCCGCACCCGGAGCGCCCGGTTCACCGGCGACCGGCAGGGGTAGTAAAGCGACCTAGGGGGTGATCGAGATGACTCGTGGCAACCCGGAGATCGAGCGCATGTGGGACACCTTCCACCGCCTGGTCAACCTGACCTCCCCGGAGCTGCGCGACTGGTTACTGACGACCCCGGACGGCGCGAACGCGTACGCACCGGAGCCCGGCATCGACGTTCACGAGCTGGGCGGACGGGTACTCCGGCTGCTGGAAAAGCGGCGCGTCGACCTCACCAGCGACGATCTGGCCACCATGCGGCTGGTCACCGAACTGATCGTCGGACGCCTCACCAACGCACCCAGAGAGGAAGGGGCCAACGAGCCCTGGCGAGATACCCTGCTGACCCTCGGACATGATCCACTCCGCCTCGACTCGCCACGCGGGATGGACGCGGAGGTCCTCCTGGAGGCCGCCACAACCTGACCTCGACAGCAACACGATCTTGGGGCGGATACATCATCCGTCCCAAGATCGTCGAAACCGGGTGATAGCAAGCCTGAACAGGGTAAGGATGGGCGAAGGACGTCAACCGAGGAGTCGCCATGCATCTGTCGTTCCTTCGCCCGCTGTACGAGCGCCCCGGCCCGTGGGCCTCTGTCGTACTCGACGCATCGCACGAGACCGAGGACGCCACCAAGGCTCTCGACCTGCGATGGCGGGCGGTCCGGAACGAACTGGCCGCGAAGGGCGCCGACGAGCCGACCCTGGTGGCGCTCGAAAACGCGATCCTGACCCACCACCCGCTGCCCGGCCGGTACGGGCTCGCCGCCTTCGCCGCCCGTGGCGAGGTCGCCTTGATCGAGCCGATCGTCCTCACCCCCCGCGACCACATCGCGGCGTTCGGCCCGCTGCCGCACGCGATGCCGCTTGTCGCCGGGTACGGCGAACACGTCGCCTGGCTGCGTGTCGTCGTCGACCGGATCGGGGCCGACCTGCTGGGCGCGACGGCCGGCGGGGTTCCCCGGCGCGGCCACGTGACCGGGCACAACCTGTACCCGATCCACAAGGCGAAACCGGGTGGCTGGTCAGCGCCGCGCTACCAGCGGGCCGCCGCGATGAACTGGGAACGCAACGCACAGGAGATCGCGGACACCGTCGCCGATCTGGCCCGGTCGGTGGACGCCGAGATCATCCTGGTCGCCGGCGACCCGCAGGCGCGCCATCTCCTGGTCGAGCACCTCCCCGACTGGTGGCAGCACCGGATCGTGGAAAGCGACACCGGCTCCCGGGCCCGCGGCGCCGATCACCAACCGCTCGACGACATCACTCTCCAGGCCATCGCGAGCCTGGCCGCGCAGCACGTCAGCGACGTCGTCGACCGGTTCCGGGCCGAGCACGGGCGCGACGGGGCGGCCGGGATCGGGCTTCCCGCAACGGTTTCGGCCCTGCAACGCAGCCAGGTCGACACGGTACTGCTGATCAACGACCTGTCGTCGACCGAGCACGTGTGGGTCGGCGAGACGCCGACCGAGATCGCGATGTCCGAGCCCCAGTTGCGCGAGATGGGCACGGATCACCCCCATCGGGTACGAGCGGATGCCGGCCTGCTCCGCGCGCTCGCCGCGACCGACGGGGATCTGGTCCTCGTGACGCCCGACGAGGTCAACCTCGACGGTGGCGTGGGAGCGCTGCTCCGCTACGCCGACGCGTCCACCCGCCGCCGCTGAGCCGCCCTTGATCAGCCCAACCCCCGAGCACCCAAAGATCGGCACAACTTCCCGGAAATAGTGGCCTCAGCGGGGTGCTATGGCCACTATTTCCGGGAAGTTGTGCCGATCATGGGCCGGGGTCATGGGCCGGGGTCATGGGCCGGGGTCATGGGCCGGGGTCATGGGCCGGGAAGTTGTGCCGCTCCCCGGGTGCCGAGGGCGTCGCCGGGCGATATGGTGCTTCGCGGTGTGCTCAGGCCCGGAGGGGTGATATGGGCACGGATGCCCGATGGCGCTACCAACCGGCCCTCGACGGGGTTCGGGCACTCGCCGTCGTGGCTGTCATGGTCTTCCACGCCCGTCCCGACTGGCTGCCCGGCGGGTTCCTCGGCGTCGACGCGTTCTTCGTCCTGTCCGGCTTCCTGATCACCGGCCTGCTGCTCACCGAGGCGCGGCGCACCGGCAGGATCCGGCTGGCCGCCTTCTGGGGCCGCCGCGCCCGCCGGCTGCTGCCCGCGCTGTTGCTGGTGCTGATCGCCGTCGCGATCGGCGCACGGTACCTGCTGTCGCCCGAAGAACTGGCGCCCCTGCGGCTGGACGCGCTGGCCGCCCTCGGCTACGTCGCCAACTGGCGGATGATCTTCCGGGGCGGCGACTACTTCGCGCGCACCGCCCCCGCCTCGCCCCTGCAACACACCTGGTCGCTGGGCATCGAGGAGCAGTTCTATCTACTGTGGCCACTGCTGGTCGTCGGGTTGCTGCGGTGGCGCCACGCACGGTCCGCACTTCTCGCGCTCTGTTGCATCGGTACCGGCGGAGCAGTGCTCCTGTCGGCCTGGCTCTACCACCCCGGGGCGGATCCGGGGCGGGTGTACTACGGCACCGACACCCGCGCCGGGGCGTTGCTGACCGGCTGCGCGCTGGCGCTGATGGTGACCGGTCGTCGGGTACCCGGAAGGCGCTGGATCGCGGCGGCGGCCGCACCGGCGACGGCGCTGTTGGTGCTGGCGCTGGTCCGGGTCGACGGCGAGTCGGCGTGGTTGTACCGGGGTGGCCTGACGACCATCGCGCTCGCGGTCGCCTTGGGGCTGGCGCATCTGGTGGCGTCGCCCGACGGCGTGGCGGCGAGGCTGCTGTCGCTGGCGCCGATCGCCTGGGTCGGGCGGATCTCGTACGGCCTGTACCTGTGGCACTGGCCGCTGTTCGCCGCGCTCAACGCGGACCGGACCGGCCTGACCGGCAACGCGCTGTTCGGCGCCCGGATCGGGGTGACCGTGCTGGTCGCGACGCTGAGCTTCTACCTGGTGGAGCGGCCGGTCCGCCACGGCGCCCGCAGTGTCCGGCTGGTCCCGCTCGCCGCGGCGGCCGCCACGGTGACCGCGGCCACGGTGGTGATCGCGACGGTACCGCCGGCGCAGCCGCCACTGTGGGTGCACGCCGCCTCGACCGGAACCGTGAACCCGGCGCCGAAGGGCCAGCCGGCCGCAGTGCCGGCGGTACCCCCGCCGATCGCGCGGCCCGGCCGGGCGCCCGGCGGCCCCCGGGTGATCGTGCTCGGCGACTCGGTGGCCTGGACGCTCGGCGAGTACCTGCTGCCGGTGCGCGGCAACCTCGGCATCAACAACGCCGCCGTCCAGGGCTGCGGCATCGCGCGCCTGCCCGACATCCGGTACCTCGACTCGCCGCACACCAACTACCCGGGCTGCGACACGTGGGACCAACGGTGGCGGACCGCGGTCACCGGCGACGACCCGGACGTGTCGGTGATCCTGCTCGACCGGTGGGAGCTGATGGACCGCCGGATCAACGGCCGGTACCAGCACCTCGGCGACCCGGACTACGACACCTATGTGACCGGCGAGCTCAACCTGGCCATCTCGGTCGCGGCCGGCAAGGGCGCCCGTGTCGTGCTGCTCACCGCGCCGTACACGCATCGCGACGAGCGCCCGGACGGCAGCCTGTACCCGGAGGACACGCCGGCCCGGGTGGACGCCTGGAACGGGCTGCTCGCCAAGGAGGCGGCCACGAACCCGGCCCGCCCGGTGGTACTGGACCTGAACAAGGTGGTCTGTCCTGGCGGGACATTCACCTGGACCGTGAACGGCGTACGGGTACGCAGCGACGGCCTGCACTTCACGCCCGCCGGGGTACAGCGGATCGTCGCCCCCTGGCTACTCCCCCAACTGAGCGCGCTCGCCACGAGGTGATCGGCACAACTTCCCGGAAGTCGTGGCCTCAGCGGGGTCGTATGGCCACAACTTGCCGGAAGTTGTGGCAATCTTGTCGCGGGCTCAGTTCGGGCCGGAGTGGCCCTCGAACGACGGGCGGCCCATCCGCTCGGGCTTCAGCCGCTCCTCGTCCCCGAACTCCTCCTCGGCACCGGCGTCCCCGCCGGTCGGGTCGTCGAGCTGCCCGTCCGTGGAGTACGTCGCCAGCGCCTCGTCCAGCTCGGACAGCGGCAGCCGCTCCTCGTCGCGCCAGACGCCGTCGTCCTCGTCGCGCGGTGCGTTCATCCGACCTCGCCTACCCGGCACCCGGGCGGCCAAACCCGCCGGATCCGCCCATCGTGACCGGAACCACATGTGCCAATGTGTGGGCTCCCGCCAGCTTGGGTAGGGCAAGGCGCCGGCCACCGAGGGGAGAGTATGGATGAGCGAGCTCCACGTGGTGGAGATTGTCGCGCTGCTCCGGGAGCTGACCGCCCGCCTGATCACCAGCGACGACCTCGACCAGGCGCTGGAGTCGCTGGTCACGACCACGACCCGGGTGGTGCCCGGCCGATCGTGGTGCGGCATCACGCTGCTGCGGGCCGGCGCGCCGGTTACCGAGGCCGCGTCGAGCCCGCTACCCAGCGAGGTGGACGAGATCCAGTACCGCGCCGGCGACGGGCCGGCGCTGACTGCCATCCGTACCCGGGAAATGATCGCCGTGGGTGACCTGACCTCCGAGACCAGGTGGCCGCAGTGGCGGGAGGCCGCGGTCGGCGACGACATCGCGGCCGTACTGTCGGTGCCCCTCGACATCGACGACCACGTGATCGGGGCACTGAACCTGTACGCCGGGGAACGCAATGTGATCACCCCGGACGTCCAGTTGGCCGCCATGCTGGTGGCCGAGCATGCCGGGCTGCTGCTCGCCGCCGTGCTCGACCGGGGTCGCCGGGCCGGGCTCGCCGCCGACCTGTCGGACGCGTTGACCAGTGGAGACACCGTCAACCGGGCGATCGGGATCGTGATGGCGCAGCGTGGCTGCCCGGCCGAGGACGCGCTGGACGTCCTCCGGCAGGCGTCGGCAACCCTGCACGCCCCCCTGTACGAGGTGGCCGACCGTTTGGTGACCGCGATAGCCAACCGCTCCGCCTAGCTCTTTCTCGCCGATCAAGGAGAAATGTACACACTTTGATCTCCCAACCGTGTTCACTTCTCCTTGATCGAGGAGAACGGGGGCTCGAAGGGGTGGTGCGTTCAATGAGCCGGCCGCCTAGGCTGAGGCACCGTGAGTGACGAGTGCGTCACCGTGGTGGAGTTGTCGATCGACGAGCTGGAAGCCGCCGATCGGGCCGACGCCGTCATCCGGTGGCTCCTCGATCACGAGGTGATCGTGCCGAACCCGGCGCGCGACAGCGCCTGGCGGCCGAGCGCGTACCTGCCCGGGCCGCGGGCACCGATGGCCGCGCCGGGATTCGCCGAAACCGACTACACGCTCGCCAACAACGGCGTCGACATCGTGGTGGAACGCGAGCTCTACCGGGACACCTCTCCGCACGAGGCGCCGGCCTGCCCGGACTGCGGGTTCGAGCTGCCCGAGACCACCCTGGAAGGCTTGATCAGGCCCTGGCTGGACGGCCACGAGCCGCGGGTACGGTGTGCCGGCTGCGGCGTGGTCCGCCCGCTCGGCGACTGGCCGGACGGGTACCTGGTGGGTGCGCTGGCCGTCCGGTTCAACAACTGGCCACCGCTGTCCGAGGAGTTCCTGGCCGCGCTCGGCACCCAGATGGGTCCGCGCTGGCGGGCGGTACGCGAGCACTACTGATTGAAGGGAGGGCCCGCGAGGACCCTCCCTTCCCGGCAACAGCACGGCGCTACCGGGCTAGCGCCACGAGTCGAGGTACCCGGTAATGCCCCGGTACGCACCGTTGCCGAACCCCTCGAATGGTTCGCCTCCCGGGGTGCAGCGCGGTCGCGGCACGGGTCCGGCAAGGTGGCAGCCATGAGAGTCGTACTGACGGCGGACACCCACGTCCCCAAGCGCGCCCGTGACCTGCCCACATCGCTGTGGCGGGCGATCGAGGACGCCGACCTGGTGGTGCACGCCGGGGACTGGGTCGACGTCGCGCTGCTGGACGGGTTCGAGGCCCGGGCCGCCCGGGTGGTCGGCGTGTACGGCAACAACGACGGTCCCCCGCTCCGGGCCCGGCTCCCCGAGGTGGCCCGGGTCGAGCTGGCCGGTGTCCGGCTGGCGGTGGTACACGAGACCGGGCCGGCGGCCGGCCGGGAACGCCGCTGCGCACAGCGCTTCCCCGATGTCGATGTGCTGGTCTTCGGCCACAGCCACATCCCGTGGGACAGCACGGCGCCGAACGGCCTCCGGCTTCTGAACCCGGGCTCGCCGACCGACCGCCGGCGCCAACCGGTCGCCACGTTCATGATCGCGGAAATTGACGGTGGAGAGTTGATCGAGGTGAGACTTCATTCAGTCACTCACCCCTTTTGAGTCCTCTGGGGACGGTGTTAACGTACCCGCACCTGTCGCTGCGGCAATGCTAAAAGGATCGATCTGTTGAGTAGGCACGTATTAGCCGAGATCAACCGTGACGTCTGGATTCCGTTCCAAAACGCGTACGCGAGCGGAAACGCGGAAGCGTTCATCGCGCTGCACTCCCCGGATGTGATCCGGGTCGAGGGCAACGGCGGCTGGGTCGGCGGCCTCGAGGAGTACGCCGTCCGCCTGCGGGAGTGGTTCCAGTGGGTCGCCGTGCAGGAGGGCAAGCTCGACATCCGGTTCCGCTTCCTGGAACGGCACGCGAGCGACGACGCCTCCTCGGAGCGCGGGGTCTACCGGCTGTCGCTGACCTACCCGGACGCCGACGAGCGGCTCTGGTACGGGAGGTTCCACACGATCAGCCGCAAGCGCGACGGGGTGTGGCGGATCGCGATGGACTACGACTCCGACGAGGACGGCACGATCACCGAGGAGACGTTCGACAGCGGCCGGGAGATGGACGACGTCGAGCCGTCCGAGGCCCGCCTGTAGCCACGCCGGACGCCGCATACGCGAAACCGGACCCCGACCAGACCCGCCGGCGAGCGGTCCGGCGGGCGGTGGGGTCCGGCGCACCATAGTTCGGCCGGCGGCATCCGGTCTTGAGCACTCCTGGCGGCCACGACCGGGCGGCACATGATCACGCTGAGTTTGCCGGACCTGAGCGGTGGGCACCCTTCCGGTAGAAGTCGTGGCGAGGCGGCCGCCACAGCCGAGCGTGGAGGGGCGCATCGTGCACGTAACGGTCAAGCTCTCGTTACCGCGGGACACCGGGAGCGTGGCGATCAGCCGCCGGGTGGTCCGATCCGCGCTCACCGCGCTCGGGGTGATCGACAACGTGCGGTACGACGTCGAGTTGGCGCTGACCGAGGCGTGTGCGAACGTGGTCCGCCACGCGTCGCACTCCGACGAGTACGACGTCTCGATCGACGTGCGCGACGAGACGTGCAGCATCGACGTGATCGACAGCGGCCGCGGCTACGACGAGGAGACACTCCAGGCCTCGATGCCCAACCCGAGCGCGGAGGAGGGCCGGGGCCTGCACCTGATCCGGATGCTGACCGAGAACGTCCGGCTGGCCCGTCACCCCAAACAGGGCACGATCATGCACTTCGAGAAGCGGCTCGAATGGGAGCCGCGGTCACTCATCCCGCAGACGTCCTGACCGGCTCCGCCGGCGCCGCACCCGCGGCGCGGACCCGCCGGGTGACGCTGCGCTCCGCGACGAACGACAGGAACGGCACGGTCCCCGCGAGCAGGATCAACACCGTGTACCGCAGCGGCCAGCGGGCACGCAGCGACAGGTCGAACGCCACGACCAGGTAGACCATGTAGAGGAAGCCGTGGATCGGGCCGACGATCGCGACCATGGTCGGGGCGTCGGCGAAGTACTTCAGCGGCATCGCGACCAGCGTGAGGACCAGCAGGAAGACCCCGACGACGTACGCGATGACGCGGTACCGGGTGAGCGCGGACTGCACGGGTCAACCTTCCGATCGGGGGTACTCGCTGGGCCGCCGGCCGGGGTTGGCCGCCAACCACTCCAGATACCGGTTGTACGCCACCAGGTCGGGGTCGCCGTCATCGGCCCCCCGCCCGGCAGCCACCGGCGTCGCCTGGAACGGCACGTACCCGGGCTGACCGGCCAGTTCGGCCGGCACGTCGGCGGTCGGGGCGGGACGCGACGGCGGCTCGTCCCGGCCCAGTTCGGCGCGGATCTCCTTGACCCAGACGAACACCACGAAGCCGGCGAACAGCGGCCACTCCAGCGCGTACCCGAAACTGAGGAGGTTGCCGGCGCGGGCCCGATCGACCTGCCACCAGCCCAGCGCGAGGAACGTGGTGACCAACGTCACCATGGCCACGTGGCGGACCAGCCACCAGGGCGTCAGGAACCGGGCCACGCCCGCGAGCCTACCGCGCCCCCTGATCACCGGCCTGACTGCCACAACTTCCCGGAAGTAGTGGCATCCGGTACACGCTGAGGCCACAACTTCTGGGAAGTTGTGCCAATCAGGCGGGCAAGTTGACGGTGAATGTCGCGCCCTCGCCGGGGGCGGCCTGCACCGTGATCGAGCCGCCGTGCCCGTCCACGATCTGGCGGGCGATCGCGAGGCTCAGCCCGGCGCCCTGGATCGCGAGCTGGGTCGCCGCGCTGGTTCGGAAGAACCGGGTGAACAGCCGCGGCACCTCGGCCGGGTCGATGCCGATGCCGTTGTCGCGGACCGAGATCTCGACCGCGCCGTCCACACCGCGGGCGTCGACCGCGATCCGGCCGCCCCGCGGGGTGCACTTGATCGCGTTGTCGACGAAGCTGGTCAGTACCCGACGAAGTTGAGCCGGATCGACCCGGACCCGGCCGATCGCGGGATCGACGGTGACCCGCAGCTCGTGCTCGCGCTCCCGGGCCGGCTCGGCGACCAGCGACACGGCCTGGTCGAGCAGCTCGGCGAGGTCGGTGTCGACCGGCGACAGCGCCAGCGGCCGGGCCTCGATGTTGGAGATGGTCAGCAGGTCCTCGATCAGCGAGCGCAGCCGGTCGGCGTTGCGGGACATGGTGACGAGGGCCCGGCGCTGGTTGTCCGACACCGGCCCGACATCGCCCTCGGTGAAGAGTTCGAGGTACCCCGCGAGGCTGGTCAGTGGGGTGCGCAGCTCGTGGGAGACGGTCGCGAGGAAGTTGCTCTTCGCGTCGTCAAGTTCCTTGAGCTTGGACAGCGCGGCCCGCTCGTGCTCGTACGCGGATCGCAGCGACCGCTCGGCCGCCTGGCGTTCGCTGATGTCGGTGAAGGTCACCACGACCCCTTCGACTCCCGCTGTTCCCCTGATCGGAGCGCAGGCGTACTCGGCTGGAAACGAGCTGCCGTCGCGGCGCCACAACAGATCGTCGTCGACCCGGTACGACTGGCCGGTGCGCAACGCCGTCGTGACCGGGCATTCCTGCCACGGGTACGGCTCGCCGTTGGCCCGGTGATGGTGGGTGACCGTGTGGACGTGCTGACCGGTCAGCTCGGTCACGGTCCAGCCGAGCAGTCGCGCCGCGGCCGGGTTGGCGTACGTGCAGCGGCCGTCCCGGTCGAGCCGGTAGATCCCCTGCGCCGAGGAGTCGAGCAGCCGCCGGCTGGCGGCCAGCTCGCGTTCGGCCTCGCGGTCATCGCATCCGCCCCGCGCCAGCGAGAAGTACTCAAGCGCGGTTGTGATCGCACGCCGCAGGTGGTCGACGGGCCACCCGGCCAGCCGGCGGACGGTGTCAACGGCGACATGGCGGTCGGTTGACCGCTCATACTCGCTCGACCCGCTCACCGGAAACTCCCCGCCTCGACTGGAACGCCCTGGTGGCGTTCACGGTCGCAGCATCGGCGCTCGGCTCGGCCAGCTGAGGGAAAGGCGGTTCTGCCAGGGACGGGAGGTCAGAACTGGAAGACGGCCCCGGTCTGCACGCCCAGGACACAACTGTTCGAGTACGTGTGTGTGAACTTCACCACGCGGCCGCGCCAGGTGCCCTTCGCGGTGGCGGTGGCCGGCCGGTAGATCATCGCGCACATGACGTCCTGTTTTGGTTTGATCGCGCCGGGATTGCCCTTGGCGGCGGTCAGGTCGTTGCAGGCGCTGGTCGCCTTCGGATGGGTGCCGCCGGGCGGTTCGCACCGCAGCGTCCTCGTCTTGGCCTTCTCCCCCGATATCCGCACCGAAAGGGTGAGTGAGCTGCGCGGGGTTGTCGCCGCGTGCGCTGCCGGCGACGCGATCACCACTCCCGCGAGCGCCATTGCCACGGCCAGACCGATTCCCGCGGCGCGTTGAGTTGGCATCCGTCCTCCCCGGGTACTTGGCCTCTCCGGGGTGCGACCCTACTCTTCCACTTCATGATTTTTCCGGAAGATCCGTATAACTTGGGCGAAGTTGCTGCTATCCCCGCGCGGGACGCCGCGACTTCATCCCAGTTGTGCGGATCTCCGGTCGACGCGATCAAACCAGCCTGATGCACAGCTATGTGACGGTTGAGTAGGGTGATGCGGGCCCGATCCGGTTCGCCGAGGGAGCTTATGACCAAGAGACGGCCATCGTCGGAAACGATGGCAACCGCCTTCTTGACCGTGGTGAGCCTGGTCGGCGGCCTGGCGGTCGCCTGCACCGCCGGAGTCGGGGTCCGCACCGTCAGCGACGCGGCGGCGCACCCACCGACGCCCCCGGCCGCCGCACCGGCACCCGCGCCGGCCCCGCCGGCCAGCGATCCCCCGCTCGACAACCCGACGCTGCGCTTTCCGGCCGACGCGGTGGTCGACGTCAAGGCGGCGTACCACGCTGCCGGCGACGGCCGCACCGACGACACCGCCGCTGTCCAGAATGCGATCACCGAGAACCCGGGCAGGACCTTGTACCTGCCGGCCGGCACATACCTGATCAGCAAGCCGCTGGAGGCGCGGGACGGGTCCGGAAGCTGGCGGGCCGGCCTGCACCTGGTCGGGGAAAACCGGGACACCACGGTCATCAAGCTCAAGGACCGGGCCACCGGGTTCAGCAACCGCTGGAGTCCCCGGCCGGTGCTGCGGACCGGCGCGAGCATGGTGCCGGCGGGCCGGGACGAGCCCAGCGGGTACGGCAACCAGTTGGAGAACTTCACCCTCGACACCGGCGCCAACGCCGGTGCCGTCGGCGTCGACTACGCCGGCAGCAACGTCGCGACGCTCCGCCGGCTGACGATCACCGGGCAGGGCACGGCCGGCGTGTCGATCACCCGCGGGCTGCCCGGACCGGCGCTGCTGTCCCGGCTGGTCATCAAGGGCTTCGACTACGGGATCAAGGTCGCCCGGGGCCGGTACGGGCTGACCCTGGAGCACATCGACCTGTCCGGCCAGAAGATCGCCGGGCTGGACAACGCCGGCAACGTTCTCGCCATCCGGGACCTGACCAGCGTCAACACCGTCCCCGCGGTGCGCAGCGGCTACCAGACCGGGTTCGTTTCGCTGGTGGACGCCAAGCTCACCGGGGGGACCGCCGACTTCAGCGCGATCCAGAGCAGCGGCCAGTTGATGGTCCGCCGGGTCAGCGCCGCCGGGTACCGGTCCGCGGTCACCCAGGGCAGCAAGATCATTCCGGGTACCGACGTGCCGCAGTACGTGACGAAGACCGCGTACGCACCGTTCCCGGAGACCCAGAGCCGGGCGCTCGACCTGCCGGTCCAGGACACGCCGGACTACCTGCCGGCCCAGCCGTCCGACTGGGTGAGCGTCGCCACGTTCGGCGCCAAGCCCGACGACAACACCGACGACACGGTCGCCGTCCAGAAGGCGCTCGACGCCGGCAAGCCGGTCGTGTACCTGCCCACCGGCCGGTACGTGATCTCCAAGCCGCTGACCGTCAAAGGCGCGGTACGCGAGATCGCCGGCTTCGGCTCGACGCTGACCCCGGGCGGGACGGGCTGGGGCAACCCGTCCGCGCCGGCCGCGCTCATCCAGGTCGACGACGGCACCGGGCCGGACGTCACGATCTCCGGCCTGACCGTCGCCAAGGCCACCAAGTCGCCGGCCCCGAGCGCCGGGCTGGTCGGGTTCGTCCAGCACACCAGCCGGGCGCTGGTCCTGCGCGACGTCGGCTGTGCCGGCAACTACCTCGCCAGCTACCAGGCCCGGCCCGGCGCCGGCGCGCTGTACCTGGAGAACGTCTCCGCCTCCAGCCTCCAACTGGACCAGCCGCAGCAGGTCTGGGCCCGGCAGCTCAACGGCGCGGGCAACGACACCACCGGTTCGGACAAGCCCCGAACGGCCTGGCTGGCCAACTCCGGCGCCACGGTGTGGCTGCTCGGGTTGGAGAGCGAGCAGCGCGGCCCGCTGGTCCGCACCGACCGTGGTGGCCGCACCGAGGTGCTCGGCGGCGCGGTGTACGAGGGAGCCAGCTCGACCGACGTGGCGTTCGAGACCGTGGACGACGCCTCGATGGCGCTGTCGTTCGCGACCATGGGTCCCGGGTACGGCGTGTTCCGCGTCCTGGCCCGCGAACGGCGCGGCGACACCAGCCGGGACCTGCCCCGGCAGCAGGCGGTCTGGCGCGGCGACGGGCGCTCGGTGCCCCTGTACACCGGATAGGGGATACGCTCAGGACACGGCGGGGGGCGCCGATAGGTGGTCACTCCCACCGGAGAGGTCTCCCTGTGCGCTGGCTTCCGACGTTCGGCACCGCCTGGCCGGCCGGCCGGGCCGGCTCGCGGCAATCGCTTGCCGCGCGCGCCGTTCGCGATCCGGGCACCGTCAGCCTGGTCCTTCTCGCCGTCGCCATCCTGATCTTCTACGTGTCCCGCCTCGGCGGCATACCGCTTCAGGTGATCGTGTTCTGGCTGGTCCAGCCGGTACTGGATTTCTTCCTGTTCGTGATCGCGCGCAACATCGCGCGATCACCACGGCTTCCCCGCACCATGCGCCGCTTCTGGTGGACCCTCAGCTACGCCGGCCTGATCTTCACGCTGGGTGACGCGATCCAGACCGTCTCGGCGATCCACCGCCCGGTGGTCCAGTCGTCGGTCGCCGGCACCCCGCAGACCGTCTGCTTCGTGATCGGCACCGCCTGGATCGCCTGGGTGATGCTCAACTACCCGCTGGCCGCGCGTACCACCCGGGAGCGCCTGCGGTTCTGGCTGGATGCGGCCACCGTGCTGGTCGCCGCCGCCGTGTTCGCGTGGACGGTGACCGTCAAGCCCGGCCTCAACACCGACATCGGCCAGCTCGTCGAGCTGCTGCTGGCCAACGCTCTGGTGATCGCCACCGCGTTCGCCGCGGCGAAGCTGGTGCTGTCCGGCAACGCGCCGGTGACCCGGGCGGCCGCCGCGCCGGCCGTGATCGGCATCTTCCTCCAGGCCATTTTCACGCCGCTGGCCCCGGCCAACTTCGACAGCCACTACTTCAACCTGATGCTCGGCGTACGGCTGCTGCCGTCGGTCCTGATCGTGATCGGCCCGCGGTTACAGGAACTCCAGCTGCGCGGCGGCCCGGAGCCCGTCCTGCGACGGCGGGTCAAGCGGTTCAGCCGGCTGCCGTACGTGATGATCGCCGGCACGTACGTGATGCTGTTCATCGCGCTGCCGGCCGGCCTGACGCTGCGCGCGTGGGGCGTGCTGATCGGTGTCGTGGTGATCAGCGCGATCGTCGTCGGACGCCAGCTCGTAGCGTTCACCGACAACGCCAACCTGCTCGAACAGCTGGACGCGAGCCTCCAGGAGCTGAGCCGCCACGAGCAGCGGTTCCGCTCCCTGGTCCAGCACGCCTCCGACATCACGACCGTGGCCACCCCGGACGGCGTGTTCACGTACATCAGCCCGTCCGTCGAGCGGGTCCTCGGGTACAGCGTGGACAGCGCCCTCGGCCAGCAGGTCTTCGCGTACATCCACCCGGACGACCGGGACGAGCTGGTGCGCCAGGTGGACGACCTGATGGCCACCCCGGCCGCCTCGATCACCTATCAGGCCCGGTACCGGCACGCCGACGGCTCGTGGCGGTGGCTCGAAGTGATCAGCACGAACCTGCTGCACGAGCCGAGCGTGCGCGGGATCGTCAGCAACGCCCGCGAGGTCACCGAGACCCGGCTACTCCACGACCAGCTCCGCTACCAGGCGTCCCACGACGGCCTGACCGGCCTGGCCAACCGGGTGCTGTTCACCGAGCGGCTGGCCGCCGCCACGGTCGCCAACCGGCGCGTCGAGGGGCCGGTCTCGATCATGCTGATCGACCTCGACGAGTTCAAGGCGATCAACGACACGCTCGGCCACCACGTCGGCGACGCGGTCCTCGTGGCGGTGGCCGAACGCATGCGCGCCTGCGTCCGGACCGGTGACACGCCGGCCCGGCTCGGCGGTGACGAGTTCGCGATCCTGCTTCCCGGCGCCGGCCCCGAGATTGCCGCCGCGATCGCCCAGCGCTTCCTCGAACTGCTCGCGCAGCCGGTCCAGATCGACGGCCACCGGTTGCCGATCCACGCCAGCGTGGGGATCGCGGCCGACCACAGCTGCGACCCGGATACGCTGCTGCGCAGCGCCGACTCGGCGATGTACTCGGCCAAGCGGACCGGCAAGGGCCGGTTCGTCAGCGCGGTGTCAGCGACCGCCGGCCCCTGACCGGCGGCTCGTCAACGCTGCGCCCCTGACCGCAGTGCGTCGCGGAGCCGGTCGACCAGGCCGATGGCCGGATCGACCAGCCGGCTCGCCGGTGCCCGCCGCGGCGCACCCGGGTGCGGATGGGTTGGCGCGTGCCGTTTGAGCTGGCGCGCCCGGCGAGCGAGATCCCGCAGCTCGGCCGGGTTCGCGGCGTCCCGCAGCCGGGGAAAGAGGTCGCCCTCCTCGGTCAGCATGTGGTGGCGGATCTCGGCGGACAGCTTGGCGAGCACGAAGTCGAACTCGGGGTCGACCGTGGCCAGCCCCTCCAGCCGCTTCATGTCGCGTTCGGCTTCCTCGTGCTCCTCCATGCCGTTCTCGGCCACCGTCGCGCCGTCGGGCAGGACCCGGCGGACCGTCGGGTACAGGTACCGGTCCTCGACGACGCAGTGGCGTACCAGCTCGGCGATCAGGGCGTCGACGGCGCGGCGGCGGTTGAGCCCGGTGACGTCCGGGTCGTCCAGCGTCGCGAAGATCCCGTCGATTCCACGGTGGTCGTCGCGGAGGACGTCGACCAGGTCGCGCGTGTCGTCCGGCGTGGTCATGTTGCGCTCGCTACCCGTCACCCGGGCGGCCTAACGCATCCGGACTCGCGTCGGTTACCGGACCCAATTGCGGTTGGTCCGGGCGCCCGGCCAATACAGTGGATCTCATGGCATCCGCGCTCCTGAGACTGGCCAGCGTCCTGCTGGTCAACCAGGACGGCGAGCTGTTGCTCCAGCTCCGGGAGCCGGACGCGCGGATGGATCCGAACCGGTGGGGCCTGCCGGGCGGCCACGTGGAGCCGGGCGAGGATCCGGCTGTCGCGGCGCGGCGCGAGCTGCGCGAGGAGACCGGCTTGACGGTACAGGGTCGGCTGTCGCTGTTCCTGCACCACAACTTCCCGGCGCTGTTGCGCCCCGGCACCCGCATCGACTGGCACGTCTTCTACGGCGCGACGGTCGCCCGGCAGGAGGACGTGGTGCTCGGCGAGGGCGCGGCGCTGCGGTTCGTCGCTCCGGACGACGCGAAGGGGCTGTCGTTCGCCAGCCGGGTCGACCGGGTGGTGCCGGCGTTCCTGGCGTCGGCCGAGTATCGGGGGCTTCTCGCATAGAGTGGTCGCGTGCGCGCGCCGGTCCCCCTCCGCGAACGCCGAGCTGACCTCATTTTCGTGGCGTTCTTCCTGGTCAACGTCGGCTTCATCACGTACATCGTCGATCTCGAACAGCTCGTGATCGCCGATGCCAAACATTTCGCGTACCCGGTGTGGCCGCCAGCGCCGCTGGTCGACCTCGTGCACTGGTACGGCAACCACTACGATCCGCTGCTGGTCGCCCGGCCGGCGTTCTGGCGGATGACGATCTGGATCGACGTGCTCTTCTTCGGGCCGTTCTACCTCTTCGCGATCTACGCGTTCCTGCGCGGGCGGGACTGGATCCGGCTGCCCGCGCTGGTCTGGTCGGGCACGATGGGCGCCAACGTGTTGATCATCCTGATGGAGGAGCGGTACGGCGAGTGGGCCACCCCGCATTTCCCGCTGGTACTCGCACTCAACGGTCCGTGGCTGCTGCTGCCACTCGCGGTGATCTGGCGGATGCGGCGCGACCATCCGTTCAGCCGGGTGGCCGAGGTCGCGGCCGTGCCGGCTACGGTGCCGGCATGAAAGATCGGTACGGGCCGTGGGCGGTGATCGCCGGGGCGTCCGAGGGCATCGGCGCCGCGTTCGCCGCGGCGCTCGCGAAACAAGGGCTTGATCTGGTACTGGTGGCGCGCCGCCCGGAGCCGCTCGCCGCCCTGGCCGGGAGCCTGCCGGTGCGCACCGTGACGGTCACCGCCGACCTGGCCACGAGCGAGGGCGTCGACGCGGTACTGGAGGCGACCGCCGATCTCGAGGTCGGCCTGGTGGTCTGCAACGCCGCGTACTCGCCGATCGGCCCGTTCCTGGACACCGACCCCGCGTTGACGCACCGGGCGCTGCGGCTCAACTGCGCGGCACCGCTGGCGCTGGCCCACGCGTACCTGCCGGTCATGGCGCTCCGCAAGCGCGGCGGCTTCGTGATCATGTCGTCGCTCGCCGGCGCGCAGGGCTCCCCCGGCATCTCCGTGTACGCGGCCACCAAGGCGTTCGGGGCGGTCCTCGCCGAGGGCCTGTGGGACGAGATGCGCGACCACGGCGTCGACGTGATCACGGCGGTGGCCGGCGCGGTGGCGACGCCGGGCCTCGCGAAGACGCAGACCCGGCGGGCGCCGGGGACGGTGTCGCCGGCCGAGGTCGCCGACGCGGCGTTGCGGGCCCTGGGCAGCCGTCCGCGCACAGTACCCGGCGGTCTGATGAAGGTCTCGTCCGCGCTGATCTCCCGCCTGCTCCCGAGGCGGGCCGCGATCGCGATGTTCGCGAGAGCCTCCCGCGACCTGGAAGCCCCTCCAGAAGCGCCGATCTAGGAAGAATGGTGCCCTGTTCGCCAGGTTTGCCCCACCATTCTTCCTAGATCGACGAGTTATCGGCACCGTTACGCGTAGACCTCCAGCTCGTAGATGCGCGCGGCTGCGTCGCCGTTCTGGGTTGGGGTTAGCACGTTGAGGCGGACGTAGCGGCCGCTTGCCGCCACCGGGTGGGTGGTCACGTCAGCCGTGTTGCCGCGAGCCTGTACGACCGTGGTCCAGTTCGTGCCGTCACCCGACACCTGGATGTCGAAGTCCCGGGTGTCCCACGCCGCGCTCTCCCCGCCGGCACCCGCGTGGCGGACCGTGAACGACTGGATCGCCCGCGAGGAGCCGAGGTCGACCTGCAGCCACCGGTTCGAACCGAGCGAGCACCACTTGTCCGAGTTGCCGCCGGACACGCTGCCGTTGACCGCCTTCGCCGGGCCCTCGTTCGCGTTGCACTGCGAGTCGGCGGTGGCCGGCCGGTTCAGCGCGACGTTCGTCGGACCGGGCGCGGACCCGCCGCCGTACACTTCGAACTCGTAGATCCGCGTCGCGTTGTTGCCGTTGTTGGTCGGCGTGGTGACGCCCAGCCGGACGTACCGGGCGCTGCGCGCGGACACCGGGTGGTAGGTACGGCTCGACCGCGATCCGGAGACCGTGGCGGCGGTGCTCCAGTTCGACCCGTCCAGGCTGGTCTGGATCGTGAACGCACCGGTGTTCCAGCCGGTGTTCTCCCCGCCCAGGCCGGCGTGCTTGACGACGAACGACGACACGGTCTGCGCCGAGCCGAGGTCCACCTGAAGCATCGCGGGCGACGCCGTCGAGCAGAACTTGCTGTTGTTCGCGAGGCTGCCGTCGAACGCCTTGTCCGCCGACTCGGCCGCAGCGCACGCCGCCGACCCGGTCGCCGCCTTGCCGCGGGCCAGGTTGGTGCCGAGGTTCGGGGCGGCCGGCGGCTGGGTGGCCCCGTCGGTGTACGACGGCGGCACGTCACCGGTACCGGTACCCCACCCGCTCGGGCTGCCGCCCATGGTGAAGTTGACCGTTCCGCCACTGGCCAGGTCGCCGTAGCGCAGGTAGTTGTGGCTCGTGGCCGACCCGTTCAAAGCCACCCCCTGCACGTACTGTGATGTCGCGCTGCCGCCGTTGATCTGGACCGTGCCGTTCGGCCGCGGAATGGTGATCGACGGGAACAGCGGCCCGTGCAGGGCGAGTGTGTCGGCACCGGGCGTGGCCGGGTACATGCCGAGCGCCGCCCAGACGTACCAGGCCGACGTCGCGCCGAGGTCGTCGTTGCCCGGCAGCCCGCCGGCCCCGGTCGTGTACTCCTCGGACATCACCCGGCGGACCGCGCTGGACGCCCCGGCCGGGTTGCCGGCGAAGTTGTACGCCCACGGCACGCCGTGCTCGGGCTCGTTGCCGATGTAGAAGTACGGCGTGGTCAGCCCGCCGTTGAGCTGCGTGAAGTGGTGGTCGAGCCGCTGGCTCGCGGTCGGCGCGCCGCCGATCAGGTTGATCAGGCCGGCGAAGTTGTAGGTGACCATCCAGGTGTACTGGGCCGCGTTGCCCTCGGTGTACGGCGACTCCTGCGCCGGGTCGAGCGGCCACGTCCAACCGCCGTCGGCGTTGCGCGGGTGGATGTAGCTCGACTCGGTGTTGAAGACGTTGCGCCACCACTGGGCGTGCGACATGTACGTGTTGTATCCGCCAGTGTCCCCTACCGCGCGCGCGAACTGGGCGACCGCGAAGTCCGAGGCCGAGTACTCCAGCGAGTCGGACGGGTCCTCGTCGATGAAGTGCTGCGACTCGTACTCGCCTTCCCGCCCGCGGATGGCGCTGCCCTGGGTGGTGCCGCCGGTCGCGCTCTTCTTCATGAGGCTGAGCGCGGCGGCGGTGTCGAAGTCGCGGGCGCCGAACGCGTACGCGCTGCCGACGATGATCGGGCCGGGGTCGCCGGTCATGATGAAGTCCTCGTTGGTCTGCTGCGACCACTTGGGCAGTAGGCCACCCTGCTGGCCGTCGAGGACCATCGATTTCGCGATGTCACTCATCACGTCCGGGGCGATGAACGCCACCAGCGCCGCCCAGGACCGGTAGATGTCCCAGCCGGAGTAGTTCTGGTACACGGTGTGGCTGGCGCTGTGCACCGCGTTGTCGAAGCCCATGTACTGGCCGTTGACGTCGCTGGACACGTTCGGGCTCTGCAGCACGTGGTACAGCGCGGTGTAGAACTTCTGCAGGTCGGTGCCGCTGCCGCCGGTGGCCTGGATCCGGTTGAGGGCGTTGTTCCAGGCGGTGTTCGCGTTCGCCCGCCCGGTGTCGAAGCCGGCGCGCTCGGCGTTCAGGTTGGCGGTCGCGTTGGCGACGCTGACGAACGAGAGCCCGACCTGGAAGTTCACGGTCGCGTTCGAGGTGGCGTCGAACGTCACGTACCCGCCGGTGTTGGTGCCGGAGGTGCTCGACGAGCCGGCCGAGACGGTACCGCCGTTCCACGTGCCGAACCCCGACGGCGTCCGGTCGAACTGGATCGAGAAATAGATCTTGTACGTCTTGCCCGCCCCGCAGAAGCCGCCGGCCGTCACGTTGCCGGTGACCTGGCTGCCGCTGATCGAGATCGCGCCGCTGCGGTTACCGGTGGCGCTGCGGCTGGTGTTGATCAGAACCCGCGCGGTGTTCGTGGCGGGATAGGCCAGCCGCGCGAGACCGGTCCGGGTGCTGGCGCTCAGTTCCACATTCGTCGAGTACTTGTCGAGCCGGTTCTTGTAGTACCCGGGGACCGCGCTCTCGCCTGCCTTCGTGTACCCGGAGGCGTAGCTGGTCCAGCTGGTTCCGGGCGAGGAGCCGATGTTGCCGGTGATCGGCAGGATCCCGATGTCCTCGTTGTTCGGGCAGCCCGCCCCGTCGAAGTGGGTCAGGCTGAACTCCTCGATCGTGCGGTCGCGGTCGCGGTACCCGGACGGCGAGCCGGTCGGCGTGTCCGGGCTGAACTGCACCATGCCGAACGGCACGACCGCGCCCGGGTACGTGCTGCCGCCCGCGCCGCCGGGCACCGGGTTGGGCGAGTTGCTGTCGTCGGTACCGATGATTGGGTTGACGTACTGGGTGAGGTTGAGCGTCGCGGCGGCCGCGGGTGTCGACTGTCCGATGAGGACGGTACCGGTGAGGGCCGCGATCAGGAGGCCGGCGACGGGCCGGCTGATTCCGGGGGTGTGGGACATGGTGGCGTCTCCCGTTCTGGTGGTGGGAGAAAGTGGTCGTTCGGTACGCCTGACGCCAGGAGGTAGCCGATCGGTCACCAGCCGGGTACCGATTCGGATGGGCAAACTCTGACAACGTTGCCTTCGCCTCCCCGGTAATAGATACCGGCCAATATCGCGGCATGTCAAGGTGTGGCCCGGTAACCCCTGGCCTCGACGGGCAACTCGTGATCGAATCGGGGAGACAACGTTGTCCGGCGCTATCGCATTCCGACCGATTACCCCTCGTCACTGGCTGGGCCTCCGTGTGACGATGACGCCGGGCAGGGTCCAACCGAGCGGGAGTTGGCGTGGCGAAGAGCACGGAGAACGGTGGGCGGCGACGACGTGCCATCCCCCGGCAGGGTTCCAGCGGTGAGGGTGCCGAGGCGGCCGTCCCGCCACGCCGGCCGACCATGGTCGATGTCGCCCAGCGTGCCGGCGTCAGCATCAAGACCGTGTCACGCGTGGTGAACAACGCCCCGCACGTACAGCAGGATCTGGTCGACCGCGTCCTCAGCGCCGTCGCCGAGTTGGGATTCCGGCGCAACGGCATCGCCCAGACACTGCGGTCCGGTCGCACCACGGCGACCGTCGGGCTGGTCATCGAGGAGATCGGCAACCCGTTCTACTCCACGATCGCGGCGGCCGTGGCCGAGGTGGCCGGCGCGCACGACACGCTGCTGATCACCGCCAGCTCGGAAGAGGATCCGAAACGGGAGCAGCATCTCCTGCTCGACCTGTGCTCGCGGCGGGTGGACGGCCTGCTGGTCGTCCCGGCCGGCTTCGACCACGGCTTCCTGCGGGTCGAGGTCGAGATGGGCATGCCGGTGGTGTTTCTCGACCGCCCGGCCGGCGGCCTGCTCGCCGACACGGTCCTGCTCGACAACCGCGGCGGCGCGAAGGCCGGGGTGCAACACCTGATCGAGCAGGGGCACCGGCGCATCGCCGTCCTGCTCGACTCGATGACCGTGTACACGATGCGCGAGCGCCTCGCGGGCGCCCAGGAGGCCATGGCCGACGCCGGCATCCCGTACGATGCCGCGCTGGTCCGTGACCGTGTCGGCGACCCGGACAGCGCCGCGAGTACCGTCGCCGAGCTACTAGCTTCCGCCGACCCGCCGACCGCCTTCTTCAGTACGAACAACCGCATCACGGTCGGCATCGTCGAAGAGCTGTGGCGGCGCGGCAGCGATGCGGCGCTGGTCGGGTTCGACGACTTCGAGCTGTCCCGCCTGATGCCACGCCAGTTCACCGTGATCGGGTACGACACCCGGGAGTTCGGCCGCCAGGCGGCGCAGCTGCTGTTCCGCCGGATCGGTGGCGACCGCTCGTGGCCCACGACCACAGTGCTCCCGACCCACCTATCCCAACGCGGCCTGCCCAAGTAACGCCGCCGCTCCCGCGCTCCACATCGACGTTGGTCTACTTAGTCCCGTCCACGGGTGGCCAAATGGGACTATATCGACCAACGTCGATCTAAGGTGCCCGGCGGGACTCTCGTACGGCGGCGAGCACCGCCGCGCGGATCCTGGGGCCCTTGCGCTGGAAGCCCAGCTCGCTCATCACCTCGTCGAGAAGCTGTTCCTCGGTGCGCAGCAGGGTGTCCGACTCGATCCACCGGACCAGTTGGACAAGCTGCTCCTGGGTGTACGCCGCGATCGGCTGGCCGCCCACCACCGCCGGCCGGGGACCGACCCGCCCCAGGTCCGACAGCCGTACCGTCGGCGTCGGGTCGATGGTGACCACCGGCTCGACCTCCCCAGCCGAGACCGCCTCCGCCTCCAACTCGGACTCCGACGACGACCCGGCCTCCGGAGACACCGATGGCGGCTCGGTCTCCGGAGACACCGACGGCGGCTCGATACCCAGCCGCGCATCGGCCGCCGCCACAGCCGCCTCATACGCCACCCGGACCCGTTCCACCTCGGCCGGCGGATTGGCGAACCAGTCGGTCGACCAGATCCGGTGGAACGACCAGCCCAGCCGCTCCAGGTGTTCCTGGCGCAGCCGGTCACGGTCGCGGACCGTGCCCGACGAGTGGTACGACGCGCCGTCCGCCTCGATCGCGAGGATCATCTCCGCGGGCCGGGTCGGGTGCGCCGCGGCGAAGTCGACGAAGTACCCGGCGACGCCGTACTGCGCGGTCACCGGGATCCCGGCTGCCGCCAGCCGGTTCTGCACGTCGATCTCGAAAGCGTTCAACGCCGGCTTCGCGGTCGCGGCGGCGCCCAGCGACAGCCCGCCGCGACTCGGCGTACTGCAGGTACGCCCGCAGCAGCCGCACCCCTTCCGCCGTGGTACGCGACAGGTCCAGGTCACCCGACCGGAACGAGCAGACCAGCGTCATCCGGCGCCGGGCCCGGGTGACGGCCACGTTGAGCCGCCGGTGCCCGCCGGGCAGCAGCAACGGGCCGAACCGGTACAGCAGCCGCCCGTCGGCCGTCTTCCCGTACCCGATCGACAGGATGATCGCGTCCCGCTCGTCGCCCTGCACCCGCTCCAGGTTCTTGACGAAGAACGGCTCCGGGCGATTCTCGTCGAAGAAGTCGTGCAGCTCGGGGCGGGCCGCAGCGCCGCGCAGCGCCGAACGCAGCGCCGACGAGATCCGCTCGGCGTGCACGATGCCCATCGTGATGACGCCCAGTGACTCGTCGGGGCGCTCGGCGGCGTGCGACAGCACCAGCGACACCACACGGGTCACCTCGGCGTCGACACTGTCCACCGTGGACCCGGCGACGGCGTCGACCGGCACGAACGACACGCAGTCGGCGCCGACCGCGCCGGGGAACGTCACCAGCGACCGGTCGTAGATCCACGCGTTCGAGAACGCGATCAGCCGCTCGTCGAGGCTGCGGTAGTGCCAGCGCAGCGTGTACCCGCGCAGCAGCGCCGATAGCACATCGAGCATCGACTCGTACCCGCTGGTCAGCGCCGGATCGATCTCGCCCTCGGCGGTGATGCCGAGCGGGTGTCGTCGTGCTCGTCGGCGGCGGTGAAGAACGTGGTCGGCGGGAGCTGGTGCTCGTCGCCGGCGACCACGACCTGCCGCGCCCGCATGATCGCCGGCACCGCGTCGGCCGGCGTGACCTGCTGACGCCTCGTCGAACACCACGACGTCGAAGTACTGCCCGTCGGCGGGCAGCAGCTGGGACACCACGAGCGGGCTCATCGCCCAGCACGGCTTCAGCGCGGTCATCATGTGCGGCGCGGCGGCGAAGAGCTGCCGGATCGGCAGGTGCCGGCGCTTCAGGTTGGCCTGCCGCTCGACCAGCCGGCTCTCCTCCGGGTACGCGTCGCGCGCGGCCACGACGTGCTCGGCCACCGCCCGCTGCACCCGGCGTCGCGGTCGCTGCCGATGTGCGCGTGGTCGCTGGTCCGGTAGTCGGAGGCGGCCCGGCTGTGCATCGGCCCGTCGAACGCCCCGACCCGCGGGTCGGCGAAAGAGACAGTGGTCGAGGATCGACGCGTACCAGCAGTGGTCGAACATCGACGGCCAGCGCGTCCGGATCGGCGTCCCGGGCCTCGTCGAGCAGCGGCGCAAGCCCCAGCCCGGCGAACCGTGCGGTCAGCTCGTTGAGCCGGGCAGCCGGCGCAGCGTGCCCACGTCGCTGGCGAGCCGGTCGACCAGATCGGCGGCGGCCGGCGCGCGAAGCGCCCAGACGTCCGACGCGGAAGGAGATCATCGAGAGCCGCCAGGTCCGCGGCCAGCGCGGCGGGCGCGTTTCCAAGACCAGACGGTACGCACGGAGCCTGCCCCGTCCGCGACGCGCGCGCCCAGCGTTCGCCCTGGTCGTGCGCCGCCAGCAGCCCGTCGAACAGGGTGCCGCCGGCTCGGCCTGCCGCCGCCCCGCCACAGCCCCCGGGCTTCGCGCCGCAGCGCCCGCCGGGCCAGCCAACCGGCCCGCGCGCCGGGGAAGGCGGGGTGCGCCTGCCGCCAGCCCCGGCTCGCGGTCGCGGCGACCAGCTCGGGCCGCCCGAACACGGCCGGCTCGAACCGGGACAGCGTCACCCGTACCCCGTCGAGCAGCTCGAACAGGGCCTTCCAGTCGCGCAGCCGGGTCGGCTCGGCCAGCCCGGTCTCCGGCGACCACCCGGGCGACCTCGGCCCGGCCGGCCGGCAGCGTCTCCGCCCGTCAGCCGGCCCACCAGGTCATACGCCGCCTGCGCCGAATCCGCCGACGTCACCCGCGCCCCGCTCCACGCCGAGTCAGCGTAGGCCGCCGAGGCTGACGAATTCGCGCAGCTCCTCTCGTACCCGACGGGTTGTGTTCTGGTCGAGCGCGGAGAGTGCCGGGCCGCGCAGCCTGGTTTCGACGGGCGTCGCCGCCAGCAGCCCGGCGCGCGCCGCGAACACGCTCACGCCCCACGGCTCGCGCTTCGTCGTGCAGCGCCTCGTCGTATCCGGCGAGCCGGGCCCGCCGGTCGACCAGCCGCTCGTGCAGATCGGTCAGATCGGGCAGGGCGATCCGGGACGCCTGGTCGAGCGCGGACTTCAGCTCGCGGGCGATCCGGCGGCGGGTCGACGTGCCGTCGTGCACGTCCATGACCAGGTGGTCGAGCCCGGCGCGGGCCAGCCGGTCGGTGACCGCGGAGATCGCCGCCCGCTTCTCGGCGACGAACAGCACCCGCTTGCCGTGCGCGGTCAGGCTGGCGATCAGGTTGGCGATGGTCTGGCTCTTGCCGGTGCCCGGCGGGCCCTTCACGACGGCAGTGCTGGCCGGCGAGGATGGCATTGATCGCGTACTTCTGGGAGGAGTCCGCGTCGAGCACGATGAACTCGTCGGCCGGCGACACCCGGTCGGGCGCGGTCGGGTCGACGTCGTCGGTCAGCGACCGCTCGCGCAGCCGCCCCTGCGCCGCACGGTCACCGGCGATCGCGGCGACCACCTCGTGCCCGAGCAGCGTCTCCGCCCCGGCGACAAGGTCGGTGACCATGGGCAGCTTGGCGTAGGAGAACGTGCCGAGCACCTGCCGGTGGGTGATCGAGAACCCGTGCACCCGATCGGCGGCCTCCTTGGCCAGCCGCTCGAACAGCAGCGCCGGCTCCAGCTCGGCCAGCTCCTCGGCGTCGAGGACCACGTCGAAGTCGGTCGCGAGGACATGCAGCAGGGTCGGGTTGACCTCGACGTCGCCGGTGAGCGTCAGGTCGAAGTCCTCCTCGGCGGCGCCGCGGGCGCGGATCGTGGCCGACCGGAGCAGCACCGGCGCGGCCGGGATCGCCGACGCGGTGCCGGCCTGCGGCCTGGTCCAGGTGGCCATCCCGATGGCCAGGAAGCAGGTCTCGATGCCCCGCTCTTCGCGCAGCTCACGGGCCTTGTTGCGGATCGCGCGGGCGCGCTTGACCGCCTGGGCGTGCGCGTCACGGTCCGGGTAGAGCTGGGCGAGCGGGACGGTGCGGCCGTCAAGGAGCGCGGTGAGCGGCACCGGCGCGCCCGTGCCGAGATCGAGCGTGCCGACCTTGAGGTCGCGGTAGTAGAGCAGCGTGTTGCGGCCGCCTACGTCGATGAGCTGGCCGCGCCAGCGCTGTGCGGCGGTGCGCACCAGCACGGCGCGCCCATCCGGCTCCGGGATCGACGTCTCCTCCACCCTTCGGAGGGTAGCGGCCCCCCGCTCTTCCTGCCTCGCGCGCTCTTCTCGCTGGGGACTCACAGGGGATTCATAAGACCCTGACAGGAGAGCCTCGGGTTGGGCCGGGACTCTCATCGGGTGACCTTGACCGAGATCGCTCCGGTGCAGGCCGACCCGCCCGCACTCCGCTCCACCGACCAGCCGCGCTGGGCCCGGCCCGCGCTGTTCGCCATCGCCGCCGTCGCGGGCGTCCTGTACGCGTGGGGGATCCGGAACGGCCAGCTGCACGGGTACTACGCGCCGGCCGTCAAGAGCATGTCGGAGAGCTGGCGGGCGTTCTTCTACGGCGGGTACGACCCGGCCGGATCGATCACGCTCGACAAGCTGCCCGGCGCGTTCCAGGTCGAGGCGCTGTCCGCGCGGATCTTCGGGTTCCACACCTGGTCGGTACTGCTGCCGCAGGTGGTCGAGACGGTCATCGCGGTCCTCGTGCTGTACCGCGCGGTCCGGCGCTGGCTCAGCCCGGGCGCGGGGCTGCTGGCGGCCGGAGCGTTCGCCGGTACCCCGATCGTGGCCGCCCTGGCGCACGCCGAGATCTCCGACACGCTGCTGATCATGCTGCTCATCCTCGCCGCCGACGCGTGGCAGCGCGCGGTCGAGGGCGGCCGGCTGCGCTGGCTGCTGCTGTCCGGGGTCTGGGTCGGCCTCGCGTTCCAGACCAAGATGGTGCAGGCGTGGGGGGTACTGCCGGCACTGGCCGTCGGGTACGCGCTCGCCGCGCCCGGGCCGGTTCGGCGCCGGCTCGCACATGTGGGCCTCGCGGGCGTCGTCACCGCCGCGGTGTCACTGTCGTGGATCACGATGGTGCAGCTCACCCCGGCCTCGGCCCGCCCGTACGTCGACGGGTCGCTCGACAACTCGCCGTTCGCGATGGTCTTCGAGTACAACCTGCTCAGCCGGTACGGCGTGGGCAGTGACACGACGCCGGGCTTCGGCGGGCCGGGCGGCAACGGCACGTGGGGCTTCATGGTCGCCGACGGGGTGGCGTCCCAGGTCGGTTGGCTGTACCCGTTGGCTCTGATCGGTCTGGTCGCCGGGATCTGGTGGCGCGGCCGGGCGCCGCGCACCGATCTGGTCCGCGCCGGGTTCGTCATGTGGGGGCTGTGGCTCGCGGTGCACGCCGTCGCGTTCTCGACCGGGCGGGTGGCGCATTCGTTCTACGTGGTCGCGGTCGCGCCGGCGATAGCCGCACTGGCCGGTGGCGGCCTGGTGGTGCTGTGGCGGGCGTACCGGTCGGGTGACGGTTGGCGGCGCTGGTTCCTGCCGGCGGCGGTGGCGCTGACGGTCGCCTGGGCGGTGTACCTCTCCGGTCACTTCGCGACGTTCCTGCCGTGGCTGCGGCCCGCCCTGGTGGCGTCGGGTCTCCTGGCCGTCGTCTTTCTTCTGGTACCGGCAAGGCTGGCCGTCGTCGGTGCTGTCCTGGCCGTGGTGGCGATGGTCCTCGCGCCGGCCGCGTGGGCCTCGTCGACTGTGGACAGTCGATACGCGGGGTCGGCGATCGGCCCGGCGGCAGGGCCGGCAGGTGGGTTCGGCCCCGGTGGAGGTGGGCCGGGCGGTCCCGGCGGCGGTCCCCGGTACCTTCGTGGCGATCCGCCGACCGGCGGCGGTCAGCTCCCAGGCAGCGGCCAGCTCCCAGGCAGCGGCCAGCTCCCAGGCAGCGGCCAGCTCCCAGGCGGCGGCCAGCTCCCAGGCGGCGGCCAGTTCCCTGGCAGTGGGGGCAGCGCGCCCAGCGGACCGGGCGGCTTCGGTGGCGGCCCGGGCGGCCCTGGCGGCGGTTCGCAGCCCTCCGCCCAGACGAAGCAGCTCATCACCTGGCTGAAGAACCACCAGCCGGGCAGCGGATACCTGCTCGCCGTGCCGGGCTCGATGCAGGCCGGTGAGTACATCCTCGCCGGGGCGAGCGTGCTGCCGATGGGCGGCTTCTCCGGCCAGGTACCGTTCCCCACCGCGGGCCAGCTCGCGAAACTGGTCGCCGACGGCAAGCTCCGATACGTGCTGCTGGGCAGTGGCGGTGGCGGTGGCGGCTTCGGCGGCGGCCCCGGGCGCGACGGCAACTCCGCCGCGACCGCGTGGGTGACCGCGAACTGCACCCCGGTGTCGGACACCACAGTCCCCACGTCGGGCCTCTACGCCTGCGCCCGACCCGCATAAACCTCGCCGATCTAGGACGAATGGTGGCCGGTTCGCCGGTTTCGTCCCACCATTCGTCCTAGATCGACGAGGGATGGGGGCGTTTGGGCCATGCTGCCCAGGCCTCGGCCACCATCCGGGTGAGGTCCGAGCGCGCCGGCTTCCAGGCCAGCTCGGCGCGCGCCCGCCGGTTGTCGGCCACCAGCCGCTGCGGCTCCGGCTTCGGCGGCATCCGGTTGACCGCCACGCTTCGTCCGGCCGCCGCCTCTGCCGCGCGTACCACGTCGGCCATGCTGCTACCGGTGCCGCTGCCGATGTGGAACACGCGGTGCTTTCCGGGCGACGCGACCTCCAGCGCCCGCCGGACCGCGGCGGCCACGTCGGCGAGGTGGACGAAATCGCGTACCGCCGTGCCGTCGCCGTTGAGCGTGACGTACGGAAGCTCGCCGGTCAGCGCCCGCAGCGTGTTCGGGATGATCCGGATGTCGTCGGTGTCGGTCACGCCGGCCATCGCCCCGGCGATGTTGAACGGTCGCAGCGTGACCGCCCCGATCGCGCCGGTGGCCGCGTACGCGTCGACCAACTGCTCGGCGGCGAGCTTGGACGCGGCGTACGGGCTCTCCGGACTGGGCGGAAGGTCCTCGTGTAGCGGCTCGTCGTGCCGCGACCCGCACACCTGGTTGGTCGACACGTTCACGAACCGGGTCGCGGGCTCGACCGCCATCAGCAGGTTGAGCGTGCCGGTGACGTTGACGTCGAAGTACGTCAGCGGGTCGGCGACGGAATCCCGCGGCCGGGTGAGGGCCGCGAGGTGGCAGACACCGTCGTACCCGCCGGCCGCGATCAGCTCGCGCATCCGGGCGCGGTCCCGGACATCGCCGGTCACGGCCGCAGGATCGGTACGCCGCGACAACACCGTCACGTGATGACCCGCGTCGCGCAGGTCGCGCGTCACGACCCGCCCGAGAAACCCAAGCCCACCGGTGACGAGTACCCGTGCCACTACGGTCGCCACCAGCCGCTCACATCCGGGCCGACCGGGATGATGCCGCTCGGGTTGATGGCTGGGTGGGTACCGTAGTAGTGCTTTTTGATCTGTTCGAAGTCGACAGTGTCGCCGAACCCCGGGGTCTGGAACAGGCAGCGGGCGTAGTCCCACAACACCGGCATCTCGGTCAGCTTGTTCCGGTTGCACTTGAAGTGGTTGTGGTACACGGCATCGAACCGCACCAGCGTCGTGAACAGCCGGATGTCCGCCTCGGTGAGCGCGTCACCCAACAGGAAACGCCGCCCGGCCAACAGATCCGACAGCTCGTCCAGCCGGGCGAAGAGTCCCCGGTACGCGGCCTCGTACGCCCGCTGCGAGGTGGCGAAGCCGCAGCGGTACACGCCGTTGTTGACGTCGACGTAGATGCCGGCCATCAGCTCGTCCATCTCGGCGCGCAGCGGCGCCGGGTACAGGTCCGGCGCGCCGGGGCGGCGATACGCCGTCCACTCGGTCGAGAAGTCGAGCGTGAGCCGCGGGAAGTCGTTGGTCACCACGTGCCCGGTGAGCGTGTCGATCAGGGCCGGCACGGTGACCCGCCCGGTGTACCCGGGATCGGTGGCCCGGTACGCGTCGGCGAGGTACTCGATGCCGAGGACCGGATCGCGGGCGTCCGGGTCGAGTGTGAAGCGCCAGCCGCGCTCGTCGCGGATCGGATCCACCGTGCCGAGCGAGATGACCTTGTCGAGGCCGAGCAGCCCGCGCACGATCACCGATCGGTGCGCCCACGGGCAGGCCCGGGACCAGATCAGCCGGTACCGGTCGGGCTCGACCGGCCAGCGTCCCCGCGCGTCCGGCCCCTCCCCCGGCGCCGACTCGGAGGATGCGCTCACCCGGTCGGTGAACCGGTTGGGCTGCCGCTCGAACTCGCCCTGGCCCGAGGTCTCCCGGCCGAACTGCGCCACCGCCATGGAACGAAACCCTAGCCCGCCGCCCGCTGGTGCGCGGCAAGGAACATGGCGGCCACCGCGGCATCCAGGTCGCGGGGGTTGCCGGCGGCGACCGCCTGCCCACCGGTCAGCTGAGCCGCGTCGCGCAGCGCGGTCATGTCGGCCCCGATGCCGTAGCCGAGGCCGTACACCGGCACGTCCGGGCTCAGGTGGGCGAGGAAGGACGCCCGGCTGATCGCCCCGGAGTCCCGCCCGTCGGTCAGGACGAACACGATCGTGATCGTGCCCGGCGCGCTGTGTTGTTTCATCGCCGCCTGGCCGCGCAGGACGGTGTCGAACAGCGGCGCACCGACCCGGGTGGACGCCTCGTACTGGCCGAGCGCGTGGCTGAGCGCGTCCCGGCGCGAGGCGGCACCGACCGCACCGCCGAGCGATCCGAACGGCACCACTTCGGTGTACGGTGGCCCGTTCGCCTTGGCCGTCGGGAACATCCACATTCCCACGCTGGTGTCCTCGCCGAACAGTCGCACCGCGTCGGCCGCGCACTCGCGCAGCAGCACCGCTTTCGTGGTGACCTTGCCGTGACTGTCGCGGACCGGGTCGTTCATCGATGCCGACGCGTCAACCAGCAACAGCACCTGGAACCTGAGCTTCTGGTACTTCGACCAGGTGGTGGCCGCCTCGGTGACGGCGCCCGGGTCGGGCGGCAGCGGCGCGACCTGGCCATAGTGCGGCAGCAGCCCGTCCGCGGTCGGCGCGGTCGGGTTGCCGGCGTCGGACGGCGGCCGGAAGCCCCGGTCGGCAAGCGCGTGCACGCCGGCGCCGGAGCGGAACCAGTCGGTGAGCCGTTCGATCAGCGGCAGCCGTACCGTGTCGTGCTGGACATGCGCGGACATCAACACCGGATAGTCCGCCTCGACCAACCCGTCGGGCGGATACAGCGCGACCATCGACGCGGACCGCGCCATCGTGTTGTGCGCCCAGAGCGCCTGTTCGGTGACCGGGAACAGGCCGATGTCGGTGACCGGATCGGGGACCCCGGTCACCTTGCCGAGCAGCTTCACCGGATCGGCTTTCGCGTCGGCGAGCCGGCTGCGGAAGGTGAGCGCGCGCATGGTCGCCGCACCGGTGTTGGCGTCGGCCCGGGCGGCGGCGACCTCGACGCCGAGCACGGCGAGCAGGCCGGCGGTGGCTTTCAGCGGATCGGCCATGCTGAACCGGGGAATCTGCCGGGCGTACGTCTGGTCGGCCAACTCGGTCCAGGTCGGCTGCCGCCCCGGCCAGCCCAGGCGCTCGGCGAGAAGCCGCGGGGAGGCGACCACGATCGGCGAGCGCGCCACGGAGATACCCACCGCCGGGTACCCGGAACCGCCGTCACCGGCGAGCCGAAGCCACGCGGTCGACGAGGGTACCCACACGTCCGGCGGACGGGCACGAATCGACGCCACAGTCGCAGCCGGCTCCTGCGCGTCGACCGAAATCGCCGGGCACCGGGTGGTACTGGTGTTTTTCGCGGCTGTTCGGATGAGTGGTGCAATGTCGGGTGATGCGACGATGCGCAGTATTGTCGGCGGGCATGCGCCGACTCCACCCGGTCCCTTGCCGACCAGATAGACGCCGCCGGAGCCGAGCGCGAGGGCGCCGAGCAGCAGCGCCAACACAGCGGACCAGTGCCGGACATGCCCCGGCCGTACATGGTGGACAGGCAACGCACCCAGGGGTCGCCTTGGGATGGGTTGGGTCGTTTCGTGGCGCATTGCCGGCGACACCGGCGGTGGAAGCACCTCGTACGCGAGGGTCGGCTGGGCCCACGGCCGGCGTGGTATTCCGGGCGTATCGGGCGGTGGCAGCGCGCCGTGCACCCGTGCGACACCGCGGGCCGGCGGTGGACGCCGACGTTCGAAGTCGCCTTCGTTGTGATACCGAGCGTGTGTCATCGCCTCGACCGGGTGACTCTGAGGTTGTACGACTACGCCGGTGAGTGACGCTAGCACCGATTGACCGCACGGTGTGAGCGGACGATCACAGTTTCCCGGCCAGTCGGCGGGCACCCGTGCATTCACCCTCGCGTCCGGTCACGGACAGACATGCGTCAGACCCAGGCCGTACCGTGCCTCTGCCTGTCTAAAGGAGGAGTGCATGCGCGTGCGAAGAGCCCTGGTGCCACTGGTGGTGGCCACCACCGCGATCTCCGTGCTCGGGCCGGCCGGCGGGGCCGCTGCGGCCACCCCGACCGACCTGTTCATTTCCGAGTACGTGGAAGGCAGCTCCAACAACAAGGCACTGGAGTTCTTCAATGGCACCGGTGCGCCGATCGACCTCGGCGCCGGTGGATACACGGTGCAGGTGTTCTTCAACGGCAGCACGTCCGCCGGCGCGACGCTTCCGTTGACCGGCACCGTCGCGACCGGTGACGTGTTCGTGCTCGCGGCGGCGGCGGCAGCCCCGGCCATTCTCGCCCAGGCCGACCAGACCACCGGCGCGAGCCTGTGGAACGGCGACGACGCGATCGTCCTCCGCAAAGGCGGCACTGTTCTCGATTCCATCGGCCAGGTCGGTGTCGACCCGGGCACCGAATGGGGCACCGGCCTCACCAGCACGGCCGACAACACGCTGCGCCGCGCGCCGAGCGTGACCTCGGGCGACACGACGATCGACGACCCCTTCGACCCGGCGGTGCAGTGGCTCGGGTACCCGGTGGACACCTTCGACGGGCTGGGCTCGCACACCGTGGACGGCGGCGGCCCGACCGACCAGCCGGCGAAGCTGACCTGCGGCGGCACGCTGACCACGTCGGCCGGCTCGGCCGCGACCCGCACGGTCACCGCGACCGACCCGGACGACACGATCACCGACCTGGCCGTGACCTCGGTGACCCCGGCCCCGGCGACCGGCACGATCAGCCGCACCGCGCTCACCCCGGCCGGCGCGCCCGGCGGCACCGCGAGTGCCGTGGTGACCGCGAGCGCCGATCTGCCGGTCGGCTCGTACGCGGTGGCGCTCACCTCGACCGACACCGACGGGACGACCGCGACCTGCTCGTTCACCGTCCAGGTGAACAGGGTGCTCACCGTCGGCGAGGTCGAGGGCTCGACACTGGACAGCGAGGACCCGCGCACCGACCGGTCGCCGCTGGCCCCGGCGAGCGGCAACGGCACCAGCAGCCAGCTCTACGACGTACAGGGTGTGATCACCCAGAAGACCCTCGCGCGTACCGACACCGGCGCCAGCCAGAACGGGTTCTTCCTCCAGAGCCGGTTGGGCGCGACCGACAACGACCCGACCAGCTCGGACGGCGTCTTCGTGTTCATGGGCTCGTTCACGACGCTGATCGGCGGGTACGCGCCGACCGTCGGTGACGAGGTGGTCCTGCGCGCCCGGGTGTCGGAGTTCTTCAACCAGACCGAGCTGTCCAGCGCCTCGCTGGTCCGGGTCGTCGCCACCGGCCTCGACCCGACCGCGGCCGTGGCGGTGGGCGACGCCACCCCGCCGGCTGACTCGCACGCCGCCGACCGGTACTGGGAGCGCCACGAGGGCGAGCTGTTCCGGGTCCGCGCGGGCGACGTGGTGACCGGCGCCCGGGACGTGTTCGCGTCCACCGACGACTCCGAGATCTGGCTGCTCGACCGCGACGACCCGCTGGTGAAGCGGTCCGACCCGTACGCGCGGCGGACGTTCCGCGACGCGCACCCGCTCGACGACGTGCCGGGCATCCGGTTCGACAACGGCAACGGCCAGCGCCTGCTGATCGGCAGCCTCGGCGTGAAGGCGACCAGTGGCGACAGCACCACCCTGCTACCGCCGGCCCGCGTTTTCGACACGCTGACCACCGACGCTATCGGTGGGCTGTCGTTCGGCTTCGACAAGTACAGCATCCAGCCGGCGCAGGCGTCCTTCACCACCGGCACCGACCCGTCGACCAACCACCCGCCGCTGCCCGCCGACCGTGACGAGCAGGTCGCGATCGCGACGTTCAACGTGGAGAACCTGTACGACTTCCGGGACGACCCGTTCGACGGTTGCGACTTCACCGGCAACTCCGGCTGCCCCGGGGTGAGCCCGCCGTTCGACTACGTGCCTTCGAGTGAAGCCGAGTACCGGACCCGGCTCGCCGGCATCGCGAGCCAGATCGTGAACGACCTCAGGTCGCCCGACCTGATCCTCACACAGGAGGCCGAGGACCAGGACATCTGCACCGTGGTCGCAGCAACACTGGCCTGCGGCACCACGAACAACGCCGACGGCAAGCCGGACACGTTGCAGGAGTTGGCGCTGGCCGTCAAGGCGAAGGGGGGCCCGGTCTACGACACCGCGTACGACCGCAACGGCGCCGACGACCGGGGCATCACGGCCGCGTTCCTGTACCGGCCGGACCGGCTGTCGCTGGTGCCGGCCACGGCCACCGACCCGATCCTCGGCTCCGCGCCGACCGTCCAGTACCGCTCGGCGGGCCTGCCCTACAACACCGACGTACAGAACCCCAAGGCGCTCAACGCGGTCCTGCCGTCCGATGTGGACACATCGACCGGAGTAGACGGGTCCAATGTGTACACCCGGGCACCGCAGGTGGCGCATTTCTTCGTGCGCGCCGCCCCGGGCTCGACCGAGGGGTACGACCTGTGGGCGGTGAGCAACCACTATTCGTCCACTCCGGACGCCCGGGTCGGCCAGCGTACCGAGCAGGCCGCGTACGGGGCCGCCCTCGCCCAGGCCATCCAGGCGGCCGCGCCGAACGCCCGGCTCATCTACGGCGGCGACCTCAACGTGTTCCCGCGCCCCGACGATCCGATCGCCCGTAGCGACTCGGACACCCCGTCCGACCAGCTGGGTCCGCTGTACCGGGCCGGCCTGCACAACCTGTGGGACGACCTGGCCGCCGCCGACCCGGCCGCCGCGTACTCGTACGGCTTCCAGGGCCAGGCGCAGACGCTGGACAACCTGTTCGCGGGCGACAGCCTGCACAACGACCTGATCGAGATGCGGTCGGCGCACATCAACGCCGACTATCCGGCCGACTACCCGGCCGGGTACGCCGGCCCGGTAGCGCGGGGGGTGAGCGACCACGATCCGCAGGTGGCGCGCTTCCGCTCCCGCCCGTACGTCTCGGTGGCCGACGCCTCGGTGGTCGAGGGCAACAGCGGCACCCGGCCGATGACGTTCACCGTGACGCTGTCCCGGCCGCTGTCGCAGGACGGGCTGCTGTGCGCGGCGACGATCGACCTGACGGCGACCGCCGGCCAGGACTACGACCCGGTGTTCGGCTGCACCACGGTGAAGGCCGGCGCGACGACGGCGACGTTCCGCGTGACCGTCCGGGGCGACCGCCGCCGCGAGCCCAACGAGCGGTTCCTGCTGGTCGTGGGTGCGGACCCACGCTTCCGCTACACCAGGCCGATCGCGACCGGCACCATCATCAACGACGATTAGCTCACTGCGTCCCGTGATCGCGGAACGTTTGAGTAGTCATAGCTACCCGAACTTTCCGTGATCACGGGGCGGCCCGGGCGCGGGCGCAGCACCACCATCGCAGTGACCGCCGCCAACGCCCCGATCACGCCGGCCACCACGAACGCCCAGGCCGGCCCCTGCCGGTCGACCACGAACCCGACCCCCGGCGCGCCGAGTGACATGCCGGTGGTCAGGGCCGACCCGTACCACCCCATCGCCTCGCCCCGGATCGATGCCGGCACCAGTCGGCTCACCGCGTCGGCGCTCGACGCCAGCGCCGGCGCGCACAGGATGCCGGCCGGCAGGAGCAGCAGGCACAGCCATTGCCAGCGCCCGGCGATCCCGAGCGGAATCGTGCACAGGCCGAGCAGCATGATGATCACCAGTGGCGGCCACGGGTGCCGCAGCGCCCCGTAGACGAACCCGCCGCTGAGCGAGTAGGCGCCCCAGGCGATGAACACCAGACCGCTCCAGCGCAACTGGTCGGCCTCCCGTAGCACGGCGACGATGCCGACGTCGGTGCCGCCCAGCACGAACGTCGCGCCGGCCGCCGCCACCAGCATCATGACCATCCGGAGGTGCAGCATCCGGTGCCGGCCGGCCGGGGCGGACGGCTCGCCCTCCTCCTCGTCCTCGCTGATCGTCGGCGGGTTGAGCGCGAACAGCCCGAAGCCGGCGAGCCCGGTGGCCGCGCCGACGCCCCACATCGCGGTCGTCGCGGAGAAGCCGGTCGCCACCAGGACCGCCAGCGCCGGACCGGCCATGTAGGAGACCTCGACCGACATCGAGTCGATCGAGTAGGCCGCGCGGCGGTGCTCGCCCGGCACCAGCGCGGCGAGCGACTGGCGGACCACCGAGAACACCGGCATGGCCAGCAGGCCCGAGACGAAGGCGACCACGACCAGCACCGGGTAGGACAGCTCGGGCGCCGCCGCCCAGAAGATCACCTCAGCGACGGTGGTGACGAGCAGCATCGGGCGCAGCCCACGCCGGTCGACGAAGCGACCCAGCACCGGTGCGCCCACCGCCATGCCGATCGTCGCGACCGCACCGACCAGGCCGGCGGCCGCGTATCCCCGGTGCAGGTCGAGCACCACGTGCAACGTCAGCGTGATTCCGGCCGCGGTCGCCGGCACCCGGGCGAGCAGTGCGACCAGAAGCAACGGCCACACCCCCGGACGGGCGAGCACCTGACGGTACGGATCGAGTCGCATGGTGCCATCCTGCGCCAGGGGTGTGACAGTTCCGAGCGAATCAGGTTCTTGCCGTTTGATCAATGCGGACCATGGCGATGCCGGGCCGGACCTTACCGATGGCGTCGAAGTCGGCGTCGACGTGAGCGACGGTCAGACCGTGTACCTCGGCGGTGAGCGCGATGATGATGTCCATCGGTGACGGCCCGCGATGATGGCCGATCTTGACAAGATCGCGCTGGACACTGAGCACTCGCCGCCACGGGTCGTCCAGTGCTGGGACCCAGCTGAAGGTGCGCCGCAGCACCGCGGCGAACGGCTCGTGGTCCCGGTCGGAGCGGACGCCGATCATGAGTTCGGCCTCGACCGGCGGGCAGATTGCCACGACGCCCTGAGCGACCAAGGTGGGCCAGGGCGATCCGATCTGGCCGCGTAGCAGACGCCAGACGGCGGAGGTGTCGGCGAGGTAGGCGGTCACCGGCCGGACCGTTCGTACTCCTCGAAGGCTTCGAAGTCGAGGTAGTCGGCGGCGTTCTGCTGCAGCCACGCGAGTCCGCGCTCGCGGTCATCACCGTTGACACCAGCGGCGATCGCCAACGCCTGGTTGATCGTGTCCCGCTTCGTCTTGGTGCCCAGTTGTCGCTGCGCGAGCGTGAGACTCGCTTCGTCAAGATCAACTACAGTTCGCCCCATCGCGGACCTCCGGGCTGATATACAGTCTGGAACCTGTATATCAGTATAGGCACATCATCTGGAGACCCGTTCAACGGCGCTCAGGCTTGACTTCGAGCGCGCTCGAACCAGCAGGCTGACAGCATGAAGTATCGGAACCTTGGCAACGACGGCCCGGCCGTCTCCGCACTCGGCCTCGGCTGCATGGGCATGTCGGAGTTCTACGGCCCGGTCGACGAAGCCGGCTCGATCGAAACCATCCATCGCGCTCTCGACCTGGGCGTCACGTTCCTGGACACCGCCGACATGTACGGACGGGGGCACAACGAGCAGCTCATCGGGCGCGCCATCGCGGGTCGGCGGGACCAGGTCGTCCTGGCCACGAAGTTCGGCATCGTCCGGGGCGACGGCCTGAACCGGGGCGTCGACTCGTCACCGGAGTACGCGCGCCAGGCCATCGACGCTTCGCTCCAGCGCCTTGGGGTCGACCATGTCGACCTGTACTACATGCACCGGCGTAACCCGAAGGTGCCGATCGAGGAAACCGTGGGCGGGATGGCCGAACTGGTCGCGGCCGGCAAGGCCCGGCAGATCGGGCTGTCGGAGGTCAACGCCGAGACGTTGCGCCGGGCCCACGCGGTACACCCGATCGCGGCGCTGCAGACCGAGTACTCGCTGTGGACCCGCGACGTGGAGAGCGAGATCCTGCCGGCCGCGCGCGAGCTGGGCGTCACGCTCGTCGCGTACTCGCCGGTGGGGCGTGGCTTCCTGACCGGCAAGATCCAGTCGATCGACGGGCTCGCGGCCGACGACTTCCGCCGGTTCAACCCGCGGTTCCAGGGCGACAACCTGGCGCAGAACCTGAAGCTGGTGGAGACGGTACGCACGGCGGCGGCCGAGATCGGCTGCACCCCGGTCCAGCTCGCCCTGGCCTGGCTGCTCGCCAAGGGCGACGACATCGTGCCGATCCCGGGCACCAAGCGGGTGAAGTATCTGGAGGAGAACCTCGGCGCCGTCGACGTCACGCTGACCGCCGACCAGCTCCGCGTACTCGATGAAGCCTTGCCGGAGACGGCGGGTGAGCGGTACGACGCGGTCGGGATGCGCTCGCTGAACAACTAGCAACACATGCGGAGGGTCCCCGCAAAAGGGGGACCCTCCGACGAAGCGATCAGCCGCGGAAGCCCGCGAAGATCTTGCTGAACTCGAACGGGCTCTGCGGCACGTTCGTGCACTGGAACAGCGCCCCGTTGCACGCGTTCTTGTCGCGGTTGTCCTCCCAGAAGGACATGTACCCGACGTGGTTCGCGTTCGCGAACTTGACCAGGTCCTGCGCGTCGCTCTGGAGGAACTTGCCCTGGTCGTCGTTCACGCCGAGCATGGGCGTCACGCCGATCTTCCGGAACGCCTGCGCGTCGCTGAGTCCGAGCACGCCCTTGATCTGGGCCGCCGTCGACTTGACCGCCTGGATCGCCAGGTCGCCGTAGTCCTTCCCGGCCCGGCCGTAGTCCATCGCCATGATGTTGACCAGGTCGATGTTGACCCCGGCGTCCTTGGCCGACTTGACCACGTTGAGCCCGTCCTGGGTCAGCCCCTCCGGCAGCACCGGCAGGGTCAGCGACACCTTCAGGCCGGGGTTGCTCTTCTGCAACGCGGCGAGCGCGGCGGACCGGCGGTTCACCGAAGCGGTGTCGGCGACCGCCGCGCCCTCGACGTCCAGGTCGATGAACTTCAGGTTGTACGCGGACACCACCGCCTGGTACTCGGCCTGCAACGCCTTCACGTCGGTGCACGCCTGGGCCAGTTCCTGGCCGGTCGCGCCGCCGAACGAGATCTTCACGTCGCCACCCTGCTTGCGGATCGCGTCGATCTGGTCCTTGAACGGCGCGGTGCGCGGGTCGAAGGCGTTGAACCACGATGCCTTGCATCCGGTGGCCGTCACGAACGCCAGCGAGAACGACTTGATGCCGCTGGCGGCGGCGAGGTCCTGCAGTTTGCCGCCGTTCGACAGGATGCCCATGTCGACGTACGGGGCGACCAGGACGCCGCTGGCGCCAGAGGCCGGCGGCGGGGGCGGCGGGGGCACGGGCTTCGACGGGGCCGGCGCGGGTTTCGACGCAGGCGGGGGTGGCGGCGCATCGGTTGTCGGTGCCGGGCCGGGGTTACCGGCGCCGCCGGTACACGCCGCGCCGTTGATCGTGCACGACGTCGGCGCGCCGCTGCCGTTGACGATGAACCCGAAGCTGGTCGACGAGCCGCCCGCGACGTTGGCGTTGTACCCGCGGTCGGTGGCGGCGATCTTGCCACCGCTGCTGGTCACGTTCGCGTCCCAGAAGGTGCCGAGGGACGCGCCGGCCGGGAGGGTGAACTGGACCGTCCAGTGCTGGGCGGCCGCCGAGCCCTTGTTGGCGATGGTGAACCGGCCCTGGTAGCCGGAGCCCCAGTCGGAGTCCTTACTGAAGGTCGCCGTCAGGCCGGACGAGGCGGCCGGGGTCGGCCCGGTTGCCGCCATCGCGACCCCGACTCCCCCGCCCGCGGCTAACAACGCGGACGTGGTGTAGATGGCCAGTCGTAGGCGGCTTCGGCGCATGGCGACTCCAATCGATAGTGACATCGAAGTCTGTCCCGGTGCGGCTTAGGCAGTACCGTTAGGAGTCTTAAATGTTCTTGAAACCTGCCCGTTGACGCGCCTGACCAGCGCGGGTAACTTCCGATCCAACATTAGGAAGGCAGTCTTACTAACTTGTTGAGTCGAGGTCTCATGAAACGGCTGCTCACCATGGGTGCGGCATTGATGATCATCTTACCGATCGGCTCCGCGGCAAGTGCGGCGCCGTCGCCGGGCGCGGCGTCCGCGATCCGCGTCGACCAGGTCGGGTACGCGCAGAGCGAAGCGAAACGCGCCTACCTCCTGTCCGCCAAGCCCGCCCCGGGCGCCACGTTCACGGTGCGGGACAGCCACGGCCACGCCGCCCTGACCGGCAAGGTGGGGCCGAACGCCGGGGCGTGGAACGACACCTACACGGCCGTGCACCCGATCGACTTCGGCAGGTTGCGCACCGCCGGCACGTACACGATCAAGGTGGGCACTGCGGTCTCGCCGCCGTTCCGGATCGCGCCCGCGGACACGCTGTTCAACCCGCTCGTACGCGATGCGGTCTCCTTCTTCACCGTGCAGCGCGACGGCTCCGACGTGGACCGGAGCCTGCTCGACCGCAAGCCGTCCCACCTGACCGACCGGAAGGCGACGGTGTACGACCCGCCGGTGTTCACCGGCGAGGGAGGCGACGAGATCGCCGCCCCGCTGAAGGCCGTCGGCGGCCCGGTGAACGTCGAGGGCGGCTGGTTCGACGCCGGCGACTTCGTCAAGTTCACCCACACCACGGCGTACGCGCTGTCCGAGCTGCTCTGGGTGCAGCGCGGTGGCGGCCCGGTCCGCCCGGACGAGACCTACCGCGGCCTGACCTGGCTGGACAAGATGTGGGACGCCCAGCACAAGACGCTGTACGCGCAGGTCGGCATCGGCACCGGCAGCGAAGAGTTCAACTTCCTCGGCGACCACGACGTGTGGCGGCTACCCGAGGCCGACGACGCGCTGAAGAGCAAGCCGGGCGACGACGACTTCTACATCAAGTACCGTCCGGTCTTCACCGCCGCGCCTCCCGGGCAGAAGATCAGCCCCAACCTGGCCGGCCGGGTGTCGGCGGCGTTCGCGCTCGGCGCGCAGGTTGCACTGAAGCGCGGCGACACCGGCACGGCCCGGCGCTGGTTCGGCCAGGCCACGTCCGTGTACGCGCAGGCCAAGACCACCGACGTGGGCGAGCTGGTCACCGCGTACCCGCACGCGTACTACCCGGAGGATTCCTGGGCCGACGACATGGAGTTCGGCGCCGCCGAGCTGGCCCGCACCGGCCGGCTGCTGGGTGACCGGCGGGCAGCCGGGTGGCTGCGGGACGCGGCGGCGTTCGCGAAGACCTACCTCGGATCGGACAGCCAGGACACGCTGAACCTGTACGACACCAGTGCGCTGGGGCACACCGAGCTGATCAACGGGATCCGGGCCACCCACGCGTCCGGGCTCGCGGTCAGCGAGGGCCAGCTCGTCGGCGACCTTCGCCGTCAGCTCGACTTCGGCGTGGACAGCGCCGCCGAGCAGCCGTTCGGGCACGCCGTCGACGTGACCAACTTCGACGCCGCCACGCGCAGCTTCGGCTTCGCCGCGACCGCCCAGCTCTACCGCTCGGTCACCGGAAAGGACACGTACGACGCCTTCGGTACCCGCCAGCGCGACTTCGCGCTCGGCGCCAACGCCTGGGGCGCGTCGCTGATGATCGGCGAGGGCTCGGACTACCCGCTCTGCCCGCAGCACCAGGTCGCCAACCTGGCCGGCTCGCTCACCGGCGGCAAGCGCGTCATCAAGGGCGCGGTGGTCAACGGGCCCAACGGCGCGGACAACTTCGAGGATCTCGGCATCCCGGACGGGGCGAACGCCTGCCCGGCGGACGACAGCAACCGGTTCGCCGCGTACGACACCGCCGATGCCCGGTTCCTCGACGACGTACGGGCCTGGCCCAGCGTAGAGCCGGCCCTCGACTTCACCGCGACGGCCGCGCTAGCCCTGTCCTTGACTGCTGGCTAGCTAAACCCGCCCAAGATCGCGCCGATCTTGGAGTTGAGCCCTCCATGATCGGCACAACTTCCCGGAAGTTGTTGCCTCAGCACGGTGCTATGGCCACAACTTTCCGGAAGTTGTGCCGACCATGGGGCTCGGTCTCCAGGGTCGGCGCTTTGTTTTGTACAGGAGAAATCATCGAATCTTAAGGATCCACAAAGCCGGTTCCAAGATCAGATGGGCGACCATTGGCCGTCACGAAGGGTTATCCGCAACCCCACAAAGGGATTGACGATTATCGTTCCGTCAGACGGCATTCGACTCCGGTCATTCTTGACACCCGACTGAGACGAATGTTCCCATCAGGCCGGTTACGGAGCCTCTGGGGCGGAGACTTCGAAACTAGCGAATAGACGACGAAAGAGGACGGCCCATGGAATCCGCCCCGAACCCGCGCTTCGGGCGCGTCCTCAGGTTACTGATTGTAATTGGAATAGTGGTGGTCGCTGCCGTCTCCGCCGCCGGTGTACTGGTGCTCCGGTCGAACGGGAAGAGCGCCGAGGCACACACTCCCCGGGCCGCGAGCGTGGCGGAACAGGCCAATACTCAGGCCGGCCTGCCGGCCCCGGCGGACGAGCCTTCCGCGTCACCGTCGGCAGAGCCCTCCCCCAGCCCGAGTGGCACGACCGGCAAGCCGGGTGACCCCGGAGCCCCACCGGCCGCGCCGCCCGCTCCGGCCGGCTTCACGCTCATGTGGAGCCCGCAGGCCGCGAAGGACGGGCTCGGCGCGTTCGAGGGCATCGAGGACGACCGGGCGCACAGCGACCCGGGCCGCAAACACATCTACGTCGAGGGCGACCACTACCGGGTCGACATGAACATGACGGTCCGCGACAGCAGCCCGGACCGGCAGCGCAACGAGGTCAAGGGCATGCGGGCCGGCGGCAGGATCCTCGAAATGAACAAGGGCGAGACGTGGCGGCTCACGTACTCGATGTTCATTCCCAGCTCGTTGCAGGCGACGACGAGCTTCACGCACATCATGCAGTTGAAGATGCCGGGCGCCGGCAGCGGCCCGATCCTGACGACGTCGCTGCGCCAGAAGGGCAACCGCCCGACCATCGAGCTGAACCTGTTCGACCAGGCCCTCGTCGGCGACACCGACCTGGCGCCGCTCCAGAACAAGTGGATCACGTCCACGATCGAGTTCAAGATCGGCGACAAGCCGGACGGGTACGTGGCCTGGACGCTCACCAGCGGCGGCCGGACCGTACTCAACGTCAAGAAGACCGGCGCCGACACGTTCCTCGCCGACCGGGTACGCCCGAAGTGGGGCATCTACCGGTCGCTCAGTGACAAGGCGCATTTGCAGGACACGTACCTGCTGCTGACCAACATGCAGGCGTTCAAGCAGTCATAGCCGCCGCGGCCCGCCGTGGGGCGCGGCGGGTCCGGTCGGTCGACACCGAGCGGAGGACTCATGAAACGCAAGACGCGCCGGAAACTCGTGCTGGGCACGGTGTTCGCCGCGGTGACGGCGGTGCCGCTGGCCGTCGCGTGGCCGAGCATCGCCGCGCAGATCCCGGGCGCCCCGCCGGCTGAGCCGGCCGCCGTGAAGGCCGCCGCCCCGGCCGGTGGCCGGACCGCGCAGACCGTGTCGGTCGCGTCGGTGTCGGCGCTGTCGACGGCGATCGCCAAGGCCGTGCCCGGCGACGTCATCACGCTGGCGGCCGGCAAGTACACCAGCGGAACAATCAAGATCAACCGCTCCGGTACCGCCGACAAGCCGATCACCATCTCGGCGGCCAGCGTCGGCGCGACCGAGATCGGCGGCACCACGAAGATCGACCTCGCCGGCTCCTCGCACGTGGTGGTCTCGGGCTTCACCATCACGTCGTCGGCCGACTTCAGCGTCCCGGTCGGCGCCACCGCCACCCGGATCACCCGCAACACGTTCAACAGCAACAAGAGCGGCGCGTACCTCAACGTGGCCGCCGACGACACCCAGGTCGACCACAACACGTTCGAGAACAAGACCACCGCCGGTGTGTTCCTCCAGGTCAACGGTCCGGGCGCGCACGGCATGGCGCAACGGGTACACGTCGACCACAACTACTTCTTCAACCACCAGTTCAAGGGCGCCAACGGCGGCGAGTCGATCCGGTTCGGGCTGTCCGGTCGCCAGCACGCCGACGCCAAGGGTCTCATCGAGTTCAACCTGTTCGAGAAGGCGGACGGCGACTCCGAGGCGATCTCGATCAAGTCGTCGGACAACATCGTGCGGTTCAACACGCTGATCAACACCAAGGGCTCGATCTCGCTGCGGCACGGCTCGGGCACCACCGTCGAGGGCAACTTCGTCATCGGTGGCCACGCCGGTATCCGGTTCTTCGGCAACAACCACACGATCATCAACAACGTGGTGCAGGACAGCGCCGGGCAGCCGCTGGAGGTCGGTGGCGGCGAGGTCCGCGACGACACCACGAGCGGCACCAACCACGAGGCGGCCGACCACTGCGTGGTCGCGTTCAACACGTTCGTGAGCACGACCAACAACGTCGTCAAGTACGGCAGCGACAAGAAGTTCGCCCCGTCCGACGTCACCCTGGCCGACAACGTCATCGTGGGCAAGGGCGGCAACGCGGTCCGGGGTACCGGCTCGGCGCTCAAGTTCCAGGGCAACATCCTGACCGGCGCGGCGGCGGGCACGATGCCGGCGAGCGGGTTCAAGAGCGTCGACCCGAAGCTCGTACGCGGTGCGGGCAACGTGTTCCGGCTCTCCGCCGGCAGCCCGGCGATCAACGCGGCACTCGGCTCGTTCCCCCAGGTCACCAACGACATCGACCGGGTGGCCCGGGCCGGCACGTTCGACGTCGGCGCGGACGAGTTCATCGCGGGCGGCGCCCAGGCCAAGCCGCTGACCGCGGCCGAGGTGGGCCCGAAGGCACCGTGATCCGTCGCTCATAGACGATGGTCGATCAAGTCCCGTTGAGCCTCGCTGATTGGGACTTGATCGACCATCGTTTATTTATGCCACCCGGACGCCCTTGGCCAGTGTGTGCGCCGGTGCCCGCAGCCGCCGCGTGGTGACCCAGACCCCGCCGGCGCCGAGGAGCAGGTCGAACCCGAGCCCCCACGGCCACACCGGAGCCCCGTATCCGACCACCTCGTACTCGACCCCGGGACCATGCCGGACCATGCGCACCTGACGGCCTACCTCCCCGAGCGGGTCGAACGGCCGGCTCTGCTGAGGCTTGGGGGGCGGCAGCGTCGGTGCGGCGTCGGCGAGCACCACGAACGGGTTCGGCGCGAGCAGCCACCACACCCGCTCGGTGTGCGCCCGCTGCTCGTCCCAGACGTTGCCCTGGTTGTCGGACACCCGGACGGTCTCCGTGGTGAGCGGCACCGACAGCCCGAACGCGATCAGCGTGCCGACGGTGAGCGCGAACATCGCCACGTACGACATCAGCGCCGACGTGATGCTGCGGCTCAACAGCGCGGACAGCGCCTGGGACACCGCGCACACCACGCCGATGAGCAGGATCACCACGACCAGCACCACGACGGTACGGACCAGGCCGACCCCGCCCTGGGCCAGCGCCCAGATGACGAACGGAAGGGTGAGGGCCAGGGCGGCGAGCCCGACACACCAGGCCGCGACGAGCTTGCCCACCGCGATCTGTACCGGGGCCAACCGGGTCACCTGGAGCGTGGCGAGGGTACCCCGTTCCCGGTCCCCGTTGATCGACTGGGCGGTCAGCGCCGGGCTGACGACCAGCACCAGACCCAGCACGAACAGCATGAGCCCGCCGAACAGCGGCGCGCCCACGGCGGTGTCGGTCGTGAGCAACGCCAGGTGCAGCAGCGCGGTGAACACCGCCACCACGGCCACCCAGGCGCCGAGCAGCCACCGCCACCGGCCGGTGCGCAGCCGCACCCGGAACTCGTGTCGCGCGACGAGCCGGATGCCGTGCAGCAGGTTGGCGGTCGGCACCTGCGGGCGCGCCGTCGTCTGCACCGTCAGGTCCGTCATCGCCGCTCCTGGGACATCGCCAGGTATGCCGACTCCAGTTGGCTGCCGATCGGCGCGAACTCCACCACCCGTACCCCGTCTCCGATGAGGGCCGCCAGCAAGTCGGCCGCCGCTTCCTCCGCCATCGCCGGCAGTTCGGTACCCGAGCCGCCGCTCACCCCGGCCGCCACCTCGTGCCGGTCGAGGGCGGCGTGCAGGGCGACCGGGTTGGTCGCGCGTACCCGCCAGCCGGTCTCGGTACCCCGGGTCAGCTCGCCGATCTCGTGCTCGCCCTTGGTGCGCCCGCCGGCCACGAACACCACCCGGTCGGCGATCTCCTCCAACTCGGTCAGGATGTGGCTGGACACCAGTACCGCGCAGCCCGCCTCCGCGAAGCCACGCAGCAGGTCGCGCAGCTCGACCCGGGAACGCGGATCCAGGCCGGACGCCGGCTCGTCGAGCAGCAGCACCCGTGGCTCGTGCACCAGCGCCCGGGCCAGCGCGAGCCGCTGCTTCTGCCCGCGCGACAGTACGTGCACCGGCCGGCTCGCGTACTCGGCCAGGTGCACGAGGTCGAGCAGGAACGCCACGCGATCGGCGGCGCGCGTGCGGCCCAGCAGGTACGCGTCGGCGAAGAACGCCAGGTACTCGCGGACGGTGAGCTGGTCGTACACGCCGAACACGTCGGGCATCCAGCCGGTCGCGGCCCGCACCGCGACCGGGTCGGCGACCGGGTCGTAGCCGGCCACCCGGACCTCGCCGGCATCCGGTCGCAGCAGCGTCGCCAGCACCAGCAGCAGCGTCGTCTTGCCGGCGCCGTTGGGCCCGACAAGCGCGGTGACCTGACCGTACGGAACGGTCAGATCCAAGCCCCGCAACGCTTCCACCGAGCCGAACCGGCGGGTCACCCCCCTGGTGACCACCCCGTACCCGTCATCGTCCACTGTCGACCTCCCCGGTAACGCCGGTGAGCGTAGCCCCCGGGCGCAACCAAAGATCGGCCGCCCGTCGTCACCGGGATGTTCGTCAGGCCCACGGTCGCCCCGGTGACGACGTTGCTCTCGTACACGATGTTGGGTTCGCCCTTGGCCGCGCACATGTCCTGGTCGGTGATGTTGAACGCGAGGGTGCCCACCCCGCCGAGGTCGGAGAAGTTACCCCGGAATACGTTGCCGCAGCCGTACCCCTGCTCGTACTGCTCATGGGTCTCGTACCCGTCGGCGAACACCGACCCGGGCGACGGCGCGTAGAAGCCGAAGTTCCCGGTGATGTCGTACCCGCTGCCCTTGGCGTCGATCCAACTGTCGCCGGTGTTGGCGCCGGTCATGCCGCGCCCGTCGAAGAAGTTGCCGACGATCGAGCCGTTGACCGTGCCTTCCTTGATGTCGATGTGCTCGGCGGCGATGTTGGGGCCGAACCGGTTGCCGATGACCTGGATCCGGTCGCTGCGGTCCGGGGTGCCCGCGCCGTTCTCGCCGTAGCAGCGCCAGTTGCCGAACGCCGAGCCGATGTAGACCCCCTCGCCGAAGCCGGGCTGCACCAGGCCGGTGGCGTAGATGGTGGAGCCGACGATGGAACTGTCCGTGGTCGACTTGCGGAAGTGCACGCCCTCCTCCTGGATGTCGTGCACCAGCACGCCGGAGATGTGCACGCCGGTCGCGTGGTCGAGCACGATCCCCTTCTTGGAGTAGGCCACGGTGAACCCGGTCAGGTTCCAGTAACTCGCGCCGTTGAGCCATATCCCGTACGCGGTGTGCCCGCTCGGACACGGCGTGGTGGCCGTCTCGAAGCGGTCGTTGACGATGACCGCGTTGCGCGAGCCGGTCAGGGTGATCGGCTTCGTGGCCGTGCCCGACACCGTGGTGAACGGCTCGGCGTGATAGGTCCCGTCGGCGAGCCGGATGGTGTCGCCCGGCTGGGCGGTGGCCATCGCCTCCTCCAGCCCGGCGGCGGTCGACACCGCGACCGTGCGCCCCTTGGCGGCGGCCACGGGAGCCGCACCGATTGCGGGGGCCGCGGGGGCCGCACCGGCCGCGGGGGCCGCACCGATTGCGGGGGCCGCGGCGAGCGCGGGAGCCGCACCGGCCGGGGCCGCGCCGGCCGCGGTCGCGACCGTCAAGCTCAGCAGAACAACGCCACCCAGCAGGGCGAATCGCGGCATCGGCCCCATCGTCAACTCCCCGTCCATCGATCAAGCGCTATGACGGTACGGAGCGCGAAAGGGCCGGTCAAGCGCGGCTACCGTGCGACGGTCAGGAAGGTTCCTGGAACCGTGGGGTCAGGTCGTCGGGCTCGCCCTCGGGGACCGGAAGGCCGGGCACGGTCGTGTCATCCTCGGCCGCGTCGGCGACCTCGGGGCGCTCCTCGTTGGGGTGGACGTCGACGGGCTGGTCCGGCTCCGGCAGCGGTGCAGACTCGGTCACGCCGGACTCCTACCCGCCCGGCGTTGCCCGTACACCATGATCGGCACAACTTCCCGGAAACCGTGGCCATCCGTGCCCTGGAGGCCACAACTCCCGGGAAGTTGTGCCGATCAAGCCGATCAAGCCGATCAAGCCGACTAACCGCCGACGCGTTGCATCTGGTCCGCCATGATCAGGAAGGCGCCCAGCCCGTGCTTGTCGTTGGTCAGCCGCCGCCGGCCGATGTAGTACGAGTAGTCGCCGACGTTGGTGCCCTCGCAGATCTGGCTGATGTTGGCTCGGCCGTCGCTACCGATCGAGACCCGGGCGAGCACACCCTGGTAGCCCTTTGACGCGACGGTCCTGTAGCTGGCATCCACGTACCCGCGCTCGACCGCCCGGGAGATCACGTAGGTGTACATGCTGGAACAGGACGTCTCGGTCCAGTTATCCGACCGACTGCCCTTGTCGACCACCTGGAACCAGCGGCCGGTGGCCGGGTCCTGGTACTTCGCGTACCCGGCGACCAGGAACTTGATGATGTCGATCAGCTGCTGCCGGTCCGGGCTGTTCGGCGGGATGATCTCCAGTACCTCGGTGGTGGCCATGCCGAACCAGCCGGCGGCGCGGCACCACGACTCCGGCGCCTGCCCGGTGGTCTTGTTCGCCCACGTAGCGGCCGGGTCGTTCGGGTCCTGCGCCCAGGCGTGCCGCAGCAGGCCGAGGTTGTTGTCGCGCAGGTGGCTGAAGTAGATCTCCAGTTGCTTCGGCGCCTGGGTGTTGGCGTAGTTGGCGTCGCCGACCCACTGGCCGTACCGGACGAGGAACGGCAGCACCATGAACACGCCGTCGCCCCAGAGCTGGTTCTTGCGGCTGGCCGAGGTGGAGTGCCACCAACCGCCGTCCTTGGTCGTCGGGTACGTGTTGAGCCGGGTGCGGATCTTCGTCGCCGCCGTCTTGTACTTGGTCTGCTTCGTCTCGTTGTACAGCAGCACGAGGACGTTGCCGCCCTGCATGCTGTCGAGGTTGTTGAAGCTCTGGTCGATGCTGCCGTCGCTCTTGACGAACCGGTCCGCCCACGCCTTGATGTAGTTGAGGTACTTCGCGTCGTGGGTGCGCTGGTAGACCAGGTAGATGCCCCAGAGGGTGAGCGCCTGCGGGTAGCCCCAGCCGCCGAACTGGGCCGGGGTCTCGCGCGCCATCGCCGAGTCGGCGACCAGCTTCGCCCAGTCCGTGGTGGGCGGCGGCGTGGTCGGCGGCGTGATCGGTCCGGTGTCGATGCTCATCGAGTCGAGGTTCGGCCCGCCGTTGGCGGTGGTCGCGGTGGCCCGGATGGTGTTGTCACCCGCGACCAGCGACGCGGTCACCGTCTTGGTGGTCCAGCCGGTCCACGTGCCGGTGCTGCCGAAGGCCACGTTGGAGCCGACCGTGGCGCCGTTGACGACGATGTTCATCGGTCGGTTGGTGGTCGTGCCGTTGGCGTACCGGAAGATGAGGGACGCGTTCGATGCCTCGGTGAGGTTGATCGAGAACTCGACATAGCTGCCGGAAATGTTGGTGTAGTTGACGAAACCCGAGCCGGTGAAACCCGCGTGATCGGAGTCGACCGTACCCTGCGAGATCGTCGCCGACTCGGCCTCGTAAAGCGTCGCCGCGGCGGAGGCCGGGACGACTATCGCCACGGTCGCCACCGCGGCGGCGGCGATCCCGCCCGCGATCAGCGAGCGGACGATAAGTCTTCTTCTGGTCATGCGGTGGTCCCATCTCTTCGACGCCGGCTAACCGGCGAGGTCACGTTGCGTCCCGCGTGGCTCCCACCCCCTCATAGAGGAGGTCCTATGTTTCGAGTCTTTGTCGAAAACGTTTTCTGTCAACGCAACCTCCCGCCACACGGATGAAGCGGGTGCCGGGCAACCGCCCGACACCCGCTTCCATCCAGGGTCTGGTTCACATCGCTTGTTGGCTTCGCGCCGGCCCGAAGGCCGGGCGCCCGCGGGCTCAACCGCCGGGGGCGCCGCGCAGGCTCAGCTGCCGGGCGCCACCTCCGCCAACCGACCTTCCCGCCTCGTACCCGCACAGTCCGGACAGAAATGCCGGCCGATCGGGCTGGCCCCTACCGCGGACCAGCCACTAACCGACGCCGCCTCCCACACCGCTGTGGAAATCTGCGGGATGCTGGCTCCTGGCGAGAACAGCACATCACACGAGTCGCATGACAGGTCGACGCGCACGCCCGCGTCACAGCTCGTCGTCTTGGTTAACACGACGCCTCCTTGCCGTCTGACCTCTCCAACCTCGCACTTGCGCAGTGTTGCGTACGAAAGTGACAGGCCAATATGTTTTCCGTCCCAATTGACGGTGTGTTAACAAAAACGACCCGGGTTTGACATCGAACCACCGAGGATGGGATTAACGATCGTTCAGTGTACTGATTCCGAAGATCGGCTCCCAACCCAGCAGTCGACGGGCTTTCCCGATCCCCCAACGGCGAAGTGACCGGTCACCGGAGATCGTGAAGATCTGAAATCCATCGCGAAACTCCAGTGCCGCGGCGACCGCGCGCGAAAGATCGGATGCGGCCGTCGCCTCGATGAGGATTCCGTCGCCGGTACGCAGCGAAATCGGCGGCTGCGGACGGCCCCACGCCGGCCACACGTCATCCGGTGTCGGCCAGGTCAGCCGGAGCACGTTGAGCGACAGGCCCCACTCCTCCGCCGCCGCCCGGCACACCTGCTCCCCCAGGCGCTTGGTCAGCCCGTACAGGTCGGTGGCGTCGGTCGGCACCGATTCGTCCTCGACCGACCGGTCCGGCAGGCCGCTGTACACCGACATGCTGCTGATGTGTACCGCGTGCCGGACCCCGGCGGCGTGCGCGGCCAGCAGCGTCAGATGGACGGATTTGACGTTGACGTCGTACGCGTCGACCGCTGCCTCCGCCTCGGGCACGGTCTCCACGGCGGCGCCCATCGCGCAGTGCAGGACCGCGTCCACGCCGGTCATCGCGGTGGCCAGCGTGCCCGCGTCGGTGGCGTAGCCCGCGACGTGCTCGCATTCGGTCACCGGCGGGCGAGGATCCAAAACCCTGATCGTGTACTGGTCCGCCAGCGCCGGCACGATCAGCCGTCCCACATACCCCGAACCGCCGACGACCAGTACCCGCATGCCCTGATCATCCATGACCGGCACAACTTCCGGGAAGTTGTGGCCTCCCGCCCCCAGGATGACCACAACTCCCGGGAAGTTGTGCCGATCTTTCGATCCGATTAGACCGCTGGCCGGGCCGTGGATGAGCGGCCCGGCCAGCGGGAGGGTGACGGTCGGCCCGGGTGCGCGCCTGCCGACCGTCTTCGGAGGGTCAGCCTGCCTTTGCGTTCGAGTTGCCGGCCAGCTTGACGTTCGCCAGATCGTTGGCCTGCGCGGCGGTCTCCACCTGGGCGACCGTCGAGCTCTGGCTCAAGCCGGGCAGCGTGGCCTTGTTGATCGCGTACAGCGTGAACTCGTACTTGTGCGAGGTGCCGCCCGGGCACGGCCCGAAGTACTGCAACGTCTGGTTACCGGAGCCGAGCGCCTTCTGCTTGGCCCCGGCCACGCCCGGCACGTTGAAGCCGAGCCCCAGGCCCTCGGGCAGTGAGGTGGTCGACGCCGGGATGTCCCAGATCGCCCAGTGCTTGTTGCCGTTACCGAGGTCGTTGAGGATGATCGCGTAGCTCAGCGGCTTGTTCGTCCCCGGCCCCCAGGCCAGTGGCGGCGAGATGTCGTTGCCCGCCTTCTTGTCCTGGGCACAGGTGTACTTGGTGGGGATCGTCGCGTTGTTCGCGAACGCACTGCTGGTCAGCGTGAAGCCACTCGGCGGTGGGGTGGTGCCGCCGGCGAACTTCAGCCGCACGATGACGTTGTCGATGACGCTCGGCGAGCCACCGGTCTTGTCGTTGTTGGTGTTCGACAGCCACAGGCCGCCGTCCGGGGTCTTGACCACGTCCCGGAGGCGCCCCCACTTGCCGTTGAAGAAGGCGCGTGGCGTGTCGGTACCGGTACCCGCGCTGTTGATGTGCATGACCCACAGCCGGGAGCCGCGCACGGCCGCCATGTACAGCCAGTCGTTCACGATCTCCAGGCCGCTCGGCGAGGCCGAGGCCACGTCCCAGGTGCGGATCGGGTTGGTGTACTTGGAGTTGTTGCACGGGCCTTCACAGTCGGGCCAGCCGTAGTTCTTGCCCGGCTTGATCAGGTTGAGCTCGTCGAGGTTGCCCTCACCGAACTCGGACTCCCAGAGCTGGCCCTTCGAGTCCCACGCGATGCCCTGCACGTTGCGGTGGCCGTAGCTGTACACCCGGCTGTTGAACGGGTTGCCCGGCGCGGCGGCGCCGTTCTTGTCGACGCGCAGGATCTTGCCATTGAGCGAGCTGAGGTTCTGCGCGTTGGAGCCGTTCTTGGCGTCGCCGGTGGTGACGTACAGGAACCCGTCCGGCCCGAACTTCAGCCGGCCACCGTTGTGGAACTGGTTCTTGGCGATGCCGGTGATGATCGGGGTACCCGCGCCCAGCTTGCCGTTGTCGTAGGTGTACCGCTCGACCCGGTTGTCGGACGGCGACGTGTGGAACATGAAGATCTGGTGGTCGGAGCTGTACGTCGGCGAGATCGCGAGGCCGAGCAGGCCGCCCTCGCCGTTGGTGCCGACCACGTTGGGTACCGTGGCGATCGTCGTCTTCTGGCCACCGGGCGTCACGAGCAGAAGCTCGTGCCGGTCCCGCTCGGTCACCAGCGCGTTGCCGTCGGGCAGGAACGCCATCGCCCAACCCAGGTCGACCTTGGTGATGTCGTGGTCGTAGATCGGGTCGCCGCCGGCACCGCCACCGCCGCCGCCGGTCGTCTTGACCGTGATGGCCGGGCTCTGCGCGGAGGCGTTGCCGTTGATGTCGCGCGCCAGCACGGTGTACTTGTACGACGTGTTCGGGTTCAGGCCGCTGTCGGTGGCCGTGGTGTCCGGCACGGTGGCGACCACGGTGCCGTCCCGGAGGACGTCGTAGTTCAGCACGCCGCTGGCGTCGGTCGAGGCGTTCCAGACCAGGGTGACGCTGCCGGCGTCGACGGTGGTCGACTTGAGCCCGGTCGGGACGCTCGGCGGGGTCGTGTCGTTGGACTTCGGCGTCGTGATCGACAGCGAGTTGCTGGCCTGCGACGGGTTGCCGGCCGCGTCGCGGGCGAGCACGGTCAGCTCGTAGTCGGTGTTCGGCGTGAGGCCGGTCAGCGACGTGGAGAGCTGGTTGCCGCCGACAGTCTTGATCTTGGTGCCGCCGTTGTAGACCTCGTACAGCTGCACGCCGACGTCGTCGCTGGCGGCGTCCCAGGCGACGTCGATCTGGGTCGGCGTGGCCTGGCCGACCTGGCGGAAGTTCGGCGGCGCGGTCGGCGGGTTGTGGTCGACCGGTCCGCCGTTGGCGCCGTACACCTCGAACTCGAACAGCGAGTACCCGTACGCGGTGCCGCGCTTGGTGCCGTTCATCCGCACGTACCGGCCGTTGGTGTCGAGAGTCAGGTCGTCGACGCCGCCGTCACCGGTCGTGGTGCTGTAGGCGTCCATCCAGTTCGCGTCGTCCTCCGACACCTGGATCTTGTACGCCTTGCCGTACGCCGCTTCCCAGCGCAGTACCGTCCGGCTGATGTGGTACGACGCCCCGAGGTCGATCCGGATCCACTGTGGATCCTTGCCCTCGGCGCTACCCCACCGGGTGGTGGTACTGCCGTCGACAGCCTTCGATCCGTCCAGGCTCGCGGACTCGTTCGAACTGGTGGTCACCGGCTTGTTCTTGGAGATGAGGGGGTCGGCGGCTTGCGCGGCGCTGGCGACGGCCACACAGGCGCCGGTGACCAGTACGCCCGAGGCCACGATGGCCACGAGGGAACGCGGTCGCAGACGCATTCAATCCTCCCGATGTAAGGTCGGGTTTCCGGGTCCGACCATGCGGAAATAGCCGGGTCTCGGCGGCGCCGCACCCGGATCGGGCTCATGCCGTGATTGCCGACGCCGGGGTCGTGGGCAGCGGGTACCCGAGGTCGACGCGGCTTCCGAGAGGCAAGCTCACGAGGCCGAATCAATAGTCAGTTAAGTTGACTTATTGAGTTTGGCCGATGTTAGTGATCGGGAGTTCGGAGCGTCAAGCCTCCCCCGTACGGCTGATGGCGGCTCGCGACGGCGGGCGGCGGCACGCACAACACACACAACGGAGGCCGCGGCTCCGGGTCGGTCCCGGATCCACGGCCTCCTGCGGGGCGCTGCTGGGATTGAAATGCGGCGGTACCAGGGACTCGCCGGCATCCACTGTGGAACGGTAGGGGTGCCTACGGATCCGGGGCGACGGGCCCGGCGCGGCCCCGGGCGACGGGACTATCCGGGTGTGCCAAGCTGGCAGCCTTCCGCAGTACGGAAGACCGTCCCGCTCCCCCGTCAGCCCGCGAGGGCGAGCGAGTTGGGCATCCGCTGGCCGGGGGTCGGGTACACGGCGCGCACCATCTCGATGGCCCAGGCCATCCGGGTCACGGCGGTCTCCGGGCGGTCACCGAACTCGCCGGCCACCTCAACGGCGCAGCCGCGGGTGCCGAGGGTACGCAGGGTCGAACTCACGGCGAGGCGGACGTCCTCGGCCTCGGGCCGCTCGGACGACTGCAAGGACGAGGCGAAAAGCGCCTCCGCGCGGACCGTCTCGACGGTGCTGGACATTGCTTCCCCCTCAGGCCGATCCCGGTTGCGAGATCAGCAAACGCGTCCAGCGGTGCCGCCCGGTTCGCACCCCGGTTGCGGGCGGGTAGCGCCGGCCCCTACCTCGTCGATCAAGGACGAATGGTGCCTCGTATGCCCGGTTTGTCCCACCATTCGTCCTAGATCGACGAGGTGGGGACGCTACAGTTCGGCTGTGGAAACGGCTACTACGGGGGATTTCGTGCGCGACCACACCCGGCTGCGCCCGGCGCCGTTCGTGCCGGAGGTACGGCTACACCTGGCCGACGAGGCTATTCCGCTGTGGGAGCGCACCGAACAGGAGCGGGGAGACCAGCAGCCGCCGCCGTTCTGGGCGTTCGCGTGGGCCGGCGGGCAGGCTCTCGCCCGGTACCTCCTTGATCATCCGGATACCGTGCGGGGCCGCACCGTGTTCGACCTGGCGGCTGGTTCGGGGCTGGTGGCGATCGCGGCGGCACGGGCCGGCGCGGCCGCCGTGACCGCGAACGAGATCGACGGGTACGCGGCGGCCGCCATCGCGATCAACGCGGCAGCGAACGACGCCACGGTCACCACGATCCTCGGCGACGTGCTCGACAGTCCGACACCTGCCTGCGACGTGGTCCTCGCCGGCGACGTCTTCTACAGCCGGCCGATGGCCGAGCGGGTGCTGCCGTTCCTGCGCCGCGCCCGTACCGGTGGCGCGCGGACACTGGTCGGCGACCCGGGTCGGGCGTACCTGCCGCACGACACGTTCCGGGCCGTCGCGACCTATCCGGTGCCCGTGCCGTACGACCTGGAAAGCACCGAGGTCAAGCCGACCACGGTCTGGACCCTCCCCTGACAGCGCCGATCTAGGAGTGGTGGCCGCCCGGGAGCGCTTTCAGACGGCCACAACTCCTAGATCGACGAGACTATGGTCAGCCGGTGACGGTCTTTCCGTTGATCTTCACGTTGGTAAAGCTGACGTTGTCCACGTTCTTGATGGTGTTCTTGGTGTTCTTGATGCCGTTGAAGTTGCAGTTCTTGACGGTGAAGCCCTTGACGTGGTCGTTGCTCAACCCGGTCACGTTGAAGGCCATCTGGCCGGCCTTGGTCAGCGACGAGTTGGTGATGGTGAACGGGCCGAAGTCCGGCGGGTACTTACCGGTCTGGTGGTTGTAGTCCATGATCAGGTACACGAACGACCGGTCCACGACGCCGGAGAAGCTGTCGATGTTGATGTTCTTGCTGAAGCCGCCGCGCAGCGTGTTCGACTTGACGTACAGCGCGAACTTGGTGACGCCGATCAGCGTGCACTTGTAGGCGTACACGTTCTTGATGCCGCCGGTCTGCTCGCTGCCGCAGGTGATCGCGCCCCAGTTGCCGTTCATCTCGCAACCGAAGACGACGATGTTCTGGCACGGCTTGTTGACCCGCCGGCCGTCGTCGTCGCGGCCGGACTTGATCGCGATGTTGTCGTCGTGCGCGCCGAGCTTGCAGTTCTTGATCACGATGTGGTCGCACGACTCGGGGTCGCAGCCGTCGGTGTTGGAGTGCGCCGTGCTCGGGTCGGTGGTCACACTGTCGACGGTCACGTTCGTACACAACGTGGGGTGCAGCTGCCAGAACATCGAGTTCTTCAGCGTGATGCCCTGGATGAGCACGTTGGTGCAGTTGTACGGCTCGACGAAGGTCGACCGCATGTTGTGGCCGGAGCCGGGCACCACGCGATCCTTCGGGTCCTTCTTGCCCGACTTGATCAGCGACTCCAGGTAGGCCCGGTCGGAGCCCTTGTTCCACGACGAGGTGCCGCCCGCGTCCAGCGTGCCCTTGCCGGTGAGCGCGATGTTGGATTCCTTGTACGCGTAGATCATCGGCGACCGGTTCATGCACTCGATACCTTCGTACCGGGTGAGCACGGTCGGGTACTTGCTCGTGTCGCCGGAGAACTTCAGCGTCGCGCCGTCGAGCTTCACGTTGACGTTGCTCTTGATGTAGATGGCGCCGGTGACGTACGTGCCGGACGGGATGAGCACGACCCCGCCGCCGGCCGCGTTGGCCGCGTCGATGGCCTTCTTGAACGCCGCCGTGTTGTCGGTCTTGCCGTCGTTCTTCGCGCCGTACTTCGTCACGTCGAAGGTGACGTCGGGGAACGTCGGGATCGTAGTCTCGGCGACGATCTGCTTCGCCTCGGGCCAGGGCAGGTCATCGGCGGATACCGCCGCCGCGGTCACACCGTCGGCGTGCACGTCGGCCTCCGTGCTGCCGGCGAACGCGGTCTGCGCCAGCACCGGCATCGCGACAGCCGCACCGGCGACGCTGAGGCCCCCGATGAGCACCTGCCGGCGGGATAAACGGTCTGCCATTCTTCCACTCCTCGTGGGCTCGTCCTGTGGCCTGGCGGCCGTAATCCGCTGGCGGGGTGGTCGGACCTCCGATGACCGGTCGGCCGACGCGCGGATCATGATGGTGATCTAAACGTTGCGTGCACCGATAACGACACCCGTCATTCGGTTGCCGAACGACGTCAAGCAGTGCCCGGGAGACAACCAACGACCGGTACCGCCGCTCGAACCCAATCACGGGTCTCGATGGAGGTGTACACCACTTTCTATAAAGGGGTCAAGGAGTGGGCCGAGCGGTTGCCGCGCCACGGAACCGTTTGCAGCGATGTTGCAAAAGCAGTCATCCGAGGAGTCGAAAGTCCCTATCCGTGTAGGGCGTCGGACTCCAGTAACGGGAAGAGCCGGGCCACCACCGCGACCGGAGCGGCGGCGGGCGGACGGGTCGCCGGCCGGCTCTCCCGATGCCGGTACGCCGCGATCAGCTCCCGGATCGCGGCGCCCATCGCGGTCAGTTCGCGCGGCGTCAGGTACAGCACCTGACTGAACGCCTCGTCGCGCCGCCAGCGGGTGGGCACCGTGTCGCGGCTGGCCAGCCAGCGCTGGTAGCTCTCGTCCTCCAGCCCGCGCGCGAGCGCGCCCAGGTCGGGGGTCGAATCGTCGGACGCGGGTTCCGGCGTGGCCAGCCGCCACGGGCGCGCCCGCCCACCGGCCGTCGGCACCTGCTCGACCAGCCCGTACCGCGCGAGCTGCCGCAGGTGGAACGAGTGCAGCCCGGAACTGCCGCCCAGCTCACCGGCCGCCTCCGTGGATGTCACGCTCCCCCGCCGGCGGATCAGGTCCAGCAACGCCGCTCGTACCGGATGGCGGAGCGCGGCCTCGGTCTGTTCGTCAGTCACTTTGCAAAGTATCGTGCTTTGCAAAGAGCGCGTCAACGAAGGAGCGCCATGGCCGTCCTGCCCGTCCGCATCTTCGGCGACCCGGTCCTGACCACGCCCGCCGACGCGGTGGCCACGTTCGACGCGGAGTTGCGCCGGCTGGTGAAGGATCTCCGCGACACGCTGCGGGCCGAGGAGGGGGCCGGGCTCGCCGCGCCGCAATTGGGGATCAGCCAGCGGGCCTTCGTCTTCCACGTCGACGGCGTCGACGGTCACCTGGTCAACCCGGTGCTGCACTTTCCCGACGACGAGGAGCAGGACGGGCCGGAGGGCTGCCTGTCAATGCCCGGGCTCTACTTCGACACCAAGCGACGGCTGAACGTGGTCGCCAAGGGCTTCTCGATGGACGGCGACCCGCTACAGATCGTCGGCACCGGGGAGATGGCCCGGTGCCTCCAGCACGAGACCGACCATCTCGACGGCGTGCTCTTCATCGACCGGATGGACACCGAGCGGCGCAAGGCGGCGATGCGGGCCATCCGGCAGGCGCCATGGGCAGGTCAACCGGTTCCCAAGGTCAAGGTGAGCCCACACCCGATCTTCGGCCAGCTCGGCTGACCAAGATCACCACAGCCTCCCGGAACTACAAGATCGGCACAACTTCCCGGAAGTAGTGGCCTCAGCGGGGTGCTATGGCCACTATTTCCGGGAAGTTGTGCCGATCTTGTAGGGCCGGGCGCGGCCGGTGGGCCGGATTGTCGGGCCGCTTGGCCTCCTCAGCGGGGGTGGACGACGGCTGCGGCTCCACCGCCCCGTCGGGTGGGCTCGGCGGCGGCCAACAGCCGGCCGTCCCGCCGGAACTCGATCCCGGTCGCGGCGCCGATCTCCGGTGTACTGGTGAAGGTGTGCCCGAGCGCCTGGAGTGCCGCCGCGTCCGGGCTGGCGAGGAACGCCGGCTCGGCCTGCGCGCCGGAGGTCAGGTTGCGTTCGCTGACCCGGGGTGCGGCGAGCGCCTCGGGCAGGGTGCGGCCGAGGTCGAGCCGGCCGACCAGGATCTGCAGCACGGTGGTGATGATCGTCGCGCCGCCGGGCGAGCCGACCGCCAGGTACGGGCGGCCGTGCTGGAGCACGATCGTCGGCGACATCGAGCTGCGTGGCCGCTTGCCCGGGCCGGGCAGGTTCGGGTCCGGGGCAGTGCCCTGGGTCGGCGTGAAGTTGAAGTCGGTCAGCTCGTTGTTGAGCAGGAACCCGCGGCCGGGCACGACGACCGCGTTGCCGCCGGTCTGCTCGATGGTCAGCGTGTACTCGACGACGTTGCCCCACCGGTCGGCCACCGTGAGGTTGGTGGTGTGCTTGTCCTCGCTGGTCGTGTCGCCGGACGCGGACCTGGTGCAGCCACCGTACGAGCCGTCGGGTGTGCCGGGCGCCACCGGCCGGGGCAGGGTCGCGGTCGGGCTGATGAGGCAGGCCCGCTCCCGGGCGAACCCGTCACTGAGCAACTGGTCGAGCAGCGCGCGCGGGGTGTAGTCGCCCACGTACCGGTTCCGGTCGGCGAACGCGAGGGCGCTGGCCTCCAGGTACCGGTGCAGCGCCTGGGTCCGGGGCAGGGCGCCGAGCTTGGAGTTCTTCAGGATGTTGAGTGCCTCGCCGACCGCGGTGCCGCCGCTGGACGGGGTCGCCATGCCGTACACGTCCAGCCCCCGGTAACCGGAATGGGTCGGCGCGGGGTACCGGGTGCGGTAGCTGGCCAGGTCGGACAGCTGCATGGTGCCTGGCATGATCGGGTAGGGCCACGTCGCCACCGGCTGCGCCGCCAGCGGCGGGCGCTGCACGGTGCTCACAATGTCCCGGGCGAGCCGGCCGGTGTAGAACGTCCCGACACCCTCCCGCGCGATCAACCGGTACGTGTCGGCGAGGTCGGGGTTGCGGAACACCGAGCCGACCGCCGGTGCCTGGCCGCCCGGCAGGTACAGCGCGCTGGTGGAGCTGAACTGCGCGAACGCGTTGACGTTGCTGACCGGGTGGGAGTCGACGAGCGGGTCGGTGATCTGGTTGTGGAACGTCGTGTCGACGACGAACCCGTGGTCGGCGACCCGGGTGGCCGGCGCCAGCGACGCGGCCAGCGACCGGGTGCCCCACCGGCGCAACGCTTCCTGCCAGGTCAGCAGCGATCCCGGCACGCCGGCGGAGACGCCGCTGATCCGGGCCTGCTGGAACGTGTACCCGGTGCCGGTCGCCGGGTCGACGAAGGCGTTCTCCCGCATCGACTGCGGCGCCGCCTCGCGACCGTCGATCGTGGACACCATGTGGTGGCGGGCGTCGTAGTACACGAAGAATCCACCGCCGCCGATACCGGCCGAGAACGGCTCGGTCACGCCGAGCGTGGCGGCCGCGGCGACGGCGGCGTCGACCGCGTTGCCACCCCGGCGCAGCACATCCAGGGCGACCCCGGTGGCCGTGGCGTCCACCGTCGCGACGGCACCGCCGTAACCCTCGGCGGTCGGTGCGGCGGTAAAGGCAGCGGCGGAAGACGCGTCGGCCGCGCTCGCCGGCGCGACCGGCGCGATCAGCGGGATCAGGAGCGTGAGGGCGATCAGCAACGTCGCCCGGCGAATACGCATGAGTGGCTCCCTCGGATAGACGAGCTTCGCCGTCGCGCGTACCCCTCGCGACAGCCGGTCAAACCGCGAACCACCGCCGAGCGTAACGGTACCGATCGTTTCTGTCATCGATACGGATTCCCGATCGGCACAACTTCCCGGAAGTAGTGGTCTCCCAGGCCGGCTGAGGCAACATTTTCCGGGAAGTTGTGCCGATCGATGGACGGGCCGGCAGGCGTCCCCGCCGGCCCTGTTGGCCAGTGGGCCGCCGGCGCCGGCCATCCCCCGCGGCCGGCGCGGCGAGCCCCACTGGCGTCTCAGCGCCACGTCTACGCGTCCTCGCGACCGGCATAGCTTCCGGGAAGCTGTGCCGATCAATGGAGGATCGCTTTCGAAGCCAACGGTAGGGGCAGCCAACACCGGCGGCAATCACATTTACGACCGCCACTGCGGGCTCGGCCTGGTACTGGAAGAGCAGCTTGGTGAGCTGGTACGCGATCTGCTGGGGCATGTCGACCGAAACCAACAGCATGGTGGGAATGACGATGGTGGCCACGTCGTCCGGCGTCTTGTAGATCGCCTTCGGGATGGCCGCCGTCGTGTACACCGGTCCATACTTCGCGCTCAGCGGACCGACCAGGTCGGCGGTCGGCAGCACGGTGAACCGTCCCGGCGCACCGTCGAGCAGGTCGGTGATGCCGGGAGTCGGCAGGCCGCCGGTGAAGAACAGCGCGTCCACAGTGCCGGCCCGCATCCCGCCCACGGTGTCCGGCAGGGACAGCCGCAGCCGCTGGATGTCGGCGTCCGGGTTCAGCCCGGCGGCTTCCAGCATCCGGCTGGCGAGCACGTCGGTACCCGAGTTCAGTGAGCTGGTGGAGACCCGCTTGCCGCGCATGTCGGCTACGGCGCCGATCTCCGCGTCGCTTCTGACAATGACCTGCATGTTGTTTCGGTCCAGCCGGGCCAGCGCCCGGATCGGCTGTTGCTTTCCGGTGTACGGGCCCCGCCTGGTACGCCTGGTTGGTCTACTGCAGACTAGGCAGCAACTGGCGGTTGTCTATGAACCTCTCGGTCATGGCAACAGCGATGACACGTACGACACGATCCGGTCGAGTGGCTCGGTGGACCCGTACGCGCGGCAGAGCACCGCGGCCCCTTCCAGGCCGGCCAGGAGCAGCTTGGCCAACCCCTCGGCCCGATCCTCGGGTACCCCGTATTCGAGCAACCCCTCGGTGAGTGTCGTTAGCCAGGTGTCGTAGGCCGTCCGGCAGGCCGTGGTGAGCGCCGCCGACGCGGGCACCGAGTCGAGGGTGATCGTCGTCACCGGCAGGCCCTCGGTGAATTCCGAGGTGCGTAACTCGTCGGCGAAGTGCGTGGCGAGCCGCTCGATCCAGACCCGCGCGGAGGGGCTGTCGGCTCGGGTGGTCCGGATCAAATCGTCGAGCGTTGCCGTCCAGTCGGTCACCGCCGCCACGGCCACCTGCTCCTTTCCACCGGGGAACAAGAAGTACATCGATCCACGAGGGGCGCCGCTGTGTTCGATGATCTGGGCCAGGCCGGTCCCGTGGTACCCCTGTCGGCGGAAGAGGGTACGCGCACTGCTGATGATCTTTTCGCGGGTATCGGACTTCGGCCTCGGCATGACCCTCCTCTCACTGACTTTGAGGCGTACGGGGCACCGGTAAAACTATGTCGACCGGTCAACTTAGGCACCATGCCGACAGCACCCAGCGCACCGCCGCGATGGAGGATCGATGACCCATACCCGCTTCGAATCGATCGGCGCATACCTACCGTCGACCGTTGTCTCCACGTCCGAACTGATCGGACGAATGACCTTCCAGCCTCCGTTCGACCTACAGGAAATCACCGGTATAGCGAACCGGCGCGTGCATGACAAGCGCCCGGATACATTCGAGGACTCATTCATTCTGGCACTGCGTGCCGCGGCGGATTGCCTCTCCCGGTCCCGTTACCACGCCAGCGATCTCGACGTCATCGTCTCCACGTCGATCACCCGGTTCAAGGACGGCGAGCATTTCTATTTCGAGCCGTCCTTCGGGTACCTGCTGGCCGGCGCGCTCGGTGCCCATAAAGCGATCCACTTCGACATATCCAACGCCTGCGCCGGCATGATGACCGGCGTCGCCGTACTCGACCGGATGATCAAAGCCGGCGTGGCCCGCAACGGCATGGTGGTCAGCGGGGAGCGGATCACCGCCATCGCCGACACGGCGGTCAAGGAGATCAGCTCGACCTACGACCCGCAGTTCGGCTCGCTGACCGTCGGCGACTCGGGCGCCGCGGTCATCCTCGACGAGTCGACGTCCGAGGCGGACCGCATCCACTACGTCGAAATGATGACCTGCGCCGAGTATGCGCATCTGTGCATCGGCAAGCCGAGCGACCGCAACCAGGGCATCGCGCTCTACACCGACAACCATCAGATGCACAAGGAGGAACGGTCCCGGCTGTGGACCCAGTTCCAGACCGACTTCCTGGCCAAGCGCGGCTCGACGTTCGCTGACGAGAAGTACGACTACATCGTCCAGCACCAGGTCGGGTCGAAGTTCATCCGCAACTTCAACGGGTACGGCGAGAAGTTCTTCGGCAGCCCGATGCCGGAGTCGCTGGCCGTCGTCGACAAGTACGGCAACACGTCGTCCACGTCGCATTTCCTGGTGCTGCACGACCATCTGAAGAGCGGCAGGGCCCGCAAGGGCGGCAAGTACCTCTTCGTCCCGGCCGCCTCCGGTGTGGTCACCGGCTGCGTCTCCGCCACGATCTCGTCGCTTTCGGCGTGAGGAGTCCCATGGGTACCGCGATCGCGTCCACCGCCGTCAGCACCGACCCGGCGATCCGCAGCTCGATCGCGCACGCGTCGACCGCGGCGACCGAGTGCCTGCGCCGGGCGGGTGTCCGCCCCGAGCAGGTCGACCTCTTGATCAACACGGGGGTGTACCGCGACTCGAACATGGCCGAGCCGGCGATGGCGGCGCTGGTCCAGAAGAACGTCGGCATGAACCTCGACTACGTCGAGGACCCGAATCCGTGCTTCTCCTTCGACCTGATGAACGGCGCCTGCGGGGTGCTCAACGCGGTACAGGTCGCCGGTGCGTTCCTGACCGCCGGCGGCGCCGAGTACGCGCTGGTCGTCTCCGGTGACACGCACCCGTCCGGGCGGCCGGTCGCCGACTTCCCCTACGCGTCGGTCGGGGCGGCGATGCTGCTGCGGCGTACCGTCGACGACGCGGTGGGCTTCGGCAAGGTACACACCGCCGGCGCGCACGACGCGGCCGGCCCCGCCGTGACCGGCTACATGGACGTCGGCAACTCCGGCACCCGGGGCCGGGAGAAGATCTCGGTGCACCGGGACGCCGACGCCGGGCCGCGACTGGTGGAATTCGCCGTCGCCGAGGTGCGCCGGCACGCGAGCGCGGAAGGTGTGGACCTGGCGGACGTGCTACTGGTCGCGAACCGGCCGACACCCACGTTCGGCGCCGAGGTGGCCGGCCGGCTCGGCATCGACCCGGCCGCCGTGGTCACCGTCGACACGGTCGACGGGGATCCGCACTCGTCCGCGCTCACGCTCGGATACCACGACGCGGCGGAGCGGCTCGACCAGTACCCGATGGTTCTTTTCCTCGCGGCCGGCGCCGGACCGAGCGTGGCGTGTTCCTTCTACCGCCCGGAGCCGGCGTGACCCGGGCGGTCCGGGAACTCTCCGGTGTCGCGACGCGGTTGCGCGCGCACGCCGAGGACCTTCCCGACAAGCCGGCGGTCGTCGGTCCGGACGGACGCGTGCTGACGTTCCGGGAGCTGGACGAGGTGTCCGACGGGTACGCGGCCGGCTTCCTCCAGGCCGGCATCGGCAAGGGCACCAGGACGGTACTCATGCTGCGCCCCGGGCCGGTGCTGTTCACCGTCCTCTTCGGACTGTTGAAGACCGGCGCGGTGCCGGTGGTGGTCGATCCCGGCATGGGGATCCGCCGGATGCTGCACTGCTACCGGGCGGCCGGCGCGGAGGCGTTCGTCGGGGTACCGGTCGCGCACGCGGTCCGGGTGGTGAACCGCCGCGCGTTCAAGGGCGTGCGCACCACCGTCACCGCCGGCCGGCGCTGGTTCTGGGGCGGGCACACGCTGAAGTCGTTGCTGTCGCACGCCCCGGCGCTGCCGGACGTGCCGATCGAAGCCGACGACCTGCTGATGGTCGGTTTCACCACGGGCAGCACCGGGCCGGCCAAGGGCGTCGAGTCCACCCACGGCGCGCTGGACGCGATGGTGCGGCAGGTCGCCGCCACGCACGACCAGAGCGCGGACGACGTCGGGCTGGTCACCTCGCCGATGTTCGGTGTCCTGCACCTGCTGGTCGGGTCGACCTGCGTCCTCGCGCCGGTCGATCCGACCCGGGTCGCCGACGCCGACCCGGCCACGATCGCCGACCTCGTCGACCGGTACCGGGTGACCACGATGTTCGCCTCGCCCGCGCTGCTCGACCCGTTGAGCCGGTACCTGGCCGCGACCGGGCGGCGGCTGCCGACCCTGCGCTGCCTGGTCTCCGGCGGGGCGCCGGTGTCCGCGGAGATCGTGGCCGCCCTGCACGCCTCGGGCCTGGCTGTCCAGGCGACGTACGGGGCGACCGAGGCGCTGCCGATCTCCTCGATCGACGCCGCGACGGTCCTCGGTTCGACCGGCCGGCTGGCCCGCGAGGGCGCGGGTACCTGCGTCGGGCAGCCGGTCGACGGCATCGAGGTCCGGATCGTGCGGATCACCGACGAACCGATGCCGGCCTGGTCGGACGCGCTGCTGGCGGGGTCCGGCGAGGTCGGTGAGATCACCATCGCCGGCCCGACCGTGAGCCGCGGCTACCACAGGTCACCCGGCGCCGATGCCGCCGCGAAGATCACCGACGGCGAACGGGTCTGGCACCGCACCGGCGACCTCGGTCGGCTCGACGAGGCCGGCCGGATCTGGTTCTGCGGGCGCAAGAGCCAGCGGGTCGGCACGCTGTACACGGTCCAGTGCGAGGGCGTGCTCAACGCCCATCCCGACGTGTACCGGACCGCGCTGGTCGACGCCGACGGGCAACCGGTCGTCTGCGTCGAGGCCCGCGCCGGGGTGCCGGCGGCAGAGCACCCGCGGATCGCGGGTGAGCTGCGTGAACTGGCCGAGGGGCATCGGCTCACCAGCCAGCTCCGGACGTTCCTGTTCCACCCGTCGTTCCCGGTCGACATCCGGCACAACGCGAAGATCAGCCGCGAGTACCTGGCCCGGTGGGCAGCCTCCCGGCTGCGGCCGGCAGGGCTGCGGCCGACAGGGCTACGGCCGACAGGGCTACGGCCGGCAGGGCTGCGGGCGGCAGGGCTGCGGGCGGCCTGGGCGATCCCGCTCGCCGGGTGGGCATTCCTCGGGTACGGGCTGGTGGCCGGCTTCCATCACCCGGTGCTGTGGGCGCTGTTCTGGCTCGACGCGTTCCTCAGCGTGGTGGTCCACGGTCTCCAGGTCCCGATCGGTGTGCGGCGCGGCCGGATGGCCGGACACGGCCCGGTGCGGTCGGCGCTCGCCACGTTCGTCCTGGGCGCCACCTGGTGGCGGGGACTGCCGTGAAGGTACTGGTCACCGGCGCGTCCGGATTCCTCGGCGGCCACCTGGTGGACGAGTGCGTGCGCGCCGGCGACCAGGTCCGCGCGCTGATCCGGCAGGGCTCAGGCCCGGTGCGGGACGTGGTGCGCGGCGACCTGGCCGACGAGGCGTCGCTGCGGGCCGCCACCCGGGGTGTCGACGCCGTGTACCACTCGGCCGCCCGGGTCACCGACCACGGCAGCCGGGCCCAGTTCTGGGACACCAACGTCGCGGGTACCGAGCGGCTGCTGCGCGCGGCCCGCGACAACGGGGTGCGCCGGTTCGTGTTCGTCAGCAGCCCGAGCGCGGTCATGGACGGCTCCGACCAGGTCGACATCGACGAGTCCACGCCGTACCCGAGGAAGTTCCTGAATCTGTACTCGGAGACCAAGGCCGCCGCCGAGCAGCTTGTCCTGGCCGCCGACCGGCCCGGCTTCACCACCTGCGCCATCCGCCCGCGCGGCATCTGGGGCCCGCGCGACTGGCACGGTTTCATGCCCCGGCTGATCGCGAAGATGCTCGCCGGCAAGCTGCCCGACCTGTCCGGCGGCCGGACCGTGTACGCGTCCCTGTGCCACTGCGAGAACGCCGCCCTCGCGTGCCGGCTGGCCGCGCAGTCAGACCGGGTCGGCGGCAGGGCGTACTTCGTCGCCGACGCCGAGCGCAGCGACGTGTGGGCGCTGGTCGCCGAGGTGGCCACCCTGTTCGGCGCCCATCCGCCGACCCGGGCGGTGTCGCCGGCGGTACGCGACGCGCTGGTGACCACGATCGAGGCGGTGTGGCGGATCCCGTACCTCGCGCGCCGGTACCCGCCGCCGCTGTCCCGGTACTCGGTCGCGCTGCTGACCCGGTCGAGCACGTACGACACCGGTGCCGCCCGGCGCGACTTCGGCTACCGCCCCCGGATCGACCAGCCCACCGGCCTGCGGCGGCTCAAGGAGTGGGTGGACGGGATCGGCGGGGTCGAGGAGTTCGTGAGGTACGCCCGATGACCGAATACCAGCGCCCCATCTCGCCCACCGAGTGGTTCTACCTGGCCGGGCAGCGGATCATGCCGCCGTTCGCGATCCAGTTGGTGGTCGAGGGCCGCGGGCAGATCGAGCCGGCGCAGCTCACGGAGGCGGTGGCGGCGGCCGCGGTGGCCTGCCCAGGATCCCGCCTGGTCCGCGACGGCCGCACCTGGCGCGCATCGCCCGACGCCGGCCCCCTGATCGGCACAATTTCCCGGAAACAGTGGCCTCCCGACCCCGCTGAGGCAACAACTTCCGGGAAGTTGTGCCAGGTCAGCATCAACGAGGGCGCCGTCGTCTTTCGGGCGTTCCACGGCGTGATGGACGGCCGGGGCGTCCTTACCTGGGCCGCCGACGTCTTCCGTGCCCTGCGCGGCGAGCCACTCGCGGGCGCGCCGTCGACACTCACCGACTATGGGCTGCTGGAGCGCCTCGGTGCGACCGGGACAAGGCCACCCCTGACCCTCGGTTGGCGGTCGCCGCTACGGGACGAAGCGGTCACGCGCTGGCGCCGCCGTACCCTCGACGGCAACCACCCCGGCCTCGTCGCGAAGGTGGCCGCCGCGATCGCGGCGCACTCCGGTCACCCGCGGTCCCGCTTCATGGTCCCGGTCGACCTGCGCCGGCACGTGCCCGGCCTCACGTCGACCGCCAACCTGAGCCTGCCGATCTTCCTCGACGGCGATCCGGGCGAGCCATGGGAGCGCCTGCACGAACGGCTGTTGCGGGCGCTCGCCGATCGCCGGGAGCTGGCCGGTGGCCGGGCCGAACGGGCGGGGCGCCGGGTCCCGCTGCCGATCCTCGCGGCCGGGCTCAGCGCGATGCGTCACCGGTACCTCTGCTCGTCCGTCGTGTCCCACCTCGGCCGGATCGACCTGGACGCCTTCCAGGCACCCGGCTTCGAGGCGTCCACCGTGTACTCCCTGCCGGTGCACGCCCCGCTCGCGCCGCTGTCCGTGGTCGCCACCGAGCCGCCCGGCCGCACCGAGCTGACCGTCGCGCACCACAGCTCGGACGCCGAAGCCGACGCCCTGCTGGACGCGATCGAGTCCGCGCTCGCCCCGGGCGACCTGCGGCGGTGGACCGGCAACCGGACCGCCCGCGCCGACGTGCCGGCCGGCCGGACCGTCACCACTCTCTTCGAGCGTCAGGTCGACGCCACCCCGGACGCCGTCGCGCTGGCCGGTCCACAAGGGACGATCACGTACCGGCAGCTCGACCGGCGCGCCGACGTCGTCGCCCAGGAGCTGCGGGAAAGAAACATCGGCAACGGTATGATCGTCGGCCTGCTCGCCGACCGTACCGTGGAAGCGATCGCCGGCCTGTGGGGCATTCTCAAGGCGGGTGCGGCGTACCTTCCGCTCGACCCGCAGCACCCGGACGAGCGGATCGGCTACCTGCTCGCGGACGCGCGGGCGCGGCTGTGCCTGGCGACCAGGAAGCACGCGCATCGGGTGTCCGACGCGCTGATCCTCGACGACCTGCCGACCGGTGGCGCGACGAGACAACCGACCCCCGGCGACCTCGCGTACGTCATCTACACCTCCGGCTCGACCGGCCGCCCGAAGGGTGTCCAGATCGAACACCGCAACCTGATCAACTACGTGACCTGGGCGACGGAGCTGTACGCCGTCACGGCCGACACCCGGTTCGCCCTGTTCACGTCGCTCGCGTTCGACCTGACCGGAACGTCGATCCTCCTGCCGCTGCTGGCCGGTGGCAGTCTCGCGCTGGTACCCGACGATCTGACCCACCTGAGCCTGCGCACGATGCTGGAGACCTCGGGCGCCAACGCGCTCAAGCTGACGCCGGCGCACCTGGACCTCATCGGCCGCCTCGAGCTGACGCTGCCGGCCGGCTTCCGGGTGCTGGTGGTCGGGGGTGAACAGCTCAGGGGCACGGTCGCCGCCCGGGCGCAGCGGATGTTCGGGCCGGCCTGCCGGATCGTCAACGAGTACGGCCCGACCGAGGCCACGATCGGCTGCGTGGTGCATGTGTTCGATCCGGAACGGGACGGGCCGGCGCCGGGTGTGCCGATCGGCCGTCCGGTCGCCAACACGACGGTACGGCTGCTGGACGCCGACCGGCGCCCGGTGGCCCGGGGTGAGGTCGGCGAGCTGTACCTCACCGGCGCCCAACTCACCCCGGGTTACCTAGGCGGTCGCGACCCGCACCGGTTCGTCCAACTCGCCGACGGCACCCGCGCCTACCGCACCGGCGACCTGGCCCGGCTCACCGCCGATGACGTGCTCGAATACCTGGGCCGCGGCGACAACCAGATCAAGGTACGCGGTCACCGGGTCGAACCGGGCGAGGTCGAGGCGGCGTTGGAGGAGCATCCGGGCGTCCGGGGCGCGGTGGTCGTCGCGCGTGACCAGATGCTGTGCGCCTACGTGGTCGCGGACACGGCGGACGGCCTCCGGGAGTACCTCGCCGCGCGGCTGCCGAGGTATATGGTGCCCGCCGCGATCGTGCCGGTCGCCGGGTTGCCGCAGACGACCAACGGCAAAATCGACGTCCACGCACTGGCACAACTTCCCCGAAGTAGTGGCCTCAGCACCCCTGTTAGGCAACAACTTCCGGGAAGTTGTGGCGATCCGGATCACCTGATGGACGCGGTCGCGAAGATCTGGGCGCGCGTCCTCGGCGTCGACGTCGACCTCATCGAGCCGGACACCGGGTTCCACGCGCTCGGCGGCGACTCGCTCGCGCTGATCGAGATGGTCGCCACCGTCAGCGCCGAGTTGACCGGCCACACCGGCGAGCGCGCGCTCCTGGCCGAACTCGGTGACATCATCCGCGAGCCGACCCTGGCCACGGTGTGTGCGGCGGCCCGCCGGGCGGGCGCCCGATGACCCTCACCGTCCGCGCCGCGCGGCCGTCCGATGTCGACGCGGTCGTGCCGTTGATGCACGAGTCCTCCCGCGCGCTCGTCGACGCGACGTTCGGGCGGCACGCCGGCGCCGTGCTGCGCCGCGACTTCGTGCGCGGCAAGGGCATTTTCGGGTACCGGTACCAGCTCATCGGTGTCCGCCCGAGCGGGGAGATCGTGGCGACCGTGACCGCGTACCCGGGCCGGCGCTACCGCCGGTTGTCCCTGCACACGCTGGTCTCGGCGATGCCGCTCGGCCCGGTTCCGCTGGCCGGCGTGGTACGCCGGACGCTCGCGGTCGCCGGGCTGTTCGCTCCCCCGGCCCGGGACGGCCTGTTCATCGCGAACCTGTGTGTCGACGCGGGGCGCCGCGGTCGCGGGTACGGCTCGCTGCTCGTCGCGCGGGCGACGGCGATGTACCGGCCGCGGGTCGTCGAACTCGATGTGTCGTTCGGCAATACCGGTGCGCAACGGCTGTACGAGCGGCTCGGATACAAGGTCACCCGGGAGACGCCGGCCCCGGACGGGAGCGGTCTGGACGGTTTCCGCCGGATGACGCGTGACGCCCGCGCGTACATTTGGTCGTAACGCGCATACCAAGGAGTTTGACGATGGGCTGGTTTCGTCGACGCCGCGACTCGGTTCCCAACCCGACCAGGCTTGACCGCGAGGCGACAGCCGAAGACCTGAGTTCGCTGGCCGCGTTCATCACCAGCCATTACGGCGTCGAGTTGTACCTGGAGCCGGAGACCATGGCGACCGACACCACGGTGGTCGCCATCGCCCATGACGGCGAATGGATCCGGCGGCGGACCGGCTCACCCCGGACGGCGCACCAGGTCGCCCAGCGGCACGCGATCCCGTTGTACGAGGCCAACAAGGTCGGGTACCCGGAGCGCATGCGGGTCTGGAACCGCAACCACCCGGAGCGCCGGGCCCGCTAGTCTTGCGGCCGTGTCCGTGATCCGGTAAGCCTGTGGTCGCTATAGAGACCACAGGCTTACCGGATCACGGACAACCAGCGTCAGTCTTTGCGGCCGACCGCCGCGTAGGCGGTGAACCGCTCCGGATTGGGCTCCTTGTCCGGCGTCTCGGGTCGCCACCGGGGCAGGAAGACGATGCCGGGATCGACGAGTGTGAACCCGTCGAAGAACTCGCTGATCTCGTCACGCGTCCGCCAGCGCATCGGCTCGGGCGAGTTCGCGTTGAAGAACTCCACCATCTCGATCGTCTCGGCCGGCTGCCGGTCGGTGGTGGCGTGCTGGAGGACCAGGTAGCTGCCGGGTGCCAGCGTGTCGCGGAGGGTGCCCACGATGCCCTTCGGGTCGTATTCGTCGAAGACGAAGTGGAGCACGGCCACCAGCAGCAGCCCGACCGGCCGATCGAAGTCGATCAGGTTGCGCAGCGTCGGGTCGGCGAGGATCGCCGCGGGGTCGCGCAGGTCGCCGAGAATCGCGGCGACCCGGTCGTTGTCCTTGAGGATGGCCTGACCGTGCGCGATGGCGACCGGGTCATAGTCGACGTAGACCACCCGGGCGTCGGGGTTGAGCTGCTGCGCCTTCTCGTGCACGTTGCCCAGGGTGGGGATGCCGGAGCCGATGTCGAGGAACTGGTCGACGCCCTCACTCGACAGGAACTCGACCGCCCGGTGGATGAACGCGCGGACCTGGCGGGCCACTTCGGGGAGGTCCGGCTTGATCTTCGTGCCCTGGTCGGCGACCTGCCGGTCGATGGCGAAGTTGTGCGCTCCGCCGAGGAGGTAGTCCCACATCCGGGCCGTGCTCGGACGCTCGGTGTCGATCCCTGGGGGCGCCCAGTCTGGCCATTCCATCCTGTTTCTCCACACCAGTCGGGTCGGCTCCGCCTCCTTCGTGATCGACAATACGCCACCGCCCGCGTCGAAGGAACGTGCAGATGCACGATCAGCGGATGGCCGACCCCAAGATCGCCACAACTTCCGACAAGTTGTGCCCTCCGCACCCCACGGAGGCCACAACTTCCGGGAAGTTGTGCCGGGAGTATGTGGCCCAGGTCACACGGCGACGCCGAGCGGGAACATGAGCCGGCTTACGGAACTTGAGTCTCACAGGCTCATGCTTACGTGATTACAAAGAAGGTGTGATGTGGCTACCCTTCCGGTTCTACCCCTGGCCGAGGCAGTTCTCCTGCCCGGCATGGTCATCCCCGTCACCCTGGACACCGCCACCCAGGCGGCCGTCGACGCCGCCCGTGCGTCGGGTGACAACACGCTGATCGCGGTGCCCCGACTCGACGGCGCGTACGGCGCGGTCGGCACCACCGCCGTGATCGAAAAGGTCGGCCGGTTGCCCAGCGGCGAACCGGCGGCCGTCATCCGTGGACTGGAGCGGGCCCGGATCGGCTCCGGCGTGCCCGGCCCGGGTGCCGCCCTCTGGGTGGAGACGAGCCCGTTCGAGGAGCCCGAGCCGGCCGGCAAGGCCCGTGAGCTGGCTCGCGAGTACAAGACGATGGTGACTTCGATCCTCCAGCGCCGGGGCGCGTGGCAGGTCATCGACGCGGTCGAGCGGATGACCGACCCGGCCGAGGTCGCCGACTCCGCCGGCTACTCCCCCTGGCTCTCGGTGGCGCAGAAGGCCGAGATCCTGTCCGCCCCGGACGTGACCACCCGGCTGGAGAAGCTGGTCGGCTGGGCCCGCCAGCACATCGCCGAGCTGGACGTCGCCGAGCGGATCAGCGAGGACGTCCGCGAGGGCATGGAGAAGAGCCAGCGCGAGTTCCTGCTGCGCCAGCAGCTCGCCGCGATCCGCAAGGAGCTGGGCGAGGACGAGCCGGAGGGCAGCGCCGACTACCGCGCCCGGGTCGAGGCCGCGGATCTTCCCGAGAAGGTACGCGAGGCGGCGCTGCGCGAGGTCGGCAAGCTGGAGCGGGCCAGCGACCAGGCGCCCGAGGCCGGCTGGATCCGGACCTGGCTGGACACGGTCCTGGAGATGCCGTGGAACACGCGGACCGAGGACAACACCGACCTGACCGCCGCGCGCGCGGTGCTCGACGCCGACCACGCCGGCCTCGGTGACGTGAAGGACCGGATCCTGGAGTACCTGGCGGTGCGCAACCGGCGGGCGGCCCGTGGCCTGCACGTCGTCGGTGGCCGTGGCTCCGGTGCGGTGCTGGCGCTCGTCGGCCCGCCCGGTGTGGGCAAGACCAGCCTGGGCGAGTCGGTCGCGCGGGCGTTGGGCCGCAACTTCGTCCGGGTGTCGCTCGGCGGCGTCCGGGACGAGGCGGAGATCCGGGGTCACCGGCGTACCTACGTCGGCGCGCTGCCCGGCCGGATCGTGCGCGCGATCCGGGAGGCCGGCTCGATGAACCCGGTCGTCCTGCTGGACGAGGTCGACAAGCTGTCGGTCGGCTTCTCCGGCGACCCGGCGGCCGCGCTGCTGGAGGTCCTCGACCCGGCGCAGAACCACACGTTCCGGGACCACTACCTGGAGGTCGACCTCGACCTGTCCGACGTGCTGTTCCTGGCCACCGCCAACGTCGCCGACACGGTGCCCGGCCCGCTGCTGGACCGGATGGAACTGGTGACGCTCGACGGGTACACCGAGGCCGAGAAGGTCGCCATCGCCCGGGACCACCTCTGGCCACGCCAGGTGGAGCGGGCCGGCCTGACCGCTTCGGACGTGTCCGTCGACGACGAGGCGCTGGGGATCGTCGCGGCCGAGTACACCCGCGAGGCGGGGGTACGGCAGCTGGAGCGGGCGCTCGCGAAGGTCCTCCGCAAGGTGGCGGTGAAGCTGGGCGACCAGCCGGTCACGATCGGGCGCGCCGAGCTGCGCGACTACCTCGGGCGGCCCCGGTTCACCCCGGAATCGGCCGAGCGGACCGCGGTACCCGGTGTCGCGACCGGCCTGGCGGTCACCGGCGCCGGTGGGGACGTGCTGTTCATCGAGGCGAGCGCCTCGCCCGGGGAGCCCGGGCTGACGCTCACCGGCCAGCTCGGCGACGTGATGAAGGAGTCGGCGCAGATCGCGCTGTCGTACCTCCGCTCGCACGCCGACGAGCTGGGCATCGATCCGGCGGCATTCACCGGCCGGCGGCTGCACCTGCACGTGCCCGCGGGCGCGGTGCCCAAGGACGGCCCGAGCGCCGGCATCACGATGACGACCGCACTCGCGTCGCTGTTCACCGGCCGTCCGGTCCGGCCGGAGGTCGGCATGACCGGTGAGGTCACCCTCGCAGGGAGAGTACTCCCGATCGGCGGGGTGAAGCAGAAGCTGCTGGCCGCGCACCGGGCCGGCCTGACCGAGATCCTGATCCCGGCGCGCAACGAGCCGGACCTGGACGAGGTGCCGGAGGAGGTCCGCAAGGAGCTGACCATCCGGCCGCTGGCCGACGTCCGGGACGTCCTCAAGCTGGCCCTGCGCCCGGCCGACGAGGCGGCGACTCCCCTGGCCGCCTGAGCCGGCGACTCCCCCCGACCGCTCAGGCGACCCCCTGGCCGCCTGACGCGGCGCCCAGCGACCCCCTGGCCGCCTGAGGCGGCACCCAAGATCGGCACAACTTCCCGGAACCAGTGGCCTCACGACACCCCAGAGGCCACAAGTTCCGGGAAGTTGTGCCGAATTCTTTTGGCGATCTTGTCGATTCGGTCTGCTGCCGCGCGTCGGGCAGGTGTAAGGGTTAACCACACCGATGAAAGGGACTCCGATGGCGCAGTACCTGATCCTGATCTACGAGAGCGAAGAGGGCTACGCGACGGCGACGCCCGAGGTCTTCCAGGAGGTCATGGAAGCGCATAATCGGTTCGCTCAGCAGGTCACCGAGCTGGGTGGCCAGCTGCTCGGCGGCAACGCGCTCCAACCGGTCACGACCGCCACCACGATCCGCAGCGACATCGTCACCGACGGCCCGTTCGTCGAGACGAAAGAAGCGCTCGGCGGGTACTACCTGATCGAGGCGAAGGATCTCGACCAGGCGCTCGCCATCGGCAAGCTGTGCCCGGCACGGTTCGGTGGCGTCGAGGTACGTCCCATCATGGTCTTCGACCAGTGACCATTGCCGGCCCGGCCGACAGCGACGGCGCCAACAACGGCGGCAGCAACACGGTCCGGCTGGCGGTAGCCGACGCGCACCGTCGCGAGTGGGCATTCGTGCTCGCCGCGACGGCGCGCGTCGCGAGCGACATCGACCTCGCCGAGGAGTGCGTCCAGGACGCGTACCTGCGGGCACTGGATGCCTGGGCGCGCGACGGCATACCCAACAACCCTGGCGCCTGGCTGACCACGGCGGCGCGCCGGCTGGCCCTGGACGCCCTCCGCCGCGATCGCACGTTGCGGACGAAGCTGCCGCTGCTGGTCGAACCCGTCACCACGGAGCCCGCCGACGAGTTGGGAGCCGACGACGTGATTCCCGACGACCGGCTACGTCTGATCTTCACCTGCTGCCACCCGGCCCTGGCCCGGGAAGCGCAGATCGCGCTCACCCTGCGCCTGGTGTGCGGGCTGACGACGAGCGAGATCGCGCAGGCGTTTCTGGTACCCGAGGCCACCATGGCCGCGCGCGTCACCCGGGCGAAGAAGAAGATCTCCGCCGCCCGGATCGCGTACCGCGTCCCGGAGGCGCACGAGCTGCCCGACCGGCTCGACGCGGTACTGACCGTGGTCCACCTCCTCTACACCACCGGGCACACCGCCCCGTCCGGTCCGGCACTGGTCAAGGACGACCTCGTGGACCGGGCCATCGAGCTGGGCCGCCTGCTGCGTACCTTGATGCCCGATGAGCGGGAGGTGCTCGGCCTGCTCGCGCTGCTGCTCCTCACCGACGCACGCCGGGCCACCCGGGTCGGCCCGGACGGCCGCCTGCTCCTGCTGGAGGAGCAGGACCGGTCGCGGTGGGATCCGCAGGCGATCATCGAGGGTCGCGCACTGGTGATCGACGCGCTGCGCGGCGGGCGTCCCGGGCGGTTCGCGTTGCAGGCGGCGATCGCGGCCCTGCACGCCGAGGCGCCCAGCTACGCGGAGACCGACTGGGTGCAGGTGCTCGGCGTGTACGACGTGCTGCTGGCGGCCTGGCCGTCACCCGTGGTCGCGCTCAACCGCACGGTCCCGCTCGCCATGGTCGAGGGACCGGCCGCCGCGCTGGCCGAGATCGAGTCACTCGAACGGGACGGCCGGCTCGCCGGGTACCGGTACCTCGCGTCGACCAAGGCGGACCTGCTGCGCCGCCTCGACCGGCACGCCGAGGCGGCGACCGCCTACCGGGCCGCGCTCGCGCTGGCCGACAACGCCGCCGAGCAAGCCTTCCTCGAAGAGCGGCTGGCAGATTCCGTCACCAGGAGCAATCGGGCATGATGTCCCGGTGACGCAATGGCAGTACGCGCGACTTGAATACCGGTCCACCGGCGACCTCGGCACCGACCGGTTCATGGACTGGGACGCCATCTTCATCCACCCGGGCGGCACCCAACGCTGGGGCACCGACGAGCGCTTCGACGACCTGCGCCATCTCAACCGTGCCGGCGCCGAGGGCTGGCAGGCCTACGATCGCGCCGCGCTCCACGTTGGACAGCCGATCCGGCTGCACGCGGTCACTTATTCGTTGCGCCGCCCGATCGAGTAGCCGGGGCCTTCTCGGTCTCCAGCGTGACCGGTGGCGGCGGCACGAGACCGAGTTGTGTGGTCTGGCGTGGCAGCACCGCGTCGAGCGCCCAGTCGGCCGCCGTTCGGATCCGGTTGCCCGGCAGCGCCAGCAGGTGGTAGCCGCGGGTCACCGCCTTGGCCGGCACCCCGGACAGCGGGATCCGCAGCGGGTCGGCCGCCGCGTCCAGGCCACCGAGATCCACCACAAACCCAAGATCATGATGTTTGTACGGCCTGGGCCTGCCCTGCCCGTACGACGCGGCGATGTTGTGGGCGACCCGCCGGCCCTGGCGCTCGGCGTGCTGGGCAGTCATCGGGGTGACCTCGCCGGGCATGGTCAGGTCGGGCACCGCGGCGGCGTCGCCACAGGCGAACACCTCCGGACGGCCGGGCACGTTCAGGCACTCGTCGACCACCAACCGTCCCTTGTGGAGCTCCAGCCCGAGGTTCTCCACCAGCGGGTCCGGGCGTACCCCCACACACCAGATCAGTGACCGGGTGGCGACGAACGTGCCGTCGGTCAGCCGTACCCCCTCGTGGGTCGCCTCGGCGACCGACACGCCCATCCGGACGTCGACGCCGCGTTCCCGGAGCACCCGGTCGGCGGTGCGGGACAGCCGCTCGTCCAGCTCGGGCAGCACCCGCTTCGCGATGTCGAGCAGCAGCCAGCGGGGGCGGTGGTCGGCGAGACGCGGGTGGCGCTCGCGCAGCGCGTCGGTGTACAGCACGCCCTGGGCGCAGACCTCGGTGCCGGTGTACCCGGCGCCCACCACCACGAACGTGGTCCGCGCGGCCCGTTCGTCCGGGTCGTCGGTCGCGTCGGCCAGCTCGATCTGGCCGGTGATGTGGTCGCGCAGGTACAACGCCTCCGCGATCCCCCGGAAACCGTGCGCGTGCTCGGCCACGCCCGGGATCGGCAGCAGCTTGTTGACACTGCCGGCGGCGATCACCAGGCGGTCGTACCCGATCCGGCTGTGCCGCTGGTCCGCGTCGACCCACCGCACCTGCCGGCCGGCAAGGTCGATCTCGTCGACCTTGCCGAGGATCAGGCGCACCCCGCGCAACGTCTCCGGGATCGATACCGCCACCCGACGCGGATCGAGCAGGCCGACCGCGACTTCGGGCAGCAGCGGTAGGTAGAGGAAGTAGTCGGCTGGGTTGATCACGGTGATCTCGGCCCGGCTGCGCGCGAGGCGGGAAAGGGTGCGAGCGGTGTGGTACCCGGCGAACCCGGCACCAATGATCACGATCCTCGGTCGGCTCATCGCTGTCCCCTACCCGATCGGACGTCGTCCACCACCTCAAATTCTAGTGGTCGGATCTATTGACCCTGATCCATTGACCGGTACCGCAGCGGTCGCCCATTCTTACCCGGTAGGAATCGGAAATGATCCGACGATACGGGGTTGCCCATGCTCACTCGTCCCGCCCGACGCCACCTCGCGGTGGCCCAGATCGTCGCCCTGCTCGTCGCGCCGCTCGCCGTGGCCGAGCCGGCCGCGGCGGCACCCAGCGCGGCGACACCGGCCGTGCGGCCCGCCGCACAGGCGGCCGACCCGGCCGGCACCCTGCCCTGGCCGGGCTGGCGGCTGCGCTGGGCACCGCGGGCCGACCGCGAGGGGCTGACCGCCTTCGAGCATGTCGAGGACGACCGGGCCCATTCCGACCCGGCCAACTTCCCGCACATCTACACCGAAGGCGACCACTACAAGTTCACGATGAACATGAACGTGCGCGACACGTCGACCGACCGGCAGCGCAACGAGGTGCGCGGGTCCGTCACCAACGGGCACGCCCTCAACATGCTGTACGGCGAGACGTGGCGGTTCACGTACTCGATGTTCATCCCCGACACGCTGAAGTCGACCACCAGCTTCACCCACATCATGCAGATGAAGGAGCCCGGCACCGGGACCGGCCCGATCGTGACGATGTCGCTGCGCCGCTACGGCACGGTCCAGAAGATCGAGCTGGTGGACACGCTGACCGGTACCAAGATCGGCAACGTCGACCTGGAGCCGTTGCAGAACCACTGGGTCGACTTCGACTTCCAGATGAAGATCGGCAGCACCGACGGCTGGATCCGGTGGATCGTCCACGACGGCGCGAACACCGTCATCGACACCACCAGGACCGGCCTCAACACGTGGCTCGGCGACCGGGTACGCCCGAAGTGGGGCATCTACCGATCCCTCGGCGACAAGTCGGGGTCACTCGAAGACACCTACCTGTTGCTCAAGAACCTTCGGGCGTACCAGTGGAGCAGTTCGCTGCTACCGCCGTTGCAGATCCGGTACGAGGCGGAACACGCGCGGATCAATCAGGGCACGGTGGAGTCGACCAACGGCGGGTACACCGGGTCGGGGTACGTCAACCTCGCCGGCTCCGGCGGCGGGTACGTCGAGTGGACGGTGTTCGCGCTGTGCCCGGGGCCGGCGGCGCTGAACGTGTGGTACGCCAACGGCACCGACACCGCGCGGCCGATGGACGTCACGGTGAACGGAGTCACGGTGTCCCCCGGGCTGTCGTTCACCGTGACGCCGGCCTGGACCGACTGGGAAACCAGAACGCTGATCACGAACCTGAGATTCGGGTTCAACACGATCCGGGTGACCGCCCCGACCGCGGTCGGTGGCCCGAACGTCGACAGCCTCGACGTCCAGCAACCGGCGCCCGTGCTCTGACCCGAGCCCGACCCCCGACCCGGCCGATCCGAGCCCGGCCCCCGACCCGGCCGACCCGAGCCCGGCCCCCGACCCGGCAGCGGCCTCCGAAGATCGGCACAACTTCCCGGAAACAGTGGCCATACCAGGGCCCTGAGGCACCAAGTTCCGGGAAGTTGTGCCGATCTTGGGCTCGGGGGCTGTGCCGATCTTGCCGGGCTTCGCCCGGGTGATCAGGGGCAGGGCGGTCAGGGCGATACCGGCGAGGACGGCCACCCCGCCGACCGCCTGGGGCAGGCCGACCGGGTCGCCGAAGACGGCGACCCCCGCCAACGCGCCGACGACCGGTTCGAGGTTGAGGAAGGCCCCGGCGATCTCCGGCGCCACCCGCGCCTGCCCGTACGCGAACAGCGTGAACGGCGCGAGAGTACCGCCGACGACGAGCCCGGCGGTGGCCAGGACGGTACCGGCGTGGGCCGGCGCGGCGGGCGTCCCATCGAGGATCCAGGCGACCGGCAGCGCCGCCACGGCCGCGGCGGCGAACTGGACCGCGGTGACCGCGACCGGATCCCGCCCGACCAGCATCCGGGGTTGCGCCACGACGAACCCGGCCGACAGGACGAGCGACGCGAGGACGAGCGAGTCGCCGGTCAACGTCGCCGCGCCGCCGCCGTCGGCTGCGATCCCGGCGACACCGGCCAGCGCCACGGCGAACCCGGCCCACGAGACCGGGCCGACCACGCTCCGCCCGAGTCCGACCGCCAGCGCGACCAGGACGGGGGTACCGCCGACAAGCAGGGCCGCGTGGCTGACGCTGGTACGCGCGATGCCCGCGTTCTGCAACACGATGACGATGCCGTACCCGAACGCGCCCCACCCGACGGTGCCCGGTGAGATCGCGGTTCGCAGGCCGCCCCACCGCCGGATGGCGATGAGTATGAGGATCGGTGCGGCCAGCGCGAAGCGGATGACCGTCAGCCAACCCGGGTCCAGCCAGGCGAGGGCGAGCTTGGTCAACGGCACGGTGGTGCCCCAGAGCAGGCCCGCCGTGGTGAGCGCGGCAAGGGAGAGATGACGGTTGGTACGCATGCCACCAATGCTCCGGGCCGACAGCCGAAGATTTGACGTTTTCGCGTGCCGACGAAATAATCGTTGGCGAAATGGCAGTTCGACTTGATGAAATTGATGTCCGCCTGCTCGCGGAGCTTCAGGTGGACGCCGACCGGACCAACGTCGAGTTGGCCCGGCTGGTCGGCCTGTCCCCGGCCGCCACGCTCAACCGGGTCCGCCGGCTAAAGGAGTCCGGCGTCATCCGCCAGGTGGCCGCCCGGCTGGACGCCGCGGTGGCTGGATTCCCTCTCCAGGTCTACGTTTCGGTCACGCTGGCCCGCCACGAGCCACGGTCCAGCCGGATGTTCGAGAACGAGGTCCGGGCGCTGCCACAGGTCATCGCGGCCGACTGGGTGGCCGGCGAGATCGACGTCATGCTGCTGGTCGTGGCCCGCGACGTCGCCGAGCTTCAGCGGGTGCTGGTGCGACTGTCCACCCGGGGTGCCCAGCGGCTGACCACGCTGCTGCGCCTGGAGGAACTCAAGCCGTCGTCACCGCTGCCGGTCGCAGCGGGCGACGGATGACCGCGACCGTTGCCGGGCATCCCCTCAGCGGGCGCGCCCGGCCACCACGTCGGCGCCCCTTCAGCGCCCGGCCGTCACGCCCGCGGGCCCTCAGCGGCCACGCCCGGCCACCACGCCCGCGCGCCTGATCACGTGGTCTCCGGAACCCGCCGCCGGGCCCGAACCCGGCCAGCGTTCGGGCTCGGCGTGCGGGTGCCGGAACAGCGCGATCGGGGCCAGGTAGACACCCCGGCCGCTGGTCTTCGCGCGGTACATCGCGCCGTCCGCGTGGTGCAGGATGTCGGCGAGCCGGTTACAGCCGTGCACGGGCACCAGACCGACCGACGCGGTCACGTGTACCCCACGCCCGGTGATCCACATCGGCGCGGCGAGCGCGTCGGCCAACGACCAGGCGGCCTGCTGCAACCCGGCACCGTCGACCGACCGGCTGGTCAGCAGCCCGGCGAACTCGTCTCCACCGAGGCGGGCCACCAGGTTGTCACCGGCGAACGTCGCGAACCGGCGGGCAACCGTGACCAGGACCTCATCTCCGGCGGCGTGGCCGAAGTTGTCGTTGACGTACTTGAAGCCGTTGAGGTCGAACATGACCGCGATCAACGGATGCCGCGCGGGGTCCTCGACCAGGGCGGAGCCGAGCTGATAGAAGGCCCGCCGGTTGGGCAGGCCGGTCAACGCGTCGTGACAGGCGGCGTGCCGCTCGGCTCGCAACTCCCGACGCAGACCTTCCGCCAGCGTCTCAGCCCGGCGGGCCCGCCAACTCATCCGCCCGGCGGCGCCGATACCAGCGACCGCCGCGATGCCGACGCCAAGGGTGAGGGGGTCCATTGTGGATGTCCCTTCATCCGACCGCGGCTCGGGTGACGACCACCAACAACGCGGCGGGCGAACGCGGCACGCCTGGTTGTGCCGGGTCCGACGCGCTCTGACCATCAGCCGAACGGCTTTCCGGCGCCCCCCGAACCGCTGCCACCGCCAACGCTCCCATCACGATGCGTGAACGACTGGGCACATCCGCTGATCCGTATCATGCTCGGCATCCGTTGCAGACGCAAGAGCAAGAGCGGATGCACGTGCAGATCGTTCTTGCGCCCAGATTGCGATCGTTCGCACTGTGCAACTTCCGCTGCAATTTCCAGCCCATTTTCGGCCTTCCGGATCACCCCGCTCACCCTCCGGTCATGGCATGCTTACGCGGCAATGGGGGGAGCGGGGACCGGGGACACAACCGAGATGGCCGACAGTTGGGCTTCCGGAGGTCGCAGGTGACGACAGCTCAACCCGATAGCGGGTCGGCCGGCGGGCCGACGGTCCTCCGCATCCTGCTGGGCACCCAACTCCGCCGCCTCCGCGAAACCAAAGGCGTCACCCGCGAAGACGCCGGCTGGGAAATCCGCGGCTCCGAATCCAAAATCAGCCGCATGGAACTCGGCCGCGTCAGCTTCAAAGAACGCGACGTCGCCGACCTCCTCACCCTCTACGGCGTCCACAACCCCACCGAACGCGACGCCCTCCTCAACCTCGCCCGCCAAGCCAACAACCCCGGCTGGTGGCACCGCTACAGCGACGTCCTCCCCACCTGGTTCCAGTCCTACCTCGGCCTCGAATCCTCCGCCGCCCTCATCCGCACCTACGAAGTCCAATTCGTCCCCGGCCTCCTCCAAACCCCCGACTACGCCCGCGCCGTCATCCAACTCGGGCACCGCCGGGCACCCGCCGACGAGGTCGACCGGCGGGTATCGGTGCGGATGACCCGGCAGGAGGTGTTCGACCGGGCGGAGCCGCCCCAGCTCTGGGTGGTCGTCGACGAGGCCGTGCTGCGCCGGCCCATCGGCGGTCCGAACGTGATGCGCGGCCAGATCACGGCCCTCATCGAGGCGACCAAGCTGCCACACATCCGGCTCCAGATCGTGCCGTTCCACGCCGGCGGGCACGCGGCCGCCGGAGGCGCGTTCACCATCCTCCGGTTCGGCGACGACGAGTTGCCCGACGTGGTGTACATGGAGCAGCTCACCAGCTCGCTCTACCTCGACAAGCGGGAAGACGTGGACAGCTACGCGGCCGCCATGGAACGGCTGTGCATCGAGGCCGAGCCGCCGGCGGAAACCGCTGAGATACTCGACAAGACATTGCGGGATCTTGGCGCGCGACACCGCTGAGTCGCAAGTAGACATCGTTCAGGAAGGGTTCCGGTGACCGACAGCTCGTCTTCCCCCGATCAGCCGTCGACCAAGCTCGACACCCGGGTGCCCCACTCGGCCCGGATCTGGAACTACTGGCTGGGCGGCAAGGACAACTTCGCCGCCGACCGCGAGGCCGGTGAGCAGATCGTCAACCTGGTGCCCGATCTGGTCACCTCGGCCCGCGCCGACCGCGAGTTCCTCGGCCGCGCCGTCCGGTACCTCGCCGGCGAGGCCGGGATCCGCCAGTTCCTGGACATCGGCACCGGCATCCCGACCGCCAACAACACCCACCAGGTGGCGCAGTCGGTGGCGCCGGAGAGCCGGATCGTCTACGTCGACAACGATCCGATGGTGCTCGCCCACGCCCGTGCCCTGCTCACCAGCAGCCCGGCGGGTGCGACCGACTACATCGACGCCGACCTGCGCGAGCCGGGCAAGATCCTGGAGACCGCCGCCCGTACCCTCGACTTCGAACAGCCGATCGCGATCATGCTGCTCGGCATCCTCAACTTCGTCATCCCGGGCGACGAGGCGACCGCGATCATCCGCCGGCTCCTCGCCGCCGTGCCCCCCGGCAGCTACCTGGTGATCTCGCATCCCACCACGGAGGTGAACGGCGAGGCGATGACCGAGGCGGTCCGGTTCTGGAACGAGACCGGGTCGGCGCAGATGACCTTGCGTACCGGTGCCGAGGTGGCCGGCTTCTTCGACGGCCTCGAAGTGCTGGAGCCCGGCGTCGTCTCGTGCTCGCGGTGGCGACCGGACGGCCGCGACTCGGTCACCGTCGACGTGTCGCACTACGGCGGGGTGGGGCGCAAACCCTGACCTACCCGGTGGCCCGCCAGAACTGACGGTGCCGCACGTCGCGTACCACGATGCCGAGCTTGGCCAGGGCGTCGCGGAGTTCGGTGGCGTCGTCCCGGTCGCCCGAGCGCAACGCCCGTTCCCGCGCCTTGAACAGGGCGTTGGCGCCGCCCGGCAGGTCCGGCGTGTCCTCCACCCAGCGCCGGTACCCGTCCCGGAACGGGTCACCGTCGCGCCACGGGTACCCGTGCGCCAGCAGCGCGTTCCGGAGCCGGTCGGCCCCCATGTCGTACACCTCCCGTGCCAGTTCCTCAGTCGCCGGGCCGAGGAGTACGAGGTGCCGGCCGTCGAGGAAGGCCGCGGTGACCGAGGCCCGGTCCACCTCCCGGGTGGATCCCCGGTGGGTCATGGCGATCCGCTGCGGCGAGACGGCGATCGTACGCAGATCGATCGCGACAAGGCCGGCGAACACCAGCCCGGCCAGCGCACCGACCGCGAGCGCGCCGATCGTCGCGGTCGGCTCGGGCAGCTCAGCGAGGAGCCGCACGGGGCCGCGAAACGGTATCCACGGCAGCGCCACCAGCCAGTCGACCGCGCGATGGAGCGCCCAGCCGGCACCGACGCCCAGCGCCGGGAACCCGGTCCACATCACGGGCAGCAGCCAGCGCGGCTCGGCCAGTACGGTCTCGCCATCGGGTACCAGAGTCGTTCCGACCATGAGGCGAGACTATGAAGCGCCGGCCCAGCGCCGCGACGGCCCAAGGTCGGCGCCCAATAGACCAAGGTCGACCGCCGCTGCCCCCGGCGCCGGGGGGACCTCAGGGGAAGGTGCGGGCTAGCCAGGTTTGCCAGGCGGTCTCGGCTGCGGTGCCGTCGGGGGCGCCGGTGTAGTCGTGTTGCTCCGCGACCACGGTGTTCTGGAACCCGTGCAGCAGCACGTACAGCCCGTCGTCGGTGGAAACGCCCAGGTAGTGGGGCTGCCGGACAAAGGCGACCACGCCGTCGACGGACGGCAGGCCGGGCACCGAGACGACCGCCTTGCTGCCCTCGGACACCTCGCCGGTGAGCCCGAACGCGCCGGTGATCGCCGTCCAGACCTTCCCCTGGTCGGCCACCTGCGGCCCCGGGACGAACGCATGGAAGCCCGTCCGGCCCGCGAAGTCCTTCACGTACGCGGCCAGCTTCTCCAGGTACATCCGGTCGCCGATGCTCAGCGCGTCGTACTCGGCTTCCCAGTCGTCGCCGAGGAAACCGCTGTGCACGTACCGCAGGACGGTGCTGCCGCCCGCGCGGCCCTCCAGGAGGTATTCGAAGGCCATGAACGTGCCGTCCTCCGGGTTGGGCGCACCTTTGTACGCGAGCCGCTTCGCCGGCTCCCACGCGGTGATCGTGGACGTCATGACGAAGCCGCCCATGTCGCTCTGCACGGCGCCGCCCTCACGCGGCTCCACCTCGCTGCGGCCCATGAACCAGGAATCGATCCCCGGACCGGTGGCGATCGCCTGCCACACCTGCTCGGGCGTGGCGGCCAGCTCGATCTCTTCACGGACCTCAAACTCGTGCGGCATCTCTCAGACCCCTCAATCGCGGTTTCCGGCTGAGCTGTTTCCCACCCTTCCACCGACAAACTTTCTTGTCAAGACTCCCTCAATTTGTCGGTGACCACCCCGACGGGCAGGACGTTGTACCGATCTTGACAACGCAGAAACGCTCAGGGCCGCCCGCCCGACTCCGATGTACCCGGCGTGCTGGGGCGCATTCGCCGCATGGTCGGCGTCGAGACGCGAAGCGGCCTGTACGTAGCGGTCGTCGTGCTGCTCGTCGGGCTGGCCGTCTCCTGGACCGCCGCCGACGCGCTGGTCGGGGTGCAGAGCCGCACCGCCGGGCAGTTGATGGACCGGCGGACCGCGCTCGCGCAGGCTTCCGTGACGACCGAGGTCCGCCGGTACCTGGACGCGCTGTCCACGGTCGCGGCCGGCGTCGGCTCCCACGACCGGCTGACGGCGGACACGTTCCAGTCCCTGACCGCGCCGTTGACCAACGAGAACCTGGTCGGGGTGGCGTCCATCGGGTTCGTCGTACCGGTGCCGGAGGGCCAGGTCACCACCACCCAGGCACACTGGCGCGCCGCCGGGGCACCGGACCTGACGTTCCAGCCCAAGAGCCAGGGCGAGCACCTTTTCGCGGTCTTCGTCCGTTCGCTGGACGGCAGCCAACTGGCCACCCCGGGCGTGGACATATCGCAGTTCCCCGAGCCGGCCGCCGCGTACGCCCAGGCCCGCCTGACCGGCCGTCCCGCGGTATCGGACACCTACGTCCTGGTTCGCGACCGCACACTGCCCGCCGCCGACCAGCAGTTGTCGTTCGTCCTCGCCGCTGCGGTGTACCCGGCTTCGGGGGTGCCCGGTGGCCAGACGCTGCGCGGCTGGGTCGTGATGGGCCTGCGCGGCCAGACCTTCCTCACCGGTACCGTCTCCGCGGTCACCGAACACCAGGTAAACACCGAGCTGTGGGCGACCGGCGGGAACGACCGGCAGAAGCGGGTGGGTGCCCTGCGCACGGTCGATCGCCCGGACGTGTACCGCGAAGCCACCATCGGCGTCGCCGACCGGCAGTGGGTGCTGCGGACCGACTCGTCGATCGGGGTGCTCGCGGGTGCCAGCCGGGTGCTGCCGACCACCGTCGGCCTCAGCGGCGGCGCGGTCAGCCTGCTGCTCGCCGGCCTGGTGTGGGTGCTCGCGACCGGCCGGGCCAGGGCCCAGGCGCAGATGGTCACCGCGACCGGCGACCTGCGCGCGGCCGAGCACGAGGCCCGCCGCCAGGCCGGCCTGCTCACCGCGATCATGAACAGCCTCGGCGACGGCGTCGGCGTGGTCGACGAGACCGGCGCGTTCCTGCTGCACAACCCGGCGGCGAAGCGAATGCTCGGCACCGACCAGGACCCCGAGGGGGCGGAGAACTGGCAGAGCCATTACGGCATCTTCCGGCCGGACGGGCACACCCCGTTCCCGGCCGACGAGCTGCCCCTGGTCCGCGCGATGGCCGGCGAGGTCACCGACAACGTTGAAATGATCATTCGCAACGCGGACCGCCCGGAGGGCATCCTCATCTCGGTACAGGGCCGGCCGCTGGACGTCGGCCCCGGCCAGCGTGGCGCGGTCGCCGTGTTCCGCGACATCACCGCGCTGCGCGAGTACGAGAACGACCTAGCGGCGTTCGCGGGGGTGGTCGCGCACGACCTGAAGTCGCCGTTGACCGCGGTCGGCGCGTACGCCGAGGTCGCCGCCGACGCGATCGACCAGGCCGAGCCCGAAGAGGCGCGGCAGGCGCTGCACCGCATCGAGGGCGGGATTCAGCGGATGCGGCGGCTCATCGACGACCTGCTCGCGTACACCACGGCCCGGGACGCGGCTGTCCGGCCCGCCACGGTCGACCTGCAGAAGGTGGTCGCCGACGTGATCGCCGAGCGTACCGATCATCTGCCCACGCCGGATCTGCGCCCGGACGTGTACGTCGGGCCGCTGCCGTACGTGGAGGCCGACCCGGCGATGATCCGCCACGTCGTGGACAACCTGGTGGGCAATGCGCTCAAGTACGTGCAGCCGGGCCAGCGCCCCCGGGTCGACATCAGCGCCACGATCAGCGCAGACGGCTGGGTCGACGTCGAGGTCGCCGACCGCGGCATCGGTATCCCCGACGAGCACAAGCAGCAGATCTTCGACACGTTCCACCGGGCCCACGCCGGCGCCGGATACACCGGTACCGGGCTCGGCCTGGCCATCAGCCGACGGATCATCGACCGGCACGGCGGCAGCATCGCGGTCGCCGACAATCCCGGCGGTGGCACCCGGTTCCGGTTCACGTTGCCGTACGCGGACCTGCCGGCACCGTGCGGTACCTCGAAGGAACTGATCGCGGTCTGAGCCCTACCATGCCGGGATGGGCCGGCAGGCACGGGTACGGGTGGCGGAGCCCCTGCGGTTCCTGCTGCCCGTCCGGCGCCGGCACGGCGACCTGGCGGTACCGGTCGACGGCGTCTCCAGCCTGCTGCACGTCGTCGAGTCGCTGGGGGTACCGCGTACCGAGTTCGGCGAGTTGCGGGTGAACGGGCTCGTCACCGCGCCGTCGGAGCGGCCATTGAGCCTCCGCGCGTCACCGGCCGGTCAGGCGATAGTACGCGTGCGGCTTCCGGCGCCGGATGAGCGGTCCGATACCGGGTAGCATCCGCACCTTCGTGGGCAGGCGGACCACCGGCAGACCCAACCAGTCCTTGTACCGGCAGAGCCCCTCGTCCTCCCGGGCGTGCATTCCGTGCACCAGTTCGACGATCCCACCGGAGCGCTGGCACGCGTAGAAGAACTCAAGGGTCAGCCCCGTGCTGATCGGTGTCGACATCGCATCGGTGTGGATCATCACGTCGCCGACATACGCGATGCCGTCCACGGCCGATCCGCAGACGTACCCGGCGAGCCGGTCGTCGATGAGCCCGGCCAGCACGATCCCCCGGGCCGGGTCGCCGAACCGTTGCAGGCCGGCGAGGTACTCCTGCCGCGTCGGCACCGTCCCGTACCTCGTGCGGGTACGCGCCGAGAGCAGGATCTCGTAGCCCTGTTCGCGCAGCAGGTCCGGTCCGGTCAACTCCACCATGCGCACCTGCCGGCGGGCCTTGCGCAGCTTGTACCGGCGGCTGGCCGGCAACCGAGCCTCGCTGAACTGGTCGAGGTCGCGCACGAGATGTACCGGGAACGCCCCGTTGGCGCGGGTGGCGTCGGAGTCGTCGAGGCAGGCCTGGTAGCCCCAGCTGGCAGCGGTCGGCCGGGTAGCCTCCTGGGCGGACAACCGGGCGCAGGCGTGTACCGGCCGGTAGAAGCCGCGTTTCGCCTCCGTCCAGTACCGGCCCCGATGCTGGATCACGTGCCGGCCGTCGGTGCGAAGACGGTCGGCCAGCTCCGTCTCGGTCACCACCGGGACCCTCGCCTCGTGCACCTCACGCGTCTGCGCGAGGCTGTCCGTTGACGCCGCACGCTGGACCAGGCTGGTCATTCTCGCCGCCCCCTCAAGGAGCCCGTCGACAGGCTGCGAATCAGCGACTCCGCGAAAGCCGCATTGGCGGGCGGAGCAGCCGGCCGCCTACACAACTGTCCAAAACGGTGCCACCTGGGCGGGCGGAAGCACAGTGGCTAATGTCATGCCGAACGTGAAACAGTTTCAACCCGATTTCAGAGCCAGTCCTTCCAAGCACCGCGGTGCCTCCGGCCGGAGCCGGAGACACCGCGGTCGACTACCTATCGAGGCCCGTTTCTAGAGACCCAGCGACAGCCGGTCGAGGTCCGGCGCGCCAACCTGATCGTTGGACACCTTGATGGTGTTGGCACCCGCCTGGAGCGTCACCTTGACCGAGGTGGTCTGCGGGGTGTTGTTGCCGAGCCCGCTGACCTTCGCCTCGACCGCCGGACCGCCGTTGGCCGAGATGAAGTACGACTTGTCACCGTTGACGGTGAAATCGATGTACAGCGTGTACTCGCCGGCCTTGTCCACGACGACGTCCGGGAACACCACAGCGGCGTCAGGGGTGCCGCCGATGTTGCGCACCTTCTCCCCGCCGGAGCACGGCCCACAGCCGGTGAGGCCGGCGGCGCCGAGCTGGTTGTGCGAGTCCTCGGCTTCCCGCATCCAGACCCGGTCCGCCGGCAGCAACCGCACCGGCACGTTGCTGGAGACCTGCTTCGCCCGGCCGAGTAGCTGGTACGAAGCGATGACCGGGATGGTGACCGAGCCGACATCCTGCCCGGCCGGCGACGTGAGGGTCCACGACGTCTGGAGCGTGTTGCCCAGCCGCATGGTCGGCGCGGTCGCCGGGTCGCCCGCCACGGTCCAGCCCGCCGGGGCGGTCGGAGCGAGCTTCACCTGGTCGATCGCGTCGTCGACGTCGAGCCGCAGCGACGCCGTCACCTTGATCGAGTGCTGGCCGGGGCTGACCCACTGGATCCCGTGCGGGTCGACGGTCAGCCTCGTCGTCGGGGTGTACGACGCCGGAGGCAGTGGCGCGATCGCGATCCGGTCGATGCCCGGCCCACGGTTCGCCTTGCTGTACAAGGTGATCCGGTTGTTGCCGGCGTTCAGCGACACCGGGATCGCCGTCCACTTCGGCACGTCCCGGTTGCCCGCGGCGACCGGGACGTCGACCGCGGGAGCGCCGTTGACGCTGACCGACACCGAGGTGTCAGCCTGTTCGATCTGCGCCGACCGAAGGTCCCGGCGCCTGGAAGGCTCAGCCGACGTGTGGTCGATCTCCAGCCGGTAGTCGCCGGCCGTCGCCACATTGACGTCGCGGTACGTGATCGAGTTACGGGTCCCGCCGCCGAGGCCGGTGACCTGGGCGGAGCCGGAGCAGGCCGGGCACCGGTCGGGGTGGGTCCGGCCGTGCGTGTCGGCGTTCTCGGCCTCCAGCGGCACCGACGGCGAGCGCCCGGACGGGTACCCGCTGGCCACCCTGATCTCGTCGATCTGGAGCTGGTTGACGAACACCGGCGCCTGTGCGCCGGCCCAGGTGTTGAGCACCTCCAGCTTGATGTACCGGCCGTGCTGTTCGCCGATGTCGATGAACTGCACGGCGCGGGCGGTCCGCATGGAGCCGACGCTGACCGGCTTACCCCAGTGCCTGCCGTCGTCGCTCACGTACACCCGGTAGTCCTTGATCCGGGCCGAGTCCTCCGGCCGGCCGAACGTGGACCGTGCCTGCGTCGGGGACCACTCGCGCTGGTTTATCGCCAGGTAGCTGGCGTCGCGCCGGCGGCCGAGGTCGAGCGTCACCGACACGGGAAGCTTGCCGTTCGCGTCCCAGTAGTTGGTGTACGTGCCGTCGACCAGGTTGCTTGCCGGGTGCCCGGGCATGGACGACGACGCGGTGGCCCGGACCGTGGACTTGTCGTAGAAGCCCTGCTGGCCCGATGTCTCGACCTTGAACACCGTGTCGTACTGGTCCCAGTTCTTGATGTTGAGAACGCTCAGGTAGCCGCCGGACTGGCTGAACCGCATCCGTTCACCGGTGCGCAGGTCGGTCACCTTCGTCACCCGGTACCCGTTGTCGCGCAGCCGCACCAGGTCTGTGCTCGGTCTGGTCACCACGTGCAGGTACTGGGTCTTCGCGCCGGGCTTGACGGTGACGACGCCGTGCGCGCCGTCGTTCCAGAAGCCGGGTTGCATGCCGCCGTACATGTACCCGCCGCCCTCGACGCCGTACAACGACTCGCGTATCGGCGGCACCCACTGCGACATGAAGGTGTTGAACGCCTCCTGTTGCGGCGGGAACTTGCCGTTCACTTGCGCGGTCTCCGCCATCAGCGACTTGATCGACGATCCGGCGTTGGTGATGTACCGGCCGGTGGACAGTCTCAGATCGACCGCGGAGTCGGTGCCGTCGTACCACCACTGCCCGTTGGTCGGCAGCTTGTAGTCGGCCTCGGTGAGCCGCGGCATCGGCACCGTGACGGCCGCCGGGTAGTCGTACGCCGGGGTCATGCCGGTCTTCTGCTCGTTGCTGACCGTGTCCATGATCGGCGTGTCCTCGTTGTTGTTGCTCAGCAACCAGGACGGCCGGATCTGGCGGATCTGCTCGTACAGGTGGTTCTGTTCCCAGTACTCGTTGTCGTTGTCGATCCAGAACCCGGCGAGGTCGGGGTAGTTCTTCATGACCTCGAAGAACAGGTCGTAGCTGTACATGCCGAAGCCCTGCCGGGTGGTCAGGTCGACCTGCTGCCCCTTGTACGCCGAATAGGCGGCCGAATCGAGCGTCTCGAAGCCCTGCTCGTTGTGCCACTGCGGGTCGTCGGTCATGTACAGCAGGACCTTGACGCCCTTGGCCTGGCCGGCCTTGATCAGCTCACCGAGGAAGTCCCGCTGGGTGGAGCAGCTTCCCGGGATCTGCGACGGCCACGGCTTGGCGTATCCGAGCCGGCTGTGGAACGTGGTCAGCACCACGTACGACGCGCCGAGCTTGCCCGCCTCGTTGATCCAGTAGTCCGGGGTCCAGCCGCCGGCGGTGACGTCGTGCTCCCACGACGCGCAGTCCTTGTGGATCGGCGAGGTGAACATTCCCCAGTGCAGGAAGATGCCGGCCGTGGCCTGGCGCATCCAATCCTGGCGCGGATTCTGCACCTCCGCGTGGGCCGCCGGTGCGGCGACGCCGCTGATCGCGGTGAAGAGGCCCGCCATCAGGACAGCGGCGGACGCGGCGCCGGCGAGGCGCCGGCGGGTGCGTGATCTGATGCTGCGGAGCAGTCGAAATCTCATGGCCATCGCTTCCTCGCCCAGCCCGGCTGGGCCGCTAGCGGCAACAAGCTTTCCGGATAGACATCCGATGATTTCAACGACAGTGGCGAGGGTCAATACCCAATGCCCGTCGTGGCAGCCCGTGCCAGGGAGCGGAAAGCCTTTCCAAGCCTCCGATCAATTGCGGGTGAGCACCTTGCGGTGGCTGCCGCCCTTCGGGTCGTCGGCGACCCGTTCGCCGTCGATGAGCGCGGTCATGTGGCGTACCGTCGCGTCGCCTTCGTCGGCGACGTAGTGCTCAGGCCGGGTCGCATCGGCCCCGGCCGGCACCCGCAGCAGGCGCAGCAGCGGCGTCGCGGCGAGCGTGACGGCCAGGTTGACCGCGAGCGCGACGGCGCCGACGTAGATCGAGCTTGCGGTGTGCAGGCCGAGATGCGACAGCGGCCAGGCGGACCCGCCGAAATGCTCCCGCCGCACCCGGGTGCCGTCCGCCCCGCCGAGCAGCGGGATCTGGTACAGCAGGGCGAGCCCGACGATCAGGCCCGTGACCAGCCCGGCGACCAGCGCCCACCGGTGCGCCCAGGCACTGTGCAGGCCCAGGGCCAGCGCCGGCAGCGTCTGCAGAATGATCACACCGCCGATGAGCTGGAGGTCGATCGCGAACTGCGTGTTCAGCAACGCGATCACGAGCAGCGCGCCGATCTTCACGGTCAGCGACGCGGTCTGGCTGACCCGGGTTTCCTCGAGCGGCGAGGCGTTCGGGCGGATGAAGACGCGGTACACGTCACGGGTGAAGAGGTTGGCCGCCCCGATCGACATGATCGCCGCCGGTACCATCGCGCCGACGCCGATCGCCGCGAACGCGAGCCCGGCCGACCAGCTGGGAAACACGGTGTCGAACAGCCTCGGCACCACGGTGTTCCGGTCTCCACCGATCGGCTGCACGCCGGCCGATATCGCGACGAAGCCGAGCAGTGCCAAAACCCCCAACATCAATGTGTACACCGGAAGCGCGGCGAGATTGCGTTTCACGGTGCCCCGGTTGCGGGCGGCGAGCGCGCCGGTGAGCGTGTGCGGGTACAGGAAGAGGGCGAGTGCCGAGCCGAGCGCCAGGCTGACGTAGCCCAGTTGGCCGCTCGGCACCAGGACCAGCCCGTCGGTCCGGCTGGGGCTGGCGGCGAAGTGGTCGGCCGCCGCGCCGAAGAGGGTCCGCCAGCCACCCGACGTGGTGACCACGATGAGGACCGCCGCGATCACGGTCCACAGCACCAGGGCGTCCTTGACGATCGAGATCAAAGCCGGCGCGCGCAGCCCGGACACGAACGTGTACAGCGCGAGTACGCCGAACGCCACCGCGAGCGGCCAGTTCCCGGGGATGCCCATGACCTTGAACACCGCCTCCATGCCGATCAGCTGGAGCGCGATGTACGGCATCGTCGCGACGATCCCGGTGGCGGCGACGAGCAGGCCGAGCAGGCGGGACCCGTACCGGGCGCGGACGAACTCGGCCGACGTGACGAACCCGTGTACGTGGGCGACCGACCAGAACCGGGGCAGCAGGACGTACAGCATCGGGTACACCATGATCAGGAACGGCACGGCGAAGAAGCCCCCGGCGCCCACCCCGTAGACGAGGGTCGGCACGGCGACGAACGTGTACGCGGTGTACACGTCACCGCTGAGCAGGAACCAGGTGACCCAGTTGCCGAACGCGCGGCCACCCAGGCCCCACTCCTCCAGCGTGTGGATGGTGACCGGGCGGCGCCACCGGGCCGCGAAGAACCCGAGAACGGTGACGGCGGCGAATACGACGACGAAGACGCCGAACTGGACGTAGTGGTCGGCGAACCTGGGCACGCTACGTCCGCGCCCTTCTGGTCAGGTGCACGACGCTGATGACGACCGTGGACACGGCGGCCAGCCCGAGCTGGAACCAGTAGAAGAACGGCATGCCGAACAGCCGCGGCTCGACCCGGTTGTACAGCGGCGTGAGCAACGGCAGCACCACCGGCACCAGCAGCCACCAGTGCCGCCGGCTGGCATCCGGTGCCGGCTGGCGGTCCGGCCAGCCGGCCACGGCCCGCCAGTCGGTGGCGGCGCGGTGCGAGGCGGGCCGCCGGCCGACGCTACGCTCGCTCATCCCTGTCAGCGTCACCCACACGGGATCCAGGCGCAGCGGAATGCCGCAATTCGCCCAGATTTGGCGGTCACGATTCGTCGTCGATTTGCCACGCCCGGCACACCGGGCCAGCCGTGGAACCGTCCGCCGCCTTACTTTCTAGGCGTGGAGTTCCGCGTGCTGGGGCCACTCGAGGTGTGGGCGGGCCGGCGGCGGGTGGCCCTCGGCGGGCCGCAAGCCGCGAAACTGCTGGCCGCGCTGCTGCTCGCGGGTGGCCGGGTGGCGTCGCTCGACACGTTGATCGACGCGCTCTGGGACGGCGAGCCACCGCCGACCGCGAAGCACCAGATCCACAAGGTGATCGCCAACCTGCGCCGCCGGCTGCCCGGGTCGATCGAGACCGACGGGCATGGGTACCGGATCGACCTGGACGGCGCGACCCTGGACGCGGCGGTCTTCGCCGAACGGGCCGCGGCGGCGACGGTCCCCGGCCTCACCGCGGCGCTGGAACTGTGGCGCGGGCCCGCGCTGGCCGGCATCGACGGCCGGGCGCTGCGGGCCTGGGCGGCGGCCCTCGACGACCGCCGGCTCGCGGTGACCGAGGAGCTGCTCCAGCGGCGGCTGGCCGCCGGGCAGGCGGGTGCGGTGGCGGCCGAACTGCGGCCGCTGATCGCGGCTCATCCGCTCCGCGAGGGGCTGCGCGAGCTGCTGATGCTGGCGCTGTACCGGTCCGGCCGGCAGGCCGCGGCCCTGGCGGTGTACACGGAGACCCGCGACCTGCTCGCCGAGGAGCTGGGGGTCGAGCCCGGTCCGGCGCTGGCCCGGCTGCACCGGCAGATCCTGCGTGCGGATCCGACCCTGTCAGTTCCGCGGACGTCGTGCACCCTCCCGTACGACCTGCCGGACTTCGCCGGCCGCACCGCCGACGTGGAACGGCTGCTCACGGCCACGAGAGCCGTGATGATCAACGCGATCGACGGGATGGCCGGGATCGGCAAGACCGCGCTGGCGGTACACGCGGCGCACCGGCTGGCCGAGCGGTACCCGGACGGGCAGCTCTTCTGCGACCTGCACGCCCACACGCCGGGTGCCGAGCCGATCGGCCCGGAGGCGGCGTTGGAGCTGTTGCTGCGGATGCTCGGGATACCGGCCGAGGCGGTCCCGGAGGGGCTGGCACAGCGGACCGCGCTGTGGCGGGCGGAACTCTCCGGTCGACGGGTGCTCGTCGTGCTGGACAACGCGGAGACGGCGGCACAGGTACGACCGCTGTTGCCGGGTACCCCGGACTGCCTGGCACTGGTGACCAGCCGGCGCCGGTTGGGTGCGCTGGAAGGTGCCAGCGTGCTGTCGCTGGACGTGCTCGCCCCGGCGGACGCGCTGGTGCTGTTCGGCAACGTGGTCGGGGTACGCCGGGCCGCCGCCGAGCCGGATGCGGCCGCTGAGGTGGTGGCGCTGTGTGGTTACCTGCCACTGGCGATCCGGATCGCGGCCACCCGGCTGGCCCAGCGTCCATCGTGGACAGTCGCGGCGCTGGCCGACCGGTTGCGGGCCGAGTCGGGGCGGCTGCGCCAGTTGACGGTCGAGGACAGCGGTGTCGGTGCCGCGTTCGCCCTCTCGTACGCGCACCTCGATCCGGCCCAGCAACGCATGTTCCGCCTGCTGGGCGTGCATCCGGGTGCGGACTTCGACGGGTACTCGGCCGCCGCGCTCGCGCAGACCTCGCCCGAGCGGGCGGAGTCCACAATGGAGACGCTGGTCGACGCGCATCTCCTGCTGTGCCGCACGGCGGGCCGGTACACGTTCCACGACCTGCTCCGGGAGTACGCCCGGGAGCTGGGCCGGGCCGAACGCGCCGAGCCACTGGCCCGGCTGCGCGACTACTACCTGGCGGCGACGATCGCGGCCACCGACCTGCTGGCCCGTGACGGTCGCCGGTTCGAGCCCACCCTCACCCATCCCCCACGCCACCTGCCCCGGCTCGCCGATCTCGATGCCGCGCTGGCCTGGCTCGCCGCCGAGCACGAGACGCTGGTGGCGGTGGCCATGGCCATCGAGGGCTGGCAACTGGCCTGCGCGCTGCGGGCGTACTTCGAGTACCGCGGTCATTTCGCCGACTGGCGCGCCACCCACGAGAAGGCGTTGCGCGACACCGGATCCGACCCGCTCGGGGCGACGCTGATCGAGTTCAACCTGGGCGGGTTGGCGATGTGGACCGACCGTCCCGCCGACGGGATCGAACACTTCCGGCGGGCGCTGGCCCGAAACGGCGACGATCCCGGTTTCCGCGCTGCGGCGCTGACCAACCAGGGCATGCTGGCCCACCAGTTGCACCGCGACGCCGAAGCGGCGACGTACCTGCGCGAAGCGCTCACGATCAGCCATGACAACCCGCGGATCACGGCGCTGGGTTGGAACAACCTCGCCCTGACCGAGGGCCGGCTGGGGCAGCGCCGGGAGGCCCTGGAGCACCACCGGTACGCGCTTGACCTGGCCCGGCGGATCGGCAGCGCGTCGGCGGAGCGCGGCATCCTGCTCGGCTTGGGCGAGACGTCGCTGCGGCTGGGTGTGAACGCGGAGGATCCGTTCCGCCGCACGCTCGAACTGGCCCGGGCCGGCCGGTTCCGGATGCAGGAGGCGCTGGCGCTGGACGGGCTGGCGCACGCCACCGGCGACCCGGCGTACTGGCACGCCGCGCTGGCCATCCTCGCCGAGCTCGGGGTGACCCGGGCCGACCTGGTGCGCCGGCACCTCGACAACCCCGGTGCGGTGAGCTGCGACCTGTGCCGGGCGGCGTCCCCCGTGGCCGCCGCCCGGCCGGTAACGGTGTAGCGCTGGTGTCAGGTCTACGGCAGGCCGGTCAGGACGGGAGCAGGTGCACGTTGTCGATCGCGACCGACCATTTGCCGTGCTCGCGCACCAGGGTCATAGTGACCGCGAAGTGGTGGTCGGGCCGCTCGTGCGCGGGATAGAGGGTGTGGGTGTCGAGCACCGCGATCCCGGAATCGCAGCCGTACACGGTCTCGGACAGGATGTCGTAGGTCCAGATCCAGCCCGGGACCGCGAAGTTCTGCCGGGCGGTCTCCATGATCGCGTCACGCCCGTAGGTGGTCACGCCGTCGTACCAGAAGATCATCCGGGGGTTGAGGATCGCTTCGTACCGCTTCGCGTCACGCGCGTTGTAGGCGTTGTTGTCCTCGTGTACGGCGGCGTCGAAGCCGGCCTGGCAGTGCCTGTTCCGGTTGTCCGCGGACGCCGGCGCCGATGCCGACGCCGTTCCCGGCACGGCGAGCCCGGCCGCCAGTACGACGCTGGCCAGCGCGGCGAAACGCTTCTTCCGCATGTTCACTCCTCGGTGGTCGGTGCGTGCAACCACCGTGGCGGCCGCCGCTCCCCGATCGCTCCCCGACCGGTCCCCCGCCGCTGGGTACCGACGCCGGCACCGCCGAGGATCTGCTGGGCAGGTAGTAGAGACGCTCAGCGCGACCCGTACCGTTCGGCGGCCCGCGCCCGCGCCTTCGTGGCTTCGACCTCCCGGTCGCGCGGCGGCGCCTTGGTCACCAGGCTGTCGAGAAGTGCCCGGGTGGCCGCGGTGACCGCGCGTACCGCCTCGTCGAAGGCTTCCTGGTTGGCCGCCGACGGCCGGGTCGTGCCGCTGACCTTCCGCACGTACTGGATGGCCGCCGCTTCGATCTCGTCCTCGGTGGCGGGCGGTTCGAAGTTGTGAAGTACCCGGATGTTCCTGCACATGATCCCCAGCTTGCCAGGTGGCCCCGAGCCACAGCCAGGCGTCACCGGGTTCCGTCGACCGGGATCTCGCCAACGTCAATTGAACAACCGGCTTAATATTGGGCATCGACAGTGACAGCTGTCGATGTTCTAACGCCATCGCGCCTGGTAGACCGCCCCTCGCTGTCACAGACGGCCAGGCGCAGGGATAGGAGAAGGTACCATGTCGAACCCGATTTCTCGGCGGACCGCACTCTTCGGGGGCCTGGCCGTCGCGGGAGCGGCCGGCGGGCTCTACACCGCTACCACGGCGCTCGCCGGGACCGACGCAACCGCGACCACCGGGATCGGTGCCCAGGCCTTCGTACAGCGCTGGGCACCGAACCCGGCCGTCGACAAGCTCGACGCGTTCGTCGGCATCGAGGACGACCGGTCGCACTCGCACCCGGGCGTGAAGCACATCTTCGCCGATCCGGACCAGTACCGGTTCGTCATGCACGTGCGGGACCGCGACGGCTCGGACCGGCAGCGGCAGGAGGTGCGCGCCATCAAGTCCGGCAGTACCCGCATCGACATGCACAAGAACGAGACCTGGCGTTACAACTACCAGATGTACATCCCGGACACTCTGAAGGGCACCACCAACTTCACCCACATCTTCCAGGTGAAACACAGCAACGTGGGCTCACCGGTGGTGACCGTCTCGCTCGGCCGCTCGGGCAGCAACGAACGGATCGAGATGCGGATGTACGGGTCCGGCGGCGCCACGATCGGCTCGACCAACCTGATCCCGCTGCGCAACAAGTGGATCGACATCGAGATCGAGATCAAGGTCGCCGACGGCAGCAAGAACGGCAGCCTGCGGTTCCAGATCCAGGACGCCGGCAAGACCGTCGTCAACGCTTCGCATGCCGGCGACACCTGGCTCGGCGGCGACGAGGCGCACCCGAAGTGGGGCATCTACCGGTCGATCAAGGACTCCGGCCAGCTCCGCGACACGTACCTGCTGCTCCGCAACATGAAGGCGTTCCGGAACCAGTGAGGTGTCGCCGCGGCGGGCCGGGCGTTGCCCTGCCCGCCGCGTGCTGTGCTGCTCAGGGCTTGAGCACGATCTTGCCGTGGGTGTGCCGGCGTTCCAGTTCGCGGTACGCGTCGCGCACCTCGTCCAGCGGGTACACCCGGGCGATCGGTACCTCGAGGACACCCTTGTCGACCAGGGCGGCCAGTTCGGCCAGCACCTCGGGGCTGGCGCCGACCGCGTTCCCGTCGGTCTTCACGCCGTGCCGCTGCGCGGCCGCGAAGTCGGTGATCGTGTCGATCCGGTCCGGCCGCACACCCAACTCCAGCGCGAGGTCCACGTACCCGCCGCCGAAGGTGTCGACGAACGCGTCGACCCGGCCGCCCGACGCGGCGCGGATCCGGTCGGCGACGCCCGGCCCGTAGCTGACCGGGGTCGCCCCGTGCCCGGCGAGCCACCCGTGGTTGGGCTCGCTGGCCAGGCCGATCACCGTCGCCCCGGCCTGCTTGGCGAGCTGTACCGCGATCGAGCCGACCCCGCCGGCCGCGGCCGACACGACCAGGGTGTCCCCGGCATCGAGCGACACCGCGCGGACCGCGGCGTACGCCGTCGTGCCGACCACGTACAGCGAACCGGCCACCTCCCAGGGCACGCCGCTCGGCCGGTGGGTGAGGTGCTCCTGCTCGACGAGGACGTACTCGGCCTGGCTCGCGCGGTCGTCCGTGTACCCGATGACCTCGTCACCCACGGCGACCCGGTCGACCCCCGGGCCGACCTCGGCGACGACGCCGGCCAGGTCGCTACCCTGCCCGGACGGGAACGTCGCCGGCCACCAATCGCGGAAGCGCCCCTCCCGGATGCTCGCCTCGCCCGGGTTGATGGCCGCCGCCTTCACCTCGACCAGGACCTGCCCGGCCCCGGGCACCGGCCGGGCCACCTCAGCGACGTGCAGGACGTCGATCCCGCCGTACTCATCGAACCTGACCGCCTTCGGCATGGTCTACCCCCTTCTGTTTCCGGGTCCAGACTGCCGCAGCGTGCGGCGGTGAGTAACGGATCATCCTGGCTAGGATAGGCAGTCCTAGGCTGCGGGCCGGCGCCCGGGGTGATGATGGGAGCCATGGACCGCCGCGAGCCGGTATGTCCGTCGACTACCTGATGCGGCTCGAACAGGCCCGCAGCCCGCAGCCGTCGACGCAGCTCCTCGGCGCGCTCGCGCACGCGCTGCGCCTCGACGACGACGAGCGCGATCATCTGTACGTGCTGGCGGGACACCGGCCACCCGCCGGCCGGTTCGCCGGCAACCATGTCCGCCCCGGCCGAGGCTGCGCGCCGCGTACCCGGAGGACGAGCACGACCACTACAGCCACGTCCACGTGGCCGACCTGCGGGCCGCCGTCGCCCGCCGGGCCGGCGACCCGGCGGCCACCGGGCTGGTCAACCGGCTGCGGGCCAGCAGCACCGAGTTCGCCGAGCTGTGGGACCGGCACGAGGTGGCCGTGCGGCGGCGCAGCCGGATCAGGGTCCAGCACCCGACGGTCGGGCTGATCGAGCTCGACTACGAGACGCTGCTGACCCCGTCGGAGGACCAGCGCCTGGTCGTGTTCACCGCGCCGCCCGGCACGTCCAATGTGGACTATCTGGAGCTGCTCCGCGTCGTCGGCCAGGAGACCTTCACCGGTTAGCCGGCCCGATGGCCCGGCTTCTCAAGCCGTTACGGCGGCGACCTCGGCCGGGGTCAGCTTGATCGCCGCGGCGGCGACGTTGTCCTCCAGGTGGGACACCGACCCGGTGCCGGGGATCGGCAGGATCTGCGGCGACCGGGCCAGCATCCAGGCGAGCACGATCTGTCGCGGGGACGCGTCGTGGTGCTGCGCCAGCTCCTGTATCACCCGGTTGCTGTCGAGATTCTGGATCGGCGCCCACGGCAGGAAGACCAACTGCTCCTGCTCGCACAGGTCGACCAGCGACTCGGAGCGGCGGTCGTCGACGTTGTACCGGTTCTGGATCGACACGATCGGCGTCAACCGCTGCGCCACCCGGAGCTGCCGCTCGCTGACGTTGGACAGCCCGATGTGCCGGATCTTGCCCTGCTCCTTGAGCATGACCAGCGCGCCGATCGAGTCCTCCAGCGGCACCGCGTGGTCCGGCCGGTGGAACTGGTACAGCGGAATCTGGTCGAGCTTGAGCCGCCGCAGGCTGCCCTCGCACGCCGCGATCAGGTGCTCGGGCCGCCCGTTCTCGGTCCACTCGTACGGACCGGGTCGCTCCAGCCCACCCTTGGTGGCGATCACGAGATCGTCCGGGTACGGGTGCAGCGTCTCGCCGATCAGCTCCTCGCTCACGTCCGGCCCGTATGAGTCGGCGGTGTCGATGAAGTTGATCCCCAGCTCGACCGCCCGGCGCAGCACCGCCATCGCCTCGTCGCGGTCGGCGGGCTGACCCCAGATGCCCTCGCCGGTGATCCGCATGGCGCCCAGCCCGAGGCGGTTGACCGTCAGGTCACCACCCACGTCGATCGTGCCGGCGGCAGCAGCGGTAAAACTCGCCTGAGACATCGGAACTCCCTCGACCCGGAGCGGTCCTCGATTACGAGCCAGTCGACGCTTGAGACTACCCGCACGGGTCCGAGCTATGCCTCGCCGCCGCGGCCGCTTCGCGTGGCCGCGGCGGGTGGCCGGTCACCCCGACGGTGGCCGGTCCCCCCAACCACCCCGTCCGGTCGGTCCGCTACCGCCAGAGCACCGCGCTGCTCTGCTTCGTGCCGACAATCCAGCCTCGATTGTTGATCGCTTGCACGCTGGTGTCGGAGCCACTGAGCTCGATGAGCGCGCCTCGGCGCAGGAGCACCTGGCTACCGCCGACCACCCCGATGATCTCACCACGGTCGTTGATGTCCTTGGCGTACACGTACCCGCCGGGGACGCTCGGCCAGTCGAGTTCGGTCATCACCTCGTGGCGCCAGACGACCGGTCGTGCCAGGTCGGTCGCGGTACTGCTGAAGCCGACAATCTCGCATCGGTTGTCTACGGCGTTGGCTTCGCTGTTGTTGCCGCCGATGACGCCCAGATCGGTGAGCACTCCGCGCCGCCACAGCACAGCATGTGGCGGCGCGCCGATGCCGGTTGTGCCATCACCAACGATGTCGCCCGGCAAGACGTGCGACAGCCATGAGTCCTCCCCAGGATTCCTGAGCGGTCCCACCGGACCGCGAAGCGGGCGCAGTCAATCCGATTGCCTGCCGCCACGGGGGTACGGTGTTGATCAGCTGGTCAGCGGCGGACCGCGCGCAGCACGGCGTCGCGGACCGTGATCTGCTGCCCGTCCGGGTCGAGGGTCCGGCGCTCGGGCGTGGTGGCGGAGATCGTCTCCCACTCGTCCGGGTCGAGCGTCGCGGCGACCTGGTCGGCGGTGAACATGAGGTCGGGGCGGTGCGGACGGTGCGCCGAGGTCTCCAGGTCGGAGTGGTGGTGCCCGACGATGAGGAGGGTCCCGCCGGGCTGGACCGCTGCGGCCAGCCTGCGGTGCAGCGACGACAGTACCGGCTGCGGCAGCTGCATGAAGTGCGCCGACACCAGGTCGTACCGCCGAGGTGCCGGGTCCCAGGACATGACGTCGCCGCGCTCCCAGGTGATCCGGGCGGCGATCTCGTCGCCGGCCTCAGCGGCGTGCCGGGCGGCCCGATCGAGCGCCACGGCCGAGATGTCGACCCCGGTGACCTGCCAGCCCTTGGTCGCGAGCCAGATCGCGTCGGCGCCTTCGCCGCTGCCGACGTCCAACGCGGTACCCGGGGCGAGGTCGCCGGCGGTGGCCACCAGATGCGGATTGGCGTTGCCACTCCAGATCGCCCGGGCCGAACCGTAGCGCTCGTCCCAGTACTCCTGAGTGAACATGTGCTCCATGGTCACACCCGCTCAACTGCCGCGACGGCGCGGCGGGCGTCCTCGGCGACCAGGTCACCGTTGATCGCGATAGCCGCGGACGCGCCTTCGGCGGCGGCGACCACGACCTGCGCCGAGAGGTTGGTGACGTTGCCCGCGACCCAGACCCCGGGAGCCTCCGTCAGCCCGGTCGGATCGGCGGCGATGTGCTCGCCGATGCCCAATTCGTGAGCGGCGGGACGCAGCCCGAGGGTGGTCAGGACTCCGGAGGCGGCGACGAACCGGGGCCCGACCGCCACCACCTGGCGAGGGACGACCGTACCGTCGACCAGCCGTACCCCGGCGATGCGGTCGTCGACCACGTCGAGGCGCTCAACGAGACCCGGGACGACCTGGATGCCCCGGGCGGCCAACTGCTCTGCCTGCTCGTCGGCGAGCGCCGGCGCGGTGTGGAGAAACAGCACGACATCCGATGTCAGCTGCCGGAACAGCAGGGCGTGGTGGACGGCCAGCGGCCCGGTACCGAGGATGCCGATGGCCTGATCGCGGACCTCCCAACCGTGGCAGTACGGGCAGTGCACGACATCCCGGCCCCACCGCTCCCGCACCCCGGGGATGTCGGGAAGTTCGTCGACCAGTCCGGTGGTCACCAGCAACCGGCGGCCGGTGACGAGCCGGCCGTCGGCCAGGGTCACCTCGAATCCGTCCGCGATGCGGCGCGCGGACCGGGCCTCACCGTGCCACACGGTCCCGCCGTACTTCTCGACCTCCCCGCGGCCGATCTCAAGCAGCTCGGCCGGCTTGATGTCGTCGCGGGTCAGGAACCCGTGCACTCCCGTGGCCGGGGCGTTGCGCGGCGAGCCGGCGTCCACCACGACCACGCTGCGTCGAGCCCGTCCCAGTATCACCGCCGCGCTCAGGCCGGCGGCGCCGCCTCCGATCACCGCGACATCGAACCGCTGTACCTCGGTCACCACGACCACCTCCGCGACCCACGATGCGACCACGGGTTCGAGCTGGCAAACTTTGTTGCTGTTATGGCAAACTCGACCGGTGGACGACAACCTGGACGACCTGCTGGCAGCGGTCGGACCCCGGCTGCGGGCGCTGCGCCGGCAGCGCGAGACCACCCTGACCGACCTCTCCACGACCACCGGCATCTCGGTGTCCACCCTGTCCCGGCTGGAGTCCGGCCAGCGCCGCCCCACTCTGGAGCTGCTGCTGCCGCTGGCCCGCGCGTACGGAGTGCCGATCGACGAACTGGTGGGCGCGCCGCCGACCGGCGACCCGCGCATCCACCTGCGCCCGATCGCCCGCGACAGGATGACCGTGGTGCCGCTCACCCGCCGCGCCGGCGGCTTGCAGGCATACAAGCTGATCATCCCGGCCAGCCCGCAGCGGTCCACTCCCGATCTGAAGACCCACGAAGGGTACGATTGGATTTATGTCCTCAATGGACGGTTGCGGCTGATCCTCGCCGACCGGGACCTCATTCTCACCCCCGGCGAGGCGGCCGAATTCGACACCCGGGTGCCGCACTGGTTCGCCAGTGCGGACAGCTCGACGGTCGAGATCCTCAGCCTCTTCGGCCGGCAGGGTGAACGCGCGCACCTGCGCGCCAGGTCCACCTCGCCGGATCAGGATTAGGACGATCGGTACGCCAGCAGCACCACGCCGGAGCGGTAGGTTCGCGAGTCGACCAGCGACAGGCCGGCCCGCACCGAGTCGTCGAACAGGCGGCGGCCGTGCCCTTGCATGGCCGGGTACACGAACAACCGGTACTCGTCGACCAGGCCGGTGGGCAGCAGCGACCGGACGAGGCTCGCGCTGCCGGTGACGACGTACTTGTCCACCTACTACAAGATCGCGCATGGGTTCTTTACACCCATGATCGGCACAACTTCCCGGAAACAGTGGTCTCGGCGGGCTCCGGAGGCCACAACTCCCGGGAAGTTGTGCCGATCATGGCGCCAGGCCGTGCTGGTAGGCGTACGCGACCGCCTGGGCACGATCCCGGGCGTCGATCTTGGCGAAGACCCGGTTGATGTGGCTCTTGACGGTACCTTCGCTGATGACCAGGCGTTCGGCGATCTCGGTGTTGGACAGACCGGCGGCGATGAGCGACAGCACCTCGGCCTCGCGCCGGGTCAGCCCGTCCGGTAGCCGGGCGGACAACTGGCTCAGGGCCGGGGGCGCGGTCGCGATGGCGTCGATGAGGTGATGCTGTACCGCTGGGTCGATCACGGCCTGGTCGTCGAGTACGCGCTGAAGGGCCTCGCGGATCTCCGTCCCGCCAGCGTCCTTGGTGAGGTACCCGCGGGCCCCGGCCCGCAGCGCGTCGAGCACCGACCGGTCGTCCGAGTACGTGGTGAGCACGACCACCTTGATGCCGGGTTCCCGGTCGCGCAGTTGGCGGGTGGCCTCGACGCCGCCGCAACGGGGCATCCGCAGGTCCATGAGGACGACGTCGGGCCGGAGGTCCCCGGCGAGCGCCACGGCCTCGGCGCCGTCGGACGCGGTACCCACAACGTCCACATCGGGCAGCAGCCCGAGCACCAGCGTCAGTCCCTCCCGGACGACGCGCTGATCGTCGGCGATGAGGACGCGGATCATGCGGGGATGTCCAGCTCGACGCGGAAGCCGCCCGATGTCGTCCCGGTGGTGAGCCGACCGCCGAGCAGTTCGGCCCGTTCGCGCATGCCGGTCAGGCCGTAGCCGCCCTCCCCCGCCAGCGTCGGCCGGGAGCCGTTGGGCGTCGTGAAGTCCTCGACGGTCAGGCGGGTGACGGACGGCTCGTACGCGAGGCTCAGCTCGACCCGTTCCGGACGGGCGTGCTTGGCGATGTTGGTCAGGGCTTCCTGCGCCACCCGGTACAACGCGAGACGGGCTTCGGAGCCGAGCTGATTCGCCTCTCCGGATACGACAAACCGGCAGGGGATGCCGTGGTCCTCCTGGAACTGCGCTGCGAGCCCGGCCAGCCGCTCCGGCCCGGGCAACTCGTCGTCGCGCAGCATCCCGATCGCCCGGCGGGCCTCATCGAGCCCGGTCCGGCCCAACTGGTGGGCCCGGTTGACGACCTGCGGGAGTCGCGGATCGCTCGGATTCTCAGCCGCCAGCATCCTGGCTCCTTCGAGTTGCAGGAGGAGTCCGGACAGCGAATGCGCGAGCACGTCGTGCATCTCTCGGGCGAGGCGCTGCCGCTCGGCCAGCCCGGCCGCCCGGGCCTGCGCGGCGCGGCTCTGCTCCAGCTCGATCAGGAGGCGTTCGGCGAGCCGATTCGCCTCGCTGAGCCGGATGGCCAGCAGCAGCAGCCCGTAGAAGGACCCGATCATGGCGGCGTTGAGCAGCACCGACGTGATGGAGGTGTGACCACCGGCCGTCGCGACCACGCCCAGGAGCACGAGGGTGGCCAAGGTCAGCGGGATCGACTGGTGCCGGCGCAACCGCGTCGCGAGCAGCGCCGTGCCGACAAAGATTCCGGCGATGCCGACGCCGTCGGGTTGCAGCCATATCAGCGCCGCCGAGGTGGCCAGGACCACGGCGACGAAACCGATGTGGGCGACGCCATGGCGCAAGAGCGTGGCCAGCACACCCAACCCGCCGAGGGCGAACCCACCCAGGACGATCGTGACGGCCAGGTGGCGTCCGGCGAGTCCGGGGGCCGGTTGCGTGTGGAACGCGGCCCAGATCACCACGACCATCACGAGCGGCCCCAGCGGGCGCAGCCAGCGCGCCACCGCCTCCTGCTGCGCCCGCGACGCGCTCAGTGAGGCGAGCGTCGGGGTGGTCGCGGGATCGGTGGTCACCTGACGAACATACGGCTGCGACCGGCCGGTCGGCACCGGGCCGGGGGTGGATCTGACGTTCTGCAACCCCGGGTGGAGAGAACTCCAACCCTGGTTGGGTCGCCGAAGTGCTAACCCTGCGGCGATGTGTACGGGTACCTCACCGAAGCACGCTCGGAGCGTCAATCCAACCGCTGCAAACGACCCTCCGGGAGTCACCATGAACACCGTCAGTCTGGATCATCCACGCAGCCGGCGGGTTTTCCGCGTCGTGAAGCTGCTCGTCGGCGGGTATCTGGCGATCAGCGTCGTCACCCTGGTGGCCATCATCCTGATGCGCAACGACGCCAAGCTGGTGAACGCCGCCGTCTGGATACGTGGCACGATCGTCGTCGCGAGCGCCCTGCTGATGATCAGCTTCGCCGTCCGCGCCGCCCGCGGCTCCGCCAGCGCGTACCGGCGACTGCGGATCGTCTCGGCCGCCATGGTGGTGGCCATCGCGGTCATCATCGCCATTCCCGGCACGTTTCCGGGGTGGATGAAGATGGAGCAGGCCGCATGCGCGGCACTCCTCATCGCCGTGGCCGCGATCATCAACAGCAGGCAGGTGCGATCATTGTTCGCCGCCGGCTGACCGTGGCCCCGGGCAGATAGCGTGGGGGCATGACGACCTTGCGGGGGTTCAGCACGATCAGCTTCTGGGCCGACGACGTACCGGCGGCCGTCGCGTGGTACACGGAGTTTCTCGGCGTGGAGGCGTACTTCACGCAGTCGGGGCCGGACGGGCGCACCGCCTACGCCGAGTTCCGCGTCGGCGACTACCAGGCCGAGTTGGGCATCGTCGACCGCGCGTACGCGCCGCCCGGCTCGGCGAGCCAGCCCGGCGGCGCGATCATGTACTGGCACGTCGACGACCTCGACGCCACCGTGGAGCGGCTGCTGTCGATGGGCGCCACGGAGTACCAGCCGATCACGCCGCGCGGTACGGAGGGATTCGTCACCGCCGCCGTGGTCGACCCGTTCGGCAACGTGCTCGGCGTCATGTACAACCCGCACTACCTCGAAATCCTCGCGGGGCTTCAGCGTGGACGTTCTTGACTTCCCGACGCCGCCGCGTGGGAGTCCTGGCTTGCCACCCACCACGGGGTACGCGCCGAGGCGTGGCTGTGGATCGCCAAGCGGCATTCCGGGATCGCCACGGCCCGCACGCCGGAAGCGCGGGCGAAGACACTGGCCCGGGCCGTCGCGCGGCTGTCGGAGCGCAGGTAGGGACCCTCCCTCTGGTGATCGTCGCCGAGTTCGCCTACCGCGGCGACGGCGACCGCGGCCCGTTCGCTGTGCCGTGCGTGTTCGTTCTGCGGGTCCGCGACGGCCAGATCGTCGCCTCCCGTGACTACACCGACCACCTCGGTTTCGCGCGGATCGGCGGCCGGCTCGACGACCTCTTCGCCCAACTGAAGGGCTAGCCAGCTCCCTGGTACTTACCGGCCGGTCACGACCCGGGTACCGTACCGATCATGGCGCGAATCGTCGAGATCTTCGTGGCCGGCAGCAAACAGCCGTTCCGGTGCGAGCTGTCCGAGGACAAGCTCACCGAACTGTGCGACAAGCTGCCGCACGGCGCCGGCACCATCATGTACGAGCGGGATGGCCGGACCTACATCATTCGGGTCGCGAACATCAGTGCCGTGACATTCGGCGACGAGCCGGGCACGGCCCTACCACCGTCCACGATGGACGACCTCGGTGAACGGCCGCCGGTCGGGCCGTTCGATCGGCCGTAGCGGTCGGTCGGCCGGGTAGCCGAGCGGAATCAGGTACGCGCAGAACCGGTCGTCCGGGAACCCGAGCACCGCCCGCGCCAGTTCCTGGTCGTTGACGCCCGCGTGCCCGCTGCCGATCCCCAGGCCGGCCGCCTCGATCATGAAGCTCATGGTCAGCTGACCGAAGTCGTACCGCAGCCGCTCCCGCTCACGGTCTGCGGCCAGGATCGGGCCCACCAGCGCGATCGCGGCCACGGCCCCGGCCACGTGTCCGGACCCGCGGCCCACCCGGGACAACTCCGCGAGCTGAGCCCGGTCGGTGACCACGATGAAATCCCACGGCTGCCAGTTCACCGCCGACGGTGAACGCCGGCCAGCCTCCAGGATCCGGTCGAGATCATGGTCAGATATCGGCCGGTCGGAGAACTGTCGTACATCCCGCCGGGCCCGGATCGCATCCCACGTGTCCATGCGCTCATCGTTGCATCCCGTCCCCTTCTTTGCGCTGCGCTTTCACTCCGTGTACGGCGGTGTATTCGGCCGCGAGCCACGGACCGAGGTCGTCGAGGAGCATCTGGAGCACGGTGGGATCCGTCGACGGGGTACGCCCGTTGGCCACCGCCACGCGCATCTGCCCGAGGCGCCGGGGATAGTAGCGACCGAACGCCTCGGCGGACTCGACGAGGTCGCTGGTCCAACCACCCCAGCGCGGCATGACCAGCGTGAAGCCGGTCCGGACGAGGCGGCGGCCGACAGACCGGCTGAGCATCCTGCGCTCGGCGTCGGTGGTGGCTTCGGCGGCCCGGCCGCGCCAGCCCGGTAGGAACAGCGCGAGGTCGCCGTTGGTCTCGCGGGCCAGGAGGCTGGCCGGACGGTACCGGGGAAGCCGCGCCGCCAGATCCTCTCCCACCAACGGAGTGCACAGGCAGGCGACGAAGAAGCCGAGATCGTACCGTTCCAGGTCACTCAGCAGGGTGCTCGTACCGCACAGCCCGATGCCCACGCCATTGACCTGGGCGAAGGAACCGTCGACGGCGGCCTCGATCCGGTTGGCATCCGTGCGGTCGGCGTCTGTCGGCTCGTGGTGGAGGGCGAGCATCAGGTCCAGGTCGGAGACGCCGGGAACGGCGGTGCCGCGCGGGACACTGCCGTAGAGGTACGCGCTGTGCATCCGCCCACCGTCGAACAGTTCGCGGATCTGGTCGCGGGCGGCGTCGACGACCGGGGCGAAGACGTCGGTGACCCGGCTCAGCGCGCCTTCCCGCGCGATGGTGCCGTCCCGGTCGAGTCCGCGCCGATCCATCCGACAACTATCTACGATCCGCTGGACGGGCTACCCGAATCGGCCGTGCACGTAGTCGGCGGTACGGGTGTGGACGCAAGGGTGCGCGAAGCGGAACCGCGGTTAACAACGGACCGATACGTGTCACGTCATGTGTGGACGACGCGCGGTACGTCGGTCACCGTCGCGTCCGGGACCAGGCCGAGAAAGACCGTGCATGCGTACTCGCAATGCACCCGCCGGTGATAGCCACGGCTCGACACCGCGACATCCTCGCCGGCGACCGTGACACGCCAGACCCAACTGGTGCGATCGCTCCGCATCGTGGCAGCCACCGCCGACGGGAGTTGGCTGCGGAGATGCCGTAGCGCCGCCAGGCACGACTCGACGTCCGGGAAGTTGCGGGCGGCCCGCCCCAGATCCCGGTTGTTGGTCGACAGCAGGCGCCAGGTCACCCCGAGCCGTCCGTCTACGCTGAACAGCGCTTCAGCGCCGGTGGCCTGCGCCCGGGCCACCACGTACAGCTGAAACCGCGCAGAGGCCACCCCGCACCCCCTCCCCGAAGCACGTCCCCTCGCGCTGCACACGCTGACGACCTGTAGTGCACGCCGGGCAGCAGAACGATGAACAACGGGGCTCCCTTTGCACGGCTAACCAGCGACAACTGCCCGTTTTGGGCCCTGGCGGGCGATCAGTTGCCCGATACCGGCACCTCCCGACGCCTTCGGCCCACCGGGCGCGGCGAGCACGGACCGGCCGTGGACCGACAACTTAGTCTTGTCGCACGGACGTGGGCGCCCGGGGCCGCGGCGCCGAGGCTGCCTGACCCCGGCGCCGCGCACGACTCCAAGACATTGACGGAACTCGAACATTTCTCGAACCCGGTCCCAGTGTGCCGGGACGACGTTGTCGACATGAGACGTTCCCGTCGCATCACCCTGTTCTCGACGCTGTTCTCGATCGGGTCGGTCGCCGCACTGGTGGCCGCCCTGGCGGGCGCACCACCCAGCCACGCCGCTGACAGCGCCGCCAGCCCACCGAACATCGTGTTCGTACTCACCGACGACCTGGCCTGGAACCTGGTGCAGTACCTGCCGCAGGTGCAGAGGATGCAATCCGAGGGCATGACGTTCAACGACTACGCGGTCACCGACTCGCTGTGCTGCCCGTCCCGGTCGTCCATCTTCACCGGCCGGTTCCCGCACGACACCGGCGTGTTCACCAACGGCGGCGACGACGGCGGGTTCGGCTACTTCCACGGCCACGGCGAAGAAGCGCAGACATTCGCCACCGCCTTGCAGGCCAAGGGGTACCGGACCGCGATGATGGGCAAGTACCTCAACGGGTATCTGCCGGCCAATCACGAAGGTGGCACCCAGCCCTACGTGCCGCCCGGGTGGACCGAATGGGATGTGGCCGGCAACGGGTACCCGGAATTCAACTACAACCTCAACGAGAACCACACCGTCGTGCACTACGGCAGTATGCCGGCCGACTACCTGACCGATGTACTCGCCGGCAAGAGTACGGCGTTCATCAACAAGTCCGCGCAGGCGAAGAAGCCGTTCCTCCTGGAGGTCGCCACGTTCGCGCCGCACGCGCCGTACACCCCCGCACCGCGTGACGCGAACGACTTCCCGGGCCTGACCGCGCCGCGCGGGCCGGCGTTCGACACCCTGCCTACCGATGCGCCGCCGTGGCTGGCCAGCCGCAACCCGCTGACCCCGGCCGAACAGCAGACCATCGACGTCGCGTTCCGCAAGCGCGCGCAGGCCGTACAGGCGGTCGACGACCTCATCGCCAAACTCCGCGCCACGCTGACCAGCGCGGGCGTCGCCGACAACACGTATGTGGTGTTCAGCTCCGACAACGGCTACCACATGGGTGAGTACCGGCTCAATCCGGGGAAGATGACCGCCTTCGACACCGACATCCGGGTGCCGCTGGTCGTCGCCGGCCCGGGCGTGCCCGCCGGCAGGGCGAGCGATGCGGCGGTGGCCAACATCGACCTGGCGCCCACGTTCGCGCAACTCGGCGGCGCACCGGTGCCGAACACTGTGGATGGACGGAGCCTGCTGCCCCTGCTGCGTGGCGGATCCGGCGCCAACTGGCGAACCGCCAGCCTGGTCGAGCACCACGGCCCGGACACCCAGGCCGACGACCCCGATCTGCCCGCGCCCGGCAGCGGCAACCCACCCAGCTACGAAGCCATGCGTACCCACGCCTACACCTACGTCGAGTATGTCGACGGATCCCGGGAGTACTACGACCTCGCCCGCGATCCGCAGGAGCTGCACAACATCGCCGGCAACCTCACCCCGGACCGGCTGGCGCAACTGCACACCGCTCTGACCCAACTGGAGAACTGCCACACCGGGCCAGCCTGCTGGACGGCCGGCCACGTCGAAGCCTGATGGTGGATCAGCGCGGGGCCGGCGGAGGTCCCGCGCTGACACCGGTCACCCTGAAGCCGGACGCGATCGCGCAACTGGCCGCGCTCAAGGCCACCGTCGGGTCGAACCTGGACAAGGTCGGGGCGATCTACCTGCTCGACGAGCCGTACGGCGTGGGCCGCGACGTCAGCTACGACGACCTGAACACCGCCGTGAGCCAGGTCAGGGCGGCGTTTCCCGGCAAGATCGTGATGATGACGCTGGACGGCCCGAGCGTCGTCAACAGCCGGCGTCGGATTCCGGCCGGGATCGACTGGGTCGGCTTCGACTGGTACTGCCATGGCCATGCCGCGCTCGCATCGACACTGACCACATTGGAGTCCCGCCTGGAGTCGCCGTACCAGCGAACCTATCTCATGCCCGAGTCGGCATCGTTGACCTGCCAGGGAACCACCGACGGCGGTATCGCCGCGGCCCAGCAGACCTATGTGGACATCGCGGCGGCCGATCCACGGGTCACCTGCCTGCTGAACTTCGTCTGGTGGTTCTCGGCGTCGTACGGTGGGGACATGGATCCGCTCGTTGATCTTCCGCTGACCGCGCAGACGCAACGAACTCCGGGCGAGCGGATCGTCGGCCCCCGACGCCGCCCAGGGCGCGATCGACAACGCGTACCGGTCCAGATACGCCGGCTACAGCCGCCAGTACGTGGACCCGATGGTCACCCCGACCGCGGGCGCCGCCACGCTACGGCTCGCCCCGCGCTGACTGCTGCCAGCGCTGGGACTCCTGGTTCCATTCGATGCCGACCCACGGGTCGTAGTCGACCTCCAGCGGCTCCTGCTCCGGACGCTCGGGCTCGGGCACGTGCTGAAGGTTGATCCGGATCCGGTACCAGATGGAACTGCGCCCGCGCATGCCGTCGACCAGGGTGTCGGCCGGCTGAAGGTAGCCGACGACGTCGGCGTGCCGGGCCCGCCACCGCTCCAGGCCGGCCATCGCCTCGTCGCGGGTCTTCGCGCGGGCGATCTCCACCAGCGGCATCGTCGACTGCCGGCGCCCGACGCCCTTGGGCGCCTTCTCCGCCGGCCCCAACCGCTCGGCGAGTTCCAGCAGCGGCTCCAGCGATCCGGCCGACTCGCCGATCTCCGCCCACGGGTCGCCGATCGACGCCCAGCGCTCCAGCACGGTGGGCACGGTGAACAGTTCGGGCCGGCAGGACGGCACCTCGTCCCAGGCCAGCGTCGTCGACACCCGGGCATCGGGCCGCGCGCGTACCGAGAAAGCCGACGCGACCGTGCGGTCTTTGGCATTCTGGTTGAAATCGACGAAGACCCCTTCGCGCTCCTCCTTCCACCACCGGGCCGTGGCGATGCCGGCCGCCCGGTTCTCCACCTCACGGGCCACCGTCTCCGCCGCGAGCCGCACCTGCCGGTACGGCCACCGCGGATGGATCCGGGTGTAGATGTGGAACCCCCGCGAACCGGATGTCTTCGGCCAGGCGGCGAGGCCGTGATCTTCGAGTACCTCGCGGGCCACCATCGCGACGTCGATGATCTGCCGCCAGTCGATACCCGGGTTCGGATCGAGGTCGATGCGCAGCTCGTCCGGCCGGTCGAGGTCCTCGGCCAGCACCGGGTGCGGATTGAGATCGATACAGCCGAGGTTGATCACCCAGGCCAGCGCCGCGGCGTCGCGGACCACGACCTCGTCCGCGGTGGTGCCGGACGCGTACTTGAGGGTGACGGTGTCGATCCAATCCGGGTGGTTGGTCGGCGCCCGCTTCTGGAAGAACGCCTCCTGGTCGATGCCCTTGACGAACCGCTTGAGGATCATCGGGCGCCCGGCGACCCCGCGCAGGGCGCCGTCGGCCACCGTCACGTAGTACCGCACCAGGTCGAGCTTGGTCAGGCCGCTGTCGGCGAACACGACCTTGTCAGGGTTCGTGATCGTCACGTCGCGCCCTGCGATCTCCAACACCGTTGGCTTCGGTCTGGCCACGCTCTCACGATAGATCGGTTTCCACGGGCCGTGCGGTCAGTTCGGCCCTGAGCTGGGTACGGGTACGCATCAGGATCCGCCCCAGCATGTTCCGGCCTTTGCCGGTGCGGCCCCGACCCCAGTAATGGTCGGTGCCGGTGTCCTCGACGATCTCCGCGTCGCCGGTGGCCAGCAGGATCGCGCGGATGTCGGCGTGGGCGGCGAACTTGGTCGCCACGGCTCGGCGCATCACGTCGTCCTTGACCCGCTCCCAGTCCCGGCGCAGCGGTCGGGACCGGTCACGACCCAACTCGGCCGCCCGCGACGGGGTCGCCGCACGGCGGATGAGGTCGGCGTGTCGGGTACCCGCGAACTTCTGCGCCTGAAAGTAGTGCTCGGCGGTGGGCCACCGGTGGCCGTCGAGATCGAAGCCATGGGCGGAGAAGTTGGAGAAGCAGCCGTACGGAACCTCGTCGGCGCCGTAGAAGTAGATCGTCACCTCGGGCCTCGGGACGGCAGGTCGGTCAGCGGCGGTGCGTGAACGGCACCATGATGTGTGTGAACTGGTACGGCGACTGGGCCACACCGGAGCAGTCGTCGCTACCGGGCGTTCCGGGGCAGCCGCCGTTGTCCCGGCCGAGGGCCCAGAACGACAACTCCGCGAGGTCTTTGTCGCGCGCCCACGCGGTGACGTTCTTCGCGTCGGCGAGGGTGAGAATCTCCAGCGGACCGGTCTCTCCGCCCGACCCGTAGTCGTCGATGCCGATCATCTCGGTGACACCGACCATGTGCCACAGCTCGCGGGTGGACCGGTGCGGGTACAGGGTGTGCAGCGTGCCGACGAGACCGTTCGCCGCGGTCCTGGTGTCGGCGGCCATTTCGTGGACCTGGTCGTCGTAGTAGTCGAACGTCATTATGTTGACGATGTCGATGCGGGTGTGGTTCTGCACCGCGTTGGCCAGCACGGCGACACCGGTGTCCTCCAACCCCTTCGGGCCGGTCGGGATCGTGTAGACGATCTGGAGGGTGCGGTGTTCGCGTGCGGCCCATTCCTGGACCTTGCGGATGGCCTTGTTGCGCCGGTCGATGCCAGCGGTGTTGGTGAGTGAGTTGTCCTCGACGTCCATGTCGAGCCGGGTGACGTTGTAGGTCTTGATGACCTTCGTGTACGCCGCGGCGACCTTGTCGACGTCCGGGCAACTGTCGGCGATCTCGGTGGCGGTGTTGTCAGCGGTGAACCCGCCGAACGACGGGACGACGTCTCCGCCCCGCGCCCGGATCCGCGCGATCTCGTGACCGAAGACCTCTCGCGACACCGGTTTCGTCGGGTCGCCGTTCCACAGGATGTCGCAGGAGCCTGTCTTCTCCGTCTGCAGGAAGGCCATCGTGAGGTACCGGGCCCCGGAGTCCCGGCTCACCACGGCCGGGTTGGCGTCGGTGTACGCCTGGAAGTACGGCGAGAACACGTGCGCGGGCAATGTCCGTCCACCACCGTCGTCGTTGGCGAAGGCCCTCGGGGTGAGCAGGCTGGCGGACAGCAGCGTGGCGGTCACCACGGCCACGCCGCCGACCACGCGGGAACGGATCGACATAGATGCCAGCTTTCGACGGGCCCACTGCGCCACGCGCTGGCCATCCCGGCCCAAGGACGAAACGGCGCAAGGCGGGCACAGTTAGCAATCTTTACAGTGGTTGATCAGACCGTATGGCCGCCCGCTCCGGGGTGTCAAGGTCCAGATGGCCCGTACCGTTCCGCGCGGCGAGAGTTTCCCGCCGGCCGTGGACACGTCAAATATCCTTGATCACCCGCGCGCTCGCCGCCTACCACAAGGCCGAATGCAGCCAGGCCAGACTGCAGGTCCGGAGCAACAACACCGAGGCTCTCCGGCTCTACACCCAACTCGGCTTCACCAGCAGCGGTCGCGACTACGCCATCCTGCAAGCATCAATGACCTGAGCCCGTCCACTGGGTCGGCAGCAGCGACGGAAACCGGCGCCCGGATCCGCACGGGCAGGGGTCTTTGCCACCGAGCGGCCGCACCACCTCTTCCACGCCACCCGCGCGGAACTCCTCCGCGACCTCGGCCGGGTGGCGGAAGCCCGGGACGCCGACGAGCGCGCCCTCGAACTGACCACCAACCCGGCCGAGCAATCGCTGCTGCGACAACGCCTCAACTGGGCGTGACCGCGGTCATTCCTGTGGAAGGTGGGTCCTGGCCTCCTCGTAGCCAGCGTCGCCGGCCGACTCGGCCGGGGCGTAGACGAGGTTCAGTACGCCGGTCTGGAAGGTCTGCGACGAGACCAGCTTGAGCGGGATCGGCTGGTCGCCCTCGTCGAACAGGCGCATGCCCTTGCGCATGGCGATCGGGTGGACCAGCAGGTGCAACTCGTCGACCAGGCCCGCGGTCAACAATTGGCGGACCACGGACACCGAGCCGCTCATGCCGATGGTGCCGCCCGGCTCGTTCTTCAGCGCGGTGACGTACTCGACCAGGTCGCCCTCCAGCTGTTCGGAGTTGCGCCAGGTGAACTCGAGCGGCCGGTTCGACGCGACGATCTTGCGGGTGTCGCCGAGGAACTTGGCGAAAACGGCGTCCTCCGCGCCGGCTTCCTCGCGCTCGGGCCAGGCGCCGGCGAAGCTGTCGTAGGTCGTACGGCCGAACAGGATGGTGTCCACGGTGCCGAGGCTGGCGGTCACGGCCACGCCCATCTCGTCGTTGAAGTACGGGAAGTGCCACTCGTTGGGCGCTTCGACCACGCCGTCGAGCGAGACGAACAGGCTGGCGGTGAGCTTCCTCATGATCTGTCTCCCAGGTGGTCGCCGAACAATTTTGTCATCGGTAAGACGACGACGGCCCGACGGACTCATCGGTCGCAGCTGGACCGAATCTCGCCGAGCCTGACCGGGAGCAACCGGGCCGGGATGCGGGCCTGAAAGGCGTGCGACATGAGCCCGTCACCCGGCAAACCGCGTCTGTGCGCCCGCCAAGATCGCCGCGATGGATACGCTACGCAGGTCCTAGTGCCCCGGAGGCATGCGTAACGTATCCACCGCGATGATCTTGCCTGGTGACCCGCGGCCGACAGCCACATGGGGACCACGCGTCCCGAGGCGCGCAATGGCCGGGATTGCCCCCGCGAGGCGATGGCGCTACTGGAGCAGTTGGAGTGCGATACGCCACGGTCCCACGGCCGCGACGATCGAGGCGCAGGCAGACGCGATGAAGAACAGCGGGCTGGCGGCCGCCGGCTTCCAGTACGTGAACCTCGACGACTTCTACTACATCTGCCCGGCAGCCAGGGGCCGGACGTGGACGCCTACGGACGGTGGGTCACCGATCCGGCCAAGTTCCCGCCGTCCGGAGCGACCGACGGCATCAAGGTGGTCGCCGATTACGTGCACCGGGACGGGTTGAAGTTCGGCCTGTACGTCACGCCAGGCATCTCGAAGCAGGCGGTCGCGAAGAACACCCCCGCCAGACCGGACGGCCGATCGACCTGGAGCTGTCCAACAACCTCAACATCTCGGCGGCGGCGACCTGGAAGCAGTACGCGAACGGCTGGCGCACCAGCGGTGACATCGAGTGCTACAGCTGCGAATCGGACGGCAGCAGCTACCCGCTGACGAGCTGGCCGAGCGTGCGGGGACGGTTCAACCAGGTGGCGAACTGGCGACCGTACGGCGGCCCGGGCGGCTTCAACGACTACGACTCACTGGAACTTGGCAACGGTGCCGATGACGGCCTGACCCCGGACGAGCGCAGGACGCAGATGAGCCTGTGGGCGCTGGGTTCCTCACCGCTGATCCTCGGCACCGACCTCACCCGGCTCGACCCGTACGATCTGACGCTGCTGCGCAACCGGGACGTGCTCACCGTCGACCAGGACGCCATCGACGCGGCCCGGATCGTCAATACCGCGGACCAGCAGGTCTTCGCCAAGACCGAACCGAACGGCGACGTCATCGTCGGCCTGTTCAACACGGCCGGCAACAGCGGCGTGGTCAGCGTCCCGGCGTCGGCGGTAGGGCTGCCGGCGGCCAACGCGTACCTGGTCAACGACCTGTGGGCACACCGCTTCAGTGCGGTCGGCGGCACCCTGGCCGCGGTCGTACCGTCGCACGGGGTCGCGCTGTGGCGGGTCCGGCCGACCGGGCTGCCGTTCCTGGTGCCACCGGTAACCACAGTCGCGGTGACCGGCCTGTCGACCCTGACCGCCGGCCAGCCGGCGACGGTCACCGCTTCGTTCACCAACAACGGGGTACAGCCGATCCGCGCCACCCGGCTCGCCCTGTCCAGTCCGGCGGGCTGGCGGGTCCGGCCGGCCTCGGCCACCACGTTCCCGCTCGTGGCCGCCGGCCAGACCGTGCAGGCCACTTTCGAGGTCGTCGAACCGGTACCGGCGCGGCCGTTCGAGTCCGCGACGCTGACCGTGACCGGCGAGTACCGGTGGGACACGTTCTTCCCCGGCCGGGTCTCCTCGCCACAGGTGGTGACCAGCAGCCCACCGGTGACCGCGCCGTACCGGACGTTCGCGTCGACCCCGGCCGCCTTCGGCGAGCTGGGCAGCCAGATCGGCATCCGCGCCGACGGCAAGGACGTGTACGGGAATTCGAACCAGTACGGGACCGTCTACCTGCCCGGCGGCGGCCACGACGGGACGACCGCGACGGTCGAGGTGACCGCGCAAGGCAACACGCACACCGCGGCCAAGGCCGGGCTCATCATGCGCAACGACGTCACCGACGTGAACGCCTCGCCGGGCTACGTCATCGTGGCCGTCACGCCCGGCCACGGGTATGTCATGCAGTGGGACGCGAACGGCGACGGCCAGCTCGACGCCGGCAACGCGCCCAACGGCCAGGGCACCGGCACGACGGTGTACCCGTCCTGGCTCAGGCTGGTGCGCACCGGCAACAGCTACGCCGGCTACTACTCCACGGACGGCACGACGTGGACCCTGCTCGGCACCGTCACGCTGCCCACCGCGGCGGCGGCCCAGGACGTCGGCGTCTTCGCCACCTCGCACCACATGGGTACGCAGAGCGAGGTCCACTACGACCGGTTCACGGTGACGCCGTGAGCCATCTTTGATCTTTACGTATCCTGCAAGGTATCGTGCAGGATGTGCAAGCTTCGTCGCAGTTACTGCCGCTGCTGCGCTCGCCGTTCCAGGGCGAGCTGCTGGCCTGGTTGTTCCTTCATCCCGACGACGAGTACTCGACGACCGACCTCGCCAACAGATTCCGGGTCTCGCCCGCTACCGCGAGCCGCGAAGCGGACCGGCTCGTCGAGGGCAACCTGATCAGCGAGCGACGCACCGGCAACCTACGCCTGCTCCGCGCCAGAGTCGACACCATCGTGGCCAGACCGTTGACCGACCTGCTCGCGGTCACGTACGGCCCTTCCGCGATCCTCGGCGAACTCCTGTCCCGCCTCGCCGGCATCGAGGAAGCACACATCTATGGTTCCTGGGCGGCCCGATACCTTGGCCAGCCCGGACCGGTGCCGCGCGACGTGGACGTGCTCGTGGTCGGCGACGTGGACGACGACGACGTGTACGACGCGGCCCGAAACGCAGAGCGGCAACTGGGCCGCGAGGTCAACATCCACCGCGTCACCCCGGAAGCCTGGCGCGCACATGACGCCGATCCGTTTCTGGATTCGATCCGTTCCCGGCCGCTCGTCCCACTCGACCTCGACAGGGAGCGGCAATGAGATGGGAGCAGGGACGCGACACGATCGACGGCATGCTCGCCCGAGGCGAACTGGAGCGTGTACCGCCGGGCCGCGACCACGCGGACGTGCTACTCGCTCAGGCACATCAACACGTAAAGTCTGCCGGCGCCCTGACCACGATCGATCCAACCGGCGCCTACCAGTTGCTCTATGACGCTGCCCGCAAGGCGCTCGGCGCGGTGCTGGAGAACCAGGGCCTGCGGGCAACCAGTCGGGGCGGTCACATCGCCGTCATCGACGCCATCACCGCTCAACTCGATCCGCCGCTCGGCGGCATCCTCCGACCCTTCGACCGCATGCGACGCCGCCGGAACGACGCCGAGTACCCGATGCAGGGCCGGCCCGGTCTGACCGCCGAAGAAATCGGCCGCGACCTCCCCAAGGTCCAGCAGATCGTCGATCTGGCCACCCGGGTCCTGGACCAGATGAGCCCGTACTAGAGCGGCTTCGTGTCACGGCAGCCGGTCGATCGGCTGGAGTTGGACGGTGCCCCGGCACACGCTGGCGTTGTCGCCGGTGACCCAGGCCGCGTGAGCGGCCGGTCCCTGCTCCGGGTGCGGATCCTCCACGGTCGGGGGCAGCCAGACGTCAAGCGTTGTCGGGACCGGCGGGCACGTCTCGGTCGAGTTCAGGGACGTGTACCGGTCCCAGCGCAGGCCGGCGAACGCGGTGCTGCCAGGCTGGATCACGAAAGGTATCGAGGGCGGCACCGGACCCTTCACATGGTCCACCGTCAGGGGTACGACGGCGCCGTGGGCGTCGCGCCAGCGCAGGATCGGGTACGTGCCGACGATGCATTTGTGGCCGGAGACGTTGGTCATCAGTACCTCGCCCGACACCAGCGAGCCGGCGCCGGTGCCGGAGCCGGTCGAGAACCGGATGTCGGCCAGGTGGCAGTAGGGCGGCCAGCCGTTGTTTCCCCCAGCGGGCGCCCGGGTGGGCGCCGGTGACCGGCTGCCCGACACCGGCGGGCGGGTGCCCTGCGGCGCGGGCGGGCCGCTCGGCGGACCGGACACGAGTGGTACCGGTGCGTCCAACTCCGGTGCTGACACGCTCGGCTCCGCCCAGACCGCGTTGCCCGCCGCGCCGGACGCCGACCTGGCACAGCCGGCGGTCGACATCGCGCCACCGCCGGCCATCACGACGACCAGCGCCAACAACCCCCGTGTACGCACGCCGCTCCCCTCCCCCGTTCGGGCGGCCCGAAGTCTATCGATCGGAGTGCGTCCGTGCGGTCCCCGCGATAGCCAAACCGGCCACGCCAGCGGGGTGGGATGGAAGACTGTGGGCGCTACCGAAGGAGTCCACGATGACGGGCCCACCGCATCTGCGCGGTGTCGTGCTGCCTGCCGGCGATGTCCGCGACGCACGCGAACACCTTAGAATGTCCGGCTGACTACCAAGCGTATTCGCGCGTCAGCCGGTGAGCCGGCGCCACTCGGCCTGTGCGGCGGCGTGCCACTCGCCCCGCCGCCGGGCGAACACCTGGGCCGCCCGCATGCCGCTCCATCCGGCCGGCAGCAACCGGACGGGCAGCGCCGGATCGGTACGCGGAAAGTGACGCCAGGCGTGGACAAGCTGCACGGTCCGGACCAGCGGGTCGCCTCCGCGGGAGCGCCCGAACTCGGCGATGAACCCTTCGTAGCCGCGCTCGACCGCGTCGAGGTCCCACGCTTCGCGGACCATGACAGCCGGGTCGCCGCCGGCGTGGTGCTCCGCGAGGAAGATCTGCGCGTCGGTCACCCCGGCCTCGCCCAGCACCTGTTCGGCCTCCTTCGCGCGGTCGGCGTGCGTGCTGATCCACACGCCCGGGGCCGGGCTGCCGAAGCCGGCCCAGCTCAGCCGGGTCCGCAGCACGTGCCGGGCGGCCCGCTCACGCTCCGGCACCCGGGCCAGGACGATCAGCCACCTGCCATCCCATTCCGGTTGGGTCGCCTGAAAACCGTAGATGCGCTCGGCGCCCTCGGTGAGGAACTGCTCGGCGGCCGGGGTCAGCAGCCAGCGGCTGCGCCGACCCTGCCGGTGCGACGTGAGCAGGCCGTCGGCGGCGGTGCGCATGAGCGTCTGGCGGGCGCTTTTCTCCTCCACGCCGAGACGCCCGAGTACGTCGATGAAGGCCGAGGTGAGCGCGGCGCCGCCGGAGGGCAGCACGAACTCGCCGAGCACGGTGAGCAGCAGGCCCCGCGCGGTGCTGCGGACGGCGACGGTCACGGTTCGCAATCTACTACAGAACCTTGACGCACAGAGACGCGACTGTAGAGTCTGGAGGAGACCGACCTCTCGGGAAGGACCGCCTCATGGCCAGCCCGGCGTTAGGCGTGCGGGTCGATTTCCAGGTGCACCCGAGCCGGTACCGGCACTGGCGGCTGGCCATCGACGGCCCGGTGGCGACCCTGGCGATGGACGTCGACGAGCAGGGCGGGCTGGTGCCCGGCTACGAGCTGAAACTCAACTCGTACGACCTCGGTGTCGACATCGAGCTGTACGACGCGGTGCAGCGGCTGCGCTTCGAGCACCCCGAGGTACATGCGGTGGTGCTGACCAGCGACAAGGACAAGGTCTTCTGTGCCGGCGCGAACATCCGGATGCTGGCCTCGTCGCCGCACTGGTGGAAGGTGAACTTCTGCAAGTTCACCAACGAGACCCGCAACGCGATCGAGGACGCCACCCGGCATTCCGGGCAGGCGTGGATCGCGGCGTGCAACGGCACGGCGTCCGGCGGTGGGTACGAGCTGGCGCTGGCGTGCGAGCACATCATGCTGGTCGACGACCGCTCGTCGGCCGTCTCGTTGCCGGAGCTGCCGCTGCTGGGGGTGCTGCCGGGCACGGGCGGGCTGACCCGCGTCACCGACAAGCGGCACGTGCGCCGGGATCTGGCCGACTACTTCGCCACCCGCGCCGAGGGGCTGACCGGGCGCAAGGCGGCGGCGTGGCGGCTGGTGGACGAGGCGGTGCCCCGGTCCCGGTGGGAGGAGACGGTCGCGACCCGGGCCGCGGAGTTCGCCGCCCGGTCCACCCGTCCGGCCGGCGCGACCGGCATCCAGCTCACCCCGCTGCCCAAGGTGCGGACCACCGAGGAGATCTCGTACCGGTACGTGCGTGCCGTGCTGGACCGGTCGCGGGGCTGCGTGGAGATCACGGTGCGCGGACCGGAGACGGAACCACCCGACCTCGACGCGGACTTCTGGACCCTGGCCATGACGCGGGAGCTGGACGATCTGATCCTCGACCTGCGCACCAACGAGGTCGAGCTGGGCACCTGGGTATGGCGGACGGTCGGCGATCCGGATCGGGTGCTGGCGCACGACGCGCTGCTGCTGGACAACCGGGACCACTGGCTGGCGGCCGAGATCATCCTGTACACGAAAAGGACCTTGAAGCGGTTGGACGTGACCAGCCGCAGCCTGATCGCACTGATCGAGCCCGGCAGTTGCTTCGCCGGCTCGCTGCTGGAGCTGGCGCTGGCCGCCGACCGGTCCTACCACCTGTTCGGCGTGTTCGAGGACGTCGACCCGGACGCGGAGCCGGCGGCGGTGACAGTCGGGCCGATGAACCTTGGTCCGCTGCCGATGGGCAACGACCTGACCCGGCTCGGCACCCGCTTCGTCGGCGACCCCGACGGTCTCGCCGCCGTCCAGGCCGAGGCCGGGCGGCCGCTGACGGCGGAGGACGCGGAGCGGCTGGGCCTGGTCACCTTCGCCCCGGACGACATCGACTGGGCCGAGGAGGTACGCATCGCGATCGAGGAACGGGCCAGCTTCAACCCGGACGCGCTCACCGGCATGGAAGCCAACTACCGGTTCGCCGGCCCGGAAACCATCGAGACGAAGATCTTCGGCCGGCTGTCGGCTTGGCAGAACTGGATTTTCCACCGGCCCAGCGCCTCCGGGCCGGACGGGGCGCTGCGCAGGTTCGGCACCGGACAGCGGGCCGATTTCGACCGGAAGCGAGTCTGAGCATGGCTGTGGCTGACTACACCGAGAAGATCCCGAACAACGTCGACCTGCACGAGGACCGTCGACTGCAACGGGCACTCGAATCGTGGCAGCCCAACTTCCTGCACTGGTGGGAGTCGATGGGCCCGACGCTGCCGACCCGCGACGTGTACCTGCGTACCGCGATCAACGTCGGCCGGGACGGCTGGGCACACTTCGACCACGTCGTGATGAAGGACTACCGGTGGGGCATCTTCCTCGCCGACCGCAAGCACGACCGGCGCATCGGCTTCGGCCAGCACAAGGGCGAGCCGGTGTGGCAGAAGGTACCGGGTGAGTACCGCGCCGACCTGCAACGGCTGATCGTGATCCAGGGCGACACCGAGCCGGCCTCCGTGGAGCAGCAGCGCAACCTCGGTGCCACCGCCCCGAGCCTGTACGACCTGCGCAACCTGTTCCAGGTCAACGTCGAAGAGGGCCGGCACCTGTGGGCGATGGTGTACCTGCTGCACGCCTACTTCGGCCGGGCCGGTCGCGAGGAGGCCGAGGAGTTGCTGCACCGCAACTCGGGCAGCGTCGAGTCGCCCCGCATCCTCGGCGCGTTCAACGAGGAGACCCCGGACTGGTTGTCGTTCTTCATGTTCACCTACTTCACCGACCGGGACGGCAAGTACCAGCTCGGCACGCTGAAGGAGTCGGCGTTCGACCCGCTGTCGCGGACCTGCGAGTTCATGCTCAAGGAAGAGTCGCACCACATGTTCGTCGGCACGACCGGCCTGGACCGGGTGGTGGAGCGCACCGCACAGCTGATGATCGAGCACGACACCGACGAGGTCGGCCCGCACGGCGGCATCCCGCTGACGATGCTCCAGAAGTACCTGAACTTCCACTACTCGGTCTCGCTCGACCTGTTCGGGTCGGAGACCTCCACCAACGTCGCCAACTACTACACCCGCGGCCTGAAGGGGCGGTGGTCGGAGGAGCGCCGCCACGACGACCACCGGCTGACCGACGACGCCGCCATGGTCGACACCGTGGTGGACGGGCAGATCGGGCAGGCCGAGGTGGCCGCGCTCGTGGGCCTCAACACCGATCTGCGCCGCGAGTACATCAGCGACTGCCAGAACGGCGTCAACCGGTGGAACAGGACCCTGGAGAGCGCCGGCATGCCGCAGCGGCTACGCCTGCCGCACGTTGCCTTCAACCGCAAGGTGGGCACGTTCGCCGGCATCGAAGCCAGCCCCGACGGCGAAATACTGTCCACTGAGGAGTGGCAGCGGCGCAAGGGAAACTGGCTGCCCACCGACCTGGACAAGACGCACGTACGGTCGCTCATGCGCCCGGTACACGAGCGCGGCAAGATCGCGGCCTGGATCGCCCCGCCTCGGCAGGGCATCAACGGCAAGCCGTTCGACTACGAGTACGTCCACCTCACCTGACGGGATCCGGCATGAGCGAGGAGCCTTTCAACGCAAGCACCTACTTATTGGACCGGCAGGTCGACGCCGGCTGTGCTGACCGCGTCGCGTTCACCGGCGTGGCCGGCGAGCTGACCTACGCGCAGCTCCTCGACCGGGTCCGGCGCGCGGCCGGTGGCCTGCGCCGCGTCGGCCTGCGACCCGAGCAGCGGCTGCTCATGTGCATGGCCGACTCACCGGAGTTCGTCACCGTGTTCCTCGCCGCGCTCCGCGTCGGCGCGGTGCCGGTCCCGGTGTCCACAATGGTGCGCCCGGACGGGCTGGCCGGCCTGCTGCGCGACTCCCGGGCACGGTACCTCGCGATCACCCGCGAGTTCGCCGACCTCGCCGCGGCGGCGGTCGTGGACGCTCCCGAACTGGCCGCGGTGCTCGGCCCCGCCCAGCTCGACGACCTCGTGACCGGTGAGCCCGACGACGCCGTCTACCCGACGCTCGCCGACTCCCCCGCGTTCTGGCTCTACACCTCGGGCACCACCGGCAAGCCCAAGGGCGCGATGCACCGGCACGGCTCGATCCGGGTGGTCTGCGAAACCTACGGCAAGCAGGTGCTGGGGATCCGGCCCGACGACCGGTGCCTGTCCGCCGCCAAGGCGTTCTTCGCGTACGGGCTCGGCAACACGCTACTGTTCCCGCTGTCCGTCGGCGCTTCGGCGGTACTCGAACCGGGACCGTCCAAACCGGACACCATCGCCGAGCGGGCCCGGCAGTACGCTGCCACGCTGTTCTTCGGCGGCCCCACCTTCTTCGCCGGCATGCTGCGCGCCAACCTGCCCGCCGACGCGCTGTCCCGGGTCCGGCTGGCCGCCTCTGCCGGCGAACCGCTGCCCGCCGAGCTGTACCACCGGTGGACCTCGCACTTCGACGTCGACATCATCGACGGCATCGGCATGACCGAGATGCTGCACATCTTCCTGTCCAACCGTCCCGGCCAGGTCCGCCCCGGCACCACCGGCGTCGCGGTACCCGGGTACGACCTGCGGATCGTCGACGACGCCGGGCACGAGGTGGCGCCGGGCAGCCCCGGCACGCTGTACGTGCGAGGCGAGTCCACCGCCACCGGGTACTGGTCCCGGTACGCCGCCTCGCGCCAGGTGTTCCAGGGCGAGTGGCTGCGCACCGGCGACACGTACGTCGAGGACGCCGACGGGTACTACGCCTGCCTGGGACGCACCGACGACCTGCTCAAGGTCAGCGGCATGTGGGTGGCACCGTCCGAAGTGGAGAACCGGCTGCTCGCGCACGGTAGTGTCGCGCAGGCCGTGGTGGTGGGTGCGGCGGACGTCGACGGGCTGGACAAACCGGTCGCCTTCGTCATCCGCACGGCCGGCCGGGAGCCGACCGAGGACGAGCTGATCGCGTTCTGCCGGGAGGGCATCGAGTCGTACAAGCGGCCGCGCCGGGTGGTGTTCGTCGACGCGTACCCCACCACCGCCACCGGCAAGGTACGCCGGGTCGACCTGCGGGCCACCGCCGCGGTACTGCTGCGCGAGCCGGCCGGCCAGGCGGTGTGATGCTCGACGGCCGACCCCTCGTCGACGTTCACATCCACGCCGCCCGGCTGCCCACGCTGAAATTGACGTGGCGCCAATGGGCTCAGGACCTGGCCGACGACGCGATCCTGGAGCGGGTGTACGACCCCGACGGGACGGTCGATCCGGCCCGGTTCGACGCGTACCTGGCCGGCGAGGGCGTCGACGTGGCGCTCGTCCTGGCCGAGTACAGCCCGAAGGTCACCGGTACCCAACCGGTCGAGGACATGCTGCCGCTGACCAAGCACAGCCCCGGCCGGGTCAGGTTGATCGGCAACATCAACCCGCACCTGCACTACCCGGTGGACGAGGAACTGCGACGGCAGATCGACCTCGGCGCGGTCGCCTGCAAGATCCATCCGGTACACGCGGGCGTGGCGGCCGACGACCGGTGGCTGTACCCGGCCTACGAGGTGTGCCAGTCCGCCGGCATCCCGGTCGTGGTGCACTGCGGCACCAGTACCTTTCCCGGGTCATCCAACCGCTTCGCCGATCCCATCCTGCTCGACCACGTGCTGCACGACTTCCGCGACTTGACCGTCGTGCTCGCCCACGGCGGGCGCGGGTGGTGGTACGACGCCGCGGCGTTCCTGGCTCTGTCCAACGAGCGGGTCTGGATCGAGCTGTCCGGCCTGCCGCCGTCCCGGCTGCGCGACTACTACTCCCGGCACAACTGGAACAGGCTGGCACGCCGGTTCATCTTCGGCACCGACTGGCCCGGCGTACCCGGCATCGCGCACAACGCCCGCGCGGTCGCCGCGCTGTGCCCCGACGAGGAGACCGCGAGGCTGGTACTGGCCGGCAACGCGGCCCACGTCTACAACCTGACAATCTGTCAAAATCCCGACCCGGCTTGAACTATCCCTGGCCACCCACCGTGTCCTGGCTGACGATGCGGTATCCCGCGCAGCCAGGAGACAGCCATGACGGTGACGAGTCCGGAGCTCACTCGAACGACCACCAGCCTTCCGCCCGCGGTAGTGGCCCGCTGGGCGCTCTGGGCCGGTTTGGCGCTCAACCTCCTGATCGTGGAGGTGCTGTTCGTCACCGCCGGCTCGGGCACGAACTCGTTGCTGACGGTAGGCAAGTTCTTCGGTCTGCACGCCGCCGTCATCATGATGCTGCAACTGCTCCTGGTCGCCAGGTTGCCCTGGCTGGACCGCCGGATCGGCATGGACCGGCTCACCGCGTGGCACCGCTGGGTCGGTTTCACCCTCCTCTGGACCGTGGTTCTGCACGGGACGTTCATCGTGCTCGGGTATGCGCGGCTCGACCGGGCGCCCGTCCTGCGCACGTTCACGGGTCTGGCCGGTGTCGTCGCGTCGCTGCTCGGGATCTGCGCCTCCGCGGTCATCATCGCCGTGGCGGTCCTGTCGGTCCGCTACGCGCGGCGTCGCCTGCGGTACGAGACCTGGCACGCGATCCACCTCGGGCTGTACGTGGCGCTCGTGCTCGCGCTGACCCACCAGTTCCTCGAAGGGACCACGTTCAACGTCACTCCCCTGGCCACCGTGTACTGGTGGACGCTGTGGGCGCTGGTCATCGGGTCCCTCGTCACCGGTCGGGTGATCATGCCGCTGCGCCGCAACGCGTACCACCGGTTCCGGGTCGCCGCCGTGGTACCCGAGTCCAACGACGTCGTCTCGGTACACATCGTCGGCCGGAACCTCGACCGGCTGCCCGCCCAGGCCGGCCAGTTCTTCATCTGGCGCTTCCTCGGCCAGGGCCACTCGTGGCAGGCGAACCCGTTCTCGCTCTCGGCGGCGCCGAACGGCCGGTCGCTGCGGCTGACCGCCAAGGCCGTCGGTACGGGTAGCGCCCGGCTGCGCCACCTTCCGGTCGGTACCCGGGTGTTCGCCGAAGGTCCGTACGGCGCCTTCACCAACCTGCACCGGGCCAAGGACGCGACGCTGCTGATCGCCGGTGGCGTTGGAGTGACACCGATCCGGGCCCTGCTCGAAGAGTCGACCGGCCCGGTCGTCGTGCTCTACCGGGTCCGCACCATGGCCGACGCCGTCCTGCTCCCCGAGCTTGAGGAACTGGCCCGGATCCGCGGGGCGCGGCTGCACGTGCTGACCGGTCGCAGTGGCGAAGGGTACCCGCCGAACCAGCCGCTGGCGCCGGCCAGCCTGCTCGCCCTGGTGCCCGACATCGCCGACCGGGACGTCTTCGTCTGCGGGCCGCTGGCCATGACGTCGGCTGTCCTGCACAGCCTCCGCGCGCTCAAGGTGCCGAGCCGGCAGGTACACGCCGAACGGTTCAGCCTGGCCTGATCGGCGGCCGCTCGAAAGCAGTATGGGGTGCGCGGATTACTGTCGGCGGCATGATGACCTGGCGGCACGTCACTCCGGCCGACTTCCCGCTGCTGGGGCGGTGGCTGGCGGCGCCGCACGTGGCCCGCTGGTGGCACCACGAGACGTCGCCGGAGGCGCTGGAGCGCGACTTCGGGCCGTCCGCGCGCCGTGAGGAGCCGAACGAAGACCTTCTGGCGTACCTCGACGGCGCACCGCTCGGGCTGTTGCAGCGCTCGTTCCTGCACGACTATCCCGAGTACCTGACCGACCTGGCGCCGATCACCGCGGTACCCGCCCGCGCGATGACGATCGACTACTTCATCGGCGATGCGGCGAATGTCGGGCACGGCGTCGGTACCACGATGATCCGCTCGGCCCTCGATCAGCTCTGGGCCGACCATGGCGACGCCGAGTGTGTGATCGTGGCGGTGCACGCCGACAACGTCGCGTCGTGGCGGGCGCTGGAGAAGGCCGGCCTGACGCGGGTCGGCAGCGGCGAGATCGAGCCCGACAACCCGATCGACGACCGCCGCCATCACGTTTACCGCGTCGACCGGCCCGCGCGCTGAACGGACGCGCCGAGCCCGGATCGGGGCCCGGCGGTCGCCCGCGCCGGGCACGGGCGACCGCCGGGTGCCCCCGTGGAGTTCGGCAGGTTACTTCGCGGTGCCGGCCAGGTCGACCAACGCGCTCGCGGCGCGGAAGAACTTGTTGCGCCCGAGGTCCCCGATCGTCTTGATGTTGAACGCCTCAGTCAGCAGTTTGGCGTCGCCGTCGCTGACTCCCGCCAGCGCCGACACCGGTGCGTTCACCAACTCTGCGAGGGACTTGTCCTCGTATTCCTTGTCCAGCAGTTTCGCCAGATCGGCGGTGACCGCCATCAGTCCTCCATCCATCGAGCCGGGACAGGTAGCCGGTGATCCACTCGGGCTTCAGCCGCACCCTCGCGGACCGGCCTACCGGTCTCGTTCCCCTCCGGGACCGCGGCAAACCGTTCAGCGGGGACGGCATACTGATCGTCAGCCGGCGCAAGCATTCCCGACGGAAGCGGTAGCCCACTCTTGATCATCCTGATGCACAGTTCGAAGACGATGCGTCCGCCCACCTCCGGCAGCACGCCGACCGGGGTGCCCGTCCTGTTGGACCGCGCCGAGGAACTCGTCGGTTACCTGCGGACGCTGTCGCAGCAGCAGCTGGCGAAGATCATGACCGTCTCGGCCGACCTCGCGGCGAAGACTCACGATCAGTACGCCGATTGGAACGCCGACCCGGAGCGGCAGACGCCGGCGGCCGCGACGTTCGTCGGTGATATCTACAGCGGCCTGCGCGTCGACTCGTTCAGCACGGCCGACCGCAGGTACGCCGGCACGCACCTGCGGATCCTGTCCGGCCTCTACGGACTTCTGCGACCATTCGACGGCATCAGCACGTACCGGTTGGAGATGGGCTACCGGTTGCCGGCGAGCAGGTACTCGAACCTCTACCGGTACTGGGGCATCTCGATCGCCGAGCACCTGCCGGCGAAGGGGCACATCGTCAACCTCGCCGCGAACGAGTACAGCAAAGCGGTTCTTCCGCACATTGACGCCGATCGGGTGGTTACGCCACGGTTCCTCACCGTCGATCCGGCATCCGGGCAGCCGAAATTCGTCGTCATCCACGCGAAGATCGCCCGCGGCGCATTCGCCCACTGGCTCATCACGAGCCGCGCGAAAGACACCGTGGAGGCGATCCGCGAGTTCGACGACATCGGCTACCGGTACGACAAGGCTCTCAGCACCCCGCGCGAGCCGACGTTCGTCTGTCGGGAGTTCGGCGGAAAGGGGCTCTCCGTCCGCCTCACCTGAGTCCGGATCGCGATTGCACACTCCTGCCGGCGCGACCTCCGGGTTACCGTGACCGCGAGGTGGGGGTCGACACCACCGGAATGGCGGCGGTCATGGAGCATCACGCGAAGGAACCGGTCGTCGAACAGCGTCGGCGGCGCGCCCCGATCGCGCCGCGGCCCGGGTCGCGCTCCCCCGGCGGCCTGCCCAACCAGTCGGTGCGGGCGCTTCTCGGCGAGGGGAGGCCGCTTGACCCCGATGTCCGCGCCCAGCTCCAGGCCCGGCTCGGCGTTGATCTCGGCCGCGTGCGGGTGCACACGGGCGCCGCTGCCGGTGCGTCCGCCGATGCGCTGGCAGCCAGGGCATACACGTTCGGGCCGGACGTCGTTTCGGCCCTGGCGAGTACCGGCCACACACGCCGGAGGGCCGGGCGCTGCTGACCCACGAGCTGGTACACGTCCAGCAGCAGACGATCGGCGGCAGCGACCCGGCCGGGTCGCATGGGGCCGAGCGCGCCGCCGATGCCGTGGCGCGTGAGTCGGGGACAACCGACGGGCTCGGTGGTACCGCTCCCGGCATCGCCCGTCAGGCCAAGCCTGGCACGCAGGAACCCGACGACTCGCTCGGCCCGGTCGGCGACATGGCGGTGGACCTGGTGTCCCGCAACCTTGCCGGCAGCGGCCTCCAGCAGCGGATGCTCGCCGCCGCGATGCGGAGGTGCACAGCGGCGGTCAGGGCGCCGGCTACTCGTTCGCCGACCGGTCGGTCGGGTCCTTTGTGGAGTCACCGACCGGGGGCGAGCGGTGGGTGTGGTACGCGTCCGGCGGCACCGCCCGGCTCTGGTCCGGCACCGACCGGCTGACCGCCGGCCAGTCCGGTGTCAGTGTCGCGGGCGTCCTGGAGGTCAGCGGCCGAGGGGCGTTCGGGCAGGGTCCGACCGCCACCGGCGTCGTCGTCGGCACCGACAACAGCGCGGTGAGTTATCCGTACGCGTACGAGACGGTCGGCGTCGCGTCGCCGGCCTACAACCTGCGGCTCCAGTCGCCGAACCAGGTGATCGTGCATGCCGGTGGTGCGGCCCGGATGAGCGTCACCCAGCTCGGCGCCGACGTGGCCGGCACCTACGCGATCCGGGGCCGGGAAGCGGTGCAGGGCAACGATGACTGGCTACGGCTCAACCAGGGCCGCCAGTTTCCCAACGGGGTGCACACGCCGGGCCAGCTGTCCACGTTGAGCCTCAACGTCGGCGGCTCGGGCGGGATCGGTTGGGGCGATCCGGGCGCAGGCAACGTCTGGGTGTCGGGCAGCCTGTACGTGGAGGGCCGGGTCCAGCTCGGCGCGGCCGACCAGCCCGTGATCATCGGTGGCAACCAGGACGGGCCGTTCATCGCGTTCCACGACGACCTGTGGTTCTCCGACCCGCAGAGCGGCGTGATCGAGATGCGCGACGCCAACAACACCGGCTGGGGCCGGCTGCGCGGTTACTTCCTGTCGCCCAGTAGCCGCACGTACAAGCGGGACATCGCGCCGCTGGACGGCGCGACGCTCGCCGGCCTGCTCGCCGACGTGGCGAACACCCGGGTCGTCCGGTTCCGGTGGTCCGGTGACAAGGAGACCGCACGCGTCCACCTCGGTGTGATCGCCGAGGACGCGCCGCCGTACATCGTCGACGAGGAGCGGCTGAGCCTGTCGATGCCGGAGTACGCGGCCATGCTGCTCGGCGCGGTACAGGTGCTGGCCGCCCGGTTGTCGGTGCTGGAAGAGAGGAATCCGTCATGAGCGACGCCGCCATCATGCGTGTCGAGTACCTGAACGTGAGTACCGGAACCGTGCGCACCGGTGCCACCGGTCACGGCGAGAGCCTCACCGACATGGAGAGTTACCTGCTACCGCTGGAGCAGGCGCGGGGCGCGACCCTGAACTCGTGGGGAGTGGCCGGCGGGCTGACCGTACGCGCGACGACCGGTCAGACCGGCGTCGCCGTCACGACGGGTACCGCCCTGGACGCGGCCGGCCGCACGGCGGTACTGGCGGCCACCGGTACGGCCATTGTGGACCCGACCGTAGACCCGACCGAGATCGCGAACATTCCGACGGTCACCGTGCCCGCGGACGGGCTGACGCTGCCGACCGACGGGCTCAGCGGAGACCTCTTCGTGACGCTGACCTGGCGGGAGGTCCTCGGCACCGGGGTCGTCGCGAACGCGCCGGTGCTGCTGCACGCGCCGTGGCTGCGGCTGGTGCCCGTCGCCGGCTTCGCGTCCGACGGTACCCAGATCGTGCTCGCCAAGGTGTCCCTGGACCCGAACGGCAAGGTGACCACGCTGACCGCCGAGGGCCGGCGGCTCGCGGGCGCCTCGGCCGGCCGGCTGGAGCTTCGCGTGCCGCGGGCCGGCGGCGGTGCCACGCCGGCCGTCGACCACGCGCCCGCCGCCGAGCTGATCCCCCGTCCGGACGGCGGCCTGAGCCTGAACCTGCTGTCCGGCGGTGCGCCCCGCCCGGCGCTATCGGTGGACGCGGCGACCGGCACGGTACAGTTCCCGGCCGGCCTCCAGGTGACCGGCGGCCGCTCGTACGGCCTGTCCGCCGGCGCGGACGGAAAGCTGCGGCTGCGCGACGTCACCGGCGCGGCCGACCGGCTGACGCTCGACCCGGCCGGCAACGTCACCATCGGCGCCGTCGCCAGTGCGGCCCAGCGGATCGTGCACGTCGAGGGAAGCGAAGTACACAGCGGGGGTACCGGCGGCGGCTTCTCCTTCGCCGACCGCAACCTGGGCAGCTTCGTCAACGTTCCCAACGCCGGGCAACGCTGGGTCTGGTACGCCCTGGGCGGATCGGCCCGGCTGTGGTCCGGGTCCGACCGGATCACGATCAGCGCCACGGGCGAGGGCGGCGGCCTCGACGTGTCGCGCCGGATGCGGGTACGCCAGGGTGGCGACTCGTCGGCGGGCATCTGGTTCCTTCAGGACGCCCCGAACGCCGACCGCGCGTTCGTCGGCATGGCCGGCGACAACCTCGTCGGGTTCTGGGGCAACACCGGCGCCGGCTGGGGCCTGCGGATGGACACCACCAGCGGCGAGGCCTCTTCAGCGGGAACTTCGGCCAGCCGAACGGCAATTCGGTCCTGTCGCTGTTCGGCTCGCGGATCGGCGACACCGGTGGCGGCGTGCTGTTCATCCGCAGCGGCGGTGGTGTCGTCACGTTCGACGGCGGCGACAACATCGGCATCAACACCCGCACCCCGGGGACACCGCTCGACGTGTTCGGTCCGGGCACCGCGATCACCGGCCACGGCGGCGGTGGCGTCTTCCAGGCCGGCGTCCACGGGCTGGGAAATCTCGGGATGTGGGCCGAGGGCAGTAACAACGGCATCCTCGCGACCGGGCCGAACTTCGCCGGGGTCTTCCTCGGCCGGGTACAGATAACGGGCGACCTCGACGCACGCGGTGAGATCTTCAAAGGTGGCGGTGGTTTCCGGATCGACCACCCGCTCGACCCGGCCAACAGGTACCTGTCGCATTCCTATGTGGAATCGCCGGACCGGCTCAACCTGTACGCGGGCCGGGTCGCGACGAACGGCGACGGCGAGGCCACCGTGGTGCTGCCGGACGCCGACAAGCCGGGGATCGAGGTGTCCTGGCAGGTGACCGGTGTCCGCCGGGACCGGTGGGCCGAGGCGCATCCCCTCTCGGTCGAGGCGGACAAGCCGGCCGGGGACCGGGGCTACTTCCTGCACCCGGAAGTGCACGACGAGGACGACGACAAGGGTCTCATGGGCCTGAGCCGTCTCCGGGCCGGCCACTGAGTCTCCACAGGAGGGTGGATCGCGATGAGGGAACGCGCACAGGAAAGGCTGTCCGAACTCAAGCAGGAGTACCTGGCCGGCGAGGCCCAGCTGCGGGAGCTGGTACAGCAGGAGATGTCGCTGCGGGAAACGTTGCTGCGCATCAGCGGCGCCATCCAGGTACTGGAAGAGATAATCGACGCGCGTGAGTCCGAAGGGCCGGCGCCCGGCGCTGGGCCAGCGGGCAACGGCGCCCGGCCGGAAGTGCTGACCGTTCCCTGACCCGAAAGGGGTCCCCACATGCAACGGCAAATCGTGTCGCCCAGAGACGCCGCACAGGCACAGCAGCATCTGGGGGTCGGCGAGTCCGCCGAGATGACGAATACGGCCGTCTCGGACACGGTCAGCCCGGACGACTACAAGGACCGGCTGCTCAAGCTCATCCCGGCCGAGGTCGTCGCCGCGTACCTGACGCTCGACGGCATCATCCGTTCGTCAGCGACCGGCCGTTCCATCACCATCGCGCTCTGGGTGGCGTTCGGCGTCGGTACCGTCGCCACGTGGCTGTACCTCCAGCGACTCCAGAAGGTCAGCTCGCCGGTCCAGCTCGCGGTCTCCACGGTGGCGTTCGTCGTCTGGGTCTTCGCGCTCGGCGGCCCGTTCGCCCGGTACGACTGGTACCAGCCGTGGCTCGGCTCGGTGGTGCTTGTCATCGTCACCCTGGCGGTGCCGCTTTTCGTCGGCCGGGAGAAAGCTCCGTCATGACCCGACAGGTGCTTCGACGTCGTCGTACACCCGAACCGCGGCAAGCAGCCCCTCCCCGCCGCGCTCGTAGACGGCGATGCCCGCCTGGGACGGCAGGCTGTGGCCGCCCCACCGGACGCAGTTGTACTCCAGGGCGCACCGCACGCCGTCGTCGGTCAGGACACACGGCTCGATGTCGATGCCGCCCGCGCTGAAGCACTCGCGGAAGTACGAGCGGAGTTCAGCGGTGCCACGGTGGGTGTGGTCCAGTCCGATCGGCACGGGCTCGGTTGTCAGCCCTTGGGGCCGTACAGCCGGGCTACGTCCGGGGAGTCCAGCCACCCGCCGTAGGTGGGGGACTTCGGCCAACCCTCGGGACTGTCCTGCCATTGTTCCTGTCGTCCGTACGGCAGAACGTCTACGAGGGCAAACGTGTGGGTGAGCTGCTCAACGCCCCGGCCGCTGGTGTGCCAGGTGCGGTAGACGGTGTCGCCGTCGCGCAGGAATACGTTGATCGCGAACCCGCCGCCGGGTGGCGCGTCGACGTCGGCACCGAACGGGCTGTCGGCCGTGGAGTACCAGGTCATCTTGTTGCCGACGCGTTCGGCGTAGGCCAGGGCCGCGTCGATCGGACCCTGGGTGACGATCACGAACCGCGCGTCGTAGTTGTCGAGGAAGTCCAGGCGGGTGAACGCCGAGGTGAAGCTGGTGCAGCCGCCACACTGCCACTCGGCATCAGGATCGGGGTTCCACATGTGGTTGTAGACGATCAGCTGCGACTTGTCGGCGAAGATGTCGACGAGCCGGACCGGACCCTCGGCGCCGGCCAGGGTGTAGTCGGGCATCTTCACCATCGGCAGCCTTCGGCGCTGCGCGGCGATCGCGTCGAGTTCCCGCGTGGCGGCCTTCTCGCGGGCGCGAAGCTGGTCCAGCTCGGTGCGCCAGACGTGATGATCAACAACGGGTGGCATAGTCATGATCAACCCCTCCTTCCGGTGCGTACCCGCACAACCCTACGAGCAGATCCGTGCCGACGCCTCTCGTGTCGCACGGTCCCCTCAATGCTTGTGCGGATTGAGGTTGGACAATGCCGGAAGGCCGTTGATGGTGAAGTGGATGGTGGCCAGCAGGGCCGCTTGGCGGCCCCCTAAATGGCTTGCCCGCGAGTAAGACGCACTGGGATGCTCCGCCGAGCAGGAACGGAGAGGAAAACCCCAAGTGGCCGTCACCGCGTCCAGCAAGCCGTCCGAGTCCGGGCCGGAAGTCCGCACGGCGGCCGGCGTCCTCCGCGGCGGTCGGGAGGCGGGCCTGGCGGTCTTCCGCGGCATCCCGTTCGCCGAGCCGCCGGTCGGCGCCCTCCGTTTCGCCGCACCGCAGCCGGTGCGCAGCTGGGACGGCGTGCGCCCGGCGGTCGAGTACGGCCCGCCGCCCCCGCAGTCCGGCCTGCTCGGAGCGTCCCAGGACGCCGCTGGCGACGACTGGTTGACGATCAACGTCTGGACACCGCAACCGGACCCGGCGGCAGGGCTCCCGGTGATGGTGTGGATCCCCGGCGGCGGTTACGTCGGGGGCAACTCCAGCCTCCCGGAATACGACGCCGGGCACCTGGCCGGCAGCGGAACCGTGGTCGTGACCCTCAACTACCGTCTCGGTATCGAGGGTTTCGCGCAGATCGACGGAGCCCCGGCCAACCGGGGACTGCTCGACCAGGTCGCGGCCTTGCAGTGGATACGCGACAACATCCGGGTGTTCGGCGGCGACCCGGACCGGGTCACGGTCTTCGGGCAGTCAGCGGGCGGCGGATCGGTCGCCGCGCTGCTCGCCATGCCGCGCGCCGCCGGGCTCTTCCGCCGGGCGGTCGCGCAGAGCGCGCCGGGACCGTTCTTCTCCCCCGAGCTGGCCGCCGACGTCGCCGCCGCCTGCGCCGCCGAGCTGGGGGTGGCGCCCACGGTGTCCGGCCTGTCGGCGGTAGCCCCGGCCCGGCTGCCCGCCGTGGGCGATGCGATCTGCGCCAGGGTGGTCCAATGGCGGGAGCGCTGGGGGCAGATCACCGCCAGGCAGATGCCGTTCGGACCGGTCGTCGATGGTGACGTGCTGCCGGCAACCCCGTGGCAGGCGCTGGCCGGCGGCGCCGCCCGGGACGTCGGACTTCTCGTCGGGCACACCCGTGACGAGCACCGGTTGTTCAGCCTGATCGACGGCGTGCTCGGCCAGGTCACGCGCGAGCAGACCGAGACCGCTCTGCGCATGCTCGCCCCCGATCCAGACGGCGCACGCCGGTACCGGGAGGCGTTCCCGGCCGCGTCCGAAGAGGAGCTGTACGAACTGGTCAACGCGGACTGGCTGTTCCGCATGCCGAGCCTGCACCTCGCCGATGCGCAGATCGCCGGCGGCGGCCGGGCCCACCTCTACGAACTGACCTGGTCCGCCCCGGGAATGGGCGGTGGCCTCGGCGCCTGCCACGGCCTGGATGTGCCGCTCGTGTTCGGCAACCTGAGCGGCGGACGGCCCGCCATGCTGATCGGCGACCCGCCCTCCCCGGCAGCGGAGGCGCTGTCCGCACAGATCCGTGGGGCATGGACGGCGTTCGCCGCTCACGGCGACCCGGGCTGGCCTCCGTACGACGCCGACCACCGCCTCGCACAGCTCTTCGACACGCCGTCGACAGTCACCGCCTACCCGGAAGAGACCTCGCGGCTGCTGTGGCAGGACCACACCTTCGCGGCGCTCCCGCTGCTGGCGCGATAGCGGCCGCCAGCGGGCCGAGGGCGTGCGGACCGCCCTGCGGTTGGGCGGCTCAGGCCGGGCACGGTTCGCGGGGTCTCCGGGGACAGCCATCGTCGCGAGGATCATCCGAGAGGGATGGTCGGGCGGTTCCTTTGGCTCATCTCGTCGAGGGTCTGGCCGGCCTCGACGGTCCAGCGGTGGTCGGTACCAAGCCGACGAGCCAGGGTTTCGGCCGCACAACGGATCAATCGCCGGGCCGCCAACTGATCACCGGTCCGCCACAGCAGGACGCCGAGATGGTACTGGCTGCGCGCGGTGTGCGGATGGTCCGGCCCGAGCACCTTTTCGCGAGTGGCCGTCGCGCGTTCGAGGAAGGGCCGTGCGGCTGCGAGGTCGCCCTGATCGCGCAGCAGCCACCCGAGGTGGTGGAGGCTGTGTGCGGTGTCCGGGTGCTCGGGGCCGAGAGCGTGTTCGCGGATGAGCAGGGCTCGTTCCAGCAGCGGCCGGGCCGCCGTATGGTCTCCCTGGTTGCGTAGCAAGGTACCCAGGTTGTTGAGGGTATAGGCGGTGTGGGGATGGTCGGATCCCAGCACCCGGTTGCGGAGTGCGAGGGCGCGTTCGTACAGCGGTCGCGCGGCATCGAGGTCACCCTGGGCCTGCACGATAGTCGCGAGGTTGTGCAGGCTGGTCGCCAGCTTGTTGTCGTCGGGGTCCGGGCGGGCCTGCAACATCGCCGCGGCCCGCTCGATCAGCATCCTGCCGTTGGCCAGGTCACCCTCGTACCACCGCACCAGTCCCAGGTTCTGGACGGCGTCCACGGTTTGCGGGTGGTCGGGCCCGAGCACCCGCTCCGACCTCGCCAGCGTGCGTTGCAGGACGGCGGCGCCTTGCTCGTACTCGCCACGCAGCCACAGGTACACGCCGACGCCGTTGAGGATGGTGGTGAGGGCGACCGGCTCGACCGTGCCAGTATCGGCCAACTTCTCGACGACCTGAGCATGTGGCGAGAGCCGGGCACAGATCGACCACAGGTGCGGATGGTCCTCCAGATAATCCGGGAAGTACGGCCGCAGGATCCGTACCGCGGCGGCCAACCAGGCGTTGTACTCCTCTGCTGACAACGACTGGCGGATGACCGCCTGAACGATGCGGTGCGCACGTAGGCCGTCGCCATGTCGCTCGACCAGCGAATACCGGCGCAGCGCCGCCACGGTGCGATCGGTCTCGATGTCGTCGATGAGCGCCGCCGCCAGCGGTAGCGGTAGCTCGCCCGCGCCCGCCTGAAGAATGCTGATCGGGATGTCGGCGGCGGCCAGGAACGCGCACAGGCGCAGCAGTGCGACGGCTGCGGGCCGTTCCTGGGCCAACCGCTCGAACGAGAGGTTGAGGGTGCTGACTATCGACCGGGGATAGTCATCGGGGTGGCCCTCCGCCATCAACTCCACGAAGTGGGTGCGCAGAAGCGCGCCGTAGCTGCCCATGTCGCGGCCGGTCTGGTCGAGGTAGCCGGCGGCCTGCGCAAGGGCGAGTGGCAGGGAGCCCAGCGCCTCCGCCACGGCCGTCGCCGCCCCGTCGTCCGCCTGACCGGTTCGGTGCATAAGGTACTGGCTGGCCACGTGGTGCGGCAGCGGTTCCAGGCACAGGCGGGGCTGCGGCACGGGAGTCCGCGAGGTGATCAGCAGGTGCCCGGGCAGGCCCGGTGGCAGCAGTCTGCGCTCCGCGTCGAGCACCCAGGGCTCCAGATTGTCCAGCACCAACAGCCACCGGGGATGCTCCCGCAACCAGTGGAGCACCGCCGCGATCTGGAGCTCCTGCTCGGGCGCGGTCCGCTCCGGAAGGTCCAGGCGCCAGGTGAGAGCGGCGAGGTCGCCGGCCAGTGTGCTCTCCTGGTCGGCCCGCAGCCAGAACAGGCCGTCGGGATAGTGGTCACGATGATCACGAAGATACCGGGCCACGAGCTGGGTCTTGCCGACACCGCCGAGGCCGTGGACGGACAGCCGCCCGGTCTGCCGAAGACGGTCGTGTATCTCGGCTATCTCGGCTTCCCGGCCGACGAAGTACTCGGTCGGTTCCGGCGCGACTCCGACCCGGAGCCCGGGCGGGTGAACGCCGGTCGGCTCGACCCCGGGCGAAGAGCCGTGCGACATCGGCCGGCCGCGCGCCGCGGCCACCAATGACAGACGCTGGGTGGCATCAAGCCCGAGTCCCCGCGCCAGAAGCTCAACCGTTCTCGGCCGCGGTGCGCGGCGTACCCCGCGCTCCAGCATCCCGATCGCATGCACGCTCAAGCCGCATCGCGCGGCTAGCTCCTCCTGGGTCAGGTTGGCCACGGTCCGATAGTCACGCAGCAACAGCCCGAACCGACTATCCGCGGGTGCCTCCCCTGTCATTCCCTCATCCTGCCAGCGATGCATGCGTTTTGTACGAGCGATGTACGGGTGTTGTGGCTGGCCCAAGCTGGGGCACGCTGCTCGAATGGTCCTCATCGACGCCCGTAAGACCAGGAAGAACGGCACCCCGGCCGGCCCGGTCTCCGGACCGACCGTCGGGCTACTGGAGAGGTAGGGAGAATCGATGTACCGCACGGGCACGCGAACTAACGCCAGGCATCGCATCGCCTGGGCGACGTCCTTCACAGCGATCGCGTCAGTTGTCGCGGTGGCTTTGCCGGCGTCGGCTCAGGCGGCTCCGGCCCACGCGTCCACACAGGTGGCGCCAGCGGCTGTTGCGGCCGCCAATCCGCGTATCGGCTGTGGCGGCGCGAATACGACCGTTAGCTGGGGCGCGAGAAACATCGACATCATCGGAAATGCCTGGGACAACTGTGGCTCCGGTTCCTACGTGCAAATCTTCCTCTCGTGGTACAGCCCCACCTATCACAACCAGCGTGTCGCCACCGCCGGACCGCACAGCCACGTCAACTTCTCGTGGGGCACGAGCACCACTCTGAGTCCGGGCCGCATCGTGGTGACCGCCTGCGAGCACTTCAACGGCTGGCATTGCGGAGCCGGAGTGCACGTCTGAACTCCTGCGCCCAGTCCCTGGTAACTGATGGTCCGACCACCACGGAGTTTTGCCGCCCGGCGAGGACTCCGTGGTGGTACCGGTTCCCAGTGACAACCCCTAATTGATCTCGTAAACGACGTCGGGACCGACATCGTGACGGGTCACTCCCAGGTTGCCGGTCGGCGCGTCGGGTGCTGATTGAAACGGCGTCCCCATGACCCGGGAACGCACGACCACCACGCTGCGGACTCCGAGCGCTCGTAGCATGTCGACGCTGGAGGCATCGGGGAAAAGCCGCATGACGTCGCGGATCGCCGTGTGGTCCTCCGGGTCGAGGCCGCTGCCACCGTTGACCATGTCCGGGAACCCGTCGGTCGACCACAGCTCGACGTTCTCGTCCGTCAACCAATCCGTGGGGAGCACCATGAGCGGAGCCCGGGCGGTAGCCAACGCGGCGGGTGCCGCCGGGACGACCGGGTACGCGATCCTCGGCAACCCTTCGATAAGAACGACAAGCAGGACGGACAGCGCAACGACTGACATGATGCGAACCCGGATGTACTGAGCGAGTGCGGTCAGCAGTCCTCCGGCCAGCACACCGAGCAGTAGTGTTGTCCATACCACGAGGCGGCCGGGCGTTCGGCTAGCATCGATGCCCGGCAGGTAGAGGTATGCGAACCGGTACAACGGACCGTTGGTGCCAAGAGCAAGCAACGCACTCGCTACCACCGCCGATCCGAGCAGCAGCCGTTGACGCAACGTCCATACGGACACGAACAAGCCACCGGCCGCAAGCGCATACAGAGCAAACCCGCACAGCACCGCCTTCTCGTTCGCCGCGGTGTCCAGGGCGTTCTGTGCGCTTGCGTGCCAGGTGCCCCAGACCAGCGAATCTGGCGGACCGACAGCGAATCCACGCCGCGGCGGGGAAAACCACGCCAGGTAGGACCACGGCCGCGCGGTCTCCACCGGGTGCTGGGCCTTCACCTGCAGATAGGGATAGGCCATGACAGCCGTGACTGCGACGAAGAATGCTCCGCCAGTCACATCGGAAAGCAGGAGGCGCCGCGATATCGCTGGTCTGCCGAAGAGCGCCCACCCCACGACAGCCGCGATGCAGCCGAACGCCAGAACGTAGGCAAACGGCAGCCCGATGCCGAAGCCGAGGGTCAGCTGCCACGCCGCGACGAGCCAACCACCCAAGGCCCAGGCCGGCCGCGACCTCTCCGGCCGGTAACCATGCCGCAGGGACCATCCGTGGCCACGGGCGAGCATCGCCAGCGCGAGCGCGATTCCTCCGGTGGACAGAATGTTGAGGTGTCCGTCATGAGCGTAACGCCACGGCGCGTACGCGAACGCGCTACCAGCGACGGCCGCGGCGATCCGATTGGCGCCGAGCTGCCGGCTCAACGCATACCCGCCGACGAATGCGAGCGCGAAAGCCAGCACAAAAACCACGTCGTATCGGACGACAGCGGCCACTGGACCGGATCCGATCATCCCGGCGGGTGCGTATCCGACCAGGCTGTCACTGTACGCGAGGGTGTACCGCTCCGGGTAAAACGCGTTGGTGTTCCACAAGGTACCGGGGTCGCGGAGAAGCGCGTGCCCGTTCCAGGCAATCTGCCAGGCCTGCAATGTCGGATCCCCGATGCCAACCGGGATGGTACGCATCGGGTTGGCCAGACCGGGCCAGGTCGCGCCCGCGGACAGCAGCCAGACGGCGACGGGCGGAACGAGCCAGATCATGGCGATGGCCAGAGCCACGCCTCCGACCGATACCACTACCCACTCGTGGTAGAGCCTCCGATGGAGGCGCACCGCCGGCGGCCTGGCGAGGGCAGGACGATGAGGAGCCGACTCCTTATCGTCGACCGGATCCTCATCGTTGGCCGGATCCCGCTCCTGCGCTGCCGGCACTCGCTCACGCATGGGCGGTGCCCCAACGATGCCGGCGCGGTCCACGCTGCCACGCCGAGCCGCTCGGCTCCAACCACGCGGCGATACTCATTAGAGTGCCCTGCTGGTGTCGACTTCGGTGTCGGCGAGGGTTTCGATGATGTTTGAGCCGCGCAGCCTGGCTTCGATGTACTCGATGACCGGGCGGGCTGTGCATAGCGCTGTCCCAGCCGGGTCGGTATCGCGGCGACGTTGCTCGTTGTCGGTGACCAGGGCCCCGTCGCATATGCCGAAGTACGGGCAGGACAGGCAGTTGGCGGCCTGCTTCTTCTCCGCCTCGGTGACGCAGGCCTCGAAGACCGGGCCGCGGTGCATGTCGGCCATCGGTGTGTCGAAGATGTTGCCCAGCGACCATTCGGGCACGCCGTAGGGTTCGCCATAGGAGAAGCAGTCGCCGGTGGTGTTTACCAGGAGTGTGCCGAAGCCGTCTTCTCGGCGGTCGTAGTATCGGTCCTTTGGCCGGCCGGCCAGATGCTGGGCGGCGATTCTGATGTACTGGTCGAGTGGGCTTGGTGGGCCGGCCAGGTTGTCGCTGGCCAGCCACAGGTCGACGAGCCGGGCCATGGCCTTGATTTCGTCGTCCAGCGACACTGCGTACGGGGCCGTTTGGCCCTGGTCGCCGGTGTCGAACAGGGGCAGGACCCGAAAGCGCAGACCGGCCTCCTCGTAGAACCGGAAGATGCTGTCCACGTGGTCGATGTTGGTGGCGTTGAGCACGGTGATACAGCCGACACTGGTATGCGCGGCCAGTCGGCGAATGTTGTCGAGCACCTGGTCCTGCTGGTCTCGTCCGCCGATGTTGACCCGCAGGCCGCCGAAAAGGTCGAGTGAGACGCCGACAGCGTCGAAACCGGCTGTGAGCAGTTTGAGCCGTTCGTCGTCGAGCACGGTGAGGTTGGTCTGGACGGCGTTGAGGACCCGGAACCGGTCACCGAAGATGTCCCGTTGATCGGCGAAGGTGGCCCAGAAGTAGTCGGGTTCAATCATCAGCGGCTCGCCGCCGTGCCAGATGAGGTCGATCTGCTCGATCTCGGTACGACCCCGGTAGAAGTCGGCGATGTTGTGGTACATGCGCTGGAGCTGGTCGAGCGACATGCGCTCCCGGTTGCCCAGCTCGGGCATCTCGTAGCAGTACCGGCACCGGAGGTTGCAGAACTTCGAGACCTTGACAACGAACTGTGCAAATCCGGATGTCATCGACACCTGTCTCCCGAATTCCAGCGGTCGCGGTGCCGGGGAAGGGCCTCGCGTCGGGCGTTGCCCCTCCCCGGCAAACGGCTTACCGTGTCGGCTATCCGCCGACCACGGCATGCAGATACCTACTCAGCGGTTTTCCCGAGCCTTGACGTCCCGCACCAACTTCTTCAGGTCCGGCAGTTGCTTACCCGGTTCTTTGACCTGGGCTGCGGGCGTGCACATGCCCTGGACCCACTGGCCGAACCGAGCCCAGCAGATATCCCCCTGCGGTACGACATGGCCGGTCTGGGCAGTGACGTAGTCTTGCGCCGATTTCGATACGTCGCCGCGGCCTCCCACCGCGGACTGAGCCGGCGCCGCGATTGCCACTACTGGCAGGATTGCGCCCGCGAGCATCGCCGCGAGCTTCACCAAGTACTTCTGTCGTTGGGACATTGCCTCCCCTTCCCGGTCACCCGATCGGGCGTGCTGCGGCAGGTTGGCCGGCCGCCCAAACCAGTGAAAACGACCGCAGGCGGCCTAACATCCGTGAGAACACCTAATCGGGGTGTTAGCGACCTATTGGTCGTCTCAGTTGTCGGGGGCTATACGTACGCTGCCAGCCATGACCGGCCACCTTCATCGACTTCTCTCGATGATTCACCGACAAGCAGGCCGCGGAGCCGACCGAAGGCCAGGCCCGGGACCGCCGTTCCAGCATGACGCCGGTGCTTACGCACCGGCTGGGGTCGACTGGGTGTCAGGTCGCTGGCGAGTGGCGAGGTTTGTGGGCTGTGTGCGGTGGGAGCACGGTGAACAGGTCACCCGGTTGGCAGTCGAGCGCATCGCAGAGCGCGGTGAGCGTCGTGAACCGGATCGCCCGCGCCCGACCGTTCTTGAGAATCGACAGGTTCGCCAGGGTGATTCCGACTTGAGCGGCGAGATCGGTGAGCGTGATGCCGCGCTGGGCGAGTAGCCGGTCGAGATGTATCTCGATCCGATGCTGCTCCTCGGGCGGCATCAGATCACCGTATCCAGCTCGTTGCGCAGGTCCACACCGCGGCGCACGATCTCGGACACGCCGAGCAGGATCAGCCCGGGCAGTATCCACCAGAAGCTCAGCTGGTAGTCGGGCAGTGCGTCGAAGCGCATCAGCGGCTCGGCGTGGTACTGGTCGAGGTAGATGTCGAGCACGGCCAGGCTGGTCAGGTACGAGGTCAGCTCGGCGAAAGCGCCGCCGGCGAGGATGAGGAAACCGAGGCGCCGCAACCGTCGCACCATCCCAAGGGTGAACGGGTCGGCCAGCCGTGCGGCGTTGGTGATTCGCCGGGCATAGATCAGGATCGGTATGGTCACGGCCAGATAGGTGAACCCGTGGCCCAGCTTGTAGAGCACGAACTGCAACGGGCCCGGGCGGACGCTCAGCAGGATCGGGACCTGATCGGCGGAGACCTCGGGATGCGTGCGGGGCGGGAGTACCGGCTGGTTGCTCCACAGGTCGATGAGGCCCACGCTGCCCAGGTGGATCGCGCCGTTGGGCAGCACGGACAGTGGCAGTGCGAGCAGGTCCAGGACCAGTAGTGCGAGCAGAAGACCGTGGATGGTGCCGAGCCAGCTGCGTCTCGGCCGCGGGGTAGGTGGCACTGAACCGACTCCTTATCGAAAATCGATATACCGATATTCGATAAGGTACGGCTGGTTGTCAAGCCCGCAGCTGGTCGCACGATGGTGGGTGAGGTTGGCCCGGTCAGCCCAGCGATGTGCTGGCTGCCCGTAGTTCGTCCAGGGCGGCGAGGGTGTACCGGGCGAGCTCATCGTTGGTGTCGCGGTCGCTTTCGGACCATTCGGCGAAGCCCCGTTTGAAGGCGAGGACGCCCAGCTCACCGGCGATGGCCGCGGTCGGGTCGGGCACGCCGCGGGCGATCAGGGCGGTTGTCATCGCGGCCGCGAGGCTGACGCTCTTGAGGGTGTCACGCTCTTGAAGTTCGGTGCTGGCGGCGACGGCCGCCTTCAGGCGAGGGGCTAGCTCGCGGTTCATCGGGCCCATCGCGCTGGAGGCGCGCTCGAGACCGGCGGCGACAGCCTCGAGCGGGCTGGCGTTTTCGGGGGCCTCGGCGATCCCCTCGGCCAGGAGCCGGCTCAGCGTCTGCTGCCCGGCCACCAGCAGTTCGCGCTTGTCGGGGAAGTGCCGGAAGAAGGTGCTTTTCGTGACCCCGGCGCGCTCGACGATCTGCGCGACCGTCGTGGCGTCGTACCCCTGCTCGGTGAACAGGTCGACGGCAGCCATGACGAGGCGTTCACGTGCCCCTGGTTCCCACCGGCCCATGGGTCCATCGTAGGTGATGGGACTCTTATCCCGTCACCCTGCTAGAGTGATGGGACAAGAGTCCCATCACTTGCGGGAGAGTCCATGCATGTCTTTGTCACCGGTGGCACCGGTCTGATCGGTTCCGCCGTCGTCGCCGAACTGCTCAGCAACGGCCACACCGTCCTCGCGCTCGCCCGCTCCGACGCCTCCGCGCTGGCCGCCGAGGCAGCCGGCGCCGAGCCGTTGCGGGGAGGCCTGGCCGATCTGGACGTCCTTCGCACCGGCGTCGCGCAGGCCGACGGGGTGATCCACCTGGCATTCGGCCACGACTTCAGCAGCGCCGACGCCATCGCGACGGCGGTCGCCGAGGAGACCGCCGCCCTCGCGACCCTGGGCGAGGAACTCGTCGGCAGCGACCGCCCCTTCGTCACCGTCTCGGGTACGCCGCCGGTGCCGGGCCGCGTCTCCACCGAGGTCGATCCGCTGCCGACCGACGGGCCGGTCGGTGGTCGCGCTCGCGCGGTCACGGCGGTCCTTGGCTTGGCCGCGCGCGGAGTCCGCAGCACGGCCGTACGCATGCCGCGCACGGTCCACAACCAGGGTACGGGCGGGTTCGCCGGCTTGTTGACCGACATCGCGCGCCGGACCGGAGTGTCCGGCTACCCGGGTGACGGCGCACAGCGTTGGCCGGCCGTGCACGCGCTCGACGCGGCAGTCCTCTTCCGGCTGGCCCTGGAGCAGGCGCAAGCCGGCACCTCCTGGCACGCCGTGGCCGACGAGGGCGACCAGGTGCGCGACATCGCCGCGGTCATCGGCCGACGACTGGGCCTGCCGGTCAAGGCCGTGCCGGCAGAAACCTACGGCCCACTCGGCCCGATCTTCGCGACCGACCAGCCCTCCTCCAGCACCCACACCCGGCACGCACTCGGCTGGCAACCGAAGCACCCGAGCCTCCTGGAAGACCTGGAAAACATCCAATCCTGACCGGCCACCGGGAAGAACGGGCAGACCCGCCGGCAGCAGAGGACCCACATAGGTGGTCGCCGATAAGCGCCAGGTAAGCGGGCTCCGCGAGGCTAGCCCCGGAATCGAGTCTGACCTGGAGGTTGCGATGCAGAGCACTCGATCGTTGCGTACGTTAGCGGTCTTGGCGGCGAGCTTCGTGCTGGCGACCGGCGCGGTGGCTATCGTGGCGGCCACCCCGGCTTCGGCACACTCAGCCGGAGCCGTGGCGCCGGCTGTGGTGCCCGCCTACACGTCGCACTGCGGTGAGCCGCCGGTGCCCGACACGCCCATCAACGATGGTCCGGAGGGCATGTTCGGTACGCCGTGTGCCCACCACGACGTGTGCTACAGCCGGGGCACCACCCGCGACCGGTACACATGTGACGTGATCTTCCTCGGTGAGATGGTTCGCGCTTGCGACTCGCACTACAACTTCCCACTCGATCCGCGCCGGCCGTGGTGCGAAGATCTCGCGGCGGGCTACTTTGCGGCAGTACGCGTATTCGGCCAGTTCTACTGGGAAGGGCCGCCGAACAAGAACAACTGATTGTCTTCTGGCGAGCGGTCTCCGCCGGTGGTGGCGGAGACCGCTCTCGCATGAACCGGCCCCGGGCGCTACGCTCGGCTTCCGCGGAGGGACTGTTCACGGGTGCCGATGTGTCGAGGCGGCGGTGGAGTTTCGGGTTCTCGGGCCGGTGGAGTTGTGGATCGATGGCCGGCAGGCGCCGGTCTCCGGTGGTCTGCGGCGCGCGTTACTGGTGGTTCTCCTTCTGCACGCCAACCAGGTCGTCTCGATGGACCGGCTGCTCGATGCCCTGTGGGACAGTTCTCCGCCGCCATCCGCCCTGACCAGTCTGCAAGTGATGGTGCACCGGCTGCGGCGGGCGCTCGGGCCGGATCAGACCCGCCTCGTCACCGAACGGCGTGGGTACCGGCTCACGGTCGGCGCTGGTGAACTCGACCTGACGTGCTTCGAGGAGCTGGCAGCGCAGGCCCGCGAGGCCCTTGGCCGGCACGACTACCCTGGCGCGGCGGCCGACCTGCGGCAGGCGCTCGGCCTGTGGCGTGGAAGCGCGCTCGAGGGCGCCACCACGACCATGCTTCTGCAAAACGAGATCGTCCGGCTGGAGGAGGCGCGGCAGGCGGTCCTGGAGGACCGGATCGAGGCCGACCTGAGCCTCGGCCGCCACCCGGAACTGGTCGCGGAGCTGGCGGCGTTGGTCGCGGCTCACCCGCTACGGGAGCGGTTGCTGGGGCAGCTCATGCTGGCGCTGTACCGATCCGGCCGTCCCGCGGAGGCGTTGGCCGCCTATCGGCGGGCACGGCAGTGGCTGGTACGGGAGTTGGGCATCGAACCCGGCCCGCGGCTTCAACAGCTACACGTCCGTATCCTCCACAACGCCACGGATCTTCTGCTGGCGGATCCGGCCGTCGCCAGCGCTACCCGGCCGGTCTGGGCCTGCGCCAGCTCCCACACGACACGCCAGACTTCACCGGCCGCGAGGTCGAGCTGGCATGGCTGCACACGCTGGGTCGGCTGGCCGGACCTGCCGCGCCGCCCGGATTCGAGGCGGCGACCGTGCTCTGCACGCTGCACGGCATGGCCGGTGTCGGTAAGACATCACTGGCGATCCATTTCGCGCACCAGGTCGCCGACCGATACCCCGACGGTCAGCTGTATATCAACCTGCACGGTTTCGACCCGGGCGCGGAGCCGGTGCCGGCTGGCAACGCGATCCGCCGGCTGCTGCGCGCGCTGCGGGTTGACCCGGCCGCTATCCCGGCCGAGCCGGATGAACAGGCGGCCCTCTACCGTTCGGTGCTGGCCGGCCGGCGATTGCTGCTCATACTCGACAATGCCGCCGCGGCTGACCAGGTACGGCCGTTACTGCCCGGCACCCCCGGCTGCTTCATCCTGGTGACGAGCCGCAGCCAGCTCGGTGGTCTGGTGGCACACCACGGCGCACAGTTGTTGGGTCTTCAACCGCTCCCGACCGAGGACGCCCTGGCGCTGCTGGCCAACTCGGTCGGTGAACCTCGCGTGGCCGGCGAGCCCGCGGCCGCCCGGGATCTGATCCGCCTCACCGGCCGCCTCCCGCTCGCGCTGCGGATCGCCGCAGCCAGTCTCGCCACGCACCCACAGTGGACGATCGCGCGGTACGTCACCGAACTCGCTTCCGACCGCCTCGGCGCGCTATCGGTGCCCGGCGACGATCACGCGGTGGCGCGCCGCGCGTTCGACCTGTCCTATCACGCGCTGCCCGATGAGAGCCGGGCGCTGTTCCGCTCGCTGGGGCTGGCGCCAGGGCCGGACTGCTCGGTCGACGCCGCCACGGCCCTGGCCCGGACGCCGGGTGTACGGGTCGCCACCCTGCTCGACGAACTTGTCACCACGCACCTGATCGAGGAACATCGGCCTGGCCGTTACGAGCTACACGATCTGCTGTGCGTCTATGCCGCCGAACGGGCGTCCGCTGAGGACGGTCCCGAGGAGTGCGACCGGGCTCGGACCCGGTTGTTCGATCACTACCTCCACCTGGCCGAGGCGGCGGCGCCGCTACTGGGTCTGCCGCCACTACGCGGGACGGAGGCGTCCGATCCGCCACCAGTGGCTTTCGCCGACGCCACCGAGGCGGTGGCCTGGCTGGATGCCGAGCGGCCCAACCTCGCCGCAGCGATCGACTACGCGGCCACGCACGGGCCGCCGTACGTGGCATGGCGGCTGGCCCACGCCCTGCGCGGGTACTACCACCTGGGCCGCCACCTTGACGAGTGGCTTGCGGCCTGCGATGCCGGGCTGACCGCCGCCGGCCGGGCTGGTGACCGCCAGGCGACGGCGTCGATGCATCTCGGCCTCGGCGGCGCACACTGGAGCCGCAGCGACAACGAGGCCGCCGTCGAACACTACAGCGAGGCGTTCCGGCTCAGCGTGGAACTCGGCTGGGCGAGGCGGCCGCGTGCGCCAACCTCGGCATCGTTTTCGTCGACATCGGTCACCTCGACACCGCAATCGAGCACTTCACACGTGCGCTGGAGATCCACCGGCGCACCGGCAACCGGTACGGCGAAGCGGTCGCGCTGGACAACGTCGGCGTCGTACACCACGAACTCGGCCGGCTGCGTTCCGCCCTGGAATACCACGCCGCCGCGCTGGTCATCCATGAAGAGATCGGCTTCCGGCCCGGCCAGGGCCTCGCCCTCGCAAACCTCGCCAACGCCCACCGGGGGCTCGGGCGGCTCGACGAGGCACTGCACCACTGCACCGAAGCCCTCACGCGGTACCGGCAGACTGGCTCGCGCCTCGGCGAGGCGCAGGCACTGTGCTGCCTCGCCGACGTTCACGCCGATGCTGGCCGGTATACGCAGGCCCGCGCTGACGCCGAGTCCGCGCTCGCGGTGGCCCGCCAGTCCGGCAACCTGCGCACCGAGGCCGAGGCGCACAACATTCTCGCTGGCCTCGACGACCGACTCGGCCACGACGAGCCGGCACTGGCGCACCGGCACCAGGCCCTGCGTGCCGCGCAGGATTCAAGTTACCGGCTGGAAGAGGCGGAAGCGTTCATCGGTCTCGCCACCGCCCTGCTGGCGCGGTGCCCGGATGAAGCGGTCGAGTACGCTCAGCGGGCCGTCGCGCTGGCTCGCGGTACCGGACATCGCATGATCGAGGCGCGTGCCCACGTCGTGCTGGGGCGGATCGACCTCGTTCGTGGCGACTTTCCTGGGGCCACCCGGCACTGCCGATGCGCATTGGCAATTCACCACGATATCGACCAGCCCCTGGACCGGGCGTACACGCACGCGTGGCTCGGTCACGCGCTGCACGGAGTTGGCGACGAGACGGGTGCGGCCCAGCATTGGCAGGAGGCCCTGGAAACGTACCGCGGCACCGAAACGCCCGCCGCGGAGGAACTGCGACGGTTGGTCATGCGACCCGCACCGGCCGCCGCACATACCCGCCAGGAAGCGATCGGCTGACAACGACTCAATTCGAGCCCACGACGCGTAGGTGTGCTCGCTGGCGGTCGCGGATCCCCTACTCGCCGGCCAGCGTCCCGGACGCGTCCCGGCGAATCTGGCCTGGCGCGTCCGGGTGCCGCCTCGCGGCCGCGGGGTGCATCGCCAGGTCGCCGCCTCTGACGGCCGCGCCCCAGCCGCCAGGATCTGCTCGGCCAGCTCGTGATCGGCCGAGACCAGCGCAGCGGCGCGGGCTCCCGATTGGTCGGCGGCCCTGATGGGTCAGGATGGCCAGATGAAATGGGCACGCGCCGTGCATCACGCTGAGTCGCTCGCGCAGACGTGCGAAGAAATGATCACCCGGCCGTCCTCGATCTTCCCGCTACGGGTGACGCAGATGTGGGCCGTCGGCGATATCCTCGGCCTGCCGCGAGACCTCGAGACCGTCACGGTTGCGCTCTGCGTGGACCTTCCCGTCGATGAGGTTGCATGGTGGACCGAGCCGCCCGGAGCACAACACTGGTCCAACGCCACCCGCCTGGCCAAGAACCCGGTTCTGCCCTGGTGGAGATCTGCGCACGGTCCGGTATGGAATCATCGCATCGATCGGCCAGCCCTGGTTTGGGACGAGGCGAACGGAGTCAGGGAGGACACGGTGGTTGCGCTGCGTGAGGGACGCGGTGAGTCTGTCCGCCTGGCCTCCCCAACGCCCGCCGAGGTGCGGACGCGGTTGCGCGAGGAGCTGATGGTCAGCCTGCGCGCTCTTCGCGCCTGCACCCAGGCGTACGAGCAGCGGCGCTGGAGCCCGGGCAAGCTCGAACCGGTCGCCGACTCCTTATGGCGGGCCAGCGACGGCTACCTGGACGTACGCGACGCGGTTGACCGCGACTAGCTCCCGTCGCGCCGGGCAGAGACCTCCGCAAATTTGCTGAAGCTATCCGTCGAGATGGGCACCCCACTGCTCAGGTCTTTGAGGTCTTGCGGCAGAGGTTCCGCACGGTCTACAGGGGTGATGACTGGGCCGAGGACCACCACGACGTCGAGCTCCTTGATGAGGACGGGCACAGACTGGCGCGAGCCCGGCTGCCGGAGGGGCTGGACGGCGTCACCCGGCTACATACGCTGATCGCGGCGCATCTGCCACGTCCTGGGCTGATCTAGGCCCAGCCGAGGCCGCGGGCAAGGTACGGGTGTGCCTGGGTGCAGGTACCGGTCGCGGCCGGCTATCGGGTGTACGCGATCAACCCGATGTCGGCGTCCGGTCGTGCCGAGAACAGTGCGATCCTGCGTTTCCGGGCGTGTGGACACAGCGACGTCTGGGCCGCTCGGCGTTCAGGCGTTGTGGGTGTCGAGGCCGGCGCGGAGCAGTTCGAGAGCCTGGGTGAGGGCGTCCGATGGGTCGGGTTCCCGCTCGGCGAGCATGGCGGCAACGACGAATTTGGCGATTGCTCGGGTGCGTAGGTCGGGTTCGTCCAGTCCGTCCTGCGCGGCGATGGCTTTGGCGAGGGTGTCGGCGTGCGCCGTCCACATCTGCTGCCAGTACGACGACAGCGCCGGGGTGTTTTGCACCAGCGCGCTGAACTGCTGGTACTGCGTGCGCATCGCGGGGTCCCAGGGCGGCAGGGTCAGAAGGTGGGCCTGTAGGGAGATCTGTGTAACGGAATGTCAGGTAGTTCCGTTATGACCGGTAGAAGCCGGTCGGCACAGATAGGACGAGGTTAATGACACTCTCGATGGTCGGGCGGTTCGACACGCCCAGTGTTGACGCCGAGGTGGCGGGCTTGCGGGAGCGGATCGCCGCGGATGGGCCACGGCTGCCCCTGGCCGGGTCGACGCTGGATGAGGGCGCGGCCCGCGAGGCGGCCCGCCAGGCAGTCGCGGACCTGGTCGACGAGCGGGCGATGGACGCGGTGCTGGACAAGGTCAAGGGCGACGGGCTGCGGCTGACCGGGCCGGGCGGGTTCCTGTCCGAGCTGGTGAAGGCGGTGCTGGAACGCGGGTTGCAGGCCGAGCTGTCCGAGCACCTGGGCTACGGTCGCCACGAGGCGGCGGGCAAGGGCTCGGGCAACTCCCGTAACGGGTCCACGGCCAAGACGGTGCAGACCGAGGTCGGCCCGGTCGATGTGCGGGTGCCCCGGGACCGGGCCGGCACGTTCACCCCGATGCTGCTGCCCAAGAACGCCCGCCGCCTCGGTGGACTGTCCGACGTGGTGATCAGCTTGTACGCCGGCGGGATGACCGTGCGCGACATCTCCCATCACCTGCACCGCGTCTACGGCACCGAGGTCGGCCCGGACACCATCTCCACCATCACCGACGAGGTGCTCGACGAGGTCAAGGCCTGGCAGACCCGGCCCCTGGACGAGGTGTACCCGATCGTCTACGTGGACTGCCTGATGGTGAAGGTCCGCGACGGCGGCGCGGTGCGTAACAAGGCCTGCTACCTCGTGGTCGGCGTCGGTGTCGACGGGGTCAAGCACGTGCTGGGCATCTGGGTGCAGCAGGCCGAGGGCGCCAAGTTCTGGGCCCAGGTGTGCACCGAGCTGCGCAACCGCGGCGTGCGTGACGTGCTCATCGCCTGCTGCGACGGGCTGACCGGACTGCCCGAGGCGATCGAGGCGGTCTGGCCGCACACCACCGTGCAGACCTGCACCGTGCACTTGATCAGGTCGGCGATGAAGTTCGTGTCCTACACCGACCGCAAGAAGATGGTCGCCGCGCTCAAAGACATCTACACCGCGCCCACCGTGGAGGCCGCCGAGACCGCGCTGCTCGCCTTCGCTGACTCCCCGTTGGGCCGCAAGTACCCGGCCGCGGTCGCGGTGTGGGAACGGGCCTGGGAGCGGTTCATCCCGTTCCTGGCCTTCCCACCCGAGATTAGAAAGATCATTTACACGACAAACGCGATCGAGTCGTTCAACTACCAGATCCGAAAGATCATCAAGAACCGTGGTCACTTCCCGACAGACGACGCCGTGGTCAAGCTGATCTGGCTGGCCATCGCCGACATCGAAGACAAACGCGCCCGCCAACGCGCCGCCGAGGCCGGCAAGCCCGCCAACTCCCGCACCGCCCCGCCACGGCTGGTCGAAGGCGCCGGCGTGCACGGCTGGAAGCAGGCCCTCAACTCCCTGGAAATCTTCTTCCCCGGCCGTATCCCCGTCGATGCCCGATAGTTGATCCAGATAGGACGGTTACACGGAAATTCTGACAGGCTCCAGAAGGTAGGTGCGGACGGCCCTCCAGCACGTCATGCTCGGGATCGGCCCCACGCACCGCCCTCCCGCAGGGCGGACGCTGGACATGCATACCGACTCTGGCCAGGTCGCGCTGCGCGCCGCTGGCCTGCTCGACCAGTTCCGCCAACTGTCGCGCCCCGAAGGCCAGCAGATGCGTCTGCTCGACCGCGACGGCACCGTGCTGTTCGACGACGCCCCCGCAGCCGACGAGGACCACAGTCCCGAAATCGACCGCGGTCAGCTGCGCGACCTGCTGCTGGACGCCCTCGATCCGGACACCGTGCGGTGGGGCCACCAGCTCACCGCCGTCACCGCGCTCGGCGACGGTACCCACCGGCTGCGCTTCGCCGACGACACCAGCACCGACGTCGACCTCGTCATCGGCGCCGACGGCGCCTGGTCGAAGGTCCGACCCCTACTCTCCGACGTCCTGCCCGCCTATACCGGCGTCACCTTCGTCGAAGTTGGCCTCAACCGGGCCACAGCCCGCCATCCCCATCTCGCCGCCCTCGTCGGCAACGGCACCATGATGGCGCTGGCCGACAACAAGGGCCTCATCGCTCAGCGCACCAGCAATGACCACATCCGCACCTACATCGGCGTGCGCATCGATCAGCACTGGCACCGGCGCGCCCATCACCGTGCGTGGCCGGGCCGCCCTGGCCAGACGTCCTGCTTTGCCGAGAACAGGGCGTCCGATCTTGGAGTGATGTCGTGCCCTCCCGATCAGCCGGGTCGCGCGGCGTCGCACGACTGGGCTCGGCCGGGGACATGACGGTGTCGAACGGCAAGAAACTGCCTGGCGGGTGGACGGTGAGGAAGGGCCGCGAATTGTCGGTGTGGTGAGCAGGTGCTCGAGAGGGGATCGACGACACATTCTCGGCGTCAGTGGGGCCACCGTCGGCCAATCCTCGGGCAGCGCCACGGTCGCAGTACGACATGATGCATGTTGTGAGGGGCCGGTGGCGAGACTGGTTACGGCGGGCCGGATGGGTCCTGATCGGTCTCGCTGTGCTCGCCGTGTGCGTCTGGATCCTCGTCCGCGCTTTCGTCGCCCGCACACCCGGGGAGTTCCAGCGATGGACGAACTGGTCGAACATTCTCGCGCTGGTGGTGGGCGGGGTCGGCGTCGCCCTCGTGATCTTCGACAAGGCCGGCCGGCGAGCGCGACCGGCCGTGGCGAGCGCAGCGCAGATCGAGTCAGCGACCGCCGATCTCACCGCCCGGATCGAGAGGGACTGGGCGGAGGAGGCGGCGCTGCGGGAGGTCACCCGGCCAGCACCGATACTCGTGCGCTGGTCATCGACAGGCCGGCCGGCTGCCAGCCGCCCAGTGGTGCTGGACGACCCACTCGGCGGTGACTGGGAGCTGTTCCCGCTACGCGGGCGGACAGATGCGTTGAACCAGGAGATCGTTGCGGCGTTCCGTGGTCTGCCGCACCGGCAGTTGATGATCCTCGGTGAGGCTGGCGCGGGTAAGAGCGTGTTTGCGGTGCTGCTTACCCTCGGGCTGATCCGCCGTCCAGTGAAGTCGGAACCACTGCCGGTGCTTCTGGCGATCAATGCGTGGAACCCGGCCGAGCGGGTGGACGACTTCGTGGCCCGCCGCCTGGCCGAGGACTACGCCGACGTGCTGGCGCGCTACGGCGACCCGTCTGCCCTGGCCCGGAACCTGGTGGAGCACCGACGGATCCTGCCGATCCTCGACGGTCTGGACGAACTCGACGCCCCTACCCTCGCGATGGAGGCCCTTGACACGTTCGCGGCGGCCGGACACCCGCTGGTGGTAACCTGCCGCACCAGCGAGTACGAGCGGGCCGTGCGCCGAGGCCGGGTGCTGTCCCAGGCGGCGGTGGTCGAGCTGGAGCCCGTGGGGGTCGAAGCCGCGATCGGGTACCTCTCCCAACCGAGACCCGATCCCCGATGGGTGCCGGTTTTCGCCCACCTGCGGGCTCACCCCGGCGGGTCTCTGGCGCAGGCGTTGTCCACTCCCTTGATGGTGACCATGGCGCGCACCGTCTACCACGATCCCCAAACCGACCCTGCCGAACTGACCACTTTGGAGGTCCGTCAGGCGGTTACCGACCGCCTGATGGATGCGTTCGTCTCCAGCCTCTACACCAACCCGCCACGCCGGCTGGACGGCCGTTCCGGGCTCCGGCGAACGTACCCACCGAGGAGCGTGACCCGGTGGTTGAGTTGCTTGGCGTACCATCTCTACCAGTCGGGCACCCGCGACCTGCACTGGTGGCGGATCCAACCGGACCTCCTGTCCACCCGGCCCGGTACCTCACGGATCATGACCGTGGCGTGCGCCATGGTCCTCGTGGCGCTACCGGCGGCGCTGTCCGGCGCTGCCGTGGGCAATGGCTGGACCGCGGTTCGGGCCGCCGCCGCAGCGGCCATCGTCGTCGGCGCAGCCGCCATCGGCTGGCTACGGTGGCTCTGGCCGAACGGTTATCCCCCGTACGTACCCCTGCGCTTCCGGAGTCCGCGACGGCGGCGCGCCGAATACCTCGGACTACGGTTCGGGTACGGGCTCGGGTGCGGAGCGCTCACCGGACTGATCACCGCCGATCTGGCGACAGCGCTGCCGGCCGGGCTGACCTGCGGCCTGCTCGCGGCACTCCTACCGGCGTGGCATCCCCGCCGGACACTGCGGGCGACCGCGACACTGAGCCTGCGCCTCAACCGCCGCAACGCCGGCACTGCCGCCGTCCAGTCTGCGGTCATCAGCGGCGCGGTGTTCGCGGTGACCGCGTGGCTTACCGATTCCACGATATTGACCAGCGGCATCGCCGCCGCCAGCTATGCGACCACGGCCGCCCTGGGGTCGGGTGGCTGGACCTGGCTCCGCTTCCGCCTCACCCATGTCCGCCTTGCCATGCAGGGCTGGCTGCCCTGGCATCTGTCGGCGTTCCTCGACGACGCCCATCAACGTGGTGTCCTGCGTCAAGCCGGAACCCTCTATCAGTTCCGCCACGCCACCCTCGAAGACCACCTCCGGCACCAGGTCGACGGTCCGCCGATCCTCCCAGGCGGGGCCTACTGGGATTTCAACGGCGCCTCCGCGAAGGCGGCCGAGGTACTGGTGCGGCAGGGGCGCGTCGACGAGGCGATCGACAAGCTGCGTGATATGGCGGACCGCGTTTACCCGAGAATTCCCACCGGACGATTGACGGCCCTGCTGGTCCAGCAGGGCCGTGTCGACGAGGCGATCGCGTTCCTGCGTATGCAGGCAGGGCTCGACGCGAAGGACCGACATGACCGGCCGCGGCCCGGTCTCCAGGACGGGTGCCCAGGGTTGGACGACGACGAGGACATACCCGTCAGACCCGGATCCACGGATAGCAAGGGCGTGATCGGGTTACATCGTTGATAGTCGATGTTGGGTGTGGTGTTGTGGGCGTGGGGTAGGGTGACTGCCCGGGTGGCGCCGGGTTCGCTTGTCTCCTGGGTGGTTTGGGGCTGAGGGGCCGGGGTGGGTCAGGTCCAGACGGGCAGCCGGCGCAGTCGGGCCAGGACCTGGGCCAGCAGTTGGTGTCCTGGGGGTAGTCGGAGGGTGGCCTGTCCGGCGTGGTGGATCAGCCGGGCCGGTACGTTGAGCAGCCGGTGGCGCAGGGTGCCCAGGTGGTTGCGGCCGCGGCCGTCGCCGGTGTCGAGGCCGGCCAGTTCCTGTAGCCATGCCGACAGGTTGACGGCCAGCAGTGCACCCCACATCCAGACGGTGTTGGCCGTCCGGGTGCCCGAGGGCAGGTGCCGCAACGCGGCGCCGTGTTTGGCATCGCGGATTCTGTCTTCGATGTCGGTGCGCATCCGGTGCCATGCCTCGACCGCGACCGCCTTGGTTGGGGTGGACGCGTCCAGGTTGGTGGCGATGAACGAGTACGCGTACACATGCTCGACCAGGCCGTCCAGCGCCAGGGCGAGTTGGTCTTTCGGGATGGTGCGTCGGCGGCGGGCGCGTGGGTCGGTGGAGACATCCGCGGCGCGGACCTTGACCCGCCGCACCACACACGCGGTGCCCGGTGGCCAGCCGGCCGGGGCGTAGTCGCACACGGCGACCTGCGCGTGTTTCATCCGCTTCGCCGGCCGCCACGCATCGTCCGGGATGCTCACCGCGGCCCGCCAGACCGCCGGGTTACGGGTGACGCCAAGGGAGAAGTCGCAGCCGGCGGCCACCGCAGCGGCGGCGATGTCCTTGGCGAAGTAGCCCACATCGCCACGCACCCTGGGCCGGGCGGTGACTCCGGCCGCGCGTAGCGTGGCCACGCTACGTTCGATCAGCGACCCCGCCCCAGGGCGGGGGTCCTCATCACCTGCCAGCAGGTCCGCCGCGGTCACCACCCCGGCCTCCGCCCACGTCGCCACGTGCGGACGCCCGGCCCGGGCCCCCTTGTAGCTGTAGGCGATCCCTTCCTTCCTCGACCCGTAGCACTCCACGTCGGTGCCGTCCAGATCGATGCTGGCCCCACCGGCACGCAACACCGCACGCCGGGTGGCCGGCAGCAACCCGATCACCCGACAGGCGATCTCCCCGACGCCTTCCTCGATCCCGGCGACCTGGGCCCGGCCGAACCGTTCAGCCAGTTCAACCGCCGTGGTCGAGGCCGGCGTGGCCACCGCCGACAGCGCTTCCCCAGCCGTATCAGCGCGGCGGCGGTCCAACCCGGCCCAGAACTCGGCGCCCAACATCTGCGCCTGCGCCACCGCGACCAGGAACCGACCAGCCGACAGACCCCGATCCCGCGCCTTGATCGACCCGACCGCGTCATCCAACGCGGCGCTCACACCCAGCCGCGCGACCAACTCGGCCACCGCCACCACACCCGAGACAGGGGTCAACGATCCGTCCGGTGCGCCCACACGCACCCGACCCGCCAAACCAGGTATCCTCTTCACCGAACGGGTGTCCTTCCGCAGCGACCAACTGGGCGTCTCGACAACCCCAATTGTCCCTGCTGGCAAGGCATCCGTTCGTCTATGCCACGCCGTGTTGTATTCCTATCCGTGGATCCGGGTCAGAGGCGACCGAACTGCTCTCAGTACCCTTGCCGACCTGCTGGCGCGAGGGGGCCGCGTTGATGAGGCGCTCACCATGCTTCGCGAGCGGGCCGCCGCCGGCGACGGGGACGCTGTGATGGAGCTGACCAGGTTACTCGCCTGGCATGACCGCGTCGATGAGCTACGCGAATACGCCAGCGTTGGCAACGATCACGCCGCCGAGGCCCTGGCTGGCCTGCTCGCCCGACGAGGCGAAACCGACGAGGCGCTCACCATCTGGCGGGCGCTCGCCGAGCGCGAGGACCAGTACGCCGTCTTTTCCGGCAGTGCCAGAGGGAGGCTGGCCGACCTGCTTCTGGCGCTTGACCGCATCGACGAGTTGCGCGAGCGCGCCGAAGCCGGCGACAACCACGCGGCCTGGCGCCTGGCCGAGGCGCTGTCCCGCCGAGGCGACATCGACGAGCTGCGCCAACGCGCCGAGGCCGGTAACGGGCACGCGAGCGACGAGCTGACCAAGTTGCTCGCGAAGCACGGCCGTATCGAAGAGCTACGCCGACACGCCGAAGCCGGCGACCGTCAGGCCGTTGGACGCCTGGCTGACCTGCTCTCCCTACGCGGCGAGGTCGACGACGCGATAAGTGCCCTCAGCGCATTTGTGCAGAACGACACCGCGCGGCACAACGACCTCAGGCAGAAGTTGGTCAAGCTGCTTGCGCGGCACGACCGCATCGAGGAATTGCGCCAACGCGCCGAGGCCGGCGACAACTACGCGGCCTGGCATTTGGCCGAAGCGCTGTCCCGCCGAGGCGACATCGACGAGCTGCGCCAACGCGCCGAGGCCGGCGACGGTGCCGCAGCATGGCGCTTAGCGGACCTCCTCGTCGACCGAGGGGAACCGGACGAGGCCATCGCCATGCTGCGCCGGCGTGCCGACGCCGGGGACCGCGACGCGTGCGACCATCTGGCGACCCTACTGATCAGGCAAGGGCGTAACGACGAGGTCATCGCGCTCCTACGCGCTCACAAGCTCAGCAGCTCCGGCGAATACCAACTGCGCGACGTGCTTGTGCGACGGGGTTATGTCGATGAGATCATCGCCCTCCTGCGGGAACGCGCCGCCGCCGGCGACCGGGCCGCGCCCGCGAATCTGGTCGACTTGCTCACCGATGCGGGGCGCTTTGATGAACTTGACGGCCTCGTGAATCCCCGAACGAATCCACGTGCAGCACGCCCCGCGTGGGACTCGGGACCGTGACGAGCGGTCAGGCCGCCGGAGCGGAGCGATCGTGTAGTCGGGCACGACACCGAGCTGGTGGAGAAGCTCGGCGGGCGGGACCCATGCCCGTGCGGGTCGGGTCGGCGACGCACTGTTCTGCCGCGCCCTGCGCGGCCGTCCGGTTCTGTCGCGCTGCGGCGCGGCGGGTCCGCCCCGGCCGTGAGGCTGTCGGGACGGGGATCACGAGCTGAAGCGTCGCTGCAGGTCGGCGTACGAGATCGCACCGTCGAGGAAGCTGAGGGTTCCGGCGTCGAGCAGTTCCCGGCCGGCGCGCTCCAACGTGCTGAGCACGGCTCGGGCCAGGCTGCCGCCCAGGCTGACCCTTTTGACGCCAAGCGAGAACAGCGTGGACGCGTCGATGAGGTTGGCCAGTCCGGCTACCACGTTGAGCGGGCCCGGGATGGCCGCGGCCAGCCGGCGGATCGTGTCCTGCTCGACGACGCCGGGCACGAAGACACAATCGGCGCCTGCTTGCAGGTAGCGGGCCGCCCGCTTGACCGTCTCAGCGAACGCGTCGCCGGTGGTGCCCGCCATGTAGGTGTCCGTGCGGGCGTTGAGCACGAAGGTGCCGGACGGCGCCGCGGCCCGGGCGGCTGCCAGCCGGTCGACGGCCTCATCGATGCCGAACAGCCCGCCCCGGCCGGCGTCCTCAAGGTTGGCGCCCACCGCCCCCAGTTCCACGGCCCAGGCCACGGTGCGGGCGACCTCGTCCGGGGTGTGGCCGTACCCGGCCTCAAGGTCGGCGGTCACCGGCACGCCCACCGCGGCGACGATGCGACCGACGTGCTCCAGCATCACATCACGGTCCAGCGCTTGTCCGTCCGGGACTCCGCGCGACCACGCGATGCCCGCGCTGGTCGTGGCGACGGCCGGGAAGCCGACCTGTTCGAGGACCCGGGCGGACCCGGCGTCCCAGGCGTTGGGCAGCACAAACCCCGGACCCGCGTGCAGGGCAAGCAGGTCGGCTGCCTTGCCGGACGAAGCTCCGCCGCTCATCGATCCACCACCTCGACATCGGCATGCGGTACATCGCCGGACAAACATACATACCCGGGCCCCCGCACCGAGATGACCCCGGCCAGAGCCGGCCGCGATGCGCGCGTAGAGTCGTTTGCCGCCCAACCGCAGAACAGCGAGTCGTCGTCCAGCTCTCCGGTGATCACCACCCCACAGTCGGCGATCCCAGCCTCTCCCGACACCCCACGCACGGCCATGCCGTAACCCACGTGGCCACGCCCGGCGCCGGCCCGCCCGCGAGGCACTGGTCGCGGTGGAGATGCTGCCCGCTGTCCGCGCTGACCCGCGCCGGCCGGGAATATCGACTTGTGAGGCAACAGTCAAGAACAAGATCATTGAGTCGTGCAACCGCTTCGACACGGCTATTCCAACACAGTGTACGGCGACGGCAGACTCGTGATCAAAAAGTATGAAGGGCCTGACTCGGCCGAGCGCCGACAGCGGGAACGCGCCGCGTTGACCTTCCTGCGTGGGCAGCTCCCCGTCCCACCGTTGCTACCCGACACGGGTGAGGACGGTCTCCGGATGGAGTTCGTCGCGGGCGTGCACGGCCAGGATCTGATCGAGTCCGGGCACGCGGGCGAGGTGTTGCGCGCCTGCGGCACCGTGCTGCGCCGCATCCATGCCGTCGACGTAACCTGCGCCTTCCCCGACGCCCTGGGCCCCGACCTGCGGCGTACTCGGAGCGTGGTCATGGTCCACGGCGACTTCGGCCCCAACAACATGCTTCTCGATCCAATCAACCATGCGGTGACAGCCGTGTTGGACTGGGAGTGGATACATCCCGGCGAACCGATCGAAGACCTCGCCTGGTGTGAATGGATCATCCGGATGCACCACCGCACCCATGTCGACGCGCTTCAGGGGTTCTTCGACGCCTACGGCCGACAGCCGAGCTGGGCCGAGCGCCACGAAGCGATGCAGGACCAGTGCCGACGGCTGCTTGACCTATGCCATCGGTGGCGAAGCGACGGTGTCCTGCTGTGGCAGCACCGGCTCAACACGACCACAGCCTGGATCGAGTAACGTCCGGTCACGCCGCTCCGGGCGCGCTGGTGTTCATCGAGGCCGGCGACGCGCGGTGATGTTGGCTGCCTTTCCTGCATCCCCGTGCCGACGTCGCACCTGCTGATCAGCTCGTTCTGCGTGCAGCGGTGTCCGCGTGTCTCGGTCGCTACCCGCGGCGAGACCCGGCTGCACACCGAATCCGATCTATACGTCTTCCTGCGCTGATGCACCACCAGGACCTAAACCCACTCGCCGCAACTCGGATGGACATCGAGCGGTACCTGCGCTGGGGTTACGCGGTCGCGGGCGGCGTGAACTCGACCTCCACCCGCGCGCGGGCTCCCCGGAGCGGTGACCAGCGCATTCGGGGTCTCGAACCGCGGTTGCGGATTGGCTCACTGCGTGATTGGCACGCACTCAGCGAGCAGGTCGACTACGTCGCGCCAGGCCCGCTGTGCGTGCCGTGGGTGGTAGCCGATGCCGGGGAGCAGAGTCTGGTCGGCCCGCGTTGGCGGGTGGTGGAACGCGTGCAGGGCGCCGCCGTAGATCACGAGGCGCCAATCGACGCCCGCGGCCTGCATCTCGGCGGTGAATGCGTCTCGTTGCGCCGGCGGCACGATCGGGTCCTCCGACCCGACCCCGGCCCATACCGGGCAGCGGATGCGGGCCGACTCGCCCGGTCGGCCCGTGGTCATGGCGTTGACCGTCCCGATTCCGCGCAGATTGACGCCATCGCGCCCGAGTTCCAGCACGATCGCGCCCCCGGTGCCGTAGCCGACGGCGGCGATCTGGTCGGGGTCGGTCCGCGATTCGGCGCGCAGCACGTCGAGCGCGGCGTGGCCGATGCCCCGCATCCGGTCGGGGTCGGCCAAAAGCGGGATGCAACGCGCCAGCATCTCCTGCGCGTCGGTGAACCAGCGTCCCCCGTGAAGGTCGAAGGCCAGCGCCACGTACCCCAGTTCGGCGAGGGCGTCGGCCCGGCGGCGCTGGAAATCGTTGAGCCCTGGCCCCTCCGGCCCGACTAGCACCGCGGGCCGGCGGTCGACACCGGCCGGCAATGCGAGGTGCCCGATCATCGTCAGGCCATCTGCCGGGTACTCGACCGTGCGCGTGGTGACCGTCGTCATAAGACTGGACTGTAGCGATCGTCGAGCACGGCCGGGCCGGGCTTCACTGCAGGCAGAACAGCGCGGGCACGTCTCTGAAGGCGCCGATGAGTCGTGGGAGCCGACACAGACCGCTTTCCCGCTGCAGCGCTACCGGCCCACCTGCCCCGGTGCGCGCTCATGCCGCTGGTGGCGCGTCACTGACGGTGACGGAATCCGTGATCACCAGGCATGCGGTCGTAGCCGATGTGCGGACATTCGATCAAGCGGTGGAGGGTGCGTCGGATCGCGGCCGCTGAGTTACGGCCGACGCCTATCCGGTGCCGCCCGGTCCGGCAAGCGTCGGGGCGTCGGGTCATGTGGCCTCCGGCGCGACCCGCTGCCGGCAGTTGCTCAGGGTGAGGCCGAGTACCGACCGGAACTCGTTGGCAAGGTGGGCATGGTCGCTGTAGCCGAGGTCGGCGGCGACGGCGGCCAGGGTCGTGTTCGGGTCTGTTCGCAGGCGTTCGGCCGCTTCCTGTAGCCGGCGTCGGCGGATCATCGTCGACGGTGCTAACCCGACGTACCGGCACGCGAGCCGCTGCAATGACCGGCCGGAAATCCGCAGGCGTTCGGTGGCATCCTTGACTGTGCGGATCGTCGGATCGGAGTCGATGGCGTCGGCCATCGCGTTGGCCAGCAGCGCCTCGTGGTTCGGCGGTGGAACCACGCCGGCGAGCCGCGTGGTGAAGGCGTCGACAGCGCGGTGGTGCCGGGTCGGTCGGTCGCGGCCGATGCTGATGCGCTTGCCGGGGCTTTTGCCCGGTCTCGGCCTGTCGGGTTGTCTCGGTGGTGACGTGGTGGCGCAAGCTCGGGTGTCCGGTACCGGCAGGATCTGATGCAGCCGCTGGGGTGGTAGGAACTGGGGCGTTCGGCCTGGCGGGGCCGGGCGCTTCGGTGTGTCAGGCTGCTGCCAGGGCGAGTGTGAGGCAGAAGCCGAGCAGCGCGGCTCCTTGGAGGGCCGCGCGCAGGTTGATGATCGAGTCCCACCGTTCCTGGAGCCGGCGTGCGCCGGGCGGTACCCGGCCGGCGTCGGCTGCCTCGATGAAGGCCTTGTTGATCGGTAGCGAGATCCGGTTGAACAGGACCAGCCAGACCAGCAGCAGGAGCAGTGCGCTCCCCGCGGCGACGCCGGCGGCTGGGCGGCCGGTGAGGAACGCGGTGAGCGCGGCCGCGGCGCCGGCGACCACGCTGAGGATGCCCGGTAGGGGCATGCGGGCGTTGCCGTAGCGGTGGGACAGGCCGACGACGCGGGTCATGGTGGCGTCGTCGAGCGCGGCGTACGTCGGGCGCATGACCAGCGCGCCGAGCGTGTCGGTGCCGAAGATGACGGCCGTGGCCAGCGCGGCGGCGGTGGCGAGGACGTCGAGGAGTACGGTCACAATCCCTCCCGGAATCTAGCGTTGCTAGGAATCTAGCACTGCTAGGATGTGGATGTGAAGGCCCCAACGAGAGCGCAACTGGCCCGTGCCGGCCGGCGGGATCGGATCGTCGACGCGGCGCGGGAGATCGCCGAGGTGCACGGGTGGCCGGCGGTGACCGTGCGACGGCTCGCCGACACGATCGGCTTCAGCCAGCCGGTCCTCTACGGACACTTCCCCGACGGCCGGGACGGCATCATCCGGGCGGTGGCACTGGCCGGCTTCGCCCGGCTCGCCGAGCTTTTGACCGCGGCGGGCGACCTGGGCGGGCTCTGCGCGGCGTACCTCGACTTCGCCCGCTCGCAGCCGGCGACGTACGAGGCGATGTTCTCGATGCCGACCGACCTGGAGTTCGCCCGACCGACCACGCCCGAGCCGCTGCGCGCCGGATTCGGCCCGCTGCTGTCCACCGTGGGCGACGAGACCCGGGCGGAGGTCTTGTGGAGCGCGCTGCACGGCCTGGCTGACCTGTCCCGGCACGGCCGGCTGCGGCCCGACCACGAGGCGGCCCGTGTCGAAATGCTGATCGGCCTGCTCGGGCGCGGACATCCCCACACATAGCTCGAAGCCGCGTCGACCCGACCTTGGCGGCCCCCGCAAGCAGATCGATCAAAAGTCCACCGGGAACAGCGACGCCCAAACGCATAGCGGGTCGGGTGCGACGCCCAGCATGTCGGCCAGGCGCGAACACCCCGAAGAACAAGCGCACGAACGGCGCGCACCGCCAGGCTGGAAACCTGCTCCCAGATCCGCCGCATCAACCCCTGCGACGTGGCCGCCATAGCGGCCAGCTCCGCCATCGACGCGCACCGGCGCACTCGGGCGCGACATCACCTTTATCCTGCCATCGGCAGCAGCCCGTCCGGGAGATCAACGCACTGACATGCCGCTCGATCACGCGCACCGATAACCTGCGAGGCGGCTGGGCCTGGTCCGGGCAAGCGCGGACGCGGTGGCGTGCCGTCGGCCGAGCCGGCGCTGCAGGTTCGGCGACCGGGGTCTAGCTCGGGCCGCGGCCAAGGCACGGTCAGCCCCAGGGGTGAGAGCAGACCAAGGTCGCTCCCGGTGGCCGTTGGCTTTACGGCGCAGTTGTCGTGGCGCGGCCGAGCGCAGTTCGGGATAGCCTTGCCGTATATGGCTACCTATCGCAGCGCCTCAGTGCTTGTCTCCTCGGATGGCACCAGGACCCCCGGAACCGCCGCGCTCTTCGCCGAGCCCGCCCGCAAGGGTGGGACCCCGCCGTGGGCAGGCGACTTCCGACCCGCGAACAGTGCCGGCAACGGCCCCAAGAACGCGGTCGGGAAGATCTTTACGTTGGAGCTGCCCGACGGCAGCACCGGCAAGGTCGTGGTCCAGAGCGTCAAGAGCGGGAAGGGAGGCGTCGTGCTGGCGTTGATGGGCGAGGACGCACCCCCCTTCTGATCAGGAACCTGATCGCCGCCGACGCCACCGGCTGGAGACGGCCGGTATGGGCCCTGCCGATGTCAGCCGCGTGCGGATAGCTGCCGGGCGCATGCCTCACCGGTGGCCAGGCGTCGACGAAGCTCAGATGTACTGACCTGGCCGCCGACCGGGCGCCGCGGCTCACCGTCGCTCATCACCCTCGGTACGCCGCTCCCGCCGTGCCGACGGGTCGTTGCGCGCTCGTGCTGCCGTCCGAGCGTCACAGAACGTGGCAGCAGGCCCCGTCATCACCGGGCATGCGGTCGTGCCGAGTTGAGTGCGTTCGCGACGGCCTACCGGAAGAAGGTGCGCCAGTGAGGTGTCGTCTCGCAGACTGCCGACAAGGTCATCGACTCACTACATACCGGGCACCGGGCCGCGGATATCGTGACGCGGGTGGGCGGCCGGGCTCCGTGCCCGCCGCCGTTCCAGATCCGCGAGCGTGCCCGAGGACGCGTACGTCAGCGCTGGAATTCGCCCGGCCGTAGTCCGTCGACGAGGAGCGCGACCATGCGCCGGCCGTAGTCGTCCTCCTCGTTCGGCAAGGGCGCACACAGTTTCGCAACGGCGTACAGCAGATCCCGGGCGCCGATTCCGGCCCGGACCTCGCCGCTGGCTGTCGCGGCTTCGAGCAGGGACCCGAGGGCCGGTCCAAGTTTCTGCATGAGATAGCCGGGCAGGCTGTCGAACGCCGGATCGCCGGAGTGCAGCGCTGCGGCGAATCCGCGTTTCGTCGCGACGAACGTGGTGAACCGGTCGAGCCACTTCGCGAGGGCGACCCCCGGCTCGTACGCGGCGGCCAGCGCCGAGGCCGCGTCGGCGCAGGCGTCGGTCTCGCGCTCGATCACCGCCTTGATCAGGTCCGAGCGCTGCGGGAAGTGCCGGTAGAGCGTGCCGACTCCGACGCCGGCCAGATCGGTGATCTCCTTCGCGGGGGCGTCGACGCCCGACGTGCCGAAGACCGTCTTCGCCGCCTCGAGCAGCGACTCGACATTGCGCCGCGCGTCGGTGCGCATCTGGCGTGGCGCACCCGCGCCCGCCCTCGAACCGTTGGTGTCCTCCGACACAGTCGCCCCCACCACCGTTCCGGAAACTCTTTCCGTATGGTTCCGGAAAGAGATTCCACTTCACCCACGATACCGTGAGGAGACGCTGACGCAGTACCGCACCCTGGGCCGGACCGGCATCAAGGTCAGCCCGTACGCGCTCGGCACGCTGATGTTCGCCACGCAGGTAGGTAATCCCGACCCGGAGGACTCGATCCGGGTGATCCACAAGGCGCTGGACGCCGGGATCAACTTCATCGACACCTCTGACGCCTATGGCGACTCGGAGGAGATCGTGGGCCGGGCACTCGAGAGCCGGCGGGACACCGTCGTCCTCGCCACCAAGTTCAGCCGGCCGACCGGCACCGACCCCAATCAGCAAGGTGTCTCCCGGCGCTGGATCATGACAGCGGTCGAGAACTCACTACGCCGCCTGCAGACCGACCACATCGACCTCTACCAGGTGCACCGACTGGACCCGGACACCGACATCGAAGAGACGCTCTCCGCGCTCACCGACCTGATCCGCACCGGCAGGGTGCAGGCGATCGGGTCATCCAACACGCCGGCCGGCGACATCGTCGAGGCCCAATGGGTCGCCGAGCGGCGCGGGCCCGCTCGGCCAGGGGATGCTCACCGGCCGCGTCCGCAAGGGTCAGCAAAACGACCTGCGCCGGGCACACATCTTCAAGCACCTCAGCGACGAGCGCCGGATCGACGTCGTCGAACAACTCATCCCGCTCGCCGACGAGGCAGGCCTGCCATTGACCCACCTCGCCATGGCCTTCGCCATCGCGCACCGGGCGTGACCAGCGCGGTCCTCGGCCCGCGCACCATGGAGCACCTCGACAACCTGCTCGCGGGAGTCGGGGTCACGCTCACCGACGAGACCCTCGACCGGATCGACGAGATCGTCCCGCCGGGCACCGACGTCACCCGACTCGACCAGGCCTACCTTCCACCGCCCCTGCTGAACCCGAGCCTGCGCCGCCGGCCGGTCAACGAGCGCGGCGCCGCCTAATCATGAGCACCATTTCTGCTGGACAACATCAGACGTCCGGATTTTCCGCCGACCGTGCGCTACGGAACGTGACCGGCAGCGTCGGTGGTCGAGCGCAGGGTCGTGCCGGGTAACATATACGTACAGCCAAGACACGACCAAGCCGTTACGGTCCATAACTATGACGACCTACTCGGGTCCTGCAACGCTCATCCTCGCCGACGGCGCACGCGTAGCCGGCATGGCTTCCCTCGGGACCAACCACAGGGGGGACCTCAGCGGCTGGAGTGGCACGTTCCGTCCGGACGAGGAGGTCAGCATGGATGTCCGCAACGCGAGCGACGGGCTGCAACTGGAGTTGCCCTATGAGCAGATCGGCGCGGTCGCCGTCACGAGGGTCCGGCCCGTACTCGCGAGGCAAGTGTTGATGTCGCTGGTTGGTCGCGGTCCGGCACCATTCTGATTTCGCAGTCCGATGGCCCGGTGCTCGTTCGTCACGTCCGGGTCCTGGTTCTGTGGGCCAGTTCGGGTCCCATTTGTCGGGGTCTATCGGGCCCACGTCTCTTCGGCCGATTGCTGTGTTCGTGAGTTGTGGACCCGCCCTGTGTAGGGCTGGCTCGGCTGAGGGGACGTCTCGGTCAGGGGTTGATCAGTCTCCAGTCGCCTTCGGAGATGACGTCAACGGTGCCATCGACCACCTTGATAGCGGTGTTGTCGTCGATGGCGTAAGTCGGGACCGGGATTCCGGACGCCCACCTCTGGATGTTGGACAGCTCGGCGTCCTCCATGTCCGGATGATTGAGGTGGGGGTACAGCGTGAAATCCACCAGCCCCAGCGACCGGTCGGCGTCCTGCGCCATGTCGCTGCCGTCAGGGACGAATCCAAGGTCGAATTCGGCGTCGCAGTTGTACGGGGTGACTGCGATGCTCCCGGCGCTGACCCCCACATAAACCGTGTCACTCAGCGACGGCAGGAGGTCAGCCAGACCCGACTGGCGCAGCCAGTAGGTCAGGTACAGCACGTCGCCGCCCCAGACGAGGAGGGCATCGGCCTCCCGGACCGCCGGGACCCAGTTCTCTTCTCGAATGGTCGGCAGCGCGGTGAGCTCCAAAATCCCCAGGGATTTCCAACCCAGCTGGCACAGCGGGCTGGGAGCCTGGCCGTGAATCGCCTTCCACGCCATCTCACCTCCGCCGGAGAAGGGGTAGACACCGGTGGGGATGAACAGGGCTGTGGACTCGACGATCGGCTTGCCCAGCAGGTCGACGAGCGCGTCGGAGATGCTCGGGTTACGGATGCCCGACGACGTGAGAAGGAACTTCATGAAATCCGCTCTCCTGAAGCCACCGCATGACGGCGATCATGTTGTCCATTAGGGCCAGCGTCCCGGCTCGCTAACCCGAGCGACACATCGCTGGATCATCCACTGGCGGCCGTCCAACCGTCAACTGCCTCCGCCCGCTCGACGACACAGGTCCGATGCCACGCCCTTACCTGCGTTTGTTCGCCAGTTCGGGTCCCACCTTCCGGGTTGTCTCGATCGGGTGGTTTCGATGTTTGCGAATTCCGGACCCGCCTCACGTGGTGGGAGCATCGGCTGGTCTGGACGGGAGCCCCGCCGATGCCGCCGATGTCGAAGGTCGACCTGTTCGCGGCGATCCGACTCGCGCGCTGGCCTGTCCGTGCGGGCGCTGGCCCGCAAGTATCAGGTCAGCCGTCGCACGGTCCGTGCGGCGCTGAGTTCGGCGTGGCCGGCACCGCGCAAGCCGATGCCGCCGCGGCCCTCGAAGCTGGATGCGTTCAAGCCGATCATCGACGACATCCTGCGGGCGGACCTGGACGCGCCCCGCAAGCAGCGGCACACCGTGAAGCGGATCTGCGACCGGCTGATCGCCGAGCACGACATGCACGACGTGTCTTATGCGGTGGTGCGGGCCTACGTCGCGGACCGTAGGCCGAAGATCCGCGTCGAGGCCGGGCAGGGGCCGGTCAATGTGTTCTTTCCGCAGACCCACCGGCCCGGCGCGGAGGCTGAGGTCGACTTCGGTGAGGTCGCGGTCAACCTGCGCGGCGAGCTGGTGACTTGCATGCTGTTCGCGTTCCGGCTTTCCTTCTCGGGCAAGGCCGTCCACAAGATCTTTGCTTCGGGAGGGTCGGAGGCGTTCCTGGAGGGACATGTCCACGCGTTTACCACGCTCGGGGGTGTCCGACCGGCAAGATCCGCTACGACACCTGCGGGCCGCGGTCGCCCAGGTCCTCGGGTTTGCCCGGCAGCGCGTCGAAACCGCCAGGTGGACGGCGTTCCGTTCGCACTTCTCGGTCGATCCTTTCTACTGCCAGCCAGGCATCGAGGGCGCTCACGAGAAGGGCGGCGTCGAGGGGCAGATCGGCTGGTTCCGCCGCAACCACCTCGTCCCGGTCCCCGAGGTCGACTCGTTCGAGCAGCTGGGCGCCATGGTCGACGCGTGGGACGAGGCTGATGACGCCCGCCGCATCGGCAGCCGCGCCCACACCGTCGGGGAGCAGTTCGCCATCGAGCAGCCGCTGTTGGCGCCGCTGCCGGACGAGCCGTTCGAGACCGGCATCTGGCTCGGCCCCCGCGTCGACCGCTACAGCCAGGTCACCGTCCGCACCAACCGCTGCCATAGATGCGGGTCGGTGATGACTGCGGCACTGCATCCGGCGATGTGTGGCAGGGCGGATCGTCGCGGAGGTCCGGTGATCGTCCAGCAGGCGATTGTCGTCTCCGGTGCGTTCGGTGCCTATGGCACAGTCCTGAGTGTGCCGTTGGACGAGCTGCCGGACTGGTTGCCGGCTTGGTGTCTTGACCATCTGGGCGGCGAACCCGCCGGCGTGCTGTTCCAGTCGCAACAGGTCTCGATGGTGTTCGGTCTGCGGTTGGCCGGTGGCAGGGACGTCGTGGTCAAGGCGCGCGCCGACGACGGCCGGGCCGCGTCGTGTGTCGCGGCGCAGGCCCGGCTGGCCGAGCGCGGGTTTCCGTGTGCCCGGCCGCTCACGCCGGTGGTCGGTGTCGGTGCGCTGGCCGTGCACGCCGAGGAGTTCCGGCCCGGCGGCGAGGTGTTGCACGGGGACTCGCCGGACATCGCCATGCGCTGCGCGGAGGTGTTCGCCCGGCTGATGGCCGAACTTGCCGGCGTGACCGTCGCGCCGCCGCTGCCGAATCCGCCCTGGGTGCGCTGGGACCACACCGATTCTGGGCTGTGGCCGGCGATCGACTTTCTCGACAGCCGGGACCAGAGTGTCGTGTCCGAGCACATTGTCGAGACGGCTGAGCGGGCCCGGGGGCGGCTGCTGGCCGCCGGCTTGCCGTGCGTGCTCGGCCACGCCGACTTCGAGGCGCAGAACCTGCGGTGGCAGGGCCGGCAGGTGTGGGCGGTGCACGACTGGGACAGCCTGGCGTGGCAGCCGGAGGCGGCGCTGGTGGGAGCGGCGAGCGGGTCGTTCGCCAGTGCCGGGCCGCCCACGCTGGCGCCGATCGAAAGCTCCGAGGCGTTCCTGGTGGCTTATCAAGACATTCGAGGGCGCTTGTTCACGGCCGTGGAGCTGGAGATCGCATGGGCGGCCAGCTTGTGGATGGCTGCGTACAACGCCCGGGAGATGGCACTGTGCGGTGGCAGCCCGGCGGGCGGCGATGCGCTGCGGGCGCAGGCAGCCGAACGCCTCCGCCGGGCTGATGCGTAACATCAGCACGCAAATTCAGCGAGGACGAACGGGCCGAGTTGGCCCGGCTGCGGCGGGAGAACGCTGAGCTGGCGATGGAACGTAATGTCCTCAAGCGATCGGTGGTCGTGTGGGTCGAGGAAGCGACGGGCCGGTGAGCGTGGCCGCCTTCATCGCTTCCCAGACGACCGAGCACCACGTGCCGTACGCGGTGGCCTGCCGGGCCTTGGGTGTCTCACAGTCCTGGTTCTACAGGTGGCATGACCGGCCGCCGACGCCTCGGCAGGATCGTCGGGCTCGGCTGGCGGGCGTGGTGCGCAAGGTATTCCGCAAGGTGTTCGACGACTCCGGTGGACCTATGGCAGCCCGCGTATCGGCATCGAGCTACGCGCAGGGCTGGCAGGTCTCGGACAACACGATCGCGGCGCTGATGAGCTGACTTCGCCACAGCGTGCGCTCGGCGGAAGGTACGCCAGTCGATGGGCCGGGTGGTCGTGCTTCGACAACGCCGTTGCCGAGGCCACTTTCTCCACTATCAAGGTCGAGTACTTGCACCGCCGGCAGTGCCTTCGGCCGTGCCTGCCAAGGGTTGCTGGTCCGCCGGATCGTGCTGCGCCATTGGTTGGGCATCGGCGGCCTATCGCCCGTGGCTGGTGACCTGAGGTGCGTCGGCGCCCTACGTGGTCGTTCTTGAGATTCAGTTCCTCTCGCGGGCGGCCGCCACTGCCTCGCGGCGGTCGAGCCGGCGACCGGCGGCGAATCCCTGGTCGAACCGGTCCGCGCCCAGCGCCTGCCGGATCTGGGCGACGGTCTGAGCCTCCCCCTCCCGCTGGAGCGGCCACGCCCGCAGACCGACACGTTCGCGCAGGCCCTCGGCCGAGCCTGCCAGCAGCGCCGCCCGGTCGCCGTCGCCAGCCACGAACGCCAGCTGGGCGAACGCGGTCAGGCAAAGGGTCACGTTGCGCGTGCTGTGGGTTGCCAGGCTCAGCTCCAGGCCCTGTTCCAGCAGCTCCCGCGCCTCCTCGGGCCGGCCCCGTACCAGGGCGAGGACGCCAAGCTGCACCTGCGACCACGCGCTGAGCCCGGCGTGGTCGAACCGTCCGGCCAGAGCGCTCGCCTCGCGCAGGTGGCTCAGGGCGGCATCGAGATCGCCCATAGCGGTGGCCACCAGGCCCGCGGTCAGCACGGCCACGGTCGTCCAGTACGGCTCGTCCTGGTCGCGGAGTTCCCTCAGGGCGGCCAACTCTCCTTGCAGAGCGCCGTCGAAGTCGCCAACGACCGCTGAGATCCCGGCGATCGCGAGCTGAGAAACCGCATGAAGGTACGGGTCTTGGACCGCCTCCTGGAGCGATCCAAGGCGCTGCTGACTGGTGGACAGGGCCGCCACATTTCCCACCACCTCGAGGTCGGTCAGCGCGGAGGTCCACAGCAACTCGGTCTGTGCTTGGGGGTCCAGCGAGTCCACAGTGGGCAGCAGCTGGTCGATCCACGTACGGGCCTCGCCGAGCCGGTCGCGCAGCCCCCAGTACATCCACAAGATCCGGAACAGATGCGGCAGCGGCGCACGGTCGTGCGCGAGGTACCAGCCAACCGCGGCGGCCAGGTTGTCCGCCTCCACTTCCAGCCGGCCGGCCCAGTGATCCTGGTCGAGACCCCGGAGCGGTCCGTCGGCCCGCTCGGCCAGCCCGCGGTAGTAGTCGGCGTGGCGCCGCCCGATCTCGGCGACGTCGGGGCGCGTCTCCAACCGCTCGGCGACGAACTCGTGAATGACGCTCAGCATCCGGGGCCGCGGGCCGAGTTCGGTGCTGTCGAGTTGGATCAGGCTATGGCGGGCCAGCGCCTCCGACAGGTCCAGCGCCTGATCGTCGCTTAGGCCGGCGACCCGGGCGGCGGCATCGACGGTCCAGCCGCCCACGAAGATCGCCATGCTCTCCAGCAGCGACCGTTCGGTGTCGTCGAGCAGGTCCATGCTCCACTGCACGGTGTCCCGCAATGTTCGCTGCCGTTGGGGCAGGTCCACCGCGCCCGTCCCCAGCGCGTCCAGGGAGGTCGCCAGCCGACGGAGCACCTCAGCGGGATCGAGCAGCCGGGTACGGGCGGCGGCCAGCTCGATCGCCAGCGGCAGGCCCTCCAGACGCCGACAGATCTCCGCCACCGCCGCAGCGTTCCCCTCGACGAGCTCGAAGTCCGGGTGGACCGCGCGGGCGCGGTCGACGAACAGCGCCACCGCCGGTGACGCCAACATCGCGTCCACCGACATGGCCGGGTCGGTCGCCAGCAACAGCGGCGGTACCGGGTACTCCCGCTCGGCCCGGAGTCCCAGCACGGTCCGGCTCGTCGCCAGGATGGCCACGCCCGGGCAGCGGGCCAGCAGCTCACTGATGTCGCCGGCAACCTCGAGCACCTGTTCCAGGTTGTCCAGGATGAGCAACCAGCGGACGCCGTCCAGCTGTTCGGCGAGGGCCTGTAGGGCCGAGTCTGTCCCGCCCAGGTTGGCCCCCACTGCCCGGGCGATGTCGGCCAGGACCTGGTCAGGCCCGGTTGCCCGATCGAGCGGGAGGAACACCACCCTGGCCTCGAAGCGGTCCCGCAGCCGCTCGCCGACGGCCATCGCCAGCCGGGTCTTGCCGACCCCGCCGGGCCCGGTCAGTGTGACCAGCCGCGCCTGGGGCCGGCCGAGCAGATCGGCGACCTGGTCGACGGCCTGCCGGCGGCCGACCAGCGAGGTGGTGCTCACCGGCAGCCGGCCCGAGCGAGGCGGTGCCGGCGTGGCCGGGACAGTTGGACGGGCGGCGAATCGCTCGCCCAGCAGTGTCGCCAGGTCGTCGCGGACCAGCCGACCCAGCTCGGCCGGTGTGCTGAACCGACGGTACGAGGCCTCGTTCTTGACGCGGAGCAGCAGGTCGGCCAGCCTGGGCTCCCGGTCCGGCGCCGGAGCCTTGACGTACAGGAGCCGGGGCAGACCGCGCGCCAGCTCGAGCTCGTCCTCCAGACCCGAGATCTGCATGCCTGGGCCGACCCACCCGTAGCGCTGCCAGTACAGCCCGATGAACACGTCGCTCTGCGCCAGATACGCCCGGTACACCTCCTGCGGCGGATGCGCCCGCGCTCCGGCCTCGAACATGACCGGGGTCAGCCGCAACGCTTCGATGGCTCGGGCGACCGCCCGCCGTTCGGCGGCCAGCTCTCCCAGCGTGGAGCTGACGAACACCCGCAGGCGCTGGTCAGGTGTGCGGATCACCATGGCGACCCCGCGATCCGAGTCCCCCCGATGGTCCCGCCGTCACGCATGGCGAGCCTCTTCCCGCGTTACAGTACGCCGCCGCGTGGGGGCGTGGCGGTGCCGTGGACGCGCAGGGAATGCTCCGCGAACGCCTGGGCCGCCCGTTCCCGGATAACCGGGCGTACCGACTCCGGCATGGTGGCGATGGCGGCGTCGACGACCTCGGGATCGCCCTCGTACATCAGCATGCCGAAGCCGAGCGTCATGGTGGCCGGATCGACCTCCGCCGCTTCTTTCTCGACGATCTCGTTCCACTCAGCAGCGGTGATGTACCGCTCCATGAGCGGAACAACCTGCTTCTCCTCGGCGGCCAGGTGCTCCCGCAGTACCGGGATGAGACCGTCGAGCGCGATGGCCAGCGCCTCACGGGGCGCTTCTGCGGCACCGGCCCAATCCCGCAGTCCTTCGTCGATCTCGCGGCCGATCCTCGCGACGTCGTCGTGCTGTGCCTCCATCAACTCGACCAGCGGCGCGCACTCGGCGGGGCAGCGCTCGACCAGCAGCGGCCAGACGTCGACGTCCTCGCCGTGGTGGTGGTGATGCAGGATGGTGCTTACGTAGGCAATGTGCGCGGCAACCACCTGGGCACGCTCGCGATCGCCTGAGGCGACGCCGCGGACCAGCGCGGGCAGCAGCGCGAACTCTCGTCGGAAGCTGTCATGCAGCATGAACATCTCGCGGCCGTCGAAATGCCGTTCGCTGTCGGTCATCATGTACTCCTGACAGTCAGGCGACCGTTGCCGCCGCCTTGAGGATCACGTCGGTGACCACGTCCGGCTGCGACATCATCGGCACGTGGGACGCGTCGACCTCGGTGATCTCCGCGGCGGCCCGCCTGGCCATGGACAGCACGACGTCGGAGCCGGCCGCCTTGTCCCCGGTGGCCACGACCGCCCACGACGGCAGCTTCTTCCATGCCGGCGAGCGAGTCTTCTCTCCGAACGCGGCAACCGAGACGGGCCGTTGCGACCTGGCCATCACCGCTGTCTGCGCCTCGGGCAGGTCAGCGGCGAACGCTTCGTGGAACAGGTCCACGTCGATCGACAGTTCGCCCATCACGTCGGAGCCGGATCCCACCGGGTAGTCCGTCTGCCGCAGCGCCGAGGGGAGAACGCTGTCCCGGGAGCCACCCTCAATCTCCTGCAAGCTTTCGCCCTCATCGGGCGCGAATGCGGCGACATAGACCAATCCGACGACGTTGTCCGCCATCGAACCGGCGTTGGTGATCACCGCACCACCGTAGGAGTGGCCGACGGCCAGGACCGGCCCGGGAATCTGGCGGAAGACGCTGGCGACGTAGGCCGAGTCGATGCTGATGCCGCGCAAGGGATTGACGATCGCGCGCACGGGAACGTTCGCGGCCATCAGCCGCTCGATCACGCCGGCCCATCCCGAGGCGTCGGCGAAGGCGCCGTGGACCAGGACCACGGTCGGTGTTCGCGAGGCTGAGCTCATGTCGGTCATGGCGATTCCTTCCGGTGCCGTGGGGCGCGCCATCCGTGGGGCGCCCGCCGCCCGACTCTCGCCTTCACGGCAGGAGATTGCTAGCGTCGGATGACGACTGCGATGACGTCATCGGCGGCCGGTTGGGGGGGCGCGAGATGACCGTTGATCCGCCGGGCCGGCGTTCTTCCTTGATGGGTCGCGCCGCCGACCTGGCATTGATCGACGAGTTCCTGGTCCGGGCGGCGGCCGAGGGCGGCTCCCTGGTGCTCGCGGGCGAGCCCGGGATCGGGAAGACCGCGCTGCTGCGGGTCGCGGCCGATCGAGCCGTGGCGGCGGGAACCCGGGTCGTGCGGGCCGAGGGCGTCGAGTTCGAGGCGACGGGTGTCTTCTCGGGGCTGAGCCAGATCCTGATTCCCCTGTCGGCCGGCCTGGAGACGCTCCTTCCGGTGCATCGGGACACGTTGGCTGTCGTACTGGGCATGGCCGAAGGCGAGCCACCGAAGCCGCCGCAGGTGGCACAGGCGGCGTTGAGTCTCATCCGCGGGATGGCGACCGGGCGGCCGCTGCTGTTGGTCGTCGATGACCTGCAGTGGATGGATCGGTACAGCGCTGACGTGCTGAGTTTCGTGGTGCGGCGGTTGGGCGGCAGCCGGGCCGGCTTCCTGGCCGCGGCACGGACGGGAGCGCTCGAGGGCTTCGAACCCACGGGCATGACGCGCCACGATCTGACCACGCTGGATCCCGAGGCAGCACTGGCCCTGCTACGCGAGCGTTTCCCGACGCTCGCACCCCGGGTCCGCCAGCGGCTGCTGGACGAGGCCCGGGGTAACCCGCTGGCCCTTCTGGAGCTGCCGCCCGCGCTCAGCGGTCCACAGCAGGCGGCATGGCAGGCGCTTCCCGCGGTGCTGCCGCTCACCGACCGCCTGCAGGCGCTGTTCGCGAGTCAGATCTCGGGGTTGCCGGCGACCACCCGCGACTTGCTGCTGCTGGCTGTGCTGGCAGGGGCCGCCGACTACGCGCTCCTTGATCAGGCCGTTGGTGGCGAACTGGTGGAGCACCTTGCCCCGGCCGAGCGCGCCGGTCTGGTACGCGCTGATGACGGCACACGACAGCTGGTCTTCCGGCACCCGCTGACCCGCTCGGCTGTCGTGGGAATGTCCACGGCGCAGGAACGGCGTGCGGCACACCGGCGGCTGGCTGACGCCCTGGTGGAGCAGCCGGACCGGCGATGCTGGCACCTGGCCGCGGCGACGCTGGCTCCCGACGAAAACGTAGCCGCGTTGCTGCACGACAGCGCGCGGCGCATCCTGCGCCGCGGTGATCCAGCCTCGGCCGCGGTTCTGCTGGCCCGCGCGGCGGACCTCAGTCCTGACCCGGCCGATCGCAGCGGCCGCCTCGCCGAAGCCGCGTTCATCGACGGCACGATGAGCTGGCAGCTGGAGCGGGTCCCGGCGTTACTGGCGCGGGCCAGGCAAACCCCGCTCGGCGCCGGTGCGGAGCTGCACGCCGTGTCGGCCGACGCCTATCTCATGCTCAACGGCGACGGCGACATCGACTCAGCCCATCATCGTCTGGTGGTAGCCATCAACACGTACGGCGGCACCTTCGACGCGGATGATCGCGCCCTGGTCGCCGCCATTGACGCGCTCTTCCAGGTCTGCCTCTGGGGCGGCCGGGAGTACCTGTGGCGGCCGTACCTTGCCGCGCTGGGCCGCCTGAGCCCAGCCGCGCCGGAGGCCAACGTCCTGCTCACCAACGGTTTCGACCCGGCACGAGCCACGCCAGCCATCCTGAGCCGGCTCGATGCGGCCCTGGCGAGGCTGTACGCCGAGGTCGATCCGGACGAGATCGGAAAGCTCACCTCCGCCGCTGTCTACGTCGACCGCCTTCCGGGCTGCCGCGAGCTCTTCCGCCGCCTCATCCGCGGAGAACAGCAGGGCGGCGCCGTCACGCAGGCGATCGGCGCTCGCGGGAACCTGGCAGCGGACGCGTTCATCAACGGCCGGTGGGACGAGGCCGACCAGACCATCGCTCAGGCCGTCCAATCGTGCGAGGCCAACGGGCATCTCCTCTTCGCCCAGAACTTCCGCTACCTGGGCGGGCTGATGGCAGCGGTGCGCGGCGACCACGAGCGGGCTCGTCAACTGGCCGACGCGCTGATCCGGTGGGGAACGCCGCGCCATGCGGACCTGCCGCAGGCCTGGGCCGCGCACATCCGCGCGGTCGATGCGCTCGGCCGGGGTGACTTCGAGGATGCTTTCCAGAACGCCGCCACCGTCAGCCCGCCGGGAACCTTCCCGCCGTACACGGCGACCGCGGTCTGGGTGTGCCTCGAGCTCATCGAGGCCGCGATGCGGACCGGCCGGAAGGAGCAGGCTGCCAGGCATGTGGCCGCAATGCGCGAGGCCGACCTCGCCGCCATCTCCCCCCGACTGGACTTCGTCGTCCGTGCCAGCGCGGCGCTCGCCGCCGGCAACGATGGCTCGGCCGCGCTCTTCGAGGCCGCTCTCGGCCTGCCCAGCGTCCGGGAGTGGCCATTCGACACGGCCCGGGTCCGGCTCGCCTACGGCGAGCAACTCCGCCGCGCCCATGCGACGGCCCCGGCACGAGCACAGCTGACCGCGGCCCACGACGCCTTCGAGCACCTCGGAGCCCACCCCTGGACTATCCGGACGGCCGCCGAGCTGCAGGCCGCCGGCAGCGGCCGGGACCCGTCCGCCACCATTCTGACCTGGCAGGAGTATGAGATCGCCGAGCTGGCGGCGGCCGGCCTGACGAACAAACAGATCGGTGAGCGGCTGTTCCTCTCCCATCGGACCATCAGCACGCATCTCTATCGGATCTTCCCGAAGCTCGGCATCACTTCCCGGGCGGCGTTGCGGGACGCGCTGACCACGGTGTCCCGGCCGAAGCGGGACGACCGACATCCAGTCTCCGGTCCGTAGTCCGGTGGTTGACCGCTCGACTCGGATCCGAGTCGTGGCGGCCGTACCGTCCGGCGTGTCGGGTCGGTCGCTTCCGGCGTACCTGGACGCCTTACCCGGTGGAGGTCGCCTCTGGTTGGCCGAGGTTGTCGAGTTTGGCGCGGACAGTGTCGGCGTCGGGGCGGTCGAGGTCGGTGAGGATCGTCAGGGCGTGTTGCCAGGCGTCGTGGGCGGATTGGGGGTTGTCGGCGTCGTGGTGGGTGTCGCCTAGGCGGTCGAGTGTCAAGGCGTAGCGGTATTCGTCGTCGGTGTCGGCTCGCAGATCGAGCGCGTGTTGGTAGCAGCCGTACGCACCAGTCGCCGCCCTGCGGGTCGGGTAGCCGGTCCACCGGGATCGCGACCGCTGGTCGCTTGTCGACCGGATCGGCGACCGGCTCCGCGCCGGCGGGCTTCCCGGTGAGGCCCAGCGGGAGGATGGTGGCCGCATCACGGCCGCCAGTGACAGGAACCCTCCACGGCGGGCACATCTCCGTACCCGACCGATCCGTCCACACAGCACCGTACGCACAGCTCGCATCCCCCCGTTCCGCGACCGGCCCGGACGGGTCGGTCGTGCGGGGGTTACCGGTTCTGCGCTGCCATCCAGCCGGCTATCTGGGTCCTTGAGGTGAAGCCGAGTTTGGTCAGGATATTGCGGACGTGACTTTCCACCGTGCGTTCGGAGATGAACAGTCGGGCGCCGATCTCCATGTTGCTCAAGCCTTCGGTGACGAGCCGGGCGACATCGGTTTCGCGTCGGCTGAGGATGTTCGAGTCCGACTCGGCGATCGGCGTCGCGGCAGTGGGTTCGCGTAGGGCGAGCCGTACGGCGGCGTCCCGGCTCAGCTGCCGGCCGGCGTCATGGGCCGTACCGAACGTCGCCGTACCGAGTGCCGCGGTGGCTGACCGGGTGGCCTGAATCAGCGCCGGGGCCATGCTCGGGTGAATTTCGGCGCCGATCTCGGTGCGGAGGTTCTCCATCGCGCCGAAGAGTGTCGCGGCCAGGTGCGGCTTTCGGTTCGCCGCCGCGCAGCACCCGAGCGCGCCGAGCAGGTAGCACTGTGCCACCCGGTCGTCGATCTGGTAGGCGATCCGCAGGCCTTCGGCGAGCCACTTCTCGGCATCCCGCAGGGCGCCCGATCCGAGCGCGGCGTAGCCCTGGTTCATCAACATCATGGCGAGGCTGTAGAGGTCGCCCGCCTCGCGGCTGAGCCGGGCGCCTTCGGCGGCGGCCGTCATGACCGTCTCCAGGTCGCCGTCGGCGAGGCCGTTAAGTGCCTGAGCCTGGTAGGTCATGAGCGTGGCGCCCAGATCGTCCAGCCCGTTGACGATGGTTCGGGCATCGTTGAGATGTCGTTGCGCAGCCGCCCGGTCGCCGCGCATGGTCGCCGCAATCGACGACATGGCAAGCGATTGAGACAGCGCGTCCGGCAGTCCGGCCGCACGAGCCCCGGTCACGCCACGCTCGAGCGCGCGCGTCGCCGCGTCCGGATCATTCTGCAGTACGCCCAGGAAGCCACGCGCGAAGTACGTCCACGGACCAGCGGTCGGCCCGGCGAGTAGCTCATCGAGCCACCGCACGCCCTCGGTGCACGCGCGGGTGATCCAGTACCAGATGAGGGCCGTTGCGATGCCGACCGCCCGCGGGAAGTCGCCGCGGTCGACGCGCGTGCGCAGGACGGCCCGGATATTGTCGATCTCCAAGTCCAGCCACGCCAGCGACGGCAGCAGCCGGTGGCGGCCGGTCGCGGCGAACTGTTGGCACCGCGCCAGGTAGTAGTCGGCGCAGCGCAGCTCCACGGTGTCCGCGTCGCCGGACTCGCGCAGCTTGAGCCGCGCATACTCCCGCATCGTTTCGTGCAACCGGTAGCAGGCGACCCCGTCGGCGTCCTCCTTGGCCAGCAACGATTTGTCGAGCAGTGACGAGAGCAGGTCGAGCGCTTGAGCCGCGGGCAGGTCATCGAAGCAACAGACGGCTTCGACGTCGTCGAGGGCGCATCGGCCGGCGAACACGCACAGTCGCATCAGCATCGTCCGCTCGGCCGGCGCCAGCATGTCGTAGCTCCACTCGATCGCCGTACGCAGCGTCTGGTGGCGCGGGAGAGCAGCCCGGTTGCCGCCAGTGAGCAGATTGAACCGGTCGCTCAGCCGCTCCCGGATCTGGTCCGGGCTCAGCGCCCGGGTTCGTACCGCGGCCAGCTCGATGGCCAGCGGCAGCCCGTCCAACCGCCGGCATACCTCGACCACGGCGGCCCGGTTCGCATCGGTGAGCTGGAAGCCGCCCGCCGCCGCGGCCCGCTCGACGAACAGCCGGACTGCGTCGTTCTCGCTCGTCTGGGCGAGCGACTCGGCGTGTGGCGACGGCAGATCCAGTGGCGGTACCGGCAACACATGTTCACCCGCCACGGACAGCGGTTCCCGGCTGGTCGCGAGCACCTGCACCCCGGGTGCCACCCGAAGCAGGTCATCGATCAGCCGCGCGGTCGCGTCGAGCAGGTGCTCGCAGTTGTCGAGCACCAGCAACACTTCCTTGTCCCGAAGGTACGACCGCAGCAGCGCCACCGGCTCGGCCGCGGTCTGGTCACGCAGGTCGAGGGCGGCCATCACCGCGTTGCTGACCAGCATCGGATCCCGCACGTCGGCGAGCTCCACCAGCCAGGTACCCCCGGGGAATCCGCGCCCGAGGGCACTGGCGATCCGGACCGCCAGCCGGGTCTTGCCCACTCCGCCCGGGCCGACCAGGCTGACCAGCCGCGCGACTGTCAACATCTTCCTGGCCTGGGCCAGCTCGTAGCCGCGGCCGACGAAACTCGCCGCCTCGGCAGGCAGGTTGCCGGATCGCTGGGCGGGCTTGGCCACGCCCCGACGGTACTACGGCCGCCGCTGAATTGATCTAGCGAGACCGGATTCAGTACCGGCTCAGTGCTGCCCCGGATGGCGACGCCCGGCGCCGTGTCTACCGTGGCGAACATGTCAGCGCAGCGTCCGATCCAATGGGTCGAGGTCAGCTTTGTCGGCACACCACCGGTGGCCCAGATCGAGCGGGCATCGGGCGTCAGCGGCGTCGAGCGCTACGGTCCGGTCGTGCGCTGCATCGTCGCGGGCAGCTTTCAGCCGTTCCTCGAAGCGCTGCGCGGCCACGAGGTCATCACCCTGCACTCGACGCCGGCGCTCGCCGCGTCACCAGGATTCGCCGGAGACATTCGATGAGTACTGCAACGACCCGTGCGTTGGCCGATCCCAACTCTTCACCTCGTACCGAGCTACCCCTGTGGCGCCTGTACGTGCTGCGGCTCGGATACCTGATCTTCGGCGGCGGTCTGGTGGTGTACAAGTGGCCGCTCCTGCTCCACCACGACAAGCCGTGGCCGCTGATGACCAGTGTGGTCACCTGCATGCTGGTGGCGATGTCGGTCCTCGCCTTGCTCGGACTGCGGTATCCGGTACAGATGGTCCCAATCCTGCTGTTCGAGGTGGCCTGGAAACTGCTCTGGCTCGCAGTCGTCGCGCTCCCGCTGTGGCTCAACCAACAGATGGACCCGGACACCCGCGAGTTGACCAACGAGATCCTCTGGGTCGTTGTCATCCTGGCCGTGATTCCCTGGCGGTACGTCTACTCGAAATACCTGATCCAGCACGCCGACCGATGGCGCTAGCCAAGAACACGGACGTCCACACATGGCTCCCTCAGGTTGTGAACGTTCTAACCTTGGCCGGGCGGTCCGGGCTGTGACTTGTCCGAAGTGTCGGCTGTCGGGATTGGGCCGGCCGCGCTGGATTGCAGAGTCGCTCCCGGTTGTCCTCCCGGACCCGTCCCGCCTCCTCGGGCCTGTTTGGCGTCGCGGACCATCTGCTTGTAGACGACGTCGGCGAGGTGGGACGACTGGGAGAGCCGTCCCACTTCCGTCGCGGGTCGGTCGACCCCGGTCAGCCGCGCTGTCCGACACCGCTTCGGTGCCCTGGACGGTGTAACGGCTACGCAACCACATGTTCGCGGCTGGCCTGGCTCCGACTGGCGTCGACCGCATGCGTGTGCGGGACCCGGCTTGCTTCGTCGGCTGTCAAGGGCAAACGACCTAACCGGTCACCATCGTTGCCCCCGTGGGCTCCGCCGGCCACGAACCCGGTCAATCTCACGAAATCGGTGCGATGCTCCGGTCATGCATCGACTTCGACGAAGGTGGCTGTTCGCCGCCGTTGCGGCGTTGGCGCCTCCCAATGCTGGGCCGACCTCGACCACGACCGAAATCGAACTGACCATCCGAACATCATGTTCGTTCTCACCGATGACCGGTTGGGGAATCTCGTGACCCACCTGGTCGAGGTACAGCATGGGCGGGTCCGAGCGAGTCGCGGAGGCGCTGCGTACCTCCGCATTCGACGACGCGCCGTCGAACGTGCACCGTGGTTGGCCGGGATCCCACCGCGCAGCGGGACGGAAGACAATAAGACCGACGAAGAATCTCGGCCGGCGGGCGCAAGCGGTGTCGTTGTGTGCTGGATGATCAGACCCCTGCGTCAGGCACAGATGAGCGCGGGATGGCCGACAGCTCCCGAGTGTTCGACGTGACTCCCGCCTCCTGCCGGTTGGTCCGCAGTCGTTCGCCGCCGGCTACAGACAAGCGGCGCGCGCCGCCCGTCCGCGCTGACTCATACATCACTCGAAGCGAAAGGGACCTGATGCCAACACGGAAGATAGGCCTACGAGCAATCGCTGTTGTTTTGACCGCGGTAATGTCCGGGACGACGCTTCTGGCCACCGCTGGCCCTGCCGCGGCCGCTCCGGCTGCACACCATCACACCAAGACAATGATTGTGCACCAGCGTGGTGCCTATATCGCGAACCTGTGCCTCAAGAACCTCAGCAAGCACAATATCCAGAAGTGCACCGGAAATGTTCCGGTGGGTGTCAACAGGGATCTGACCATCCGGTACAACCGAGGCGACAGGTTGGAGTTCATCGTGGCTGTCGCCGCCGGACACAATGCGTACTATCCCGAGATCGCTCCGCGCGACCAGAACTGCTGGGCCGACGGCACCAGCCTTGCGCCAAACGCGTACTGTCGCGTAAACACCTGATCCCTGATAGAAACGCCGACACCGTAGGCGCTCTGGAAGTCTCCGTAAGACGACCGGGCTTCCGGAGCGCCCGGCCGCTGCGATTGGCGGACGACGCTACTGACCGTCCAGTGAGGATCGTGGCGGCCCTCGGCCAGTGCTTGCGCATTCGGTTGGCCAGGATCCGAGGTCACATGAGACGGGTGCGGGCATAAGTGATCATGGGTTGTTGGAGATGACAACATTCCAGAGGGACCGTACCCCGGCGGATACCATCCTCACGGATCCGCAGTCGGACTCATTTGGGCATTGGCATGGACCGGCCAAGCGTCACAAACAATACGAGATGCGAGAGAGGGTGAGCCCCATGCGAACGGTGAGCGCGAGAGGCCGGCGCACGGTTCTGGGTGCGTTCACGGCCGCCGTCGTCCTGGGCGGGGTGGCGACGACCGTGGCGGTGGCGAACCCGGCGTCGGCCGCGGACGACCGCTGCCCGGCCAACAACTTCTGCATGTACATGAAGGAGCACTTCGACGGCGGGCCCATCACCACCGACGAGGTGAGAAGGATCAACGTGGGCGCCACGTTCAACCTGGCACCCGAGACGGCCAACCGGATCAGCGGCGCCGTCAACAACTCCAACCGGGGGATCACGTTGTTCGACCACCGCGGGGGCCAGGGCAAGGCCTTCCACGTGAAGCCGTGCACAAGTACCCGACCCTGGGAGGATTCAACAACAGGGCGGAGTCGATCGTCTTCTAGAAACGTCTGTCAGAGCCCTGATCGTCGCACGAACGAATACCTCGCCTTGCCATCGGCCCGCCCACGACCAGAGACGGGCTGAGTCGATCTCGCCTTGCCAAGTCTCGCCCCTGCCACTCGGACATCCTCGACAACCGCCGACTTGACGATCTTGGCGTCCGGATCTGTCGGGTCAGGCGTCCCGGTCAGCGTCCTTTCATGACACCGTACCCGCGCGTCGCGCGGCGATACGGCGCTGCCGTTCCCGTGGCGTCCGGGATCGTCCGGGATTGTGGACGACGACCCGCCGGTGCCCGACAGTCGGTCTCGGGCCGATACCCGCCCACACCGCGAGACACCGCATCCCGTTCCAGACGGAGACGAGGAGTAGGCACATGACATTCCGAACGAGACGGCTTCGGGCGGCCGCGGTGGTCGCCGGACTCGCGCTGGCCACGGTCGGGCTGGTTCCGGCGCAGGCCGCGCAGGCATACGACGACGACTGCACGATCCGGCAGTTCGGGCCGATCCAGTACTGGTACCACTCGAACTTCGACGGTGCGCTCAGCTGCCAGAACGGCACGGTACTTGATCTTTCGAGTCCGCCCACGTACTTCAACAAGATCGATACGGCCCGCGCACATCCACGGGACGGCCTCGGCAAGCGACTGTGGAACGACGCCGGCTCGGCCGAGAACCACGACATGAACTGCATGGCCACGATCTGGTTCAAGGTCGGCTACCAGGGCGACCACGTGACGCTCAACCGGTTCGGGCAACCCAACTGGTACAGCGCCAACCTGGGACCGGTGAACAACAACAACAGGTCGCAGAACTGGGCCTGCTGAGACCAGCATCCGGGTACTGCGGTGACCGCGGAAAGATCACCGGAGTACCCGGACCCGACTTCGGGAGAGACCACAGTGAACACGCATCGACGAGGAGTCCCCGTCGCCGCGGTCGCGTTTCTCGTCCTGTCCGGCGCGCTCTCCGGCTGCTGGCACGCCAGGGCGGAACCGGCGCGCGACGACGGCCCGAACAGCGCCGCGGTCAGCCCGCCGGCGACGGTCGACATCCCGCAGGTACTCCAGGTGACCGGCCTGACCCTGCCGGTCGACGCGTACCGGCCGTCACCGGACCAACTGGCGGTCATCGAGCGGGCGGTCGCCACGCTGACCAACGACTGCATGCACCGGTATGGATTCGGCGACGTCATGCCGACCACCCGGCCGGCGGGGCCGTCGTCGCTGACCCGGCGGTACGGCGTCACGGACCCCGAGGTCGCCCAGCGCTACGGCTACCACGTGGCGCCGGACGAGGCGATCGGTTCGGGTACCAAACCGGCTGCCGGGCGGCCGTTGTCACCGGAGGAACTGCTCGCTCTCAGCGGTGACCCGAGTGGACGACCACGGGGCGTCCACTCGGGTCAGGAGACCCACGGGGCGTTTCCCGCCGGCGGTTGCCTCGGGGAGGCGACGGGCCGGATTCACGAAGGCGAGTTGTTCGGGGCCGGGACGACGCTGGCCGACCAGATCGCGTCGACCGGATTCGAGCAGGCCAGCGTCGACGCCCGGGTGGTGGCGGTATCCGGCAGGTGGTCGGCGTGCATGAAGCAGGGCGGGTACGGCTTCGCCGACCCCTTCGAGCCGGCCGCAGGTACCGACCTGCAGAGCGCCGCCCCGTCGGCGGTCGAGATCAGAACCGCGATGGCCGATGTCGCCTGCAAGAAGGCCACCAACCTGGTCGGGGTGTTCTACGGGGTAGAAGTGGCCTACGAACAGGTCGCCATCCAGCGCAACATCCAGCAGTTGAACCAGCTCAAGGCGGAGATCGACCGGGTGGTGAAAGCGGCGGCCCAGGTCCTGAGCGTGCCGGCCCTGAGATGAGCGCGCAGCGTTCCCGCCTGATCCGGCGGCAGCGGGCGGCGGTGATGGTGGCGACGCTGTGCGCCCTCGCCTCGACCGCGGGCCTGATCTCGTCCGCGTGGATCAGGTCCCCGCTCCAGGCGGCCGCCGAGACCCGGCCGCCCACCGCGTCCGTCCTCACCGGACAGGTGGAACACCGGGTACTGGTGAACACGATCGTCCTACGTGGACAGGTGGCCGCGACCACGCAAGTGACAGTGGCACCGGCCGCCCGGCAGGGTACGGATGCCGTGGTTACCCGGACGCCCCTGGCGGTCGGCGAGCAGGTCAACGCGGGCGACCTCGTGATCGAGGTATCGGGCCGGCCGGTCGTCGCGCTCCCCGGCAACCTGCCGATGTACCGGGACCTGAAGCCCGACGACGACGGCAAGGACGTCGCGCAACTACAGAACGCCCTGCGGACGCTGGGGTTCTACGCCGGCGGCGACGGCAACGGACGCTTCGGCGCGGCGACGAAGTCGGCGGTCCGCCGGATGTACGCGAAGATCGGCTACGACGCGCCGGACACCGGCGGCCCTGGCGGGGCCGGCGATCGGGCCTCCCTGCAGGGCGCGCAGGCGGCGGTGGACGCGGCCCAACGCGCCGTCGACGACCTGAACCGCCGGATCGCCGCGGCCGGTGGGACACCACCGGCGCCCGGCGAGGAGCCGCTCGCGGTGCAACTGGGCTACCTGAAGAAGGCGTTGGACCAGGCCAGACTGGCCGAGGCGGAGCTGGTCGCGCGAACCGGGCCGATGCTGCCCGCCGCCGAGGTGGTGTTCCTGCCGATCTTTCCGGCCAGGGTGGTGCGGCTCGGCGGCAGGATCGGCGATCAGGCGGCGGCGCCGCTGCTCAGCCTCGCGGCGGGTGCGTTGGCGATCCGGGCCAAACCAACGCCGGACCAGGCCAGACTGCTCAAGCCGGGGATGCCGGTCGACATCGCCGCCGAGGCCATCGGCGGACAGGCGACGGGGCGGGTCGACACCGTCGGCACGGTCACCACCGACCGCCAGGACCCGGCCGGGGAGCAGAGCGCGGCCGGCGGAGACCGTGCCGGTGCGCCGGCCATACCGGGACCACCGTACGTACCCGTCACGGTGTCACCGGCCGCGCCGCTCGACGCGGCCTGGGCCGACCTGGACGTGCGGTTGACGGTCACCTCCGCGCAGACCGCGGGCCCGGTCCTGGTCGTGCCGCTGTCGGCCGTATCGTCGCGCGCCGACGGGCGGACAACCGTCTCGAAGCTGCTCGACAACGGAAAGGCGGTCCGCGTGGACGTACGGGCCGGCGCGTCCGGAGACGGCTTCGTCGAGGTGACGCCGCTGTCCCCGGACAACGGGTTGGCCGAGGGCGACCGGGTGCTGGTGGGCGGATGAACCGGGCCGGCACGGCACCTGTCATCCGCTTCGATGGAGTCGGGCTGACCTACCCGGGCCCGCCGGCTGTACCGGCCCTGCTGCCGGGTGACCTCGTCGTGGCGGCCGGTGACTACGTCGCGGTGACCGGGCCGTCCGGTTCCGGGAAGTCCACCTTCCTGAACGTCGCGGGGCTCCTCGACCGGCCCACGGAGGGCGTGTACGAGCTCGACGGCACCGACGTGTCGACCCTCGGCGAACGTGCCCGCGCCGCTCTGCGCGGGCGGTGTATCGGCTTTGTCTTCCAGTCATTTCACCTGTTGCCGTACCGCACCGCGACGGAGAACGTGATGCTTGCCCAGCTCTACAACGGCGTACCGCGGGCCGCCCGGCGTCGGGCCGCCGTCGACGCCCTCGGCCGCGTCGGTCTCGCGTACCGGCGGGACTCGTTGCCCACTACCCTGTCCGGCGGGGAACGCCAACGCGTCGCCATCGCCCGGGCCCTGGTGAACCGGCCCCGCCTGCTGCTGTGCGACGAACCGACCGGAAACCTCGACACCACCACGTCCGGCGGGGTGCTGGCCCTTCTCGACGAGCTGCACGAGGCCGGACTGACGATCGTGGTCATCACCCACGATCCGGACGTCGCGCGGCGGGCGCAATACACGGTCACGATGCGCGATGGCTACCTCGACGCCGCGGTACCAACGGCGGGAGCGTACCCGTGACGGGCGAGCGCCGTCCGCCGCTGTCCACCTTCGGCCCGCGCGACGTGCTGGCGGAGGCCGCGGCGGGCGTACTGCAACGCCCCGCACGGTCGATCCTGACCATGCTCGGGACGGTCCTCGGGGTCGGCGCGTTCGTAGCGATCCTCGGGCTCGCCGCCACCGCCGGTGGGCAGATCGACAAGCGGTTCAGCGTGCTGTCGGCCACCGAGCTGACGATCGAGGACGCCGGCTCGGGTGCCGAGGCCGACACCCGGGTCTCCTTCCCCGCCGATGCCAGCCAGCGGGTCGGGCGGCTCAACGGTGTGGTCGACGCGGGCGTGTGGTGGCCTGTCCCGTTGCGCGCACCTCGTATCGCGGCCAGCCCCGCGGCCGGCGACGACGCCGGGACGGGGCTGACCTTTCTCGCCGCTCAGCCCGGCGCGCTCGCGGCGATGGACCCGACTATGCGGGCCGGCCGGATCTACGACGGGTTCCACGAGTCCAGAGGCGAGCGGGTCGCCGTGCTCGGCGCCGGTGCGGCACAGCGGTTGGGCATCACCCAGCTCGACCAGCAGCCCGCCGTGTTCGTCGGCGGTGAGCCGTTCACCGTCGTCGGGATCGTCGGTACCGTCCGGCGCCGCCCTGACGTGCTGCTGTCGGTCGTCATTCCCACCACGACCGCGCTCCGCCGCTACGGACCGCCGGTCGAGCCCCGGGCGGCGATGCTGGTCGAAACCAGGCTGGGCGCCGCGCAACTGGTCGCCAGGCAGGCGGCTCTGGCGCTGCGCCCGGACGCGCCACAGCTTTTCAAGGTGGCGGCCGCGGCCGATCCGACCGCGCTGCGGGGGCGGGTCACCGGCGACCTCAACGTCTTCTTTCTGGTACTGGCCGGCGTCACGCTGACCATCGGCGCCGTCGGCATCGCGAACACAACCCTGGTGGCGGTACTCGAACGTACCGGCGAGATCGGGTTGCGCCGGGCACTCGGCGCGTTACCGCGCCACGTCGCCCTGCAGTTCCTCACCGAGTCCACAATGGTCGGAGCCCTCGGTGGCCTGATCGGTAGCAGTCTCGGCGTCCTGGTGGTGGTGCTCACCGCGCTGGTGCAGCAATGGACCCCGATCCTCCAGCCGTGGACTGTGCTCGCAGCCCCGTCCGCCGGCGCGGTCGTCGGCCTGACCGCCGGCATCTACCCGGCCCTGCGCGCCGCCTGGATCGAGCCGGTCGAGGCGCTGCGCCGGTGAGCCAGGCGCCTCCAGCGCGGCGACATGGGCCCGGATGTCGTCGGCCTTGGCGGCTTCGACGTCGGTGTACAAGGCGAGCGCACGCTGGTAGTGCCGGCGCGCGTCAGCCCACTGGCCGAGCGCGCGACGGACGTGACCGAGGCCGGTCTGGGCGCGGGCCTGTTGATCGTGCTCGTTCGTTTCGACCGCGATGGCGTGCGCGGCGGTGTAGTAACCGAGTGCGTCGGTGGGCCGGCCCGAGGCGTGCGCGGCCTCGCCGAGGCCGAGGAGAGCCAACGCTTCGCCATGTCGCCAGCTGGCCTCGCGGAAGACGGCGAGTGCCTGCTCGTGGCGTTCGATGGCCTGTGGGTACCGGCCGAGGCGGGCGTCGACGGTGCCGAGGGCGCTGAGGGTCCAGGCTTCGCCGTATCGGTTGCCGAGCTCCCCGAACAGGTCGTGTGCCTGCTGGAGGTGGCGGGCTGCGGCCCGGTAGCGGCCGAGCTGTTCCTCGACCGTACCGAGGTTGCTGAGCGCGGTGGCTTCGCCGTTGCGGTAGCGGGCCTGCCGGAACAGGGCGAGCGCCTGCTCGTGGTGACCGACGGCCGACTCGTGCCGGCCCAGCCGCTGCTCGACATTGCCGAGGTTGGTCAGCGCCCGACCTTCGCCCACCCGGTCGCCGGCCCGCCGGTACACGGTCAGTGCCTGCCGGAGATGGTCGGCCGCCGACGGGTAGCTGCCCAGGTGCTGCTCGGCCTCGCTCAGGTTGGTGAGAGCGTGCGCCTGGCCGATCGGGTCGCCGGCCTGCTGGTACAGGGCCAGGGCCTGCTCATGATGCGCGCCGGCCACCTCGGTGTGACCCAAGTGGCCGTGGGCCACGCCGAGGCCGGTCAGCGCCCGGGCCTCCCCGGCCGGATCGCCGATACGGTGGGCGGCCTGGCGGGCGTGACCGTGGATGGTGAGGGCTTCAGTGGCGTGGCCGCTGGCGAGGTACCGGAACAGGCTGCTGGAAAGCCGTACCGTGTGGGCCGGCCAGCCGCAGGCGGCGGTGTACGCGGCGACGGCGACGAGGATTGGGCATTCGGCGTCCAGCCAGGCTCTGGCTGTGCCCGGGTCGGTCAGCGCCGGGGCGGGCGTACCGGGTCGGCAGATACGGGGCCGGTGGTGGGCCTCGGCCGGGTGCAGGGTGTTCATCGCGGCGGTCGCGGCGGCCAGGTAGTAGTCGAACAGACGGGTCAGGGCCGCGCGGCGGCTGGGTGGGCTGTCCTCGTCGCTGGCCCGGTCAGCTGCGTACGCGCGGACCAGGTCATGGAATGTGTACCGGCCGGGGGTGGTTGCCTGCAGCAGGTGCTCGCGGCCCAGGTGCTCAAGGTGGGCGCGGGCGGCGGTGAGGCCGAGACCGGTCAATGCCACGGCGGCATAGTCGTCCAGGTCGTCCCCGGGGTGCAGCGCCAGCAGCCGCAACAGCCGCCGCCGGTCGGCGGGCTGGTGCTGGTAGGACAGGGCGAGCGCCGACTCGACGCCGGTGTCGAGGCGGCGCTGGCGGTGGCGTTCGTCGAGCCAGTCGGCGTGGTCGGTGAGCGTCCAGTCGGGCTTGGCCCGCATGTGCGCGGCGATCAGGCCGAGGGCGAGAGGCAGGTGGCCGGACCGCCGGGCGACCCGTTCGAGCGCGGCCGGATCATCGCCGAGGGACACGTCGGGCGCGGCCCCGGCCAGGAACTCCAGGGCGTCGTCGCGGGTGAACACGTCCACGGTCAGGGATATGGCGGCGTCGAGGTCGGGCAGGCTGTGCCGGCTGGTGATCAGGGTCAGGCTGCCCGGTCCCGCCGGAAGCAACGGCCGGACCTGGTCGGCACCGGCCGCGTTGTCCAATACCACCAGCGTGCGGGTGCCGGCGAGCAGATCGCGGTAGCGGCCCGCGCGGGCGTCCAGATCGTGCGGGACCTGCTGGCCGGCTACGCCGAGTAGGCGCAGGAAGCCGTCCAGGACAGCGGCCGGGTCGGCTGGTGGCTGGGCCGGGTCGGGGTGGAACCCGCGCAGGTTCACGAACAGTACCCGCTCGAACGGGTACTCGCGGGCGAGCAGATGCCCGGCGTGGATCGCGAGTCTGGTCTTGCCGACCCCGGCCATCCCCTCGATCACCGAGGTCGCGGCGGCACCTCCACCGGCCGTCGAGCGACCGAGCTGCCGGAGCCGGTCGAGTTCTGCCGCGCGTCCGGTGAACTCGGCGAGATCCGGCGGCAACGTGGCCTGGACGCGGACCTGGGCGGCTGCCGCTGCCTCTCCCCGGACCGCGCGCAGCGCCTGCCGCCACTGTGCCACGTAGCCGACGTCCGGATGCAGCGCCTCGACCACGGCGATGACCAGGTCGGCGTTCAGCCGCCGTCGGCCGGACTTGAAGCAGTCCGCGACTGTCGCCCTTTTCGCCAGCTCGCCGGCCGGCCGCCCAGCCGCACTCCACGCCGAGTTGACACGATCCTTGATGGCATCGTACGACGGACCGCCGGCCCAGATCTTCAACAGCCGCAGCCGCTCGACGAGGTCATCGATCGTGCCGGCCGCCCCTGGATCCGGCAGTGCTACGAGCGCGTCGTCCGATCGAGGCCCTAGCATGGATCATCCCCAGATCAATCTCCAGCATTGCGTTACCTTCACACACAAACAACGAAAATCGGCGCCGTCACCGGTTCTGTCCATAATCCGGCCGCCGTTCGCGTGCGGCGAGTAGCACGCATACATTTGCCGCGACCGAGCGCGCGGACGTTCGATACCCCAACTCGCCGTTCCTAGCCTTCTGGACCTCGGACAGGGGCATCGATGGGCACAACCCGGTGGACCTCGACGAGCTGGATGTGGTCTGTATCGATCCATTGCCGTCCTATGTCTGGTACCAGGACATGGCCGACTTCGCCGAGCGGATCAGCGACGAGCGCGGCGGGCGCCGACTGGCGCGGGCCATCGACGGAAGAGGAGCGTTCCGCCGGTTCAAGGCCGAACTGCACGAGGAGCACCCGCATCTGCTACCGGCGTGGCACGCCTTCCGCGATAGCCGGGCCAAGCGCCGAGCCGTCGACTGGCTCGCCGACAACTCACTCATCGACGCCGAGGCCGCCAGCCGCTTCCGCACCGACCATCCAGATATCGAGGTGCCCTGACCGTGGCCCGCCCTGCCCGCGCAGTGGAACTTCGCGTCGAACTGATCAACAGTGATCTGCGGCGTTGCGACTCTTCCGTCGACCGCGCACAACGTCGAGCCACCCGGCCGGACGGCTTGATCAGCTGCGCTGACATGCCGCCGACCGCGCTACCCAGGCGTCGCCGCAAGCGGACCAATCCGGCGTCCACTCATGTCGACGCAGGTTGCGACCACCCGCCTCTCTCGGCACGCGGTGGTGGCCGGGCTGGTTAGTCGCTGACCGTGACCGCGATCTCGTGGCCGAGCCGGGCGCCGCGCAGCAGCCGCAGCGTGTCGCCGCTCCAGAACCGGCCCGGGTCGTACCAGCTGGGGTTACGCCCGGCCGGCAGCAGGCCCATCGCCTCGTAGGTCATGGCGAGCACCTCCGCGCAGTAGACGGTCTCCATCTGCCGCCCGCCGGCGGCGGTGGCCGTTCTGGATCGCTGCCGTGTGGGCCGGCCGAGCAGCGCGGGCAGCGCCGGCGGTCGGGACAGCTGCGCCGGCACGCGACCGCGTAGCCACCGCCAGCCCAACTGCGCGGTGGACGGGAACGGCGTACCGTCCAGGCGCGCGATCGTGCGCAGCACCGCGTCGTCCATGTCCGCAGTGGTTGGCGGGTCGAGTTGGCGCAGCCACGCGTGCTGCCCGTACTTCACCGACCAGACCGTGACCGCAGCGCTCAGATCGTGCAGCTGTACTCCCCGCTGGTGCTTGCCGGTCCACAGGTCGGGCAGCGACCGGCCCAACTCGGCGTGCCACATCAGCGGCGGCAGATCGTCCAACGCCACGGCCATGCCGACATGGTTGACCGGGCTGTTGGTCAGGGACTGGATGGCCCGATCAACCGGCGCCCGGCCGCGAAAGATCCAGATGTCGCCGGTGCGGGTCAGGTCAACGGCCTCGTCGAGGCTCAGCGGCGTGCCAGGCATCCGACTACCCTAAGCCCGTGCGGATGAGACGCTCCTCCTGGTGGAAGCTGTTCGGCCTGGCCGGCGTGGTCGGAGTAGCCGCGACCGGCGTGGCGATCGCCCGCGCCGAGCGGCGCCGCCGCGCCTATACCCCGCAGGAGATCCATGCCCTGCTACGCACCCGGCACGCGGAGGCCACCGAGGTCACGCCTCCGGCCGCATGAAGCCGCATGAACCCGGGTGCGACGATCGCGCTCGCACGCAGCCTCTGCGGACAGATTGCCGAGACGCTCGGATCTGCCGCGGGTCGAGCGCGTGCCCGTCCCCGTGGGCCTATGGCCTTCCAGGGGCCTTCCCCGCGTTCGGGTGGGGCGGGACTTACGAAAGCGCCCGTGCGGATAATGGGCACTGCATTGGTTTGAGAGCTCTAGTTGCGCTCAGCCATGGAAGTTCGGCGAGCAGTTCCGCGGTGCAGAGCCAGCTGCCCGCCGAGGAAGCCCGCACCCGCGACGACCAAGTTCCCGGCTATGGCAAGCTTCGTGCCGATCCGGTGCCGACCGCGCAGCCGCGCGACGAGCGAGCCGACAAAGAGGAACGTTGCGGCGTCCGTGCCGAGCGCGTGAACCGCACCGATCCGGCGTTCGGCGCCTGACATTTCCGCCCAGTCACCGGCGCCTGCGAGAGCCGTCGGCACGGACGCCAGCAATCCGAACCCGGCTAGGAGCGTCGCCCCGCGACGCGACTCGGACCCTCCGGCGAGGTCGAGAAGGGACGTGCCGAGCCAGCACCCGATGGTTACGTCGGTAAGCGACGGATGTAACGAATGACCGAGCACGTCGGTGTGCAGCGGGCTGCGTCGTACCCATTCGATCAGCGGGCGGTAAGCCAGCTCCTGAGCACGAGCAACCCGCTCGGAGAGCGGGCTTTCGCCGACCGCCCGGGCTACGCGTTGCGGTAAGGATCTCGATGCCACGCGCGCAAGATACGCTCCTGGCCGTCGCCCTTGGAAGCAGCTAGCTCACGCTTTGCTGAGTACGCCGGCCTATCCAGAGTGGGTGTCGCCGCTGTGCCCAGCCTCGCAGCCGTCCGCATCTGCCGCTGGTGGCGCGTCACTGACGGTGACGGATTCCGTGATCACCAGGCATGCGGTCGTGCCGAGATGAGGGCGGGTGCAGCGGAAGGTGCCTGGCGTGGCCTGATCCGGCGCGGTTCGTCTGGAGATGGCTGGGCTGTCTAGGCTGAGCCGGTGATGTGGCTGGGGCATGATCGTTGCGAGGCGGAGTTCGAGGCGGAGACTGCCCGGCTCGGTGTGGCGGTGTCCGGTCTCGCTCCGACGGCAACGGTGCCGACCTGTCCGGAGTGGACGGTGCGTGACCTGGTCGGGCATGTCGGGACGGGGCACCGTTGGGCGGCTGAGATCGTCGAGGGACGGATGCAGAATCCGCCGCGGTACGCCGTCGTGGACGCGCCACAGGATCCGGGTGAGTGGTCACGGTGGCTGATCGCTGGCGCCCGGAGGCTGGCGCAGGCGGTCCGTGACTGCGGGCCTGGCGGACCGGTGTGGACCTGGCGGGCCGAGGGGACAGCCGGGTTCTGGCTACGCAAGATGCTGCACGACGAACTGAGACGATGCAGTTGCAGGCGACCGATCCGGGCCTTGCCGGCGCAGCGTGGCTGGTGGAACGGACGCCGGCCGGAGTCCGCTGGCGACCTGGGCAAGCACCGGCGGACGTGACAGTCCGAGCGCGGTCGCGGGAGTTGCTGCTCGTGGTGAACCGGCGGCTGGATCCCGACGGTCCAGGCGTGGAGATCACCGGAGAGCGTGCCTTGTTCACACACTGGCTGGAACACACCAGATTCTGAATATTCACCGGGGCGGCTCGTAACGCGGCTCGATGCCAAACCGCGACATCCCGTGTCCGCCGTCTTCTGGCGCGACCGGCGCGGCCATCCTGTTCTGCCGCTGATCGCTCGCTACGCACCGTGAAAGTCTTGATCGACAGGCGCGGGCACGACCATACCGACCTCAGTAACACGCCCTACGCCGCGGAGTGAGCGGCCTGCACATTGGAGTGGTCCAGCGAGTGCAGTGCGACTGTCTTTCGTTCGGCTCTTTGGTAGATCGCCTGGTTCGGGACCTGGCCGCCGTGGGCGGGCGCCGCGCGTGATCCGGATGCGAGAATGCGCGCCATGTCGTATGACCTTGCCGTGTGGGAGAGCGAACGGCCGGCGAACGACCTGGCCGCCGCCGAAGAGTTCCAGCGCCTGTACGACCGCTACATCGCCTCAGGTGAGCCGCTGGCGCCAACGCCGAGGATCGCCGCGTACACACAGGCGCTGCTGGACCGATACCCGGACATCAGCACGCAGGCCGGCGAGGACAGCCCGTGGTCAACCTCGCCGTTGACGAACGAGGCGCGCGGGCCGCTGATGTACTTCCCGATGGTGTGGAGCCGCTGCGACGAGGTCTCCGCCTGGGCGGCCCAACTTGCTGCCGAGCACGGGCTGAACTGCTACGACCCGCAACGGAACCAGCTACGCACCCAGTTCCGAGATAGCTGGCGGTCCGAGCTGACATCCGAGCGGGGACGTCCGTTTCGTGATCCAGACGTCGCCACCATTCGGAAGATCCTGGTAGCACTGTCCCGAGACAACTACTTCGCCGTACTCAGCCGAGCCGACGGCTGGTACATCCAGGTTGGTTACGGCGAGCAGGCGGACACCCGGCCGGGCTGGTACGCACTGGAGCGGCGAGACGGCGCACCCGATCAGCACTTCCGCACCGACGTCACCGACATCGAGGAAGTCATCGGAGCCTTTGTCGGCTTCCTGCACCACGATCCAACGCTCACATCCCGATACGCTTGGCGCCCGCACACCGGATAAGCGCTGTACACGCCGGACGGCGGCACCCCTCCCGCGCACACGATCGCCGTCCCAGAATGCACCGGTCAAAGATCCTCAAAAGCGGTTCACTCACATGCCGCGTTCAGGCGTGGGGTGCCTCTCGGCGTGTGAGCTGTTCTGCCGGCGCGGGGTTGCCGGTTTCGGCCTGGTGTGGCTACCGGCTCTGGCGGGGCTGTGCGGCGGGGTGGGTGAACGGATCGGTCGGGGCGGTCGTGGCGATGGTGGCCGTACCGACTGGATGCAGGGGCTGGGCGGCCGATGCCGAGTCCTGATCGGCCGGCCTCCCGAACCCCCGACGCGCGGCCGGTGCCGCATCAATGCCCGCTGCCGTCAGGCGCGAACGCCTGGGTCCGCGAATCGCGCGACGACGCCGCGAGGCGTTGTCCAGTGTGGCTGAGTTGGTCCGGCCGGGGTGGCGGCGGGGCTGCGGCCGTGACGCGGACCGTACGCTGTGGCGGTGACGTACCCGGTGAACGCGACCTTCCGGCCCCGGCCGCCGTGGTTGGGCGGCCACCTGCAGACCGTACGGGACCGCATCGCCCGCCCGCGCTACCCGCTGCCGGCCGCCGATACCCAGATGGTCGCGGTCAGTGACGGCGACAGGCTCGCCGTCCAGATACACCGCCCGAACCGCCGGCCGCGCGGGCCGGTCGTCGCGCTGATCCACGGGCTTGGCGGCTCGGCCGAATCGGACTACGTGCGGGCCAGCGCATACGGGCTGCTCGCCGCCGGGTTCACCGTGGCCCGAGTCGACCTGCGCGGTGCCGGCCGCTCCGGCCAGACCAGCGCCGGCCTGTATCACGCCGGCCGCACCGACGACCTGCGGGCCGTGCTGCGCCACCTGGCCGACAAGACGGCCGACAAGACGGCCACCGTCGCGCCGGTCGGGTTCTCCCTCGGCGGCAACCTCACCCTGAAACTGCTCGGCGAACCCCTCGACGGCATCCCCGTGGTCGCCGGCGCCGCGATCTCAGCGCCGCTCGACCTCGCGCTGGGCACCGAACACCTAGCCAAGGTCACCTTCGGGGCATACGAACGGTACCTGATCGCCAAAATGCGCCGCGACGCCACCCGCCCCGCCTCGACCGTCACCGCCGCAGAACGCACCCGCGTCGCCCGGGTACGCGGGATCCTCGACTTCGACAACGCGATCACCGCACCACGCAACGGCTGGCGGGACGCCGCCGAGTACTACGCGCTCAACTCGGCCATCGGATTCCTCCCCACCATCACCCTGCCCACCCTGATCATCCACGCGATGGACGACCCGATGATCCCGGCCGCGCCATACCGGGCCGTCGACTGGGACGCCCTACCCACCGTCACCCGACAGATCACCGCCCACGGCGGCCACGTCGGCTTCCACGGCCGCGGATCCCGCCTTCCCTGGTACATCGACCGCATCACCGAATTCCTCACCACCCACCGCGACCACCCCCGACCGCAATCGGAAACATCCTGACCAACAAATACGCGCAGCCCGCCCAGGACAGACCGACTGTGCCCGGCAACGGGACGGTCCCACCTGCCATGCCGCAGCAAGGCAACCAGCAACCCAGAAACAGGCAGACCGCGGACGACAACCGACGCAGCATCGTCCCCATACACCGCGCGGCCCACCCTCCTCATCGTCGCCGACCAACGAGGCAGCGACAAGATCACGTGCGCGGATCCGCCGCAGTCAGCGCAGCTTGTGGTAATCGCCACGAGGAGTGCCATCGCGGAGAATGGCTGGTGCGCGGTCGATCAAGCGTCCCGCGGCGGCGCCGCCGACACCCGTCAACAGGGCGTAGCAACGACGCTCGGCCCAGGGTCCGCAGGGCACCGGTGCAGTTCGGTAGTCGGCACTGCGGGCTGCGGCGGAGTCTGCCGGTCACCGGCCCGAGGACCGCAGGCGTCCGGCGCGGGTCTTCGCGAGGTTGCGGACCCGCTTCGTGCGGCCGGCCTCGCCCAGCACCGCCAGTACCGCGGCCGAGTCGGCCTCCTCGACCACCTTGCGCTGGAGCCAGTTGGACGCGGCCCCCAACGCCTTGCGATCCACGGGCTCGCCGGACTGCAGCGCCTTGAACAAGGCCCACTCCTGCACGCGCCTTGCGATGAACCCGTCGGCGCCCACCGCGTCCACCACCGGCTGCGCCCACGCGGCGAACGACGTCGCCGAGCCCAGCCCTTCGGCCCGAGCGTCTACAAGAGACATCAGCACCGACTCCGCAATGAGCCGGTCAGGCTCGGCAAGCACAGCCGCGAGCAGCGCCGAGTCGTCATCGGGCCCGCCCTCCCGCACGGCGGCGCTGAGCTGGTGAAATCGGGCGTGCCCGTCAGCCGGATCGTCGTTGGAGGTCACCCGGCGAGGGTACCGGAGCGTGAACGCCGCCCCACCCCCGCTTCCGGGACCGGGTACAGCGCGGCCGCCCGCGCCGTGGCGGCACACTCCGGCACCCGGCGTACGAATCCAGACTTGACCCGCACGCGGGTCACGCGCCGCGCAGCCAAGCCCCCGCGCCGCCCCGTCTTCCACAGGACGGCCGGCATACCCCGGAGCATCAACACCATGATCGGATGCACGGACATGCCGCAGACAACGCGCGCTTTCGCCTGGAGTCCACGTAACGCAGCGTCACGATCTGTCCAACCTGCGTGTCCCCGGTGGTGGGGCCAGTTGAGACCGTCCGGGTGGGGCCGTCTCAGAGCGTCAGGACCACCTGGGGGCATTACGGGTGATCGCACCCCGTCAAACGGGGGATTAGATGATCGCCGACATGGCCAGCCGTTGTCCGTCAGCGTCGCCAAATTTGGTAGCCCAGATCCTGCCCGCCGGGGCATGCAACACCTGACTGCGTAGCGGCATCAGGTCCGCTCCTGCAGGCTGGGGCCTCTTTTCGGGCACGTCATCGTACTCCTCGACGACCCATCCACCAGCACCTTCAACGAGGTGCCACCGATGCCGACTCGGTCTACTCACCAGAAGAGGATTCGGAATCGTCCGCCTCGGAAGAGGTACCTCACGTAAAGGCCGCATAGAAACGCCACGCCGAGCGCGATCAGCGCGCCGCCGGGCTTGCCCTGGACAAATGCGATTCCGCTCGTGAACAACGCAGCCACTGCCACGATAGACCAGAATCCCCCAAAGATCACCCGACCGATCGCATCGCCGGCGCTTGGCCCAGCCGGTAGGACTGGTGACGGGGCGACACCGTACAGGTCCTCCGGCGGCACCGAGTAGGTGGGCTGGCGACACAGCGGGCACACCGCGGCTGCCACGGGCGCGCCCCCGTTGTTGCAGGAGTCGTTGATACAGGTCAGCTCGCCAGGCTCGGCGGCTCGGGGCTCCGTGGACATGGGTCTCCTTTGTGAGAGCGATAAAGACGAGCAGGGTCAATGCGGGAGAGCAGAGCAAGGCCGGTGACGGCAGCCGATGGGATGACGGCAAGCGTGATGCCTCCCCGATCCCCGAATCCATCAGTCCCGCTGCCCCGGCTCACCCGAGTGCAGATTGACCGGCCGGTCGCCGGAGGTCGCCAGCAGGACGTTAGCCGCCGGAACCGTTGTCGGGTCGACATCCCGGGCAACACCGCGAGCGAACTGCTCGGTACTCGTGTTCGATTAAACAACATGTGACGCTGCCTCCCGATGAGCAGGAGTTGCTGCCATCAACGCTGTTGACGAGCGCGACGTCCCACCGTCACGTCGGATGCCGGAGCAACCACATTCACGATGAACTTGATCGCCTGGGATCTGCTCCACCATCCGGCCTCGACCACAGAACGTTGAGGCGACGATGCCCAGCGTGATCGGTCGGACGCCAGCACGATTCAGTTGCCGTAACGCTCGATATCTCGCGATCCGCGGCCGGTTTGGATGGACAGCGCCGCCGTATCGGAGCGTGACGCGACGGTGACGGCGACGTTAGGGGCAGTTTGAGCGGGTTGGCGTGCCGGCGCGAGCGCCCGCCGTGCGGGTGCGGCGTGCCGGGCGGGACGTGCCGGGCGGGGCTAGAAGACCCGGTCGGCGCGCGCCCCGGCCGAGCAACCGTTGTCTGCTGTACCGGCAGATCGCGCGGGAGCCAGGCCAGCCGCACCACGTCATAGCCGGAATCGGTGAGTGACGACCAGTACCGACGGATCGCCGTCGGGCAGCTGACCGGCCCGGCGCAGCCGGCCGATGACCTCGCGAAGCTGGCCTGCGGTGATCTCGGTGACCTCGTCGTCCGGGCCGATACGGACCGCGTCCAGCGGCGCCGTCCACGACGACCGGCCCGACTCCAAGGCCACGACCATCGAGTACGGCCAGCCCGGGATGGTCTGCCACACCCCGTCACAGCGGCACGGCCGGTGGCAGTGCAACCTACCTGGTGAGCATTCGGCGTCCACGCCCGACGCCGTCGGCTTCGGGATGGCATCGCCGGGCGACTGGTCCATGGGGCGATGATGCACGAGACAAGTACGGAGCAGGCAGTGGCCTTCCTTGTCGAGTCAAGGACACTCCCTCGGCCCGCCGACCAATACGAGACGGCCGACCCGATCACAATGGTCCCCGTTCTTGATCTTTTGATCGTCACCGAGGAATGTCCCAGGCGCTCAACTGGACCGTGACCGCGCCGTCTGCCGCGACGCCGGTGACCTCCATGAGCACCATGCGCCGGACGTCACCTCGCTGCTGGGCGGCGGCGAACGACGTGATGACGCAAACGTCGAGGCCCTGGCGGGCCGGGATCCGACCGTTGTCTGCGACCGGTGCCCGCCGAATCTTATCGGCGCAGTCCTGCGGGGTCATTCCCGGCGCGCCCTGGTCGCTGGCCTTCACCCCGTCACCGAGTGTGAAGTACGGGGCGGCGGTGTTGTAGATGGGCGACAGCTGGATGTCGTAGCCCTCGCTCGACTCGGTGTTGACCCGCGGTTCGTCCACGTCGACGTACATGGTCGACGAGCCCTGCGGTTTTAGGGTTAGCGACTGTTTGTCATATTTGACCTTGTACACCGTCCGCTGGTCGAGCGGCGGCGGCTCGCCGGTGGCGGTGGGGTTCACCGGTGTGATCGTGGTGGGGGTAGCGGTGTCGCCGGGCGTGGGCGCCGGCGGCTGTTCTGTCGGTTGCTGCCCGGGCGTTGTACCCCGGCCAGCGAGCGCGATATCGCGTGCGTCCCTCGCCTGGTCCAGTGCCCGCCAGGCGACGCCGAGGGAGACCAGCGCGAACAGCACCGCGCCGACTGACACCGCCAGCGGAAGCAGACGGCGTACCAGCGTGCCGCCGACCGGCTTCGGTGGCGACGGAGGGCCGGCCGGAGGAGCGCCCGGGCCGGTGCGCGGTGGCGGAGCGGCCCGCCCGGTCACCGATGGCGGTGCGGGCGATGGGTTACCGGGGCTTCCGTTCGCGGGGCGCGGCGGCACGTTGATGGTCGGGTCCGGAGTGCTCACCGCACGGACCTCCTGCGTCGGTTGGGAACGGACCGGGGGTTCATATCGTAATGACACGATCGCGATCGGTAGCTCCCCCGCAGTGCCAACAAGGTTCACCGTTTGTCCGATGTATACCCCCCTCAGGCGGTGCCGATAATGGCTGATTCATTCATGTACCGGTGACGCTTCGGGTGGTCCTCGTCCGTGTCCAAGAACATGCCAGACTCCGCGGAAGCCCCGACCGAAGCCAGCGAGGAGACGGTCCACAGACGGCGCTGGATGACCCGCGCCGAGCGGTGGACCCTCATCGTCACCGTGATCGGTGTGCTGGTCGCGTTGGCGGCGTGGTTGTTCCCGGTCGACAAGCAGGACTCCGGAACCGACGGGTCCGGGCCGACGAAGCAAACCGCCGCGACCACCCCCGCCGCTCCGACAACGGCGGCAGCGACCGGAACGGGTCCGACGACCGGCTCCGGGCAGGTGTATCTCGACGGCCAGGCACCGCAGTCCGGCAAGCCGAACCTGGTCGGCATGCCCCGGAGTCTCACCGGCCAGCCCGGTCTGGACCACCCGGTGGTGGTGACGTGTCCGACGAACCAGAACGACGACCAGGTTCGCGAGGTGACGTATCCGTTGGGCGGGCGGTACCTGACATTCTCTGCGACCGTCCGGCCGTACGTCGACCCCGACCAGGATCCGAAACCGCTGCCGGACTCGCGCGCCACCGTGTTCGCTATCGCCGGATACCACGAGCGCGACGGGACGCTGACCCGGAAGGACAAGGGCAGGCAGGAGGCCGCCACGGTGACCACCCCGGAACCGCTGACCGCCTCGGTCGAGGGCGCCGAGGAGCTAACCCTCCAGGTTCGGTGCGAGGACCCGCGCGGAGTGGTCGTGCTGGCGGCTGCCGGCTTCACCCGCTGAGACACCGTCCACTCCAGAGGTATACCCATCGGTGGTTGTAGGGGTGCTATTACTCGGTTGCCGCAATTGACCTGCACCTTCGCCCGGCCCCAGGAGTCGACCCTGCGGTGCTGGAAACCCCGTCCGTGCAGGTCAAGCGGCATGGTGGTACTCGTGGAGCACACCGCCCACGCGGTCGCGTCGGTGGATTCGCAGGTGTGCAATCTTCTCCGGATCAGTGATCGGTGCGGGCAGTGGGCGCAACGGCCTCGCGTTCAAGATGCCCCGATGAGCCCGATACTCATTGAAATGCCGTTCGTACTCGTGCAGTGCCGTAGGAGATGTGCCTGGTTCCAGATGAGAGTCCGGTCGAGTAGCTCGTGGCGGCAGGACTGGATCCACCGCTCCATGATCGAATTCATTCGAGGCATTCGGACGCCGCCGAGGACGACCTTGATGCCCGCGTCAGCCTGGATCGCGTCGAACATGCCCGGATACTTGCCGTTGCGGTCACGGATGAGGTACGTGACCTGGCAACCGGTGTCTTCGATGTCGATGACGAGGTTGCGTACTCTCACGCGAAGATCACCGACTACGCGATTTGACGCGTAGGCGGGTCCAGCGGCGTTCGGATTTGCCGATGACAGGATGCCCCCTCGATGTTCCCGTGCGCCCATTCGCATCTGAGTGGTGCTGCCCGGCCGGGATTCCTACTTGAGGACCAGGGACAGGGTGAGAGCGATGATGAAGACGCTTTGCACGCTGTGTACGGCGATCCCGATGAGTGCGCTGCGGTAGCGTCGCGACGGGTAGGACAACGCGAACATGTCGACCAGGTTCGCCGGGATCGCCCACGGCATGTGCAGGTGGTACGCCGCGAACAGGACGCCGTTGGCGACCCAGTCGCCGCGGCCGAACGCACCCTGCATCCGCGGCAGCAGCAAACCTCGGAACAGAAGCTCCTCGCCGAGCACGGTGTTGAACACCGCCATGGCGACGACGAGGGCGAACCAGCCCCAACTTCCGGAGAAGAAGGTCGCGCCAGCGTCCGACCCCAAGAAGGCCGCCAGATCGTGACTGGCCGGGACCGGGAGTGTCGGAATGAACTCCTCGGCGGCGAAGAGCAGCATGCACGGCACCAGCACCAGCCAGAGCAGGCCGCCGACCCGCCGGGTCTTGGGGCTGCGCGGTGCGCGCAGCCACAGGGCATCTTTGAGAACCGACCAGCTCACCGAGCCGCGCTCTCGGTGAACGAGGAGCAACACGAGCACGGACTGCCAGACGAGGCCGACGGTGAGGCTCACGAGAAGCGCACGTGCAAACGCTGCAGGCCCGTTGAGCCGGTCGGCGAGCCAGGGAGCCACCACCCAGGAAAGTACTGCCATCGGCAGCGCGGCCGCGGCCCAGATGCCCGCGATCTGCCATCGCGTGTACTGCAAGGTCCCTGTCGGCTGCACCGTGGTCGTGGTCATGGCGGACTCCTTGCCCTACTTGCAGATATCGCACCTGCTTGGACGCTATCCCTGCTCAGATCGCCGGAACAGGGCCGAAGGTCCCGCGCGAATGAACGACTGCGCTGGACAACCGACCTGTCGCCGACCGCGAGCGACCCAGCGTCACGATGAGCGGACCGATCCAGCGTCCGGTCGTGCCGACGTGAGGAGGTTGTACTCGATGTACGCGACAGGGCCGCACCGCAGCCAGGCGGCACCGACAGCGGTGACCTTCGGCGCTGGTCGGACGCGAGCAGCGGTCCGTATGATGCGTGGGAACCAGCCATCAGCGGACGCCTGGCCAGCAGGAGCGGACCGTGAACATCCCGATCGCCCATTCCAGTCGCTGTGGGGTCCGCTACGGCCGTGGTCGGCCCGCGGCCGACGCCGCGGCCGGGAGCCTGGGCCTCGGCCGCCCGGCCGGGTGGAGCCGGCCATAGCCGGCGCGTCGCCTTGGGGGCACTTCGATGACCGACATCCGGCTGGACAGCCCGCAAGGTCCCGTGCCCGTGTATGTGGCGCGACCGCCCGGCCAGGGTCCATGGCCGGGCGTCGTTGTCATCCACGACGCCGGCGGTATGAGCCGGGACACCCACCGGCAGGCGGACTGGCTGGCCGAGGAGGGCTACCTCGCGATCGCCCCGGACTTGTTCGCCGGGCGCAACGTCGTGCGCTGCATGTGGGCCGTGTTCGGCAACATCCGGGCCGGGAAGGGCCGCTACTTCGACCAGATCGAGGCGGCCCGGGCCTGGGCCGCGGCAGACCCCGCCTGCACCGGCCGGGTCGGGGTGATCGGCTTCTGCATGGGCGGCGGGTTCGCCCTGGCGCTGGCGCCCGCGCACGGCTTCCAGGCTGCGAGCGCGAACTACGGGATGGTCCCCGCACACGCCGAGACCGTGCTGGCGCAGGCATGCCCGATCGTCGGTAGTTACGGTGCCCGGGACAAGTCGCTGCGTGGGGCGGCGCAACGCCTGAACGGGCTGCTCGACGGGCTGGGAATCGACCATGATGTCAAGGAGTACGCCGGGGTCGGGCACGGATTCATGAACGACCACCGCGACGAACACACCCCGTGGTACTTCGCGCTCATGGCGCGGTTTGTCGGCGGCGTGGCCTTCGACGAGACCGCGACCGCAGATGCGCGGCACCGGATCAGCATGTTCTTCCAGCGGCACCTCGCCGGCTGAGCGGGTGGCCGTCCTCACCACAGGTGGTTCTACTGCTGGATCTGTGACATTCGGCCCTGTCCGGTCACGGGCTTGGCCGCGACGCTGCAGGTAGCGCTGCAGGTAGCGGAGCCCCCTGGTCGGGCGGGTGGGCGCGGGATTGCGCGAGGCCGGTGAGGTGTCCTTGCGCCGCGTCAGGGAACCGGGAGGTACGCCCGTCATGCCTGAGGAGATGCCATGAGAGTCCTCGTCGCCTTCGCCACCCGCCACGGCGCCACCGCCGGGATCGCCGAACGGATCGCGGCTGCCCTCACAATGGCGGGCCTGTCCGCCGAGGCCCGACCAGTCGAGGACCTCAGGGACATCGAGCCCTACGACGCGATCGTCCTTGGCGGTGCGGCATACATGTTCCACTGGCTCAAACCGGCTGTGACGTTCTGCCGGCGGCATCGCAGACAGCTCGCGGCGCGGCCGGTATGGCTGTTCAGCAGTGGCCCGCTCGGCACCGACCTGGCAGACAAGGACGGAAACAACGTCCTTGAGACCGGCCGGCCCAAGGAGTTCGACGAGCTCACGGAACTGCTGCACCCTCGGGGTGAGCAGGTCTTCTTCGGCGCCTACGACCCGGCTGCACCGCCGATCGGTCTGGGCGAGCGATTTGTGCATCACCTGCCGGCCGTGCGGGGGGCTCTGCCGGCCGGCGACTTCCGTGACTGGCCGGCCATCGAGGCATGGGCAGCGCAGATCGCCGCTGAACTGGGCACCGGTCAGCCGCGCGGACAGTGATCTGACCGCTTTCGGGACGCCATCGCCGGCCGGGGTTTGCATCCTCTGCGCTCCGTCGCAGCGCGCGGCCGGCGGTCGCTGACGCTACCCGCTGGCCCCTTCGCTCTGCTTCCGCACTCCGGGACTCGGGCATCCGCATCTGCCGCTGAGTGTGCGCGGTGATGCTGGCTTCGTGGTCCGGCGCAGACCCGGTTGATCTTCATGCGCCGGACGAGTCGGTGCACGCCGCTGGGGGCCGGCCCCGCGCTACTCGACGCAGAACTCATTACCCTCGGGGTCGGCCATGACGGTGAGGTCTTCCCCGATCCGCAGCACGGTGGCGCCCAGCGCGGTCAGGCGGGCGACCTCGTCGGCGACCGACCCTGGCGCCCGCAGATCGAGATGGATCCGGTTCTTGGCGGTCTTCTGCTCGGGAACCCGGTTGAACCACATGTTCGGGCCGCCCCAGCCAGCCGCCTCGACGTACGCCTTGTCGGAGGTCGAGTCCTCGTCGACATTCGAGCCGAGGGCCGCCGCCCAGAAGCCGGCCGTCACGAGCGCGTCGGCACAGTCGAAGGTCACTGTCTTGATGACGCTGTACACGGGGTGACCATACGAACCCCCGGGTCGGCACCGCCACCCGGTTCCCGACAAAGCACGATCGGCGACGCACTGTTCTGCCGCGCCCTGCGCGGCCGTCCGGTTCTGTCGCGCTGCGGCGCGGCGGGTCCGCCCCGGCCGTGAGGCTGTCGGGACGGGGATCACGAGCTGAAGCGTCGCTGCAGGTCGGCGTACGAGATCGCACCGTCGAGGAAGCTGAGGGTTCCGGCGTCGAGCAGTTCCCGGCCGGCGCGCTCCAACGTGCTGAGCACGGCTCGGGCCAGGCTGCCGCCCAGGCTGACCCTTTTGACGCCAAGCGAGAACAGCGTGGACGCGTCGATGAGGTTGGCCAGTCCGGCTACCACGTTGAGCGGGCCCGGGATGGCCGCGGCCAGCCGGCGGATCGTGTCCTGCTCGACGACGCCGGGCACGAAGACACAATCGGCGCCTGCTTGCAGGTAGCGGGCCGCCCGCTTGACCGTCTCAGCGAACGCGTCGCCGGTGGTGCCCGCCATGTAGGTGTCCGTGCGGGCGTTGAGCACGAAGGTGCCGGACGGCGCCGCGGCCCGGGCGGCTGCCAGCCGGTCGACGGCCTCATCGATGCCGAACAGCCCGCCCCGGCCGGCGTCCTCAAGGTTGGCGCCCACCGCCCCCAGTTCCACGGCCCAGGCCACGGTGCGGGCGACCTCGTCCGGGGTGTGGCCGTACCCGGCCTCGAGGTCGGCGGTCACCGGCACGCCCACCGCGGCGACGATGCGACCGACGTGCTCCAGCATCACATCACGGTCCAGCGCTTGTCCGTCCGGGACTCCGCGCGACCACGCGATGCCCGCGCTGGTCGTGGCGACGGCCGGGAAGCCGACCTGTTCGAGGACCCGGGCGGACCCGGCGTCCCAGGCGTTGGGCAGCACAAACCCCGGACCCGCGTGCAGGGCAAGCAGGTCGGCTGCCTTGCCGGACGAAGCTCCGCCGCTCATCGATCCACCACCTCGACATCGGCATGCGGTACATCGCCGGACAAACATACATACCCGGGCCCCCGCACCGAGATGACCCCGGCCAGAGCCGGCCGCGATGCGCGCGTAGAGTCGTTTGCCGCCCAACCGCAGAACAGCGAGTCGTCGTCCAGCTCTCCGGTGATCACCACCCCACAGTCGGCGATCCCAGCCTCTCCCGACACCCCACGCACGGCCATGCCGCGTCCGGCGCACCAGCGGGCCGGGACGCCCGTCACGGCCCGTGCTCGCCGCTGAGGTAGGCAGGCACGCGATCATGCCAAATTGAGGACGTGATCCAGCAGAGAACTGGAGCGGAACGATCGGCAGTTCTCATGTGCCGCTGGCGTGTCACACCGAATAGCCCGCATCGGCCAGAACGTTGCGACCGACGGCCATTCGGCTGGCCCGCCTGTCCGGCATAGTCGTCCAGTAGTACCAGATCATCAGCGTGATACAGAGAGCCCAAGCCCGGCTTCTCAGCCACGCCGCGTCCTCGACGCCAAGCTGCCTTCGCAGCATTTCCCGGGCGGGGGGATCGAGAATTTCCCAGGCCACCACAAGGTCGACGGTGGGATCCCCGACCGATAGGCCACCGAAGTCCAGCACCGCGGTCAGCCTCCCGTCCTGCACCAACAGGTTCTCGGCCGCCAGGTCTCCGTGGTACCAGCGCGGCGTCGCGCGCTCTGCTGCTCCAGGCAGCGTCATGGCCTCATCCCAGATTCGCTCGGCAGCGTCGAGGTCGAACCCGAAGTTCTCCAGCGACCGGCAACGCTCGATGTTGTCTCGGGTCACCTGGTCCATCGTCGCGAGTGGGTCACCTCGGTACCACCGCAGGCTCGGGTCGTCAACGGCGCCCGTGGGTACCTCTGCCTGCCGCAGGGCTTCCAGCACAGCGGCAAGGTCCTTCGCCAAGTCTTCCCGCCGCGGGTCGACCGCCGCCCTCGGATCGACTACCTCAGGGTGTTCACCCTCGATCCAGCGGACCACCGACCAGCGCTCGGGATAGTCGCAGTCCGGTTCGAACACGGCCACCACCTCGGGCACGGAAACCGGCAACCTCGGTCCGAGCACCGGCAGCCAGGTGGCCTCTTTGGAGATGGTTGCCGATCCGCCAGGCTGGCGCGGCAACCGTACGAGGAACTCGTCGCCGAGGCGGAACAGCGAGTTGGTCGAGCCGCTGGAGGCCAATCGGCGCACCGGGGCGTCAGCGTAGTCAGGCATGGCCCGGCCCACCAGGGCTCGGACCAACTCGACGTCGACCAGAATCTCGTCGGAATGCAGAGCTTGAGCCATCCCCGGACTCAACCCCGACTGCTCCACTTTCGAGTGCCGCAGGCACTTGACCAGGCTGCGGATCTGCCGCGATCCGCGCGACGGAGATGCTCGGCGAGTCACGCGCTGCGGTTTTCCTGGTCGGCGAGGTCGACGCACAGGAGGTGGTGGTTGGTTTGTAGGTAGAGGCGGCTGCCGCGAGTAGTAATAGGTACGAACATGTGCAATGGGGCGCCGTCGGCGTCGAGGACGAGCGCATCGTCGCGGTACTGCACTGTGCTATCGACCAGGCGGCAGTCGGCGAGGGTAAGCGGGTCGCCGTAGGCGCCGATGAAGACCACCTCGTCGCGATAGATGGCCAGCGCCTTGGCGCCGCGTATCGGGGTCGGCGCATATGCCCGGGCCCGGCCGTTGCTGATCTGTACCAGGGGAAAGTCTGTGTAGTAGCAGATCCAGGTATCGCGGTAATCGACGTTGAGGGCGTAACAGTCGGCGATGGCCCCGGCTCCCGATGGCGGGCTGTAGGCCCAGACTCGTTCGCCGTGGTTGTCGAAGCGGACCAAACCGGCAGCGCCTATCGGGTCGGTCCAGCCATGGTTGCCGAAGACGCCCTCGTCGAAGTAGCTCACCCAGATTGTTCCGGCGGCGTCGACGCCGAGGTGTTCGACCCCGTCACCGAGACAGAATGAGCGCAGGTGAGCCCCGGACGGGTCGAAAACGTGCGCATTGTTCTCGGCCCTGCCGTCGCTCCCACGCCGGCAGCGGGTGCCCACGAGCAGGATCTCGCCGCCGGCCAGCATCTCCACCAGTGGGTAGGCGACGGTGGCGCCGGCCAACGGCGCCGCGTGCCAGCTCTCGTCGCCGTCGTGCAGGTACATTCGCGCACCCGCGTCCCACGGCTGATCAGCCCTGCCGCCACGTGCCGCAGCCAGAACGGCCGCTTGACCGAATACGGTGACGGTGGACGCGACGATCTCCTCGGCCGGCTCCAGCACAGGCAGGTCCGCTAGGTGCGTGGATTGCAACATGCGCATGCCGCCTTCCTACCACCCCGACGGTCAACAAGGTCATCCGCATCGGCTTCGAACCAGTCGACGGCCCGAACGGACGGCTTTGCCTTCTACAGCTACCCCGCTCAGCGCTTCCGGTCCTGACGACCATCCCGCCGCCAGGGCACACATTTGCCGCTGGTCGCCCGCGTGTCCGGCGTCGTGTGGGCGTTTCGCATGCTCGGTGGACGGAGGCTTCCAACGCCACTTGGGGTGCCACGTCCCGGTGGGACATGATTGCGGCATGCGTGAGGTCACCATCGTCACCGACTCGATCCGGCTTGGCCAATTCCTCAAACTCGCCGACGTAATCGACGTTGGCTCGGACGCGCGATCCCTGCTGGCCGACGCCGATGTACGCGTCAACGGGACTGGGGAGGTACGCCGCGGCCGGCGGCTTGTCCGCGGCGACGTGGTCAGCATCGGTGACGTCGACCTGCGGGTCGGTTGATCGCGGGCCAGATCGGAACGAAGAGGATGCAAGACGGCGACTCCAGAACGCTGACGCATCCTGATCTGCCGCCGGCCATGTGCCACAGAGCGCCACGGCGAACGCTTCGCGCCGGGTGTGCGGACGTGCCGATGATGGGATGTCTGAGACATCGGTTAGCGGATGCACATGAGACGATAATCCTTCGTGATCGAGTCAGCTGAGGGGTTCGTGCGGCTTCGGACAAGTGAGGACCCTTCCGAGTACAACAGGGCAGCTCATGACGAAGCCACAGTCGAGACATGGCGCGAGGTCATCGAGCGCTTCCCGGACATGCGGTTCTGGGTAGCGCAGAACAAAACAGTTCCGCTCGTGATTCTGGAAGAGCTTCGAAGCGATCCCGACGAGCGGGTTCGCTCGATGGTCCGGGCCAAGCGTTCGTGGGCTCGTGCGCACCCGGAGGACACCAAGCGGCTCGACGGTGCCGAGTAGCGCATTGGCGTATGCTCAGGCCCCACTATCGAGGCTCAATTGTGCCTCAGGAGCCGCCAACGGGTCGCGTGCCACAACGTCCGCGGAACTCCGCGAGCCACTGACGTGCTCAGGCGCCGGCTCGACCGCAGCGCCACCCGATGAAGACACCGCTCCAGCATGCCGCACGCAGGCCGCCGGACCGACAGCGGATTAAGGGCTGGCGGTGCGGCGACGGCTGGCGTCCAGCAACAGCAGTTCCCGTGGCGCTGCCCGCCGCACACATCTACCGCGTGTCGGACGCTGGCGCTTCGGGGTGCGTCCGGCGACGGTTGGGTCTGAGTCTCGGTCGCGGTCGGTGAGGATGTGTTGATGACCGAGCATCTGGTACGGCGGGTCGGCGTGGTCGACGTGCACTATCCGGCCAGCGGCGGTGCGCAGGCCGCTCTGGTCATCGCCTCGGGACGCGGCTTCGGCGACATCGTGCAGGAGCGCGTACGGTGGCTGGCCGAGGTCGCCGCCTACCGGCCGGGCGACTTCTTCCAACGAGAGTTGCCGGCCATCACCGCGGTTCTGGCCGATAACGACGAGCTCGATCTGGTGCTCATCGACGGATACGTCGATCTTGACCCGGCCGGACGCCCTGGCCTGGGCGCCCACCTGTACCGCCAGATCCAAATCCCCGTAGTCGGCGTGGCCAAGACCGCTTTTCACACCGCCACCCACGCCGCCACGGTCCGCCGCGGCACCGCCACCCGGCCGCTGTACGTCACCGCAGTGGGCATCCCCATCGACCGGGCCGCTGCCCTGGTCACCCACATGGCCGGCGCGCATCGACTGCCAGACCCGATACGCCGGGTAGACGCGCTCGCCCGCGCCGGACGACCGACGCCGTCGTGAAGTGTTCTGCCAGGGGCCATACCGAGTCTTCAAATGCCGCAGGCTTGGCGCCTATTCAGTTGCCCTGACGACCCAGAACGTCTGCTTATGGCCGCGCGTCTCCATCGCCGTGGCGAGTTCCTCGGCCTCCGCACGCGAGTCCTTCCGTGCGACTTCGAACTGGTTGCCGTTGTCGTCCTGGCGCCAGACGATCCAGCGATCTGGCGGCTCAGTAGTCGCCGGGCCGCGCTCGTCGTCGGCCGCCGCCGGACGCTGTATCGACATCAGAAGATGATGCCTCGGTGGTCGTCACCCCCGCCATCCGGATCTGCCGCGACCGCGCGTCGCACACCTACTGGTGGCGGTCGCGCCCGGCGGACGACGCGACGCTGCCGTAGAGATGCACGCGGTGATCCACGTCGTGGTCCGGCTTGCTCTGGATGAACAGGTCGGCTTCGACGCTGCCGTTGCTGATGTTCAGTGTCCAGGTCTCGTAGAAACCAGCTTGGGTTGCAGGCACAGCCGGTAAACCGGAAGTTCGCCTGGTAGCGGCCCACTTGCCCAGGATCGACGGCGAACAGGCGGGTTGACGGACGGGGGCGTGGGTATGCGGCCCGGCCGGGTAGCCGGTCGACGGTAACCATCTCGCCGTCAGGGCTGAGCCACAGCCCAACCTCTCGTGCCAGTCTCAGCTGGCCAGCCAGTATCTCCTCATGGCGCATGTAGCCGACCGCCTCATCGGCCAGTACGTCGTGGATCACAACATCACTGGCGGGCAACGCCGCTGGAAGGGTGGTAGCACCATCCAGGCCGCGGCGCACGTTCGCGCAAGACGCGCCGCGCCCCGCTGCGGTCCACCGCACACGCACCCGCTGGACGACGATCATGCGTCACCATCACCGATCAACCCGAGGAACGCCAGCCAGTATCCACATCTGGCCGCCGATCGCGCGCTATGGCACGTGGCGACCGGCCAGAATCGGTGCGTACGACGGACAGCGCACGCTCCACGTCGCCGGCAGACGAGATCCGGCCCCGGCCCGGCCCGGACATGTCCCGGGCTGGTCAAAGCCGCCGTGCCGATCACGGTCGTACTTCCTGAGCGGTCCGGCATCGTGCCGTTCCGAGCGGGGAAGAGCGATCGAACACAGTTCCAATGGCGCAGGTCAGCGCACCATTTGACGTTCGCGGTTGCGCCGCTTGTGTACTGGCGGCCAGACAGGACGGATTTGTCGGTATCGGGCCTATGGCGTATTCCGGTGGATATAGCGCTGCAGGGGTAGACCGCGCCGGATTGGACCATCTGCTACGAGGTATGCGGGGTTCTGGCGGCCGGTGCGCTGGAATCCGCGGCCGATCGGCGGGTCGGGCCGTCCTGATCTCTTAAGGTCGACCCGGCCCGGGTCGATGTGCCGTTCGAGTAGAGCGGTGAAGTGGAACGACGTGGTCCATCCGAGGGAGGCGACGTGACGGACAGGGCGCCGGCGGCCGACCTGGTACAGGTGCCCGCCTACGGGCCGCTGGTCGGGTTCTTGCTTCGCATCCGCGAACTGGTCAACACCGGCCGACTTCAGGATGCACTCGCAGAAATCGATGTCTACGAGTGGGTAGCAGCAGTCTTCGGCGACGACACGACGGTCGAGAACATGATCCAGCGCCGGATGTACACCTACTTCGACTTGCAACAGTATGAGCCGGCGTTGGCGGTCGGGGAGCAGTTGGTGGCGCGCCGCCGCGCGGCCGGCAATGTGCTCGGGGAGGCGAAGACTCTGGCCGACCTGGCCGAACTGTGCCTTCTGACCGGCCGGCTGACCGACGGCATGCGTCACCTCGCCCGCTCCGGTCTGCTGTTGGAAGGCACCAGCCTCCGCAACCGGCACTACATGACTGCCCTGTCCTCGTACAGCGACGCGGCGGTGGCCGCCGGGCTGTACGAGACTGCCGCGACCTTCTACGAGGAGTACTACGCCGGTCATGCGCCGAATGTGGAGGGATATATCGAGGACGCCTACACGCGGTTGCTGGTGTCGTGGGGTCTGTGGCTGGACCACCTCGGCCACACGTTCGAGGCCGGGCAGCGGCTGCGGCGTGCCGCCGCCATCGCCGAACGCTGGTTGACCAGTTTCAGCGAGGTGGCCGCTGTCGCCGACGTGCAGGTACTCACCGGTGTGCGGGCACTTGCCCTCGCCAAGCTGGGCGAAGCCGATCAGGCGGTTGCCCTGGCGAAACCGCTGATCGCCGCCGTACGTGCTGGCTCCTATTCTCGGCCGGGTGTCTGGATGGCGCATCTGGCGCTCAGCGTCGCCTTGCGCGCCGCCGGCGACCATCCGGCCGCTCACCGCGAACTGCTAGCCGCGCATCATCTGGTCAGCCTCGACGGCAATGCGCCTGACAACCTGCTGCTTGTCGAGTACGAGTTGGCCGTCACGAACGCCGAGGCCCTCGGTCGGGATACGTGCGGCCCCCTGATCGCGGCGCTGCACAGGCAGGCGCACGTCATCTGGCGCCAGCGCAGACAGCGCCTGGCGATGCTGCACCAGGCGCGCCAGCGCGAGGAACTGGAAATCGAACACGCGCACACCAACGCCGCCCTGCTGACCGACGCCCTCACCGGGCTGGGCAACCGCCGGCGGTTCGATCAGATGGCGGCCGCCGTGCAGGCCGGGGCCGTCTCGTTGCCCCTGAGCCTACTGATCATCGACGTCGACAAGTTCAAGGACATCAACGACACCTACTCGCACAGCGCCGGCGACCAGGTACTGCGGGAACTCGGGATGATCATCGACGGGCAGTGCCGGGCCGGCGTGGACACCCCAATCCGGTATGCGGGCGACGAGTTCACGATCTTCCTGAACGCCGACCTGGCCAGCTCCATCGCAGTCGCCGAGCGGATCCGCGCCACCCTTGCGGCCACGGACTTCGACCGGGTAAGTCCGGGCATGCAGGTCAACATCAGTACCGGAGTCGCAATGCTCCGGCCCGGAATGAGCGCCGCCGACCTCTTCCACGCCGCCGACACCAAGCTCTACCAAGCGAAACGCGGTGGACGCGACCGCGTTGCGGCCTGAGCAACACAACCCCCGTACCGTCGGCGCGGGTGATGTCACAGCGTTTCGTCGGGCGGCCTTTCCTGTGCGGCGCGGTCCTCCGTCAGCTGCAATTGAGCCAGCGATTCCGGCGAGCGGTGATGCGGGGTAGCCGGAGCAGCGTTCGGCGAAGGCGGCTTTGGGCTCCCACGGTCCCGCTGGATCAATGAATGTCTTGCGGCACCGTCCGGTGTCGTTTTTTGTTGCCCTGTAGCAGCTTTCGGGGCCCGCTCCTGCCGGCTCGTGCCATCCGGTGTCACCTTGCACCAGAACTGCCGAGCACACATGGATCCACAATCGGCCGCGTCACCGGTTACGTCGGCGAACACGATGGGTGGCAACGCGCGGATCGCTGTACGTGGGGGCGCCCGGGGCCGGTTGTCGACACGGCCGGCGAGCCTCGGTCGCTCTGTACGCCGACGACCGCCAGATCTGGGAAGTCCGGTACGCCGAACAGATCGCCAGCCAGCCCACCTACACGGTCCGCATCTACCATGTCGGCGCCCCGGGCACCCTGTCGTGAGCAGCTCATGGAACGGCCGGCCCCAGTTCCGCTCCTGCGCCTGTGCGCCCGCACAACGCCTGCCAGACGTGAAGACGTGGAGCCGCGGACGTCACAGGGGATGGTTCGCGTGCTATGCGGTAGCCGTGGTTCTTGCGCTCGTCCGGCCCGATCGGTGTCTTCAGGGCCAGGACGACCTCGTGGGTGCGTGCCCGCTCGGCGGCGACTTGGACGACGGCGCGGGTTCCGGTTCGGGTGGTTCCGGCGAAACCGCGCCGGACCAGTTCGACGAACGCTTCCCTCGGTAGGTGCCGGGTGTTGGCATAGGTCACCTCGAACCCGGTGCGCGGGCCGGTTCGCAGCGACCCGTCTACGAGCGCGAGGCGGAGATAGTCGGCGGGGACGTACATGCCTTTGAGGACGAACGGGTCGCCGGGAGTGAAGTCCTCGGCCCGGACGAACTTGAACCAGAACGGGCTCGGCGCCATCCGCCAGTCCTGCGAGTTGACCGGCTCGTTGGGCCCGATATCCATCCGCTGCAACTGCTCGTCGAGTTCGTGGCGGTCGGTGTAGACCCACTGGGGAACCCTGCGGCAGGTCCTCGGGCTGGTTGGCTACATGCGCATCGTCGGCGAGTGCCGCAAGCTCGGCGTACGAATCCTCGCGTGCGACTTCCCCACCGTCGAAACGATCGGCCTGACCAGGCTCTACATCCTGTTCGTGATCGAGCTTGACCGTCGCCACGTCCACCTGGCCGGGATCACCGCCCACCCGACCGGTGCGTGGGTCACCCAAGCGGCCCGCAACCTGCTGATGGATTTCGACGAGCGCGCCCACCGGTTCCGATTCCTGATTCGCGACCGGGACTCGAAGTTCACCGCGGCGTTCGATGCGGTGTTCGCCGCGGCCGGCATCGAAGCAGTGAAATTCCGCCGCGGGCGCCGAAGGCGAACGCCTACGCGGAGCGGTGGGTACGCACCGTGCGGACCGAATGCCTCGACTGGATCCTAGTCTGCAACCGCCGCCACCTCGAACGCGTACTGGTCGAGTACGTCGCGCAGTACAACACCGCCCGGCTGCACCGCGGCATCGACCTAGACGCGCCCAGCCCGCCGGCGGAACCGACACCCGCCGGCGTCAAAACGTCCAGCGTATCGAACGGGTCGACGTGCTCGGCGGGCTCCTCCACGAATACCGCCACGCCGCCTGATCTACGCCGGTCCGCCGCAACGCCGCAAGGCACCACGAGCTACCGCAAATACCTGCGTCTCAACACAGAAACAGGCCGATGGCCGCCCGCGTCAAAGGAACCCGCGGCCCGACGCGACCAACACGACGTTCCCCACGCCCTATGGCCAGCCGGATACAACCTTCACCGACCCAACCTGGCCCACAGCCTCACCCGAGGAACACCGATTTGTCAGGTTGAACTCTTCAGGGTCGCGCTCCTCGGGTGGTCCGCGGCGACCTCGAGGATGTATCGGGCCTTGACGTCGTCGAGTCCGGGATCGGCCGGGGGTAACGGGTGCGTCGCTGGACGGGCCGGCGGATGCGGCGAGCAGGCTTGTCGACATAGACCACGCGCGCACCTCCAAGCGATCGGTAGGGCCAACAGCAGCGCGAAACCCGACGCCGAACCAGCGGCGCCCGGCCGCCGCGGCGGCAACGAACTTCACCAGCGTGTTCACGTCGACCGCGGTCATTGGCGATCGCAGCCTGCTGGCGGGTACGGATGCGCATCCGCCCGGCTGCTGCGGGCCTGCCGGGCCATTGCCTGCAGGCCCCTTACAGCAGGATTACCGTCGGCTGCGGTAATGCTCACGCCAGATGAGGCGGTACAGCCTGGTGGCGCGGGGGATGGACCGCACGCCGGGGATGAAGGGCACCAGCACGAGCCCTGCGCTCAGGAGCATCATCAGCGCCCAGACGAGCGCATCCGCGTTGGCGGAGTTGTTGAACGGCGGGATCTGGTACCAGAACGTGTACAGCCACAACCAGGCCTGCCCGGGATAACGGCCGGTCTCGTTCATCATGCCCCACTGGTCACCGCCGAGGTGCTCGGCACGCGCGTGGTCCTCGAGGTAGCTGCCGTCAGCGAGGAACAGCAGAGGCTTGGCGTAGTCGGTCTGGTAGAAGCCCTTTTCGGCGAGGAGCTGTCCGTCCAGCCCACCGCTGCGGGCGAGATCGAGCAGCTGCCCGCTCAGCGCCGGCACAGGTCCGTAATCGCCGGACGCGACCTTGGCCGGATCGTTGTCGGGTGCCTTGTCCAGCGCGGCGGCGTACGCATCGGTCCACGCCGTGCGTTGGGCGTCGCTTGCCGACCGGTATCGCGACAGTGCGGCGGTGAGCGTCGGGTCACCGGTCACGGTCGACAGCGGCCCGAGTACGAAGTCCTGGGCGGTGTCCACCGGCTCGCGTACTCCGCCCCATCGTTGCAGCGGCAGTGGGCCGAGCCTCTGCCCGGCGCTCGGATCGTTGGTGTACGGGGCACCGTACGTCGCGGTGCCGCTCGTCCCGTCGAGCTCGGCCACCGTGGTGACCACGAAGTCGTTCGGCGCGTTACGCGCCCATTCGGTCAACGAGATCGCCGGGCGGTCCGGCGAACCGAACACGACGGCGAGAACGACGGTGAGCAGACCCATCGCGGCGAGCGCCGCGACGAACTCCTTGACCAGGTCGTAGCGGCGGTACTCGCCCGTCCAGGGCTCCGCGTACCTGCGGTCGGCGGCCTTCTGACGGCGGGTGGCCGTGGCAGTACTCATGGCCGCACCTCCTCAGCCGGCAGCCCGGCCGGCTGCGCGAGTCTGGTGGCGCCGTCCTCCACGCCGTCCCCAACTCCGTCCTCGAAAGGCGGAACCACGCCGCGACGCCGGACCAGCAGCACGTGCCAGACCACCAGCACGCCCAGCACGAGCGGCAACAGCACGACGTGGAACAGCAGCATCTGGCCGTAGTTGAGGACGTTGAACCAGGCGCCGACACCGACCGAGTTGAGCCCGTCCTTGGCCTGCGTCGAGATCCATTGCGAGTCGAAGTCGGACTGCACGAGGTACCCGGTGAACGCGGTCGCGATCGATCCGAGGAACGCCAGCGCACCCGTCACCCAGGTGGTCGCCCGGCGCCCTCGCCACGCGGCCATGAAGAACTTGCCCCACAAGTGGACGACCATCACGAAGAAGAACAGCTCGACACTCCACAGGTGCAGGCTGTTGACGAAGCGGCCCGGTGCGGAGACGTGGTACCACTGCGGCCCCTCCAGCGCGAGAATCGCCCCACTGGCCAGCACGACGAGCAGCGCGGCCAGGGTCAGCACGCCGAACACGTAGATCCACGACGCCACGTATGCGGGCTGCCGGTCCGGCAGGAGCCGGTCCGGCGGCAGCGCCGTCGTGGCCCGGCGGCGCAGCCGGGCCGTCCACATACGCTCATCCGAGGTGGTCATCGCCGGCGCCGTCCCGGGAAGGGCGCGAGCAGCGCAACGACGAAAACGAGCAGCATCAGCCCGATCACGACAAGATTTGCCAGCGAGATCTGGACGACACCCCAATGCACGTACATTCCGGGATGGTCCATGACGAGCCTCCCAACGGCTAGATCGATGCCCGTCAGGGTCGACCGCTCCCCCGACAATCTGTAGGGCCGTTGGTCCCGCCGTCGACCGGCCGTAAGTCGTGCCGTAATCGGCCTCGTCGGTCCACGATGAGCCGGCGCCGGAGCAGTCCGTCAGCGCCGATCGGAGGCCGGCCGGCCCTGCCCGGCGACCGTCACCTCCGGCAGCGGCCCGTCGCGACCGCGCGGGTCGCCGAGGGTTTTGCGGCCCGGCCCGTGGAGCCCGCACACCCGCCGAGCCGGCCGCAATCGTGCTGCATGACGCCGCCCATTCACAGCAGGACGCCGAGTACGCGGCTCGCAAGGGTTTCCGCACGCATTCGCCGCCGCTGCCGTTGTTCCGGCGCATCCGCGCCCTCGACGAAAGCCAGGGTACGTACCACGGCGGCACCGGTATGGCTATCGTCGTTCCGTATGGCGATGGTGGCCGGGGCGGTCGAACCTGAATGCCGGCTCCGAACGCCAATCATGACTCGCGTCCACCACGACGATCGCAAGGGCGCGGCCACCGCTCCCGTGACAATCAGCGCGGCGGCGCGGCGGAAGCCTCCCGGTACCCGCAGCCGGGCCGCCCCCGGTCGCACCGTGAGCCGTAGCGCCAGGATGAGGCGGCCGAGGACGTGTAGCCCGGTGACCGCGCCCCAGGCGACGAAGGTCGCCTTGTGGACGGTGATGGTGTCGACCGGTTGGCCGAAGACGGTGAACAACGGCGTACGGGCGCCGCTCGGGCCGGTGAAGACGAGCGCGAGGCCGGAACCGAGCAACGCGAGCGTGGTGATGACGACCAGCGGCCCGAGCACCCTCAGGACCAGCGAGGGCGGCCCGGCGTCTCGATACGGCCGGTCGCCGGTGTAGTAGCGCGCGATGCGCCAGCCGGTGCTGGCGGTCTTGACGAGTGCGGGTGGGATGAGGAGGGCGCCGATCGCGAGATGCCAGGTGATCATCTGGCGTACGCCGAGCAGGGTGACCAGTTCGGCGCCGAACAGCAGCAGCAGGACGAGCCCGGTCCACGCGGTGAGCCGGGCGTTACCGGCGGGGCCGCCCCCGCTCTCGAGTACGGGGTCGGTGCGCCGGTCCTGCCCGGTCACCTCGGCGAGGGTCTCGGCGGTGAGCGTGCGTAAGCGGGTCGCTGCCCGGCTGCCGGTCATCATCGGCGCTCCCACCGGGTAGTCATCGGATAGCTCCTGGTCCTGTCGCTGATAGGGGCCGACCTCGGGGAGGATCTCGGCGCACAGGCCGTGCTCGTCGACCGCGCCGCAGGCGACCATCGACCGCCGCCGACGCGCGCGGCCCGGCATCGGGTCACCCGCCCTCCAGTCGCAGGGCCAGCGTGGGACACGCGGCGATGGCCCGGCCGGCGTCGGTGCGCAGTCGCGGTCGCACCTGGCGGCCGGTCAGGATCGGGTAGCCCCACTCGTCAAGGTCGATCAGCTCGGGCAGCAGTTCGGAGCAGAGGCCGTGGGCGCGGCAGCGGATCGGGTCCACGCGCAGGTGGGCGCCGGTGACTGCCGTTGTCTGGTTCATCGCCACCCCTCCGGGCCGCCGTAGCCGGGTCTCGGTACGACGACCGCTGGGCGGCCGCCCCACCGGCACGGGCGGCCGGCGGCGTGCGCGCGGACGTCGTCGGCGAACGTGGTCAGCGCGCTCCGGACGAGGCGGGTGAAGCCGTCGGGGTGCCCGCAGGCGCCGCGTCCGGGCAGCAGGGTGAGCCGCCGGCGGAGGCGGTCCAGGGCGCCCCGGGGATCGGGGTTGCCGCGGGCGAGGGCGGCCAGGTCTGCCGCGACCGCGGGCAGGCCGAACATGCATGGTCCGCACTGCCGTGCGGACTCGCCGGCGAGGTAGCGGGCCAGCCGGGCGGTCTCGGCGACGCCGCACGCGGTGACCGGCAGCACGATCATGGACGCGACACCCAGTGCGGCGCCGGCGGCGCGAAGGTCGGCGTGCGTCACGGGTACCGTCGCGGACCGGGGAAACGGCAGCCAGCCGCCCTCGTACCCGCCGGCCAGGACCGCCTGGGCGGGGCCGGGCGGGGAACCCGCGAGCGCCAGCGTGTCGGCGAGCGTAGTACCGAGCGGGATCTCGTAGACGCCGGGTTGGCTGACCGCGCCGTCGACGGTGACCAGCGCCGTGCCGGGTGAGCTGTCGGTGCCGACGGTACGGAACCAGTCGGGGCCGAACCGGGCGATCAGCGCCAGGTGGGCGAGGGTCTCGACGTTGGCGACCAGGGTCGGCCGGCCCCGCACGCCTCGTTCGAAGGGGCGCGGTGGTTTGGCGGTTGGCCGTGCGGTGCCGGTGTTGAGGTAGTTGACCAGGGCCGACTCCTCGCTGGCGACGTAGCGGGCGGGCACCTCGACGACCTGCACGACGTCCTGCGCGCGGAGCGGCTCGCCGGCCCGTTCGGCGAGGGCGGCGTGCAGCGTCGCGGCGGCCGGGTCGCCGCGGTGGACACAGACCACGAGGGTGTCGGCGGATAGCGACGCCGCGGCGAGCAGGGCCCCGTCCAGCACCAGGTGCGGTGCCACTTCGAGCAGGGCATGGTCCTTGCGGCTGGCCGGCTCGCCCTCGCAGCCGTTGGCCACCACGACGGTACGTCGGCGCAGCGGGCCGGGCTGGGCCGCGACAGCGGCGAGCTTACGGCCGGTCGGGAAGCCAGCGCCGCCACGGCCCTGCAGGCCGGAGCGGTCCACGGCGTCGATCAGCGCCGCGCCGTCCAGGCGCGGGAGCGGGCCGTACCGGGCACGGTGCTCGGCGACACTCGCAGGCCCCGCGGTCGCGTACCAGCCAGCCAGCAACCGCACCGGGCCCGCCGGGGCGGCGACTGCGGCTGGGGTGGCGAAGGATTGGTCTCTCACGGCTGAACCCGCTCACCGCGGCGGGCCTGCGTGTCCGGATGGGTGGTGGACAGCCGCCAGCCGACGGCCAGCACCACTGCCAGCACACAGCCACCGGTCAGGGCCAGCACCCAACCGGTCCGGCTGTCCACCCCGCCGGTACCCAGGCCGTGCACCACGGCGACCGGCCAGCAGGCGTACGTAGCCCAATGCACCGCCCGCCAGGCCCGCGCGCCGATCCGGGTGCGCAGCAGGCTGGTCGCGATGACCGCGATGAACAGGTCACCGGCGACGGCGCCCAGCCCAAGCCAGAACGGCCGGTACACCGACCCGAACGGCACGATGACATCCCACCAGCCGATGCCGGCGTACCGGTCGATGACCGCCGCCGCGACATGGACGGCGAGGAACGCGGCCATGAGCAGCGAGATGTTGCGGTGCACCGCGGCTACCGCGAACCGCGGCCACGCCCGCGTGCCGAACCTGCCGACGTTGAGCGCGCCGAGCACTGCCGTCGCGGTCAGCAGCACCAGCGACACCAACCCGGTGGCGCGGCTGCTGTACCAGAGCGCATGACCGGTCACGACGTCACCTCGCGTCGCTGGGTGACGCCCTGACCGGCACGGATTGAGCCTGTGGTGACCTCGCTTCGGTCGGTCACGGCGCCTCGCCCGGTCGGCCAGCCAGCCACCGTGACCACCTTGCCGGTCACGCCGACCAGGCGCGCGGGCAGGCCCCGGTGGGCAAGCCAGTCGTGCGCCGGATAGCCGAGCACGATGGCCGCGGTGCTGGCCGTATTGGCGTCCACGCATGTCCCGGCCGCGACCGAGACGGTGCGCCACACCGGCGCGGGTACGTCGCCGGTGCGCGGGTCGACGATGTGGTGCACCGGCCGGCCCGCGCGGGCCCAGCGGCGGCGCGTGATGCTAGAGGTAGCGAGGCCACCGGCGGCGATCGTGACGGTCTCGTCCGGGGCAACGTCGGCGTGCACGTGGTCGTCGCCAATCGCCACCCGCCAGCCACCGACCGGGGCAGGTCCGGCCACCGCGACGTCCCCGCCAAGGCTGACCAGCACCCCACCGCCTGTCTCGGCCGCGGCGGCGGCCGCGGCCCGGTCGGCGGCCAGCGCCTTCGCCGTGGCGCCCAGGTCGAGAAGCACGCCGCGGGGTACGACCACCTCGCGGGACCGCGGGTCGAACCGGACCCGCCACCACCCCGGCACCGGGCCCGCGGCCGCGACCGGAGCCGGATCGTCAACCGGCACGTCAGCGAAGTCGCGGTCGTAGCCGAGCGCGACGACCGCGGACCCGACGGTCGGATCGACCAGCCCATCGCTGACCGCGGCGGCGCGTAACGCCACCGCGAGCGCATCGGCCAGCGGGGGGCTGACCGTGGTCATCCGCCCCGCTTGCCGGAGCAGGCGGCTGATCTCCGAGTCGGGACGAAACCGGCTGCACGCGTCGTCGACCTCGACGAGGACGCGGCGCAGGACCCGTTCGGCTCCGGGTAGCGCTGCGGGGTCATTGACCACGAGGGTCGCGGTCGTGCCGAGCGCCGGGAAACTCACCCGGCCGACGCGTACCGCACCGGTTGTCATGATCCGCCCGAGGAGGCGTGCCGACCACCGCCCGACCACCAGCCCGGCGCCTGCTGCGGCGGCTGCACCTGCGGCCCGCTCTGCTGACTGTTGTCGCCGGAGTTGTCGCTGGCGTCCGCGCCGGAACCGGCCGCCGGGTTGTTGTTCTGGCCGCCGAGCGGTGCGGCCGGAGCGGCCGAGCCGCGGGCCAGCACCGTCGCGATCACCGCGGTCAGCGCCACGCCACCGATAGCGGTCCACCTCGTGACGGCCCGCACCCGGCGCATGCCCTCGTGCCGGGCCAGCAGTCGGTCGGCTTGCTGGCGGGTCATGATGGCGGTTCTCCTCCACAGCCGTCGGATCGCTTCCCTACAAAATGTAGGGTCGAAACCTGTGTGGGACCTGAGTGCGGGGTAGGAATTCGGTGGACACCGGTACGGTCACGTCCCGCCGCAGATGCAGCGAACCGACGACGCGCCTGATCGGGTCCGGCTCAGCCGGCGAAGTGCGCCGCGTCGAGCGCCGCCTGCAGCGACTGCCGGTACCCCTCGCTGGTGTAGGTGGCGCCGCTGACCGCATCGATGGCCGCGCTCTAGCGTCACCCCATGGTCCGTTCTCCGCGCGAGTCTGGTTAGCGCCGGATGGCCCGTACCGGGCGGACCCGTGATCAGCGCCGCTGTCGGTGGCGGAAGTCCCGACGGGTGCGGCCGTTCGACCCCTGTGCCGGGGTGGTCGGCGGAGGAGCCTGTACCTATGGTGCGGCAGCGTTCCACGCAGCGGCTGGTCTGGCAGCGGCTGCTGGCCACCCTGGCCGGCGCGGCGGTCATCACCGCCGCTGTCACCGCCGCGCTCGCAGCCGTGGCAGCGGTCGTGGTGGCGTGGCTGCGCAGCGCCGCCGCGGTCGTCCCAGTGGCGGTTTTCGTCGCCGCGTCCCACCTGCTGGTGTACCTGGTGCCGCTGTTCGCCTGGCCGGACTGGGTCGACCGCACCACCGTTTTCGGCGCCTACGGCAACCCGTACCTGGAACTCCCCGCCGCCAGCGGACTGATCCTGCTCGCCGGCCTGGCTGCCGGCGGCGGGCTGCTCGCCGCGACCCTCGCGCAACGCTCACCGAAGGCAGCCACGTGATGACGACCGTCCACGGCCCGGGCGCAGTCGACGGCTCGAGCGGCTCGCCCGCTTCGGGGCACCGGCGCCTGACCGGCGAAGAGGAAACGGCGACGGCGCTGGGGCGGATCTGGCGGTACCGCGAGGCGGTGCTGTTCGGGGCGCTGTGCGTGCTGCTCGCGGTGGGCATCATCGCCGCAGCGGTCGGTTCCGGTGTCGTGGCCGACGTCGCCTGGGTTGCGGGCACCCTGCTCGGGTTGGTCTACTCGACGGCGTCGTTGGTGCAGGCGGCGCGTGAGCGGCGGCCGAGTGTGGACGTCATCGCCTGGCTGGCGCTCGCGGGGGCGCTCGCGACGGGGGAGTTTTTCGCCGGCGCGATGATCGCCGTGATGCTGGCGACCGGGGTGCTGCTTGAGGCGCGGGCTGCGGCCCGGGCCCGGCGTGAGCTGAGTCTGCTGGTGGCGCGGGCGCCGCGGGTGGCCCGGCGGCACACCGGGGCCGGCGTCGAGGAGATTCCGGTCGGCGAGGTGGCGCGCGGCGACCGGCTGGTGGTCGGGCCGGGCGAGGTGGTGCCGGTCGACGGGCGGCTGCTGGGCGCGGCCGTGCTGGACGAGTCGGCGCTGACCGGTGAGCCGCTGCCGGTGCAACGGCGCCCGGGCGAGGACGTGCGCAGCGGCGTGGTCAACGCCGGATCCCCCATCGGCATGGTGGCCACCGCGCTCGCCGCGGACTCGACTTACGCCGGTGTGGTCCGGCTGGTCGAGCAGGCCCAGGCGCAGACTGCGCCGTTCGTACGTACTGCGGACCGGTTCGCGGTCGGGTTCGTCCCGACCACCCTGGTCCTGGCCGCAGCAGCCTGGCTGGCCTCCGGCGACGTGGTCCGCGCGGTCGCCGTGCTGGTGGTCGCCACACCGTGCCCGCTGCTGCTGGCCGCCCCCATCGCGATCATGTCCGGGCTGTCCCGGGCCGCGAAGGCCGGCGTCATCGTCAAGGGCGGCGGGGCGCTGGAACGGCTGGCCGCCGGCCGGGTCCTGCTGTTCGACAAGACCGGCACCCTCACCTACGGACGGCCGGTCCTCACCGACGTCATCACCGGCAACGCTGACGTGAGCGGCGACGAGGTGCTGCGGCTGGCCGCGTCCCTGGACCAGGTCTCCGCCCATGTGCTGGCCGCCGCGATTGTCACCGCTGGCCGCGCCCGCGGTTTCACGCTCGAGCTGCCCGACGGCGTGGCCGAGCGGCACGGCTACGGGGTGGCGGGCACCGTCGCGGGACACGAGGTCCGGCTCGGCAAGGCCTCCTGGATCGCGCCGTCGCGGCAGCCGGCGTGGATGCGCTCGGCCCGTCGGCGCGCCGCCCTGGACGGGTCGTTGACCGTGTACGCCGCGGTCGACGGGCAGCCCGCCGGGATGCTGCTGTTCGAAGACCGGGTGCGGCCGGACGCCCCGCGCATGGTCCGGGCGCTGCGCGCGGCCGGCCTGCGCCGGGTCGTGCTGGTCACCGGGGACCGCCATGACGCCGCCGAGGCGGTCGGGCACATCGTCGGCGTCGATGCCGTGTACGCCGACCGCGACCCGGCCGAGAAACTCGCTCTCGTACAGGAGGAGCAGCGCCAAGCGGCGACCATCATGGTCGGCGACGGCATCAACGACGCCCCGGCACTGGCAGCGGCTGGCGTCGGCGTCGCGCTGGCCGCCCGCGGCACCACCGCTTCCTCGGAAGCGGCCGACGTGGTCCTCACCGTGGACCGCGTGGACGCGCTCGCCGACGCCATCCTGATCGCCCACCGCTCCCGGCGGGTGGCGACGCAGGCCGTCACCGTCGGCATGGGCCTGTCGCTGTTGGCGATGCTCGTCGCCGCGTTCGGCTACCTGCCGCCCCCGGCCGGCGCCCTGCTCCAGGAGGGCATCGACGTGCTGGCCATCGCCATCGCGCTGCGCGCCCTGCTGCCCGGGCGCACCCACACCGTGACCCTGCCGACCGCCGACCTGGCCACGGCGCGCCGGCTGTACGCCGAGCACCAGGCGGTCCGCCCGCTCGTCGAACGGGTACGGGCGGTCGCCGACGCTCTCACCACCGACACCCCGGACCTGACCGGCGCCCGGCAGCTACTCGTCGATCTCGACACGCAACTGCTGCCGCATGAGCACGCTGAAGAACAACTCCTCGTACCCCTGTTGACCCGGGCGCTCGGCCGGCCCGACCCGACGGGAGCGCTCAGCCGCACCCATGCCGAGATCGAACACCAGATCAGCCGGCTGCGCCGCCTGCTCGACGAACTCACCGACGCCAGCCCCGAACCCGAGGACATCATCGAGCTGCGCCGGCTGCTCTACGGCCTGTACGCCATCCTGCGGCTACACAACGCCCAGGAGGAGGAAGGCCCGTTCAGCCTGCTCCCCGACCGACCCAACCCGCCACCGGCCGCCCTCGAGCCCGCCACCCCCGACATCCACGGCCAGTCCGCGACGGTGAGCTGAGATGGCCGACCGAGTCGAGCGCCCGGACCGCCAGCCGGTGCCTGCCGCCGCCCAGCACCCCGCCGGCGTGGTGACGGTGCCGCCCACAACACGGGACGGGCTGACCACGGCGGAGGTCGCCCAGCGGCAGCGCGCCGGCCAGGCAAACACGGTGACCCGAGCGCCGAGTCGCAGCGCGTGGGAGATCGTACGGGCGAACGTGCTGACCCGGTTCAACGCCATCATCGGGGTGCTGCTGGCCGTCGTGCTGGTGTTCGGGCCGCTGCGCGACGGGCTGTTCGGCCTGGTCATCGTGGTCAACAGCGCGGTCGGCATCGTGCAGGAGTTGCGGGCCAAACGCACCCTCGACGCGCTCGCCCTGCTCGAGCGGGAACCGGTGCGGGTACGCCGGGACCGCACCGAGGTGCGCGTGCCGCCGGAGGGTCTGGTCGTCGGCGATCTGATTCTGGTCGGCGCGGGAGCGAAGATCCCGGTCGACGGCGATGTCGTCGCCGCGGACGGGTTGGAGGTCGACGAGTCGCTGTTGTCCGGCGAGCCCGACCCGGTGGCCAAGCACCCGGGCGAGGCGCTGCTGTCCGGCAGCTTCGTGGTGGCCGGATCCGGCGAGTTCGTCGCCACCCGGGTCGGCGACGACGCCTACGCCAACCGGCTGACCGCGCAGGCGCGCCGGTTCGACCTGGCCCACTCCACGCTGATGGCCGGAATCAACCGGCTGCTGCGCATCCTCACCTGGGTCATCGTCCCGGTCGGTGTCCTGCTCGTGGTCAGTCAGCTGCGCAGCGCCGGCGGGCTCGCCGAGGCGATGGTGGGCAGCGTCGCCGGGCTGGTCCCGATGATCCCCGAAGGGCTGGTACTGATGACCTCGGTGGCGTTCGCGGTCGGTGTCATCCGGCTGGGCCGGCGACGCTGCCTGGTCCAGGAACTCCCCGCGATCGAAGTGCTCGCCAGGGTCGATGTGCTTTGCGCGGACAAGACCGGAACACTCACCGCACCCGGGATGGACGTCACCCAGCTCGTGGTAGCGCAGGGCAGCGAAGCACAGGTCCGAGCGGTGCTGGGTGCGATGGCCCGCACCGACCCGGCACCAAATCCGACCGTGCAAGCGATCGCCGCCGCCGTACCCGCGCCTGCCGGCGACTGGGCGGTGACCGCCCGGACCCCGTTCTCCTCGGCCCGCCGCTACAGCGCCGCCAGCTTCGCCGGCCGGGACACCTGGGTGCTCGGCGCGCCCGAGGTCGTCGTGCCCGCCGGCGATGCGCTGCGGCAACAGGCGCAGACGCTTGCCGCCGGCGGGCTACGCGTCCTCGCCGTCGGCCACGTTGCGAACGCTGGCGATCCACTGGGGACGGTGGAGCCGGTCGCACTGGTGGTCCTGCGCCAGCGGCTACGCCCGGAAGCCGCACCGACCCTGGCCTACCTCGCCGGGCAGGGCGTCGCGGTGAAGGTGCTTTCCGGCGACAACCCGGCGTCGGTCGGCGCCGTCGCGGGCACCCTCGGCCTGGCCGGCGCCACCGACCCCGTGGACGCCAGCCACCTCGGTGCTGAGCCGGGCGCGACACTGGAACGGCACAGCGTCTTCGGACGGGTCGCCCCCGCGCAGAAACGCCAGTTCGTGGCCGCGCTACGCGCCGCAGGGCACACCGTGGCGATGACCGGCGACGGCGTCAACGACGCCCTCGCCCTCAAGGAGGCCGACCTCGGCATCGCCATGGGATCGGGCAGCCCGGCCACCCGCGCGGTAGCCAAGATCGTGCTACTCGACGACAGCTTCGCCGCCCTGCCCCAGATCCTGGCCGAAGGCCGCCGGGTACTGGCCAACATCGAACGGGTCGCCAGCCTGTTCCTCATCAAGACCACATACTCGCTGGTGCTCGCCCTGCTGGTCGGCGTGGCGCACCTGCCGTATCCGTTCCTGCCCCGACACATCACCCTGGTCGGCGCCCTCACCATCGGCATCCCCGGGTTCTTCCTCGCGCTGGCCCCCAACAACGAACGCTTCCGACCCGGCTTCCTACACCGGGTCCTCCGCCTCGCCGTGCCAGCCGGCCTGGTCTGCGGCCTCGCCGCCTTCACCACCTACGGACTGGCCCGCCTCGACACCGCCAGCGACCAGACCAGCGACCGCAGCGCCGCCACCCTGACCCTGTTCCTCGTCGCCGCCTGGGCGCTGGCTCTGATCGCCCGCCCGTACACCTGGTGGCGCGCCGCCCTCGTCGCCGCGATGCTCGCCGCCTTCGCCCTCGTCGCCGCCCTCCCCGCGACGGCGGCGTTCTTCGCCCTGACCTACACCGACCCGGTCACGGACACCGTCGCGCTGGCGACCGCCGCAGCCGGCATCCTCGCGCTGACCGTGCTGCACGTCTTCCAAACACCGACCGACGTCACCACCCGGTCATGACGGCGCCCACCATCCCACCCCGCCGCACACCCCCGGCACGCCCGGCCGGTCCGCTGACAGACGCCGGGCAGGCCGGGACGTCATGGCTCGCCGCCCGGCCGAGTGCCCGAGGGAGCGCTGACCGCTTGTGGGCCGGCCGGTCTGTTATCGGGCGATGGTCAGTGTGGTGGCGAGCGTGACGACGACGCCCACAATGGGTAGGGCCAGCAGGAGCGCGAACCTGACGGCGAAGCGGCGGCCGCCGGCCACTGCCGCGGCGACGAACTTGACCAGTGTGTTCACGCCGACGGCGGTCATCGCCGCGATCGCGGCCGCGGGTACGGCCAGCTGGCGGGAGGCGGCCAGGCTCGCGGCGGCGAGGGCACCGGCGTGCGCGTCGGCAAGGCCCGCGAGCGCGATCGCCACCACGCTGCCACGCACCCCGAGCCGGTGCTCCGCGACGCTGGCCAACACCAGGAACAGCGTCAGGACCGCGACCAGCACGAGCGCGGGTACCAACGCGAACGGCCGCCCGACCGGTCGCGGCGACGGCGGGGACGGGTCAGCCTCGGGCCCACCTGCGGCGGCCGGGGCCGGCGCTTCGGCCGTGCGGTCGCCGGACGTCTCGCGGCGCCGTGCCCGGCGGCCGGCCCACATCAGCACACCCGCCTCGCAGCACAACAGGACCGCGCCGACGACCGCGGCCGGAGCGAGCAGCGCCGCCACCCGCCGGTCCGCGACAGCGGTCACGACCACCAGTTGGACCAGGGTGGCGACACTGGCCAGCAGCGCCGCGGCCAGGCCGGCCCAGCCCAGCCCCGGCGTGCGCGCCTGCCGGGCCATCGCCGCGGTGGTCACGGTCGCCGAGACGAACCCGCCGGCCAGTCCGGCGACCGGAAGACCCCGCCCCGGGCCGAGCACTCGCACCCCGAGGTAGCCCAGCCAGCCCAGCGCGGTCACCGCCACCACCAGCGTCCAGATCCGGCGCGGGTCGACAACCCCGTACGGACCGAGATGCGCGTGCGGCACCAGCGGCAGTACCACGAACGCGACGACGAAGAACTTCAGCGCGTCGGTGACCTCGACGTCGGTGACGGTGTCCCGGACAAAATGGTGCATCCGCTGCTTCGACACGAGTACCACGGTCGCCGCCACCCCGACGGCGGCGGCGAGCGCGGCGTTGTGTGCGGCCAGGCCGCCGAGGACCACGGTCAGCACCAGCGCGGTCTCGGTGGTCAGGCCCGGATCCCGCTCGCTGGCCCGAAGGTGCCCGACCGCGGCAACCGCACCCGCCGCCACCACCACACCGGCGAACACCACCAGCCCGGCCAGGCTCGCCAGACAGCCGGCGAGCGCCGCCAGCGCGAACGTGCGCACCCCCGCTTCCAGGCCGGCGTGCCCGCTGCGCTCACGCTCAGACCCGATCAACAAACCGATGGCCAACGCCACCGCCGCTGCCTGCCATACCGCCACACCGCCTCCCTCCGCCCTACCGATCATGGCCGACCAGCAGGCCGGTGCGTCAGTACCACTCGGCACCGGGTTTCCGCGTCTGGCGACTCGGGTCGTAGGCAGCTGTACACGGTCTCCCGGCCGATGCCGGACTCCCTGGCCAGCACGGATCCGCGTTCGCCGGCCGATATGGACCGGCGCTGCCCGGCCGCAGCGATGCCCTGGCGCTGGCGTTCGAGGATCAGACACGCTCGAACTCGGCGAAGGTGTCTATGCCCGACAGGAGCAGGGCGCCCATCGGCGAGGGCCCCGAACACCCCCCAGCCGCTGACCTCTCCCCCGACCCACAGCCACCGACCCACAAGACACAGCGCACGGGCAAACGCGGTCCCATCGCCCCGATCAAGGCCGTGACCAGTAAGAACATCCCTCGGCTGTGCGCGGATCCCGTCCGCGACCTCGCCGACTGTCGTGGCGGCGTCCGTCAGATGCCGGCGGCACCGATGAGATGACCGACGCCGTACGTGATGAGCATGCCCAGGGCGCCACCGACGACCACCCGGGCGATGGCGGCGCGGCGGCTGGTGCCACCGAGCCGGGCGCTGATCTCACCGGTGAGTGCCAGGGCGGCCAGCACCGCGACGAAGGTCACCGGTACCCGCCAGGCCGCCGGCGGGAGCACGACCGCCACCACCGGCAGGACCGCGCCGACCGTAAACGCGGCGGCCGAGGCACCGGCGGCCTGCCACGGGTTGGTCAGGTCGTGCGGGTCGATGCCGAGCTCGGCGTCGACGTGCGCGGCGAACGCATCGTGGGCCGTCAGCTCCTCGGCGACCGTACGGGCGGTCTGCTCGGACAGCCCCTTGGCCCGGTACAGGCCGACCAGCTCGGCGAACTCCTGCTCCGGGATGTCGGCCAGCTCGCGGCGCTCCTTGTCCAGCAGGGCACGTTCGGTGTCGCGCTGGCTGCTGACCGACACGTACTCACCCAACGCCATCGAGATCGCGCCAGCGACCACGCCGGCCACCCCGGCGGTGAGGATGGGCGCCCGGGCGGTGGTCGCGCCGGCCACCCCGGTGACGATGCCGGCGGTCGACACGATGCCGTCGTTGGCGCCCAGCACCCCAGCGCGCAGCCAGTTCAGCCGGGACGCGAACCGCCCGAAGTGCGGCTCGCCGGGATGCGGACGGGCTGCGGCGGACTCTCCGTCACGGCTCACGTCCGCCAGCCTAGTTCGCACGGCCGATCCTGTACCGCACCGTTATCGGGCATCGGAGGCGTCCGCACTGTGATCGTCAGGCTGAGCCAGCGTCGAGTCTGGCGCCTCGTCGGTCACTCCCATGGCCCCTGTGCCGGATGGACGATCCCCGGTACGCCGCTGCTGATGTTGGTGATGACGAGCGAATCTTTGCAACCTGCCCGTCCCGAGTGTCCGCCGGGCAATGTGATCCCACGGCTGCGCACGCCGGGGGGCCAGCTCCGCCGCGTCGCGGCCATGCCCGAATCGGGCCGCGACTGCAGCGAGGTCTCACAGCTCGCCGCCGTGTCCCGGGTCCGCAGCCGGCCGGCGCGGCGGGGCTGCTGGCCGGGTGTGCCCGTCCATCTGGCGCAGCCCGGCATGAACATTCCGGCCGAACGCCGTACCCGGTGCGGGCGCCTGGAACTGCCCGAGGCGCCGCCCGCGCGACGATCAGCGGTCGATGCGACACCCGCTGTTGCCGCGGCGGCGGCCTGAGCATCCCACATTGCCAGCACCACACAGAGCACGAACACCTGAACCGGCTCCGGCATGCCGGGCAGGTCAGCAACCGCGGAGGTTCGCCACATGCTGGCCCGCCGGATCGAGCCGACCGCCTGGTCGCCGAGCAGCAACTCCTGGTCGCCCCGCCAGATCGAGGCCCGGCGGAACTGGTAGCTGCGCTCGCCGGCATGTCGCACCCCCCGTCCACTACAGAGAACAGTGTATCGACTACGGTACGTACGAGGCGGGCAACTGAAAAGGGGGCGTCAACGTCGGCCGCTTGGTTCGCTGATCGTTGTCGTTGATCGTGCCGCTGGCTCGCGCCCGCTTGAGATCCACCGCGGGCACTCCGGTCCAGCCAACGGCTGCACCGCAGATGTCACCCGAGCGAGTGTCGATGTCAGTGATTTGAACGAAACCCGAACGGCAGCCAGGTCACGATCGATGTGCGGCTCGACTGCGGGTACACGATTCGTGATCTTCGCGCGTTCGCAGGCCAGATGCGGCAACAGCGGGGCTGGGACATCTCCACGACGGGTGGTTGGGGTGGCGGTTCGGATAGCAGCGGGTCGTCGTACTCGATGGCGTGCGCCGCAAGAGTCTCTCGTGATCAAGTCTCCCGGATCGAGCATCGGGAGTTGGACGGGCGGAGATCGCGACGGCGCGTGGCTATGGTGAGGCGCTCCGCGGGAGGGTCGAGATCGTGGCCAATTTCGGCGACGAACGCATCACGGTCCGGTGAATGTCGCTCCGTGAATCCTACGCGCACGGCCGGAGCCCGCCGGCGTCGTGCGACGATGCGCCAGTGGGTTCGTTGGATGTGGTCACGAACGGTGAGATCGACCGGCTTCAGCGGGAGCTGGACTGTCTACGGGCGGAGAATGCCCGTCTGACGCGGCTGCTCGATCTGCGCGGTCAGGATACCGCGCCAGTCCATGAGCAGCTCGCCGTGCCGGCTCCGGCGCTGGTGACGATGGCCTCACCGGTACAGGACAAGCTGGCCTTGTATGCCGACCGGTTCCACGCCCGCACCGATGTGCACGCCGTACGTTGGGAGAACGCCCGTACCGGTGCGGCGGGGTGGATGCCTGCAGTGGCCGGTGGGTGGCGCAAGGGCATGGATCGCAGAAGCGCCCGGCATCTGCCGCTGACCGCGCCGGTGGTCGGGGCTCATCTGAGCGGTGACGCGTTCATCGGGCTGTACCCGCTGCTGACCGACAACACGTGCCACTTCGTGGTCGCCGATTTCGACGGCCCAGCAGCGATGCTCGACGCCCTCGCCTACGTCAAGGCGGCCCGAGCCAACGGTGTGCCGGCGGCGTTGGAGCTGTCGCAGTCGGGGCGCGGCGCGCACGTGTGGGTGTTCTTCACCGGCAACGTCCCCGCTGCCGTGGCCCGGGCGATCGGCACCGTGCTGGTGCATGGGGCGATGGTGCTGCGCGGCTCGATGGACCTTCGCTCGTACGACCGGCTGTTTCCCAACCAGGACGTGCTGCCCGAGGGCGGGTTCGGCAATCTGATCGCCGCGCCGTTACAGGGCCGTCGCCGCCGGGATGGGCTGACCGTGTTCCTCGACCTAGCGACCCTGGAGCCGTACGACGACCAATGGGCGTTCCTGTCCACAGTCGATCGTCTCAACCCGGGGGACGCGCAGCGGCTCGCCCGACAGGCCAAGCGGGCGACGGTCGGTAACGATGTCGCTACGTTGTACCGGTCGGAGGCGACCAAGGTCCACCCCTCGTTGCCCGCTGTGGTGCACGCGGAGCTGGCTGCCGGGTTGAGGCTTGCCTTGGCGGAGCTGCCGCCGGCGGCGTTGTCGACTTTCAAGCACGCGGCGTCGATGGCCAACCCGAAGTTCTACGAACTGCAACGTCTACGCAAGTCCACCTGGGACACTCCCCGCTTCGTTCGTGGCTACGACATCACCCTCGACGACCATCTCGTGCTGCCCCGCGGGTTGCGGCACGCCGTCACCAGCATCGTCGAACGGGCCGGCTCACGGCTGGCCGTCGTGGATCTCAGGAATCCGGGTGTCGAAATCGACGTCGCGTTCACCGCCGAACTCAAGCCGGACCAGGCCGTCGCGGTCGGCGCGATACTCAGCCACGACGACGGCGTGCTCGTCGCGCCACCCGGATCCGGCAAGACCGTCATGGCCTACGCGATCATCGCCGAGCGTGCCACCTCCACGCTGATCCTGGTCGACCGGAAAGCGCTGGCCGAGCAGTGGCGCACCCAGGTCGGCACGCTGCTGGGCATGAAGCCGTGCCAGGTAGGTGGCGGGCGGCGCAAGCTCACCGGCGTCGTGGACATCGCCATGCTGCCGACCCTGGCCCGCCACGATGACGTCGCCGACCTCACCCGCGGCTACGGGCATGTCGTCATCGACGAATGCCACCATCTTGCGGCGGCGGCGTACGACCATTCCGTCAAGCGGATCGGTGCCCAGTTCTGGCTCGGGCTGACCGCCACCCCCGCCCGCCGCGACGGCCTCGGCGAACTCGTCACCTGGCAACTTGGACCTATCCGCCACACCCTCGCCCAGCAGGTAACCCTCACCGACACACTGATGGCGGTCGCCGGCCTTCGTCGTGTTCTGCATGTTCACGAAACCGCATTTCACTTCGACACGCTCGACGTCGCTGCGCCGGGCGCCGTCGCCGAGGCACATCGCGCTCTTGTCGCCGACCACGGCCGCAACGTTCAGATCGTCGACGACGTCAGCGAAGCTCTGGCCCGAGGCCGCAACTGCCTCGTCCTCACCAGGCGAGTCGCCCACGTCGAGACCCTTACCACGATGCTGGCCGAACGTGGCCACGACGCGATTGTGCTGCAGGGCGGCATGAGCGCTGCCGCCCGCCGCGCGGCAGTTGATCGTCTCGCCGACGCCAAGGCCGGTGACGGCATGCTCGTCGTCGGTACCACACCGTTCATCGGCGAGGGGTTCGACGCGCCAGCGCTGGACACCCTGTTCCTGGCCGCCCCGGTTTCCTTCGACGGCCTGCTCATCCAGTGCGCCGGCCGGGTCGTGCGCGCCGCTCCAGGCAAAGACACTGCCGAGGTCCACGACTACCACGACCACGCGGTCCCGATCCTGGCCGCCTCGCTGCCACGACGCATGCCCGGCTACCGCACGCTCGGGTTTACGAAGGCCTGACCTGGATCCGTATCACTTGGCCGGTAGGCTGCCCTGATGGCCCGCCACAAGCCCGTCGCAGTCGCCGACCTCGACCAGCTGGTCGCCGCCATCACCGTCGACGCGTACGGCGACGACGAGCCGCAGACCGCGTTCGTCGAGGTGTTCAACCAAGAGGTCCGGCTGCCGGCGGCGGCAACCGTGCTGGGCATGCCCGTCGACGTGGTCGGGTTCGACTACCACGATGAGCGCCTGGGCATCGTCGCCAGGTGCCGCCGCGACGGCGCCCGGCAGGATCTCGCGATAGTTGATCTGTTCTTCCCGCCGGATACGGTAGCCGCCTGGCTACACGCCGCCTACCGCCGATGGCTCGGCCTGGACCCGCATCCGTACCACATGCCGGCCGGCTGGCGCCCGTCGTGGCTGCAGGACACGTAGCCTCGGCAGCTACGCGGCGCCGTCTGTCGTTTCTGGAGTGTCGGGTTGAGTGCACACCGGTTCTACGAGTTCCTCGCCGTCGACCGGCCGCTGGATGGCTGACGAGCTGACCCTCTTCGACCTGCCCGAGCCGGAATGGCGGCCGCGGGTAGCCCGCAGCAAGCAGGGCCGCGCGGGTATGACCTACACCCGCAGCGTCACCGCCGACATCCAACTACGCCACCGGCCCGCGCTGTGCCAGGCTGCCGTCCGCGTATTCGACACGGCCCCGGTCCTGATCATCGGCGAGGTCGACGCCGAAGACGACCAAGAAACACGACGGCAACTCGGGCGAGACTGGCCGGCGGCGCTGCGGTGGCTCATCGACCCCACCGCCGGGCTGTCGCCACTCGTCGAGGCCGACGCCGTGCGCATGCCCGCCACCGACCTCCACCTGAACCCGACCGGGCCAACCGCCTGCCGCACACGCTGGACGGTGACCGTCAAGCTGCACGATGTCGCCACGCTCCGACAGCTCGCCCTGGCCGCCTGCCCACCGGACAACACCACGGCACGAGCCGAGATCGCGACCAGCCTCGCCGCCGCCTGGCAGTGGGCCGCCGGGCCCTACGCGCCGCTGCGCCGCATCCCCGGCATCGCCTGGATCCCGGTCGACGTAACCGTGCACCACCTGCCCGCCCGTTCCCGGTACAGCAGGTAGTTGTCGGCTCAGGACACGGACCTCGGATCGCCGCAACACTTCTTGTACTTGCGCTCGGAGCCGCACCAGCACCGCTCGTTACGCCCGGGTGGCCAGACCAGGTGCCGGCCCTGCGCGTACGCCCGCTCCGCGTACGCCAGGCGGACCTTCTCCTCGGCCGGGTCCCCACCCGTCTCGTCCAGATACGCCGCGAACCCGTCCACCGATCCGAGGATCAGCGTCACCTTCGCCAGACCCTGCTCCTCGGCGATCTCACGCAGCCGACATTCCACCTGTGAATGGTGCCCGAGGATCTCGGGCGGGAACGCCGCCGGCCACCGCGCAGCGGCCCGCCGCTGCTCCTCCCGCTGCCAGACCAGCATGCTGGTGTCCGCGGGCGCCTGACGCTTGCTCGCGCCGGCTGCCTGCTCCAGCAGCCGGACGAAGGCCAGCCGATTGCGCTCCGCCTGCTCCGCGATGCTGTCCCACTCGTCGGCCGGCAACCCCAGCCGGCGCCGGCAGTCCTGCCGGCCGAAGAACAACGACGCATGCACCGACGGAGTACCGCCGGGCTCGCCAATCGCCGCCACCTCCTCCGCGCTCAGCGCGGCGATCGCCCGGTTGAACCACCGCAGCGCAGCCTCGTCCTCACCCCGCTCCGCCAACAACTCGGCCATCAGCCCGGCCGGGCCCGCATCCGCCGCGCCGTCCTCCAACGCCCGCAGATGCCCCCACGCCTCGGCATCCCGCCCCTGCTCGAAACACAGCTCCGCCAGGCTGTACCGGGCGAAGCCGGCATCCTCGCCGCCGACCTCGATCAGCTCCCGCCATACCGCGACGGCACGGTCCGGCTCACCCGCCTGCTTCCACGCCTCGCCGGCCTCCAGCAGGATCTCGCCACGCTCCTCCGGATAACGGACCGCATCCTTCTCAAGCTCAACAGCCCTATCCCGGGCGGTCAACGTCTTCGGCACGAGCCGTCACCCTACCGGCCGTCAGCGCATCGACGCCACCGGCCTCGGACGAGACGATCTCCGCCAGAATGGCAACGCCCGCTACGGGTGCTGCTACGAATGCGCTTCGAGTCGGTACGAAATTCGCTTCGAGCCCCTCATCGATGCTGCCAGCGGCAACCGGAAGCCTGGTCGAAACGGCCTGTAAGGTAGACGTGAACCAGGCCGCGCCTTGCGGATGGGTCTGGGTGGCGGTCATCGGTACATCGCCATGGCGGCGAGGCGCGCGGCAGTCCTCGGCGGTGTCTCGACGTCGCGGGGCCCTCGTGAGCTGGTCGTGCCGGGACGGGTCAGCGTGCGCGCGGGGCGGATGGGCGGCGACGGGTACCCGTGGTCTGGCTGAGCAGGCCGGCCAGTCCACTTTGGAACGCCTCGGTCTGCCCCAGGAGCACTCGGCTGAGCAGGTACGCCGGCCCGAGCATGGTGAGGATGGTGGCGATGTCGGCGGCCGGAGTGCCGGCGTCGAGTGTGCGTTCCCGCTGATAGGTGGCGACCAGGTCGGTGAGGCGCGCGATCATCGTGTGATAGGCGTCGGACAGCCGGGCGGCGAGGGTCGGGTTGCCGAGGGCTTCGGCCCAGACCTGGACGGCGAGGTGGGCCAGTTCACCGTCAGGGTCGTGGTCGGTCAGCGCGGCGAGGAGACGGTCGGTCACGTCGGGTAGTGGCGGCGGCTGGCGCCGGGGTATGGCGTCGAGTTCGGGAACCAGTTTGGCCAGCACCTGCTCCACGATGGCCATGACGAGGTCTTCCTTGCTCGGGAAGTAGCCGTAGACCGCGCCGGGCGACAGGCTCGATTCGGCGCAGATCTGCTGCATCGAGGTTCCCCGGAAGCCGTCTCGGGCGAAGCAACGACGCGCGGCCTGGAGAATCTGGTCGCGGCGGGTGGCGCTGTAGTACGCGGAGACGCGGGGCATGTGCCCAATCATAGGAGAACGATCGATCGGTTTGACGTCGCCAACTGTATATGGGACGCTCGACTAAACCGAATAAACGTTCTGTTTGGAGGTGGATCATGAATGGAGTCATGCTGGTCGTACAGCGGGTCGACGACGTCGACCGGTTCGTCGAGGTGTTCCACGATCCCGGTCTCGACGCCGTCCGCCGCCAACATGGGTTGGCGGTCACCGGCACCTACGCCGACGCCGACGATCCGAGCACGGTCATCGTGGTGATGGACATGAACGATCTGGCCAGTGCCCGGGAGTACGCCCGGTCGTCCACGCTTGCCGACGCCCGCCAGCGGGCCGGGGTAACCGGTCCACCCGAGGGTGTGTGGTACGGCGCCGCCAAACTGGCCTGACACCGTAGGCGATGCAGAGATTCCGGCCGGCGTCGCGCCACGTCGTTGTGGGCCGAACTCGCCGATCTCGCCTTCTCGTGGGCCGGTCCGTGCCGCCACAACTCGACTCCGGCCGGCCGGGCAGGTCACAAGCCTGGCTGGTGTCCGCGCACCTGGCTACGTAAATTGACGTACCTCCGCCGTGCACGCTCGACGTTGCCGACATTGGCGGCTACGTCGCCAGCGGTAGCGCGGGCGACGCCGGGGGACCGACGACATGCCGCGAGGAGTCATCGAGGATGCACGCATGATGCGTCGTTTCGTGATGGCCGCGTTGGCCGTGGCTGTCGTCGTTGGGTCAACGCACAGCGCGTGGGCGGCACCGGTACACGGTGACCGGGCGGTCTGGGTGTCCGGGGCGAGCCCGTTCGGTGACTGCCCGGGGCGGGTGCTGGACTCCCGGCTGCCGGCGGGTGCGGTCGAGCCGTTCGCGGTATCCGATCCAGCCGCCCCGGACAACATGGTGGCGGCCTGGACGCAGGACCGGTTCCGTGGCGTGGTCATCGGGGTGAGCGGCGACGCCGGCCGCAGCTGGCGTCGCGTGGTCGTCGGCGGCTTGACCCGGTGCACCGGCGGTGCATTCGACTACGCCGACAACGTATGGCTGTCGTACGGTCCGCACGGTGTCGTGTACTTGTCCGCACACGTATTCAGCGACACCGGCGCGTCGGCCCGGGTCGCGATGCGCTCGGTGGACGGTGGCCGTACCTGGACCAGGCCGGTGCCTGTCGTGGCGGAACGCGCGCTGCGGCAGGGCTCGTTCTCCGGTGGCGCGATCACTGCCGATCCCAACCGACCCGGTCTGGTCTACAGTGTCGCGCCGAAGTTCTACCGGCCGTATAACGACGGCGTGCCGTACCGTGGCGTGGTCTTCGTCAGCCGCAGCCGGGACGCGGGCCAGCACTGGGAGCAGCCGGTCGTCGCGTTCGACACCGGCGACGACGCGATCGCGACCGGACACCAGATCCTGGCCCTGCCCGACCGTACGCTGCTCGACGTCTTCACCCTCGTCACGCATCCGGACGCTACGCCGCCGACCAAGCAGGTCATGGTGATGCGCTCGGCCGACCAGGGCGAGCACTGGTCGCCGCCCGCAACCGTGGCCGACCTGGACTCGGTCGGCACCCGCGACCCGGACCGCCGCGATCCGGGCCGCGACGCACTGGTCAACACCGGCAGCAGCATAATCACCAGCGCCGCCGTCGACCGGCACACCGGACGGGTGTACATCGTCTGGCAGGACGCCCGGTTCAACGCCGGCGCGGGCGATGCGATCGCGCTGTCGACGTCGGCGGACGGCGGCCGCACGTGGACCCGACCGGTGAAGGTCAACGCCACGCCGACCACGGTGCCGGCCGGCGACCAGCAGGCATTCGCGCCCACCGTCGATGTGGCCAGCGACGGTACCGTCGCGGTCAGCTACTACGACCTGCGCCACAACGATCCCGCCCCGCCGTTGCTGACCGACCGGTGGCTGGTCCGCTGCCGTCCCGCGGCGCTGACGTCCTGTACCGAGAACCGCCTCACCGACCGCTCGTTCGACACCCGGCTGGCCACCAACATCGACGTGGGGCCGCCCGGCTTCTTCCTGGGCAGCAACCAGGCGCTCACGCACACCGGTCGCGACTTCATTCCTTTGTACGCCCAGACCATCACCGAACAGCCGCCCCGCGTAGCCGCCCGACGGGTACCCATCCCGCGCACGCACCAGACGTGACCGGTCGGTCAGCCGTCAACGATCGTGCGGTCGCCGGTGCCGCAATGGATTCGTACGGGTCGGCCAGCGTGGCTCGTCCGACGCAGCCGAGTTGGAAGCCGGGAATGTGGTCCTGAGCCCCGGGCGGTCCGCCAGCACCAACTGGTCGTTGTCGACGTACACGATCCTGGACTCCGGCGCCTCCGCTGGCCAACCTCGTGGGTGTTGTCCACCGTCGGCAACGCGGTACCCGACGCTGTCGACCAGGTACCCGGTCTTGTCGTCGCCGTGGACCCATGACCAGCGCGGTACCTGTAGCGCCACCGGGTGGAGCCCCTCGATCCTGATGTCACGCTGGGGACGATGTGCCGGTCAGATCGGCAATCATCCGGAGTGTTTCGTCCGCTCCTAGCCGGTGGCCGGTGCGCTTTGCAGGTCCAGTGCCCGGTTCGCGGTGGCTACGGCGCTGGCCCGCCGTCCCGCAGCGGCATGCACGCCGGCCAGTGCCGTCAGCGCGGTTCCTTCGAGGATGCGGTACCGAGACCGATCAGTGCCTGTGTGGCGTGGAATCTGGCCAGCATCGCGCACGCCAGATCGAGGGCTTCGCGGTGTCCTTGGATGGCCGCCGCCGTCCGCCCGGGCGCCGGGTGCAATGGCCTCCGGGAAGCGGGACCGTCGCATGTAGATTCGTTCTGCTCTTGCTGGCCGTCGTGATCACCCTTGTGGTCAACGGCCCGATCAACGTTGAGCAACCGAGCTGGAATGCACAGGCGCCCCCTCCCGACTGGGCGCGTATCCACGATCGCTGGTAGATCGCTCACGCCGTACGGGCCATCGCCTGTGTGCTTGCGCTCGGTTACCTCAGCGCTGCGACCCTCGACCGCCCGGCTAGCGACAGGCTCAACCGCACCAGGAACACTGACGGCTGAATCCAGCGCAACGATCTACGCGGCAGAACCCCGCCTCGTCCTGGCGCAGTCCTGGTGCCGACGGCACCAACGTGACCACCGATCGACATGACCACGCGGTCGCCGTGATCAGGTGTGCCAGACGTCGAATCTCGCCGAGAGAGCGAGGGATGAGCCGTGGCACTCGCGGCCGGAGTCACATTCGCCCATCCGCTCGCCACCTGCGCGAAACGGCGTGGTCGCTGTGTGGCTGGTCTTTCCACCTGGTTACTCTCACTGAGCGGTCGCGTCGAATATGGGCGGGAGCGAGGCATGCGCGGCGACGATGAGCTCAGCAACGATGGCATGGTCCGGATCGTCGTGACCCCGATGTGGGCGAAGCTGATCGACTTCGAGACGACTCTGCCGAGCGCGGTCGAGGAACTGGTCCGGCAGCGGGACGAGCGTCAGCGCGCCTGAGCACCGCACGGTCGCCCGCGTCGGGTGGATCGCCCACGCCTCGACCCCACCGCGATGCGCGGACAAAGTCCTGCTCCCACCGGACGCGCCGGGTGCCGATCGAGCAGCGTCGACGTCGCCGAGAATCTCCGGTATCTGCACTCCGCGACCCGCAGCACTCCTCGGTTCACGGCTGGGATGCCGGGCTGGCGGGCGCCTGGGTCGCCTCGATTGTTCGCGGGCTACGGCTGGGTTGGGGGTTGGTCAGCCGATGAGGTAGGCGTATGGGATGGCGGTCAGTTCGTCGCCGGTGCCGGCGTCGTCGGTGAAATCGTCGACGAACAGGGCGCCGGTGACGGCCGTGCCGGCGGGGCCGGTCGGGGTGAAGGTGACGGTGATGGTGCCGGTCTGGCCGGGCTGCAGGACCAGTGGTCTGAATGACGGCGGCGTGCCCTGTACGAAGCCGGGCCAGATGTCGCCGGTACTGGATGTGGCGGTGGGGTCGAAGGTCCGGCAGTGCCCGACGGTGCGAAGGTCGGTGGTGGTGGTACGGCCGCCGGGTGGGAACGGTCCGACCATCGACGCCTCGACGCTCCACGAGCCAGGGGTTACTTCGGCTGCCGGTACGGTGGCGACGGCCGGGTGGGTGGTGGCGGAGCGGCCGATCGTGTACGGGAACCGGGTGATGCTGAACAGTTCGATGTCGATGGGGACCGGCGCGGTCGCGGTCGTGGTGATCCGGTCGCACTGGGTCGGCAGGGTGTATTCGACCGGCCGGCTCTGGGGCAGCGGTATTCCGGTCTCTGATTGGGTCGTGACCAGGCGCAGGTCGGCGCGGTCGGCGCGGCGCGGGTCGACGAAGAAGTTCTCCGGCGCGATCCCGGTGTTGTGCACGGTGACCGTCGCGGTCACCGGGTGCCCGGCCGGTAGTGCGGCACCGTGGGGTACTCCTGCGGCGTGGACGTCGACGGTGTTGAACCGTACCTGGCCGGCGAACCGTTGGCTGGTGGTGGTACCGGCGACCGGGTTGAACACGAAGACGACGAAGGTCCACCGGCCTGGTGGGGGCGCGGTCCGGAACTCCTGCAGCGACCGGCCGAAGATGGCGTTGCCGTTTTCGTCGAAGCCTTCGATGTTGGTCTGCTGGCTGAGCAGTTGGCCGTCAGGGGCCTGCAGGTAGCCGAAGACCTCCTGGTCCGGGTTCCGGCTCAGGGTCAGGTTGATGGCGAGGTCGTGCAGGCCGGGCGGGACGTCGAAGCGGTAGAAGCTGGTCTGCGCGGGTACGCCGTCGCGGCCGACGCCGCCGAACAGGGTACCGGTGTAGGCGCCCTGGCCGTCGCGGATCGGGATGAGCGAGCGCAGGGTCAGCGGTACCGCCAGCCGCCGGCCGGTCGAGGAGTCCAGCTGGACCGCAGCGGAGAGGTCGCCGGGCTGGGCCGGCGTGCTCACCCGAACGCGGAAGGTGCCACGCTGCCCGGGCCGCAGCGTCAGCGACGCCGGCGTCACCGTACCGAGCGCGGTGTAGGCGGTACCGGCGAAGTCGAAGTGGACCGTGCCATGGAAGCCGGACCGCACCACAGAGTCGAAGATGGCCGTCCAGGTACCGGGTACCGGCGCGTGGACATCGACGTGGCCGAAGCCGGCCGGGCCTTCGTTGTCGTCGACCGCCACGAGGCCACCGCCCGGATCGAGCAGCCGCAGCCGGATCTGGTCCCCGCCGGGCGGCGCGTACGCGATCGACGCGTCCAGATGGTCGGCGCCCGGCGCGACGGTGAACCGGCGGGTGGTGAACGCGTGCGCGGTCCCGAACCCGTCGACCCACGATGGCGTACCCGGTGCGGTGGTGTCGAAGGCGAAGCTGCCGCGCCGGTCGAACACGCTGCGGTGGAGCACCCGGTTGTGCGCCGACACGGTCTGCGTGGTGGCGCCGATGTTGGTGACGGTCAGCGGCAGGTCCCTTGCGATGGAAGGGTTCCCGGTGACCGGCAGCTGGGTCGGGTCGACGAGCAGGTTGGCATCGCGCGGTGCCGGGCTACCCTCACTGTCCTGGATGGACAGCGCCGCCTGCACCGCGTGGAAGACGTCGAGCAGCCCGGCGCCCTGCCGGTCGGCCGGGTCGCCCTTGTCGATGGCGGTGCTGGCGAGGATCTGCTTGACCAGGGCCGGACTCGGCCGCGCGCTGTGGTGGGTGCCGGCGTAGGCGGAGACGACCAAGGCAGCGGTACCGGCGACGAACGGCGCCGCCTGGCTGGTACCGGCGAAGTCCTGGATCGGCGAAGGCTGGCCGCGACCGTTCGTACAGCCGGGGAACAGCGCCGTGTTCGTCGAGCACAGCGCCCAGCCCTCGTCGCCGGGCGCCATCAGGTCATCGACCGTACCCAGCTCGGCCACCCCACCGGAGCTGATCGACGCGACGTTGTCACTGGTCCAGTCGCCGGTGAAGCCGGGCAGATTGAGCGAGAGCTGGGCGCGGGCCCGGAAGCTCGTCGACGCCGCGACGCTGACCACCGCCGGGTCGCCGGCCGGATTGCCGACGGTACCGAAGGGTCCGCCGTCCCCGCTGGCGACCACGACGGTGATCCCCGCCGCCACCGCCGCGTGGTTGGCCAGCGAGATCGGATCGGTGTGCAGATCGGGCATCGGGTTGTTGCCCAACGACTCGTTGAGCACGTCGACCTTCGCGACAGTGACCTCGTAGTCGATGCCCTGCACGATCATCGAGTCGGTCGTGTCGGCCTCGGCGGGGGTCACCTTCGCCACCGACAGCGACGCGCCCGGGGCAACCCCGAGGATGCGGATCGTACAGCCGGGCGGCAGCGGGGACGCCGGGTTGACGAACGTGGACAGGTCGTAGGTCTGACGGCCCTGCGCCGCGATCGCGCTGGCGTCACCCAACGCCTCGGTACCGCTGCTGGGTGCGTTGACGCCCTCGCCGGTGAAGTCCCGGTAGTCGACCACGACCCGGGTACCGTCCGGCCGGATCAGATCGGGGTTGTCGATGTCCAGCCCATCCGCGACGAAGCCGACCTTCACTCCCGTGCCGGTGGTGAGGCCCTGCGCCCGTACCGCGTCGATCAGGCCCAGCGCCTCCGGCTCCAGTTGTGGCCTGGCCGGGTCACCGGGGCAGATCGGCATCGCAGCAGCGGGCACTCGCACGGCGTCGGGCCGCCGACGGGGTACCGTCACCACCCGGTCCGGTACCACCGCCCGTACCCGCGCATCGGCCGCCAGCCGGCTGACCATCGCGACCGGCACCGTCGCGGCGAATGCATTCATTACGCTGAACTGCCGGACACCCGTCGCGCTGGCCGCCCGTACCTGATCGACCAGCGGCTGCTGGTCCGCCAACGCAAGCGCCCGACGGCGCCCGGCCCCCGCGGCGGTCGCGGGCGCCTCCTCATGCTGATCCGCCAACACCACGATCACCGGTCGGGCGTCACCAGCGGCCGGATCCGACTGCCGCGGCTGCGCCGAGGCCGACGGGACCACGCCAACCAACACCATGACAACCGGCAGAACAACCAGCAGGACAACCCGAACACCAGACACGCGCATAGCAACCCCGCCCAGGACAGGCATCAACGCATCGACATACCTGACATACACCCTTGGCGCGACACACAACACCACCACCTCGTGATGTGCACAATGAGCGTGTCCCAACCTCGTTCCCGCAGGTGAACCTGGGTTGACAGCAGGGCTGTTGGTGCTCAAGCGCAGCTCAGCGAAGGTGATCGACTTTGTGTTGACAAGAACCACCGCCGGGGTGGGCGCGGATCACGATGCGGTCTCGACACGGGCGGTACCGAACGGGTCACGGATCAGGTACTGCAGGGCCTGGATCGCCTTGACGATCGAGGTGAGTTGGCCCGGTCGGCCCCGGAAGTCGCAGGTGAGCACCTTCCAGCACTTGAGTTGGGCGTTGGCTCGTTCGCCGACACACCGCAGACTGGCCTGAGCACGGTTGGCGGCTTTCTTCGCCTCGGGCAGCGTCTTCTCGCCACGCTTGCGCTTGTAGCCGGTGATCACGTCGGGGTGCAGACCGATGTAGCCCAGATCGGCCAGCAGTCCCAGAAACGCCAGAACCTTCTCCGCGATCCCGAAGCGGCGGGCGGCGGTGATGTCGACGGTGCGCCCGGGCAGCACTCCGGAAACCCACAGCAACTCCCCGTCCGGGGCGGCTACGGTCTGCACCGCACCGCCGTGGCGCTTGTGTTTGCCGGAGTACCAGTGTTGCTTTTGGGTGTAGCGGGCGGCGACGCGTTCGGTCGGGATGTTGACTCCATCGACGATCAGGTAGTCCCAGCCGGCCTTGGCCGCTAGGTACACCACCTCGGTCAGCGGCAGGGCCCGCCGGGCCAGGACCTTGATGCCTTCCTGGATCAGGGTGCGGCAGGTGCTTTTCGGCACTCCGTTGCCCTCACCCAACTTGCGGTAGGTGTGTCCGCCTTCCAGCCAGGCCAGGGTCAGGATCGCCTGTGTGGTGGTGTCGTGCACCCGCCAGCGGGTACCGATGCGCTTCTGGTAGCGGGTCAGCGCCGCGGCCAGACGCTGCACGACGTGTACTGGCGTGGCCAGGGCCAGACCGTAGATGATGGGCGAGGAGGTCTCCGGATTTTGGTTCGTCACACAGCCGACGTACCGGAGACCTCCCCCCATTGTGATCTCCCCCGCCGGTCGTGATCACACTGTGATCAGCGCCGTCGACCGCGGTGGTTCTTGTCCACAGAAGTTGATCACCCGTGTTGACCTCCGGTTGAGCGCCAACGTTCCCGTTGTCAACCCCTTTCGACCTGCGGGAAAGAAGTTGGGACAAGCTCAATAAGACGCGCCAAAGGACCACGCCCGACGACACCAATGAACACCTTGACCGAGCGGACCAACGACACGGCCATCCAAGCGTCACCCTGACAAACCCCGTCCCGCTGCCCTCGGTGTGCTGCCTGCCCTTCGTCTACGGTGGACACGGATGAGAAAGCCAGCCATGCGGCAGACCACGGCCTGCGGCGCGAGGGCGGCAAGGACTCGCATTCGATATTGAAGATCAGCCTTGTCCGTGAGTCGGAAACTCAGTTCGATCAGACGGTGCCGCGGAAGTTCGTGCCCGGACCGTCGATATTCCACGCGATGATGCGGCTGGGATGTATGCGGAGGCGTGATCTGCCGTACACATGGTGATCGGTGGTGGCTCGGCAATGTCCTGTCCGGGGTCGATCCACCCGGAACTTCGGCGCGGCGACATGGCACAGGCCGAGTCCTACGGCCGGGAGGCACCGCGGGTACGCACGGCGTTGAACGACCCCGCAGGGCGCCGCCGCCGCGAAGGAGATGCTCGCCTGGGTCGCCGCCGCGGCCGGCGACCATCAACGGGCGGCCCGCCTGCTCGGCGCCACTGATCAGCACTGGCGCGCGGTTGGCGGTTCCCCGTTCGGCGCGGGACAGTCCAGGTCGCCGAACTCGTGTCGCAGGGGCTGGCCAACCGCCAGGTCGCCGATCGGCTGGTGATCTCCCGACGCACCGCGGAGACCCACGTGGAGAACATCCTGCTCAAGCTCAGCCTCTCCAGCCGCGCCCAGATCGTCGCCTGGCACATTCAGCACCGGGGAGGGTGACCGACCGGATCATGGCCCGGTCGGTCGGTGGAGACGGCGCAGCGTACCGGACAGCCGGGCACGGCGGCCTGCGGGTACGGACGGATGCCGTCGAGGTTGTCCCGGCCGGAAGGGCCGGATCTCGGTGGAGCGGGCCCAAGCCGGGGCCCTAACCGCCATCCCGTCGCTGACCTTGGCCCCCGCTAGGGCTTGCGGCCCACAGCGCAAAGAACATCTATCTCTTCGGGCGTTTCGCCCGGCTCGGGACGCCACAGCGGGGTGGACACCACGCCCGGGGGCAGTAGCTCAAGGTTGGTGAAGAAGCCGGCGATCTGTTGCGGACTGCGGGGGATGTAGGCGGGGCCGGCCTGCTGGATGACCTCGGTCGCCCTGTCGCGCTGGGCGGTCTTGAACACGTTGGTGCCGTCGTTGATCACCAGATAGCTGCCAGATGGCAGGGCCGCAACGAGCGTGTCGACAATGTCGAGGGCCTCGTCGTAGTCGACGACGTGGCCGAGGATACCGAGCAGCATGAGCGCGATCGGCCGATCAAAGTCGAGGGTCGGCCGGGCGCCGTGCAGGATCGTACGCGTGTCACGCACGTCGGCGTCGAGGTAGTCGGTCAGGCCCTGTGGGCTGCTGGTCAACAGCGCGCGGGCGTGGGCGAGCACCAAGGGGTCGTTGTCGACGTACACGATCCGAGCGTCGGAGGCGACCCGTTGGGCGACTTCGTGGGTGTTGTTGGCCGTCGGCAGCCCGGTGCCGATATCGAGGAACTGCCGGACCCCGACCTCGCCGGCCAGGAAGGTGACCGCCCGGATGAGGAACGCACGGGATGCCTGCGCGACCTCCACGATGTCGGGGAACTCCTGCTTGACCTTCTCACCCAGCTCACGGTCGGCGGCGAAGTTATCCTTGCCGCCCAGCCAGTAGTTCCACATCCGGGCGCTGTGCGGAACGTCGACCTTGATCTTGTCCACGTACTCTTGCTCGGCCACCGACGAACCTCCCGCATGCGGATCTGGGGACGTAGCGCCCACTGTAGACACAATCATTTCCGGGGCAAAGAGGCCCCTGTTGATCAGGCCCGGCGTCGGTGCCGCAGCGAACGCTGCTGGTACTCTATCGGCGTCCGGGGCGGTGTGCCCGGGGGCGACGGACCTGGACCTCGGTGCCGTCCAGCCGCACCACCAGACCTTCGGCGGCGGCGTAGGCCAACACCTCGGCAAGGCCACACGCGGCGACGCGTGTCGTCGACAGTTTCAAGCTGCATCGGCGCCGACTACGACGATGAGGTCTGTCCTGCGCGTGATCAGCTCGCCGCGATGGCGGAGGTGCACAGGGGTTTGACGGGCCGGCCGATCGTGTGACTATGGCCGCGATGCTTCGCCGTCTCCTGGTCGTGCTCATTCCGCTGCTGGTGGCGCTGTTCGGCGCACTTGGCGTGCCGCTGGCTGCCAACATCGCGCAGCGCGAGACGCAGGGGGTCTACCTTGACCGGCTCGCCGACACGGACCGGTTCGCTGCTCTGGCAGACGAAGCACTGCGCCGTGGCCGCATGGAGGCGCTCAGGGCTGAGATCATCGAGTACGACCAGATCTATGGCATCGTGGTCGCGGTCTACGATCCCAGTGGCCGGCCGATACCGGGGCTGGTGTCCCGGCCGACGTTCGACGCCGATGCACCCGGCGTGCGTGCCAGCCTCGGCACAGCCCTGGCCGGGTACCGGTCCGATCGAATCGCGTCGTTATGGCCCTGGGGGCGGGCGTCGATGGTCGTGGCGGAGCCGGTGGGACGTGACAGCGGGGTGATCGCGGTCGTGGTGACCGTGTCACCGACCGGCAAGCTCCGGTCGACGATCCTGGTGCGCTGGGGTGAGCTGGCCGTCGTCGGGGTGCTGCCCTTCCTGCTCGCGGTCGTGGCGGCTGGCCAGCTGGCCCGCTGGGTGCTGCGGCCGGTCCGCGGTCTCGACCGGGCCACCGCTGCGATCGCAGCGGGACGCCTGGACGAGCGCGCCCTGACCGTGACCGGTCCGCCGGAGTTACGCCGCCTCGTCGGCTCGTTCAACGCGATGATCGATACAGTCGTGCGTACCCTCCGCCGGCAGCGCACGTTCGCCGCGGACGCCTCGCATCAGCTGCGCAACCCGCTCGCGAGCCTGCGTCTGGCCGTCGACAACCTCGCCGGGTACGTCGCGCCTGCAGGCCGGCCCCTGCACGACGCCGCGGTCGCCGACGTCGAGGAGATGGGCCACGTCGTCGACAACATGCTCGCGCTGACAGCGGTGGAGGGCACCACGCTCGCCCGGACCGGTCAGCTCGTCGCCGCGGTCGTCACCGAGCACGCCAGGCGCTGGCGACAGCTCGCCGCGGACCGCGGGATGGTGCTTGCCGTCGAGATACCTGACGGTGCGGCCGAGACGCTCGCGAGCTTCGCGCCGGCGGGCCCACTCGGCAACCTTCTTGACGAGCTGGTGGGCAATGCATGCCGTCTCAGCGGCGGGTCGACCGTCGTGGTGTCCGCAGCGCGCGACGCCGCTGAGGTCGTACTGTCCGTGCGCGACGACGGGATCGGCCTCACCGGCGAGGAGCGGGCGGCGGCAGGGGAACGGTACTGGCGGGGCGGGGCGCATGCCGATGTGCCGGGCACCGGCCTCGGTCTCGCCATCTGCCGCGAGGTCGTGGACGCGTGGGGTGGTCGGATCACCCTGCACCCCGTGTCGCCGCACGGGCTGGACGTACGGATCAGCCTGCCGGCCGCCGACGCTGGGCCGGCTACGGCTTGACGGAACGGAAGTAGCGCAGCGCGCCCGGGTGCAGACGTACCGGCCCGGTGGAGATCGCGGTGCGGACGTTGAGTCGGTTGGCCTCTGGATGACCGACCGCGATCCGTTCCCGCTGCGCGAAGAGGGCCGTCGCGACCCGCTCGACGACCTGGTCGGGAACGGTCGGGCGCACCAGCAGCAAATTGGGGATGGTGAACGTCCCGGCGGTGGCGACTCCGGGATAGGCCGAGGACGGCAGGACCGCCGGCCGGTACGTGTCGCCGTAGCGATCGGCCAGCGCGTCGGCGTACTCCTCCAGCGGGATCAGCCGCAGCGACCTGCGTCGGGCCAGATCGGTGATGGCGGGCGTCGGTATCCCGGTCAGCGACAGCATCGCGTCGACCCGGCCCGCAGCGAGCAGCGCTGCGCCGTCGTCCTGGGAGGCGTCCACCAGGCGTGGCCGGATCCCGGCGACGGCGACGAGCCGGTTGGTGGTAAACCGGGTGCCGGAGCCGGGCGCGCCGGAGGCAACCGGCCGGGTGTCCAGATCGGCGAACGACCGTGCCGGACTGTCGGCGCGGACCACCAGGTGCATCCAGCTGTCGTACAGCCGGGACACCGCCGTCGTGTCCGGGGGTCGCCCGGCCGCCAGCCCGGCGACGATCGCGTCCAGCGAGGCGAAGGCGAGGTCCGTGCCGTCCACCGCGAGAAGCTCCAGATTGTCCACGGACGCGCCGCTCCGGATCTCCCGCACCCGGGTATGCGGGAACCGCTCGGCGAGCACCTGGACCAGTTTGCCGCCGATCACCCGGTAGACCGCCCCCGGCGGCCCGGTAGCGATGCGCAGCTCGGCCGGCGCATCGAACCTCCGGTCCGGGTCCCCCCGGGCCAGTGCGACCCGGGCCGCGCCCACCGCCGTCGCGGCCGACACCACCAGGCCAGACCCGATCAGCACATAGCGCCGGCGCACGGGTCAGTCGTCCCGTTCCGGGCACAACCGGTAACCGACGCCGCGGACCGTCTGGACCAGGCCCGGGCACCCGAGCTTGCCACGCAGCGAGCCGATATGCACCTCGACGGTGTGCAGGTTGCCGGTCCAGGTCGTGTGCCACACCTCGACGAGAAGCTGGTCGCGGCTCAGGATCGCGCCCGGCCGCCGGGCCAGGGCCGCAAGCACGTCGAACTCCTTGCGGGTCAACGCGACAGCCCGGCCGTCAACATCCACCCGGCGGGCCTCCAGATCGACGGTCAGCGGACCGAGCCGGAGCACCTCCGCAGGTGTCCTACCGCAGGCCACCCGACGCATGACGGCATCGATACGGGCGTGCAGTTCGGCCACGCCGAACGGCTTGACGATGTAGTCGTCGGCGCCCGTGCGTAGCCCGCAAACCCGATCGCGTTCCTCGCCACGCGCTGTCACGGCGATGATCGCCACATTGCTGCGACGGCGCAACTCCCGGCACACCTCCAGGCCGTCCCGATCGGGCAGACCCAGGTCCAGCAGGACAAGATCGACCAGCGGCGCGGCGAGCGCCTCCCCCGCGGTCAGCGCCGACAGCACCGCGTAGCCCCGCGCCCGCAGCGCTGTCTCTAATCCGCGCGCCATCCGCGGGTTGTCCTCCACCAGGAGCACACGCATGCCTCAGGCTACTGCCCGGGGTACGTGCCGCCACTTCCGGTTTCCTGCAAATCCCAGCGACAACGCCGCGGGCCGCCTCAAGCGATGACGGCGTAGACGCGCACCGCGGCCTCGGTCAGCTCTTCGGCGTGGCGATAACCGGCGTCGGGTTATGGATCTATATGTCTCGACGATGGTACTAACGGCGGCGAACCAATGTTGGCGTATATCTCGGCCTGGACTCGGGCGGCCGGCCACGGTTCCTGTCCAGCCGGAAGACCGCGAACGGGCCGAACATCGGCGGTCTCCTAGATCGACGAGAAGTGGGCGGCGAGGCGCGAGACCACCGCTGCCGCGTCGGCGGCGATCTGCTCGACGATCTCGGCGGCGGGTGCCTCACGGGTCAGCGTGTGCGCCTGGCCGGCCCGGAGGTTCACCAGCGACGGGTCCCCCGCGGCCCGGGCCGCCGCTCGCAACGGCGCGGTGACGTAGTGGACGTACGGTGACGGCGCTGCGGTCCCGGGACACCCACTGCGGCGGGCCGGCGTCGTCCTTGACGAACGAGTGCTGGATGCCGCCCTGGAGACGGGCGCTCACGTTGTGCTGGGTGAAGGCGAAGGTACCGTCGGCCTGCTTGGCGCAGGCGTAGATCTGCTCGCCCTTGACCACGGACGCGGTGAAGCTCGACGAGTCGAACGCACCGGCGTCGCCACCCGAGCGGAACAGCTGGCCGCGGACCGCGCCGCCACCGAACTCGGCGGTGTGCAGGTTGGCGTAGAAGCTGGCCGGATCCTTGCTGATCTTGCGAGCCAGGTGATCTACGACCTGCTGATCGCCGGGCGACCGTTGATGGCACCCATGGCTCGCCGGGCGGGCACCGGCCGCACAGGCGCGGCACGGCCCACCCCGGCCTGATCCTGACCATCGTCGGGTAGCGGTGTGGTCCCGCGTCTGGTCGGGGGACCACACCCCTTTGGTGCTACAGGTCGTTGCCGGCGTAGGACAGGTTGAAGCTTTTGTTGGCCAGGGGGAAGTCGGGCACGATGGTGCCGGTGAGGGCGACGGGGAGGGCGGGCCAGTTGAAGAACGACGGGTCGACCACCTTGACCCGGGCCAGGCGCTGGTAGGGGCCGAGTTCGAGGCGGTGCACGATGGTGCCGCGCCATCCCTCGACGATGCCCACACCGGACGCTGCGGGGCCGGCTGGGAGTGTGCGGTCGGCGGTGGCCCCACCGGTGATGGTGCCGGGTGTGACGGTGCGGACCAGGGTGTCCAGGACGGCGAGGGAGGCGTCGATTTCGGCAGCGCGTTGCTGGAACCGGGCCAGGACGTCGCCGCCGGTGTGGGTGGGGACGGTGAGCAGGTCACCCAGGTATCGGCCGTCGTCGGTGAGTGGGCCGGTGGGGTGGTCGCGGCGGGCGTCGGTGTCCAGGCCGCTGGCGCGGGCGACATAACCGAGGGTACCGAGGTCGCGGGCCTGCCCGGTGGTGAGCACGGCGGTGCCGGTGAAGCGTTCGGCCACCAGTGAATTGGTGAGCGCGAGCTGGACGATCTGGCGGATGTCCGCACCGATGGCGGCCAGCCGCTCGGGGGCCGGGATCTGCCGCAAGGCGGCGCCGCCGGGCCGGATCCCGTCGCGGAGCAGCCGGTGCCCGGTGGTGTCCTTGTTGAGGCGCAGCAGGGCTTCCTTGATGCGCAGCGCGTGGGCGTTGAGGATGCTGTGGCCGACGTCGTTGCACAGGGCGCCGATGTCGCCGATGTGGTTGTAGAGGCGTTCCAGTTCCAGCAGGATCGCCCGCATCCGTTGCGCTTCGGCGGGGATCTGGATGTGTAGGGCGTCCTCGACGGCGCGGCAGTAGGCCAGGGTGTGCCCGACGGCGGTGTCGCCGGAGATCCGCTCGGCCAGGGGCAGGCCGGCGGCGATGTCGCGGTCCTGGAAGAGTTTCTCGATGCCTTTGTGGACGTACCACAGGCGGGCCTTGAGTTTGAGGATGGTCTCCCCGACCACGGAGAAGCGGAAGTGGCCGGGTTCGATCAGCCCGGCGTGTACCGGCCCGACGGGGATCTCGTACACGCCTGGGCCCTCGACGGTGAGGAATGGGAACGGCCCGTCGGTGTCGGCGAATTGCGGCGGCGGGCCGGCGTCGTGGCGCATCGGGTACCAGCCCGACGGCCAGTGCCGGTGCCGGACCAGCCGCCGCGGCAAGGGGTGGTCGGCCGGTTGGATGCCGTACAGGTCGTGCATTTCGCGTTCGAACCGGCCGGCGGGGAACGACAGAGCGGCCAGGCTAGGCACGGTGGGCCGGTCCCGGTCGACGGGCAGGTGCAGTTCCACCCGCCGGTCCGGGTCGGCGGCGAGATAGAGGTACACGGCCCGCAATACGTCGCCATCTGCCCCCTGGTCGTGGTGTGCGGCGACCAGGGCGAGCCGGAACCCGCGCTGGTGCAGGATGCCGGCATGCTCGGCCAGGGTGGCGGCGGTGGTGGGGATAGCGACGCGGCGGTGACCGGCGGGCTGGCCGTCGGGCAGCGGCGGCGGGCCGGGGGTCGCTGTGTTGTCGGTCATGGTGCTGCCACGATGGTGGCGGCGGCATGCAGCAGGTCGGCGACCGGGCCCAGGGTGATGCCGAGGGCGGCCACTCCGACCAGGCCGGCGACCAGCGGTATCGCGGCGGTGATCGTGAAGCCCGCCGGCGGGTCACCTGGCCCCGGGGGCACGGGCTCGGGTTGGGGGCCGAGCAGCATCCGCCCGGTGTGGGCGGTGATGGCGGCGAAGGCGACCACCACGGTGGTGAACGCCGCGGCGACCGTCCAGGACAGGCCGGCGGTGGCGCCGGCGCGGGCGATACTCAGCTCGCTGGCGAACAACGCCGCGGGTGGGAAGCCGAGCAGGGCGAGGATGGCCAAGCCGAACAGCCCGGCCAGCAGTGGCATGCGGGTGGCCAGCGCGCGCACGTCGGTGATCTGGCTGCCGTGATGGAAGTGCAGAATGTGCCCGCTGGACAGGAAGGCGACGGTCTTGGCCAGGCCGTGCCCGGCCATGTGCAGCAGCAGCGCGGCGACCGCGAGGCGGGTGCCGATGGCAGCGGCCAGGGCGATCAAGCCCATGTGTTCCATGGACGAATAGGCCAGCATCCGCTTGTAGTCGCGCTGCCCGATCAGCAGCAGCGCGGCCAGGGCCAGGGTGGCCAGGGCGAGGATCAGCAGCAGGGTACGCAGGTAGCCGGCGCCCAGTGCGGGGTCGGCGATGGCCTTGACCCGCAGCACCGCGTAGAACGCGACCGGCAGGAGCACCCCGGACATGAGTGCCGAGACCGGGGCGGGGGCCTGGGAGTGGGCGTCGGGCAGCCAGGCGTGCAGCGGGACCAGGCCGGCCTTGGCGCCGAACCCGATGACGGCCAACCCGACGGCGATGCGGGTCACGGCCGGGTCGAGCTGGTGGGCGTGGCCGGCCAGCGTGGCCCAGTCCAGTGCGTCCTCACCGGCCAGACCGGCATGCCTGGCGGCGTAGTAGAGCAGGACCAGGCCGAGGAACGCGATGGCGATGGCGGCCGAGCAGATGACCACGTACTTCCAGGCGGCCTCCAGCGCAGTGCGGCTGCGGTGGTGGCCGACCAGGAACGCGGTCACGATCGTCGTTGCTTCCACGGCGACCCACAAGACGCCAAGGTTGCCGGCAAGCACGGCGGTGGCCATCGCCGCGATGAACAGGTGCAGCAGGACGCCGTACCAGCGGGCACGTCGCGCGGTAGCGGGCCCGCTGGTGTGCCCGGCGGCTGATCCCGCGGCGAGGTAGGCCGGGGAGGCCCAGCAGGCCAGCAGCGCCACCGCGCCGATCCCGAGCAGCATCCACACGGACAGGGCATCGGCGCGGATCAGGCCGCCGGCGGTGTGGACCGGCCCCTGACGGGTGACGGTGGCAGCCAGGCCCACCGCGTCCGCCGCGAGCAGCGCCGTGGTGGCGACGCCCGCCCAGGCGGTGGTGCGGCCACGCCAGCCCGTCGCGGCATATACGAGGGCGGCGACGAGCGGCAGCCCGATCGGGGTGAGCAGGAGGATGATGGTCATCAGTCGTGCAGCTCCCGCAGTTCGTCCAGGTCGCTGCTGCCGAAGGCGGTACGCAGCCGGGTGGTCAGCACCTGCAGCACCAATACGACCAGCAGCAGGTCGAAGGAGACGCCCAACTCGACGATCAGTGGGACACCGGAGGCGGCCAGGAACGCGGTGGCGGTGATCCCGTTGTCCAGCAACAGGAACCCGACCACCTGCGACAGCGCGCGGCGGCGGGTGACCAGGGTGAAGAATCCGATCAGGACGACGGCGACGGCGGCGGGCAGGATCGTGGTGGCCGGCGATGGCGCGAGCGCGACCAGGGGTCGGGTGACGGCGTAGGCCAGCAGGGTCAGCGCTGCGGCGGCTAGCAACGAGGTCGAGATGTTGACCACCGGTCGGGTCTCGCGGGCCTCGGCCGGCGAATTGCCCAGCGCCCGCCCAGCCAACCAGGGCAGCACGCCGGCCCTCAGCACGCCCAGCCCCCCGGCGACCAGCAGCAGCTCCAGGCTGTGCTGGTGGATGCCGAGGATCGCGACGATGCTGGCCAGCGCGGCGCCTTGCAGCCCGAACAGTCGGATCATCGGGGCGAGCTGGTGGCGCCACAGCACACCGACCGCGGTGAGCAGGAAGACGCCGGCGGCCAAGTCCAGGTACAGCGGGTAGCTGATGTCGGTCACGTCAGGCATCTCCTCGTTCAGGTCGTGGTTCAGGCGAGGAAGAAGGAGGAGGCGACGGCGAGCAGGGCGAGGACGAACGAGCCGGCGAGCAGTTCGGGCACCCGGAACAGGCGCAGCTTGGCGAGGAACACTTCGGCCGCACCCAGCCCCACGCCCAGCACCGTCACCTTGACCAGGAAGATCAGCAGGGCGAAGGGCAGGGTCGCGAGGCTCGCCCCGGCGATGCCCCACGGCACAAACAGCGAGGCCAGGAGGCCGAGCAGGACGGTCAGGCGGATCGAGGCCGCCCATTCGATCAACGCCAGGTCGGTACCGGCGTACTCCAGCACCATCGCCTCGTGGATCATCGTCAGTTCCAGGTGAGTGGCGGGGTTGTCCACCGGCAGCCGTCCGGTCTCGGCCACCACCACGACGACCAGCGCGGCCGCGGCCAGCAGGCTGGCCGGGGAGGCGACCCGCAGCGGGTCGTGCAGGGTGGCGGTCACGATCGGAGCCAGGTTGGTCGATCCGACCCGGGCCGACAGCGCGAACACGGCGACCAGGATGGTCGGTTCGACCAGCGCCAGGATGGTGATCTCCCGGCTGGCGCCCATCCCCCCGAACGCCGTACCGGTGTCGAGCGCCGCCAGGGCGAGCGTCACCGTACCCAGGGCGAGTAGCCCGACGACGGCGAACAGGTCCGCGGCCGGGTCCAGGGGTGAGGCGGTGGTCAGCAGCGGCACCACCGCCGCCAGCACCAGTGAGGTGCCCATCAGTAGCAGCGGGGCGAGCCGGAACGCCCAGCCGGTACCGGCCGGGGTGGCGGCTTGGCGGCGCAGCAGCTTGCGCAGATCCCGCCACGGCTGCATGACACCGGCGCCGGCACGTCCCTCCAAGCGGGCGCGGACCTGGCGCATCACGCCGACCAGCAGCGGTCCACCGACCACCACCACGACGACCTGTACCGCGGTGGCGATCAGCGCGATGGGGTTCATCGGGTGACCGCCAGGACCAGCAGCAGGCCGGTAATACCGAAGAACCCGTAAGCCAGGTAGCGGTGCACGCTGCCGTTGGCCAGCACCGGCCCCAGCCGGCCCAGCCGGCGCGCCGCCGCGATGAGCGGCGTGTAGAGGGCGTGTTCGACCCGGTCGGGCACCCGCTGCTGGTAGGCCACCCTGGCCACCAGGTACGCGGATTCGGTGTGCGGGGTGACGTCGACGTCGGTTTCCGGGGCGAGGACGTCGTCGAAGACCCGCTGCAACGGCTCGGCGAACGAGGTGGCGGTGTACTGCATCCGCGCGGTGGGTGGGCCGGCGCCGCAGTCCCACAACGCCACCGCCCGGCGGCGGGTGACCGACAACGTCACCAGCCGGACCACGACGCCCGTGGCGGCCAACGCGACCACGACGGCAACCGCGATCAGCAGCGGGGACATGGTGCTGCCGATCCCGGCCAGGTGCAGCGTCACCCCACCCCGCACTGGATCAGCCCGGGTGTGGGTGGAGGTGCCGACAGCCCGGGACAGTGCCGGGCCCAGCACGGTCGGGGCCAGCGCCAAACCCGCGCAGGCCGCCGCGAGGACGCCCATCGCGGTGATCATTACCGGCGGCGACTCCCGTGCCGCGGCGGCGGCGGCGCTGCGTGGGCGGGCGAAGAACCCGACGCCCAGTGCCTTGACAAACGTGGCGACCGCGAGCCCGGCGGTCAGCGCCACGACCGCCACTGCGAGAGGCATTGCGACCGCGGTCACCACGCCCCCGGCCGGCAGCGCGTGGACCAGAGACTGCAGCAGCAGCCATTCGGAGACGAACCCGTTGCCTGGCGGCAGGGCCGCCGCGCCCAGCGCCCCGATCGCGAACAGGGCGGTCGTGGCAGGCATGCGGGCGCGCAGCCCGCCCAGAGCGTCCAGGTCGCGGGTTCCGGTGGTGCGCAGCACCGAACCGGCGGCGGTGAACAGCAGCGCCTTGAACCCGGCATGGTTGAGCACGTGCAGCAGGGCCGCCGCCATGGCCAGGGCGGCGAGAGTGGGCGCACCCGAGGTGTGGAAGATTCCGGCGGCGCCCAGCCCGAGGAAGACCAGGCCCATGTTCTCGACCGTCGAGTAGGCCAGGAGGCGTTTGAGGTCGGCCGCGACCGTGGCCTGCAGGATGCCGTACAACGCGGAGACCGCGCCCACCGCGAGGACGAGCAGCCACCACCAGCGGGTACCGCCGCCGAGCAGGTCCAGCCCGACCCGGACCAGCCCGTACACGCCGAGGTTGACCATCGCGCCGGACAGCATCGCCGACACCGGCGAGGGGGCCTCGGCGTGCGCCCGGGGCAGCCACACGTGCAGCGGCACCAGGCCCGCCTTCGACCCGAACCCCACGAACACCAGCACGAACACCACACCGCGCAGGGTCGGGGACAGGTGCGCGGCGCGTAGGTCTGCGAAGGAGTCGCCGCCGGCGTGGGCGGCGTAGAGCACCAGGCCGAGCAGGATCGCCACGAAGCCGACGTGGGTCAAGACGGCGTACCACCAGCCCGCCTCGGCCACCGCCGGACGCGCCCGATGCTCGGCCAGCACCAGCACCAGCGACGTGGCCGCCATCAGCTCCCACAACACCAGCAGCGTCGACACACTCCCGGCGGCCGGCACCAGCAGCAGCGCGGCGGCGAACACCGGCAACGCGGCCTGCACCGCGCGCCCGCTCGGGCCGTGACCGCGGCCGGCGTAGCCGATGCCGTACGGCGCCGCCACCGCCAGCACCCCGCCGGTCACGGCAACGAACCAACCGCCCAACGGGTCGAGCGCGATCTGCGCGCCCGCGAGGGGTAGCAGGCCGGAAAGGCGGGCCTCAAACGACTCGCCGCGTAGCGCGGCCACGCCCGCGACCAGGCCGGCGATCCCGATCCCCGCGGTGGCGATACCGACCAGCACCGGGCGGGCCCGCGCCGGGGCGCACATCGCCGCGACGACGCCAACCGCCACCAGGACGCACCCAGCCACCAACGCCGAGGCGATCACGTTCACCGGCCGGTCAACCCCCGAAGCGCGGCCACGATCGCCGCCGGCTCCGGCGGGCACCCCGGCACCTGCACGTCGACCGGCACCACGTCGGCGATCGGGCCCTGAACCCCGTACCCGCCGGCGAACTCCCCGGCGTTGATCGCGCAGTCCCCGACCGCCACCACGATCCGCGGCTCGGACACCGCCTCAAATGTGCGCCGCAGCGGTACCGCCATGTTGCGCGTCACCGGCCCGGTCACCAGCAACGCGTCCGCGTGTCGCGGTGACGCCACCAGCCGGGCGCCGTAGCGTTCCGCGTCGTACACCGGGCCGAACACCGACCCGATCTCGATCTCACACCCGTTGCACGACCCGGCGTCCACGTGCCGCACCTGCACCGACCCGTGCAGCGTGGCGGCCTTCGGACAGGACAGCCCCGCCGGGCGCGCCGGGGCGGGCTCGGCCACCCGGCCCGTACGACGGATCTTGCGCCACAGTGTGAACACGGCCATGGTCTTGCATCACTCCAGGGATGGTGGGCAGGGCTGGCGACGATGTTGAGGGCGCGGCCACCCCGCCGCGGTGTAACGGCCGGGTAACCGCGTGCCCGCTGCTTTGCAGACGGGGCTTATGACGGCGAGGCAGGCCGCGGCGCAGCCGACGCCGCCTGCAGGTCCGCGAGGAGCTCGACCTGACCAGCCAGGACCTCGGTGAGGATCCGCCGGGCCACGGCCAGCAGCTCGGCGACCTGCGGGCTGGCCAACGCGTAATACACAGTCGAACCTTCCTTGCGGAAGGTCACCAGTCCGGCCCGGCGCAGCACAGCCAGCTGTTGGGACAGGCTGGTCGCCTCCACACCAACCTCGGGCAGCAACTCCCCGACCGCGTACTCGCCCTGCGAGAGCAGTTCGAGGACCCGGATGCGGGCCGGGTGCCCGAGCGTCTTGAAGAACTCCGCCTTCGCCTGGTACAGCGGCCGACTCACTCACCCACCCCCAGGCGTAGCATCACATCATCCATCAGATGCAAACTTTAGCAACCGGTCAGGCCGCGCAGCCGGTCGGGGCGCGACCGATCCCGGCGCATCCGCGGAGGTCGTCGTGGAGCAGGGGGTGCGGCTGCGGATCTTCGCCAGAGATCCGGATCGCGCCCGCGCCTTCTACGCCCGGGTCTTCGGCTGGTCGCTGGCCGACGACGGGCGGCGACGCTGCTGGGTGATCACCAGCGGCGACGACCCCAGGTTGGGCACCGACGGCCCCGGCGCCATCGGCGCCGATCACCCCGGGGAGGTCTTCATCCCCCCATCCACGTTGCGGATGTCGCCGCCGCGGCCGCCACCGTTGCCGCTGGCGGCGAGGTCCCGCGCGTCCCCCCTGCCAGGGGTCGGCTGACTGGTCTACCTCGCCGACACCGAGGGCAACGTGATCGGGCATCATGCAGGACGATTCCCGGGCGGCGTGGCCGCAGCCGCCGGGCAAGGACCGGTGAGGATCGCAGCGGGCGGGGCCGATCCAGGCCCGGCGGTGCGGCCTGCGGTGATAGATCGCGGTGACGCGCAAGCGCGGTCGGGGCCAGGGCCGAAAGGTCTCGCGACGGGTGGTGGCTTTACCTGGTACGGGGTGGTTGCCGTCGGCAGACGATCGATAGCCATACTCGGTCCGCCGCGGAAGGGGTGCACTCCGGACGCGGGAGGATGCCGACCGGGGGTGAGCGGGCTGCACCGTGTTCGGATCGCACCTGTTGCGTGGTGTACGGATCGATCCATGTCCGCGGTGACCTCAACCCGGACACCAGCCGCCCTGCGGCGGCGCAGGACCAACCCCCGTCGTCCGTTGAACCCGCGGAAGGCCGCTGCGCGAGGACCCGCAGCGGGATCCTCGTCACCACACAGCACGGGCACGGCGACCCCACCGCCCAGGGGGCCGGGGCGACTCGGCAACAGCGGCCAAGGCTCACCGTCGAGTGGCGCGGGTCACAATCCGGCACCTCGCGAAGACCTAGCGAATTGAAGAGGTCTTCAATTGCGTGTACGTGTCGGGTCGGTGGGAGGACGTGTGGCGGTCCCGCTGTATGAGCTGAAGGCGGAGTTCTTCCGCACCCTCGGGCACCCGGTGCGGATCCGGGTGCTGGAACTGCTGGGCGACGGGCCACGTGCGGTGCGGGACCTCCTCGCCGCCATCGACATCGAGGCATCGAACCTGTCGCAGCAGTTGGCGGTCCTGCGCCGCGCGGGCATCGTGACCTCGACACGCGAAGGCGGCACGGTGACCTACACGTTGGCCGGACCGGACGTGGCCGATCTGATGCGGGCCGCCCGCAGCTTCCTGACCCAGATCCTCGCCGGCCAGGCCGACATGCTCGACGCGCTGCGCGACGAGCCCGCCGGCGACCGGCGCGTCGTCGAGCTCAGCACATGAGTGCACCGCGAACTGGGCGCCCGTGTACCGCGCCGATATGCAGTCCCCGGCAGGCGCGGCGCCTGCCTCAATCCACACGGCACAGCATTGGCGAGTCGGAGGCGGCGGTGGTAGCGGCACAGCGCGCGGCGTGGGACGCCTACCTCACCCTGACCACGGGCCTGCTACCCGCCCTGCGCATGGATGCCCTCCAAAGGGATCAGCCCGACAGCCCGGTGAATACCCAACTGGGTGGCGTGGCGACCCGGGTCCTGCGCTACGCACCCTTGTGGGGTGAACACGGGCCGATGCTGGAGGCCGCCGTCGGATCCGCGATCCGCCTGTACCGGGCCGGCCAGCGCTCCGACCTGCTCGATCTGCTGCAGGCCATGGCCGACCGGCTCTACCTGCTCTCCGCCGACCCGAACCTGCCACGTCGTGACGGCCGCGACCCGGCCGCGCCGTAGCCGCAAGCACCTGATCGCTGACGTTGACACGTCGGGCGGCCACAAGAAGGTCCAGACCGGGAAGGGCATCCAAGAAATGAACGACACGGCAACAGCGCCGCAGCCTCCCACGTCCCCGACCAGCCACCCGCAGTTGCTGGCCTGGGTCGCCCAGGTGGCGGCGCTGACCACACCGGATCATGTGGTGTGGTGCGACGGCTCCGACGCGCAGTGGCAGGAGCTGACCGCAGCCATGGTCGACGCCGGCACCCTGGTACGCCTGGACGCGGCGAAGAAGCCGAACTCGTTCTGGGCGCGCACCGACCCCGGTGACGTGGCCCGTGTGGAGGAGCGCACCTTCATCTGCTCGACGGATGAGGCCGACGCCGGCCCGACCAACAACTGGATCGCGCCGACCGCGATGAAGGGGCTCCTGACCGAGCTGTACGAGGGGTGCATGGCCGGGCGCACCATGTACGTCATCCCGTTCTGCATGGGCCCGCTGGACGCCGAGAACCCGAAGTTCGGGGTGGAGATCACCGACTCGGCCTACGTCGCGGCCAGCATGAAGATCATGACCCGGACCGGGTGGCCGGTGCTGGACGTGATGGGCACCGACGCCGACTTCGTGCCGTGCCTGCACTCGGTCGGCGCGCCGCGGAGATCCGGCCAGCCGGACGTGCCGTGGCCGTGCAACAAGACCAAGTACATCGCGCACTTTCCCGACACCCGCGAGATCTGGTCGTATGGCTCCGGATACGGCGGCAACTCGCTGCTGGGCAAGAAGTGCTACTCGCTGCGCATCGCCTCGGTGATGGCCCGCGACGAGGGCTGGCTGGCCGAGCACATGCTCATCCTCAAACTCACCAACCCCCAGGGCAGGGTCCACTACATCGCGGCGGCGTTCCCCTCGGCCTGCGGCAAGACCAACCTGGCCATGCTGGAACCCACCATCCCCGGCTGGAAGGTCGAAACCCTGGGCGATGACATCGCCTGGATGCGCTTCGGTGACGACGGCCGCCTGTACGCCACCAACCCCGAGTACGGTCTGTTCGGCGTGGCGCCGGGCACCGACTGGACCACCAACCCCAACGCCATGCGCACCCTGGCCCGCGGCAACACGCTGTTCACTAACGTGGCGCGCACCGACGACGGTGACGTGTGGTGGGAAGGCATGGGCACCCCACCCGCGCACCTGACCGACTGGTACGGCAACGATTGGACCCCGCAGGCGCCCACCCCGGCGGCGCACCCCAACAGCCGCTTCTGCACTCCCATCACGCAATGCCCGATCCTGGCCCCCGAGTACGATGACCCCCGCGGCGTGCCGATCTCGGCGATCCTGTTCGGTGGCCGTCGCAAGACCACCATCCCGCTGGTCGCCCAGGCCCGGGACTGGAACCACGGCGTGTTCATCGGCGCCACGCTTTCCAGTGAGACGACCGCGGCAGCGGTCGGACAGGTCGGCGTCGTGCGCCGCGACCCGATGGCGATGCTGCCGTTCATCGGCTACCACGCCGCCGACTACCTGCGGCACTGGGCCGAGATCGGCAAACACGGCCATGGCGACCCCACCAGACTCCCGGCCATCTTCCAGGTCAACTGGTTTCGCCGCGGCGCCGACGGCCGGTTCCTGTGGCCCGGTTACGGCGAGAACTCCCGCATCCTCAAGTGGATCACCGAACGCCTCGACGGCACCGCCACCGCCACCGACACCCCCATCGGCTACGTGCCGGCCGCCGACGCGATCGACACCACCGGCCTGGACGTGCCCATCGCGGACATCGAGGCCGCGCTCGCCGTCCACGTCGACGAATGGGCCGCCGAGATCCCGCAGATCGCCGAATGGTTCACCACCTTCGGCGACAAGCTGCCCGCCTGGCTGTGGACCGAACTCGACACCCTCAAGACCCGCCTGCTCATCCGGTAACCTCCACGTGCCCGACGTGGCCCGCCGACTCCACTCTCTCGTACGGCGGGCCACGTCGCCCCAACCAAGGCAAGCAAAAGGCGCCGCCTCACCCTCGCTGGACCATCATGAGAACAGGCTGACACCGTGCAGACGATCACCCGCGCCGAACTCGCCGACCACATCGAGGCCGCCTTCGCCACCGGCCCCGCCACCCGCACCGACCTGCTCGCTGCCGCCGTCGCAAACCAGCGCCAGACCGCAGGCCATCGACAGGGTGTTGAGGCCAGCCTCGGCGATGACGGTGTCGGTTGGGTCGGGCCCGTCGAGCAAGGCGGTTCGCCCAGCCGCGGGTCGCCATGGGACTTGCCGCTCAGCATCCCATCGCTACGAAAAGCATCATGATGCACGCGACGAGAGCGACCAGATAGAAGTTCCACCACGGCGCCCCGCTCGACACGAGCACCCACACGGCGTACGCCGTCATGCCGAGGATGGCCGCCGCAGCCACGATCTTCCACCAGGGGAACGACGCCGCGTGGGTGCCGCGGTCCTCGGACCGGCGCGCCTGGTCGAGGTCATCGAGCCGAGCGGACAGGTACCGGCCGAGCCCGCCGAGCCCGTTCTCATCGATCGTGTCGCAGCATTCGTCCATGATCCGTACCATGTGCCGGGCGTCGTTCGGCGTCACGTCCAGCTCTGCGACCTGAGCACGCCACTCTTCCCGGATCGCGGGTGACGACACGCGCCAGCGGGACAGGGCTTGGTCGTCGGGGGGCTGCGCCGCCAGTGCGTCCGCGTACGGCCGCACGGCCGGAAGCGCAACGAGGCCGCGTTCGTGGCTGGCCAGCGCTGACTCCACCAGGGCTGCGGCCTCGGCCTCGGCCAGCCCCAGCGCCCGCAGCCGGTCCGCCCGGCGTGTCCGGAGCTCGCAGGTACCGAAACGCAAGACCGCCTCGGCCATCGCGTCCAGTGCGGGCGGGCCCTCCGGCAGTCCGGTTAGGTACGGACGGAACTGGAGGATGGCGTGCGAGAAGTCGGCCTGGGCCTGCTGTTCCCGGCTACGCCAACTCGGCCTGTCGGTCATCTGTCGCCCTCCCTTGTCCTCTCCGTGTTGGGTGGCCGGTGCTAGCCGATGACGGGTTCCGGCGCCTCCTCGACGACCTCGAACTCGCCGTCGGGTCGGAGGGTGACGTTGCAGCTCGGGCCGTACAGGATGTGCGTGGTCCGCCCGTCGTCGACGAAGTTGTGCGTGACCGGCAGTCCGCCGATCACGCGGGCCGCGGTAGCCGGGTCGGTGCCGGCAGGAACGTCGTTGAGGGTCTGGGCGGAGAGGAAGGTCCGCCAGGTCCCCAGTTCGCTGTCCGGCGTCAACCGCAGCTCCGCGGCGTACAGGCAGTACGGCGTGTCGTGTGTGGACAGCTCGTCCCGGTACCGGGCCAGGGCCTGCCGGAGTCCCGGCTCGTCCGGCGCTCGATCGGGCCGCCACGGTCGCATCACCACCTTGTGCGCCTGAGCCTGGCTCGGGGAGAGCGCGGCGGCGGTGACGAGGTAGTTACAGCGCTCGCTGTAGCGGTCCGGTCCGAGGGCGGCGAGGAAACGGACAACATCGCCACGCTGGTATCGCGGGTGGTCGGTGACCAACCGCTGCACCCGGGTCATGTGTTGGTTCTGGCGGGTCTCCTTGACGTCGTGGCGCAGCACCCGGCGGTCGGTGTGCCGCTCGTACCGCCAGGCGACCTCGGTGCGGAAGGGCGTGCCGGGCAGCGGAAGCACCGGGTAGTCGATGTCGATGTGGACGCTCTCCCGCAGCGTGCGCTCACCCGGGTCGGTGGGCGTGGCGTCCTGGCCGCGCCGGTGCGGGTCGATGTCGTCGGACGCCGCGGCAGCGATCGCCGCGGCGGCGAAGACCGCGCCCGCGGCCAGCACGATCGGGTTGTTGACGCCCCGGTACCGCAGTTGACCGTTGGGACAGCAGGACGCCGAGTCCAGGGACACCTCGGAGTGTAGGTAGAAGCGCGGCTGCTCCACGGGGTCGCCGACCTTGCCGTCGGTGTCAAAGACGAGAACGTGCTCGTTGGTCAGGCCGACCATGCGGTCGTCGCTGCTGGCCAGCAGGGTCATGCCGAGTGTCCCGTAGGCGTTGATGCCGCCGTTGCCGACGGCGATGCCGCCTACGAGGGTGTCGAACATCGCGCTGCGGGTGGCCCGCTCGTCGACGGAGCCGTGCGCGGGCCGGTGGACGGCGATCACGTCCGTGGGGATGCCGTCGATCTCGGGTGGCACGGCCCGCCATCCGCGCTCGGCCAGCCTGTCCGGTGGCAACTTGTGCAGCACGTGGAAGCCGATGGCGGGAACGTCCGGCAGGACGACGCCGCCGGTCACCTTGAGGCACGGGCTGACGTCGACGACGTTCTCCTCGCTCAACCAGTCCGCCGCGAGGCGGTCGGCGATCTGCTGGATGCGGTCGAGGGAGGGGCGGTCGGCGGGATCATGAACGCTCACGGCGTCCTCCGCTCAGCGCAGTTTGAGGTTGAGAGCGGCGAGGACGTCCTGGATCGGTGACGTCGCACCGCCGCCTGAGTGCAGCAGGCCAACCACCTGGTGCATCGTGGCCGCGTCCCGGGACAACACGATGGAACCCGAGTCGCCGTGGTCGTCGAACAACTCCTCGCCGAACGCCGGATCGGCGCCGATGAAGAACTGCTTGCTCAAGTTGAGGTCGGGATGCGTCGGGTCGGGGGTACAGGTGTCGGTCGCCTCATCGAAGTCCCCGCGGCACTGCGCGACCGGTCCGAGCGAGGAAATGATGCCGTGCGTGAGACCGGTGCGGGAGCCCGACTTGTAGACCAGCTTCCCGACGACCGCCGCGGAGGTGAGGGTCGGCAGGGCGACCTGCGGATCGATCGGGATGACGGTGTCGAGCCCCGCGATGGGGCTGCTGTTGGTCTCGCCGGTGATCGCGTCGGCGACGTCCTGGAGCGCCGGCCGGCTGCCGTCGAACTCGATGACGCACGCGTCGGTGGTGACCCGGTTGGACTGGCCGACCGTCCCGATCCGGCGTGGGAAGGCGCCCTGGTTTCCCCAGCCGGTGGCGTCGGCCACGATCGAGGCGATCAGGCCGACCAGCCACGCCAACACCGCCACGATCAGCAGCACCACCTTCCACCATGGATCCTGGAACGCCAAGGGCCCGTGCTGGCCCTCGAACCCACCGGTCACCTCGACGCCATACTCAAGCCGCAGCGGCAGCCACAGGCCCTCGCCGGTGCATATCCGGCTCCAGCCACCGTCGCCCCCGCCGGAGCCGCCGTCACCGCACAGGCACCGGCATACCAGTGCGACGAGTTCCCGGCACACGTCCTCGTCGTGACGGCCGCGGCGGATGCACTCCAGCAGCCGGCGCACCCGGGGATCGCGGTCGTGGACAAGCCGATCCCGAACGTCGTCGCAGACCTCCTTAAGTGCCCGCTGGTCGACCAGCAGGGCCTCCATACGCAGGCTCAACGTACCCTCGGGGACCCGCACCGAGGTGACGCCCGTGGCCGGGTCATGGCTCATCTCCGCGATGAACACCTGCCGCCGCGCGTACCGCATCGGATTGGCGGGGTCCGGCGCGGCGGCCGCACTGACCAGGAGGAACTCGATGTCGGGCTTGCCCCGGTGCGCGGCGGAGGTGTCCAGCGCGAAGAACAGCAGGTGCGATTCACCCACGCCCAGGGCCGGCAGCTCGATAGCCCGCCCGAGCAGTCGCTGCTGCGTCGCGGCCAGCGTCGCCGGCGGCCAGGAGTCGACGACCGTCACACCGAAGCCGGCGAGGGTGGCTCTGGCCAGAGGGGACAGGTCAAGCGCGAACTCCCCGGCCCGCCAGGACCGGCCCCAGGTGTTGCGCACGACGACACCCATCAGCTGCATGCCCTGAACGTTGACGAACACGCCGTCGGCGAGCATCGTCAGGCTCGCCGCGTCGGCCGCGAACGGCCGCGCGGTCAGCTCGAAGGCGGGGCCAATCTTCTCCACCCGTACGACCAGATCGTTGGGATCGGTGTCACCGGGGTGGAACGCGTCCTTGGACCGGACGACCTGCGACATGTCCACGCCCGCCTCGGCCATCGGATCCGGTTCCATCGCGGCATTTGCCGACCAACCCGTACCGTCGTCGTGTTCGATCGTCAGGTCCCAGCTTTCGCCGTCCACGACCTGGGAGTCACCGACCACGCCCGGCAGAATTCCACCGCCGAGGCTCGCACCGCTGAGCACGACCCGCTGTGGCCAGTCCGAATCCTTGCCGATGACCGATACGCGCCACCGGCCGTGATAGTTGACCACCGTGCCCTCCCACCGGTTCGACGGAGGCGTCCCGCCGGCCCGGGGACAGGACGCGGGCTCGCTCGCACGGAAGGAACGCCCCGGGCGCCTCGTCCGCGCGAAGAAAGTGACTGCGGTCACACGCTAGACGCTCACAGAGGAATCGTCAGTCGTCGTCGCGACACACCGACGGACCCGGTCGTGACTGCTCTCGCGGCGCGCTCAAGATCCGGAAAGCCAGAGCCATTACCGGGGGTGAGCCAACCTGCTCCGGCCACCCCGCGGTACCACCCACACGGCTGCAGCACGGTACTCGATCAGACCCACAGAGCCTCGTGACCTGCACCAACGCGACGCCTATCCCAATCGGAGACACGAGCGCACACGGACCTCGGCGGCTTGAGCGCACTGTCACCGTCAACCATCCCTAATGACCCCGCCCATACGATCGGGCGCGGGCCTGATTTCGCTGGTCAACGGCGTGCGGGACAGCCCAGATGACCGCGGTGCCGGTGCGGTCGCGGCCATCGGCCAGCGTGCGGTCATGCTCGCCGGCGATGATCCGGCCCAAGACGGCGGGCGAGGACGACCCAGCCCGGAGCGGCGGCCCACTGTGCCAGCGGCGTTCGAGCTGGTCGGCAGCGTGTTGGTCGCGATGGGGCGTCGCCTGGCCTGTCGAGCTCGGAAACTGCGTTCGGCCGCCTCACCTGCTGTTCTGCCTCAAGTCGATGCTGGGGCGTCGGGGTGATGGAGGCATGAGCACCTCGGCGGTCTCCCTGCTCCGCCGTTCGGGTCTCGGCACTGATAGATACGGACAGTGCCGAGGTGACCCGTCAAGACGGATCTTCATGCCGCGCTGGAGCGGCACGCCGCAGCACTGTCACAGCGGCGTGACCCGAGCCGACACCGTGCACCGTCGGCGCTGGCGTCTGGGTGAAGTGGGTCTGCGCCCGCGACGAAGCAGGCGGTCGGTTACTGTCGCTGAGGCCGCCTCGTCGGCTCTCGGCTGGGCCTTCCAAGGTAGCCGTGGTCGCGGTGGCGGTATCGGCACCGACGGGCGACGGTTCGGCGTGTTCTGGCAGAAGAAGCCAGACCGGCTGATTCGAGACACCGACCGCTGCGCAAGTTAGTGGCCAGCGCCCTCAGTAGCCGCCACCACCGGTGCCACCGCCACCGCCGGACGCGAGCAGGACGGCCACGATGATGGCCGCAATCACGACCGCCCCGATGATGATCCACATTGTGATTCGCCGGGTCGTGACGGAAACCATGTTCACCACCTTCGAATCTCGGGATATCCGTGCCGCCCGCTACCGCTTCAGCGATCATGGTGGCGATCGAGTCGCGGCGGCGCCGGCAATCGCCGTCGCGGCTCCACAAGTCCCAGGTCAGCACCCGCATTGGCCGGCTGTCCTTCCCGCGCTCGACGCCCCTCAGGGTACGCGGGAGGCCAGCCCACGATGCCTACCTGGCCCAGGCGAGGCCTGGTAGGTCCCGACCCCGGGGGATACGGTCGTAGCCTCATGGGAAACCGGGGCGCAGGCCACGAGCGAGGACAGAGCCGGACGTGACCGAGCAGATCGCCGATGGCGACCTGACGGCGGCTATGCGGGAGGCGATGCCGTTCACCACCGTCCTCGGCATGCGCGCGACGGCCGCGACCCCGCGGGAGGTACGGGCGAGAATCGACTGGGACAGTTCGCTGTGCACGGTGGGCGGATACCTGCACGGCGGCCTTCTCATGGCGCTGGCGGACACCTGCGGTGGCTGGTGCGCCTCTCTCGACCTGCCGGCCCACGCGACCGGCACCGCGACCGTCGAGTCGAAGACCAACTTTCTGCGGACCGTCTCCATCGGTATGTCGAAGCCGTCGCCCGGCCGCTACACGTCGGCGGGACGTTCATCGTCGCCGACACCGAACTGCGAGACAGCGACGGCCGCCTGGTGGCACGCGTGACGCAGACCCGGGCGGTGCTGCGCAGGTAGCTCACGACGTGCCTGGGCCCGTTGTCGTCCACGAACGGGGCAACGGTAGGCAGGGTAGGCTGCCGGAATGGCTGTCCGGTCGCTGATGGTCCCGCTCGGCACCCGGGCGCCTGACTTCGCCCTCGCCGACACCAGCGGCCGCATCGTTCGCCGCGACGACTTCGCCGAGGCGCCCGCGTTGCTCGTCATCTTCCTGTGCAACCACTGCCCCTTCGTGCGGCACATCGAAACGGCGCTGGGCAAGCTGCTGTCACGGTATCCGGATCTGGCCGTCGTGGGCATCTGTACCAATGACGCCGACGCCTACCCCGACGACCGGCCGGAACAGCTCGCGAAGCAAGCAACCCGGGCCGGCTGGGACTTCCCGTACCTGGTCGACAGTGACCAGGAGGTCAGCCGCGCGTACAAGGCCGCTTGCACGCCGGACTTCTTCCTCTACGACGCTGGCCGTCAGCTCGCCTACCGCGGCGCCTTCGACGAATCCACGCCCGGCAATCACAAACCGGTCACCGGTGAGCTGCTACGTGGCGCGATCGAGCGGATCTTCGCCGGGCAGCCGGTGCCCGAGCCGCACCGGCCCAGCATGGGCTGCTCGATCAAATGGCGCTCGTGACCGGCGGGTAGCGCACTCAGGCGCTGACGAGCCGGCACCACCCGAACTCGGTACGCATCGGATATCGCTCGCCAACCTGCTCAGGCCATACCAGCTGCGTGAAGGGTGCAACCTCAGCGTTGGAGGCCTCACCTGGCACAACGTCGTGCTGGCAGGATGAGGCCGTGGTGGTGCGTACCTTGGCTTTCGTGGTCGTCCGGCAGGTCCTCAGTCTGATCGGCCTGGGCCCGTCGCCAGACGCCAAGGACGTGGAGATCGCGGTCCTTCGCCACCAGCTGCTGGTCCTGCGTCGGCAGGTGTCCCGTCCCCGCTACGCGGTTCGCTGTCTCCTCGCCGGACCTGACTGACAAGCATCGGCTGCGTCTGCTCAACGACGCGATCTGGTACCGCGCTGAAGCCGCGAGCAAGATCCGCATCAGGTACAGGTCTAGTGGAGTAGTGACGCTGGGACCAGCCGCACCGCCCGACTGGCGGAAGGTCCTTCGTCACGAACATGTCCAGACCCGCGCGTCGCTAGTCGCTCGCATGTTGGCCGAGCCCGACCGGGTGGAGGCAATCCTCGCCGAGGCGACGTCATGTCTCGTCACCGTCACCGTCACTATGCCCTCACCCAGCACGACTGTACGGTGAGCGGCTGGGACCGCTACAAGCTAGCCGGTGTGGACGTCTACGACTTCAGCAGTGATCCGCCTACGCCGTTCTTCAAGTGTGAATAGCACACGCTGATCAACAGCAAGGACGTGCCGCCTCCGTAACGGCGTGCGCTATCTGCCGCGTTCAGTTCGTCGGCGCGACCGTGAACACCTGTCCTCCAGGGATCATGAAATAGTACAGATGGCCTGGGTGCCTGACTTCGGTGAGGCCTGCGTCCAGCGCTGCCCGCAACACGGCAGGCGGATCGTCGGCGCGCAGTTCAAGCCACGCGCCGAGCCGGGGCTGCTCGTCATCTGGTGCGTCGTCGGTGAATTCGATGCTGAGATGGCCGCCGCCAGGAAAGCTGACAAGGAGCATGGGTTGGTCGATGCCGGGAAACGCGACCGTCTGTACCGGGCTGCCGCCAAGGATGGTCTCAAAGCACCGAGTCAGTTCCTCGCGTCGATGGGGTCGCGCGAAGATGTGGATGTTGCTGCCCAGAGCTATCAAACCCCGACCCGACAAGACGGCCGACGAGGCGGCCACCGTCGCGCCGGTCGGGTTCTCCCTCGGCGGCAACCTCACCCTGAAACTGCTCGGCGAACCCCTCGACGGCATCCCCGTGGTCGCCGGCGCCGCGATCTCAGCGCCGCTCGACCTCGCGCTGGGCACCGAACACCTAGCCAAGGTCACCTTCGGGGCATACGAGCGGTACCTGATCGCCAAAATGCGCCGCGACGCCACCCGCCCCGCCTCGACCGTCACCGCCGCAGAACGCACCCGCGTCGCCCGGGTACGCGGGATCCTCGACTTCGACAACGCGATCACCGCACCACGCAACGGCTGGCGGGACGCCGCCGAGTACTACGCGCTCAACTCGGCCATCGGATTCCTCCCCACCCACCGCGACCACCCCCGACCGCAATCGGAAACATCCTGACCAACAAATACGCGCAGCCCGCCCAGGACAAACCGACTTACAGGCAGACCACGGACGACAGTCGGTGACGGATTGCCGTCAGCGGAATCGGTAGGCGTGGATGACTGTCAGTTCAGCGGTGCTGCCGCCGGTGTCGGTGAGGTTGGCGCGAAGCGACACGTAGCCGGTGCCGGTCGGGTGGGTCAGCCGGACCACCCCACCGTTCGATGTGGACGTCAGTGGTGCCGCATTCCATGTGGCGCCGTCGTCGTAGGACACGTCGACGGTCAAGGTACGGATCTTCGCCGGGGCCGCACCGGTCTGTCGCTGCACGGTCACCGGCACGTCGAACGGCCGCCCGGCCGGCGCTGTGCCGGTGGCGTCCACCGCCGGGGCGAACCGGATCGCCGACAGCGGCAGCACCTGCGGCGCGGCCCCGGTGCCGTGCTGCGAACGGAATGTCCACGCGGCGAGTACCGCCGTGGACAGGACCGACGGTGCCGACCGGTAGGACCGGGCCGCCAGCCGGTACGTGGCGTCGCCGGCCACCATCGGGAACTCGTCCTGCGACCCGAGGGTGCCGCCGCAGAAGTACGGGAAAGTAGTCGAGCACACCGGTACCCCGTCGCGGGTCAGCGTGATGTCGCCGCTGGAGATGCCGGCGTCGCCGGTGTGCCCACCGCTGTCGCTGTAGAGCCGCAGGTACTCCACGAGCGTGTCGCCGACCCGCCCCACCCACTGGCCCGGCTCGTCCCGGCGCGGGAACGCCGGCTCGAACACCGCCCGGTTCCACACGTCGTGGTACGTGTGGCCGGTCCGGTACGCGACGGGTGCGCCGGTCGACTCGAAGGTGATCGCGATGGAGTCCGGGGCCACGTCGTCGATGAACGTGTGTTCCCGCTGCGCGGCGGTGTCGGCGTTGTAGTACTCGACGCGGCGCAGCGGTGGGTGCAGCGCCAGGTTCGTGGTGAACACCCGCTCGTACCTGCCGGGCAGCACGCTGAACACGTACTTCTCCGCGTAGCTGCCCGGAACGTGGCTGCCGTAGTCGGCCTTGACCGTGGCCAGATCGCGGGTGGCCACCTGGTGGTCGTACCCGGTGGGGAACCGCCCGTCGAAGAACCAGGCGAGCAGGTACACGGCGGGGCTGTCCACAGCGTCGCCGCCCGGCCCCGGTTCGGCCCACTGGCTGTTCACCTCGCCGGTGAACCGGTCACCGGACCGGGCGGTGCCGAGCTGTGCGGTGTAGACCGTGTGGGTACCGGTGGTGCCGACCTGCATGCCGTACCGCCGGGTGGGGTCGCCGATCACCCAGCCGGCGTCGAGGAACGCCGGCCGCGCCTTGGCACTGGGTACCGTGACGTGCACCGGCTTGGCGGTCCGGGCGTCGAAGGTGATCGTCTGTGCGTGGTCCAGGACGACCTCGGGCCGCACCAGTTCGGCGATCCACGGCTGGGCGCCGGTCTGCCCGGTGATCGCGGACGAGATCGCGTACCGGCCCTTGGGTAGCCGGATGGTCTGTGTGTCCGGCCCCTCGTACACGTCGTCACCGTACGGGCCGAGGTTGAACACCTCGGTGCTGTACACCGTGGTGGGTTTGCCGTCGCGCCCGAGGTGCCGGATCGTCAGTGGGTACACCTCGCCCTCGTTCTCCAGCCCGATCGGCGTCTGGACCGTGGTCGTGCCGTCCGTGGCGGTGAGTTCGCCGCCGAGGAAGCCGGCCGGTCCCGGTACCCGGGCATCTGCCGTGACCTGGACCGACGCGTCGCCGCCAGCGGCGACGGTGATTGACCCCGGGGTGACCGTGAACATTCCCGCTGGGCCGTTGGTATGCGGGGTCAGCGCGAGGGTCGCCGGGGCGGTGCCGGTGTTGTGGTAGTGCACGGTCTTCGTCACCGGCGTGTTTCCGGTATGCGGCCAGAGCTGGGTACCGAAGCTGACGCTCACCGGGTCGGCCACCACGGTCTGGCCGATCCCGCGCCCGATGTCGACCCGCCCGGCGCCTTGGGCGAACACCCCGATGTCCGGGTTCGGCTTCGCGGCGGCCATCAACGTCGCCTTCAGGGTGGTCGCTGACCAGTCCGGGTGCCGCTGGGCGAGCAGCGCCGCCGAGCCTGCCACGTGCGGCGTGGCCATCGAGGTGCCGGACGCGGTGAGGTACTCATCGCCCGGGTTGCCGAGCGAGGTGTACCGGCTGCGGGCTGCCGTGATGTCCACGCCGGGTGCGGTCAGATCGGGCTTGACGGCCAGGTCGCCGAGGCGCGGGCCACGGCTGGAGAAGTCGGCCAGCGTATCGGTCTTGCTGGTCGCGCCGACGGTCAGCGCCGCGTCGGCCGAGCCCGGCGTGTTGATGGTGCGGTCGCCGCCGTCGTTGCCCGCCGCGACCACGAACAGCGTGCCGTACCGGGCGGTGAGGTCGTTGACCGCCTGCTCCATCGGGTCGATGCCCTCGGTGTCCGACTGGCCGAAACTCATGTTGACGATCCGCGCATGCTGGTCGGCCGCGGCCCACTGCATCCCGGCCAGGATCGCGGACTCGTCGCAGAATCCGAACCGGTCGCACACCTTGCCGTCGTACAGCGTGGCGTCCGGTGCCACGCCACGGTACCGGCCGCCGGACGCGGCTCCGGTCCCGGCGATGGTGGATGCCACGTGGGTACCGTGGCCGTGGTGGTCGAGCATGTCCTCGGTGGTGAAGTTCTGCCGGGCGGTGACCTTGCCGGCCAGGTCGGGGTGGCTGTCGTCGATCCCGGTGTCCAGCACCGCGACGGCCACCCCGGTTCCGGTGTACCCGGCCTGCCAGGCGATCGGCGCCCCGATCAGCGGGACGCTCACGTCCAGCGAGGTGCGCAGCCGGCCGTCCAGCCAGACATGGTCAACGCCGGCCGCACCGGTGAGCCTCGTCCACAGCGCACCCGCCCCCACCCGGGGCTCCCGCACCGCCACGGCGTCCAGCGCCGGCAGGTCGCGCACCACGCGGGCGCTGCCGGTCAGTGCCGCGCGGGGTGCCGTCCCGGCGCGGTACCGGACGATCAGCGGCAGGTCGCCGTGAATGTCGTCGTACCCTGACGCCAGGAGGTCGGTCACGTCGAACAGCCTCGGGTCCAGCCGGCCGGTGCGCAGCGGCTCCAGCGCGTCGGTCGGGGTTATCCGCAGGTGCCCGCCGGCGCGGCTGCTGACGAAGCCGATGCCCGCGCGCCCCGGCCCGGGTTGGATCCCGACCCGGTCGGTGCCATCCACAGTGGATATCCGGTCGCCGGTCACGAGAGTGACCGTCCGGACCGACCCACCACTGTGGCCAGGTGTCCCGTCAGCCGGTGCCCCGGCGACGGCGGGTAATGGACCGGTCAGCGCGGTCGCGGCCAGGATGAGCGTTACGACACTCGGGAATCGGGACAGGCGCACAGCAACGATCATCGCGTCGACTCCTGTCTATGCAAGCCCGACCGCATCGTACTGGTTGGGAACGGCCCGCCCGGTACCGCCGGAGGCAGCCATCGGGGCAGACCAGCTTGCCTCAGGTCACCTGGTGCGGCTTGGCGTCGGCCTCCTTGACGGTGAGCCAGGGCCCCGGTGCCGAGAGATCGGGGCGACGACCTCCACGACACCCTCGAAGCCATCACCCGAGCCAGCCGACGTGCGCACTACCTGAACCAAGTCGGGTATCGCTCGGCACAGTCGGCCGACCCCATCGCTGAACTCCGAAGAGTGACTCCGAGTTGGTGCCGGAACAGGTGGCTCGCCGCCGAGGTCAGGTGCACTCTTATCGGCCAGGACTGGACGCGGGCTCGAGCACTGGCCGTCACAACGCGTAGCGCGCGATCTGCGGCAGTAGCGGACACCGCCTTGCCGCAGGTTGTTGGCAGTACGTCAGCGCTGGTGGCGGGGGCCGAGCCAGCCCGACAAACGCATCCCGTTGACAACATCACTCGTGTCTCAATACGCTTAACATATCAGTTAAGTGAGGAGGCTTCGGGTGGCTGGCACCGACCAGCTCAGCGCGGTGTTCTCAGCGCTCGCAGACCCGACTCGACGGGCGATCATCGCCGAGCTGGCCGAACGCGACGCGACGGTCACCGAGCTCACCGCTCCTCTGTCGATCTCGATGCCGGCGGTGTCACGGCACCTGAAAGTGCTCGAGCGCGCCGCGCTCATCTCGCGGTCGCGGTCGGGCAAGTGGCGCGCGAGCCACCTCGAGGCTGCCCCGCTGCGCGAGGCGGCCGACTGGATCGAGCGCTACCGGCGGTTCTGGGACTCGTCGCTGCACCGCCTCGATGCCCACCTTGCCGCGGTGCAGGCCGCCGGACGGGCAACGGACCGGATGGCCGAGGACCCCAGGGAGCTCGAATGAACACCGAAACTCCGCAGCTCGTCATCTCGCGTGTGTTCGACGCGCCGCGACAGCTCGTCTACCGGGCCTTCACCGATCCCGACCACCTGGCGGCGTGGTGGGGCCCGATCGGCAACTCACTGCCGCGCGACGAGATTGAGTTCGACGTGCGCCCCGGCGGCTATCAACGGTGGACGGAGGTCAACGCGGCCGAACCCGACCTTCGCGTGCACATCCAGGTCGACCTCACCGACGTCGCCGACGGCGAACTGCTCGACGGCGTCATGCACGTCAGTGGCCGGCTGCAGGAGGGCATCGAGCCGTTCGAGACGAGACTGCGGGTCGAGTTCTACGACGAGGCCGACGGTCGGACGCGACTGGAGATCCGCCAGTGGCTCCCCGAACATCTGGCGCACCCCAGCGAGGAGGGTTGGCGCCAAGCGTTCACCAAGCTGGACGCCACGCTGATGAATGTCCAGGCTGGTGCGGCTGATCATCGAGAGGTAGAGGCATGGCCAAGCTGATTTACCTGACGAACGTGTCGCTTGACGGCTACATCGAGGACGACCACGGCGCGTTCGACTGGTTCCCAATCGGCGACGAGGTATTCGCGTTCTACACCGACCTCCTGCGGTCTGTGGGCACGTTTCTTTACGGGCGGCGCCTGTACGAGGCGATGGCCGTCTGGGAGACCGACGCCGCTCTGGCCGCGCAGTCCGACCTCATGGCCGACTTCGCGAGCGCCTGGCAGGCGGCGAGCAAAGTCGTGTACTCCACGACCCTCGCCGCGGTGTCAACTGCCGACACCCGACTCGAACGCCGTTTCGACCCCGCCGCAGTACACCAACTGAAGGCCACGGCCAGCAGCGATCTCACCGTAGGAGGTGCCAACCTCGCGACGCAGGCTTTCAAGACCGGGCTGGTCGACGAGTGCCAGCTGTCCATCCTGCCCATTGTCGTCGGCGGGGGCAAGCCAGGGCTGCCGACCGGCATGCGCACCGACCTTGAGCTCCTCGATGAGCGCCGATTCCGAAACGGCGTCGTACACCTCCGCTACCGCCCTCTCGGACAGTGAAGAGTCGGCGATCTTGAATATCGCCGACTGACGCTTGACACCGCCAGATGACGTTTTGACTGGTGCAGAGGCCGACGACATGCCACGGCGTGTCGTCGGCCTCCGCACTGTCCCGGGACATCCGGTCTCCCTTTGGTCTCCCATGGCCGGCCTTGGGTCAGCGCGATAGAGCGTGTGGATATCCCGGTTCTTGAGCCGGGACATCGTCACGTTGAGGATCCTCGGCAACCGTTGGTACCGCTTCAGCCGGTTGCTGCGGCACGGCGTTGCTGGCGCTGTTTGCGTGGTGACGGGGTGCCGGTTTCGGCGTAGTGGCGTAGGTCGTCGGCGAGGTGGCGGCTGGTGCGGCGGGTCTGGGCGAGGATTGCCCACCGGCCGAGCAGGCCGATCAGTCCGTGGGTGTCGAACCGGGCGCGGAGGCTGACCCGGCACCGGTTGGCGTCGACCGGGGTGACGGTCCAGGTGTTGCGGGCCAGGGTGACGAACGCCGGCATGCCGCTGGCCTGGTAGGTCAGGGTCCGGTTGGCCTCGTCGTAGGCGATCAGGGTCTCGGTGACCTGCGGGACCAGCCGCATCCCGGTGGCGCAGACCCGTCCCGCGACGGGTGCGTCCACTGCCCCGGCCGCGGTCGGAAGGCGGCCGCCGATGGGTGTGACGCCGTTGCCGGTTGGGTCTGCCGGGGTCGCGGTGGACGCCGGGGTCGCCGGGATGGCGGTGGAGGTGAGAATGGCGGTGGCCCAGTCACCGATGCGGGCGAAGCCGGGGCCGATGACTGCCCAGACCCGGTCGGCGGGCGCGGCGATGGACAGGTCGACGGACAGTTCAGGCATGCCGTCAGCATCGCCGGTACCCGGGCCGGGTGGCGATTCCCGGTGAGGGAATCGCCGCCCACCATCGGTGCTGGGATACTCGGTCGTCATGACCATCCAGGCCAGCCCGTTCGGTACCAGACTGCGGCAGTGGCGCCAGCACCGCGGGTTGAACCAGCTCAGCCTGGCCGGACAGGTCGGCTCCACCGGCCGGCACATCTCGTTCCTGGAAACCCGACTCCCCGCCCAACTGGCGTCCACAGCGGACGGACAACCGCAGCTGCTCCCCCTGCCCCACTAGCCACCGACGGAGTCACCCATGCCCGCTGAACCCGACCGGCGGTACCGGCTGCGGCTGGACCCGGTTCAGGAGACCCTGGTCATCCCGCTCTACGGGCGGGCGGTCGAAACGGCCAAGCCCCGCGGTGTGCTGCGCGACGGGAAGGCGGCACGGATCGTGGCGTCCATCGACTACGACTTCGCCAGGTTCGACGGCGGACCCAGCCTGCTCGGCACCGTGCTGCGTACCCGCATCCTGGACACCTGGACCCGGCAGTTCCTCACCGACCATCCCGCCGGGCTCAGCAGCCGGTTCGAGCGGCTCGGCACCGGTACCTGCCGCTGGTTCGACCTTGACCTACCCGACGTGATCGACCTGCGCCGGCAGTTCTTCACCGACCGACCGCCGGCACATGATCGCCGCCCCGGTACAGGACCCGTCCTGGATGGACGCCGTCGCCAAGGCACCCGGGCCGTACCTGTTCCTCGCCGACGGCGGACGGGCGGTATTCCCGGGCCCCGCACCCACGAGGCTCCGCATCTCCCACTCAAACGGCAGGTGGTGAGCGCGGATCACTCCCGCTGGACGGTGGATCGGCTCGGTACCGGCGGGGGTGTGTCCTGACGGCGCATGGTTAGCAGGGCGCGGACGGTGTCGTCGATGAGCCGGTACCGCATGACACGGGCATCCTTGCGGGCGGTGACCACCCCGGCGGCGCGCAGCAGCCGCAGCGCCTGGGAGACTGCCGTGTCGTTCATGCCGGCCGCGATGGCCAGGTCGGAGACGCTGATGTCGGGTACGGCGTTGATCGCGGTGAGCAAGGCCAGCCGGCCGGGGTCGGCCAGCAGGGCGAACCGCCGGGCCCACTCGCGTACACCGCCGGTGTCACCGACAGCCTCGATGGCCTGACAGACCCGCTCCTCGTCGATGACGCGGCGGTGGGCCTGGCCGGCGGGCACGAGATGCATCCGCTGATTATCACCACCGGCACCCCGACCCGTCGCCTGCATGAGTGATGAGATTTGCAGCCGTGGCGGAGATGGCCCTAGAGTCATCGTGCCGTGGTGCTCGGGAAGACCGGTGCAGCAGCCACCCGGCGGGACTCACGTCCCGCGGGCGTGGCAAGTCCGGAGCGGCCCTCGCCACTGTGATCGGGAAGTGCCGGTTCCATTCCCACGGGCAGCCACTGGACGCCATATGTGTCCGGGAAGGCGGATCCGGCGCAGTCGACCCGTCAGCCAGGAGACCGGCCACGGCACCGCAGGTGACCATCCACGAGGTGTTGGAGGCGGTCCGCGTGAACGTGCCCGAACGCAGTTCTGTCATCCCCCGATCATCGGTCGCCCCCGCGCCGGCGCCTGGCGTGGCCCCGGACCTGGCCTGGCGGCGCCGGGACATGGTACCGCACCGGCGGCCTGCTGGCGGTGATCGCTCGCGCTGCACCTGGTCGCGTTCGGCGATGCTGGTCCTGCTGGTCGCCCCGCACCACTACACCGTCGGTCACCAGGTCTTCGGCTTCGGGCTCGGCATCACCGCCTACACCCTGGGCATGCGGCACGCCTTCGACGCCGACCACATCGCCGCCATCGACAACACCACCCGCAAGCTGATGGCCGACGGCAAACGCCCGGTCAGCGGTCGGGTTCTGGTTCGCTCTCGGACACTCCACCGTCGTGGTCGCGCTGGCCGCCCTCGTCGCCGGCGGCGCCCACCAGGTCACCTCGCTGACCAGCGACGGATCCAGAGACACACCAGGCTACTCGGGATCGTGTCGGCACGGCGCGTCTCGGCGTCTTCCTCTACCTCATCGGCATCCTGAACCTGGTCGCCCTGGTCGGCATCATCGAGGTCTTCCGGGCGGTCCGGCGCGGCCGGTTCGACGAGGCCGCCCTGACAGGCCCAACTGGACTCCCGCGGGTTCCTGAGCGCGGATCCTTGGCCGGCTCACCCGCTCGATCACCCGCCCCGGCCAGATGTACCCGGTCGGGCTGCTGTTCGGCGTCGGCTTCGACACCGCCACCGAAGTCCTGCTGCTGGTCCTGGCCGGCTCCGGGGCCGCCGCCGGGCTGCCCTGGTACGCCATCCTGTGCCTGCCGCTGCTGTTCGCCGCCGGGATGAGCCTGTTCGACACCCTCGACGGCACCTTCATGAACTTCGCCTACCAATGGGCGTTCGCCAACCCCATCCGCAAGATCTACTACAACCTGGCCATCACCGGCCTGTCCGTCGCCGTCGCACTTCATCATCGGCACGCATCGAACTGGTCAGCGTCGCTGCACGACAACCTCGGCCTCGCCAACCCGGTCACCGACTGGATCGCCGCCCTCGACCTGGGCAACGTCGGCTTCCTCATCGTCGCCATCTTCATCGTCGTCTGGGCCGCCGCCATCGGGTACTGGAAACTCGCCCGCGTCGAACACCGCTGGACCCCGACGACCAGCGAGACCGAGTAGACGAACCCCCGAACAGCCGTCCCGGTCGTCCACGGTCATGTTACCGACCGCGGCCACCGGACCGGCGGGCTCGTCACGGCAGGTGCGCAGGTCCAGACCATGCCTGGCGAGGATCTCGTTGTCGCCGGTGGCCACCGCAAGAAGGTTGCCGCGGGGCGCCGGGACTGCCGGTGGCGCATCACCAGGACTGTACGTCGGAGTCATCCGGCACCAGGTAGGTGCAGGGTGACCTGTGTTGGCCGGGGCGTTGACTGTGATGACCTGACCGGTCGCGAGGTTCCTCAACCGTATCGGCTGATCCGAGGTGCTCGGCGTGGTCACCAGCCACGGTCACCGGGACATCTCCCGGGCGCCATCGACCACCCGCTCACCGACGGTGCCGTCGGTGAGCGGGATCGAGCGGATCCCGCTCTGTCGGGGCGACTGGGCCGGGCGTGGCGTAGGACAGCCGGTCGCCGACCGCCTGGACGTCGTAGCCGCTGCCGCGGAAGACCGGAGCACCAGTGTCGGCGGACAGTTGCCGGGGCGGGCCAGGCCGCGATTGTGCGCGTGGGCTACGCGCTGACAGGGAAGTCAGGGCCGCCGGGCGGCCCAGCCCAGCGTCACGATCCCGACGACGATCGCCGCCTTGAACACCGCTGGAACCCTCCCGCCGAGGAGCACCCGTACCCCTCGGGCGGTGTATCCCGGACGGCGATTACGCGCTGTGCATGATCTGGGACTGAGGGTTCTTCTCGGATAGACTCCATCCATTGCCGTGTGTATGTCCGCCGTACCGATCCGACCGGGACCGGGGGGTGCGTAGCTGTGGTCGTCACCGGGGTCCGTGAGCAGTTCCCGGCGTTGGCTGCGCGGCCTGCGGTGGCGTACCTGGACAGTGCGACGACGACGCTCAAGCCGGTACGGGTCGTGGAGGCCGTCTCCCGGTACCTGTCGATGGACACGGCCAGCGTCGGGCGGGGTGGGCATCCGTGGTCGACCCGGCTGACCACCCGGGTGGCGGGGGTCCGGCAGCGGGTGGCCCGGTTCATCGGTGCCGGCGACGCTGACGAGGTGGTGTTCACGCCCGGGGCGACGGCCGGGTTGAACGCGGTGGCGTTGTGCTGGGGGTTGCCGAACCTGCGCAGCGGTGACGAGGTTCTGTTGTGCCTGGACGATCATGCGTCGGCGGTGTACCCGTGGCTGCACCTGCGGCAGGTCCTGGACCGGGTGGGTGTGCGGATCACGCTGGTGCCGTACCCGTTGACCGCCGGCGGCAGGATCGACGTCGACGGTGTGCTGGCAAAGGTGAGCGGCCGGACGCGGCTGCTGGTGGTGACCCAGGTGCATCCGGTGTTCGGTGTGCCCAACCCGGTCGAGATGCTGCACCGGCGGTTGGACCCGGCGGTCGTGCGGTGTGTGGATGCCAGCCAGAGCGTCGGTCACCTGCCGGTCGACGTCGACCGGTTGGGTGCGGACTTCCTGGTCTTCGCGGCGCACAAGATGTTCGGCGCTCCCGGCACCGGGGTGCTGTACTGCCGCCGCCGGGTGCACGACCGGCTCGACCCGTTCCTGCCGGGCGGCTCCGGCGATTCGGCGGGCCCGAGCACAACCGAGCCGGCCGCTCCGGGAGGTGGCGGGCTGGCGATGCCGTGGCGGCTGGAGGGCGGCACCCCGAACATCCCCGGCATCGTGGCGCTGGACGCGGCCCTTGACCTGGTCGAGGAGGTCGGCGTCGAGCGGATCGATGCGCATGTGCGGCGCCTGACCGGGTTGCTGGTCGCGGGGCTGGCCGGCCTGCCGCGGGTGCGGGTGCTGGGCGGTGCCGGGGGTACGGCGGGGATCGTGTCGTTCCGGGTCGAGGGTTGCGCCTGCGCGGATGTGGGGTTCGTGCTCGCCGACCGCGACGTGTACGTGCGTGCCGGCAGCCTGTGCCTGGCCGGCCGCGGCCCGGGTGACTCGGTGCGGGCCAGCGTGCACGTGTACAGCGGCGACCGTGACGTGGCGCGGTTGGTCGAAGGTGTGGAACTGATCGCGAAGGGCGTGGTCTAGGCATGGCAGCCCACGACCGCATCGCAGCGTACGACCGGCAGGCGGCCTCACGGATCCTCGCCGAGCTCGCCGGCGCTGGCCTGTTCGGCGCGGTGGATCGGCGCGGCCCGGTCACGATCGGGTACACGGCCACGCCGCTGCACCCCGAGGCGGGAAGCCATCTGACCGGGCCGCAGTTGGCGTACCTAGGCTCGTTCATGCGGCCGTGCGAGCCGGGTCAGGTCACCAGCGCCACCCACCAGATTGCGTGGACCGACAGCGACGGCGTCGCCAATGTCGGCCACTACGGCCCGTCGGGGCTGGGCGCGGTGGTCCCGGTCGCGGTCCGGGAAACGGTGTTGACGCTGTGGCGGGAGCTGGCCGCCGGTCCGGCGGTGACGGGGCCCGCGAGCAGGCTCGACCCGGGGGCGCGGGAGGTGCTGGCCGCCACCACCACCGACCAGGATCCGGTGGAGGTCTTCCGGATCGGGGTGGAGGCGACCGGGCGGGCGCTGGCGCAGCATGCGTTGATCGCCGACCAGACCCCGTACCGGACACCGGCCGGGTTCGCCGCCGCGATGCGCGAGGGCGGCCTGTTCCTCGCGGTCGCCGCCCAGTGGTACTGGGAGCTGCAGGCGTCGACCTACCGGCGCGGCATGGTGCCGGTCCGGTTGGCGGTCGGCCCGGACGGCGGGCTGCGCTACACGGCCGAGTCGATCGGGCTGCTGCGGGCGATGAAGGAGCACACGATCGCTACGGCGCGCGAGGTGATGGCCCGGGCCACCGGTGTGGAGGGGCTGACCGTGGAGCAGGCGGTGCACCGGTACCACGACGAGCTGGACCTGATCTCCCGGCAGTACGCCCTGCTGCCGGCCGGGGAGCAACCGCGCTGCCTGGCGTCGATGACTCACCAGATCGGCGGGGCCCGCCTCACCGTGCTGCCGGTCGTGGTCGACCACTTCGTGGACACGTTCACCGCCGTGCTCGATGACCTCACGGTGGTCGCGGTGGATGTCCCGGCCGCGCAGGGTGTGATCACCGACGCGTGGGAGCGGGTCTTCCACGTGCCGGACATGAACTGCCGGCACTGCCTGGCCACGATCACCGGGGTACTGGCGTCGATGGACATCGCGGTGCTGGAGGCCGACCTGGCGACCAAGCGGTTCGTCGCCGACTTCGGTACCCGGCAGGTACGCGAGCGCGCGTTCGACACGATCCGAGCCGGCGGGTACACGGTCGTGCCGCCCGAGCCGGCCCCGCCGATGGCGGCCTGAGCGTGATCGTCGGCCCGCGGCTGCCGCCCCGGATCCACCCGAGCGTCGCGGCGTTCCTTTCCCGCACCGACCTGCTGACCGGGGTCACCGCGCGGTACGGCAGCCCGGTCAACGTGGTCTTCCCGCAGATCTTGGCCGATAACGCCGGCGCGCTGCGCGAGGTGCTCGACCGGCACCCGGTCGGGTACCGGATCTGGTACGCGCACAAGGCGAACCGGGCGCGGGCGTTCGTCCGCGCCGCCGAGGCGGCCGGGCTGGGTCTGGACGTGGCCTCGGCCGGGGAGCTGCGCCACGCGCTGGACTGCGCCGTGCCGCCGGGCCGGATCGAGGCCACCGGCCCGAAGGGCGCGGCGTTGCTGCGCGAGCTGGTCGCGGCCGGTGTGGTGGTCAACGTGGACAACGGGTGGGAACTGGCGGAGCTTGCCCGCGCCGCGACCGGCGACGTACCGGTGCGGGTGTTGTTGCGGCTGTGCCCGGCCGGGCGGACCAGCCGGTTCGGCACCCCCGAGCCGGACCTGGTACGGCTGCTGGACGTCGTGTGCGCGCACCGTGGCCGGCTGGAGCTGCTCGGCTTCTCGTTCCACCTGGACACCGCCGAGGTACGGGAGAAGGTCGACGCGATCGAGGCGTGCCTGCGGCTGTTCGAGGCCGCGTCCACGCGCGGCCTGGCGCCGGCGGTGCTCGACGTCGGGGGCGGGTTGCGGCAGGTGTTCACCGCCGATCCGGCCGGCTTCGACGGGTACGTGCAGGCGCTGCGGGCCGGGCTGGCCGGTACCGGCCCGCCGCTGTCGTGGGACGGTGCCACGTTCGGGTTCGGGCCGGGCGGGCAGGGCGTGCCGGTGTTCCACAAGTACGCCAACACCGTACCGGCCACCGCGTCCCTGGACGGGCTGCTCCGCGCGCCGCTGCCCTCGCACGGCGGCCGACCGGTCGCCCGGGTGCTGGCCGACAACCTGGTCGAGCTGTGGCTCGAACCCGGCAAGGCCCTGCTCGACCAGGCCGGCCTGACCATCGCGACGGTGGAGTTCACCAAGCCCGCCGCCGACGGCGTCGTTCTGGTCAACCTCGACCTGAGCCGGGACCGGATCTGCCCGGCCGATCAGGAGGTGATGCTCGACCCGGTGGTGGTGCACCTCGGCGACCGGCCTGGCGGGCGGCCCGGCCCGGTCGGCGTGTACTTTGCCGGGAACCTGTGCCTGGAACGCGACCTGGTCTTCGCGCACCTGACGTTCCTGGACGCGCTGCCCCGGCCCGGTGACCTCGTCGTGTTCGTCAACACCGCCGCGTACCAGATGGACCTGTCCGCCTCGACTGCGCTGATGCACCCACCGGCGGCCAGGGTCGCGGTCAGCTTCGACGGGGCGGACTTCACCGTGATGGCCGACGCCGACACGGGAGGGGCGGGGGCATGCTCTACACCGACATCACCGAGCTGATCGGCGACACCCCGCTGCTGCGCCTGGACCCTGGGGTGCACGGCCTGGATCAGGTGGACCTGTACGCGAAGCTGGAGTTCTCCAACCCGTTCGGCTCGGTCAAGGACCGGGTCGCGTGGGGCATGATCCGCGAGGACCTGGCCCGGATCGTGGCCGACGGGCTGACCCTGATCGAGGCGTCCAGTGGCAACACCGCCAAGGCGTTGCAGGCCATCGCCGGCCGGTACGGGGTGGGGCTGCACGCGGTGACCAACCGGGTCAAGGTGTCCGAGGTCCGCGACGTGCTCGACCTGCTAGGCGCCACGGTCCAGGAGCTGCCCGGCCTGTCGGAGTGCCCGGACCCGACGGTACCCGACGATGTGTTCTCCACCATCGAGGCGATCATGGCGGCCGGCCCGGGTACGTATCACCACGCGTCGCAGTACACCAACGAACGCAACGTCGACACGCATTACCACACCACCGGGCGGGAGATCTTCGCCGACGCCGGGCCGGTGGACTACCTGTTCGGCGGCCTGGGTACCACCGGCTCGACCCGCGGTGTGGGCACGTACCTGCGCGAGCGCAACCCCGACCTGACCGTCGTGGGCGTGGTGTCGGCCAGCACCGACTTCATCCCCGGCATCCGCTCGGCCGCCGAGATGTGGGAGGTCGGCCTGTTCGACCGGTCGTGCTACGACCGGATCGTCGCGGTCGAGTCGGCCGACGCGATCGAGGCCACGTTGACGCTGGCCCGCCGCTACGGGGTCCTGGCCGGGCCGACCAGCGGGGCGACCTACCACGCCGCCCTGGAGCACCTGCGCGCAGTCACCGTACCGGCCGGGCGGCGGGTGAGCGCGGTGCTCATCGCCTGCGACCGGCTGGAGTGGTACCTGTCCTACCTGCGCGCCCGCCGCCCCGACCTGTTCGGGCTGGCCCGCCGCCCGGCCCTGGCCGACCTGAGCGCGCAGGAGCTGGCCGCCGCCCCCGAGGTCGACGTCGACCGGCTCGACGCGTTGCGCCGGCGTCCCGACGTGCTGCTGGTCGACACCCGCGGCGCGATGGCCTACCGGATCGGGCACGTCCCCGGTGCGGTGAACATCCGCGACGACCACCTCGACGACATGCTGCGCGACGGGATCCCCTTCCCGCCCGGCCACACCGTCGTACTCGTCTGCCCGGTCGGGGAGTACTCGAAACGGGTCGCCGCGCTGCTGACCGCGCAGGGACACACGGCCTACAGCCTGCGCGGCGGGATCCTCGCCTGGCGCGACGCCGGCCGCCCCATGGAACGGGCACCGTCCCCGCCGGTGTCTACCGGCTGACCGGCCTACCGGGTGGCTAGCAGCGCGCGCCTACCAGGTGGCCAGGAGCGCGACCGACATCGCCGCGGCCATCAGCGTCTGGCCGCCGGCCTCGCCGAGCGGGCCGAACAGCAGCCGTACCGCCGGGCCGGCGCCGCCTCCCACACCGGTGCCGCCTGCCGCGCCGACGCCCGGTGCCCCGGCCCCGACCGCGGCGCGCTGCGCCACTGCGGTGACGACACCCTGCCACAGCCACCACAGCGCAGCGAGGGCCAGGTAGCCGGCGAACGCGACGGTGACCCACGGTCCCGCCAACGGCCAGAAGGAATGACCCGTCCCGGATGTGGCGGTGCCTTGCATTCCCATGTCAGCCATCCCCGTGCCCGTCATCGCTGTCCCCGACATCGTCATTCCCGGCATCCGCATCGCGCCGCCCGGCGCCATCATCTGCCCGTACATCCAGAACATCGCCGCCATCGCCACCCCCTGGTGCGCCAGCCCGAGCCGGTGCCGGGTGTCGTGGCGGGCGTCGGCGGCACGGACCAGGTACCAACCCGTGGCGACGGCAAAGATCGCCATCTGCACGCCCCACGGGTCGCCTCGGGTCAGCGCCCACAGCATGGCGATCATCGCGGCGCTCATAGCCAGGTGGGCGGCGTCGGAGACCAGCTCGGACAAGAGGTGCCCGGCGTGGGTGAGCGCCGGAAGGCAACAGCGCAGCAGGCAGTACCCGCCCAGGACACCGAACACGGCGGTGAGCGACCAGCGTAGGAATACCGACGACGCCACGGAACCTCCCCGGTGCGCGTGGCCCGGTATCGGGGGGACCGCCGCGAGGGTGGGACGGGCACCGATCAGGCCGGGGCTCCACTTCAGGCTAGCGGCCGGCCCGCCGCGCCACGAGAGTGAACAGTCTTCTCTCACGTTTCACGGGAACCGCTCATGCGACCGCGACGACTTACTCACCGGAGTTCGTCTGTCCCCGGGTCACCGCTTGTCGATCGGAGAGCCGCACCATGCCGACGCGCCACCACCGCTACCAGGTCGACGGAATGATCTGCGCGGCCTGCTCCGCGCGGGTGGAGCGGGCGCTGAACAAGCTCGACGGGGGGCCGGTGGCGTCGGCCAGATCGATCAGCTCCTGTACCCGGGCGGCAGCGACGAGGGGACAATCGACGTGGGTGGCCCTGGCGGTGCTGGCTGTGACCGTGCGCGGCCGGTGGACCGGCCGCAGCCTGCGGCTGGAGATCGAGGTCGAACTGGCGGCGGACCTGTCGCCGGGCGCGGCGCACACCCCTCGCGGGCCGGGGCGAGGGCGCGGTGACTGCGGCTGCCGGCCGTAGGGCGCGCGCACTGCGACGCCTGTGTCACCGATACCGAAGGCTTGGTTAGTTGAATCTGGTTTTCGTTTTCATGTAGTCTGTGGGTATGGCGTCCCGACGACCTCTGCCCCGCCTGCTGTCGCTCGGGTCCGGTGTCCTGCGGGAGGTCGGTGAGCGGCGTGGATGAGCGGTGCACCGTGTTCGTGTGCCGGGGCTGCTGCTGCGGGGCCCGGCGCAGGCACCCCCACCTGGACCACGCCACCCACCTGCAACGGATGCGGGAGGGTGTCGGGCGCCGGGCGACGGTACGGGTCAGCGACTGCCTCGGCCCGTGCGAGCGCTCCAACGTCGCCGTCGTGGTGCCGTCCCGGGCGGCGCGGCGGGGCGGTGCCCGCCCGGTGTGGCTGGGACGGGTCCTCGACGACGACGCGATCGACGCGATCGCTGCCTGGGCATCGGCGGGCGGGCCCGGTCGCGCTGCCCCACCGCCGCTGCTGGACCTGCACCGGTTCCGCCCAACCGGCATCCGGCGGGAATCCGGATGAGGGCACCAGACCACGACGTGTCCGCAGAACTGCGCACCGCGGGCCTGGCCGCCACCGTGCAACGGCGGCCAAGCTCGTGCGAACGTCGCGGACGAAACCGGCATTGCATCGTCGGTCAGGGCGGAAGGAGCAGCCGCCGGTGGGCGGCCAGGAAGTCGGCGACCGGGGTCGGCCGTCGACCGCCGACGCGTTCGACCACGTCGGTGACAACGTCGAATAGCCCTTCCCGGGCGGCGCGGCCGAACCCGGCGACCGTCTGGGCGATCAACGGCGATCTGCCGTGGCCGATGGCGCCGGCGACTACTTGCTCGTCGGTCAACGTCTGATGCTGCACCTGGCGACCGGTCACCTCAACTAGCATGGCCGCCAGCTGGTCGTCGGTCACCACGGCCGGGCCGGTGACGTCGAGCAGGCGTTCAGAGTGTCCACCGTGGACCAAAAGGGCCGCTGCGGTGGCCGCGCAATCGTCACGGGTGACATACCCAGTCGCCCCGCCACCCCGGTTACTGGCCAACACACCGCTGGCAACGGCGGCCCTCGCCGGGTATAGCAGCAAATCGGTGTACATGTTGTTACGCAGCAATGTGTAGGCAAGCCCGGATTCGGCCAACGCCACTTCGGTCGCGGCGTGGTCGGCCATCGGCGCACCGACCGGATGGTCCGGTCGGTCAGCACCCGTCAACGACGTGTACACGACGTGCTGCACCCCGGCCCGCACCGCGGCCCGGATCGCGCTGCTGTGCTGTACCACCCGGTGCCCGTCGGCGCGTACCTCACCGGTGCTGACCAGCAGCAGTCGCTGGGCCCCGCCGAACGCCGCGACCAGGCCGTCCGGATCGTCGAAGTCGCCATGACGGGTCACCACACCCAGATCAGCCGCCTTGGCCGGAGTCCGGCTGACCGCGACCACCTCGGCCGCGTCGACCAGCTCCAACAGCATCCGTACGGTACGCCGACCAAGCTCCCCCGAGGCACCACTCACCACGATCATCGGACCCGGCCCATCCCTCAGCCATCCGCCACCCACCGGCCTACCCATCATCACCCACGGCGCCTCCCACCGACACCCACGACCGCCGACCATCGGCGCGCGGGCTCAGCGTGTTCACCCGCGGCGGGCGAAAGCCAACTGGCGCGGGCGCTACCCGACCGGGCGCTGTCCCCAGCCGGAGACCGAGCCGCCGCAGTACAGCACAAGATCAGGATCAGTCAGCAGGACGTCGAGTTGTGCGGCCTCGGCCTGCGTGAGCAGCCCGGCGCCGATCAACCCGGCGCGAATCTGGTCGAGAGTCAGCTTGCGCATCGCGACCGTCGCGCTGGCCGCCGTCGCCCGGTCCGCTCCGGCCGGCGCGTCGGCGGGGATGTGCGCGGCGCCGCCGGTGCGGACCAGCCCCACCGCCCGCAACGGCTCCGGCAGCGTCAACGCCCACCGGTAGTCCGATCCCAACCGCTCGCTGAACAAGCGCACCACACCGGCGTAGAACTTGCCGGCCAGCCGGTCACCGCCGAGCTCCGAGGCCAGGAACGGATCCTCGACCAGCAGCCAGCCTGTGGGTGCCGGAAAGTCGGTCACGCTACGCGGTCTGCGAGTACTCGCCGATCAAGCCGCCGAGACGGTCCCGCCGCACCACCCGCGCGCCGGCAACGGCGATTGGTGGCTGCACCGGGCCGAGGGGTGGCGCCTGTCCCAACGAGCGGTGCGAGCGATGCACGTTGTAGTGATCCACATACTCGCTCGGCACCGACTGCAGATGATGACGCCCGAAGATCAGCATTCGGTCGAGGAGCTCCCTCCGCACGGTGCCCACCCATCTTTCGGCGTAGGCGTTGACTCTGGGTGCTCGCACCGGCGTCTTGAGCACCCCGACGTCCGCCGCGGCGAAGACCGCGTCGAACGCTATGGTGAACTTCGCATCCCGGTCTCGCACCAAAAACCGCAACCGGTCAGCCCGCTCGCCGAGTTCCATCAGCAGGTTCCGGGCCTGCTGCACCACCCACTCCCCTGCCGGATGCGCAGTAACGCCGAGCAGGTGCACCCGGCGGGTGGCGACCTCGACGGCGAACAACACGTACCACCGCCGCAGCAACACCATGTCCACAGTGAAGAAGTCCACCGCCAGCACGCCCTCGGCCTGCGCCCGCAGAAACTGCCGCCAGGTCAGCGCCGACCGCGTCGGCGCCGGATCAATCCGGGCGCTCTTGTTTTAAGGATGGTCCACACCATGCTGGCGCCGACCCGGTAGCCCAGTCGGCATAGCTCGCCGTGGATTCTGCGGTAGCCCCAGCTCGAGTTCTCCGCCGCCAGCCGCAGCACCAGGCCGCGGATCTCCGCAGTGACCGACGGTCGGCCACGCCGGCTCGGATACGTCCACCGCCGACGGATCAGGTCCCGGTGCCAGCGCAACAGCGTCGCCGGTCGTACGAAGAGTCCCTCCCGCCGCCGGCGGGGCAGCAACCGGGCCAGGCCGGTCAGCACGGCGCGGTCGGCCCAGTCCACCCGCGGCCGGGACAACTACCGCCGCAGCACCGCCACCTCATACCGCAGGATCAGCAACTCGGCGTCCTTGGCCGCCGAGTCCCGGGCCATAAACACCGCCCATTGCATCAGCTGCGAGAACGTCAGGTAGGCCAGTCGCAGCGTCACCCACTCAGCATTCCCGCCCCTGCGGCCGCTCACGAACCTCCAGCTCAGCCCTAACGGCCGACTTTCTGGCACCCACAGGCACCCTTCAGGATGCCGTAGGCGTCGGCGAGGATTCCGGCGAACGGGCACCGATGGCGAAGCCGCCGTCGCACCACGGCCGGTAGACGCCGACGGCGCGGGCCCGGCAGGCGGGGTCTCTCAAAGAAGAAACGGACCCCGATCGCCCCTCGGACACGAACCCTTCGTACATGATCGCCGGTTGTCGCTGGGCAGGGATGACTGCGGTCGTGCGGTCGCGGTACAGGGCTACAGCGACGGCAAAACCTGGTCGACGATTGCGTGGTAGGACGCCTCGACCAGCGTTGGGTCGCAGCCGGTGCCGCTGGCGACGACGCTGATCCGATCGATGCCGAGTTCGGCGATCTCGTGGAGACGATCCACACAAGCCGATGGTGCACCGAGGACCGCGAACCGGTCGATGAACTCGTCTGTAAGGGCCCCGAGCTGGGTGCCCTGGCCACCATGTCTGTCCATGTCGTAGGACTTGCTTACGCCCTCGATCACGGCGCGGTCCTGGTCGTGGATGTCGCCCTGACCGGGGCCGAACATCGCCGCGAACCGTGCCTGTGCAGCGACGGCACCCGCACAGAGCGCTCGAGCCCTTGGCAGGTCCGCCAGCGGAGCCAAGGTGATCAAGGCGCCGATCGAGCGGCTGTCGGGATCCAGGCCGGCCTGCGTTCGTGCTGATCTGGCCAAGCCGACAGCCAGGCGCAGCCGCTCAACATCGGCACCAACCGCGAGGGTCACCCGATCCCCTTGTACCGCCCCCAGCCTGATCATGCGCGGTCCCGAGGCGACGACATCGACAGGCACCACCCGTGGACTCGCTCCCCGCCACACGATGCGGCTCTCGTCCGGGGCGTGCGCTATGGCGAGGTCGGTGACCGGGCGGGCGTCCTTCAACCAGGAGCGGGCCTCGTCGAGCGGTACGCCGCGACCGGCCAGGTAGTCACGCGTGGTCTGGACGTACCTGAGGAACTGCTCGACAGACACGGGTGCCGCACCCAGGTGCGCCAAAGACGAGTCGCCCCGGCCGACACCGAGGTACGCGCGGCCGTTCGAGTACAGGTCGACGGTACCGATCGCGCTCGCGGTCGCCGCCGGGTGCCGGGTCAACGTATTCGTGACCCAGGTGCCGATCTCGATGCGCTCCGTGGCCCGGGCGATCGCCGCGAGCTGTGCGTAGACATCCCCGGCGATGCACTGGCTGTCGACCAGACCAATGCCATCCCAACCGGCCGCCTCGTGCCGGCGTGCCTCCGCGAGGGCGACATCGGGTGGGACGACGTGAATCACCACCGACATGACAGGACGCTTCACCACAGCCTGACCTCCTTCCGTCCTTACGCTGATTCGAGCCATTCGTGGATGGCCTGTGCCGTGTGCCGTGCGTGCGCGTCCATCATCGTGAAGTGGTCGCCGAACGCTATCGAGGTCGCCGGGAACCCGGCCGCGCGGCGGGCCGTTACCAGCTCGTCGAGGTACGCGTTGGCGGCGGCGTAGTTGGCCTGTCCCGGCACGAAAGCGGTCAGCTCACCGGTCAGCTCGTGCAGGGGTGTACGCCATGTCGGCTCTGCCCACAGTGGACGGTGCGAGTGGCACGAGGTCGAGCCGGTACAGCGAGCTGCTGGGCGACGGCCGGCACGGCGAGCGGCCGGCGGTACCCCCTCGCTAGACCAAAGCTCCGCAAGCGACACCATGACCGCGAACAACGCGGGCTGGACCACCTCAACCCGCCGCATTTGCCCGCTCGTCCCGCAGTACGTCCGGCAGCGACCAGTCCACGTAGGGTGCCAGGCATCCGCGCACTCCCGCATGCGCGAGGCGAACGCGTCGTTGTCCAACAGCCCGACAGCCATACCCGGCCACTGCGAACCCTGACCGGGAAAAACAAAGACCGATGACTCACGTCGCATAGGGCGCTCCATCCGGCTCCGTCGCTCGCACCTGCCGTTACCCGGCCCACTATCTCGTCTATCCCCGCCGGATTCACGGGACGGCCGACCGAACCGGTGTGGGAATTTCCGGCAACGCCATCGGACAATCGACGGCCGCTCCCCTACGACATCTGTCTCCTCGTGTTTCGCGCCTATGTCGCTGGTCATCCCTAAAGGAGCGGGGCCGGTCAGCCCTCTTGGCCAGGAGAATTGTGACCGGTCTGTCCTGGTTCCCGGCTCGGTGCAGACAAACGCCAGCGAAGGGTCGGGGTCCAGGCTCGACCGGAAGGTCGACCCGCGTAGCGGGCTTGGCCTTGACGCCGGCTCCGAGTGGCGCATGATGATCACGCTGGGAAGCGTGTTGGCGGGTAGAGGAGGCTGGCCTCTCGGTTACGGAAAGGCCGCTACTCGGCAGCGAGTGTCGCAGCACCGGCGGGGCCGGCCGGTATTGGCCAGGTAACGCTGTAGGTGCCGAATATCGCATCCGAGCAGCTCAGAAGCCATGGCGGAACACCACAAGGAGGCCGTCGAGGCGATCCTGTACGTGGCCGCCGTCAACACTTCGGAGACCACAGAACCTGGGTGCCATGATGAGCCATCGTGCTACTACGACTGCCCTACCTGGCGCTCGCGAGCGTGTTCGCCTTCATACGGCTGCTGCCGAAAAGCGCTACCAACAAGGACATCGAGATCTTGACCCTGCGGCATCAACTCGGCGTCCTGCAACGTCAGATCGACAAGCCCCGCCTCACCCCGCCCGACCGGGCGTTCCTGGCCGCCCTCCTGCACCGGCCACCAAGGCCGAAGCTGCGGCAACTGCACCTAATCGTCTCCCCCGACACACCGTCCTACGTTGGCACCGCGACCTGCTACGCCGCCGCCACGCCAAGGCATCCCGCCCGAAACGGCCTGGCCGACCGCCCACCCGGCGCAGTATTCAAGCCCTCGTCCTGCGCCTGGCCCGGGAGAACCGGAGTTGGGGCTACCGACGCATCCATGGCGAACTGGCCGCCCTCGGCATCAAGGTCGCTCCATCCACGGTCCGGGAGATCCTCCAGCGCAACGGAATAGAGCCTGCGCCCCAGCGCGACCACCGGACGTCGGCTACCTTCCTGCGCAGCCAAGCACACACGACCCTCGCCGCCGACTTCTTCGAGACCCGGACCCTGACCGGCGCGCGGCTGTACGTCTTCGCCGTTATCGAACACGCCACCCGCCGCGTCCGAATCCTCGGCGCCACCGTCCACCCCACCGCGGCCTGGACCACACAACTGGCCCGCAACCTGGTGATGGATCTCCAGAACGTCGGCGCTACGGTGAAGTACCTGATCCGCGACCGCGACGGCAGGTACACGGCCATCTTCGACGCAGTGTTCGAAGACGAGAGCGTCGCGATCACGAAGACAGGTGTCCGCATACCGCACATGAACGCGATCATGGAGCGTTGGGTGCGAACGGGCGAGCATCGACCTGCGGCCCGGCGGCGCGGCCACGCTGATCTTCGCAGGCGGCGTGACGGTCGATATGCGCATTGAACGCGTGGAGGAACCGGCGGTGTTCGCCTACACCTGGCGGCTGCCCGATCTACCAGAGGATGACCCCCGCCGCACCTACGTGGAGTTCACGCTGGATCCCGACGGCGACGGCACCGTGCTACGTGTCGTCGAGACCGGCTTCGCGCAGCTTCCGCCCGACACGCGCCGCGCCACCTACGACTCCCACAGCGAGGGTTGGACGCGGGAGCTGGCCGAGTTGATGGAACACCTCGATGGCGGCTGACATCGAGGCCGTTGCCGAGCAGGTCTTCGTTGCGCTGGCCGACCCGACCCGCCGCGCGATCCTGGCCGCCCTGGCCACCGACGGGCCCTCGACCGTGACCGATCTCGCCGCTCGGCTCCCGATCACCCGCCAGGCCATCGCCAAGCACCTGACACTCCTGACCGAGGCGGGACTGGTCGCGCCCGAGCCAGGCGAGCGCCGTCGAGTGCGCTTCCGGCTGCAGACCGCGCCAGTGCGGATCGCCCAGTGAGCGTGTCCCAACCTCGTTCCCGCAGGTGAACCTGGGTTGACAGCAGGGCTGTTGGTGCTCAAGCGCAGCTCAGCGAAGGTGATCGACTTTGTGTTGACAAGAACCACCGCCGGGGTGGGCGCGGATCACGATGCGGTCTCGACACGGGCGGTACCGAACGGGTCACGGATCAGGTACTGCAGGGCCTGGATCGCCTTGACGATCGAGGTGAGTTGGCCCGGTCGGCCCCGGAAGTCGCAGGTGAGCACCTTCCAGCACTTGAGTTGGGCGTTGGCTCGTTCGCCGACACACCGCAGACTGGCCTGAGCACGGTTGGCGGCTTTCTTCGCCTCGGGCAGCGTCTTCTCGCCACGCTTGCGCTTGTAGCCGGTGATCACGTCGGGGTGCAGACCGATGTAGCCCAGATCGGCCAGCAGTCCCAGAAACGCCAGAACCTTCTCCGCGATCCCGAAGCGGCGGGCGGCGGTGATGTCGACGGTGCGCCCGGGCAGCACTCCGGAAACCCACAGCAACTCCCCGTCCGGGGCGGCTACGGTCTGCACCGCACCGCCGTGGCGCTTGTGTTTGCCGGAGTACCAGTGTTGCTTTTGGGTGTAGCGGGCGGCGACGCGTTCGGTCGGGATGTTGACTCCATCGACGATCAGGTAGTCCCAGCCGGCCTTGGCCGCTAGGTACACCACCTCGGTCAGCGGCAGGGCCCGCCGGGCCAGGACCTTGATGCCTTCCTGGATCAGGGTGCGGCAGGTGCTTTTCGGCACTCCGTTGCCCTCACCCAACTTGCGGTAGGTGTGTCCGCCTTCCAGCCAGGCCAGGGTCAGGATCGCCTGTGTGGTGGTGTCGTGCACCCGCCAGCGGGTACCGATGCGCTTCTGGTAGCGGGTCAGCGCCGCGGCCAGACGCTGCACGACGTGTACTGGCGTGGCCAGGGCCAGACCGTAGATGATGGGCGAGGAGGTCTCCGGATTTTGGTTCGTCACACAGCCGACGTACCGGAGACCTCCCCCCATTGTGATCTCCCCCGCCGGTCGTGATCACACTGTGATCAGCGCCGTCGACCGCGGTGGTTCTTGTCCACAGAAGTTGATCACCCGTGTTGACCTCCGGTTGAGCGCCAACGTTCCCGTTGTCAACCCCTTTCGACCTGCGGGAAAGAAGTTGGGACAAGCTCAGTAGTTCCTCGCCGCGCTCGCCCACGACTGGGACAACCGGCTCGACGTCCTGCAGCGATACCTCACGACGCCCTAATGCACTGGAAACGTGCAGCAGAGGAAGTGCAGCGATCGGCATGAGCGGCCACCGCGGACCGGTCGCGGTGCACGCGTCCATATCGTCTACTCGTTGTCCGCATCTGCCGCCGATCGGGCGCTGCTTGACAACCACCGCGAGATGAAGCGTTGATGTCGGTTCATACAATGGGGCGATGCAGCAGCCGCCGCTCGACGTGACCACCGGCGTGTGGACATCTGACAATTCGTGGGTTTCGATCAGTTCCACGGTCTCCTTCGACATCACCGACCCGGAGCGGCTGGACCGGACGGTGGGCGACGCGCCCGGAGCGGTCGAGCAGGCGGTGGTGCTGGCGCTGCGCAACGCCGCCGGCACAAGCCCGCTTGACCAGGTGCTCAACAGCGCCGAGCAGCTCGGTGGGCAGTTACCGGCCGTACTGAACGCACGGACGGCCGACTTCGGTGTCGTGGTGACGGGCGTCGAGGTCACCGGTATCGCACAGTCGCAGCCGCCGCGTCCCGACGTGGACTTCCTGCGCGAGCCCGGCTTCTCCGTCGTGCTGCGCGGCTACGACCGGACCCGAGTCGACGACCTCTTGCGGCAGACCCGGGAGGCGCTCCTCGCCGAGCGCACCGACCTTCGGGAGGCGCTCGTTCGGGAGCTGTCGCAGCCGATCCCGGTGCGACTACGCGGGTACGACCGGGTCCAGGTGGACAACCTCGTCACGCTGTTGGGTGGCGCCCTGCGCGGGAAAGGTTAGCCCGGGCGTCGAGGCCGCGCGGCCCGCTGCCGTCGACTTCTGGGCACCGGGGACGGGTCACGGATGGTCGGCGAGGAGGAAGCCCACCACTGGCGCAGTGCAGTGGCCACACCCTCGTCGACCTTTAAGCCGGCGTCAGGTCGTGCCGATGACCGCACGTCCGTGGCTCGCGTACGTTGGCGCCGTGGCGACCTTTTGGACCTTGGGATGCGATGCCGACGACCCCCAGCGGATCGCGGCTTTCTGGGCGTTGGCCCTGGGCTATGTCAAGGAGTCCGGTTTCGACGGGCGGACAACGCGTCAATCGTTGATCCGGATGGGCGGGGCCCTGCCATTGGTTTCCTGAAGGTGTCTGAGGGAAAATCTGCCAAGAAAAGGTGCCTGAGGGAAAATCTGCCAAGAACCGCATGCATATCGATGTCCGGGTAGCCGGCCCAGGTCCCTGGGACATGGCGGAACGCGCCCGACTGATCCGGCACAAGGTACCGGAGCTGGTTGCCGCCGGCGCGACGGTAATCCGCGAGGAGTGGTACGGCGACGTCCTCGGGCACGTTGTCATGCGGGACCCCGAGGGCAATGAGTTCTGTGTCGCCTGACGCCACGATCAGCGCCGCATGCCGGTATGCGGATCTGGCCTGTCGTGCACGGCCGGGCGATCTTCGGTCGCCTGGTCGCTACGGACAGCTACGGAGATCGGCCGGTTCGACGGTCGGTCGTGCCGATTCAGCGGGCGCGGTGTACGGCGCCATGGTCGTGGAACCGGTCCACACCTTCGGACCTGCGCCGTCTGGTGCCTCGAGTTGCCCGATCACACGAGGTAACGTGTTGCCGCTGTGCTCGAGGCGCGGAAGCGCTGGCTGCGAGCAGAACTTTCGGGTTGCTGGCCACGTGCCCGAGATTGCCGATGTCGCGTTGTCGGATTCGGCCGGCCTCGTTCGTAGCAGACGTAGGGGCCCGGACCGAGACCGGGCCGCACGCAAGGGGAAGAGCATATGACCGACACGACCTCCGGGCCGACCCGACCGTTTCGCTTCGGCATCGTGGCCCCGTTCCTGACCGACCTGCCGACCTGGCGCGAGCAGGTTCGCCGCATCGCTGATCATGGCTACTCGACGGTGCTGATGCCCGACTTTCCGCAGTTGCAGCCGTCCCCCGTGGCCGCGCTCGCCGTCGCGGCCACGGTCGCCGACGTGCGGGTCGGCACCTGGGTCTACGCCGCCCCGTTGCGTGCGCCCTGGCTGACCGCGTGGGAAGCGCATTCGCTGACGGTACTCACGGAGGGCCGCTTCGAGATGGGCATCGGGGCCGGCCGGCCCGGCATCGAGGACGAGCTGCGGGACCGGGGACTGCCCGTGCCATCCCCGGGCCAGCGGCTGGACCTCGTGCGCGAGAGTGTCGCCGCGCTGCGCGAGCTCGACGGCGAGCTGGGCCACACACAGGTGGCGATGGCGGTGATGGGCACGAGGGCGCGGGCGCTCGCGGCCGAAATCGCCGATACGGTCACCTTCGCCATGGCGCCGGACGAGCCGCGAGCCGCCGTGGAGCAGCGGATGCGCGAGTTTCACACCAGCCGCGACGTCGAGCTGTCGATGCACATCCCGGTGGTCGGCAACACCGTCTCGCCGTTCATGGCGCCCCCAAATACGGATACCACTGCGCTGCGAGCGGCCGATTCCCTCGCCTACCTCCCGCCGGCCCCGTCGGCGGCCGCCGACGAGCTGCGCCGGCGACGCGACGAGACTGGCGTGTCCTACTTCGCCTTCGGCGCCAACGTCGCGGACACGTTCGCTCCGCTGGTCGCCGAGCTGGCCGGCCGGTAGAACCTTCCCGGCGAACCGAGCAGGCGCGCTGAAGACGGCTCAAACCGCATGCTGTCACTCTGCACATCAACGAGGCCCCGAGAGCCTCGTCGAGAGCGGCGGAGGCCACGGCGCTGGCGCTGGGAGCGCGCCGGCTTCACAGCGCGAGAGAGACCGACTATCGGGTAATCGCGGATGCTGCAGGTCATCAACAGCTTCCGGTCATGACGCCGATCGCGCATGGCTACGAACGGCGCCGATCACGGATTGTAACCGCGTCTCGGCTCGGTAGGTGTCCAGAACTGCCGTTGGCCGCTGGTCCTATGAGCCATGCCGGGCGTGCCGCCATTGTGGACGGGGTCACGAGGTCTGCTGCCGAGCGCTCGACACGCGGCGGCGGATCGCCAGCACGACACGGCGGACTGCCTCGTCGGCGAGTAGGGCCGTGATTGGCGTCACCAGCTGCGGTGGGTCCGTCCCCGGCTCGGCGCCGTGCCGGACAGGCCCCAGCGGATTCCCCGAGTATTTCGGGTTGACATGGGCGCCTGTCCAGGAGTGATCGTGTGGTGTTACCCACCGGATTCGGGATCACGAAACATCTTCATCTATTGCTAGCGTGTCCCCGCCGCCGTCGAGCCCCGATCATTGGCCGAAGGAGTCCCTCATGGTCAAGCCCTGGCACATCACGGTGCTCGTGATTCTGCTGGTCGTGATCGCGTTCGCGGTGGCGATCGTCCGCGCGTACCGGAACGGCAAGCGCGGCGACTGACCCATCCACCCCACAACCGAAGGGACCTCGGTTGCGCATCAAGACACTGGTCGCGGTCGCCACGACCACGGCCGCCGCCGTCACGCTTGCCATCGGGGGCGCATACGCCGCCCGCGCCGACACAATCTCCGCTCGGGACGAGGCATACATCCGCAGTCAGACCACCACGCTCGGCATCGACAAAGACACCCAGGACAAGCTGATCGCCAAGTACGCCGCCGGCCAGCTCATCGACGCCGACAACCCGAAGGCCAAGCCGGTATCGGAGACGACCGCGCACGTCGACGGGTACCTCACCACCACCACCACCAGGCGCTACGCCGATGGCTCCGTCGGGGTCGGCAAGGTCGAGCAGGCCGAAGCAGTCCATACCGACGCGATCAGCGGCTGCCAGGTCGCGTGACGCAAGAACGACCAGACCTTCTGGACCGGGGGTGCAAGGTGTCCTGGGACGGGCTTACCTGGAGCATGCACTACTACGCCAACTACGGCATCTACCAGTTCGGCTCGTGGATCGACAGCGTTTCCGGACTGACCTGGGGCGGCGCTGGCAGCTTCAGCGACGGCCACACCGAGATCCCGGTCAAGGAAGGCCACGGCCGCAGCAATCCCGCCATCGCGCAGGGCAAGGTCACCCAGTGCGGCGGGCCGGTCGGCTGCCGCACGGTCGGCGTGGAGGTCAAGGTCCGAGCCGACTGGGGCGGCGGCCGGTCCAGTTCGTTCGGCGACTAAGCCTCAGCAGCCGGTGTTGGCTCCCCGGCCGAGGCGGGGGAGCCAACATACATTGAAGGACTCTAATCCTTCATAATCCACCATCGGTCAGCCTCGATATGACGACGCTCGGGCACGATGCTGGTCATTGCCGCGCACGACTGGGACCACCTGCTTGCTCGTCGTCACGGCAGTAGGCGGCATCAGCTTGCAACTCACGAGTTGACGTCCCATTCGCGCAAGCCATCTGCTTCTGCCGCAATCCATGCGAGTACCCGCGATGAGGATCGACGTCAATCGTCGGCGAGAGCCCGCTCGACCTCGCTGGCTGAGTCGAAGACGACGCAGGTCGGCCACGGTGGCGCCTCTGACTTTCCGCTCCAGGTCAGATGAACAAGCGCCCACCGGTCATCGACCTTGAGAAGCACGTCGTCGCACGCCTCGGACCGTCCGACGACGGTGAAGGCTGTGCCGTACAGCGGATGTCCTGACGACGCCTCGCGGAGTAGTTCGTTCCTGACCGCCTGCACCTGTTGTTGCCCAGGTTCGTCGGGGTTGCGCAGGTCCCGCCCGGGGGTCGATGAGGACCACCTCATTATGCACACCGGCATCCTGTCATGCCGCTGATCGGGCTTGGCTGTGTGACCCATGAGGTGGTCGACTTTCCAACACTCAGCACTTTCATGCGCCGTCGGCGGGTTGGGCGGCGAGCTGACCGAACGCTTTGACGAGCGCGTCGGCGAGTACGTGGCTGTGCGCGGCGTCTTGGGCGGCGCCGATCGCCTGCAGCGCTTGGTCTCGCAGTAGTACTGCGATGCCGTGGATCGTCGCCCACGCGAGCAGGACAACGGTATCGGGGTCGATGTCGGTACGCAGATCTGAACGGATTTCGTGGACCACCTGTGTGAGTCCTTGGAATGCGCGTCGCTTCGCGGCGAGCAGGGCCGGATCGCCGGTGCTGAGCAGTTCGGGTCGGTACATCAGATCGAACAGCTCGGGTTCGTCCCGCGCGTACCGCAGGTACGCGCGGCCGGCGGCGATCAGCCGCTGGATCGGTGGCCCGGGAGTGGCCACCGCGGCGTCCACGCCCATGGCGAGGGCGGTGAACCCCTGCGCGGCCAGCGCGCTGAGCAGCCCGGCCCGGTGGGTGAAGTGGTGCTTGGGCGCGGCGTGTGAGACGCCGGCGCGCCGGGCAACCGCGCGAAGGCTAAGCCCTGCGACGCCAACTTGTGCCAGCTCGGCGCGAGCAGCCGTGAGCAGCGCGGCCCGGCCGGAGGGCTGCGGATTCGAGGGCTGGACAAGGTCGGTCATGTCTCCACTGTCGCTGATCCCTTGACAGTGTCAAGCTCGACTGGTCCACTTGACAGTGTCAAGTTGCTCTAGTTGAAAGGACACAGCTGAGATGAACGCCTTTCCCTATGCCGACAAGACCGCGCTGGTCACGGGCGCCAGCAGCGGACTGGGAGCCGAGTTCGCGCGGCAGCTGGCCCGGCGGGGCAGCGACCTGATCCTGGTGGCCCGCTCCACCGACCGGCTTCGCGCGCTCGCCGCCCAGATCGAGCAGACCGATGCGGTACGCGTCGAGGTCGTACCCGCGGACCTTGCCGACCGCGCCGCCGTCGCGGCTGTGGCCGAACACGTCAGGGGACGCGTACACCTCCTGGTCAACAACGCCGGCCTGGGAACGTACGGGCCATTCGTGAACCTCGACACCGATCGCGACTACGAACAGATACTTGTCAACAACGCGGCGCTGGTCGCCCTGACCCGGACGCTGCTGCCGGACATGCTCGACAGACACGCCGGCGGCGTACTCAACATCGCCTCCACCATCGCCTTCCAGCCCGGCCCCTACCAAGCCGTATACGCCGCGACGAAGGCATTCGTGCTCTCGTTCACCGAAGCCCTGCGGGTCGAGACCCGGGCAAGCGGAGTCCGGGTCCTCGCATTCTGCCCCGGCCCGGTCCAGACCGGGTTCCTCACCGCGCTCGGCGATGACCGCGCGGCACGCACCGCGATCTACTCCAAACTCGACCGCGCCGACCGGGTCGTCACCGTTGGGCTACGGGCACTCGACCACGACCGCGGCATCGCGATCCCCGGTACCCGCAACACCCTGCTCGCCTGGGGCCCCCGATTCACCCCCCGGGCCGTCACAGCCCGCATCAGCGGCAGACTCCTACACCCGACACACTAACGGGTTCCGGACATCCTCAGCTGCCGCGAATCGGGTGGCACCGGTCTCCGTTGCCGCCGCTATCGGTATGGACTACGTTGCTGCCGTCAGCAGGATTCGATGGGTCCACTCCAGGTGGCCGGTAACCTCGAACGGACCGGTCCAGCCCACTACGGGCTCGTTGTCGTCGTACTCGATGACGGCCCAGCAGTCGTCGAACACGACCGTGCACTCGCGGTTGCCAGGGAATACCTGACTGACGGTACCGACGACGATCGAGCCCTGCGGGTACCGCCTGGTGATCGCGGCCCATTCCTCGCCCGACCAACCGGAGTATCGCGTCCGCCGGCCGCGCATTCCGGCGTCCAGGGGAAACAGCCGGACCTGGCCCGGCCGATGCTGCAGCACTTCAAACAGGCCGGTACGACCGACCACCGGCCACTGAGCCGGGTCGTCCGGTAGGTGCAGCACATCGACCCAGCCTTCGGGCGGCTGACCGAGGTCCACCAGAACCCCCGCGCGTCCCGGCCCCATCGGGATGGCAGACACGGTGCCTCGTACCCGGTCGCCGACGGGAAACGTGCGACGTGCCAAATACAGATCATCAAGGCTTGACACCCAGGCAGTCCTCGCCACTCCACGGCCACAGCGGACCGCGACCCATTCTCCGTCGGTCGGACGGCTCGATCAACACGCTCTTCCGCGAAGCGCTCGTCACGGAAGGTGACCGGATCGCTAGAGGTTGGCATCCGGACGTGCCGAGATTAGTGTGAATCGGCGTAGGTAATGTTAAACCGACCAAGTTAGCGTCCCATCTCGTGCCGCACAGCAAAGGTCGATGCGTCGGCGGCGTCGAGGCTTTGCGTAACTTCTGCAATGCCACTACGACCAAAGTTGCTGGGACGCCTTACGGCCTGGGGATCAATAGTGGTGGTTGTTGAGGCTGGATTCACCATGTGGCTGCCCGGTCGGCAGCCAGGCTGGTGATTGCGCAGATGATGTCCGGGAAGGCGTCACGGCGGCCGGTGTAGCGCTGCAACTGCCGCCACCACTTGATCAGCGCGATAGCGTGTTCGGCCGGGATGCGTTGCGAGGACTGGGCTTTACGGTCGGCATCGTACGCGGCGACCTGCTCTGGCGATGCGTCCTTCTTCGGCTTCAGCGGCGGCGCGGTGACTTGGTCGGGGTGGTCCTTGGCCAGACCGCGGTAGCCGGAGTCGACCAGGAACTTCACCTCGGGGTAGTGCTCGATCAGTGCGTCGATCCCTTCGGTACGTAGGGCAGTCTGGTCGTGCATGCGGCCTGGGCGGGTGGCACCGGCCCACATTGGTCTGCCCTTGGCGTCAGACCCGGATCCACGGATAGGAATACAACACGGCGTGGCATAGACGAACGGATGCCTTGCCAGCAGGGACAATTGGGGTTGTCGAGACGCCCAGTTGGTCGCTGCGGAAGGACACCCGTTCGGTGAAGAGGATACCTGGTTTGGCGGGTCGGGTGCGTGTGGGCGCACCGGACGGATCGTTGACCCCTGTCTCGGGTGTGGTGGCGGTGGCCGAGTTGGTCGCGCGGCTGGGTGTGAGCGCCGCGTTGGATGACGCGGTCGGGTCGATCAAGGCGCGGGATCGGGGTCTGTCGGCTGGTCGGTTCCTGGTCGCGGTGGCGCAGGCGCAGATGTTGGGCGCCGAGTTCTGGGCCGGGTTGGACCGCCGCCGCGCTGATACGGCTGGGGAAGCGCTGTCGGCGGTGGCCACGCCGGCCTCGACCACGGCGGTTGAACTGGCTGAACGGTTCGGCCGGGCCCAGGTCGCCGGGATCGAGGAAGGCGTCGGGGAGATCGCCTGTCGGGTGATCGGGTTGCTGCCGGCCACCCGGCGTGCGGTGTTGCGTGCCGGTGGGGCCAGCATCGATCTGGACGGCACCGACGTGGAGTGCTACGGGTCGAGGAAGGAAGGGATCGCCTACAGCTACAAGGGGGCCCGGGCCGGGCGTCCGCACGTGGCGACGTGGGCGGAGGCCGGGGTGGTGACCGCGGCGGACCTGCTGGCAGGTGATGAGGACCCCCGCCCTGGGGCGGGGTCGCTGATCGAACGTAGCGTGGCCACGCTACGCGCGGCCGGAGTCACCGCCCGGCCCAGGGTGCGTGGCGATGTGGGCTACTTCGCCAAGGACATCGCCGCCGCTGCGGTGGCCGCCGGCTGCGACTTCTCCCTTGGCGTCACCCGTAACCCGGCGGTCTGGCGGGCCGCGGTGAGCATCCCGGACGATGCGTGGCGGCCGGCGAAGCGGATGAAACACGCGCAGGTCGCCGTGTGCGACTACGCCCCGGCCGGCTGGCCACCGGGCACCGCGTGTGTGGTGCGGCGGGTCAAGGTCCGCGCCGCGGATGTCTCCACCGACCCACGCGCCCGCCGCCGACGCACCATCCCGAAAGACCAACTCGCCCTGGCGCTGGACGGCCTGGTCGAGCATGTGTACGCGTACTCGTTCATCGCCACCAACCTGGACGCGTCCACCCCAACCAAGGCGGTCGCGGTCGAGGCATGGCACCGGATGCGCACCGACATCGAAGACAGAATCCGCGATGCCAAACACGGCGCCGCGTTGCGGCACCTGCCCTCGGGCACCCGGACGGCCAACACCGTCTGGATGTGGGGTGCACTGCTGGCCGTCAACCTGTCGGCATGGCTACAGGAACTGGCCGGCCTCGACACCGGCGACGGCCGCGGCCGCAACCACCTGGGCACCCTGCGCCACCGGCTGCTCAACGTACCGGCCCGGCTGATCCACCACGCCGGACAGGCCACCCTCCGACTACCCCCAGGACACCAACTGCTGGCCCAGGTCCTGGCCCGACTGCGCCGGCTGCCCGTCTGGACCTGACCCACCCCGGCCCCTCAGCCCCAAACCACCCAGGAGACAAGCGAACCCGGCGCCACCCGGGCAGTCACCCTACCCCACGCCCACAACACCACACCCAACATCGACTATCAACGATGTAACCCGATCACGCCCTTGCTATCCGTGGATCCGGGTCAGACGCGATGGTTGCCTTGATCGTGTTCTGTTTCTTCTTGCCAGACACGAACGCGCGGCGTCCGGGACGGTGGGCTCTGGGGCGACGGACCTGGATCTCGGTGCCGTCCAGCCGCACCACGAGACCTTCGGCGGCCGCGTAGGCGAGCGCATCGGCGAGGGTGTGCAGGCGTACCCCGGTCGGGGTGGCGAAGCCCCGGTTGGCCAGCAGCGGGGTGATCTGCCGGACTGCGGCGGAGACGGTGGAGCGGTCCACGCCGTAGAGCACGGCCAGGGCTTGGTGCGGCAGGGCAAGCCGTAGCCAGGCCAGTGTGACCAGCACCCGATCGCGCAGGGTCAACGTTTCGGGATGCCCGGCGCCAGGATAGCGGCGACGAGTCCGGCCACCGCGACGGCGGTGCAGCCGTCCTTCTCGGGCCGCCTTGAACGGGCCGGACAGTTCGTTGACGAGCCGGTCCAGATGGTTGCGGGAGATTCCCGTGAAGGCAGAATGAGACAGGGCCGCACGGGCCGTCTTGATCGTCACAAATCAGCGACCGTGCGGCCCGCCCTCGTCTCGATCAAGTCGACACGCCGGGTCACATCAACACACCACTATTGATCCCCAGGTCGTTAATCGTTCGGTGAGCTGGTTGTTCAAGGTTGAGTGTCGAGGGCGTTGAGTTTGGTGCGGACCTCGTCGGCGTCGGGGTGGTCGAGGTCGTCGAGGATGCCCAGGGCGTGTTGCCAGGCGTCGCGTGCGGCTTGATCGTTGCCGGCGGTGTGCTCTGGGTGTCGCCGAGGTGGGTGAGAGTGTCTGCTTCGTAATGAGCGTGTCCCAACCTCGTTCCCGCAGGTGAACCTGGGTTGACAGCAGGGCTGTTGGTGCTCAAGCGCAGCTCAGCGAAGGTGATCGACTTTGTGTTGACAAGAACCACCGCCGGGGTGGGCGCGGATCACGATGCGGTCTCGACACGGGCGGTACCGAACGGGTCACGGATCAGGTACTGCAGGGCCTGGATCGCCTTGACGATCGAGGTGAGTTGGCCCGGTCGGCCCCGGAAGTCGCAGGTGAGCACCTTCCAGCACTTGAGTTGGGCGTTGGCTCGTTCGCCGACACACCGCAGACTGGCCTGAGCACGGTTGGCGGCTTTCTTCGCCTCGGGCAGCGTCTTCTCGCCACGCTTGCGCTTGTAGCCGGTGATCACGTCGGGGTGCAGACCGATGTAGCCCAGATCGGCCAGCAGTCCCAGAAACGCCAGAACCTTCTCCGCGATCCCGAAGCGGCGGGCGGCGGTGATGTCGACGGTGCGCCCGGGCAGCACTCCGGAAACCCACAGCAACTCCCCGTCCGGGGCGGCTACGGTCTGCACCGCACCGCCGTGGCGCTTGTGTTTGCCGGAGTACCAGTGTTGCTTTTGGGTGTAGCGGGCGGCGACGCGTTCGGTCGGGATGTTGACTCCATCGACGATCAGGTAGTCCCAGCCGGCCTTGGCCGCTAGGTACACCACCTCGGTCAGCGGCAGGGCCCGCCGGGCCAGGACCTTGATGCCTTCCTGGATCAGGGTGCGGCAGGTGCTTTTCGGCACTCCGTTGCCCTCACCCAACTTGCGGTAGGTGTGTCCGCCTTCCAGCCAGGCCAGGGTCAGGATCGCCTGTGTGGTGGTGTCGTGCACCCGCCAGCGGGTACCGATGCGCTTCTGGTAGCGGGTCAGCGCCGCGGCCAGACGCTGCACGACGTGTACTGGCGTGGCCAGGGCCAGACCGTAGATGATGGGCGAGGAGGTCTCCGGATTTTGGTTCGTCACACAGCCGACGTACCGGAGACCTCCCCCCATTGTGATCTCCCCCGCCGGTCGTGATCACACTGTGATCAGCGCCGTCGACCGCGGTGGTTCTTGTCCACAGAAGTTGATCACCCGTGTTGACCTCCGGTTGAGCGCCAACGTTCCCGTTGTCAACCCCTTTCGACCTGCGGGAAAGAAGTTGGGACAAGCTCAATAGCGGTCGCCGAGGCCACGGTACAGATCCAGGGCGTGCTGGTAGCAGGTGACGGCCTGGGCGTGGTGGCCGAGGTGGTGGTGGGCGTAGCCGAGGCTGTCCCAGGTGGCGGCCTGCCCGACGCGGTTGTGGAGCTCCTGACATAGGGTCAGGGCCTGCTGACAATAGGTGAGGGCCTGTTGGTAGTCGCCGAGCAGGGCGCTAAACCAGCCGACCATGTTGAGTGCGTCGGCCTGCCCAATTTGGTGGCCGGCGGCCCGGAACAGGTCGAGGGCGTGGCGGGCGTGGTCGATAGCCTGCGCGGGATGGCCCCGTCGCTCCCACAGGACGGCCAGGCTGTCGTGGATGAGGGCCTGTCCGGCTGGGTCGCCGGCCCGGGCGGCCAGACCGAGGGCCTGGCTGAAATGAATGTGGGCGTCGTCGAAAAGGCCCAGCGTGGTGTAGGCGCCGGCGAGGCCGCGGTGGGCGCGGGCCTGCACGGTCGGGTCGGCCAGCCGCTCGGCGGCGGCCACCGCGACGCGGCCGACGTCGGCCCAGTCGTGCCAGTGCCCCCGCCAGTAAAGGAAGGTCCACAGGACCCAGGCCAGCTGCCACGTGTGGGTGTCGAAGCCGTTGGCGGCGGCGTGGCCGACGGCGGCCACCAGCACCCGGTGCTCGGCGGTGAACCAGGCCAGGGCCTGCGCGTGGTCGGCGGGGCGTTCGGGGGTGACGCCGGGCTGGGGTGGGGCGAGGGTGATCGAGTCCCGGCCCGGGTTCAGCAGCGGCTCGGCGGTGTACGCGGTGTGCAGGTAGTGGTCGAGGATGCGGTGGGTGGCGGCGTGGCGTTGCTGGTCGGTGTCGGTGGTGTTGGCCAGTTGGGTGGCGTAGGCGCGCAGCAGGTCGTGCAGGGTGTGCCGGCCGGGGGTGTGTTCGGTGAGCAGGTTGGCCCGGGCCAGTTCGGCCAGCAGGGAGCGGGCCTCGTTCACGGGGAGGGCGGTGAGGCTGGCTGCGGCGGGTGCGGTGATGTCGGGGCCGGGGTGTAGGCCGAGCAGGCGGAACAGTTGGGCGGCGGGTGGGGTGAGGGCCTGGTAGGACCAGGAGAACACGGCTTGGACGTCGGTGGTGGGGTCGTCGCCGGTGAGCATGTGCCAGCGGTGCTGGGTGTCGCGCAGTTGCTCGGCGAGGGTGTGTAGCGGGGTTTGCGGGCGCACCGCGGCGTGGGCGGCGACCAGGGCCAGGGCGAGGGGGAGCCGGGCGCAGGCGGTGATGATCTCATCGACGGCGTCGGGTTCGGCCGCGGTTCGGTCATCGTCTAGCCGGTGGGCGAGGAGTTGTCGTGCCTCGTCGGGGGTGAGCAGGTCGAGGGTGAGTGGGTGGGCGGCGTGGGTGGCGACCAGGCCGGTGAGCTGGTTGCGGCTGGTGGCCAGGAGCAGGCAGCTGGGGGTGCCGGGTAGCAGGGGCCGGACCTGGGTGGTGTCGCGGGCGTTGTCGGCCACGATGAGGACCCGCCGGTCGACGAGCAGGCTGCGGTAGAGGGCGGCTTGGGCGTCCAGGTCGGTGGGGATGCGCTGGGGTGGGACTTCGAGGGCGTCCAGGAAGCCGCGTACGGCGGTGGCTGGGTCCATGGCCTGTCCGCTGGGGTCGAAGCCGCGCAGGTTGACATACAGCTGCCCGTCAGGGAACCGGTCGCGGATCTGGTGGGCGAAATGCACGGCGAGGGCGGTCTTGCCGACGCCGGCGGTGCCGTCGATGGCGGAGATGACTGTTACGCGTCGCTTTCGTTGAGGACGTAGGCGTCATTGACGGTGAGGACGGATTGGTTGTGGAAAACCCCGCCGGGCGGGTGCCGGGCGGGGTTGTGGTCACCGTGGTGATGTGGTGCTGCTCAGTCTGACGTGACTTCCGTGATGGCGGTGCGGGTGGAGGTCTCATCGACGATGGTCTTGTTGGTGGCGAACGCGGCGATGAGGGCTTGAAGCGACAGGTTGTTGACGGCTCTGGGGTAGCCGCGGCTGGTCTGGTGGATCAGGGTGGCGGCGTCGTCGGTGAACAGGGTGTCGGAGCGGCCAGCCAGAGTCAGGTGGTGACGGATATAGCTGGTGGTTTCTTCACTGGTCATGGGTGGGAGGGTGTAGCGCAGGGCGATGCGTTGGTCGAGGGCGGCGAGTACACCGAGTTTGATTTTGCGGCGGAGGGTGGGTTGCCCGACGAGCAGGCAGGCGAACGGGGACCGACTATCAAGATCATGGTTGGTGAGCATGCGGATGCCTTCGAGCTGGTCGTGGGCCAGCGTGTGCGCCTCGTCGATGATCAAGATAGGGACCCGGCCGCGTTCGGCGTACTCGACGGCGAGGGCGTCGGTGGCTTGCGGGATGAGGGTGGCGTGGTGGAAGCGGGGCACGCCACCGAGGGCGGTGACGATGGCGTGGTGGATGCCGCGGGCGCCGACGGCGGGGTTGGGCAGGTAGATGATGCTGTGCCGGCTGTTGTCCAGTGTGGACAGTGCAGTGCGGACGGCGACGGTTTTGCCGGCGCCGACTTCGCCGGTGATGACGCCCAGGGCGCGTTGGTCGACGCACCAGGTGATGCGGGCGACGGCTTCGGCGTGGCTGTTGTGGCGGTGCAGCATGCCGGGGGCCAGGTCCCGGCCGAAGGGCATGCGGGCGAAGCCGTAGAAGTTCTGCAGTTTGTCGATCATGGGGTGTCCTTGTCGGGTTGGTGGAGTGCGGTGGTCTGCGAGGCGACGGTCCGGGTCTGGTCGGCGTGGCAGGGGTGCGCGTCGGCGTGGGCGCCCCCGATGCGGGCCAGCAGGTCGGCCTTCGTGGCCAGGTAGGCGGCCCGCTGCGCCGGGGTGGCGCCGCGGGCGCTGCTGAGTTGGCGGGCCCAGGACAGCAGGTCGGCGATCTCGGTCGTGGTGACCGGATCCGATGGGGGCGGGTTGGTCATGCCGTCGGCTCGCTGGTGGGTGCCGGCGTGACGGTGGTGTCCAGCAGCGCGGCGTAGTTGACGGTGGCGGCCAGTTCGGCTTGGTGGACCGCGTCGATCAGCGGCAGGTAGGCAATGCCGCTGGGCGGGGGCGTGGGGTCTGGCGGGGTTTCCGGGCGGGCCTTGGGGTGGGCGTGGCGGCCGATGCGGTGCGGGATGGCCAACCCCATCGGCTTGCCGTGCAGCCGCACCTCGATCGTCGAAAGATCAAACGGGTCGAACACCAACTCCACCCGCCGCCCGACCAGATCGGTTTCGACCTGGTAGACGTTTCCGTGCAGGGACACCGTGGCGGTCTTCTTGACCGTCCGCTGTTCGGACCACAGGAACGCCTCCCGCAACGCCGCCGGGGTGGGCAGCGGGAACGGTCCGCCGGCCTGCCACCGCACGATCGGGGACTGCCCGGTCTCGGAGTGCGGGGTGCGGTGATACACCGTTTCCAGCCAGGCCGTGAACAATCGGTTCAACTCGCCCAGCGAAGCGACGTGGTGGCGGCCGGGCTGGTTGGTGCCGGTGATCTCGACGAGGAACTGGGCCCGCACGGTCTCGAAGAAGCGCTCGATTTTTCCGCGTCCTTCGGGCCGGCCCGGGGTGCTGTGGGTCAGCTTGATGCCCAGCACGGCGCAGGCCCGTAGCAGCCACCGATCGACAAAGGCGCTGCCGTTGTCGACATACACTCCGGCGGGCACGCCCCGGCCGGCCAGGGCCGGACGCAGCGCCGCGGCCAACCGCACGGCGTCTTCGGCGTAGCCGAACCGGTGCCCCATCACCGCCCTGCTCTGGTCATCGATGAACGCGAATAGGTAGGTTTTCCGGCCGGCGACCACCGGGGCGTGGAGTGCGTCTCCGGTCCACAGGTCATTGGGGTGGCCGGCCTCGAACCGGCCGAACACCGACGCGCGGACGGATGCCGGACCGGTCAGCTCCAGCCGGGTGAACAGGCGCAGCACCGTGGACTCCGACGGCGCCCACCCCAGGTTGGTGCGCAGGATCCGTACCACCTGCGCCGCGGTGCGGTCCGGGTTCTCCCGCTTCAGCGCTGCGGCCATGTCCAGCACCTCGACCGGGGTGCGGGCAGTGACCTGCCGCGGCGCGGGCAGCAACGCGTCGAACCCGCCCCGGCGCCAGGCCAGGATCCACCGGTCCAGGTTCTGCCGTGAGACCCGCACCGGCTTACCGAACGGGCCGGGATGCTCCCTGCCGGCCAACTCGCGGACCAGCCGGCCCCGCTGCCTGGTCGACAACCCGGGATCAGCCGCCTCCCGGACCAGCTGGTAGCGGAACAACGCCACCGCCTGGGCGCGTTCGGCACGCATCCGCCATTCGTCATCTGCCGATGTCACTGGCAGCACCACCTCTCCACTCGACAACGAAGATCGACGAGTGTCGAGAGTGGACGATCAGCCCAACCCTGCCCAGGGCGAACTCGTGTTGATCGACCCGGTCGGCCAGCCCGGCGCCAGCAACCGCCCCGCGCAGGCCCCGGCGACCACCTGCCACACCGTCACCCCGGTGACGGCGAACCGGGCCATCACCGCGGCCGCAGCCGCCCGCATCACCGCCACCGCATCCGCCCACACCGACCCCGCCGCCTGCGGCACCACCGGATCAGGCGCCACCGCGCACAACAGGCCGGTGAACCAGCCCCGCACCGCCTCGACCCGGCCCGCGAACCGGCGCAGCCAATCCCGCACCGTCTCCACCGGACGATCCAACAACTGCGCGACCGGCCGGGCACCCAACCCGGCCGCCTTCGCCGCAATCGCCGCCCCCACCACCCCGACCGCGTCGGCCCGCCGCACCAGCACGCCCAACGGCAGCAACACATGCGTCGCCCCGCACCCACGACACCTCGCCCGCCGCGGACGCAGCCGCGACCGGCTCGCCACACCACGGACCACCCGGCTGCGGGCATGCCCCCACCCGGTCAGCACACCCTCGCACCCAGGACAGGCCAACCCGCCCGCCACCAACCGCCGCTCGACCTCAGCCGCGTCCGCGCCTACCGTCAACACCGGTGCCTCCACGCACCACCGCGCGGCCCTCCCGAACCTGGCCAAAGGAACACGGGAGGGCCGCTGCCCGTCCAAACCTCCTCACAGTGATGACGAGCAGCAAGAAGGGCAACCCACCCGGTCGCCCTCCAACACGTCCTCACCGTCAATGACGCCGACCGGCCCCTACCTCCTCAGACAAAGTGACGGCGGACAACCCTCCGAGCGCGCTTGGCGCAGGTTCGAATCCTGCCGGGGGCACTCAGAACATCCCACCCGTCTAACGGCTCTCAAAAACCGTCTCAGCTGACGATCGAGGAGCGCGTGGCGCTGCCCAGTTAGGAGCGCGACCGTGCCGCGATCGCGGCTGCCCTCGGTTGGTCTCCGGCAGCACCGGGGCTCGGCCACCCGGGCACCCAGCAGTGTCGGACGGCGGACCCCAGCACACGATCGGCCTAGAGGACCATGCTGCCAGCTCCATCAGCGCGCCGCCGTCGGGTATGCCGGAGGCAGGACATTTCGCGTCTGTGCACGTTCGACGGATCCGCCCGGCCTCGAATCGTGGGCGTGGCCGTCCCCTCTGCGGGCTACGAACCGTCCACGGACGAGATCGTTCCAGCCACCCCTCCGCCGACCTGAAGCCTGGCACGCAGTTGGCGCGGTGCGGTGGCCTGCTGGCTGTCGACCGGTTGTGACGACCAGGAGACGAAGACACGTCCCGCCAGGACGACTCCCTCGCAAGGACCTGCCACTTCTTGGGCGACGGCCCTCACGACCGGGGCCGTGACAGGGGAGGTTGGTTCGTGGAAGCGCAGCACGGTAAGGCCGAGAGCGAGTCGACTCTGCGGGACGTCTTGGCGGCTTGCGGCGTCGCGGGCTGCGATCAGGTCGTGGCGAATTTCGTCCGCCGCCTCGCCTTGAAGTACGCCGAACCTCATGCACCCGGCCAGATAGGCGTGCTTGAGCAGCGCCAGGCGATATCGATTGCGGTCCGGAAGCAGGCCGGCAAGGTCGACTTGCCCGCTCTTCAGCATGTCGATGATTGCAGGGTCGTGGCGGCCGTCCATGAGCAAGACGAACTCGCCGGCCGGTGTCGCCCTCCACAGGATCCGGCTGGAGCTGCGGTTTCCCGGTATTGCGGGTGATCCGAACCGGGGTAGCGTCAGCGCATTGTCGTACCAGTCCGCTAGATCTGCTTCGATGTGACTGCCGAGGCGGTTGTTGCAGGGTGCACAGGTGCGGGTCATGATCTTGCCACCGATACTCGCCGGCGGTACGTGTTCGTCGTCCGTCGCAGGGGCTCCGCAAATGGGGCAAGCCTCGAACAGGCGCTCCTGGATCTCCTCGATCATGGTGATCTCAACCGGTTCGCCCGCTTCGGGCTCGATCGTGATGTCCAGGACACGGCCACCGCCAAGATCTATCGACATCGAGTCCGGTGAGCGATTAGGCACCCAGGCAGGATATAGGGCCTGACGAGCACGTCGGGTCGCTCGGGGTGTTGGGCTGCGGTGACGCCGTGGATGGCCTCGCGGATGCGGTCGGCGACATAGTCGGGATTGGGCTGGCTGGCGTCGAGCCGAGCAGTGATGGCGGCGATTACGACGGGGGCCCTGGGCTCGATCGGGTCGCAGCCTCCTGCGAGGCAGCGACGCGTTTTCGTGAGATAGCACCCTCTCCCCGGACATGCCTCAAGGCCGACATTTCGCAGGTAATGACCGTTGTCCTGGCAGTCGACAACCTTGGCCGATAACCCGTAACACTTGCCTTTTGCTTTATAGATTATCGGCCTACCATCATAATCAGAGTGGCAAGCCTTATCGGTTATGGAGGCCGGATGATCCACGTAAAGCTCGGCCCGATGCGGCCGGCCGCGCCCGACGACACAATGGGCCGCGACTACGTCGGCTGGAGCCCCGACCAGACGCCGCAGCAGCTGTACGAGCGCAACCGCGGCCGGTGGAAGCTCGGCGCCCGCGCCGGCGTCGAGCGCTACGCCGCGTTCTCCTCGACCACCCTGCAGCAGATCGTCCTCGTCGTGGAGAAATCCGGCCTCGACGACGTCGGCGGCGGCAAGCTCGCAATCCGCGGCGACATCCTTGGCCCCGGCCACCCTGTCTACGACGGGCTGATCGGGCAGCCCAGCCTCGACCGGCACCGCAACCCGATCACCTACGTCGACCATCCGCTCGACGACGTCCGCCGGTGCGCCTGCGGCTGCGGCGAGGCCGTCACTGGCACCCGCCGTTGGCGCCCCGGCCACGACCAGCGCGCCGTGCACCTGCGCGTCACCACCCGGTGGGGCGACGCCGAGGGCTTCATCGAGTGGTTCGACAGCACGTACGGCAGTCCCAACGTGATCGCCGAGCTCGGCGACGGACCGATGGACGGGTGATGCCGACGGCATCGGTCGGGCCTGCCTGGCACACCGCCATCAGCGTTCCGCCGCCTGGCAGCTCGACACGCACACCGGGCAGGTCATCGCCGGCGAGATCGTCCGGGCGCACCGCGCCGGTCAGCCGCGACACCCGGCCGGCTTGTGCCCGCATGACATCGCGGCGTAGCCCGGTCCGAAGCCGCGGCCGGTGTGCTGCGGGCGAGCCTGCACGCGACGGGTCGAGACGTGGCGCCCGGCGGAACGGGAGCGGAACGACTGCCCGGACTCACCCGTCGCGGGCCGCGGGCCGTGCCGGCGCTGCCAGACCTGCTGAACGAACGCCTCGAACCCCGGCCGTGTGGGGTCGTCCGGGGCGCTAAATTCGACACGCGCCATTGATAAAGCTGACCATCCCGGATGACCGGCCGGAGCGAACCCGCCGGCGCGTTCAGGGAACGCACACCGACGAAAGTGGCCCTCGCCGTCGACTATGAACGTGGCCTTTGGGGACAGCGCCTCCGGTGTGTGTAGCAGCAGCCAGCGCTGCCCCAGCTCGTCCAGCTCTACCGCGACCCGGCCGCCGCTGGCCGTCAACGCCTCAACGAGGGTTGGCGGCCGGCGACACGACGACATCGTGGTCCTCCGCGGCGGAGACGGCCACCGCCGGTCCAACTGCGGCAGCGCGACCGGTCGTCGCTCCGGACCGTCCATGGTGGACGGTGTCGAAGGTGGCCGCCGTGACGCGGTTGCAACTCGGGCGGCGCTACGCCGACCCGCTTGCCCGATCGGCACGGCTGCTGACCGCCGGACCTCACCGACCCGTACGGCATACGCCGGCTCACCACCTCGCGGCTGCATGCGGCCCTCCGCTGGCTCCTTGCACACCGCGGCGGCATACCTCCGGGACCTCCGCAGACTCCTCGGCTGATCCGCGACTCGGCCCGGTCGGGACGAAACCGCCGCTCAGGCCGACGCGCTCGGCGCCTCGCTCGACGCACGGGCCCACCCGGGCCGGGCGGGCTTGACCCGCTGCACCTGCGGCCGGTCGACGTCGTCTACTACGCCATGCAGGTCGACTTCCCGCCGAGCACCGTCCGCCGCGCACTCGTCGGCGCCTCTGGCTGGTACCGCTTCCTGCTGGCCAACGGCATGGTCACCACCGACCCGGTCGCCGCGGTGCCGCCCGGACTGGTCGGCCCCGATCGGCCTGTCGTCGAACCGGATACGAGGCAGAACCGGGATGATGTTGCGCATGAAGACGACGCCACCGTCACATTCCAAGGGTCGACAGCTGGCGCAGACCGGTGCCGAGATGTTGGTCAACATGGTGCCCGTCTTCGGTGGCACCATCGCGGTGGCGTTGACCGTGGCCCTCAACCACGCGCTCAACAAGCGGCGCGAGCAGTGGTTCACCGAGCTAGCCGAGGCGGTGGACGAACTCCAAGGTCGGTTCGATGGGTTCGACCCTGACACGCTTGCCGAGAATGAGGCGTTCGTTGACGCGGTCGTGACGGCCACACGGATCGTCGACCGCACCTCGCAGCGGGAGAAGATCGAGGTGCTGCGCAACGCGGTCCTCAGCTCAGCCCTGCCAACGGCCCCTGACGAGGATGTCCAGCAGCTGTACTTCACGTTGATCGACGACCTCACGCCGACCCACCTACGGCTGTTGACGCTGCTCAACGACCCGCCGGGATGGTTCGACGCTCGACCGCAGCTGCAGCGGCCACAGTTCGGCATGTCGTCGAACCGCACCGCATTGATCAACGCCGCGATGCCCGACCTGGGTGAGAGGGGCCCACAGATGATCGAGCGGTTCTACGCCGCGCTGACCGACGGCGGCCTGGTCAACGGTGCGCTGAGCGGCATGATGACCGCGCAGGGTGCCTGGCAGTCGGTGACCACCGACTTCGCAGCCCGGTTCCTGGCCTTCCTCCGTGACCCGAGGATGGGCTGATGTATGGGTATCGTTGACCGCGTCCAGAACGCCGAGTTGCTGTGGGAGGCCGGCCGCAGGGAGGGCGCGCTGATGAGTGCCTTGGTCGCCTTCGCCGCCACCGCGCGCAGAGTGCACCCGGCGCCCATGAAGGACCGGGAGGCGTTCGAAACGCTATTCCATGACACGGTCAAGCTCGACCTAAAGGTCGACTTCCGCGGCTCCGCCTGGCCAGTAGAGACCATCCTCTACAAATGGTTGCGCTGCGAACTGGTCCACGAGGGCGGGCTACCTCTAGACATCGACTTCGTCGATGACGGGGATGGTCCGCCACCGATGATCGGTGCCAGTCGCCCGCCTCACGAGGTACTGCGGTTAGGTAACGGCTGGTACGACTTGCTGCTCCGCACGGTCGTCACACACCCGGCGAACGCGGGCCTCTTTACCTGGCGCCAGGACTGGCTGGAAGCCGCGCGAGCCAGCGCATCAGCCACGCGACCAACACAGCGACGGTAAGGAGCGAGATTGAGTCGCGAGATGACAGCCGTCCAGCAGCAGGTCGCCGTCGGCGAAGGACTTGCGATTGGCTGCCTGAACCTCGGCGTCTCCGCCGTCACGTCACAGAAGATGACGGTCGAGCTGGCGTTCCAACGCGCCTGGCGCGGTTGGGCAAGGTCGTCCACCTTCCCGAGAATTCACGCCTCCTTACCGCGCAACGACTTCCTGACAATCGTGCACAGCAGTGCGAACCGCCGTGGCTCGACTGTCGCAGCGTGGTCGTGCGACCGGAGGTTGACTCCGTACCTCACCGTGGACGGCTGGACCATCGACGATGCGGCGGAGCTCCTTCAGGGTTCGTGCGGTGTCCCGGTCCAGGACTGGACCGACCTGGCGAAACTCTTTGTCGAAGACCTAGGTGAGGGCAACGTCGACAAGGCGACTGGCGAGTAGCGCCACGTGCCCGCGGTGTTGGTGCCGGTCAGGGCGTCGGCGACTCGGCCATTGCGGGCGAATCGGTCCAGTCGGCTTCGTCGTACCAGGCGACCATGATGGCTTCACGGCTGGTGAGTTCGTCGATGAGTTGTCGGCGTACGGTGTTGGTCGGGCGTCGCGGGTAGAGCAGGACACCGGTGACCGACTCCCATGCGCTACCGATGTCGTCGACGTACCGGTCGAGGTAGCTCTGAAGCTGTCTGATGTGTGAGCGGACGTTCGGCCGCACCCGGTGCTCCTGGAGGACGTCCCAGTCGGTGCTTTTGATCTCGACAACGACGGCGTAGCGTTCGCCGACCTCGGGCACGACGTGCAGGTCGACCCGGCCGCGGCTGGTGCGGGTCAGCCGAACGTGATGTTCTGGGTGAGCGCTTGCGCCGGTCAGTCCTAAGAGGAATGCGGCCTGGACTTGGTGGTGGAACCGCCGTCCGCGCCGCATCGCCCCGGTCGGCGATGTCCATGCCGAGGGACGGTTATCGAAGATGCCCTGGTTAACCTGGCCGTCGACGACGACGGTCAGCTCGTTGAGATCGGGCACGTCGGTGTCGTCGCCATAGACGAGGCGGTGGAAGACCAGGCTGGCGGGATTGGTGGCGGCCAGCCGTTCCAGCTGCCGGTAGCGACGTCCGTCTGGCGACCAACCCTGGTTGACGTGTCGGGCTTGGGCGAACACGTTGGCGTCGAGGCCGCCGCCGGTTGCGTGGGCGACGAGATGGCCGCGCTCGTACCCGGCTTCGGCGAGCACCGTCGGCAGCGGGAACCCGGCTTGGCGTGTCCGGTCGCGGGGCGCCGGCGCGGCGTGGGCGTGCGTCCACCCGGCGACGGTCCTGGATGCCCGTTCAGCGTCGATACTGTGGTCGAAGAGGAAGCCGATGTCGGCCACGGTGAACGTGACGAGATCGGCGTCCCGGAATGCCGATCTATACCCATCGGCCGCGGCATCGGCAAGGCAGGCCAGGATATCGTCCGGTGGAGTTAGATGACCGTGTTGGGCGGCGCGCCCGACATTGACCGGATACGCGAGCTGGAGCGCATGAAGAGCCGCACGATCTTGCGCCCACGCCGGGGACCGCTCCACAGGCTTAACCTATCGGCCGCGGAAACGATATCTCGGCTAGCCCCAAGGCCATGTAGATAACGTCCGGCGGGCCGTGTCAAGGTCCGGGCGAGGTGAGGATGTTGATGTTGAGGGTGGCTTTGTAGCTGCGCCGGTTGATGTTGGGTCCTCGGGCCTGGTACTTGGAGATCGCGCGTTTGACGACGCGAGGTGACACGCGCAGGCGCCGGTCGGGCATCAGGTTGTCCAGTACCCGTCGGCCGATGGCGCCGACCAGGTCGATGACGGTGTCGGCGATGACGCCGAGGGCTTGGACGAGTTGGTCGCGGGCGGCGCTCAGGGCGATGGTGAAGCTGCCCCGGTCGGGGTCGGCGCCGCTGCCGCTGGTGTCGATCGCGTCGGTGATAGCGGTGCGCAGGATTTGGTAGACGACCAGCAGGGCGTAGATTTCCTGGGCGATGCCGGCGGGGGTGCGGGCGCGCAGGACCCTGCCGCCGAGGATGCTGGACTTCAGTTCTAGGTAGGCCGTTTCGATCTCCCAGCGTCGGTGGTAGAGGGTGACCAGCGCGGGGGCCGGGTAGCGGCGCTCATCGAGCAGGGTGGTGGCCAGACGGTAGACACCGGTGTGCCGCCCGGCGCTGGTGGCGATGGTGATTTCGCATTCGAGCACCCGGACCCGGATGGTGCCGATCTGGGACAGGTAGGAGCCGTCGCGGTAGCGGCGCAGCACCGGCAGCTTGCGGTTGCCTTTGAGCCGCACCAGGAGGTGTGCCTTCGTGGCGGCGAGGTCGGCGATCAGCGCGGCGTCGTCGAAGTTACGGTCCAGCAGCACGATCATTCCCGCCCGCAGGCTGCGGGAAAGCCGCCGGGTGTAGCCGTTCTCGCCCATGCTGGTGGGGCCGAAGACCGCGTCGATGATGGTGCGGGTGCCGCAGGCCACCAGGGCCACCATCCGCAGCAGCGGATAGCCGGACCCGCCGTGGTTGCCGGCCTGCTTGGTGTACACACCAAGGTTTCTCGCCCCGTCCGGCACCGCCATGGTGGTGCCGTCGATGGCGCACACCAGCAGCCCGCACCAGCGCACCCCACCGCGGGCGAGCGTGGCGGCCGGCCCACGCAACAGGTCGAACAGCCACCGCAGCGGCGCCACCCCCAACCTCGCCCGGGCCTGCCACAACGCGTTCTCGCCGGGGTTGGCCACCGGCACCCCGTGAAGGCCGGCGGTCAGCTTCTGCCACACCTGCCGATAGCCCACCTCAGCGAACAGGCACCCGGCCAGCAGTAGGTAGACCATCACTCGCGCGGGCAGCAGACGAACTCGCCGCTGGGCCGCGCCGGTCGCCGCCAATGCCTGATCGACCATCTCGAACGGGACGAACTGCGTCAGCTCACCCAGATGCCCGGGCGCGAACACCCCCGCCGCCACCGTGATCTTTCTGGTGATGACACACTGGTCCTCCAACGGGACTCCTCATGATCGGATTTCTTGGTCGAAACCAGATCATCGATGAGTCCCGTTGCCGTTCCCGGGACCAACACACCCCTTGACACGTCCCGCCGGACGTTATCTACATGGCCTTGCGGCTAGCCCTCCAAGGGCGACGTCGGCGGCTGCGGCATCGGGACCCCGAGGAGTGGGGCTGAGCTGCAGGAACACTAACCGTAGCTGATCGAGCAGCGTGTGACGCTCCCTTCGAGGAGGTAGCACCAGGGTTCGAGGCGAACTGCGTCGACCATTCAATGCCATAGTGAGGGCCGACCGCGGCGGCGGCAAAGCACGTCGCACACTTTTCGTACATCTGGGGAGACCTCGGCGTACGTCATCACGTACACGGCCTGACCCGTTCCGAGCCGATTCTCACCGCGCTCGGCGAAGCAGTTGGGCCCCAAAAAGCAGCCGGTGCGACGTCCGTCCTGCACAACATATGCGTCGTATCGAGCTTCCTCTAGATGACACAGATCGCACAGCGGAAGGGCGTCCAGCACGCACACGGTGCCGGCCGCCGGCCGAACTAGCGCCTCGGTCTCGTCGACGAGATTGTGGGAGCGGGCGAGGTGGTCAAGTACGTGCTCATCGGGAGGAGGCGCGAGCTGACCCTTCCCGTCGCGCGCCGGGAACACGATCGTGCTGGCCTCGAAGTAGTCGATGATCTCACTCGTGACAGCGTCGAGGGCCTCCTCGTCTGTGCTATGCAGCGGGCTGATCCAGACGGAAGGGTCCGGCTGGGGAAGCAGCGGATCGTCAGCGGTCATCGGCATCTGTGCCTCCCGAGTGGGGTGTCGGGCACCGTTGTTCTGATTCGTCAGCCCGGGGAGCATCGTCAAGATCATTTGGAAGATCACACGTCAGCGGGCAACCTCGGCGCTGGCCTTGTACAGGTCCCGGGTCATTGTCGCGGTGTGATGGTACGTCGACGTACGACGGCCCCGGCCGTGCGGCCCGCCGGGAAATGCGCTGCTGGCACTGCTGCGGGCCGCCCGTCGCTCGTGATCTACATGTAGTAGCTGTACTTCGACGCGGGCTCCTGGTCGGCGGGTACCTCCCGTAGGACGGCGCCGACGAGTCGGCTGAATCGCAGGGTGATCGGCAGGGCCTCGGCGTATTCGGCGGAGTTCCAGTTCATCTTGGTCAGCAGCAGGATCTCGCGCAGCAGCCGGTCCTGCGGGGTGTCGCCGATGTGGTCTGCGACCAGCAGCGGGGTCGGGACGTGGCCCTGGGGGTAGTACCCCAGGGCTGGGATGTACCCGGTGGCGTACAGGTAGCTGTCCGGGCCAAGGGTAAACGTCGTACCACGCAGCGGCGGGTACTGCCCCTGCCGCATGAGCCGCACGTCGCTGCGGGGCGCCAGGCACACCAGGTCGTGTTCGGCGACCTGACCCAGGCCGTGCTGGAACCCGGCCCGCTCCGCCGGGGTGAACAGCGAGCTCTTGTGCACCACGACCCGGCGCGGCGTCTGCTTGCGTTCCCTGCGGTACCGGTCGAGCACCATCCGCACCAGGTCGGCGGCGAGGTCTTCGGGCAGGTGCGGGGATCTGCCGTCGCGACTGTCGTCCCAGCGGAAGTCGTGGCCGCGCAGCACGAGCCCGTCACCGTTCTCATCGAACGCCTGGACCACCGACGTGCGCAGGGTGTTGTCGACGCCGAGCGGGCGGAAGAAGCTCACGCCGATGAAGCAGGTTCCGGGGGTGATCTCGGCCGGCGACCAGGGCAGGCCGCCGGCCTTGAAGTACAGGCCGGTGAACAGGTTCCACGCGATCTCCGAGGCGTGGTCCATCTGTCGACGGATATCGGTGAGGCCGGTGGTGGACTCGCGGAAGAACTGCGTGGGGATCCGGTAGCGCATGGCCATCGCTTTGAAGGCCCGTCGCAGGTCCCGCTCAACGAGCTGCCCGTTCTGCCGGTACTTGATCGACCGGCAGGCCCTGTACAGCTCCTCGGGGATGACGATGAATACGCAGTCCAGCGGGTGGTCGCGGTCGTGCAGCAGCGCCAGCTTCTCGTCCAGCAGCTGCAGCGCGCGTTCGAATCGGTCCTTGGTCTTGGTGATGGCCAGCAGCGTGTCCATCTCCCTGGTGGTGATTCGCTCGACCAGGTCGTCGTCGAGTCGCAGGGCGCTGCGGAAGCCCGAGTCGGGTTCACAGCCGGGGAACGGGTTGTGTTGATTGTCGCCGTCTACCCCGTTGGCGGCCTCGGCGAGGAACCGCTGCGCCCGGTCAACGGCCTGGCCGGTGCCGACGAACCCGATGTGGATCTCGGCGGGGTGCCGGCTCGTGCCGTACGAGCGGGGCCCGTACAGCGGGATGCCGACCTTCGGGTCCAGGTGCTCCGCGTCACCGGCGAAGCGCAGTACCGGTTCGGGGAGCCACCGGGCGGCCAGGGTCGGACGGGTGAGCCCCGGCTGGCTGCGGCCGGTCGCAAGTACCCGGGGATCAGCCTTCATCGTCGTCCCAGTCCTCATCGTCTAGATCGTCGTCGTAGTCCGGGTCCTCGGCGTCGAGCAGGCTGAGCAGGTCGTCGGGGACCGGTCGGGTGTCCAGGAGCAGTGCGTCGTTCGGTACGCCGGGGGAGGTGATGTCACAGGTCAACACCTCGTTGTCGATCGTGAGGCGCTGGCCACGACCCGTAGCACCACGCGGGGGCGACCGCCGGTGACCATCTCGCGCCAGAAGCGGATCCCGTCGATGTACTGGCCGTTGTAGATGCGCGACTTGCGCCGGGTGACCCGTCGGCCGACCAGCGCGCCGTCGAGTGGCTCCCGACCGTCGCTGGTCAGATGGAACTCCGGTCGCACCGACAGCACGCACCCGGCCGGCAACGGCATGAACCGCAGCGACACGGCCTCGTGCCACCAGAAACCCTTCGACTGGCCGTTGCGTCGTACCGCTTCGCGCACGACCTCGCGCGACATCGACCGGCCGGTCTTCGACCGGTACTCCACGCGCGGGCGGGACCCGTCCTCCCGCAGCGTGAAGAAGTACCGGTTGTGCGCGGGGTCGAAGCGCATGCCGAGGGTACGCAGATGCCAGGACACCGTCCGGTTGAGCAACTCGACGTAGCGGCGCTGCGCGTCCGCGGTGGCGCACAGCTCTCGCATCCTGAACGTCTCCACCGCACCCCGGTCGACCGCGCGGGCGAACGGGCCGTTTGCGGCACGCAGGTCGTGGAACGCGAATAGGCGACCCTCGCGGGTGATGAACGGCAACGGTCCCGCGTCTGGGTCCCACCGGATCGTTGAGGCGACCTCGCGAGGGCTGGCCGCCCGGTACGGCGCCATACGAACCTGCTCGGGCAGCTCGGAGACCACCAGCAGGCTCGACAGCAACGTCTCAGAGACCATGAGCGTCGGCGCGACCGGGGCGGGGTTCTCCAGGAACGGCGCCTCGTGCCGCTGCTTCATCTCCCGCAGCACGTCCACCGTGTACGTCCGTGGCCGCCTATCGACGATCTTGTGGTGGCGTTCGCACAGCAGGATCAGGTTCTCGGCGCTGTTGCGCTCGTCCTCATCCATCACCGCACGGCCGCGCGGGCCCTGCCGACTGGCGGCGACGATGTGTGCCATCTCGCCCGTCACCACCCCGGGCTCATCGACCGTGCCAGGCTCGCACAACATCTGATCACAGCCGGTGAACGCACAGCGGTTGCCGCTGACGGCGTAGAGGCGCTTGACCTCCCGTTCCGGTATCGCACCGCGGGTTCCCACCCTCACACCCTCCCTGGATCGGAGCCGACCTTAGCGTGGCGGTACGACAGATGCGGACCACCGGACGGCGGCCGTCGTACCGCGGCTGGGAGATACAGGCTCACGCGTTCGCCACCAGAGCGCCGGCGGGAGCCAGCCAGGTCCGTAGGGTCTCGGCGACCGAGTCGGGGTACGCGGCCGAGCCAGTGACCTCCGGGCCGTCCGTACGCCGCTAGGCCCGAAGCAGCCGTTGACCACCCAGTGGTTCTGGGCCATCGACCTGGAGTGCGTGGTACTCGCGGCATCGCGGCGGTGCGTCTCGCTACGCGGCTGTTCGAGTCCCAGAGGATCCTGTTCCAGGTCAGGTTCGTCGGGTACTCGTAGATCCACGCCCGCCAGGCGACCCGGCTACTGAGGAACACTGGGATCGTCCTGTCCGGCCGATACAGCAACACTGAGATCGCCAGCGCCGGCTGGTTGAGGGTGCCGCTGCTGCGGGGCGCTGGTGTGAAGCCGTTGCAGTCGGCGTTGCCAGATCCCGGTGGCCGGGTTCGTGGGCGCGCACGCGGGGCAGCGGGGATCGCGGCCGAGCCGGCCCGCCGCGTTCACCGCCGCCGACGGGCGGAGGAACTGAAACGTCGCGTTGTTGGCCTCCGGCGACTCGCGCGTCATCGGCTGCTTCAGCAGTACCTTGACCGTCTCGGTGGCGAGCATGACGCCGGCCATGACTGAGGTGAACCCGACCGCGAACCGGGCCGGCGGTTCGGGTTCCTGCCGGCGCAGCGTGTCCAGCAGTCGCGCGCCGACCTCGCCGCAGTCGCCGCGGTCGAGCCAGCGCTGGACATCGGCTTCGGTCACGCCGGCCTCCGCGGCCAGCGCCTGTACAACCTCTGGGCCGCCGTCACGCGCACGGGCTCGCCGCTCGTCGTCGCCGAGGAACGTCTCGGGCGGGTTGTAGCAGCGCAGGCAGGCGCCGACACCCGGAGGGCCGGCACGGAGGACCTCCGCCCGCAGGTCGAGGGTACTGGCCGACAGGACCAGCGGCGGGTAGCGGCCCTGCAGGGCCAGCCGGGCCCGGTTGGTATCGACCGCGGAGACCAGCAGGATCGAGGTGAGACCGAGGTCCTCGAACCGGCCGTGGTGCGGGTGCCAGGTGATCGACGCGTCGCCAGCGATGCGTGCCGCCTCCGGCGCCTTCGGCTCGTCCAGGCTGGCCCAGCCGAACAGGGTGCAGCGGTTGAGGTTGGTCGTGGCGACGCCCTTCGGATCGGCGTCGGCGAGCGTCACGTGGCCGGCCAGGCCGGGGGTGGCCCACAGCGTGTGGATCCAGATGCTCCCGACCGCGCCGACACCGGCCAGCGCGGTACCGGACAGGTCAAGGCCGGCGAGCTCCGTGGGTGCGCCCGGTACGGGTTGCACGGCGAGGGTCTGTGCCCAGCAGTCCCAGCCGTACGCGCCGCCGGGCCGGGCGACGTGCCGGGGCAGCCGGGCGTGCAGGTAGATCTCGCCGACCGCCAGCGCCGCGGCGATGTACGGGCCGTAGGGCAGTGCACTGCGCTCGCCCGGGTACGGCATCGGGTGGTCGCCGACGCCGCCCCACCACCCGTGCCCGGACACGAACCGCCGGTCCGCGTGCTCGTCGTAGCGATAGCCCAGGCCGGCGCCAACGACGAGCACGACGTCGGTCCCGGCCGGCGCCGACGCGTGCTGGACCGGGGCCGCGCCGATGGCCTGTCCGCCGTGCACGAGGGCGTCCCCCAGGGGCAGGTCGCGGGGTGCGAGGGGCACGACCCGCCCGGCCAGCGGTACCCCCGGCGGGCACACGACCCGGACGGTATCGGCCACGCCGACGGCGCGGGCGAGCAGGTTGACCAGCATCCAGGCGGTGTGCTGGGTGGCGGCTAGATGCGCCGTGCCGGGCGCCACGACCACCGCCACGGCCACCGACCGGACCTGACCGAACGGTTCGAGTCGCCCGCCGAGGTCGCCTTCGTGCCGGTCGGAAATGCGCTCCACGATGTACTCCTATGGTCGATCAGGCCCGCAACCAGTCGCACGACGTCGTTGACCTCGTCGCCGGCCACCCGACGCCAGCCGGTCGGCTCCCGCAGGTGCACGCCCGCCTGCCACGGCGCGGGTCGCCCGGCGGCGTGATGGGGAAGAACCAGGGACAGGGCACCATCGAGCTGGCTGTAGGCGCGCCCGTCGTCCACCCGGGAGTGGCCGACCCCGTGGTTTCCATGGGTGTGGACCTGGGCGAGCCGGACCAGCCCGAGGATCTCGAAGTGCTCCCCGGCCTGCGCCATCGCCGCGGCGCTGACCGTGTAGTTACCGGGGCTGGTCACCGCGTCGGGCACGGTGACCGTGGTCGCCACCCCGTGCACCACACCGGCTCGGTCGCGGTACCGGACGCCGTCGAGGTAGGCCACCCGCTCGTGGCCGGCCGGCGCGGTCGCGAAGGCGTGGAGCAGGGTGTTCCAGACCGGCTCAGGAATCGACAGCACCGGCCGGGCCTTGGTAGTTGGGACTGGTGAGGGCGTCCTGGATGCGGTTAAGGGTCGCGCCCAGGGTGTGGCGGCCCTGCCGCCACTGCTGCCCCGGGTTCGGGTTGTGGCTGGAGATGTAGTACTCGAACGTCATCGAGCAGCACACCAACTGCCGGGGCACCCCGTCGCGGGCGTTGGCCACCCCGCCGGGGAACGAGTGCGCGGGGTGGATCGCGAACCATTCCATGGACTGCACCGCCGGCAGCCACCTGCCGCCCGGCGGCGCCTCGATCCAGCCTTCCCGGGCCGGGCGGTCGCCGAGGGCGGGCCGCGGCGGGCAGACAAACGACGTCGTCGGCGGGTACGCGTCGTAGTACTCGCCGCCGAGCTTGGCGTGGTAGGTGTCCCGCTGACCGGACGGCCGTACCGCGGTAATCGTCACGACGACGTGGAGCGGGCCGAGCCGGGTAAACGTCCACCCGTTGGCCCGGGCCTGCTCACCAGCCTCGACCCGGGCCAGGTGATCGGCGAACACCGCCGCCGCGATCTCCGCGTCCGCGACGGCGGGTACCTCGGAGGGCAGAGTCACGCCCCGCCGGTGCCGCCGACGAACACCCAAAGCAGGTCGTGGCAGTGGCCCTCGTCCAGGTACTGGGCGAGGGTGCGGCCACCGTACTGGTACACGTCCTCCCCGTTGCCGCGACACGTGAGCCGGTCATCGACACCACGGGTGATCCGGAACTTGTCGTACATCGTCTCGATCACGGACTCGACGGTCGCGGTGACCGGCACGCGCAGCCGGAGAGTCTCCGCGTTGTCCTTGTTATCCACGCTCACCACGCGGCGGTGACCGTGATCCTGCCCGGCCGACTCCGCGTCGACCACCTCGTCCTCGGCCACGACCTCGATGGCCTCGACGCCTACCCCCATGACCCCATCCCCTGTTCGCGTTAACGGTCGAGGTGTTCCCGACCGAGAACGATCGTAGCGTTCTCGATCGGGAACCCGCTACTCTTGATCCCGAACATGATGCCGCCGCAGCTCTCCGACCTCGAAGAGGCCCGGCTGGACTCGCCCGGCACCCCGGACGCCCAGCTGGTGATCCAGCTCGCCCAGCGCACGCTCGACGAGCTGGCCATGCAGCCGCCGATCAGCCACGAGATCATCGCCTCGATGCGCGACATCATCAAGATCGAGGAGGACGCCATCCCGTGGGCGGGCTGCCTCGTACCCGGCCCGGCCGGCCTGCTGATGACCCTGCGCGTCGGGGACTGCTGGGGTAAGAAGCGTTTCACCGCGTTCCACGAGGTCGAGCACACCTTCCTGCCCGGGTTCAGCATCTTCGCGCAGTACCGGTGCGATCCAGTCACACCCCCGGACCTCACCCGCGTCCGCGAACCCGGCCTTGAGGTGCTCTGCGACGTCGGGGCCGCGGAATTGCTGTTTCCTCGCGCCGCTTTCCGCGCCGACCTGGCCGGCAACGCGCCGACCATGCACCTTGTTGAGTATCTAGCCGACCGTTACGACGGAAGCCTGGAAGCCACCGCCCGTCGCGTGGTGTCCCTGCACGCGGAGCCGACGCTGCTGATCGCGTTGGCGCCAGCGCGCAAGCCGAGCGAGCCGTACGCCGAACCGGCCCTTCGGGTCCAGTGGGTGCAGGCAGCCGGCAGGTGGCCGTTCGTGCCGAAACACAAGTCGGTACGCGACGACAGCCCGTTCGGCCGCGCTCTCGAAGGCGAGCCCGTGGACGAGATAACCTCGCTCGACACCTTGATCAACCCGGCCACCGAGCGGGTGCGCGTCAGTGCCCGCCTGTACCCGTACACCGACGACCAAGGGGAGCAACACATGCGTGTCCTCGCGCTGATCACACCCGCCCACCAGCCAAGGACAAGCCGTGGGCGCTGACCCTGGCAACCCTGCGACCCCGCCGCGCGACACCCACGACAGCGTCGGCGGCAGGATCCGCAAGTACCGGCAGGACCGCAAACTGAGCCTCAGCCAACTCGCCGACCAGGCTGGCGTGAGCAAGGGCTACCTTTCCGCCCTGGAGAATGACCCCCACGCCCGCCGCCCCTCCGCCGAAACTCTCTACGCCATCGCCAAAGCGCTGGGCGTGACCATGTCGGACCTTCTCGGACGCAAACTCCTCGCCGCCGCCAGCACCGAGGTACCTGCCAGCCTCCGCGAGTTCGCCGAAGACGAGGACCTCCCCGAGGCCGACGTCCAGATGCTCAGCGCGATTAGGTTCCGCGGTGACCCTCCACGCACGAAGGAACGGTGGCGATATATCTACACAGCTATCCGAACAAGCGAGGCAATCGACGGGTGACGCCAAATCCGAAACCATGGCCACTTCGGCTTTGCGCCAACCAGCGGGTTGCGATCCTACTTGGCGACGCTCTCCAGTCCTTCGAGTAGTTGCAGGTCGCTAGCCGGTCGGGTACCAGGTATCGATGCGGCCAGTGGGCCCACTCTTCCGGTGCCGACGGTACGAGTCAAGATCAGGAGGAGCGCTCGGTCGGTTCCATGATCAATGAGGTCGGTGAGCGTCCGGTTCGGAGCCGTACGCTCTGGGTGGCAACGACGAGGGCGCGGCCGTAGGCGGGCAGTGTCAGTACCTGCGCCTACGATGGAGCGCCGATGGCTTAAGACCCCGGGGGTGGCGGAATGCTCGACGAGCGGTGGATCGCGGTGACACCCACCGACTACGAGCATGAGCGTGAGGCGTTTCAGCAGATCAAGGATGCGCTGCCGGACTCGGAGCCGTACCGGGTGTGGTCGAATTTTACGTTCACCGCGTCCACGGGTCACCCATACGAGGTCGATACCCTGATCCTAGGGCCCGCCGGGTTCTTCCTGGTCGAGGTCAAGAGCTGGGTGGGCCGCTTGAGCATGTCGGGCGGCGGCTGGGTCAAGTCGGCCAACGGCGCGGTCGAGTATCACGACAACCCGTACCACCTGACCGATGCCAAGGCCAAGAAGCTCAAGGGCATGTTGGTGTCACAGGCAGCCAGGAGCGGCATCACCGTGCCGTACGTGTCGGCGGCGGTGTACTTCAGTAAGCCCCAGCTCGTTGTTGACCTTCCTGAGCATCAGCGGCACGGCCTTTATGGTGTACCGCAGGGCCTAGGTGATATCACTGACCTGCTCACCGCTCCACCGCGCTTCGACAACCAGCGGGTCACCGCGGCCCGGGCGCAGCAGTTGGCCACCTTGCTGGGCCAGGTCGGCATTCAGCGTAGTCAGCGTTACTACCAGGTCGGCATGTGGAAGCTGGAGGCCAAGCCGTTCGAGGTTGGTCCGACCTGGCAGGACCACCTTGCCGAGCATCGGGAGTTGCCGGCAGAGCGGCGCCGGGTGCGGTTGTACCTGGTGGAGCGGCAGGCTGCGCAAGACCAGCGCGCCAGCGTCGAGCGGGCTGCTCGACGGGAGCTGGCCGCGCTGCACGGCATCGAGCATCCGGGCATCGTGCGGGTCGACACGCTGGAGTCGCACCAGGCTGGCCCCGCCGTGGTGTACCGGTACGACCCGCGCAGCCTTCGCCTCGACCAGTACCTGGCCGCCTACGGCGACAAGCTGACGCCGACCACTCGGGCCGGGCTGGTGCGGCAGGTCGCGGAGGCGTTGGCCTACGCGCACGGTCGGCGGCTATATCACCGGGCGCTGTCGGCGCGCAGTGTGCTGGTCGTGCCGGCGGCCAAGCGGCCGGGTCTGACCGAGGAGCAAGCGTGGCTGAACCCTCGACTGGAGATCATCGACTGGAATGTGGCTAGCCGGAGCCCGGTGTCCTCCGATGATCCGGAGATCGAGGGCACCGTCCACGCAGGCTTCCATCTATCCAAGCTGGCCGGTGCATATCTGGCCCCGGAGTGGCGCCAGCGCGACGCTGACCCGGTCGCGTTGGACGTGTTCGGCGCGGGCGCGATCGCGTATGCGTTGATGACCGGGCAGCCGCCGGCGGCGAGCATGGCCGACCTGCTGCAGCGGCTGGCGTCGGAGAACGGGCTGCGCCCGTCTGCAGTGCTGGACGGGGTGTCGCCCTACGCCGATGACCTGGTCCAGGCCGCCACCTCGCCCACTCCAGCGGCGCGGCTGGCGACAATGGATGAGTTCCTGGAGATGCTCGACCAACTTGACCAAGAGCTAGCCGCCGCCAGCCGGTCAGTGTCGGCCGAGCCGGTCGTAGTTGACCCATTGGAGGCCCAGCCGGGCGACCCGGTCGGCGAATGGGTCATCGAGGAACGCCTGGGGACAGGGTCGACGTCGCGGGCATTCCTTGCCCGCCATACCGACGGTGCCTGGCACGTGCTCAAGATGGCCTTGTCGCAGGACAAGGCACCCCGGTTGGAACACGAAGCAGCGGTACTGCGCCGGCTACGCAGCGACAGCCGGGTCATCCGCCTGATCCGCCCCGACGTGATCTCCTTGTGCGGGCGAGCCGCATTGGTATTCGAATACGTCAGCCGCGACACCCTAGCCCGCAAGCTGCGTCAAGACGGCCGGCTGACCGTCGACGAGCTGGAGACCTACGGTGACCAACTCTTCGACGTGATGGCGTTCCTAGAAGGCGAGGACATCCACCACCGCGACCTCAAACCCGACAACATCGTCATCCGGACCAGACCCAACCGCACCAAGACACCGGTGTTGTTCGACTTCTCACTGGCCAGCGTCTCCGTGCATGACCTGCAGGCCGGCACCCCTGGCTACCTCGACCCGTTCCTGACAGTCGGACGGCGCACCACCTACGACGACGCGGCAGAACGGTACGCCTTGGCGGTCACGTTGCACGAGATGGCCTCCGCCCAGCTACCGGTCTGGGGCGACGGGCGCACCGAGGCACGTTTCACCGACGGCCCGCCAGCGCTGGCGGTCGAGGCGTTCGAGCCGATGCTGCGGGATGGGCTGGCCGAGTTCTTCGCCCGTGCCCTGCACCGGGACATCGATGCCCGGTTCCCCTCGCTCAAGGAAATGCGATTGGCGTGGACCGACGTGTTCCGCCGCTCCGACGTCAGCCCCCCGGTGTCGGTCCACCCCGATGAGCAGGCTATCGAGGGCGAGCTGACCGACGAGCAACTCGCACAGGCCCGCGACGATGCTGCAGGCCGTGCCGGCCTGGATACTGTGCTGGAGGCTGCCGGCCTGACTCCCCGGGCGATCGCTGCGGCGGCTCGGGTCGAGGCGACCACGGTCGGCGACCTACTGGACGTGGCCGGCAAGGTGTTGTTCAACCTGCCCGGCATGGGCGCCAATACCCGCAAAGAGCTCCAGCAGCGCATCAAGGAGTGGCGGCGCCGCCTCGGCGACCCGCCACCAAGCATCGCGCCGACGCCCACTGCCTCGGTGTCCGCAGCAACCGGCGACGCCGCCAGCGACAGGGTGGAACTGGAGGCGATTGGCCTCGACGAAATCGCGGCGCTGCTAGTCCCCACAGCATCCGGACGCAACCAAGTGGCAGTCGAGGCGACCCGACTGATGCTCGGGCTGCCCGATACCCACGGGCATGTGCCTGTGGCGTGGGCACAGCAACCCGACGTCGCCAAGACCGTCCAGGTGACCCCCGGCCGTGTGGCTCAGGTCATGATCGAACAGCGGAAGCGCTGGCGACGCAACGCAGCCCTCGTCTCGGTGCGCAGCCAACTCGTCGACCTGCTACGGCAACGGGGCAGAGTGGCCGGCGCGGTTGAACTCGCCGATGCGCTGCTCGCCGCACGCGGCTCACTGCGCGTCGACGAAGACACCAGACGGGCCGTGGCGCTGGCAGCGGTCCGCGCCGCCGTTGAGATCGACAGTCAATACGACGAACTTGCGCTTAAGCAACGCCGCCACGGCAGCCAAGTGATGATCGCGTTGGAGGCGAACGCTGCTGGGGGACCTGACACGCCCAGCGCTCCCGCCCTGCTCGACTACGCCGACGCGCTCGGACGCGTGGCCGACCGGCTCTCCAGCGAGGACGCCTTGCCCAGTCCAGCCACCGTGCTGCGGGCGCTGCGCGCCGTCCCTGCCCCACCAGGCGTGGCCGAAGCACTCGACGAACGCCGCCTGGTGCAGTTGGCCGCCGCAGCGTCGAAGAACGCCGCAGCCAACGCCCGGCTGGAGCTGTATCCACGCGACCTGCCACCGCACCGTGCGCTGCGGCTTGCCCAGGCTGGAATCGTCCCCCGCGACGGCCTGACCCCAGACGAGATCCGACAGAAGGTCGCCACCTGGTTCCCCGCCCTCGCCCCACTACCACCCGACCGGGACGGCCTGAGCACTTTGCTCGATCAGGCTGGCTTCCGCCTGACCTGGTTCAAGGGCCGGTTCGTTTCGCCGGCGCTGCTCAGCTCTGCGATCATCATCGACCGACGACGGCGCTCGGTAGGATCCGGCTCCGGCCCAACCCGGTGGACCGTCGACTCCCCCGAGCTAGCCGCCGCACATCGCGCCGAGGAGCAGCTCATCGCCGCCGGCCAAGCGGGCGGCTTCCGCGCCCTAACCGTGCGACTCGCCAACACGGACTCCGCCCGTGCCGACCTGGAACGCCGGCACGGCGCCCGCCCGGTCAGCGCCGCCCGGGTCTTCCTCACCGAGCTGCGCCGTATCGTTGACGCCCGACCGAAACCCACCTGGGCCACGATTGAGGCGGCCGACATCGCCGGCCCCAACACCACCGCCGCGATCCGCCTCGCCGAGCTACTCGACCAGGCATGGGCCGCGACCATCCCCCTTCTGCGGGCGGAAATCGGCCGGGGCGGCACCGTGCTCCTGCACGACGGCGCCGTGCTGGCTCGCCACCGTGGTATGCACGTCCTTACGACCCTTCGCGGTGAAGCCCAACAGCGTAGGACCTGCCTGTGGCTGCTGTGCCCGATGGCGGACCCGACCACCGCGCCTAGGCTCGATCACACCGTCATCGAGGTCGCTCCACATGAGTGGACGATTCTGGGTGATGCCTGGGTCACCGGCGCCCACCGGGCGGCGGCGTAGCCACCGACCGCCCCGGACCAGAATGCGAATTCCGAACGGAGATAACGGCAATGGTCGACCGTACCGCGCTCCTCGCCGACCTCCAGAAGCAGGTCAAAGCCTTGGAGGTTGATCTGCGTGAGCAGATCGACACCGAATCAGCTATTGGCGGCCCGCTTCGCGAGGAATACGACACCGCATTCCGGCTTGGACGCACCGCCGAGACCCGACGCGCGTGGGAAGACGAACGCATCACGCAAGCCGCCGCCGCCTGGGTGCTCGGCACCGTCTTCGTCCGATTCTGCGAAGACAACGGACTTATCAGCGGCCGGTACCTCGCCGGCGCCACCGCCGCCGACCTTGTCGTCGCTGAGGAGGCAGAAGCCTACTACTTCCGCACCGACACCGACCCGACCTTCCGCGGCTGGCTGGAATGCGCCTTCGACACACTCGCCGCTACCCGCGCTGGGCGCAGCCTCTTCGACCGACAGCACAATCCGCTCTACCGCATCCCGGTCTCACATGATGGCGCGAAGGCGCTGGTCGAACTTCTGGCGCCGCCGCAATGACCAGGGAAATTTGGTACACCAATTCACGAGTGACACCTGGGACACCCGCTTCCTGGGCGACCTCTACCAGGATCTATCCGAGGCCGCCCGGAAGCGGTACGCGCTGCTGCAAACCCCGGAGTTCGTCGAGGAGTTCATCCTCGACCGCACCCTTACCCCAGCCTCGGCGGAGTTCGGCCACGACGATACTCAAGATGATCGACCCGACCTGCGGGTCCGGTCACTTCATTCTTGGCGCCTTCCACCGGATCCTCGCCGTCTGGGACGACCGAGCCCCCGGCCGCGACCCGTATGAGCAGGTCCGCTTCGCTCTCGACGCGGTGCACGGCGTGGACATCAACCCATTCGCCGTCGCTATCGCCCGGTTCCGGCTCCTCGTCGCGGCATTGAAGGCATGTGGAATCTCCACCCTGGACGAGGCCAAGCGATGGGAAGCTCCCGCTCCACCTCGCCGTCGGCGACTCCCTGATCAAGGCCCGCGAGCCCGCGCTGTTCGGGGCCACCTCCGCCGAGGAGTTCGCCTACACCACCGAAGACGTGCTCGACAATCCCGAGATCCTGCGCGCCAACCGGTACCACGTCGTGGTAGGCAACCCGCCTTACATCACTGTCCACGATGAGAACCTCAACAAGCTGTACCGGCGCGCCTACGGTGACGTCTGTTACCGTCAATACGCACTCAGCGTTCCGTTTGCCAAGCGATTCTTCCAGCTCGCCAAGCATGGTGACGGCGACGGCAAGGGAGCCGGCTACGTCGGGCAGATCACCGCCAACTCGTTCATGAAACGCGAGTTTGGCAAGAATCTGATCGGCTACTTCGCCAATTGGGTGAATCTCACCGAGGTTGTCGACACCTCCGGTGCATACATTCCCGGCCACGGCACCCCGACCGTCATTCTCGTAGGACGCAACACCAACAAGAATCGCGCCGGAACAATCCGTACAGTCATGGGAATCCGGAGCGAGCCGAGCCAACCTGACGAGCCAAGCCAGGGTTTTGTGTGGCGGTCCATCGTAAACCAGATTGACAATCCAGATTCGAGTTCCACCTGGGTCAGTGCCGCCGACACTCCTCGGGTCTCGTTTTCGACGCATCCGTGGAGCCTTGGCGGTGGCGGTGCGGCGGCTTTGGCGGAGACGTTGGTTTCTGAGGCGAAATGCCGCCTAAAGGAGGTTGCTGAGGAGATCGGCTTTGCAGCACTTACCGGCGAGGACGACGCCTTCCTTGCACCGCGAGCAGCGATGGATCGTTCTCATGTCGAGCATTCAGTCTCCATCGTGGACGGCAAACAGGTGCGTGACTTCACAGTCCGAGATGGGCTGGATTGCGCATTCCCATACGATCCCGACCTTCGGCGGATGAATGAAGAAGACATTCCGGGTCTGATTCGCTTCCTGTGGCCAAACCGCAAAGTTCTGCAGATGCGTCGCCGATTCGGCAAGCCGATCCACACGATCGCAGCACTGAAGTGGTACGATCTTCGGGAGCTGTATCGTGACAAGATCCGGACCCCGCAGTCGTTGGTTTTTGCTGAAATCTCTACGCACAATCACTTCGCACTAGACTATGGCGGAAAGGTCTTTAAGCAAACCGCGCCATTGATTAAACTCCACAAAGATGCCACCGGCGATGACTATTTGAGCCTGGCCGGCGTTCTAAACAGCTCGGTTGCTTGCTTTTGGCTCAAGCAAGCTTGTTTTCCCAAGGGTGGCAGCGGGATCGGCCGCGGGATTCAGCCAGAAGATTGGATGAATCGATTTGCGTTCAATGCTGCCAATGTTGAACGGTTTCCCCTGCCCGAATCGTACCCGTTGGACCGAGCGCGCCGACTCGACCAGTTGGCCCAGCAGCTTGTTCAGCTAGTGCCGAAGGTAGTCGTGTCTGGCGGGAGACCGACGCGGAAGGATCTCGCGGCAACCTCGGCGGAGTACGACTCGGTGCAGGCGCAGATGATTGCGCTACAGGAGGAGTTGGATTGGGAGGTGTACCGACACTATGGCCTACTCGACGGAGACCTCACGTATGCCAAACCTCCCGAGTTGAAACTGGGCGAGCGTGCGTTCGAAATTCTGTTGGCGCGGCGCATTGCGGCTAGTGAGATTGAGACGCAGTGGTTCATCCGGCACCACTCGACGCCGATCACCGAACTGCCTGAACATTGGCCTGCGGACTACCGAGCGTTGGTGGAGCGGCGCATCGCGCTGATGCAGTCGGACCGCAACATTGGGTTGATCGAGCGTCCCGAGCACAAGCGGCGCTGGCTTGCTGACGCCTGGGTGGACATGGAGAAGCGCGCGCTGCGCGACTGGCTGGCCGACCAGTGCGAGCGTCGGGAGCTGTGGTACGCCGTGGACGAGCACGGCGTTGATCAGCCGTGTCCGCTGTCGGTCAACCAGCTCGCTGACCTTCTCCGCGGCGATGACGACGTTGTAGCGGTAGCGGAGTTGTACGAGCCGGGGCGGGATCTGGCGAAGGTGCTGGCGCGACTGCTGGAGGACGAACACGTGCCGTTCCTGCCGATACTGCGCTATAAGCCGTCCGGGCTGGTGAAGCGGGCTGGGTGGGAGCGGGTATGGGAGTTGCAGCGGGCTGAGGATGCCGCGACTGACGAACTCACCGCGCGGAAGATTCGCGAGTCGATTCCTGTGCCGCAAAAGTACGTCTCGGCTGACTTCGTGAAGAAGAGCTACTGGGATGAGCGGGGCAAGCTCGACGTACCGAAGGAGCGGTTCATCTCCTACCCGTACTGCGGACGTCCTGTCGACCCGTCGCTGCTGCTCGGGTGGGCCGGGTGGGACCACCGTGAGCAGGCACATGTGCTGGCCACGCTCGTCACTCAGCGTGAGCAAGCGGACGACTGGGAGGCCGATCGGTTGGCGCCGCTGTTGGCGGGGTTGCGGGAGGTCATGCCGTGGGTCCGTCAGTGGCATGGGCAGGTCGACCCGGAGTGGGGGGCGTCTCCCGCGGACGAGTACGACGCGTTCCTGACCGAGACCGCTCAGCGGCTGCACCTTACCGACGAAGATCTGGCCGGGTGGCGGCCACCCGAAGCGCCGCGCTCCCGTGGCGCCAAGAACGGACGCCGAACGGATAACGTACGGTCATGACGCAACCGCTGCTCCGTGAGGTTCTGGATATCCCGGAACTGACGAGTACCAGCGACCTGGTGCTCGATCTCAACCGTGGCGTGGAGGACGTTGCGGCGACGGTCGCTGACTACACGGTGACCGATCGTCTCCTCGATAACTTCGAGCAGGCGTTGGGCCTGATCCGGTACGCGATGGAGACGGGCTCGTCGAAGGCGGCGTACCTGCACGGGTCGTTCGGGTCCGGTAAGTCGCATTTCATGGCGGTGCTGCACGCGCTGCTGGACGGCCACCCGGCGGCTCGACGCAAGGACGAGTTGGTCGGGCTGGTGGCCCGGCACTCGGCCTGGATGGATGGCAAGAAGTTCCTGCTGGTGCCCTCACACATGCTCGGCGCGCAGTCGCTGGAGCAGCGGGTGCTCGGCGGCTACGTCGACGTGGGTGCGCCGGTTGAACCCGACCGCGCCGATCCCGGCGGTGCACCGTACCGACGCGCTGTTGGAGCAGGCGGCGTTCCTGCGGGCCAAGATCGGCGACAAGGAGTTCATCGCTGGGCTGCCCGGCGGTAACGCCAACGAGGAGGACGAGTGGGGTGAAACCAGCCGCTGGGACAGCGTGCGGCTGGACGAGGCGTTCGCCGCCGCGTTTGACGCCGACATCCGCCGAGAACTGGTCAACGATCTGCTGATCACCTGGAACAAGGGCTTCTTCACCAATGCGGTGGAGGACAAGACGGCATTCGTGTCACTGGACCGAGGGCTGACGGAGGCGAGCCGGCACGCCAAGGGCTCGGCTACCACGGGATGATCCTCTTCCTCGACGAGCTGATCCTGTGGATGGCGAACTCGATCGGCGACCGCGAGTTCGTGGCCCGCGAGATCCAGAAGATCACGAACTTCGTCGAGGGCGGCGACACCCGCCGGGCGATCCCGGTGGTGACCTTCATCGCCCGGCAGCGTGACCTGCGGGAACTGGTCGGCAAGGAGGTGACCGGCGCGCAGGAGCTGGGCTTCCAGGACACCCTCAACCTGGCCAGCGGGCGCTTCGACGTGATCACGCTGGAGGACCGGAACCTGCCCGCGATGGCCAACGACCGGGTCCTGCGCCTCAATCGGCCAACGTGAATGCCAGGGCGGTGCTCGACGCGGCGTTCGAGGCCACCACGAAGGTACGGCGCGAGGTCTGGGACACGCTGCTGGGCGGCGATGCCCGTACAGGGGCGGACATCGAGGCGTTCCGGCAGACGTACCCGTTCAGCCCGGCGTTCATCGACACCCTGGTACACGTGTCCAGCGCGTTGCAGCGCACCCGGACCGGGCTGAAGCTGATGCGCGACCTCCTCGTCGACCGGCGCGACGACCTGCTGGTCGGGGAGCTGGTGCCGCTCGGCGACCTCTACGACGTGATCAGCAAACCGGGTGACCAGCCGTTCACCGAGAAGCTCAAGGCCGAGTTCGAGCAGGCGCAGAAGCTGTACCAGGGCAAGCTACGCCCCTCGCTGCTGGAGCAGCACCGGCTCGGCGAGGACGAGTTGTTGGCCGCCCGCAAGGGCAAGGCCGACGCGCAGGTCGCGGCACGGGCGCGCGCTTTCCCCGGCGATGACCGGCTGATCAAGACGCTGCTGCTGGCGGCGCTGGCGCCGACCGTGCCGGCACTGCGGAACCTGACCGCCCGTCGGCTGTCCGCGCTCAACCACGGCAGGATCCGGACCCGGATTCCCGGCCAGGAGGCGACCGTCGTGGCCAACAAGGTCGGCGACTGGGCGGCTCAGTTCGGCGAGATCCGCGTCGCCGAGGGCGACGATCCGGGGGTGTCGCTGGAGCTGGTCGGCGTCGACGTGGACAGCGTGCTGGCCGCGGTGCGCAAGTACGACAAGGATCCGGCACGCAAGGCGATGGTAGCGTTCGCTGCTGTGGGAGGAGATGGGGCTCAAGCAGCCCGACACATTGCTGGATTCCGCCCCGATCGTGTGGCGCGGGTCAGCCCGCAGCGTCGAGCTGCTCTACGGCAACGTCCGCGACCCCGCGGAGCTGTCGGAGGCGATGTTCACCCCGGACGACCCGAACGGATGGCGACTGATCATCGACTACCCGTTCGACGAGGGCAGCCACGGCCCCGCCGACGACCGGCACCGGGTCAGCAAGCTGGCTGACCGGCTCGGTACCGTCCGCACGGTGTGCTGGGTACCAGCCGCAATGACCAGCGAGCGGATCAACCGGGACCTCAGCCGGCTCGTCATGATCGACGCCGTGCTGCGGGACAATCTGTTCGAGTCCGCCGCCGAGCACCTGGGTCCGGAGGACCGCGTCCGCGCCCGCGAGCAATTGATCAACCAACAGGCCAGCCTGACCGTGAAGCTGCGGCAGGTACTGCGGCAGGCGTACGGTCTGGCGCAGAAGCAGTCCGCCGATGTCGTATTGGGCTACAACGATCATCTGCTGACCCTGGTGCCGAGGTTCAACCCGACGCTTCCGGCCGGCGCGGCGTTTCCTGACGCATTGAAATCGGTGATGGGACAGATGCTGGCCTGCCAGTACCCCGATCACCCAGACTTGGATCCGGACCGCACCGGCACCGCGGTCAAGGCGGCCGACGCCCGGGTGGTCCTCGACGCGGTCCGTGCGGTCGTGGAGTCCGGCGCCGACCAGGCCGAGATCGAGCAGAAGCCGCACCGGGCGGTGCTACGGCGCATCGCGGAGCCGCTGCGGCTGGGCACGATGCACTCGGCGGTGCTGCGTCTGGACCGGCACTGGGTGCAGCACTTCCAGCAACAGGCCGCGGCGGCGACACCGCCGGTATCGCTCGGCGATGACGTGCCGGTGGCCAAGCTGCTCGGGTGGGTTCCGCCTGCGATGGGACTCGACCCGCTGTTGGCGCAGCTGGTAGTGATGGCCTTCGCCGAGCAGACCAACCGGGTGTTCAGGCTGCATGGTGGCCCGCCGGGCGCAATCGAGCCGGGACGGTTCCCGGCCAGCGGGCTGACCCTGCGGCCGGAGCGGCTGCCCAGCGGCTCTGACTGGCAGTCGGCGACCGACAGGGCGTACAAGCTGTTCCGGGTGGCGACGCGTGGCCCGGCGGTGAGCCGTATCGTGGCGATGCTGGCCAGAGATCTCGCCGTCAGCGCGAAGGCGCACCGCGATGACGCTCACCGGCTGCTCAACAGGCTCACCCAGCACGCCGACGCGCTCGGCCTGGACCGCGCGGCGACGACGGGACGACTGGCCACCGCAGCGCGGGCCGCAGACCTGCTCGACGCCCTAGCCGGCAGCGCCGGCGGCGTCGACCTGGTCGAGCTGCTCGCCCGTGCCGAGTTGGGCGGTCCCGTCGAACGGGTGGGCGAGAGCATCACGACCGCCAAGGCGGTCGCCGACGCTCTACAGGCCGGCCCGTGGGACGACTTGAAGACGCTACGGGAGCTGCCCGCACCATACGACGCCGAGGCGACCGTCATCCTCGGTCAGCTCGCCGCGGTGGCGCGAGAGGATGAGTTGACCCAGCGGCTGGCACCGGCCCTGCGATTGGCCAAGGACGATGCGGTCACCCTGATCCGACGCGCCCTGCAGCCGACGACGCCCCCCGATCCCAACGCGACCTTCACCACGGGTCAGACGGGGCCAGGCACTGCAACACCCGGTACCGCCAGCGGGCCGGCTGCTGGGGCACGGACGGTCCGCGCGGCCGAGATCGACACCGTCACGGCTGAACTGCGCCGGGTCGCCCGCGAGCATCCGGACAAGACCATCGACGTGCGGTGGAGCGTGCGGTGACGACTCTGCCGTCCGTTCGGGCGTCTGGGGCGGGTGCCGCCTTGGCCGTGCAGCCTGCCGCGCTGGCCAAGAAGCTCGTCGACGTGCTTAAGAACGCCCCACCCGGGTCAGCACCGGTGGTGTTGGTGCGGGCGGCGCCGCGCTGGCCCTACGACACGCTGTTGACCCTCGATGACGGCCGGCAAGTCCAGGTCAGCGCCTGCGTGTCCCCTCTGGCAGTATGGGATCGGCTGGTCACCCACGACAGGAAGACCCCGCTGGCGCTGCTCACCGATCTCGACGTCCAGGAACTCGGCGCAGGCGTTCTCAGCCGAGTGTGGCAGGAGAGGCTGGAGACCGTCGAACCATGGGATCTGATCTGCCACGAGTTCGGCGCATCCGGGGTGAGCGGTGAACTGCTCGACGGCAGCTGGGCGTGGGTGGCCGAGGCGCTGCTGGATGCGCGCCCCACCGACGGCTGGACCCCAGTCGGCGGCGGCATGCTTGGCCTGGACACCGTCCTGCGTCAACTCGCCGCGGTCCGGCTGGGTCTTGACCAGCTCGACGCGACCGCGGACGACCTCGACCTTGCCCTACTGCTGCGCTGGAGTAGCGTTCCCGGTCTGCCCGATGCATTGTGGTCGCTACGAGCAATCGAACGCGACGGACTGACCCGCTGGCTGCAACGCCAATTCGGCGCCCCGGCGTACGCGGTCTTTGCGCTGGTCGCTGCCGGACACGCCGCCGACGCGCTGCCACTGGGCCTGGTCTGCCAGGCGGTGTGGGCCGGCGCGGGAGAAGCGGTGTTGCGCGCACGGGGCCGGATCGAACACTGGTTCGCGACGCCGATCGACGACGCCACCATTGCCGCGTTCGCTAGCGCCGCGTGCGACGTGGCCATAGACCTGCTCGACCGCCCACTTACTGCCGACGCGTCCCAGCTGGCAAACCAGGCGCTCGCCCGTGCCGAGGAGCTGCTGACCCAGTTCGGCGCCCGCGAAGCGGCCAGCCACGGTGACCTACTGCTGGCCGGCGTCGAAGCCCGGCTGGGTGTGCTCGCGAGCACGATCAGGGACCTGCTGGCCAACCCTCGCCGCGGCGGTGGCCTGGCCGCGGCGGAAGACGCCCTGGGTCACCTCGCCGCGCACCCGCTGGCTCGACGCGACACGGCACGCATGGAGCGGGCACGAATGGCGGCGCGGCTGCTGCGCTGGCTGCAGGTGGACTGCCCCCCGCCGGCCAGCGTCGCCGACGGCATCGACCGCCAGATCAGCCAGTGGGGCTGGGTCGACCGGGCGCTGGCTGAGGTGTGGCTCGGCGACGACCGGCACACGGAACTCGCCGCGGCCTACACCACGCTGTACCGGCGGGCGGCGGTGCGCCGCCAACAGGCCGATGAGGCGTTCGCGACCAAACTTGCCGCCTGGACCGCGTCGGGGCCCGGCAGCGGTGCGGACGAGCCGCTGCTCGTCGAGACGCTCCTGCCGAACGTGCTGGCACCGTTCGGGCGTAAGGGTGCCAGACCTGTGCTGTTTGTGGTGCTCGACGGGATGAGCGCCGCGGTGGCGATCGAACTCGCCGACCAACTGGTGCGCGACGGCTGGAGCGAGTACGACCCCGTTGGCGGGGACGGTGTCGCCCGGCGCCGCGGCGTCGTTGCTGCCCTTCCCACGATCACCGCCGTCAGCCGCACCAGCCTATTCGCCGCTGCTCTGCGTACCGGCGACCAGGACACCGAGCGGCGGCTCTTCAACGGGCACCGGTGGTGGCGCACCGGCGAGCCTGCCCTATTCCATAAGGAACCCACCAGCGCCAACGTGATCGCTGCAATCGCCAGCGACCGGCCCGTGATCGCCGTGGTCATCAACACCGTCGACGAGGCGTTGGGCCCCGGTCGCGAGGCCGAGGAGGCCGGCTGGGACCTCAGTCGGCTCGGTCCACTGCGCACCCTGCTGCGTCACGCCCGCAACGCCGGCCGGGCGGTGATCCTCACCAGCGACCACGGCCACGTGCTGGACCATGACGGGCAGCTACGAACCCCCGGCGAGCCGGCCAAGGCTCGCTACCGAGACGGGATCGCGCCCGTCGGTCCCGGCGAGGTCGAACTCGCCGGACCCCGGGTGGTCACCGACACCCAGCGCATCGTGGCGCTCTGGGACACCCAGGTGCGCTACCGGCACCGCAAGGCCGGATACCACGGCGGCGCATCCCTGGCCGAGGTCACCATCCCCCTGTTGGCCTACGCACCACGCGGCGCGCAGCCCCCGGCCGGATGGGTCGCCGTGGACTCCCGGCCCCCAAACTGGTGGACACCACCGGCCCCGACCAGTGCACCCAGTCCGCCCGCCCTCACAAAGACCAGGTCAAAGCCACGTACTAAGCCCACCCCAGCCAGGGAGCGGTTGGAGGTGCTGTTCGACCTGCCTGCCACCGCCCCCACCCCAGAGCTTGCCGAGCCAGCCTCGATCGCCTCCGCCACGGGGCTTGTTGACGCGGTCCTGGCCAGCGAGGTGTTCCTCGCGCAGCACAAACTCACCGCACGTCGCATCGATACCCGTAAGATCCGGGCGGTACTGGCGACACTGGACGACTCCGGTGGGGTAGCGCCGCTGTCTGTCGTCGCCGAGCGTGCCGGCGAGCCACAGCACCGCGCCAACGGCTTCCTCACCGTGCTACAGCGGATCTTCAACATCGACGGCTTCGAGATCCTTGCCCTTGTCGACGACGGCCGCACAGTGCGCCTCGACCTGCCCCGACTACGCCAACAGTTCGGCATTTCGACATGAGCACGCCCGTCAGCACACTACGACGCCGGCAGGTGATCGACGCGCTGCGCCGCGGCGCGGTCCCCGACGCTGGCCTCGGATTGCTGGCAGTGGGCCTTGACCGGTACGCCAAACCCCTTGACGAGGAACTGGCCACCGTGGCCGCGGGGGGATCGGTGTTCAAGGCGGTCCGCGGCGAGTACGGGTCCGGCAAGACCTTCTTCACCCGCTGGCTGGCCGAACGCGCCCGCGTCGGCGGCCTGGCTACCACCGAGGTGCAGATCTCTGAGAATGAGACCCCGCTACACCGGCTGGAGACCGTCTACCGGCGACTCACCGAGCGACTGACCACGAGCACCTTCCCGCCCAGCGCCCTGAAACAAGTCGTCGACACCTGGCTGTACGCCCTCGAAGACGATGTCATCACCCGCGGCGACGTCGACCCCGACGACCTCACCGGGCTCACCACCGCGGTCGACACCCTGCTCGACCAGCGCCTCGCCAGCGTCGCCAGGTCCACACCCGCGTTCGCCGCAGCACTGCGCGGCTACCGCACTGCGAGCATCGCCGGCGACACCCCCACCGCCGAAGCCATCCTCGCCTGGCTCGGCGGACAACCCCACGTGGCCGCCACCGCCCGACGCGCCGCCGGCGTCCGCGGCGACCTCGACCACACCGCCGCCCTGGGATTCCTACAAGGTCTGCTCAACGTCCTGCGAGACGCCGGCCACCCCGGCCTGCTACTCGTCCTCGACGAAGTCGAAACCCTGCAACGCATGCGCTCCGACGCCCGGGACAAGGCTCTTAACGCGCTCCGACAACTCATCGACGACATCTACACCGGACGGTTCCCCGGCCTGTACCTGGTCATCACTGGCACCCCCGCCTTCTACGACGGCACCCAAGGAGCCCAACGCCTCCCGCCGCTTGCCCAGCGGCTGGCCACCGACCTCGGCACCGACCCGCGCTTTGACAACCCCCGTGCGGTACAACTGCGCCTACCCGGCTTCAGCCACACCTCCCTGGTCGAGCTCGGCGGCAAGGTCCGCGATCTGTACACCGACGGTCATCCGGACACCGACCGTATCCGCGGTACCGTGGACGACGCCTACATGGAGATGTTCGCCGATGCCGTCGCCGGCCAGCTCGGCGGCAACATCGGCATCGCCCCGAGGATCTTCCTCAAGAAGCTGGTTGCCGACGTGCTCGACCGGGTAGATCAGTACCCCGATTTCGACCCCCGCCGCCACTACCAGCTCACCCTCGCCGCGTCGGAACTGACCGACGTCGAAGCCAACGCCGCCGGGCTGTCCGTGCGCAGCGTCGACGACATCGATCTCACGCTGCCGTGATGCCCACCGACCGGCTCGCCTCCGGGCTACGCCACCACATCGCCAACACCCTCGGCTGGCCCGCATTGCGTCCCCTGCAACAAGCCGCCATCGACCCAATTCTCGACGGCCGCGACGCGCTGCTGCTTGCCCCCACCGCCGGCGGCAAGACCGAGGCCGCCATCTTCCCGCTGCTCACCGCCATGACCGACAAGGGCTGGCGCGACCTGTCCGTGCTGTACGTGTGCCCGCTGCGCGCGCTGCTGAACAACCTGTACCCCCGCATCGACGCGTACGGCCAATGGCTGGGCCGCACCACCGGCCTCTGGCACGGGGACACCGGCGCCACTGCCCGCAAACAGATCCGAGCTGACCGGCCGGACATCCTACTTACCACGCCCGAATCGCTGGAGGCCCTGCTCGTATCGACGCTGGTAACGCCACAGGAGTTCTTTCACGGACTGCATGCCATCGTCGTCGACGAGGTGCACGCCTTCGCCGGCGACGATCGCGGCTGGCATCTGCTCGCCGTCCTGGAACGCCTCAGCCGCCTCGCCGGACGGCCCATTCAACGCGTCGGGCTATCGGCAACCATCGGCAATCCGGTGCAACTGCTGACTTGGCTGCAAGGCAGCGGCGCATCCAACCGCGACGGTGTTGTGGTCGACCCAGACCCGACGGCGGTAACAACCCCAGCTTCGGCCCTGGCCCCGCAGGTCGGCCTCGACTACGTCGGTACCGTCGCCAACGCAGCCACGGTCATCAGCCGATTGCATCGAGGCGAGAAGCGCCTCGTCTTCTGCGAAAGCCGCCGCCGCGTCGAAGAACTCGCGCTCAACCTGCGCACCCACGGCGTTACCACATTCGTTTCCCACTCCTCCCTGTCGGCAGACGAGCGACACCGCGCAGAACGAGCCTTCGCCGACGCCCGCGACTGCGTCATCGTCTCCACCTCAACTCTTGAACTCGGCATCGATGTCGGTGACCTCGACCGCGTCATCCAGATCGATGCCCCTACCACCGTTGCCTCGTTCCTGCAACGGCTCGGCCGTACCGGCCGCCGACCAGGCACCAGCAGCAACACCCTCTTCCTGGCCACCACGACCGAGGCGCTCCTGCACGCCGCCGGCCTGCTCGTCCTGTGGCGTCGCGGATTCGTCGAACCCGTGATCCCGCCCCCATCACCGCGTCATATCGCCGCCCAACAGATCCTCGCTTTGTGCCTGCAGGAAGGCCGAATCGGTGACAACACGTGGAAACAGTGGTGGAACGGCCTACCGATGATCGACGACACAACCGAGCGGATCGTGCAGTGGCTCATCGACACCGATCACCTCTCACGCGACGACGCGCGCATGCTGACCATCGGACGCCAGGCCGAGAAACGCTACGGTCGTCGCCACTTCATGGACCTGCTCACAGCCTTCACCGCCGCCCCACAATTCACCGTCCTACACGGACGGCAGGAGATTGGCGGCGCCGACGCGCTCATGCTCATGACCAAGACTGATGGTCCGCGACTGCTCTCCCTGGGCGGCCGTGCCTGGAAGGTCAACCACATCGACTGGCAACGTCGACGCTGCTACGTCGAACCGAGCGAACAGCACGCCCGCAGCGCCTGGACCGGGTCAACCCTCCCGCATTCATACCAGCTCAGCCAAGCCCAACGCGACGTACTCCTCGGCACCGATCCCGATATCGACCTGTCCCAACGCACCCGCACCGCACTCGCCACCCTCCGAGCCGAAACCGGAAACCGAGCCGCCGCAACCGCCAGCGTCGTGTCTGCTGGTACGGATTCCGTGTGGTGGACCTGGGCCGGCGGCAAAGGCAACGCCACCCTCACCGCGACCTTGCCGGACATCGTCGACCCCGGTCAACGCATCGACAACAATTCGGTCCGCCTACGCAGCGACGTCTCCCCCGAGAGGCTCCGCCACGCCATCGACGCCCTCAAGCACGGGCCAGCCGATCCGGAGGTCAGCGAAGACGCACTCCACGAGCTGAAGTTTGCTGAAATCCTGCCGCCCGACCTCGCCACAAGCACCCTCGCCGCCCGCATTGCCGATTCGCATTCCGCGCAGGTCCTACTTGCGCAGCCGATCCGCTGGGTCGTCGACCATCCGAGCGGCAGCCGTCCGAACAAGCCCTCCACCGCTCCGCTGTGAGCGTCGGGCTCGTCGTCGAGAACAGCGCCGAAGCTCTATGGCTGGGCGTCCGGCTCGCAGGCACGACTCCCCGGGGCCGGCCCAGTCATCACAACAGCGCGACGAGCTTTGCGAGGCGACCAACTCGGTAACGCTGCTCCAGGAACTGCTCGCCCTGGACGGCCGGAGAAGCCCGACAATTCGAGCACGCCTCCATAGCCGTCTTGGCACGTCTGTGCTGCGCGAACTGAGGCACGGGCAGAGTCTGCGGCTATGCCATGCCCGGGTTCGTCCGCGGTCGTGATCGCGGTTAGGCGCAAGGTTCATGGCAGAGGGGACACGCTTGCTGATGCCCCGGTCGATGGATGGGCACCCCAACGAATACGGCGCCAACGTGCCGACTACGCCCAGACAGCACTGTCGCTAGCGCAACCTCACGCGTGCTGGACGCTCCCGATTCAGCTCGACCAGGCCAGCGTGTTCGAGGACAACGGCCACATAGTCGGCCGTCTGGCGCCTGACGCAGCCCTTCAGGTAACCGTCAAGTGCCGTCGGATCACCATTGACATCACGGTTGGCGCCGACGCGGATCCAGCCGCGTCCTCGCAGGAACTCCGCGGCACCCTCAAGGCAGGCCCAGCTGAAGGCGGTACGGGTCTGCTTCGGGCCGAGCAACAAGATCAGCTCGGTTAGGCCCAGCTCGTCCACAACGAACTCGGCCCGGCCGGTAGGCGTGGGCAGCCGCGTTCGCGGTGGAATGCGCGTACGAATGGCGACTTCGACTGGACCGGGCATGAGTGGATTCTGTCGCCAGAGTTAGCTGGCCTTAAGTTCAGGACGCGTCCGAGCGTGGCTGCGCGGGTGGCGATCAGCCTCGGCCACATCCGGGACACGCGCGGGTGCTCCTGTTCTTGGGGCTGATGAGGTCGCGACGACGATGCCCCAGCGTTCAGGTAGGAACCGGTCATTGCTCGACTCTGGGGTGACGCAGCTCGACGCTGGCGAACACGAGCCGGAATAGCCGAGGGCCGGAAAGACGCATGGCATGTTCGCCCCGCGGGTCCCAGAAGATATCGAGTCGGCCGCCAAGTTCTTCCTTGGCCGCTAACGACTGGGTACGTCGGTCGCTTTCGGCGAGCGCTCGGGCCTCAACGACGGACGGGAGGGTCAACCTGAGAGTGTATTCGCCGCCGTCGCGGGACAAGGGTCGAACCACCCAGGTCCGTGCGGCGGCGCCCCTCTGCTCGCGGGCGACAGCCAAGGTCACCCGGTGCTCGGGTTCTGTGCCGACGCGTTCCAGGAAAGCACCCAGGTCGTCGGGCCGTGCAAGCAGGACCTGCTGTCCGGCCGGGAAGGCGAGCAAGGCGCCGTCCACCGCGTGGTCGAGCCGCTGCTTCAGCGCGTATGCGGCAGGGTAGAAGCCAAGCCTTTCGCCTAGGTTTTCGAGGTCCGGCACCCGGGGCACCGCATCCGGAGTGGTTCCAAGTGCGTCCCGCAATATCTGCCGGAGGAGACGCACTGGAAAGGTTGCCAGCCGGGCAGGCACCCGTACGAGCAGTTCGGCAGCGGTACCGTCCACGGCATCGCGCAGGCCCACCCACTCCGGGCCGGATAGGTCAACCAAGGCGATCTGGTGGGCAATTGCGTACTTCTGGGCCGGTTCGCTGAAGCCGCTCGTCGAGAACAGCGCGTACCGATAGTGGCGTCGAGCGCGGTTCGTCGAGTAATCGATCATCCACGCTTCGTTGACGTCGTTGATCGTACCTACGGCATTCCTGATTACAGGAAGGCCGGTAACCGCTCCTCGCGCTTTCGCCTCAACGAACAGTCGCAATGGCTGGCTGAATGCCGGCACGACGGTGAACTCGCCGAGTACGTCGACCTGATGAACTCCTCCCCGGCCCCTGACTTGAAGGTCACCCCTGCGGTTGGTCCTCAGCTCGTCGCGGTCCTGGGACTCGTGAGTGAGCAGCCGGTAACCGGCACTCTGGATGAGGCTAGCCAGCAGTTCCTCAAGCAGGTAGCCAGCCAGGACGTCCTGGGATATCACCTGGTCCCCGGGTTACCAGCGACGAGGTGCGACGCGAACCGCGACCCCGCCTGCGCCAAGGCCACCGCACGCTGACGTCCGGACGCGAGTCCCGCCCTCAGCGACCGTTCGGGTACGGGATGGTTGCCGCCGCCGATCACAGCAGCGGGTGGCGGCAACATGGCGACCATGACGAAACCCTATCGAGTCGCGCACGGACCCGGCGTCCCGCCCGAGCCTCGCCAATCGTCCGAGCCGACGGACATCTGATGAGCCCAAGTCGTCCAAGTAGCGAAAAGTATCCGTAGCCCTTCGATCAGGGGTGAATTGCTGACGAGGAATTCACTCTTTGACCGGCTGAACAGGTCATGCCGGTACAGGCGCATCGCCGTCGACGGCAGCCAGACGTCGCCACTGTGGGAGGGGCAGACCGCGGAAGTCCGAATCGAGGACTTGGATGCAGATGTGGTCGGCGCCAGCCTGTCGGTGTTGGGCGAGGCGTTCGGCGATGGCCGCTTCGTCACCCCAGGCGACGAGCGCGTCGATGAGCCTGTCGCTTCCGTTGTTTTCAAAGTCCGCCGTTACGAAGCCGAGTCGGCGAAGGTTGTCGGTGTAGTTGCTCAGTGAGAGGTACCGGCGGACGTGTCGACGGGCGATGTCGCGGGCGCGGGTCTTGTCACTGTCGAGGATGACGGCCTGTTCCGGGACGAGTAGTTTGTCTGGTCCGAGGATCTGCCGTGCGGTAGCGGTGTGCTCGGGTGGCACCAGGTAGGTATGGGCGCCGTCAGCGTCGGTCGCGGCCAGGTGCAGCATACGCGGGCCGAGTGCTCCGATCATGCGGATCGTGGTGCTGGCTCGAATCGCGCGGTAGCGGTCGCCGAGTTGGTCCATGGCGGTCAGGTAGTCACGCATCGCCTGTACCGGCTGGTGGTAGCGCAGTCCACGGATGTCGGTGACGAGCCGGCTGTGGCTGACGCCGAGGCCGAGGATGAACCGTTCGGGATACGCCTCGCCCAGCGTGTGGTGGGCGGCCACCACGGACATCGGGTCACGGGCCCAGATGTTGGCCACCGCGGTTGCGACGATCATGCGCTGCGTGGCGCCCAGCAGGATCGCGGACTGGCTGATCGGTTCGCGGCCGATGTTCTCGCCCACCCACAGCGAGCCGTAGCCGAGGCTCTCCAACTCCTGGACGGTGTCGCGAACGACCAACGCGGGATGGAAGTCGAACTGGGCCGTCCAGATGCCCAGGCCGGTCAGGTTCACCGCTCGGCCCTGATCGCCACGCGGCTGAGGGCTCGGGCGAAACCGTTCAGCTCGTCCTCAAGGCCGTCGCCGGCGGCCGGTTTGCGTCGTCGGATCAGCCGTTGAATCCGGCGGGCCTGCTGCAGGATCGGCATGATCGGCTGGTGTTGCGTGGCCGCCAGCGCGTGATGGGTGAGGTCAACGGCCTGTTCGACGTTGTCGGATTGCATAGCCGCATCGGCAAGCGCGAGGGTCAACACGGCCCGGGCCTTGGTATGGGACTCAGGTAGCGCGGCCCGCGACCCGCACAGCGGCGGTGCCGCCAGGTCCGGTTGGCGCAACAGGAGCAGGCTCGTCCCGGCGTAGTACCGCAGGTCAAGCGCGCCTTGATGGAAGTCCATGCCGTGTCGTCGGTCGCGTTCGCTTGAGAACTCGGCAGCCTCCTGCGCCCTGGCATACGCGGTCTCGAACCCGTGGTGGTCACCCAGGCTGGCTCGTCCCCGCGCTTCCAGCGCATGCAACCATGCGCGGGTAGTGCTGTCGGCGCCCAGGCCGGCAAGGTAGATGCCACGTTCAATGAATTCCACGGCCTGTCGATGGTTGCGCTGATGCCACGGGATGAGGCTTTGGGCGCCCAACAGCCATGCACCCAGGCTCCATGCCTCTGCCTCCTGGGCGGCGGTCACGGCCAGCTCGTACCACCGGATCGCCTCGCCGTGCTCGTCGATGTCGAAGCAGCCCCAGGCACGCAGCCCGGCGAGCCGACCGGCCAGCGTCACCAGCCGCCGTTGGTGGCCCAGCGACTGTGGCCGGCGCAGCTGCGCAAGGACCACCGGCATCAGCATCCGCACCTGCCAGAGCACCTCGTCCGGCCCTAGCCGCGCGAAATCCTGATCCAGTCGCTCGCACATCAACTCCGCCGCGGTAAGCACACCGGCGCTGATCCCCCGCCGGTCCAGCACGAACGCCAACTCGACAAGATCTGCGTCCCCCAAGCCGTCGAGCCCTGGCCCCGCCGGCTGGCGCTGCTCACCGTCGACAACCTCGATCTGCACCCCGGCCAGCTCCCGCTGGACCTGGCGGTACATAGCCGCTCGCTCGGCATCCATCAGTTGGGCCACGTCGCTGTGCTGCTGCCGGATCAGCGCCTGCAGCTCCTCATAGGCGCGGATCAACACGCCCTGGGCATCCAGAACTGCGTCGCACTCCTCCCAGAACCTGCGGCTGCAGGTCGAATAGCCGGTCTCAGCGTTTGCGACCGTGCTGCGCCCGAAATGGATCTGCTTGGCGAGCTGATGCTGGTTGATGCCGACGGCCTCCCGGAGGGCAGCGAGCTGACGGCCGAGCGCCCGCCTAGCCTCGGTGATCGCTTCCGGGTCGATCACGCCTTGCCCCTGTCAGATAGCCCGGTCCGGGAGCCGTTGCACCACACCATAGACGGCTCCGACACCGATTGTCGCTGGCTCGACTCGGTCGGGTCACCACCCGGAGTCGCGTACAGGCGACCGACTCACGGCGGTACGGCGGGCCCGCCTCGCTACCAGCGCAGCTGCTCGGCAACCCCGGGCTTCGAGACCGGAACCGCGGCACCGTTGTCGGCCACGGCCGGCGCCGTCGGCAACCACGCGACGGAACCGGCCCGCACCGGTACCTGGGACGCCTGGCTCGACGGCTACAGCTGCACCCACCCGTATCGCCCGGGGCCGGGCACACCGGCCGAGGGCGTTACCGTACGCCCGGGCTGCCGAACGACGCTACCGGAGCCGGGCCGGCCGACAGCGTGTCCTGATCCCGGACGTGGCGCCGTGAGCACCCATTGTCGGCGCCGGGAAGTAAGTCGCGCATCTGGCGATGCGCCCCTGAGCGGGTGAAGCCGCCCCGCATACGTGATCAAACCGGTACAGCATGGGGCGGCTTTCGTGTCAGTAGGAGACCGTGAGATAGGTGCTCCGCTTGTGGATGGCCGACTGGCTGGGCAGGTCGTCGTTGCCCGTGCTGGAGCGGTACGCGGTGACCACTGGTTGGGTCGCCCGAGCCTCGTCCCACGCGCGGATCTGGTCACAGAGACGTTCGGCGAGCTGCCGGCCGGTCGGTCCCTGACCGGTCGCACCCAGCTCCCATCGGCTCACCTCGGTGCCGGGCGGTTCGAGCCGGCGCAGGGTGAGGTAGGCCAGGGAGGCGCCGTTGACGAGGGCGGGGCTGCGGACCGGGATGGCAGGGGCGCACAGTCCGGCCCCTACGGCCGCGGGCGTGGCGGCGACGCGACAGGTGCCCGGTTCGGTGCTGGTCAGTCGGAGCCATATCCCGTCGAAGGGGTCCTCGCCGCCGACCGACGCCGAGGACCACGCCGCCGTCTGGGGCTGGTCCAGGGTGTCTTGGAGGGCGGCTGGGTCGATGGGCTGGTCTTCGTCCCAGTGGAGGGTGACCTGGCCATCGGGGTCGATGTGACCGCTGCGCTCGCCTTCCTGGCCGACCATGGGCACGAAGCCGCACAGCTGGACAGAGTCGGATCGCAGCACGTCGCGTGTGCTGTCGTCTGGATGGGCGAAGGCGATGCTGCGGGTTTGACCGCGCCAGCGCAGGGGGACGACGAGGCGCCCGCCCGGGGCGAGTTGAGCCCACCAGGCGGGTGGCAGGTCCCATGCGCCGACGGTGAGGATGATGCGGTCGTACGGGGCGTGGTCCGGGTCGCCGAGTTCGCCGTCACGGGTGGCGACGTGTACGTGCTGGTATCCGGTCGCGTCGAGAGCGCGCCGGGCTTGGGCGGTGACCTCGGGGTCGATGTCGACGGTGGTGACCTGCCCGCCGGGACCGGTGAGGCCGGCGAGGAGTGCGGCGTTGTAGCCGGTGCCGGCGCCGATTTCCAGGATGCGCTGGCCGGGGTTGACGTCGAGTTGGTCGAGCATCATGGCGACGATGACGGGCTCGGACGCGCAGCTGAGGGCGGTCCCGTCTGCGGCGCGTTTGGTGATCACGGCTCGGTCGTCGTACGCCTCGTCGACGGTGGCGTCGGGCACAAACAGGTGGCGTGGAACGGTCCGTATGACCTCGGCGACCCGATCGGAGCGAGCCCAGCCGGCGGCGATGATCCGGTCGACCATCTGGGCGCGCAGCGTCTCTGGCGAGGCGGTGATGGTGTCTTTCATGGTGTCCTTTCCGTACGTTACCTCGGCCCGGGGGCCTGCGAGGCGGGGGGTCGACGGCGGCGTGGCTGTCGGCGTGGCGGGTGTTCGGGCACGGCCCGTGTCGAGCAGCAGGCAGGCGTCCCAGCCGGAGCGCGGCGCGGTCCCTACTGTGGCGGTGTGGCGAGCGAGGTGCACGCCTGCCACACCGTCGAGCAGCCCTTCGTGGGGTGGCGGCCCGTGCAGTTGGAGGAATCGTTCGACGCGGCGTAGCAGCTGCGGCACGGCGAAAGGTTCCGGGTCGGCGGCGTCGGCGGCGACCCGCCAGGTGGTGTGGAGCAGGCCGGCCCAGCCGTGGCAGAGTGACGCGTCGGTGAGTTGGGCGAGCTGGTGTTCGTCGGTGAGGCAGCCGGCCAGGGCGTGTTCGCCGAGTTGCTGGCGGCGCGGGTCGGCTAGGGCGAGGCCGGCGAGTTGCTGGGCGCGGGCCAGGCCCGGGGTGCCGTAGCACCAGGACGGTCGGCACGGACCGGCCTGCCGGAGGGTACCGGTGTGGTGCTCGACGCGCGAGATGGTCTCGGACCACCACGCGTGTTCGCCGGTCCCGGTGCGCCACTGGTCGAGCCAGGTACAGATCCGGCCGATCGCCTCGGCATGCCCGGCCACGGTGATCCCGCTTCGCATTGCGAGGGACAGCAGCGCGAGGGGGCCGGCGATGCCGTGGGCCATGCCGAGGTTGCCGTGGCCGCCCGGCCACCGTGGGGAGGGCTGGTCGTTGGGGGCGTTGCGCGACCACCAGCCCGGCACCGCCTCACCGTCGATGATCAGGGGTTCGGTCAGGCGGACCAGGTAGGACAGCACGTCGTCGAGCACTTCGCTGCCGGTTGTCGAGGAGCCGTGGCGGTGCAGCAGGTAGGCGCCGATGCCGGTCAGGCCGGAGATGAGGTCGTACTCTCGCAGCGCGGGGAGCTGCCTGGCGTCGATACGGTCGTGTGCCTGCTGGAGGCGGTGCCGGGTGACGGTGGTGAGGTGCTGGTCGAGGGTCGCGAGGGTGCGTGCGTAGCCGGGCCGGTCCGCTGCGTGGAGGGTGAACGCGACGGCGGGCGCACCGCGATCGAGGGCGCAGGCGTCGGGGTGTGCGGTGATTGGGCCGCGAACGGTGGCAGTGATCCACTGGTGCGCGGTGTGCCATTCGCCGGTGCCGGCGTGGGCGTACTCGACGTGCGCGAGGGCGATGCCGACGGCACCGGTGTACAGGGCCTGTCCCCAGCCGGGCCAGGGCTCCTGCGGCGATGGCGGCTGACTCATCGGTGGTCCGCTGCCCGCCGAGCTTGCCGGGCCTGCCATCCGCGAGCTGCTTGGTGGGCCAGCCGGCGGCAGACATGCTCGCCGTGCGGGTCGATGCCGATGGCGCGGTTGTAGTGCATGTGTAGCAGCGACTCCAGCAGGGAATCGGTGTCTACCGCGTGGACCTTGGCGCGGTACGCGACCAGAGCTGTGGCGCGGGCCTGCCACGCCTCGGCGACCTCGCCTGCGAATCCGGGCAGCTTGGCCAACGCGCCAGGCTGCGCTTGACGGACAGCCTCGACGGCCACCGCCCGGTCAGTGGCAGTGTCCGCGGCTGCGACAGGTTGGGTGGCCAGCCACCGCGTCGCATCGTCTGGTCCGAGAAGGCTACGCACGATGTCAACCATGCTGGCGACCGCCATGACCATCGGGTGGATCACGTTGGTGGGTAGGTGCCGCAGTTGCGCGGACACTGCCCGGGAGTCGGCAACGAACACCTGCTCGGCGGCCTGCAGCGCCAGGCCGGCGCCGTAGCGCCCAACCTCGGGCTGGTAGCTGTCGAAGACCACACGTCCGATCAGCCCGTCGCGGCGCATCCGCCGCGCCCAGTCCCCGATCACGGCCACCTGTGCTCCGGACTGTTCTGGTCCGGCCGTGGGCAGGCGGAGCCGGAGGTGGTCGGTCTGATGCGGGCTGCGATACCGAATGAACCAGTACCCCGCCATCATGCCGAAGCCGGCGGCCAGTTCGGGCAGACGCTTGGCGATGATCTCGTCGTGCCGCTCGGGATGAGTGTGGATGCGCAGCGACAGCCACCGGGTGTCCGGCTCGCCGGGCCACTGCCCGTGGCCGTTATTGGTGATCAGCGGCAGCGGTCCGGCCAGCGGGGAGGGTGCGGGTGCACCGGTTCTGACCAGGGGCACGGCGATCTCGTGAGCGTGACCGTCGAACCATCCGTACCCGGCCGGCGGCACGGCTTCGGCGAGGGTGGCGTGGCCATGCCGTGTCAGTTGGGCGTGCAGGATCGCGGTATGGATCGGCTGGTCGAGGTCCAGGCGTAGGGTGCGGTCGTCGTCACGCAGCTCCACCGTGGAGGGGCAGCCGAGGCGGCGTAGCCACGCCTGCAGGGCGGTGCGCCAGACGTCCGAGCCAGCCTGGGCGCGGGGCAGGGCGTCGGCCGTCAGTCGCCATCGGGCCGGGGCGAGGATGCAGCGTCCGTACCGGACCCGGGGCAGGTACGGCAGGTGCTCGGCGGCAGGTCCCCAGTCCAGGACGGTCCACGTGGCGGAGTAGGCGCGCGGTAGGTGCGCGAGGAACCTTGCCAGCGGCGGCGGTTGCTTGTCCAATGCGAGGGCGTGAAAGACCTGGGGCTCGATGACCTGTCGGCGGGAGATCCTGACCAGGTGCAGACGCTCCGGGGTGGCCATGACCGCCAGGTCGTCCAAGTGGACGGTCGCCGCGTCGTTGACCCCGTCGCTGGGCTCATCGCCGGATCTACCGTTGCCGGCGCCGCGGTGCTCGCCGAGGGAGAGCACATGTGGCAGGTAGGCCGGGATGCGGCAGACGTTCTCGGCGTGCGGGTAGGCCGGCGGGAAGGACATCTGTACCGCCAGCGCCCCTTCGATGGCCACCGGCAGGTCCCGGTACACGGCCTCCAGGCCGGCGCCGGTCGTGGTTGGGGTGAACCGCGAGGTTAATGTTCCACCGGCGCGGGCCGGTGCGACCGTCAGCGAGTACTCGCCGCGAGTCAGCGCCTCCACGCTGGTCGGCGTGGATCCGGGCGGCCAGTTCCACGTGCGGCGGAATCCACCTCGGGTCCAGCCGCTGGTCGTCGCCGGCCACCGCGCGGACGGTCTCGTCGGTCACGACGATCTCCAGGCTCCCGTCCATGACGGTCTGCCAGGCCAGCGCGAGCAGCCGCTCGTCACGCGGCGACGGCCCGTCCACCGGCGCGGGTAGGACGGCTGCCGGGGTACCCGGCCGGGTAGCCCAGCCCGGCGTCCGGGTCAACCACCTCGGTGACCGGCACCAGCGTTCCCGTGCCGTACCGGTCGCAGAACGCGGCGTGGTAATCGCGCCAGGCCGGCCAGCCGGCCGGTTGACGGGTCAGCCGCAGCAACGCTGTCGCCGCCCGCGCCATCTCGTGCACCACGTGCTCGGGCAGCTGTACCTCGCAGTCGAGCAGCAGGTCCACCGCAAGGGGGATGCGGCCCGCTGTGGAGATCTGCCGCATCCGGCGAGTGATCGCCGCGTGTGTCACCTCCTGCTCACCACGGCTGGGGATGCCGTTGTTGAGGCTGCTGATCTCATCTCGGACGGTCGCCAAGTTGCGCAGCAGTGCCCCGGCCGCGGGCAGCGCTGCGGCACCCACCTCGGCGAGCCGATCAAGCAGGTGGGCAAGCGGATCCGTGGTCGTCAACGGCGCGCGCAGGCAGGTGATCAGGAAGCCTTGCCGGACCAGTTCAGTGAGCATGCCAGCGACCATCGACTGTTCAGCGCCGAAGGTCGCGGCCAGCTTTTCCACCAGGGCGCCAAACCGTATTGGGGCGGCGGCAGCCGCTTGGGCCGCCTGGACCGCGCCCGTGTACCGCACGTGTACCCGACCGGGCCCGCATGGCGCTTCCAACCGGCTGCCGCGTCGGACCGCGAGATTGTTGAACGCCACATCGAGGCGCCCCAACAGGTCCGGGTACGCCTCCAACCGGTCGATCACGGCGGCCAGCCATTGCGTGTCGACGCGAGCCACCGACCGGTGCCCGCGGTCCCACCGCACCCGCGCCGTGCGACCCAACCGCACAGGCGCGACACCAGCGAACAGACCAAACGGGGTCGGACGCCCCAGCGCCCGCAGCAGGTACCCGGCGGTGGAAACCGTTGCTCGTCTGATCTGCTTGGAATCGACAAGCGAACCGGCGCAGATCGCCTCAACCCGCTGAGCCAGGGTGGGGCTGGCCTGCCCAACCGCGTCGGCGAAGCCCGGCTCCGACCACATCCGCCGCAGCCACGAGCGACTCGATTGCGGATCGTTCGGCTCCGGCCACCAGTCCGGCGCGTCGGTCGATCCCCGCACGGCTGAGCGCAGCAACGCGACTCCGGTGTGGCGATACAGCGATCCGGATCCGGCCATTCCCATCGACATCCCTTTCGCTCGCGTGTCGGACTCGCGTATCGGATCAGTGGCGGGCCGGGCACGGGCGCCGCGGCCCACCACCGCTACCCGCTCATCCCCTGCTGGCGCAGGAGGAGGCACAGGTCGAGGCGCAGCCGTCGTTGGTGGTGCAGCGCACGGCCGCCGCGTTCGGAGGAACATCCGTGATGACCTGCACGTCGAGAACGAAGACGTCCCCGATGTCGGCGGTTTGGGTGTCGGCCGCTTCGAGGGTTGCCTGCATGTCCCTGCCTTTCGTCGATGGAGCTGCCGGACTAACGCACTGGTTGTGGGCAATCTCGTCCGTCAGCGGGAGGCGTGAGTTGCGGGTGGTGGTGTGCAGTCGGCAGACCGCGCGATTTCGCGCCGTGCTCGGTGCCGGAACAGCCACGGCCAACGCGCTGCGCCCGGCGGTGCTCGGGCCTGAGTCGTTCCTGCCAGGGCCAAGGCAAGCCGACCTCCCGCCACGCTCTGAACTCCTCGCGCCATCGGCGATCACCCGGCCCCGGCCAGGGTGAACGCTGCGTCGGCGTGGTCTGTTGATGCCGGGCTGGCGGTGGTGCGGGCTGCGGGGCGCCTACTGGTGGGTCGGGATCGAAGGGGCATTCCGATGCTGATGAGGCGGTGGGCGCGTTCGGTGCTCAGCGTGCCCTCGCGGTAGAGCTTGAGCTGATGCCCGAGCCAGCGGTAGAGCTGTACGTCGCCTTCGTTGTGGCCCGGTCGGGGCTTGAGGTGTCCTTCCCGCTTTGCGAACGCCTCGGCGGCGGCGAAGTTGTGGTCCCATTTTGCTCGGTCGATGTCCCAGATCATGCCGAGGGCGTCCAGCTTGGCGACCTGCTCGGGCTTGAGCTTGCCGGCGCGGCGTAGTTGCCGCTGTAGACAGACCCAGGCGTACAGGTCGAAGTTGCCGACCGTGGTGCCCCGGGGTACCCGTAGGTGGCGGTGTTCCTGGTGGTAGGTGACAGCCAGATGGTAGGCGTCGGGCCAGGTGACCTGCGGTTTGGTGTCGAATCGCAGGCCCATGCGGGTCAGTTCGGCCTTCAGTTCGGCCGGCAGCTTGCCTTCCTTGTCGCGTCGCCGCTGATGGGCCAGGTACGGGTACAGGGCAACCCCGTTGACCACAAGGTCCTCATGCACGTTGAGATGACCGTGCTGGCGGTAGAACTCCCGCGCCGCGACCAACCCGCGCTCGCGCGACTCGTTGCGCGGCGACCAGACGAACCCGATGCTTTCCAAAGCCGCGATCTGCTGCGCATCAAGGTTGTGCTTAGCGTACTGGCGGCGTTGGAGGAACTGCCAGTTGGCCAGGCGGGGGTGGTCGATGCCGGGCAGACGGCCATGAGTGGCGTGGTAGGCGCGGACCTGGCCGAAGACTTCCCACCAGGGGTCGGTGGTCTCGTTCAGTACCCGTACCGCGATGTGTCGCAGCACCTCGGGTAGGCCGTAGCCGTCGGGCAACCGCAGCAGCACCTGCGGCGGCAACGTCGGGGCATCAGCGCCCGGATCGCCGTGGGCGCGGTCCGGGCCTTTGTGGGCGTGGTCCGGATCGGTCTGGGCGCCGCGGCGGGCGCGCTGCTCGTCCAGGTGGATACCCAGGTCGGCATCGTGGGCGCGCAGCGCTCGGACCACCTGGCAGACCGTTGCCCATTTTTCGTCCATGCCGCTGGCGTCCCCGGGGTCCTCCACCAGCACCGGAACCAGGATGGTGGCGATCCCGCTACCGCGCGGGTTACGGCGTAGCGCCCGCCCAACGGCCTGCACGATGTCGGTTTCGGACTCCCTGCGGCGGGCGAACACCACGGCGTCCACCGCGGGCACGTCGACGCCCTCGGACAGACAGCCCGGGTTGGACACCACCGTCCACCCGTCCTCGGGCGGGTCGATCAGCTGGGCCAGTGCCGCCTGCCGCTGCGCGACGTCATGGGTGCCATCCACGTGCACCGCAGTCAACAACCCCTTGGGGCGCTCCTGCACCGGAAGATGATCAAGCAACTCGCCGAGCGTGGCGGCGAACTCCTGCGACTCCTTGACCAGGTTGGTGAACACCAGGATGCGCCGCAGACGGTACTCCGCAGCGGCCTTGATCAGCGCCGCCTGGGCAACCATCGTGGGTAGCGACGCGCCGCCCGGCTCCAGCACCGCGTCCTCATCTATCCCACGGAGGAGATCATGGACCTCCCGGCGGGTCACCCCGAGAACCACGACCCGGTAGTCATCCAGCCACCCATCAGTGATCGCGGCGGCGAACGGGTAGGTGAACAGACGAGGACCGTAGATGTCCGGATCGTCCATGGACAGCCCGGTCACCATGCCACCCCGGCGCCCGGCGGTCATCACCCTCGGCGTCGCGGTCATGTACACCCGCCGCCGCGCCGGTAGCGTCGCGTCATGGTGCAGCGCGGCGGCTTGCTTGGTGTGCGAGCCGGCGGTGCGGTGAGCCTCATCGACAACAAGCAGATCCACGACCTGGTCGGCGGCCTTCACGCCGCGGCCCAGCACGAGCGCCGACTTGTGCGTGACCAACACCAGCCGCAGGTTGGCCCCGCGCGTGCCACGCAACCATCCCGCGATCTGGTCCGCGTTGGTGGTGACCGGGCAATCCATCTGCCAGGCATACGCGTCGGCATCCGCGACGGTGGCATCCGAACATACCGCCATGACCGCATCGGGAATGCCCGCACGGCGCCAGACCCCCAGCGTCTGGGCCACCAGCGCCAGGGACGGGCAGGCCACCACAACCAAACCCGCCGCCACCATCTGCACCGTGGCATGCGCGGCGACGAGGGTCTTACCAGTCCCGCACGCCAACACTGCGGTCCCGCGTGCACCTGCCGTCAGGCCGTTCACGATCGACGCCACCGCCTCGTCCTGGTACCCCCGCCGGGGCGGCAGCCCACGAGTCATACGCGCACGCGTCACGCCGCCACCAGCCACAAACGCACGGTGGTGGCTGCCACAGACCTCGACTCCCTCGAAGCTCTCATCGATACCTTTCTCCTGATTGCTGTTGCCGGAGGCCATGCGGTATCGGTGCCCGTGCCGCGAGCGCTGCGGCGGTACGCACGCCGGCCGCGCACCATAGTGTGGTGATCAACCCGCCGTTCCCAACTCCCAGCGACGCGGAAGGTGAACAAACCCAGGGCCCACAAGGCGACGCGCCCCAAATGCGACACGACCCCTGACAACGCGAACACGCCGCACCGGCCCACCGGTCGATCTTCGTGGGATACGGCATCAAAGCGGAGAGAACCGACTTGATAGTTCAGCAGCGCCATCGAAAGCGACCTCATGACCTGGATCCCGTTTCACGCCTTGAGCACTGGTCGAAGGTGACGGAGGTTCCTGGACAGGCTGTGGGCCGTGAGGCGCGGTGGGAGGGCACACAGGTAGCGCGTCGTCCGCAGGCCGTCTGGCATCGTCGAGCCTCCTTCGTCGGGCCGGCGATGGTTGGCTGGCACGGGCGGGAATAATGCCGCGGTCATCCGTCCCCCTGCTCTCGCGGGCGGATGGTTGCGCCGGCGGCAAGAGGCTCGACTGGCCTGGCCATTCGGCGCGGCGTGCGGCGCTGTGGCTTGCTGCCGGCGGCAGCCAGCGACCCAGATCGGTATGGCTGGTCGTCGAGGTCGCCTGGCCCGTTGGGTCGCCATTGGGGAATCCACACCAGGCCGGGCTCGGCGACATCCAGTCCGGCGAGCAGTTGGGCGATGTCGTCGCGTGATCGGTAGGTCGGCCGTGGGCCGGCGTTGTGGGTCAGCTGGTCGATAGCGGCCATATCGGCGGGGCGTGCCTCGCTGGTGGGGTGGCTGACGATCAGGTAGCTGCCGGCGGCGATCCGGTCGCGGTAGCTGGCCACGATCGTGCGCGGGTCTTCCTCGTCGGAGATGAGCTGCAGGACCGACAGCATCAGCACCGCGACCGGCTGTTTGAGGTCGAGTAGGGGGTGGTCGAGGATCTCGTCTGTGTGGCGCAGGTCGGCCCGAATAGCGGTCACGTTGTCGTTGTCGTGGCACCGCGCCCGGTTGAGGGCCACCGCGACAGGGTCGATGTCCACGTACAGGACCCGGGTGTCTGTGTGCCGGGACGTCATGTCGTGGACTCTGCCGACGCTGGGGATGCCGCAGCCGAGGTCGATGAACCGCCGGATCCCGGCGTCAAGACAGAACCCCACGGCGCGGTGCAGGAACGCCCGATGGGCTCGGGCGATGAGCGGGAAGTCAGGTACCGCAGCGACGAGTCTTCTGGCCAGCTCCCGGTCGGCACCGAAGTTGTGTGCTCCGCCAAGCAGGTAGTCATGGACCCGGGCCAGGTTGGGCTGGTCCGGGTCGATCGCATTCTCGGGCCAACCAGTATCGATCATCGCGCCACTCCTGCGGGTCGGGCCGGGCGGCCGGCGGTGTTGTGGCGTGCTGCCCCGGGCGGCACGCCGGCCGGGGCGCCCATGCCCGGCGTCACGAGGGTGCGTGGGCGCTGTCGGTGCCGGATCGTCGACGTCGAACGCGGTCGGCGCCTCAGTACGCTCCGACTGTTCACCGCGACGCCGCAGCTCCAGACCACGGACGCGCGGAGACAGACGAGCGCGAATAGCACGCAGACGTTGCTGCGCAGCTGCCAGGCGTAGGTCAGCAACCCGGCAGTTTCCACGGCGGTGGAGACGACGACGGTCGCGACAAGCAGCGGCACATGCCGGGACTCATCGGCGCGGGCGCGCATCACTGACATCCCGGGTCTGGGGCAGCGGGCCACGTGGTCCAGGCGACAGACGACAGACGGCGGACGTCGGCGTTCGCCGTCGACGAGAAGGTCCTCGATCACCCAGACCATTTCGTCGAGGGAGATGACGGCGTCAGCGGGAGCCGCGTGACGGCAGCCCAGCAGGGGGCAGCCGCACTCGGTGCTGCCGGGGGCCGCTTCGCTCGGGGCGTACCAGATTCCGAAGAGGGTCAGGCGTGCGCTGCCAACCAGCTCGCGGCGGTTGACCCCGACGCACAGGTGCGGGCCGGGCCCCACGGGCTGCAGACCGTGCCGGATGCTGGGGTCGAGGGTCAGGACGGCGGCGAGGTCGTGCTCGCCGGGCCCCTCGACCAGGGTGTCGATCAGACTCTCGGCGTCCGCGCGGGTGTGGACGATGATCGGCTGTTGCTCATGTTCTGGTCGCCACCGTGCATGCAACGTCGTCACCGGGCCATCTCGGCAGGGGTGGGCTTGCGGCCGACGCCGGCGTACATCCACTGCGCGCCCGGATCGTCGCCCAGCCGCTCGGGGTCCCACTGGGTCGGGAACACCAGGCCGGGCTCGACGAGGTCAAATCCATCGAAGAACCGCCCGATCCGGTTGCGGGTGCGGGGTACTAGCGGGGTCGTGATGCGTAGCCGGGCGAACTCGTCGGCCACCTTCGCGGCGAGCTCGGGGCGGGCGTCGCTGGTGACGTGGGTGATGGCGAGGTAGCTGCCGGCGGTGAGGGCGTCGCGGAGCTGGGCGACGATCCCGGCCGGGTTTTCGTCGTCGGGTAGCAGGTGCAGCACGGCCACGAGCAGGACCGCGACGGGCTGGCTGAGGTCGATGAACGCACGCAGGTCGGGGTTGCCGAGGATCTCGTCGGGTCTGCGCATGTCGGCAGTGATGACTGTCGTGTGGTCGTTGATGGCCAGCAGTGCGCGGCCGTGGGCCAGCACGAGTGGGTCGTAGTCGACGTAGACCACCTTGGCGTCCGGGTTGATTTCCTGTGCGATCTGGTGGATGTTGCCTTGTGTGGGTAGCCCGGAGCCGATGTCGATAAACTGGCCGATGCCGGCCGGCCCGGCCAGGTAGCTCACCGCCCGGAGGATGAAGGCCCGGATTTCCCGGGCGACGTCGCGGCCGTCGGGTGCGCCGACGCGTTTGCACGCCTCGTTGAGGGCGTCTGCGGCGGCCCGGTCGACTTCGAAGTTGTCTTTGCCGCCGAGCTGGTAGTCCCAAACCCGGGCGACGTTGGGGATGGTGGTGTCGATTCCGCCGTTGGTCGGGTGGTCGTCGGTCACGGTTGCTCCGTTATGTGTGGGCCGGGGGCGTTCGGCTAGAGGGGTGGTGAGTGGGGTGTTCGTCGCGGGCGACACAACGTCTCGTGGTTGTTTTGCTCGACCTGCATGTACGACGTGGTCACGGCCCATGGCTCGTCTCGCGGGAACACGGTGGGCGCGGTCGAGTTGCCGGCCAGCGCGGGTGTGGCTGCGCGTTGGTGTCCGGCCACAGCCGTGGGGATGCTGGTCGGCCGCCCAGCGAGGCCGGCGGTGTCGCGTCGGTTCCGCCGATGATCCCGAGCGTCCAGGCGATGCGGGCCCGTCTAGTGTCCGCGGGGAACAGCAGGCTCCATCGCTGCGGTGCCGGCGGTAGCGGCTGCGCTGCAGACGTCAGTGGAGCACCCATCGGCGGATCCACACAGGTGGCGTGGCCGGTGGCCAGATGCACCCAGCCTGACGACGTCAGGACCACGATGTTCAGACACCACCGGCAGGTGCCCAGCCCGTGGTCGCGGTCGCTGGGCGGCCCATCCGGTGCCTGCGAGCCTGCGAAGATCATTGTCATGAGACGGTTCATCGGGCACCGCCGCCACTAGGTGGCGCCGATGCGATGGCCGGCAGGCTGAGCCGGTACCGGCCCCAGTGGTCGCGGTCGCCGGGTTGGACGCAGACGAGCAGCCCGGAGCTGACGAGCTTGGTCACCAGCTGCCGCAGCCCAGGCGGGCGCAGCAGGCGCAGCCCAAGCAGAAGACTACGAATGGCGACCGCATCGAGATCGACCAGCCGTGGCGCGGGCCGGGGAAGCTCCTCGGCAATGATCCGGGCGGCCTCATGGACGAGCGGGCCGGGCCACCGGCCACGCACCCGGGCGTGCCACACCGTCAGGAAGGTGCCCTCGTCGATGCCGGCCAGCGGATCGGCCAGGTTCGGGACCGCCAGGGCAGTCTCCACGTCGATGTCGCTGGCCACGACCGACCATTCCGACGCCTCGTTGAGGACTTGGCATCGCCAGCCCCCGGTGGTCCGGCTCTGTGGGTTGACCACCAGGCCAGTGGCGAGCAGGTACAGCGGGCCAGGCGAACCATCGCCGGGAAGGTCGTGCGTGGAGCGGTAGCGGGTCTGCCGGCGCAGGTAGGCTTGCGCCGCCGCGCAGGCGCCGCGTCCGCTCGGCGTCGTCGCCATGTCACGATCTGCGCCGACACCTACGGCGATGGCGAGGTACATGCTCATCGGTGCCCCCCTTTCCTAGGCGACGGTGGTGCCGCTGCTGGCGGTCGTGCGGACCCGGCGCAGAAGTCCTCGACTGCGGTGGCCGTCGGCAGCGGTCGGCGGGACCGCCGGGGTGGTGGCTGCCTGCAGGTCGGTGATGAACGCATCGATCTGCTCGCGGATGACGCCGGGCATGCACACGATGTGGCTTTGACCGTCCTGACTGGCCAAGGGCCACTTCTGCGCGACGGCGGCGGGCGGTGTAGCCAGCACGACGGTGAACGCGTGCGGGTGACGGTGCGCCGGCCAGCCGATCTCGACCAGCCGGCCGTGGGCGTAGGTAGCCACGTCCCGGGCCTGCTCGGCGCGAGTTCGCAGGCCGGCGATGCCGTGACGACGCAGCGTCAGCCACAGCCCGAGGGCGGCCAAACCGGACCGCGAGTTGGTCAGCGTGCTGTCCGGACTGCCCGTGTAGGTAGCCTCCCGCGAGGCGTATGGGCGGAGGCTGCGCCGCACGACCAGCACCCCACACGGCACCGGCGCGCCGACGAACTTGTGGCCGGAGACGATCGCCGAATCGGTGCCGTCGACGAAGTCGAACCCGGGCCGGACATCCGGGTCGAGCAGCGCCAGCGGAATCCCGGCCAGTGCCGCGTCGGCGTGCACCCAGCGGCGGGTGACCGCAAGACCGTCGAGGGTCGCGGTGATGCTGCGAACGTCGTCGACTGCCTCGCTCATCGCCGTGCCGACATTCGCCACCACGATCACCGGCCGGTCCCGGTGGCGGTCCACCTGCCCGGCCAGATCCTCGTAGTCGATCTCGCCATGCTCGTCGGCCCGCACCGCGACGGCGGTCAGGGCAAGACGATCGATGATGGCGGGTACGCAATGGTGGGCCGCAAGGGAGTGGTAGACGACGCCGTCCGGAAACCTGCGGCGGGCCAGCCACAGGGCGTGCTCGGTGCCCTCGCTCGCGCCGCTGGTGACATACCCCCACCGGTCGCCGGCAGGGGCGCGCAGTAGGTCCGCGACGAAGCCAACGACCTCACGCTCCTGCGCCTTGGTGTGGTGCGGGTATGCGCCGTCGGCCGAGGGGTCACCGAGGTTGTTGAGCATGAGGTTCAGAAACGGTGCCAGCGGCTGGAGGTCCAGGTCGCTGGCGGCGGGGAAGCCGATGTTGGTTGCCCGCGCGGCGAGCAGGGCGGCCAACAGTTGGTCGAGTTCTGCTTGGGTAGCGGGGTCGATGCTGGTCGCGCTGACTGGTGGGGTGGTGTCCGCGGCCATCGCTACCTCCGAAGGAAGACGTCGTGGAGCTGGATGAGCCAGTGCCAGGTGGTCCAGAACTCGGGATCGAAATCGGGGGACTCGGAAAGGTCGCGGTCGAAGTCCCACCGACGCTGCCGCTGCCTCGACGTGCTGTAGGTCGGGTGGGTGGTTAACACCTGCGACACACCGAACTCGGTCATGGCCAGCCGATCGACCAGCATCGTCGACGTGTCGATCAGTCGGGCGTAACAGCGTCCCGGAACGTCCATGTCGGTGTTGGCACTGCGCTGCACCTCATCCCAGGTGCCAGCAGGGGTGTCCAGGCTGGACACGCCGAGGCCGACGTACCTGGCACGCGTCGACATCGGCTCATGCGTGCTGAAGATGTGGGTACGCGGGTCACGGCCGGCGGCAAGGTGATCGCGGGCAACGCCGACCATCTCGTACAGCAGCATCGCCAGCCGCTTCCCATCGGCGGCCAGGAACAGCCGCGCCGCGGTGCGCAGCTCACATCGGGGCGGCTGACCGGTGGGTGGCTCGGCGTAGAAGAACACCAAGGCGTGCGCGCTGAGCGGGTCACGGCGGCGGCGCTGCCACGCCTCGCTCGCGTGCTTCCAGTTCATACGGATCAATGCGTTGACGATTGGGAGCGCAGCTCCGGTAGCGCCAGCTCGAACGGTGACGGTTCGTCGACCGGTGCCCGTGCGTACTGCTGCGCCGCCTGGTCCCGGTACCACGCGGCGTCGGCCGCGCCGCCGGGGCCACCCTGTCGGTGCGGGAGACCATATCCACCGGCCGATGGATGCCCCGCGTACCCGCCGTCGGGCTGCTGCGTGGGCTGGAACGACCCATCACCCGTGGAGCTGTACCCGCCGGCATGGCCTTCGGTGCGGTTCCACCAGTCCTGCGCGGCTGTGCCGCGGTGTTGCGGCCGCGGTTGCTGTGGTGGGGCGAACCCGGGCTCGTCGCCGCGCCCGCCCGATTGCGGTGGTCCGGATGGTGGTCCGTGGCGTGGGGTGTGCGAGCCGTACGTGGCCGGGTCGGGTGTTGGGGAAGCCATGACTGTGGCGGCGCCTTCCATCGCCCTACAACCTCACATCGGCGAGCCGCTGGTCGGGCATGGCCAGGGGGTGTGGCCGTCCCCGGCCGATGCCCTCGTACACCTCGCGCCTGCGCAGCCGCAGCACGCCGGCCCAGCACAACCCGGCAACAACGGCGAGCACGACGATGCCCGGTATGACGACGGTCATCGGTGAGCCGGCTTTGGCGCCTAGCAGGGTGTCCATGTTGAACGCCATCGCCGCCAGCACGCCCAGCCCGACTGGGACAGCCAGCCCCGGGGCAAGCAGCCGCGGCCACATGCCCTCGTTGCCGCCGCCGCCGTGGTGGAACCACCGCAGCGCAGCGATCGAGGCGGCCCACAGCAGCGCGAACACCGCGAACGCGGCCACCGCCGCAAGCCACGTGAACAACTTGGCCACCGGATCGGCCCCCAGGACCGCGAACACCGCTACCACCACCGCGGCAAGCACGGACTGGACCACCGAGCCACCGATCGGGGCGTCCCGCTGCGACCGGTTGCCCGTGCCCGTGCTGGCCAGTCGTGCCGGCAGGAGACGTTCACGTGCGAACCCGAACGTGTATCGGGCGGCGGTGCCGTGGAACGACAGCATCGCGGCGAACACGCTGGTGACCAGGAGTACCTGCCCGAGCCCGGCGACCACCGGCCCGAACGGGCCGAAGCTGCTGGACAGGATCGTGAACGGAAGGTTCGGATCCTTCGCGGCGGCCTGCGCCACCTGATCCGGGCCCTCCGCCACGGACAACGCCCACGCGCAGAGCGCATAGAACGGGCCGAGCACCGCCAACGCGGCGAGGGTGGCCCGGCCCACCGCCCGATCGGTGCGCGCCTCCTCCCCGTAGGCCGGGCCGGACTCGTACCCGAGGAAGCTGGCGATGCTCAACGCGAACACCCCACCCAACCCGCCGACGAACAGTCGGCTGGGCCGCAGCGGGTCGAGGCTGACCGACCCGCCGGCCGGGTGCGCGAACGCGCCGACATCGAACAGCACGATCACGCCGATTTCGACCACCAACAGCGCGGCGATCAGCCGCGCGCTGATGTCCACCCGCAGCACCCCGAACACCGCGATGACCAACCACACCAGGGCGGCCCACACCCACCACGGCCCGCCCAGATCGGCGGCCAGGGTGGCGCCGAGCAGCCCGTACAGCGCGATCTGCACGGCGTTGTAGCCGACCAGCGCGACCAGGCCGCCCGCGAGCCCCCAGGCCCGCCCCAACCCGAGCGCCAGCAGCGCGTAGAACGGGGCCGCGTGCGCCACGTAGCGGCTCATCGCCACGTACCCGACGGTTAGCAACCACAGCGCCCCCGTCAGCAGCAGGAAGCTCAGCGGCATGCCGACGACGCCGGTATGGGCGTAGCTGGTCACCACGCCACCCACCAGTCGCGGTCATCGGCGCGGAGGCACTGACGGCGAAGAACCACAGGCCCCCAGCGGTCACCGACCGCCGGGCCAGTCCACTGCGTACGCTCACCGCGACACGTCCTGTCGGGCAGGCGCCGCAACGGCGACGGGACAATCGGGAGCGCGGCAGTCATGCCGCCTGCCGTGCAGCCGCACGTCCCGTCGGCTGATCACGACCACGGACCACGTCCGGGGGCGCAGCGGACCGCGCCGCCAGTACTCGCGGTCACGTCGCGCGAACCGCTCGGCTTTCCGGGCAGTGGTGCGCCACCCGACGATGTCGTGCGTGCCGTCTGGCCAGTCCCGCCGCACCGCGTGCCCGGCCTGCCACGCGTCTGGCCTGCCGCCGGAGGACTTGGTGCCGGTCACCGCTGCACTCCGTCAGCCGCGTCCTGCGACTCCAGCAACACCGCGCACGGGGGTTGCGAGCCATCGCTGGCCGGCCGAACCGGGCCGTTACGACGTCGGGGACTGGCGAGGACCAGAGGCCGGCACCGGTCGGGGCGCCGTGTCCGGCCTGCGGCGCGTCGTGGTGCGGCTAGGCGTGCAGACGGCCGCCGGACGTAGGACAGGTCGGTGGCGGTCGCGCCTACCCGGATGGCGATGAACACGCCGCGCATCCAATCCGCGGCACCGACCTCACCAGGCCGCTTGGCCAGTGCCTCGCCGCATCTCATCGCGGCCTCGACGGTCCGGTGCTCCACCGCTTCGGCATCCACCGGGCGGAGCCGACACCCGCACGGGCTGCGATACGTTCGCCTGCCCTCCGGGGTCTGCAAGGAACACAGCCGTTGTCCGCATCCGTCGCATACCAGCAACCCGCGCAGGATGTAGGGATCGTCGAGCTGCGCCGCCGGCGGTGAGGGAGCCGCCAACGCCGGCTGCGCCGCCCGGGTCCGGCCACGTCGACGGGGGGCGAGCGTGGCCGGACGGTTGTGGTTCCACGGTCCTCTCCCGGTGACTCGGCCCGACGCTGGGGTCGGGCCGAGCAAGATCCGCGGCCGGGACGTGCGGTATCTGGTCGACACGATGGAGGCTGGCGCATTCGGCATGGCATTGGCGGGTGCTGATCCGCGTTTTGCCGCCCGAGCCACGTACCGCTCGAAGGGAGCAAACAGCAACTGTGCCACGACATCTCCCCGGTCAATCCAACAGAGCGGCACCGGGACGGACGGGCCTGTTGCCTCGTCCGCCCCAGGCCAGCTAGAGGCGGGGCCGGCCGTGAGAGCCGACCCACCCGGACGGCGGTGGCAAGGACGGTGACGAAGCGCCGCCATGCTCGTTACTGTTCGGGTTGCGGACAGCTAATTCCCCGCGGGTAGATGTCGACCAGGGTCGACGGATCGCGCTGACAAATCATTGACATCACGCTCAGTTACCTGTGGCGTGGCGAGTGAGCCGGGCATGCCGCTGGTGGCTAGGCTCCGACGACGTGAGCGCAGACAACGGCCGTACCGGCGATGAGCGGGCAGGCGTTCAGGAAGTCGAGGTGAAGTATCGTGTCCTCGACGTTGAGGCGTTGGCTCAGGCGTTGGCCGCTCGCGGGGTCGGTCTGTCGCCCGCGGTACGTCAAGATGATCAGGCGTACGCCCCGGTCGGCTGGGAGTATGGCCAGCCGAAGGTGAATGTGCCGTTCGCGCGGCTGCGCACTCAGGACGGCCGGCACCTGTTCACGGTGAAGAAGCCGTTGGACAACGAGATGGCGTGCCTGGAGCACGAGTCGGAGGTCGTCGACCGCGAGCAGATGCACGCCGCCCTCATCTCGATGGGGTTCTACCCGACGGTCCGCATCGTCAAAGCGCGGCGTACGGGCGGCGTGGATGGCTTGTTGCTGTGCCTGGACGAGGTCGAGCAGGCCGGCGTATTCCTTGAAGTCGAGCAGCTCGTCCCGTACGGCGAGTCAGGTCAGGCGGCGCAACAGCGGCTCGACGGGTTCGTCCGGTCGCTAGGTGTGCCTCTCCAGCGGATCACCGACACCTACGACTCGCTGATTCGCGCTGCCCTGCTCCCGACGGCCTAGAACAGCGTGCCGGTGCCGGGTTGCGCCACGGTATCGGCGGTCAGCCGGGCAACCTGCGGTACGCGCAGGGTCAGCACGGCGGCGGCGTGGTCGGTCAGCTTCAGCTCCCGCGGCTCGTGCAGGTACGAGCAGCCCGCGACGTGGTCGACCAGGGCCGGGCCGACGTGGAAGTAGTCGAAGCGGTAGCCGTTGCCTGATCGGCCGATCCAACTGTGCGCCTGCACGCCCGGCGAGCAGAGCTGGTAGGCGTCGACCAGGCCGTGGGTTTCGAGGGCGTCGAGCATGGCGTACTCGAAGGGCAGGAAGCCCGGGTATGACGGCTGATGGTCACGGGTGATGACATTGTAGTCACCGCCGAGCACCAGCGTCGCCCGCTCGGCGGCGGGAATACGGCCGACGGCCCCGAGCAGGGAGGCGACGAAGTCGCGCTTGCGGCTGACCTTGTCGGGCGCGCGGTCGCTGGAGGGCACGTATACGCCGACCACGGTCAACTCGGGATCACCGGCGATGGTGCCGACGGATACCCGACCCGGAAGCGTGACACCGGCGACCAGGTCGGGCCTCGCCACGATCGGTACCCGACTGACCATCGCCACGCCCCGCTCGCCCGCCGTGCCGGGAGCGTGGAGGACGGTCAGGCCAGCATGACGGCACTGGTCAAGCAGATGAGCCGTACCGGGTCCGCTGCTGGTCTCGGTGAGGATGAACAGCTCCTCCGTGCGGGTGTCCATCCATCGCAGCAATGCTTGGGCGCGGGTCAGCGCAGCGGCCTGGATGTTGAGGGTCAGCAGGGACAGCACGGCACTCCGAGACGGTCACGGGTCGATGTGGTCGAGGATATCGGCGACGACCCGGTCGGGGTCCTTGCCACGGCAGTCGATGGCGTGTTGCGGCCAGTCCTCCCGGCGCAGGAATGCGAACGCCTTGCGGTAGAGCTGCAGCTCCCTGCCGGGCGTGCCGGTCAGTTCGAGCCGGGTCAGGGACGGCCGCTGCGCGAGCCGGGCCGCGATCACTGCCGGGTCGTCCTCCAGATAGAAGGTGATCGCGGGTAGGACGTAGCGGTTATAGCTCCAGATCTCCCGCAGGTCGAGCCCGTCGAGGACCTGCAGGACGAGCGAGGACTGCACATAGCGGTCGGTGATGACATGTTGGCCGGCGTCCAGCGCCGGGATGATCTCCGTCTCGACGTGGGCGGCGCGGTCAGCGGCGAGGGCCAGGGCAAGCGCACGGCCGTACAGCGTGGATTCGGATCGGCGCAGCAGCTGCCCGAGAGGCGTGTCGGTCGGCTCGGTGGTCAGATGCACCGGCGCCGCCGTGCGGGCATGCAGGCGGGTGGCAAGCAGCTTCGCGATGGTGGTCTTGCCAACGCCGTTGGGGCCCTCGACGGCGATGAACGCATCGCTCATGGTCGGGCGGCCAGAAGCGGCAGGAGCCTGCGCTCACCACCGGTCGTCACGACCGGGCACTGCTCCGTGTCAACCTCGCCGATCAGCTGCCCGCGGGACGCCGGCGCCGCCGGGCAGCCCTTGCCGCAGGAGCCGGCCAGGTGGCACGCGCCGCACGTGGCGTTCGCCCCGACGGCGAACCGGTCGTGGAACCGATAGGCGTCCAACGCGTCGGCGACATCCTGGGCGAGGATGTTGCCGACCAGAACTCCGTGTCAGATAGCGGGACTGCGGCGTGCGCGCGGCGAAGACCAGGTACGGGCAGACACCGACCGTGCCATCGACGAACACGTAGATGATCTTTCCGGCGTCGCAGCCGCCGAGGGGCTTGTCGTCGTTCGGAAAGCGGATGTGGACCGTGTCGAGCCGATCGGCGAAGCGCTGCGTGACCCGCCGGATTGCACGCATCGCCTCATCGGGCGCGGCCAGCCTGCCCTGGCTTCGGACACCTCGGCCGAACGCAGATAGTGGGTTCATCAGGACGTACTGCGCGCCCACCTCGACGGCGAAGGCGCATAGGTCGGCGAACTCCTCGGGATCGGTCAGCGCGTTCGGGGTGGACAGCAAGCCCTGGAGCAGACCTGCCTCGGCCAGTCGCCGGGTGGTGGCGACCGTGGTGGCGAATGGAGCCCGGTCGCCGCGGAACCTGCCATGGCTCGTCTCCCGGAACCCGTCGAACGA
>CAWIMS010000006.1:0-1537896 GCA_963837285.1 uncultured Actinomycetota bacterium
TGCATTACTCCGAGGTCGCGGTTATGCCGATGCCGGGCGCTCCGGCGCTGGTCAGTGGCGGTGAGCGTGGTCGTGGGGTCGGCATAATTACAGGGCTTCGAGGAAGGCGAGCAGTCGGTCGGAGGGCTTGTAACGGCCGGGTTTGGTGCCGGTCGGAGTGGTTCGGTCGAGTGCTCGCTGCTTGAGCTCCAGGTCGGCGCGGAGGTAGATCTGTGTTGTGGTAACGCTTTCATGGCCGAGCCAGAGTGCAATGACGGTGATGTCGACACCGGCGTGCAGCAACCGCATGGCCGCCGTATGCCGAAGAACGTGTGGAGTGACGGTTCTGCCGTCCAGGCGGGGGCATCGGGCGACGTAGAGGGCGAGCCGCTGGGCGAGCGCGTCGTGGCTGAGCGCGGCCCCACGGCTGGTCGGGAAGAACACATCGTCTGGCTCGCCACCGCGCTCGGTCATCCACGCCCGGAGAAGCTCGACGCTCTGCGCTGTGAGCGGTGTAACGCGTCGCTTACGGCCCTTGCCCATGCAGCTGACGTGGGACCCGGAGTCGAGATGGATGTCGCGACGACGCAGCGCGGTCAGCTCCGACGCGCGGAGTCCTGTCTGGGCAGCCAAATGCAGCATGGTGTGGTCTCGCCGGCCGGTGCGGGTGTTGCGGTCGGGTTGGTCGAGCAGTTCGTCGGTCTCCTCGTGGGTGAGGAATTCGATGGTCCGGTGGTCGGTGCGTTTGGCTGGAATCGCGAGGACCCGTGTGATGTCGGCGCTGTGCTCGGGGTGGTGTAGCGCGGCGAACGCGAACAGGGAGTGGATGGCCGCGAGCCGGGCGTTGCGGCTGCGGGTGCTGTTGGCCCGCCCGTGTTCCAGGTGGTCCAGGAACGCGGCCACCGTCGTCGCGTCCATGTCGGTGAAGTCCAGTTTGGACAATGGCTTTGTGGTCCTGTTGCTGGCGAACAGCAGGAGCATGCGGATGGCGTCACGGTAGGCGGAGACGGTGTGTGGGCTGGCCTGCCGTTGCGAGAGCAGCCGTTCGGTGAAGAACGCCTGCACCGTTGCCGCGACGGCGGTCACGGCCGTCGTCCTGACGGCGATTGGAGCAGGCGAGCGGCCTCGGCCATCAGCTCGGGCGCGGCGTCGAGGTACCAGTAGGTGTTCTTCGGCGACACGTGCCCCAGATAGGTCGACAACAAAGGTAGTCTGGCGTCGATGTCGTCGCCGTTGCGGTACCAGCCCAGCAGGGTGCGGACCGCGAAGGTATGGCGGAGATCATGTGGTCTCGGGCGGCAGGACGGCGACCTCGGGGTGAGCCCGGCTCGGCGAGCGAGCCGGGCGAAGGTCAGGCCGACGTTGAATATGAGTAGCCGGGTGCCGGCCTGCGACACCAGTAGTGCTGGGCTGACCGGTGTTGGGAACGAGGCGTCCCGCACGGTCCGGTAGGCGCTCAGCGCGGCGACCGTGCTCGGATGCAGTGGCAGCAGCCGCTGTTTGCCGAACTTGCCGTGCCGCACCAGCAGGACGCCGACATCAGGTTCGAAGTCGCTGTCATTGGCGGCGAGGGCTTCGCCGAGGCGGATGCCGGTCGCTGAGAGCAGCCCGATGAGCGTGCGCATCGTCGCGGTGCGCAGCGGCGTCTTGAGTGTCTCGGTCTGCCGCATCAGCGCGGCGAGGTCCCGGTCGGAGTAGAGGTAGGGCACGGCTCGTTTTCCCCGGCCGGGCAACAGCCCGGGTGGAATGACCGGCGCTGCTGGGTCGAGTGTGTGCAGGTAGGCGGCGAAGCTGCGGACCATGGACAGGCGCATTCCCAGCCAGCCCGGGCTGGCCGGTGCCGGCAGCTTCGCCCACGCCACCGCGTCATCGACGGTGAATGCTGCGTGGCCGAGGTCGTCGAGGTAGTCGAGGAACTGCCGCAGCAGCTTCTCGTCACGGCCGAGGTTGAAGCCCAGGCCGCGCCGCAGTTTCAGGTACTCGCTCAGCGCGGTGCGCAGCTCGGTGGTCATCGGGCCACCTCCTGCGGCCACGGCATCGCCAGGCCGCGCAGCGCCTCGATGTCGACCTTGGCGTAGACCGCTGTGGTCAACACGCTGCGGTGGCGCAGCACCTGGCCGATCTCCGCCAGCGGCGCCCCCGCGGCAAGCATCGCCGTCGCCGCGCTGTGCCGGAGCCGATGGGCGTAGATAGTGCCCAGCCCAGCGCGGTGAGCGGCAGCGTTGACGACCTGCGTCACGCCGGTGTTGGTCAGACCACGGTGCGGTGCCTTCACCCGGATGAACACCCGCCGGTCCAGGGCTCCGGCGGGCCGGCCCGAGCGCAGATAGTCCGCCAGAGCCTGCCCGACGTCGGCCGGCAGCGGCAGCCGATCACGATGACCGCCCTTGCCTCGCACGACGACCTCGCCGTGGCGCCAGTCCACGTCGTCCAACTGCAGCGCCGCGACCTCGCTGGAGCGCAGACCCATACGCGCCAACATGGTCAGGACCGCCAGATCCCGCAACCCGTTTGCGCTGCGCGTGTCACACGACGCCAGCAGTGTCATGACGTGCTCCGCAGGCAGCCCTCTCGGCAGGCCCGACGGGCGGTGGGCGACCTTGGGCACCGACACCGACAGATCGGTGTCGGTCACACCGTCGAGGAACCAGAACCGCAGCAACGCCCGCAACGCTGCGGCGCGACCCTGTACAGTCTTGGGCGCCAACGACCGCGCCCACTCGGACACAAATGCCGTCACCACTCGCGCTGACAGGCTCGCCACGTCAACGGCATCACCGACTACCACCGTGGACACAAACGGGCGCACCGACAGGACGTAAAAGGTGGCGACATTGGGCTTCAACCCGCGTTCCGACAGCAGATACGTCCGGAACCGCTCCACCGATGCATCCACCGCTGTCAACATGACGGGCGGCGCGTCCGGCGCGGCGCCCACATCGCGCAGGTAGCACAGCAGCGGATCCAGCGACGACCGCGAGCGGAAAGCCCGGTAGCCAGCCGCCGCCCGCGCCGCTATGTAACGGCGAGCCACTGTCACCGTCAAACCAGCTGTGTCCAGTCCCTCACCAGCCAGCCAGCGGCTCAAGTGCGCCACCAGCGTCATATGCTGGCACCGAGTAGAAAGCGTGTAGCCGAGCCGTTCAAGGCGCTCAGCGAAGCCCACCGCGTGGCGCTCCAAGGGCCCAACCACGCGCGCTCGAAGAAGATCCATCCTTGCCAACCTCTCCAGTCGATGGAGAAGCCAGCGTCAACCCGCCAGGATTATGCCGACAACACGAGTCCAGACCTACCTAACCGGGCTCGCTCCCGCCGTGGCATCGGCATAACCGCGACCTCGGAGTAATGCACGTTATTCCGACATCGGAATAACGTGCACTTGATCAGGTCGGCGATGAAGTTCGTGTCCTACACCGACCGCAAGAAGATGGTCGCCGCGCTCAAAGACATCTACACCGCGCCCACCGTGGAGGCCGCCGAGACCGCGCTGCTCGCCTTCGCTGACTCCCCGTTGGGCCGCAAGTACCCGGCCGCGGTCGCGGTGTGGGAACGGGCCTGGGAGCGGTTCATCCCGTTCCTGGCCTTCCCACCCGAGATTAGAAAGATCATTTACACGACAAACGCGATCGAGTCGTTCAACTACCAGATCCGAAAGATCATCAAGAACCGTGGTCACTTCCCGACAGACGACGCCGTGGTCAAGCTGATCTGGCTGGCCATCGCCGACATCGAAGACAAACGCGCCCGCCAACGCGCCGCCGAGGCCGGCAAGCCCGCCAACTCCCGCACCGCCCCGCCACGGCTGGTCGAAGGCGCCGGCGTGCACGGCTGGAAGCAGGCCCTCAACTCCCTGGAAATCTTCTTCCCCGGCCGTATCCCCGTCGATGCCCGATAGTTGATCCAGATAGGACGGTTACACGGAAATTCTGACAGGCTCCAGCGTGCAGAAACCGGCCCGCCGTGCCCTCGAACGCGACGAGGCGGCCATCGACGCGTGGCGTGGACACACCTGGACCCAACTCGTGGAACCGCCCGAGCCCGCGGGGCATGGATCTGCTGCGCCGACGAGTCCGGCCTGAACCTGATCCCACCGGTGCGTACCACCTGGGCGCCCCGCGGGCAGACCCCGATCCTGTACCACCACTGGCGGCGCGGCGATCAGCTCAGCGTCGCGGCGTTCGTCTGCTACCACCCCGACGGGCGCCGGGTGCGGCTGCTGACCGACCACACCACCGGCGCCTACACCACCGCCACCCTCATCCAAGCGCTGCAACGCCTACCAACCGTGCTCGACCACGCGCCGGTGACCCTCGTCTGGGACGGGCTGCCCGCCCACCGCAGCACCGCCATGAAGACCTGGCTCGCCGACCAGCGCGACTGGCTCCAGGCCGTCGCACTGCCCGGCTACGCGCCCGAGCTCAATCCCGTCGAACCCCTCTGGTCAGCGATCAAAGGCAAAGACCTAGCCAACTACGCCGCCACCGACATCACCGACCTGTGGCACACCACCCGCCGCGCTCTCGCCCGTATCCGTCGCAACCCCACCTTGCTGTGGTCATTCCTGGCCCACACCGGCCTCCAAATCACCACAACCTGATCACGAAAGATCTTTAAATGGTTCCGGGATGAGCCTGGCGGGTGCCCGTGTATTGGCCAGGTGGTGTCCGGCATGGAGGCGGCGCGAGCCTGGTCTGCGGCTTCTGCGCGGAACGTGGGAAGGCGAGCGTCGACACTGTCGGCTGGCCCCGGGGTTGGGGCGGGCGGCGAGAGGGAGCGCGCCGGGCAGCAGAAACTGTGAGGCGTTGAGTACCGTCGTGGCGCTTGCTGGCGGACCGGCTCGTAGTAGTGGGGAAGCGCCTGTAATGGGCGTGGAGCGAAGGGGCCGGCTCATCTGTGGTTTGTTCGCGCGAGCAACCGGGGGAGTTCCCTCGGGAGGAGACGAGTGGGCAGGTCAGGTTCGCAGGACAAGTCTTTTGTCATACCGAAACAGCTGGTGTGGGAGGCGTACAAGCGAGTCAAGGCCAACAAGGGTGCCGCCGGGGTGGACGGGATGTCCATCGAGGAGTTCGAGTCCGATCTGAAGAACAACCTGTACCGGATCTGGAACCGGATGTCCTCGGGGACGTACTTCCCGCCGGCGGTGAAGGCGGTGGAGATCCCGAAGCCGCATGGCGGTGGGACCAGGATCCTCGGAGTACCGACCGTGGCCGATCGGATCGCGCAGACGGTGGTGGCGCTGGAGTTGGAGCCTGGACGGAGTCGATCTTTCATGACGACTCCTACGGGTACCGGCCGCGCCGCTCGGCGTTGGACGCGGTCGAGAAGTGCCGCGAGCGGTGCTGGAAGAAGGACTGGGTTCTGGACCTTGATGTCCAGAAGTTCTTCGACTCGGTGGATCACGGTCTTATGGTCAAGGCGGTGACGGCCAACACCGACAAGCCGTGGGTGCTGCTGTATGTGAAGCGGTGGTTGACCGCGCCACTGCAGCTACCCGACGGCACCGTGCAGGAGCGCGACCGCGGTACCCCGCAGGGGGGTTTATGTTCAGCTGAACATAACGACCCTAATGACCAGTGCTGGGTTATGCGCAGTGCTGGCTTGTCGTGCCTGGTGAGGGCGTGGCTGGGGGCCGAGCGCTGCGCATAACTTTCTCGGTTGTGGTGGGCTCACAGTTTGGCGAGCCAGTTGAGCAGTCCGGGGTCTTGGTTCCATTCGGGTAGGTCGTCGGTGACGATGTCGGTGTAGGCGGCTTCGAGGGCTCGGCGTTTGGCTACGATCGAGGCGCGTGCATAGATTTCGGTGGTGGACAGGTCGACGTGCCCGAGGATGTCGCGGATGTAGGGCAGCGGGATGCCCGCCTCGTAGAGGTGCATGGCTTTGCTGTGGCGCAGGGTGTGCGGGGTGATGTCGGCGTTGACGAGTATCGGGTCGGCTGTCGCGGTCTGGTATTTGCGAGTGATCCAGGCGATCCCGCCGCGGCTGAGTTTGCTGCGGTGCTGGTTGAAGAACACCGGATGGTCGTCGTAGCCGGGCCTGTTGAGGCGATGTTCGGCGAGGTAGGCGTCCAGGAGCGCCGTCGTGTTGGCGGTGAGCGGAACGTGGCGGGTCTTGCGGCCCTTGCCGGTCACTGCGATCAGGGCAGGAGGTTCGAGGCGGATGTCGCGGACGGTGAGGTCGGCGAGTTCTTGGACCCGTGCTGCGGTGTCGTAGAGCGTGGCGAGCAGGGTCGCGTCGCGGCGGCCGTGCCGGGTGGACCGGTCGGGCTGAGCGAGCAGGCGGCGGGTCTGCTCGACGGTGAGGTGGTGGACGGCTGGTTGGGTCTGTTTCTTGGCGGGGATGGCGAGGATGTCCTGGCAGCGGGCCAGCTGGGCGGGGTCCTGGGATTGCAGCCACCGGGAGAACGAGCTGATCGCCGCGAGGCGCTGGTTGCGGGTCGACACGCTGTTGTGCCGGTTGGCCTCCAGCCAGTTCAGGAACCCGGTAACGGCGGCGGTGTCGATGCGGTCCAGAGTGAGCCGTTCGGGTGGGATGGCTCGGTGGTCGCGGAAGTAGACGATCAGGAGTTTGAACGTGTCGCGGTAGGAGGCGACCGTGTTGGGTGAGCAGCCGCGCAGCCCGGCCAGGTGCGTGGTGAGGAAGCGGCGCAGGAAGACCGCGAAGTCAGTCGCCATGGCCAGATCCGGCGGTGATGGGTGGGACGACGTCGCCGATGACGCGTTGGACCTGGGCGCTGATGTGGGGGTAGGACTCGGCGGTCAGCCGAAGGTAGTAGGCGGTGTCGGAGATCGAGGAATGGCCCAGGTAGGTTTGTAGGACCGGCAGCAACGCGTCGACGTCCTCGCCGTGGATGAACCAGTCACGCAGGTTGTTGACCGCAAAGGCATGCCGTAGATCATGGACGCGGGGGCCGTGGCCCCTGCCACCGTGGGGAATGCGGGCCTGCCACAGAAATCGGCGGAAGTTCTTGTCGACGTTCCCGAGCGTCAGCGGCTGCCCGGCCCGGCCCGGGAAGAACCAGTCGCCGCCCGAGCGTCCGGCGGCCTGTGCGTGGTAGCCAGCCAGCCTGGCGTGCAGCGGCGCGCTGACGGGCAGGTGCCGGTCCTTGCCGCCCTTCGCGTCGCGGATCTGCAACACGCCGACGCCGAGGTCGACGTCGTCAACCCGCAGCAGGCGGGCTTCGGAGGCCCGCAGGCCGCAGGCGTAGATCGTGCGAAACAGTACCGGCATGACCAGATGCCGCAACGGAACCTGCGCGCAGTACCGGCAGCGGTCGGTCTGGGCGAACAGGGCGGCCAGTTCCCGGTCGGTGTAGACGTGGGGGACGTAGCGGGCGGGCCTGGGCAGCACGCCGTTGGGCAGGACGTAGGCCGGCACGCCGCGGCGGCCCAGCCAACGGGCCAACTCCCGGACCGGCGCGGCCAGGCCCTGCAGGGTCGCCGGGGTGACTGCCCGCCGCCGCGCGGCCGACAGCCACGCCTCGACCGAGGCCTGGTCGGGCACGGCCAGTGCGGGGAACTCGCTGTGGCAGAACGCGGCGAACCGGGCCAGCACCCGCGCTTCGGCGGCGTACTTGTAGCCGACGGCACGTTTCTGCTCGACCAGCGACGTGATCGCGTCGGCCATGGTGATGTCGGGGCTCATCGTGGCGCCTGCCGCGCCGGCTCGTCCGGGTCCAGGGCGCACTTGGCCAACAGGCCCAGCGACGACTTCAGGTAGACACCGGTCGATCGAACCGACTGGTGGCCGAGGATGTCGGCGATCCGCTCGACCGGTGTGCCGTCCTCCATCAACTTGGTGGCCAGGGTATGCCGCAGTGAATGCATGCCGTGGCGGCGTTGATCGCTGACCGGGACGTGAGCCACCCGGGCGTGCTTGACCAGGATCTGATGCAGATGGTCCTGATCGGAGAACGGGCCGATCGGGGCGAGGTGGCGCAGGAACACCTGCGGGCAGTCACAAACCGGCCGGCCATGGCGAATGTAGTCGATCACCGCCCAGCCGACCTCTTTCAACAGCGGCAACTGCACCCGGTGCCCGGTCTTGGCCTGCACCACGAGCAGCCGGTTGCCCGGCCAGTCGAAGTCGGCGAACTCCAGCCGTTTGACGTCGATGCCGCGTAAACCGAGCCGGGTGACCAGCAGAATGATCGCGTAGTCCCGCTTCCCGCACGGGTTGCTCCGGTCGATCGCGTCCAGGATCCGGGCCACGTGGCCGGGATCCCACACCGATGGGACCCTGGCCTGCTTGCTGGAGCGCACTGCCGGCACCGCATCCAGCACGGCGGCGTCGAGCAGACCGTCGGCGGCGGCGAACCTGAGGAACGACCGCACCGCGCACAGTTTCTGTTCGACCGTCTTGACCTGGTAGCCGGCCAGCGTGGCGACGAACGCCTCGACCACGCCGGCGTCGCAGCGGGTCAGCCCGCTGCGGGTGCCCACGAACGCGACGAACTCCCCGGCCAACGTCCCATACGTCCGCACGGTCGAGGCGGGGCGCCCAGCCGAGCGAAGCCATGCCTGGAACCGGACGATCGCGTCGGCGCCCGGCCCGTCCAGCTTGCTCACCGACCGGGAGTAGCGGCGCAGCACCGCCCCGTGAACCGCGTAATCGGCCAGCATCTGGGCGACCCTGAACAAATAGATATCGTTCGGTTTGAGCGTGCCTGCCCGCTCCTTGTCGAAGAAGCCGCACGCGGCGTCGACCCACGCCATCGCCACGTCCAGGGAGAACTCCTCGACGCCGCGGGCGGCGAAGAACCTCTCCAAGCGGCGCCAGCAGCCCCGGTACCAGACCATCGTCGAGTCCTTGTAACCCAGACGCCGCAACTCCGCGTCCAGTCCCGACACCAACGCAGACACAGTCGCCATCGCCGCCGACCTCCGATCATCCGGGGCCGGCACCATGCCGACCCGCGTGATCAGAATCGTGGGCGCACTATGCGCAGCGCTCGACCCCCAGCCACGCCCTCACCAGGCCCGACAAGCCAGCACTGCGCATAACCCAGCACTGGTCATTAGGGTCAGCGGTCTCGCCCGTGCTGGCAAACCTGTTCATGCACTACGCGTTCGACTCGTGGTTGCGGCGGGAGTTCCCGACGGTGGAGTTCGAGCGCTACGCCGACGACGGCGTGGTGCACTGCGTGAGCGAGCGTCAAGCCGGGCAGGTCTGGGCGGCGCTGGCTGACAGGCTGGAAAATGTGGGGCTGCGGCTGCATCCCGACAAGACCAGGATCGTGTACTGCGGGACGGACGAGAGGCTGCGTGCGAAGCGGTCCACGTCGTTCACGTTCCTGGGGTACACGTTTCGCCCGCGTAAGGCCGAAGGCAAGGACGGCAAAGCGTTCACGTCGTTCCTGCCCGCGGTCAGTGTGCAGGCGCTGAAGGCCGCCGGTCACCAGGTGCGCCGGTGGCGGCTGCACAGGCACATCAGACTCGACTTGAAACAGCTCGCCGAACGGATCAACCCCATCGTGGCGGGCTGGATGAACTACTACGGCCGGTTCTACCGGTCGCAGCTGTATCCCCTCCTACACCGCATCAACACCTACCTGATGCGGTGGGCTCGACGGAAGTACAAGCGGCTGCGTGCTTTCAAGCGGTGCAAGGCGTGGTGGACCGGGGTCCTCGATCGAGATCCCGGCCTATTCGCGCACTGGCGATGGGCACGCGGGTTCCTGATGGATTAGATGAGAAGAGCGGAGTGACGGGAGACTGTCACGCTCCGTTCTGTGGGAGCCCGGGGGTGCGATTCCCCCAGGTGTACCGCGTGGTGCCGGTTGAGCGCCAGGTCGCTGATCCGGCGCCGCTCGTCGTGCAGCCCGGGCTGGCCGAAGACGTGGCAGTCCACCGGAAGTTGGTCCGGGTCGAAGCGGACCTCCAGAACGTACTGCTCCTCGGTACGCAGGAAGCCGTGCGCGTGCTCGGTGCACGGCTTTCGGCTCTCGTCGATGATCTGTTTCTCGAACACCCATGTCTGGCCGGCCGGCAGCACCTCGTCGAAGAGCAGTTCGGCCACGACGACGCCGGTCGGGTGCCGGCGTACCTCGCCGAGGCGGCAGTTCTCCAGCAGCCCGAGCCGGACCGTGTCCACGTCGCAGCCGGCGTCCCCGAAGTAGCGGAGCACGAACCGGTCCACCCCGTCCTCGCGGGCGCGTACCACGATCCGGCTCCAGATCACCGACTCCCGGGGCTGGGCGTCGATGCTGACCTTGTCGTGGCGGTTGAGGACGTCGACGTTGCGCTGTCCGCCGCCCGGCAGGTGGTCGAGCAGCGCCGCGACCACATCGGCGCGCTCATCGAGCCCGCCACAAGGGTTGCCTCGGTGCGGGCCCGCGGCAAGGAGCCGTACCAGAGAATCCGCCCGCAGACCGAGGACCTCCTCCAGGGCGGACACCGCGCGAAGCGATCCCGGTCCGGGCCGGGATCGGCCGTGCTGCCAGTCGCTCAGGCTGGAGACGCCGACCGAGATGCCGCGCCGGCCGAGGTGCGAGCGCAGCCGTTCCAGCGTGAGGCCGCGCTCCCGGACCGCGGCGTGGAACGGGCCGGTCGACAGCAGGCTCGGCAGGTCGGACTCGCTGATCTGCGCCGCATCGCAGCCGGTCGATGACTTCATCGCAGCCTCCGCGGGACCAGGCTAGTCGCGACCGACCCGGGAGGCCATCCCGCGCTGCCCGACCGGGGGGCCGGTAGTCGACTTTCGACTCGCTTGGCGGATCGTCTCTGGCAATTGCCCCGGCTGACGGCTGATACTTGCCCTGGTTTATCTGGCCGAGCCAACACCACCGTCGGGTTGGGGGAACAGCTGACTGAATACGACATCTTCGTTTCTCTCGGCGGCCCCGACCGGGCGTCGGTTTACCCTATCGTGGACGCCTTCGGCAAGGGTGGTCTTCGGGTGTTCATCGACGAGTCGATTCCGGCCGGCGATGGCGTGACCGGGGCGATCGAGGAGGCGCTGCGATCGTCGAAGATCCTTGTGGCGTACTACTCGGTCGGCTATCCGAGCCGTTGGGCCTGCCAGTTCGAACTGACCGCGGCGCTCCTCGCGGGTGAGCGCGAGGGTGATCCTGTTCGTCGTATTGTGGTGATCAATCCGGAGGCTGGGGAGGGTCACCTCTATCCGGGCGAGGTGGCCGACGCGAAGTTCCTGCGACCGCCGCCTGCCGGAGACCGGAAGGCGATGGCGGCCCTGGTGGCGGCGGTCCGTTCCCGAGTCGACGCGGTGAGCGGCACGTTCGGCGAGATCCGGTTCGTCGACCGGCCGCGGTGGTTCGCTGACCGTCCGGCGGGCGCGCCCACTTTCGTCGGCCGCTACCGGGAGCAGTGGGCCCTGCATACCGCGTTGCGCCGCAGCGACTATCCGTTGGTCCACGCGGCGACCTCTGGGCCGGCGGTCGCGTTGACCGGCGTCGCCGGCAGTGGCAAGTCGACGCTCGCCGCCGCGTACGCCTGGCAGTTCGGTGCGGCGTATCCCGGTGGTGTGTTCTGGGCCAGTCTGACCGGTGCGACGGCGTCGGATGCGTTGGAACGATATGGCGCCGAGCTTCGCAGGATCGTCCGCATGTTGGATCCCGACCTGGACGTGCGTCGAGCCGACCGGTGGGACCTGGTGGCCGCCGTGGCCAACCGGATCTTCCGGGTGGGCGAGCCGGCTCTGTGGGTGGTCGACGATGTGCCGTCCGACCTGGACCGCCGTCTGGTGGAGCAGTTGGTGCTGCCGGCCGTGCCCCGGCTGCGGACGATTCTGATCAGTAGGCACGGCCGGTACGACGAGATCATGCCGATCGTGCAGCTGGGTCGGATGTCCCCTGACGACGCGCGTCTGCTGCTGCGTGGTTACCGCGAGCCGGATCCCGGCGGCGAGGACGCGGCAGTACTGGACGCTGTCGTCGCCCGGCTGGGCGGGCACGCGTTCAGTCTGACGGTTGCCGGGCGGCAGTTACGCGACCGGCACGGCACCCGCTCCTACGCCGACTACGCCCGCCGGCTCGCCACCGACCCGACCGTCCTGGACCCGGCGACCGACCTGATCCGCGATCTCATCGAAGGACTCGACGATACGGAGCGGCTGGTTCTCCAGGTGGCAACCGCATGCGCGTCCGCCGCGCTGCCCGCCAAGCTGGTCGCTGGGGTCGCGGCCAGGGTACGACCGGGCGACGTTGGTCACTTCGGCGATGTCCTGGCCCGGTTGCACGAGCTGTCGCTGGCCAACCGGATCGACGAAGGCTGGCAGTTCCATGCGATCGTCCGTGACGCGACCAGCCGCTACCTGGCACCGGTGGTGGCGCCGGCCGAGATCGCCCGTGTCGCTGCCGATCAGGTGCTGCTGCTGGCCCGCGACCCGGACGCCCGGCCGGATCCGTTGATGCCGCACGCGGCAGCCCTCGCCGACGACGTCCATCTGGATGCCGCCACCGGCGAGGCCTTGCGGCATCTGCTAATCGGTTACTACCGCGACCGTGGTGAGTCGTGGTCGGTGGCCAACCAGTGGGACCGAGTCCTCGAGTCCGGTAGCGTCGTTGTCGCGGATCTCCTCGCGGCCGCCGAGGCGTATCTGGACGCGGCTGGGTACGAGCGTGCCATCGAGTACGCGGAACGGGCCACGCGGCTGCTACCCAGCGACCACGAGGCGATGGTTGTCGACCGGGTGCTGGCCCAGGCGCTCGACGCGCTGGGGCGATTCGGCGAGGCCGACGCGCACTGGGCGCGCGTGGCAGGCTCGGCCGATGCCCCCTTCGCAAGCACGGCGATGGAGCTGGCCTATATCCGCAGCAGGCGGCTTCGCGGTGACATGCGTACGGCCCTGAACCGCGCGGGCACGCTCGTCACCGCGTTGCAGGCGCAGACAGCCGGCCGGGGAGACGACGAACTGATGGCCGCGTACATCGAGTTGGCCACCATCCAGGCCTCCACTAACGCTCAACAGCAGGCCAGACAGACAGCGGAAGCGGTGTTGGGCTACTACGGCGACCGCAACCTCCCCGAGCATTCCCGGGCGCTGGCCGCGCAGGCCGTGCACGCTCAAGCCTGGCTCACCCTGCACCTGCTGGAGCTGAACCCGGATCCGGCGAGGTGGCGGGAAGCGGCACGTTCCCTCCAGGAACTCGGCGAGCAGCTGCGCAAGACGCATGGCCCCCTCAACGCACAGACCCTCACCGTCGAGGTGGAGTACGGGTACGCACTGCTGTGCCTCGGCCAGCCCAACCGGGCCGGCCGCCACCTCACCGCGACGCTGGACAGGCTCCACCAGCGCTTCGACGCCAGGCATCCGCTCGCCCTGCGGGCCACCCTGCTCATGGGCCGTTCCTACGCCCAGCGCCGCGACTACCCGCGGTCACGGGACTTGCATCAGGACGCGTATACCGGGCTGCTGACCATTCTCGGGCCCCGGCACCCGGACACCCTGCACGCACAGTAGGGCTCGGCGTGGCGCTCGTCCTCACCGGCGAGCACCGCCGCGGCGCCCAGATGCTCGCCGCCGTGCGCCGAGCCGCACCCGCCAGCGTCGGCCGCACCACCGACCTGTACGCGCAAAGCGTCGTCGCCGCCGCCCTGCTCGCCCTGCCCGGTGGCGTCTGGCGGCTGGTCGACCGGCTCACCAACGACCAGTCGCGTCCAGACGACGAACCGTAGGCTCCAGCGCCGCTAGCGGAAACCGTAGAGCTTGAGACAGTAGGTGGTGTCTTCCGGTTCGTTGGAGAACGTGACCCGGTCGAATCCACCGGGGCAACTCGCGGACTTGCCCGGCTTCACGTTGTCGACCTGGTACACCGTGTCGTAGACGTCAGTCGTTATTCGGTTGGGCGTGCAGGTTGTGCGCGTCATCCGCTCGTCGCCGAGCCCTGGCAGCACATGGACGCAGTCACCCACCTGGTACTCCGGACCGGTGAGCCGGTGGATGACGTCCGGATTGCGAATGACGAAGAGCACGAGCGTAATGCCGATGGCGATCGGCACGGCGATGGCGAGCCGGACGGCGACCGGCTTGTCGCGCCAACCGGTCCCGGCGGGCGCTGCCGCCGTCGTGCTCGATCGTGTGGCTGCGTCCTCCTCCGGCACCCGGTAGAGCGGGCCATGGCAGAGCTGGCAGTCATCGCGTCCGGCAGCCCACAGACCGCTTCTGTCGCAGTCGTCATTGACACAGGTCAGGTCACCTGGTTCAGCTACCCGCTCGGTCATGGCGCACTCCCATCTGTCATGGCGGCGACTTCAGGACTCTGGTCGTTGCTGCGGTGGCGGCCACGTGTGACAGCGCCGCGTGGCGCAACGTTCAGCTGATGATCGAGGCGTCACCGAGTCCGCCGTAGAATCCGCGCGGCTGGTTGGTTTTGATGTCGCGGCCGGAGCACGTCACGCGAAGGTGCACAGCGCCATTCAGCGGAATCTGTACGGCCTGTGGGTGGCCCAGGGATACGTCGTACGTCTTGCCGAGTTGTCGGTTGTCCTGATCGTAGAAGATCATCTCGGCGATGCCGCCGAACGCGTCCGACGCGGTGTCCGGTACACCGAGCGTCGCCTTGAAAGTCTGATAGCCAGCCACGTTCCACTCGATGTAATCGGACGTCGCATGCAGGCAGTACATCGTGATGCTGCGCGGGTACCGTTGGCCCGAGAACATCACGGCGCTCCGGGTGTACCCGCCGTTCACCGCGTCGAGGCTGTCCAGGTAGCCGATGGCCCCGGCCCCGGGGGTGGCCGGCTCGCTGCCCGACGGCGCGACCGTTGGTTCAACTGTCGCCGACGCGGACAGGGACGGTGTGGCCTGGACGGTCGTGGTGGTCGGCTGCGGCGCCGGAGTCGGTGCGGCGGCCGTGGCGGTGGCCGTTGTCGGCGCGGCTGGTTGGCCGTTGGCCACGGGCTGGTGATGCAGCACCTCCAGACCGGCCACACCGCCGGTCAGCGCCACGATGAAAGTGAAGCCCAGGGTGAGGATGTTCCATTGCCTACGGCTCAACCAGTGCCATATTCCACTCTGGACCTGGGCGAGCGGCAGGAGCGAGTTGCGCGCCTCCTCCGTGGCGCGGTGCACACGCCAGGTTCGAAAAGCGACCCACGCCGACAACACGGACATGAGCGCGGTCAACAACGCGGTCGCGACCAGCAGGGCGACGGCGTTGGAACCTGTCCATCGGAGCGCGGAGCAGACACCCCCGATGAGCGATGTACCAAGTGCGACGACCAGGAATGTCGCGCCACGTTGACTCTTTTCCATCCAGGTCGGGTCCTTTTCGGTCGCGGTATGACAGCGGCCCCGGACATACCGTGGGCACGCGACGAGATACAACGGAGGGTGTGCGGTGGTACGTTGTTCGTTCGGCCCGCCATTCGGAACCAGCCGCCCCCAACTGGACACGGCGGGAAGGTGCGGCAAACATTACAACGGAGCTTGCGGCGGTGGGCCGGTCGCGGCGGTGTATTCGGCAAACCGATCATCCGAACCCGGCGGGCCGAACCGGCACCGGCAAGGCGCCGCCCGCAACGGGGCATCGGCAAATACAGCATCAGAACCGACAGCACCGTCCGTACCGGCGCAGCGCCGTTCGTCCCAACCACCACTCGCACGGTCGCTTCCGCCAGACGTCGGCAGTCCGGTGCGACCCGAGTCGCGGGTCGGCGCCAGCTGGGCGAGGGTGATCCGCGACTGGATGGCGAGTTTCCGGAAGATCTGCCGAAGGTGGTAGTTGACCGTATGCGGCGAGATCCGGAGGCGGTGCGCGATCTGCTGGTTCGTCAGGGCCTGACCGACCAGCTCCGCGACTTCCATCTCCCGGACGGTCAGTTCGTGCCAGCCGAACACCGGATGCCTCTCATCCTGGCCAGCGGACGGTCGGCGGGCCACATGTACATGACATCGCTCCAGAAGACCGTCGATCAGGGCCGCCGCCAGATGCGGCTCACCCAACACGATCACAACCACACCTGGGCGCCGTAGCCGCACCAGAACGGGCGACGCCGCCGCAGCGGTCCGCTGGACGATCGTCTCGTCCGACGTCGCACGTCCGTCCATCATGACCTCCCATCGGCGTGGACCCGAGCCGCGTGCTTCGGCCCCGGGTTGCCGCGTCAACTGTCGTCCGGCGGGTGGGAAACCGAGCTGAAGGCCATCGGAGGATCATCTGAATCCACTATGCGGACCGGCGGCGGAAGGTCGCGTCCGGGCCGCCGATGGGGTACAGATACACCTATGTCCGATCCACCGCTGCGATTCCGCCTGTTGGGGCCGGTGCTGGTGGATGCCGACAGTGGGCCGGTCGACATCGGTGGCGCCACCGCACGCGCGGTCCTGGCCATGCTCCTGGCGCGAGGCGCCGCCGGTGCCACCACCGAGGAGGTCATTTCCGCGGTGTGGGGTGGGCCGGGTGGCGCGACGCGAGACAGCGTCTACCACTACCTGTCGTCACTGCGGAAGGCGTTGGCCGGCGCCGGGACCGGCGCGGTGCTGGAGACCAGGCGGCCCCGGTACCGGCTGCTTGTCGATCCGGAGTCAGTGGATTGGCACCGCTTCCGGCGGCTCGCCGCCGAGGCGCGAGCGGCGCGCAACAGCGGCGAGCGGAACCTGGCCGCGGCGCTGCTGCATGCCGCCCTGGAACTGTGGCGGGGACCGCCACTGGCCGATGTCGGCGATCGGCTGGAGGCATTGCGACGAGACATGGCCGACCAGCGGCGCGCGACGGTCGAAGCGCTCGCGACGATTGAGGCGGACCGGCACCATCCCGATGAGGTGCTCGCGCTGCTGCTCGATGACCTGTCGACGGGGCCGGTGCGCGAGGCGGCCGCCGTGCTCGTGATCGACGCGCTCACCGCGCTGGGGCGACGTGACGATGCGGGCGAGGTGTACCGGCGGCTACGCCGACGGTTGATCGACGAACAGGGTCTGGAGCCGGGCGCTGCAGCTCGTGGCCGCGCATCGGCGTGCGCTGGCCAGCGTGCCCGCCCCAGTACCGGTACCCGGCCCGGCGACGCCGGCCGGCCAGCCGATCTCCGGCCTGCCCAGGGCGGATCCGTACTTCACCGATCGGGACCTGGAGCTGCGCCATTTGGTAGAGGCCATCGGCGGGCCGGGGCGGCGCAGCGTGTGCGCGATCTACGGGATGGGCGGGTCCGGCAAGACCGCCCTCGCCGTCCGGGCGGCCTATGACCTCAAGGTGACCTTTCCGGACGGTGTCATCTTCCTCGATCTACACGGCTATGCCGGGCACCGGCCGCCGTTGACCGCCGCGGAGATCCTGCACCGCCTGGTGCGCCGGTTGCGGGTGGATGGCGCCGCCATCCCGGCTGAGTTCGATGAACTGGTCGCGTTCTACCGGGATCTCCTCCAAGGGCGGCAGCTTCTGGTGGTGCTGGACAATGCGCGCGACGCCGCGCAGGTGGCCCTCGCGCTGCCGGGCCCGGGGGCCTGCGCGGCGATCGTTACCAGCCGGCGGCGGCTCGCCGCACTTGACGAGGCCGTGGCCCTCAACCTTGACGTGCTTCCTGAGCATGAAGGGGTAAGGCTGTTCAGCTCGGTGGTGGGTGTCGACCGACTACGCGACGAGCCCAACGCTGGCGCCGTTCTTACCCGGATCGTCGACCTGTGCGGGCGGCTTCCGCTTGCCATCCGTATCGCCGCGGCACGCCACCGGGCAAGAGCGACGCAGTCCTTGGCGGATCTGGCGGCGAAGCTGTCCGACGAAACGGAGCGACTGACCGAGTTGGACGACGAAGATCGCAGTGTCGCGGCGTCCTTCCGGATCTCCCTCACCGATCTGCCGGACTCGACGGCGCGCACGTTCGCCTTGCTGGCCCTCCACCTCGGCGGTGACTTCGACGCGTTCGCGGCGGCGGCGCTCGCCGACCTGAGCGTGGCCGATGTCGCCCGGCAGCTCGGCCAGCTGGCTGATCGACATCTGATCATCGAACGGGCCTCCGGCCGTTATCAGTTCCACGATTTGGTCGCCATGTTCGGCCGGCGGTACGCGAGGGAGGCTTTGCCGGCCGGCGAGCAGTCGACGTCGCTGCGACGGCTGGCAGACTACTTCTTACGCACCGCGGAGCTCGCAGATCTGCGGATTACGCCACATCGGTACCGGGTGCCGCTTGTCGTGCTCGATCGTGTGGTCGCGTCGCCTGCGCTGCCGGACTACACGGCGGCGCTCGACTGGCTCACCAAGGAGCAGACCAATCTCGTGCAGGCATGCGTCGCTGCCGGGGCAGCCGGCTTCGATGTCACCTGCTGGCAGCTCGCCTTTACCCTGCGCGGCTACTACTTCGTCACGAAGGACTGGCAACCGTGGCTGGTGACCCATGAGGCCGCGCTCGCCGCCGCCCGGCGGTGTGGCGACGCGCGTGCCGAGGCGATGATCGTCAACAATCTTGGGCTCGCTCATCTGGAGCAGGGCGACACTGATCAGGCCGCCGGCTACTACGAGAATGCCCGTCGATTGTTTACGGCCATAGGTGACCGGCACGGCGAGCACACCGTCCGGGCCAATCTCGCGTGGCTGCGGTACGGCGAGCAGCGGTACCGGGAGTTTCTCGCGGAGATGCGTCCTGTCCTCGCGTTCTACCGCGAGGAGGGTGCAGACCGGAACGCCGCCATCACGCTGCGGGGGATCGGGCTGGCAGAAGCGGAGCTGGGTGATACCGACCAAGCGATCAACGACCTGCTCCGGGCGCTGGACACATTCGAACGGCTCGGCCTGCGCATCGACACCGCGATGACCTGGAACGGTTTGGGCAAGACCTACCAGCACGGCGGCGACACGGACCGGGCTACAGCGGCGTTCAGCAACGCTGTCGTCGCGGCTGAGCAGTCCGGCAGCCTGTTCGAGCAGGCGCGTGCGCAGCAGCGACTCGGGGCACTCGCGGCGGCGGCGGGGAACCGTTTCGGCGCGCGGGAGCACTGGACGCTCGCCTGGGACGGCTACCGCCGGCTGCGCGCTGCAGAGGCCGAACAGGTGCGGCACGCCCTCGACGCCCTTGACGCCCTCGGCGACTGAGCGGCCGCGGGGCGGGGCGCTGGCTCTCAGATGGATTCCCATACCGTCGACCGACGGTCGTAGCAGGACGCAGTGCCGCAGCGGTCGACGAAGGAGTATCCATGAGCCTCGCCCACGCCCTGCTCGATCAGGTTCTTCAACAGGTTGCCTTCGGCAGCGTCGGCTGGCTTGTCAGCAGGTCGGTGTGCACGGTAGCCAGGTATGCAGCCGATCGGGTGGGGTGGACGTGGGTCGGAGGTCGGCCGGCACCGTCTGGTGCGCCCCGCCCGGCGTGCCGCTGCCGGCACGAACCTGCCGTCCATCAGGCTGGATCGGTGCGGCGGCGGCACCTTTGGCGTGATCGACATCGCCGTGCGCGCCGGCGCTACGGCTGCGCCGCCAGCCGCCCCATCTGGAAGGCGAACACGATCTCGCCGATCCCGATGATTAGCCCGCTGATCCCGGTCAGCAGCACCGCAGTGGCGCCCGCGCAAGGACCTGCCGCCGGACCGGCTGCGCGACCGAATGCTGTTCGAAACGATCTACGTCTGCGGCGCCCGAGCCAGCGAGGTGTGCGGCCTGTACGTCGAGGACCTGGACCTGCGCCTAGACGACGAGCACATGCGTATCCACGGCAAGGGCGGCACGATGCGCACCGTGCTGCTGGATGACCGCGGCTACGTCGCACTGCTCAAGCTGTACCTGGACCGCACCAAGTACAAGGCCGGTCCGCTGTTTAGGGCCAGCATCAATGGCCGCGGCGGCCCACTGTCCTACGACGCCGCGCAGCACCGCTTGACCGGGTACTGCACTCTCGCCGGCGTCGTTCCGGGGCTTCCGGTAAGACGGACACCAGCCGAATCAGCTTGCTAACGGCCCGCAGCGCGAAGACGAGCCACCAATGATCCGCGCCGGTGATCGCCCGCATGGACTCCACGACCGGCGCGACGACGGCCGCGACCGCGAACGTCGCGGCGAGCGCTTCGGCAACGGCCTTCACGCCTTTGTGCCTGCACCCTCACGGTGCTGGCCGAGCCGCCCATCACCTCGGCCGTCTGCGGGCCGGTACGGCCCTCGACCACGTGCTTTTGGAGCGTCGCCCGCAAACCTCACTGATCACGACCGCGGTAAGTTACCACCGTGGAAATGGATGCCTTCGAGTTCGACCTGGCGGTGTCGTTCGCAAGTGAGCAACGCACGTATGTCGAGCGGTTCGTCCGCGAGTGTGAACGCCGCGGCCTCACGGTCGCCTACGACGCGGACATGGGTACCGAACTGTGGGGAAAGAACCTGATCATCGAGTTCCGGAAGCTGTACGGTGGTGCCCGACCGCGCTTCGTGGTGCCCTTCATTTCCAGCGAGTACCTGCAGAAGCCCTACCCGATGGATGAGTTGGCAGCGGCCATCGAGCAGGCATTTCACCGGCCGGCGGCCTACATTTTGCCGGTCGTCGTCGGAGATGTCGTGCCCCCGCGCGAGTGGCTGAATCCGGCGATCGGCTACCTTCGGACCGACGGTCGCACTCCCGCGGAACTCGCCGACATGATGGCCGCCAAAGTGCGGGCGAGCGCGTAACTGGGCCCGACCGCGCAGCCGGTCATCCGGGCGGATACCACCACTGCGCTCCATAACCGAGATAGCAGGTCAGGTCATCGAACTGCTGGAAGATCTCGCCGGCGTCGTCGACGGGCTCGCGGGTGCCGGATTCCGGCATGGCCGCGTCGAACACACGTACCGGTTCGGCCTGGACGCGTCGCACAAAGGTGGGCAGGCGATCCGGATGGAATCGCACCCGCAGTTCGAAATGGTCGCAGGGCATTTCAGGAGTGAAGACATAATGCGGCCGCAAGCCCTCGGGGTCGAGGACGTGCAGTTCGACGGCGACGGTGTGCTCGTCGTCGCGGTTCAGCGGTTCGGGCAGCTCGATCCACATCTCCATCCGCTGGCCGGTGGAGGGCGTGGGACGGACGGACTTGCCGCCGTAGATCATCCGGCATTCGATCCGCGGGCGGGAGCCGACGGTGCCGGGGAAGTCCCACCACGCCCGGATGCGGCGCAGACCGTCGTGGGTGGCGACGATGCGGCGCTCCTCGTGCGCCCGTGGCAGGGCGGTGTCCAGCCGCAGGACCGTCCTCAGCGCTTTCAACCGCCAGCCGGGGTTCATGGTCGTTCTGGCCGTGAGGGTCTTTTCGATCACTTCGGCCAATAGGCCCGTGCCGTCCTCGAGCCGTCGCTGCATGGTCCGCAACGAGTGGTTGGTGCTGGCGCCCGCCGCCTTCAGCCGCGCCTCCAGCCGCGGGATCGCCCTGGTCTGCGGTGACAGCGCGAACCCCGCCAGCACGGCCGGCCGCAGTTCCTCGGGCAGTTGGTTTGCGCACCGGGTCAGGGCGTCGATGAGGGCGTCGCGGTCGGGCGGTTCCGAGGGCAGCCGGCCGGAGAGCTCGGCCATCAGGGGGCCGACCAGCTTGTCGAGATTCGCGGTCCGCAGGTTCGCGACCTTTCGCAGCCGCTTCAAATCGGAAAGTATGGATGCCCGCAGGTCAGACATGAGCAGCCTTCCTGATTTGGCGACTTCTTGGCAGTTCCATCGGACCCTGTCGTTTCCACGCCATGTTGGCGACCTTTCCTGGTGACACGCCGGCCGTGGTGGTGGCATCATCGAGGCCGATTGACGTTCGACATGAAACTACCGTGCGTCGGGTGCCCCGACCTCCTTCGATATTCTCAAACAGACGGAAGATCGGTTCACCATGCCCGCATCGGGAGGGATACTTCGGCGGTACAGCTCGCTCCGGCGTGCCGGGACGGCCGTATCGGAAGCGCCGAAGGGTGAGCTGCGTGGCTTTTCGTTGGAGCGGCATTTGTATGATCGGCGTATCGCAGACGGGGGCGGCGGATCAGCCGACCCGAGGTTGTTCATTCGTCTGAGCGTCATCGACGTTCGTTTCAATCGAAGAGCCGAGTTTCCGGGCCACACGATCTACCGACGGTGTGTATTTACCGAAGATGTCAACGTGGTTGGCTGGTCGGTCGGGCGCAAGACTACCCGTCGTAACCGTCATCGGTTCCGGATATCCGGCCCGTTGTGGAATCCTCGCTCTCCGCAGGCTGTGTCGGCAGTGCGGAGGCACGTTACCTTCCGTGGCCATGGAAGCGATTGATCGTGGCGAGAGGTGTTGGCTGATGTCCGGGTTCTTCACGACACGAACGACCGTCGTATCAGTTCGTCGCTAGTGGCGGCTGTGGACAGTCGTTGCGCCTTGTGCCAACATCTCACCGGAGACGAGAGATACATCGACACTATTGTCAACTACTCCTCAGCGCCGGTCCGGTGAGTTCCTTCCCCTGGCAATTCACGGGGAACCAGGAGGCGCACAGGAATACCTGGCTTCGCAATGTCAAGTGATGGCCGTAGTCAGCCTTGCGGGGAAGAACATGTGGTGCGTGTGCCTTTTGGACGACCGGGTCGGCGATGACGACTGAGGAATCCGCGGAGCCTGCGGGCGAGTCGGCGGCGGATCCGGAGCCGACCGGGCAGGAATTCGACAGCGAACAATCGGCGTCCACGGAGCAGGAGGACGACCAGTACCGCGACGCGGTACGGGACCCGATCGACAACCCGTGGGGCATCGGTGTCGGCCGGGCCGCGTTGCGGCTTCGGCACAGTGCCGCGGTTGCCTCCGGCGGCAACGTCCTCACGTTCGACAGCAACATCGTCAACAAGATCACGTTCGCCGGTGGACTCGGCGCGCCGCTGGTCGCCGGCGAGATTCCGCAGGAGCAGCTCGGGCGGCGGTGCCGCCTGTACGATCCGGTGGACGACTTCCAGGCGCTGGCCGGACGCCTCGCGTCGACGCGGGCCCTGGCCCTGTGCGGCGAGCCGAACAGCGGACGATCGAGCACAGCGATCGTGCTGCTGCACCGGGCCCTCGCGACCGAGACCACCGAGCCGCGGATCATCCGGTTGCAGTCCGACACGGACCTGACCCAGCTCAACCGCGACACCCTCGAGAAGTCGACCGGGTATGTGCTGGAGCCCGCTTCCGGCGGCACCTGCGATGTGCTCACCGAACTGCACCTCGACCGACTCAGCGCGATGCTCGCCGAGTGCGGCTCGTACGCCGTCGTCCTGCTCGACGCGAGCAGTGACCACCTGCCGATCCTGCGCAGCAGGTACGGCATGCGGTACACCCCGCCGAAGCCGACCGGCGTGCTGCGCCGCTACATAGCCGAGCTGCTGCCCGACACGTCCGAGCAGCTCCGGGAGACCGTGGCCGGCTGGGTCGCCGACGACGACGTGGCGGGCGCGTTGGGCCTGGGTGACCTGCGACCGGCCGAGGCGGAACGGCTGGCCGAGCTCCTGGTCTCGCACCACCACGACCCTAGAAGGTTCGACCGGCCGACCCTGCTGGCGTCGTGTCATGAGTTCGCTGCCGCCCAGGTGATCGAGTGGTTCCGGCCGGTCGACGGACGCAGCGACTGGCTGACCTCGGTCGCGGCCGTCCGTACCGCCGCCTTCCGGATCGCCCTCGCCGTCTATGACGGATCGACCTACGCGGTCGTGGCGGAGGCGGCCGAAGTGCTCGCCCGTCGCCTGGCCGAACTTCTCAACCCCGACGAAGCCGTTGTCCTGCCGCTGTTCGCCGACGATCCGGTGTCGCGCATGATCTCGGCGCGAGCGGTACGCGAAGAAGGCGTCGAGGACCTCGGCCGGTCGAGCATTCCGGTCGAACGCATACGGTACGCCGGCCCACTGCTCGCCTCGGCCGTTCTGGCCCACGTGTGGACGGCACACCACGGCATCCGCGCGACGCTGGTCGGCTGGCTCCAGGAACGCAGCCGCAGCAACCGTCAGCAGGTGTGGATTCCGGTGGCGCAGGCATGTGGAGCGCTGGCCCAGCACGACTTCAGCTACGCCTTGGACGAGCTTATCGGTCCGCTCGCGGCCGGCGGCGATCAGCAGGCCCGCCTGGTTGCGGCCACCACGCTGCACACCGCGGCGGCGAACGAGCGCCTGACCGCCGGGGTCAACGACCTGGTGCGGCGCTGGAGCCGGGCCGGCACCCGCGGGTTGGTCTGGACCGCCGCCGCCACGTACGCGCTGGGCCGGGTCGGCGGTTCGGTCGACGTCGCGCTGAAGGAGATCACCCGGATCGGTAGCACCGACGACGCGCGGATGTGTGTGTTCTGCGGCTGGTGCGCGGTGCAACTGCTCGGGGGCGGCCAGCCCGGCGCCGTGCTGAACCAGATCTCCCGGTGGCTGGCGGACGAACGGCCAGAGCGTCACCGGCTCGGCCTGCTCACCGTCGTCCGGTTGGCGGCGATGCGGACCGACGAAGTGGTAGCCGCCGACGAGTGGACGGCTGACCGGGACGCCACGGGATCGCCGCTGCGGGGGTTCGACGGGACCTATCCGTTGACGTTGGCACTGGCCGAAGCGAATGAGGAGTGGGCGGAGATGATCGCCAAACTGATGTGGCGGGCGTTGGGCTCGTCGAGGTCCGGTCCGGTCGTGGAGAACGCAATAAAGGGCTGGGTGCGGGAAGCGGCCGACGGCGCCGCGTTGCTGTCCGCGCTGACGCGGTTCCTGCCCCGGTTGGTCAGGTCGAGCGGCGACCGTGATCTGCTCTGGGGCCTGCTGGACGACATGGTCCGCGACGTCGACGAGCCGCTGGACATCCCGGCCGCCCGGCGGCTGGCCGGCGCGTTGCGTGGAACGGCGGCATGATGCCCGACAACACGCGGCGGCCGGCCGGGCCGCACGCCGAGCCGCAGGCCGGACCGCACGCCGGGCCGCAGGCCCTTCCCGGTCCCTACCTGGGCGACGCCGCGGCCGACTACCGGCACAGCGGTGTACAGAACGCAGCGGTCTACTTCTACTCCAACGGAACCCACCACGTGGTGCGCTCCGACAGCCAGCAGGGCAACCGGCTGCCGTGGTTGCGCAAAGCGATCGCCGTCAGTCTGGTCGCCCTCGGCCGTCACCACACCAGGGTCGAGCAGCGGCTTCCGGCGATGCGGGGAGGCCGGTTCTTCCTCGCTGAGCTCGACGTGGTCTGGGAGGTCACCAATCCCGTCCGGGTGGCCGAGAAACAACTCCGGGACGTGCGCATCCTGTTGCCGGAGCTGCTCCACCAGCTGCGAGGCATCACCTCGCGGTATCCGATCTCGGACCCCGGTGGGGCGATGGCGGAGATCAACCGGTTCCTCGACCGTGACGCCCGCGCGTCGATCTCGGCGGAGTACGGCCTGGACGTGCGGGTGTACGTCCAGCTCAACCTCGACGACGCGGAGATCGAGGGCATCGAGCAGACCGACAAGGACGAACGGCAGGCCCAGCTTGAGGAGATGCGCCGCCAACGGCTGCTGCGCACGCTCGCCGGCGGTGGGTTGGAACGGGCCGCTGCGCTGACGGCGCAGGACCCGGAGCAGTTGGCTACGGCGATCCAGATGCTCACCGAGTCCGAGAAGGCCGATCGGAAGCAGATGATCGAGTTCTTCCAGTACCTGCTGGACAGCGGTGCCATCGCGCGGACGCAACTCGGGTCCCAGGCACAGGCCATCCTCGGCTGGGTGCGTGGCGGCGGCGATCCCACCGTGCCGTACAGCATCGGGTGGAAGGGATCGGACGAGGACGAGCGGATCCCACCGGACCGCGCGATCGCGGGCTCCCCGTCGGCACCGCCCCGGCGGCGTACCGGTTCGCCCGGCCCCGACTGGCTGGAGGACGACGCCGAGGTCGTCGACGAACCGGAGCCGAGTCCCGGACCGCCTCCGGTGCGACGGCGGATGTACCGCGACGATCCGGAGGACCACGACGGTCGGGAGACCTTCCGCGCCGACCCGGCCCGACCGGACCGATGGACGGAACGACGCGGCCATCGCGGCGAGCCGCAGCCCGTCGACGACGATCGGCCGAGCCACCGCAGGCGCGAACCGGCGCGCACCGTTGAGGTCATCGCGTCCGACATCGACCGGTACGAGGAGCCGCGGCCACCCCGGAGCCGGAGCGCCGCGCGCGACGACTGGGCCGACGAGGACTGGACCGGCAGCGACATGTCCGGCAGCGACAGGTCCCGCCCACGGCCCCGGACCGGCTACGACGAAGAGGAATGGTAGGCATGCGGGATTCACGAAGCCGGGCGATCCGACGCATGGCTTTCGCATCGATGGGTCTGATCGTCCTGAGCCTGGCCGCGCCGGTGCCGGCGCTCGCCGCTCCGTCGCCATCGCCCGGACCCTCGGCGTCGTCGAGCCCGGGATCGGACGGCTCCGACGCCAGCAAGCCACAGGCGATCGACTTCGCGGTGGTGGTGGACGAGTCGGGCAGCATCTCCCCGCCGGCGCTGGCCGATGAGAAGGACGCGGCGTCGCTGTTGACCCAGAGCGAGCTGTCGCCCGAGTCGCGGGCGATGGTGATCGGGTTCGGTAGCTCGAACCAGGCCGGTCAGACCCCGGTCGACGAGGTCTGTTCGCTCGTCGCGCTGGACACCGCCGGTCGCCAGCGGCTGAGCTCGTGCGTCAACGGGCTGCGCAGCCGCACCCCGGCCGACGGGGACGACACCGACATCCCGGCGGCCATCCAGCAGGCGGTGTCACGGTTGACCGCCATTCCCGGTCCGGCTCATCCACGCGTCATTTTCGTGCTGACCGACGGCAAGCTGGACGTGCACAACAGCCCCCAGTACGGGCAGCCCGCCGACCGCAACACCAACGCGGCCGACCTGCTGCGCACCAGCGTGCTGCCGGCGGCGGTGCAGGGCGGCGTCCAGATTTGGCCGCTCGGGTTCGGTGACCAGATCGACTCCAGCGAGCTGAACGAGATCGCCGCCGGTGGTTTCCAGAGCCGCTGTGCGGACCTGCCGAGCGCCAGGCCGCAGGCGACCACGGTCGCCAACTCGGGCGATGTCACCGTGGCTCTGCAGAGGGCGTTCGCCGCGGCCCGGTGCGCGAGATTCCAGTCGGGCACGCAGGGTGTTCCGCCGACCGACCTGTACGTCGACATCCCGCCGATCGCGACGGACGGTTCGATCACCGTGACCAAGCGGGATCCGCGCGTCAAAGTCACCTACTTCGATCCGAGCGGGGATCAGGTACCCACCACCGGAACGTTCGACGGCTCGGTGTTCGATGTCAGCGGTCAGGACGGCCCGGTGGAGGCCCTGCGGATCATCAACCCGCTGCCCGGTCGCTGGCGGATCAATCTCGCCACTCCGGCCGGGAGCAGTGGCCAGGTGGCGAGCACCAGCGCGTTGTGGCAGGGGGTCCTGCACTCGTCGATCACGCTGAACCCGCCCCAGCCGACGCCGGGTGAGCGCGCCGTCGTCGAGGTCCGCCTGCAGACCCGCCGGGGACTGGTGATCAGCAATCCGGCCGACCTGGCCGAGGTGCGTGTCTCGGTCCGGCTGAGCAGCTCCGGCCTGACGCCGCTCGACGTGCCGCTCGCCGACGACGGTCGGGCGCCGGACGCGCGTTCCGGTGACGGCGTGTTCACCGGGTACCTGACCATGCCCGCCGCCGCGCACGGCGCGGTCAGCATCGTGGGCAACGCGGTGGCCGAGGGGATCACCGGTGACCAACGGCCGATCGAGGCCATTCTCCTCGATACACCGTCGCCGGTGATCGCGACCCCCACCATCGCGGCGACGAGTGTCTACCCGGGCGGGTCGGCTACCGGTGGCGTCGTCGTGCAGAACAACGACGACAAGACGCACACGCTCGCCCTCACGCTCGCCGATCTCGACCCGAAGAGCCAGATCCAGGTCACGCCGACGTCGTTCGACGTGCCCGCGGGTGCCCGGCACACGGTTTCGTTCACCCTCGCGTTCGGTACCGGGTCACCCCTCGGGATGAGCCCCGGCCGGCTGATCGTGACCGACCGCACGGCGGGGGGCCGCCAGCTCGGCAGCACCTTCATCCAGGTGCTGGTCATGGAGCAGCCGTCGTGGCCGCGACGGCACTGGCTGCTGCTCACCGCAGCGGGCGCCCTCCTCGCGGGGGCGGCGGCCGCGCTGGTCGTCCACCGGCGTGCGGTGCGCAGCCGTCGGGACCCGCACAAGTTGACGGTGCACCTGCACCACCAGGGTCGCGAGGTCGCCACCTGGCCGGTGAGCCACCCGCAGCCGAACGGGTTCGGCTTCAGCGTGACCGGTGAAGGGTCGAGGTCCACGGTCCGCGCGGCAGTGTCCGGCGCCCGGTACGTGCTGTTCCGCAGCGGTGCCGCCGCACGGGTGCGGACACCGTCCGGCGCCGACATCGAGCTTCAGCTCGCCAACCCGATCGGGATCGGTCCGGACCTGGAGCTGAGCGTGACCGACACCCGGCGCGGCGGCTCCCGCCCGCCCCGGCAGTCGCCACGCCAGCGTCCGACGAATCGGCGACCGGCGGACACGTCCACGCCGATCACGACGCCTGTCTCCACGGCAGGTTGTGCCACCGACCACCCGGACATGTAAGTGAGAGCCAGCGGCCGGGGCCGGAGCCACCGCCGGAGAGGGAGTCCATGACCATGAAGATCTACCAGCCGATGCTCTACGTCGGATTGGGTGGTACCGGGTGCCTCGTGGGCGCCGAACTGGAACGGCGGCTACGGGAGGAACTCTGCGGCCCGGACGGCACCGCGCTCGCTGACCGGGGCCGGCGCGAACGCTTCCAGCTTCCGGACTGTCTGCAGTTCGTGTACGCCGACTACAGTCAGGCCGAACTTGCCAGGCTTCCGCACATGGCGGTCGAACCAGCCCTGCGGCCGGCCTACAACCGGACCGCCCGCGCCACGCACGACCTGCTTCCGCCGTTCGACAGCAGTCCGGCCGCGACGCAGATGCTGCGGTTCGTGATGCACGACGAGGTCCAGTCATGGTTGCCGCCGCGGATCGGTGAGCCGGAAGTCGCGCCGCTGCGGGACGGCGCGGGTCAACTGCCTACCGTCGGTCGGGCCGCGTTGTTCGCGACCCTGCGCGACGGTCTGGATCCGGTGATGGCGCCGGTGTCCGAGGCGATCGACCGGCTGGCGCTGTCCGCGGCCGACCTTCGCCAGCTCGGCGGTCGCGACATCATGGGGGTTGACGTCTTCGTCGCCTTCTCCGTCGCCGGTGGAACCGGCGCGGGCATCTTCTACGACTACCTCCATCTGGTCGCCGAGGCCTTCCGGATGAAGCGGCTGAAGGCGAAGATCTACCCGCTGGTGGTGATGCCGAAGGCGTTTCCGGCGGCCCGTGGCGGCGGCCGCGAGGCGGAGCTGAACGGGGCCCGCGCACTCATCGACCTGTTCCGCCTCGTCGACGACCAGAACTCACCCAAGACCAGCGACGACATCAGCGCCACCGACGGCACGGGAGTCTCCGTGCCCTACCCGGGTGGCCGGCGGGTCCGGATCCCCAGCGCCACGGTGCAGACCGCGTTCCTGTTCAGCCCCACGGTCGGCGTCCGGCCGATCGACCTGCGACGGTCCCTGGTGTCATTGGTCATATCCCTGGTGGCCACCGAGGCCGACAACGCGGCGGTCAACCGTAACCGCGACGATTCACACTCCTTCGCCGCGAGCTTCGTCAACCGGTCGTTGCGCCGTACGGCCTGGTCGCCGTCGGGCATCGGTCACCGTGGCGTGTCCACCAGCCTGGTGGCATCCATGACCGTGCCCGTCAATGAGCTGGCCGAGCTGCTGGCCGCCCGTCTTCTCGCCTTCGCGGTACGCGGGCTCACCGATCCCGCCCGCCGGGTACGCGAAGACAACGCGCCGCTAGTCAAGCGCATGTTCGAGGCTGCCGGCATCTCCGAGATCTGGGGCCGCGAGCCGTTGTCGCTGTCGGCCGAGCCGTATCCGCCGCCCAGAGGCAACGCCGTGGTGACCGCTCTCGGTGCCCGTTCCGAGGAAATGCTGCACATGCTCGACAACCTCGGACGGACGGCCGGTGCGGACGTGACCGCGGCCGTGCGGCGGTTCAACCCGCGCCAGGGGATGATCGAGCTGCTCCAAGACAACGACATCTTCAGGTTGGACCGGGTGCTCAACGGTCCTAACGCGAGCGCCGACGACCAGGCGGACGTCGACCCGGTCGCCGCCGCCGGGTTCTTCGGCATGCTGCTGAACCGGCGTAACATACCCGAACGCCCGTCGAACGTCGAGAACGAGCCGCCCCGCGCGGGTCACATCAAAGGCCGGCTGCTCGGCTTGATTCGTCCACACTGGACGGACACGGAGGTGCAGAACATCCTCGAGGAGCAGGACCGCTGGTATCGCTGGCGTACCCGTCGAATCTGGCACGAGCACTGGAAGGAACACGAGAACCGGTGGCGGCCGCTGGCGGAGGACACGCTGGCCGACCTGAACGCGATTGTGGCCGCGTTCCGCCGGCACATGGACGGCGAGGCGGAGCTCTTCGCGAGCCGCCGGCACGCGTTGTACGTCGACCGGACCGGTGTGTCCTACCTCCTACCGGCGCGGGCCGACCTGAAGGAGTTCTACGACGACGTCCTGGAACGGCTCCGTAGCCGGGCACAACTGCCCGCCGCCGAGGACGAGGCCGGCCTGATGCTCAAGCTCGTGCAGCGCACCGACTGGCGACGGGCCGTGGAGATCGGCATCCGTGACCCGGACGGCGCGGTCACGGTGGTCAAGAACGTCCTGGAGCAACGAATCAAGCAGTTGTTCACCGAGCCGGGAGCCGGCCGCGAACGGCCGTTGCTGCCGTCGTTGAGCGATCTGCTAGGTGCCGCGGCCGGCGACGCACGCACACTCGGCGGCGTCGATCCGCGGACCCTGAACCGGTTCCAGGACCAGCTCGCGGGACTGCTGCCCGGCGGCTTCGTCCCGGAGGGCTCCGGTCCGCTGACCGTCCTCATCTCCTACCCGGAGACGCAGGCGGACGACTCGGTGCGCCGGTTCCTGCGCGACGAACTGCAACTGCCCCGCGGAGAGAAGTACGAGATCGACTTTCGGCCCGGTGCGACCCACGCCATCACCGTCGTGCTGTCCCGAAGCGAGATGAGCCTGACCGACGTCCCCGAGGTCCGCGAGATCCTCCAACGGTGGGCGCGGGCCCGGCGGGAGCCGCGGTCGGAGGACTACCTGGCGTGGCGGCAGCGCACTGGCTGGCAGGACGACTGGCTGGCCAGTACGCGCGACGACCGCGTCCACATCCTCCACCGGCTTCTGTGCGTGATGTGGGACGGACGCATCGACGTTCAGGGCGACCCCGGCTCGCCCGCCCGGATCCGGCTGCGGCTCGGAGACGAGGACGCCCGCGGGCTGAGCACCCTCCAGATGGAGGGTTACGACCGCGGCCTGTCCAGCTGGGCCGATCTGCTGCACGCCTACGAGGACTGGGCGCTGCTGGACGCCCGCCCCGCCAGCCAGGAGTTCATCCGCAAGCTCATGGAGGCGCGGCCGGCGGGGCTCGGCCGGGGTATGAGCGAACCCTCGCCCCTGTACCGCACGCTGGTTCACGAGGTGGCCCCCGCGCAGGTGAAGCGGATCGACAAGCTGGCGGCCGAACTCGGTGAGGACGGCGAGCGCTGGCTCGCGCCGGTGCGTGAGTTCTGGACCGACACCCTCGAGTCCGCCCTGGCTCTCCCGTTCCCGAACGCGTCCGGCCGGCCGCCCCGGAACCTGCGCGAGGCGGAACGGACCGGCGCCACCGACGACTGGGACGACGACGAGCCCCGGTTGCGGCGCACCCGGGACGAGTTCTTACCCCTGCAGCGCCGGCTCGCCGAGCAGCCCGCCGGCCGGCGCTCGTACGGCCGGTCGGTACCGGACGCCGATCCGGATGACGCCGACGGGTTCGGGCGCGGCCGACACGGTTGGGACGAGAAGGCGCCCGGCGACAGAGGGACCGGTGACAGAACCGGCGACAGGGGGACCGGCGACAGGGCAGGCGACGACTGGTCCGAGGCCGAGGAGTCGGTGCCGACACGTGCTAACGGCCGTTCGGTCGGCACGGAGTTCGACGACTGGGACGACGACCTCCCGACGTCCGATCGGTGACCGCGATGACGACGGGCAATCAAGTGATCGTGGTGGACCTGAGCGGCGCCGCCGCGGCGGACACGGAGCAGCGGATCTCGGCCGCGACGGAACGGGCCATGACCGAACAGAAGTCCCGGCCGGGCCGGCACTCCGCGTTACGCAGCCAGTTCCTCGTGATCGACTCGCACTCCGAGCTCGAACGGCACGCCGACGCGTACTCACGGATCCTCCTCGGCGGGGCCGAGCAGGTCTCGCTGCTGTGCCTCGTGGTCGGCTCCCCGGGGCAGACCGCGCACGGTGAGCCGCAGCCACTGATCCGGCCGTCCCTGTTGCGCGGGTCCTCCGTCGCGACGATCTGGATCGGCGACCTCACCGGCCGGACCGCCAGCTCCGGCAGGTGGCTCCAACGCGACCCGCACGAGGAGACGACGGCGCTGACCGTGCTGGTCGACATCCTGGCTCGCGACAACGTGTTCGCCGAGGCGGTGCGGCTGATCGGCGAACTGCCCCAGCGGGTGGCCGCCATCTCGATCCGGGCGGTGCGCTACGAGTTGGCTCCGGACGATTTCAGGGACGCCCAGAACCAGGCGCTGGGTGCTCTACGTGGCGACCAGGTCGATCCTGGTGCGGCTGACGCCGTCGTCGCACCGCCCGGCTGGCTGGTCGACATGCTCGATCCGGGGCGGCGCCGGGCGTCGACGCCGCCGTTGGCCGCCGGAGGTCGGCTCGACAACGCCCGCAACGACTGTCTCGACCGGCTGGAGGATGCGCACGACGGCGCCGCGGAACTCCGCCGTGCCGCCACGTTGCTGCGTGGCAACGGCGCGTTCGACCCGGGCCGGATCGTTGCGGTGGGAACAGCTCTCGAGGAGTACCGGGCGCGGGTGATCGACGCCCTCCAGGACGAGGACCTGACCTTCGGTCTGCCCCCGCAGCGCACCGATGCGATGGCCACACACGGCCTCGCCCTGCAGTCGGGTCCGGCCGAGATCGACCAGCCCTCACCGGATCTGCTGGCCTACGCATTGGCGTTCCTGGCGGCGGGGTGGCCCCTGCGCGCCGTTTCCGAGCGACTGCGCCGCCAGGCGGCACGGTTGAGCCCGACGGGCAGCGCCGAACGGGTGCGCCGGGCGGAGGAACAGTGTCCACCGGACCTGATCGCGCGACTCACCGACCCGCCGTTGTTCGACGTCGGCGCGAGCCGCTGGTCGCGCCTCGGCGCCACCGCACTGGCGGGGTTCCTCGCCGTGCTCTGGCCGCTGGTCGGCGTGGTGCCGGGATTTCTGGTCGTCGCCATCGCCGTCGCCGGTACCCGCCGTGCCCGCGCCGCGCAGCCGGGAGACGGCCGACCGCCCGTGGACGGGCAGGTACGCCGCCAGGCGGTGTCGGGGGTGCTGGGCGTCGCGCTGGGCGCACTGGTCGGTGCCGGGATGGTCGTACCCCCGCCACCCGCCTGGGCGGCGGTGGCCGGGGTGGTCGCGGCGATCGTCCTCGTCGCCGTGGCGACCATCCGGCACTGGCAGCGGTCGGTCGACCAGTGGCTCGCGCGGATCACCCTGACCGCCGCAGAGGACGCGGTTGGCGGCCTGGACCAGGTGATCATGAATGCGGCCGCCGAGGACTGGTATCAGGCCGACCGCCGGGTGGACATGGCGGACCTGCTCGGGCTGATGGCCAACCTGTTCGTGACGGCCGACGCTGCGGTGGACGGGCTCGCCCCGGTGGGCGTCCGCCGGGCGGGGACCGGCCGCTACAACATCGCCGGGCTGGTCTCGGTGCAGCGTGATCCGGCATGGCTGGTGCGGCAACGCCAGGTCGTGGGCCGGGGGATGGACAGCGCGGTGCGGACCCGGCTCGTCGACGTGGTGTCGGCCGCGATGGAAGACGTGTGCGGCACGGTGGAGATTCACACCGACGACCTCACGACGGTCGACTATCAGCAGTTCGAGCAGGTCCTCCGGGCCAGGCTGAAGGCCGAACTGGAACATGCCGGCGAAGCGGCCCTCGGTCCGGACCCGCGCCGTGGCCGGGCCGAGGCGTTCATGCCGGCCGACGGTCTGGACGATCCCGTACCGCTGACCGACCGGGGACAGGGCCTGTTCCTGGCCCGCGACCCGAACCGGTTCCGGGAGATCTACCTGGTTCCGCCGACCCTGCGGCAGCAGGTGGGTCGCGGAAGCTGGGGGGCACAGACACCGGGCGCCCGGCTCGAGACACACGGCTACCTGGGTGTGCTGCGGCTGCAACCCTTCCAGGCCGGCGCCGTGGCCACCGTGCGGCCACAGGTCGCCGTCGCGACCGAGGAGAGCCAGTGATCGCGTCCGTGCCCGATCCGGTGATGACGGAGAAGTCGGGTGAGCTGAGTTTCCTCGACCCGGCCGGTGTCCCGGTCTCGATGCCGGCGACCTTCGGGCCCGACCATCCCGCGGCACCGTACGATGCGGTGCGTTCCTGCGACGTCTCGCTGGGTGGAGCGTGGCGGCTGGTCCAGTACCGGCTTCCCGTCGCGGCCGCGGAGAATCCTGACCGGCGCAGCGCGTTCGAACGCGAGGTGGGCGTCGGTGTGGCGATCACCCGTACCGTGGCCGACGGTCCGTACGAGGGACTGTTCCGCGCGGTGGCCGGGTACGAGCTGGACTGCGACGAGCCGTACGTGCTGTACCAGCCCATGGCGAACCAGTCCCTGGCCACCATCGGCGGGCGGACGCTGCCGGTGCGGAGGCGCCGCACGCTGGTGCGCGAGCTGCTCGTCGCGCTCCGGGTGCTCGAGGCGCTGGGACTCGTCCACGGTGCCATCCGCCCCGCGACGATCTTCCGGCGCGGCGACGGGCCCCAACTCGACCGACCCAGCGGAGGGGCGTACGAAGGCGCTCCCCGTCGTGGGGACGGTGAGCACCTGTTCGCGAGCCCCGAACAGCGGGCCGGTACCGGCCGGGCCGACTGTCGGGACGATCTGTGGAGTGTCGCCGCGATGGCGTACTGGCTTGTCACCGGAAGTCTTGTCGGCGATGGGCGCGGTCCGGACCTGTCCGCCGCGCCGGAGCTCGGTCGGTCGCTGGGGCGGTGCCTCGCCACGCGGGCCGCCGACCGCCCGACTGCCGTGGAGGTATTGGGAATCATGGGAATCCGGGATCCGCTGGACGTGGACCCGCTCCCCGACGACGGCCTCGCTCCGGGTCGGGCCGCGTTCGACTCGATGATGGCCGACAAGCGGGCGAACCGGGACAGTGCACGGTGAACCGCCCCGAGGCGCGGCCCGGCGGCGGTCGCCCGGCGCCGATCAGCTGCCCCTACTGTCTGAGCCCGATCGCTTTCAACCCGGCCGACACACACGTCCCTCGCCCGCAGGGCGGGTTTGCCAAGTTCGACCTCCGCAAGGAGACCAATCAGGCGCGGTACGCCGACATCCTGCGGACCGCCTGGCAGCCGTGCGTCGATCCGGCCGATGGACACACCCATCATGTGCCGGTGCCGTATCTGATCAACGGCGAGCCCCTGACGGTCGCGCTGGTCGGCAGGTCCGGGACCGGCAAGTCCAACCTGCTCGCCGCGATGCTCGCCGAACTGGAAGGATCGGCGCCGAACGGACTCCCGCTGACCGTCGGGTCGGTGAACCAGCAACTGCATGAATCCGCCCGCAAGCGCCTGCTCGAACCGTTCAGCGAGGGCGAGGTGCTGGACCACACCTCACCCGCAGGGAATTCGGTGGAGTTCATCGACGCCCTCCTGGTCGGATCCGGTGGCAGGCAACGGCCGGTGGGCTTCTTCGACGTCGCCGGAGAGGATCTGCTGCGGACCGACCGGGCGATGCGTTTCCTCGCCGGCGTCAGCGCGTTCCTGTTCGTCGTCGACCCGGTCCAGGCGCTGCGACTGCCCCAGCTCGCCCGGTTGCCGGGTCGGCCGACCGCCGGCGAACGGCTCCTGGGTGACCCGACGTTCGGGGCGGTCCTCGACCGGTTGCCGCGCGACGGTCAATTCATCGCCGCGCCCGCGGCCGTAGTCCTGACCAAGGCGGACCTCGTGCGGTTCGAGTCCCCGGTAGGCCGTTGGCTGCACCGGCCGCCGCCGGTCCCGTTCGATCCGGTCGAGGTGGCGGCGGAAAGCCGCGACGTGTTCGCGTTCGTCACCCGCCACGGCGGCAGCACGTGGCTGCGACCGGCGGCGACGATCCGCCGGTGCACGCTGCATTTCGCGTCCGCGACCGGAGCCGCGCCCCGCGGCGGACGCTACCCGGTGGGGGCTCGCAGCTACCGGGCCGTCCAGCCGCTGCTCGCCCTGTTCGCGATGTGCGGGCTGCTCGGACCGCGAGTCGCCGAGGTGGTCGGCACATGAGCGGCCACGATCTGGTGCACCAGATCGTGCTGCGCTGGGACAGCGCCAACAGGTCCAGTGGCCTCGGGCCGGTGGCGTACTCGTGCTCCCCGGTGCGGGCCGAGCAGGTGTACCGGATGCTCAGGCCGGCCCTGTCTGGCGACCGCTCCGCGCCGATGGCGGTGGCTCGCGTGTGTCTGGACGACGGGCGGTACGCTGTGCTGCGTCGCGTGCTCGGGCGGGACGAGCACGGTCGTCCTGGCTTCCAGTCCCATGCGTTGGTCGGCGATGCCGGCGTCCTGACGCTGCAGGTCTCGCTCGGTATCGGCCTGGCGGCGTGGCCGTCGCTCGATCAGCCACTGAGCGAGGCGCGTGGCCCGTTACCGGCATTGCGGGCCACCGAGGTGCGTGAGCGGGGCAAGGCCGCGCTGCAACAGTTGACCGCGGGGGCCGAGTACGCGCCGGATCTGGCGGTGCAGTTGTTGGCCGGGGTGTTGCGGCGACGCGCCGACCGGTTGTGGATCGTCACCGATGCCGACTGGCGGACCGCGTTGCGCGCCGTGGCGATGCTGGGCCGCATCGCGCGGTGTCTGCCCGACACGCACTGGTTCCGATACCCGCGCTGGTTGTACGACACCGGCGTGGGTGACTCCGCTGAACTGGTCACCTACGCCTTCACCCGGTTGCGGCCACCGCCCGGCGCGGTCGGCGCCTCCGACGTCATCCTGGTCGCGGCCGCGGACTGCCCGGACCCCGCACGTGACGTGGCGTGCCAGTTGGTCGAATGGGCCGCTACCGACTACGCCGGTCTGTCCGATCTGCTCATGCGGTGCAACGAGGTGATCGCCCGCGTACGCCCGGAATCGCAGCTCGAGGCCCTCGCCGAACGTGTGATGTCCCGTCGCGGTCGCACCATGCCGCCCGCGCCGCCCCCGTTCGTCGCCCGCCCGGAGCCGACGCAACCCGTCGAGCCGGACCGGCGAGCGGCGCCGGTGGCGCGGCGGCCGGCGTTGCTGTCGCCGTCGGTGGCTCGGGTGGCCGCGGTCCGGGCCACCCGGGTCACCGACATCGGGATGCGCCTGCTCGGGCCGCTGATGTACCGGTTGCGCAGACGCGAGTCGCCACCCACGGATGCCGAACTCAGCAGCCTGATCAATGCCATGGAAACGGCCCGCCGGGACGCGGATCGCGCCGACGGCGTGGTGCCGGACGACTCGCGTCTCCTGGGCGACCCCGACACCCTGGTCCGGGCCCTGCGGATGACCAGCAACCCGGGGCTGGCCGACCATCTCGTCGGGCTGCTGTGCCGGTTGGTCGTCCGACTGCCGCGCCGGCAGCGGATGTTGGTGGCGGCAGAGGTGATGGACAACGGCCTCTGGATCGACCGCTGGCCGGACGCCCCCGGGCGCCGAAGCCGGCGGGTGGCTCTGCTCTACGACACCGTCGTGCGGACGGTTCCGACGGGTCGGCTGCGGACCAGCGGTCCGGCCATGGTCCGTGCGATGTTCCGATCCGACGCGGGGCGTGACTTCATCGAGGGTCTGGTGCACGGCAACCGGCCGACCCACTGGTCGGACGCGACTTGGCGGGAGTTTCTGCGGCTCGATCGCGAAGCCGCCGCCGCCGGGGAACGTCCGCCGACTCTCGACACGGTCGGCTCCGAGCCGGAACCGGCACCGCCGTACTGGGCGCGGAGACTGCTGGTGCTCGCCGTCGTCGTCACGGTGGTCGGGATACTTGTCGTGGCGATGATCGGATTCGGGCGGTGAACGCAGTACCGACCGGCTACCGGTACGACGTGTGTCTGTCGTTCGCCGGCGAGCGCCGGCCCTACGTCGACCAGGTGGCCGAGACCCTGAAGCGACAGGGCATCTCGGTGTACTACGACCGCTTCGAGCGGGTCAGTCTGTGGGGCGAGAACCTCAACGTGTATCTGGACCGGGTGTTCCGCGAGCTGTCGCGGTACTGCGTGCTGTTCATCTCCAAGGAGTACGGACGGTACTGGACCCGCCTGGAACTGGCCAGTGCTCTCAGTCGGGCGATCGAGGAGAGGAAGGCGTACATCCTGCCGGCCCGGTTCGACGACACGGAGCTGCCGGGTCTTTCCCCGTCCATCTCCTGCATCGACCTGCAGACTTGGCTCCCGGAGGAGTTCGCGTCGATGATCGCCGAGAAGCTCGGCGTCGCGTCCGGCCCGCCGGTCGAGGCACCCGAACTGCCGTGGCCGGACGATATCCTCGGCTCGCCGGTCAAACGCAGCCCGACCGATCCGCGTGAACTGCCATCGGACCGCCGTACCCGCCCGGTGCGGCAGCCCGGCCCCGCGGAGGATTTCGCCTGGGACCGCGACGAGGAGGGCCACCTCGACTGACAGTGAGGAACGGATACCGTGCAGACCGGGATCCAGACACCTGGCGCTCCTCTCGCCACGGTGGAGCTGGGTACGCTGGATCCCGGCCCGTCCTCAGCGGGTGGGTGCCGGCGGGAGCAACAGCCGGTCAGCCGTTACTGCTCCCGTCGTCATCCGAACTGCCTGAACAGCGCCACGATCCAGGACGCCACCAGGGCGAGGGCGTTGAACGCCGTCCCGTCCAGCAGCTGCGGGAGAAACGCGCCGTGCGGTTCCATCTGCGATCTCACCTCCCTTCCCCGCCCCGGGGACCACATGCACCGTGGCAGCGACCCGATCCCCATCGGCGGCCGGCCACCGGATGCGGCCGTGCCAACAGGATTGGCGGCCCGGTGTCCGCCGGGACGGCGCCGGCGACCGCAGGCGAACAACCGTCGTCCCCGGGGCCTGCGAGCGGCCCGGGTCCGAGCGAGCTGAGGCCGGACGGGCGAACAGGAGCGAACCCGGCATGATCCAGTCACCTCGTCGGGGCGAGCCGGACCTCCCACCCGGACCGGCACGCGACCTGGTCGACCTGTTGCGTCGCCTGCGCCTGATCGCGGGCATCTCGCCCAGCAAACTCGCGACCGTCACGGGCCTGTCCCGCAGTTACGTCAGTGAGGTGCTGGCGGGGTGGAAGGCACCGCGGCCCGATACCGCGGAGCGTTTGGTGACCGGCCTGCGCGGCGACCGCCGCGCGGTGCTCCTGGCCCGTCGCCTCGCGGAGCAGCTCGCGGAGCTGAACCGCCACCAGCGCCGGCGCCAGGCCGCGCCACGTCCCGGCCGGAGCGGCTTGAGGATCATGCTGCTCGGCCCCGTCGTGGTGGAGCGCGACGGCACGCCGGTCGAGCTCGGCAACACCGCCAAGGCCGTGCTCGCGGTGCTGGCGATGCGCGCGGATGCCGGCGTCACGACGGAAGAACTCGTGGCGTCCGTGTGGGGTTCGCGCGGCGCCGTGACCAGAGACAGCGTGTACCACTACGTTGGGAAGCTACGAGCGGCACTCACCTTGACCGGCGAGCCGGCCGTCATCGAGTCGTCCGACGGACGGTACCGGCTGCGGATCGCGGACCACGCTGTCGATGTCCGGCAGTTCCGGGACCTGTTGCGCCACGCTCGCCAGGCCATGGACCGGCAGGAACCGCAGTCCGCCGCGCACGCCCTGCACCAGGCCCTCGACCGGTTCCGAGGACAGCCGCTCGGCGGCGTGGCCGGGGATCCGGACGGGCTGCGGCAGCGACTGGAGGACGAGCGGTGGGTCTGCGTGGAGACGCTGGCCGCCATCGAGCAGGGGTGCGGAAAGCATCTACGGGTGGTCGATCTGCTGCGCGTGGAATGCGCGCGCTCACCCGAACGCGAGGGCGTCGCGGCGCTGATGATCGGTTCCCTCGCGGCCGTTGGGCGTCGAGACGAGGCGACGGCGGTGTATCTGCGGACTCGCGCGGCGCTGCGGGAGACCACCGGGCTCGAACCGGGCGCCGCTCTCGAATCGGCTTTCCGGGCGGCGTTGCGCACCGGTGACCCGGGTGCCGGGCCGCCGGCGTCACCGTCGACCCCGTCGCCTCCGTCCCGGCACCCGGCGACGCCCGTCTTCCGTCGCGACCGGCACTTCACCGGCCGGGAGGCGGACGTGGCCCGGCTGGTCGGGAAGGTCCGGCACGGCAGCCAAGCCGTCCTCGTCCACGGCATGCCGGGAGTGGGCAAGACCGCCCTCGTCGCGCAGGCGGCGGAGGAGATGTCCGGCAGCTTCCCGGACGGTGTGGTGCTCCTCGATCTGCACGGCTACACGGGTACCCGGGCGCCCTTGGGCGTCGGTGCGGCGGTGGAGCGGCTGCTGCGCCGGCTGATCGAGGACCCGGCTCGCATCCCGGTCGACACCGACGACCAGGTGGACCTCTACCAGACCGTGCTGGCCGGACGGCGCCTGCTGATCGTGCTCGACAACGTCCGGGACGCGGGGCAGGTCCGGCCATTGCTGCCGGCCGTGGCCGGCAGTGCGGTTCTCCTCACTAGCAGGCGGCGCCTGCGGGCGCTGGACGACGTCGACGAACTCGCGTTAGATGTCCTGCCGCCGGCCGCCGGCGCGGCGCTGTTCCAAAGCGTGAGCGGCGCCGACGGGCAGGCGGACGGCCCCGTCATCGACCGGATCGTCGCGCTCTGCGGCGGACTGCCTTTGGCGATCAGGATCGTCGCGGCGCGGCACACCCCCGCGAACCGGCATTCCCTCGACGCGCTCGAGGCGAGGTTGTCCGACGCGCACGCCGTTTCGACCGAACTGGCGCAGGACGACCGCAGCGTCGCCGCTTCCTTCCGGGTCTCCCTGGACGATCTGCCGATGGAGCTGCGGCGAATGTGCGCCCTCGCCGCGCTCCATCCGGGCGCCTCGTACGACGTCCACTCCGTTGCGGCGCTGCTCGGGACCGGGTCCGTGGAAGCCCTGCGCCGGTTGGACGAGGTGGCCGACCGTCACCTCATCGAGCGGTCCGGCGACGACCGTTACCAGTTCCACGATCTGATCCTGCGTTTCGTCAGGGAGCATCCGGCGACCCGACTGTCCGATGTGGAGATCCGTTCGGCCCTGCGCCGGCTGGCGGACTACGCGGTCCGGGCCTGCCTCGCCGCCGACGTCCTGATCACACCGCACCGGCACCACGTCCCTCCGGACGCCGATGACACCGCCGAGCTGCCGGCACTCGGGGACTACGACGCGGCCCTGGCCTGGTTCCGGACGGAGGAGCCCGGCCTTACCGCCATCTGCCTCACGAGCGGTGCGGCCGGTCTGGACGAGTCGTGCTGGCAGCTCGCGTACGCCCTGCGCGGGTACTACCACCTCGCAAAGCTGTGGGGCAACTGGCGGCACACCTATGAGGTGGCCCGCCGGTCGGCCCGCAGATGTGGTGACCGGCTCGCGACCGCCCTGATCACCGACAACCTGGGCCGGGTCCATCTCGAACTCGGTGACCCCGCGACGGCCGAGCGGCTCTACCGGATCGCCTTGCGACTGTTCGTGTCGGTCGGCGACGAGCACGGGGCCAACACCGCGCGTGCCGACCTGGCCTGGCTGCACTTCAGCGAGAGACGCTTCGACGAGTTCGTCGACGCGGTGGGGCCGGTCCTCGCCCACTACCGGGCGGCCAAGGCCGAGCGCAACGCGGCGATCACCCAACGGGGTCTGGGGCTGGCGACGGCGAATCTCGGCCGGTACGACGAGTCTGTGGTCCACCTGGAGTCGGCCCTGGAGGTCTTTGAACGACTCGGTCTTAGAGTCGACGCGGCCATGACGTGGAACGGGCTCGGCGAAACATTCCAGCATGCCGGGCAGCACGGGCGGGCCGTGGCGAGCTACCTGCGCGCGGTGGAGGCGAGCGACCGGAGCGGCAGCATGTTCGAACGGGCCCGGGCCCGTGCACATCTGGGCGAGCTGGCCCATTCCGCGGGCGACCGGGAGGTCGCCGCCCGGTACTGGACGGAAGCGCTGGAGGACTACCGCCACCTGGGCGCCTCGCAGCAGGACGCCGTCCAACGCGCTTTGGACGGTCTGGCGGACGGTTGACCGCGTTCCGAAGTCTCTCAGGTCGCCTTCCAGGTTCGGCGCAGAGCGTAGTGGCATGGCGCGACGCGGGCGGCGTTGTCGCGGCTGACCTGAGGAGAAACCGTGCAGCATCTCATGAACGCAGTTGGTCAGGGCATGGAGCAGTTCGTGGTCTCAACACTGGCAATCATGGCGACTACCTCGCCCATCACGCTACTTCGGCGCCGGCTCGGCGGGAGTTCACCGCGGCGGACGGGTTGCCGTGCCCACCGGTGCTACACGGGCGGGTCGACGGTGCGGCGATCGATTCCATCCCGCGGAGGTGACCTCGCATGACCATCTTCTTGTCGTTCGCCGGATCCGAGCGGGAGGATGCCCGGCGTCTGTGCGCGGATCTCCGGCGAGGCGGCCTGGACGTGTGGATGGACGAGTCGCTCCCGATAGGTCGCGGGATCACCGCGGGCATCGAGGAGAAGCTGAACGCGTCGACGATCATGCTGGTCCTCTACTCGGCCGCTTACTCCCGCCGGTCCGCGTGCCAGTTCGAGCTGAGGGCCGCCTATCTGGCCGGCGAACGCGAGGGCGACCCGCGGCGACGGATCTTCGTGATCAACCCGGAGGCGGACGAGCGTCATCTGCGGCCAGTGCAACTCGCCGACGCCAAGTTCGCCCGTCGTCCGATGCCCGCCGACCAGCGGGCCGTGGCAGCTTTGGTGAAAGACCTGGCCACGAGGATCGCCTCGGTGCGGGGCACGTTCGGCGACATCAGCTTCACCGAGCGCCCTGTCTGGTATCCGGACGGATCGGCCGGAGCGCCCGCCTTCGTCGGGCGCTACCCCGAGCTGTGGGACCTGCACACCGCGCTGCATCGCGTCGACGTCCCGTTGGTGACCGCGCCTGCCGGTGGTCCGGTGGTCCCGCTTGTCGGGTTGGCGGGCAGCGGCAAGTCGACGCTGGGCACGGCGTACGGCTGGCACTTCGCGGCGGCGTTCCCCGGTGGCGTGTTCCGCCTCGGCTTGTCGGGTGCAACCGCCGCCGAGGCCCTGACCCGGTACGGCGACGAGATGCGCAAAGTCGCTGTCGCGTTGAATCTGCCGCACGTCGCCGCTGCCGGCCGTGCGGAGCTTACCGCCGGGGTGGCCCATCACCTGGTCACCAAGGGGAAGCCGGCGCTGTGGATCATCGACGGCGTCCCGTCCGCCATGGCCCGCAGCGCTCTCGATCAGCTCCTGTTGCCCGCGGGCACCGTCGTTCGCACCATCCTGATCGGCCGGCAGGACATGGTCGGCGGTGGCGCGCCGGTGGTCGAACTCGGCCCGATGTCGCCGGAGGACTCCGTCGCCCTGCTGCTCCAGTTCCGCGAACCCGACGACGATGGTGACGACCTGGCGGCCGAACGCGTGGCGCGCCGCCTCGGGTTTCACGCCATGAGCCTCGCCGTTGTCGGGGCACAGCTGGTGGACCGGCAGGGCCTGCGTTCCTACGCCGACCAGCTCGACCGGATCGACCGCGAACCAGCCGTGCTGGAATCCGTGGTCGAACTCGTCGGCGAGGCCTTCACCGAGCTCGGGGCCGGCGTGCGGCTCGTTCTGCAGGTGGCTGCGCTGCTCGGGCCTGTCCCGGTGCCGGCAGCGATCCTGACCCGCGTCGTTGCGGCGGTCCGGCCCGACGGCGACCCGGCTGACGACCTGGCCGAGCTGCGCAGGCTACAGCTCGCTACCCGCACCGGGGACCGGTGGGAGTTCCACGCGATCGTACGGGAGGCGAGCCGGCGGCTGCTGCCGCCGGTCGTACCGGTCGAGTATATGATTAGAACAGCCGCCGACCTCCTGCTGGCCGACGCCCCGACGGTCGAGGTGGCACCACACATGGCCGTGCTGGCCGACAACGACCTGCTCGACGCGGGTCGGTCGGTCCGGCTAAGGCGCCGACTGGTCGAGCACTACCGCCGGCACGGCGATCCGGTGGCAGCGGCCGGGCAGTGGGACCGGGTGCTGGCGGCCGGAAAGCCCTCGCCGGCCGACCTGCTTGCTGCCGCGACCTCGCACCTGGAAGCGGGCGGTTACGAGCGGGCCACCGAACTGGCCCGGCAGGTCACCGACTCCGAGGGCGACCGACTCGCGGCACAAAGCCTCGACGCCCTCGGCCGGTTCGATGAGGCGACGAACTTGTGGTCCCGGGTCGCGGCGGCGCGGTCTCTCACGGCGGACGCGGAACTCGCGTACATCCGAAGCCGCCGCCTTCGGGGCGAGATGACCCTCGCCCGGAGCCGCATGGAGAGGCTCGTCGACACAATGGCCGGCTACGACGACGACCTGTTGCAGGCCGCCCGCTTGGAGCTTGCCGTCATCCAGCTGTCCACAAACCGGCAGCAGGAGGCGCGCCGCACGGCCGAGTTGGTGGTTGAGCACTATGCGCGGCGGGGACTACCCGAGCACGCCAACGCCGTCGCGGCGCACGCAGTGCTCGCGCAAGCCTGGCTAACCCTGCACCTGTTCGAGCTGAATCCCGACCCGCACAAGTGGGAGGACTCCGCGCGCGACCTCTGGGAGTTGCGCGAGCGGTTGCGTCGGTCACACGGCCCGCTCAACGCCCGGACCCTCGCCACAGACGTGGAGTACGGCTTCGCGCTGCTCTGTCTCGGCCGGCCGGTGGACGCGCAGACGCACCTCGACGAGACGCTCACGGCGCTCCGCCAACGGTTTCCCGCCGGTCACCACGCGATCATGCGCACGATGTTCCTCCTCGCCCAGGCCGATGCTCAGCTGCGTAGATACCAGCGCGCCTGCATCCTCTTCGACGAGGCGTTCCACGGGTTGCGGCGAAGCCTTGGACCGCGTCATCCCGAAACCTTGGCGGCGCAGTACGGGCTCGGGGTGGCGCTCGTCCTGACCGACGATCGGTGGAAAGGATTGACGATGATCTGGCAGGTGCTCCGCGTCGCACCGTCGGTCGTCGGACTCAAGACGGACATGTTCGGCCAGAGCCTTGTTGCGATGCTTCTCCTGCCGTTGCTGCCCGGTCCGGTGCTGCGCCTGATCAGCCGGTGAGGATCGAACGCCGACGGGCGGGGCCGTTGATTCCTGCAAGTAGCTTTGGAGCCCCAACGATCTTTGTTCGCAAACTCTTTGTGTTGGAGGCGGCGCCACGAATTCGACGACGAGAAGAAGCGCGGATACTTCACCGGCCGCTTCGGAACATCCCATTCCCGCTGAATACGCGGGTGATCCAGCACGAAACCTGGACGCCCAAACCCCTCACCAGCGTCAGAACGAGCTGATCACCACCCGAGGAAGCTCTGGAACCTCCGAAGTACTGATCCGGCTACTTCCGGCCGACACAGCCGGCGAAATGCATTCGAACATCCGTCAGAACTGGGTGCTCTGTGGGTGCTCGGCGCTGTGGACGGACACCGCGGGCTCTGTTGCGTTGGACGTTTGCAAGATCGAGGCAAGCTTGATCAGTGAAGCTGTCGAACCGTCCCCGCCTCTGGCTGCCGCCGAAGTCGGCGTTCACCGGGTTCCGGGTTCCCGTCCGACGTGATCGTGGTAGCGGTGCGCTGGTACCTGCGCTACAACCTCTCCTATCGCGACGTCGAGGAACTGCTGGTCGAACGTGGCCTCGAGGTCGACCACGTCACCGTCTACCGGTGGGTGCAACGGTTCACGCCGCTGCTGGCCGACGCCGCCAGGTTCACCCGTCACGCCCCTGGCGGCAGGTGGTTCGTCGATGAGACGTACGTCAAGGTCAACGGTGTTTGGCGGTACGTGTGTCGGGCCGTCGACCAGTTTGGGCAGGTCATCGACGTGCTGGTCTCATCCCGCCGGGACGGCGAGGCTGCTCGCCGGTTCTTCCAGCGGGCAATGAGCACGCTGAAGGTCACGCCGAATGAGGTGGTCACCGACGCGGCGGCGATCTATCCGGCCGTGCTCGACGAGTTGCTCCCGTCGGCGTGGCATCACGTCGAGCAGTACGCCAACAACCCGATAGAAGCTGATCACAGTCAGCTCAAACACCGGCTACGACCGATGCGAGGACTACAGACTGACCGGACAGCACAGGTGATCATCGCCGGACATGCCTTCATGCAGAACCTTCGCCGCGGACACTACGAACTCGGCATCGACGCCGCGCCCGCCACGCCAGTGGCCACCGCGTTCACCGAACTCGCCCAGGCAATCTAACCTGGGCCGCGGTCCGGTTCAACGCGTCCATCAATCCAACAACGCAACGGCGCCCGACAGCGTGGGTGAGATCAACACCGAGGTATCCAACGTCCCGTCATCGACCACCCCGGTGGCGGGAGCCCGCGACGGGGTCAGCGCCAGCGGGACCGGTTCGGTTGCGATCGGCGGTAGTAGTACCGCTCCGATCCGCACCAAGATCACCGGCGCGGGCGGGAGCAGCACCATCCAAATGATCTTTGCTAGGCGGGATGCCTCACCCCCGAGCGGCCGGGTGGAGGTCTTCGGTGCCGGAGCTGTCGGCATCGGTGGTGACAGCAACGCGCCGATCACTGTGACGGTCACCCAGGCGGCACCTGCGCGGTCGAATTACGTGGAGCAGGTACGCCTCATTGCCCCCCAGAGCTGCTGGGCCGCCAGGCAGAACTTGCCGCGTTGGCGCAGTTCTGCACCGCCGAGGCGGTCATGTCGGGTGGACGTTCAGGAGCGCCGGTTGTATCGGCGGCCTGTCGAGTGTCACCTGGTCGATAATGGCCGAGCCGTCACCGGTACCCGTTGAGCGTGAGTCCTTTACTCGGCCGATTTATGCTTCGGGTGACCTGGGCAAACGTGGTTGAGCATGCCGCTGACCCACATGACTACTGGGGGTCAAGGGGTCGTCGGTTCAAATCCCGCCGTCCCGACAGCGTGAGGGTTCCGCAGGTCACGCGCTTGCGGGAGCCCTCTTTTCATTGCTCGGCATGAATGCCCGGTCTAGCGCGCCGCTGTTGGACCACAAAACTCGGGCAGGTTGCCATGGCACTACTGGATCTTCAGAAGCTGACCGGAGGGCTGTCCCGGACCTGGGCCGGGTTCCTACTGGGCCCGGCTACGCGAACGGTTCGGCCTGCCCGCCCGTACCGCGTGAGCGCCCGCCCGGTAAGCCTCGTCCTCGATACCTCCGCCATCGCCGCCTACGCCACGACAGTCGAGGCCGCGGTCGTGACCGGCATGCACGCCGACCAGTGGCGAACACTTGCCGCCATGTGCACCCTGCTCGGCAGACTCGACATCGCGGCAGGGTTCGTCGTGGCCGAAGTACACGGATGCGACATTCTCACTGCCGAGCCAGACCTGTACCGCGTGCTGGGCGACGACCCACCGATCATCCCCATCAGCTGAGCTGTCCCGCTGGGAGCAGTTCGGCGTACCGCCGCCGGCGAGGCTCGCGTGCCCCACGGGCACCATCAGAGCCGCTACCGTAGGTCGACCCCGTCTGGCGGCCACCATCCGCGCGTACCCGCCACGACCGGACGAGCCTCTGGCGTGGAATCGGCCGGACGTCGAACCGCTGCGACGAGCGCCAGGTTCCCGGCTGCTCGGCGCCGGCCACCCAGCCAGGCGGACCTCGACTTGCGCCTGACCCCGGCCGTCAGGACTGCGCGCCGCAGGCACAGTCGCAAATCTGCACCGCAGAGCGCGTCGGCGTGCGGCGGCAACGATATCCGCCAGCGAGACCGAACGATCCAGGACGCGCCGGATCGCGGACCAGGTCCACGCCCCGGTCCCAGAGAGTCGCAGGAGGTCCCTCTCCGCCAGGCGTCCGCCAGGCGAGGTCGCCGCTCGAGTAGAGCACGTAACCGGAGACGCGCTCAGCCTCGCTCCCGCCTCGGGGAGGCCAAACTCATGTCGCCGGCTCCGGCTCCGGCTACGGCATTCGGCGCCCCCGTACGGCACGATCGATGATCTCCTCGGCCGTCAGAGGGCTCTTGCGTCAGCCGACATGGCGCCGACGTTTGTGGGCGCCATGTCGGCTGTCACAGCAGGCGCGTCAGGACAGGGTGATGTCGTCGATGTAGGTGTATGAGGCGTCGCCGGGGTAGTTGTCGTCGTGGTTGGTGAGCGTGACGGTGTAGCTGTGTCCGGCCGTGATGGTGGCGGTGACCTGCTGGTAGCTCGGCGGTGATGCGCAGGTCCTGCCCAGTGGCGTTGTCGTGGTGCCGGTGGTGTTGTCCTTGAGGGTCACCGTGAACCAGTCGTAGGTGATGGTGTCCGGGCAGACCATCCGGTACCAGAGGTTGAGCTTGCTGCTCGCGCTGGTGGCGGTGAAGGTTTGCGTGAGTGTGGAGTCTCCGGTTGGGGAGGTGGATCCGGCGCGGGTGGCCTTGGCACCACTGTGGACCGGGCTGGTCACGGTCGACGTTGATCCGGTCGTGTTCCAGCCGGACAGGTCGGCTTCGAACCCGCCATTGTTGATCCCGCCGCCTGGACCGGTGACGGTCAGCGTGAACGAGGCGCTGTGACTGCCCGACGGGCCGGAACCTGTCACGGTCACCGGGTAGGTGCCGGCTGGGGTCGACGCGGAGGTGGCGACGGTCAGGGTCGACGAGGCCCCGGCCGTGACGGACGTGGGGTTGAACGAGGCGGTCGCCCCGGTAGGCAGGTCGGTGGCGGACAACGCCACCGACTGCGCGGATCCCGACACGACGGCGGTACTGACCGTCGCTGTAGTGGAACCACCCGCGGTGATCGTCGCGGCGGCCGGGCTGACGCCGACGGAGAAGTCGTTGCCGGCACCGCCGCCGGTACACCCGGGCAGCGTGAACGAGGCCAGCCGGGTGTGCCAGTTGCGGGTACCCGTGACGGCCTCGTACTCCTGCGTGTACCAGAAGGTGCAGCCATCGGCGGGGTCGACCACCATAGACGAGTAGTCGCCCCACCGCGAGTACGTGGTCTGCGAGCCGCCACCTGCCACGATAGTGCCCTCGGCCTGGGTCATCTGCCCGGCCGGGTCGCCGGTCAGCCGCCCGGTGTAGCGGATCTGCGGGTTGATCGACGAACTGGACGCCGAGTAGCCCAGACCGACGTTGCCGGCCTTGTCCATCGCGATCGAGCCCATCCACCGGTATGTCGAGTCAGGGGCGTAGGTGCCCTGCTGGAACACGCTCGGTGCACCGCTGCCGGAGACCCGCAGTTCGTACCAGCGCACCCCGACCGAACTGCCAACCGTCACGGCGTGGTTGGTGACCAGCGACTCGTGATCGCCGACGTTACGGTAGGCCAGCCGGAACATGAGCCGGTCAGACAGCGAGTCCAGTCGCTGCGACACTCCCTTCTGGGGAACGCAGGTGCCGCTGGATCCGCACGCAGCGGTGTACGCGGCGACCGTCACGTTGCTGGGACCGGCGAAGGTGGAGTTGTTCGGGTTGGCCCAGTCGACGTGGAAGCGCCACGACGCCAGGGTCGTCGCGGTGGTGCCCATGGCCAAGGTCGTGTTCGGCTCGCCGGCCGGCGGGGCCGCGCCGCCTTCGAAGTCGGCGGCGAGCAACCCACCGTAGCTGGTCGACGTGGTGTGGCACTGCTGGGTTGCGGTGGTGCCGGCGAGCATCGCGGCCCGGTCCATGGCACAGATCTCAGCGCCCAGGAACGCCGTACCCGAGGCGTTGAACAGGTTGTAGGTGACGTAGTAGGCGTCCGGCCACACCGACAGCTTCGGGTAGTCGGGGAAGCTGGCGTACTGGAACGAGTACCGGTTCCACGCGCCGGTGGCGTCGGAGGTCTTGCTGACCGCGACGCACTCGAAGTACGGGCCGCTGCCGGACACGTTCGCGAACTGGGTGACCACCCACCGGCCGGCGAGGGCGTCGTAGCGCACCACCGCGTCGCCGTCGTTAGTGGTCTGGCATTTGCCGCCGAACCCGGAGAACAACGTGTTGGTCGCGGCCGGCCCGTACTGCGCGGTGCCCGCCTTGTCGAACACCGCGAACCCGGTGTTGACCAGCTCCACGATCTGGGTCGCGCCGACCGCGGCGTTCGGGTCCGGCGGCACCGCGGTACCGGTGAACGGCCCAGCCGGTCCGGTGAAGCCCTGCCCTAGCCCGTCGAAGTTCGCCGACGTCGCCGATGCTCCGGCACCCGGTACGCGCTGCACGACCGGGTCGGGGTGGTTGCCCCTTCCCCGGTTGGGCATCCGATGGATCTTCTCGCCCTCACCGGGGTCGGCGTTCGGCGGTACCGGCGCCAGCCGCGAAAGCGGAGGCGACGCGTCGTGGTGCGTTTCGTGGCGTACCGTGCCCGGACCGCGCTGCATCGGCGTCTGGGTCGGCGTCTGGGTCGGGGTCTGGTCGGCCGACGCCGGCCCGGCCACGGCGATGATGGCGATGGCGGTGGCCGCGGTAGCGACCGCGACGGTCGCGGCGACGAGCGTGCGTCGAGGCAGGGGTGGCATCGACGATCCCTTCATGACTGGCGGCCAGAGTCGGCGCGCTAGCCGAATGGTGGAGACCGGCGCTCAGGATCTCAAGTGTGTCGATGCCTGCGCGCTCGGCGCGCGGGTAACGTCGAGGGTCGGCAGCCAGCACTTTGGGCCGATCGTGAAACCAGGCCGGTGACATCGACGTCGTAGCGACGTGGCCACCCGTACTCGCATCACGTTGGTCCTGATCGCCGCGCTGTTGCTGCCGTCATGCGCGAGGAATGTCCCCGGCAGCCCGGGCGCCTCCGACGCTTCCTCGCCGGTGGAACACTCGGGATTGACCGGGGTCGCCACGGTCGACGGCGGCTGCCCGGTGCTGCGACCGGACTCGCCGTGCCCGGACCGGCCCCTCCGATGCCGGCTAGTCATCACCGCCGCGGACTCGGCGACGACCGTCGCGACAGTAGACACCGACACAGACGGCAGGTTCAGGATCGAGCTGCCGCCCGGTAGCTACACGATCACGCCGGAGGCCCTGCCCAAGGCGGCATTGCCCCGGGCCGCGCCGACGACCGTGCAGGTCGAGCCAGGCCGGTACACGGCCGTCACCGTTCGCTTCGACTCGGGTGTACGCCGGCCCAGGCCCGCCCGGCGCCCCAGCCGACGCGGTCCAACCCGCGGCGCAGCGCTGCTGTAGCGTGTTGAACTTCTTCACCGAACCATCAGTGCAACGGCCTGGTTAGCCGCCCATCCGAGGTCACCGGCGTCGTTCTGACGCAGAAGAAAGCGCTGCGTATCAGCGCCATCTCATGGACTGGTAGGCGGCACGACCGGCTATCCGGGGGCGAGGCGAGCAGCGACCTCGCGCAGCGCGGGTTGGTCGATCGATTCCTGCACGCACCGGGCGAACAGCCAGCTGACAAGCCGTTCGGGGTCGAGGCCGAGTAGATCCGCCATCCGCTTGGCCAACCCGGCCGGGTCGGTAGCCAACCGTTCCTCGCAGTTGAGCATGTGTTGCAGCGCATCGTAGGTCGGGTCGCCCACGTACGGCTTGGGGTCGATGACCAACCACTGTTCCCGCTGCGCGGCCAAGACATTCCCGGCGTGCAGGTCGGTGCACAGCAGCACCTGCCGCTCGGCGGTGGCCGGCAAGCTGCGAAATAGCTCGATCCCGACGCGTGCCAGGCCCGGATCGAGCAGCCCCGGTGACCCGGCGAGCCGCGCCTGGAATTCCGCGGTCCACGCGTCGCACATGACCTGCAGCGGCCGGAAGCCGTCGCCGTCGCACGGCGCACTCCACAACCGGCGAAGCAGTGCGGCGACGACCTCATCCTGCTCGGGCTCCAGCAGGGCCTCCGCGAGGGTGGTTCCCGGGTTGCAGCGCTCCAGCAGCAGCACGCTGGTCGAGCCGAACACATCGCTGGCGTACAGCCGCACGGCACCCTGACCGGCCCACGCCCGCAGACCGTCGGCCTCGTGCGCGGCCTCGTCGTGGCGCCAGGCTACCTTGAGGACAAGATCCTGCCCGCTGGTGTTACGCGCAGGCGCCACCCACGAGCATTGACCGCCGGGCTGGTACGGCCGCCCGAGGCGCAGCGACCACCGCCATGCCAGCTCACCAACGATGTCCGGCAGGACGCGCAGCCACTCGCGGCGCTCCGGCAACGCATCGGCGCGCACGCTGTCCACCAAGCTCCTCGGCAGGACGAAGGTAGCCATGCCGCTATTGTGCAGCCCACACAGGCCCGAGCGGGTGCCGGCCACGCGGTCTACCGGCCCATCTCGGCGGCTGTCGTGACGCCCCGGGCGCGCAGCCACCCAGCCAGGTCGGTGGCGCCGCTGCGGATCGCCGCGTCCAGCGGCGTGCGGTTCTCACAGCCCGACATCCAGTTCACATCGGCGCCGCGGTCGAGCAGATATGCCGCGCAGTGTTCAACTCATCGACCCTCCCGCGTAGCCAACCCGCCCAGCCCCACCCAGACCGCAGGGCGGCTCCGGAACACACCTTGCCCAGAAGCGCCCCACCATGTCGAGAGCGCACCAATGGGCGCGACCCCCTCGTCGGTCAGCGGGATGCTGACGAGCATCCGTTGAAGGCGCTCCTTGGCCTCCGGCACTTGCGCCCTGGCGGAGGCTCTCGGCGCGTAGAAGTCGCAGCGGGCGCAGGCCATCCGGTGCTGACATTGCTCGAACAACGGGCGCGGACCGCGACCGGGATCGGTGCGGGCCGCCCGCGCCGCCCTGTCCACCGGACTGTTCAGGTGAGCAGGCCGGCAACGACCGCGGGCAGGTCGCCGCCGGTGATGTCGGGCGGCGGGAAGACCGCGGGCCAGGCGGCTGCGGTGCGGTTGACCCAGCCGGATCGTAGGCCCGCGGTGTGGGCGCGCCGGCGCAGTCCCACGGGTGCGAGGCTACCAAGGCGACCTGGCTCGGTTCGGCGCCCAACTCGGCCGCGGCCCACAGGTAGGGCTCTTGTGCAGGTTTCCATCGGCGTACCTGGTCGACGGGCAGGCTGCGCTGCACGAGCGCGGCGAGGCCGGCGCGGTCCAGCAGCGCGCCGACCAGGTCGTGTCCGCCGTTGGTCAACGTCACAGCGGGCACGTCGGCGTCGCGCAGCAGGCGCAGTGCGGGCTCGACATCGGGATGGGGATCGAGGCGCCGAAACGCGCCGAGGACCGATCGCACCACCACGGAGCACGGCCAGGCTGGTCGGCAGGGCGGGCAGGTCGAAGACGGTCTCGTTGGTCAGGTACGGCACCGTGTTCAGGCCCGGGATCGGCGGAATCAGCGGCGTGGCGCCGGTGGCGATGATGAACCGTCGGGCGGTCAACATCCGCCCGTCGGCCGGATCCGGCCCGGACCGGTGAACCGGGCGCGGGCGAGCATCACCTCGATGCCCTCCCGTTGCAGGGCGACAGCGTCCTCGGTCGCGGCGATCTGGGCGACCACGTCGCGGATCCGCTGCGCGGCAGCCGGAAACGCCAACTGTTAGCGGGCCCCGCCGAGAAAGGAGTGCACTGCGGATATCACCACCGATCCTTCTCCGACAGCGGAGGCCACCCGCTTGACCGAGCCGGCGCGGACGTCGCCGACGGCGAATAGTCCCGGGCACCGAGGTCTCGAACGCTCTGTGGGTTGTCACGAAACCTTTGTCGTCGAGTCCGACGCCCACGTCGTGCAGCCAGGTGGTGCGCGGGAGCGCGCCGATCATCAGGAACAGCCCGCCGGCCTCCAGCTGGACGTCCTGTTGCCTGAGCCCGTCTCGCCAGGTGAGGTGGGTAAGCCGGTCCTCGCCTCGCGCGGAGGTCAGCTCCGACCGGGGATGGACGGTGATCCGTTCGTGGTGGATGAGCCGTTGTGCGAGGTAGCTCGACATGGTCTCGGAGAGGTCGTCGCGGCGGATGAGGACGTGGACGCGATTGGCCTGCCGGGCGAGGAACAGGGCAGCCTGGCCCGCCGAGTTGGCGCCCCCCACCACGACCACGTCCTGGCCGAGGCACGCGCGTGCCTCGATTTCGGTAGCGGCGTAGTAGACGCCACGACCCTCGAGATCGGTGACACCCGGGATCGTCAGTCGGCGGTACTGGACGCCACTGGCGATGACCACGGCGCGGGCGGCTACGTCGGTCTGGTCGTCGAGCCGAACCCGGAATCCGTCCGGGCCCCGCGACAACCCGGTGACGGAGCGGGGAGAGACCAGCCGTGCCCCGAACTTGACCGCCTGCAGCATCGCCGATCTGGCCAGTTCGTTGCCGGCGACCCCGCGTGGGAAGCCCAGGTAGTTCTCGATTCGCGAGGAGGTGCCGGCCTGTCCGCCCGGGGCGACGTCCTCGACGAGCACGACGTCAAGCCCCTCGGAGGCTCCGTAGACGGCGGCGGCCAGACCCGCTGGTCCGGCGCCGACGATCAGTAGATCGCATCGTGTCTGGTCGGAGAGCCCACACAGGTCGAGACCAATGGCGGTTGCCAGATCGCGGGTGGTCGGTTCGGTCAGGACTCGTCCTGGTCCGGCCACCACGGCCGCGCCCTTCTCCGGGAGGGCACACGTCGCCGCGATCTCGGCCCACGCGGACCGGTCCGAGCGCAGCACCATCCGATAGGGCACGTGATTACGCTCGGCGAACTCCTGCAGCCGATGCAGGTCGCGATCGTCGTCGCCAGCGAGGACGAGCCCACCCTCACCCCAACGGGTCAGCAGGCGCCGCCGGGCGTCGAACGCGGAGAGCAACAAGTCGCCCAGATCCACTGAGGTCGCGATGAGCTGGCGCAGATCCTCGACATGTACCCGCAGCAGCGTGGTCTCTGCCATCGAAACGCCGGCGAGGAAGGCCGGCTGGCCCATCAGCATGCCGAGTTCGCCGACGAAGTCGCCGGGCTCCACCACGACCACGATTCGGTCGTCCCGTCGATCCAGGAGGCATACCCCACCGGCCCGTACGAGGTACAGGTCGTAGGATTCGCCGCCCTCCCACAAGACCTCGCCGGGCTTGGGATGGATCACCTGTCCGGCCGACTCCAGTAGCTTTCGGCCCTCTTCGCCGAATTCTGGCCAGGCCTGGATGTCGATCTCGTCGGTCCGCTGGGAGGAATAGCGCGTCCGCTCGTCGGGTAGCGGGGTGGTGCTCATGTGGCTGCCTCCTGGTGGTCGGCCCGAGTGTCGCCGCAAGACACCCGAGAACCCATCCTGGGTAGATGGCCTGTCCTACTCGCACGGTGCGAGGATGACCGTGATGGAGTCTTACGTTGAGCATCCGCCGCTGCCCGGATTGGCCGGGGGGCGGCTTCGGGGTTCGTACACTGTCTGGTCTTCGTCGAACATGCCCGATTGCCGGGCGATGACCGGCGATCGGGTCGTCATCCTGTGAGCGGCCTGCGCCGGAACCGCCACACCCCAAGCCTTCCGACCGGCCGGGCTTGGATGGCCGGGATGATTGCCGCTCGAGGTCACGCGCGGATCGCGGCTACCAGATCAGGGCGCCATGCGATCACCCTGAAAGCGCGTCGACCTGGCGATCATCACGCCACCGGTGTTCCTCTCGTCGGCGCGTTCGAGCCAGCGGGTGGCTGCCCAACTGAACGGGGAGTAGCCGGGTTCGGCTGGAGAGGCGCCTATGTCGGCACCGCGACGCTGGTGGCCTGCTGGAACGGCAGCACCTTGGAGCAAGGAGACCATGCCCTCGCCCAACGCGGCCAACACGCTGGTTGACGCGACCGCAGCCGGCACCAGCACGGTGTGGGCGGCCGGCTACCAGTACAGCGGCGGCGCCCTGAGCGGCCTGGCGATCCGCGCCACCAATGGCTGACCCGGTTCGCCCGGTCGGCGCCCGCGTCGCGTACACCTTCGGCGGCGCCCGCCGGCCGGGAGCCGCGCCTGAACCGGCGCGTCAGGCGCCGGCATGGACGTATCCGGCCCAGCGGGACGGGGTCTCGCGGCGGAGGTCCCGCAGTTGTCTGGTCGCGGCGTGCAGCGCGGGCGCGGCGCGGCTCACGTCGATTCCGGTGCCCGGCCGGGCGAGCGCCTGGTACACCCCGTCGGCGACCGAGACCGCGGTCGAGTCGTCGATGGGCCACAGGGTACCGACGACGTGCGCGTACCCGGCGAGCTGGAACGCGGACGCAATGTGTACGGCTTCGTCGGCGAGTTCCTGTGTCGGCCTCGCCGTCGTGCAGGCCGAGAGGAACGCCAGCCGCGCGTAGGGCAGCCGTAGCCGGGACACGTCGAGCACGGTCAACGGGTTCTCGGCGTGGTCGTGCACGAGCAGCCGGCTCGCGGCGGGGTTGGCCGGGTCGCCCTGTGCGTGGCACGCGAAATGCGCCACGGCGTTGCCGGCGAGTTCCCGCATGATCGTGTCTCGGGTCGCCCGCGGGCCGGCCAGTACCCGCGCCCTGGGGAACCGGCCGGTGAGCAGTTCCGCCTCTCGCTCGGCGCCGGGCAGGTCCGCGGCGCCACGCGTTTGCGGCATGGCCACGACGAGCACGCGCTCGTCCCGCCCGGCGGCGTCCAGGCGCGAGCGGGCGTAGCGGAGGGCGCGCACCGTCGGCGTGTACGACGACACGACGCGATCCATGACCGTGCGCGCCGTGCCTTCGTGGTTGTGGTGGCCGGCCGCGTGCAGGGGGAGGAGGTTGAGGATCCCGCCGGGCGCCCACCACATCCGCGGCAACGGCTCTCCCGGCGGCGGGGCTCCGGTGCGGCCGAGCGCGGTGAGCACCGGTTCGGCGACCGTGTCCCACAGCCAGCCGAGCGTCTGCCCCATGAGCCGCTCGGCCCGGACCCGGTCCGCCATCGAGGCGGCTGGGTCGTTGGCGACGCGCAGGGCGCCAAGGAAGTCGTACGGTCGCCGGTTGATGTCCCCACCGATGCCGGGCAGCGGGACGACGCGCACGCCCTCGGGTGTCAGGATCAGCGCGTCGCAGCGGTACCGGCTCGGGTTGACGAACACGACGGGCCCGTCCACGGCCTCGGCGGCCAACTGTTCCACAGTCGGCGGGAGCAGGAACCGTTCCTGCCCGGGCAGGTCGCGGATGCGGCGCAGCAGTTCGTCGAGTTCGGCGGCGAGCTTGCGGCGCTGGTCGGCCGACCGGGAAGCGTCCGGCGCGGCGCCGTCGGTGTCCGGTGGGACGTTGTCGGCGTCGAGTTCGCCGCACAGCCACTGGAAACGGGCCGCCAGGTCGGGCGCCGCGGTCCGCAGTTCGGTGAGGTCGGTGCGGGATTCGATCGCCTGCGTCACCAGGATGCCGCGGCCGAGTTCGAGCAGGGTCAGCGCGCGTTCCGGCCGGCCGGCTTCGATCGCGGCCGCCGCGGCGTCGGCGGCGAGTCCCGCGAAGTGGCCCAGCCAGTACTCGATGTCTCCGCGTGCCAGGTGCCGCGCGGCGACCAGCGGGAGCAGGGCGACGGCCCGGCCCAGTTGCTCGTCGGCCGCCGCGGCGTTCCCGGCGGACAGCGCGAGCCGCCCGTACGCCGCCGCGGCGCTGACGCGGGTCGCGGTCGAGGCGGTCGGCAGCGCAGCCGCTTCGGCGAACGCGGCCAGCGCCTCGTCTAGCACCGAACGGTCCTGGCTGCGTGCGTACCAGGCCCGCAGCGCATGGCCTGCGTTGATGAGTACGCCCGCATCGGGCTGGCCGTCGCGAGTGGCGGCAGCCGCGCGCCGGCCGATCGCGGCCGCCTCGACCAGCGCGTCGTGTTCGCCGCGGAACAGGGAACGCACCTGGAGCACCCGGCTGAGGTTGGACAGGTGGCCCGGGTCGGGACGGCCGCCCGGAATGACGGTGACCGCGTCGCGGTATGCCTGGGTGGCGTCGTCGAGGCTCTGCACATCCAACGTTCGTAGGTAGCGGGTGACCAGCGCGTTGCCCAAGTTGGACAGGCGCCGGGCCCGGCGCGGATGGTCGGACGGGGTGGCGGCGAGCGCCTGCCGGGCGACCTCCACCGCCTCGTCCAGGCCGCCGGAGCGGGGCGACCGCTCGTGCCGTCGCAGCAGCGCCAGCCCGAGCTGCGTCAGCCGCATCGCGCGGTCGGGGTGGCCGGCCGGGCTGGCCTCGACCGCCCGACCGGCGGCCGTCACGGCGGCGTCGAGCGCCGCGAGTTCGCCGGTCTGCTCGTACCGCTTGAGCAGCACGTTGCTGAGGTTGGACAGGTAGTCCTGCGCGCGGGGATGGCCGTCAGGCACGGCTTCGACGGCGCGGCGGTAGGCGTCGACGGCCCGGTCGAGCGTGGGTTCGTCGCCGGTGTGGTCGAACCGCGTGGACAGGGCGACGCCGAGGTTGGACAGGCACATCGACCGGTCCGGACCGCCCGTCGCGTTTGCGACGGCCTGCTTGTGCGCCGTGATCGCCTCGTCGAGATCGGAGATCTCCCGCACGCGTTTGAACCTCGCCGTCAGCGCTCCGCCCAGGTTGGACAGGCGTTCCGGTCGGGCGTGGTGGTTGCGCGCGGTGGCGTCGACGCCGGCGCCGATCCGCGTGATCGCCTCGTCGAGGGCGGACGCGTCGCCGAGGCGTTCGTACCGGAACATCAGCGCGCTGCCGAGATCGGACAACCGCTGCGCCCGGTCGGGGTTCCCGTCGGGGGTGCCCGCGACCGCGCTGCGGAGCACGGCGATGGACTCGTCGAGCGCGGCGAGGTCGCCCGTGTTCTCGTACCGCAACGCCAGATGGATCCCGAGATTGGCGCGGTAGTCGGGCAGGTGGTCGTCGCCGGACTCCGCGGCCGCCACCACCACGTCGCGCATCGTCCGTAGCGCCTCGTCCAGCAGGGCGAGGTCGCCGGTGCGATCGAAGCGGGCCCGCAGCGCGCCGGCCAGGTTGTTCCGCATCGCGTACCGGTGCTGGTCGTCGTCGCCGGCCGCGGCAACGGCCGCGCGGTGGGTCCGGATCGCCTCGTCGAGCACGGCGAGCTGCCCGGTCTGCTGGTAGCGGTACCTGAGCGCGTTGCCGAGGTTGGACAGATCGCCGGCGCGGGTCGGGTCGTCGGCGGGCACGCGGTCGAGCACCCGTCGCGTGCTCGCGATGAGCTCGTCGAGTGCCCGCGCGTCCTCGGTGTGTTCGTAGCGCCGGAGCAGCAACGCGCCGAGCCGGGACAGGTACGAAAGGTGCGCGTCGTCGTCCTCCGGAACCGCCGCCAGCGCCTGCCGGTACGCCTGTTCCGCGTTGTCCAGCGCGCGAAAGTCGCCGCTGCCGTCGAAGTGTTCGAGCATGGCGTCGCCAGCGGCACCGAGGATCCGGGCGGCCTCGGTGAACGCGCGCACCGACTCCCGCCGCGCGTCGTCGTCGCCGGTACGGTGGTGCCGGGTGGACAGCGCCGTGCCGAGATCGGCCAGCCGCGCCACCCGTTCCATCGGCTCCCCCGGGGGCGTCTCGGCGACGGCGCGCCGGTCGACCTCGATCAGCTCGTCGAGCAGGTCGAGGTCCCCGGTATGCCGGTACCCCGACAGCAGAGTGTGCGCCAACGCCGTCACATGCGCTCGCTCACCGGGTGCGAGGCCGGCCGCCTCGCGATGGGCCGACACGGCGTCGGCGAGCGTGGCGCGGCTGCCGGTGCGTTGGAAGCTGACGCGCAGCGCAACCGCGAGGTTCGCCAATGCCAGCGAGCGGCGCTCGTCGTCGCCGCCGGCGGCCACCACCGCCCGGCGGTCGACGGCGATCGCCTCGTCGAGAGCGGCGCTGTCACCGGTCTGCCCGTACCGGAACACCAGCGCCACCCCGAGTTCGCCCAGGAACCGGGCGGCGGTCCGGTGGGTGTCCGGCAGCAGCGCCGACACCTGGCGGTGGACGGCGATGCTCTCGTCGAGGTCGGCCACCGCTCGGTCCGCATGGAACCGGCTCGACAGCACTTCGCCGAGCGACGCCAGGTATGACGGCAGGTGCTGCTCGGGTACCCCCTGTGTCGTCGCGGCTGCGCGGGCCGTGTCGATCGCAGCGTCGAGGTCGGCGCGGGCGCCGGTGCTCCGGTGCCGGGCGTGCAGCGCCTTGGCGAGCCGGTTGAGCACGAGCGCGCGGTGTCCGCCGTCCGGGAGCCGCTCGGCCGCCGACCGTTGCGCGCCGATCGCCTCGTCCAGGTCGGCCGGGTCGCCGGTGTGGCCGTGTCGGGCGAGCAACGCGTTGCCGAGGTTCGAGATGACGGCGCCGTAGGATTCGCTGTCCGGGTCCGCTACTGCCACGGCGCGGCGGGCGACCTCGATCGCTTCGTCGAGATCGCGCGTGCTGTCGGCGTGCCGGGAACTATCGCCGTGCCGCGAGCCGCGCCGGGAGCCGTTGCCGCGCCGCGATCGGACGGTGAGCGCGGCGGCGAGGTTGGCCAGATGAGACACCCGGCCCGCGGCGCCGTCCGTGTCCCCGCCGGGTTGACCGGCGGCCCGGCGCAGAGCCCGGATCGTCTTGTCGGCGAGCAGGTCGTCGACGCCGTTCAGGCACGCCTGTAGCGCGGGCGTGTTGTCGGCGAGCCAGTCGCCCGTCATCTCCTGGCCGGACTCGAGGGCGTACCGGACGGCCGCCGGTACCGCGTCGGCTCTGCTGGCATGGACCGTGCGGAGAATCGTCGACGCCCGAGCGGCATCGTCGGCGTCGCTCTCGTCGTTCAGCAGCAGATACCGGTACCAGTGCACCAGGCCGAGCGCGTGGGCGAGTTCCGCGCCCATGGTGTGTCCGCCGGCCAGCACCGCGAGCCGGACCGCGTCGGCGCGGACCGTCGGCGCGAGGAGAGCCGCCGCGTCACCGGTCTTGAGGAACCGGACCAGCCGTTCGCCGACCGCCATCGTGAGATGGTCGCGCTCGGGGTTGCCGGTCAACTCGTCCGCCCGGCGTCGGGTGCGGTCCCGTGCTCGTACGCCAGCCGCACCGGAATGCCCTGGCGCCACCAGTCGCATAGAGCCGTTGCCTGCGCGCGCTCCTCGTCCTGGTCCACCGGCAGCGGTAGGTGCAGCGCTGCCAACAGGTCGAACCGGTGAATGTCGAACGCCGTGTGGACCGCCTCGCCGTAGGCCACCGCCGCCTGTACCGCACCGAGGTACGCCACCACGGCTACGGCCGACGGCACCAGCGCGATGGTCAGCCACGACCCGGCGCGCACCAGCAGCGCGGCGGTGACGACCGCGACGGTTCCCGAGGTGACCGACAGGCGCACGGCCGCGTCCATCGCGTCGCGCCGGTCGTCGACCAGGGCACGCGTGCGGTCGCCGAGCACCGTGTACAGGCGCGGCCACGCGACGACCGCGTCCCAGCCGAACCCCCGGCCCGCCGTGTCTTCCGCCGCGCAGAGCGCGTTACCGAGGGCGGTCGGCCGTACCAGGTAATCCGGCAACGGGTACCGGCGGCGCAGGCGGGTGGCCGCGACGCCGGCCTGCTGCACGGTCCCGGCATCCGGTTCCCCTGCGCCGTCTGGTAGCCGCGCCGCGTCCGCCAGCCGCCGCTTACGCCGGCGTTGCAGGGTCCGGCCGACGCCAGCGCCGACCCCGCCGGGCCAGCCACCCTCGAGTACCCGGACGGTCGCCAGCTGCAACGGCTGGAACAGCACCGCGGCGACGGTCACACCGACCGCGATCAGCAGGACCTCACCGACGCCCAGCGAGGCTGCTGTTCGCCAGGCACGGCTGAAGGAGATGCCCGTGCCGGGCGCGCCGGCCCAGATCACGGTCAGGACGAACAGCGCACCGGCGTACGTCGGCAGGTAGCTTGTCCAGAAGAACCTGCTGGCCAGGGAGTCAGTCGGGGCCAATTCACGGAGGGTCACATCCGCTCCATGGGGCCATGCTCGGCGACCTGGCACGTCGGCCGGTACCGCTCGTCGTAGAACGCGGTATATGTGACGTGCCCGCACACGCCGCAGCGGAAAGTGATGACCTGGTAGTGGGTCGACTCTCCGGGCTGGCTGGCCCGGTCCGCATCACCGACCGACCGGAGCTGCGGCGGGCCGAACATCGCCAGATGCCGCCTGGAGGTCACCCCGACGAGGCAACCGCCGGCGGCCAGAACCAGGTAGGCGGCGTCGCGGTCCGCGTCCAGCACCGCCTCCAGCGCCGCCGCCACATCGTCGGGCGACGCATCCGTAGGTACGTCGATCCGCGGCACCGCACCGTCGAACAGAAAGTCGTATGGGGAGCCAACATCGGACATGGGCGACATCGTTTCACCATCGCCATACCGGGGGTGGGCGCCTGTCCGATCGCGGACAGCCGTCCGACCCGAACGGCGGCCCCCGAATGCGCCGAGACCGCCACCGATCCCTTGGACCCGAAGTCACGTCGTCGACATCATCAGCCGATCTCCAATCGACGGACTCACTTACCACGTGCGACATCACGTCGCATCAACTACCCCAACCACGTCATGCTGGCCCGTGACCTGCACGCCTACCTGCGCTGGCGCAACGCCAACAACCGCCACCCCGACGTAGTCGCCGCCCAACGCCGCGAACGCGCCCGTATCCGTAGCGAACGTCACCAACGCTGGCGCCACGCACACGCCCGAGCCGCCTGACCGACCCGGCGACCACTACGGTCACCGAGTCAGGGGCGCGGACTGGCCGGCTTCTCGACCGGAGTGCTGCTGACGACCGGCAACTCGACGCAATCGGCCGTGTGGACCACGTACCTGAGCGCGACGCCGAACATCCAGGGCATGCCCCGGACGCGGGAACGTCCGCGGGATCACCGGTCCCAGCTCGTCGGCACAGATCACCGTGGTCTGCTTCGGCGAGTGGGTGTAAAGCTTCGACGACCGCCGCTGTTTTGGGGCGAAGTCAGGGTCCACGCTTTCCGCCCAGGACCGGGTGTGCCGTCAACGCACCTTCTCCGCCATGAGGATGCGCCGCACCTGGCTGCGATGTACCTGATCCGATGAAGGAGCGGGGCCTCGCTCCGACGGGACCCGCGAGCAACGCTCGTGGTGTCAACGTCCACTTCGACGAAGGAGGCCCCTGTGGACGCAGGATACGACGGGCGGCAGATCGTGGGTATCGACCTGCACCGCCGGCGCAGCGTGATCGTTCGGATGGCGGCCGAGACCGGCCAGCGGTTGGAGACGGCGCGCATCGACAACGACCCGATGGCGTTGGCTGAGCAATTGGCCAAGGCCGGCGAGGCACCCGAGGTGGTCCTCGAGGCGACGTACGGCTGGTACTGGGCGGTAGACGTGTTGCAGGACGGGGGCGCCCGGGTGCACCTGGCCCATCCGTTGGGAGTCAAGGGCTTCGCCTACAGACGCGTCAAGAACGACGAACGCGACGCTGCGGATCTTGCCGACCTGCTGCGAATGGGCAGGTTGCCCGAGGCGTGGATCGCCCCGCCGTCCACCCGACAGTTGCGGGAGCAGGTCCGGCACCGGGCGAAGCTGGTCGCGCTGCGCTCAGGGTTGAAGTCCCAGATCCACGCGGTGCTGGCCAAGCAGGGCGTGCATGTGCCGATGTCGGACCTGTTCGGCGCTGCTGGGCAGCAGCTGCTCGACGGGCTGCACCTGGACCCGGCCTACCACGCCCGGGTGGTCTCGCTACGCCGGCTCATCGACGCGCTCACCTTCGAGATCGACATCGTGGCCAAGCGGGTCACCGCCGACCTGGCTGGGCACCCCGGCTACCGGGCGGTGCAGGCCATCGACGGGGTCGGCCCGATCCTGGCCATGGTGCTGGTCGCCGAGATCGGTGACGTCCACCGGTTCCCCGGACCCGAGCAGCTGTGTTCCTGGGCGGGGATGACCCCCAAGCATCGCGAGTCGGACACCAAGGTCCACCGGGGCAGGATCACCAAGCAGGGCAACCGGTTGGTGCGCTGGGCCGCGGTCGAAGCCGTGCAGCGCCTGCGCGGCGGCGTGATCGGACAAGCCCGGGCCCGTATCGGTGAACGCCGCGGCGCGAACATCGGCAAGGTAGCCGCCGCCCGCAGACTCCTCACGCTGGTCTACTACGGGCTGCGCGACGGGCACATCCGTTGCCTGGCCCGACCCGCGTGACCCCGAACCCGGCGCAGCCAGCACGCGAGGTCGTAAGCATTCTGACCCCCACCCGCGGTGGCGCGGTCGACGTGATCTGATTGACCCCGTCTGGCTGCGGCGTACCACTCCATGCCACCCCTCGCCGGTGGCGAAGGAATGAACAGCGACCGGGGACACCCCGTCTGCGCTGACCGTCCACTTCGGACACTGGAGAACACGCCAACCCCACAACCGGATTCCCCGGCACACAAGAGTCTGCGCCGCTCGGAGTCGGCGTCAAGGCCGAGCCCTACGGGTCGACCTTCGGTCGAGCCTTGACCCCGACCCCTCGCCGACGCTTGCCTTCACCGGCCCGGGAAACCCGCAGAAAAACTACAAACCTCCCAAGGTCCGAGGCTTGACACGGCCCCGTTCCTTCAGGAATGAATGCCTTCGGCCTGGGCGGCCTCGGTGAGGCTGTTGAGGGTCCACTGCGGCGGGCCCGTCTCATCCGCGGTGTGCAGGTCCCCGCCAGGCATGCGTTGCGCCCGCCCGGGAAGGCTCGACCGGGCCAACGCGATGATGCGGCCCCGCTCGTGTTCGGTGATCCGGCGTTTACGCCCAGCCCCGGGTAGGTCAGCCAGCCCATCGATGCCCTCGGCGTTGAACCGGGTCAGCCGTTCCCGCACGGTCTGCATGTGGCAGCCGAGCCGGGCGGCGATGGTGCTGGTCCGCTCCCCGTCCCAACTCGCCACGATCATCCTCGCCCGCATGATCCAGTCCGCCGGGGCGTGCCGCGACCCCGCCAACTTCCGGAGCTTCCGCTTCTCCTCCGCATCAGCGGGAGGACGGGCATACAACAACTTCGGCATGGCAAATCACCCCGATGGCGGCACTCCCCACCATGGGTGAACTAAACCCCCAAAGAGAAACCGAGCACTAGTCGATGCACTCTCGGAGATCGACCACGACGACGCGCCCAAAGAGTAAGTCCGAATCTCCGCAAGATCATCCGAAGAATTGGTCCGGACTCCGTAGCGTTCTGGCGGACGGGACGGCCGCTGTCCTGTCCACGCGAACCTGTCGGCGTCCACGTGATCATGTCGTGTGAATTGTCGGCGTCACCTCGCGTAGGCACACACCCCAACCCAGCCCCACCGCCGGTTGTACAGGTCAAGCCCAGAACCCCGACCTACGTGTGACTACGTGCTGCGGAACCTCGGACAAGCCACAGAGCACAATCGATGGAGTCCGGGAACCGGGGACGAGGGTGTCGCTGCCTATCGCGGCGGATATCGCGTGAAGCCAATATGAAGCCAATACGAAAGGAACCCTGTGGTTGGCTCGATGTGTTAGCTGGCAACCTAGGAGAGGAGCTACATTGAACGAACTCGCGTGCAGCATTGCACGGTCTGGTGAACACGGGTCTATCCGGCAAGACGGACCCTGATGCGGATCATCGGACGATGGGCCACGACGGCCGCGCCCGCTTACTCCGCTAGTGGGATGCTCATCCTGCGCCGTCCGGGCTCTAGCGACGTGGTGAGGAACCCGAGCGCCGGCTGTCTGACCCGAGCCACGCCATTTACAGAGGTCACCAACAACACCACCGTGCTGGTGGGCACCGGGCGCAGCGTCCGGGTGCCATCCTGATCCGTCTAGCTAGCCCCAGATGTGAACCGAACAAGGAGACAGGCTTTCATGCCGCCTACCGGCGGGCGTCCGTGGTCGCCGACAGACTGATTCGAGAAGCGGAGCACTGCAGCCGCTGCCTGACGCGAAACCGCTGTGAAGGTGGTTGCAGCGAGACGTGTGGTCTACTCGACCGGCGTTACACGCTGCGATCCAGCCCCGGACCGCCCGTTGACACCCGACACGAGGGGAGATTGTGTCTTGACAATTCGAAAGCGCCTGGCATGGGTCGCCGGGCCCGCCGTGGTAATCATGATGGCACTGGGGGCCTTGGGCCCGGCCACACCCGCGAACGCCGGGGCGCTGCAGTGGAAGCACGGGGTGAGCGTCTCTCGTGCCCACGTATTCAACGGCGCCGGAAGCAATATCGACTGCGTCTGGGCGCAAAACGGGGTTTCGGCGTGCATTCGCTTCGACCGGAGCACCATCTACGTGCGCAGTGACCGCGCCGACGGTCGGTTCAAGCTGGGCCAGTTCAAGAAGCAGGTCGGCGGCGCCACATACCGCTGCCAGAACGACAAGACCCGCAGCGCCGGCGACGGAACCTGGGTGGGCTGCAACTTCAGTTGGGTCAAGATTGGCTGCTACACAATGAAGTCCGGCTACGGACAGGCCGACTGGTACGTCCTCAACTTCGTCGGAGTGGACAAGTGCTGGCACTGATGCCTCCCGCCGGTCTCCGGTAGCAAGTGGGTTCGCCGGAGCGGCGCCACGGCACCTCTCTCTGCGTCACGTGCCGCGCCACCACTCCCACGCAGATCTAAGCCTCGATCCGTGGATCGCCACCAGAGCTGATCCACGGATCGTGGCTAAGTTGGGGTTCGACAGCAGTAGGGGTATCGGCAATATGGGCAAAGACACCTTTAACGAGGTGAAACGTGGAAGCAGCTACAGTAACGCGAACTGGGCGGAGCTTTCCGACAATCCCGACCTTGCCATCAGGGCGTCTGCCGACTACTTGCATGATCTGTCGTTAACGGCAGCTGACAAGTTCAGCGGAACGGCAGCGCAACTGAGACGTGATGAGTTGATCGGGGCTGGATACCGCAGCGGTGGCCTGGCTGTTGATCATATGTCTCGCGGAGTGAAAAGCAACGCCACCCACAGCGAGATGTTGCAGTACGCCGGCTATATCAACCAGCAGTGGGCGGTTGCCAATAACGTGATCTGCGGATCAGGTGCGTTCACATGCTCTCAGTAAGAGGCTTCCGGTGGACCGTGATCACGGTGGTAGCTCTGATTGCGTTCGTCGCAGCGGGGCTTTGGTGGCGGTCGCGTATTGCGGATACGCACCTGGGCCCAGCAGTTGCGCGAACCTATGCGGAATCCATCAAAGTCTCTGGCTTTACCCGGCATGTGCAGTACCGTCTGGCAACAGGTTCTGCTGTCGTATTCCTTGGGCCAGGCGCCATGACGGTGCAACCCGGACTGATCACGGGTCCCGAGCTTCGGCTCGGCTCATCGGATCGACAGCCGGCGACGGAGTTCGAGGACTCGATTGCGGATGGAACAGGAAAGGCGCCTAACGGCACGGACTGCGACGTCGCATTGACCCGCTACCGTCCGGGAACACCGCTATCAGACAGCTATTCGCTCTCCGCTTCACAGGCCGAGCGAGCACAGCGAGGAGACCTGCAGGTGCTCGTGTTGGAGGTCCACTGCGGTGGCAAATAGCCCTGTACCGCCTCAGCTTGTGTTTAAAGAAGTAGCCGCGGATCGCGCGGGTGACCACGACGCGGGACTCCCGATTCCTTCGGTGACAGCCGCGTCGGCCCCGCGTAAGGTCGGCGCGTGAGAGACCGTCAGTCGACTTCGAACCGCGCCTCGTGGTTGTGGCCGGTGGTTACCGTCGCCGTGCTACTCACGGGCGCGGTGGCGCTGTGCGTCGTTGGACTCTCGGCCGTGATCGCGGGCTACGACGGCATCACGAGTTGGATCAACGTCGTCGCCCTTGGAAGTTGCTGTGGTGCGGCGGTGCTGGTCTTGGTCGCGTTGCCAGTAGCGTGGTTTGTACACGAGGCGTTCCGCGACCGTTGAGACCCGCCGCTCATCCAGGGTCGGCGGGAAGCACCCGATCCACGGCCGGAGACGTGATCCACCGATCCGTCACCCTGTTGTGACGGGTGGGGGAACGAGCGCACGCGGTGTCAGCCGGGGGTCCGGGATATCATGTATTCCACCCTGTCCAGCAATACCAAGGCGTGCTCGATTTGCTGGCCGACTTTGAGGTGAGCCTCGTTACGGTCGGTTTGGAAGGTGGCGGTGGCCGCGGCGAGATGACCGCGCAGGTCGTTGATCGAGTCCTGGACCGTCGGATTGTCAGGGATTGACCTGAGCGCTCGCAGCGTATGCCGGTCCCACACTGCGGCGACGCCGTCACCGAGCAGCGTGGCAAACACGCTACCGGCGGCCAGCGTGCTGGCGATCACCCACGGCTGTGCCGGATCGGGTACAGCCAACAACACCATGGTCGCCGAGATGATCCAACCACCCATCATGATCGACGAGATTGTTATCGTGCGGCGTGACCCGATCGGCGGCGTCTCCAGCAGACTCGCGCCGTGGTGCAGATACTCGGCGACGAGTTGTAGCTCGCCGATGATCGCTGGCATGGCTGGCAGACCGGCTACCTCGGAATGCTGGACGATCACCGCAGCGCGCACGGCAAGCGCGGCGGCTGCCCGTAGCAGAACGGCATTCCCGCTCATTGGCCGGTCACGGCAGTGGCCAGCCATCGTTCGATCAAGCAAATCGCCGTACACAGGTGCCGATCGGTCTGGTTGATCCAGTACAACTGCGGGTCACGTCGCCGCAACCAGTCGAAGCCAGCGACCGTTGCGGTCGACTGCCCGAACCGGTGTCCCGCCACCCGGCGCCTGGTCGCTTCTGCCAGCCCGGTATGAGCCATGCGCAGCAGCACCAGAGCTTCGGCCGGCGAGTCGGCAGCGAAACCCAACTCGATCGGTGTCCCGGCGTACTCGGTGCGCCGGCGGTTGATCCACCGCGCAAGGCCATTGGTGAGTACCTGGACTGGCCACATCAGCGACATCACCGCCACCACGGTGATCGCGACCCGCCAGCCGTGGGGCAGCGCAACCACCTGACCACACAACAGTGCGACCGCCCAGGCCGCGCTGCCCAACGCCGCGGTACCGATCCACGTCCGCGTCCACCCGGACAGACCACCCGCCGCACGCATCAACGTTTCTGTCGCCGTGTGCAGCCGCTGGCGCCCGGTCTCGACCAGAGGGTGATCACTGCCGGCGGCGAGCTTCTCGAATACCCTGGCCGCAGTCTCCAGCCGAAACCTGATCAAGGCCAAGTGTGACAGGCGAACACGGTCCACGGGATCAGGATCACACGGCAACGCCAGCCGCGTGCCACGCATGATCGTCTGACGGCGAACTCCGTGACATCCCTCAGAGGATCCAACCCGCTGCGCCCGACGTCCGCTTCTGCCGCGGGTCGCTCGTTACCCGCGGTCGTCGAGCCGGCGGGTACTGCCTGGGTCAGCCTGGTGGCTCGGCGAACCAGCCGGAGGACGGGCGAGGCGGCGGCGGGGGTTCCGGGGGTTCGGTGGCTGGCTGCGGTGGCCAGAGTTGTTGGCTGTGCGAGGCTGCTGCGCGGATTGCGGCTGCGTCGAGGGTCGTTCGTGACTCCTGGATGCCGAAGCCCGGCCAGGCAAGGACGACGGTCACCGGTCCTTCGGGAGGCAGTGGTGTCACCCAGTAGGATTGGTCCACGCTGTGTTCGCCGCCGCCTCCGCCCTGTTGAACCAGCACGAGTTGTTCCCTGTCGGTCATGGCGCCTGGGCCGTGCATCCGCATGTCGGTCAGCGTGGAGGCGCGGCGGCCATCGGGGTACTCGATGCCGAGCAGCAGACGATCCTCTGGGCGCACGTCGATGCCGGGGTGGACGTGCGAGCTGATGAGCATGTGCAGCCCAACGCGGGCGAACTGCGGTCGCGGCTGGCGCACCCGGACGGCCAGCGTGAACCGGAACCCCGTCGAGTATGCCTCGACGTGGGTAAGCCCGACCGCTGCGTCGTCGGTCCGGCCGAGCAGGACGGTCAGCCCGAGACCCGCCGGGAACTCGTATTCCGGCGGGGACATCCGTCGGCCCCACTGTTGGAGCTGCTCGGCTGACGGCGGCTCTGCGGCCGAACCGCTCCGGCGACTGATCCACATGACATCATCCTCCCGCACGCCGAGCAATTCGAACAGCCGCTCGCATCGGCTGATCTCGATACCGACAAGCCAGCATGCCCGCGCCGGCTCCACAACCCCGTGGCCCCACGTCCGCCCATGCCGCCGACCGCGCTCGCCAAGTCGGCCGCAGGGGCGGCGAGAAATCCGTTCGCGTAACAGATCGCACGTTGGGTAGTCTCCTGCCGCCCGCTCGACCGGAGGAGGCCACCATGCGCCGCGAATTCGACGCCGAAACGTCCTTTTGAGCCGACCAGCAAGCGCCGCAGGGGGTTCCCTCTAGCGAGAGCCAGGTCAAACGCGGTAACCGAACCGTTGGCATCGACACCGAGCTGATCGAAAAGCTCGGCGGAAACGATCCCTGTCCCTGCGGTTCCGGACGGCGGTTTCCGCCGCTGCTGCCGGGCGAGCGGCAGGTATGACGACACCAACGGCGACTACTACGTCAGGGACTGAGCGATCGATGGTGCCGCACAGCCGGCACCATCGATCCTGACACCACACTCATTTGCCGCTGGTCGCCAACGTGTCCGGCGTCGTGTGGGCGTTTCGCATGCTCGGTGGACGGAGGCTTCCAACGCCACTTGGGGTGCCACGTCCCGGTGGGACATGATTGCGGCATGCGTGAGGTCACCATCGTCACCGACTCGATCCGACTTGGCCAATTCCTCAAACTCGCCGACGTAATCGACGTTGGCTCGGACGCGCGATCCCTGCTGGCCGACGCCGATGTACGCGTCAACGGGACTGGGGAGGTACGCCGCGGCCGGCGGCTTGTCCGCGGCGACGTGGTCAGCATCGGTGACGTCGACCTGCGGGTCGGTTGATCGCGGGCCAGACCGGCCATGTGCCACAGAGCGCCACGGCGAACGCTTCGCGCCGCGTGTGCGGACGTGCCGATGTGCGTGCGTCTTCCGGCGTGATCTCGTCGCTGTGATTGCCGCATAGAAGATCTTGGTTACCGGCTCAACCGTGGTGGGCGGCGTGGCGTCGTAGATTCGTGGCGGTAACGGTGGCGGGGGCGCAGCGAGAGGCGGGCCGGGCGGCGATGCGCGAAGACGTGCGACGCGACTTCTTCGCGGCAAATTACGCCCGCCTCGCCGGTTGGGTGCGCCGGCAGGTTGACGACGACGAGACCGCGCACGACATAGCCGCCGAGGCCTTCACCCGGCTGTTGTCGCGCTGGTCCGACTCGTATGACCCGCACGCCTACCTGTACAAAGTCGCGGTGAACCTGCTGCGCGACCACTGGCGGCGCTTGTTGCGGGAGCGCCGCGTGCTCAGCCTGGCCGCGGCCGATCAGCGCGGCGTCCCGGACGGGCGGCCCGAGCGGGGCGGCGACCTGCGCGCGATGCTCCAACTGCTGCCGGAGCACCAGCGCACCGCGCTGCTGCTGCACTACCTGGCCGGCTTCTCGGTCCGGGAGGTCTCGGCGATCGTCGGGCGCCCGGAGGGAACGGTGAAGTCGGATCTGTTCCACGCGAGGGCGCGGATCCGAGCGGAACTGGATGGCACCGATGACTGACCCCGACGACCATTTCGACGAGCAGTTCGATGAGCAGTTCGAGGGTTGGCTGGACCGGCACCGGGTCGAGCCGCTGAGCCCCGCGCCCGGCGCGTTCGAGCGGATGGCCCGCTCCGCCCGCCGCCGGCGCACGGTGCGGGTGACCGCCGTCGCCGCCGCTGTGGCGGTGGCACTCACCGGCGCCACCGGCGTCGCGTACAGCATCGCCACCAGGCCGGGCCCCGTGCTTCCGCCGGGTGCCTCAGCGTCGCCGTCGCGCTCCGCGTCGCCGTCACCGTCGCCGTCGCCCGAACCGCCCTCGCCGCAGCCGCCCGTCTCGGCCGAGCCACGGTCCTCACCCGCGACGAGCACGCCGGTCCAGTCCGCTCGGTGCCACACCGGGGAGCTGAAGGTGACGTCGCAGGCCGGGCCGGGCGGCGGGGCGGCCGGGAGCGAGTATGCGTGGCTGGTGTTCACGAACGTGTCCGGCCGTACCTGCACGCTGTACGGCTACCCAGGTGTCTCCTGGGTGACCGGGCCGTCGGGGCAGCAGGTCAACGACCCCGTCCAGCGAAGGACGGACGTGACACCGACCCGGGTCGTCCTCACGCCGGGCGGGGTGGCCCACGCGCAGGTACGGCACGCGAACCCGGAACTGTACGGGCCGGACTGTCATCCGGTGCAGGTGGCCGGTTTCCGTGTGTACCCGCCGGACGAGACGGCCGCGGTGTTCGTGCCGTGGGCGAGCCAGGCGTGCTCAGCGAAGGGCGTCAACGTAGGCGAGGTGTGGCCGATCGCGGCCGGGCTCAGCGAGTGATCGGTCGATAACGCGACAGTCGTCAACCGCAAGGCGTTTCTTCCGTCGTAGCAGGCGTCCGGATTTACATCGACGCAGGGAGAAACTCCGATGACCAACCGTGCCGCCGTTCTGGTGCTCGCGCCGCTGATCCTGCTCGCCGCGGGCTGCGATCCGATCGAGGGGGCAGGCGAACCGTCGTCCACGCCACCGGTCACGATGCCGTCCGCGCCGCCGGTCGCGGGATCGTCCGCGCCGCCGGTCACGCAGCCGAGCGCCCCGCCCGGCTCCGCTGCGCCGAGCGTCTCGCCACCGCAGTCCTCGCTGTGCCACACCGGGGAGCTGAAGGTGACGTCGCAGGCCGGGCCGGGCGGCGGGGCGGCCGGGAGCGAGTATGCGTGGCTGGTGTTCACGAACGTGTCCGGCCGTACCTGCACGCTGTACGGCTACCCAGGTGTCTCCTGGGTGACCGGGCCGTCGGGGCAGCAGGTCAACGACCCCGTCCAGCGAAGGACGGACGTGACACCGACCCGGGTCGTCCTCACGCCGGGCGGGGTGGCCCACGCGCAGGTACGGCACGCGAACCCGGAACTGTACGGGCCGGACTGTCATCCGGTGCAGGTGGCCGGTTTCCGTGTGTACCCGCCGGACGAGACGGCCGCGGTGTTCGTGCCGTGGGCGAGCCAGGCGTGCTCAGCGAAGGGCGTCAACGTAGGCGAGGTGTGGCCGATCGCGGCCGGGCTCAGCGAGTGACAGGCACCGGCGCGGTCCCGGCAGCGGCGCACCGCGCCCGCGTGCCCGAGCACGGCCGGGACCGCCGCGGCGATGTCGAGGAAGCACGCCAAGATCAGGCGCAGCACCGGTAGGCCGCTGGCGAGGTGCCCAGCGTGGACGTCCTCGTGGCAGGCGCGGCAGACGACCAGGGTCTTGCGGCGGCGGGATGCCATCCGCGTGACCCATTCGGGTGGGTGTTTGCGTCCCTTGGGATTGAGGTCCTTGAGGGCGCGAACGTGGTGCACTTCCACCTGTTCGGTTGACCCGCATAGTTCGCAGGCATCGGCCAGGAGTCGTTGGACCAGCTCGGACCGGTGGCTGTTCCAGATGCGGGACGGGTTGTCGTAGAGAGGGCGAGGTGTGACGTCGCGCGCCAGGGAGACGTGGTGCAGGTAGGGCCGGCATTTGGCGCGGACCACGTCGGCCGGCACTTTCAACCCGATCGCCGCGTTGATGCTGCGGTGCCCGCGCTGGTCGTGCTTGTGGTCGGCGTGCAAGGTCGTGATCTCGTAGCCGAGGAACCGGGCGGCGCGGGTCCGTCCGTGCGTGATCAGGGTCTTGGTCGGGGACAGTTCCAGCTTGAGGTGCTCGTGCAGGAACTTTCCGACCTCGGCCTTGATCTGTTCGGCTTCCTGTCGTGGGCCGGTGAAGCCGAGCAGCCAGTCGTCGGCGTAACGGCAGTAGTGCAGCCGCCGGTAGCCCGGGTCGTTCGGATCGCGTGACGGCATGGCCTTCATCTGCTTGCGCAGTGCTCGGCCGCCGTCGCGGTCTCCTTACTGTTCGAGCCTGTAAGCGCGCGTTGCCACAACCGCATGTAGAGCCGATACGGCGTGCGTCGTGCCCCCTGGTCATGGACCGGAAGCAAGGTCTGTTCGATGTACTGGTCCAGCCGGTCCAGGTACAGGTCCACGCTCCGCTCCGACAAAGCCGCATGTCACCCGCTGCATACGGGTTTCTGAGCCCGATAGGATGCTCGCCGGCACCCGGCTGCCATCCCTGACATCGGTTCGGACGTGACCGGCGCAACCGGCGGCGCTGTTCGAGCGACAGGGACTACCCGTGGTGGATGACTGATACTTCGGTGAGCCACTCCCGGTGCCGTCCGGTTTCCCCGCGGACCAGTCGCGCGTACTTTTCGGCCAGTGCAGTGGTTATCGGTCCCGGCGTGCCGTCGCCGACCGGGAGGGCCTGTAGGGAGATCTGTGTAACGGAATGTCAGGTAGTTCCGTTATGACCGGTAGAAGCCGGTCGGCACAGATAGGACGAGGTTAATGACACTCTCGATGGTCGGGCGGTTCGACACGCCCAGTGTTGACGCCGAGGTGGCGGGCTTGCGGGAGCGGATCGCCGCGGATGGGCCACGGCTGCCCCTGGCCGGGTCGACGCTGGATGAGGGCGCGGCCCGCGAGGCGGCCCGCCAGGCAGTCGCGGACCTGGTCGACGAGCGGGCGATGGACGCGGTGCTGGACAAGGTCAAGGGCGACGGGCTGCGGCTGACCGGGCCGGGCGGGTTCCTGTCCGAGCTGGTGAAGGCGGTGCTGGAACGCGGGTTGCAGGCCGAGCTGTCCGAGCACCTGGGCTACGGTCGCCACGAGGCGGCGGGCAAGGGCTCGGGCAACTCCCGTAACGGGTCCACGGCCAAGACGGTGCAGACCGAGGTCGGCCCGGTCGATGTGCGGGTGCCCCGGGACCGGGCCGGCACGTTCACCCCGATGCTGCTGCCCAAGAACGCCCGCCGCCTCGGTGGACTGTCCGACGTGGTGATCAGCTTGTACGCCGGCGGGATGACCGTGCGCGACATCTCCCATCACCTGCACCGCGTCTACGGCACCGAGGTCGGCCCGGACACCATCTCCACCATCACCGACGAGGTGCTCGACGAGGTCAAGGCCTGGCAGACCCGGCCCCTGGACGAGGTGTACCCGATCGTCTACGTGGACTGCCTGATGGTGAAGGTCCGCGACGGCGGCGCGGTGCGTAACAAGGCCTGCTACCTCGTGGTCGGCGTCGGTGTCGACGGGGTCAAGCACGTGCTGGGCATCTGGGTGCAGCAGGCCGAGGGCGCCAAGTTCTGGGCCCAGGTGTGCACCGAGCTGCGCAACCGCGGCGTGCGTGACGTGCTCATCGCCTGCTGCGACGGGCTGACCGGACTGCCCGAGGCGATCGAGGCGGTCTGGCCGCACACCACCGTGCAGACCTGCACCGTGCACTTGATCAGGTCGGCGATGAAGTTCGTGTCCTACACCGACCGCAAGAAGATGGTCGCCGCGCTCAAAGACATCTACACCGCGCCCACCGTGGAGGCCGCCGAGACCGCGCTGCTCGCCTTCGCTGACTCCCCGTTGGGCCGCAAGTACCCGGCCGCGGTCGCGGTGTGGGAACGGGCCTGGGAGCGGTTCATCCCGTTCCTGGCCTTCCCACCCGAGATTAGAAAGATCATTTACACGACAAACGCGATCGAGTCGTTCAACTACCAGATCCGAAAGATCATCAAGAACCGTGGTCACTTCCCGACAGACGACGCCGTGGTCAAGCTGATCTGGCTGGCCATCGCCGACATCGAAGACAAACGCGCCCGCCAACGCGCCGCCGAGGCCGGCAAGCCCGCCAACTCCCGCACCGCCCCGCCACGGCTGGTCGAAGGCGCCGGCGTGCACGGCTGGAAGCAGGCCCTCAACTCCCTGGAAATCTTCTTCCCCGGCCGTATCCCCGTCGATGCCCGATAGTTGATCCAGATAGGACGGTTACACGGAAATTCTGACAGGCTCGACCGGGACGCCGTCGACTGCGGTGACCGGCATGATTTCCCATGCGGTACCCATGAAGAAGATTTCATCTGCGAGATACAACTCGCTGCGGTCCACGTCCCGGTCGGCGACTGGAACACCGCACTCACCGAGGAGAGTCAGCGCCGTCGCTCGGGTGATGCTGTCAAGCACTCCACTCGTCAACGACGGTGTCGCCACAAGCCCGTTGCGTACAACCGCCACGCACGAGCCCGGTCCCTCGCTCACCTTGTGCCGGCTGTTGAGCAGGATCGGCCAGTCGTGTCCGTTCTGGACCGCCTCCATCTTCGCCAACCGTCCATTATGGTAGTTGGCAAATGCCTTGGCCAGTGGGGGCATGGAGTCGTCGCCGATGCGCCGCCACGAGCTGACCGCCGCCCGGCACCCCGTGACGGCCGGCAGCGAGCTGCGAAATGGCCATGTGTCGATCACCACCTCGCAGGCAACGTCGGCAGGGACCATCGGTTCGTGGATGATGCCGGCCGGGAAAGCCCATGGACGTACGTAGACATCGTCGTCGTATCCGTTGGCTGACAAAAGATGCAACACCGCGTGGCGTAGCTCTTGGAGCTGGTACGGCAACCGCAGCCGGCACAGCCGGGCCGAGTCGTAGAGCCGGTGGAGGTGATCGTCGAGGCGAAACAGCAGGAGCCTTTCGCCGTCGGCGGCCCGGTACGCCTTGATGCCCTCGAAGATCGCCGAGACCGACGCATGCCCGACGGCGTTGACGTGGATCAGCGCCGACTCCCACCCGACCAGCGTGCCATTGCGCCAGATCCAGGCTGGATTGCCGGCGCCCGCGCTCGACAGCGCCGAGTCCGGCTCGGGTGCGTTCATCGTGCCGTCGCGCGGTCGTCAGGGAGCAGAATCGCGTCCAGGTCGTACGTGGCGAGGTCGGCGATCACCAGGTCGGCGCCGGAAAGGTCGGCGGTCGCGACCGCGGGACCTGGCACTGCGACGCAGCGGATTCCGGCCGCGCGCGCGGCCGCGACCCCGACCGGGGAGTCCTCGAACGCGACCGCGGCGCCGGGTTGGAGCCCAGCCAGCCACAGGGCGTACCGGTACAGCGCGGGCGCCGGTTTCGGTGCGGTCACCCGGTCGCCGGTAACCACGGCGCCGAACCGGTTTCGGACACCGAGCCTGGCCAGGTGGGGCTCGACCCATGAACGCGGCGAGCTGGACACCATGGTCAGCGCCAGACCTCGATCGGTGGCCGCGCCGAGGAGTTCGGCGACCCCGGGACGCAACGGCTCGGCCCGGCACAGCTCGTATTTACGCCGACGCCGGGCGGCCCGCGTCGCCCGGTCGAGCGGACGCCCGAGCCGGCGGCCCAGATCGGCCAGGGCGACCTGTTCGCCGGCCGGATGTCCGGTCATCGCCGCCCATACCGACGATGGAAAGCACAGACCGAACCCGGCGTACAACTCCTCCCAGGATCGCCGTGCCGCAGACTCCGTGTCGCAGATCAGGCCGTCGAAATCGAAGAACAACGCGCGTACCGGCATGTCAACGCCCCGCGCCGACGCGGACCGGGCCGAGCACCCGACGGACGTAGTCGTTGCTGAACCGGCCGTCCGGATCCAGCTCGGCGCGCACCCGCTGGAACGTGTCCCACTCCGGGTACCGGGGGGCGAGGATCTCCGCGGTCGCCGTGTGCGCCTTGCCCCAGTGCGGCCGACCGTCCTGTTCCCGCAGCACGTGCTCGACCACCCGCAGCAGCTCCAGGTAGGCGGCGGTGCGGGGCACAGTCAGGTTGACGTAGCCGGTAACCCGCCGGTACGCGGGGCTCAACGGTGCGTCGTCGCCCCGGCCGACCCTGACCATTATCGAGTACGGCGAATACCGGCCGGCCCGGCGGAGCGCACCGCGGAGTACCCGTAGGGCGGCCGGCACGTTCTCTACCGGCAGGGCATGCTCCATCGCGAGGAACCGGACCGGTTGCACGAAGCTGAAGGCCCGGTGACTGACGTCGACGTACCCGCTGGCGGCCGACGGGTCGCCGCCGCCCCGGCCGGCGCCGGCGGCCAACCGGGTGGTCAGGCGCGGCACCGATCCCGGCAGGACGCTTCCCACCAGCCCGAGGACACCGCAGCGCACCTCGGCGACCGTGCTCGCGTACCTGCGTGTGCTCGAGCCGGGAGTGACGGGTTGCGGTGTTCTGCTCAGCGACCGGGTCGCGACCGTCTCCCGCCAGGGCAGCCAGGTGAACGAAACGTGGTCGGCACCGCGGGTCCAGTCGGTGAACCCGTCGAGGACGGCGTCCAACAGCGCGGTCTGCTCCACCACCCGCAGCCGGAAACTCGGCACGCAGCCCAGCGTCACGTCGGTGATGATGCCAAGCGCGCCGAGCCCGGTGACCGCGCACCGGAACAGATCGGGTGTCGACGTCCGATCCAGGGTCCGGATCTGGCCATCGGCGGTGATCATCCGCAGCGCGACGACGTTGTCCGACAGCGGACCGTGGTCGATGCCGGTGCCATGGTTGCCGGTGGCGATCGCGCCGGCGACCGTCTGCCGGTCGAGCGTCCCGACGTTGGCCAGCGCCAGGCCGACCCGCGCCAGGACCTGATTGACCGTGCGTACCGGCGTCCCCGACCGGACGGTGATCGTGCGTGCGACCGGATCGAGCGCGAGCACGCCACGGAACTGGGTGAGGTCGAGCAGCAGCCCGGCGGTGGTGGCGAGAGGGTTGAACGAGTGGCCCGACCCGGCCGCGCGGACGGCCAGGTCACGGCGCTCCGCGAAGGCGAGCGCCGCCGCGATTCCGTCCTCGTCGCTCGGCGCCAGAAGGTGGGCCGGCTCGCACCGGACGGTACCCGCCCAGTTGTGCCAGGCTCGCGTCAACGGACTGCCCCCTCAACCGGGTGCGGGTTGTCTGCCAGGTCCAGCGAGAGGACCGCACAGAACCGGGCCACGGCATCGCGCCACGGCGGCAACTGGTGGCCGAGGGCGGCCAGCCGGCTGGTATCCAGTGTCGAATCGCGCGGGCGGATGCCGAGAAATCCACGGCTGTCGAGTCCGGCCGGCGTGGGGGCGAGCGTGGGATCGCCGCCAAGCAGCGCCAGGACGTACCGGCCCACCTCGTACCAGCTCGCGGTGCCCCGGTTGGCGACGTGAATGGTACCGGTGACCGGCTCGCCTCGGGTCAGCAGAAACACGATCGCCCGCGCCAGGTCGACGATGTACGTCGGCCGACTGAACTGGTCGTGGATCAGCGCGGTCGGCTCGCCACGGCGGATCCGGTCGACGAGATCCAGCACCTGGTCGACCCGCCGGTCCGCGCCGCCGAACAGCCACGAGGTACGCACGTTGAGGTGCTGCGGTACGCCGGCCACGATGCGCTCACCGGCAAGCTTGGTGAGCCCGTACACGTTGAGCGGGCTGGGCAGGTCGCTCTCGCGGTACCCATCCGGCGGCGGGGCGCAGCCGTCGAACACGTAGTCGCTGGAAATGTTGATCAATCGGCTGCCGAACTCACGGCAGCAGGCCGCCACGTTGCGGACGCCGGCGATGTTGACGCGCAGCGCCAGTTGTGGGTCAGCCTCGCAATCGTCCACGATGGCGTGTGCTGCGGTGTGGATGACCACGTCGGGCCGGAAGGCCGACATGGACCTGTGCAGCCTGGCGGCGTCCGCGATGTCGAAATCCCCGAGTGACACGCCGAGCAGCGGCCAGTCCGCGGTGGCCGGGTCCTCGCTGAGTACGCCGCGCACGGCGGTACCCAGCAGGCCGTCGGCACCGGTGAGGTAGATGCGCCGCATCACAGGTGTCCGAACTCGGCGAGCAGGTCACGTACCGTCGCACCGGAGTTGATCTTCTCTCGGATCAACCGTTCCTTCTCGATCTGGCGATGGGTACCCTCGACGACCTCCTTGGCGACGGCGACCGGCACGACCGCGATGCCGTTCTCGTCGGCGACCAGGATGTCGCCCGGCTCGATGACCTGACCGTTGACGATCACCGGTACGTTCACCTGCACCGGCTCGGTGCGGCCGTGCAAGGCGGTGGGGGAGGGGCGCGGAACCGTGCCGCGGTACCACACCGGGAAGCCCAACTCGCGGATCTCGTCCACGTCCCGGATGGCGCCGTCGACAATTCCCGCGGTGATGCCGGCCTTCATCGACAGCGTGGACATCAGCCCGCCCCACATGGCCGTGCGCGTCGTGCCGTGGCAGGCCACCACGATGATGTCGCCGGGTTGCGCCCTGGCTAGCACGGGCATGCAATCGACCAGGTCGTCGATGTCGAGATTGACCGTCAGCGCGGGACCGGTGACCTTATGGTGGGGCAGAACGGGCAGCAGCCCGCCGATCGCCCCGACCCGGCGCCGCGCGTCGGTCACCAGACAGCTCGGGCTGTACTCGTTGAGCACCTCGCGGAACGCGACGAGCAGCCCCGCGTCCGGCCGGTCAAAATCGTTGTAGATCGTTTCCACCGGGGGTCTCCGTTCCTTCTCGGGTCGACCGGTCGGGATCCCCGGCCGGTCGGCGGTGCACCAGATGGCGCCGTCCACGCGCAGTTCCGCCAGATCGTCAAGAGCGGATTCACGCCGGCCGCCCTGGCCCGCCTGCACCACAAGCTCGAGGCACTGACCCGGCAACTGCTCGGCGCGGCCGTGGAGCGCGGCGAGTGCGACTTCGCCGCGGCCGTGTCCGCCCGGGTCCCGCTTGCGGCGGTGTGCGAACTGCTTGGCGTGCCGGACGAGGATCATGACCACCTGTTCCGGATCACCAGAAGGGCGATCGCGCCGGCGGTACCGGATCAGCCCCCGTCGACCGCCAGGCGTGCCCACGGTGACATCCTGCTTTACTTCCACCAGCTCGCGACCGGGCCGAAACGACCTGTCATGGGGCTGGTCGCACAGCTCGCGTCGGCCGTGATCGACGGGCGGGCGTTGACCACGGGCGAACTGATCTCCAACTGTTACAACCTGGTCATCGGTGGCGCCGAGGCCACGCCGTTTGCCATGACCGGCGCGCTGCACGCGCTCATCCAGGCCCCGGACCAGTGGGAACGACTGCGGTCCGGCTCGGTCGACCTCGACTCGGCGGTGGAGGAGCTGCTGAGGTGGACGAGCCCGGCAATGTACTTCGGGCGCACGGCGACGCGGGCGTTCGAGCTGCACGGCGTGCCGATCGCCGAAGGGGACGTCGTCACCGGCTGGTACAGGTCGGCCAACTTCGACCCGGACGAGTTCCCTGATCCGCTGACCCTCGACCTCGGCCGGCAGCCGAACCGACACCTCGCGTTCGCCTACGGGCACCACTTCTGTGTCGGCGCTTCGCTGGCCCGGCTGGAGCTGCGCTGCCTGCTCAAAGCGATTCGGGAGCTGGGCGTCTCGGCCGAGCTGATCGGCGCGCCTGGGCCGGTGTACTCCAGCTTCGTGTCCGGATTCAGCAGCCTTCCAGTCCGTCTGTCCGCCCGCTGACCACTCCGGAGGCTGTGCACCATGCCCGAACCGACGACGATCCACGAACAGTTCAGCCTGGTGGCTGGGCGCGTGCCCGGGGCGACCGCGCTCGTCGTCGGTGGGGCCGAGGTGACCTACGGCGAGCTCGCGGCGCAGGCGGCCGCTGTCACCGGCCAGCTACGGCGGTCCGGCGTCGGGCCGGAGTCGGTGGTGGCCGTCCACGCGGAGCGCTCGAAGGAGCTGGTCGCGGCGATGCTCGGCGTGCTCGGCGCCGGCGCCGCGTTCCTCGTGCTGCCCCCGGAACACCCGGAAGCCAGGCTGCGCTTCCTGGTCGAGGACGCGAGCGCCAGGCTGGTCGTCACCACCACGGAGTTGGTCGGGCGTACGGCCGCATTGGGCCGGCCGGTCCTGGTGATCGGGGCGCAGGAACCAGCCGACACGAGCGATCCAGCCGATCCGCCGGTTCCGGCAACTACGGACAGCCTGGCGTACCTGATCTACACGTCCGGCTCGACCGGGCAGCCGAAGGGTGTCGGCGTGACGCACGGCAACCTTCTCAGCCTGGTCCGCGGCCAGCGTTTCGTGCCGAACCTGGCCGATGAGACGTTCCTGCAACTGGCGCCGATGTCGTTCGACGTGTCGGCGTTCGAAATCTGGGGCGCCCTGCTGACCGGCGCGAAGCTGGTTCTTGCCGCGCCTTCCTACCGCAGTATCGACGAGCTTCCGGAGACGCTCGTCCGGCACCGGGTGACGGTGCTCATGCTTACCCCACCGCTGTTCCACGAGCTGGTCCGGTACCGGTTGGACAGCCTGAGCACGGTGCGTCGGGTCTTTGTCGGCGGCGGGCCGATGGCGTTGCCGGCGATCCGGACCTATCTCGCCGGTGTCGACGGGGGCGATCGGAGGCTTGCCAACGCGTACGGCCCGACCGAGACCACGACGTTCGTCGGTTGCACGGTGCTCGGTCCGGAGGACGTCCCGGCCGATGCGACCGGCGTACCCTTCGGCGATCCAATCGACGGCTCGGCGCTGCACCTGCTGGACGCCGACCTGGATCCGGTGGGAGTGGGCGAGATCGGCGAGGTCTACGTCAGCGGCCCGGCAGTCAGCCGGGGGTACCAGGGCAAGCCGGGACTGACCGCGGCGCGGTACCTGCCGGACCGCTGGGGCGGCGTGCCCGGGGCCAGGATGTACGCGACGGGTGACCTGGCGCGCCGCCGGCCGGACAGCCGGTTCGAGTTCGTGGGCCGGATCGACGACCAGGTGAAGATCCGTGGACACCGGGTCGAACCGGCCGAGGCGGAGAGCGCCATCAGCACTCAGCCGGGTGTGCGGGAGGCGGCCGTCGTCGCGATGGGACGCAACGGCGGCCTTCAGCTGGTCGCGTACGTCGTCACGGCCGACGATGCGCCGCCGGAGGTGTTGGCCGAGGTGCGCCGACAGGTCGAGGCGACCCTGCCGCACTACGCCTGCCCGTCGGAGTACCGGCGCGTCACCGCACTGCCGTTGACTCCGAGCGGCAAGGTTGATCGGGCCGCGCTGTCGACCGGCAAGCCGTCCGGCGGGGGAGTCGCCGAGCCGGCCCGGACGGCGCAGGCGCCCCGCCAGGTCCTCGCCGAGGTGTGGGCACACGTGCTCGATCTCGAGGAGATCGGGCCGCACGACGATTTCTTCGCGTTCGGTGGCGACTCCATCCTGGCGATCCGCGCGATTGCCGAGGCGGAGGAGCGTGGGGTGGAGATTTCGCTGATCGAGATGTTCGAGACGCCCACGATCGCCAGCCTGTGCCCCGACGCCGACGAACCGGCGCCGGCTCCGGAGACCACGGATGCGGAACCAGAGCCGGACCGACCCGACCGATACCCGGCCACGCGGCTGCAACTCGGCTTGATCTTCGAGACCGAACTGATCGGCGACGGATCCCTATACCACGACGTCTCATCCAGGCTTGTACATACCTCCTTCGCCCACTCGCGCCTGCGGGCCGCACTCGATCTCGTCACCCGGCGGCATGAGGCGCTCCGCACCCAGTTCGACCTGGCGGCCGACGGCGCACCGATGCAGGCCGTCGAGCCTGACTGCCGCATCGACCTGCAGGTCACCGACGCCCGTTCGCTGGGCGCCGAGGAACGACATGACGCCCATGAACGCGCCTTCGCCTCTGCGCGGCGACCGTTCGACGTCACCCGTGCCCCGCTCGTGCGTCTGCACGTGGTGGTCACCGGCGATGCTGAGTTCTGGCTGCTGGTGGGCTCCCATCATGCCGTGATGGATGGGTGGAGCGAGAGTGTGTTCGTCAGCGAGCTGCTCCGCGCCTATGCGGCCCTCGCCGCGGGCGTCCAACCGGAATTCGCCGCCGACCCGGTCAGCTACCGGGAGTTCGTGCGGCTGGAAGCCGCGGCCATGGCGTCGCCGCAGGCGGAGGAGTTCTGGCGTGACACCTGCGCGAAGATAAAGTCCGCGGCGCTGCGCGAGACCCGCGGCGCGCACCATTTCCGGGCCGGCGTCGACGTCGACGTCGACGACGAGGTGGTCAGGAGGCTGGCCACGATCAGCACCGGGCTGCGCCTGCCGTTGAAGAGTGTCCTGTTCGCCGCCTACCTTGTCGCGCTGGGCGACTGGTCCGCCACCGCGACACCGGTCGCCGGGCTCGTCGTCAACGGTCGCCCGGAGCGTGCCGGGGCGGATCTGTCGATCGGTCTTTTCCTCAACACCGTGCCGGTATCCGTCGAGCTGTCCGGCACCAGAGCGGACGTCGCCCATCGGGCGTTCGACGCGGAGCGTGCCCTGCTCCCGCACCGACGGTTCCCGTACCATGCGATCCGCAAGCTCATGGGTGGGCCGGTGTTCTCCGCCGCGTTCAACTACGTACAGTTCCGCCTCGGCTCGACGCTCCAGGAGGAGTGCGGCTTCGCGGTCAGCGAGCCGGAAGCCAGAGACTCCGCCAGCCACCCGATCGTTCTCGAGGTCGTACGTAGGCCCGACGGATCGGGTCTTACCAGCAAGGTGGCGGTGGATTCGGAAAGCTACACGCGAGCGGACGCGCAGACGATACTGCGGGCCTACCAGTCCGCTCTCCGCGCGTTCGCCACCGATCCTTTCGGTCCGGTCGGGCGTTCCAGCCAGGAGGTGTGATCGAAGCCTGAGTCGTGGTCGACGCCGGACACGGTCACCCGGCGCGCTGCTATCGTCCCCTACCTCGCCGATCGCCATCCCGACACGTACTGAGGATCTCTGCATGAACGACGTCATCACCGCGGCCGATACCAGCGATGCGGTGCGAAAGGACATACCTGGCCGGTTCTTTGTGTGGCTGGGCGGTTCACTGCTCTCGCAACTGGGCGACGCCGCGCTGTTGTTCGCGGTGGGCTGGACCGCGTCGGCGTACGGTGGCTCCTGGGCGGGCGTCGCGCTGTCCGCGATCATCCTGCCCCGGACCGTGCTGATGCTGATCGGCGGTGCGGTCAGCGACCGCTGGTCGCCTCGAAGCGTGATGCTCGTGTCCACTGCCTCGATGATCGTTACCTGTGTCCTGTTCGCTCTGGTCACGTTGGTCATCGGTGTGCCGCTCGGACTGTTGATCGCGCTCGGGTTGATCGTCGGGACGGCCGACGCGTTCTTCCTCCCCGCGGCTGGCTCCATGCCGCGGCTCCTGGTCGGCACCGAACTCCTCCCTCGCGTCCTCGCCATGCGGCAGGGGGGCAGCCAGCTGATCACCCTGATCGGTGCGCCGCTGGGCGGCGTCCTCGTTGCCTGGTCCGGGATGACCGCGACGGCACTGATCGACGCGGCGACGTTCGTCGTCATGCTGAGCGTCCTCATCGCCATCCGACCGTCGATGGCGGGCCAGTCACCCCGCAAAGGGAACCTGATCAGCGCGGCGCTGGACGGCGTTCGCATCGCGGCACGCCATCCGCTGCTGCGCCCGGGCCTGCTTCTCACGGCCGTCGTCGCGGCCGCGGCGATTCCGGTACCGACGCTGATCGTCCCGCTGCTGGCCCACGCCTACCACCTGGGCGCGCATGCCGCGGGTTTCATTGTCGGCGGCGAGAGCGCCGGGGCGATAATCGTCGCGCTGGCCGTGTCCAAGGCGGGGACGTTTCGCCGGCCCGGTCTGGTCGCGCCGGTCAGCCTGGCCATCATGAGCGGCGCCATGGTGCTGCTCGCTACGGTGACCGCGCTTCCCGTCCTGGTCACCGCGGGGGTCATCCATGGCATCGGGCTCGGTCTGTTCGTGTCCCACATCGGTCCGTTGCTGCTGCGGGCCAGCCCGGACGGGCACGTCTCCCGGGTCCAAGCGATCATCGGCCTCGTTCAGAACGGGGCGCTGCTGGTCACCATGAACGTGTTGGGCAATTTTGCCGAGATCACGTCGCCACGGTTCGCGGCCTGGCTGTGTACCGCACTGATGCTCGCTTCCGCGGTGGGTGTTTCTGGATCACGCGCCTTCCGGAACAGCACGCTATGAATCAAAACGCATGTCGTTGACGAGCCGCACAACCGGGGGAGGCGGGTATGGGTACCGAAAGGGAAATGGGGCCGGAGGAGTTCGACGTCGTCGTGGTCGGTGGCGGGCCCGGCGAATCTACGCTCGCCGCGCTCGTGGCGATGCAGGGCCATCGGGTTCTCGTCCTGGAGAAGGAGTCATTTCCGCGCTATCAGATCGGTGAGTCACTCCTGCCGTCCACGGTGCACGGTGTCTGCCGGATGACCGGGGTGACCGACGACCTTGCGGCAGCCGGATTCACCGTGAAGTGCGGCGGCACGTTCCGTTGGGGAGCCAATCCGGAGCCGTGGACCTTCGCCTTTTCGGTGTCTCCGAGGGTCGCCAGTCCGACCTCGTTCGCCTATCAGGTGGAGCGCAGCAGGTTCGACCAGATCCTGCTGACGAATGCCAGCCGCAAGGGCGCCGAGGTTCGGCAGCGTTGCGCCGTCACCGACGTCATCGATGACGGCGGTCGGGTCAGGGGAGTCCAGTACCAGGATCCGGACGGCACCAGGCGCCGGGTCCTTGCGACGTACGTGGTCGACGCGTCGGGCCACACCAGCCGGATCCATAGCCGGGTCGGCGGGTGGTCTCGCGAGTACATCGGAGTTCTTCCGCAGCGTGCGCCGGGAGGATGCTGCCAGAATCCAGGGCGACCCGGACCGCGCGCTTCGAAGCCTCATCGACGAGTGCCCGATCATCCGCGACTGTCTGGCGGACGCGACGCGGGTCACGACCGGTACTTACGGGCAGCTACGAGTACGCAAGGATTACTCCTACCACCAGACCTCCTTCTGGCGTCCGGGCATGGTACTTGTCGGCGACGCCGCCTGCTTCGTGGACCCGGTCTTCTCGTCCGGTGTGCATCTGGCCACCTACAGTGCGTTGCTCGCCGCACGGTCGATCAACAGCGTCCTCGCCGGCGCGGTCGGCGAGCAGCGGGCGTTCGACGAGTTCGAGGCGCGGTACCGCCGTGAATACGGGGTGTTCTACGAATTCCTCATGTCGTTCTACGACGTACACGTCGACGAGAATTCGTACTTCTGGTCGGCCAAGAAGGTCACCAACAACAGCCACACCGAACTGGAGTCGTTCGTCGAACTTGTCGCCGGGATATCGTCCTCGGAGTTCAACCTCCGGGATGCGGAATCGGCCGCGGTGCACCTGAAGACGCGCTCCACGGAGTTCGCCGAGGCCCTCGACACCCTGGTCAGCGAGAAGGGACGAAGTATGGTACCCATGCTGAAGTCGTCGCTGGTCAAGCAGGTGATGCGGGAGGGCGCGCACGTGCAGGACCGTGCCCAACACGCGGGGATCGGCGGCTCCGACGGCGCGGTGTTCGAGGGCGGCCTGTCGGTGTCCCCGGACGGCATGTTCTGGGTCGAACCTACGGTCAGCGCCAGGTAGTACCTTCAGGGCAATCACGCGCCAGCGGTGGACCCGTCACGCGGGATCAGCGGCGTGAGGGCGCGGCGCTGGTCGTCGTCGGCCCACTCGCGGGGCAGGTACGGGCGGGCGGCGGCCAGGGCATACCCACGGTGTGTGGCCAGGGTGGCGTAGACGACGTTGACTGCGTTGGAGACCCGGCCGGCGCAGCCCACATATTGGCGTTTCACGCCGCAGGTCGAGTTGCCCTTCTTCTCCTGCCCGGACTCGTCGAGCACGACCACCGCCAGCGCATCGTCGGCCACCGCGAGCCGTTCGGCGACGAACCCGGCCACCACCCCCATCGCCGCGTGCTCTTCCCGCACCGCGTGGTCGAGCAGCCGCTGGGTCTTGTCGGGGGTGGCGTCGCCAGCCCACTCGGCGATCTGCCATCCGTTCTTGCGGGGCAGGTCGGTGGTCAACGCCCGCACATACTTGCCCGCTTGCAACCGCGGCTCCCGCCGGGCGAACACCACCCCGACACGCGCCAACAACTATGGGACGGCCACCCCATCACACAAGCCGACACGCCCACCAGGCACCGCCCGACATCTGCTGGCTCGATATCGGCGATCAGGTCTGGCCGACCTACACATGCACCATGTAGTGGTAGTTGCCCGCACCGACCGTGGCCTCCAACGTCTGCACCACCGCCCGGGGCGTGTCATACGGCCCAGAAACGTAGAACGGCTTGCCGTCGCGCCCGAAGCGGATCGGGCTGGGGCCGGCCAGCGTAGCGAGGTAGGGCACTGTGGCGTCGAAGTCTGGATGAGGCTCGAACCCCAGCGTCCGGGCGTACGCCACCGCGCCGTGCACCACGGCCTGGGCAAGCTCGATCGGGACAGCCACCGGCGGGTCGTCGAAGACGCTGAAGTACTTCCGGCTGAAGTCCTCGATGGCGCCCGAGCCCATCGGCACTGGCCCCACCGCATTCTTGACGCCCAGGCAGTACACGTCCACCAGGAACCCGCAGGCCGTTACCCGACTGGCCCGCTCCTGACGCACGATCAGGACGTTCGCCAAGCCGCCCGTCGCCGGCTCGCTGGCCCCGACCGGGTCCAGCGCCGCCCACGCCGCGGGCGCCGCCTCCAGCCCCAGCCCGGCGCTCCAACCCTGGCTGATCCAGCACCCAAGCAGGACCCGATCGGCCGGATCATCGTGCGACTGCGCGATCGCGGCAACCTGGCGAACCAGCGGGGCCACGGCAGCCGGACGTAGGCCCAACGCCTTGGCGATCTGCTTGGGCGAACTGCCCCGCTCCCGCATCAGCCGCACCTGGGCCAACAGCGCATCATCAGTCACCGGTAGCAGCCTTTCACGAGTAGGTGAACAACGGCCGCAGTCAACCAGACGGGCTCCAACACCGGGCCCGCGCCCCACCATCATCGTTGAGGTGAAGCTCATCCTCCTGGTACCGGACGCGTCAGATCACGGCGGTTGATCCCGCGCCGGGCACCGCCGCCCGGCGCTCACGCCTCGGCGTTGACCGCGTGCCGCGCGGCGAGGTGGGCCTGGTCGGCTGCGGCCCGGCCGGAGGCCCACCCGTCCCGGTTGGTGACCGCCACAGGCCGACCGACGAGGTCGGGGAATAGCTCCTCGGCCATGGCGCCGACAGCGCCGTCTCGGGAGGCGAGAATCGGCAGCAACCGGTCTGCCCCGGGCTGGCCAGCCAGATCCCGGCTGGCCTGTTCGGTGGCCTGTTTGGTCGCCGTGGCGAGGCGCTCACCGATCCTCTGGGCGAACGCGGTCAGAAACGACTGGCGAAACGAGCGGGTCGTCGACCGGCCGTGGACGTCGCGGCGCGACCCGGCATGCATCATCGCCGCGGTGGCCTGCACCAGCAGCGAGGTGAACAGCAACTCGACGGCGTCGATGTCGGCGGCGAACCCGAGCACCGTGACGAACCCGAAAGAGCTGGACCAGACTGCCCGGCAACGGTTGGCGTCGGCCACCGCGTCGAGCAGCAGCACCTTGGGCGCCTCGTACGGATTCTCCACACCGATGCGCCGCCCGACCGGCTCGTCACACGCACCGGCCCCCACCGACAGCAGCGCATAGTCGATGCTGTGGCGGGCCATCAACTCCTGCGCCTTGGCGGTGTACGCCTCGGCCTCCGCCGCGAAGCTGGTCGACTCCGCCTTGGCCAGCAACGCCCGCACCCGCTCAAGCTGGCGCGGGTCGGCCGCCCGGCCGCTGGCCGCCGCAGCAAGCGAACCGCGCCGCGCCTGCCCCGGCGGCGGGCACAGGACCTGGATCTGCGGGCAGGTGCTGAAGACATGCAGTACCTGCAGGAAGCAGTGGATCAACTCGGACCGGGTCAGGCCCTCACGCTCACCCAGCGCCGACAGGTACTCATCGTCCCGCGTCCACCAGACCTCAGCGCCGAGATCCCGCAGCTGAGCCTCCCAACGCTCATCCACAGTCGCGGCGGCGTAGCTGCGCATCTGCCCGGCGATGACATCTACAACGATCCGAGCGTGGCAGGCACCGCACTCGCGCCGCGCGGCGCGCACCACATCGACGGGCTGCCAGCCCCGAGCCCACACCCCCGACAACTCACGCTGCGCGATCGCCGTCAACACCGAGTCCACCGCCCGCCGCCCACCGGCCCAGCCCGCACCGTCGACCAGCGCGGCACAGCAACGCCGCACCGTGTCATCGTCCTTGCCGTGCAGAGCGAAGACCGCTTCGCGGACCACCGGCTCCGCCAGGTGCGCAGGCAGGACACCGCGATCGGACCGGCCGAACAATCCCGCCGCCGGGGCCCCGTCCGGCGCGCCGTACCCGGACCCCGGCTGGGAACCGGCGCGCTCCTGCCGGCGCCGCTGCTGATCCTGACGCGCCTTCTGCTTGGCCCGCCGCCGTTCACGATTCTTCGCGCCCACCGTCACCCGCCACTCAGTCTGAAGTCACCCGAACTGCGACCCTACCCACCCAGGGCGCAACCATCACAGGGCGGCCCATATCTCCAGCGGCACCGGAGTGAAGCAGGCCATACACTCCGAGACGCGAAAGTAACGACCTGGGATCAATAGTGGTGTGGTGATGTGACCCGGCGTGTCGACTTGATCGAGACGATGGCGGGCCGCACGGTCTGCTGATTTGTGACGATCAAGAAGGCCCGTGCGGCCCCTGTCCCGTTCTGTCTTCACTGGCATCTCCCGCAACCACCTGGACCGGCTCGCCACCGAACTCGCCGAACCATTCGCCGCGGCCCGGGAAGGGGCGCCTACACCGCCGCCGCGGCGACCGGGCCCGCCACCGCTGGCCCGGCTCAGTCCTCGCTGACGTGTCCGAGTTGGGCGGCGGCGGTCTTGGTGTCGGCCTCCTTGTCGATGAGGGTGGCCACGGTCTTGCGGAAGGTGTGTGGGGTGACCCAGGCGAGGCCGGTGTCGGCGCGGGCCTGGCGCCACTGGCGGCGGACGTTGTTGGGGGAGAGCCAGGTGCCGCGCCGGGAGGCGAGGATCGCGTCGTTGGGGTTGTCGGCGGCGACGAGCTTGCGGGCCAGCAGCATCCCGACGGCGAACGGGGCAGGACGATTATCCGGTAGCCGCCGCCGCTCTTGGTCCACTCCTGTCGGAACAGACCCTGACCTTTGACGTAGACGAGGGTGCCGCTGATAGTCAGGGTGAGGCGGTGGCGGCCAGGTCGAGGTCTTCCCAGCGCAGGGCGAGGATTTCGCCGATGCGGGCGCCGGTGGCGAGCGTGAGGTCGACGATGTCGGCGAGGTCGCCGGTGTGCCGGGGTCCGGGTTTTCCGGGGAGGGGTTGCTGCCAGTCGCGGATCGCGGTGCGGACGGCTTGGAGGTGTTCGTCGGTGAGCGCGACGACCTTGCGGCGGGGTTTGCGCAGTCGACCGGTGTCGCGGATGAGGTTGGTTGGGATCGCGCCGTGGCGTACGGCGAGGGCGACATTGGCCGAGGACGACTTTGGCCGCGTAGGCGCGCAACAGATCATGGAAGGTGTACCGGCCGGGAGCGTGCTCCTCGATCAGGTGCGCGGTCGTGAGTTCGGCCGGCAACTGGCGGGTCTCGTATTCGGGGACACCGGCGATGGCCGCCGTGGCGGGTAGCCCGCAGTCCGGACCTGGATGGAGCCCGAGCAGCCGGAACAGCTGTGCGGCCGGACCGCGGACCGCGTCGTACGGTACGGGTCGGTAAGTGCAACATCTCGATGCCTCCGGCGGTTGGGTAACTGAGGTAGCCAAGGCGCGGGAGGCGAGCCGACCGGCCAGCGGCCGGGTGTCCACATCGGAGCGTCGAATCTCTAAGACTGGGGATAGCGGGCGGTCACGACCGCTGACCGACTAGCTGACCGAAGGCGACGTCGCGGCCCCAACGGTGCCTCAGCCGCTGATGCGGACCGTCAATACCATCCCTCCAAGCGCGTCCCCCTGTGGGTGGGTGGCGTCGATCGCACCGTCGCCGTCGGCGCGGAAGGTCGCCGTCTTGACGGCGTCGCACGGGCCGGAAGCCGACAGGCGAGGAAGGGCATGCGGATCCGAACTCTCGGGAACCGTCCACATGGCCCCGGAGACCGGCTCCAGGCGCACGACGATCAGGGTGCCGGCCGGTACGACGATGGTCTGCCCGGCGTTGGCTGCCGTGATGGAGATCTGGCCGTTGACGGGTGTGGGCGGTGGCGGCTTCGACGGCGGGGCGGTTGGCGGGGGCGCGGTGTGCGGGGCCTGCGATGCCGAGCCGGATCCTCCGGCCGGGCCGGTCCGTGGACCTCTCGCCTTGGGTAATCGGCTACTCGTCGATGTCTGTCCGCAGTTGGCGTTGTCGTGGATGTTGCTCGCCGATCCGCAGGCCGCCGGTCCGAGGGCCAGCATGGCGAGCAGTGCGAGGAGTGCGGGCACCTGTCCGCGCCGAGGCGTCGTAACCGGGAGCCGGTGAGGGAGCGCCCCGTCGGCGCTCCCTCCCGTAGCTGGCCCGAGCCCGATGGTCAGAACCCTGTGCACTGGCCGGAAACCGGGCCGGTGATCTTGTTGGGTGACCGTCGTTGGTTGGCGGTGGCGTGTTGCCGGTACAAGAAAGGCTGCCCCCGATCGTGTTGGCTTCGATCTCGGATGCTGTGGTCTCTTCATCCGGTCCCGTGCCGCTGCTGCCACCTGCAGCACGGCCCCGACAGGAACTGGCCCTTCGTCATAAGCTTGATCTTGGAATCCTTGAAACTATTCGAGTTCGTCGGGAAGGCGAACATGTTGCAGTTGATGTAGATCGCCTGGGTGTCGAACCCTATGGTCTCCCGGTCGCACCAGTTGCCGGTGTGGTCGCTGTCGTTCAACGTGGCGTCGATTGAGTGCGTGCTCCACCCCGCTCGTCGCGTCGCTGCCGTTGGAGACCGCGAGCAAGAGCGTCGGATCGCAGGCGTCGATGTGAAGCCATGGGTCTCCCCCCGTTGTCCGAGCCCACCCCCGTATGGCGAGACTCCGTGACCCGTGCTTCGTGCCGTTGCAGATCCCCGAGCGGTACGGCCAGGCGACAACGGCACGCAGCGGGCGACGCGGGCGACGCTAGTCGTGTTCCCCATTGCATGTCGATCGTTTTCCATGTCCATCATTCGATTTGCCACTTTTCCGAGACCAGCTTCGTGCGGCAAAGATCGTTTGCTCGCGCGGGCGTTTCAAGGTCGAGTTCACCGGCTCGCTGTCGCTTCGACACCGCGGGAACGCGACCCATGGCCCGGTGCGTCCGTATGATATGGATGCGATGGCCAGGGTTGTTCCGGCGATAGTGGTGCTCATGGGGCTAGCGGTGTCGGTTGGCGGTTGCGGGGGCCACGCGGCGGAGCCGTCGGTTGGCCCCGTCGCGGGTTCGGCCGTACCGCCGGACGCTGGCCCGTCCGGGCCTGCGACGGCCGGCGTGCTGGTACAGGTGAAGGCGACGCGCTACCGGCCGAACGCGGTGGTCGAGGTGGTCGTGTTCAACGGCAGCGGACGGCCGCTGTACACAGAGGACCGTAAAGCTGCCTGCTCGGTCGTGAGCTTGCAGCGGCTGCGCGGGTCGACGTGGTCCGACGTGTCCTCGTGTGGAGTGCGGCGGCCGCCGGTGACCGTGACGATACCGGCGGACGGCCGCTACGCCTGCCGCATCGACCTGTCGGCGGCGCCGGCCGGTGGTGTGCCGGCGGCAGCGGGTGCGTACCGGGTGGCTCTGGACTACGGCACCGCGCCGGATCCGAACGCTGGCCGCCCGGGTGAGGTGGTGTCGGCGGCGTTCACGGTCGGGTGATGGGAGAGGGCGGAACGCCCTCTCCCATGCATTCCGGTGCCGTGCGGCTAGAAGCAGCCGCTGTCCAGGGTGCTGCCGAACTCCACGTAGCGGGCGTTAACGTTGGCGGTGCCGGTGCCGCCGTTGAGGGCGTAGTTGGTGGCCACCCAGGTGTTGGTGCACCGGGCGTTGGTGCGGATGGTGAAGTAGTCGCCGAACCGGCCGTCGGACGGGTTGTGGGTGCCGGCCGCGGTCAGGATCAAACTGCTGAAGAAGATGCCGTCGCTGGGGGTGTCGTCGTCTCCGACGGCGCCCTGGACGGCGCCGCCGCCGCCGCCGGCTTTGCCGCCGTTGGCGATGGAGATGCCGACGTCGCCGAACCCGTTGCCGCTGACCACCGGGTAGGCGAAGCAGGAGCCACCGTTGAAGATGTCGGGCTGGGCCTGCAGGGTGAGGTCGGAGATGTTGAACGACGCGGCCCGTACGTAGGCCTGGGTGTGGCTGGCGTCGGCGGCGGCGTTCCAGAACCAGGTGACCCGGCTGCCGTGGACCGTGCCGCGCCGGTCGAAGCCGATCGCGTCGACGCTGCCGACGAAGTTGGTGTTGTTCGTGCCGCCGCGGCAGTCGGGGCTGCCGAAGGCGGTGGCGTTGATGTTGCGCACGATCTGGGTCGGCGCGCCGGCGCTTTCCGGCCAGCTGAAGATGCGCAGCGAGCTGGCGGACTCAAGGGTGGCGAAGTACATGGTGGTGCTGTTCTGTGCGCCCTCGACCGGGGTGAGGACGCGCTGGCCGACCGTGCCGGTGTAGGTGAAGACCGCGGTGTCGGCCGACGCGCACATGGCCATCTGGCTGGCGTTCAAGCGGGTGACCTGCGCCCCGGTCCATCCCTTGCCGCTGGTCGCGTTGTTGGTCGTCAGGTACAGGAAGTTCGACGACAGGCCGATGTGCGGGTAGTCGGGCACGAGGTTGTCGGCGGTGCCGCCCGGGTCGATGCGGTAGGTACACAGCGGAGCGGACTCGGGCTGGCTACGCACGAAGATACGCACGATCCCGTTGGTCAGCGCCGAGTTGACGTAGAGCATGCTGCCGAAGGTCCGGTCAAGCGCGTGCGAGCGTACCGCGTCCGAGTCGCCGATGGCGGTGGGTGCGTCCGCCGGGCCGGCGGGCAGGGTGGCTCGGGTCCAGGTCACCCCGAAGTCGGTTGAGGAAGACTGGCAGGGACCGTTGCCGGAGTAGAACACCGAGTTGCCGTCGTTGGTGGCGGCCGGCTCGGCCAGCGGGACCCCGGCCGAGTTCGCCACGGTGTTGGCGTTGTTACGGCGAATCAGCGGCGAGTTGGCGCGGACCGCGCTGGACAGTGCGGTGGGCCTGGTGTTCGCCGCTCTCGCCTGCCGTGGACCGGCTGGCGGCGCCGGCTGGTGCGCGGCGATGTCGCTGCGCATCTTCAGGAGCCGGGACTGGAGGGCGGCCGTCTGGCCGGTACTCGCGGTTGAAGCCGGCAGCGGCCCTTCGGGCCGCACCGTCAACGTCTTGACGCTCGATGTCGGCGCGGCCTGCGCCGGCGCGGCACCGATGCCGACCGCGACGGTTGACAGCAGCAGCACCGCCACCGCTAGCGGCCCATGCCGATTCAGTTGTCTCACCGGTCTGCCTCCCCATACGTGGGAACCGTCGTGGCGCCGCCGTGACCGCGCCACGCGAACTTACCCACGCTGTCGACCAATTCATGTAGACGGATAAGAAGCCTTCGGGCAAACAAACAGGCCCGCTACGGCGTCGGCACCGCTGACCCGCCGCTGACCGATGGCTCGGATGATCGAGCGGGGCCGCGGCGCCTCGGTGACCAGGAACGCGGCGGCGCTTTGTGGATCCACTCCTCGAGGTGGACGCCGCCGCGGTTGCGGACCAGCGCGGCAAAGGTAGCGGTGCAGGGTGCGCTCGCTGCCGTGGTAGCCGCGGCGACGAATTCCAGCAGCTCCCCGGTGCTCGCGCCGGGCTGGTGGTCAAGACGGCCGCGCAGGAAGGGCTTGAACGCGGCGAGCACGTCGCGTCCGTCGGGCGGGTTGGGGCTGAGCAGGTGCTCGGGACTGTCGGCGCGGACGTACCTTGCGGACGGTCTTGAGGTCGAGCTGCAGCCGCCGGGCAATCGCTTTGCTGCTCAGCTCGTCGGCCCGCGCCGCCGTCGATACGGCGGCCGCCCCCGACGTCTCCATCCCGAATACCGGCTCCGGCGCCGACCACCAGCCCGGAACGCCGGTCTGCGCGTACGTCCCGGCCGACGCATCCGGATTCTCGCCCAGCCCCACCCGATTCCCACCGCGTCGACGCAGGCGAGGGCTGATCGCGCCCGGACCGGATAGGCGGGCGATTGAACTAATAGGGCCGCCGAAACGTTGCGGACGCATACCCGTTGGCGGCCCGTGGACGCGGTCTCACCATAGGAGGTGTGAGGTGGCCCCCTTCCACCTTGCTCGCGTCCTGTCCGGCCTCCTCGTCGCCAGGGGCATCCGCATCCGGGTCATCGTCGCGCATCCGGCCCGGCTCGACCAGCTCCACGTGGACACCCCCCGGACGGGACAGCTCGCCTCCGTGTCTGCGGGCTGGGCGGACGGCATCGACCGGCTCACCGAACCGGTCGACGGTCAGCCGACGTACCGGCCGGCGCACCTTCGACAGTCGGGTGGGGCGCGGGGCCGAGCCAGCGTGCGACGGTCTCCGCGCGGTTGCGGGTGCGCAGCTTCCCGTACACGTGGTTGACGTGGTTCTTCACGGTCTTCTCGCTGATCCCGAGCAGCTCCGCGATCTCCGCGTTGGTCCGGCCGCGGACCAGGTTCTCCACGATCTCGGTCTCCCGCCGGGACAGCCGGGCGGCCCGTGGCGGCTGCGCGCCGGGTTGCGGTACGCGCAGCCGGTTGACGAGGATGCCGACCACCTCCGGGGACAGCCGCGGCTGCCCGTTCGCCGTGTCCAGTACGGCGGCGAGCAACTCGTCGGCCGCGTACCGCCCGGTGACGAGGTACCCGGTCGCCCCGCACCGCAGCGCCTGCTCGACGGCGGCCGGTGAGCACTCGTCGGTGAGGACGAGTACCGGCACGTACCGGGCCAGCGCCCGCAGGTCGCTCAGCAGCGCGGCACCGGCCGGGCCGGTCAGCGCGCCGTGCAGAACGATGACGTCCGGCCGGAGGTGGCCGATCTGACCGATTGCGTCCCAGGCCGGCTCGACATCCGCGACGATCGATACCTGGCCGCTGACCTGAAGGAGCGTACGCAACCCGAGCCGGACGAGCAGATCCGGCCCGACGATCAGTGCCCGTACGGTGTCCCGGTCAGTCATGAGCGTCATCGCAGCCTCGCCGATCGCCGCGGGGTACCCAGGACGTTCCGCCCGGGTCCCCAGTCGTGAACTCGCAAATGGAACGACTCCATACTGCTGGCGGCGGCGTCGCGGCACAGTCTCCATCCGGAGACGTTCAGCCACTCGCCCTGCCCGGCACCCCTCGCCACGCTGGGCAAACGGCACGCATTCGTTGACGTGAACGTCGTCACAGCCGGGCCCCGCGCCGCCGCGCCCGGCCATGGTCCGTTGGTCCCGGTACCCGGGTCACACATCGATGTTGGGCCTTGTTTCGGCCGGATGACGGTCGACATCCTCGGTGACCAGACGGAAACACACGGTTCCCAGGGAGGTGCGAGGGGTGAGCGACCGGAGAATGACCGGCACAGTAATCCGGGGACGCCCGGTGACCATCGTCGTGGACGGCCGGGCGGTACCGGCCTTCGACGGTGAAAGCGTCGCCGCCGCCCTGCTCGCGGCCGGTCGGCGGATACTGCGTACCGCCCCCCGCCGGGCCGAGTCGCGCGGCATGTACTGCGGCATCGGGCTCTGCTTCGAGTGCGTGGCGACCGTCGACGGTCAGGGTTCGGTACGGACCTGCCGCACCCCGGTCCGCGACGGCATGCGCGTCGAGACGGCGCCGGCGGGTGTCCGGTGAACCCGGGCGCCTGGCCGCTGGTCGTGGTCGGCGGCGGCCCGGCCGGGATCGCCGCGGCCGTCGAGGCCGGTGCGGCCGGCCTGCGCTGCCTGCTGGTCGACGAGGCGCCCGCGCCCGGCGGCCAGATTTACCGCCAGCTCCCCGGCGCGTTCCACATCGGCGACCGGCGGCGGCTCGGTCGGGACCACCGCCGCGGCGACCGGCTCCGCGCCGCCCTGGAACGGGTCGGCGACCGGGTCGAGGTACGGACCGGGACCTCGGTGCTCGACATCACCGCCGACCGGCGACTGTGGTGCAGCACACCGGACGGCGCCACGGAACTGCGCGCCGAACGGCTCGTACTGGCGGCGGGCGCGTACGACCGCCCGGTGCCGTTTCCCGGCTGGACGTTGCCCGGGGTGCTCACCGCGGGCGGGGCGCAGGCGCTGATGAAGGGCATGCGGGTGCGCCCCGGCGAGCGGGCGCTGGTCGCCGGCACCGGGCCGCTGCTCATGGTGGTGGCCGGGCAACTGCACCGCGCCGGGGTTCGCGTCGTGGCGGTCCTCGAGGCGGGCCGGTCCGCGTTCACGGCGGCTCTGGTCGCCCGGGCGTGGCGACAGTGGGGTCTGCTGCGCGACGGCGCCCGGTACCGGCTGGAGCTGGCCCGGGCCGGCATTCCAGTGCGGTACCACCACGCGGCCTTCGAGGCGCACGGCGCCGGACTGCTGGACGGCGTGACCTACGGCCCGGTCGACGACGACTGGCGCCCGGACCGGCGGCGGGCGCGCCGCGCGGACGTCGACCTGCTGGTCGTCGGCTACGGCTTTGTGCCCAGTCCCGAGCTGTACGACCTGGCCGGCTGCGCGATGGTGTACGAGCACCGGCTCGGCGGCTGGGTACCGGTGCGCGACGCGACCATGCAGACCACCCTGTCGGGCGTGTTCGCCGCCGGCGACGGTACCGGTGTGGCGGGCGCCCAGGTCGCCGTCGAGGAGGGCCGGATCGCCGGCATCACCGCGGCCGAGCAGGCCGGCGTCCTCGACGGCGCGGCGGCCGCCCGGCGCCGGCGCCCCGCGCTGCGCCGGCTGCGCGAGCTGGCTCCGGTCCGCGCGGCGCTCGACGAGATCTCGTACCCGCGTCCGGCCCTGGCCGACCTCGCCACCGGCCAGACCCTGCTGTGCCGCTGCGAGGAGGTCACCCGGGCCGAGGTGGCCGCCGCCGTCGCCGAGGGCGCTCGGGACCTGCAAGCGGTCAAGCTGCTCACCCGGCTGGGCATGGGTGCCTGCCAGGGACGCAACTGCGCGCCGTCGGCGGCGCTGCTGCTCGGCGGTACCTCGGGCAGCGCCAGCCGGATCAACCCGCGGGCACCGGCCCGACCGGTGACGCTCGGCGCGCTGGCCGGCACGAAGGGAGGCACCGGATGAGACAGCACACGACGGTACTGGTCGCGGGCGGTGGAGTCATCGGCTGCGCGGTCGCCTACTACGCGGCCCGGCGGGGCCTGCCGGTCACGCTCGTCGACCTGCCCAAGCGGGGGCGGGCGACGTCGGCGTCGGCGGGCGGCCTGTGGCCGATGGGCGAGTCGGTCGGCCTCGGCTGCGGCGTGATATTCGCCAAAGCGCAGGGGGCCGCGTGCGCCGGGGCCGGCCACGTGCCGGGCCGGCTGCCGCGCGAGTTCCTCGACTTCGCGCTGGCCTCCAACGCCATGTTCCCCGACCTGGCCGCGCAGTTGCGCGCCCGGGCCGGCATGGACATCGAGTTCGCGCGTACCACGCTGCTGTTCGTCATGTACGACGCGGCCGACGAGGAGTACGCGCGCCGGCTGTGGAACGACTACCCCGAGCAGCGGGCGCTGCTGCAATGGCTCACCCCGGAGGAGCTGTACGAGGCCGAGCCGGCGCTGACCCGCGACGTGCGCGGCGCGCTGCGGTTCCACGGCGACGACCAGGTCAACCCGTACCGGCTCGCCGACGCGTTGCGGGCCGGTGCGCGGGTGCTGGGTGCGACGGTACTCACGCACACCGAGGTCACCGGCGTGCGGCGGGCCGGCTCGCGGATCACCGCGGTGGAGGCCGGCGGCGCGACGATCGGCTGCGACGTGCTGGTCAACGCCGCCGGTAGCTGGGCCGGCCAGGTCGGCGCGATGGCCGGCATCGAGGTACCGGTGACTCCGGTGCGCGGGCAGATCGTCTGCACCGAGACCCTGCCGCCGACCTTGCACGCATGCATCTCCACCACCGACTGCTATCTCGCCCAGAAGCAACACGGCGAAGTCATCATCGGAAGCACCACCGAGAACGTCGGGTACCGGGTGGAGACCACCGCCGCGGCGGCGCAGAGCCTGGCGGCCGGGGCGGTCCGGGCGGTACCCGGACTCGCGGGCGTGACGGTCAAGCGCACCTGGGCCGGCCTGCGCCCCGGTACCCCGGACGAGCTGCCGATCCTAGGGCCGGTCGACGGGCTCGACGGTTACCTCAACGCCTGCGGCCACTTCCGTACCGGCATTCTCAACGCCCCGCTGACCGGCCGCATCATCGCCGAGCTCGCCGCGGGCGCCCCGCCGGGGTATCCGATCGAACCGTTCCTGCTGTCCCGCTTCGGCCGGGTGCCGGAGTACGCCTCATAGCCGGAGTACGCCTCATAGGAGGAGCGGCATGTCCACTGCGCCGCTGTGCCGCGAGCCGGCGAGCCCGCTGAGTGCCCGGCCGGACCACCCGGAGCGGCCGGGCACCCGGGGGGTGGGCTAATGGAGTCGACTACGGCGAAGGCTATATCGGTCGCGGCCCGCTGGCGTGGAGCCCGGACCGGGTGGGCCTGTTCCTGGCCGACTGGTTGCCTCGCAAGACGTTCCTCGACCCGGACCAGCGGGCGGCCCTGCCGGAGGCCTACGCCGTTGGCTGGGTTTCGCACTGCGTCGCCGCAGCGTCGATCCTCGGTGGATCGGCCCGGTCGTTACCGCCGTCGATGCAGTGATCAGTGAACTCAACGCCACTCGACTCGCCCAGCGCTTCCTTGAGGAGTGAGGCGACGACACGAGCTGCGGCCGGAGCCGGCCACGAACTGCGGGTGGGTGCGTGCGGCTGATGGAGAGGCCGCCACCGTGCCCATCGCCCGACACCGCAGAACTTCGTTGACTCCTGCTGGATGACCCGGCCTGATCAAGGAGCACCAGTGAGTAGCTTGACCTGATCAACCAAGCCGCAGGTCAGTTTCAGGTGGCGAGCTCTGACACGGTACCGGCAGGGCGGTCGGGAGCCGGTCGATCTCGGTCCGGCCGTGATCGAGTCTGCCGTACGCACGGTACTCGCGGCGTTTGCTCGCCGGCTCGGTCAAAGGTCGAGGATGTCGTCCTCGCTCACCGAGCCGGCGTACCGGGCACGCTCGTACGTGCCCAGCAACGCATCCTGCCGGAGCCCGGCGTAGGCGGCGTGGGCCAGGTCGTAGGGCAGCTTGTCGGTAAATTCGGCGATGGGTGCGACATCCGCAGCTAATACCGGCAGGATCACTGTCGGGCCGTCGTCGTCGCCGGTCAGCTCGATGAGTTTTGCGCGCTGCTCGCCGTCGCTGCCGTTGTAGGCGGCGATAAGGCATAGGGCGGGGATGCCGGTGACATCGCCGCCCTCTACGACAGCGGCTAGCAGCTCACCGAGTTCGACCGCGCGGAGGTCGCCGGACACGTATGCCAGCAAGGTCGAGGTGTCCCAGACCAGACGGACGCTCACGCGACCGGTTTCCGCTGGCTGCGGCGCTGCTCGGCGGCACGCAGCCGCTCACCCGCGGCCGTCACGCCCTCGTCGGTGACCGCGATGCCGTGCCGGGCTAGCATCTCCCGGGTGCGTTCATTCTTGCGGCGTAGCCGGATCGCCTCGGCGATATAGGCGCTGGCGTTGTCCACGTTGTCGAGGTGTGCGGCCACGTCGTCGGGAAGGCTGATGCTCACCTTGCGAGTCATACCGAAACGCTACCTTAGTAGTATAAGATCATCAAGTGTCAAACCGACCCAACCCGGTCCGGTCGCGGCTGCTTCGCCGCACCCGGGCCGAGACGCTATGGTGGGCAATCGTCGACGAATGTGCGATCGCGGGGAATGGAGCGATGACTCCTTTACTCGGCCGGTTTACGCTTGCGGCGACCTGGGCAAACAAGCAGCGCCGCCAACGCGACCTCATCCGTCAGCTTGAACGCCTCACCGGCCAAAAGGTCAACCCTCAACCCCAACCCGACCTACCCGCCGCGGCCTGACCGCAACCATCCACGAGCCCGGCTCCGCTGCGCTACGCCGGGCGCTGCCGCCTGCCCACTCACCCACCGATTTTCGGACCAGCACCGCCGATCGCGGGCTTCGGCGCACCGGCAAGGCGCTGTGTCTCGGCGGCCCGGCGGGCGGCACGGATCGCGGCGAGTTCGAGCCGGGCGGCGACCGCGCCGTCGCCGGTCAGCCGGTAGTACCTCCGTGGTGGTTTGCCATTCGGGCGTTCCTGCCAGGCATGGGTGATCCAGCCCTGCGCCTCCCACCGGGCCAACTGCGGATACAGCGTTCCGGACTGGACCTTCGCGTTCTTGATCAGCTCGTAGCCATGAAACTTCTCCGATGGCCTGCTCGTCATGTACGCAAGCAACCGCTCTTTCAGGCCAGCGTCGTTTGCCACGTTCCGAGCGCACTACATAAGTACCTCCAGACTACATGTAGCACAGCTATGTATAACCTTGACTCGTGCCCAGTACGGGCCGCAGCCGTTGCGGCCGACCGGACGGTCCACCGGCCGAACCGAGCCTGCTCATGCCTTTGTGAACGGCTACGGCGTTGACGGGCTGTCGCGGTAGCCGATGATGCTCATCAGCCCGATCGGTAGTGGATGATCATCATCGTTGAAGGATGTGCCGACGGTGGCTGTTACGCCGTGTTCGTGAAGTAGTGCCGGAACGGTCGAGGTGTCGAGGAGCACGTTGCGGTGGTGCTCGTCGTCGCGGCGGTAGGTGCCGTCGGCTTGCCGCACGAAGGTGGTTATCTCCCGGTCGAACCGCTGCGGTGATGGCTGGCTGAACCGGGTGACGACCGCCCAGTCATCGCCGACGCGTCCCTGTCCGACGGCACCGGTGCGGGCGGTGCCCCACGTCAGGTCGCACAGGTCCAGGGCGAGGATGCCACCGGGCCGCAGCGCATCGGCCAGCGCGCCGAGCGCACGCCGGATGGCGGCCTCGTCGGGCAGGTAGTTCAGGGCGTGCCCGACGCCGATGATGGCGTCGGCGGTTGGGATGGGGTCTTCCGGCAGTACCAGGGTGCTGACCTGTTCGGCGTCCGGCGCGGCGGCCCGGGCCAGGCCGAGCATCGCCGGCGATGCGTCGGTGGCGATGACGCGGTGACCACCTTGTACCAGCAGCCGGGTCAGAAGGCCTGATCCGCATCCGATCTCCAGCACCAGGCCCTGCCGCCGGCGAACCGGCGCCAGTAGCGACAGCAGACCGGGTACGCAGTTCGCGGCATGAAGCCCGAAGCCCTGATCATGAACGTAGGCGAGGTCGGCGCGATAGTAGCGCTCGTCGTCATCCATCCGACCATGATGTCGCAAGCAGCGTCGCCGACCGGTCGCCCGTACGGACCCGTTGTGGAGCGCCTTACGTTGTCCGGTCCAGTCGTGTGATTCCGGCGTGGGTGGACGAGTCCGCCACCGGAGGTACGCGCCCGAACATCTGGCACACCGCGGTGCTGACAGTCAGGTCGAACAGGGAGGCCAACGCCTGGTTGGGCTCGGTGGCGAGCATGATCTCAACGCTGCGTCGCCCGCTGCGGTCGTTGAAGGCGACATTGACATATCCCGGGATACCGCCGTCGTGTCCCCACAGCGTGCCGCATGCGGTTCGCTGGGTGAAGATACCCAGGCCGTAGCCGAACACCGGCAACACCGGCACGGTCGTCAACATCTGCTCGAGCAATGCCGGACGCAGCAACTGACCGCGTAGCAGCGCGCCGTAGAAACGCCGCAGGTCGTCGGCGGTAGAGATGATCGCGCCCGCGGTCCAGGCAAGCGTCGGCGAGAATGGGGTCACGTCCAGGTACGGATCTCCCGGGGTTGCCGGCAACCGGTACCCATGCGCGTGATAGCCGGTGATGAGCGGATTGCTGACCGGGAACGTAGTCGCGGTCAACCCGAGCGGGGCGATGAGGCGTTGACGCACCAGCCGTTCCACCGGTTGACCGGTGACGGCCTCGAGTATCAGACCAACCACGATGTAGCCGGTGTTTGAGTACGACCAGCCGGCGCCCGGCGGGAACGTCGGCGGATGCGCGACCGCGACCGCGATCAGCTCTTGTGGTGTCATCGGGTCGGTCGGGTGGTTGATCAACCTGTCGAGGAGCGCCGGGTCCTCGGTGTAGTCGAACAGGCCGCTGGTGTGGTTTAGCAGCATCCGCAGTGTGATGGCGTCGCCGCCGGGCACCAGCCCGGGCAACCACCGCTCGACCGTGTCATCCAGCCGCAGCCGGCCTTCGCCCACCAACTGCAACGTGACCGTGGCGACGAAGCTCTTCGTCACGCTGCCTACCCGATAGCGCGCCGCCGACGTCAGCGGCTGCCGGGGCTCCAGCCGGGCCGCGCCGCTGGCCAGGCGCCAGGTATGCCGCCCGTCGTCGACGCGGGCCAGTGCGCCGCTGGCACCGTTGGCGACAAGCTCGTCGAGCAACGCCTGCAGCCTGGCATCGCCCGCCGTGGCCGGGGCCGCCGCCTGGGCCGCCACGGGCGACATTGCCGGTAGGAGAGAGAAGACAAGTGCGGTACTGAGGCCGACCAGGACACCCCGAAGGCGCGACGTCTTCGTCATGGCCACAGCGTCTACCCTCCAACCGAGCCCGCGCATCCTCGGCCAGTGAAGGCAACTAATGGCGTAATATCGCCCCTAGGTAGCATTCCGGTCACATGGGTTCCTTTCGACCCGCCCATCCACGCATCTGCCGCCGTTGGCGCGGTCGGGCTGGGTGCCGCTGGGCAAGATCGGGCTATCGCACGATCTTCGCGTTGGGGTCGCGGACGTGCGGCCCTGTGATCACGCTTGTCCGCGGTCGGTCGCCTCGCCGAGTACCTTGTGCAGCTCGAGAACTCGGTGAGCGCCTCTGACCTGGTGTTCGTCGTCGGCCCTGACGGATCAGCATGGCCGACGACGAACACGTTCAGGAACTTGGCCTCGTAGGTTGAACGCGTTCATATTCGGAACTCGCCGTGGCGGCCGCTTCGGGTAGATGCGCAGGTGACAGCGCGCGGCCGACTAAGTACCCAGCCTGAGCTGCCGCCCGCTTCTGCCGGCGCCGATCTACGGGTTACCGCTTGTGTGCTGTGTCGGCTGGCTCTTCTCCACGTACCGCTTGGGCCCTGCCCAGATCGCTTCTTCTCGGCGCTTGCCCATCCGACCGATGACCGGTGTCAGGAGCTTGAAGACGCCGTTGGGCTGGAGTTCCCATGACCGGCGCATTCGCGCGCCAGCCGGGTCGGGCGCGAATTTCACCGCTCCACGGATCTCGGCCGTCGACATGCTTGTCGTGGACCCGATCGATCGGGGTGTCGTAGTCGGTGATCATATGGCCATCAGCGGGGAACTTTCTGGCCGCATACGGGGAGCCTTCCATGGCCACCTCCCCGACGAGCCCGTGCCCGGGTGAGAGCAGCGCCGTCGTGTTGGCCGCGCGGCGGGGTCGTTGACACCGGTGGGCGCCGCCCGTGAAGGCCGATCGGTGACCGTCGGCCATGAGTCGTGAAGCACCTGCGTTGGAGGGCCCACGTCAGGCGGGCACTCGAAGGGACGGCGTGTGCTGGTCTCCGGCATCTCCGACGGCTGTGGGGAGTGCCTCCCCGCGTGTGTTGAAGCCCTTGACGATGAGCCATAGCGCCAGGGCGATCTCCTGCAGCCCCAGGGGCGCCTCCAGCATGACCTGTGGGGTGGACAGGGGGGCGAGTCCGTACATGACCAGCAGTCCCGCGGTGAGGTACGCCGCCGCGCCGGCGAGTCCCCACAGGGACAACCACCGGGGGACGAGACGGGACCGGTAGAACGCGGCGTTGAGGACCAGCGCGCCGAGGCTGAACACGGCGGCGTCCAGGACGGCGTGCCCCGCCCAGTCCCGCTCAGCCATGATCAGCTGACCGATCGCCGCGAACGAGGTGCCGTCGTTCGCGGCGACGTACTTCTCGCTCACCGTGATCAAGGCCAGCAGCCCCGTCGCGCCGACGATGTAGACCACTGCCTCAAGCGTGCGAGCCACGACGTACCCCATCGCGAGGCGCTCGGTTCCTCGTCGCAGCACGGGATAGATCACCACGGCGATCGCGACCACCGCCACCCCCATGACGAGTTGAAGCAGCACTCCGGTGGCCAACCGGCTCGGGTGCGCTGCGGCCGCGGCGAGGTAGTCCCCGCCGCCCACGACGGACTCTTGCAGCGACAGCCCGATCACGCCTGCGGTCGTGGCTACGATGAACAAGGCGCCGACGACCGCGGCCGTTGCTCGATCTGTCATGGCGATTCCCCTCCCTACGTGGAGCCGATCACCGCCTCATGGTTCGCGTCCATGACCGCGTTCCTCAGCTCGGGGTACCCCTGCAGTCTCCCGGGGCGGCGGTCCGGCGCACAGGGCACTTCGGCCCCCTGCCCGGGACCGGTTTCGTGGAGCAGAAGACGTCGTCCCTTCCGTCTTGGGCGGGCGCGGAGTCCCCGTGAATGACCGCGTCGATCTCGACGGATGCCCCCTCCTGGCCGCGGTGCCGAGCGACGGTTCCGGCGGCGGGGTGCATGGGGGCCGTTGTGCGGTGCGGCTGGGGTCGAACGGCTCTTCGGTGGCCTGGCCTTGGCTGGCGAGGATGGCAGGAGGAAGCGGAGTCCGTGATCTGCCCGGACTGTTGTGTGGGTGCGGGCGCCGGGCGAGGGAGGACGTCGTGGCCAGGTCGTCAACGGTGCCGGTGCCGGGCCGGTCGGGGAGTCCGGGACGCGGCGACCATGGTCTGCGCGTGCGTCAATCGACGCGGTCGATGGCCGGCCGGTACCCGGTGTTGTTCGCGGTGCTGGTCACCGTGGCGGTGGCGGTCGTGTACCTGGTGATGGGGCTCGTGGTCGGTGACGACGAGCGGGCAGGAACGATCCTGGGCATCGACGCTGTCCGGCTGCTGATCCCGGTCGTCCTGCTCAGTGTGCTGGGTTGGTGGCAGGCGGTCGGCTTCACCCGGCTGGGCGGGCGTGGCTGGCTGTGGTTCGCCCCGTTGTTGGTCACGGCGGTGCTGTTGCTGTTCGGGTCGGAGTTTCCGGCCAGCACGACCGGACGGGTGCTGCTGTTCGCCGAGACGGCGGCGGTGACCGGGTTCGTCGAGGAGGCGCTGTTTCGCGGGGTGATCCTGCAGGCGCTGCGGCCGTCCGGGGTGGCCCGCGCCGTCGCGGTCTCCGCGGTGCTTTTCGGCGCGTTGCATCTGGTCAACCTCGTGCGGAGCGGGCCGGTGCTCTACACGGGTGTCCAGATGCTGTACGCCGCGGTGCTCGGTGTCGCCTGGGCCACCATGCGGTTGGCGACCGGGTTGATCTGGCCGCTGGTGGCCATCCACGCCGGCACCGACTTTATCGCCTTCTCCGGCTCCGGACACATCGTCGGCGGTGCCAGCCCGGACGCCGCGCAGTACCTGGGCATCGCGGTGTTGACCGTCATCAACGCACTGCTCGCCGGCTATGCCGCCTGGCTGCTACGCCGCAGCCGCCGCCGCGGCGCGGACGGTTCGCGCCACCGGCCGATCGCGGACGAGGATCCCCGCAGCGGCCCGCGACCTGGCAACCTGAACGTCTCGGACCAGAGGCGGTGACTGCGGTGCCCGCGGGTGGTATGCGCGATGGGCTGCAAATGGCCGCCGCAGGCACTCGCAGCGCGACGGCGCCGCCGGACGTCGGTGGGCAGCGCCGGTGGGTTCTGGTGTTGTCGGCGTTGAGCGCGATGCTCGCGGCGGTGGCTGCCGGCGTCGGCTTGTTCTGGCAGGGTGGCATCGGGCCGGGTACTGGCCGACCGAGGAGGGGAAGATCATCAACTCGCCGGGGACGCTCGCGACAGTCGCGGGATCCTTCTGTCTGGCCATGTTCGTCTGCTGCGGGTTCGCCGGCGTGGCGCGCCCCCGCATACCCCGTCGGGCCACCAATGCCGCGCGCTGCGACATCGGCGCGTACCAGTCCCCGCTGCCGGCGCAGCCACGCCTGTCGCCCGGCCGTGTCGACGTTGGTTCCCAACCCGCCGGTACCACCACCACCCAGACCGTGACACTGACCAACGCCGGCGTGGCCCGCCTCTACCTCTGGGACTACGGCGCCACCGGCGGTATCGGCGAGGGCGGGTACGTGTTGCTCGACCACGCCCGGAGCTGCCACGTCAGCGTCGCCTTTACCGCCACGCCCGGCGTACACGCCGGTACCCTCACCATGCTCAGCGCTATCAACCTTTCCGGGCCGACGGGCCGACGGCGACCGCGACGGCTTTCCGGCACCGGTACGGGGACCTGAGACCTGACGGCGGGCAGGACGGACGCCTGCCGCGGCTACGGGTGAGCACCGAATCGGTGGCCCGTTACGGCGGTCGCCGGCGTGGCCGCTCGCCGGGCGCACACGATGCCGCAGGTGATCGCCGCCTCTAGGACGGCCAGCGCCAGCCACGGTACGCGCCGCGGGCCCGGGGTCCGTAGGGTCCGCATGGCCGCGTACAGGGCGGTGCCGCCCGCTCCCGCCAGCGAGAGCCGGTACGCGGCCGGGTGCGCGGCGAAGTACTGGCCGGGTCCGCTGGCGCCGGGTGAGGTGTCTTCGATGATGCTCACAGCCATGGCAGCCTCACCCGGTCGCGGTAGTCCTGCCAAGCGGCACCGAATGTCTCGGCGAGTGCGGTTTCCTCGGCGGGCGTGTACCTGCGCGACGCGAGGTACATCACGATCCCGACCGCCGCGCCCAGCCAGGTGTTGCACAGGAACCCGAGCCAGGGGAGCACCAACACGGCGACGGCGGTGTAGAGCGGGTGCCTGATGATGGCGTATGGGCCGGTGGTTATCAGCTCCCCTCGGGGTACTTTCGTCACGACCAGGACGACGGACCACGCCCAGACCGTGACGCCGGCGAGCAGGACGGCGGCGGAGACCACGCCCAGCGCGGTCGGTGGCCCGCCGACCGCGAACGCGGCTGGGAACGCGACGTTCAGGATCAGGCCGATCGCCAGGAACGCCAGCGTCACCAATCCGATCCTGTCGCCGCTTCCGACGAGTGCCTTCAGGTTGATCGTGGCCGGACGGCCGGGCAGTACGCGACTCATACCGACAGCCAAACGCCGGGACGGTACGGCCGCCCAGGGTCCAACGGCCTGTGCTGTACGGGGAACTCGCCTGGGCCCGTCTATGGGCCGAACGCGCCGGTGGACATCGGCCGGACAACAGCCGTGCCGCACCACGCACGAGACAGCTGCGTGGGCGACGAAGGCGCCGACACCCGGTCCGGTCATACTGGGAAGATCCCGTATGCCTTGCCGCACGTGCGGCCTGGTTCCGCTCGCAGGCCTCGCTCGGCCGTCCATGTCAGGGGTGGTAACGGGGACCGCCGGACCGGGGGCGCAGGTTGAGGTGTACGGCTGGCTCAGCGCGCGGTGCCAGGCGCGGAGGCGTCCCCCGTTGACGTAGGTGGAGTCGCCGTGCCGGTCGATCTCTTCCAGGTCCGCGAAGACGTCCACGTCTGGTGCGTCGGTGCGCAGCCACAGCTGCACACCGGGTGCCCGACAAACCCGGACGGCCCCGGGCAGCGGCGGGCTGGCGTAGGCAGAGGAGTGTAGGACTTTCGCCTCTGGCAGCCCTGGTTCCCACCGGCAGACGATCACACAGAGCGGCAGCCGGGCGGTTCGATATGCGCGATTCGAGGTGATCGACATGACCACAGCCGTCGGGCATCCGGGTGTCTCAGGTCCGTCCACGTCCGGTCGACCGCGGGGCCGCCTGTACCAGCGGTTGCGGCGGGCCACGGCCGACGCTGCGTTGCCGGCCGGCGCCACCGGGCCGCCGGTCAGCGACGCGGACATCGCTGATCTACCGCCGGTGGCCCAGCGGTACCTGCGCTTCATGGGTGTGGTCGGTCGGGCACGGGTCTGGTCGTTGCGGGCGCGGTTCCAGGGCCGCTTTCGGATCCGCCCCGGTGGTGTGTGGCTACCGGCGGACGCCTGGCAGTACAACTCCTCGGTGGAGCCTGCCCGCATCTTTGTGATGCGTCTGACCGTCGCGCACCTGGTGCCCTTCTTTGGCCAGGACACCTACGTGCGGGGGCGTGGCCACATGGTGGGCACGTTGTTCGGACGAAAGGTCATCGACGCAAGCGGCGACGAGTTCGACCACAGCGAGCTGGTCATCTACCTCGACGACGCGATCCTGCTCGCGCCGTCGATGCTGCTCGGTCCGGCGACATCGTGGACCGCGGTCGACGACAGCTGCTTCGACGTCGCACTGACCGACCGCGGCCGCACAGTCTCCGGACGCGTCCGGGTCGACGAGCGGGGTGCGCCGGTCGACTTCGTCGCCGACCGCTACGCCACCGTGCCGCAGGGACTCGTCCTCGCACCCTGGCGGACGCCGGTCCAGCGGTGGGAAACCGACGACGGCCGGCCGGTACCGGGTTCGGCGTCGGTCTGCTACGAGCTGCCGACCGGGCCGCATTGCTACGCCGAGGGCCGGTTCACCCCAGGCACGGTCGCGTTCAACGTCCTCCCGGCGCAGTTGTAACGGCCAACCGAAAGAAACGGCCGCCGCGCACCGATTGAGCCCAAATGAACGGAGGAGGTGGTGGTGGTCGCGACGGGCAGCGACCGCAGACGCTGCTGGTGGGCCGGTGCCGCCGTAGCAACCGAAGTAGCCACACACCTGGCCTGGCGGCCCTCGATGCTGCGCCGGGGCCGCCACCGACGAAGAGGCGACAGCGTCCCTTTCCGGGAGACGACTCGGGTCGCCCAACCGCCGGTGCAGAGCACCCGCGCCATCACGATTGACGCGTCGCCGGAACAGGTGTCGGCCGTGGATCGTGCAGATGGGCATCGAGCGGGCCGGCTTCTACACCCACGACCGCGTCGAGCGGCTGATGTTCCACGCCCGCTACGTCGAGGGCAGGCACTCGGCCACGCGTATCCACCTGAGCTGCGGGACCTCAAGGTCGGCGACCTGGTGCCCTACGGCGGCGCCTACGCGCAGGTGCACGAAGGCGCCGATCGGGAGCAGGTTGGCCACGGCATCCACTGCGAACCTTCACCCTGGACAAAGGTCAATCGTCACCGCGGGCATCCCCAGCGGGGCGCACCGCGCCTTACTCTTGCCATGACTCCTGCGCATTCAACTCGGCAGATCCGCGTGCCCGTTTGAGCGGCGGTGACCGTGAGTATCTACGGAGAGTGACTCGACACTATGGCCGATGCCGGCGCTGGAGCCGGGGTCGTGATCCACAAGTGGCGCCGATTCTCACGAACATCCGCGTGGAGAGCGCGGACATGGTGGCGCCGAGAGTGACGAGCATCTGGCGCCCGTTCTCACCGAACGAAGGCCACAAATCCGGACGTGAGGCTATTGGCAGCGATGTCAGACTGGTCTTGCGAACATCTGAGCTCATTGAGGTTCGCACCTGGGTGAGGGAGGCGCGATGAGCACCGAGTACGAGATCGCCGACGACGGTAGCCAGGTGGAGATCCGGATGCGCACAACTGCCGAGCAGGAGCCGCGTGTCATCGCGTCGCTCCAAGACTGCGCATCGGGTACTTGTGGTTGCCCCACCGACCAATACGACCGTCTGGAATCAATGGACGTCAAGACCGGGGACGGCAACATCACCGTGCGTCTACAGCCACTGCCCGGCGAGCACCTCAACACGGACGAGATCCGAGCCTGCCTCGACTACACGCTTACCCAGACCGAACACGAGTAGGGCTGCTCGCGCCAAGGAGTGTGTGCCCGGAACGCGGCGTGTGAGTGCCTTCGCCGACGGGTCGGTATCCGGCATTACCAAGCTTTCGAAGACACTCCAATAGCCGATGAACCTGGGCCGTCCCCGCATACGTCTGGGCCGAGCTTGCTTCAGGTCAGCGAGGCTGATCACCACGGGCTGGGACGGGCCGTTCGCACGTCGGCGTGGGACCAATGGGCCCTGGTGACGCGCCGGCTGCAGTGCGAGCGTGGTGGTCAGCCGGTGCCCCTGGTGCGGGACCGTCGTCCCCGGCAGGCGACCCCGGCTGGTTCGGAGGTGGCCATGGCCACGCGCAGATCGGCCCGTGCGGCGGTTGCCGCCGTGGTCGGGGTGCTCCTGGCGACGATGTCGGGCGGTGTGGCCGCCGTCGCGGCGCCGGCCCGCCAGCGCGACGGGGTCGCCGCGGTCATCGCGAGCTACCAGGCCAGGATTCCCGGGCTCATGGCCCAGAAGCACATCCCCGGCCTGGCCCTGGCGCTGGTCGACGGCGACCGTGTGGTGTGGCAGCAGGGGTTCGGCTCCACGGACAGCGATGGGCGTAGGCCGGTCACCGTGGACACCATCTTCAGTGTCCAGTCGATGTCGAAGGTCTTCACCGCCACGGCCGTGATGCAGGCCGTCCAGTCCGGACGGCTCGACCTCGACGTGCCGATCACGACGTACGTGCCCGGCTTCACGGTCCACAGCGCCTTCGAGCCCCACCCCGAGCAGCGGATCACGCTGCGCATGCTGCTTAGCCACACCGCGGGCTTCACCCACGAAGCCCCGCTCGGCAACAGCTACGAGCCGGAGCCCGGCGACTTCGATGCGCACGTCCGGAGCATCTCCGACACCTGGCTGCGGTTCCCGGTCGGCACCGGCTACGCCTACTCCAACCTGGGGATCGACCTCGCCGGCTACATCCTCGAAAAGGTCTCGGACAAGCCCTTCCCGGTCGTCATGCGCGACTCGCTGCTCGCGCCGTTGGGCATGGACCGCAGCACCTTCGACCGGGCCCAGGTGCACGCCGCCGTCGACCGGGCGGTGGGTCACCGCGCCGACCTGGCGCGGCCGCGCGTGGACTGCCCGATGATGGCGGCGGGCGGGTTGTGGGCCAGCGCCGCGGACCTCGCCCGGTTCCTGCAGTTCCAGCTGGGCGACGGCACCGTCGACGGTCGCGCGGTGCTCGATGCGGCGCTGATGCAGCAGATGCGCACCGTCCCGGCACCGGACGCGGGCGCGCCGGCCGGCTACGCGCTCGGCGTCGCCCGCACGCACTGGCGGGCCGGCCAGTACCTCGACCTGTTCAGCCACGGCGGCGGCGGGGACGGCTTCCTGTCGGACCTGTGGTGGCTGCCGCAGCTGCAGCTCGGCATCGCCGTGCTCACCAACTCCGACGACCACGACCTGCAGGGCACACTGGCCCTCGGGATCCTGCGTGACCTGGTCACCGACCCGGACAGCCGCTACCACGACCGGATGCTCGGCCTGCCGACCCAGTCCGACGTCGTGGAACCCGACGACCACTACGTGGCGCCGGCGGACCTGGCCGATCGGATCGCCGCCGTCGCGATGCCGGCGTCCAGCCAGCAGTCCGCCCGCTGGGCCGGATACCCCGAGTGGTACCGCACTGGACAGTTCGGCGCGATGAACCCCGCGATCCCTCCGTCGCGGTTCCACGTCGAGTCCGGCGTGCCGTACTTCGACGCCGCCGAGGACGGCACACCGGTCCGGCACCGGCTGTCCGAGTACCAACCCGGTCTGTTCCTGGCGGACAACGGCGAGACGCTCGACCTGCGCGGGCCGTCGCGGCGCTGGCGCGGCGTGAACCTCAACCCGGTCAACAATGGTCCGCTCGCCGGGCAGTGGGCGCTGCTCGCGCTCGTGGTGCTCGTGGCGGCCGGGTGGCTCGTGGCCGGGAGCGCGGCGTCGGTACGCCGACGCCGCGGAACCGGCCGGTCATCGACGGTCGCTGCGCCGCCGGCCGGCCGTATCGGGCGGCGTCTCACCGCCGCCGTCGCCGTCGTCGGGGCGCTCGCCGCGCTCGTGACCGTGGCCGTGATCCGGGCGATGCCCGGACTCGTAGACGTCGGGTTCCTCGGGCGGATGGCGGTCCCACTCCCGGTACGCCTGGCGTTCCACCTGCCGCTGGCGGTGGCGCTGCTGGCAGCGAGCCTCGCCGCGCTCCTGGTGGCCGGCGCCCTGCGGCACTGGTGGACCAAGCGCATCCGGCCGCGCGACGCGGCCCTCGCCGTCGCCTTGACCGCCCTCGCGGCCCAGCTCGCGTCCTGGCACCTGGTCGCCTGGGGGCTCTGACCGCGACGCGACCCACCCCCAGAACGACGAAAGGCCCCCAGATGCCCCTGGAGGACCAAGTCACGACGCTGCGACCGTACTCACCGCCGCCGTCCAACTCCTCGCAACGGCACTCGAGCGAACCACCGGCTGACCGTCGGCATCGCACTCAATTCGGCTACGACCGGACGCCGGACTGGCCCTCTGGTAATGACGCTGGATAGCGCGCGGTCGGCGGCATAGAGCGGGCGGTTCGCTCAGGACGGGTGGAAGATCCGATGCGCGAGGGAGGTTCCCAAGGGTCGACGGCGGGCAACGGGGCAAAGGTCCCCCGACGTCGTGACGTTCGGCCCGGCTTGGTGGCCGTCCGCGAACAGACCATGAAGCTGGGAGGTGGCGGAGATGAATGCCGTCTCAAGTGCCGGTTCGCGCCGCGACGTGATCCCCCGTTGGTGGCGCGGTCGGACTGCGAAGAAGAGTCTGCTCTTGGCGGGAGTCGCGGCGGTCGTGGTGTACGCCGTCGGGGACGTCCTTTCGGGCCTGTTGTACGACGGCTACAGCTATCTGAACCAGGCGCGATCAGCGAGCTGAGCGCGTTCGGGTCGCCCGTTCGACCGCTGATGGTGACGGTCATCCTCATCCACAACGTGCTGTTGCTCGCCTTCGGGATTGGCGTTCTCGAGTGGCTCGGCGAAGGAGGGTGTGGTGGATCGGTGCCCTTCAGGTCGCGGAGTTCGTCCTCGTGGGCATCGCGACGCACACGTTCTGGGCGATGAGTTCGCGCGGCATGGCGACGGGGTTCAACGACACATGCACATCACCTTGTCGGTGGTGTTCAGCCTGCTCGTGGTCGCGATGATGGTTCTCTCGGCCGTCGCGTATCCAGGCTGGTTGCGCCTCTACACGCTCGCCACGATGGTTGTGGTGGTCAGCTTCGGTATGGGGTCCGGGCTCGCGATGCGCGGGATGGCTCGTGGTCCTCGCCGTCATGGTGATTCGCCATGAACTCGGCCCGTCCCAAACCACCGGCAAGCTCGACGGTTCCCGTCCCGCGGTCCCGATCGCTGCTTGATCGCCGCTAGGTCATCCCTAGCCCGCACACACGACTGAGAGTCCTGCGCCGTCGGCGCAACGGCACAGCGGTAGGGCCGGGTGGTCCGCAGCGTGGTGACGTTCGTCCCTGGTCGGTCGCCGGCCGGGAGCGCAGGTTGAGGTGTGGAGGGTCGCGCAGCGGTCAGCGACCCCCTACCGGCACAGAGGAGGCAACGATGCCCAAGCCGCCGCCCCCCTGGGGTTGGGCGGTGTCATCCCCGGACACGCCGCTACCGTTATCCCTGAACGTCCTCCTCCTGCGATGGGACACCAAGCCGACAAGCGCATCAGGGAGACGTTCCTACGTCCCGCATCGACACGCAGAACGTCTTTCTATGCCGCCGAGCGCGCTCTACCCGTCACGACAAGCGGATCCAGCCGCGCCCCGGTCGTAGCCGATGAACGCGCCGGGGTGGCGAGTCGGGCGGCGAGTATCCGTCCGATCTCGGTCATCGGAGTGGGTTGCATCATGTGTTCGTGACGGCACGCGATCGGATGGTCGTCGATGCATCCGTCGATGTAGGGTAGCCAGTCGTCGATGTTCCATCCGTAGTCGGCCTGGGTGAGCGTCGCCGAGGCGAACAGGACGCTCCCGTGGAACCGGGGCGGGGTGAAGGCGGCGTACGCATTCATGTTGTTCTTGGTGACGCGCAGCAGGGCGAGGATCGTCCGGTCGTCCCAGTCGACGAGCTGACCGCCTTCCCGCCGGACGATCTCAATCATCCGGGACTCGCTCAGCGGCTCGCTGTCGACCACCTCGGGGTCGTACCCGAATTCGGTGAGCAGGGTACGGATGAGCTGCTGGTCGCGTTCGAGCCCGTCCGGCGGCCGCCACTCCCGCGGGTAGCAGTCGAACATGGCCAGCAGGCCAATGTCCGCACCGTCGCGCTGGAGTTCGGCGGCCACCGCGTGGGCCAGGTTGCCGCCCATCGAGTAGCCCATCACATGGTATGGACCGGAGGGCTGCACCGAACGGATCTCGTTGACGTAGCGCGCGACGAGCTCCTCGATCGTCGCGGCTGGTGGCTGCGTTCCGGACAGGCCCGGCGACTGGAGTCCGTACACCGGGTACGCCGGATCGAGGTGTCGCAGCAGCACCGAGTAGCACCAGGACAGTCCACTGACCGGAGGAAGCAGGAACAGCGGGAACCGGTTGCCGCCGGACCGCAACGGCAACAGGACGTCCAGTGCGCTGGGTCCCGGCTCCCCGGACCGTGCCGCGTCGGTACCTTCCAGCGCCCTGGCCAACCCGGCCGCGCTACGGGACTCGAACACGGTACGCATGCTCAGCTCGATGCCGAATAGCGCGCGGATCCGGCCGGCCAGTTGAGCCGCCAGGAGGGAGTGCCCACCGAGTTCGAAGAAGTCGTCGTCGACGCCTACCAGCGGTACGCCCAGGAGTTCGGCGAACAGACCACTGAGCACGACCTCGTGCCGGCTACGGGGAGCTCGTCCGCTCACCATCCGGGCCGGTTCGGGAGCGGGCAGCGCGGCCCGGTCGAGCTTGCCGTGCGGGGTCACCGGCAACGCGTCGACGTTCACGTACCCCGACGGCACCAGATGCTCCGGCAACCGCGCCGCCACGAACCGGCGTATCTCGGCAGCGTCGGGGATCGCGCCGCCGCCGGGTACCAGGTAAGCCACCAGCCGCTGGTCTCCGGGCCGGTCCTCGCGCATCACGACCGCGGCGCGCGCCACCGCCGGATGTGCCACGAGCGCGGCCTCCACCTCCCCGGGTTCGATCCGGAAACCGCGTACCTTCAGCTGTCCGTCGACCCGCCCGAGGTATTCGATGTTGCCGTCGGGCCGCCACGTGGCCAGGTCGCCGGTCCGGTACATCCGACCGCCCGGCTCGAACGGACATGCCACGAACTGGCTCGCGGTCAATCCAGGCTGGTTCAGGTATCCCCGTGCCACCTGGTCACCGGCGAGGTAGAGCTCGCCGGGGACGCCGACGGGGACTGGGTTGCGGTGCTCGTCGAGCAGGTACGCCCGGACGCCCAGCAACGGGCGGCCGACGACGGGTGGTGTATCGGCGGTGACCGGCGCGTACAACGCGTCGACGGTGCATTCGGTCGGCCCGTAGAAGTTGTAGCTTCTGGTATCCGGTGCGGCGGCCAGCTCCGCCCACAGCGCCGGGTCGATCGCCTCGCCACCCACCATGAGGATCTTCGGCCGGTGCCGGTCGTCGGTGAGCAGGCCGGCCGGGAGAAGTTGGTGCAGGTACGAGGGTGTGACGTCGAGGAAGTCGATCCGGCGCGTCGCGACGTAGTCGACCAACGTCCTCGGATCGAGCCGTACCGCCTCGCTGATCACGTGCAGTTCGTGGCCGTCGGCCATCAGCAGTGGGCCCTCCAACGAGGTGTCGAAGGAGAAGGCCGCGGTCAGCGCGACGCGCAGCCGGCCGCCATCGGCGGCGGCTACGAAGCCGTTCCGGTGATTCAGCAGCAGGTTCACGACGCTGTGGTGTTCGACCACCACGCCCTTGGGTGTACCGGTCGACCCCGAGGTGTAGATGACGTAGGCGGCGCTCGACGGCGTCAACGGTGCGCGCCGGTCCCGGTCGGTGGGATTGGCCGCCGAGCGCCGGCACAGCTCCGCCTGGGTACGTGGATCGTCCAGCCGCAGGACGGTCCGTTCACCGCCGGGTACGGCGCGGCCGTCCGGTGTCAGCACCAGAACCGGATCGATGTCACGCAACAGCAGGTCGAGCCGAGCCTCCGGTTGGTCCGGTGCGAGCGGTACGTACACCGCTCCGGCCTTCAGTACCGCCAGCATGGCCACCACCATGTCCGCCGACCGGGGCAGTATGAGCGCCACGGCCCGCTCGGGCCCGGCTCCGAGCTCGATCAGGTGGTGGGACAGCTGGTTGGCGTGTGCGTTGAGCTGCGCGTAGCTCAGCTCGGTAGCCTCGAAGACCAGCGCGGTGGCCGATGGGGTACGCGCCGCCTGGGCTTCGAACAGTTCCGGCAGCGTGGTCGCCGGGGTGTCCCGGGCGGTCGCGTTCCACCCGTACAGGACCCGGTGCCGCTCAGCCGGGTCGAGGATGTCCAGTTCGCCGACGGGCCGGTCCGGCTCGGCTGCCAGGGACCGCAACACGTGCAGGAACCGCCGCTGGTGCTCGGCGAGCCGGTCGAGGTCGTACCGTTGGGCGTTGGCGTTGAGCTCGATGTGCATCCGCTGCCGGCCGGGATCCTCCCGCACCGCGATCACGAGATCCTCGACCGGGCCGAAGGCCAGATCGCGCACGGTCGCGACGGCCTTACCGAATCGGAGGTCGCTGGCGGTGTGCAGGATGTTCACGTGGGGACCGAACAACGGTTCGGCGATACGGCTGGTCCGCATGTCCTCGTACCGGTAGCGCTGGTGCCGCAGTCCTCGGCGGGCCTGTTCCGCCGCCTGCCGCGCGAGTTCCAGCCCGGTTGTCCCCGGCCGGACCGCCAGCCGGACCGGGAGTACGTTCGTGACCGCGCATGGGGTGTGCCGAAGGAGCCGGCTGCTGCGTCCGGTTACCGAGAATCCGAGGGTCAGATCCGACTCGCCGGTGATCCGGTGCAGGTACGCCGCCGTCGCGGCCATGACCGTGAGCTGAGGTATCGAGCGCACCTGCCGCGCCGTCTCGCGCATCTGCCGTACCGTGGCCGGCGGAAGCTCGCCCGCGATGCGCAGCAGCTTCGCCGAGGCGGGTGCGGCCCGGGTGGCGAGGCTCGCCGCGCCGGGCGCCTCGCGCAGGTACTCCGACCAGTAGGCGCGGTCGCGGACGAACTCCGGCGTCTCCCGGTACCGCGACTGTTCCGCCCAGGCATCGGCCAGCGACCCGAACTCCGTACCGGTCGTCACACCGCCGTTGTAGAGGTTTGCCTGGCGCTGGACGACGAGGTACCCGCCGTAGCCGTCGACGACCAGATGGTGTGCGCGCAGGTACCAGATGAACCGGTTGTCGGCCAGCTTGAACAGCGCGAAGGCGGCCAACGGGCCGTGCTGGAGATCGACCGGCGCGGTGGCGTCGTGGTCCATCCACGCCTCGGCGACCCGCTCCGCGGCCGGCTCGCCGGTGAGGTCGACAAAGGAGATCGGGCATTCGATCGACGGATCGACCACCTGCCACGGGCCGTCCTCGTCCTCGACGATACGCGAGTGGAGGGTTTCGGCTTCCGCGACGACGCCCCGCAACACCGCGAGGAAGCGCGCGGGATCGACCGGGCCATGAATGTCCACGCGGAGCGCGATGTTGTGGCTGTGCCGAGCGGGATCGACGTGATGACTGACCCACAGCGCTAGCTGGAGCGCCGAAAGCCGTTGACGCGTAAGGAGACCGGTGGACATGGGGCCGTTCACCGCCCGCCGCCGTCACGCGCTCCCGCGCCGGTGGCGTGGTGGCTGGTCTTCTCCCAGGTGAACGGTTCGCGCACGAGTTGGCGTACGCCGCGCCAGGCGGCGACCGTGTGCATCAGGAGGTAGCCTGGCAGGAGCGCGGCCAGTCCCCAGCCGAAGCCCCGCCGGCGGCCGGCGGCCATCGTGGCGAGTGCGGTCAGCCCGACGACACCCCACATGGCGCCCGACGTGACGTAGGCACTCAGCACGGTTGACCGGCCGACGATCGGGACAGCACCCGCGAAAGGCAGCACGAAGGCCAGTGGCCACAGCATGGCGCTGATGGGGGTACCGCCGACGAGCGCCACCAGAGTCATCATGCCGGCGGCACCGAACCGGCGGGCCGCGGCCACCGGAGATCTGGTGTGTACGAGCAGAGTGAGCAGGTATCCCTTCAACCAGCGGGTACGTTGTTTGGTCCACGCCCAGTTGTGCGCAGGGCACTCCTCCCACGTCGTGGAATCCACCACCTCGACCCGCTTGCCGGCCGAGGCGAGTCGGATCCCGATGTCGGCGTCTTCGGTGACGTTCCAGGCGTCCCAGCCCCCGATGTCACGAAGGACGCTGGTTCGCAGGTGGTTGCTCGTGCCGCCGAGCGGGATCGGAAGGCCCAGCCGGTCCAGGCCGACGAGCATCAGGTCGAACCAGTACGCGAACTCCAGCGCGAACATCCGGGTCAGCAGGTTGCGGCGGGCGTTGTAGAAGTTGAGCCTGGCCTGTACGCAGGCCAGCGTCGGGCCACCGGCGGCGAACTGGCTGGCCGCCTTGCGGAGCTGGTCGCGCTCGGGGCGGTCCTCCGCGTCGAATATCACCAGCAGGTCGCCACGGGCGAGCATCAACCCGAGGTTGCACGATCGTGGTTTGGTCTGCGGGAGCCCCGGGGGAAGCTCGACGATGCGTACATGGTCCGGGGGATCCACGGCGCGGACAGCCCGTGCGGTCGCCTCGTCGCGGCGCTCGACGAGTACGAGGATTTCCAGCTTGTCGTTGGGATAGTCCAGGTTGGCGATACACCGGACGGTCTCGCCGATCACCGCCTCCTCCTGGTACGCCGGTACGAGGACGGTGTAGGTGGGCAGCTCGTCATCGGAGAGCTGTCGCGGGGTCGCGGTCACCGGCGGGCTGACGGACATGACGGCCATCAGCACCTTGAAGAACATCGCGGCGACGAACACCACGCCGACCACGGCTATCATCAGCGGCGCGCCACCGGCGACGAGCGCGACCGCCGTACCGACGACGATCGCCCAGGCCGCCCTCTTCTGCCACCTCGCCACCCCGGTACGAGCGGCCAGCTCGGGCATCCGCCGGGCAAACCCGTTCGCCATCTCGTCGGCGACCTCGTCGGCCCGGGTCGCGACGATCAACTTCTGGACGACACTCGGCTCGACCCGGTGGTACCGCAACGTCTCGCCGGGAAACCATGCTTGCGCCGGCGTGGCCCGGGCAACGTCGAGCGCGGTGAGGACCAACACACCATCTGCCGTCCGGCAGATCGGCAGCGACTGATGATTCAGAAGCACGCTCGCGGGTATGTGCCCCGAACAGTCGCGGTCCACCGCGTCCGCGCCGATGACGGCATCGGCTAGCAAGGCGTTCATGTCACCTCCATAGCAAGTCATCGCCGCGTTGTACGGCGGCCAACGGACCACGTCGGGGGATCCTCAGACGAGGCAGGGACTCAACGTAGGAGCGCGGTGGTCGCGATTCAACACAGGTACGACCACCCGTCGCCCGCTGGCACCACGCGTGCGACGGGCGGCGGGTCGCAGAGCCGAAGCACCGCCGCCGAACGCCCAACGGCTACCGGCCAGGAATCTTCGTGGGACTCCGGCAGCGCGCCGATCAACAGCACGAAGGGCGCAAACTTGTCGATCATGGCGATCGCGGGAGCCCGGACGAGCCCCCAAGCGGCGGACCTGTCAGACCCCGTCTGGACGGTGGGTTGCGCCGAGAACGAGGAGGGGCTCGATGGCACAGCCGGCCGCGCTGCTCGACGAGCTACTGGAGGATCTCCGTCGGCCAGCTTCCTGATCTCGCGCCGGCGTCGGCGTGGACAGCCGCACCACCTGACCACCGCCTCACCGGCCCGTCGAGATGTAGGAAAGGTCGGTGAATTCCCCACGCGGGCAACCCTTGACCGGACGGGTCTGCGAAGGCTCGTTCGTCAATCTCGTGATAGATGCGATCACCTTGCCCATGGTTCCTCCTCCGTCGGGTGTCACCAGAACAGACCCGGCAGGCAACCCCGACTCATCGCTGCGACGCCGAAAACGCAAAACTCGTTGTACCAGGGTCTGGCTGGGCCACGCTCGGCGGCAAATGCCTATGCCCGGGCGTGATCGGATCAGGACTTGCCTGATTGCAGGTGCGGCGCCACAGAATCGACATGTGGAACCCCATCGCGAAGCACCGACCCTAGGTCCGAGTGACAGGATGAGCGCCCAGAACCCGGAGATAGGCTCCGGCAACTCCCTCGCGAACGTCATTCGTTCGGTGGCCTAACTGTCGGATCAAGTGCCGGTCGACGGAACGCCGCATTGAGTTCGGCATCCCGGACCAGAAGCATCCGGACCAGAGCGTGATGCGTGATCGCGACCGCGCCAGAGTCGAGGGTGTGACGGGCTTGACGGTGATCGAAGAACTACCGTAGCCACGCACCGCCGACGACGGAGTCGCCGGCACCGTCGCCGACAGTGCTGCCACGGCCACGCAGACAGCGATGTCCGTGGCCGGCACGCTGCTGCGACGATGGGCGCCGGATGCCGGCGACCGCGCGCTCACCGGCCTGCTCGGGAGTCACGGCGACACAATTGCGGGACCGGCCGCCGGCCCGCACGGCCTGATCGCGCGCCGCCGGGCCGGCCGACGACCCGGTGCCGAATCTGCGTCGTTCAATCTACTGTGGGTCTGTCGTCTCGACGTCCGGGCGGGGCAGCCCCTGCGGTTTGCGGAAAGGGGTGACGAGGCCTCATGGGTCCGCCGACATCCGACGATCGGACCGTTTCTCGCCTGACCGCGGTCGCGACGTTGGGTTTCCTCCTGCTCGTGCCGCCGTTGATCGCCATGTTCGACCGCGGCGGCCGGGTGGCCGGCGTGCCCGTCATCTGGCTGTACCTTTTCGGTGTCTGGGCGGGGATCATCGGTCTCATCGCCGTCACGGTCCGCCGGACGGATTGACCCGTGTGGTGGACGTGGATCGTTGTCGCCGCCTCGGTCGCCTACCTCGTGGTGCTCTTCGCGATCGCCTTCTACGGTGACCGGCGCGCCGACGCCGGTCGTAGCCTGATCAACAGCGGCACGATCTACGCCCTCTCGCTCGGGGTGTACGCCACGTCCTGGACGTTCTACGGCAGTGTCGGTTGGGCGGCCGGAAGCGGGGTGGGCTTCCTGCCGATCTACCTCGGACCGACGTTGATGTTCGCGCTGGGCTGGGTCGTCCTGCGAAAGATCATCCGGATCAGCCGGCGCAACCGGATCACGTCGCTGGCCGACTTCATCTCCGCCCGCTACGGCAAGAGCACCTCGCTGGGCGGGCTGATCACCGTCATCGCCGTGGTCGGCATCGTGCCGTACATATCCCTTCAGCTCAAGGCGGTCTCCAGCACCTTCGAGTTCATCCGGCGGCATCCGGCCATCACCGCTCCGGGCCAGGTCGGCCACGTGCCGGTGCCGCAGGACACCGCGCTCTACGTGGCGCTGCTGCTGGCCGGCTTCACGATCGTCTTCGGGACCCGCCACCTCGACGCGACCGAACGTCACGAGGGCATGGTCGCGGCGATCGCGTTCGAGGCGGTGGTCAAGCTGGTCGCCTTCCTCGCGGCCGGCATCTTCGTGACCTTCGGTCTGTTCGGAGGGTTCGGTGACGTGTTCTCCCAGGCCTCGGCGAGCGACCTGACGGCGGTGTCGAGGCTGGCCACCGGGCAGGGCTACGGCGACTGGGTGTGGCTGATCGTGCTGTCGATGCTCGCGATCGTCCTGCTGCCCAGGCAGTGGCAGGTCGCCGTGGTGGAGAACGTCGACGAACGGCACCTGAAGCGGGCCATGTGGCTGTTCCCGCTGTACCTGCTCGTGATCAGTGTCTTCGTGCTTCCGATCGCGGCCGCCGGACTGCTGCGCCTCGGCGACCGCGTCGACGCCGACACGTACGTGCTCGCGCTGCCCATGGTGGATGGTCAGATGGCGTTGGCGCTGCTGGTATTCGTCGGTGGGCTCAGCGCCGCCACCGGCATGATCATCGTGGAGACGGTCGCGCTGAGCACGATGGTGTCGAACTCCCTGGTCCTGCCGACGCTGCTGCGCGCCGCACCGCGGCTGGTGCAGCGACTCGACGTGGCCAAGCTCGTGCTCGGGATCCGCCGGCTCACCATTGTCGCGGTTATGCTGCTCGGCTACGCGTACTTCCGCCTCGCCGGTGAGGGTAGCGCGCTCGCGTCGATCGGGCTGGTGTCGTTCGCGGCGGTGGCCCAGTTCGCCCCTGCCCTGCTGGGCGGCCTGTACTGGAAGGGCGGTACCCGCAACGGCGCGCTCGTCGGCGTGGTCGCCGGCTTCGCCGTATGGACCTACACCCTGCTGGTACCCACGTTCACCGACGCCGGCTGGCTGTCGGGAGCCTTCCTGCGCGACGGACCGTGGGGCGTGGCGGCGCTGCGACCACAGTCGCTGTTCGGACTGTCCGGGATGGATCCGATCAGTCACGGCATGTTCTGGAGCATGCTCGTCAACGTCGGTTGCTATGCCGGAATCTCACTGCTGAGCCGACCCACGCCGGCCGAGCAGGCGCGGACGGCGCTGTTCCTCGACACGCGCACGGACCCGGTCCGGGTCCGGCTCTGGCGTGGTGGTGCATCGGTCGGCGACCTGCGGGCGCTGGTCGAACGGTTCCTCGGCCCGGCGGGTGTCGACGCGCTGGGCAGCTACGCCCGCGCCCGCGAACTCGACACCGCGCCGACCGCGGTGGCCGACCGGGATCTGGTCCAGCACGCCGAGATGATGCTCGCCGGCTCGATCGGTGCGGCATCCGCCCGTCTGGTGGTTGCCTCGCTGGTGGACGAGGCCGAGCTGGGTGTGGCCGACGTGATGGAGATGATCGACGAGGCGTCGCATGTGGCGGCGATCGAGGAGCGCCACCGGCTGGCCCGTGAGCTGCACGACTCGGTGTCCCAGGTGCTGTTCTCGATGACCCTGCACACCCGCGCGGTCGAGCTGGCGGTACAGCGGGGCGGCGGTGACTTCGATGGTCGGGTCGCCCGCGGCCTGGCTCATCTGCGCAGTCTCACCCAGGGCGCGCTCGCCGAGATGCGGGCGTCGATATTCCAGCTGCGGCCCGACGCGGGCCCGGCATCTCGGTGGGCAACTGGTCATCGACAGCTCGCCGACCGGCTCGACGACCGTCCGCGCGGTCGTTCCCGGTATCCTGCACCAGCCCGACGGGCCTGACCGGTAGCCCGTACGACATTTGTCGCGGACGACTGGGGTCAATCGCCCGACGGCGGTGTGCCGGCTTGTGGTGTTGCCTTGGAGAAGACGAGCCCACACCGGGATCGCGAGGAGGCTCGCCCATGAACAGCCAGTACCGCCCAGGCCCCGTCCGGGTCCTCATCGCCGAGGACAACCCGGGGGTACGGGCGGCCCTGCGCGCGTTCCTGTCCGCCCATCCCGACATCGAGGTGGTCGGTGACGCCGGTGACGCCGCCGCCGGGCTCGACCTCGCACGCACGCTGCGGCCCGGTGTCGCGCTGATCGACGTGTGCCTGTCGGAGGCCCGCGACGGGCTCGACCTGCTCCGCGCCGTCACCGGGGACCTTGGCATCCCGGCGGTCGCGATCAGTATCCATCGCGAGGTGGCCGACCGCGCCATCGAAGCCGGCGCGCACCGGTTCCTGGAGAAGGACGGTTCAGCGGAGCATCTGACCGCGGCACTCATCGCCGCTGCCCGGTCGCGGCGGTAACCGACGGCGTTCGGGCGCCGTACGCCTAATGACGTATTCCGGTACGGACGTCGGTCGCAACCGCCATTGCCTCAACCCCCCGGACAGGTCCCGTCGGCCGTCCCGTGAATCCGACCGCTGGTCGGCGCACCGTGAGTGGCATCAGCGATCCACCCGTCGAGGGGGGCCACCGTGACAACCACTACACAGGTGACGGCATGACCGCGGTCGCCGTGATTCCACTTCGCCGGGTCCACCAGCCGGTTGCCACCTGGATCCCGGGCACGCAGCCTCCCGCGTTCGACGCCGCCGACATCGCCGCCATCGCCAGCCAGGTCCGCGAGCCGGTACACATCGTCACCGGTCGAAGCGGTTGCGGTGTCGGTGTTGCCATCGGCGGGGAAACGGCCGCCGACGTGACCGCGTACCAGCTGCTGGGTACGTTGCCGCCCCTGTACCCGGAGTGGCTGGGCGACCGGTCCTTCGGCGAGACCCACGGGGTGCGGTTCCCGTACATCGCCGGGGAGATGGCCAACGGCATCGCGACGACCCGGATGGTCATCGCGCTGGCCCGCGCCGAGATGCTCGGCTTCTTCGGCGCCGGAGGCCTCGCGCCGCACCGCGTCGAGCAGGCCGTCGACGAGCTCGCCCACGAACTCGGGCACCTGTCCAACTGGGGCGTCAACCTGATCCACTCACCGAACGAGCCGGCGATCGAGGAGCGGGTCGCCGCGCTGCTCGTCGAGCGCGGCGTGCCGATCGTGTCGGCCTCGGCGTTCATCGGCCTGACACCGGCCGTCGTCCGCTGTGCCGTCGCCGGCCTGCGCCTCGAAGACGGCCGGATCGTGCGCCGGACCCGCGTGTTCGCGAAGGTGTCCCGGCCGGAGGTCGCGGCGAGGTTCATGTCGCCGGCGCCGCCCGAGCTGCTGCAAACCCTGCTGGACCGGGGCCAGATCACGACCGCCGAAGCGGAGCTGGCGGGGCGGGTACCGGTCGCCGAGGACATCACCGTCGAGTCCGACAGCGGTGGGCACACCGACAACCGGCCGCTCGTGGCGCTGCTACCGGCAATCCTCACGCTCCGTGACGAGATGATGCGGACCCACCGGTACCCGCGGAACATCCGCGTCGGCGCGGCCGGTGGCCTCGGCACGCCGGAGGGCGTAGCCGCCGCGTTCGCCGCCGGTGCGGCCTACGTCGTCACCGGATCGGTCAACCAGGCGTGCGTGGAGTCCGGCATCTCCGACGAGGCGAAGTCGATGCTGGCACAGGCGGATGTCGCCGACGTCATCATGGCCCCGGCCGCGGACATGTTCGAACAGGGCGTCAAGCTCCAGGTGCTGCGCCGGGGCACCATGTTCGCTCCGCGCGCCGGGCGGCTCTACGAGCTGTACCGGACCTACCCCGGGCTGGAGGCGATCCCCGACGCCGTCCGCGGGCAGGTGGAGCGCGACATCCTGCAGGCGCCGATCGCCGAGATCTGGGCCGGTACCGCCGCGTTCTGGCGCGACCGCGACCCGACCGAACTGGCTCGTGCCGAGGCCGACCCCAAACACAAGATGGCGCTGGTGTTCCGCTGGTACCTCGGCAAGGCCAGCCGGTGGGCCATCGACGGCGACGCCGCCCGGCGGTTCGACTACCAGATCTGGTGCGGGCCGGCGATCGGCGCGTTCAACCGGTGGACAGCCGGCACCTTCCTCGCCGAACCGGCCAACCGCACGGTCGTCCAGGTCGCCCGCAACCTGCTCGAAGGCGCGTCGGTCATCACCCGCGCCCACCAGCTGCGCACCTACGGCGTCCCGGTTCCGGCCCGGGCATTCACCTTCACCCCCCGCGCGCTCTCGTGAGGAATCACATGTCCACTCCGCTGTCCATCGCCGTCGTCGGCGTCAGTGCCCTGCTTCCCGGCTCGACCGACGCCAACGGATTCTGGCGTACCGTGCTGGAGGGCAAAGACCTCATCACCGACGTGCCGCCGACCCACTGGCTCATCGACGACTACTACGACCCCGACCCGAAGGCGCCCGACAAGACGTACGGCAAGCGGGGCGGCTTCCTGGAGCCGGTGGACTTCGATCCGCTGGCGTTCGGGATACCGCCCAACCAGCTTCCCGCCACCGACACCACCCAGTTGCTGAGCCTCCTGGTCGCGGAACAGGTCCTCAAGGACGCCACCGGCGGTCGCCTGTCCGAGTTGGACCGTGACCGGGTCAGCGTCATCCTGGGTACCGCACCGCTCGAACTGCTCGCCACCATGGCCAGCCGGCTGCAACGTCCGGTGTGGCTGAAGGCGTTGCGGGAAAGTGGGATCGCCGAAACCGACGCGCAAGCCGTGTGCGACCGGATCGCCGACCACTACGTGCCGTGGCAGGAGGCGACGTTCCCCGGGCTGCTCAGCAACGTCGTCGCCGGCCGTATCGCCAACCGGTTCGACCTGCACGGCACCAACTGCACCACCGACGCCGCCTGCGCCGGATCGCTCGCGGCGCTCTCGGCCGGTATCAACGAGCTGAGGCTCGGCCAGGCCGACATGGTGATCACCGGCGGCGTCGACACGCTCAACGACATCACCATGTACCTGTGCTTCAGCAAGACCCCGGCCCTGTCCCCGAGCGGCGACTGCCGGCCGTTCTCCGACACGGCCGACGGCACGATCCTCGGCGAGGGCCTGGTGATGTTCGCCCTCAAGCGGCTCACTGACGCCGAGCGCGACGGTGACCGGATCTACGCGGTCATCAAAGGCGTCGGTACGTCGTCGGACGGACGCAGCACCGCCATCTACGCCCCGCTCGCCGCGGGGCAGGCCCGCGCCCTGCGGCGGGCCTACGAGACCGCCGGCTACGGACCGGACACCGTCGAGCTGGTCGAGGCACACGGCACCGGCACCACGGCCGGTGACCTCGCCGAGGTCACCGCACTGCGGACGGTGTTCACCGAAAGCGGGCGCGCCGACAACGGCTGGTGCGCGCTGGGGTCGGTGAAATCGCAGATCGGCCACACCAAGTCGGCGGCCGGCGCCGCCGGCCTGCTCAAGGCCGTGCTCGCACTGCACCACAAGGTACTGCCACCGACGATCAAAGTCGACCGGCCCAATCCCGAGCTGAACCTGGACAGCGGGCCGTTCTATCTCAACACGCGGGCCCGCCCGTGGATCGCGAACGACAGCCACCCACGTCGGGCTTCGGTATCGAGCTTCGGGTTCGGCGGCAGCAACTTCCACCTGACGCTGGAGGAATACATGCCCAGTGCCGACAGCACCGGCCTGCCGGCGTGGCGCGCACACACCGCCCCGACCGAACTGCTGTTGCTGAGCGCCACCACGCCCGCCGACCTGCTGGCACGGTCGACGCAGCTCGACACCGGCGGGCCGCTCGCCGACCTGGCCCGCGAGACCCAACGCGACTTCGTCCCCACCGACGCCGCCCGGCTCGCGGTGGTCGCGGCAACGGCCGACGACCTCGCGGGCAAGCTGCGCCGCGCCGCCGCCGCGATCGCGGCCAACCCGGACCAGGCATTCACCACGCCGGACGGGGTCACCTACGCGACCGGCGTTCCGGCCACCGGCCGGGTCGGGTTCCTGTTCTCCGGGCAGGGCAGCCAGTACATCGGCATGGGCGCCGACCTGGCGATGGAGTTCCCGGCAGCGCGTACTGTCTGGGACGCGACCGGCGGTCTTGATCTCGGGGACCGGCCGTTGCACTCGGTCGTCTTCCCCGTTCCGGCATTCACCGACCGGGAGCGCAACGCCCAGCAGGCGACGCTCACCGCCACCGAATGGGCCCAGCCGGCGCTCGCCGTGCAGAGCCTCGCGCAGCTCGACCTGCTCGACGCGCTGAAGATCTCTCCGGACGCCGTCGCCGGCCACAGCTTCGGCGAGCTGGTCGCCCTGCACACTGCCGGTGCGATCGACGCCGGCACGCTGGTGCGGCTGGCCCGCAGGCGCGGCGAGGCGATGCGCGACGCGGCAGCCGTCCCCGGCGTCATGCTTGCGGTGTCCGCCACCCGACCGCAGACCGAGTCGCTGCTGTCCGGCATGGACGGTGTGTGGCTCGCCAACCACAACGCTCCTACGCAGGTCGTCGTCTCCGGCACGGCCGACGGCATCGCCGCGCTGGAATGCAAACTCGCCGCTGCCGGCGAGACCAGCCGGCGGCTCGCCACCGCCACCGCGTTCCACTCACCGCTCGTCGCGCCGGCCGCTGCCGCGATGCGCGAGTATCTGCGCGGGGTCGACGTCCAGCCACCGCGCATCGACGTGTTCGCCAACACGGACGCCGCGCTCTACCCGACCACGGCAGACGCGATCCGCGCCCGACTCGCGGATCACCTCGCCGCGCCGGTGCGGTTCGTCGACGAGATCGAGGCCATGTACGCCGCCGGGGTGCGCACCTTCGTCGAGGTCGGCGCCGGATCGACGCTCACCACGCTGGTCGGCCAGATCCTGGGGGAGCGCCCGCACCTGGGGGTGAGCCTCGACCGCAAGGGCCGCCACGGCGTCACCGCACTGTACGAGGCCCTCGGCCGGCTCGCGGTGCACGGCGTCGCCGCCGAGTTCGGGGCGCTGTGGGCGGACACGGCGCCGCCGGCGGAGCCGGTCGACACCGGCCGGCCACGGTTGACCAAGAAACTGTCGGGCGCCAACTACGGCAAGCCGTACCCGCCGGCCGGAGGCGCCGCCGCGCTGCCCGCGCCGAACGTCCCGAACGCGCTGGACGTCGCGCAGCGGTCCGTGGTCGACGACACGCCGGCCGTTGCGGCGCCGGTCGTGCCGGTGCCGGTGGTCCCGGTGCCGGTCGTGCCGGGCGTTGATCTGGAGCTGCTGGTGCTGGAGACGGTGGCGGACAAGACCGGGTATCCGGTGGAGATGTTGGCCGGGCACATGGATCTGGAGTCGGATCTGGGTATCGATTCGATCAAGCGGGTGGAGATCCTGTCGGCGGTGCGGCGTGCGGTGTCGGATCTGCCGGAGGTGGACGCGGTCGAGTTGGGCAAGCTGCGCACGTTGGGCGAGATCGTCGATCGGCTGCGGGGTTCGTCCGGTGTGGCGGTGCCCGGGCCGGGTGTGCCGGCCGCCGTGCTCCCGGCTGTTGTGCCCCAGGTCGCTGTGCTCTCGGCCGCGGCGACCATGGCACCGGTTCCTGCGCCTGTCGTTCCTGCGCTTGTCGTTTCCGTACCTGTCGTTTCCGTACCTGCTTCGCCCGTTCCGGCCGCCGCCGTGGCCGCTGCACCCGCTGGTCCCGCGGTTGATCTGGAGCTGCTGGTGTTGGGGACGGTGGCGGACAAGACCGGGTATCCGGTGGAGATGTTGGCCGGGCACATGGATCTGGAGTCGGATCTGGGTATCGATTCGATCAAGCGGGTGGAGATCCTGTCGGCGGTGCGGCGTGCGGTGTCGGATCTGCCGGAGGTGGACGCGGTCGAGTTGGGCAAGCTGCGCACGTTGGGCGAGATCGTCGACCGGCTGCGCGCCACGCCGAAGACCGCCGCGCCCGAGACCGCCCCGCTGGAAGCCGCACCGTTGGAAACCGCCACATCGGCGGAGCCGCCGGCCGGCGACCATGGCCTGGCCCGCCACGCCGTCCGGCTGGTTGCGACGCCGGCGCCCGGATTCTCGCTCGCCGGCCTGCGCAACGGACGGCTCGCCGTCACCAACGACGGACGTGGCGTGGCCGCGCAGGTGGCCGCCCGGCTCGTCGCGGCGGGTATCGACGCCGAGGTCCACGACACCGTACCGGCCGATGTGGATGGTGTGATCCACCTCGGTGGCCTCCGGGACGTCGACTCGGTCGACGCCGCCGTGGCCATCCAGCGGGACGCGTTCGCCGCCGCCCGCAGGGTCGCCGAGCGGTACACGCGGTCGGGCGGGGTCTTCGTCACCGTCCAGGACACCGGTGGTGACTTCGGTACCGACGGCCGGTACCCGGGCCGGGCCTGGCTCGGCGGGCTCGCCGCCCTCACCCGTACCGCCGGTCGGGAGTGGCCCGGCGCGTCGGTGAAGGCGATCGACTGCGAGCGGGGCAACCGGACGTCGGCAGCGGTCGCCGACGCCATCGTCCGGGAGCTGCTGCACGGCGGCTCCACAGTGGACGTCGGGCTCCGGGCCGACGGTACCCGGACCACGATCGCGGCCGTACCCGTGCCGGTGGAGCCCAGCTCCGAGGTACGGTTCGGGCCCGACTCGGTGGTCGTCGCCACCGGCGGCGCGCGTGGCGTCACGGCGCAGGCGTTGCACGCCCTCGCGCGGGCCTACCGTCCCCGGCTGGTCCTGCTGGGTCGCACACCGCTGGTCGACGAGCCGGCGCACCTCGCCGGTGGCGCCGACGCGGCGTCGCTCAAGCGGCTCGTCGCGCAGCACGTCATGCGTACCACCGGAAAGCCGCCCCTGCCGGCCGCCGTCAACACGGAGGCTGACCGGGTGCTGGCCGCCCGCGAGGTCGCCGCGACCCTCGCCGCCCTGCGCGACGCCGGCTCCGAGGTCCGCTACCTCACCGTCGACGTCCGTGACCCGGATGCTCTCGCGGCCGCCCTCGACGGTGTCCGCCGGGACTGGGGCCCGATCACCGGCCTCATCCACGGGGCCGGCGTGCTCGCCGACAAGCGGATTCTCGACAAGACCGACGACCAGTTCGACCGCGTCTTCGACACCAAGGTGGCCGGCCTGCGTGCGCTGCTGGACGCCACCGCCGGTGATCCACTCACGGCGTTGTGTGTCTTCTCCTCGATCTCGGCGCACGTCGGCAACCCCGGCCAGTGCGACTACGCGATGGCCAACGAGGTGCTCAACCAGGTGGCCCGCGCGGAGGCCGCGCGGCGCCCGGAATGCCTGGTACGCGCGATCGCCTGGGGACCGTGGGACGGCGGCATGGTCAGCCCGACCATGGCCCGGCACTTCCACGATCAGGGCGTACCGCTGATCCCGGCGACGGACGGCGCACGCGCGTTCGTCGCGGAGCTGACCGGTGGCCGCACCGACACCCACGTCGTGGTCACCGCCGGCGACAGCACCGGCCCGATCGACGGTACGACGACGCGGCTGTCAACCGGTGAGATCCAGATCGACGCGGCGTCCCATCCGTACCTGACCGACCACACCATCGAGGGCACACCGGTCGTACCGGTCGCCGTCGTCCTCGAATGGTTGACCGGGGCCGCCCACGCCTGGTCGGCCGGCACCGGCCCGGCGGTGATCCGCGATGTGCAGGTGCTACGCCGGATCAGCCTGGACGGCTACGCCGACGGCGGCGACCGCCTGACGATGCGGGCCACCACCGGTACCGATGACGCGTTGAACCTGGAACTGCACGGCGAGGGCGGCACGCGGCACTACCGCGCCCGAGCCGGCGTCGCGTCCGACGCGAAACCCGCCGACTGGACCGCCCCGGCCGACCTGATCGCGGTGTCGCCGGATGTCTACGACGGCTGGGTACTCTTCCACGGACCGCGGTTCCAGGCCATCCGCGAGATCGAGGGCATCTCGGCCTCGGGCGCCGCCGGCGTCCTGGCCGGCGCCGCCGAGCTCGGCTGGAACCGGGCCGCCTGGCACACCGACCCCGCCGTGATCGACGGGGGACTGCAACTCGCGGTGCTCTGGGCGAAGCGGGTACTGGGCCGCGCGACGCTGCCGATGGGTGTGCGGGAGTACCGCACCTACCGCAGCGGTCTGCTCGACGGCCCGACCCGGTGTGTGGTACGCGCGGGTGCGGTCTGGTCCGACGGCGCCGAGTGCGACGTGGCATTCCTCGACGCGGACGGCGCCGTGCGGGCCGAGATGTTCGGTGTGTCCCTCGTGGCACGTCCGGCGTGAGGGGCGTGGACGGCATGCGTTTCGAACCGATCGCCATCGTCGGGCGGGGCTCGGTCCTGCCCGACGCCCTGGATCCGGACACGCTCTGGACCAACATCGCGGCGGGCCGGGTCAGCCTCAGCCACGCTCCGGAGGGTCGCTGGAAGGTACCGCACGAGTCGATGCTGACCGCCCCCGGCGTCGCCGGCGACGGCACCTGGAGCGACGTCGGCGGGTACGTGCGCGGCTTCGAGTCGGTGTTCGACCCGGGCGGGTTCGCCCTCGACGCCCGCGAGGTGAAGTCGCTCGACCGGCAGTTCCAGTGGGTGCTGCACGGTGTCCGCGCCGCGCTACGGGAAGCCGACGAGGAGGGTTTCACACCGCGGGCGGGACTCGTGCTCGGCAACCTGTCGTTCCCGTCGGTGGGCATGGCCGAGTACGCCGAACACGTGTGGTTGGCCCGCGAACGCCGCCCGGACGCGCGGAACCGGTTCATGTCCGGCCTGCCCGCCCACCTCGCCGCCAAGGCCCTCGGCCTGGGCGCCGGCGCCTTCGCGCTGGACGCGGCGTGCGCGTCGTCGCTGTACGCCATCAAGCTCGCGTGCGACCGCCTGCACGACCGGACCGCCGACCTCATGGTTGCCGGCGCGGTGAACTGCGCCGACGACCTCTTCATCCACATCGGATTCTCAGCGCTGTCGGCGCTCAGCCGCACCGGGCGCAGCCGGCCCTTCCACCGGAAGGCCGATGGGCTGGTACCGGCCGAGGGCGCCGCGTTCGTCGCGCTGATGCGGCTGGCCGACGCGCTCACCGCCGACCGCCCGATCCTCGGTGTCATCCGCGGCGTCGGACTGTCCAACGACGGGCGGGGCGCCGGGCTGCTGGTGCCCACGGTGGATGGCCAGGAACGCGCGATGCGCCACGCCTACGAGACGGCGGGTATCGCGCCGGAAACCGTGTCGCTGCTGGAGTGCCACGCCACCGGTACCCCGGTCGGTGACGCGGTGGAGGCACGAAGCGCCAGCCGGGTGTTCGGCAACCACAGCGGCCTGGCCGCCGGTTCGGCCAAGTCCAACCTCGGTCACCTGATCACGGCGGCCGGTGTCACCGGACTGCTCAAGGTGCTCGGGGCGATGCACGCCGGAATCCGGCCGGCCACCCTGCACGCCGACGCGCCGATCGATGCCCTCGACGGTTCCCCGCTTCGGCTGCTCCACGAGCCCGAGGAGTGGACCGGCGCCCGCCGCGCCGCCGTCAGCGCATTCGGCTTCGGTGGCAACAACGCCCACCTCATCGTCGACGCCTGGCAGCCGCCGACGCTCGGCCTGTCGATGCCGGTGACACCGGCCGCGAAGCCCGACCAGCGGGTGGCCATCGTCGCGATCGGCAGCCGGGTCGGCACCGGCGACAGTACCCACGACCTGTGCCACGCGCTGTTCACCGGCACCGGCGCGGCGCGGCGGCGGGAGACCGTCGACGTCACCCTCGACGGACTACGCATCCCGCCGCTGGACCTGCGGCAGACCCACGGCCAGCAGCTGCTCATCCTCGAAGCGGCCCGCGAGGCGGTGGCCGGCATTGATCTGCCACGGGAACGCACCATGGTGCTCATCGGCATGGGCTGCGACCCGGAGGTGGCCCGCTACGGTGCACGCTGGCGGGCTCCGGTGATGGCCGAACGGCCCGATCCGGACGCGTTCGCGCCGGTACTGCAGAGTGCCGCGGTGGTCGGCACCATGCCGAACATCATCGCCAACCGTCTCAACGCGCACTTCGACCTCGCCGGCCCGAGCTGGACGGTCTCCGCCGAAGAGGCGTCGGGACTGGTCGCCCTCGACCTCGCCGCGCGGTCCCTGCGTACCGGCGAGGCGGACGCGGCCGTCGTCGGAGCGGTCGACCTCTCGCACGAGCCGGTCCACCGGGCCGCGCTCGCCGACCTGGGTCTCGATCGGGAGCCGGGCGACGCCGCCGTCGTACTCGTCGTCAAACGCCTCGCCGACGCCCGCCGCGACGGCGACAGCGTCATCGCGTTGCTCGACGAGGCCACCACCAAAGCCACCGAAGCCCCCGTCGAGCCCGCCGACCTGCGCGTCGGCGCGGACGGGTACGACCCGGCCGCGCTGTTCGGGACGCCGCACGCCGCCGCCGGCCTGCTCGCCGTCGCCGTCGCCGCGCTCGCGCTGCGACACCGGGCGACGCCCCGCATCGGCGCCGCGGCCGACCCGGCGTTCGAGGTACGCACCGCCGAGGTCGTCGTCGCGCCGCTGGAGGCCCCGCCGACGCGGGTACGGTTGCGCGCCGACGCCCCCCGCCCATGGGTGGCCGAGGCGCCGCCCCGGCTGCACATGTTCTCCGGACGCGACCAGGCCGAGGCGCTCGCCGCGCTCACGGCCGGCCGCGAGTCACCGGACGGCCCGGCCCGCCTGGTCATCGTCGCCGCCGACAGCGCGGAACTCGCCGCCCGCGCGGACGCCGCCCGTACCTGGCTCGACCGGGGCGGCCGCCAGCCGGACGGTGTCGCGTTCCGGGCCGCCCCGCTCACCGGCGAGGTCGGTTTCGTGTTCAGCGGCGGCATGGCCGCCTACCCGGGAATGGGACGCGAACTGCTGCTCGCCTTCCCCGACGTGGTCGACGACCTGACCGTCCGGTGTGGATCCGCGCGGGACGCGGCCGGCTGGGCGTTCGACGGCCCGGACAGCGGCCCCCGCGAGGTACTCGATCAGATCTGGGGTACCGCGCTGCTCAGCCAGGTCCACGCGGCCATCTCCCGCGACGTTCTCGGTCTCACCCCGCGGGCGGCGCTGGGCTACTCGGCCGGTGAGTCGAACGCCCTCGTCGCGCTCGGCGCCTGGACCGACCTGCGGGCGCTGATGACCGACGTGACCGCGTCCGGGATGTTCAGCCGCCAGGTGGCTGGCGAGTTCGAGGTGATCCGCCGGTCCTGGCGCAGGCAGGGCATCCCCGGTACCCGATGGAAGAACTACCTGGTGGGTGCCGCCGCGGACCGGGCTCGCAAGGCGCTCGACGGCGAGGCCGCCGCGCACCTGATCGCCGTCAACGCGCCCGACTCGTGCATCATCGGCGGCGAGGTGACCGCCTGCGAGCGCGCACTGTCACGTCTAGACGCCACGTACACGCTGCCGATCCCGTACGAGCTCGCCGTGCACGCGCCGGAGTTGGCGGACGTCCGCGACGAGTGGTGGCGGCTGCACCACCGGCCGACCACGCCACCACCGGGGGTGCGGTTCTACAGCTGCGCCACCACCGGGTCGTACCTGCCGACCGCCGAGCGGGCCGCGGACGCGCTGACCGCCCAGGCCGTCGGCACGATGGACTTCGCCGCCACGGTGGAGCAGGCCTGGGCCGACGGGGTGCGGGTGTTCGTCGGGCACGGCCCGAAGGGGCTGTGTACCGACTGGATCCGCCGCATCCTCGGCGATCGCGAGCACCTCGCGATCGCCCTGGACGCCCCGGACGGCCGCAGCGTGCGGCAGCTCGTGCGGGTCGCCGCCGAACTGGTCGCCGCCGGCGTGCCGGTCGACTTCACGGCGTTGCTCGACCGGCTGGCATCCGCCTGGTCGGCCCCCGACCGGCCGGGACGCGTCATCACCCTGCCCGCCCACCCACCGCAGCCGGCACCGCCGCCGGTCACAGCGCCGCCGGTCACAGCGCCCGCGGTCATGGAGCCGGCAGTGCCAGAGCCGGCCGCGACCATGGCCCGCGCGCCGCAGCTCCCGCCGGTACCGTCCACATCGGATACCGCGACCGAGCCGGCGCCCCACCCCGAGCCCCCGGCGCCGCACGCCGCTCCCCCCGCGGTTGTTGCGGCGCCGGGCCGTCCCTTCGCCGGCGGGCACCACCCCGGCCCGGCGTTCGACCGGACCCAGCTCGAACACCTGGCGACGGGCCGTATCTCGGACCTGCTCGGGCCGCAGTTCGCCGCCCAGGACGGCTATCGCCGCCAGACCCGGATGCCGGCGCCCCCGATGCTGCTGGCTGACCGGGTGACCGGTATCGACGCCGTGCCCGCCTCGATGAGCACCGGCACGATCTGGACCGAGACCGACGTCGAACCCGACAGCTGGTACCTCGACAGCACCGGCCGCATGCCGGCGGGCATCCTCGTCGAGGCCGGCCAGGCCGATCTGCTGCTCATCAGCTGGCTCGGCGCCGACCTGCACAACCAGGGCGAGCGGGTCTACCGGCTGCTCGGCTGCGAGCTGACCTTCCACGGCAGCCCGCCGCTGCCCGGCGACACGCTGCGCTACGAGATCCACGTCGACGACCACGCCGAACTGGGCGGCGTACGGCTGTTCTTCTTCCACTACGACTGCTACGTGGGCGACGAACTGCGGCTGTCGGTACGCCGGGGGCAGGCCGGGTTCTTCACCGACGCCGAACTCGCCGCCACCACGGGCGTGCTCTGGAATCCGGAGCCGGACCTACCACCGGCGCCGCTCGACCCACCCACCGTCGCGGGCACGGCCCGCCGCTACGACGCCGAGGCGGTGCGCGCGTTCGCCGACGGGCGCCCGTACGACTGTTTCGGCGCCGGCTGGGAGCCGACCCGGGCGCACGTGCGGACGCCGCGCATCGACGACGGGCGGATGCTGCTGCTCGGCGACGTGGTCGACGTCGACCCGGCCGGTGGGCCGTGGCGGCGCGGGTACCTGCGCGCCGAGACGCCGGTCACGCCGGACGACTGGTTCTTCGCCGGTCACTTCCACGACGACCCCTGCATGCCCGGCACCCTGATGCTGCAGGGCTGCCTGCAGGCGATGGCGTTCTACCTGGCCGCCGGTGGCCACACGGTGGGCCACGACGGGTGGCGGTTCGAGCCGGTGCCCGGCGAGCGCTACGACCTGCGCTGCCGCGGCCAGGTCACACCCGACAGCGGCAACTCAGCTACGAGGTCTTCGTCCGCGAGCTGACCGCCGGTCCGGTACCGACCCTGTACGCCGACGTGCTGTGCACCGTGGACGGCGTCAGGGCGTTCCACGCCCGGCGGGTCGGGCTGCGGCTCGTCCCGGACTGGCCGCTGGAACAGTGGCGCGACCGGGAACTGCGTGACGCCCACGACGACACGACGGTGGCCGAGTCCGACGGCGTCCGGTTCGGCTACGCGTCGCTGCTGGCGTGCGCGTGGGGTCGGCCGTCGGCGGCGTTCGGCGAGCTGTACGCGCGGTTCGACTCGCCCCGCCGGGTACCGCGGCTGCCCGGCCCGCCCTACCACTTCATGTCCCGCGTCGTCGAGATCGAGGGCCGGTTCGGCGGCATGGAGGTCGGCAGCGCGGTCGTCGCGGAGTACGACGTTCCCGACCGGTGCTGGTTCTGGGAGCAGAACGGCCAGCAGACGATGCCGCTGGCGGTACTCATGGAGATCGGCCTGCAGCCGTGCGGCTGGCTTGCGTCCTATGTGGGCTGCGCGGTGGAGATCGACCGGGATCTGCTCTTCCGCAACCTCGACGGGACCGCCACGATCACCGGCGAGGTGACCCCGGACACGGCGGTCATCCGCACCCGGGCGACGCTGCGCGACATCTCCGTCGTCGGACGATGATCATCGTCTCGTTCGACGTGGAATGTCTCGCCGACGGTGTCCCCGTCTTCCAGATGGACACCGTGTTCGGCTTCTTCCCGCCGGAGGCGTTCACCGACCAGCCGGGTCTGCCGGCCGCGCCCGCGCAACGGGCGGCGCTGGCCGCACCGACGGAACCGGTGGTCGACCTGACCACCCGCCCGGCCAGGTACTGCGCCGGTCCGCTGCGCCTGGCCGCGCCGATGCTCCTGATGCTCGACCGGGTGACCGGCTACGACCCGACCGGGGGCGAGGCGGGGCTCGGGCGGCTCACCGCCGAGAAGGACGTGGACCCGGGGGAGTGGTTCTTCAAGGCCCACTTCTTCCAGGACCCGGTGCAGCCGGGCTCGCTCGGCGTCGAGGCCATGTACCAGTTGCTCCAGTTCTACCTGATCGAGCGGGACGCCGGCGCCGGCCTGGTGCGCCCACGGTTCCAGATCATGACCGACGCGCAGCCGCTGGTGTGGAAGTACCGGGGGCAGGTGACACCGACCAACGGCAGGATCACCACCGAGCTGGAGATCACCGCGGTCGGCGAGGACGCCGACGGGCGGTACGCCCGGGCCGAGGCGTCCCTGTGGGTGGACGGCCGGCGCATCTACCACGCGGCCGGCATCGGCATGCGGGTCGTCGCCGGCACGCCACCGGAGGAGACCCTCGACCCCGCTACCGTCACCTGGCTCACCGACCACTGTCCGACCTGGACGGTGCCGGTACTGCCGATGATGTCGGTACTGGACCGGCTCGCGGCGGCCGCCGGCGCCCCCGCGCAACTGGCGCTGCGCGACGTCGAGCTGCGGCGCTGGATCCCGGCCGCGCGACCGGTACGGCTGCTGACCGGGACGGACTCCGACGGCCGGGTGACGCTGTCGGCCTGGCGCGACGCCACCACGCCGGCATTGTCGCGGTTCGAACCGGTGGCGTCGGCCGTCGCCGGCACGCCGGGGCAGCGCCCACCCGCACTGGCCCCGATCGTCGGCGGCCAACCGGTCACCGACGCCTATACCTCCGGGTCGCTGTTCCACGGCCCGAGCTTCCGGTACCTCACCACCCTGCGCCGCGGGGCCGGCTGCGCCTCGGGCGTGCTCGACGCCGGCGCCGGTAGCGTCCCGCGCGGTGCGCTGCACCAGGGCCTGCTCGATGCCGCCACCCACGTGATCCCGCACGACCGGATGTGCGACTGGTGGGCCGAGATCCCACCCGGCCGGGTGGCCTACCCGCACCGCGTCGCCACCTTCGAGCAGTTCGAGCCGCTACCGGACACCGGCGAGGTCCGCGTCGAGGCCCGGTTCGCCGGCTTCGACCGCGACGACCGGCGGTTCCCGATGGTCGACCTGCAACTGCTGCGCGACGACCGGGTACTGGTGGCGCTGCGCCTGGTGGAGGTGTTGATGCCGACCGGCTCGTTCGGCGCCTCGACGCCGGCCCAGCGCCGCGCGTTCCTGCGCGACCGCGGCTACACCGACGGCCTGGGCATCTCGACCACCGGGGACGGTGTCACCCGGCTGACCCTGGCCGCGGTCGAGCAGTGTGACTGGCTCGCCGGCACCGTCGCCCACGCGTACGGCCTGCCGGCCGGCGCCCGCGGCCGCGATCATCTGGCCCGGATCGCGGTCGGCGACCACGTCGGGCGGCTGGCCCGCGTCCACCCGTCGGCCGTGCGTTGCCAGGACGACATGCGCACCGCGCGGGCGGCCGGCACGGTGTACCGCATCCAGGTCGACGCGGAGCCCGACGCGGTCACCGTTCGCAGCTCATCCTGATGGACCCTACTTCGCCGAATCCGTTCCTCCCGGCGGCACAGGACAAAGTTTCCGTTCCGGTGCCGCCGTACGTTCCTTCCAACCCGGATCAGGAGGCGACCACCGTGACCGATTCCATCCTCTCGTCGTTTCGGCGGCTGCGGGTGTCCCACCCCGACCGGCGCATCTTCACCTTCGTCGACGACCATGGCCGTGACGAGGCCACCTGGACCGTACGCGAGCTGGGCGAGGCCGCCGACCGCGTGGTGGAGTCGTTGCGGGCGCGGGGCCTCGCGCCCGGAGACCGGGTGATCCTGGTCTATCCGCCGTCGCTGGACTTCATCGCCGCGTTCCTGGGCTGCGTGGCGGCGGGTGTGCTGCCGGTGCCGGTCTACCCGCCGAACCCGTTCAAGCTGGGGAAGGACCTGGCCACCTTCACCGCCATCGTGTCGAACTCCGGCGCCCGCGCGGTGCTCACCACCAGCGCCTACGACCGGTCCCGGTCGGCCGGGGCGGTGACCAGCCTCTTCAGTACCGACGCCCCGCGCTGGCCGGCGCTGCCCTGGTACCGCACCGACAGGCTGCGCGCCAGCCACGGGCCGGTCGCGTGGCACGAGCCGGCCACGCCGGACCAGCCGGCCTTCCTGCAGTACACGTCGGGTTCCACCGCGGCACCGAAAGGCGTGGTCATCAGCCACGGCAACCTCGCGTACGAGGTGGCCGCCAACGCCACCGACCTCGGCCTGGGGCCCGGCACCCGGGCGGTGTGCTGGGTACCGCAGTACCACGACCTGGGCCTCATCAGCGTCATCCTGTCGACCATCGCGGGCAACGCGCAGACCACGCTGATGTCACCGCTGACGTTCCTGCAGCGGCCGGCCGTGTGGTTCGAGGTGATGGCACGGGTCGGGGCGACGCACACCGCGGCCCCGAACTTCGCCTTCGAACTCGCGGTCCGCAAGACCACCGCGCAGCAGCGCGCCGGCTGGGACCTGTCGACGCTGCGGGCGATCATGTCAGCGGCCGAACCGATCCGCACGTCCACAATGGATGGGTTCTTCGCGGCGTTCGCGGCCAGCGGCATCGGCCGCGACGTGTTCTACCCCGCGTACGGCCTCGCCGAACACACCGTCAGCGTCTCGATGGGTGGCCGCGCGACACTCCGGGTGGACCGGACCGCCCTCGCGGATGGCCGGGTCGTGGTCAGCGACGGGCCGGACGCGATCACGTACGTCGGATGCGGGCGGATCACCAAGCCCGACGCTGCGGTCCTCGTCGTCGACCCCGCCACCTGCCGCCCCCGCCGTCCGGGCGAGGTCGGCGAGGTATGGGTCGACTCACCCACCAAGGGTCTCGGGTACTGGGGACTGGCGCGCGAGACCGAGGACACCTTCCAGGCCCGGATCGCCGGCGGGGGCGACGACCGCGAAGCCGACGACCGCGAATATCTGCGTACCGGCGACCTCGGCTTCCTCCATGACGGCGAGCTGTACATCACCGGGCGGCTCAAGGACATGATCATCATCCGGGGCCGCAACCTGTACCCGGCCGACGTCGAGCACAGCGTGCGGGACTGCCACCCGTCGATACGCCCGGGCGGGGTCGCGGCCTTCGGCGTCGACGATGCCGACGGCGAGCGGCTGGTGCTGTTCGTCGAGACCCGCCACGACCGGGTGAGCACCGCCGAGGCCGACGAGATCATCGAGTCCGTCCGCCGCACCGTCTGCGAGGAGCACCAACTGGCCTGCCACGCGATCGTGCTGGGCCGCGCCGGCACCGTCGCGAAGACCACCAGCGGCAAGGTACGACGTTTCGCCTGCAAGGAGGCGTACCTGACCGGGGCGGTGGCGGCGGCCCCGACGACCGTACGCGTCGCGGTACAGCAGCTCTGCCCCGACAAGATCATGGAGGAGCGATGACCGGCCTGCGGTTCTCCAGCGGGCCGGACGACCCGCGCTTCTACCAGGTGGACGACGACTTCCGGATGCTGCTTGCCGACCTGGCGCCGCTGGTCGCGGCGTCACGGATCCAGCGGGCCCGGGTCTTCCACCGCACCGCCACGGCGGTGCGCGGCAGCCTCCGGGTGCTCGACGGGCCGGACCTGCCCGGACACGACTTCTTCCGGCCCGGCCGCCGGTTCGCCGTGCTCGCCCGGTACAGCAACGGCATCGAAAGCGACGACATCGCGCCCGCCATCCGCGGCATCACCCTGCGCCTACTCGAACCCGAAACCGCCGACACCTCCGGGCTGCTCGATCTGTCGCTCATCACCGGCGACCGGTTCTTCGCCCGCAACGCCGACATCTTCCGGCGGTACTCCAGCGGCGACGACGCCCGCCGGGCGCTGGTACGCGACGTGCCCGAGCTGCCCGCGACGGTGTGGAACATGTACCGGTACGCCACGTCGTTCGCCGACTACCACTACCACTCCCAGGTGCCGACCGGCTTCGTGGGCGCGGACGGGCGGCAGTGGCTGATCCGGTACCGGATCCTGCCGGCGGCTGACCACGTCGAGGCCGGCCAGTTCCAGCCGGGCGACCTCTGGTTGCCGCCGGTCCCGCCCGGTGAGCTGACCCGCGGCGCCGCCGACCCGCGCCCGCGCACGTACCTGCACGACGAGCTGCGCGCCCGCGTCCAGGTCGGGCCGGTCGAGGGCATCCTGCAGGTCCAGCTGCACCCGGTCACCGGGTCGGCGGCCGACAACGAGATCGCCCTGGACTGCACCCGGTCCTGGCCGGCGGAGCGGTACCCGTGGCGCGACGTCGCCACCCTGCGCCTGGACACGCTCGCCGACCCCGCCGTGGCCGACGACCTGCGGTTCAACCCGGCCCACGCACCGGCCGACCTCGGCGTGGCACTCGCGACGTCGCCGTACGAGAACGCCTCACCCAGCCACCTGCGCACCCTGGCCTACCAGCTCACTTCGGCCGCCCGGCGGGGTGACGAGGTGCCGGCCGAGCTGTCGGCGCTCACCCGCCCGGCGCGGACGGCCGCCACTGGCTGCCCGTTCTCCGGGCAGAGCGCGCGAGAGCCGGCGTACGAGATTCGCCGCCGTACGGTCGTCGTGGTCGGCGCCGGACCGGCCGGGCTCAGCATCGCCCGCGAGCTCGAACAGGCCGGGCACCGGGCGATCGTCCTGGAGGCGCTGCCGGAGGTGGGCGGCAAGTGCGAGTCGCTGGAGATCGGCGGCCGCGCGTACGACCTCGGCGGGCACGTGTGCACGAGCCAGTACGAGAACGTGGCGCGGCTGGCCGTCGAGCTGGGCGTGGCAACGGAGGACACGACGCCGCACCGGGTCTACGACATCGACGCCGGCCGGGCCGCTCCACAGAGTGCGGCTTTCTTCGAACGCACGTCGTTCGGCCGGTACGCCGGTCTTCGCGAGTCCGAGTTCCCGCGGATCGCCGAGGCGGGCCTGGCGCACTCCGCCCGGGCACTCGCGCAGCCGGTGTCGCAGTGGCTGGCCGAGCACGGCCTCGAAGCCATGGCCGAGTCGTTGGGCACCGGCTACACCGCCGCTGGTTACGGCTACCTGGCCGGCGACCTGCCGGCGCTGTACTTCGTCAAGTACGCCGAGATGACCGGCCTGCTGTCGGGCCGGCCGGCGCTGCTGGGCCACCCCGGCAGCTTCACGATCACCGGCGGCTTCAAGGGGTTGTGGGAGAAGGTCGCCGCCGGGCTGAGCGACGTCCGCTGCGGCGTCACGATCACCGCGATCGCGCGGGACCCGGACCGGGACACCGGCGGCGTCCGGGTACACACCGACCAGGGCGACGTCGTCGCCGACGACCTGGTCCTGACCGTCCCGGTCGACCAGCTCGTGGGAGTGCTCGACGCGACGCCGGAGGAGCGGGACCTGGCCGGCCGGGTGCGCCACCTCGACTACTACACCACCGTCGTGTCCGCCACCGGCCTGCCGCACGAGGCGTTCTACCTCGTCGATGAGCACACCCGGCCGGGCGCCGACCGCGGCCACCCCGTCGCGTTCCACCACCGCTACCCCGATCGGGACGTCTATGCCTGCTACTCCTACGGCACCGAGGGCACCGACGGAACTGACGGCACCGAGGGCACCGACATCGAGGACCGGCTGCGCGAGAACATCCGCCGGATGGGTGGCGAACTGGGCCAGGTACACGCCCAGCGGCGGTGGCGGTTCCTGCCGCACTTCGGCAGCGCCGACCTCGCCGCCGGCGTCTACGACCGCATCGAGCACCTGCAGGGCCACCAGCACACCTACCACGCCGGCAGTCTGCCCGCGTACGAGCTCGTCGAGAGCACCGTCGCGTACAGCCGCCAGCTGGTCCGCCGGCACTTCGGCGGCGACGGTGACGATGCGGCCGCATTCGACGCGTCGCCCACGGCGAACGACCGGCCGCGCCCCACGGTGGACGCCCTTCGCGACTGGCTGGTCGAGCACATCGCCGACGAACTGCGGGTACCCCGGGCAACGGTGGCCGCGGACGCCAGGCTCGACGGCATGGCGCTGGAATCGATCTCGATCGCCGGCCTGCAGGCCGGCCTGTCCGACTGGCTCGGGTACCGGATCCCGCCCACGCTGTTCCTGGAGCAACCGACGATCGACGCGATCGCCCGGTACCTGGCCACACCCGAGACGACGACGCCGACCGCGATCCCGGCCGGCGCGCAGACTCCGGCCGGCGCACAGCCCTCGACCCTCCTGCTGGGCCTGACCGCGGCCCGACCGTTCTTCTGCGTCGGAGGCGCGGTCGGTGCCGCCTACTACCTGCTGCCGCTGGCCCGCGACATCGGCTCCGCCCGCCCGTTCTACGGGGTACGGGCACCCGGCTACGACGGTGTCGAGGAACCGCTCGACACCGTGGAGGAGCTGGCCGCCCGCTACCTCGAATCGGTACGGCTGGTGCAGCCGTACGGTCCGTACCTGCTCGGCGGGCACTCGTTCGGCGGCGTCGTGGCCTACGAGATGGGCCGGCAGCTGCGCGCGGCGGGGGAGGAGGTGACCCGCGTCGTGCTCCTCGACACATACGTGCCGCTACCGGGGCAGCCGCTGCCGCCGGTCGACGACGTCGCGGCGATCGAGGAGCTGATGACGATGAACCGGCTCGCCTTCGCCGCCGCCGGCCCGGCCGGCGTGGAGATCGACCCGACGCTCGCGATCTCGGAGCAGAAGGACCGGCTGGCCCGCTTCCTCGGCGCGAACGGGTCGCTGCCGGTCGAGGAGCACATCAGCAACATGCTGCGGGTGTATCAGGCCAACATCGAGGCGAACGTGAAGTACCAGCCACTGCCGTCGGACCTGCGGGTGACCCTGATCAAGGCCACCGGCGGCTTCCCGCCGGTGATGAAGCCGCACCGCAACACCGCGCTGCGACTCGACGACCCGGCCAACGGCTGGGAGAACGTGGACCTGGGCGAACTGACCGTCGTGCCGATCCCGGGCGACCACTTCACGATGTTCGTGGAGCCCAACGACGAACTGCTGGCCGAGGCCGTGCACCGCTGCCTGGCCGACGAACAGCGGCGCAGCGCCAACACCCTGACCGGTACCGGCCAGCAGGCGGAAGCGGCGCAGACCACGGTCGCGTTCAACTTCAACGATCCGGCGTTCATCAACGACCCGTTCCCGTTCTTCCGGGCGCTGCGGGAGACCGCGCCGATCTACTACGAGGACAGCATCGGTGGCTGGGTCTTCACCCGCTACGCCGACGTGGCCCAACTGCTGCGCCACCCGAGCGTGGCCCGCCCGCCGGTCACCGACTACCTGTTCGCCTCGGTACCGCAGGCCGATCGCGACGAGATGAAAGACTTCGAGCGGCTGCTCGGACAGGCGCTGCCGTTCGCGAACCCGCCCTACCACACCCGGATCCGGAACCTGGTCGGCAAGGCTTTCACGCCGCGAACGGCGGACGCGATGCGCCCACGCATCCAGGAGATCACCGACCGCCTGCTCGACCAGCTCGAGACAGCCGGCGGCGGCGACCTGCTCCCGACACTCGCCTACCCGCTCCCGGCCACCGTGATCATGGAGTACATCGGCGTACCCGCCCCGGACCACCCGCGAATGACGCACCTGGCCACGCAGCTCATGGCACTGCTCGGCGCCCGGTACGCCCCGGACGCCCCGCAGATCGCCCGTACCGCGCACGACGCGATGAGGGAGTTCACCGAGTACCTGACGGCGCTCATCGCGCAGCGCCGTGAGCAGCCGCGTGACGACCTGGTGTCCACTCTGATCGCGACCGGCGGCCCGGACGGCACCCTCACCGACGAGGAGCTGATCCTCAACTGCATGACGCTGCTCAACGCCGGACTGGAGACCACCGCCCACTATCTCGGCAACGGCACGCTGGCGCTGCTGCGCAACCCGGCACAGTTGCGGGTGCTGCGCGACGATCCGGGAATGGCCGGGTCAGCGGCCGAAGAGCTGTTGCGCTACGACGGCCCGACGTCGATCCTGACCCCGCAGCTCGCCGCGGCGGACGTGGAGATCGGCGGACAACTGATCAAGCAGGGACAGCTGCTCTACCCGGTGATCGGGGCGGCCAACCGGGACCCGGCCCGCTTCGCCGACCCGGACCGGCTGGACGTGTCGCGGCCCCCTAACGGCCAGCTCAGCTTCGGGTTCGGCATCCACTTCTGCATCGGGGCGGCGCTGGCCCGGGTGGAGGGCCAGATCCTGTTCCCGACGATCGCCCGCCGGTTCCCGGGCCTGCACATCGACCCGGACGCCGCGCCGCCGACCTTCCGCAGCGACCCGGTGCTGCGCGGCCTGACCGCCCTGCACGTGCGGACCGGCCGGGCGTGACGGTGTACACGACGCGAGAGTGCCAGCCGCCGCATCGCGGCGACTGGCACTGGGGATTGGTACCGGGCGGCTACGCGGCGCGCAGGTCGCCCTGGACACCGGCGAACGCGACCGAGGCAGCGCGGGCGGTCCGGCGCAGGTTGTCCATCACCGACGCGGGGTCGAAACGCCGGCTGACCCCGCTGATCGAGATCGCGGCCACGGCCCGGCCATGCGGGTCCAGTACCGGCGCGGCCACGCAGGTCACGTCGGGGTGGGTCTCCTGGCGGTCGAAGGCGAGCCCGCGCAGCCGGGTGGCGCGCAGCTCACCGGCGAGGCGCATCGGCTGGGTGAGCGTCGCGGCGGTGTACCCGTTCAGCGGCCCGGCGAGCGCTCGACGCTGCGTCGCCGCATCGGCGTACGCGAGCAGCACCTTGCCGAGCGCGGTGGAGTGGGCCGGCAGCCAACCGCCGGCCCGCGAGGCCAGCGGCGAGCGGCGGTGCCCGTAGAGCTTCTCCACGCAGTACACGTCCACGCCGTCGAGCGTGGCGAGGTGGATCGTCTCGTGACTGAGCTCGTACAGGTCCTGCAGGAACGGCAGGCTGACCTCGCGCAGTCCGGGAGGGCTGTCCGCGGACAGGACGGCGGAGAACCCGTGCAGGCGGTCGCCGAGCCGGTGACCACCCGCGACACGTTCCACCACGCCGGCCGCCTCCAGGATGCCGAGCAACCGGTGGCTGGTCGACTTCGGCAGGCCGGTCCGGCGGGCCAACTCGGAGACACCGAGGACCTCGTCGCGCCGCCGCCACGCCTCCAACACGGTGAAGGCCTTGTGGACGACCGCGCGGCCGGCCTGGGCGGTCTCCTCGACCGGTCCGACCGACCGGCTGCACTCCAACAGGGTTGCCATGGTCGACGCACCTTCCGGGCGAATCGTTGCGGGTCGCGGTCAGGCCGCGCGAAGCGCGGTGCCGGCACCCGGCCGCTGCGCGGCGACGATGGTGCGGTTGGGCAGGATCTCCCCGGCGTCGTCGAAGACCACGACGCCGTTGCACAACAGGCTCCAGCCCTGCTCAAGGTAGCCGGCGACGACGCGGGCCGCGGCGTGGTCGGGTGCGGCGGCCGAGGGACACCGGGGTACGTGCGCGCAGCGCTGGGTGGTGCGGTCGGTGGACACCGTGACCCCCTACAGTTCCTTGTTCAGCCGCGGCGGCCACGTGTCGGTGAGGGTCGTGTCTGGTTGAACGGCGCGGCGGGCCGGCCGGCGCTTCACCTGGATGCGCCGGGCGACGGTGCCCGCTCGGCTTGGCTGCTCGCTCATCGGGGCCTCCGGCTGGGACAGTCTCGGTTTCTGGTACCTCTGACTGTGCGCCGGCACGACCGCCGATTCACGCGACGCCGGACCGGACCCGACCGGCAGTTTCAGGCAACCGGTCACGCGACGACCGTCACCCGTCGGCTACGTCATCTGTCCGGGGTCGAGGCCGAACAGCTCCCGGACCAACGCCGGGTACCGGTCGCCGCCCGGGCTCGCGGCGAGCTCGCGGACCCGGACGGTCGGCTCGTGTAGCAGCCGCTGGACGATCCGGTGCACCGTGCGGGCCACGTCGGCGCGCTGCGCCTCGGACAGCTCTGGCAGCCGCCGGTGCAGGGCGGCCAGTTCGACGCCGACCAGGTCGTCGGCACGGGCGCGCAGCGCGGCGACGGTCGGGGCGACCTCGGATCCGCGCAGCCAGGTCACGAACGCGGCGACCTCCTCGGCCACGATCGTCTCGGCGGCGTCCAGGTCGGTGTCGGTCGCGCCGGTCAGGGCGGCCCGCAGGGAGCCGATGTCGACGAGCGTCACGCCGGGTACGTCCGCGACGGCGGGGTCGACGTCGCGCGGTACGGCCAGGTCGAGGATGAGCAGCGGCCCGGTACGGCCGGGCGGCAGGTCCGTCGCGGTGAGGATCCGGCTCGTCGACGCCGTGGCCGACACGACGATGTCGACGTCCCGGAGAACCTCGTGCCGGGCGGCCATCGGTACCGCGGTCGCGTCGTGGCCGGCGGCCAGCCGGGTGGCCCGCAGATCGTCGCGGCCGGCGACCGTCAGGTCGGTCGCGCCGGCCCGGCGCAGCGTGGCCAGTGCCAGTCCGCCCATCGCGCCGGTGCCGACCACCAGCGCACGGGCCCCATCGATCGCGAGTCCGGCCAGCGCCAGCCCATGGTTGAGGGCGGCCGTGACCATATCGCGGCCGACCAGGTCGATGCCGGTCTCGGAATGCGCGCGCTTGCCGACGCGGAGCGCCCGCTGCATCAGCTCGTGCAGGGCACGGCCGACCGCGTCGTGATCGACCGCGACCGCGTACGCGTCGCGGACCTGCCCGAGGATCTGCGGTTCGCCGGCGACCATCGAGTCCAGCCCAGCCGCCACCCGGTACACGTGCCGGGCCGCCTGCTCGTCATGGTGGACGTACAGGTGCCGGGCCAGCGTGTCGGCGTCGATACCGGTACGGGCGCCCAGCACGGCGGCGACGTCGGCCAGCCCGGCGTGGAATCCGGTCACCCCGGCGACGATGTCCAACCGGTTGCACGTGGACACGACGACCGCCTCGTTGACGTGCGACCGGTGCACCAGGGCGCGCAGCAGCCCCGGGATCTCCCCGCGCGGCACCGCGACCCGTTCCAGCAGGTCGGCCGGGGCGGTGTGGTGGGAAAGGCCCACGACGAGCAGGTTCATGACGCGGTCTCCATGGTCACTTGCCCGTCACCGGGGCGTCAGGACGCGCGTCAAGTCTGCGCAGGGGCCGGCGCGGCCCACCAGCAACCGTCCCGCCTACCGGCACACGCCAGGGCGGGTCCCCGCGCCGCGGTCAGGCTCCGGGAACGAGCCCTTCCCGGATCGCCCAGAGGGCAGCCTGGGTCCGCGATGCGAGTGCGAGCTTGCTGAGCATGTTGCTGACATGGGTACGCGCGGTGCGTTCGCTGATCACCAGGACCTTGGCGATGTCCCGGTTGGACTTGCCCTGCGCGACCAGGACCAGGATCTCCCGTTCGCGCGGGGTGAGCGCGGTCGCGGACCGCTGCGGCGACACCATGGACTGGGTGAGTTTGCGGGCCGCCACCGGGTCGAGGTGGACCTCGCCGCGGTGCGCCGCGGAGATCGCCGCGACGATCTCGTCGGCCTCGGCGTCCTTGAGCAGGTATCCGGCGGCGCCCGCCTCAAGTGCCAGGTGGACCCGCTCGGCCTCGCTGAAGCTGGTCAGCGCCACGACCTCGACCACCGGGTACTTCTCCTTGATGGCCTTCGTCGCGGCGATGCCGTCGAGACGTGGCATGACCAGATCCATCAGGACGACATCGGGCAGATCCTGGCGGGCGGCCAGGACCGCGATCTCGTCCAGTGCGGCGCGCCCGTCGGCGGCTTCGCCGAGGACCTCGATTTCGTCGAGCATCCCGAAGAACGCGCGCATACCGCGGCGCACCACGACATGGTCATCGACCAGGAACACCCGGATCGCTCGCGCACCGCCCGGTTGGCCCATCGCCTCTACCTTCTTCTGTTATGTCAGCTTTCTCGCATTAGGTCTGCTCGCGGGGATGCCTGGCGTGTCCACATTGATCGGATCGAGCTGGGGGCGGCCCGATCCGAAGTGGACTCGCGGAGGACCCGGCCGGCACCCGACGCGGCGTCTCCGGTGCCGTATCGCCTGGTGCTGCGGCGACCACCGAACGACGGCCTTGGCCGGCAAGGAGCACGAACGAACTGTACCCGTTACGATGCGCGCCGTCACGATCCGCTGAGCCGGTCCGCTGTCGCCGAGAACATCGAGTAACGCCAATGACACTTATCGTTAAGAACCGGTGCGACGCGCGACGGGATCGACCGGTGACGGGTACGCAGGACGGCGCGTACGCTAGGTCCTGTGCCTGCCACGGTCACCTGTGTTCGGGACCGGTGGTCGCGGGGCCGAAGGGACCGCGACCGGCGATGACGGCACCACGTGTAAGTCCCCCAAACCGCGATGCGCGCCCACCCGGCCGGGCGCGTCGGCGCCCGGCGGTCGGCATGCTGACCGAGGACCTCGTGGAGCTCTGGGCCGACCAGTGGCTCGGCGCGGTCGACGGCGCCCAGGCCGGTGACAGCGACTTCATCTGCTTCTGCGGTCGCTCGCTGCAGGGCACCGGCTTCAACCGGCACGCCAACGCCATCTACGACCTGGTGAGCCCGGAAGCGATCGACGGGCTGGTCATATGGACCAGCACCCTCGGTATCAACGTGGGCGGCGAGCGGGTGGAGGAGTTCTGCCGCCGCTTCGCCCCGATGCCCATCGTGAGCGTCGAGCAGCCGCTCGGCCAGGCTCCGGTCGTGCGCATGGACAACCGGGGTGGCATGAGCATGGCGGTGGCCCATCTGGTCGAGGTGCACGGCCGCCGGCGGATCGCCTTCGTCCGCGGGCCGGCCACCCACGACGGGGCGAATGAGCGCTACCAGGGCTATCTCGACGCCCTGTCGCACGCAGGCCTGTCAGCCCGACCCGAGTACGTCTCGCCGCCCCCACCGTCCTGGCATCCACGGGCCGCCGCCGCCGCGGTGCGGCGCATGCTCGCCGAGGCTGAGCCGCCCGACGCCATCGTCGCCGCCAACGACCACCTGGCCATGGGTGTGCTGTCGGCGCTCGGCGATGCTGGTATCCGGGCCCCTGAGGAGGTCGCCGTCGTCGGCTTCGACGACTCGTTGAAGATCCGTACCCACGACCTGTGGTTCGAGGGCGGTAGCGAGGAGACCGAGGACACCCGCCGGACGATCACGGTCGGTGCCAACGACAGCGCTTCCGCGCTGCCCCTGACCACCGTGCACGCGCCGTTCTACGAGATGGGCCGGCAAGCGGTCGACCTCGTCCTCAGGCTGCTTCGAGGTGAGCCGGTGCCGCACGTCGTCGACGTTCCCGCCACCCTGGTCGTGCGGCGTTCCTGCGGATGTTTCCCGGACCTCGGGGATGCCGCGGCCGGCGCCTCGGCGCACCTGCCGGACGACTGGTTCGAGCGGCTCATGATCGAGTTCAAGCGCGAGGTGCACGGCGAGTCGACGGATGTGTTCCTGGGACTGCTCGCCCATTTCGTCCAGACCAGCCTCCAGCATCGGGAAAAGGCCGCGGACTGGTCACATGCGTTGATCACGCTCCGCCGGCTCGTCGAGGACCCGGCGACCGGTGGTCCGGCGGCCGCCCGCGCCGAGGATCTCTGGCTACGCGCGCAGATCCTCGTCAACGAGACGGTCGAGCGCCAGTGGCGCTACGCCCAGGTGCTTACCGAGAAGCGCAACAAGGTACTGCGCGAGGTCGGGCAGCGACTGATCACCGCGCCCGATATCGACGGCCTTGCCGACGTCCTGGCCGCAGAACTGCCCAAAGCCGCCATCCCGGCGTGCTACCTGGCGGCCTACGAGGCACCCGCCTCGGCCACCGATCCGGTGACCGGCGTCGTCCACCAGGACGCGCCACGGGACCGCTCCCGTCTGCTCCTCGCCTACGAGGACGGGGCGCGTGTCGAGCTCGACGGAACGCCGACATTCGACTCCGTCCAGCTCGTACCGGATGGACACCTCGACCGCCCGACCCCGTACAGCATGGTGGCGGTACCGCTGTACCTCGCCGACGAGCAGCTCGGATTCGGTCTTTTCGAACTCGGCCCGCGGATCGGGTGGATCTACGCGGCGTTGCGCGAACAGCTCAGTACCGCCGTCCACCGCGCGATGATGGTCGAGCGGGAACGGCGTGCCTACGCCGCCGTGGAGGAGGCCCACCGCCGCGAGGAACGTCACCGGCTCGCCGGTGAGCTGCACGACTCCGTTTCACAGGCCCTGTTCTCCATGACCCTGCACACCCGGGCCATGCAGTTGGCGATGCAGCAGGGCGACGGCGACGGCAGGGTGGCCCGCGGCCTGGCCGAACTGCGTGACCTGACCCAGAGCGCGCTCACCGACATGCGGTCGTTGATCTTCCAGCTCCGGCCCGACGTCCTGCGCACCGAAGGGCTGGTGGCCGCCATCCGCACCCACGCCGCCGTCGTCGCCGCACGCGAGGAACTCGATGTCCACGTGCACGCCCCGCAGGCACGCCTCCCGCTCGACGAGCAGGCCGAGGAGGAACTGCTGCGCGTCGTGCAGGAAGCGCTGCACAACATCGTCAAGCACGCGCAGGCCAACCGGGTGGACATTCGGCTGTCGGAACTTCCCGGCACGCCCGGAACGCTGATAGTGGAAGTCGCCGACAACGGAGTCGGGTTCGACGCGGACGTTCCCCGGCCCGGGCACATCGGGCTGGAGACGATGCGTGAGCGTGCGCAGCGGATCGGGGGACAGTTCACTGTGGACAGCTCGCGCGCCGGCTCGACGGTTCGCGCGGTGATTCCCGACGTCCTACGGCGGCCGCCGGCAACGGTCGGGTGACACGACGCGCCGAGCGTGCCGGCGCCGTCGGCGTCCGCGCCGACCGCAGGCCATGGATTTACCCCTGGGGTCGTTCTTCAGTGTTCAGGGACGACGGGCCCACTGTGCCGAGCGGTATGCGCGTGCGACTGTCGACGAAGTGGCGGCCAACTGCGGACGGGACGGCAACTAGACGGTCTGAATGCCGAGTTGCTCGTTCATCGCCGCGAGCTGGTACTCCTGGCGAAGGTCCGTGGCCCTACGTACGCCGCGGACGATGACGGTGGCGCCGCGGCGCACGCAGTAGGCTACGAGGGCCTGGGTGCGGGCCGCGGTCGATGCGGTTCATGTCCCGGCGCGAGGCTCTGTACGCCTCATCGCGGGTCCCGCCGTGACATATGAAGAGATTTGGCCGGTCCCTCCCCGTGGGGGACCGGCCACTCGGCTTAGCGTTTCACTCGAGTCGTTCCCGCGCCTTCTCGCTCAGGGTTGCTACTTCCACGTCCAATGTTGGTTCGGCCCTCCGCTGCAGTCCCACATCTGGACGATGGCGCCGTTGTTGCGGTTGAAGTCCCTGACGTCGAGGCACTTGTTGTTCATGACGCTTCTGATCTCGAAGGGGGCGACGATCTTGTTGACGTACCAGCGCTGGTTGGAAGCGCCGCTGCAACTCCACACCTGGACCTGTGCACCGTTGTTCGGGTTGAAGCTCCTGACGTCCAGGCACTTGCCGTTCAGCCCGTCGCGAACCGTCCCGTCGGAGTACGCGGTCCAGAACTGGTTGGAATTGCCGTCGCAGCCCCACATCTGTACCGCGGCGCCGTCATTCGGGTTGAAGTCCTTGACGTCCAGGCAGGTGCCCCACCCCGAGATGCCCAATCGGCCGCTGGCCCCGAGCGGTCGGACCGTGTCGGCGGTCGGGGCGGCTGGCGCGGCGGACGCCGCACGCGCTGCGGGCGCGGGCGATCCGGATGCTGACTCGGCCGCGCTGGCCACGCCGGGCGAGGTGAGTAGGAGCAGTCCGGTGATCAGAGCTGCCCGACGTGCCAACTTCATCATCCTCATGTGAATCTCCCCTGTGATGTGGACGTACGTTCGTGTGTCGAATAGGCGCCGCGCGTCGGCTTGCCTTGAACTGTCCAGTGGCGGTGGGGCAGGCGGGAGGATTCCGGATGGATCCGGATGCCGATGGGTCCCGAGCGGGCCGACGCCTGATGTGGGCGAATGGCGCGAAGTGTCTTGGTGTTGACAGCCATCGGGTGCTGTGCGGCTAATGTGGACCGGGCCGAGGTGTCCAAGCCGGGCTGGGATGTGAGCAATGCCGACCCCAAACAAGCCCGTCGAGGCGTTCGCGGTGCTACCCGATCCCGGGCAGGCGGGAACCATCGACGAACTCGTTGAGCGGTTGCGGCGATTGAAGGTGTGGGCGGGTGACCCGTCCTATGAGGTAATCGCCGGGCGGGTCCACGCGGCGTGGGCGGCGGCGGGTCGACCGGCCGCGGAACTGCCGGGCAAGAACACCGTTGCGGAGTGTTTTAAGGCTGGTCGGCGGCGGATGAACCCGGATCTGGTCGCGGCCGTCGTGGGGGCGCTGCACCCAGATGTGGGGTATGTGGCGCAGTGGCGCCAGTCCCTGCGAGTGGTCGCCGGGAAGGCCCAGGCGGCGGCGCAGGTGCGGGTCCAGGACCGGCTGCCGCAGGATCTGGCCGGGTTCACCGGCCGCACCGCTGAGCTGGCCCGGATACGCGGGGCACTACATCAGGGCAGGGTCAACGGGGCGGCGGCGGTGATCTCCGCGATAGCGGGGATGGCCGGGGTCGGCAAAACCCAACTCGCCGTCCACGTCGGACACCTTCTCGCCAACGAGAAGCGTTTCGATCGGGTCCTGTTCGTCAACCTGCGCGGGTTCCACCCCGACGCGGCGCAGCCACCGGCCGACCCGGCCGCCGTGCTCGACGGCTTCCTCCGCATCCTAGGGGTGCCTGGCCAGCAGATCCCCCACGACCTGGACGCCCGTGCGGCGGCCTACCGTGACCAGCTGGCCGGCACTCGCACCCTGGTGATGTTGGACAACGCCGCCGACGCCGACCAGGTCCGGCCGCTACTCCCGCACGCGACGGGCTGTCCGGTGCTGGTCACCAGCCGCTGCGACCTGACCGACCTGCACCCGGCCACCCACCTGACGGTGGACGTGTTCACCCCGGCCGAGTCCCGGCAATACCTGACCGGGGCCGCACCCCAGACACCGGTCGGCGACGATCCCGACGCCGCGGCCCGCATCGCCGCCCGGTGCGGCCACCTTCCCCTGGCCCTGGGGCTGGTGGCCGGGCACATCCGGGCCAAGCCCGGCTGGACTCTGACCGACCACGCCGACCGACTCGACGAGCACCACCACCACGGCCGCCTGGACACCGGCATCCAGGCTGCCCTGGACCTGTCCTACCAGCACCTGCCCACCGACCAGCAACGGCTGTTGCGGCTGATGGCGTTGCACCCCGGCCAGGACATCGACGCCTACGCCGCCGCGGCGTTGGCCGACACCGACCTTGACACCGCCCAGGCCCACCTGGACAACCTGTACCGCGACCACCTGCTCCAGCAGACCGCCCCCGGCCGGTACACCTTCCACGACCTGGTCCGCGCCTACGCCACCAGCCGGGCAAGCGACGACGACCCCCCGCCACAGCGCCGCGCCGCGTTGACCCGGCTGTTCGACTTCTACCTGGCCGTCGCCGCCACGGCGATGGACACCCTGTACCCCGCCGAGGCACACCGCCGGCCCCACGTCCCCCGCCCGCCACCCCAACCCCGGACCTCACCAACCCGCACACCGCCCTCGGCTGGCTCGACACCGAACGCCCCACCCTCGTCGCCGTCGCCGCGCACACCGCCAACCATGACTGGCCCACCCACACCACCCGTCTCTCGGCCACCCTGTTCCGCTACCTCGGTGGCGGGCACCACACCGACGCCCTGACCGTGCACGGCCATGCCCTGCACACCGCCCAACAGTCTGGCGACCCGGCCGCACAGGCCCATGCACTGACCAACCTCGGCGCCACCCACCTGTCGTTGGGTCGATACGGGCCGGCCGCCGAGCACATCCAGCAGTCCCTGCATCTGTTCGAGCAGGCCGGCGACCCGGTCGGCCAGGCCCGCGCCCTGAACAGCCTCGGTGCCACCGAGCAGCGGCGGGGCCGCTACCGAAACGCCGCCGACCACTACGAGCAGGCCCTGGCCCTGTTCCAGCTGACCGGCGACCGGCACAGCGAAGCCATCGCCCTGAGCAACATGGGCAGCGTCGAGGTGCAGCTGGGCCGCTACCAGCCGGCTGCCGACCACTACGAGCAGGCCCTGGCCCTGTTCCAGCGGGCCGGCGACCGCACCGGCGAAGCCCTCACGCTGAACAGCCTCGGCGACGTCGAGGTGCGGCTGGGCCGCTACCAGCCGGCCGCCGACCACCTCGACCAGGCCCTAACCCTGTTCCAGCAACTCGGCTACCGCACCGGTGAAGCCTGGACGCTGGACAACGTCGGCACCCTGCACACCCGCCTCGGCGAGCCCGCCCACGCCACCGGCCGCCACCAGCAGGCCCTAGCCATCTTCCGGGAGACCGGCGAACGCGACGGCGAAGCCTGGGCGCTCAACGGCCTCGGCGAAGCAGCCCACACCGCCGGCCGCATCGCCGACGCCCTCGACCACCACACCGCCGCGCTTACCCTCGCCATCGACATCGGCGACCATGACCAGCAGGCCCGCGCCCACACCGGCCTCGGCCACGCCCACCACAGCCTCGGCAACCCCACCCGGGCCCGCGAGCACTACCGGCACGCCCTGACCATCTACACCGAACTCGGCACCCCCGATGCCGACCGGATCCGCGCCTACCTCGCCACCCTCGACAACACCAGCCCCCAGCGGCCGTGATGGACCCGGGTGGTTGTCTTCAGGGAAGGCATCTTCTGCGAAGGCAACCGTACGATGAGCTGGTTACCGCACCCGACCGACGAGCAGCGCAACTCGAACCGGCCCACGCGTTGGCCAGCACCATCGCGCCCCGGCGTAGCCGTGGTTCACCTCGAGCGCACCCCTGCTCGATCCGGCTCGGGCGGTAGGAGCGGACCGCGAGTACGAGCAACACCTGCCGCTCGCGCACCGTCATTCAGTCTCTCTCCGTAGACCTCCCGCCCCTCGGCGACCTCGGCTATCCGCTGGGGGGATAGGTGACTGCTCGCTCCGCCCGAGATGACGAGGGTCGGCGCGGTGATCAGCGACAGCCGCTGCCATCAGCCCGGATCCGGCACTCGCAGCTCTCTGATCGCGGATATGAGCTCCACCGGATGGTAACGGCGCCGCCGGAGAACACTGCAGCTGTTTGTCTGCTGCTTTGATCTTGGCGTCGATGGTGGTCAGTTCGTCAACGAGTTCACGAGTCAACTGGTGGCGGGTCTGGGCGACGCTAGGTTGAAGACGCGGCCTGCCCCCCTTCCAAGGAGTGCCCAAACCATGATCCTCCCGAAGGTTCGGGACCCCCGCTTCGTGACGCTTCGTCGCGGTGGGACTCTCACTGATTCGGATCATCATCTTCTCGCTCTTTGGGCGGCGTCGTGCGCGGAGCATGTCCTTCACCTGTTCGAGTCGGTTCAGCCTGAGGACCCGCGACCACGTGAAGCGATCGAGCACGCCCGCGCCTGGGTGCGTGGCGAGGTCACGATGATGCAGGCTCGCGCGGCGGGCGGCCATGCGATGGGCGCGGCCAGAGACCTGCGTGGGGCAGCACGGCATGCCGCGTACGCTGCCGGCCAGGCGGGGGCTGTCGCACACGTCGCCGCGCACGAACTCGGCGCGGCCGGCTATGCCATCAAGGCTGCGCGTGCTGCCGCGCCGGAGGGCGAGAGCGATGCCGCAGGGCGCCTGGAGTGCCGATGGCAGCGTGACCAACTCCCGCAGGCGATTCGCGAACTCGTGCTCGACGACCAGCGGTTGCGAAACGACATCTGCTGGTCGGTGTTCGACTGCTGAGCGGGCAGGCGTGGGGCTGTGAGCCCCCCAGCGCTCATCCGAACCTGCCGCAGACCGAGCGGCACGCACCGTACCGATCTTTGCCAGGCCTACTGTCCGGTCGTAGCCGACGTGCGTGCACCGGATCTTGAATGCTGGCGCGGCTTGCTCGTGGCTGGGCAGGGCGAGGGCCGGGACCACGGCGGCCGCGAGCCCAGCCGCCACGATGGCGAGGGCCGCGGGGAACTCCGGACACTCGTGTACCCGGTTGAGCACGGCGTCATGGTGCGGGCGATCCGGTTCAGCGCCCGGTACGCGGCGCAGCCGGGCGGCCCGTCGACCCACGGTCGCGTCAGCAGGGCTTCGACGCCGGCCACCGGAGCCCACTGCTACGGGAAGGCGACCTGGTAAGGGTCATCGAGCAGGCGTACCGCGCGCAGACCGCGCAGGCTCCTCGTCTGGCTGGGCATCGGCCTCACCGCGCTGCACCGCACGAAGCGTGCCAAAGTCCAGACGTCAACGCCACATCGCGCCGCGGCCACCGATCATTGAGCCGTTTCGGTCAGCACACGCGATCCGTACTGGCACTCGCTGGACGTGGCCGGGGTGCTCGGCCCCGCCCAGCCCACCGTTTATGAGCTGGCCGAGGGGCCGAAGGCACTCGCGGAACTGGAAGCACGGGCCACCGTGGGCAAGCTGGCACTGCTGCCCTGAGCAGTACCGCGTGGAGAAGCTCATGCCGAAGGTTGCCGCGCTCACATCTCCATCCGTTAGCCTGCCTTGATCGAGTGTGCTGTCATCGGCTATGACCGGACCGCGTCGGCATCGCGGCCGGTTACTCACCGCGACGCCCGGTCGGCGGCGGAAGCGGACATCGTTTGGTTGGAGCGGTGTCATTTGGCCGGCAGTGATCGGGCATAGCTGACGCCCCGGGACACCCACGACGTGAGCTCGCGTTTCGTGGCCAGCCCGATCGGCTCGATGCGGAGCCAGCCATCCATTTCCCGCCCGCGCATCTCGAACCTGTTGGCCTCGGGCCGTTGCGCGAGAGTCGGGGTATCGGTCGGGTCGACCCGCAGCAGCATGCCGCCTTGGCCGCTGGCGCTGACCGCCATGTTGCCGTTGATCAGGAACGCCAGCCCGCCGAACATCCGCTTTTCGGTCAGGCCCGGTTCGTCGTGCACGATGTCCCGGATGCGGTTGGCAAGGTCCTCGTCGTAGGCCACGGCGACAGTGTCGCACCGCTGGGCGCCGACGAAGAACCGCCGGCATGTGCCGACCCACCGGCATGCCCGACGCCCCGACTGTGATCTCCCGGGTGACGGTGGGTAGGGCGTCCCAGTCGACGGTCCGGTACGGCGCGGCCGGGATCATCGGGTCGTCCATCGTGCATCTGATCTTCGTCCGGGGTGGAGCGGACGGGTGGGGTTGGCTGCGCTGGATCGGAGTCCGTGGAACTCTGCCCGCACGTGATCTGGGCTAGGGTGCCCGCCATGCGCACACTGCATGTCGGGCTGCGGGTCAGCGATCTCGAGCGGTCCCTCGCGTTCTACTCCGCTGTCGGCTACACGATCGTCGGGACCGTCGAGGGGACGGCGTTCGGCAGCCTGACCATGCTCCGGCTGCCGGGCGACGACTTCGTCGCCATTGAACTGGTCCACGACCCGGCGAAGGGCAAGGTCGACCTTGGTACCGGCATCGACCACCTCGTCATCCAGGTCGAGTCGCTGGATGCAGCGGCGACCTTGCCGGCAAGGGGGTCGTGGCCGAGCCGCCTGGGCGTTTCGACGGCGCGGAAGGGCCGGGGACCAGTTGGATCACTGACCCGGACGGCTACCGGATCGAGCTGGTCCAGTGGCCGGCCGGCCATGCCGGCGGCATCACCGAGGCCGACTTCGCCTGAGCCGACGCACCCGGCTCACCAACTTTTCGTTGACCGCGACCAAGAGGTTCCTGGCCCCGGTCCCCGCAACGCCCGACTGCCGACGGCGTGGATCCGGTTCGGCAAGCGACAGGCAGACGCACATTCATCCGCCACGACAGCGCGCGGAGCCACGCACCCTAACGCTCAGTCGGCGGTAGATGTGCGCATCGAGCCGCATGGGGCATTCGGTGGGCGCCCGTGTCCGGGCCTCTGTTTGTGCGCTCCGCCGCGAGTGGAGCAGTTGGCGGAGTCAGCCTGGTGCCGTAGTGCGGCCGACCGGGCTCGTCGACGAGATCCGCGTCCAGTTGGCCCGGTCTGGCGGGGTGCGGGTGCGCGGCTGTTCGAGGATCTCGGCGCCGAGCCGGTCAGCACCCTGGCCGCCTGGTCGTCGTCACACGTCTGCGGATCGACCTGGCTGGCTGTTGACGTCTGGCGGCCCGAGCGGCGGCAGGAGCGGCGTCGCCAGCGGCAGTGCGGCAAGTTGCAGCAGCGCCAGCACGTTGTCGTCGGCAGCGGTCTTGTTCAGCCGGAGGCGGCCGCAGTGGGTACATCGGTGGATCAACACCCAGCGGCGCTCGCCGCGGACGGTGACCGCGATCGGCTCCATACCGCCCGGGCAGCCGGATTTCCGGTCCCCCGGCACGTTGCGGTCGAGGTGCTTGGACCACAGGCAGTGGGGACAGTGGTTGCGATGGGTGGTACCCGGCGCGTCGAGCGAAACGTCTACGCCGCAGTGTCCACAACGAAACGAACGGAGAAAAGGCAAGGCTGGTGACCTTTCAGAGCGGCATGTGCGGACCGGAAAGACATCTCTCGCCTCCTCTCCTGCGTGGGAATAAGGTTGTACCAAACCAGAACGGCGCCGGGACGGTCAACCGGAATTCACCGGGAGCCGCGACACCGGGACCGGGAACAGAGAGAAGGCAGCCACACCTCACCATGCGTCACCATCGCAGCTCGACACCACCGCGCAGGGAGCGGCAAATCCGGAAGCCAAGATCACTGGATCAGGCGACCAAGCCGTAACCGGCGAACGTGCGGCGGAAGCGACGTACACAACGGCTGTTTGGCAAGATTCGCGATCGGCCACGGCGGGCGGGTGCGTTGCCTTGGGCGACGGTTCGTGGGAGCGGAGTTCGTTGAGGTCTTTGGTGGTGTAGCGCCAGTTGTATGGCCGGGCGGCGAGGTTGTGGTGGTCTGTCTCCCTCAGCCAGCGGCTGCGCGAACGCGCCCGCGAGCGCTGGCTCGCGCTCAGCGCGCTGGGCCACCGATATGCGCCGCCCGCGCTACTGACGGCTGGTGTCCCGTCCAGGGTGAAGATGGCGAGTCCCCGTGGCGGTGACCTGTGGTCCGCCATGTAGGTCTGGACGGTTCGACTGTCATGTGTCTAGAGGGCTTTGGACGACGAAGTCGTCTTGATCCGGTCAAGTTTCAGGCGGCCAGGCCGGATTGTTGTATGAGTTGGTTCAGCGCGGTGTCGTAGGCGCGGGCTGCTGCGCGTAGCGGTGTTGGTGCTGGAGGCCGAGGATCGGTCAGTTGCGCTTCGCCGCTGCGGATGAGTGATCCGCCCCAGAAATTCCGGACAAACGGTTAGTGGTCCAAATTAGGCCGCTCGCTGCCCGTTCAGGTACTCGTTGTAGACCTCGTTGGGAGTCTTGTAGCCGAGACCCGAGTGGAGACGTCGGGAATTGTATCGCAATTCTATGTAGCGGGCAACATCGTTGATCGCATGCTTCCTGGTCGGATACTGGGTACGGCTGACCCGCTCGTTCTTCAACGCCGCGAAGAACGATTCGGCCATCGCGTTGTCGTAACAGATCCCGGTACGTCCGACGGATTGCCTGATCCGATGCTCGCGAAGCACCTGGCCGAACTCGGCGGACATGTAGTTACTACCACGGTCCGAGTGGAATATAGCACCTTCCTTGATGTTATTGTTGCGAACGGCCATACCGATCGCGGCGCTGATGAGTGGAGTTTTGTAGTTGTCCGACATCGCCCAGCCGACGACCATTTTCGTGTAGCAGTCGATCACGGTGGCGAGGAATACCCAGCCCTCCCAGGTCGGAATGTAGGTGATGTCGCCGACCATCTTTTCGCCCGGCGCGGACGCAGTGAAGTCCCGATGCAGCAGATCCGGCAGCGGCCCGGCCCCCGGGTCCTGATCGGTTAGGCTGTGCCGCCAGGGCCGCGGCTGGCAGGGCACCAGGCCCAGCTGGCGTACCAGAGCACGGACCAGTTCCAGAGAGCAGGCGTGGCCGGACCGCAGCAGCGAGGCGTGGATCCGCCGATAGCCGTACGTCTCGTCCGATAGCTCGAAAATCACCACGATCAACTGTTTCAATTTCTCCCGGCGTGCCGCGGTCGCCGATTGTGGCCGGCGTCGCCACTCGTAATAGCCGGAACTGGAAACCCCCAGCCACTTGCACATTTGCACGACGGTGTACCTGGGCCGGCCGTCCGGCCCGAAGGCGCGTTTCTCCGCGTCGATGAGCTCGTACCGAGCTTCTACCGATACTCGCTGGCGAAGAACGCTGCGGCTTTTCCCAAGAACTCGCGCTCCAGCTTGAGTTCCCGGACTTCCTTCTCCAGTTCCCGTAGCCGGGCCCGCTCCGAAATCGACAGCGGCGGCTCCTCGCCGGCGTGCGCCTGCCGATACGCGTTCACCCAGTTACGCAGAGTCTGCTCGTTCACGCCGATCTCGCGCGCCGTCGACGGAATCGCCCGAGACTCCTCGACCACCATCCGGGCGACCTGTTCCTTGTATTCCGGCGTGTACGACCTGCGCTGCCTCGCCATCACCATTCCCCTTTTCCTTCCCGAAGAGAAAAGATCTTAGTTGGTTCTCTCTCCGGAAGATCCAGGGCGGCTCAGAGTCTGTTGTGGACGCGGGTGAGGAACATGGCGTGGTGTAGTCCGGGTTCGGTGACGCGGTAGCGGTGGGTGTGGGGGATGCGTTCGATGAGGCCGTGTAGCCGTAGTCTTCTCAGGTCGTAGGTGGCCCTGCCTGCCGGCCACGATTGTGGGTCGGTGCCGAGCATCCGGGCGAGGTGGTTGCGTAGGTCGGCGTTGGTGAACCCGTGCGGGTGCAGCCGGAAGATGAGCAGTACCGAGAGGAGTGCCTGGGCGCGGGGGTCACCGAAGCGTAGTGCGGCGGCGTGCTGGCCGTCGGTGTCGGTGGGGGCGGTGACGGCGGTAAACGCGTCGGCTCCGGCGGCGGGATCGTGGCTGATGTGTTCGACGTGCAGCAGACGCCGGTTGGCTTGGAAGCCGACCTTCCGCATGGTGGGGAGGTTCGTCAGCCCTTTGTTGATGGTGAAGTCGCCGGGGTCGTTGATGGTGGTTTCGGTGCGCAGCGCGATGCCTTCCTTGTGGTACTGCTTGATCGTGGAGTGTTTGAAGTCCACGTGCAGGCTGGGCGTTACGCCGGAGTTGATGATCCGGGTGCGGAACACGCCCTGGGTGCGGTGCTTTCGTCCGGCGAAGATACGCCGGCCGAAGATGAGCCCGACCTGGTCGGGGCGGCCCAGGTCGAGGTTGTCACGGATGACCTGCTCGAAGAAGATCCTCCCGGTGATCGGCTTGTCGAGCATCTGGGTCAGCGAGAACTCGGCCTGCAGCACGGAGACCTCATACCGGTAGCTGGCCGTGTAGTCGGCCCGGGTGAACGGGTGCGGCAGCCGGCGCAGCCACTTGCGCAGCAGCCGGTCGATGTGACCGGGGCCGAGCCGGTCACAGATGGCCTGGACCTTGGCTGGGTCCTCGACGGTAGCGAAGCCGTTGTCCAGCGCGGTGAACCCGACGCCTTTCTTGGCGGCCTGGCGTTTGGCCCACTCGTGGCCGTTGATGCACAGCTTCGCGTTGTAAGGGAAGTAGGAGCAGAACTTGAGGAAGAACGGGCCGAAGTCGTCGTCGAAGCAATAGAAGTAGAAGTGGTTGACCAGCGCGGAGGCTTTGACCAGCCACGCGTAGGAGACACCGGTGCTCGGGTTGTAGCGGCGTTCGGTGCGCATCACGGCGGCCTTCTCCTGCGCCCGACCGACGTAGAGCACGGCTTCCCTGCCATCGTGCTCGGCCAGGTAGGACTGGGTGAGGTCGTCCTTGCGCTGACCCTTGACGAAGCTGACCAGGTCCAGACCGTGCGCGTCGATGAAGTCGTGGATCGCCGTCACGAAGGTCCTGGTCATCGGGGCCATCAACGCCGAGGACGCGAACGTGTGCCCGCGGTGGTAGTGGAAGAACGCCGCTGCACCTTTCGGGTACTGCAGCCGGGGCTGGTAGACGTTGCAGTACATCCGGTCGATCGACTCGATCTCGAACGTGACATGCCGGTCAAGGACATCGGCCACGCTGCGCGGTAACGTCATCACAGGCTCCGGTCGTGGGCACGACCCGTAAGGGTCACCAACCGCTTCGGGCGGTTCAATCAACGAGGCCGGCATCGGTCATCGTCCTTCGACCCGCGACCGGAGTCTGCCACTGACCAGCGCAAACGGCTACACGCCTCGTCGGGCTGGGGCGAAGCCCCGCTGGGTTTAGCTGGCGGATTCGGTGAATCTTGAGGGCTCTGGCACACTTTGATTGATCGATGGTTGTCGTTCACGGGCGAGCAGAACCGCTTTGCCAAGCGGGTCGAAGCTGCCCGGCGGCGCGGGCGGGAGTGGTCAGATCGACGATGATGAGGCGGGCCTACTGCTCCACGTATGCGGCAAGTTTCGTAAGGGAAGACGCGAGCCCCACGGCGTGGTCCTCAGCGGAGATACCATCCGGCACGCTCTCGGCAATGATGTCGACGCGTGTCCCGCCGTCGACGGCGGCGACCTCCCAGGTCATGATCATCGTGCCAGCGTTGACGGGATCATCGGAGACGAAGTCGACTCCCTGCACCACGCGCTCGCCGGGAACGATGTCGATAAAGCGGGCCTCGACGATGTCCGAATCCGCGGTTGCCTTGCCTGGTGCGCCGGACGCGTCGGGATAGGTCAGCACCATCCGGTACGACCCGCCCGGCTGAGCATCGAATCGCTCGAACCTGCCGGTCATCTCGCCAGGAGGCAGCCATGCCAGCAGCGCCTCGGGATCGACGAGAGCGGCCCAGACGCGCTCGGGTGACGCAGCGATCACCCTTGACCCTCTGTCTGTGCGTGCCATGCCGTGATCCTAATGCCGCTCTGCCGGATCTGGCTCGCGCCATACCCGCCCGCGCATCGCTATCCGCCGCGAGGGTGTTGTACGGCATAGCCCCTTGACCCTCCCGCCGTGCGGCCGGGCAGCTTCGGACCTGCCTGGCATCGAGTGTCCGGTCTCTCCGATCATGTCGGTTGATCATGCCGCGATCTGGGGCATGACAAGTTAGTTGAGACGTCGAGTCGCGCGACCGTTCCTCTCATCTGCGTTGACCTGCATCGCGATACGTCGATGTCCCAATGATCATGTCACTCGCCTGGGTACCTGAACAGCGGCGCGACAACTGGCATGCGACGGCGATCGCCCGACTTCTCGGTGAACCTTGCACATTCGGCCTGTGTTGTCGACCCTCTCGCGAACGCAGATCAAGACGGCTTGCCACCGCGGAGACCGAGGCTCAAGCCCCTTGTTGCCAGCGCGCGCGGGAGCTGTGTCCGCGCTTTCCCACAGCGCAGCCGGTGGTCGGGCCGTTCGCTAAACAAGTTCGATCGGACTTCTTGATCAATACCCGGCGGCGACGAACTCGGGCGGTGACGATCGAGGCATGGGTGCTCCGCAACAGCTTCCACCAACTCAGGTCATGGCAAGGCTCCTTGCGGCCGGGCCAAATCTGCGGCGTCTCCGCTTCTGGCGTCAGATCGCCCTAGGCGCGCCGAACTGGGTATCCAGCGACACGATCGAACAAAACACCGGGGAGAACTCGTATCAGCTTGGAGGCTTGCACCGCCAGGCTGACGCCTCGGTCGGCCGGATCGTGCCGGGCCACGTTCTGGAAGGTGAGGGTGGCGTAACCCACCTTCGCTACCGCGTCCGCCGCTGAAGTTGTGGCTGCCGGGCTCGGTGCCGGTGGCGCGGCTATCGTGGCGCAGCGTGGCCCGGCTGACCGCGACCGAGACGACCGAGTGCGGCTGGCTGGTCAACCCCGAAGTTGCTTGCCTCCCATGGTGGACGACCACCACCGGCCGGAAGATACCGCTGCCCCTTCCGAGTCCGACACCGACGGGCCGGCGCCATCGTCTCGAACCGCACCGCCCACGCATCCGCCAGCGCCACCCGGGCTGCGTACCGGCCTCGGCGACGTATCCGACCCGGAACCCCGTCCGGCCCCTGGCCGCGCGGGCGACCTCGAGTTGCTCGGCGGCTGCGGTGAGCCAGGCGATGACGGCCGGGCGGCCGGCGTCGGATGTCGCGGTGCACAGCACGGCCTGGACTGCGTCGACGCTGGCGATGCGGCCGCGAACAGCCGCTCACCGTCGGCGGAGAGCGGCGCGTGAGATCAGGGAACTCGTGCTGGATGACCAGCGCTTGAGGATGAGGCGTGCTGGTCGTTGTTCGACTGTTGATTAACGCACGTCGGGGAAGGAGCCGTCGCCGAACAGGATTCGGGCCGCCGCTCTGCGACCGGCGCGACGGCGCAGCATGGCCACGGCCGCCTCGGCCGCGGCTGCGGAGCGAACGCCGGCCAACCCGCGCCGCAGGAGCAGCCGGCCGCGGAACCAGGCTCGCAGCGCGCTTCCGTCGTAGCGGCGTAGCGCGTGCTCGTGGCCGTCGCACAGGTACTCGACGATGACCGCCGCGGCGAGTTCGGACATGCGCAGGCAGGGATCGAGCCCACCGGCGGTCAGCGGCGACACCGCGCCGGCCGCGTCGCCGACCAGCAGCCCGGCCGGGCTGCTGGTCGGGCTGGCCAGTCGGCGCAGCACGCCGCCGACGGGGATCGGGCCGCCGCGCCTTGTTATTGGGCCGGTGGCCGTTGCACGGCCGGGCGCATCCGCGGCGAACGCGTCCAGCAGATGTCGTACGCCGGTGCGCATCGCGTGCGGGTATCCGGCGACGCCGACGTGCGCGCTGTGGCCGTCGTCGATGACCCAGCCGAGGTATCCCGGGGCGACGCGCGGATCCAGTACACAGTGAAATGCCGGCTCCGAGGCGCCTGATGCGATCGGGTGGACGATCTCGGCTCCGACGAGGAATCGGCGGTTCTGGTCGAGGCCGAGGTCACGGGCCACCCGGGAGCGGGCGCCGTCCGCGCCGACGATGAACCGCGCCGCCACCGGATCGGTCCCCTCGAGCCGGACCACGCCGTTCGCGACGCCGGCGTACCGCACGCCCAGGCGGACCTCGGCGCCGGCCGACTCCGCCGCGCACCGGGCGTGCTTGTAGACGGCCGCCATGTCGGCCACCCGATACTCGTCGCGGTCGCTGGTGAGCCGGATCGGCGCGCGTAGCGAGGGCGGGTACAGCAGCACATCCCGCACGCCCGGGCCGAGCAGGTGCTCCGGCAGGTCGAAGTCGCCGAGCGTACGCCGTACAAAGATCCCGGTTGTGCGAAGGCCCGTCGACAACGACCGGCGCCGCTCGACAATCAGCACGTCCAGGCCCCGCTGCGCAAGCAGGCGCCCGGTGTGCAGGCCAGCGAGGCCCGCACCCACCACCACAACGTCTACTTCGCGCACATCCTGCGACGGTACGGCCGGTGCCCCGCCACGGCGACGGATTGCACGCGACCCGCCCAGTATCTCTACATCCTCACCACAGGACAGGTCGTAGACGGCAATGTCGAGATAGGTCCGAACGACGAGGTGCTGCTGCCCGTTGTCGGTCTGTGCCTCGCCCACGTATCCGGCCCTCGAGCGGATCCCATACCCGCACGATGCCGCCGTTACCGGCGGTCACCGCCACCGGCGTCCCATCCGGCAGGTGGACGACATTGTCGGCACCCGCAACTTCAGGGTGACGAGCCGATGATCCGTCTGGTTAGGTCCAAGGCGATGTCGATCAGCATGTCCTCCTGGCCGCCGACCAGGCGACGGCGGCCGGCCTCGGTCAGCAGCGAGCGCGCGTCGAGGCCGTACCTGGCTGCGGCGGTCTCCGCGTGGCGCAGGAAACTGGAGTACACACCGGCGTAGCCGAGGGTCAGCGTCTCCCGGTCGACGCGTACCGGCCGGTCCTGTAACGGTCGCACCAGGTCGTCGGCGGCGTCCTGCAATGCGTGCAGGTCGCAGCCGTGCTCCCACCCGTCGAGGGTCGCGGCCGCGGCGAACGCTTCCAGCGAGCAGTTGCCGGCGCCGGCGCCGTGTCCGGCCAGCGACGCGTCGACGCGGACCGCGCCGGCTTCGACCGCGGCCAGCGAGTTGGCCACGGCCAGCGAAAGGTTGTCGTGCGCGTGTACGCCGATGTCGGTGGCCGGGTCAAGCACATCCCGGTACGCCCGGACCCGGTCCCGTACGCCGCGAGGGGTCAGGTGGCCGCTGGAGTCGGTCACGTACACGCAGTGCGCGCCGTACGACTCCATCAGCACGGCCTGGGCAGCGAGCACCGCCGGCCCGGCCAGGTGACTCATCATCAGGAACCCGGACACGTCCATGCCGAGGTCGCGTGCGGTCGCGATGTGCTGTGCCGCGATGTCGGCCTCGGTGCAGTGGGTGGCCACCCGGACCGAACGGACGCCGAGCGCGTACGCCCGTTTGAGGTCCGCGATCGTGCCGATGCCGGGCAGCAGCAGTGTGGTGAGCCGGGCGCGGGTGACGCTGGCTGCCGCCGCCTCGATCCAGTCAGCGTCGGTGTGGCTGCCCGGCCCGTACGTCACGCTTGCTCCGGCCAGCCCGTCGCCGTGCGCGACCTCGATCGCGTCCACGCCGGCCGCATCGAGGGCGGCCGCGATCGCCGCGGCCCGGTCGGGCGCGAGCCGGTGGCGGGTGGCGTGCATGCCGTCCCGCAGGGTCACGTCCTGGATGTAGAGCCTCATCGGTCCGCCAGCTTCTCCCCGACGCGCAGCGCGGCCGAGGTCATGATGTCCAGGTTGCCGGCGTACGCCGGAAGGTAGTGTCCGGCCCCCTCGACCTCGAGCAGCGCGGTCACCTGATGGGTCACCCGGCGGTCGACGAGCCGCTGTATGTCGTCGTCGTCGATTTCGGTCACCTGGACGGCCTGCTTGAGCCGGTACCCGGGGACGTACCCGGCCACGTCCGCGACCATCCGACCGATTGCGTCGACGATCCGCGCGCGTACCTCCGGGTTGGCCGCGTCGACCAGACAGAAGATGGTGTCGCGCATGACGAGCGGCGGCTCGGCCGGGTTGAGCACGATGACCGCCTTGCCGCGGCGTGCTCCGCCGACGGTCTCGATGGCCCGCGCGGTCGTCTCGGTGAACTCGTCGATGTTCGCCCGGGTGCCCGGGCCGGCCGAGCGGGACGCGATCGACGCGACGATCTCCGCGTACGCCACCGGCGTCACCGAATTGACCGCCGCGACGACCGGGATGGTCGCTTGCCCGCCGCAGGTGACCATGTTGACCTCGCGCGTGTCGAGGTGCGCGTCGAGGTTGACCGCGGGCACGACGAACGGCCCGAGCGCGGCCGGGGTCAGGTCGACCACGCGGACGTCGTAGGGCGCCAGCGTCTTGGCGTTGGCCACGTGGGCGGTGGCCGAGGTCGCGTCGAACACGACGCGGATGTCGTCGAAGCCGGGCATGGCGATCAGCCCGTCGACACCGTCGGCGGTGGTCGCGACGCCGAGCCGCGCGGCCCGCGCCAGCCCGTCGGAGGCCGGGTCGATGCCGGCCATCGCGGCCATCCGCAGCCGCCGGCCCAGGCGCAGCAGCTTGACCATCAGGTCGGTGCCGATGTTGCCGGAGCCGAGCACCGCCGCGCCGACCCGGCCGCCCCGACGGTCGCCGCCCGGGCTCACGACGCCGCCCCGGAGAACACCGCGCAGACGGTACCCAGGCCGGTGATCCGCGCCTCGAAGCGGTCGCCCGGCCGGACCGGCACCATCGGCCCGAGCGCGCCGGACAGCACCACGTCGCCGGCGCGCAGCGGCTGGCCGAAGTCGCGGGCGGTCGACGCGAGCCAGACCACCGCGTTGACCGGGTCGCCGAGACAGGCCGCGCCGGACCCGGTCGACACCTCTTCGCCGTCCCGGCTCATGATCATCGCCAGCGACGGCAGGTCCAGCCCGTCCATGCGTCGCCGGAACGCGCCCAGCGTGAACAGTCCGGACGACGCGTTGTCGGCGACGGTGTCCACGATGTCGATGTCCCAGCCGGCGATCCGGCTGTCCACGATTTCCAGCGCGGCGACCACCCAGCCGGTCGCCGCGACCACGTCGGCCGGCCCGATGTCCGCGCCGGTCAGGTCACGCGCCAGGACAAACGCGATCTCGGCTTCGATCTTCGGCTGCAGCAGCCGCGTCACGTCGATCGGCATACCCGGGGGACAGTCCATGGTGGACAGCAGTACGCCGAAGTCGGGCCGGTCGACGCCGAGCTGTGCCTGTACGGTCGGGTTGGTGAGGCCGACCTTGCGGCCGACGACCGTCGCGCCGGCCGCGACCTCGCCGGCCACCCAGGCGGATTGGATGGCGTACGCGGCCGCCACGTCACCGGCCGGCAGCAGCGACCGGACCGGCGGGCAGGGGCGGCGGGTGGCCCGGGCGCCGATGAGCAGGTCCACCACGGTCATGTCAGTCCACCCCGAACGTGGTGCCGATGCCCATCCCGGTGATCCACTCGGGGACCGGCTCGTAGCTTGTCCAGACCAGCGGCCGGTCGGCGGCGGCCAGCCCGATCAGCCACGTACGGATTTCGTGGCCGCCGCTGCCGGCCTGTTCCTCCAGGCCGTGGTCGCCGAGGTCGGCGACCGGGTCCGGGTCGGCCGCGGCCAGTTGCTTGAGGAACCAGGTGTCCCAGGCGGCGTTGACCGGCGCGTCCGGGTTGCCGGCCATCGCCCGTACGCGCGGTTCCCGGGCGGCCGCGACCGCGTGGACGTCCCGCCGCCCGTGGATCATCGACGCGCGCCGGTCGGCCGGCACCGACGGGTTCGCGCGGGTCGTTGGACGGCAACCAGTGCGACAGCCCGCCGCTGGCCACGACCAGGACCCGGCCGGGCCACTCGGCGCCTCGGACCGCGGCGCCGAGCGCCCGGCCGAGGTCGAGGCAGCGCGCCATGCTCGGCAGCGGCGGCGCTGCTGTGTTCACCACCAGCGGCACCATCGGGATGTCGGCACCGCCGCGGACCATCTCATAGCTCTGCGCGATCGCCGTGGTCGACGGTCAGCGCGTACGACAGCGCGACGTCGAAGCCGCTGCCGGCCAGGGCGTCCCGGACCGACCAGGCCAGCGCCGACGCCACCGGCAGCGGTCCGGACCGGCTGCCGAAGTCGCCGAACGCTTCGGCTGCCTCGACGCCGAGCACGAACGGCGGCATCGCGTCGTAGAAGTTCGCGTGGAAGTGGTCCGGGCCGATGACCACGAGCGCATCCGGGGCGAGCGTGGACACCATGCGGGCGACCCGGGCCGCGTCGGCGAGGAACCGCCCACCGGGGGCGTCCGTGCCGGCCGGCGGCATCATCGTCGCGAACGGCGAGTGCGACATCCCCACCATGCCGATCAGCTCGCTCATGCCGGTGCTCGCCTCGCTGCGCGCGGGCATGCGGCACAAGCGCACTCTGCCAGCTGATTCGCTCGCTGACGCTCGCTCATGACGGATCCCTCCCGACCAGGAGGAACTCGCGGTGTACGCGCAGGAACTCGTCGCGCTTCTCCCACTGCGGCCAGTGCCCGGCGTCAGCGATCACGTACAGGCGCGCGTCCGGCAGCCACTCGCAGCAGCATCGCGGCCTCGTCGAGCCCGCCGGTCGGGTCGTGGTCGGTCCACAGCAGCAGCGTCGGTGCGTCGATCTTGCCGACCCAGCCGGGCTCCCACGCGAAGTCCTTGCGCACCACCGGATCCTGGAGGACGAGCGTGTTGGCGATGGCGCGCAGGAAGCCCGGTCGGCTGTAGACCGCGCGGCGCAGGTTGACCAACTCGTCGGTGACCATCTCGGTGTGGTGGAACAGGAACTCGACGCGGCGGCGGACCGTCGCGTCGCTCGGATCACGGACCGCGGCCATCGTGCTGTCCCGCAGCCGCGCCATCACCTCCGGCTTGTTGGCGATGTTGCCCGGGGTGTTGAGCACCATGCCGGTCGCACCCGGTCCGGGTGGTGCGCCGCCGTCCACGCCGCGACCCAGCCGCCCAGCGACTCGCCGGACAGGTGCGCGGCGCCGATGCCGAGCGCGTCCATCAGCCCGACCAGGTGCTCGGACAGCACGTCGATGGTGTACGGGCGGTCCGGCAGGTCAGACCAGCCGTGGCCGACCATGTCGTACGCGGTGACCCGGAAGTCCGCGGCGAGGCCGGCGATGTCGCGGGCGTACGCCTCCAGGTGCCCGCCGGTGCCGTGCAGCAGCACGAGGTCCGGGCCGGAGCCGGCGCGCAGTACGCGCGTGCGCACCCCGGCGACGTCGACGTGGCGCAGCTCGTGGTCGATGTCGGCGAGTTCGCCCCAGATGCTGATGTGCTCGGGCAGGTCGGTCACGGGTGTCATGAGTGCTCCTCCGGGAAGCGGGCGCGGGCCTCCGCGACCGTGCACAGGCCCGCGCTCTGCCGGCGGGCGACGCCGAGCGCGTGCAGCAGGCGGGAGTTCTCGATGGTGAGGAACTCGACCGGTTCGTCGGCCGAGTCGTTGTAGTGGCGGTGCCAGGCCCACGGCGGCGTGTAGATGAAGTCGCCGGTCGCCCACGCCTCGGTGTCGTCCTCGACCTCGCTGTGCCCGCGGCCGGAGATCACGAAGTGCACCGTCTCGTGGTAGTGACGCTGCATGTCCGAGCTTTCGCCGGGCGGGATGGTCTGCCGGAAGATCTCGAACGTGGTGGTCGGCAGCCGGCCCGCGATCGACAGCGTCGTCGGGTTGTGGATCTGCCCTGCCGGCAGCGTCTCCAGCTCGGCGGCGTGCACCACGACCGGGCGCGCGGTGCTCGGGCCGGACGGTGTCGCTGATCGCGCCGAGGAAGTCGGCCATGCTGAACCCGGGTCCGGACAGTGCCATCAGACCGTCTCCGTCCTTCCGCCGTCGACCGTGAGCACGGTCCCGTTGACGTAGCTGGCCTCGGCCGAGACGAGGAACCCGACCGCCGCGGCGATCTCGTCTGGGCTTGCGGGTCGCCCGGCCGGCACGGTCGCCACGTCCTGCGCGTCGAGTTCGGCGACCGGCGTGCCCGTACGCCCGGCTCGGGCCGCGAGGATGTCGCGCCGCCGTGCGGTGTCGGTGGCGCCGGGCGCCACGCAGTTGACGGTGACGCCGCGGCGCGTACTCGCGGGAGAGCAGCTTGGCCGCGGCCGTGACGGCCGCGCGGAGGACGACCGAGACGGCGAGGTCGGGCTGTGGCTGGCGGACCGCCGCCGAGGTGACGAACACGACCCGGCCGAAGCCGCGCTCGGCCATGCCGGGCATAGCGAGCGCGGGCGAGGCGCAGCGGGCCGAGCAGGAGCAGTTCGGCGCCGGCGCGCCAGGTCGTCGTCGTCGACGTCGAGGATCCGGCCAGGCGGCGGACCGCCGGCGTTGAGGACCAGCACGTCGGGCGGCCCGTAGCGGGCGTTCAACTCCTCCATGGCGGTGGCCGCCGCGCCCGGTGCCGACACGTCGTTGACGAGCGTGCCGACCGCGGCGCCGGTCTGCTGCTTCAGCCGCCGTGCGGCGGTGTCCAGGTCCGCCGGGTGCCGGCCGGTGATGATGACCCGGTAGGCCGGCGCGCAGGCGCGCCGCGATGGCGTACCCGATGCCGGCGGCGCCGCCGCCGACGAGTGCGGTGCGTGTGGTGATGGTGGCCTCCCGGGACTCGTGCGCGATGCCGCGCCGGTCTAGCCTGACCGCTGTGACCCCGGGCAACCAACGATGAGTCCCGCTCAGCGGGACGAGGTGGCCACCGGCGGGCTGGACCGGGCCGCCGCGATCCTCGGCGCGTTCGACGCCGACCACCGCGAGCTGACCCTGGCCGCCCTGGTCGCGCGGTGCGGGCTGCCGCGCTCGACGACGCACCGCACGGCCGACCGGATGATCCGGCTCGGCTGGCTGGACAAGCCGGCCGACCGCTACCGCATCGGCAACCGGCTGTTCGAGATCGCGGGCCTCGCCCCGATCCGGCTGGAGCTGCGCGAGGCGGTGCTGCCGTTCCTGCAGGACCTGCACCACGCCACGAAGATCACCGTGCAGCTCGGCGTGCTGGAGGGCGGCCAGATCCTGGTCGTCGAAAAGATCACCGGGCACCGGGCGATGCCGATGCTGTCGCAGGTCGGCGGCGTGATCCCGGCGTACTGCTCGGCGCTGGGGCGCGCCATCCTGGCCTACTCCGAACCGGAGGTGATCGACGCGGCGCTGGCCGGGCCGCTGTCGGCGCGGACCCCGCGGACGTTGACCAGCCCGGTGGCGATCATGCGGGAGCTGACCGCCGTGCCCGAGCGCGGCTGGGCGGTCGACCGCGAGGAGGGCAACATCGGCGTGAGCTGCGTCGCCGCGCCGATCTTCGGGCCGCTCGGCGACGTGGTCGCGGCCCTGTCGGTGACCGGGCCGACCCAGCTGGTGCGGGCGGACCGGATCGGCCCGGCGGTGCGGATGGCCGCCGCCGCGGCTTCCCGCGCGTACGCCACGCGTCGCTGACCGCGCCGGCCCGATGCCGGTGTCTCGATGCTGGTGTCCCGATCAGCGGGACCGATCGTTGCGGCGTACGCCGGACCACCCGCACGCTGTGGCAGCAGGCACACCCGCGACCAGGCTGGTGGCCGACAGCAAGGAGGCGACCGATGAGTCTCGGCGGTGGTTACATGCTGCCGTCCCGCGAGGGGCACCAGATCGCGGCGATCGGCCTCGGCATCACGATGAAGACCAACGGCAAGTCGACGCACGACGCGTACTCGCTGTTCGAGTACGCCATCCCGCCGCAGCACCGACGGACCGCCGCCGCACCTGCACACCCGCGAGGACGAGTCGTTCATCTGCCTGGCCGGCCGGCTCGACGTGCACGCTCGGCGGCGAGGACTTCACCCTCGGGCACGGCGACTACCTGTTCCTGCCGCGCGACGTGGTGCACACGTTCCGCAACGCCTACGACGAGGAGTCCCGCGTCATCTCGGTGGTGTCGCCGGCCGGCCTGGAGGGCTACTACCAGGCGCTGGCCGAGCTGCCGCCGGGGCCGAAGGACATCTCGAAGATCAAGCAGATCATGGCCGACTTCGGCATCCGGATGCAGCTGCCGCCCGAGGTGAGCTGACATGCGCGTCGCGATCGTCGGCGCCGGCGTCGCCGGCCTGGCCACGGCGAAGGTGCTCACACAGGCCGGGCACGACGTCACCGTGTACGACAAGGCGCCCGACGTCGGCGGCGTGTGGAGCCGCGACCCGCCGCTACCCGGGCCTGACCACGCAGAGCCCGAAGGCCCAGTACTCACTGTCGGACTTCCCGATGCCGCGCGACTACCCGCGAGTGGCCCACCGGCGCGCAGGTGCAGGAGTACCTGGCCGGGCTACGCCGACCGCGTTCGGCGCTCGACCCGTGCCTGCGGCTGTCCACCGAGGTGACGTCGGCGGCGCCGGCGGCCGGCGGCGGCTGGACGGTGACGCTGCGCGACCGGCGGCAGGGCGGCGCCGCACCGAGCACTTCGACCGGCTCGTCGTGGCCAACGGCGTGTTCTGCGAGCCGGCCGTGCCGGACTACCCGGGCGCGGACGGAGTTCGCCGCGGCCGGCGGCCGGGTACTGCGCCGGCACCGAACTTCACGACGCCGAGCCGGCGCGCGGGCAAGCACGTGCTGGTCGTCGGGCTACGGCAAGTCGGCCTGCGACGTCACCGTGCCGCTCAGCGAGGTCGCGGCGAGCACCGACGTGATCGCCCGGCACCTGCTGTGGAAGGTGCCGCGGCAAGATCGGCGGGCTTCCTCAACTTCAAGATGCTGCTGCTGACCCGCATGGGCGAGGCGCTGTTCCGCTACCTGCGCCCGCGCGGGCTGGAGAAGTTCCTGCACGGGCCGGGCAACGGACATGCGCGGCCGGATGATCAACTCGATCGGCTCGGTGTCGGTGCGCCAGTTCCGGCTGCGCCGAGCTGGGCCTGGTGCCGCCGGGGCAGATGGAGGACATCGTCCGCGGCGCGATCGGCCTGGCCACCGAGGGCTTCTTCGAGGGCGTCGCGGCCGGGCGCGATCAGGCGTGCGCCGCGACCGGACGATCGCGCGGCTGCGGCGTCGACGACGGCCGGCCGGTCGCCGAGCTGACCGACGGCACGACGCTGCCCGCCGACCTGGTCGTCTGCGCGACCGGCTTCACCCAGGGCGTGCCGTTCCTGGGCGCCGGACGTGACCGGTCGGCTGTTCGACGAACGCGGCAACTTCCTGCTCTACCGCCAGATCCTGCCCGGTCGGCGTGCCCGGCCTGTACTTCAACGGGTACAACTCGTCGTTCTTCAGCCCGCTCAACGCCGAGATGGCGGCGGTGTGGATCGCGGCCGACCTCGCCGGCGCGGTGCGCGCTGCCCGAGCCCGACGCGAGCTGCGCCGGCAGGTGATCGAGCAGCTGGCGTTCATGGACGTGGCCACGGACACGCACCACTGCCGCGGCGGGAAGATCATCCCGTTCTCGCTGCACAACGTGGACGAGGTGCTGGGCGACCTCGGCCTGAACATCCCGCGCCGCGGGTGCGTGCGTCGCCACTGGCTCAACCCGGTCAACCCGGCCGCGTACCGGCGGATCACCCCGACCGTGCTGAAACGCCTGCCGGCCGCGACCAACCGTCCGGCCGCGCCAGTCCCGCCGACTCCGCCAGCCGCAACCGGCCAGGCTGCGACGCAGGTCACCGGGGCCGCGCCGGTCGGCGCCACCCCGGACCGATCGGCCAGATAGGCCACGACCGAGGGCGGCGCGTAGAAACTCCGGGCACCAGCCGTGCCCGCGTGCGGACGGCCGTCGGTTCAGCGGGCCGCGAGTACATGAGCCACTGGCCGGTCCGCCTCCGCGAGGAATCGGCTCGGTGCGTTACAGCCAGCCGGAAGCGGCGTAACGAAGGAGGACCGGCAGCGCGACCGGGTGGCCCTGGCAAGATCGCGATCTACTTGGTCAGGCCGTAGGCCCGGATGGTGGTCTGTTCGAGCTGGTTACCAAGGGCGTTGGTCGCCTTGATGCGCAGCGAGACGAACCCGGTGCCGTGGTCGGCGGTGGGGTTCGTCAGGCATGCCTGCCAGTTGTTATCGCCGTCCTTGGCGACCGTGGCCGGCTGCCACGTCGCGCCGTCGTCGTCGGAGAACTCGACCGAGTTCACCGTGACGGCCGACGGCGTCGCGCCGGCCGCGGTGCCGGCCTGCATCGTGAGGGTGAAGGGTGCGCCGCCCTTCGCGCTGTCGTTGCCGTCGAAGGCACCACCGGTCTTGACTGACGGCACTGGGATGGTCTGCCGGGCCGCTGGCGGGCCGGATGTGAAGGTCCACGTGATGTTCACCGACGAAGCCAGGGTCGTCCACGGCTTCGACCGGTTGACCTGCATGGTCAGCGCGTACCGGCCGGTGTCCGCCGGGACCGTGAAGGTGGCCACGTTCGGGAAGTTGCCGGTACCGATGACTTTGCCGTCCCGCGACAGCGTGCTCCTTCCGGTCACCATGAACAGGTCGTTGACCGGGGTACCGGTGTGGTTGGCGTCGCTCGGCGAGAACGCGGCGATGTTCGCCCGGATCGTGTTGCCCTCCCGGGTGAACAGGTTCGCGGTACCCGGTGTCGTCAGGTCGGGCCCGAAGGACGCCTCGTTCCACTCCTGCAGCACCGGCAACCGGGTGGTCCGGTAGACGGTGTCCGGCACGTCGACCGAGCCCTCGAAGAGCAACGGGAAACCGTCCGGCGGGTACTGCTGGAGGATGTGGCCCGAGTAGCGCGGTCCGGCGCTGAAGAATTCCAGGCGCCGGCTGGGCATCGGGGTCTTCAGGATGTCGCCGGTGGCGATGATCTGCTGGGGTAGGAAGAAGATGAACTCGTTGCGGTCGCCGACGGCGGCGGGAACACCCTGGGCGTGGTAGCGCGCGTCGGTCTGATGCAGGTCACGGTCCCGGTGCCGGAACAGGGTGTTGTTCGGGATCGAGCCGGTCGACGGGGTGGCCAGGAAGTAGGCCCGGTCGGGGCCGTGCCCGGTCGCCGTCACGATGTTCTGGAACCCGTACGAGAACCTCGGGCTGCTCGCGCCGACCTGAAGCGCGAACATCCGGTTGGCGCCGCCGCTCAGTTCGAGCGAGATCGGCACGTCTTCGCTGCCGGTGTTGACGAGGAACTGGGTGGACTGCGCCGCGCTGAACCGGCTGGCGCCCTGGGCATCGACGAGCAGGGTGCCCGCCTCATGCGCCCGCCTGGCGTCGTAGGTCAGCGTGATGCCCGGGTGGTCGACGGTGAGCGTCGGGGTCGCGAAAATGGTGCCGCTGGCGTTGGCGAGACCGGGGTTGGCCGGGTCCTGCGTGACGATGCCGCCGTGCACGCCGTAGGTTCCCTTGGCGACCCGGAAGGTGGCCACGCCGCCCACGAAGGTGGCCGGGTCCGGCGACCGGGCGCCCGAGGTCAGGTCGACCGGGACCATGCTCGCGTCCAGCGACGACGTGCTGTCCGCACCCGCCGGCTTGCCGTTGCGGTCGATCACCTTCATGGTCACGTCGAACGACTCGGTCTCAGTGGTGGTACCGAACGGCGTCTGTACCACCGAGCCGTGGTTCCCGGTCGCGACCAGGCGGCCGGAGAACGAGCCGATGTTCGTGACGCCCAGCGCGTCGGGGTGCAGGGTGAGCGCCACCCCGGTCGAGCCGTGCGCCGGCACGGTGACGGTGGTCGCGTTGAGTGTGAACGCACCGGCCGCGGCCGCGCCGCCGCTCGGCGTGGTGGCGGTGAGCGCCAGGTTCAGCGTCTCGGCGGCGTCCCCGTCGTTGCGGTAGGTCACCGTCCGGGTCACCGCGGGACCGGTCGCGAACGGCCAGCGGAGGAAGCCGAGGCTGAGGCTGCCCGGCTCGGCGTGTACGGCCTGGGTGACCGCGCGACCGATGTCGACCCGCCCGGCGCCCTGCCCGTACACGGTGGCGTTGATGGCCTTGGCGGTGCTCATGAGGCCGGCCTTGAGCTGGGCGGGCGTCCAGTCGGGGTGCTGCTGGGCGAGGATCGCGGCCGTACCGGTCACGTGTGGGGTCGCCATGGAGGTGCCGCTGAGGGTGACGTAGAAGTCGCCCACCGGGGTACCGAGCTCGGTGCCCTTCGCCTTCGCGGCGATGATGTTCTCACCGGGCGCGGTGAGGTCCGGCTTGATGGCCATGTCTCCGATCCGTGGACCCTGGCTGGAGAAGTCGCTCAGCGCGTCGGTGCGCCCGACGCTGCCGACCGTCAGCGCGGCCTCGGCCGAGCCGGGCGAGCCGACGGATTTCGGCGTACCGCTGTTGCCGGCGGCGATCACGAACAGGCTGCCGGCCGAGGCGGTCAGGTTGTTGACCGCGAGGGCCTGCGGGTCGAGCCCGTCGGTGGGATCCTCGCTGCCCAGGCTCATGTTGATGACCTTGGCGTGCTGTTCGGTGGCGGCCCATTCCATCCCGGCCATGACCGCGGAGTCCTCGCAGAACTCGCCGTCGCAGACCTTGCCGACGATGAGCTTCGCGTCGGGTGCCACGCCCCGGTACTTGCCGTTCGAGGCGGCGCCGGAGCCGGCGACGATGCTGGCGACGTGGGTACCGTGGCCGAAGTCGTCGGTGGTGCCCACCTCGGAGTCCGTGAAGTCCTTGGCGGTGGTGATACCGGCCAGGTCGGGGTGGGTCGGGTCGTACCCGCCGTCGAGCACGGCCACCGTCACGCCCTTGCCGGTGAACCCGGCCTGCGCGGCGACCGGTACGCCGATCTGGGCGTTGCTGGCGTCGTCGAGCACCCGCGAGCGCCCGTCCAGCCAGATCCTGTCGACGCCACCGGACGGCGCCATCGGCGCGACCACCGCGCGGCCACCCGGGCCGGTATCGGTGACCGTCGCCCAGAACGCCCCCGCCTTGTCCTTGGACTCGCTCAGCGCCGCGCCGTTGATGCTGGGCAGCGCCCGCCGTGGCGTCGCGCCGGCCAGCGGCGCGGCCAGGGCACGGATGCCCGGCCGGTAGCTGACGATCAGCGGAACCGTGGCGCGGGCCTTGTCGTCGTAGCCCATCCGCGTCAGGCTGGTCACGTCGAAGAGCCGGGCGTCCAGCCGGCCGGCGGCCAGCAGCGGTAGGGCGTCGACCGGGATCACCTGGACCGTGTCGTGGCCCGCGCTGTCCCTGCCGGTCCGGCGTACGAACTGCATCCCCGCGCGACCCGCGCCCGCCTGGACAGTGACCTCGTGCTTGCCGTCCGCGCGGTCGACGATGAGTACCCGGTCGCCGGTGACCAGGGTGACCGCGTAGGCGCTGCCCGAGGTGGCCGCCGGCGGGACCGGTGTGGCGTGCGCCGAGGGTCCGATCAACCACACCGACGCGGCCACGACGCCGCCGACGGCGACGGTGCTTACTGCTCTCCAACGCATCCGCTGCTCCCCAGATCGGTTGTGTCCAACAGGGACGGATCGGCGGGCCAAGGGCATGGTGAGGAACCCGGACGCCCGCATCGACCCCGGACAAAGAAATCTGTTAACAAACCTTCTTATCCGTTTGCCGGACTATAGCTAATCATCAATATGATCGGAACCGCTTCGCTGGTCTTCCCCGTACGCACCGGTAACCGTCGGGGCGAAGATCTCCTCGATCGTCCATCGGCGGCTGACAGGCCTTGCCGATGACTGGGTCCTGCAGGGTGCCGCCGCGTCCGCTGTCGCGGTAGAAGGTGTGGTGGTACCCGAGATAGCCACCGGCAACTTCCGCATCGGCGACCTGCTGATCGGCCTGATCGGGTTGATCCCCGGGGCGGCGTTGCTCAAGCTCGCCCGCCCGCTGTTGAAGGCGGGTACCGCCGTGGCGGGCAGGCTGGCCTCGGCGGTGACAAAGACCGTGAAGGGCACCATCACCGGGATCAGGTCATCGTTCAACGCCAGCCGGACGATCGGTCCGCTGACTGCTATCGGCAATCCGACGGTATTTCGACCAACGCGGCAAGGCGGGCGCGAACCTGCGCCGCCTCGGGTAGGGCGAGGTCGCGGTAGAGGGTCAGGGCATGTTCGTAGTGCTGGCGGGCGTGAGCCGGCTGGCCGAGGGCGGCGTGCGCCTGGCCGAGGCCGGAGTGGGCGCGTGCCTGCTGCTGGAGATCGCCTGTCTCGCCCGCGATGATACGGGCGGCGTCGTGATGATCCAGCGCTTCGGTGGAGTGCCCGGCAGCGGAGGCGGCTTCTCCGAGGCCGTTGAGTGCGTTCGGTTCGCCGTCCCGCTCACCGATCTCGCGGAAGAGGGCGAGGGCGTGTCGGTAGTGGTTGGCGGCGAGCGCGGACTGGCGGAGGCCGATACGGAGACGCCCGAGACTGGTCATCACCCACGCTTCGCCGTCACGGTTGGCGAGCCGCCGGAAGAGTGCGAGGGCTTGTTGGAGGTGGCGGGTTGCCGACCGGTGGTCGCCCAGCCGCACTTCGACGTCGCCCAGGTTGTTCAGGGCGTCCGATTCGCCGTGCTGGTCCCCACTCCGGCGGAAAAGAGCGAGCGCGTCGGTTTGCCGGTCGGCGGCCTGTTGATAGCGCCCCAGATGGACGTCGATGACGGCAAGGCTCAGGAGCGCCCGGCCCTGACCCCCGTCGTCACCGATCTGCCGGAACAGGGCCAGGGCATTCTGGAAGTGATCAGCGGCGGCCCTGTAGTCGCCCAGCCGGTCGGTGATGACGCCGAGGTTGCCGAGCGCGCGAGCCTCGCCGAGATGGTCGCCTGCCTGCCGGAACACACGCAGCGCGTGCGCGTAGTGTTCGAGAGCCGGTCGGTACTCGCCCAACTGCAGGTAGGTGGCGCCCAGTCCGGTCTGTGCGTTGGCTTCGCCGATGAGGTCGCCGATCTGCTGAGCAGCGGTACACGCGCTCCGGTAGATGGTCAGCGCGTCGGCGTAGTAACCGGTTTCGAGGTACCGGAACAGGGTGGTCGACAGCCGGATGGTGTGGGTCGGCCACCCGTCGGTGGCGGTGTGGACGGCTACCGCGACCAGAGTCGTCCGTTCGGTGTTCAACCATGCCAGAGCGGTGTTCGGATCGGCCATGGGCGCGTGTGTCGCGGTGCCGTGCAGCCGAGCTTCGGTCGGGTGGAGACATTCCATCGCGGTCGCCGCGGTGCCGATGTAGTAGTCGAACAGGCGGGTGAGAGCGGCGCGACGGTCGGACGGCCGCTCCTCGGCGCCGGCGCGTTCGGCGGCGTAGGCCCGCACCAGGTCGTGGAAGGTGTATCGGCCTGGTGTCTGTTGGACGATCAGGTTCGCGTCGACCAGTTCGGCGAGCGTCGACGGTACCTGTGGCGGGGCGACGCCGAGCAGGCTCGCGGCGGCGGGTTCCGAGATGTCCGCCCCCGGATGCAGGCCGAGCAGCCGGAACAGCCGTGCCGTCACCGGGCCGAGAGCTTGATAGGACCACGAGAACACGGCTCGGATGTCGGTGTAGGGATCATCCGCGGTGAGCGTCCCGAGCCGGTGGCGGGCGTCGCGTAGTTCGTCGGCCAGATCGGCAAGGTAGATGTCGGGACGGCCGGCGGCCCGCCCTGCGACGATCGCGAGGGCCAACGGCAGGCGCGCGCAGCCGGTGATGATGGCGTCGACCGCTCCCGGTTCGGCGGTCAGGCGGCCCGGGCCGAGTCGCCGGGCGAGCAGGTGCCGGGCCTCGTCGTGCGCGAGCAGGTCGAGCGTGAGCGGCTGGGCGCCGTCGGTGGCGATGAGGCCGGTGAGCTGGTTGCGGCTGGTGATCACCACGAGGCAGTCGGATGCGCCGGGTAGCAGGGCGCGGACCTGGGCAGTGTCTCGGGCGTTGTCGAGCAGGACGAGCATCCGGCGCCGGGCGAGCAGCGTGCGGTACAGATCGATCTGCGCGTCAAGGCTGACCGGGATGCGGTGCGGCGGGACCTGCAGGGCGTGGAGAAATCGACGGATGGCTTCGGTCGGGGTCACCGGCTGCCCGGAAGGGTCGAAGCCGCGTAGGTTGATGCACAGCTGACCGTCGGGAAACCGGTTGGCGACCCGGTGGGCCCAATGGACGGCGAGGGCGGTCTTTCCGACGCCGGCCGTGCCCGCGATCGCGGAGATGACGACGGTCCGCGCAGGGGAGTTGCCCTTCTCCGCGAGAACGCGGTCCAGCGAGACCAGGTGTTCAGCACGGCCGACGAAGACCGGGAGATCGGCCGGCAGTTGCGCCGCCACGGCGGCGGTTTCACGCCCCTGGCCGCCGGCGGTTTCGCGGTCCCGGTTTGGCTCGCGGTCCGGCGCGACGAGTTCGCCACGCAGGATCGCGGTGTGGAGGCGCTGCAGGGCCGGGTTGGGGTCGAGCCCCAGGGTATCGGCCAGGTGGCGACGGGTGCGGGTATAGGCGTCGAGGGCGTCGGCGGTGCGGCCGGCGCGGTACAGAGCGAGCATGTGGATCTCGGTGAGCCGTTCCCGGGTGGGATGTTCGGCGGCCACGCGGGCAAGGTCAGCGAGCAGGTCCCGGTGGCGGCCCAGTTCCACGCCGACAGCCAGGCGGTTCTCCATCGCGTGCAGGTGCAGCTCGTGGAGATCAGCACACAGCCGTTCGCGTACCCGATCACTGGCGGCGCGATAGAGCGCCGGACCGCGCCACAGCGCGAGGGCGTCGCCGAGCAGCTTGTCGCGCTCAACGAGGCTGCCGGTCGCGGCCGCATCCCGGATCAGACGGCGGAACCGGTGGACGTCGACCAGGTCAGGGTCGACCACGAGTCGGTAACCGCCACTGTCCGCGGTCAGCGTCACGTCGTGGTCGGCGGCCTGTGCCCGGGCGAGCGACGATCGGACGCGGGCGACGTAAGTGCGTACCGCGGAGTTCGCCTTCTGCGGCGGGTCGCCGTCCCAGAGCAGGTCACACAGGCGGGACATCGGAACGGTGTGGCCGGCCTCCAGGAGCAGGATCCCCAGCAGACAGCGTTCCTGACGTCGCGGCAGGGTCAGCACCCTGCCGTCTTCGGCGTGTACCTCGACCGCCCCAAGTACCCGCAACCACACAATCAGCACTGTAACGTCGCAGGGGTACCGGGTGATGACCTGGACGTGCGGATCGCGCGACTGGTCGTGGGGGATCGCCCGGCTGCTGTCCTTGTTCCTCGCGGGAGCCGGCACGGGATCGGTACCGCTCGGGCCTCCGCCGGCAGGCTGCTTGTCAACCTTTTTGTCAACCGCGTGGTCGTACCGTCCGCGTGAGGCTGCTGGATGTTCCAGCCGTCGGGTGGGCACATTGGGGGGACAATCGTGTCGGGTCCTGCGTGGTTGGGTGCTGGTAGCTGGGTGCGCCGGTGGGCGACCGTAGTGGTCGCGTTGACGGTGGCCGGTCCTGGGGTGGCGGTGGCCGGCTCGGCGTACGCGTCGCCGGCTCGGGCGCCGTCGCCGTCGCGGTGTGTGGCGGCCGCGCCGTCGTCGGATAGTGCGGCAAGGATGGCGCGGGCCTGCGGTATCCGGGTAGAGGTCACCGGTTCGTTGACGGAGAAGAGCGCGGTGTACGCCGAGCCGTCCGGAGCGTTCACGTTGGAGCAGTCAACCGTACCGGTGCGGGTGCACACCGGCAGCGGCTGGGTGCCGGTGGATACTTCGCTGGTCCACCGGCCGGACGGGGGATGGTCGCCCGCCGCGGTGGCGGTGCCGGTGCGGCTGTCCGGTGGCGGTTCGGGCCCGTTGGCGACCATGTCGATAGGCGGCGGGTCGCTCGCGTGGAGTTGGCCGGCGGCGCTGCCGGCCCCGGTCATCTCCGGTGACACGGTGGTGTATCCGAACGTGTATCCAGATGTGGATCTGCGCGTGCGGGCAACCGTGACCGGGTTCTCGCATGTGTTGGTGATCAGGTCACGGGCGGCGGCCGCTGACCCAGCGCTGCGCGCCGTACATTTCGGGTTGGTGGGCTCGGGTGTCGCGGTGCGACCGCAGGTCAATGGTGGGGTCGAGGCGGTTGCCGCCGACGGGTCGCGGCTGGTGGTCGCCGGCGGAGCGTCGATGTGGGATTCGGGGGCGCCCACGGCGGTGGCGACCGCCCGGGCGGCGGCGGCCCGGGCCGGTACGAGCGCCGATGACGTGGTGCCGTCGGCGCGGTCGGCGGGTGATCTGGCCACCCCGGTGACGGTGCCGATGCGCCTGTCGGGTGGAGATCTGGTGTTGACGCCGGACGCCACGATGCTGGCGTCGCCGACCACTTCTTTTCCGGTGTACGTCGATCCGGAGTGGAGCGCGACCCGGTACCGGTGGGCGTACGCGGACAGCCAGAACAAGGACAATAACGACGGGGTGGCTCGGGTAGGGGCGAGCCCGGATGGCTATGGCGGCAACTACCGGTCGTTCTTCGATTTCGATCTGCGCCCGATGGCGGGCCGGCATGTGCTGAACGCGGTGTTCCGTTCCAAGTTGACGCATTCGTGGAGCTGCGGAAATTCACCGGTGAGCCTGTACTTCACGTACGACTTCGCAGCCGGGGTGAACGGTACCCGCACCGGCTGGTCGCCCGGGTTGATCACGTGGTTGGACGAGCAATGGGGGCACGCGAACAAGGCGGGCGGCTGTGGCAACGCCCAACCGGACATGTTGCTGGAGTTCAACAACGGGTTGACCGGACAGGTGCGGAACTGGGTCAACGCGGGTGGTACGGGTATCACGTTGGGCCTGTCGGTGGCCAACCGTAATGAGTCCGATGTGACGCTGTGGAAGAAGTTCTCGCCTGCGGACACCTCGCTTTCGATCACCTATAACTCGGTCCCGAACGTGCCCGACCAGTTGGACACCTACAACCAGGGCTGTACGACCGGCGGCGGCCGCCCGGTGCTGGCGACCGGGCAGCCGGTCCTCAAGGCACGGCTGACCGACCCGGACGTGGAGACCGGCATGGTGGCCGACTTCTCGGTACAGCGGTACGACCCCGCGAGCAACGTGTGGCCGGGGGTGTGGACCGGGCGGATGGCGGCTATCGCCAGTGGGGCGACCGCCCAGGTCACGGTCGGCACGGTGCTAGCACCCGGGATCTACCGGTGGCAGGCGCTGGCATCCGACGCCTACGACACGTCCCGCAGCTGGTCGGCGTACTGCGAGTTCGAGATAGACACGACACCACCACACACCGCCGTGGTCACCCCCGATCAGGGCAACGCGCCGTCCACCGCGGGAACGACGATCCGGCTGGGATTCTCACCGGGCGGCAGCCCATCCGATACCGACGTCACCGGCTATGAATGGTGGGTCGTCGACGGGCAGGGCACCCACGCCAAGACGTTCGCCGCCGGCGCCACCGCAACCATCGACTGGACTCCGATCCCCGGCCAGGGCAAGATCTTTGTGTCGGCGAAGGACCGGGTGCAGACGAGCGCGACCCCGGCCGAGTACGCCTTCAACGCCGCCCAGCCCAGCACGGAAATGGCCCGCTGGCAGCTCAACGACCCGGACGGCGCCACCTCGGCGGCGGATACCACCGGCAACGAGCACTCCGCCGCGGTGACCGGTCGATACCTGCTCGGTTCCCCGGGCCGTACCGTCAACGGGGACACCGCGCTCGGACTGGATGGCGGCAACGGTGCCGCCGCGGCCAACGGACCCGTGATCGATACCAGCCGGAACTTCACCGTGGCGGCGTGGGTCAAGCTGACCCGTGCCGACGGTTTCAAGACTGCGATCGCCGCCGACGGCAGCCGTAACAGCAGCTTCTTCCTGCAGTACGTGGCCGACGTCAACCGCTGGTCGTTCACCATTCCCAAAGTCGACGCGGACGGCTGGACCGCGACACGGGTGACCAGCACGAGTGTGCCGGCACTCGGTGTGTGGACGCTTCTCACCGGCGTGTACGACTCGCAGACCCGGACCATCAAGCTTTACGTCAACGGCGTGCTGGAGGGACAGATCTCGGGGGCACAGGTCTTCCGCGCCGCCGGCCCATTCAGCCTCGGACGGGGGAAGAACACCGGCGTACCGTCCGACTACTGGCCCGGGTCGATATATGACGTGCGGCTGTGGAACCGGACGCTGTCCGACAACGAGGTGGCTGACGCAGCCAATCCGGCCATCGAACCCAACGCGTCCCGCGACACCGTCGGGCACTGGTTGTTCAACGAGGGCAACGGAAGCACCGCCCGCGACTCGTCGACATATGCCAATGACTTGACGATCAGCCTGGACCCGTCGACGGCCTGGACCGGTGCTGGGCACTCCGGCAGCGCGCTGCTCCTGGACGGCACCGGCGGCGCGCAGACCACCGGGCCGGCCCTCTACACAGATCAGTCGTTCACCATCTCCACCTGGGTCAAGATGCCCGGCACGGCGCTGCCGACCGTCGCCCGGACCGTAGCTAGCCAGGACGGCACCAGCATGAGCGGCTTCTACCTCAGCTACCGGCTGATCGACAACAAGCCGCTCTGGTGCTTTTCGATCCTCGCCGCCGACACCCCCACCGGGAAATGGGCTGACGCCTGCACCAAGGACGCCGTCACCACATCCGTCCTCAACACCTGGGTACACCTCGGCGGTGTCTACAACGCGGCCTCCGGGCAGCTCGAGCTGTACGTCAACGGCCAGCGCGTCGACGACGGCACCGGCGTCGCGACCGGACGCTGGAACGCCGCGGGACCGCTCGCCATCGGCCGCGCGATATGGACGCCGCCCGCTGGCGGCACCACCAAACGCACCGACTACTGGGTGGGCGCCATCGACGACGTCACCATCCGCGTCGGCATCGACCGACCCCTCGCCACCGCACCGTAGCGCAACCAGGCCGGGTACTGGCTCAGGCTGCCGATTCGCCGCCGGCCATCAGGTATCCGTGCCGTGAGTGGCCGCGTATCGAAACAGGACGTCCGTCAGTACAGAACGGGGAATCTTATGCGCCGAACAGGAACGCGGACCGCCGTGCTGATCGCGGTCATAGCTCTGGCGTCGGGTACCGCGACCGGCGCGCCAGCCTTCGCCAGAACGGCCAAGCCGAGCCCGACGCTGCTCAAGCCGCAGTCCGACCGGCCGGTCGCCGGGACTCGGCTCAAGCCGAGAGCGGCCAAACCCGACCCGGCCACCGCCACAGCAGCCCGGCGGGCGGCCGCTGTCCCGGCGCCGGTCTGGCCGAAGGCGGTCAACACCGAGGTAATGCTGCCGGCACCTGGCGGCGCGGCGGAAAGGGCGGCGGCTGCGGCGGCCCCGTCGGTCCACGTTTCGGGTACCCCCGTTTCGGTTCGCGTGCCCGCCACCGGCGGTCCGGTGGGCGCGGCGCCGGCCGGCGCCGCCCAGCCGGGGCCGGTGTCCCGGGTGCGGGTGCAGACCCTCTCCCGGTCCGCCGCGGTTGCCGTCGGAGTGGACGGCATACTGCTTGTCGTCGCCCGGGCCGACGGGATCGCGGAGCCGGCCCCGTTACAGATGGGCATCGACTACAGCGCATTCCGGGGGGCGTACGGCGCCGACTGGGCCGCCCGGCTGCAACTGGTCCGGCTGCCGGCCTGCGCCCTCACTACACCCCGGGCCGCGGGCTGCACGGCGGCCGCGCCGGTAGCCTCGACCAACGACACCGCCGCGCACACGGTGACCGCGACGACGCCCGTCGGTGCACAGCCGGCCGTGCTGGCCCTGGACGCCTCGGCCAAGAGCGGCGACGGCGATTACTCCGCTACCTCGCTCACCTCCGCGTCCACCTGGTCGGCCGGCGGCAGCTCGGGCGGCTTCGCCTGGACGTACCCGATCCGCACCCCGCCCTCCCTCGGCGGTCCCGGGCCGAAGATCGAGCTGTCGTACTCGTCGCAGTCGGTCGACGGCCGGATGGCGGCCAGCAACAACCAGCCGTCCTGGCTGGGCGAGGGCTTCGAATGGTGGCCCGGCTACATCGAACGCTCCTACCGGGCCTGCGCCGACGACATGGACGGTGCCGGGCACAACAACACCGCCAAGACCGGTGACGCCTGCTGGGAGACCGACAACGCGACGATGTCGCTGAGCGGGCACTCCGGTGAGCTGCTCAAGGACCCGTCGCATCCGAACCGGTGGCACATACGCGGCGACGACGGATCGCTGGTCGAACGCCGCACCGGCGCCGCCAACGGGGACAGCGACGGCCAGTGGTGGGTGGTCACCACCACCGACGGCACGCAGTACTGGTTCGGCGGCGTACCGGCGGCGAACTCCACCTGGAACGAGCCGGTCTTCGGCAACGATCCAGGCGAGCCGTGCCACCAGGCGAGCTTCGCCGCTTCGTCGTGTCCGCACGCCTGGCGGTGGAACCTCGACCACGTCGTCGATCCGCACGGCAACACGATGAGCTACTCCTACGTCAAGGAGACCAACCGGTACGGGCGCAACCTGATCGCTGGCGACGCGGTCGGCTATGACCGGGGCGGCTACCTCACCGAGATCGACTACGGCACCCGGGCCGACTCGTCCGGACCGGCTCCCGTGCAGGTGGCCGTCGGCACGGCGGACCGGTGCCTGTCCGGCTGCGCCACCCACGACGCCGCGCACTGGCCAGACACGCCGTGGGACCAGCAGTGCACCGGCTCCCCGTGCAACCACTTCAGCCCGACGTTCTGGTCCACCCGGCGACTGTCGTCGCTGACCACCCGGGTCTGGACCGGTTCGGCCTACGCCGACGTGGAGCAGTGGGCCTTCACCCACGCCTTCCTCGACCCGGGCGACGGTACCCGGGCCGGGCTGTGGCTGTCGAAGATCTCCCATGCCGGCCTCGACGGCGGCGTCGCCACGCCGACCCCGGACATCACCTTCGACGGCGTACAGTTGCCGAACCGGGTCGACACATTGACCGACCACCTGTACCCGATGAACTGGTGGCGGATCGCCAAGGTACACACCGAGACCGGCGGCATGGTGTCGGTGAGCTACAGCCAGCCGGACTGCGTCGCCGGCTCCCGGATGCCCGACCGGGCGCACCTGGAAACCAACACCCGCCGCTGCTATCCGGTCATCTGGCAGCCCGAGTTCTCGTCGAAACCGATCACCGACTTCTTCCAGAAATACGTGGTGACCGAGATCAAGGAAGACGACCTCACCGGCGGTTCGCCCACGGTGTACACCGACTACGACTACGTCGGCGACCCGGCCTGGCACTACACGGACGACGATGGGCTGGTGAAGCCGAGCGCCAAGACCTGGTCGGTCTGGCGCGGGTACCGGACCGTGCGGACGCGCACCGGCGATCCGACCAAGATGACCCAGACGCTGGCCGAGGCCACGTTCTTCCGGGGTATGAACGGCGACCACCTGCCCTCCGGTACCCGTGCGGTGTCGCTGCCGGCGGTCGCGATGGGCGGCGCCGCACCGGTACCGGGGGCGCCCGACGAGGACGCGTACGCCGGGCTGACGCGGCAGACCAGCAAGTACAACGGGGTCGGCGGGCCGGAACTGTCGGCGACGGTCACCGAACCGTGGCAGTCGGCCCCGACGGCCAGCCGGACGATCAACGGAACCACCGTGTACGCGAGATTCGCGGCCGCGGCGGCCGAGCACACCCGCACCGCGCTGGACACCGACGGCGGCAGACGGCCCGCCGGCTTCCGTACGACCTCGACCTACCTCACGTATGACGACCTGGGGCAACCGGTCGCTGTCGACGACCATGGCGACGACTCCGTCACCGGCGACGAGAAGTGCACAGTAAGCACGTACGTCCGGAACATGGCCGCCTGGCTGGTCGCGTACCCGTCCCGCCTGCAGGCGTACGCGACAACCTGCGGGCGGGCGGCGGCCGGTAGCCTGACCGACGCGGACGTGCGCTCCGACACGCTCCTCCACTACGACAACCAGCCAGCCGGCGCGGTACCGACCCGAGGCGACCGCACCGAGGTCGACGGGATGGCCGCCTACAACGGCGGCAGTCCCACCTATGCCGCAACCTCGCGGACCGGCTACGACGCCTACGGCCGCACGACAGACGCGTGGGACGCGCTGGGCGCCCATACCTCGACCGTGTACACACCGGCTACCGGCGCGCCGGCCACCCAGGTGGTATCCACCAATCCGCTGGGTTGGCCGACCACAACAACCATCGATCCCGGCTACGGCCAAAAACTGTCCACCGTGGACCCGAACGGTGGCCGGACCGACAACACGTACGACGGGCTGGGCCGGCTCACCGGGGTCTGGCTTGCCGGCCGGGACAAGTCCCAGTCACCGTCGAAGTCATACAGCTACCTGCTGCGCACCGACGGCGCGCTGGCCGTCACCACGAACATCCTCAACGCCGCCGGCGGCTACGTCACCAACGTCGCGCTCTTCGACGGCCTGGTCCGGCAGCGCCAGACCCAAAAGCCGGGCGCTGGCACGGGCGGCGGCCGGATCATCACCGACACCCACTACGACAGCGCCGGCCGGGCATACCAGACGACCAGCCCGTACGTCACCACCGGCGCGGTGAACACCGACCTGTTCACCCCAACCGTGCCCGAGGAGTTGCCGGCCTGGACCGTGCACACCTTCGACGGCGCCGGCCGCACGATCACCGAATCCTTCTACACCCACAACACCTTCCGGTGGGCGACAACCACGTCGTACGGCGGCGACCGCACCGACGTCACCCCACCCCAGGGCGGTACCGCCAGCGCAACGGTGACCGACGCTGATGGGCACACCGTGGGGCTGCGCGAATACCACGGTCCGACGCCGACCGGCGCCTACGATCTGACCTCGTACACCTACGACAGCAAGGACCAGCTGAGCCACGTCACCGATTCCCTGGGCAACCACTGGGACTACGGCTACGACATCCGCGGTCGCCAGACCAGCTCCACCGACCCGGACAAGGGCACCATCACGATGACCTACGACGACGCCGGGCACCTGCTCACCGCCACCGACGCCCGCGCCCAGACACTCGCGTACACCTACGACGCCCTGGGCCGCAAGACGAGCCTGCGGGACGGCTCGGCGACCGGACCCAAGCGGGCCGAATGGATCTACGACACCCTCGCCAAGGGGCTGCTGACGGCGTCGATCCGCTACGACGCGACCGGCGCGTACACCAACGAGGTGCTGTCCTACAACAGCGGCTACCAGCCGACCGCGCAGCGGATCACCCTGCCTGCCAGCCAGACCGGGTTCGGGGCCAGCTCGTTCACCTACGTCAACACGTACCTGCCGGACGGCTCGCCGGCCACCGACCGGATCCCGGCCGCGGGCGGCCTGCCCACTGAGACGCTCACGTTCGGGTACAACAGCCTGAACCTCCCGGCCACGCTCAGCACCAACCTCGGCGGAACCATGGTCACGGCGACCGGGTACACCGACTACGGCGAGAGCGGCGTCGTCACCCTGCGCAACAACGGCGGCCGGATCGCGCAGATCGGCAGCTATTACGAGGACGGCACCCGGCGCCTCGCCGAGCTGAAGACGACCAGCGCCGCCCCCACGACGACCTACTCCGACGTCTTCTACACCCGCGACCCGGCCGGCAACATCACGAAGATCGCGGACAAAGCGAGCAGCGACACCCAGTGCTTCACCTATGACTACCTGCGTCGCCTGACCAGTGCCTGGACGCCGGCCGCCGCCGACTGTTCGGCACAGCCGGCGGTCACCGCGCTCGGCGGCCCGGCGCCGTACTGGCAGTCGTGGACCTTCGACGTCGTGGGCGACCGGTTGACCCAGGTCGACCACGGGTCGGTCGACACCACGCACACGTACACGTACCCGACGCCCGGCACCGGCCAGCCCCACGCGGTCGTCACGGTGACCACCACCGGCGCGAGCGCGACCACCGACAGCTACGCCTATGACGCCCTGGGCAACACCGTCCGCCGCCCGGGGCAGACGCTCGCCTGGGACGCCGAGGGGCACCTCGGTTCGGTCACCGATGGCAGCGGAACGACCAGCTACATCTACGACGCCGACGGCGAACGGCTGCTCGCGACCAACCCGGCCGGCAAGACGCTGTACCTGCCCGGCCAGGAGATCCGCTCGGTCAACGGCGTACCCACCGCGACCCGCTACTACGCCCACGGCACAGGCACGATCGCAATGCGCACGCCGGCCGGCCTCACCTGGCTCGGCGGCGACCACCAGGGCACCGCGAACATCGCCATCACCGCCACCACACAGTCGGTCTCCATCCGGCGCACTACCCCGTACGGCGGCGTGCGGTCGACCGCCGGGACCTGGCCGGCCGGCATGACGAAGGGATTGACCGGCGGTACGGTCGACAACACCGGGCTGACCCACCTCGGCGCGCGCGAGTACGACCCGGCCATCGGCCGGTTCCTGTCGGTCGACCCGAAGCTGGACACCGGTGATCCCCAGCAGATGAACGGGTACTCGTACGCCGATGACACCCCGGTCACCCGCAGCGACCCGACCGGCGAGCGTCCGGCGCCGATCGACGACGACGATGACGCCCCACAGCTGATCACCTCACGATCGAAGAGCTACAACGTGCTGCTGAACAAGCCGGACGGCACCCTCGCGCCGTACCGTGGCGTGAAGACGTACAGGTACTACGACGACCACGGCATCCTGAGGGTCCAGGCCTGCGACAGCAACTACTTCCCCAACCCGTGCGCCCGGGTGCCGCTGGTCGCGGTGGGACAGATCACCAACTGTGAGGAAGGCAACACCCCAGGCTCCGTCTGTTACAAGAACGGCTCGGACGGCTACGTCCACGACATCGACGGCGGACACTCCAAGGCGTGCCACACCGCGATGGTCGGTCCGTGCGCGCCGCCGGCCTCTGGCAACGGGAACAGGAACGGCGGCCCACCGGCCGGTCCACGCAACTGCCCGACAGTCCCGGCGAAGCCCAGAACGTACATCAGTGCGGCGCCCGGCCCATGGCACGACAGCGGCGAGCCGTTCGGGGTGTCCCTGGTCGGCATGGCCGACAACTTCTTCGCCAGCAAGTACGGCACGGCGGTCCTCAACATCGCCGCCGCCGCGAGCTGCCTGATCCCCGCGGTCGACGCCATCACCTGCCTCGGCATCACCGGGCTCGCCGTGATTGCGAACGTTCCGCACAACTTCAACGAGGCGATCGACCCGGAGACCGGCCAATTCAACGGCGGCAAGTTCGCCGCTCTCGAAGCCTTCGACGGGACGATGTTCGTCGCGGGCTTCCTGTCCGCCGGGGCGGGCGGCTTCCTCGTACCGCAGGGTGACCGCGCCATGGACATGTTCCTACGCGCCCACGGATTCGGTGTAGCCGGCGGAACCACCGCCATGGTCACCTGGCTGCCCAGCGACAGCGACGAGCACAAGGAGTGAACGGACCCGCCGGGTGGTGCGCTGGCTGTGGCCAACCGAACCACCCGGCGGGCGATACCGTTCGTGCGGAGCCGCCACCGCTGGATCTGAGAAGGTCCGGTTCACCCGCGCAGACCGGGCGGTACTCGCTGCGCTGCTGCACAAGCTTCCCGCGATGTGCTTCTCCGCATCCGGCTGCTCGTGCGTCCTGAGACCGTGCTGCGCCGGCACCGCGACCTGGTCACCCAGCGGCATGCGGCGATCTCGCGCCCCAAGCGTGCCGGGCGGCCACCGACCGTGCGGTCGATCCGTGTGCTGGTGCCGCGCCTGGCCCGCGAGAACAGCTCGTGGGGTACCGCAGAAATCCACGGCGAGTTGCTCGTGTTGGGCATCAAGGTCGCCGCCTCGACAGTGTGGAAGATTCTCACCGACGCCGGCATCCACCCGGCGCGCCAGCGAACATCACAGACCTGGGCAGCGTTCCTGCGCTCCCAAGCCCAGGCCATCACCGCCGCGGACTCCTTCGGGAAGGCCGGCGCCGAAACGTACCGCGCCGCACAGGCCGGCTGACCCGCCATGGCCACGACTATGACAATCGTCTGCCTCATCCTGCTCGGCCTGCTCGCCGGCGAGGAACTGATCGTCCGCTGGGGCGTGCAGCCCGCGCTCGCCAGCCTCGACGATCGCGCTCACCTGCGGGCCCGGATCGCTTTGGTCAAGCAGCTCAAGGTGGTCGTCCCGGTCCTCATCGTCCCGGCCGTGATCGCCACCGCCGCCTGCCTCGCCGTCTCCAACGGTGAGCCAGGCGGTGCAATCCGCTGGGCCGCCCTGACCGCACTGCTCACCTTCGTACTGTTGTCCGCCCTCGGCACCGTGCCGATCAATATCAAGATCAACGGCTGGGACGCCGACCAGCCACCAGCCGACTGGCGGCAAGTCGTGCACCGCTGGACCGTCATCGACGTGTTCCGCTCCTCGGCCGCGGTCCTAGCGTTCCTACTGTTCACTATCGCCGCCGTGCAATGCCCGTCCTAACGTGACCACCGCAGTCTGAGGTGTCTGAGGTCCGCTCATGGTGACGCTGGGTAGCGCTCGGTCGGCGGCAGATCCGGACATCCAATCGTGCATGCTGCTCCTCAGCTTGCCGCGCGACCGTTTGTGAGCCGAGTTGAGTGCTTGGCGGCCGGTAGTGCAAGGGGATCTGGTGCGTATCGGCCGTTTTTCGGTGGCGTGATGTAAGGGGATCTGCAGACTGGGACCATGCAAACGGTCGATGTCCGATCACGTTTCGAGGCCGCCGGTGTCGTCCGCCTCCACGGCGCGCTCACTGCCGATCAGGCGGCTGCCATGCGAAACGCAATGTGGCATCATGCCGAACGTCAAGCCGGGCTCCGGCCCGCCGATCCCGGCAGTTGGGCGGGCTCGCCCGTGCTGAACTGGCAGGCGCTGAGCCGTGACCCGGTGTTCAGGTCGCTTGTCGACAACCAACCGGTGAGCGATGCCTTGGACATGATCTTCGGGGCCGCCGGCTGGCGGCGTCCGCGGCCCGGTGCCCAGATCCTGTTCTCCCTTCCCGAACCGGACCCGTGGGTTCTGCCGGACGGCTGGCACATCGACTGCGGTTTCGACCATGCGACCTGGCCGGTGCCGGCAGTCAAAGTGTTCGCGTTCGTCGGTGAGGTCGGCCCGCGCGGGGGCGGCACGATGGTGCTGCCCGGCACGCATCGGCTGGTCGACCGCTACCGGGAGGTCTTGCCTGCGCCGGTCGGCGCCGGCAAGGAGAACTGGCTCGCGTTCATGCGTCATCATTCGTGGCTGGCTCGCCTTCTCGACGGCGCCGATCTACCCGACCACGGCCGTCCGCTGGTCGGTGAGACTGCCGAGATCGACGGCGTGCCGGTCCAGGTCGTCGAGCTGACCGGATCGCCGGGCGACATCGTGATCACCCATCTGCACGTCTTCCACGCCCGCTCACCCGATACGGCCACTGCTCCCCGCCTGATGCTGGGCAAGGAGGTCCGCCGGGCCTGATCTGCCGGTTCCGCCGGTCTCCTGCAGGTGCGGCGGTGCTCCTCCAGCTACCGCTTCTCGGCACGACCGCACGTCAATCCGGCTGGTCGGGCGTCGGCCTGCGTAACGAACGGGCTGCGGCAGAAGAGATGCTGTAGCGGCGACACTGACGGGTCGTGGCCTCATCTGGATGCAGCAGCGAACTCAAGCGCGGCGTAGGCGGCGCGCTCCGGCCGCGGCCACGGTGGTGGCGAGGATCAGGCCGGCGACGATCAGCGTGTTGGCCAGCCAGACCGTGGCGCCGCGAGGGTGGTAGGCCGTCTGCTGGCCGAAGTCGCCGACCGGCAGGATCAGGTCCACGGTGTAGACCGGCGGGACGAAATCGGGTGCGTTGCCGGGGTCGGCGGCCCGCGGTGGGTGCAGCGTGAACACGACCGTCCCGACGCTGAAGAGCACGGCCAGCCAAATGCCGGCGCGGACCGGGCGGTAGCCGTAGCCGACGGTCAGGTCCTGTAGGCGGCCCCACCACCGGCCGGGCAGGGAGAGCGTGTCGCGTCGGTGCCGTTCTCCGGCGAGCAGCACGGTCCGCGCATCCTCGTCACGGCCCGCGGCGCGGTACACCTGAGCCAGATGTGCGTACGGCTGCGGCCGGAAGCCGCGTGGGTCCAGCCGGAGCCATCGCAGGCGGGCGTCGCTACTGTCGAGATCGGTCAATTGCGGCACCAGGGAGACGCCTTGGCCGGCGGCGACCAGCGCCAGTACGGTGGCGAAGTCGTCGGCGTGGTGGCGTATCTGGGGAGTGAAGCCGGCCGTCTGGCAGATGCGCAGTGCGACGGTGTGGCAGACGGTGCCGGGGGTGCCCACGATCCAGGCGGCGTCCCGGACGGCCCGGACTGGGTCGCTGCCCGCGGCGGCGGCCGCCGCCGGTACGGCGAGGTATACCGTCTCGTCTAGCAGCGGCACCCCATCGAGGGCGCGGTCCGGTTGGACCGGGGCTACGTCGTAGTCGTGTATCAGCCCGATGTCGAGCCGCCGGTCGCGCAGCGCGTCGGGCACCTCGGCCGGGTCCATCTCGCTGACCATCAGCTCAAGCCCCGGATGTTCGCGGCCCAGCGCGACCAGTGCGGCCGGTAGCAGGGTGCGCATTGCGGTGGGAAACGCGCCGACGCGCAGCGGACCGGACAGTTCGGTGCGCGCGGCGGTCAACGCGGCGGTCGCCCGTTCGAGGTCGGCCAGGACCGTCTCCGCGTGCCGCACAAGGATCTTGCCGACGGAGGTGAGTGTGACCCGGCGACCGGTGCGCTGCAGCAGCGGCACACCCGCCTCCCGTTCCAGGGCGGCCAACTGCTGAGAGACCGCCGACGGCGTGTACGTGTGTGCCGCGGCGACGGCGGCGATCGTCCCGAGGTGGGCCAGGTCGCGCAGCAGGCGCAGGCGACGAACGTCGAGCATCAGCTGAGCTTACGAGTTTGTTGAGAAAGCGGAACTGGACCTTCGCTGTCCGGGTGGCACAGGCTGGGCCAATGATGCTCAACGGCCTGTACGTTCCGCTGATCACCCCGTTCGACGCTGCCGGGGCGGTGGCCCTCGACGCCTTGGAGGCCCTCGCGTACCGGGTGCTCGACGCCGGAGCAGCCGGCGTGGTCGCGCTCGGTACCACGGCGGAACCGGCCGCGCTCAGCGGCCTGGAGCAACGCGCCGTGGTCGACGTGGCCGCGCGGGTTTGCCGGGAACGCTCCGCGCAGCTGCTGGTCGGGGCCAACACCTCGGAGGCGCTGGATGCGTTGCGGGACCGGCCGGAGGTGATGGCGGCACTGTGCGTGGTGCCGCCGTTCGCGCGCCCGGGCGAGGCGGGAGTGCTCGCCCACTTCACCCACCTCGCCGCCGCCAGCCCGAGACCGATCGTCGTCTATCACGTCCCGTACCGGACTGGGCAGCACCTGTCCGTGGATGCCGTGCGGCGCCTGGCCGACCTGCCCGGCGTCGTCGGTGTCAAGCACGCCGTCGGCGGGATCGACGCCGACACCGTCGCGCTGTTGGTCGACCTGCCGCCTGGCTTAGCGGTGCTCGGCGGCGACGACCCGTTCATCTCACCGCTGCTCGCGCTCGGCGCCCACGGTGCCATCCTGGCCTCGGCACACGTGGCAACCGCGCAGTACGTGGAAATGGTCAATGCGTGGCGGGCGGGCCCGCTGGCCCGGGCGCGAACCCTCGGGCAGGATCTGGCGATCCTGTCCACGGCGCTATTCGCCGAGCCCAACCCGACCGTGATCAAGGCGGTCCTGTACGCCCACGGCCGCATCCCCACCGCCGCGGTACGACTGCCGCTCTTGCCCGCCCGCCCGGACACCACACAGGCAGCACTCCACCACGCCAACGCCCTGCTCTGCGCCACTGCCTGACCGACGACCCGATCCACCATGCGGCCGCAACGCGCTGTCGTCGGTACGACCCGGATACGGCTTGGTCAACTCCTGGTAACGCTGGGTAGCGCGCGGTCGGCGGCATGAGCGTGTGCGCGATCTTGCGGATTCGGCGTTCACTTTGGGATGTGCCGGCGATCGTGGTGGCCGATGCTCCAGGTCTGGTTGCTTCATCGGGTCAGCACATCGGGTGGCTAGCAACGCCGCTGGCGTGGATTCAGCCGAGACTCCACAACCGGCTGGGCGTACCGGCAGCGTGCCCCGTAGGAACACCTGGTCGGGGACGGTGGGTTCTCGCCGGTCGGCCAATTTGGCGATAGAGACGCCGACGCAGCACCGGGCTCCGGCAGGGCACCGGTGAACCCGCACGGTGCATATCGGGACCGATAGGAACTGTGTGCACATCTCCACGTCCGTCGGGTCGGGGTTCGAACTCGGGCTGACCAGACTCAAGGCATGTCGGACGATCACGGAAGCGAGCGTACGGACCATCATGACCGATACCGTGCTGGGTGTATCGATCCTGCTCGTCCCCTGACGTGAGCTGGCAGTTACACCAGGCATGGTCGGCGCGGGAACGCCGGCAGGCGCCGACGCTCCCGCGTTGTCAATGATGTGGGAACGCTGCGGTTTTGCTGGTCTGTCAGGGGGAGGACTGATTGATGATCCAGGTCTGGTTCCACTGTGCCCGGCTCGCGCTGTTGCAGTCCCACACCTGCACGGGTGCGCCGTTTGAGGTGTCGAAGTTCCGGATGTCGAGGCAGCGTCCGTCCTCGGCGTTGCGGATGACGGCATATCCCGCGACACCGCGTTGCTCGAAGTACCACTGCTGATTATGCGCGTACCAGGTGCAGTTGAATTGGTACACCGGTTCACCGTTGACATCGCCGTTGTCCATGGATTTGTCCAGGCATTTGCCGCTGTTCAGGTTGAGGATCTGGAAGTAGCGCCCGTCCAGGGTGGGGAGGAACTGCCACCGCTGGTTAGCGACGTTCCCGCTTTGCCGGTATTCCCACATTTGGACTTTTCCGCGATCGTTGGTGTTCCATGCGTCAACGTCGAGGACCTTGTTAGGGCCGTCGCTGGGCCCGTAGTTGGTGATGACAAGCGTGGGGATTGGGTCCGCGGCGAGAGGTCGAACTGCCGACCGGCCCGCGGCCAGTGCTGTCGTCGGTGCGCTTGCCGAGCGGGCGTGCACGCCGGGCGCAGCGCTGTTCTGACCGGCTGGCGAGGAAAGGGCCTGCGCCGCGCTGGCAGAGGCGACAAGGGCCGTGCTGGTGACTACAGCGGCCAAGATGCCGAATGCTCCGTACGTCACAAGACTTCCCTTTCTGGAATGACCTATGGAGGGAGATCGCGCCCGACGTATGAACCCTCCACCGCGTCGAAACCGACACAGCAATGACAGCGCGGAAGTCGGACTTAAGGTTTTGGACTCATGACAGGGGTGTACCTGTCGTCGCGGTGTTGCCGGCGAACCGGCTTGCAGTTGGCGTTGGTAGAGACTTGAAGGAATCGTTGTCGAGTTCCTCGCGGGAAGGCCTGTGCTGAACCGAATAGACGGCGAGAGGGGTCGGGGCTGTCAGTCCTCGATGTTCCACCGCTGGCTCCAGGTGTCGTAGCAGTGCCAGATGTGAAGAACCGCGCCGTCTGCCAGGTTGGGTCCGTCGACGTCTAGGCACCTGCCGTCGGACTGGTTCACGAGTTTGTCCCACCCAGTTCTGCCGAACCGGGTGGGAACCTGGGCCCACAGCTGATTGAGGCCACCGTTGCACCCGTACTGGTAGACCGCGTTCCCGTCGGCGTCGGGTACGTCCAGCGACTTGTCCAGGCACATGTGCGACTCCGCGTTCACGAGCCGGTATACGGGATGCCCGTTGGCGTCCTCGCCGAACCGCTGCTTCGTCCACCGCTGGTTGTTGCCACCGTGCCAGTGATAGAGAATCGCTTGCGCCCGGTTGTCGTGCGATCCCTGGCGAATGTCGATCACCATGGGCGGATTGCTGGCGGCGTCAACACTGTAGTACGTGGGCGCCGCAGCCCAGGCGGGTACGTTCACTCCGCCGGCGAGGGCAAGGCCGATGGCGACCGTCACCGCAACGGCCGTCAACGTTATCTTCGTTCTCACGTAACCTCCTCGGGTTTCGCCGCGATGTGCGAGTTCGGTGCGCTGTGTGCTGAACGCCAATCGGCGGCAACCGACGCGGTTTGCACGATGGAAACGCCGCGCGATTGTGACGGTGGCCTCGCCCGCCTCGGACGGTCGAGCGTGGATTGCCGGCAATCACAACTCACGATTGCCTGAGGCCATCAGAGAGCCTTCTCGGACTGACCAAGCACACCCGAGACGAGCTGGATGGTCGCCCGATGTGTCAGTGTTTCTGGGCGATAGCTGTTGGTCGTGGTGGCTCCGCGTGGCAGATGTGATCCGCCCCAGAAATTCCGGACAAACGGTTAGTGGTCCAAATTAGGCCGCTCGCTGCCCGTTCAGGTACTCGTTGTAGACCTCGTTGGGAGTCTTGTAGCCGAGACCCGAGTGGAGACGTCGGGAATTGTATCGCAATTCTATGTAGCGGGCAACATCGTTGATCGCATGCTTCCTGGTCGGATACTGGGTACGGCTGACCCGCTCGTTCTTCAACGCCGCGAAGAACGATTCGGCCATCGCGTTGTCGTAACAGATCCCGGTACGTCCGACGGATTGCCTGATCCGATGCTCGCGAAGCACCTGGCCGAACTCGGCGGACATGTAGTTACTACCACGGTCCGAGTGGAATATAGCACCTTCCTTGATGTTATTGTTGCGAACGGCCATACCGATCGCGGCGCTGATGAGTGGAGTTTTGTAGTTGTCCGACATCGCCCAGCCGACGACCATTTTCGTGTAGCAGTCGATCACGGTGGCGAGGAATACCCAGCCCTCCCAGGTCGGAATGTAGGTGATGTCGCCGACCATCTTTTCGCCCGGCGCGGACGCAGTGAAGTCCCGATGCAGCAGATCCGGCAGCGGCCCGGCCCCCGGGTCCTGATCGGTTAGGCTGTGCCGCCAGGGCCGCGGCTGGCAGGGCACCAGGCCCAGCTGGCGTACCAGAGCACGGACCAGTTCCAGAGAGCAGGCGTGGCCGGACCGCAGCAGCGAGGCGTGGATCCGCCGATAGCCGTACGTCTCGTCCGATAGCTCGAAAATCACCACGATCAACTGTTTCAATTTCTCCCGGCGTGCCGCGGTCGCCGATTGTGGCCGGCGTCGCCACTCGTAATAGCCGGAACTGGAAACCCCCAGCCACTTGCACATTTGCACGACGGTGTACCTGGGCCGGCCGTCCGGCCCGAAGGCGCGTTTCTCCGCGTCGATGAGCTCGTACCGAGCTTCTACCGATACTCGCTGGCGAAGAACGCTGCGGCTTTTCCCAAGAACTCGCGCTCCAGCTTGAGTTCCCGGACTTCCTTCTCCAGTTCCCGTAGCCGGGCCCGCTCCGAAATCGACAGCGGCGGCTCCTCGCCGGCGTGCGCCTGCCGATACGCGTTCACCCAGTTACGCAGAGTCTGCTCGTTCACGCCGATCTCGCGCGCCGTCGACGGAATCGCCCGAGACTCCTCGACCACCATCCGGGCGACCTGTTCCTTGTATTCCGGCGTGTACGACCTGCGCTGCCTCGCCATCACCATTCCCCTTTTCCTTCCCGAAGAGAAAAGATCTTAGTTGGTTCTCTCTCCGGAAGATCCAGGGCGGCTCAATGGACGCTGTGCTTCAGGACGGGTAATCAGGCAGGTGGTCGGGCGGGCCCGTCCTGACGCGGGTGCGATGGTGCAGAGTCAGGCTCTGTCAGTCGTCGATGTTCCACTCCTGGCTCCAGGTGGGATAGCAGTGCCAGACGTGAAGAACCGCACCGTTTCGATCGTTGGGTCCGTCGACGTCCAGGCACCTGCCGTCGGACTGGTTCACCAGTTTTCCCCATCGACTGCCGCCCGACAGAACCTGTGTCCACCTCTGGTTAGGCCCAAAGTGACAGTCGTACTGGTAGACCGTGTTCCCGTCGGCATCGGGCGCGTCCAGCGACTTGTCGAGGCACTTGCCCGACGCCGTGTTCACGAACACCCACCCGGCCTTCCCGTCGCCGTTGTTGAACCATTGCTTGGTCCACCGCTGGTTGTCGCCGCCGTGCCAGGCGTAGAGAATCGCCTGCGCTCGGTTGTCGTGCGATCCCTGGCGAATGTCGATCACCATGGGCCCGTAGGGATTGTGGTCGTTGACGCTGTAGTAGGTACCGTCGCCAGGGGCGGCCTGGGCGGGCATGCTCCCCTCGACGGCCACGGCAAGGCTGGTGGCGACCGTCACCGCAACGGCCGCCAGCCTCGTCTTCGTTCTCATGCAACCTCCCCAAGTTGATGCGTAGGTCGGCGTGGCGGGCGGCTATCCGCACGTTGCGAAGGAGGCTCACGCCGGCCGATGCCTCGCGGTCCGGAACCGTATGGCCGGGGCAGTGGTTGTCCCCGGCACGGTCAAGCCTGCCGGTCCACCGGCGCCGAGTGGTCCGGTGCGGGACGGAACGGGAAAACGGGCGAATCTGACGGATAGCCGCTTTCCCATCGGCCGATCCTGTGGTCCCGTGGGGTGCGTGAGCGAGCGAAACGGGGATCCGGTGGCCGAGTTCCGTGGCCGGCTACAGGATCTGTTCGTACGAGTGCGCAGGCCGACCTACCGCAGCCTGGAAAGCCACGCCGCGCAAGACGGTCGGGTGCTGCCCACCTCGACGCTTGGCAGCTTGCTCAATGGGCCGGCCGTGCCGCGGTGGGAGACGGTGGAGTCCTTCGTGGGCGCCTGCGGGCGCTATGCCCGCGCCCATCACATCCGTCTTGACCCCGCCCTGGTGGACGCGGATCGGTGGCACGCGGACTACCGGGCCATAGAAAACGCTCTCGCAGACCTGGCTGCCCGCCGGGAGCAAGTCGCCGGCCGGCCGGTACCCGCCCGTCGTCACCGATTGGCGATTCCCGCCCAACTGCCCCCCGACGTCGCCACCTTCACCGGACGCACCCAACACCTGGCCGACCTCAACAAACTGCTCCCCGATCACGGACCCGCGCGCGACACACCCGACCGGGCCACCGCGGTGGTCATCTCAGCCATCGACGGCACCGCCGGGGTGGGCAAGACCGCCCTGGCCGTGCACTGGGCGCACCAGATCCGCGACCGGTTTCCCGACGGGCAACTGTATGTGAACCTGCGCGGCTTCGACCCCAGCAGCCAGGTCACCGAAGCCGCTACGGCGGTACGCGGTTTCATGGACGCCCTCGAGGTCCCCCCACAGCGGATCCCGGCGGACTCGGACGCGCAGGTCGCCCTCTACCGCAGCCTTCTCGTGGATAAGCGGATGCTGATCGTGCTGGACAACGCCCGCGACAGCGCCCAGGTCCGGCCGCTGCTCCCCAGCGCCCCCGGCTGCCTCGTGGTAGTCACCAGCCGCAACCAACTCACCAGCCTGGTCGCCGCCACCGGCGCCCACCCACTCACCCTCGACCTACTCACCAATCGAGAGGCCCGCGACCTGCTGACCCACCGGCTCGGCACCGATCGGATCGCCGCCGAACCTGACGCCGTGGAGGAGATCATCACCCGATGTGCCCGGCTGCCCCTCGCCCTGACCCTGGTCGCCGCCCACGCCACCCTGCGCCCGCACACTAGTCTCCAGTCCTTGGCCGAGCAGCTCAGCAGCGCACAACAGCGGTGGCAAACCTTGACCGGCGACGACCCCGCTACTGACGTCCAGGCCGTGTTCTCCTGGTCCTATCACTCTCTGAGACCCGCCGCTGCCCAGCTGTTCCGCCTGCTCGGCCTGCACCCCGGCCCCGACATCGGCGTACCCGCAGTGGCCAGCCTCACCGGCATCCCTCCGAATGACGCCCGCTCCCTGCTGGCGGAACTGGTCCGAGCTAACCTCATCACCGAACACAGCCCCGGCCGGTACACCCTGCACGACCTACTGCGCGCCTACGCCACCCAGCTTGCCCACACCACCGACACCGACCAGCAGCGCCACGCCGCCACCCACCGCATCCTCGACCATTACCTGCACACCGCCCACACCGCCGACCGGCAGCTGATCCCACCCCGAGACCCGGGACCTCTCGCCCCACCCCAGCCCGGGGTAACCCCGGAGCACCCCGCCGACCGCGCGCAGGCAATGGCCTGGTTCACCGCCGAGCACCGGGTGTTGCTGGCCGCCGTCGACAACGCCGCCGCCACCGGCTTCGACACCCACACCCGGCAGCTGGCCTGGACCCTGTGGACCTTTCTGGACCGGCGGGGGCACTGGCACGACCTGGCCGAAGTCGGCCGCTCGGCGGCGGCCGCCGCCGAGCGGCTGGCCGACCCGACCGCGCAGGCCCACGCCCGCCGCAACCTCGCCATCGCCCACGTCCGGCTGGGCCGCGTTGACGACGCCCACACCCAGCTCAGCCACGCCCTCGACTTGGCCACCCGGGCCGGCGACCTGCTCGGGCAGGCGCACAGCCACTACAGCCTGGGCTACCTGTGGGAGCGGCAGGGCCACCCCGCGCAGGCCCTCGACCACGCCCGCCAAGCCCTCCATCTGTACCGGGCCGCCGGCCACCAGATCGGGCAGGCCCACGCCCTCAACCTGATCGGCTGGTACCACGTTCTGCTCGGCGACCCCCAACAAGCCCTCACCTCCTGCCAGCAGGCCCTCACCCTGCACCAGGAACTCGACAACCACACCGGGCAGGCCGCTACCTGGGACAGCCTCGGCTACGCCCACCACCACCTCGGCCACCACACCCACGCCGTCACCTGCTACCAGAACGCCCTCGACCTGTACCACGACCTCGGCAACCGCTCTGAAGAAGCCAACACCCTCAACCACCTCGGCGATACTCACCACGCCGCCGGCGCACCCAAAGCCGCCCGTGAAGCGTGGCAGCAGGCCCTGACCATCCTCGACGACCTCGACCACCCTGACGCCGACGCCGTCCGCACCAAACTCAACGCCCTCGACGCTCAACCCCGATCAACCACCTAACCGAAGGATCACCGGGCCGCAAGACCAACACCACCGACCCCCGGGACGGCGGCAACATACCTCGGCGAGCCGCTCGACATCGTCAACAGCGAGGGCTTCGGCGGCGTCTTCGTATACCTCTTCGCGCTCTACAACCTGCCCTACCGCCCCGACGGCGATCCCAGCAACGCCCTCGACCTCGCTGGCCTCGGATCGTCAAGGTCCTCCACGGCCGCAACGGCCACCCACCCCGACCTGCCCTGGGAGCGCCCGCGACGTGCACCGCGATGCGTACCTACCCCTCGACAGGTACCAGCTCCGCAACCTCAAGGACCTAAGCCGTTCGGTCCACCGAAAGCCCTGAAGCACGACAGCGTGCACCTGCCAGAGCCTACGCCGCAGTCGACTGCCGCGATCATCAAGGCATCCTGCGACTCAGACATGTTCAGGCTGTCGCTCGAAGCGTTTGCCGTGACACTGCGTGATGCCGGCCGGCGGCAGAAGAGGACGCCCAGCGCACCAGCCTCGAATTGGCGCCGAGAGGCGAGGCGCGAGCGAAGCGTCTGCTCGGCCCTGTTGCAGGGCGGACGCCGCTCGTTGACGGGCCGTACGGCATGGCAGTGACTCGAGATGAGGCTGACGCGGTAGGGCCGCACGTTCCTCCCTGTGACACCGATAGCCGTGGCTTCCCAGTCGGTGATGGCGATGAGCCGGTCACTGTGCCACCCTCGGCTGCGTGACGCCCCTCGACCCAACCGATCCGGCGCGCCGGTCGTACCCGCGTCGGTGGCGAGCGCGGCCAGGAGCGGCCCCTGAGGAGGCGTCAGGTCCGCGCCGGGATGCCGGCGACGAGTCCGACGTCGCGCAACCACGCCTTGACGTGGCCACGGCGGAGGAAAGACAGCTCCGGCCGGAGTTCGAGGAGTGGTTGCCGCCCTTGTCGGCGTTCGAGGAGCCACGCTTCTGGAGGAGGGTCCGGTCGAGGAGTTGCCGTATCTGGACGAGGAGCCGGTCGAGGACTCCCGCCCGGATTGGGTGATTTGGGTCGAGTCGGCGGAGGAGCGCGCCGCCGCGATCGTGATGGCGGGGGAACGGCGCCAGGCGTCGCTCCTCGCGGTGGCCGGGCGGCTCGCGGTCGCGGCGCCCGCCATCGCGGCTGGGCTTGCGGCGGTCCTGGCAGAGGGGACGACGCGCTACCGACTGTCCGTCGTGGCGGTGGCGATGTGCGCCGGTGCGCTGTGGACGGTCGTGACGCGTATCGTGCCGTGGCTGCGGATCGACGTGGTGGCGGTCTACCGGGCGCTCGGCGTCGCATTGCTGCTGGCCTTGGCGTACGCGGTCGTGGTGACTCGCGTTTCGTCGCCCGCCTGGCGGGCTGTCTGCCTGGGGCTGCTGATTTGGGCCCTGACCTACCGTGGTCTGGTTGCGCTTCTCGCGGCGGCCGCCGGGGTGAGCTGGCGGCTGGTCCGGCGCCGTCTATGGTCCATGCCGGATGAGGCCCTGGTCGATGCCTTGCGTCGGGTAGAGATGCCGTTCCGGAGGCGGGGCGCGCTGCCCCGGGAATTGATCGTGCACCTCATCCGCCGGATTGAGGAGGTTGCCCGGGAATACGAGATCGCGAGCACCCGGGCGTGGCGCACGCGTGTGCCCATTGTGGACGTTGAGGTCCGCCGCTGGGTCCGCAGTGTCATCGGCATGATCCGGGCCTTGCAGATCGGGATGGCGCTCAACGCGATCTCGCCCGAGGGCGTGTCAACCCGCCTTCAGACGATCATGGAGGCGGTAGCGACCCGCGACCTGGCGCCCGGCGCCGAGCTCGGACGGGACAAGATCTGGGACAACCCACGCCCCTACCCGTCGCCGCGCAGCCCGACGGCCGGCAGGTGCGCACCGCGCACGTGGACCGGTTACGCATCCCCGCCGGCCGGTCTGGTCCGCGCCGAAGTGGACGACCACGGGCTGATCGGAAGCACCCGGCGATGACACGGAGTGGTGGTGTGCCGAGCAGCGGTAGTTGTCACACGCAGCGATACCTGTCACAACCGTGATCGGCTTCCGTGGCGGAGGGTGTGCCGATAAGCGCGCGTATCGCGGCAGAAGAGGATCACGCAGGCGAGGCTCGCGTCATGAACGTCGCGGTCGCTTGGCGGTCTGCGGCTGTGTGGCTGCTGTGGCTCGGCTCTGCGTTCGGGTTTTCGTGGCAGGGCGGCGGGGCTGGGGCGTTTCGGGGGAGACGAGTGCGTCGTGGAGTAGTTGGTGGGTGTATTTGGCCCAGCGCTGGGGTGACCAGCCGCGCTCCTCGACGAGGAGGTGGAATGTTGAGGGTGCGGTGAGTGCCCAGACGAACGCGGTGGCGGTGTCGATGTCCCAGCCGGGGGTGAGGCGGCCCTCGGCGGCGATCCGGGCGACGACGGTGCGCATGCCGTCGTAGCGGCGCTGCATGCGCTCGGCGATGATGGCTGCCATGGTGGGGTCCTCGTCGCGGGCGCGTTCGGCGACCCTGGCCAGCGCGTGGGTCTGCGGTTCGAACACCGCGCCGGCCTCGACCAGCGCGCGCAGCGCCTGCTCGCCGGTCTTCGCGGTCCACACCGGGGCGAGCAGGGCGCCGAGGTTGGCCTGTTCCTCGACCCAGGTGACCAGTTCGGTCAGCAACTGCGCCTTCGAGGTGAAATGCAGGTACACGGCCTGGCGGCTGATGCCGGCGCGTTTGCCGATCTCGCCCAGGCCGACGTCGGTGCGGCCTTCCTCGATCAACGACCGAGCGGCGGCGAGGATCCGCTGCCGGGTGCCCACGGTGCTGCTTGACATGGTGTCAAGCAGCGTACACGCTTGACACACTGTCAAGGGGCGCGACGGGCTCCGGTCGCCCCGGCAGTCGGGGAGGATTCATGTTCGCGATCCGTGCCGCCCGCCTGTTCGATGGTGTCAGTCCCACTCTGGTCGAACGACCGGTCGTGCTGGTCGACGACGGCAGCATCGTCGCGGTGGAGTCCGGGGCGGCGGTGCCGGCGAGCATTGACGTGGTGGACCTTGGCCAGGCGACCCTGCTGCCCGGTCTCGTCGACGCGCACGTCCACCTGGCCCTCGATGCCAGCGACGACCCGGTAGGTCACATCACCGATCCCGACGACGCGGTCCTGGAACGGATGCGGCTGGCCGCCCGTACCTGCCTGATGGCCGGGATCACCACGGTCCGCGACCTCGGTGACCGCGACTACCTGTCCCTGCGGCTGCGGGACGAGACCGCCGCCGACCCTGCCGCAGGCCCGCACCTGTTGGTAGCTGGCCCGCCGATCACACCCACCGGTGGACACTGCTGGTTCCTCGGCGGCCAGGCAGACGGCGCGGCTGCCGTGCGGGCCGCCGTCCGCGACCACGCCGAACGCGGCGTTGACGTCATCAAGATCATGGCCAGTGGCGGGGACCTTACCCCCACCACCCGCTCCCACGAGGCCCAGTACGGGCGTCGACGAGCTGCGCGCCGCCGTGGACGAGGCGCACCGCCACCGGCTGCCGATCACCGCGCACGCCCACGCCGCGACCGCAATCGCCAACGTGGTCGCCGCCGGCGTCGACATGATCGAGCACTGCACGTTCCTGACCGCCGACAGCGCACACGCCGACCCGCACGTCCTCAGCGCCATCGCCGAGAAGGGCATCGTCGTCTCGGCGACCCTCGGGTTCCTGCCCGGCGCGCCCCACCCGCCCGAGATCCTGGCCCGCCTGATGGCCCGACTGCCGGCCATCCTGTACGCCTTCGAGCAGCTACGCCAATCCGGCGCCACCGTCGTGTGCAGCAGCGACAGCGGCATCGGCGCGGCCAAACCCCACGACGTGCTGCCCTACGGCGTCGCTGACATGGTCACCATCGGCGGCTTCCCCCCAGTCCAGGCGCTGCGCTCGGTGACCTCCATAGCCGCCCAAGCCTGCGGCGTCGCCGTGACCAAAGGCCGCATCGCACCCGGGCACGACGCCGACCTCCTCGCCGTGCACGGCAACCCACTCACCGACCTCACAGCCCTGCGCAATACAGCCGCCGTCTACCGCGCCGGCCACCGCGTACGCTGACGGGCAACCAGAACCACCCCACCAGCCGTGCAGCTCCGCTCACCTCGCCACCGGAACGCGACATGACAGTGCACTTGATCTTTGGTGATCCACGCGGGCAGCTGGTGTGGAACCTGGTTGGCTATCGGCGCCGCGCCGCGCCGCGCCACCGTCCTGCGTCCACGCGTGCCGATGGCCACGTGCCGCCTTGTACGGCAACGGGTCGGTCGGTTCGTCCACCGCTGCGGTGTCGGTACGTGACGATCTGACCGGGCTGATCATCGACGCCATCGACGGGAAAAGTTTCGACCGCGGCCTCACTCCGCACCGCTACGGTGGCGGTGGCGGACGCTCGCGGGCTACGACAACCAGCCGACAGGAGCCTTGCCCGCCGGTCGGGCCCGGCGTAGCGTGCGGGCCGCGCGGACTGCCCGAGGGTTGGTTGTCGTCGATCTTCGAGCCGGGCGACCACCACGCGGAGAAACCTGGAGGCGTGATGAGCTACCCTCCGGGAGAGCCGAAACCCAGGAAAGAAAAGCCGTTCCTCGGTCGCACCGTCGTGATCATCGGCATTCTCGGCACCATCGCCTCGATCGTCGCCGTGGCCTGGGCGATTCTTCATCGCGAGGACAAGCGCAGCGACGGCAAGGACATGGCCGGCGAATACCGGAACCAGGTGCTGGCCACCTGCGAGCAGGTTCACAAGATCCTCACGACCGAGCACAACGAGATCTTCACCTTCGATCCGTCAGGCGGCGGAACGTCGCCCAACGAGCTCGTCCGGGTCAATAAGGATCTTCTGCTACAGGTACTGCAGAACAACCTGACCCAGTCGAGGATCGTGTTCGACGAGTTGAACAAGAAACCAGTGCCGGGAGACCTGAACGGCCAGCACGCCTCCGCGGTCAAAGCTCAGAACGACTGGTACGCCTCATTCGAGCAGCTCATCAAGGCGGTCCGCGAGAAACTGCCGCGAAATCCAACACTGGCCAAGGTGCTGGAGCTCGGCACGCTGACCGGCAGCCAGGACGCCAACACACGAGTCAACAGCGCGATGACCGCGCTCGCTGGAAAGAACTGTCAGGTCACGGGCTGACCGCCCGATGACCTGCCAAGATCGCCGCTGCAAGGGTGGTAACGGCATCGGTCGCGCGGGCGACCCTCTCTATTGCGGACCGGGATCATGGGAGGGCCAGAAGCGCCCGCTCATCGGCTACGAGAGTGAGTCGATCAATATCCTCGGCCCGCCTGGATGGTGGCGGTCCGCCAGCGACAACGCCTCGAACGCCTCCGCCCAGGCGAACCGTCCGCCCGCGGCACGGCCACGATCGAGATCTGACTGCCGGTCTCCGGCCCTGACGCTCGTCCGCCCCAACCCCTCGTACCAATTCCCTGGGCGGACGCAAGCCGCCCAGGACGGGCGCTGCGGCCGCAGGCGGGCCTCGCTGGCCCTGCGTCATACCGAGAGAGCGTTCAAGGGCTGGATCAGAGGCAGCGCGACCCCACCGGAGCGCGCGGGGTTACAGCCCGCGGTCCCGAGCGCGACGTGGCGATCGGTTGCCGAGCACGGTCTATTTGACCAGTACGCTCCGAGGCTGCTGGGCGACCCGGCCCCGTTCGGCTGCGTTTCAACGGCTGTAGGACGCTGTGACAACGACAGCCGCGAGGGTCGGTCGCGCTACGAGCCGCCCCGGATCACCCGGCGGATGCTGACGACGGCGAGCAGGCCGGTCGCGATCAGCAGGGCCAGCACCGTTGGGCGGAGCAGGCTGGGGTTCTTCGGAGTGAGGGCGCCGTCGATGTCCTGTTGGGTGCGGTTGACGTGGAAGTCCTGGGTGGCGATCTCGGCGTTGGCGAGGCCGGCGGCGGGTGCGCCGATTGCGGCGTGGGGGAGGGCGTTGTACTGCACCAGGCCGGTTGATTCGAGTAGCGACATGTGTTTGTTGACCATGGTGCTGGCGCGTTCGGCGAACAGCCGCATCATCTCGTTGCGGGTGCCGGTGCGGATGGTGGCGATGGCACTGTAGACGACGCCGTGGGCGAACCGGAGCCAGCGGACCGAGTCGACGTCGAAGTCGTGGCCTTTCAGGTCCCAGAACTCGCGCATCCAGCCCTGCTGGTCCAATGAGGGCTGGTCGGGCAGCGCGACGCCCAGCTGGGTGGCGATGAACCGGTCCTCGTCGTCGAGCTGTGCGTGATCGGAGGCCAGGATCTGGCAGATCTCCTTGAGCCGGGGGCTTTCGGCCTGATCCTGGGCGTGCAGACAGGTCGGGCGTTCCCAGAGGCCGGCCTGGCGGACCTTGACCAGGAACAGCCGGTCCATGTCGTCGATGGGGCCGAACCGGGCCTGCGTCACGTGGGCGCCGGGCAGGGCGGTTTGCACGAACGGGCCGGAGCCGGGTGGGTTCTTGACCGGTGGCAGGGCGGCGCCGGGGGCGGTGGCGTCGCCGGGGATGGCGCCGTTGAACGGGTCGGGTCTGGGTGCCGTCACCGGCCGCGTGATCGCCTCTGAGTTACTTGGCGCAGCGGCAGCTGACGCTGCCGGTATGGCAACCCACGCCACGGTTGTCATTGCGATGGCGGTCGCGATCCGCGGCCAGGCACCTACTCCCTGCCTTCTCATTCGGCCCCTTTCTCAGACGAAGCGCTGCTATCCGGTCCGTATCCGTTCTACCCGCCTGCCGTGATGCCGGCCCAAACGGTGCACCGGGACTATCGTTGCGTAGTGTCTTTGTTGCGGTGTGCATCGATACGGTGGTGGCCCGGCCCGGTCAGGGTGTTGGTGCAGTTCTGTGCGCTGTTGATGCATTCGGTGATGTCGTTGCGCAGTTGCCGGGACATGACGGCTTCGAAGTCGCCGTGGTCGGTGAGCGCGACGTGGTTGTCCTCCGGGAAGGTGTCCACGGCGAAGGTGCGGCCGGACGGCTGGTTGTAGGTCAGCGTGTACCGCAACTGCGCTACCGCCTTGAACTTCGTCGGGCACGATCCATTGCGGTCCGGGAAGACCACGTGTGTGCGATGGTCGGTACTGTCGGTGTTCTTGCCGTCCCAGCAACTCGGGAAGTCGAGGATCCGCTCGAGATGGCTGCCGCGGGGGCACAGCGGGTCCTTCGTGGTGGTCCGGTTCTCGAATCCGGTGCAGGTCCACTTCGCGTTCGCGTTCTTCGGTCCATTGGTCACCGCCTTGGCGTCGCCTGTCACGATCTTGAGATCGTCGGGCATCGCTACGACCTTGGAGGTCGGATTCCCCCGATACTCGATCGTGACGCCGGCCGGGGTCAGGATCCTGCCCACGTTCTCGTCGAGGCCGCCGCCGGCCTGCTTGGCGTCGTTGCCGGCGCGGGTGAGGTCGCGCAGCACGGGCCAGTAGTAGGCGGACTTGTCCGCCGGGTTTTGGCAGGTCGTGCCGCCCCTTGCGAGGCTGCCGTCGGTGGAGAACCCGTTGGTGGTGGTGTTGCCGACGTAGTCGTGGGTGTGGTGCGCGCCGTTTTCGACTCCGGGCGCGACGATGAAGTTGCCCGGGTTGTTGTGGTGGTTCGAGTTGTTCCGCAGTCGGCGATGAAGGTTCCGGTCGATCCGTTTCGCCCGGTTCGTGGGGTGGCTACGTTCGGTCGCACGTCCCGGATATCGACGAAGTCGTTGGCGTTCGGGCCGTTGCCTGCGTGTTGCGCTGCAGTGTTCTGGCTCGCGTCGCGCCGGTTGCCACTCACTGTGCGCTTCCTCCTCGGGTTCCCCCAACTGTGCTCTGTTCGGACGGGTGCTCCTGCCCGTCCCCGCGTTGGGTAGTACGCAGACATGCGTGCTTCGGCTCAATGTTGTCTAGGATTTTTTTTGCATGATGCATGGAAGTCCGGCTTCGGCTCGATCGGTTCGCCGCACCCGCAGATTCGCCGTGGCGAACAGGCGCTGACCTGTGCGCGGGCCGGTACGGTACTGGTGTGATCGCTCGCCGGGCGTTGCTGGGTGGCCTGCTGGCCGCGATGGCCGGCGTCACGTCGGCCGGTTGTGGCCGGCCGCCGGACTATCCTCGGGGCGCCCTGCGGATCGCGACCGGCGGTAAGGGCGGGGTCTACTACGCCTACGGGACCGGCATCGCCGCGGTCGTGCGCCGGGGACTGCCCGGGTTGGTGCCCGAGGTGTTGGCGACCGGCGCGAGCGTGGACAACCTGCGACTGGTCGGCGGCGGTCATGCGGAGGTGGGGTTCGCGTTGGCCGATTCGGCCGCCGCCGCGGTGGCCGGCTCGGCCCCCTTCACGGCGAGCCTGCCGGTGGTGGCGCTGGCGCGGCTGTACGACAACTACCTCCATCTGGTGGTCCGTGCCGACGGCCCGATCATCGACCTGACCGGCCTGGCCGGCCGTCGGGTGTCGCTGGGCGCCACCGGGTCGGGGACCGAGGTGATCTCCACCCGGCTGCTGGCGGCGGCTCGCGTCGACGCGGCGGGCATGGCGACGTCGATGCTGGGCGTCGACGAGTCGACGGCCGGAATGGCCGCCGGCAACCTGGACGGGTTCTTCTTTTCGGCCGGGCTGCCGGTGGCGGCGATCGCGACGCTCGCGCGGGCTGTGCCGATCCGGCTGATCGACGTGGCCGGGCCGGTGGCGAGGCTGCGTTCGGCCTATGGGGAGTTCTACACCGAGCGGACCATTCCGGCGCCGACCTACGGTCTGGGCAAGGCCGTGTCCACGATCGGGGTGGCCAACTATCTGGTGGTGGCGCGAGCGATGGCCGAACCGCTGGCGTACCGGCTGACCCGTCTGCTGTTCGCGCAGCGGGACGCGCTGGCTTCCGCGCATCCGGAGGCGCGCCGGCTGGACCGGCGCACCGCGATCGACACCTACCCGCTGGGGTTGCATGCGGGGGCGGTCCGGTACTACCGGGAGGCCAAGGACTGATCCGGCGGATCGGGTGCGGCTGGGAACCTTACGTGGGCGTCGAGTCCGTGCGGCGAGACCGGTAACAGGTGCAGGGAGCCGCCCGAGGCGTCGACGAGCACGGCAGCGATCGGTAGCCCGAGACCGGCGCCGTCGGTGTTCTGCGCATCGGCGGCGCGCCAGAAGCTTTCGGTGGCCCGCCGCCTGCCCTCCTCGGACAGGCCAGGTCCGTCGTCGATCACGTGGATGTCGACCGTGGACCGGGTCGCTGACACGTCGACGGTCACTGTCGCGCCGGGGCCGGCGAACTTCAACGCGTTGTCCACGAGTGTGTCGATGGCCTGGTCGACCGCGGATTCCACGGCGCTGGCGAGGGCCCGGGAGACGCCGGTGCGGCAGAGGGTGATGCCGCGCTGCTCGGCCAGCGGCTGCCAGGCCGCTACCCTGGCCTCGCCGACCGCCACGGCGTCGACGGCGACCATGCGATGCTGGCCGCGCTGGGCGCGGGCCAGGGCGAGCAGACCGTCGAGGACGAGGGCCAGCCGGTCGGTTTCCTCAAGCGCGAGTCGATGCTCGGTCTGTCCGGCCGCCCGTACGTACCCGCTCAGGTTGTCGACCCGGATGCGCAGCGCGGTGAGCGGGTTGCGTAGTTGGTGGCTGGCCTGGGCGACGAAGGCCCGCTGCCGTGCGAGTGAGTCGACGACCGTGTCGGCCATCTCGTTGAACGAGCGGGCCAGTCGCCGCAACTCGACGGGTCCCCGATCGGCGGGTACCCGGGCGTCGAAAGTGCCGGCGGCCATCCGTTGGGTGATCGTGTCCAGTTCTGATACGGGGCGCAGGATCCAGCGGGCCAGGAGGGCGGCGACCGCGACGAATATCAGGAGGGCGGCGATGCCGCCGAGGGTTCCGAATATGCCGGACCGGATTTCGGCGGCGCGCAAGTGGCCGGTTGGAGAGAGGGTCACGACGGCACCGACGACTTCGCTGCCGTTGGTGACCGGTACGGCGAGAATCAGCCGGTCGGGTTGCCAGGGCCAGACGACCCGGTCGCCGCCGGCACGTTCGCCGGCGAGCGCCTGGTGGAGTCTGCGGGTTACGCCCGGGTCGGTGAACGCGGCCCGGGCGCCGGCGGCGATCACGATAGCGCCGTCCCGGTCGGTGACCGCGGCGGCGATCCGGTACAGCTCGTGATAGCGAGCCAGGTCGGCGCCGAGTTCCACGGTTTCGCCGGTACGCAGCGCGGGTTCGGCGAGGGAGGCGAACCGGTTGGCGTCCAGTAGGCGGTCGATCACCATTTCCTCGGTCCCGCGTGAGGCCATGCTCGATGCCAGCGGGCCGTCAAGCGCCACCAGGACGAGCGCCAGGAGGGCCAGGTAGGTGAGGACCAGGCGGCGGCGCATTCGGTACCCCCATAGGCTCAATCGGTCCGCAGCCGGTAGCCGACCCCCCAGACGGTCTGCACCACACCGGGATCGCCGAGCTTGGCGCGCAGCGAACCGATGTGTACCTCGACGGTGTGCGGGTTGCCCAGCCACGTGGTCTGCCATACCTCGGCGAGCAACTGTTCGCGGCTGACGGCGACGCCGGGCCGGCGGGCGAGCGCCGCGAGCACGCCGAACTCCTTGCGCGTGAGCGGAATCTCGGTGGCGTCAACGGTGACGCGGTGCGCGTCGAGATCGATGGTGATCGACCCGATCTGGATCACCGGTCGGGCCGTGGCGCGGGCGCTGCGGCGCATCACCGCGTCGATGCGTGCGTGGAGTTCGGCCATGCCGAACGGTTTCACGATGTAGTCGTCCGCGCCGCGGCGAAGCCCGGCGACGCGGTCGGTCTCCTCGCTCCGGGCGGTGAGCGCGATGATCGCGACGTCGCTGCGACGGCGGAGTTCCCGGCAGACGTCGAGGCCGTCCCGGTCGGGCAGGTTCAGGTCGAGCAGGACGAGGTCGGTCGGGCCGGCCGCGAGCGCGGCGGCGGCCGTGTCGGCGAGCGTGACCGTGTACCCGCGGAGGCTGAGCGCGGTCTCGAGCGCCGAAGCCACCCGGCGGTCGTCCTCGACGAGGAGCACTCGCATGGGACGCACGATATGCGGCTCTGGCATGGTCCGTGCCCTCCGTTCGGGGATCGTGGGCCGGCCGTCCGGTCGTGGCGCCGGGTTCATACGCCGAGGTACGCCTTGCGGACCCGGGGGTCGCGAGCCAGGTCGCCGGCGGACCCGGCGATCGTGATTCGGCCGTTCTCCAGTACGTAGGCGCGTGTCGCCACCTCGAGGGCGGCCCCGGCGTCCTGCTCCACCAGGAGTATGCCGGTGCCGGTCGACGCGACGTCGGTCAGCCGGGAGAGGATCTCGTCGATGACCACGGGTGCGAGGCCGAGCGACAGCTCGTCGATCAGGAGGTACTCGGGGTGGCTCATCAAGGCCCGGCCGACCGCGCACATCTGCTGCTCGCCGCCCGACATCGATCCGGCCACCTGGCCGAGGCGCTCGGCGAGGCGGGGAAACAGCGCGAGCACCGGCGTCAGGTCCTCGTGCCGGGTTCGCCAGCCACCGAGTCGCAGGTTGTCGCGGACGGTGAGGCCGGGGAACAGACGCCGTCCCTCGGGGACGTGGGCGACACCGGCGCGCGCGATCGACTCGATCGACGCGCCGGTGAGGTTGGTGGCGCCGAGCCGGATCGAACCGCCGGTCGTCTTGACCATGCCGGTGGCGGCCCGCAGCAGGGTTGACTTGCCGGCGCCGTTGGGACCGATCAGTGCGACGATCTCGCCCGCCGCTACCACCACCGACACGCCGTACAGCACCTGTACCCGCCCGTACCCGGCGTCGATCTGATTGAGCACGAAGGTCATGATCTACTCCTTCCGGTGCGGGCGGCGTACCGGGCGCCCAGGTACGCCTCGATGACGCGGCTGTCGGAGAGCACCGCGGCCGGCTTGCCGTGGGTGAGCACCTGGCCGTGGTGCAGAACGAGGATGTCATCGGAGATCGCCGCGATGGCGTGAACGACATGCTCGACCATGAGCAGGGCCAGGCCCTCCGCGCGGAGCGTGCTGATCAACTCCAGAGCCGGGTCGATCTCGGCGGGCCGCAACCCGGCAAGCACCTCGTCGAGCAGGAGGACGCGCGGCTTCAACGCCAGCGCCTTGGCCAGTTCCAGCCGGCGCGCATCGGCGGTGGACAACTCGGCAGGCGATCTGGCCGCCTTACCGCCGAGCCCGACGCGGTCGAGGATCTCCACCGCGTCCGCCCGGGCGCCGGACAGGCTGCGGCGTACCCCGCCGAAGCCCGGGCCGAACAATGCGGCCACCGCGACGTTGTCGGCCACTGTCATGCCGCGGAACGGTTTGACGATCTGGAACGTACGGGCAATCCCGGCGTGCGCGAGCCGCCACGGGGGTACGCCGGTGACGTCCCGGGCGTCGACCAGTACCTGGCCCGCGGTGGGCCGCAGATGACCGGTCAGCAGGTTGATCAGTGTGGACTTGCCGGCGCCGTTGGGCCCGATGACGCCGAGCAGGTGCCCCGCGACCAGTTCCAGGTTGACCTGGCTGACCGCGTGCAGGCCGCCGAAGCGCTTGGAAAGGCCGTGGGCCGCCAACCGAGGCATGGTCACAGCCGGTACCTCCGTACGTTGTCCAGGAGCGAGAAGCGGCGGGTGCGTACGGCGTCGCGGGCGTAGCTGGTGAAGCCCTGGGGCATCAGCACGACCGCGACGATGATCATCGTGCCCAGCAGCAGGGTGTGCACCGTGGTGTAATGCTGGCGCAGCCACTCGGACAGGTAGGCGACGGCGACGGCGCCGAGTACCGGCCCGAGTACGGTTCCGGAACCGCCCAGGACGACCATGACCACCATGAGCACCGTGATGTCGACGTCGAACAGGCGCTCTGGAAAGATCGTGACCTGCTGGAAGGCGTAGGCCGCGCCGACCGCTCCGGTCAGCGCGGCCGATCCGGCGAACGCCGCGGTCTTCGCGATCGTGGTGTTGACCCCCATCGCCGCCGCCGCGTCCTCGTCCTGGTGGATGGCGCGCAGCGCGTACCCGGCGCGCGAGCGCGAGACTGCGACGCTCACCGCCAATACGGCACCGGCGAGGAACAGGAACAGCAGGTAGAACCCGTCGTTGCCGAGCCAGTGGGTCGGCGCGGTCGACGCTACCGACGGGATGGTGATGCCGGCTCCGCCGCCGGTCAGTGACGGCACGTTGATGACGACCTCACGCAGGCCCTCCGCGACGCCGAGGGTGGCAACCGCGAAGTAGTGGCCCTTCAAGCGCAGCAGCGGCGCGCCCACCGCGGCGGCGAATCCTCCGGCCAGCAGCGCCGACAGCGGCATCGCCAGCCAGAACGACAGCTGGCCGTGTGCCATCAGTGCGGCCGTGGCATAGCCGCCGAGGCCGAAGAATCCGACCTGGCCGAAGCAGGTGTAGCCGGTGAACCCACCGACCAGGTTCCACGCGGCGGCGAGCGACACGAACATCAGCACGGTGCTGATCGTGCGTTCCTGCCCGCCGTAGAGCTGGGTCTGCAGGCCGAGACCGGCGAGCAGCGCGGCGGCCAGCAGCGCCCACGGGCCCAACCGGCGCCACCGCGCGGCCACCGATTCGGCGGCGGCCCGGGCCTCGGCCCGGGTTGTGCCGGTGCGTACCTCGACCGTGGACATCCGGTTCACACCTCCACCCGTGCCGCGTAGAAGGCGCGCCCGGCCAGTCCCTGCGGCCGCGCCACGAGGACGATGACCAGTACGGCGAACGCCAGCGCGTTGACCAGGGTGCCGGGCAGCAGTTGACCGCCCCATCCCTCGACGAGGCCCAGGAGCAGCCCCCCGTACAGCGCGCCGCTCATGTTGCCCAGCCCGCCGAGAACCGCGGCTACGAAGCTGAACAGCGTGAGCCTGCCCGCGTCGGCCGGGGAGAAGGTGCTCACCGCGCCGATCGCGGCGCCGGCCGCCCCGGCCAGGGCCGCGGACAGGCCGAAGGTCAACGCGTACACATGGGCCGCCTTGATTCCCATCAGCCGCGCGGCGCCGCGGTCCATGCCGGTGGCGAGGATGGCCAGACCGGTGCGGGTCCGCCGCATCACGTACCCGAGACCGACGGCCAACGCCACCGCGAGGAGCGCGGCGATCAGCCGGCCGAGCGGCAGCCGCACGTCGCCCGGCAGTACCCAGGCCCGGTCGGCGTAGCCGGTCGGGATCGACCGGTAGTTGGCGGTGAACACCATGATCAGTACGTTGACGAGCACGAGTTGCAGGCCGAACGTCAGTAGCAGGGTGAGGAAGATCGGCGCGTTGACCACGAGGTTGATCAGCAGTCGCTGGATCGCGTATCCGGCGCCGAAGAGCAGCACGGCGGTGGGCACCAGGGCGACGAACGGATCCAGGCCGAGCGCGTGGTTGAGCTCGAAGGCCAGGTACGCGCCGCTGAGCACGAACGCGCCATGGGCCAGGTTGACCACGTTCATCACGCCCCACACCAGGGAGAACCCGACCGCGATCAACGCCAGCAGGCCACCCTGGAGCAGGCCGTACAACGTGGCCTGGGCGAACTGGGTCACGACGCGCCTCCGGGCCAGCGCAGTGGGGCCTCGCTGGCGTCCTTGGGCCACACGGCCTTCGGCTGCCCGCCCTGGATCTGGATGACCGCCATCGTCTTGGTGAGGTTCTGGCCCTGGGCGTTGAACTTCAGCGGGCCGAAGAAGGTCTGCTCGTCGAGGACCGACAGGGCGTCGCGAACCTTCGACGGGTCGGTCGACCCGGCCTTCTCCACGGCGAGGACGAGCGCGAGACAGGCCGCTGTCGCCTCGGCCCCGTGGTACTCCGGTGCCCGGCCGTTGAACTGGCTGGCGAAGGTCTTCGCGTAGTCGCCGGCCGTGCCGAACCACTTGTCCGATCCGGCGGTTTCCAGCGTCCACTGGGTGGAGCCGAGTACGCCTTCCGCCGAGCCGGCGAGCGTCTGCACGAAGTCCGGCGTGGGCGGGGCGACGGTCTCGGCGAAGCCACCGGCCGGCACGACACCGAGTTCCTTGGCCTGCTTCACGATGGCGATGCCTTCGGCCAGATGGACGGACCCGACGACGAGGTCGGGTGCCTTCGATTTGATCTTGGTCAGGGCGGCGGACACGTCCGAGGTGCCGTTGGGCACGTATTCCTCGGCCACCACGGTGAACCCGAGTTCCTTGGCCCTGGCCACGCCGCCCGCGGTCACGGTCTTGGAGAACCCGTCGTCGGCGGATACGAACGCGATCGTCTTCGGCCGCGGGCTGGCCAGGTCGTAGACGGCCTGGATCATGCTGGACGCGTACGCCTTGGCGGGGGAGAGCACCGCGAAGGTCCGCTGGTAGCCCTTGGTGAAGATCTTGTCGTCGGCGCCGGAGCTGTCGGCCATCACCTGACCGTTGCGTTCCACCACGGCGGCGGCCGCCTCCGTGGTCGCCGACCCGTACGGGCCGAGGATCAGCTTCACGCCCTTGTCGTTGAACTGGTCGACCAGCTGCCCGGCCGTATCGGGCTTGGAGGTGTCGTCCTGGTACTGGATCTCCAACTTGAGCCTGCTGCCGCCGACCGGCACGCCCCCCTTGTCGTTGACGACCTTCTGGCAGACGTCGTACCCCTCCTTGGTCAATGTTCCTTCCCGCGCCAGCGAACCGGTCAGCGACAACGACGCGCCCAGTACCAGCGGGCCCCCCGACGCGGTGTCGGTTTTCGCCTCGCCCTTCGAGCCGCAGGCTGCGGCGAGTAACAGCACGATCACTCCGGTACATGTCAACCGGACCTTCATGGCTCGGTCCCTCCGTCGGAAACTCATCGGAAACATCACCGCGGTGAGTGGACCGTAGGGATCGCCTGGAGCTGTGGCCTAGACCACAGCCCTGGTTCTTGAAAAACACCTGAACTCTTGCGAGCCGCGGCCGGCCGCCGGGCCGCGAACTCGGACGCCGCCATTGCCGGATCGACGAGGGCCGCCGGTGCCGGCGCGCGGCTATGCTCGGCGCGTGCGCGAACGGTTACTGGCCGCGGTGCATACCCGGGTCGCCAGGTTCGCCGCCGGCGATCCCGGCCCGGTCCTGGCCGCCGAGGCCGAGGCCGAAGCGCGCGCTCTGGTCGCCGCGCTGCCGGACGGTGCCGTTGACGTCGAGGGGCTGCTGACCGCCGGTCGGCTGTACTGGTGCCGGCACCTCGCCGCCGGCCCGGGGGCCGGTGCCGCTGATCTCGATGCGGCGCTGCGACTCTTCCGCCGGCTCGGACCGGACCGTCCGGAGATTCCGGCGCAGGCTCGACCGCTGCTCGACGGCGGTGAGCCCGATGCTCTCTCCCAGGCGGTGGCCCTGCTCGAAGGGTACGAGGATACGGGTGAACCGGCGCGGCTGGATGCCGCCATCGCGCTGCTGCGGCAGTTGGTCGACGTGGTTCCTGGCCGTGATCCCATCCGCCGCACGACGCTGATGAGTCTCGGGTACGCGCTGCTGCTGCGCTACCAGCGCGACGGCGACGAGTTGACGCTGACCGGGTCGCTGGCGGCGGCCCGGCAGGCGATGGCGCTCGCGCCGCCCGGTGATCCGGATGTTCCGGAACACGGCAGCATTCTGGTGGCCGCGTTGGTGGCGGCCATCGAGCGTAGCGGTGCCGGGGACGTGCTGGACGAGGCCGCGGCCGTCGGGCGAAAGCTGGCGGACGCGTTGCCAGCCGGCCACCCCGACCGCTCGCGCCATCTGGTCAGCATGGCTATGGTGCACCATCTGCGGCACGAGCACACCGGTGATCCGGCGTGCCTGGCCGAGGCGACCGCGCTGGCGCGGGAGTACCTGGCCACGACGCCAACCGCGGATCCGGTACCGCTGTCGGTACTGCTCCCGGTGCTGTGGCGGGGCTACGAGAACGGCTGCGATGGCGCCGACCTGCGGTCCGCGACCGATGCCATCGCCAGGGTGCGCGCCTCCTTCGTCCCGCCCCCGTGGCGGGCGCTCGTGGCGCTGAACCTCATCGCCGCGCTGACCTGCGCGTTCGACCAGTTCGGCCGGGTCGAGGACCTGTCCGAGATGGTCGACGTGTGCCGGACGGCGATGGCTGGCGAGCCGGCATCCAGTACATACCGGCCGGCGTTGCTGGGCGCCCTCTGCGTCGCGTTGCGGATGCGGCACCTGCACACCGGTGACGAGACCGCGCTGGACGACGCGATCACGGCCGGCCGGGCGGCGGTCGCGGCCGCGCCCGGGCACCGGGCGCTGCCGGTCTGCCTGACCGGTCTCGCGGCAGCGCTGGCCACACGGTACGAGACCGGCTCCGATCGTGCGCTGCTCGACGAAGCGGTGGAGATCGCGCAACAGGCCCTCGTCGTGCTGCCGCCGCAGCACCCGGAGGCGTTCAAGATGATGCTCAACCTCTCCGCGCTCTTCCGCCTGGAGCACCAGCGGACCGGTGACCTGTCCACCGTGGATCGCGCCGTGGAGCGGGCCCGGGCCGCGGTCACCGCCGTACCCGCCGGCAACCGACGCCGCCCCGCCGCTCTCGTCGCGCTGGCGGTGTGCCTGCACGGGCGGTACCTGCGCACCGGCGACCTCGCGGCGCTGGAGGAGGCGCGGGCGGCCGCCACCGAGGCGGTCGGCGCGACGCCCGAGTCCGAGCCGACCCGGGGCGGCAAGCTGTCCAGGCTCGCGTTGATCCTGAATACGTACGCCGGCCGTACCGCCCGGCCTGACGTGCTCCGCGACGCGGTGCGGACGGCCAGGGAAGCGCTCCGGCTGTCCCGGCGCGACCCGGCCGAGCTGTCGAACCTGGCCGACGCGCTGATCGACCTGTTCGAGAACACCCGTGACCAGGACGCCCTGGACGAGGCGGTCCGGCTGGCCCGGCAGGCGGTGGCGCTGACGCCGCCCGATCACCGGTCGCGTCCGGCACGGCTGCGGGTGCTCAGCAGCGCGCTGGCCGACCTGCATGGTCTCACCGGCCGCGCGGCGCCCATCCACGAATCGGTCGACCTGGCCCGCGAGGCGCTGGCCCGGTCGAGGGCGGACGACCCGGGCCGACCGGCGTACCTGAACGCGCTGGGCCAGCGGCTGGGTGCGCTGCACCGGCTGACGGGCCAGCCCGAGTTGCTCGACGAGGCGATCGCGCTCGGCCGGCTCGCGCTGACCGGGGTACCGGCCGATCACCCGTTCCGGGTGCGCTGCCTGCTCACGTTCAGTACGCTGCTGGCCGCGATGCGGGTGACGCCCGAGGGTGAGCTGGTCGCCGGGGAGAACCTCGACACGGCGATCGCGCTGCTGCGCGAGGCGCTGGCGGCGACCAGCGACGATGACCCCCGGCGCCCGGACATCCTGGCCGAACTGGGCCGGCTGCTGCGCGACCGGCACGCGTACGGCGCTGGGGCGCATATCCTGCGCGAGGCAGCCCGTACCGCCCGGCAGGCCCTGGCCGAGGCCACCGGCGCGGACCGGCGTTTCCACCTGGCCACGCTCGGCAACACCCTGCTGCGCCAGCATCTGCTGACCGGCCGCGGCCACCTGCTGGACGAGGCGACGTCAGTGCTGCGCGACGTGGTCGCGCAGGTCGACCGCGACGATCCACGGTGGGCCCAGGCAATGGTCGATCTGGGACACGCACTGCGGGCAAGAGCCGAGCGGGCCGGACGGATCCGTGCCGCCGCCCCGGCCATCGAGACGTTCCGTGCCGCGGCCCAGGCCAAATCCGGTCCGCCGGCGGTACGCGTACACGCGGCCGCCAACTGGGCTGAACTGGCGGCGGCGAGCCGGCGCTGGCGGTCCGCCGCCGAGGGATACGATCTCGCGGTCGAGCTGCTGGGCAGGGTCGCCCCGGTGCACCTGCGCCGCTTCGAGCAGACCGTCCAGCTCGCCGGGTTCGCCGGGCTGGCCGCGGACGCGGCCGCCACGGCCTTGTACCGGCACGCCCCCGCCCGCGCGGTCGAGCTGCTCGAACAGGGGCGCGGATTGCTGCTGGCGCAGGCGCTGGACGCCCAGGCCGGCCTGGCCGAGCTGCGCCGCCTCGATCCCGAGCTGGCCGAGCGGTTCACCTGGCTGCGCGGCGGCCACGAGCCGGTGCCCGCGGACGCCGGTGATCTGCCCGGTGACCTGCCCAACGAGTTGGTACGCGCCAGCCATACCGCCCAGCGCCGGCACGCACTGGCCGAGGAGTGGGGGCGGGTCGTCGCGCGGATCCGAGCCCGGCCCGGCTACGAGGACTTCCTGCGCCCGCCCGCCTGCGCCGACCTGCTGACCCACGCCACGGACGGGCCGATCGCGCTGCTCAACATCAGCCGGTACCGGTCCGACGCGCTGGTGCTCACCAACCGCGGAGTGCGCGTGGTGCACCTGCCCGACGCGCGGCCGGACGCGGTGCTCCGGGCGGTCACCTGGTACGTCGACGCGCTGCCCGAGATCGCGGCGGGTGACGCCGACGCCGAGCTGACCGACCTGCTGGGCTGGCTGTGGGACGCCATCACCGGCCCGGTCCTGGACGACCTCGGATACACGGCTCGGCCGGAGATCGGTGCGCTGTGGCCACGGATCTGGTGGGCGCCCACCGGGTTGCTGTCGCTGCTGCCGCTGCACGCCGCGGGGCACCACGAGGCGCGCGGTGCGGCGGTACCGCCGACCGTCCTCGACCGGGTGGTGTCGTCGTTCACGCCGACGGTGCGGGCGCTGGGGTACGCCCGGCAGCGGCTGTCCGACCCGCGACCGGTACCCGACCGCACTGCCCTGCCGAAGCTCCTGGTCGTGTCGCTGCCGGACACCCATGGCCTGCCGGACTCCGAGCTGCCCGGCGCGGCGGCCGAGACCGAGCTGCTGTCCGAGCTGTTTCCGGAGGCGACCGTGCTGACCGGCGAGCGGGCCAGCAGAGCGCCGGTCCTCGCCGCGCTGCCGTCGCATCCGTGGGTGCATTTCGCCTGCCACAGCCGTACCGACCCGACCGGCCGCTCGGACGGCCAGCTGTTGCTTCACGACCACGCGACGAACCCGCTGACCGTGTCCGAAGTGTCACGCCGTGACCTGGGCGGTGCGCGGTTCGCCTACCTTTCCGCGTGCGACACCGCCCGCGCCGACGAGCTGCTGCCTGACGAGGCGGTACCCGTCGCCACCGCCTTCCTGCTGGCCGGTTTCGGCAGCGTGGTCGGCACGCTGTGGGGGATCGACGACGACGTGGCGGCCCAGGCGACCCGGTCGGTGTACACGTCGATGGTGCGAAGCACCGCGGCCGACCCGCGCCGGGCCGCGGCCGCCCTGCACAGCGCCACATTGCGGGCCAGGGCGGAGTATCCGGACGAGCCGTCGACGTGGGCGGCGCACGTCCACGTCGGAGCCTGAAACCCGACACTACGGCGGTGTGTGCACACGCCACTACAATGCCGGCATGACCAGCCCACCCCCGGAGCCGGGATACAAAGCCGAGATCCGCCGGTCGAACCCGACCTGTTTCCTGTTCCTACTCGATCAGTCGGCGTCGATGAGCGATGAAATCGGGGCCGGCGAGGCGGTCTCGCGCAAGGCCGACGTACTCGCCGACGCGATCAACCGGGTGCTCGACGAGCTGATCATCAAGTGCGGCAAGGACGACGGCATCCGCGACTACTTCCACGTCGGCGCGATCGGGTACGGCGCCACCGTCGCCTCAGCCTGGGCCGGGCCGCTGGCCAGGCAGGACATCGTCCCGATCAGCCAGATCGCCGATCACCCGGCCCGCACCGAGCAGCGCCGCAAGAAGATTTTCGACGGGGCTGGCGGGCTGGTCGAGCAGACCGTCAACTTCCCGATCTGGATCGACCCGGTGGCCAACGGGCCGACCCCGATGTGCCAGGCGCTGAACTGGGCGGGCAAGCTCCTCGACGGTTTCCTGGAGCAGTACCCGGGCTGCTTCCCGCCGGTCGTGCTCAACATCACCGACGGGGAGCCGACCGACGGCGACCCGGTGCCGGCGGCGCGGGCGCTGACCGCCCGGCGCAGTGGCGACGGCGCGGTGCTGCTGTTCAACCTGCACGTCACCGCAGACCCGACACCACCGGTGAGCTTCCCGTCCACGAGCGGCCTCCTCGGCGAGGCGGCCACCCGGCTGTTCACGATGTCGAGCACCCTGCCAGCGCCGCTGCGGCCCGCCGCCGCCGAGTACGGGTTCACCGTGGGCGAGGGCACCCGCGGTTTCGTCTACAACGCCGATGTCACCAAGTTGGTGCAGTTCCTCAGCATCGGCACCCAGGTCCACAGCCGGGAGCTCCGCTGACCGTGCGGGTACGTCGATTCGCGCTGCCCAGGTCCGACAGCGGTCCCGGGGAGTACGAGGACGCCTCTTGGCCGGACGTCGACGACACGGTGACCGGTGCCGACCGGGTACGGCTGGCCGTCGCCGACGGAGCCGCCGAGAGCCTGCTGGCCGGCCCGTGGGCGCGGCTGCTCGTGGCGACCGCGGTCGACTACGATTCCCGCTCGCTGCGCCGCGCTGTACACCGCGCGGCCGGGGCGTGGCCCGCGGAGGTGGCGCGGTGGCTGGACGGCCGGGAGCCTGCCTGGTGGCAGCTCGAAAAGCTGGGTCGGGGCGCGCACGCCACGCTGTTGACCGTCCAGTATGGACACGACGGCCGGTGGCGGGCGGCAGCTGTGGGCGACAGCTGCCTGCTGCACGTCCGCGGCGGGCGCGTGTGCCGGGCGTTTCCCGTCGATGCGCCGGACGGCTTCGGGGTACGCCCGGAGCTGGTCGGGTCGGCAGACCCGGAACGCTGCCGGCCCGTGTACGCCAGCGGCGTCGCGCAGCCCGGCGACCGGCTGCTGCTCGCCACGGATGCGGTCGCGGCGCACGCGCTGGCGGAAGGGCCGGCCGAGCTGCTCGACGCTGTCGACGACGGCGGTGCGGCGGCGTTCGCCGACTGGGCCGAGCAGGCCCGCAAGGAGCGGACACTGCGCGACGACGACCTGACCCTGCTGGTCCTGGACAGATAGCCGTGGACGCGTTCCCGACCGGTGGCGACTACGTCGATGCGCTGCACCATCCGGGCACCTGCCTGACCGACCCGCGGCTGGCCGCCGCCAGCGTCGAGCTGACCGCGCTGGGCCGTCCCCGGCCGCGCTCCGGCGCGTCCGCGTGCGTGTTCCGGCTCAGCGGCACCGACGGTCGGCGGTATGCGGTGAAATGCTTCACCCGGGCGGCAACCGACCAGCAGCTACGGTACGCCGCGATCGCGGAGCACCTGGCCGCCGAGCGCGCCCCGTGGCAGGTCACCTTCGAGTACCAGAACGAGGGAATCCTGGTGCACGGCCGGCGCTGGCCGATCCTGGCGATGGACTGGGTCGACGACGCGCTGGACCTGGCCCAGTTCGTCGACCGCAACCTCCGCCGTCCCCGGCTGCTCGGCACCGTGGCCGGCGCATTCGCCCGTACCTGCGAGGACCTGCAGCGGCGCCGGATCGCGCACGGCGACCTCCAGCACGGCAACGTGCTCGTGACCGGGAACGGCACGGGGCTCCGGCTGATCGACTACGACGGGATGTGGATTCCCCGGCTGGCCGACCGACCCGGCATCGAGTGCGGGCAACCGAACTACCAGCCGCCGTTTCGCCTGATCGAACACAGTGGACAGTGGGTGGACCGGTTCTCGGCGTGGGTCATCTACGTGTCGCTGGTGGCGGTCGCGGTCGACGCGGGTATCTGGCAGCGCCTTGACGGCGGTGACGAGTGCCTGCTGCTGCGAGCGGCCGACTTCGCCGACCCCGCCGGCTCCGAGGCGTTCGACCGGCTGGCCGAGAGCCCGTCGCCGATGGTCCGCCGGGCGGCCGCCGAACTGGCGGAACTGTGCCGGGCAGGGCATCCGGACGAGGTACCCCCGCTGGACGCCACGGCGTTCGCGGTGCCGGCGCTGCGCCGCCGCCGGTCCGGGCCGGCCGCGCGCCCGCGGATACCGGCCGGTCGGGAGTCGATGCGTCGCTGGCGGCTGCCCGGCCCGTTCACGCTTCGCCGTTCCGCACCCCACCGGCCGCCGCGGATCCGCCAGTCGGTGCGGGCCACGATCTCGGTGCAGCGGGGGCGGATCTGGCCGGGCGGCGAGCGCCCACCCCGGCCGCCACGCTACGACAGCGGGCCGCGGGTGCCCCCGATCGTCTGGATAGCGGCGGTGATCCTCATCGGGATCGTGTTCGGCGCGGTGCAGAACAACCGGTCGAGCGGCAACTACCGGCCCGGCGCACCGATCGCGCCCCGCGTTGTTCCCGACGGCGGGCCGACCCCGTACCTGACGCCAGCGCCGGGCGTAACGAACCGCAACCCGTACCTCAACAGCAGTGAATGTCGGCTTTGGATGATGAATCCGGTGGGTACGCCTCCCGCGACCTGCTCGTCGGAGGACCCATTCCCGCTCGTGCCGCGACAGTCGGGCCCGCTCGTGCAACTCCCCTCGGACGTCCTCGAGTCGCTGTTCCCATTCGATCCGGAACCACCACCCTGATCCACATGTCGCCGGGTCAGCCTGCGCGCCGACGGCGCCGCAGTCGGTCGAGCAGGCGCCGACGCGCCGGTTCGGCCGGCGCCGGTTCGGTGGCACGCACCGGTTCGGTGGGCGGCGGCTGGGCGGTTTCCGCCACCGGCCCGGCGTCGTCGGCGGCCCGCTGGAACGGTACGCTCTCGCCGTCGCCCGCGTCGGCAGGTACCCGCAGTTCGCGGGGAGTTGGCCCGGCCGCCGGGTACCCGCGCAGCCGGCGGGGACGGCGTGGCCGCTGTGGACTATCCGGTGTCGGCACCCGTCGCTCCTTCGTTCCAGAACACCTCGAGGTACGCGATCTCGCTCCAGCGCACCAGCAGGCCCCAGCCGCGCCGCCGGATCGAGCCGTCGGCACTCCGGATGAACTGCCCGTCCGGAGTAAGCTCGGCGGTGTCCACGAGGTAGAGGTCCTGCTCGTGCGGGAATCCGGCGGCGTACCCGGTCGGCCCCGTGTCGGCGCTGGAGTAGGCTCCGGCGATCCACCCGTTGGTGCCACCGGACACGTCCTTCAACCGGATCCGCAGCCAGCCGCTGCGACCACCGGCAAAGACGTGATCCCATGCCCGGGGGGCCGGCGCCGGACCGGAGATCCCGCGCACCAGTCCGGGCCGCCGCCAAGCCGCGATGCCGACCAGCCGACCGGCCAGGACCGGCAGCAGCACGTACCCGAGCAGGGCGAGCCAGGCACCCCACGGCACGCTGCCGTGCAACAGGCGGCCCGACACGATGACGTGGACGTACAGCCACCAGGTCAACGGAGCGGCGAGCGCATGGAAGATCGCCGAAACACCGACAAACCGCATCAGCCGGTCGGCGAAGGCCTGCCCGGACGCGCCGACCTCCTGCTCGTACGCCCAGGTGTAGAGCCCGCCCGGGAGCAGCGCGATCGCGGTCACGGCGAGGGCGGCGAACGTGTCGATCACCGGACGATCACGGTGCACATTGTAGGCGCGCCACGCGGGTCGCGTCCGTAGGCGACTCAGCGAGGCGGCGTCCCGGCTACCGGTACTGTTCCATGTACATCGGCGACCGCGCGTACCGACCTGCGGTCGGTCGGCGCGGGAGAGGTGGCCGTGGTCGGTGGTGCTGTTGTCCTCGTGCTCGTCGGCCTGGTCACGCTGGTGACAGCGGCCGACCAGCTGGTCGTTGGTGCTGGCCGGGTGGCCCAACGACTGCGCGTCGCGCCGGTGGTCGTGGGCGTGGTGGTCATCGGTCTCGGCACCAGCGCCCCCGAATTCGTGGTGTCCGGGGTGGCGGCGCGCCGCGGTCACTCCGCGCTCGCGATCGGAAACCTGATCGGCTCCAACATCTTGAATCTCACGCTGGTCCTGGGGATCGCGGCGCTGATTGCCCCAGTCGCGGTACGTTCGTCGGTCGTGCGCAAGGAGGCACCCCTCTCGCTCGGCGCGGTGGTAGCTTTCGCGGCGGCTGCGTCGCTCGGCTTGACCCGCCTTGCCGGGACCCTGCTGGCGGTTGCCACGACCCTGGCGTTGGCGCTGCTGGTGCGTCTGGGACGCACGGCCTTCGATCAGACACTGGGCCAGGAGGTGGCCGAGTTCCTCGACGATACGCCGAGTCATGGCCTGGTCATCGAGAGTTGTCGGACGCTGGTCGGCCTGGCGGGTACCTTGATCGGCGCCGAGCTGGTGGTGAGCGGCGCGACCGACATCGCCAGGCGCCTGGGCGTTCCCCAGTTGATCATCGGGTTCACTCTGGTCGCGATCGGTACCTCACTGCCGGAACTCGTCACGTCGATCCAGGCGCAGCGGCGCGGCGAGGCTGATCTTCTCGTTGGCAACCTGCTGGGGAGCAACCTGTTCAACAGCTTGGCTGGCGGAGCCATCGTCGGCCTGTCGTCACGATCGTCGTCCGTGACCGCGGTGTCCGTCGAGCTGCCCGCGGTCATGGTGCTCGTCAGCCTCGTGGCCTGGGTGGTGCTGTTCCGGGGCTACCGGGTTACCAGAGTCGAGGGCTGCTTCCTGCTGGCGGTCTACGCCGCCATCGTGCCCACGCTCCTGTAACGGCGGCCGTTCCCGTTGCCTCCGGCAAGGGCCAGGCTGACGGCGTAGGAGCCGGGCGAATGGAGGCTGTGATGGTAGAGGTCGGGATGTGCGGCCGGAGTATCTGCGCGGTTCGTGGTGGGTGCTGCCCACCCTGTCGGTGTTCGGCGCGCTCGCCGCGTCCCGGCGCCCCGTACGACCCGCGACCAGATCTGCAAGGCCCGTTCGAGGTGACGCTGCGCAGGCGTAGCTGGCCGCGGCGTGCTGCCCCGCCTGCACCGAAGCGGTCAGTGCGCGGGAAGGTCCGGCGCGGCCTACCAGTGGTGCGCCAGCGCCCCCGAGGCGACCGGGCCTGCGGTCCGGTCCTCAGCGCGTCGGTGCTGCCGGCCCGGCGCTGCCGGAGAAGCAGGCTCAGTGCGTGCAGTGTACAATTATTTGGTACAACAAGAATCAACGATCCTCGACGTGCCTGATGCGCTGAAACGGAGTGGCCATGAACGGATACCGGGACCGGGCCGAGCGGCACCGTCGTCGTCTCGCCGAGGCGGCCTCTCATGGAGAGCGCACCGCGGTGCCGGGATTCGATTGGCTCGTCGCCACGATCCAGGGCGCGGCCGACGCGGCGCACATGCCGAAGGGAGCTGGCGCCGAGACGGCTCGATCCGACGACCGCGACCGATGATTCACGTGTCGATGGCGGCGTTCGCCGCCCGATCCGGCGGCGGGGCGGCGCGGGGCTACCGCAGGCCCGTGCCGCTCCCATGATCGGCCAGCCACCGGAGCGCCTCGCGTTCCTCGCCGAAGATCGGAAACATCGGGTACAGGTGTGTGGTGCGTAGCAGAGCCACCACCGCCGGGGACGGCGCGACCAGGCAGACAGTTCCCCCGCTCTGGGCGGTGCGCTGCTGTGTGCGCACCAGCAGCCCGAGGCAGACCGAGTCGATGATCCGGACCTCACCGAGATCGAGAACCAGGTGTCGGTGGACCGCGCGCACCCGGGCCAGGAGTTCCTGCAACTCCTCGTGGATGAGGGTGTCGAGGTCATCGTGTAGCTCGACGACACCTGTGTCGGCGACGCTGCGTACGCCGGCACGTAGCGGCCCTGGGGGTTGCATGGGTCGACCGTCCCGGTGCTGATCTGGCAAGGAGGCGCTGCACCGCGGGCACCGGTGGGGGCCGATCGGCAGCGGCGAGCCCGTCCAGCCCTTCCTGTTGACCAGTGCCCATGCCACATCCCAGTCGCGCATGCCCGCGTTGATGCCGTTGAGGGCCTGCCCGCAGGCGTCGCAGATGAGATTCAGCTGGTGGTGGTCGGTGGGTAGCGCGGTCATGGCAGGCTCCTCGCGGTGACCTGCGAGTCGCCGGACCGACCCGTTCGCTGTCCAGTCAGCCGAGCGTTGCGGACCTCCGGCACACGCCTCTCCCGCCCGTATGGTTACGGAGCATGCCGACCAGACTTCCCGGCTCGCCAAGGCGGACCCGGTTTCCTCATGTCAGATCGGGTCCATATTGCGCTAATGCAATTGTTTCCAGGGGGAAGCATAGCGGCCACAAGGCGCGGTAGCTATCGGTGGGGTGATACGACTGGCCGCGTCGTGCCGGACGGGGAGTCAGCGATCGGTGTCGCGGCCATCGAGCCGAGGACGGCGAGAAACGAGCCCGCCCAGTGATTGACATCGTGTGCGCGCAGGTACCTGCGCATCGCACGCATCCGGATGGCAGCATCGTCGGGGGCCAGGGACGCCGCGCGATCCACGGCGTCCTTGACAGCGTCCACGTCGTGTGGGTTGACCAGAAGTGCGCGGGTCAGGTCGGCGGCGGCCCCGGTGAACTCACTGAGGACGAGCGCACCGTCGTCGTCGATGCGCGCCGCCACGTATTCCTTCGCAACGAGGTTCATGCCCGCGCGGAGTGGGGTCACCAGCATGACGTCAGCCGCAAGATACAGCGCGACGAGCTCGGCGCGCTCCACCGCACGGTACAGATAGTGCACCACGGGCCGGCCGACACGACCGTAGGTGCCATTGATCCGCGCGACCTCCCGCTCCACCCGGCGGCGAAACCCCAAGTCATGATCGGCCGACAGGTGGTTCGGGGTGGCAACCTGCACCAGAACGGTATCGTCCGGCGACAGGCGACGTTCGGCGAGCAGTTCGCCGAACGCGGTCAGGCGTTGCCCTATGCCTTTGGCCGAGTCGAGCCGGTCCACGCCGAGCAGAAGCCGCCGAGGGTGGCCGAGTTCGGCGCGGATGGTGGCCGCACGGGCTCGAACCCGGGGAGTGCGGGCGAGGCCCTCGATCTCGTTGACGTCGATCGAGTTCGGGAAGGCGTCCACGGTCACGTTACGCCCGTTCACCGTCAACGTGTGGCCGGATGCGCGGAGACCGAGAAGGTGACCGGCGAGCTCGAGGAAGTTGCGTGCCGCGCGCGGCCGCTGGAACCCGATCACGTCCGCGCCCAGCATGCCCCTGATGATCTCGGTGCGCAACGGCATCTGCATGAACAGCTCGACCGGGGGAAACGACACGTGCAGGAAGAACCCGATGAGCAGGTCGGGCCGTATCTCGCGGAGCATCGCCGGCACGAGTTGGAGCTGGTAGTCGTGGACCCACACCACCCCGCCGGGCGCCGCGAGGTCCGCGGCGACCTGGGCGAAGCGGCGGTTGACCCGGACATAGCTGTCGCGCCAGCGCCGGTCGAACACCGGATGCTCGACCGCGTCGTGGTAGAGCGGGCGGATCGTGGCGTTGGACTGGCCCTCGCGGTATTCGCGGATCTCCCGCGCCGACAGCGCCACCGGATACAGGCACATGCCGTCGTGACTGAACGGCCGGTCGGCGGCCTCGCCCGGGCCGGACCATCCCACCCACGCGCCGTGCCGTCCGGCGACAACCGGGCGCAGGGCCGCCACGAGGCCGGATGAGTTTGGCCGCCGCCCCGCCGTCTGGTCGGTGCTGTCGCTCATGTCTACGGGAAGCTGGTGTGCCACGACGACGAAGTCGTACGGCGGACTACGCACTTTCCTGATACTCCTTCACGGACGCCGGCGAAGGGCTGGGATGCCGACGCCACAACGTCCACGTCGCAACGACGTCGCACTGACCAGCCCGGCAGGGGAGGGCTGGTAGTGGCTTCGACGGAGGCTTTTCGCGCGATGTCTCATCGGTTGCCGTCAATCTCTCCATTCGGCATCGGCCTATGAACCATGCCGACCAGACTTCCCGGCTCACCGTGGACCCTGACCCTACCGCAATGGTGGCTGGCAATGAAACGCCGTCGCTGGCACCAAAGTTTGCATGAACCGTCCTTTGCATAGTGCATGTAATGCGGTAGCGTGTGGCTCGAAGGGTGAACTGTTGTTTAGGAGTCTGAACGTGGGTTCAGCGATGGATGACCGGACGGCGGGGGCGGTGATCCGGGATGAGGCGTTGCGGTTGTTCGCCCGGGGCGAGTCGGCGGGACAGTCGGCGGGAGAGCCTGAAGGGGAAGTAGGGGGAGGGGCATGTCCGTGATCGTGATCCGGGGTTTGACCAAGCGGTTCGGTCGGGTGACCGCGGTGTCCGATCTGAGCTTCGAGGTCGCTGCTGGCGAGGTGGTGGGGTTCCTCGGTCCGAACGGGGCCGGTAAGACCACGACGATCCGGACGCTGCTGGGTTTTCTGCGCCCGAGCGCCGGGGACTGTACGGTGCTGGGTGGGTGGCCGGCCCGGGAGGTGGGGCTGCGCCGGCGGATCGGGTACCTGCCGGGCGACCTGCGGATCGAGCCGGCGATGACCGGAAGCCAGCTCTTCGCCTGGTTCGGGCGGCTGCGGGGTGGTCTGGACCGGGCGCGGGTCGACGAGTTGGTGCAGCGTCTCGCCCTGGATCCCAGTCGCCCGTTCCGGGCGCTGTCCAAGGGCAACCGGCAGAAGGTCGGCATCGTCCAGGCGTTCTGTCACCGTCCCGAGGTGCTCGTTCTCGACGAGCCCACCAGTGGGTTGGATCCGCTGGTGCAGCGGGAGTTCCTCACACTCGTGCAGGAGGCGGCGGCTGCCGGTGCGGCGGTGCTGTTCTCCTCGCACGTGCTGCCAGAGGTGGAACGGGCCGCGCATCGGGTGGCGATCATCCGGCAGGGCCGGCTGGTCACCCTGGCAACCGTCGACGGTCTGCTCGACCAGGCCCGGCACCGGCTGGAGTTGCGGTTCGCCGATCCGGTTTCGGCTGGGCTGTCTGCGCTGTTGGAGCGGGCGCCCGGTGTGGTCGAGGCGGATGTCGACGGGCCGACCGCGACGATCGTGGTCGATGGCCCGGTCGGGCCGGCGTTGCGGGTGGCGACCGGTGACGCCGACCTGCTGCGGATCCGCAATGTCGGCGACGATCTCGAGGATCTGTTCGTCTCGATCTACCAGCCGGCCGAGCAGGCGATGGAGGTGGGTTGACATGGCCGGTGTGCTGGCGGTGGGGTGGCAGGCGATCTGGCGACGTCGGGTCGGCCTGTGGTGGTGGAGTGTGGGGCTGGCCGGCATCGTGGCGCTGCTCGCCGCGGCCTACCCGACGGTCCGCGGCAATAGTGAGTTGGACAAGACCTTCGCCGGCCTGCCGCCAAGCGTGCAGACGCTGCTCGGGCTGCAGGGCGGTAACCTGCTGACCTCGCCGGCCGGGTATCTCAACAGCCAGTTCTTCGCCAACATCCTGCCGGTGATGTTCCTGGTGTTCGCCGTCGGCGCCGCGGCCTGGACGGTCGCCGGCGACGAGGCCGCCGGTACCCTCGAAATCCTGCTGGCCAACCCGGTCGGCCGGGCCCGGGTCGCGCTGGCGCGCCTCGGCGCGCTGGTGCTGGCGTTGGCCGTGCTGGCCGCGGTGTGCGCGCTCACGCTGATTCTGCTCGCCCCGGCGACCGGCCTGGACCGGGGCCTTCCGGCCGGCCGGATGGTGGCCGGCACCCTCGCCGCCGCGCTGCTCGCGTTGACGTTCGCCGCCCTGGCGTATGCGGTCGGGGCGGCCACCGGCAACCGGCCGGCCGCGCTCGCGGTCGCCTCCGCGGCCGCGGTGTTCGGGTACCTGGTCGAGGGCCTGGCCCAGCAGGTCACAGCCCTGCGACCGGTCCGGGCCGGCAACCCGTGGCACTGGCTGCTCGACGCTGATCCGCTCCGGCACGGCCTGACCTGGCAGAGCTGGGTTCTTCCGCTGGCGGCCACCGCCGCGCTGACCGTGCTCGGCACCGCCGGCCTGGCCCGCCGCGACCTGCGTTGAGATTGGAGGACGACCATGCCTCGAAAGATCGGCGACGCCGCGCCACCGCGACGTGGACTGCTCCGGCTGCTGTTCCGGATACCGGTCTGGCTGTACCGGGCGGGCCTGGGCGGACTACTCGGGCACCGGTTCATGCTGGTGACCCACCGCGGTCGGGTCACCGGCCGGACCCGCCGGACCGCCCTCGAAGTCGTGGGCCGCGAGTACGGCGGCTACCTGGCGGCGTCCGGATTCGGGCCGCGCGCGCAGTGGTACCAGAACATCCGCCACGACCCGCACGTCACCGTCCAGATCGGATGGCGACGCGCACCGGCCACGGCACGGCTGCTGACCGCCGAAGAGTCGGCCGACGCGATGGTGCGCTACGCCCGGCGGCATCCGGCCGCGGCCACCCGCCTGATGCGGCTGTGCGGCTACCAGGTCGACGGCTCCGACGCCGACTTCTACACGATGGGCCACGACCACATCCCATTCGTCGCCCTGATCCCGCAACAACACTGACCGGCCGGCTAGCGACCGGCCGGGTCGTGCCAGGCCGCCAGGAGCTGGTCGCGGGCGCGGGATACCCGCGACCGCACGGTGCCTTCCGGGATCGCGATGAGGGCGGCGGTCTCGGCGTACGGTAACCCGTACATCTGGGTCAGCACGAACGCGGCTCGCCGGGCTGGAGGCAGACGCCTGATCAGGTCGGCGGCGATGGCGACATATGTCGCATCCGGCACGCTGGAGGCGTTCGGCTGCGCCTGCAGCCTGGTGTGCAGGTTTCGCTGGCGCCGCCCGGCCCGGATGTGGTCTGCGCAGACATGCCGGGCGATGCCGATCAACCAGGTGCGAAGGCTCGATCGGCCGGCGAACCCGGACAGCGCCTGGTGAGCGCGCAGGAACGTCTCCTGGGTCAGGTCCTCCGCGCTGCCCGCGTCCACCAACGCGCCGACATACCTGCGGACGTCATGCCAGAGCGCGGCCAACTCGCTCTCCGCCACAGGCAACCGGCCGCCGCATTCCGGTTCAGGAGGACCCGCACCTTGCCGGGGCACCGGCGGTTGGGGCACGGCTACCGTCGCCCGGCGGCGGTGGTCAGGCCGGCGGCGGCGCTGAGGACGTCGCGGTGGGTCAGCCAGCCGTCGACGCCGCCGTCGTGTCCGACCGGTAGCCCGGCACCGTTGTGGCGTACCAACTCGGCAAGCGCGTCTTCGAGACGCTGGTCGGGCCGCAGGACCGGAACGGTCCGGGCCAGGTCCGCTGCCGTGACGCCGGCCGCGTCGTGGAGGGCCTGCTCGACCTCGACGGCCAGGACCGCGCCGCGGAACTGCCCGGTCTGGTCGACGACCGGCAGCGCGGCGTGGGAGTCCGCAGCGAATCGGGTGGCGAGTTGTTGCAGGTCGGCGTGCGGCGACAACGGCGGGGGCAGCGGTCGTGCTGCCGTGGCGACGGTGAGCTGGTCGAGGCGGACGGTGGGGCGGGGCCGGTCGATGTCGATCCCGCGACGTAGCAGCTTGCGGGTGTAGATGGTGTCGTGGGAGATCAGCCGGGACGCGCCGGCGGCGAGGGCGATGGCGACCATGAGGGGCAGGATGATCGTGTACTCGCCGGTCAGCTCGAACATGATGACCACAGCGGTGATCGGGGTGCGCGCGGCGCCGGCGAACACCGCGCCCATGCCGACGAGGGCGTAGGCGCCGGCCGGCGCGGTGACCCCCGGCAGCAGGTGATGGACGGCGGCGCCGAACGCGGCACCGGTCATCGCGCCGATGAACAGGGACGGGCCGAACACGCCGCCGGAGCCACCGATGCCGATGGTGAGGCTGGTGGCCAGCATCTTGCCGACCAGCAGTACGAGGAGGAACCACAACACGTACCGGCCGTCGACCGCGTTCCCGAGGACCGGGTAGCCGACGCCGTACAGTTGCGGCAACGCGAGCAGCAGCCCGCCGAGCAGGACGCCGCCGACCGCCGGACGCAGCCACTCGGGTCCGCGCCACACCCGGTCACAGAGGTCCTCGACGAAGTACAGGGTGCGGCTGAACCCGACCCCGACCACTGCGGCGACCAGGCCGAGCAGACCGTACAGCGCGTACTCGACCGGGGATGCGACGCGAAAGGCGGGCAGGGCCAGGAAGGGATGGTCGCCGAGAACCGCCCGGCCGATCACGCTCGCGGTGACCGAGGCGAGCACCACGGCAGCGAACGACTCGACCGCGAAGTCAGCCAGGATCAGTTCGAGCGCGAAGAACACCGCGGCGATGGGGGCGTTGAATGTGGCCGAGATCGCGCCGGCGCCACCGCACGCCACCAGGAGCCGCAGCCGGGATTCCGGCAACCGGACCAACTGCCCGACGGTCGAGCCGAGCGCCGAGCCCACCTGAACGATCGGACCTTCCCGCCCGACCGAACCGCCGCCACCGATGCAGACCGCGCTGGCCAGCGCCTTGACCGCGGCGACCCGGGGGCGGATGCGCCCGCCGCGCTCGGCGACGGCGTACATTACCTCGGGGACGCCGTGGCCTCGGGCTTCGCGGGCGAACAGGTGGATCAGCGGGCCGTACAGCAGGCCGGCCAGCACCGGCACGGCGACGACGAACCAGCGTCCCAGCCCGGGCAACAGCGGATGTGCGGCTCCCGGCGTCGTGGTGTAGTCGGTGTGTCCCGAGAACAATCGGGTCGCGGCGCTGACCAGCCACCGGAACCCGACCGCCCCCAGCCCGGCGCCGGCACCGACCAGGACCGCCAAAGCCAGTAGACCGCCCGGGGTACCGCGGACCTGGTCCCACCACCGTCGCGACCGGAGCGTGGGCAGTCTCGTGCCGGTTGTGACCGTGGTGGGATCGGTAGCCGGGGCGGGTGAGGTCCCATCCACGTCGACGTTCGATCGCACGGGCGTCTCGATGCCGCCATCGGTCCCGGCCGCCTCGACGCCTGTTCGCCCGTTACCCGCCTGCTGCCCCACCCGACTGCACCGCCATACCATCGCCGCATATCTGTCGAGTGCAATTATTGCAGACAACCAGATATGTGAGCGGCGCAGAGCTCGCGCCTCTCCGGGGCCCTGGTAGGTGGTTACGCCGAGAGCGCTCTCACTGGTGAACGGAGCACCACCGGGCGGCGGTTGACGAAGTGAGTGGCCGGGTCCATGCACGTTGTGGAGCGTCGCGGGCGTCCCGGCCACGACAGCGTTCGGCTACGCGGACTTTGTGGTGTTCGGCTCCACCTCGTCAAGCTCACCCTGCCAGCCGAGCCACCATTCGTCGTCGGGCAGCTCGCCGGATGCCTCGGTGAAGGCGAGCAGCGCCCTGACGAGGATGCCGTGGGAACGCGGTGGGATCGCGGCGACTATGCCGGCCAGTTCCTCACGACGATGTTCGGTGACGTCGTTGACCAGACTCCGGCCGGCCGCGGTGAGGGTCAGCCTGACGACTCGGCGGTCGCCGCTCACACGGGAGCGACGCACGAGGCCCTTGCGGACGAGACGGTCGCACATGCGGGTGCCCGTCGAGGGATTGACGCCGAGTTCGCCGGCAATATCCGCCGCCCGTTGCGGACCACGGGCCGCGAGCACGACGAGCGCCCGGTATTGCGGTAACGTGACGTCCGCGTCGACGGTGGCAAGCGACCGGGCGGCGAGAGCCACCATGGCCCGGCTGGCCGACAGCAGTGCATCCACCACCTCGTTCGGGGTGGGTGGGCTAGCCATGGGCGATCCTCTTCCTAGCGCATAGGGCGATTATTGCAGCTTGCCACATCCTGTACGGGTGGCGCATCGTCGGCCGACGCTGCTTTGTTTCCACGTTACGCGGACAGGTTGCCTCCAGTCATTGGAGCGAGTGGAAAACCAGGCTTAGTTACTGGCGGGTAAGATGCTGGGGCCTGTAGACAAGCCGGCTGACGACAGCCATGTCGAAGGCACCGTCCCGTGGCCCACGGTCTGACCTCTTGACAAGGGCAGAAAGCGGGTTGCCCGCGCCCGGGCCGGGGTACGCGCAGGGCATGCGACAACTACTGCAACTGGAACGGGAGGGTTGGCAGGCGCTGGCGTCCGGCACTGCCGCAGAGTTCTACGGACCACTCCTCACTGAGGATGCCACGATGGTCGTCCCCGGCGCAGTGCTCGATCGGCAGCAGACCCTCGACTCGTGGCAGACGGTACCGCCCTGGCGGGATTACGAGATCAGCGACGAGCGGGTGGTGATGCTTCGCGACGACGTCGGCCTGGTGACCTATCGGGCCGCTGCCCGTCGCGACCGGGGCCCGGTGTACCGGGCGCAGTTCACGAGTGTCTATGTCAGCCGGGACGGGGACTGGCGGCTCGTGTTCCACCAGCAGACACCCTTGCCCTGAGGTGGGCCGGTCGTGGCGAATCCGAGCGGGCGGTGCCCCGGCCGTCCGGCGTCAACGGTCGGTGAGCCCGCCCGCAATCGGGCGAGGGCGTCTGCCAGCAGCCGGGACACATGCATCTCGGAGGACGCGTCGGACCCGGCCGGTGGTTCCGTGGAGCCGTAGCCCGCTGCCGGTTCGTTCGGCGTTGCGATGCGCCGACACCAGCATGCCTACGCTGTGGGCGTCGATCAGGGTGGCCGCCGAAGGGTCGACCGCTATCAGGTGATCCTTCTCCGTCAGGTCGAACAGGGTCGCGCGCAGTAGCGGCGCCTGCGCGAGATCGACAGCGCCTCGCGGCGTGACCGGCCCGAGCGGCGGGTCCACCTGGACGGACACCTCAAATGGCGGGACCTTCCGTGCACTGAGCAGGCCATACCATTGCACGGTGCCATTATTGGCGGTAGCCCTACAGAGAACTTGGTCAATGACGGCGTTCGCTCCCGCTGCTGTCCGACCGCCAGCAGCCGGCAGGCGGTGGCACGGAAGTCGTCTGAAACGGGGATTGGCCCGGCTGCTACGGGCCAGTAGGGTGGCCCAGGCAAAGGTTGCGCTGAGCAATGATCGCGCAGCGGTGGATGTGCATGTCGGTGTGCCGGGAAGTCTGGTCGGCGTTGTCAATGTCATCGACGGTAGGAGAGCTGATGCCGAGGCAGCGGTCCGCCGACCCGGCGGGGCCGGCGGCGCGAGCGCGGATGAGGGCCGACCATCGTTCACGTCGGCTGGCTGGATCCAGTTCCGGGCTATTCCGGAGTGTGTCGTGACCGCCCTTGCCGCCGGGGACGGTCAACATGTCGACGTGCGGTGCGACGAATGCGGGTTTCGGGTCGGTGGTATCAGCGGCTCGATGCGCCACTGGGACGCCGTGTGGGCGCTCGTGGCCGGTGCCGGCTGGGCCGGGTCGCCGGGCGTCGACGGGCCGCACGCATGTCCGCGCTGTGCGGGTCGGCGGGCCGGTCCAGGCCAGCACACCGCACCGGCGCGGTTCGCTACGGCCGTGCGCTGGCGTGCCGACCTTCAGGTGCAGTCGCGCGCCGCGGTCGTCGAGATGCACGGTGATCTGGACATCTCGGTACGCGACCAGTTGCAGGACGTCCTCGGCCGCGCGGGCGCGGTCCGTAGAGATGTCGTGCTCGATCTCGCGGGAGTTCCGCTGATCGATTCGACCGGGCTCGGGCTGCTGGTGCGGGCGCATCAGCGCGCTCGGCGCTGCGGCGGCCGGGTCTGTCTCGCGGCACCGTCCCGGTTCGTTGTCACCGTTCTCCACACCATGCGGCTCGAATCGGTGTTCCCGATCTTCGACGACCGTGCCCAGGCGTTGCACTGGCTCGCGACGCGCTCCTGGACCGCCGTCCCGATGGCCGACCGCTGAGCTGTCGGCCTGGTGATTGTCGCTGGCCGAGTCGGGTAACGAACCAAGGCGAAGCCTGAACACAAAGGGGGACGGCCATGAGCGAGCGCAGCGAGCGAATCGAAGGCTCAGCGTGTGGGGAGCCTCATGGCGTCACGGAGCGAAGGGGAGGGACGCCATGAGCGACGCATCCAGGGTAGGCGGGCCAATGCCGGACCGGCCGGAGACGGCCGGGGAGCGGCTGGCCGACGACCTGGCGGCAGTGGTCCATGCCGAGGTGTCGAGGGCCCGCGGTGAACTGACCGAGGCGGTCCGCCGGGCCGGTACCGGTGGTCTGCTGCTGGGCGCCGCCGGTATCTGCGCCCTGCTCGGAGTCGGTGCGGCTTCGACGACGGTACTGCGGATGTTCGAGGTGGTGCTGCCCAGGCGTCTGGCGTCCACCGGACTGGCCGCCGGGTACCTCACCGCGTCAGCGGTACTCGCCGTGGCCGGCCTCGACCGTCTCCGGGCGGCCGGTAGCAGCTCCGAACACCTCGCCGAGGACGCCAGACAGATGATTTCAGGGGTGACCGAGCGGCTGTCCACGACGGGTACCGGGGGCTGACCCGCCGCCTGCCGCCGATCAGAAAACCCGCCCACATGGCCCGGAGAGCCTCACGGTCGGTGATCACAACTCCCCGGGCGGTCAGCCGTACGGCCCCGGCACCGGCCAGCCGGGCGAGGCCGCGATTGACCGTGACGCGGCTCACACGGTCATCCGGATCCGGGACCGGCAGCCTTTCCTGCGGTAGGCGTCAGCTGCCCAGGGCGCCGAGTGTGACCGTGACGCTGCGGACATCGTTGCCCCGGTGGATCTCCAGTGTCGCGGCATCTCCGGGGTTGGTCTTGCGGAGGGCGGCGAAGAGGTCCTCCGTCGTTTGGGTACCGGCACGGTCAAATTTGGTAATGACGTCGCCCGGCCTGATCCCGGCGCGGTCGGCCGGGCCAGCGCTCTGGACGTCGCGGACCAGTACGCCGGTCTTGACCGGTAGCGAGAGCGCGGCGGCGATGTCCGGAGTGAGCTGGGCCACCGACACGCCGAGGAACGGATGCTTGGCCCGGCCGTTGGCGAGCAGTTGATCGGCGATGTCCTGAACGGTGGCGCTCGGGATGGCGAAACCGAGCGAGACGGCCCCGGCTGACGGCGGTATGTACGCCTCGTTGAGGCCCACCAGCTTGCCTGTCGCGTCCACCAGAGCCCCGCCCGAGTTGCCCGGGGAGATCGCCGCGTCGGTCTGCAACAGGTCGACCAACGGATGGCCCTGGCTGGCCGACCCGGGGATCTGCCGGCCCACGCCGGAGACGATGCCCTGCGTCACGCTGTTCTCGAAGCCCAGCGGGCTGCCGACGGCCAGGACCAGCTCGCCCGGCCGGGGCAGGCCGGTACGCAGGCTGAGGGCGGGCAGCCCGGTCCGGTCGGCTTTGACCAGAGCGAGGTCGGTGACGGTGTCGACCGCCGTCACGTGGCCGGCCACCCGGGAACCGTCAGCGAAGGCCACCTGGACGTCGGTGGCGTCGCCGACCACGTGGGCGTTGGTGACGAGGACCCCGTCGGGTCGGTAGACGACGCCGCTGCCAAGTCCGCTGCGGGTGAGGATGGTGACCACGGAGGGCTCGACCCGCGCCACCACGTCCGGGATCGAGCGGTCGCCGGTGTTGACGGCGGGCGGCGAAGGTTCGGCCTTCGCTGAGGAGGGCGAGTCCGTACAACCGGTAAGAAGCAGAGTTGCCGCGAGCAGTGCACTGCCGAGTCGGGTCCGACGTGCCATGGCTGTCCGGTAGCCCGACGAACGTGGTCTCAAACAAGCTGCGCGCGGCGGGAACTTCGTCTACCCGTCGGCGGGGTACTGACGCATCCACTCGTCGCCCTGGGGATCTACGTGGTCAGCCTGTTCGCGTTGTGCCTCACCCCCCTCCTCGGCGTACTGATGCGCTTCCATCTGGGCCACCTGGCGATGCTGACCCACTTCGTGCTCGCCGGATATCTGCTGTTCTGGGTGCTCATCGGTGTGGACCCGGGGCGTCGGCGACTGTCGCCCGCACTGCTTATCGTCATTCACTTCCTGGCGATGGCCTTCACGTGTTCCTTGGCCTCATCCTGCTGCAGAGCCGGGTGGTCATGTCCCAGGACTGGTACAGCGCGGTGCATCCGTCGTGGGCCGCGCCGCTCCTGACCGACCAGCGCCTCGGCGCCGGCATCGCCTGGGCGTTCGGCGAGATTCCGGCGGCCGTGGTGATGGCTGTTCTGGTCGTCCAGTGGATCCGCGCCGACGAGCGCGAGAGCGACGGGTGGACCGGGCCGCCGATCGGGCCGCCGCGCTCGGCGTCGACGACGATCTGGCCCGCTACAACGCGTTTCTCCAGGCGGCGCGGACGCAGGCGGACCGGTACCGATGACCGCTTGCGGTTGCCGATCGTCGGGCAGGGTAGCGGCGGGCGGTGAACTCCTCAGCGATCTTCGCCGGCCGGTGGTCGGTCCTCAGCCCGTCCGGCCGGCGCCGAGCCGGGTGCGTCGCCGTGCCAGCCCAGCCACCATCCGGGCTCCGGTCGCTCGCCGGACGCGAGCGTGACCGCCCGGAGGGCGGCGACCAGCGGCTTATGGCTGTCGCCGGGGATCGCGTCGACGAGGGATGACAGAGCTTCGCGTCGCCGTCGGGTCACCTGATCGATGAGGGCTCGTCCGGCGGGCGTCAGGGTTACGTACACCACGCGCCGGTCGTCGGCGGGATGGGTCCGAGTGGTCAGACCCTTGCGGACGAGGCGGTCGCACATGCGCGTTCCGGTCGAGGGATTCACCTGCAGTTCTGCCGCGATGTCGATGGCACGTCGGGGGCCCTGGGTGGCCAGGACGACGAGCGCCCGGTACTGGGCCAGCGTGACATCGGCGTCGATGTCAGCGAGCGAACGCGCGGCGAGCGCGACCATCGCCCGACTCACCGCGAGCAGGGCGTCGGTCAGCTCACCATGGCCGGCTGCCGTCATGGCCGCACCGGAATGTGTAGCATAGAGAAATTATTGCACAGTGCTACCGTCAGCCCGGATAGGCCACTGTGCTGAGCAGCGCGTTCGCGGGCTGCCGGGAATCAAGTCGGGTGTGTTGTACGACGATCGGAATGTCGCTGGTGATGACGCTGGCGTAGTCCGTGGCCCGGGGGAGCGGCGCCGGGTCGGTGAGGTCGTTGAACCGCTGGTGCAGGGTGCGCCGGGCCGGGACGGTCACCCGGTACGGGCCGATCGGCTCGCGGTCGGCGAAGTAGACGGTAATGGTGACATGGGCGTCCGTGTCGGCGGTGTTGAGCAGGCATGCGGTCTCGTGGCTGAGCATCTGTGGCTGCGGGCCGGTCGAATCATCGGGGATGTAACCCTCGGGGATCACCCAGGTGGTGCTGCCCAGCGCGGTCACAGCGGTTCACTCCTTTGCCTGGGGACGGCTTTCGGTTCTGGGGGGCCGCCGGCCGCCATGACAGGAAGGGCAGGCTGAGACCATGGCGCCAGAGCGCCGGCGGCGCACCGCTTCGGTGGTTCCCGCGGATGTGCAAGCCAAACAGGCGGTCAGCGGCGAGCCTGATTCGCGCGGCGGCGAGCGGGACCGTCCGGACCCGCCAGATCGAGCGCGGTGTTCACCAGGGCCAGGTGGGAGAGCGCCTGTGGGAAGTTGCCGAGCAGGCGGTGCTGGTCGACGTCGTACTCCTCGGCGAGCAGGCCGAGATCAGTACGCAGGCCGAGCGGTCGTTCGAAGATCTCCCGTCCCCTGTCGAGGTTTCCGGCGAGGATGTGGTTGTCGGCGAGCCAGAACGTGCACGCAAGGAACATGGCTTCGCCGGTCGCTAGCCCATCGAGGTCCGCTGCGGTGTCGTAGCGGCGCACCAGCCCGTCACGAACCAGGTTCCGCTCGATCGCGGCCACCGTGCCGGCGATCCGCTCGTCCGTCGCCGGCAGGAAGCCGACCGGTGCCATCAGCAGCAACGAGGCGTCGAGTGCCGGCGAACCGTAGGACTGCGTGAACGCGCCCAGATCGGGGTTGTACCCGCGTGCGCAGACCTCGGTGAAGATCTCGTGGCGCAGTTGGCGCCACCGGTCGACCGGTCCCTCCAGACCGAACTGCTCGACCGCCTTGACCGCCCGGTCGGCGGCCGCCCAGGCCATCACCTTCGACTCGGTGAAGTGCCGGCGCGGACCGCGCATCTCCCAGATGCCGTTGTCGGGCTCGCGCCAGTTCGATTCGAGAAAGTCCAACAGGCCGCGCTGGACACACCAGGCGTCCTCGTCGGTGTCCAATCCGTGCCGGCGGCCCTGGTGCAGCGCGTCCATCAGCTCCCCGTACACGTCGAGCTGGAACTGTTCGGCCGCGGCGTTGCCGGTGCGTACCGGGCGGGAGCCGGCGTAGCCGGGCAGCCAGCCGGCTTCCAGTTCGGTGAGCCGGCGTTCGCCCTCGACCCCGTACATGATCTGCATTTGCCGGGGCTCACCGGCGACGGCGCGCAGCAGCCACTCGCGCCATGCCAGCGCCTCGCGGTCGTACCCGGCCTGGAGCAGCGCGAGCAGCGTGAAGGTCGCGTCGCGGATCCAGCAGTACCGGTAGTCCCAGTTGCGGCCGCCGCCGAGCTGCTCGGGCAGCGAGGTTGTCGGCGCCGCGACGATTCCTCCGCTCGGCGAGTAGACGAGCGCCTTGAGTGTGATCAACGACCGGACCACCGCGTCCCGGTGGTCGCCGTCGTAGCGGCACCGGGCGGCCCAGCCCCGCCACCAATCCTCGGTCGCGTCCACCGCTTTGCCGACGTCGAGATGAGCCGGCGGTTCGTGCCGGGCGAGCGTCCAGGCCAGGCGGAACTCCACGCGGTCGCCGGCGCCGACGGTGAACTCCGCGATCGCGGCCGCGCGGTCGTCGGCCGAGTGCGGCACGTCACCGTCGAGGGTGAGTGCGTCCGGACCGGCGATCGCCCGCAGCCGCCGCTCCTCGACGCGCAGCCAGGGCACGACGTGGCCGTAGTCGAAACGGGCGATCATCTCGCTGCGCATCGGCACGCGGCCGGTGAGACCTTCCACGCGGCGGACCAGATTCGGTTCGCCGTTGTCACGCACCGGCATGCAGTCGACGACGCGGACGGAGCCATGGGCGCAGCGAAACGTGGTCTCCAGGACGAGCGTGTCCGGCCGGTACCGGCGCCACGACGCGACCCCGGCCTCCGCCGGGGCGACCAGCCACCGGCCGTTGCCGGGTCCGCCGAGCAGCGCGGCGAAGCAGGCGCCGGAGTCGAAGCGGGGTAGGCACAGCCAGTCGATGGAGCCGTCCGAGCCCACCAGCGCGGCCGCCTGCGTATCGCCGATCAGCGCGTACTCCTCGATCGGCAATGGCATGTATCTCACCTCCGCCGGGTCTCGCGGGCGGGCGACGGCGGGTCGGCGGCCACCCGGATCATTTCAGGGCAACACGTCGGTATACCCGCCGGTTGGCGTTTCCATGCGATCTCCACCGGGAACTTTTCCGAACCGCAGTACATGCACAACACCGAATGTAGTAGCCAACGTTTGCACAATGCAAATTAGTGCTATCGTGAAGCTGTTCCGGCCGGAGCGGGTGCCTGGAGCCGAATACGGCGCCGAGGCCGCTCCGGTGCAGCGCCCTGAGGGGAGGCTCGATGGCTACCAGCAGCGTGCTCGACCGGCAGATCGGGAACGTCCCTGCGCGGAGCGGCGCCGACGACGGCGAATGCGCCTGCGGCTTCGCCGGGTGCCGGACGGACTTCATCACCCTCGCGTCCACCGCGTCCGGACCGGCAGCCGCGGCCATCCGTGATCGGATCATCGAGCGGCACGTCGAGATGTCGCGGACCGTTGCCGCGCGCTACCGGCGCACGGGGGTGGCCTTCGACGATCTCGCGCAGGTCGCCGCCCTGGCGATGATCGAGGCGACAGACCGGTTCGATCCTGCCCGCGGCGTGCCTTTCTCGGCCTTCGCGGCGGTGACGATCAGCGGAACGATCAAGCGGTACTTCCGGGACAACGGGTGGGTCATGCAGACCCCGCGCCGGCTCAAGGAGTTGTACCTGGAGATACACGGCGCGATCGAGGAGCTCACCCAGTGGTGCGGCCACCGGCCCAGCGTCTCCGATATCGCCGTCCGGATCGGCCGGGATGAGCGCGAGGTGCTCGAAGCCCTGCGCGCGGAGGAGGGGCGCCGGCCGCTGTCCATCGACGCGCCGGTGGCCGGCGCCGAGACGGACGGTACGACGACGCTGGGCGGACTGCTCGGCAACCCCGACGACTCCTACGACATGATCGAATATTCCGAGAGTCTCCGTTCGCTTCTCGCGGACCTGCCGCTGCGCGAGTTGCGGGCGATAACGCTGCGGTTCTTCGGCAACATGACCCAGTCGGAGATCGCCGATCAACTCGGATGCTCACAAATGCAGGTCTCCCGGCTGCTCCGGGCGGCGCTGACCCGCCTGCGCCAAGGACTCGAGGATGATCAGACCGAGCAGTCGAGGCCGCCCGGTCCCGCAGCCCGTCCCGACGCCGCATCGGCGTCCCGGACGGGCGAGCGGCCAGCTCCGTCCGACGGTGGGGAGTCCCTCGATCGGGACGAGCCGACCGAGCAGACCGGTCCGCGACGGCGCTCCTGCCGATCCGCCGCGTGCGGTGCCCGTCCCCGACCCGCCGCCCCGGCGCAGAGACCCGCCCATGCCGTGCCAGGCAGCACCCGGCCCGGCCGGCGATGGCTCCCCACCGGTACACCGTCGTCCGTGCTCTGCAGACCGCCGGCCGCACCGGGCCGGGTCGTCGCGCACGCTGGTGCCGTGCGCGTTCGGCTCGCAACGACGTGCGGCCCCGTCCGCGGGCCGTGAACGACACAGTGGCCGGTACAAGCCGGCGCATTCCACGGGAGCGTCGATGGGACGGTCTCGTCGGTGGCTCGCGGCCCGAGGCGGTTGTTCCGCCGGTGCCGGAGTCCCCAACGGGTGCCACACTCCGGCCCGGGCGCATGACCGGACTCCTGGCGGGTATCCCCGAACGTGATCGACTGAATGATCGCAAGGAGAAGCAGGCGATCTGAGTACGGTCCAATGGGGAGGCCCAGCCGTGGAACCTCGTCAGGTCACGATCCTGCACGGGACGACCTTCGTCGTCAGTGACGTGTCCGGTGACGTGCAGGGCTCACCGCAGCAGCCGGAGGGCCTGTTCTACCGGGACATGCGGCACCTGAGCCGGTGGCAGGTCCGGCTCAACGGCCGTGCGCCGCAGGCGGTGGGCGCCGAGACCGTGGGCAACCACGAGGCGGTATTCCTGCTCGCACCCGGAACCGGCACGATCTACCGCAGCGCCGCGGTAACCTTGCTGCGCCATCGCCGGCTGGACCAGGGCATGCGCGAGTCGTTCGCGCTCAGCAACCACAGCGCGCAGCCGCAGACGCTGGAGCTTTCGGTGCTCTTCGACGCGGACTTCGCCGACATCTTCCAGGTCAAGGACGGCAGCGTCACGACCGCCGACAACCACCACCAGCTCGGCGACGGTGAGGTGACCATCGGCCACGAGCGGGACGACTTTCGACGGGAGACCCGCATCCGGGCCGAGGGCGCCGCGTTCACCGAGGAGACGCTGACCTTCCGGGTCACCCTGGGCGGCGGCGAGACCTGGCACGGTGCCGTGGACCTGACGCTGAGCAGCAACCAGCCCGGCACCGGCGTCCCCACCGCCGAACGTGGCCTCGCGGAGTGGCTGGCCGCCGCCCCGACCCTGCACACCCCCCACGATCACCTGCACCTGACCTACCGGCAGAGCCTCCTCGACCTGGCCGCCCTGCGGTTCCACGTCGACACGATGCCGGACGCCGCTCTGCCCGCCGGCGGCCTGCCCTGGTTCATGGCCCTGTTCGGTCGCGACAGCCTGATCGTCGGCTACCAGTCGTTGCCGTTCACGCCGGTGCTCTGCCGGGACGCGCTACGCGCGCTGGCGGCGTGCCAGACCGACCGGTTCGACGATTTCCGGGACGCCGAGCCCGGCAAGATCCCGCACGAGTTGCGCCACGGCGAGCTCACCCACTTCCACGAGCGCCCGCAGTCGCCGTACTACGGCTCGGCCGACGCGACCCCGCTGTTCCTCATCGTGCTCGACGAGTACGAGCGGTGGACCGGCGACGCCGACCTGGTCCGCGACCTGGAACCGGCGGCGCGGGCCGCGCTGCGCTGGATGGAGGAGTACGGAGACTCCGACGGCGACGGGTTCATCGAGTACAACAGCCGCAACCCGCAGACCGGCATGGTCAACCATTGCTGGAAGGACTCGTCGAACTCGATCCTGCACCCGGACGGCCGGCTGGCGAAGCTGCCCCGGGCCACGTGTGAGATCCAAGGGTACGCGTACGACGCCCGGCTGCGCACCGCCAGGCTGGCCCGGGAATGCTGGGACGATCCACAGCTCGCCGACCGGCTGGAGCGCGCCGCCGCCGAGCTGAACCGTCGCTTCCAGGACGCGTTCTGGTTGCCCGAGGAGGGCTTCTACGCGCTCGCCCTGGACGGCGACAAGCAGCCGGTACGCACGTTGACGTCAAACATGGGACACCTGCTGTGGAGCGGCCTGGTACCCGACGACCACGTCGACAGGGTGGTCGGGCACCTGATGGGCGACGCGATGTTCTCCGGCTGGGGAATCCGCACCCTCGCCGCCGGCCAGGCGGCGTACAGCCCGATGGAGTACCACAACGGTACGGTGTGGCCGCACGACAACTCACTGGTCGCCGCCGGGCTGGTCCGCTACGGCCGGCGGGCCGAGGCCGGCCGGGTGGCGCAGGCCGTCCTGGAGGCGGCCGGGCACTTCGGGCACCGGCTGCCCGAGGCCCTGGTCGGGCTGGCGCGCGACGCCACAACGGTGCCGATGAGGTACCCAAACGGCGTGCTCGCCGCAGGCGTGGGCGTCCGGCGCGCCGCTGCTCCTGCTGCGGGGGCTGCTGGGCCTCGAACCCGCGCCCGACGGGCTCCGCACCGATCCCGTGTCTGCCGGATGCCCTGGCGCCGCTTCGCCTTGAGGGGGTACCGGGACGATGTGGCCGGGCGCCCGCCGGCTGACAGGTCAGGGCTCACTCGTCAGGGCTGGGCAAGCAGGCGGCGCACCTCCGGCGCCGCCGGGTTCTGCGGTGCGACATCCAGGAAATGCCGCAGGGTGGCGGCCGCGTCGGGTGATTTCGTGGCGCGCTGCGCCAGGCCGAGCATGAGCAGCGCGTCCGGCTCGTCCGGGCTGGCGGTGAGGACCTGCCGGGCCGTGTCGGCGGCCTCCTGCGGCTGCCCGGCCCGGATCAGCGCGAACGCCAGCTTCAGGCGCACCTGGTCGTCCGGGTGCTGGCCGAGCACCTCCCGGTAGACATCGGCGGCGGCGGTGTACTGGCCCTGCTGTTCCAGCGACTGGCCGAGCGCGAGTCGGGCCTCGACCGGATCCTGCGACGGCGCGGCGACGGGTGGGCTGGCCGTCTGGCCAGGGGTCGTAGCGTGCGCCGTAACCGCCACGGCCGCGACCATGCCGATCACCGCAACCGCGACGACGTCCCAGACGTAGCCGGGGGGCCGGAGGATCGCGCTCGCGATGGCCGGTGCGGCAGCGATGCGCCTTCGCCGGCGGCGGGCGGCGCGTACCGCGAGGAACCCGCCACCGACCAGCGCGGCGGCGGGCAGCGCCCACAGCAGGATGCCGACGCCGCGCGCCGGCGGCTCGGCGAGCACGCCCGGTCCGTAGTGGGCGACGAACCATGACCGCACCTGGGCGGGGGTGCGGCCGGCGGCCAACTGCTGGGCGATCGTGGCCCGCATGGCCGCGGCGACCGGAGCGTGGGACTGCGCCACGGTTTCGCCGTCACAGGCCGGGCACCGCAGCTGCGCGGCGACCTGCGCGACCCGGTCGCGGTGCGGCTGGTGCGCCGACCGCCACACGGCGGTACCCGCGAGGGCGAGCAGCATGGCGAGCAGGACCAGCCCGGGCAGCCGGCGGGTCATTGCGCCAACAGCGGGGGGACCCGCTGCTCCAGCCAGTCCGCGGTCACCACGCCCTGGGCCCAGACCCGCACCCGGCCGGACCGGTCAACCAGGAATGTCTCCGGCACGCCGAGGACACCCCAACCCACCGCCGCGGTGCCGGTCGGATCCGGCACGATGGTCATCGGGGCGGTGTCGACCTGATCGAGCAGTTCCCGCGCCGCTGCCGGAGTGTCGCGCAGGTCGAGGCCGACCAGTCTCAGGCCCTGATCAGACCAGCGCCGCCCGGCGGCGGCCAGCACTGGCAGCTCCTGCCGGCACGGGTCACACCAGGACGCCCAGACGTTGACCAGGACCACCTGACCGCGCAGCGTGGCGAGGTCGAACGGCTCGCCGGACATGGTGCGGCCGACGAGGGCCGGAGCGGGATCGTCGCGGGTCCGGGTGGCGGGTCCGGCGGCCGTGCCGGCCTGACTGGCCTGGCTCGGGTCGCTGCGCAGGCCGGTGGCGAGAGTGAAGCCGAACGCCGCCACCGCAAGGGCGACGAAGATGATCAACAGTACCCGCAGCGACGGCCGGGTCATCGCGCACCTGCCAGCGTGGCGGCTTCGGGCTCCGGGCTGGGACGGCGCGGGCGCGGCCGGCGGCCGATGGCGAGTACACCGCCGAGCGCGGTGACCGCGCCACCCAGCCAGAACAGGCCGACCAGCGGGTTGACCGCCAGCCGGACGGTGGCGGTGCGCCCGTCGCCGGTGACCGCGATCAGCGTCGCGTACACGTCTCCGGCCGGACGCGACCGGATCGCGGGCACGCTGACTGTCATGTCCTGGGACGGGTAGTACCGCAGTCCGGGACGGCTCGGGCCGGTCACCTGTCCGTGGCGCTCGAGCCGCAGCCGGGCGGTCGCGCTGGTGCCTGAAGCGCTGCCGTGCCGGTCGACGCCGGTGAGTGTGGCCGCCACGCCTGCGACGGCCACCCGGTCCCCGACGGCGAGTTGTTTCTCCACCGACACCGTGTAGCCGGAGGAGGCGGCGATGCCGGCGGCGGCGATCGCGATGCCGGCGTGCGCGATGAGCCCGCCGTACCAGCGCCGCCGGCGCACGAGCGCGGCGAGCCGGCCGCCAGCGGCCTCGCGGGAGGCCGCCGACAGCGCCCGGCGTACCTCGACGACGACCAGCCACGCGGTCGCCACCAGCACGAACGCCGCCGCACCGAAGGTGATGAGCACGAGCGTGCCGGGCCGGCTGACCAGGCCCACGACGGCGGTGGTCGCGAGGCCGGCCGCCGCCGGCAGGGCGAGGCGCCGGCCGAGCCGTTCGATCCCGTCGCCGCCCCAGCGCACCAGCGGACCGGCGCCCATCAGCACCAGGATGGCGAGGGCGATCGGCAGCGCGGTGTGGTTGAAGTACGACGGGCCGACCGCGAGCCGGCTGCCGGTCAGCGCATCCGTGATGAGCGGGAACACGGTGCCGGTCAGCACGATCACGGCCACCGTGGCGAACAGGACCGCGTTGGCGAGGAGCAGGCTCTCCCGCGACAGCGCGGCGGCGCCCGGCCCGGGACCGGTGAGCCGGCCGCCGCGCCACGCCGCGAGCCCGGTCACCACGGCGGTGACCAGCACGACGAAGCCGAGCAGCATCGGGCCCAGCGGCGAGCGGGCGAACGCGTGCACGCTGGCCACCGCGCCGGACCGGGTGAGGAACGTCCCGACCAGTACCAGGAGGAAGCTCGCGCAGGCCAGCGCCACCGTCCACGCGGCCAGCGCCCGCCGGCGCCGCTGAACCACCGCGGCGTGCACCAGGGCCGTCGCGGTCAGCCAGGGCAGCAGGGAGGCATTCTCCACCGGATCCCAGGCCCAGTACCCACCCCAGCCGAGGACGGCGTACGACCACCAGGCACCGAGCACGATGCCGGCGGTCAGGCAGGACCACGACACCAGGGTCCACCGACGGGTCGCCTCCAGCCAGTCGCGGCCGGCCTCGGCCCGGATGAGAGCCGCAACGCCGTACGCGAACGGGACGACCATGCCGACGTACCCCGCGTACAGCAGCGGCGGGTGCATGCCCATCGCCGGATGCTCGCGCAGCAGCGGGTTCGGGCCGGGCCCGTCGGCCGGGACCGGGTACACCGCCTGGAACGGGTTCGCCCGGAAGTACGCGAGCGCGAAGAAGAACACGGTGACGGCGCTGATGACCGTCATCGCCCACGGGTGCAGGGCTGCCGCCCGGGGCGGCACGGATCGGGCCAACAGCACCCCGTACCCGGCCAGGATGACCAGCCACAGCACCAGGGAGCCGTCCTGGGCCGCCCACAGGCTGGTGACCGTGTAATAGAGCGGTACGCGCCGGCCGCCGTTGTCCGCCACGTACCGGACGCCGAAGTCATGGCGCAGCAGCGCCCACTCCAGGGCGACGACGGCGGCGACCGCCGCCGCGAGAGCGACCCGGGTGGCCCGGCGCGCCCAGGCCGGCGGGGCCTCCGATACGGCCACCCGCAGCCACAGGAGTGTCGCGGCGACGGCGGCGACGATCCCCACCGCCAGCGCGATGCCACCCGCGCGGCCGGTCATCCGGTGCTCTCCCGGGGCCGGTACTCGTTGGAGTGCTTGACCATCACCGTGTCCGATGTGAACACGCCGTCGACGCCGAGGACCCCTTCGACGACGGCGTCCCGCCCCTCCTTGAAGGTGCCGGGGGGCGCGCCGTGCTGCACGACCGGGATCTGGTGGGTCGCGTCGGCGAGCCGGAACGAGGTCTCGCCACCGGCCTCCCGCAGTGATCCGGGTAGCACCTGCCCGCCCAGCCGGATCCGCTCACCCTGGGGCGGGCGGTGATCGAGGATCTCGGTCGGGGTGCGGTAGTAGACCAGAGTGCCCCGTAGGCCACTGGCGACCAGGACGCCGACGGCGAGCACGATAACGGCGGTCAGGGCGATGAGCGGTCCCCGGCGGCGGTGCGCGCTCATCGCCGGTGGTCCATCCCGACCAGTTCGGAATGCCGCTCGGCCACCGGTTCGGCCTGCGTACCCAACGCCGACAGCCGCCACAGGTACAGCCAGAACCCGGCAACCAGGAACGCTGACACGCACACCAGCAGCGCGGCGGCCATCAGCGGGTCGATCGGGGGCTTCGGGTTCGGGGCGAGCATCGTCGCCGGCTGGTGCAGCGAGCGCCACCAGATCACCGAGAAGTGGACGATCGGTACCAGGGCGAACGCGGCGACGCCGAGCAGCGCCGACCGCCTGGCGTTGCGCCGTGGATCGCCGGTGAGCCGGCGAACGGCCAGGTAGGCGGCGTAGGCGAGGAGCAGCAGCGCGGTGGAGACCAGGCGCGGGTCCCACGTCCACCAGACCCCCCACACCGCGTGACCCCAGACGCTGCCGGTGGCGATGGCCAGCGCCGTCGCGACCACGCCGAGTTCGGCGGCGGCCTGCGCGTACCGGTCGAAGCGGGGCTGTCGGTGGGCCAGGTAGGCCACGCTTGCCCCGAACACCGCCGCGAACGCGGTGTACGCCGTCCAGGCCGCCGGCACGTGCAGGTACATCAGCCGCTGTGCGTCACCCTGGACGGCGTCGGTCGGGGCGACGAAGACGGCGACCAGCGGCCGCAACCGGCCAGCCCGGCGGCGAGCCAACCGACGTCACGGCGGAGCGCGGCGCGGCGCCGCGCGGTCGGTGCGATCGTGCCCATGCGTTGTTCTCCTCCGAGGGGTCCGAGGAAGACCGAAGAATCCGGCTGTGCGATATCCCGCGACCGGAGTTCCAAACAACAGGCGGGCCAAACATGCGCAGGCATGACGGTCAGCCGGTGGCCGCCGGCGGGTTTGTTTAGACCCGGCACACCGGGTTATCCGCTCGCATGCCGGTCCCGCCGAGCGGAGGTGGAATGCGCCAGAGCCGCAGAGTTCGCCTATGTGTCGCCATGTTCGCGTCGGCCGCGTTGCTGCTGGCCGGCTGTGCGCGCGACGCGCCGTCGACCCTCGACCCGGCCGGCTACGGTGCCCGGCGGGTGGCGGGCCTGTGGTGGCTGCTGTTCTGGATCTCGGTCGGCGTGTTCGTCGTGGTGCTCGCCCTGCTGGGCTGGGCCTGCTGCGGCGGAGCCGTCCGGGGACCCGGGTGCGGGCGGGGGAAGCCATCCGGTTCGTGGTGGTCGCCGGTCTCGTCCTGCCGTTCCTCATCCTCGGCCGGTGTACGCGATCTCGCTGGGCGACATGTCCGCGCTCGGCAACGGGTCCCGCGGGTACACGATGACCGTCGAGGTGACCGGGCACGAGTGGTGGTGGGAGGTCGCGGTACCCGGGCAGACCGGCGCGGTGACCGCCAACGAGATCCACATTCCGGTGCGGGAGAAGGTCCGGGTCCAGCTACCACCGCCGACGTGCTGCACAGCTTCTGGGTGCCGCAGCTGATGCCGAAGACCGACCTGATCGCCGGACGAGACCAACGACGACCTGGCTGCGCGCGGACAAGCCCGGCAGCTACCGGGGGCAGTGCGCCGAGTACTGCGGACTGCAGCACGCGCACATGGCCTTCCTGGTGGTCGCCGAGCCGCGGGCGGACTTCGACAGCCTGGCTGGACCGGCTCGCCGCGCCGGCCACCGCCGCCGCAGCACCGCCGCCGAACAGCGCGGGCTAGCAGGCGTTCGAGCAGGGCAGCTGCGCCGTCGTGCCACACCATCCGGGGCACGACGGCGCAGGGCACAGTCGGGCCGGACCTGACCGATTTCGGTTCGCGCTGGAGCATCGGCGCCGGCGCGGTGCCCAACGACGCCGGGCCACCTCGGCGGCTGGATCGCCAACTCGCAGACGGTCAAGCCGGGCAACGCGATGCCGCCGCAGCCGGTCGGCGCCGCCGACCTGCCGGACCTGATCGCCTACCTCGCAATCGCTGCAAGTAGCCAGGAGGGAGCATGTCCACCGTCGCCGACGGTCCCGGCCAGCCGCGCCGAGCCGAGGAGGTCGCGCAGCGCCTCGAGGAGCACTGGGGGGAGCGCCCGTCGCTGCGCAGCTGGTTCACCACCGTCGACCACAAGCGGATCGGCCGGCGGTACCTGGTGACCGCGGGTGTGTTCTTCGCGCTCGCCGGCGTCAGGCGCTCATCATGCGCGCCCAGCTCGCCCGGCCGGAGGAGCGGCTGCTCTCGCCCGGAGCACGTACAACCAGCTGTTCACCATGCACGGCACCGCGATGATCTTCTTCTTCGCCACGCCGATGCTCTTCGGCTTCGGCAACTTCCTGGTCCCGCTGATGATCGGCGCCCGGGACATGGCGTTTCCCCGGCTCAACGCGTTCGGCTACTGGGTGTTCCTGTTCGCCGGGCGTCGTGATGTTCTCCAGCCTGCCTGTTCGGGACGGCGCCGAACGGCGGCTGGTTCGCCTACGTGCCACTGACCAGCCAGCCGTACGACCCCGGCCTGCGAACATCGACGTCTACTCGCTGGGCCTGCTGTTCCTGGGCATCTCCACGACCGCCGGCGTCGATCAACTTCATCGTGACCGCGCTCAAGCTGCGCGCGCCGGGGATGTCGCTCAACCGGGTGCCGCTGTTCGTCTGGGCGATCGTCGCCACCTCGTTCATGGTGATCTTCGCGTTGCCGGCGCTGAACCTCGACAACGCGATGCTGTTCCTGGACCGGCGCTTCGGCACCCACTTCTTCGATCCGGTCGAGGGCGGCAACGTGCTGCTCTGGCAGCACCTGTTCTGGATCTTCGGCCACCCGGACGTGTACATCATCGTGATGCCGGCGCTCGGCATCGTCTCGGCGGTGCTGCCGGCCTTCTGCCGGCGCGGCGTCGCCGCCTACCCGCTTGATCGTGCTGTCCATCGTCGCCATCTCGATCATCTCGTTCGGGGTCTGGGTGCACCACATGTTCGCCACCGGGCTGCCGCAGCTGTCGCTGAGCTTCTTCAGCGCGGCCAGCACGATCATCACCATCCCGTCCGGCATCCAGATCTTCGCCTGGCTGGCGACGATGCTGCTCGGCCGGATCGTCGCCGAGGTGCCGTTCCTGTTCGTGGTCGGGTTCATCGTCGACGTTCGTCATCGGCGGCGTCACCGGGGTGATGTTCGCGCTGGTCCGCCTTCGACCAGCAGGTCACCGACTCCTACTTCGTCGTCGCGCACTTCCACTACGTCCTCGTTCGGCGGCGCGGTGTTCCCGATGCTCGCCGGCATCTACTACTGGCTGCCGAAGTTCACCGGCCGGATGTACTCAGCGAGCGGCTCGGCCGCTGGGCGTTCTGGCTGGTCTTCATCGGGATGAACGTCACGTTCTTCCCGATGCACATCGTCGGGGCTGCTCGGCATGCCGCGCCGGGTCTACACCTACGAGCCGGGGCTGGGCTGGGACGTCTGGAACCTGCTCGCGACGATCGGGGCGTACATCCTCGCGGTGGGGCTGCTGCTCGTGCTCGCCGGGCGTGGTGCACGCGCTGCGTCGCGGCGCGCCCGCGCCCGCCGACCCGTGGGGGGCGACACCCTGGAGTGGGCCGCCGACCTCCCCGCCGAAGCCGTACAACTTCCCGGTCATCCCGCAGGTGCACAGCGTGCACCCGACTGTGGGACGAGCGGACCCGGGAGTCGATGGACGACCCGCCGCGCGAACGCGTGCTACCCGAGGGCACGAAGACGCTGCTGACCAGCGAGCTGGACGGCCACGTTCGAGCAGCCGATCGACATGCCCGAGGCGACGTTGCAGCCGCTCGTGGCGCCGTTCGGGCTGCTGGTCGCGGTGCTCGGCGCTGCTCTGGGGCTGGTACTGGGTCGCCGGTGGGCTGGCGGCTGTTCGTCACGGCTGCCACGCTGGCCGTCTGGCTGCTGGCCGCCGGCACCGGACCCCGCAGGAGGCGGGGGTGACATCGTGACCGCGGCCGCCGACACGGCCGAGCAGGTGACCGCGCCGGCGTCTTCGACCACCGAGGAGCCGGTCGGGCCGCACCACGCGGCTGGTGGGGAATGGTCATGTTCATCACCACCGAGGCGACCCTGTTCGCGGCGCTGCTCGGCAGCTACTTCTACCTGCGGTTCCAGACTCCCGAGTGGCCGCCGCGCCGGCATCGAGAAGCACACGCTGCTGCGTCCCGCTGATCATGACCGCGGTGCTGCTGCCCAGCAGCCTGCCGGTGATGTGGGCCGAACGCGGCATCCGCAAGGGCCAGCGCTGGCGGTTGCGGCCGGCCTGGCCGCCACGCTGCTCATGGGCGCTGTCCTTCCTGGCCTTGCAGGGCTTCGAGTACCGCGACGAACTGAAGAAGTTCACCTTCACCACCGACGCGTACGGATCGCTGTTCTACTGCATCACCGAGCTTCCACGGCTTCCACGTCACCGGTCGGGCTGCTCATGGTCGCCTGGCTGCTGGCCGCCTCGCTGCGTGGCAGCTTCGGGTACCGCCACCACGAGCGGGTCCGGCTCGCGGCGATCTACTGGCACTTCGTCGACATCGTCTGGGCCGCCATCCTGTTCAGCCTCTACCTGACGCCGAGTACCTGTGATGATCCGGCGACACCGCCTCGCGTACCCGGCTGGCCGGCGGGCTGCTGATCTGGTTCGCGGTGCTCGGCGGCGCCCTGGCCTGGGCGGTGCACCTGATCGCCGCGTGGGGCACCGACGAGCTGGTCTGCGCCTCGGGCCACGAGAGCGTCTCGGGCACCCCGCTGCACCTGGTTCTCGGGCTCATGGTGGTCATCCCGCTGGCGGTCGCGGTCGCTTCACTGGTCACCGCGTGGCTCGCCTGGCACCGGATCTCGCGGGCACAGCGGGACGGCGTGGGGGACAGCGAGGAGCAGCGCCGGCTGAGCCGCGGCCGGCCTGATGGCCGTCGTCGGCCTCGGCGCCGACGTGCTGTTCGTCGCCATCATCGTGTTGGGTGGTGTCGGTCTGCTGGTGTTGCCGCCATGCCAGCGCTGACCACGGTTACCCCGGCCGCCGCTGTGCTTGCCCACGGCGGCGGGGAAGCGACCGCGGCCGACCGCTGGTCTGGACTGCTCGCCTACGTGGCGATCGGACTGCTCGCCGCCGGGTACGGCCGAGGGGTGCACGAGCTGTGGGCACGGCGCGGCACCGGCGCGGTGGTGCCGGTATGGCGTGCCGTCGCGTTCGGTGCGGGGCTCGCCGTCCGTCGCCGTCGCGCAGAGCCCGGGCGTGCACGCGGCGGCCGAGCGACTCGTTCGCCGGCGCACATGGCCCAGCACATGCTGCTCCTCGTCGTGGCGGGCCCCTGCTGGCCGCCGGTGCGGCCGGGATGCCGTTCGCTGGTCGCCGCTCCGACCCGCCGATCCGGCGGGTCGCCGGGCGGGCCGCGTCTCGGCCTGCGTTGGCTGCGCCAGCCGGTGAAACGGCGCTGATCGTGGCGGGAGCGGTACAGACCGTCGTGCTGGTGGCTGGCACCTGCCCGCGCCCGTACCTGTGGGCGGTACGCAGCGAGCCGGTGCACGCCGCCGAGCACGTCTGCTTCATCGCCGCGTCGTGGCTGCTGTGGTCAGCCTGCTGGGCGCCGGCCGGCACCGGCTGTCCGGGCCGGCCGCGCTGCTGCTGCTGTTCGCGAGCGCGCATGCCTGCGGCCGCGCTCGGGGCGGTGCTCGACCTTCGCGCCGGTGCCGATCTACACCCGGCGGCGCTGGTCCCGCACGGGGGCGACCCCGTGGCCGACCAGCAGCTCGGCCGGCCTGCGTCATGTGGGCGCCGATGGACGTGGCGTGGTCCTCGCCTGGCGGCGTGACTCTTCCTGCGCTGGCTGGTCACGCCTGGACCGCGCGCGCTGCCGGCGGACCGCGCGTTGCTGCCACCGGACCGCGCCGCGCCGGATCAGATGAGGTGGTGGCGCCATGAGCGGCACGAACCCTGGGCCGGTTGCTGTGGCCCTGACGGCGGTGGCGCTGCTCGCCGCGCCGGCCTGCTCGTCGGTGCCACCACCGCCGGCGCCGCAGGTCCGGGGCGGCGATCCGGACCGCGGCGCGCAGGCTCATCGACCAGTACGGCTGCGGCTCCTGCCACACCGATCCCGGGGGTCGAGCGCGCCGACGGGCTGGTCGGGCCGCCGCTGACCCGCTTCGGCGCGCGTTCGTACATCGCCGGCGAGCTGCCGAACAACGCCGACAACCTGCAGCGCTGGATCCGCGACCCGCAGGCGCGTCGAGCCCGGCACGGCCATGCCGGACCTCGGGCGTCACCCGACTCGACGCCCGGGACATCGCCGCCTACCTGTACACGCTGGACTGAGGGGAGGGTGACGTGACCACGACCGCGACCCGCCGAGCCGTCCGCCGGCCATCCGGCGGCGCCGGCGGCTGCTCGCGGTCAGCGCGTTCGTCAGCGTGTGGGCGTGCCGTTGGCGCCGGCCGCCCCGACACCGAGTCCGGCGCCGCAGCCGTCGGTGTCGGCGAGTCCGGGCCCCGCGGTCAGCGCCGCGGAGTCTTCGGCGTCCGCGAGCCCGAGCCCCGCGGTGACCGGCCCGGCGGCCATGCTGTACCGGCAGAACTGCGCGAGCTGCCACGGCGTGCGCGGCGAGGGCACCCAGCGCGGCCCGTCGCTGGTCGGGGTCGGGCCGGCGTCGGTGGACTTCCAGCTCAGCACCGGCCGGATGCCCCTCAGCAAGGAGACGCTACGAGCCGCGCCATGGCGAGCCGGCGTTCTCGCCGGCGCAGATCGACAGCCTGGTCGACTACGTGACAAGGCTTCGGCGCCGCGGCGGTCCGCCGATCCCGGTCGTCGGCCCCGGGACCCGGCCACCGGCCGGGACCTGTACGCCTACCACTGCGCGGCCTGCCACTCCGCCACCGGGGTCGGGGCGACGCTGACCAACGGCCGGGTCGCGCCGTCGCTGTGACGGGCCACGCCGACACAGGTCGGTGAGGCGATCCGGGTCGGGCCCGGACTGATGCCGGCGTTCCCCGCCGAGGTGCTCACCGACCGGCGAGGTCGACGACGTCGCCGGCTACGTGCGGCGTGCTGCAGGACAAGCGCGGCGACCTGGACCGGGGCGGCCTGGCGCTGGGCCGGCTCGGTCCGTTCACCGAGGGCTTGGTCGCCTGGGCGATCGGGCTCGGCGCTGCTGGTGCTCGTGGTCCGGTGGCTGGGCAGCAGGGCGGCGCGATGAGCGAGCTGCCGAGGACCCGTGCGGCGAGCGCGCGATGCGCCGGATCGGGCTGTCGTTCGGCGTGTCGGCCCTGGGCGCGGCGGCTTCGCGGTGGCGTACGCCTCGGCGGGCAGCACCCAGGTGGAGGGCGTCGGCCTGGCGGTCGCCTTCGCCGGCCTCGCGTACGGGCTGTCGACCTGGGCCAGGCATCTGCTGCCCAGCGGCGGGCTACGTCGAGGAGCACGAGGGTTTCGCCTCGCCGCAGCACGACGCAGGACCTGCTCGCCGACGCGATCCGGCGCGCCGGACAGCCCGCTCCGCCGGCGTGGGCCTGCTCGGCATGCTCGGCGCGGCGCTCGGCGCCATCGGCGTCGCCGCGCTGTTCCCGCTGCGGTCCCTGCTGGCGCTCGGGCGTGCGGCCGACCCGGTACACGCGCTGACGCGCACCCCGTGGCGGGGCGGCGGCCTGCGGCTGGTCGACTCCGGACGGCCACCCGGTCCGGCCCGCCGACGTGCCCGCTGAAACCATCCTCGTCGTCGTACCCGAGGGCCACACCGAGCGCCGGGGACGCCCCGGCCTTCGTGGTGCGGCTCGATCCGGCCCGGCTGAGCCCGCCGGCCGCCGGGCGGTGATCGTCGACGGCGTGGTCGCGTACTCGTTGCTGTGCACCCACGCCGGCTGCCCGGTCGCGCTGTACGAGCAGGGCACCGGCCGGATGCTCTGCCCCTGCCACCAGTCGGCCTTCGACCTGCTGGCCGGCGCCGAGCCGATCGCCGGGCCGGCCGGCCGGCCGCTGCCCGGCCTGCCGATCGCGGTCGACACGGACGGCTACCTGGTCGCGCGCGGCGACTTCACCGCGCCGCCCGGCCCCGGCTTCTGGAGCCGTGCCATGATCATCAAGCGGCTCGTGCCGGCGCGCTGGACGCCCGGCTGCGGCTTCGCGCCGATCGGCCCGCAAGGGCGCTGGCGCAAGGTCTTCCCGGACCACTGGTCGTTCATGCTCGGCGAGATCGCGCTCTACTGCGTTCGTGGTCGCTCGTGCTGACCGGCGTCTACCTGACCCTGTTCTTCGAGCCGAGCACCGCGAAGACCGGTCTACCACGGCGCGTACGTCCCGCTGGACGGGCAGGAGACCTCGGCCGCGTACGCCTCCGCGGTGCAGGCTGAGCTTGGGACGTGCGGGCCGGGCTGCTGATGCGCCAGACCCACCACTGGGCGGCGCTGGTGTTCATCGGCGCGATCGTGCTGCACCTGATGCGGATCTTCTTCACCGGGGCGTTCCGCAAGCCTCGCGAGATCAACTGGCTCGTCGGCGTCACCATGCTGGCGCTGGCCATGCTCAACGGCTTCACCGGCTACTCGATGCCGGACGACCTGCTGTCCGGCACGGGTCTGCGGATCATCGTACTCGGTGGTGCGAGTCGATCCCGGTCATCGGCACCTGGCTCGCGTTCCTGATCTTCGGCGGCGAGTTCCCCGCCGCGCAGACCGATCCCCCGGTTGTACATCAGCCATGTGCTGCTCGTGCCGGCCGCGCTCGCCGCCCTCATCGCCGTGCACATGGCGATCCTGGTCCGGCAGAAGCACAGCCAGTTCCCGGGGCCCGGGCGGACCGAGCACAACGTCGTCGGGTCGCGGCTGTGGCCGACCTACACGGTCCGCACGCTCGGGCTGTTCGGATGCGGTCCTGGCGGTCCTGTTCGCCCTCGGCGGGCTGGTCCAGATCAACCCGGTCTGGATCTACGGGCCGTTCGACCCGGCGGCAGGCGACCTCACCGGCGCAGCCGGACTGGTACGTCGCGTGGGGCGAGGGCGCGCTGCGGCTGTTCCCGGCCTGGAAGTTCCGGATCTTCGGCCACCTCGTGCCGACCCCGTTCCTTCCCGGCGTCGTGCTGGGGGCGGCCACCTTCCTCGGGCTGTACGCCTGGCCGTTCGTCGAGGCGAAGCTCAACCCGGACAAGAGCGCACACCAGTTGCTCGACCGTCCCCGCGAGCATCCGGTGCGGCTCGGCCTCGGGGTGGCCGCGTTCAGCTTCTACACCTTGCTGCTGATGGCCGCCGCCGACGACATCGCGGCCCGGTTCCTGCGGGTGCCGGTCACCGGGGTGGTCACGCTGTTTCGCATCCTCGTGCTGACCGTGCCGTGGGTCGCCGGGCTGGTCGCATACATCCTGGCCCGCGCCCTGCGGCCCAGCGGGGCGCCCGGGTTGGGCTCGCTGACCTGGGCCCACCTGCGGGCGGCGCTGCGCCGCCGGCCACCCGCGCGCCCGCCCGCCGAGCACGAGCCGCCGAGGCCCGAGGTACCGGCGGTCCGGTCGCCGCGTCGGATCGAAACCTTTGCCTCGCCGGACGAAACCTGGCGGTGGCGCTACGTCGACGAGCCCGATGGCGTGCGGCTGACCGGCAACGTCGCGGTCGAGAGCGAGGACGAGGCCGGCCAGGCTGGCCGGACCGCCTATCCGGATGTACCGGTGACCCGGGCGTACCTGGTCGAACTCGATCGGACCATTCGCACGAATCCCGAGGCGCTGCGGCCTCGCCTGCCGCATCGGGTCATCGGGGCGCTGCTGGTGCCAGTCCTGTACCTGATGCGACGCCGGCAGCGCAAGTGATCCTGATGGCACATGCAGTGTTTGCACTATGCAATGAAGGGTACGGCGTTACTGGGAGCAGAGGGAAGCACGCGGGCAGAAAGGGGGGTCGCCATGCTGCATCTGTCGATCAGGCAGACCGGGCACGGCTTCACCTGGACGCTGATCCGGCACCTCGGACACGGCGCCGACGTGCTGGCACGGTCCGCCCGGTACATGCCGGACGAGTCGTCCTGCCGCCGAACGCTGGAGCGGCTGGCGGAGATCCCGCCGGGACGGGTTTCGGCGGTCCGTGGCCCGACCGGGTGGTGGCGGTGGACACTGGTCGGCGACGACGGGATGCCGCTCGTCGAGTCCCCGATGATCTACCACAGTCCGGGGGAGTGCGAGCGGGCGTTCGCCGACGTCCAGCGCGACTCCCGGGCCGTCCCGATCGGGTGATCGAGCCATGCTGGAGTTCCTGCGGGCGCTGCGGACGAACGCGGTGGTCACCCGGGTGGCCGCGATCGCGGCCATCGGCGGGTTCCTGTTCGGCTACGACACCGGGGTGATCTCCGGCGCGCTGCTTTACATCAAGCGTGACTTCCACGCCGGCCCTGTCACCCAGGAGGCCGTCGTCTCGGTACTGCTGATCGGCGCCGCGGCCGGGGCACTGCTGTCGGGTTGGCTCGCCGATCGCATCGGCCGCAAGTACACCAAGTCATTTCCGGCACGGTGTACACCATCGGCGCCCTGGGCTGCGCGTTCGCTCTCAACACCGGCATGCTCATCGGTTTCCGTGCGCTTCTCGGGTTCGCGGACTGTCGTGGCTGGCGTCGCGCTGCTCGTACTCGCTGGGTACTTCGCGTTCCCGACGCTCCAGCACCGTGCACCCTGGCTGGCGCTGGCCGCGCTGCTGTTGTTCATGGCCGGGTTCGCCGTCGGCCTCGGTCCGGTGTTCTGGCTTATGATCAGTGAGATCTTCCCGCAGCGGCTGCGCAGCAAGGCGATGAGCGTGACGACGATCGGGAACTGGCTGGCCAACTTCGCGGTGTCGGCGACATTCCTCACCGCGGTCGGCGCGATCACCCGGCAGGGAACCTTCCTGCTGTACGCCGCGCTGGCCGCGGTGGCGGTGGCGTTCTTCGCCTGGCGGGTACCGGAGACGAAGGGCCGGTCGCTGGAGGAGATCCAGCAGGACACCGGCGCCGACGAGAAGGCTGCCGCACACTGACCGGGACACGGAGCCGGCCCCGGAGGTAGTCCGGGGCCGGCTTCGGTCTGGCCGTCAGCGGCGGCGCCACATCTTCCCGGCCGCGGCAACCACCGCCGCACCTGTGACGGCCAGCGCGGCCACGGCCAGCGCCCGCGCCGCAGGGGGCGGGGGAGCTGGCCGTGGCGCCCAGTCGCGCTCCGGGTAGTCGCCGGCCCGCTCGCCGGCCATGCCGGCCCGGATCAGCTCGGCCAGGTGCATTCCGCGCCGGCCGGCCGCGTCGCTCTGCGCGATCTGGGTGCGGCAACTGAACCCGTCGGCGAGGACGACGTCGCCAGGATCCGCGCCCCGCACGGCGGGAGCAGCACCCGTTCGGCGCAGGCCTCGGACACCTCGTAGTGGCCCTTCTCGAAGCCGAAGTTGCCGGCGAGGCCGCAGCAACCGGAGTCGAGGACGTCGGCGTCGACGCCCATGTCCCGCAGGACGGCCCGGTCGGCGTGGTAGCCCATGATGGCGTGGTGATGGCAGTGCGTCTGGATCAGCGCCTTGCGCTCCACCCGGGGCGGCTGCCAGCCAGGTGTGTGGTCGTGCAGTAGTTCGGCCGAGGGTGACGGTCTGTTGGCGTAGCCGCTGGACGTCCTCGTCGTCGGGGAACAGCTCGTACGCGTCGCTGCGGAATACCGCCGTGCAGCTGGGCTCCAGCCCGACCACCCGGGTGCCCGCGCGGATGTACGGGCGCAGCACGTCGACGGTGCGCCGCAGCACCCGCTTGGCGGTGTCGAGCTGGCCGGTGGAGATCCACGTCAGTCCGCAGCAGACGGTGGCGTCCGGTACGTGTACCCGCCAGCCGGCGGCTTCCAGCACCTCGACCGCCGCCTGCGCGATGGCGGGGTGGAAGTGGTTGGTGAACGTGTCGGGCCACAGCACCACATCGCCCCGCGACCCGTCGCTGGCCGGACTCCGCTCCCGGAACCACTGCTGGAAGGTCTCGCGGGCGAAGACCGGCACATCGCGGCGGGTGTCCACGCCGGCGACCTTCTTGGCCAGCGGTACCCAGTGGCCCGGCGTGGGCGAGCGCGTTGACCAGCCGCGGCGCGCGTGCGGCCAGGGCCGCCCACAGCGGCAGCCAGCCCATCGAGTAGTGCGCCAGGGGACGCAGCCGCCCCTCGTAGTGGTGCGACAGGAACTCGGCCTTGTACGTGGCCATGTCGACGTCGACCGGGCAGTCGGCCTTGCAGCCCTTGCAGGCCAGGCACAGGTCGAGCGCGTCGCGGACGGCGTCGGAGCGCCAGCCGTCGGCGATGGCGCCACCCCGGGCGGTGCCGTCGAGCATCTCGAACAGCAGCCGCGCCCGGCCACGGGTGGAGTGCTCCTCCTCGCGGGTGGCCATGTACGACGGGCACATCACCCCGCCGCCATGCCGGCGGCACTTGCCCACGCCGACGCAGCGCAGCACGGCCCGGCCGAAGCTGCCGTCGTCGTCGGGGTAGCGGAAGTGCGTCTCCGGCGACGCGGTGGTTGTAGTCCGGCGCCCAGCCGCAGCTTGTCGTCGAGCGGGTACGGCGCCACGACCTTGCCCGGGTTCATCCGGTCGTCGGGGTCGAAGATCGCCTTGAACTGTCCGAACGCGCGGACGATCTCGTCGCCGAACATCCTGGGCAGCAGCTCGCCGCGCTGCCTGGCCGTCGCCGTGCTCGCCGGACAGCGACCCGCCGTACGCGGCGACCAGGTCGGCGGCACGCTCCATGAACGACCGGAAGGTCCGCACGCCGTCCGGGGTAACCAGGTCGAACGGGATCCGGGTGTGCACGCAGCCCTGCCCGAAGTGCCCGTACAGGCGGCGCCTGCCGATAGCCGAACTCGTCGTACAGCTTGCGCAGGTCGCGTAGGTAGTCGCCGAGGCGGTACGGGTCGACGGCGGAGTCCTCCCAGCCGGGCCAGGTGTCGGGCTTGCCGGGCACCCGGGCGGTGGCGCCGAGGCCGGACTCGCGTACCTCCCAGATCTCCTTCTCGTGGGTTTCGTCGTCGAAGTGCGTGACGTCGTCGCCGTCAGGGCGGCGGCCCAGCGCCCGCAGCAGGTCCGTCGGCGTTCTGCCTGGCCTCGTCTTTCGTGTCGCCGCCGAACTGCACCAGCAGGAATCCGGCGCCTTTCGGGAACAGCTCCAGCGCGTTCGGGTTGAGGTGCTTCTCGCGCTCGAAGCCGATCAGCTTGTCGTCGATGCCCTCCAGCGCGATCGGGTGGTGCGGCAGGATGTCCGGTACCGCGTCCCCGGCGGCGGCGATGTCGGGATAGCCGAGCACGACCAGGCTGCGGCCTTGGCGATCCGGGGGACGAGCTTCAGTTCGGCCCGCAGCACCGTGACCAGCGTGCCCTCCGAGCCGACCAGCGCCTGCGCGACGTGGAAGTGCTTCTCCGGCAGCAGCGAGTCGAGGTTGTAGCCGGACACCCGGCGCGGGATGTCCGGGTACCGGGTGCGGATCTGCTCCAGGTACGCGTCGCGCAGCGCCCGCAGCTGCCGGTAGATCTCGGCCGCGCCGCCCGCCCTCGGCGACGATCCGCTCGTACTCCTCGTCGCGGGGTCTCGCCGACCCACATCCGGGTGCCGTCGTAGAGCAGCACCTCCAGCCGGACGATGTTGTCGACCACCTTGCCGGTGCGCTGCGCGGTGGCACCGCACGAGTTGTTGCCGATCATCCCGCCGAGCGTGCAGTGGTTGTGCGTGGCCGGCTCCGGACCGTACTCCAGCCCGTGGTCGCGGAGCTGATCGTTGAGATGGTCGAGGACGATGCCGGGCTCGACCACGCAGGTGCGCCGGTCCGGGTCGACCGACAGCAGCCGGTGGCAGTACTTCGACCAGTCGATGACGACGGCGGCGTTGGTGCACTCGCCGGCGAGGCTGGTGCCGCCGCCGCGCGACAGCAGCGGCGCGCCGTACTCGCCGGCACACCCCGGCCGCCACGGCGCCGGCCTCGACCGTACGCGGGCACCACCACGCCGATCGGTACCTGCCGGTAGTTCGACGCGTCGGTGGAGTACGCGCCGCGCGAGCCGGCGTCGAACCGGACCTCGCCGTCCACCGCGGTCGCGCAGGTCCGTTCCAGGCCGGCGACGTCGACCTGTGCGGCGGGATCGGCGGCCGGCCGCCGCACCGGGGCCGGCAACGTCGACGGCGGTCATGAGCGCAGCTCGTTGATCTTGTCGCGGGCGACCGTCGCGAGAGTCGCCACCTTGTGCGGCTGGCCGCGCAGGAACGCCTCGGTGAAGTGCTTGGCCTGATCGTACTTGACCTTGCCGGGCATCGGCGGCTCGTTCGGGTTGACGTCGCAGTCGACGAGCGCCGGGCCGGGGTGCGCCAGCGCCTCGCGGATCGCCCCCTGCGACGTCCTTCGGGTCCTTCACCTTCGCCCCGTACGCCGCCGCAGGCGCGGGCCCAGGCGGCGAAGTCGGCCTCCGGCTCGCGGTGGCGCACCGCGTACTCCGGGTAGCCGAGGATGATCTGCTCCCACAGGATCTGCCCGTACGCGTTGTTGTTGTTGACCACGACCTTGATCGGCAGCTCGTGGCGGACCGCGGTGAGGAACTCGGCCATCAGCATCGCGAACCCGCCGTCGCCGACGAACGCGATCACCTGCCGGCCGGGGAAGGCGTGCTGCATGCCGATCGCGTACGGCAGGCCGGGCGCCATCGTGGCGAGGTTGCCGGACAGGTAGAACTCGCCGGTCGCCGCGGATCGTCCAGTGCCGCGCCGCCCAGGTCGCGATCGTGCCCGAGTCGCAGGTCAGGATCGCGTCGTCGGTGGCCGCCTCGTCGACGCAGCCCATCAGGTACTGCGGGGCGATCGGATCGCGGGTGCCGTCCTACGAGGGCGTCCATGTCCGCGCGCCACTCGTCCATCTCCTGCTGGTACTTCGCGAGGAACGACCGGTCACCGGTGTTCCAGCATCGGCAGCAGGGCCCGCAGCGCCATCTTCGCGTCGGCGGCCACCGGCGCCTCGGCCGGCAGCCGCAGGCCGATCAGGGTGGGGTCGACGTCGATCTGCACCACCCGGACCTGGCCGGGCGAGGGCAGGTACTTCCCGTACGGGAACGACGTGCCGACCATGAAGCAGCGTGTCGCACTCCTCCATCAGCTCCTCGCTCGGCTTCGGTGCCGAGCAGGCCGAGGCCGCCGGTGGTGAGCGGATGGTCGTCGGGCACCACCACCTTGCCCGGCAGGGTCTTGACGATCGGCGCGCCGAGCGCGTCGGCGACCGCGAGCACCTCGTCCCGGGCGTGCCGCGCGCCGACGCCGACCAGCATCGCGACCTTCGACCCGGCGTTGAGCACCTCGGCGGCCTTCGCTCAGCTGCTCCGGCTCGGGCTCGCAGCGGCGGCCGCGGCCAGCGTTGGCGCGCTCGCCGGTGGCCGGCCTGGACCGACGTGCCGGTACGGGTCCTCCGCCGCGGGCGCCACCTGGATGTCGTTGGGGAAGGTCAGGTGCGACGACGGTCCGCTTGGTCAGCGCGTTGCGGATCGCCAGGTCCACCACGCCCGGCATCTGCTGCGGGTTGGTGACCATCAGGTTGTAGGCGGCCACGTCCTGGTACAGCCGGTCGAGGTGTACCTCCTGCTGGTAGTGCGTGCCCAGCACCGAGGTCTCCTGCATGCCGGTGATCGCGAGCACCGGCACGTGGTCGAGCTTCGCGTCGTACAGGCCGTTGAGCAGGTGGATCGCGCCCGGCCCGGAGGTCGCCGCGCACACGCCGAGCCGGCCGGTCGCCTTGGCGTAGCCGGTGGCCATGAACGCGGCGGCCTCCTCGTGGTGCACCAGCACGAACCGCAGCTTCTCCTGCTGGCGCCGGAAGCCCTCCATCAGCCCGTTGATGCCGTCGCCGGGCAGGCCGAAGACGGTGTCGACCCCCCACTCGACCAGGCGCCTGGCCAGGCTCTCGCCGACGATTTCCGTCATGTCCGCTCCTTGCTACATCTCGTCCCGTTGCGTCGTGTCCGGACGTCCGTCACCAGGTGCGTCGCAGTGCCCGGCGGCGCCCGACCAGGTACGCGACCGCGATAGCGCCGGCGATGACCAGCAGCGCCGGGGACTTCGCCGTCGACCGCACCTTCGTCAGGCCGGTTTTCGGGTCAGCCACCGCCCCGGCCGCGTCCCCGGCCAGCGTGATGGCCCGTTCCTTCAGTTCCTGCGTCTTCATGTGGTCTCGTTCCCCCTGCGGTATTTCGGTGTCGCACGGCTCGTCGCGCCCCTGCGGGCGGGTACCCACGCTGGCCGCTTCTAAGCAGGCGATGCGATCCGGGATCAGACGATGGCAGTCGGCTTGCCGATCAGCTGGGCGGCGACGTAGCGGTCGACGAGCGGCAGCCGGGCCAGCGCCAGCGCGGCGCGCCGGATCCGCAGCTCACCCGCGGTGGTGGGGAGGAACCAGCGGGTACCGCTACGCGCCACCCGCTGCTTCTCGGTGACGACCGGCCGCAACGTCCGCTCGTACCGCGCCAGCGCGGCGTCGATGGTGTCGACGCTGGAGAGTCGCTCGGCGAGTACGTAGGCTCCGGCGATCGCCAGCGAAGCGCCCTGACCGGCGAGGAGGGACACCGCGTAGGCGGCGTCGCCGAGCAGTACCACCCGGTCGCGGATCCAGGACGGCGCCTCGATCTGCGCGACCTGGTCGTAGTACACCTGATCCGCCGGTGGGCAGGCGGCCAGCGCCCGGGGCACCAGCCAGCCCAGCGGGGCGTACACCTGGCGGATCGCCGCGCGCGGATTGGCGGGCAGGGTGGGGTCAGGGGTGCGGTGGACGGTGAACACCGCGACGTCGTCCCCGCGTAGCCCGTAGAAGCCCATCTGCCGGTCGACGGTGTCGGTCAGGCAGAACTGCCCGGACACCTGAGCGTGGATGTCAGGGTCGGGAAACGTGTAGGCGGCGGTATGGAATCCCAGGTACCGCAGGAACCGCCGCTCCGGCCCGAACACCTCGCCGCGTACCGCGGAGTGGATGCCGTCGGCGCCCACCAGCAGGTCGGCGTCCAGCTGCCGGCCGTCTGTGAGCGTGACGGCGACGCCGTCGGAATGGTTGTCGACGTGGGTCAGGCTGGTCGAGTAGCACAGCTCGACCCCGTCCGGAACCTGTTCGCGCAGGGCTCGTTCCAGGTCCGGCCGCATGATGCTCACCAGCCGCCCACCGACGGCATTGGCGAACTTGGCGAAACGCATCCCGGCCCTGCGGCGTCCGGCGTCGTCCCGGTAGGTCAACTCGGTCACCTGGTAGCCCAGGTCGAGGATGCGCGGTAGGACCCCCATCGCCTCGGCCGCGTCGTATCCCGGTCCGAAGAAGTCGATCATATAGCCCTGGGTGCGCGGTCCGGGCGCCTTGTCCAGCACCACCACCTCGACACCGAGCACGCCGAGGCGCTGGGCCAGGGCGAGCCCGGCGATGCCCGCCCCGCAGATGACCACCTTCATGAGCTTTCACCCATTCCAACCTGGTTTCGCGGTGCCGGGCAGGGGTATCGGTTTGATGACTACAGCTTATACAACAATTGCATTGTGCGTTCACCGGGAGGTGCCATGCGAGGCAAGGGTGAGCCGCGGGTTGTCGTGGTGACCGGGGCGAGCGGTGGGGTCGGCCGCGCGGTGGCGCGGCGGTTCGGCCGGCGTGGCGACAAGGTAGCGCTCCTCGCCCGGGGCGAGGCCGGCTTGGACGCGGCCGCCGACGAGGTCCGGGAGCGGGGTGGCAGTGCCCTCGCGATCCCGGTCGACGTCGCCGACGCGGGCGCTGTCGACGAGGCGGCCGAGCGGGTCGAGAAGGAACTCGGCCCGATCGACGTGTGGGTCAACGACGCGTTCAGCGCGGTCTTCGCGCCATTCACGAAGGTGAGCGACGACGAGTTCCGCCGAACGACGGAGGTGACCTATCTGGGCTACGTGTACGGCACGAAGGCGGCGCTGAACCGGATGCTGCCCCGCAACCGGGGAGCGATCGTCCAGGTGGGCTCGGCACTCGCCTACCGCGGCATCCCACTCCAGGCGGCGTACTGCGGGGCGAAGCACGCGATCCAGGGCTTCACCGAGTCGCTGCGCTGCGAACTGCTGCACGACGGCAGCCGGGTGCGGGTCACGATGGTGCAACTGCCGGCGGTCAACACGCCCCAGTTCAACTGGGTGCTGTCCCGCCTGCCGCGAAAGCCCCAGCCGGTGCCTCCGATCTACCAACCGGAGGTGGCCGCCAGCGCCATCGTCTACGCCGCTGACCACCCCGTCCGGCGCGAATACTGGGTCGGCGGGTCGACGGTGGGGACGCTGCTGGCCAACAAGGTCGCCCCCGGGTTGCTGGACCGGTACCTGGCTCGCACCGGGTACTCATCCCAACAGACCGGCCAGCCGCGCGACCCGGACCGGCCGGCCAACCTGTGGCAGCCCGCCGACTCGCCCAATGGTCACGACTACGGGGCGCATGGAAGGTTCGACCCGCGCGCCAAGCAGCGCAGCTTCCAGCTGTGGGCGTCGCAGCATCACGGCCTGCTGGCGGCGTCCACCGCGGTGCTGGGAGCGGGCGTGATCGCCGGGGCGGCGCGTCGGGCCGGCGGGCGGTGATGCCCGGCCCCGACCGCGGTCTCGTTCACGATCGTGGCGCTGGTCCTCCGGGCTACCCGCTGTCCGGCCGTCAACCGTAGACCCGGTACGGCTCGATGTCCGGCCACCGGACGTCGAGGCCCAACCCGGGAGCCTGCGGGTCCGGCCACAGCGAGCCGCCGGCCGGCGTGAGCACACCGTCGAAGACCAGATGCTCCATCCGGACGTGATCGTGGAAGTACTCGAGGTGGCGTAGGCGGGGCACCGCGCAGAACGCGTGGGCGGAGACCGCGGGAGCGCAGTGCGCCGACAGGTCCGTCTGGTGGCCCGCCGCGAGACCCGCCGCCTGGAGCAGCCCGGTGATGCCGCCGCATCGGGTGACGTCGGCCTGCAGGCAGTCCACGGCGTGCTGCTCGAGCAGGTTGGTGAAGTCGCGCAGCACGAAGGCGTACTCCCCGGCGGCCACGTCCAGCCCGGGCGGTCCGAACTCGCGCACCATCCGCAGCCCGTCGAAGTCGGCCGAACTCACCGGCTCCTCGAACCAGGACACGCCCCATTCGTCATGGAACCGGTATGCCCACGCTAGCGCCGGCTTGCCGGTAAGCGCGCCGTTGGCGTCGGTGAACAGGTGGGTGTCGGGGCCGATGGCGTCGCGGACGGCCGTCAGCCGCTGAGGGTCACGCTCCGGGTCGCGCGAGGTCTTCATCTTCACCCGCGAGATACCCTGGGCGACCCAACCGCTCATCTGCTCGGCCAGCCGGTTCAACGGATAGTTGGTGAAGCCGCCGCTGCCGTAGACCGGTACGTGGTCGTGGCTGGCCGGCAGGGTCTGGAAAAGCGGCAGTCCGGCGAGCCTGGCCCGCAGGTCCCACAGCGCGATGTCGACGCAGGACACCGCCATCGCTCCGACGCCGGGTCGGCCCGCGTTGCGGATGGCGGCGAACATCGTCTCCCACGTCATGGCCGGCGTGAGCGCGTCCGCCCCCGTGACGACCGACGCAAGCTTCGACTCGACGAACCGGGCCACCGACACGTCGCCGTACGTGTACCCGATGCCGGTGACGCCCGCCGCGTGCGCGCGTACCAGGATCATGGTGGTCGATTCCCAGGTGGCCGTGCCGTCCTGCTCGACGCCGTCCGGGCCGTCGGTGGGCAGGGTGAACCCGTGGACGTCAATGCTTTCGACGGCGGTCACCGGCTTGTCGTCCAAGGCACACCTCCGGGCGAGTTGGCTTCAGGTGCCGCGTACGGGTACCCGACCGGCTACCGGCGAAACAGCGGATTCGGCCTTCCGCCGAGGTTTTCCGGCGCCGGGCAGGAGGAGGCATCGGCGAGTGTCCGGGCCGCTCAACGCTCGCTGAGATAACGTTGCGGGGTTCCGCGTCCTTTGTCATTGCGGCGCTGTCGCGGCCGGGCTTCCCTGCGCGGTGCTCCCGTGCGGCTCCACGACGAAGCAGGTACCGGCCCGAGGAACTCCGCCGGCCAGCTCACCGTCGACCGGTCCGGTGAAGCGGAACGGCAGGCCGGCTGCGAACGCTGGTCGAGACCGGTCCATGACCTGGAAATGCAGGTGCGGTTCCGAGGAGTTGCCCGAATTGCCGCAGCGCGCGATCTGTTCACCGGATCTCACGTGTTGACCGGGCCGTACGTCGACCGAGCCGCGCCGCAGATGCGCGTACAGCGCGTACCGGCCGTCGCCGTGGTCGACAACCACGTGGTTGCCGATGACCCGGCCGGCGCCGAACAGCTCGCGAACCATGCTCTCGATGACCAGGTACAGCAGCGCCGGTGGGGAGGTGCGGCTCCAGTGGTCGCGTTGCCACTGCCGGATCCGGACCACGCGACCGGGGGCGACGGCGTACACCGGTTGGCCGAAACCTGGGAAGGCTCCGGGCGGGCGGACGAGCCGGCCTCCCGGGATGCCGGCCCTGGGCCGCCCGGCTGGCTCGTACACCAGGTCGATGGCGTAGGTCTGACCGTACGCGTGGATACCGTGGCTGGGCACCCGGTCGGCCGGGCTGTTGACAGCGCGCCAGCGTCCACGCACCGGCGGTGCCACCGCCGTCGGCTCGGATCGGACCCGGCCTATCCGGGCGTACAGGGCCGTCGCGCCGACCAGCGACGCGCACGCCAGCCACCAGGGGACCCGCAGACCCGTCCACGGCTGCGTGAGCAGGACGAGCAGGACGACGACCAGCACGGGCATCCGGATACGGGCGATGACGCGGGCCATGTGTCCTCCATGCGCTAGAGTACGTAACTACGTAGTACCAACATTACGTGGAAGCGGGGCAATGCGCCAAACAGCAGAGGGAAAGCTGGCCGCGCGGCTGGCCGATGTCGAGCGACGCCTGGCCGCTCTGGAGCAGCGGGCGACGACCGTGCCCCCTACCGGCGCCGCCGCGTCGGCCGGTCCCGCCGGCGCGGAGCCGGACGCGTTCTGGGCGCTCGAACAGCTTCGCGCTCTCGCCCCGGAGTCCGGTGCCGTGCTCTTCACCGGGCTGGTCAGCCTGCCCGGCGGGGAGCGATACGAGTGGCAGCAGGCGTTCGCCACCGAGGGAATTCTCGAAACGGAGTGGTCGCTGGACGTGCCCGCGCTCACCGCCCTCGCCCACCCCGCCCGCCTGCTGATCCTGCGCGAGGTGCTCCGTGGCACCCGGTCGGCGGCGGACCTCCAGGCGCTGCAAGGCATCGAGACCAGCGGACAGCTCTACCACCATGTCCGCCAACTCATCGCGGCGGGCTGGCTACGCACCCTCGGCCGGGCGATGTACGGTGTGCCACCCGAACGGGTCGTACCACTGCTCGTGATCATCGCATGCGCTCAGCACTGAGTGCGGCCGGTTGGTCGAGCGGTCCGGTGGTGGCTCGGGATCCGGTTCCAGTGATTAGGTTGCATAGTGCATCTATTTGAGTAGGCTGGAGTATCCGTCGGTGGGCGCGGAGATCGGCGCGTGGGTGCGTTCGCCCTGACGCACTGCGGCATCCCCCCGGTCGCCGGAACCGCTGAACTCCGTCGACGGCGGCGTCCGCCGGGTGGCCCCGGCGGACGCCGGTCCGTCGGGTGGGTCTGCCGGCCGCCGCCGCGTTCGGCCCCGGCGCGCTGCACGATAGATGGGCGGGCCGGCACCGGCCCGCCCCATGGGAGTAGCGGTTCAGTCCCCGCTTCTACCGGAGCGCCGACGTCGACCTCCGAGCGCTGGCACTCATCAGCAGTACCGCCGCGCCGAGGCCCATCAGGGCGGTGACGGCGCCGGTCACGACGTTGTTGATGATGACGCCGGTTGTGCTAGGGGATTGTTGGATGGCCCAGGGAGACACGACCTCCCAGGCTCCGATGGCGACCATCGCCCAACTGAGCCGGTACATCCGGGTAGGCGCCATGGTCAGGCCGAGCGCGATGATCGTCACGATCGAGCCGAGAATGAGATTATTGATTGTCATGTTCGGCGCCGTCGTGTTGAAATGCACGACCCACGGCGAGATCGCCAGCCAGGCGCCGGCCAGTAGGACAAGTCCGTCGATGGCGACGGCCTGGCCGCTGGTCGTGGCACGCTCGTAGCGTTCGCGCATCTCAGCGAGATCCGGGTGATCCGTCAGATCGGTGTAGCGGGACACGTCAGCCATGCTGCTCACCTCCAGAAGCTTGCAGTGCGCAACGTGTGTCTATTGCACGGGTACCGCCGTGACGGCGAGGAAACCGGGCGGGCGACAGAATTGCCGGGTCTGTCGGGCGGTCGCGCGCCGTTCGTCGGGGCCGCGTTCGATCGGAACGGACCCGGCGACGGCCGTCCCGCTCACCACCGAACACCCGCCCGGAGCGGTCGCGGCAGTCTCCGGCTTCAGCGGTACGGGCCGCGGCGATACCGGCCTCAACTGCGCCGTGACGGGTCGCTGAGCCGGCCGTCGGAGGCGGCTGCGGGGTGCGGGTACGCTGGCCGCTCCGCTGTGACCAGGGTGCGGATGGGGAACGGGATCTCGATTCCCTCCGTGCGATAGCGGGCGTGCAGGCGCTTGATGAACTCGTGCACCACGAGATACTGGTCGGTGTACTCGCCGTGCCGCAGGATCACCGAGAAGTTGATGCTGGAGTCCGCGAACGTGTGGTACCGGATGAAAGGCTCGTGCCCGGGTACGCCGCCTGGCACCTCCTGCATGACCTCCTGTGCCGACCGCAACGGTGACCCGCTCGACATGGTCCGAGGTCACTGTCGTAGCCGACACCTACCTGGACCAGTACCGACATGTCCTCCTGCGGCCGGTGGAAGTTGGTCATGATGGCGTCGGCGAACCTGCGCGTTGGGGATGATGACCAGGTTCCCGGCCAGTTGCCGAACCGTCGTGTTGCGCCAGTTGATGTCGACGACGTAGCCATCCTCACCGCTGTCGAGGCGGACGTAGTCGCCGGGTTGTACCTTCTTCGAGGCCAGGATGTGTACACCGGCGAACAGGTTGGCCAGGGTGTCCTGCAGCGCGAGCGCCACCGCGAGACCGCCAACGCCCAAAGCGGTCAGCAGCGGGGCGATCGAAACGCCCGAGGGTCTGCAGGAGCACCAGTACGCCGATGGCCAGGACGATCACCCGGGTGATGTTGACGAAGATGCTGGCCGACTGGGCGACACCCGAGCGGGCGAGGGTGATCGAGCGGACCGCGGTGCCGGCGAGCCGGGCGAGTCCGAGCGACGCGGCGAGCACCACTCCCGCGAGGAGGAACCGGTTCACAATGGCCGGAGCAGGCGGGCGCGGGTGCAGCACCTGAACCGCCCACCAGATGCCGGCCGCGGCCGTGACCGGCAGCGCGAGGTCACGCAGGAGCATCCAGGCCAGATCGTCCCAGGTCCACGTCGTGGTGCCGGCGTGGTGTGCGAGCCGGCCGAGGACGGCTCGCAGCAGCACCCCGACGAGCACACCCACGATGAGCCCGCCGCCGGCGCCGGCGACCTGCCAGAGCAGTCCGTGGTCAGCCATGCCGCACTTCCGGCCGGAGGCGGGCGACCGATCGATCGCGGATCACGGTGGTGGGCTGGAGGGCTTTTGGCATTGAGCAATCATTGCATAGGACGCCATTTCGATGAACGGGTCGGGACCTTCGCCCACGCACTCGCGGCTCGAATGCGAGTTCTCCACTGGTGACCTCGCCGATGGCGACCTAAGTCAAGGATTGGGGCTCACGCGTCGGGGTCAACGTGACAGTCGACCACATCGATCAGGCCCAGATCCCGACCCGCATCGCGGCCGAGATCCAGGCCGGCCAGGGGCATGACCTGATCCAGTACATCGCGACACTGTCCCAGTTCGAGACCAGCGTGGTCGACATGAAAGACCTGGTCAACGAGGCGGACAAGCGATGGGGTACCCAGCTTGACGTCTGCCGCAAGTCCAGCTTCAACCCGGCGACCGGCAAGTTCTACGCGTACTCCCCGGGATGGGTGCCCGACCCGGGCAACTACCGCAGGTCGCTGTGGCAGCCGGCCGGCCTCACCGACGGCCCGACCAGCTGGGACGATCTGCACGCGGGCGCCACGGAGATCAAGGAGAGCAAGGGTACGCCGCTCGGTCTGGGCATGTCGCAGGAGATCGACTCGAACATGGTCCTGCGCGCGTTGATGTGGTCCTACGGCGCGTCGGTGCGGGACGAGAACGAGAAGGTCGCGATCAACTCACCGGAGACGGTGGCCGCGGTCGACTTCATGACCAAGCTGTACCGGGACGCGATGACGCCGGAGATCTTCTCCTGGAACGCGGCCAGCAACAATCAGGGCCTGGTGGCCGGGAAGTTGTCGTACATCGTCAACTCCATCTCGGCCTACCGGACAGCTGGCGCGGGCGCTGGTGCGCGAGCCGCGGGTGTTCCTGCTCGACGAGCCGTTGTCCAATCTGGACGCGAAACTTCGGGCCAGTGCCCGTGATGAGCTGAAGCGGTTCCAGCAGGACGTCGGTACCACCACCATCTACGTCACCCACGACCAGGGTTGACCGGCGATGGCGACAACGACCGAAGAGCGGATCGCGACCGCGCCGAGCCGGCCCGCCAGACGCAGCCTGGCCGACCGCGACGGGTTCCTGGCGTGGATCTTCCTGTTGCCGAGCGTGGTCTACATCATCGCGCTTGTCGCGGTGCCGTTCGGGCTTGCGATCGCCTTCTCGTGTCGGACGTGACGGCCGGCGATCCGTCGTTCGACTTCGTCGGGCTGCGCAACTTCCGCCGGGCGTTCCACGATCCCGCCTTCTGGCGCTCGGTGCAGAACACGCTCGTGTTCACCTCGATCTCGATGGTGCTGATCGTGGTGTTCGGCAAGGTACTCGCGAACATCCTGGTGGCGAACTTCCGGGGCAAGTGGCTGGTGCGGTTCTTCGTCCTGCTGCCGTGGACCACACCGGTCGCGCTGTCGGCGATCTCGTGGCTGTGGCTGCTGGACTCCATCTACTCGCCGATCGACTGGATGCTGCGGCAGGTCGGTCTCCTCGGCCCGGGGCACAACGTGTACTGGCTGGGCCGGCCGGTGCTGGCCATGGGGTCGGTGATCGCGGTCCATGTCTGGCGGCTGACCCCGCTGGCTGCGGTGATCATGATGGCCGGTCTGGTGGGGATTCCCCGCGACATCGAAGAGGCGGCGCGGATGGACGGGGCCGGGTACTGGCGCCGGATGTTCGAGGTGACGATCCCGCTGGTGCTGCCGGTGGTCGCGGTGGCCGCGCTGTTCGGTGCGATCTTCACGTTCACCGACATGGCGGTAGTCAGCGTGCTCACCCGGGGTGGCCCCAACAACGCAACCCAGGTTCTCGCGAGTTGGGCGTTCTATCGTGGCGTCGGGGGCGGCGACGTCGCGCAGGGCGCCGCGGTCGCGCTGTTCCTCTTCCCGCTACTGCTGGCCGCCGCGATCGCGGTCCTGCGGCTAGTGCGACGGATCGAGGTCGGCTGATGACCGCCGACGGTGCGCGCGAGGCCGCGGCGCTGCGCCGGCGGTACGCCCGCCGCTATGTTGCCGGCCGCATCGGCGTGTACCTCCTCGCCGTCCTGGCCGCGCTCGCCTGCGCCGGGCCGTTCCTGTGGAGCCTGGTGACGGCGTTCAAGCAGAACCGGGACCTGTACGACCCGACCAACAATCCGTTCCTGTTCAACCGCCCGGCAACGTCCGACCACGTGCTCTACCTGTTCACCGACACGGCGTTCCCGCGATTCGTGTGGAACACGGTGCCGCCCACCCCGCTGTTCCTGTCGCTGTCACGGATCGTCGTGGCCCTCGGTCTGCAGGACTCCACCTGGTCGTTGGTCGTGATCTACTCGACGATCACGGTTCCGGTCTCGGTGTGGCTACTGATGGGATTCCTCAAGGGAATCCCGCGTGACATCGAGGAACAGGCGATGGTCGACGGGTACAGCCGCCTGGGGGCGTTCGTGCGTGCCGTCGTCCCGCTGATGTTCCCCGGGATCGTGGCCGTCGTGGTGTTCGCCGCTACGCTGACCGCCAGCGAGTTCATCTATGCGCTGGCCTTCGTGGCGCCGACGGGTCAGATGACCGTCAGCACCGGAGTACCGACGCAACTGGTCCGCGGCGATGTGTTCTTCTGGCAGTCGCTGCAAGCAGCCACCGTACTCGTCGCGGTACCGATCGCCTTCGTGTCAACCTTTTCCTCGACCGGTTCGTCGCCGGGTTCACGATGGGCGCCGTCAAGGGCTGACCTTTGGCGCCGTGGCAGAAGATGCGGTCGTCGTGCCTGTCTGTCGATTGGCCACCTGTGTCGCCGCCCGCCTGGCCGGCCGTCGAGCCGGTTAACGAAGGGCGCCCGGTGGCGGGACCGTGACCGGTCGGTCAATATCGGCACTATGACACGGCGACGCGGCGGCCCCGGTTCCGGGCAGGCCGAGCACGGCAGCTTGCGGACGGTGCTCACCGCGGCCGGCGCGAACCTCGCCATCGCGGTGGCCAAGGGCGCGGCGGCACTGTTCACCGGCTCGGCGGCGCTGTGGGCGGAGACCCTGCACTCGGTGGCCGACACTGGCAACGAACTGCTGCTGTTCGTCGGGCTGCGGCGGTCGAACAAGGAGGAGGATCCCGCGCACCCGTTCGGCTACGGCCAGGAGCGCTACTTCTGGGCGTTCCTGGCCTCGCTGGGTATCTTCCTGGTCGGCGGGCTTCTGTCGATCGGCGAGGGAAGCCGCAGCCTGCTGCGGCCAGAGCCGCTGACCTCGCCGTGGATCGGCATCGGCGTGCTGGTCGCCGCCGCTGGCTTCGAGGGGTACTCCTGGCACGTGGCCCGCCGGCAGCTTCGCGCCGACGCACGGGAACGGCAGCGGACGCTGGTCGAGCACCTGTCCAAGGCGTCCGATCCGAGCGCGACGACGGTGTACCTGGAGGACTCGGCGGCGCTGGTCGGTATCGCCCTGGCGTTGCTCGCGCTGGTGCTGCACCTGGTCACCGGCTGGAGCTGGTGGGACGGCGTGGCGAGCATCTGTATCGGACTGCTCCTGGTGGTCGTGGCCTGGCTGCTCGCACGCCGGTCGAAAGCCCTGCTGATCGATGAGTCGGCGCCGCCGGACGTACTCCGGCGCATTCACGAGGCCGTCGTCCGGCCTGACTGGGTCGCCGAGGTCAGCGCCCTCGACGCGGTCTTCGTGGGGCCGTCGGAGCTGCTGGTCATCGCCCGCGTCGTGCCGGTGCCGCAGGTCGCCGATGAACCGGCGCGGAAGCTGATCGCGCGGGTCGGACAGCTACGCCGGGACCTGTTGCAGGCGCCGGCCATCATCGAGGTGGCCGTGTCGGTGGACGGGGACCGGTGAGATCACCCCGGACCAGGGCCTCGTTGTTCTGGTCGGCCTGGCGGAGCTTCTGGCTCCTACCGGCGGCGTGCACGGTCGGGGCGGCGGTGCTGGCGGTCGGCCTGCCGCTGACCCAACTCCACCTGGAGTTGCCGTTCAATGGGATCGTCCCGAGCGGGGCGCCGGCTGCGCGTTCGCTGCTGTCGTCGATCGTGACCGCGATGATCTCGCTCACCGCACTGGTGTTCTCGATCACCATCGTGGTGTTGCAGCTCGCGAGCAGCCAGTACTCACCCCGCGTGATGCGCACTTACCTGGAGGACCGCAGCACCCAGTTCACCCTCGGCGTCTTCGTCGCCACCTTCGTGTACTCGATGATCCTGCTGAGCGAGATCTCCGATCAGCCCGGCGGCGGGCCGCCGCAGATCGCGCTGATGGTGGCGATCCTGCTGGTGATCGGCAGCGCGGCCGTCTTTATCTTCTACATTCAGCACATCACCCGGACGTTGCGGGTCTCCCACATCATCGCCAGTATCGGGGCGCAAACCCGGCACTTGATCGACCGGTACCACCCGACCGATGCCCCCGCCGAAACCCCGTCCGCGCCCGGCCTGGTCGCCCGGGTGATGACCGCGCCAGACCCGGGCATCGTCACCGACGTCGACCTCGACCGGCTGGCCCGGCTCGCCCGCAGCCGCCGGTGCCGGCTCGTCGTCGTGGTCCAGCCTGGCGACTACGTGGCCGCCGGTCAGCCGCTGGTGACCGTGCACCGCGACGGCGACGGGGAGCCGGGCCGGATCGAGGAGTCGGATGTGGCGAGGGTGGTGACCATTGGCCCGGAGCGGGTGGCCGGGCAGGACGTCGAGTTCGGGTTCCGGCAGCTCGCCGACATCGCCGAGCGGTCGCTGTCGACGGCGATGAACGACGTCACCACGGCGCTGCGGGCCGTCGACGAGCTGCATGACCTGCTACGCCGCGTGGCCACCAGGCCGCTCGGTGACGGCGTCGTGCACGACTCCGACGGGACGGTCCGCGCCATCGCCCGGCGTGCCGGCTTCGACCGGTTCGCTGCGGCGGGCGTCGACGATGTCGCTTACGCCGGCCGTGACCAGCCTCGGGTACGCCGCCGCCTGGCCAGGATGCTCGACGACCTCGCCGGTGTCGCGGCGCCGGTACACCGTGCCGCGATCCGACGCCGCCGTGACGCGCTCGGCGATCTGGGCGGGAATTCGCTGTCGTAGCCATGACTTCTCGCTGGGATCGCGTACCGACGAAGGTGCTCGTCGACGCGCACGGTGTGGTACGCGGGGTCGGCCTTACGGCGCCGCAGGAGCTGGACGAGGCGGTGGACGCGCTCCTCGCCGAGGGCCGAGCAGCCGTCCTATTCAGCCCGACCGGCGCTGCTCAGCCTGAGCGGCGTGCGCGTCCCGATCCGCGGCCTCCTTGTCGGGCAGGTAGCTCTGCCGCGCCCGGATCATGGTCAGCCCGTTGGCGAGCAGCGGTACCAACATGATCAGGAAGGTGTCCCGAAGTCCCGCTGCCCGTCCGGTCGCACCCGGCCCGGACAGCCAGTCTGCCACCAGACCGAAGCACAGTGGCGCAACGGCTTCGGCGGTCAGGCGCAGGACCGACCGGGCACTCTCGGCGCGCCCCCAGAGCCAAGGCGTGACGATATCGAGCCGGGCGGCATCGAGCGGTGGATTCGCCGCGCCGAGCATCGCGGCTCCCGCGACGAAGAACGGCAGTGCCAACGGCACCGACCTGGTGAACAGGCCCGGCGCGAAGAGTACCGCTGTCGCGGCGTAGGTCAGCGCCGGTACGGTGACCCTGGCGTTGGGGTGGCCGCGCTCCAGCAGCCGATCGGCCAGCCGCCCGCCGAGCACCGCTCCGGTGAGGGCGCCCGCGCCGACCGCCACGACGACGCCGGTCAGCTCATGCGTGTCGAGTCCGTACCACACCTCGACGAAGACCACGACGAACGTGCGCAGGCCGGCGAAGAAGAAATACCCGATCGACGACGCGACGATGAGAATGCGGATGGTGCGGATGCGCAGGATGTACCTGAAGGATCCCCACAGCGACCGCCACTCGCGCAGCACGATGCCGGGTCCGCTGTCACTCTCCAACTCCAGCGGGTTGCCGCGCAGGCGCACCGGCATCGAGTGTGGGATCTCGACGGCACCCGGCTGCACCCGGCTCGCGCCGCCACGGGCCGGCTCGGGCAACCACCGGTACACGGCGGCGGCCAGCCCGAAACCGAGCAGCCCCAGTAGCCAGAACCCGTAGCGCCACGACAGCACGGCGCCGATGTTGCCGCCGGCTACCAGCCCGAGACCGGCGCCGATCATTTCGCCGGTCAGGATCCAGCCGTAGATCTTGGCGCGTTCGCCGACCGGGATCAGGTCACCGATCAGGGATGCGAGCAACGGGCCGGCCGCGGCCACCGCGCCGCCTAGCGCGAGCCGGGACAGCAGCAGCCACAGGTACGACGATGCCGCTCCGGAGACGACGAGAGCGACGCTCCACAGCGCGATGGTGTAGATCAGCAGCCGTACCCGGACGACCTGGTCGGCCAGCGCGCCCATCGGGATGGTGGCGAGCGCCCCGACTCCGGACGACACGGTCGCCAGCAGGCCGAGCTGGGCGTGGCTGATGCCGAATTCGGCCTCCAGCTGCCGCGCGAGTGCGCCGACCATGCCCAGGTCGGCGGAGCCGAGGGCGAGCACGGCAGCCAGCAGGACGATGATCCGGATCCGGGCCGGTCCGCCGAGGCGAGCCGCCAGCCGGCGGAGCGGAGCGGAGCGTCCACTCATCGACAGTTGTCCGGTTCTGTTGGGGGTCGCTACGTGCCAATCTTTGCCCGGTACGTTGGCGCTGAAACCGAAGCATGCGATGACCATGCCGCCACGACCGCACGTGCCGCTGCGAAGACGATCGTCACCCTGGTCACCGCCACCTGCTCTGTAAGAAATACAACGCCCGCAACGCAACAGGTATAGACAAACCCAGCACTACGCGTCTTGCGTTGAAGCGAGTGGCACCGGGTGCGAATCGACCCGACGTCTGCGTCTACGGTCGTGCAGATACCTGGTCGGCCATCCGCTGGCTCCGCCGAGAAGTGCCAGCAGGCTCGGCACGAGCAGGGCCCGGACCACGACGGCATCAAGTCCGATCCCGACCGCCATCGCGAAGGCCAGCTCCCGGAACGGCCGCAGGGGCACCAGGGCGAGCAGGCCGAAGCTCATGGCGAGAATGAAGCCGGCAGTGGTCGTCGCCCACGCGGTCCGCGGCACCGCCACCACCAGCGCCTCCCGGAGCGGGCGGCGGCGCGCTTCGTCCCAGACATGGCCGACGCCGAATATGGTGTAATCGGAGCCGAGCGCGACGAGCAGCACCGCCGCGGCGAACGGTACGTAGAACGTTACGCCGTCGTGGTGGAGGAGCCCCTGGAAGACCAGCGTGGTCACACCGAGCGTGGTCAGCAGGGTCAGGACGTTGAGCACGAGCAGGCACACCGGTGCCAGCAGCGCCCGCAGGAACAGCACGAGCAGCAGTAGGTTGACCGCGAGTGCCGTCACGGCGATGCGCAGCAGGTCGTTGCTGGTGTCCGCCACCACGTCGGCGGCGATCGCCGTGTCGCCGGCGAAGCCCGCGCGGGCCGGCGCCAGCCCGGTTTCGGTGAGCAGACCGTCCAGCGCGGCGTGCAACTGCCGGAGGGAGCGGATCGCCTTGGCGTCCAACGGGTCGTCGGACAGTACGATCAGGTAGCGGACCGCGTTGCCGTCGCGAGCCAGCACCACGCCCTGCCCCTGGTCCACCGGCAGGTCCGCCGGGCCGAGCACGCCTGCGACGCCGGGCCGGCTGGCGAGTCGGGTCTCCAGCCGTGCCAGCGCGTCCCGTTGTCCCGCGATGCCAGTACCCTCCAGCAACAGCACCGTCGGGGACAGGATGCCGTCGGCGAACCCGGTCTTCGCCGCGATCGCCGCGCGACGAACGTCGTTGTCGGTGGGCAGCGAGGGGACGAAGGCCAAGCCGAGCCCGAGATACTGCACCGGCAGCGCCAGCAAGGCCAACAGGACCACGCCCGTCGTCAACACCCCAGTGGCCTTGCGGCGGTCGGTGAGCCAGCCGACCCGGCGTCTGGTCCGGTCGGCGGCGCCCGGCGCCAGTGCGGTGTCGGCGACGACCGGCCGGCGCGGCCAGAAGACCCAGGAGCCGAGGATCGCCAGCAGGGCAGGGGTCATGGTGGCGGCGGTGACCAGCCCGACCACGACCGTCAACGCCATTCCCGGGCCGAACGCCCGGAACAGCGTCGAGTGGGCCACCAGGAGGCAGGCGGTGCCCGACGCCACCGTCAAGCCCGCCACGGCGACGATCGGGGTGAACCGGGCGGTCGCCGTGGCGGCGGCGGCGTGCGGGGGCTCTCCCTCCACCAACGCCGCGCGGGTACCGGCCAGGTAGAACACCACGTAGTCGGTGACGACGCCGAGCAGCAGGGCGACCAACAGCGGCTCGAGTTCGCTGGGTACGGCGACGCCCAGCAGGGCGCCGGCCGCGCTGGTCAACTGCAGAGTGGCGGATACCCCGACGCCGGCAACCACCAGCGTGACCAGCGGGGCGACCAGCGACCGGAACGCCAGCGCGACGACGAGCAGGACCGCGGCGAGGGTGGCAAGTTCCACAAGGGACAGGGAGCGGTGCACTACCCGGGCCTGCTCGACCCGGGCCGGAACCGATCCGGTGACGCCCACCACGTAGTCGTCGGCTCCGTAGTGCCGCTGAGCGAAGTCCCGTCCCGCGGCGTATTGGCGGTTGAAGCTCACGTCCGGCGGCATGAACAGCCAGGTGATAATCGTCGTGCCCGCCTCGCGCGAGCCGGGAAAGAGGCCGAAGGAGTTGGCGACCGGTACAGCGGCCAGCACCGGGCCGGCGTCGTACTCGCCGCGGGCGAGTTTGGCGGCGCGCTGCGCCGCGCGGGCCTGCGCCGTCACCGGCATGCCGGCGGGTGCGCGCTGGACCACCGCGGTACGGCTCAGCAGCGAGAAGCCGAACGCCTGATAGGAGCGGACTTCCGTGTCGATGGGTGCCGAGTCCGTCGAGACGATCGACTCGACACCGCCTTCGAGCGAGCCCGGCGCATCGGGCAGCAGCCCGCCCATCGCGACGAGCAGCACGGCCCAGCCGGCCACGACCAGCCACCGGCGCCGTGCAATCCACCCCGCGTAAGTCCGCGACCAGCGTCGGGTCGGTACCTCGGTCGCCGGTGTCCGCACCGGACACCACCTCCTTACCAGGTCCCGACTCCGTCAGCGGGTCCCGGACCGGCGCAGGGGCGCCGTCGGCGGAGCGGGTCGTGGAAGAGCCGGTACTGGGCGGGGAACCGCTCGTACAGCCGCACGACGCCTAACCCTTCGCCGCATTCGCCGCTACCGGATCGGTCGCCCGTGGCGATGACCTCTCACGCTTTGGTGAAGGTCCACTCCATGTTGGGTCCGTTCTCCAGGGTCCTGACCCGCAATGTGTCCCCGGAACAGGTGTACGTGCCGTTGCGTAGAATGGGCTGCACGTCGACCGCGCCGCCGGCCTGGGTCGCTTTGTCGCCGGTGAAGTCGGAGATCCGGGCGTTGTCCAGCAGCGTGACGCTCACCGGCTCGGTCAGCTTGACCGTGCCCTTCAAGGTGTCCCAGGTGATCTTTCCTTGGGGGCTCCAGCTGCCCTTGCCGTCGGCGTCCTGCGGACCGAAGGCGACCGCGCCGTACGCGGTTCCGTCGTACTGGGCCTGCCCTCGAACGGTCGCTCCCGCAAGCTTCACCGTGAACTCGACGGGCTTGGAACCCGAGAAGTTCAGCTCGGTGACGCCGTCCCGTCCCACGTTCATCGTGGCGCCGGTGCCGCCGCTGATGGTTCCGGTCGCGCTGCCGAAGTCGCCCTCGGCGGTGACAACCGTGGCCTTCCAGTTGCCGACAGCGCAGTTCGGAGGAGCGCTCGCGGCGCCGGTCGGTCCCGTCGTCGTGGTGCCGGAGCTGTTCGTCGGTCCGGCAGCGGAACCGGAGCCGGAGTTGTCGGTGCACGCGGTCAGGGCCAGCAGAACGCCAATGCCGAGCAGAGTTGCTCGCCTCAGTCTCATCGTCCGCTCCTGTCTCGTCGATCGGGGTGATCGCGGGTGGGAAGCCTCGCTTGCCGCGAGCCGGGTACGATGCTGTCCACGGCATTCGGCCGGTTCTGTCCGACATCGTCACCCCGCACCCCGATCACTCCTCGGTATCTCTCAATACCGATTCCCGGCCGGTATCCCGCTTAACGTGACGATTTCATGTCAATCGATCTTCCGGCTCGTCACGGTACCGCGTCTGAGCACCGCCGATCAGCGACGGATCCGCCCCGTGCAGGGCTTTGCGCCAACGCCAGCCCGATCACTGCGGTACGAGGACGATCGCCGCCGCCGCGAGCAGTCGGTCTCAGGACGGTGGTACGGCCAGGCGCCGCGGGCCGGCGGCTAGGCACAGGTCCAACGCCGCAGCGCGAGCCCACCGTTGCGGCTGCAGTGGTGAAACTGGGACGCCTTACGGTGGAGGTGCCATGGCGCAGGGCACGTGGGCGAGCGATGCATCAGACCCGACACTCACCGACGCCGGTCCGCCGCCGCAGGGACATGGTCTCCCAAACGGTTCATCCCTACCAGCACAGACCATACCGACCCGCCCCTGGGTGATGCGCCTCCTGGCTTGTCAACGCGTGGGCTAACAGAGACGTCGGGACAGATGTCAGGCCGACGGCCGGGGCGATGGCGCGGAGATCTCTTGGCGGGCCAGCCAGCCGAGGACCCGCAACGCCTGCGGGACGGTCCACGCGTCCCCCTCGGGATGGTCGAGCTTCTGGTGCCCCTCCTCGTTCAGGAACGAGTACATCGGCGCGGGCAGGGCGCCGCCCGCTTCAACATGCCCGGGTCCGTCCATGATGAAGCGCTCGTGGCCCGCGGGGTCGAGGAAGAACAACTCGTCGGCGTGGTTGACGTCGTAGGTCAGCTTCTCCCCGGTACGCCAGTTGGTGGCCGACGGATCGTCCTCGGGAACCTGCTCGTAGTAGACGCCGAGGTATTTCCAGAGGGTCGACAGGTCGGCCGCGCTGCCGGTCAGGGCCGCCCAGTCGGTCGGGGCCGGCGTGTACAGCTGCCGGTACGCGGCGAGCTGGACGGGGCTGTCGCGTCGCGGGTCGACGGTGATGCTCAGAAACTCGATCCGATCACCGAGTCCGGCCCGGTCGACGGCGCGCGCGGCGGCGACGAGGTTCGCGGTGTCGAGGGGACAGGTCTCCTGGCACAGCGTGGTCACGTCGTTGATCACGATGATTCGGTTGCGGAAGCTGGCGAGCGAGACCCGCCTGCCGGTGGAGTCGACCAGCGGCAGGTGCATGATGGCCGGCGGGACCGGGCCGTCGAGCCGGGTGCCGATCGAGCCCGGGGGTGGGGCCGGAGCCGGCTTGCCGGCCTGGCAGCCGGCCAGCGCCGCGAGCACACCGAGCACGACGACGATCGGCGGCGTTCGCCGCGCCGGACGGGCTTGATGCCCCAGCCCACCACGATGGCCGCGCACGCGATGTGGCATCATGCAATTATTGTACGGGGCTTCAATTCGAGCTGGTGCGCCGGGCTGGTGCGATCAGCGGCAATTAGCTCCTCGGTACGAAACGTGTCCCGCTCAATGTTTCGACGCGGCCTCTGCGGCTAGCCTCGTGGGATGGTCGACGGCTGGTCAATGGGTCGCTCACGCTGCCCTCGGGGCGGCCGGGCCGGCGGCGAGCCGGACACCGCGCCGGCCGCGTGCGGTGACCGCGAGCATCAGCGCCGCCGACAGCAGCAGGCAGGCCGCCATGAACGCGTACGCCGCGCCGTTGCTGACGCCGCCCTGCAACCAGCCGACGACGTAGGCGCCGACGATGCCGCCGACGGCGCCGGTCGCGTTGATGCCGGTAGCCGCCGGGTACCGGTTCGAGGTCGTTCTGTTCGTCGGCCAGGCGCCGGGAGATGTCGTCCTTCTCGGCGCGATCCAGCCACCGGGCGTGTTCCGGGTCGGCGACCAGGGCGCGGAACACGAACGCCCAGATGATGGCCGGTACGCCTTCGAGCCAGCCGGGCGTGAGCCCGAGGTCGTGCTTGAGGCCGCCCGCGACGCCGATCGAGTAGTTCGACCGGTCCAGGTAGGCGAGGCTGTACGTGATGAAGACCAGCGGTACCAGGCGGCGCCACCGCTGGGATCGAGTGGCGGCTCCAGGTTGGGCGAACGCACGGCGTGCCTTCCGTCGAATCCGGCCACCGGTCGCCAGTTCGCACCGGTGCCAGCGGTCGGCGCTTCATTGCGGTAGGCAATAGATGGTTCCCGCTATTCGGCGTGGCAAACCCACGCGGGCGGGGATCACCCGGGCCGAGGAACGCAGTGATCACGACGGCGTGGTGGAGCGCCCGCCTCCTGGACCGGCCGTCCCAGCCCGCACGCCGGATCGGCTACATCGCTTCCTTGATGCCACGCCGGATGAGCCAGGCGTTGACGGGGTAGGCGGTGAGGAAGCCTGCTGCCATGCCGATCTGCATGAGGAACCAGTACACCGGACTGTCGGGGTGCAGGTGCGGTCCGGGAAAGAAGACGAAGACCATCAACGCCATCCAGCCGAAGAGGCCGACCTCGAACGCGGTCAGCGACAGTACGTCGGCCTTGACGGCCTGCCAGAGCCCTTTGCCCAGAGGCAGACCGCGCATCGGGGCGATGGCGTAGTACTGGAAGAGGATTCCGAGCGCGAGGGCCAGCGCGTAATCACCGACGTACTCCGCCCAGATCGCCCTACCAGCGATGGTCACGCCGAGGAGGAAGATCACGGTCTCGGCCACGATGTCGCCCAGGGTACAGCCGGCGCCGCAGTGCATGACGCCGATGGACGTGCTGGCCCAGCGCGGCTTGCCCGGAGGGTCGCCGTGCTCGCGCCACCAGCGAGGTGATTGCGGCCGGCCCCATCGTCGATACGCCCAGACCGCTAACGGTCCTAGGTAGAGGGCGTTGACCGGCCAGACAGCCTCCATGATGGACATCCGTTGCCGGTAGCCGGCCAGGTAGATGTCGCCGATGATCCATGCGGCGCATGCGGCGCATCCGGCCAGGGCGATCCAGGCGAGGACGGTCAGCCATGACGGAGCCATAGGCAACGGTTACCACCGCGGCGCCGGTTCATTCATCGCGGTGGGCGCCGATCCGGGGCGGTGCTCAGCCGAGATAAGGTTGCATAGTGCATCGTTTGCGGTAGGCTGGACGTCCGTCGGGTGGCGCGGAGATCGGTGCGTAAACGGGTTTCACGGTGATGCCTGGCGACCTCCCCCGTCGCCGGGACGGCCGACTCCGTCGACGGCGGCGTCCGCTGAGCGGCCCCTCGGCGGACGCCGGCCCGTCAGTGCCCACAACTGCTCACGAGGGCGCTTAAGCCATGACGTGCGCGGCGCTGGTCGGCTGAGTTCGGGTTTCGCTCGCTGCGGTCGAATGGACGTGGCGCACGGATAGGCTGCCGATCGGTACCCCGGTGTGGGTCTACTGACACCGCGTCCGCGCAGTGGCGGCGGATGTGCCGGACCGGGCCGGTCGGTCTGCGGTCATGTCCGGTGTGCCGTCATCAGGTGGACCTCGATCGGTGCGGCGACCGAACCGGCGGAGTCGATGAACGCAGCCAGCGCCGTGCGGCATTCGTCGGCGATCCGGTCGCGGACGGCGGGTTCGACCCGATCGGCGATCGGCAACAACTCGACAGCCAGGAACTGGTCGATCGAAACTGGCCGGGTCGCCCCAAGCCAGGTGTCGAACCGCTCGATCCGCAACCCGGCCGCTTCGAAGAGCCCGGCCAGCACATCCGGCTCGCCGACGGCGAGGTAGGCGCCGAGCAGATCGAGCACGTCCGGGCCGGCGTGGCGGGCGACCACCTCGGTCAACGCCAGGTAGCCGGGGCTGCACGCCAGCCGGCCAGGCACCTGCACCGCGACCCGACCGTCCGGGCCGGCCACCCGCGCCATCTCCCGCAGATTTTGCAGCCCGCAGGTTTTCAGGCGCCGGGGTGGCCTTCCGGGAGCCGCGTTGTAGGCGTCAGCGGTGCCGGTCCGCTCGGCGAGGGATCCGGCGTGGGCGATGCTGGGCCGGACGAGGGGCCCGAGCCCGGATCCGGACTCGGATCGCCGGTACCGGTCGGCGCCGGTGTGGCGGACGGGTTTGCCGGCGACGGCGTGGCGGACGGCACGGCGGATGGCGTACCGGACGACGTCGGGATCGGCGCCGCCGTAGCGGCGGACCTCGATGGGCTCGGGTGCGGATCGTGGTCTGCGCCCGACCCAGGGAGAGGTGCGCCGTCGCTGGGCGAGGCGTCATGCTGAGCGGGGCCGGTCCTCTCGGGTGGCGGCCATCCGACTAGCGACGTCGCGGGCTGGCATGCCGTACCGTCCAGGCTGAACCCGGTCGGGTTGGCCGGTCCGGCGGCCGGGGCGCCGATGAGGGTGAGGACCACCGGGCTGTCGGCCTGGAGCGCCTGCTGGCCACGGAGCGCGACCTGCCCGCCGGTCTGAGCCCAGTGCGCGCCGTCCACTGCCGTGATCTTCTGGCCTCTCGGCAGGGTGAACGTCAGAGACCAGCCCGGATTCTGGACGGCGACCGCGGTTGTGATCATGAGGCTGGCGCGGAACGTTCCGTCGGTCAGCCGCCGGGCGGCGTACCGGGCGCGGCAGCCCGGATCCTGGTCGATCATGGCCGTCTGGCCATCGGCCCGGTCGAGGTACCGGTGCGCGCCGACGAGCGCAACGCCGGCCAGCACCGATACGACCGCGGCCGCCGCGGGCGTCCACCGCGCCCGCCTGGCGCCTTGCCTGGCGGGCGTTCGGGGCACGGTCGGCGACATGGGCACGGTCAGGCCTGCGAGAGTGGCCTGACCACTGGCGGTCGGCTCCTGCCCGGCCGGGATGCGGGCGGCTGCCGAGCGGAGGAGGTCGGCCAGGCGCCGGCTGGTCGGCCGCTCGCCGGGCGACGGGAGCAGGCATCGCGAGCAGATCTCGACGACGCCCGCGGGCAGGTGCCCGACCGACGGGGTCGGTACGGTGCTGGCGGCCAGGCGAGCCAGCCGACTCGCCCAGAGCGGTCGACCGGTTAGACATTCGAAGAGCACGAGCCCGAGTCCGTACACGTCGCTGGCGGGCGTGACAGGGTCGCCGCGGAGTTGCTCGGGTGCCATGTAGTCGGGTGTGCCGAGCAGGTAGCCGCTCGTGTCGGCCAGCGGCTGCCCGGTCATCGCCGCGATGCCGAAGTCGACGACCTTGACGCTGCGGTCGGTAAGCATGACATTGCCAGGCTTGATATCGCGGTGCACAACACCCTGGGCGTGTGCCGCCGCGAGCGCGTCGGCGATCTCCGCACATGTCGACAGGGCACTGGTGTAGTCCAGCGGCCCGCGCCGCAACCGGTTCCGGAGCGTCTCGCCGTCGACGAGCTCCATGACGATGTACGGCACGCGGAGGCTGGCGCCGTGGGCGTACTCGCCGACGTCGTAGACACGGGCGATGCCGTGATGGGTCAACCTCGCCGCCGCCTGTGCTTCGGCGCGTGCCCGGCCGTGCCAGCGCAGGTCGGCGGCGAACTCCGGCGTCAGCATCTTGACCGCTACGGTTCGGTCGAGTCGCAGGTCGTGTGCCCGCCACACCACAGCCATGCCGCCCTGGCCGACCGGCTTGTCCAGCCGGTAACGGCCAGCCAGCAGTATGGCTCCGGTCGGCATCGCCCCCGGCTACCCCTGTGCCACGGGAACCAAACAAATGGCGGCCATCGCCTGTCCGCTGGTGGCGCGTTCGTAGCGCCGGCGCATCTCGGCCAGATCGGGACGATCGACGAGATCGGTGGAGCGGTCCCCGGGAAGTACGAATTCCTGGTGTACCGAAGGCCACCGCCGGGTACCCGTCGACGCCTGGGGAGACGTTCCGACGTTGATCGAGCAGCCGAGCGAAGCGGGGGAGGAGTTGAGGCGCGATGACGCTGACAGGCCACGTCGGGTCCTGGCTGTCGCGGCGCGAGAACCTCGTGCCGATCCACGCCGCCGGGTGGGCCGACCGCCTCGGGCGCATCGTCCACGTCCGCAGGACGAGGGGCGGGGTCGGGCGACCTGCCAAGGATGATCATGAGGTCGTCGACCGCCGTGGGTTCCGCGAGCAGGTCGGCGGCTACTACCGGTACCTGCACCGCGCCGTGCCACCACGGATGTAGCGAGCCGCCATCGAAGGGACAGCGTCCTGGTGGCGCACGCGCACGACTGGCGGGATCGGAGCCAGATGCAATAATTGCCGTATGCGTGGCACTGGTGCGGTCGGTACACGCCGGTCCGGGACGGCCCGTAGCGCGCCGCTGGCGCGCGAACGGCGCCGGAGACTGACCATGGGTCTCCGGCACGATCGGCTGCGGGCAGCCACAGCGGCTGTAGCGCTGCTGCTGGCGGTCTTCGTGGCGGGAGCGGCGGTCGAGACCGCCGTCCAGACCGCTGTCGACCCCGGCGCGGTTCCGGGGGCGGCCGAGCGATGGCCGGCAGTGGCCGGTGCGACGTCCGCGACAGTGGGCATGGCCTGCGCGCCCGCGCCGCCACGCACCCAGCGAGTCCACCTGATGGGTAAGCGGGTTCCGGTGACCGACAGTGGCTTCGCCGTCGCCCCGCACGCCCTCCCCGTTCTGCGGCCACCCGCGGTCCGGGTGGTGGGTACCCCTGCGCAGGTTCACCTCGGCAGCCATGTCCTGGCTGGTCATCAGGGAAGAGCACCGCCGCTACAGCTCGCGGCCCGCTGATCGGCGCGGGCCGGTCGAGCCATCTCATTCTCGCGGCCCGAACGGATGTCCGTGCCAGCGTCGCGTCACCGTACAGGCGCGTTTCTTCCCCAGACCATTCCACCCGGATCCGTGCGTTCGCGTATCGGTGCGGCTCGCCGGGTCCGACGCTAGGAGCAATCATGCATGCGGTACTCGAACATCAGCTCGCAGCACCCGCCGCCGACGCGGCCGACCCTCGAGACCACTGGCGTACCGAGCGCCGCGAGCTCAATGACACCGTGATCCGGCTGTTCCGGCGGTTGTACACGATGCCGGCCGACGATCCCCGCCGTCGGGAGATCCGCGATCAGATCATCACGACATACCTGCCCATGGCGAGCCGGTTGGCCATGCGCTATGTATCCGGGCGCGACCACGAGGACGACCTGAGGCAGGTCGCCGCGGTCGGTTTGATCAAGGCGGTGAACGCGTTCGACGTCAATCGCGGGGTCCCCTTCGCCGCGTACGCCGTTCCGACCATCCTCGGTGAGATCAAGCGGTACTTCCGGGACCGCTGCTGGGACGTTCGGGTCTCCCGCAGTGTCCATGATCGCGTACTGCGACTCCGGACCGCTGTCGAAGAGATCACTCACGAGCTCGGGCACGCGCCCCGGATCGGTGATCTGGCTGAGCGGCTCGACCTGACCGAGGAAGCGGTGATAGAGACACTGGAGTCAGCCAACGCCTACGAGGTCGACTCGCTGAACGCCTCGGTGCGGCGGGACGTGACGGCGGGCGAACTAGGTGATCTCATCGGCGCGCCGGATCCGGCCCTGGGGCATGTCGAGGACCGGCTGACGCTGCTGCCGATGCTCGCCACCCTGCCGCCACGCCAGCAGCAGATCATCGCGCTCCGGTTCTACGCCAACCAGACCCAGACGCAGATCGCCGAGCGTCTCGAGATCTCCCAGATGCACGTCTCGCGCCTGCTGTCCCGATCGCTCGCCCGGCTGCGGGCGCGGATGCTGGCCGACGTCGCGGGGGACGGCCGACCGAGCGGCCGGTGACACCGGTCAGCCGGTCCGGCGACCGTGGTTGCCGCCTGGCCCCGGTAGTGGGGGCCAGGCGACACGGGCGCCAACGTGCCCGCCGTGATGCCCGCCGGTCGCGACGGATGGCGACGACCAGCACGGCAACGACGACGAGCGCGACGGCGACGACTCCGACCGTTCGAAGCGTGACCGCCGTTGCCGTCGACAGCGGCTCGGGTTCACCCCGAGCATGCCCGGGACAAACGATGGCGGATACCCGCGGGACGGGTATCCGCCATCGTTGGTCTCCGATAAGAGGAGCACGTTGACCAGGGTATCGGGCACCCGGGCCGCGGGGACGCGATGATATCGACGCATGGATGGCTGATCGTGACCCGGCTGGTGTACGCGGCCCTGCTCGGACTGGCCGCGTACGTGGTGTGGCGGGGGAGCCGGGCGGTGTGGCTGGCCCGGCAACGGCCCACCGGCTGGCGGAGGCCGTACCTGGATCACGTCGGTTTCGTACCGATTTCGTGGTTCGACGGGTTCGTCATCGTGGCCGCCGTCGACCTCGGTGCGCCCGGCTGGCTGGTGGGCGCCATCGCGGGTGCCGGCGTGGCCGTCGGAATTGCGCTGGTCAGCCAGGTGAAGGCGCGGACGGCGATGCGCTGACCGAGCTGCTGGCCTGGCGACCGGATTCGCCCGCCGGCGTCTGGTCCAGGTCGATGAGGGCGAGGCCGGTCTGTTCGTCGATCCTCTTCGCCAGGTACGGGGCGACCTCGGTGATGACGACTTCGAGGGTGGGCCACACCTGGCCGCGCAGCAGGTGTCCGCCGAGGGTCGTGCCGTCCCGCTTGCCGACAACGGCGTGCAGGTGGACGGCTGGCTGCCCGTCGCGCAGTGCGACGTCGCCGACGAGGGAGAGAACCTCGACCTGCCCGGTGAACGGGATGCGGTCGTAGTCGCACCGGCTACGGTCGAAGTAGCCCAGTTCCCCGCCGTGGAACCCGCCCACCGCGGTGATCTGGGCGGCGCGGATCCCGTGTTGACGCGCCACCTCCTCGATCGCTTCCACCGCTTCGTCGCCCTTGTCCGCGACGGCCACGATCACCCGCCGCTCTTCATCCTGGAACTGCCTGCTCTTCATGGTCCGCCTCGTTCGCAGTCACTGTGCCGTAGGCCACCTGTCTGCTTACCCGTCTCTGGGCGGACGAACCGGAGACCACGCGGGCACCGGTGGGTCGCCGAGGAGCATGGAAGGGGCGGGTGAGCGTCCCGGACGGTCAGTGGCGGCGCCGGGCGGTGAGCCACAGGCCAACCACCGCGCCCAGTGCCGTCTGGGCGACGACCACGACCGCGACGGCGCGCATCTGGAGGCCGATGACCGCAACCGCGATCGCCACGGCCGAGCCGGCCAGGGCAAGGATTCCGCGCCGCCGGCCCCCCGGTGACCCGCGATCTTCGAACCGGCGGACGAAGCCGGGGTCCTCACCCTGGAGGTGGGACTCCATCTCCGACAGCCTGCGCTGTTCTGAATCGTTGAGCATCGCGATTCCGCCTCACGCTCGACCGGGTAATCGATCGGTGGCAGCGACCCTCCGGCAGGGCCCGAGCTTTCGGGTATCTGCCCAGCATGCGAACCATCGCGGCAGATGTACAGTGCCGCAGGCCGCAATGTCGCCGATTCTTTGCCTGCCCGGCGTCGACACGCAGCCGAACGAGGGTATCCGCGGGTGGGGCGGGGCCGGCTACGGTCCCGCCCACCCGGCGTTTCATCCTGGAAACCGCTGTCTTCGGCGCGCCTCCTGGACTGGCCGGCCCGGCCACTACGTCCTGATCGTGCCCGGCCGACCACCGAGTGAGCCGTTCTGGCGGTGGCCGCGTACGATCAGGCTTGATCGCATCGGTGTGCCGGGAAGGCTGGTCGGCGCTCATCGTCGCCTACCCGGGGGTGCGCCGTGTTGTTGCTGGCCTTCGCCGCGGTCCTGTTGGTGGCCGTGCTGGTGTCGAGCCTGGCCCACCGGACTATCCTGTCCACCGCCGTCCTGTTCCTGGTGGCCGGGGCCGCATTGGGTCGGCAGGGGTTCGGTGTCATCGACGTCTCGCCGTCCTCGCCGGTCGTCGCGACGTTGGCCGAGCTGGCGCTGTTCGCGGTGCTGTTCACCGACGGCATGCGGGTGGGCTGGGCCGACCTGCGCCAGGCGTGGCGGTTGCCGGGCCGGGCGCTGGGCTGGGGACTGCCGTTGACCCTGCTGGTGACGGCACTGCTGGCGAAGCTCGTGGCCGGCCTCGATTGGCCGCAGGCACTGCTGGTCGGCGCGATCCTGGCGCCGACCGACCCGGTGTTCGCCGCGGCGCTGGTCGGCAACGACAGGGTGCCGGCACGGCTGCGGCACCTGCTCAACGTCGAGTCCGGGGTCAACGACGGCCTGGCGCTGCCGTTCGTGGTTCTCTTCCTGGCGCTCGCGGCGGGCTCCCGGAACCTGCACCTCGGCGAGCTCGGTGTCGAGCTCGTCGTCGGGCTGGCGATCGGCATCGGGGTGCCGTGGCTGGCGATCCGGCTGGAACGGACCCGGTTGTTCGCCGCGTCCACCGCCTATGAGCCGCTCAACGCGGTGGCCATCGGTCTGCTTGTGCTGGCGCTGAGCAAGGCGACCCACGGCAACCTCTTCCTCGCCGCGTTCGCCGCCGGTATCACGGTGGCGACGTTCGGCCCCCGGCAACGTGAGGCGTTCGAGCATTTCGGCGAGCTGATCGCCGAGCTGTTCAAGTTGGCCGCACTACTGGTGTTCGGCGCGCTGATCTCGTGGCGGTTCCTGGCCGAGATCCACTGGACCGGGTGGGTGTTCGCGGCCCTGGCGCTGGTGGTGGCTCGGCCGGTTGCGTTGTGGCTGTCGTTCCTGCGCTCGGGACTGTCGATGCGCGAACAGTTCGCCGCGATGTGGTTCGGCCCGAAGGGGTTCGCGTCGGTGGTGTACGGATTGCTCGTACTGGAAGCGGCAGTCCCCGCCGCGGACGAGGTCTTCCACCTCGTCGCCCTGACCATAGTGCTGTCGATTCTGGCCCACTCCTCGACCGACATCCTGGTGGCACGGTCGTTCGAGCGGCCGGAGACCGTTCCGACGTGGCACGGGCTGCGTGGCCGACTACGGACGCGGCGCGACCGCGAGGACCGAAGCTCGGCGGCTCGTGCAGCCGTAGACGACGCGTAGTGCCAGTGCGTCCCCGTGGCGGCTGGTCGGGTCTGCCGGCGGCGCGGCTGACCCGGACTTCAGGTCATGTCGGCAAGACCCCGCTCGACCAGGGCGAGCGCACGCTCCAACTCCTGCCGCATCCGTTCCGGCGGATCTCCACGTTCGAAGCTGGCCAGCGCCGCGCCGACCACCGCCCCGACCAGCGCGCTACCGGCGGCCATCGCCGCGACGCCGTCCAGGCGGTCGGGGTAAGCCTGAGCCAGCCAGCCGGCGACCGCCCGCTGGGCGGCGAGAAGCCGTTCGAGTGCCTTGGCGCGCAGCTCCGGTCGTTCGAGGACGAGCGCCGCGCGTAACTGACGGTTGTCCGCGACCATCGCGCCGGACTCGGCGAAGACAGCGTCGAGCATCGCGCGGATCGCGACGTGCGGCGGCGTGCCGGCCGGCAGTCGGTCGATCACGTCGCGGATCAGCTCGATGCGTTCGTCCGCATCGGCGAGGAGGATGTCCTCCTTGGACGGAAAGTAGCTGAAGAACGTCCGCGCCGAGACCTCGGCGGCGGCGGCGATGTCCGCGACAGTGGTGTTGTCATAGCCGTTCTCGGCGAACAGGCGGAGCGCCGCGTCGGTGAGAGCGCGGCGGGTGCGACGTTTCTTGCGTTCGCGAAGCCCGATACCACCGTCGTTCATGGCGACAGTATATGCACTTGACGCAGACTTGCAGCCTCTGCAAATCTTCATGATGTGCAGGAATTCGCGGTGGCCGTGGCTGGCCTTCGAGTCCGGTACCCGGGAACGGCTTTCGACGCGGTCGCCGGCATCGACGTTTGCGTGCCGGTCGGGGAGATCTTCGGTCTTCTCGGGCCGAACGGGGCGGGCAAGTCGACGACCCAGCGGGTGCTGACCGGACAGATGCGCCGCTACGACGGGCGCGTCGAGGTGCTCGGCCGCTCCGTGCGGGACTGGGGCCCTAGCCTGTACCAACGCGTCGGTGTCGGCTTCGAGCTCCCGGCGTACTTCCCGAAGTTGACCACCCGCGAGAACCTGGCCGCATTCGCCGCCCTCTACGACGGGCCGGTCGAGCCGATCGACCGCCTGCTGGTCGCCGTGGGACTGACGGAGGTCGCCCACCGGCGCGCCAGCGAGCTGTCCAAGGGCATGAAGATGCGACTCAACCTGGCCCGGTCCATCCTGCACCGGCCCGACCTGCTGTTCCTCGACGAGCCGACGTCGGGGCTGGACCCCGCCCACGCCGCCGAGGTACGAGCGATCATCCGGGACCAGGCAAGAGCCGGTCGCACCGTCTTCCTCACCACCCATGACATGGCCACCGCCGACGAACTGTGCGACCGGGTCGCGTTCATGCACGACGGCACGTTGGCCGCCGTCGACACGCCCCGCAAACTCAAGCTCGCCCACGGCAGGAGGGCGGTTGTCGCCGAATACACCGGACCGGGCGGCCTGTGCCGGGCCGAGTTCGCCGCAACCGACGAGCCGGAGTTGTTGGCCCTGCTGGGCAAGGGCGGGGTGGAGACGATCCACACGCGCGAGGCCAGCCTCGCGGACGTCTTCATCGCGGTGACCGGGCGCCACCTGTGAAGACCCGCCTGCCTGCTCTTCTCGCCACCGAGTGGCGTGTCGGCCGGCGGTACCGGATCCCGGGCCTCGTCCTCGGGCTGGCGCTACCCTGGTCGGCATTGGCCCTCGTGCTGCCGGCGACCGCGCCCTATCTGCTGTTCGTCGAGACCGCCACGGTAGGAACCTGGATCGTCGGAGCGCTGACCGTCACGGACCGGAGCTGCGGGGTGGCGGCGGCCCTGAGCGTCAGCCCGGTCCGGCCCGTCGCGCGCGTGGCCGCCCGAATCGCACCGCTGGTCACGCTGACTGTGCTCGCGGGCGTCCCCGTGATGATCGCCGGACGGGCACAGCGACACCTCTCCGCGCTCGCCGCGCTCGCCCTCACCGCGGTACTGCTGCTCGGCATCGGGCTCGGGATCGCGGCCCGTCGGCGGGACCTTATCGGGTACCTGACGGTGCTGCCGTGGCCGCTGGTACCGCTGCTGGCGGTGCCGCTGGCGGTCGCGACCGGCCTCCTGACCGGCCCCGGATGGTACGCCGTGCCGACGACCGGGAGCCTCGACCTGCTCCGCGCTGGCTTCGCCGGGCGCAGCCGGTACCCTGCGGCGGGCCTGCTCATCTACCTGGCGGCCGCGGCGGTGCTGGCCTGTGCCTACGCGGCCGGCGCGCTCGCCAGGCCGGATGCGGCCCGGCCCCACCGGACGGCACCGGACGCGGTCGGGCCGGTCAGACTCGTCCGGAGACCCCGATGGATGTCGTTCCTGCGGGCCGACATCCACAACATCGCCCGCGACTCCATCCTCGTTCCGATCGCGCTCAGCCCGCTGCTGCTCGGAGCGGCGCTGAGGTTCGGGTACCCGCCGCTGTCCGCCTGGCTTCGGTCGGCGCACGGCGTCGACCTCGCGTCCTACCGGCCGGTCCTCGCATTGCTGGCGGTCGTGCTGCACATCCCGGTCATCGCGGGGATGACCGGCGCACTGCTCGTCCTCGACGACCGCGACAGCGGTGCGCTGGACGTCATTCGGGTATCCCCGCTCGGCGTGCGCCGTTACCTGGCCTACCGGCTCGGTCTGGTCACCGCCTTCACCCTGGTCGGCCTCGCCGTCGCGGCACCGCTGTCCGGCGTCGTGCCCGCGTCGGCGTGGGCCGCCCTTGTACTGGCGGTTCCCACCGGCCCGCTGTACACCGCCGCGATCCTGGCCGCCGCCGGCAGCCGTATCGAAGGAGTCGGAGCCGCCAAGGCGCTTGGCGTACCCGCCTACGCTCCGCTGGCGGGGTGGTGGCTGACCGGCCCGGTCGGCTGGCTGTTCGCGCCCCTTCCCGGGTACTGGGTCGTGCAGGCCTGGGACGGTCCGCCACTCGTACCCGTCGCCGCCGGTCTGGTGTGCTCCGCCCTGTGGCTGGCCGTCCTGACCCGCCGCACGACGACGCGGATCTGACCGGTGGACGCGGCCGGAAAGAAGCGCGCGCGCTCCGGCGGATCCTGCCAGCGCCCGCTCGCCCCTGACGCTGGTTCGCGCCAGGGGCGAGCGGGTGCGCCTTAGGTTTCCAGGTAGTCGAGGTTGGGGGCGCCGCCCGCGGTGGTGGCGACCAGGCGGATGGTGTTGGTGCCGGCGTTGAGGTCGGCGGTCACCGTCGTGGAGGCCCAGGTGTCCCAGGTGCCGGTGTTGGGGAATGTGTGGGCGGCGGCGATGACGGTGCCGTTGACGATGATGTCCATGGGCCGGTCGGTGGCGGTGCCGTTGGCGTAGCGGATGGTCAGGGAGGCGGGGCCGGCGGTGTCGGCTTGTACGGTGAGCTGTGCTGCGGCTCCGATGGCGTTGGTGGTGTTGCAGAATCCGGTTCCGGAGAATCCGGTGTGGTCGGAGTCGATGGTGCCGTCACAGGTACCGCTTTCCGCCTCGGTCCGGGTCGCCGGGGGTGGCGAGCTGGCCTGGTCGACGTCCAGGTAGTCGAGGTTGGGACCGCCGCCCGCGGTGGTGGCCGCCAGGCGGATGGTGTTGGTGCCGGCGTTGAGGTCGGCGGTTACGGTCGTGGTGGTCCAGGTGTCCCAGCTGCCGGTGCCTGGGAAGGAATGCGCGGGTGACACGACGGTGCCGTTGACGATGATGTCCATCGGCCGGTCGGTGGCGGTGCCGTTGGCGTAGCGGATGGTCAGGGAGGCGGGGCCGGCGGTGTCGGCTTGTACGGTGAGCTGTGCTGCGGCGCCGACCGCGTTGGTGGTGTTGCAGAAGCCGGTTCCGGAGAATCCGGTGTGGTCGGAGTCGATGGTGCCGTCACAGGTACCGCTCTCCGCCTCGTGCCGGTTCGCGGGCGGCGGTGTGACCGAGCCGGGCACCACTCGGATCAGGCGGGTTTCGCCGGGGCGCAGGGTCGCGCTGTACGAGTTGGCGACCACGCCGGTGTGCGAACCGCTCCATAGATCGGTCACGTCGCCGTCGCCACTGAAGCCGACCTGGGACCAGTTGACGCTGACGGTCTGGTTGCCGGAGGTGTTGGTGTTGAACAGCGCGACCACGTAGGCGCCTGATGCTTCCTTCTTGCTGAAGACCTGCCGGCCGCTGCTGTTGACGATGCGTTTGGCGGCGACGCCGTCCTGATCGACGGCGATGACCCGGTCGTTGGTCAGCATGGCCAGGTCAGTGGCGTCCAGGTTGGTCAGGTCGGTGCCGAGCAGCAGCGGGGAGGCGGCCATCGCCCACAGGGTGAAGTGGGAGCGGCGCTGGTCTGCGGTGAGCCCGGTATTGGTGCCGTTGCCGATTTCGAGGGAGTCGTAGTCGTTCCAGCCGCCGGTCCCGGCGTAGGGCTGCCAGGAGGCGACCGCGTTGAACCGGGCGGAGACGTGCGACCAGTTCGTCAGTGGATAGCCGACGCCGTTGGGTTGCCCGGAGCAGTAGCACTCCACATCGCCTTGGGTGCGCCAGCTGTTGGCGAGTTGTCTCCAGGTGGTGGCATTGGCGATGGGCAGGTTGTTGGATAGCGCGAAGTTGATCGGCCGGCCGGCTTGGCGTAGGGCTTTGTCCCAGGCCCGCACGTCGGGAATGTCGGCGGCGCCGACACCGTCGATCTTCAAATAGTCCGCGCCCCAGGAGGCGAACATGTTGGCGAAGGAGTTGACGTACTCCTGCGCGCCGGGCTTGCTGTAGTCGATGAAGTACATGTGTTTGCAGTTGTAGTTCTTCTCGGTCTTGCTGGTGTCGGCGATGTCTTTGGCGTGGTATGGGGTGCCCTCGATCGGGGTGTTCTTCATGACGGCGTTTTGCGGGATACCGGGGGTGACGTAGACGCCGAACTTCAGCCCGAGGCCGTGGATGTAGTCACCTAATGCTTTCATGCCGTTCGGGAACTTGGCGGTGTCGACCACCCACCGGCCGAACCCGTCCACGGTGAACCCGTTGCTGTCACACTTCTGGTAGAAGTCGTCGACGTTGATGTACACGAACCCATGCGACGAGAGGCCACTGTTCTTCATCGCCGCGGCCTGTGCCTTGATCGTCGCCTCGGTCGGATTACGCCGCACGAAACTCCAACTACTCCACCCCATCGCCGGAGTGATCGACAACCCGTTGTTACTGGCCGACGCGTTCGGCGCGGTCAGTATGAAGGCGGCCAGGGTTCCGGCGGCGAAGAAGACGACCGCCAGTATGAGCGCACGCACTCTCGTCAACTGTGGACGCATACGACTCTCCTCACGGGATATCTGTTCTCTCTTGACGGCCGTTCGGTGAACTTACGTTGAGTCTTCATCGGATCTATCGTTCGTCCGGGCGGGCATGGGCACGCGGGGCGCGACTGTCGCGCCCCGCGCGGTCCCGGTCAGCAGTGGGTCGTGATGAACTGATCAGGACTGGTGACGACCGGGGACTCCAGATACAGGCCCTTGTACTCGTCATGGATGCCGCTGTTGTGCACCTGGATGGCGAGCGGGCCGACCCGGCCCGCGGTGGCGTCGTGGAAGTCCAGCACCTCGACCGCGTGGCAGGTGGTGGTGGCACCACCGGTCAGCTGACCGCAGGCCATCCGGGCGATGCCGGTGGTCATGTTGCCGATCAGCTCGCATTGACTCCACTGGTGGATGTCGATCTTGTCATGCGCGATGGTCTTGAACAGCGACCCGCCGCCGTTGTTGTGGCCCGGCCGGTAGTCCCAGTGGCCGCCGTTCGGCGGCTGGAACTGGATGGCGCTCAGCGCGTCCCGGATCGGGTTGGTGGTCCCCCAGATCAGTACCGTCGGCTGGTGGTTGCCGCTGATCTGGCGGACGTCGAAGATCCACCGGAACGTACCGACCTGCTGGTTGTAGTAGATCCAGCCCCGGCTGGTCCCGTTGCCGTGGATGGCGCCGCCGGTCACGGTCCATGCCCCGGCCGCGTGCGGGGTCCACCCGTCGAGGTTGGTGCCGTTGAACATGGACACCAGGTTCGGGTCGTTGAACGGGCCGCCGCCGGCCGGCGTGTGCACGGCAAGCGCCGGGCTGGCCGGCGAGACATTGCCCGCCGCGTCCCGCGCCCGCACGGTGATGCTGTGGTCGGCGTTCGGGGTCAGCCCCGTGCAGGTGCCGCTGGTCGCCTGTCCGGACACGCTGCCACAGGGCTGGCCGTCGCTGGCGAGGTCGTAGCCGGCGACGCCAACGTCGTCCGTTGACGCGGTCCAGGAGACGGTGACGCTGTTCGCGGTGATGCTCACCTGGCTCGGTTGGCCTGGAGTGGTGGGCGGTGTGGTGTCGTCGCTGCCGCCACCGGCCGTCTCGACGATGAGCTCGTCCAGGTTGGGTGCGCCGTTGGCGTTGGCGGAGGTCGCCCGTACCGTGTTGGTGCCGGCGGCCAGGTTCGCCGTCACGCTGGCGCTGGCCCACGTGGTCCACGCCCCGGTCCCGGGGAAGTCGACGCTGGTCGGTGCGGCGCCGTTGACGCTGATGTCGGTCGGCCGGCTGGCCGTGGTGCCGTTGGCGTACCGGAAGGTCAGCGTGGCGGTGCCGGCCTGGGCGGCGGTGACGGTCCACTCCACGTACGAGCCGACCTCGTTGGTGAGGTTGACGAAGCCGGTGCCGGTGAACCCCGCGTGGTCGGAGTCGACCGTGCCGTGGAAGATCGTGGCGTCCTCCGCCTGGTAGGCCGACGTCGACACCATCTCCACCTCCAACCAGTCGAGGTTGGGGCCGCCGTTCGCGGTGGTGGAGGTCGCTCGTACGGTGTTGGTGCCGGCGGCCAGGTTCACCGTCACGTTGGCGGTGGCCCAGGTGGTCCACGCCCCGGTGCCGGGGAAGTTGACCGTGACCGGCGAGTTTCCGTTGACCGTCACCGTCATCGGCCGGTTGGTCGTGGTCCCGTTGGCGTACCGGATGGACAGCGTCGCGCTGCCGGCGGTGACAGCGCTGACCGTCCACTGCTCGTAGGCGCCGGTCGCGTTGGTGGTGTTGCAGAAGCCGGTGCCGGTGAAGCCGGCATGATCGGAGTCGACAGTGCCCTGGCAGACCCCGCTCTCCGCCTCGTACCTGGTCGCCGTCGCGGCGCTCGCGACGACCGCGGTCATGATCGCTGTTGTGGTGAGCGCCACGGCGCTCGCCAGTAACGTGACTCCTGCTGTTCGCCTTCGCATGCTGCTACTGCCCCACTTCGAGGTAGTCGATGTTGGGCGCGCCGTTCGCGGTGGTGGAGGTCGCCCGTACCGTGTTGGTGCCGGCGGCCAGGTTCACCGTCACGCTGGCGGTGGCCCAGGTGGTCCAGGCGCCGGTGCCTGGGAAGTCGACCCGGATCGGTGCGGCGCCGTTGACGCTGATGTCGGTGGGCCGGTTGGTGCTGGTGCCGTTGGCATATCGGATGGTCAGGGTGGCGGTGTCGGCCTGTTCCGCGGTGACGGCGGTCCACTCCAGGTAGGAGCCGACCTCGTTGGTGAGGTTGACGAATCCGGTGCCGGTGAATCCCGCGTGGTCGGAGTCGACCGTCCCGTGGTAGATCGTGGCGTCCTCCGCCTGGTGGACAGAGGTCGCCGGCTGAAGCTGTACCTGTAGGTTGTCGACGTTCGGCCCGCCGTTCGCGGTGGTGGCGGTGGCGCGAACGGTGTTGGCACCGGCGCGCAGCGCCGCCGTGATCGTCCGGGTATCCCACTCGTCCCAGGCAAGCGTGTCGTTGAACGCCAACCCCGCGGACACCACGGAACCGTTGACGCTGATGTCCATCGGGCGGTTGGTGGTGGTGCCGTTCGCGTACCGGAACGTCAGTGTGGCGTCGCCGGCCCTGGGCGCCTCGACCGTCCACTCGACGTACGAGCCGGTCTCGTTGACGTAGTTGACGAATCCGGTGCCGGTGAATCCGGTGTGGTCGGAGTCGATGGTGCCGTGGTAGATGGTCGCGTCCTCGGCCTCGTAGGTGCCGGCCGGTGGCGGGACCGACGATCCGCTCCACTCGTACGCGCGCATGTTCGTCAGCAGCAGGTAGGTGTCATGTAGCGAGCCCGACGTGTCGCCGAGCGAACGGTAGATACCCCACTTCGGCCGGTTCCGGTCGCCGAGCCAGGTGTCCAGCCCGGTCCGGGTGACGTCGATGACGGTCGACGCGCCGTCGTGGATGACCCACCGCAGCCGCCCGTCGGGCTTGTCGCCGATCGTCATCTCCAGCTCCATGTCGATCCACCGGCCCTGCAACGGGACCAGGTTGGTACGGCCGACGATCACGCCGTCGTTGAAGTCGTGGAGCTGGATCGTCTGCGTGCCGTTCACCCGGGCCAGGGACACCGTGAAGATCGGCAGGCTGCCGGTGCCGGGCATCTTCATCTGCATGATGTGGGTGAAGGTGGTCGTCGCCTGCAACGAGGTGGGGATGTACATCGACTGGGTGAACCGCCAGGTCTGGCCCTTGAGCAGGGTCAGGTTCGCCCCGTCGGCGTGCATCCCTTTGACCTCGTTGCGCTGGCGGTCGGGCGAGGTGTCACGCACGTGCGAGTTCATGGTGAAGCGGTAGTTGTCGCCTTCGACGTAGATGTGCGGCCGGTGCGCCGGGTCGGAGTTCGCCCGGTCGTCCTCGACTCCCTCGAAGGCGCCGAGGCCGTCCTGGCTCGCCTGCGGTGCCCAGCGAAGCTGCCAGGTGGGGGCCGTGTCCTGCGCGCGTGGCGGGGTCGCCGCCGACGCCGGCAGCGTCAGCACGGCGATGCCGACCATGAGCGCGCATCCGAGCGCGACGAGGAACACGGGTCGGTGGCGTGGCGAGTGCATGAGGTCCTCCTTTGCGGCCGGGGTGCGTTGACGCACCCCGGCCACCGGTCATCCGCCGGTCCGCGTCAGCTGCTCGTTCATGATCAGGAACGCACCGAGACCGTGGAGGTCGTTGGTGGCCCGGGTCCGGTTGATGTAGTAGCTGTAGCTTCCGACGTTGGTGCCGATACAGATGTCGGTGAGGTTGGTCAGGCCGTCGCTGCCGCGCGAGAGCCTGGCCAGCACACCCTGGTAGCCCCGGCTCGCCACGCTGCGGTAGCCGGCGTCGACCCAGCCACGTTCGACCGCCCGGGAGATGACGAACGTGTACATGGCCGAACATGAGGTCTCCGTCCAGTTGTCGGAACGGCCTCCCTTGTCGACCACCTGGAACCAGCGCCCGGTCGCCGGATCCTGGAAGCGGGCGTACCCGGCGACCAGGTTGCGCAGGATGGTCAGCAGGCGGGCGCGTTGCGGGTGGCTGGCGGGAAGGATGTCCAGCGTCTCGATCTCGGCCATGCCGTACCAGCCGATCGCGCGGCACCAGTACTCCGGTGACAGGCCGGTCGTGGGGTCGGCCCAGCTCTGCGTACGCGACTCGTCGTAGGCGTGTTTGAGAATGCCCAGTGACGTCTGGAGGTGGCTGCCGTAGACGACGAGTTGCTTGGCCGCCTCGTCCTGGGTGTACGCGGTGTCGCCGACGATCTGCCCGTAGTGCAGCAGGAACGGCACCACCATGAACGTGCCGTCGGCCCAGAGTTGGTGCTGGCGGCTGGTCGACGTGGCGTGCCAGAAGCCGCCGTCGGACGTGCGGGGGTAGGTGCGCAGCCGGTCGCGGATTTTCTGCGCGGCGATGCGGTACTTCGACTGACCGGTCTCCTGGTAGAGGATCAGCAGGACGTTGCCGGCCTGCATGCTGTCGAGATTGCTGAAGCTCTGCCCGATGCTGCCGTCGCCGCCGACGAAGCGGTCCGCCCAGTTCCGGATGTACTGCAGGTAGCTGGGGTTGTGGGTGCGCTGGTAGACCAGGTACTGGGCGTAGAGGTACAGCCCGGTCGTGTATCCCCAGCCGCCGAGGGTGTTCGGGGTGTACCGGGTCATCGTCGAGTCGACGACCGCGGTCGACCAGTCGGTACCGCCACCGCCACCCCCGCCTCCCGTCGTGACGCTCATCGAGTCGAGGTTGGGGCCGCCGCCCGCGGTGGTGGCGGTGGCGCGGATGGTGTTGGTGCCGGGGGTGAGGTCGGTGGTCAGGGTGCGGGTCTGCCAGTTTGTCCAGGATCCGGTGCCGGGGAAGTCGACCGTGGACGGACTGCCGCCGTTGACGGTCACGGCGACCGGTCGGTTGGTGGTGGTGCCGTTGGCGTACCGGAAGGTGAGGGTGAGCGTGGCGGCGCCGCCGGTCGTGACGGTGAACTCGACGTAGCTGCCGGTCACGTTGTCGTAGTTGACGAACCCGGTGCCGGTGAAGCCGGCGTGGTCGGAGTCGACCTCGCCCTGCGAGACCAGCGCGTCCTCCGCTTCCAGTGTCTGGTTGACCTGTTCCGCGACGCTCATCGAGTCGAGGTTGGGGCCGCCGTTCGCGGTCGTGGCGGTGGCGCGGATGGTGTTGGTGCCGGGGGTGAGGTCGACGGTCAGGGTGCGGGTCTGCCAGCTCGTCCAGGAGCCGGTGCCGGGGAAGTCCACCGTGGACGGACTGCCGCTGTTGACGGTCACCGCGACCGGTCGGTTGGTGGTGGTTCCGTTGGCGTACCGGAACGTGAGCGTGAGCGTCGCCGCGGTGCTGACGGCGACGGTGAACTCGACGTAGCTGCCGGTCACGTTGTCGTAGTTGACGAACCCGGTGCCGGTGAAGCCGGCGTGGTCGGAGTCCACCTCGCCCTGCGAGATCGTCGCGTCCTCCGCCTCGTACTGCATGGCGGCACCCGGTGCCACCGCGGCCGGTGCCGTGTCCCTGGTGGACGATGCGGCCCGCGCGGCGGCGCCGGTGGCCGACACCATGGTGAGCAGCACCGTGCCGATCGTGAGAAGCCTGCGCCAGCTGCGGATCTGCGGTCGGGGTGCCATGCTGCGCCTCCGGCGGTAGCGGGGTCGGGATGCCGTGCCGTCGCCGGCATCCCGACCCGGGTCTCCAGATTCTGTGTGCTGTCGGTTTTGCGCTCTGGTCAGCCGGCTTCGAGGTAGTCGAGGTTGGCGTCGCCGGCGGTGGTGGTGGCGGTGACGGTGACGGTGTTGCTGCCGGCGGTGAGGGTGGCGGTGAGGGTGGCGGTGGCCCAGGTGTCCCACGAGCCGGTGCCCGGGAAATCCACCGTCGTCGGCGAACCACCGTTGACGGTGACCGTCGCCGGCCGGTTGGTGGTGGTGCCGTTGGCGTACCGGAACGCCAGGGTGGTGGTTCCGGCGGCATCCGGGGTCACGGTCCAGGTCATGGCTGAGCCGGTGGCGTTGGTGGTGTTGCAGAAGCCGGTGCCGGAGAAGCCGGTGTGGTCGGAGTCGATGGTGCCCTGACAGACCCCGCTTTCAGCCTCGTACCGACCCGGCGGCGGAGGCGGCGGCGCCTCCTGGCTGACGTCGAGGTAGTCGAGGTTGGCGTCGCCGTCGGAGGTCGTGGCGGTGGCCGCGACGGTGTTGCTACCCGCCACGAGCGTGGCGGTGGCGGTGGCGGTGGCCCAGGTGTCCCACGACCCGGTGGGCGGGAAGTCGAGGGTTGCCACCGAAGCCCCGTTGACGGTTACCGTTGCCGGCCGGTTGGCGGTGGTGCCATTGGCGTACCGGAATGCCAGGGTGGCGCTGCCGGCGGCGTCGGGGGTCACGGTCCAGGTCATGGCTGAGCCGGTGGCGTTGGTGGTGTTGCAGAACCCGGTACCGGAGAAGCCGGTGTGGTCGGAGTCGATGGTGCCCTGACACACCCCGGTTTCGGCCTCGTAGCGACCCTGCGGTGGGGGCGGGGGCGGGGTGGTGTCGCCGCTGGCGTAGGCGTTGCCGAGCCACAGTTCGTCGATGCGTAGCGTCTTGGTCGACGAGTACATGCTGTTGACGACGAGCCGGATGTATCTGGCGGTGGCGTCGACGTCGATGAACTGGGCGCCCCGGGCGTTGGGCAGGTTGCCGGTCTTGGCGGTGCTCCAGTTGCTGCCGTTGTTGCTGGTCTGGATCGTGTACGCGTGGATGCGTCGCGATGACGAGGCGGTCTGGGTGATGGTGTCCTCGCGTTGGTTGACCGCGAGGTAGGCGATGTGTTGGGCGGATCCTTGGTCGAGGGTGAGGGTCGCGGGCAGGCTGCCGTTGGACTGCCAGTAGTTGAGGTATGAGCCGTCGACCAGGTTGGTGGCGGCGTGTCCGCTGGCGGATGCGTTGGCCGACGCGGTGACGCCGGTGGTGATTCCGGTGCGGTCGGACATCTGTACCTTGAACACCGTGTCGTACTGGTCCCAGCTACCGATCCCGGACAGCGTGAGGTAGCCGTTGGCCTGGCTGAACGAGATGTTCGCCCCGGTGCGCAGGTTGGTCACCTTGGAGACGGCGTATCCGCTGTCCCGTAGCCGCAACGTCGAGCCGGACGGTTTCGTGATGACGTGGATGTACTGGGTGTTCGGGTTGGATTTGCTGATCGTGGTGTACCCGTAGGCGCCGCTGCCGAAGTTGCCGCCCGGCATGCCGCCGTACATGAACCCGCCGCCGTAGGTGTTGCCGATCGACTCCCAGATCGGGGGCAGGTAGGTGTTCATGACGTTGTTGAAGTTGACCTGGTTGGACGGGAAGTGCCCGTTGACCATCGCGGTCTCGGCCATCAGCGACAGCACGTTGTTGCCGGCGTTGGCGATGTACCGGCCGATGTTGAGGCCGTAGTTGACGCTGGAGTTCGAGCCGTCGTACCACCACGCGCCGCTGCTGGGCAGTTTGTAGTCGGCTTCGGTCAGCCGGGGCTGGGCGGTGTAGTAGGCCTGGGGCATGTCGTAGGCGGGGGTCATGCCGGTCTTCTGTTCGTTGCTGATCATGTCCATGATCGGGGTGTCTTCGTTGTTGTTGCTGATCGTCATGTTCGGGTGCAGCTGGTAGATCTGCTGGTACAGGTTGTGGTCGAGCCAGTACTGGTTGTCGTTGTCGATCCAGAACCCGTCCAGCGTCGGGTGGCTGGACATGGCGTCGAAGAAGGTGTCGTAGCTGAACTGCCCGAACCCGTCATGCGTGGTCAGGTTGACGCTGTGGCCCTTGTAGGACGAGTACGCCGACGAGTCCAGCCACTCGTGGCCGCCTTCGTCGTGCCACTGCGGGTCGTCGGTCATGTACAGGATGACCTCCAGACCCTTGTTGTGCGCCGCGGTGATCAGCTCCCCCAGGAAGTCGCGCTTGGTCGCGCAGCTGCCCGGCACCTTCGACGGCCACGGCCGGGCGTACCCGAGCCGGCTGTGGAACGTGGCCAACACCAGGTAGCTGGCGTGCAGCTTCTGCGCCTCGCTCACCCAGTAGTCGGCACTCCAGCCGCCGCCGGTGACCGCGTTCTCCCACGACGTGCAGCTCGTGTACCCGGGGTTGGTGCGCTCGCCCCAGTGCAGGAACAAGCCGGCCGTCGAGGAGCGCAGGAAGTTCTGCCGCGGATTCTGCAGATCGGCGTGCGCCGGTGTCGACGCCGCCAGCCAACCGGCGGCGCTCGCCGCGACCAGCGCGACGGCCAGGAGGTACCCGAGCCGGCCGCGCAGGGCTCGAAGCTTGGTGCGGATCATGGGGTCCCCCTACTGCACATCGAGGTAGTCGAGGTTGGCTGTGCCGTCGGCAGTGGTGGCGGTGGCCGCGATGGTGTTGCTGCCGGCCGCGAGCGTCGTGGTCGTGGTCGCCGTGGCCCAGGTGTCCCACGACCCGGTGGGTGGGAAGTCGAGGGTTGCCACGGTGGCGCCGTTGACCGAGATGGTGGCGGGTCGGTTGGTGGTGGTGCCGTTGGCGTACCGGAAGGCGAGGGTGGCGGTTCCGGTGGCGTCGGGGGTTACCGTCCAGGTCATGGCCGAGCCGGTGGCGTTGGTGGTGTTGCAGAAGCCGGTGCCGGAGAAGCCGGTGTGGTCGGAGTCGATGGTGCCCTGGCACGCCGCATTTTCAGCCTCGAACCGGCTCGGGGACGTCTGTTGCGTAACGTCTACGTAGTCGAGGTTGGCGTCCCCGTCGGCGGTGGTCGCGGTGGCGGAGACGGTGTTGCTGCCGGCCGCGAGCGTCGCGGTCGTGGTCGCCGTGGCCCAGGTGTCCCAGGAACCGGTGGGCGGGAAGTCGAGGGTTGCCACGGTGGTGCCATTGACGGCGATGGTCGCCGGCCGGCTGCTGCTGGTGCCGTTGGCGTACCGGAACGCCAGGGCCGCCGCACCCGCCGCGTCCGGGGTCACCATCCAGGTCATGGCCGAGCCGGCCGCGTTGGTGGTGTTGCAGAAACCGGTACCCGAGAAACCGGTGTGATCGGAGTCGATAGTGCCCTGACACACCCCACTCTCGGCCTCGTACCGGCCCGGCGGCGGAGGCGGCGGGGGCCCGCAGGACTGGGTCGAGCCGGTCGCGTCGATCCGCAGCGCACCGCCGCTGGTGTTGGCGCTGTTGGAAACGCAGTACCCGGAGACCGTCTGGAACAGGCCGTCGGTCGAGCCGGTGCTGCGCTCGGCCGTGAAGTGGTCGAAGGAGACGGCGCTCGCGTTGTTGGCGATGAACGCCGGCCGCGCGTCGCCGGAGTTGACCTCTACCGAGCTGTTCGTGAATGTGACGTGGTTGGCGTTGTGGATGTACCAGCCGTACGCCGGTCGGGTGCCGATGCTCTTGGGGTTGTAGTCGGTCGGGTTGTTGCTCGGCACGCCGGTGCCCATCGACCCGTGGCCGCCGGGGACGGTGATGTGAACGTTGGTGAAGGTGATGTTGTGGGGCTGGTGGCTGCTGTCGGCGCCCCACAGCGTCGGGCTGTACTGCGGGCTGCTCTTGCCGGTACCGGTGATGTTGTCGTACGTGATGTCGTGGATGCTGCCCACACCGGGACTGTCCCCACAGCGTCGTCGGGTGCCGATCTTCTCCATGATCGGGGACGACACGTTGGACATGGTGATGTTGCGGTAGTGCACGTCGGAGATGTTCGCTCCGTCCATCGACACAAGGCCGATACCCGACTTGTTGGCGCCGGTGATGGTGATGGTGTCGAACACGTAGTCGGTGAAGTCGCTGCACGTCTCCGAGCCGAACATCAGCGCGTTGCAGCAGCCGGCCTTCAGGTGCGCGTTGGTAACCCGGACGTGGCCCTGCGGGAAGCGCTGGCCCAGCGCCCAGTCGCTCTTGAACACCAGGGCGTCGTCGTTGGACGTGTCGTTGATGTTCGTGATGACGACGTTCTGCGTGTTGATGATGTTCCAGCCGTCCCGGTCGCTGCCGGTGTCCACGGTGAGGTGGTCGGAGGTGACCCCGTCACATCCGTTGATCAGCGCGGCGAAGTGCCCGCCCCGGCGCAGGGTGATCCCGCTGAGGGTGAGGTTGTTGCAGCGGGTCAGCGAAATGATCTTGTCCGCGTGCCCGGAGCTGGGGTTGCCCGTGATCAGATGGCCGCCGCCGTCGATCGTGCCGGATCCGGTGAACCCGATGTTGGTCAGCCGGTCGCCCCAGATCATCGCGTCGTGGAAGTGGCTGTGCCCGAAGTCCTGGTAGTTGTCGTTGGAGTTGGATTCGGGCGAGTCGTAGCCGCTTCCGCTCGCGCCCATGATGGTCGCGCCCGAGGCGAGGTTCAGCGTGACGTCGCTCATCATGTGGATCGAGTTGGCCGACCGGTAGGTTCCGGATGGGAACTGCACGGTGCCGCCGCCGGACGCGGCGTGCGCCGCCGCGATGGCGCGGTTGATGGCAGCCGTGTCGTTGGTCGAGCCGTTTCCGGTGGCGCCGTAGTCGCGCACGTTGACCGTCGTCGCGGCGACCGCCGGCCGTGCCACGGCCAGCGCCAGGCCGGCGACGGCCAACGCGGCTACCGCGGCGATCGTGTTTCGGAGTAGTCGTCGGTGCATGCCAGCACTCTCCCTGGTGTGAGTCGGCGTACCAGTCACTGCCGGTGGCGTGGGCGGTTCCCACAAAGCGCCCGCGCCACCGGCGCCACCTTGGCGGGAGAAGTGGCGATAGTTGGTTCTTTCGGCGACACGTAGTCGGATCGTGGACCGACTCGGCCGACGCGCGGGCCGAGACATCGACGACGCCAAATGACGAAGTCGCGCGGTCCATCGATCTATCGGCAACCTACGATCGATTTCTTGAACCTGTCAACCGGTTGAGCGTTCTTTTCCGTCTGCATCAGTTGCATGGGGAATACATTGCTCATGGCAATTCGGCGCAGGCGACCGCCGGCCCGGATCGCGTACTCCGGGCCCGGCCGGTCGACTGTGCGGTCAGCCCAGCGTCACATGCAACACCTTTGTATTGCTGTTGTTCGGTGTGCTGTCCTTGTCGCCGTTGCTGGTGGTCAGCCAGATGCCGCCGTCAGGTGCCGGTTCGACGGTGCGCAGCCGGCCGTAGGTGCCCTGGAAATAGGTGGTGACGTTGGTCAGGCTGCTGCCCGAGATGACCTCGCGGTACATCCGCTCGCCGCGTTCGCAGGCGACGTAGAGCACGTCCCGGACGATCGCGATGCCGGAGCAGGACCCTGAGGCGACCGGGTAGGTGTGCTTGGGGGCGATGTAGCCGGAGCAGCTACCCGAGGTGCCTTCGCAGTTGGGCCAGCCGTAGTTGCCGCCCTTCTGGATGAGGTTGGTCTCGTCCATGATCGAGTTGCCGAACTCCTGCTCCCACAACCGGCCCTGCGAGTCGAAGGCCAGGCCCTGCGGGTTGCGGTGGCCGTAGCTCCAGACCGCGTTGCCGAACGGGTTGTCCGGCGGGATGCTGCCGTCCGGGTTGATCCGCAGCACCTTGCCGTTGAGGCTGTTCTTGTTCTGCGCGTTGTCCCCGTTCTGCGCATCGCCCGCGGTGGCGTACAGGTACTTGCCGTCGGGGGAGAACCGCAGCCGGCCGCCGTCGTGGAACTTGTTGCGCTTGATCCCGGACACCAGGATCTGCTCGGTACTGGTGACGATCTTGTCGGTGGCCGGGTCGTACTTGATCCGCACGATCCGGTTGTCCGACGACGAGGTGTGCATGATGTACAGCCAATGATCCGAACTGAACGACTTCGGGTTGATCTCCAGCCCGGTCAGGCCACCCTCACCGTCGGTGGACTGCACGTTCGGTACCGTGCCGAGGTTGGTCTTCTTCCCGGTCGACGGGTTGAGGTGGATGATGTCGTGCGCGTCCCGCCGGTTGTACATGATCGTGCCGTCGGGCAGTGTCACCAGACCCCACGGGACGTCGGTGTCAGTGGTGATCGTGGTAACCGTGCAGACGGCGTTGGTGCATCCGCTCCCGGTCTTCACCGAGATCTGGTTGCTGTGCGCGGACGCGTTGCCGGCCGCGTCGAGGGCCACGACGTAGTACTGGTACGTCGTGTTCGCCGACAGGCCGGAGTCGTTGAACGTGGTGTCCGGCGGGCTGCCGCTGCCCAGGACCGTGCCGGCCAGCGAGCCGTCGCGATAGACGTCGTACTTCTTGACGCCCACGTTGTCGGTCGACGCGTGCCAGTTCAGGGTCACCCTGGTCCCCGATGCGCTACCGGTGAGGCTGCTCGGCGCGGTCGGCGGCTGGGTGTCCACCTGGCATGCCGGCGGCGTGACGCTGACCGTGTCGCTCGCTTGCGAAAGATTGCCGGCCGCGTCGCGCGCGTTGACGTACAGGCCCCACGTCACCGACGGCACGACCGTGACCGAGGTGGACGTCGTACCGCCGCCGACCGACTTGATGAACTGCCCGTCGTGGTAGACGTCGTAGCCGGCGACGCCCACGTTGTCGGTCGACGCGTCCCAGGCGAAGGTCACCGAGTTGCAGGTCAGGTCGCTGACCCGCGGGTTGGCCGGCACCGACGGCGGCTCACTGTCGCCACTCGCGGCGACAGTGAGCCGGTCGATGTTGGCCAGGCCGTCCGCCGTGGTGGCCGTTGCCCGGACGACGTTGGCGCCGGCCGACAGGTGCACCGTGGTGGCGGCGGTCTGCCAGGTGGTCCAGGCGCCGGTGCCGGGGAACGACAGGCCGGTGACGACCCTGGTTCCGTTCACAGAGATGTCCGCCCGGCGGTCGGCTGTGGTGCCGTTGGCGTACCGGTATGAGATGCCCACGTTGCCGTCGGCGGCGGCATTGACGGTCAGTTCGAGGTAGGCACCCGTCGCGTTGGTGCTGTTGCAGAACCCGGTACCAGTGAAGCCGGCGTGGTCGGAGTCGATCGTCCCCTGGCAGGTGCCGTCTTCGGCCTGGTAGTCGGTACTGCCGGCGGCCACGTCGACATCGAGGTAGTCGACGTTGGGACCACCGTTGGCCGTGATTCCGGTCGCCCGGATCGTGTTCGCGCCCGCATTGACGGTGACCGTGGTGGTCACCGTCTGCCAGGTGGTCCAGGCGCCGGTGCCCGGAAAGGACAGGCTTGCCCGGGCCAGGGCCCCGTTGACCGTGATATCCATCGGACGATCCGTCGTGGTGCCGTTGGCGTACCGGAACGACAGCGTCGCGGTACCGGCGGCCGGCGCGTTGACGGTCCACTCGACAAAGCTGCCGACCTCGTTGACGTAGTCGACGAACCCGCTGCCGGAGTACCCGGTGTGGTCGCTCGCCGCGGTGCCGTGGAAGATCGTCGCGTTTTCCGCCTCGTACCGGGTGGCCGCGGCGGACGCCGCGGTGGCGAGCAGCGAGCCGACGGCGATCAGCGCCGCCGCGACGACGGCCGCGACTACCGCGGCGGTCCGCTTTCGGATACGTCTGTGCATGGCGTCCCCTTCCAACCGAGACGGGTCCGCTGGACGGCAGCGCTTCGATGCCTGCCGGTGCGCCAGCGGTTCTCGTCTGGTGCTGCTGACACGGTGGCGGCCGGGCCGTGATCCACCGGGGCCGCCGCGCGTCCACGCCCGCGCGTCGCGGATCCGGAGGGTTCCGACCCAGCCATCCGCGTGCCCGGCGGGAGGGCACGACCGGGGCAACCAGCCTCCGCCTCGTCGCGCAGGGGCGACAGACTGGTTGTCCATGGCAAAGATTAGTTACGCCAATAAATTTGGGTCAATCAATCTGCCGACGCGAAGGCCATCCCTTCCGTCCGGTGGAACGCGTGCCGCCCGGCGAGGTTCACGAGATCGTGGGCTGCGTGACCGCGGTGGACCTGCGCGGGCCGGCCCGGATGCGGTGCCCGGCGACGCACCCGCGACGCCTCGACGCGGGTCAGGCCGGTGCGATGAGGTCCGCGTAGTCGGCGGCCGTCAGCGGTTGCTGGGCCAGCGATCCGTCGGCACGCGGGACACCGACCGGTTGCCCGTTGTACCGGAACGACACGGTGTCCACATCGGGACGCGCGGCGAGGGTACAGACGAGCTGTCCGTAGGCGAGTACCTCGTCGCTTCGGCCGGCCTCGTCCGGCCGCGTGCCCAGGTCGATGGCGGCGTCGGCGCCATGGAGCTGTACCCGCACCGCGCCGCCGAGTCCGGTCAGCGCACTGGTGAACCCGGCGTCACGTTCGACCGCCGTCGGCCCGGCGAGCAGCCGGTCCAGTTGCGCATCCAACGTCGGTGGCCGGTCGGTGGGACGGGAGACCGCGACCAGCATTTCGTCCTTGACCAGGTAAAGCACCTCGGTGAGGCGCGCGGAGCTGGCGGCGACATCGGGCGCGCTCGGCCCGCCGGTGGGGGATTCCACCGGTGAGATCGGTCGCGGCGAGCGCTCGGTGGGCACGCCGCAGCCCGCTGGTCCAACGATCAGGATGAGGACGGCGGAAGCGAGGGCCAGCGGGATCCGCCGGAGCGGGATCATGACGGCTCCGCCGGCAGGTCCAGGCGGAACCGGGCGCCGCCACCCGGTCGGTCCAGGACCACCACCGTTCCGCTGTGCGCCGCGGCGTGCTGCGCCACCAGGGCCAGGCCCAGGCCCGCACCCCCGTCGTCGCGGCGGGCATGGGCCGTGCGACCGCGGACGAACCGGTCGAAGATCACCGCCTTGTCGGCCGGGCTGACACCGGGACCTTCGTCGTCGACCTCGATGACATACCGGCCAGCCGGGTGGCTGACCCGTACCGCGACGGGCCCACCGCCGTAACGCACGGCGTTGTCGAGCAGGTTGCCGAGGGCCTGTTCGATCCGGCGCCGGTCGACCAGCCATCGCGTCGACCCGTTCGGGTCGACGTCCACCAGTTCCACCGGCAGACCGCGCGCCCGGCATGCGCGGCGGGCCAGATCGGCGATGTCGACTGGCTCGCGTTGCGGGGGCTGGTCGCCGCGGGCGAGTTCGATCAGGTCGTCGACGAGTGACTGGAACCGTTCGATCTCCTCCACCACGAGACCGGCCGCCGTCGCGGTGGGCGCGTCAAGGCTGGCGCCCCGGGCGGCGAGCACGCTAGCGGAGGCAGCCAGCGTCTGCAGCGGGGAGCGCAGTTCGTGACTGACGTCGGCGGCGAACCTGCGGTCACGCTCCACGCGGTCGGCGAGCCGGTCCACCATGCCGTTGAACGACGTCGTGAGCCGGGCGAGATCCGGTTCGAGCGCGGGGTCGAGGCGGGTCGAGAGGTCACCGGCGGCGATACCCTCCGCTGCGTCCGCCACCGACCGCAACGGTCGGAGCACGTACCGTGCGGCGTACCAGCCCAGCCCGGCGAAGGCGACCGCGGCCAGCGTCGCCACGACGGTGAGTACCCATCCGAGTACACGCAGGGTTTGATCCAGCTCGCGCAGTGAGTCGATCTCGTACAGGGCGGTCCCGGCCGGCAGCGGAATGCCGACGACGAGCGCGGGTACGCCGTCGACCCGGACGCGTTGCATGCCGGGCCGCCCGTGATCGACCATCTGTTCCAGGCCACGCGGGACCGCTGACGTGACGCCGAGATCGGCGGTGCGGGCGTACCACCGGCCGTCGCGGTAGAGCAGCGCCCGGCGGCTACCGCCGGTGTCCAGGGTGCGCAGCAGCTCCACCATGTCGGGGTTCTGCGCGGTCAGTCCGTCGCGGACAACTCTCGCGTCGAAGTTGGCGGCGCGGACGCTGGTGCGTTCCCGGCCGGCGAGCAGGAAGCCGCGGGTCACCTGGTAGGAGATGACCGCCGTCGAGGCCGACAGCAGCAGGGCGCCGGCGGCGAACCCGCCGACCACCCGTACACGAAGCCCGGTGCGCCTCATCGTTGCAGCTTGTAGCCCATGCCGCGAACGGTGACCAGGTACCGCGGCGCCCGCGAATCCTCCTCGATCTTCTGCCGTAGCCGCCCGACATGGACGTCCACCAGCCGCTCGTCGCCGAACTCGTACGCCCAGACCCGGTGCAACAGTTGCTGCCGCGACAGCACCTGTCCAGGGTGTTCGGCCAGCTCGCACAACAGCCGGAACTCGGTGTAGGTCAGCGCCACCGGTTGTCCATGCAGCCGGACCTCGCCGCCGTCCGGCATGATCTCCAGGTCGCCGAAGACGAGGATGGACGGCCGGGCCGCCGGGGCCATCCGCGCCCGCCGGCGCAGCGCCCGCAGCCGGGCCGACAGCTCCTTCACCGCGACCGGCTTGACGACGTAATCGTCGGCGCCGGCTTCCAACGCGGCCACGATGTCGTGGGTGTCGTCGCGGGCGCTGATCACGACGATGGGTACGTCGTCGTCACGGCGCAGGGCGCGGATGCACTCGAAGCCGTCCATGCCCGGCAGCATCAGGTCCACCAGCACGGTGTCCGCCGGCTCCGAGCGCTGCATGTCCAGGCCTTCCTCGGCGCTCGCCGCGGCACGGACGGCGTACCCCTCTTCCGAGAGCGCAAGCTGCAGCGACAGCCGGATCCGGTCGTCGTCCTCGATCATCAGCACGTCCGCCACCCTCGCATCATGCTCCTGTCAGCGTCGCAGCACCCAGAAGCCGTGGCCGCGTCCCAGGTTCGCTGTCATACGGCTGTCATATGACCGCGAGACCGTCGCCACATCCGCGACAGAGGCTGGCTGCAAGGGATCCGCCGACACCCGGATCCGCCGACACCCCGGAGATGACCGATGCAGCCAGCCGCCGACGAACCCATGATGCCGCTGATCGAGATCGTCGTGTCGGACCCGCTCGATGCCGTGGCGATACGGCGGCTGGGCGGGCTCTGCCGCGATGTGGTCGCCCTACGGCCGGCCGAACTCGTGGTCGATTTCAGCGCGTGCCACGTTCTCAACGCGTCGGTTATCGACCTGTTGATGTCGGTCCACCGCCGGCTCTGGGCGGTGGGCGGCCGGCTGACGCTGAGTGGGCTGTCGCCCCGGCTGTACCGCAACCTCGAGCTGGCCAGGGTGGACCGGGTCCTGAACACGACCACCACGCGGCCGGCACCGACGCTGCCCTGCCCGAAGCACCGGGCCACGGTGACCAGCGATGCGCGACACCCTCGCATCGCGCACGGCCGGCCAGCGGACCGAGGAGGAAGGAACACCACCCATGTACCGCCGCAATGAGCTGGTCGGGTACCACGTCGATGCTGTCGGCGGCCCCACCGGCACCGTCGACCCGGCCACCCGCGAGGCGCGCGACCAGTACCTGGTGATCAATGCCCGCCGCTGGCCGTTTCGGCACCTGGTCGTCGTCCCCGCCGCCGCCGTCAACTGCGTGGATACCCGCGGCCACCGGCTGTGGGTCGAACGTGACCGCGACGCCGTACGCGCCGCGCCGGCCTTCGACGAGGTCCGGCACGGTCGGGTGGCGCACAGCAACCATTGAGAGGGTGAGCACCGTGGTTCAGCAACAGACTCCCGGCGTCGACGCGCGTCCGGACGACATCGGCAATGACATCCGCGTGGGGATCTCGCAGCGCACCGTCGTGTCGTACCCCTGGTACGCCGACGCGGCGGGGGCGGTCGAGCGGCTTCGGGGCGAGGATTTCCCGGTCGACCGGGCAGCGGTCGCGGGTCGCGGTCTGCGGCCGGTCGAGCAGGCGACGGGCCGGCTGTCCATGGAGAGCGTCGCAGCGCGCGCCGCCATCTCAGGTGCCATTGTCGGTGCTCTGCTCGGTTGGCTGCTCGGCCTGTTCAACGTGATGACCCCGAGGATCGCCGACGCCTGGGTGATCGCCATCGCGGCGGTTCTGGGCGCGGTGCTGGCTACCGCGATCGCGCTGATCGGCTACAAGGCCACCGGTGGACGGCGTCAGGTCAGCGCGATCCGCGCCGTCCAGGCCGAGCACTACGACGTCCTCGTCGACGCTGACCTCGCCGACCGGGCCGCCACCCTGCTCCGGCGCGCCGCATCACGAGCTCGCCCGTTCCGGCGCACCGCGCCGGACCGGTAGCCTGCGGTGGCGGCGTCGACGGGTCAAAGCCCGCCGTCCCGACTGGATCACATGCCCGATCTGCGCTTGCGCAGATCGGGCATCTCATGTCCGCCTGGATGGTACGGCTCGGCTAGGCCGGCGCCGGTGCGGTGGCCGCTTTCGGTTCGAGTACGCCCGCACCCGGCGCGTCGGTGTACAGCGCGTCGATCTCGGCGGCGTACTTCTGTGCGACCGGCTTACGGCGCAGTTTGGAGGTGAGGGTGAGTTCGTCCCCGCCCGGCTCCCAGAAGGTCGGCAGGATCTGGAAGCGCTTGATCTGTTCGGTCCGGGACAGTCTGGCGTTGCCCTCGGCGATCCCCGCCTTGATCCGGCCGACCACGCCCGCGTCGGAGGCGAGCGCGACGGCGGAAGGCGTCCGGGAGCCCGTGCCGGGTGGCATAGGCGGCTGCGGCCTCGGCGTCCAGCACGGTCAGTGCGGTGTTGTACGGCCGCCGGTCACCGATGGTGACGATACCGCCGATCAGGGGGCATGCGGCCTTCATGACGTTCTCGATGTGCGCCGGCGACATATTCTTGCCGGCCGCGTTGATGATGAGCTCCTTCTTACGGTCGACCACGGTGAGGTAGCCGTCGTCGTCCATGGTCATCACGTCGCCGGTGTGCAGCCAGCCGTCACCGTCGATTGCCTCGGCGGTCTTCGCCGGGTCCCGGCGGTAGCCCTTCATCACCAGCGGCCCGCGCACCAGGAACTCACCGTCCTCGGCGATCCTGCCCTCCATCCCGGGCAGCAGCCGGCCCACCGTGCCCAGCCGGTGCTCGCCCGGCGACACCACGCTGGCGACGCAGCTCAGCTCGGACATGCCCCAGACCTCCGCGATCGGGACACCCAGCCCGTCGAAGAAGGCCAGGACCTCCTTCGGGATCGGCGCCGCACCGGAAACCGCCCACCTCAGCTGGTCCAAGCCCCAGCTTGGCGCGCAGCGTGGACAGGACCAGCTGGTCGGCCTTGGCGTACTCGGCGGCCAGCTCTGCGGGCAACTGCGATCCGGACAGGTTGGCGTCGGCCTTGCGCGCAGCGACGTCCAGCGCCCATTGCAGTCCCTGCCGCCTGGTCTCGTCCGGCTCGGCCGCCACGCTCGCGAGGATGCCCGCCTTGAGCTTCTCCCACACGCGGGGCACGGCTGCCCAGATCGTGGGCCGGCAGTCGGCCAGCGCCGCGGCGACCTGCCGTGCGTCGGGAACGACGGTGATCTGCGTGCCCATCGTCTCCTGGAGATAGAGTGCGGCAACCCGGTCGGCGATATGCGCGGTCGGCAGGAAGGACGTGGTGCGGTCGCCGAATTCCACCGGCAGCACGTCGGCGAGTGCGAATGCCTCGAACAGCAGGTTCTCGTGGGTCATCTCCACGCCCTTGGGCTCGCCGGTCGTGCCCGAGGTGTAGATCAGGGTGAGCACGTCGTCGGGCTGCACGGCCCGCCATGCCGCCTCGAAGTCGAAGTCCGGCGAACCGCGGTCGACCAGCTCCGCGAGGGTGATCGTGCCCTCCGGATCGCCGTCGACGCACACCACGTACTCGACCGGAGCCCCGGACCGCCGGATCCGGTCGACGTACTGCTCCTCGCACATCACGACCTTCGCGCCGGCGTTGGTGAGCACATGGGCCAACTGCTCGGCGGCCAGCGTGTTGTAGACGGAGAACGATGTGGCACCCAGGTGCTGCGCCCCCACCTCCAGCGGATAGAACTCCAGCCGATTGGCCATCATCAGCGCGACCGTGTCGCCCCGGCCGACGCCGAGCGCGCTCAACCCCGCGGCGACCGCACGAACCTCATCCGCGTACTCCCGCCAGGTCAGGGTCGCAGTGCCCCCGACCGTGCGCAGGGCAACCGCGTCCGGCTCCACGGCCGCGGTCCGCTGAAACGCCTCGCAGTACGTTCTGGGCCTCCCCATCCCAGCGCGGCGGACATCAGGTCCGGCCATGTCGGCTCCCACGACGGCGGTGGTCCCGCTGCGCGTGTTCATGCTCAATCCAAGTCCTCCTGACTCGACCCCCGGACTGTTGTGGACCGGGACCGTTCCAGCATCGGCCTGTCCACGTGGCCACCGCTTGGGCGAGCTCTGAGGATTCCCTGAGGAACGACCGAGACCGGCCGGCGGTCGGCGTGGGCAACGAATCGCCGGTTCTGTCATCTGCGTGTCGTCGAGATGGGAGTGACTGGCCGGCCAGGTCGATGCTGTCTCAGCTTTCGCGCAGGAATCCCTCGGCGATTCACCAAGCGCCGTCCGGCGAGGGTTCGACCATCGGATGAGTCGGGTTCGTCGTGGGCTCGGGTTCGAGGGGGAGGGCAACGAGGATGAGCGAGCGTGGCGGTACCGGCGCGATTGTCGTCGGCGCGGTCCCGGCCACAGTTGTGGACCCGCTATGAGCGGACGGCCGCCCGGCCGAATCCCTCGCCGACCTGAAGGCCCGGGACGCCGAGGTCACTCGGCCAGGAAGGCGTCGATCTCGGACAGGAACTGTGTCCAGGCCGGTTCGGACGCGGTGAGTAGGTGATTACGGCTGTCGAGCAGCACCAGCCGGCTGTCGGGAATGAGCGCAGCCAGTTCGCTGGCCTGTGCGGCCGGGACTCGCGCGTCGTGACGGGAGTGGACGATCAACGTCGGGCAGCCGACCCGGTGTGCGATGCCGGACACGTCGATGCGGGCGAACTCCTCCAGGAAACGGACCCCGTTGGCAGGCGAGGTCGTCCGCCGCTGAAACGCGGTGAACTCGTCCCACTCCCGCGGGGTGCCATCCGGTAGGAACTGGGAGGCGAAGACCCGAAGGAAGCTGGGATCCTGATGGCTCCACCCCACCCGGGCCAGATCCAGATCGAGGGCCGCCGCGTCGTGCTCGGCGCCGTCCCGAGCCCGGACCTGCCGTCCGCGGGCATAGGCCCCGGCAAGGATCAACCGGTTGACCCGCTCGGGCCGACGTGCGGCGTACGCCACCGCCACCGCGCCGCCCTGCGAGATACCGAGCAGCGGAAACTGATCGAGTCCCACCGCCTCGACCACGGTCTCCAGGTCGTCGACCCAGTCGTCGAACGAGAAGCTGGGCACGTCCCAGTCCGACAGGCCACATCCCCGCTCGTCGTAGCGGACCAACTGACGATCGCGGGCAAGGCCGGCCAGCCAATGCGACCACACCGGGGTCGTCCACTCCAGGTCCAGATGGGTCATCCAGTTGGCCGCCTTGAGTAGAGGCGGGCCCGAGCCGACCGTGGCATAGGCGATACGGGTGCCATCCTCGGCCCGACAGAACCGGATGATCTGACGGTCCACGCCGGCCGGGCCTCCCGCCGCTGCCGCCTCGACACCGGAACGTTGTCCGGACCCGACAGCGGGGCCGGACCGGACCACCGTCACCGGGGCGACGAACTGGTATCCCCGCCGATGCACGGTGCGGATCAACCGCTGCAGGCCGCCGGTGTCCCCGACGGCGAGGCGAACGGTCCGCAGCCCCGTGGTGAGCGCGGCCTCGCTGACGAATCGGTCGCCCCACACCGCGTCGAGCAGCTCATTCTTCGGCACCACCCGGTCCCGGTTGGCTACCAGGTGACACAACAGGTCGAAGGCCCGCGGCTCCACATGGACCAGCTCACGACCCCGGTGCAGCTGATGACCAGCGATGTCCAGTTCGTACTCTCCGAAACGGTACGTCTCCCCAGCCATCGCCGAAGCCTACAACTCGTGCATGAACTCCCGGGTCTCAAAACCAATACAGGCCGATATTTCGTTGAGCCAGTCCTGAACGGCGGCCCTGTACCGGAGATTGAGGCGGCCGGCGGCGCGCCCGAATGGAATCGGGGCGCGGCGAGCAACGCCCTTACCGCTCGCTCGCCGCGCCCGGATAAACCATTTCTCCGACCGTTACTCCAACGTCACTTCAGCCGTCGCCGCACCCAAGCCGAGTGACGGCGAAGCATCAGCCCACCACGATGTCGCAGTCGGCTCGCCCGTGATCGGCGATCGCGGCGAAATCCGCCTGGATGTTGGGGTCGTACGCCTGCGCGCTGATGCTGCGGTCCTTCTTCCCGGGCACCCACTCCTTGCCGGTTGCGTGCGTCACGTGCGACGCGTCCCAGGTCAGGTCGCAGGTCCAGTGGTACCAGCGGCCCGCGACGTGCGAGTTGTGCGCCCCAGCGGCGATCCCCCAGTTCCCGTCCTGCCCCACGGTGAACGTGACGGAACCGCTGACTCCCCGGCTGCTGTCGCTCGTGGAGAACACGACGGACCGGCCGTCCGCCGCCACGTGCTTGGTGGTGTCGTTGGCGTGTGCGGGGACCGCTGCGAGCAGCGTGGAGCCGAGCGCGGCTCCCGTGGCGATCAGCAGCGCGAGGCCGCGTCGAGACCGGATCGGGTGGAACGTCCTGGTGTTGTCGGGTCGCATTCTCTGCCCTTCTCTCAAGTGTGCTTCTGATATGGATGCCGGACGCGCGGCGGTATTCGTGCGGTTGCTTCTCATCCCGGCGCCTCTCGATTATTCGACCCGCCGAATACCAACGCTTGGTGGAAATCTGAGATTTTCTGAGGAGTATCTGAGGGCAATTCAATCGAGCCGAAATCTGACCAGCTTCTGGCGCGCATCCGATATTTGTCGGCTTGACTCGGAACCTTTTCCAAGCATCATGACATCCGATAGCCGCGCGCACGTTTTCGTGATCGGACGGGTAGTGGACAGAGGTCAGCGGAAGGAGAGGCGTGCGTGCCCCACGTCCACGGTGTCCCGCCGGTCAGGTCCGGCGGCTGCGGCTTGGCGTCTTGTTGTCGGTCCTCCTGCTGATCGCCGGCTGCGCTCACCCGCAGAAGACACCAAGGCCGGAGCCAACCGGGCACCTGCCACTCGGCACGGTGGCCCGCGCACACCTCCGGGATCATCTGGTCATCACCGCCAGTGTTGACCGCGTGCTGGGTGCCGGTTCGTTCGTGATGCGAGACAGTGACCTGCCGCCGGAAGGGCTGCTGGTGCTGGCGGTCGCCGTACCGGACGGGCTGCGGCCGCCAGTGCTGGTCCTGGTCGACGGGGTGGTCGGGATCTTCCACATCCACGACTTCGGGTGGATCGCATTGGCCGATCCGTCGGTCTACCGACCGTACGAGGGGAAGAAGGCGCTGATCGCCGACCGGATACGGCTGTGGTGAGTCCGGCCAACGGGGCAGCGTAGGTCGAGCGTGGGGCGCACACCCCGATGTTGCACCCTGATAGTCTTGTCCAGATGGACAGGCCATCTGGACAACCGACGCGGCGGCGCCTGCTGGACGCGGCTGCCGGACTGGTCGCCGAGTGCGGCTGGGGTCGGGTGACCACTCGGGCGGTCGCCGAACGGGCGGGGCTGCCGCACGGGACGGTGAGCTATCACTTCGCCGGGAAGCAGGCGCTGCTCGCCGAGGCGGCGCTGGACCTGGTCGAGCGGTCGTTTCCGCTGGAGTCGGTACGGGCGGCGGACGGTCTGGCCGGGTTGGTGTCGCTGATGCGGGACTGGGCGGGTGCCGCGTCTGCGGTTGACCGGGTCAGCGGTGGGGTGCTGATGGAGGCGATGCGGGAGGCCGGCCGTGACCCCGGCGTGCGGGAGCGGCTGGTTGGCTTGCTGGCTGACTACCGGCAGGCTGTTGTCGACCTGGCTCGCGCCGATCAGCGAACCGGTGCGGTCGCGCCGCGCGTGGATCCGGTTGGGTTGGCGACGCTGTTGGCCGCGGTCGGCGACGGGCTGCTGCTGCACGCCATGCTGGATCCCCACGTCGACCTCGCCGGTGCCGTCGAGGTGCTCGGCGTGCTCCTGGCGCGCGATGGCGGTGAACCGCGGGTGGGACATGTCCCGACCGGCCGGAAAGGGCGGCGGTGAACGGTCAGCCAGCGGCCCGGACCGTGCTGGTCACCGGCGCGTCTTCCGGGATCGGTCAGGCGACCGCGGAAGTGTTCGCCCGGGCCGGCTGGCGGGTGTTCGGCACCAGCCGCCGCAGCCGACCGGACCAGCACGGCGTGCGCATGCTGCGGCTGGACGTGCGATCCGACGAATCGGTTGCCGACTGCGTGGCGCAGGTGATGACGCGGGCGGGACATGTCGACGTGCTGGTCAACAATGCTGGAGTGATGCATACCGGGGTGGCGGAGGAGACCAGCCTGGACGAGGCCCGTGCCGTGTTCGAGACCAATCTGTTCGGCATCGTCCGCTTGACCAACGCGGTGCTACCGCACATGCGGGCCCGCCGGCAGGGCCGCATCATCAACGTCGGCTCGGCCGCCGCCTGGGTGGGTGAGCCGGGCGAGGCGTTCTACGCGGCGTCCAAACAGGCCCTCGCCGGCTACAGCGAAGCGCTGCGACACGAGGTGTGGCCGCTGGGTATCGACGTGTCGCTGGTCGAGCCCGGCGCCTTCGCGACGGACATCCTGGTCTCGGCGTCGACCAGCGCGGGCCGGATCGCCGACTACGACCCGGTACGCCAGGCGACGGTGCGCACGTTGCAGGACAGCCTGCGTCGCGGCGGCGATCCGTATCAGGTCGCGCGTTTGATCGGGAAGGTGGCTGATGCCCGTGGCCCGAGGCTGCGCTACCCGGTCGGACCGGCGGCGCACTGGTTGCCCTTGCTGAAGGTGCTGCTGCCACAACGCATGTTCGACTACCTGCTCCGTCGCGGCTACGGGCTGCGCGTGTGGACCGATAGTCGACCCCGTTGACATGCACCTCAGCCTGGGGTGGCAGGCGCCGGATCGGCAGCGGCGGTGCCACCGGGGTGTGCTCGACAAGTCCCGCGGCGGCGTGGCGTTCAGCGTAGCCACCAGGCGGCCAGGTCGGCGCCGATGTGGGCGATGGCCGGCGCGGTCCACGTCCCCGTCCACAGCCGGAGTACGCCTAGGCACAGCCCCACCGCGGTGTTGAGGACGATGCTGGGCCAGCCGTACAGCGGGATGTGCAGGGCGGCGAAGCACGCCGAGGTGACGATCAGCGCGGCGACTGAACCGTGCCGGTCGGAGAGGGCGTCGAATAGTGCACCGCGCAGAAAGGCCTCTTCGGCCATGGCGACCACCGCGACGACCGCCGCCCAGGCCAGGAACCCGCCGGCCGGTCGGTGCCCGGCCGGAACGAGCAGCAGTCGCCGCACCAGCACCGGGGCGAGGAGGACCCCCGCTGCCACCGTGCCAGCGATGATTGCCGGCACGGTCAGGCGCAGGCCCGCCCTGCCGGCCAGCGCCAGGATCACCAGTGCCGCAGCGAACGTCCACCCGGCGGCTGTCGACGTGGCCACCGACGGGCCGCCGACCGCGACCCGTAGCCCGACCGCGGCGGCGAACCCGGCCAGCAGGGTCGAGTACCTGACTGTGGCGGAACGCGCCGTCCGCGGCTCGGGGAGCGGCCTCGGCCGGTCGGGGACGGGCAGCCGGCTGGTACTCACCGATCGGCCTGAGTCCGCCCCAGCCGCACTATGACCACCGCCCCGGCGCACAGCACAATGATCACGATCAGGCCTGTCACCGCCCATCGTTGTGATCCGCCGCCCGATCCACTGCGGGAACCCCCACCCGACCCGTCGGCAGCATTGGGAGCGCCGCCCGAGGTGTGGTCCACGGTCAGCACGTAGTCACCGAGTCCGGCGAAGGTGGCGGCGTAGATGTCGTTGCCCACCTGGACCGTGCTCAGCCCCTGCCACGCGTCCTCCGGTCTGGCCCGGTAGTTCACGGTGACCAGGTCGCTGGTGGCCGCCGTCGCCCGCAGGTCGATCTCGGCCGTCCTGTTGGGGTCGTTGGAGGCAACCGTGACCGGCCCGGGCGGATCGGCCGTCACCTCCACCCGGTACACGTTGCCGTCCACGGTACCGGTGACCGGCGTCGTCCCGTCGGGGGCCTGCGGCGTGACCCGCACGTCGAAACTCCGGGTGGCGGCCGGGCCGCTGGCCTGACCGACCAGGTAGCCGGGATAAACGTACACGGTCACCTGCGGGCCGATCTCGGTGCTGAAGGCTTGCAGCTCGTCGCTGTTGACTCCGTGGTCTGCCGACAGTGGACTCTCCGCGCCGGTCGGCGGGAGCGTCGCGCGGTACCCGGCTGGCGGCCTGACGTACCGGTACGGCTCGTCGGGAAAGCCGACACCGTCGTAGAGCGGCACGCCAGCGGGCGCCGCCACCCAAGCGACACCCAGGCAGGCCAACGCCATCGCGGCCAGCCAGCGTCGCTGGACCCGCGTGGAAAAGGTCATCGCGTCACCTCCACCGCGCCACGGGGTCCATCGGCGCGGAGGAGGCCGGGCGGCCGGCCTCCTCGCCGGAGGGCTTCTCCTTGACCAGCGGCTGGGCCAGCAGCCACAGCGACAGCATGGTGTAAGCGACCATGGCCGCCAGCCACGGATACTCGCTCACCCGCGCCGCCCGCTCAGTGGTGCCGCGCCGGCCGAGGTGCCGGTGGGCCAGCAGCACCGCGATCACGTGCACTACGACGATCACCGTCAGGCTGACGTACCAGTACAGCGCGGATGGGGCAATATGGATCTTTGGCTCGTAGCCGTCATTGAACGGGTACGGCAGATGGATCGGCCAGGAGTCCAAGCCAACCGGATTGCCCAGCAGCGGAAACATCAGCTGGCCGTTGACCAGCAGGTATTCCAGGTTGTGCGCGAGCAGATAGCCGAAGGCGATCGGCAGCAGGGACGGCAGCAGGCCGGCGAGCGCGGTACGGAAGTCTCGGTCCCGGCCGCCGGCGCGCCCGGCCGCCAGCGCGAACCATCCGAACACCCCTGCCACCAGCAGGGCCAGCAGCACGAACGCACCGGTCCGCCAGGTCTCCAACGCATCGCGGTGCACGCCGAGCCGCCCGGGTAGTTGCCGCTCCAACCGACTCCAGCCGGGGGTGGCCAGCAACCCGTCAAAGTTGACGCTGACCAGCAGCATCAACACGAACATGATCCGCGACGGCCTTGTCGCGAACGGCACGTCCAGCCCCCCGGCAAAGCCACGCCGGCCCGGTGCGCCGAACCGGAACCAGCCCAGCCGACCCCATGTGTCGAACAGCACCGTGAAGACCTCGCCATGGTTCAGCCAGGCCGGCCCGAACAGCAGCCCGCCCACGGCACTGAGCACTGCGTAGCCGAGCAGCATCAGTGCGGTGTTGGCCGGCACTGTTGCGGTCAGGTTGAACACCAGCTCGCCGCATGCGATGACGAAGAACAGCACCACCGCAGGCCACCAGCCCAGCCGCGCTGGCCACGCCACTGGTTCCACACTGCCGAGGACGGCCCTGCGCAGCCCGGGCCGGCCGGTCAGCTTGGCGAGGAACGCGAACGGGTTGACCGGTTGGGTCCAGTCGCCGATCAGACCGCAGGACAGCGGCACGGCGATCCAGACGAGCAGCCAGAACGTGGTCGGCAGAATGTTCACGGCAACCTCCTGGATGCCCCACATTCCGGCGATGATGAGCAGGACCAGCAGGATCAGGCTGGCGGTGCCCCATCCCGGGTGCAGGCCGCGTACGGTGACCCGGTCCTGCGGCGCGGCACCGTCCTCGGCGATGACCCGCCGGGGCGCGATGACCAGAAACGAGGCGAGGACGACCACCGCACCGCCGATGACGAACAACAGCAGCGGGATCGGAAGTTCGTACCGCTGTCCGAAGGCATGCGCCAGAAACACTAGGTCCTCCACTCTTCATCGGGACTGGCAATCCGCGGCTCGCCCTCTTCCGCATCCGGCGGTCAGATTCATTGCATGAAGACGGCGGGAACCCGGTGGGGCCTGCTCCACCAGATGGCCCGGCCAGTCACCGGTCGGGCCTTGATCCGTGCCTCAGGGTCGGCGACCGTGCCGCCCTGTCGTGGGGTTGGGCTGTGCTTGGCGTTGTCGTCCCGGGCGCGCGCCCAATCGTGGATCGGCGTCGGATGCGGGTGACGACCACAGCGACGGTGGTCAGGGCGCCAAGGAAGACCAGGCCCGCCAGTTCGACCCAGCCGGCGGTGGTCAACGAGGTGTTGGGGTGTTGCCGCGCAGCCGCCGCGGTGATCGGGTCGGCGGTCACCGGTGGCGGGAGGTTCTGCTGCTGGCATGCGGGTGGTGTGGCGACCGGGTGGCCGGTGGCGACGATCTGGAAGTAGTAGGTGTTGCGTTGGTAGTCGCCGTCCGCGGCCTCGGCCTCGTAGGCCACGGCGTAGACGCCGGCCTGGCGGAGTTCGGCGACGGAGGCACACACCGTGGTGGTGGTGGCCAGCAGCGGCCGGCCGACCGGTATCGGTGTGCCGGCCGGGTCGGTGACGGCGACCCGCGGCTGGCTGTGTGGGCGCAGCGGACGGAAGGTCAGCGCAACCACGCGTACGCCGGGGGCGACCTTGTCGCCGGGGCCGGGAGCCGCGGTGACCAGGACGGTGTGCGCGCTGGCCGGGGCGGGGACGGCGAGCACCGTCCCGGCCAGCGCGAGGATGGTCAGAAGTCGGCGCATGCGAGCCGGTTGTCCATCGCGTCCATGGGGTGGACGACGATCGCCTTGGCGGCGTCGCCGACCTTTCGGTCGTTGTGCACGGTTACGGTGGCGGCGCCGGTGGGGTCGGCGGCGAAGGCAAGGTGGACCTCGTTGGGCGGAGTGGTCGGGCCGGCCGGGTCGAATTGGAAGTGCGCGCCGCCGTTGTCGTCGGCGCAGCGCTGGGCATGCAGGTGGGCGACATACATCTTGCCCGGCTTCAACCCGGTCATGGTGATGGTGACCGTGGTTCCGCTGTCGGTTTGTGCCAGCCACACACTGCCGGCCGCGGAGTCCGACCCGGGCGGTCGGGTGTCGAGCAGCTTGAACGCGGCCTGCTTGAGGTCGGCGCCGGTGACCTTGTTCGCCGGGGTGGCCGACGGGTCGTTGTACGCCGGACCTGACGGCATGGCCATCGGCATGGGCATGGTGGAGGCGCCGGCCGACGGGGAGCCATCTGACGACGCCGGGTCCGTTGCGCCGCTCTTCCCGCCGCAGCCCGCGATCAGGACGGTCGAGGCGACCAGCCCGAGCATCGACACGGCTACCCGGCGGTGACGGACCATCAGCCAGGCGCCGGGGACCGGCGGCGCACCCGCACGGTGGGTGTCGGTTCGACCGGCAACGGCGTTTCGCATAAAGCCTCCCGAAGACATAGCTCGTTCGTTGTCCTGGGCAGTCGTTGCCAATAGCACGAAAGTTCCCGCCCGGATGCAAGTCCTCCCACTGGTGTTGTCCGAGCTCCGGGGATCGCCGACGTTGTTACCGTCGGTGATGACGCGTACCAACTGGTAGCGTCCGCCGGCCGCCCAGGCCGGCTCGCCTGCCGCGGTGCCCACCCAGATCAGCCGGTCGGCGTCGGCGGTGGTCGGGTGGCGATGCCGTCCTTGAAGCACGAGCGGAAGGTGTGCATGGCGGTCAGCCGCGTCGGCTTGCGCGTGGCGAGGCCGTACCGGTCGTCGAACAGGTGTGCTGTCCGCAAGGCCGGCTTCCTTCGCGCAACCCCGTGACGGCTCTGGCGACCGCGGCGGGGCGTCCCGTGGGGTCACCGCGGCCCGTTGGCGCGCAGTGCCTGTTCGTCGGCCAGGGCGATGGCGAGTTCCCCGGCTGCGGTCGGGTGGAACGGGGCGGGTGCCTGGAGCCCCTGCACGTAGGGCTGGTCGCTGCACGGGCCGTGGCCGGTGAAGTCGGCGGCGGCGGCGGTGATGGAGGCGGTCTTCACTCCCGCAGCGAGGACGGTGTTGAGCGCGTCGAGCTTGGCGACCAGTGACCGGCGTTTCGCCGCGGTGATGCCGGCTGATGCCAGGCACTGGGTGTCGGAGGCGAACGGGTTGTAGTACAGGTTGATGATCACTTGCGGGTGGCGGGGTAGGAGCGCAAGTTCGGTGAGCAGCAGCAGGTAGTCACGGGAGAAGGTGGCGAGTTGCTGCTGGAAGTACGCCTGTTGGGCGTCGTCCTGGCAGGTCGGGGCGGCGGCGCACAGCCGCAGCAGGGCCGACCAGTCGACGTCGTTGGCGCCGACGCTGACGATCACCGTGGAGGCGGCCGCTACCGCCGGTGAATCCAGCTGTGCCGGCAGCGTCAGGTTGCCGGCGTGCTGCGGGCCGAGCAGACCGGCGGCGATGGTGGCGCCGCTACAGGCCAGGTTGGCCACCGTCCAGTTGTTGACCGTGGCCAGGTCGACGGCGTACGTGTCGATACTGCGGTGACAGGCGCTGTCGGCGGCGTCCGGATGCGGCAACGGCGGGTTGCCGAGCCCGGCCGCGGTGGAGTCACCGACGACCGCCACGGTGGCGGCTGGCTGCGGTGGGTTGCCTGGCGGCGGGTTGACCGGCGGCGGATGGGCCGTGATGGGCACGCCGCCCACGAGGGCCTGCAGCGAGCGGATGTGGCCAAGTTTGCGCGGCGCGGTGTAAGCGGTCACCATGATCGCGCCGAGGTTGACCGCCTCGGTGACCGCCAGCCCCACCGCCAGCAGCGCGATGGTCTCGCGGCGGCCGCAGCGCCGCCAGCCCGCGGACGCCCCCGTCATGGCCATCGATGCAACCGCCACGACCGCGATCTGCCAGCAGAAATAGCGCTGCCAGCCACGTACCAGCGCGTGTTCCAGGTCCCGTGCGGCGTCGGTGTCGCCGGGGCGGGCGAGTTCGGCCAGCTGCCGGGACAACGTGATCCGGGTCAGCGCCAACCGGGGCCGGACCGGTCCGTCGAACGTGATGGTGGTGGGGATGCGCTGGCCGAACAGGTCCAGTTCACCCGGCCCGGACAGGCTCCACGACGGCGCCGTGACGCCGACCCGCACCGTCTGCCCAGCCGCCGACACCTGCTGCATCGGAGTGACCCACAGCCCGACGGCAATCGCGGCCGCGGCGGTGACCACGGTCAGGACCGCGTCAACGACGATCCTCCGGCCGATACGCATACCCCATCCTCTCGTGGCCACCGCATCTGCTGCCCGGCCGCGTCGGCGCACTCTGGGCTCAGGCTGTCCGACCCGCTAAGGCCCATGCTGGGCGGGCACCTGAGTGAGATCAAGGAGTACCCACGCGGCGACAACCCGTGGATCACCTCGACCATCAGCCACGCGTCCAGGTCGCCGCCTGAGCACGGCTCCGGGTGTCGCCGCCGTGTTGCTGGCGGTAAAGCTGCCGGCGCCGGTCAATCCCGAGGGTGTCGGGCGGCGAGGTCGGCCAGCCAGGCGTTGTAGGCGTCGAGGCGGGCCTCGTCGTCGTCGACGTCACCATCGCGGGTGACGGCGGTGCCGCCCGGCGTGGCTTGGAGGTACCGGTCGAGGTTGGCCCGGCGGGCCTGTTCCACCCAGCGCAGCCGGGTACCGGTGCGGGTGCGGCCGAGCAGCCAGGGAAACAGGGCGGCCACCACGAGGCCGATCATGATGGTGTCCCCGCCGATCCACATCACCGCGCCGCCCCAGTGCACGTCGGTGACCAGTGTTGGACCCCAGGTGTGGTGCTGGGCGGCGTACGCCGGCCACGGTTCGTTGTTGGTCATCAGCAGGGTGATGCCGGTGAACGTGTCGATCGGCATGACCAGCAGGATGATCAGCATCTTGGCCGGGTAGGACAACCGCCAGCGGATCGGCTCGTCGCCGAACCCGGGCAGGAAGTACAGGTAGCCGGCGACGAGGTAGGCGAGTTGCTCGCCGACCTCCGCCGTGTGGTTGGTGACCACGAGGTTGTTGAACGAGGTCAGGTGGGTGTACACGACAACGGCCGCGTAGATCGGGACGGCGGCCACCGGGCAGGTGAGGATGGTCACCGGTCGCGACCGCAGCAGCCGTTTAAGGGCGGTATGTACCGGGTTCCGGCTGGCGTGCAGGGCCAGGATGAGCGGCCGGCCGGTAACGAGCAGCGCCGGGGCAACCATGATCAACATAAGGTGTTGGATCATGTGTACCCAGAAGAACATGGTGTCGTAGACCGCGACGACGCTCGTCAGCGCGATGGCGATGACCGCGAGCCCGCCGAAGAACGCCGCCGCCCGCGCCAGCGGCCAGGGCCTGGCCGGGTGCCGGCGGCGCACCCGCACCATGCCCCAGCCGTACAGGACGGCGGCCACCAGCAGCGGGACGGCCACCCCCACGGCGACGTGCCATTGGGTGAGCACGTCGGCCGCCGTCGGCGCCGTGGTCGACGGCGGTGATGCCAGGACGGTCAACAGCAGACTCCTCATACTGGCCGCCGGCGAGGGCCTCGCGGCGCGGCCGGCAGTGCGGATGGGCTGCGCGGCCGGGGCTGCGGTGACCAGTTTGCCGACGGTCGGATCCTCGCCAGCGACGCTGACGTTGCTCGGTCTCCACCGATGAGGGTAGGGCAGCGTGGACTGCGCCTGCGCGCCGGGAGGCCGGTGCAGCGACGCCGGCAGCGCGGTCCCGTGCCCTCGGGCAGGACCACGTGGATACCGCAGCGAGGGGGCCGGCCACGGCCGCGCGGTACCGGCGGTTCTAGGGTGGGCATCGACCACAAGTGCCGCGCGGCGGCGCGGGGGTACGAGCGCGGTTGCGGGTCGCTGGACCGCGGAAGGGGAGGGCGGCGACGATAGTCCAGGTAACTCGCTCGGGCTGGGTGAAGATGGCCGTCGCCGGGGGGCTGATGGCTTGCGCCGTGGTGCTGGCAGTTGCGCTGTCCTCCGGCGCATGGGCGTACCAAGTGCTGGGTACCGGCGATCCGGGAGTGGTGACCCGGCTCGGCGCGCCGCTGCTGCGGCTGGCCGCCGACGCCGCCGCCACGGTGTGCGTCGGTTCCCTGGCGTACACGGTGTTCTTCACCCCGCCGCAGCCGTCCGGCGTGGTATCCCCGCCGGGGTACGCAGCGGCGCGAACCGCCGCCCGGTGGGCGACCGGCTGGGCGGTGGCGGCGTTGCTCCTGGTGCCCTTCGAGGCGGCGGCCAGCGCCGGGTTGCCGCTGGGCCGGGTGCTGACCCCGGCCGGTATGGTCGCTCTGACCGGGGCGCTGGGCGGGCCGCGGGCGTGGCTGGCGACGGCCGGTATGGCTGCCGTGGTGGCGGTCGGGTGCCGCCGGACGCTGCGCTGGCAGCCGTACGCCGTTCTGCTGAGCCTGGCGGTCCTGGCGCTGCTGCCGCCGCTGGCGGTGGGCCACTCCTCATCGCAGACCGGGCATGATCTGGCTACCGCGGCGATCGTGCTGCACGTGCCGGCGGCGGTGCTCTGGCTGGGCGTGCTGGTCGCGCTCGGCCGCGGCCCGCGGGTTGCCGCTGGCTCACCCGCGGTACTGCGCCGGTACCGGCGGATGGCGGCCGGCTGCTGGCTGGTGCTCGGGTACTCGGGTGTGGTGGACGCGCTGGTGCTGGTGCCGGCGCCGGCCCTGATCACAACCGGTTACGGGCTGCTGGTGGTCGCCAAGATCGTGGTTCTGGCGGTGCTGGGTCTCCTGGGCGTCCGGCTGCGGCGGCGGGCCGCGGCGGCGTGGCGGTGGCTGCTGGCCGGCGAGCTGGTGCTGCTGGCCGCCACGTTCGGGGCTTCGGTGGGCCTGGTGGCCCTGCCGCCGCCCGCGTTCGTCGGCTCGGCGGTCACCGGCGACCAGACCCTGCTCGGCTACGACCTGGTTCATCCACCGACGCTGGCCCGGTTGGCGCTGGACTGGCGCGTCGAGGTGTTCTTCGCACCGCTGTGTGCCGTGCTCGCGGTGGCGTACCTGCTCGGCGTGCGCCGGCTGGGACGCACCGGCCGGTCCTGGCCGGCTGGGCGGACAGCCTGCTGGCTGGGGGGCTGTCTGGTGCTGTTGCTGGCGACGTCGTCGGGTCTGGGCCGGTACGGGGCGGCGATGTTCAGCCTGGAGACCGCGTCACACATGCTGATCGGCATGCTGGCACCGGTGCTGTTCGCCGCCGGCAGCCCACTGACGCTCGCCGAGCAGGCGCTCCCCGCGGCCGGGCCGGACGAACTGCCCGGCCCACGGGAGTGGCTGGCAGCCCTGCGCGGCGGCGCGGTGCTGCGGCTGCTGACCCAGCCGCTGGTCAGCGCCGGCCTGTTCGTCGCCGCGCCATTCCTGCTGTACTTCACCGCCGGCTACGACCTGATGGTGCGCTACCACTGGGCGCATGTGGCGATGGACGCGGTGTTCCTGGTGATCGGGTACCTGTTCGCCTGGACCGTGGTGGGCGCCGACCCGCCACCCCGCCCGACGCCGCACCTGCTGCGGCTCGGGGTGCTGCTGGCGGCGATGCCGTTCGACATCCTGTTCGGGGCGGCGGTGATCGGGTCGCACCGGATCATCGGCGACGGCCCGGCCAGCGCGAACATGTACTCGGCGCTGGCCCTGCCGTGGGTGCGCAGCCTCGCCGCCGATCAGCGGGCCGGTGGCGTGATCGCGCTGATACTGGGCGAGCTGGCGGTCCTGGTCGCGCTGGTGCTGCTGATCGCCGGTTGGCAACGGGCCGACGATGCCGGCAGCGAGTACCTGCGGCTGGTGGAGCAGTTTGCCGGTGCGGATCGCGGGCTACCCGCGGAAGGTGCGCAGCCGCAGGCTGTTGGAGACCACGAGCAGCGAGGACAGCGCCATGGCGGCGCTGGAGATGAGCGGGTTGAGCAGCCCGGCCGCGGCCACCGGTAGCGCCGCGAGGTTGTACCCGAACGCCCACACCAGGTTGACCCGGATCGTGCGCAGCGTGGCCCGGGCCAGCGTCACCGCGGCCGGCACCACGTCGAGGTCGTCGCGGACCAGGATCAGATCCGCGGCGCCGAGGGCCACGTCGGTGCCGGTGACCACCGCCATGCCGAGCTCGGCGCGGGCCAGCGCGGGCGCGTCGTTGACCCCGTCGCCGACCATGGCGACGGTCCGGCCGGCGGCCTGCAGCTTGCCGACGACGGCGGCCTTGTCGGCGGGCAGCACCTCCGCGACGATCTCGTCCACGCCGACCCGGGCGCCGACCGCATCGGCGGTGGCCCGGCTGTCGCCGGTCAGCAACACGGTCCGCAGGCCCAGCCGGCGCAGCGCTGCCACGGCCGCCGGTGCCGAAGGTTTGATCGTGTCAGCCAGCGCGAACGCGCCGGCGACGGCGCCGTCGCGAGCCACCAGCACCTCGGTGCAGCCGCGCGTGGTCCAGGCGGCCCGGGTGTCGGTCAGGTCGGACGGCAGCGCAATGCCGGCGTCGGCGAACAGCCGGGCCGAGCCGACGACGATGTCTTGGCCGTCCACCCGGCCCCGCGCGCCGAGCCCGGCCAGCCCGACGAACCCCTCGACTGCGGGCAGGGTACCGACCTCGCCGCGGACGTACCGGCTAATCGCCCTGGCCAGGGCATGTTCGGAGGCGTGCTCCACGGCGCCGGCCGAGGCGAGCAGCGCCGCACGGTCGACTCCGGCGGCGATCCATTCGCCGGTCACCGACATCCGCCCGGTGGTCAGGGTGCCGGTCTTGTCGAGCACTACGGTGTCGATCGCGTGGGCAGCTTCCAGCGCGTGGTGACCCTTGATGAAGATGCCCAGCTGCGCGCCACGGCCTGAGGCGGCCAGCAGCGCGGTCGGCGTGGCCAGGCCCAGCGCGCACGGACACGCGATGATCAGAACGGTCAATGCAGCGTTGAAGGCGATCTGGGCCGGCTCGCCGAGCAGCAGCCGGACAGCGCAGGTGAACACCGCCAGGGCGACCACCCCGGGTACGAACACGGCGCTGATCCGGTCGGCGATCCGCTGTATCCGGGCCTTGTCGGTCTGCGCACGCTCGACCAGGCCGACCATCTGCGCGAGCTGGGTGTCCTGGCCGACCCGGTTGGCCCGGACCACCAGCCGGCCGGTAAGCGCCACGGTCGCGCCGGTCACCGGCTGCCCGGCGCCGACCTCCACCGGTACCGATTCCCCGGTCATCGCGCTGGTGTCCACCGCGCTCGCACCGGACTCCACCATCCCGTCGGTCGCGATGGTGCCGCCTGGACGAACCACGAACCGGTCACCGACGCGCAACGCCTCGATCGGCACCACGTGCTCGCTGCCGTCGTCACGCAGTACCGTCACGTCCCTGGCGCCGAGGCGGGCCAGCGCGCGCAGCGCGTCGCCGGCGGCGCGCTTGGCCTTGGCCTCGAACAACCGCCCGGCCAGCACGAAGACCGTGACAGCGGCGACCACGTCCAGGTAGATCGAGCCGCTGGGCTGCAGGAGCAGACCCCACCCGCCGTCGGCGTGCCCGGCGCCACTGTGCGCGAAGATCGTGTAGATCGACCAGCCGGACGCGGCCACGATGCCCAACGACACCAGCGTGTCCATCGAGCTGCCGCCGTGCCGCGCGGCGGCGAGCGCCCGGCGGTGAAACGGCCACGCGCACCAGGTCGCCACCGGCACGGTCAGCGCGAGCAGCAGCCACGTCCAGCCAGGAAAACGCAGCGACGGCACCAGGACCAGCGTGATCGACAGGTCCGCCATCGGGGTACCCAGCAGCAGCGCCACGACCAGCCGCCGCCACAGGTACCGGACCCCGTCGCCGTCCGGCTCGGTGGGTCGGGCCGGTTCGACCGGCGTCGCCTGGTAGCCGGCCCGTTCGATCTGCGCCACCAGGTCCTGTACGGACACGCTGTCGGGAGCACGTACGGATGCCTTCTCGGTGGCGTAATTCACGCTCGCCGAGACCCCGTCCAGCTTGTTGAGCTGCCGCTGCACCCTTGCCGCACATGCGGCGCAGGTCATCCCACCCACGGCGAGTTCCACCGCGCGACGGCTGTCTTCGTCGAGGTCACCGACCGGCGGCGCCAGGGACATCCGTAAACCCGCTCTCATACCGACTGTTCAACCGCTGACACGCCGCCCGCCGGAATCGGTCGCTGGTTGCCGACCACCACCGCCCGGCGACGCGGCCTCCGCTCACCACAAGGCTTTCCCACCATACGGGGCTGGCCGGACCACCAAGCGGGCGGCGCTCCGGCCGCACGGGCAACCGCCGGCGCCACGCTACCGACCGTTTCGTCGCTGCGGTTGGCCGGCCAGCGCCGTCCGTTCGCCGTTGCGGCGCAGCCAGGTCCGGCGCATCACCCACAGCAGGCCGGCCTGCCCGAGCGTGACCAGATGGCGCAGCTCATGGACCGCGGTGACCACACCATGGGCGATGTCGAGCCCGCTGGTCAGCCCCAGCCCGGCACACAGGGCCGCGGCTACCGGCAGGTAGGCGCCGGCCAGCCTGGGCCGCACACCGGCAACCAGAAACCCGCCCGCGACCGCCGTATCCAGTATCCCGAGCTCACCCGCGGCGCGGGCCACCCGCACGAACCCCAGCGCGCCGAGCAGATCCGGCGCGGCCAGCACCAACTGCAGCACCGCGAGGACAATCATGGCCCCCCGCAGCAGCGTCAGCGGCCGCCACCGGCGAGCCACCCGCGGCCGGTCCGCCGCAGGCCCGGTCGTCCTGGGATACGTGGGGGCCGGCACCGACACGGGCCGCAGCGGTACGACGTCGGGGGCCGGCCGCAACCGTGCCCGCGCCGACCGGCGGCAGTCCACGCACGTGTCCAGATGGGCCGCCAGATCCGCCAGATCGGGCGCGGCCACGTCGCCGAGCCGGACGGCCACCAGGTGCCGCGCCCGTGCACAAGACAACTGTTGTCTACGCCGCACACCAAGTTGGTCGCCGGTAAGAAGCCGATAGTTCCCGGAACCCGCCGCCCCGTTACTCCCTGGCGGCACTTCGCCGGGTGGCTGCCCGCCACCCGTCAGCTGGTCTACATCACCAGCATCATCATGCCCATCGCCGCGCTCATCACGGCATGGGCGGCAATCGTCGGCCCGGGCGAGAACAGCCCGACGCGCGCCGCGGCGCCGGACGCCGGTACCGTCGACCAGCAGTGCCGCACCGCCCGGGCCATCCACCACAACGTCGCCAGCAGGAAATACGAGCCGAGCATCGTACGGCCGACGGTCACGTCATGCGCCGACAACGGACCGGCGCCCGACGACATCGCCATCGCCGCCATCGCGCCCGAATCGGACATCGCACCGGACATCGCACCGGCCGGCATCACCATCAGCATCCACGCCATGCCGGCCATCGCCACCGCATGCTGCGCCGACTCCAGCCAGCCGCTGCGGGTGTCGCCGTCGACCCGCCAGAACGCCCGAACGGCGAACCAGGCGGCCGCCAGCCCGAACGTGCCCACCGACAAGCCCCGCCAGCCGATCGGCCACGACCACGCCATCGCGATCATCACCACGCTCATCAACGAGTGGGCCGCGGCGCTCACCCGATCAGCGACCCTCACCGGAGAGTCCCTACCCGGCATCGCGCAGCGGGCCAGGCAATGCGATCCGACCAGCGTGAACACAGTAGTGAGGACCCACCGGAACGCAAGCGAACCGATCATCTCGGCCGGAACTGGGGGAGTCCGGCAGTACGCAGCATGCTCACCCTCCTGTGTCAGCGAGACCCGACGCGGTAACCAGCGCGTCATACCCCATTTCAGAACGTGCCGGCCCTCATTCTGACCGCCGGACAACTAGCCACAGACACCGGGTGCACCAAACATGTGATGCTCGAACTGGATGAACCCCGCAATCGGCAGGGCACGATCGAGCCGGACCCGGCCGCCACCGAGCGGGTTCAGTCGGCTGGTTCGATGATGGCGGTGCCCCAGGCGACCACAGCGAACAGCGCGACCGTGATGATGTGGACCGCGGTGCACCATAGGCAGATCGCGTTGAGGACGAACAGTTCGGCGTAGACGAGGTAGAACACGAAGCCGACGCCGATCAGGGCGGACACCGTTCGGCCCCAGCGGATCGCCGGACGCGGGGACCGCCATGCCGGGCCGAGGCAGGCCGGCGTCATCGCCGCGAAGAAGAGCAGGCCGAGCAGGGCCACCGGGATGCCGGCGACGCTGGACTGGGCACTCGTGGTCACCTTCTGGCAGTTGATCACACCGGTTTCCGGGCAGGCCAGGGTCGTGGCAGCGGTGTAGTGCTCGACGGTGAGGTAGCCGGTGACGACGAGCCCGGCCAGGGCGAGCAGCGTGGTGACCAGCGGCAGCCAGCGCGGCACGGTCAGGGTCGACGCCGTGGCGGCGGGTCGCCGACCGGCCGGGGCGACGTCAGCCTTGGCCATCGAGCTTGCCTTTGTATGCGGTCGCTGCGGCGCTGGTGCACACGGCGCCGGGCTGACCGTTGGTCAGTTGGCACAGCAGGGTGGTGAAGGCGTTGGCGGTGCCGCCGATCGCCTGGGTGATCGGGCTGGCCGGGTCGGACAGGGCAGCGGCGATCTGGTCGGCGGTCTTGCCGGCCAGGATCTGGGGGCTGTAGGAGGCGCCCGAGACGACGCCCTGGTTGGCGAAATCGACGAACGGAATCGAGCCGGCCGCGTCGGATGCCACGTACGGCGGCGCGTTGAAGGTCTTCAGTAGGTTCTGCTGCTGCGCGGTCGGGGTGTCCAGCGGCGCGTAGCTGTTGCCTTGCGGCTGGTTGCTCTGCGTTTCGACGCCCTGAAAGGCGAGGTACTGGCTGGTGTAGCTGGCTCCGTGGAAGCTCAGCGTCGCCGTGTCCGGGTACTCGTCGGTCGACGACGAGTGGGTTTGGCCCAGCCCGGTGAACGTGCCGAACCGCGACAGCGCGACCACCGCAGCCCATCGTTCGGCCGCGCAGTACGGGCAGTATTCCGCGCCGATGTACACGATCAGGGGCTTGCCGTCGTCGGTGAGTACCTGCTGGCCGTTGATGGCCTTCGGCGGGTTGTCGACCTTGCCGGCGCCGACCGTGTCGAGCACGCCGGCGGGCACCCCGGCCAGCGCCGCGGTCAACTGTGTGGACGCCTGTGTCGCGGCCTTGGCCGGTGGCTTCGCCGTGCCGCCGTTCCCCGTAACCTTGACCACGATCAAGGTGCCGAGCGCCAGTACCACCACCGCCACGGCCGCGCCGGCGATCGCCAGCCGTCTGCGGCGTTGCGCGGCCCGGCGCTGCGCGGCGGCGATCTCCCGGGCGCGCTCCTGCGCCAGCCGCCTGTTCTTCTTCGACAACCCGCACTCCCCTCGCGATCGCTGCCGGTTCCCGCCTGCGGCGTGGCCGGAGGCTGCCGACCTCGCGAACTTGCACAGGCATCGACACGGAATGTCGTCGGGCATGTTCCACCGTGTCGGTAGTCGCGGCCAACGCGCCGAAAGTTCCCGCCCATTTCTGTCGGCCATCCGGCGGGTTGGTGTTCAGGCGCGTCGATCTCCAAGCCGCTTGCCTCGGCCCAGTGCCCGGCCGTGCACACGCGTCCGCCCCGATGTCCGCAGGCGGCCGGGTGTTGCGGGCCGGGCGGAGCCGGCTGCCGGCTCGGTCATGATCAGATGTGTGCGTTCACGCGCGGGTCGGCCGGCCGACGTCGGCGGGTCGAGCGGCACCACTCAATTGGTACCCGATGGAAGCCATCGCACGTCCGTCGCGGTCCTGCCGCTGGCGTCGACGTACGCGATCGGCCAGGCTCAGGTCGCCGCGCGGATGGATGCCGGGCACCCGCGCGTACTCGCGCACCTGGGCGTCGAACAGTTCGGGTATGCGCTGCCCGGGTAGCCGTGAGGAGAACCGGACGATGTGAATGATCATGGCGGGCCTGCCGTCGGCCCGTCTCCGGGGGTCGTCAGGAGGCTTCGGCCGGCTGCCTGCCGCGGCGCCGTTGCGGGGTTCGGTTGGGCGTGGCGTACCCATCTGTAGCTATCGAGGGCAGGACGGCGTCCACGATCCGTTCGGCGAAGGCGTCGTCGAGGTGGCCGCCGGACAGCAGCAGGCGGTGGTAGATCGGGCCGAAGAGCAACTCGCGGAGAGTATCGATGTCGACGTCGGGGCCGCAGCTCCCCGCGTTGGATCCCGCGGTCGACCAGGTGCCCGATCTCGGCCTGCCGCAACGCGAGGACGCGGTCGCGGTAGTACCGATCACCGCCAGCGCCAGGTCCTCCTTGGACCGCCAGCGCCGGTAGACAGTGGTCTTGGCGACGCCTGAACGAGCCGCCACGCCTTCGACGGTCAGCCGCTGTACACCGCCCTCGGCCAGCAGCTCCCGGGCCACGGCGAGGATCGCCGTCTCGATGGCCGCAGCGCGATCGGCCCGCCGACCGCCACCCGGGGTGGCCGCGCGGGCCAGTTTGGGGGCGTCGTCCTCTGCCACGGCGAGGGCGAGTCTAGTGCGCGGGCGGACTCTCGCGGGGCAGATCCGCGTACGTGTCGGTACGGTTCGCCTGCCGCGGGATTTCGCCCAGCGGCGATACGGTGCCTGGTGGCGTCCCGAGTCGGGTTTGGCGCCGGAGTTGGCGAGCGGCCGGCGCGGACGCCGCCATCTAGACTTCGCAAGTGGCGGTGCGACTGGCGGACCTGCTGGTGGGACTGTCCCGGCTCGATGGCGCTCCACGCCGGCCGGGGCGTCGGGCAGGTCACCGGGACGATCCCGGCCGCCGAAGTGGTCGCGACCCTGACCACGCAGGCCCCGTCGCCTGCTCTCGGGCTTGCGTCCGGACGGCAGGCCCGGTTGAACGAAACCCGCAGACCCGCGCGAGGATGTCCGGCAGGAGGGCCAGGGCGGTGACCGCACCGGCCTCGGCCGGTGCTCAGCACGCCGACTGCGCCGCCCGGCAGCGGGCGTCGTCGAGCGGCTGTCCAGCGAGCTGGTAGGCCTCGGCGGCCTTGCCGAACCGGGTGCGCGCCATGTTGAGGTCGCGGCGGGCCAGGGCGCAGTGTGCGTGCGCCTCCTCGACGGCCGCGTACCATCCCGGCTGTCTGAGCATGACGGTGGCGAGCATCTCGGAGGTCTTCGCGTACGACGTGGCCCGGTCGAGGTCGCCGGCCCGGGCCGCGCCGATCGCCGCCGGCGCCGAGAAGGTGATGCGGCAGGCAGGGCAGGTTTCCGCGGGCCCGCATACGGACACCTCCGCCTCGTCGATCACAGCGAGGGCATTACGGGGGTCGCTGAGCGCGACCCGGGTGCCGTAGATGCGGTCGAGCAGGTGGTGGCCGAGGTTGGAGTCGCGGGCCGCGGCGAGCGCGTCGGCGAGGAGGCTGGCCGCGTCGGCGGCGCGCTGCCGGTACAGGGCGACCTGGGCACGGCGCTGCAACGACAGGGACTCGCCAGCGGCGGCTCCTATCGCGTGGTGCAGGCGGGCGCCCTCGGCGAGGTCGGCGTCGGCGTCGGCGAGTCGACCGGCCAGCAGGTTGGCCTCTCCCCGGAGGGTGAACGCGAAGGCGCGCCCGCGGGCGGCGCCGAGACGCCGGGCCTCGACGGCCAGGGATGTCGCGAACTCCACGACCTCCCGGTATGGCCTGGCTCCGTAGAGCAGGCGTTCGGTCGCGCACAGATGGCCGTCGAAGACGCGGATCGCGAGCTCCGGAGTGTCTCTGGTGGCGAGCAGGTCGGCCAGGAGCCGGCCGGTCAGCTCACCCCGCGCGTGCGCGGCGAGCGACGCGGCCCACGAGGCTTCGACCAGGGCGCCCGGCTCGCGGGCCTGGAGCGCGTAACGGCGTGCTTCCTCGGCTTTGGCGGCCGCCAGGTCGGGATCGCCCAGCCCGATGACCGCGGCGCCGCTGAGGGTCAGTGCCTGGCTCAGCCGGCCGCTTATCGTCTGCGGCTCGGCGCCGTGTAGCGCCGCCAGTGCGCTCTGGGGGTCACCGGCCTTCAGGAGGGCCAGTGCCTGCTTCGGCCGGATCTCGTGTGAGCGCGGCTCTCCTGTGGCGCCCCGCCGCCGCGGCGTACGCGTCCGCGGCGCGGACGTCCCCGACGGCGTCGAGTGCCTCCGCATACAGGGCCAACGCGTCGGCGTGCTCGGGCGTGTGCGCGAGCAGCCGTTCCAGGTGCCGGCGGGCATCGGCGAAGCCACCGAGCGTGAAGGCGCGGCGGGCCGCGGCGAGAAGCCACTCGACGGCGTTGCCGGGGCGCTGGCCCTCAAGCCAGTGGTGCGCGACGAGCGCGGGATCCGCGCCCGCGTCGGCGAGCCGGCGCGCCGCGTCGCGGTGGATGGCGATACGCCGGTGGGGTGCCAGCGCGGCGACGAGTGCCTGGCGGATGAGCTCGTGTCGAAAGCGGTACCGGGCGCCGGAAACGACCAACGCGCCGGCGGCGATGGCCGTGTCGAGGAACTGGAACGCATCCGCATCGGACAGCCCGGTGAACGCGACCACGCCTGCCGCGTCGAAGTCATCGCCCGCGACGGCCAGCCGCTGCAGGAGCGCCGTCGTCACCTCATCGAGATCGAGCAACCGCGCCGCGATCCCCTCCCAGGCCGATGGCGGCAGCGCCAGCGTTCCGTCGTCGCCGACACAACGCGCCAGTTCGAGGACGAGGAAAGGGTTCCCGTCGGCCATCTCCACGATCCGTGAGACGCCCTCGGCCCGCGGCTGTACCGGCGCGCTCGCCAGCGCGAGCGACTGCGCCTCATCCCGGGCGAGTGGCCCGACGTCGACCTCGACGACCCTACCGGCCCGGTTCAGCCGGCTCACCTCGTGCACGAGCGCGGCGTCGACCGACTCGGGCCGGTACACCAGGACGGTGACCACCCGCAGGTCGCCGCCGCCGACCAGGCGCAGCAACACGTCCCTGGTGGCCTCGTCCGCGTGGTGCGCGTCGTCCACGGTGACCAGGACACCGGCGCCATCGAGCCCCTCGCACAGCCGCCGCAAGGCGCCCGCGACCCGGTGCCTGGTGATCTGCCCCGGCAGCCGCCGGTCCGGCATCGTCGCGTGCGCGACCTCGGCGAGAACCGCGCGGGCCTGATCGGGCAGCCGGCCGAAAACGTCGCGGCGGTGAGCGAGAAGCTGCCGCACGAGCTGACCGACCGGCGCGTAAGCCGCGCTGGCCCCACCGGCCGTGGCGGAGGCGACGCACCAGCCATCGCCTCGTGCCGCCTGGGCAAGCTGCCGGGCGAGCGCGGACTTGCCGATCCCGGCCGCGCCGCGTAGCACGATCACGCTGATGCCGCCGTCGCCAGCGGCCTGCAGCGTGGCGCAAGCGCGCGCCAGTTCCGGCTGCCGTCCGATGAAAGCCGGCTCGGCGGAGGACATTTCGGCAACGCAGGCCCGGTAAAGGTTCTCGGCCTCGGCGCTGGGTGCCACCCCGAGCTCGCGGGCAAGCGCGTCGCGGAGGCGCCCGTACCACCGGATGGCGGCATGGCGACCGCCGGCCGCGAGCGCCTCGCGCATCAGCGCCAGGTACGCCGCCTCGTCGGTCGGGTCGAGTTCGGCCAGCCGCGCCCACTGCTGGCCGTGGCGCAACAGTTCGACAAGCCGCTGCTGAAGCCGGCGACGCGGTACCTGCGTCCACTCGTCGTACAGCGCGCCCGGAAGGAGATCACCCGGGTAGGACGCCGCCACCGCCACGGCCCACGCAGGATCGTCCACCGCCAGCGCCTCTGCCGCGCGGCGTTCGAAGTCCTCGACGTCGACGTCGACCCTCCGGGCGGGGAACAACGCCACATTGACCCGATCCAGCACCACGGCGTCAGCGGCGTCCAGCGCAGAACGGGCGTAGTGGGCCGCCTTGCGGAGATTGGCCGCGCCCGCCGCCGGGTCGAGGTGCGGCCAGAGCGCCTCGACGGCCTGCTCACGCAGGAGCCGGTGCCCGGCGGCCAGCGCGAGCAACTGGACAAGTTCGGTCGCCCGCCGGGCCGGCCAGGCATCGGTGGCGACCTCGCGTCTGTCAACCGTGACGCGGAACTCGCCCATGAGATCGATACGGACAGGCGCCACCTACATCATTGTGCAGCCTTCGCCCCGGGCGAAGTTAACCCTCGTCAGTAGCTGAACGTGGTTGCCGGCTCGTCGCCGATCCACTCCCACATCGGTACCGTGCCGCCCAGGCTCGCGTTGCCCACCAGCGCGCCCTCGTCGAGGTGGCGGGCGTTGAAGCAGATCGGGCAGGCGAGGTAGCGGCCGCCGGCAGCCTCGTAACGCTTGGTCAGCTCCGGCAGCGGCGGGCAGCCCTCGCACGCCACGCCCTGCGCCACCCCGGCCACGGCCAGCCGTGCCGCCTCCTTGGTCAGGAACATCAACGTCGGGCGCTCCTGCTCGGCCGCCGCCACGGCGACGAGGAGCGCGACGGTGACTTTCTCCGGGTCTTCCAGCCCGGTGCTCAGACTGATCACTGCCTTGCCGTTCATGGTCACTCCCATCGGATCGAAGGGCCGGTCCACAACCCAGCGTTCCCTCCGGGCGTTCCCGGAACGTTCCCGGTGGCACCGTCCAACTCCGCCCGACACGCGTGCCGCTCCCGGCCGAAGCGCGGTATCTGAGGAACGGTCCGGGAACGGTCCTGGCACACCGTCAACCCACACGACGACGAACCGGCAAGGAGGTCACCATGACAGCCGAGGTAACCCAGCGGACGCTCTACGAACGTCTCGGGGGCCGGGACGGGATCGCGCGCATCGTGCTCGACCTCATCGATCTACATCTGGCCAACCCGGTCGTCGGAGCACGCTTCCGTAACGCCCGAAAGGCCGTCACCGAGCAGATCCGACTCGCCACTGAGTTCCTCTGCTCGGGCCTCAGCGGCGTGAACACCTACGACGGGTTGCCGATGGCGCAGGCCCACGCGGGCATGGCGATCAGCGAGGCCGAGTACATGGCGGTGCTCGACGACATCCTCACCGCTCTGGACAAGCACGGCATTGCGGACCTCGAAAAGGCCGAGGTGCTCTACATCGCGTACCGGATGAAGTCCGAGATCATCGGCCGGTAGCGCGGACCGCTCTACCGGCTACGGATCCTGCTCGCCGCCAGCGGAATCCGCCCTATCGCCAGGCACCAGCCCATGGATGAGTCCGAAGATCCCAGTCCTACTCGGCGGTCAGTCAGGGCGCAAGGCGGTAGCCGACACCCCGGACCGTCTCGAGCGATGGCGACCGTGAGGCCAGCTTCTTGCGAAGACCGCAGACGACCGCGTCTACCACATTGGATGCGATGTCGGCCTGGTATCCCCAGACGTCGGCCAGCAGTTGGTATCGCGGAACCGGATCGCCCACGGTCGCCGATGCATACTGCGTCACCGTCGATCCGGCCACCGTGCAGGCCCTCCATGACCGGGCCGAAGACCTCGGGGTGATCGGTCACCCCGTAGTTACGGCGCAGCCGCGGTCGTAGCTCCATGTAGCTGCGCTTCAAGGTCGAGCCACAGGCTGGCCTGCGCCTCGCACGGCAGGTCGCCGTGCCACCGGGTCAGCCAGCGACGGATCAGGTTCACGACCTGATTGGCCGGGATCGGGTGCTGCGCCAAGTGCTGGGTCCACAGACGTACCGCCGGATCCCAGGCATAGCGGCGCAGCTCTTGCCCCGGGCTGCTGACGACGATCGAGAATCCGGCCACGCCACCCTCAGCGTCTCGGGCCACACGGAACGCGTCGGGGTGGCGGGTCAGCCACGCCAGCAGGATTTCGGCCGCATCCCCGGGTTCGTGACGTCGGATGATCTCCTCGATCGGCTGGTGGTCATCAGCTCGGGCGTTCTCGACGGCAAACGAGTGCGCGCCGCTCGGGAAGTGAGCCTCGCGCACCTCGGGCTGCTCGATGAGGTAGATCATGTCGGCGGTGTGCTGCCACAGACGGTTACGCGGCAGCTCGGGCGGGAGCAGGCACGTGACCGAACAGCGGGACACGGCGTTCCCGGTTGATATCCAGTTGATATCCAGGCGATGGACGCCGCCGTGCGGACTCTGGATGCGATGGCGTTGACCGTTGCCCAGCACGCGAGCGTGCAGGATCTGTCCGCCGCGTGGGCGCCACCGGAGCGTGGTGGCCGGCTGCGCAGGCGTTGGTTCCCGCTGAGCCAGGGCCGCACTTCGGCGGCCGTAGCGCCGACGCGCGGACAGCAGGTGAACCGCGCAGCGTGTGGGGCGGTCGCCCACGGCTGGTACCTGCGGTACGGGCTGCGGCGAACATCCCATCGGCCCGCCCGGCGGATGGGTATATCGCCCGACGCGGCTGTCAGGGCCGCGCTCCTAGCGTCGTCCCGACATCACCAAGGAGGCGACCGTGAACTCCCAACACATCGAAACGCTGATCATCGGCGCCGGGCAGGCGGGTCTGACGACCGGCTACCAGTTGAAGCGACGTGGCCGCCCGTTCCTCATCGTGGACGGCAACCCGCGCGTCGGGGACAACTGGCGGCGGCAGTGGGACACGCTGCGCCTGTACACGCCGGCGAAGTATGACGGGCTCCCGGGGCTGCCGTTTCCGGCAGCCCGGTGGCATTTCCCGGGCAAGGATGAGGTAGGCGACTATCTGGAGGCCTATGCGCTGCACTTCGACCTGCCGGTGCGCATGAACACCCGCGTTGAGCGGCTGGAGGTCAGGCCGGGCGGCGGGTATGTCGCCTATGTCGGTGATGAGGTGATCGACTGCGCGAACGTGGTGGTGGCGACCGGCAGCTTTGGTCGCACACCGGCGTTGCCGGACTTCGCCAGCGAGCTGGATCCGGCGATTCGGCAGACGCACTCCAGCGAGTACCGGCGGCCGGCGCAGCTAGAGCCGGGGCCGGTGCTCGTGGTCGGCGCCTCGCACTCCGGGCAGGACATCGCCTACGAGCTCGCCACGACGCACACGACATTCCTGTGCGGACCCGATCGCGGCAACATCCCGGTACGCCCCGAGTCGCGCCGCGCACACGTGCTCCTGCCGGTGATGATCTTCGTCTTCAGACACGTACTGACCCGGCGAACCCCAATGGGGCGTAAGGAGATGTCGCACGTACGTCTGCACGGCGCCCCGAACCTCCGGGTCAAGCCGAAGGATCTTGCCCGCCGGGGTGTGATTCGCCACGAGGCCCGGATGACTGGCGTTCAGGACGGCCGTCCGTTGCTCGAAGACGACACGGTGTTGGAGGTCAGCAACGTCGTCTGGTGCACCGGGTTCCGGCAGGTGTTCGACTGGATCCGGCTCCCCATCCTCGACGAGCACGGTTGGCCCGTGGAGTACCGGGGGGTCGTCGACGAAGCGCCGGGTCTGTTCTTCTGCGGGCTTTCCTACCAGTACGCGTTCGCCTCGATGGTGTTTCCGGGGATCGGGCGCGACGCGGACTACGTGGCTCGCCAGATCGTCGCCCGGTCGTCCGAGGCGCAGCCGACACCCGTCGCGGTGCACGCCTGAGTTCTACGCTGGCGCGTGGAGGCTGGTATGGGTGTCGTCGATGATCTCCTACGAGCGCGGGCGGCTTATGATCGCCGGGACTGGCTCGCCGCCTACGGCGGGCTGTCCGACGCGAGCCGGGACGAGCTGAGCGCGGAGGACTTCACCCGGCTCGCAACGGCCGCCTACCTTGTCGGCCAACGCAACGATTGCGTGCAGGCGCTGCAACGCGCGTACCATTTGCACCTTGACGCCGGCTCCGTGCACCATGCCATCCGGGCGGCCTTCTGGCTGGCGTACGTGTTGCTGACGAGTGGAGAGACCGCCGTCGGCGGAGGGTGGGTCGGCCGCGCGCGACGCCTGCTCGCCGATGTCGACGGTGATGTCGTCGAGCGTGGATTTGTGCTTATCCACGAGATGTACCGGCATGTCTTCGCCGGCGAGTTCGACGAGGCGGCGGGGCTGGCTGAGCAGGTCACCGAGTACGGTCGCCGCTATACCGACCCGGACCTGGTGGCGATGGGGCTCAACAGTCAGGGCCGGATGCTGCTCTACGCGGGACGCGTGCCGGAGGGGCTGGCGCTGCTCGATGAGGCGATGGTCGGCGTCGCTGCCGGCGAGGTTTCCACGATCTTCGCCGGGAACGTGTACTGCTCCATGATCGAGGCGTGCCAGGAGATCGCCGACTTCGACCGGGCGGCCCGGTGGACTTCCATGCTCGCCGCCTGGTGCGATCAACAACCCGGCCTGGTTCCGTTCACCGGCCAGTGCGCGGTGCACCGCGGGCAGATCATGCGGGCACAGGGTGCGTTCGAGCAGGCACTCACGGAGTTCGACCTCGCGGTAGGCCGGTATCGGGACGCCGATGCGCTGGGCGCCGCTGGGCTGGCTATGGCCGAACGCGGCGACGTCCTGCGCCTACAGGGCGATCTTCAAGGTGCGGCGGCGGCGTACGACCAGGCAGTCGCCTTCGGTCACGAGCCGCAACCGGGCCTGGCTCTGCTGTGGCTCGCGCGGGGCCGCACGGCGGCCGCCGTCGCCGCTGCGCAGAGGCTTCTTTCTGAGGCCGGTGACCCGGTGCACCGATCCCGCCTGCTGCCTGCAGCGGTGGATATCCTGCTCGCCGGCGGCGAAGCCGGGGCGGCCGGCGACCTCGCCGCCGAGCTGGGGTCGCTCGGCGATTCGTTCGGCTGCCCCTCGGTGCGGGCCCGCGCCGACCATGCCGGCGCCGCGGTGGCCATCGCGGCGGGCGACCCGTCGGCGGCGCTGTCCCTGCTGCGCCGCGAACGTGGCGTGTGGGAGCGTCTCGGCGCCCGCTACGACACCGCCCGCTGCCGCGTTCTGCTCGGCCGTGTGCTGCGCGCGCTCGGCGACGAGCAGTCCGCGGTCACCGAGTTGTCGGCCGCCCGCCGGACCCTCGCCGAGCTGGGCGCGCGGCCTGCGGAGCAGGAGGCCGCCACGTTCATCCGGCCAGCACTGCCGTCCGGACTCACCGCACGTGAGGTCGAGGTGCTGCGGCTGGTCGCGGCGGGAAAGACCAATCCGCAGATCGCGGCGCAGCTGTTCCTCAGCGAGAAGACCGTTGGCCGGCACCTCAGCAACATCTTCACCAAAGTCAATGTGACCACCCGGACAGCCGCCGCCGCGTTCGCCTACGAGCACCAGCTCCTCTGACCCGGATCCGCGGACAATGGACGCGACACCGCGGAGATCGGCACCTACGTCGAGGAATTTGCACGCGGGGCGCTGAGTCCGCGCTTGCAGGTAGGTCAGGGGCCGGCGAGCATCGCGAGGGCTCGAGCGGCGACTTGTTCGCGGCTGGCGTCGGCGGCTGCCGCGTGGATCCGGTCGGACGTGTAGCTGCCGAGACGGGTCCGGAGTGCTTTTCGTAACGCGGCGTAGCGCGGTGCGTCGTCACCGACCGCGGGCGGCGACGACGGGTGTACGTCGGCGGCGGACAGCAGGAGGGCCGCCTCGTGGTTATGGCCGGTCGCGGCGTGCAGCTCGGCCACGATGCGCAGCGTGGTCCACAATTGTGGCCAGGCTCCCGCGCGGCGTATTTCATGCAGCAGTGTCTTTGCCAGCCGGGTCGCCTGTTCGTGGTGTTGCGTCCGGACCAGAGCGGCCAGCAGGGCGATCCGCGCGAGCTGGCTCACCTGCGCGCAGCCGATCGAGGTAGCCTCGTCGGCCGCCTGGGTGAGCAGTTCGATGCCCTGATCGGGTTGGGCTACCGCTGCTTCGCCAGCGGCGTAGGACGCGAAGGCGTGCACCGGCGCCGAATTGGTGGTGTCGGCCAGTGTTAGTGCCAGGCGGCCCTCGTCGCGGGCCAGGTCGAGGTTGCCGGTGTAGCGCGCCAGCAGCGCAAGGGAGCTGTGCGCCTCCGTACGCAGCGCGAGGGGCAGGTGCTGCAGCCGGCTGATCGTCTGCCAGTGCCGGCGGGAGGTGTCGTGGTCGCCGCCGTAGAGTGCCGCCATTCCGAGGGCCAGGTGGGTGAGATACAGCTCGGCCGGGTTGGCTGCGGCGGCGGCGGCTACGTGACCCAGCGTCACGCTGCGTTCCAGGTCGCCGCGGGTCGCCAGGGCTACCGCGGCGGCCGCGACACCTATGGTTGGCTGGGGCGGCTCGTGCCGAAGGCACCGTTCACCGACCTCGATGGTCAGCTCGGCCAGCTCGGGTCGGGGTATCCAGTGGGCGCATTGTCCGATCGCCGCGGTGATGGATGCGGCGAGATCCAGCTGGCCGGCACCGAGTGCCCAGCGTAGCGCGGTCGCGATGTCGGTCTGGCTGTGCTGCAGTCGCTGGAGCGCGGCGGCGGCTGCCGGCCCGGTCCAGTCCGTCGCTGCCTGTCCGGTCAGGGCGGCGATCCATGTCGCATGGGCGTGATCGGCCTCGTGCGTGCGTCCGGTCTCGTCCAGCATGCTGCGGGCTCGTGCCCGAACCACCGTGAGCATTCGGTAGCGCGGGCCGTGGGACGAGTCGCGGATGGTCAGGAGCGACGAGTCGGCGAGCTCGGCGACCATCCCGGCTGCGGCGGCATCCGAATGTGGTCCTCTCGACCGGCGGGCGACGCTTTGTGCGGCGTCCAGATCGAAGTCTTCGGGAAATACGGACAGGGTCGCGAACAGATCCTGCTGATCCCTGGTCAGCAGGCTGCAGGACCAGTCGGTCAGGGCTCGCAGCGGGTGTTCACCAGCGGCCGCTTGGTCGAGAACCGTAGGGTCGTTCTGCAGCGCATTCCGGACCGCGTCGACGCCGAGGGTGGCCACGCGGGACGCTGCCAGCTCCAGGGCCAGCGGGAGGCCGTCGAGACGGCGGCAGATGTCGGCAATCGCCGGTAGGTTCCGCGGCGTCACCGCGAAGGCGGGCCGGGCGCGCTTTACCCGGTCGACCAGCAGCGCCACGGCTGCCCACCGCAGTGCCAACTCCGCGTCGTCGTCCGGGGGTACCGGAAGGGACGGCACCGGCACGACGTGCTCGGCGGGTAGCCCGAGCCGGCGTCTGCTGGTGAGCACTATGCGCACGTGCGGGCAGCGGCGAGTGAGCAGATCGACGAGCGAGGCAACTTCGACCAGCAGATGCTCGCAGTTGTCCAGCACGAGCAATGCGGGACTGGCGCGCAGCCGGTCGACCAGCTCCGCCCGCTCGGGTGCGCCGCCAGGTACAAGCGAGTCGGCGACTGCGGCGGCGACGTGTCCCTGTTGCGCCGCGGCCAGTTCCACTACGACGACCGGCAGGCCGGTTCGGATGGCCAGTACGGGCAGCGCCTCGGCGACCAGCCGCGTCTTGCCGACGCCACCGGTTCCGGTGACGGTCACGGTCTTGCTCGTCACTGCAGCCTCGGCCAGAGACGCCAGCTCGCGTTCGCGCCCGAGGAATGCCGTCGAGGTGTCCAGCCAGGCGGGCACGTCGATGCGTTCCGCGGTGGTGCCACGTGGTGATGACTGACCGAGGATGCGGGCTTGGAGGTCCTGCAGGGCCGGTGCCGGTTCCAGGCCCAACTCGTCAGCCATGCGTCGGTGATGGCTGCGGTAGCAGGCCAGCGCGTCGCTGGTGCGCCCGGCGCGCTGCAGCGCGGTCATGAGCAATTCGACAGCGTGTTCGCGGAACGGATACTGGTCCACCAATGGCGCGAGAAGCCGCGCGGCGCTCCCGGGGTCGGCGAGGTCGATCGCTACCCGGGCCCGCTCCTCGGTCGCGTCGGCACGCAGCAGATCGAGCCGCTGGGCCTCGACGGTGACGAAGTCGTGATCGGCGAACTCTACGTACGCCGGTCCGCGCCATAGGCCGAGACCCTCGTCGAGCAGCACCGCGGCCTGCTCGGGGCTGACCGTGCCGGCTGTTCGGCACAGCCGCTCGAAGCGCATCGCGTCCATGGCCTCGGCTGGAACGTCGATCTGGTAGCCATCCGGGCCACCGCTGATCGTGTGCTCGCCGAGCAGGCTGCGCAGCCGCGAGACGACCGTGTACAGAGCGGCTCTCGGGTCGGCGGGGACGGCGGCGCCCCAGGCGGCCTCGACCAGGGCGTCCACGCGCACCGGTGTTCCCGCACGCACCAGCAGTGCGGCCAGCACGGTACGCCGCCGCCCGCTCGGTACTGCCAGGCGGTGTCCGCGGCGCCAGACCTCCAGCCGCCCCAGCACGCCAAAGCCGAGGTCGGTCACATCTCCATGGTCGCCGCCGCTGCGGTGAAAGTCCCGCGCGGGGGTCGGCACCCGAGATTCTGCCTTGTCCGCCCCGGGCGTCGGCGAGTTCGCGGCCGCGGACACGCGCCGTGCACCGCACGAATGGTGGCTCGACCAGCTCGCGGCGGCGTGCAGCGCGGTCTGGATGTGACGCCGAGCAGCGCTGAAAGGTCGGTGAAAGGCCGGTCTCAGATGGTGGGTGAGAGTCAGGAGGTCAGCTATGGCTGAGTTCGAGTCCCGCATCACGATCGCGCGCCCGGTCGACGAGGTGTTCGCCCTGCTGCTGGACCTCGAGAACGCGCGCTACTTCGATCCCCAGGTCGAGTCGGTGCGCCGGGTCACGCCGGGCGCGATCGGCGTCGGTACGACGTTCGAGTTCCGCGAGCCGATCCCGCCGTTCGGGCGGATCGGCCGGACCGGCTGTACCTACGCCGAGATCGAGCCGCCAGAACGGATCGTCCTGGACTTTCAGGTAGGTGCGTTGCACGGTACGGAGAGCTACGTGTTCCGCCAGGCCGGCGACGCGACACTGCTCACCACCCGCGGGCGGATTCACCTGCCGCTGCCGCTGCGCGTTCTCACTCCGGTGGTCGCCAGGCAAGGACGGCGGCTCTGGGATACCCGACTGCGGTGGATCAAGGACTGGGTGGAGGCGGGAGCGCCACGCCACGTGCCCGCCCGGCAGGCCGGCGGGAGCCCGTCATGAACGACTACGACGCCATCGTGGTGGGCGGCCGATGCGCCGGATCATCCACCGCCATGCTGCTCGCCCGCCGCGGCTACCGGGTGCTGCTCGTGGACCGCGCATCATTCCCGTCCGACACCGTCTCGACCCACCTGATCCACCCGGCCGGTGTGACGGCACTGCAGCGGTGGGGCCTGCTGGACCGGCTGGTCGCCACCGGATGCCCGCCGGTAAGCAGATACTCCTTCGACTTCGGATCGCTCGTCATCGCTGGAACGCCCGATCCGGTCAACGGTCACACACCGGCCTACTGCCCGCGGCGCACCGTACTCGACAAGCTGCTCATCGACGCCGCCGGCGAGGCCGGTGTCGAGGTGCGCCAGGGGTTCAGCGTCCACGAGTTGGTGACCGAGGACGGTCGGGTCGTGGGCATCCGAGGCGGCACCGGCGAGCGCGCTTCGGCGTTCGAACGGGCGCGGGTGGTCGTCGGCGCGGACGGCGCCCACTCCAAGATTGCCGAGGCGGTCGCCGCCCCGAACTACCGGGACGCTCCGATGTTCACCGTTGGCTACTACAGCTACTGGAGCGGGTTCGCGGCGGAGGACGCGGGCTGGGTCGTGCGCCCGGGCGGACACGGCTACGGCGCGTTTCCCACCCACGACGGTCTCACCATGGTTCTTGCCGCCTGGCCGCACGTAGAGGTGCCGGCAGTGAAGGCCGATCTTGAGAGCAGCTATGTGCGCGCCGTCCGGAAGGTCTACGCGGATCGGCTCGCCGACGCGCGTCGCGAGGAGCGGGTGGTCGGCGGCGGCTCGGCAAACCATTTCCGCAAGCCGTACGGGCCCGGTTGGGCGCTGGTGGGAGATGCGGGCTATCTGAAGGATCCGGTGACCGCCCACGGCATGACCGACGCGTTCCTCAGCGCCGAACTGTGCACGACAGCGCTCGACGAGGCGTTCACCGGCAGCCGTACATACGACGAGGCGATGGCGGACTACCAGCAGCGCCGGGACACCCGGGCGATGCCCCTGTACGAGTTCACGCTGCAACTGGCCTGCGGGGAAGAGCCGCCGCCACAGTTCCAACAACTCCTCGCCGCGATCGCGGGCAACCCGCCCGCCATGGACAAGTTCGCCGGCATGTTCGCCGGCTCCATATCGCCAGCGACTTTCTTTGACCCGGCACATCTCGCATCGCTCAAGGCGGACGTGAGCAGCTGACGGCGATCGCCGGGTGGTAGGCGGCCAGGGTGCGTGCCTCCATGAGTACCCGGCAGGTCTGCTGCTGGTCCACGACGTGGGCACCGACCGCGGTGAGTTTCGGGCCTCGCCAGCATGGGAACAATCGTGGCGGATGCACAAGTCCCGCCAGCGGCAACCATCGCGCTCGCAGGTTGCCTGGTGTCGGCGTGCCGCCGATGGACCACCCGCGCCTGAGGTCGCGACGGGTCGCGACTGCCTGGAATATGCACTCCGGACCCCATGGTGCCGTCCGCGGCCGGCAGGGACGTTGGAGGTATGGCACTGGACCGCAGCGCTGGGCACAGGTCGGCATGGCTATCCGTCGACGATGGCTGCCCGCTGCGCGGTGACCGTGTTGAGGCGGCCGGCACGGTGTGGCGACCGGTGATCGAGGTCTCCGGGCTCGGCCCCGCCGTGTCCGAGGTTTTGGCTCGCTGTGCGTACTTCCTGGTGGACGGCGAGTGCGGCGGTGACCGTGGGGTGGTGGGGCAGGTGCTGCTCGACGCTGAGAATCACCCAACCGCGCTCGTCGTCCTGCAGGGTTGGCGGCGACGCGTAGTTGTGCCGGTCGGCGAGATCGTGGAGATCTCGCCCGGTGAGCGCCGGTTGACGGTGGCGTGCTCTGCCGGTCCGGACGACCATGGCTGTCAGGGTTCGATCAGTCCGCGGCGGATGGCGTAGCGGGTGAGGTCGACGCGGTCGTGCAGGCCGAGCTTGTCCAGGATGTTGGTGCGGTGCCGGTCGACCGTCTTGACGCTGATCGCCAGCGTCGTGGCGATCTGGCGCGACGTTGCGCCCTCGGCGATGAGCTTGACGATCTCCTGTTCACGTGGGGTCAACACGTCGGCCGGCCCATTGGCGTCGGCGTTGGCGAGGAACTCCCGGACCAGAGTGGTGATCGCGGACGGGTAGAGGAAGCAGCCGCCGGAGACGGCAATCCGGCACGCGGCGACGATGTCCTGGTCCGCGCCGGACTTGAGCACGTAGCCGCTGGCGCCGGCCCGTAGCGCTTCGAAGAGGAACTGGTCGTTGTCGTACATCGACAGCATGATCATGGGTAGGTCGGGGCGTCGCCGGATGATCTCGTGGGCCGCCTGCAAGCCGGTCATCCGGGGCATGGCGATGTCGAGGATGGCCAGGTCGATGTCCCGGGATCGGGCCGGGTCGGTGGCGAGTTCGACCGCTCGGGCGCCGTCGGCGGCTTCGGCGACGACGGTGAGGTCGGGCTCGCGGTCGAGCAGCAGACGCAGTCCGTGGCGGACCACGGCGTGGTCGTCGGCGACCAGGATCCGCGTTGGGGTGGCCGCGCTCACGGCACCGCTCCGGTAACCGGTAGTTCGAGGCTGACCTCGGTGCCGCCCGTTGCACCGGTTGCGATGGTGAGGATGCCGCCGGCAAGCACGGCCCGTTCCCGCATGCCGCGCAGGCCGGTGCCTCCGACGGGCGGATGGGCGAATCCGCGTCCGTTGTCGGCCACGGTCACGCGGATACTGGTTGGGCGGCGCTCCACAGCGACTTGAACCCGGTTGGCATGGGCGTGCCGCGCGACGTTCGTCAAGCTTTCCTGCACAATGCGGTACACGGCCAGTTCGGCGTCCGCGGCCAGTTTCGGCAGGTGGGGGTGGAACCGGCAGTCGACGATGATGCCGGTCCGCCGGGTCAGACCCCGCGCCAGCGCGGTCAGGGCACTGATCAGCCCGAGATGATCAAGAAGTTCGGGGCGCAGTTCCTGGGCGATGCGCCGGACCTCATCCAGGCCGGCGCGGACCGCGTCCTGGGCCTCCAGTAGCTCGTCACGCCGGGCGGGGGCGACGGCGTCGTGCAGGTGTTCGAGCCGTAGCAGTACGCCGGTCATGGTCTGGCCGACCTCGTCGTGCAGTTCGGTCGCGACGCGGCGGCGCTCGTTCTCCTGTGCCGCCAGTGTGCGCCGGGCGCTGTCGCGGCGCTCGGCTTCCAGCCGCCGCAGCATCTCGTTGAAGGCGCCGACCAGGACCGCGATCTCCGCTGGGCCGGTTACCGGTAGGGTTTGGGGCCGATCGAGCAGGTCGACATGCCGCATCCGCAGCGCCAGCGCTCGCAGCGGCGCGAATGCCAACCTCAACAGCAGGGCGTTGGCGACGAGCATGGCGAGCAGCCCGAGGGCCAGCACGATGGCCTCGGTGACCGCGATCGGCCAGCTCACGGTGATCGGAGACACGCCGAGGATGAGTGCCGCCGCGATCAGCAGCGCCGCGTTGGTGGCGAAGACCCGCCAGAACAGCGACAGTCGACGGCCGGCCAAGCCTCCGGGCTGCCGGTGCGGCGACGGGTGGCGGATCAGGCCAAGGCGAAGAAGCGTAGCCACAGGTACCCCGCGGAAATGGCGACGGTGACAGCGGTGACGACCAGCCCGTACTTGCTGAACTCCCAGAACGAGATGCGCCTGCCATGGTGTTCGGCGATGCCCAGCACCACGACGTTGGCCGACGCGCCGATCGCGGTGGCGTTGCCGCCGAGGTCAGCACCGGCGGCGAGGGACCACCACAGCACCTCTTTCGAGTCGTGCGTGTCGTTACTCGCGACGAGTTCGGCGACGATCGGGGTCATCGTTGCGACGTACGGGATGTTGTCCACAATGGCGGACAGCACCGCCGACGCCCACAGCAGCACCATCGAAGTCAGCAGGAGCCGTCCCTCGGTCGCATCGACCGCCTTGCGGGCGATCGTGTCCACGACGCCGGTGGCGACGAGGCCGCCGACCATGACGAACAGGCCGGCGAAGAAGGCCAGCGTCGGCCACTCGACCTCGTTGGCAACGTCACGCACGTCCAGCTTGGACAATGTGAGCAGAGTGAGGCCGCCGACGATGGCTACCACCGACGGTTCCAGGTGCAGGACGGCGTGCAGCACGAAGGCGGCGGTCACCACGACCAGTACCGCGAGGCTGACCGCCAGCAGCCGCCCGTCGCGGATCGCGTCGCGTTCGCGCAGCGCGGCAATGGTCGCGGCCCGGTCAGGGTCGTAGCGGAACGCGTGGCGGAACAGCCACCGGCACAGGCCGACAAACACCGCCAGCAGCAGCACCACCAGCGGAGCCAGGTAGACCAGAAAGTCGTTGTAGGACAAGCCGGCCCGGCTGGCGATGATGATGTTGGGTGGGTCGCCGACCAGGGTAGCGGCGCCGCCGATGTTGGAGGCGAGCGCCTCGGCGATGAGGAACGGGGTGACCGGCACGGCGAGCCGCTCGCACACCAGGAACGTCACCGGCGCGACCAGCAGGACCGTGGTCACGTTGTCGAGGACCGCCGAGGCGACCGCGGTGACCAGGATCAGGATGACCATGACGCGAAACGGATGGCCGCGCGCTCGCTTGGTCGCCCAGATCGCGAGGTACTCGAACACGCCGGTGCGGCCCAGGACGGCGACGATGAGCATCATGCCCAGCAACAGGACGATGACGTTCCAGTCGATGCCTGCCTCGTGCGAGAAGAAGGCATGGTCGGCGTCCGTTGCTCCAATGAGCAGCATCACGGCGGCGCCGCCGAGCGCTGCGGCGACGCGGTGCACGCGCTCGGTCACGATCAGGGCATAGGCGCCGGTGAACACGGCCACCGCCAGCCACGCGGTGAGGGTCATGGCGCGAGCATCCTGTCCAGCAGGGCGTCCAGGGTGACCGCACCCACGATCGCCCCGGCGTCGTCGACCACCGCCACCAGCGGGCTGCGGGTGCGTGCCATCAGCGCGGCGATCTCCAGCAGCGTGGCGTCCGGGTCCACCACCGCCAGTTCGGCCGGCCGGTCGGGCAGGCATTCGGCGACCGTGCGACCGGCCAGCCAGTCAAGGAACTGGTCGGCGCTGGGCTCGTCAATGACTCGGGCCAAGGCGGGATCATCCTGGCAGTACCGGGGGAGCGCCATCCGCAGCACCTGAGTGCCGGGCAGGATCGTTACGGGCCGGTCCGCTTCATCTACCACAATCAGGCCGGGCAGGTTATGGGCGGCCATTCGTTGCGCCGCTTCGATCACCTGCATGCCTGTCGCGACGGTGGGGAACGGGCCAGCCAGGTCGCGCGCTCGCATGAGCGTTCCTCCCCTCTGCCGGCTCGTCTTCTGCCAGTCGCCAAGCCCGGAGCCGGGTGCGGATCAGTGCCGCCGTGTCCGGGGCCTCGGCGCCGGAGCACGCATAACCGAACGTGGACTTTCCGCAGTGAGCCCATCGGGCAAGCCGCGTCACGGGTGCCGTTGACCCGGTGGTGATCTGGTAATGCGGAACGCAACTCGTCGAACAACACACTGCCGGTACCGCCAGTTGTCGGCCCGGCCTGTCTCGATGTTCTCCCGGCCGCTGGTCGAATGCCACGCCCGACGAAGGCAGCCAAAGCGGATCCATGTTGCTGTCGACCGGCAATGACGTGCTCGGTAATGCTCCGGGTCCAGATACCGTGTGGGAAACCTGGCATCTCGATCACGCCCGGACGACACTCGGAGTTGTCTGCGACGGCAGCCGACCGGGACGGGCGCCCACGGTATGGTTCCGGTGGTGGTGCGTGCCCCGGTTTGACAGCTCGCCGCTTGGTGTGCGGGCTGCTGGACACCGGCCGCGGTGGTGCTGCGGTGGTCACCAGGTTCGGGGCGGCAGGAACGGCCGCAGCAGGACCGGCTGTTGGCGGCCACGGTTGCGGCGTGGCGGCGGTGGGCAGGGCTTATCAAATACGACGGTGTGCAGCAGAACATGGTGCGCCGCTCGGCGTTGACGCTGAAGCTGCTCGACTACCTGCCCAACGGGGCGGTGGTCGCCGCGCCCACCTCCAGCCTGCCGGAGGAGATCGGCGGGACGCGCAACTGGGACTACCGCTACACCTGGATCCGTGATGCGGCGTTCAGCGTTTACGCGTTGCGGCGCATCGGTCTGCCGTACGAGGCGGAACGGTTCCTGGGTTGGGTCCTCGGCGACCCCGTCCACCGCTGTCCGCGTGCCCTGCGCCGCGCCGGTGCCCGCTGAGGGACCACCGTGAACGGAGGTGCGGCACTGCGGCGCGGTGGTGCGGAACGGGACCGCTGGCAGCGGGCGGACTATGCTTGTGCTGGATGAAATTGCCGGTCGCCGGCAATGCCAAACGCAGGCCGAGACGGAGGCGGACCGACCATGGCCGGTCGTGCTCAGCCCGATGGCGCCGTGTTTGACGTTGCCGGCGTGACCAGACGCGCGGTCGCTGACGCCAAGGGAGTGGACCCCCAGCTACTCGACGGCTACCTGCAGATGTTGGCCGCCGCGACGGCGGAGGGTCGCCGGCTGGCCCGTCACGAACTTGACAGCCGGCGTACTGCGGGCATCGCCACCGCCGAGCGCGGCATCTCCCTCGGCGCCGTGGTTGACCTGTACCTCAGCGCCACCTGGGTGGCCTGGCGCCACCTCCCTCGCCCGGCCAGTGCCCACCCCGACGACGTCGCTACGACCGTGCTGCGGGCCGCCAACGACGCGATTGCGGCGCTCGCCGACGGCTTCGAGACAGCCCAACGGCAGGCCATCCGCCACGAGGAGGCGATGCGGCGGGAATTCATCGACGACCTGCTCAACGGCACCAGCGACCTCACCCGGCTGCCCGAGCGCGCGGCTCGCTTCGGCCTGCAACTAGCCGGCACCCATACGGTGGCGATGGCGCGGGCCGACACGCCGTTCGCCGACAGCGACGAACGCACGCGCCGCATCGAATCTGCCCTGCTCGCCCGGTTCGGTGGGCACAACATTCTCATCGCCACTAAGGAAGGGCACCTGGTGTGTGTCGCTCCCAGCACCGAGCCGGGCGCGCCGGCCGAGTTCGCTCGCCACACCTGCGCCCTGCATCCCGGGCACACCTGCCAGGTCGGTGTGGGCCGTGCCCATGCCGGCCCGGCGGGCGTTGCGCACTCGTACCAGGAAGCCCGCGAGGTACTCGACGTCGGCAGCCGACTCGACCTGGACACCCCGGTCCTACAGGCCGCTGAGCTGCTGGTCTTTCAAGTGCTGTTCCGCGACCGGGCCGCAATCACCGATCTTGTGACGACCGTACTGGGGCCGTTGCGGCATACCAGAGGCGGCGCCGAACCGCTCATCGACACCCTGGCCGCCTACTTCAGTACCGGCAACGCGGTCGCCGCCGCCCACCGGCTGCATCTCGGCGTACGCACAGTCACCTACCGACTGCAACGAATCGCCCGGCTCACCGGCTACAACCCGACCGATCCGACACGCCGGTTCACCTTGGAAGCCGCCGTATTGGGCGCCCGGCTCCTGCGTTGGCCGACCGATCCACTGGTCCCAACCCTGGAAGATCGCGGCGACAGGGACGACACGCGGCCACGGCAAGCATCGACGTAGCCACCCAATCAGGCGGGACAGCCGGCAGGCGCGACACGTCGGTACGGCCACGCCGAGCATCGACATCGAGAGGGCTGGCGACCAAAGATCGCTAGGTCGATAGCGCGCATCGCGATGTTGGGCCATGCCAGTGGTCTGGTGGGTGGCGTGGACGACCTGCTCGACCGCCTCGGCGACCAGGGCGGCGCCCTCGGCGCCGACGGGACCTGTCAGCGTTGCAGCGGATCGGACTTACCCTCATGCAGTCGGGCCGCGCACAGGGTGAGGTAACGCTGTTCGGGCACGCTGGCGGTCAGCGCCGCCGCGATCATGTAGGCCACACACGCGGCGTCTGTCTCGCCGGCTTGTTCGAGCAGGTGCGCCCGGACCGCTTCCAAGCGGTGGTGGTGGGCGACGCGGTCATCGGCGTCGAGGGTGCCGAGCAGGGCCAGTCCGGCGTGGGGTCCATGAACTTTCGAGACGGCGACAGCGCGACTAAGCGTCACGATCGGCCCGGGCGCGACGAGGGTCAGTACGTCGTAAAGGGCGAGGATCTGCGGCCAGTCGGTGTCGGCAGCGGTGGTCGCTTCGTCGTGCAGGGCGGCGATCGCGGCCTGCAGCTGGTACAGGCCGACCGGCCCGCTGCCGAGAGTTCGGGTCAGGATCGCTTGGCCCTCGGCGATCGAGGCGGCGTCCCAAAGGTCGCGGTGTTGCTCGTCGAGCGGCACGAGGCTTCCGTCAGCGGCAGTGCGGGCGGCCCGGCGCGCGTCGGTGAGCAGCATCAGCGCGAGCAACCCGGCGACCTCGCATTCGGCGGGCACCAGCCGGTACACCATGCGGGTTATCCGGATCGCCTCCGCAGTGAGGTCGAGCCGCTGCAACGCCGGCCCGGAGCTGCTGGTGTACCCCTCGTTGAAGACGAGGTAGAGCACGTGCAGCACCACGGTGAGCCGCTGGCTACGGTGCGGTTGGGCGGGCAGTTCGAAGCGGGCTCCCGCGGCCCGGATGCTGTGTTTGGCCCGGCTGATCCGTTTGCCGATGGTGGCCTCGGGGACCAGCAATGCGGCGGCGATCTCGGCGGTGGTCAGCCCGCCCACCGCCCGCAGCGTCAACGCGAGCTGCGACGGAGCAGACAGCGCGGGATGGCAGCACAGGAACAGCAGCGCGAGGGTGTCGTCGCGGTCAACGGCGGGCGGCGGGTCGCTTGCGCTGTCGGTCGGGTCGAGCGCGGCCTTGGCTTCGCGGCGGCGCCGGGCATTGTCGGCGCGCCACCCGTCGACCAGAACCCGGCCGGCCACCGTCAGCAGCCACGCGTGCGGTCGCCGCGGAACCCCGTCGGTACGCCATTGCTGGAAGCCGGCGAGGAGTGCTTCCTGCACGGCGTCCTCGCACGCGTCGAACTGCCCATGCCGGCGCACCAGCGTGGCGAGGACCCGCGGCGCGCACTCTCGCAACAGGTCCTCCACCCGGACGCCGGTCACAGGGTCGGTCACAGGTCAGTGGCCTCGTCCATGATCCGCCGGACCTCCATCGGGAACTCGGTGTAGCCGACGACCCGGGAGGTGATCTCCACCGCGCGCGCCTCGTCCGCGTCGATGATCCAGTAGCCGGCGAGGGACTCCTTGACCTCAGCGAACGGCCCGTCGGTCGACACCGGGGCGCCGTCGGCGAACCGGACCGTGGTCGCCCGGCTCGGCTCCATCAGCTTCACACTCGCCACCAGCTCGCCGGCCTCCCGCAGCTCACTGTCCACCTTCATGATCATCTCATGCATGCCGGTGAACCACTCCGGTGACCGGTCCTGCACGGTGGCACCAAGCCCACCGAACATCATGATCATGTACTTCATCGCGTGATCCCTTCCATCCCGGCGCCCAGGCCGGACGCCCGGCTCCTGGTCGGAGCAGCCGGCCCGCTTTGGACATCGCCAATCAAGATCTTTCTCGGTCGCGCTCGTGGAGCGGCATCGGCGGTGCCCACCACGGTGGCTCCGCCTGGTTGCAGGTCAGCGTGCTCCATCATCGGCGACGAGGCCGGTTTGGTAGGCGATGACAACCAGTTGCGCACGGTCGCGTGCGGCGAGTTTGGTCATGGCCCGGCTGACATGGGTACAGGCAGTGGCCGGGCTCAGCGTCAGGTGGGTGGCGATCTCCTCGTTGTTCATGCCCTGACCGACCAGGGCGAGGACTTCGCGCTCGCGTTGGGTGAGCACGGCCAGGCGATGGTCGGCATGGCGTTTGGCGGCCCGGGCGGCGGTGACTGGGCGATGAGTCGGCGGGTGATGCTCGGGGCCAGTAGCGCGTCACCGGCGGCGGCGACGTGGATGGCGTGCAGCAGTTCGGCCGGTCCGGACTCTTTGAGCAGGAAACCGCTGGCGCCGGCTTCCAGCGCGTCGTAGACGTTGGCGTCGGTGTCATAAGTCGTCAGGATGAGCACCCGGACGGTCTGCAGGCCGCGGGTGGCGACGATCTGGCGGGTGGCTTCGATTCCGTCGAGAACGGGCATGCGGATGTCCATGAGCACGACGTCGGGGCGGTGGGCGCGGGCGAGGGTGACGGCTTCGGCGCCCGTGGCGGCCTCACCGACCACGGTCATGTCGGCCGCGGCGTCCAGCAGCATCTTGAAGCCGGTACGGACCAGTTCCTGGTCGTCGGCGAGCAGCACGGTCACCGGCGATGTGATCATCCGGTCAGCGCATCCAAGCGCAGCGGCAGGTCGGCCCGGACCTGGAAGCCGCCGTCCGGGTGGGGTGCGGCGGACAGGTGGTCGCCGAGCAGTGCGGCCCGTTCCCGCATGCCGACGATGCCGCGGCCGGTACCGGCATCCAGGTCGGTGTCGCCGGCCGGGCCGGGCCGGTGCCGTCGTCACGGACTTCGATCCGCAGGCGGTCATCCCTGTACCGCAGGACGATCGTGGCCTGGATGGCGGTGGCGTGGCGGACCACGTTGGCCATCGACTCCTGCAGGATGCGGTACGCGGCGTGGTCGACGCTTGCGGGCACGTCGGGGTTGTGGCCGTCGACCTCGACGGTGACGTGCACACCGGCCCCGCGGGCGATGGCGGCGAGGTGCTCGACCTCGGCCAGGCCGGGGGTGGGTGCCCGGTTGTCGGTGTCGCGTAGCACCCCGAGCGTGTGGCGCAGTGCTCCTTGGCGTGGCCAAGCCGCGGCTGCGCCGTCCTGGCCGCAACGTGGCGGCTTTCGGCGACGAATCGGCCGCGCCGGCGCCGTCACAACGGTTGAAGGCCCCCATGTGAGGAGTGATGACACGCGATGTCGAGGACCGTCACCAACACCATTGACATCTCCGCCGAACAAGACGACGTCTGGGCGGTACTGGCTGATCTACCCGCCACCCGGTGGTGGCTGCCCGGCGTGGTCGCCGCCCGGATGGACGGCGACGTGCGGGTCTGCACGATGGCCGATGGGCAGGAGATCCACGAGCGGATCAGCGACCTGTCCGCCGGGGCGCGCAGCTACCGGTTCGAGCACCTACGGGTACCGCTGCCCGTGCGGCAGTCCCACGGCACGTTCACCGTCACCCCGGGCAGCGCGCCGGGGACGTCGCTGGTCACGTTGCGCACCACGTTCGACCCGCTCGACGTGACCACCGGCGAAGACGTGACCGGGATGGTTGGGCAGGCGTTCGGGCAGTCGCTGGAGTCGTTGCGCCGCTACGTCGAGGAGAAGGTTCCCTGGGACGCATAGCTCGTCCTGCTGCTCGCCCCGGCCCGGGCTCATCCGGCCCGGGCCAGCCAACGACGCACCGGGGCGAACGGTGCCAGCCGCTGCGCGCACCAGCCGACCAGACCCGCGGTGGTGACCTGCGCCGGGTGCGGGTAGCGGCGCACCAGGCGGAAGCCGTCCCGCACGGCGAAACGGGCCGCCGGTCCGGCCGGGTCGAACCCGGCCGGCAGGCGGCGGCGGGTCGGCTCGCTGAGTTGCGCGTCGTCGGCTTCCAGTGCCGCCACGTGCCGGTCGAGGTCGGCGACCCGGGTGGGGTCGCGCAGCGCCGCCCGGTACGCCTCCACCCCTGCCCCGGTGCGGGGCATGACACCGCACCCGAGGCGGATGGCGGCAGCGTTCGGCCTGCCGACCGCCCGCTGAGCGCCGCCCGCGACAACTGGTGCTGCTTACGGGGCGAAACAGTGCCCTGCTCGACGTAGTGCCGCAGATCGTCGAGCAGGTACTGGCCGGTACGACCCACCGTTGCGAGCAGCCACCATCGAGCCAGCCAGCCGACCGGGCCGCGTACCCGCAACTCGGCCGCGAACGTCACCCGGCAGCACCGTTCCCCCTCGACGGCGACCTGCCACCGGTTGCGGGCGAGGGCGACGAACGACGGTATTCCCGCGGTCGCTTCGTATGTCAACGTCCGGGCCGCGTCGTCGAACGCCACGATCATCTCGGTCACCTCCGGGACCAGCGCCACCCCGGTGCGGCACACCCGCCCCGGCACCGGCGCATCCGCTGGCGGCTCTGTCGCCGGCTGCGAAACGGGGCAGGCCGTGGAGGCGGGGATCGCGGTGGCCCACCCGCCGATACGGTCGAAGCCACCGGCGACGACCCGCCACACCGCATCCGCCGGGGCATGCACGACAATCGTCTGGGTCAATGCCACCATGCCCTCAGCGTGCCCGCAGCCGGATCGCTGGTCGATTCCCGATCAGGGAATCGGGCCGCGCCCGGACACCTGCCATAATGTCGATCATGGTGGAGGGGCGGGCGGCCAGTCCGTTCGGTGCCCGGCTGCGGCAATGGCGCGTTCACCGGGGCCTCAGCCAGCTCGCCCTGGCCGCCAGCGTCGGTTCCACCGCCCGGCACCTGTCGTTCCTCGAGACCGGGCGGTCGCGACCCAGCCGGCAGATGGTGCTGCGGCTGGGTGAGGCGCTCGGCCTGCGGCTGCGGGAATGTAACCAGCTGCTGCGCGCTGCCGGGCTGGCCGCCGCCTACCCGGAAGCCGAGTTGTCCGCTCCGGACCTCGCGCCCCACCGGGCGGCGTTGCAGACGTTGCTGCGCGCGCATGAGCCGTACCCGGCGCTGGCGATCGACCGGCACTGGACGGTGCTGCTGGCCAACCCGGCCAGCCACCGCCTCTACGGGCAGGACCTGGTCGGGGTGAACATCATCCGCAGGTTCGTGGCCGACCCGGCCGCCCGGCAGGTCATCGTGAACTGGCCGCAGGTCGCCTGGGCCGGGCTGCACCGGCTGCGCCAGCAATCCGACCAGACGCCGTTTGACGAGACCCTCACCGAGCTGGTGCGTCTTGTCGAAGCCGCGCTGCACGACGTGCCTCGGCCGGACGCACCGAGTGAGGAACCGGTGCTGTGCCCCTGGTATCGGATCGACGGGCAGATCATCAAAACCATCGGGATCGCAGCCCGGTTCGACCCGACCACCGACGTCACGCTCGACGAGCTGCGCATCGAGCTGACCTATCCACTCGACGCGGTCGCCGACGCGTTCTTCCGACGCACCGCAACCACCTGACCGGTCAGCCCGTGCCGGCGCGCATCACCCGGCGCAGCACCTCGGCGTCGTAGATCAGTTCACCACGCACGATCAGCCCGTCCCGGACCTCCAGGATCTCCGCAGCGGTGAGCACGCCATCGAGCGGGGCCATCCCCCAGTCCACGACCGAGCACACCAGATTCCCCGCGATCCCGCCAGCGCCGCCAACTCATCGCCGCCTCGTAGGCCGATCCACCGACCCGGCCGGTTAGCCTGGACCGGTGACGACCACCGTCCGGCCCACCGAGCACGCGGCGCTGCTGGCTGCCGCCGTCGCCGGGGACGGTGACGCGTTCCGCCACCTGGCCGACCCCTACCGGCGGGAACTCGGGGTGCACTGCTACCGGATGCTGGGCAGCCTCGACGATGCCGACGACGCCGTGCAGGACACCATGGTCAAGGCGTGGCGCGCCCTGGCCGGGTTCGCCGGCCGCTCGTCACTGCGCGCCTGGCTGTACCGCATCGCCACCAACGTCTGCCTCGACGCCCTTGACCACCGGGCCCGGCGGGTGTTGCCAGCGGCGATCGTCGGGCCGGCGGATCCCGCCCTGCCACCCGCACCCGACGACCACGACACACCCTGGCTACAGCCCTATCCGGACGCCCTGCTCGACCCTGCCGACCCGGACAGCGACCCCGGGACCCTGGCGGTGCGCCGCGAACACGTCGAACTCGCGTTCGTCGCCGCCATCCAGCACCTACCCGCCCGGCAGCGGGCCATCCTGCTGCTACGCGACGTGCTCGGCTACACCGCCGCGGAAACCGCCGGCCTGCTCGACAGCACACCCGCCGCGGTGCACAGCGCCCTCCTGCGTGCCCGCAGCGCCCTCGACGCCGGCCTTCCCGCCGCCGGCCTGCACCGGCCCACCGGTGAGGCCGCCGACCTGCTCAACCGGTACGTGCGCGCCTGGCACGCCGCCGACATCCCCACTCTGGTCGCGTTGCTGCGCCACGACGCACAGATGGCGATGCCGCCCACGCCGTCCTGGTACGCCGGCCGCGACGCCATCGCCGCATACCTGCGGCACCTGTTCACCAGCTCGGGCGGCCGCCACCTGCGGCTGCTGCCCACGGCCGCCAACCGGCAACCCGCCCTCGCGGTCTACGCACCGGCCGACTCGGGCCGCGGGCACCTGCCGTTCGCACTCAAAGTGCTCACCGTGGACGGCGGACTCATCACTGCGATCACCGGGTTCGTCACCCCACACCTGTTCCCGGCCTTCGGGCTGCCTGACCGGCTGCTCAGCTCGACCGTTCCAGGATCCGTTTGAGGTTCGCCAGATCCTTCCGGTTGGCCCGACGCACCGCCGCCGCCATCACCGACGCGGTCACCTTGGCGAACCCCGTCGGCTCACCTCGATTGCGCAACGTCATCCGCGTCCGCTGCGTATCCTGCGGCTGCCAGGTGTACGTGGTTTCCATCGGGAACGGGCCCTGCGCGGTGCGCATCACCAGCCGCTGACCGGCAACCAGGTCCACCACCTCGTACGTGTAGGCCAGCCGCCGTCCGAGAAACCGCGCCACGAAATCCATCCGCGACCCCACCGCCACGGGCTGCGGCGTGCGCCAGACCGCCGACTCGATATTCACGTACCACCGCGGCGCGTTCGACGGGTCACCCGCATACGCCGCCACCTCCGCACACGGACGATCAATCACAATCTCCGACACCACGTCGACAGGCATCACCACGTCCTCTACTGCGGATCTTCCCTCACCTGGCTGCGGATGCGCAGTGGCATCATCTGGACCACCAGCGTGGCCCACGCCGGAAACAACATGACCCTCTCACTGCTGACGGGCGTGTTCCTGAGCGGCACGCTGGGCGCCACCGCCCTCACCGCCGTCATGGGCCGATGCCGGGCGGCGGACCGCGCCGGTACGCCGACTCAGACCCGCATAGCCGCCCACAGCGAACACTAACGGGGCTGCGCCCAACCCGGCGGGACCTGTTGACCCGGGCGACCAAACTTGACCCGATCATCACACCTTTCGCCAGCCAGGTGCCCAGCCGAGCCGTATGCGGTCCCAAGTGGTAACCCTTCTCATCGACCATGTTCGTGCACCTCCCCACACCTACCCCGTCGTCTCTGCCGCGCATGCATGAGAGGTCAACACCGTCGAATCTGCCAAGTACGGCGAGATTCGTGACCAGCGTTGTCACACGTCCTAGCCTTCGGGCGTCTCTTGACCCATTCTGTACAAACGTTTAGTGTTCTGAACATGAGTTCAGTCGCTGATGAGGGTGACCTCACGGCCAAGGCGAACATCCGCAACGCCGCGCTGCGCCTGTTCGCCGAGCGTGGGCACGATGCCGTCACGGTGCGGGAGATCGCCGCGGCTGCCGGTGTGTCACCCGCGCTCGTCGTGCATCACTTCGGCAGCAAGGAAGGGCTACGGGCCGCCGTGGACGGCTATGCCTCGCAGGCGTTCGACGCACTTTTCTCAATGGATGAGCGGGACTTGGCCGAGATGCTGACCGCGGACAGTGGGGCGTCCGTCGCTGAAATGTTCGCGCGTACCTTCCCGCACGGCTCACCGCTGCCCGCGTACCTGCGCCGCCTTTTGCTCGTCAACGATCCGGCGGGCGCGGCGTTGTTCGGTCGCTGGTACGCCCTCACCCGCCGACTGCTTGACGCCATGATCGAGATCGGCGCCGCTCGACCCGCTGAGGACCCGGCGGTCCGAGCGGCGTTCCTTCTGGTCAACGACCTCGCGCTGGTCCTGCTGCGCAACCAGGTCGCCGCCGCGATCGGGGTCGACCCGCTCACGCCGGACGGCATCACCCGCTGGGCCAAAGAAGCCACCGCCGTCTACACGAAGGGCGCGTTCATGACCGCGCCCGGGGAGGAGCCCTCATGAGTCAGCCCGCCCACGTCATCCACATCCAGAACCTCACCAAGACGTTCGGGAAGGTCCGCGCCCTCGACGGCCTGGACCTCACGGTGCATCCGGGCGAGGTTCATGGCTTCCTCGGCCCCAACGGGGCGGGCAAGTCCACCACCATCCGGATCCTGCTCGGGCTGATCCGCGCCACCGGCGGTCACGTCGAACTGTTCGGCACCGACCCCTGGCGCGAGGCCGCCACGCTGCACCGGCGCCTGGCGTACGTGGCCGGTGACGTCGCCCTGTGGCCCGGCCTGACCGGCGGCCAGTGCCTCGACGTCATCGGTGCGACGCATGGCGGGGTCGACCAGAAGCGCCGGGACCACCTGGTCGAACGCTTCGATCTCGACCCGGCCAAGCGGATCCGGGACTACTCCAAAGGCAACCGTCAGAAGGTCGCCCTCGTGGCCGCGCTGGCCGCCGAGGTGGACCTGCTCATCCTCGACGAGCCCACCTCCGGGCTCGACCCACTGATGGAGCAGGTCTTCCAACAGTGCGTGCGCGAGCGGCGGGCGGACGGCGTCACCGTGCTGCTCTCCAGCCACATCCTCAGCGAGGTTGAAGCGCTGGCCGACCGAGTCAGCATCATTCGCCGTGGCCGCACGGTCACCACCGGCAGCCTCGCCGACCTGCGCCGCCATACCCGCACCTCGGTACACGCGGTCACTGCAGCGGAACCCGACGGCCTGGCCAGTGCCGAAGGCGTGGCCGACTGCGTCTGTGAACGGCGCGACGGGCACATCGACACCAGGTTCACGATCGACGCCGATCACCTCGACGGAACGATCGGCCGGCTGCACACCGCACGCATCCACACCCTGACCGTCACCCCGCCGAGCCTCGACGCGATGTTCCTGCGCACCTACGGAGAGGCCCTCGACGCCAACGAAACCGGCGAAAAGCTCGCCGAGGCCGCGCGATGAGCGCCCAATACCGAGCGGCGAGTCCCCGCCGGCGCGAGCTGGGCACCATGGTCGGGATCGTCTGGCGCACACACCGCCGCGCCATCCTCGTCTGGGTGCTCACCCTCGCTGCCAGCATGGTCGGAACAGCGTTCGGCGTCGCCGGTCTCTACGACACCCCAGCCAAGATCCACACCTATGCCGAGGCGGTCACCTCCGGCAGCGCACTGGCCGCGATCAACGGCCACGTCGAAGGTATCGACAGCCTGGGCGGGGTGATCCAGGACGAGTTCGGGTTCCTGGCCTCGTTCCTGCTCCCGCTGTTGGGCATCGCACTGATCGCCGGCTCGACACGACGTGAAGAGGAATCGGGCCGACTAGAGACGATCCTCGGCGGCCGGATCGCCCGGCATCAGCCGGCTCTGGCCGCCCTAACCGTAGCGACCGCGGCGATACTAGGCACATCCGCTCTGTTCGCCGTCGGGCTGGCACTCTCGGGTGTCCCGGTGTCCGGCGCGATCCTCTACAGCGCGGCACTCGGCGCGCTGGCCTTCGTGTTCGCCACGTTTGCGGCTGTGCTGGCGCAACTCGCGCTGCACGCCCGCGGGGTCTACACGTGGAGCCTGATCGCACTCGCCGCGGCGTACGTCCTACGCGGGGTCGGCGACACGACCACGAGATGGTTGAGCTGGCTGTCCCCGCTGGGATGGGCAGAGAAGACCGCACCGTTCGCCGACCAGCGATGGTGGGTGCTCGCCATCCCCGCCGTCGCCGGCCTCGCCTCGGGCGGCGCGGCTGTGTGGCTGGCCGCCCGTCGTGATGTCGGCAGCGCCCTGCTGCGTGGCGGCGCGGGCCCGGCGCGAGCGACCTGGCTGCGACGACGGCCGATCGGCTTCGCGGCCTGGATCCACCGCCCAGCGACCGCGGGCTGGCTGGCAGGTGGAATCCTGCTCACCGCGATGATGGGCTCGCTGGCCCGGCAATTTCTCGACGCGATGGCCGGCAATCCCGCGCTGGGCAACGCCATGGGCATCAGCGGCGGCCGGCCGTTGGACGGCTTCATCGCCGCGACCCAGCTCTACCTTGCCGTCATCGGCGCGGGGTACGTCATCCAGGCGATCGGCACCCTCAAGGCCGAGGAGGCCGAGGGTCGCCTGGAGACCCGACTCGCAGGCACACTCTCGCGTGCCCGCTGGCTGACCGCCCACGGCGCTGTCATCGCGGCCGGCCTGGTGCTCATCGTCGTCGGCTCGACGGCGGTCCTCGCGCTGTCGACCGCGTGGTCGGTCGGGAACACCGGCGAAATCGGCGCCATCATGACAGCCGGCCTGGACTACCTGCCAGCGGAACTCACGTTCGCCGGTCTCGCCCTGGCACTGTTCGGCCTGTGGCCACGCGGCTTCGGGTTCACCTGGGCAGCGTACGCCGCGGCGACCTTCATCGCCTTCCTCGGCCCCGGCCTGAAACTCGCGCACTGGGTGCTCGACCTCGCCCCCACAACGCATGTCGGGAACCCCCCGCTGGCAACGGTCGACGCCGGCAACCTGACCGCGCTGGCCATCGTCGCCACCGCGCTCGCACTCGTCGGGTTCATCGCCTTCCGCCGCCGGGACGTACCACGGGCCTAGCTTCGGTCTTTAGCCGTTTGGTGGTTGTAGGTGCCCTGGGTAATCATGGGTGCGGACCTCGACGGATCATTCCTCTTGCGACAGAAGGTGATCGGCTCAAGAGATGCGGTGATCAGCGTGCACCATGCCGGGCGCAGCGTGGTGGTCGGGATCTGGCCGTTCCGGCGGAAGTTCTACCAATGTTTGACCGCACTGGCGGATGCGCCGAGGGGTGATCGACCAAACCCAGGCCCCAACAGCCGAGAAATGCCACGACTTTGGGGACAAGCCGACAAACTCAAGGTCACGGCGCCGCGAGGTGTCACCCGCGGCGAGACCCTACACTGCGTGTGTAGGTCCCCACAGTCCGTGACACATTCCGTCGCGGCTGGTGGCGACGTTGAGCATGACGTAGCAGAGGGCGAAGGTGAACAGCAGTACGGCGATGAAGGCGGCGGCTTGGGCGTGGCCGGTCAGGGTTCGGGTCATGACACGAGGCGGGTGGACCGCCCAGCGAGCGACGAGTGCGGCGAGCACCCCGGCGATGAGTTGCGCGATCCAGTATCCGATGGCGTCGGCTGTGTCGATGCGGCGGCGGACCAGGGCGGCCAGGGTGATGGCGGGATCGTAGTGGCCACCGGAGATGTGCCCACCGGCGTAGATCATGACCATCAGGATCGCGCCGACCGCCAGTGGAGCCAGCGGGCCGCCAATGAACGCGGTGACAGCGCTTGCTATCGAGGCGGCTTTGGGGCCAATCCGTTGGCCGGCGGTCACACTGCTCATCGGTTCTCCTTCCTGTCTCCTTCCTCCGACCGGACGGCGGAATGGACGTGTCCCGCCGACTCCCCACCCTCGACCCTGACGGGATGGTGCGCGCTCACCCTCACCGGAGGGTCTCGGTCCTGACACTCACCCTCCGGTACACGGTTGGCTCACGGTCCGCGTGCCGGTTCGACAGCGCACCCTCAACGACAGGGTGATATTCGGTCACCCGTACCGAAGGACATTCAACCCGCCCGCCGCGGGGGGTGAGCGTCGCTTGATGTGACTCCGTACCCTCGCGGCAGCGCCGGGCCGCGCTGGCCCCCCGGATGACCCGGGAAGGTTACCCGCCCCGGTACCGTCAGCTGCTGCGGCTGCACCCGGCCGAAGGCCGCGAAGATACATTCGGTCGGGCAGGCCAAGCCACCATGGAAGCATCGATGCGTGTGCGGACAACCGAAGGATCGAGCGCGGCATCAGGACGTGTTGCCGTGAATGGTCGAGCTGCCGCGATGATCAGTGGACATCGACGTGGACGTGGGCCCAGGAGGTGTTGGCGTAGCCGCCGGGGTTCCACAGGCTGGCGGGGGACTCCGGCTGCGTCGCGCCGGTGTCGTCCCACGCCCGGGCAGTGATCTCGGTGGGGCCGACCGGAAGGCCGAGGGTGGTGTGCCAGAGCTGCCATGTCCATGGGCTGGCCGGGTCGTCGACGGTGGCCTGGATCCAGGTCCGCCCGGCGTCCGGTGAGACGTCGACGCGGGCGACGATGCGGTCGCCACTGCCAGCGAAGGCGTAGCCGGTGACGGCGGTCGGGCCGGTGGCCAGACTGGCCCCGTCGTCGGGGAAGAGGATCTCGGTGTTCAGGGTCGCAGGCCCGAGTGAGATGCCCTGACCGGGCCCAGGAGCGGCGTCGGGCGGCAACAGCCGGTAGGCCACCGCCTGGAAGTAGTTGTCCGACGGCCGCGCCTGCGCCGTGATGCGCTTCACCCACTTGACGCTGCGAGCGCCGATGTAGCCGGGGACGACGACACGCACCGGCCCGCCGTGTACGCGGGGCAGCGGCTGACCGTTCATCGACCAGGCGAGCAGCACCTGGCCCGAGAGGGCTTTCGACAAGGGGATGGAGCCGCCGTAGGGCTGCGGCGGATCCGCGCGGTCAGAGACGTCCGGGGCGGCGAAGGCGACGTGCGCGGCCCCGGGGCGGGGTCCGGCTGCGGCGAGCACGTCGGCGAGGCTCACGCCGGTCCATTCGGCCGTGGAGATGGTGGCGGGCCCCCACGGCTCCTGGCCGGGGATGGGCCGCGCGGTGATCAGCCCGGCTCGCCGGTTGCCCGCGCACTCGATCGTGGCCACCTCGGTGCGGGGCGGGAGTTCCTGCAGATCGGCGAGGGACAGGTCCAGGTTCCGGTCGACCAGACCGTCGATGGACAGCCGCCAGGTCGAGGGGTCGACGTCCGGGATCGGTCCATGGTTGCGGCTGTAGAAGGTCTCGATCGGGGTTAGCGCCTGGCCGGCCAGAGCGGTGCGGGGCGGTTCGGCGTTGAACGGCTCCATCTGGTGGACGACCATGTCCCGCTTGCTCCACATGTCGACCTCCTTCGTCGCCAAGGCAGACGACGTCGGTCATCCACCTAACGGCCCCAGCTTTCTGCCCGGGACGGGTCTGCCCCCTTCATGATGTTTTATGCGCTGAGATCGTGTCGCGGCGGTCTGCGCGCCACCCACGCGCTCGTCACGACACTCACTGCCGCAGCGGCAGGATCCACCATGGTCGCCGTCGCGCACGGCCTGGTCTCCAAACCGCCATCGACCGACTGGTCGAACTCGGCGTCGCCGCACCAGTGAACGAAATCCCGCACCCTCTCCAGCATTCGCTGCAGCTCGGCCACGGCCGCCAACGCCTCGGACTTCGTCGTCTCCCGGGAGAACCACATCCGTATCCGGCTGCCGGCCCGTTTGCCCCGATCCACCGCGGCACTCAGCTCCGTGGCTAGCCTGGAGTCCCTGGCCGAGGACCTGCTGGACTGTCTGGAAACAGCCAGCCGCTGCGTTACCGGGAATGGCTCGTCACCGATCAGGGCGAGCTGGCATGGGATCATAGGCTTCGGTGGGGAGGTAGCGACGTTGAGGCTGGTTACGAGATCAGAAGAGACTGCCTCGCAGCGCGTGAACGTTAGGCGGGCGGCAACGGTATGTACCATCGCTCTCCTCGCCGGATGCGCAGGTCGGTCGACGCCGCCACCGAGCAGCCGCCCAAGCAGCGTGCCATCCCAAACCGCGTGCGCAGCCGCACCTCAAACCACCCTGGAAGCCATTGCACATGGCGCCCGGCACGGAGAATCGACGCTGCGGGCGCTTGGTGGCGGCGCGACGGTCAAACAGTCGGACGGCTCCGTCCTCGTCGCCATGCGCTTTACCTTGCAGGAGTGGTCACCCGGTCGCGTCGAAACCGGCGTCTGGAGGATCGGGCCGCATACCGATCAGCCCAACGTCTACGCGGTCAACGAGCCCGCCATGCTGTACAGCTCCTGGCCGCCGTTCCCCCTTAGCCCGGACGCCATGGCCCGGGCAACGGATTGCCTGTCCGGCGCTGAGCAACGGACATCCTGACTCCCGGGTGTTAAGATCTTTTGATGGTATTTTGTGGGATTGGTCGTTTTCGGCGTGGACACACCTGGACCCAACTCGTGGAACCGCCCGAGCCCGCGGGGCATGGATCTGCTGCGCCGACGAGTCCGGCCTGAACCTGATCCCACCGGTGCGTACCACCTGGGCGCCCCGCGGGCAGACCCCGATCCTGTACCACCACTGGCGGCGCGGCGATCAGCTCAGCGTCGCGGCGTTCGTCTGCTACCACCCCGACGGGCGCCGGGTGCGGCTGCTGACCGACCACACCACCGGCGCCTACACCACCGCCACCCTCATCCAAGCGCTGCAACGCCTACCAACCGTGCTCGACCACGCGCCGGTGACCCTCGTCTGGGACGGGCTGCCCGCCCACCGCAGCACCGCCATGAAGACCTGGCTCGCCGACCAGCGCGACTGGCTCCAGGCCGTCGCACTGCCCGGCTACGCGCCCGAGCTCAATCCCGTCGAACCCCTCTGGTCAGCGATCAAAGGCAAAGACCTAGCCAACTACGCCGCCACCGACATCACCGACCTGTGGCACACCACCCGCCGCGCTCTCGCCCGTATCCGTCGCAACCCCACCTTGCTGTGGTCATTCCTGGCCCACACCGGCCTCCAAATCACCACAACCTGATCACGAAAGATCTTTAATGCCCTGCGGCAGGGACTCGTTGAAGATACGTCACGGCAGCTCGAGTTCGATCACGAACAGGATGTACAGCCTGGTCAGCCCGATTGTTTCGACGGTGAGGAAGTCGTAGGCGAGGGTTCCGGTCGCTTGGGCACGCAGGAACTGAATCCAGGTCGGACCGCTGCGGCAGGGCGCCGGCCCGAGGCGGTGGCGGCGCAGAATGGTACGCACCGACGTCGCGGACACCCGTACGCCGAGCTTGCGGCATTCACCGACGACGCGCAGACAGCCCCAACGCGGGTTCTCCCGGGCCAGCCGCAGCACGAGGTCCGCCACCTCGGGGTCCAACGTCCGCCGGGTCCGACTCGACGGCGTGACCAGGAAGATCGGCCAGCGATCGCGGGGGAGCAGCTTCGCAAACGTCGCGAGGATGATTCGGTCGGACGGGGCGTAGCGGGGCCGGGCCACCTGTCGGCGCAGCACCAGGAGTTGATGGCGTAGGACCGCGATCTCCACGTCCTTTGCGTCCGGCGTCGGACCCAAGCCGATCAGGTCGAGGAGCTGCCGGACGACCATCAACGCCACCGTGCGCACCACGACGGCCCCATCCTGCCAGCCCGACATAATCGCTGGTTACGACCACGACACTGAAGTTGTGCCCTTCAGCCTTCGAGAACGGTGAGGTGCAGGGTCAGCGCCGCACCGGCCGCGCTTATCGACGGTCGATCCGGGTGCAATGACCTGAAGGGCGATCCGCAGGAACTGCACCACGTGGCGGGCGGACTGTCGTCAGACCACCGGGCGAAACTGCACGCGATGGTATCAGCGTTGAAGAACTGTCACACCGGCGCCGCCTGCTGGAAAGCGGCCAAGTGACAATCGCACGGGTCGTACGACATTTGTCGCAGACCGTTCGTCGTCCTGGGACAGCCGTCGGCTGATGCCGGCGGTCCGTCCGTCGCGGCTCTGGGGCCCGCGAACGAACGGATGCGCCGGACGCCTACCGCCGGAAGCGGCGAAACCGCACCGTGTATCGCGTCAGCGACGATAGGAGATGACATGGTCCCCCTGCCGGTTGTACGGCTCGCCACGTTGGCGACCGCCGTACCCGATCTCATCATCGACCAGACCGAGACCTTCGAGAAAGTCTTCCGCCATCTGTTCGCCGACGTGCCTTCGGCCGAGTCCATCTTCCGCAATGCCGGCATCCGCAAGCGTCACTGGTACTGCGATCCGGCCGGCTGGCCGGACGGCGGAGCGGACCGCACCGGCCTGCGGATGCGCAAATGGAACGAGGGTTCGCTGGAGTTGGGCCGGCGGTCGGTCGGCGCGGCGCTGGAAGGAATCGACCGGGCGACCATCGGCAGCATGGTGACGGCGAGCTGTACCGGTTACGCCGCGCCGTCACCGGACATGTTGCTCGCCGCGGAGTTCGGCCTGTCCGACCGGTTACGCCGCACGTTCATCGGCCACATGGGGTGTTACGCCGCATTCAATGCCATCAAGGTGGCGCTCGACGCCCTCGCCGCCCGCCCCGACGAGGCCGTACTGGTCAACTGCACCGAGATCTGTAGCGCGCACATGCGTACCGAGGCAACCGTCGAACAGGTCGTCTGCCATGCGCTGTTCGGTGACGCGAGTGCGGCCTGCGTACTCACCACGTCCGACGACGTCGACGGCCCGCAACTGCTGCACACGCACTCCGAGACGCTCTACCCCACATCGGGCCGGATGTCGTGGACCATTCTCGACGACGGGTTCCGGATGCACCTGTCGCCGCGAGTACCGCTCATTCTCCGCGACGCGGCCGTCGGGTTCGTCGAGCGGACCCTCGCTCCGCTCGGTCTGGACGCCGACGACATCGACCACTGGAGCGTCCACGCCGGCGGTCCGAAAATCATCGACGCCGTCGTACAGGCGCTCGGGTTGCGCCCGGAGCAGTACCGCGCGTCCAGCGAAGTGCTAGCCGAATACGGTAACTGCTCGTCGCCGACGACACTGCTCATCCTGCACCGTCTCCTCAACGTGTACCGTCCGCTGCCGGGTACCACCGGTGTGCTGATGGCTTTCGGCCCCGGACTGACGATGGAAGCCATCGTCGTACGTTATTGAAGCGAGCAGCAGATGCAGATGGAACGCGACCATGCCGTCGAGCCGGCCCGGATCCCCCGGGGGCTCTATCTGGTGTGGCAAGCCAAGCATCACTTCGAGTCGTCGTCCGTACGGCTGGGCGCGGTGGAGTCCCGTATGCTCGGGCGGCGGTTGCGCGGGCAGCCGGTGGACCACCCGGTCTACGTGACCGGACTCGCCCGGGCCGGCACGACGATCACGCTGGAACTGTTGAGCCGGCATCCGCACGTCGCCACCCACCGGTACCGCGACATGGCACAGCCGTACCTGCCATTCGTCTGGAACCGGGTACTCGACCGGCTTCCGCTGCCACCGCCCCGCCCAGCGGAGCGACTCCACAAGGACGGCATCTTCGTCAGCCGGGACAGTCCGGAAGCGGTCGAAGAGAGTATCTGGAAATGGTTCTTTCCTGGCCTGCATGACGAGGACCGTTCAGCCGTGCTCGACGCCACTACCACCGACCCGGCCTTCGAGCGCTACTATCGCGACCACATCGCCAAGCTACTCCTCGCCCAGAGGCGCCGGCGCTACCTCGCCAAGGCGAACTACAACGTCACCCGCCTGGCATACCTGGTGCGTCTCCTGCCCGGCGCCCGTTTCCTGGTCGTGGTACGCCGGCCCACCGCGCACTTCGCGTCCTGGCAGAAACAGCAGGAGCTGATCACCCGCACGCACCGGCACGACCGGCGCTGGCTCACTACGACCAGATCCGTCGGTCACCACGAGTTCGGCGAGGACCAGCGGTTCATCAACGCGGGAGACATCGACCGGGTACGAGAGATCCGCAGCGCGTGGAACGCCGGCGAGTACGCCCGCGCCTTCGGCATGTACTGGTCATCCATTTACGGCCATGTCCTCGACCTGGCCGACCAGGATCCGCTCGTCCGGGAGGCAACACTGTTCGTCCGACACGAGGACCTGTGCGCTGACCCAGGCGACACGATCGACCGGATGCTCCGACATGCCGCGCTCGACGCGGCCGCCTTTGTCGACGTCCGTGAACAATACGCGGTGCGGCTCGCACAGCCGCGGTACTACCGGGCGACGCTGGACGACGCCGAACTCCGGGACCTCCAGGAAACCACCACGGCCGTGGCGACCCGAGTGGGTTACGACAGCGCCTGAGCGACCCGCGAGCTTCATCGGTCGGTGTCGGTGGTGATGTGCTCGAAGAGCCCCGGATGGATGCGAGTGCGTACGCGATCGGTCGCGATCATGCCGGCGCGGGCGCGAATCTTGCCGGCAGGTGGGTTGGCGGCGGGTAGGACGGAATATGCTCAATCGACAAAGGGCAATCTGATAGGTGTGGATCTTGAACCGCGACCGGTGCCTGCTTCACCGTGTTAGCCGGGGTGATAACGAGACCCGGCCGGCGCAGGCTCAGGACCGTCCTGGGTACCCAAGGCGTCACGCGGCCTGCGGGGTGCCAGGCCAGGGTCAGGTCTGTGACCAGAGCGGATACGACGGTGGCAGGCTGGCTGTCATGGTGGTTCGCACGTTTGCGTTCGTGATCGTCCGGCGCGTTCTTGGCTTGGCCGGGCTAGGCCCGTGCCGGATGCCAAAGACGTGGAAATCGCGGTGCTGCGCCATCAGTTGATGGTCGTGCGGCGGCAGGTGGCGCGGCCGCGTTACGCACCGGCCGACCGGATGGTGTTGGCGGTGTTGGCGCGGTTGCTGCCACAGGAACGCTGGCAGGTCTTCCTGGTTACGCCTGGCACGCTGCTTCGGTGGCATCGGGAGTTGGTGGCGCGTCGCTTGACCTACCGGCACACCGGGCGAGGACAGCAGGGGCTGCATGCCGAGGTCATCGACCTGGTGGTGCGGATGGCGCAGGAGAACCCGCGGTGGGGTATCTGAGAATCGTGGGGGAGCGCCGCAAGCTGGGCGTTCGGGTGTCGGCGACATCGGTGCGCCGGATTCTGCGCCGCTACCGCCTGGGTCCGGCGCCCCGGCGCGCCGGGGCGAGTTGGACGGCGTTTCTTCGGGCTCAGACATGCTGGCGTGTGATTTCCTGACTGTGGAGACGGTGGGCTCGACCAGGCTATGTGTGCTCTTTGTCGTCGAGCTTGAGCGTCGCCGAGTGCACCTGGTCGGGGTCACGGCTCATCCGACCGGGGCGTGGGTGGCGCAGGCGGCGCGGCCAGCTTGAACAGCGCGAAGGCGGCCAACGGGCCGTGCTGGAGATCGACCGGCGCGGTGGCGTCGTGGTCCATCCACGCCTCGGCGACCCGCTCCGCGGCGGGCTCGCCGGTGAGGTCGATAAAGGAGATCGGGCATTCGATCGACGGATCGACCACCTGCCACGGGCCGTCCTCGTCCTCGACGATACGCGAGTGGAGGGTTTCGGCTTCCGCGACGACGTCCCGCAACACCGCGAGGAAGCGCGCGGGATCGACCGGGCCATGAATGTCCACGCGGAGCGCGATGTTGTGGCTGTGCCGAGCGGGATCGACGTGATGACTGACCCACAGCGCCAGCTGGAGCGCCGAAAGCCGTTGACGCGTAAGGAGACCGGTGGACATGGGGCCGTTCACCGCCCGCCGCCGTCACGCGCTCCCGCGCCGGTGGCGTGGTGGCTGGTCTTCTCCCAGGTGAACGGTTCGCGCACGAGTTGGCGTACGCCGCGCCAGGCGGCGGCCGTGTGCATCAGGAGGTAGCCTGGCAGGAGCGCGGCCAGTCCCCAGCCGAAGCCCCGCCGGCGGCCGGCGGCCATCGTGGCGAGTGCGGTCAGCCCGACGACACCCCACATGGCGCCCGACGTGACGTAGGCACTCAGCACGGTTGACCGGCCGACGATCGGGACAGCACCCGCGAAAGGCAGCACGAAGGCCAGTGGCCACAGCATGGCGCTGATGGGGGTACCGCCGACGAGCGCCACCAGAGTCATCATGCCGGCGGCACCGAACCGGCGGGCCGCGGGTCAACTGCCCCCAGCGGCGTCCTGGTCATCGAGTTCACCTGGCCGGCGACCCCGGTGCGGCGCTGCTGGTACCAGCGCAGAAACACACTGTGCTACAGAACCCGTGGTCGGCCGTACCCCCGACCCCCGACACCGCCGCCCGCGACCATCGCGGCCGGTACGACGTCCTCCGCGACGCAGCCGCCCACTTCGGTACCGACCTCCGCGACCACCGCTGCCACCTCCCCAAAGGGGCCATGCCGGCCCCGCAGATAGAAGGTCACCGTATGGCGCTGCCACCGGGCCACAGAAGACACCGGCCGCCGCGGTCGCCGACCGCTGGCATTCTTGCGACGTACGGCCGGAGCGTCCACGACGAGCGGACTACCGGCCACGCCGAGCGGGCCAACGCAAAGGTTGCTGGAGACCTCGCCGCACCGGTCTGTCCGCTCGTGTCCGGCTCAACGGCAGGGGGCAATCTGGTAGCTGTGGCGCTTGGGCCGCGGCCAATATCTGTTTCAGCGTGGACAGGCCACGCCATAACTGGTCCAAACTGGGCCTGCTGGAGGTCGATTCGCGGCCGGCCGGCCGTACGTCCTGGGCCATTCACACGGCGGGTTCGTCGCCCGGCAGCCCGCGCTGACCCTGTAGGGTGCCGAAAACTCATCCGAGCTGTCTGACCTGGACCTTCGTCCTCCGAGTTGATCGACTTTGGTCAGTGGCTTGAACGTGTTCAGGAATCGTGCGTCGACACTTGAGCATGTTCAATTTCACGGTCCCGTCGCCGAGTGAGCATCCGACACCGCCCAGGTCACGGGCTCGGCCGAGTTATGGCACCCCACAGGGATCCGCGCTGTGCGGGATGAAGCGGACGGGTAGTGCCGCCGGCCCGCGCAGGTGCGGATTGATCTGCCAGGCGATCTGGCCCGGGTCGACGGCCAGAGCCAGGCCGGGGCAGCGGTCGAGCAACAGCCGCAGAGCGATCGCGGCTTCCATCCGGGCCAGTGGTGCGCCCAGACAGTAGTGGATGCCCTGACCGAAGCCGAGGTGTCCGGTCTCGGTGCGGTGCAGGTCGAATCGATCGGGGTTGGCGAAGTGGTCGGGGTCGCGGTCGGCGGAGTCGATGGCGAGGAACACCACCTGCCCGTCGCCGGGGATCGTCACATCCCCGACGGTGATTTCCTCCGTGGTGAACCTGCTGATGCCCAACTCGACCGCGCCGTCGTAGCGCACCATCTCTTCGATCGCGGCGGGCAGCAGGCTCGGGTCGGCGCGCAGCGCGGCGAGCTGGTCCGGGTGGCGCAGCAGCGCCAGGGTACCGCTGCCGATAAGGTCGACGGTCGTGCTGTGGCCGGCGGTCAGCAGTAGCCAGGCCATGCCGAGCAGCTCGTCCTCGTTCAGACGCTGGCTCTCGTCGCGTACCGTGACCAGAGCACTGAGCAGATCCTCATCGCCGGGTTCGCGGGTCTTGCTGGCGACCAGGTCAACGAAGTACCCACGGATCGCGGCGTACCCGGCCTCCTGCTCCGGCAGGCTGTCCGGTCCCCGCGGTACCGTCATCCGTGCCCATTGGTGGAACTGGTCCCGATCCTCCATGGGCAGACCCAGCAGCTCCATGATCACCATGAGTGGCAGCGGAAACGCGAACTCGCCGATCAGCTCCGCCTCGCCGCGTGGCAGGAACCGCTCGGCCAGGCCGTCGGCCATCCGCTGCACCCGCGGACGCAACCGCTCGATGCGGCCAGGGGTGAACGCCTTGCTCACCAGGCGACGCAGCCGCGTGTGCGTCGGCGGGTCCGAGCGCAGCAGGTTGCGGTCCAGCCCCATCATCCGCTCACCCAGCACCCACGCGCCGCACGCGACCAACTGCGGACTGAGGTTGTTCAGGCTGTTGCTCAGTCGCGGGTCGGCCAGCAACCGGCGGACATCCTCGTAGCGGGTCACCAGCCAGGCCGGCATTGTGTTGAGCGTGATCCGGCGTACCGGCGCCGAGGTGCGCAGCGCGGCGTACAACGGATACGGATCCGCCTTGTACCCGGCGTCGGTGGCGTCGAGATCGACCACATCGTCGGACACGGACCGCACCGCCTTCCAGATCGGTCCGGGCCGGGGCCCACCCGCCGCCGACCGAGACAGTGCGGCCGCAGGTCAGCGACGCCTGACCGGACACGGCGGCCGCGCGGAGCACCGATCGCCGGCGACACTATCCGTATTCCTGTGATCACACAATCGCCGGTACGGCCCGCTGCGATCCCGCCAACGTATAGCGGCCGTGCGCCATCGCGCTCGTCCAATGCTCGCCCGCTCTGCGCGTGACGCGGCAGAACAGCGAACGCGCGGACCGGGGCTCGACGGGGACCGCGGCGCGCTGGAGGAACGCTGCAAGCCCGCCAGAAATCAGATGGCCTCCGGTATTTAGCGTCAGAGATCCTGGCTCGATGCAGCACCCGATCCGTGGTCGTATGCAGGATCTGCGCCGGATGCTCAACAAGTGGGACTTCATCGGTGTCGGGGAGTTCTGCGCCCACGCCGATGAGTACGACTGCCTCCTTGGGCCACTGCTGACCAGGCTGGCCTCTGGCGCCGGCGTTGACGAAGTGGCCAGGTTCCTCCACGACGAGATCGAGAGCCACTTCGGTCTGAATTCCTCCGACATCGACGTGGCAGGATTGCGGTCAAAACGGTGGCCTGGTGGCAGAGTGCACAGTTGCGATGACCGAGCGCATGACGGTGCATCTGATCTTCGTCCGGGGTGGAGCGGACGGGTGGGGTTGGATGCGCTGGATCGGAGTCCGTGGAACTCTGCCCGCACGTGATCTGGGCTAGGGTGCCCGCCATGCGCACACTGCATGTCGGGCTGCGGGTCAGCGATCTCGAGCGGTCCCTCGCGTTCTACTCCGCTGTCGGCTACACGATCGTCGGGACCGTCGAGGGGACGGCGTTCGGCAGCCTGACCATGCTCCGGCTGCCGGGCGACGACTTCGTCGCCATTGAACTGGTCCACGACCCGGCGAAGGGCAAGGTCGACCTTGGTACCGGCATCGACCACCTCGTCATCCAGGTCGAGTCGCTGGATGCAGCGGCGACCTTGCCGGCAAGGGGGTCGTGGCCGAGCCGCCTGGGCGTTTCGACGGCGCGGAAGGGCCGGGGACCAGTTGGATCACTGACCCGGACGGCTACCGGATCGAGCTGGTCCAGTGGCCGGCCGGCCATGCCGGCGGCATCACCGAGGCCGACTTCGCCTGAGCCGACGCACCCGGCTCACCAACTTTTCGTTGACCGCGACCAAGAGGTTCCTGGCCCCGGTCCCCGCAACGCCCGACTGCCGACGGCGTGGATCCGGTTCGGCAAGCGACAGGCAGACGCACATTCATCCGCCACGACAGCGCGGGGAGCCACGCACCCTAACGCTCAGTCGGCGGCGTGAGTGGATGTCCGCGCACTATTCGTTGATGAGCTGTTCTCGAAGAATGTCTGCGTGTCCACAGTGCTGGGCGAGCTCGCGCAGCACGTGGAGATACACCCACCGCAGCGGAAACGGGCCCCGCCGGTGCCCGTGAAGGATGTCGTCGAGACCGAGGAATGACGTCGCATGGCGTGATGCTTGGCAGGCTTCGCGGTGTTCGTGCTGGACGGTGGCGATCGTGTCGTCGTCATCGAGGATGAATGACTCGTCTGACGTCGCAGGGATGCCGATCTCGGCGCGCGACCGGCAGGTGACGGCTTCGTCGAACCAGACCTTCTCGACGAACGTCGCGTGCTTCACGAGACCCAGCAGCGTGGTCCGGGAGGCCACCAACGATCGGCGCGCCTGTTGCTCTGTCAGCCCGTCCAAGCAGCCGTTGAGCGCGCCGCGGTGCTCGTCGAGGAACGCCTCGAACTGGGGATGGGCTGGCTGTGCGACGACCTGGTCGGCGAAGGTAGGCGGGTAGGAAGGCATGGGCGAAGCATTCCAGACCGTCGCCCAGGAGCAACTAGCGGACACTCGCAGGTGCGGCCGCTGACGCCCGCTCGGCGGCAAATCCGTGCGCAGTTGCGCCGGCTTGTGTAGTCGATCGGGGGAGGCATACGTCCGTGACGGACGTATGCTCGGGGCATGGGGAACGATCGGGCGCCGGTCCCGTTGACACCGGCGGTGTTCTACATTCTGTTCGCGTTGGCCGGCGGGGACAAACACGGGTACGAGATCGCCAAGCAGGTCGCCGAGGACAGCCAGGGGCGGGTGCGTATGGGCACCGGGACGCTGTACGGGTCGATCAAGCGGATGCTGGCCGACGCGCTGATTGAAGAGGCCGAGCAGCGGCCGGCTTCCGATCTCGACGACGAACGCCGCCGTTATTACCGGCTGACCGAGCAGGGTCACGGTGTCCTCCGCGCGGAGTTGGCGCGCTATGCCCGAGTGGTCGCGGTCGCCCGTGACCGGGATTTGCTGGCATCGGCATGAACCGTCATGGTGGGCGGCGACGACTGCGGGCGCAGCGGACGTACCGGCTGCTTGTGCGCCTGTACCCGGCGGCGCATCGGCGGGCGTTCGGTGAGCAGATGGTGCAGACATTCGGCGACCACTACCGTGACGCGATCGAGGACCGCGGCGGCAGCCGGTTGAGGTTCTGGGTGGCGGTGCTCGCCGACGCGGGTGCCAGCCTGCTCACCGAGCACGCCGCCGAAGTCAGGGCGCGGGGCCGGCGCCGCACCGCGACGTCACCCCGGCGCCGCACCGCGACGTCACCCGGTCGCCCCGACCGCCTGACCCGCCACGGCCTGACCCGACGCGGGTTGCGCCGTCGGGTCGCGCCTCGGCGCCGCAGCGCGGCCGGGTCGGGCGACATCACCGGCGCGCAAGCCAGCGGTAACACCCGACGCAGACGGGTACGGCGGCTGCGGTACCGACCGTCTGCGGGCCGACCGGTGCGGGTGGTGGCCCGGACGCGCCATCACCAGTTGGTGTACCGCGGCCGGATCGCCGTACTTGCCGCGATGGCGCCGCTGGCAGGCGCCGGGCTCGGTACGGGTATGGCCACCGGGCACTTCGGCGGAGCCGTACTCGTAACCGGTCTGCTCGTGACGGCATGGCTGGGCTACGGGATGCGGCTGACCCGGCGGGTACCGGCCGGGCCGCACGGGGACGGACCCGCACCGCCCGGTGGTGCTGGTGTGCGTGAGCCACGGCGTCCCCTGCCGATGAGCCCGGTCGGGGCGGCAGCGCGCCCCATGCCCGACCAGGACCCACCCGGGCACGCCGCCGCCATGACATGAGCGGGCAGGGCAGACCCGGGCGGCGGGCAGGCGCCCGTGCGGTACGTCGGCGCCCAAATCCGGATGTCGACGGTGTGCTCCGCGGCGACGACAAGGGTCAGGGTCAGCACCTGGATGGCTGGGATGATGGTGTCCATGTGGTTGGAGTCGTGGTGACGGCTACGTCAAGTCCTGGAGTGGTGCCGGTACACGGTTCGTTGGCGGTCTATCCGGGTACGTTCGATCCGTTCACTCCGGGGCACCGCGACCTGGTGGCCCGCGCCCGGGTGATGTTCGACTGGGTCATCGTGCTGCTGGCGGTGAACGCCGACAAGCGACCAACCGCCGAGGCCACGGCCAGGGCCGCCCGCGTGCGCAACGCCATGCCGGCAGCCTGGGGCAATGTCGAGGTGGACACCTGGACCGGCCTGACCAGCGCCTACTGCGTGCGTCGCGGCGCCACGGCCATCGTCCGCGGCGTACGGACGGCCGCGGACCTCCGCCAGGAGTACCAGCTCGCTGCGATGAACGAGCAACTTGGCATCCAGACCGTCTGGTTGCCGTCCCGTCCGCAACTGGCCGCCACTTCGTCCACGGTCGCACGCGCACACCGCTCGGCACGGTAGGCCGTCCGTCCCTGAACTCTGAAGAATGACCCCCGGGGGTAACTGGAACGGTGGCAACATCTCGAGGCCGGATGCACCCTTCTCGGCAAAGCTGTGAGGGGTTGGCTATGTGCCGGAGGCCATGTAGGCGGCGAGGACGTAGTTGGGGTGGCGGTCGAGGTTCTTGCGGCTCGGTCGTAGCGCATGGTGGTGCGAGGGTCGGCGTGGCGGGCCGCGATCTGGATGTCGCGGAGGCTGACGCCAGTGTCGAGCATGGCGGTCACGAAGTGTAGCGCAGCATGTGCGTGTGCATCCTCGGCATGCGTATACCGGCCGTCTGCGCCAGATGCTTGAGCCGGTGGGTCGCCGCGTGCCGGTCCATCCGGGCACCAAGCGTGTTCCGCAGGACCGGGCCGACGTCACGGCCGTCGATGGCCCGGTCGATCGCCCGCGCCACCGCCGGTGGCAACGCGACGAGCACGACCTTGCCGCGTACCCGCAGCACCCGGCGCCCGTGCTCCTCGCCCAGGTCGGCGATGCTGGCGCCGCAGGCTTCGAAGATCCGCAGGCCGAGAAGCCCGAGGAGCGCGATCAGGCGAAATCGTTCGGGTTGGCCGGTAGCCGTGCGGCGGTGATCAAGGCTTCGAACTGCAGGTGGCCGAGGGTCGGTGATTCGGCCGGCACCGTCGGGCGGCGGACATAGTCGGCCGGCGAGTGCGCCAAGGATCCGGTCGATGACGCAGACCCGGTAGAAGCCGACCACGACCGACAGCCGACGCGAGACCGTCGAGGGCTGGTAGCGGCGGACGTCCTGCAGTCAGCGCAGGTAGCGAACGACGTCAGCGTCAGCAGGAAACGCAGCCATACATCACCGTGCGTCACCGGCGGCGATGAACGCCACCACTCGGCGAGCGGCGGATCCGCGTATGTGATCTTGATCCTTGGTGCTCCTCCGGATGGCGCCCGGGGTACCGTCACGGGCGTGACCGAGCCTGCACTTGTCGACCTTGCCGAGATCCGTAGGCTGGCTGCCGAGGTCGATACCACCGCGTTGTGCGACGTGGCTGACGACGTTCGCGTGGTCTCGTCGGCTCTGCGCTGCCGGTCGGCCAATCCGGTGCTGTGCGGGGCGGCGGTGACCGTGCGCTGCCGTGATGACTTCCTCGGCGTGGTCCAAGCGATCGAGCAGGCCGGGCCTGGCGACGTGCTGGTGGTCGACGGCGGCGGGAGGGAGACCGCGCTGGCCGGCGAGTTGTTCGCCCGGGTCGCGCTGGCCAAGCAGTTGGCCGGGATCGTCATCGACGGCGGCTACCGGGACCTGCGGTTCATCGCCACCTGTCAACTACCGGTCTATAGCAGACACGTCACCCCGAAGGCCGGCACCACGACGCGCCTGGCTGTGCTGGGGGAAACGGTCACCTGCGGCGGGGTAGCGGTCCATCCGCGTGACATCATCATCGCCGACCACGACGGCATCGTGGTCCTGGACCCCGGCACGGCCGTCGCCCGGCTGACCGCAGCCGTCCAGGTGATGGCGACCGAAGCCCGGGTCGTCGAGCGACTGGCCGCCGGATCGAGCCTCGGCGACTGCCTCAACCTGACAGCACACGCCGACCGGCTGGCCCGGGGCGAACCATCAAGGTTGCAGTTCACAGTCTGACGGCAGGCAACCACCCGGCACCGAGCACTCAGCGGCAAAGCGTTGCCGTGACTGGCTCGGCGGCAAGTTGGTGGTCTCGCGTGCAGAATGTTCTGGCGCGATGTCGGATCGGAAGGCGTGCCACGCCGGTAGCAGATGCGGGTGCTCCTCGTGCAGTTCGGCCTTGAACCGGCGGAACGCTCCTCTTCCGTCGATGGCCCGCGCCAGTCGGCGCCCGGCGCGCTCGTCGCTGATCCGCTCGGCGAAGTCGGCCATGTCCTGGTACCAGACATAGGACGGCAATGGATCGATACAGACCACGTCCAGCTCGTCGAGGTCCACCGGGTTGTGCCCATCGATGCCCCTGTCCGAGGTCGACCGGTTCCGGCCTGGTATTCGCGCCGCTCGCCGCCCGCGTGCTCAAGGCCGCCACCCGATCCCCGCAGGTGTACGTGGAGCGACGTCTTGGCGGTCGAGCACGAGTATGGGTGGCGTGGTCATCTCGTGGTCCAGCCGCCGTCGACGACCAGGGTGTGCCCGGTGATGTAGCTGGCGGCGTCGCTGGCCAGGAACAGCAGCGGGCCGTCGAGCTCGTCGGGGCGGGGTGGGCGGCCATCGGTGTGTGCGCGTTGATCCAGGCGACCTGGTCGGGGTCCTGTAGGTGGCCAGTGGTCGCGGTCGGGAACCAGGACGGGGAGATGGCGTTGACGCGTACCCCACGGTCGGCCCACTGGGCCGCGAGTTCGCGGGTGAGGGCGACCACGGCGGCTTTGCTGGCGCTGTAGCCGGCCAGGCCGTAGCGGTCGAGGCTGACGGTGGCGGCGGGTGAGGCGATGTTGACGATCGAGCCGCTGATCGGCAGGGTCTCGGCGGCGTGGTAGCCGGCCTGCCGGGCTAGTGTGTCCATGGTGGAGGGTCGGATGAGGGCGCCGACGGGTTGCGGGTCGCCGCCGACGAGGCCCTGCGGCAGGCACCACAGCGCGCTGGCGGCGGCGAAGAACCGTTCGGCGTCGTCGCCGGGCGCGGTGAACGTGTCCGCGGTCCGTTCGTCCATGACGATCACGGTACCGCCGTCGACGAGCGTCGCCCGGGCGTGCCGCAGCACCTCCACCGGTCGGGGGAAGTCGTGCACGCACTCGAAGAAGAACACCACGTCGTAGCGGGGTGACCAGTCGGCTGTGTCGTCGGCGAGGTCGCGGACTTCCATGTCGACGCGGTCGGCGACGCCATGGGCGACGGCGTTGCGGCGGGCGGCGGCGATTGAGGCGTCGTCGTTGTCGAGGCCGTCGACGGGCAGGTGGGGGAATGCCTTGGCCAGTTCGATGGCCGACCAGCCGGGGCCGCAGCCGAAGTCGCCGACCCGGGCGGGGTGGGCGGTGTCGCGGAGCCGGGCGTGCACGTCGGGGATCTGGGGCAGCCACTCGGCCACGAGGGAGTTGACGAAGGCGGGCCGGTTGAGCGCGGACTGGGCGCTGACCGCGTCCGGTCCGTAGGTGGCGTACGGCACGGGCGCGCCGGTGCGGTACGCGTCGGCCAGGGCCGGCAGTACCCGGCCGAGGGCGGCGAGCGCGTACGGCAGGCCGCCGAGGTAGGCGGGCCCGGTCTCGTCGACGAGGACGTCGGCCACGCCGTCTGCCAGCGTGAACCGGGCGGTGGCCGGGTCGTCGCCGTGGGCGGTGAGGAGCCCGGCGACGGCCTGGTGTTGCAGCCACTCGCGCAGGTACCGCTCAGCGCAGCCGGTCCGGGCGGCTAGTTCGGTGGCCGACAGCGGGCCGTCCGCCAGGATGCGGTACAGGTCGAGCCGGATCCCGACGTACATGCCGCACAGCTCGAACGCGCCGACGCCGGCCGCGAACAGCCGCCCGGCCAGCATCTCGGTTGTGTTGGTTTCGATGGTATCCGTGGTCATGGTGGTCCACCCCTTTCCGGTGTCATCCGGGGAGGCGTCAGGTCCGCCGTGGCATTGTCAGTCGGGTCAGGTACGGCGCTTGTCAGGTGTGCCAGGTGACGTCGCCGTCCGGCCGGTAGGTGCAGGTCCGTCCGGTCTTGACGGCGTTGTGCAGGTGCCGGGCGAGGACCCTGTCGGTGGACTCGATCGTGCGCAGCGCGGCGCGGATGCGCATGGTGACCGCCTTGCGGGCGCGGTCGGCCGGGTCACCGGCGGTACGCGGGCGCCCGCCGAGCCCGACCGCGCCCGCCAGCTCACGGGCGATCGCGTCCCGCTCGGCGCGGAGGCGGTCGGCCCGTGCATTGTCGCCGGCCGCGTCGATGGCTGTGTCGATGGCGTGGTTGAGGTCGGCGAGCCGCTTGCGGTACGCCTGCCGGGCGGTCGCGTCCAGAACCGGCCCCAGGTCACCGCCGGTCGCCGCGACGGCTGGACCGCCAGCGGCCTCGACCAAGTCGAGGGCGGGGATCGGCTGGTGCGGCCGGGACAGCAGGACGGCCAGGTCGCGCATGCCCTTGGCGTCGGGTACGACACTGGTGTGGCCCTGCCAGCCGAGCTGCCACACGGCGCCGTCGCGGTGGAACCGGCCCTCCTGCGGTGGGGGTGCGGGGGTGACGCCGAGGCCGATGAGTGCGCCGTCCATCTGCGCGGCAAGCAGCGGTGTCCCGGCGGCCCGGTACACGTCCCGGGCTGTCCGCAGGAATCCGGTGGCCTCGCGGCGTCGGCCGAGGAACGCGGCGAGCCGGCCGAGCTGGTGGCCGACCGTGCCGAACACCGCGCCGCCGATGCCGTCGACCGCCCACAGCCGCTCGTAGGGGCGCAGTGTTTCGAGCAGGCGGGTGGCCGCGTCCCGGCTGCCAAGTGTGGTCGCGATCTCGGCGACCGCCCAGTGTGCCTCGAGCCATTCAGCGTCGCGGGTGAGGTCCGCGTCGGGGGTGGCGAGAAGCCGGCGCAGCACCGACTCGGCCTCGGCCGGCTCACCGGCAGCGAGCAGGACGAGCGCCGGCTGGGCAACGGGTGGTCGCCGAGCGGCAGAGCGGCGTCGGCGCGGCGCAGCAGATCGATCTGGTTCTCGTCGGAGACCGCGACCTCGAACCCGGCCACCCCGCCGCCTTGGCCGAGCGCCGCCCGGGCCAGGTCCTCGGCACGGCCGGCCCTTTCGGCCAGTTCTGCCGCCTCCACGTACGACTTGTTCGCGGCGGCCAGGTCACCGGCCAGCCGCTGCGCCTCGCCCAGCTCGATCAGCACCGACACCCGGTCGGTGTCGGGGCCGGCCAGGGCTCGGCGGAAGTGGGCCGCCGCCGGCTCGAACCCGAGTTCGGCCATCGCCGTGCGGGCCGCGACCAGCGCCCACCGGGCCGCTGCGGCCCGCGCCGGTCCGCCGCCGGCCCGTGACCAGTGGTGCGCGAGCCGATCGGCGTCGCCGCGGGACTGTTCCAGTATCCGAGCGACCTGCCGATGCAGGCGGCCCTGTTCGGCCGGGGGCAGTCCCAGGACGAGCACTTCGCGGACGAGCGCGTGTGCGAACCGGTACCGGTACGCCCGAGCCGGCTCGTGGACCAGCAGCCGGGCGCGGGCCGCCTCGTCCAGCAGCCCGTCCACGGCTACCTCCTCGACGTCGCACACTGCCGCCAGCAGCAGGGCGTCGACGGCCTCGCCCGCGGTCTCACCGGCGACCGCGGCCGCCGACAGCAGCCGGTGGCAGGGCTGCGACAGCCGGGCCAGCCGGCGTTCCAGCACTTCGCGTACGCCGGACGGGACGGCCATGCCACCGCCGGTGCCCGGCCCGGCCAGCAGCTGGGCCACCTCCCGTACGAAGAACGGGTTGCCGCCGGTGCGGGCCTGGACCTCGGCCACCACGGCCGTGGACAGGTCCCGACCGGCGACACCGGTCACCAGCGTGGCCACCGCCGCGGCCGCCAACGGCGGCAGCGTGATCCGGCGCACGCCGGGCGGCAGGTCGGCCAGCCGGTCCCGCACGTCGGCCGGTACCTCGAGCGGGTCGTCGCGGCTGGTCAAAAGCAGCGCGATCGGCAGAGCGGGTACCGCATCGACCACCGCCCGCAGGAGCAGCAGCGACGGCAGGTCGGCCCAGTGCAGGTCCTCGACGACGACGAGAAGCGGCTGGTTGCGGCTGGCGGTGTCCAGGTCACGGATCACCGACGCGAGCAGCGTGTCGCGGTCCGCCGTGGTGTCCAACGCCGCCTCGAGCACGTCCAGGATGCACCGCCACGGCCAGTACGCGGGCATGCCGGCCGCCGAACACCAGCCGCGCACCACCCGGAAGCCGGTCGTCACCGCCTGTGCGGTGACCGCGTCGGCGAGCGTCGACTTGCCGATACCCGGCTCGCCCAGCACGAGCGCCGCCCGGCCGCGCCCGGCCCGCGCGTCCGCGAGCAGCCCGACCAGATCCGACAGGACCTGGTCACGGCCGACCATCCGGGTGCTCACCAGGTCATCGTTCACCCGGTCATCCTGCCGCGCCGGGCGGGTCGCGTGCGCTCCGCGCCATCACCCGTACACGAGCAGGTGCGACTGGCCGCCGATGAAGACCTTGCCGCCCGCGACGGTCGGCACCTGGAAATGGTTGAATTCGCCGGTGTTGTCCAGCCCGTCGCGTCCGGGGTCACGGGCGCTGTTCCATATCTCGTGACCGATGTCGGACGCATCGAACGCCCGCAGCGTCGCCGGTCCGCCGTTCTGGTCGATGGTCCAGACGATGGCGGTGCCCGTCGTTGACCCGTTGCTCGATACGACCGGGATGGCGCCCGGATAGGCAAAAGCCTCCGGTGCCTGTGCCACTGGCTTGGGGTCGAGGCGGCCGTCGGCGCCCAGCCGCCACTGTGTCAGTCGATCCGCCGATCCTCCACTGTAGACGTATTCGCCGCCGGAGCCGCGCCAGTATGCCCAGGTGCCCCACATGCCGCCGACGACCGACCCGACGGTCAGCTCCTGCTTGATGCGGTCGACGTCGGTGCGGTCCTGGTGGGTGCACGGGTCGCCGTCCAGCGGTGTGTAGCCGCCCAGATGCCCGGCGTCGAGTACGTACACCGCGCCGGTCTTCGAGGACAGGACATACTCGTCGTGGCCGGGCACGAGCAACGGCGAGCCGGATCCCAGGTCCTCGTCGTGACGGAACCGGCAGGTCTGGTCGAACGGGGTGAACGAGTCGGCCACCCGTAGCGTGCCGTCCTGCGGTGTCAGTTTCAGCACCGTGTCACCCAGGTCGGTGCCACCGGTGTCCAGGTCGTACGGCCCGTTGCCGGATACCAGGACGAGATGGCCGTGCGGGTCGACGGTGATCCCGCCGGACGACTCCCAGAACCCGCCGCTGTCGTAGTCCGGCGTGCTGTTGTAGACGGTGGTCCGCGTCAGGTCGTCGGCGCGGTATCCCAGCACCCAACCGTGGTACGGGCTCGACCCGCACCACGAGGCGAACCCGGCGTACACGACGCCGTCGACCAGCGCCAGGCCCATGCGCTGCTGCTGCTCTCTGGATGTGAACGTGACCCGTCCCCGGTCAGCGTCGTTGGCTTTGCCGTTGACGACGCCGGTCATCGGCCGCGACACGCGCACGTCGCGACCGGTCGCGAGGTCGAGGGCGTGTACCCGGTAGGTCATCGCGCTCTTCTCGACGTCGAGTGCCACCAGGTACAGCGTCTTCGTCGTCCAGTCGATCACCGGCGTGCTGTTGATGCCGACCTCGGGCAGGACTGACTCGCACAGCACGCCCGCACCGACCCGTTGGTGCGCCGCGTCGAAGGTGTGGGCTCCCGGCAAAAGGACCGACGTGTGCCACAGCGGCGTGGCGGCGGCCGTGTCCGCGTCGAACGCGTAGACGCTGTCGTGCTCGGTAGCCACGACGACCACGTTGTGGACGGTGCCGCCGACGGTGAGGCCGGGCGCGTACAGCGGTTGGGCGTAGATTTTTCCGTCGACCGGATAGGCCGCGCGTTTGCCGAAGTCGGCGCTCACCGAGGCGACCGTCAGCCGGCTCTCGGCGGCGTTCCAGCCGAGCCGGGTGTCGTCACCGCGTTGGGTCAGCACGGCGCCTGGGGGACTGGCCGGCGGTGGGCGGGTGGCGGTCGCGAGCGGGTCGGCTCCATCGATCCGTACCGGGGTGGACGCAGGCTCAGGTGATGCGGTGGCCCGGCAGCCGGTGATCGCGGCCAGCGAGATCGCTACCGCCGCGGCGGCGAGTGCTGCCCTCGACCGCCGGTAGGAAAACACCGGCACCCTCGTGTCCCGACATCCAAGGTGACTGATTAAGAAGACCTTTTTACTATCGCGAACGGTATCGACCCGGTAGGTGGCCCGTCAAGGTGGCACCGCCTCTGTGAACCCCTTTTGGACATCTACTTGACTCGATGTCTCGGAGGGTGTTTCCTGCGCTTGGGGCGTTAGTTAGCTTGTTTTACAATTCGAGAGGGCCGAGCATGCTCAAACGTGTCCTGACCGTCGCCGTGACGGTCGCAGCGGCGATCTCCATCGGAGTCGTCGCGAACAACGCAGGCGCTGCCACCAAGCCCGCGGCCGCGAGAACCCAGAACTCGTACGTGACCCTGTATGGCTGGGTCGACAACTCCCCGCCCGGAAACGGCACGAGCGCCGGCAGTGGCCACGCCGGCGGTGTCGGGACGTACTCCAACCCGGTCACGTTCGCCACGTCCACCAAGGAACTGCCGTACAACACCAAGATCTACATCCCGTACATGAAGAAGTACTTCATCCACCAGGACGAGTGCACCGAGTGCGACCACGACTGGAACAACGGTAAGAAGTGGCGTACCGACCTGTGGGCCGGCGGCGACAAGAACTCCACCAAGAACCCGGAGAAGAGCGCGCTGCTCAACTGCGAGGACTCGCTGACCCGCAACGCGCAAATCATCATCAACCCACCGTCGAACGAACCGGTGGACAAGACACCGATCTTCAACGCGTCGACCCGCGTCTGCCACCATGCCTGATCTGGGCCTGACGTGGGCCTGACCTGACCTGATCCGCCGGTACCCGGGCCAGCCGGGTACCGGCCCGGAAGGTATGTGGTACGCCGGCCCCCTGATCGCGGACTTCCCGTCCGACCGCGTCCAGGTGTGCCACATCAGGCCGCGCGTAGATAGGTGAGCACGGCCAGGACGCGGCGATGGGCGTCTTCGGTGTCGGTGATATTGCGCGGTCTCCACGTGCTGGGACCGACCGCGTCGGTCATCCTGTTCGCCATCGCCGGCATCCTCAACGTCGCCGACTTCCTGGCCGAACCGCCTCGGGCCACACGGTCGACCGCGCTCGTCTTCGGCTCAGTCATCACCATCGGCGAGGGCGAACCGCCGCCCCTGGCCAAGGTCGAGGAGGCCGCCCGCTACTTCCGCGACGCCGACGGCGCTCGGCTGCAACTGGCGTCCGCCCTCTTCGCCGTGAGCCTGCTGGTCTTCCTGCGGTTCGCCGTCGGGCTGAGCCTGGTCCTGCGCCGCGCCGAGCCCGGCCCGCCGTGGCGCTCGACGGTGGCGCTGCTGTCGGGGGGTGCTCTTCGTGGCCTTCGGCCTGATCGACACCAGCGTCGCGGCCGCCGCCCACCGCGGTCATGTGATCGACCCCGCCCTGGCGGCCTACGCCTGGGACATGAACACCTTCGGCTTCGCCAACGCCTGGCTCGCCCTGGGCAGCTTCGCCCTGGCCTCGGGGTTGGCTTCGCGCGCGACCGGTGCCTTCCCGCGCTGGCTGGCATGGCTCGGCATCGTTAGCGGAGTCCTCCTGGTGCCGGCCCGGTTCGTCTGGACCGCCCAGGTGCTGTGGGTGCTGCCGTACATCGCAATGTGGCTCTGGATGCTCATCACCTGCGTGCTGCTGCTCCGCCGAGCTGCTCGGTAAGGTCGCCAACGTTGATGCGCTACTACTCCAGAGTCGGCGCGGTGCGCCGCCGTCAAGCCGCAAGTCCAGTGTGCTCAAGAACGTTCTTGGTGAACAACTTCAACAAACCCGTGCCTTCATAGAGGAATCGAAGCGGACTCGTAGCTGGCCCTGACAGGCTCGCAGTGCCAACCGGGATGGGTTGGCGTGGAGCAGGGGGCGGCGTTGCGGGGGATGCGTACGCATGGCGCGGGGTTGTCCGGGCGACAGTCCACGATTGAGGACGTCGCTCGTCAGATGCACCCCGACGCGCCGAGATGCCGGTTCGAGCGGGGTCCGGATGGCTGGGGCGTCCGGTCCGAACCGGCCGCCGCCGTACCCTTCGCGCACGTACGGTCGGCAGTCACGTCGATGGCCGGACCACGCCGCGAGCTCGCGGCGTCAACGCGGTGGCAGCGCCGGTTGCTGTCGCCGATGGCGAGTCCGGTTCTCCGCGTTGTCCTGCCAACGTCCGCTGTCAGCTACGCGATCTGGACCTGCACCCGGCCGAGGGGAACCCGACCTCGGCCACCGCCGTGTGCATTGCGAACTCGTTCGACTCCTTGGTGGGCAGCGGGCGAAGCAGTGCTGAAGCCGATCTGAAGGCGGGATCGGGTAGACCTGCTGCGGTGAGACCTCGTACCCGTCGCGGTCGGCTGGACTGCGGCGGCGCAGATCGTACTCACCTCGCGGGCAAGCTCCCGCTCCAGGTCTTACAGCTACCCGTCGCGGTCTAGGAGGGACGGCTCAGTCCGGGTTCGGATGACGGCAGGGGGGAGATCGTGCACGCCCAGTCTGCGACGAACGAGCTTTGTCAATGGATGACACGCCAGCAGGCAGGACTCCAGTTCAGGTCCGGAAGGCCGTCGCCAGCAGGGGACGACTGCCATTCGACCTGAGGAGCAGCCATGGCGGGTGGAGGCCATATGGGGGTGGCCGTGTGTTAGCGAACCACGTGGGCCATGGACGAGGCCAGAACTCGTCCGAGACATCGGGGCAGGTGTTGATTACCCGTGTGGGGCTGCGCCTTCCGGACTGCTTGCCCTACGAGGGATGGGAGAAAGCTGGAAGGCGGTTGTCTCTCGTCGCGGATTCCAGCGCCTGGTGTCTGGGGGACTGGCTGATTTGGGGGCGGGACCGGTACGCCGACCGGTACCAGTTCGCGATCTCGAAACTGGGACTGGACTACCAGACCCTTCGCAATTACGCCTGGGTGGCCCGCAAATTCGACGTGTCCCGCCGGCGGGACGGCCTCAGCTTCCAGCACCATGCGGAGACGGCCGCGATGCCTCCCGATCAACAGGACCATTGGCTCGACCAGGCTGAGCGATTCGGATGGACTCGGCGCCAGCTCAGACAACGCATCCGTGGTCCAGCCGAGCCAGCCAGCACACAGCGGTGGACGCACCTGCCGCAGATCGAGGTCGACCGCAGCCGTCTGGGCCGCTGGCGGGTGGCGGCTCAAACAGCAAACCGTGCGCTGGACGAGTGGATCATCGCGAGTCTGGATACGGCCGCTACCAGCCTTCTCGGTCAGCCGCACGGCGAAGGCAACGGCAGCAGGTGAGCACTGAGTCCAACTCTTCGGCCCGACCGGCGCGTCCTCCATGGCGGGTAAACCGAGGCATGGCGCGCCGGGGTCGACAGCCCAACCGAAAGGGAAGCAAGTTGGAGAACGAAGCGAGAAGCCCAGTGCTGGCTCCGGAGTTGGACGCGCCTGGCTCTGGTGGCGCGCTGCCGCCGCGAGAGTACCGGCGTGTCATCGTGGAGTGGAACCGGACCGACGCCGCGTACTCGACCGACACATGCCTCCACGAACTGGTGGAGCGCAGCGCGGAGCGCGCGCCAGAGACCGTGGCAATCGTCTTCGACGGCCAGCGCATGAGCTATCGCGAGCTTAACGAGGCCGCCAATCAACTTGGCCGTCACCTCGTCGAGAACGGAGTGGCCAGGGGTGAAACAGTCGCGGTGTTTACGGATCGCAGCGCTGAGTCCGTAATCGCACTGCTTGCCGTGCTGAAGGCTGGCGCAACCTACGTGCCCCTCGAGCCCACTCTACCGTCAAAGCGCGTGGCCTGGATCATGGGAACGCTGGGCGTCAGATGGGCGCTGACCCAGCATCGGCACGTCGGCCGGCTGACCCACGAAAACCGGTTCCCCACCCTCGCACACATCGTCTGTATGGACGCGGAAGCGCCGGTGAGCGAGGCGGCTGGCAGGCGGGTGTGGGGCACTGGGCATGTGCGCGAGTACGACGTTCGGAATCTGCCACGGAGTTCCTCACCCGAGGACGCGGCGTATGTCATCTTCACGTCCGGCTCCACGGGCACGCCCAAAGGCGTGGTTGTCCCGCACCGGCCGGTGATCAATCTCATCGAGTGGGTCAACAAGACCTTCAGTGTCGGCCCGCAGGACACATTGCTGTTCGTGACATCGTTCTGCTTCGACCTTTCCGTCTACGACGTCTTCGGGGTCTTGGCCGCCGGCGGATGTGTGTGCATCGCGGCAGATGTTGACCTGAGGGAGCCCATTCAGATCCTGCGGCTGCTGACCGAACATGGGATCACCTTCTGGGACTCCGCACCAGCGATGTTCCAACAACTTGTGCCGTTCTACGACGTGCCAGGGGTAAACCTTCGGAGCAGCAAGCTGCGGTTGGTCTTCCTTAGCGGGGACTGGATTCCAGTGACGCTGCCGGACCAGATCACCGAGCGATTCCAGGCTGCGAAGGTGGTCAGCCTGGGCGGCGCAACCGAGGCGGCGATCTGGTCCAACTTCCATGTCATCGACCGGGTTCTCCCGGAATGGACAAGTATCCCGTACGGGCGTCCGATCCAAAACGCTCGGTACTACATCCTGGACCCCGCAGGTCGTCCGTGTCCGGTCGGCGTCGCAGGAGAGCTGTACATCGGTGGGGAGTGCCTGGCACTCGGATATCTCGACGAGGTGAACACCAAGGAGAGATTCGTCCCCGATCCTTACAACCCCGCCAGGCCGGACGCCCGCATGTACCGGACGGGAGATCGAGCATCGTTCTGGCCGGACGGGACCATCGAGTTCCTCGGCCGCATCGACAGTATGGTCAAGGTCCGCGGCTTCCGCGTTGAACTTGGGGAGATTGAGGCAGTCCTCAACCGGTATCCAGAGGTGGGTGAAGCCGTTGTCACGGTCAACCGGGGCCGTTCCGGGGACAACCAGTTGATCGCCCATATCAGGCCTGCCGGGCCGATAAGGGACGTGGCCGCGATCAGGAATGACCGTCGACTCAACGACTGGGCCGGCGTCTTCGACAACGCCTACAGCACCGCCGTCCCCAGCGGGGATCCGAGGTTCAACGTCGAAGGGTGGGTCAACAGCTACACCGGAACGCCGTTTGCCGCTGATGAGATGCGAGAATGGGTCGACGGTACGGTGGCGCGAATCCAGGAGCTGCCACACTCTCGAGTGCTTGAGATCGGCTGCGGCACGGGGCTCCTCCTGGCCCGACTCGGCGATGAGTGCGACGCGTATTTCGGGCTGGACGTTTCCCGGAGCGCCTTGGAGCACATCAGTAGCCGATTGTTGGACTTCGACCCACCATTGCGGCACAAGGTCAAGCTGGCCCGGTTGGCTGCCCACCAGATGCGTGAGGTCGACTGCGGGACCGTCGATCTCGTCGTCGTCAACTCGGTCGCGCAGTACTTCCCCAGCCTGCGGTATCTTGCCGACGTGCTTGAGCAGGCGGCAAGCCTGCTCTCGCCAAACGGGGCGATCTTTGTCGGCGATCTGCGCAACTATGCGCTGATGGAGGAATTCCACGCCTTGGCGCGGCTGCACCGCGCGGACCGTCACGCCGTCCTGGACGAGGTGCGCGCTAGTGCCCACGAGTACCAGGAGCGCGAGCTGCTGATCGACCCCGAGTTCTTCACCCGGATCAGATTTGGCGCGAGCACCGTCAGAGCGCAGGTGCTGCTGAAAACTGGTGTTTCGCGGAATGAGCTGAACGACTTCCGGTATGACGTGGTGTTGGCCCCTGGGTGCGAAGTCGCCGAAGAGGATTGTTCGGTCTCCTGGCTCGATGGTGGGTTGGAGGACGCCGTGTCGTTGCTGTCGCAGGGGGAAGCGCACTCAGCGCGCGTGCGCGACGTCCCCAACTCGAGGGTACGAGGCGCGATCTGCGCGCGCGAGCAGATCGAGGCTGGTGGGACGATCACCGTGGGAGAGCTGCGATCGCGGCTCGCAGCAGCCGACGGTGGCGTGGCCCCGGCCGCTGCTGCGATGATGATCGCCGAGAAGCTGCCTGGAGGGCCGCAGGAGTGGCGCGTGGAACCATACTGGCCTCACTCCGGTGATGCTGGCTGCTTCGATCTCGTGATGTCCAGGCGCCCTCGCCGCCAGCTCGAATGCCTCGAGACGGGTCGGCGCCCGGTGGCGGAGGCGGACGCCAGGATCGAGGTAGACGGCCCGTGGAAGCGCTACGCCAACTCTCTGGAACCCCACCACTCGGACCTGGGGCTGGCCGAGCGACTACGGCAGCGGGTCCGGGAGGAACTTCCCGACTACATGGTGCCGTCGCGTTTCGTCATGGTCGACCGCCTCCCTTTGACAAGCAACGGCAAGGTGGATCGCAGGGGTCTCTCCGGATCGGGTCAAGCTCGGCCGCCATCAGGCAAGCCCTTTGTTGCGCCGTCCAACGAGGTCGAGATACTACTGGGACAGGTGTGGGCCGATGCCCTCGGAGCTGACGAGGTCAGCCGGGATGACCGCTTCTTCGACATCGGCGGCGACTCACTCCTCGCTGTCCGCGTGGTTTCGAAAGGACTTGAGCTGGGCTTACAGTTCACCGTAACCGACCTCATCGAGTGCCAGACGCTCGAAATGCTAGCGAGGCGCGTCGTCCGAAAATGCTAGGACGACGTCCAACTCGGACGCGACGGCCTCGACAAGCTTGCGTCGATCGCGCAGCAGAAAGAAATGGTCGCCGGCAAACTGGTGAAACCTGAACCCGACAAGCGTGTGCGCCTCCCACGCGCGCACTGCCGATACCCTGGCGCTTGTGTCGGCGTCTGCCCCTAGCGCGACAATCGGAACGCCAAGAGGCGCTTCGCGGCGGTATTCGTACGTCTCGAACATCGTGAAGTCGGCGCGTAGGGGACCAAGCGCGAGACTTCGCAGCTCTGGATGCTCGAACACTTCGCGTGGAATTCCGTTGAGCCGCGCAACCCGGCGGAGGAACTCATCGTCGGGAAGGCCGTGAATTGGCGCGTCGGCTCGACTCAGGTGCGGGGCTGGGCAGCCCGAGGCGATGAGCAACTCCGGCAACGGGCAATTGCTTCGACGCAACCATCGGACCAGTTCGAAGGCAAGCAACGCCCCCATGCTGTGTCCGAACAGCGCGTACCGCCGTCCGGAGCCTTCGGCGAGCACAGAACCCAGTCGCTCCACAGCGGTGAGCATGCTTGTCAGAGGGGATTCCCGCATCCGCTGCTCCCTGCCGGGCAACTGGGCCACACGAAGCTCCACCTCGGTTTGGAGATACTCCGACCAGCCGTGGAAGATCGCGCTGTTGCCGCCCGCGTAGGGGAAGCAGTACAGGTCCAGGCGAGCCGATTTCCTTGGCGTGGGACGCGCGAACCACGCGCTTCCACTGTCCTTTAGCGGTGTCGTCATCGCAGTCCTTCCGGTCCCACGGGCGGGTGCACATTTGCTGTGACGGGTGCCACAAAACATGCACAAGCATCGCGATTGTCGAGGCATTTCCAAAGACCATAGCGTGGTAAGCGCTTGAGGCAGCCGCCCCAAGCTTCACCACTCTTCGTTGGAGGGAGTCTCATGGCAGCGGTGAAGTACACCATCGCCCGGATCACCGGAGCCGCCACTATGGCGGGCTACTACAAGTACTGAGTCTGAGCTCGAACTGACCGGTGGTTGCTGTTGCTTTCCGCACGGCAACCACCGGTTGCCTTCGCGAACCAGAAGGGAATGGTCAACAAATGGGGTTGCCACCAGGACCCAAAGGGAGACTGCTCAGCGGGAACATTTCTGCGTATGAGGACGACAGGCTGGGCTTCATCATGCGGGCCAGCCGCGACTTCGGGGATGTGTGGCGGTTCGACCGGCGCATTGTTGTCGCGGCCGCTCCGGGGCCGGCTGACGACGTGTACCAGCGCACCTACCGGGAGTTTGCGCCGGACCGCAACTTCCTGCACCGCAAGCAGAAGGAGGACCCGAGGCTTCAAGAACAGTGGGCGCACTCCCGGGCATCCCGCATGCGGGGGCTTCGCCCCAGAGCGCTGCATGGCAAAGTTCCGCTGCTCGCCAGCGGCATGGCCGAGCACCTCGATGCCTGGGCCGAAGGCGACGAGATCGACATCGTGCCCGACATGCGGAGGCTGACCTCGCGGCTGGGCGCGCTGCTGTGTTTCGGCCGCGAAGACGCCGCAACTATCGAGGGGGGAGAGCAGGACCTCTTCTGGGCTCTGCTGCCGGTGATCGCCAGCCCCATCAACGTCCCGCCGTGGGTGCCGCTGCGCCGGAACCGGCGGGTCGCCGCTGCCAACCGTGAGTTGGAGCAGCGGATCACGGCGGTGATCAACCAGCGGCGGGCGCAGGGACGGGTCGAGACCGAAGACCTGCTGGGCGTGGTCATGACGCCGACCGGGCGGGCCGGTCAGCTGGACAACCAGCTGATCTGCGAAACGCTCATCGCCACCATGTTGGCCGCTCAAGGCGCGCCGGCGCCAGGCATGGCCTGGATCTTCCACCTGCTCGCCGAGCACACCGAGGTGCAGGAGCGGGTCGCCGACGAAGCGCGGAGCGTCCTGCCGGACGACGCCGAGATCCGGTGGGAGCAAGCCAGCCGGCTGACCTACACCGAACAGGTGGTCAAAGAGGTCCTGCGGCTTTGGCCGCCCAACTGGTTGTCCGGCCGGCAGGTTCGGCAGGATACAACGGTGGGCGGATACGAGGTCCGCAAAGGCATGATGGTGATGGTCGCCCCTTACGTCATCCACCACGATCCTCGCTGGTTTTCCAGCCCGGAGGCTTTCGACCCCGACCGCTGGCGCGCGGGTGGCCCGACCGAGAACCTGCCTGCCTGTGCCTACTCCCCGTTCGGCGCGGGGCCGCTGATTTGTATGGGCCTGGCTTGGAGCATGATCGAGATGACGCTTCTGGCGGCGATGACCGTCCGCCGGTTCCACATCACGTCTGTGCCGGGATGCGCGGTCACCCCAGATCCCAGCCGGGAGATCACTCCGCGCGGGCTGCGGCTGCGGTTCACCGCGCGGAAAGACGCCACCTCGCTTTCGCGCCCGACCGGATCGGCGGGGTGACCGGCCGAGCCACCTATGGCGACGTGCTGAGGCTCGGAGAGTTCCGCGCTCTGTTCGCCGCGCACGCGGTGTCCATGGCCGGGGACGTGATCAACAAGGTCGCTGTGGCAGTGCTGATTTACCAGCGCACTGACTCTCCCGTCCTGGCGGCCGCCGCTTACGCGGCTGGCTTCCTGCCCAACGCGGTAGGGGCAGGAACGCTGGCGGCGCTGGCGGACTCCCGGCCGCCACGCCAAGTCATGATCATCGGAGACTGCGCACGCCTGGCTTGCGTCCTGCTGATGATCACACCAGGCATGCCGATATGGGCGCTTCTGTCACTGGTGTTCTGCTCCGGCGCGACCGCCTCAGTGTTCCGCGGCGCCCGGCAAGCCATCCTGCCCGACATGCTTGGCCACCCCGACCGGTACCGGCTGGGCCGCTCGCTGATGTCCATCGCGGTCAACTCATCCCAGATCGCTGGGTTCGGCCTGGGTGGCCTGCTGCTGCTGGCCATCACGCCGCAGGCAGCTCTGGTGATCGACGCGGCGACGTTCGCGTTCTCCGTCCTGGTCGTGGTCCTGGGAGTCAAGCCCCGGCCCGCCGCACGTCAACAGACAAACCACGGCACGCTGCGGCAGACGTGGGACGGTAACCGGGCCATCGTTGCTGACACCCGGCTGCGGCGGTTGCTCATCCTGCAATGGGCGCCCGTCGCCTGCGCGATGGCCCCCACCGCTCTCGCCGCCCCGTATGCGGCACACCTTGGCTCCGGTGCGGTGGGCGTCGGCCTGCTGATGAGCGCACCGGCCTGCGGCATGATCCCTGGGGACATCGTCGTCGGCCGGATCCTGCCCGCCGCTGCCCGGCAACGGCTCACCCCTGTGCTGGCCGCGGCCATGTGCGCCTCACTGATCATGCTCGCAGCCGACCCGCCGCTGCCCATCGCGTGCGTCGTGTTCGCGGTCTGCGGCGCGGCCAGCGCCTATACCCTCGCCGCGGACCAGGCATTCGCCGAGGCCTTGCCTCCGCACCTGCGCGGGCAGGGCATGGTGCTCGCAGGCTCGGGGCTCATGCTCTCCCAAGGTGGACTCATGGCCATGGCTGGTGTGGCTGCCGAGGTCCTGCCGCCTCCTCTGACAGCGGCCTCGGCCGGGCTGCTCGGCTTGGTTGTGCTCCCCTGGGCGCTGCGGGGCAAACCCTGGCTTGACAGATCGTCCGGTCCCCGTGAAACAGACGGCCAGGCATCTGCTGAAGGATCCTGGCCAAGTGCGGCCGGAGCCGGTGTGCAGGCGAGCGGCGGCGATCCGCACCGCGAGCGGTAGGGGACCGCAGGCCCGGGCCAGTTCGGTGAGATCGGGTTCGTCGTCGGCGCAGCGACCGGCTCGCTATTGCAGTTGGGCGGCGTCGGTTTCCGACATCGGCGCCGGCGCGAGGGCATCCGCGCCGGCCAGCGTGCTCAGCCGGTGCCGGCTGGTGATCAGTACCGCACAGTCGCCGGCTCCCGAGCAGGACCGGCCGCACCTGTGGCCCGTCGCGGGCGTTGTCGAGCAGGATCAGCATGCGCCGGCCGGCAAGCAGGCCCGACGCCGGCGCGACCTAGATCAGCTGGAACAGATTCAAGGCGGCCAGACCGCCCCCACGGTCAGGACCAGATTGCCGACAACGGCGCCGATCAGCGCGGCAGCCCCACCGTGACGCGCCAGGCGTACGCACCGAGGTTCCGCTCGGGTGCGCAAACGACACTACGGTTGATGATGTCCCTGTCCTCCCGCTGGCCCCCGATGTTGGTCGGACATATAAACAGAAGGAGCGCCGAACCAATGATTCTCCCGAAGGTTCGGGACCCCCGCTTCATCACGCTTCGTCGCGGTGGGACTCTCACTGATTCGGATCATCATCTCCTCGCTCTTTGGGCGGCGTCGTGCGCGGAGCACGTCCTTCACCTGTTCGAGTCGGTTCGGCCTGAGGACCCGCGACCACGTGAAGCGATCGAGCACGCCCGCGCCTGGGTGCGTGGCGAGGTCACGATGATGCAGGCTCGCGCGGCGGGCGGCCATGCGATGGGCGCGGCCAGAGACCTGCGTGGGGCAGCACGGCATGCCGCGTACGCTGCCGGCCAGGCGGGGGCCGTCGCACACGTCGCCGCGCACGAACTCGGCGCGGCCGCCTATGCCATCAAGGCTGCGCGTGCTGCCGCGCCGGAGGGCGAGAGCGATGCCGCAGGGCGACTGGAGTGCCGATGGCAGCGTGACCAACTCCCGCAGGCGATTCGCGAACTCGTGCTCGACGACCAGCGGTTGCGAAACGACATCTGCTGGTCGGTGTTCGACTGCTGAGCGGGCGTGGGGCTGCGAGCCCACCCCAGCGCTCGTCCGAATCCGCCGCTCGGGGTGCCCGGTGACCGGCGAGGACGTCGGCTGGTGCGGGATGGAGGAGCCGTACTTCTGAGCGCCCGGCGCCTCGGCCTGGTTGACGATCGACAATTTGGTAAAGAATAGTCTCTTGCATCGAGAGATCTGTGATGCAGACTTAGGTGTATGACAGACGATTCGGCGCCACAGGTGGACGACCCGCGCGAGCTTCTGACCTCGGTACGCGACCTGACCCGCCAGGTCCGCAACGCCCAGCGCGGGACCTGGTTCCCGCTGCTGCTGTTCGCTCTAATCTCGTTCGGCGCGATCCCGGTTACCCAGCACGGCGGCCACCGCCTCGGCGGCTGCGTTGCCCACCCCGGTCCGGCCGGGCAGGCCGGCCGGGTCTGCGGCGCGTACTCGCAGGCAGTGTTGCTGTACTGGTCCATCGCCCTGGTGCTGGCGTACGCGGCGATCGCCGGCTTCTACGTCTACCAGTCCCGCCGCCGCGGCGTGGGCACCCGCATCCGGCCGTACGTGCTGATCGGAGCGATCATCGCCGTGCTAGCCACGGCCGCGTCGCTGTGGAACGCGTACCACCCGATCGGCGTAGGTACACCAGGCACGAGACTGTCGCAGGTAACCAATCAGCTCCGCTCCCCGGCGGCGGCGATCGGACTGGCCCTGCTGGTCCTCGCCTGGGTGGAGGGCAACCGCGCGTTGGCCTGGTTCAGCCTCGGTTACCTGATTGTCGTGGGGATACCGGCCACCGACTTTCCCGGGGTCGACGTCCACCACCTGACGCTCGGAACCCCCGTGCCGCGCCAGCTCACCATCGCCGGTGTGTTGCTGCTGGGCTGTCTGGCCTTCGCGGTCAGCCGGCCGGCCGTGCCCCGGGACACGCAATGACCGAGCACCCCATCACCGGCCTGGACGACGTCGTACACCAACGCGTCCGGCTGGGCATCCTGGCCGTCGCCCACCAGGCACGCCGGGTCGAGTTCGGCTTCCTGCGCACTACCCTGCAGCTGACCGCCGGCAACCTCGGCCAGCACCTGACTGTCCTGGAAAGCGCCGGACTGGTCCAGATCGAGAAGGGTTACGAGGGCAAGCGTCCCCGCACGTGGATCACCCTCACCCCGGCCGGACAGACCGCCCTGCGCCAGGAGATCACCCACCTCAAACAACTGATCCACGAGGTCGAGCAGGCACCGCCGCAGGCACCCCCGGTGGCCACCGGCGACCCCGCCGAGCAGCCCGGGATGTGACGGGGCGGTGGATACCGGGACGGTGTGTTCGCCAACCGCGTTCGGGTTCGTGTTCCAGTTCGGGCAATTGGTGCCCAGCTGACCGCGATCGACAACATCGCGCTACCGCTGCTGCTCGACGGAGTACGCCGCCGAAACGCCTACGCCCGCGCGGCGGGGTGGTTACCAGGAGCCTGGGGACGGCGACCGGAGAGGTTACGAGGGTCAGGCCAAGCTGGGCCGCAACCGTTCGCAGCCGCCGGCGTGACCAAGCTGCCGGACGAGATACCGCCCGCCGGCCCCCACTGGTCATCAGGTCTGGTTTCCGCTGGCGCGTTAGGGGATGAAGGTGACGTCGGGGAAGCGTAGGGATGGCCCGTCCAGCACGTGACCGTCGCGGCCCCGCAGCCATCTGTCGAAGAAGGCGGCGACGAAGGTCTCTTCGGTGTGGACGGCTCGGGTCAGGTCGATGCTGCCGATGTCGCGGGTGACGAAGCTGTCGGGGAGGCCGAGCTGCCGGGCGATCTGTGGGATCAGCGGTACGGTGTCCTTGTAGGAGTCCTCGCCCTTGGCTCCGTTGAGATGCACGTCGAGGTGCCAGCCCATGCAGAAACCAGGGCCTCGCCAGCGGCTGCCCTTCATCGGCCTCACGCTATGAGCGCGCGTGACCCGGTAGAAGGCGGTTATCACCCATCTTTGTGCCGGGGGATAGCCTCCACCGCTCGCCATCCACAGTGGATAGACGACGGCCGCACAGATCGCGGCACTCGTGACACCGCCCTGGCGGAAGCCCGTTGCGGTAGCCACTCCGGGCAATCGCTAGCGACGACAACACCGCCCGGACCTTCCAGAACGAGCGGGGTACCTTCAGGTGCGCGACTCGCTGCCTGTCGGACCCCGCGGTCTGCTGAAGCTGAAGACCACATGGCTGGTCATGGACGGCGGCCGGCTGCGCTTGACGACCGTGATCCCCGATGTGAGGAGGCCGAGGTGACGACCTACCGGGAGTTCGTCGTACCCACCGACGAGGAGATCATCGACGCCTTCGGCGAGGCCCCGGAGCAGGTCGGTGACGAGCCGACGATCCGGTCGGTATGCCTCGACAACGGCGCAGGTGACCAGGTCGAGTTGACGTACGATGTCCTCGGACGTTCGGTGCGGTTGCGCTGGCACCGTGGCCCGGTGCTGATGCTCGACCTTTACCGTGAAGCCGCGACCCGGATGACCGTGTCGTCCGGGCGCGGCGTCGGCGGGGTCAGCGTCACGTTCGAGACGGAAGGGCCCGCCGGGAAGCTGGACCTGCAGGTCTATCCGACGGTACGGGTAACGGATGATCTTCTGCTGCCTTGAGGCACGGCGATCTCCGGATCGACGAGTTGCCAGAAGATCCGTATACGGTAAAGAAGACGCTGAGGTGATCTCAGCAAGATCGGTACCGATGCTGGTAATGGTAAGCACCAGGACGGCTTTCGCAGTTGGGCCGATCTTGCGGGGACACGCCGTGACGTGCTGCGGGACGCGCGCAGCATGTTGTAGGTGCGGTTTGTCAGGCGCTGGCAGGCTAGGAACTCTCCGCGTGTTCCCACGGCGTAACGTCGAGCCGCTGTGCGTAAAGCTGCTCGTAGAACGGCCGGTGGTGGGCGGCGAACCGGGCCAGCTCGGCGGAGTTCTCGACGGTGTGCGGATAGACGCGCGTTCGTGCCTCGAAGCCGGAACTGGCGCTGACGTCCGCGTGCCAGCGTGCGGACCGGCGCCACTCAGGCCGTTCGCCGGGCGGCCAGGTGAGCGCCCGTGGATTGAAGGGCAACCCGACGGCCGCGCAGTACGCCGCCATCGTCGCTTCGGGCCGTGCCACGAGGTCATCGGAGTCGATGACGACCGAAGCGTCCCCGCCGGCTTCGCGGACAGCGGCCTGCACCTCGCACAGCCTCTGTAGCCCGATCGAGTTGATGTTCATGCCGGGGTCCAGCGCGTAGTTGGACGCTGCGATCTCCTCGGGACGGCGGATGAGGAATGCATGCCGGGCCTCAGTAAGGAAGCGCCGGTCGGCGAGCACGTCCCGGACGTAGGCGGTCGGCGGGTGGTCCTTCAAGAACACCCTCATGTCATGTGTCCCATCACGCAACCAGGCGAGCAGCGACAGGGGCGAATCAAACGTCCGGCCCCCGGCATCAGTCTCGCCATAGTCCCGTAGATTGCAGAACGGTTCGTGTAGCACAGTCATATCGCCGCGTTCAGCTATCGACAGGAAGAACACCGTCGATCGTGTGCGGGGTGCGCTCCACAATGCGAACACTGCCATGGGCGCAACGTACCACTGAGCCGGTTTCCTCCTGGTTACCATAGATTCGTGTCGGTCTGATTACCCGGTGTGTCGCCGCGGGATTGTTGATCTCAACAAGAACTTGGTACGTAGCGGTACTCGAAATGGGTGAGGACGTGCGCGCCGCGGACGCTGTTGCCGATGCTTCTGGGGCTGGCGGTGGTGTGGCGCAGGGTCCGCCACCGGCGGGTGAGGATGGCGAACCCGCGCTCGCCGATGGCGCGTTTGGCTCAAGAGGGCATCTCATCCCATTACGGGATGATCTGGTATAGACACGGCGCGGCGGCCGTCGGCTCGACGATCCCACACTGTGGACGGTGATCTGGTACGCAGGCATGATGAGCACACCACGACGGCCGTACCGCACCGACCTGTCCGACGCCCGATGGGCGCTGATCGAGCCGATGCTGTCGGCCTGGCGCGCGGGCCGAGCCGGGCTGGGGATCTCGCCGATACAACACGACCTGCGGGAGATCGTGAACGCGATCCTGTACGTCAACCGGACCGGGATCGCGTGGGAGTATCTGCCGCACGACTTCCCGCCGTACAAGACGGTGCACGGCTACTTCGCCTTGTGGGAGAAGGAAGGTATCACCGAGGCGATCCACGACGCGTTGCGGGGCAAGGTCCGCCGGGCGGCGGGCCGGGATGCTGAGCCGACCGCGGCGATCCTGGACGCGCAGAGCGTAAGACCTCGGGCAACGTGCCCGAACACGCCCAGGGAATCGACGCAGGCAAGAAGATCAAAGGGACGAAGCGGCACGTCGCCACCGACGCGCTGGGCCTGCTGCTTGGTGGTACTGGTGACCGCAGCCAGCGTGCACGACACCGTCGGCGGTCGGGCGGTGGTCGAGCAGGTGGCCGATCGCCACCCGCAGGTGGCGGTGGCGTGGGCGGATTCGGGTACAAGCAAAGCGTCATCGACATCGGCGCGGCGTACGGGATCGACGTGGAGGTGGTCACCAAAGACCCGCAGCAGCGCGGGTTCGTGCTCCAGCGCAAGAGGTGGGCGGTAGAGCGGACGTTCGGCTGGTTGATGTTGCATCGCCGGCTGGCACGGGACTACGAAACGAACCCGCGACGGTCCCGGGCGATGATTCACTGGGCGATGATCGACAACATGTCCCGGCGGTTGACGGGTGAATCAACCCCGTCCTGGCGCGACGACCTCCCGATAAATCCAGACATAGCCTGACACAACGAATCAGATGCCCTGTAAGAGCGCGTTGTATGCCTGGTTGTCGGCGGCCAGTCGGGCGCCGTCGGCGGGTTGCTTGTACGGGGTGTGGATGCCGGCTCCGCTGCCGTCGTAGCCGGCGTCGGCGAGGGTGGGCAGGTCCAGTTGGGAGGCGGCCCAGTACAGGGCGGCGAGGGTATCGTGGTGCTGGGCGCAGGACAGGTCGTGCAGGTGGCCGGGCAGGGCGTCGGAGGTCCAGATGGGCAGCCCGTCGGGCGCATGAGGGCCTGGATGTTGGCGCCGAAGGCGCGGTGCTTGTCGGAGTACCAGGCGTCGATCGTTGTGCCTTTGACGCTGGTGGTGCTCTCGGCGAGGCGGTCGGTGGCAAACAGCTTTCCGTCGAGGATGACGTGCCGCGGAACGTCAACCACGGCACGATAGGCGATCACGGGGAGTCCTCGGTGGTGAAGCGGAGCTTGGCAGAACCTCTTCTACCCGGGGACTCCACGCCTGTTCCAGCAACGTCCACATTGGACGAAAGGTCCGTTCGGCGGCCAACTTCCTCAATTCCTTGTTGAGATCAAGTCGCTGCCGAGGCATGGCTTACCTCCGCGGCCTGGACGACCCAATCGGGTGGCACTGGCACCGTCAGAACGTCATCCATGACGTTCGAATAGCGTCGCAGGGAATGTCAGTTCGATGCATCCGAGTGGGTCGACCGGCACCCTGAACGGTCCAATACAGATGGCTTTGGGCCCCAAGCCTCGTATCCTAATCGCGCGAACGTCTCATTCGCCATACCCGCGACCAAATCAGCACGGCAAGTACACCGGCCGCGCCAGCCGTGACCCCTATCGCTAAAGGAATCGTGGTGTTGACTCGCGATTCGCTATGGGGAGCCGGTTGATGATCACAGTCCGCGGTAGATTCCCTACTCTGGTCAACGGCTACCGTATTCGACTCGGCCCTGGCTTGCATTCCTGTCGATGTCCGGATCCGCTCATTTCCCGGTATAGACAACATTGATGCCAGAACGAGCGCCAGAAATGCTAGGCCCTGCAAAGTGATTAGGCCACTAGTTAGCTTGCCAGCGGCTGTCAACGGCTCCGGATCGCCCGACCCAACAAATGTGGCCAACGTGTAATATGAGGAATCCAGCGTCTGCAGCACTGCACGGGCGGCAGACGGAGCGATCTTGGCAAGTTTACCGTAGCCATCGAAACGGTGGGCGACCAGATACGTTGCGCCCACACCGGCCAGGTGTGCTGCAATTAGAGCCCCCACGAAGATCTGGAACTCCCGAACGAGGAGCTTTTCGAGGCTTCTTCGTTCTGGTCGAAGTTCATGAAAGCCAAGCGCATACGAACCGAGGACGGCGTAGGCATAAACCGCCTCTACGGCGATAAGAATCGTCGCGATCAAGAGTGTGAGCGCCAGCACAAGGCAGAAGGCGTCGTCCACCGACCGAGGTACTAGATCTGGGAGTCGGTCCATCGACGCTACCAGTATCAGGTACGTCGCCGTTAGCACGGATAGCATGGCAAGATTGAAGAAGGTGACTTGGAAGAGCCGGGCAAGCCACCCGACAAGAATACGGCGCGACCCCTGACGCGCTCGCGCGAATCGTCGAATCCGGTAGTCCTTGATCCCGAACGGGAAGAAGTCGGCTTCGAGGTTGTCGTACACTCGTTCCTGCTCGGCCATCGTGCGGGGATGTTGCGCAGCCAGCGCCGCCGTGAACGCAGGGCCTTGGCGGTGGAGCCATCGAATAGCGTTAACTACGGCGATGACTTTCAGGAACACCACGACTAGGAGACCTACCGTGACTGCAATCATCCGTCGTCTCCCGGATTCTGAACATCATGAACGCCGCGCAATCGGACGCCGGACATGTTAGCGGCTCCGTCGATCCAATGATGACCTTGCGAGTGTCGGATTATGAACCGCGCGGCAACTCGCCTGCGAGAAGGCTGGGTGGAAATGCCATGGCGGCCGGAGGTGCCGACGCCCTCTCATTGGTATGATCGGATGTCAGCGGTGCCGGTGGTGTGGGTCGCGTACCCTAGCGTTCGGTCGGGTGTGGGTGGCTCAGGTAACCCGGGGGTGGGAGCCGGCTGCGATGAGGCCGTCGAGGTGGTAGCCGCTGTCCGTCCCGGTTCGGTCCGGTCATGGCGTCCCGAGTGGCCGTCCTCACGTGAACGTTGATATGAGCAAGGAGAGCTGTGTGAGCGTCGCTGCCCAAACGCCCGACGAGGCGCGTATCGCCGAGCGCTATCTGTCGGTCCTCGCCGACGTGTCCCGCTGCGCCGAGGCGGTCCGTCATGGCGATTGGCGGCAACTCGTCGACGCTGCCGATGACCTGTGTCGCCGCGCTGCGTTGCTCGCCGAGGTCGCCGGCAAACTCGAGTCCACCGCGGCGGGCGCGCGCGGCGACACCGTGGCCGCCCTGGTCGCCTCCCGCAACGACAGCTCTCTGGCCGCCCGGCTGCTGCACCCGGTCGGCACGGCCGCCATTGCCAAGACGGCGCTGACCGATCCGTTCACCCACCCCGCCGCACAACCCAAGCAGGACCGGTAGCCACACCAAAATCGAAACCGAACGCGCCCGCACAGACCAGAACAGCCCGCAGACCAAGCGCGCCCGCACACCAACAGCGGCATGAGCGGATGCTCACGGCAGCGGAGGAACTGGTCCTGCTCGGCTCCACACCGGTGTTGGTCAAGACTCCAGGGCGGCTTGGAGTCGATTACGTGTTGCGTCATCGGAGGCGGCCAGCCGAACCCGTTCAACGCTGGTGGGTGTCGATCTGATCGTTGCGACTGCGGTTCGCGCCGCCTGATCGGGTGGAACCCGTAGACGCCGGTCGCGATGGCGGGAAATGCAATGCTGTGCGCGGTCAGCTGGTTGGCGACCTCCAGGCTGCGCCGGTGGCAGGAGGCGAGAATGTCTGCTTCACCGTAGCCGCCACCCTCCCAAATCGGACCGACGGTGTGGATGACATGCAGGACCGGCGGATCAAGAGTCGGGTTGTCAGCCGACCACCTGATCGTTGGCCGACGATTCCTCTGATCCCAATACTGGGCGCGCCGGGGCGACCGGCGCAGTTGGCGCTGATTCCCCGCGTTCACCCCGATACGTCGGGCAGACGTGACCGGTCGTCCGGTTCCGATGTGGACACCGGCGTGATAGGACGGCTGTGTCCACGGTGACGGAGACGTGGTGCCAGGATGCGGTCCACGATCGGCTCGATGAATGCCCGGAAGGTGTACGCACTGCTGGTCCGAGCGACCTTCGGGGTGGCGTTGGTGCTAGTGGCGGCTGGTGGCGTCGCGCCAAATACGTTCACCTGGGGAAGTTGACGCTCCACCGCGTTGACGGTGGCCCGGAAAGGCGTTGATTGGGCGGCTGGGCCAGGCCTGCCGATGCAGCAGTTCGGTCTTGAGGGTGGCGAAGAACGATTCGGGCGTCCGGTGCTCCAGGCTCGTTCGGGCGGGACGAGTGTTCAGTAGGTGCTGCCGAAGGGTAGGTAGCTGCCGGACCCCAGGTAGTAGCGGCTATCGGGCCTCGTATAGGACGGCGACGCGCGGCGCGACCGCGTCGGCGCTTTCTCCCAGCGGAGGAACGGATGTGGAGCGACCCGCCTCCCGGTCAGCCATTCCCACTCAGAAAGCGTGGTGCCGACAAAGGTGACGCAGGGGGCCGGTCCAGCGAACGGTAGTGCTCAAGGTCCCGCTGAACCTCCCGCGGCGTAAGCCCGGTTCGCACCACCATTTCGGTGCTCGGAGCCCGTTGGACGACCTCATGGTAGATCGTGAAGAACGGCGGATCTTCGTCATCCAACGTGTACTGACATGATTCCACCCGCTTATGGAAAGCTCGTCGTCCGTCTATCGTCTCAGCGAGGACCAATCGCGGCAACGGTGCAACCGGCGGAGGGTCGCACGGGTGAACGTGGTGTCGCGCAACTCCTGCCCGGAGTTGGTCTGGATCACCCCGTACCAGAGGCTGCCCACCAGCGGGTTGCCGGTGCGGCAGACGGTGGCCACCTGGGCCCGGGCGCGCCCAGGCTCCGCCAGGAAACACGGCGGCGTCGCAATAAAGCCGTTCAACGGGGTCTGCGTCGAGTCGAGAGTGCGGTCGATCGCCTCCCTTCGTCACGTCATCCAGGGGCGCCCGCGCGATACGCCACATCATGATCAGGATTTGGCCTGCATCAAGGTCACGGGTAGAAGTTGCGAACCCAGCGGTGCTTCTTCAAAGCCGCGACGGTCGACTCCGGCAGGCCCCGGCCGTCCGCGATCGCCATGTTCCGATCGACGTTGCGGACGTTGCGCATGCCGGGGATGACCGTCGATACGGCCGGGTTGCTCAGCACGTACCGCAGAGCGATCTCAGGTAGCCGCTCCGGCGGCTCGCCCAGATCGTCCACGATCGCCTGCGCCCGGTCGTGCACCTCCCGTTTGCGATCGCCCGCGAAGTACCGGTGCCGCCAGTCGCCCTCCGGGAACGTGGACTCCGGGGTGATCGTGCCGGTCAGGCCGCCCTCGTCCAGCGGTACCCGGACGATCACGCCGACGCCGTCCTCGGCGCAGGCGGGCAACAGTTCGTCCTCGGGGCTCTGATCGAAGATGTTGTAGATCACCTGTACGGTGTCCACGACACCGGCGCGTACCGCAGCCAGCCCGGTGCCGGGCACGTGGTCATTGAGCGAGAAGCCGAAGTGCCGGATCTTGCCCGCGTCCTTGAGCCGGGCGATCTCGTCCAGCCACCCACCCTCGCCCAGCCACCCCGGGTACCACCGGTGGAACTGCTGTACGTCCAGCGTCTCGACGCCCAGGTTGCGCAGGCTCCGCTCGGTGAAGTCGCGGATATGATCGGCAGGAAACGCCTCGTCGGCGGTCGCGTCCGGGCGCATGTCCTTGGGCGGCACCTTGCTGGCCACGTACACCCGCTCGGACCGCTCGCGCAGAACCTCACCGATGACCCGCTCGCTGTGCCCGTCGCCGTATCGCGCCGCCGTGTCGATGAACGTCAGCCCCTGGTCGATAGCCCGGTGCAGGGCCCGCTTGGACTCGTCGTCCTGGGCGCCGATCCAGCCTGTTCCGCCGATTCCCCAGCCACCGAAGCCGACCTCCGACACGGACAGCCCGGTCTTTCCCAGCTCTCGATAGTGCATGGATATCAACATAGCCCGGGTTTCCCGATCGACAACGGCCTGTTCTGCCCCGTCGATCACGTGGAGGCAGCGCCACGTAGCCCATCGTCGACACTCGGGCAGGCGGTGGCCCGCAACTGCCCACCCTCGTCTGCTACGGCCTGTGCAGGACGGGCACATCCGCGCCCTCAAACCGGCCGCGGTGACGGCGTGAGCCGGTTCGGACCTGACCTCCGGGCGGCCTGTCGGCCGACGGCGTTGCCGCGCCCTTGATTGACCTCGCCCGGTCACGGTCGCACGCCACCATGCCCGTACAGGCGGATGGGTGACCGGCCTGCCCCTCCGGCACCGGCCCGGAACCTGGCGATGCGACCGACCCCACCTGCCCTCAGCTCCACAACGCGACCTACGCCACTACGCCGGCGCGACCGCGTAGATTCGGCTCGGAGCCGGTCCATCCGCGTGCGCACCGTTTCCTGTGGACGGTGACCGGCCGCCGGCACCGGCGAGGAGGATCGCCATGGCGCGCTCATCAGGAGGCCAGCATGGACCACGGTGATGGCGGTACCGCCCCCGCCACGGACCCGTTCAGCCGCGACCCGCGCGGCGGATTCGAACGCAACGCCGATGACCGGCGGCGGCTGGAGCACCAGTTCAGGTTGCTGCGTGAGGATTTCAACCTCTGGTTCGACGGAATGCTGCAGCTGGGCGGGCTGTCCACCGACCCGGACCGGGCGACGTGGTCGGTACTGGATGTCGGTTGCGGCGAGGGCCTGTTCACCCGCGAGATCGCGCGGCGCTACCCGAACGCGCAGGTGGTCGGGATCGACGTGGACACTGACGCGATCGTGGCCGCCTCCGCGCGCAGCGCGAGCGTCCCGAACGTGCGGTTTCTGGCGCACGACATCCGGCAACCGCTCACCGACACCGGCGATTTCGACGCCGCCGTCATGTGGTTGGTCCTGCCCTACCTCGCGGATCGGCGGACCGCGCTGGCCAACCTGGCGGCGGTGCTGCGGCCCGGCGGGGTCACCCTGCTGGGTAACGTGCCCGACCAGGCGATCCGGCTGGACCACCCGGCTGCGGCCGCACTGCTCGCAGCCGGCCAGCAGTTGGTCGCCCGGATCGGTCTGGCCGGTCTGGAGGATACCCTCGAACCGTTGCTGCGCCAGGTCGGCTTCGACGACATCACCACCGAGGCACTGGTGTATCACCTCGGTGGCGCCACCCGCCACGGGCAGCGCTGGCACGCGTACCTGCTCACGAACATGAACACCGCAAGGCACGCCATCGTCGACGTGTTCGGGCTGGTGGACGGAGCCGACTACGACCGTCGGTTCGAGCGGCTGGCCGCCGAGCCTGTGCTCCGCCTCTCCGGTGAGATCCGCTTCCTGGTCGCCCTCGCCCGCCGCAGATGACCGGCGGCGGCGAACCCAACGGGTACCCATCGATACGTGATCAATGGCAATTTAGTTAGGTTGGCTAACACCGCTTGCTGAGAGTCCAAGCCGGCTGAGTGCCATGGATCGCGCCGGTCAACATTTCCGCTTGATCTTGCGGTACTTCGGTGTCCCAGCCGTCTGATCCGGTCGATAAAAGGAGATTGGGGCGAGCGCGATCGGGCGCCGGTCGTGAAATGTACTCAGCGCTGGGGCGAGTTCCACCGGTCGGCGTGGACGGCAGCGTGCAAGGGCCGCCGGCTGCGCCAGCCATGGCGTTCGAGGTCGGGTACCGCTTCCAGGTGGGTGACCGGCCCCAGACAGAGCCAGGCAACCGGGCGGATACCGGCCGGGACGCTCAGCAAGTGTCGCAGGAACGCCTCCCGGTAGAACGACACCCAACCGACACCGAGATGCTCCACGGTCGCGGCCAACCACAGGTTCTGGATGGCCAGGCACACCGAGTACAGGCCGGCGTCAGCGATGGCGTGCCGGCCCAACACTGCTGGGGCGCCGCGATCCGGGTCGTAGGTCACCACGATCGACAGTGAGGATTCCAGTACACCATCGATCTTGATCCGGGCGAACCGTTCAGCGGCCTCGGCGTCGAGGGTGGCGGCGAAGACGTCCCGCTCGTGGCGGACGTGCCGATGGAACGCCTCCCGCAGCGCCTGGTCACGTACCACGATGAAGTCCCACGGCTGGGACAACCCCACGCTCGGTGCGGCATGGGCGGCGGCGAGGACACGGTCGAGGACCTCAGCCGCGATCGGGGCACCGGTGAACTGGCCCCGCACGTCGCGGCGGCGGTGGATCACGTCGTATAGCTGGCTGGTCATAGGGCAGGCTCCCGCTGCGCTCAGGCCCCGGGGCATGCCCAGGGCTGCGTACGCGAGGCCGGTCTTCGGACTCCCAGATCGACGCCTCACCGCCCGCCTTCCCAGCCTGAAGGCCAGTGACTGCGCATCACACGCATGGGCGGCAGCTCCCTGGTCACCGCGGCGGGCCCGTGCCGGACTCACACCGGCTTCCCGATTCTCCCCGCAGGTCGCGGGGCACCTCGCAACAGTTCGTGCCACCAGGCACCCTATCGGTCGCGCCGACGCAAGGTAAGGCTGCACGCCTCGCGGCAGGATAAGGCACGTGATCTTGGGTACTGGGCCAAGGCGTGCGGCCAAGGCCGGCGCCGCTACGGGTCCGGCTCCCATACTGGGTCCGTGATGGCAGAGGAGCTGGTGGCCCAGCTGCGGGAGGTGTTCGGGTGGAATGACGACGTTGTGGTGTCCGCCGGGCCGCGGGGTGCCCTCGGGCAGGTGTGGCGCGTCGAAGCCGGCACCGCGCGGTATGCGCTCAAGGAGATCTTCGCCCGGCCGCCGTCGGAGGCGATGATCGCGGCCGAGCTGGCGTTCACTCGGCGGGCGGCCCGGGCGGGGGTGCGGCTGCCGGCGAGCCATCCCGACCGCGCTGGGCGCTTCCTGCACGCGGCGCCCGGCGGCACGTGGCTCCGCCTCTATGACTGGGTCGACCTGCGGCCGGTCAACCTGACCGCGCCGGCGACGCCGGGAGAGCTGGGTGGGCTATTCGCCCGCCTGCACCGGTGCGCCCCCGCCCACCGGGTCGAGCCGGGCGGCGGGCCGCCCGACCGCTGGTACGACCGGGTTCCCGCCGAGTCCGAGTGGGCCGCGGTGGCCGGAGCCGGCACGGTGTGGGCGGAGCGCCTGGCCCACCGCCTGGCCACCCTGCCCGAGCTGTGCGCCGCGGTCAGGCCGGTCGATCCCGCCGCGCTGATCCTGTGCCATCGCGACCTGCACCCGGAGAACATCCTCGCCGATCCAGACGGCGCCCTCGTGATCGTCGACTGGGACAACCTCGGGCCGGCCGCACCGGGCCGGGAGATCGCTCAAGCGCTGTTCGACTGGTTCAGCGACGGCGCAACGGACCTCGACGCGGTGCGCGAGATGTACGGGACGTATGTGCACGACGGCGGTCCCGGTCGCGTCACCGAACCGGCGGATTTCTCGATGCTCCTCGCAACCCGGTTGAACTTCCTGCGCCTGCAGACGGGCGTCGCGATCGACCCGCGGGCCGAGCGCCGCGACCGTGAGTGGGCCGAGCGCGAGATCGACGAGGCGCTGCGCATCCTACCCACCCCGCAGCAGCTCGCCGATGTACTCGAGCTGACCCGCGCCATTCAGTGACCGATCACGGAACATACTCCCGGTGGCATGAGAGTCCGCGCCCGGACTCGCAGGGACAAGGGTCGTTCCGCCGAGCTTTTCGATCAGGTCCGTGTCGACACCGACCGTACGATGGCCGCGCTTGACCTTGGTCTCGCTAGGGCGGGGCGGCGAACGCGGCCCGGGCCCGGTCGGCGATCGCGTTCGCCCGGTTGCGGGACAGGCGGAGGCTCCGGACGGCCTCGGTCAGGGAGCGGCGGCCGTTCGCGACTGACCAGCAGTCGAGCAGCAGGGCCCGAGCGGGCAGGACGCCGGCCAAGCGGTCGAGCTCGTCGACGGACACCGAGGGGTGGTTCTGGATCAGGACCGTTGGCGCGGCGCGGGACGGCGGCCCTCGTGACGGTGACCTGCATCGGTCAATTCGCGACGGTGCCCCGTCGGCGGCCACTCAGTCGAGGCAGAACTCGTTGCCCTCGATGTCCTGCATCACGAGGCACGACTCGTTGTCGGCATCGGCAGGTAGTAGTCGCACGCGTACCGCGCCGCGTGCGACCAGTCGTGCGCATTCGGCTTCAAGTGCGGCCAGGCGCTCGTCACCCACCAGCCCGGTGCCGACCCGCACGTCAAGGTGCAGCCGGTTCTTGACGACCTTGCCTTCGGGAACGCGCTGGAAGTACAGTCGCGGGCCCACGCCGGAGGGATCAACGCACGCGAACGCTGAACCCTGACGCTCAGGTGGCAGCGCGTGGTCGAAGTCGTCCCAGGTAGCAAACCCGCGGCCGCTGACGGCGATCCCACTGGAGCGCGCGGTATGACCGTCGGCGAGGGTCAGGACGCGCTGGAGGCGCAGTTCGCGCAGTGGCGGCACTATGTACAACTCCGCCGGGAACTGCAGCCGTCCGACGCTGACGAGCTCGAAGACCATCTCCGCGGTTCCGTCGACGCGCTCGTCGCGGTCGGAACCTCAGCCTGTTCGCGCTGCCCTGGCTGGCCGGGTTCCTCGCCTGGCGCCGGCAGGCCCGGCGCCCGCTGGTCGGGATCCTGGTGGCGCTGTTCGCGCTCGGCGCCGTGGCGGCCAACGCCTACCCCTTGACGGAGACGTCCCAGTCGGTGGTCATCACCAGCATCCACTTGCCTGTCGCCCTATGGCTGGCTCTCATCGCACCGCTCCGCTACCTGATCGTCTGCCCCGCGATCACCCGGCAGTGGGAGCGAGCCTGGCGGGACCGCGAGCTTCCGCTCCCCGCGAACGTCGGCCCTCGACCGTAGTCGCTGCGAGCGTCGACACCGATCGTGGACTCGCAACAGAGGGTCCCGGCCGGCAGCACCCGACCGGGACCATGCCGGGGTGAGGTAGCCCGTGTACGGTGGCCCGCCGCCGACTCGGCGGTCAGCGTGTTTCATGGGCGGTCGCCTGTGAAACAGCAGAACGAGAAGGGCGCGACATCGCCGCCAGGCTCGTAATCACCATCGGGGCGAAGAAGGGCCAGCACCCCTCGCCGGCCACTGTGATGCGTATGCTGCGCGAGCACGACGATCAGGCCGTCGAGGCGGGCGCCATTTCTGCGGGAAGTCACCACCAACCAGCTGCTATAACAGCGCCGTGACCGGCATATCCGCACGCACACAGCCTGCACTCGCATGATCACCGCCGGATTGGTTCCGCGTGACCTTGCTGTCGAGCGATTCGCCTTCCTCGCCCAGCGCTTTCGCGGACGACGAAACGCGATCAAGGACTTCACGCACACTGCATCCGAGTTCGCCTTCTGGGTCTACCCCGATGGCACGCTGTTCGATGCCTGAGACGAGATCACGCCCAAGACCCTCGCCACCGCCACCGTCGACCGGCTCGCCGAAGTCACTACCGGACGCGGCGTCGTCCCCCTGAACTGACCCCCGACCACTGGGGAGAACCGCTGACCGCCTGGGGACTTCTACCGTCCACCAGCGGGGAGCTCTGCTGTCCGCCACTGCGGAGATCCAACTGCCCCTTGACAGTTGAGGACGGCGAACCGCCACGACCCGTCGGCTGACCGGCGGGCGACGGCCGTCGTCGTTCCGGTCGGCGAGATCCGGGTGCCGTCCGGCAACGTCGCCTCGAGGTTCCAATCGACGATGATCAGGGCCGTGTCGCCCCCGATCAGGGTGGACCTGGGCTTGTTGGTCAGACGCGCCTGAGCTGCGATTGTCTGGACCGTCTCAGCGCGCAGCGCCTCCCGGTCGGTGAGGACTTCGCCGGTGAAGGTGCGCATCGTCGCGTCCTGGTGGAACAGCGCGAGGACGGCGTCGGCATCCCCGGCGTTGAGCGCGTCCTGGTACGCGAACGGGAGACGGGCCGGGTCGACGATCCGGGAGTTGACGGATCCCTCGGCGTTCATGGCTGGCTCACTCCTCGTGTGGATTCGACCCGGAATCCCCGGAGCCGGCGCGACCACCTCGCAGCCGGCCGGGTCGACCAGGCGCACCGGCACGACCCGATCGCAGACCGAGGCCACCATCACTCCGGCCCGAGGTACCTCGAGTCGGACAATATCGCGTGCTCCGGATCCAACCATCGCCGCCCCCTGCCCTCGCCGCCGCAGGACGCCACTGGGGCGCCAGGCGCGAACCACATCAGGAGATCCCGCATCTGTCCGACCGGCCAGCTTGGCGATCTGTGACCGAATCAATCCACAGGTATTGACAACTTCTCGTCGCGAGGCTCAGTGGTCTATCTGAGCAACAGGTAGAGGCCGACGCTGGCGGCGGCGAGTAGGGAGCTGCCGTAGAGCAGGAGGATGACGGGACTGCGTAGAGCGGTGCCGACCTGGGTGATGGTTGGTCGGGTGATCTGCATGGTCCAGGCGTCGGCCTGGTCGGTGGTGGTCTGTTGGTAGAGGGTGCGGTAGGCGCGTTCGAGGGTGAGGTAGTAGGCGTCGAGGACGGCGAAGGCGCAGACCACGTAGATGGCGATCGCGGCGATCGCCGGGGTGGTGGATGTGGTGCCGAAGCCGAGCAGCGCGGCGGTGACGGTGACACACCAGCCCTTGATGGTGGTGGACTGGCCGGCGAGCCGGGAGATCACATTCTGGATCATCTGGAGGTGGGTCTCGCTCGCCATGGGTCTGATCCTTGCAGATCGATGACCAGCCGTCCTCGTTGGCCTGTGGCGGAACTGTTGTCGTATTGCATCACCTTTCGGCCGTTCGGGTGGTCGCGGCGGGTCCGCGTGGTGGTGCAGGGTTGAGACCGTGCCCGCGGCCTCCACGTCTGACTCGGACGCGATCGACCTGTTCGTCAGCTATGCCGGCCCGGATCGGCCGTGGGCGGAGTGGGCCGCCTGGCAACTGAAAGAGGCTGGGTACTCGGTCGAACTGGATGTGTGGGACTGGTCGGCTGGTGACAACGCGGTGCTGCGGATGAACGACGCGCTTGCCCGGGCCGGGCGGTTGTTGGCGTTGTGTTCGCCTGACTATTTCGATCGGCCGAGGTTCACCACCGACGAGTGGACCGCGGTCCTGGCCGAGCGGCCGGACGAGCAGGGTAGTCACCGGTTGGTGCCGGTGCGGGTCACCGAGGTGCAGCCGCCACCGATCCTGCGGTCGGCGGTCTATGTGGATCTGTTTGGGTTAGCCGAGCCGGCCGCGCGGGAAGCGTTGCTGCGGGCGGTCGGCGGGCCGGCGCGCCCGTCGACCGCGCCGCGGTTTCCCGGCGGCCGAGCTTTGGCCGGGGTTGTTGGGGCGGGGCCGCGGGTGCCGGGATCGTTGCCGCCGGTGTGGAACGTGCGGCCGCGCAATCCCGCGTTCACTGGACGCGAGGCACAGTTGGCCGCGCTGCGGCAGCGGCTGTGCGCCGGGGATCGCACCTTGGTGCAGGCGCTGCACGGGATGGGTGGCGTCGGCAAGACCCAGCTTGCCGTGGAGTACGCCTACCTGTTCGGCAACGAGTACGACCTGGTGTGGTGGCTGGACGCCGAACAACCCGACCTGCTCGGCGAACAACTGGCCGAACTGGCCGCCGCAGCCGAATGGACTCCGGAGGGCACCCCGAACGCGGACGCCAAACAGGCGGTGATGCGCCGACTGCGGGAGGACGCCCGCTGGCTGCTGATCTTCGACAACGCGGAAACGGTCGACCATGTCCGCGAGTGGATCCCGACCGGCGGCGGTCACCTCATCATCACCTCCCGCAGCGGACGGACCGGAGGCATCGCGGTACCCGTCGAAGTCGACGTGTTCCACCGCGACGAGTCCGTCGCGCTGCTGCAAACCAACCTGCCCACGATGACGGTGGCGGACGCGGATCGGTTGGCGGCCACCGTCGGCGACCTGCCACTGGCCCTGGCGCAGGCGGCCGGCCTGCTCGCCGAGACCGGCATGACCATCAACGAGTACCTGACCGAACTGCGCGAGCACGCCACCGAACTGCTGTCCGACCAGCCGCCAGGCGACTACCCACAGCCGCTCGCCGCCGTCATCACCACCTCGGTGCGGCGCCTGGACCAGGTGGACCCGGCCGCCGTGCAACTGCTGCACCTGTGCGCCATGTTGGCCCCCGAACCGATCCCGCTGCGCTGGTTCACCCAACCGCCCCCTGATGTCCTCGGCGGGCCGTTGGCCGCCGCGACCGCCAGCCGGGTCGCGTTCCGCCGAAGCCTCGGCCGGCTGGCCGCCTTCGGACTCGCCCGGGTCGACAGCGACAGCATCCAGCTCCATCGGCTCACCCAAGCCGTGCTACGCGACACCGCCGGTGAGAGCGCCGCCAGCGACCGCGAGGCGGTCCAGCGCCTGATCTCCGCTGCCACACCAGGTAGCGGGAACGACGTTGCGACCTGGCCGGCGTGGGCTGAACTGCTCCCGCACCTCCTGGTACTCAACCCCGCTACCACCCCGGCGCTCGCGTCGGCCACCCACCGCGCCCTGAATTACCTGCTCGCCAGAGGCGAGCCCAAGAGCGCCCTGACCCTCGCGACCGAATGGCACGACCATTGGTCCTCGACCGTGGACCCGGACGACCAACGCGTCACGGTCGCCCAAGAATTCGTCGCCAACTCACTCCAATACCTGGGCCGGTACAACGAGGCCCGGCTCATCCAGGAAAAGACTCTCGATCGTCACCGCCGCCTGCGCGGCGACGATCACCCCGACGCCCTCCGCTCGGCCCACAACCTCGCCCTCATCCTTCATGAGCTGGGCAAGCACGAGCGGGCCCGGCAGCTGAACGAGGAGACCCTCACACAGTTACGGCGTGTGCACGGCGACGACCATCCAGACACCCTCCACGCGGCCAACGACCTCGCAGACATGCTGCGCGCCGTGGGCGACATTGAACGGGCCCGGCAGCTGGACGAGGACACCCTGACGCGACGACGCCGGCTGCTCGGCGACGACCACCCCGACACCCTGTTCTCCGCCCGCGGCCTCGCCATCGACCTGCGCGAGTTGGGCGAGCACGAGCGGGCCCGGCAGCTGGACGAGGACACCCTGACGCGGCGGCGCCGGGTGCTCGGCGACGACCACCCCGACACCCTTCGGTCGGCCAACAGCCTCGCCATCGACCTGCGCCGGTTGGGCGAGTACGAACAGGCCCGGCAGCTGGAGGAGGACTCCCTGAGGCGGCGGCGCCGGGTGCTCGGCGACGACCACCCCGACACCCTTCGGTCGGCCAACAACGTCGCCGTCGACCTGCGACGGTTGGGCGAGTACGAGCAGGCCCGGCAGCTGGACGAGGACACCCTCACCCGGCGACGCCGGATGCTTGGCGACGACCACCCCAACACCCTTCGGTCGGCCAACAACCTCGCCATCGACCTGCGACAGTTGGGCGAGTACGAACGGGCCGAGCGGCTCGACAACGGCGACCTCGACGGGTGAGAACTATCCGCACGTCTTGAAGGCGGCCGCAGAGCGGCCGCACGCGCTCGCCGGGGAATCGCGTTTACCGGTGTACGACAAGTGCCGGGAATCGGTTTGATGGCTGGCTACGACTGCGGCGAGCGCCAACGTGATGGAGCGCCGCCGCTCGCGGGTCCGTCACTCCCGGCTCGACCGCCGCGTTCGACTGCCGGGCCGAACCACGCGACGGCACAATACCTGCTTGAAGCAGCCCAACGCTCGGGTACTAACGGGTTCGGCGCGCCTCACCCATGATCATTACTGGCCTACGCGTCCGTCGATCCGCTCGCGCAACAGGTCGACGTGACCCATGTGGCGGGCGTACTCCCCGATCATCCCGACGAGTACCTCGCGCAGCGACATCAGTCCTCCACCGCTGCCATGCTGATTCAAGGGATCGTTACCGGTGATGTCGAGACTGGGCGCCTCGGCCACGAACCGCGTGGCGAAGTCCACCTCCGCATGCCATACCTCCCATGCCTGCGCAATCACCCGTGGGTCGGCAACAGCACCATCGAAATCACCATCACGGTCGGTGTCGGAACAGAACAGTCGGGGCACATCCTGGCCCGCCATCAACCCCCGGAACGTCGCACGCTCCACCTCGGCCAGGTGCCGCACCAGCCCAAGCAGCGACATCGTAGACGGCTCAACGGAACGCCGCGCCATAGCCTCCGCATCAAGACCCGAGCACTTCATTTCCAACGTGAGGCGTTGACAGCGCAGGGCCTCGGCCAACGTGGTGCGCTCGTCGCCCAACCTTGCCCGGTGCTCCCGCAGGTCGTCGTCAGACGGCCTGCCGTCCGCCGTGAACATGTCGGCTCGTCGGGTCGTGGCCATGGCCGTATCGTCAGCGATACATACGGCCACCGACAACCGATTTACGACCGCCCTCATCTCAAGGTCAACAGGTTCGGGGTGCACTCCTCATCACCAGTCAGGGTGACCACCACCGTTCGCGGAAAGGCTCATTCGTGCTGACCGTCCTCCTCGCGCGGCTCAGGTGGGTGAGCACCAGCAACGCCTGCTCGCCGGTTGTCAGACGCCGCCACCGGGATCCGATCTCCTGCCGGTGGGCGGCCAGCAGGCCGGACAGGTACACCAGCGAACGGGTTCGACAGCCACAAGGCCTCCGGAAGGGTTCAGTACCGCGGCGATGCGGGTGGCTCATTGGTCGGCGATCTCATAGATCTCTTCGAACACATCGTCTCGCACCGGATGGAAGGCCCGTTGGATGTCGCAGACGATCCAATCGCCGGCGAACAACCGCATCTTCCGCACGTTGTCGCCGGTCCACCGGAGGGCTTGGACCTCCGTGGGGCGCTTGCGGAACGTGCGAGGACCGGCCATCGGACAGGATCTCCTCGTCGTGTGCGTCCTGATCGTCCCAGTCTGCGCCTGCTGCCCCTACCGCGTCACCGAGATCTCACCAAGATCCGAGCCATTCAGACCTTCGTCAACCACACGTCGGCGAAACGGCTCATCCAGATCGATGCTCCACTCGCTTGTCAGGTCGCTTCGGACCGAGCCGCTGTTCCACGGCACCGCCGCCGGGATGGCCCGCTACCACCATCGATACGAAATCCTGCCGCTACTCGAAGCCACCTGAGCACTCATCACCGCCGAGGGCGGTCGGCGCGCCGCTGATCTTGCCGGGCCCGCTGATCCAGGATTGCAGGCGGCGGGCACCGTTTGGACCGCCCGAGGTACCGTCCGACGTGTCGTGGATCGCCATGTCCGACGGCCCGGAAGACATCCAGGACTTGTTGCGGCGCCTGTCGTTGCACGTGGTCGGCACTGAACGTCTCGACGGGCACGATGCGATTCACCTGGGCGGGCCGAAGCCGACGGCAGGGGGATCGCCGTCGACATCTGGCTCGACGCGGCCACCTATCTTCCGGTACGCATGGCCTTTGTGTCGCCGGATCTGTCGGTGACGAGCCGGTACACGTGGCTGCTGCGTACCCCGGAGAACCTGGCGCCGTTCGATCTCAAGCCGCCGGCCGGGTTCACCCAGCGGCAGCGCTAGTCACGGGAGACTGCGCCGGCGAAAGATTGTTCAAGGGGCAGACGCGGCACTGGCACAAAGCCGACTGCCCGGTCGATCCGCCAGGCGAACATATCGCAGTAGCCTTTTTCTGTGTTGTGGGAGCGTGACCATGAGCTCCAGCGCCTCCGCGACGCTCTGCGGACCAGCGGTGCGGGACGCGGTGCCACGGTGCTCGTTTCCGGCGAGGCCGGCATCGGCAAGACCAGCCTGCTGCAGGATTTCGCGTCACGGGTCGGCGACGACGCCACCGTCCTCGCCGGCAGCTGCGACGACCTGCACACACCTCGCACGCTGGGCCCGTTCCGGGACATGTTCGACGGTCCTCAGGCCGGACCCCGACCACCGGACCGGGAGCACTACATCGGCCTCCTGCGGGCGGCGCTGTCGCACCCCGACCGGCCGGCAGTGATCATTGTGGACGACGCGCACTGGGCCGACGACGCCTCGCTGGACATCATCCGCTACCTGGCCCGGCGGCTGGCCACCCTGCCCGGGCTGCTGCTGGTCAGCTACCGGCCCGACGAGCTGGCCGAGGAGCACCCGCTGCGCCGCGTGCTCGGGGCGCTGCCGGCGGCGTCGACCATCCGGCTGGAACTGCGGGCGCTGTCCGACGCGACGGTCGGCCGGCTCGCGGCGGAGGCGGGACGGGATCCCGAGACGCTGATCGCGACGGTCGGTGGTAACCCGTTCTACCTCAACGAGGTGCTGGCCGCGTCCGGTGCCGGCGTGCCGCCCACCGTGCGCGACGCCGTCATCGCCCGGGTCACCGTGCTGCCGGAACCGAGCCGCCGCGCCGTGGAACTGCTGTCGGTCGTCCCGACGTCAGCCGATCTGGCGCTGCTGGAGTCCGTGCTGGGCCGGTCCGTGTCGGACGCGCTCGGCCACGCCGAACGGGCCGGCATCGTCTCGTCGTCGGGAGGCCACGTCCGGTTCCGCCACGAGCTGGCCCGGCGCGCGGTCGAGTCGTCGCTGCCGGGCAGCGTGCGCACCGAACTCAACCGTCAGGTACTGCACCGGCTGGTCGACACGGGGGCGGCAGCTTCCCGGGTGGTCCACCACGCGGTCACCGCCGCAGACGGGCCGGTCCTGGTCAGGTACGCGTGCGTGGCCGCCGAAGAGGCGGCCGCGGCCAGGGCCCATGGCGAGACCGTCGCCAGCTGCCGGCTCGCCCTCAACCGGGCGGACCTGCTCGACCCGCGTACCGTGGCCCGGCTGCACAGCCTGGCGGCGAGCGCCAGCTACGCGCTGAGCCGCTTCGGGGACGCCGCCACCCACGCCGAGCGGGCGGTCGGCGCCTGGGAACAGCTTGGCGACCAGCCTGTCGACCTCGGCGAGGTGCTGCTGCTGTCGTCGCGGATGCACACCATGAACGGCTTTCCAGACGAGGCCCGGGCACAGATCGACCGGGCCATGACCCTGTTGGCGCCGCTCGGCCCGAGCCGGACCCTGGCGTACGCGTACGGGATGATGGGCAACCTGGAGGCAGTTGAGGCGAACTGTGCCGAGGCGGCGCGGCGCTGCCGGCAGGCCCTCACGATGGCGAGTGACCTCGACCTGCCCGATGTCGCCGCGCACGCCCGGATCTACCTCGGACTGGCCCGCGTCGGCCTGGGCGACCTGGCTGGCCTCGGTGACCTGCGCGCGGCGATCGACCTGGCGAAGCGTGGGGACCACGGCGATTTCCTGTGCCGGGCCGCGTCCAACCTCGCCATGGCGATGATCTGGCTGGGCCGGCACACCGAGGCGACGCCCTACCTCGACCGCGCCGAGGCGGCGGCCCACGAGTACGGCCTCGACTACATCCTCTTCCACGTGCTTGTCGGCCGCAGTCAGATCGACCTGTACCTGGGCCGGTGGGACCAGGCCGAGAAACGGCTACGCCGGCAGTTGAACACCGATCGCGACCCGGCAGCGCTGATGACGTTGCCGCTGGCCGTGCTCGGGCGCATCCTCGCCCGCCGCGGCGATCCGCAGGCGGCCGACCTCATCGGGCGGGCGTGGGACCTGGCGACCCGGTCGCGGCAGGCACAGCGGCTCGCCGTGGCCGGCACCGCCGTCATCGAACATGCCTGGCTGGCCGGTGACTGCGCGACCGTACAGGCCATCGGCGAGGTGCTGGCACCCATCGCCCGGCGCGCCAACCTCACCTACCACCTGGGTGAACTCTCCCGCTACCTGGCCCGGGCCGGGGTCGACGTGGCCGGCTTCGACGGCTGCCCGGCCGGGTTCGCGGCCGGCATCGCCGCCGACCCGATCGGGGCGGCCGCGGCGTGGAGCGCCGCCGGCAACCCGTACGAGCAGGCGCTGGAGGAGGTCGAGGCGGCCGACCCGGAGACAGCGGTCCGCGGCATCCAGCGACTCGAGGACCTCGGCGCCGCGGCGACCGCCAAGCGGTACCGCCGCGACCTGCTGCGCAGGGGGATCAGTGGGGTACCCCGCGGCCCGCGCCCCACCACCCGCTCCCACCCGGCCGGCCTGACCGCCCGCCAGCAGGACGTTTTGGAGCTTCTGGCGATGGGCCTGACCACCGCCCGGATGGCCGAGCGCCTGTACCTGTCGCCGCGAACCGTTGACAAGCACGTCGCTGAGATCGTGCTGCGGCTGGGCGTCAGCAGCCGCCGCGACGCGGTCGCCGCGGCGCGGCGGCAGGGCTGGGTGCCGGTGGCTCAGACCGGGTAGCGCCCGGCACCGACGGCGCCCAACCGGGGTAGCGCACCCGGCCAATCCGGGTAGCGGCCCCTCTTACCACCATCCGGTGCACCGGCGATGGTGAACTGACCGACCACCGCGACCACGTGGGAGGCGCCGTGACCCAGCCCAACCCCGCCGACAGCCGGCCCGAGCAGGACCGTACCGGCGGCGGTTCCGGCCCGTCCGGCGGCGGCGCCCGTCCGGCGGGGACCATCGCCGCCCCGCAGTTGGCCCTGCCGAAAGGCGGCGGCGCCATCCGGGGGATCGACGAGAAGTTCACCGCCAACCCGGCGACCGGTACCGGTGCGCTGACCGTGCCGATCGCCACCACCCCCGGCCGGTCCGGGTTCGGCCCGCAACTCGCGCTCTCGTACGACTCGGGCTCGGGCAACGGACCATTCGGTCTCGGCTGGAGCCTGCGCCTGCCGGCCATCACCCGCAAGACCGAGAAGGGTCTGCCGCGCTACGACGACACCGGCGAGTCCGACGTCTTCCTGCTCGCCGGCGCCGAGGACCTGGTACCGGTCCTCAATCCCGACACGAGTCGCTTCGAGGACCGCGACTCCGCCACGGGCTACGTGATCCACCGGTACCGGCCGCGGGTCGAGGGCCCCTTCGCCCGCGTCGAACGCTGGACCCGTCTCGGCGACGGCGACGTGCACTGGCGGTCGCTGTCGCGCGACAACGTCCTCACCAGCTACGGCCTCACCGCGGAGGCCCGCATCACCGATCCGGCCGACCCACGCCGCGTCTTCAGCTGGTTGATCTGCGAGAGCCGCGACGACCGGGGCAACGTGGTGCAGTACGGGTACAAGGCCGAGGACGGCGCGGGCGTCGACCTGGCCGCCGCGCACGAGCGCAACCGCGGCCCGCGCGACGATCCACGCCGCGCCACGAACCGGTACCTCAAGCGGATCCGGTACGGAAACCGGCTACCCCTGCTCGACGCGGCCGGCCGGCGGCCACGCTTCCTCGCCGGGTCCCAGGTGCGCGCCGCCGACTGGTCGTTCGAGGTCGTCCTCGACTACGGCGAGCACGATCTGGACGTACCGGGACCCGAGGCCGCGCCGTGGACGTACCGGCCGGACCCGTTCTCCAGCTACCGCAGCGGATTCGAGGTACGCACCGCACGCCGTTGCCGGCGGGTACTGATGTTCCACCACTTCCCTGACGAGCCCGACGTCGGCTCCGGCTGCCTGGTGCGGTCGACCGACGTCGGCTACGCCGACGAGGTGCAGCCACCCGACCCGCGGGCCCCCGGCTACTCGGTGCTGCGCGCCGTCACGGCCTGCGGGTACCGCCGCGCCGGCAGTGGGTACCTCCGGCGCAGCCTCCCGCCGGTCGAGTTCGAGTACAGCGCGGCGGTGATCCAGCCGACCGTGCACGACCTCGCCCCGGCGCCGGTCGGCCAGCCCGCCGACCGGGCGACCGGCCAGCGCGTCGGCCAGCCGGTCGACGTGCCCGCCGACCTGCCGCCGGGCCGGCCGGGCGGCACCGCCCGGTGGGTCGACCTGCACGGCGAGGGGGCCGCCGGCCTGCTGACCCGGTACGCCGGGGCCTGGTACTACCGGCGCAACCTCAGCCCGGCCGGCGACGGTGCCGTGACGCTGGCCGCGGTGGAACCCGTCGGGGTGACACCGGCGGTCGCGGGCGCCGACGGCCGGGCCCAGCTCATGGACCTCACCGGCGACGGAACCCTGGACGTGGTGGTTCTGGACGGACCGGTCGCCGGCTACCACGAGCACGACGACGGTGCGGGCTGGCGCGGGTTCCGCCCGTTCCCGGCCCGGCTGTGCCGCGACCTCCGCGACGCCAACCTGCGGCTGGTCGATCTGGACAGCGACGGGTACGCCGACGTCCTGGTCACCGAGGACGACAGCATGGTGTGGCACCCGTCGCTGGCACAGGACGGATTCGGCCCGGCCTACCGGGTACCAGGTGCGGCCGACGAAGAGAGCGGCCCCCGCCTGGTCTTCGCCGACCCCGAACAGTCGGTCCACCTGGCCGACATGACCGGCGACGGGCTGGCCGACCTGGTCCGGGTCCGCAACGGGGAGATCTGCTACTGGCCCAACCTGGGCTACGGCCGCTTCGGTACGAAGATCTCGATGGACCGCTCACCGCATCTCGACCGGCCGGACCTGTTCGACCAGCGCCGGGTCCGGTTGGCCGACGCGGACGGCTCCGGGCCGGCCGACCTGATCTACCTGGCTGCGGGCGAGGTCCGGGTGTACGCCAACCAGAGCGGCAACGGGTGGGGCGCGCCGCAGGTCGTGCCGGCGTTCCCCGGTGTGGACGATCTCGCCACCGTCGAGGTCGCCGACCTGCTCGGTACCGGTACCGCCTGCCTGGTGTGGACCTCGCCGCTGCCCCGCGACGCCGCCCGCCCGCTGCGCTACGTCGACCTGATCGGCGGCCCGAAGCCCCACCTGCTCGTCCGCTCGGTCAACAACCTGGGCGCGGAGACCACCGTCCGGTATGCGCCGTCGACCCGGTTCAGTACCGCCGACCGGCTCGCCGGGCGACCGTGGACGACCCGGCTGCCGTTCCCGGTACAGGTGGTGGAGCGGGTGGAGACCGTCGACCGGATCAGCGGCAACCGCTTCGTCACCCGGTACGCCTACCACGACGGCTACTTCGACGGCGTGGAACGCGAGTTCCGTGGCTTCGGCCGGGTGGACCAGTGGGACACCGAGGAGATCGCGGTGCTGCCCGGAGAGGCGTCCCCGGTACTCACCCGGACCTGGTTCCATACCGGAACCGACACCGGCGGCGGCAGCCTGCCGGCCGGCCTGACGCTGGCCGAACGGCGCGAAGCGTATCGGGCGCTCACCGGCGTCATGCTGCGCCAGGAGACCTACGCCCTGGACGGCACCGACCGGCAATCCGACGCGTACCGGATCGTCGAGCAGAGCGCCGCCGTCCGCCTGCTGCAACCGCGGGCCGGTACCCACCACGCCGTGTTCCTCGCCCATCCCCGGGAAACCGTCACCTACCACTACGAGCGCGACCCGGCCGATCCGCGCGTCGGCCATGCGCTCACCCTCGACGTGGACGACTTCGGCAACGTGCTGTGCACCGCCGAGGCGGGCTACGGGCGTGCCCGGCCGGACCCCGCCCTGTCACCCGCCGACCAGGCCCGGCAGGCCGAGCGGCACGTCACCTGCGCCGAGCACGCGTTCACCGAACCGGTGGACCTGCCCGACGCGTACCGGGCGCCGCTGCCCTGCGAGTCGCGCCGCTACGAACTCGCCGACCCGGCGCAGGCGGCGCAGCAACGGCTGGACGCCGACCGGACACTCGCCGCGATCGCCGCCGCCGAGACGCTTTCGTACCAGCAGCCGCTGGGTCCCGGCCGCGCGCAGAAGCGGCTGATCGCCCACACCCGGACCCGGTACCGGCCGGACGACCTCGGTGCCGCTCTGGGCGACCCGCTGGCGCTGCTGCCGGCCGGGCGGCTCGAATCGCGGGCGCTGGCCGGGGAGACCCTCACCCTCGCGCTCACTGCCGGGCTCGCCGCCGCGTGCTACGGCGACAAGGTCACCGACGCGATGCTCGCCGGCGACGGCGGCTACGTGCACAGCGACGAGGGCGATCCGGACTGGTGGGCCAGCGGCGGGCGGGTCTTCCTGTCCCCGGACCGAGACGACGACCCGGCCGCCGAGCTGTCCTTCGCCCGGGAGAACTTCTTCCTGCCGCACCGGTTCCGGGACCCGTTCGACCGGCCCGGTCTCGCCGCCGAGAGCGTGGTCGGCTACGACGACAACCGGTTGGCTGCCCGCTCGGTGCGCGACGCCATCGGCAACACCACCACCGTCGAGACCGACTACCGGGTACTGCTGCCCCGGCTGCACACCGATCCGAACGGCAACCGCGTCGAGGCGGCGTTCGACGCCCTGGGCATGGTGGTCGGCACCGCCGTCATGGGCAAGCAGGACATCACCGAGGGCGATTCGCTGGACGGGTTCGTGGCCGATCTCGACGACGTGGACATCCTCGCCCACCTCGCCGACCCGCTGGCCGATCCGCTGGCCATCCTGCGGCGGGCCAGCGGCCGCGTGGTCTACGACGTGTTCGCCTACCTGCGTACCCGCGACCAGGAGCAGCCCGAGCCCGCCGTGACGTACGCACTGGCCCGCGAGACGCACGACGCCGACCTGGCCCCCGGCCAGGTGACCGGCGTGCAGCACGCCCTCACCTACGCCGACGGCTTCGGCCGGGAGATCCAGCACAAGGTCCGGGCCGAGCCGGGCCCGGTCACCGAGGGTGGCGCGACCGTCGACCCGCGCTGGGTCGGCAGCGGCTGGACCGTCTTCGACAACAAGGGCCAGCCGGTACGCCGGTACGAGCCGTTCTTCACCGCGACCCACCGCTTCGAGTTCGATCCGCGCCGGGGCGTGAGCCCGATCCTTCGCTACGACCCGGTCGGGCGCGTCGTCGCCACGCTGCATCCGGACCACACGTGGGAGAAGGTGGTCGTCGGCGCCTGGCGGCAGGAGACCTGGGACGCCGGCGACACCGCGCTCATCGCCGACCCGACGACCGATCCGGACGTGGGCGGCGCGATCTCCGGCCTCCCGGCCGGCGACTACCTGCCCACCTGGTACGACCAGCGGGTCGGCGGCGCCGGGGGAGTGGACGAGCAGGCCGCCGCGGCCGCCACCGAGGTGTACGCCGGTACGCCGGCCGTGGCGCACGTCGACGCGCTCGGCCGCACCTTCCTCACCGTCGTGCACAACCGGGCGACCGCGCCCGACGCGCCTGCCGGATCGCCGCCGGCGGACGTCTTCCAGCGCGGCAGCGTCGATCTCGACATCCAGGGCAACCCGCTCGCCGTGACCGACGCGCTCGGCCGCACCGTAATGCGCTACGACTACGACGTGCTCGGCCGGCCCGTGCACACCGCCAGCATGGAGGCCGGCGAGCGGTGGACGCTGACCGACGCCACCGGCCGGCCGGTACGCAACTGGGACAGCCGCGGCCATGCCTTCCGCACCGAGTTCGACCCGTTGCGCCGCCCCGTCCGCCGCTTCGCCACCGGCAGCGACCCGGCGTTGTCCGACCCCCGCGTCCTGGGCCGCGACGTGCTGGTCGAGCTGACCGTGTACGGCGAGGACGAACCCGGCGCCCCCGCGCTCAACCTGCGCGGGCGGGTCCGGGCCGTCCACGACAGCGCCGGCGTGGTCACCTACGACGGCTACGACTTCAAGGGCAACCCGCTGGGCAGCACCCGCCGGCTGACCCGCGACCACCTCGACGTCCCCGACTGGGCCGGCCCGGTCGACCTGGAACCGACCGGGTACGCCGCCACCACCAGCTACGACGCGCTCAACCGGGTCACCGCCACGACCTCGCCCGACGGCAGCGTCATCCAGCCGTCCTACAACGAAGCCGGGCTGCTCGAACGTATCGACGCCGAGCTGGGCGGTGAACCGACACCGGTGGTGGACGCCGTCGACTACGACAGCAAGGGCCAGCGGGTGGAGATCCGCTACGGCAACGGCGCGACCATCACGTACACGTACGACCCGCTGACCTTCCGCCTCACCCGCCTGCGCACGGTGTGCGACGGCGACCTCGTGCAGGACCTCGGGTACATCTACGACCCGATCGGCAACATCACCCGCGTCCGGGACGACGCCCAGCAGACCGTCTTCTTCCGCAACCGGCGGGTCGAGCCGAGCAACGACTACCGCTACGACCCGACGTACCAGCTGGTGGAGGCGACCGGGCGGGAGCAACTGGGCGAGAACCCGCCGGACCCGTTCGACAGCTCCCGGACCGGGCTGCCGCACCCGGGCGACGGCAACGCCATGGGTAGCTACCGGGAGAACTACGCCTACGACGCCGCCGGCAACCTCCTGCAGGTACGTCACCTGGGTAGCGACCCCGCCCAGCCGGGCTGGACCCGCGGGTACCGCTACGCCGAGCCCAGCCTGATCGAGCCGGCGCTGGCGAGCAACCGGCTCAGCGCGACCCAGGTCGGCGTCGGGACGCCCGAGCCCTACCCGTACGACCCGCACGGCAACATGACCGGGATGCCACAGCTGACCGCGATGCTGTGGACCTTCCTGGACCAGTTGCGGGCCACCAGCCGGCAGGCGGTCAACGGGGACATGCCGGAAACGACGTACTACGTCTACGGCACGGCGGGTGGGCGGGTCCGCAAGGTCACCCACCGCGCGGGCGACGCGCAGACAGCGACCCGCAAGCAGGAACGCGTCTACCTGGGCGGCTTTGAGATCTACCGCGAGTACGCGGCCGACGGGGAGACCGTCACGCTGGAACGCGAGACCCTGCACCTGATGGACGGCGGGCGACGGGTCGCCATGGTCGAGACCCGCACCCTGGGCGACGACGGTTCGGCGCAGCGGCTGACCCGCTACCAGCTCGGCAACCACCTCGGATCGTCCACTGTGGAACTCGATGGAACCGGCCGGGTCATCTCGTACGAGGAGTACTACCCGTACGGCGCCACCTCCTACCAGGCGGTGGACGCCGCGCTGCGGGCCGCCGCGAAGCGGTACCGGTACACCGGCAAGGAACGTGACGAGGAGACCGGGCTGGCCTACCACGGCGCCCGGTACTACGCGCCCTGGCTGGGCCGGTGGACCTCGGCCGACCCACTGGGACCGGCGGCGGGGCCCAATCCCTACGCCTACGTCGGGAATCATCCCAGCACGTCGCACGATCCGACCGGGATGCAGGAAGAAAATCCGAGTCTGACGCAACTCACCTTCACCGAAGGCGCCTGGGGAGGAATCCGCGAAGTCGTGCGCGGGTGGTCGGAGGACACCGCCACGGACCGGGCGGAGAAGGCCGGCATGCTGTTCATGTCGAATCTCGGTGTCGGGGCTGACTTCTTCGAGACTGCCGCACGACATCCCGTGGTCGCGGCTGAGGCGTTCGCGCGATCGAGTCCGTTCGGCCAGGGTTACCAGGCGTACGAGGACGCCAAGGCGGGTGGACACGGTACCGCCACCGCGGCGCTCCAGGGCGGGGCGGTCGGTATCGGTGCCTCGGCGGTGACCGGCGTGGTGGGCATCTACGAAAGCACGATCGGAGTGGTGCAGAAGGCGGCGAACCTCATTCCGAACGCCGCCTCGCTGGCGTACCACGTCGCGGTGGGCAGTTCCCCTCCGACGCCATACCACGCCCTGTTCGGTGCCACGACGCTGGAGGGCGACACCATGGCCGCGGCCAACTCCGTCGGCGCGGCGGCTTCCCTTGGCCTCGCCGCCGTCGGTGGCTCGGCCGGGGGCGGTGCTGGCGGCACCAACAAGCTGGGCGGACCCGAGTTCGCCGGGCCACCACAGCCGTGGACCGATGCGGCCGCCCTGGAGCCGGTGACCGGCCGGACCGCGGTGGCCAACAACCGTGCCATCGCCGCCGTCATCTCGGAAGAGCTGTCGCCGGTGCCGGGCGTCCGGCCGGGCATGCGCCTGACGTACACCCCGCGGTACAGCCCGTACGCCCGGACCGGACTGGCCATGCCGGGCGAAGGAACTCAGATCGGCAAGAACGTGTTCACGTCCCGGTATGAGCTGCTCGACACCATCGTCCACGAGGAACTGCACCACCGGTGGTTCGCCCGGGGAGTTCCGTCGGGAGAACATCACCCGCTGGGATCGCCTCAGGAAGCCCAGTTCTACGCGATCATCGCGAGATACAAGGCCATGCGTGGATGGGTCGTTCCGTACGGCCCGGTGAACCTTCCAATTCCGGGAAGACTGCCGTGAGCCGGCCCGACAGCCACGAGGTGAAAGAGGAAGTCATGATCGAGCGTGATCGTCAATCGGGCCAACTGGACGTGCCAGACCCGGCCGGCCGCCGGGTCACCGGTACCGTCCGCCACACCGACGGCTCGGCGATCGACGGCCTGCTGGTGCAGGCGTTCCACCGCCGGGTCGGCGGGGAGACGCCGGTCGGCGTCGAGACGCTGACCGGCGATCGCGGTCGGTACACCATCGGGTACCAGCCGCCGCCCGGTGTCGCAGCGGTCGACCTGTTCGTGCGCGGCTACGCCGCGCAGGCGGTCGTGGCCGTGTCGGCGATCGCCGTCGCCGCCGGTGACCAGGAGACCCTCGACCTCACCGTCGCCGACCCGAAACTGCGCGGCCCGTCCCAGTTCGCCACCGCGACCGCGGCACTGTCCACACTGGTCGAAGGCGCCGACGCCGACGCGCTCGACGCCGACGACGTGGCGCTGCTGGTACGCGGTACCGGCATCGGGCGGGACAGCGTCACCGCGTGGATCGCGTCCGGACGCCTCGCCGCGCGTACCGGCGTCGACCAGGAGTCGTTCTACGGACTGGTCCGCACCCAGAACACCGCGTCGCTACCCCGGCTGCTGCGCCGGTCCGCGTCGCGGCTCAAGCGGGCACTGGCCGACGCCGCCGACGCCAACCTCATCTCGCTGGCCGCCGGCGCGCACGCCGACGCGACCGTGGCGCGGCTGCGCCGGCTGGCGGTGCGGCTGAGCACCGCGCCGGACACGCCATCGTCACTGGGCCGGCTGCTGGCCACCGCAACCGTGGCGACACCGGCCCAGCGGACCGGTTTCATCGCCCGCTACGCCGACCACGACGGCCCGGTCCAGGACCTGTGGCGGGCGTTGCGCGACGATCCCGGCTTCGGCGACGCAGTGGTCGACGACCTCCAGTTGACGCTGCGCCTCGGCACGCTGTCGGCCAACCATCCGCCGCTGGTGCAGGCGCTGCGCGACAGCGGGCTCAGCCACCCGGCCCAGACCGCGACGCTGGACACCGGCGCCTGGCGGCGGCTGCTGCGTACGCAGATCGGCGGGCGGCAGGTCGGCACGCCACCGAACATCAAGGGAAGCAGCGACGCCGAACGCGAAGACAACTACATCGCTCTGCTGCGCGGGCGCAGCGCACTCGCGTACCCGACCGCGCATGTCGGCCAGGCGCTGCGGGCCCTGCCCGACTGGCGATCGTCGACCGCGCTGGCCTTCCTCGACCTCAACCCCGACTTCGACCTGCCGGCCAGCAACCTCGCCACCGGCCTGGACCGGCCGGGCGTCACCCTGCCGCCGCAAACCGACCGGGCCCAGTTGCAGACCGAACTCGCCACCGTGCAACGCGTCGCCCGGGTGTCGCCGCCCGGCAAGGAGCAGGCCGTCGTCGGCGCCCTGCTGGACGCGGGCTACACGTCCGCGCTGGCGATCAGCCGCCACTCCCGCGGTACCTTCCGCCGCCGCACCGCCACGGCGCTGGGCGCCCCGGACGTCGCCGACACCGTGCACCGCAACGCCCGGTTCCAGGTGGCCCGGGCGATCGGCGGCTACACCGCCATGCATCCCTCGCTGGGCGGCGGGCTCATCGACGCCATCGGTACCTTCTCTCCGGCGGTCACCACCGATCCGACCTGGTCGTCGCTGTTCGGCAACGTCGACTATTGCGCCTGTCCCGACTGCCGGTCGATCCACGGCCCGGCCGCCTACCTGGTCGACCTGCTGAACTGGCTGGACGGCCACGACGCCGGCAACCGGACCGCGTTCGACCGGCTCAACGCCCGCCGCCCCGACCTGCAGCGCATCGAGCTGTCGTGCGACAACACCAACACCGTCCTGCCGTACGTCGACCTGACCACCGAGATCCTGGAAGCGCGCGTACTCGACCCGGCCGGCGCCGGCGGCTCGCTGGTACCCGCGGTCACCACGGCCACCAGCCCGGAACTGCTGGCCAACCCCGAGTACCTGAATCGGGCGGCCTACGATCACCACCTGGCGGCCGCCGTGTACCCGGACAATCTGCCGTTCGACCTGTGGGGCGAACTCGGCCGGGTCTACTTCGCACACCTCGGGGTACACCGGTCGGACCTGATGGAGACGCTGCGCCGGGCGGGTACCCCGGCCGTCGACGCCATCGACGCCGAACGGCTCGGCCTGTCCACCGCACAGTGGCTCATCCTCGCCGGCCTCGACGCCCACGCGACCGCCGAGTACTGGGGCTACCCGGACGGCCAGCCGTACACCCACGACCTGCGCGTCGTGTCCACCTTCCTGGACCGCGCCGGCATCGAGTACGAGGATCTGCTGAACCTGCTGCACAGCCGGTTCGTCAACCCGCGCGGCGCGGTCGCCGTCGAGGGCTCGGACTGCGACACCGACGCGATGACCGTCACGCCACTGCCCGACGGCTTCCTCGGCCGGGCGACCCGCTTCCTGCGCCTGTGGCGCAACCGGGGCGAGACGATGCTCGACCTGGACAAGGCGCTGTCCGCGCTGGGCATCGACGAACTGCACCCGGCCGGACTGCGCCGGCTGGCCGACCTCGACCGGGTACTGGCCGCCACCGGCGCACCGCTACTGGACGTGCTGAGCTGGTGGGCGCCGATCGACACCTTCCTCGACCGGCCGGAGAAGGACGAGCCGGTGCCGTCCCGCTACGACCGCACGTACCTCAACCGGGCCGTCGACGCGCGGGCCGGCGAGCCGGACTTCCCGCTCGCCCTCACCCCCGACCGGGACGCGCTTGCGGGCGAAGTGACCTGGGACGAAGTCCGCACGATCCTGCAGGGCGCGCTGGCGGTCGACGCCGACGACCTGGCGCTGCTGATCGACGTGACCATCGACGGTCTGCCCAATGAGCAGCGGGTGGTGACCGGGACGAACGCCGACCTGGCCGGCCTGTCCGCGCTGTACCGGCACGTCAGCCTGGCCCGCGCCCTCCGGCTCGGCGTGGCCGACCTGCTCACCCTGCTCCGGCTGGTCGGCGTCGACCCGTTCGACGCCACCAGTACCGACGACACCGTCGCGTTCGTCGAGGCGGCCGCCGACGTCGACGCCGGCCCTTTCACCCTGCTGGAGCTCACGTACCTGCTCGAACACGACGCTCAGGCCGAGATCGGAGTCGGCGTCACCGACGAGGCGATCGGGCAGTGCCTGGCCGCGATGCGCGACGGGCTGACCCGGGTCACGGCCGACTACCCGGTGGTCGCCGACCCGATGGGCGAGGTCACCGCCCGTTACCTGTCGGTCCTGCTGACCGCCGACGCGGTCGCCGCGGTGATGACCACGCTGGGCACCGAGGCGGACGCCACCAACCACGCCGAGCTGGAGGTGGTGCTCACCGACCAGCTGGGCGCGCTGTTCCCGATCGACGCGGCGGCCGTCATCGCGCTGGACGTGTCGCTGCGCTTCACCGGGCTGGTCGCCCGGCTGTCGCCCTACCTGCAGGAGACCCAGGGCAACGCGGTCATCGTCGAACAGGTCGCCGGGTTCCTCGGCCGCGCCCTCGACTCGACGCAGGACCTGCTGACGGCACGGCTGTCGATGACCGTCGACGGCACCGCCATGGCGGCACTCGACGGGTTGCGGGTCAGCCCGTACACAAAGGACACCGAGCCGGAGATCGCCGCGACCACGGACCCGGAGGCGTTCGCGGCGCTGCGCCGGCTGTCCAAGTGCGCGCTGGTGCTCGGCCGGCTCGACCTGCAGACCGACGGGCAGGCCTGGTTGTTCGACGTCGGTGTCCACAACGGACTGCTCGATCCGCTGGCGCTGCCGATCATCCCGACCCCAGCCGTCCCCGGCAGCTGGGACCGGTGTACCCGGCTGGTCGACGTCGCGGCGCTCGCGGTGGACCTGCCCGGCGGCGAACCGACCCTGATCGAGCTGCTGCTCCTGCTGGAGTCCACAGCGGAGCCCGCTCTCGCCGAAGACACCTTCCGCGCCGAGCTGACCGCGCGCACCGGGTGGCTGCGCGAAGACCTCGACTATCTGCTGGCCGCGTTCGCCCCCGCGTTCCCGGCCGGCTGGCGCGACGGGCGCACCCTGCGGGCGCTGGTCGACGCGTTCGCGCTGATCGGCCGCCTCGGCGTACCGGCGGCGCAGGCCGACCGCTGGGCCACCGGCGGCATCGACGCCACCCAGGCCGACGCGTTGCGGCTGGCCGCCAAGTCCAAGCACGACGAGGACCGCTGGCCGGCGATCGCCCGGGCACTGCGCGACCCGGTCCGCGACCTGCAACGCGCGGCGCTGGTCGGCTATCTGGTCGGTCGCGACGACCGGTACGCCGACGCCGACGCCCTCTTCGAAGACCTGCTCATCGACGTGCAGATGGCGCCCTGCATGCTGACCTCCCGGATCAAGCAGGCCATCTCGACCGTGCAGCTGTTCATCCAGCGGGCGTTTCTCAACCTGGAGGACGGCATCGAACTGACCCGCGACGACCGCGACGACTGGGAGTGGATGAAGAACTACCGGGTTTGGGAGGCGGCCCGCAAGGTCTTCCTGTACCCGGAGAACTGGATCGAGCCGGAGCTGCGGCCGGACAAGAGCCCGCTGTTCGCCGACCTGGAGAACGCTCTCGCGCAGAGCGACCTCGACGACGCGGCGGCGGAGCGCGCCTACACCGCCTACCTGGAGGGCCTGGCGAAGATCGCCCGGGTCGAGGTGATGGGCGTCTACCACCAGTACGAGTCCGATGTGGACGGCACCGTCGACGTCCTGCACGTCGTGGCCCGCACCCGGGCGCAGCCGCACGAGTACCACTACCGGCAGTGGGTCGACTCCCAGGCGTGGACCGCGTGGGAACGGCTCGACGTCGACATCGAGGCCGATCATGTCGTGCTCGCCGTGCACGACCGGCGGCTGTTCCTGTTCTGGCCGGTCGCGGCGCAGCAGTCGGACGCCACCGCGGGCGACGCCGACAGCCGCCCGGTCCAGAGCGACTCGGTCGAGGTCAAGCTGGCGTGGGTGGAGCGGATGAACGGGCAGTGGGGCGGCCGCAGCTTGTCCACGGGCGCCGTCACGCTCGGCGACCGCACCTGGACCGACACCGAACCGGTCATCTACTTCCGCCTCGGCGACACCGACGAGCTCACGATCGACTGCCTGTACCGCCGCGGCGACCTGACGGACCTGCTCGGCACCTTCACCGTCGACCCGGTCACCGGCGGCGTCGACGCGAGCAGCACCAAGCAGGACCGGCCGGACGTCATACCGCAGAACGCGATCGTGAACCGGATGCGCCTGGCGTCGACCGGGGTCGGCAGTGCCACCTCCACCGGAGTCTCCCACACCTCGATGGCGGTGATCGTCGAATCGGCCAGCTATGACGCCGACGGCGACCTGCTGTCGACCCCCGAGGAGATCCAGCTGTTGACGCTGACCGACTCGGGCGCCGACTACCTCTACCCGCACCAGTACCCGGAGTTCGCCTCCCAGCACGGCGTCTTCCTCGACGCTGGCCAGCGGACCTTCCACGTCATGCCGCAACCGGCCGTCGACCTGCGCTCGCTCGGCGGGATCGACACCGTCGAGCCGGCCGAGGTCGCGACGACCGCGGCGAGTTCCAGCGCCATCAAGCCGCTGCAGCCGGAGCCGGCGTTCGAACCCGCCCTGCCCTGGGACAAGTTGCAGGAGTCGCCGATCCTCGCCGAGCGCAACGGCGCGACCAGCATCGCGCGTCCCGCCCGAACGCCGGACGCGCCCGGGGCGGTGGCCAGCACCGCCACCGCCGCGCTGGCCGCGACGTTGAGCGCGAGCAGCCTGCAATACAGCCAGGTGCAACTGCACGAGGCCGGGACGTTGTTCGACCCGATGACCATCGCGCAGAGCAACCGGTACCGGTTCACGCTGTTCTACCACCCGTACGTGAACGAGTTCATGACCGAGCTGCGCCGGCTGGGTGTGGCCGGCCTGCTCGACCCGAACCCGGCCGGTTCGGCGCCCAGCCTGGTCCGCCAGCAGTCCACTCTGGACTTCTTCGCCGGGTACGCGCCGACGCCGGACGTCCTGGACAGCTACCCGGTCCAGGACATCGACTTCGCCTACGGCGGTGCCTACGCGACCTACAACTGGGAGCTGTTCTTCCACGCGCCGCTGCTCATCGCCGGCGCGCTCACCCGCAACCAGCGTTTCGAGGAGGCGCGGCGCTGGTTCCACTACATGTTCGACCCGACCAACGACAGCGACGACGCCGATCCACTGCGGTTCTGGAAGATCAAGCCGTTCTACCGCGACCCCGACGCGCCCATTGAGGACTTCCTGGCCCTCGCCGCCACCGACGACGGCACACCGGCGGCGCAGGCCACCCGGGACGCGTACGACCAGCAGGTGGTGGCGTGGACGGCCGACCCGTTCAACCCGCACGCGATCGCCCAACTGCGCACCACCGCGTACCAGAAGACGCTGGTGATGAAGTACCTGGACAACCTGATCGGCTGGGGTGACCAGTTGTTCCGCCAGGACACCATCGAGTCCGTCAACGAGGCGACCCAGCTGTACGTGCTGGCGCTGCACCTGCTCGGCGAGCGGCCGGACGAGATCCCGCCGCGCACCGTCCCGGCGGTGACCACGTTCGAACAGGTACGCGCCGGCCTCGCCGACAGCATCCTGACCAACCCGTTGGTACGCCTGGAGAACCTCACCGCGGGGACCCGGCTCGACCTCGGCCGCCCCGATCTCACCGCGACCGTCACATCCTGGGGTGACCTGCTGATCCCGCTGCCCCCGCTGGTCCTGCCGCAGGTCCCGGACGGCGTACCGGCCTTCTACTTCGCCATCCCGCCCAACGGGAAGCTACTCGCGTACTGGGACACGGTCGCCGACCGGCTCTTCAAGATCCGCAACTGCATGAACATCGAGGGCGTGGTCCGGGCGCTTCCGCTGTTCGAGCCGCCGATCGACCCCGGCATGCTGGTGCGCGCCCGCGCCGCCGGTGTCGACCTGTCCAGCGCGCTCGCCGACCTCAGCGCGCCGCTGCCCTACTACCGGTTCACGGCCATGCTGCAGAAGGCGTACGCGCTCAACCAGACGGTACGCGGCCTGGGCGCGGCCCTGCTCGCCGCGCTGGAACGCGCCGACGCCGACGCGCTGGAACTGCTTCGGGCCGACCAGGAACTGGCGTTGCTGGAGGCCGTCCGACAGGTCAAGACCCTCGCCGTGGAAGAGGCCCAGGCCACGCTTTCCGCGGCCGTTCGCGGCCTCGACGTCGTGACCGGCCGCCGCAACTACTACCAGGGCCTCGTCGACACCGGCCTGCTGGTCGAGGAGAAGATGCAGCAGAGCAACCTCGACCTCGCTGGATTGCTCCAGATGGGCGCCGCCACCGCCGCGCTGCTCGGATCCGCACTCACCCCCATTCCGGCGATCGTCACCGGGGCGTCGGGCACGATGGGCACGCCGGTGGCGACGGCGGAGGTGACCTCCGGTCAACGGATCGCCAAGATGTTCGAACTGATGAGCCAGGCCGCCCAGCTCAACGCGAACGTGCTCACCAGTACGGCGACGGTGCTGGGCCTCACGGCCGGGTTCAACCGCCGCGCGCAGGAGTGGACCAACCAGGTGGCGCTCGCCGATCTGGAGATCGACCAGATCGGCAAGCAGATCGACGCCGCCCGGCTCCGCCGCGATCTCGCCCAACGCGACCTGGCGGCGCACGACGTGCAGACCGGCAACGCCCGCTCGGTACAGGACTTCATGCGGCAGCGGTTCACCAACACCGAACTGCGCCAGTGGACCGTCGGCCAGCTGTCCTCCCTGTACTTCCAGAGCTACCAGCTCGCCTACGACCTGGCGAAGCGGGCCGAGCGCGGATACCGCCACGAGCTGGCGTTGCCGGAGGCCACGTTCATTCAATTCGGGTACTGGGACAGCCTGCGCAAGGGACTGCTGGCCGGCGAACGGCTGCAGTACGACCTGGAACGGATGGACGCCAGCTATCTGGAACGCAACCAGCGTGAGTACGAGATCACCCGGCACGTCTCGCTGGCCCTGCTCGACCCGGTCGCGCTGACCGCCTTGCAGACGGGCGGAAGCTGCCAGTTCTCGGTACCGGAGAGCCTGTTCGACCTGGACTACCCCGGCCAGTACCTGCGCCGGCTCAGGTCGGTCACGGTCACCGTGCCGTGCGTGACCGGACCGTACACGGCCGTCCCGATGCGACTGTCGCTGGTCGCCAGCCGTACCCGCGTCGACCCGAGCGCGACCGGCAACGACTACCCCATGGACCTGACCGCCGACGATCCTCGCTTCCAGCTACAGACCGGCGCCGTTCAGTCCATTGTGGTCAGCGGTGGCGTCGACGACGCCGGCGTGTTCACCGCCGACCCGCGCGACGAGCGGTACCTGCCGTTCGAGGGCAGCGGCGCGATCAGCGACTGGAGCCTGGCGTTGACCAGTGCGGTACCCACCTTCGACCCGACCACCATCACCGACGTCGTACTGTGCCTGCGCTACACCGCCCGGGAGGGCGGCGAGCCGCTGCGCGACGCGGCAGTGGCGTCGCTGAACGCCGAGTTCGCGGCCGTGCCGCCACGGCGGGCGTTCTCCGCCCGCAGCGAGTTCCCGGCCGAGTGGAACGCGTTCCTACGCCCCGCCGACGGCGGCCCGACCGCGACCCTCGCCGTCGACCTCACCGAGCAGTTGTTCCCGTACCTCGCCCGCGGCGGCGGACTGCGGATCACCAACCTGGAACTGGTCACCGTGGTAGGCGATCCGGCGCAATGGCCGGGCGCCGACGTCACCATCGTCACGGCGGGTGGCACGCAGACGGCCACGCTGGTCGGCTCCAGCGGGTACGGCGGGGCGCCGAGCGCGTCGGTGGCCTATCCGAGCGGTGCCGGGCCGGGCCGCTGGGAGATCACCGTGCCCACCGACCGGCTCGGCGCACCCGCGGACTGGGCCTACGACGTCATCCTGATCGCCACCTATGCGGTGCACCTGTCCGTACGCTGACCGCCGTTATCCGGCGTTCGCGATCGTGTAGATGTAACCGGTGGCTTCGACGACAGGGTGTGGCTCTTGCGGCGACACATTCCCGCCGAAACGATCGTGCGTGATCTCCGCGCGGTAGGCGGCCGACTTGCTGGTTGCCGGCGCCGATCGACACCGCGGCCGGTCCGGTCCGGGTGACGGTCAGCATCGGCATCGCCGGCCGGTGCTCCGGTGACACCGATCTCGGTGTTCTCGTCGGGCGCGCCGACCAGGCGCTGTACGAGGCGAAGCAGGCCGGCCGCGACCGCGTGGTGGCGGCGGCTGCGTAGGCGGTTCACCGCCGCGATCAGGTCGGCCGGCTCGGTCACGCCGTCGGACTTGACGCAACCATGTGGTTGCCATAGAGTCGATAGCAACAAAATGGTTGCTATGGATGGGGGTACCTCATGGGCTTTCCCGACCGGATCGAGCGCAGCATCAGCGTCGGCCAGCCGCCGGCGACGGTGTGGGAAGCGATCACGACGGCTGACGGATTGGGCACGTGGTTCGGTCAGAAGGCGACCGTCGATCTTCGCGTCGGCGGCCTCGTCCAGCTGACCTTCGAGGGCGGCTACAACGCCGAGCTGCGCATCGAACGCCTTGATCCGCCGCATGTGTTCGGCTACACCTGGGGCATCAACGGCCTACCGGCCGACGATCCACGCCGCACTTATGTCGAGTTCACCCTTGAGCCGGTGGCCGACGGGACCCGGTTGACCGTGGTCGAATCCGGCTTCGCGCAGGTGCCCGACGATCTCTACTCCGGCGCCTACGGCGGCAACGTCGAAGGGTGGCAGCGCGAGCTGGACGAACTCGTCGAATACCTCGATGCCCGCGGGTGACCCGGAGGCCGTGGCCGAACATGTCTTCGCCGCACTGGCCGACCCCAGCCGGCGGAGCATTCTGGCCGCGCTCGCGTCCCGCGGGCCGGCCACGGCGACGGACCTGGCAGCCAGCCTACCGATCACCCGGCAGGCGATAGCCAAACATCTCGGCCTGCTCGCCGAGGCCGGGCTGGTCGTCGCCGAACACGGCGAGCGACGTCGCGTCCGCTACCGGCTCCAGTCGGCCCCCATCCAGGTCGCGCAGCAGTTTCTCGCCGCGCTGGCCCGTGACTGGGACTCCAGCCTGGACGCCCTCAAACGGCATCTGAATTCGTGAAGGGCAGCAGAAGGAGGGCATGGTGCGACTTCGGCGCGCCGCCCTTGGCGGTGACTCTCGGGCTGGCCGCCGCGTGCTGGGTCGTCGCGATCCAGCAGATGATCGGGATGGACATGGGCGCGGCAACCCGGCTCGGTTCGTTCACGTTCTTCGGTTCCCGGACTCATGCCATCGATGTAAAGGAGACAACAATGACCGAGCACAAGACCGGAACACGTGAAGAGTGGCTTGCGGCGCGGCTGGAACTGCTCGAGGCCGAGAAGGCGCTGACCCGGCGAAGCGACGAGGTTGCCCGGCAGCGCCAAGAGCTGCCCTGGGTTCGCATCGACAAGGAGTACCACTTCGACACCGACGACGGCAGGGCATCCCTCGCCGACCTGTTCCGAGGGCGCTCGCAGCTGCTCATCTACCACTTCATGTTCGGGCCCGAGTACACGGCGGGCTGTCCGTCCTGCTCAGCGATCGCGGACGGCTTCAACGGCTCCGTTGTCCACCTCGCGAATCACGACGTCATGCTCTGCGCGGTGTCGCGGGCGCCGCTGGCGAAACTGCAGGCGTACCAGCGGCGGATGGGCTGGAGCTTCCCCTGGGCGTCTTCGTTCGACAGCGACTTCAACCACGACTTCCACGTGACGCACACCCGGGAGGAATGGCAGTCCGGCACCGTCGAGTACAACTTCCGCTCGATGGACGTGCGTGGTCCCGGGCTCGCCGAGGTGGCATCGAGCGTGGGAACGGACTGGCCGACGTACCGTCAGCAAGGGCCCGGCATGAGCGCGTTCGTTCTCGAGGATGGCGTTGTCTATCACACCTATTCGACGTACGAGCGCGGGCTGGACGGACTCTGGGGCATGTACCAGTGGCTCGACCGCGCACCGCGCGGCCGCAACGAGACCGGCTTCTGGTGGCGCCGCCACGACGAGTACGACAGCCAGTGACACGCGTGCCCTACCGGCCCCGGCCGGCACTGGGATGGATGGTCGCGGTGCCACCTCGACCGGGGAGGCCGGTCGTGTCCACCCGGCCGACGGTGCCGGCCGGGCAGGCCGACGGTACGGGCACGTTGTTGACGGCGACCCGGTATCCGGCCGTCTGAAGCCTGGCCTGCGCCGCCGGGATGGACTGGCAGCGCAGATCGGGCGGCTTGCCCGGCTTGCCGAAGGCGATCTCCTGGCTGGGCGGGGCGAAGTTCACCGCCGGCTTGCCCACCATGCCGTCGCGCAACGTACGCGCTACCGCGCGGTTGACCTCCTCATGCGTCATCCGCGCCCGGGGATGCGGGTTGTCCGGGTCGGCGAGCAGGCCACCGATCGCCAACTGCCTGGTCATCACGATCAAGCCGGCCGTCCAGTCGTGGTCGGTCGTGCCGGTCTTACCGGCAATCGGCTTGTTGACGATGCCGCGGGTGTCAGCCGCGGTCGCTCCGTCACATTGCCCGTACGCCGACTGATCGCCCACCGGACAGCGCAGCACGTCGATGGCGGCCCGCGCCACGTCGGGAGCCACCACCTGCGAGCACCTCGGGTCAAGGCCCGCCACCTTGCTGCCATCCGGGTTGCGGACCTCGACAACTGGCAGCGGCTCGCAGTACCTGCCGTCGGCCGCCAGCGTGGCGTACGCGTTGGTGAGCTCCAACGGCGTGGTGGAGGCGACGCCCAGCGTGAACGGACCCCAGTCGTGGGCGTACGCCGGGTTGCCCGCGAACTCGGCGTCCGACGGGTGTTCGGGCGTGCCCTTCGCCCGGAACTTGATCCCGAGCTTCTTGGCCACGGCGACCACGTGCTCCGCGCCGACCCGCTCCTGCAGCGGCACCCAGTACGTGTTGACGGATCGACCCATGCCGGTCCACATGTTGCGCGGCCCGTTCATCCAACTCGGATTCGCGTTGACCGGGCAGTACCTGTTCGTGCGAGGGCAGGCGGCCTCGCCGTTGCTGTCGACGATGTAGCTGGTCGGCTGTGGCGAGATCGTGTCGATCGTGTACGACAGCGGGAGTCCCCGCTCCAACGCGGCCACCAGGGTGAACATCTTGAACGTGGAGCCCGCCTGGTAGCCCACGACATCGCCCCCACCGGTGAGCAACGGAACCGTCGTGTTCGGGTGGTTGCCCTTCAGGCCACGCTTGGCGGGGTTGGTGTTGGCGCCGTTGTTGCTCTGATCGTTGCTGAAGTTGCGATTGACCGCCAGCGCCTGGACCCGGCCGGTGCCCGGTTCGAGCCCGGCGATCATGAGCGCCCGGTAGTCGCCGGTCTTCACCTGGTCCTCGACGTTCTTCCTCGCCGCCCGCTGAAGGTTCACATCGAGCGTGGTGATGATCGAGTACCCGCCGCTCTTGAGCCGGATCTCCCGCTCGTACGCGTCGGCGCCGAACATCGGCTGCTCCAGCCACCAGCGGTAGAGGTAGTCGCAGAAGTAGCTGGCACCCAGTTCCGGACGCAGCACGCTCCCGCAGCCCTCCGGCGTGGACCTACCGACGATCTCCAGCTTGGCGTTCCTGGTCTCCTCGACCTGTGCCTCGGTGACGTAGCCCAGCTTGAGCATCTGCGGCAGCACATAGGTGTCCCGGCGCTCCAGCGCAGCCTGGAGTCCCTCCGGCGTGGTGGGATCGTACGCGCTCGGCGCCTTCAGCAGGCCGGCGAGCAGGGCGGCCTCGCCCAGGGTCAGGTCCTTGGGCTCTTTGGCGAAGTAGACCTGGCTGGCTGCGAAGATGCCCCAGGCACGGTGACCGAACGACGCGATGTTCAGGTAGCGCTCGAGGATCTGCTGCTTGGTGAGCTTCTTTTCCAAGGTCATCGCGTACTTCATCTCACGCAGCTTGCGGGCCGGGGTCCGCTCGGTGGCGTCGATGACCTGTTGCGAGGTCCGTGCGGAGTACGCGATCGCCAGGCGCACGTACTGCATGGTCAGCGTCGAGGCGCCCTGGGTCGTGTCGGAGCGCTGGTTGGCGACGAACGCGCGGGCCACCCCCTTGATGTCGACACCGCGGTGACCGTAGAACCGGGCGTCCTCGGAGGCGACAATCGCCTGCTGCATCACGGTGGCGACACTCGACAACGGCACGTCGCGCCGGTTCTCGTCGTAGAGCATCGCGAGCAGGGTCCTGCCGTCGCTGGCGTAGACGTAGCTCACCTGTGGCGCCGTCGGCACGTCGACGTCGGCGGGGAGCTGGTCGAAGCTGTCCACCCCCGCTTTGGCGACCAGGCCGGGCACCACCACCACCGGGAATACAAGTGCCGCCACGACAAGGCCGCCCAACAGTCCGCACACCAACAACGAACAGGCGTTCAACAGCGGGTGGTGCTCGCGCTCGCGCATCCCGGTCACCCGATTTCTTCGCGCAGCGGGCCGCGTCCACAGAGGCCTGCTCCCCATAAGTCTCGACAGAGGAGGGACCGTCCCGCCAGACAGGATGCACCTGCTGAAGATCTGCCGGCGTATGCGCGTTGATCGCATCGGCACATTGACACTCCTTTAAGCGACGGCGTAGGTTCCGGCTGGGTTGACAACGTTGTCGGTCCGCGGCGGCTGGGGACCTTAGCTGCTCCCCGGCGAGGGAGAGGAGCTGTCGATGCTGGGCAGTCTGCGGTCACGGTCCTCGCGACACCGGGTAGCCGTCGGACTGGCTGCCGTCGCTCTTTGCGGATGGACAGCCCTGAGCGCGGCACCGGCGGCGGCCGCGCCCAGCCCGAGCCCTGCTCCCGGTCCCAGCGTTCCGGCACGGTCCGGCAGTGCCAAGTCGCCGGCCGCGTGCACCAAGGGATCGAACGGGCGTCCGGTCAACTGCCCGGGCCCCGTGCCCGCGGCCAAGGTACCCGCCGAGGCGAAGAATCAGGCTCACGCTGCGCAGCCGGCCGCCGATCTGGCGTCGGTCGTGGACACCCGGACCTGGACCACCGGGGGAGGGAACACCTTCCCCGGCGCGGACGTGCCCTTCGGCATGGTGCAGTGGAGCCCGGACACGATGCCGAGCCGCAGCGCGGGCGGCGGCTACAGCTTTGGCGACACGTCGATCACCGGGTACTCGCTGACCCACATCAGCGGGCCGGGCTGCGGGGCGGCCGGGGACGTCCCGATGCTGCCGATCACGGGTGCGCTGCCCGGTGGTGACCCGAACGGCGTCACGACCAGGTTCACCAACACCGGTGAGGTCGCGCGGGCCGGCTACTACTCGGCGCAGAGCAACCAGCCGAACACGGTCACGTCGGAGTTCACCGCGACGCCGCACAGCGCGATGGGCCGGTTCACCTATCCGGCCGCCGCCCAGGCCGGATTCCTGATCAAGCTGCACGACAGCCAGAACGGCGAGTTCGCGCCGAGCACCGCGCAGATCGTGAACGGCAGCGAGGTGACGGGCTCGGAAACCAGCGGCCACTTCTGCGGCGAGGCCGTCAACGACGGCCAGCGGCAGGAGTACACCGTCCACTTCGACGTCATCTTCGACCAGCCGTTCAGCTCGTCGCAGATCATCAACCGCTCGGACGGTACGCCCACCGCGGTGTACGTGGCGTTCGCCAGCACGGTCGTCCAGGCCAAGATCGGCATCTCGTACGTCAGCGCCGACAACGCGCGGTCGAACTGGCAGACCGACAACTCCGGCTGGGACTTCGGCAGCGTCACGACCGCCGCCCAGGACGCGTGGAACACGCTGCTCGGACGCATGCAGGTGTCCGGCGGCAGCGTCGCCCAGACCCAGCAGTTCTACAGCAACCTCTACAAGGCATTCATCCAGCCCAACATCACCAGCGACGTCAACGGCCAGTACATGGGCGCGGACATCAAGGTACATACGCTCGGCGCCGGCCAGCACGACCAGTACGGCGTCTTCTCCGGCTGGGACACCTTCCACTCGCTCTCGCAACTGCAGGCGATGCTCGATCCGGCCGCGGCCAGCGACCAGGCGCAGTCGTTGCTGAACTACTACAGCCAGGACCGGATCCTGCAGCAGTGGGGCTACCTGCACCTGAACAACTACGTGATGGTGGGCGACCCGGCGCAGTCGATCATCGCCGACTACTACGCGTTCGGCGCCCGTGACTTCGACACCGGCGCGGCCCTGCGGGACATGCTCGCGCAGGCCACCACCGTCAACGCCGTGCGGCCCGGCGCGGCGCTCGAGGACAAGTACGGCTACCTGCCCGAAGACGGCCGGTACGGCTGCTGCAACCCGCACGGATACGTGCCGACCCTGCTGGAGTACAACAGCCAGGACCTCGCCCTGTCGTTCTTCGCCCGCGCCCTCGGCGACACCAGGAACGCCAACATGCTCGAAGCGCGGGCCAACAACTGGCAGAACGTCTTCAACCTGTCCAACAACCTGCTGAACGGGCGCAACCAGGACGGCTCGTTCGTCCCCGGGGTCACCCCGACGAGTACTACGCGCTACGTGGAGGGGTCGGCATACGAGTACCTGTGGAACGTGCCGAACAACTACGCCAGCGCTGTTCTCGCTGCTCGGTGGCAACTCGAAGGTCGTTCCGGCACTGCGCGAGTTCCTGTCCCAGCCCGACGGCGGCGGGATGCACGCGCTGCTGACCAACGAGTTCGGCTTCGGCGAGCAGTACGCGCTGAACTACGCGCAGGACCCGGCCGGCACGCAGCAGGCGGTCAACCACATCCGCAACACGATGTACAAGCCGGGGCCGAGCGGGCTGTCAGACAACGACGACCTCGGCGCCAACAGCTCTGCCTTCGTCTGGGAGATGCTGGGCATGTACCCGGAGAACTCGGGCAGCGACACCCTGGTGTTCAACGGTCCCGGCTTCCCCCACATCGGGATCACCCTGCCCACCGGCAAGACGATCACGATCAACGCACCCGGGGCCTCGCCGACCAGCTTCTACGTCCAGAACCTGAAGCTCAACGGCAGCGCGTACCACAAGCTGTACGGTCCCGTTCTCGACGCTGGCCGAGGGCGCCACGCTCGACTGGACCCTCGGCACCAGCCCGAGCACATGGGGCACCGCACCGCAGGACGCCCCGCCGTCGTACCGGCGTAGCGTCCAGCCCATCCTCGCCTCGGTCGACCCCGGCTCCCTGGTGCTGCAGCCGGGTGCCTCGGCGAGCGTCACGCTGCAACTGGCCAACGTCATCGAGATGCCGCAGAGCGTCTCCTGGACCACCACCGCCGGCAGCGGCCTGACGGTGAGCCCGCCGGTAGGTTCGCTGGTGCTCGCTCCGGCCCGCCGCGCGAGCCGCCAGGTGACGGTCACCGCCGCACCGGGTACGGCCGACGGCCGGTACCCGGTCACCTTCGACATCACCACCGCCAATGGCGTGCACCGGACCGTGACGCTGAGCGTCGCGGTCGCGGGGCGCGGCGAACTGTGGCCCTACTACACCAACGCCGGCATCACCAGCGACACCGACACCGGCGCCGCCACCTACGACGGTGGCGGCTGGAGCTACTCGGCGCAGGCACTTCAGGCGCAGGGCGTCGCCCCCGGCGGCACCGTCACCGTGCACGGGATCGACTACACCTGGCCGGACGTGCCGGTGGCCACGCCGGACAACATCGAGGCGGCCGGGCAGACCATCCCGCTGGCCCCACCCGCACACGCATCGACGATCGGGCTGCTGGGCAGCGCCACGAACGCCGGCAGCGCGGGCGCCGGTGGCACCGCGACGATCACGTACACCGACGGCACGACGTCCCAGTTCACCGCGAAGTTCAGCGACTGGACCCTCGGTGGGGGAGGGGGCACGCCGGTGCCGGGCAACATCACCGCCGTCACCATGCCGTACCGCAACTTCACCGGCAACCAGCGCGACAACGTCAAGGCGTACCTCTTCGCGCTGGAGGCGCCGGTGTCGGTGGCCAAGACGGTCGCCAGCATCACCCTGCCGCAGGCGACCGGCGGCGACATGCACGTATTCGCGATCACGCTGCCGCCCGCGCCGGCGCACGCCGTGACGCTGACGCCGGCCGCGCAGAAGGGCGGCGGTCGGGTCGGCGCCGACTCCACGTATGCGGTGCGCCTGACCAACGCCGGCTTCCAGGCCGACTCGTACTCGGTCTCGTCGTCGAGCACGTGGCCGGCGCACGTCTACGACCCGACCTGCACCACGCCGCTCAGTAGCGCGGCGACGGTGCAACCCGGCGACAGCCTCGACCTCTGCGTCAAGGTCAGGGTACCGGCGTCGGCGGCCAACGCCGACACCAGCGACACCACGATCACGACGACATCGACGAGCAGACTCGTCGATCACCACTACGGCGAAGCTGACCACGATCGCGGTCTCGGTCGATACGCTCGTCGTCGACGGTGACATGGGCGGACCGAACGTCGAGAGCTACTACGAGAGCGCGTTGACCGCGAACGCCGTCCCGTACAGCTACTGGGATCTGTCGGCCGACCCGGCGCTTCCCCTCTCGATGCTGACCGCGCACAGGAACGTCGTCTGGTTCACCGGCAACGCCTATCCGGGTCCGATCACACCGTACGAGTCGGCGCTCGCGGCGTTCCTGGACGGCGGCGGCCGGCTGCTCATGTCCGGGCAGGACATCCTCGACCAGTCGGCGGGCACGACTCCGTTCGTCCGCAACTACCTGCACATCAACTGGGACGGCTCGGAGACACAGAACGACAAGCCGACGGCGAACGTGCACGGCGTGGCGGGCAACGCGGTAGCGGGCGGCATCGGTGCCGTACCGCTGGACCACTCGGTTCTCGGCGCGAACTTCGAGGACCAGGTCACACCGGTCACGCCCGCGACGCCGGCCTTCACCGACGACTCGTCGGGCGCGGATGCGTTGACCGTGGCTGCCGGCGCGTACAAAGTGGTCTTTCTGGCGTTCCCGTTCGAGGCTTACGGCACCGCGACCGACAAGGCCGACCTGATGCACCGGGTGCTGGTCTACCTGAGTTGATCAGGTGACCGGCGCTACCTGGCCTCCCGCGCGCGTTGCAGCGTCTCCAGCAGGTCGTCGGCACTGGGCACCCCGGCGCCGGCCACGCCAGGGTGAGGTACCCAGGACTTGACGGTCGCACCGTGGAAGTCTGATCCGGCGGTGGCCACCATGCTGTACCGACCGCACAGCTCGACCAGCGCCGGGGCGCTGCCGGGCGCCCGGTGCCAGGTCGACCACGCTTCGATACCGGCGAGCCCGGCATCGCGCAGGGCCGGCGTGTCCGCGTCGAGCTGGTCCAGCGTCCACTCGGCCAGCGGGTGGGCCAGCACCGGGACGCCGCCCGCCTGTCGCAGCCAGCCGATGACCTCGGTCAGCTCGGGCGGTGTCGGTTCCTGGACGTGCAGTGGCCGGCCCGGGGCGAACCACTCGGCCACCCGCCGCTCGTGGCTCCAGCCATGGGCCGCCGCCAAGGGACTGCCAAACGCCGCGCCGGTCAACAGCAGGTCCAGCATCCGGCCCGGGTACGGGACGCGGTCAACCCCCACGGCCGCCTCGACGTCGGGCCAGGACAGTCGGGAACCGAAGTCCGTCGCGCGGGCGACGATCTCGCGCCAGGCCGCGAGCAGCGCATGCCGGTAGCGTGCCACGGACACGCGCAACTGGTCGTCGCCGGCTCGGTACAGGTAGCCCAGGCAATGTACCTCCCGGCCGCGCCAGGCAGCGGTGACCTCGATGCCGGTAATGACGGTGCCGCCACCGGGAACCGGCAGCGGCGCCGTCTCGGTGACGACGTCGTGGTCGGTAATGGCAAGCAGCCGGATCGAACGTTCGACACACCGGTCGAGCAGCGCGTCGCGAGGGAGTTCACCGTCGGATCGGGTCGAGTGGATGTGCAGGTCGACCATGGATGAGGTCACGGCCGCACCCGAGCGGCGAGAACCGCTACAGCGATCGCGGACAGCACGGCGGCGACGACCAGCGGTGCGCGTAGTCCGAAGGCCTCAGCCAACGCGCCGCCGAGACCGGCACCCACCGGAAGGGCGCCCCAGGAAACGCAGCGGTAGGCGCTCTCCACCCGGCCACGCAGTTCGTTCGGGACGAGCCGCTGCCGGGTGCTCATCGCGACGACGTTCCACAACATGAAGCACACACCCAGCACGATGTACCAGCCGACGATCCACCACACCGTCCACGCGAGCGCCGCGCACCCGAAGCTGACCGTCGATCCACCGATGGCGATGAGCAGCGCCCGGGGGCCGGGTATCCGGCGCAGGATCCGGCCGATGAAGGTACTCGCAACGACCGCGCCGACCGCTGGCGCGGCGAGGGTCAGCGAATACTGCAACGGGGTGCCATGGAGCGTCCGCAGCACGAACAGCACACTGGTGGCCTGCACCGCCAGCAGCGACAGGTTGACGATGCCGCTGACCAGCGCGAGGCTGGCGAGGACGGGGGAGCGGCGCAGGAACCGCAGCCCTTCCGTCGTCTGCGCCCACCACCGCTGCGGCGGATCATCCCCGCTCCGCTCGGGCCCGGGCGTGCGGCCGCGAGGGGAAGCGCGATGGAACACCCGATGGAAGGCCAGCAACGCCACCGTCGCGGCGGTGTACAGCAGCGCACCGGCGAGGTACGGCGCGAACCGGGACACCGCGTGCAACGCCGCGCCGAGCACCGGCCCACCGAGTTCGCGACCGGCGGTCTGCCCTCCGGCGTATCGGCTGTTGGCCGACTCCAGGCGATCGTCGGCGACCAGCGATGGGATGACGGCGGCGCCCGTCACGTCGTACAGCGTCTCCAGCACGCCGAAAGCGAACGACAGCAACGCGAGGACGGCGATTGGAGTGCGGTTGCCCAGGACGGCGAGCACGCCGAGCAGCAACAGGCTGCCGCCGAGCCGGGCGCCGTCCGACCAGACGAGGATCAGCGAACGGCTCGAACGGTCGACGACGGTGCCGACGATCGGCGACATCACCAGCCACGGCAGCGTTCCGGCGACGAACAGCAGGCTGACCGCGCCGGGCTCGGCGCCCAACTCCGCGGCCAGCAGCGGGATCGCGGCGAACCGGATGCCGTCACCGATGAACGAGCTGAGGCTGCCGAACTGGAAGGCCCACTCCGGGCGCCGGGTGGGCGGGGCGGCTTCGCCGGTTGCGCGGTCAGTCTCGACCACGGATCGCCGTTCCGGGGCTGCCGAAGAGCGCCATGCGCAGCTCCGAGCACCTGCGCCGCGTGTCCGCGTCGAGCCAGAGCTCGTCGGGCCCCGGCAGCATCTCGCTGATCTTGACGGTGCCCGATCGTCCGCGCAGCAACCGCCATAGCTGGCGGACGAGAATGGGCGCGTCGAAGTCGACGTAGATCGGTTTCACCTCACCGGGCACGGCCGCGAACACGTGCCGGGGCAGGGCGTGCCCGTTACGGTACAGCGACAGTCGCAGCACCCCGTCCGGGTCGTCCTCCACGTGTATCGGCGGCCCCGGCGGACGGTACCGGAGCAACTCCTCGACCGGCACCTGCCAGGATTCCCGGTTGAGCACGACGCGTCCCATCCGGACCCGTGGCAGGTGCCGGCGCGATGATGAGCCGAGGGCCGTACCGGTGAAGTGGCGCGGGAAGCTGAAGATGGCCAGGGGGTCGTCGCGGGCGCTCTGGCCGCCGACCGGAGCCGCGGTCAGCACGAGATACCGGCCGACGCGCGGTGCGTACAGCCGCAGCCGGCCGCGGTCGCAGTGCACCGCCAGATCCCGGTAGGACAGCGCCTCGGTGCGTTCCCGGGTCGACCGGCCGGACAGTTCGAGGTCGACGTCGGCGACGGACAGTTGGGCGGCGGTCTTCTCGTCGTGCTCACGGACGACGTCGACGAGCAGTTCGTCGGGGGCGAGCAGTTGACCGTACGCCCGGCGTACGGTCGCGGCGAGGTCGGGCCGTGCCTGTGCCACCAGACAGCTGATGCTCGTGTGACTGATCGCCTCACGGACCGCGTGGCAGTCGCCGACGACGATCCGGAAGTCTCCGGCGCGTACCGCGTCGGCCGACTCCGCGGCGATCATCACGTCGGGGTTGCACAACGCCGGCACCGGCGGCTGCCGCGTCGCGAGGAACTGCCGGATCCGGTCCGGGTCGACCGCTGTCTCCGAGGGGGACCCGCGGCAATCGTCGACGAGCAGGGCCTCGATCTGGTCGTGAACCGCTGCGGTCTCGGCCTCGACGGCATCGAACCGGTCGGCCAGCCCGGGCCGGTCCGCCTCGTACCGGCGCAGGTACGCCAACAGCGATGCCTCCCGATCGCCGAAGGCGGCCATGAACCAGTCGTACAGGATCGCCCGCTGCCGGTGCAGCCGTACGCGCGCCGGCAGCAACAGCAGGTCGAGGTAGAGGCCGAGATCATGCTCGACCGTCCGGAGCAGCTCACCGCCCACGACGAGCGGGTCGGCATGTCGGACACACTCCTCGTACAGGACCGAGCGGTCGGCGTAGTGCTCGCCGTGCCCGCGGCTCGGTGCCACGTTGGCGTCGCGTCGAAACAGCTCGTTGAGGCGGCCGAACGCCGGCGGCCGGTGCTCGGGCGGCGCAGCGCCGAAGTCGGCGATCCCGTCCCGGAACTCGGTAACCGAAGCATGCCAGCGGACGCCCTGTGCGAGCATCTTCGCCAACTCGTCGAGCGGGTACGGCGTGCCGACAGGGAGGTCGGGACCGATGACCACCAGGCCACGACGGGCCAGGCCGGCCAGCGCCGCAGTCGCCTCGGCACTGTCCAGATGGGACGACGCACGTGCGACCTCGGCGGCGGTGCGGGTACCGTCGCACAACCGCAGCAGGTCGGCCTCGCTCGGGCGTAACGGGATCGGGCCGACCAGCTCAGCGGTCCACCGTGGCGCGAACCGGTAGTCGACCCGGTAGGCCGAGCCGTTCTCGAAGAGGACGGTCGGTACCGTGCGTGGACGGCATTCCAGGGCATCGTCTGCGTACGCGGCGGTGGCGAGGGCGTCGGCGGCCCACCGGCTGACGAATGTGTGTCGGCGCTGCGTACCGTCGGAATCGAAGGTCAGGCTGGGTGCGTCCGACCGGATGTCGCCGACCGAGACCGGGCCGAAGTGCGCGTTGGTGTCGTTCTTCGCGCAGAACCGTTGCAGGTACATCGCCAGCAGGTCGAGCCGGCGGCGGTCCTTGCCGTCGGCCCGATCCGGGTCGAACTGTCGGAGCCAGGCCGCGATCCCGTCGAAGTTGTCCTCATTGGACAGCAGTAGCGCGTCCAGCAGCGCGGGATCGGCGAGGTACCGGTCGCGCAGATCCGCCGCTCGCGTCCGCTGGTACCCGCGGTAGGCATCGAGGAAGCTCTGTCGCAGCGCCGCCGCCCTGGCCAGCGCGGCGTTCCAGCCGGCGTCGTCGAACGCCCGGCGCCCAGCGCCCGGTAGCCCGGCGATCCGGGCGGCCGGCACCGGACGGTAGCCCGCGACGAGCCGGTGCACCTTCGCGGCCGCGTCGGTGGCGTCGCCGCGAAGCCCGCGCAGCAGCGTGCCGCGAAGCCGCTCGACAGCGGCACCGGCCCCGCCGGCCTCGCCGGCCAGGCGCGTGACCTCAGGCGCGGCGAGGAAAGCCAACGTGTCGAACGCGAACCCGGCCTGCCGAAGGAAGAAATGCGGCAGTGCGGTCCAGTTGGTCGCGGTCACTTCGCTGCCCCGGCCGGTGCGCCCAGGGGAGCGGTCACCCGGTTGTGCCACAGCCGCGACAACCACGCCTCGTACCCGTCGCCGGCCGACTCGGGTGTGGACAGGTACATGGCCGCGAGGCTGCGGCTGCCGCCACCCTTGACCGCACCGTGCAGTACCGCGAGGTTGTTCCAGACAATCAGGTCGAACCGCTCGGAGCTGACCCAGATTTCGGCGTCCTGCCGGACGTCGGCCCAGCCCTGGCCGAGCGCGGCGTGGACCATCGCGCAGAACGTCCGCTCGGTTTCGCCGGCACAGCGACCACACGCGCACGTACGGCGGACCCGCTCCAGGGTCGGGAAGCGCTCCAGCAGCGTCGTCGGCAGCGGCTGCTCGGCCAGGCCGTACTCGACCAGCTCCCACGCCGGGTCGGGGTCGCCGCCGAGCAGGCCGGACAGCGCGATGTAGTGAAAGCCGTGGCGCCGCCTGCGCTCGTCGGCGGCCCGGATGTTGGCGCCGAGCCAGGACGCGAGCTGGTCCACGGTCGTGGGCGACTCACCGGTCTGATGCCGGTACGCCTGCGCGACCAGCTCGAACAGGCGGTAGAACGTGGTGATGCTCAAGCCCTCACCGGGCTCCTGGATGAAGATGCCCGCGTAAGGCTTGTGGCGGCGGGAGGTGTGCCCGCCCGACCCGCTGAACGTTCGCAACGCCGGGTCGAACGACGGCACGTCGAGACGGCTGGGAGTAAGGAATGTGACGCTCTGGCCGTCGGTGTGCGGCAACCGGGTACGCGTGGTCTCACCCGGGGCGAGCAGGGTGCCGTCCGGCTCGTCGAACTCGGCGATCAGCGCCGTGGGACCGCCCCGCTCGACCACCTCGTCGCGGAGCCGGTCGACGATCAGCCGGGCCACCGCGTACGACCGGGACCGGTCCAGGCGCATGGCGCCGATCTTGAGCAGGACGACGTCTTGTTCTTCGAGGACGTCGGCGACCCTGCCGACAGTCCGCTGTAGGGCGTGCTCCTCGGCCGGCTGGCCGCCTTGCCGGCCTCGCGCGGCGAGCGACGCCAGTCCCGCCGGGACATCCAGGCGTGCGTCGGACGGGAGAAGCTTCATCGTCACTCCGTTCATCGGCCCCGCAGGACGAGCGCGCTCAGCTCGCGAAGGCGCGCGCGCGAGCTGGCGTGCAGCGTCTCGTCGTCGATCTCCTCGACGGCCACCACCGTGAGCAGGGCCGCGGTTTCCAACTCGTACAGGTCCAGGACGTCGGCGCAGTCGCGGAGCTGCTCGGCGGACAGGCCGTAGCCTTCGCGGAAACTGGTGGTGAGCAGTCCGTAGTTGCGGATCCGGGCCAGCTCGAACAGCGGGTCACCGGCCAGGGCGTTGGCGACGTCGAGCACCGCCACGATCTGCCCGTCGTGGACGCAGACGTTCGCCGGTCGCAGGTCCATGTGCAGCAGCACCAGATCCACTGTGGATCGCTCGGTGAGCAGCCGGGCGGCGCGGGCGAGCAGTTCCTCCACCGGCAGCTCGGGGGCGTAGGTGGCGGCCGACGTCAGCCGCGCGGTCAGCCGCTCGGTCAGGTAGTCGAGCCACGGCCGGTCCGGCGCGAGCGAGGGCGGGACCGGCGTGATGGCGTGGATGTCCCTCGCGATCGTGCCCAGTTGCCGTTGCAGAGCCGGCGTCAGCGCCTCGACCGGTTCATGCGGTATGTGTTCGTAGAGCATCCAGGACAACTCGTCCGGACCCTGGCGGCGGTGCCAACCCCACACCCGGGGCACCGGGACACCGTGCTCGGCGAGCAACCCGAGGACGACGATCTCCTTCTCCACAACGGCACCGAAGTCCACCGTTCCCTCGTACGCCGTCGACAGGCTCTCGTGGCGCGGGCTGCGTACCACGCCCAGCAGCCTGTCCCCGACATGTGCCAGGTCGGCCCAGAAGTCCACGCCCGCACGCCAGGGACGAAGCCGTACCCTGTCGTCGCCGATTGTCGTGCCGACCTGACGGCTCAGGAGCGTGAGGCGGTCGGAGTCGCTTCGCGTCGCGCCGGGTTGACCGGGTACGTCGTCCGTCCGCACCAGTACTCCTCGGTGATCGTGTATATCTGCCTGATTTTCTCTTGCCCGATGGCCGATTGGTCCGCGCTCAGCCACGTCTTGGCAGCGGAGTTCTGGTCGCGGTCGAACACCGTCTCCGAGGGTAGGCCCAGGTCGCCCCGCTCGTTGCCGAAGTGCGTGGCGAGCCAGTTGACGTTCACCACCGGGATGATGTCGACGAACTCGCGCAGCCAGGCCATCGTCCCACCGTAGTCGTCGCCGGGAATCCCCATGATCAGATTCGGGATCACGTACAGGCCCAGGTCCCTGGCGATGTGGCAGGCCTGGTACAGGTGCTTGACGCGGAACGGCTTGCGCAGGTACCGCAGGATCGTGTCGTCGACGGACTCGACACCGAACTCCACGTACCGTACGCCGAGGTCGCGGCAGCGCTCGAGAAAGCCGTCGCGGGCGGCCAGCGACGGGGGAGTCTGGATGATGAAGCCTTCGAAGTCCGGCTTGCGGTCTCTGATCCACTCGCCGACCTGACCGAGCATCGGCCAGTTCGACGCATCTCCGAAGGACTTGTCGTCGACGAAGATCAGCCGGTAGCCGAGCGGGTCCAACGCCGCGACCTCGTCGCGAAGGCCGTCCGGGTCGGCGAGGACGAGCCTGGTCGGCACCGTGCAGAACGCGCACCGGAACGAACAGCCGGAGCTGAGACTGAACCGGGGGATGCAGGCCAACCCCTGGAAGAGGCGGTAGTCGAGCGTGGTCTGGGCGCGGGCGCCGGGAATGAGGCGGGGGATGTCGTCGACCGAGTCCAGGAACCGGATGTTGGGGTACGGCGCGAGGTCGGCCGGGTCCGTGTACCCACCGACCAGCATCGTCGCGCCGGACGGGGCGAGGTCCAGAAGCTGCCGGATGTTGGCGTCCATCGCCGAGAAGAAGAACAGGTCATCCTCACCGGCGGCGTCGAGCTTCCCGGCGGGCACGGGCCGGATCGTCGACGATCATCAGTTCTTTCGCGAATGCGTGATCGGGCAGCATCGAGCAGACGATCGGAATCCAGTACGGAATCTCCATGAAATGCGGCGGAAAGTGGTATCCGCGCATCCGCGCGTAGGACCGTCGGTAGTAGTCACGGGCGGCGGGGTCCTCGGTCAGGAGTAGATCGCTGAACTGGACCAGCACGGCCCGGCGCGGTAAGTCTGGACCTCGTCGGTGATCGAAGACAGGCGTGATCGGCAATGTCTTCACAGCCATTCGAAACGTCCCTCCCCGCTGGTACGTCACGATGTCGGCTTGCTATTCGATTGATTACCGGCCGCTGGCAGCCTGATCCGGCAGCTTATCGAGGGGGTGCGTCGGTGTGGAAGCTCCACGGTTGCGCGGCCCACGCCCCTTGGAATTCGTCGCGTTCGGCGTGCAACCTTCCCGGCGGCCTCCGCATTAGGAAGACGACGCACACTGGCCGTCTGGAAGGGAGCCGACACGCATGGCGGAGGCCAGGTTCGGCTGGTTGCCGGCCTCGATCGTCGGTGTCAGCTACACGGTGGGTGACCATGGAACCAACATCGTGGCGGTGGGTCCGTCCGTGTCCCGCGGTACCGGTACGCACATCTACCTAGCAAGGGGAAGGGCCTCGATCTGTGCATCTCGCTGCCCAATGGTCCGGCCGCCCTGGACGGCGTCGGCGGTGTGGCGGGTCTGCGGAGCCGGATCACCCTGCTCGGCACCAACGAGCACGAGTGGACCACCAACGTGCTCCGCTGAACAAAGACGCTTCGACCGCGACCGGCTAGCTCGTGATCAATATCGACCGCTAGGCTGCGCCGGGCCATAGATCAAGGGGAGGAACATTTTGGACCCGGAAAGCAGTTCACGTCGTCGCCGGTGGCTGCCCGCCGTTCTCGCAGTCGCGGGTGCCGTCGCCATGATGGGTGTCGCGCCGCCAGCGCACGCGGCGCCTGCGGAAATGCCGGACCTGCGGGTTTCGATGACGTTTCAGAAGAGTTCGTACGCGGTGGACGAAGAAGTCGGTATCAATGTCTACATCGCGAACCGGGGCACGGTCGCCGCGCGGGGTGTCCGGCTCACCGGCGGCGATCAGGAAGGGGTCGACTGGAAGAACCTCGGCTCCGGGCTGCCGCTGGACATCGAACCCGATCATGAGACCATGGTGATCTGGTCCGGTGTGGTCAACTCGCGCGCCTACCACCTCGGATACACCTGGGCCGGCTGGCAGTTCACCGCCGACAACGGCGAGGCCAACCCGGACGACAACATGGGACGCGCCCGCACGTTTGTACCGGGCGCCAAGGCGGATGTCCTCGTCACCGTGTACAAGACCACGGACGGTACGTACAAGGACGGCGACCCGGGCCTTCCTGGAGTCAAGGCCGCCCTGATGGAAGACAACAACGCGCACAACGTTGTCGGTGCGGCGACCACCGACAGCGCGGGAAAGGCTTTGTTCCACAGCGTTCAGGCCGGCAACTACGTGGTCCGGTTCTGCCTGCCCAAGGGATGGAAGGTGGCCGGCGACGTGCCGGACCTCGATCCGGTGCAGGTCTTCGGCGGAGATGACGGAGGAGTCGGCGGAAGCCTGGTGCTCGCGGCGGTGCCGGCGCCCGAGTCGGGCGGCTCGTGCGGGGACAGCAGCCCCAGCCCCAGTCCCAGTGCCAGTCCCGCGGCAGCCAGCCCCGGCCCTGCCGGGGGCGGTGCGGGAGGAGGGCTACCTGTAACCGGTGCCAACACGAAGCTGACCGCTGGAGCGGGGATCGTTCTCATAGCGCTCGGCGGTATCGGGTACTTCGTCGGGCGTCGGCGCCGCACAAGGTTCTCGGTTACCGATAGCTGACAGCGACTGCTGGGCTGACCCCCGACGGCTCAGCCCAGCAGGTGTCACTTTATGTCGATGGTTACGGAACGAAGAACTCCTGCGCCTTGGTGTTGTTGAACGTCCACAGGCGACCACCGCGGCGACCACGGCCAACCCAGCGATGATCATCCTGGCATGTCGGAAACGCCCCATGATTTCCTCCCCCGTGAGTGCCGTGCCCGGCCGGGCACGGCACCGAAAGTTACCGGGGGAGCGCCTGCGCCTCTAGCTCGGGGTCGAGTTCACGGCGGAGATCCGGGGAGCCTGGCCGGTCGTGCTCGTCGTGCCGGTGACCGAGTACCCGGTCACGTGGCTGAAGCCAAGGTCGTAGCGGCTGCTCGTACCCCGGTCGAAGGTCACCCCGGAAAGCGACACGCTCGACGCGTCGTCGGTGCTGAACGCCGGCCGCCCCTCGGACTTCTCGAACCGCACGTCACAGCCATCGAAGCTGATGCCGGTGACATGGCGCAGCCACCAGCCGTACGCGGGTCGGGTGCCGTAGATGGAAGGCGCGTGCTTGGTGTTGTTCTCCGGCGGCACGATGCCGGCGTCGGACGTCGGGTGGCCGCCCTTGACGGTGAGCTTCACGTTGGTCAGCCGGACGTTCTCCACTTTGGCACTGGACGAGGCGCCGGCGATGGTGGGGCTGAACTCGGTCGACGAGCTGACCGGGGAGACCGCGTTGGTGCCGGTCACGTCGCTGATGCTGATGTCGCGGATGTGCCCGATCGGCGGGTTGCCAGGGCAGGAGTGCCGGTCGCCGATCTTCAGGTAGATCGGTACCGCCGTCTTGGCCATCGTGATGTTCGAGTAGCTGATGTGCTCGATGGTCGAGCCGTCCATGGACACCATCCCGATCCCGGCCTTGCCGGCGCCGGTGATGTTCAGGTGGTCGAAGGTCACGTCGTGGAAGTCGCCGCACGTCTCCGAGCCGAACTGGGTGGCGTTGTTGGCGCTGGACGAGATCGTCGAGTCGTGTACGTGGACGTTGTAGGTGGGGAAGGTGCGGCCGAGCGCGAAGTCACTCTTGAGCACCACCGCGTCGTCGACGCTCTGGATGGTCGAGTTGCCGATGTCCACGTTCCAGCTGTTGATCACGTTGATGCCGTCGCGGTCCGCGCCGGAGAGGACCTTGATGTTGGTGAAGCTGAGATCGTGGCAGCCGTTGAAGAGCACCGCGAAGTGGCCGCCCCGCTTGAAGGTGACCCCGTCGACGTGGATGTTGCCGCACAGCTTGAGCGAGAGGATCTTGTCGCCCTTGCCCGACGGCACGTTGTTGTCGGTGACCAGCCCGTCGCCGTCGATCGTGCCGGTGCCGGTGATCGACACGTTGTCCACACCGTCGCCCCACATCAGCGCGTCGTGGAAGTGGCTGTGGCCGAAGTCCTGCCACTTGCTGAAGGAGTTGGCCTCCGGGGCGTCGAAACCGCTTCCCGAGGCCCTGACGGTCGCCCCGCTGGACAGTTGCAACGTCACGTTGCTCTTCAGGTGGATCGAGCGCGACTGGTAGGTGCCGGACGGGAACACCACCGTGCCGCCACCGGCCGCGTTCGCGGCCGTGATGGCCTTGTCGATCGCGGGTGAGTCGATCGTCGAGCCGTTGCCCTTGGCACCGTAGTCCTTGACGTTGAACGTCCCGGCCGCCCACGCCGAGTGGGACAGCGCCGCCGTCAGTACCCCGGCGGCACCCAGAACCACGACCACGCCAACCGTGCGCACCGTACGCTTCCGCATCGCCCGTCCCTCCTGAATCACATGGGGAAGCCGACGCCGTGGTAGGTGCCCCGGTCAAGCCGAAGATCCGCGGCGCGGAAAAGCGCCCAGATCACACGGCGGAATAGGGTGGCCAGGTCCCGGGTTCACGTGTATGCAAACGCATAAACCTTAAGGAGAGCGTGCCATGCAGATCGGGGTTTTCTCGGTCAGCGACATCACCCGCGACCCGGTGTCGGGCAAGACGCCGAGCGAGGCGGAGCGCATCGACGCGATCGTGCGCATCGCCCAGAAGACCGAGGAGGTGGGGCTCGACGTGTTCGCCATCGGTGAGCACCACAACCCTCCGTTCTTCTCGTCCGCGCCGACCACCCTGCTGTCGTACATCGCCGCGACGACCAAACGGTTGATCGTGACCACGGCGACGACGCTGATCACGACCAACGACCCAGTGCGCATCGCCGAGGAGTACGCGATGCTCCAGCACCTGTCGAAAGGCCGGGTCGACCTGATGCTCGGGCGTGGCAACACGGCCCCGGTGTACCCGTGGTTCGGCCAGGACATCCGCAACGGCCTGCCGCTGGCGCTGGAGAACTACAACCTCCTGCACCGGCTGTGGCGCGAGGACGTGGTGGACTGGGAGGGGAAGTTCCGCACCCCGTTGCAGGGCTTCACCGCGATCCCGCGGCCGCTGGACGACGTCCCGCCGTTCGTGTGGCACGGCTCGATCCGCACCCCGGAGATCGCCGAGCAGGCCGCGTACTACGGCGACGGCTTCTTCGCCAACAACATCTTCTGGCCGAAGGAGCACTATATGCGCCTGATCCGGTTCTACCGGCAGCGCTACGCGCACTACGGCCACGGCACGGAGAAGCAGGCGATCGTGGGCCTGGGCGGCCAGGCGTACCTCGCCCGCCGGTCGCAGGACGCGATCCGGGAGTTCCGGCCGTACTTCAACGAGGCGCCGGTCTACGGGCACGGCCCCTCGATGGAGGACTTCATGAAGATGACGCCGCTGTCGGTGGGTAGTCCCCAGGAGGTCATCGACAAAACCCTGACCTTCCGCGAGCACTTCGGCGACTACCAGCGCCAGCTGTTCCTGATCGACCACGCCGGCCTGCCGCTCACGACCGTGCTGAACCAGCTCGACCTGCTCGGCGAGGAGGTCGTGCCCACCCTGCGCAAGGAGCTGGCCGCGCGTCGTGACCCCGAGGTGCCCGACGCGCCCACCCACGCCAGCCTGGTCACGGCGAAGTACGGCGACCAGCCGCCCCGCCAGCCCCGCCCGAACGCCAACCGCGGCGACAACGTGACGGGTGCGTCTCCGTACCAGGACTCCGACCCGGCCGTGCCAGCCAACTACCCGGGCCACTGATGCCTGGACGTACCCGACTCGCCAACGACGCGTGGGAGGCCCTGCTGTCCGCCCATGCCCGGCTGATGAAGCAGTTCGCGGCCGAGGACATCTGGCAGGACCTGTCCATGCGGGAGTACGACGTGCTCTACACGCTGTCCAAGGGCCCCGAGCCGGTACGCCTGGGTGAACTGCACCGGCACGTCCTGCTCAGCCAGCCGGCGCTGTCGCGGATGGTGGACCGGCTGGTGGAGCGCGGGCTCGTCGAGCGGCGCGCGGACCCCTCGGACGGGCGCGGGGTCCGCCTGTCGCTCACCGCCGCCGGCCGGGACAGGCAGCGCGAGATCGGGCGCCGGCACGCCCGCTCGGTCGCCCGCGCGGTCACCGCCGAGCTGAGCCCCGACGAACTGCGGCAACTGGGCACCATCTGCGAGAAACTGGCCGGTAAGGAGAAATGAACCCATGAAGCCGTTCAATCTGGTGGTCGTCACGGCCGGGACCAGCGACCCCTCGTCGACCCGGATGCTGGCCGACCAGGTCGCGCAGCGCGTCGCCGACCTGGCCGGACGGCGCGGCAACGAGGTGGCGACCCGGGTCATCGACCTCCGCGAGCTGGCCACCGAGATCACCACCGCGATGCTCTCCCAACTCGTCGGGCCGAAACTCCAGAAGGCGATCGACGCGCTCGGCGAGGCGGACGGCATCGTCGCCAGTACCCCGGTCTACAAGGCCGGCGCGAGCGGTCTGTTCACCTCGTTCTTCCAGGTTCTCGACAACGACCTGCTCATCGCCAGGCCGGTCGTGCTCGCCGCCACCGCGGGAACGGCCCGGCACGCCCTCGTGGTCGACGACCAGCTGCGATCGCTGTTCGCGCACCTGCGGACCGTCGTGGTGCCGACCTCGCTGTTCGCCGCGCCGGAAGACTGGGGCGACCCGGCGCTGGCCAGGCGCGTCGACCGGGCCGCACTCGAACTCGTGCTCCTGCTGGAAAGCGGGTTCGCCCGGCAGGTGCGGGACGAATCCTGGCGCAGCTACCAGCACGAGTACGGCAGCGCCGGCGGAACCGAGCTGAGCATCGACCTCGACTCCGACCTGATGCGGCTGGCCACCGGCGGGTCCGCGACCTGACGTCACGACGTGAGCCGCACCTTGATGTCCCGCTTGAGCACCTTCTCGACCTTGGACCTCGGCAGGTCCGGCCAGATCTCGATCTGCTTGGGTGTCTTGACGCTGCCGATCCGTTGCTTGACGAACGACGTGATCTCCGCCGGCTCGACCACCGCACCGGTGCGTAGCTGCACCACGGCGGTGACCCGCTCGCCCCAGGTCTCGTCCGGCAGGCCGACGACGGCGCAGTCCTGCACGGCGGGGTGTTGCATGATGGCCTGCTCGACCTCGGTGGAGTACACGTTGAATCCGCCGGTGATGACCATGTCCTTCGCACGGTCCACTATGTACAGGTAGTTGTCCTTGTCGAGGTAGCCGATGTCGCCGGTGTGGTGCCAGCCGAAGGCGGACGCCGCCGCGGTGGCCGCCGGGTCGCGGTGGTAGCCGCGCATCACCAGGGAACCGCGCACGACGATCTCCCCGGCCTCGCCCCGCTCCTTCAGCGCGCCGTCGTCGCCCATGATGGCCACGGTCACCAGCGGCGCCGGCCGTCCGGCCGAGGACAGGCGTTCGGTGGCGATCGAGCCGCCCGGGCGGAAGTGCTCGCTGGGGCTCATCGTCGAGATCATCATGGGCGCCTCGGTCTGGCCGAACAGCTGCGCCATGATCGGGCCGATCCGCCGCAGCGCCTCGGCGAGCCGGGTCGCCGACATCGGCGCGGCGCCGTACCAGAAGCATTGCAGCGAGGACAGGTCGGTGTCGTCGAGGCTGTCGTGGGCGAGCGCCATGTAGATGAGCGTGGGCGGCAGGAACGTGTGCGTGACCCGGTGCCGCGAAACGAGGGCGAGGAACGCGCCGATGTCGGGGCTGCGCATGACGACGATCTCCCCGCCGAGCGCCAATACCGGAAAGCACAGCACCCCGGCGGCGTGGGTGAGCGGTGCGAGAGCGAGATACACCGGCCGGCCCTCGAACGGGTAGCTCATCAACGTGATGGCGGTCATCGTTTCGAGGTTGGCACCCGTCAGCTCGACACCTTTGGGACGGCCGGTGGTGCCGCCGGTGCCGACGATCATCGCGAGGTCGTCGAGCGCCGGCTCGTCGACGGCGCCGGTGGCCAGGGCGAGGAAGTCGTCCCAACCGAGCGCGCCGTCGACAGTACCGTCAAGGCAGATCACTGTGGACAGAGCTGGCAGGTCCGCACGGACCCGGGCCACCAACGGCGCGAACTGCTCCTGGAATATCAGGACCGTGCAGCCGAACAGGTCGAGCAGCTCGGTGGTTTCCGCGGCCTCGTTGCGCGGGTTGAGCGGGCACCAGACCGCGCCGGCGCGGCTGATGCCGAAGACACACGTGAACGCCGTGGGGTCGTTCGCGGACAGGATGGCGACCCGGTCGCCGGGGCGCACGCCCCGGGCGGCGAGCGCCGACGAGATGCGCACGCTGAGGTCGCGCACGTCGGTGTACGAGCGGCTCTGCCCGTCCGTGGTCAGGCAGGGCGCGCCGGCGTCGAGCGACGCGCCCTTGTCCAGATAGTCGACCAGTCGCACGGACGTCAGCCTTCGATCGTGACGACCGGCTCGCGGACCAACCCGAAACTGCTCAGCACGCCGAGGAGTTCGCGGTGCCCGAAGGCCTGGCAGCCGGAGGCGAAACCGGCCCGGCGGGGTGGCTGCTGGAGCAGCGAGTACGCCGCGTACGCCTGCAACAGGCCGGTCTGCTTGTAGTTGGAGTTGCCGTAGATCACGCAGTGCGCCCGGCCGAGCGGCCCGGAGGCGTGCACCGAGTCGAGGGACTTGTTGAGCCGCGGGTTCTCCCGGGGCGGCATCTCGTTCATCACCTGCGCGGCGGTCGCGGTGAGCGCGGCGTACTGCTCGTCCGGTGGAAGGTCCTTTGTGGCGTTGACGGCGGCGGACACGATCTGCGGGACGCCCAGCATCAGCGGCTTGTTGAAGACCCCGCCCAGTACCTTGACGTTGGCGACGCGGGGATCCCGGCGGTACCAGACCGGATGCGAGGTGCCGCCCCACGGCAGGGCCAGCGCCAGCTCGTGCTGGCCGGGGATGGCCAGCTGGTAGAGCCCGGCGCCGGGGTCCCACGGGACGTACCTGTTCTGCTCCAGGTAGTAGGCGCCGGCGAGGGCGGCGTTGACCAGAATCGTGAGGGTGGAGGCGATGGTCGGGCTGCCGCCCCAGAACACCGCGATGTCCAATGTGTCCAGTCCCGGTTTCTCCAGGCACAGCTCGGCGGCGATCTCGCCGGTGGTGTACATCTGGGCGATGCTGGGCGCCAACAGCAGGCCGGCGTCCCGGAAGTCCGCGCCGTACTTCTCGTCGCAGGTGATGAGCCAGTCCTGCTCGCCGGTGGTGTCGAGGTAGTGCGTCCCGGTGGCCAGGCACGCCTCGACCACCTCCGGGCCGTACCTGCTGAACGGACCGACCGTGTTGCACACCACCGAGGCGCCCTCGAACAGCGTCTTCAGCGCGTCGACGTCATGGCCGACCTCGACGATCTCGTAGTCGGCGGTCTCGATGCCGGGGACGTGCGCCTCCATGCAGGACTTGAGCTTCGTGGCGCTGCGGCCGGCGGCGACGAACGGCACGTTGTACTGGCGGAGGTACTCGCAGATCAGCCGGCCGGTGTAGCCGGAGGCGCCGTAGACGACGACAGGCTTGTCGGACATGGTCACATCCCCATCCCGCCATCGACCGGTAGGCCGGTCCCGTTGATGAAGGCGGCCGCGTCGGAGGCGAGGAACACCACCGCGGCGGCCATGTCGGCGACCTCGCCGAGCCGCCCGGACGGGGTGAGCCCGATGACCGCGCCGACCACCTCCTCCGGCGACCCGAACAGGCCGATGCGGGCGCAGTCGTTGGCCAGCCCCGCGCCCATCGCGGTCGGCACCAGGCCCGGGTAGATGCAGTTGACCCGCACGCCGTAGCCCAGCCTGCCGGACTCGGCCGCCGCGACGCGGGTGAGCCGGTCGATACCGGACTTGGTGGCCGAGTAGATCCCGATGCCGGGGAAGGCGATGGTCGCCGCGACCGAGGCCACGTTGATGACGACGCCGCCGTTGCCCGCGTCCCCGCCCGGACGCATGGTGCGGAAGGCGTGCTTGATGCCCAGCGCGGTGCCGAGGATGTTGACCTCCAACTGCTTGCGGGCCGCCGCGGCGTCGAGATCGACCAGCAGGCTGGTGATCTCCACACCCGCGTTGTTCACCAGGATGTCCAGGCCGCCGAGCAGGTCGGTGGCTTGAGCTACTGCCGCCTCCCAGCCCGCGTCGTCGGTGACATCGAGGTGTACGAAGCCGTGCCCCTCCCCCAATGATTCGGCCACCTTGGGGCCGAGGTCGTCCTGGAGGTCCGCGACGACTACCTTCGCGCCGGCCGAGGCCAGCGCCCGCGCCATGCCTTCACCCAGCCCCTGGGCTGCGCCCGTGACGAGTGCCTTGCGTCCGTTGAGATCGAGATTGGTCATGAGAGCTCCTGGTGTGGGGGAGACCCCCATCACAGTCCTGTGTCTTGACAGTTGTCAAGAAAAACCTTGACGAGCGTCCAGAAAAATTTGGACATGTGTCAAGTACGATGCGGGGGTGACTTCCACGAACACGTCGCGCCGTGGCGCGGTACGACCGGTCGACAAGTTCGACGCGCGCCGCGACCAGCTCGCCGAGTCGGCCCTCAAGACCCTCGGCGAGCTGGGGTACGCCCGCACGACCCTCCGGGAGATCGCGAACAACTCGACCTTCAGCCACGGCGTCGTCCACTACTACTTCCAGGACAAGCTGGAGCTGGTGATCTACAGCGTCCGCTACTACAAGACGCGGTGCGTCACCCGGTACGACTCCGTGGTGGCCGACTCCACGACCGCCGAGGGTCTCATCGACGCGTTCGCGGCGAAGCTCGCGGAGACGATCCGCGACGAGGCGCCGATGCACTGTCTCTGGTACGACCTGCGCACCCAGAGCATGTTCGAGGAGCAGTTGCGCGACGCCGTCACCACGATCGACAAGACCCTGGAAGAGATGATCTGGCGCGTGGTCTCGCGGTACGCGCAGCTCGCCGGCCGGCCGGTGGCGCTGGAGCCGCCGGTCGCGTACGGGGTGCTCGACGGGCTGTTCCAGCAGGCGCTGCTGGCGTACGTGGGGGGCCGGGTGGAGGCACTCGACGCGCTCGCCGGGCAGGTCCGCGCCGTGCTGCCGCTCGTCCTCGCGCACGGCGCAGGGGCCGCACCGTCCACGTGAGACAGCGGGTTGGCGTTGATCTGGCATCCGGTGACAGAATCGTTGCGACGGATCCGTCCCTTCCTTCCCCTGAGGAGCGGTTCATGAGCGCCGAGGTCGACACGCAGTCCCAGCGGAAAGTGCCTCGGGACGAGGCCACCGGCTGTCCGGTGCACCGCGACGCCGACGGGGTCTGGCAGGTCCACGGGTTCGCCGCCGCCCGCACGGTCCTGCGCAGCACCGAGACCCGGCAGCGCGGGTTCGGCGCCGACCGGGCCCGGCGGGCGTTCCGCAAGATGCGCCCCTCGGTGCTCTACCGCGACGGGGTCGAGCACCGCGAGCACCGGCGGCAGACCGCCAAGTACTTCACCCCGCGCAAGGTGAGCACCGGCTACCGCGAGCTGATGCACCGGTACGCCGACGAGCAGATCGAGCGGCTACGCCGGCGGCCCGCCGACCTGTCCGACCTGTCGTTCGCGCTGGCCGTGGCGGTGGCCGGGGAGGTCATCGGGCTCAGCCCGCGCCGGCGCGGCATATCCCGCCGGCTGGAGCAATTCTTCATCGAGAGCACGGTGAAGCCTGGCTTCCACAGCATCGCCGGGATCCGCCGGATGGCCCTGTCGATGCGGGTCGTCGGCTCGTTCTTCCTGCTCGACGTGCGGCCGGCGATCCGGGCGCGGCGCCGCGAGCGGCGTGACGACCTGATCTCCCACCTGATCGACGAGGGGTGCACCAACGCCGAGATCCTGGGGGAGTGCGTCACGTTCGGTGCCGCCGGCATGATCACCACCCGGGAGTTCATCACGCTCGCCGCCTGGCACCTGTTCACCGACGACGCGTTGCGCGCGGCCTACGTCGGCGGTGACGAGCCGAGCCGGGTCGCGCTCCTGCACGAGATCCTGCGGCTGGAACCGGTGGTGGCGACGCTCGCCCGGTGGACGACCGCGGAGATCCGGGTGCCCGACGGCGACGGCAGCGTGGTCATTCCCGCCGGTGCCCCGGTGGACATCGCGATCGGCGATGCCAACCTCGACGTCACCACGGTCGGCGACGAGCCGCACCGGGTGTGCCCGGCGCGACCGTTGCCGGACGGTGTCGGTGACCCGGTGCTCTCCTTCGGCGACGGTCCGCACCGCTGCCCGGGCGCGCACATTTCGATCCAGGAGACCGACATCTTCCTGACCAAGCTGTTCGCGCTGCCCGGTCTGCGGATGGTGTCGGAGCCGACCATCCGGCTGCGCGACGACATCCAGTCCTACGAGCTGAAGGGTCTGGTGGTCGCGGCGACGCCATGACCGCGGTTGTGCATCGGTAGCAATTTTGTTACGGTCACCTTCTTGTTACCGAAGGGTCCGGAGGCACGCCCATGTCCAGGTCGTACGACGCGTCGTCAACGATCGACGCGAAACTGGAGGCGATCTGGGCCGTCCTCACCGACGGGGCGAACTGGACCAGTTGGGACTCCGCGGTGGTGCGCCTCGACGGCCGGATCGCGCCGGGGGAGAAGGTCACCGTCTACCCGGAGGTGAATCCAAAGCGGGGGTTCGCCGTCACGGTCGTCGAGTTCATCCCGGCGCGGCGGATGACCTGGCGCGGCGGGATGCCGCTGGGCCTGTTCACCGGCACCCGCACGTACACACTGACCCCGCAGCCGAACGGGACGGTCCGCTTCGACATGCGCGAGGAGTACACCGGGCCGCTCGCCGCAATGATATTCCAGTCGATTCCAGATCTGGCGCCGTCGTTCGCGCGGTTCGCCGCCGGGCTCAAACGTCAGGTGGAAGGCTCCGGTTGACATGGCGGCGGCGAGCCCGGCCGGGGATCCGTTCAACGCGCTCGGCGACACGCACCGGCGGCTGATCGTCGAGATGTTGGGCGACGGCGGCCGGTCGGTGCGCGAGATCGCCGACTCGTTGCCGATCAGCCGGCCCGCGGTGTCCCGGCATCTCCGGTTGCTCAAGGACGCCGGCCTGGTGGTCGAGGAGGCCCGTGGCACGCAGCGCATCTACCGGCTGCACGACGAGGGGGTGGCCGCCGTCCAGGCGTACCTGATGCGGGTGTGGGGGGACGCGGCGGCGCGGATGCGGATGTACGCCGAGAACACCGAACCGACCGGCGGGGCGCAGTGATCGAGCCGCTGCGCATCTCCTTCGACATCGACTGCGCGCCGGAGCACGCGTTCCACGTGTGGACCGACCGGCTGTCCCGCTGGTGGCCGACCGACCACACGGTGAGCGGCGAGCGGGACGTGGAGGTGGTTCTCGAACGCCGGGTCGGCGGCCGGATCTTCGAGCGCACGTCCTCCGGCGGTACCCATGAATGGGGTGAGGTCATCGCCTGGGATCCGCCGCGCCGGCTCGGGTACCTGTGGTATCTGCGCCGTGACCGGGCCGACGCCACCGAGGTCGACATCACCTTTCTCGACCGCGACGGCACCACGACCGTCCAGATAGAACACCGGGGCTGGGAACGGCTCGGCGCCAAGGGACCCGACTGGCGCGAGTCCAACCACGCCGGTTGGCGCGGCGTACTGCCGCATTTCATCGCCGCGTGTACGCGGGATCCCGAACGGAAAGCACCATGAGCAGGACAGTCGTCGTACGGTACCGGACCAGCCCGGAAGCCGCGGAGGAGAACCAACGCCGGGTCGAGAAGGTCTTCGCCGAGTTGGCCGCCGATGACCCGGGTGGCCTGCGATACATGACCCTCCGGCTGGCGGACGGCGTCACGTTCATCCACGTCGCGACCGTGGAGGGCGCCGAGAATCCACTGAACCGGTCGGCCGCGTTCGCCGCGTTCCAGGAGGGCATCGGCGACCGGTGTGTCGAGCAACCGGCACCCAGCGAGGCGACCGTCATCGGCTCGTATAACCACGCGTGGCCCGGCCCCCTGCTGACAGCCTCCCCACCTGCGGTTCCGCCCGGCGGATTCTTCGGCGGAGATCCATAGCGGCCTTGAACGGATCCCCGGAACACCCCGTACCAGGAGTTGATCGCGGGCCAGGCAGAGCCCGCGGACCGATTCTGGAGACAAGTCATGGGGTTCGTGCAGTTGATCAGTACCCGGGGGCGTGGCATCGCGATCGGGGGCGGGGTCGTCGCCGTCATCGGCGCGCTCGCCGTGGGCCTGTCCCCGTCTGCCGGCGCGACGATGTCAAAGCCGGCGCCGGTGACTCTTCGTAACGGCAGCGTCATCCTGGACAGCGGCAAGAACTTCACCGAACCGGACGGCTCGGAGGGCGCGGCCGGACCCGGATGCCGCGATCTGGCCCAGCCGGGACTCGCGTCGTCGGTCGTCCTGACCGGCGGTCCGATCAGGCTGTTCACCGGCCGCCGGTGTACCGGCACGTCAGCCGTGATCACCGCCAGCGTCCCGGACCTCGCCACGATCGGTTTCGACAAGAAGATCGTCTCTATCGAGTTCGGTCGCTGATCCGCGCCAAGATCCCCGCAGATGTAACCCAATTGCTGTCCTCCGCGGGTCCGGATGCCGCAGATGGGTTACATTTGCGCGGATCTTGAGGCGACCCGTCACGCGACGCAGAACTCGTTGCCCTCCGGGTCGAGCATCACGACGTGGTCCAGGTGCTCGCCATACGATTCCTCGCGGACCACCTTGGCGCCGGCGGCCGTTAGTCGGGCCGCTTTGGCGCGGATGAGTTTCTCCCGCTCGGCCATGTCCCAGGGCGGCTCGCCGGCCACCCGGATATCGATGTGCATCCGGTTCTTGGCCGCTTTGCCCTCCGGTACCCGGAGGAATCCGATGGCCGGCCCCACGCCGTCCGGGTCGACGATCGACGCGCCGTCCGGCTCGTCGTAGCCCGGCTCGGCCACGTATCCCAGCGCGCCGGCCCAGAACGCCGCGATCCGGTGCGGGTCTTCGGCGTCGCAACCGAGCGTCCAGTGTGTCGCCATGCCGGCACCGTACCGTCACCGGCTTCCCCGCACCGCACTGTCACGGGCTTCCCGGCATGCCAGTGCACCCGCTACTGCGGTAACGTCGGCCGGTCCGGTTGCTCTGCCACGCCAGCTGGAGATCATGACCCAACCGTTGGACCCGGCGCGGCTGGAGACGCTGCCGCCCACCGCCGCGGCAGGTCCCACCCGCCGTACCCCGCTGGGCAGCCGGTACCTCCTCGAGCAGCCGATCGGCGAGGGCTCGACCGGACGGGTCTGGCAGGGCATACGTCGGGCCGACGGGTCCCCGGTCGCGATCAAGATCCTGCACGCCGAGTACGCGGTCGACCCGACGATGGTGGAGCGCTTCCGCCGGGAGAGCACCGCCCTGCGCGAGCTGCGTCACCCGCACCTGGTCCCGGTCGACGACCTGGTGGTGGAAGAGGACACGGTCGCCGTCGTCATGGAGCTGGTCAACGGCGACGACCTGCGCCGCATCATCCAGCGCGGCGGCCTCGACGCCCGCCGGGCGGTCGGCCTGCTGGCGCAGGTGGCGCACGCGCTGGCGTACGTGCACGGCGCGGGCGTCCTGCACCGCGACGTGAAGCCGGAGAACATCCTCGTCACCCGGCGGTCCGGGCAGCCGTGGGCCCTGCTGAGCGACTTCGGGCTGGCCTGGGTCGCCGGTGCCCGCCAGCTCACCCGCAGTACCCAGCTGATCGGCACACCCGCATACCTCGCGCCGGAGCTGCTGGCCGGTCGACCGTACGGCCCGGCGGTGGACGTGTACGCGCTCGGCGTCACCGGGTACGAGCTGCTGGCCGGGCACCGCCCGTTCGACGGTGCGCACCCGCTCGCCGTGATGCGCGCCCACCTCGACGACGAGCCGCCGCGGCCGCCGGCAATGGCCCGCGACCTGTGGCGGGTACTCCGGTCGTGCCTGGCCAAGCGACCCGAGGACCGCCCCAGCGCGGCCGACCTGGCCGAGCAGTTGGACGGCCTGGCCCGGCGCCGGCGACTGTTGTCCGGCGCGCACGCGTCCCGGCTGCGGTGGCCGAAGCCGTTCCGGCGGCGCTGGCCGAAGCGCCGGCTCGCGCTGGCCGCCGGGGTCGTGGCGTGCGGTGTGGTGACGGTACCCGTCGCCTGGTGGCTGGGGCCGGCGAGGCTCGGCCACCCGCAGGCCACGCCGAACCACCCGCCGGCCCACGCGTCGGCGCGGTCGGGCCGCCCCCCGCAACTCGCTGTCGCGCCATCGTCGAGCCCTTCGCCGTCGGCATCGCCCAGCCCGTCGCTGTCCCCGTCCCCGTCGCCGACCGTGCTGCCGTTGAAGCCGGCCGTCGGCCCGATCGTCGGGGCGGACGGCAACTGCCTCGACGACCAGTCGGGCCTGACCGACAAGGGCAACCCGGTCCAGTCCTGGCTGTGCAACGACACCGCCGCCCAGCTGTGGACCGTGGGCGCGGACGGTACCCTGCGGGTGGTCAGCCGGTGCCTGCGGGCGCCCGCCTCCACCGGTGGGACGGTGCGGATCTGGACCTGCGACGGTTCGCCGGCCGAGCAGTGGCAGCTTCGCCCCGGCGGCGGTCTGATCAACGTCGCCACCGGTACCTGCCTGGACAGTGCGGGAGGGTTGAGCGCCAAGCCGACGCTGCGCGCGTGTACCGGCGCGGCACGCCAGCGCTGGAAGCTGCCGTGACCGCTGACCGGGTACACGTCGATACCGCCGCCGGGCAGCTGGCCCTGGTCGACGGCGAGCGGCTGACGTTCGGGCGGGCCCGCGAATGCGGCGTGTGCCTGGACGCCGACGACCTCGCCATCTCCCGGATCGCTGGCGTCGTCGAGTCCGAGCACGGCACCTGGTGGATCGCCAACACGTCGGCGACCCGGCCGCTGTCGCTCGTGGACGACCTCGGCTTCCGCAGCGTCCTGGCGCCCGGCCGGCGCGCCGCGGTGGAGACGAGCATGCAGGTCATCGTCGACGGCAGCCGCCACCGACACACCATCCGGATCTCGGTGGACGCGCCACGGACGGAACCGCCGCCGGAGCAGCCGCCCGGGGTGCCGACCGCCGTGGGCGAGCAGGTACTGATCAGCTCCGCCGACCGGTTGGCGATGGTGGCGCTGTTCGCCGGGTACCTCCAGGACCCGCCGCTGTACGACCCGTACCCGAAGAGCTACGCGGCGGCGTCGGCCCGCCTGGGCTGGAAACGCAGCACGCTGGTGAAGCGGATCGAGTACCTGCGGACCCGGCTCGACGCGGCGGGGGTGCCGAACATGACCGGTTACGCGGCGTTGACCAACCTCGCGGAGTACGCGATCAGCCGCAGCCTGATCACCCGCGACGACCTGGACCTGCTGCAACCCTGACCACCGCGGCGGTCGGGTTGGGGAGGTCTTCCCATACCGGTCTGATCCGGGACGACCGTACCCTCCCTTTGGTCACGCTGCGCAGCGCTCTGTGTCTCGCCTGTCCTGTGTTCGCCCGTCCCGGAAAGGAAGATCGTGATCTGCCCATCCCCGCGGGCCCGCCGGCTCGCCGGAGTTGTCGTCGCCATCCTCGTCACAGGCGCCGTAGCGGCGTGCGGACAGCCGAACTCGGCCGGCGCGAGCCGCGGCACGGTACCCGTCGGCTCGACCGCCTCGATTCCCGCCGAGCCCAGCGGTGCCCCGTCCACGGTGGACGGACTGTCGGCGCCGATCGCTCCGCCCGTCGCGCCGCCGACAACGCAGCCGGCGCCCACCAAGCCGGCCAAGCCGAAGAGTGTCCCGAAGCCCGCGCCGCCCCTGCCGGGCGTCTCCGCCGCCGCGCAGGCCGTCCTGGAACAGACCAACGCGTGGCGTGCGGCTGCCGGGCTGCGGCCCTACGTGATGGTGTCCGGCCTGGTCGCGAGCGCCCACAAGCACAACCTGACCATGGCCGCCGGTTGCGGGCTGTCCCATCAGTGCCCGGGCGAGGCGCCGTTCGGCGACCGGATCCACGCCGAAGGCGTGCAGTGGAGTTCAGCGGGTGAGAACTGCGGTGTAGGTGGGGCGGCGAACAACGCCGGCGCGATCACCGACGCCGCCAAGGGACTCAACCAGGCGATGTTCGACGAGAAGCCGCCCGGCGACGGGCACCGGCGGAACCTGCTCAGCTCGTCGTTCACGCACATCGGCATCGACGTGATTCGCGACAGCAAGGGCAGCGTCTGGCTCACGCAAGATTTCACGAGCTGACGGGCTGTCGCCGGCCCGGGTCGGGGTGGCCGGGGAGAGGCCGTCCCGATCCGGGCCTGACGGGCGCGCAGCTCGTCGCGGAAAGTGAGTGGGCGCGTGCCCACTAGGGTGGGCGCGTGCCCACTAGGGTGGGCGCATGCCCCCTGTACCGCCGGAGCAGGCGCGCCTTTCCGGATCCGAGCCTCATCACCACCGGCAGGTGGCGGAGTCCTTCGGTGCCGACGCCGCACGCTACAACCGGGCCCGACCCAGCTACCCCCACGCCATGGTGGCGGCGATCGTCGCCACCAGCCCGGGGCCGGAGGTGCTCGACGTCGGCATCGGCACCGGCATCTCCGCCGAGCCGTTCCAGGATGCCGGATGCCGGGTGCTCGGGGTCGACGCCGACGCGCGGATGGCCGACCTGGCTCGGCAGCGCGGATTCGAGGTCGAGGTGGCGAAGTTCGAGACCTGGGACCCCGCCGGCCGGGCGTACGACGCGGTCGTCGCCGGGCAGACCTGGCACTGGGTCGACCCGGTCGCGGGCGCGGCCAAGGCGGCACAGGCGCTGCGCCCCGGCGGCCGGCTGGCCCTGTTCTGGAACGTGTTCCAGACACCACCCGAGCTGGCGGAAGCCTTCTCCGCGGTGTACCGCCGGGCCATGCCCGACGCGCCGGACTTCTGGTCGCGACCCGCCCTGGACCTGTACGCGGTGATGTTCGCCAAGGCGTCCGACGGCATCCGGCAGGCGGGCACCTTCAGCGATCCCGAGCAGTGGCGGTTCGACTGGCAGCGGACGTACTCCCGGGACGAGTGGCTCGACCAGGTGCCCACGTTCGGCGGCTTCAGCCAGTACCCACCGGCCGCGGCGAAGGAGATGCTGGCCGGCATCGGCGACGCGGTCGACGCGGTCGGTGGCAGCTTCACCATGCCGTACGCCACGGTGGTGGTCACCGCGAGCCGTTCGTGATCATGTCCCGAGCCGGTCCTGGCCTGAGCCCGGGCACGTACGAGAATGCGGTCATGTCCCAACCGACGCTGCAGACCGGCCGGATTCGCCTGGTACCGCTGGCCGACGAGCACCTCGAGTACGAGGTCGAACTCGACTCCGATCCCGAGGTGATGCGGTACCTGGGTGACGGCAGAGCCCGCACCCGCGCCGAGGTCGAGACCGCCCACGCGCGCCGGCTCGCCACGGCCGGCCGGTTGCCGGGACTCGGTTACTGGGTCGGCTTCGTCGCCGGTGGCTTCGTCGGATGGTGGATCCTGGGGCCGCCGGAGCGTCCGGATCAGGGCCCCGTCGAGGGACAGGCCGAACTCGGGTACCGGGTGCTGCGCCGCCACTGGCGTAACGGGCTGGCCAGCGAGGGCGCCCGGGAGCTGATCCGCTACGGGTTCGAGGATCTCGGCCTGACCCGGATCTTCGCCGAGACGATGGCCGTCAACGCCGCCTCCCGCGCCACCATGGCCGCCGTCGGCATGGCGCACATCCGCACGTTCCACCTGGACTTCGACGAACCGTTGCCCGGCACCGAACTCGGTGAGGTCGAGTACGCGATCACGCGGGAGCAGTGGGCTGCCTGATCCCGGCCGCGGGATCGGCGATGCCGGTCGCGGCCGGAGGTACGGAATCGCGCGTTTGCATTTCGTCGGTCATGATGACCTCCTAATCCGAACAATTTGCGCGAATTGCCGGTCGGCGGGTGTCACCGTGCAGCGGGTCTGATCCGGCCGTGGCGCCTCGATCCGCGCCGGCGGGGATGGGCTCGCGGATGGCGGCAGGCGCCGATCGCGGCATGTGCACATAATAAATATTGCACATGACATAGAAGGCGGCCAGGCGAGTGGGCCGGCTCAGCCCCGCGGGTGAGCCAGGTCGATCGATCCCGCTCCAGCGGGCCAGCCTGGACCGGGCCGCCCGTGACCGGCTCGCCGCTCTCGCCGACCTGATGGTCCCGGCCGGCGACGGGATGCCGGCCGCGAGCGACGCCGGGGTCACCGGCGCCGGCGTCGACCATCTGCTGCGGGTACGCCCCGACCTCGCCGCCCCGCTGGCCGAGGCGCTCGACTTCGAGCCGGAAGCCGAGCCGGCCGCCGCCCTGGACGACCTTCGTCGGACCAGGCCCGCCGCGCTCGCCGTGTTCGCCGTGTTCGCCGTGTTCGCCGTGTTCGCCGTGTTCGCCGTGCTCGGCGAGATCGTGGCCGGCGCGTACTACCTGGACCCGACGGTGGCCACCCGGTTCGGGTACCACGGCCGCGCGGCGGTACCCGTGACCGAGGACGACACGGTGGAACTGCGCCGGCCGGTGACCGCGCGTGGTCCGATCTACCGCCCCGACCCGCGCGGCTGACCGCTACATGATCTTGGAGAGTTCGTGGTGCTATGGCGCCGCGAACTCTCCAAGATCTTTCGGACGGGTCAGGCGTACGCCTCGAATTCGTAGATGCGGGCGGCGCCATCGGGGTTGTTCTGCTCGGCGGTGATGATGTTGAGTCGGATGTACCGGGCCGTGGTGTCCACAGTGTTGTCGCTGACGGCCGCGGTGTTTCCGCGTACCTGGGCCACGGTGGTGAAGTTGCTGCCGTCGGTGGACGTCTGGATGTCGAAGTCCTGGGTGTTCCAGCCGCTGAACTCGCCACCGGCTTCGGCGTGGCGGACGGTAAATGATCCAATGTGTACCGCCGAGCCAAGGTCGACCTGGAGGAACTTGTTCGCGTCGACCGTACAGAACTTGTCCGAGTTGCCACCGGAGACGCTGCCGTTCACTGCCTTGTCCGGGGTTTCGTTGCCGTTGCATGGCGTCGACCCGGTAGCCGGCCTGTTCAACGCCAGGTTGCCGGTCGGCGGCGGCTCACCGCCTCCGCCGTTGCCGTACACCTCGAGTTCGTAGATACGGGCGTGGTTGTCCGACGTCTGGGTCGGGGTGAGCACGTTGAGCCGGACGTACCGTGCAGTGGTGTTCACCTGATGGGTGGTCACCCCGTCGGTGTCTCCGCGGGCCTGCACGACGGTGGTGAAGTTGGTGCCGTTGTCGGACACCTGAACGTCGAAGTCCCTGGTGTTGAACGATGTACTCTCACCGCCGGCGCTGGCGTGGCGGACGGTGAACGACGAGATCGCGGTGGAGGAGCCGAGGTCGACCTGGAGGAACAGGCTGGCCGCACCCGAGCACCACTTGTCACTGTTGCCACCGGACACACTGCCGTTGAACGCCTTCGCCGGACCCTCGTTGCCGTTGCACGGCGTCGAGCCGGTGGCCGGCTTGTTCAGCGCCAGGTTGTCCGACGGCGGTGGCGGTAGCCCGCCGCCCGGCCCGTCGTACGACGGCGGCGCGTCGTTCGCGCCGCTGCCCCAGGAACTGGGGTTCGCGCCCAGCGTGAAGTCGACGGTCCCGCCGGTGGTGAATATCGAACCCGGCAGCCACGTCTTCGTACCCGACGCACCGTTGACCTTCAACGACTGGATGTAGTAATTCGAATTGGACGCCTGCGGCGCGTTGATGGTGATGGTGTTGCCGTTGTTCAGGTGGATCAGCACCTGGGTGAACATCGGCGCGTTGAGGGTGACGTCAGTGGTGCCCAGGTTCTCCGGGTAGATACCCATCGTCGCCCAGACGTACTGTGCGCTCATCGTGCCCAGGTCGTCGTTGTTCGGGAAGGTGCAGCAGTCGTTGGCGTACGTGGTGGCGAGCCAGCGGTGCACCACTTCCTGGGTCCGCCACGGCTTGCCGATCCAGTTGTAGAACCACTGTTGGCCCAACGAGAACTCGTTGGTCAGGAACGCCTGTGTGGGCGAGTTTCCATCGAAGCTCTGGAACAGGTTGTCCAGCAGCGCGGTCGTCGCGTCGCTACCGCCGAGCATCGCGGCCATGGCCGGCTGGTCGCTGGGCACCTGGAACCGGTACTGGGCCGCGGTGCCCTCCACGTATCCGTCCCCAGAGGACGGAGTCTCGTGGACGAACGCCCCGTTGCTGTGCCTGGGCGAGAGCAGCCCGGTCTGCGGATCGAAGATATTCTTCCAGTACAGCGACCGCTTGGTGAAGAAGTCCGCGTGCTGGGTGTCGCCCATGGCCAGCGCGAGCCGGGAGAGCGCGAAGTCTTCCTGCGCCCACTCGATCGTCAGTGACTGGTCGTCGGGCTTGTAGCCGAGCCGGTCGTATTCGGCCAGGCCGCCGCGGACCCGGTTGTCCACAGTGGCCTGATGGATCAGATCGGCCAGCAACGCGTTGTCATCGACGCTGCGCGCACCGAACGCGTGGTACTCCGCGACGATGGCCGGTGCCGAGTCGCCGATCATCACCCCGTTGAAGGAGTTCATGAAACCCCACTGCGGGATGGCACCGGACTGGTCGAACGCCTGCTTCAACGACGTCGCCATGTCGCCGGTCTCGCGCGGCGCGAGCAAGGCCGCCAGCGACGCCTGGTTGTGGTAGATGTCCCAGCCGGAGAAGTTCTCGTAGTGCGCCTGCTGGCCGGAAGCCACCGTGTGCGTCTGGTTGTCGTAGCCTCGGTACTGGCCGTTGACGTCGCTCACCACGTTCGGGTGGTTGAGCTGGTGGTACAGGTTCGAGTAGAAGACGACCCGCTGGTCGTTGGTGCCACCGGCCACCTCAATCTTGCCGAGGTACCTGTTCCACGCGTCATGGGTGGCCGCGCGTACGGTGTCGAAGCCCCAGTCCGGGTTCTCGGTCTGCCAGTTCTGCTTGGCGTTGGCGTCGCTGACGAACGACATCCCGACCTTGGCCTGTACGACCTGGTTGGATGTGGTGTCGAAGGTCAGGAAGATACCCTGGTTGCCGCCGAGAATCTGCGACGACGTGAACGGACGGTCGAAGACCAGGTCGAAATGCAGCACGTAGGTGGCCGAGTCACCGCAGAAGTGGCCGCTCGTGGTGTTGCCGATGACCTCGGTGTTGCTGACGATCCGAGCCGAACTCGGGTCGTTCGACTCCTGGTTCTGGCTGTCGCGCAGCTTGACCAGAATGGCCGCTTGGGTGCTGGATGGATAGGTGATCCGGGCCATGCCGCTGCGTTGCGTCGCGGTCAGCTCGGTGCGAACCTGCCCTCCGCTGCTCTTGGCGGAGAAGTACCCGGCCGTGGCGATCTCGCTGCTGTGGTCGTAGGACACCATCGTGCCGTTGACGTTGCCGGGTGCGCCGCCGATCATCGGCATGATCGGGTCGTCGCCCATCGCGCCGCAGCCTGGTCCGGCCAGGTTGGTCAGTGCGTACCCGCGCAGCTGGTTGTCGCCGTGGTCGTAGTTGCCGCCGGCTGAGCGGCTGTTGGTGTTGGGACTCCACTGGATCATGCCAAATGGCGCCTGGGCACCGGGGAAGTCGTCGCCGATGCCGGTCTGCACAATGGTGTTGACCATTGAGGCCGGGTCGGCGACGAGGGCGGCTCTTGCCTTTGCCTTCGCCGGCTTCGCGGGTTTCGCGGCCGCCTGCGGGCCGTCGAGGGCCGTCGTCGCTGTCCCCGGGCCGGCGAAGGCCGGCGGGGCGGCAACGCCGAACGTGATGGTCAACGCGACCGTTGACGCCGCTGCCAGTCCGATCCGGACCGGCGACCACGCGGCCCTGGGGCTGCGCGTACGCAGCCATCTGCGCCTCATGGGCGTTCTCCTCTCGCGAGCGGGGTGTGTCGGCTTGCCCTGAACACGCGTCATCGCCGGACCAGCGGGTCGGCGGGTGGCGCGGGTCCGTGAGGTAAGCTGCTTGACAACGTTGTCACGTTGTTGACGCGAGAGTAGCAATCGACAGTGATCGTCGTCTATGCCTGGGGTCGAGATGGGATCATGGCCGTTTTCGCGCCAGGTGCGAGAGGTCTGGCTACGTTCTTGGACAGCCTGGATCGGTCGACGCGGTTCAGCTGCGGGTGGCCGCTCGCGACGGTCGCGTACCGATCAGGTTCGTCGGCGAGCGCGGTCGCCGTGATCGACCGCGCTCAAGTTTCTATCTGTCGACGAGGGACATGGCCGTGTCGCACCTGGCCGGTGTCCAGACCAAGGTCCGGCGAAGCCTTGGTCGGGCTGTGCAGGTGGACCCAGGCGTCGACGGTTGTCTCTTTGTTGACGATTTGCAGCCCGCGGAAGCTGTCCGGGTCGACAAAGCCGAGGCTGTGCTGGACTACGTTGTCATAGACGTACTGAGACACCACCAGACCGAGGACGGCACGCTGGGACCTCACGACATCCTTGAACGCCGGCGCGTCCAGCAGCCGGTACAGCCGCACGATGGCTTCGCCGGAGAGGCCATGCTCGTCGGGGTGCACGAAGCCGGCGTGCACCGCCATCCGAAGCGTGATCTGTGCCGCGTCGCTCGAGACCTTGTTGTGTCGTCGCAGGCCGGCGTACAGCCGCTGCACGAGTAGGTCGACGACCTGATGGATGGCGTCAGCGGACACGATGATCAGCGCGCCGTCGCCCCGGTCCTCCCGCCACGGATGCTGGGGCCATGGCACCCTAGCTTCGTTGAATGCCCGGCGCAGCAGCGTGTACATGGCGGTGCGAACGTAGTCCTGTATATGTTGATCGCTTCGACCGAACCCGGCGATGTCGAATCCGACGATCGTCCGGTATCGAGGCGAGTGAAGAGGCTCGGGTAAGTCATCGTCGTCGCTTGTTTCCAGAGGCGGCACCAGCGCCACCACCGGAGCCGTTGTCTTGCCCGTCCCTAAGAAAGATGCGTCAGCCTGCGTACCCATGGCCTATCGCCCTCCTGCCTGCTGAGGAAGGGTCGCTAGCAGGTGCCCCCGAAGGTCGAACCCTGTTGGTCAATTTGGGGGCCAGTGGTGCGGGCTCTGTGCAGCGCATTTGATGGCTGATCCGGGGGCGGGGATCGTGCCGAGGCCCGCTCTCTTTCCACCCGGGTCTCGCACCTGATCCACATCGTCGCGCCCCTCTCGAGAGGCTAGTTCAGTGAAGGTGTTGTATCAGTAACCTTCACTGAACTCAGGGTAGGGTCGTTGATGGTCGCTGCACAACGCCCCGACGTGACTGAATCAACGTTCATGTCGACTTCTCATGCCGGTGCTCCGTACAGTTCAGTTCCGTGCCATGCACGAGTAAGCTTCGTCACAGTCCGTTGTGCGCTGAAGTTCAGTGAAGGACGTGAAGCGCCATGGAGCCAACAAGTTTGCCTGGTAGGGCGCTGGCGGGCCGGCTTCGCGCGCTCCGCGAGCGGCACTGGCCGGACAAGAGGGTGACCCAGCGCCAGCTCGCCGAGGCGTTCGGAGGCGATCGGCCGCTGAGCGAGTCGTTGATCTCCTCGTGGGAGTCGCCGAAAGGCACGGCACAACCACCACCCAATTGGTTGCAGGCCTATGCGACCTTCTTCGCCAGCAGACGCTCGGTCGAGGGTGGACGGGGGCGGCTGCTCAGCGATACGGAGCTGACCGAAGAGGAACGCGCCGCCCGGGACCGGCTGCATGAGGAACTGCTGCAGCTTCGGTTCCCGGATGCGATCGACGGCCACCGTGTGCCGCTTGCTCGTCCTACCGACACGATCGGTGGCGGCATCTGGTACTTCGCCGACCAGAAGCCGATCACTATAGTGTGTGCCCGGCTACCCCGAGACTTGCGTGAAAAGATGCCGTACACCAACCCCGAGGATCCGGACTATGTTCGCTCCTATACCTATGCGGACGTCGACGCGCTGATCGAACTGTTCGGTCATGTCCGTGCGGTGAACCCAGCTATCGCGGATGTTCGGATCAGGACCGTAGACGTCCTGGAGGAGGACGACTACACCGCCCATCTGGTGCTCCTTGGCGGCGTGGACTGGAACCCCGTAACCACGGACATCACACGGCGGTTGAAGCTCCCGGTGCGACAGGGAACAAGGGCCGACGAGGACGACCCGTACAACGGGTATTTCGAAGTCGACGATGGCGAGGACGTGCGGAGGTTTGCCCCCGTGCTCGACCGGGATGGTTCCCGGACCAAGCTCCGCGAAGATGTCGCGTATTTCTACAGAGGTCTGAATCCGTACAACCACCGTCGTACCATCACTATGTGTAACGGAACATTTGGTCGCGGTACCTATGGGGCGGTCCGGGCGCTCACCGACGCCAGGTTCCGCGACCGCAATGAGGAGTACTTGACCAAACGGTTCCGTGATCCACTAAGATTTGGCATCCTGCACAGGGTTGCGATCGGCGTAAAGGGGGAGGCACTTACGCCGGACTGGACTATCGACGAGAACCGGCTACACGAGTGGCCGGAGACAGGCGACCGGGGATGAACGCTCTGGGCCACAGCGGCTCACATCAAGGCTTGCTCCGTATCCTCGAGCCGCCGTCGGCGGCAGACGCCAAGCTTGACGCGATCATCGTTCCGAGTGCCCGGACCGCACCCTATCTCCGCAAGGCCGCCGGCCTCGCGGAGGAACTGAACTGCCCGCTGGTGGTGCTGTGCAGCAAGCGAGCCAAGCGAGCGGAGATCGTCCAAGACCTTGAGGACCATGTCATCGTGGTCGACCTGGTGGCGATCGATATCCCTGACCGAGTGTGGCCGCCGATGCCGGAGCTCGCGACAACGCGACTGCTGGTCGGCACACCCTTCGAGCGGGGCTACGACGTCAGCTTCAAACGCAACCTGGGGCTCGTCGTCGCCCGCGCCGCCGGCTGGGGTCGCGTCGTCTTTCTCGACGACGACATGATCGTGCCGGACCCGGCGGACCTGCTGCGGGCGGTGAGCGTGCTCGACGACCACGACGGTGTCGGTCTTGAGATCGGTGGTTACCCCGACAACTCAGTTGTCTGCCATGCCCACCGCGAGGCTGGTGGCTGGCAGGAGACCTTCGTCGGCGGCGGAGCGCTCGCGGTCCCCACGGATCGCACCGACGCCTTCTTCCCCGACATCTATAACGAGGACTGGTTCTTCCTGCTTGGCGAGTCTGAACTGCAACCGGTCGCGTTGACAGGTCGGGCACTTCAGCAGCCGTACGACCCGTTCGCCGATCCCGACCGCGCCCGCCGTGAAGAGTTCGGCGACGTCCTGGCCGAGGGAATCTTCGCCCTGCTCGATCGAGGCGGCTCATTACAGGCCGCCGACGAAAGGTATTGGCGAAGCTTTCTTCGAACGCGAGTTGCGTTCATCAGTGACATCATTCAGCGTACCGAGAAGCTCGACTGTAGCCCGCAGCGCAACCGGATGCTGGCATCGCTCAAAGCCGCGCGGGGACGCCTACTGAAGCACATCACGGCGGAGTGGTGCGTCCAGTACATCGAAGCATGGCTCGCCGACCGGGCAACCTGGCGACAGTTTATGGGACAGGTTCCACGAGATCTCACAGTCGAGCAGGCAATCCGCTACCTCGGCCTCGGGCTCGGCCGCAGTTGCACGGTGCGATGGAACCGTACGGGTCCTCGTCCGCAGGAACCCCGGCTGCGGGAGGCGCGTCGTCGGCTCGACCGGACAGTAGTAGGTCGCGGCCACGGCTAAGGCGTCTCCGTCGATCAGGGAGCCGAGCCGGTCGCTACCTGATTCACTGACGATGCCAGCGCCATCACCATCCCGGCCAGTGCCGTCAGAATCAGGAGCGCCCGGTCGAGGTGGATGACGCCACCCAGAGCGCCGATGAATGGCGGACCGATGAGGCTGGCGCTGTAGCCGATCGTCGTCACGATGGTGACTCCGTCAGTCGGCCCGCCGACCCGAGCACCGGCGCTCAGCGCAGCCGGAAAGAGCATGCATGTGCCCACTCCCCAGCAGAACGCGCCAGCGAACGACACCGGGACGATCGGCACGGCCACACACGTGCCGATGCCGAGAGCCGCGACCGCCGCGCCTACCCGCACCGTGGTGGCTACGCCAACAAGGCGGTAGAGGTATTCCACGATGAACCGACCAGCCGCTGCGGATCCGACGAACACCGCATATGCGGCCGCGCCCGTAGCGTGCGTGACCTTTCTGGCGTCGATCAGATTCATGGCCAACCAGTCGCCGGCAGCGCCCTCGATGACCGCACCGAGCAACGTCAGCAATCCGATCTTCCGCAACCGCCAGATGGTGATCAGGAGCGAGCCGGATCGACGTGAACGGTCTGGGCCGGCGCTGTCGTCGGCAAACGCAACGGCACCGGTCATGACCAGAGCACCACAGGCCAAGCCCACGGCAGAAAGATGCTCCGCGACAGGTAGCCGCATCCAGGTCGCAAGGACGCCCAGTCCGGCGCCGATGACGCTACCTACGCTCCACCATCCGTGGAACCTCGGCAACAGAGGCTGCTCCGCCAGCAACTCGACAACGGCTCCCTGCACGTTCATGGCGGCGTCCCAGGCACCGACGGCCGCGCCAAACAGGAACAGTTCCACGCCAAGCGCGGGCGGCGAGGATGCGATGCCGATGCCGCCCAACATCACGCATGCTGACACCGATGTGACAACGGCAACTCGACGACTGGTGTAGTGGCGGCAGGCCCATCCGGCAACTGCCATCGCGAGCAATGTGCCGACGCCCAAGGCCACAAGTGTGAGTCCCAAGCTGGTGACATCGGCGTGGAGGCGGTCCCGCACAGCCGGCAGTCTCGACATCCATGAAGCCTGAACGACGCCGCTCATGGCGAAGACCAGAGCGGTGCCGCGAGTCGCTTGCACGCCCGTGCCCACCCGCCTCTCACCGGATGGCCCACCGACGGGGTGCCCGATTCACTGCCTCAGGTGCCAACTCAAATGATCGATGAAGGTGAATGATCAATCTTCATCCTATACGGCATCGGCCTGCGTGTAACGGTGGTTCGACACACCGCCTGCCTCAGGTCATTGTCGGCGTGTGACACCTCGTGGGTCGGTGTGCCCGACAGCGGGTGGCGAAGCGGGCGTCGATCGTTCTCACCTCGCGATCGTCGTCGGCGTGGCCGCGCGAGTGGATCAAAGTCCAACGACCGGCGCTCCGAACGCATGATCGACGGGATCGATCTGAGTAAATCAACGTATATGGATTGCGGTACTCGTCGCTCTTTGTGCACCTTACATACGGGAGTACGTTGACCGATTGACGGCCGGTCACATTGGGGAGGCAGGTGGATCGGCAGTCGTCCGCACATCCTCAGTGGACCGTGAATTCCTCGCCGGATGCGGAGGAACCGAACTTGGTCGACGTGAGAATCACTCTGCGCTGATCCGCCTCGGGGCGGCAGGTCAACCGTGCGCACCGCAGGGTTGAGCCCATCAAAGACATGCGACCAGATCTCTGGCCGCTCCCGCCCGAGCATTCGGGCCGTATCGGCATGCCTGGCCCGATCCGCGCCGGGCCGGTGTCCCGCATCGCCATTCACAAAGGACCGTGCGCTCGTATTGCCGCGCGGTAACACGTGGGAAACGTACGCGACCATCATCTGCTGCGCGGGGTGCGGATCTGGCGGATGGGATCAGCCTGGTCCTAGCGGGAACGGCGCCGGGAGAACGAGTTCCACGTTGCGGCCGGTGGGCGCGCCACGCCGGCCGTCGACGTCGGGGATCGGGCGCGCCCGGGCCTGCCAGTCGTTGCCGGCCAGCTCACGCGACAGCGCGGCGAGCGTGCGTGGACCATCGGCAGGCCACTCGTACGACGGTGCGGCCGCGGTGTCCACAATGGTGCAGAACACCGACAACGTGCCGTCGGCGTTGTCCACTACCTCGATGAGGCGGCCCTGCTGCGGCCAGTCGATCAGCGATGCCGTGGTGACCTCGAAGAAGCCGCCGGCCACGGCCGTGTCCGGGTGACGGGCGTGTGCGGTGACCAGGTTGGTGTGCGTGTGCCCGTTGACCCACAGCACCGCGTTGGGGAACCGCAGCAGCAGGTCGCGCACGGTATCACCGAGCACCCGCCCGGACCCCGGCGGTGCCAGCCAGTTGTCCATGGTGCCGATGGTGTGGTGGCTGAACAGTACGAACAGCCGATCGGTCCCGGTCGACCCGGCCACGGCGCCGCGGGTGTCGAGATACCGGCGGTGCCCGGCGAGCAGTTCGCGTTCCAGCCATTCGAACTGCGTCGTGTCCAGCGAGCCGTTGGGACCGCCGTACCCGTTGACCGTGTCGAGGACCAGGCACCGGACGATGCCGGCGTCGAAGGCGTAGTAGGCGGTGCCGGCGGCGACGTTGTCAGCCGTGAGCCCGTGCCCGTCCGGGCGGCCGTGGGTGACGAAGTGCTCCTGCACGGCCTGCCGCCGGTCGACGAATCGGCGATCCGGATCCGGCGTGACGGTTCGCACCACGCCGCCTTCGGTCCGCCGTAGTGTGGCCGGGTCGCCGCGGAGGAAGTCGTAGAACAGCCGGGCCACGTCGACCGTGTCCGGCAGTTCGACGATCTTGTCGTCGCCCGTGGCCATGTCGTCAAGGTCCGACAGGTCCGGGAGGTTGCCCTGGACCAGCGCGTCGTGATTGCCGTAGACGGCGTACCACGGGAGCGCGAGCCCCTCGGCCGCCACCGGCTGTCGGGCCGCGTCCAGCAGCCCGGGCACGGCCGGGAAGCCGTACCGGGCCCGGGGCAGGTCATCGGACTTCCCGGCCGGCGTGCCGTCCGGATGCCAGTAGTGCACGTCGTAGTAGCGCCGGTCCGAGTCGGCCACGCCTTCCCACCGGTCGCGGTCGCCCGAGTCTGGCCGCACCGGCCCGCCGTCGAGCAGGTCGATGTACCAGCGCAGCTCGTTGTACTGGCAGTTGTCGCAGCTGTCCCCGGTGACCACCGCGAACGACAGGGCCTCCCCGCACACCGGGCCCCGGCCGACCGCGTTCACCGCGCCGACCACGGCATCACCGACCTGTACCGACAGCATCTCCTGCGGCCGGTACGAACCGCTGACCCGGTTGAACCCGCTGAACAGCGAGCCCGGATCGCAGTACCGGTCGAGGTACTCGACCCGGGCCGGCGACTGCGCGTCGACGACGTGTACATCGGTGAGGTGGGCGAACGCGAGCACCGGCCGGCGAACCGGCGCTGCCGCCGGTGCGGCCGGCATCAGGTCCAAGCGCCGAAGGCACGGCTCGCCCGGGCCGACCACGATCGGCCGGTAGCCGCCGGAGCCGGCCGGGCCCAGCAGCAGCGTGCGCGCGAGTGTCGTGCCGTCCGGGGCCACCGGGTGCACGTCACTCAGGGCCGGCGTGGCGGGTGGCGCCGGCTTGTGCCGCCGCCAGAACATCAGCCGATCCCAGAACTTCACCGGTCCCCTTCGAGACCCGCGCGGCGCTCCAGCCCCCGACGGGGCGTCGCTGACCCGATGAGCCTGACGCTATCGAGCGAACCGGCGCGTCGCCATCGGTCGGTCGGCTGCCCCGGCCTGTTTGACCTGCCGATCGGCGCGGCCGACAGTGGTGTGGTGAAGCGGGCGTTGATCGTATACACCGCCGGCGCATGGTGGCGCTCGGGCCACTGTGGTCGCTCGCCTGGCCCGGCCTGGACGGCTATCCGGCCGCGGCGGCGATGGTGATGGCCACGAACATGACCATCGGCATGGTGCTGCGGATGCGGATCCGGCGGCACGCGTGGCGGCCGATCGTGGAGATGTCCGCCGCGATGTACCTGCCGTTCGTGCTGCTGTTCGTGCCGTACTGGCTGGGCGCGGTCTCCGGCGGTTCGGCAGCCGGTTCGTGGCCTACAACGCGGTCGGTGGCCTGGCCTGGGGCGTCGGCTCGGTCCTTATCGGCTACCTGGCCGACAACTCGTACACCGCCGTCGAGCACACCTTCGGCCGCGCAACCGTGCTGATCGTCGCCGCTCTCGCCGTCGCCGGTCTGATCGGCTGGAGCGTGCGCCGCCGTCGGAGTCGGCGCTCCGGTGCTGGCGTGGCTCGGCCCGGACCTGAAGACTGACCCGATGCGCGACTGGCTCATCGGCCTGGCCATCGCCGCCGGCCTGCTGGTGGCGAGCTGGGCGCTGCTGTTTCTCGCGGCCCGTCGACTGCCGCCGGGCACCCTGCGCGACCTCGCCGCATTCATCCCCGACTGCGTCACCACCGTACGCCGGCTGCGCCGCGATCCCCGGGTGCCGCGACGAGCCAAGATCGCCATCGTCATCGCCGGGCTGTGGGTCGCCTCGCCCATCGACCTGATCCCCGAGTTCATCCCCGTCATCGGCCCACTCGACGACATCGTCGTGGTCGCCCTCGCGCTGCGGTACGCCGGCCGCCAGGTGCCGCGGGATGTTCTGCTCGCCGCCTGGCCGGGCCAACCCCGCCTGCTCGAACGGCTCCTCGGCCCGCCGCGGGCACCTCGGTAGGGTCCGGCGGCTACCCTCGCCGGCCGCCGTCGACGCGGACCTCGGTGCCGGTGGTACTGGCATTGGCGGCGGACGCGAGGAAGACGGCGACGCGGGCGACGTCATCCTCGGTGGCCAGCCGTCGGGTCGGGGTCTGTGCGGCCCATTGCTCCAGCGCCTGGGCGGGAATGGTGCGGCGATGCTTCTCGGTGGGCACGAGCCCGGGCATGACGATGTTGGTGAGGATGCCGTCGGGGCCGGCGCTGGCGGCCAGGCTACGACTGATGCCGCGCAGGGCGGCCTTGGCGGCGGCGTAGTGCTCCAGCCCCGGTGCTCCGTCGGCGGCCCCGGACGACAGCAGCACGATGCGGCCTGAGTGCTGGGCGCGCATCTGGGGGAGCACCGCCTGGACGCAGGCGGCGGTGCCCTCCACGTTGAGGCGCAACTGTTCCTGCCACGCCTGGGCGGGCACGGACTCCGCCAGGGTGTCCGGGGGAAGCCAGCCCGGGGCGACCCAGGCGCTGGCGACAAGGGCGTCCAGGCGGCCCCAGGCGCCGACCGCCGACTCGACCGCGGCCCGGACCGTCTGCGGATCGGCCAGATCGTGGTGGACCACCAGGGCCTGGCCGCCGGCCTGGCTGATCTCGTCGGCCAGGTGCTGCGCCCGGTCCTTGGCGGCGTGATAGCCCAGCACGACGTGCGCCCCCTCGCCGGCGAAGGCGCGCGAAACGGCCGCCCCGATGCCACCCGACGCTCCGGTCACAAGTGCCACCCGGCCGGTCAGTCCGAGATCCATCGCAACCTCCATATTGTATGACCATCATGAATAATGTCTATCGTGCCGTACGATCGACTCGTGACGCAAGAGCCGCCGCAGTTGTTGGCCAGCACCGGATACCTACTGGCCCGGGTCGGCGCCGAGTCCCGCCGGATGTGGGCACGGATGCTGGCCGAGCACCAACTGACCCCGCACCACTTCGGCATGCTCATGGTGCTCGACCAGGTCGGAGCGGCCTCCCAGCAGCAGCTCAGCCGTGCTGTGGGGGTCGATCCGCGCAACGCCGTGCCGGTGATCGACGCGTTGCAGCGACGCAACCTGGTCGAGCGCCAACCCGATCCCGCCGACCGCCGCCGCCACGCGGTCGCGCTGACGCCGGCCGGCCGGGCCGCGCTCGACGACCTGCGCCGAGCCGGCGATGAGGTGGAGGAGCAACTGCTCGACTGCCTGGCCCCGACCGAACGGGCCGCCCTCCAGCGGACACTGCGCAAACTTCTGGCGGCGCTGGATGGTCGGAGCTGATCTCCACAGTGGAGGTCCGGACCGGCGTGAGCACGCCGGTCCGGACCCTTCGGTAAAGACTGCCGCTACGGCAGGTCGACAGCGGCGCGGATGTCGCCGAGGCCACGGGCGACGAGGAGCCGACCGCCCGGTCGCAGCGTCGCCCACCGGCCGGCGTCGGTGTCCCAGCGCCGCCACAACCGGGCATCGGTCGGCACGGTCACCGACGCGGTGGCGCCGGGCGCGACGTCGACCGCCTGCCAGCCGACCAGCCGCACCGGCTGGTCAGCGTCGCTGGGTTGCAGGTAGGCCTGGACGACCTCGCGGCTGGGTCGGGTGCCGGTGTTCGTCACCGTCACGTCCACCACCGGCGGGTCGCCGGCCACGAGTTCCACGGAGTCGTAGCGCCAGGTGCCGTACCCGAGTCCGTGGCCGAACCAGAACGCGGGTGCCGGTGCGCGGTCGGCGAAATGCCCGCGGTACCCGATGAACGTGCCCTCGGTGTACTCGATGGCCCCGTCGACGGGGGTGACCGACCAGGCCGGGGTGGCGGCGTCGGCGACCGGGAACGTGGTGACCAGGCGACCCGCCGGCTCGATGTCGCCGAGCAGCGCGGCGGCGATGGCGTGGCCGGCCTCCTGGCCGGGCAGCCCGGCCCAGAGCACGGCGTCGACCCGGTCGAGCCACGGCATGATCACCGGAGTGGCGGCGTTGACCACCACGACGGTCCGGCGGGCCGCCGCCGCGACGGCCTCGACCAGCGCGTCCTGCGCGCCGGGCAGGCGGAGCGTGGACTTGTCGACGGACTCGGTCTCCTGCTCCTCGGTCAGCCCCACCACCACGACGGCGACATCCGCGTCGGCCGCCGCCCGTACCGCATCGGCGATCACCTCGTCCTCGGGGCGCGGGGCCGGGTGCGCGACGATACCGATCGTGCCGAGCCGGGAGAGCGCGGGGAGGACGACGGCACCCTCGACCGTGTCGCCGTCGCCGGCCTCGACCCGGTCCTGCCGCGCTGGCGGGGCCAGGATCTCCTCGCCGATACCGGTCCGGGACACCGCCAACTCGTACCGGAAGGTCTGCTCGCCGACGCGGATCTCCCATGCGCCGGCACCGAGGGCGCCGACCTCGATCGGGCCGCGCACGTCGATCCGGGCGCGGAACCGTACCGTCGCCACCGGCCGGTCGAGGTCGTCGTCGAAGCCGATCAGGGTACTGGCGGTCGGGGCGAGCCGCTCCTCGATCACCGCGCCGGCCGCGTCGAGCAGCGTGAACCGTACCCCGGGCGCGCCGCTGACGGGGTCGGTGAGGAACCCGCCCCGCGCGGCGACCGGTCGGGTCCGGACCTCGACCCCGTCGACCACGGTGATCACGTCGCCGAGTCGCGCGGACAACCCGTCCGCGACGCTCACCTGGTATGGCGGGTTGACCTGGGCGGAGCCGCCACCCATGCCGATCGTGTCGACGGCGTGCCGGCCGATCAGCGCCACCGTCCGCGCGCGGTCGAGTGGCAGTACACCGTCGTTGGTCAGGACCGTCATGCCGCGCGCCGCCAGGCGGGTGAGCTGCTCGCGCCGGACCGGGCTGTCCGGGGCGGGCAGGTCGGTCGGGTAGGAGCGCGGCTTGCCGAGGGCGCCGACCCGCTCGGCGAGCACCAGCAACCGGCCGAGATGGTCGTCGATCACCGACTCGTCGACCGCGCCGGAGCCTACCGCGGCGACGAGAGCGTCACCCCACGGCCCGTCCGGGCCGGGCATGACCAGGTCGAGGCCGCTGTTCGCGGCCGGCGCGGCGGTCTTGGTGGCGAACCAGTCGGACATGATCAGGCCGGGGTAGCCCCACTCGCCCTTGACGATCTCGTTGATGACGTGGTGCTGCTCGGTGGCCGCGACACCGTTGACATCGTTGTAGGCGGCCATGACGGTCCACGCGTCGGCCTCGGACACCGCGATCTCGAACGGCAGAAGGTACAGCTCGCGCAGGGTCGCCTCGGGCACCACGCTGTCGACGCTGTTGCGTTCGGTCTCGGACTCGTTGGCGACCAGGTGCTTGAGGCTGGCCCCGACGCCCAGCTCCTGGAGCCCGCGCACGTAGGCGGCGGCGAGCTTGCCGGTCAGGAGCGGATCTTCCGAGTACGCCTCGAACAGCCGCCCGCCGAGCAGCGACCGGTGCAGGTTGATGGTCGGGCCGAGGACGACGTGGATCTGTTGCGCGAGCGCCTCTTCGGCGAGCAGCCGGCCCACCTCGTGAGTGGTCTCCTCGCTCCACGCGGAGGCGAGCAGGGTGGCGTTGGGCAGCAGGGCGACGACGCGGCCGTCGCTGAACTTCAGTCCGCGTACGCCGGTGGGGCCGTCGGAGAAGCGGAGTTCGCCGAGCCCGATCGACTCGTTGGGGACGAGGGTGAACATGCTCGCCCCGGTCAGCAGGGCGACCTTCGTGGGCAGATCCAGGGACTTGACGAGTACGTCGTGCGGGGTGGACATCAGCGAACCTTCCGAACCGGGATGATGGCGAGCGCGCCGACGAAGGTCAGCGCCGCGGCGGCGAGGTACCGGGTGGTGTAGTTGTGGCCGGCGCCGACGGTCAGCAGAGCGGCGCCCAGCAGCGGTGCGAGCGACTGCGGTGCGGTGTTGGCGATGTTGAACACGACCTGCCACATGGACTGACACGTGTAACTTGCGCGTGTCAGTAAGGTAGGCGTGCAGGTTCGTGATCGCAAGGGTTCATCGGGAAAGGTTGGCGAAGTCATGGCTCAGGCACAGACCCGCCGGGTGACGAGTGCGGACGTAGCCCGCGAAGCGGGACTTTCCCGGGCCACCGTCAGCTATGTCCTGAACAACACGCCCCACCAGAAGATCCCCGACGAGACGCGCCAGCGGGTACTGGCGACGGCCGCCCGCCTCGGGTACGCGCCGTCCGCCGCCGCCCGGGCGTTGCGCAGCGGCCGTTCCGACGTGGTGCTCTGCCTGTTGCCGGACTGGCCGATGGGCCCCGCGGTCGGGGCGTTGATGAGCAACCTGTCGACCGAGCTGGCCCGGCACGGGCTGACCTTCGTCCTGCATCCGATCACCCCGGGCGACCGGTCCACCGCCGAGATCTGGAAGGCGATCACCCCGGCGGCCGTGATGGCGTACGAGGAGTTTCCGGGCGAGGAGATCGCCGCGATGCGTTCCGCCGGGGTCGCCCTGGTCGTGGCGCTGCTCGGCCCGCACGCCGCAAGCCGCAGCGAGCTCGAAGTCCCGCAGCAGCGGATCGGCCGGATCCAGGCGGAGCACCTGGCCGCGGTCGGGCGCACCCGGCTCGGGTACGCCTACCCCGACGACGGACGCCTGCGCATCTTCGCCGAACCACGCCTCGACGGGGTTCGCCTCGCCTGCGCCGACCTGGGCCTGGACGCCCCGATCGTGCGCACCGTGCCGCTGGATCCGGACGCCGCCGCCCACGCCGTACGGGAGTGGCGCGCGGAAGGGGTCACCGGCGTGTGCGGGTACAACGACGAGGTCGCGATGGCCGTGCTCGCCGGGCTGTCCGGCCTCGGCCTGGCCGCCCCCGGCGACCTCGCGGTGGTCGGCGTGGACGACATCGCCGCCGCCCGGCTCGCCAGCCCACCGCTGACCACGGTCGTCACCGACATGTCCGCCGTCGCCGCGCACCTGGCCGCCAGCGTCGTCGCGGCAATCGCCGGCCAGCCCGAACCCCCGCCGCCCGGATCCGACATCGTCGGCATCGTCCGCCGCGCCTCGGCCTGAGCCGGTCCTCTTCGGGGGCCGGCAAGTCCGCCGCGCGTCGGCCTGAGCCGGTCCGCTCCGGGGCCGGCAAGTCCGCGCCCCCGGATCGACGGCGCTCGATCTGTCGGGGTCTCGTCCGCCTCGAACCCCGGTAGATCGAGCATCGTCGATCAGGGGCGGGGCGGGGGGCGGGCGGGCGGGCCCTGGTCGACACGCCGGCGTGGTTCACTACGGTGTGCGTAATCGACGGGGGTTGATCATCGCTGGCGTCCTGGCGGCTGTGCTCGCCGGCGAGGCGGTGGCGTACGGCTGGCTCAGCTGGATCTCCCGGCCGCCGGAGCGATGGGACACCGCGTCGGTACGCGACGGCGAGGTCACGTTCCACCTCCCGCACGGCTGGCGGACCGGCGTCTGCGACCATAGTGACTGCGTGTCCCTGCGCACGCCCCGGGGGAGTGCCGGCGTGATCACGGTCGACGCCTTCATGTCGTCGGTGCCGCAACTGCGACCCGGCACCCACGTCATCGCGGTGGCCGCCGACCCGGCGACCCTGCCGGGTGCCCGGTCGTTCGCCGTCGACGGCGTACGGTTCATCCGCTGGCACACCGGCGCGGTGACCAGGCCGGTGCCACAGCCCGCCGCGACGTCGGCGACCGGAACACTGCGCGACGGCAGTACCGTCTTCGTCTCGTGCGTCGAGAAGGCCGAGCCGGACCTCGTCCGATCCGGGTGTGAGGTGGTCCTCGACTCGCTCCACATTCGACAGTGAGCTGACGCGATATACGTCCCTGCGGCGGTCGTCAATGGCCCGTGCACAAGGCGAACGGTATGACCGCATACCTTGACGCTCATCGATGTGTACGCGCATATTGGGACGCCGGGTTGACATCGTTGTCAAGCCATTGCCGGACCGGGAGGCTGGATCATGGTTCGTACGCGTACCACTGCCGTGCTGTCCGCTCTCGCGGTCGTGGCGTCGATCCTGACCGTGGCGACGCCGGGTGCCGCGAGTCAGCCGCGCGCCACCTGCCCGTGGGTGGGTTCGAGCGCGCCGCCCCTGGACCGCGCGAACCAGGTACTGGCCCAGATGACGCTCGACGAGAAGATCCTCTTGACGCACGGTACGGGCAACGGCGCTCCTTTCGCCGGCGAGATCCCGGCCATCGCCCGGCTGTGCGTCCCGTCGATCCTGCTGCATGACGGACCGAACGGCGTGGCCGGCGGCCTGACCCAGGTCACCCAACTCCCCGCGCCGGTGGCCGCGGCGGCGACCTGGGACTCCGGCCTGGTCCGCTCGTACGGTCAGGTCGAGGGCGCGGAGCAGAAGGCCAAGGGGGTCTCGGTCGCACTCGCCCCGATGGTCAACATCGTTCGTGACCCCCGGTTCGGGCGGGCGTTCGAAACGTACAGCGAGGATCCGTACCTGGCCGGCCGGCTCGGCGTAGCCAACATCCAGGGCATCCAGGGCGAGGGCGTGCTGGCACAGGTCAAGCATCTGGCCGCGTACAACCAGGAGACCAACCGGAACGGCCCCAGCGACAACGCGGTGGTCGACGAGCGGACCCTTCAGGAGGTCTACCTGCCAGCGTTCGACGCCGCCATCCACCAGGCCGGCGCGGCGTCGGTGATGTGCTCGTACAACTACCTCAACGGTGCCCGCGCGTGCGAGGACCCGTACCTGCTCACCCAGGTGCTCCGGTCACAGTGGGGCTTCGACGGGTTCGTCACCTCGGACTGGGGCGCCGTGGCCTCCACCGAGAACGCGGCCCGTAACGGCCTGGACCAGCAGATGCCCGATGGGGACGCCGCCGGGCTCAAGGCCGCGGTGCAGGCCGGTCGGGTACCGATGGCGCGGCTCGACGACATGGTGCGCCATACGCTCACCCCGATGTTCCGCTTCGGCCTGTTCGAGCAGCCGCGTACCGGCGACCCGGATGCGGTCGCGGCGACACCCGCGCACGCGGCGGTGGCCCGGCAGGTCGCCGAGCAGAGCGCGGTACTGCTCAAGAACAGCGGGGGCGTGCTGCCGCTCGATCCCGGCCGGCAACGGTCGATCGCGGTGATCGGCCGGCCGGCGCGGGACGGGATGCTCACCACGGACGGTCTCGGTAACCCGGTCGCCACGCCGTCCGGCGTGATCAGCCCGTACGACGCGATCAGGACGCGCGCCGGCAGCGACGTGACGGTGACGTACACCCCGGGCCCGGGCCCTGACGGTGACCTGCCCGCCGTGCCGGCTTCCGCGCTGCGGCCCGACTCGGGCACCGGATCCGGCCTGACCGGCCGCTACTACAAGGGCACCAACCCGACCGGAACCCCGGTACTGTCCCGAGTGGACAGTACGCCGGGCACCGACTGGCACGGCCGGTCTCCGGGCGCCGGGGTGCCGGCGACGAACTGGTCGGCTCGCTGGACGGGCACCATCACGCCACCCACCACCGGCCGGTACCGGTTCACACTGGACAGCGACGACGGGTCGCGGCTGTACGTCGGCGGCAACCGGATCATCGACAACTGGCGCGACCAGTCCGGTGGTGCCGTGACCGGTACGGTCGACCTGACGGCGGGCAGGTCCGTCCCGATCACCGTCGAGTACTACCAGGCCGGCGGCGACTCGCACCTGCATCTGGGCTGGCTGCCGCCGGGTACCTCGCCCGACCCCGCCGCCGTGGCCGCGGCCAGGGCCGCCGACGTCGCTGTGGTGTTCGTGGCGAGTACCAGCGGCGAAGGCAGCGACCTCCGCGACATCGACCTGCCCGGCGTGCAGAACGACCTGGTGTCGGCGGTCACCGCGGTCAACCCGAACACGGTCGTGGTGGTCCAGTCCGGCAGCGCCGTCACGATGCCGTGGCTCGACTCCGCCGCCGCCGTGCTGGAGGACTGGTTCCCGGGCCAGGCGATCGGGCCGGCGCTGGCCGGGCTGCTGTTCGGCGACGTCAACCCGTCCGGCCGGCTACCCGTCACGTTCCCGCGGTCGCTGGCCGACGTGCCGGCCCACACCCCCGACCAGTGGCCCGGTCGGAACGGCGCGGTCCGCTACAGCGAAGGACTGGACGTGGGCTACCGCTGGTACGACGCGCAGGACATCGAGCCGATGTTCCCGTTCGGATACGGCCTGTCGTACACCACGTTCGCCTTCGACCGGATCGCCGTCACGGTGGGCAGGCCCAGCGGGGGTGTCACGGTCACCGCCCGGGTCCGCAACACCGGCAGCCGGGCCGGTGCCGAGGTGGCACAGCTCTATCTCGGCTTCCCGGACGGCGCCGGTGAACCGCTGCGGCAGCTCAAGGGATTCAGCAAGGTGACCCTGGCACCCGGGCAGGCGAAGACGGTGACGTTCACGCTCGACGCCCGTGCCCTCTCCACCTGGGACCCGGACCGCCATTCCTGGACCAGGGTGCCGGGCACCTACCAGATCGACGTCGGCGCCAGCTCCCGCGACCTGTCGCTCCACGCGCAAGCGGAGATCAGCTGACCGTATCGCTCGACCCCGTCACCGCCCGGGGAGGTGAAACACGACCCGGGCGACGACGAGCAGCGCGACCACGGCGACCATGATGACCCGGGCCTGCCAGGTCTGCGGACGCCAGCCCAGGCCGAAGCGGCGCGGACCGAACCAGGCCCGTCGCTCGGCGTCAGCCGGTTCGCGCCGGCCACGCTGGCGGCGCAGGTACCAGGCGGCCACAGCGAATCCGGCGGCGAAGACGGCGATCCGGGTCAGCCGGGAGGCGACCAGGAACTCTCCGGTGGAGACGGTCAGGGCCAGCAGGACCGTTGCGGCCGCCTCGACGAGAAAGCTGGCGCCGATGATGGCGGTGACCACGGTCGCGGTACGCCGTGGTGGCGTGATCGGCGGGAGCCGGCCGGCGAGAGCGCGGACGACGGGTACCAACAACGGGCGGCGCACCGCCACGGACAGCAGCAACGCGAGCCCGACCACGCCGGTGAACAACGGGCGGTAGAGCTTGAGCGGCAGCGAGCTGCCGCCGGTCATCGCGGTCGCGGCGAGCGCCGCGCCGAGGCCGACCACGGTCAGGACACCGAGGACGCGCACCCGTCGCCGCCACGCCGCCGCGATGACGATGACGACGGCAGGGGCGGCCGCGCTGATCGCGAGCGCGGTGGTGTCGCTTCGCACGTACGGCCGGGCGAGAAAGTACAGCAGCAGCGGGGTGAGCGAACTGGCCAGCCAGAGGCACAGCATCCGCCTGCGCCGGGCCGCCGGGACCGGGCTGGTTGGGAGCGTCATCGAGCCTCGCCGGTCGGCAGGAAATGCAGGCCGGCGACCTTTCCGGCCCGGTCGTAGCTGACCCGCCCGGTCAGGTCACCCGCCTCGAAGTGCAGGGCGACGTCCACAATGGTGTAATCGCCGGCCTGGTAGGCATGCGCGCCGCCCATCGTCTCGTACCCGCCGACCATGCCGGCCAGTTGCGCGCGGGTCGCCGCCAGCCGGGTCTCGTCCAGCCGCTGCGCGACCGCGTCGTCGAAGTCTTCGCGCGCCCGCGCAAACCGGCCGTCGATCAGGTCGCCGAGCAGCTCGACGGCCCGGTCGGTGGCGCCGGGCAGGATCGCCTCGGCCATCGCAACCCCCGTTCGTGGATCTATCGGCCGCCCGAACCGCTGGAAGGCCGCCTGCCTGGTGGTGCCCAACACCTCGCCGATCTCCTGCCAGGTGTGCCCGGCCGCCCGAGCGCGATCGACGGCCGACCGGAGCACCTGGTCGACCAGGCGTCCGAGGTCGACCGCCGTCGTCACCGCCGGCAGCGGCGACCCCGTTGCCCGGCGGGACATCTCGGCCGCCAGCCGCGCCGCCAGGTCGGTCACGTCGCCGAGCAACGCGGCCGGGTCGGGGTTGGCGACGGCTGCGGGTACCACGGTGTCAATATTTGCTTTACGTGGCCCCGGTGTCAAGTGCTCGTTTACGGTAGGAGGCTCGGCCCGGTCCCGCTCGCGCCGCGCGGCGCTCCGGCACGTGGCGTTGCAGTACCGCCGCTTCCGGCCACGTCCGGCAGGGGGCGCGAGGGTACGCCCGCAGTGCTCGCATACCGTGCCGGCGGTCTCCGCCATCGTGGCCTCCCGATGATTTCGTGCCGATCCGCTAGCACGAAACTATAGTACGGCCAGCACGAAAGAGCCGCTAGAAGTCCCGTTCGGCGTCGAACCAGGACACCGCGACGTCCGGCGCGATCTCCACCGGCGCGTCAGCGGCGAGCAGCACGACCGCTTCACCGGCGTCGTCGCGTCGGCCGGTGTCGATGTCGGGCAGGGCGTTGATACCGCGCACGAACCGGCGGATGGCGGTTTCCACCTCATCGGCGGACGCCGCGCGGGAGATGGTCGCCTCAGCGTCCCGGTACGCCTTGACCGCGGTCCGGGCGATCCTGCCGGGCCAGCCGGAGAACGGCAGTCCGTACTCGGTGGCGAACCACTCGGGTCGCCGCAGCTGGGTCGCGGACGCGTAACTCCAGGCCCGACCGGTCGACTTCGCGAGCCGCCGGATCTCGGTGCGGAGTCGCTTGCCGGTCGCCTCCTCGATGTTCCAGCCGATGATCGCCTCAAGATGGGGCCAACTGTCCAGCGCCGGCAGACCGGACAGGTCCGGGCAGTACCGCAGTTCCAGATCGGTGAGCGCGGAAAAGTCGACCAGCGCCGCCAGGCCGGTGACGTGGCCGCGGAGCGCCACCCGGCGTACGTCGGGGAATTGCAGCAGGCTCGTGCAGTCGAACGGCTGCCGCAACGGCGCGACCGTGACCTCGACCGACGTAGCACCCGCCAGGCCGGGGAACCGTGGCAGGCGCAGCGGATCGGCATGGCGCGACGGTTTCGTGTCCGGGGTGAAACTCAACCTCGGGCAGCTGGTGCCGGCGGCCAACGCGGGCCGCAGCCGAGACAGCTCACCGACGACGGTGAAGGAGCCACCCGCGTCCCCGGTACGCGGCAGGACGATGTCCAGACTCGCCCGGCGCAGGTCGACAGCGAGGTGCACGATCCTGGCCCGGCTCGCATCGAGCGCGACGCCGGCGGCCGGCGTCCACCTGAGATGCTCGATCCGGCGGCTCTGCGACCAGGCGAATACACCAACGTCGTTGCCGTGATAGTGGATGCCTCGGGGCCAGGGGTACCCGGCCGGTACCGTCAACGGGTCGAACGCGGACCAGTTGATCGTCTCGTCGACGCCGACCACCACGTCGGGTGCGGGAGTGCCGGGGACGGCCGGCCCGATCGTCACGTCGCCCATTCCGGGCTCACGTACGATCGTGTGGCTGGCGGGTCCGGTCAGCGACAGGACGACCGCGTCGGCGCTGGGCACCGGGCCATTCTGCCAGCAAGGAAGGAGGGACAGCGCCATGCCGCGAAACGCCATCATCTTCCACGGTACCGGTGGGCACCCGGACAACTGCTGGTACCCGTGGCTCGACCGGAGGCTGACCGGGCGCGGGTACTCCGTCGAGCGACCGCACTATCCCGGAATCAACGTCGAGCCCATTGCCGCGTTCCTGCCGAAGGTGCTCGCCAACCACCGCTTCGACGAGGACACCGTGCTGGTCGGGCATTCCGGCGGCGCCGCGCTGCTGCTCGCCCTCCTCGAACACCTCGACACCACGGTGTCGCAGGCGATCCTCGTGGCCGGCTACTCCACGCAGCCCAACACCGAGGACGAGCCCGTCCTTCAGGACAGCTACGACTGGGCGGCGATCAAGTCCCACGGTCGCGACCTGTACTTCATCAACTCCCGCCAGGACCCCTACGGCTGCGACGACCGGCAGGGCCGGGCCATGTTCGAGCGGTTGGGCGGCACCCAGATCGTCCGCGACGACGGGCATTTCGGCGACTACAACCAGCCGTACGAGACCTTCGAACTACTCGACCGGCTCATCGACTGACGCCGTTCCCCGGCAGGGCCGGGACGGCGTCGGGAGCCGGCGGCGCCAGCCACGCCTGGCGCAGCGTCCAGGTGACCGCCGCACCGGCAGTGTGCCGGGGCGGCCCGTTCTCCCGGATCAGGATCCCGCCGGCCGGTGTGTCCACCTGGTAGTCGGTGTGCGGGCCGCCGAACCGGACCGCGACCACCCGGCCGGGCAGGTCGCCGCCGAGGCTCGCCCAGTCCGGGCGGACCAGGACGGTCACGATCGAGATCGGCGCGTCCGGTGGGGGACCGGACGCCGCGCAGGACACGGTTGTGGGCACGCCGCCGATCTCGATCGCGACAGTCCCCGGACCAGCGGCAATCACGCGCGCGGTGATGACCGACACCGGGCCGGTCAGCCGGGCCGCGATCAGGTCGACCGGGCGGGCGTACACCTCGGCGGGGGTACCGGTCTGGACCACCCGGCCGCTGTGCAGCACCGCCACCCGGCCGGCGATGGCGAGCGCCTCCGCCGAGTCGTGGGTGGCGTACAGGGCCGCGGCGCCGGTACCGGCCCGCTGCCGGGCCACCTCGGCGAGGACCACGCCGCGCAGGTGGGCGTCGAGGTGCGCGGTCGGCTCGTCGAACAGGAACACCTCCGGGTCCGCCGCCAGCGCCCGGGCGAGCCCGACCCGTTGCTGCTGGCCGCCGGACAGCTCGGCCGGCCGGCGTTCGGCCAGCCCGGCGATGTCGACCCGGGCGAGCAGTTCCATCGCCCGCCGCCGGGCCGGTGCGGTGGCCACCCCGTGACGGCGGATCGGGTACGCGACGATGTCGACCACCCGCAGATGCGGCCACAGCGCGTAGTTCTGGAAGACCATGCCGACCCGGCGCCGCTCCGGCGGGACGCACCGCCGGGCCGTCGACACCAGCCGCCCAGACAGCCAGATCTCGCCGGCGGTCGGCGCGACGAACCCGGCGACCGCGTCCAGCAGCGTGGTCTTGCCCGACCCGGACGGGCCGAGCACGGCGACCACCTCGCCGGCCGGCACGGTGAGGTCCACCCTGGCGAGGACGTCCCGCGGGCCGTAGCCGAGCGAGACGCCCTGGAAGGTCACCGCCTCGGTCATGCGCCTGCCGCCCGCACCACGCCGCGCCGGGCGACCGCGACCAGCACGCCGGCCGCCAGGCACACCGGCACGGTCAGCACGACCGCCAGCGCGGCGGTCGCGCCGACGTCGCCCAGTTCGCGCTGGTTGAGCACGACCACGGCGAACGTCTCGCTGCCCGGGCCGTACAGGATCGTCGACATGGTCAGCTCGTGAAACGCGAACAGAAACACGAGTGCGCCGGCGCTGACCACCGCTGTCCGAAGTGGAGGGACGACGACGGTGCGGACGGCGGTGACCGGACCGGCGCCGCTGACCCGGGCCGCGCGTACCGGCTCGGGGGAGAGCCGGTCCACCGCCGCCTGGATCGGCCGGTACCCGAGTACCCAGAACTTGCCCAGGTACGCGACCAGGATGATCAGCGCCGAACCAGCCAGCCAACGCCCGTACCCGATCATGACGCCGACGGCGAGTGCCGATCCGGGCACGGCGTAGGCCAGCGTCACCGCTGTCGCCAGCGGACCGCGCCAGACCCGGCTGGACAGTCCGGCCACCAGCGCGCCCAGCATTGGCACCAGGATCGCCGCGGCCACCGCCAGTTCAAGACTCCGGGCCAGGGCCGGCCCGGTGCTGCCGGCGAACGCCGCGGTGAAGTTCGCGAGCGTCCAGTTCCGCGGGACCGGCAGCAGGCCGGGTCCGCGGGTCACGGCCGTGAGGACCACGGCGAGCAGTGGTAGGCCGGTGGTGAGGATCGCGTACGCCCAGACCGCGACGGTCGTGCCGCGCCCGGTCGCGGTCCCCGGCCCGGCTCCCGGACCGCCCCGGTATGCCACCCGGGACGCCCCGAACCAGGCGTCCGCCGGTGCGACGATCAGTAGGACGAGCACCACCATCGCCAGCGCGACGACCGTGAGATCGGCGAACGCGTCCGGATCGGCGGACAGGTTGAGGTACCGGTAGACCACAGTGGACATTGTCGGGAAGCCGGCTGGGGTGCCGAGCAGTTGCGGCACCGCGAAGCTGTTCACCGCGCTGACGAACACCAGCGCGGCGGCGGCCAGCAGCGGTACCCGTAGCAGCGGCAGGGTGATCGTGCGCAGCACCGCCCAGCCGCCCGCCCCGCTGGCCCGGGCGGCGCGTTCGAGTTCGAGGTCGCCGCGCACCGCGAGCCCGGCGGTCACCGCGAGGTACGCCAGCGGCACGCCGTGGGTGGCGAGCACCAGGACGATGCCGGCCGGCCCGTACAGGCCGGGAATCGAGATGCCGGCCAGCCGGTCACCGAGACCGGACGGCCCGTACGCCTGGGTCCAGCCGAAGCCGAGCACGAACTCCGGCACGATCAGCCCGCTGGCCACCAGCAGTCGGGGCAGCCGGCGGGCGGGCGCGGGCCGGCGCTCGACCGCCAGCGCCAGGCCGGTACCCGCGCCAACAGCGAGCACGGTCACGGCGGCGGCCACCGCGACCGTGTTGCCGATCGCCCGCGTCGTGCCCGGGGCAGCAAACGCACGCGCGATACCAGCGGCACCATCGCCAACCGCCACCCGCACCACCGCGCCCAACGGCACAACCACAAGCATCACAACGACCGCCCCCGCGGCTGCCCCCGCCGCCCAGCCCCAAGATCGCGCCGATCTTGGTCCCGCGCCCCACGCCACCTCACGCTCCGAAGATGGACTGGTAGTGCTGTAGCAGGTCGCGTTGCTTGCCGAACAGGGCGGTCCAGTCGGGGGAGACCGTGGTGGCGCCGGCCGGCTGTGGTGGCCCGGCCACGCCGGGGCGGATCGGTTGCCAGCCGGTCTGCCCGATCCGGCGCTGGCCGTCGTCGGACAGGACGTACCCGAGGAAGTTCTGCGCGGTGGCCGCGTGCGGCGGCTTGGCGGTCTCGGCGATCGGACTGTACAGGGCGATCGCGCCGTCAGCGGGCCAGACCATGCTCACCGGTGACCCTTTGGCCACCGCCGAACGGATCTCCGAGTCCAGCGTGATGCCGAGCTTGAAGCGGCCCTGCGCCACGTCGGTGACCACCTCGGGCACGGTGCTCACCTGTACCGCGCCGTTGGCCTTGAGGGTGCGGTAGTAGTCCAGGCCGAAGCCGGGCGCCTGGCTGAAGTAACCCAGCGCGGCGAACGCGGATCCGGCGGCGGCCGGATCGGGCAACGCCACGCCGTCCCGGTACGCGGTGCCGGTGAGATCGGCCCAGCGCTGCGGCGCCGGGTTGAGCCCTTTCTGCGCCACGATCACCAGGTACAGCAGCCGGGTGCCCCAGAAGTATGTGGTCCGGTACGCCGCGGGTACCCCGGTGGCGTCGGGGAGCGGCCAGGTGCGCAGCAGCTTCTGGTCGGCGTACGACTGCATCGACAGTGGGTCGGTACCCCAGATCACGTCCGCCCGCAGGCCACCCGAGCGCTGGTCGGCGGCGATCCGCGCGTTGAGGGCGCCGGTGGTCGCCCGGAACACGTCGACCTTGGCACCCGGATGGGCCGCGGTGAACCCGGCGACGACGGCGTCGACGGTGTTCTGGGTCACCGAGGTGTACAGCGTGATCGATTGCGACCCGGTGCCGCTGCCGGACCGGTTCGAGGAGGAACAGCCGGCGGTGGCGGCGAGTAGCACCGCGACCGAGGCAGCGAGGATTGACCCGGACAACTTCACGATGGCCTCCGGGGGATGTCGGATTGTCAGCGCGGTCGCGGCCAGGACGGGGGATCGGGGCCGAGGATCCAGTTGCGGTGCCCTGCGGGCCGGTCGCCCGGCGCGTCGGCGGTGGGCTCGGCGCACGGTTCGGCGCGGGCCGGATCGAGCGGGTCGTCGGTCAGGGCCGCCGCGGTCGCCGGGATCGCCCAGGCCGGGGCTGCTGGGGCCGGGGCTGTCGGGTCCGCGCCCGCCGGAGCCGCCGGGGCACCCGGCGGGTCGTGGGCGGCGAGGGGTGTGTCCGGCTCCCACCGGGTCGGGTCGGCGGTGAGGCCGACCAGGTACGTGATCGTGCATTCGAGGGCAGCGGCGAGGTCCGGCAACCGGCCGAGATCCAGCCCGCGCCCGTTTTCCATGGCGCTCAGCGTGCGGTTGGTCAGGGCCGCGCCACTGTCACCCATTCGGGTGACAGTGGCGGCCTGGGTCAGACCCAGCGCGCGGCGGCGTTCGCGCAGCCGCCGGGCACAGATCCAGTGGCGCTCAGCCAGGGGGTCCACGGTCGTGCGAGCCGGTGTCAAGGTCATTACCACCCTTTGTCGCGGTGGAACCTGTCGGCAGTCTTCGCCGACTCCCGGATTCGCGCAACAGGTCGACGACGTACGTACGCCTACCCGGCGACAGAAGTGTCCGGTGGCGAATGATCCATGTCGGCGAGCGGGTAGATGGTGTATCGCGCGAAGTTGTACACCGGCGCGAGCCCGAGCAGCCGTTCCAACTCCTCATGCGAGTCGACGTCGTAGATCCAGGCACCCCCGTGTGCGCCGACGACGTGGTACCGCGCGATCACCTTGCCGGCGCGCTCGAGCGGCGCGCCGTATTCGGGCATGCGGGCGACCGCCGCGGCCATCTGCCGGGACAGCAGGCCCAGCTCGATCTGCCACATCACCAGGAACTTCATCGGGCTTCACGGTACGAGCGGGGCGCCGGTCACGGGAAGGGAAAGTCGCCGAACAGTTCCCGGATGCGGCGGAGATCCCGCAGCCGCGGCTCGGTAGCCCCGCCCACCCAGCGGCTGACCGTCTTGACCGAGACGCCGAGCTGGCGGGCCGCGACCTCCATGGTCATGCCCTCGCGCCGGAGCGCTCCGGCCATCCAGTCGGCGAACGAGGAGCTGGCTTCGTCGTCCAGACCGTTGCCCGAGGCGGCGCCGGGCGACTCGGCCGCGCCGGCCCGCCGGCCACGCTGGTCGGACCGTTCGCGCCCGTCGGACCGTTGCCAGGGCCGGGACCGTTGCCGGGACCAGGGCCGTTCCCGGGGCCGGGACCGTTGCCGGGACCAGGACCGTTGCCGGGGCCGTTTCGGACCGGGACCGTTGCCGGGGCCGTTTCCGGGCCGGGACCGTTGCCGGGGCCGTTTTCCGGACCGGGACCGTTGCCGGGGCCGTTTCCCGGACCGGGACCGTTGCCGGGGCCGTTTCCCGGACCGGGACCGTTGCCAGGACCAGGGGCGTTGCCAGCGGCCGGGCCGTTGGCCGGACCGGGACCGTTGGGCCTGCCGTGCCGGCCCGGCCCGCCGGCCAAGCCGGCCTCACCGGCGCTCGGCGGGCCGCCGCCGGCGCGGGACAGGAAGGCGGCGAATGGATCGCCGGCGATCCGACCCGGATGTGACTTGAGGACGTCGACCTCGGCGTGGTCCGGGAAGATGCGAAACGACACCTGGATGGTGCCGGTCGGCCCGGCGGCCTCCAACAGCGCCTCGGACACGGTCTGTGTCACCGCGCGACTGTCCTCATCGGACAGCGGCGACTGAGCCAGGCACCGGTTGACGAAATCGCGGATATCCGGAATCGAGGACGGCCGCGCCGGGAAGGTCTGGGCGAGCACGACCAGGGGGAGAACCTCCAGGTTCTCCTCGTTGGTCGTGTGGAACGGCTCCACCGCCGGTCCTTCCTGGAGTTACGGGGGTACTGCGAGCTTACGGCCGAACCCGTCACCCGTACGAGTGACCCGCACCGGACAGAACTGTCCGCCGAACGAACACTTCAGTCTTGAGCCGGTCTATCGACGGGAATATGCTGAGCTTCCCGCAGGCAACCGTTGCTTGCAGTGGATCGTGTGGGCTAGTGATGGACCGTCAAGGTTCCGGCGCCACGTCACCGGTAGTTGGGCAGACCGCGGCGAGAAGCGGTCCCCGGGTAGCACGTCTGGTTACATCGCATGGCCCAGTTCCGCTGGCGCGCGCCCGACACCTGGCGCCACCGGCCATTCGCAACGCTTGACGTCCCGCGCCGCCCGCCAGCGGACGGACGGCCGAACCGAGGGGTGGCGCGCCGTGACAGCGACGCAGACCGGGAAAGACGAGCAGGTTCTACACATCCTCTGGATGAACGGCGGCCTGAGCTGCGACGGCGACTCGGTGGCGTTGACCGCCGCGACCCAGCCCAGCATCGAGGAGATCGTCCTCGGCGCGTTGCCGGGGCTGCCGAAGGTGGCGGTGCACTGGCCGCTGATCGATTTCGAGTGTGGCCCCGAGCAGGGGGCCGACAACTTCATCGAGTGGTGGCACAAGGCCGACCGTGGCGAGCTCGAACCGTTCGTGCTCGTGGTGGAGGGTTCCATCCCCAACGAGGCGATCAAATCCGAAGGGTACTGGTGCGGCTTCGGCAACGACCCGGCGACCGGTCAGCCGATGACCACCAGCGAATGGCTCGACCGGCTGGCCCCCAAGGCGACCGCCATCCTCGCGGTGGGCACCTGCGCCACGTACGGCGGGATCCACGCGATGGCCGGCAACCCCACCGGAGCCATGGGCGTGCCCGATTATCTCGGCTGGGAGTGGAAGTCCAAGGCTGGCCTGCCGATCGTGTGCGTGCCGGGCTGCCCGATCCACCCGGACAACCTCTCCGAGACGATCCTGTACCTGCTCTACCAGGTGGCCGGGCAGGCGCCGATGATCCCGCTGGACGAGGCGCTGCGGCCGCGCTGGCTGTTCCAGGCGACCGTGCACGAGGGCTGCGACCGGGCCGGCTACTACGAGCAGGGCGAGTTCGCGACCGAGTACGGCTCACCGAAGTGCCTGGTCAAGCTGGGTTGCTGGGGGCCGGTCGTGAAATGCAACGTGCCCAAGCGCGGCTGGATCAACGGCGTGGGCGGCTGCCCCAACGTCGGCGGCATCTGCATCGCCTGCACGATGCCCGGCTTCCCGGACAAGTTCATGCCGTTCATGGACGAACCGCCCGGTGCCCGCGTCTCGTCGACCGCCAGCGCGATGTACGGCACGGTCGTGCGTACCCTGCGGGGTTTCACGCTGCGCACCGCCGACAAGGAGCCGAAGTGGCGGCACAAGGGCTCTGATCTGTTGACCGGCTACCAGAGGAACTGGTGAGTGTCGTGACAGCGATTGAGGAACGGCCGGACGCGACCGACACCCGCAAGACCGACCTGGTCGAGATGGCCTGGGACCCGATCACCCGGATCGTCGGCAGCCTCGGGATCTACACCAAAATCGACTTCAAGCAGAAGGTCGTCGCGGAGTGCCACAGCACGTCGTCGATCTTCCGTGGGTACAGCATCTTCATGAAGGGCAAGGATCCCCGCGACGCGCACTTCATCACGAGCCGGATCTGCGGAATCTGCGGTGACAACCACGCGACCTGCTCGGTCTACAACCAGAACATGGCCTACGGGGTACGCCCGCCACACCTCGGCGAATGGATCATCAACCTCGGCGAGGCCGCGGAGTACATGTTCGACCACAACATCTTCCAGGAGAACCTGGTCGGGGTGGACTTCTGCGAGAAGATGGTCAAGGAGACCAATCCAGGGGTACTGGAGCGCGCCAACCAGACCGAGTCACCGCACGCCGCCGACCACGGGTACCGCACGATCGGCGACATCATGCGCGCGCTCAACCCGCTCGAAGGCGAGTTCTACCGCGAGGCGCTGCACGTCAGCCGGTACACCCGGGAGATGTTCTGTTTGATGGAGGGGCGCCACGTGCACCCGTCCACGCTCTACCCGGGCGGCGTCGGCACGGTCGCCACGCTCCAGCTCTTCACCGACTACCTGACCCGGCTCATGCGCTATGTCGAGTTCATGAAGCGGGTCGTGCCGATGCACGACGACCTGTTCGACTTCTTCTACGAGGCGCTGCCCGGCTACGAGGAGGTCGGCCGGCGGCGCATCCTGCTCGGCTGCTGGGGCGCGCTCAACGACCCGGACGCGTGCGACTTCCGGTACGAGACGATGACCCACTGGGGCCGGCGGATGTTCGTCACCCCGGGCATCGTCGTCGACGGCAAGCTGGTCACGAACGACCTGGTCAACATCAACCTGGGCATCCGGATCCTGCTCGGCCACTCGTACTACGAGGATTGGGCGGGCAAGGAGAAGTTCGTGACCCACGACGCGCTGGGCAACCCGGTCGACGAGCGGCACCCGTGGAACCAGCACACCATCCCGAAGCCGCAGAAGCGCGACTTCGACAACGCGTACAGCTGGACCATGTCGCCGCGCTGGTTCGACGGCAAGGAGCACCTGCCGCTGGACACCGGCGGCGGCCCGATCGCCCGGCTGTGGGCGACCGCGCTGGGCAACCTGGTCGACATCGGTTACGTGAAATCGACCGGCCATAGTGTACTGATCAACCTGCCGCGCACCGTGACGAAGCCGGAAGTCACCTTCGAGTGGAAGATTCCACAGTGGAGCAACGCGCTGGAGCGGAACCGGGCGCGGACCTACTTCCAGGCGTACGCGGCGGCCTGCGCGCTCTACTTCGTGGAGAAGGCGCTGGCCGAGGTGCGCGCCGGGCGTACCAAGACGTGGGAGTCGTTCACGGTGCCCGAGGAGGCGCACAGCGTCGGCTTCACCGAGGCGGTCCGGGGCGTGCTGTCGCACCACATGGTGATCCGGGACGGCCGGATCGCCAACTACCACCCGTACCCGCCGACCCCGTGGAACGGCAGCGTGCGCGACGTGTACGGCACGCCGGGGCCGTACGAGGACGCGGTGCAGAACACCCCGATCTTCGAGGAGAACCCGCCGGACAAGTTCAAGGGCATCGACATCATGCGCGCGGTCCGCAGCTTCGACCCGTGCCTGCCGTGCGGGGTGCACATGTACCTCGGTGGCGGGAAGGTGCTCCAGACCACGCACACCCCGATGGCCGTCACGCTGGCGACCTGAGATGGCCGATGAACAGAACGCGCGGATAGCGGGCGAGCGCGTGGAGAAGCTCCTCGCCGAGTTGCGGGAGGGGTCCGACCCCCGCGCCGCGGCCGCGGCCGAGGAGCTGGTGCGCTGCCTGGTCGAGCTGTACGGTGCGGGCCTGACCCGGATCGTCGACCTGGTCGGTGCCGACGCCGTCACGACGCTCGCGGCCGACCCGCTGGTGGAGAGCCTGTTGCTGATCCACGATCTGCACCCGCTCGACGCCGACACCCGGATCCAGCGCGCGCTGGATCGGGTGCGGCCCTACCTCGGGTCGCACGCGGGCGGGGTGGAGTATCTCGGCATCGACGACGGTGGGGTGGCGCATCTGCGGTTGGAAGGCAGCTGCCACGGCTGCCCGTCCTCGACGGTCACGGTCCAGTTGGCGATCGAGGCGGCGATCCAGGAGGCGGCGCCCGAGACCACCGGCATCGACGTGCAGGGCGTCGCCGCCGAGCCGCCGCCACCGCCGCTGCTCCAGATCGGCCGCCGCCCCGGCGGGTACACCGAATGCCCGACAGGCCTACGCGAAGACCGGCCCTACGCCGGGGCCGAAGACCGGCCCAACCTCCCCGAGGCCACATGATCGGCACAATTTCCCGGAAATAGTGGCCTCAGGGGCAGCCGGAGACCACAACTTCCGGGAAGTTGTGCCGATCACGGAGACGCTGTGAGTGCGTCCGGGCTGCGGCGGTTCACCACGGCGGCGACCGCCTCGGCCCCGCAGTCGCCGGCCGCGCCGGCCGATGCGGCCGAGCGGTGCGAGATGTGCGGTGTCGTGGTCGGCGCGCGGCACGGGCACGTGGTCGAAATGGAGAAGCGGTCGCTGGCGTGCACGTGCCGGGCCTGCTATCTGCTGTTCACCCGGGACGGCGCGGCCGGTGGACGGTACCGGGCGGTGCCGGAGCGCTACCTGCACGACCCGGGCCGCCGGCTCAGCGACGCCGACTGGGAAGACCTCCAGATCCCGGTCGCCACCGCGTTCTTCTTCACCAACACCGCGCTGGGCCGGGTGGTCGCCTGCTACCCGAGCCCGGCCGGTGCCACTGAATGCCTGCTCGACCTCACCGCGTGGGAGCGGCTCACCACCACGCATCCGCTGCTGGCCGCGATCGAGCCGGACGTCGAGGCGCTGTTCGTCACCCGCTCCGGGGACGGCCCGGAGGCCTATCTGATCCCCATCGACGCCTGCTATGCCCTCGTCGGCACCGTCCGGCTGCTTTGGAGTGGCCTGGACGGCGGCGACGAGGTACGCCGTGCGCTGGCGTCGTTCACGACCGATCTGCGCGCCCGCAGCCGTCCGATGTCTTAGGAGGCATGAGTTGGCCCATCTCGTCTTCGACTGTGTCAGCGCGCGAGCGGAGCCGCACGCGATCGCGCCGACGATGGCGTTCACCGTACGCATCGCGGAGACGACGGGGGCCAGCGTGTACGCCATCGCGCTGCGGTGCCAGTTGCGCATCGAGCCGCAGCGCCGCCGGTACAGCCCGGAGGAGGCGGAGCGGCTCAACGACCTGTTCGGCGACCCGTCACGGTGGGCCGACACGCTCAAGCCGATGCAGCTCGCGACCGTGTCCACAATGGTCTCCAAGTTCACCGGGTGGATCGAGATCAGCCTGCCGGTGCCGTGCAGCTACGACCTGGAGATCGCGGCGGCCCGGTACTTCCACGGCCTCGACGACGGCACCGTGCCGTTGCTGATGCTCTACAGTGGAACCGTCTTTCTGGCCAGCGACAACGGGTTCACCGTCGAGCCGGTGCCGTGGAGCGCGGAGTCGACCTACCGGCTGCCGGTGAGCGTCTGGCAGGAGCTGGTCGACCGGTACTTCCCGAACTCGGGTTGGATCCGGTGCAGCCGTGAGACACTCGACGCGCTCGGCCGGTACAAGTCCCGGCACGCGCTGCCCACCTGGGACAGCGCCGTCCAGGCACTGCTCGCGGAGGCGGTGACCCGTGAACCTTGATGTCGCCCGCACGGTCGCCGACGCGGTTCTCTACGAGGGGTACGTGCTCTATCCGTACCGTGCCTCGGCGCAGAAGAACCGCAGTCGCTGGCAGTTCGGTGTGCTGATGCCGGCCGGCTACGCCGCGACCGACCCGTCGGAACGCGCGTACAGCCAGGCCGAGCTGGTGCTGGAGGGCGACGGTCCGGTTTCGGCGGTGCTGCGGTTCCTCCAGGTGCAGCAGCGCACCGTGCGGCGCTGGACAGGCAGCGGGTACCAGCCGGTCGACGCGCTCGACGTGGCCGGCACACCCGTGTTCGCCTGGGACGAGACGGTCGAGCACGAGATCGCCGTCGACCCGCCCACGCTGCCGCACGAGCATCGCTTCGAGATCGACGGCGGCGAAGACGTCGAGCCGGTGCGCGACGACCGGGGTGAGCTGGTCGGCCAGGTGGTGCGGCGGCGCCGCGCACTGTCCGGTGTGGTCAGTGTCAGCGCCGAGCCGGTGCCGGGTCCGTGGCGGGCGCGGCTTCTTCGGGTACGCGTGGAAAACCGCACGCCGTTGCACGGAGCCGGGTCACGGGAGTCTGCGCTGCCGTCCGCGCTGGTGGCGAGCCACACGGTGCTCGGCGTCGAGGGCGGCGCGTTCGTGTCCATGGTGGACCCGCCGGAGTGGGCGGCCGGGGCGGTCGCCGGCTGCGTCAACACCGGCACCTGGCCGGTGCTCGCCGGGCCGGCCGGGCAGCGCGACGTCGTGCTGTGCGCGCCGATCATTCTCTACGACCACCCGGAGATCGCCCCGGAGAGCCCGGGCGACCTGTTCGACGTCACCGAGATCGACGAAATTCTGACCCTGCGTACCCTCGCCCTGTCCGACGCGGAGAAGCGGGAGGCCCGGGCCACCGATCCCCGTGCGGCGGCGGTGATCGACCGGACCGAGGCGTTGGACGCGGGGCAGCTGGAGCGGCTGCACGGTGTGATCCGGTACCTGCGGGCCGCGCCGGGCAACGCCTCCCGGCCTGACGATCCGGTGCCGTGGTGGGATCCGGACGCCGACGCCAGCGTCTCTCCGCACACCGACACCGTGGTGATCGCCGGCCGTCCGGTGCGCAGTGGTAGCAAGGTCCGGCTGCGGCCGGGTGCCCGCCGGGCCGACGCGCAGGACATGTTCCTGACCGGCCGGCTCGCGATCGTCGAGGCGGTGCTGCTCGACGTCGACGACAACCCGTACCTGGCGGTGACCCTGGCCGAGGACCCGGGCGCCGACCTGCAACGCAACCACGGCAGGTTCCGGTACTTTATGCCCGACGAGGTGGAGCCGTGCGATGACTAGCGGGCGGGTCGTGGTGGCCGGTATCGGCAACATCTTCCTCGGCGACGACGGGTTCGGGGTCGAGGTGGCCCGCCAGCTCACCGGGGTGGCGCTGCCGGCCGGCGTCGAGGTGATCGACGTCGGCGTCCGGGGCGTCCACCTGGCCTACGATCTGCTCGACGGCTGCGACCTGCTGATCCTGGTGGACACCGCAGCCCGGGGTGCGCCGCCGGGAACGGTGTCGTTGCTGGAAGCGCACCCAGGCGTTGCGCCGGCCGGGGCGCCGCTGATCGACCCACACAGTCTGGCGCCAGACGATGTCCTGGCGCTCCTGCGGCGGCTGGGCGGGCAACCGGCCCGCACTCTCGTCGTGGCGTGCGAGCCGGCCGACCTCGGTGCCGGCATGGAACTGTCAGCACCGGTCCGGGCGGCGGTACCGGAGGCGGTGCGCCTGATCGAAGCGATCCTCAAGGAGGCTGGAGATGCTTCGAACACTGATCAAGGTAGCGTTGGTTGGAGTGGCCGTGATCCTGTTGATCCAGTCGCTTCCGGACATCAGGCGGTACGTGGAGATGACACGAATGTGAGGACGTGGGCGGATGCATGAGTTCGGTCTCGCCGAAGGCGTCCTGGATACGGTGCGGCGACGCGCTGGCGGGCGCGCGGTGACGCGCGTGCGGGTGCGGGCCGGGGTGCGCCATGGCGTGGACGAGGAGTCGATGGCGATGGCGTTCCGCTTCGTTGCCGAGGGCACAGAGGCCGACGGTGCCGCGCTCGATCTCGTCACCGTGCCGGTCCGGCTGGCCTGCCGTGGCTGCGGGTACGAGGCGGACACCTTCGACGTGCTGGCCACGTGTCCCCGCTGCGCCGGCGAGGAGGTCGACCTCGCCGGCGGTGACGAACTGATCCTCGAATCATTGGAGTACGCCTGATGTGCCTTGGGATACCCGCCCAGGTCGTGTCGGTGGGCGACGACCACCCGGACCTGGCCACGGTCGAGATGGCCGGGCTTCGGCGTTCGGTCAACGTCGGGCTGCTCGACGACGCGCCCGCGCCGGGCGTCTGGATCCTGGTCCACATGGGATTCGCGCTGTCCACCATGACCGAGGAGGAGGCGGCCGACGCCTTGAGCGTGTTCACCGACGAGCGCGATGCCGAGGCGGCTCAATGACTGCGCCGACGGCCGTCGAGCTGGCCGGCCCGCTGCTGTTCGTGCGGTACGCGTACCCGCCGAACTCGCTGGGCTACTGCGGGCCGGCGGACAGCCTGGCGTTCCGCGAGTACGGCCTCGCCGGCACCGTCGACAATGGACTGGTACAGCTCGCCCAGGCGTTCAGCGGGGCATGGCCGTACCTGGAGCTGATCGCGGCCGGCACCGGCATCCGCGACCCGCTGGATCGCCGGGTGGTCGAGGCGTACTGGGTCGGCAACGCGCTGCTGGACAGCATCCCGCTGGCGCACATCGCCAACTCGATGGAACACCGGTTCCGCCCCAGGGTCGGCGCCCAGTTCGGCTTCCTCGCCGACGGTGTACTCCAGGGCGGGGTGCCGCACCACAGCTTCCACGTCTTCGGCGTGTACCCGTGGGTGGGCCTGCTCGGCGACGACCGCAAGGCCGACCGGGCGCTGACCGTGCTCGACCGGTGCCGGATCCGCTGGGGGCAGGTGACCGCCGTGGAAGCCGACCAGGTCATGGTCACCTCACGTCCGCTGCGGTGGGACGGCCGCCAGCTGAGCCTGGGCGACCCGGTGCCGGAGACCGCGCGCTCCTCCGTGGTCGGGACCGCTGGCCTCGCGGTCGGCGACTGGGTTTCGCTGCACTGGGACTGGGTCTGCGACCGGCTCACCGAACGCCAGCTACGCGCGCTACGCGGCTACACGATGCGCCATCTCGATCTGGTCAACCACCGGGTCGAGCGGTCCGGTCCGGCCGTGGCGCTCGGCCACGCCTGACCGCCGCTTCCGTCAGCCGGCATGCAGGAGACGAAGGCCGTCGTACTCGGCAAGGTCCACGATCACCGGCCTCGGCGCCGCGCACGGGCCTGAAGCTCCGCTCAGGTCGTGGAGACAGATTGGTTGACCTCAATCATCGTCACCGGCAGCGAGGACCTGAAAGGCGGTGGGATTGCGCATGTATAGTCTCGTGCCCCGGCTTACTAGATCTCCTCTCACGGACACCGACAGCATCTCTTGGTGTGCCTGCATAGCTTTCGTGTAGTCGGTGTCCGGTAGATTCATCCAGATCCGCCGCAACCTATCCTCTCCTTCGATGGTCCCCGCAACACTAATTTCACCTGAACCAGCTCCCTCGCGGTGAAGTCTGACTACGTTCCCAACGACCAGAACGCCCAGTTCTTGGCGCGTAGGTACATCGCCAACTCTGCCGGAGAACGCGAGGCTAGCGCACGTCGATCATTGACTTGCGCATCAATCATGCCGTCGCCCCCTCCAGATTGCCAGCTAGGAGAGCATCCAAGGTCTCCAAGGTCAACAGGTTTCTTTGTGGCACCGACGCAGCCCGCGCCGAGCGCGTAAGTCGTCATGGCTTGGCAGTTTACGAAAGAATCATCGATTCCGTGGGCGGGCCGGCTGTCGCTCCCGTGACGCCCTGAGCCAGGTGGCGCAGGGCGCGGGCGGTCGGACTACCCGGGTCTGCGGTGATGAACACGACCTGCTGATCGTCGTCCGGGATGGTGAGCACGTCGCAGTTGCCCAGCACGGCCTCGGCGAGCGGGTTGAACGCGACCACGTCGTACGTGGCGTCGGTGACCACGGCGGCGGCGTCGGGGATGCGGCGGAGCAGGTTGGCCACGTACGGGCGGACCTGGCGCGCCGGGCTCGCCGGCGGGGCCGGGTTCGCCCCGGCGAGCTGGAACAGGTGCGTCCGCTCGGCCGGCGAGAGCCGCAGGGCGCCGGTGATGGCGTCCAGGACCGGCGGGGACGGCCGCGGGCCGTGGGCCTGTTCTAGCCGGACGTAGTAGTCGACGGACATGTGGGCGAGCTGGGCGACCTCTTCGCGGCGCAGGCCAGGGGTGCGGCGGCGGGCTCCGCCGGGCAGGCCGACGGCGTCGGGGCGCAGGCCCTCGCGCCGGTCGCGCAGGAACCGGGGCCAGCTCCTGTCTGCTCATGTGGCCGCCTCCTTCAGGTACCAGGTACCGGTTGTCCCTGGCTCGGCCGATCCGCCCCGTGGAATCGTCGACACCATGAACGATTCCACGGCACTGGTCACCGGTGCCAACAAGGGCATCGGCAAGGAGATCGCCCGGCAGCTCGCGGCCGCCGGGATCATCGTGTACGTCGGTTCGCGCGACCCCGAACGGGGACAGCGGACCGTCGACGAGATCGGCGGCAACGCCAGGCTGCTGGTACTCGACGTGACCGACCCGTACAGTGTGATCTTCGCGGCGCCGAGACCGGGCACCGCGCGGGCCGGCCCGCTCACCGCCGCGGCTCGCGCCGTGACCCCGGCGGACACGTCGGGCGCGGGTGGCTGATTGGGGCCGGACGGCGAGAGCGGCAGCACACTCCGCGCGTCGACACCGACGAAGTCGAGGCAGGACGCCGCGACCTCGTGGTGCAGGGTCGCGCTGCGGGCCGAGGACAGGAACGGGGCGGCGGCCGACGCCGGCAGCGCGGCGACGAACGCGGCGGCGACCAACGCGACCGCCACGCCCGGCCGGCGCAGCAGCAGGCCCGGCGCACGTCGCCATGGCGCGGTCCGAAGCACCCCGATCACAGCCCGGACTCCTCCCGCCGACGTGCTCCCGAGCATGCCAACATCGGGCCGGTAAGCGGTCCTCGGCGGCCGAGTCGATACCAACTTGCCGCGAATCGCGGCGAAAAGGCAGTTAGTTGGCGCAACTTCCCGGAAGTTGTGGCCTCAGACCCCTGCTGAGGCCACAACTTCCGGGAAGTTGCGCCAGGGGTCCGGCGGGCTCGACGTTGCGCCAGGGGGTCCGGCGGGCTCGACGTTGTGCCAGGGCCCGGCGGGCTCACAGCTTGGGCATGTACGGTGCCGGCCGGAAACCGGTGTCCCGCATGATCTGGTCGGCGCGCGCCATGTGGTGCTCGGCGGCGAGCGGGTCGCCCTGCTCGGCGCTGATCACCGCGAGCAGCTGAGATATCTCGCACTCGGAGAGCAGGAACTGCCGCTCCCGGGCGTGGTACATGGCGCGCCGGGCGTGATCCAACGCGATGTCGAGGTTTCCCAGCCGGTGATGCGAGCTGGCGAGCCCGATGTGCCCCTGAAGCTCGGAGAGCAGGAACCCCGTCTCCCGGCCGAACTCCAGGCAGCGGGTGTGGTGTTCGACCGCGTGGTGGTACTTGCCGAGCACCCAGTACACCCAGCCCAGCGCCGACCAGGCGGCACCCTCGTACTCCTTGAGGCCGACCGCCTGGATGAGCCGCAGCCCCTCCGACGCGTGCTCCAGCGCCCGATCCGGCTTGCCGACGTCGAGAGCCACGAGGGCGAGGACGACCTGTGCGCTGGCTTCGTAATGGCGCTGCCCGTACCGCCGGCTGAGCGCCAGGCCTTCGGTCACGACCTCCAGCGCCTGGTCGTACTCGCCGATCATGTGCAGCGACACGGCCCGGTTGATCAGGGTCGGCGTCAGCCGCCGGCCGTTCGCGGTGGCCCGGAAGATCTGCTCCGCCTCGGTGACGGCGGTGACGGTGGCGCGCAGGTCACCGTCGCTGTGGTGCACGTTGAACAGGGCGCCGAACGCGATTCCGGCCAGATCGGTGAGGCCCCGCCGTCGGGCCCGGGCCGCGCCGTCGCCGAGCAGGTCGCGGGCTTGGGCCAGCTCGCCCACGTCGGCGCACACCGTGCCCAGCCCGATGGTGGCGGCCACCTGGCCGTCCGGGTCGCCGATCCCCCCGAACAGGTCGAGCGCCGCCTGGTGGTGGGCGCGCGCCGACGGGTAGTCGTCGACGATGCGGCCCAGGGCGCCCAGCCGGTACCGCATCATCGCCTCGGCCCGGAGGTCGCTGGCGCGCCGGGCGGCGGCCAGACCCGCCTCACCCGTCGTGCGCGCCTCGGCGGTATGCCGGTTGATCAGGAAGTACTCGGCCAGGACGTCGGCCAGTTGCCAGGCCACCGCGAGCGGGCCCGCCTCGGCGGCGCGGGCGGAAACCGCCACGATGCCCGCCCGGTTGGCGTCGAGCCACCCGACCGCGGCGTCGGCGTCCGCGAACGTGGTCGCCGACGGCAGCGCTGGCCGCGACAGGCCGAGCTGGGATGGGAAGGCGCGCTCCGCGGCGGCCATGACGGTACCCAGATAGTGGTCGCACAGGCGGCGCCACGCGGCATCGCGGTCCGGGTCGCGATCGGCGAGCTCGGTCGCGTAGACCCGCAGCAGGTCGTGCATGCCGTACCGGGGGCCGTTCCGCTCTTCGACCAGGTGCGCCGAGGCCAGGCCGGCAAGCAGCCGCCGGGCTTCGGCGGCCGGGCAGCCGGCGAGCGCGGCGGCGGCCGCGATGTCCCAGTCGTCGCCGGGAACGAGCCCGACCAGCCGGAACATCCGTGCGGTCGGCGCCGGCAGGGCCTCGTAGGACCACGAGAACACCGCGCGCAAGGCCGTGTACGGATCGTCGTCGCCGGCCGCGAACGTGTCGAGCGTGCCGCCGCGCGCCAGCCCGTCGACCGCCACCGGCAACGGCGCGCCATCCGTGACGATCCGGTCGGCGGCGATCCGCAGCGCCAGCGGCAGCCGGGCGCACAGCCGGACCAGCCGGTCGACCGTGTCCGGGTGGCCGTCGACAGCGGATCCGAGCAGCCGGCGCAGCAGCGCGACGGATTCCTCCCGGGTGAGAAGATCCAGGCGTACCCGGGTCGCCCCGTCCCGGACGACCAGGCCGGCCAGGTCGTCGCGGCTGGTCACCACCACGAAGCAGCCCGGTGCCCCGGGCAGCAGCGGCCGGACCTGCTCGGCGCTGCCGGCGTTGTCGAGGACGATCAGCGTGCGCCGACCGTCCAAAAGGGACCGGTACAGCCCGGTCCGGCCGTCGAGATCCAGCGGGATCTCGATGGCGGGCACACCGAGCGCCCGCAGCAGTACCGTCAACGCCTGCTCGGGCGGCACCAGACGGCCCGGATCGTAGCCACGCAGATTGAGCCACAGCTGCCCGTCGGGGAACTCGTCGGCGGCCCGGCGGGCCCAGTGCGCCGCCAAAGCCGACTTGCCCACCCCGGCGGTGCCGGCGATCGCGCTGATCACCACGGCGCCCGCCGGGCTGTCGGCGCCGCGCAGCAACGCGTCCAGCTCGGCCAATTCGGCGCTGCGGCCGGTGAACTGGTGCGGACCCGGGGGCAGTTGCCGGGGTACCGGCGGGAGCGACGTGCGGAGGGTGTCCGATTCGGACCGACCGGCAAGGACCACCGCGTACAGTTCCTGGAGTTCCGCGCCAGGATCGATGCCCAGCTCGTCGGCGAGCTTCCGCCGCACCGTCTGGTAGGCCGCGAGGGCGTCGGCGCGCCGGCCACCGTCGTGCAGCGCGGTGATGAGCTGTGCCCACAGCCGTTCCCGCAGCGGGTACTGGGCGGTCAGCGTCGTCAGCTCGCCGACCAGTTCGGCGTGCCGGCCCTGGTGCAGGTCGATCCCGATACGCCGTTCGAGTGCCAGCAACCGCCGTTCCCGTAGCTGCGGCACGACCTCCCGGTGCAGCAGATCGGACGGGACGTCGGCCAGCGCCTCGCCGCGCCACAGCCGCAACGCCTCACGCAGCGACTCCGCCTCGGCGCCCGGATCGCCGCGTTCGGCGTGCCGGTCGGCCTGGTACAGCAGGGCGTCGAACCGACCGAGGTCGACGTCCAACGCGTCGACCGCCACCCGGTACCCGTCGGAGGTCGTCTGGATCGCGTCCCCGATGACGGCGCGGGTCCGGGCGACGTACGTGTGCACCGCGTTGCGCGGGTTGGCCGGCGGGTTCTCGCCCCAGATGACGTCGACCAGCTCACCCAGCGACACAGGTCGGTTGGGGCGCAACAACAACGCGGCGAGCAGCGCCCGGTGCTTGCCGGAGCGGACCGGCACCGACCGCCCGTCCTGGATCACCTCCAGCGGGCCGAGTAGACCGAACTGCACTATCCCTCCGGGCCGTGGGCGACACCACCCACCCTAGCCGCGACGGTCGCGTCCCGGGTTCCCAACCGTGACAGGTGATGAAAGCGGTCTGACAGCGCGGCCCCGGAGCATGGCGTCACTGCTCATACATCCACGACCTACGGGGGAGTTCGTGAAGAGGCTAGGAGTCATGGCCGCCACGGTGGCGGCTCTCGGTGCGGCGGTGGCCGTGCTGATCGGCCCGGGGGTCGCCGACGCGGCGACCACCCCGGGCGGCACGGCGACGTTCGCCACGCAGGCCCGGCAGGCCGGCCTGACGCCGGTACAGGCGGCCGAGCTGGAGCGCAAGGTCTCCGCGCTGATGGTGACACCCGGCGGTACGCGGGTGACCGTCAACAAGATCGCCTGGCCGGGAATGACGGCGCTCGTCGCGTTCCCGGGCGAGACCGTGGCCCGCGAGTACAACCAGCCGATCCGGGCGGCCGCGACCTGCAACCGCGGCTACTTCTGCACCTGGGAGGAGCGGAAGTTCAAGGGTACTCAGGTCAACTACTACTACTGCACGCCCGACTACCAGTCCATGCCGTTCGGCCACTCCGGCTCGTACATCAACAACCAGACCGGCCGTGCGGTGGCGCGGTTCCTGGGCGACGAACACCAGTACCTGTACTCGTCGAAGCCGCCGCCGCAGGGTGAGGAGTCGCTCAACTGGGAGCCGATCTACTTCGTCGACCCCTGCTGAGCGGTGGCTGTCAGAGTATCGCGATATAGCAATATGTCAGCGGCTCGACGGGCAGACCATCGTGCCAACGGCGGGGGTCAGGTACCGTACCCACGGTGAGGGAAGCGGTCCTGGTCACCGGTGGCACCGGTTTCGTGGCCAGCCATCTGGTCGAACACCTGCTGACCCGCGGATACCCGGTGCACGCGACCGTGCGGAGCCTGGCGAACGCCGCGAAGGTCGAGCCGCTGCGGCACCTGGAGGCGCGGTTTCCCGGGCAGTTGACCCTGTTCGAGGCGGACCTGCGCAAGCCCGGCGCGTTCGACACCGCCATGCGCGGCTGCCGGGTCGTGTTCCACGTGGCGTCGCCGTTCCTGATGCCCGAGCGCATCCGGGACGGCCGCGTCGACGTGTTCGAGCCGGCGCAGGCGGGCACGCGCAACGTCATCGCGAGCGTGAACGCGACGCCGACCGTCGAGCGGGTGGTGTTCACCTCCACGGTCGGGGCGATCTTCGGCGACTACGTCGACGTGCTGGACATGAAGGACCAGACCCTGTCGGAGGAGTACGTCAACACCACCAGCACGCTGGAGAACAACCCGTACCACTACGCCAAGACCGTCGCGGAACGCGAGGCCCGGCAGGCGGCGGAGGAACAGGACCGCTGGTCCCTGGTCACCGTCAATCCCGGGCTCATCCTCGGCCCGTCGTTCACCCCGGCGTCCGACTCGGGCAGCCTGTTCCTGCTGAACGAGCTGATGAGCGGGTACTTCTTCTACGGCGCGCCGAACTTCAGCTTCACATTCGTCGACGTCCGGGACGTGGCGACCGCCCATGTCCGCGCGGCGGAACGGGGATCGGCCGGCGGCCGCTACATCCTCGCGCACCGCGAGATGGTCTCGTTCGCCCAGATGGCGAACGTCATCCGGGACCGGTACCCCCGGAAGTACCTGATTCCCCGGCACAGGGTGCCCGACTGGGCGGTCCGCGTCCTGGGTCCCCGGTTCGGGCTCACCCAGCAGTACATCCGCAACCACCTGGGCATCCGCTTCGCGGTCGACAACCGGCGCAGCGTCGAGGAACTGGGCGTCGTGTACCGCCCGGTCGAGGAAACCGTGCTGGACCACTACGAATCCTGGCTGAGCCAGCGACACGGATGACCCGCCGATACCGGCTAGCCGGCGGTCGCCGACGCCATCACGCGGCAGCTGAGGTGCGGGAACTCCAGTACCTTCAGCGCCTCGTCGTGCAGTGAACCCAGTGCCGGGTCCGCGCCCGGATCGAGGGCCGCCGCCTCCTGCCACAGGGCGAGTTCCTTCGCCCGCCAGTCCGGCCGCTCGACGACGTCGATCTCGACGAATCCGGCCGCGGCGAGGTCCGCGTTCAGGTCGACCGCCCGTCGGCGTTCCGGCAGCCGGTCGTCGTCGCGGTCGACCGCCTCCCACGAGGTGAGCACCACCCGCCCGCCGGTGGGCAGGACCCGCCGGATCTCGCGGTACGCGTCCTGCTTCGGGTGCGCGAACTGGATGGCGTCGATACACATGACCGCGTCCACCGAGGCGGTGTCGAGCCCGGTGTCGGTCATGCCGCCGACCTCGAAGCGCGCCTCCCGACCCGACCGCTCGGCGTGCGCCCGAGCCTGCCGCACCGCCTCACCGGAGAAGTCGACACCCACCAGCCGCGCTCCGGTTCGCCCCGCCACCTCCAGGCCGTACCCGCCACGCCCGCAGGCCAGATCGAGCAGGACCTGTCCCGGCGACAGCCGCAGCGCCGACGTGACGTCGGCGATCGCGTCCCAGGTCAGCAGGCTCGTGGACGGCAGGTCGGCGGGCAGGCCGAGGTGGCGTCGCACGATCTCGTCCCGGGCCGGCGAATCGACCATGTTCGCGTACCACTGGTCGTAGTGCTCGGCTGACGGCGGGAAGCTGGTGTCCATAGGCAGCCAGCCTAGCTCGCCGATCTTGGAGAAATGTACATGGTTTGATCTCCGAACCGTGTTCATTTCTCCTTGATCGACGCGATCCTCCGTATTCTTGCGGGCGACGGGGGAGGGCGCGGTGAGGGGACGGGTTCTTGATCTGCTGACGCCGCGTACTATGCGGCGGATTACCGCGGATGTCACTGGCGGGGCGGCGCTTGCGTTCGTCCTCAGTGTCTGGGTCCGGCCGCGCACGCACGACAGCCCGTGGTGGCTCGATCTGTTCGGCATCGCGCTGATCGCCGGCCTCGTCACGTGGGAAGGGGTCCGGTTCGCCCGGCGTCTCGTCGACCGGTTCCCGAGCGGACGGGCCGGCCGGATCCTGCGACTCGTCATCGCGGGCCTGGTGCTCGCGGGTGTGGTCTGGTGGGTTGCGGCGGTCGGGCCGGGCGCCGCGTGGTCCTCGGTCACCGACGCGGTGGTGTCCGCGCTACCGGCCGGCTACGTGCTGACGTTCGGGGTGTGGGCGGTGCTGCTGGTGAGCCGCGGCGTGCGGAAGTCCCGCCGCCGCTGGTTACGGCCGGTACCCCACCTCGTGTTCACGGTCGTGACCGGGGTGTTTCTGCTGTTCCTGTTCGAGCGGGACACGCTGCTCACCAAACCGGCGGCGGGCCTGCTCATCCCGGTCGGCGTCTGGGCGAGCATCCGGACGTGGAAAGTGATGAACCGGTCGCGGCACATCGCCGTCGCCGCCGCGGCCGACATCGTCCTGTCGTTGCTGCTCGGCACGGCTCTGGTGCTGTCGCTGGTGTGGGTGGCCAATCTCATCGACCTGCCGAGGGCGGAAGTGGCCGCCGTCCGGGCGATCCTGCAAGAGGTCGGCTCCCTTGTGGACGTTCCCTGGTGGGTGTGGACGGTGCTCTATCTCCTGTTGGCCACCTTCGGCCTGCTCGCCACGCTGCGTCCGGTGCGAGATCGCGCCCGGGCGTTGCCGTTCGTCAACGCCGGCCGGCGGGTGCTCAGCGGCGTCCACATCGGCCTGATGCTGACCGTGCTCGTCGCGGTGGCGGCGCCGGCCAGCCTGGAGGCCACCCTCCGCCATCAGGTCAAGGTGAAGTACACGCTCGCCGTGCAGCGGGTGCTCGCCGACCAGGGCAGGCAGCGGGCGTACGAGCGGATCCGCCAGCGGTTCGCGCTCGGCCCCGTGCAGTCGGTGCGGGTACAGCCGCTGACCGACATGCTGGAGCGGATTCACGGCATCAGCAGACCGGCGCACCCTGCCGGCGACGCCACCGATACCGAGCACTCCCTCGCGCGGCGGCTGGGCCAGGTCCAGGCCGCCACGTTCGACCGCGGGTCGCCGCCGCCCGCGGATCCGGCGGTCCCGGAGGCCGACCGGTTCGACGGCCGGATCCGCGACGCCGCCGACCTCACCGGGCGCCTCGACCGCCTGGATTCGCGGCAACAACAAGAAGATCAGATCACGGTACAGACGGAGCGCGTCGCCGAGGCGGCCGCCAACGCGGTCGCCAGTGTCGTCCAGCTTCCGGACCTCGGCTCGAACGAGATCCTCCAGATCGTGAAGGAGTACCTGAGCGGGCTGGTGGAGAGCAGCCCGCTCAAGGAGATCTTCACCGGGTGGGCCAACCGTGCCGTGCGCGACGACGAGGTGCCGCCGGCCGACAGCCTGGTCGTCCCCGATCCGCGGCGCCTGCACCTCGCCGCGCAGATCAAGTTCGCCGAGACGCGCATGCGGGTACGGGTGGCCGATCCGCTCGGTCCCGACCAGGCGCGCCTTCGCACCAACGCCGAGCCGGAGGTGGTGGCGGCGGTGGACCTGACCAACGAGGCGCGGTTCCTCGTCGAGCACCGCGGGCCGTGCGACGGGTGTCCGCGACCGCTGCGGCCGGGCGAGGATCCGTTCCGGCGGCCGGGGGAGCCCGGCCGGGAGGAGCGACCGAGACCGCCCGAGATTCACGTACGGTGAAGCCTGTCAGCCTTTCCGGAGCGGCTCGATGATCTCGTCGACGATCTGCCGCAGCGGCGGTGCGGGGGGCACCGGCGCGATGACCAGATGCCTCGCGCCGGCGTCGATGTACTCCTTGAGTTGCCGGCGTGCCGTCGCGGGCTCGATGCCACGCAGCAGGAGTTGCACGGAGCGGACGATCTCGGCCGGGTCGCGGCCGATCGCGGCGCAGTGCTCGTCGAGGACCCGGCTCTTGTGCCGGAACTCGTCGACGGTCAGTGCCGGGCAGTTCCAGATGTCGGCGTGCTCGGCCACCACGCGCAGCGCCCGCCGCTCGCCACCGGCGCCGATCATCACCGGTGGACCCGGACGCTGGACCGGCTTCGGCTCGCAGACAGCACCCTTCAGGCGGTAGTAGCGGCCGTCGAAGTCGAACGGCTCGTCCTCGGTCCACATGCGACGGACGATCGTGCACGCTTCGCCGAGGGCCGCGACCGCGTCGGCCGGGGAGACCACGTCGATGCCGTACGCGTCGAACTCGCGGCGCACGATCTCCAGGCCGGCCGGGTCGGCGACCCGGCTGCCGCCCGCGCCGATCCCGAAAACGAGCCGACCGCCGGAGATCTGGTCGACCGTCGCCGCCATCTTCGCCAGCACCGTGGGCGGGCGGAGCCGGTTGCTGGTCACGATCACGCCGAGGCGCAGCCGGGTGGTCTGCGCGGCGAGCGCGGCGAGAAGTGTCCACGCCTCCAGCGCGGCGGCCCGGACGTCGCCGCGCAACGGCACCATGTGGTCCCACAGCCAGGCGTGCTCGAACGCCTCCAGTTCCTCCGCCTCCCGCCAGGTGCGCAGGATCTGCTCGTAGCTGGCGCCCATCTGGCTGGTCTTCACGCCAAAGGTCGGTCCGCCGTTGACAGCCATGATTGTCGCCTCCGGATCGATTCGCTAGCCGGCTAGCGACACCCTACCGGTCACATCGCAAGCCGGCAAACGAACGCGGACGATCGGCACAACTTCCCGGAAGTCGTGGCCTGAGGAGGTCGCCATGGCCACTATTTCCGGGAAATTGTGACGATAGGTTGTCAGCATGGCGAGGTACTTCGATGTGCACCCGGACAATCCGCAGCCGCGCGTGATCGGGCAGATTGTCGACCTGGTCCGCCAGGGCGGGCTCATCGCGTACCCGACCGACTCGTGCTTCGCGTTCGGATGCCAGCTCGGCAACCGGGACGGGATCGACCGGATCCGGGACATCCGCCGCCTCGACGACCGGCACCATTTCACGCTGGTGTGCCGGGACTTCGCCCAGCTCGGCCAGTTCGTACACGTCAGCAACTCGGTGTTCCGGCTGGTCAAGGCGGCCACGCCGGGCAGCTACACGTTCATCCTGCCGGCCACCCGGGAGGTCCCGCGCCGGCTGATGCACCCCCGCAAGCGCACCGTCGGGGTACGCGTGCCCCGCCACGCGGTCGTCCAGGCGATCCTGGCCGAACTCGGCGAGCCGCTGCATTTCGAGCACGCTCCTGCTGCCCGGCCTCGACGAGCCGCTGACCCAGGGCTGGGAGATCAAGGAACGGCTCGACCACGCGCTCGACGCCGTGGTCGACGCGGGCGACTGCGGGACGGAACCGACGACCGTGGTCGACCTGTCCGGGCCGGAGCCGGAGATCCTGCGCCGCGGCGCCGGCGACCCGGCGCGGTTCGAGTAGCCACGCCGCCTGAGCTAGGTGGCGGGTCCGGTGCTGGCACGGACCACGAGCGAGGTGGGCAGGACGCGGATGCGGTCCGCCGCGTCCGGTGGCGGGTCGAACAGCAGCTCGCCGGCGGTCCGGCCGCGCTCGACACCGGGCTGGCGGATGGTCGTGAGGCCGACGCCGGCCGCCTCGTCGATGTCGTCGAAGCCGGTCACCGACACGTCGCGACCGGCCCGCAGCCCGCGTACCCGCACCGCGTCCAGCACGCCCAGCGCGAGGACGTCGGAGGTGGCGAGCACGGCGGTGCACCGGTCGGCGCGGTCCAGGGCGAACGCCGCCGCTTCGGCGCCGGCCGGCCGGCTGTTGTCGGCCGCGTTGATCAGTACCACGTCGGCCCAGGCCACGCCCACGGACGCGAACGCGTCGCGGAAGCCGCGCAGCCGTTCCCGGGTGACGTAGTACGGCGGATCGTCGGCGGACACCCCGGTGACGACCTGCGCGCCGCCGGGCCGGGTCACCCACTCCGAGATCATCGCCACCCGCCGGTGACCGAACGCGGCGACGTGCTCGGCGATCCGGCGGGCGGCGACCCGGTCGTCGACCCCGGCGTACATCTCGCCCGCGTCCAGGGCCGCCGGGTCGAAGCCGCCGACGACCGGCAGGCCACGCGCCCGCACCACGTCCAACGCGCGGTGCCAGTCCGGCAGGTTGTACACGCAGAACGCGTCGACCGCGGCGCCGCGGACCGCGCGCAACGCCGCCTCGTCGTCCTCATGCGACACCGGGATCAGCAGCAGCGAGGTGTCCCGGCGCTCGGCGGCCTGCGCGACGCCCCGCAGGTAGGACACCGCGAACGGGTCCGTGAACGCCAGCGAGAGGTGTGCGGTGAGGAGCACGCCGATGGCACCGACCCGGCCGCTGCGCAGCGACCGGGCGGTGGGGTGCGGCCCGGGGTATCCGAGCCGCTCGGCGGTGGCGAGGATCCGGGCGCGCAACTCGGCCGAGAGCTGGTCGGGTCGGCTGTACGCGTTCGACACCGTGCTCCGGGAGATCCCCAGCTCCTCGGCGACGGTCTTGAGGGTCGCTGCCATCGGGTCGATCTTACTGGATCGGTACAGTGCGGTGTTGTTTGTGGCCTTGTCAGGCGGCGAAGGCGCGGGCGGCGTTGTCGCTGCGGAGGACCCTGGTGATCTCCAGGGTGTCCTTCTCCGGGTGCCGCGCGAGGATCAGCTCAAGTTCCAAGCGCTCAGCGGGCGTCCGGTAGCTGGTGACCTCCGATACGAGCCGGCGCCGTTCCTGGCGCTGCGTGGCACGGGTGGCCCAGGCAGTCTTCATGGTTGGCTTCTTTCTGGTCTTGTGACCTGCGGTAACATATCAACTGTATCGATCCAGAAGACGGCCGCAAGCCCGATCGGCTGTGATCGCGGCTACTCGCCTGACCTGGCTGGTAGCGGTTCGGTACGGTCCAGCCGCGCTTGGGCCTCGGCGGCATCCGGCTGGTCGAGCTCTTCGAAGATCTGGAGCGCCCGCCGCCAGGTGTCCCGGGCGGACTCGAGGTCGCCGGTGGCTTCCAGCGTGTCGCCGAGATGGATGAGCACCGCCGCCGCGCTGAGCTGGTCGCCGAGTTCGCGGTACCCGGCGAGCGCGTGCTCGTAGCCCTCGACGGCCGGTCGGTAGGCACCCAGGTGGTGATGGGCGAACGCGACACTGTCCCACGCCCCGGCCTGACCGTGCCGGTCACCCAACTCGCGCATCAGCACCAGGGCCTGCTGGCAGCAGTCGAGCGAGCGCCGGTAGTCGCCGAGCTGCGCGTGGATCCACCCGGTACCGTTGAGCGCTCTCGCCTGGCCGACCCGGTCACCGACCCGCTGGAACAGGCGCAGCGCTTCCTCGCTGTGGCCCAGCGCGTCCCGGTAGCGGCCCTGGACCTGCCACAGCCAGCCGAGGTTGTGGTGGGTCCGGGCCCGACCGCCGTCGTCGCCGAGTTCGCGGTAGAGGTCCACGGCGCGACCGAGCTGCGTCTGCGCTTCGACATAGCGGCCGAGCTGGGCGAGGGTACGCCCGATGTCGCGGTGCGCGTGGGCCTGCCCGGCCTGCTCGCCGAGCCGCCGCAGCGCCTCCAGCGCGGCCTCCTGGGTGGCGATGAGGTCGTCCCAGCGTCCGGACCAGTCGAAGAACGTGGTCATGGTCCAGGCCAGCTTCCAGGTGCAGGTGTCGAAACCGTCGCTCGCGGCCCGGTCGATGACCGCCAACAGGACGGGGTGTTCGGCCGCAAACCAGGCCAGTGCCTCGTCGTGCTCGCCAGGTCGGTACGGTGTGACGCCCGGCCGCGGCACGTCGAGTGGAATGGGCGGTCGGGCCGGATCCAACACCAGGACGGCGGCGTGCGCGGCGCACAGGTAGTGGTCGAACAGCCGGCACATCGCCGCCCGGACGTCCACTGTGGTCTCCACGTCCTGAGCCCGCTCGACGGCGTACGCGCGGAGCAGGTCGTGGAAGGTGTACCGGCCCGGGGTGTGCTCGGTGAGCAGGTGCGCCTGGACCAGTTCGGTCAGCAGGGCCTGCGCGCGCGGCGGCGGCAACCCGGCCAGGCTCGCCACGGCCGGCGCCGCGATGTCCGGCCCGGGGTGCAGGCCCAGCAGCCGGAACAGGCGCGCCGCGTCGGCGCTCAGGGCCCGGTAAGACCAGGAGAAGACGACCCGCACATCGGTGGCCGCGTCCCCGCCCTGGAACGGATCCAACGCGGCGGCGGCGTCGCGCAACCGTTCGGCCAGGACGGCGAGCGGGAACTCCGGCCGTACGGCGGCGTGGCTCGCGGCGATCCCCAGACCCAGCGGCAGCCGGTCGCATCTGGCGATGATCTCCGCGACCGCGTCGGGTTCCCGGGCGACCCGGTTCAGCCCGAGCCGGCGGGCCAGCAGGTCGCGTGCCTCGGCCGGGGCAAGCAGCCCCAACGTCAGTGGATGGGCGCCTTCGGCCGCGACCAGGGGCGTGAGCTGGTTTCGGCTGGTCACGACCGCCATGCACCCGGGCGCGCCGGGCAGCAACGGCCGAACCTGGTCGACGTGGCGGGCATTGTCGAGCACGACCAGTACCCGCTTGCCGGCAAGGGCGCTGCGATAGAGCGCGGCCGCGCCGTCCAGATCGACCGGGATCCGGGCCGGCGGCACCCCGAACGCCGCGAGGAACCCGCGCAGGGCCTCGATCGGTTCGGCGACCGAACCGGTGGCGTCGAACCCGCGCAGGTTCACGTAGAGCTGGCCGTCCGGGAATTGCCGGGCCACCCGGTGCGCCCAGTACACGGCGAGGGTCGTCTTGCCGACACCGGCGGTGCCCTGCACCGCCGAGATGACCACCGCGCTCGGCCGGCCCGACGCGCCGTTTCCGGCGTCCGGCAGCAGCGCGTCCAGCTCGGCCAGCTCGGCGGCGCGACCGGCGAACGCGTGTATCGCCAGGGGAAGCTGGGCCGGGACGGGCACGACCGGTGCCGGCGGCGGTGTGGCCGGGTGCAGCGCGGGATCCTGCCGGAGCACCGCGGCCTCCAGGTCGCGCAGCGGCTGGCTCGGATCGATGCCGAGCTCATCGGCGAGGCTCTGGCGCAGCCGCCGGTACACGGCGAGCGCGTCCGCCTGGCGCCCGGACCGGTACAAGGCGAGCATCAACTGGCGATGCAGGTGCTCGTGGAACGGATTCTCGCGGATCAGCGGCTCCAGCCCGGCTACGAGCTGGGCATGTTCGCCCAGCGCCAGCCTGGTCTCGACCAGCGTCTCGGTGGCCTGTAGCCGGAGCTGCTCCAGGCGCCGCGCCTGTTCGTCCAGCCAGGCGATCCCGGCGACGTCGATCAGCGGCCGGCCGCGCCACAGGTCCAGCGCGGCCCGCAGCAGATCCGCGCGCCGCGCCGGATCGGGTGTGCGTGCCGCCGACCCGATCAGGTTCTCGGCCATTGCCACGTCGGTACCCTCGTCGCCGACGTCGAGGACGTAGCCGGGTGCGCGGGCGCGGATCGCCGTCCTGCTGCCCAGCACGTGTCGCAGTTGCGACACGTGGACCTGCAACGTGTTGGCGGCGGTTGCCGGTGGCGTGTCCCCCCACACCAGGTCGACGAGCCGTTCGCTGCTGACGACAGACCCGTTGTGCAGCGCCAGGACCGCGAGCACAGCCTTGCCGCGAAGGCCGGACGGCGACCGCGGCGCGCCGTCGACCACCACGTCGACCGGCCCGAGAAGCCTCACCTGCACGTTGTCCGCTCCTGCTGTCGACCCGTCCGGGGACACCACGGTAACGACCGACGGGCCTGACCCGGCGGCACAGTCGCTGACCGGACAGGCCGCCACCAGCGCGTTTCAGCTCATCCTCAGGATCGGCTCAGTGGCCGTACCTACGGTTCGGGCACTGGAACCGAGGAGGAGAATGATGAGTAGGACCTGGCTCTGGCGGACCGCGGGCGTCGCGGCCGCCGCGATCGGTCTCGCCGCGCTGAGCGCGCCCGGTGTGGCGTCGGCGAGCACCATCAGCCCGCAGGCCGTCAACGGCCCCCAGACCTGTGTCATCCAGACGGTCGACGGGCACTATCTGACGGCGGTCGGTGGCGGTGGGCGCACCACGGACGTGATCCACACCGACGCCACCCGGATCGGGTCATGGGAGAAGTTCACGCTCATCGACTCCGGCGACGGCGCCTCGAACATCCACTACGGGGTGCGCACCACCAACGGTCACTACCTCACCGCCGTGGGCGGTGGCGGGCGGACCACCGATGTGATCCACTCAGACGCTCCGTGGCTGCTGGACTGGGAGAAGTTCACCTTCGTCTCCCTCGGGTACGGCTGGTACGCCATCCAGACGATCGACGGGCACTACCTCACCGCGGTGGGCGGTGGCGGCCGGATCACCGACACCATCCACTCGGACGCGCCATGGATCCGGAGCTGGGAAGAATTCCGCGTCACCTGCGGTCTCTGACGCGGGTAACGGACTACCCGCGGGTCGTGCTGCCAAGTGGCGCACGACCCGCGGGTAGGTTCAAAAGGTGATCGTTCAGCCGCTACCGTCACTGACCGACCTCGTCCTTGGCATCGTCGTGATCACCTTGGCCCTCCGGCTGCGCCGGATGCCGGAGGTCCACCGCCACTGGCTGGCGTCGTTCTGGTGGACCGGTATCGCGGCGCTCGCCGGGGCCATCCATCACGGTGTGGTGAAGCGGTGGGCCGGGCCGGCGGAGATCAGCTGGGCGATCATCAGCGTCCTTGTCGTGGTAGCGGTGTCGTACCTGCTCGCCGCCACCGTGCAGGAGGTGCTCGGTCCGGGACGGGCGCGGGCGTTCTGGCTGCTGCGTTCGCTCGGGCTCATCGCGTACATCGGCGCCGCGGTGACCGGGCACGCCGGCGTGACGGCCATGCTGATGTGCGAGAGCCTCACCATGCTCAGCGTGCTGGGGCTGTGGTGGCTGGCCCTCCTGCGCGGACATCCGCTGGCCCGGCCGGTACTGCTCGCCGTGCTGGCCAGCGGTGCGGCGGCGGGGCTGAAACCGCTGTCCCCGAACATCACCGAGCTGGTCGGTCTCGACCCCACGTCGGCGTACCACCTGGCGCAGATCGTCGGCATGGTCCTGCTGTACCGTGCCGTCAGCCGCTCCCGCGACCTGGCCCCCGAGCCCCAGGCCGCATAGCCCCGCTTGTCCTCGTCGATCTCCAAGATCGACGAGGTCGGGGGGTGTGCTCAGCGCAGGTAGGATGCGCCGTTGAGGTCTAGTATGGCGCCAGCCGCCCACTCGGCTTCCGGCGAGGCGAGGTACCGGACCGCGGCCGCGACCTCGGCGGGCTGGGCGACCCGGTTGAACGGGCTCTGCGCCCGGATTACATCACCGCGCGGCGACTTGAGATGGGCGTTGCTCATGTCGGTCTCGACGTAGCCCGGAGCGACCGCGGTCACCGCGATCCCGAGCGGGCCGAGGGCCAGCGCCAGTGACTGGGTCAGCGCGTTGAGGCCGGCCTTGCTCGCCCCGTACGCGGGCTGTTTGGGTTCGCCCCGGTACGCGCCCCGCGACGAGACGTTCACGATCCGGCCGCCCCGGCGCAGGTGCTGGGCGGCGCACCAGCACACGTTGGCCGGCCCGGTCAGGTTGACCTCGATCGTGTGCCGCCAGGTCGCCTGCCACTCCTCGTACGTGGTCTCCGTGATCGGGTGCGGCGGGAACACGGCGGCGTTGTTGACCACGACGTCCAGCCCGCCCAGCGCCTCGGCCGCCCGGTCGACGAACCGGCGGACGGCGGCCGGGTCGGCGACGTCGCCGTCGACCACGACGTGGCCGTCACCCGGCAGCTCGGCGCGCAGCGCTTCGGCGAGATCGGCGGAGGCCCGGTGGTGGATCGCGACGCGGTCGCCGTCGGCGGCGAACGCGCGCACGATCGCCGCGCCGATGCCCCGCGAGCCCCCGGTAACGAGTACAGATCTCATCTGTCCAGGGTGCACCCGCCCCCCGGCTGTTGTCGATCTAGGACGAATGGTGGCTGGTTCGCCGGTTTCGTTCCACCATTCGTCCTAGATCGACGAGGGTTGGGCGGGTCGAACGCGGTACGCCGGTGCCCGCCGAGGTTGAACCCGTACAGCGGGGTGCCGCGCGGGACGACCTCGGTGACGTCGCCGGTGTGCGGGAGCGGCGCGAACGTCTGCATGTCCGAGATGACGAACACCCGGTCATGTCCGCGCAGCGTCGCCCGTACCGAGTCGGCGATCTGGGTACCGTGACCCACCTCGCCGACCCGCGCGATGAACCGGTCCACCTCGCGGATCACCGACGCCCCGTTGCGCACCTCGTGCCGGAACACGCCGTTGGCGAACCCGTGCAGGTCCACGTTCTCGCCGCGGGCGGCGAGCGCGACACCGAACAGGGCGGCCGCCTTGACCGGGCTCATCGTCGAGCGCTTCGGGAACCCGCCCGACGACATCGACGCCGACGTGTCGACCAGGATCAGCGACCGGCCGGGCAGCGCCGGCAGGTTCGCCAGCGACAGTTGGAGCGCCCGGTCCAGCGCCTGTCCCCACCGCAGCGACGGTGCCTGCTCGTACGCGGCGAGGAACCGGTACGGGAACTGCCGCGACCGGGCCACCTCCGAAGGGCTCGCGAGCTTCGCCGCGACCCGGCCGGCCACCTCGTCGGAGACACCGGCCTCGTCGAAGTTGCGCAGGTTACGCAGCGTTGCCATGTACCCAAGGCTCGGGATCAGCGCGGTCCACAGCCGTGCCTTGTCCATCCGCGGTCCGGCCAGCGACAGCACGTCCTCCCACGTCATGCCGGCCCGGGCGAGCGCGTCCGGGTCGAGCAGTACGCCCGGCTCGTCGGCCGCCGCCCGGCGCAGGGCCCCGTTGACCGTGAGCATCGTCAGCGCCGCCGGGACGTCGGTGTCCCGGCCGTGCCGGCGGTCGAGGGCGTGCTTGAACAGGTCGCCCTGCCACGGCTTGTCCGCGGCGGCCGTCGGGTGGACCAGGTCGATGACGTCGGCGAAGCGATACGCGTGCATGGCGGTGTCGTACTTGAGCAGCGACCGCTCGTTGTACAGCCGGCCGACCGCGTCGGCGATGCCACGCTTGACCGGCTTCGGGATGGCCCGGCCGTACCTGGCGGTCCAGTACGCGAGCGCCTCGCCCGGCTCGTCGGCGCGCTGGAGCACCGAGTCCACGATGCGGCGCGCGCCCGGAAGCTCCGTCGGTCACCATCGCCTTCGCCGCCTCCAGCGCACCGACCACCGACGCCGAACGCATGTTCGCGTCCGAGCGCAGCCACCGCAGGAACCGGGCGACCCACTCGGAATCCGCGGTCGCCACGGCGTGGACCAGACCGGCGTAGCGGCGGTCCCGGTCGCCGGCCTTCTCGTAGAACGTGTCCTCGCCGACGAAGTTGGAGACGGCGAGCAGGAACAGCTCGCTCTTGGCGTCGTGGGCGTAGCCGGCGCCACCCTCGTGGGTACGGCCGGACGGGGTCGCCTCGGCGGTGATCGGACCCTTGCCGACGGCAGCCGGTACCGCACGGATGTTGAACTTGCTCACAACGCCTCCCTTCCGGAAGGTCTGAAGGTGTGCTCCCCGAGATCTGGTCGGCGTCGGCGGGTGGGAATTGAACCCACGGGATCAGCTTTGCAGGCTGGTTTCGTGCCAATCGAAGTAGCCGTCGCCTGCGCACCGGGAAGTGCACACCCGCCGCAGGCCCCGGTGTCGAACCGGGCGCTCCGCCCTTATGAGGAGCGGCCGGGCAGCCAGCGCCCGCCTGCGGTGTACACAGTGGATGGCATCGAGGCCGAACCGGGACTCGAACCCGGGTGTGCGGTGTTGCAGACCGCTCCCTGGCCACTCGGGCATTCGGCCGTGCGTTGTATCGGGCTCAGGATCCGCGCGGTCCGCCGTCGCGCGGCCGTCCGGCGCATCGACGCCGCGGTACCGGACGATCCGCGCGGATCCTGAGCCGGGCCGGGCCGGCGGGGTGATGGAGTCCCGCCGGCCACCATCAGCGCGCGACGAGGGTGGCCGCCATCCACTGTGGAATTCTCAATTGACAACACCGCCGGCGCACCGGGGTACAGAAAGAGAAACCGCCCGATCCGGGACTCCGGCGGGCGGCTGACACGACACACTGGGTGTGCGTTACGTGCGCCACCTGCTCCGCAGCCCGTGCCCGGCCATGCCCAGACAGCCGCGCAGCGCTAGCCGCCGCGGTTCGCTGGTCTGCCACTGGCTCACGGTCGTTCCTCTCGATCGGTCGTCGTGCTGGAGACACCGTACGGGTGGGTCGCCAGCCGGGTCAACGAATTTGTTGGATCTTCGTCGGCCGTACCGGTCGGAAGATTTCCGCCCGCCACCGATGAGTTCGCGGGGGCTGCGGAGTCTGACCGGCATCACATCACAACCAGGAGCGCGAGGAGCACTACCGTGACCACTGGACAGTACGCGCAGGTGAACGGCATCGACCTGTACGTCGAGACGCACGGCTCCGGCCGCCCGCTGATCCTGCTGCACGGCGGGCTCGGGTCCGGCGAGATGTTCGGGCCGGTCATTCCCGCCCTCGCCGAGAGCCACCAGGTCATCACCGTCGACCTGCAGGGACACGGCCGGACCGCCGACATCGACCGGCCGATCGACGTCCGGCTGATGGCCGACGACATCGGGGCGCTCATCGACCACCTCGGCCTCGACAAGCCGGACGTCGTCGGCTATTCGCTCGGCGGCGGGGTGGCGCTGCAGACCGCGGTGAGGCACCCGGACAAGGTCGGTCGGCTCGTCGCGGCCTCGGCATACCTGCGACCCGACGCGATCGACCCGGAGATCCGCGCACAGCAGGGCCAGGTCAGCGCGGCCGCCGCCGAGTTCATGAAAGACACCCCGATGTACGAGGTGTACCAGCGGCTCGCGCCACGTCCGGAGGACTTCCCGCGCCTGCTCGACAAGGTCGGCGAGTCGATGGCGCAGGACTTCGACTTCACCGAGGATGTACGCGGTCTTCAGGTGCCGACGCTGATCGTCGCGGCCGACGCCGACATGGCGCCGGTGAGCCACTACGTCGAGGTCTTCAAGCTGCTCGACGGTGGCGTCCGCGACGGCGGCTGGATGGGCGAGGGCCGGCCGAAGGGTGGGCACGCGCTCGCGATCCTGCCCGGCCTGACCCACTACAACCTCTTCAGCTCACCGCTGTTCGCCGCGGTGACGCTGGCATTCCTCGCATGATCCGGTAAGCCTGTGGTCGCTATGGCAGCCACAGACTTACCGGATCATGACAGTTGTGCGGCTGGGCCGGTTCGTCGCCGCGCTCCAGCGTATCGACGCCACCGGCGGGCCGCCGTCGTTTCGTGGCGGCCCGGTCAGCGGCCTCGACGACCGCGTCCGTGGCGAGATCCGCGACCTGGGCGTGGGTCAGGCGGCCGTGCCGGGCCAGCAGGTTCCACCGGGTACAGGTCGGCGTGCACCCAGCCCCCTGGGCCCTGTTGACCGTCCGCACCCGCGACCTGTTCCGCGCCGAGGTCGACGTCGACGAGGCGACCTGGCTACGCGGCCGGGCCTGGAGCCTGGGCCTAGGCCACCTCTGAGCGCCAAGACCGCGTCGATCAAGGAGAAATGTGCATGGTTTGGAGATCAAATCATGCACATTTCTCCAAGATCGACGCGATGAAAGGCTATGCCGTGCGGCGGCGTAGCGTGGCCGCACCGAGCGCTAGGGCGAGGATGACCGCGCCGAGCACGATCAACAGGTCCCGCCACATCGTGCCGGTCGGTTCGGTGTGCGCGCCGACCTCGGTGAGGGCCTGCACCGAGTACGACAGGGGCAGCACGTTGCTGATCGCCTGGAGCCAGCCGGCCATGTGGTCGCGGGCCACGAACAGCCCGCACAGCAGTAGCTGTGGCGCCCCCACCACCGGCATGAACTGGACGGCCTGGAACTCGGTCCGCGCGAACGCGCTGCACAGCAGGCCGAGCGCCACGCCCAGAACCGCGTTGGCCACCGCGATCAGGACCACCAGCCAGATGCTGCCGGCGGTGTGCATGTCGAAGACCCAGTACGCCACCCCGGAGGCGACCGCGGCCTGGGCCGTCGCCGCCACGCCGAACGCGATCCCGTACCCGAAAAGCAGGTCCAGCTTGCCGACCGGGGTGGTGAACAGGCGCTCAAGCGTGCCGCTGGTCCGCTCGCGCAGCATCGCGATGCTGGTGATCAGGAACATGACGATGAACGGGAACACGCCCAGCATGATCAGCGCGATCCGGTCGAAGGCGCCAGGCTGCCTGTTGAACATGTAGTACAGCAACGCGATCAGCACGGTCGGAACCACGATGATCATCGCGATGGTGCGGGGGTCGTGGCGCAGCTGCCCGATGATGCGGCGGATCGTGCTGGCCAGAATGCGCGGGGACATCAGACGGCCACCTTCTGCTCGTGCGCCCGGATCAGGTTGAGGAACGCCTGGTCCAGGTCGTCGGTGCCGGCGGAACCCTTGACGGCAGCCGGCGTGTCATCGGCGATCAGGATCCCCTCGCGGATGAGCAGGAGCTGGTCACACCGGTTGGCTTCGTCCATCACGTGGCTGGAGACGAGGAGGGTGACACCGTCGGCGGCGAGCCGGCGGAACCGCTCCCACAGCTCGTCGCGCAGCACCGGGTCCTGCCCGACCGTCGGCTCGTCGAGCACCAGCACCTCGGGCCGGCCGACGAGCGCGCAGGCCAGCGACGCCCGGCTGCGCTGGCCGCCGGACAGGTTGGCGACGAGCTGGTCGGCGGCCTCGCGCAGGCCGACCACGTCGAGGGCGTCGTTGGCCGCGGCCTTGCCCAGCCCGTACAGCGAGGCGAAGTAGCGCGCGTTCTCCCGGGAGGTGAGGTCGTCGTAGACGCTGGGGGCCTGGGTCAGGTAACCGATCTTGCGGCGCAATGCGGGCGAACCGGCGGGCTCTCCGAGGACGGTCACGCGGCCCGATTCGACGATCTGCACGCCGACGATGGCGCGCATCAGGGTGGTCTTGCCGCTGCCGCTGGGACCGAGCAGCCCGGTGATGCGGCCGCGGGGGATTGTGCAGTTGAAACCGTCCAGCACGACCCGCTTTCCGCGCTTGACGACGAGGTCGCGGACCTCGATCGCGGTGTCCATCCGTCCTCCGATCCGGGGAGTTCGCAGGCGATCCAGAAGTCACTAGGCGTTGAACTCAACGATAAGTGAATTACCTGGACGCGCGCAAGCGGCTCCTCGGAGTGGGAGAGAGACGAGGCTATCCGCGCCTGGCACTGGTCCGGCAGCGCCGGCCCGACGGCGCACCGATCGCCCGTACGACGTGACCATCGGCGCGACGCAGCCGGTCGACCAACAGGCGCGCCTCGGTGACGTGGTACCCGTCAAGCGTGGACCAGCGCATCCGGGCGTTCAACGCGAGGTCGGCGGCCGCCTTCGCCGCGCGCCGGTCACGCCGGGCGAGGGTACGGGCGAGGACCAGCAGCGCGTCGCCCACGTTCGGATCGGGGTAGCGGGATGCCAGGAACGACGCCAGCCGGGCCTCGCCCTCGGCTTCCCGGTCCCGGCCGAGCACCAGCAGCGCTTCGGCCCGCCATACCTGGGCGTGCAGCGCGCCGATCGTGTGAGCACGGGCGCGCTCCCACTCGTACCCGATGAGGGCGTCGGCCAGCGCGAGCGCCTTGGCCGCCCAGGCGCCGGCGGCGTCGTGCGCCAGGGTCAGCAGGAGTTCGCAGCGCAGGGCCCGGGCCCGCCAGGTATACGGGTGACTCATGCCGTGGTCACGCGACCGCCGGTCGATCTCGGACCGGGTCAGCTCGCCGGCCGCTTCGACGTCGTCCGCGGCCGGCGTGGTGACTTCCGGGTCGAGCCAGCCGAACCGGGCGCGCTCGACGAGTGCGGCGGCGAGGTGTAGATACGCAGTGCCGCGCCCGTCCGCCCCGGCGCGTCGCCGTGCCGCTTCACCTGGTCGCAGCGGTGTGCGACGGCCAGGTTCAGGTCACCCGGCCGGCCGTGCCGGGTCAGGCAACCGACCAGGTGGGAGGTGATCGCCCGGTGGGTGGGGTGGTTCGCGGGCAACGCGACCCGGACGCGATCCCACAGGTCGGCGGCCGCAGCCAGGGCTTCCCCGCCGGAAGGGCCGGCTCGCACAGGGCGCGGAGATGGTACTCGACGGTCAGCGTGGCCTCGTGCGCGGCGCCGAGCATGCGCTGCGCGTCCCGGTGCAGCGCGTCGAGCCGGTCGGTCGTCGCCCCGGCGCCGAGCAGGGCGTGCAGCTGGGCGCGGATCAGGTGCGGTCGTTCCTCAAGATTGGCGCTCATGCCGTCACCTCGCCGACGCTCGGCAACGGCATGAGGTACCCACGCACTGAGCCATCGATTCGCTCGCTCATGCGCTGGCCGCCATCGCGTCACGCATCAGGTCGGTGGCCGCGAGCCAGGCCGGGACGGTCTGGATCGGCCCGAGCCGCCGCGCCTCCCGGGCCAACGCGTAGATCTGCTCCGCCAGCTCCACGACCAGTATTTCGGGCGCGGGCACCCGCCGGTCGACCAGTCCCAACTCGGCGAGAGCCGCGTCGACCGGGTCGGCGAGCCAGTCGGGCGCGACCTCGTCGGGCGCTGTGAGGGCCCGCTCGACGGTGTTCGTCAGGACCGCGTGGGCGCGCACCGCGGAGATCCGGCCCCGGCCGATGACGGTCAGGTCCTCGACGGCGCAGACCGGCGGTGCGTAGTCCAGCGCCGCGGCCAGGGCGCGATGGTGCCGCGCCCATTCGCCGACGACCGAGACCAGGGACGCGGCTAGCGCGTCCGTGGCGAGATCCGGTTGGCGGTCGTACAGCCGCAGCCACTCCGACCGGTACAGCCAGTACCGGTGCACCTTGGCCTCGTCGATCAGCTGCTCGACCGGGCTGGACCGGGTGTACTTCAGCGCCAGCTGGGCGGTCTCGACACTCTCGCCCGCCCGCAGGGCCGCGGTCAACGGGTACTTCGCGCCGGGGCCGGTGACCTCGTAGAACGTGCTCCGGCACCCCCGCGGCCGGACCGCCGCCACGACGTTGCGCCAGGTCAACGGGTCCTCGGGGGTATCGGCGAGCAGGCGGTCGACCGCCTCGTAGTACCCGATCTTGGTGCGCCAATGCATCCGTTCGACCTGTTTGGAACCGACGAGCCCAGCACGCCAACGCGCCGTCACCGTGTTGCGCAGGCCGGACGGAGATGCGTCTGTCGCCACAGTGGAGCCTTCCCTGCTGTCCGCGATCGATATCCCCCGTGATCTGTGCGTCCGAGGGTGCTGCACGCGCCTGCCGGTGTCATCACGCGTTCACGTGTTTCGGCAGGTCGGCGGCTCCCGCGATCCGGTCCAGGACGGCGTCCCAGTTGGCCGGCGGGTCGTCGTCCCGCCACGCCACGTGGTGATCAGGCCGGACCAGTACCAGGTTTCGTTCCCAGCAGGCCCGGACGGCGGCGTCGTCGACGGGAAGCAGGCGCATCGGGATGTTGCGGCGCAGCGCCTCCTTGACCAGCGGATTGCCGAGGTCCCGCCCGGACAGGTCGACCAAGGTGAACCAGGCGCCCAGCAGGTCGAACAGCTGGCTGCCGTCGGCCAGCAGGACCGCCGGCGCCCGGCCGCCCGGCCAGGTGGTCGGCGTGATGCGACGCCAGTGCCAGGGCGGCGGCGTCGCCCGGCTCGTGGCAGATCACCGGTGAGGTCGAGTACCGGTACCCGAAATGGACGCCGAGATCGTCCACCTGGTAGATCTCCTGCTCCAGGACGCCGGCGAGTTGATCGCTGCCGACGCCGGCCGCGGCCAGCCGCCCGAACGTCTGCGTCGCCGCCAGGAGGCCCGCGCACAGCTCCCGGTTGAACAGCGCCACCGGTCGCCGCTCCTGCTCGTAGCTGGCCAGCAGGCCCGGACCGGCCCAACCCGCCAGCGTGGCCGCGAGCTTCCAGCCAAGATCCACCGCGTCGGCGATGCCGGTGTTGGCGCCGTGGCCGCCCGCCGGATAGAACTGGTGCACCGCGTCGCCGGCGAGAAAGACCGAACCTTTGCGGTACCGGTCGGCCACGGTCAACGCGCCCTCCCACTGGGCGACGCTGAGCACCTCGTCGACCTCGAAGTCGACACCCAGCCGGTCCCGGATCAGCGCGATCGGATCGGCGGCGAACAGATCATCGGTCGGGACCTGCACGCTCGCCGTCCACAGGTCCTTCTCGTCCCGGGAGACGAGGTTGAGCCCCTTCGCACCGATCGTGAGGAACGCGCGTCCGTGCCGTCGCAGCACCGGGTCCCGGCTGGTGAAGTACACCGAACAGTGCCTTGTGGACGCACCGGCCTGGTCGAGCGGAATGCCCACGCACCGCCGGACCGTGCTGTTCGCGCCGTCGCAACCGACCAGGTAGCGCGCGTTGACCGTACTGCGGCTGCGGGTTCTCGCGTTCATCACGGTTGCCCGGACACCCGTCGGATCCTGGTGCAGGTCGGAGAGCGTCCAGCCCTCACGCAGGTCGATCAGCGGATGGTCGCGCGCGGCGTCCCGGATCAGTCCCTCCAGCACCGAACCCTGGATCCGCTGGTACGGCTCGGCCGGGGCGGTACCGTCGTTGACCCCGGCGAAGCGCTGGCGCATCTGGTCGACCGACGGATGGTGCCAGACCAGCACCGGCGGCTGGTCGAAACCCAGCGTCCAGATGAAGTCGGTCGAGTGGCGGGAATCGACACCCCGTTCCCGGATGGCCGAGGCGAGGCCCAGCCGCCGGAGCAACTCCATGCTGCGGCCGTTGACGTAGTCCATCTTGGGATGGCGGGATGGCCGCACCGACCGTTCCACCAGCACGCTCGGCACGTTGTGGTGTGCGAGTTCGAGCGCGAGTACGGCGCCGACCGGCCCGGCGCCGACAATCAGCACCGGGGTGTCGAGCATTCCTGGGATTGCCGTTCCATTCGTCACGTCGAAAGCATCCACCCGGGTCGGGTGGCGCCGCATGACGCGGTTACGGGATTTCTAACTGTTGTTTTCACTCTCATCCGGTGGAATGAGCCGGGCGACCTGCGATCTGTTGTTGACGCCGAGCTTCTGGAAGATGTGACGCAGGTGGCTGTCCACCGTGTGCCGGGAAATCATCAGCTCGTCGGCGATCTCGCGGTTCTTGTACCCGTCGCGGATCAGCCGGGCGACCCGCATCTCCGCCTCGGACAGGTCGGCGACGGTCGGGACCGGGCCGGCTGACGGGCGCACCCCGAGCGCGTGCAGGTGCTTGGCCAGGCGTTCTTTGGCGCGGTCAGCCCCGGCTGTCGTGTAGTCATCGAATGCTTGGCGCAGCAGGGCGACGGCGGCCGTACGGTCACGTGACCGGCGGGCGGCCTGGCCCGCGTCTTCCAGAGCGGCGGCCCGGGCCAGCCGGCGCGGACTGGCCCGGAAATGATCGATCGCGGTGAGCAACGCGGCGCGGTCGGCGCACAGGAGCCCATGGGCGTGCGCGGCGGCGCCGGTCATCGATGGTACCGCTGGGTTGAGCTGGGCGAGCCGGGCCGCTGCGGTGGCGGCCAGCTCGGCGCGGTGCTGGTCGCCGGCGGCGAGGGCGATGCGGACCATCGCCGGTGCGCGGCCGGGGTTCATGGTGAGCACGAGCATCCGGTCGGGCAGTTTGTCGTAGAGGCCGGCCAGGGCGCCCAGCGCGGCGGCCGGCTGTCCTTCGGCGTCGTAGAACACCGCGTACGTCCACGCGATGTCCTCTTCGGCGGCGGTGACGCCCTCGGCGAGTCGGCGCTCCATCTGGTGCAGGTACTCGCGGGCCGGCTCGGTCTGGCCGCGCATCACGGCCAGCCGGCTGAGCAGCCCGAGCAGTGGGACGCCGATTTGTTGGGCCGACAGCTGCTCGGCGATCTGCGAGCCGGCTTCGGCCTCGGCGACCGCGTCGTCGATGTCGCCGCGCCAGGTGAGCAGGTTGGCCCGGTAGAAGTGCCACAGCGGTTGGGACCAGGCGGTGCCGAGGCGGTCGGCCTCGCGCTGGCCGGTGGCGTACACCTCGTCGGCTTCGGGGAACCGGTCCAGCGCCACCAGTGCGGCACCGAGCCAGATCCGGGGATGCCGATGGCGGGCCTCGCCGCCGTTCTGCTCGGCAAGGTCGACCGCGAGCCGGGCGTAGGCCAGCGCGTCGTCGAGGCGGCCCTCCGCGCGGGCGACGACGCTGCGGGCGGACCGGCCGAACACGCTGGCCCCGGGTTCGCCGGTGGCCTGCCCCAGCCGGTCGGCCTCGGCGCCGGCCCGGTCGGCGGCGCCCATGTCGTCGCCCCACAGCAACGCGTGCGACGCGATCGCGTACAGCCGCGCCTGTAGCAGGTCCGGGATTCCCGGCCGGGCCAGCGCGCGGTTCGCGTACTCGGCGGCCAGCCGGTTCTGGCCGGCATGCTTGAGCGCCTCGGCGAGGCCGAGCAGCAGGGTGGCCTCGGTGCGCTGGTCCAGCCGGCCGTCCAGGGCGGCCTCGCCCCGGTCGCGCGCGTCGACCAGGCGACCGGCCGCGGCCAGCAGGCGGACCGCGTCGGCGGTCAGCTGTGGATACGTCTCGTCGCCCGGGTCGACCAGGTCCAGCGCGTGGACGATCAGCTCAGCGGCGGTGCCCGGGGCTCGACCGGATGCCTCGGCTGCCGCGGTGCGCAGGATCCGCACCGCCTCCCCGTCGCTGCCCCGGCCACTGCGCATGACGTGCTGGGCGACCTCGATCGCGGACCGGCCCTCCGCCTGCACGATGGCGATCGCCTGGTCGTGCATCGCGGCGCGCACCGGCTTGCGCATCCTCGCGTACATCGCCTCGCGCAGCAGATCGTGGCAGAAGTCCAGCTCCGCGCCGCGCTCGGCGAGCAGGCCGGCGGTCACCGCCTCGTCAGCCGCGCTGATCAGGTTGGTGACCGTGACGCCGGAGAGCTGGGCTGCCGCGCGGACCGTGAACGGCCGGCCGAACACCGAGCCGGCCTGCAACAACGCCCGCGCGTCCGCCGATACCGCGCCCAGCCGCTGGTCGACGGCGTCCACGAAGCCCATCGGTAACTCGCCACCGATGACCGTGGCGATCCCGTCGCTGACCACGAGCTGATTGGCGTCGCGCAGCGCCTCCAGCAACTGCCCGAGCAGGAACGGATTTCCACTGCCGCCGCTGGCCAGGGCCAGCACGGTCTCGTCAGCGGTGGCACCCAGCAGGTTGGCGCAGAACCGGGTCACCGCCGGCTCGTCCAGCGGCTCCAGGCAGATCTGCCGGGCGTTTTCGCTGATCAGCCACTCGATCGTCTCCTGTGCCGGCGACCGCGTCGGCACCGGCCGCCGGGCCAGCAGCCACCGGATCGGCGCCGACGACAGGGTCGGCACCAGCACCCGCAGCGCCAGCACACTCAGCTCGTCGATCCACTGGGCATCGTCGATCATGATCAGCAGCGGACGCTCGGCCGCGTACTCCTCCAGCGCCTCGCCGATCCGGTCGATCAGCCAGAACTGGTTCTCCGGATCGCTCGGCAGGCTGGCGAAATCCACCGCGCGCGGCCGGGCGGCCCGCAGCGCCGAGGCGAGCGTACGCATCGGCGCCACCCGGTCGAGGTCATTCGCGCGACCCGACGCGACCGCCAACCCCTGCGCCCTCGCCTGCCGGTCCGCCTCCTCCAGCAGGCGGGTCTTGCCGATGCCGGGCGGACCCGTGACCACCAGGCACCCGCCGGTGCCAGCCGCAGTAGCCGCGAGCACGTCGCGCAGCATGGCCAGGGTGCTGTCCCGGCCAACGATGTCGGACACTTTCAGCTCCCGCCCACCGACAGTCCATTGGCGTGCATCAGTCGCAGCCTCTCACATCCCGGGGTATCGGTGACAACCACTCGAACGGGCGGTCGTGCGGAAGCGCCAAAAGGCATGTTCGGGTAGTCCATCAGGCCAGCCACCACTCGCATTGGTAGTGGGCGCCGGTGCCCGTGCTGGCTAGCGTTTTCGGTGATCGGGGGAAATCAACACCCACTGTGGAAAGCGAAGGGCGTGCCATGCGCGCGGTGATTCGGAAGTACGGCGGAAGCTCGCTCGCCACGGTCGCCATAGCGCGGCGCGTCGCGGGCCAGATCGCCGAGGTACATCGGGGCGGACACGGCATCGTCGTGGTGGTGTCCGCCCGCGGCGACACCACCGACGACATGCTCCGCCTCGCCGCCGAGTTCGGCGACGTGCGGCCGTCGAGGGATCTTGATCAGCTCCTCGCCACCGGCGAGTGTGCCTCGGCCGCGCTGCTGGCGCTGGCGTTGCGGGCACAGGGCGTGCCGGCGGCCTCGCTGACCGGGCCGCAAGCGGGGGTGCTGGCCACCGGCACGCCGGGCGCCGGCCGGATCACCGCCGTGCGTCCCGACCGGATACTGCGGCTGCTGGCCGCGAAGACAGTCGTGGTGGTCGCCGGCTTTCAGGGTACTGATGACGCCGGTGACGTGGTGACGCTCGGCCGCGGCGGCTCCGACACGACCGCGGTCGCGCTGGCGGCGGCCCTCAAGGCGAGCCGCTGCGACATCTACACCGACGTCGACGGGGTGTACACCGCCGATCCGCGCGCCGTCGCCGGCGCGCGGTTGCGGCCCGAACTCGACGTCGCGACGATGACCGAACTGGCCGTCGCCGGCGCCAAGGTCATACATCCGCACGCGGTCCGGCTCGCCGCCGCGCACGGCGTGGAGCTTCAGGTGGGCAACTCGTGGACCGGCCGGCGCGGCTCGGTGATCCATCCGATGCCGCCCGGAGACGCGCTCGACAGCGGTGGCCGGGTTGTCGGCGTGGCACACGACCTCGATGTCGCCCGGGTCATGGTCCGGGCCCGGGGTACCGGAGCGGATCCGCGGCGGGCGGTTCTCGACGTACTGGCGCGCTGCCGGGTACCCGTCGACTTCGTCGCGCACTCCGGACCCGACGAGCGCACCTTCCGGATGGGGTTCACGGTCCGCCGTGACGACGCGGCCGTCATCCTGCCGCCGCTACGGCCAGCGCTGGCCGGGACCCGTGGCACCGTGGCGGTCGACCGCAACGTCGGCAAGGTGTCCGTGGTTGGCAGCGGGCTGCTCGACCGTACCGAGTGGACAGCCCGGATGACCGCCGCGCTCTCGGCGGCCGGTATCACCGCGCTCTGGACGTGCGTGTCGCAGCAGCGCGCGTCCGTCGTCACCCCGCTGGATCGCGCGCTGGACGCGGTCCGTGTGCTGCACCAGGAGTTCGGACTCAGCCGATCCGATGTGGACGGTGCTGGTTTCGAGGCGGAGGCGTCCTGATGGTACCGGCTGGTTTCGCCCGGCGGCTGCGGCTGCACCGCCTCTACCGGCACGGCGGTCCGGGTCTGCTCATCGTGCCGTTCGACCACTCGGTCAGCACCGGGCCGATCGTGTCGGGTGCCGGGCTGGCCGGCGGGCTCGACGGCGGGCTCGACGGGCTTGTGGGGGAGGTCGCCGCGGCTGGCGCCGACGCCGTCGTCCTGCACAAGGGCGCGTTGCGGCGGGTCGACCCGCGCCGGTTCGACACCACGGCGCTGGTCGTCCAGTTGAGCGCGAGCACCAGCCACGCCCCGGACCCGGACGCGAAGTACCTGGTCGGCGGGGTCGAGGAGGCACTCCGGCTGGGAGCCGACGCGGTCAGCGTGCACGTCAACGTCGGCTCGCGGACCGAGCCACGGCAGATCGCCGACCTGGCCACGGTCGCCGACGCCTGCGACCGGTGGAACCTGCCACTGCTGGCGATGATGTACCCGCGCGGGCCGCGGGTCGCCGACCCGTACGACGCCGAGTTGGTCGCCCACGCCGCCACGATCGCCGCCGATCTCGGTGCCGACCTGGTGAAGACGGTGTACCCGGGCACGCCGGAGGCGATGGCGCGGATCACGCGGGCCTGCCCGGTTCCGGTCCTGGTAGCCGGAGGCGCTGTGGATGAAGGCGCTGTGGACGGCGGCACGGACCAACTCCTCGATCGCCTCGGCGCGGCGCTGCGTGGCGGCGCGGCCGGCGCGGCGATCGGACGACACATCTTCCAGGCCGCCGACCCCGGCGCCGTCACCAGAAAGGTCGCGGACATGATCCACAACAGGTACGAGGAGACGGGAGTCGGGTCGTGAAGCTGTGCTGGCTGGACGTCCGGGGTACGGGCGAGCTGACCGCCGCGCTGAGCGCGGAAGCGGTGCACCAGCGGTTCGACGCCGTTGTCGCGGCGGACCTCGACGATCTCGCGCCGCTGCCCCCGACGGTCATGAAGGTGTTCGTTCCGGGCGACGACTCTGCTGCGCCGCTGCCCGACGACCTCGGACCGGCCGAGGTGGTCATCGTCGATCCGCTGCGGCACGGCGACCCGGCCGAGCTGGCGAAGCGCCACCCCGGCGTCGGGTTCGGGCGGATGGTGCATGTCGTCGACGCGGACAGCCTGGCGGTCGCCTGCCACAGCGCGCGCACCGAACAGTGGACTCTGCTGCGCTTCCAGGATCCCACCAAGATTCCGCTGGAGATCGTGCTCGCGGCCGCGGCGGGGCCAACCCGTAACGGGACCGGCAGGCTGATCACGATCGTCGACGACCCGGTCGAGGCCGGCGTGGTCCTGGACGTGCTCGAACACGGACCGGACGGCGTCCTCATGGCGCCCCGCACGCTGGACGACGTCGCCAGGCTGCGGGCGGCGACCGAGACGCGTACCGACGACGTGCCGCTGGTCGAACTCGAGGTGGTCCGCACCATGCACCTCGGCCGGGGCGAGCGGGCCTGCGTCGACACCTGTTCGTACCTGCGCCCCGACGAAGGGCTGCTGGTCGGTTCCCGGGCGCGGGGCATGATCCTGTGCGTCAGCGAGACCCATCCGCTGCCGTACATGCCGACCCGGCCGTTCCGGGTCAACGCCGGCGCGATCATGTCGTACACGATGTCCGCCGACGGGCGCACCAACTACCTGAGCGAACTGCGCGCCGGCAGCAAGGTACTGGCGGTCGACGTGCGGGGGCGCAGCCGGCTGGTCAGCGTCGGCCGGGTGAAGATGGAGACCCGGCCGCTGCTGTCGATCGACGCGGTCACCGCCGACGGCCAGGAGGTCAACCTCATCGTGCAGGACGACTGGCACGTGCGGGTACTCGGGCCGGGCGGCGCGGTGCTCAACTCGACGTCGCTCGCCCCGGGCGACCGGCTGCTGGGGTACGTCGCCGACAAGGACCGGCACGTCGGGTACCCGATCGACGAGTTCTGCGCTGAGCGGTGACAGTGAGAGCGGTGATGGTCTTCGACTTCCACGCCCGGTTGGTGCGCGGCGCTCCGCTGCTGTCCACGATGGACGACGTCGGCATCACCCGGGCGATGGTGGTCGCGGGTGGCGTGGTCGACCTGGACACGTTGTCCCGGCACATCGTCGATGGCGGTTACGTCGACACGGACGCCGACAACAACGCGGTCCTGGCCGCCTGTGTCGGCTCGGACGGGCGGCTGGTGCCGATGTACTTCGGGAACCCGCACGGCGACGTCGCGGAGTACCGCCGGGTCGCGCCGCGCTTTCGCGGGCTGGAGCTTTCTCCCGCGGTACACGGGATGCGGTTCGACGACCCGCGCCTGTCGGCCTTCGTAGCGGTGGCCGCCGCGCACGGGCATCCGGTGTACACGGTCTGCCTGGGCCGCCCCGGCACCCGCCCCGGCGACCTGGTCGCGCTGGCCCGGCAGTTCCCGGCGACCACGTTCGTCTTCGGGCACTGCGGCTTCATCGGCGTCGACACGTTCGGCCTCGCCGAGATCGCGCCGCAGGACAACATCGTGGCCGAGACGTCGGGTTGCTTCTCGGTCGTCGCCCGCCGGGCGATCGACCTCCTGGGCGCCGAGCGGGTGCTGTTCGGCACCGAGTACCCGTTGCAGCACCCGGGCGTGGAGCTGGCCAAGTTCGCCGCGCTCGAACTGTCCCCGGCGACCTGGCGGCAGGTGGCCTGGCACAACGCACATCGGCTGCTGGGGTTGCCGTGCTGACGGCGGCCGTGCGGCCGGCATTGGGGCAGTGGCGCACCCCGGCCGAACTCGTCGCGCTCCAGGACGCGCAACTGCCCCACACCCTCCGGTGCGCCGCACGCTCACCGTTCTACTGTGGACGGCCCGGCATCCCGGTGCCCGCGAACCGGGCGGAGCTTCTGGACACGCCGTTCACCACCAAGCGGGACCTGCGCGACAGCTACCCGTTCGGCCTGCTCGCGGTGCCCCGGGAGCGGCTGGCCACCTACCACGAGTCCAGCGGCAGCAGCGGGACGCCGACCGCCTCGTACTACACCGCGGACGACTGGGCCGACCTCATCGAGCGGTACTCCCGGAAGTGGGTCGGCATCACCGCGGCCGACACGGTGCTCGTGCGTACCCCGTACGCCTTGATGATCACCGGACATCTCGCGCACGCGGCGGCGCGGGCGCACGGGGCGACCGTCGTGCCGGGCGACAACCGCTCGCTGGCGACCCCGTACGCGCGGGTGGTCCGGTTGCTGCATGACCTGGGCGTGACGCTGACCTGGTCGCTGCCCACCGAGACGTTGCTGTGGGCCGCCGCGGCGCGCGCCGCCGGCTACCGGCCGGACCGGGACTTCCCCGCGCTGCGGGCGCTGTTCGTCGCCGGTGAACCGCTGAGCCCGGCGCGCCGCGCCCGGATCGCGCGGATCTGGGGTGTGCCGGTCGTCGAGGAGTACGGCTCGACCGAGACCGGTGGGCTGGCCGGCGAGTGCCGGTACGGGCGGCTGCACCTGTGGGCGGACCGGGCCATCGTCGAGGTGTACGACCCGGGCACCGGGCGCACCACGCCGTACGGTCGCGGCCAGCTCGTCGTCACGCCGCTGTACCGCGAGGCGATGCCGTTGCTGCGGTACAACACCGAGGACGAGGTGGAGGTGACCGACGAGCCGTGCCGGTGCGACTGGCGGCTGCCCACGGTGCGGGTCCTCGGCCGGGCGGCGCGCGGGTACCCGGTAGGCGCGGCGACCGTGACCGAGTCCCGGCTGGAGGAGCTGGTCTTCAGCTTGCCGGACCGGTACGAGGTGGTGTTCTGGCGGGCCAGGGCGGGCCGGCGGACGCTGGCGGTGCAGCTCGAAGTGCCGCCCCGGCACCGCACGGCGGCCTGTGCCGACCTGGCCGGGGCGATCCGCGCCGGGTATGGCGTCGACGCCGACGTGACCGGGCTGCCACCCGGCGGCCTGGTGCCGGCCGAAACCCTGACCCGCCAGCCGGACGTGGTCAAGCCGCGCGGTCTCTTCGGCCCGGACGAGAACTGGGACCAGGCGCTTCTCTACTACACCTGAATCCATTACACCTGAACGGAGACAGGCATGCGTACCCTCCGGGTCGCCATCGTCGGCGCGGGAATCGCCGGCCTGACCCTCGCGGCGTGGCTGACCCGGCAGGGCGTGCGCTGCCGGGTGTTCGAGCAGGCCGGCGGCCCACCCGGCCTCGGCGCGGGAATCCAGCTCACCCCCAACGCCACCCGGCTGCTCGACCGGCTCGGCCTCGGCGGCGCGCTGGCCGACGTGGCGGTGCGACCGGCCGCGATCCAGTTCCGGCGCGGGCACGACGACGAGCCGATCGGCCGGATCGCGGTCAGCGGGGGCTACTACACGATGCTTCGCGCTGACCTGTACCGCGTGTTGCTCGGCGGTGTTTCCGGCGGCACCGTGTGCCGGGGCCGCAGATGCGTCGGCGTCGAGGAGCGGGCCGACGACGTGGTCGTGTCGTTCGCGGACGGGTCGCGCGTCACGGCCGACCTCGCGGTGGGGGCGGACGGGATCCACTCGGTCGTCCGGCAACGCCTCGGGCTGCCGGCGCCGCGATTCTCCGGGCACATCGCGTACCGGATGCTGGTCGACGCCGGCCGGACGGCGGTGCCGATCGCCGACCCGGACGTTGTCATCTGGCTCGGGCCGGGACAGCACGCCGTGCGGTACCCGGTCGCGCGCGGCCGGCAGGTGAACGTGGTCGCGACGGCGCCGGTGGACGGTTGGGAGGCGTCGTCGTGGGCCGTTGCCGGGCGCACCGAGGACGTGCTGCGCGCGTACGACGGTTGGCATCCACGGGTACGCGCGCTGCTCGCCGCCGCCGACCGGGTGACCTGCTGGGCGCTGCACGACGCTCCGGCACCGGCGCGGCTGGGCACCCGGCGGGTCGCCGTCGTGGGAGATGCCGCGTACCCGATGTTGCCGTTCGGCGCGCAGGGCGCGAACCAGGCGATCGAGGACGCCGTCGCGCTCGCCGTGTGTCTGGAGAGGATCGTGTGCCTGGACGGGACCGGCCCCGCCGGGGTGCCGGAGGCGCTGCGCCGGTACGAGCGGGTACGCCTGCCGCGCCGGATCCGGGTCGGCGAGGCCGTGCGGGACAACGCCAGCGACCATCACGTGACCGGCGTCGCGGCCCAGCGGCGGCGGGACCGCGGGATCCGGGCGGGTGAGCACCCGCGCAACCGGGACTGGCTCTACGGCTACGACGCCGAACTCGACGCCGAGCTGGCGGCCGGCGGGTCCGCTGCCTGAGCTGTGTGTGCCTGAGCGACGCTCGCCAACTGGACCCGGGACCTGATGTCCAGCTTCCGGTAGATCTGCCGAAGGTGGTAGTTGATCGTGTGCGGGGACAGGTGTACCCGGGTGGCGATCTGGCGGTTGGTCAACGCCTGGCTGACCAGCGCGGCGATGGCCCGCTCGGCGTCGGTCAGGCTTCCCCAGCCGGCGGGCAGGGTCGGGAGTGATCTCTTCGCCTCTGGCACCCCTTTCGCGGCGACCTCGTCGCGCAGGGCGGCCCGGATCGACACCGGAAGGGTACCGGCGACGACGTCCCGGACCAGGTCATGGCTGAAGGTCAGGCCGTCGTCGGCGCTGACGAGCAGGCCCGACGACAGCGCCTCCTCGATCATCGGGAGCAGGGCCACCGTGGTCTCCCGCAGGAGCCCGGCGAGCTCCGGCACCCGGACCGGCCGGCCGGCGGCCGACGCCACCCGGACCAGCTGCTTGGCCCGCGGCGACAGTCGGGCCAGCCGACCGCGTACCCGGAACGAGAAGCGCTCCGGCAGCCGCGGTGAGGTCAGCCGCGCGCTGCCGGCGGCGATCTCGACCAGGCCCTCGTCGCGCAGCCCGTCGACCAGGTCCATCAGCGCGCGCGGGTTGCCGGACGCCACCGCGGCCAGCCGGACCAGGTCGGCCGCGGGGGTCGCGCCGAGGAGATCCGCGAGTACCTCGACCACGGCCGGCGGGGGTAGCGGGCGGAGTTCGATGTCGACCAGGTGCGGGGCGCCGAGGACGCCGGCGATGGCGAGCCCCTCGCCGGTACGCGGGGCGAGGGCCCAGAGGATCGGCGTGGCCGGCGCCGCGAGGAGCCCGGCGTCGCGCCAACCGGGATCGGCGCCGCCGGCCTCGTCCCACGCCACGACCACCGGTCCGGTCGCCGTGCCGGGCGGCAGCGCGGCCAGCCGGGTCGCCAGCTGCTCGCACTCCCACGCCAGTTGCCGCAGGTCCGCGAGCGGCATCGGGCCGCACCGCTCGAACACGATGCATCCCTCCCGCCGTGCCGTGCGGACCAGCTCGTCGAGGAGCCGGGTCCGCCCGCTGCCGCCCGGTCCGTCGATCACCAGGACCGACCGCTGTCCGCGGCCGGCCCGGTGCCGGAGGTCGACGATGCGTTTCCACTCCGGCTGCCGGCCGCGCAGCGGCAACGGGTCGGAGCTGCTTCTGGTGCTCATACCGCAGACCATGCACCGGGTTCGGCACGTGCATCGCGTACATGTACGGGATCCCAGGTATTGATTTCCGCACCCGGAAACCCGTACTAGTACCGGATCCGCGCGTCCCATCGGTGCGACGCTGACTCCTCCGGGATGGTTGATCGACAGGAGGTACCGGATGCGGGAGCCAGCCGACTTCGCGTGGCGGGTACACGCGACCCAGGAGACGTGGACCACGAAAGCGGACACGAAGGCGTCCGTCCTGCTGGCATTCGAAGGCGGCCTGGGGATCGTCGCCACATCGACGGCGGACGACATCAGGATTCCGCTGATGCCGGCCGGTTGGCACCGCTGGATCGAGGTCGGTGGCGTCGCGCTGCTCGTACTGGCCATCCTGATCACCTGCGTCGCCCTGGTCCCGTCGCTCGGGCGGACCGGACGGCACCTGCGCGAGTCCGACCACAATCTGGTCTACTTCGGTCATCTCCGGCTCTGGCGACCGGAACCGCTGGTCGGCCAGTTGAACCGGCTCACGCCCGCGGACGAGACCGGGATGCTGGCCCGCCAGATGGTCACGACGAGCCGGCTCAACTGGCGCAAGTACCGGTGCCTGCAACTCTCCACGGTGCTCGCGATGCTCGCGCTGATCACCCTGGCGATCAGCACGCTTTCCTGACCCGCTGTAGGGTGGTGCTCGCTGTCAGGAATACAGCTGTCAGGAATACAACAGTGGACAGCGTCCGATCGATGACCGATAGTACGGTCGGAGGTCGACATGGACGCCGCGCCAACCGGTGGACGCTCGGAGTGGCCGGCCGGCAGTCTGCTGGACCGGCTCTCCGCGGCGAGCCGGAACGAGTTGTTGAGTCTGGGCTTCACGCGTCAATTCCCGCCCGGTCGAAAGCTGTTTCACGAAGGTGGCCAGGACGACCACATCGAGCTGCTGCGGCGCGGCTTCGTGAAGGTGACCAGCGTCGTCGACGGGCGCGAGACACTGCTCGCGATCCGGATGCCCGGAAACGTGCTGGGCGAGTTCGGCGCGGTCAGCGGGCAGCCCCGGACGGCGACCGTGACCACCTGCGGGTTGGTCATTTCCAGCCGGATCGACCGGGCGGTGTTCGAAGCGTTTCTGCGCCGCCGTCCGGATGTGGCGCTTCAGGTGACGGCGATGGTGGGTCAGCGGCTGCAATGGTCCAACCAGCGCCGCGCCGAGTTCGCCGCGTACTCGGCGGTGGTCCGGCTGGCCCGCGAGCTGGTCGACATGGCCGACGCCTGTGGCGAGCCGACCGAGAACGGGCTGTCCATTCTGGTGGAGCTCAGCCAGTCCGAGCTTGCCACGATGATCGGCACCGCCGACGTCACCGTGCAGAAGGCGCTCCGGGCGCTGCGCAACGCCGGCCTGATCAACAACGGGTACCGGCAGATCACCGTGAACGACCTCGACGGGCTGCGCGCTGTCGCATCCGGCGAGGCATCGGTCGGCGAGGTCTGATCCTTCAGCCGCCCATAGCGTCCTTCCGGCGGTGGCGTCCGGCGGATCGTCCGATACACCAACCGGACCGCCCGAAATACCGAACCGGACCGCCTGAAATACCGTACCGGACCGCGTGAAACACCGCGCCGACCGTCGATACACCGCATCGGGGCGGGCGAACTAGCGTCAGTGCCCATGTTCCTTTCGGATCCGGTCGCGGCGATCCCGCTGCTCGCGAACGCGTCGGTCGCGGATGTCGATTTCGCGATCGCCGAACTGTCGCGACCGGACCTCCGGCCGACCGAGGCGCACGTGCTGACCCGCGCGTACGCGCTCGGCGTGCGGTACGAGCGCGACCACGACCCGGCGACCCTCGCCAGCGCGCTCGCCGATTTCGCGGCCTGCCGGCTCGACAATCCGCACCGCGACATGGTCGCCCGTTCGCTCGTCCTGCGGCAGCTCCAGGCGGCGCTGCTCGGCCACGAGGTCGACCTCGCCGCGGTCCGCGCGACGATCGACGACGCGGGCGACGATCCGGCCGTCCCGAACACCGTCGACGTCCTGCACGCCCTGGTGGACTGCGCCGCGGCGCTGATCGACGACCCGGGGTACGACCGAGCCGCCGCACTACGCCGCCTCGACGAGGTGGAAGGCGACGAGGTGAAAGGCGTCGTCCCGGCCGACAGCCAGTACGGCCGGCTGCTGCCGACCATGCGCATGGCGCTCGCGGTCAAGCGGGGCCAGGACGGCAACTACGCCGACGCGCAGGCGGCGGCCGGGTACGCCCGGGCCATGCTGGAACGCGGCGACCTGGATCCGCGCCAGCGCCTGATGACCGAGGCGATGATCGCGGCGTCGGACGGCATGGCGGCGTCCCAGCACGGCGACATGGGCAGGACGGCCGAGGCATTGCTGAAGATGACCGAGGTCGTCGACGCGCTGCCGCCGGACGACCCGGCCACGGCGGCGATGCGCAACCTGGTCGGCGGCGCGAAAGGGATCTTCGACGGTCAGCCGACCGGCACCGCGCGGGAGCCGGGCCTGTCGGCCGGTGAGCGCGCGTTCCGGCTGTACCTGTCGGCGGTCGCGGTTCTGGCGCCGGCCATCGAGAAGCAGGACGCCGCCGCACTCGCCCGCGGCGTCGGCCTCCTCCGGCAGGCCGTCGAGGTCGCGCCGGCGGACTACCCACACCGCGCCATGCTGCTCGGCACGCTCGGCCGGATGCTGTGCGCGCGGTACCAACTCGGCGGTGGCCGGCCGGCCCTGGACGAGGCGGTGCGCCGGCTGGAGGCCGCCCGCCAGGCGGCGGCGCACCCTGGCCACCCGCTCTGGGCGACGACCGCGATGGCGCTCGGCTTCGCGTACCGGCTGGCCGGGCGGCGGGCCGAGGGGCGGGACTGGGGGCTGAAGGCGCTGCGGGGGCACGCGTGGAGCGTGCTCCTCCAGGCGGGAACGGCCGACGCCGCCGCGGCCGCCCGGCACGCCGTCGACGACGCCGTCCAGGTGGCGCGCTGGTGCGTCGCCGACGGCGACCACGCGGGCGCGGTGGCGGCGCTCGATTCCGGCCGGTGCCTCATGCTGTACGCGGCGACCGTCTCGATGGACATCCCGACCCGGCTGCGCGGGGTGGGCCGCGACGACCTGCTGGCCGGGTGGGAACGCGACGCGGAAGACGCCGACCTGCGCCAGGAGGTGCTGACGGCGCTCACCGGCGAGCCCGTCTCCGCGGCGTCGGTACCCGATGTGCTGGACCCGCCGGACCTCGACGAGATCCGGCACGCACTGTCCATACTGGACGCCGATGCCCTTGTCTACCTGGTGCCCGGTGACGACGAGGGTCTGGGCGGGGCGGTCCTCGTGCCGCCCGGCGACCGGCCGTACCATCTGCCGCTTCCGCTGCTCACCTCCGCCGCCGGCACGGTTGACCAGCACGTCAGGCTGCTCGCCGCGCGCGATGCCGGCGAGGTGGATGGTTGCGACGGTTCCGACGCCGACGATCAGCGGTGGCGTGACACGCTGGACCGGCTGTGCTCCTGGGCGTGGACCGCGGCAGTCGGCCCGCTGCTGGCCGAGCTGCGCCGGTGGCGGCTGGACCGCCCGCCGCGGCTGATCCTCGTCCCGATGGGGAGTCTCGCGTCGGTGCCCTGGCACGCCGCCCGGGACGGGCGCGGCGACCGGGGGCTCCAGCACGCGATCTTCTCGTACGCGCCGTCCGCCCGCCTGCTCTGCCAGAACGCCCGGCGCCCCGACGTCGCCGTGGACGACGGTGGACTCGTCGTCGGCGATCCCACCCGGGACCTACCGGACGCGCGGAGCGAGGCGCTGGCGGTACGTTCGGCGTTCTATCCGGCCGCGGAGCTGCTCGGCGACGCCGGTGACCCGGCCCCGGCGACCGCGGCGGCCGTGCGGGACTGGTTGCGGCGTACCGACGGGTCGCGGTCACTGCTGCACCTCGCCTGCCACGGCGCGGTACGCGAGGGGATCGACGGCTCGTATCTGGTGCTCGCGTCGGGGGAGCGGCTGTCCGCCCGGGACATCCTGGAAACCCGCCGGACCGGCGCGATCGGGCTGGTGGCGCTGGCCGCTTGTACCACCAACGTGCCCAGCGGCGCCTACGACGAGGCGTTCAGCCTGTCCACGGCGTTCCTCGCGGCGGGGGCACGGACCGTGTTCGGGTCGCTGTGGCCGGTGCCGAGTGGTGCGACCTCGCTACTGATGTTCATGGCGCATCACTACCTGCGCGAGGAGAAGCTGCCCCCGGCCGAGGCGCTCAACCAGGCGCAGCGCTGGGTGCTCGACCCGGACCGGACCGTACCGTCGACGATGCCACCCGGACTCGCCGCCCGCGTCCCCGCCCTGGACGCCGACGACGTGGCCGCCTGGGCCGGCTTCACCCACCAGGGCCGGTAACGTCTAGCGGCCCTGGTGCGTGAAGGCGGCCCAGGACATCGGTTCGGCGGCGCGCCCGCCACGGCAGTACGACGCGAGCTCCGGCGGCATGCCGGCCGGTGGCTGCCGGTCGGGATCCAGCATCCAGAGCTGGGCCCGGTGCAGGGCATCCACGGGTGCGCACGACTCCAGGCTCAGGAAATGGTGGACGAGGAACATCAGCAGCGACGTCTCGGTGTCGGGCACCGACCACAGCGATCCGAACACGGTCCGCGCCCCCGCCGCGAGGAACGCCGTGGACAGGCTGAACGCCTCGTCGTGGTCGGTTCCCGTCACCCCGGTCGTACAGGCGGCGAGGAAGACCCGCTCGATGACCAGCTCCGCGACCCGGGACGCGTCGAGCAGCCGCCGGGCGCTGAGGGTACCGCCGGCCAGGACCAGATGCGCGTCCGCCGGTTTCGCCGGATCGACCCGGCCGTGGCAGGCCAGGTGGAGCAGCGACGGCCCGGGCGCGGCGGCGGCGATCCAGTCGAGCACCTGATCGGGGGTGGGGCGGCCCAGATAGACCCCGTCAGGGTAGAACGCGCGGCTGATCGCCTCCGCCTCCAGCCCCGCGAACGGCAGGTCACCGTTCGGGTCACCCACCACCAGGGCCGAACGGATCCCGCGTACCGGCAGCCGCGCCGTGGTGCACAGGGTGCGCGCCGAGACCGTGTACGAGAACACCGCCCGTTCGATCGCGTAGTGCCGGCCGTGCGCGTCCTGGCGGTACGCCGCATGCCACGGCACGGTCGCGAGCAACCCCATCGGGACGAGCACCAGGCGTACCGGTCGATCCAGGGCCCAGCGTTCGGTGTACCGCAGCACCTCGCCGACGGCGGCCGACCAGGCCCAACGGCAGACGTCGTCGAGCGTCGGAGCGCCAGATACCGTCTCGTCCACTGCTGGGCCGGCGTCGCGGGACGAGCTGGCGGCGTGCCGGCCGACCACCGTGTGCGGGCCGACCATGAGGTCCGGCAGGACGACCGTGTCGATGCCTCCCGACGTCGCGACCACCACGGCTGCGCCGGACTGCTCGGCTGTCGCCGGCACGAGGTACACGAGCGCGTCCGCACCCAGCGCCCCGAGGGCGGTCCGGATCTCCGCCGGGCGTACCGGCGTGAACGTGCCGCCGTGCACCGGATCGTCCGCGCCCAGCGCGCGCAGCACCCGCATGCGCAGGTCGTCGGGCACCTCGGAGCCGGTGGCGAGCATGCCGAGCAGCCCGCCGGTCAGCGCGTCCCGGCCGAAGCCGGCCGAATCCTGCCACTGCCCCGCGAGATCGGGACGGCCCGCGTCGGTCAACTGGTCGGCGACGGTACGGGAGGTCGTCGCCGCGTACAGGACGAGACCGCGGCCGGCGTCGAGCGCGGCGACCAGGTCGTCGTCGGCGCCGTCCGCCCGGCACCAGGCGGCCACCGTCAGCGCGGCCGAGGCGGCGTCGGCGGCCGCGACGGTCGCGTCGTCGGTACCGGACTGGAGCAGCACCTGCCAGCCGAACCCGCGCAGCGCCGACAGGCCGAGGCGGCGGGCGGCGGAGCCGTTCGGGTCACCAGCGGAGTCGCCAGCGGAGTCGCCGGCGGAGTCGCCCGTGAGGCGGAGTGCCTCGCCGTGGCTGAGCGCGATCCGTGACCACAGTGGATGGTCCGGACCGCCGGCGTGGACGGCAGCTTCGGCCCACCAGGCCGCCGCCCGGCGCGCCGCCGCCCGGTCGCGGCGATCGTTGCGGGCGACCTCCAACTCCGCCATTCCACCGAGACCCGCGACAATCACACCGATGACGTGGTCGTCCGGCGCGAGGGCGGCGATCTCCGCGACGCGGGCGGCGCACTCGCGCAACGCCGGCACGTCGTGGCGGGTGGCCGCGGCCGACAGCGGGCCGACGACGGCGAACAGGGCCCCAGCGACGGCCCAGACCGCGCCGAGGCCCGACCCGGGAACCAGAGGCGTCCGGTCCACCTCCCACGGCCGCCCGTCCAGGCCGCCCAGCGCACTCTCCATCATGGACAGCAGCGGCAGGGCACTCTGCTGCACGGCCAGGGACGGGGGATCGGCCCGCAGCCGCGCGGCCAGCCGGCGCACCTCGACGGCCACGGTGAAGTCGCCGCGCTGCCCGCGTTCCAGCAGGGCGAGGACCTCGCCCATCAGACCGGCGTCCGGATCGTCCGCACCCGCGGCGCGAAGCTGATCCACCGCCGCGCGGAACGTCCGGCGGTCGCCGCTGCGGACCGCGCGCCCCATCAGCACCATCGGCATGAGCTGCCAGAGCATGCCGCGAAGACCCGTGTCGGTACCGGGGTCGTTGATCCCGCTGATCAGCGACCGGAGACCGCCGTCGCGGTGCCCGCCGTGCCGCGCGGCGAGAGCGTACTCGACGAGGGCGTCCGCGCCGGCCAGGACCGCCGGCCATTCGGGCGGACCGTCCCGTACCGTGTGGCCGATCGCCACCAGGTCGGAGACCCGCTCGATGTCGATCGAATCCGGGTCGTCGGCCGCACCGAAGATCTCGCCCAGCGCGAGCATGGTCGCGAGCATCGCGCGGAGGTCGGGAGAACAATCCGCCGCCGTTCGCTCCCACGCGTCCCGCGCCTCGGCGACGTGCCGGCGCATCAGCGGCGCGCTCGGCGGCGCCGCGCTCGGGGCGCATTCGGACTCGTACTCCAGCCGGGACCGGGTCACGGCCAGCCGCTCGTTGTGCACGAACAGCAGCTCGTCGCCGGACGGCGGGTCGGTGGCGAGTATCCGGTCGAGACAGTCGGTGGCCCGCTCCAGGCTGCCCGGCGTGCGGGACACCTTCCACCGGGCGTGGTGAGCCCTCGCCAGGTCGTACCATGCGTCGTGGTCCAGCGCCGCGGCACGCTCCAGGCATTCGATCGCGCTGTCCAGGTCGCCTGGGTCCGCCTCGATGTCCCACCGGTCCTGCATGTCCCACCGGTCCTGGTAGGCCTGCGCCAGGAAGTCGAGCAGGAGCGGCAGGGTGGGATCGGTCGGGTCGGCGGTGTCCACCCCCCGCTGGCCGGCGTCCACCGCCGACGACAGCGCGGCCAGATCCTCGTCCAGGTAGGCGCGCCTGCGGTACGCGTCGCACAGGTCGGCGCTGGCGTGCACGTACCGGGGCGCCTCCGGGCCGACCCCGTCGAGCGCCGCCGCGAGCACGCCGATACCCGCGTCGAGGTGAGGCCGGTCGCCGGTCTCGTCGTACCGGGCGAGCAGGCCCTGCCCGTGGACCACCCGCGCGTACGCCGCCGCCTCGGGGTCGGACACGTCGGGTACCAGCGTGTCGAGGGCCGCGACACAGCGGTCCACCTCGGCGAGGGCGACGTCGGGCGGGCACGGCCAGGCGTACCGGACCCGCCGGTACCGGTCCCAGTACGCGTCGACGAGCAGGACCAGGTCGAGATCCCGGTCGGGGTGCCCGGGCGGCAGCGCGGAGACGACCGTCTCCAGGTACCCGATCGCCCGGTCGTAGTCGGCGACCGCGTCGGCCATCGAGCCGGTCCGGTCCGCGCGCTCCGCGTACGACAGACCGAGCCGGTGGCGCCACCACAGCGCGTCGTCGTGGTCGGGTGCCGCTCCCAGCGCGGCCTCGAACCCGGTCACGGCCTGCGTCAACAGGTCGAGGTCGCCGTCACGGCCATAGCGCTCCAGGCAGGCGTCGGCCTCGTCGGTGTCCACCTCGACGGTCATCGCCCGACCCCGCGCCGCTCCTCGGACACCTCGGTGAGCACCGGAACCGTTGCCGTGGCCCAGTCGTAGACGCCGTCCGGATCGGCCGCCCCGGCCGCGCCGGCGTCCCGGTGGACCGCGATCCGCCCGAGCCGGTCCAGGATGCCGCCCAGCCCCACCGGCCCGCGCGCCAGTACCGGCGGTTGTGACCACAGGCTGCCCAGCTCGAACGGCCGGGCGCTGAACTCCTCCTCGGCCACGATCAGGTGCAACCAGTCGCGGACCGACCGGCCCGGCGCCGGGACGGTCCCGGCCGGCAGGCTGAGCTGGACCGGGCGACCGTCCAGCGCGGCGCCCCGGCGGCCGGCCCCGATGTACCCGCCGGGAAACAGCCCGGCGTGGATCCGGTACTGGTCGGTCAGGTCGAGCAGCACACAGTACAGTGGACGGTCGCCGCGATTGTGCAGCCGGACGAACACGGTCGGGGGAGTCCAGCCGTGGTCCGACGGCCGGTAGCGCAGCCGGATCAGCCCGTCCGCGCCGGCCTCCAGCCCGGGACGGTCCAGCGGCGCGGTGCGTTCGCCGCGGCGGGCCTCGACGATCTCCACCCGGACCGCCCCGGCGAGCCCGGACAGCGGGTTGGCCAGCGCCTTGACCAGCCGCCACCGGGCGATGTGCGCCAGCGCCGTCGCCGCCCGCTCGGCGCACCGGACGGTGCTGCCGCCCGCTGTGCTGCCGCCCGCTGTGGTGTCGCCCGCTGTGCTGCCGGCGGTTGAGCTGCCGGCGGTGATGTCTGCCGTCAGCGGTGTGCCTGTGACGTCGAGGATCCGGACATGTCCGGGTGCCGGTGCCCGGACGACCAGGTCCGGCACCTCGCGGTCGCCCGGGTCGACCCGCCGGACGAACAGCGCCGGCCCACCCTCCGGACCGCTGCTCGCCAGCGCGGCCGCCACCAGGTCGACCGTGGCCCGGTCGTCGCCGGGCTGCCCGACCAGGACGGTGGTCCGCGGCTGCGGTACACCGGTCAGCACGACCGGGTACTGCCGCTGCGGATCCGGCGCCCAGCCGACCGGTTCGACCACGCTGCGCTCGGTGAGCACGGTGGACACCCGGGCCGGCCGGACCGGCCGGACACCCGCGACGGCGACGGTCAGCGCTCCGCCCGTCGCCGTGCCTGCCGTGCCTGCCGTGCCTGCTGTGCCTGCCGTGCCTGCCGTGCCTGCCCTGCCGGCCGTGCCCGCCGTGCCTGCTATGTCCGCCATGCCTGCCGTGCCGTCCGGCGGTGCGGGCAGGCCGTGGCAGGTGCCGGCGTCGATCTCCCAGGCGCCGTTGACGTGCCGCATCACCATGCCGGCGCTCGGTGGCTTGATCTCGCCGCCCAGGAACGGCTGGTCGACGGCGCTCGGCCCGGTACCCAGCGTGACAGGGGAAAGCTGGGGAACCTGGTGGGCGACCCGGTCCTCGACGGCGCACCGGGCCGCCGCCAACAGTTCGCGGTACGTCGCGGACGGGCCCAACCGGGCCAGCGCGCGCAGCAGCGCCCAGCTGAACACGCCACGCTGGTTACCGGGCCGAGCGCCGGTGTCGGCGGGCAGCTCGTGGGCCAGCTGGGAGGACCGGCAGGCGGCCAGCAGCACGTGCCGGGGCCGGGCCGGCAGCGCCTGCCAGCCGGTCCTCAGCTCCGGCAGCAGGGTCTCCAGCCGGGGCGCCTCGGTCGCCGCCGGGACGGTGCGGACCAGAGCCCCGGGTACCGGGTCGGCGTCACGGGTCGCGCCGGCCGAATGGCAGCTGTCGAGTACGACCACGACGTGGCAGCCGCCGTCGGCGACCTGGTCCAGCAGCACCGACAGTTCCTTGTCCAGGAGGTCGGGGCACCCGGCGTGCCGGCTGTCCGCGCAGACCAGCGTCTGCACCATGCCGCCGGGTTCCAGGTGCCACAGCTCGTCGGGTACGGGTGCCTGCGAACCGTGGCCGGCGAACCAGAACAGCGCCGTGTCGCCCGGGCCGGCCTGACCCAGGTGCCGGCGGAGCCCGTCGATCACCGCGTCCCGGGTCGCCTTGTCGTCGTAGAGTTCCAGCGCCGACAGCCGGCTGGCACCCGCGGTCCGGGTGCGCAGGAACGCCAGCGCCTCGCTGGCGTCGTTGCGGCAACCCCGCAACGGGCTCGCGTTGCGGTAGGTGTCGATGCCGACCACCAGGGCGTACAGCGAGTTCACGGCGTCGCCCCGGAGTCCGGGACATAGACCCAGGCCGGCTCACGGAAGTTCTTCGCCGGCAGGTCGACCGTGACCCGGCCGAACGCGGCCGGCGGCGGCGGCTCGGTCGCGTGCGCGATGACGTCCAGGAACAACACATCGGGTACGCCCAGCGCGAAGTCGGCGCCGGGGTGCTCGGTCAGCGCCGCGCGCAGCGGTGGCGCGTCGAGGATGCGGTGCACCGCGATCGCCGCCTGGCCCACCCAGCCGTTGTCCGCTTCCTTGACCAGGCCCCGGTGCAACGCCACGCGTAGCCGCATCCGTTCGTCCCGGGCGGCCGTCGCGTTCGCGGCCGAGTTCACTGCCGAGTTCACTGCGGAGTTCACTGCGGCGAGTTCGGCGGCAAGCCCGCGCACGAGTCGCGGGATGACCACCGACTCGTCGATGCCCACCGGCAGGACCGTGAACTGGCCGTCGCCCTGCGGCTGTGGAGCGACGTCCGACTCGGCGATGCCGGCGGCGTGGCGCGCCTTCGCCAGTACGCTGACGAGGTCGTGCTGGAGGCGCTCGGCCGTGGCGTTGTCGCGACCGCTGTAGCCGGCCACGTCGGCCGCCATGCACAGCCGGACCGCCGCGGGAGCGCGGCCCGCGGGCACCGGCGGAAGCGGCACCGCGAAGGGCACCCGTTCCCGCATGGTGGCCCGGCGGCGGACACCGGCGGCGAGGTCGACCTCGGCGGCCAGGGTGCCGCGCAGCTCGCCCAGCTCCGCCGGCACCTCGATCAACGCGTGCATCGCGTACGTGCGGGGCAGGATCGGCCTGGTCCGGCGGTCCACGTAGGACCATCCGAACCGGTTGCTCTGCTGGCCGCTGGTCCACGCGCTGGGCCGGTCGGACCGGATGCCCAGGCGGTGCAGCAGTCCCGGCCGGTCGGCCAGCGCCTCCCGCGCCCGGTAGGCGGCGGCGGAAGCCACCTCTATCGCGCCGTCGCCGCACTGGATCCCGAGCTGGGCGCCGTCGCCGTGCACCTGCACCGCCATCGCCCGCTCGTCGGTGAGGTCCACGCCGAAGCGCGCCATGGCGTACCGGTACCCGCCGGGCGCGGCGTCGAGATCGAACGCGAACAGCGCGCCGACGTACCGGTTGCTGTGCTGGCGGCCTGCCGCCGCCCGCCGGCGCAGGTACGGCGGCAGTTCGGCCACGGCCACCGGGTACAGGACGGGCCGGCCGCACCGGACGCCGAGGCGCACGTCCGGGGCCCCGCGCGCGGCCGGCGCGACCAGTTCGGCGAGCGCCATGACGTCATCCGCGTGCAACAATTCTTCGCTGTCGGATGTGCCGTCTGCCGCCATTCTTTCCTCCACTGCAATGTAACCCGCAGATGTAACGCGCAGGCAGTCTGGCACGGCGAAGTTCGGCCCGCCAACAACGTGACGAAAAACGACAGTGGTCCGCCGTAAATGACGAACCGGCAACCTGATCTACCGATTTCCAGGGGCCATTTGGCCTACCCCCACTTCCACTGTGGAAAGCCATTCCGCGGTTGCGTGGAGATCTGCCGAACGAGGTACGACGTTCGCATAGGCGAGCTGGTCCCAGGGGTACCCGCCTGATGGGCCGTTCGGTCGGCGCCATCCGTCGATCATCGGCGACCGATCGGCGAACTGTCGTCGCGGGCTGATGTCCGTGGTCGGCGCGCCGCCGAAAAGGTGTTGATAAATGGGTAGGAAATTGGAGCTGGCGCGTCGTGATTTCGCTGTTACGCTCGCCGCAGTTCTGGGTTGGCTGGGGAATCACCGGGGGAATCATGGAATTCTCGCAACGTCGACGCATCGAATCACGCCCTAATTCGGGGCTCGGGGCATCGACAAACGACCAGCAGAGAAACGACCAGCAGAGAAACGACCAGCAATTGTTTCGACCGGCGCACCGCGCCGCGCGGGCGCCCCGGCATGCCGGGATTTTCGAGGCGGTGCACCGGATCGACGCCGGCCTCGACGCCGCCGCCCGGGCCGAGCTGGCCAAGTGGATCCGCGACGAGTACGAGCGGGAGTTCGGCGACGTGCCGCTCGGGTTCTTCGCCCGGTGCCACCTCGGGCCGCCGTACATCGACCACCGTCTCGATCTCTGGCAGTCCATCCTGGAGCACTACGCGCCGGCCGACACCGTTCCGGAACCGTACGCCCGGGCCCGGATGCTCGCGCGGACCAGCGCCTACGACTTCATCGAGGTCTACGCCAGCGGCGACCTCAAGCCCGTCCTCAAAGACGGATCCGTTGTCGCCTGACCGATAGGAGTGCCGTGACCGGCGAAGCACAGATACTCCGGCAGCTCAACAACGTGCAGAACATGGTGGTGCAGCTCAACCAGGGCGTGATCCAGGTCAGCGGCCAGGTCGCGCAGGTCGAGCAGCGGGCCGCCGAGACGGACGACCGGTTGCAGGACCTGGTCGGTAAGTTCGAGGACTTCGTGCAGCGCCACGAACGCCTTGCCTATGTCCAGCGGGCCGAGACCCGGATCGGCGTCGTCGAGGCGCAGCTGGAGCACCAGTTCGGCCACCACAACGTGGTGCGGCGGTTCGCCACCGGTGTGCTGCAGGGCTTCGACGTCGGGCTGGTCTCCGAGGAGACGGTCCGCTCGGTCAGCGAGCAGCTCATGGTCCAGAACCCGCGGTACTGGCTCGCGCCGGTACTCGTCGCGCTCGGCGCCTGGGCGGCCGACGACCCGGAGCTGTGCGAACGCGCGGTACAGGAAGGGTTCCGGCGCTCGCCGGGGCGCACCTCGCTGTTCATGGCGCTGGTCCTGCGCCGCCAGGGCCGGCGCGAGGCGTCGGTGCGCTGGCTCCGGCAGTACCTCATCGTGCAGGACCCGAACGCACTCGGCCGCGACTTCGCGGTGATCCTGGAGTGCATCGCCCAGGGCGCCTTCGGCCCGGCCGGTCTCGAACTGGTGCAGGAGCGGCTGGAGGCCTGGCGCGAGCAGCTACTGGGCGACGAGGGGAAGCAGCAGGCCCAGGTGAACCGGTGGCGCGCCGAGGTGGACAGCCACGCCGGCCCGTCGTCGACGCACCGGTACCCGCGCCTGGCCAACGTCTCCCCGCAGTGGCCGCAGATGGACCGCGCGCTGTCCTGCGCGCAGGCACACGGTTCGCTGATCACCAGGTACCAGGCCCTCGTCGCCGAGGAGCGCACCGTCGAGGACCGGCTCGAGGACGCCGTGGACGACATCTTGGACCGCCTCGTCCGCGAGTACGACAACGAGGAGCTGCCGCTGCGCCGCGAGCACGCGCTGAACCAGGCGATCATCCGTAACGGCGGCGATCTGGCCGCGTCCAACCGCGATCTGGCCACCGATCTCGCCGCGCTGGAGACCACGCTCGACTACCTGACCATCCAGACCGAGTCGGCGCTCAACCCGGCCAAGATCGGGGTGTCCCGGTCGACCCAGCGGATCGCGGTGTCCGCGTGCCACGAATGGTTCGGCCGGGCGCACGCGACGTTCAGCCGGGACTACCGGGTCGGCCTGCCCGCCGACGTCCAGGCGGTCTTCGAGACCAGCCACAACAAGGCCGGCATCGCCTTCAACCTGCCGCGCTGGGTGGGCTCCTTCACCACCCCCATCGACCAGCTCGAACGGTCGCTCGCCGAGCACTGGGACCGCACCACCAAACCGTTCCTCGACAGCTTCGCGTTCGACTGGCGCAAACAGTCGATCGCACCCGCGGTCGCGACGGCCATCGCGCTCGTCGTCCTCATCGCGTGCGCCGGCCCGATCGGTGCCCTCCTCGCCCTCTTCGGCGGCGGTATCTGGTTCCTCGTCCTGTACACCCGGTCGCAGGCCGCGGCCAAGCGCCAGCAGGCCGCGCGGGAGCTGGTCGCCCAGGGCAAGCACGATTCGATCACGCAGCTTCGCGCCGCCGGTGCCGAGCTGACCGACTGGTCCGGCGCCTTCCGCACCGCCGACGGCATGGAACCCGCGGTACGCACGCTCATCGCGGACCTCGCCACGGCGGGCAACGCGGCCGCACCGTACGAGCGGCGCGTCGCCGGCCGCGCCACAGTGCTGGGAGGTTGAAAGAGGTTGAAGATGGACGACCCCAACCCGGCTTCCAGCGCCACACCGGTGGCGCAGGAGGCATCCGTACCGTGGGCGCGGCAGGCCGCGACGCCCCAGCCGCGGGCGACCAGCCGGACCCGGCACATGGTGCACGGGCTGCCCGGGTGGGAGCCGCTGCCGCCGGGCGAGCTTCTGGTGCACCGGCATCGGCGGGACTGACCCGATGTGGGTCCAAGGTGGACAATACGAGGCCTGGGCGGAGTACCTCGACCGGTGGGGCGGTGGCGAACAGCTCGATCCCGCGACACTGCCGAAGCTCGCGCCGGAGGATCTCACCGGCGACACGTGGCAGCGGCTGGTCGACCGGATCACCGCGGCGCTGTCGAAACGCCTGACTTCCTGGTCGGACACGCTCGGGCGGGAGCTGTCCGGGGCGACCGACGAGTTCGCCGCCGCCCGGGCACTGGGCCACGCCCGCTGGTCGCTCGCCCCGATCCGGGCGTTCGCCGCCGCCCAGGCGTTGCCGGACGAGCTGAGAGAACGGCTGGTCGACCTGGTCGACACGCAGATCCGCTCGACCCAGCGGCAACTCGACGACCAGGTACAACGCCTGCGCGGCGCCGGCACGCCCCAGGCCGCCGTGGAAGCGCGGCTGCGCACGATCCGCGACAACCCGCTGACGGCGGTGACCGGCGGGGGTGCCGGTGCGGTCGTCGCGGGTGGCGGCTGGGACGCCGACCCGACAGCCACCCCTCGCCGCCGCGTGATCCTCGACCGACCGTGAAGGAAGCCCATGTCGAACTACGCCGAGTCGCTCAAGGACCTCGACAGCTACATCTCCGCCCGGGTACCGGTCATCGGCGTGCGCAGCATCGAACAGGTTCGCGCCCTCCGGCTGGTCAAGCAGGTCGCGGCCAGCCCGAAGCGGGCCAGCCTGCCGTTCTGGGTGTACACCCGGGCCACCGGTCTGCGCGACCTGCGCAACAACGCGCCGGCCCAGGAGGACCGGTCGCTGACCGGCGCGATGGACTTCGCGGCCCAGCAGTTCACCAGCCGGGCGCAGGCCACCGTCGTGTTCGTCGACCCGGAGAACCTCAGCGACGACAACACCGCCAGCCGGCACGTGGCCGAGCTGGCCCGGCTCGCCGACGCCAACTCGGGAAGCGTCATCATCGTCACCGACACTCCACTGTGGAGCGGCCTGGAACGGCTCGGCATGAGCGTTTCGCTGGACCTGCCGGACGCGGGCGAGATGTACGACGTGATCGTCGAGTTCCTGCGCGATCACCACGGCATCGTTCCGATCGCGTGGACCGAGAACGACGCCCGCCGCGCCGCGGAGTTCCTCGTCGGCGTACCGGAAGGCACCGCGATCAACGTGATGGCCACGATGGTGGCCAAGGGATCCGTGGAACGCGACGACGTCGAGCACCTCGCCGAGTTCAAGGACAAGCACTTCGGCGCGCTGGCCGGGCTGGAGCGGGTCCGGCTCAAGGAATCCGACCAGCACGTGGGCGGGCTGACCAGCCTGCGGAGCTGGTTGCGGCGCAAGCAGAAGATCATGGTTTCCGACCTACGGGGTACCGAGCTGCGCCCACCCCGGGGCGTTCTGCTCGTCGGGGTACCCGGGTGCGGGAAGTCGCTGTCGGCCAAGGCGATCTCGGCGGAGTGGCGGCTCCCGCTGTACCGGCTCGACCTGGCCGCGATTCTCGGCCAGTACGTCGGGCAGTCCGAGGGGCGGCTTCGGGAGGCGTTGGACACCGCCGACCGGGTGGCGCCGTGCGTACTGTGGATCGACGAGATCGAGAAGGGGCTCGCCGGGCAGAACGACAGCACCGGCGTCGGCCGGCGGCTGGTCGGGCAGTTCCTGTTCTGGCTACAGGAATCCCGGCATCGGGTGTTCGTCGTGGCCACCTCGAACGACGTCCGGTCGCTGCCGCCGGAACTGCTGCGCAAGGGCCGCTTCGACGAACTGTTCTTCGTCGACCTGCCGGACTCCGATGACCGCCAGGAGATCATCACCATGTACTACCGCCGGTACGTGGGCCAGGAACCTGCCACCGAGCTGGTCGACAAGCTGGTCGGGCTGTCCGAGGGCTTCGCCGGCTCGGACATCGAGTCCGCGCTGCACGAGGTCGGCGAAGAGGTGTACCTGTCCGGCGGCACCGGGAACCTGCGGCCGGACTTCGTGATCGACACGTTCGCGAACACGTTCCCGCTCAGCCGTACCAACCCGGAGCAGATCGAGGAGATCCGCGGCTGGGGACGCGACCGGGCGGTGCCGGCCGGGCGCCCGTTCGGCGCGGTGGCGACCGGTTCCGGCCCGAGCCACGGACGGCGCGTCGTCGTCTTCGGGGATTGAGGCGCAGCATGACCGACCGCGAGCCGGCAACCGGCATCTGGGACCTGCGGTCCCTCGTCTCCGCGGACCCGGCTGAGGTACCGGCTGAGGTACCGGCTGAGGTACCGGCTCCCGTGGCTGAACCTGTGCCGTCGCTTTTCGGGCCGGCCCCGTTGGCTGACGAGGCGCCGCCGTGGACGCTCGGGGCGCCGGCGGAGCCCACGCTGTTTCCCGAGGCCAGCCCGACGCCGGTAGGGGAGCCACAGCCCGCTTCACCGCCCGCTTCACCGCGCGCTACTGCACCGCCGCCCGCTTCACCGCGCGCTACTGCACCGCCGCCCGCTTCACCGCGCACTACTTCACCCGGGCCCATCGCGCTGGCGACCGACTGGCTGCGCGACCCTGGCAACCGCCGGTTGCTGATCGTCCTCGGCAGCGTCATCGCGGCGGCGATCCTGGTCGGCGGCGGCGTGATCGTGGCGACCCGGAGCCACGGTGCCACCACCACACCGGAGGCTGGCCGGCAGCCGTACAGCCCGGCGGCGACCTCGGGTTCCGGCGGTGGTGACGGCGCAGGGGCGGCGGTGACGCCCACACCAACGGAGACACCGACGCAGGCGCCGAGCCCGACCGCCGATCCGCAACAGGCCGCGCTCGACCAACTCGCCGCGCTGCGCGGCCAGGATCTGGGCCGGGTGTCGTTCCAGGGCCAGTACGTCGCCCAACTGGCGTCGAAGAACCCCGGCATCGCCGACCGGTACCAGCTGGCGGCCAACGGTACCCACACGTTCTACGCCGCCGACATCCTCGCCGAGCACTTGATCCTGCGCAACGGCGACAACGGCAGCGCCACGGTGGTGTTGCTCCAGAGCACCGACTACGGCCAGCGGCAGCTCTACAACGGCCAGCCGCTCTGGGTGACGTTCGCGATCGGCGACTTCCCGAGCCGGCAGGCGGTCCTCGACTGGTGCGCGACCCGGTTCCCGCAACTGTCCGGTGACGAGCTGGCCAACCAGTGCGCGGCCCGCAAGCTGGAGCCCGGCCAGTGACCGACCAGCCGCTGTTCCCTGACCGGGCGCCGAGGGTACCGGACAGGACGCCGGACCCTCCGCGGACCGGAACCGGATATCACGCCGGCGGGGTGTCCCCGCCGCCCGGACGCCGACCACCGCCGATGCCGCCGCCATCGGCCGCGATCGACCCCGGTGTCGGTGTCGGTGGCAGCGTCGGTGTCGGTGTCGGCGGCAGTGTCGGTGTTGACGCCGGTGTCGGTGTTGACGCCGGTGTCGGTGTTGACGCCGGTGTCGGTGTTGACGCCGGTGTCGGTGTCGTTGCCGGCGAGGTCGCCAGGACCACCATGGGTCCGCCGTCGTTTCCTGGCCTGCCCATCCTGGCCGCCTCGGCCGTCGTCACCGTCGCGGCGGTGGCCGGCCGGACGCTGACCGGCCGGATCAGCGGCGGCGTACTGGCGGCCGGCGTGCTCGGCCCGGCGCTGCTCGTCGGCGCGGCGTGGCTGGTGCGGCGGGTGGTGGATCCGGGTGGCCGGCGATCGGTCGCGTGGCGGTTCCGGGTGCAGCCGGCGACCGGTATGGGCCGGACGTACCTCCTCGAAGGCGACCTGCCGCCCGGCGCGCTGCGAACCGGGGACCTGGTCCGCGTGAACGAGAGCCGGACCCGCGACAGCGACATCGTGGCCCGCTCGGTGGACGTTCTGGCGACCCTCGACGGTCCCGTCATCCGGGCCGTCGTCGGGCGCCGGTCCGGGACGGCGCTCGTGATCCGGGGTCTCAACGGCGGGTGCGTCGTGCTCGCGGTCTTGATGCTCGCCGCGGCGGTACTGGTGTTCGTCGGCGGTACCCGCTGAGTCAGGCGGCCTCGGGCTGGACCGCGTGCCGGACCACCGGCTCGCCGTCCGCGAGCGCCTGCGCGCGTTTCTCGACATCGCGGTCCGCGCCGGTGATCCGCGAATGGTGCTGCGCGAGATGCTCGGCCCAGGACGGGACGACGAACGTCTCGATGAACTGGTCGGCATCCGCGGTGTCCTGGAACAGGCCCCAGCGGCTGGCACCGGTGCGCCGCCGGGAACGCTCGACCGCCGTCATCGCCTGGATGAACGCGGCGTGCCGGTCGGCCGGCACCCGGTATTCGACCGTGACCAGCACCGGCCCGTCGGTCGGCTGCGGCTCGAACATGAGCGCCGGCTCGGCCCAGAAATGCACCACCGACCGGTCCAATTTCGCACCGTCGTGCAGGGGGAGTACCCGCACACTCAACCCGCCGACGAGCAGCAGAACCGCCGCGACCTCCAGGGCGACGGTCAGGCTCGTGGCCGACGCCAGGACACCCCACACGAGCGAGCCGACCGCCTGCCCGCCCATGAACGCCACCAGATAGAAGGCCAGCCCGCGGGCGCGTACCCAACCGGGCAGGCGCAACTGGGTGGCGGCGTTGAGGGTGGACAGCGCGCCGATCCAGGCGGCACCGGCGAGCAGCAGCGGGATCACCGCGAGCCACGCGTTGACGCAGAACGGCAGCGCGGCGACCGCGGCCGCGAAGACCACGCCGCAGGCTGCCAGTACACCATTGGAATCGACGCGGTGGGTGAGCCGCGGCAGGATGAACGCGCCACCCACGGCGCCGGCGCCGAGCAGACCCAGCAGCAGGCCGTAGCCGCCCGAGCCGAGACCCATCCGTTCGTGCGCGACGGACGGCAGGAGCGCCCACAATACCGAGCCGGCCGGCACGAAAAGCAGCGCGCGCAGCAGGATCCGCCGGACACCGGGGGCGTAGCGCAGGTACCGGCCGCCGGAGCGGACCGCGGCGATAGTGTGTTCGCGTTCGGTCTCGCTGGGCCTGCGGGACGATGGCGCGTTCCGGCTGACCGTGAACGCGATGATCAGGAACGAGAGCGCGTTGGCCGCGAACGCCCAGCCCGCGCCGGCCACCGCGACCACGAGCCCACCCAGCGACGGCCCGACCGCGCGGCCGATGTTGGTGTTGACCGAGCTCAGCGCGGCTGCTTGGCGTAGCTGGTCGGACGGCACGATGTCCGGCTGGATCGCCTGCCAGGTCGGGCCGACGATCGACGTGCCGCAACCGATCAGGAAGGTGAGCGTGAGCAGCAGCCACGGCGGCACATCCGACACGATGGCCAGCACGGCGAGGACACCGGCGACCGCGGCCATCGCGTACTGCGCCAGCCCCAGCAGCCGCCGCCGATCGGTTAGGTCGGCCAGGACGCCGGCCGGCAGTGCGAGCAGGAACACCGGCAGGCTGGCGGCGGTCTGTACCAGCGCGACCAGCGTCGGGCCGTCGTCAAGGAGCAGCCACTGCGCCCCGACGGTCTGCATCCAGGTGCCGACGCCGGACACGAACTGGGCCAGCCAGAGAACGCGGAACCGGACGTTGGCCAGCGGCGCCCACGGAGAGATCTCATCGACCGACGCCATGCTGTACCCGCCTTACCGCACCGCCCTTTCGTGCGGCGTGATCATAGCCTGCGTTCAGGTGGTGGGGGCGGCGTCCGTCATGTGCGCCGGTGGTAGTTGTTGCGTCGTGGTCTTCGGTCGGCGTCTATGTATGCCGGGGGTATGAACTCCGGCAGGCCGTCTTTCGGGTTGATCTTCACGTGCCAGTCGGAGTGGTGGATGAGGCGGTGGTGGTAGCTACATAAAAGCACCAGGTTGGACAGTTTGGTCGGGCCGCCGTTGCTCCAATGCTGGACATGATGGCAATCGCACCATCGTGGTGGCCGGTCACAGCCCGGGAAGGCGCAGCCCTTGTCCCGCAGGACGAGCGCGCGGCGCAGGGGGCCGATGACCAGGCGGGCTTGCCGGCCCAGGTCGAGGGGTTGGCTGGCGGTGCCGAGCACGGCGGGGATGATCCCGGCGTCGCAGGCGATGCGCCGGGCGGCGGCCGGGGACAGCAACGAACCGTCGTCGAAGATGCCTGCACCGGCCTGCCGGCGGAGGCTGTCGTAGTCGATGGTGACGATGATCTGGGGTCGGTCGCCGCCGTTGTCGGGGAGCTGGCCGCAGGTCGAGGCGATCCGGCAGACCTCGACGACCGCGTCCGCGCGCTGCTCTCCCGGTGAGCGCAGGTCGGCGGTGTCGCGGTCGGGGTCGCTGCCGGTGTCGGGCGTGGCGTCACCTCCGCCGGTGCTGGCGGTGCGGCTGGTGTGGCGGTGTTTGGTGCGGGGTGCGCAGAACGGGTCGGTGGCGGCCCGTACGGTGGCGGCGTCTTCCTGGGTGAGCCAGCCGGTGACCCGGACGTCGGAGGTGCCGGGGACGTCGGTCAGCCACAGTCCCCGTTTGTGCCAGGCCCGCCGCTCGGCCCGTTCCAGCTCGGCGAGCGCCTGCTTGTCGGCCTCGTCCGGGGCGACGACCTCGAAGATCCGCTGCCCGAGCCGGCCCAACTCGCGCGGCCCAAACGACGCCGCCTCGCCGACCAGGTGTTCCTCCCCGGCCTGGCGATGCTCGGCCGGCAGCTTCTCGACCGCGTCGATGATCACCTGGACCTGCTCGACGTTCACCTGCCCGGCCGCCAATGCCTCCGCCGCCGGTGAGCCGGCATCGACATCCACCGCCCGGGCCAGCTTCACCAGCCGCGACGCCGCACCGCCGGAGATCCGGTAGCGGTCGCGCAGCCAGGCCAGCGTGCTCGTCGCCCCCGCCCCCGTCCCCGCCCCGGCCGCGAGCCCACGCCCATCGACCTGCCGGACCAGCGCGAGCTGCACCGCGGCGACCTGCTGGGCCAGGGCGTGCACCATATCCACACAGGACACCAGCCGGCCGTCCGACAACGCCCAGGCCGCCTGAGACCAGCACTCATCGAGCGCCTCACCCGCCACGACCAGTGCTTCCTCCACACCCACACACTAAACGACGGGTACGACAATTCCTCGAACACATGTGCGGATGATGTCAGCTTCAAAGCTCGGCGAGCCGGGTCAACGCGGCTGCCGCGTCGCGGTCGCCGGGTTCGGGCTGGTAAGCGATGATCACTTGGCCGTGGCTGCCGGCGATCTGTAGCACGTGGCGCCGCATGGCGAACCGGCCGATGAGCGGGTGGTTGAAGAGTCTGGTCTCCTCCCGGGTCGGGTGGACGTCGTGGCGTGCCCACAGTTCGCGAAACGTGTCGCTGGCGGTCGTCAGGCCGGCGACCAGGGCGCGCAGTGTCGGGTCGTCCAGGGACGCGCCGACGTTCGGCCGAGCCGGTACGCGTTGAGCGCCGCATCCTCCTGACCCGACCCGATCTCCCCGGCAGCGAGCCTCCCCAGCAGCGGGGCAAGCGTCACTCCACTGTGGCCGACGATCAGGTAGACGTTGTCCACCGCCGGCAGCCAGCCGACGATCGGCTTGCCGTCGACCGGGAGCGGGCGGATACACAGTCTCGCCTTGACGGCGGGCTCGGCCGGCAGGCCGGCGACGACCCGGGCCGCCCGCTCGACCAGTTCCCGCGCGTGCCGGTCCAGGTCGGCCGGCGCGGTCTGCCGGTGTACCTGGCCGTTCACGTCCTCGGCGTCCATCCGGAGCCCGACCGGCGAGTCCGGGCGCAGGCTCAGGTCGGGCGCGTGTACCACCCGGCCGAGGAGCGGGTTGGGGGTGGCGACCCGTACGACCAGCCCAGGCGCCGCCGAGCCCGCGACGTCACCGGGGACCAGCGGTACCCGTACCCCGAGCGGTTCGAGCAGAGAAGGGGTACGCCAGCCGGCACAGCAGACGTACGCGTCGGCGACGATACGTTCGCCGTCGCCCAGCCGGACCGCGGTCACCCGGGACCCGCGCGACTCCAGCACCGCCGCGCCATGACCCGACACCACGCGGACTCCGGCGAGCAGCGCGTCGACGGCCGCCCGCGGGTACACGAAGCTCTCGGTCGGAAAGTGCACGACATACGCACCGGCCGGCACCCATAACGAAGGCTCCATAGTGGACACGGAAGGGACGTCGACCTCATCGGCCGGGTACCCCCAGTCGCGCAGCCGAGCGACGACGGCGGCCAGGTCGGCGCGCTGCCGGTCGTCGCACGCCCAGGCCAGGTTCCCGGCCGGCGCGTACCACGGCGGCTGGCCGAACTCATCGGCGAGCTGACGCCACGCGTGCATTGCCCGTACCGAAAAATCGTGGTAGCTGCGGGGCGGCTTCTGATTCGAGTTCACCCAGGCCAGGCTCGTCTCGCTGGTTCCCTGACCGGGCGCGGCCGCCTCGACGACCGTCACGTCGACACCGGCCGCCGCGAGCGCGTGCGCGACGGCGGCTCCCACGATGCCGGCCCCGATAACCACGATGTGCCTGGGCGCCATGGGCCAAACGCTGCCACGCGTGGCGGAATGCGTCCAGGGACGTGTCCGGTCCAGGGCGGCGGCTCCGACGTCACCAACGAAGACACCACCTGAGGAGAGAATCATGAGCAAGGTGATCGTGGCGCTCGCGATGTCGCTCGACGGTTTCGTCGCGGGTCCGAACGACGGCGGCGACCGGCCGCTGGGCGACGGCGGCATGCGGCTGTTCGACTGGTACTTCGACGGCGACACCCCGATCCGGGCCTACCAGAAGGCGGCGGAGCGCGGCGTGCCGGTGCCGCCGTTCAAGCTCTCACGGGCCAGCGCCGAGGTGTTCGAAGACCTGGTCGACAGCGGTGGCGCGGCGGTCACCGGCCGGCGCACGTACGACATCGCGAACGCCTGGGACGGCAACGGGCCGGCGCCCGGGGTTCCGGTGTTCGTGGTGACGCATCGCGTGCCCGACGACCCACCGCGCGGGGAAAGTAGCTACACGTTCGTCACCGACGGCGTGGAAAGCGCCATAGCGCAGGCGAAGGCGGTGGCCGGCGACAGGTACGTGAGCGTGATGGGCGCGAGCGTTCCGCAGCAGTGCCTCCGGTTCGGCCTGCTCGACGAGATCCAGATTCATTTGGTACCGGTACTGCTCGGCGGCGGCGTGCGCCTGTTCGAGCACCTCGGAACCGACGGCATCGAACTCGACGCCATCCGCGTCGTCGAGGCGCCCGGCGTCACCCACCTGCGGTACCGCGTGGTCAGGTAGCCGGGGCCCGGGCCGAGCCCCGGGCAGGAGGGCACCGCAACCGTCAGGTCGGCGCCGTCGATGGTCGACGCCAGCAGGTTCGTCTGCGCCACGACCTCCGCACGGTACCGGTCGAAATCCAGCATGGTCAGCCCGGCGCTGCGGGTAGATCGCGCTCGCGCCGGATCGGCGAAGCCAGCAGGAACAACAGCGGCGGGAACAGGGCGACGGAAAGGATCCACAAGGCCGGCCGGATCCCGATGCTCGCGCCGAGGCTGCCGCCGATGACCGCGCCGATCGGCATCGAACCGTAGATGAGGCAGGCGGTGACCGCGCTGACCCGGCCCATCATGTCCTTCGGACAGTAGGTTTGCCGGAACGCGGAGGCGATGACGTTGCCGGCCACGATTCCGGCGGACAGCACGAGGTTGCCGACCGCGAACAGGGCGAGTCCGGCGCCGGGACGCGTCAACGGTATGAGCAGCCCGAACGGAACCGCCACCATCTCGGCCACCAGCAGACCGCGCGCGGTGCCCAGGCGTTCGCTGATCCGCTTGGTGGCGAGCGCACCGAGGACACCGCCGACCCCCATGCTGGCCATGAGTACACCGACCGTGCCCGGCCGCACCCCGACGATCCGCACCAGGAAGACGATGAGGAGGACCTGGGTGGCGACCAGGACCAGGTTGCTCGACGCGGCGAACAGGGTGATCGCGCGCAGGTGCGTCTCGTGGGCCACGTACCGCAGGCCGTCGGCGATCCGCCGGAACAGGCCGTGATTGTTTCGCCGCTGGTCGGGCAGGTGCTCCGCGGCCCGGATCCGGGCCAGGCAGAGCGTCGAGACGAGGAAGCTGGCCGCGTCGACCAGGAGGGCGTTCACCGCGCCGAACGCCTGAGCCAGCAGGCCGGCGAGGCCAGGGCCGGCCACGTCGGCCACCGAGTAGCTGCCGTGCAGCTTCGCGTTGCCTTCCCGCAGGTCGGCGGCGTCCACGATGCTCGGTAGGTAGGCCTGGAAGGCCGGCCGGAAGAACACCTTGGCGATCCCGGCGCCGAAGGCGACGATGAGCAACTGCGCCAGAGTGAGCCTGTCGAGCCAGGCGGCCACCGGGACGCTGACGAGCAGGACGAGTGAGACCAGGTTGGTCGCCTGCATCACCGGGCGCCGGGGCCAGCCGTCCACCCAGGCACCCGCCGGCAGGCTGAGCAGCAGCCAGGGCAGCCACGCGGCGGCTTCCAGCAGACCGATCGCGAACGGACTCGCCGACAGCGTCACGACCGCGACGAGGGGTAGCGCGACGGTGGTGACCGCGCTACCGCCTTTGCTGATCGTTTCGCCGAGCCACAGCAGCCGGAAGTCGTGGTGGTGGAGGAGGCCGCCACTGCGCCGGGGGACCGGGGCTGCCTGCACGGGCGGCTCGGTGCCGAAGACCGGCCCGGGCACCTCCGCCGGGTCAGCCCGACCCTCGAGCGGCTCCGGCGTCGTTTCGGTGGTCATCGGCGACCCTCACAATGTCCGACCTGCGTGGACCGCCCGCCGGTGCGGTGACGGTCCTCGATGGAGGTGCGTTCGGGCATCGTCCCCCTTGGCGGTCGCTTTCGGTACCCACCACCTTGATTCCGCCTAGAGCGAAATTCAATAGCAACCTGGTCGATAGAGGTTAATAGATCGATAACTTACCGGCCCGTCAGCGGTGCTGGGACGTGCCGGAACGCCGTATCGCCAATCCCGGCGACAGATTGACTCGGCCGCAAGATTAGGAGAGCCTAAGCTTAATCCCTACGTTGTGTCGTACCTTGGAGTGCCCGTGTCCGAATCCAAGATCGCCCTGCTCGGTGCCATCGCCGGGTTGACCATCATCCTCGGCCTACCGGTCGGGCGGCTGCGCAACCCGGCGCCGACCCTCCGCGCGGTGTTGAACGCCGGCGCGATCGGTGTCCTGCTGTTCCTGCTCTGGGACATCCTTGCGCACGCCTGGGAGCCGGTGGACGGGGCGCTCGGCAACCACGAGTACGGGTCCGCCGTCGGGGACGGTCTGGTGCTCGGCGCCGGCGTCGTCGTCGGGCTCCTCGGCCTGGTGTATTTCGACCGGTGGATCGCCCGGCGTCGGGTACGTGCCGCGTCCGTGTCAGCCCCGGACGCGGTACCAGCGATGGCCGGCCCTCCCGCGGCGGTGCCGCCGGTCGCCGGGGATGAGGGTGGCACGCCCGAGGCGACGGCGGCGATCCGGCGGCCGTGGCAGCGCCCGGCCGGTCAACTCGCCCTGCTCATCGCGGTGGGCATCGGCCTGCACAACTTCGCCGAGGGGCTCGCGATCGGCAACTCCGCCGCGTCCGGGGAGATCGGCCTCGCCGTCCTGCTGATCATCGGCTTCGGGCTGCACAACGCCACCGAGGGTTTCGGCATCGTGGCGCCGCTCGCCGCCGAGGGCATCCGGCCGAGCTGGGCTGATCTCGCGCTCCTCGGCCTCATCGGCGGTGGGCCTACCTTCCTCGGCACCCTCGTGGGGCAGCGGTTCACCAACGATGTCGTCTCGATCGCGTTTCTCGCGCTGGCGGCCGGTTCGATCCTGTACGTGGTGATCGAGCTCCTCGCGGTCGGCCGGCGGATGTCCTCCAAGGTGGTCGTCACCTGGGGCCTGGTGGCCGGACTGCTGCTGGGTTTCCTCACCGACGCCGTGGTCACGGCCGGTGGAGCCTGACGCGGATGGTGGTCGGCGAGCCCATTCCCTACATGATGTAGGGTGATGGCGTGCACACCATGGCCACGCATGCCGTCCAAGCCCTCAACCCGCTCGACGCCAAGTCCATGATCCAGACCTTCGGGCTGGCCGGCGTGCTGGCCATCATGTTCGCCGAGACCGGTCTGCTGATCGGGTTCTTCCTGCCCGGCGACTCGCTGCTGTTCCTCGCCGGAGTGGCGGCATCGCCGGTGGCGACCGACATCGTCGGGGTCAAGCTGTCCCTTCCGGCGCTGCTGATCGGCGCCCCGATCTGCGCCATCGCCGGTGCACAGTTGGGTCACCTGCTCGGGGCACGGTACGGGCGGCGGCTGTTCACCCGGCCGAACTCCCGGCTGTTCCGCACCGAGTACGTGGAACGCGCCGAGTACTACTTCGCCCGGTTCGGCCCGGCCAAGGCCACCGTGCTGGCCCGGTTCGTCCCGATCGTGCGGACGTTCCTGAACCCGGTCGCCGGTGTGCTGCACATGCCGGCCCGGCGGTTCCTGGTGTGGAACATCGTCGGCGGCGTGCTCTGGACCGACGCGATCGTGCTCGCCGGCTACCTGCCGGCCCGCAAGCTCCGCGACACCATCGGCGCCGCGAACATTGACAGGTATCTGTTGCCGGTCGTCGCCCTGATCGTCGTACTGTCCCTGACCCCGATTCTCGTCGAGGTCGTCCGCGCCCGGCGGCGCCGCGTCGACCCGCCGGCCGCACCGGACACCGTCGAACCCGCTGCCGGAAGTCGACGGTCGCGATGAACCACCTGACCTACCCCGAAGCGATCGTCGTCGGAGCCCTGCAGGGGATAACCGAGCTGTTCCCGGTCTCCAGCCTGGGGCACAGCGTGATCCTGCCGGCGCTGATCGGCGGCCGGTGGGGGCGCGACCTCAACGTGTCCACCCCGGAGTCGCCGTACCTGGCGTTCATCGTCGGCCTGCACGTCGCCACCGCCCTCGCCCTGCTGATCTTCTTCTGGCGGGACTGGGTACGCATCGTCGGCGGGTTCGTCACCTCGATCCGGGCCCGCCGCATCGACACGCCGGACGAGCGGCTGGCCTGGATGATCATCCTGGCCACGATCCCGGTCGGCGTCACCGGCCTGCTACTCGAACACACCTTCCGTACGGTCCTCGGCCGGCCGGTTCCGGCGGCGGTCTTCCTGACGGTCAACGGGGTACTGCTGCTCGGCGCCGAGCGCTTGCGCCGGCGCGCGGCGGCAGTCGAGCCGGCAGTCCAGCCGGCAGTCCAGCCGGCACAGTCCAGCGCGGCGGGCGACGGGCCGATCGCGGCGGGCCATGGGCCGACCGTGGCGGGCCCGGCACTAGCCGCCCGGACGACCCCCGCCCGGACGACCCCCGCCCGGAAGACCCCCGCCCGGAAGACCCCCGCCCGGAAGACCCCCGGCCGGGCGACCGGTCCGACCGCCGGCACCGAGCTGTACCGCCCGCCCGACCTCCCGCCGCACGCCGACGTCAGCTCCGACCGCCGGATCGCGGCCGGCAGCATGATCGGGGCGGTTCTGATCGGCTCGGCGCAGATCCTGGCCCTCCTGCCGGGGATCAGCCGCTCCGGTGTCACGATGGCCACCGGCCTGCTCAAGGGTCTCTCGCACGAGGACGCCGCCCGGTTCTCGTTCCTGCTGGCCACCCCGGTCATCCTCGCCGCGGGCGTCCTGAAGCTGCCCGACCTGTTCGGCCCGCTCGGGGCCGGTATCCACGGCCAGGTCCTCGCCGGGAGCCTCGCCTCCGGCGTCACCGCGTACCTGGCCGTGCGGTTCCTCACCCGTTACTTCGAGACCCGTACGCTCACCCCGTTCGCCGGCTACTGCCTCGCCGCCGGCCTGGCCAGCCTGGCGTGGCTCACGCTCCGCTGACCCCGATCCAGGAAACGTATGCGCCGCGCCGTCGCCATCCTGTTGGGTACCCTCGCCGCCCTCTCGGCCTGCGTCGGGTCACCGGGCGCGGCGCCCGGCACACAACGTCCGACGGCGGCGAGCGCGCCGGCACCGGTGGCCGGCAGCCCGACCCGCCCCGACCATGTGGTGCTCGTGATCTTCGAGAACAAGGCGTACCGCCAGATCAAGGACAACCCGCAGGCGCCCTACCTCAACGCGCTGGTGAGCGGGGCGGCCACCTTCACCAACGCGCACGCGGAGACCCACCCGAGCCAGCCCAACTACATCGCCCTGTTCTCCGGCTCCACCCAGGGCGTCACCGACGACCGGTGCCTGGGCCGCTTCCACGGCAGGCCCAACCTCGGCAGCCAGCTCATCGACGCCGGGTACACCTTCACCGGGTACTCCGAGGATCTGCCGTCACCCGGCTACACCGGCTGCACGCACGGCCGGTACGCCGCGAAACACAACCCGTGGGTCGACTTCGACAACGTCCCGGCCGCCGCGGACCAGCCGTACACCGCCTGGCCCGCCGATCTGAGCCGGCTTCCCACCGTCGCCTTCGTCATACCGAACCTGTGCGACGACATGCACGACTGCGGCGTCGGTACCGGCGACGCCTGGGCGAAGGCCCACCTCGACCCGTACCTGCGCTGGGCCGGCACGCACAACAGCCGGCTCATCGTCACGTTCGATGAGAACGACGGCGGGTCCGGCAACCAGATCCTCACGCTGATCGCCGGGGCCGGCGTCACCCCGGCCGTGCACGCCGAATCGATCAACCACTACTCGCTGCTGCGCACCATCGAATCCTGGTACGGCCTGGCTCCGCTCACCGCCGCCGCCCCGATCAACCTGAGCTGAGCGGTTGCGCGGTCGGCGAAATCGATGGATCGAGACCGTCGCCGGATGCCTGAATGTGGATACGGCCGGCGGGGGAGGATCGATGGGGCAGGTCGCGGCGTACGACGAGATCGCGGACTGGTACGAGAACGACTTCCTGGCCCGGCAGGCGGACAGTGACCCGCTCGGCATCCGGGCCGCCCTCCACACGCTGCTGGGCACCGGCCGCGGCACCTGCCTGGAGATCGGTTGCGGCACGGGCATCTACGCCGGCCAGGTCCGCGAGCAGGGGTGGACGCCGGTCGGCGTGGACGTTTCGGCCGGCATGCTCCGGTACGCCCGCGGCCGGCTGCCCGCGGTCCGCGCCGACGCCCGGCGGTTGCCGGTCGGCGACGGCGCTCTCGCCGCCGTGATCGCGCTCATGGCGCACACCGACATGCCCGGCTACCCGGCGGTGCTGCGCGAGGTGTCCCGGGTCCTGCGGCCCGGCGGGGTGTTCGTCCACATCGGGGTACATCCGTGCTTCTGCGGCGGGTTCGCCGACCGGACCGACCGTGACGCCATCGTGATCCGTCCCGGGTACCTCGACGGCCACTGGACCAAGGTGTCGTGGACCGACCAGGGGGTCCGGGACAAGGTCGGCGCCTCGCACTGGCCGCTGCCCGACCTGCTGCACGCGTTTCTCGCGGCTGGGCTGGCGCCCGACCGGTTCGCCGAGGGTGGCGAGCCCACGCCCACGATGTTCGCGGTTCGCGCCCAGAGATAGCCCAGAGACAGCCCAGAGACAGCCCGGAGATTGCCGGCCGTGGTCCCGCCGAAGGCACGGCATGGAACGCGACGGGACGGCATGGAACGCGTAGTGAATGAGCAGCGTCGACTGCTGCTCATGACCTTGCGGGAGAACCCATGCGACTACTTCGTACCCGTACCCGTCGACATCTCGCACCGTTACCGATGGCCGCGCTGTGCATCGTGACCGCCGTCGTCGCGGCCGCGCCGGGCCAGGCGGCGGCCGCGCCAGCAGGCCCGGCGGCGGCCCCCGTCCCAGCGGCGATCTCCTGGCCGCAGTTCATGTTCGACTCGCGGCGTTCCGGCTTCAACCCCAAAGAAAAGGCGATCAACCGGAGTACCGTCAACAACCTCACCCTCGACTACATCGCGGCCGGTCCGGCGGACCCGGAGTTCGCCGCGTTCCGGAACTCGTCGCCGGCCGTCGTCAACGGCGTGGCCTACCTCGGTGACGCGTTCGGCAACCTCGTCGCGTTCCCGGCCACCGGCTGCGGGTCCGACGTCTGCGCGCCGCTGTGGACCGCGCCGCTCAGCAACGGCGTCCACGCATCCACGGCGGTGGACGGTGGCCTGGTGTTCGTCGCGACGTCGGGCAACGCGGAGAACGGCCTCGGCCAGCTCTACGCGTTCCGGGCCGGCGGTTGCGGTGCGCCGACCTGCAAGCCGGTGTGGGTGGCCCCGAATGTGCCCAACACAGAATCCTCGCCGGTGACCGCGAACGGCGTGGTGTACATCGCGTCCAGTGACGGGCTGCTCCGGGCGTACGCCGAGGCGGGTTGCGGCCAGCCGAAGTGCCGTCCACTGTGGACCGGCAACATCGGCACCTCGGCGAACGCGTCGCCTGCCGTCGACAACGGCGTGGTGTACGTGACGTCCGAGGACGGACTGTTCGCGTTCGCGGCGTCGGGTTGCGCCCAGACGACGGGCCAGTGTCCGCCGCTGTGGCGCAGTACACCGGTGGACGGGATCGTCCAGGAGGTCGGCCCGACCGTCGGTAACGGCATGGTGTACTTCGCCACCAGCAACTTCAGCGGCCAGGACGGCAGCTCCGGCATCGTGTACGCGTTCGCCGCCGGCGGTTGCGGCGCGGCGGTGTGCAAGCCACGCTTCACCTCCCGGCCGGCTCCCTTCGACAACATCGTGGGGACGATGGCGCTCGCCGGTGGCGTGCTCTACGCCAGTACGAGCGACTTCGTGTACGCCTTCGACGCGAACGGTTGCGGGAAGAGCGAGTGCGGCTTCCTCTGGCTGGGCATCCTCAGCGGCACCATCGCCGGGACCAGCGCGTCGCCGGTCGTGGCCGGTGGGCTGGTGTACTTCACCCAGGACAACGGCAACATCGGCGCGTTCGACGCCAGGGGCTGCGGCGACACGGTCTGTACCTCGGTGTGGTCGACGAACACCCAGCCGTTCGACGCCCTGCTGGACACCCCGGTCGTGGTCAACGGCCGGCTGTACGTGGCGGGGCCGAGGTTCGGCGACCAGTCCGCGATGTACGTCTACCGCCTCCCAGCCTGAGCGACCGGTCGTCGCGTTGATCAAGGAGAAATGTACACGGTTTGTAGATCAAACTATGTACATTTCTCCTTGATCGGCGCCGGGGGGCTAACGGGCGGCCGCGAGAAGGGGGTGCAGGCGGGTGGCGAACGACTCTGGGGCGTCTGCGAAACCTACGTGGCCGCCTGGGAACATTTCGGGCGGGACGCCTAGCGCCGAGGCTAGCGCCCTGGAGGTGCGGTCGCAGATCTGGGCGGCCGACTGCTCGCCGATGCCGACCACGACGCGGGTCGGCACCGACCGCAGGGTCGTGACGTCCGGGCGCCAGTGGGTGGTCGGGCGGAACATGTGCGCGTGCTGGTAGTCGTTGTCGGCGATGTCCTGGGCGCTCCGCGGACCGCCGAACACCTGCTGGAGCACCGGCTCGGGCATGGGGATGTTGGCCATGGCCATGAACTTCCGCCAGCCGCCGAGGTAGTCCCCGGCGAGGTGGGTGGCGATCACGTCCTCGGCCTGCTGATGCACCTGCTCCCGGTCGTCGAGCAGCTCGATGAGCGGAGGCTCGTGGGAGATCACCGTGTGGACCCGCTCGGGATACGCCTGGGCCAGGGCGAGCACGCTGACCGCACCACCGCTGGAGCCGAGCACCGCCGCCGGGCCGGCGTCGACGTGGGCGATCAGCCGGGCGAGGTCGTCGGCGCGCATCTCCGGCGTGGAGTCCTGGTCGGGATCGTCGACCGGGCTGCGGTTGATGCCGCGCGGATCGGTGGTGAGCACGGTGTGGTCGGCGGCCAGCAGGTCGGCCAGCGGCGCGAACGACCTGGCGTCCATCGGGGCGGCGACGAGTACCACCAGCGGTCCGCTGCCGCGCACCTCGTAGTGCAGCCGGGCGTCGGGTACCCGCAAGGTGTCGACAGTAACGGCGGACATGCGATTCATGGGCCTTTCCTCCTGGTCAACGGGCTCTCTGAGATATGTGACTCCCGGGCTGCGGCAGAATCGTCGGTGTGAGCGAACCAATCTCGGTGACCGAGGATCTGGCCCTGGCCCAGGCCGGCGACGACGCCGCGTTCACCCGCCTGGTGGCGCCGCTGCGCCGGGAGCTGCACGCCCACTGCTACCGCATGCTCGGCTCCACCCACGACGCCGACGACGCCCGCAGCTCGCTGCGCTCGTGGCTGTACTCCGTGGCGACCCGTACCTGCCTGGACAGCATCGGGAACCGGGACAGGCGGGCGCTGCCCGTCGACCTCGGCCCTCGTCATTTGTAAATGACCAGGTCGGGCTGGGGATCCGGCGCGAGCTGGACGGGAGTGGGTGGTATGTCGTTTCTTCGGTGGGACTGCGGGTTGTCGATGTGTTGACTACGTTGTGATTCGAAAGAGCCTATCGGTCGTCGAAGGAACGGATCGTGCGAAGACCGCTGACCCGCTCGGCACCGGACGCGACCCGCGTCGCGTTGGCGCTGGCGGCACGCGTGGCGATCCGGGTGATCCTTTTCTCCGGTGCCGTTGTCGTGGCCTATCTGGTCCTGAGCACTGTGGATCGGCCGGCGCACGCGGATCCGGGTGTGGTGCCGGCCGGCCAGCAGGTCACGGACCTCGTGCCGGACGTGGTGGATCAGGCGACCACGCCGTTGCTTCAGCCGAAGGCGCCAAAAGACCAGTTGAAGGCCGACTCGAAAGCTGAGTCAAAAGCCGGGTCGCACGGCGGTCCAGGTGCCTCCGCCGGTTCGGTCACCAAACCTCTGGTCAGCACGGTCGCCAAGACCACTAGCGTCGTGCCGCGTAACCCGGTGCCGGATCCCGTGCCGGTGACCGTTGCCCGTCCGGTGACCGTTGCCCGTCCGGTGACCGTTGCCCGTCCGGTGACCGTTGCCCGTCCGGTGACCGAGGCGGCGAACCCGCCGGGCGGGCTGCTCGCGCACACGTCGGCAATGCCGACGTCCGTCGTGCAGCGGACGGTGGAGGCGCCGACCACCTTGATCGCGCAGACCCTGGCAGCGCCAACCTCCGCCGTGCAACAGACGCTGGAGGCGCCGACCACGTTGGTCGAGCATACGTTGGCAGTGCCGACCTCCCTCGTGCAACAGACGCTGGAGGCGCCGACCACGCTGGTCGCGCAGACATTGACTGTGCCGGGCGACCTGGTCCGGCAGACGGTGACGGTTCCCGGCATGGTCCAGCAGACGCTGGACGCGCCGAGCACGGTCGTACAGCAGGCCCTGCCGGCGACCCTCGGCGGCCAGGGACCGGTCGCCGACCTGCTCCCGAGCCCGGAGTCGCCGGCGTCCACCGGACAGTCCACGGTCAGCGCGACGCCGCGTACCGTCTACGCGGTGTCGTCGCCGCAAGCGGCCGCGACGACCCAGGTCCCGGCTACCGCCCGGGCGGCGAGCATCGTCCAGCCCGCCGCGCTGGCGACCGGGCCGGTGCCCGCGTCGAACGGCGGCGGCCGGCCGGTCACCGCTCGCACGCATGCCGGCGGGTCACCACCCGCTCCGCTCACCCCCCTTCCGCGTCCCGGCCAGGCGCCGGACGCGTTGACCCTCAGCCAGCTCGGCGGTGGCGGCGGGCACGCCGCTCCGGTCCACGCGACCATCACCGCCAGTTGGCCCCCTGGCCTGGCGTGCCGCGACGGCGTAGCGCCCGCGCACGCCAACGGACGTGGCCGGTTCGTCCGTCACGGCCGGCTGCCCGGCTAACCACGCCCACCGCCGCGCCCACCGCTCGGTGCGTCGGCGGGACCGGTCTGACCGGTACCCGCGAATCACCACCGACCGCGGTGCGGTCGCGTGCGGCCCTGGATGCCCGACATCACGAGCGAACCGTGAACCCGGTGTCTGGAGGAGGACGTGATTCGCATCCTGCTCGTCGAACCGATGAGCCTGTTGCGATGCTCGCTCGGCGCGATCCTGTCCACTGAGGACGATCTGGACGTGACCGTCGAGCTTGCTCGAATGGACGAGGCGAAACTCATGGCGAAAGCGGTGCGGCCGGACGTGGCCGTCATCGACATCGACGCGTTCAACGGCGCGACCGCCAACGTCGCGCACGAGCTCAACCGCACGCTGCCGGACTGCGCCACACTCGTACTCGCGGATGTGGACAGCCACGGTGCGTTGCGGGCCGCGCTCGACACCCGTGTGCGTGGCTTCGTCGGCAAGGACAACACGCCGCAGCGGCTGGCCGAGTACATCCGGTCTGTCGTCGCGGGCGAGCGGGTCATCGACCCGACCCTCGCGGTGGCCGCCCTGCGGGCTCCGCGCAATCCGCTCACCCCCCGGGAGCGGGAGGTCCTGCGGGTGGCGGCGTTAGGAGGGCCCTGTGCCGACGTCGCCGGCCGGCTGCACCTGTCGGTCGGCACCGTACGCAACTACATGTCGACCATCATGCGAAAGACCGGTGGTCGCAACCGTTTGGAGGCCGTCCGGATCGCCGAGGAGGCTGGTTGGTTGTAGCAGGTCCGGCTGCCAGTACCCGACCAGGTCGCGGTACAACGCGGAGCCGGCCAACAGGTCGTCGTGGCTGCCCACCTGGGCGTCCGTGCCGTCGAGTACCAGGATCCGGCTGGCCCGCAGCGCGGAGCTGATCCGGTGGGCGACCACGACGAGGGATCCGGGACGCTCGGCGAACGCCCGTTCCGCGCGCCGCTCGGCGGCCGGGTCCAGATGACAGGTGGCCTCGTCGAGCAGGACCAGGGCCGCCGGTGACAGGTACGCGCGGGTGAGCGCCACCAGTTGGCGCTCACCCGCCGACAGCGCCCGCGGGTCGAGCTGGGCCCGGTAGCCACCGAGCCGCTCGACCAGCGGGCCCAGCCCGACCGCCGTGGCCGCCGCCGCGACCTCGTCGAGTCCGGCGTCCGGCCGCAGGTACGCGAGGTTGTCCAGCAGGGTGGCGGTGAAGACGTACGCCTCCTGCGGGATCAGTACGCGGTGGCGGGCCAGCGTGGCGGTGTCGAGCCGGTCCAGCGGGGTCCCGCCGAGCCGGATCCCGCCCCGCTGCGGGCGCAACGTGCCGGCCAGCAGCGCGGCCAGCGTCGACTTGCCGATCCCGCTCGGGCCGAGGATCGCCAGATGCTCGCCGGGCGCGATGACGAGGTCGAGGTCGGCGAGGACCGGCTCGGCGTGCGGACCGTAGCGGAACGTCACGCCGCGCAGGACCAGGTCGGCACGGGCGGGCGGAACCGCGCCGGTCGACGCCGGGGGAGCCGGCAACGGCGGGGGAGCCGGCAACGGCGGGGGAGCCCGCAGTACCCGGTCCAGGGTCACGGCCAGCCGCAGGCCGCCGCCGCCCAGCCCGCGGACCAGCGTGTGCACCGCCGGCAGCAGGCCGTGTAGCACATAGGTCAGCGCACCGAGGACCGCACCCACGCTCATCCCGCGCCGGACCAGCCAGGGCGCGGCGACCAGCAGAATGACCAGGGGACCGTACCCGCTGACGGCGAGGCTGAGGCCGCGCACCGCGGCCATCGTCGCGATCGCCCGTTCCGCCCGGGCCTGTTCGTCGACGCATCCGCCGACCGTGGCGCCGACCTGGTCCTCCGCGCCGCACGCGACGATGTCGCGCAGGGCGGCCGTCGCCTCACCGGTTCGGTCGCCGAGGCGCTCGTCGGCGGACACATACGCGCGCTGCCGGGCCACCATCGCCGGCACGGCCACGGCGAACGACGCCAGCCCGACCAGCAGCGGGGGTACGACGAACAGCAGCATGACCGGCGCCAGCGAGGCCATTCCGAGCAGCGCGCCGGCCAGGGCGAAGGCGAATCCGCGTACCGTCATGATCCAGCCGGCGAGGGTGTCCCGGACGATCTCGACCTGGTGGATCAGGCGGGACACCGCGCCCGGGTCGGCGCCGGCCGCCGGGTCGTCGCAGGCTCGCAGCGTACCGGTGACGACGTGCTCGACCAGGTCGTCGCGGAACGGTTCGACCAGGTCTGCCAGGCAGCGGTACGAGCGACGGGTCCCGTACGCGCCGATCAGGATCGCCAGGGCGAGCAGCCCGAGCCAGGCCAGCCCGGTCGCCGGCCGCGCCGCCAGGAAACCCCGGTCGACCGCGCGGGCGATGGCGTACCCGGAGAGCACGGCCGGCAGCGCCTCCAGCAGTGACCACACCGCCAGCCGAACCAGCGGCCGAGGGCGGCGGGACAGCGCGGCCAGGACGACGCGGATCACGGCTGCTCCACGGCGTCAGAGACGGCCCCGAACACCGCCCGGTACGCCGGATCGCGCCACAACACCCGGTGCGGCCCGTACCCACGCAGCCGCCCCCGGTGCAGCCAGGCGACCGCGTCGGCGCGGGCCGCGGTGGCCGGCCGGTGCGTCACCACGAGCCGGGTACGCCCATCGCCGCCGGCTATTGCCTCGCCTACCTGGTACTCGGTGACCGTGTCCAAACTGGACGTGGCGTCGTCGAGGATGAGGACGCGTTCGGCGCGCAGCGCCCGGGCCAGCCCGATCCGCTGCGCCTCGCCGCCGGACAGGGGAGCGTCGGCGAGCCGGGTGTCGTACCCGTCCGGCAGCCGCTCGATCACCGCGTCGACGCAGGCCGCGCGGGCGGCGGCAGCGACGCCAGGAGGAGACCCGACGCCGCCGAGCGAGATCGCGCCGGCCGCCGTGTCGCCGATGAGCACCGGCCGGGCGAAGGCGTACCCGACCGCCCGGCGCAGGACCGGCCGCGCCAGCGACCGCAGCGACACCCCGTCGAGCGTCACCTCGCCTGCGTCCGGGTCGGTGAGGCGCCCGGCCACGGCGGCGAGCGTCGACTTGCCCGCGCCGGACTCGCCCACGACCGCCGTGGTGGTACCGGCGGCGAGCCGCAGGCTGACCCGGTCCAGGATGGTGCGGTCGCCGTGCCGGACGGTGACCTCGTGGAGTTCCAGGCGGCCATGGCCCGGTGGCAGCGCGGCGTCGCCGTGGGTACGGGTCGGTTCGGAGAGGACCTCGGCGGCCCGGCCGGTAGCGGCCCGGGCGCGGGCCAGCCGGCCCAACTCGGGCAGCGCGGCCCCGAGACCGGCGCCGAGGGTGGCGTACTGGAGGGCCGCGAGCAACTCGCCGGGGCTGAGCCGGCCGGCCGCCAGCGCCCACCCGCCGACCGCGAGAACGGCGATCTGGGTCAACGGCGCCGCCACCGCGCCCCGGGCGGTGGCCCGACCTACGGTGTCCCAGGTCCGGCCACCGTTCTCGCGCAACGCGGGGAGCGGCTGGAGTACCCGATGAATCTCCCGATCGGCAGTGCCGGCGGCCGCGATCGTGCGGCGCCCGGCCAGCGCCTCGACCAGCCGGGCGGCGATGTCGCTCTGCGCCCCCTGGTACCGGGTGGCGGCGTCGGCCAGGTCGGTGACGAACGCGCGCAGCAGCCCGCCGAGTACCAGTACCCCGGCGACGAACGCCACCGCGAGCCAGACGTCGATGAGCGCGAGCGCGACCAGGCTGCCCAGCGCGGGCAGCGCCACGGTCACCGCCGCGACGGCCGCCGGCCCGGTCTGCCCGGCCTGGGCCACCTGACCCACGATCCGGCTGACCAGGTCGCCGTCGCGCCAGCGGGCCGCGGCGCGCGGATCCAGCGCCAGCACGTGGCGGACCAGCGCGTGCCGCAGCCGGGCGGTGGCCCGGGCACTGCCGCGTCCGGCGGCGAGATCGGCGCCGACGTCGGCGGCGACGATGAGCGCGACAAGACCGGCGGCGGCACCGAGCCACCGGGCGGCGTGCGTGTCGTGTACGACCGCGTCGTGTACGACCGCGTCGACCGACCGGCCCAACGCCGCCGGCAGCAGCAACTCGGCCGCGGTGCCGGCGAGCGCGGCGACCAGCAGGAGGCCCAGCCACGGCCCGCTGTCCCGCGCGCTGCGGATCAGCAGGCGGTCGGCGGGTCGGTTCGCGGTACGCATGGCACCTTCCGAGAGATCGGGATGACGAGATCCCGGGCCGGGCACTGGGCGCCGGCCCGGGATCTGCGGGGGGTTGTGCTACTAGAAGTTGCAGTCGATCACGCTCAGCGAGCTCTTGCCCGGGCAGCCCGTGAGGGACAGCTGGCTTCCACCACCGCCGCCGTGCTCAGCGTCCGACAGCTGCATGCCCTGGAGATCCAGAAGCGCCATGGTTTGACACCTCCTTCCTATTAAGAGACGGATCGATTCCCCAACCGCGGTAGGTGGGGAGACTGTGGGTGGGCAGGAACGGGAGGCTGACCGAGTCCGCCAGCGCCATACCCAGGCTGAGCAGGACCCCGGCGGTGCCGGTGGCCAGATCCATCGACAGCCGCAGCAGTTGCTCGCCGGGGAAGGCCAGGTTGCCCCGGTACGGCAGCGCGTGCCAGGCCAGATGCCGGATCTGGGTGGTCAGCTCGGCTCGGGCCACGTGATCGGTACGGGCCCGGTGCGCGAGGTACGCGATGATCCCGGCCCGGCCGGCGAACAGCCCGGACTGTACGTAGAACGGCGCGGTCGCGGCTCTGTACACGGCCTCGCCTGCCCGGGCGAGATCCTCGTCGCCCCGGTGCCGCAGGTACCGGTCGAGCACGATGCCGATGCCGACGCTGCCCTGTCCGAGGTACGGCATGGTCCGCCATCCCTCGTTGACCTGGAGTTGCCCGTCCGCGCGGCGGGTACAGCGGCGCAGGTCCTGGCGCAGCGCGGTACCGGCGAGGTCGAGCATGCCCGGGTCGGCGGTCTCCTCGTACAGCCGAAGGAACAGCAGCGCCGGCCCGCTGGAGCCGCGCATCAGCCCGGCGTACGGGTGGTCGCCGCCGCTGGTCTCGGGTACCGAGTCCACCGCGCCGAGCCGGTCGGCGAGGAGGCCGGCGGCGCGCTCGGCGGCGGCCCGCAGCGCCGGGTCACCGGTCACGCCGGCGAAGTGCAGCAGGTTCAGGCCGATGCCGGACAGCCCACCCATCAGGTCCGGACCGAGCGCTTCCCACTTCTCGCGCAGGCAGATCTCCAGGACGTCGAGCGCCTCGGCGCGGCGGCCGAGCCGGTCCAGCGCGTACGCGACGCCGTGCAGCCCGTCGTAGAGCCCGACGCTGGTGCCGGACACCGGGTGTAGCGCGCGGGTGATCAGCCAGTCCTCGTCCTCGCGGCGATGCCCGGCGCCGGTCGTCCACAGCGCGTACAGCACCCCGGCGGCGCCGTGCGCGAGGTTGATCCCACCGCCGGTGCCGAACTGCTCGATGTCGCCGGGGAACAGCCGATCGTCGCGGTCCCGGCTGGCGCTGGCGTCGATCGCGCCGGCCAGCGCGGCTCGCAGGGCCGGCCAGTCGGCGGCGTCGAACTCCGCCGGTACCGTGGGCACCGCCGGCCTGGCCGGCGCCGATGCCGAGGCCGCCGCCGCCGCCGATGCCGATGCCGATGCCGATGCCGCCGATGCCGATGCCGATGCCGATGCCGCCGCCGCCGATGCCGCTGCCGGCGCCGATGCCGATGCCGCCGCCGGCCGCCGCCCGGCGATCACTTCGACCGCCTCGTCCAGGAACAGCCGCGGCACCGGGAACTGCTCGGCGATCACGTCGGCGAACCGCGCCGCCTTCTCCGGCGCCAGCCGGAGCATCGCGGTCAGCGGCAGGAACAGCGCCAGGCGCAGGCAGGCCAGCGAGTACCGGTCGATGTCGCGTCCGGTACGACCGGCCGGCGCGGCGAACGCCTGGTTGCCGAGGCCACGCCGGATGTCGGCGTCGACGGATCCGGCCACCTCGAAGTCGAGGATGGCGACGCTGTCGTCGGGCCGTACCAGCACGTTGAGCATGTGCAGGTCACCGTGTACCACGCCGCGCTCGTGCATGGCCTCGACGGCCCACTCCACCTCGCGGTAGACGGCGAGCGCCCAGGTCGTGTACTCGCGCCGCGCGGTCTCGTTGGCGGACGCGCCGATCAGCGGGTACCGCTCGACCTGGAGCTTGTTCAACGGCTGGCCGTCGACGTACTCGACCGCGAGGAAACAGTGCTCGCCGAGTTCGAAGCTGTCGTGTACCCGCGGCACCTGTAGGACGTCGGCCAGCCGCTCCAGCGCCGCCCGTTCGCGCCGCAGCCGGGTGACCGCGTCGTTGCCGGCGCCGTCCAGGCCGGCGTGCGGGCGGGCCTCCTTGAGCACCACCTGCTGCCCGGTCCGGGTGTCCACGGCGAGGTACAGCCCGCCGCCGTTGGAGAAATGCAGCACCTGCTCGATCCGGTACGGCAGGTCCGCCACCGTGGTGGCGTTGCGGGCGCGCAGGTGCGGCGCCAGGAACTCGGGCAGCGCGATCCAGTCCGGCAGCGCGAAGACCGGACCGCGCGGATCGGGTACCAGTACGCCGTCCCGGTCGGCGATCGCGGCCACCAGGCGACCGCCCGACAGGCAGTACCGCGGGGCGAACGCGCCGTACCGCACGTACACCGGTCCGGCGCCGAGCCGAAGGTCGCTGAGCACGTACGGGCCGGGTTCGCCGTCGAGCAGCCCGGCGAGTTCCCCGCACACCGACTCCAGTTCCGCATCGCCGGCCGGGTACACGGTGACGAACTTGCCGCTGCCCCGGCGCGGGGCGTACTTGGCGTTGCGCATGAGCAGCGCCTGCGGCCCGTGGATGTACTTGAACGGCAACCGCCGCGGTACGCAGTAGTCCCAGACCCGGTCGAGGATCCGCTCCGCGTTGCTCAGGCAGGCCGAGACGTGGATCTTCCAACCCTGCGCGGGTAACGCGGCGTCGGCCGGCGCGTACATCAGCCAGTCGTCGAGTGGTTCATACCGCCAACCCTCGGGTACGGGTCGCTGGAAGGCGAAGGTCCCGGTGGCCCCCGCTACCGCGTCGTAGAAGTGTGGATCGGCGACGCAGAATGCTTCGTACTGGCGGTTCATGCGATTCAGTCTCGGGGGCGCGGCGGCGGCACCTCAGTGAGCGATGTCATCTCCCGGCCATGAGATAAATGATGCTCAATACCTAACCGGAGTCACGTTTCAACTCCGCGTGCGCTTGACAGGGCGCCGCGAGCCAGGTAGGCGCGGGTCAGCGCGTACCCGATGCCACGGCTCGCGCCGGTGATCAGTACGTCCGTCATCCTGCGGATGGTAGCCGCGCAATGATGGTGGAGTGGACGGATGCTACCGGCTCAGCGGCGCCGGCTGAGGACATCGAGTGGTGCGCCGGGGCGAGCGGACGGCAGGTGGCGGAAACCTGCCGGCGGAGCTGAGCGGCCTGATCGGGCGCCGCGCCGAGGTCGCCGAGGTGCGGCGCATACTGTCCGGCTCCCGGCTGGTGACGCTGACCGGAGTCGGCGGGGTGGGCAAGACCCGGCTGGCCCAGCGGGTGGCGACGGAGCTGCGGCGCACCTTCCCGGACGGCGCGTGGTTCGTCGACCTGGCCGAATTGTCCGATCGCGGGCTCCTGGCCGGGGAGCTGCGCGACCCGGAGCTGTTGGCGCAGGTCGTCAGCACGGTACTGGGGTTGCGCGAAGGTTCCGCCCGGCCTCCGCTGGAGATGTTGAGCCGACACCTCGCCGGCCGGCGGCTGCTGCTCGTGCTCGACAACTGCGAGCACGTGCTCGACCCGGTGGCGGCGCTGGCCTACGCGCTGCTGCGCGCCAGCCCGGGCGTCCGGATCCTGGCCACCAGCCGGGAGCCGGTGAACATCGCCGGTGAGGCGATCTTCGTGGTGGCACCGCTGGCCACGCCGGAGCCGTCGCTGGCTACGCCTGAGCCGCGGCTGGAGCGGGACCCGATCCGCTACGACGCGGTGGCCCTCTTCGTGGCCCGGGCCGAGGCCGCCCTGCCCGACTTCCGGCTCACCGTGGAGAACCAACAGACGGTGGCCGAGATCTGCCGCCGGCTGGACGGCCTGCCGCTGGCCATCGAGCTGGCCGCGGTACGGGTACGGTCGCTGGCACCCCAGCAGATCCTGGAGCGGGTGACCGACCGCTTCGCCCTGCTCGGTCGGGGCAGCCGGACCGCCGCCGAGCGCCAGCAGACGCTGCGGGCCTGCGTCGACTGGAGCTTCGAGCTGTGCGCCAAGCCCGAACGGACGCTGTGGAACCGCCTGGCGATCTTCACCGGCAGCTTCGAGCTGGACGCCGCCGAGGGGATCTGTGCCGGCGACGACGTGCCCGCCGACGAGGTGCTGAACCTGATCGCCTCGATGGTCGACAAGTCCGTCCTGGTCCGCGAGGAGCACAGCACCGGCGTCCGGTACCGGATGCTGGAGACCGTTCGCGCCTACGGTCAGGACAATCTGGTCCGCTCCGGCGAGTACGAGGCGCTGCGGCGGCGCCACCGCGACTGGTACGAGCGGCTGGCCGCGCGGGCCCGGGACGGGTGGATCAGCGACCGCCAGGGGTACTGGCTCGCCCGGCTGGCCCGGGAGCACCCCAATCTGCGGGCGGCGGTCGAGTTCTGCCTGTCCGAGCCCGGCGAGGCGGAGGCCGGCCTGCGCATCGTGCTGTCGTTGCCGGCGCTGTACTGGTGGAGTCCGGGCCTGTTCGGGGAGGGCCGGCGCTGGCTGGACCTGGCGCTGGCACAGACCACCGGTGTGACGGTGCCGCGGGCCCGGGCGCTGCTGCTGGGCAGCCGGCTCGGGTACGCGCGCGGCGAGGTCGACGTGGCGACCCGGCTGCTGGCCGAGGGCCAGGATTACGCCGAGCGGCTGGACGCCGGCGCGGAGATGTCCTTCGCCGCGTTCATCCGCGGGACGACGGCGTTGTTCCGCAACCAGCTGGCCGTCGCGGTCGACGCCCTCGAACATGCGCTGGCCCTGCTGCCGGACACGGCAGAGTCCGACCTGGACCAGCGCCTGCACGTGCTGTTCACGCTCGTGGTCGCCGTCGGGGTGACCGGGGACGAGAAGCGCGCGGTCGCGTACTACGACGAGGCCGAGCGGATCACCGAGCCACGCGGGGAGGCGTTCCACCGGTCGAGTGCGATGTGGGCGCGCGGGGTGGCGGCCTGGTGCCAGGACGATCTCCGGGAGGCCGTCGGGTACGAGTCGGCCAGCCTGCGGCTCAAGCAGGTCGAAGGCCTCGACGACCCGCTGGGTACCGCACTCTGCCTGGAGGTGCTGGCCTGGGCCGCCGCGAGCGGGCACCGCTACCGGCGCGCGGCCACGCTGCTCGGCTGCGCGGACCCGCTGTGGACCGAGGTCGGCTCGTCGATCACGTCGTACGGTCACCTGATCGGCTACCACGACGCCTGCCACCGGCGGTCCCGGGCCGCGCTGGGCGAGGCGGCCTACCAGGACGCCTACCGCCACGGCGCGGGCCTCACCCTCGGCGAGACGCTCGTCTACGCCCTCGACGAACCGCACACCGAAGCACACGCCGAGGACGTGCACCGGGCCGCCCTTACCCCGCTGACCCAGCGCGAACAGGAGGTCGCCGGCCTCGTCGCGCGCGGCCTGAGCAACAAGGAGATCGCCGGCGCGCTGGTCATTTCCCGGCGCACTGCGGAAAGCCACGTGGAGAACGTGCTGACCAAGCTCGGCTTCACGTCGCGCGCCCAGATCGCGGCCTGGGCGGTCGAGCGCCGCAGAGACCCGTAGCGCCGCAGAGACCCGCCGTAGCGCCGCAGAGACCCGTAACGCCGGAAGAGCCGCCGTAGCGGATGCCGCCAACCGCCGGCGTCGACCCGGCCGACGACACCGTGCCAAGGTGACGTATGAGCGGGCCGGGTGCGACGACGAACGGCAACGGCGCGCGCCGGACGGTCATCGCGGCCAGCATCGGTACCATGATCGAGGGGTACGACCTGCTCCTCTACGGGTACCTCGCGGGCATCCTGGCCGGGCAGTTCTTCCCCTCCAGCGATCCCACGGCGGCCCTCCTCGGCACGTTCGCGATCTTCGCGGTCGGTTTCGCGGTCCGCCCGCTGAGCGGCATCATCTTCGGCCACATCGGCGACCGGCTGGGCCGGCGGGTGGCGCTTGTCTCGTCGATCCTGGTGATGGCGGGCGCGACGCTGGCCATCGGGCTGCTGCCCACCTACCACGCGGTCGGCGCGTGGGCACCCGTGCTGCTGCTGATCTGCCGGCTGATGCAGGGCTTCTCGGTCGGCGGCGAGTACGTCGGCGCGAACATCCTGATCCTGGAACACTCCGCGGAGCGGCCCGGGCGGTCGGTGGCGGCCAACCAGGTCGCTACCTACCTGGGCACCGCCTTCGCGGCGGCGACCAGCCTGGTGCTCGCCCGGGTGCTGACCGAACCGGAGCTGGTCGCCTGGGGCTGGCGGGTGCCGTTCCTTGCCGCGGCGCCCCTGGCGCTGCTCGGGTTGTACCTGCGACTGCGGATCACAGACAGCCCGCTCTTCGGGGCCACCCAGGTCAAGCGGCCACGGCTGCCGCTGGTCGGCGCGCTGCGTACGGCGAAGCGGGCGATGTTGGTATTCGCCGGCTGGCTGGTGATGGTCACGCTCGGCGGGTACCTGCTGTTCGGCTACATGTCGACGTACCTGACCCACGTGGTCGGGCTGGAGTCCGACGCGGCCTTCGCCGCGAACCTCGCCGCGGTGCTGGCGCTGGCGGCTGGCGCGGTCGCGGGCGGGTACCTGGTCGACCGGTACCCGCCGCGCGTCGTGGCGGTGATCTGCGCCATCGGCGTCACGGTGACCGTCGTGCCCGGGTTCCTCACCATCCAGCAGGGCAGCGTCGGCGCGGCGATCCTCGGGCAGGTGATGTGGGCGGGGTTCGTCGGCATCAGCGCCACCCTCAGCGCGCTGCTGAGCGTGTTGCTGTTCCCGATCCAGGTCCGGTACACCGGAACCGCCTTCGCCTACAACCTCACCGTCACCCTGTTCGGGGGTACCGCCCCGTACGTGTCGACCTGGCTGGTGGCCAACACCGGTAACCCCATCGCCCCGGCGTGGTACCTGACGGTCGTCGCGCTCATCGGCCTGACCACCGCCCTGAGCGCCCTACCGACCCAGCGCCCGAGATCTTGGACACTTTGACCGGCTATCGGCGGTCAAAGTGTCCAAGATCCGGCCAGTCACTCGCGGGCGCACCTCTTGTTGTTGAGCGTGATGTTGGCCGGGACCGGATTCGTGGTGTTGTCCCACCGGCCGATGAAGCCAGCATCGGTTACCGTGCCTCCCGCCGGGATGCTCGTGTTCCAACTGGGATTGGCCAGGCTGACCTGGTTGCCGCGCTGGCTGGCCACGCTGTTCCACGCCTGCCTGATGGTCTGCCCGGTGGGGAACTGCCAACCGACGGTCCAGCCGTTGATCCGGCTGTTGGTCAGGTTCTTGATCGCCAGGCTGACCTGGTACTCGCCGGTCCACGAGCTGTCCACGTGGTAGGTGACGCTGCACGTCGCGGCCGGGATGTCGTCATCCGCGACCAGGAACACGTTGTCGTTCAGGTCGGCCGTCGGGATGTCGGTGTCGGCGGCGATGAGCTGGGCGAGCGTGCGGTGGTAGTCGATCCCGTAGGTGCTCTTGATCAGGCTCAGGCCCGGGTCGTTGCCGTAGAAGAACCGGTCGCCGTCGCGCAGCGCCTGGAACTGCCTGGTCCAGATGGCCAGTTGCAACTCGCCGAACTCGGTACCCGGCACGTGTTTCTCGGAGATCATGCCGGCGAAGGCGTCCACCTTGTCCACCGAGCCGTAGACCGCCTTGAGCCGGGCCGCGACTGTCGTCCGGCGTACACCGCTGGTCATGAAGGCCGAGTCCTCGCTACCGAGCGGGACCGGCGTGCCGTTGATGTCGGACAGGTTCAAGAAGTCGAGGCTGTTGGGGTTGTCGATGCCGGTTCCGGGCGGGAAGGACTCACTCGATTCGCCGGTGATGGACTTGAAGTTCGACTTCGGTGCCAACCCGTACGCCTGCCGGAGCTGGTTGTAGGTCGGCATGCCGTGGTCACGATCGCGCTCGATGTCGATCGCGGTGAGGTCGACGACGCCGTTGAAGCAGGCCGGCAGGCTGGGGTCGGACAGGCAGTCCGGGTTGCCCGACACCGGTACCTGGAACAGCACGCTGCGCAGGTGGTTGTCGATCTGCTCGTCGTTGTTGTACTGCGGCTCGCCGCCGATGCCCTTCAGCATCGGGCCCAGCTTCAGCTTGGTGAGCAGTTGCGGGTTGAAGAACGCCAGGTTCAGCGACACGCCGAGGGTGACCTCGTCACCGTCCACAGTGACCTCCACCCCGGCCGCCCGCAGCGCGTTCAGTTCGGCCTGGGTGTACTCGGACGCGTCGACCTCGATTTCGAACTCGCCGTGGACCTGGGAGTGCGCGCGGTACCCGACGGTGGCGAACTCGTCGGTCAGGCTCGCATTGACGTTCGGGTTGTAGCCGGTGTACATGGGCAGGTTCACGCCCATGGCGGGCAGGAACTCGTTGTACGTGATGTACTGCTGCTCGGCGATGACGATGCGGCGGGCGATCTGGAATTTCTCCTCATTCGTCAGCGAGTTGGGCAGCATCGACACGATGCGGTTGTGTTCCCTGGTGAACAGGGTGTGGGTGGCCAGCAGACCGAGGTTCTCGTTCGCGCGCATGTCGCCGGAGACGACCGCCTTGTTCGGGTTCGCCGCCAGCCGGCCGTCGATCGCCATGTCCGGCGCGCTCGACGGGTCGCCGCGGGCGTCGCGCGTTGGCAGGTACCCGCCCGGCATCATGATCTTCGCGCTGTTGTTGGCCATGTTCCCGTCGACCGGCCCGTCGCGGAGCCATTCCAGCCGGCTGTTGGTGCCGCCGTAGACGGACCACGCGTCGATGTAGGTGCTGACGGTGTTGATCTGTTGGCGTGGACCGCCGACGCCGGTACCAGGAGCCGGCCTGGACCGGGTGAACGGGATGACGCCCAGCGTGTCGCTGAATTTCTCCATCGGGTCGGCGCTGTCGAACGGGATGTTGGCGGTCTCACCGGCGCCGTCGACCAGGCCGAACGTGTGGTCGAGGAACTGGCCCCAGGTCCATCCCCACTGGGTGACCCGGTGCTCGGAGAAGATGTTCTGGCCGTAGTCCTGGAAGATGCGGTTGCTGACCGCGCGGCTGTTCGGGCCGGCGACGGGTGCGCCCCTGCCGTCGGCGTAGTTGGCCGCCGCCACCCGGGGATAGATCTGGCCGACCTTCCCCAAGTTGGGATGGGCGCGGTTGTTGCCGCTGCCGTCGAGGCTCTGCACCTCGAAGCCGAGGGCGGCATGGGCGGAGGACGCTGTGGTAAGGACAGTGCCGGACGCGATCAGCAGTATCGCGAGCGCGCTCGACAACCGCTTCGAGCGAACATGCATGGTCTCACCCCGAAGTACAGAAGATCGGGACAACCAAGGCCCGCCGGCCGCTCCGGAAACGTTGTGTGGGCACGGTCAATCGCGCTGGAGGGGGCGAATGGAGGGGCGGCGGGTGGGGGCGAACGACTCCCCGCGGAGCCTGACCGCGGGATGTCAGGCCGGACGCCGGAACCGTGCGGCGTCAGGCCGGCGGCGAGCCGGTGCCAGCCGGAGACATCGACTCACCTGAATATCGAAGAATATCAGGGCGCCTTGAGAGCATGATCGGCTACGCTGAACCGGTCGTCAATGGATGAACATCGACGTATACCCCCTGGGGTGACGTATACCCCCTGGGGGTGACGTAGCGCATATGCCGCTCGTTACCCGACGATGCCGAGGTTTCGGCGGATGCCGGCGGTCACCGGGTGATCGGGCGGATAGCCACGTTCGGCGATACCACGCTCCAACAAGTAGAACGTGTTTCAGAAATAGCTAGAACGCGTTATCGTTGTCCGATGAAGTTCACGCTCGGTGTCGCGTTGAGCCCGGTGGAGCAACTGGTCGAGCTGGCCCGCACCGCCGAGGAGTGCGGCTTCTCGTCGATCGCGCTGCCGGACTCCATCTTCTACTCCGAGGAGGTGGCGGCCGACTATCCGTACACCCCGGACGGTCGCCGGTTCTGGACCAGCGACACGCCGTGGGTCGATCCGCTGGTCGCCGCCGCCGCGATGGGTGCCGCGACGAACCGGATCCGGTTCTACACCCAGGTGCTCAAGCTCGGCCCGCGCAACCCGGTGCTGCTGGCCCGCCAGGTCGGCTCGGTCGCCAACCTGACCGGCAACAGGTTCGGCCTCGGCGTCGGGCTCGGCTGGACGCCGGAGGAGTTCGAGTGGTGCGGCGCCCCGTTCGCCGACAAGGGGGCGCGCGCCGACGAGGCGATCGAGGTGCTCCGGCTGATCCTGGGCGGCGGGATGGTCGACTACCACGGGCGGCACTTCGACTTCGGCAAGTTGCGGATGAGCCCGGCGCCGACCGGGCCGGTCCCGATCTACGTCGGCGGGCACAGCGAAGCGGCGCTGCGCCGGGCCGCCCGTACCGGTGACGGGTGGACCTCGGCGATGATGCGCTTCGACCAGCTCCGGGCGACCATCGACCGGCTCGCCGAGTTGCGCGCCGGGTACGGGCGGGCGGACGTACCGTTCGAGATCCAGGCGGTGTGCGTTGACCGGTTCGGGCTCGACGGGTACGCCGAACAGGCCGCCGCCGGTGTCACCGACGCGATCGTGGTGCCGTGGCTGCTGTACGGCGTGGGCTTCGACGCCGATCTGGCGGCGAAGCGGGACAGCCTGCGTCGCTTCGCGGCAGAGATCATCGAGGCGCTGGGATAAGGTCTGCGAACCGGTCGTCGACCTGGCGACCGGTCAACCCGAAGTCCTCCAGCCGGTACCGGTGCGCCGGCCGGCGGGTACCGGACGTGCTGTCCGCGTGCAGGGCCGCCATCGCCGCCCGCGCGCCGGTGCCGAGCGGCTCGCCCAGCCGGGCGTAGATCTCCTCGACGGCGCCCATCGGGTCGGCGACGAACTCGTCGTAGTGCACGTCGACGAACCGCGCCGGGTCGTGCCGGGCGCGGTCGGCCATGAACCGGCCGAGCCCGCGCGCCCACAGGTCGAGCTGGGTACGCCCGACCACCTCGGCACGGAACACGTCCGACCAGCCTTCCGACGCCTGCGCGTTGAGGCTGCACACCGACGCGATGGCGACCCGTGGCGCGCGGTGCGTCTGCACGACCAGCGCGTCCGGGTACACCGCGAGCAGCGCATCGAGCGCGAACAGGTGGCTCGGGTTCTTCAGCACCCACCGGCGTCCGGCGTCCGGCAGCCCGATCAGCTGGAGGTTGCGCCGGTGCCGCCGGTACGCCGGAGTCCAGTCCTGATCGCGCAGCCACTCCGAGTACCCCGGCAGGTACGCGAGGCACTCGTACGAGACCGAGGTCATCGACTGCCGCAGCAGCTGCCAGCACTCCTCGACCTGGTCGGCCGACATGTAGTGCACGCCCATGAACTCGGGGTGCGCCTGATGGTGGTCCCGGTACGCCTGCTGGATCGCCGCGAAGACCGGGTTGTCGGCCCAGGTCTCCCGTGGCGGGCGGGGCTGCGGCACCTCGGTGAGCCACAGCTCCAGGCCCTGGTGTGCCGGGTCGGCGGCGAGCAGCCGGTGCAGCGCGGTGGTACCGGTGCGGGGGAGGCCGGTGACGAAGATCGGCCGGCGCACGGCGACCTCGGTGTGCTCAGGGTACTGCCGCCAGGCCGCCTCGCTGAACAGCCGGGCGGTCAGCGCGCCGCGCAGGAACGACCGCATCACCTTGCGGCCGAGCGGGGTCAGTGCGCTGTCGCGGGTGTACGAGTGGAGCAGCGCCGCCAGGCCGTCGAGGTAGTCGGGCGCCCCGAAATCGGAGAGCCCGGTCAGCCGGGTGGCCGAGGCGTGCAGATCGTCGACGGTGCCAACCCGGTCCCTCATGCCGCGCAACTCTCCCGCAGCCCTCGCCGATCTAGGACGAATGGTGCGACGAACTGGACGAGTCGCCCACCATTCGTCCTAGATCGACGAGGGGATCGGCCGGTCATACGGCCGGTCATACGTGGAACTCGCCGGCGTTGACGTCGAGGCATTGGCCGGTGATCGCGCGGGCCAGGTCGGAGGCGAGGAACACGACGGCGTCGGCGATCTCGTCCGGCTCCGGCAGGCGGCGCAGGTCGGTGGTGGCCGCAGTCTCGGCATAGATCTGGTGGGCGGGCACCCCGCGCTTGCCGGCGAGGTACTCGAAATAGCGCTTGAGGGTGTCTGCCCAGATGTAGCTCGGGGCGATCGAGTTGACCCGGACGCCGCGCGGGCCCAGCTCGCTGGCCAGACTCTGCGCGAGCGCGAGCAGGCTGGCTTTGCCCATCTTGTATGCGCCGAACGTGCGCCGGGAATGCCGCAGCACCGCCGAGTTCACCATCACGACCGAGCCCCGGGACTCGACCAGCGCCGGGGTGAACAGCCGGGTCAGCCGCAGCGCGGCGAAGACGTTGGTCTCGAAGCTCGCCCGCAGCGCCGCCAGGTCGACCTGCCCGAGGTCGCGCATCGGCGGCATCGTGAACGCGTTGTTCACCAGGGTGTCCACCCGGCCGAACTCGGCGACCGCGATCCGGACGAGCCGCTGCGCCGCGGCGTCGTCGGTGACGTCGGTCGGGATCACCACCGCGCGCCGCCCGGCGGCCTTGACCTGCTCGGCGACGGCGGTCAGGCGGGACTCGGTGCGGGCCGCGAGCACCACGTCCGCGCCGGCCGCCGCGCTGCGCAGCGCGATCGCCTGGCCCAGCCCGGGCCCGACCCCGGAGACCACCACGACCCGGTCCGCGAGCAGCTCCGTCAGCAGCATTCGCGTCACCCCAGCATCCGGTCGGCGACCGCCGCCTGCCGGGCGGCGATCCGGTCCTGGTACTCGTCGGGCTTGATCTGTTCGTAGAACGGCAGCCGGTCGGGCAGGTCGTCGACCGCGACGATGGCCACCCTGGGACCGTCGGCCGGGGTGAGGTCGCGGGACAGCCGCTGCCAGCGCAGCTGCACGTATCCGCGGCGGTGTCCGGTGCGCTCCAGCCAGTTGGGCACGCCCGGATCGCGCTCGCTGATGACGAACCGGATCATGCCGTCCGGGTCGGTGCGCGCCTGCGCCGCCGTCAGGCTGGTCTGGTGGTTGATGTAGTCCAGCGAGAGGTACCACATGCTGCCGAGCTGGATGCCTTGGTACGGCGCGTCCGAGGCCGGGACGGTGACCACCATCGCCTGGTCGTCCGCCAGGTCGTAGTGGCCGACCGAGGAGAACTGGCTGGTGAGGCCGCCCGGGGTGGAACGCGGCGGGGTCAGCGTGTTGACCGGCAGGTTCAGGTAGAACCGCTGCGGGAAGGCGAGGAACGTGCGCAGCCGGCTCAGCAGGATCTTGCCGGCCACACCGTACCGCCTGGTCAGCGCGTCCCGGCTCGGTCGCACCGGGGCGGCCCCGATCCGGTCGACGCGCTGGATGCGGATCGTGCCGCGCCGTTCGTTGGCCCAGTCGCTGTACACCTCGCGGACGATCAGCATCGCCGAACCGGAGGCGAGGGTGAAGTAACCCGGCCGCGCCGGCCCGGGGCCGAACCGGATCTCGAACCGGCCGTCGGCGTCGATGGGAACGCTGCGGTCGTCGAACGCGGCCAGGCTGTCCGGAACGTCGATCGGCGAGTAGTCGCCGTTCATGATCTGGAAGCTCAGGTCGGCGGTGGTGCCGCGCCGGCCGGTCACCACGTACTCCGCGTCGTCGCGCAGATACGCGTGGAAGTACAGCGTGTCGGGGTTGTCCAGGCCCATCTTCGTGTACGGCCCGGTGGACTGGACGAAGTACGGGAAGTCCAGCTCGTACGCCCAGGCCATCTGGAGCGCGGCCCGGATGCTGCCGGCCAGATAGTCGTAGCCCTCGATCAGATCCTGCTCGGACTGGATGTGCGGCGCGCTGGCGATGACGTTCTCGGCCTTGGCGATCGCACCGGTGAAGGCGTTGGTGAACACGGCCCCAGAGTAGAACCCGTTCTAAATTGTGGTCAACCATGATCGGCACAACTTCCGGGAAGTTTTGGCCTCAGCCCCTGTCGGAGGGCACAACTTCCGGGAAGTTGTGCCGATCATGCGAGAACGCGTTCTAATAGGAGCATGGTCACGACGATGCGCGCGTACCGGATGACCGACTGGGCCGCGCCGCCGCGCGCGGTGGAGGTGGCCGTCCCGACAGCCGGTCCGGGTCAACTGCTCGTCCGGGTCGCCGGCTGCGGGCTGTGCCGGTCCGACCTCGCCATGCGCCGGCTGCCCCGGGCCATGGGGGAGCGGCTCGGCTGGGCGATGCCGTACACGCTGGGCCACGAGACCGCCGGCTGGATCGCCGGGACCGGTGCCGGAGTGGCCGGGCTGGCCGGGCTCGCTGAGGGCGACCCGGTCGCGCTGGTGTCCGCCGCGTCGTGCGGGACCTGCTGGTACTGCGTACGCGGGCTGGACAACTCGTGCCCGAGCGGTGTGGTCGGGCGCGGGTACGGGCGGGACGGCGGGCTCGCCGACTACGTGCTCGTCGACCACCGCCGGGGCGTACTGCCGCTCGCCGGCCTGGAGCCACGCGGTGCCGGGCCGCTCACCGATGCCGGGGCCACGGCGTACCACGCGGTCCGCCGGGCGCTGCCCCGGATCACGCCGGGCGGCACCGTGGTCGTGCTCGGTGCCGGCGGGCTGGGCGGGTTCGCCGTGCAGTTCCTGCGGATCCTGACCGCCGCGCGGGTGGTCGCGGTCGACACGAACCCGGGCCGGCTCGGGTACGCGCGTACCGTCGGTGCCCACGACGGCCTGGAGAGCGCCGCGGACGTCCGCGGGGCGGATGCCGTACTGGACTTCGTCGGCACCGACACCACGATCGCGGCGGGACTGGCCGCCGTCCGGCCGGGCGGGGCGTACGGTCTCGTCGGCGCCGCGGGTGGCCGGCTCGACCGCGCCTGGTTCGGCACGCTACCCCGCGACGGCGAGGTCTTCACGTTCCAGGGCGGCACCGTGGCCGACGTCCAGGAGGTGCTGGGCCTCGCCGCGGCCGGTCAGATCACGGCCGACGTCGAGGAATTCGACTTCGACCAGATCGACGGCGCATACGCTCAGCTGGCCGCCGGCAACCTCACCGGCCGGGCGGTGGTCGTGCTGGCCTAGCTCCTGGGTGCGTCCCTTCATGGCGCTTCCCGGGTTAGTCGCACGGAAGATGTAATGCGAATGACCTAAATTGGTGAAGGATGTTATTGAAACCGTGAGCCGGTGCGGCCTTCGTGCGGCATACCGGCCAACCGGTCCGGCGATTACCCGGTGAGAATTCGCGCCCCGCGGTCGTATTTGAAACCGACACGTTGTCGTATCCGCTAGAAAACACTGGCCATCCGTTCGACGAACGTGTCCGGCCCGGTCTCGATGGGGCGCACGGCCCTCCGATCGCGGATCGGCAGGTGTGGGATGCCGTGCGGTTCGGGAAGCTGCACAGATCGTCGAACGCGACGAACCCACCACGGAAGCTGACGCCGCCGGCGCCGCCAGCCCGGCGCAGGCGCGGCGCCCGGCGCAGGCGCGGCGCCCGGCGCAGGCCCGGCACGTCGATCGCCCCGGCGGCCACGGCTCGCGAAGTCGACGCCCACCGCGCTGGCCTCGCCGCAACGGCGCCGACCCCCCACGGTCAACAGCCCCATCCGCCCTCGGGCCAGCACGTCGACGGTCGCCAGCCGCGTGGCGAGCACCACCGGATGGTGGTAGGGCAGCAACGAGCAGGCTCCGGTGGGTGGCCGCGGCGACGAAGCTCAGGGTGTCGAGTGGATCGAGTGCGGCCGCGACGGCGGCACCCGGGACGGCCCCGAAGCCGCCCGAGCGGAGCGCGCGGCCCCGCGCCCACGCGATGCTAGACCTTGCCGCCGGCGTCGGGACAGGTGAGCACGAAGCGTGGCAAGCAAATCGCGCACTGTTAGCGCCCCGCCCGCCGGTATTCCGAATGGTGGACAAGCCCTTTTCGCCGGACCGGAAAGCTTCTTAATTTTGCGACTGCGTGGCAAGTCGTTGAACGTCCAGTCCGGGCGGTGTGGGGGATGGCCGCGAACTATCAGGTACTCACGCTGCGGGCAGCGACAGCTACGCCAGGTGAGCAGGCATGTGTACGCGTATCCTCCGCATGCCCGGTGTCTATCGACCGACCGGCCGATCCGGCCAGGCACAATGAGGCGGCGGCCGGCGACGGGTCGGGAAAGCGTAGAAGGAAAGGCGGAGAAGACTCGCCACCGCGATAGAGGTCTCTTATACTCCGCCAGGTCACAACGATCGATGCACGAGTAATTCCATACCACGGAGCACATCAATACCCGCATCTCATCCACGACGACCGGGTCGATTGTGGATAGTCGCAGGAGTACGCGTTGTCCGTTCCCCCCCGCTTGCGCGTGCCGTCCATCGTCTTGAGTCTCGTCATGCTCGCGTGCGCGGCGCTCACCGCCGCGTGCGGGCCGGCGAGCGCGGCCGGCTCTGTTCGGATCACTCTGGGATTCAGTGCCTGGCCGGGGTGGTTGCCCTGGAAGGTCGCGGAGGCTCAGGGGATATTTGCCCGAAACGGGCTTGATGTGAACCTGAAGTACTTCGACAACTACACGGACAGCCTGCTGGCCCTGGAAACGGGAGCGCTCGACGCCAACAGCCAGACGCTCACCGATACGCTCAACTCGATCAGCGCGGGCGCCAAGCAGACCATCGTCCTGGTCAACGACAACTCCACCGGCAACGACAAGATCGTTGCGCGGGACTCGATCATCAGCGTCGCCGACCTGGCGGGCAAGCGGATCGCCGTCGAGCCGGGTACCGTCGACCACTACCTTCTGCTGCTCGCCCTCCAGCAGGCCGGACTGGACCAGGGCGACGTGGTACTGGACCCGCAGCCCAAGGAGGCCGCCGCCGCGGCGTTCGTCGCCGCCCGCGACGACGCGGTCTGCGTGTCCGCCCCGTTCACCACCGGGGCGCTCCAGCGGCCGGGCAGCCACGCGATCTCGACGTCGGCCGAGTTCCCCGGCGCCATCCCGACCCATCTGGTCGTCCGGCAGGGGCTGGTCAAGGATCATCCGCAGACGGTCCAGGCGCTGGTCAACACGTGGTTCGAGACCCTTAAATGGATCAAGGGCCACAAGGACGCGGCGATCAACATCATGGCCAAGCAGGGCGGGGTCGGCGTCGACGACTACCGCACCTACGACGCGGGTACGACGATCTTCACGCGCCAGCAGAACCTGGACGCGTTCACGCCTGGTACTACCCCCGAGCACCTCAACTACCAGGCGGCGCTCACCGCGGACTTCGTCTTCGGCACGGGTATGGTCCAGCACCGCCCGTCGCTCGACAACCTGCTGGACTCGCGATTCGTCAAGGCGGTGCGGGAGTGACCACGCCTGGGCCGAGATCGCTGGAAAGCATGTCAGGACTTGAACAGGGAGTGGACGCTGTTGCAGACCATACCCGGAATCGTGGACCTATGACCTGGCCAGACCCGTTGCCGCGATTCGCGAGGCGGTCGGTGCTATGACGACGACCATGCCCGCGCCCGCACCCACGATCATCCGTCCCCCCCGGCCCAGGCCGCGGCGACGGAGCGTACAGGCGATCCTCGCCGTATTCATCCTGATCGTGCTGCTCGCCCCCGTGGCGTACCTCTTCACCCGCCTGTGGGCGTCGGTCGACGACTCCGCGACGACCACCGACAACGAGCGCGCCGCCGTGGCGTACGCCCGGCCGGTCAACAAGCTGCTGGCGGCGCTGGCCGACGCCCAGTACGCGGCGGTCCTGCGGACCAAGGTCGACCCGACCAGCGTCCGGGCCGCCGTGGACGACGTGAACGCGGTCGACCGCCAGTCCGGCGATCCGCTGCAGGTACGGCAGCGGTGGATCCGGCTGTCGAGCGAGATCAACGACGTGCTCAGCCAGAACGTGAGCGGCCCGGACGCACTGGCCACCTACGCCTCGCCGATCGCGCTCACCCAGGCCCTGCTCAGCCAGATCGCCGACGCCGCGAAGGTCACGAAGGACTCCGGTCCGGGATCGTTCCAGCTGACCCAGGTGGCGCTGCGCAGCCTGCCCGACGTGGTCGCCAACGCGGGGCAGCTGGGCGCGCTGGCGTCGACCGTGGAGACGCCGGCCTCGACCAGGTCGACCCGCACCGCGCTGGACCCGCGGCTGACGATCGCCAAGGACCGGCTCACCCAGTCGGCGGGCGAGGTCAGCACGGGGCTTCGGGCCGGCACCGACCCGGGCGCCAACTACACCGTCGACCTCAGCCTGCTCGGCCCCCTCGACGAGTTCACCGCCGCGGCTGACGACCTGAGCCAGGCGGCGGACGGGTTGGAGGTGCCCGGCAGCGGCGCGAACGAGCGCGTGGCCACCGCGAACGGCGTGGTGAAGACGAAGGCGCTCGCGCTCGAATCCGCCGTCCTCGACGCGTTCGACGCGCAGCTCACCACCGACGCCAGCGGGTACAGCGGGGAGCGCCGGAACCTGATCCTGGCCGCCGCGATCATCCTGCTGGCCGCCGGGGCGCTGCTGTGGCTGCGACCGCCGTGGCTGGTCGAGCCGCGTCCGGCCGGGCCCGAGGGCCTCGACCAGGCCGAGGGACGGCACAGCTACCCGACCGATGGGCCGGACGCCGCGCCGGACGGGGCCCCACGGGTACCCGATCTGGTGGACGCCCGGGAACTGCTCCCGCACCCGGTCGGCCCGAACGGCTCGCTCGGCAAGAGCCAGGAAGCGGCAGGATCGCGATGGTCATAGGGAGAAGGCTTCAGCTTCGTGTCCGGGGAAAGCTGAATCTGCTGCTTCTGCTGCCGCTGGCGGCCGTTGTCCTGGTCGCCGTCCCGTTCGTGGCCGGCCAGGTCGACAACGCCCGGTCCTCGGCGTCCACCGCTGACGCCGCCCGTAACGCACGCCAGCTCGGCGCGCTCATCTGGGAGCTCCAGCAGGAGCGACTGGTGACCGCCGACTACCTGGCCGAACCGACCGCGGACGACTCGGCCATGGTGCTCCAGCAGCAGGTCGTCGCCGACGACGCGGAGAGCCTGCCAGAAGTCGGCCGAAGTGGGCGCGTCCGACGAGCTGTCCAGCGCCCTGGTGCGGCTGGGCTCGCTCGCCGAGCTGCGCGCAGAACGCCCGGCAGCGCGGGCTGCGCTGAGGACAGCGTCGCCCGTGCCTACCACGCGGTGATCGAGGCCCTGATCGACGCGCTGCGGCTGGTGTCCGAAGCAGACCAGTGACGCCGAAGGTACCCGGCAGCTCACCGCGCTCGACGCGCTGCTGCGCGCGAACGAGGAGAGTGCGCTACGCGGCATGGCGCTGATCGCCGCGGCGGTCCGGCCGCAGGTCGGGGTGGAACTGCTGGCGGACGCGTCGGCGCAGTCCCAACTGTTCACCGAGCGGTTCGTCCAGCAGGCGAATGCCGACCAGGCCGGCCTCGTCGTCCTGGTCGACCAGGGCGAGGCAGCGCACCGGGTGGACGCGCTGGCGGCGGCCCTGCCCAACCCGAACGACCAGACCGTGGTGCAACCGTTCGTCCGCGGGTCCCGCGCCGCGGCCGAGGCGCAGGCCAACCTGCGCCGGCTGGTCCAGGACCAGGTAACCAGCCAGATCGCCGACGCCGCCGGTAGGCGGGCGAACACCGCCCGCATCACGGCCTGGACGGTGGGGTTGGGTGCCGCGCTGCTGCTGGCGCTGGTGCTGAGCCTCGCGTTCGTGGTCAGCCGGTCGATCGCGCAGCCGTTGCAGCGGCTGACCCGCGCCGCCGCGACCGTGGCCGACCTCGCCAACACCGAGCTGGTCCGGGTCGCCGACGTCGAACAGGTCGACGAGCAGCCACCGCGGTTGGCCGCGATCAACGTGTCGTCCAGCGACGAGGTGGGCGACCTGGCGGTGGCGTTCAACCGGGTACAGACCACCGCGGCCCTGCTGCTGGAACGGCAGGCGGTCACCCGGCGCAACGTCAGCCTGATGTTCGCCAACGTGGCACAGCGCACCCAGAACCTGGTGGGCCGCCAGCTCGCCCTGGTCGACGACCTCGAACGCGACGAGCAGAACACCCGGTTGCTGAGCAGCCTGTACCGGTTGGACCACCTGTCCACCCGCCTCCGTCGTAACGCGGAGAACCTGCTTGTCATCGCGGGATCCAACGACCAGGCGCGGACCTCGGCCTCGACGCCGCTGGCCACGGTACTGCGGTCCGCGCTCGCCGAGATCGAGGACTACCAGCGGGTGAACATCGGCACGATCCAAGAGGTGACCGTCGTGGCGCCGCTCGTGTCGGATCTCGTGCTGGTGTTCGCCGAGCTGCTGGAGAACGCGACGGCGTTCTCGCCACCGCAGTCCAAAGTGGATGTGTACGCCGCGCCGACCGCCCACGACTGGTGCCAGATCAGCATCATGGACCACGGCATCGGGATGAGCCCGCAGAAGCTGGCCGAAGAGAACCGCCGGATGGTGGAGCGCGAGCGGCTCGACATCGTGCCGACCAGTGTGCTCGGCCTGTTCGTGGTCGGCCGGCTGGCGCGCCGGCACGGGCTGGCGGTCAACCTGGCGGCGACGCCGGGCGGCGGGATCACCGCCCGGGTCGCCATCCCGCCGAACCTCTTCGCGGCGGAGAAGCTGTCGGCACCGCCGGTCCGACCGGCCATCGGCGCCGGCGGCCTGGGCCAGCGGCTCGAAGAGTCGGCGCCGACCTCGCTGAACATCCCACCGATACCCAACGTGCCGGGCAGGTTCTCGTGGTTCACCGGGGTCACCGGTGAGCGGCGGGCGATCAGGGCGGACGTCGTCGAGGTGGAGGACGTGACGGCCGACGCGCCGGACGGGACTCCCGCGCTGGAAGCGGCGCCGGTCGCGTCGGCGCCTCCAGCGCCTCCGGTCATCGAGGCGCCACCGGCGATGTACACCGCCGCGGAGACCGGCCCGTGGCCGATGCCGCCGTCGCGGTCCGAGTCGCCGTCGCTGCCGGAGCCGCCGTACGACGCCGCTCCGGCGGCCCGCGCGACCCCGACCCGCGCGACCCCGACCCGCGTCACGCCGGCTCGCCCGGTGCCTGTCGACGGTGCGCCGGTGGCCCGCGAGTTCCCGGTCGCGAGCTTCGACGCCGAACGCCGGGCCGGCCTGCAACGGCGGGTACGCGGTGCGCAGCTGCCCGCGGCCGCGTTCCCGGGAGCGGACCAGGTACCCACCGCCCGTCCCCTGCACGACCCGGACGCCGCCCGCAGCACGATGGAGGCTTTCCAGACCGCGGTGGCCCGGGCCGGCTGGACGTCCACCCCACCCCCACCTGCCAGCAGCACCGGTCCGGGTTCGCTTTCCCGCCGGACCCCGGGAGCCAACCTGGCGCCCGGCCTCCGTGAGGGTCCGTCGTCGGCGAGCCAGCGGATCACCGCGGCCACGCAACGCGACCCGGAAGCGGACCGGGCGGCGTTTGACGGTTTCGCGTCAGGACTGGCCGAGGCCGAAAGACAGGCGGGGTTGGGATCGAACCGTTATGACGAGACCCCCGGCACCACGAAAGAAGGAACACGATGACCACGCCCACATCCGGTATCAGCGTCGAGGCGCAGAATTTCAACTGGTTGGTGACGCGCTTCGCGCAGGAGACCGCGGGCGTCGTGGCCGCGATCTCCGTGTCGTCGGACGGGCTGCTGATCGCCATGTCCAGCGACCTGGAGCGGGCCAACGCGGACCGGCTCGCGGCGATCGGGTCGGCGATGCTCAGTCTGGCGAACGGCGTGTCGGAGTGCTACCCGCTGGGGGACCCCGACAAGGTGGTCATCGAGCTGGCACAGGGCTACCTGCTGGTCTGCACCATCAGCGTGGGCTGCGCGCTGGGCGTACTGGCGACCAAGCAGGCGAGCCTCGGCACCGTCGCGTTCGAGATGGCCCAGTTCGCGAACCGGGCCAGCGGCGCGCTCACTCCCCGTCTCATCGAGGAACTCAAGTTCACCGTTGGAAGCTGACCGCGATGTACGACGATCCGGGCGGCGGCGACGAACCTCCGCCGAGACACCTGCGACCGTACCTCGGCGTGCACGACGACCTCGCCGGCTCCGTCTACCCGGCGGACGGGGATGCCGTCTCGCGGCTGCGACCCTACCTGTTGACCTCCGGGCGGGCCGCGCCCATCGACGACACACTGGAGATCGAGGCACAGGTTCAGACCACTGAGCTCGGGACGGGCGGATTCCAGAACCTGTCGTTCGAGCGTCGCGACATCGTGCGACTGTGCACCACCACGATGTCGGTTGCCGAGGTTGCCGCGAAACTCAGGCTGCACATCGGTGTCGCCCGGGTACTCGTGGCCGACCTGGCGGCGATGGGGTACCTCACCGTCGCGCGCCCGCGTTTCCCACTTTCCCAGGACTCCAAACTGATCGAGAGGGTGATCCGTGGACTCGAAGCTATCCGCTGAGCCGCGGCCAGGCGGAAAGCGACCGCCGATACCCGTGAAGATCGTCATCGCCGGCGGCTTCGGCGTGGGCAAGACGACCGCGGTGTCGGCGATCTCGGAGATTTCGCCGCTGACCACCGAGGCGGCGATCACGTCCGTCGCCGCCGAGATAGACCGCACCGGTGAGGTGCCGGCGAAGACCACCACCACGGTCGCGTTGGACTTCGGCTGCATCACGATCGATGACGGGCTCAAGCTGTACCTGTTCGGCACACCGGGGCAGGACCGGTTCGGCTTCATGTGGCATGACATCTCGCACGGCGCGCTCGGCGCACTGGTCATCGTGGACGCACGCCGCGTCGACGACTGCTATCCGGCCGTGGACTACTTCGAGAAGGTCGGCCTGCCCTTCGTGGTGGCCGTCAACCTCTTCGACGGCGAGCTGGCCGCACGAGCTGGACGACCTGCGCTGGGCGCTCGCGATCGACGGCGAGATCCCGCTCATCACGTTCGACGCGCGGGACCGGCTGTCGGTGCGGGACGCGCTGTTGTCGGTGCTCCGGCACACCCTGGTCCGCACGGACGCGACGTAGTCGCGCGGTTCTGGCTCTGCGCCACCCGGGTGGCGCAGAGCCAACCAGGCTTACTGCTTGCCGCCCCAGTCCTGGGGGAAGCCCGGCATCTGCTGGCACCCGCACGTGGGGAAGAAGTCCGGCGGCATGCCCGTGGTCAGGTACTGCGGAAGCGTGTCGGAGCTGATCACCGGCTGGGGCAGGATCCACTCCTTGGGCACCGGCTTGCCGGAGAGGATCCACGTGGCGGCGATGAGCGCGGTACGCCACTGGTACACCGGGTAGGTGGGTGCCACCGCGGTCAGCTTGTCCTTCTGCCACAGCGCCAGGAAGTCCTGCTCGTCCTCGGAGGTCAACGGGGGCACCCGCTTGCCGGCGGCCTGGAACGTCTCCGCCACCGCCACACTCGCGAAACCGGCGTCCAGCCACACCCCGTCGAGGTTGCCGAACCGCTTCAGGTAGTCGTTGACGATGGCCTTCGCCTTGGCCGTGTCGGCGTTGTTGAACTCCACACCGACGACGTTCACGCCCTCCCGCTCGAAGACCAGCTTCGCCGCGGCCCAGCGGGCCTCCAGGACGTCCACGTCCGGCAGCAGGCGCAGCGCGAGAACCTTGCCGCCCTTGCCCGCCTTCAGGGCGACGAACTCGGCCGACGCCGCGCCGAACGCGTAGCCGCCGATCGGGTGCACGAAGCTGACCGGGCAGTCCGACTTGATGCCGCGGTCGAACACGACCACCGGTATGCCGCTCTGGCACACCCGTTCGATCGCCGGGGTCAGCGTCTCCGTTGTGTTCGCCGAGACGATGATCGCGCTGCATCCCTTGGTCTGCAGGTCGGCGAGGTCGGCGATCTGCTTGTCGTCCTTCCCGCCGGCGTCGACGACGGTGAACTCACCGATCTCCGGATGCAGCTTCGCCTCGGCCTTCATGGTGGTCAGGCCGGTGACCCGCCACGGGTTGTCCAGCGCGGCGTTCGAGAAGCAGATGTGCCACTTCCCGCGCTTGGCGTACTTCGAGGTGTCCACCATGGTCGGCTGGATCATCTGCAACCAGGGCATATTCGGGTCGCCGTTCGGAGCGATCCGGCGCTGGGCCATCTGGCGGTCGAAATCCGCCTGGTTGAAAAACTTCGATTGGGGAATCGATGCCGCCGACGTGCGCACGCCGGCGGGCTGGTCGATACTCGCCGCATTGTGTGAGCTACACGCGGTGCCGGCTAGCGTGACCACCGCCGCCATGGCGGCCACGAGCGCCTTTGCGCGTCTCGACATGGAGAAACCGCCTTTCCTGGCTGATCCGCGTGTGGGCGTGCGAATGCGCCGTGGAGATCCTAGTCCTCTGGCGGCGAAGGGGAACCGCTTGGACTCGAGCCTTGATGGTAAAGACATCAACCGAAAGGCTGACCTCGGCTATGGCAACTGACTGTCCACGCAGGACTACGGATGGTTGCGCGGATATCCGAAACCGCCCGCATTCGCGAGGTTGACGCACGCGGATGAGAGGGAGTAGAACCAGCGGGAGGCTCCGCACGAGAACCCGGTTTACCACGGCAACACGCCCGCGATACCGCTTGATCGTGCGCCCGTGCCGGGCGCTACGTAACTGTCCGCGCACCCGCACGGGAAGGTGACCGTCGTTGACAATTCCGTCCGACGGAGGCGAGTGGCCGCCTGGCGCCACGCGACACCTGACGATGAGCTTCCCACCGCGCCCGGGTCTTCGGCCGGAGCGCGTTACGCACAGCAGAAACAGATTCTGACTCGTCAACGTGTGTTGGAAGGGCGACTCCATGCGTAGGTTCCAGCGTCGGTCCCATCGCTTCAGACTCATCGCGGTCGTCGCGGCGTCGGTGCTGATTGTGTCGGGGTGTAGTTCGACGAAGCCGTCGGGGGGTGTGAGGCCGTCGGGGGCGGCTAGCTCGGCGGCGGGGGGTGCGACGCAGGGGAAGTTCTTTAACCAGGCGGAGTTGGATCGGCAGTTGCGGCTACGTGGTGTGGCGGCGCAGGGGGATCCGGCGATGCCGTGGGTGCAGATGATTGAGCCGCAGATGGTGGATACGGCGAAGTATGCGAAGCCGGGTGGGGGTTGGCATCTGTGTTTCTCGAACGCTGGGGTGGGTAATCCGTGGCGGGTGGCTGGGTTGACCACGATGAAGGCGGAGGTGAAACTCCATCCGGAAATCAGCGACTTCACGGTGGTGGACGCGGAGTCGAAGGATGATAAGCAGATCTCGGACATGGCGGATCTGGCGACGAAGAACTGTAGTGCGTTGATTGTGTCGCCGAACACGACGGAGGCGTTGACGCCGGCGGTGCAGAAGGCGTGTCAGGCGGGGATTCCGGTGGTGGTGTTCGACCGCGGGGTGACGACGGATTGTCCGGTGACGTTTGTGCATCCGGTCGGTGGGTACGCGTTCGGGGCCACGGATGCGGAGTTCATTGCGCAGAAGGCGGGTAAGGGCGGCAAGGTGTTGGCGTTGCGGATCCTGCCCGGCGTGGATGTGCTGGAGAACCGGTGGTCGGGGGCGAAGCAGGTGTTCGACAAGGCCGGGGTGAACGTGGTCGGGGTGGAGTTCACCGACGGCGATCCGGCCAAGGCGAAGACGATCGTGTCGGACTATCTGCAGCGTTTCGGCAAGCTGGACGGGGTGTGGGCGGACGCTGGCGCCACGGCGGTGGCGGAAGCGGAGGCGTTCCAGGATGCGGGTAAGCCGGTGCCGCCGATGGACGCGGAGGATCAGCAGGATTTCCTGGAGGTGTGGCAGAAGGACAAGTTGACCGCGATCGCCGCGACGTATCCGGTGTATCAGTGGCGCACCGCGGTGATCGCCGCGGTCGACATTCTCTCGGGTAAGCAGGTCCCGAAGGAGTGGATCCTGCCCCAGCCGACGGTCACCTCCGACAATTTGAGCCAGTACCTGCGCCCGGGCATGCCACCGCTGTTCTACCCGACCTGTGGCTGCCAGAACATGCCCGGCTTCCCCCAGGACTGGGGCGGCAAGTAACGCACGTTACGGTGGGCCGGCCGGGCCTACGCCGTCGCGAAGCCCCGCTGCTGAGCGAGCCTGGCGAGGTCCGGCCAGTCGTCCCCGGCGTGTGTGTGCTGCGGAAGCAGGCAGCCGAAGGTCACCGGCCGGGGGACGTTGTACCGGGGTGCCGACAGGACCGGCGGGTTGTCGAAGTCGAGCACCTCGGCCAGGTTGTTCGCGGCCGCGTCGCGCACGCTCAGCGGGGACAGCCCGAAGCGCCACTCGATCATCTTCAGGACCGAGGTGTGGTCGTACAGGCCGTGTGTGACCGATCCGCGCCTGGACCGCGGCGAGATGACCAGGCAGGGGACCCGGAAACCGCGCAGCCCCGCGCCGAGATCCGGGTTCGGATCCGGCCCGACCGGCGGGACGATCGGCCCGGGTCGATCCGGGGGTATCCACCTGCCGGTGGCGTGGTGCTGGTGCGGTGGACACACACCGTCCACATAGCGCCGTTAGCGTACGGCGGCTGGTCCTCGGCATCGCACAGGTAGGGGCGTCGCCATGGCACATGTTGACCGTCGTACATTTCTGACCATGCTGGGCGCGCCCGCCGTGGCGGCCGCGCTTCCCGCGAACCTCAACCGGGCCCTCGCCATCCCGGCCAACAACCGGACCGGGTCGATCAGGGACGTCGAGCACATCGTCTTCCTGATGCAGGAGAACCGGTCGTTCGACCACTACTTCGGCACCCTGCGCGGCGTCCGTGGCTTCGCCGACCCACACCCGATGACGTTGCTGTCCGGCAAGACCGTGTGGCACCAGCCGAACGGGGCCGCCGACCTGCTGCCGTTCCGGCCCAAGGTACGCGATCTGGGGCAGACCTTCCTGCCGGACCCGCCGCACGGGTGGAACGACACGCACGCCGCGTGGAACTCCGGACGGTACGACCAGTGGGTGCCCAACAAGGGTGTCACCACGATGACCCACCACACCCGCAAGGACCTGCCGTACCAGTACGCCCTGGCGGACGCGTTCACGGTTTGCGACAACTACCACTGCTCGCTGCTCGGGCCGACCGACCCCAACCGCTACCACATGTGGACCGGCTGGGTCGGCAACGACGGTAAAGCCGGAGGCCCGGTCATCACCAACGCCGAGGCCGGCTACGACTGGTCGACGTACCCGGAGCGGCTGGAGCGGGCCGGCATCTCGTGGAAGGTGTACCAGGACAGCGGGATCGGCCTGACCGCGGCCGGCTCCTGGGGCTGGACCGAGGACCCGTACATCGGCAACTACGGGGACAACTCGCTGCTGTACTTCCACCAGTACCAGAACGCGCAGCCGGGCACCCCGCTGGCGGACAAGGCGAAGACCGGCACCACCATCACCGGGCAGAACCGCGACCCGGAAGCGCTGCTCACCGACTTCCGGGCGGACGTGCAGAACGGCCGGCTGCCCCAGGTGTCGTGGATCGTCGCGCCCGAGGCGTACAGCGAGCACCCGAACTGGGAGCCGGACTACGGCGCGTGGTACGTGTCGCAGGTCGTCGACATCCTCGCGGCCAACCCGGACGTGTGGAGCAGGATGGTCCTGTTCGTCACGTACGACGAGGAGGGTGGCTTCTTCGACCACCTGGTCCCCCCGACGCCGCCGCAGACCAGGGCGCAGGGCCGGTCGACCGTACCGATCACCAACGAGATCTTCCCCGGCGACGCGGACCACCCGGCCGGCCCGTACGGCCTCGGCATCCGGGTACCGATGATCGTCGTGTCGCCGTGGACCCGGGGCGGCTGGGTCAACTCCCAGCTGTTCGACCACACCTCGATGATCCAGTTCCTCGAAGCGCGCTTCGGGCACGGCAACCGGGACCTGCTGGAAGCCAACATCACGCCCTGGCGGCGGGCCGTCGTCGGCGACCTGACCAGCGCGTTCGACTTCCGCACACCCAACACGTCGACAAAGGTCAGGCTGCCCGACACCGACGACTTCAAGCCGGAGAACCTGGTCCGCCAGCCCGACCAGGTCCCGGTGCCGCCGGCGGACCCGAGCCTGCCGGGCCAGGAGCACGGGGTACGCCCGGCCCGCGCCATCCCGTACACCCTGCATGCGAACGGGCGCGCCACCACCACGTCGGTCGGCATCGACTTCCGCAACACGGGCGACGCGACCGGCGTCTTCCACGTGCGGTCCGCCGACGCCGCCCACCAGCCGCGCAACTACACCGTCGAGCCGGGCCGGCAGCTCAGCGACACCTGGGACGTCACCACCGGGTACGACCTCGCGGTGCACGGACCCAACGGATTCTTCCGCCGGTTCAAAGGCGCCGGAAGCCACACCCGGGTGGACATCCGGGCCCGGTACGACGAGCGCGGCTGCGGGATCACCCTCGACGTCACCAACCGCGGGTCCGCCCGGATCGACGTGACCGTGGCCGACCGGTACTCGTCGAAGACCACCCGGCTGTCGCTGCGGCCCGGGGACTCGAAGTCGCCGGACTGGTCGCTGTCGCGCACGCACGGCTGGTACGACCTGACCGTCACGGTGGCCGGCGACCATGCCTTCGAGTACCGGTACGCCGGCCATCTCGAGAACGGCCGGGACAGCATCAGCGACCCGGCGATGGGAGGACTGGTCAGTCCAGCCTGAGCCGGTACCCGCGTTTCACCACCGTCTGCACGTAGTGCGCGCCGCCGAGCGCCGACCGCAGCCGGGCCACCGCCATCTCCACGGCATGCTCATCGGCTCCACGGGGGAGCGCGGCGAGCAGTTCGGCCCGGCTGAGCACCCGGCCACCGGCGGCAACGAGCGCCCGCAGTACCGCCATCGGCGCCTGGGGGAGTGGCCGGAGTTCGCCGTCGACCACGGCGGCGTGCCCGCGTACGGTCACCGCCGCGCCGCCGATCCGCAGCGTGGGCGCCCGGCGCGGCAGTTCGTCGACGAGCGCGCGGGCCAGCGCGCCGAGGCGGGCGCGGGCCGGTTCGAGCGCCGGCACCCCGTGCCGGCGCAGCGGCTCGGCGGTGACCGGGCCGACGCAGGCGGCGAGCACGTCGCCGCGCAGGGCGTCGAGCACCGCGGGATGCTGCGGGCCGGCGTCCGACAGCAGCGCGTCGACCGCCGGTGCGGAGGTGAAGGTCACCGCGTCGACCTGGCGCGCCACGATCATCTCGATCAGCCGGCGCAACGGTCCCGGATCGGCCGGGGGCGTCCAGCGGTAGACGGAGATCTTCACGACGTCGGCGCCCGCGGCCCGCAGCGCGGCCACGAACTCGGGTTGGTCGTCGCCGTGCAACTGCACGGCGATCCGTTCGCCCGCCACGCCGCGCGCCAGCAGGTGGGCGAGCACCTCCTCGCAGCACTCGGACTCCGGCGACCAGTGGTCGGTCAGGCCGGCGGCCCGGATCGCGCCGCGCGCCTTGGCGCCCCGGGCGATCAGGTACCCGTTGCCGAGCGCGGCCCGCAACGGCTCGCGCGACGCCCCAGCCCTCGGCCGCCTCCAGCCAGCCGCGCATGCCGATGCCGGTCGAGGCGAACACAATGGACGGTGGCTGGTCAACCAGCGCGGCCGTGCTCGCGTGCAGCTCCGCGTCGTCGGCGATCGGCACGATCCGCAGGGCCGGCGCCAGCATGACCCGGGCGCCGCGCCGTTCCAGCAGGGCCGCGAGTTCGTCGCGGCGGCGGTCGGCCGTGACGGCGACGGTGAACCCGGTGAGCGCGCGCTCCTCGGCGGGCGCCGTCAGGGCGGTACCGGACATGCGCACCTCCACGATCCCGTCTCTGCACCGCACCGGATAGGTGCGCAGAATCACCTCCGGCCGGTCGAGGCACCGCCCGGTGCGCAGGTCGTACACCTGCTTGTGCAGCGGCGAGGCGACCGTCGGCGTGTCGCCCCGGGTGCCGACGATGCCCCGGGAGAGCACGTGCGCCCGTCCGCACGGGTCGAGGTTGTCGATCGCGTACAGCTCGCCGTCGTGGGTGCGGAAGATCGCGACCTGCGGCGCCGTCGACCAGCGCGGCCACGCCCGCGTTCGGGCTCCAGCCGGGTCGTACGGGCAGATCGGCGGTCCACGTGTCTCACGACGGGCTCCCGGCCGGGACCAGTTGGCTCGCGTTCGGCCCGGAAGCTGATCGACGGGTCCGGTGTGTCCGGCGCGTTGACGAACGACACGAACCGGCGCAGCCGCTCCGGATCCTCCAGTGTGGCGCGCCACTCGTCGGCGTACGACGTCGACGTGCCGGGCCATGGCGGCCTCCAGCTCGGCGCCGAGGCCGAGCGAGTCGTCGACGATGACCGCGCGGAGGTGGTCGAGCCCGCCGTCCATCGCCTCGATCCACGGCGCGGTGCGCTGCAGCCGGTCGGCGGTGCGGATGTAGAACATCAGGAACCGGTCGATGAGCTGTGATCAAGGTCCTCCGTGGACAGGTCGGCCGGCGAACAGGTCGGCGTGCCGGGGCCGGAAGCCGCCGTTGCCGCCGACGTAGAGGTTCCAGCCGTTCTCGGTGGCGATCACGCCGAAGTCCTTGCTCCGCGCCTCGGCGCACTCGCGGGCGCAGCCGGACACCGCCGCCTTCAGCTTGTGCGGCGCGCGCAGCCCGCGGTAGCGCAGCTCCAGCGCGATCGGCCAGGCCCACCGAGTCCTGCACGCCGTACCGGCACCAGGTCGTACCGACGCAGGACTTCACCGTGCGCAGCGCCTTGCCGTACGCGTGGCCGGACTCGAAACCCGGCGTCGACCAGCCGCCGCCAGATCGCCGGCAGCTGCTCCACCCGGGCGCCGAACAGGTCGATGCGCTGGCCGCCGGTGATCTTCGTGTAGAGGCCGAAGTCGCGGGCCACCTCGCCGATGACGATCAGCTTCTCCGGCGTGATCTCGCCGCCGGGGATCCGCGGGCACGACCGAGTAGGTGCCGTTGCGCTGGAGGTTGGCCAGGAAGTGGTCGTTGGTGTCCTGCAGCGCCGCCTGCTCGCCGTCGAGGATGTGGCCGCCGGCCGGTCGAGGCCAGGATCGAGGCGACCGCCGGCTTGCAGATGTCGCAGCCCCGGCCGCGGCCGTGCTCGGCGATCAGCTCGGAGAACGTGCGTGATGCCGCGCACCCGCACCAGGTCGAACAGCTCCTGGCGGCTGGTGGTCGAAGTGCTCGCACAGCGCCTTGGGCAGCGCGACGCCGGACTGCGCGAGCAGCTGCTTCAGCAGCGGCACGCAGGAGCCGCAGCGTGGTGCCGGCCCGGGTGCAGGCCTTGACCGCGGCCGACGTCGGCGCAGCCCTGGTCGCGGATCGCGGTCACGATGGTCGTCCTTGCGTGACCGCGTTGCAGGAGCAGACCTGGCGCCGCGCCGGGCAGCTCGCGTCAGCGTCACCGTCGTCACCCGGCGCGAGCAGCGCCAGCGGCGGTCGCCGGCAGCGGTCCGCCCGAGGCAGGCCGCAGCGTCGCGTACGCGCTGGCGTCGCCGACCAGCACGCCGCCGAGCAGCGTCTGCGCGTCGTCGGAGAGGACCAGCTTCTCGTACACCCGGGTGGCCGGGTCGGTGAACGTCACGTCCAGCGGCCCCGTCGCGTCACCCCGAACGACGCCACGTCGACGCCGAGCAGCTTGAGCTTGGTGGACGTGTCCGCGCCGGGGAACGTGGCCGTCCCCGCCGAGCAGCCGGTCGGCGACCACCTCGGCCATCGCGTAGCCGGGTGCCACCAGGCCGTACACCCGGCCGCCGAGTCTCGGCGCACTCGCCGATCGCGTAGACGTCCGGGTCGGAGGTACGGCAGGCGTCGTCGACCACGACGCCGCCGCGGGCGCCGACCGCCAGCCCGGCCGCGCGGGCCAGCTCGTCGCGGGGGCGGACCCCGGCCGAGAAGACCACCAGGTCGGTGCCGACGACGCCGCCGTCCGCGAACGCCACCCGGCTGACCCGCGCCGCGCGCCGGTGCACGCGTCGCGGCGGCCCGTCCGGTGTGCACGGTCAGGCCGAGGTCCTCGACGTGCCGGCGCAGCATCGCCCCGCCGGCCTCGTCGACCTGCAGCGGCATCAGCCGCGGCGCGAACTCCACCACGTGGGTCGCCAGGCCCAGCCGGCGCAGCGCGTTGGCCGCCTCCAGGCCGAGCAGCCCGCCGCCGATCACCACGCCGGTCCTGGCCTGCCGGCGGCGTACGCCGTGAGCGCCTCCAGGTCCTCGATGGTCCGGTAGACGAAGCAGCCGGCGCAGTCGCTGGCCGGGCACCGGCGGCACGAACGGCGACGAGCCGGTGGCCAGCACCAGCGCGTCGTACGCGTACGTGCCGGCCGCCGTGGTGACCTTGCGCGGCGGCCGGGTCGAGCGCGAGCGCCGGCTCGCCGAGCCGCACCGTCGACACCGTCCACAGCTGGGCAGATCGCAGCGGTCTCGCCGTCGAACCACGCCGACAGCCGCACCCGGTCGTAGGCCGGCCGCGGCTCCTCGGCGAGCACCGTGATCTCGTCCGGTGCGCGGTGTCCCGGGCCCGCAGCGGCCTCCACCAGCCGGTGCCCGACCATGCCGTTGCCGACGACGACCAGCCGTCTCATCACGGACTACCTCCTCGGTGGTTCGCAGCCAGGCGACGATGCCCTCGACGGCGTCGCGGCAGCCGCCGCAGCCGGTGGTGGCCCGGGTGCCGGCGACCAGGTCCGCCGCCGTCCGGCGCGCCGCCGCGCCAGCACGCCAGCAGGCCGCCCTTGGTGACCGTGTTGCACTGGCAGACCACCGCGGCGTCCGGCATCAGCGCGGGCGACGCCTCGGACCGGCCGCGCCCCGACCGGGTCGCCGATCGCGCGGCCGAGCAGCAGCGCGCGGCGGTCGGCCGGCAGCGGCGCCGCCCCGGTCGAAGAGCTGGATGACCGTGCCGACGGTCGGGTTGTCGCCCAACATGATCGCGCCGGCCAGCCGGTCGTCCGCGGACCACGAGCTTGGCGTACGTGCCGCGGGCCGGGTCGGCGAACGTCAGGTGCCTCGCCGTCGACGGCCGGTCGAGTCGCCGAGCGCGGCCAGGTCGATGCCGGCCGCCTTGAGCCGGGTGACCGGCGGGCCGTCCGGTACCGGGCCAGCGGCCGGCGGCCGGTCAGCACGTCGGCGACCACCCGGGCCTGCTCCCACGCCGGCGCGACCAGGCCGCCGACGGTACCGGCGTGCTGGGCGCAGTCGCCGATCGCGAAGATCGCGGGGTCGGTGCGTGCGCAGCCGGTCGTCGACCAGGACGCCGCGCTCGACGGCGAGCCCGGCGCGCTCGGCCAGGTCGGTGCTCGGCGCGCACGCCGCAGGCGACCACGAGCAGGTCGGCCGGGAGGCGGCGGCCGTCGTCCAGGACCGCGTCGACCCCGTCCGGCCGCGACTGCGACCGCGACGGTCGCCGCGTCCAGCTCGACGCGGACGCCGAGGCCGGCCAGGATGTCGCGGCCAGCACGGCGCCGGCCGGCGGGTCGAGCTGGCGGTCCATCAGGTGCCCGGCCGCGTGCAGCACGGTGACCGCGAGGCCGCGGGCGGCCAGGCCGCGCGCCGCCTCCAGGCCGAGCAGGCCACCGCCGAGGACCAGCGCGCTGGCCGCGCGTCGCGGGCGAGCGCCAGGATCCGGCGGCAGTCGTCGAGGGTACGGAACGCGTGCCACCCGATCGGGGAGGCTGCCGTCGTCGCGGGACAGGCCCTTGATCGGCGGCAGCACGGCCCGCTGCCGGTGGCCAGCACCAGCTGGTCGTACGCCGATCTGGTCGCCGTCGCTGGTGGTGACCGTCCGATCGGTCCGGTCGATCGCGACCGCGGCCACGCCCGAGCCGCAGCCGCGCGCCCCGACCGGCCGGCTCGACGAGCAGCACGTCGGTCTCGCCGGGCCTTCCCGGCGAGCAGGTTGGACAGCAGGATCCGGTTGTACGCCCGGTGCGGCTCGGCGCCGAGCACGCGTGACGTCCAGGTCGGGTGCGCGGCCGTGCAGCTCCGCGACCAGCCGGGACCCCGGCCATCCCGGCGCCGACGACCACGACCCGCGTCATCCGGCCTTCTCCAGCCGGGCGGCGCAGACCTTGAACTCGGGCATCCGCGACGTCGGGTCGAGCGCGTCCACGGTGAGCCGAGTTGGCCCGGGCCCGCGCCGGCCAGTGGAACGGCACGAACAGCGGTGTCCGGCCGGATGCGTGTCGACCACCCGGGCCGGCGCCTCGACCGTGCCCCGGCGGGTCACGACGCGAACCGGGTCGCCGTCCGCGATGCCGAGGCGTGGCGGCCAGGTCCGGGTGCACCTCGACGAACGCCTCCGGCGCGGCCCGGTTGAGCGGCTCGACCCGGCGGGTCTGCGCCCCGGACTGGTACTGCGCGAGGACCCGGCCGGTGGTCAGCAGGAGCGGGTACGCCGTCGTCCGGTGTCTCGGCCGGCCGGCCGGTGCTCGACCGGGACGAACCGGGCCCGCCCGTCCGGGGTGGCGAACCGGTCGGCGAACAGCCGGGGCGTACCCGGATGATCGGCGGCTCGGGCAGGGCCAGAAGACGCCGTCCTCGCGTCGATCCGGTCCTAGGTCGATGCCGGCGTAGTCGGCCGGCCCGCCGGCCGAGGCGCGGCGCAGCTCGGCGAAGATCTCCTCCGGGGTCGGCCGGGAAGTGACCGGGACCGCCGAGCCGCCCGGCCAGCGTCGGCGATGATCTCCAGGTCGGTGCGGACGCCGGCGGGCGGCCGGCGCAGCGCCCGGCGGCGCAGGACCCGGCCCTCCAGGTTGGTCATCGTGCCGTCCTCCTCGGCCCACTGGGTGACCGGCAGCACGACGTCGGCCAGCGCGGCGGTCTCCGACAGGACGAAGTCGGCCACCACGAGCAGGTCGAGCGCGGCGCAGGCGGCGCTCGACCGGCGCGCGCCCGGGGCGCCGACACGACCGGGTTGGAGCCGAACACGAGCAGCGCGCGCGGGCCGTCCGGCGTGCCGAGCGCGTCGAGCAGCTCGGTCGCGGACACGCCCGGACCGGGCAGCGTCGGCCGGGTCGACGCCCCACACCGCCGCGACGTGCGCGCGCGCCGCCGGGTCGTCGATCTTCCGGTAGCCGGGCAGCTGGTCGGCCTTCTGCCCGTGCTCGCGGCCGCCCTGCCCGTTGCCCTGGCCGGTGAGGCAGCCGTAGCCGGAGCCGGGCCGCCCGGGCAGGCCCAGGGCCAGCGCCAGGTTGATCCAGGCGGTGACCGTGTCGGTGCCCTTGCGTGCTGCTCGGCGCCGCGCGCGGTGAGCGATGATCGCCCGGTCGGCCCGGCCGAGCAGGCGCGCCGCGGTCGCGCAGGTCGGCGACGGGCACGCCGGTGAGCCGCTCCACCCGCTCCGGCCAGTACCCGGCGGCGACCGCGGCGTGACCTCGTCGAAGCCGGTGGTGCGCGTCGTCGACGTACGCCGCGGTCGACGTAGCCCTCGGCGATGACCAGGTGCAGCAGCGCCGTTGGCGAGGGCGAGGTCGGTGCCGGGCGTGGGCTGCAGGTGCAGGGTCGGCCTGCCGGGCGGTCGGCGGTCCGGCGCGGGTCGACGACGATGAGCCGGCCGCCGCGCGCGCGCTGCTCGGTCGAGGTGCCGGGCCAGCGGCGGCATGGTCTCGGCGAGGTTGGCGCCGACCAGCACGAGCGACGTCGGCCCGCCGAGGTCGGCGAGCGGGAACGGCAGCCCCCGGTCGATCCCGAACGCCCGGATCCCGGCCGCGGCGGCCGACGACATGCAGAACCGGCCGTTGTAGTCGATGTGCCGGGTGCCGCAGCGCGACCCGGGCGAACTTGCCGAGCGCGTACGCCTTCTCGTTGGTGAGCCCGCCGCCGCCGAAGACGGCCACCGCGTCCGGGCCGTGCGCGTCCTGCAGGTCGCGGATCCTGGTGGCGACCCGGTCGAGCGCCTCGTCCCAGGTGGCCGGCCGCAGCGGGGCGCCCTTGCCGTCGCGGACCAGCGGCGTGGTCAGCCGGTCCGGATGGCCGAGCAGCTCGGCCGCGGTCCAGCCCTTCTGGCACAGGCCGCCCCGGTTGGTCGGGAAGTCGCGCGGGGCGACCTCGACCGACCCGTCGGCGCGCTCGCGCAGTGTCATGCCGCACTGCAGCGCGCAGTACGGGCAGTGGGTCGCGACCTCCCTCATGCCTGTCGAGCGTGCCGGCGGTTGGTTTCAGCTCGCTTCCCGGCCGTTTCCCGCGGGCGTCGGCCGCCTCACAGCCGCAGGTAGGGCGCCGTGCGTGGACGGTATCCGGCCCGACCCCGGAGTCGAACCGCGGCGAAACCCGCCGTTCCTAGCGTCGGCGCAACCCGAACCGGAGGAGTAGCGGTGAGTAGTGTCGTCGAAGCTGTTGCGGGCACCGAGATCCGGGAGGCGGCGGGCCGGCGCGGACGGTGGATCACCGACTGGCGGCCCGAGGACCCCGCGTTCTGGGCCGCCACCGGGGCCCGGATCGCCCGCCGCAACCTGGTCTTCTCCATCGTCGTGCGAGCACATCGGGTTCTCGGTGTGGATCGCTGTGGTCGGTGCTCGTGCTGTTCCTCGGGCCGGCCTACCACGTCGACCCGGCCGGCAAGTTCCTGCTCACCGCCGTGCCCGCCGCGGTCGGATCGGTGCTGCGGCTGCCGTACACCTTCGCGGTGGCCCGGTTCGGCGGCCGGAACTGGACGATCGTGAGTGCGTTGCTGCTGCTCGTACCCACGGTCGCGGTCGCCGTGACGCTGCGGCCGGGCGTGTCGTACACCACGCTGCTGTGCCTGGCCGGCCTCGCCGGTGTGGGCGGCGGCAACTTCGCTTCCTCGATGGCGAACATCAACGCGTACTATCCGGACCGGCTCAAGGGCTGGGCGCTCGGGATCAACGCGGGCGGCGGCAACCTCGGCGTGGCCGCCGTGCAACTGCTCGGACTGCTCGTCCTCGCGACCGCCGGTGCCGGCCATCCCCGGCTGGTAGCCGGCGTCTACATCCCGCTCATCGTGCTCGCGGCGCTCTGCGCGGCGCTGTTCATGGACAACCTCGCCACCGCGCGAAACGACCGGCGCGCCCTGCGCGACGCTGCCGCGACCCGCACACGTGGATCATGTCGCTGCTCTACATCGGTACCTTCGGCTCGTTCATCGGCTTCGGGTTCGCCTTCGGTCAGGTGCTGCAGATCCAGTTCACGGCGGACTTCCCGACCCCGGTGCGAGGCGGCGTACCTGACCTTCCTCGGGCCGCTGCTCGGCTCGCTCATCCGGCCGGTCGGCGGCGCGCTCGCGGACCGGCTCGGCGGGGCCCGGGTGACGTTCTGGAACTTCGTCGCCATGGCCGCCGCCGCGACTCTGGTACTGGCCGCCTCGACGCTATCACTCGCTGCCGCTGTTCATGGTCGGGTTCGTCGCGCTGTTCGTGTTCAGCGGCGTCGGCAACGGGTCGACGTACAAGATGATCCCGGCGATCTTCCGGTCGCGGGCGGCGGGCGAGCAGGAGGCGCGGCGGCTCTCCGGCGCGGTGATCGGCATCGCCGGCGCGATCGGCGCGTTCGGCGGCGTGCTGGTCAACGTCGCGTTCCGGCAGTCGTTCCTCGCGTACCACACCGGCGACGGCGCGTACCTTGCGTTCATCGCCTTCTACGCGGTGTGCTTCGTGGTCACCTGGGCCGTCTACCTGCGACGGTCGGGAGCCGATCGAGGACCTGTCGATCTTCGCCCCGGCCTGATCGCGGAGTACCGCACGGCAGACCGGTTCCGCGCGGCGATCGGCTGAAATGCCTCAGACGCCGGCCGGCTGGTCGAGTGCCTTCAACGCCTCGTCGTCGAGCACCACCGAGCCGGCCGCCAGGTTCTCCTTCAGGTGCGCGCGCGACGAGGTGCCCGGGATCAGCAGGGTGTGCGGGGCCAGCGCGAGGATCCACGCGAGGGCGACCTGCGCGGTGGTCACCCCGAGCCGGTCGGCGGTGGCGGTCACGCCCGGGTGGGTGAGCACCGGGTTGACGCCGTGGAACGCCGAGCCGAGCGGGAAGAACGGGACGAACGCGATGCCTCGTTCCGCGCAGACGTCCACGAGGGGCATCGACGCCCGGTCGGTCACGCTCAGCGGATTCTGCACGCAGCCGATGCCGGTCCGGGTGAGCGCGTGACGGAGCTGGTCGACGCTGACGTTGCTCAGCCCGATGGTCTCGATCAGGCCCTCGTCGCGGATCGCGATCATCGCGTCGAGCTGCTCGTCGAACGGCACCTCCGCCGGGCCGTCGAGCAGCCGCAGGTTGACCGCGCGCAACCGGTCGATCCCGAGGCTGCGCAGGTTGTCGAGCACCCCGTCGCGCAGCTCCTCGGGGCGCTGCGCGGGCAGCCAGCCGCCTTTGTCGTCACGCCGGGCGCCGACCTTGCTGACCAGCGCGATGTGCTCGGGGAAGGGGTGCAGCGCAGCCCGCAGGATCTCGTTGGCGACGTCCGGCCCGTAGTACTGGGCGGTGTCGATGTGGTCGACTCCCAACTCGACCGCGCGGCGGACGACGGCGATCGCCTCGGCCCGGTCCCGTGGCGGCCCGAAGACGCCGGGACCGGGCAGTTGCATCGCACCGAAGCCGATGCGGTGCACCGGTCGGGAGCCGAGCGGAAAGGTCGACGGAGAGATCCCTGAAGTCACCCGGCCAGCCTAGTCCGCGGCGGGTACAGCCGCGCGCGGACCGGCCGGTTGCCCGGTGGCGTGCCGACAGGCAGCCGCGACCAGGGCGACGGCGCCGAGCGCGAAGACGGCGTTCCCCACGAACGAGACCGGGTCCATCCGGTACTTGAGCCAGGTGAGCACAAAGCCGCCCCACGCGTACGTGAACAGGGTCCCGCCCGCCAGGGCCAGCAGGTGGGTGTGCCGCCACCCCGGCCGCCGGGACAGCCGGGTCACGACGACGGCGGCGACCGCGAGCAGGGCGGCGCCGGCCATGAACCCCGGCCAGCCCTCCGGCGTGGCGAAGAAGGCGCTGGATCCGACGAACGCCCCGACGCCCACAGCCAGCGGGCGCGGCGCCGGTGTGGCCGCCGGCACCGGCTCCCGCCGGCCGACCAGGAACGCGACGACGACCAGTGCCATCGCGCCGAGCACGGTCCCGGCGGCCTGCACCGCCGTGGTGTGGTAGTCGCCGCTGTCCCGCATGGACACCTGGATGAGCAGCCCGCCCGCCAGGTACGCGATCGCGGTGACCGCCAACCCGACGGTGCCGAGCCACGGGGTCGCCCGGCGCCCCGGCGCGAGCGCCTCGACCAGCACGATCGGGATCGTGATGCTCCAGACCGCGTGCCCGGCCGCGAAGTGCAGGAGATAGTACGGGCTGAAGCCGAGCGCCGGAACGTAACCGGCGGTGAAGTCGAGACCCTCGAACGACGGGTTGAACAGCGATCCGTCGAAGATGCCCGGCTCGAGCACCCCGTACGCGGCACCCAGGACGAGGATGGTGACCCAGCCGCGGCCGGTGCGGCGGGCCACCTCGCGGATCAGCAGGGCGCCGCCACCGTACATCGGGACCAGGAACGGCAGCGCCGGCAGTTCCCGGATCGAGACGTTGCCGAGCAGGTACTCGCCGACCAGCGGGGCGAGCACGGCCAGTCCGAGCGCGGGCAGCAGACCCGACCTGCGTTCACTCATGGCTCCAGGCTCCCGGCCGGGCGGGCGCCGCCGCGACGGCCACCAGGCGAAACCACGTCGACCAAAGTCGGCGGTACCGTCACCTGGTGACCATGAAGCTTCTCCTGCCGGACAGCATCGACCTCGACCTGGACCTGGAACTGCCCGACGGCGTCCAGGTCATCCGTTACGCGATCGACCGCCCGATCCCGGCCGAGCACACCGACGCGGAGGCGCTGGTGGTCTGGGGCAACCCGGCCGACCAGCTCCGGGACGCGGCGGCCCGGCTGACCAAGCTGAAATGGGTACAGACGCTCGCCGCCGGACCGGATGCGGTGCTGAACGCCGGCTTCGCGCCGGAGGTGATCGTGACGGCCGGCGGCGGCCTGCACGACCTGACCGTCACCGAGCACGCCCTGGCCCTGACGCTCGCCGCGGCCCGGCGGCTGAACCTGCTGGTCCACGCCCAGGTCGGGCACCGCTGGGCGGGCGAGCTGGGCGGCCTCCAGCCGATCCGCGAGGTGGCCAACTTCCGTACCCTGCGGGACGCTCGGGTGGTCGTCTGGGGTTTCGGCGGCATCGCGGCCACCCTCGCCCCGCACCTGGCCGCCCTTGGCGCGCACGTGACCGGCGTCGCGCGCAGCGCCGGCGAGCGGCACGGGTTCCCGGTCGTCGCCGCGACCGACCTGCCCGACGTGCTGCCGCGGGCCGACGTACTGATCATGATCCTGCCCGCGACGCCGGACACCGGGCACGCGCTGAACGCCGAGGTGCTGGCGCTGCTCCCGCCGCACGCCTGGCTGGTCAACGTGGGGCGCGGGTCCACAGTGGACGAGGCGGCGGTGCTGGAAGCGATCCGCGCCGGTCGCCTCGGCGGCGCGGCGCTCGACGTCTTCGAGACCGAGCCGCTGCCGCCAGACTCCGGCCTGTGGGACGAGCCCAACGTGATCATCACCCCGCACGCCGCCGGCGGCCGGCCGATCGGGGCCGCCGCCCTGATCGCCGACAACCTGGCGGCGCTGCGTGCGGGCCGGCCGCTGCGGAACGTCGTCCGCCCCTAGGCTGACCGGGTCAGACCTGAGTCGTACGCCGCCCCGGGTCGGCACCCGACCTGAGACCGTCGTGGGGCGATGCGCCGCTCTCTAGCGTCGGATCCATGATCGAAGCGCAGGCACTGGTCAAACGCTACGGCGACCGGACCGCCGTGGACGAGCTGTCATTCACCGTACGACCCGGGCAGGTCACCGGTTTCCTCGGACCGAACGGGGCCGGGAAGTCCACCACGATGCGGATGATCGTCGGACTGGACCGCCCGACGCGGGGACGGGCCACCGTCGCCGGCCGCCCGTACCGGGACCACCCTGCCCCGCTTCGGGTACTGGGCGCGCTGCTCGAGGCCAAGTCCATCCACAGGGGACGGACGGCACGGGTACACCTGCTGGGGCTGGCGCAGACCCACGGCATCGCACCGTCCCGGGTGGACGAGGTGCTGTCGCTCGTCGGGCTGGCCGACGCCGCCCGCCGCCGGGCCGGCGGGTTCTCACTGGGGATGAGCCAGCGGCTCGGCATCGCCGCCGCGCTGCTCGGCGACCCGGCGGCGGTCATCCTCGACGAGCCGGTCAACGGGCTCGATCCGGACGGCGTGCTGTGGATCCGTACGTTGCTGAAGGGGCTGGCCGCGGAGGGCCGGACCGTGCTGGTCTCCAGCCACCTGATGAGCGAGATGGCGGTCACCGCCGAGCACCTGGTGATCATCGGCCGGGGCCGGCTGCTCGCCGACACCACCGTCGACGAGCTGATCGCCCGGGTCGGCGTGGGCAGCATCCTGGTGCGGTCACCGCAGGCCACCGAGCTGCGCGACGTGCTGCTGCCGGCCGGCGCGACGGTCACCGGCGTCGAGCCCGGACTGCTGCGGGTGAGCGGCCTGGCCACCGAGCGGATCGGCGATCTCGCGCTGGCGCACGGGCTGCTGGTACACGAGTTGAGCCCGCAGCGCGCCTCCCTGGAACAGGCGTACATGGAACTCACCCGGGACGAGTTGGAGTACCGATGAGCGAGCGTCGCGAGCGAACCAGCACGAGCGTGACCCTGCCCCGTGTCGTCCACGCGGAGTGGACCAAGCTGCGCTCGCTGCGCTCGACCTGGATCGTCCTGGTCAGCACGGCCGTGTCGGTCGTCGGCCTGGCCGGCGCGTCCGGCTGGGCGCAGCACCGGGCGATCAGCACCGGCGCCCGTCCGCCGACCACGGCCGGGGCGGTCGGCGGCGCGCTGCTCGGGATCGACCTGCTGTCGCTGGTCATCGGCGTCTTCGGCGTACTGCTGATGACCGGCGAGTACGGCTCCGGCCTGATCCGGGCGACGCTCGCCGCCGTGCCGCGCCGGCTGCCGGTGCTGTGGGCGAAAGCGGTCGTCCTGGCCGTGGCGACGGCGCCGGTGATGGTCGCGGCGTGTGCGGCGGCGGTACTGGTCAACGGCGCGTTCCTCGGCCGGTACGGCGCTTCGCTGGGGGAGCCGGGCGTGCTCCGCGCGGTCCTGGGGGCGGCCGCCGCCGCGGTCGCGACGGGACTGCTCGGTCTGGGCGTCGGGGCGATGCTGCGGCACACGGCCGGCGCGATCACCACGCTCGTGGCGGCGATCCTGGTCGTCCCGGCGCTGATGCCGGCGGTCCTGCCGGAGTCGGCGCGGAACACCGTCCTGCCGTACGTCCCGACCGCCGCGAGCCAGGCCCTGTACACCATCGGCCCGGGCCACAACCCCTTCAGGGTACTGCCGCCGGCCGGGGCCGCCGCGGTGCTCGCCGCCTGGATCGTGGTGGTCCTCGCGGGCGGGGCGGCCGGCCTGCAACGTCGAGACGCCTGAGCCGCGGCGGCCGTACGGTGGAGCCCGTGAACGCGATCCGGGCGGCGGCCCGACACCCGTACGGGGTGGACGCCGGGCTGGCCGTCGGCCTGGCGCTGCTCGGGGTGCCGGCGACGCTGGGGGAGCACCCCGGCGTTGCCGGCTGGCTGTGCTACGCCGCCAGCTTCGTGCCGCTGGCGTGGCGCCGGCGCGCGCCGGTCACGGTCTTCTGGTTCCTCTTCGCGCTCGTCGAGGTGACCTCGGCCGCCGGGATCAACCTGCCCGGCGCGGTGCTCACCATGCCGGCCGCGATCTACGCGGTCGCCCGGTACCGGCCCCGGCGTCACCTCTGGCCGATCGCGATCGCGGTCGAGGCCTCGCTCCTGATCGCCTGGCGGGTCGACCACGAGCCGTGGCGGAACCTGGTCACGGTCAACGCCATCCTGATCGCCGTCGCGCTGCTCGGCACCAATCTCAGCACCCGCCGGGCGTACCTCGCGGAGCTGGAGGAACGGGCCCGCCGCCTGGAACACGAACGCGACCGGCAGGCACAGCTCGCGACCGCCGCCGAACGCGCCCGCATCGCCCGGGAGATGCACGACGTGGTCGCGCACAACCTGGCCGTCATCGTGGCGCTCGCCGACGCCGCCGCCCTCACCGCGACACTCGATCCGCCGGCCGCGGGGGACAAGATGGCGACGGTGGCGGCGACCGGGCGGGACGCACTGGGCGAGATGCGGCGCATGCTTGGGCTGCTGCACGACGGCACCGCTCCGGCCTCATCCCGGCTCGCTCCGCAACCCGGTCTGGGCGACATCGACCGGCTGGTGGCCCAGGTCCGCGCCGCCGGCCTGCGCGTCGCCCTGACCCGGGAGGGCGAGCCCGGGCGGTGGGGGCCGGGAGCCGGGCTCACCGTGTACCGGATTGTGCAGGAGGCGCTGACCAACACGCTCAAGCACGCCGGCCCGGTCGCGACCGCGCACGTCCGGCTCTCGTACACGCCGGACGGGGTGGACCTGGAGGTCACCGACGACGGCTCCGGTGCCCCGGCGGACGCGTCACCGCCGGCCGGCCACGGGTTGGCCGGGATGACCGAGCGGGCCGCGTCCTACGGCGGCCGTCTCGACGCCGGCCCGCTGCCCGGCTGCGGCTGGCGGGTCCGCGCGCACCTGCCGTTCGGCGATGTGGCGGTGGCCGGATGACCACGCTGCTGCTCGTCGACGACCAGCCGCTGCTCCGGCTCGCGTACCGGACGGTCCTGGAGATCCAGCCGGATCTGGAGGTGGCCGGCGAGGCCGGGAACGGTCAGCAGGCCGTCGTGATGACCCGGGCGCTGCGCCCCGACGTCGTCCTGATGGACGTCCGGATGCCGGTGCTCGACGGTATCGAGGCGACCCGGCAGATCGTCACCGCCGGCTCCGCCGCCCGCGTGCTGGTGCTGACCACGTTCAACCTCGACGAGTACGTGTACGCCGCGCTGCGCGCCGGGGCGAGCGGCTTCCTGCTCAAGGACGTCCCGCCGGCGGACCTGGTCACCGCGGTCCGCGCGGTCGCCGCGGGCGACGCCGTGGTGGCGCCCGCCGTGACCCGCCGGCTCCTGGACGCGTTCGTACCCCACCTGCCCGACCCGGCCACCGGACGGTCCCCTGTGGACGAACGCCTGCACCAGCTCACCGACCGGGAACGGGAGGTCCTGGTGGAGGTGGCGCGGGGGCGCTCGAACGTGGAGATCGCGCACCTGCTGTCGGTGTCCGAGGCGACCGTGAAGACCCACGTCGGCCGGATCCTCGCCAAGCTCGACCTGCGCGACCGGGTGCAGATCGTGGTCTTCGCGTACGAGGCCGGCGTCATCCGCCCCGGTGAGGACTGACAGAGATGATGTTGGTGAGCACCTCCCGCCGGGGTCTGACCCAAGGACTGACTGACTTCGGGTCTTCAACGGGATTTGTCGGCCTCGGTCGGGAGGTGCTCGTGCACTCACTGGACGTGGCGTTGTGACTTAATAGGAGCCTGGCTAGAGGCCCCATCTCTGTCTTGTCCGCGTTGCCCGGCTGGTGCGTGCCGCCCTGCTGCCAGTCACGAAACGACAGGACGACGATGCCTCCTATTACACCTGACGACGCCGCGATCATCGACGTCACCGGTGGAGTCGACACCCATCAAGACACCCACACCGCAGCGGTGATCGACTCCGTCGGGCGTGTGCTGGGTACCCAACAGTTTCCCGCCACAGCCGCGGGTTATGCCGCTCTGCTGGCCTGGATGCGCGGGTTCGGCCTCCTGATCCAGGTCGGGGTCGAGGGAACCGGCGCCTACGGAGCTGGACTTGCCCGCCGGCTGCGCGGCGAAGGTATCGAGGTGATCGAGGTCGACCGGCCCAATCGCAAGACCCGCCGGTTCCAGGGCAAGTCCGACCCGATCGACGCCATCGCCGCGGCCAAGGCCGCCCTGGCCGGCGAACGGACCGGCGTCCCCAAGCAGCGTGACGGCCGCGTCGAAGCCCTGCGCAACCTGCGGGTGGCCCGCCGCAGCGCGGTCGACCAGCGCGCCGACACCCAGCGCCAGATCAGAGCCCTGATCGTCACCGCCCCCGACGACCTGCGTGCCCGGCTACGCGGCCTGGCCGTCAAGCAGCTGATCGCCGCCTGCGCGAACCTGCGGCCCGACCGGGCCGACGCCGCGACCCCGGGCACCGCCACCAAGATCGCCCTGCGGTCCTTGGCCCGCCGCCACCAGCAGCTCGCCACCGAGATCGCTGACCTGGACGAGCTGCTGGAGCCGCTGGTTGCCGCCATCAACCCCGCCCTGGTCGCGGTCAACGGCGTCGGCGCCGATGTCGCCGGCCAGCTGCTGGTCACCGCCGGCGAGAACCACGACCGCCTCAACAGCGAGGCCGCCTTCGCCATGCTCTGCGGCGCCGCCCCGATCCCCGCCTCGTCCGGCAAGACCAACCGCCACCGCCTCAACCGCGGCGGCGACCGGCAAGCCAACAGATCGCTCTACCGGGTCGTGCTCTGCCGCCTGCGCTGGGATCCCCGCACCCGCGCCTACGCCCAGCGCCGCACCAAGGAAGGCCTGTCCAAGAAAGAAATCATCCGATGCCTCAAGCGTTACGTCGCCCGCGAGCTCTACCAGATCATCACCTCAAACGACCTTGAACCCGCCGCTTGACATCCATAGGAGCATCCGGGCCTACGCCGCTGTGATCATCCAGAGGTGCCCGTCGGGGTCGGCGAACACCCCCGAGTACCCCCACGGCTGCTGGACCGGCTCGGCGACGACCTCGGCACCCGCCTGCCGGGCCCGCTTGAGCGCGGTGTCGACGTCGGCCGGGGTGGCCGCGCCGAGCGTGACGATGCATTCGCTGGTACCGCGTGGAGCGACGTCGTGGTGGCCGATCACCCAGCCGAAGCCCCCGGTCGGGATCAGCATGATCCGGGTGCCGTCGTTGACCGCGAGCTGGAGCGGTTCGGGCACGCCGTCGTCGGCCGGGCAGCGTCGAAGCCGAGCGCCTCGCGGTAGAAGCGGTACGACGTCTGGCGGTCGGCGATCGGCAGGCTGACGATGACGGGCGAACTGGTCATGAACGGACACCTTTCGTAGCGCGGTCCGCCGGAGCGGGCGCGCCGGCCAGCCCGGTGCGCTGCGCGGCCAGCGCGAATCCGGGCACCGCCAGCAGCCCGGCGATCACTGCCGCGACCATCCCGTTTCTGGTACGCCTGCCGATCCGCACGCCCCGGCCCCTCCCCGTCTGTGGTCGCAAGTCGCGCGCGCACATGCTAGCGACGATCGGTTCGGCGCCGCTGCCCAGATCCGCGGATCCTCCTACGCCTGGTCGAGCCGGCCGAGGAAGATCGGGTTGGTCAGCGCCACCATCGTGTCCGGGGTGGTCGCGGTGGGCTGCGGGCGGCGGACCTCGGCCCGCACGTACCGGGAGTTGCGCGGCGTGGTGGTCCAGGTGACCGTGCCGGATCCGGTCACGCGGACGCCCTGGTCGGTCACGAACCGGACGGTGGCTCCGGCGGCGCCGGTGACCGTGAGGCGCACCGTCACGGGTGCGTCGTCCGCGACGGTGAGCCGGTGCCCGACGCCGGCCCGCCCGTCGACGCTGGCCGCCGTGAACGTCAGGTCCACCGCCGCCGACTCGGCGATCCACACGCGACCGGAGCGGATCCCGTCGAGGATCGCGCGCCGGGTCAGCCCGGTGGCGTGGACGACGCAGTGCGGCAGGCCGATCGTCTCTGATTCGCGGTGAGCGTCGCTGCCCCCGACGGCGGGCAGCCAGGCACCGGTCCGGGCGTCCGCGACCAGCAGGTTGTCCCAGCCGGCGAGGACGGCCTCGTCGTCGGCGCTCCACAGGCCGTTCCACACCTCGACGGCGTCCATGCCGGCGTACCCGAACTTCCAGCCGCAGCCGACGCACTGTTCCCGGGGGTGGGCGGCGACCGCGAGCCCGCCGGCCCGGTGGACGTCGTCCACGAAGCGGGCCGGCACGCCGTCGACCGCCCGGTAACGCCAGTCGATCCAGGTACCGGCGGGCAGCCCGAGCGCGGTGGCGTGGCCGTTGCGGGTGGTGATCTCCTCGCCGTCGATGACGAGCAGGTCCGGCCCGGCGTACCAGCCCCACCCGGCGGCGGCGCTGGAAGTGTTGTGCTCGGTGGACACGATGAAGTCCAGCCCGGCGGCGCGGGCATCGGCAGCCGCCTCGGCGGGCAGTCGGCGCCCGTCGGAGTGGACGGTGTGCAGGTGCACGTCTCCGCGGTACCAGGCGGCGCCGCGCCCGGTCGCGTGGAGCGAGGCGGGCCGCGGGCGGAACGGCGGCCCGTGCGGCCCGAAGCTGAGCGTTACCGTGGCCGTCCAGTGCAGACCCCGCGGGTGCACGGTGTATGGCCCGAGGACGAGGTACCAGGTGCCGGCGTCGATCGGGCCGGGAAGATAACCGGGAGTAGCGTCCGAGGCACTGATCGTAAAGTTCTCCCTGGCGCCACCGGACCAGCCGCGGAAGCCCGCCGCGGCGCCGGGGCCGTGCCCGCGCTGATCGAAGACGCCGATGTCCAGGGCGTTGCCGGCCTGGCCGGTGGGCGGGGCCGGCCGGTCGTACCGGTACCTGACGGAGATCCGGTTGACCCGGGCCGGCACCTCGATCGGCACGTACACCCAGTCCGGGGCGCCGTAGGGGAGGTGGCCGCGCACCGTGCGGGTCACCTCGTCGCCGTCGGCCGCCGCAGCGAAGCGGACCGGTTCCGGCACCGGGAGAGGTCGGTCGGTCATCCGGGTCATGGTCGCCCATCGGGTGCCTGGAGCGGCACCCGTTGCTCACCTGCGCAATATCACCAGGTGGTAGATGAGTGACGATGTGGAATGTCATCGATACGATCAGTATCGGCCGGCGGGCGGAGGGGTCACTGATGGCGAGCGATACCTCGTGCGGATCAGCGGCTCAGCGCTGCCGTCCCACCAGCCATGACGTCCTCCACATGGCACCGGTCCCGCCTCGGCGCACGATCGGGCGCGCGCCGCCGTGGGCCGGGCCCGACCGGATCCGCTGACACGTTCGAACCCCAACCGCAGAGCCAACTCACCACGCCTGGCTCCTGCGGCGTTAGCCCCTGCGGCGCGAACCCCTGCCGCTCGTCGATGGGTCCCGACCCGGGAGGCCGACACCATGACCAAGCACCTTCAGTCCCTGTCCACGGACGAGTTTCTCGCCGGCGTCGAAGCCGTCGCATCCCGGTTCGACTGCGCCACCTATCCCCAGCAGAACCTTCCGGCCGACGACTGGGCGATGCTGGTGCGGGCCGGCGTACTGCTCCCTTCCCTGCCCAAGCAGTACGGGGGTCGCGACAGCCACGTCGAGATGTGCCGGGTCGTGGAGACGCTGTCCGAGCAGAACCTGCCGCTGGGCATGTACACGATGATCAACACCGCGGTGTCGCTGCGGCCCATCGTGATGTGGGCGAGCAGGCAGGCCAAGCAGGAGGTCCTGCCGCTGTTCGCCGGCAGGGACCCGATGATCTGCGGCTTCGCCTCGACCGAGCCCGGCTGCGGTTCGGCCCTGTCCAGCATGACCACCACGTTCGAGGAGGTCGAGGGCGGCTACCGGATCCGCGGCCGGAAGCACTGGCAGGCGTTCAGCATGAGCGCCCACTGGTGGCTGGTGGCCGCGACGAACGACCGGCGGGGCCGCCGGGAGTACGGCTACTTCATCGTCAAGCGCAGCGAAGGCTTCCGCACGCTGCAACCGTACGAGCCGCTCGGCCTGAAGGTGATCGACTACGGGCTCAACGAGATCGACGCGGTCGTGCCCCGGCACCGGCGGATCCGGGCGGAGGGAAAGACCCTGCGCCCCGTGGTGGAGATGCTCATGGCGTCGCGGGCGTTCATGGCGGCGATGGGCTGTGGATTCCTGCGCCGCATCAGCAGGGAGGCGCACACGTACGCGGACCGCCGCCAGATCGGCTCGGGGCCGCAGTCGGCGATGCGCTTCGTCCGCTACCGGCTGGCGGCCATCGACGCCTCGGCCACGATCTGTGCGGCACTCAACCACCACCTGCGCACGGTCCTCAACGTCAAGACCGACATGATCCACGCGTTCCCCGCCGTACAGGCGATCAAAACCGTGGCCACCGAACGGATGCTCACCGCGGCGCTGCACTACCAGCAACTGGTGGGCGGCGAAGGGTACCGCTGCGGTTCGCCGACCAACATCGCCGGTCAGGCGTTCCTGGACACCCGCGTGTTCACCATCTTCGACGGCACCAACGACCTGCTCAGCCAGCAGCTCGCCGAGTACTGCATCGCCAGACGGGCCGGCCAGTCGCTGAGCGAGTTCCTGGCCGACTGGCCCGTCACCGCACCCGGCGTCGCGAGGCACCGCCTCGACCTCCGCTTCCTCGACCGCGCGCTCGGGCATGAGCATCTGGTCCTGGCCGGCCGCGCCATCGCCTACGCGTTCGCCATCGCGCAGGTCATGCGGTGGGCCGGTGAGACGAACGCGGAGGCCGGCAGGGCCGAGGCGGCCATCGAGTTCCTCAAGGCCGACATCGCCGGCGTCGCCGCCGAGTTCGACCTGCTCGCCATCGGCCTGCTCGACCGGGACGGTGTCGGCCCACGACCCACGAACGGTGCGGTCCCGCACGCGGTCCCCGTCCACGCCTAGCGCAAGGGTCGACGGCTCACGGGATCCGCCGGTCTAGCGGTGCCGTGCCGCATCCCGCCGGTTGATCCGGTCCACCATTTCGGCCGCCATCGACTTGATGATGTGCAGTCCCTCCCGGCCCCACTCGTGCTGCTGGTTGTCCAGGACGCAGATGGTGCCGAGGGTGGTGCCGGTGCGGTCGATCAGCGGCGCGCCCAGGTAGGCGCGCACGCCAAGCTCGTCGATCGCCGGGTTGCTGGCGAACCGCGGGTACGCGCAGACGTCGTCGAGGACCAGCGCCAGGCGCCGGACCACCACGTGCGGGCACCAGCCGTGCGTCTTCGGTACCGCCCGACCCATTTCGCCGCCGCCGGGCGGGGTGTAGAGCCCGGCGAGGTACTGGTGCTCCACGGTGATGAAGTTGACCATCGCGAACGGCGCGTTGGCCAGGTGCGCCAGGCGCTGGGCGAACTCGTCGAACTCCGGGTCGGGCTGCTCGCCTATGCCCAGCTCGCGCAGCCGCCGGACCCGGTGCGGCGCCTCGTTGTCGACCGGCGTCATCAGGGTGTGGATTGCGGGATCGTATGCCATGGTGGCTCCGTATCAACTCAGAGGTTCGCGCCGGGCGCGCCGGCGGCGGTCGGGACGGCTACGAGCAGGTGCTGGATCAACGCCACCAGCACGGAGGTCGCGGAGCGGGTCTCGCGGGCATCGCACAGCACGACCGGGACGTGGGGCTTGAGGTCGAGCGCCGCGCGTACCTCCTCCGGCTCGTAGCGGTACGCGCCGTCGAACTCGTTGACGGCGACCAGGAAGTTGATGCCACGGGACTCGAAGAAGTCGACGGCGGCGAAACAGTCTTCGAGCCGGCGGGTGTCGGCCAGCACCACCGCGCCCAGCGCACCGTTGGACAGCTCGTCCCACATGAACCAGAAGCGCTCCTGGCCCGGCGTCCCGAACAGGTAGAGGACGAGCGTGCGGTCGATGGTGATCCGGCCGAAGTCCATCGCCACCGTGGTGGTCGACTTGCGCTCCACCCCGTTCAGCGGGTCGACGTCGACGCTGGCCGTGGTCAGCAGCTCCTCGGTGCTCAGCGGCTCGATCTCGCTGACCGAGCCGACGAACGTCGTCTTCCCGACGCCGAACCCACCGGCGATGAGGAGCTTGATCGCGGTGGGGTACGCCTCAGACTCGGTCTTGTAGACCATCGAGAAGTCTCTCCAGTACAGAACGGTTGGTAAGGTCGGCGACCGGGTGCGGAGCCCGCACGCTGACCGCCTCACAGTCGGCCAGGTCGGCCAGCACCACCTTGGCGACCGCGATCGGCAGGCGCAGATGTGCGGCGATCTCCGCGACGGTGGTGGGCTGGTGGCACAGGCTCAACGCCCTCGTGTGCTCCGGCTCCAGCGGCGACCGGGGCGACCGGCCGGTGGCCATCACCATGGACAGCAGGTCCATCGCGATGGTCGGCCGGGTCCGCCCGTTGATCACCGTGTACGGGCGGACCAGACGCCCGGCGGCGTCGTCGAGGAACGGTTCGTCGTAGGCAGCCACAGGCTCACCGGATCGCGCTGTCGGGCGTGGAGACCGATTGGCGCGCCGGGGTGGTCAGGTAGGGACGGACGCTCTTGACCAGCTGTGCCATCTCGTATCCGAGCACTCCGGCGTCGGCACCCCGATCGGCCAGGACCGCCAGTACCGTGCCGGAGCCGGCGGCGGTGACGAACAGCAGCGTGCTGTCCAGCTCGGCCACCACCTGCCGGACCCCTTCGCCGCCACCGAACCGGGCGCCGACGTTGCGCGCGAGCGAGAACAGTCCGGAGGCCAGGGCCGCGAGGTGGTCGGCCCCGTCCGGATCCAGGCCGTGTACCGCCCGGCGCAGTCCGTCCGCGGAGGTGAGCAGCGCGCTACGGGTCATCGGTACCCGTTGCAGCAGGCCGGACAGCAGCCAGTTGAGATCCTGGGCCGGACTTTGGGGGAGATCGCTGCGCATGGTGGGTGGACCCTCCCTTGGTTGGCGTCGTGACGCGCGCTAGCTGATCCGATCGGGATGGTTCAGCGTGCCGTCGTCATCGTCGCTTCCTGTCTCAGCCTGGCTGAATCCGTGCCGGAATGCGGCCATCAACTGCGGGTCGTGCTCGCCGGCCGGCTCGTCGCGGGGCGGCGCGGTCGGCTGCTGCAACTGGGGTGCGAGGTGGCTCTGGCCGGTGCGCTGCGGTAGCGGCGGCCGGCCGGACGGGTCGAGTGGGGCGCGGTGGAGCGCGTGATCGAAAGGGGCCGGCGGAACTGACGGCGCCGGTGGCGCTTGCGGCACCGGCGGCGCCGGACGATGGGCCGGCTCCGGCTCCCCTGGTGGCTCCGATGGCGAGTCGTAGCTGCTGGTGGGCATCAGGACCTTCGGCGGTGGGGTGGTGTGGACCGCGGGTGTTGCCGGGATCTGCGCGGGAACCTGGGTGGCCGGCAGTACGCTCGCCGGCTGCCGGTACGTGATGGTGGGCGTCTGCTGCTGCGGGCGTGGCGGCGCCGGCGTGCGCTGCGGTGGCTGGTACTCCTGCGGAGAGTTGCCGAGCAGGCCGTGCGGCACGATGACGACGGCCTGCGTGCCACCGAAGACGTTGGTCTGCAACTGGGCCGCGATGCCGTGGCGGCGGGCGATGACCGAGACCACGTACAGCCCGAGCCGGCCGTCGCGCAGCAGCGCCGCCACGTCGATCCGCTGCGGGTCGGCCAGCAGGCTGTTCACCCGCTGCTGGTCGGTGCGGGACATGCCCAGACCGCGGTCCTCGACCTCGATGGCCAGGCCCGCGGTGACCGTCTGGACGCGCAGCAGCACGGAGGTGTGCGGCGCGGAGAACATGGTCGCGTTCTCGACGAGCTCGGCGAGCAGGTGGATGACGTCGGCGACGGCGTGCCCGTGCAGCGTGCCCTCGATCGGCGGCACCAGCTTGACCCGCGAGTACTGCTCGACCTCGGCGATCGCGGAGCGCAGCACCTCGGTCATGGCGCCTGCGGCGTGGCTCCACTGGCGACGCGAGTCGGCGCCACCGAGCACGGCGAGGTTCTCGGCGTGCCGCCGGATCCGGGTGGCCAGGTGGTCGACCAGGAACAGGCCCTTCAGCAGGTCGGGGTCCTCGACCTGGTTCTCCAGCTCGTCGAGCAGCTGGATCGCCCGGTGGACCAGGGACTGGAGCCGCCGGGCGAGGTTGACGAACACTTCGACCTGCGCGCCCGGCCCGCCCGCGGGGGACAGCACCGACGCCTGTACGACCGCCGACTGGGCGGCGTACTGGGCCCGGTTCAGCGCGTCCTGGAGCGAGCCGATGGCGTCGCCGCCCTCGACCGTGATCGCCGGCGGCGAGCCCAGCCCGGGGCGCTCGCCCCGCTGAAGGCGCTCCAGCATCCGCTGCACCTCGGCCTGGCCCTGCTGGATGGCCGCCCGCAGCGAGTTGACCGTGTACTCGGACGCGACGGTGACCTGGTCGGCCTGCCGGATGGCGACGACCAGCACGGTCAGGCATCCGGCGCCGGCGATGACCAGCGCGATGACGGTGCCGGTCGCGATCGGGCCGGTGGACGCGAGAACCACCCAGGTGACGGCGCTCGCGCCCAGCAGCGCCACCACGACCGCGGGAAGTACGGAGATCCAGCGGAGCCGAAATCGCAGGTTGCCGCCCAGTATCGCGAGGGCGGCGGACCCGTCGTTTCGTGCCGCGGCTCGGTGCACCGCACGCGCGCCCGGCGGGAAGGAGTCAGGCATCAGCGTCCTCAGCGTCCTCGGTGTACTCGGTACATGGGACCGCCCGGCAACGCAGGCCGCGGCCAACGACACTGCATTGCTTGGGCACGGGTTGAAGGATCTGGATGCGGGGCAGTCTAGTGGGTCCTGGCAGCAAGGCCAGATCCACCACTACCACCGAATCGCGACGACCCCCGGGTACAGCGGTCCACACTGTAGGCGATCGATTCCGCCGAGTCAGCTTGGTCTCCACACAGGACAGTGCCCGACTGATGGCCGGACACTGGTGCATTGCCTGGTGGTGTGCGAGCCTACGAACGAAAACCCCTCAGTCAAGCGATCAAAATCCGGCAAGAATCCCGCAAGGAGGGTGGATGGGTCGCCATCCGTACCGGGTCCGGGAAATCGCCGTCCAGGCCGGCCTCAGCGAGGCGACCGTGGACCGGGTCCTCAACCGCCGCGGCGGGGTGCGGGCCAGCACCGAGCGCGAGGTACATCAGGCGATCGCCGACCTGGAACGGCAGCGGTCCCAGCTACGCCTGAGCGGGCGTACCTTCATCGTCGACATCGTGATGCAGACGCCGGAACGCTTCTCCACCGCGGTGCGCGGTGCGCTGGAGGCGGAGTTGCCGGGGCTGCGACCAGCGGCGATCCGGTCCCGGTTCCATTTTCGCGAGACCGGCCCGGTCGCCGACCTGGTCGCCATCCTGGACCGGCTCGCCGCCAAGGGGTCGCAGGGTGTCATCCTCAAGGCACCGGACGTGCCCGAGGTCGCCGCCGCGGCCCGCCGGCTGGTGCGCGCCGGGATTCCGGTCGTCACCCTGGTCACCGACCTTCCGGGCAGCGACCGGCTGGCGTACGTCGGCATCGACAACCGCGCCGCCGGGGCGACCGCGGCCTACCTGATCACCCGGTGGCTCGGCCGGGAGCCCGGGAACGTCCTGGTCACGCTCAGCAGCAGCTTCTTCCGCGGGGAGGAGGAGCGCGAGATGGGCTTCCGCGCCACGATGCGCGGACTGCAACCGCACCGCCGGCTCGTCGACGTCACCGAGACCGACGGGCTCGACGAGGCCCAGCGCGACCTCGTCCTCGCCGCGCTGGACAGCGACCCGGCCATTGCGGCGGTGTACTCGATCGGCGGAGGCAACGTGGCGACCGTGGCCGCCTTCGCCGACCGGCGGCGCGCCTGCGTGGCGTTCATCGGCCACGATCTCGACCACGACAACACCCGCCTGCTGCGCGACGGCCACCTGTCGGCGGTGCTGCATCATGACCTCAACCAGGACATGCGCCGCGCCTGCCAGATCATCATGCAGGCCCACCACGCCCTGCCCGGGCCGATCGTCTCCTGGCCGTCGAGCATCCAGGTCGTCACGCCGTACAACGTGCCCGGTCCCTACCTGCCCTGATCGGCAGCCCATGATCGGTAGCCCATGATCGGCACAACTTCCGGCAAGTCGTGGCCTCAGCACCGTCCCGAGGCCACAACTTGCCGGAAGTTGTGCCGATCGGGCGAGCGGCGTCACGGGACCCGGGAGGGTCAGTACGGGAGGGTCCGGCCCGATGGTGTCCGCAGGTCCAGCTCGTAGCGGTCGGCGCGGGTGTTCGCCTTGGTGGTCTTCCTGGTCGGCTTCCTGATCCGGATCTGGCGCATCGGTAGCACCTCCTTCGTCGCTCTCCCTGGTATGACCGGAGCGGCGCCGAATACTCATCGGTCCGGTGAAACTTTCCGACCTCCAGCTCTATCTGAACTCTGTTCTAGTCACACTGTCGCGCCAGCAGAGCTGCGTGCCATAAAATCCTCGGACAGCGAGTGAAACGTGTTATAGCCGTCCGGCAGGCGGAGGGGTCCGATGACAGCCGTGGTCGAGTACGACGTTGTGGTCGTTGGATGTGGAGCTGCCGGGATGACCGGCGCGTTGACCGCCGCGCGGCGGGGGCTGCGGACGGTGGTGGTCGAGAAGGCGGCCAGCTACGGCGGCTCCGCCGCCCGGTCCGGTGCGGGGATCTGGATCCCCTGCAACGAGGTGATTCTCGCCGCCGGCGTGCCGGACACCCCCGCGCAGGCCGCGGCGTACCTGTCCGCGGTGGTGGGCGACGAGGTACCGGCCGACCGGCAGCGCGCCTTCCTGGCGAACGGACCGGCCATGATCTCGTTCGTGCTGCGGAACTCCCCGCTGCGCTTCGCCTGGATGGAGGGCTACTCGGACTACTACCCGGAGCTGCCGGGCGGGATGCCGAACGGCCGGTCGATCGAGCCGGCGCCATTTGACGCCAACATCCTCGGCGACGAGCTGGCCAACCTGAACCCGCCGTACATGGCCGTCCCGCCGGGCACCGTGGTCATGGACGCCGACTACAAGTGGCTGGCGCTCGTCGCCCGGGACCCGCGCGGTGTGGCGACCGCCACCGAGGTGGTCCGCCGGTACGTCGCGGCAACCCTGTGCGGGCAGAAACCGGTCACCATGGGCCAGGCGCTGGCCGGCGGGCTGCGGGCCGGGCTGATGGCCGCGGGCGTACCGGTGTGGCTGAACACTCCGCTGACCGACCTGTACGTGGAGGGTGGCCGGGTCGCCGGCGTACAGGTGCTCAAGGACGGCGCGCCGCTGCTGGTCAAGGCGCGCCGCGGGGTGATCGTCGGCACCGGCGGGTTCGAGCACAACGAACGGATGCGCAAGCAGTTCCAGCAGGAGCCCATCGGTACCGCGTGGACGGTTGGCGCCGCGAGCAACACCGGCGACGGGATCGAGGCCGGCGAGCGCCTCGGCGTGGCCCTGGACCTGATGGAGGACGCCTGGTGGGGGCCGGTCATCCCGCTGCCCGACGAGCCCTACTTCTGCCTGTCCGAGCGCACCCTGCCCGGCTGCATCCTGGTCAACGGCGCGGGCAAGCGGTTCGTGAACGAGGCCGCGCCGTACAGCGACGTCGTGCACGTCATGTACCAGCGAAACAGCCCGCAGGTCCCGCACATCCCGGCCTGGCTGATCACCGACCAGCAGTACCGCAACCGGTACCTGTTCAAGGACGTGGCGCCCGCGCTCCCGCTGCCCGCCGCGTGGTTCCAGAGCGGCGCGGCGCACTGGGCCTGGACGCTCGACGATCTGGCCCGCCAGATCGGGGTGCCGGCCGGCGCGCTGCGGGACACCGTGCAGCGGTTCAACAGCCTGGCCCGCGCCGGGCGCGACGTGGACTTCCACCGTGGCGACAGCGCGTACGACGCGTACTACGCCGACCCGACGAACCGGCCGAACCCGTGCCTCGCCCAGCTGATCCTGCCGCCGTTCTACGCGTTCAAGATCGAGCCCGGTGACCTGGGCACGAAGGGCGGGATGCGCACCGACGCCCAGGCCCGGGTCCTGCGCCCGGACGGCTCGGTCGTCCCCGGGCTGTACGCGGCGGGCAACGCCAGCGGCGCCGTCATGGGGCACGGCTACGCGGGCGCCGGCTCGACCATCGGCCCGGCCATGACCTTCGGCTACGTGGCGGCAACCAACATCGCCAACGCGCCTTGATCGGCACAATTTCCGGGAAGTAGTGGCCTCCGCACCCCGCTGAGGCAACTACTTCCCGGAAGTTGTGCCGATCTTGATCAAGGAAAAGAACCTGTAACGTGATCTAGTTTGGCATTAAATGCCACATGGTTACCTAGGCTAAATAAGCTCAGAGAGTGATAGAAAACACGTTCTAGTATTGAAGATCCTCGTCGCGCCCCCTACCGTTCTTAGCTATGCCGTAAGCGCGCCGAGGAGGTACGTGATGCCGAAGGTCAGTGCGTCCACCCAGACGGCTGCCGGACCCGAGCAGGTCTGGCAGCTGGTCGTCGATCTGCCGCGGTACGCGGAATGGAACACGATGCACGACGCGTTCACCAGCGACGTGCCGGCCACGCTCGACGAGGGCGTGGCGTACAGGCAACGCGTCAAGATGATGGGGATGCCGGCCGACATCGCCTGGCGGGTGGGCACCGTCGACGCGCCCGGCAAGCTGGAACTCCTCGGCGACGGCCCGATGGGCATCAAGGCCCTCAACCGCTTCGTGGTCGAGCCGGCCGGCGACGGCTCCCAGGTGACGTTCGAGATGGAGTTCAACGGCCCGGCCCTGACCGGCGCGATCGGCGCGATGGCCGAGAAGCAGTCCCTGGCCGCGGCCCAGCAGTCCCTGGCAAAGTTCGCCGCCCTGCTGGGCTGACTCGACCGCAAGATCGCCTGGGCCGACCCGACCGCAAGATCGCCTGGGCCCACCCGACCGCAAGATCGCCTGGGCCCACCCGACCGCAAGATCGGCACAACTTCCCGCAAGTTGTGGCCTCAGCACCGTTCTGAGGCCACAACTTCCGGGAAGTTGTGCCGATCGTTAGCGCAGGAGCAGGCGGGTGGCCAGCTCCAGGTGGCCGATCACGTCGTTCGCGGACGCGCGCCGGGTCACCCACGCGACCAGATTGGACAGCCACACGTCGCCGACCACCCGGGCGATCGCCTTGTCGTCGGTGGACGGCTCACCCTCGTGCATCGCGCGCGTGAAGATCTGCTCCATGATCCGGGCCACCGCGTTGACCTCCGCGGCCGCCGACGGGTCGGCGAACATGAATGCCCGGGTCATCGCCTCGGTCAACTGGGGCTCCCGCTGCATCGCGCGGGTGATCCGGCCCAGCACGAAAACCATTCGATCGTACGGGCTGTCGCCGGGAATCGTGGTCCGGTTGAGCCGGTCCTGGATGCGTTCCAACTCGCGGGCGAGCGCGGTCACCAGTAGGTGGATCTTCGAGGGGAAGTACCGGTAGAGCGTGCCGAGCGCGACGTCGGCGCGTTCGGCGACGGTGCGCATCTGCACCGCGTCGTAGCCGCCCTTCGACGCGAGCGCCAGCGTGGCATCCAGGATCCGCTTGCGCCGCTCGCGTTGCGCCGCCGTGCCGAGGTCGGCATCACTCGGCGCGCCGAGCGCGATGTTGCTGGTAGTACGCGTTCTTGGTGTTGCCATCGAGATCCTCTCCCGGAAGATGCCGGCCCACCGGTTCTAGAAACAACATTATCAACCGCCGCGCGTGGGTACGGGATCCGCCGGCTGGCGCGACCTAGGTGAAACGTGTTCTAATTTTCTGGTGACCATCGCCGTCACCGCAGAGCAGTTGGCCCTCCAGTCCTCGATCCGCGGGTGGGCTGCCCGGGCCGACACCCTGCGCACCGTGCGGGCCATGGAGTCGGGCGGTGACGGATGGCGGCGGCACTGGGCCGACGTGTGTGACCTCGGGATCCTCGCCATCGCGGTACCGGAGGAGCTGGGCGGCGCGGGCGGCGACGTGGCCGACCTGGCGGCCGCGCTCGAACAGCTCGCCGAGGCGCTGGTACCCGGGCCGATCCTGCCGACCGCGCTCGCCGCGCTGGCGCTGTCCGGGTGCCCGGATCTGCCCGCCGCCAAGGAACTCGTGCCGGCACTGGCCGCCGGCCGGTCCACGGCCGCCGTCGCGCTGACCGGCGACGAGGCGATCGCCGGCACGCTCGCCGGCACGCTCGCCGGCACGCTCGCCGGCACCTGGCTCGCTGACGGTTCGCTGCGGGTGACCGGTGAGACCGGGCCGGTGCTCGGCGCCGGAACAGCCGACCACCTGCTGGTATGCGTCGGCGGGACCTGGGTGCTGCTACCGGTCGACCACCCGGGTGTACAGGTGGCGGCCCGGGAACCCGTCGACCTGTCCGGGCCGCTGGCCGACATCCGGCTCACCGGCGCCGTCGCCGGCCCGGAACGGGTACTGCGCGGGATCTCCACCGACCGGGTACGTGACCTGGCCGCCACCCTGTACGCGGCCGAGGCGGCGGGCGTGGCCGGCTGGTGCGTGCGGACGGCCACCGGCTACGCCCGGGTGCGCCGCCAGTTCGGCTCGCCGATCGGGGCGTTCCAGGCGGTCAAGCACCTGTGCGCGGAAATGCTGTGCCGCTCGCTTCGTGCCGGCGCGGTCGCCTGGGACGCCGCGCGGGCGGCCGGGACCGACGCCGCGCGGGCGGCCGACGCAAGCGCCGACGGGCATCCGCTCGCCGCGGCTGTGGCGGCGGCGGTCGCGCTGGACGCGGCCGTCGACAACGCCAAGGACTGCGTCCAGGTGCTCGGCGGGATCGGGTTCACCTGGGAGCACGACGCCCACCTGTACCTGCGGCGCGCGGTGGCGCTCCGGCAACTCGCCGGCGGTACCGCGACATGGCGGCGCCGGGCCGCGGAGCTGGCCATCGCGGGCGCGAAGCGGCGACTCACGATCGACGCGGGCGCCCCGGACCCGGGGATCCGCGCCCGGGTGGCGGAGATCGCGGCGGCACCCGAGGAACGACGGCGGGCCGCCCTGGCCGGCGCCGGCTACCTCGCTCCACAGTGGCCGGAGCCGTACGGGCTCGCCGCCCCGCCCGCGATGCAGCTCACCATCGACGAGGAACTGGACCGCGCCGGCCTGGCCCGTCCGGATCTCGGCATCGGCGGGTGGGCGGTGCCGGCGATCCTCGGGCACGGTACGCCGGCTCAGCGGGACCGGTTCGCCGCTCCGACGCTGCGTGGCGAGATCACCTGGTGCCAGCTGTTCAGCGAGCCGGAGGCCGGGTCGGACCTGGCGTCGGTACGCACCCGGGCGGAACGGGCCCCGGGCGGCTGGCGGCTGTCCGGGCAGAAGGTGTGGACCTCGCTGGCCCGGGAGGCGGACTGGGCGATCTGCCTCGCCCGTACCGATCCGGACGCCCCCAAACACCGCGGCCTGACCTACTTCCTGGTGGCGATGGACAGTCCCGGCATCGACATCCGGCCGCTGCGCGAGATCACCGGCGCGGCCATGTTCAACGAGGTGTTCCTCGACGGCGTGTTCGTCCCCGACGACTGCGTGGTGGGCGCGGCCGGGGACGGTTGGCGGCTGGCGCGGACGACGCTTGCCACCGAGCGGGTCGCGATGGGGCGCGGCTCGTCGCTCGGCGAGGACCTGGAGCGGCTGCTCGACGGCGTCGGCGCGGACCCCGATCCGGTCACCCTCGACCAGCTCGGCGCGCTGGTGGCCGGCGGGCTCACGGTGTCGCTGCTGGACCTGCGGGCCGCCCTGCGACAGCTGGACGGGCACGACGACGGGCCGCCCGCGGCGGTACGCAAGCTGGTCGGCGTCCGGCACCGCCAGGCGGTCGCCGAGACCGCGCTCACGCTGTGCGGCGCGGCCGGCGCCGTCGCGTCCCCGCAGGTACAGGAGTTCCTGCTCACCCGCTGCCTGAGCATCGCGGGCGGCACCACCCAGATCCTGCTGTCGCTGGTCGGCGAGCGGGTCCTGGGGCTACCACGGGTGGAGGTGGGTTGACCGGTGGACTTCACCCTCGACGAGAACCAGCAGGTGATCGCCCGGCTGGCGGGTGAGGTGCTGGACGCGCACGGCCAGTTCGAGGGCGACTTCGATTCCGCCGCCTGGAAGGCGCTGGGCCACGCCGGGCTGCTGTCGCTTTCGGTACCGGCGTCGCTGGGCGGGGACGGGCTCGGTGTCCTGGAGACGGCCGTCCTGCTCACCGAGATCGGGCGGCGGGTCGTCCCGGTGCCCGCGCTCGCCACGCTGGCGCTCGGCGTGCTGCCGCTGGTCCGGTTCGGCAGCCGCCAGCAGCAGCGCGACCTGCTGCCGCCGATCGCCACCGACGGTCTGGTGCTCACCGCCGGGCTGCGGGAACCGTCCGAGCCGATGCCCGCGGTTCCCGCCACCGCCGTCCGGGGCGACACCGTGTCGGGTACGAAGATCGGCGTGCCGTACGCGGCGTCCGCGCACCGGATCCTGGTGCCGGTCCGTTTCGCCGCCGGAGGAACCGGTGTGGTGCTGGTCGATCCGATCGCCGGCGGGGTGACGCTGCGGCGCACGCCGACGGCCGCCGGCGGTCCCGAGTACACGATGATCTTGGATCGGGCGCCGGTCGACGGTGTGCTGGCGGGCGACGTCGGGGACCTCTATCAACTCGCCCTCGCCGGGGCCTGCGCGGTCGCCGACGGGATACTGGCCGGGGCGCTCGCGCTGACCACGGCCCACGTCGGGACCCGGCAACAGTTCGGGCGGCGGCTGGCCACGTTCCAGGCGGTGGCGCAGCAGATCGCCGACGTGTACATCGTCGCCCGCACGCTGCACCTGGCGGTACTCGCGGCGTGCTGGCGACTCGACACCGGCCGGCCGGCCGGGGCGGACCTGGACGTGGCGGCGTACTGGCTCGCCGAGGAGGCGCCGGCTGCCCTGCGTACCTGCCACCACCTGCACGGCGGGCTCGGCCTGGACGCCAGCTACCCGCTGCACCGGTACTCGTCGTGGGCGCGGGACCTGGTCCGGTTCGTCGGCGGCACCGAGTACCGGCTGGACCGCGTCGGCGGGTGGGTGGCCTGATGTACCTCGACCTCACCGACGAGCAGCGGGCGCTGCGCGACGAGCTTCGCGGGTACTTCGCCGGGCTGGTCTCGCCGGCCGAGCGGGCCGCCATGACGACCGATCGGCACGGCACCGCGTACCGGGACGTGGTGCGCCGACTGGGTCGCGACGGCTGGCTCGGGATCGGTTGGCCGGTCGGGTACGGCGGGCGCGGCTTCGCGCCCGTCGAGCAGCAGATCTTCGTCAACGAGGCGGCGCGCGCCGATGTGCCGCTGCCGTCGGTGACCCTCCAGACGGTCGGCCCGACCCTGTACGAGCACGGCACGCCGGAACAGAAGGAGTTCTTCCTGCCCCGGATCCTCGCCGGTGAGGTGCACTTCGCGATCGGGTACACCGAACCGGACGCCGGCACCGACCTGGCAGCCCTGCGTACCCGAGCGGTCCGCGACGGCGATTGGTACCTGGTGAACGGGCAGAAGACGTTCACCACCGGCGGGCACGACGCGGACTATGTCTGGCTCGCCTGCCGTACCGATCCGGACGCGCCCCGGCACCGGGGCATCTCCATCCTCATCGTCGATACCCGCGACCCCGGCTACTCCTGGACGCCGATCATCACCTGCGATGGCGCGCACCACGTCAACGCGACGTACTACACCGACGTGCGGGTGCCGGTCAGCATGCGGGTCGGGGCGGAGAACGCCGGCTGGCGCTGATCACCACCCAGCTCAACCACGAACGCGTCATGCTCGGCCCGGCCGGGCGCCTGGCCGCCGTGTACGACCGGGTGCGGGACTGGGCGGCGGAACGGGATCTGCTCGACCGGCCGGACGTGCGCCGCGCGCTGGCTCAGGCGTACGCCTGCCTGCGGGTCAACGAGCTGCTCAACTGGCAGGTCGCGGCGGCGCCCACGGTCGATATCGCAGATGCCTCGGCGACCAAGGTATTCGCCTCGGAGCGGCTGCAGCGCCTCGGCCAGGCCCTCGACGAGGTGGTGGGCGGCACGGCGACCCGGCTGAACCCGACCGACGAGCTGCTGCGCTGGCTGGACGTCCAGGTCAAGCGCAACCTGGTGCTCACCTTCGGCGGCGGGGTCAACGAGATCCAGCGCGAGCTGATCGCGTCGGCCGGGCTCGGGCTGCCGCGGGTGCCTCGGGGGCGACCATGAGTCCTGACATCGTGGCGGCCGCGCGCCGGATCGCGGACCGGGGCGACAGCCCGGCCCGGCTCGCCCGGGATCCGGTGAACCTGCCGATGATCCGCAACTGGGTGGAGGCGATCGGCGACGAGCAATCCGGTGTACGTCGACGCCGCTCTCCACGGTGGACCGTCGCCCCGCCCGCGATGACCCAGGTGTGGACGATGCGCGGGCTGCGTCCCCTGGACGACCCGGATGACCCGCTGCGGGCGATGTCGGACGCTGCTCGACAGGCCGGGTACACCTCCGTGGTCGCCACCAACTCGGAGCAGACCTACCACCGGTACCTCCGGCCGGGCGAGCAGCTCAGCGTGCGGAGCCGGCTCGACCGGTGTGGTCGGCCCGAAGCGTACCGCGCTGGGCGAGGGCTGGTTCGTCACGACCCAGCAGCACCTGGTACGTCGACGGGGAAGCGGTCGCGGAGATGCTGTTCCGGGTGCTGAAGTACCGCCCCGGACCAACCGGCGGCGGGCGCCGCGCTCCGGCCGCTGGTCACGCAGGACACCGAGTTCTTCTGGGCCGGCACGGCCGCCGGCGAGCTGCGGGTACAGCGCTGCGCGAAATGTGGGCTGCTGCGGCATCCGCCCGGCCCGGTGTGCCCGGGCTGCGGCGCGACCGATCCCGGGTACCTCGTGGCGGCGGGCACCGGGGAGGTCTTCAGCTACGTCGTGCACCACCATCCGCCGGTGCCCGGGCGGCGGCTGCCGTACGTGGTCGCGCTGGTCGAGCTGACCGAGGGGGTGCGGATGACGGCCGAACTGGTCGACGTGACGCCCGACGAGGTGCGGGTCGGCATGCCGGTGCGGGTGGACTTCGCCCGCGTCGACGACCAGCTGACCCTTCCCGTATGGCGCCCAAGATCGGCACAACTTCCCGGAAACAGTGGCCAAAACGACCCCGGGAGGCAACAAGTTCCGGGAAGTTGTGCCGATATTGGCGAGGCCGGTCTTGGGGAGTTGGCGATTGATGTGACTCCGACGTTCGTGATCAGCACGGCGCTTGCCACCCGCGACTTCCAGGACGTACACCACGACCGGGACCGGGCGGTCGCGCGCGGCTCGAGGGACATCTTCCTCAACATCCTCACCACGACCGGCCTGGTCCAGCGGTACGTGACCGACTGGGCCGGACCGGCAGCGGTGCTGCGCCGGATCGCGATCCGGCTCGGCGTGCCCTGCTACGCGGGCGACACGCTGACCCTGACCGGCCGGGTGACCGGGCGGGCCGGCGACGAGTGCACGGTCGAGGTGGTCGGCCGCAACAGCCTCGGCGACCACGTGACCGGTGTGGTCGAGGTGATCCTGCCGTGATCTCACCACGGGCAGCGATCGTCGGGATCGGCGCCACCGAGTTCTCCAAGGACTCCGGCCGCAGCGAACTGCGGCTCGCCGCCGAGGCGGTGCGGGCCGCGCTGGCGGACGCCGCGATCGTACCGTCTGAAGTGGACGGACTGGTGACGTTCACGATGGACGGCAACGACGAGATCGCCGTCGCCCGCGAGCTGGGGATGGGGGAGCTGCGGTTCTTCGGCCGGATCGGGTACGGCGGCGGCGCGGCGTGCGCGACCGTGCGGCACGCGGCGATGGCCGTGGCGACCGGGGCGGCCGACGTCGTGGTCTGCTACCGGGCGCTCAACGAACGGTCGGGTCGCCGGTTCGGCCAGGTGTCCCGGGCCGCCACCACGGCGCCGACCACGTCCGGAGTGGACAACGGCTGGCACTATCCGCTGGGCCTCGGCACGCCGGCCGCCACCGTCGCGATGGCCGCCCGGCGCTACATGCACGTGTACGGCGCGACGAGCGAGGACTTCGGCCGGGTGGCGGTCGCCGACCGGCGGCACGCCGCGACCAACCCGTCGGCGTGGTTCCACGGGCGCCCGATCACGCTCGCCGAGCACCAGGCGTCCCGGTGGATCGTGGAACCGTTGCGGCTGCTCGACTGCTGCCAGGAGAGCGACGGTGCGGTGGCCGTGGTGGTGACCGGCCTGGCCCGGGCTCTGGACACCCCGCACCGGCCGGCGGTCATCCTCGCGGCCGCCCAGGGCAGCGGCACCGACCAGTACGTGATGACCAGCTACTACCGCGACGAGCTGACCGGCCTGCCGGAGATGGGGGTGGTCGGCCGGCAACTGTGGGCGCAGGCCGGCGTCGGGGCGGCCGACATCCGGACGGCGGTGCTGTACGACCACTTCACGCCGTACGTGCTGATGCAGCTGGAGGAGCTGGGGTTCTGCCCGCGCGGGGAGGCCCGGCACTTCATCGCCGACCGGGCCATCGAGCTGGGCGGGCGGCTGCCGGTCAACCCGCACGGTGGCCAGCTCGGCGAGGCGTACATCCACGGCATGAACGGCATCGCGGAAGGGGTACGCCAGATCCGGGGGAGCGCGGTGAACCAGGTCCCGGGTGACGGCCCGGTCCTGGTCACCGCCGGCACCGGAGTGCCGACGAGCGCCCTGATCCTCGGCCTAGCGTGACCGACGGCCCGCTCAAGATCGGCACAACTTCCCGGAAGTTGTTGCCTCAGGGGGTCGGAATGGCCACTATTTCCGGGAAGTTGTGCCGATCTTGTGGTCCGGGGCCTACGGGCCGATCTTGTGGTCCGGGGCCTACGGGCCGATCTTGTGGTCCGGGGCCTACGGGCCGATCTTGTGGTCCGGGGCCTACGGGCCGATCTTGTGGTCCGGGGCCTACGGGCCGATCTTGTGGTCCGGGGCCTACGGGCCGATCTTGTGGTCCGGGGCCTACGGGCCGATCATGAGGACCGTGTCCGCCAGGGCCGGCGCGTCGTCGCGGTCGGCCACCGTCACGGTCAGCACCAGCCGGTCGGGTGCCTCGACCCGGACCCGGGTGCGCAGCGTCTCGCCCGGGTACACCACGCCGGCGAAGCGCGCCGAGTACCCGGTGACCCGGCCGGCGTCGCCGTCCAGCAGGGCGTCGACGACCGTCCGGCACACCACGCCGTACGTGCACAGCCCGTGCAGGATCGGGCGGGGAAAGCCGGCCCGGGCCGCGAACGCCGGGTCGACGTGCAGCGGGTTACGGTCGCCGCACAGCCGGTACCAGAGCGCCTGCGCCGGCCAGGTCGGGGCCTCCAGCACGGCATCCGGTGCACGCTCCGGGACAGCCACGCGACCCGACTCGCCCCGATGGCCACCGAAGCCGCCCTCACCCCGTACAAAGATGGTTGTTCTGGTGGTGAACAGCGGCTCGCCGGCCGGGTCGGCGGCGCGGGTCTCCACGACGATGACCGCGGCGCTGCCCTTGTCCTGGACGTCGGCGATGACCGACCGGGTGCGGGCCTTGCCGTTGACCGGCAGCGGCTGGTGCACGGTCAGCTCCTGCCGGCCGTGCAGCGCCGCTGCCAGGTCGACGTCGATGCCGGGCATGGTGAGTACGGGTGGCGCGGTGTCCCGCAGGGTCGGCGCGACCACGGCGAACGTCGGCAGTACCCGCAGCTCACGCTCGTACACGTAACGCAGGTCGTCCGGGCCGGCCCCGATCGCGAGGTGGTAGAGCAGCACGTCGGACGCGGTCCAGGACAGGTCGTGCGAGGGCAGCTCGGCGCCGATGGCGACGGCCGGGTCGATCGGCATCAGTCCTCCAAAAGGCCGGCAAGATCCAGCGCGGCGATGTACCCGAAGGTCATGGCCGGACCGATCGTGGCGCCGGCGCCCGCGTAGCTGCGGCCCATGACCGCGGCGCTCGCGTTGCCGGCGGCGTACAGCCCGGGAATCGGTGTGCCGTCCGGCCGGAGGACGCGCGCCCGCGAATCCGTCCGCAGGCCGCCCTTGGTGCCGAGGTCGCCGGGCACCACCCGGATCGCGTAGAAGGGCGGTTTGCCGACCGGCCCGAGGCACGGGTTCGGGCGGTTGCGCGGGTCGCCGTAGTAGCGGTCGTACACCGAGTCGCCACGGTGGAAGTCGTCGTCGTTGCCGGTCGTGGCGAAGCCGTTGAACCGGTCCAGCGTGTGTTGGAGCGCGCCGGCCGGCACCGCGATCTGCTCGGCCAGCGCGCCGACGGTCGGCGCCTGGTACACGGCGCCCGCACGGTACCAGCGGCGGGGCAGCGGCCGGCGCGGTGGCAGCCCGGCGAACACGTACCGGTCGCGGTAGCGCTGGTCGGCGATCAGCCATGCCGGCACCGCGTCGCAGTCGTACATGGCGCGGACCGCGTCGATGTACGGCGCGGCCTCGTTGACGAACCGCTCGCCGCCGCCGTTGACCAGCAGGCAGCCGGGCAGGCTGCGCTCGGCCAGGCAGAAGTACGGGCCGCCGGACAGCGGGATCGACGGGCCCCACCACGCCTCGTCCATCAGGTCGAGCGCCGCGCCGACGGCCGCCCCGGCCAGGATGCCGTCGCCGGTGTTGCTCCGCGCCCCCACCGTCCACCCTGTACCGATCGGCGGACGCTGGTACCGCTGCCGCATGGACGCGTTGTGCTCGAAGCCGCCGGAGGCCATGAGGACGCCGCGGGTGGCGCGAATCGGGGTGGAGTCTCCACAGTAGACACCGATCACCCGGCGCCGGTCGACTTCGAGCCCGGTCATCGGGGTGTCCAGGCGGACCGGCACGCCGGCCTCGGCCAGCCCGGCCCGCAGCCCGGCGGCGAGCGCCTGGCCCATGCTGAGCATCCGCCGGCCGAGGCCGCGGGCAACCGCTGTTCGCGCGAGCACCCGGCCGGTGGTGAGCAGGGCGCGCGGGTGCCGGGTGCCCAGGCTGAGCCACCGGTAGTCGGCGGCGGTGATGGTCACCGGCGTCGCGATGTACGGCGGGTTCAGGGTGGCCAGTTCAGCACCGAGCACCCGGCCGTCGAGCGGTACCGGCTCGATCGTGCGCCCCTGCGGCAGGCCGCCCGGCGCCTCCGGGTAGTAGTCCGGGTAGCCGGGCACCCAGGCGAAGTCGAGCGGGGTGTGCGCCTGGACGAAGGACAGCATCGGCGGGCCGTGGTCGAGCATGGCCCGCTGGCGCGCGACCGGTACCTCGTCGCCGACCACGTGGGCCAGGTACTTGGTCGCCCACTCGGCGGTGTCGGCGACCCCGGCCCGGCGCAGCACGTCGTTGCCGGGAATCCAGAGGCCGCCGCCGGACCGCGCGGTCGACCCGCCGAACCGGTCCGCCTTCTCGACCACCACGGTGCGCAGGCCGTGGCGGGCGGCGGCGAGCGCGGCGGTCATCCCGGCCGCGCCGCTGCCGACCACGACGACGTCGAACTCCGTTGCGTTCTCCGTCACTAGAACAGGTTATAGTTTTTCCGGGGCGCGCGCTATCTCCCGGGGAGCTGCCGTGAGTTGGGATGTGCAGGTGGATGTGGTGGTCGTCGGGTTCGGTGCCGCGGGTGCCTGCGCGGCGATCGAGGCGGCGGACGCGGGTGCCGACGTGGTCGTGCTCGACCGGTTCGGCGGCGGCGGCGCGACCGCGCTGTCCGGCGGCGTGGTCTATGCCGGCGGCGGCACGGAGTACCAGCGGGCGGCTGGGGTCGACGACTCGCCCGAGGCGATGTACGCGTACCTGCGCACCGAGGTCGGTGACGTGGTGTCGGCGGACACCCTGCGGGCGTTCTGCCGGGACAGTGTGGCCCAGCTCGACTGGCTGAGCCGGCAGGGGGTGCCGTTCGAGGCGAGCCTCTGCCCGTACAAGACCTCGTACCCGACCAACCGGCACTACCTGTACTACTCCGGCAGCGAGGTGTCGGCCCGGGACGTTGCCGCGCCGGCTCCCCGCGGTCACCGCGCCCGGGGGCGTGGGACGTCGGGTGCCGTGCTGTTCGACCGGCTCGCGTCGGCGGCGCGGCAGCGCGGGGTGCGCGTACTCACCCAGACCCGCGCGCGCCGGCTGCTGACCGGTGACGACGCAAGCGTGATCGGCGTCGAGTGCACGGCGCTGCGCGGCGCACCGGCGCTCGCCCACCGGTTCCTGCACCGGGTCGCCACCAAACCCTGGCTGTACGTGCCGAAGCTCGGCCGGCTGCTGCACCGCCCGGTGGCGTGGCTGGAGCGCCGGTACGGCCGGGCACTGCGGGTACACGCCCGGCGTGGCGTCGTGCTCTCCGCCGGTGGCTTCGTGGCCAACCGGGCGATGATGCGCGAGCATGCGCCCGGGTACCGGGGCGGGCTGCCGCTGGGCACGCCGGCCGACGACGGTAGCGGGATCCGGCTCGGTACCGAGGTCGGCGCCGCCACCGCCCACCTGGACCGGGTGTCGGTGTGGCGGTTCCTCAGCCCACCGGCGGCCCTGCTGCGCGGGGTGCTGGTCGACCGGTCCGGCCGCCGGGTCGGCGACGAGTCCCGCTACGGCGCCGCGATCGGGGAGGCCGTGGTGACCCGGCACGACGGCTGGGCCTGGCTGCTGGTCGACCGCGATGTCCTGGCTCAGGCCCGGCGCGAGATGCGCGGCCAGACGCTGTGGTTCCAGCGGATACAGGCACGGTACCTGCTGACGTTCGCCCGGCGTAGCGCATCGACCGTGGCCGACGTGGCCGTGCGCGCCGGGATCGACCCCGAGGCGCTGGTGGCGACCGTGACGGAGTACAACGACGCGGCGCGCGCCGGGCTCGCCGATCCGGCGGGTAAGCCGGCCGACCTGGTCGGCCCGCTGGACCGGTCGCCGTACTCGCTGATCGACTGCTCGGTGCGGCCGCGGCTCGCGTACCCGGCCCCGATCCTGACCCTCGGCGGGCTGTGCGTGGTCGAGGAGACCGGCCAGGTACGCCGGGACGACGGGTCGCCGATCGCCGGCCTGTACGCCGCGGGCCGGACCGCCGTGGGGGTCTGCTCCCGCTCGTACGTCAGCGGGTTGTCGCTGGCCGACTGCGTGTTCTCCGGCCGCCGCGCTGGCTGCCACGCGGCGGACGGATAGCTGGCTACCGGAACCGAGCAAAGGACTGGACTGACATCGCAGTCATGTCACTGTCGTTGTTCCATAGCCACGGAGAGTACAACCGCCGCTGCTCGTGACGCGTCGGCCAGCACGTCACACTCCCACAGCCGGATGACCTGCCATCCCGCTTCCATGGCCAAAGCGTCGGCTCGGCGGTCGCGGGCACGGTTACGACGTAGCTTCTCGTCCCAGAGGGCGGCGTTTGGACCGCTGAACGATTTCCTGCCGTGCAGGTCGCATCCGTGCCAGAAACAGCCATCGACGAAGACAGCGATCTTGAACCGGGGAAGAACGAAGTCAGGCGTGCAGCCGGTTGCCAGGCGGCGCTGAAGCCGGAAGCGGAGCCCGAGTGCGTGGACTGCGCGGCGCAGTTCGACCTCCGGCCTAGTGTGCGCCTTCTTCCGTCCGCTCAGATGACGGCCAGCGCGGGTCGAAACCCACCCGCCTCGCCCTCGGTCTTCAGGCTTCTCGTCTTGAGCCATTCGGCGCGTCCCCCCGATCCGGACGCCGGTCCGCAGGCCATGATGTTCGAATGCCAGAGTGGGTAGCAGGGCGATCCTACGCGCGGGTCTACACGACAAGTGGACGTACGGACCTTCATACCTACCTACGCTCCGCAGTGGAGCAGTCGGGCGGGCGCGTACTCTATGCGAGCAGCCCGAACCGCGCACCGGTCTATCTCGGTATTCAGACGCCTGAAGACCAGCGCGTTGGCGTTTTGACCTACCCCTTCCGGGCTACGCATCGATTGATCCGCAACAGGCCCGCCGATGAGCACAGGCTGCAAATCCGCTACGGAGCGGAAGCGAGCTGGAACGACAAGCATCCAGTCGCGCGGGATGTTGCGAGCGTGGACACCACAGTGATCTTGGGCGTGCACCTGGAAGCGGAGTTACTGATTGGATTGGACCCGTCACTTTACGATCCGTTGCCGATGGGGATCTCCGTCGAGTTCAAGGACCGAGAAGTTCAGGCGGCGCAGGCGAGTGGCTGGCACGTCTTCGAGCGTGACAATATCGCCGGTCGGCGTCGCCCAGTGCGCCGAGCACTGGAAGGACTCGAGACGATCGTAGTCTTTCGCCCGGACCAGCTCCTGCGCTACGTCCGGCTGGAGCGAGAAGCGACAGACCTGGGCCTAGACCCTGCGTTGCGCTACTCCGCAGCTCAGGCGATCGGCGAGCGAACCGGGCGCATCGAGCCAGTCGGGTCAGTGCACCAGCTCGAAGAGCAATTCGCGATGAGCAGCGCTGAGATCCTAGACGTTATCAGTAGGCGTAACCGGTTGTCGGTCGCAGTTCGGGGTGGCGTGGCGGAGCACCACCTTGAACGGAACCTTCGTGCCGATGGTCAGGTCGCGAACGTCGAGCGCCTGGACGAGGACGGCATGCCTGACTTCCGCGTGCTCTTGAAGGATGGCAGAACGTTGCTTGTGGAGTGCAAGAACTGCTCGCCCGAGCGGTACGCGAATGGGGACATCAAGGTCGAGGTCCAGAAGACCCGTGCCACCCAAGGCGACCCCGCGGGCCGGCTGTACAGGGCGGACCAGTTTGACGTTGTCGCTGCGTGCCTGTACCCGCCGACGAGGAACTGGGTCTTTGCGTTCCAGGCGACCGACGCCCTCGCGCGTCACCGTGAGTATCCGGATCGGCTGAACCCGCTGCAACGAGTGACCGACCGATGGGCCCAGCGCCTCTGCGATCTCATGTAGCCCGCGCGCCGCCGTGATTCTGTCATACCACCGTGGCAGATTGACCCGCGTGTTGACCAACTATGGGCCTGCGATCTCGCTCTTCTCGGGTGCTGGCGGACTGGACCTTGGGGTCGAGGCCGCTGGTTTCCGGGTCTGCGCGGCGGTCGAGCGCGACAGCGACGCCGCCGACACCATGGAGAAGAACTTCGTCCATCTTGCCTCGCCGGTCATCAGGGCCGACATTCTCGAGGTGCCTACGCGGAGCATCCTTGCCGCCGCCGGACTGCGCAAGCACGAGCGACCTGCACTGCTTGTCGGTGGACCGCCGTGCACGCCGTTCAGCAAGTCCGGATTCTGGCTCGACTGGAAGCGGGCAGGGTTGGACGCCAACGCGAGCTTGCTCCAAGCCTTCACGCGAGTCCTCGCTGAGGCGAAACCCCGGGCGTTCCTACTTGAGAACGTCTATGCCCTTACCTACAACAACCGTGCTAGCCGGCCAGCGTACGAACGATTGATGCGGGAGATCGACGAGGCTGGTTATGAATGCCTCTCTGGAGTACTGAATGCCGCTGATTACGGTGTGCCGCAAGCGCGGCCTAGGCTGTTCGTGATCGGCGTGCCCAGAGGGAAGCCGGTGCCGCAGCTGCCGTTGCCGACGCACCACGGCCAATGGGAACGCCGCACCACTGGGTCGACAACGGGCATTCGTCACGTCGGCTCGTTCGAGGCGCTCGCTGGGCTGACGTGTCCTCCCGAGCCGGAGGAGGTCTTGCGAGGCCAGTACGCACATCTCCTGAGAGAGATACCGCCGGGCTCGAACTACCTTCACTTCACCCGGGAGCGGGGGCATCCTAGCCCGGTCTTCAAGTGGCGCAGCCGCTACTGGTCATTTCTTCTCAAACTAGATCCCGAGCGGCCGTCACCCACGATCCAGGCACAGCCAGGTCCGAATGTCGGACCCTTTCATTGGGAGAACCGCCGGCTTCGTGTGGGGGAGATCAAGAGACTCTTCACCTTTCCAGATGGCTTTGAGATCGTTGGCAGCCGAGCCTCGGTGCAGGCCCAACTCGGGAACAGCGTCCCCCCACTCCTCGCCCAACAGGTCGCCCAGGCGCTGGCTCACGCACTCGGTAAATAGAAGTGCGCAGATCGTGATGCCAAGTCCAGTTAACAAGTTCCGCGTCGTCGCTTGACATAGGCACAGGCGCAGTGCCGTGGCGGGCGGTACGCCCACGGACGCGATTCTACGAGTACGTGACGCGGACTTCCTCGGTTAGCGGGACGGCCTGACAGGCTAGTATGTACCCCTCGGCGAAGTCCTCCTCTTCGAGGATCTCGTTGTTGATCAGCTTGACCTCGCCGTCGAGGATCCGGCAGGCACACGCGCCGCAGTTGCCCTGCCGGCAGGAGAACGGCGGGTTGAGCCCCCGGTCGATGAGGAGGTCGAGGAGCCGGGTGCCGGCCGGCCACGGGAACCGGTGGGTCTGCCCGTCCAGGTGCACCTCGACGGTCGCGGCGGCCGAGTCCACCGGCTCGTTCGCAGGCAGGACGAACCGCTCCACGTGTACCCGATGGGGCGGCACCCCGCACTCGGCGAGCGCCCGCTCGACCACCGCCATGTACGGCTCGGGGCCGCACACGAACGCGTCGAACCCGGCGACCGGGGCGATCAGCTCGCACAGCGCCGGCACGGTCGGCGGCCCCTGGGCGCAGTCCAGCCAGTGCGTCACGGTCAGCCGGTCCGGATGCCGGTCGGCCAACCCGCGCAGCTCGTCGTCGAAGATCACGCTGCGGTCGTCCCGGTTGGCGTACACCAGCACGATCCGGCCGGTACCGGTCGCCAGGGCGGCCTTGAGGATGGACATCACCGGGGTGATCCCGCTGCCACCCGCGAACAGCAGCAGGTCCTGATCGAACGACGCCGGGGTGAAGGTGCCGGCCGGGGGCAGCATGTCCAGGACCGTGCCGGCGGTCACGTGGTCGCAGATCCAGTTCGACACGGACCCGCCGGCCATCCGTTTCACGGTGATCGTCAACCGGTCGTCGGTGTACGGCGAACTGGACAGCGAGTAGCAGCGGGCGAGGCCGCTCGGCACCCGTACCGTCAAATACTGCCCGGGCCGGTAACCGAACGTCTCCGACAGCACCAGCGAGCACGCGTCGGCCGTCTCGCGCACCACGGCCGTGACCCGCACCGGCTGATACTGGGGAATCATCGCCGCCGGACCTCCAGCCGACCCTCCCGCACCGCCCGCTCGACACTGTCCCGCAGGCCGGTGCAGGTCGGGATCAGCGCGATCGGGCCGCCCCGGTCGGCGAATTCGGCGCAGCCGCGGACCGACGCGGCGGTCCACTGGACGCTGGTGTGCTCCGGGCTGTTCTTCTTCACCCGGACCAGGGCGCCGCACCGGTCGCAGGCCAGCTCCCGTAGGCCGGCGTACAGGTACGCCTGCTGGTCGGCCACGGTCGCGGGCCGAGGCACGGCTACCCGCCCTCCGCCGTGCGGCGGGCCAGGTTCTCGGCGACCTCGGCCTCCCACACCGCGACCGCGCTGGCGGTGTCCACCTCGAACTCGAAGCGGGCCACCATGTCCTCGCTCACGTCCTCGACGTCCACATAGAACTGTTCGTACCACCGGCGAAGCTGGTACACCGGGCCGTCCTCGGCGCACAGCAGCGGGTTGTCGATGCGGGTCTTGTGCTTCCAGATCTCGACGTCCTGCTGGAACCCGAGGCCCAGGCTGTCGCTGAACTTGACGGCGGCCCGGTCGGCCTGTGCCGGGGTGAGGCCGGGCAGCCGCTTCACGATGACGCCCCATTGCAGCAGAAACGAGTTCGGGGTGATCGGGTAGTGGCAGTTGACCAGTACCGTCTCCACGGTCATCCCGTGGTAGTCGTGCCACAGGTAGTCGATCATGTACGACGGGCCGAAGTACGACGCCTCGGAGCGCAGGCTGTTGTCGCCGCCGGTGCTGTAGTTCCCGCCGGTGACCACGTCGGCGCGGGCGCGGCTGTTCAGGTACTGCGACGCGATGTGGCCGTCGAAGACGTTCTTGAAGTACGTCGGGAAGGCGAAGTGGATGTAGAAGAAGTGCGCCATGTCTACCACGTTGTCGACCACCTCACGGCAGTTCGCGCCGTCGATGCGGATCGAGCTCCAGCTCCACTCGCTCCACTCGGGCGAGAACGCCCCCTCGATCCGGGGGATCGTCACCTCGGCCGGCGGCGGGCGGCCCTGCGGGTCGTTCCAGACGAACAGCTGCCGGTTCTGCTCCAGGGTGGGCCACGAACGCGTCCGCGCCCGGGGTGGCACCCGCCGGGCATAGGGCACCTGCGCGCACCGGCCGTCGCCGCCCCACCGCCAGTCGTGGAACGGGCACGCCACCGTGTCGCCCTTGACGGTGCCCCGGCTGAGGTCACCGCCCATGTGCCGGCAGTACGCGTCGAGTACGTGCAGTCTGCCGTCGGAGTCGGCGAACACCACGAGCTTGGTGCCGAACGCCTCGACGGCGTGCGGGTGGGAGTCGCGGTACGCGTCGGCCAGGCCGAGGCAGTGCCAGCCGCGCGCGAATCGGGCCGGCGGCTCGCCCTCGTCGATGGTCCGGACTGCCTCGCGATCGTTCATGCGGACCCTCCACGGCCTCGACCCTCTTCTGAAACAGGTTATAGAGACGGTTCGCGGCTACGCTAGACTTCCGTCGCGAACCGGCCTCTGCCACACTGTATAACGCGTTCTAGTTTTCTGGGTATCAGGCGAGCGGAGAGCACCGATGACCGACGAGGCTCACGGAGCGGTGACCACCGGCGTGCGGGACCTGCTGCCGGTCCTGCGCGAGCGGGCGCAGGAGACCGAGGACCGGCGGGTCGTGCCGGCCGAGTCGGTCAAGGCGCTGGCGGAGATCGGGTTCTTCCGCCTGCTCCAGCCGGCCAGGTTCGGCGGGTTCGAGGCCGACCCGTTGACGTTCCTGTCCGCGGTGCGCCTGATCGCCAGCGCCTGCGGCTCCACCGGTTGGGTGGCGTCCGTGGTCGGCGTACACCCGTGGCAGCTCGCCCTGTTCCCGCTCCAGGCGCAGGAGGAGGTCTGGGGCGCCGACAACGGCACCCGGATGTCGTCGTCCTACGCGCCGACCGGGAAGGCGTCGCTCGCGGCCGGCGGCTACCGGCTGTCCGGGCGGTGGAGCTTCTCGTCCGGCTGCGACCACGCGAGCTGGGTGCTGCTCGGTGGGATCGTCCGCGACGCCGACGGCCGGCCGACCGACTTCCGCACGTTCCTGCTGCCGGCCGCCGACTACTCGATCGAGGATGTCTGGGACACCGTCGGCCTGCGCGGCACCGGCAGTAACGACATCCTGGTCGACGACGTCTTCGTGCCGGCGTACCGGTCGCTCAGCTTCACCGACACCTCCCGGTGTGCGTGCCCCGGCCAGGAGGCGAACCCGGCCGCGCTGTACCGCATCCCGTTCGGTTCGCTGTTCTCGTACGCGATCACCACGCCGATCATCGGGATGGCCACCGGCGCCTACGAGGCGCACGTGGCGTACCAGCGGGAGCGGGTCCGCGCCGCGTACACCGGCCAGCGCGCCGCCGAGGACCCGTTCTCCCAGGTGCGTGTCGCGGAGGCGGCCAGCGAGCTGGACGCCGCCTGGTTGCAGCTCGAACAGAACATGCGCGAGCTGATGGGCCACGCGGTCGCCGGGCGCGATATCCCGCTCGACCTGCGCCTGCGGGTACGCCGTGACCAGGTGCGCGGCACCGGACGGGCGATCAGCGCGGTCGACCGGCTCTTCGAGAACTCGGGCGGCCGGGCGCTGGCCACCGGTACCCCGATCCAGCGGTTCTGGCGGGACGCGCACGCCGGTCGGGTACACGCGATCAACGACCCGGAACGCGCGCTGACCATGTACGGCAAGGGCGAGTTCGGCCTGCCCGTCACCGACGCGATGCTCTAGAAGGGGACTTTGATGACGGTCGCCTACGCGTCGACCAGCCGGACCGTCGAGGTCGGCGGGGCGCGCCTGCACTACCACGAGGCCGGCACCGCCACGGGTACCCCGGTCGTGCTGCTGCACGGCGGCGGTCCGGGCGCCACGGCGTGGAGCAACTTCGGCCGGAACCTGCCGGTGTTCGGCGAACGCTTCCGTACCCTCATGGTCGACCTGCCCGGCTTCGGCGACTCCGGCGTGCCGGCGGTCGGCGGCCACTACTTCACGGTCGCGGCGGACGCGCTGGCCGCGCTCCTCGACGAGTTGGGCGTCGCGCGGGTACACCTGGTCGGCAACTCGCTCGGCGGCGGGGTGTCGGTGCGGTTCGCGCTGCGCCACCCGGACCGCGCCGAGCGGCTGGTCCTGATGGGGCCGGGTGGCCTCGGGCTCAACGTGTTCTCGCCCGATCCGACCGAGGGCATCAAGCGGCTGGCCGAGTTCGCCGCGCCGCCCGGGCCGAGCCGGGAGAAGCTGGCCGCCTTCCTGCGCACCCTCGTGTACGACCAGCGGCTGATCACCGAGGAGCTGATCGACGAGCGGTTCGCCGCCGCGAGCCGCCCGCAGGCACTGCGCGGGCTGGCCGCGCTCGGCGCCTCCTTCAACGACCCGGCCCGGTACGAGGAGGGTCTGCTGTGGCGGGAGGCGCACCGGCTGCGCCAGCCCGTCCTGCTGGTCTGGGGCCGGGAGGACCGGACCAACCCGCTCGACGGCGCGCTGGTCGCGCTCAAGCTGATCCGCGACGTGCGGCTGCACGTCTTCGGTGGCTGCGGGCACTGGGCGCAACTGGAGAAGTTCGACGAGTTCAACCAGCTCACGATCACGTTTCTGGAAGGTGGTCGGGCATGATCCGCTCGTTGGGGTACCTGCGTATCGAAGCCACCGACATCGCGGCGTGGCGCGAGTTCGGCGTCAAGGCGCTCGGCATGGTGGAGGGCAAGGGCCCCGACCCGGCCGCGCTGTACCTGCGGATGGACGACTTCCCGGCCCGGCTGGTGGTCGTGGGCGGGGAGCGGGACCGGCTGCTCGCCTCGGGTTGGGAGGTCGCCGACGGTGCCGCGCTGGCCGAGGTGGGCCGGGTACTCGACCGGGCCGGGGTCGCGGTCAAGGCCGCCACGCCGGGTGAGCTGGCTGAGCGCCGGGTCGGTGCGCTGCTCCGCTTCGACGACCCGTGCGGCAACACCATCGAGGTGTTCAGCGGGGCGGCGCTGGAGCACCGGCCGGCGGTCAGCCCGTACGGGCACAGCTTCGTCACCGGTAACCTCGGCCTCGGGCACGTGGTGCTGCCGGTCACCGACGACGAGGCCGCCCTCCGCTTCTACACCGAGGTGCTCGGCTTCCGGCTGCGCGACTCGATGCGGATGGCCCCGCAGATGCTCGGCCGCCCGGCCGACAGCGAGCAGGCGTGGATGCGCTTCCTCGGCTGCAACCCGCGCCACCACTCGCTCGCGCTGGCGCCGATGCCGACCCCGGCCGGCATCGTGCACCTGATGATCGAGGTCGGCCGGCTCGACGACGTGGGACGGGCGATCGACCGCTGTCACCGTGCCGGCTTCAAACCCAGCTCCACGCTGGGCCGGCACGCCAACGACCTGATGGTGTCGTTCTACGTGCGTACCCCGGGTGGGTTCGACGTCGAGTACGGCACCGACGGCCAGGTGGTGGACGACGCGACCTGGGTGGCCCGGGAAACCACGGCGATCAGCCTGTGGGGCCACCGGTTCGGCGCGGGCGGCCATGCAACACTGACTTGAACACTGACGCCGTGGCGCCGGTGCGGCCCGACCACTTCCGCCAGGTACTCGGACACTTCTGCACCGGGGTCACCGTGGTGACCGGCGTCGACGGCGGCGAGCCGGTCGGGTTCGCCTGCCAGGCGTTCGCGGCGCTGTCCCTCGACCCGCCGCTCGTGCTGTTCTGCCCCGGCCGGCGATCGGCCAGTTGGCAGCGGATCGCGCGGGCCGGCAGCTTCTGCGTCAACCTGCTCGCCGAGGGGCAGCGGGAGCTGTCCCGGGTCTTCGGGATCAGCGGCGCCGACAAGTTCGCCGGCGTGCCGTGGTCGGCGTCGCCGTCCGGTGCGCCCGTGCTCGACGGCGTGCTGACCTGGGTCGACTGCGACATCGAGACCGTGCACGAGGCGGGCGACCACCATGTCGTGATCGGCCGGGTGCGCGCGCTCGGCCCGTACCGGGACGGCCGGCCGTTGCTGTTCTACCGGGGGCGGTACACGGGTACCACGCCGAGCGTGCCGGCCGGCCCGCCCGAGGTGGTCGACACCCTGCTCGCCTGGCCGAGACACACCGACTGGATGTGAGCCGCTATTCGACGTTGGTCGATATGGTCCCATCCCGGGTACCCGGGATGGGACCATATCGACCAACGTCAAAGAGAAGCGGGGCGAGGCGGGACACGTGCTCGGCGGGCTGGCCGAACAGGTGCCACGTGCCGTGGGCGCGCTTGAAGTACCGGTGCGCGTCGTGCTCCCAGGTGATCCCGATCCCGCCGTGGATCTGGATCATCTCGCCGGCCACCCGCATCAGCGCCTCGGAGCAGCGCACCTTGGCGACCGCCGCGCGCACCGGCAGGTCCGGCTCCGCCACCGCCCCGGCCGCCGCATGCGACGCCGACCGGGCCGCCTCCACCAGTACATGAAGATCCGCCATCCGGTGCTGGAGCGCCTGGAACGCGCCGATCGGCCGGCCGAACTGCACGCGTGTCTTCGCGTACCCGACGGTCAGCTCCAGCGCCCGCGCCGCCGCACCGACCTGCTCGGCGCTGAGCGCGACGCACGCGATGTCCCGGACCCGGGCCAGGTCGACCGCGCCGATCCGCCGCCCGGCCGCGCCGGCCAGCCCGACGACCGCGAGCCGCCGGGTGAGGTCCATGGTGGTGACGCCCGTGCGGCTCACCCCGGGCAGCCCGGGTGCGACCTCGAACAGTTCAACCCCGTCGGGGGTACGCGCGGCGACCAGCAGGACGTCGGCGACATCACCATCGAGTACATGGTGGGCCGTGCCGGTCAGCGCGGTCTTTTCCGCGTGACACGCCACCTCGTCCGGCGTCCAATGGCCGGCCGGTCCGGTCCAGACCAGGGCGGCGACCCGGCTTCCGTCGGCGATGCCAGGCAGCAGGCGGCGGCAGGCGTCGGTGTCGCCGGTCGCCAGCAGCGCCTGCGCCGCCAGGACGGCGGAGCCGAGCAGCGGTGACGGGGTGAGGGTACGGCCCAGCTCTTCGAGCACCACACACGTCTCGCGCAGGCTGGCGCCGGCCCCGCCGTAGCGCTCCGGGATGGCCAGCCCGGGGGCGCCGATCCCACTCAGTCTCGGCCACGGATCGTCGGCCTGGCGCGTCAGCAGTGTGCGCACCGAGTCGCGGAGCGCCGTGGTCACGTCCATCGCGCCGCCACCCGGGCGCGGTGCTCGGCCGGCGTGCCCCAGGCCGGGATCAGCGCGCGCACCTTGGTCAGCCACAACCACAGGTCGTACTCGCGCGTGTACCCGATCGCGCCGTGGACCTGAAGTGCGGTCCGGGCGGCCCGATGCGCGGCGTCGGCGCAGGCGACCTTCGCGGCGGACACGTCCCGGGCGGCGGTGGGGCAGCCGTCGGCGACCGCGACAGCGGCGGCGTACAGCAACGGCCGGGCGAACGTCAGTCCAATGAGGACGTCGGCGAGCTGGTGCGCGACCGCCTGGAACGCGCCGATCGGCTGCCCGAACTGGGTGCGCTGGCCGGCGTACCGGACCGCGGCGTCGAGCAGCGCCCGGCCCGCGCCGAGCAGCTGTGCCGCGCAGGCGAGGGTACCGATGTCGAAGGCCGCGTCGACCCGGACGGTGCCCAACCTCTCCGCAGGGTCGAGATGGAACAGCCGCCGGGTCTCGTCCACCGACCGGTGCTCGCCGGCCGGCCGGCCGGTGGCCAGCATGTCCCCGTCGACGAGCAGCACCAGGCCGGCGGTGTCGGCGTCGACCGCGTACGGCAGCCGGGGCGGCACGGCAACCGTGGCGAGTACGTCGCCGGCCGCGAGCCGGGGCAACCACGTTGCGCACAGCTTCTCGTCGCCGAGGGCGCTGAGCAGTGCCGGCACGACGGCCAGCGACTCGACCACCGGACCGGGCAGCGCGTGGTGGCCCAACTCCTCGCAGGCGACCAGCAGGTCGACCGGGTCCGCGCCCAACCCGTCCCACCGCTGCGGTACGGCCAGCGCGGTAACGCCGGTCTCGGCCAGCCGGTGCCACAGCTTCAGCCCGGGCGCCGGGTCACCCTCGGCCCAGCTCCGCGCGGCGACCGGGGAGTCCCCGGCGGCGAGCAGCTCGTGCAGGGTCCCGGCGAACTGCCGCTGCTCCGGCGACAGCGCGAACCTCATCGCCGCCCCCGGGGCAGGCCGAGCACCCGTTCCGCGATGACGGTCCGCTGGATCTCGTTGGTACCGGCATAGATCGGGCCGGCCAGCGAGAACAGGTACCCGTCCAGCCAGTCCCGGTCGACCTCCGCTTCCGGGCCGCGCAGGTCGAGCGCGGTCTCGTGCAGCGCGATGTCGAGTTCGGACCAGAACACCTTGCCCAGGCTCGCCTCGGCGCCGGACGGGGCTTCCCCGGTGACCGTAGCGAACATGTGCAGCCGGTACGCCTGCGCGGCGATCCAGGCGTCGACCACCCGGTCGCGCAGGGCGGTGTCGGCCGGGTCTGCGGTCTGCCGCCACAGCTCCACCAGCCGGTTCGCCGTCGCGAGGAACCGGCCGGGGCTGCGCAGCGACAGGCCACGCTCGTGCCCGGCGGTGCTCATCGCCACCCGCCAGCCGTCGCCGACCCCGCCCACGACATCGGCGTCCGGCACGAAGGCCCGGTCCAGGAAGATCTCGGCGAACCCGGGGTGGCCGCCGAGCTGCCGGATCGGGCGTACCGTGACCCCGTCCGCGCGCAGGTCGAACAGCAGGTAGGTCAGCCCGCGGTGGCGACCGGCCGTCAGGTCGGTTCGGAACAGGCCGAACGCCCGGTCGGCGAACGCGGCCCGGGAGCTCCACGTCTTCGTCCCAGTCAGCAGCCACCCGCCGTCGGTACGCTCGGCGCGGGACCGGATCGCCGCCAGGTCGCTGCCCGCCTCCGGCTCCGACCACGCCTGCGCCCAGACCTCGTCGGCCCGGGCCATCGCGGGCAGCAGCCGGTCCCGCTGCTCCGGGGTACCGTGCGCGAACAGCGTCGGGGCGAGCAGGAACAGGCCGTTCTGCCCGACCCGGACCGGGGCGCCGGCCGCGTGGTACTCCTCCTCGAAGACCAGCCAGTCCAGTGCGGAGCAGTCCCGCCCGCCGTACCGCTGCGGCCAGGACGGCACCGACAGCCGGGCGGCGAACAGTTCGCGCTCCCACTCCCGGTGCCGGGCGAACCCCGCCGCGGTGTCCACGTGCGGCAGCCGGTCCGGCACGTGGGCGGCGAGCCAGCCGCGTACCTCGTCGCGGAAAGGTTCGCTCATCGCGCGGCTTTCTTCATGCCGTGGGCGTCCATGCCGGCCAGCGAGTCCGGCGACACCTCGGCGTTGTGCGCGTGCGCGAGGTGGTGCAGGCCGAACACCGACTCCATGCCGGCGCGCAGGCCCATCAGGTCCTCGCACTGGTTGACCGCCCGCTTGGCCAGCGCCAGCCCGAACGGTGGCATCGCCGCGATCCGGTCGGCGAGCGCGAACGTCGCGTCGGCCAGGTCGGCGCGCGGCACCACCCGGTTGACCATGCCCAGTTCGTACGCCCGACGGGCGTCGAACCGGTCGCCGGTGAACAGCGCCTCCTTGGCGAAACGCGGCCCGAGCACCCACGGATGGGCGAAGTACTCGACGCCGGGGATACCCATCCGCAGCACCGGATCGGCGAAGAACGCGTCGTCGGACGCCACGATCAGGTCGCACACCCAGGCCAGCATCAGCCCACCGGCGATGCAGGCGCCCTGTACCATCGCGATCGTCGGCTTCGGGATGTCCCGCCAGCGCCGGCACATCCCGAGGTACACCTCCATCTCCCGGGCGTACCGCCGGTCCCCGCCGGCCCGCTCGACGTGGTCCCACCACAGCACCGCGCGGCGTTCGAAGGACGTGTCGACGTCGCGTTCCGGGGTGCCGATGTCGTGGCCGGCCGAGAAATGCTCGCCGGCCCCGGCCAGCACGATGACCGCCGCGTCGGCGTCGTCGACCGCGCGGGCGAAGGCGCTGTCGAGGGCATATGTCATCGCGGAGTTCTGCGCGTTGCGGTACTCGGGGCGGTTCATCGTCACGAGCGCCACCGGCCCGCGCCGCTCGTACTCAACGACTGTCACCGGGCGCACCTCCAAGATCGGCACAACTTCCCGGAAGTTGTGGCCAAACCACCGTGCTGAGGCAACAACTTCCGGGAAGTTGTGCCGATCATGGCCGGGCCGGTCAGGCCGCGGCCGATCATCGGGCCTCCTCGCGGAGCAGACGCTTGAGCGGCTTGCCGAGTGCGTTGCGGGGCAGCTCCGCGCGGAACTCGACCCGCCGTGGCACCTTGTACCCCGCCAGCCGGGACCGGCAGAAGTCGAGTACATCCGACGTGGACAGTTCGTGACCCGGCCGGGGCACGATGTACGCGGCGCCGACCTCGCCGAGCGCCCCGTCCGGTACCCCGATCACGACCGACTCGGCGACCCCGTCGAGCCGGGCCAGCACCTGCTCCACCTCGGCCGGGTACACGTTGAACCCGCCGCAGATGTACATGTCGGTCAGCCGGTCGGTGATGGTCAGGTACCCGCGCTCGTCGAGCCGGCCCACGTCGCCGGTGTGCAGCCACCCATCGGCGTCCACGGCAGCAGCGGTGGCGGCGCCGTCGTCGAGGTACCCGAGCATCACGTTCGGCCCGCGCAGCAGGATCTCGCCGGTCTCCGCCGCGATCCGGACGTCGAAGCCGGCGGTGGCGCGCCCGCTGGTGTGCGCGACCGTGTCCGGGTCGTCGCCGGGGCGGCACATCGTGGCCACGACCGCCTCGGTCAGCCCGTACGCGGTGAGTACCGTGTCGAACGTCAGCTCGCCGCGGATCCGCTCGACGAACGCGGCGGGCACCATGGCCGCCCCGGTGACCGCGAGCCGCAGCGACGACAGGTCGTACTTCTCGCGGGCCGGGTGGTCGAGCATCCGCTGGTACAGCGTCGGCGGCCCGGGCAGTACCGTGATCCGCTCGGCCTCGATCAGCCGCATCGCCTCGTCCGGGTCGTACACCGTCTGCGGCACGATCGTGGCGCCGCTGACCAGGCAGGCGAGGATGCCGGCCTTGTACCCGAAGCTGTGGAAGAACGGGTTGACCACGAGGTACCGGTCGCCCGCGGTCACCTGTCCACAGTCGACCCACGCGCGCGCGACGGCCAGTGCCTGGCGGTGCGCGCTCATCGCGCCTTTGCTCCGCCCGGTGGTGCCCGACGTGAACAGGACGTCGCTGACCTGATCCGGCGTGACGGCGGCGGCCCAGGCGTCCGCGTCGGCGGCCGGCACCGCGGCGGACCGAGCGGAGAAGGCCGCCCAGTCCAGCGGATCGCCGCCGTCCTCGACCGGCACCCGGACGACCGTGCCGGGCAGCGGCACGCCCTCGGCGCGGGCCGCGTCGCGCAGCGCGGCCAGCCGGTCGGTGCCCAGGAACGGCCCGGCCACGACCAGGGCCCGCGCCCGGCTGCGGTGGATGACGTCGAGCGCCTCAGGCCCGGTGTAGCGGGTGTTGACCGGCACCAGGACCGCGCCCGCGTACTGGGCGCCGAGCCCCGCGAGTACCCAATGGTGGGTGTTGGGCGACCAGACCGCGACCCGGTCGCCGGGCTGGATCCCGGCGGCGATGAACGCGCGGGCCACCTCGCGGACGCGGTCGTGCAGCCGGAGATAGGACAGCCGAGGTCCGCCGGGCTCGACCAGGGCGTCCGCGTCGCCGTACGCCCGCGCGGCGTGGGCCAGGGCGGCCGGGATGGTGGAGTCCATCGACGCCTCCAAAAACAAGCAAGTGCTTGGTAGGGTGAGCCTACGCGGCTTCGAGGGAGGCGTCGATGGATGACGACGACTTTCGACGTACCGTGCGGGCCTGGTTGGCCGACAACCTGACCGGCGGGTTCGCCGGGCTGCGCGGCGCCGGCGGGCCGGGGCGCGAGCACGAGGCGTTCGAGGCCCGGTTGGCGTGGGAGCGGCACATGGCGGCCGCCGGCTGGACCTGCCTCGGCTGGCCGGTCGAGCACGGTGGGCGCGGCGCGAGCCTGGCACAGCAGGTCATCTTCCACGAGGAGTACGCGGCGGCCGGCGCCCCGGCCCGGGTCGGCCACCTCGGCGAGCAGCTGCTCGGCCCCACCCTCATCGCGCACGGCACACCGTCGCAGCAGCAGCGCTTCCTGCCCCCGATCGTCGCGGTAAAGGAGCTGTGGTGCCAGGGGTACTCCGAGCCCGGCGCCGGCTCGGATCTCGCCTCGGTGGCCACGGCCGCGACGCTCGACGGGGACGACTGGGTGGTCACCGGGCAGAAGGTGTGGACGTCGCTGGCGCACGTGGCCGACTGGTGTTTCGTGCTGGCGCGCACCCAGGCCGGTTCGCGCCGCCACGCCGGGCTGTCCTACCTGCTCATACCCATGCGCCAGGCCGGGATCACGGTCCGCCCGATCCGCCAGCTCACCGGTGGATCGGAGTTCAACGAGGTGTTCTTCGACGGCGCCCGGACGCCCCGCGACCACGTGGTCGGCGCGGTGGGGGACGGCTGGCGGGTCGCCATGGCCACGCTGGCGTTCGAGCGCGGCGTGGCCACGCTGGGCCAGCAGGTCGGCTTCCGGCGCGAGTTCGACGGGCTGGTCGCCGCGGCCCGGCGGACCGGTGCGATCGACGACCCGCTGATCCGGGACCGGCTGACCCGGGCCTGGATCGACCTGGACGCACTACGGGCACACGCGCTGCGGACCCACGCGGCCGACGCGTCGGTGACCAAGCTGCTGTGGTCGCGCTGGCACCGCGACTTCGGTGAGCTGGCGATGGCGGTGCTCGGCGCGCCGTCGATGGTGGCGGTGCTCGACGGCCCGTACGACCTGGACGAGTGGCAGCGGCTGTTCCTGTTCAGCCGCGCCGACACCATCTACGGCGGGTCCGACGAGATCCAGCGCACGATCATCGCCGAGCGGGTGCTCGGCCTGCCGCGAGTCTCGTCATGAACGGGCATGACCTGCTCGCCGGCAAGGTCGTGGTGGTCACCGCCGCCGCGGGCACCGGAATCGGCTCGGCGGTCGCCCGGCGCTGCCTGGAGGAGGGCGCTTTCGTGGTGACCAGCGACCGGCATGAACGGCGCCTCGCCGAGACATATAGCGCTCTTTCGGCCGATCATGGTGACCGGCTGTCCGCACTGCCGTGCGACGTCACCGACGAGAGCCAGGTGCAGGCGCTCATCGCCGGTGCGGTGCAACGGTTCGGCCGGATCGACGTACTGATCAACAACGCCGGCCTCGGTGGCACCGGGTCCGTGCTCGACCTCACCGACGAGGAGTGGCATCGGGTACTGGACGTGACGCTGACCGGCACGTTCCGGTGCACCCGCGCGGCGCTGCGCCAGATGGTGACGCAGGGCAGCGGAGGCGCAATCGTCAACAACGCATCGGTACTCGGGTGGCGCGCCCAGTCCGGCCAGGCGCACTACGCCGCCGCGAAGGCCGGGGTGATGGCGTTGACCCGGTGCGCCGCGCTGGACGTGGCCGCACACGGCATCCGGGTCAACGCGGTGGCGCCGAGCCTCGCGATGCATCCGTTCCTGGCCAAGGTGACCAGCGAGGAACTGCTCGCCGACCTGACCGGTCGGGAGGCGTTCGGCCGCGCGGCGCAGCCGGAGGAGGTGGCGAACGTAATGATCTTCCTAGCAAGCGACTACGCGTCATACCTGACCGGCGAGGTCATCTCCGTCAGCAGCCAGCACTCCTAGCGGGTGGAGAGATATCGACGTCAAACCGCGCGGATAACGTCGATATCGCTCCACTCGTCAGAGGCGTTCCAGGATGGTTGCGGTTGACATCGCGCCGCCTGTGCACATGGTGATCAGGGCCGTAGCGGCGTCGCGGCGCTCCAGCTCGTGCAGCGCGGTCGTCATGAGGCGGGCGCCGGTGCTGCCGACCGGGTGGCCCAGCGCGATCGCGCCACCGTTGACGTTGACCAGGTCCGGGTCGGGCTGGTGTACCGCGAGCCAGGACAGCACCACGGACGCGAACGCCTCGTTGACCTCGAACAGGTCGATGTCGGCGATCTTCATGCCGGCGCGGTCGAGCACCCGCCCGGTGGCGGACACCGGCCCGTCGAGGTGGTAGTACGGCTCGGCGCCGACCAGGCACTGCGCCACGATCCGGGCGCGCGGGCGCAGGCCGAGTGCGCGGGCCCGGTCGGCGTCCATGACGAGTACCGCCGCCGCGCCGTCGGAGATCTGCGACGAGGTGCCGGCGGTGTGTACGCCGTCGTCCAGCACCGGCTTGAGCCCGGCCAGCGCGGCACTGCTGGTCTCCCGTAGCCCCTGGTCCCGGCAAACCGTCCGAGTCCCGCCCGTCGGCTGGCCCTCGGCATCCAGGACCGGGGCGTCGACCGGCAGTACCTCGCGGTCGAACCGGCCGTGCTCCCACGCGTCTCTCGCGCGGCGCTGCGAGCGCAGGCCGAAGTCGTCGGTGTCCCGCCGCGTCAACCCGCGTAGGTTCGCGATCCGCTCCGCGGCCAGGTACTGGTTGGGCAGATCGATGTCCCAGGACGCGGGTCGGGGTAGCCCCGCGTCAGCGCCGATGTTGGCCCGCAGCGCCACCCGGCTCATCGACTCGACGCCGCACCCGATGCCAATGTCGATGGCGCCGGCCGCGATCTGCCCGGCGACGAGGTGGGTGGCGTGCTGGGCGGAGCCGCACTGCGCGTCGACGGTGAGGCACCCGGTCTGGTACGGCAGGCCGGCGTGCAGCCACGCGGTCCGGGTGACGTTGCCCGCCTGCGCGCCGGCCTGGGTCACGCAGCCGCCGATCACCTGTTCCACCCCGGCGGCGTCGATCCCGGCCCGTTCGACGAGCCCGCGGAGCGCCGCGCCGAGCAGTTCCGCCGGGTGCAGGCCGGCCAACCAGCCGGAGCGCTTGCCGATCGGGGTCCTGATCGTTTCCACTATGACGGGAGTGCCCACACATCAAGAATAGAACGCGTTCTTGCGCTGTACAAACATCAGGTGTTTACGGCACGGGAAGCCTGTGCTGAAATTGGTAGAACACGTTGCAGGAGGCAGATATGGCCGAGCCTCGCTTCCCGTCCGACTTCGACTTCACCGACCCGACCGTCTATGCCGAGCGGGTGCCCCTCGCGGAGTTCGCCCACCTGCGGCGCACCGCCCCCGTCTGGTGGAACGCGCAGCCCCACGGCGTGGCCGGCTTCGACGACGACGGCTTCTGGGTGGTCAGCAGGCACGCCGACGTGATGGCCGTGTCGCGCAACAGCGACGTGTACTCGAGCTGGGAGAACACCGCGGTCATCCGGTTCAACAGCAACATGATCCGGGACCAGATCGAGCTGCAGCGGTTCATCATGCTCAACATCGATCCACCCGAGCACACCAAGCTGCGCAGCATCGTCGCGCGCGGGTTCACCCCGCGGGCAATCAACAACCTGCGGGACACCATCGCCGCCCGCGCCGAGCGCATCGTGCGGACCGCACGGGATTGGGGCACCGGCGACTTCGTCAACGACGTCGCCTGCGAGCTGCCGTTGCAGGCCATCGCCGAACTTCTCGGCGTGCCGCAGGAGGACCGGCGCAAGATCTTCGACTGGTCCAACGAGATGATCTTCTACGACGACCCGGCGTACGAGGTCGCGCCGCTGTGGGCCGCGATGGAGATCCTCGGGTACAGCGTGACCCTCGCCGAGGAGCGCAAGGGCTGCCCGATGGACGACATCGTGACCAAGCTGGTGCACGCCGAGATCGGCGACGGCCACCTGTCGTCGGACGAGTTCGGCTTCTTCGTCATCCTGCTCGCGGTGGCGGGGAACGAGACCACCCGCAACGCGATCTCGCACGGGATGATCGCGTTCCTGGAGAACCCGGACCAGTGGGAGCTGTTCAAGGCGGAACGACCGAAGACCACCGCCGACGAGATCGTCCGGTGGGCGAGCCCGATAGTCGCGTTCCAGCGCACCGCGAAGGTCGACACCACGCTCGGCGGCCAGGAGATCAAGGCAGGCCAGCGGGTGGGCATGTTCTACAGTTCGGCCAACCATGACGAAGCGGTGTTCGACCACCCCGAACGCTTCGACATCACCCGCAGTCCCAACCCGCATCTCGGCTTCGGCGGCAGCGGCGCGCACTACTGTCTCGGGGCCAACCTGGCCCGGCTCGAGATCGATCTGATCTTCAACGCGATCGCCGACCACATGCCCGACATCCGGATGGTGGGGGAGCCGAGCCGGCTGCGGTCAGGTTGGATCAACGGCATCAGGGAGCTGCCGGTCCGGTACACATGACCTCCGCTCGTCGATCTAGGAGAAATGGCGGAATCCCGCGACGCGGGCCGGCCATTTCTCCTAGATCGCCACGGTGGCAACGAAATACATAAACCAAAGCTTAAAGTTTGTAGACATAGATGAACATTGCTACGCTCTCCGCGCGAGATCGATCTCACACCCTATTTTCGTACGGGCCTGTTGCAACGTGGAAGGGTGTCTCATGAGAGTCGGCCTGACCGGCGTGAGAAACGCAATGGTAGCGGTTCCAGTCGCCGTCCTAACCCTTATTCTGTCCGGACCGGCATGCGCCCACGCCACTACTCTTGGAAAAGTCAGCTCACCGACTTCGGCACCCCCTGGCGACCGCATCACGGTCGACGTGAAAACCGTCAACGGCTCCGGGTGCCCCGCCGGCACCGCGACCGTGACGCCGTTCTCCGACAACACCGGGTTCCGCGTCACGTACCGCAGCTTCCGGGTGCGGGTCGGCGGTGGCGGCACCATCGTCGACTCCCGGAAGAACTGCCAGCTCGGCCTCCAGGTGCACGTCCCGCAGGGCTTTACGTTCGCGATCGCCGAAGCCGAGTACGGTGGCCGGGCGCACCTCGATGGCGACGTCAGCGGCCTGGAACGCGCGAACTACTACTTCCAGGGATCGCCTGACAACAATTACGTCGACCATTCGTTCGACGGCCCATTCAACGGCCCGTGGCACAGTACCGACGTAACGCCGGTGGAAGCCCTCGTCTTCGCCCCCTGCGGTGTTTCCCGAATTCTCAACGTCAACACCGAGCTCCGGGTGAAGGCGGACTCGTCCGACCCGAGAGCCGTCAGCTACATGTCGATGACCTCGACGGAAGGAAGCATCGACACCATTTACCACTTCTCGTGGCGCAACTGCTGACTCTTCCCTGATCACGGAAAAGTTCGGGTAGCCCTGGCCACCCGAACTTCTCTGTGTGCTCAGGAGGAAAGGCGGACCTGCTCGGCGACGAACCGGTCCATGCAGCGCTCGGCGTTCGCGGTGATGGTCAGCGACGGGTTGGCCAGGCACGCCGAGCCGGGCAGCAGCGAGCCGTCCACGCAGTACAGGTTCGGGTAGCCGACGACCTTGCCGGCGAAGTCGGTGGCCCGGCCCATCACCATGCCGCCGAGCGGGTGCCAGGTGTTGGCCGAGCCGAACCCGGAGCCGGTACCCCGGTCGTAGTCGGGCAGCCCGTTGAACAGGTACCCCTTCTTCCCGTCGGTCTCCCACCACAGCCGGGTGACCAGGTCGCGCCCCGCCTTGTCGGCGGCCGTGTCCATCGGGCCGTACGGCCAGCTCACCTTCGCCGTCCCGGTCGTCGTGTCGTAGCGGATCTCGCCGCGTTCCGGCGTCATGCTGGTCACCAGGTGCGCCATCGCCGGTACGCCGAGCGAGGTGGGCACCGGTGCGGCCTCCCAGGCCATCGACGACGCGGTCGAGTACGGGTTGGCGTCGTCGTAGAACTTCACGTTGCCCGGACCGCCCTGCGCGAAGCCGACCTTCTTGCGGATGTTCAGTCGGACCACGAGGAAGTCGCCGTTGTTGCCCCAGCCCTGGCCGACCGCGCTGTTCAGCCGGGTCAGCCACCCCTTGGCCCGCGCGGTCACCAGCAGCGACGTGGAGTACACCGAGCCGGCGGCCAGGAACAGGTAGTCACACGTCATCGTGCCGGTGGCCAAAGTGTCCCCGTACTCGCTGAGCTGCCGGTACCGGATCTCGAATCTGGCCTGGCCGGGCACCTCGTGGATCTCGGTCACCTCGTGCAGCGGGTTGACCGTGACGTTGCCGGTCGCGGTCGCCCAGCGCAGGTAGTTGCGGTCGACGCTGTTCTTCGCACCGGAGTTGCTGCCGAACGGGCCCTCGCCGATCGTGTGGCAGGCCGGCGCCCGGCCGGCCAACTCGTCACGGATCACGTTCCAGTTCACCGCGAACGGGATCTGGACCGGCGACTTGCCGAACTCCGCGATGTACGAAAGCCACGCCCGGGCGCCGATGTACTTCGGGTCGTTCTGCACGTCGGCCGGGATGGTGGCCGTGCCGAGGGTCTGCCGCGCCCGCGGCCAGTACACCGTGTCCATCTCGTCGAAGCCCAGGTCGGCCGGGTACACCTGGGTCCACTCGGAGCGCCGGGGCTGCGGCATGAACATGCCGATGACCAGCGAGCCACCGCCCACGGCGGCGCCGCTGAGGACGGTGATCCCGTCGCCCCGGTGCTTGGCGATCAGCCCGGCGCGGCGCTCGATGGTCCGGGTGACGGAAAGGCCCAGCGGCGGGTGGTCCTCGAACCAGGCGCACCGCCAGTCCGGGTTGCTGATCGTGCAGAACGTGGTACCCGAGCCGTCCACGTCCCAGCGCCGCCCCCGCTCCAGTATCGTCGTCTGGACGCCGGCCTGGCCGAGCCGGTACGCCGCGACGGCACCGCCGAAGCCGCTGCCGATCACCACGGCGGTCTTGCCGGCGAGGCTCGGCACCGGCCCGTACGAGGCGAGCGCGCGCTCCTGGCCGAGCACTCCCGAGGCGACGGCGGCTCCCGCGCCGAGTGCGGTGATACGAAGGAGTTCGCGCCTGCGTCGTTTCCATCAGCTCAGCCCCTGTCCGCTGAAACCACCCACATCGAGAAGAACTGCGACCCGCCGCCGTACGCGTGCCCCAGCGCGGTCCGGGCGCCCGGCACCTGGTGCTCACCGGCGCGACCCATCACCTGCATGGCGGCTTCCGCGAAGCGCAGCAGGCCGGACGCGCCGATCGGGTTGGAGCACAGCACGCCACCCGACGGGTTGACCGGAAGGCGCCCGCCGATGGCGGTCTCGCCCGCCTCGGTGAGCTTCCAGCCCTCGCCCTCACCGGCGAAGCCGAGGTTTTCCAACCACATCGGCTCGTACCAGGAGAACGGCACATAGATCTCGGCCACGTCGACCTGGTCGAGCGGGTCGGTGATGCCGGCCTGCCGCCACAGCGCCGCGGCGGCCTCCCGACCGGCCCGGGGGTTCACCTGGTCCCGGCCGGCGAACGTGGTCGGCTCGGTGCGCATGGCGGTCGCGCGCACCCAGGCGACCGGGTGGTCGACGGCCGCCGCGGCGGTCTCGTCGCCGAGGACGATGGCGCCCGCGCCGTCCGAGGACGGGCAGGTCTCGTCGTACCGGATCGGGTCCCACAGCATCGGCGACGAGCGCACCGACTCCAGCGTGATGTCCGGCTGGCGCAGGTGGGCGTACTCGTTGAGACTGCCGTTGCGCCGGTCCTTGACGGCCACCATCGCGCCGATGTGCTCCGGCGCCCCCGACCGGCGGATGTACGCGCGGATGTGCGGCGCGAAGTACCCACCGGCACCGGCGCCGATCGGCATCGAGAACGGCGGATTGATCGACAGTGCCCACATCGCGTTGGACTCGGACTGCTTCTCGAACGCGACGGTCAGCACCCGGCGGTGCACGCCGGCGCGGACCAGGCTCGCGGCCACGATCGCGGTCGCCCCGCCGACCGAGCCCGCCGTGTGTACCCGGATCAGCGGCTTGCCGGCAGCGCCGAGCGCACCGGCGAGGAACAGCTCGGGCATCATCACGCCCTCGAACAGGTCCGGCGCCTTGCCGAGCACCACCGCGTCGACGTCGGCGTGGGTCACGTTCGCGTCGGCGAGGGCCCGGTCGACCGCCTCGCGGCAGAGGCCGGCCATCGACAGGTCGGTCCGCTTGGAGCGGTGGTAGGTCTGCCCGACACCCAGGACCGCGACCATTCTGGGCTCGCTCCGCTCGGCCGCCTTGGCGGCCGCCTGGCCTCCGCGCCACACAGCGGCTTCGCCGGTGTGTCGCGTCGGTCCAGGCGCCCGCGCGGCCGAGCTGCGCTCGCTGGGCTGATTCATCGGGCCTCCAGCACGCAGACCAGGTTCTGTTGCAGGGCGGGGCCGCTGGTGGCGTGGCCGACCGCGCGCCGGGCCCGGCCGGACGTCACGTGGCGGGCCGCCGCGCCGATGCGGGCCAGGCCGGCGGCGAACATCGGGTTGCCGGCGAGCGCGCCGCCGGACGGGTTCACCTCGACCTCGTCGCCCAGGCCGAGCGCGCGGCGCAGCAGGATCTCCTGATGCGTGAACGGCGCGTGCAACTCAGCGACATCGATGCCGGTGACGCCCGCGGCCCGGCCGGCCGCGGTCGCCGAAGGGGCCTCCGTCAGGTCGCGTACCCCCAGATCCTGCACGTCGATCCGGTGCTCGAACCCGGTGATCCAGGCGGGTCGGGCGCACAGCTCCCGGGCCCGGTCGCCGGCGGCCAGCACCACCACCGCCGCGCCGTCGGTGACCGGCGCGCAGTCGTGTGCCCGCAGCGGATCCGCGAGATAGGGCTGGTCGAGCAGTGTCTCGACGGATACCTCACCGGCGAGCTGCGCGGCCGGGTTCGTCATCGCGGCCGCGCGGGAGCGGGCCGCTACCTCGGCCATCTCCTTCTCGCTCCACAGCCCGCCCTCGATGCCGAGCCGGGCCTGCAACGCGGCGATGCTCACCGAGTCGGGCCACAGCGGCGCGACGAGGTACGGGTCGAGCTGAAGCGCGAGGATCCTCCGCAACTCGCCGGCCGACGATTTGCCGAACCCGTACGCGAGCGCGGTGTCAACCTCACCGGTACGGATCTTCACCCACGCCTCGTACAGCGCCCAGGCGCCGTCCATCTCCACGTGCGACTCGACGATCGGCGGGAACGCCCCGATCGCGTCGACCGCCGAGACGAACGAGAACGCGCGTCCGGCCAGGTAGTCCGACGATCCCGAGCACCAGAACCCGATGTCCGCCCGGGCCAGACCGAGGTCGGCCAGGACCTCATGGAAGATGGGTACGAGCATCTCGACGCCGTTGGTGGTGCCGTGGGTGCGGCGCACATTGGGGGCTTCCGCGAAGCCGACAACCGCAACGTCCATCAGAGGTGCCCCGCATACGTTTCGAACGGCGCGTCCGGCTCGCCGGTCGGCGCGAAGTGGTCGATGTTCTCCAGCGTGGTGCCCCACTGCTCCCGCGGCTTCCAGGCAGCTTGAACCCGCATTCCCATCCGCACCTCGTCCGGCGGGCAACCGAGGATCGTGTGCAGGAACGCGATGTCGGCGCCGTCGAGGAGGACATACGCGGTGACGTATGGCGGCTTGACCCGCTGGCCCGGGAACGGCACGTTGACGACGCAGAACGTGGTGATGATGCCCCGGTCGGGCAGCTCCACCTCGTCGGCGGTGGGCACGCCGTCGGTGGGGCAGGCACCGCGGGGCGGGATGTACACCTTGCCGCAGGCCGGGCAGCGCTGCCCGACCAGCCGGCCGTCGGCGAGGGCGCGCAGGTAGCGGCTCTCCTCCGGCGAGGCCGAGTGCTGGTAGCGCAGGTGGATGGGGGTGACGATGCTGGTCACCGGGTCGGCGTTCGGTCTTGGTGCCGCTCCCGCGCCGTTCAACGGCGCGAAGCACGCGAGGTCGCGGATGTGCCCCTGTGGTTCGTCGGCCCACCGCGCCCGCACCCGCATGCCGGTGTGCATCAGCTCGGGCGAGCCGGCGTCGACGGCGTGCAGCATGGCGGTGTCTGCGCCGTCGAGGCGGATCAGCGCCCAGGCGAACGGGTGGGTCAGCGGCTGCCCGTCGAGCGGCCGGGGCTGCCACGACCAGGTCAGCACGGTGCCGGTGTCGGACACCTCGACCAGGTCGGTGAGCGGCTCGAAAGTGACCGGATCGTACTCAATTGGCGGAGCGTGCACCCGGCCGTCGGCACCGCGTGAGCCGAGGATCCGCCGCTCGGCCAGCGCGGTCATGAACCGGCCCAGGGTCGGCCCGAGGGAACGGGTGTAGTCGAACCCGATCGCCAGCGGTGCGCTCAGCGGCTGACTCACATCCCAAAGTGAAACACGTTTCGCATGCCTGGGGCAACGCCCGCTGTCCGGGTGGTCTGCAAGATCGGCACAACTTCCCGGAAATCGGTGCCTCAGCAGGGTCGTAAGGCAACAACCTCCGGGAAGTTGTGCCGATCAGCCGCTCCTTGTGTCGATGTGAAACGAGTTCTAAATTGGGACTCATGACCGGCATCGGACTGTGGACCATCGCCCAGGCGACGCCCGAGCTGACCGCCGTGGTCGAGCCGACCGGCCACACCGTGACCTACGGGGAGCTGGCCGCCACCGCCGACCGCTTCGGCCGGGGGCTGCGCGGGCTGGGCCTCGACGCCGGGGACACCGTCGTCATGCTGCTGCCCAACGGTGCCGACCTGCTGGCCGGGTACTTCGCGGCGCTGGAGACCGGGCTCTACGTCGTACCCGTCAACTGGCACCTCACCGGCGCCGAGCTGGCATACATCCTGGCCGACTGCGACGCCAAGGCGTTCATCGCGCACGAGCGGTTCGCGACGGCGGCCATCGAGGGTGGCGCCGCCGTCCCGGAGAGTGCCCGGTTCGCCGTCGGCGACATACCCGGGTTCCGGCCGCTCGACGCGCTCGGCGCGTTCGGCGGTGCCGGCCGCCCCGATGGTCGGACCCTCGGCGCCCCGATGGTGTACACGTCGGGCACCTCTGGACGGCCCAAGGGGGTACGCCGGCCGCTGACCGGCGCCGATCCCGACCAGGTACCGCCGACCGCCGCCTGGTTCTTCGGGCTGTTCGGGTTGAAGCCGTTCGACGGCCACGTACACCTGTGCTGCTCGCCGCTGTACCACACGGCGGTGCTCAACTTCGTGACGATCTCGATCCAGTTCGGCCACCCGGCCGTGCTGATGGACCGCTTCGACCCCGAGGAGATGCTGCGCCTCATCGAGCGGCACCGGGTCACCCACAGCCACATGGTGCCGACGCAGTTCCGCCGGTTGCTCGCGCTCCCCGACGAGGTACGCGCCAAGTACGACGTGTCGTCGCTGCGCGCGATGATCCATGGCGCCGCGCCGTGCCCGCACGAGGTCAAGCGCCGGATGCTGGACTGGTGGGGGCCGGTGGTGGTGGAGTACTACGCGGCCACCGAGGGCGGCGGTGCCCTGATCACCGCCGAGGAATGGCTGGCCCGGCCGGGCTCGGTCGGCAAGGCGTGGCCCGGGTCCCGGGTACGGGTACTCGACGACGACGGGACCGAGGTGCCGACCGGTACCCCCGGACAGGTGTACATGTCGATGGGTACCTCGACGTTCGCGTACCACAACGACGCGGACAAGACCCGGTCGGCGTGGGCCGGTGACCTGTTCACGGTGGGCGACATCGGGTACCTCGACGACGACGGGTACCTGTACCTCTGCGACCGGCGTGGTGACATGATCATCTCGGGTGGGGTGAACGTGTACCCGGCCGAGATCGAAGCCGAGCTGTCCTGCCACCCGAAGGTGGCGGACGTGGCGGTGTTCGGCATCCCGCACGACGAGTGGGGCGAGGAGATCAAGGCCGTGGTGCAGCCGGTCGACGGTGTCTCGCCCGGTCCGGACCTGACCGCGGAGCTGCTCGCGTTCGCGGGTACCAGGCTGGCGAAGTTCAAGCTGCCCCGCACGATCGACTATGTCGACACGCTGCCCCGCGACCCGAACGGCAAGCTGTACAAGCGCCGCCTGCGCGACCCCTACTGGGCCGGCAGAGCCATTTGACGCTCGCTTCGCTCGCGTGGGCTTCGCGCCCTTGATGCGGCCTGCACGGCACCGCTCCGCTCGTTCCTCGCTGCGCGGCACCGTTTCGGCCGCGGCGCGAAGCCGGGTCCCACTAGCGGCCCTTGAAGTCGGGGCGGCGCTTCTCGGCGAACGCCCGCGGGCCCTCCTTGGCGTCCTCGCTGGCGAAGACCGGCATGCCGAGCCGCAACTCCACCTTGAACGCGTCGTTCTCCGGCATGCCCTCGGTCTCCCGGATCGTCGCCAGGATCGCCTGTACCGCGAGCGGGCCGTTGGCCGCGATCCGCCCCGCCAGTTCCAGCGCCTTCGGCAGCGCCTCGCCGTCCGGCACGACGTGGCCGATCAGCCCGACCCGCAGCGCCTCGGCGGCGGTGATGTGCCGGCCGGTGAGCAGGAGGTCGGCGGCGACCGTGTACGGGATCTGGCGGGTCAGCCGCACCGCCGACCCGGCGATCGGGAACAGCCCCCATCGGGCCTCGGACACGCCGAACCGGGCGCTCTCGCCGGCCACCCGGATGTCGGTCGCCTGGAGGATCTCGGTGCCGCCCGCGATCGCCGGGCCTTCCACGGCGGCGATCAGCGGCTTGGTGAGCCGGCGGCCCTTCAGCAACGGTTCGAGCACCGAAGGATCCCAATCGTGGTCGCCCGGGTGGCTGCGATTCATCGCCTTGAGGTCGGCGCCCGCGCAGAACGCGCCGCCGGCACCGGTGAGCACGCAGACCCGGATGTCCGGATCGCTGTCGACGGTGTCCCACGCCTGCCGCATGATGGCCATCATCGGCCCGGACAGCGCGTTGCGCGCCTCCGGCCGGTTCATCGTCACGATGAGGATGTGGCCGCGCCGCTCGACGAGGGCGTGCGGAAGCTCGGTGGTCATGGCTGGCACGGCCTCCTCAAATGGCGCGTCGGACCTTGCCCAAGGACGATAACACGTTCTAGTTTCAGGCATGGCCTCCAATATCGCGGATCTCTTCGAGCATGCGGTGGACGCGTTTCCCGAGCGGATGGCGGTGGCGTGCGGCGACCGCGAGGTGACCTACGCGCAGTTGGAGGAGCACGCCAACCGCCTGGCGCACCACCTGTCCGGGCAGGGGGTCGCCGCCGGCCAGCACGTCGGCGTGTACGCCCGGAACTCGGTCGAGGCGGTGACCGCGCTGCTCGCCGTGTACAAGCTGCGCGCGGTCGCGATCAACGTGAACTACCGGTACGTCGAGAACGAGTTGCGATATCTGTTCACCGACGCCGATCTCGTGGCGCTGGTGCACGACCGCCGGTACGCCGAGCGGGTGGCGGCCGTGCTCCCCGACACCCCCGACGTGCGCACCGTCGTGGTGATCGACGACGACTCCGGCGTCCCGTACCAGGGGGTGGGCTACGCCGACGCGCTCGCCGCCGGCGCACCGGATCGGGACTTCCCGGCGCGTACCGCCGACGACCACTACCTCCTCTACACCGGCGGGACGACCGGATACCCGAAGGGCGTCGTGTGGCGCCACGAGGACATCTGGCGGGTCCTCGGCGGCGGGATCGACTTCGTGACCGGCCTGCCGATGGCCGACGAGTGGGCACAGAGCCAGCGGGGCAAGGAGATGGGCAGGATGGTACGGCTGTGCGCCGCGCCGCTCATCCACGGCAACGCGCAGTGGGCGGCGCTGGCCGCACTGTTCGCCGGGGACACCGTGGTACTCGTGCCGCAGTTCGACCCGGACGAGATCTGGCGGGTCGTCGGGCGCCGCAAGGTGAACGTCCTCGTCATCATCGGCGACGCGATGGCCCGGCCGCTGATCGAGGCGTTCGAGGAGGGCGGGCACGACGCGTCGTCGCTCATCGCCATCTCCAGCAGCGCCGCGCTGTTCTCCCCGACGGTCAAGGACCGGTACGTGACCGGGCTGCCGAACGTGCTCGTGACCGACGCGATCGGCTCCTCGGAGACCGGGTTCACCGGCCTCGGGTTCGTCACCGGCGGGACCGACCGGACCGACGGGCCGCAGGTCATGCCCGGCCCGCACACCGTCGTCCTGGACGACGACGGGCGCCCCGCCGCCGTCGGCCAGATCGGCCGGCTCGCCCGGGGCGGCCACGTGCCGCTCGGGTACTACAAGGATCCGGTCAAGACGGCGGCGCTGCTCGTCGACGTGGACGGCGTGCGTTACGCGTTGCCGGGCGACCTGGCCCGGGTCGAGGCGGACGGCACGCTCACCCTGCTCGGCCGGGGCAACACGTGCGTCAACACCGGCGGTGAGAAGGTGTTTCCGGAGGAGGTCGAGGGCGCGCTCAAGGCGCACCCGGACGTCTTCGACGCGATCGTCATCGGGGTACCCGACGAGCGACTCGGCCAGCGGGTCGGTGCCCTGGTGCAACCGCGCGTCGGGCGTACCCTCGACTTCGCCGACCTGGACGCGCACCTGCGCGGCCAGATCGCCGGATACAAGGTGCCCCGGTCGATCTGGATGGTGGACCGGATCGACCGGGCACCCGAGCGGCAAGCCCGACTACGGCTGGGCCCGCCGGTACGCCGAGGAGCACCCGGTGACCCGGCAGACCACGGCGGTCTGACCGTGCGCACCGCGCTCTCCGACACGCTCGGCATCGAGCACCCGATCGTCGGCTTCACCCCGTCCGAGCACGTGGCGGCCGCGATCAGCCGGGCCGGTGGGCTCGGTGTGCTGGGCTGCGTGCGGTTCAACGACCCTGACGAGCTGAACGCCACGCTGGACTGGATGGACGCCAACACGGGTGGCCGCCCGTACGGTGTCGACGTCGTCATGCCGGCGCACGCACCCACCGAGGGCGCGCCGGTCGACCTGGACCGGCTGATCCCCGAGGGGCACCGCGACTTCGTCACCCGTACCCTGGTCAAGCTCGGCGTGCCGCCGTTGCCCGCGGATGACGCATCGGGGGTTGCCGTGCTCGGCTGGCTGCACTCGATCGCCCGGTCCCATGTGGACGTTGCGCTGGCGCATCCGGTCCGCCTCATCGCCAACGCCCTCGGCCCACCGCCGCCGGACGTCATCGCCCGGGCGCACGGGCACGGCGCGGTGGTGGCGGCGCTGGCCGGCAAGGCCGAGCACGCCCGCGCCCACGTGGCCGGCGGGGTCGACATCGTCGTCGCGCAGGGGTACGAGGCCGGTGGGCACACCGGGGAGATCGCGAGCATGGTGCTGGTGCCCGAGGTCGTCGACGCGGTCGGCGACCGGGTGCCGGTGCTCGCGGCGGGCGGGATCGGCTGCGGCCGGCAGGTCGCGGCGGCGCTGGCGCTCGGCGCGGTCGGCGTGTGGATGGGCTCGTGCTGGCTCACCACGACCGAGTACACGCTGCCCACGGTGCAGCGGGCGCTGCTGGCCGCCACGTCGGCGGACACCGTGCGGTCACGGGTGTACAGCGGGAAGCCGGCCCGGCTGCTGAAGAACCGGTGGACCGACGCGTGGGCCGAGCCCGGTGCGCCCGAGCCGCTCCCGATGCCGTTGCAGAACATCCTGGTCAGCGAGGCGCACCAGCGCCTGATGCGGGCCGGCGACCCGGACGTCGTACCGATGCCGGTCGGCCAGATCGTAGGCCGCATGAACGAGGTAAGACCGGTGGCCGACATCATGGCCGACCTGGTCCGCGAACTGGACGAAACGATCTCCGCCTTGATCGACACAACTTCCCGGAAGTAGTGGCCTCAGCGGGTACCGGAGACCACTACTTCCGGGAAGTCGTGCCAACTACGGGGCGGCGGCTAGCACGGCGCCGATCTTCCGGAGCTGGGTCGTCGCGGCGCCTAGCGTGAATTCGGCTCGCTTGGCGGCCACGAAATAGCGGTGTAGCGGGTGTTCCAGGTCGATGCCGACGCCGCCGTGGACGTGTACCGCCGTGTGGGCGACGCGGTGCCCGGCGTCGGCCGCCCAGAACTTCGCCGTCGCCACCTCGGTCTCGGCCGGCAGGCCGGCGGACAGCCGCCACGCCGCCTGCCACATGGTCAGCCGGACCGCCTCCACGTCGATGTACCCGTCGGCCAGCCGCTGCGCCACCGCCTGGAACTCGCCGATCGGACGGCCGAACTGAACCCGGGTGCGGGCATAGTCAGCGGTCAGCTCCAGTGCCCGCTCGACCACGCCGAGCTGCGCCGCGCACACGCCGACCGTGCCGCGCGCGGTCAGCCAGTCGAGCACCTCGGGACCGCCGAGCACCCGGTCGTCGGGGACGTTCACCGCGGCCAGGTCCAGCAGGCCCGCGCGGTCGCCGTCGACCACCCGCTGCGGGCGCACGGTGACCCCGGGATCGGTCGGCGTCACCAGGAAGACGTGGTCGCCGGCGGGTACCAGGATCAGGTCGGCGTACGGCCCCGCGGGTACCGCCGTCCGGGCGCCGCTGAGCACCCAGCCGGCGGTGGCCCGCTCGGCCCAGACCGGCGGCTCACCGGCGGCCTCGGCGAGCGCCGCCGTGACGACCAGCTCGCCCTGCGCCGCCCGGCACGCCAGATCGGGCGGCCCGAACCGGGCCAGCGCCGCCGCGCCGAGGACGATCGACGCCAGGTACGGCACCGGCGCCACCGCCCGGCCCAGCTCCACCAGGACAGCGCACTGGGCCAGCAGGTCGAGCCCGGCGCCGCCGACCGCTTCCGGCAGCGCGGCCGCGAGCACGCCGGCATCGGCCAGCCGCGTCCACAATGTACGGTCGAACCGGTCGTCGCCCGCCTCGACCGCGCGCAGCCGGTCCGGGGTCGCGTGGTCGGCGAGGATCCGGCGGGCCAGTGCGGCCAGCTCGACCTCGGCGGTACCCAGGGAGAAGTCCATGCCCGTCACCTCCGTGCAGCCGGCAGGCCGAGCCCGGCCGCCGCGATGATGTCGCGCTGCACCTCGTTGGTGCCGCCGCCGAACGTCAGGATCAGGGACGCCCGGTGCATCCGTTCCAGCCGGCCGTGCAGCACCGCCCCGGGCGAGCCGTCCCGGACGATCGCGTTCGCGCCGACCACCTCCATCAGCAGCCGGTACGTCTCGACGGCCAGTTCGGTGCCGAAGACCTTGGTGGCCGACGCGGCGGCGGGGTTGGGTGCCTGTGCCGCCTCGGCCGCGATCTTCCAGTTGACCAGCTTGAGGAACTCCACCTTCGCGTACACCTGGGCCAGGATCAGCTGGACCCATTCCTGGTCGACCACCCGCCGGCCGTCGGCGAGCTTGGTGGCCTGGGCCCACTGGCGCACGTCGTGCAGCGCGGACCGGATCGGCGCCGCCGACGTGAGCGCCACGCGCTCGTGGTTGAGCTGGTTGGTGATCAGCGGCCAGCCCTTGTTCTCGGCGCCGACCAGCGCGGTGACCGGCACCCGAACGTCGGAGTAGTACGTGGCGCTGGTGGTCGGACCGGCGACGGTGCGCACCGGGGTCCAGGAGAAGCCGGGCGCGTCGGTCGGCACGATGAGGATCGAGAGACCGCGATGTTTCGGCGCGTCCGGATCGGTGCGGCAGGCCAGCCACACGTAGTCGGCGTACTGGATAAGGCTGGTCCACATCTTCTGCCCGGTGATGACGTACTCGTCGCCGTCCCGCACGGCTCTCGTCCGCAGGGCGGCGAGATCGGTGCCCGCCTCCGGCTCGGAGTACCCGATCGAGAAGTGCAGCTCGCCGGCCGCGATCCGGGGCAGGTAGAACGCCTTCTGCTCGGGTGTGCCGTAGCGCATGATGGTCGGCCCGACGGTGTTGATGGTCAGGAACGGCACCGGCACCCCGGCGACCGCCGCCTCGTCGGTGAAGATGAGCTGGTCGAGCATGGCGCGCCCGCGCCCGCCGTGCTCCTCCGGCCAGCCCAGCGTGAGCCAGCCGTCGCGGCCCAGCCGGCGCACGATCTCCCGGTACGCCCGGCCGTCGCCGTAGTCGCCGCCGGTGTGCAGCTCCTCGCGGAGTTCCGGGGTCATCAGGTCGGCGAAGTACCGGCGCAGCTCGCCGGCCAGTTGGTCCTGTTCCGGCGTGTACTCCAGGCGCATACGCTCTCCCGGGTGCGCTAAATTGAAACGTGTTCTAGTAGCGTACCGGAGGAGGCGCGCGATGGGCGAGGCGTACATCGTGGGTGCGGTGCGGACCCCGGTCGGCCGGCGGGGCGGCGGGCTGGCCGGCGCCCACCCGGCCGACCTGGGCGCGCACGTCATCCGGACGCTGCTCGACCGGGCCGGCCTCGACCCGCTCGCCGTCGACGACGTCGTCTTCGGCTGCGTCGACACGGTCGGGCCGCAGGCCGGTGACATCGCCCGGACCGCCTGGCTCGCCGCCGGCCTGCCCGAGGCGGTGCCCGGCGTCACCGTCGACCGGCAGTGCGGATCGTCCCAGCAGGCCGTGCACTTCGCCGCGCAGGCCGTGCTCAGCGGTACCGCCGACGTGGTCGTCGCCGGGGGAGTGCAGAACATGAGCCAGGTGCCGATCGGCGCCGCGATGACCGGTGACCCGTTCGGCGGCTCGGCCGGCTGGCGGGCCCGGTACGGCGACCAGGAGATCTCCCAGTACCGCAGCGCCGACCTGATCGCGGAGAAGTGGGGCGTCACGCGTGACGAGATGGAGGCGTACGCGCTGGAGAGCCACCGCCGGGCGGTCCGGGCCGTCGACGCGGGGTGGTTCGAACCGGAGATCGCGCCCTACCAGAGCGTCGGCACTGACGAGTGCCCGCGCCGGGACACCTCGATCGGGAAGATGGCCGCACTGGCACCGCTGCGCGACAGCGGCCGCACCACCGCCGCGCTGGCCAGCCAGCTCGCCGACGGCGCGAGCGCGCTGCTCGTGGCGTCGCCGCGCGCGGTGGCCACGCACGGGCTGACCCCGCTGGCCCGGATCCATCACCTCAGCGCGCGCGGCGACGACCCGGTGCTGATGCTGACCGCCCCGATCCCGGCGACCGCGTATGCCCTGGAACGCGCCGGGCTGACGCTCGACGACATCGACCTGATCGAGATCAACGAGGCCTTCGCCAGCGTCGTGCTGGCCTGGCAGCGGGAGACCGGCGCCGACCTCGGCCGGGTCAACGTCAGCGGCGGCGCGATCGCCCTCGGGCACCCGCTCGGCGCGACCGGCACCCGGTTGATGACCACGCTTGTGTACGGGCTGGCGCGCACCGGCGGCCGGTACGGTCTCCAGACGATGTGCGAGGGCGGCGGTCAGGCCAACGTGACCATCATCGAGCGGCTGTAACGCGTTTCAGCGTGTCGTCGGCCTCGGCCATGATCCGGTCGATCAGCTCCGCACACGACGGCAGGTCGTCGATCAGCCCCACCACCTGACCGGCCGACATCACGCCCAGGTCCGGCCGGTCGTCGACCATCGCGGCCCGCAGCAGCATCGGCGTGTTCGCCGCCATCAGCACCTGGCTCCAGGCGAGCTGCCGGTCCCGGCGCATCGCCGCGCCCTCGCGCAGCATCGTCCGCCAGGACAGGCCGGACCGCCCCCGGAACGCGGCGGCGTTGCGCAGCGCGCGGATCAGCCGGGCCGGGCCGGTGGCCCGCTCCAGGCCGTCGACCAGCGGCGTCCGGAGAACCCGATGCGGTACCCCGTCCACCCGCGTGGTGACCACGGTGTCCGTCAGCGTGCGCGCGAGGTACTCCCGCTTCACCGCCGCACCGACCGGGCTGTCGCTGGTCAGCAGGAACCGGGTACCCATGGCGATCCCGGCCGCGCCGTACGCCAGGGCGGCCACCAGCCCGCGCCCGTCGAAGAACCCGCCGGCCGCCACCACCGGAATGTCCACGGCGTCGACCACCTGCGGCAGCAGCAGGCTCGTGGGTACCGGGCCGGTGTGGCCGCCGCCCTCGCCACCCTGGACCACCACGAGATCCGCGCCCCACGCGGCCACCTTCTCGGCGTGCCGGCGGGCCCCGACCGAGGGCATGGTGGCGACACCGGCGTCCCGCAGCCGTTGCAGCAGCTCGCGTTCCGGGGCGAGCGCGAACGAGGCGACCCGGATTCTGTACTTGATGATCAGCTCGACCCGGTCGGCCGCGTCCTCGGCGTCCGCGCGCAGGTTGACACCGAACGGGGCGTCGGTGCGGTCCTTCACGTCCCGGATCGCGGTTTCCAGCTCGGGCATGCTCATCGTGGCGGAGCCGAGCACGCCGAGCCCGCCGGCCCGGGAGGTGGCCGCCGTCAGGCCGGCGTCGGACACGTACCCCATCCCGGTCGAAACGATCGGGTACCGGATGCCGAGCAGGTCGGTCAGCGCGGTCCGCATCAGCCGACCTCCTTCTCCCGGCGGCCGTCCGGGTCGAGGACGTCCCGGATCAGCGCCAGCTCGCCGGCGGTCGGGAGCCTGGTCTCGGGCACGTCGTCGGCGATCGCGAGGGGAAAGCCGGTGGCGGCTCGGATTTCGTCCACCGACGCCCCGGGGTGCACCGACCGGAGGCGCATCCGGTGGTCCGGGGTGCCGAAGTCGAGTACCGCGAGGTTGGTCACCACGCGGCGCAGCCCGTGGAACGGCCCGACGGCCCGGTCGTACCCGACCCCGCAGACCATGTCGATCCGCTCGACGAACACCCGTGTCGTGTGCCGCGGTACCCAGTAGCTGGTGGCGTGGTTGGCCGTGTTGCCCGGTGCGCCGCGTACCCCGAGCAGTTGGGCTTTCGGCCGTGCCCAGTCGCCGATGCACGAGATGTTCTGGTTGCCGTACCGGTCGAGCTGGCTGGCCCCCATCATCACGTGTCGCCGCCCGGCGGCCACGACACCGAACACGCTCCGGTAGGGCAGCCAGCCCTCGACCTCGCCGTCGGCGGTGAGCAGGTACGCCTCGCCGTCGCTCAGCAGCAGGTCGGGGGCGAACGTCAGCCGGGCCAGCCGGGCGCCGAGGCTCGGGATCAGGCCCATCGGGCTGGCGAGGATCTCGCCGTCGTCCCGCCAGGCGTCCGCACACGCCACGACGCAGATCTCCGCGAGTGTCACGTCACTCATCGCGGCCCTTATCGGCCCGTACATGATCGGCCCGCTTGCCCGGAGACCCATGATCGGCACAACTTCCCGGAAGTTGTTGCCTCAGGCCCGTGCTATGGCCACTATTTCCGGGAAGTTGTGCCACCTCCGCACGCGCGTGGAAGTCGGCGACGGCGGACTGGTAGGCGGACTCGTCACCGGCCAGGAACGTGTTCTCGAAGCGCCGCCACGACCCGTCGTCGGCCGCGGCCGTCGCGTACGCCCGCTGGAACGCCTCGTCCCGCCCGTGGTCGGGCACGCAACTGGTGAAGTGCGCACCGTTCGGCGTCTCCACCACCCCGTCGACCATCATCCGGTTGGTCAGCAGCGCCTGTACCGGTCCGGCGTCACGTAGGTCCGATGTGGACACTACCCGCTCGCACGAAACGTAGCGGCGCTCGGCCGCCAGGCAGAACAGGTCGTCGAAGTACGGGTCGGGGCCGAGGTAGCGGCCGTTGCCGTGGACATCGGCCCGGTTGAGGTGGACGAGCGCCGCGTCCAGCCGGAGCGCCGGCACGGCCACGAACTCCTCGCCCCCGTCGTACGGCGAGCGCACCAGCCGAAGCTCCGGGTTGACCCGCAACACGTCGGAGCCGAGGCCGGCGCGGATCGGCAGGAACGGCAACCGGTTCGCGGCGGCGAGCAGTCCCCAGTACAGCATCCCCTCGTCCAACTCGGTGAGCTCGACCGCACCGGCCTGCCGGCCGCGCCGGAAATGCGGCTCCAGCGCGATGGTGTCGAGCGACACGAACCCGCAGACCACCCGCCGGACCCGGCCGGCGGCGACCAGCAGGCCCACGTCGGGTCCGCCGTACGAGACGATCGTCAGGTCGGTCAGGTCGGACCGGAGGATGGCGCGGACCAGGGCCATCGGCTTGCGTCGCGAGCCCCAGCCGCCGATGCCGACGGTCATCCCGGAGCGCAGCTCGCCGACGACCCGGTCGGCGGTCATCAGCTTCGACATCAGTGCCCGTCCGTGAACGCCTGGCGGGCCTCGTCGGCCACGCCGGTGAGGTTGAGCTCGAAGGTGAAGCCCTGCTCGTACCGGTACGAGCGGCGCACGTCGACCGGGTCGATGCCGTTGAGCGACTCCTTCGCCCGGCGGATGATGAGCGGGTTCTTCGCCGCGATCTCGCCGGCCACCGCGAGCGCCGTGGCCCGTAGCTTCTCCGCGGGCACCATGTCGAGCACCGACCCGAACTGGAGCAGTTGCGCCGCGGGGACGGTGCGGCACGTGTACACCATGGTCCGCATCAAATGCTGGGGCACCAGCCGGGACAGGTGTGTGGCGGCGCCGAGCGCACCCCGGTCCACCTCCGGCAGGCCGAACGTCGCGTCGTCGGCGGCGACCACGATGTCGGCGTTGCCGGCGAGGCCCACCCCGCCGCCCAGGCAGAAGCCGTGCACGGCCGCGATGACCGGGACCGCGCATTCGTACACCGCCGAGAACGCCGCGGAGCAGCCGCGGTTGGCGCCGAGCAGGGCGTCGTGGCCGGCTGTCCGCTGCATCTCCTTGATGTCCACGCCGGCACAGAACCCGCGCCCTTCGGCGGCGAGGACCACGGCGTGGACGTCGGGGTCGTTGCCGGCCGCCGTCACCGCGTCGGCCAGGTCGAACCAGCCGCGCACGGGCAGCGCGTTCACCGGGGGGAAGTCGAGCACCACCTCGGCGATGTGGCCGGTGACCTGGAGCTGGACTCCCACCGCCACCTCCGTAGCGCTCGATGATCGGCACAACCCTCGACGTCCGGCCCCATGATCGGCACAACTTCCCGGAAGTTGTTGCCTCAGGAGGGTGCTGAGGCAACAACTTGCCGGAAGTTGTGCCGATCATGCGGCCGGGTAGGCGCCGATTCAGCCTACCTAGCGTTTGCTTGGTAGCCTAGCATGGGATCCATGCAGGTCGTTGACTTCACCGGCCGGGCCGTCCTGGTGACCGGCGGCAGCCGGGGGATCGGGGCGGGCATCGCGCGGCGGTTCCTGGCGGCCGGCGCCGAGGTGCTGACCTGTGCCCGGCACGAGCCGTCCGGCACGAGCGGGCCACACTTCGTCACCGCCGACGTCCGCGATCCGGAGCAGGTGCGCCGGCTCGTCGACACCGCGCTCGACCGCTTCGGCCGGCTGGACGTGGTGGTCAACAACGCCGGTGGCGCGCCGTACGTGCCGGCCGCCGACGCGTCGCCGGGATTCCACGCCAAGGTGATCGAGCTGAACCTGGTGGCGCCCCTGCACGTGGCGCAGCGGGCCAACGAGGCGATGCGGGGTCAGCCCGAGGGCGGCTCGATCGTCATGATCGGCAGCGTCAGCGGCACCCGCCCGTCGCCGGGCACGGCCGCGTACGGCGCGGCAAAGGCCGGGCTGCACCAACTCGCCACCAGCCTCGCCGTCGAGTGGGCGCCGAAGGTACGCGTGAACAGCGTCGTCGTCGGGCCGGTCGGGACCGAGTCGGCCCACCTGCACTACGGCGACGCGGACGGGGTGGCCGCCGTGGACCGGACGGTACCGATGGGGCGGATGGCGACCCCGGACGACGTCGCCGACGCCTGCCTGTACCTCGCCTCGCCGCTGGCCCGGTATGTCACCGGGGCGGCGCTGACCGTACACGGCGGCGGGGAATGGCCGGCATACCTGGCGGCGGCCACGCGTTCGGCGTACGCTCCGAAAAACTAGAACACGTTTCACTGGGGGTGTGCGATGGTCGCCTCGGTCAAGCCGCATCGTGACGCGCTGGGTCTCGCCGACGGTCTGCTGCTGACCGGTGGTGTCTGGCATCCCGCCCGCAGCGGGGAAACCTGGCGGCACACCCACCCCGCCACCGGGGAGGACGTCGCCGCGTTCCCGGTGGCCGGTCCGGAAGACGTCGACCGGGCGGTGCGCGCCGCGCGGACCGCGTTCGACGAGGGGCCGTGGCCGCGCAGCCGGGCGAAGGACCGCATCCGGGTACTGCGCCGGGCCGCCGACCTCATCCGCGAGCACGGGGACGAACTGCTGCGCCTGCTCGCCCTGGACAACAGCGTGCCGCTGAGCTTCGGCGAAACGTACGCGGTGTCCACCGAGTTCGTGGCCGACGTCTTCGACCACCACGCCGGCTGGGTCGACAAGCTCGCCGGGGAGACGCTCCTCCCGTACCAGGGGGGCGACCACCTGGCGATGACCCTGCGCGAACCGGTCGGCGTCGTCGCCGCGATCGTCCCGTGGAACGCGCCCCTCATGCTGTGCGCGCAGAAACTCGCCCCGGCCCTGGCCGCCGGCTGCACGGTGGTGCTCAAGCCATCGGAGTACGCGACGTTCGCCGCGCTGCGCCTGGTCCGGCTGCTCGAAGAGGCCGGCCTGCCGGCGGGTGTGCTGAACGTGGTCACCGGCCCGGGCAACCCCACCGGGGACGCGCTGATCAACCACCCGATGGTCGACAAGATCACGTTTACCGGCAGCCGCGAGGTCGGCCGGCGGGTGATGGCCGCCGCCGCGGCCGACTTCAAGCGGGTCAGCCTCGAACTCGGCGGCAAGAGCCCGTCGGTCGTGTTCGCCGACGCCGATGTGTACGCTGCCGCCGCCACGACGATGGGCACGGTCACGATCGGCCTGTCCGGACAGGCGTGCGTGGCGCAGAGCCGGGCGCTGGTGCAGCGCGACGTGTACGACGACTTCCTGGCCGTCGCCCAGGGCATGACGGCGATCGTGAGCTACGGCAGCCCGTTCGACCCGGAAACCACCGCGGCGCCACTCATCAACGAGCGGCAGCTTGCCCGGGTTCTCGGGTACGTCGAGAAGGGCCAGCGGGAAGGTGCCCGGCTGGTCTGCGGTGGCGAGCGGGCGGGCGGTGACCTGGCGAACGGGAACTTCGTCGCGCCGACGCTGTTCGCCGACGTGGACAACGGCATGACGATCGCCCGCGAGGAGATCTTCGGGCCGGTGCTGTCCGTGGTGCCGTTCACTGATGAGGACGAGGCGGTGCGGCTGGCCAACGACACCGACTACGGGCTGTCCGCCACGGTGTGGACCTCGGACGTGCGGCGGGCCATGCGGTTGGCGAAGGCGGTGCGGGCCGGGACGGTCGGCATCAACGGGTACCAGGTGGAGCCGCACGTCGCGTTCGGCGGGTTCCGGGGCTCCGGGCTCGGGCGCGAGGGCGGGCGGGTCGCGATCGAGTCGTACACCGAGGTGAAGACGGTCCTGCTGCCGACTACGGACGAGATGATGTGAGCAACTTGCGGTGGTCCCAGGAGACGATCCGCTCCGGCGCCACCGTGTACGCGATCCGCTTGCGTGCCGCGTGCCGGACGTAGTCGTCCACCGCGTCCGGAGGAACCCCCGCCACACCGGAGGCGACGCCGCGACCGACGGCGAGCACGTCGCCCGCGACCTCGACCTCGCCACGGACCTGGACGCCACGCAGGTCGAAGTACTCGTCGCCGGTCTCCACCAGGCAGGTGATGCGCGGGTCGCGGGCCAGGTTGCGGGCCTTCTGTGAGGACCGGTACGTCCAGAACGCGATCCGCCCGTCGAGCAGCGTGTAGAACATCGTCACCAGGTGCACGCTGCCGTCCGGGTTGAGCGTGGCAAGCTGGACCTTGCGATTCTCGGCCAGCATCGCGTGTACCTCGTCGGGGGTCATCGCGACCTGATGGCGCTCACTCATCGGTCGACGCCGAACGTGGCGGCGGCCAGCGGCAGCGTGGCGTCGGACGCGAACCCGGGACGCGGCGGATCGGCGTCGAACAGCGGCCCGAGCGCCTCGTGCAGCGACTCGGGGGACCAGGCGTTGTCGGTGTGGAAACTCGCCCGTACCTGGGGCGGCGCGAGCACGGCGACCACGTTGCTGTGTACCACGAACACCTCGCCGGTGATCCGCTCGGCGGCCGGCCCGGCGAGGTATACCACCAGTGGCACCACCCGCTCCGGGCTCATCGGGTCGGCGGCATCCGTGGGGGCCGGCCCCATCAGTTCGGCCGTCATGTCGGTGCGCGCCCGCGGGCAGATCGCGTTGGCGCGTACCCCGTGGCGGGCGCAGCCCCGGGCGGTGGCCACGGTCAGCGCCGCGATGCCGGCCTTCGCGGCGGCGTAGTTGGGCTGCCCGGCCGAGCCGAGCAGGAAGGCCTCCGAGGAGGTGTTGACGATCCTCGCGTACACCGGAGCGCCGCTCGCCTTGCTCCGGTCCCGCCAGTACGCCGTGGCGTGCCGGGTGGTGACGAAGTGCCCGCGCAGGTGTACCCGGACGACCAGGTCCCACTCCTCGGGCGACATCGTGAAGATCATCCGATCCCGGAGCACGCCGGCGTTGTTCACCAGGACGTCGAGTTGACCGTACGCGTCGAGCGCGGACTTCATGAGGCGCTCGCCGGTGGACCACTCACTGACGTCGCCGGTACACACGACCGCGTCGCCGCCGGCTGTCCGGATCTCGTCGGCGACCTGGTCGATCGGGTCGCCGGGCAGGTCGTTGAGGACGAGCCGGGCGCCGGCCCGGGACAGCCCGACCGCCTCGGCCCGGCCCAGCCCGTTGCCCGCGCCGGTCACGATCGCGACCCTGCCATCGAGGCTCATCGCGCGTCTCCTCCCGTTACGACGTGGCACAACTTCCGGGAAGTTGTTGTCTCAGAACCCGGTTTTGGCAACTACTTCCGGGAAGTTGTGCCGATCATGCGGGCCGGCCTTGAGCGCGGGTTACTAGTAGCCGGGGCCGCTGAGGATGCCGCCGTCGGCGACGAACTCGCCTCCGGTCGAGTACGACGAATCGTCGGATGCCAGGAACGCGACCAGCCGCGAGATCTCGACCGGCTTGGCCATCCGGGGGATCGGCAGCGACTTGAGGAAGTCGGCCGGATCGATGTGGGCGAACGAGGGCGCCGCCGCGATCGCCATCGGGGTCATCACCCCGCCCGGGTGGATCGAGTTGACCCGGATGCCGAGCGGGCCCAACTCCTGCGCGGCGGTCTTGGTGAGGCCGCGGATCCCGAACTTGCTGGCACTGTACGCGGAGAGTCCGGCCGCGCCGACGAAACCCTCGATCGAGGACACGTTGACGATCGAGCCGCCCCCGCCCTCGCTCATCGGCCCGGCCACCGACCGGATGCCGAGCCAGGTGCCGATCAGGTTGACCTCGATCACCCGGCGGAACTCGTCGAGCGGCATGTCGACGATCGGGGCGTGGCTGAGGATGCCGGCGTTGTTCACCAGTACGTCCAGCCGGCCGAAGGCGGTGACGGCCGTGTTCACCGCGGCCGTCCAGTCGGCTTCGCCGGTGACGTCGTGGTGCACGTACCGGCAGGAGTCCGGGCCGAGTTGTGCGGCCACCGCCGCGCCGTCCCCGTCGAGTACGTCGCCGAAGACGACCCGGGCACCCTCGGCGACGAAGTGACGGACGTGGGACTTGCCCATGCCCCGTGCGCCACCGGTGATCAGTGCGACCTTGCCGTCGAGTCGGCCCATCGGCGCTCCTTGGGAGAGACGCTAACCAAACGCTTGCTTGGTAAGCGTAGCACCGGCGGGGGGTCACGGTGGAGTGCATTGACGTTGGTCGAAGAAGTCCCATCTGGCCTCGCTGGATGGGACTTCTTCGACCAACGTCAATGGGAACCGGCGCGCTTGGTCGGCTTCGCGGGTGCCGGGCGGCGCGCCGCCCGCGCGGACGTGCGCCGGCCGGTGGGAGCCGTGATCCCGTCGAAGAGCAGGCGCAGGAACCCGTCGACCACCTGCTCCGGTGTCCACGCGCTGCTCGCCTGCCAGTGCACCGGAATCCAGAGGATGTCGCGGACCAGCCGGTACGTGAGCCTGGTGTCCAGATCGGCCCGGAAGATGCCGGTCTCCTTGCCGCGCTCCAGCTGGGTGACCCAGATCCGCTCGATCTCATGCAGGGCGTCCCGTAGGTACCCGAACCGGGGCTGCGAGCTGAAGTACGCCCAGTCGTTCTGCAGCATCGTGAGGGCGGCCCGGTGCCGCGCGAGCGTGCCAGAGCTGGACCGGACGATCCGTTCGAGCGCGTCCCGGGGGCCGTCCGCATCGGCGGCCGCCGTCCGGTAGTTGGCGAGCACGTCGTTCAGGAAGCCGGTGAGGATCTCGTCGGCGATCGACTCCTTGGAGTCGAAATGGTGGTACAGGCTGCCGGACAGGATCCCCGCCGCGTCGGCGATCTCGCGCACAGTGGTGGCCCGGAAGCCCTTCTCGGCGAAGAGGTCGCCGGCGAGCGTGACCAGGTGCGCCCGGCGTTCGGAGGTTGCCGTCACGCGGGTTATTATGGTCCGTCACCGGAACCCGCCCAAACGCTTGCTCGGGGAATTGGAACCTGTTCTACTTAGCTCCAGTCGCGCCCTGGAGGTGGATCGTGCGAGCCGCGGTACTCCATTCGATCGAAGACGGCAAGATTTCCATCCGGGATGACGTGGAAGCCGTCGGGCCCGGGCCGGGCGAGGTCCGGATCCGGGTACGGGCGGCCGGCGTGTGCCATTCCGACCTGTCCGCCCGCATCGGCACGCTGCCCCAGCCGGCACCGGCGATCCTCGGGCACGAGGCGGCCGGTGACGTGGTCGCGGTCGGCGACGGCGTGGACGACCTGGCGGTCGGCGACCGGGTCATCGCCAACTGGCTGCCGGCGTGCGGCTCCTGCCGGTCCTGCCTGCGCCACGAGCCGTACCTGTGCGTCGAGCACGTCATGCTGGCGTACGTGCAGCCCCGCTTCCTCGCCTCGGACGGACCGGTGTTCGGCATGGCCGGGTGCGGCGCGTTCGCCGAGGAGATGGTGGTGCCCCGGGCCGGCGCGGTGAAGATCGCCGACGACGTCCCGTACGAGGTGGGCGCCCTGGTCGGCTGCGGCGTGATGACGGGCGTCGGATCGGTCATCAACACGGCACAGGTCGAGCCGGGCTCGTCGGTCGTCGTCATCGGCTGTGGCGGCGTCGGCATCGCGGCGATCCAGGCCGCCCGGCTCGCCGGTGCGGCGGTCATCGTCGGGGTCGACCCGGTCGAGTCCAAGCACGAGATCGCCCAGCGGTTCGGCGCGACCCACGCGGTACACCCGGACGGCCTGTACGACGTCATCGCGCAGGCGACCGGCGGGGAAGGGTTCGACTACGCGCTCGACGTGGTGGCCGCCCCGACGACGCTGCGCTCCGCGTGGTCGGCGGCGCGGCGCGGCGGCACCGTGGTCGTCGTCGGGGCCGGCCGCGCCGACCAGCAGGTCGAGTTCAGCCCGTTCGAGTTGCTGTTCGAGGGCAAGAAGATGCTGGCGTCGCTGTACGGGTGCGCGGACGTCCGGCGCGACTACGCCCGGATCCTCGACCTGTGGCGGGCGGGACGGCTGGACCTGACCGGCATGATCACCCACCGGCTGCGCCTCGACCAGGTCGACGAGGCGCTCGACGCCCTCGGCCGGGGCGACGTCATCCGCCAGGTGATCGTTTACGAGTGACTGACCAGGCCGACCAGGCGGCCCTGTACCAGTACGCGGGCGTTGATGGCCTGGATCGCGTCGGCGGCCGCGGCACCGTCGGACAGCCCGGTCGGCGAGCGCAGCCCGTACACGGTGAAGCGGTAACGATGGGTGCCTGACGGCGGGCACGGCGGTGTCCACCCGGTCCGGCCGGCCGAGTTCTTCGCCTCGTGCGCCCCGGACGGCGGGTCCGCGCCCAGGCTGGACGCGGTCGCCGGCAGGTCGACCACCACCCGGTGGACGAACGTGCGGCCGGGCGCGTCCGGGTCGTCGACGACCACCGCCAGAGCCGTCGCCTCGCCGAGGTCGCCTGACCAGGCGATGGCCGGCACCTGGCCGCCACCGGTGCAGGTGTACATCGCCGGGATCCGGCCGCCGTCGGTGAAGGCGTCGCTGGTCACCCGCAAGGCAGCCGAACCAGCCGGCGGAGGTGCGGCGCCGGGCGACGGTTTGTCACCGGAGCTGCTGCCACATCCGGCGAGCGCGAGCGCGACCACCACCCCGAGGGACAGTACAGCTTTCATCCCGCCATCCTCGCTGCTCGTGCCGGCGGGTGTCACCCAAACGCCTACCCCAGCGGGACCGGGTTGGCCAGGTACTGCTGGACCCGGGTGGTCCAGTAGTTGAAGTCGGTCGTGCCGGTACTCGTGATGCCCGGTACCTCCGGCACCCCCTCGTCGCCGGTTCGTGTCCGCGGCCACCGGCGTCGCCGACCACACGGCGGCGCAGTTCCGGACGTCGACCGGCACCGGCACGGAGGTGCGGCAGGACGACCTGGGTTCGGTCGCGCTGGCGCCGGCGGCCGCGTCCGGCGTCCTGACCTCGCGGATCCTCGACGCCCGGCAGATGGTCACCTGGGACCGCCTGACGTACCGGGCCGACGTCCCGGCCGGCACGTCGCTGCGGATCAGCGTGCGGACCGGCAGCACCGCCACCCCGGACGCCACCTGGTCCGCCTGGGTACCGGTGAGCCAGGGCGGCCGGGTCGTCGCCAGTTCCCGCTACCTCCAGTACCGGCTGGAGTTGGCCACCGCCCAGCCGACCCGTACCCCGGTGCTCCGCGACATCGCCATCACCAACGACGCCGTGCCGGTTACCCCGATCGGCGAACACTGACCGACCCCGCCCACCCCTTCCCATGATCATGAATGATTAGTGTTGCTATACGGCCCGAATGCTTCATGATCATGGAAGGGGTGGGGGATTACCACCCCGCGAGGATGGGTGGTTGCCGCGTTACGCCTCGGCGGCCGCGTTTCTAGCGTGGGCTCATGCGTAAAGTCCTGTCTTTCTGGGTCACTCCGTTCCGTGCCGATACCTGGCGGCGCTTCGGGTACGCGATCGTCGCACCGGTGCTGTGCGCGGTCAGCCTGGTGCGCGCGCTCGCCGCGGGCCGGTGGCGGGTGGCCGCCCGCGTGGCGGCGGCCCTTGCGATCGGCCTGGTGACGTGGGTACTGCTCCAGGATCTGGCGTTCCTGATGCTGATCAACATCGGGTACCCGGCCCGGGTGTACATCAGCGCCGGCCACCACGCCAACTTCCTGCCCTGGGACGGTTGGAATCTACTGTGGACCATCCGGTTCCATCGGGCCACCGGGCCCAGCCCGTGGGCGAACAACTACACCACCGCGTGGGGCGGCCCCACGCTCGCCGGCGCCTGGGCGGTGCACGCCGGCCTGACCCTGCTGACCGTGTACCCGGTATTCTCCTGGGCGATCCGTGGGCTCGTCCGGGTGCAGCGCTGGTTGACTACAGAACCCCCAGCGGCGATTGCGGAACCCGTGCCGGTGGTGGCGCACAGCTCGCTCCCTCGGTGAGCGGCGGATCGAACAGCAGCCCCGGCCCGGTACAGTCGTCGTCTCCTTCCACGTCTCCTTCCACGTCGCCTTCCAGCACCGCGATGAGCCGCTGCGCGGCGGCGGTGGCCATCTCGGCCGTGGGTAGCGCGACGACGGTGAGCGCGGGCCGGGTCAGCTGCCTGGCCCGGGTCGGCCCGATGATGCCGAGCACGGACATGTCCTCGGGCACCCGGCGCCCGGCCGCGTGCAGGGCGGCGACCAGCCCGGCGACGGCGTCGTCGTTGGTGCTGACGATCGCCGTCACCGCGGGTTCCCGGGCGAGCAGGTCGGCCACGCACTCGGCGGTGCTGTCGGTGGTCACGTCGCAGGCGAGCGCCACCGGTGTCAGCCCGGCCGATTCGCAGGCGGCCAGGTACCCGTCGAGCCCCCGGACGGCGGGGGCGTACCCGGCGGCCAGCAGCGGCGCCGGCAGGTTGACGAACGCGATCCGCCGGTGCCCGAGCCCGTACAGGTAATCCACCGCGCGTCGCAGCATCGACCCGGTGTCGGCGTCGACGTAGCGCAGGCCGGTGGTGTCCGCGGGCCGGCCGATCAGCACGAACGGCACCTGGAAACGTTGCAGCAGCGCCACCCGGGGGTCGTCGAGGCGGATCTCCATGACGATCAGCCCGTCGACCACGCCGCCCTGGACCAGCCGGGCGATGCCCGCCTCAGCGTCGCGGCTGGACGCCAGCAGCACGTCGTACTCGTGCCGGCTGGCCTCCTCGGCGACCGCCGCGACGAACTCCAGCTGGGTGGCGACCAGCCCCTCGCCGAGCGGCGGGACGACCAACGCGAGGGTACGGGTACGCCGGCTGGCCAGCGCCCGGGCCGCGGCGTTGCGCCGGTAGCCCAGCTCCTCGACCGCCCGCATGACCCGGTGCCGCGCTTGCGCCGACACCGGTTTGCGGCCGCTGAGCGCGTACGACACGGTGCTCGGCGACACCCCGGCGCGCCGGGCCACGTCGGCCATCGATACGTCCACGCGATGATCGTACCGGCGGTGAAGCGCTTGACTTGATCTCTTGATCCGAGAAGCATCGACGAGACGCGATGTGTCTGCCCGTTCTCGCCGATCATGAGGAGGCCGCGGTGACCGACAGGACCCGCCTCACCCGCCGGGGCGTGCTCACCGGCGCCACGCTCGCCGGCGTCGCCGGTTTCGTCGGTACCCGATGGGGTTCGGCCAGCGCCGCGCCGGTCGCACCGGCAGCGGCCAGCAGCCTGGCCCTCACGTCGAGCAACTCGCAGCTCGTCGCCGACTTCGCGTGGGCGAAGCAGCGCGCCCTGGACTGGGTGCAGACCGGTAAGAAGGCCGGCTACATCCCGTGCTACTGGGCCGGCCTGACCACCCGCCCGGCGTTCTACTCGCGCGACTTCGCCCACCAGGCCACCGGCGCGCACCTGCTCGGGCTGGACACCGAGAACCTCAGCATGCTGCGTACCTTCGCCGCCTCGGCCACCTCTGCCCGCAAGTACTACCCGCTGTGGTCGTTCGCATTCGACGGCAGCATCTACGCCACCGACTACCACAGCGACACCAATTTCGTCCGGGAGATCCCGGCCGTCTTCGAGCTGACCCAGAAGGGTGTCGAGCAGTACCTCTGGACCGGCAACCGGGCGTACGTCGACGACGCGAAGCTGTTCGCGTACTACACCAACTCGGTGAACGCGTTCGTCAGCGCGCACGACGACAACCACAACGGGATCGCCGACGAGAAGGGCACCGGCAGCATCTTCCAGGGCGTGGCCAGCTACAACGAGAACAAGGAGAAGCTGCTCGAAGCCGGTGACGCGGTCGGCTCGCAGTACCAGGCGCTCCGCGCGTACGCGATCGCGCTGGCCGCCCGCGGCGACCAGGCCGGTGCGGACAAGACCAACCAGCGGGCCGCCGCGCTCAAGGCGCAGTTCGAGAAGACCTGGTACTCGACCAGCGCCAAACGCTACATCCGCGCCTTCAACGCCGGCGGGGCGCTGACCAACTTCGGCAAGGAGAACTCCTGGTTCATGCCGATGAAGGAGATCACCTCGACGGGGACGCGGACCAACCGGTACCTCGACTTCGTCGACTCCTCGGTCAGCGCACTGCCACCGTTCAACATCGAGGCGTACACGTACCTGCCGGAGACCTTCTTCCGCTGGGGCCGGATCGACCAGGGCTGGAAGTGGTTGCAGTACGTGGCCAAGAGCCGTGCCGCGTACCCGGAGATCTCGTACACGATGATCGGCAACTATGCCGAGGGGCTGCTCGGCATCAGGCCCAACGCGCCCGCCGACGCGCTGAGCACCCTGGCCAACCTGCCCGGCGCGGTCAGCTGGTTGCAACTCGACCACGTCCGGCTCGGCCAGCACGACCTGGCCGTACGCCACACCGGCGCCACCACCAGCATTCTCACCCACCACGGTGGACCCCGACCGGTGACCTGGACCGCCCAGTTCGCCGGCCAGCACGCCACGCTGCGGGTGAACGGGACGCCGCGGCCGGCGACGGTGCGGACCATCTCCGGCCGGGTGATCTCGTCGGTCGACGTGGCCGTCGTTGCCGGCGCGACGGCGACCGTGACCACCTGACGACCCCTATCGACGTTGGTCTATCAAGTCCCGTTTGGCGTGGCTATTTGGTACTAGATCGACCAACGTCGATCAGGAGCGGTACTTCGCCGCGGCGGCGTTCGCGGTCGGGCAGTGACCGTCGGCTCCGGCCACAGGCGTCGAGGTCGCAGAGCCGGCAGATCCAGGCCCCGCCGTCCTTGTCGTGCACCACGGCGGCCATCAGCCGGCCCATCAGCGCGTGCAGCGTCTTCCGCTCGGCCGGGGACAGCTCCTCCAGTACCCCGGTCAGCGCCGCCGCACGGGCGGCCGAGACCCGCTCGGCCGCCCGCCGACCCTCCTCGGTCAGGACCACCGAGCGCGACCGGCCGTCGCCGCCCGGACCGCGCGTCACCAGGCCGGCCGCGCTGAGCCGGTCGATCAGCCGGACCGCGCCCGAGTGCGTCAGGCCGAGCACCCGGCGCACCTGGTCGAGGGTCGGCCGGTCGAGGAAGTGGTGCAGAGCGGACAGCGCCGCGGCCCCCGACTCCGACTGGCCGGCGGCCGCGGCGATGGCGGCGGACGTGCGGTCCGAAATGGACAGTGCGAGGGCACCCAGCAGGTTGGCCTCGCGGTCCAGCTCACTCACTGGAGCGTGTACCTCAGCGTCAACGGCATGAACGGGTAGTCGTCGTGGGTCGAGGCGCTCTCGGCGGTGCCGGAGATGCCGGCCAGCCCGTCGGTGCCGGAGCCGGGCACCACCCGGGACTCGCCGCGCGCGGTCTTCCCGTCGAAGGTGCCCTCACCCTGGAGGACGAAGCTGCCGGAGCGGCCGCCGAGCGAGCCGGTGACGTGCATCAGCGTCACGTAGCTGGCGGTGCCGTCGGCCCGGTAGAACATCAACGACTCGAACGAGGCGGACGCCAGTTCGCCGGCGGAGCCGGTGAGCGCGACCTCGGCCCTGGTGAACTTCCGGCCGTCGGGGAGCTCGCGGTAGGGCTTCTCGTCCCACGACGTGATTTCGAGCCTGGTCTCCACGATCTCGGTCATGCCCTCAACATATGTGTGACTCAGTCACATGTCAACCCAAACACCGGGTCGGACTGGCCCCTGGGGTTTCGTGGCACAACTTCCCGGAAGTTGTGGCCTCAGCGGCCCGCTATGGCCACTGTTTCCGGGAAGTTGTGCCCCCGCCCGGACTGTGCACCGCTCGCCGCGCGCTGACCATAGCGGCCCGAAACCCACCTGATGATGGGCTAGCTAGGCCAGGGTGATCGCGTCGCCATTGACTGTTACCGCGATCGGCGGCAACGGTTTCGGCGCCGGCCCGGCGGCCACGCTGCCGTCGACGATGCGGTACCGGCTGCCGTGGCACGGGCAGTTGATCGTGCCACGGGCGACCTCGTCGACCGCGCAGCCGGCATGGGTACACGTGGTGGAGAACGCCTTGATGGTGCCCGCCTGCGGCTGGGTGACGACCGTCTTCCGCTCGGCGAAGATCTTGCCACCACCGACCGGGATGTCGGAGACCTTGGCCAGCACGGTGCCGGTCGCACCGCCGGTCGCACCACCGCTCGGGGCCGGCGCCGGTTGGGGTGCGCTGTCCTCTTTGGACGTACCGTACGTGGAGCAGCCGCCCAGCGCCGCGGCGCCGCACGCCCCGGCGAGCAACGCCCGGCGTGAGGTGCCCGCCATCAGAACTTCACCCCCGACGTGGCGAAGAACCACAGGGCCGACGACAGCCACAGCCCGATCAGGGTCGCGAACACCAGCCCGCCGGCGAGCGGAAGCACCCAGCCGGCGAGCCCACGCCCGGTCAGCACCAGCATCTTCACCGTGAACACGCCGAAGAACACGCAGCCGAGCAGCGAATGCAGCAGGACCCGGGTGTCGTAGGTCTGGAAACCCAGCGCGTACAGGCAGTGCACGGCGACCGGGATGGTCAGCAGGAACGCGATCCGCCCGGACCAGCGGTGGAACGCGCCGATCCAGCCCGGTGCCGGGCGAGGCGGCAGCTTCCCGTACATCATGAGCGCGGACAGCAGTTGCAGGACGGCGAAGAACGCGGCGCCGGACGCGAGCCAGACCTTCACCGTCAACGGGCTGGAGAAGCCGGCGACGTTGACCGCGATGCCGGTGGGGTGGTGCACCTTGCCCAGGACGCCGAGGGTCACCGAGACGGCGCCGCCGATCGCCAGCGCTCCCAGCACCTTCAACGCGCTCGTGCGTTCGATCGGAGCGGCCAGCTGGGGCTCTGCCATGGTCAGAACCCGCCTCCGGTCGTGCCGTTGATCGGGGTGGCGGTCAGCGTGGTGCCGCCCACGACCGTCTGGCCGGTCGACGTGTCGAGCGCGGGCGCGGCAGCCGGCTCGCCGGCCGTGTCGAGGACGCCGACCTGGGTGCCGTCGGCCAGCACGATCCAGCCGCCGATCACCTGGGCGCCGGTGACGTTGGCGGCCGCCCGGTACAGGCCGGAGGGCGCCGTCACCGCCGGTATGTCGAAGGTCCACTGTTTACCCGCGGCGCTGACGGTACCGCCGGCTTTGCCGTCCCCGAAGGTCCCGGCCAGGGTGGCGTTGTCGGCTCCGGCCATGGTGAGCTTCCCGGCGTTCGCGGTGCCCTGCAGCCAGGCTTCGACCCGCCGGCCGTCGCACAGGTAGGCGATCGCGGTGCCGTCGTGGACCGCGACCGCGATCGAGCCGCCGCCGCCGGTGAACCGGCCCGCGTAGGTGGCTCTGGTCTGGTCCAGCGGCGGCGGCGCGGAGGTCGCGGGTGCCGCCGGGGCGGCGGACGTCGGTGCCGCGGCCGGCGTGGTCGCCGGGGCCGTGTTGGCCGTGGCCCGGGCCTTCTTGCGCGCCGCGTCCCTACTGGTCGCGTTCATGCCCGCGATGACCAGCGCGACCGCGGTCAACAGGCCGACCAGCAAGGTCAGCAGGGGCGTCTTACCCTTCATGCCGGCACTCCTCAGGGGATCACCGACACGGTACTGGCCGCAGCCCCCGCTGTCTGTATCCCGCCTAATAAGAACTACCGGGTAGGCGAGAGTCATACTCGGGTCCGGTAGCCGCCGGCAGGTGAGCACTCGCGCCGCCAGGACGCTTGCAGTCCTACTGTCAGATCGTGCCCCTGCTGGTGGTCGGGGGACCAGACCGCTGATGGGATGTCGTGCCCGTTGATCGTTGGCGTGAGCACTTGTTTATTAGGTCGCTGGTAGTTCTCCCGTAGGCTACGTAGGGCAATATTGTCCATTGTGGATGGGGGTGAAGGGATTGCTGTTTCTCGGGGATGACTGGGCGGAGGAGCATCACGACGTCGAGCTGCAGGACGAGACCGGCCGGGTGCTGGGCAGGGCGAAGCTGCCCGAGGGCGTCGCGGGCATCGCCCGGCTGCACGCGATGATCGGCGAACACCTCGGCGAGGACGACGACACTACGGTGGTGGTCGGGATCGAGACCGAGCGTGGCCCGTGGGTGCAGGCGCTGATCGCGGCCGGCTACCAGATCTACGCGATCAACCCGCTGCAGGTGGCCCGCTACCGCGAACGCCACGGCGTGTCCGGGGCTAAGAGCGACACCGCCGACGCACACGTCCAGGCCGACATGGTGCGCACCGACCGCCATCAGCTACGCCCGATCGCCGGCGACAGCGTGCAGGCCGAGGCGGTCAAGGTCCTCACCCGGGCACACAAGACGCTGATCTGGGAACGCACCCGCCATCTGCTGCGGCTGCGCCACGCGCTGCGGGAGTTCTTCCCGGCCGCGTTGGTCGCCTTCGACGACCTCATCGCCGGTGACACTCTGGAACTGCTCGGCGCCGCTGCCGACCCGGCCTCCGCGGCTGCCCTGACCATCGAGCAGATCACCGAAGCGCTGCGCCAGGCCCGCCGCCGCAACCGGGCCGCGAAGGCCGAGGCGATCGCCGCCGCGCTACGGGCCGAGTACCTGGGCCAGCCCGCGGCCGTGACCGCCGCCTACGCGGCCACCGTCCGCGCCCAGGTAGCGATCCTCACCGTCCTCAACACTCAGATCGCCGCCATGGAGGAGCAGGTCGAGGCCCATTTTGGCAAGCACCCGGACGTTGAGGTCTACCTCAGCCAGCCCGGTCTCGGCGGCGTGCTCGGCGCCCGGGTGCTCGCCGAGTTCGGCGACGACAAGAACCGCTACGCCGATGCCAGAGCCCGCAAGAACTACGCCGGGACCAGCCCGATCACCCGCCAGTCCGGCAAACGCAAGACCGTCCTGGCCCGCTACGTCCACAACGACCGGCTCGTTGACGCCCTGGGCATGCAGGCATTCGCCGCGCTACGCGCCTCACCCGGCGCCCGCGCCTACTACGACCAACTCCGCGGCCGCGGCATCGGCCACCGCGCCGCGCTACGCCAACTCGGCAACCGCCTCGTCGGCATCCTGCACGGCTGCCTCAAGACCGGCACGAAGTACGACGAGGACAAGGCCTGGACGCCAATTCGGCAAGATCAACAGACTGCTGCTTGACAAACAACGTCATGGGATGTCTGACAGGTCAGATCGGCTGCCACGGCACAGAGTCGTAGGTATCGGTCAGCATCGCCAGGATTTCCGGCGCGACCGGCAGGGGTACGTCGCCGACCCGGTCCACCGCCGCGATGCCGTGCGAGTTGGTCAGGAACACTGCGGTGTACGAGGGCAGGTCGGACACCCGGATCGTGCGGTGTTCGGGGTGGATGCCGCGTTCGGCCAGCGCCCGCTGGAGCACCTGCATCGTGATGCCGGCGAGGGCGGGCGCGTCCGGCCACACCAGGGCGGAGCCGTTCCAGCAGGCGACGTTGGTGATCGCGCCTTCGGAGATGACTCCGTCGGCGTCGGTGAGGAGCGCCTCGTCGAACCCCTCCGCGTGTACCTGCCGCCGCCAGAACTCCTGGGCGAAGCTGCCGGAGTGTTTGAGGTGCGCGACCGGCCGCTGGTAGGGGACCGCGCGTACCCGGTGGGCGGTGTCCGGCGGGTCGGCCGGATCGCGCACCGTCACGACGATCGATATCCCGTCGGACTCGAACACGTACACCCGCACGGACGCGTCCCGGGTGTGGCCGAGCGCGTGCCGGATGTACCCGCAGACCCGGTCCGGGTCGAGGGATTGGCCGAACAGTTCCCTGGTGGCGGCGTCCAGCCGGGCCAGGTGCAGGTCGAGCCCGCGGGTCCGGCCGTCGCGTACCTGCATGGCGGTGAAGTGGCTGTAGCCGAGGCCGGTGGCGACCGTGCGGGTGTCGTGGCTGACCGGCGTGCCGTTGAGCTCCATGGTCACGGCCTCCACCGTAGCCCGGATCTTGGTGGCGAATTGTTGCCGGAACAGCGCTTTGCCGCCAAGATTCCGGCGGTTCGAGTACCCATTACAAGGGCATCATCAGGGAAGATGCTTGATGGCTCGGTGAAAGGCGGTGGAAATGCGTGTGGTCGCGTCTCCTCTAGGGATCGTGGTCCTGGCCGGAGTCATCATTCTGCTGGTGGTCGTCGTCGCCGTCTTCGGCCTGCGGACGGTCAGCGGCGACTCCCGCAAGGCCCGGAAGGCGGACGCGCTGCGCAAGATCGAGGAGGTCAACCGGGCCGGGTACCTCGACGACGTGGGGACCATCAAGATCGACCGGAACAAGCAGCGCGCGGTCGACGAGCCGGACTGATCGGGCCCGCGGAGAAATTGGGCCCGCGGAGAAACTAGTCGCAGGTCACCGTCCTGGAGACGGCGGGATACGTGCAGGTGCGCAAGGGGTACGTCGGACGGCGACCGCGCACCTGGTTGTCGTTGACGCCGGCCGGCAAGGCGGCATTCTCGGCCCACCTCGACGCGCTGCGCGCCATCGCCGGCGGCTGACCCCGGCAGAATCGAATCCCGCCCGGCGGATTCTTCTCGCGGAGCCGTCGATACCTCTCGATAGCGTGTACCTTCGCTGCCGGTAGTGGTTTGGTTGCGATGGGTACGAGTCGTCGACGGGGAGATCGGATGCCGAGCATGCGAGCCGCCCAGGTCAGCGCTGCGGGTGGACCGTTCGAGATCGTGAAGCAGGAGCTGCCCGAGCCAGGCCCGGGACAGGTACGGGTGGCGGTCGAGGCGTGCGGGATCTGCCACAGCGACGCGGTAGTGGTCGACGGCTACCTGCCCGGTGCGTCGTTCCCGCTGATCCCCGGGCACGAGGTCGCCGGCCGGGTCGACGCGGTCGGGCCCGGTGTGGAGAACTGGCGGGTCGGCGACCGGGTCGGGATCGGCTGGTTCGGCGGCAACTGCGCGACCTGCGTGTCGTGCCGGGCAGGTGACTTCATCAACTGCGACAACCTGCGGATTCCCGGTGTGGCGTACCCCGGTGGGTTCGCCGACGCGATGGTCGCGCCGGCCGACGCGCTCGCCGCGATCCCGGACGAGATCCCGGCGGTCGACGCGGCACCCCTGATGTGTGCGGGCGCAACCACGTTCAACGCGCTGCGCGACAGCGGCGCCCGCGCCGGGGACCTGGTCGCCGTGCTCGGCCTGGGCGGCGTCGGGCACATGGGTGTGCAGTACGCGGCCCGGATGGGCTTCGACACGGTGGCCATCGCGCGCGGCGCGGGCAAGGCCGAGGCGGCTCGCCGTTGGGGCGCCCGGCACTACATCGACAGTACGGCTCAGGACGTCGCGGCCGAGTTGCGCAAGCTCGGCGGGGCGCGGGCGGTGCTGGCCACCGCGACCGACGCCGCGGCGATCAGCGCCGGCCTGGACGGGCTCGGCCCTCGCGGCGAGCTGATCGTGATCGGAGCGGCGGCCGGGCAGCTGACGGTCACCTCGGCCCAGCTCATCTTCGGCAGCCACCGGGTGGTGGGGCACGCGTCCGGCACCGCCCGCCAGTCCGAGGAGGCGCTGGCGTTCAGCGCGCTGACCGGCATCCGGCCGGAGGTGGAGACCGCCCCGCTGGAGGAGGTCGGCGACGCGTTCGCCCGGATGCGCAGCGGCGAAGCGCGGTTCCGGATGGTGCTGACGACGGGCCAGTGATTAATCGGGTGTAGCCCCCGACCCGGCCGTCTAGCGTGTCGGTCATGTGCCGCCCGCTGAGCCGCCCGCTGAGCCGCCCGCTGAGCCGCCCGCTGAGCCGCCCGCTGTGGCGGTCACCGACCTGGTCCGGGAGTTCACGGCGCGCCGGAAGCCGACGATCCGGGCCCTGGCCGGCGTGTCCCTGACCGTGCCGCGCGGCGAGGTGCACGGGCTGCTCGGTCCCAACGGGGCCGGCAAGACCACCCTGGTGAAGATCCTGTCGACCGTGCTGCTGCCGACATCGGGGCGGGCCGAGATCTACGGCCACGACGTCGTCGCGCAGGCCCGCGCCGTCCGCCCGCTGATCGGCATCGTGTTCGGCGGCGAGCGCGGTCTGTACACCCGGTTGACCGCCCGGCAGAACCTCGAGTACTGGGCGGCCCTCTACAAGCTGCCCCGGTCCCGGCTGCGGCCGCGAAGCCAGGAACTGCTCGATCGCGTCGGCCTGAGCGATCGGGCCGACCAGCGGGTGGAGGCCTACTCGCGGGGCATGAAACAGCGACTGCACCTGGCCCGCGGTCTGATCGCCGACGCCTCGGTGCTGTTCCTCGACGAGCCGACGACCGGGATGGACCCGATCGCGGCGCGCGAGTTCCGGGCGCTGATCGGTGAGCTGCGCGCGGAAGGCCGCACGATCCTGCTCGCCACCCACGACATGGTGGAAGCCGAGACGCTGTGCGACCGGGTCACGCTCATCGACCACGGCCGGATCCTGGCCACCGAGTCGCCCCGGTCGCTCGGGCACCTGGTGTCCCGGTTCCAACGCGTCGACGTGGAAAGCGTCGACGAGGACCTGCTGGACCGCGCGGCCGGGATGGCCGGCGTGGTCCGCGTCGACCGGGAGGCCGGCGGGGCGCGGATCCAGGTCGAGACCGACGCCGCCGTGTCCGCCGTGCTCAAGGTGCTGGTGGAGGCCGGCGTCACCGGCGTCAGGACGTCGCGGCCCAGCCTGGAAGAGGTGTACGTGGGGATGATCGGCGAGCGCGGGCTGGAGGTCTGAGCGGTGCGCGGGTTTCTCACCGGTTTCCGGCTCCAGGTGTCGTTCTACCGGCAGTACCCGGACATGCTGATCCCGCTGCTCACCGCGCCGCTGTACACGATCATCTTCACCATGGTGCTGCGCCACGGCGGCCGGCTGGATCTCAGCGCGTACGCCATCGTGGCGCCGTTCTTCATGTCGCTGTGGTGGTTCGCGATCTTCAACGGAGGCTGGGTGATCCAGACCGAGCGCTGGGAGGGCACGATCGACTATCTGGTCGCCGCGCCGGTCAGCTTCGCCGGCGTGATCCTCGGCCGGATCGCCACCATGATGGTCGCCGGCCTGGTGTCGTTCGCCGAGGTGTGGCTGGTCGGCGTGGCGCTGCGGGTGGACGTGAGCGTGCACCATCCGGCGGTGTTCGCGGCCACGCTGCTGCTCACCGCGTTCGCGATGACCACCACCGCGTTGTTCATGGCCAACCTGTTCGTGCTCGCGCGCAGCGCTGTCACGTTTTCCAACTCGGCCAGCTACCCGTTCTACGTGCTCGGCGGCATCCTGGTGCCGGTCGCGCTGCTGCCCGGGTGGTTGCAGCCGTTCTCCAAGGTGGTCTTCCTGTCCTGGTCGGCGGACGCGCTGCGGGGGAGCCTCGCGGCGGCGCCGGTGCCACACGCCGCGCTGAACCTCACGATGATCTTCCTGCTCGGCTGCGCCGCGCTGGTCGTGGCGTCGGTCCTGATGGACCGCATCCTGCGCAAGGTCCGCCAGACCGGTGAGCTGGGGTTGCGCTGATGACCACGTTACGGATCATGCGGTACGCGTTCTGGGCCGGCGCCAACGACTACGGTTCGATCTACACCTGGAAAACCTGGCTCGGCGGCTGGTTCCTGCGGGTACTGGCGCAGGTCACGTTCTTCGCCCTGCTGGGCCGGCTGCTGCATTCGGCCGAGCAGACCTGGTTCCTCCTGGTCGGCAACGCGGTGATGCTGGCGGCGATGGAGGGCGTCTGGGCGCTCAACATGGTCGGCTGGGAACGCAACGCCGGCACCCTTCCCTTGCTCGTCGCCAGCCCGACCAACCCGGTGGTGGTACTCGCCTCGCGGGGCACGTATCTGATCGGGGACGGCGTGGTCTCGGCCCTCGGCGCCCTGTTCATCATCGGCCCGCTCTTCGGGCTGCCGCTGCCGTGGCCGCGCATCCTCCTGGTGGTGCCGCTGACCGTCCTGGTCGGCGCGTCCGCGTACTGTTTCGGCACCTTCCTCGGCGGGATCCTGCTCGGCTTCCGCTGGCTCAACAACCTGGTCGCCAACGTCGGCCTGGTCACCGTCATGACCCTCTGCGGGGTCAACGTGCCGCTGGCCGCGTACCCGACGCCGGTGACCTGGGTGTCCGAGCTGCTGCCGCTGACCCACGGCCTCATCGCGATCCGCCACGTGCTCGCCGGCCAGCTCTCCGCCGCGGCCGGGCAGGCGCTGGCCGAGGCCGCGGTCGGCGCCGGCTGGCTGCTGGCCTGCACGGCGACCTTCGGCTGGTTCATCGCCCGGGGCCGGCGGGACGGATCCATCGACTACGCAACGTGAAGCGCCTTCCACGGCCTGCTCGCTTTTGCCCTGACCTGCGCCATTACCTCCATACGGCGAAGGATGCGGCACGAACGGTCCGTAGAGCGGCCGGTCCATCTTGACTAGCGTTGCCACCCGTCGCGGGCATGGTCACCACCGCAGGGGCAGGCAGCGGTGACCGCGATCCCAGGATCGGCCCGCAATCGCTAGGAGTTAGCACATTGGACTCGACTGTCCAGTCGTCGCGCGGCCGGGCGCTGACGACCGGCCCGGTTGTCTTTCTCGTGATCGCCGCCGCTGCCCCGCTCACCGCGGTGGTGGGTAACATCCCGCTCGCGCTGGTGTACGGCAACGGGGCCGGCCTGCCCGTGGTGTTCGCCCTGGCCTGCGTCGTACTGCTGTGCTTCGCGGTCGGGTATGCGGCGATGAGCCGGCGCGTGGTCAACACCGGCGCGTTCTACACGTACGTCGGGTCCGGGTTGGGCCGCCCGCCCGCGGTCGCCGCCGGTTACCTCGCCGCCGTGTCGTACACGGCGCTCACGACCGGGCTGGCCGGCGCGGTCGGGTACTTCGTCCACCTGGTCCTCGACGCGGTTGACATCCACGTGCCGTGGCTGCTGGCGACCGCCGTCGCGCTGGTCATCGTCGCGACCCTCGGGTACCGGTCGGTGACGCTGTCGGCCAAAGTGGTCGGTGTCCTGATCACCCTCGAACTGGCGATCGTCGCCCTGATGGACTTCGGCATCCTGGCGCACCGCGGGCTCGCCGCCCTGCCGGCCGCGTCGCTGCACCCGCACCGGGTCCTCGGCGGATCGCTCGGCATCGGCCTGATGTTCGCCTTCACCAGCTTCGTCGGCTTCGAGTCGGCCGCCCTGTACGGCGAGGAGACTGCCGACCCGCGGCGCAGCGTGCCACGCGCCACGTACGTCGCGCTCATCGGGATCGGGCTGTTCTACTTCGGTACCGCCTGGCTGACCGTCGGCGCGATCGGCGTGCGGAACACCCACGACATCGCCGCCCGCGACCTGGGCAACCTGCTGTTCAACGTCGCCGAGCAGTACCTCGGTGCCGGGCTCAGCCAGCTCATGGCCGTACTGGTGTGCACCAGCCTGCTCGCCGCGATGCTCGCGTTCCACAACGTGGCCAGCCGGTACCTGTTCGCGCTCGGCCGGGACCGGGTGCTCCCGGCCCGGCTCGGGCGCTACCACGCCCGTCACCTGTCCCCGCACGTCGCCAGCCTGACGGTCAGCGCGGTCAGCGCCGTCGTGGTCGTCGCGTTCGCCGTGGCCGGGCTCGACCCGTACCTGACGCTCGCGGCGAGCATGGTCGGCCTGTCCACGCTCGGCGTGCTGCTGCTCCAGGTGCTCGCGGCGATCTCGGTGGTGGTGTTCTTCCTGCGCTACCCGGACGGCACGTTCCTGCGGACCGTCTTCGTGCCGGCGCTCGGGGCGGCCGGCCTGCTGACCGGGTTCCTGCTCGCGGTCGTGCACTTCAGTACCCTCATCGGCACGACGAACCGGGTGGTCGGCAGCCTGCCGGCGATGCTCGCGGTGGTCGTCGTGGCCGGGTTCTGCGCCGGCCTGTGGCTGCGGGCGCGCCGCCCGGCGGCCGGTCCACCGGGCCATCCACCGGGCCGTCCACCCCGCGGCGACCGGCGGCACCGGGCGTTGAGTCTCACACGCGGCGGCTCATGACCGCGTCGCCGACCGCGGCCTCGGTGTACGCGAGCAGGTCGCGCACCGGGCCGAGGCCGGACAGCAGCCGGTCCAGATGATCGCGTACCTCCGGCGCGGTGTCCCACAGGAGGTACGCGGAAAGGCCGCAGGACAGCGCCAGCCCGGCGAGCGCCACGTCGGGTACCGGCGGCGCCTCGGCCTGGGCCTCGGCGTGGGTGAGCAGCATCCGCAGCCGGGCGGCCGGCCAGGCGGCGGTCGACATGTCGGCCGGCACCCAGCGGTCGCCGCGCCCGGGCCACCGTGACGACACCCGGTGGACGACGCCGTCGGCGGCGAGCCGGGCGGCCACGTCGGCCGGGGCGGTGTCGGCGAGCGCCGCCAGCCAGGTGGACACCGGCTGGGGGCGCCGCCCGGCGATCACCGCGAGGACCCGGTCGGTCAGCCCGTCCTCGACCGGCCGACCGTCGACCACGACCAGCTCGGGGCCCTTGATCCGGACGCGTCCGAACAGGACGAGCTCGCCGAGCAGAGCGCTGGCCAGCCCGATGCCGACCACCCGAGGGTGCAAACGGGGTTTTCCGGACACGTCATCGTGTGCCAGCAGGAAGAACTCATCGGCGAGCAGACGCACGGCCCGAGCCTAGTGGAAGCGCTGGTCACCACAACTCCACCGCATGATCGCCACAACTTCCCGGAAGTTGTTGCCTCAGGGGCAGCCGGTGGCCACTGTTTCCGGGAAGTTGTGCCGATCATGCCGTGCCGGTCATGCCGTGCCGGTCAGTGCCGTGCCGGGTCATGCGTGCCGGTCATGCCGTGCCGGTCATGCGTGCCGGTCATGCCGTGTCGATCGTTACGGCGTCAGGCGGTGCGGGTCGCGGGGGAACAGTGCGGCTTCGCGTACGTTCGGCGCACCGGCGACCCGGGCCATGAACCGTTCCAGCCCGATGGCGAACCCGCCGTGCGGCGGCATCCCGTGCCGGAACGGCTCCAGATAGGACGTGTACGCGTCCGGCGACTCGCCCCGGGCCGCCAGTGCCGCCACGTAGTCGGCGTACTCGTGCCGGCGCTGGCCGCCGGTGACCAGCTCGACGCCCCGGAAGATCAGGTCGAACGAGTTCGACCAGCGCGGGTCCGACGGCTGCGGGTGGGTGTAGAACGGCCGTTTCACCATCGGGTACCCCTCGACGTACACGAGGTCGGAGCCGTGCTCGCGCCGCGCCCACTCGCCCAGCGCCCGCTCGTGCCGCGGGGCCAGGTCGGGCTCGTCCGGGTCGGCGCCGACCAGGGCCAGCGCGGTACCGAAGTGCAGCACCGGCACCTCGTCGGGCACACGTACCGGCGCGAACCCGTACGGCTCAACGACTCCGGCCATCGCGCGCAGCACGTCGGTGAGCACCGCCATCACGTCCCGGTGGTCGGTGATGAAGCCCCACTCGGCGTCGAGCGACGTGTACGTGGCGAGATGCCGGGACGTGTCGTGCGGCTCGGCGCGGAAGACCGGCCCCACCTCGTACACCCGCTCGAACACGCCAACCATCGTCTGCTTGTAGAACTGCGGCGACTGGGCCAGGTACGCCGGCCGGCCGAAGTAGTCGAGCCGGAACACGTTCGCGCCGCTCTCGGTCGCGTTCGCGACGATCTTCGGGGTGTACACCTCGGTGAACCCGAGCGCGTCGAGGCGGGACCGGAACGCGCCCACGGCGGCGGCCGACGCGGCGAACACCGCCCGCCGGGCCGGGTGGCGCAGCGTCACCGGGGCGTGGTCGAGCAGCGCCGGCAGGCCGACGCCGAGCCTGGGCCGGTACAGTTCGACCGCGGGCGGCTCGGCGGTACCGATGACCGTGAGGACCGGCTCGACCACCTCCACCCCGCCGGGGGCGACCGGGTTGGCGACCGCCCGCCCGGTGACGGTCACGACCGTCTCCTCGGCCGGCAGCGGCACCCCCGCCGGCACCACCACCTGCGCGAGACCGGCCCGGTCCCGCACGATCAGGAACGAGACGCCGGACAGGAGCCGGCGGCGGTGCACCCAGCCGGCGATCGTGATCCGCTCGCCGGCATGACCGGCGAGCTCGGTGGACAGTACGCGTCGCATGGCACCTCCGGGGAGTCCGCTCCCCGGAGGTGTGGGCGATGGGGTCGGTCGCGGTGCCACCACACCTTCGCCGCGGCGGGTGTGCCACGGCCTCTCGGCCTGATCTCGGGAGGCCAGTCCGTGGCTGCTCGGGCGTGGTCGAGGCGGTTGTCAGGCGCTGACTCACTCCGTCGCCGCAGCCGAGTCCGAGCCTAGCCGGCCGGCCGGTTGCGGCTCATCCGAATTCGGGTCGGTCAGGTCATGCGGCACCGGGCGGGTGTACGCCTCGGCGACCGTGGCCGGGTCGAACACCCGCCAGGTGGTGGCCACCACGATCGCGGCGACCACGAAGCCGATCCAGTAGGGCGCGGTGATCCCGAACGTCGAGGCGACCACGCCGCCGAGGAGCGCCCCGACACAGTTGCCGCCGGCCGCGACGAACAGCGTCGTACTGCCGACCCGGCCCAGCATGTCCGGTGGCGTGAGGCGCTGGCGCAACGAGTTCCCGACGATGCCCCACAGCCCGCCGTGCACCCCGAACACGAACAGCACGAACCCGATGAGGTACGCGCTGCGCGAGGTCGCCAGCGCCAGGTGCATCCCGGTCTCGACGAGCAGCCCGATCCGGATCGTCCAGGTGGCGGTGACCGCCTTGATGATCCGGTCGCCGGTCACGGAGCCGAGCAGGCCACCGGCCGCCATGCAGGTGAACAGCACGCCGTAGCCGACCGCGCCGAGGTGCAGCCGCTCTTTCGCGAGCAGGACGAGCACCGCGGTCGCCGCGACCAGGGTGACGTTGAGCAGTCCGATCAGGACCGCCATGGTCCGCAGTACCCGTTGGTGCGCGAGCCACCGGAAGCCCTCGACGACCTCGGCGCGGATCGAGCGGGACGCCGCGCGCTGTGCGGTCCCGGGGGATCGGTACGACCCGGCGACCAGGCCGATGAGGACGGCGCTCACCGCGTACGTGGCCGCGTTGGCGAGGAACGGCGCGCTCGCCGCCAGCGCGAACAGGAACCCGCCGAGCGGCGGGGAGATCATGCCCCGCATCAGCATGACGCCGCCGAACAGCCAGCCGTTCGCCCGTTCCAGCCGGGATCGCGGCACCACGGACGGGATCATGGCCTGGCTCGCCGAGTTGAAGACGACCTCACCCGTGTTGATGACGAACAGCACCGTGTACAGCAGGACGAGGCTCGCGTGCCCGGTCAGGAGGGCGGTGGCGAGAACGGCGAGCACGCCGACCCGTACCCAGTCGATCACGATCATCAGCCGGCGCCGGTCCACCCGGTCGACCAGCACGCCACCCGGCAGCGCGAACAGCAGCCACGGCAGCCAGGCGACGGCGAACGCGGCCGACACCGTCAGCGGGCTGGTGGTCCGGGAGGCCACCAGCAGCGGCGCCGCGATCGTGGCCAGGCCGCTGCCGAGGGCCGAGGTCGTGCTCGCCGCCCACAGCTTCGCGTACCGCCCGCCGAGCCGCTCGGTCTCCTCCCCGGCCATGGTGGGCGAAGCTACCAGAGCGGTTCGCGTGTCGCCGGCCTGTTCGCTGCTGGCGCATTGCGGGCGCATCGTCAGCCGGCCGGCACACCTACCGGGTCTGCCCGGCACCGTCGGAGACAACGGTGTGCGGCACCGTGTGCGGCACCGTGACGCTCACCTCCAGCCCGCCGCCGGGCTTGGCGACGACGAGCTGCGCTTGACCCTCCACTGTGGAGGTAAGCACGGTCACCTCGCCGCCGGCCACGTTGTACCGGACGGCGTTGTCGACCAGGTTGGCCACCAGCCGTTCGAGCAGCACCGGGTCGCCGGTCGCGGCGGCCGGCGTCAGCGAGGTACGCAGCAGCAGCCCGTCCAGGTCGGCGGTGTCGAGGACGTCCTCGGCCACGGTCGCGAGGTCGACCGGCTCGTGCACGGTGAGCCCACGTTCATTGCGCGCCAGCGTCAGCAGCGCCTCGATGAGCGCCTCGGCGTGATCGGCCGCACCCCGCACGTCCTCGGCCATCGCGGTCAGCTCGCCTGGCTCCCGCCGACGCCCTCCGAGCACTGTGAATGATCGGCACAATTTCCCGGAAGTCGTTGCCTCAGGGGGCGACTATGGCCACTATTTCCGGGAAGTTGTGCCGATCAGGCGGGCGGCGCGTGCGTTCAGGTAGCGCTGCTGGGGCAGGCTGGTCGACCGGGTCGCGGCCGCCAGGTACGCCTCCCGCGCCGCCGTGGCGTCGCCGACCATCTCCAGCAGGTGCGCGCGGACCGCGTACAGCCGGTGGTCCTCGGCGATCCGGTCGTCGGCAGCCAGCTTGCCGAGCAGGTCGAGGCCGGCCCGTGGCCCGTTCACCATCGCCACCGCGACAGCGTGGTTGAGTGCCACCATCGGGTTGTCGGAGATCCGCATCAGCACCTCGTACAGTGCCATGATCTGCGGCCAGTCGGTCGCCTCGGCGGTCGGCGCCTCGTCGTGCACCGCGGCGATCGCGGCCTGCAGCTGGTACGGGCCGGTGGCGCCGCGGGGCAGCGCCCCGGTGATGAGCGCGACACCCTCCGCGATGTACTCCGCGTTCCACCGGCCGCGGTCCTGCTCGGCCATCGGGACCAGCGCGCCGTCCGGCCCGGTACGCGCCGGCCGGCGGGCGTCGGTGAGCAGCATGAGCGCGAGCAGCCCGGCCACCTCGCTGTCGTCGGGCAGCAGGCGGTGGACCAGGCGGGCCAGCCGGATCGCCTCGGTCGACAGCTCGACCCGGTGCAGGCTCGGGCCGGACGTGCTCGCGTACCCCTCGTTGAAGATCAGGTAGAGGACGTGCAGCACCGCGCCGAGCCGGGCTTGCGCGCTCGTCACCCGAGGGCAGTCGGAACGGGATGCCGCTCTCCTTGATCCGCTGCTTGGCCCGGCTGATCCGCCGGGTCATGGTCGCCTCCGGGCACGAGGAACGCGCGAGCGATCTCCGCCGTGGTCAGGCCGCCGACCGCCCGCAGCGTCAGCGCGATCTGCGACGCCGGCGACAGCGCCGGGTGGCAGCACATGAACAGCAGGATCAGCGTGTCGTCGTGATCGGGCGTGGTCCGGGCCGGCCGGTCGGCGGCCGGTGCCAGCCACTCGTCGGGCAGCGCCCACCGGGCCACCGTGTCCTCCCGGCGCTGCCGGGCCTGCTCGGCGCGCAGCAGGTCGGTCAGCCGGCGCGCGGCGACCGTGATCAGCCAGCCGCGCGGGTTGTCCGGGACGCCGTCCGCCGGCCATTGCAGCGGCGGCCGCGAGCAGGGCCTCCTGCACCGCGTCCTCGGCGGTGTCGAAATGCCCGTAGCGGCGTACCACCGCGCCGAGGACCTGCGGCGCCAGGTGGCGCAGCAGGTCCTCGACAGGTTCGCCGGGCACGCTGCTACCCGTCCAGGTCGCCGATGCCCTCGACGATCGGCCGCACGTCGACGTACCACTCGTTGGCCAGCGTGGCGTGCGCCGGGTGCGGGGTGTTCGCCAGGCGGGCGGCGATCTCGGTCGCCCGGTCGAAGCTGTCGCACTCGACGATCGTGTAGCCGGCCAGCACCTCCTGGGTCTCGGCGTACGGCCCGTCGGTGACCACCGGCACCCCGTCCTGCAGCTGGACCCGCCGGGTGTGGACCGGCGCGGCCAGGCCCCGGGCGTCGACGAACTCGCCCGACTCGACCAGTTCGTTGTTCCACTTCCCCATGAACTCGTGCATCGCCGCGACGTCCTCCGGCGACCAGGCCGGCCGTCGGTCGGCCTGCCGGCGAGCATGTCGTAGTCCCGCTGCGAGCCGTACATCATGATCATGTACTTCACGGTAGTTCCTCTCTGCCGGGCACTCCGGGTGCCGTACACCAGAGACGTCGGAGCCGTGGACCAGTTCCGGACACGTGACCCGAGCCTATCGGCGGTTTCGCTGCCCGGTTTCCCCGCCGCGCTGATGGGTAGCCGCACCGATGGAGGTCAGGTGGAATGGCCGGCGATGACCGCACGCCGATCCGGACCTTGCCGGCATCGGCGCCGCTCGCATTGCGCCCGAACGCGACGTTCCCGAGGACCTCTGACCGCGCAGTTGACCGTTGTGTATTGATCGCTGGGGCTGGGTATAAACCGCGTGCGATTTTGGGTTGGGTGAGGGTCAAGGGAGGCTGCCGTGCTCAGCGATACCGAGCGGCGCAGGCTAGCCGAGATCGAGTTCTGGTTCGAGACCAACGATCCGCGCCTGGTACGGCGGTTCGCCCGGCGGCAGAGCCGGCTGTCGGGGCTGTCAGGGCTGTCGGCTCGGTCGGGCCTGGCGTGGTTCGCGCGGCACCGTTGGGTCGTCGCGGTGCTGGTGGCGGTCGCGGTGGTGGCAGCCGTCGGTACGGGTTTCGTGACCCGCGACGTGCCCGCCGGCATCGTCGGGGCGATAGCCGTGCTGACCGTCGCGAGCGGCTGCTGGTTGGTCCGCCGGAGAACCCGACGCTGGTCAGCGCCGCCCATCGGCTGACCGGAACGACTCGTACAGATCGCGCACCGTCTCCGCCAACGGCCGGGGGCGGTAGCCCAGCTCAGTGGCGGCCTTCGTCCCGTCGACGTGCGGAAAGGCGCGCAGCGTGTGCAGCATGTCCGTGGTCGGCAGCATCGGGTGCGGCCAGCGCCGGCCGACCGCGGTGGCCAGCGGCGCCACCGGCCGCAGGCTCCACAGCGGCAGGGCCCGCGGCACCGGTACGCCGCCGGCACCGGCCGCCAGCACCAGCAGATCGCGTACCGAACACCGGTGGCCCGGCAGCAGATAGCTCTCCCCGGTGCGGCCACGGGTCTCCGCGGCCAGCAGCCCGAGTACCACATCGCGGACGTCGACCCAGTCGAACCCGCCCCCGACGGTGGCCGGCAACCGCCGTCGCCACAACGCGTACAGGCCGGCCCCGATCCGCGACGGCGCCTCGTCGAGCGGGCCGAGAATGCCGGTCGGGTTCACCACCACCGCGTCCAGCCCGCGCGCCACCACCGCCCGCAGTGCCGCCTCGCCGGCCGCCTTGGACCGGTCGTACGCGGGTAGCCGCGGATCGTCGGCGCGCGGGCTGTTCTCGTCGACCCACCCGCCCCCGGCGCCATTGCCCGCCCGGATGCTGTTGCCTGCCTGCGCGCCCTCGCCTGCCCGGGCGTCGAAGGCGTGTACCGAGCTGCAATGCACCAGCCGCCGTACGCCCGCCTCCCGGGCCGCCTCGGCGACCGCCCGGACACCGTCGACGTTCACCGACGCCACCCGGCCACCGAGCCCGCCGGCCAACGAGATGACGGCCGCCAGGTGGTACCCGATGTCCGCGCCCGCGAACGCCCGCCGCATCGCGGCCCGGTCCCGCACGTCCGCCTGGACCCAGGCGATGTCGGGGCCGGTGACGGCGGGCCGGCGCAGGTCCACCACGCGTACCGGCCGGCCGGCGGCGCGCAACGCCAGAACCAGGTTGGTGCCGACGTACCCACTGCCACCGGTGACCACGGTCAGCGCTGAACTCATCGTGTCAACCTCCATAACGCCGCGCTTGAGTACCTGTCGCGAACGCGAACCGCGGTAGCGGGCAACAACAGATGTGACACTGGTCCGGAGCACAGTACCCCTCGAAGGTTCACCGGAGCCGCCGACGTACACCGACGCCGAACTGATCGCGCGGTCGGGCGATTCGCCCGAGTCGTTCGCGGCCCTGTTCGACCGGCATGCCGCGGCGCTGCACCGGTACATCACCCGCCGGCTGGGCGAATCCCCCGCGGAGGACCTGGTCGCGCAGACGTTCCTGATCGCGTTCGAGCGGCGCGGCCGGTACGACCCGACCCGCCCGGACGCCCGGGCCTGGCTGTTCGGCATCGCGACCAACCTGCTGCGCCGCCACCACCGCGACGAGGCCCGGCTGTTACGCGCGCTGGCCCGGGCCAGTGCCGATCCGCCGCCGGCACAGTGCCACGCGGACGGGGTGGCGAGCCGGGTCGACGCGGGCGCGCTGTCCGGCCGGCTCGCCGCGCTGCTCGCCGACGTACCGGCCCGGGAACGCGACGTGCTGCTGATGTACGCGTGGGCCGACCTGGACGCGGACGAGATCAGCCGGGCCCTCGGCATCCCGCCGGCAACCGTCCGGTCCCGCCTGCACCGCGCCCGGAAACGGCTGCGACCGGCACTGGACGGCATTGGCACCACCGCACCACCGGCGGCACCGGCACCGGCACCGGCACCACCGGCACCACCGGCAGCGACCTGAGTGAGGAGAGTTCTGATGGATGAGATCACCCTGGTCCGGGACCTGCGGTCGGAGGTGACCGAGCCGGACGCCGAGACGCTCGGCCGGATCCGGCGGCGGGTGCTCGCCGAGCTGCCGGCCGTCGCGCCCCGGCCATCCGTTGCTCAACGCGTGCTCGGCCGGCGCCCGCTGCTGCGGCTCGCCTTCGCGGGTGGCCTCGCCGCCGCCGCCGCGGCCGGCACGATCGCGGTCGACACACTGGTCACGCGGGACGGCAGGCCGGTCGTCGGGCACGAAGCCGCCGCGGCCGAGCTGAACCGGGCCGCCGCCGCGGCGATCCAGGCCAGCGATCCACCGCTCGCCGCCGGCCAGTTCTACTACCTGCGGATGGTCGAGGTGGCCGGCACCCAGATCAGCGGTACCGGCTGTGGCGACCTGTTCTACCTGCACAGGAACGTGTACGAGACGTGGGTACCGAAGGACTGGGGCAACCAGTGGATGTACCGCCGGGCCGACGACGTGGCCAAGGAGTACCTGCACCCGGGTGACGCGGCGAAGATCCGCCGGTGCGCCCCGGACGAGCCCGGCTCGGGTACGGAGGTCCGCAAGGCGCCGGCCGGCATGTTCTACCCGGACGGCGCGTACCAACCGGATCGCGAGCCCCGCGATCCGAACGGCGCCATCGTGTACAACCCGACGCCGGCCGAGGTCGCGAAGTACCTCGCGGACGGGGGCTGGCAGCGGCCCACGCCGCAGTTCATGGCCGGCCTGCCCCGCGACCCGGCACAGCTGCTCCGGCGGATCTACCACGACTCGGCCGGGCACGGCCGGGGCAAGGATGACGAGGCGTTCGTGTACGTCCGCGATGTGCTCCGCTCCGGCGTGGTGCCCGCCGACCTGCGGGCCGCGCTGTTCGGTGCCGCCGCGCTGATCCCCGGCGTACGGCTGGTCAGCGACTCGGTCAACCTCGACGGGCGGCACGGCGTGGCGGTCGCGATGTCCGGTCATGGCGACAGCCGGGCGGAGTTGATCTTCGATTCGGCGTCCGGCGAGGTGATCGGCGAGCGCGAGGTGGCCCTGCGGTCCGGCTACCTTCCGGAGGTACGGGCCGGCACGACGATCGAGTACACCTCGGTGAGCCGGCAGGTGGTCGACGCGATGGGCGCGGTCCCCGGCAGGTAGCCACCCGAGACCGGGAAGTCGGACCACGGCACGTCGACGCGGGACTCGTCCCAGTCCAGCAGGGTGACCCGCTGGCCGGCGACGAGGATGTCGCCCGCGCCGACGTCGCCGTGGTTCACGCACTCCTCGCCGCGCCGGGCGCGCATCACCTGGTTGCGGGCGCCCTCGGACAGCGGCGCCACGATCTCCAGGCCGGACCAGGCGGCTAGGGTCATGTGCGAGATCCTTTCCCAGGAGGTCGCATGCCGTCGCGTCAAAATCCTCGGCTCGCGCTCACCGGTACCAACATCGACGCGCCCGATCCCCACCGCCTCGCGGCCTTCTACAGCGACCTGCTCGGCTGGGAGATCGCCCGCGCGGAGGAGGACGACGTCTGGCTGCGACCGCCGGATGGCGGCCGCGGCCTGTCCTTCCAGCGCGAGACCGGGTACCGCCGGCCGACCTGGCCGGCCGGCCCCGGCGACCAGCAGATGATGATGCATCTCGAGGTGATGGTCGACGACCTCGACGCCGCGGTGGCACACGCGGTCGCTCTCGGCGCGACGGTCGCCGGTTACCAGCCGCAGGACACGGTACGGGTGTGCCTCGATCCCGCGGGTCATCCGTTCTGCCTGTGGCTGGGTCACGAACCGGCGTGAACCGCTCCGCTCGCCGGCGAATCGGCCGCCAGTGGCTGGAAACCGACCAGTGCGGGGCGAGCCACGCGAGAGTCAGCTCGGCTGTGACGACGTCGATCTTCCCGTTCGCGACCCCGTGCTGGGCGAAGTAGCTCCGGAGGTACCGCGTCAGGAAGTCGAAGCCCTCCCGTGCGGTGATCACCACCACCCGCGTGTCCCGCAGCCGCCGCTCGCGGGTGATCGGGTCGATGAACGCGCCGGGAAAGCTCACCCGGTCGATCCATGCCTTCAGCGCGGTCGGCACCGAAAAGTTGTACATCGGCGCACCGATCAGCACGGTATCGGTTCGAGGCGGAGCGCGCCCAGTTGCGCGCGGTCGCGGATCGCATGCTCGGCTCGGTGAGCGACGCTGACGACGCGGTACAGGATGCCTGGCTGCGCCTGGGTCGGGTCGATCCCCGCCGAGGTCGCCAACCTGGCCGCCTGGCTGCGTACCGTGGTGACCCGCATCTGTCTCGACATGCTGCGCTCCCGCCCGCCGCGGCGGGACGAGCTTGAGTTGTCTGATCAGGTCGCCGACCCCGCCCAGTGGCGCCAGCCCGAGGACGAGGCGCTGCTGGCCGACTCGGTGAGCCGGGCACTCCTGCTCGTCGCGATCATGGCGATGCTGGCGCCCGACGTGGTGCGCCGCGTCGATCCCGTGGCGCTGCCACCCGGCGTCGCCGCCGAGGTCCGCGGCGCGCGGCCGGTGGCCGAGGGGACCGTCGCCCTGGCCGGCAGGTCACGGCACGCCGAACTGGCGCTGGTCAACGGCACGGTCGGGGTGGTCGTGGCTCCGCGTGGCCGGCTGCTACTCGCGCTGACGTTCGTGATTTCAAAGGACAAAATCATCGAGTACGAGGTGATCGCCGACCCGCGTGGCTGGCGCGGCTGACGCTCGCCGTGCTCGTCTAGCGTCTGCCGTAGCGTCTGCCTGGTGTCGTTCACGATTCATCACCTCACACTCAACGTCAGCGACCTGGAGCGTGCCCGCGCGTTCTACGAGGGCGTCCTCGGACTGCGGGTTGATCAGGACTTCCCCGGCGAGAAGCTCAGACTGCGGCTCGACGGCACGGCCACCAGGCTGGTACTGGTGCCGCCGCTTCCGGGTACGCCGGCCGGCGACCGGTTCACCGAACACCGGATCGGTCTGGACCATCTGGCGATCGGCGTACCGGTCGGGGAGGTGGCCCGGCTGGCCGGGCTGCTCGACCGGGCAGGAGTTCCGAACAGCGGGGTGAAGGCGGATCCGTTGGGGCCGGCGATGATCACATTTCGCGATCCCGACAACATCCAGTGGGAGTTCTTCGAGGAAGCGTAGTCCGCAAGCTCAGTCCAATATGGACTTTCTGCCCTTGTCCCTGCGGGTTATGGAGTCACCATCTGTGGAAAGGCTCAAATAGCACGCCTGTTCGAGAATTTTGTCGTACCGGCGCTTTAGCGTCGGGGTGTGGATGAGGTGTGGCAGGCGTCGCTGGGTCGGGCGCTGGGTGAGTGCCTGGCGGAGGCGGTGTGGGCCAAGCCGGATTTCGCGGTGGTCGACGAGCTCGATCTGTTGATGACCGTGGCGCAGAGGGTGGCCGCCGCGACGTTGGCCCGGGTGCGGGAGATTGACGGGCGGGGGTTGGCGGTCGGGGTGGGTGCGACCAGCACGCTGGCGTGGCTGCGCGAGCGGTACCGGATGTCGGGGAGCGCGGCGGGGCAGCTGGTGAAACTTGCCCGGGCGTTGGATGTGGAGGCGGACTCGCCGACCGCGGCCGGGCTCGCGGCGGGTGGGGTGAATGTCGAGCAGGCGCGGGTGATCGCCGACGCGGTCGAGAAGCTGCCGGTCGAGCATCGCGCGGCCGGCGAGGAACACCTCGTCGGGGAAGCTGCCTCCTTCGGGCCGAAGGAGTTGGGCCGGTTGGGGCAGCGGATCTTCGAGGTCGTCGCGCCGGACGAGGCCGATAAGCGGGCGCTTGACGAACTTGAGCGGGCCGAGCGGCGGGCCTGCCACAAGCGGGGACTGTGGCTGACCGACATCCCGGGCACGTCCGAGGTTCGGGTCACCGGGTGGCTCACCCAGGAAGACGCGGCCATCGCCCGCGCCACGTTCGGCCCGTTGTGCGCACCCCGCGCGATGCGACGCTCGGCTGGCCCCGCCACGAGCCGTGGCACCGGACGTGGCACCGGACGTGGCACCGTCGTCAGCGCCGACCCCAATCCGGGCACCGACCCCAATCCCGGCGCCGACCCCAACTCTGGTGCCGATCCCGCCGGTGCCGATCCCGCCGATGTGCGTTCGCCGGGTGAGCGGTTCGCGGACGCGTTCATCGAGGTCTGCCGGCTCGCTAACGCCTGCGGCCAGTTGCCCGACAACGGCGGCGACCGCCCCCAGGTCGTGGTGACGATCGGCTACGACCGGCTGCGCGATCAGGTGGGTGCCGCGACCTTCGACGACGGCGCGTTGTTGTCGCCGGCCGCCGCGCGACGGCTGGCCTGCGACGCCGGCATCATCCCGGCCGTGCTCGGCAGCCCCAGCCAGGTCCTCGACCTCGGCCGGCAAGCCCGCCTGGTCACCGGCCCCCTGCGCCGGGCGCTCGTGCTCCGCGACCGAGGATGCACCTTCCCCGGCTGTGATCGGCCGCCCCGCTGGTGCGACTGCCATCACGTCCAGCATTGGAGCGACGGCGGCCCGACCGAATTGTCCAACCTGGCGCTGGTGTGCGGCTACCACCACCGGCTGATCCACCACTCCGACTGGCACGTGACGATCAACCCGAAGGACGGCCTGCCGGAATTCACCCCACCGGCCTTCATCGACGCCGACCGAAGACCACGACGCAACAACTACCACCGACGCGAGTAGCCGCGGGCAGGGTGTCGAGGGGTTGCTCAGACAATCCCGGATCACGGCTGGATTCGTTGAAGCGTCGTGCCCGAGGCGCCTCAGTGTGCCCGCGCCGCAGCCTTGACGCGTGCCCGGGGCAGTCCTACTCTCCACCATAAGGAAAACAGTTTCCGCATTACGGAGATCCCATCGCTGCTCTGAGATGCAGCCACTCTGAGATCGCGCCCGTGCCCCCGGAGGTGGTCCGTGTCTACATCCACCGCAACCGCGCCGCGACCCTTCACCCGTGCCAAACATCCGGTCGACGAGGTGCTCCCTGTCGGCAAGCTCGCCGTGTACGGCGTCCAGCACGTCCTCGCCTTCTACGCCGGCGCGGTCATCGTGCCGATCCTGCTGGCGGGCGGCGGTACCAAAGGGCTGGTCGTCATCTACGGCGCCGTCATCGTCGCGGGCCTCTTCACGTTCCTGATCGCGCCGTTCTTCAGCCGGCTGATCCGGTACTTCCCGCCGGTCGTGACCGGGTCGGTGATCACGATCATCGGGATCGCGCTGCTGCCGGTGGCGGCCCTCGACGCGGTCGGCGGCGGCTCGAACCCCAAGCCGGCCAACGGCGGCAACCTCGCGTACGCCATCGGCACGTTGCTGCTCATCGTGCTGATCCAGCGCTTCTTCCGCGGCTTCCTGGCCACCATCGCGGTCCTGATCGGCCTGGTCGTGGGCACCCTGGTCGCCTGGGCGCTCGGCGACGCCACGGGCCGACGGCCTGGCGACCACGATCGGCGGGATCCTGAACTCGTTCCCGTACACCTGCTTCGCGGAGAACGTCGGGCTGGTCCGGCTGACCCGGATCAAGAGCCGCTGGGTGGTGGCGACCGCCGGCCTGGTGATGATCGTGCTCGGCCTGCTGCCGAAGATCGCGGCGGTGGTCGCCGGCATCCCGTCACCGGTACTCGGTGGGGCGGCGCTGGCGATGCAGCGACTCGGTGGCCTCCGGCGACGAGGGCGCGTACTCGCACGGCGACCAGTCGACCGCGGGGCTGACCAGGTTGACCGACGAGGACCACGCCGCCTTCACCGAGCTGACCGACGCGTACCGTGACAGGTTCGGCTTCCCGCTGATCGTCAGTGTTCGCGACGCCGGCGGCCGCAACCAGATCCTGGAGAGCGGGTGGACCCGGATGAACAACTCCGCCACCCAGGAGCACGCGACCGCGTTGATCGAGATGGCGAAGATCGCGAACCACCGGTTCGACGACCTGGTCGCCGAGGCGAACCCGATCCACACCGCGCGGACCCAACGGTTCGACCAACTGCACTGAAGCTATTAGAGGAGCTGAGCATGGCCATCGTGTTGGGGCCCAACCAGTACGGCAAGGCCGAGAACCGGGTGGTGCGGATCTACCGGGAGTCCCCACGCCACGAGATCCGCGACGTGAACGTGTCCACGTCGCTGCGGGGCGACTTCTCCGCGGCGCACCTGGTCGGCGACCAGGCGGCGGTGCTCCCGACCGACACCCAGAAGAACACCGTGTACGCGTACGCCAAGGAGAAGGGGCTGGGCGCCATCGAGGCGTACGCCCTGACGCTGGCCCGGCACTTCGTCGACGACATCGGGCCGGTCGAGGGCGCGCGGATCGAGGTGGACGAGTACTTCTGGGACCGAATCGAGGTGCACGGCCGGCCACACGACCACTCGTTCGTCCGGCGCGGTCAGGAGGTCCGCACGACCGTCGTGACCGTCGACGGCGAGCGGGAGTGGGTCGTGTCCGGCCTCAAGGACCTCGTGGTGCTCAAGAGCACCGGCTCGGAGTTCCGGGGGTTCCGCACCGACCGGTACACCACGCTGCGGGAGACCTCCGACCGGATCATGGCCACGTCGCTGGTCGCCCGCTGGCGGTACCGCAACGCACGGACCGACGGCCCGGATGTCGACTGGGACGCCACGTACGCGGGCATCCGGGCGGTCCTGCTGGCCCGGTTCGCGGAGGTACACAGCCTGGCGTTGCAGCAGACGCTGTGGGAGATGGGCAAGGCGGTACTGGAAGGCTTCGACCCGGTCGCCGAGATCAGGCTGTCCGCGCCGAACAAGCACCACTTCCTGGTCGACCTGGCGCCGTTCGGCCTGGACAACCCGGGTGAGGTCTTCCACGCCGACGACCGGCCGTACGGGCTGATCCAGGCTAGCGTCATTCGCGAGGGCGCCGACGGTGCTGATGACGACGATCCCGGTCTGGCCTGGTACACCGTCCCCGCGTTCGCTTGAGATCTGGAGCGCGATATGGAGTTCCTGCAACCGACGACCTGGGCGCAGGCCCTGGAGGCCAAGGCCGCCAACCCGAAGGCGGTGCCGATCCAGGGCGGCACCGACGTGATGGTCGAGCTCAACTTCGACCGGCACCGGCCGCCCGCTCTGCTCGACCTCAACCGCGTCGACGAGTTGGGCCAATGGGAGCAGACCAACGGCACCATCCGGCTGGGCGCCGGCGTCCCGTACACCCGGACCATCACCGAACTGGGTGACCGGCTGCCTGGGCTGGCGATGGCCGCGCGTACCGTCGGGTCGTCGCAGATCCGCAACCGGGGCACGGTGGCCGGCAACCTCGGGGCGTCCTCGCCCGCGGGCGACTCCCATCCGATGCTGCTGGCCACCGACGCCGTGGTGGAGGTCGAGTCGGTACGCGGGGTCCGGCACATCCCGGTGGCCGAGTTCTACACCGGGGTCAAGCGCAACGTCCTGGCCCCGGACGAGCTGATCCGGGCCACGCTCATCCCGGTCGCGACCGGCCCGCAGCAGTACTCGAAGATCGGCACCCGCAACGCCATGGTGATCGCCGTCGCCGCCTTCGGTATCGCGTTGCACCCGCAGCACCAGCGGGTCGGCACCGGCATCGGCTCGGCCGCCCCGACCCCGCGCCGGGCCCGTGACGCCGAGGACTATCTCGCCGAGGCGCTGGCCGCGGGCGGGTACTGGCAGTCCCGCGACCCGGTACCGAACACCGTGGCGACCCGGTTCGGCGACCTCGTCGCGGCCGCCGCGTCGCCGATCGACGACGTGCGGGGCAGCGCGCGGTACCGAGCCCACGCGCTGTCCGTGATGGCCCGCCGCACCCTGCTCTGGGCATGGCATGAATGGGCCCAGAACCAACACCGAGAGGGGTGACGGCGTGATGCGCCTCAGCTTCACCGTCAACGGCCAGCCGATGAAGGCCGACGATGTCTGGGCCGGGGAGAGCCTGCTCTACGTACTGCGCGAGCGGATGGGCCTACCCGGTTCGAAGAACGCCTGCGAGCAGGGCGAGTGCGGCTCGTGCTCGGTGTACCTCGACGGGGTCCTGGCCTGCTCGTGCCTGGTCGCGGCCGGCCAGGCGCAGGGTCGCGACGTGCGCACCGTGGAGGGACTGCCGGAGGGCGAGACCCTGCACCCGGTCCAGCAGGCGTTCCTTGACGCGGGCGCGGTGCAGTGCGGGTTCTGCACGCCGGGCCTGCTGGTCGCGGCGCACGACCTGCTGGCCCGTAATGGCGAGCCCAGTGATCTGGAGATCCGCGAGGCGCTCGCCGGCAACCTGTGCCGGTGCACCGGGTACGAGAAGATTCTGGAGGCGATCCGCCTGGCCGCCGACCGCATGCGGGGGGTGTCGACATGATCCTGGAAAACGGGACTGTCGTCACGATGGACGGCGACCTGACCGAGCATCGCACCGGACACGTGGTCGTCGAAGGCAACCGGATCACCGCCGTCGGCGCCGGCCCGGCCCCGGCATCGCGGGACCCTGACCCGCAGAACCCTAGGCGGATCAACGCCGCCGGCTGCCTCGTCACGCCCGGCTTCGTCAACACCCACCATCATCTGTACCAGTGGGTGACCCGCGGGCTCGCCGTGGACGCCACACTGTTCGGCTGGCTCACCGCGCTGTACCCGGTCTGGGGTGGCATCGACGCCGACATCGTGCGGACCGCGGCCACCGGCTCGCTGGCCTGGCTCGCCCGCAGCGGCTGCACCACGGCCAGCGACCACCACTACGTGTTCCCGCGCGATGGGGGGGACGTGTTCGCCGCCGAGATCGAGGCCGCGACCCGGGTGGGGCTGCGGTTCCACCCGTGCCGCGGGTCGATGGACCTCGGGCAGTCGAAGGGTGGGCTGCCGCCGGACCGGATCGTCGAGAACCGCGACGAGATCCTCACGGCCACGCAGACCGCGATCGACAAGCACCACGATCCATCGCCCGACGCGATGGTGCGGGTGGCCGTGGCGCCCTGCTCGCCGTTCTCGGTCACCGCCGAACTGCTGTTCGAGGCGGCGGAACTGGCCCGGCGCAACGGCGTCCTCCTGCACACCCACCTCGCCGAGACCCTCGACGAGGAGGACTTCTGCGGGGAGAAGTTCGGCTGCACCCCGGTCGAGTACATGCAACGCCTCGGCTGGCTCGGCAATGACGTGTGGTTCGCCCACGCGGTACATCTGTCCGACGCCGCCATCGGGGTCCTGGCCGGCACCGGCACCGGCGTGGCGCACTGCCCGTCGTCGAACGCCCGGCTCGGCGCCGGCATCTGCCGCTCCGCCGACCTGTACCGGGCCGGGGTGCGCATCGGGCTCGGGGTGGACGGCGCCGCCTCCAACGAGGCCAGCTCGCTGCTGGAGGAGGTTCGCCACGCCGTCCTGTTCGCCCGCGCCCGGGGCGGCCCGGAGGAGCTGACCGTCCGGGACGCGCTGGAGATGGCCACCATGGGCGGCGCGCGCGTGCTGGGGCGGCAGGACGAGATCGGCTCGCTGGAGCCCGGCAAGCTCGCCGACCTCGCGGTGTGGCGGCTCGACGGGCTGGGCCACGCCGGCGTGGTCGACCCGGTCGCGGCGCTGGTCCTCGGCGCGCCGCCACCGCTGGACCTGCTGCTGGTCAACGGGCGGGTCGTGGTCGAGCACAACCGGGTGGTCACCGTGGACGAGACCGACGTCGCCGCCGACGTGGCGGCCGCCAGTAGGACCCTGCTGAGCCGGACAGGAGTGACGTCATGAGTACCGCACCGGTCGGCGCGCCGACGCATCTGACGAGCGCGACCACCGGAGGTGTGGGCGCCAACCCGCAGCGACCCGACGGCGTGCTGAAGGTGCGCGGCGAATTCGCGTACGCCAGCGACCTCTGGATGGACGGCATGCTGTGGGGCTCCACGCTGCGCAGCCCGCACCCGTTCGCCCGGCTGCGGTCCATCGACATCGGCGAGGCGCTGACCGTCCCGGGCGTACGGGCGGTGCTCACCGCCGAGGACGTGCCGGGGCAGAACCGGTACGGCCTGGAGCTGGCCGACCAGCCGGTACTGGCCGACGAGGCGGTGCGCTACCAGGGCGAGCCGGTGGCGCTGGTGGCCGCCGACCATCCGGAGATCGCGCGGCAGGCGGCCAAACGGATCCGGGTCAACTACGACGTGTGGGAGCCGGTCACCGACGCCCGTGCGGCGCTCGGCCATCCACAGTGGAACATGCTGCACGACACATCGGCGCCGACCACCGGGATCAGCCGGGAAGCCGCCCACCTCCATCCACAAGGGAACCTGGTCCGGCACCTGAGATTGCGCACCGGGATCGAGGACCCGACCGCGGACGTCGTGGTGGTCGGCGAGTACGAGGTCGGCATGCAGGACCAGGCGTTCCTCGGTCCGGAGTCGGGGCTCGCGGTGCCCGCCGAGGACGGCGGGGTCGACCTGTACGTCGCGACCCAGTGGCTGCACGCCGACCAGCGTCAGGTGTGCGCCGCGCTCGGCCTTCCCCCCGAGAAGGTACGCATGACGCTCGCCGGCGTGGGCGGCGCGTTCGGCGGCCGGGAGGACCTGTCGATGCACGTCCACGCCTGCCTGCTGGCCATGCGCACCGGTAAGCCGGTGAAGATGGTGTACAACCGCGAGGAGTCGTTCTTCGGGCACGTGCACCGGCACCCGGCCATGATGCGGTTCGAGCACGGCGCCGACCGCACCGGCAAGCTGGTGTACGTCAAGGCGGAGATCTACCTCGACGGCGGCGCGTACGCGTCGAGCACCCCGGCCGTGGTCGGCAACGCCGGCACGATGGGCGTCGGCCCGTACGAGGTGCCGAACATCTCGGTCGACGCCTGGGGCGTGTACACCAACAACCCGCCGTGCGGCGCGATGCGCGGGTTCGGCTCGGTCCAGGCGGCGTACGCGCACGAGGCGCAGATGGACAAGCTGGCCGCCGAGCTGGAGCTGGATCCGGTGGAGATCCGTTCCCGCAACGCGATGCGCGAGGGCGGCCGCGCGCCGACCGGCCAGCTGATCGACAGTCCCGCCCCGGTCGTCGAGCTGCTGGAACGGGTACGCGACATGCCGATGCCACCGGAGCGCCCGACCGACACTGTCGATGTGCGGGCGCTGCCCGGCGGCGTCTCCAACGCCACCCACGGCGAAGGTGTGGTGCGCGGCGTCGGGTACGCGGTCGCGTACAAGAATGTGGGTTTCTCGGAAGGGTTCGACGACTACTCGACGGCCCGGGTGAAGCTGGAGCTGGTCGCCGGTGAGCCGACGGTCACCGTGCACACCGCGGCGGCCGAGGTCGGCCAGGGGCTGGTCACGATCGAGCAGCAGATCGCGCGTACCGAGCTGGGCGTCGACCGGGTTGTGCTGCATCCGGCCGACACCAGGGTCGGCAGCGCCGGCTCGTCGTCGGCGTCCCGGCAGACGTACGTCACCGGCGGCGCGGTGAAGGCCGCCTGCGAGGCGGTCCGCCGGGAGGTGTTGGAGCGGGCGCGGGCCCGGGCCGAGCGTGAGCTCGACGGCCTGCGGCTGGCTGACGGCAACGTGATGGCCGGCGAGGAAACTGTTGCGACGCTTGTCGATCTGCTCGACGAGCCGGTCGAGCAGACCGTCGAGTGGCGGCACCGCCCGACCCGGCCGGTGGATCCGCAGACCGGGCAGGGCGACGCGCACATGCAGTGGGCGTTCAGCGCGCACCGCGCGGTGGTCGACGTCGACATCGAGCTGGGCCTGGTCAAGGTCGTCGAGCTGGCCTGCGCGCAGGACGTGGGTAAGGCGATGAACCCGGAGGCCGTGGTCGGCCAGATCCAGGGCGGCACCGCGCAGGGCATGGGCCTGGCGCTGATGGAGGAGATCGTCATCTCCGACGGGAAGATCAGGAACCCGTCGTTCACCGACTACCTGATCCCCACCATTCTCGACATGCCCCCGATGCAGATCGAGATTCTTGAGTACGCGGACCCGAACGCGCCGTACGGGCTGCGCGGGGTGGGCGAGCCGCCGACCATCTCGTCCGGGCCGGCGGTGGTCGCCGCGATCCGGGCGGCGACCGGCCTGCCGCTGGGCAGGGTGCCGATCCGCCCCGAACACCTGACCGGCACCTGACGCCGTGACCGACTTCGATCTCGTGTTCCGCGCCCAGCGGGTGATCACCGGCGGTCCGGGATCCTCGGTGGGTGAGGTGGCGCGCTGCGTCGGCGTACGCGACGGCCGGATCGCCGCCATCGAGCCGTACGACTCGGACCTGCCCGCGGCCGGCGGCCAGGTGGTGGACGTCGGCCCGGACGAGGTACTGCTGCCCGGTCTCGTCGACACCCACGTCCACGTCAACGAGCCGGGCCGTACCGAGTGGGAGGGTTTCGCCACCGCCACCAGAGCGGCCGTGGCCGGCGGCATCACCACGATCGTCGACATGCCGCTGAACTCGATCCCGCCGACGGTCGACGTCGAGGCCCTCGACGTGAAGCGCAAGAGCGCCGAGGGCCAGGTCTGGACCGACACCGGCTTCTGGGGCGGCGCGATCCCGGGCAGTGCAGTCGAGGCAGCCGGCCGGCTGCGCGGCCTGCACGACGCCGGGGTGTTCGGCTTCAAGTGCTTCCTGCTGCACTCCGGCGTCGACGAGTTCCCGCACCTCGGCCCGGATGAACTGGCGGAGGCGCTGCGTCTCATCGCGTCGTTCGGCGGCCTGATGATCGTGCACGCGGAAGACTCCACCGCGATCGACCGGGCACCCGGCTGCCACGGCCAGCGGTACCGGGACTTCCTGCGCTCCCGCCCGCGCGGGGCCGAGAACGTCGCCATCGCGCAGGTGATCGAGCTGGCCCGGTGGACCGGCTGCCGGGTACACGTCCTGCACCTGTCCAGCTCCGACGCGCTGCCGATGATCGCGTCCGCGCGGCGCGACGGGGTACGGATCACCGTCGAGACCTGCCCGCACTACCTCACCTTCGCGGCGGAGGAGATCCCGGACGGCGCCACCCAGTACAAGTGCTGCCCGCCGATCCGCGAGGCGGACAACCGGGAACTGCTCTGGCGGGGCCTCGCCGACGGCATCATCGACTTCGTCGCGTCCGACCACTCGCCGTGTACGCCGGAACTGAAGCGCTTCGACGTGGGCGACTTCGGCGTCGCCTGGGGCGGTATCTCGTCGCTGCAACTCGGCCTGCCGGCGGTCTGGACCGAGGCCCGGCGCCGCGGCCACCCGCTGCGGTCGGTCGTCGACTGGCTGGCGACCCGGCCGGCCGGGTTCGCCGGGCTGCGGCGCAAGGGCCAGGTGGCACTCGGGTACGACGCGGACCTCTGCGTCTTCGCCCCGGACGGCGCGTTCGTCGTCGACCCGGCGCGCCTGCACCACCGGAACCCGGTGACGCCGTACGCGGGCCGCCCGCTGGCCGGCGTCGTGCGCCGCACCTGGCTGCGCGGTCAAGAGATCGGCGAGCGGCCGCACGGACGACTCATCGCACGAGGAGAGGCGTGACCACAGTGGACTTCAAGGACTTGCCTGACCTTGCCGTGCGTACCCTCGGCGGCAGCGTCGTCGGGGCCAACGACGAGCTGTTCGCCGAGCGGGAGAACCTGATCAGGCCGCAGTCGCCGGTGTTCAACCCGCACACGTTCGGGCACAAGGGGCAGGTGTACGACGGCTGGGAGACCCGCCGCCGCCGCGAGCCCGGCTACGACTGGGCGATCGTACGGCTCGGGGTGCCCGGGGTGATCCGGAGCGTGGTCGTCGACACCGCGTTCTTCACCGGTAACTTCCCCGAGCAGTGCTCGGTCGAGGCGGTGTCGGTCGACGGGTACCCGAGCCCGGACGAGCTGGCCGACCTGGGCGACTCGGCGTGGACCGGGATCGTGCCCCGGTCGCGGCTCAAGGGTGACACGCGCAACCAGTTCACGGTCGCCGCCGAGGAGAGCTTCACGCATGTACGCCTGAACATCTTCCCGGACGGGGGAGTGGCCCGGCTGCGGGTACACGGTGAGATCGTGCCCGACCCGCGCTGGCTCGCCGGCGCCCCGCTCGACCTGGCCGCGCTGGAGAACGGCGGGCTCATCTCGGACGCCTCCAACCGGTACTACTCCTCGCCGAACAACCTGTTGCTGCCCGGCAACGCCCGCACGATGGGGGAGGGCTGGGAGACCGCCCGCCGCCGCGACGACGCCAACGACTGGGTCGAGGTGCGGCTCGCCGCCGAGGGCGTGGTCCGCCAGGTCGAGCTGGACACGACGCACTTCAAGGGCAACGCACCGGGCTGGTTCCGGCTGAGCTCAGGGGAGACCGAACTGATCCCCAGGACCCGGTTACAACCCGACACCCGGCACCGGTTCCGGGTCGGGCCGTCTTCGCCGGTCGACCGGGTGCGCGTGGACGTGTACCCGGACGGCGGCTTCGCCCGGCTGCGGGTCTGGGGCGACCTCACCGCCCGAGGGCGGGAACGGTTGGCGCTGAACTGGTACAACCGGCTGCCGGCCGACCATCTGGCGACGGTGCTCCGGGCGGAGGCGGGAATGTCCGCTGACGAGGCGGCGACGGTGGCGGCGGCCCGGCCGGTCACCGCGTTACCGGCCTGGATCGGCTGACCAGGGCGCGCTGGGCCTTAAAATCGACGTTGGTCTATCAGGTCCCATTGGGAGTCGCCAGATAGGATCTGATAGACCATCGTCAATGTGAGGTGGGCTAGTCGAGTAGGGCGATCGCGGTCGGTGCGTCCTCGGCGCGCTCGGCCAGGTCCTCGAACTCGACCACGTTATCCAGCTCGGTACCCATGGCGATGTTGGTGACCCGTTCCAGGATGATCTCCACGACGACGGGTACCCGGTGTTCGGCCGCGAGCTTCCTCGCCTCTTCGAGCGCCGGGAAGATCTCGTCCGGCGTGAAGACCCGCAACGCCTTGCAGCCCAGGCCCCGGGCGACCGCGACATGATCGACGCCGTACCCGTTCAGCTCCGGCGCGTTGACGTTGTCGAAGGACAGCTGCACGCAGTAGTCCATGTCGAAACCGCGCTGGGACTGCCGGATCAGCGCCGCCTTCGCGTCCGAGACGATGCCGTAGTCCGGGGCGAACACCCGACCGATCTGGGTCGGCTCGATGTCGACGTGGACGAAGGTGCGACCCCTCCGGTACGTGTCGACGCCGCCCGTGTGCCGGTTGGCCCACCGGTTGCCGATGCCCAGCACGAAGTCGGATTCGAGCATGGTCGCGTTGCCGTACCGGTGCGCGGTCTGCAGGCCGACCAGCCCGGCCATCAGCGGATGGTTGTCCGGGATCGCGCCCCACCCCGCGGCTTCGCGATGGCGGCGATGTCGACCGCCTGGAAGTCCTCCTTGTGCAGCCTGGCGACCGGGGCCTGGCCGGTGATGGCGAGGATCGGGATCGAGTCGGCGGCCGCCGAGTACAGTCCGGTGATCATGTCGGTGCCCGCCGGGCCGGACGTGCCGACGCAGATACCGATGTTGCCGGCCTTGGTCCGGGTGTACCCCTCGGCCATGTGCGCGGCGCCCTCGACGTGCCGGGCCAGCGTGTGGTTGATGGTGCCGTCGCGCTTGAGCGCGGCGTAGAACGGGTTGATCGCGGCGCCGGGCAGCCCGAAGACGTTGCTGACGCCTTCGGCCCGCAGGATCGCGACGGCCGCCTCGGCGGCTTTCATCCGGGGCATGGCTCCTCCTACCGGCCGGAGAGCTGTTCGACGAGCTTGAGCAGGGCCGAGTGGTCGAGCCCACCGTCGCCCTGCGCGTTGAGCGACGCGACGAGCTGGGCGACCGCGGCGCCGAGCGGGATCACCACGCCGGCCTCGCGGGCGGCCGACGTCACGATGCCCATGTCCTTGTGGTGCAACGCGATCCGGAACCCGGGGGTGAAGTCGCGGGCGAGCATCGCGGGGGCCTTGCGCTGGAGGATCGCGTTGCCGGCGAGCCCCCCGGCGAGCACCTTCACGGCGGCCCCGGTGTCGACGCCGTACGCCTCCAGGAACACGATCGCCTCGGCGACCAGCTCCAGGGTGCCCGCGACGATGAGCTGGTTGGCCGCCTTGACGGTCTGGCCCGACCCGGCCGGACCGACGTGGACGACCGTCTTGCCGACCGCGTCGAGCACCGGCTTGGCGGCCGCGAAGTCGTCGGCCGCGCCACCGACCATGATGGACAGTGTGGCGTCGATCGCGCCCTGCTCGCCGCCGGACACCGGGGCGTCGAGCACGCGCAGGCCGTGCTCGGCGCCCAGCCCGGCGAGCCGGGTCGACACGTCCGGGCGGATCGATGAGAAGTCGATGACGAGGCTGCCCTTGCGGGCGCTGGCGTACACCCCGTCGGGCGCGGTGAGCACCTGCTCCACGTCGGGGGAGTCGGGCACCATGGTGGCGATGACGTCGGCATCCGCCACCGCCTCGGCGATCGACCCCTTCACGTCGGCCCCGTCGACCGTCTTCGGGCTGCGGTTGTACCCGACGACGTCGAAGCCGGCCTTGGCGAGGTTGCTGGCCATGGGCCGGCCCATGATGCCCAGCCCGATGAACGCGACGGTCGTCATCGTGTACCCCTCCGTTCCCTAGGCAGCCAGTCAAGGCTTTTCACGGTGTCGCCGGTGGACGGCTTGTACTCCAGGCTCACCCAGCCGTGGTAGCCGGCCGCTTCGAGCGCCCCCAGGTACCGGTCCAGGTCGAGCGTGCCGGTGCCCGGCTCGCCCCGCCCCGGCGCGTCGGCGATCTGTACGTGCGCCACCCGCCCGGCGTACCGGTCGATCGCGGTGTCGATGTCGTCGTTGTTGGTCGCTGCGGAGTTGACGGCCAGGTGGTACAGGTCGCAGAGGAACCCGACGTTGGTCGCGGGTACCCGATCCAGCACGCTCACCACCTGCGCGGCGGTGCGCAGCGGGTAGGGCTTCGGACCGCTGACCGCCTCGACCAGCACGGTGGCCCCGATGCCCGCCGCCGCCTTCGCGGCGCGCACCAGGTTCTCGGTCGCCAGGTCGTCCTGCTGCTCATGCGGCACACCGTCGATCCGGTTGCCGTACAGCGCGTTGAAACACCGCGCACCCAGCTCAGCGCCGATGCCCACGGTGACGTCGATGTTGTCCTGGAACTCGGCCGACCGGTCCGGGACGGACAGCACCCCGCAGTCCGGCCCGGCCACGTCGCCGGCGAAGAAGTTGAGGGCGACCAGTCGCACACCCGCGTCCCGGATCGCGCCGGTGAACGCGTCGACCTCGGCGGAACCGGGGACCGGGCGGTCGAACGGCCACCAGAACTCGACCGCGTCGAAGCCGGCCGCCTTGGCCGCCGCCGGGCGCTCCAGCAACGGCAGCTCGGTGAACATGAGCGAGCAGTTGACCAGGTACGGCAGATCGTGAGCCATCCCGTCACTCCAAATTCAGTTGCTCCAATTTCGGATCGTGAAGTCAAAATTCTGTATTGCAAAACCAGGCCGCGGGGGAGGGGAACGGGTCAGCCGATCCGGCGGTGGTAGAAGCTGTCGAGGACGTTGCGGGCGACCCCGGCCCGCCCGGTTACCTCGGCCTCGTCCAGGGCTCCGCTGTGCAGGCCACGGATCAGCAGCGACGCCATCGCCTGCGCGGTCGCGGGCTCGTCGAGTACCCCCGTCGCCGCCCGACCGAGAGACGCGCCCAGGTACGCGCGCAGCCGGTCCGCCGCCGCCGGAAAGCCGGCCCGGTAGAAGGCGTACGTCGCCGCGTACCGCGTGACGAGGTGCCCCGGATGCAGGTCCCATCCCTGGTAGAAGGCCCGTTCGAGGGAACGCCGGACCAGCCGCGCGTGCAGCCGCCACGCCGCGTGGACAGCACTCCGGTCGCCGACCGGCAGGACGTTTGTCGAGCCGTCCGCGACCCGTACCCCGGTCGCGGCGGCGGCCACCTGCATCACCGCCTTGGCGTGGTCGGCCACCGGGTGCTCCAGGCTCTGGTACGCCGCCGACACCCCGCAGGCGGCGCTGTAGTCGTACGTCCCGTAGTGCAGGCCGCTCACCCTTCCAGGCGCGGCGTGCAGCATCCGGGCCACGGTCGCCGTGCCGTCGGCGGCCAGGATCGCCTGCGGCGTCTCGATCTGGATCTCGAAGCGCAGCCGCCCGTCCGGCAGTCCGCCCGCCCGCTCCCACGCCGCGCACACCTCGGCGAACGCCTCGACCTGCGCCACGCCGGTCACCTTCGGCAGGGTGAGGATCAAGCCGGGCGGCAGGCCGGAGCCCCGCGCCAGCCGGGTCAGGAAGATGTCGAGGGTACGGATGCCGCGCCGGCGGGTGGACGCCTCCAGGCTCTTGAAGCGGATGCCGACGTACGGCGGGGCGCTGCCGGCACCGATCGCCGCGGCCAGTGCGTCCGCGGCGCTGACCGCGACGGCGTCCTCGTCGGCGTCCGGATGCGAGCCGTACCCGTCCTCGAAGTCGATCCGCAGGTCTTCGATCGGCTCGGCGGCCACCTTGTCGACCAGTCGCGGGCGTACCTGCTCGGCGAGGTCGACCGGAATCCCCACGACGTCGGCGAGAGTCCTGGCGTCCGGCGCGTGCTCGGTCAGCAGCGCAGCGGCGGCGGCGCCCCATTCCGCCGGCAGGCCGGCGTGGAAGCGGTCGGCCGGCACGTACACGGTGTGCACCGGCTGCCGGCTTCCGTCATCACCCGGGTACCGCCGGACGAGGGTCTCGTCCCACGATGCCAGCCGGGCGTCGAGGCGTGCGTACTGATCGGAGTCCAGCGAGGTATGCGCCGAGGTATGGACCGAGGTATGGACCGAGGTATGGACCGAGGTATGGACCGAGGTATGGACCACGGTATGGATCACGGCCGGATCGGGTGAACCCGCCTCAACACCCACCGTGACACCATATCGGGGGCCAGCGGGGAGCCGGAAGTAGACTATTCTGTATTGCGGATATCTCCTTCCGCAATACGAACGTGGGGGGCAGGGTTTCATGGCCAAGCAGGACGTGGCAAAGCGGGACGTGGCAAAGCGGGACGTGGCAAAGCGGGACATGGACGCCGGCAACGGGCGGCTGGCCGGCGGTGTCCAGTCGATCGCCCGAGCCTTCGACCTGCTGGAGACGATGGCCGATCTCGGCGGCATCGTGAGCCTCTCCCAACTGGCGACCCGGTCCGGGCTGCCGCTGCCGACGATCCACCGGCTCATGCGCACCCTGCTCGACCTCGGCTACGTGCGCCAGGAGCCGTCCCGGGAGTACGCGCTGGGCCCGCGCCTCGTGCGTCTCGGTGAAGGTGCGAGCCGGCTGCTCGGCACCTGGGCGACGCCGTACCTGCAACGCGTGGTCGACACCGTCGGTGAGAGCGCCAACCTGGCGATGCTCGACGGCTACCAGATGGTGTACACGGCGCAGGTGCCCGGTCGCCACTCGATGCGGATGTTCACCGAGGTCGGCCGGCGCGCCGGGGTGCACTGCACCGCGGTCGGCAAGGCGATGCTCGCCTCGCTGCCCGCCGACCGGGCCGGCGAGATCCTGCGCACGTCCGGGCTGCCCGCGCAGACCCCGCACACCATCACCACGCTCAAGGCGATGGAGAAGGAGCTGGACCGCACGAGGCTGCGGAGGTACGCGATCGACGATGAGGAGCAGGAGGTCGGCGTGCGCTGCGTCGCGGTGACGCTGCCCGGCGAGCCCAGTCGCGCCGCGATCTCGATCTCCGGGCCGACACCGCGGATGACCGACACGCTGGTCAGCACCGCCGTGCCACTGCTCACCGAGATCGCGACATCGCTGGCCGAGGAGCTGGATCTCGCCGGAGCCACGGCTCGTAGCAACATCGGCTAGAAAGTTCGGCACGATCGGCACAACTTCCCGGAAGTAGTGGCCACAGCCGGGGCGTGAGGCCACTTTTTCCGGGAAGTTGTGGCGATCAGCTCACCGCTGTACCGCGCTGGCGAGTTGCTGGCCGCGCGAGCTGTTGCCGACCAGGATCCGGTACGTCCCGCCGGTCACCTTCCAACTGTGGCTCGCGGTGTCCCAGTGGCTGAACGAGCGCGGGTTCAACGTGAAGCTGACGTGACCGGTCTGGCCGGCGGTCAGCAGTACCTTCTGGAAGCCCTCGAGTTCCTGCGGCGCCTCGGGTACGGCCGCGGACGACGGCGAGCCGACGTACAGTTCCGCGATGTCAGCGCCAGTGCGGGTACCTGTGTTGGTGACGTCGGCCTCGACGGTCATTCCGTTGATCTTCAGGTTCGAGTACGCGAACGACGTGTACGACAGCCCGTACCCGAACGGGAACAGCGGCGCGATGTTCTTCGCGTCGTAGTGCCGGTACCCGACGAAGACGCCCTCCGAGTAGTGCGCCGTCCCGCTGGTGCCCGGGTACTGGGCGGCCGTGTTCGCGGGCACGTCGGTCTCGTTGCGAGGGAACGTGATCGGCAGCTTGGCCGACGGGTTGAACTTGCCGAACAGCACGTCGGCGACCGCGTTGCCGTCCTCCTCGCCCGGATACCACGCCTGGAGGATCGCCGGCACCTGGCCCACCCACGGCATCAGGATCGGCCCGCCGGTCTTGGAGACGACGATCGTCCGAGGGTTCGCCGCCGTCACGGCCGACACCAGCGCGTTCTGGTTGCCGGACAGCGACAGGTTCGCCCGGTCGGTACCCTCGGCCTCGCTGTCCGCCACCATCACGATCGCCACGCTGGCCTTCCGGGCGGCGTTCGCCGCGGCCGTGGTGTCCCTGCCGTCGTTGGTGGTCACCGTGACCCCGGAGCCGGCGCGGCTGCGCAGCCCGTCGCTGGGCTTGACCGTGTACAGCGGTTTCACGTGCGACGAGCCGCCACCGCCGGTCTTCGCGGCGTCCCTGCCGATCAGCGCGATCGACGTGACCGAGGTGGGCGACAGCGGCAGCAGATTGCCGGTGTTCTTCAGCAGCACCATGCCTTCCTCGGCGAGCTTGCGGGCGACCGCGCCATGGTCCTTGGCCGGGATCGGAGACGTCTTCGGCGGGTTGTCGAAAAGCCGAAATTCGATCATTTTCGTGTACCGGCGGACCAGCTTCTCGTCGATCGTGGCGATCTTGACGGTGCCGTTGTTCAGCGCCGCCTTGAGAGCGGTCGCGTTGAAGTACGTGCCGGTCGGTGTCTCCAGGTCGAGCCCGGCGTTCGCCGACGGCACAGTGCTGTGCACCGCGCCGAAGTCGGAGAAGACGAACCCGTCGAAGCCCCACTCCTTCTTCAGGATGTCGTTCAGTACCAACGGGTTCTCGCAGTTGAATGTGCCGTTGATCTTCGGGTACGCGCACATCACGGTCGCCGAGTGGCCGTCCTCGACGGCGGCCTCGAACGCGGGCAGGTAGATCTCCCGCATCGTCCGCTCGTCGATCGCGTCATTGACGCCGAACCGGTTGGCCTCCTGGTTGTTGCCGAAGTAGTGCTTGACGTTGGCCAGTACCTTGCGGGCCTGGATCGCCTGGATGTTCCCGACCGCGAACTGTCCGGCCAGGTACGGGTCCTCGCCGTACCCCTCGAAGGTCCGGCCGTTTACCGGCACCCGGGCGATGTTGACGGTCGGCCCCTCCAGCACGTTGCGGCCGACCGACAGCACCTCCTGCGCCTCCAGGTCGCCGTACGCGGTGGCCTGCCGCAGATCCCAGGACGCCGCGAGAGCGATCGGCGCGGGCAACGCGGTCGCCGACGGCTGCGTCACGCCGCCGGTGCTCACCCCGGCCGGACCGTTGGTGAGCAGCAGCTTCGGGATGCCGAGCCGGGAGATGGCCGGCACCGTCCGGTACTCGGTGCTGGTCTTGATCCCGTGCAACTGGCTGATCTTCTCGTCCAGCGTCATCTTCGCCACGACCGCCACCGCGCGGTCGTGGGGCGTGGCCGCTGTGGCAACTGTGGCAACTGTGGCAACTGTGGCAACTGTGGCAACTGTGGCGAGTGCGTTGACGGCGGTCACGGTGACCGCGGCCGCCACGCCAACCGCGACGGTCGCGGCGAGCAGAGGTCGGTACTTCCGCATGAGTTCCTCCTCGGGCGACGCGCACGGGATTGATCCGATGTTTAGCGGGCCGGAGGTATCCGTGTCAACGAATTCCGTCCCGCGAGCCGGAGCGTTGACAAGGGCTGGACGTCCGACGTTTGATCGAAACTACTCAATCGGGGCGCCTGAGGAGGCACGGCCATGACCCGACCTGGTCGCATCCGGACACCGTTGGTGGCAGCCGGAACCGCCCTAGCCGTCGCGGTCGCCGTAGGTCTCGTCAGCCACGACGCCTCGGCCGCCCAAACGAAGGCCGACGCCGCGATCGCGCCGGGCACGGCGTGGCAGGACACCCAGGGCCATCCGATCCAGGCGCACGGCGGCGGCATGACAAAGGTCGGATCGACATACTACTGGTTCGGCGAGGACAAGACCGGCGAGAGCGACGGGAAGTCCTTCTTCCTCAACGTGCCGTGCTACTCGTCGACCGATCTCGCGCACTGGACGTTCGAGGCCAACGTCCTGACCAAGCAGAACAGCGGCGACCTCGGCCCCAACCGGATCATCGAGCGCCCGAAGGTGATCTACAACAAGACCACCAGGCAGTACGTGATGTACATGCACGCCGACGATGGGCCGCACACCATCACCAAGGTCGGGGTCGCCACCAGCCCGACGGTCTGCGGCGCCTACACCTACCGGGGCAGCTTCAAACCGCAGGGCAACATCAGCCTCGACATCGGCCTGTTCGTCGACGACGACAGCACCGGGTACCTGCTCAGCGACACCCGCACCAAGGGCCTGAAGATCTACAAGCTGTCCGCCGACTACCTGAGCGTGGTCAGCACCGTCGCGACGCTGTCCGAACGGGAGGCGCCGGCCCTGTTCAAGCAGAACGGCCGGTACTACCTGCTCACCTCGCAGCGCACCGGCTGGCGGACCAACGACAACATGTACTCGACGTCGACAACGCTCGCGAAGGGCTGGTCGACGCCGAAACTGTTCGCCCCCAAGGGTTCCAAGACATTCAACTCGCAGACCACGTTCGTGCTCCCGGTGACCGGCAGCCAGACGACCACGTTCGTGTTCATGGGCGACCGGTGGCAGCCGGCCAGCCTGGGCACGTCCCCGTACATCTGGCTGCCGCTGACGGTCAAGGGCAGCACGGTGTCACTGGCCTGGCACGACCGCTGGTACGTCGACACGGCGACCGGAGCGTGGCACGCCTAGCGGCTACGCCGGGCGGCCGTGCCGCGCGAGGTCGGCCGCCTCCGGGTCGAGCACGAAGCTGGGCCGCAGCTCGGCGTCGTGGTAGTAGCGGTGGAAGACGGGCGTGGTCGCGCCCGACATCGGCGGGACGATCCACGACCAGTCCGCCGGTACCTCCCGGCCGGCCCGCCGTTCCTTGTCCAGGTGCACCAGGAACCGGCGGGATTCGCTGTGATGGTCGGTGATGCGTATCCGGTGGCGTTCGAACGAGTGCAGGACCGCGCGGTTGAGCTCCACCAGTGCGCGGTCCCGCCACAGCGTCCGGTCTGACGACGTGTGCAGGCCGAGCCGCGCGGCGATGGCCGGCAGCATGTCGTACCGGTCGGCGTCGGCGAGGTCGCGGGCGCCGATCTCGGTACCCATGTACCAGCCGTTGAACGGCGCGAGCGGATAGCTGACGCCGCCGATCTCCAGCCGCATGTTGGCGATCGCCGGTACCGCGTGCCAGCGCAGGCCCAACTCGACGAACCAGCGGTACTCGGGATGGGTCAGCGGCACCTCCAGCACCGCGTCGTCGGGCACCTCGAACAGCTGCGGACCCTCGTCCGGGGTGTCCACCACGAGCGGCAGGACGTCGAACGCGTTGCCCTTCTCGAAGCCCTTGCCGATCCAGCCCAGCCGGGTCACCGCCGCGGTGAAGTCCACGTACCTTGGGTCGCCGAGCACGTGCCCGTCCGGGTGCCGGTAGCCGGCGTACCGGATGAGCTGCTCGTTCCACACGCGGGCGAACGGCACGCCGGGCCGGGCCGGCGGGAAGACCGAGATCAGTGACCGGATCTGGCCGCCGTTCGTGGCCAGCCGCAGGTGGGTGGCGAGTTCGCCGGCGATGTCGGCGGCGGTCGAGACGGTACGGCAGTCGCGGACTTCCAGACTCGACCAGTACAGCCGGCCGATGCACCGGCTGGCGTTGCGCCACGCGACCCGGGCGCCGTACCGCAACTCGGCCGCGGTATGGGTGTACGTGCCGGTTTCCGCTATCTCCGCGCGGGCCTCGGCCAGCCTGGGCTCGACCGGGCCGGTGGCCGGCTGCTCGTGGTGGAACAGCCGGAGGAACTCCTCCGCCGCGCGTTCGTCCACCGCCGCGTCGGGATCGAAGGGTACTGATGGAACATCGGGCATATCTTCACCACCCTGGGATGGGTCACGGGCTGTCGGCGGTGAGCACGTGGTTGATCCGATCGAGCAGGTCCTGCTCGGTGAAGGGTTTCTCGACCAGGACGACGCCGGGTTCGAGGGTGCCCTGGCTGGCCAGGATCGGCTGGGCGTACCCGGACATGTACAGCACCCGGACGGCGGGTTGGACGGCGAGGACGGCGGCGGCGACCTCCTTCCCGAGCATCCCAGGCATGATCACGTCGGTCAGGAGCAGATGGATGTCATGGCCGATGTCATGGCCGATGTCATGGCCGATGTCATGGCCGATGTCATGGCCGATGTCATGGCTGATGTCACGCCCCTGGCTGGCCAGTTCGACCGCGTGCGCGGTGTCGGTGGCGGTCAGCACCTGGTACCCGTTGCGCTCCAGGATGCGGCGTACCACCTCGCGGATCGCGCTGTCGTCCTCGACGAGCAGGACGGTCTGCTGCCCCGACGTCCGCACCGGCGGCGAGCTCGGCACCGGCTCGACCGCGACCCGGTCGGTGGCCGGCAGCAGGACCGAGACGGTGGTGCCCAGCCCCGGCTCCGAGTACAGCCGCACCTGACCGCCGGACTGGGTGACGATGCCGTAGACCGTGGCCAGGCCCAGCCCGGTACCCGAGCCTTTGGGTTTCGAGGTGAAGAACGGCTCGAAGGCGCGCTCGACGACCTCCTTGGTCATGCCCGTGCCGGTGTCGCTGATCCGCAGCCGGGCATATCCGCCAGGTTCCAGGCCGGGATGGACGGCGGTGTAGCTGTCGTCGATGGTGATGTTGCCGGCGTCGATCGTCAGGGTGCCGCCGTCGGGCATCGCGTCCCGCGCGTTCACCGCGAGGTTGACCAGGATCTGCTCGATCTGGCCGCGATCGGCGAAGATCGGCAGCAGCCCGGTCTCCTGCGTGGTGATCAGCCGGATCCGCTCGCCGAGGGTACGCCGCAGCATCTGCTCCACCTCGGCCACCACCTCGCCGAGGTCGAGCACCTCGGGCTGCGGGATGTCCCGGCGGCCGAACGTGAGCAGTTGCCGGGTCAGCCGGGCGGCCCGCTCGGCGGCGCGCTGGATCTGCTCGACGTCACTGGCCGTGTCCTTCCACCGGAAGGTGTCCTCCGCGCCGCCCGAGGCCATCTCGGAGGCGATCTCGGTGGCCACGAAGTCGGCATAGTTGGCGATGACCGCGAGCAGGTTGTTGAAGTCGTGCGCGACCCCACCGGCCAGTTGCCCGAGGCTTTCCAGGCGCTGCGAATGTTGCAGGCGCTGCTCGTACTCGGCCTTCTCCGCCTGCGCGCGCTGCCGCTCCCGCTGGGCCTGCAACTCCAGGCGTTCGGTGATGTCGTGGATGAACGCGTGGAAGTAGTCGACGCCACCGTACGAGACCCGCCACGGCGCCAGCTCGACCGGCACCTCGCGGCCGTCCCGGCAGAGCGCGGTGACCTCGACCCGCTGATCGAGTACCCGCGGCTCGCCGCCGGCGAGGATCCGGTTCAGCCCGTCGGTGTGCGCCTGCCGGTACTGCGGCGGGATGATCGTGTCGGCCAGTACCTTGCCGATCGCCTCGTCGCGGGACCAGCCGAACAGCGCCTCCGCGCGATGGTTCCATTCGACGATCCGACCCTCGGTGTCCATGCTGACGAACGGGTCGCTGGCGGTAGCGATGATCGCGTTGATGTGCTCCCGCTCGGCGCGGAGGATCTGCTCGACCTCGACCTCGACCTCGACCTCGGCCTTGGCGTCGACCTCGACCTTGGCGTCGACCTCGGCCTTGTTGTCGGCCTCGACCTTGTTGTCGGCCCTGGCGTTTTGGCGGCGCACGGCCCTGGGAACGAAGCGGGCGAGCGTGCGCACGACGGTTCGGGAGTACCGCCCCATGCTCGCGTAGCCCACGGCGAAGACCTCCACGGCCGGGGAGGAGCCCGGTATCTCCTAAATACCCGATTGAGGCTACCTGTGTCGGCTCAAGATCCTCACAACTTGGGCAAAGTTGCGGCCATCTCGCCCGCCGAGACCGCAACTTCGCCCAAGTTGCGAGCCCGGAGTACCAGCGATAGGTCTGGTCGGCGGGGCTAGGATGGATGCGCTGACCACCCGCTGAACATGCTTTCACCGTCAGTGACGATCACGGCCGGTGACCGCGTACCGGACATCGAGGGTTTTCCCCAGGCAGGGGCTGCTATACGGTAAGCAGGTGAGGATCGAGCGTCACTGGTGGAACGGTAACCGTACGCTACGTGGCCGCCGCGATGTGTATATACGCAGCGATGGCCAGTTTTGGGAAGTTGAGGCGCAGGCTGGTGGGTCAGCGGGACGTTCGAAGGTCCAGCAGTGCCCCGGCCGTGCATCCGCGGAGATTCTCGCCATGGCCTGGCTAGGTGGCCGGCCAGAGTGGCGCGAGCTGGCGGTCTGATCGGGCGCCCGGTCTCCCGGGCGCCACCGCCACCCATACCCCTCACGAGCTAGCGTTCGACCATGTCGGTGGAAGCGATCGGGGTACTGCACGAGCCGGTGCGCCGGGCGGTCTACGAGTACACGGTCGGCCGGGGCGAGCCGGTGGGTCGCAACGAGGTGGCCGAGGCGCTCGGCATCGGCCGCACCCTCGCCGCCTTCCACCTGGACCGGCTGGCCGAGGCGGGCCTGCTCGACGTGTCGTACGCGCGGCGGTCCGGGCGTACCGGGCCCGGGGCGGGACGGCCGGCGAAGCTGTACCGCCGGTCCGTGGCCGAGCACGAGGTGACCCTGCCCCCGCGCCGGTACCAGGCGGCGGCGGAGCTGCTGGCCGAAGCGGTGGAGCGGTCGGGCGCCGACGACCTGCTGTTCGCGGCGGCACGCCGGCAGGGCCGGGCTGCCGCGGGCCAGGCCGCAGACCAGGCCGCAGACCAGGCCGCAGACCAGGCCGCAGACCAGGCCGCAGACCAGGCCGCGGGTGGCGCGGGTCAGGCTGCGAGCCAGGCCGCGGGTGCCGCGGGCCAGAACGTGGACCTGGCCGGGCTGATCGAGGTGCTCACCGAGCAGGGGTACGAGCCGGAGCGGCGGGACGACTCGATCGTGCTGCGCAACTGCCCGTTCCATGCGCTGGCCCGGGATTTCCCGCCGTTGGTCTGCGGCATGAACCTGGCCCTGCTGGAGGGACTGGTCGAAGGGCTGGGGGAGGGGCGGGACCGGCCACCAGACGTGCCCCGGCTGGCCCCGGCGGGGGAGGGCTGCTGCGTGGTCATCGACCTGAATTCTAAAAACAGTCTCCGTTGACATAGAAGCGGACAGGTGATGTGCTCGGCAACATGACGGCCCATCACTCCGCCTACCACTCGGCCTACCACTCCGCTTACTCCGCCTACCACGTTGCCCAGCTCAACGTTGCCCGTAACCGGGCGCCGCTCGACAGCCCGGAGATGGCCGGGTTCGTCGAACGGCTGGATGAGATCAACGCCCTGGCCGACGCCGCACCCGGGTTCGTGTGGCGACTGGTCGACGCCGAGGGCGCCAACGCGACGGCGCTCCGCCCGTACGGGCCGGATCTGATGGTGAACATGTCGGTCTGGGAGTCGATCGAGGCGCTGTACGAGTTCGCGTACCGGACCGCCCACCTCGACGTGCTGCGGCACCGGCGGGACTGGTTCGACCACGCCGGCCTCAGCGAGTACACGGTGCTGTGGTGGGTACCGGCCGGCACCGTCCCCACCCTCGAAGAGGCCCGGCGCCGCCTCGACCTGCTGTCCCGGCAGGCGCCGTCGCCGGAGGCGTTCACGTTCCGAGAGCGGTTTCCGCCACCCAGCTGAACGATCCCGTGACCTCAGGGCAGATGTGCCACCAGGACCTCGGCCTCGTCGCGCAACTGCTGGGCCCGGTCGAGCCGGCCCGCCTTCTCGTAGTCGCGCGCGGCGGCCTCCCGCTCGGCCACCTCGGTCCGTACGATGTCTTCCACCTGCGCGGCGGTGAGCGCCCGCCGCTCCACCTCCGCCGCGCCGACGCCGACCGGCGACCGCTCGATGGCCAGCCCCCGGTCGGCCGACTCCGGCCGGTCGACGGCTTCGGCGTTCTCGATCGCCGCCAGCGTCGAGCGCAATGCCGCGACGGCGACCCGGTCGCGGGCCTTCAACGCGACCGGCAACGCGGCCCGCAGCCGCTGCCGCAGCGGTACCAGAGGTTGGGTGGACACGGCCGCGACCCTACCGGCGGCTGGAGCAACCGGTCGACGGAATTCAGCGGCGTCCGGTTACGGCAACCGCGCCAGCCGGCGCTTCGCCCGCCATCCCAGCACCGCGATGACCGCTGTGCGCTCCTCTTCCGCACGCGCCTGGGCGGTCTGTGCGGCTTCGAGTTGGTTGCGGAGGTCCGCGCTCAGGTGCCGGCAGTCCTCCAGGCGGGCCTGGCTTTCCCGCACCATGGCCTGGGCCTCCGCCGCTTCGGCCCGGGCGGTGGCGAGCTCGGCGCGGTGGTGCTCGTCAGCGGCTTCGAGACCGGAAGCTTGTGAGCACCCGAAGATCGGCACAACTTCCCGGAAATAGTGGCCTCAGCCCCGTGCGATGGCCACTATTTCCGGGAAGTTGTGCCGATCTTGTTGTGCCGATCTTGAGGGCTACCTGCGGGACGCGAACCGCAGCCCGGGATGGTCGTCGGGGAGCGAGCGGCGCAGCACCCACCAGCTGACCGCCAGGCACGCCGCTATCAACGGCCAGGTCAGCGCCACCCGCGCGACGGCCAGCGCGACCGTCTGCCCGGCGTACCAGAGCGGCAGGAACACCGCCACACGCACGCAGTACTGGCCGACCCAGACCCAGCTCGCTCGGGAGTAGGCGCGCAGCAGGTCGGGATCGCGCCGCCAGGCGGTGCGCTGCCCGAGTACCGCGCCGACCACCACTCCCAGCAACGGCCAGCGCACGACGATGCTGACCGCCCAGACCAGCGCGCTGGCGGCGTTGGTAACGAGCTGGACCAGGAAGAAGTCCGCGGCCCGGCCGGTGTGCAGGACGATCAGCGCGGCGACACACACGCCGAGCAGACCGACGAGGATGGCCCGGGGGCGGGCGCCCTGGCGCAGTCGCCAGCCGCCGAGCGCCGCACCGGTGCCCACGGCGGTGACGGCGCCGACCCCGAGCGAGTGGCCAGCCAGCAACCAGCCGGCCACGAACGCGACAGACGGGACCGTGGCGTCGATCGCGCCCCGCCGCCCGCCCAGGAGTGCGGCCAGAGATTCAGGCTCATCCAGGTGCACGTACGCTCCCCCGCAACGTCAGATCTTGGTAATTCTGACATCGCATACGGTGTCAGAATTACCAAGATCCGACGGCAACCGAGGATCAGCCAGCCACCTTGGCGGCCACCTGGGACAGCGGCTCGGCCAGCGCGTTCACCTTCTGGATCAGGACTTTCCGCTTGTCCTCGTCCACTGTCGAATAGTCGATATAAGTCCCATCCCCGACCTGGTAAGGCTTGATCGCGGCGAGCACGTCGTCGAACCGGGGGTCGATCGAACCGGCGAGGCCGGCATCGATCTGCGCGAGCGCGGGCTTGAGGAGGTCGAACGCCTTCCGGGCACCGACCACGTTGGCCTCGAAGTCGGACAGGTCGGTGTGGCTGTACCGGTCCTCCTCGCCGGTGACCTTGCTGGTGGCCACCTCGTTGAGCAGCTCGGTGGCGCCGTTGGCCAGCTGTGCCGGCTGGTACGTGGTGGTGGCGACGAGGCCCTGGAGCTTCACGACGTCGGCGTCGAGCTTGTCCGCGACCGGCGCCATGCCGGCCAGTGACTTGTCCTCCCACAGCGCCTTCTCGATGCGGTGGAAGCCGCTCCATTTGCTCGGGTCGTCCTGTACGTCGTCGGCGCGCGCGTCGATCTCCGGGTCGAGGTCGCCGAAGCTCTCCGCGACCGGCTCGATCTCCTCGTAGAAGTACCGCGCCGGCGCATACGCCTGCTGGGCCCGCGCGATGTCGCCGGCCCGTGCCGCGTCGGTGAACTTCTTGGTCGCCGGGATCAGCTTGGCCACCTCGCCGATGACGTACTGCTGATACCCGGCGGTCGCCTGGTCGAGTGCGGCCGTCGTGCCCGAGGGGAGCGAACCCCCGCCGCTGTCCCCGGTGACCGTGAAGTCCCAGCTGTCCGGGCTCGCGTTCGGGCAGACCATGGCGTACTTGCCGGCCTTGAGCTTGAGGGAGAAGCTGCCCGACAGCCCGGGCGTGAGGTTCTCCTTCTCACCGATGATGATGTCGCCCCGCTTGAGCTCCGCCTCGGTCACCTTGCCGGAGTTCTTGTTGGTCACCTTGAACGTGACCGAGCCCGCCGTAACGCTGTCCGGCGTCGGCTTGCAGCCGGCGTCGGTGATCTCGACGGTGACCGTGGTCGCACCGTTGCCGGCGGCGCCGCCGGACTGGGGGTCGGACTTGGCACACGCACTGAGAGACGCGGCCACGGCAAGGCAGCAGGTCGCGGCGCCGAACGCGGCGGGCAGGGTGCGTCGCATGGGGACAGTGCTCCTGTTGTTCGTGGGTTATCCGGGGAGTTGGAAGCGAAACGGGCTCAGGCGCCGGCTACCGGCTGCCCGGCGGCCTGGGGCGCCTTGGCCGGCACGGGACGCGGGCGCCGCCCGCGCGGCCAGCCGACGTAGATGAGCATCGGGATCGCGTACGCGAGCCAGACGGTGACCTCGATGACGGTCGGGTGCGCGCGTAGCCCGAGTACGCCGGTGAGCAGTGACTCCAGCACGGTCCCCGGGCTCACCAGCCAGCTGAGGTCGATCGCCTCGGCCTGCCCGAAGTTCAGCCAGCCGGCCTCGTGCGCGGTGTGTGCGGTGGTCATCACCAGGCCGGCGGCGACCAGGACGAGGACCAGGCCGGTGGCGGTGAAGAACCGGCTCAGGTTCAGGCGCACCCCGCCGCGGTAGATGCCGTACCCGATCCCGATCGCCACCAGGATGCCGAGGATCGCGCCGGCCGACCCGGCCGCCACGCTCGAACTGTTCTGCAGTACCGAAACCAGGAACACCGCGGTCTCGAAGCCCTCCCGCAGCACCGCGAGGAACGCCATGACGACGAGTGCCCGCGCGGATCCCTGGGCGAGCGCCGCAGAGGCGGCCCCTTCGAGTTCCTTCTTCATGCCGCGGGCGTGCCGGCTCATCCAGAGAATCATGAAGGTGACCATCGCGATCGCGAGGGCGCCGATGACGGTCTCCAGCCCTTCCTGGACCTGCTGCGGCAACTCCCGCGACAGCACCACCAGGCCCACGCCGATGGCCAGGCAGATCACGGTCGCGATGGCGACGCCGATCCACACCTGGACGAGCGCGTCGCGCCGGCCGCTGCGGCCCAGGAACGCGGCGATGATCCCGACGATCAGCGATGCCTCGAGTCCCTCACGTAGCCCGATGACGAAGGTGGGGATCACGGCACGCTGCTCCTTGGTTAGCCTAACCTAAGTGAGGTCGACCTTACTTGCACGGCCAATCGGGCGCAAGCGGGGGGCGACTGGCGACCGCCCGTGATCATGGGTGATCCAGCCCCACGCACAAGAGAAACCCGGCGCCCCTTGAGGCGGCCGGGTTCCTCTGTGCGGTCTGGACTAGGTGGTCTGGACTAGGTGGTCTGGACTAGGTGGTCTGGACTAGACGGTGACGGCGGCCCGATCTGGTCGGTCGGCCGCCGCCGCTGGGCGCAGCAGCCGCTCCGCCAGGGGAGCGAAGACCAGGCCGATCGTGGCCCACAGGATCAGTTGGGCGGCCACCGAGTAGAACCGGAAGCCGAACAGCGTGTCGGCCGGGAAACCCGGGTACACGATGGTCCCGCCTGCATCGGTGAGCGGCTGCGGCGTCTCGCGGACCGCCGGCAGGACCGCCATCAGGATGCCGATCGCCACTACGAACGCGGCACCGGCGAGCAGGCTGGCGTTCCAGTTGCCGAACCGGGGCTTGAATTTCTGTCCCAGCCACGCCGCCAGGACCAGGAACGCGATCGACGCGAAAACCATCACCAGGTACACGCCGCTGCGCTCGCGGATCGTCTCACCGTGCCCGATCGACGGCGGGTTGGCCGGGTACTTGACGAAGGGCACCAGGAAGAAGCCGAGGAACCCGCCGCCCGCGACGAGCAGCGCCAGCGTCCGTGGCCGGAGGTTACCCACCCGGCCGAGGTAGATGGCGTACGCGACGGCGAACAGCGCGCCCATCGCCGCGCCGAACAGGATCATGCCGACGCCGATGCCGACGTTGGCCTGGATCGTGCGGCTGAAGATGTCCGCGTCGGCCGGCTCGGTCGGCAGGCCGGCCGCCTTGTCGAGCGCCGTCTGAGCGGCGTCCCGACCGGATTCGTAGTTGATCGCCTTCTCGATCAGCGGTTCGGCGAAGATGCGCGCGAACACGAACGCGAGCACGCCACCGACCGCGCCGGCGAGGATGCCGCGCAGGATGAGCCTTTTCTCCATGATGGTCTCGGCTCAGTGGCAGGGGAAGCCGAGGAAGTGCCGCGCGTCATGGGTGAACTCGTGCACGTGCATGTCACTGCCGAACACCGAGACCGCGCCCTGGTCGATACCGACGAAGTAGTAGACGAGCAGGGCCAGAAGCGCGGCGGCGCCCAGCCACAGAACGGCCCGCGTGGCCGGAACGACGACGGGAGTGGCGGTCGTCGTCGGCGATGAAATGCTGCTCACGATGGTGCCTCCTTCAGGGATCCTGCGTCCCATTCGCGGTTGGCCACAGCGACGGCGAAGTATCTGACTGACCGGCCGTGTCGAGTGTCAGTTTCGGTGTCACGGCTGGTTCACAGTGGCGCGACCGTGCTGGAGTTCCACCAGCTTCCTCGCGCCGTCACGTAGGCAGCACGCTACGGCCGCGCGCCGTACGCGTCAATCGGACGCGCCAGCTGCCCAGCGCGCACTACCTCACACGTTACATGTCGGACTTTTTCTTTACGCGTGATTGATCACCAAGGGAAGCCGTGCGTCGGATGGACGGGTTTCGCCCGGCGGACGCAGGGTGCCGGCGAGGGTCGCTGAATGTCCCCTCGCCCTTGTTCATAGCGACCTGTCTATGTGATCGTCTTCTGAATCCATGCGCGTCGATGACGCTGGATGTCGATGATGTTGGATGTCGATGACGCTGGATGGACCAGCCCAGCACCTTCCCTGATACGCCCCCTACCCCCGGTGCACCGCATCGCGCGTACGGGCGCCACCAGCGCCCGGGAAGAGGAGTACCCCTTGAAGCTCTCGCCACGCGTCGTGGTGGTGGCTGCCGCGCTCGCGGCCGGTCTGGCAACCGCCGGCACGGCCGCAGCCGTCCAGGCCGCGCCGTCAACGCCCTCAGGGCAGCCCAACGCCCCCGAGGCAGCCCGCCAGCTCGCCGCCAAATCGGTGGCCGCCGTTGTCGCCAACCGTCCGAGCTACCTGCACGCGAGCGCGGACGACCAGTTCATCCAGCACGACGTGATCTCGTCCGGCAGCACCCAGTACGTGCCGTACGACCGCACGTACAAAGGTCTCCGGGTCGTCGGCGGTGACTTCGTGATGGTCACCGACACCAGCGGGCAGACCAGGTACGCGTCGGTCGCCCAGCAGCAGGCGATCGGGAATCTGGCCACCACGCCGAAGCTGAGCCAGGCCGACGCGCAAGCGGTCGCGCGCGCCCAGCTGCGCACGTTCACCGGGGTCGAGGGCACCCAGCTCGTCGTGTACGCGCTCACCGGGACGCCGCGACTGGCCTGGGAGAGCACGGTGCTCGGCACGAACGCCGAGGGGCCGAGCCGGTTGAGCGTCGACGTCGACGCCATCAGCGGCGCGGTGCTGAACACCCAGGAACACGTCATGTACGGCGACGGCACGGCGGCGTGGAACGGCCCGAACCCGGTGCACATCAACACGTCCGGCTCGGGCAGCAGCTTCTCCATGACCGACCCGACCGTCCGAAACCTGAGCTGCCAGGACAACAGCACCCGGCAGACCTTCACCGGCCCGGACGACAAGTGGGGCAACGGCGACGCCACCAGCAAGGAGACCGGCTGCGTCGACGCGCTGTTCGTCGCGCAGACCGAGGTCGAGATGCTCAGCACGTGGCTCGGCCGCAACGCCATGGACGGCAGCGGCGGCGCCTGGCCGATCCGGGTGGGGCTCAACCAGCAGAACGCGTTCTACGACGGTACCCAGGTCGCGGTCGGCAAGAACACCAAGAACCAGTGGATCAGCTCCCTGGACGTGGTCGGCCACGAGATGGGCCACGGGGTTGACGACCACACGCCGGGCGGCATCTCGCGCAGCGGTACCCAGGAGTTCGTCGCGGACACCTTCGGCGCGATGACCGAGTGGTTCGCCAACGAGTCGGCGCCGTTCGACAAGCCGGACTTCACCGTGGGCGAGACCATCAACCTGGTCGGTAGCGGACCTATCCGGTACATGTACAACCCGTCGCTGGGTGGGCACGCCAACTGCTACAGCAGCAGCATTCCCGGCACCGAGGTGCACGCGGCGGCCGGCCCCGGCAACCACTGGTTCTACCTGGTCGCCGAGGGCAACGCGCCGACCGACGGCCAGCCGGCCAGCCCCACCTGCAACAGCAGCTCGGTCAGTGGGCTGGGCATCCAGAAGGCCGCGAAGATCATGTATAACGCGATGCTGATGAAGACCTCGAGCAGTTCGTATCTGAAGTACCGGACCTGGACCCTCCAGGCGGCGAAGAACGTGTTCCCGAACAGCTGCGCCGAGTTCGACACGGTCAAGGCCGCGTGGGACGCGGTGAGCATACCGGCGCAGTCCGGCGACCCGACCTGCACCGGCAGTGGCCCGTCGCCGACCGCCAGCCCCACCAACTCACCGCCGCCCGGCAACTGCTCCGGCCAGAAGCTCGGCAACGCCGGGTTCGAGTCCGGTGCCACCGTCTGGACTGCGTCGGCGGGTGTGATCGCGCAGCGGAGTGCGACGCATGGCGGTTCGTGGGATGCGTTGCTGGGCGGTCACGGGACGACGCGGACCGACACGGTGTCGCAGTCGGTGGCGATTCCGGCGGGATGTCACGCGACGTTGTCGTTCTGGTTGCACATCGACACGCGGGAGACGACGACCCGGACGCAGTACGACAAGTTGACTGTCGCGGTGGGGTCGCAGGCGGTGGCGACGTTCTCCAACCTGAACGCGGCGGCCGGGTACACGCAGAAGAGCTTCGACGTGTCAGGTTCGGCGGGTCAGACGGTGGCGGTGAAGTTCACCGGCACGGAGGACTCGTCGTTGCAGACCTCGTTCGTGGTCGACGACACGGCACTCACACTCAGCTGACTTTTCCAGTGATTGACCGGTCGCCGCGGACCCCCGACCGCGGCGACCGGCCGTATCCGCGACTCTTCAAGGAGCTTCCATGCGTCCCCGACTGGCGCTCCGACTCGGCGCCGCAACCCTTCTCGGCACCGTCGTCGTCGGCCTCATGCCGGCACAGGCACAGGCACAGGCACAGGCACAGGCACAGGTCCGGGCGCAGGCCGGCGGCCTGGCGTCGACCATCGCGCTGAGCAACTGTTCGGGCGCCCTGGTCCGGTACCCGACCTCGGTCGACACCGACCGGGCGCTCATGCTCACCAACGGCCACTGCTACGAGGGCGGCATGCCGGGCCCCGGGCAGGTGGTGCAGGACCGGTCGAGTACCCGCTCCGGCCGGCTCCTCGACTCGGCCGGCAACACGCTCGCCACGGTCCGCGCCGACCGGATGCTGTACGCCACGATGACCAACACCGACGTGACCCTGTACCGGTTGACCGACACGTTCGGCGCGCTCAAGACCAGGTACGGCAGCACCGCCCTGACGATCTCGGACACCCATCCGGCCGACGGGGCGGCGATGACGATCCCGTCCAGTTACTGGAAGGAGATCTGGACCTGCCAGGTCAACGGGTTCGTCGGCACGCTGCGCGAGGACCGGTGGACGTTCCACGACTCGATCCGGTACAACACCGGCTGCACCACCATCCACGGCACGTCCGGGTCGCCGATCGTGGAGACGGCCACCGGTAAGGTGATCGGCATCAACAACACCGGCAACGACGACGGCCAGATGTGTACGCTCAACAACCCGTGCGAGGTCGACGAGAACGGCAACACCACCGCCCACAAAGGACAGAGCTACGGCCAGGAGACGTACTGGTTCACCACGTGCCTCGACTCGGCCAACACCATCGACCTGTCGGTCAGCGGTTGCCTGCTGCCCCGGCCGGGCGGCAGCGGCAACACCGTGACCGTGACCAGCCCGGGCAGCCAGACCGCCACCGTCGGCGCGCCGGTCAGCCTTCAGATCCAGGCCCGGTCGTCGGGCAGCGGCCAGACCCTCACGTACACCGCCACCGGGTTGCCGGCCGGCCTGACCATCAACCCGGGTACCGGTCTGATCTCCGGTACGCCGACCACGGCACAGAACTCCACCGTCACCGTGACCGCGAAGGACTCCACCGGCGCGGCCGGATCCACCACGTTCGGCTGGACCGTCAGCCCGGCCGGCGGGAGCTGTTCGGGTCAGAAGTTGGGTAATGCGGGGTTTGAGTCGGGTGCCACTGTGTGGTCGGCGTCGGCGGGTGTGATTGCGCAGCGGAGTGCGACGCATGGCGGTTCGTGGGATGCGTTGTTGGGTGGTCATGGGACGACGCGCACGGACACGGTGTCGCAGTCGGTCGCGGTGCCGGCGGGGTGTCATGCGACGTTGTCGTTCTGGTTGCACATCGATACCCGGGAGACGACGACGCGGACGCAGTACGACAAGTTGACGGTGCAGGTGGGTTCGCAGACGGTGGCGACGTTCTCCAACCTGAATGCGGCGGCCGGGTATGTGCAGAAGGGTGTTGACGTGTCGGCTGCTGCGGGTCAGACGGTGGCGGTGAAGTTCACCGGTACCGAGGACTCGTCGTTGCAGACCTCATTCGTGGTCGACGACACAGCACTCACCCTGAGCTGACCCCGGCCACCACGTCGACGGCCGAGCTGGTCTGATGGGCGGCGAAGTGCAGGATCGGGTACGCGATGAACAGGCCGGCGGCCCATCGCGCGACGGCGCGTGAGCGCCAGAGTGCGACGGCCAGAATGATCATGCCGATCACGTGCCCGACGACGAAGATCCCGACCAGCGCCCCGTATGCCGGGTCGCCGTTCATCCGGTCGATCAGCGCCGCCGCGCCGGCCTGGTCGGCGAGCTTCGAGCCCTGGTACAGCGCGATCTGCCCGGCGCCGATGCTCATCAGGCCGGCCAGCCAGCCGAGCGCCGCCAGCCCGCCACCGAAGAAGGCCAGCTTCGGCGCGCCCGGCCGGGCCAGCCGGGCGGCGTACACCAACGCCGGGATCAGCAGCATCAGCGGCAGGAGGAACAGGTTCGACACCAGCGCGGCACCGGAGTGGCTGGCGTAGTCGTGCAACTGGCTCGCGGCCGGGGCGTCGCTGTTGTCGCCGGCCATGATCGGGATGGCGAGGACCAGCGGGCCGCCGATCAGCGAGGCGGCGCCGGCGACGCGGGAAAGGGTACGGACGTCCATGATCGTCTCCTGGGGGACGGGGTGTCATGTTGGTGCCGACACCGTCGCCCGCCCCGCGTCCCGGGCGGCAGAGCCCGTCGTCCCGGCCGTTCGGGATTCCAGAGATCCAGATCAACCTCTTGACGGTACGGGCAAGATGGTCACCACGAGTTGGTCAACAACGGGGTCCGGTGAGTCGCTGATAAGGCGATCCGGGTGATAAGCCAGAATTGTTCCTGGGCAATCAACCATAGTCAGCGGGCGTCCCCCTAGGGCGTACTGGAGATCACGGGGCCATCAAGATCACGGCATCCCACGAGGAGGCATGGTGTTCGAGGAGATCGGCGGCTTACCGCTTCACCCGTTGCTGGTCCACGCGGCGGTGGTGTTCGTCCCGCTGCTCGCGATCGGTTCGGTGGCCTACGCCGTGCTGCCCGGTGTGCGGCGGCTGCTCTGGTGGGCGGTCGGGCTGCTCGCCCTGGCCGGCGCGGGCTCGACGATACTGGCCCGGTTTTCCGGGGTGGCGTTCCGGCAGCGACTCCTCCGTAAACAATTGCTCACTCCGGAGTTCACGCCCAAGGTCAACGCTCACCAACATTACGGCACGGTCACAATGTGGGTGACGATCGCGCTCGCCGTAGTCTCGCTGGTACTGATCTGGGCTGTCCCGCGTCGCTCGCGGTCGACGTCCGGTGCCGGCGGTTCCAGCAGTTCTGGCGGCTCCGGCGGCTCCGGCGGCGGAGCCGCGATCCAGATCGTGTTCGCGGTGGTCGTGATCGGGCTCGCCGTGGCGAGCGTCTACTACGTGTACCGCACCGGTGACTCCGGCGCGCGCATGGTGTGGGGCTCGGCCTGAGGAAAGCGGCGTGAACGGTCGGTTTACCGGTGTCGCGGTGGTGACCGGGGCGGGCAGCGGAATCGGCGCGGCCGCGGCGGTCGCCCTGGCCGACGCGGGGTGGCGTGTCGTCCTGGCCGGCCGGCGGGCGGAGGCACTGGCCCGGGTAGCGAGCCGAGACACTGGTCGAGACGCTGGCCGAGACGCTGGCCGAGACGCTGGCCGAGACGCTGGCCGAGACGCTGGCCCGGCCGACCGGATGGAGCCGGTCGTCACCGACGTGACCGACGAAGCGTCGGTACGCGCGCTGTTCGACCGGGCGGTCGCCCGGTTCGGCCGGGTCGACCTGCTGTTCAACAACGCCGGCACGGGGGCTCCGGCGCGCGAGCTTGACGAGATCCCGCTCGCCGAGTGGCAGGCGGTCGTCGCGGTGAACCTGACCGGCGCGTTCCTGTGCACCCGGGAGGCGTTCCGGATTATGAAACAACAGGATCCGCGCGGCGGCCGCATCATCAACAACGGCTCGATCTCGGCGTACACACCGCGGCCACGATCGATCGCCTACACCGCCACCAAGCACGCCGTCACCGGGCTCACCAAGTCGACCGCGCTGGACGGACGTGCGTACAACATCGCCTGCGGGCAGCTCGACGTCGGCAACGCGGCGACCGAGATGACCGAGCGCATGGCCCAGGGGGTACCGCAGGCGGACGGCAGCATCCGTCCCGAGCCGCGGATGGCGGTCGAGGACGTCGCCCGCGCGGTGGTGTACATGGCCGGGCTGCCACTGGATGCCAACGTCGCCAGCATGACCGTGATGGCGACCGGGATGCCGTTCATCGGTAGGGGCTGACCAGCCCGTTACCTAGACATGACAGGGGAGATGTTCCGGCCGGGGCGCCGGCGGTACCCGCTGGGCGGCGCGGGCCCGGCGCCGGGCCATCTCCACGCCGGCGGCCACGAGCGCGAGCAGCATGAAACCGCAGGTACACAGCAACGCGGCGGCGACGGCGGCCCGGTAGTCGCGCCCGGTCCGGGCGAGGACGGCGTAGAAGACGGCGGCCAGGGCCCCGGTGCCGATCGCCGAGCCGACGCGCTGGGCGGTCTGGAGCGTGCCACCCGCCGCGCCGGCCATCGCCACGGGTACCGACTCCAGGGTCAGCGTGATGTTGGGCGAGGTGACCATGCCGCCGCCGAGACCGCCGACCAGCAGCGGACCGGCGACCGTCCAGCCGATCGTCTCCCGGCCCGCGTACCGCAGCAGCAGCGCGGTCGCGGCCAGCCCGAGTACCGTCCCGATCAACCCGGCCACGGTCAGCCAGCGCCCGAACCGGGGTATCAGAATGCCCGCGAGCACCGCGGAGACCGCCACGCCGAGCGCGAACGGGGTCACGGTCAGTCCCGAGCGCAGCGGCGAGAAGCCCATCCCGTCCTGGAAGAACAAGGCGAACCAGCAGCAGGACCGCCACCCCGAACAGCCACCACAGCCGGCGCAGGCCACCGCCGTCGGCATCGACGACGGGCAGCAGCAGGCTGGCCACCCCGCCGCCGAGCAGCAGCGTCCCGACCAGGTCCACATGCTGCTGCCGGCCGCCAGCCGGCACGGTGGGTACCAGCCGGGCGGTCAGCGCCAGCGTGACGATGCCGATCGGCACGTTCACGTAGAACACCCAGCGCCAGCCGTCCGGGCCGGGGAACGCGGCGAGGATCAGGCCACCGGCGATCGGGCCGGCGGCGGTGGCCACCCCGATCGTGGCGCCCAGGATGCCGAACGCCCGGCCCCGCTCCGCGCCCCGGAACAGCTCCTGGATCAGGCCGGTGTTCTGCGGCGCGAGCATGCCGCCCGCGATCCCCTGCAGCAGCCGGGCCCCGATCAGCAGCCCGGCGCTCGGCGCCGCTCCGGTGAGCGCGCTGGTCACCACGAACGCGGCCAGCGCGATGAGGAACATCCGCCGCCGGCCGTACATGTCACCCAGCCGGCCGGCCGGCACGAGAGCCAGGCCGAAGGTCAGCGCGTACCCGGACACCACCCACTGCAGGGCGGCCGGCGACGCGGCGATGTCGCGCTCGATCGAGGGCAGGGCGACGTTGACGATGCTGACATCGAGCAGACTCATGAACCCGGCGAGCTGGGTCACCGCCATCACCCGCCAGCGCTTCGGGTTGGGGACCCACTCGGACATCTCTGTTGTCGCTACCCTGTCGCCTACTCCTCTGTCGCCTACTCCGCCGCCGCTACCCGGCAGGGCCGGCGACTAACGTCGGCTTCGGCTCAGGGTCGGGTGTCGTGCAGGTCGTGCTGTACACCGACCTGGCCGAGGCGCGCGCCCTCGCCGCCCGCCTCCGGACCCAGGTAGGGAAGCATGGCCCGAATCCTCGTGACCTCGATGCCGTTCGCCGGGCATGTCGGCCCGCTCGTGGCGGTCGCCGCCGAGCTGGTCCGGCGTGGGCACCACGTGGTCGGGTACTGCGGCGCGAAGTACCGTGACCGGTTCGTCGCGACCGGGGCCGACTGGCTGCCGTGGACCCGCGCGCAGGACTTCGACGACACCCGGCTGGCGGAGACGTTTCCCAAGGTCGGCGACGGCAAGGGGGTGCGCGGTGCGCTGGCCAACTCGAAGTACGTGCTGCTCGGCACCGCCACCGGGCAGGCCGGGGACATCATCGCGGCGGCGCGGCGCGAACCGTTCGACCTGATCGTCGGTGACCAGCTCGCGTACGGCGGCCTGCTGGCCGGCGAGGCGCTCGGTCTGCCCTGGGTCTCGGTGGCGGTCACCCCGCTGGCGCTGATGAGCCGCGACCAGCCGCCGCCCGGAACCGGGCTCGACCCGGGAACCGGCCGCGCCGGCCGGCTACGCGACGCCGCCCTACGCCGGCTCGCCACGGTCGGGTACCGGTGGATCATCGACCCGCGGCCCGCGGAAGGTCCGCGACGCGGTCCTGCGGGTACTGGGCGACGCCCGGATGCGGGACCGGGCCCGTGAACTGGGGGCGGCGGTGACCGCCGCGGGCGGCGTCAGGACGGCGGGCGATCTGGTCGACCGGCTTCTTTCCGGTGCATCCGGGTAGTTTCGCAATCATGAGTGGCGACACGTTCCGGTCGGTCGACATCGAGCGCACCAGCGCCGGGCAGTATATCGCGCGCAACGTGCGCGGCGGCTCGATCCGGGTCGGCCACGGCGCCGACGACGCTGGCGCGGACGACGACAGCTTCACACCGGTGGAGCTGCTCCTGGTGGCGCTGGGCGGGTGTACCGCGATCGACGTCGACCTGGCGACCAGCCGGCGCACCGAGCCCGACGAGTTCCGGATCCGGGTGACCGGTGACAAGATCCAGGACGAGTCCGGAAACCGGATGGAGAACCTCCGGATCGAGTTCAGCGTCAGGTTCCCCGCCGGCGCAGCCGGCGACGCCGCCCGGCAGGTGCTGCCCCGTGCGGTGCGGGTCTCGCACGACCGGCTGTGCACGGTGTCGCGCACGGTCGAGCTGGGCACCCCGGTCGCGGCCGCCATCACTTCCGAATCGCCTGCGGGCTGACCGCGAGGACCTCCCGTACCCCGTCGGCGTCGCCCGCACGGTACGCGTCGAGCAGCGCCGCGAACCGGTCGGCGGGGAGAATCCGGATCCCGAGCTGCTTCGCCTTCTCCGCCTTCGAACCGGCGCCGTCGCCGACCACGACCAGGTCGGTGCGCTTCGACACCGAGCCGGCCGACCTGCCGCCCAGCGTTTCGACGGCTTCGTTGCCCTCGTCGCGGGTCAGGCCGGGCACCGAGCCGGTGACGACGACGGTCATCGGGGAGCCGTCGGGCTTGCGGAGGGGGAGCGCGGCGGCCGGTGTCGTGGTGTCGACCGTGGAACCGGCGGGCGCGTCGGGCTCGGTCATGTTGACGCCGCGCCCGGCGAGCTTCGCGATGAGCGGCGCAAGCTCGGCCAGCTCGGCGGCGATCGTGACCGCGCGTTCCGGGCCGACGCCCTCGACCTGCTGAAGGTCGTCGACGCCGGCGTCGACCAGGGCCTGCATGGTGCCGAAGTGGCGGGCCAGCCGCCGGGACATGGCCCGGCCGGTCATCCGTACCCCGAGCCCGGTCAGCACCTGGGACAGCGGCCGGGCCTTCGACGCCTGGATGTTGCCGACGAGCTTGGTGGCGGAGACGTCGCCCATCCGGTCCAGCCCGACGAGCGCCGGCACCTCGAGGTCGTACAGGTCGGCCGGGTCGGTGACCAGACCGGCGCGGACCAGCATGTCGATGATCTTGTCGCCGAGGCCTTCGATGTCCATCGAGCCGCGCGCCGCGTAGTACGCCAGCGACTCGTGGGCGCCGCAGGCCCGGCCCTGGGTACACCGCCACCGCTTCTGCGACCGGTCGATCGCGCCGTCGCAGCGGGGACAGCGGGCCGGCGGCTCGAACGGCGCCGAGTCGGCCGGCCGCTCGTCCAGCTTGGCGCCGGTGACCTCGGGGATCACGTCGCCGGCCCGGCGGACGAACACGGTGTCGCCGACCCGCACGTTGCGCCGGGTGAGGTCGTCGAAGTTGTGCAGCGTGGCCGAGGTGACGATGACCCCGCTGATCTGTACCGGCTCCAGCACGGCCACCGGCGTGATGATGCCGGTCCGGCCGACCTGTACCTCGATGTTCAGTAGCTTGGTGGTGCGGGTGTCGGCCGGGAACTTGTACGCGATGCCCCACCGCGGCGCGCGACTGGACGATCCGGCGAGGTCCCGGTCCTGTGGCTGGTCGGCCTTGATGACCGCGCCATCGACGCCGTACCCCAGGGTGCCGCGCCGGGCGGTGAGCGCCTCGACGGCCGCGAAGACCTCGTCGATGGTGGCGCACACCGGCATTCCGGCGGTCGTGGCCATCCCCAGGTCCGTAAGGACGGCCATCGCGGCCGAATGCCGCATCGGCTCGCCGCTGTCGTTTCTGACGTTTGCGTCGCCGTCCAGCCCGTGCACCGCGTACGCCAGGAACGACAGCGGCGCGTCGTACGCGCGGTCCTGGGCGCGCAGCGTGCCGGCCGCCGCGCTGCGCGGGTGCGCGAACGCCGGCTCGCCGTGGCCGGTACGCATGGCGTTGGCCTCGGCGAAGTCGGCGTCGGTCATGTACACCTCGCCGCGCACCTCCAGCGTCACCGCCGCGCGCAGCCGGTGCGGCAACCCGACCGCACGCCGGGCCTGCCCGGTCACGTCCTCGCCGGCCCGGCCGTCGCCCCGGGTCGCGACCTGGGTCAGCCGGCCGTCGACGTACCGGACGGCGACCGCGAGACCGTCGATCTTCGGCTCGACCGTGTACCCGCCGACCGGGCGGCCGATGAGCTTCTCCAGCCGGGCCGCCCATTTCCGCAACGCGTCCTCGCCGAACACGTTGTCCAGGCTGAGCATGGGGCTGCTGTGCTCGACATCCACCGCACCCACCAGCCCGGCGCCGGCCGCCACGGTCTCGGTCGGGGAGTCGCCGGCCTTCCAGTCCGGGTGGCTGGCCTCGGTCGCGGCCACCCGTGCCATCAGCGCGTCATAGGTGGCGTCGTCCATCGCGAGGTCGGGGCCGCCGTAGTACGCCGCGGCGGCGGCCCGGATCTCGTCGATCGCCGCGCGGTAGGCCTCGACGGTCGGCAGCGGCTCCGCCTCGGCCGCGTCGACCACCGGGTCCACCCGGTCGACGGTGGCTTTGTCGACGGTGGCTTTGTCGACGTCACCGGTGTTCGCCATCGGTACCCACCACCCTCATGCTGTTGCTCAGCCCGTACCGGATCTGCGGGCCGTGGGATTCGGCGCCGAAGCCGGCCCGCTCCAGCGCCCGCCGCGACGCGACGTTGCCGGCGTCGACGGTCGCGACGACCTCGCGTACCCCCGGTTGGCGGGCCAACCAGTGGCTGAGCGCGCGGACCGCCTCGCCGCCGTAGCCCCGGCCACGGTACGGCCCGGCCAGGCCGTACCCGATCTCGACGGTACCGTCGCCGCCCACCGGCCCGGTGGTGCCACAGTCACCGATCACCACACCGTCGAGGGTGATCAACCAGCCGCGCGCCCCCGAGGCGACGAGCCCGAGCCCGTCCCGGGTGTCGTCGTGCGGCCAGCCGTCGCCCGCGAGCCATCCGGAGACGTCCCCGGCCGCGATCCGGGCCGCCTCCGCCGTGGTCAGCGGGCGCAGTACCAGCCGCTCGGACCCGATGGTTCCCCCGGGTCGGGAGGTCGCCGTGAGCGCGCCGATCGTCCGGTACCCGAGCCGCCCGTAGATCCGCTGCTCCGCCTCGCCCTCGGCCTGGAGGTACGGGACGGCGCCGACGTCCAGCGCCGCCCGCGAGAGCCGGTACCCGATGGTGGCGGCGATGCCCCGACGCCGGTACCGCTCCGCGACGCCCACCGCGGCGATCTCGGTGAGCCCGCCGGCCGGCGCGGTGAACAGGCCGGCACCGACCGGTTCGGCACCGGACATCGCGAGGGCGACCGCCCCGCCCCGGTGCACGGTGCGGCGCAGCCGGGCCACGTCGTGCTCGGTGGTCGGGCCTTCGCCGTACGCGGTGTTCTGCACCCCGGCGGCCCGCCACAGCTCGGCGTCGGTGGCCGCCAGCCAAACCTCGACGCCGGCCGGCGCCGGCGGCTCGACCAGGCCCTCCGGATCGATGATCATCAGAGGGTACCGGTCGTCCACGATGAAACCGGCTGCCGCCAGGGCGGCGTCAACTGCTGTCTCGTCTCCCGCCGCCGGTCCCACATACTCCAACCGGGGGGTTCGGTCGAGCGCCTCGAAGTGCGCGACCAGCGCGGCGACCTCGGCCGCGTCCGGCGTCGCGCCGTCATCGGGGACCGCGTAGTTGCGACCGGGTGTCGCGGTGTCGGGTTCGAATGTGACCAGGAACGGGCCGACCCGTTGCGCGCGGCCGGAAATGGACGCGCGAAGGTGGCCCTGGACGGCGTTCAACGACACGCCAGGCCTTCTTTCTGCTCAAGAGAACGGATGGTGGCCGGAGCTACCGGCGAGAGTCCTCGAGCATGTGGCCTCAACCCCTTCGAGCGGCAGGTTACCCGTACCTGTCATGGTTCGTATTTGTCATGTTCGTATTTGTCATGGTTCGTATTTGTCATGGTGGCGCAGCCAGCTCATGAACGGAGCGTCGCCGCGGCCGGGTGGCTGTTCCCAGTCCTCCTGGCGGCCACGGGCGGTCAGGTCGAGCCAGTTGTACGTGCCGATCAGCAGGTCGCCGCCGCGCGCGTACGACGAGTACGTGTGGTACACCCGGTCGCCGTGGCGGAGGAACGCGCTGGTACCGGGCTGCTCGCCGGACCAGCCGACCCACGCCGGGTCGGACCGTTCGAGCTCGGCCTGGTCCCGGTAGTTGTACTCGACCGGGGCGACCGATCCGTCGATGGTGACGTGGAAGTCGTAGTTGAAGTCGCTGCCGTACGACGAGTACCACGGCACCGTCCAGCCCATCCGGGCCCGGTACGGCTCGCTCTTGGACAGCGGCGCCCGCGACACCACCGCGAGGGAGGTGTTCCGGGCGTGCAGATGGGCGAGGTGCCCGATGTTGTCGACCAGGAACGAGCAGGACGGGCAGCCCTGGTCCTCGTCCCACAGCCACATGAAGTGGTACACGAGAAGCTGGTCACGGCCCTCGAACAGGTCGAGCAGGCTCGCCTTCGCGGTGCTGCCCTCGGAGTCGACACCCTCGAACACGTACTCCTTGTCGATCTCGACCATCGGCAGCCGGCGGCGCTCGGCGTTCAGTTCGTCGCGCGCCCGGGTGAACTCCTTCTCCCTGGTGAGGAACTGTTTGCGAGCGGCCAGCCACTCGTCCCGCGACACGATCTGTGGATCACTCATGGCACACACTCCTCTCGTCAGAGATATGACCGGGTGGTGCCGGCAAACTCATCGGTCCCGTCGCCCTCCCTATCGTGTCTCCATGACGCGGGTACGAATGTCGGTCCTTCTCGCCGTTCTCCTCGGGGCGGTCCTGGCCGCCGGAATGTTCGCTCTGGGGCGGGAAACCGCTCCTCATCCGGCCAGCGGATACGGCGCCGGCTATGCCGCCGGGCTCGCTTCCGGCCGGGCCCAGGGGGTACAGGAGGGGCGTGCGCTGCAAGAGGGCCTCGCCCTGCCGGCTGACGCCCGGGACGCGGCCGCGGCGGCGTTCAATGCCGGGTACCGGGCCGGCGCCAACGACGTCTTCGGCGGGTACGACGGCGGCTGGTCCGTCGGCTCGCCGTACCTGATCACGCTGGCCGCCGGCAGTGACGGCATCACCTACCGGATCGCCTCGCGTACTCCCGTTCGCTGACGCTTGACAGGCCGCCGCCGCCCGGGTACAAAACCATAAGGTTATAAAACTAGGGGGTTATGTACCGGATGAGTGCTGACCTGCTCGACGAAACCTTCGCGGCACTGGCCGATCCGACCCGGCGGGCGATCCTCGCCCGGCTGGCGACCGGCGAGGCGACGGTGACGCAGCTGGCGGAGCCGTTCGCGATGAGTCAACCGGCGATCTCCAAACACCTGAAGGTACTGGAGCGGGCCGGCCTGGTTTCCCGTGGTCGCGACGCGCAGCGGCGGCCGTGCCGGCTGGAGGCGCGCCCGCTGAAGATGGCCACCGACTGGCTGGCGAACTACCGGCTGTACTGGGAAGAGAGCTACCAGCGGCTCGACGCGCTGCTCGATGAACTCAAGGCCGAGAGTTGAAGGACGAGCGGTGACCCTGACCGTAACCACGCCGACCGACCGGGACATCGTGCTGTCGCGAGCCTTCGACGCGCCACGCCACCTGGTCTTCGACGCGCTGACGAAACCGGAGTTTCTCACGCGGTGGTATGGCGCGCGCGGCTGGAACCTGGTCGTCTGCGACATCGACCTGCGTATCGGTGGCGCGTACCGGTTCGTGTCCCGCGGCCCGGACGGCGCCGGGATGGGCCAGGGCGGGGTGTACCAGGTGATCGAGCCGCCCGGGCGCCTCGTGTACACCGAGCTGTTCGACGACCAGTCGTACCCGGGCGAGACGCTGATCAGCCATGAGCTGGTCGAGCATGCCGACCGGACGACCCTGACCACCAGGGTCCGCTATGCGTCGCGGGAAGGCCGGGACACAGTCCTGCGGTACCCGATGGCGCGCGGCGTCGGAGAGTCCTACGAACGCCTGGTCGCGGTGCTCGTTGATCTCACAACTTGATCTCACAACTTGATCTCACAACTTGAAGGAGAAGGGTCATGAACTGGACGCTCGAGGTCGTGATCGTTCCCGTGTCCGATGTGGACCGGGCCAAGGCGTTCTACGCCGACCAGCTCGGCTTCAACGTCGACCACGACACCCGGATCAATGACGAGGTGCGGCTCGTGCAGCTGACCCCGCCGGGATCGGGCTGCTCGGTCGTGGTCGGGACGGGTGCCGTCCCCGACATGGCACCGGGCTCGCTCAAGGGCCTTCAGCTGGTGGTCGCCGACATCCACAAGGCGCGTGCCCAGCTCGTCGAGCGCGGGGTGGACGTGAGCGAGGTCCAGGTCCTGGGCGAGAACCCGTACCCGGTCGACGACCCGCTGGACAACGTTGGCTTCGTGTTCTTCAGCGACCCGGACGGCAACAGTTGGGCGGTGCAGCAGATCTCGTCCCGCGGGTAGTGTGCGCGTACGTGACGTCGCCATCAGAGCGCCCGTTGGGCCGCGATGAGCAGGTCGGTACGGGCAGCGAACGCGAGATCCTGGAGGCGTTCCTCGACCTGTACCGCGACATCATGGTCGCCAAGCTGGCCGGCCTGTCCGCCGAAGCCGCGCGACGCCGGCTCGTACCGTCGGCGACCACGCTCGCTGGTCTGATCAAACACCTGGCCTCGGTGGAGCGCGAGTGGTTCCGTGGCGTCCTCGACCAGCGGCCGGCCGAAGAGGTCGGGGTACGCGTCACCGACGACGGCTGGGGCATCGACCCGGACGACACCGTCGAGAACCTGGTCGCCGACTACCGGCGGGCCTGCGACGAGTCGCGCGCGGTCGCGGCCCGCTTCGCCCTCGACGACTCGGTACCCATGCCCCGGCTCGGCCAGGTGTCGCTGCGTTGGATCTACGTACACCTCATCGAGGAGACCGCCCGGCACGCCGGCCACGCCGACATCCTCCGCGAGCAGACCGACGGCGCGACCGGCTTCGACGGCTGACGCGCCCCTACGTGCGGCGGTGGTAGTTGTTGCGTCGTGGTCTTCGGTCGGCGTCCACGTACGCGGGCGGGATGAATTCGGGGAGTCCGTCTTTGGGGTTGATCGTCACGTGCCAGTCGGAGTGGTGGATGAGGCGGTGGTGGTGGCCACATAGCAGCACCAGGTTGGACGGTTTGGTTGGGCCGCCGTTGCTCCAGTGGAGAGCGTGGTGGGTGTCGCACCATCGGGGTGGTCGATCGCAGCCGGGGAAGGCGCAGCCCTTGTCCCGTAGCACGAGTGCTCTTCGGAGGGGGCTGGTGACGAGGCGGGCTTGTCGGCCGAGGTCGAGGGGTTGGCTGGTGGTGCCGAGGATGGCGGGGATGATGCCGGCGTCGCAGGCCAGCCGCCGGGTGGCGGTCGGTGACAACAGCGAGCCGTTGTCGAGGGTGGCGGTGCCGACCTGCCGGCGGAGGTTGTCGTAGTCGATGGTGATGATGATTTGGGGTCGGTCGCCGCCGTTGTCGGGGAGTTGGCCGTAGGCGCTGGCGATCCGGCACACCTCGACGACCGCGTCCGCGCGTCGCTCTCCTGGTGAGCGCAGGTCGGCCGGGTCGGCGTCGCCGCCGATGTCGCCGGTGTCGCCGGTGTCGCCGGTGTCGCCGGTGTCGCCGGTGTCGCCGGTGTCGTGGCCGGTGTCGGGCGTGGCGTCACCTCTCGCGGCGGGGCCGGTGTCGGGCGTGGCGTCACCTCTCGCGGCGGGGCCGGTGTCGGGGGCGGTGTCACCTCCGCCGGCGCGGCCGGCGCGGCCGGCGCGGCTGGGGCGGCCGGGGCTGGCGGTGTGGCGGTGTGGCGGTGTCTGGTGCGGGGTGCGCAGAACGGATCGGTGACGGCCCGCACGATGGCGGCGTCTTCCTGGGTCAGGTAGCCGTAGACCCGTACCTGGGAGGTGCCGGGGACGTCGATGAACCAGAGTCCTCGTTTGTGCCAGGCCCGCCGTTCGGCCCGCTCCAGCTCGGCCAATGCCTGCTTGTCGGCCTCGTCGGGGGCGACGACTTCGAAGATCCGCTGCCCCAACCGGCCCAACTCTTTTGGCCCGAACACCTCGGCCTCGCCGACCAGGTGTTCCTCCCCGGCCCAGCGATGCTCGGCCGGGAGTTTCTCGACCCCGTTGGCGATCACTGTGGCCTGCTCGACGTTCACCGCACCGGCGGCCAACGCAGCCGCGACGGGTGACCCGGCGTCGGGGTCGATCGCCCGGGCCAGCTTCACCAGCCGCGACGCCGCGCTCCCGGAGATCCGGTAGCGGTCCCGCAACCAGGCCAGCGTGCTCGTCGCCCCCGCCTCGGCCGCGAGCCCACGCCCATCGACCTGCCGGACCAGCGCGAGCTGCACCGCGGCGACCTGCTGGGCCAGGGCGTGCACCATATCCACACAGGACACCAACTGGCCGTCCGACAACGCCCAGGCCGCCTGAGACTAGCACTCATCGAGCGCCTCACCCGCCACGACCAGTGCTTCCTCCACACCCACACACTAAACGACGGGTACGACAATTCCTCGAACACATGTCCGACGACGCCGTTTTCTATACCACGTACTGGCCGAAGACGACGATGCCGGTGATGGCCGCTCCGACGGCGACAACAAGTACAGCAGCGGCGGCCAGATCCTTGATGTCCCGGATCCTCCGGTCGTGGCCGAGCCCGTGCAACTCCGCGACGAAGTCGCACATCCGCTCGATGGCGGTGTTCATGATTTCCGCGCCGAGCACTGCGCCGATGCACATGACGAGCAGTCCCAGCCGCGGCCCGGTCACGCCGTACGCGATCGCCAGAACGACGACCACCAGCCCGGCGACCGTCTGGATCCGCAGGTTCGAGCCCGATCCCGCGACCCGGACACCGCGGAGGGCATACCCGAAACTCCGGCGCAGTCGGCCGGCGAAGATTCCGATCACCACCGCACGGTAGGGGCGCGCCGCCCGATATTCGATGACGGTCACCGTTCCCGTACGAAACCATCACCAAGCGAACCGACCGGGGGGACAGATGGCTGACGGTGAACTACTCCGCGAGCTGAACCGCGACGTCTGGCACGCCTTCGTGCGGGCGTACGGGGCGCGGGACGTGACGGCGTTTCTCGCGGTGCACAGCCCGGACCTGATCCGGGCGGGCGGCCCGGAGAAACATGTGCACGGCCACGCGGAGTACGCGGCGCAGACCGAGCAGTGGTTCGCCGATCTGACCGAGCGCGGCGACGACATCGGGATCGACTCCAACGAGGCTGGCACGGTCACCGAGGAGACCTTCGGATCCGGCGCCGACATCGACGACGTCGCGGCGTTCACGAACTGAGCGGCTCGAAACCGGCCACCGCGCAGGCCCGTTCGATCTCGTCGACCGGGTACGGCGTGGCCCGGCTCTCGCCGAAGAGCTTCCAGTAGAAGTCGTTCATGACGACGGCAACCGGCGCGTACCGCTTGAAGACCGCGGCCGCCCAGTCCGGCAGACCCGCTGGATCGTCGCGGCGGATGTACTCGTTGCGTTCCGCCACACCGGTGATCCCGGCCACGGCGCTCACCAGCCAGTTGACCAGGACGGTCACCGTGTGGCATCCGTCGTAGCTGCGGTTCGTCCACAGGAACTCGCGCTCCGGGGCGGACAGCTCGAACCGGTGCGACGCCGCGAGGCCGAGGTCTCCGAGGTAGAGCCGCTCGCCGTCGGTCAGCATGTTGCCGAGGTGCGCGTCGAAGTGTACGAGTCCGTTGGCGTTCATGAAGGGGACCACGGCCCGCAGGTCGCGCTCCAGCATGGCGCACGCCGCCTCGACCTGGTCCGGCCCGGCCGCGACCTGTGCGGCGAGCCAGTCGCGCAGACCGATCGGGATGCTTTCGAGAAACAGCACGATACCGGCTGACGCCCGGTCGATCGCCGCCAGCCGCTCGCGCACCGCCGGCGATCCACCCCAGTACCCGACGGTGCGCTCCAACTCCAGCGGGTCGGAGGGAACAGGGGTCGGCCCGGGCAGCACCCGCCAGTGGTACATCAGCGGAAAGCCGGCGCACCGCCCACCGAGTACCCAGTTCGTGGTCATGACGTGCGCGGCCAGCTCCCGCCAGGCGCCGAAACCGGCCGAGCCCACCCCGTACTGGTAGCGGGTTGGCAGTTGAAACACGTTCGCCGTGGACATGACGTTGTCCGGGCGGCGTTCCAGATCGGTGAGCGGTACGCGCTTCGCGAAGACCGGCGTGCCCTCGACCTCCAGCGAGACCGATGTGCCGCCGATCCCGGAGCCGATGAGCGGAGCCGCCTCGACCAGCTCGCCCAGCCGGCGGTCGCTGAGCAGCGCCAGCGCGGTGGAGACGGTGCCGTGCCGGGCCACCCGCGCCGGATGCGTCATGCCCGATTGGTCCACAAAAGACACTCCAAACAGGAGGATTAGGCGCGGCGGGCGAGGAGGAGCTGCTGGGTCTCCGGCGGAGCGCCGGGTCCGGACGGCTCGTACGACCGTCGAGTCATTCATGGAGCCATTCTCCCGCCCTGGGGGTAAACCCCCCGGTCAAGACGGCTGGTTTCCGCGTTCTGGGCAGCCGGCGCCGCTCGTAGCGTCAAGTACCAGGTCAAGTACCGGAAGGTACCCGACGCGGGAGGGTTCGATGACAGCGGCAGTGATTCAGACCGAGGGCCTCACCAAACGGTACGGGTCGACGGTCGCCGTCGACCGGTTGAGCTTCGAGGTACGCCCCGGGGTGGTGACCGGCTTCCTCGGCCCGAACGGCTCCGGAAAGTCCACCACGATGCGGATGATCCTGGGTCTGGATCGGCCGGACGGCGGCCAGGTACGTATCGGTGGCCGGCCGTACCGTAGCCTGCCCTGGCCGTTGCGCGAGGTCGGGGCGTTGCTGGAGGCTCGGGCGTACCATCCGGGCCGGCGCGCCCGCACCCACCTGGCCGCGCTGGCGGCGAGCAACGACATTCCGCGCTCGCGGGTGGACGCGGTGCTCGACCTCGTCGGGCTGACCAGCGCCGCCGGCCGGCGGGCCGGAACGTTCTCGCTCGGCATGGCGCAGCGGCTCGGGATCGCCGCCGCGCTCCTCGGCGATCCCGCGGTGCTGCTGCTGGACGAGCCGGTCAACGGGTTGGACCCGGAGGGTATCCGCTGGCTGCGTACGCTGCTGCAGTCGCTCGCCGCCGAGGGCCGCACGGTCTTCGTGTCCAGCCACCTGATCAGCGAGATGGCGCTGACAGCGGAGCAACTGATCGTCATCGGCCAGGGCCGGCTGCTCGCGGACACCTCGGTTGCGGAGCTGGCCGCCCGGTCGGCCTCGCTGGAGGAGGCGTTCCTGGCGTTGACGGCCGGCAGCGTGGAGTACGGAAGCCAGGACAACACCAGGATTTCAACACCCAGGATTTCAACACCCAGGAATCCAACACCGCACCGGGGGTGACGTCGTGACGGCGCTAACCGTGCCAACAGGGCACTATGGCTTCGCCCACGCGCTCCGGATGGAGTGGATCAAGCTGCGCAGCCTGAGGTCGACGTTCTGGCTGCTCGCGGTCCTCGCCATCGCCATGGTTGCGATCGGCGTCGGGGTGTCGACCGGGTACCGGACGCACCTGCCCCGGCCGGGTGCGGCGCAGATGGTCAACGACGGGATGATCGGTGCGGTCCTGGGCCAGCTGCTGATGGGGTTCCTCGGCGTGGTGACCATGACCGGCGAGTACTCGTCCGGAATGATCCGGGCCACCGTGGCCGCCATCCCCAACCGGCGGCTCGTCCTGGCCGCGAAGGCGGCCGTGTTCGGCGCGGTCGCGCTCGTCGGGGCGGAATTGGTCACGTTCGCGACGTTCTTCGCCAGCCAGGCCGCGCTGTCCGGTTCGGCGGTGCCGCAGTCCAGCCTGGGCGATCCCGGCGTCCTGCGTACCGTGGCGCTCAACGGTGTCTACGTGACCCTGATCGGGCTGATCGGTCTCGGACTCGGCGCGATCATCAGGCACACCGGCGCCACGATCGGGATCCTGTTCGGCCTGCTGTTCGTCCCGCTGATCATTCTCGGACTGCTCGGCTCGGCCGGGTTCCAGATCGCCAAGTTCGTGCCGATGTTCATCCTGGCCAATTCGCTCACCGTCACGCCGGTGGAGCAGAGCCTGCCGGCCTGGGCCGGGATCGGCGTGCTCAGCGGGTACGCCGTGGTGGCGCTGGCGATCGGTGGCGTCCTGTTCGTGCGGCGCGATGCCTGAGCGGGAAGAGTCGACAGGGAGAATGGGGCGATGAGTAACACGGCGCCCACGGTGCGCCCGTCGTTCACCCGACGGGCGCGCCGCGAGCTGCTGTACTGTCTCGGCTCGCTGCCGATCGGCTTCGGCCTGATCTGGATGCTGGCCGGAGTGATCGGGTACCTCGGACTGATGACGATCCTCGCCCGGGCGGCCAGCGGGGCGAAACCTGACGGATCCGGGCCGCCCGTCGCTCCGGCCGGGGCGCTGTTCTTCGCCGGTTCGCTGGTCAGCCTGCTGCTCCTGGTGCTGCAGCTGCCCCGGCTGGCGCGCAGGCTGGGCACGGTCCAGCGCAGCCTCGCGGCCCGGCTGCTCGGCGAGCGGATCCCGCCGCCTCCGCCCCTGCGCGTCAGCCGCGGCGGGTCCCGGCTGACCCGCAGGGGCGGTGGCGGCCTGCGCTGGTTCACCGCCGGGCTCCGCGACGGCCCGGGCTGGCGGGCGACGGCGTACGTGGTGGTGAAGCTGCCGGTCGCGATACTCCAGGGGTACGCGGTGTTCTGCGCCCTGGCCGGCATCGTCAACATCAGCTTTCCGTTCTGGTGGCGGCTGTTCCGCAACCACCCGCCGGGCGTGACCCTCGACCCGGTACCGGTCCTCACCCCGCTCGGTGTGTTCCACGTGGAGACGTTCGTCGGTACCTTCGCCGTCTTCGCCGGGGGAGCCGCGATGATCCTCGTCGCGCCGTGGCTGGCCCGGGCCGCCACCGCCGCCGACCGCGCGTTGATCCGGGGACTGCTCGGCCCGGGCCGGCTCGCCCAGCGGGTACGCGATCTGGAGGAGACCCGGGCGCACGCCGTCGCCGACGCGGCGGCGCAGCTGCGCCGGATCGAGCGCGATCTGCACGACGGCGCGCAGGTCCGGCTGGCCGCGCTGGCCCTGCAGCTCGGCCGGGCGAAGGAGAAGCTCGACAACGGTGCCGTGCTCGACAACGGTGCCGTGCTCGACCTTGACCAGGCCCGCGAGCTGGTCGACGCCGCCCACCGCAACGCCAAGGACGCCCTGGCCGAGCTGCGGGACCTGGCCCGGGGGATCCACCCGGCGATCCTCGACAACGGGCTGGCCGACGCCCTCGCCACGCTCGCCGCCAGCAGCGCGATCCCGGTGCGGCTGCACTGCGAGATTCCGGTGCGGCCCACACCGGCGATCGAGACCATCGCGTACTTCTGCGCCGGCGAGCTGCTGGCCAACGCGGCCAAGCACAGCCACGCCAACACGATCACGATGACCGTCACCGGCGTCGTCGGTGCAGCCGACGCGGAACTGCGGCTGCGGGTCACCGACGACGGCGTCGGCGGTGCGGACCCCGCACGCGGCACGGGTCTTTCCGGGCTTGCCCAGCGGGTACACACGGTCGACGGCCGGCTGGAGATCGCCAGCCCGGCGGGTGGGCCGACCCGGGTCACCGTCCAGTTGCCGATGAAGGTGTGACATGCGAGTCGTGATCGCCGAGGACGCCGCGGTGATGCGGGAGGGCCTCATCGGGCTGCTGGTCGACCGGGGCCACCAGGTGTGCGCCGCCGTCGCCGACGCCGACGCGCTGGTCGCGGCCGTGGCGGAGCACCGCCCGGACGTCGCCGTGGTCGACATCCGGATGCCGCCGACGCACACCGACGAGGGCCTGCGGGGGGCGCTGCGGCTGCGGCGCGACCATCCGGGTACGGGAGTGCTGCTGTTCTCCCAGTACGTCGAGACCCGGTACGCGGCCCAGTTGCTCGCCGGCGACGCCGCCGGGGTCGGTTACCTGCTCAAGGACCGGGTCGCCGACGTCGCCGAGTTCGTCGACGCGCTGACCCGGGTCGGCACCGGCGGTACCGCGCTGGATCCCGAGGTGGTCAGCCAGCTCCTGCGGGCGAGCCGGCACATCGACGGCCTGGCCGCGCTCACCCGCCGCGAGCGCGAGGTACTGGCGCTGATGGCCGAGGGCCGGTCGAACGCCGGGATCGCCGCCGCCCTCGTCGTCTCCGGCGGGGTGGTCGAGAAGCACGTGGCCAGCATCCTCGGCAAGCTCGGGCTGCCGCAGTCGGAAGGCGACAACCGCCGGGTACTGGCAGTGCTCCGTTACCTGGGCACGTAGCGTCGCCGAGCTGTCCGACGCTAGCCGATCAGCTCCCGCCGGGGTCGCGGTCGGCGGGCTGGCACCAGCGTCCTTATCAGCCGGCGCGCCTGTGGCCGCCAGTACAGTGCCGACCCGACCGCCCCGACGACGGCGACCGTAGCGAGCGCCGTGACAATGACAGTGACGATGACGGTGACCGGCGTTCCGGACCGCCCGCTGCCCCCTGGGCCGGCCGGGGCCGCCGGTTTCGCGGAGACCTGTGGCGCCGTGGCGGGAAGCTCCACGCCCGGCGCCGCGCCGGGGTCACCGAACGGGCCGCGGCTCGGATCGACCGGCATCTGCGGCGGCCGGATGGCCCCCCACGGCTGCTGGCCGGCGTCCACCACGAGCGGCGGCGGGACCGCGAGCGCGGTGAGGCCGCCGGGCACCGTCAGCGTCCCGACCCGGTAGTCCTGGAACGGTCCCTGGACACCGGAGACCTGGTAGCTGCCGGCCGGCAGGATGATCGCGGCGGCGTAGTGCGCCGGCTCCGGCAGGGCCACGCCGGGGAAGGTCGTGGTCTTCCCGCTGTCTGTAACAAACTTGAGGCCCACCGGGTCGAGCCGCCCGCCGTCGTACGGGTGCGATCCGTGCTGAAGGACCCAAAAACCTATCGTGTACGCCCGATCCGGCGCGATCCGGTCGGGCAGCGGGTCGAGCGAGGTCACCGCCCAGTTTCCGGCCAGCGCGGGTGCGCCGCTCAGGAGCACCACGGCCAGTGTCGCGGCGAACGATCCGGCCAGTCCCAGCAACGAACGAAGTACCTTCCGCCTCATACCCGGGAGACACCGGCCGGCCCGGTCAGGTTCCCGATCCGCGCGTCCAGGGTCCAGGGTCCACTGTGTACGGCCGTCCAGGGGCTGGTGCGACGTTAACTACCACTGTAAGTTTGTCCGCACACCGCCAGCCGCGCTGGATCGGGCGTGATGCCGAATGAGTGTGGGTAGAGCCGACGACAACGGGTTGGTACTGCGTGGGATCGGGGTGCGCTTCGGCGGTCTGGTGGCCCTCGACGACGTGTCGCTGCGGGTACCTGCCGGCGGCGTGATCGGCATCATCGGGCCCAACGGCGCCGGCAAGACCACGCTGTTCAACGTCATCTGCGGGTTCGTCCGGGCCCAGGCCGGGTCGATGACCTGGGCCGGCGCGCCCTTCCGTCCCCGGCCGGAGCGGCTGGCCGGCATCGGCATCGCCCGCACCCTCCAGGGCGTCGGCCTCTTCGCCGGGTTGACCGTGCTGGAGAACGTCATGGTCGGGGCGACCCGGGCTGCACATGGCGGCTTCGGTCGGGCGCTGTTCGCCACGCCGGGTAGCGACCGGGACGAGCGGGCGCTGCGCCAGCGGAGCCTGCTGTGCCTGGACGAGTTGGGTGTCGCCGGGTACGCCGACCGCTCGCCGGAGAGCCTGCCGTACCCGTTGCGCAAGCGGGTCGCGCTGGCCCGCGCGCTGGTCGCCGAGCCCCGGCTGCTCCTGCTCGACGAGCCGGCCGGTGGCCTGGGCGCCGAGGAGATCGACGACCTCGCCGGTGTCATCCGGACCCTGCCGGACCGCGCACTGTCGGACCGCGCACTGCCGGACCGCGCACTGCCGGACCGCGCACTGTCGGACCGTCCACTGCCGGACCGCGCACTGCCGGCCAGCTCTGGCGGCTGTGCGGTCATGCTCGTCGAGCACCACATGGACCTGGTGATGCGGGTGTGCGGGCACGTCGTGGTGCTCGACTTCGGCCGGGTCATCGCCGCCGGTACCCCGGCTGAGGTCCGCGACGATCCGGCGGTGGCCGACGCGTATCTCGGTACCGAAGCCGGGGAGGCATCATGAGCGCCCTGCTGGAAGTCACCGGGCTGTCCGCCGGCTACGCCGGGGTACCCGTACTGCACGCCGTCGACCTGCGGGTCCGCGCCGGCACGATCTGCGCGGTCCTCGGGGCGAACGGCGCGGGGAAGACGACGCTGCTGCGTACCCTGTCCGGCCTGGTCCGACCGACGGCCGGTCAGATCGTCTTCGACGGCGCGGCGCTTGCCGACGTACCGGTCGAGCACCTGGTCCGCCGGGGCCTGGCGCACGTTCCGGAGGGCCGGGGCGTCATCGCCGAGCTGACCGTCGACGAGAACCTGCGGCTGGGTGGTCTGTGGCGCGGTGGCTTGTGGCGGCGGGACCGGGCCGGCCTCCGGTCGGCCATGGCCGAGGTGTACGAGCTGTTCGAGCCGCTCGCCGCCCGCCGGGGACAGCTGGGCCACCAGCTGTCCGGCGGGGAACGGCAGATGCTGGCGCTCGGGCGGGCGCTGGTCGGGCGCCCCCGGCTGCTGCTGCTCGACGAGCCGTCGCTGGGCCTCGCGCCCCGGGTGGTCGCGCAGATCATGGGGCTGCTGCGCCGGTTGCGTACGAGACGGGGCTCACCGTCCTGCTGGTCGAGCAGAACGTCCGCGGCGCGCTGTCGGTCGCCGACGACGGGGTCGTCATGTCGCTCGGCCGGGTGGTGGTGAGCGCCGGCGCCGCCCGGCTGGCCGGCGACGCCGACCTGCGCCACGCGTATCTGGGCTTTTGAGGGATGGGCTTCTGAACGGAGGGTGGGTGAATGGACCGGTTCGTGTTCCTGACCGTCGACGGGCTGTCCCGGGGCGCCGTGTACGCCGCCTTCGCGCTCGCCCTGGTACTGATCTGGCGCGGTACCCGCATCGTGAACTTCGCCCAGGGGGTGCTGGCCGTCGCCACCTCGTACGTGGCGTACAGCGTGACCGGCGGTGACCGGGTCGTACTGGCTCGGGCTCGGTGCCGCGCTGGTCGCCGGGCTGGTCCTCGGCGCGGTCGTGGAACGGCTGGTGATGCGCCACGTCGAACACGGGCCGCCGCTGAACGCGGTCATCGTCGCGCTCGGCCTGGTCCTGGTCTGCCAGGGCGTGCTGGGCATGATCTACGGCAACCAGTACCTGCCGTTCCCGGCGCCGTTCAGCCGGGTCGCGTGGACCGTGGGCGGGGTGCCGCTGGTTTCCCCGTACGATCTGTTCGTTTTCGGCGCGGTTCTGCTGCTGATGCTCGGCTTGGCGGCGCTGTTCACCCGCACCGCGACCGGGCTGCGGATGCGGGCGGCCGCGTTCGCGCCCGCAGGTGTCCCGGCTGCTCGGCGTGGGCGTCGGCGGCATGCTCACGCTCGGCTGGGCGCTCGCGGCGCTGGTCGGCGCGCTGGCCGGCATGCTGGTGATCCCGACCGGGCTGGGGCTGCATCCGACCGCGATGGATCTGGTGTTCGTGTCGGCGTTCACCGCCGCCGTGGTCGGCGGGCTGGACAGCCCGGTGGGCGCCGTGGTCGGCGGGCTCGCCGGTCGGCCTGGTGCTGTCCTATGTGGGCGGATACCTGGGCAGCGGCACGACGCCGCTCGCCGTGCTGGTGCTGCTGGTCGTGGTGCTGCTGGCCCGGCCCGGCGGACTGTTCTCCGGTGCGCACGCGAGGCGGGTGTGAGCCATGCTGCCCTCGACGCTGGTCCGCCACCTCGGTATCACCCTCGTCGCGGCGGTGCTCCTGCTGGCGCTGACCTACGTGCTCGACCCGTTCCGGGACTACCAGCTCGCCACGGCCGCCGGGTACCTGTGCGCGGCCGCCGGGCTGACCGTCCTCACTGGACTCAACGGGCAGCTCTCGCTCGGCCACGGCGCGCTGATGGCGATCGGCGCGTACACGGTCGCCTTGGTGCAGAACCAGTTCGGCGGCGAGCAATGTCAGTACACTGTGGATGTTGCCGTTGTCGCTCGCGGCCGGGGTGGCTGCTGCGTCGCGCGGTCGGCGCGGTCGTCGGGGTGGCGGCGGCCCGGCTGCGCGGCCCGTACCTGGCCGGCCTGACCCTCGTCGTCGCGGTCGCCGTGCCGGCGGTGGCGCACCCTGTTCGGCGGCGTCTTCCACGGCGACCAGGGGCTGTCCGGTGTACCTGCCGCCGGCGCCGGCGGCGCTGGGCGCGAGACTTCCCGTTCGAGCGCTGGCAGGCCTGGCTGGCGCTGGCCGCCGCGCTGCTGACCATGCTCGCTGCTGGCCAACCTCGTCGCACGGGCGGTTCGGCCGGACCCTGCGGGCGGTCCGCGACGACGAGGTGGCGGCCCGGCTGGCCGGCATCCCCGTCGCCCGGACCCAGGTGCTCGCGTTCGTGGTCAGCGCCGCCTGCGCGGGCCTGGGCGGCGGCATGTTCGCGGTGCTGGCGCAGAGCGTCTCGCCCGGCGCGTTCGCGCTCACCCTGTCGCTCAACCTGCTGCTCGCCGTCGTGGTCGGCGGGCTGGGCAGCCTGGCCGGCGCGGTCTGGGGCAGCCTGCTGCTGGTGCGCTGCCGTACCTGACCGACCAGCTGACCGGTGGTCTCGCGCTGTCGCCGGCGCTCGCAGCACCGGCTGGCGGGCAACCTGCCGCTGGCCCTCTTCGGACTGCTCCTGATCGTCGTGATGATCGCCGCCCCGGGCGGCGTACAGGGCCTGCTGAACCGAGCCGGCCGATGGGTGTACCGGCGGCGTTCCGGCCGCGCGGTGCACCGGGTGGAGCCGCCCGTGCCGGCGGCACCCGCCCATGAGCCGGAGCCGCCCGCTCCCGCGGCTTCGCGCAGCTAGAGTCCACAACCCCACGAAGGGGGTGTTGGAGCGTGTATCGGCGTATTCGGATTGTTCAGTGTTGCCGTTCTTGTGGTCGCCGTCAGCGCGTGCGGTGGCGGTTCGGGCGGTCCGGTTCGACGAGTTCATCGGTACCGGGCGTGACCGCCAGCGAGGTCGTGGTCGGCACGCACCAGCCGCTGACCGGGCCGGCGGCGGCCGGGTACAGCAAGATCTCGGCCGCCACCAAGGCGTACTTCGACTACGTCAACGCCAACGGCGGCGTCAACGGCCGGAAGATCACTTACAAGATCATGGACGACGGGTACAACCCGGCGAACACCCAGCAGGTCGTGCGCCAACTCGTCCTGCAGGACAAGGTGTTCGCGATCCTGAACGGGCTCGGCACCCCGACCCACACCGGGGTGCTGGACTTCCTCAACACCAACAAGGTGCCCGACCTCTTCGTCGCGTCCGGCAGCCTGAGCTGGAACCAGCCGAAGAAGTACCCGTACACGTTCGGCTACAACCCGGACTACACCATCGAGGGAAAGATCATCGCGAACTACGTAAAGACCACCTTCGCCGGCCAGAAGGTGTGCGTCTTCGGCCAGCACGACGACTTCGGCGCGGACGGCCTGAAGGGCGTGCAGGCGGTGCTCGGCGCGGACGGCGTCGCGCACAGCGAGACCTACGACGTCACCAACACCAACGTGGCGCCCGCGATCGGCGCCCTCAAGGCGGCCGGCTGCCAGGTGACGGTGAGCTTCACGGTACCGGGCTTCACCGCGCTCGCCCTGGGCACCGCGGCCCAGATCGGCTTCCGTACCCAGTGGGTGGTCTCCAACGTCGGCGCCGACTACACGACGCTGTCCGGCCTGCTCAAGGCGGCCGCCCCGGCACTGCTCGAAGGCGTGGTCAGCACCGGCTACCTGCCCTCTGTCGACGACACCGCGAACCCGTGGGTCGCGATGTTCCGCAAGCTCAACGACCAGTACAACAACAGCGCGCCGTTCGACGGCAACGTCGAGTACGGGTTCGCCGTCGGGTACCTGTTCGTGCAGGCGCTGCAGGCGGCCGGCAAGAACCCGACCCGGCAGGGCATCGTGCAGGCCGTGGAGAAGGGCGGCCTCACCGGTCCGGGGATCGCGCCGCTGCGGTACTCGAAGACCGACCACTCCGGGTTCGGCGGACTCCAGATGGGCAAGGTCCAGGGCGGCAAGCAGTTGCTGTTCGGGCCGGTGTACACGACCGACGACGCAAGCGGCGCGGTACGGCAGACGACGGCGACCCAGCCGGCGCCCCCGGAAACCGGCATCCCCTCCTGACGCGGGAGGAATGATCGGCACAACTTCCCGGAAGTTGTTGCCTCAGAACCCCTTTGAGGCCACAAGACGCCGGAAGTTGTGCCGATCATGCCGGGTGTTCAGGGCGCTCCGGGGTGACCGCGACCTCCGGGTACAGCGCGACGAAGCCGGCGATCAGGCTGGCCAGCCCGAGCTCGAACGCGCCCTCGTCGACCTGCTGGCTGTGCTCGCGTAGCCGGTGCGCGTCGCGCAGGTGCGGGTACCGCTCGGCGTACACGCGGGGGTCGTCGACGAAGCCCTGGGCGAACGATGCCAGCGCCGAGCCGGCCACGAAGTACCGCATCGTGGCGCCGATCCGGGTGGCGTAGCTCGGCGGCCAGCCGGCGTCGACCAGCGCGCCGTACACCGCGTCGGCCAGGGTCAGCGCGGCCGGCCGCAACGCCGGCCCGCGCGCCAGGAACGGCACCACGTTCGGGTGGGCCACCAGCGCCGTACGGTAGGCGCGGGCCCACTCGGCGAGCGCGGTCGCCCAGTCGCGGGTACCGAACATCTTGAGATCGACCTGCGCGATGATCGCGTCGCCCACCGCGTCGAGGATCTCCTCCTTGGTGGCGAAATGGTTGTACAGCGAGGGCGCCCGCACGCCCAGTTCCTGCGCCAGGCGTCGGGTCGACAGGGCCTCCAGGCCCTCGCGATCCAGGATCGCGGTGGCGACCTCGACGATGCGCAGCCGACTCAGGATCGGCTGACGAGGGCGTGCCACGGACATCCCGCCCTTCTGCCCAGCTTCTTCTGCCCAGCTTCTTCTGCGCACGAACCTACGCATGCAAACTAACGCCGGTAGGTTGCCGGAGGGCAGAGACCTGGGTCACTGCTTGCTCAGAACGCGCCGTGGCGGCCCTCGCCCGCGGCGAACCGGGCCGCGCCCTCGCGGGCGCCCGCCGCCAGCCCTGCCGCCAGCGATGCCATGCCGTGCCGGAACTCGATCGCGAGCGCCTCGTCGGTGGGCCGGCCGAGTGACTCGTACGCCGACATCCGGTCGTTTCGCAGGCACTCCTGCGGGAAGCGGGCGACCTCGGCGGCGAGCGCCTCGGCCGCCGCCCGTGCCCCGGCTGGCGGCACCACCCGGTCGGCAAGACCCATCCGGTACGCCTCGGCGGCGTCCACCGGCCGGCCGGTGAGGATCAGGTCGAGCGCGCGGCCGAGCCCTACGATGCGCGGCAGCCGGATGGTACCGCCGTCGATCAGCGGCACCCCCCAGCGACGGCAGAACACACCGAGTACCGCGTCCTCCTCGACCACCCGCAGGTCGCACCAGAGCGCGAGTTCGAGGCCGCCGGCCACGGCGTGCCCGGCGACCGCCGCGATCACCGGCTTGGACAGCACCATCCGGGTCGGCCCCATCGGCCCGTCCCCGTCCGGGGCGACCCTGTTGCGGTTGTCTTCCGTAGCAAGCGACTTCAGGTCGGCGCCGGCGCAGAACGTCCCGCCGGCACCCCACAGCACCGCCACGGCGGCCGAGTCGTCGGCCTCGAACGCGCGGAACGCCTCCGACAGCGCCTCGGCGGTCGGCCGGTCGACGGCGTTGCGTACCCCGGGTCGGTCGAGGATCACCGTGGTGACCGGTCCGGCCCGCTCCACACGTACGGTCTGCGTCATGCCCGCGAGGCTACGTGTACAGCCGTGCTACGTGCACAGCCGTGCTAAGTGCACAGCCATCTGGTACGTAGGAACCTATGACTGAAGAGGAGCCGACGGATTTCGAGGTGATCACGCCCGGTGGGGGCGAGCAACTCACCGTGCGGGGGAGCAGCCTGCTGTTCAAGGCGGTCGCGGCCACCACCGGCGGCGCGTTCTCCCTGCACGAGCGCAAGATCCCGGCGGGCGGCCGACGCCCGCCCGCGCATGTCCACCCGGACCGGGTCGAGGCGTTCTGGGTACTCGACGGCGAAGCCGAGTTCGAGCTCGACGGCGAGATCACGACCGCCGCGGCGGGCAGCTTCGTCCTGGTTCCCGGCGGAGTCGCCCACACGTTCGGCGCCACCGCCTCCGCATCGGCGCATGTACTGGTACTGCACGCGCCCGCGCTCGACGACTACTTCCGCGAGCTGGATCAGCTCTGGTCCGGCGACCAGCCGCCGACCCGGGACACCGAACTCGCGCTGATGCGCCGCCACGGCATGCAACCGGTCGAGACGACAGACAGCTAGGTGCGTGCTGCCAACCAAGCAAGTCCACCCAGTCAGTGGGTCGGGTCGGGGCATGGTCGGCTGGTGCGGTAGTCGGCGGCTCCGATCAGAGTGGCCGCAGGGTACTCCTCGATTGGTAACCGGTCCGTCGACCACCGTCGACGGACCGATCGATGATCACCCGGCTGCTGGTGCGAACTTCAGGAGGACGAAGTTGACGCTTCCGTCACCGAGTGCGTCGGCCGACGTGATGCCATAGCGGCGAAGGTCGAAGGCGAGATCGGGCTGGCCGGTGGAGGCTTCAGGCATCCCTGGGGCGGGGGCGATGTCGATTTCCCAGTGGCCGCAGCCGTGGCGTTCCAAGCGTTCCAGCAGTTCGCGGAGCTGGGTGACATTGAGCAACTGGGCTTCGTTTCGGTCAACAGTGGCCACTGCGGACGGATCGGTGTCCGACATCGGGTCTCCTTTCGTGATTGCGGATCTAACGGTTCCCGCTTGCCATGCGGGAGTGCGGTTCGACCAGGACAGCCATACGAGATCGGCGTCGTGCAGTCGGGCCGCTTGGTCGGGGCTGGCACAGATGCTCACACCGGCGGACGGTCCGTTTCTCCAGTCGACGGTGACTGCGGATCCGTCGGGCAGGGTCATGCCCCAGGCGAGCAGTGGACTGGCGGGGCCGGTGTCGTCGAGGTGAAACTCAGGGTGGTCGGCTGGTAGAGCTGAGCGGCTTCGACTGCTTGGCGGCGGTCCCGGTGAGCGCGTGATCTCACGCTACGATCAGCGGAAGGGGCTCGGAACTGACTGCCAGTGCGGGTGGGTGACGCAACAGGGAGCGGTACGGGGGAGGGCACGTGCGACGCGGACCGGGAACACTGACCGGCGGTCAGGGTTCGCGTTCAATGGGGGCCGTGTCAGGGTTCGTGCTGAAGCTTGCTCGGCAGTCGGCGGCGTTGACGCAGGAGAGACTTGCCGAGGCCCTGAGCGTCGATGTCACTACGGTTCAAGGGTGGGAGTCCGGCCGCCGGCCGCTCGCTGCGATGAACGCCGGTGAATTCCTGCGAATGTGTGGTCGCCTGTCCCGGCTTGGCGCTCCCGCCGCGACTGGGCGTCACCTCCGCGAGGCCATCGAAGCCGACCAGGTCCTGTCGACCGGAATCACCGCCGGTGCAACCTGGGTCGACCCGGACAGCCATCCACTCGCCGCCACCGTCCACCGCTGGACGATCACGAACCTCATCACGTGGCCGATCATTAGAAAGACGCCACAACACCTGTACGAGTTGAGACCTGGGATGAGGTCCCGGCGCGGACCCTCGCCGACCTACCCAACCATCGGTGCGGACGAGCGAACCCGGTTCTTCGACCATCTCCTGACCGTTGCCGAGCGCAGCATAGGGGCTGATGAGGCTCTCCTGCGCCGACAAGCTGTTTACCTCCTGGGCTTCGACGGCCGGCCAGAAGTCGTCGACTGGCTCCGCGCCGAGTGGAGTCGTGCCGGACGCCGGCGGCTGCGCAGCGGAGACATTACCGGCCTCCTGGAGGCACGCTCGGCCTCCGTGGCACTGGCGTCGGCCGGCGACGGCACCTACCTTCACGACTTCCTGAATCACACCACGGACAGCGGTGCCGAGGTCGCGAACTTAAACTACTGGGCGTACTGGATCGGCGAACTGAACGACGACCAGACCAGCGACGCGTTCATGCTGGACGCCGACACGCGATCGTGGGCAGGTGTCCGCCTGTTGCACCACCTCATGCCGCGTCTCGCGCCCAACTCACCGCATCTGCCGCTGAACCTCCATACCTTGCACGCGCTGATCGCATCCCGACCGTCGCTCCTCAACGGACGACAGGCCGTGCGGACCGCTCTGTCCGAGGTGATCGAGGCTCTCGCATCCGACGACAGCCTGAGCCGGACTGAACGCGACCAGCTCGCCGGGATTCAGTACGCCCTGCGTATCGCCGCCCAGTAGATCGTCAGCTTCAGGAAGGAACAACGTGCCAGACGACGCCGCGGCGCTCGCCACGTTCAGCTACGAACTCGGTCTTCTCAAGCGCATCCGACGGTCCGGCTGGTGGCACGCGGGCGTACGCGATCCCGAGTCGGTCGCCGAGCACACCATGCGGGTTGCACAGGTGGCCGCACTCATCGCTATTGAGGAGCGAGCCGATCCGGCCCGGGCCTCATTCCTCGCGCTGTGGCATGACACCCAGGAGACTCGCACCGGCGACCTACCGCACACCGCCACGAAGTACCTGACCAAGCCCGACCCACGGCAGATAACCGCCGACCAGATCAAGGGCCTGCCCGAGCGGTCCCGCGAGATGATCCGGGAAGCGGTCGACGAGTACGAGTCGCGCCAGACGGCCGAGGCGCTGTGCGCCAGAGACGCCGACAAGCTGGAGATGCTCCTCCAAGCCGTCGAATACCGGGAGATCGGCGTCGTTCGGGTCGACGGCTGGATCGAATCGGCGCGCAAGGGTCTGGCGACTGAGACCGGCCGGCGGATCGCCGAGGCCGCTGTCAACGTGTCACCGCTTGCTTGGCGTGACCGATAGCTTGACCCGCCTTGAGTCGCATCGCGAGCGGTTCGAATCCGGTGACAGTAGACTCCTTTGCCTGGAATTCCTGCCTACAGGCTCGGGCCGCCGCGACTGCTGTACACGATCATGACCGGCCGGATCACCTCCAAGACCGGTGCGGGTCGGTGGGCGGCGAGCCGCTTTCCCGCGTACACCCGGCTTGTCGACCGCTGCCTGCACGCTCGTGGTGGCGCGCCGCAAACAGCGACCGTCGCGGACATCGCGCTGGCCTGCGATCTCACCGACGCCATCATCGCGGCGGCGGATGCGACCCCGTGAGCTGCTCGAACGTGGCCCCGGCCAGGCGCCGGTCCAAGGTCTCCATCAAGTATGGGCACTCCTGCACCGGGTGGTCGGCCGGGCACTCCAACGCGTGCTGGAGGAAGCGGCGCGCCTCGGTGGCCCGGGCGATCAGGTCGTCGCAGGCGGTGATCTGCTCGCGTACCGTGCCGCGCCACCGGTCGCTGGGCTGGTCGAGCACCGCCGACGCGGCGTCCAGGCCGACGCCGAGACGCTGCATCGCCTGGATGAACGCCAGCCGGCGAAGCTGATCCGGACTGTACATGCGCCGCCCGCCGCGCCGGACCGGCCGCACCAGCCCGCGCTCCTCGTAGTAGCGCAACGCCGACGTGTTGACACCGAGCAGCCGAGCGGCGTCCCCGATCGCGACTTCCATCGCTTCAGTTGACTTCAAGCCGGCTTGAAGTGCCAGCCTGGGGTATGGCTTCGACTGCGAATATGAAGACACTCCATTCCTGGGCGGTGGACCGTCCGATCACCTCGCCGTTCGCCCTGCCGGACGGCTGGCGGGGGTGGCTGGCCGGCCGTTTCATGCTGTGGACCAACCGGCAGGACGAGGTGGTCGGCGTCCTCGACCTGCGGCCTGGCCAGCGGGTACTGGAGGTCGGCTACGGTCCGGGCGGCCTGATCCGGCTGCTGGCCCGGCGTCCCGAGCGGCTTCAGGTGGTCGGCGTCGACCCGGCGGCGGCGATGCGCGACCTCGCGTCCCGGACCAACCGCGCCGCCGTGCGCGACGGCCGGGTCGAGCTGAGACTCGGTACCGCCGACGGCACCGGCCTCGACGGCGCGAGCGTGGACCGCGTCGTCTCTGTCAACAACGTGGGACTCTGGCCGGACCTCGACGCCGGGGTAGGCGAACTGCGCAGGGTGGTGCGCCCCGGCGGTACCGTCGTCCTGGCCTGGCACGGTGGCACCGCACCGTCGCGGATCACGCGGCGGCTGCGCCTGCCGGCCGACAAGCTCGACCGGATCGAGGCCAGCCTGGGCCGGCGCTTCGGCAGCGTCACCCGGCGACAACTGCGCGGCCTCGACGTGTTCGTGGCCAGCTGATGCATCGCCGCTTCATCGCCGCTTCATCGCCACCTAACGGTTGCGGTGCACCAGGAAGCCGGCCGCGGACAGGATGACGGCTGCGGCTTCGGCGTACACGGACAGCAGTTTTCCGGGTACGCTCCAGGTGTTCTCGTACATGTCGGGGATCGGCCCGAGCTGCCCGACGTCGACGTACCGGTACAGCAGAACGGTCGCGAGCGCACTGACGGCGACCAGAAACGCGATGGCCCAGCTGGTCGGGCGCGGCCTGATCAGGACGAGCAACCCGGCGACGATCGCCACCGCCGCCTCCACCCGGAACAGCTGGCCCTGCGAGATCGTGGCCTCGACCGCGTCGTATCCGGACGCGTCGCTGGCGTGTACCGCCGCGTCGATGCCGAGGGCCGCGGCGGTGGCGATCCGCAGCACCCACGAGACGACCGGGGACGGCGGTCCCTCCCGGTGCGACCGGACGATCGTGCCGCCGGACCGGTCGGACCTGCCAAACCAGCCCGGCTCCTCAGGAGCCGCCACCTGTGACCTTGTTGCCGGTGGGCGACACCACGTACCACTTGGCGCCGAAGGCGTTCACGTTCTGGCCGTGGATCTCGCCCGGCCGGCCCGCGTCGTCGGAGTAGTAGTACAGCGGGTGGTGGTTGTACGTCACCTGCGTGGTGTGGTCGCTGCGCTTGATCAGTCCGAGCATCGCCGCGTTGGCCCCGGTCCCGGCCTTCGGCGTTGCGCCGCTGTGGAAGACCGGCCAGTCCTCGGCGCACGCGCCGCTGCACTCCGACCGGTTCGGCTGGTCCTTCTCGAACAGGTACAGCGTCCGCCCGCCACCGTCGACCAGGATCATGCCGTACCTGGTGTTGGCGGTCGCGACGACGGCGGGCGCGGCCGCGGTGGCGGATGTACTCGCGCCGGCGGAGACGCTGCCCACCGGCGAGGCGGGGCCACCACCACCGGAACCGCCCGTGTCGGAGTTTCCACTGCTGCATCCGGTCACGAGCACGACAGTGCCGAGCAAACCCGTGGCGAGCAAACCCGCGGCGGGCAACGCGCGCATGGACTACCCCCTCAGAGGCCCACAGAATCAGAGTCGCTGGTACTCCTGAGGGCGCCTACCCCGCATGCCGGGGGCAAACCCGCGTCAGGGGGTCCACTCGGGATCGCGCCCGAGGTAGCGCAGGAGGAAGGCGACATCGTCGTCGCCGTCCCGCGCGGGCAGTGCGGGCAGCGCGGGCAGTGCGGGCAGCGCACGCGCCGAAGGCCCGCAGCGGCTCGACGATCTGCCTGGCGGTGGCCAGCAACTCCCGGGCGAGCGCCGGGGTGAGCGGCGACGGCTGGCCGGTGGCGACCGCGATGTCCCAGGCGTGCACCGCGGCGTCGAGGGCGCAGGCGCCCGCACCGACCGGGGCGGGCAGCTTGCCGGGCGGCACCGGGACCGGCACCTCCTGGACGTCGGCGCCGACGGTCGCCCAGTCGTCGGCACCGACGCCCCGGACGGTAGCGCGCAGCGCCTCGTGTGCCTCGTCCAGGATCGTCATCTCAAGGTCCCATCTCCACCAGCTACGCATGATCACGGAAAGTCCGTGCAGCTGTGGCTACGACAACTTTCCGTGATCATGAGAGGTCACTTCCACGACCAGCGGGTGCCGCACTCGGTGTCGTCGAGGTGTACCCCGCCCGCGGACAGAGCGCTGCGGATCGAGTCGGCGGCCGGGTAGGCGCGCTCGGCGCGGAACTGATCGCGGAGCGCGACAAGCGGCTCGACCAGCGGAATCAGCGGCTCGTGCGGGTCGCGCAGGCCCTCTGTGGCCACCTCGCCGAGCCGCACGACCAGGCTGCGCAGGACGTCGCGGGCCTGGTCGATGCCCTGGTCCTCCTCGGTGTCGGCGCTCCAGGCCCGGATCGACTTCTCCAGGTCGAGGATCGCCGCGGCCATGCCGGACGCGTCGCGGGCCGCCAGCGCGGCGTTGAACCGCTGCTCACACTCGATGACGTACTCCGACAGCGGGGGAGCCGACGGCTCGGCGGGGGTCGCCGGCCGTTCCGGCTCGGGCCGCGAGGTGGATCGGGTACGTCCTTCCCGCACCAGTGCCCGCAGCTCGTCGAAGGAGATGACCGTGCCGGCCGGGTATACCACGCTCTCGCCGGCCCGGCGTACCGTCAGCACGCCCCGGCCGACCACGCTGACCCGGTCGGTGGCGAGATCGAACAGGGTGGCGGTGTGCTCGTCGATACCCAGCACCGCGGAGCCGGCCGGCATGTCCCGCTCCAGCAGCCGAAGCCGCCGCTCGCCCAGGTAGCAGTAGCGGGTGTCGTGGGTGCCGCCCTCGGCGTTGTCGTAGTGCGGGATCACGGCGACCGACAGGCCCAGGATGCCGAGCAGGTCCAGCCCGTCGAGCCAGCGCGGTGCCGCGCCGACCTTGTAGATCTCGTACACCGGCAGCGCGAGCAGCCCGGCCGTGGCCGCCGCGGCGGAGGCGAGCACGGTCAGCCCGCGCCGGGTGCGGATCCGGTCCGCGAGCGCGCGGCCGACCGGCCCGTCCTTCCACCATTCCAGGGCGTACGACGGGCTGCCCGGACCGGCGAACACCCAGTCGCTGGAACGGATCGAGGCGAGGCCGTGATCCGGGTCGGAGTCGGAACCGTCGCGTCCCCGCAGCCCGGGCGGCACGGTGACCTTCAGGTCGACACTGTCTGCGAAGTAGCGCTGGGCCCGTTGCGAGATGTCGCTGGCGTTCTCCTGGAAGCCGTACGGCGTTTCGAGCAGAACAGCCTGCGGCTGCCCGGTGCCGAGCCGGGCCGCCAGGTCGCGGTGGATGGTGACCATGGTCGGGCTCGTCTCGCCCGAGCCCATGATGGCCAGGACGCCGTCTCGTGCTGCCTCGTCGATGGCCTGCCTCCCGTACGACGCACACTACGACGCACACTACGACGCGAACCCCGCCCCGACCGTAACCGGCCGGCGCGCGGGCTGTCACCCGATATCAGCTGTCACCCGATATCAGCTGTGCAGCGTGAGTACGGTGATCTCGCTCGGCGCGAAGATCCGGAAGGGCGGTCCCCAGAACCCGGTGCCCCGGCTGGTGTACAGCTGGGTGCGCTCGCTGTGCCGGCTCAGGCCCTGGACCACCGGCTGGTCGAGGCGGACCAGGTAGTGGAACGGCCAGATCTGACCGCCGTGGGTGTGCCCCGAGATCTGGAGGTCGACGCCGTGCCGGACCGCCGCGTCGACCTGTTTCGGCTGGTGAGCGAGCAGCAGTACGGGAAGGTCGGGGTCGGCGCCGGCGAGCGCGGCGGCATGGTCGGCCCGGTGGCCGGGGGTACGCGCGCCCGCGGCGGTTCTGTCGTCGACCCCGGCGACCACCAGCCGCGCACCGTCGCGCTCCACCACGATGTGCCGGTTGTGCAGCGGCTCCCACCCGAGGTCGCGCATGTGGTCGAGCCAGCCCTGCGCGTTGTCGACGTCGTTGCCGAAGTACTCGTGGTTGCCGGTCACGTACGTCCGGGCGAGCCGGGCGCGGACCGTGCCGAGCGGGGCCGCCTGTGCCCGCCGCTCGGCGACCGTACCGTCGGCGATGTCACCGGTGTGGCACACGATGTCGGCGTCCAGGTCGTTGACGACCGCGACGACCCGGGCCGACCAGCGGGCCCGGTCGATCGGGCCGTAGTGCGTGTCGGTCAGCAGGACGACCCGGACACCGTCGAGGCCCGCGTCCAGCCGGGGAACCGTGACGTCGACCCGGCGGATCCGCGGCACCCGCATCGCTTCGCGGTACCCCCGGAGCAGCAGCACCAGCGCAACCACGGTGACCGAGAGAGCGGCGATCCGGGAACTTGCCGGCTCCCCGGCACCGGCGAGCCGGAGCACGAGCCGGAGCACGTTGCCCAGCAACGCCCAGACGAACAGCACCCAGACCACGCCGAGCAGGGCGTCGCCGAGGCGGGCCGCCCAGTCCCGGTGGTTGCGGCCGTGCCCGGTGTACATCAGCACCGGAAACGCGACGAGAGCGCCGGCGAAGACGACGGTCCCCGCGACGACGACGGCGACCGGCCACCGCGCGCCGGCCACGATCAGGGTCCACCACGGTACGCCGAACAGCAGCACCAGGATCGCGCTGATCGTCAGCGCGAACCGCAGCCATCGCAACGGTCGCCGGGCCGGCACCGGGGGCTGCTCGACCGTCTCGCCTACAGACTCGCCAACTGCCACACATGCAGCATGACACGGCGTTCGGTCAGCCCTCCGGGACGAGCACGTTGAGGCAGGTTACGACGGGGCGCCGGGATCGAACCGGCGCACGTACCGCTTCTGCCACGGCGTCTCGACCGCGTCCGGGTGGTAGTGCCGCCGGACGTAGGCGACCGCCTCATCGGCCGGCACGCCGTCGATCACGGCGAGGCAGGCCAGCGCGGTGCCGGTCCGCCCGCGACCACCGGCGCAGGCGACCTCCACCCGCTCAGCGGCGGCGCGGTCCCAGACTTCATGCAGGACCTCGTTCGCGTACCGGCGATCGCCCGGCAGCCGGAAGTCCGGCCAGCGCAGCCACCGGCTCTCCCAATCGACCTCCGGCGGCGCCGCGCCGAGCAGGTAGACGGCGAAGGTCGGAGCCGGCCCGGGTGGCAGCGGCCGGCGCAGGCCACGGCCGCGGACCAGCCGGCCGGACGGCAGTCGCAGCACGCCCGGACCGGCCGGATCCCACCGCCTCAACTCCGTGGGGGCACCGCCATCTCGCCCAGCTCCGACCAGTCCTCCTGGGGGATCGTGAAGTTGACGATCCGCGGCGTCTCGGCCAGATGTGGCGGCAACGTCTCCTGCGCCTGCTTGAAATGCGCCGACTGGACGTGCGCGGCCCCGGCCGCGTCGTCGCGGAAGGCCTCGACCAGCACGTACTCGGTCGGGTCGTCGACACTGCGGGACCAGTCGAACCAGAGGCAGCCCGGCTCGCTCCGGGTGGCCCGGGTGAACTCACCGGCGATCTCGGGCCACCGGTCGGCATGCTCGGGAAGTACCCGGAACTTGGCGGTAATGAAGATCATTTCGGTCTCCGTTCGGCCGGGATCGCGCAGTCCGCCACCATGTTATGCGGGCGTCGAGGACGCGCGGACCTCATGATGAGCCGAACGGGTTGTCGATGACGTACCGCCAGCGCCCGTCCGCACCGCGCCGCGCGACGTCGGTCGCCGTCCCGGCGATGCGGACGTCGCGACCGTCGGCTGTGGTGCTGGGGATCGTGGTGCTGGGGATCGTGGTGCTGGGGATCGTCGCGCTCGCGGTCGTGGTGCCCGCGATCGACCAGTCGACGACGAGCAGCGCGATGTCGTCCGCGACGTACGCGTGCCGCATCGCGGCGTCCATCGGCAGACCGAGGCGGAGCAGGTGCTCGTGGGCCGCCACCAGGCCCGGGCCGGTGACCGGCCGCCCGGGTTGGGGAGCGAGCACGGCGCCGTCCTCGTAGAGCTGCTCGATGGCGCGCGGATCGGCGGCGTTGAAGGCGGCCACGAACGCGGCGAGAAGCCGCTCGGGCTGGCTGGTGTCATGAACAGTCGTCATGACTCATGAATCATAACCCGGTTGTCTCCTTGGCTTTGCTGCGGATCCCGAGCAGGACCGTCACAACCAGAAGAGCGACCAATGTGTACCCGAAGACGCTGCTCCCGAAGCCCACGGTGAACGCGACGATGTTGGCGGCGCAGCAGATCCATCCGACCAGGAGCGCCACCCCGAACCGGCGCGGCGCAACGGTTGCCGCGACGACCGGGATGAGTACCGTCACGAGCGCGACCCAGATCATCGGCGGCAGGTCTTCGCTGGCCACGTACGTCTGGTTCCGGCCGGCGATCTCCTGGTCGCCCCGGACCTGGGCGAGCAGCGCGATCGCACCGGCCGCACCGGCCAGCATCACCAGGTACCCCATCGGGTCCCAGCCGGGCCGGACGACGCGCACCTCGTGCCGGCGTACCAGCGTTACCACGGCGACCACGGCCGCGGCGAGCAGCACGGTGCCGCCGGAGAGGTCGAGCCAGATACCCGGGCCGGGCGACCCGTACCTGTCGCCTTTTAACAGGATGATGTCGTAGATCGGCGCGGTCGGACCGGTGGCCACCGCGCCGAGCAGGAAGCCCGGGCCGGCCACTCGACCGACGGCCGGCACGAACACGCAGAGCCCGCCGATGAACGCCACTGCGGTCTCGATCGCGACGGACAGCACGTTGGCCGGCAGCGACGTCAAGGGCGTGCCGCCGAGGTAGGCGGGGAACATGGCGAGAAACGCCAGTACGGCGCCGACAATCGCCAGGCCGCCGGCTACCAGGATGCCGCCGCTCTGGGGCCCGGGCGCGGGGCGTGGTTCGGTTCGTGGCTCGGACTCGGCCTGCGTCGCTTCGACTTGCGCCGTCGCCGGCTGCGCCTCCGATCGCGGCTCCGGCCGTGTTTCCAGCGGCGTTTCCAGCTGTGTTTCCGGCTCCGGCGACGGCTGCGGCTGCGGCATTTCTTCCGGCATTGGTTGCGGCGTCACCGGGTCGGGCCGGGGGATCGGGATCGCCTCGGTACGCAGTGCCGTCACGGCTGACGCGATCACCATCCGGCTGTCGTCCTCGGTGAGCCGTTCCAGGGCCATCCGCGCGGCCAGGGCCAGCCCGGCGTGGCGGCCCTGCAACAGGCGTACCAACTCCTGCACCGAGGCGGCGCGCACCGCGGCGAACGGGCTGTCGATCGCCTCCTGAAGCTCGGCCGGCAGCGGCGCGGGGACCGTGACCGGTCGGGCGCGGCGGGCGATGAACAGGTCACCCTGGACGCCGAACGCCCACTTGCCCGGCGTCTGGTTCGGGGTGGCGGTGCGTACCCGGTCGTAGACGTAGTCGTACAGCTCGTCGAGCGCGATCATGCCGTCCTGGTCCCGATCAGCGTCGCCGGTAGCCAGACCGTCCACCAGCGCGCTGGTGAACACCGACGGTTGCAGCTCGTGGGTGTCGGCCAGCTCGTCGCCCTCGAAGGCGTACTCCATCGCACTGGACGCGGTGATCACCGCGCGGCCGCGGCCGCCGAACTGGGTCTCGATGCCCACGCCGGCGCCCGCCCGGGCGGTCATGCCGCGCTCGAACGCGCCCGCGTAGCAGCAGTCCAGAAGCAGCACGATGCGGCGGGAGCGGCTGCGGTTCATCCGCCGGTTGACGAAGTCGGCCGCCACGGCGGTGGCGCCGAGCGCGCGGAGCGTGGTGTTCGTGGCGGCGAAGTACAGCTCGCCGTCCTCGTCCTTGATCCCGTGGCAGGAGAAGTGCACCAGCAGCAGGTCGTCGGGGCGGCGGTCGGCGAAGAACTCCTCGACCGCCAGGTTGACCACGTGCGCCGGCTCGTTGAGCAGGGTTCGTACCTCGAAGCCGCCGATGCCCGGATCCCGCAGTACCGTCGCGAGCGCCTGGGCGTCCTTCGCCGGAGCGCGCAGCCGGCGCAGCCCGGGATCGGTGTACTCGTCGCTGGCGACGATCAGCGCGCTACGGGCGCCGAGCACCTTCGGAGGATCCATCTCCCACCCCGCAACTACGACCGGACAGTGAGCATGTGTCCACAGATCGTAGGTGGGCCGGAGGTAGCCCGGAATCGTCCAGACGACAGTCTGACCTGCGAGATCGGCACAACTTCCCGGGACTTGCGGCCTTAGTGGGGCGCTTTGGCCACTGTTTCCGGGAAGTTGTGCCGATCTTGGTTCGCTACCCGGTCCGATCAGCCGAGTGCGACGTGGAACACGCGGTCGTTGCTGTTGTGCGGTGTGCTGTCCTTGTCGCCGCTGGTGGTGGTCATCCACATGCCGCCGTCCGGTGCCGGTTCGACGGTGCGGATCCGGCCGTACGTGCCGTTGAAGTACGTGCCGATGCTGCCCAGCGTGTCGTTGCTGTTGATCGGGATGCGGTCCAGTCGGGTGCCGCGCTGGCAGGCGACGTACAGGACCTGGCGGATGATCGTGATCCCGGAGCACGAGCCCTGGGCGACCGGGTAGGTCTTCTTCGGCGCGATCAGGCCGGCGGAGCCGCAGGCGGGGCCGTCAGCGGAGTGGGACGTGGTGCCTTCACAGCCCGGCCAGCCGAAGTTGCCGCCCTTGACGATCAGGTTCGTCTCGTCCATGACGGAGTTGCCGAACTCCTGCTCCCACAGTTGACCCTTGTTGTCGAAGGCGAGGCCCTGGACGTTGCGGTGGCCGTAGCTCCAGACGGCGTTGCCGAACGGGTTGTCGGACGGGATGCTGCCGTCCGGGTTGATCCGCAGCACCTTGCCGTTGGGGCTCGCGGTGTTCTTGGCGTTGGCGCCGTTCTGGGCGTCGCCGGTGCCGGCGTACAGGAACTTGCCGTCAGGGCTGAACCGCAGCCGGCCACCGTTGTGGAACTTGTTGCGCTTGATGCCGGACAGCAGGACCTGTTCGGTACTGGTGACGATCTTGTCGGTGGTCGGGTCGTACTTGATCCGCACGATCCGGTTGTCCGACGACGAGGTGTGCATGATGTAGAGCCAATGATCCGAACTGAACGACTTCGGGTTGATCTCCAGGCCGGTCAGGCCACCCTCACCATCGGTGCTCTGCACGTTCGGCACCGTGCCGAGGTTGGTCTTCTTCCCGTTGGCCGGGTTGAGGTGGATGATGTCGTGCGCGTCCCGCCGGTTGTACAGGATCGTGCCGTCGGGCAGCGTGACCAGGCCCCAGGGCAGGTCGTCCTCGTTCGTGAGCGTGGTTACCGTGCACACCGGGTTGCTGCAACCGGGACCGGTGTGTGCCGTCGCGGTGTTCGACGGGTCCGAGGCGTTGCCGGACGGGTCCCGGGCGATCACGTAGTAGCTGAAGTCGCTGTTCGCCGGCAGCCCCGTGTCGCTGTACGTGGTGGCCGGCGGGGTGCCGATCGCCCCGGACACCGTCGCGACCTTGGCGTTGTTGCGGTAGATGTCGTAGTTGAGCACCTGCACGTTGTCCGTGGACGCGGTCCACTTCAGGCTCACGCTGGTTCCCGACACGGTGGCGGTCAGGTTGCCCGGCGGGGTCGGCTTCTGGGTGTCCGGCGGCCCGCACAGCGGCGGCGTGATCGGCACGGTGTCACTGGCCTGCGACACGTTCCCGGCCGCGTCACGCGCGTTCACGTACAGACCCCAGGTCACGCCCTGCACCGGCGTGATCGAGGTGGACAGCGTGCTGCCGGAGACCGACTTGATCAGCTGACCGTCGTGGTACACGTCGTAGGCCACCACGCCGACGTTGTCCGTCGACGCGTCCCACGAGAACGTCACGCTGTCGCAGGTCAGATCGCTGGTCCGCGGGTTACCCGGCACGCTCGGCGCCACGTTGTCCCCGCCACCGACGGTCAGCCGGTCGACGTTGGGGCCGCCGTTGGCGGTCGTCGAGGTGGCCCGGATCGTGTTGTTGCCCGCGTTCAGGTGCACCGTGAAGGTCGCGTCCTTCCAGGTCTCCCAGGCACCCGTACCGGCGAACGTCGGCGTGGTCACCGTGGTGCCGTTGACCGCGACCGTCATCGGCCGGTTGGTGGTGGTGCCGTTCGCGTACCGGATCGAGGCGCTCGCGTCGGCGGCGGCGCTGGCCGGCACCGTCCACTCGACATAGGCGCCGACCGCGTTGTTGGTGTTGCAGAACCCGGTACCGGTGAACCCGGCGTGGTTGGAGTCGATCGTGCCCTGGCAGACCCCGTCCTCAGCCTGGTAGTCGGACGACGGCGGCGGCGCGGCTGCCGAGTCGACCTCCAGCCAGTCCACGTTCGGCCCGCCGTTCGCGGTCGTCGAGGTGAGCTGGACGGTGTTGGAGCCGGCGACCAGCGACGCGGTCACGGTGGCCGTCTGCCAGGTCGTCCACGCGCCGGTGCCGGCGAACGTCAACGCGCTGCCGACGGTGCTGCCGTTGACGCTGACGGTCATCGGCCGGCTGGTGGTGGTGCCGTTGGCGTACCGGAAGCTCAGCGTCGCGGTACCGGCGGCCGGCGTGGACACCGTCCACACGATCGCGGCGCCGACCGCGTTGTCGGTGTTGCAGAACCCGGTGCCGGAGAACCCGGCGTGGTCGGAGTCGTTCGTGCCTTGACACGTGGCGGACTCGGCTTCGTAGCGGGCCGGCGCCGCCGAGGCCGGGCCCATCCGGGCCACGACGAATGCCAGCGGAACGATGACCGCGGCGGTGGCGAGTACCGCGATCCGGCGAATGGAGCGCAGCCCTGCCGGTCTTGACCGGGACATGCGAACCCCTCCCTTGTCCTAACGAGTGGCGAGTACAGGTGGTGCACCACCGTGACCGGGCGGGGCTCCCACGACCCGGGCAGGCAAGGGCGGGTAGGCGTCGCGCCGTCCGCACAACCTGCGGGCACGTGAGAGCGGGGACCGGGGGGCGGGAGGCCGGCGTGGGTGGCTCTGGGACGTGACTTCAGATGTGACGTGACTTCAGATGTGACTGGACTTCAGATGTGACTGGATAGGAGCGGCTTGATGGTGTGGCTGAAGTCGGTAGCCTTCGATTCCTGCGAGGATCCAGCTGAGGCCGGACGCCAGCGGCCTCATACTGACGAGATATTGACGAGGATCGTAGCGCCGGGACCGTTGGGTCGCATGTGCTCGACCGGACTATGTGGTCGGAACTTCTGGCAGGCGGAAGGCTCTCGAAACGTTTGCGGCGAATCACCACGAGCCGCCCTCGGGTCCGGTGACACGCGATTGACACGGACGTCGGATCAATCGTAAGTTCCGCATAGCTCGATACCATCGCGTGACGCCGGCGATGGGCGAGCTATCAGGCCATCTGGGAGCTAGCGCTCAGATGGCGATCTCAGTTCGTGCTCCTCTTGACGTTCATACAACGGATGAATCGCCGCTCTCCCGCCAAGTGGCATCGGTTGCGTGAGTTGCCTTGCCTGCCTGTGCGCCGACCGAAGGTCACGGCGCCCTCGAAGGCTCGGCCGCGCACCATCGGTGACTCGAACCACCCCCGAAACCGAGCACCCCACACAACCCGAGGGAGGGCATGGGTGATGCACCCCCGCCTGGTTAAGCGAACACTTACGACAATGCTTGTGCTGGCCATCGGTGGCCTAGCGCTGGCGGTGGCACCGAGCGCGTCCGCGGCGACGACGCTCAACGTGCAAGCGACTACGGCGCGACCGGCAACGGGTCGACCAACGACACCGCCGCCATCAACAGGGCCATCGCCGCCGCCAACGCGACGGCCGGTGGCGCCACGTGCGAGTTCCCGTCCGGCACGTACAAGTCCGTCGAACACGATCCACATGATGAGCAACGTCACGATCCAGCTCGACTCCGGCTCCACGATCATGGGGGCCAGCGGCACCGGGTACGACAAGCCCGAGTCCAACCAGTTCGACCAGTACCAGGACTACGGGCACAGCCACTTCCACAACGCGATGATCTACGGCGACCGGCTCACCAACATCGGGTTCACGGGCTCCGGCACGATCGACGGCGGCGGCCACCTGATCACCGGCAACCCGGGCAGCGGTCAGGCCGACAAGATCATCTCGCTGACCCGCTGCAACGGCCTGACCTTCAACGGCATCACGATGCGCCACGGCGGCCACTTCGCGGTACTGATCAACGGCTGCGACACACGTCACGGCGGACAACTTCCACATCCTCACGCCACCGACCGGGACGCGTGGAACATCATCAGCACCCAGAACGTGACGATCACGAACTCCGACATCCAGGGCAACGACGACGCGATCGTCTTCAAGAGCGACTACGCGCTCGGCGCGAAGCTGCCCAACGGCCATGTCCGGGTCAGCGACACGCACGCCTCGGCCGGCTGCTGCAACGCGCTGATGTTCGGCTCGGAGACCTGCGGTGACTTCACCGACTACCAGTTCGAGCGGATCAACATCACCGGCGCGAACAAGTCCGGGCCTGGGCATGGTGTCGATGGACGGCGCGAACATCTCCGACGTCCACTACCGCGACATCACCGTATCCGGCGTGGCCTCGCCGATCATGCAGAAGATCGGTACCCGACGGCGGTGCGGCAACAGTCCCGGGATCGGGCACATCAGCAACATCACGTACGACAACATCACGATCGTCGGGCAAGAGCAGCCCGCAGTACAGCCCGACGATCTGGGGCGCGTCGAGCAGCAACCAGATCAGCAACGTCACCTTCAACAACGTGCACATGACCGTCCCCGGCGGACACGGATCGCACCGGCACCGGCGTGCCGAGCAACAACGCCACCGACTACAACCCGAACAGCATCGGCACCCGGCCGGCGTACGGCTGGTACATCCACAACGCCAACAACATCACGTTCAACAACAGCGGTGTGGACTTCGGGTCGGGTGACGCCCGGCCGGCGGTCATCGCCAACACGGGCAGCCAGACTCCTGCTTCGACCACTTCACCGCCGAGCGCGGCACCGGCTCGACCGACATGCTGTTCCAGAGCGTCACCGGGTACTGCGTGTCCAACAGCGCCAACACCTCGGGCGGCGCGCTGCGGGTCAGCGAGACCGGGTCCACCGAGTCGTGCGACATCACGCCCCCGCCCCCGCCGCCGGGCAACCGGCTGGAGGCGGAGAGCGGGACGTGCCAGGGCACGATCGACTCCGATCACGCCGGCTTCTCGGGTACCGGATTCTGCAACACCAACAACGCGGTCGGCGCGTCCGAGGAGTGGACGCTCAACGCCGACGCCGCGGGTACCGCGAAGCTCACCATCGGGTACGCCAACGGCACCACCACGGCCCGGCCGATGGACATCCTGGTGAACGGGAGCGTGGTGGCCAGCGCCGTGCCCTTCGGCGGCACCGGGGCGTGGACGACGTGGCAGACGTTGTCCGTCAACGCGCCGGTGAACGCGGGTGCCAACTCGGTCCGGGCGGTCGCCACCACCGCGAACGGCGGGCCCAACCTGGACTACCTGGACGCGGACATCTCGTCCTCGCCACCGCCGCCGCCACCGGGCGACAAGCTGGAGGCGGAGAGCGCGACCTGCCAGGGCACGATCGACTCGGACCACACCGGGTTCTCGGGTACCGGGTTCTGCAACACCGACAACGCGGTCGGCGCCGCGGTGGAGTGGGGGGTGACCGCTGACACGGCAGGCCCGGCATCGGTGACCCTGCGGTACTCCAACGGCACCACCACGAACCGGCCGATGGACATCAGCGTCAACGGCGTGGTCGTGGCCAGCGGGGTGGCGTTCAACAGCACCGGCACGTGGGACACCTGGGCTGACGCGACGCTCACCCTCCCGCTTCAGGCGGGCGCCAATACGGTACGGGCAGCCGCGACCACGGCCAACGGCGGCCCGAACCTGGACTACCTGTCGGTCGGCTGACCCTTCAAGATCGGCACTACTTCCCGGAAAAAGTGGCCATTCGGCGGTACTGAGGCCACAACTCCCGGGAAGTTGTGCCGATCATGGGGCCTGTGTTCATCGGGGCGGGGCTGGCTGCCCCTTGAGGCAATCGACGGCTTTGCGCTGGTCAGCGGGGCTACGCTGCGCTCATGCGGAAGCCTGGCGAGCGCCCCGCCCGTACCGTGGTCGAGTCGGCCCGGGAGCACGGCCGCGACCCGCGTCCGCCCAGCCGGGCCACCGCGCTGGCCGCGTTGCAGCGCGGCGCCGGCAACCGTGCGGTCACCGGGCTACTGTCCCCTTCGGACAGACCGGCGGTCCAGCGCTTCGGCAGCCGGGAGCACCGCCAGATCGGCGACACCGCGGTTGCCGGCACTGCGGTTGCCGGCACTGTGGTTGCCGGCACTGTGGTTGCCGGCACTGCGGGCGCCCGCCAGACCACCAACCTGCGCTACGGCGACGGCCCGGCCGAGGTGCTCACGTACGGCGAAGTGGTCGCGCTGTCCGGTGACTACTTCGGCTCACTGTCCGAAATGGAGACTCTCGCGGCTGGCGCCGCCGGGCGCGAGCAGATCCGGTACGCCCGGTGGAAGGCGCTCTACGGCGGCCAGGAGCCGGAGCCGGCCGTGTCGCCGGCGGCGCGCACGGCCGTCAACAACCGGTACTTCGACCTGGCCGCCCGCAACGTCTCGCATTTCAGCGCCGGCGGGACCGCCGGGTCGACGTACGAGGAAGGGCATCGGGTGGCGCTGCGCCGCGCCTTCCTCGCCGGCCTGCACGGCAGCGCCGACGAGTTCCAGGCGGCGATGACCGCCGAGGCGGCCTGCCAGCACTACCTGACCGACATGTTCTCCGGCGGCCATGTGCGGACCCCGCGCCAGGACATCCGGCAGTGGTACGGCGCCAACTACGGCGACTCGCCGGACCGGCTGAAGGCGCTGCTGGTGGGTCGCCTGATCACCCACCTCAACCAGCTCGACCACGACCAGCTCCAGCACATCCCCGACATGTTCATCCGGCCGAAGGTGGAGCGGATCCTGGAGGACATGGCCGGGCCGGCGCTGCGCGCGTTCTCGCTCGGCGACATCGTCAGCCTCGCGCTGCACAACGACGACAACACCCACGGCGTACCGGTGACGTCGGCGGTCGACGCGAGCGGACGCTCGTCAGGTACCCCCTGGGTCGCCTACGGGGACGGCAACCTGAACGAACCGGCGGCGGCCGGCACGCTGGCCATGGTGACCGCGGCGGCCCGGGCCTCGATCACCGAGGTGGAGCGGCTGCGCCAGGCCGGCGCGGCGCAGGCCGGCGGGGCGGCGGACGGCACCCGGGCCGGCGGGATGACCGAGCCGGCGATGGCCGACGCGGAGATCGGGGCGTTGGGGCCGTTCCGGGCGCTGTCGTACGTGCCGCACGCCGCGTCGGGTGTGCCGACCGGGACCGCCCCACCCTGGCAATGGGGCAGCTTCACCGCGGAGATCCGCCACGCGGTCGACGAGACGGTACGCGGCGAGATCGGCGGCACGGTCGCCAACGTGGCCCGCGGCGTGGGCGACGCCGACGGCCTCGTGCACAACGACGTCGGCTGGCCGATCGGGGCCATCCACCTGCACGCCCGGGCCGCGGTGGAGCGGATCGCGGCCGAGTTGCGACAGCGTGGCCTCGCGGTCATCGTCGAGGCGATCGGCGTCGATCCGGGCTCCGATCCCGATGCCGGCGTGCCGGCGGATCAGCCGCGCGACGCGGGTGTACCGGCGGGGGTGCCATAAACGTGGTCTATGCACAGCTCTGGCACGTCGATCTGTCGGTGGACGAGTACGACGCGATCTTCGCCGCGCTCGACGACGCCCGGCCGGACGGGTTGATCCTGCACCTGGCCAGCCCGAGCGGATCGGGCATGCGGATCATCGAGGTGTGGCAGTCGGCCGAGCACTCCGCCCGGTTCGCCGGCCGTACCCTAGCCCCGGTAGTCGCGGCCATAGGGGGAGACCTGCCCCCGGGTTCGCGCGAGGTCCTGCCGGTACACCGCCTCTGGCTCGCTTCGCCCCCTGATTCCTCGTCGATCTAGGACGAATGGTGCCCGTCTCGCCGGATTCGTCCCACCATTCGTCCTAGATCGACGAGTCAGGGCCCGGGGGGTCCGGGGGGTCGGCCCTTCGGGCGCGGGCGCGGCGCTTGCCCTCGTGCATTGCCACGACGCGGGCGATCGGGATGGCCCGGCCCTCCTCGATCAGGGCGGGGTCCAGGCGCTGTGGGCCGGGCATCTGTTCGGCCCACGGGTCGCGGTCGGCGATCAGGGCCGGCACGGTGTGCACGGTGAAGTCGGCCGGCGTGACAAGGTCGAGCTGATCCCACGACACCGGAAACGACACCGGCGCGCCCGGCCGCACCCGCGGGCTGTACACCGAGACCACGGTCGCCCCGCCGGCCCGGGTCGAGTCGAGGAACACCTTGCCGCCCCGGTCCTCGCGGATGAACGCCGTGGTGGCCAGCGCCGGGTCCAGCCGTTCGGCGCGCGCCGCGATCGCCCGGGTCGCGGCCGCCATGTCCTCGACCGGTACCTCCGGGTCCACCGGGATGAAGATGTGCACGCCCTTGGCGCCGCTGGTCTTGACCGCGCCGGCCAGGCCCGCCTCGATCATCGCCTGCCGAATCAGGTGCGCCGCCCGTACCGCCAGTGGGAACGCCGACCGCGGGCCGGCCCCCTCCGGCGGGTCGAGGTCGAGCACCAGGTGGGTCGGCCGGTCCCAGCGGTCGGCGCGGATCAGCGTCGGGTGGTACTCGATCGCCCGCTGGTTGGCGAACCAGAGCAGGGTACGGCGGTCGTTGCACAGCGCGTACGACACCTCGCGCTTCGACGACTCGGCCCACAGCGGCACCGTCGGTACCCACGACGGGGTGTACTTCGGGACGTTCTTCTGCATGAAGGGCGCCTGACCGCGCAGTACCCGGATCACCGACAGCGGCCGGTCCCGCAGCTGCGGGATGATCCGGTCCCGAATCGTGTCCAGGTAGTCCACGAGGTCCCGTTTGGTGGCGTCTGCCCCGTCGAACAGTGGTTGGTCGAGGTTGGTCAGCGACACCCCGTCACGTTCCTCGGTCATTGGATCACCTTCCCGAGGTACCCGCGCCCGGTCAAGAATGTGCACGTGAAGCTGCCGGTCATGCCCCCTGTCCCACCGATGCTGTCGAAGTCGGTCCCGGAGATCCCGCCGGGAGCCTCGTACGAGCCGAAATGGGACGGCTTCCGATCGATCATCTTCCGGGACGGCGACGAGGTCGAGTTCGGCAGCCGCAACGAACGGCCGATGACCCGGTACTTTCCGGAGCTGGTCGAGGCCGTCCTCCACGAGCTGCCCGAGCGTTGCGTGGTCGACGGGGAGATCGTGCTGGCGACCGACGCCGGGCTGGACTTCGAGGCGCTCCAGCTCCGCCTGCACCCGGCGGCGTCGCGGGTCGCGCTGCTGGCCGAGCGTACGCCGGCCGCGTTCATCGCGTTCGACCTCCTCGCGATCGGCGACGAGGACCTGACCGAGCAGCCGTTCGCGCGGCGGCGCGCCCGGCTCGTGGAGGCGCTGCGGGACGCCCGGCCGCCGGTACACGTCACGCCGGCCACCACCGACCGGGACCTCGCGCTGCGCTGGTTCGACGAGTTCGAGGGCGCCGGGCTGGACGGCGTGGTGGCCAAGCCGCTGGACGGCACGTACCTGCCGGACAAGCGGGTCATGTTCAAGATCAAGCACGAGCGTACGGTCGACTGTGTGGTCGCCGGGTACCGGCTCCACAAGAGCGGGCCGGAGGCGATCGGGTCGCTGCTGCTCGGCCTGCACGCCGGCGACGGGTCGCTGGCCTCGGTCGGGGTGGTCGGCGCGTTCCCGATGAGCACGCGGCTGAGCCTGTTCGTCGAGTTGCAGCCGCTGGTCACCACGTTCGACGAGCACCCGTGGAACTGGGCGAAGTGGGCCGAGACGACCGACCCCGTGGACACCAGGCGCTGGTCGGGTGGCTCCCGGTGGAACGCCGGCAAGGACCTGTCGTTCACCCCGCTGCGCCCGGAACGCGTGCTCGAGGTCCGGTACGACCACATGGAAGGGCGCCGGTTCCGGCACACCGCGCAGTTCGTGCGCTGGCGGCCCGACCGTACCCCCGAATCGTGCACCTTCGACCAGCTGGACCGCCCGGTGACCTTCGACCTGAACGACATCGTGCCCGGCCTCCGCTAAGCCCTGCCTGCCGTCCTTTCATGATCATGAAGAGGGCGAAGGTAGGTGGTTTCACCGATGCTCGCGGCGGGCCGGGACAGGCAGGCTGATGCGGCCTACATCAAGTACACGGAGGAGGCCCGAATGAAGATCAAGGTCACCAAGGTCGAGCGGATCGAAGCGACCGCCATCCACCGCGACCCGAACGCCCCCGACGGCGCCGCCTGAGGCCCGGCCCTGCCCGTCCGGCCCGGCCCGCCAGGCCGGGCCGGACCCCTGTCCGCCACCGGTGAGGAGTGCCCGATGACCGTCCGGCCGCAGCTCAAGTCCATCTCCGTGATCCAGCACGACGCCCAGTTGGTACTGGTGCGGCGGTCCCTGGAGGAGACGTACCTGGACGACGACACCGGCAGCGTCGCCGCCCTGTTGCGGGTGCTCGCGGAGGGCCGGTACACCGTGGCCGAACTGCCGGCGGCGATGGCGGAGCGCGGCTTCGAGGTGACCCGCGCCGAGGTCGAGGCCGCGATCAGCGCGCTCGACGAGGCGGGCGTGCTGCTGCGGGCCGACTCCGACGCCGAGCTGCCGCCGGCCACCCGGCAGCGGCACGACAGCAACCTCCGCTTCTACGACCTGTTCGCCGACCTCCACCGGACCGGGGCCGACTTCCAGCGGGCCATGGCGGACGCCGACGTCATGCTGCTCGGGGCCGGCGGACTGGGCGGCGGGGTGCTCCAGTCCCTGGTCGGGCTCGGCGTCGGCCGGATCCGGCTGGTCGACTGCGACACCGTCGAGGAGAAGAACCTGGCCCGCCAGTTCGCGTACGGGCAGCGCGACGTCGGCCGGTCCAAGGTACAGGCGGCCCGGGACTGGGCGGCCAGGTACTCCCCGGAGACCACTGTGGACGCGTTCCACGAGCAGATCGCCGACGCGGAGTCGATCCGCCGGCTGGGCGCGGGTACCTCGGTCGTGGTCTCCGCCATCGACACCCCGGACGACATCCACCTGCTGGTCAACGAGGCGTGCTTCGACCTGGGGGTACCGTTCGTGACCGGCGGCCTGCGCTACTCGACGCTGTTCTACTGGTCGGTGGAGCCCGGTGTCAGCCCGTGCCGGCGGTGCCTCGCGCTGCACCGGGCCGACGAGGCGCGCGCCATGCCGGAGCGGGCGAATCCGACGGTGCTGCTGTCCGCCGGCCGGGTCAACCGGGCCACCGGACCGATCGCCCAGCTCCTCGCCGGCTTCGTCGCCCTGGAGGCGGCCCGGTACCTGACCCGGACCGACCCGCCGGTGGCGGCGGCCGTCTACCACACCATCGACGTCGCCGACCGGATGCGCGCCACCCGCGCGCCATGGAACCGACACCCGGACTGTCCATTGTGTACGAGGGTGGCGGCACCCGTGCTGGCGGCCCCGGCCATGGACGCGGTGGGGTGAGCATGCCGGACCTGCTGCCGCGAACCGACATCTCCGCGCAGACCGTCTCCGCGCAGACCGTTTCCGCGCAGACTGTCTCCGCGCTGACCGTCGTCGCCGACGGGGACAGCTACGTCGTCGGTAGCCCGCACACGACCGAGTACGTCGCGGTGCCCGAACTCGGCGCACGCATCATCGAGTGGCTCCAGCAGGGCTGCGACATCGAGGAGTGCGAGCGGCGGGCGGCCGGGATCGCCGGCGAGCCGGTCGACGTCGCGGACTTCCTGACCGTGCTCGCGGACGAGGGACTGTTCGGCGACCCGGAAAGCGGGCCGCCGCCGGTCGAGCGGGTCGGGGCGGTGCGCGAGCGGGCCGGCAGGATCCTGTTCAACCGGGTCGCGTGGGCCGGGTACGCGGCCGTCATCGCGGTCGGCCTCGCACTGCTGGCGACCCAGCCCCGGCTGCGACCGTCGTACCGGGACGGCTTCCCGTTCTCCACCCAGCTCGCGAACATCCTGGTCGTCACCGTGCTGGCCATGGCGCAGATATGCGTACACGAGGGCGCGCACGTGGTGGCCACCGCGGCGCACGGCCTGCGCAGCTCGCTGTCGGTCACCCGGCGGCTGTACTTCCTGACCTTCCAGGCCGACCTGACCAGGCTGTGGAGCGTGCCCCGCCGGGCCCGGTACGGCCCGCTGCTGGCCGGGATGACGTGGGACGCCACCGCCATGACGATCGTGCTGGCGCTGGAGGCCACCCTGGCCGGGCACCTGAGCCCGCTCGCCGTGCGGCTGCTGCGCGTGATGGTGTTGTTGCAGTTCACCGGCATCGTGACACAGACGATGATCTTCATCCGGACCGACGTGTACGCACTGCTGGTCAACGCCACCGGCTGCAAGACGCTGTGGGCGACCAAGGGTGCGCTGCTGCGGCGGTACCTGCGCCGGACCACCCCGGCGGACGAGCGGCACCTGGCCGACACGAACGCCGCCGAGCTGACCTGGGCCCGCCGGTACCTATGGCTGTACGTGCCGGGCATCGCGGTGGCTCTGACCTACTTCGCGTACTTCGCGCTGCCGGCCATGGTCCGGGTGCTCGACCTGTGCCTCACCCCGATCCGGGCGCACGGGCTGACCACGGTGGCCGCCTGGGAGGGCGCGGTGGCGCTGCTGATCGCGTTCCTGCCGTCGGTGTTCACGCTGTTCGGGGCGGCGCGCAGCGGGGTACGCGTCCTGCGTACCGCGTGGACCCGCCGGGCTGACTCGCCGCGCCGGGTCGCCCGCCGGTAGCTTCGACGCTCTACCCTCTGGACCATGACTCGCTGGACCATGACTCGCCGAATCCTGCGTGGTACCGGTGTGGTCGCCCTGCTCGCGAGCGCGGCTGTCCTGGCCGGGGCGCAGGCAGCGCTGGCCGCGTCGGGGGAGTCCATCCGGACCTACGACACCCGGGTCGAGGTTCAGGCCAGCGGCCAGATGCGGATCACCGAGACGATCGCGTACGACTTCGGCGGAAACGAGCGGCACGGCATCATCCGGAAGATTCCGGCCCGGTTCCGGTACGACGACCACCACGACCGGGTGTACCCGATCGACGGCGTGACGGTCACGGTGGACGGCACGCCGGTGACGTTCAAGCGCTCGTCGGACAGCGGGTACCAGATACTCAAGATCGGCGACGCGAAACGCAAGATCACCGGGACGCACACGTACGTCATCGGGTACACCGTCCAGGGTGGGCTCAACGGCTTTCCCGACCACGACGAGCTGTACTGGAACGTCGTCGGCAACGAGTGGGAGGTGCCGATCGCCACGGCGACCGCCACCGTCACCGGCCCGGCCGCGATCGAGCGCACCGCCTGCTACGCCGGGCCGAACGGCAGCCGGCTCAGCTGCGAGAGCGCCACGGCGGACGGTACGACCGCCACGTTCCGCCAGCCGAACCTCGGCTACCGTTCCGGCCTGACCGCGGTGGTCGCGTTCCCGAAGGGGAGCGTCGGGAGCACCAGGCCGATCCTGGTCGACCGGCACGATCTGACGTCGGCGTTCCAGATCACGCCGGTGACCGTCGGCGGCGGGGTGGGGCTCGGCCTGGTCGGCGTCGCGGGCGCGCTGGCCGTCGGCTGGCTGGTCGGCCGGGACCGCCGCTACATCGGCCCGCTGCCGGGCCTGGTGCCCGAGCCCGGCGAGCCGGAGATCGAGCGGCGCAAGCCGTTGACCGGCAAGCCGCCGGTCTCGGTGGAGTTCACCCCGCCGTACGACGTCCGCCCGGGCCAGGTCGGCACGCTCATCGACGAGCAGGCGAACGTCGTCGACGTCACCGCCACGATCATCGACTTCGCGGTACGCAAGCACCTGCACATCACCGAGATCGCCGGTGCCGGAAACCCTGGAAAGTCACGCGCCCAGGACTGGCAGCTGACCAGACTGACGGATGGCGACCCGAACTTCCTGCCGTACGAGCGCCGGCTCTTCGACGCCCTCTTCGAGGGGCGCGACAGCGTGCTGCTGTCGGAGCTGAAGTACACCTTCGCCAGTGACCTGCGCCTGGTGCAGCGCGACCTCTACTCGGACATGGTGACCCAGGGCTGGTACCGGGCGAGCCCGGAGCGCACCCGCAACGCCGCGCGCGGGATCGCGATCCTGCTGCTGATCGTGGCGGTGGGCATCACGGTACTGCTGGGCCTGTTCACGCACGCGGCGCTGCTCGGCATCGGGTTGGTCCTCGGGGCGCTGGCACTGCTGATCGTCGCTGGAAAGTTCCCGGCCCGGACCGGTCGGGGCAGCGCGATGCTCGAACGGGTCCTCGGCTTCCGGCTGTACGTGGCGACCGCCGAGAAGGACCAGATCGCGTTCCAGGAGCGGGAGCAGATCTTCTCCCGGTACCTGCCGTACGCGATGGTGTTCGGCCTCGTCGACCGGTGGGCCCGCACCTTCGCCGACCTCGACGCGCAACGCCCGGACGGCACCTCCGGCCTGTACTGGTACACCGGCCTGGCCGGCTGGAACATGGGCTACTACGACCAGTCGATCGGCAACTTCACCACGACGACGGTGGGCACGATCGCGTCCACGCCGCCGTCGGCGTCGGGCTCGTCCGGCTTCTCGGGCGGCTTCTCCGGTGGCGGTGGCGGCGGGGGCGGCGGCGGGAGCTGGTGAGCCCGAGCCGCTGAGCCCGAGCCGCTGAGCGGGCTGCTGAGCGGGCTGCTGACCGAGCCGCTGACCGAGCCGCTGACCGAGCCGCTGACCGAGCCGGCAACCGGGCGTGCGTCGCTCGCCGAGCGGCCTTCGCCGGCACCGGCTACGTTACTGGGCATGCGCGGGTGGCCGATCGGTCTGGCTCTGTGGTTGCTGGTGCTCGCGGGTGCCGAACTGGCCGCCTTCCTGACGGTCTGGCGCTTCTTCGTGCAGTCCGAGCACGGCCAGCTGCTCGACACGGTGGCGCTGACTGCCAACAGCATCGGGCAGGCCCGGATCGAGAATCTGGTCGGTACGATGCTCAACACGCTGTCGGCGGTGTCGCTCGCGATCGCCACCGCCGTGGTCGGCTTCATCGCGCTGATCCGGCGGCGGTTCGCGGTCGCGCTCGGGGCGATCCTCCTTATCGTCGGCGCCAACGTGACGACACAGCTCGCCAAGTACGTCATCGACCGGCCGGACCTCGGCGTCGACCCGCAGCGCGCGGCCGCCGGCAACAGCCTCCCCAGCGGGCATACCACCATCGCGGCGTCGGTGGCGGTCGCCCTCCTGCTCGTCCTGCCCGGCCGGGCGCGCAGCGCCGTCGGCATTCTCGGCGCGGTGTTCGTCTCCGCCGCGGGTGTCGCGACCCTGTCGGCCGGCTGGCACCGTCCCAGCGACGCGATCGCCGCGGTGCTCGTGGTGGGCGCGTGGGCGTGCGCCGCGAGCCTGTTCATCATCACGGCGCAGCGCCGGCACGGCGACGTGGTGTACGGGCAGCCGCACCGGCTCGCGGTCGGCGTCCTCGTCCTCGCCGGGATCGGGCTGCTCGCCGGTGCCGCGATCGCGCTGGAGCTGACCAACCAGGTGCTGTCGACACCGGCCGAGGAGCTGAGCCGGCACCGGCTGCTGGCGGCGTACGCGGGCGCCGCGATGGGCATCGGCGGCACCGCCAGCCTCGTGCTGGCCTCGGTGCTGGCGACCGTGCACCGGGTGGTGCCCGAGGTGGTGCCGGTCGCGGCCGGCGAGGTGGCCGAGCCCGCCGCGCGGCGCTGACCGTTGCCCTGGCCGCAGTTGCCCTAGCCTGAAGTATTACGGCGGCTTGTGGGTAGGCAGTGGCTCGTGGGTAGGCAGTGGCTCGTGGGTAGGCAGTGGCTCGTGGGTAGGCAGTGGCTCGTGGGTAGGCAGTGGCTCGTGGGTAGGCAGTGGCTCGTGGGTAGGCAGCATGAACGGTAACGAGCGGGCGGCGGCGGGGAAGGCGGCCCGGCGCACGGTGCCCCGCACCAACCACGCCGGGTGGGATCCGCCCGCGGACCGCCCCGATCCCATGTCGGTGATCTCGGCCCAGGAAACCGGCCGGCTGCCGTGGCTGCTTCCGGTCCGGCACAACCGGATGGCGGAGTCGCCGTTCGCGTTCTACCGGGGTTGCGCCGCGCTGATGGCGGCAGACCTGGCGGGTACCCCGTCGATGGGGGTGTCCGTGCAGCTGTGCGGGGACGCGCACCTGGCCAACTTCGGGACGTTCGCCTCGCCCGAACGCCGCCAGGTGTTCGACATCAACGACTTCGACGAGACCCTGCCCGGGCCGTGGGAGTGGGACGTGAAGCGGCTCGCGACCAGTCTCGTGCTCGCCGCCCGCGACGACGGGTTCGACGACACGGTCGGCCGGGCCGCCGCGGTGCGGTCGGGGTCCGCGTACCGCACCGCCATGGCGAAGTTCGCGACGACCGGTGTGCTCGACGTCTGGTACGCCCAGGTGTCGCTCGACCTGCTCCGAGCCGCGCTGCCTGCCGGCGACCGGAAGCGGTTCGACCAGGGCCAGCGCAAGGCGCGGCAGCGGACCAGCCAGCAGGCGCTGGCCAAGCTGACCGAGGAGGTCGGCGGCGAGCTGCGGATGCGCAGCGACCCGCCGTTGCTGGTGCCGTTGCGGGAACTGGTTGGGAACGAGCTGGCCGGGAAGATCGATCAGGGCAAACTGCGGACCGAGGTGTGGGACAGCTACGACCGCTACCTGTCGTCGATCGGCCGCGACCGCCGGCACGTGCTGTCCCGCTTCGAGCCGGTCGACGTGGCGCTGAAGGTGGTCGGCGTCGGCAGCGTGGGTACCCGCTGCTTCATCGTGCTGCTGCGCGGGCTCGATCGGCAGGAGCCGCTGTTCCTCCAGGTCAAGGAGGCGACCACCTCGGTCCTGGAGGCGCACCTGGCGCCGAGCGGGTACGAGCACTGCGGGCAGCGCGTGGTCGAGGGGCAGCGGCTCATGCAGGCCGGCAGCGACATCTTCCTGGGCTGGTCGAAAACGGCCACCGGGCCGCACTACTACTGGCGGCAGTTGCGCGACATGAAGGGCTCCTTCGACATCGCGCTGATGGACCCGAGCCAGCTCAGCCGGTACGCCGAGGCGTGCGGGTGGACGCTGGCACACTGCCACGCCCGGGGCGGCGACGCGATCACGATCGCCGGGTACCTGGGGTCGAGCTCGACGTTCGACGAGGCGGTCGGGGACTTCGCGGTGGCGTACGCCGACCAGACGACGCGCGACCACGTCACTTTTGTCGCGACTAGCCGGACGGCGCCGTCCGGTAGCGCAGGCCGTCCATCAGCAGATCGAGCAGCCGGCGGGCCTGATCGGGCTCACCGGCGGCCAGGGTGACGCCGCTCAGGCTGGTCAGCACGTCGCCGGGGGCGACATCCGGCCGCACCGTCCCGGCGGCCACCCCGGCGTCCAGCAAGGCGGTGAGGGCGGCCGTCATCAGGTCGCGGCTCTGCGCGTACGGGTTGCCGCCGGAGGCGATGAGCGCGCGCAGGGCGTCGGCCATCCCGCGCTTGGTGGTCATGTAGTCGACGAACCGGTCCATCCAGGTGCGCAGGGCCGCGTCCGGGGCCATGGTCGCCAGCAGGTCGGCCGCGGCGTCGCAGAGCCGGACCAGCTCGTTGCGGTACGCCGCCTCGACCAGCGCCTCCCGGGTGGGGAAGTGGCGGTAGAGCGTGCCGATGCCGACGCCGGCCTCCTTGGCGATCGCGTCGAGCGTTACATCCGACCCATCCTGGGAAAACGCGCGAACAGCCGCGTCGAGCAGCCGGTCGCGGTTGCGCCGGGCGTCCGCGCGCAGGGGTCGGGGGGTGATGGCCGGCACGGTCTGGTCGTCCTCCTGGATCTTCCGGTGTGACACGGGTAACTGGTTAACCGGAGGTTCCTCCGCTTAGTCTCGAACGTAACGGAGGATCCTCCGCTTCATATCGTACCGGCTGGATGGGAAGATCATGACTTCAAGCGCACCCGTCACCACCCCGTTCAACGCCGAGTCCACCGCCGCCGAGGTGGTGGCCGGCATCGACCTCACCGGCCGCCGCGCGATCGTGACCGGCGGCGCGTCCGGCATCGGCATCGAGACCGCCCGGGCGCTCGCCGGGGCCGGCGCGGAGGTGACCCTGGCGGTCCGCAACCTCGACGCCGGGCAGCGCACCGCCGAGGACATCATCGCCAGCACCGGAAACAAGCAGGTTCTCGTCGCCCCGCTCGACCTCGCCGACCAGGCGTCGGTCACGGCGTTCGCCACCGGCTGGGACGGCCCGCTGCACATCCTGATCAACAACGCCGGGGTGATGGCGTCGCCCCTGATGCGTACCCCGGAAGGGTGGGAGATGCAGTTCGCCACCAACCACCTCGGCCACTTCGCGCTCGCCACCGGCCTGCACCGCGCGCTCGCCGCGGCCGGCGGAGCCCGTATCGCGTCGGTCAGCTCGTCGGCGCACCTGCGCTCGCCCGTCGTGTTCGAGGACATCCACTTCGAGCGGCGACCGTACGACCCGTGGCTCGCGTACGGGCAGTCCAAGACCGCCAACATCCTCTTCGCGGTCGAGGCGACGAAGCGCTGGGCCGACGACGGCATCACGGTCAACGCGCTGATGCCCGGCGGCATCCGGACCAACCTCCAGCGCTACGTCACCGAAGAGGACCTCGACCGGATGCGCCGGCAGGCCGGCGACGGGCGCGGCCCGAGCTGGAAGACCCCTGAGCAGGGCGCGGCCACATCGGTACTGGTCGCGACCTCGCCACTGCTGGAAGGCATCGGCGGCCGGTACTTCGAGGACTGCAACGAGGCGGGGTGGAACGAGCCGGGTACCCGCTGGGGTGTCGCCCGGTACGCGCTCGACCCCGAGGCGGCCACTCGGCTCTGGCAGGTCTCGGTCGACACGCTGAACTTCTAGCCCGCCGTAAAGCGATCGCTAAGAGTCGTTAAAGCGGCCCGCATCGCATGGTGCGGGGACCGGGTGGGCTGGTATCAACACGGCTGTGCGCGGACAAATGCGCGGACAATTGCGCGGACAGAGCAGCGGGTTGGCCACCGTGGTCGAGCCGCGGGTCGAGCCGCCGCTGTTGCTGGACCTGACCGAGCCGTCGCGGCCGCCCACCGGCCCCGGCACCGCGAACGCCGGCAACCGCCTGTTCTTCGTCATCCTGTTCTGGTTCGCGCTGGTCGCCAGCGTCGAGGTGTGGTGGCTCAACAACCCGCGCGGCTCGATCACCGATGCCGCCTCGGCGCTGGTCGCCGCCGGCCGGATCACCGGGATGATCGGCGGCTTCGTCCTGCTGGTCGAGGTCCTGATGATGTCCCGGGTGGCCTGGCTGGAGCACTGGGTCGGCGTCCACGACCTGCTCATCTGGCACCGGTCGCTGGGCGGCTTCCTGGTCGTCGTGGTGCCGGCCCACGCGGTGCTCACCATCCTCGGGTACGCGATGTCGGCGAAGACCTCGGCGGCGCGCGAGACCTGGACCATGCTCCGCACGTACGAGGACATGGTCAGCGCCTTCGTCGCCACCGGCATCCTGGTCGCGATCGGTGTGCTGGCGATCCGGGCGATCCGGCGCGCGTTGCCCTACGAGCTCTGGTACTACCTGCACCTGACCACGTACCTGGTGCTGCTGCTCGGGTACGGGCACCAGTTCGCCGACGGCGCCGACCTCGCTCAGTCCAACTCTGCCCAGCCCACGTTCGCCCGGTGGTACTGGATCAGCCTGTACGTCTTCGTCGTCAGTTGCCTGGTCTGGGGCCGGGTCCTGGATCCGCTCTGGCTCAACCTGCGCCACCGGCTCCACGTGCTGGCCGTGGTGCCGGAAGGGCCGGAGATGGTGTCCGTCTACATTGGAGGTCGACGGCTGGAGCGGCTGGACGCCCAGGCCGGGCAGTTCTTCCGCTGGCGGTTCCTGACCCGGGGCGCGTGGTGGCAGGCGCACCCGTTCTCGCTGTCCGCCGCGCCCAATGCCGACTGGCTCCGCCTCACCGTCAAGGTGGTCGGCGATCACACCAACGACCTGCGGCACCTGAAGGCCGGTACCCGGGTGTTCGCCGAGGGGCCGTCCGGGGCGTTCACGGCCGACCGTCGGGTCCGGCCGGGCGCGCTGCTGATCGCCGGGGGCAGCGGCATCGCCCCGATCCGCGCACTGCTGGAAGACCTACCGGCCGGCACCGTCGTGCTGTACCGGGCGCACACCGCCGACGATCTCGTGTTCCGGGGGGAGCTGGACAGCTTGGCCCAGGAGCGGGGAGCGCGGGTCTGGTACGTGCTCGGCTCGCGTGACGATCCGGGGCCGCGCCGGCTGTTCACCGCCGCCGGCCTGCGCGAACTGGTACCCGACGTGCGCCGCCGGGACGTGTACATGTGCGGGCCGGACGGCCTGATCTCGGCCTCCCACAAGGTTCTGCGGCGGCTGCGGGTACCGAGCCGGCAGATCCATCTGGATCCGTTCGAGTTCTGATTGGGGAATCCTCGTGCGCAGAGCCACCGCGGCGCTACTGGGTACCGTCACCGGCACCGTCCTGCTCGTCGGCGTCAAGTACGGCGCCGGCTCGGTGGGACACGCCAATGTGGACAGTTCAACCACGTTGGCCGAACGGTCCGGCGGCGCGCCGGATCCCGGTGCGGCCGGCTCCACGGGTCCGGCGGGCGGGCCGAGCGGCGAACCGGCCGGCCCGTCCGGTGGGCCGGCCGCGCCACTCGCCACCGGCGTGCCCTCCGCCCCTCCCGCGTCGCGCGCGGCGCCCGGCCACAGCACCGCCCCCAGCAAGGCGGCCTCAGCCGGCCCGCCGGCACCGCCCACGTGTGTGACCGTGACCGGCGACCCCATCGCCGTGCCGCGGCCCGGCGTCGGCGCGGTCGCCGTGACCATCAAAGCCTGCGGTGGCACCATCAGCACCGCCTCCGGTGCACTGAGCCAGTCGAACTGGAGCCGCAACACCAACGCCATCCCGGCGCTGAACACGTTGGCGGTCCAGTACTACAAGACCAACTTCGCCCAGATCCACTACTCCGGGGCGACCCTGACCAGCAACGCGTACCAGGCGTCGCTGCGCTCAGCCATGACCAAGGCGAAGCTCTGAATGGAGGGGTTGCGCCGGGTCGACGAGGTGATGGGCACCGTGATCGCCATCGACCTTGCCGATCCGCTGCCCGAGGCGACGCTCGCCGCACTCGCTGACGAGTTCTTCGCCTGGATGCGCGAGGTCGACCGGCGCTTCAGCACGTACAAAGTGGACAGTGAGGTGTGCCGGCTGGACCGGGGCACCCTGCGGCTCGCCGACGCGTCACCATACCTGCGCGAGGTGCTCGCCACCTGCGCCGGGCTCTGGCGGGACACCGACGGCTACTTCGACGTGTACGCGACCGGCCGGCTCGACCCGTCCGGGTACGTGAAGGGCTGGGCCGCCGAGGTCGCCTCGGCGCGACTGGTAACGACCGGCAGCACCAACCACCTCGTCAACGCGGGCGGCGACGTGCGGGTACGCGGCGGCCCGGTCCCGGGACAACCCTGGCAGGTACCTGTCCGGCACCCGTGGCGCGGCGACGGCGCGTACCTCGTCGTCGCCGGCACGGACCTCGGGGTGGCCACGTCCGGCACGTACGAGCGCGGCTTCCACGTGATCGATCCACGCACCGGCCGGCCGGCCGAGGCGCTCCGCTCGGTCACCGTCGTCGGCCCCGACCTGGCGCTGGCCGACGCGTACGCGACCGCCGGTGTCGCCATGGGCCTGCCCGGCCTCGACTGGCTGGCCCGGCTGTCGCTGGACCAGCCCGGCTACGAGGTCGCGGTGGTGACCGAGGACGGCCGGGGCTTCCGGTCGCCCGGCCTGCCCGAGGCGCCGATCATGGCGCCTTAACCCAACGTTGAGCCTTCGACAGGTACGCCCTATCGCCGGCCCAGGCAGTCTGCGATCGGATCGAAGGGAGAATCACATTGCGTACCCGGAACACCCTCGCCGCACTGTCCGCCGCCGTGGTCACCGCCCTGAGCGTGGCCGGCGGGGTAGCCGTGGCGTCTGCTGGCCACAACGCCGAACCCGGCTCGACACGGCCGGCATCAGAGTCGTCGGAGTCATCGGATTCGGCTGTCCCGCCGGCGGCCTCGCCCAGCGCCGACGACAAGGGCGGCCTCCGTAGTGATGACGGGCACGGCCACGACGACGGGCCGGGCGACGACCGCCGGGCCGGCCCGGTGGACCCGACCCGGCCAGCCGAGGACGCCGCAGAGGATGCGGCAGAGGACGCCACAGAGGACGCCACAGAGGATCATGGTGTGGACGATCCGGCCACCCACGACGTGGGCGACGACCACGATGTCGGCTCCGGCGAGGACCACGGCGGCCACGGCGCCGACGACTGAACTCCGGTAGGGGATACGATCACGGCGGATCGGGCGGCGGTCCCAGCGTGACGGTGATCGCCGCACCGGCGCCCGGAGCCCGGCCGAGGGTCACCGAGCCGCCGGACTTCTCCGCCACCCGGCGCACGATGTCCAGCCCGAGGCCGGTCGACCCGCTGCCGCTGTGTCCGCGTCGCAGGCTGAGCGGGTCGGGCAGGCCGGGGCCGCCGTCGGCGACCACGAGCGTCGCGCCACCGCCCGGCCGGGGAGCCATGCCGATGAACATGCCGCAGCCCTCCGGCGTGTGCGCGAACACGTTGCCGAGCAGCGCGTCCATGCACGCGACCAGATCGTCGCGGCTGGCCCGGACCCACAGCGGCTGGGCCGCCACGTCGACGCGTAGCGGCCGGCCCTCGTCGGCGGCGAGCGCGGACCAGAACTCCACCCGTTCCGCCACCACCTCGTTCGCGACGGTGGGCGCCGCCAGATCGTGCCGGACCGGGCGGCGGACGCCCTGGATAACCGCGTTGACCGTACGCTCGACCGCGTCGACGTCGGCGCCGATCCGTTGCCGGTCGGCCGGGTCGCGCATGGACTCGGTGTCGATGCGCAGCGCGGTCAGCGGCGTCCGCAGCCGGTGCGACAGGTCGGCGACCATCTCCCGTTCGCCGGCCAGCAACTCGTCGATCCGCCCGGCGAGCACGTTCAGCCCGGCGCTGACCTGGCGTACCTCGGGCGGCCCGGCGACCTCCGCGCGGGCGGCGAGATCACCCCGGGCGAGGCGGTGCGACACCTCGGCCGCCGCGGTGAGCGGTCGGGTGAGCTGGCGCGCGAGCTGGTACGCGACAGCCACGCTGACCATCAGGAGACCGACCCCGAGCAGGCCGAGGACGAGCCACGACCGGCCCACGCCACGCCGCATCTCGGCGTCGGAGACGAAGGTGCGGATGACGGCGGTTCCCTGGCTGAGCCCGGCGACCACGACGATCACCTCGCGCCCGCCCGGCGCCTGCGCGCTGAGGCTGCGGTTGGTACGCGCGGCGAGCGTGACCGCGGTCGACCGGGCGGCCGGGGCGCCGATCACCTGGCCATCCGGCAGGAAGACGGTCACCTGGTGGCGGTTTGCGGCGTTGGACCGGGCCACGGTGAGCGCGAGCGTGTCAGCGTCCACGGTGGACACCAACGGTGCGAGCGTCTGCATCTCCACCAGCGCGCCGCTGACCGCCCGGTCGGCCGCCGTCGTGCGGACGAGCAGGGCCAGCGGCACCAGAAAGGCGACCAGGACGAGCGAGGTGGTGGCCGCCACCAGCGCGACGAGCCGGAGCCTCATGGGGTCGGAGCCGTGAGCTTGACCCCGACCCCGCGGATCGTGTGCAGATACTGCGGCTCGGTCGCGGTTTCGCCGAGCTTGCGCCGCAGCCACGACAGGTGCACGTCGACCGTCTTGTCCGCGCCGCCGAACGGCAACCTCCACACCTGGGCCAGCAGCTCCCGCTTGGTGACGACCGCGCCGGGCCGGGCGGCAAGGTACCCGAGCAGGTCGAACTCGCGGGGCGTCAGGTCCAGCGGTACCCCCGCGAGGGTGGCTTCCCGGGCCGTCGGGTCGACGCGCAGTTCGCCCACGACGAGCGCTGTGGGGGCGCCGGCGCCCTCGGCGCCGCTGCGGCGCAGCACCGCCCGGATGCGGGCGTCGAGCTGGGCCGGCCCGAACGGCTTGACCAGATAGTCGTCGGCGCCCCGGTCGAGCACGTCGACGATCACGTTCTCGTCGTCGCGGGCGGTGGCCACGATGACCGGCACTTTGCTCACCGCGCGCAGCATGCGCAGGGCGTCGCGGCCGTCGACGTCGGGCAGACCCAGGTCGAGGACGACCAGGTCGAGCTCGGTGTCGAGGACGAGCTGGAGCCCGGCCATCGCGGTGGCCGCGCTGGACACCACATGCCCCAGGTCGCCCAGCGCGTGGATGAGGGCGCGGCGGATCTCCGCATCGTCTTCCACGAGGAGGATCTGCGCCATCTGGTCACGGTACGCTGCGTGGACGGGGTGCTCAGGAGGGGTGAGCCGGCTTTTGTCGCCGGCTTAACGTTTCGTTATCGTCGCGGCAGCAAGGCTGGCAAGGTGGCAGCGGGAGATGTTCGGCGCCTGGTGGCCAGCGTGCTGGCCTGGATCGTCGGAGCGGTAGCCGCCGTCGGCGTCGGCATGCTCGCCCTGTCACTCATCGGGGACGGACTCACGACGCGCACCGTGCAGCCACTCACCCCCGACGTCGTCGCCCGGGAGGCGTCGGCGGCGCCGGTCGACCCCGCACCCGCACCGGGTACGCCGTCCGGCACCCCGGGCGACGACGATCCGCCCGCCTCGGCGCCCCCGCCGCCGTCCGGATCGGCGTCGGGACAGCGGTCCGGCGCGGACAAGCTGCTCTGGTCAGCCGGCGGGTCGGTGATCGCGCGGTGCACCGGCGCCCAGGTCTACCTCGTGTCGTGGAGCCCGGAGCCGGGGTACCGCGCCCACGACGTGGTGCGTGGCCCGGCGGCCCAGGCGAGCGTCCGGTTCGACGGCGACGACGTCCGGGTGTCGGTGTCGGTCCGCTGCGCCAGCGGCACGCCGGTCGCGACGGTGACCCGGCGCGGCGACGACGACCACGGTCACGAATAGGCGGCAGCTACATCCCCAGTTCGGCCTTGTCCATGATGCGGCGTACCTCGATCGGGTTGTACCGCGCCTCCGGAAGCCGGCCAGCGATCTCGGTCGCCCGGTCGAGGCTCGCGCAGTCGACCACGTAGTAGCCAGCCAGGTACTCCTTGGCCTCGGTGAACGGGCCGTCGGTCACGACCGGGGCGGCGTCGGTCACCCGTACCGTCCGGGCGTCGACGGTGGTCAGGCCGGCGGACCCGACCAGCTCGCCGGACTCGGTGAGGTCCTTCTGGAGCGCCTGGTGTGCCCGGACCACGTCGGCATAGTCCTCGTCGGTCCAGGAGTTCCAGGTCGTCGGGTTGCCGTAGATCATCAACAGGTATTTCACGATCCCATCTTCGCGGCTGGCACCGAGATCATCGCGATAGATACGCTACGCATCTCTCCCGCGCCGGAAGGCATGCGTAGCGTATCCATCGCGATGATCTCGCGACCGGAACCGGCGCCGCCGTGTACATGTCCGCGCTCGCCGAAGAGGCGCCCGACGCGGACATCGCGCGGGCATTGGCGGTCTATCCCGGCCCGGCCGACCGCGGCGGTCGGCCGTTGACGCCGGACCAGGTCCGGCCGCCGTACCCGTACCGGCTCTACCGTGCAACGGTTTCCGGGTGCTCGATGCTCTGTCCCCGAAGCACCGGGCCGTGCGCCCGCCACGGGAGGCCCTCGACCACCGCACCACGGTGACAGGCCTCGCCTGAGTGACAGTTACGAACAGAAAGTCCTGGCATCGTTTGCAGATCGCATTCCGCCGGACAGATAAGTTGTCGTCTATGCCCCGCTGATACCACCAAGCTGACCAATGGCCAGCTAAGCAACGAAAGGTATCGGTGGAAGGAGCTGCGGTGGGCGAGTCGTTGAGTCGTCGTCGAGTGTTCACATGGGGAGCGGCAGGCGCGGCAGGTGTCGCGTTGCCGCTGGTCGGGGCCGGTCCGGCGATGGCCGCCCCGGTTGAGCCGGACGGCGGTCGGGGGGATTCGGGAGCTGGGCCCAGCCGGATTTTCGACGTGACCCAGTACGGGGCGAAGGGCGACGGCGTCACGATCGACAGCGACGCGATCAACCGGGCAATCGACGCGGCGGCGGCGGCCGCCGCCGGCCATGGACACCGTGGCGGTCCGGGCGGCACGGTGTACTTCCCGGCCGGCACGTACGCCAGCTACTCGATCCGGCTCAAGAGCAACGTCGCGCTGTACCTGTCCCAGAACGCCACGATCCTCGCGGCCACCCCGGCGAACGGCAAGGGCTACGACCCGGCCGAGCCGGGCGCCGGCAACCCGTACCAGGACTTCGGGCACAGCCACTGGCACAACAGCCTGATCTGGGGCGAGAACCTTACCAACATCAGCATCTACGGGCCGGGCATCATCAACGGAAAGGGCCTGGTCAGCGGCGGCTCGGCGGAGTCGGCACCGCTCAACGGCAACAAGGCGATCTCCCTGAAGCTGTGCCGCAACGTGTACATCCAGGGCATCACGATCCTCAACGGCGGCCACTTCGGCATCCTGCCGACCGGCGTGGACAACTTCCGGATCGACGGCGTGGTGATCGACACCAACCGTGACGGCATCAACGTCGACTGCTGCAAGAACGTCCGGATCTCCAACACGACGGTCAACTCGCCCAACGACGACGCCATCGTGCTGAAGAGCTCGTACGCGCTCAACGTGGCCCGGGCCACCGAGAACGTGACCATCGACAACTGCATGGTCAGCGGCTACGACCTCGGCACGCTCTTCGACGGCACGTTCAAGACCGCGGCATCGTACGGGCGGACCGGCCGGATCAAGTTCGGCACCGAGGCCAACGGCGGCTTCAAGAACATCGCCATTTCGAACATCATTTTCGAGTACTGCCGGGGCCTCGCGCTGGAAACCGTCGACGGCGGGTTGCTGGAAGACGTGACGGTCAGCAACCTCACGATGCGCAACGTCCAGATGCCGATCTTCATGCGCCTGGGTGCCCGGATGCGTGGCCCGGCTGGTGTCCCGGTCGGCTCGCTGCGCCGGATCAACATCAGCGACGTGCTCGCGTACAACGCCGACCCGCGGTACCCGTCGTGCATCGCCGGCATCCCCGGGCACAACATCGAGGACGTGCGGATCAGCAACGTCCGGCACACCCTGGCCGGCGGGCTCACTCCGGGCGACGCCGTCCAGGACCCGCCCGAGCTGGAGAACGCGTACCCCGAGCCCACGATGTTCGGCACGCTGCCCGCGTACGGGTTCTTCATCCGGCACGCCCGGGGCGTCGTACTGGACAACGTGGTCGTCAAGTACGAGAAGCTGGACACCCGTCCGGCGATCGTGCTGCGCGACGTGGCGGACGCCGACTTCCACCACACCCGGGCCGACAAGGCTGACGGTGTGTCGACGTTCGTGCTCGACGCGGTCGACGACTTCACCGTGAGCACGAGCCGCCCGGTCGCCGACACCCACCTGGATCACGTCGACCACAAGGAGCTGTAGCGCCACCTTGACCGGCGGCCCTTGACCGGCGGCCCTTGACCGGCGGCCCTTGACCGGCGGCCCTTGATCGGCACAACTTCCCGGAAACAGTGGCCTCAGCCCACCGGTTTGGCCACAACTTCCCGGAAGTTGTGCCGATCTTTGTGAGGCCAGCGCCGCGGCCTTTGTGTTAGCCCAGTGCCGCGGCCTTTGTGAGGCCAGTGGCGCGGCCTTTGTTAGGCCAGTGCCGCGGCGCGGGACTCCAGGTAGCGCTGCTCGGGGCGGCTGAGCGTACGCCGGGCGGCGAGCTGGTAGCTGGACCGGGCCGCGTCCCGGTCGCCGGCCATGTCGAGCAGGTGCGCGCGTACGGCGTCGACCCGGTGGTGCCCGGTCAGCGCCGGGTCGGCCTCGGCCGTGGCGAGATGCTCCAGCCCGGCCTGGGGACCGTGCACCATGGCGACCGCGACGATCCGGTTCAGCGTGACCATCGGCCCGGGCGCGATGGTGCGCAGCAGCTCGTACAGTCCGAGAATTTGCCGCCAATCGGTGTCCTCGGCGCGCGTCGCCTCGTCGTGCACCGCGGCGATCGCGGCCTGTAGCTGGTACGGGCCGATCGGCCTGCTCGCCAGCGTCTCGGTGATCAGCGTGACGCCTTCCGCGATCGCGCCGGCGTCCCACCGGCCGCGATCCTGCTCGGCCAGCGGGATCAGGCCACCGTCCGGGGCGGTCCGGGCCGGCCGGCGGGCGTCGGTGAGCAGCATCAGCGCGAGCAGCCCGGCGACCTCGCCACGGTCAGGGCTATCGCTGGGCAGCAGCGCGTGCAACTGCCGGGTCAGCCGGATCGCCTCGCTGGTCAGCTCGACCCGGTGCAGCGCCGTCCCGGAACTCGCCGTGTACCCCTCATTGAAGATCAGGTACAGCACGTGCGTCACCGCCGTGATCCGCGCGGCCCGCTCGTCCGGCGGCGGCAGCCGGAACTCGGCGCCGCTCGCCTTGATCCGCTGCTTCGCCCGGCTGATCCGCTGGCCGACCGTCGACTCCGGCACCAGCAGCGCGCGGGCGATCTCCGCCGTGGTCAGGCCGCCGACCGCGCGCAGCGTGAGGGCGACCTGCGAGACCGTCGTGAGAGACGGGTGGCAGCACAGCAGGAACAGGGTGAGCGTGTCGTCGACCGCCGGCAGTGCCTCGGGCTCCGGCGGTTCGAGCAGGTTCGCGGTCTGCTCCCGGCGGCGGCGGGCCGTCTCGCTGCGCCACAACTCGGTACGCCGGCGGGTCGCAACAGTGATCAACCAGCCCTTCGGGTTGTCCGGCACACCCTCGGCCGGCCACTGCACGGCCGCCGCGAGCAGCGCCTCCTGCACCGCGTCCTCGCAGGTGTCGAAGCCGCTGAACCGCCGGACCAGCACGCCGATGACCTGCGGGGCGAGCTCCCGCAGCAGGTCTTCGACCGCGATCATGTCAGCCAGTCGTTGCGGTCGAACACCGGCCGCACCTCGACCACGCTGAAGGCGGCCTCCGGCACCCGCGCGGCGCACTCGACCGCCCGCTCCATGCTGTCGCATTCGATCAGGAAGAAGCCGGCCAACTGCTCTTTGACCTCCGCGAACGGCCCGTCGCTGGTCACTGTCCGACCGTCCTGTACGGAGACCCGCTTGCCCTGCGACGCGTCGGCCAGGGCCTCCGACACGATGTACTCGCCCGAGGCGATCATGTCGTCCCTGAGCGCGTCATAGACCGTCAGCCCCTCGGCCCGCTGCTCCCTGGAGAACTTCTCCCAGGCGGCCCGCGACATCGGGTTGCTGTAGATCATGATCAGGTACTTCACCCAGCTCCTCCAAGATTCCTGGCCATCCTCTCACCGGTCATGTCGAAACCGGCCCGGCGGCTTCGACACACGCCCGAAGTTGCCTGATCCGTTGCTCGGACTCGAGGAGGACGTCATGAACACACCAGCTGAGGTCGCTGAGATCCGCCAGTTGATGGCTGACCGCGAGGCCGCGATGAAGGCGGGGGACGCCGACCGGCTCGTCTCCCGGTACGCGCCGGAGGTCCTGAAGTACGATCTCGCGCCGCCACTGCTGCACGCCGGTCCGGAAGCCCGCGACGCCGACCGGGTACGCGGCTGGCTCGCCAGCTTCGACGGGCCGGTGGACTACGAGATCCGCGATCTGGCCGTGACCGCCGGCGCGGACATCGCGTACTGCCACAGCCTGAACCGGCTCTCCGCGACCCCGCGGGGCAGCGACCAGAGCTTCAACCTGTGGTTCCGGGCGACCGTGTGCCTGCGCAAAATCGACGGCACGTGGTGGATCACGCACGAGCACAACTCCACACCGTTCTACATGGACGGAACCCTCCGCGCGGCGCTGGACCTCGAGCCGTAGCCGGCCGGCATTCGGACCGCGACTGCCCCGCGACCGAAGGACCGTGGCGAGGCTCAGCCCAGCTGCGTCTATGCGCAGAGGCGTCGACGGGCCAAGCAGCGTGGCGATCGTAGTTCTCGACCAGGCGAGTTCAACCCGAACCATCCGGATCGCTGGTACGGGGATGCTCGTCGCGCCGCCCTGCATGTCATGCGAAAGGAGCAGGCCGAGTTGAATCGGCTCGCGGAGGCGGTGGGTCCAGGAAGCACGGAGTCAGCCCCTCAATGAACTACTCAATGCCTCCCTGGCGGCGGAAGGACTGCTGATCGACACCGCTCTCGAGGCGGGCTCGCGGAGCTCATTGCGCTGACCCCGTCGACCCTTAATCGCACACGTGTTCGGAAATTGTCGTACCCGCGGTCTAGGTTGTCGATGTGAGGGAAACCCTGGCCGTGATGCGTAAGGCGCTCGACGAGTGCCCGCCGCCGACGGCGTTCGGTTGTCTCTCGACGAGATCGTGTCCTGTGTGGATGATCTGAATGTGGTGGTCCAGCGGGTCGCCGCGATGCAGCTCGCCCTGGTCCGGCAGGTCGACACGCTCGGGGTCGCCGCCGAACTGGGCGCCACCAGCACGGTGGCCTGGCTGCGCGACCGCTACCGGATCTCCGGCGGCGCGGCGTCCCGGCTGGTGAAGCTGGCCCGGGCGATCGATGCCGATGCCGGGTCGCCGGTGGCGCAGGCGCGCTCGCGGCGGGTGCGGTGAACGTCGAGCAGGCCACAGTGATCACCGACGCGGTCGAGAAACTCCCGGCCGAGCATCGCCAGGCCGGGGAGGAACACCTCGTCGGCGAGGCCGCCACCTTCGGGCCACGCGAGCTTGGCCGGCTCGGGCAGCGGATCTTCGAAGTCGTCGCCCCCGACGAGGCCGACAAGCAGGCCCTCGCCGAGGTGGAACGGGCCGAACGGCGGGCCTGCCACAAACGAGGACTCTGGTTCATCGACATCCCCGGCACCTCCCAGGTACGGGTCCACGGCTACCTGACCCAGGAAGACGCCGCCACCGTCCGGGCCGTCACCGATCCGTTCTGCGCACCCCACACCAGACACCGCCACCCCAGCCACGACACCGGCGGCAACGACATCAGCGGCGGCAGCGACATCAGCGGCGACACCGACCCCGCCGACCTGCGCTCACCAGGAGAGCGACGCGCGGACGCGGTCATCGAGGTGTGCCGGATCGCCAGCGCCTGCGGCCAACTCCCCGACAACGGCGGCGACCGACCCCAAATCATCATCACCATCGACTACGACAACCTCCGCCGGCAGGTCGGCACCGCCACCCTCGACAACGGCTCGCTGTTGTCACCGGCCGCCACCCGGCGGCTGGCCTGCGACGCCGGCATCATCCCCGCCATCCTCGGCACCACCAGCCAACCCCTCGACCTCGGCCGACAAGCCCGCCTCGTCACCGGCCCCCTCCGGAGAGCACTCGTGCTACGGGACAAGGGCTGCGCCTTCCCCGGCTGCGATCGACCACCACGATGGTGCGACGCCCACCACGCTCTCCATTGGAGCAACGGCGGCCCGACCAAACTGTCCAACCTGGTGCTTTTATGTGGCTACCACCACCGCCTCATCCACCACGCCGACTGGCAAATCCGAATCAACCCCAAAGACGGGCTCCCCGAATTCATCCCGCCCGCGTACGTGGACGCCGATCGAAGACCACGACGCAACAACTACCACCGACGCGAATAGTTACTAATCGCGCGACTCACGGCCGACGAAGAAGTCGGACCGATTGCGGTGGCCTGGATCGAGATCCGCCGTCGCGTTCCGGGGTACCTCGACGAGGCGCGGAATCCGCTTGCTGCAATGGATGTAAGCCTCGTCGACGACCGTGGTCACCCAGTACACCGACAGGTGCTCGGGCGCTGACGTTGGCGGGAGGTCGGGGTACCGGGCGCGGATCGACGCGTCTGCTGTGATCGTCGCCCGGCCATTGACGTGCAGCCCGACCTGGTTGCGGAAGAAGTCGATGAACAGCAGGCCGACATGCGGGTTCTCCACGATGTTGCCCAGGCTGGCCATGACGCCGTTGCCGCGGTACTCCGGCCAGACCAGACGGTGCTCGTCCAGGACACGGACGAAACCGGACGGCCCGGACCGGAAACTGTTGTCGCATGCGCCCCGGCCGTCCGAGGTCGCGAGGAACATCATCTGCTGCACGCCGACGAACTCCCGCATCGGCGTGTTGAGGTGGTCCAGCACCTGCTGTGCGTAGAACCGCTCAGCCCGATGCGTGGTACCCGTTCTTCGTTGCAGATCGCGCTCGCCTACAGAGCCAGACATACACACTGAGCTGGATAAATGGTCCACGATGGTCCCCTCTCGCGCACCCACGCACATTCTGTCCGTCGAAACGGGAAGGGTGTCGGACACGTTGTGCGATCGATCCGTCTCAGTGAGTAGACGAGAGCGCCAGCCATTCGCCACCGACTCGGCGTGCCTAGCCTCAGGGCAACCGGAGACGAGCAACCACAGCGAAGGGGATGGCGATGACCACCACACTCGACCTGGAAGCGGTCAAGCTCATTCAGGCGCGAGGTCGCCGGCGAGCGCGGCCGGCGCCCGCATCCGCCACGCGTCGATCACGAGTTCCCGCAGGCGTTCGACGTCGACCTCCGCCAGGCGCAGCATCACCAACGGCAGACCGTCGTAGCCGGGTGTCGTGAAGAACAGGTCGGGTTCGCCGAGCAGGAGGGCCTGCTTTTCGGCCTCGTCGCCGACGAACAGGACCGCGACGTCGGTACGGATCACGCGCCGCTGCCCCGGCTGGCGCTCGGGGTACGACCAGACGAACCCCTTGTCGCCCACCCGGAAGTCGAAGCCGTCGCTGTCGATCTCCACCACGTGGGGCAGGGCCAACGCCAGGCGTCGCACGTCGTCGGCGTCAGCCATCGAGATCCTCCATCCAGAAAATCGAGACCTGAGGGAGAGGAACGTCAGAATAGGGTCAGCGGCTCCACCGGGGCAGGCTGGGGGAGCGCTTCGAGTTGCGGCACGCGCGCCCGTACCTCGTCGTGGAACCGGCGGGCGAGAGCGGGCGCATCGGCGTTGTCCGGGGTGTGGATGAACACCGTTGGCGAGCGGCCCTCGCGCAGCCACCCGGTGACCACGTCGATCCAGCGCTGCCAGCCCCGTACCGTCTCGGCGGAGTCGTCGCGGCCGAGGTACCGGACGATCGGCCGGTCGGTCAGCGCCACCGATCGGAGCGGCAGGCGGGGCTTCTTCGCCCAGGCATCCCGCTCGGCGCCGCTGGTCGGTGGCTTTCCGAAGAACGTGGTGGTGTCGAACGGGATCCATTCGGCGTCCACTTCGGCCAGTACCCCTTCCAGTACTGACGGCTCGGTGAAGAACGCCGGATGGCGGACCTCCACGGCGTACCTGTGTGACCGGGGAAGAGCGCGCAGGAAGCCGGCGAGCGCGGGCACATCCGGCGGGCCGAAGGATCCGGGCAACTGGATCCAGAGGGCGTGTGCGCGCGGCCCGAGTGGCTCGACCGCCGCCAGGAAGGCCCGGAGTTCCTCATCGACCCCGGTCAGCCGGTGCTCATGGGTGATCGACTTCGGCAGCTTGAGCACGAACCGGAAATCGGGGTCGGTCTGGTGCGCCCAGGAAACCACGGTGTCTCGGGCCGGCGTCGCGTAGAAGGTGGTGTTTCCTTCGACCGCGTTGCACCAGCCGGCGTAGGACCGCAGCCGCTCGTGGGTGGAATGCGCGAGGAAGCGTCCTTGCCAGGCCTTGTGGGTCCACATCGCGCAGCCGACGTGAAGACGCATCACGCCGGCCTCCCGGCGCTTCGGGCGGCGGCCGTGAGCTCGTCGAGAACGAGGCGCACGGCCGGCTTGCGGTCGCCGCCACGACGGCTGACGGTGAACAGCCGCCGGGCGACGGGCTGTCGTGGAGCGATCAGCCGGACCTGGTCCGGCACGTGGTAGGCGGCGAGTCCCGGGACGAGGGCGACGCCGGCCCGGGCGGCGACCAGGTTGAGTAGCACCTGGAAGTCGGTGGCCCGGGCCACGACGTGCGGCACGAAACCGGCGTGGGCGCAGGCGCGTTGCGTCATCTCCGCGCAGCTGGTGTTCGTCCTGGGGGCGACGAAGGCTTCATCGGCGAGCGAGCGCAGGTCGAGAGTGGCGTCGAGAGCGGTGCCGCCCGCAGCCGGGTGCTCGTGATGGATGGCGACGAGCACAGTATCCGCCAGCAGTTCGCGCCGCTCGAAGGCCGGGTCGAGGGGGCGCGGCAGGACGTCGTACTCGTGCGCCACGGCGACGTCCACATCCCCCCTTAGCACCGCCGGCAGGCTCTCCTCCGGCTCCATCTCGGTGAACTCCAGCTCGACGTGCGGCGCGCTGTCCCGCAGCGCCGCCCACACGCCGGGCAGCAGCGCGATGCCCGCCGAGGGGAACGCGGCGAGCGAGACCCGGCCGGTGACCTGCTCGCGCAGCGCGGCGACGTCGGCCTCGGCGGCGTCAAGCTGCGCGAGCAGCGCATCGGTGTGCGCCACGAGGATGTCCGCGGCTGGGGTGAGCACGATGCCACGTCCAGCCCGCTCGGTGAGCGGCATCCCGATCTCCCGTTCGAGGGCGGCCAGTTGCTGGGAGACCGCCGGACCCGAGTAACCCAGCGCCTGCGCGGCGCCGGTGACCGAGCCGTAGGTCCGCACCGCGTGCAGTACACGCAGGCGACGGATGTCCAACATGAAGTCCAGCTTACGCGTTAAGACAGAATTTGGAACTGGACCTTACGGGTACCTCGGTCGAGTCTGGATACGTGACCAGTTCGAACTCCGCTAGATCGGCCCTCGCCGTCACCGTCATCCTGTGAGCGTCCCACCGCGCGTCGCTGGATCGGCAGTGTCGTGGCCTTCGCCGGCTCCGCCCTCATCGCGGTCAGCCACGGTGGCGTCCGGTTCGGTACGGCCGCGCTCGTCGTGCTGGCCGCGGCCGTCGTCCAGGGCGTCTACCACACCGCCCACAAGCCGCTCCTCGCGCGCTACACCGGGTTCGAGGTCACCGTGTACGCGATGTGGGCTGGCACCCTGTTCGTCCTGCCGTGGTCGCCGGCCCTCGTGCACGCCCTGCCGCACGCCGGCACCCCGGCCCTGCTCTCGGCCGTGTTCCTCGGCATCGCGCCCTCCGCGCTCGGGTTCGTGACCTGGGCGTACGCCGTCGCCCGGCTCGACATCAGCTACGCCACCGCCAGCCTCTACCTGGTTCCCGTCGTCGCCCTGGTCATCGCGTACGTCTGGCTCGGCGACACCTCCAGCCCGCTGGAACTCGCCGGCGGGGCCGTCGCCCTGGGCGGTGTGGTGCTGGCCAACGCCAGCACCACACGTAGGCAGACCGAGCGTGGGGGGGACCGAACGTAGGGGGACCGAGCTTACGGAGACTGTGCGGCCAGGGGGCTGTCGAGCGCCTGCCGGACGGTACCGAGCAGAGCGGACTCGGACACCGGCTTGCTGAGTAGCGTCACGCCCGGAGGCAGGGTCTTGTGGACGGTCAGCACCGTCTCCGCGTACCCGGACATGTAGATCACGCGTACCCCCGGGCGGGTCTCCAGCACCTGGTGGGCCAGTTCGTGGCCGAGCATGCGGGGCATCACCACGTCGGTGAGCAGCAGGTCGATCGGGCCCGGATGGTCGGCGGCGCGTGCCAGTGCGGCCGGGCCGTCCGCCGCGGTGAGCACCTGGTACCCGTTGCGGGTCAGGATCCGCTGGGTGAGCGCGCGCAGGCTATCCTCGTCTTCGACCACGAGGATGGTCTCGCCGCGTCCGGCCTGTGCCGGCGTGACCACCGTCGCCCCATCGACCACCGCCGTGTCCGCGGTGGCGGGCAGGAGCGCGGTGATCGTGGTACCCACGCCGGGCTCGGAGTAGATCTGCACCTGCCCGCCGGCCTCGGTGATGATCCCGTAGATGGTGGCGAGCCCCAGTCCGGTGCCCTGACCCTTGGGCTTGGTGGTGAAGAACGGCTCGAACGCCCGCTCCACCGTGGCCCGGCTCATGCCGGTGCCGGTGTCGCTGACCCGCAGCCGCACGTAGCCGCCGGGGTCGACACCCGGATGGGTGGCCGCGTAGTGCTCGTCGACGGCGATGTTACCGGTGTCGATGACGAGCGTGCCGCCGGTCGGCATCGCGTCCCGCGCGTTGACGGCCAGGTTGACCAGAACCTGTTCGAGCTGTCCCGGGTCGGCCTTGATCGGGCGGAGGTCGCCGGCCAGGTGGGTGTGCAGCTGGATGTCCTCGCCGAGGGTACGCAGCAACAGCTGCTCGACCTCGCCGACGACGGCGTTCAGGTCGAGTACGTGCGGGCGGACCACGTCCCGGCGGGCGAACGCGAGCAGCTGGCGGGTGAGCCGGCTGGCCCGGTCGACGGCCCGCAGCACCTGGGCCAGGTCGTCGCGCATCTGCTGCCACCGCTCGTCGTCCTGGGCGGCGGCGGTCACCTCGTCGGCGGCGAACGTCGTGTACCCGGCGATGATGCCCAGCAGGTTGTTGAAGTCGTGCGCCACCCCGCCGGCGAGCTGGCCGAGGCTCTCCAGCCGCTCCGACTGCTGGAGCCGGCGTTCGAGCTGCTCCTTCTGGGTGACGTCCTCGATCACCGCGCACCGCGCCGGGTGGCCGTCGAACACCAGCGCGTGCGTGGTCACCCGGACCTCGATGGTGCTGCCGTCGCTGCGCCGATGCCGCAGCGGGCTGCCGTCGTCGTCAGGCTCACCAGAACCGGCGGCACTGAAGTCGGCGGCACTGAAGTCGGCGGCACTGAAGTCGGCGGCACTGAAGTCGGCGGCACTGAAGTCGGCGGCACTGAAGTCGGCAGCACCGAGGTCGGGCACCGTCAGCGCCAGGAACTCCGCCCGCGAATACCCGTAGTGGGCCACCGCCGCGTCATTGACCTCCAGGATCGCGAGCGATTCAGAATCGAAAACCCACATCGGGTACGGGCTGCCGTCGAACAGGCTCCGGTACGCCTCCTCGGCCCGCCGCCGCTCGGCCAGCTCCGAGCGCACCTCGGTGACCAGGCTGTTCACGTCGCCGGCCAGGCCGGTGACCTCGGCCGGGCCGGCGACCTCAATCGTCGGGCCGTCGCCCGGTGCCGCGGCGACCGCCCGCACCGCCGCGCTCAGCCGACCGATCGGCCGGGTGATCCTGCGGTACACGACGAACGCGGCGGCCAGCGCCACGAGCAGCCCCACGGACACGATCAGCAACTGGCGCTCGGCCAGGCTGCGCGCGGCGGCGAGCGCGCTGGACCGGTTGGCCCCGGCGTACACCCGCCAGCCCAGCCCGGGGACATCGGCCCGCCCGTACAGCCGGCGGACACCCGTCACGTCGCGGCGCTCGCCGGCGGCTCCTCCAGTACCGAATGAGGTTTTTTCTGGTTTTACGCCCACCCATCGGGCCGGGTCCACCGACCGGGTCAGCACCGTATCGCCACCGACTACCAGGAATTCCAGCCGGTGCGGCCCGCCGTAGGCGTCGGCGAGAGCCGGGCCGAGCAGGTGCAGATTGATGAACCCGCTGATCAGGCCGTACCCGGGCACCGGCATCGTGGTCAGCAGCGCGGGCACCCCGACCATCGGATCGGGGGTCGGCACGCGGAAGACGGGCGCCCGCCGCGCGGCGGCGAGCCAGTCGGCGCCGGCATAGCTGGTGCCCGACTTTCCCTTGCGGGAGGAGCAGACGACCGAGCCGTCGGTGCGCACCAGATCAAGGTGCCCGGCGTCGCTGCCGCCCGGCAGCGCGAGGGAGAGTTCACAGCTTCCGGGCTGGGTGTACGCCTGGGCGATGGCCGGGCTGGTGGCCAGCTGCTCGACGCTGGCCCGCACCGACGCGATGCCGGTCGCCAGCTCGGTGGCGGCGAGCCTGGCCGCGAACGACGCGTCCTGTTCGGCGGCGCGGCGGGCGTCCCGGTCGGCCTGCACCCAGCCGTAGCCGGCCGCCGCGACGGCGGCCAGGACCAGGAGTGCCACCAGGCCGATCAGGTAGGCCCGGATCGGCCAGCCCGACCCGTGCCGGGCACCAGAATTGCGCCGCGCACCGGTCTCTTGCTGCGCGTCTGGGCGCAACCTCCCACCCGCCCGCAACTCGGCCACCAGTCAATGTCACACGACCGGGGGCGGTCGCGGGCCGAAATCCACGAAAGGGTGACTACCGGGCTATCAGTACCGGGCAGTCGGCATGGTGCAGCAGCTCCAGGCCGACCGAGCCGAGCAGCAGGCCCTCGAACCCGCCGTGGCCGCGGGCGCCCACCACCATGAGCTGCGCCTGCATCGACTTTCCGGTGAGCACGGCGGCCGGGCCACCTTCGATCACCTGATGCTCGACGAGCACCTCGGGCAGGTCCGGGTGGCTGGCCCGGGCGGCGGTCAGCAGGCGTTGCTGTTGCAGGCGCAGGTCGGCTTCGAGCCGCCCGGGATCGTACGTGGGCGGCAGATCGCGAGGGTAGGTCGTGACCATCTCGATCACCGATCGGTGGCGCAGCGCCGCTTCCTGGACGGCGGCCCGGACCGCGACCTCGGACGGGTGCGAGCCGTCGACCCCGACCACGATCGGCCCAGCGGCCGAGTTGGTTGCGGTGCCGGTGTCGATTGTCGTGCCTCCCCGCCCGCGGACCACCACGACCGGGCCGGGCGCGTACGTGGCGGCCTGCGCGCTGACCGAGCCGGACAGCAGGCCCTGGAATCCGCCCCGGCCGCGGTTGCCGACCACCAGCAGGTGCGCGCCCTCGGCGGCCTTCAGCAGCGCCCGCGCCGGGTACCCGCGGACCGCGCTGCCGGAAATCGTGAGGGTGCCGTCGACGGTGCGTGCCACGTCGTGGGCCACCGCGACCGCCGCCTCGACGACCGCGTTCGCCTGCTCGTCGGCGGCCCGCTGGAACGACACGCTCTCGCCGAAGTCCGTCCCGGGCACTGCCGTCTGGTACGCGAACAAGACCTGCAACTCGGCACCGCGTCGTTGGGCGTTCCGCAGCGCGGCCTCGGTGGCGGCCCACCTGACGGCGGTGATGCTCGGCGCCGATCCGTCGACGCCGACGACGATCCTGTCCATCGCTGGCTCCTCGCGCCGCTCGTTCCGCCCGGTGGTCGGCAGCGTATCGCTTTAGATCTGACTAACAGCACGGATCTGACAGCACGGATCCATGCGCGACAGGATCCGCCGCTTCGGGCAGAGTGATCGGCATGGTGATCCCGGTCCATGACGTCAACCCGGTACGGCGTACCCCGTGGGTCACGTACCTGCTGATCGCCGCCAATGTGCTGGTGTTCCTGCTGACGCCGCTCGCCACCGACACCGGCGTCGGGTCCACCAGCGTGGCGCAGCTGTGCCGCCAGGAGGCGTTCCTCGACCGGTATGCGGCGATCCCGCGCGAGCTGACCGACAACCAGCAGTTGCCGGTGGTGCCCAACGGTGAGGTGGGCACCAGCGACCGGGGGACCGGCTGCGTGGTCACGCGGCCCGCGTACCACAAGGTGCCGGCCCTGTCGGTGCTGTACGCGATGTTCCTGCACGGCGGGTGGCTGCACCTGCTCGGCAACATGCTGTTCCTGTGGGTGTTCGGCAACAACATCGAGGACCGCTTCGGCCGCTTCAAGTTCCTGTTCTTCTACCTGCTCTGCGGCTATGTGGCGGCGTACGGGTTCGCGCTGGCCAGCCGCGACTCCGCGGTGCCGATGATCGGCGCGTCGGGGGCCGTGGCCGGGGTGCTCGGCGCGTACCTGGTGCTCTACCCCCGGGCCCGGGTGTGGAGCCTGGTGCCGATCCTGTTCTTCATCCCGTTGCGGCTGCCCGCCTGGCTGGTGCTCGGTCTCTGGTTCGTGATCCAGTGGGTGTACTCGGCCGGGTACGCGGTGTCCCAGGCCGGCTCGGTCGCCTATCTGGCGCACGTGTTCGGGTTCGCGTTCGGAGTCATCGCCGCGATCCCGATGCTGCGCCGGAAGCCGCCGTACCCGTTCCAGCGGGTCGACTACGTGCGGCGCCGCCGCTGACAGTCGACCGGCGGCCTTGATCGGCCAGTTTGCGCAGGCCGAGCGTGGACTCGTCGTCGGCCCCCAGGTACACGATCATGCGCTGCCTGGTCGCCGGTGGGGTGGTGTACGCCGCCGGCCTGGCCGCGTTCGCGCTGCTGGCGCACTGGCGCTACACCGGGATCGGCGCGGTCACGCTGCTACCCGCGACGGTGCCGATCGGGGTCGGCGGCGCGCTGGTGATGGTCCCGCTGTTCGGTGTCATCCTGGGCGCCGTGGCACCGGGAAGCGCCGGGGCGGCCAGCGGCGTGTTGACCACCACCCAGCAGAGCGGGTTGGCGCTCGGTGTGGGTACCCTCGGCACGTTCTTCTACGGCCTGATGGTCGCACACGGGTGGGCCGGGGCGACCAGCCTGACCCTGTGGGCCGAGGTGGCGCTGGCCCTGGCCACCGCGGTGGGCGTGGCGTTCCTGCCAGAACCCCGCCGATAGCTCAACCTCACAGATAGTCAGCCTCACAGATAGTCAGCCTCACAGATAGCGCCTCAAGTCAGTTGCACGTTCGGGCCGATCCGCTTTCCCCAATGGCCGGCCGCCGAGGCCTTTGCCACGGCTCGCCCGCGAGCGACGGTCAGATGGGCGAGTCGGCGGACGCGTCGGCGGGCAACCGAGCGGACACCAGAGTAGGTGAGTCATGAGGCGGGTCGGCGCCAAACACTCCGGCGCCAAACACTTCGACGCCAAGCACTCCAACACCAAGCACGCCAACGCCGGAGAGCAGAGAGCCCGGTCGCGGTCCGCGCGGAGGGTACGCGCGGCGGCGGCCGGTCTCCTCGTCCTCGTGGTCGTCGGCGGGCTGATCGCAGCCGGTGTACACGGCGGCTACTCGGCCACCCGGTCGCGGATGCTGTCCGGGTCGGTGTGGCTGGCATCGGCCCAACCCGGGCAGCTGACCCTGCTCGACGGCGCGTCGGCCGAGGTGGCCGCCCAGGTCCAGGTTGCCCCGAAGGGCAACCGGCTCGACGTGGTCCAGCAGGGCTCGACCGCGTACGCCGTGGACAGCACCGCCGCCACGATCCGCCGGGTCGACGGCGCCACCTTCGACACGTCACCGCCCGCGTCTCCGCTGCCCGACGCCAAGGACTCGCTGCGGGCCTTCGCCGGGCCGGACGCGCTGTACGTGCTGGACACCAAGCGGGGCGTCCTTGTCGACACCGACCCGAAGACGCTCGCCGCCCGCCGCGGGCCGGTGCTGCTCGCGGCGCAGGTGACCGACCAGGCCGCCGCGATCGACGACACCGGCCGGTTGTGGGTGGTCGACAACACCACCGGCGACCTGGTCTGGATCGCCAAGGGCCAGCACCGCACCCGCCGGGCCGCCACCGCGCGCGGCGCCGGGCTGCTGACCATCGCCGACGGCGGTCCGGTCCTCGTCGACACCTCCCGGCGCACCGCCACCACGGTGGACCCGACGTCCGGCGCCACCACGCACACCATCGAGCTCGATCTGCGCCCCGATGATCGGGTACAGGTCAGCGGCTCACCGCACGCGCCCCGCCTGTACGTGGTGGCGGCCCGCGGTGTGCTGGCCATCTGCGACCTCACCGCGGCGAACTGCTCCACCGCGGTACCCCTGGGCACCGCGTCCAGCGATCTCGGCGCGGCCGTCGAGGCCAGCGGGCGGCTGTTCGTCCCCGACTACGGCACCGGCCGGGTGTGGATCGTCGACCTGCGCAGCAGCCGGGTGATCGGCCAGTCCCAGATCGCCAAGCCCGGTACCCATTTCGAGTTGCTCGCCCGCGACGGCCTCGTGTTCTTCAACGAGCCGAACAGCGAGCGGGCCGGCGTCCTGCGCTCCAGCGGCGAGCTGAACCTGGTCGCCAAGTACGACCCGCTGGAGCCGGGCAAGGGGCTGACCGGTGGTACGAACGGCAACGGGCTGCCGGGCAGCACTCCCACCAAGCCTCCGTCGAAGCCCGACCAGCCGCCGAACAACGCGTCGGACAACAAACCGATCACCCCGGGCCAGCCACCGCCGAACAACCCTGGCCAGCCGCCGCCGGGTCCGCAGCCGCAGCCCGAGCCGGGGCAGTCACCCTCACCGTCGCCGTCACCTCAACCGCCCGCCGTACCGGAGGTGCAGATCGCCTTCTCCAACACCGCCCCGCTCGCCGGTGACACCGTGGTGCTGGAGGCCCAGCGCAAGGGCGCCGGGACCCAACCGACCGCGGCGACCTGGACGTTCGGCGACGGCCAGACGGGCAACGGCGTGCAGACCAGCCACCAGTGGGCGGCCGCCCGGACGTACCAGGTCACCGTCACCGCGACGTTCCCCGACGGGCAGACCGCCGTGGCGTCCGAGGGGATCCAGGTCACCGCCCTCCCGCAGTTGACCGTGACGGCGCCGGCCAACGGAACGGTGTCCGGCGGCGGGATCAGCTGCCCGGGTACCTGCACGGCGACGTACAGCCCCGGCCAGGGGGTCACCTTGAATGCGACCCCGAACAGCGGGTTCGTCTTCACCGGCTGGGGCGGCAACTGCGGCGGCAAGGGTACCTGCAGCCTGACGATGGACGGCAACAAGAACGTGTCGGCGACCTTTGGCGCGCAGCACACGCTCACCGTGTCGGTGTCGGGCGGCGGCTCGGTCGGCGGCGGCGGCATCAACTGCCCGGGTACCTGTTCGGTGACCGTCGACCCGGGTACATCCATCACGTTGCAGGCCAACGCGGGCAGCGGCAACGGGTTGCTGAACTGGGGCGGCTCGTGCGGCAATGGGCGTAACACCACCTGCACCGTAAGGATGGACGTCGACCGATCCGTATCGGCGACCTTCGCTCAGCTACCCGGCGTGACCGTCGACGTTGGCTCGGGCGGCCATATCACGGGCACCGTGCCGTGTCCGGAACTGACCACTTGCGGTCCCGTTCGCTTCCCCTTCGGCCGGACCGTCACACTGCATGCGGTGTTCGACAACGCAAATCGGGTCGGCTGGGATGGCGCCTGCAACAACAGCACCTCCACCACGTGCAGCTTCAGCGTGGGCACCCAGCCCGGCTCAGTGACTCTCGTGCAGGTGAACTTCACCATCGCCGACCCGTGCCCGCCGGTGTGCGGCCCGCCGGCCGTCAACGGCCGGAACGCCGGCCGGGCCGGGGCGCGCGGACCGCTGGAGCCGGCCCGGCTGCCGGACCCGCCGGATCCGCTCCCCGCCAGGCGGCGCCGTCGGCGGGCCCGACCGGGCCGGGGGTGACGCGTGCGGTACACGGCAGAGCAGATCTACACGTTCGCCCGCCAGGCCGGGTTCTCGCCGGACCAGTCGGCGACGATGACGGCCATCGCGCTCGCCGAGTCGGGTGGCGACACCAACTCGCACGCCACGCACGGCGAGGACAGCCGGGGGTTGTGGCAGATCAACGCGCTGGCGCATCCGGACCTGGGTCGGTCGATGGACCTGTACGACCCGGTGCAGAACGCGCGCGCCGCGTTCCAGGTGTCGCACGGCGGCGCCGACGTCTCCCCGTGGACCACGACGCACGGCGGGCTGGCCGCCTCGTACCTGAAGTTCAAGGTGGAGGCGCAGGCGGCCGCTGTCGCGTACGGCGACGGCCAGGGTCTCGGCGTGTGGACCGGAACTGCCGGGTACGGGCACGAGATGGCGGCCGGTGCTGGTTCGGGCCGGACAGTCGCCCCGGCACACGGCGCGGGCGACGGCAGCGAGACCGTCGTGGTGGCGCACAACACGCCGCTGACGGGTACGGGCACCGGGGGTACCGGTCGGGCCGGCGAGGCATACGGGATCGCCACGGACGGGCCGGATCCGAGACACGGCGCGGAGTTCGGCATCCCGCTCGACCCGGGCGACCCGGTTACGGCCACCGATCCCGCTACTGCCACCGATCCCGTTACGGCCACCGATCCCGTTACTGCCACCGATCCCGTTACTGCCACCGATCCGGGTACCGCCACCGATCCAGCCAGCGGCCCGGATTCCGGGCACTCGACGGTGACCACGACCGGTGCGGGCGCCGGCGCCACCGGCAGCGGCGACAAGGTGCACGAGTTTCTCGCGGCTGCCCTGGCGCAGAGCGGCGACAAGTACGTCTTCGGCGCCGAAGCGGACCTCAACGATCCGAACCCGGACGCGTTCGACTGCTCGGAACTCGTCCAGTGGGCCGCCCACCAGGCCGGCGTCGACGTGGTCGACAACGCCTGGATGCAGTACCGGCAGATGCACGACAGCGGCACCCTGATCCCGGTGGACCAGGCCATCCACACCCCGGGCGCGCTGCTGTTCTCCTTCAACATCAACCCGGACGGCAGTGTCGCGCCGTCGCACCAGCACGTCGCGATCAGCCTCGGCAACGGCAAGACGATCGAGGCGCTCGGCACGCAGTACGGCGTCGGCAGCTTCGACGCGACGACGAAGCGGTTCCAGTACGCGGCGATCATCCCCGGCATGTCCGACCACGCGGACCCGGTCGTCCCGGAACCGACCGGAGGCGGTGTCGGCATCGTGATCCCGCCGCCACATGCGGATCCGACCCCACCCGAGCCACACCCGGCGCCACCGGAAACGACAGCACCACCCGAAACGAGCGCCCGAACGCGCCGCCCGCAACGCCGCCGCCCGCAACGACGCCGCCCGCAACGGCACCGCCAGGGACGGCACCGCCAGAGACGACGACACCGCCGGAAACGCCGCCTCCGGCCGACAACACACCGCCGGGCGACGACTTCGACCAGCGCCTCGGACACGACCCGGACCACCTGGACGGCCCCGCCGACCCGGACACGCCGCCCGACGCCGACCATCCCGACGACCTGACCGCCGACCACCCGGACGACCTGGCCCTGGGCGACGCCGACGCGGACGGCATGGACGACGCGCTCGCGCAGGCCATGGTCTGGTCCGGCGGCCATCCAGCCGGCTCAGTCAGCGACGACGGCTGGTCCCACGACGGTCATGTCGACAGCGCCGCGCACTGACGCACCCGCGACGGTACCCGCCGGGCAGCCGCTCGAGCTGATCGGCGCCGCGATCGGCGAGGCGAAACGGTTGGGCCGGGCCGACCTCGCGGACCGGCTGGCCGGCGAACGGGACCGGCTGACCTCCGGTGACTGGCACGTACTGGTGGCGGGCGAGTTCAAGAAGGGCAAGAGCGCACTGGTGAACGCCCTGCTGGGCGTGCCGGTGTGCAGCGCCGACGCGGTCACGTTCACCGCCGTACCCACGATCGTGCGGTACGCGGAGAGCCCGTCCGCCGCCCTGATCCTGGAAGGCGACGAGAAAGCCCGGCAGCCGGTCCCGGTCCGGTCCGCGCCCGGGTACGCGGGCAGCGGCGTCAACGACGGCGGCGCCCGGCTGTACGCGGTGGAGGTGGGGCTGCCGCGTGCCCTGCTGCGCGGCGGTCTCGTGCTGATCGACACCCCGGGGCTGGGCGGCGGTTTCGCGGCGGCGCAGGCGGCCGCCACGATGCGGGCGATGTCGCTGGCGAACGCGGTGGTCGTGGTGTCCGACGCGGCCCAGGAGTACACCGCCGCCGAGGTCGACTTCCTCCGACGCGCCGCCGAGATGTGTCCCGCCTGGTGTGCGTACTGGCCAAGACCGACTTCTATCCACAGTGGATGAAGATCCACGACCTCGACCGGGCGCACCTGCGCCGGGCCGGTCTCGACCTCGACCTGCTGCCGGTGTCGTCGGCGCTGCGGGAACTCGCCGTCGGGTCCGGCGACAAGGAGCTGAACGCCGAGTCCGGCTTCCCAGCGCTGGCCGGCTGGCTGCGCAAGGAACTGTCCGCGTACCGCGCCCAGGTGTGGGCGACCAGCGGCGCGCCGGCGGTCCGCAACTCGCTGGGTCAGCTCGCCGGTACCCTCTCCGCCGAGCACGCCGCGCTCACCCGGCCGGACGAGCGGCCCGCCGCGCTGCGCCGGCTCGATCAGGCCCACCGGCACGCCAGCCAGCTCGGCAACCCGTCGGCGCGCTGGCTCAACACGCTCGCGGACCGGTTCGCCGACATCCAGTCCGATGTGGACGAGGACGTCCAGTCGCGGATCCGGCAGCTGGAACAGGAGGCCACCGAGCGGATCCGGGCCGGGGATCCGGCGCGCGACTGGGTGGAGATCATGCCGTGGCTGTACCAGCGGTGCAACGACGAGCTGACCGCCGCGCACACCCGCCTGCTGGAGTGGATCGAGCAGGCGGGGGCGGAGGTGGCCGGCCTGTTCCAGGCGGACGCGGCGACCGTCTCCGGGCTGATCGGGACCGGCCGGCCGGCGCCGTCGACCGGTACCCGGCTGGGGCTGGAACAGTTCTCCGCGCGTACCCCCGGCCGGCTGGAGATCGGCATGCAGGCGGCGCGCGGCTGGTCGCTGAGCAGCTCAGTGATCACTACGGTGCTGGTGGTGACCCTGCATCCGGGGCTGCTGGTGATCCTGCCGGTCACCGCCGCGCTCGGCACCATCTTCGCGGTGAAGGCGGCCCGCGGGTTCAAGACCGCCCGGCTGGACGCCACCCGCAACGAGGCGATCCGGGCTGTCGCCGGATATCTCCAGCAGGCCCGGGCCGATGCGTACCGGGCCGCGCTGAGCATCCTCCGGCACAGTCGCAGCCAACTCCGCGAGTACTACCTCGACCGGGCCGCCGAGCTGACCGCGACCGTGCAGCAGGAGCACGCGGTGACCCTGCGGGCCGCCGCCATCGACTGTCCGGAAGCCCGACAGCGGGCCGCGGCTGACCTGGCCAGGGTCCGCGGTATCTTGTCCACAGTGGATAGCGGATGAGCGGGCTGCCCGCGCGGGTGCGCGAGCTGCTCGCCGACGCCGTCGCCGCATACCACGGGCGGCCGGGCCTGCGGCGGCTGCTGGCGGTCGCCGACCATCTGGACGAGCCGCTGCGGGTGGCGATCGCCGGCCGGGTCAAGGCCGGCAAGTCGACCCTGCTGAACGCCCTGATCGGCCGCCGGGTCGCGGCCACCGACGCGGGGGAGTGCACCCGGGTGGTCACCTGGTACGCGCACGGCGAGAAAGCGCAGTCGGTCGCCTGGCTGCGCTCCCGGCAGCAACGGACACTGCCGCTGACCGAGAAGGACGGCTCACTGGTACCCGATCTTGGTTTTCTTCGGGCCGAGGACCTGGACCGGCTCCGCGTCGAGCTACCCACCGCCTGGCTGGCCGAGATGACCCTGATCGACACGCCCGGGATGGGTTCGCTGTCCGAGACGGTCGGCCAGCGGACCCAGGATTTCCTGGCTGACGACACCGTCGACGCCGTTGTCTACCTGCTCCGCCACCTGCACACCTCGGACGTCGACTTCCTGGAGGTGTTCCATGACGCGCAGGCGAGCCTGGCCACGCCGGTGAACGCCGTCGGGGTGCTGTCGCGCGCCGACGAGATCGGCGGTGGCCGGCCGGACGCCCTCAGCCAGGCCCGCCGGGTGGCCGCCGGGTACCGCCGGGACCCGCGCATCCGCGGGCTGGTGCACACCGTCGTCCCGGTCGCCGGGCTGCTCGCCGAAGCCGCGTCCGGCCTGCGTCCCGACGACCTCGCCGCGCTCGCCGCGCTGGCCGCGTGCGACGACACCGTCACCGCACCGATGCTGCTGTCCACCACCCGGTTCGTCGCATCGGGTGCGGTCGGATCGGCCGCAACGGTGGGCGTGCCGCCGGAGGCCCGGAGCCGGCTGCTCGGCCTGCTCGGCATGTACGGTGTGCGGCTGTCGCTGGACGCGGTGCGCCGGGGCGCCGGGTCGATCGGCGCCGACGAGCTGGCCCAGATCCTGACCAACGCCAGCGGCCTGCCCCGGTTGCGCCGCCTGCTGCTCACCCAGTTCGCCGAGCGGCGGGACGTGCTCAAGGCGGACAGCGCGCTCCGGGCGATCGACGTGACCGCGCGTACGGATCCGATCCCGGCCGCGCCGGACCTGCGCCGCCGGGTCGAGCAACTCCGCGCGGGCGCGCACGAGCTGGCCGAGATCCGGCTGCTCACCGAGCTCCGCACCGGTCATGTACCGGCGTCGCCGGAGCAGCTGACCTGGCTGGAACGGCTGCTCGGCGGGCACGGCACGGCGACCCGGGCCCGGCTCGGCCTGCCGCCGGACGCCCCGACCGACGCGGTGGCCGCCGTGAACGCGACGCACCACGCGCGGTGGCAGCGGGTCGCGCGCAACCCGCTGACCACGCCGGAACTCGCGAGGGCAGCGACGGTAGCCGTGCGTACCTGCGAGGGCATCTTCGCCGCTGTCGACTAGCCGTGTTCCCCACGCTCCCCATGATCCCGACAGATGTAACCCATTTGCGGCATCAGACGCCTCTGGAGGCAGCAAATGGGTGACATCTGCGCGGATCATGAGGCGGTGGTCAGCCGAGATGGACAGTCCAGGTCGCCGCGTCGACACCCGACCCGCCCTGGCCGGCGCCCACCGCGATCAGACCGTCCGGGGCACCCGCCAGCGCGTACAGGTAGATCGGCGGCACGGATCCCGGGTCGGGCGCGACGTCGAGTGGACCCCAGCCGGTGTCGCCGCGGACGTCGCCGCGCTGGAGCCAGCATCCGGCGGCCGGCTGGTCGACGGTACCCGATGATCCACATGCGACAAGGGAACCGTCCGGCTGCGGGTGCACCGCCCACAGTGTCGGCGATCCGGGCGGTGCCGTACCGGTGAGCTGCCACTGGGTACCGTCCGCGGAGGTCCACACCGCGGGGCCGCGCCGGGCGCCGGTGAGGGCCGAGCCGACCGCGACGAACCGGCCGTCGCCGGTCTGCGCGATCCGGTGCACCTCCTGCGGCCCGGAGCCGTCCAGCCCGGTCGCCGCCACGCGGTGCCAGTCCTGCCCGTTGTCAGAGCGGAACACCGCGCCGTCGCCGTCGACGCTGTCCGCCTTGCGGTCCACGCCGATCGCGAGGTACCCGCCGCCGGTGACCGGCACGATCGCGGTCAGCTCGGTCAGCCCGTCGGCGACGAGATCCCCACCGGGCGTTGCCCGGCGCCACGACTCGCCGTTGGCCGACAGCCAGACCGCGGGGCGTTGCACCGCCTGCGCGTCGCGGGTCCAGCCGACGGCGACGAGCTGGCCACCCCGGCCGGTGGCGACGTCGGCCATGACGCCGGTACCCGCCGACGGTGGCGGGACGGACCGCCACGGCTGCCCGGCCGGGCGTACCCACACCCGCGGGTGCAGGTCGACCGACAGGCCGACCGCGACCAGGCCGCCGTCCGGGCGTACCGCCACGCCGCGCATCGTGTCCGGGCCTGGCGGGTCGGCGACGAGCTGCCCGGTGAGCCGGGCCGTGCCGACGCTGGGAGCGGTGGTGGTGGTGACCACCGGTCGCGATGGTTCGGTGCGGGGTGGCGCCCCTCGCCGGCCGCGCACCGCCACCGCCGCCACCACCACGGTGGCGACGACGAGCACCACGAACGCGAGCACCGCGATCCGCCGCCCGGCACCGGTCGGTTCGCCGTCGCGGGTACGGATCCGGACCGGCTCGTCCCGATCGGTGACCACCGGCTGCTCGCCCGCCGGCCGGGGTGGCGAGACCGGTATGTCGGTCGGCGCGGTCAGCCCCGTGCCGGCCAGGTCGACGGCGGCGGCGACGGCCGGCTCGCCCTGCCCGTCCACAGTGGTCACCGCAGCGGCGCCGTCGTCCATCATCGACGTTGGTCGATCAGGTCCTATCTGGCCCGGCTGGATGGGACCGGATCGACCAACGTCGAAGGGCGGGGCGACCACGGCGGCCGTCGGCATTGCCGCCCGACCAACGGCGGTCGGGCCCGCGGTTGCGGCGCCGGCTGCGGGGGACTGCGCGACTGCCGGCTCCACCCGAGGTGCCGCCGCGATCGCCGCGCCCAGGCTCACCGCGTACTTCGGGTGCGCGTCCACCGCGACCGCGATCCCCATCTCGGAGCGCAGCAACCGGGACACGAGTGGGATCCGGCTGGACCCACCGACCAGCAGCACCGCCCGCAGGGTCGCCGGGTCGGCACCGGCGCGGGCCACGATCTGCGCGAACAGGTGCACCGTGGCGAGCAGCCGAGGACGCACCAGCGCCTCGAACTCACCCCGGCGCACGGTCACCTGCCGGGTCAGGCCGGGCAGCAGGACGGGTACCACCGCCTCGACGTCGGCGGACAGCGCCTCCTTCGCGTCGACCACCGCGGCGAGCAGCGCCGCCAGCGCGCTGGCTGTCGCCGGGTCGTCGGTGTCCGCGAGCCCGGCGAGATCCACGCCCACCGCCGACGCGACGTGGCGCAGCAGCGCGTGGTCGAAGTCGATCCCGCCGATCGAGTCGTCGCCGCCCGGCTCCCCGTACACCTCGAACCCGGTGCCGGTCTTGCGCACCACGCTGGCGTCGAACGTGCCGCCACCCAGGTCGTAGATGCCGATCAGCGCGCCCGGCTCGACCCGTTCCTGCGCGGCGTACCAGGTCGCGGCCGCGATCGGCTCGGGTAGCAGGCCGACGTCATCGAGTCCGGCCGTGCCGGCCGCCGCGGTCAGCAGGCCGCGCCGGTACTCGCCCCACTCGGCCGGGTGGGTCAGCACGACGTGGCCGGGCCGTTCGCCCTCCCGCTCGGCGACCGTGTCGACCACCCAGCGCAGCAGGTGACCGGTCAACTCGTGGGCGTGGAAGCTCTGGCCGTCCAACCGGATCGGCACGTCGTCACCCATCCGCCGCTTGAACTCGCGGGCCGCCCGGCCGGGCTCGGCGATCGCGCGGCGGGTGGCCGCGTCGCCGACCAGAAGGGTGCCGTCGTCACGCAGGAAAAGCACCGACGGGACCGCGTTGGAATGATTTCCCAAAGGGGCAGACGAAGGTACAGACAAAGGTGCAGTGTTCACCGTCTGGTTGCGCCACAATGCTGCGGCGGTGTAGGTCGTGCCGACGTCGACACCAAGCGAAAACGCCATTTTTCCACCCCCGGCTCGACTCATGCGGCCCGCCGCTGTCCCATTCGGGAAGATAGCCTCGCACGGCCGGTGCTGGTAAGCCTATGGCGACCCTTCTCGGTGGGCGCAACGGTGGGCAGGAGGCTCGATGGCATTCGACGCCGGGCTGGCGGATCAGGTGACCTGGGTGCAGAGCCGCTGCACCGACCTGGTCCGCAACGTGGAGGCATTCATCCACGGGAAGACGCAGGTGGTACGCGACGCGGTGGTGTGTCTGCTGGCTGAGGGGCACATTCTCATCGAAGACGTGCCCGGTGTGGCGAAAACGTCGCTGGCAAAGGCGATCTCGCATTCGATCAGTGGGTCGATGCGCCGGATCCAGTTCACGCCCGACCTTTTGCCGTCGGATGTCATCGGTGTGCAGATCTACGACACCGTGCGGCATCAGTTCCAATTCCGGGAAGGGCCGGTATTCGCCAATATCGTGCTTGCCGACGAGATCAACCGGGCTTCCCCGAAAACGCAGTCGGCGCTGCTGGAAATGATGGCCGAACGGCAGGTGACGGTCGACGGCATGACCTACGGGTTGCCCCGGCCGAATTTCGTCGTCGCCACCCAGAACCCGATCGACCAACAGGGCACGTACTCGTTGCCCGAGGCCCAGCTCGACCGGTTCATGATGCTGCTGCGGGTCGGGTACCCGAGCGCGGAGCACGAGATGCGCATCGTCGCTGACGCGGTGGCGCGCCGGCTGCCGGAGCAGCTCCAGCCGGTACTCGCGATGGAGGACATGCTGCGGATGATCGACATCACCCGCGACGTGTTCGTGTCCCCGGCGGTGCAGGCCTTCATCGTGACGATCACCGGAGCCACCCGTACCGTGCCGCAGTTGCGTCTGGGCGCGAGCCCCCGGGCGAGCAACGCCCTCGCGGTCGCCGGCCAGGCGCGCGCCGCGTTCGAGGGCCGGTCGTTCGTGACCGCCGACGACGTCAAGGCGATGGCCGGCCCGGTGCTCTGCCACCGGCTGCTGCTGACCCCGGAGGCGGCGATCCAGGGGTACACGGCACAGGCCATTGTGGACAACATCCTCGCGGCGGTGCCGGTGCCGCAGAACCCGGTCGCGGTGTGAGGCGATGCTGACCCGGTCCGGCGTCGGTGTGGCGGTCTCGGCGGTGCTGCTGCTCACCGCCGGGTGGTTCGCGGGCTATCCCGAGCTGGTGGCGTTCGGCTTCGCCGCGGTGGCGGCGCTGCTGATCGCCGCCGGCTGGATGCTGGCCCGCCCCGACCTCACCGCGGTACGCGAAGTGCGCCCGCACCGGGTCGCCATGGGTGACCCGGCACTCGGCGTCATCACGGTCACCAACGAGGCCAAGCGGCGCAGCCCGCCCATCATGGCGGCGGAGTCGGTGACCGGCCGCCGGCTGCACATCCCGGTGCCGAGCCTGGCCGCCGGCGAGAGCCACCAGACCACGTACGCGTTGCCGACCGACCAGCGCGGCATCTTCCAGGTCGGCCCGCTGACCATCGGGCACACCGATCCGCTCCGGCTGATGCGCACCGGCCGGGAGTACGCGACCTGGTCGACGCTGTTCGTGCATCCCCAGGTCCGGGTGGTGGCGCCGGTGCCCACCGGCCAGACCCGCGACCAGGACGGCCCGACGTCGAGCAGCGCGCAGCAGGGTGGGATCGCGTTCCACAGCCTGCGCGAGTACGAGTACGGCGACGACTGGCGGCTCATCCACTGGAAGTCCACCGCCCGGCTCGGCACGTTCATGGTGCGCCACAACGTGGTGCCCAACGAGCCCCGGATCATGGTCGTGCTCGACACCAGCATCGCCCCGTACACCGACGCGTCCTTCGAGGAGGCGGTGAGCGCCGCGGCCTCGCTGTGCATCGCCGCGATCCACGGCGGGTACCCGCTGGAACTGCGCACGACCTCGGGTGCGGCGTCGGCGGCCGACCGTGGCTCCGGCGGCACGACGGCCATTCTGGATCTGCTCGCCGGGGTGCAGCGCGAGGACGACGACCCGGGGCTGCGCGCGCTGCCCGCCATGACCCCGCCGGACGCCGGTGTCTCGCTCGGCGTGATCACCGGCCAGCCGGGCTCGGACGTGCTCGCCGTCCTGCCGGCGGTGCGGGCCCGGTACCTGATGGTCAGCCTGATCCAGTTCGCCGAGCGGTTCGCGGGGCCGCCGGCCGCGGTCCGCGGGGTGGTCGCGGTCAGCGCGCGCACCGGCGACGAGTTCGTCGCGGCCTGGAACCAGTTGGTACGCCGATGATCCGCGCGGTCGGGAAAGCGTTGGGCAGAGCGACCGAGGCCATGCTGGCCGCGGCGACGGAGGCGATCACCGGCCTGGTGTACGGCGGGTTCTTCGCCGGCCAGGGATACCTGCCACCGCTGGTGGCCGCCGCCGGGGGAGCGGCCGCGGTGGCGGCGCTGGCCGCGTGGCGCCGCTGGGGAGTGGTCTGGACGTCCCTGGTCGCGATCCTCGGCTTCGCGCCACTGGCGACCTGGGCGATCGAGTGGTCGACGCTCGACCGGGGACTGCCCACCATCGGTACCGCGACCGCGCTCGGGCCGGACCTGCTGCACGGCTGGGCCAGGATGCTGACCGTCAGCCTGCCCGCCGACCCGACCGGCGCGCTGCTCGCCACCCCGGTGACTGTGACCTGGGTGGCGTCGTTCGTCGCGGTCACGCTGGTGCTGCGGACGCGGCTCATGTTCGCCGCGTTGCTGCCCGGCCTCCTCGCTCTCGGCGTGAGCCTCGTGCTGACCGCCGGGCAGGCCGGCCTGAACGTCCCGGTCACCGTCGCGTTCCTGCTCGCCGGCCTGCTGCTGATCCTGGTCCGGGCGATCCGCGCCGACACCGCGGGCATCGACGCTGCCGAAGCTTCCGCTCCGGCACGGGCCAGTCGCGGAAGGCTGGTCCGGGTCGGGTTCGGGCTGCCGGTGGTCGCCGCCGTCACCGCTCTCGGCGTGTCCGGCGCCGGCCTGGTACCGCTGGCGATCCCCGACCGGTTCGACCCGCGTACCGTCGTGCCGCTGCGGTTCGACACCGGTGACACGCTGACCCCGCTGGTCACGCTCAAGAGCCAGCTCCGCCAGCAGCCGGCGCGGCCACTGTTCACGGTCCGGATACAGGACGCCGCCGGGATCCCGCTGGACCGGGTCCGCACGGCGGCCCTGGACCGGTTCGACGGTGCGGTGTGGACGTCCGACGACCGGTACCTGGTCGCCGGCCGGACCCTCGCCCCCGACCCGAACCTGACCGACGCACGCCGGACCCGGATCCACGTCGAGATCGAGGGGCTCCCGGGGCCGTACCTGCCCGTGGTCGGCTGGCCGGTACGGGTCGGCGCGACCGGGGTCGGCTTCAGCGACACCTCCGGGGTCCTGGTGAGCAACGGCACCACGCCCGGCCTGCGGTACGACCTCGTCGGCGAGGTGCGCTCCCGGGACGGGCTCGACTCGGCCGTGCCGAGCATCGTCGACGGCGCCGCCCGGTACACCACGCTGCCGCCGGGCCTGCCACCCGAGGTGGCCGCGATCGCCGCCCAGCTCACCGCGCCGGCCACCCGCCCGTTCGCGAAGCTCACCGCCATCGAGGGCTACCTGCGCGAGCTGCCCTACAGCCTGGACGCCCGGCCCGGTCACTCGTACGACGCGATCCGCCGGCTGTTCGGCTCGAACCCGCAGGACCGGGTCGGGTACGCCGAGCAGTACGCGTCCGCGTTCGCGGTGCTCGCCCGGTCGCAGGGCTTCCCGACCCGGGTGGCCGTCGGCTACCTGCTGCGACCGGGGGAGCGGCAGGGCGACACGTACCGGGTCACCACCGCTGACGCGCACGCCTGGCCCGAGGTGTACCTGGCCGGCCACGGCTGGGTGTCGTTCGAGCCGACCGACTTCACGGTGGTGCCCAACCCGCAGACCAAGCAGCCGCCGACCGCCCCGGCGCCGGGAGCCAACGGCGCCGGGGCGCCGAACTCCGCCTCCCGCGCGATCGAGGATCCGAACCTGGGCAACGGGCGCGGTACCACCGGCTCCCGGGTGCTGTCCGGCACCCTGCTCGGCCTTGTGGTCCTGGCCGGGGCGGCGGTCGCGCTGATCCTCGCGGTACTGCTGGAGAAGCGCCGGCGGCGATGGCGCCGGCGGCGTGGCGGCGGCCGGAACGCCCGGGTCATCGGTGCCTGGCGGGACAGCACCGACCGGCTGGTCGAGCACGGCGTGCGGGTACCGGCGTCGATGACCGCCCGCGAGGTGGCCGACCACGCCGAGCAGCGGCTCGGCACGTCGGCCGGCGCGGTGGCGGTGCTCGCCCCGCTGGTCACCGCGGCCGTGTTCTGCCCGGCCGAGCCGACCGACGACGAGGTACGCACGGCCTGGCAGCTCAACTCCCGGCTGCGCCGCGAACTCCGGCAGGGCCGGGGCCGGTGGCGCAGCGTACGGGCCTGGTTCGACCCGCGACCGCTGCTGGCCGGCCGGCGCGACCGGCGCCGCCGCCGGCGGTCCCTGGAAGCCCTGCGGAGGGGATGACCGTGCTGGCCGACAACATGGCGGTGGCGCTGTCCGCCGAGCGACTGGAACTGCGGCCCGGCGACTCGACCGAGGTCGAGGTGACGGTACGCAACGGCGGGCAGACGGTCGAGCACTACAGCACGTCCGTGGTCGGGTTGCCGCGCGGCGCGCGGTACACCGCCGAGCCGGCGATCTCGCATCTGATGCCCGGTGACGCCAGCACCGTGAAGGTCCGCATCAGCCTGCCGGACGGCAGCGACGCCGCGGCCGGTCGGCACACCCTCGGCATGCTCGTCCGGTCGCCCTACCACGGCGACATCTCCCGCTGCGAAGAGTTCGACCTGCACGTCGTCCCGGTGGCGGCGTTGACCATGACCGCATACCCGCAGGTCGTGACCGGCGGCTGGTCCGGAAAGTTCGCGCTGAACCTCACCAACAGCGGCAACACCCCGCTCAGCGTGGGGCTGACCTGCACCGACCCGGAAGACGCGGTGCTCTTTTCGTTCCGGCCGAAGCAGCCCACCGTCGCGCCGGGCGGCTCGACCCGGGTGCGGATGCACGTCCGCGCGACCCGCCCATGGACCGGCTCCCAGGTTCGCCGGGCTTTGACGGTACGCGCGAAGGCCGACCCCGATCTGGCCGCCGAGCAGGCTCTCACGTTCGTCCAGCGCCCGCAGCTCGCCGCCGGCCTGCTCCGCGTGCTCGCGATGGCCCTCGGCGTCGCGGTCATGGCCGCCGCGGTGATCATCGGCGCGCTGCTGGTCCGGCACAAGGGCGGTGGCAGCAGCGAGGTTCCCCGCGCCAACCCGACTGCCGAGCCGCCCGGCGTGTCCGTCCCGGCGGTGCCCCCAGCCGTGAAGCCCCCGCCACCCGGCGAGAAACCGGAGCCCCGGTCGACGAACCTGCCGGACGATCCCAAGGCCACCATCGTCGACTTCAGCCGGCGGGCCAACGGGGAACCGGCCGGCGACCGGATCATCGAGGGGGACGAGTACGCGAAAAGCGGCGTCACCCTGACCTCCGACACCCAGGTCGCTCCGGCCGAGTGCAAGGACGCCACCGCGGTGGCCCTGCGCACCAACCAGACCCTGGGCAGCTTCCTCACCAGCGCCCGCCCGGCCGGCGCCTACCTGTGCAACACCCAGCCGATCCGGGTGACGTTCACCAAGCCGGCCAAGGCGGTCCAGCTCACGTACAGCGGCCTCGGCGCGCAGTACCGGGCCACGCTGCAACTGTCCGACGGCACGCTCCAGCAGATCGCCGGAACGTCCAAACAGGACACCACTCCGCAGACGCTGACCTACACGGCGAAGGGTGATGTGACCATCCTCGGGCTGGTCTTCGGGCACACCAGCCCGGATCCGAAGGCCAAGGACCCGACGATCATCAAGCGGCTGGTCTTCACGCCGGCCGGGTGACGGCTACTCGACGGGTTGCTCGGCCCGCCCCGCGCCAGCGGCAGGTGGGCGACCGCCTGCCTGCCGTGCGACCGACCGTCCCCGAGGTTCTTCGACTCTTGGCACTACGGTTGTCACATGCCCGTGGAGCTGAGGCCCGTCCGTGAGCTGGCTCTGCGCGTGCCCTCTCCGATCGAGGAGCTTGCGGATGACCGGCTGACGGCTCGCGGGATCCGCCTGTTCCTCAAGCGCGACGACCTCATCAATCCGGAGATCCCAGGCAACAAGTGGCGCAAGCTCAAGTACAACCTTGTCGCCGCCGCAGAGCAGGGTCAGCAGGTTCTGCTTACCTTCGGGGGCGCCTACTCCAACCACATACGAGCTACCGCAGCCGCTGGATACTACTTCGGGTTCTCCACCATCGGCGTGATCCGTGGCGAAGAGCATCTGCCGTTGAATCCGGCACTGGCCTACGCGGTCGATCGGGGGATGCAGCTGATATACCTCGACCGCACAACCTACCGGGACAAGGACAATCCAGCGGTTACAGATCGACTGCACCAACGGTTCGGTGAGTTCTACCTGCTGCCAGAGGGTGGCACCAACGTCCATGCGCTCCGAGGATGCGCCGAACTCCCGGCGGAAATCCCGATCGAATTCGACCTGATCTGCTGCGCCACCGCCACCGGCGGCACGCTCGCCGGCATAGCCACTGCGCTCAAGCCCGGCCAACACGCACTCGGATTTTCTGTTCTCAAAGGCGGCACCTTCCTGGACGAGGAGGTGCGCCGGTTACAGCATGTCTGCGGGCACGTGACCGAGAACTGGTCAATCGAGATTGAGTTCCACTTCGGCGGGTACGCAAAACGCAAACCTGACCTGGATCGCTTCATCGATGACTTTCAACAACGTCACGGCGTCACGTTGGACTGGGTCTACGAAGCCAAGATGATGTACGGAATCTTCAAGCTGTTGGAACTGGATCGGTTCCACCCGGGCACCGTGGTCGTGGCCGTAGTGGCCTAACCAGAATCACGCCCTCAAGCGGTACTTACGGGAGCTCAGTCGCCGTGGTGTTTCGGCTTTCCAACGTAAGTTGCCAGTCCCCGGTATTGATGCCGAAGCTCTGGCCGAAGCCGAACCACTTGCCCATCATCTTGGTCTGCGATGGAGCAGCCAACAGCTGGATAGCACCCCGATAGATCGCGCCCTTGTAGTACCCTCTGGGAGACGTTCTCTCCTCCCACGTACCGGTTGCGAACAGCCCATCAAGCGCCAAATTCAGCACCAGCTCAGATCCGGTCGAGTGTTGGAGACTCTCCGCCACAAGCGCTGAACTAGTCTGCCGTACCACAACATAATGGACGCCGGTGAATTGTTGCTGCCGACCCGAGCTGTAGTAGTTATATTCGCTGCGCCAGATTCCAGCGAAATCTGAGGCGCCGCCACGAGGTCCGGCATCGGGACGCGAGACATCTGCCAGCGTGTCAGGAGCCGCAGCAGCCAACGTCAAAGCGAAACCAAGCTTCAGCAGCAACGCCCTGCGGTCGATCGTCGGATCAACGTGGTGCGCCCATCGCTTGGCCATCTGTGCCAACTCGTTCACGTCACCATCGTGCAGACGGTTGACAAACGTCGCCAGATCCTGTTGCGCGATCATTTCTTGAGTCGTCTGGTCGTTGTTCGGCTCAGCTGAAGACGCTGCGATCGCGGCCGGAAGTCGTCGGACTTCACTGCGGCTGGCATGTATCGAGTCGGACTGTCGGTAGTCGCCTGCGTCGACGAGCAGATCGGAAACCCGGCAACCGTACAGCTCGGCGAGACGACCCAGAACCTCTAGGGACGGCGCATATCCGGTCTTGTTGGGCCACTGCTCCCAGTACGAAAAGTTCTTGAAGGTTTTTGGATCATCCGGCCACCGTTCGTTCCATCGGTCGGCTGCCTCGTTCTGACTCCATCCGCGCGCTATCCGGAAACTCACCCGCGCATTGACCTTGTATTCGTCTCTGAACACGGCCGCGATTTCGACCCACGTCTTGCCCGCATTTCGAAGGTCTCGCGAAAGCCGAAGTTGTGCCTCCTTTGCGCTACGCACACGAACGCTCATCGAACCGTCCTAGTCGATCTGCGGGCAACGTGTTTGAGGGTACGACAGATTTCCCCGTAGAACAGGGAGACTCTGTCGTCAATGGTCATCGGCCGTCCGGGTGGATCGCTGACGGCTTCCTCGGTTGTCTGAGTGCAGCCAAGAGACGGTCGAACCGCGGTCCACAGGGATCGGGCGCGCGACGGAAAGGGATGCAATGAAGCTGGTCATGGATACCTCTATTGGTCGATCGAAGTTGATCAGTCCATTGGTTCGAGGACGGGAGTTGAAGCAGCGCCACGCGAAGGATCAGGAGCGCCTGTGAGTGCTCATCATCCGATCCGGGGAACGTGGGCATGCACCGGCTGTATGTCGGCCTGGCCATGCCCGACGCGGCAGGCGCAGCTCATCGCCGAGTATGACGGGGCGCCGGTCTCGCTGGCGCTGTTAATGGGTGCGGCGATGGTGGAGGCGGCCGGAGAACTAGTCGACGTGCCTGCCGGCGCACTGCACCGGCAGTTCCTGGGGTGGCTCGGTGCTGTGCGTTGATACCCGTAAGCAGGCCAGCAGCGACAAGACGGTTCCCGCGAACACGGCCACGGTGGACCGAGGCAGCCGGAGCGTCACATACGCCTGCCCCACGTGCGGCGCCGATCTCACTGTGCCGGCCGAGCCGCACGATCCAGCGCATGCGGCTCGCAGAATCACCATGTTCGCATATCGACACGGGTTGAGCGAGACAGCCTCGGCGGCATCAAGACGAAACCAGTCAGCCAGATGATCTATGACGGACCGTTCCTGTGGTGGCAAAGGAAACCGCTTCTGCGAACCTACTCGCGCGAGTAGTGGCTCGGCGGGAACCCGTCCTCGCGCGGCGCGGGCGGCCAGTCGCCGTCCTCGGCTTCGCGGTGCACCTCGCCCCGGATCTCCTGAACCAGCTCGTCCTCGGTGTAGTCGGTGGGCACCGGGTCGTCGGTCGCCGGTGGCACGTCGTCCGGGTCGTAGGCGTCCAGGCCGGCGTCCACCCGCTCCTGCTCGGTGCGCTCGGCGAGCGCGTCGTCGTCCACGTCGTACTCCGAGTAGCCGCCGTGCTCGCGGCGGTCCCGGCGCACCTCGGGCGGCCCGGGCGCCGACATCACGTCGCGGGCGATGTCCTCGGCGCCTTCTCCGGCGGCGGAGTCAGGAGTCTCGGGATCGGTCATGACCCCAGGCTAGGCAGGTTCCCGGTGAACGGCGACCCCAGCGATGACCAGCGCCACCCCGGCGATGTCGCGGGGTGCCGGGATCTGGGCGAGCACCAGCACGCCGACCACCGTCGCGGTCGCCGGCAACAGCGACACCATCAGGGCGTACGTGGCCCGCGCGAGCCGGGCCATGGCCAGCTGGTCGGTCACGTACGGGATGCCCGACGAGCAGATCCCGACACCGACGCCGGCCGCCAGCGCGACCGGGTCGGTCAGGGCCGGGGCGGCCTGCTGAAGGTGCACGTGCCCACGATCAGCGCGCTGGAGGCGGTCCTCGACCAGTTCCTCCTGTACGGCCAGACGACCAGCTCGTTCGTCGTCTCCACGCCGGTTGCGCCGAGGATCCCGGCGCGGTCCTAGAGCGAGCGGACGTCCCAGACCCACACGTCGTCGACCCGGGTACCGGGGCCGAACAGCTCGTCGAGCGCGGCCCGGACCCCGGGCTGGTCGCCGGGCACCACGATCGCGTCGGCACGCCAGTACCGGACGTCCACCCGCGCCTGGTCGCGCTCGGCGGCGCCGATCCCGTGCGGGCGGCCCTGGGCGGCGTCCTCCAGCAGCACCTGGGTCGGGCGGGGGCTCGCGAAGAACCGGCCGGCCGGGTCGTCGGCCGAGGTCGGGCCCAGGAAGTACCCCTGCGCCACGGCGAAGTCGTGCCGGGCGGCGATGGCCCAGCGCATCCCCGTCGTGCCGACCATCGGCACCGGTACGAGCGTGCGGCCGGTGCCGACGTACCGGTGCCAGTGCCCGGACGTGATGAACTCCGGCAGCGGCGGCCGGTCGACGGTCTGCAACCGGGTCGGCGCGACCGGGAGCAGGGCCGCGACGGCCGCGCCGGTGGCGAGCAGGCGGACCGGCAGGCCGGCGACCACGGGCGGGGCGGCCAGCACCCGATCGGCGGCGAGTGCCAGCAGGACCCCGATCGCGAGCGCGACCACGAGCCCGAGCCGGGTGGTGATCATGCTGTCGAACAGCGGCAACCGGCTGAGTAGGCGGTACGGGCCGGGGCCGAGCGCGTGGTGCTGCCACGCGATCCGGTCGCCGAGCGACAGCAGGCCGGCCACCACCCCGACCAGCAGGGCGAGCCGGGCAGCCAGGACGCCGCGCAACCAGTACCCGATGAAAGCGACCAACACGAGCAGCGGCCAACCGAAGAACTCGTTCTCCTCGGTCGCGTTCGCGGCGAGCTTGCCGGCGATGGTGGCGTCGCCGGCCACCGACTCCCGCGCGTACGCCGGGTATGCGGCCAGGTCGGCGCTGAACGCCGGCGGCAGGCCGTGGTAGTGGCCCGGCCCGCGGAACTGCATCCACAGCGGGTACGCGGTGAGCGGCACCACGACCGCGCCGGCCACCGTCAGCCCGGTGAGGAACGGGCGCACCTCGCGGCGCAGTGCCGCCGGCCGGGACACGGCGTACCCGACCGCCATGACCGCGCAGGCGAGCGCCGTCATGAAGAGGACCTCCTCGCCGACGAAGACCTGGGCGGTGACGAGCAGGCCGAGGATCAGCCCGTTGCGCACCGCCCGGCCGGGCTCGCGCAGGGCAGCCACCCGCCACAGGATGACCGGCACCAGGTACTGGCCGGTGATGTGCGCGTGTGAACCGCCGGTTTGCGCGACGATCCCCGGCGCGAACGCGCAGAAGGCGCCGCCGAGGAAGGCGGCCGCCCGGTGCCGGACGATGTGCCGGGACAGCACGAGGTACCAGGCGATGCCGGTGGCGGCGAGGTTGGCGGTGAGGATGGCCGAGAACGTGACGTGCGCACCGGCGAGCAGGGTCAGCGGCGTGAGCAGCAACCCGGGAAGGAGGAAGGCGACGTTGCCCATCAGGTTCACCCCGTCCGGGGCGTTGAGCAGCACGGTGTGCAGCGGGTTCGCCAGATGCGCCACCGCGTGCGCGCCGTTGCCGACCATCCATTCGCTGTAGATCTGGTCGTCCGGGTTGGCGGCCAGGTAGACCCGGCCGAGGCCGGTCCACAGGCGCGCGGTGACCCAGAGCGCACCGGCGAGGTAGATGGCGACCGCGACCAGGTCGGCGCGTAGTCCCGCGCGGCCCGGCCCGGCGCCCGTCGGATCTGCGCTGGCTGGGTCGGCCTGCTCGGGGGCCTGGACATCGATGGATACGTCGGTCGTCATGGCGGGGCCTAACCCTAGACCAATCGACCGCTGGCGTCAGGCCCCGGGCGTCAGGCGAACTGGGTGAGCGAGAGCGTGTTGCCGTCCGGGTCCTGGAACCAGGCCACCCGGTCGCCGTTCGGTGTGGTCCAGACGCCGTCGTCGTCCTGGCCCATGCCGTCGTACCGGAGGAAGGCGATCCCCGCGCCGGCGAGCCGCGCCACGGCTGCCCGGATGTCCGGCACCTCGAAGCCGAAGACGGTGAACGGCTGCGGGCGCAACTGGTCCACCTTCGTGACCCGTACCATCGTCGACCCGACCCGGAGGACGCAGGCGAACGGGGTGACCTCGACCAGCGGCAGGCCGAGGAGGTCGGCGAAGAACCGGCGCGACCGGTCCAGATCGGTCGAGGGCAGGAACGCCATAACGGCGGCTCCGTCGAGCAGTGTCCTGTCGAGCACGGTCATTCCCCCGTCGCGCCGTCGACGCGTTCGCGCAGGAGGTCGGCGTGGCCGAGGTGCCGCGCGTACTCCTTGATCAGGTAGAGGTAGACCCAGCGCACCGTGTACAGCTCGGCCCGGCCGAACGTGGCATCCAACGCCAGGCCCGACATGATCTCCCGGGAGCGGGCGCAGTGGTCGGTGTATCTGGCCAGATCCGACATCGCGTCGGCCGCGTTGGCGTCCTCGAAGTCACCCTCCGGCCGGTCGTCGGTGCAGTAGTACAGCGAGGTCTTCGGATCGGCGAGCCGGTGCACGTAGGCGCGCTCCATCTCGACCATGTGCCGGACCAGGCCGATCAGCGACATCGGCGACGGCGGGCAGGAGCGTTCGGCAAGCAGCTCGCCGGACAGGCCCGCACACTTGTGGAGCAGGGTCGCACGGTAGTAGTCGACCCAGGAGTCGAGCATCGCGCGCTCGTCACCGAGTTTGGGTGGCTCGGTGCGAGGCGCCTCGGGCGCGGTCATCCGATCACTATAGGTTCCACCTACGACTGGAGCTGGCCCATGCTGCGCAGTCGACGCAGCCAGCCGGTCGCGGTGTGCCGGGGCACCCCGAAGTACCTGGCCAGCGCGGTGGTGCCGCCGACCCGCCGGTATGCGTCGAGCACCTCGTCGACCTCGGGCATCCGCCGGTACGCCCGGCGACCGGTGTCGGATTGCTCACCGTCAGTGGTCGCCGCCGCCCGGCGGGAACCCCCGTTGGAGGCCTTGGCGCCGGCCGGTCGGGCGCCGGCCGCCTTTGCCCGGCGGCCCGGCTTCGCGGGAAGGTGGGCCGGCACGCCGGTAGGCATTTCGGCGGTCAGCTCGGCGACCGTGGTCGTTCCGGTCGGTGCGATGGCCGCGATCAGCGCGTCGAGGTCCACTGCGGACAGTTCGTCCGGAGACAGGCCCCCACCGCCCGCCGCCTTGACGGTCAGTTCGGTGATCCGGGCGCTTCCTGGTGCCGTTTTCACGCGAATCGTGGTCTGGGCCCCGGCGCCATCGTCCGGGGTGACGGTGATGGTAAAGCTGGCCACGGCGAGCCTCCAAAGAGAGGAAACGATCCGCCGTCGCCGGCCCGCGAGGGATTCCGGACAGCCGGGTCAGCGACGACACCAACACGAGCATATGCACGGGCGCCTGCACGAGCACTGTGTGGCGGCAACAAATTGACCATCAACCCGCCAGGAGCGCCGTTTGCGCTGGCCGTACACCGAGGAATCCGCACCTCCGCGTCACTACGCGACTACCGCGCGGTAGCCATCGCGGCAACTGTCGATTTCCGCCCGGCCCGTTCGTCGGGTGGGTGGAGGGCACCACGATGAAGGGAGAGACACGTTGAGTACGAATCCGATCGCCTGGTGGGAGATCGAAGCACCCGACCTCGACGTGGCCAAGGCGTTCTACGGCGGCGTCTTCGGGTGGACCTTCAAGCAGTGGAAGGACGGGTACGAGGGAATCCACCTGCCCGACGACTCGATGATCGGTGGCCTGCGGCGGGCGGAGGGCGACCCGGCCGGACGCAAGGTGCACGTCTGCTTCACCGTGGACTTCTACGGTGACGAGCGGGACGACACCCTCGAACAGACGCTGCAGAAGGTGGACAAGCATGGTGGCCGGACCGTGGTCGCGCGGACCGAGATCGGGTCCGGCATGGGTTGGTACGCGACAGCCGAGGACCCGTCCGGCATCGCGTTCGACCTGTGGTCCGGCCGGCCGGCCGAGTAGGCACAGGGCTTGTCAATCGGACGGCAACAGGCCACGGACGTAGGCGGCCTGACCGACGTGCTGGACGTCGTCGTCGACGACGCTGACCAGCCGGACGCCGAGAGTAACCGGCGGATCCCACCGCTTGTCGACGATCCGGTCCAGATCCTCCGGTGTCACGCCGCGCAGCAGTTCAGCGGTCCGGGCGGCCACCGCGTCGTAGTAGTCGACGAGCACCTGGGCACTGTCCGGGCGCACCGCGGCGACCTCCGCGGCGGAGTGGCCGTATCCGGTGTCGGTGACGTCCGGGTCGAGCCCGAACCGGGCGGCCCAGTCGCCGGTGGCCCACAGCTGGTCCTGCCCGAGCAGGTCGGCGACGTGGTCGTCCTGGATCCGGGTGAGATGCCAGACCAGCCAACCGATCGAGTTGGCGCGCGGGGCCGGCGTCCAGCGCAACTGCTCGGGTGTCAGCCCGTCGACAGCGCCCCGGACCAGATCCGGCAGGCGGTCAAAGCTTTCGATCAACAGCTCGCGTACGTCCACGGCTAACCAGTACCACAGGGTTCCGACACTAAACGGCGGCGGCCTCGGGTAGCGGGTCGCCGGTTTCCAGCAGGGTCTTGAGGCTGGCGATCAGCTCAGGCCAGCCGCCCGCCGCGCGGGGGGTGTGGCGAGAAGGCCCCGCGGAGCGCTGTGGCGTGCGGGACGGCGCGGCGTGAAGGGGAATCAGCCGGCGGTGAGCAGCGCGCGGACCCGGCCGGGCGGCAGGCCGGTCTCGGCGCGCAGCGTGCGGGTCAGGTGCGCCTGGTCGGCGAAGCCCAGGTCGGCGGCGAGCGCCGCGAGCCCCCGTTCGTCTTCGGACAGCCGCTCCAGGGCCGCGTTGGTGCGTAACCGGATCCGGTACCGGCTCAGGGTCACACCGGCGACGCGGTGGAAGACGCGGCTCAGATGGCAGGGCGAGACGGCGAGGCGCCGCGCCAGCTCCGGCAGTGGACGGTCGGGGTCGATCGCCATCAGCTCACGGGCCGCGTCGGTGAGCCGGCGATCGGCCGACCGCCGGTCGGCCTCGCGGGCGTGGGACAGGGCCGCCAGCACGGTACCCGTCAGCTCGGCGGCCAGGTCGGTCAGCGTCACCCGGTCGGCCCCGGCGTCGGCCCGCGCCAGCAGGAGCCGGTGCGCGAGGCCCACGCGGGGATCGAGCTGGATCGGGTCGAGCCGGGAGGGCACGTCGGGCCCGGCGGTCTCCAGCGTGATCGAGGTGCAGAGGTCGGCGCCAGCCGGATGGGCGATCTCGTGCTCGGTGCCCGGCACCTGGAGGTAGGCGGTGCCCGGATCGACCACGGACTCGCGGCCGCGCACCCGGCGGCGGTAGGCGCCCCGGCGCACCAGCACGATGCCGAACGCGGTCACCGGCTCGGGCGCCGACCAGCGGGTGCCGTGGCCCGGGCAGGTCACCTCGGCGACCCGCAGCCCCGGCGCGTCGACCAGCGTGCGGTGGCTCAGCACAGCTACGACGCTAGCCCGGAGGTGTGACAAGAAAGTTCAAGAGCCGGGGGTACCCGCGCGGCCAGTCTGGACGGCATGGACACCATGTACGACAACCTCGTCGCGGCCGGCACGCACCGCGACCTGCCCGAGAAGCTGGACATCTACGGCCGGCTGATGGGCTCGTGGGACATCCACAACCGCCAGTTCGACGAGTCCGCCGGGATCTGGCGGGAGAACTCTCTGACCTGGCACTTCGGTCGGATCCTCGACGGCCTCGGGGTACAGGACGTGCTCCGCAGCGCCCGGGGCAGCGGCACGACGGTGCGGGTGTACGACCGGGCGCTGGACGCCTGGCGGGTCAGCTGGTTCGGCCCGCTGAGCGGCAACTTCGCCACCCTGGTCGGCCGCCCGTACGGGGACGGGATCTTCCAGGACGGCTCCGGTCAGGACGGCCGGCCGATCCGGTGGAACTTCAGCGAGATCGGCCCGGACAGCTTCCGCTGGGACGGCTACATCTCCGACGACGACGGCGCGACCTGGCGCCTGGAACAGGAAATGACCGCCCGCCGCCGGTCCTGACCCGCCCCCCGGGTCGACCCCCTCGTCGATCTAGGAAGAATGGTGCCCCGAACCGGGCAAACCGTCCACCATTCGTCCTAGATCGACGAGTAGGGTGGGGACGTGGGAACTGTCGGGTTCGTTGGAAGCGGCAATATTGGTGGGACCGTGGCGCGGCTTGCCGTGGCTGCCGGGTACGACGTGGTGATGAGCAACTCGCGCGACCCGGAAACCCTGAAGGACCTGATCGAGGAGTTGGGCCCGCGGGCTCGGGCGGCGACCGCGGCCGAGGCGGCGCAGGCGGGCGACCTCGTCGTGGTGTCGATCCCGCTGCGGGCCTATCCCACCGTGCCGGTCGAGCCGCTCGCCGGCAAGGTCGTCATGGACACCATCAACTACTACCCGTCCCGCGACGGGCAGATCGCCGAGCTGGACGACAGGTCGACCACCAGCAGCGCGCTGCTCCAACGGCACCTGCCGACCGCGCACGTGGTCAAGGTGTTCAACAACATCTACTCCAAGCACCTGCTGTCGCTGTCACGTCCGGCCGGGGCGGCGGACCGCAGCGCGTTGCCGATCGCGGGTGACGACGCCGACGCGAAGACGACGGTGACCGCGTTCCTCGACGCGATCGGCTACGACGCGGTCGACGTGGGCTCGCTGGCCGACAGTTGGCGGTACGAGCCGGACACGCCGGCCTACGGCGCGCCGTACTTCGGGACGGGTGGCGACGCCGGGATGCCGGCCGGCACCGGCAAGCTGCGCGACCTGGTGGCGCAGGCCCAGCGTTAGAGGCAGTCGAAGTACACCCGGACCGCGGTGCCGTCCGCGCCGGTGTACACCCGGACCAGATCGGCCAGGTAGTTCACCAGCAGCACCCCACGCCCGCTGATGTTTTCAAGGTCCACCGGCCGCCGGCCGACCAACGGATCGGTGAGTCGGCCGCGGTCGCGGACCTCGTACACGATCCGGCCGTCCTCGGCCCAGATGCTCAGCGTGCCGGTGCCGCCGCCGTGGACGACCGAGTTGGTGGCCAGTTCGTTGACGGCCACTTCGAGATCGTCGATGCGGCGCGCGGGCAGCCCGGTGCGCCGGGCGAACTCCGCCGATACCCGCCGCACCAAGGCCAGCCGGGCGGCGTCGAACGACAGGTGGAGGGCGGTCTCCGGCGGGGTCAGCGGCTCGTTGTAGGCCGCCACCACCCGCTCGGGCGCGTACCCGTCGCTCGACCGCCCGCCGGCCGCGTCGATGAGCAGCGGATGGGTGGCGACGGCGTCGGCGACCGCCACCCCGTCGAGACCGGCGACATCGTACGGGCACAGGATGGTCACCGGCCGGCCGGTGAACGCCATGTTGATCAGGGCCTCGTGCTGCGCGCAGGCCGGGTACTCGACCGCCGTGCGACCGGGCCAGACCGGCTCGCCGATGATGCGTACCCGACCGTCGGGGTGCTGGTCGGCGAAGGCCCGCAGCACATTGGGGATGATCCGGCCCGGGTTACGGCCGACGACCGCCATGTCGAAGAAGCGCACCTGGCCTGCGGACCCGGCCAACTCGGCGCGCAACAGTTCCAGGTTGGGCGGAGGGACCGCCACAGCGACCGGCTCGCCCGCGGCCAGCCCGTCCTGAACGAAGGGCACCGTGCCCGCGAGGTATTCCGCGGTGCCCCGGTAGAACAGGGCGGGATGCGCGAACGCACCGGCGTTGGCCGTCGGGCGGCTCAGCGACACCTCGGAAAACACCGACCCAGTTGTTCTGCGAAATAATTCACGACGAAACATGTCCAGGCTAGGGCACAGTCCCGTCCTCGGCCACACAGTGACAGGAACCGTGCACTGGTCGCCTAGCATGGCGGGCGTGACCGCCGCCGCCGCGACGGCCGGGAAACTACTGGCCATCAGCGATCTGCACGTCGCGTACCCGGAAAACCGTCAGATAGTGGAGAACCTGCGACCCGGGTCCGACCACGACTGGCTCCTGGTGGCCGGGGACGTGGGCGAGCAGGCCGCCGACATCGAGTGGGCCTTGCGGACGCTCCGGGACCGGTTCGCGACGGTGGTGTGGGTGCCGGGAAACCACGAGCTGTGGACGCCGCGGGCGGACCCGGTCACCCTGCGCGGCGAGGCACGGTACCGGCATCTGGTCGAGATGTGCCGTCGGATCGGCGTGGTGACCCCGGAAGACCCGTACCCGATCTGGACGGGCAGCGGCGGGCCGGTGGCGATCGTGCCGCTGTTCCTGCTGTACGACTACACGTTCCGCCCGGACGGCACGGATTCCAAGGCGGCGGCGCTGGCCCGGGCGTACGAGGTCGGGACGGTGTGCACCGACGAGTTCCTGCTGCACCCCGACCCGTACCCGAGCCGGGAGGCGTGGTGTGCCGCGCGGCTGGAGCTGACCGCGACGCGGCTGGCCGCCCTGGATCCCGACCTGCCGACCGTGCTGGTCAACCACTTTCCGTTGATCCGGGAGCCGACCCGGGTGCTGTGGTGGCCCGAGTTCGCGCTGTGGTGCGGCACGGAGCGCACCGCCGACTGGCACCTCCGGTTCCGCGCGGCGGCCGTGGTCTACGGCCACCTGCACATCCCGCGGACGACGTGGCACGACGGCGTGCCGTTCGAGGAGGTGTCGGTGGGCTATCCGCGGGAGTGGCAGCGCCGGGACACCCCGCCCGGTCAGCCGCGCCAGATCCTGCCCGCGCCGGCGCCGGCATGATCGAGGTACTGCTCCCGCCGCCGATCGCCGCGGTGGAGGCATTCGAGGACCCGCCCGGCGCGACGCTCTTCCCGGCGGAGGAGGCGGTCATCGCGCGCGCCCTGGACAAGCGGCGCCGGGAGTTCACCAGCGCCCGGCTGTGCGCCCGCACCGCGCTCGCCCGGATCGGCTGCACCGCCGGCGCCGATCCTGCCCGGCGAGCGTGGCGCACCGACCTGGCCGGAGGGCGTCGTGGGCAGCATGACGCACTGCGCCGGGTACCGGGCCGCCGCCGTCGCGCGGGCCGCCGAGGTCGCCACGATCGGCATCGACGCCGAGCCGAACGAACCGCTGCCCGAGGGTGTGCTGGGGACGGTCGCCCTTGCCGGGGGAGCGCACGGCGCTGACCGACCTGCCGGACGGCGCCGGGGTGTCGCTGGGACCGGTTGCTCTTCAGCGCCAAGGAGTCGGTGTACAAGGCGTGGTTCCCGCTGTGCCGCAAGTGGCTGGACTTCGCCGAGGCCGACGTGACGATCGAGCCCTCCGGCGCGTTCGCGGCACGGCTGCTGGTGCCCGGCCCGGTCGTCGCCGGCGTCAAGCTGACCGGCTTCACCGGCGGGTGGCTGGCGCGCGACGGCCTGCTGGTGACCGCGATCGCCGTGCTGGCTGACGGGCGACCGATGGAAGTCGCCGGCTGACCGCGGGCGCCGGCGGAAATGCGCGCGTTCGTCGCGGGCCGTTGACCTTCGGTTCACGCGCCTCTCGTTACCACCGGCCAAGGTTGGCGGACCTGGGAGGGGGCCGTCACATGCCGTTCGGGCCGTGATCGTCAGCGTCGCGTTGTCGCTGCTCGCCGCGTCGATGTTCGCGATCTCCGCCGCGTTGCAGCAGCGTGCCGCGCGCACGGCGGCCCGGGAGGCGACCGGGACGGCGCCGGGCCGTGGGTGGTTGCCGGTTCTGGGGGTACTGCACCGGCTGTTCCGGGACCGGCGCTGGCTGGCCGGCTGGATCGCCAACCTGGCCGGGTTCGCCACGCACGCGGCGGCGCTCCACTTCGGATCCATCACCGTGGTACAGGCGCTGATGGTGGTGCAGTTGCTGCTCGCGCTGGCGCTCGGCGGCCGGCGACCGCTGCGCCGGGACTGGTCGGGCACGCTGGCGATATGTACCGGGCTGGCGGTCCTGCTGGCCGTCGACGGCGGCGCGCACGGGCCCGCGCATCATGCGGCCCAGCGACCGGAGGTGGCCCGGTGGGTGCTGCTCGCCGGGGTGTCGATCGTCGCCCTCGTGGGCAGCGCGCGGTTGGTCCGGCGCGGTGCGCAGGTGCGCAGCGCGCTGGTGGCGGTGGCGGCCGGCATCTGCTTCAGCCTGACCGCGGTCTTCGTCGTCCTGGTGACCGACGACCTGGCGCGCGGGGGCGTCGGCGCGATCCTGTCCGACTGGGCCACGCTGGGCCTCGCGCTGTCCACGTCGATGGGTGGCCTGCTCGTCCAGGACGCGTTCGCGGCCGGTTCGCTGCCGACCGCGCTGACCGCGATGACCATGGCCGACCCGCTGACCAGCGCCGCCGCCGGGGCGTTCCTCTTCGGTACCGGCGCCGGCGCGGGTGCGGGCACGCTGGCCGGGTACGCGGTCGTCGGCACGCTGCTGGCCGCCGGTGTGGCGCTGCTGGCCAATTCGCCCACGCTGCACGACGAACGCTCACCCACGCTGGACGACGAACGCGACCCCGCCCCGGCGGCGGACCGGCCGGCGGGCGACGGCGTCGGTGCGGAGTTCGTCCACGGGTAGGCTGGCATCGTGATCCCGTGTCACACCGGGGTGCCATCGGATGCCGGAGCATTGGAGTCGTGGCGGTGCTCAACCCGCATGATCTGTACGAGTTGGCCGGCGATCCGCCCGACCTCGGCCAGCCGGTCCTGGTGCAGGCCCTCAGCGGCTTCGTCGATGCCGGCAGTGCCACCGACCTGGCGCGCGACCACCTGCTGACCGCGCTCGACGCCCAGCTCGTCGCGACGTTCGACGCCGACCAGCTGGTCGACTACCGCTCCCGCCGGCCACCCATGATCTTCATGGAGGACCACTGGGAGCACTACGAGGAGCCCCGGCTCGAGCTGCACCGGGTCCGTGACGACGCCGGCACCGAGTTCCTCCTGCTCGCCGGCCCGGAGCCCGACCTGCAGTGGGAGCGGTGGGTGGCCGCCGTGCTCGGCCTGGTCAAACGGTTCGCCGTGCGGCTGACCGTGGGCCTCAACGCGATCCCGATGGCCGTTCCGCACACCCGGCCGGTCGGGATCACCGCCCACGCGACCCGACCCGACCTGATCACCGGGTACGAGCCGTGGCTGCGCCGGGTGCAGGTGCCCGGCAGCGCCGGCAACCTGCTCGAGTACCGGCTCGGCCAGCACGACCATGACGCCATGGGCTTTGCCGTGCACGTGCCGCACTACCTGGCCCAGACCGCCTACCCGGCGGCCGCGCAGGAGCTGCTCGGCGCCGTGTCGCGCGCCACCGGTCTGCTGCTGCCGACCGCTGACCTGCGCCAGGCGGCGGAGCTGGTCCGCGCTGATGTCGACAAGCAGATCGCCGGCAACGACGAGGCGGCGGCGCTGGTGCATGGGCTCGAGGAGCAGTACGACGCGTTCATCCGGGGGCGCCAGGGCACCGGCCTGCTCGCCGAGGAGGGGCTGCCGTCCGCCGACGAGCTGGGCGCCGAGCTGGAGCGTTACCTGGCCGAGCACAACAAGCCGACCGATCCGCCGCGCCCATAGAGCGGCCGTAGAACGGCCATAGCCGTCTACGAACGAGGGGGTACCCGATGAGCCCTGAACCCTCTCGGCACCTGGAGCCGGCTCCACTCCGGCTGACGACACACCCGACCGCTGACGGCGGGGTACGCCTGGCCGTCGCCGGAGAGATCGACATCGCCACGGTCGACCCGCTGGCCGACGCGATGTCGGGGATCATCCGGGACCGGCGGCCGGTCCGCCTGGACGTGGACTTCGCCGAGGTCACGTTCCTGGACTCCAGCGGCGTGGCGGCCCTGGTGGCGGCGTGGCGAGCGGCCTCGGCCGACCGGATCGACTTCGCGGTCGTCAACTGCGGCCCGAACGTGCTCCGGGTACTGGAGATCACCGGCATGGTGCAGATGTTGACTCCGAGCGCGTCGACGAACTCGCCGAATCAGGGCTCATGATCCCTTGAGCGCCGGGTCCGGCGGCGGACTAGCGTGGCATTTGTCGGAGGCGGTTGCGGACAGGTGTGGACGGGGCCGCGATCCCTCGAACTGGACGCCGCTTGGGCGAGGAGGACTTGATGGAGATCGGCATCGGGCTGCCGAACACGCTGAAGGTGCCCGGATCAACCATGGTGGAGTGGGCGCGCCGCGCCGAGCAGCGTGGCTTCGCGAGCCTCGCGACGATCGACCGGATCATCTATCCGACGTACGACTCACTGACCTCGCTCGCGGTGGCGGCCGGGGCCACCACACGGATCAAGCTGTTCACCGACATCCTGCTCGCGCCGGTGTACCCGCCGGTGTGGCTGGCGAAGGCGACGGCCAGCCTGGACGCCATGTCCGGTGGCCGGCTGACGCTGGGCCTGGGCGTTGGCGGCCGCCCCGACGACTTCGCGGCCATGGACCGGCCGTTCGAGCGGCGCGGCCGGCTCATGGACGAGACCCTGGACCTGCTCGAACGCGCCTGGGCGGGGGAGAGCGTGACCGGCGACGACTTCCCGGTCGGGCCGGAGCCCGCGGCGGGCAACCGGGTCTCCGTCCTCATCGGCGGCAACAGTGACAAGGCTGTGGAGCGGACCATCAGGTACGGCCAGGGCTGGACCGTCGGCGGGGGCGGCCCCGACATGGCCGCGCCGATGATCGAGCGGATCCGGACCGCCTGGCGCGAGGCCGGTCGCGAGGACGCGCCGCGGATCGCCGCGCTCCAGTACTTCGGCCTGGGCGACGAGGAGGCGTCCCGGGCGGCGCTGCGCAAGTACTACGGATTCCTCGGCGACTGGACCGAGGCCATCGTGGAGAGCGCGGTCCGGACCCCGCAGGCGGCCAAGGAGATCGCCCAGAGATTCGACGACGTCGGCGTCACGGAACTGCTGTTCATCCCGACCGTACCCAACGTCGAGGAGGTCGACCGGCTCGCCGACGCGGTCCTGTAGCAGCCCAAGATCGGCACAACTTCCCGGGAACAGTGGCCTCAGCGGTACCTGGAGACCACGACTTCCGGGAAGTTGTGCCGATCTTGGCGTTTGGCAACCCATTCCATGTAGCTGAAAAACCTTCTTTAATAATTGACGGCCATCACTGCCCAGATTTCGATGGACGCCTAGGGGCGTGCAGGTAGAGATGGGAGTTGACGATGGCCAATCTCAGGCGGCGCTCGATCGTGCTCGCCGCGGCGGCGGCACCGGCGGCGGTCCTGATCCCGGCGGCGGTAGCAGCGGCCGGCCAGACCAAGGAAGGTCAGGTCGCACCGACCGACGTGTCCGCGCAGAGCCTGCTGTGGGCCGGTGACACGGGCCTCAGCCCGGCGAAGAACTTCGAAGGACTGGAGCAGAGCCCGGGCAGCATCACGGTGGCGAACGACCCGCAGGGCAAGTACGGGGCGTGCTTCCGGTACGAGACCTGGGACTGGTCGAACGGCAAGGAACGCTGCGAGAGCCGTGGTCTGCGCCGTTCGAACGGGTCGGTGCTGACCATCAACGACTCGATGGTCGGGCAGACCGTGTACCTGGGCTGGCGGACGCTGTGGCAGCCGATGCCCAACGCGTCCGGCAAATGGTTGTCGCTGTTCCAGTTGCACATTTCCGGGCCGAGGTCGGGGGAGCCGAGCGCGGGACCGTACGTGCTGCGGACGCTAGGCGACGGTCAGCTGCACTTCCAGTACACCCCGCCGAAGGGGTCCGACCGGCACATCTGGAACACCTCGTTCAAGATCAACACCTGGCACACGTTCGTGATCGGCTGGAAGATCTCGCGGGGCAGCGACGGTTGGACCTCGTTCTGGTACGACGGCGCCCAGCAGACCTTCGTCGACGGGACCAAGCAGTTCAAGGGCCCGACGCTGATGGGCTCGCACGTCAACGTCAAGTGGGGCGTCTACCGGTCCGGGCCCAACAGTGGGCACGCGGTCGAGTGGGTCAACCGGCCCCGGTTCGGCACGACGTACGCCGACGTGGCGTCGTAGGTTCGTGGGGTCGGCACAACTTCCCGGAAATAGTGGCCATTCGGGGGCACTGAGGCCACAACCTTCCGGAAGTTGTGCCGATCATTGGGTGTCAGCGTTCGAACATGTGTGCGAATATGTGGATCGTGCCCGCGGAGGCGACGATCCTGCACGCCGACCTGGACGCGTTCTACGCGTCGGTCGAGCAGCGCGACGACCCGCGGTTGCGGGGCCGTCCGGTGATCGTCGGCGCCGGCGTGGTGCTCGCCGCGAGCTACGAGGCCAAGGCGTGCGGCGTGCGTACCGCGATGGGTGGTCGGCAGGCCCGCCAGCTCTGCCCGCAGGCGATCGTGGTCGAGCCCCGGATGTCGGCGTACTCGGCGGCGAGCAAGGCAGTCTTCGAGGTGTTCGAGGACACCACGCCGCTGGTCGAAGGACTGTCGATCGACGAGGCGTTCCTCGACGTCGGCGGGCTACACAAGATCTCCGGTACCCCCGTCGAGATCGCGATCCAGCTGCGCGCCGCCGTGCGTGAGCGGGTCGGCCTGCCGATCACCGTCGGCGTGGCCCGGACGAAGTTCCTCGCCAAGGTGGCCAGCGGGGTTGCCAAGCCCGACGGCCTGCTGGTCGTGCCACCCGACGGCGAGCTGGCGTTCCTGCATCCGCTGCCGGTGGAGCGGCTGTGGGGCGTCGGCCCGGTCACCGCCGGCAAGCTGCGCGAGCGCGGGATCAGGACGGTCGGCAAGGTGGCCGGGCTCGGCGAGGCGGCGCTGGTCTCGATGCTCGGTGTCGCCGCCGGGCGCCACCTCGAGGCCCTGGCGCACAACCGCGACCCCCGGCCGGTACAGGTCGGTCGCCGGCGCCGCTCGATCGGCTCCCAGCACGCGCTCGGCCGGTCCCGGCACACCGCCGCCGACATCGATGCCGTGGCGGCCGGGCTGGTCGACCGGGTGACCCGGCGGATGCGTACCGCCCGGCGGGTCGGCCGCACCGTCACCCTGCGGCTGCGCTTCGACGACTTCTCCCGGGCGACCCGCTCGCACACCCTGGTCCGGGCGACCGCGCACACCCAGACCATCCTCGACGCCGTACGCCGGTTGCTGGTCACCGCCGGGCCGATGATCGAGCGGCGCGGCATCACGCTGGTCGGCGTCGCGGTGGGCAACCTGGAGGACAGCCGTTACGTCCAGCTCGCGCTGCCGTTCGACGCGCAGTCCGGCACCGAGCTCGACGTGACCCTCGACGCGGTACGCGAACGGTTCGGCACGTCCGCCGTCACCCGGGGCAACCTGCTCGGGCGCGACCAGGGCCTCACGATGCCGATGCTGCCGGACTGAATGCCGGACCGGCCGACACTGCCGGGAATCCTGACCGTGTCGGCGGCGTTACCCCGGCGGAACAAACAAGGGGGTACCCGATGAAGGTTCGCAGCTCGGTACGGTCACTCAAGGCCAAGCCAGGTTCGGTCGTGGTCCGTCGTCGCGGGCGGGTGCGTGTGGTCAACCGCAAGAACCCGCGCTGGAACGGCCGCCAGGGCTGACAGATACGAATTCCACGCGGCGCCGGAGCAGATCTGCTCCGGCGCCGCGCCGGTTGGCGGGCCGTCCGGTGGGTACGTGGTTAGCGCTGCACAACCGCACCGGACGGGAGCGACCATGACCAACCAACATCGATACGCCGGAAGCGCGGTCGACCCGGACCACGCGTCGACCGCCGAACTGGTGAAGCTGGCCGGTGAGCAGATTTCCCAGCTCGTACGCGAGGAGATGGCCCTGGCCCGCGCGGAGATGACCGCCAAGGCCAAGCGTGCGGGTACCGGTGCGGGGCTCTTCGGCGCAGCCGGCATCCTCGCGCTGTACGGGCTGGCGGCGCTGCTCACGACCCTGGTCATCGTGCTGGATCTGGTACTTCCGCTCTGGCTCGCGGCGCTGATCGTCACGGTCGTCCTGCTGGCCGCCGCCGGGGTGCTGGCACTCGCCGGCCGTGGCCAGGTGCGCGAGGCCACCCCGCCGGTGCCGGAGCAGGCCGTGGGGAGTGTCAAGGCCGACGTGCACGCGGTCACCGAAGCGGCCCGGGAGGGGCGTCGATGAGCACGAAGAAGAAGCCGGCCGAGGAAGCGGCGATGTCCGACCTGCGGTCGGACATCGCGGAGACCCGCTCCAACCTGGGCGAGACGGTCGAGGCACTGGCGGCCAAGGCCGACGTGAAGGAGCGGGCGAAAGACACGGTACGGGAGACCGCGGCCGCGGCCCGGGAGAGCGGCCAGCAGGCCGTCGACCGGGTGGAGGACTCGGTCCGCCGCCGGCCGGCGAGCTGGGGTCTCGTCCTGGCGGGTGTGATCGCCGCCGTGACCGCGATCAGCGTGCTGAGCCGGCGCCGGAGCCGGCCAGGGAACTAGCGACAGCGGCACAACTTCCCGGAAGTAGTGGCCTCCGTATCCCGCTGAGGCCACTACTTCCGGGAAGTTGTGCCGATCGGGGGCCGTGGGCTGGTGTTCCGCGAGGCGGAATCGTTAGGCAATCTTCCTATCGAACTATTGACGCCAGTCAACCGGTTCATCGACGCTGATCGACACGGTGAGACCCGTGTGGACTCCAGCTTCCGGGAGGGACCGATGAACCGGCGTGTACTCGGCACGATCGCGGCGGCCGCCGTGCTGGCGATGACGGTGGCGTTCACCGGGCTGTTCGGTGCGTCATCGGCCCTGGCGGCCAGCACACAGCAGATGTTCCTGACCTTCTACGGCTGGTATGACAACACCCCGCCGGGCGGCGACATCTCGTACCCGCAGATCCACGACACGGCGGGTGGCAAAGGCACCTTCGCGGACCCGATCACGTTCGCGACCACGACGAAGATGCTCAAGGCGGGCACCAAGGTCTGGGTACCGCGGGTCAAGAAGTACTTCATCATGGAGGACAGCTGCCAGGAGTGCGGCGAGGACTGGAGCGGCCACGGTCCCAACGGTGGTCCCGGCCTTCGCCACATCGACCTCTGGCTCGGCGGCAAGGGCGGTAACGCGTTCGACGCGATCAACTGCGAGGACGCGCTGACCCACTACAACGCCGACAACACGCCGACCATGGAGCCGGTCATCGTCGACCCGCCGTCGAACGAGCAGGTCGACTCGACGCCGCTGTTCAACACCGGAACCGGGGCGTGCTACGGCGGCGCGCAGCCCAACATCACCGTCGGCCAGTACAAGAACGGCTCGAACGGCCAGTGCCTCGACGACCCGGGTGACAGTTCGAGCACCGGCGTCCAGCTCAAGACCGCGGCCTGCAACAGCGCCGCGACGAGCCAGCGGTTCACGTTCGAGGGCGCGTTCCTGATGATCCACAACCTGTGCGCCGCCATGTCCGGCAGCAAGGTCGTCCTGGCCAAGTGCAACGGCGGGCCGTCCCAGCAGTGGTCGGTGAACCCGAACGGCACGATCTCCGACATCCAGACCGGCCAGAAGTGCGTGCGGGTGTCGGGTACGAACATCGTGCCGGGAAGCTGCTCGGGTAGCGCGAGCCAGTGGACGTTCACCCCGGCCGGTGGCGGGTCCGCTGACTTCGGCCTGTCGCTGAGCCCGACCTCGGGCACGGTGGCCGCGGGCTCGGCCACCACCGCGATGGTGTCGACATCGGTGGTCAGCGGATCCGCGCAGTCGGTCGCGCTGTCCGCGACCGGCGCGCCGGCCGGGGTGACGGTCAGCCTGTCGCCCACCTCGGTCACCGCCGGTGGCTCCGCGACGCTGACCGTGTCGGCGTCCGCGACCGCGGCGGCCGGCCCGGCCACCATCACCGTGACCGGCACCGCCGGTTCGACCAGCCACTCGGCCAGCTTCGCGCTGACCGTGACCAGCGGTGGCGGCGGCGGCACGACCCGGTACGAGGCGGAGAGCGGCACCTGTGACGGCACTATCGACTCGGATCACACCGGGTTCTCCGGCACCGGGTTCTGCAACACCAACAACGCGGTGGGCGCGGCGGTCCAGTGGACGACGGTGAACGCCACGGGCGCCGGCGCGGTGACGCTGGCGATCCGGTACTCCAACGGCACCACCGCGAACCGGCCGATGGACATCTCGGTCAACGGCACGGTAGTGGCTACGGCGTCGGCGTTCACCGCGACGACGAACTGGAACACCTGGGCGACCAAGACCCTGACGGTCCCGGTCACCGCTGGCGCGAACACCGTCCGGACGGTCGCCACCACCGCGAACGGTTGCCCGAATGTCGACTACATCGAGGTCACCCAGTAGCTGATCTTCTAGATTGACAGTGGGCTATCCAGTCCCGGGTTCGGTGAATCGGCGGGACTGGATAGCCCACCGTCGATGGCGGCCGGGAGGCGTGATCCTAGGCCTTGTCGCGCCCGTGCACCGCGTTTTCGGCCACTAGCAACGTATTGCCAACAACTCGGGCCATTCGGTTGAAACCGGCTCGCCTTATCTCCTGACAATCCGGATTCAAACCCTCTTCGTAGTTGCGGTTCGTGTCTACTTCATCGCGGTGAGTAGCCATTCCGCCTACGAGGAGTCAGGCATGCCCACGCTGTCCGTCGTGATTCCGGCCTTCAACGAGCAGGAATCGATCGCCCAAACACTGACATCCATCCCGATCAGACAACTGGAATCCGCGGGCCTCGGCGTGGAGGTGCTCGTCGTCGACAACGGCTCGACCGACGAGACCGGCCGGCTGGCCCGCGAGCACGGCGCGAAAGTCATCGTCCAGCCGGTACGCGGCTACGGCAACGCGTACAAGGCGGGCTTCGCTAACTGCACCGGCGACGTCATCGCCACCGGCGACGCCGACCTCACGTACCCGTTCGAGATCCTGCCGCACGCACTGGCCAAACTGGACGCCGAGCGGCTGGACTTCCTGTCCACCAACCGGTTGGAGTCCCTGAACCCGCAGGCGATGAGCCGCTCGCACGTCTGGGGCAACCGGATCCTGAGCGGCATGACCCACCTGCTGTTCCACCTGCCGTTCGGCGACTCGCAGTCGGGCATGTGGGTGTTCCGCCGCCACGTGCTGTCCCGGCTCCGCGTGGCGTCCGGCGGCATGGCGTTCTCGCAGGAGCTGAAGGTCGAGGTGTACCGGCGCGGTTTCCGGTGCGGGGAGTTGCCGATCGCGTACAGCCCGCGCGGCGGCCACACCAAGCTGCGGCCGATCCGGGACGGTCTCGGCAACGTCGGCCACCTGCTGGCCACCCGGCTGCGGCCGGCCCGTCGCGACCCGATGGTCACGCTGCCCGCAACGCAGAGCCTGCCGGTCACGCCCGTGGTGCCCGGCCTGTCCGCGGTGCCCAGCCTGTCTGCAGCACAGCCGGAAAGCGTGGGCTGACATGACGGACGGCTGGGGGAGCGGCGGCGTCGCGGGGGCGTCGTGCGCATCCTGATCGTGTCGACATACTTCCCGCCGCACGTCGGCGGCGTCGAGGTGGTGGCCCAGAACCAGGCCCGCTGCCTCGCCGCCGCCGGGCACGGCGTGACGGTCGCGACCACGAGGACCGGTCCGGCGGCACCGGACCGGGAGGCGCTCGACGGGTACGAGGTGGTCCGGCTGCCGGCGAGCAACCTGCTCGAACGGCGTACCGGCATCCCGTACCCGGTGGTCGGGCCGGCCTTCTACCGCACGCTGCGCCGGCTGTGCGCGGACAGCGATGTCGTGCATGTTCACGACGTGCTGTACCAGCCGCCGCAGCTGGCCGCCCGGCTCGCGCGGCGCGCCGGCAAGCCGCTGGTCGTCACCCAGAACATCGGGCCGGTGCGGCACGACCGGCGGCTCGTGCGCGGCGTCGAGGCGCTGACCCGGGCCACCGCCGGACGGTACGTGTGGCGGGCCGCGCGCCGGGTCACCGCGCACAACCAGCTCGTGTACGAGCACCTGCGCGCCCACGGGGTGCCGGCGGACCGGATCGTGCGTACCGGCAACGGCATCGACACCGCCGTCTTCGCGCCCGGGTCGCCGCGCGATCCGGCCGGCTGGCGGGATCGGCTCGGCCTGCCCGCCGGCAAGCCCGTGGTGCTGTTCGTCGGCCGGCTGATCCAGCAGAAGGGGTACCCGGAGCTGGTCGCCGCGGCCGGGCCGGAGTACCACGTGGTGCTGGCCGGCCCGGGTACCCCGCCGGAGCAGCTGCCGCCCGGGGTCAGCTACGCCGGGCCGGTGCCGCGCGACGAGCTGGTCGACCTGTACCGGTTGGCGGACGTGTTCGTGCACCCGTCCGCAGGGGAGGTGTTCCCGCTCGTCGTGCAGGAGGCGATGGCCTGCGGGGTACCGGTCGTCACCACCGACGACCCGCGCTACGCCGGGTACCGCGTCGATCGGGACCTGATCCGCCTGGTACCCGCGGACCGGCGGTCGCTGCGCGCCGCGATCCTGGCCGTGCTCGCCGATCCCTCGCTGCGCCGCCGGATGGCCGGCTACGGCCGCCGGTTCGCGGTCGAGCGGTTCGAGTGGCGGCGAAACCAGTCGGCGCTGCTGGAACTGTACGAGGGCTTGGAGTCCCGTCCGTTGATCAGTACGGCGAAGGGGTGACCATGTCGATCACCGTGGTCGTACTCACCTACAACAGCGCCCGCACCGTCGGTGCCTGCCTCGAATCGCTTGCCGCGCAACGGCTCCCGCCCGCCGAGGTGATCGTCGTCGACGACGACTCGACCGACGGCACGCTCGCGGCGGTCGCGGGATTCCAGGCCGGCTTCCCGGTACGCGTGCTGCGCAACGGCAGCCACAACATCTCCCGGGGACGCAACATCGGGATGGCCGCCGCCGGTTCCCGCCTCGTCGCGTTCCTCGACTCCGACGCGTGTGCCGACCCCGGCTGGACCGAGGCGCTGGTCGAGGCGTTCCGCCTGGGGGCCACGGCCAGCACGGCGGTCGGCGTGGTCGGCGGTGGCGTGGTCGCCGCGCACGCCTCCGACTTCGCACGGGCGGTCGCGGTCAACGACGAGACGGTACGCGAGCTGGCCACCTCCGGGTCGCTGCTGGTCAGCGGCTGCAACCTGGCCGTCGACACCGGCCTGCTGCGTGGTGAGACGTTCGACGAGCGCTGGATGCACGCCGAGGACATCGAGTTCGTGCACCGGGTCTGCGGGAATGTCACAGCTCGGGTGGGGTGGGCGGTGGCTCCGGGCGCCGTGGTCCATCACGAGAGCCGGGTCGGGCCGCGCGGGTACTTCCGGCAGATGTACCGGTACGGGCTGTGGAAGGTGCGCTACACGGCGCGTACCGGCCACGTCCGCGCCGTCGACTACGTGCCGACCGCGGTCCTGGCCGGTTCGGGGATACTGGCCGCCGTCGTCTCGCCGTTGCTGCTGCTCGTGTTCCCGGCGCTGTCGGTGGCCGAGACGGTGTTCGTCGCCGGGTACCGGCGGCCACCGGCCCGGCTGGTGCCGCTGATGCTCGGCGGCTGGCTGGTCAAGAACACCGGCTGGGGGCTCGGCGTGCTGGTCGCGCTGGCGCAGCAGGTGGTACGGCCCGGGACGGCACCCGCGATCCGGTCCGCGCGGGAGTGCTGATGGAGATCGTCCAGGTCGCCGGCCTCTTCCCACCGCACCTCGGCGGTGAGGAACTGGTCGCCCAGCGACTGGCGGCCATGCAGGCACAACGGCACGACGTCACGGTGTACACCTCTGATCTCGGTGCCGCCGGCGCACCACGGCACCAGCGGCAGGGCCGGCTGGCGGTGTACCGGGACCGGGGCTGGCCGGTGGGGAACACGCCCGTGGTTCCCCACCTGCTGCCCCGGCTGGTGCGGCACCGCCCGACCCCGGACGTGGTGCACGTCCACACCGGCTGCGCGGTCACGCCGGAGATGGTGCGGCTCGCGATGCGGCTGCGCGGGGTGCCCTACGTCGCACACGTCCACCTCATGGTGCGACCGTCGAGCCGGGCCGGACGGGTGCTGCTTCCGGTGTACCAAAGGATGTTCTTCGCCGGCTTCCTGCGCGGTGCGGCGCGGGTGATCTGCCTGACCGACGCCATGCGCGAGTGCGTGATCGGCACGTTCGGGGTCCGGCCGGAGCGGGTCGCCGTGGTGCCGAACGGGGTGGACACCGACCTGTTCCGCCCCGGGCGGCCGGGCACCCGGGCGGCCCGGGAGCTGCTGTTCGTCGGCCGGTTGACCGCGCAGAAGAACGTGCTGGCGGCGGTCGAGGCGATGGCCGCGCTGCCGGACGCCACGCTGTACGTGGTCGGCGACGGCGACCAGCGGGCCGACGTCGAGCGAGCCGCCGCGCAACTGTCCAATGTGTACATCTTAGGCCCGCTCGCCCCGGCCGACCTGGTCGGTTACTACCAGCGCGCCGCGGCGGTGCTGATGCCGTCGTCGCACGAGGGCCTGCCGCTGGTCCTGCTGGAGGCCATGGCGGCGGGTGCGCCGGTGGTCTGCTCGGCGCTGCCCGAGCTGGTGCAGACCGGCGGCGACGCGGTCGTACCGGTCGACCCGGCCAGTCCCGCGAACCTCGCCACGGCGGTGCGGGCGCTGCTCGACGACCCCCGGCGCCGGGAGCGGCTGTCCGCCGCCGCGCGCCGCCGCGCCACGACGTTCGGCTGGTCCGCCGTGGCGGACGCGGTCGACGAGGTGTACGCCCAGCTCCGGAGCGCGCTGTGAGGGGGCGTCTCGGGCTGGCGCTCGGCGTCGCCGGGTTCGTCGCGACGAACCTCCTGATCCTGACTGGGCTGGTGGGCGGGCTGCGGGCGGCCGTCGCGCTGCCGACCGTCGCGGTCGTGCCCGGCGCGCTGGCCCTCCGCGCGCTGCGACTGCCGGCGCGTACCGGCTGGGACTGGCTGCTGCACGCGATCGCGCTGTCGCTGCTCGGCCTCATCGCGGTGGCGTTCACGCTGAGCCTGCTGCCGCTTGTCCTGCCGGTGCGGACGCTGACCACCATCGGCTGCCTGATCGGCTTCGACGCGCTCGTCGCGCTGCTCGCCACTGCCGCCGCTGCGGCCCCCACGCGGATCTTGGACAGTTTGACCGGCTATAGACGGTCAAACTGTCCAAGATCTTTAGGGGTTGGCGGCGCCGCGGGCGTCCTCGTCGGTGCGGTGGCCGTCGGGCTTGCGGTCGTCGGGGCGCACCGGCTCAACCACGGCGGCACGGCCGGACTGACCGAACTCGCGCTCGCCGGGGCCGCGGTCGCCCTGGTACCCGCCGCGCTGGCCGCCCGCCGGGGCGAGGTCACCGCCGCCGCGACCGCCGTGTACCTGCTCGGGCTCGCGATCCTGCTCGCCACGTCACTGCGCGGCACCGGGGTCACCGGGCACGACATCAAGATCGAGTACCGGGTGTTCATCGAGACGCTGAACCGCGGCTCCTGGCGACCGGGCGGCCCGTTCGCCGGGTACAACTCGTGCCTGAGCATCACCGTGCTGCCGGCGTTCCTCACCCGGCTGCTCGGCGTCGCGCCGCTGGACGTGTTCCGGGTCTGCTTCCAACTGCTGTTCGCGACCATCCCGGTCGGTGTGTTCCTGGTGGTACGGCGGTTCCTGCCGGCCGGGTACGCGGTCCTCGGCGCCGGCCTGTTCGTGGCGTTCCCGGCGTTCGTCAACGACATGCCCATGCTCAACCGGCAGGAGATCGCGCTGGTGTTCTTCACGGTCGCGATGCTGTCGGTACTCGCCGGCCGGGGCACCCCGCGCCAGCGGGTCACGCTGTTCGCGGCGCTCGCGGCCGGGCTGACCGTCTCGCACTACACCAGCACGTACATCGCCGCCGGCCTGCTCGCGACCGGGTGGCTGCTACGCCAGGTGCGCCGCTGGTTCGCCCGCCGGGCCCGCCGCCGGCCGGATCCGCGGCTGCCCGCGGCGCACGGCGTACTCGGCCTCGGCGCCGCCCTGCTGATCGTGCTCGCGGTCGGCTGGGCGGCGGTGACCGGCAGCGCCGGCGCCCTCGGTGGCGGCCTGCGCGACGCGGCCGTCGCGGTCGCCGACCGGGCCGGCGTGTACTCCGGCAGCACCCGGTACAGCGTGGTCTCACCGGTGAAAGAGGCCACCGACGCCGAGGCGCTCCAGCAGTACGCGGCGTACTTCCGTGGCACCGGTACCGGCGACGACGCGCCCCCACCGCACCCCGGCTGCGGCGTGGTACCCGGGCCGGGCGACATCCTGCCGACGACCGCCGCCGGGGCCGCCCTGGCCCGGGTCGGCCTGCCGCCGGGCACGGTCAACACCGCGCTGCGCCGGGCCGCCGTGGTGCTCTTCGAGGCGGGTGCGGCGGTCGGCTGCGCCGTCGCCTGGTTCCGGGGGCGAAAGCGGGGCCAGCGTGGCCGGCACGCCCGGACCCGCGGCGGCAATGGGGCCAACCTGCTGCCGGAGCTGACCGCCGCCGCGCTCGCGCTGCTGGCCGCGACCGTCGTGGCCCCCCAACTGTCCGACAGTTACGGCCTGCTGCGGCTGTACCAGCAGTTGCTCGTGATCCTGGCGCCGGCCGTACTGTTCGCGCTCGTCGTACCGTTGCGCCGGCGCGCCGCCCTCCTCACCGGTGCGGTCGTCGTCGGCTGCCTGCTCACCACGAGCGGGCTCGTGCCGAAGCTGACCGGCGACTACCCGCCGCAGCTCAACCTCACCAACGGCGGCGCGTACTTCCGGGCGTACTACACCGCGCCGGTGGACGTGGCCGTGATGGGCTGGGTGAACGCCCACGTCGCCGGGCACGGGTTCGTGGTCGCGGACAGCCGGGACTCGGCGAACCTGCGGGCGATGACCCCGCTGTACCCCATGGAAGGGCTCATCCCGGGCGCGGTCCCACCGGACGGCTACGTCCAGGTGACCACTATGGACGGTCGGACCGCGAACGGCGTGGCGGTCGTCGGGGACCGGGCGCTGCGGTACACGTTCCCGCTCGACTGCGTGACCGCCGGCCGCGAGCTGGTGCACGTCGACGGTACCCGGCGGGTCTACAGCCCGGTGGTGGGGCCATGAGTGAACGGGTCCTGACCGAGCCTGCGACGCGGCAACCCGCGACGATCCGGCGCACCATCCTGCACGTGATCAACATGGGTACCACGTGTGGCGGCGCCGAGCGGCTCGTCGCCGACCTGGTCGCCGCGCAACGGGCCGCCGGCCACCGGGTACACGTGCTCGCAAGCGACCTGGCCGGCAGCGGTACCCGGTTCAGCGACGCGACCTGGCACCAGCCGGCCGGGCGCGGCGGGCTGGCCGCCCGGTTCGCCGGCCAGCTGCGCAACCCGGCGGCCCGCGCGGCACTCGCGGCAGCCGTGGCCGGGTGGCGGCCGGACGTCGTGCACCTGCACACCGTCGGGCTGCTGGCGCCGGCCACGCTCGGCGTCCTGGCGGACGTCCCGACCGTGCTGACCGTGCACGGGCCGGAGTTGTTCCTGCGGGCCACCGAACGCTGGTGCCTGCCGGCCCGGTACTTCCGCGCGGGCGACGCACATGGTCCGGCGCGGGCCGCGCTGACCTGGCGCGGGCGCGCGGTCGCGGCCGGGACGAGCTGGCTGGTCGGGCGGCTGTGGCGGCGCGGGCTGCGGGTGGTCGACGTGTACACCGCGCCGAGCCGGTACCTGGCCGACCTGGCCGGCGCCGAGATCGGGCCGGTCCGGCTGGTACCCAATGGGTTTGATCCCGCCGAGGTCACGTCGCGACAGGCCGCCCCAGGACCGCGCCGGCTCCTCTTCGTCGGCCGGCTGGAGTACTTCAAGGGCCCGCAGGTGCTGCTGGACGCGCTGCCGGCGGTACTCGAACGGCATCCGGGCACGGTGCTGACCATCTGCGGTACCGGTTCGATGGACCGGGAGGTACGCGAGCAGATCGACCGGCTCGGGCTGGGGTCGTCGGTCGAGCTGGCCGGCTGGCTGCGCCGCGACGAGCTGGCCCGCCGGGTCGCCGGGGCCGACCTGGTCGTGATGCCGTCGCTGTGGCCGGAGGCGTTCGGGCTGACCTGCCTGGAGGCGCTCGCCGCGGGTACCCCCGTGGTGGCCTCCGACGTGGGCGGGCTGCCCGATCTGGTCGAGTCCGGAGTGACCGGCGAACTCGTGCCGCCCGGCGATCCGGTGGCGCTGGCCGGCGCGATCGACCGGCTGCTCGGCGACGACGAGCGCCGCGAGCGGATGGGGCGGGCCGGGCAGCGGCGGGCCGCCGGGTACACGATGACCGCGCACCTGGCCGGCGTCGAGGACGCCTACACGGAAGCGATCGGGCAGCACCCGCGCCCGGCGAGCCAACCCATGAGCCGGGTCCGCGCGCTGCTCGACGACAGCCTGCTGCGCAACTCCGTCCTGCTGCTGCTCGCGACCATCGAGCTGGCGGCCGGCGGGTTCCTGTTCTGGCAGATCGTCGCGCACCTGTTCGCGCCCGAGGAGGTGGGCCGGGCCGGCGCGCTCATCTCGGCGTCCACGCTGGTGGCCAACCTGGCCCTGCTCGGCATGAACAACTCGCTGATCCACTACCTGTCCTGGTGGCCGGACCGGGCCCGAACAGTCAACGCCGGCCTGACCGTCGCGCTCGGCGCGGCCCTGGTCGGCGCGGCCGGGTTCGTGGCGGCCGTGCCGGTGTTCGCACCGCGGCTGACCGGCGTGCGGCAGCCGGGGGAGGCGGCGGCGTTCATCGCGCTGACCGTCGCCGGGGCGGCCGGGCTCTTCTTCGACAACGTGTTCATCGCGCTGCGCAGCAACGGGTACCTGTTGCGCCGCAACACCCTCGTGGTCGTGGTGCGGCTGGCGCTGCCCGCGGTCCTGGCCGGCGCCGGCGCGCTCGGCATCTTCACCTCGTACTGGCTGGCGCTCGCGCTCGCGCTGCCGCTGTACGTCCTCACGCTGCGCAGCCGGTTCGGGTTGCCACCGAGACTGACTCTCGCCACGGACCGGCTGCGCGTCATGTGGCGGTACTCCGCCGGCAACTACGTCGCCACCGCGATCCTGCTGATGCCCAGCCTGCTGATGCCGGTACTGGTCGCCCAGCGGGTCGACGCGGGGCACGCGGCGCTGTATTACATCGCCTCGCTGATCGCGAGCGTGCTGTCGTTCGTCCCGCAGGCGACCTGCCGGAGCTTCTTCGCCGAGGTCGCGCACGACGGCCGGCGGCTGCCCGAGTTGCTGCCGCGGGTACTCGGGGTGACCCTCGGCCTCCAGGTGCCGCTGCTGGCCGGCATCGCGGTAGCCGGCCGCCCGGTGCTGCGGCTGTTCGGACCGGTCTACACGCAGGCGTACCCGCTGCTGCTGGTCCTGGCGCTGACCAGCGCCCTCAGCTCGGTCGGCTTCGTCGGTAGCACGCTGCTGCTGATCTCCGGCCGGGTCCGGCTGCTGTGCCAACTGTCCGCGACGGCGTGCGCGATCTCGCTGCTCGGCGCGTACCTGCTGGCCGGCCGCGGACTGATCTGGATCGGCGGCTCGGTGCTGGCCGGCGAGGCGGTGCTCGCCGCCGGGTACTGCGCCGTCATCGGGGCGGCTCTGCGGGCCGTGCACCGGCCGGCCGGCGGAGGACCGCGATGACCACGATGACCACGATGACCGTCAGGGCTCTCGCCGCTCGAATCGCGACCGCGACGGCACATGGCTGGCGGCGCGCCCTGAGCGCCGGCGCGATCGACGCCACCGGCCTGCTGTCCGGGCGCCGGCTGATGGTGCTCGCGCCGCACCCCGACGACGAGACGTTCGGCTGCGGCGCGCTGATCGCCCGCGCCCGGTCGGCCGGCGACCCGGTGACCGTCGTCGCCGTGACCGACGGCCGGCACAGTACCCGCTCAGCCGTGCTCGCCCCGGCCGAGCTGGCCGACCTGCGCGCCGCCGAGCTGCGGGCGGCCTGCGGGCGGCTCGGCGTACCGGAGACCGATCTGGTGACCCTGGGCTTCGAGGACGGCAGCCTGGCCCGGTACACGCCCCGGCTGGCGGCCCGGCTCGGCGACCTGCTCGCCGTCCGCCGCCCGGAGGTGGTACTCGTGCCCTGCGCGCAGGACGAGCACCCGGACCACCGGGCGGTGTACGCGGCGGCGGTGCGCGCCGTCCACGGGTACCCGGGGCCGTGCCTGCTGCTCGCGTACCCGATCTGGGCCTGGGCGCACGGCCCCTGGTTCCTGGACACCCTCGGGTCGGGCGCTGGGCCTGGGCTGGTGGCGTGGCCCGGCCGGGTGGCGTGGTCCGCGCGCCAGCTCGTGGCGGGCGGCTGGCTGCGGGTCGGGTGCGGCCCGTACCTGGCGGCCAAGCGCGCCGCCGTCGCCGCGTACCCGAGCCAGCTCACCAACCTCACCGGCGAGCCCTCCTGGCGGCGGCTGGCGCCGGAGTTCGTGTCGCTGTTCCTGCGACCCGTCGAGTTGTTCCAGCCGGTTCTCGATCATCGTCACCGCCCGGTGACGGTCCCTGCGTACCGGAAGGTCGGTGCCTGACACGATGCTCCGCTTCGCGACCCTGACGACCGGATCCGACCTCGACGCGGTGGCCGCCGACTGGGACGAGCTGTACGAGCGGTCACCGGCCGCGACGCCGTTCCTCGCCCATGGCTGGGTCGCGGCGTACTGGCGGGTGTTCGGCGAGACCGGCGCGCTGCGGATCGCGGGTGTCCGGGATTGCGCCGGGCGGCTGGTCGCGGCCGCGCCGATGCGGCTGCGGCGGCGCCACGGCCTGTCCGTGCTGACCCCGCTGGCCGACGAGATGACCGACTACAGCGACGTCCTGCTCGACCCGGGCGTCCCGGACGCGGCCGACGCGCTCGCCGCCGGCCTGCTCGGCCTGCCCGGCTGGGATGTCATCGACCTGCCCGAGGTCGGCCCGGGCGCGGCCGCCTGGCGGCTGGTCGAAGGCTGGCCCGGCCAGCTCATCTCGGTACCCGCGTCGACCTGCCTGGAACTGCCCGTCGGCGAACCGGAGACGCTGCTGACCGAGCTGTCCTCGAAGCACCGCCACGACATCCGCCGCCAGTTTCGCCGGATGGACCAGCTGGGCCTGGAAGTGTCCCAGGTGCCCGCCGAGCCGGCCCCGCTGCACCACGCGGTGACCGAGCTGCTCGACCTGCACGCCCGGCAGTGGGCGGGCCGGCCGATCAACACGCTCCACCTCACGCCGGCATTCCGGGACCACCTCAGTGGCGCCGCCCGCGAGCTGGTACCGGCCGGGCGGATGGCCCTGACCCGGTTCCTGATCGACGGGTCGGCCGCCGCCGTGTCGCTGTTCCTGCTCACCGGGGACACCGTCGGCGGGTACCTGTACGGCGTCGAGCCCGAGCTGAAGGCGAAGGTCGACATCGGCGCGCTGATGATCCGGTCGGGGCTGGAACTGGGTCGGGAGAAGGGCGCCACCACCCTCGCCATGCTGCGCGGCCAGGAGGCGAGCAAGCTGCGCTGGCGGCCGCGGGCCCGGCACAACCGCCGGCTGGTCCTGCTGCGGCCGGAGGCCGGGCGCGGGCACGCGGCGGCGGCCTCCACCCTGCTGCTGCGGGCCGGCCGGGACCGGCTGCGCAACTCACCCCTCGCGACGCGGACCGCGCGGTGGCTCGGTGGCCGTCGCCGCTAGCCGCGTAACACCACCCCCCGGAAACAGCCGGCGAGGCCTCCCGACGTAGGCGGGAGGCCTCGCCTTGTGCTGACCGGAGAAGGCTTCGCGGCGCGTCCGCCGAGCCGGACCGCCACCGCGACGCCGTACTGACGCCCCGCCGGCAGGGCAGCACCCGGGTGGCACCCGAGGCACCACCGAGGGCACCCGAGGCCCTATCAAGCGTGGAAGTCAGCCGCCGATCAGCTTTCCGACGCTCGGAGCCACCCGAAGCGTCGACCGCGCGCCCACATGCGCGGTGCTTCAGCTGCGCCCGGAACGGGCGCTCCCTTACAAGGAGACGGCAGCTTGCTGTTTTTGCCCAAGCTCACCGCGACCCTCGCCCTGAGTGTAACGACGCTCGCTACCGCCCACGGTGCATTCGCCACAACCGGGGCAGCGGCGTCGAAGTCCCACCCGAAAGCGGCGTCGGCAGCCGCTACCACCTACGACTCCGCGGTGCTCGCCGACAAGCCCACCTTCTACTGGCCGCTGAACGAGACCTCCGGCGCCGTCCGTGACCTCACCGGGCACGCCGCCGCGTCGACGGTGACCAGCGCCAACCTCGGTGTCGCCGGCGCGGCCGGCACCGCGGCATCCTTCGACGGGGTGAGCCAGCGCGTCCAGGTGCCCTACACCTCGACGATGCGCCTGCCGGCCTCGTTCAGCGCCGAGGTCTGGGCGAAGCTGCCCTCCGGGGCGCAGACCGACGGCTGGCCCAACATCTTCAGCCGCGGCAACGTGGGCAGCGGTCACTTCGGCGCGGCGATGTGGGTGTCGTCCGACAGTACCCACGCGGTCCACTTCAAGCGCAACGGCATCGACGTCGGCACCACGAAGGGCCTCACCACCACCGGGTACCGGCAGCTGGCCTTCACCTGGGACAACAACACCAAGCGCTGGACCTGGTACGTCGACGGCGCGGTCGACACCACCGGCGTCCTGAGTGGACTGTCCGGTTCGGACACAGAGACGGCGCCGCTGATGATCGGCGCGATGCTCAACTCGGCGAGCGGCAGCCCGGTAAACTACGGCAAGCTGATGATCGACGGGCTCTCCCTGTACGGCAACGTGCTGACCGCGTCGCAGGTGGCGGCCCACCGCGCGGCTGCCCTCGCGGACGCCGCGCCCGCACCGGCCCCGAGCACGCCGGCTCCGGCCCCGACCACGCCGGCTCCGGCCCCGACCACCCCGAATGGGTACGTCGGCGGCATCGCCCTCGGCGCCGGGCAGCCGTGGAACACCCGCCGTGCGGCGGACTTCAAGGCCATGGGCGACGCGCACGCCACGTGGGTGCGCAGCGACCTCGGCTGGGAGTATCTGGAGCCGACCAAGGGCGGCTGGCGCTTCGACCAGTACGACCCGGTGGTGGCCGACGCTAAGGCCAACGGCATGCGCTATCTCGCCATCCTGCACACCGTGCCGGGCTGGGCGAACAACAACGCCGGTGATTACGGCCCGCCCGCGGACCTGTCGCTGCTGACCAACTACTGCTACCAGACCGCCAAGCACTACATCCCGCTGGGCGTGACGGACTACGAGATCGGCAACGAGATCAACCTGCCGCACCCGGGCTGGAACCCGACCGGCGCGGTGTATGCCAAGCAGTACCTGATCCCGTGCGTCTCCGGCGTGCGCAAGGCGGCCACCGAGCTGTCTGCCAAGACCAACATTCTGTTCGGCTCGATGGCGCCGACCGACTGGACCGGTGGCACCAACCAGGCCACGTTCCTCACCGACGCGTACTCGGGCGGCGCGCAGGGCCAGTTCGACGCGATGGCCTGGCACCCGTACACCGGCTCGGACGCCCCGTCGGTCAGCCCGCACATGAACGGTGACGTCGCGCAGCTCAACAGCATCATGGCCAGCCACGGCGACGGCGCGAAGAAGATCTGGGCGACCGAGTACGGCGCGCCGACCGGTGGCCCCAACTCGGTGACCGAGGCGGCCCAGTCCACCATGGTGACCAACTCGCTGTCGGTCTGGTACGGCAAGTCGTACGCCGGCCCGATGTTCTGGTATTCCGGCCGCGACACCGGTACCTCGACCAGCGACCGCGAGCAGCACTTCGGTGTACTCCGGTACGACGGCACCGCGAAGTCGGCGTACGCCACCCTGAAGGGTCTGCTGGCCCGGTAAGCACCGGCACACTCTCACCGCGGCGGCGGGCCCTCGGGTCCGCCGCCGCTACTCTTTCCCCGTGGACCGGTCCGTCGAGGAGCTGCTGCGGGAGTACGCGCCGCAGGCCCTCGGCGCGCTCGTGCGCCGGTACGGGCAGTTCGACGCGTGCGAGGACGCGGTGCAGGAGGCGCTGCTCGCCGCCGCCGTCCAGTGGCCCGGCGAGGGGGTGCCGGCGAACCCGCGTGCCTGGCTGATCACGGTCGCCTCCCGGCGGCTGACCGACCAGTGGCGCGGTGAGCAGGCCCGCCGGCGCCGCGAGGTCACCGCCGCGACCCAGGTACCCGCCGACGAGACGCTGGCGCCCGCCGCCGACGAGCTGGCGGCGCCCGACGGCGGGCTTCCCGATCAGGACGACACGCTGACCCTGCTGGTGCTGTGCTGCCACCCGGCGCTGTCGGCCGCCTCGCAGATCGCGCTGACCCTGCGCGCGGTCGGCGGCCTGACCACGGCCCAGATCGCCCGCGCGTTCCTGGTGCCGGAGGCGACGATGGCGCAGCGGATCAGCCGGGCCAAGCAGCGGATCAAGGCCGCCGGCAGCACGTTCCAGCTGCCACCGGAGCCCGAGCGGGCCGAGCGGACGCGGGTGGTCCTGCACGTACTCTATTTGATCTTCAACGAGGGGTACACCTCGACCGCCGGCCCGCACCTGCACCGCGCCGAGCTGACCGGGGAGGCGATCCGGCTCACCCGGGCCGTGCACCGGCTGCTGCCCGAAGACGGCGAGGTCGCCGGGCTGCTCGCGCTCATGCTGCTCACCGACGCCCGCCGGCCGGCGCGCACCAGGCCGGACGGCGCCGTGGTCCCGCTCGACGAGCAGGACCGCACGCTGTGGGACGCGGACGCCATCGCCGAAGGCATCGCGCTGATCACCGAGACGCTGGCCCGGTCGCCGATCGGCCCGTACCAGCTCCAGGCCGCCATCGCCGCCGTCCACGACGAGGCGCCGTCCGCCGGCGATACCGACTGGCCGCAGATCCTCGCGCTGTACCAGCTGCTCGAAAAGATCTCGCCGAACCCGATGGTGACCCTCAACCACGCCGTGGCGGTCGCGATGGTCCGCGGGCCGGAGGCGGGGCTCGGCATGCTGGCGACCCTCGACGGCGACGAGCGGATGGCCGGTCACCACCGCCTAGCCGCGGTTCGCGCGCATTTGCTGGAGATGGCCGGTGACCGCGAAGCGGCCCGCGCTTCGTACGTGCGAGCCGCCCGCGGTACGACCAGCCTCCCCGAGCAGCGCTACCTCGACGCGCGGGCCGCCCGCCTGGCCCCGGACCCCTCGTCGATCTAGGACGAATGGTGCCCCGGTTGCCAGGTTTGTCCCACCATTCGTCCTAGATCGACGAGCGTTTGGGAAACCGGGCCACCAGGGCTAGCGTCTAAGCGTCATGTCGCGTGTGCCGCGTCTTGTTGCTGTTCTCGCTGCTGGGTTGGTCCTGACCGGCTGTACTAGCAGCCACCGCTCCGCGCCGGATGCGGGGGGCTTGCCGTCCGGCCCGGCTTCCTCGGCGCCCCCGGCTTCCGTGCCGCCGACCGTGCCGCCGACCTCCAGCCCGGCCGAATCGCCGTCGGCGCCCGCCCCGCCGGGGCCGGTCGACTCGGGTACCGGGATCGCCGGGGTGACCGTCGCCCGGGGGCACTGCCCGGTCATCCGCGACGAGTCGTCCTGCGCGGACATCCCGATCGCCACCACGTTCACCGTCCTCGACGCCACCGGTAAGACCGTGATGACGGTACAGAGTGGAGCCGACGGGCACTTCCGGGTCGCTGTCCGGCCCGGGAAGTACGTGCTGGAGGCGCCGACGAAGCTGCCCCGGACGGTGCCGACGCCGGTGACCGTCGACGCCGGCCACTACACCGACGTGACGATCCGTTTCGACACCGGCGTCCGGTAACCGTCCAAGATCGGCACAACTTCCCCGAAGTCGTGCCCAAAGCGCCCTGCTGAGGCCACAACTCCCCGGAAGTTGTGCCGATCACGCACCACTTTTGTCGTCACGTACAAAAGTCATAACGATCTCTTCGAAAGCCATGGACTCACCTGACGGAAGGGTCCTAGAGTCGCGACATGGCAGCTCCGGACAGCGCGCAACGGCCGATGCGGTCCCGGCTGCTCCGCCTGCTGCGCGATACCGGTCCGCTGTCCCGGGCCGAGCTGGCCGACCGGCTGGAGATCCCGCGCCCCCGCCTGCTGACCGAGCTGGGGGCGCTGCTCGCCACCGACCTGGTCCGTGAGGCAGGCCCGGCGGCGTCCCGGGGCGGCCGGCGCTCCACGCTGGTCGAGCTCAACCGCGATCTCCGGTTCGCGGCCCTCGACCTGGGCGCCAGTTCCATCGACGTGGAGATCACCGATGGCCGGCTGGAGCCGCTGGCGGCGTACAGCGAGCCGGCCGACATCCGCTCCGGCCCGAAGGTGATCCTGCACCGGCTGAACGAGATCCTGGCCAAGTTCACAGTGGACGGTGCCTACAAGCGGCTGCACGCGATCGGCATCGGCGTGCCCGGGCCGGTCAGTTACCGCGACGGTGTCCCGGTGTCGCCGCCGATCATGCCCGGCTGGGACCGGTACCCGGTGCGCGAGCTGCTCGGCCGTGACCATGCCTGCCCGGTCGTGGTGGACAACGACGTCAACATCATGGCCATCGGCGAGCGGTACGGCGGGGTCGCCCACTCGGTCGACAACCTGCTCTTCGTCAAGATCGGTACAGGTATCGGCTGCGGGATCTACCTGCACGGCGAGGTGTACCGGGGGACCGACGGGTGCGCCGGCGACATCGGGCACATCCAGGTCGACAGCCACGGCCCGGTCTGCTCGTGCGGCAACGTCGGCTGCCTGGAGGCCCTGTTCGGGGGCGCGGCGCTGGCCCGCAGCGCGACCACGGCCGCCCGCAGCGGCGCCTCGCCCGCGCTGGCCGAGCGGTTGGTCGCCGCCGGGACGGTCACCGCCCGGGACGTTGCCGAGGGTGTCGCCGAGGGCGACGTGACCTGCATCGGGCTGGTCCGCGACGGCGGGCGCCGGGTGGGCACCGTGCTCGCCGGCCTGGTCAGCTTCATCAACCCGTCGATGATCGTGATCGGTGGGGGGCTGGCCGGGCTCGGACACATCCTGCTGGCCGAGATCCGCAGCGTGGTGTACAGGCGGTCGTTGCCGCTGGCGACCGGCAATCTGCCGGTGGTGCTGTCCGAGCTGGGCCCGCGCGCCGGGGTGGTCGGCGCCGCCGTGCTCGCCAGCGAACTCGCTTATGGCCAACCGTCATGACCAGCGACGTCGTCCTCAGGCTGACCGGCGTGGTGAAGACGTTCCCGGGGGTACGCGCGCTCGACGGGGTCGAGCTGGAGGTCCGGGCCGGCGAGGTGCACTGCCTGCTGGGCCAGAACGGGGCCGGCAAGTCCACGCTGATCAAGGTGCTCTCCGGGGTACACCTGCCGGACGCCGGCGACATCGTCTGGCTCGGCGAGCACGTGACCTTCGCCGACCCGCAGGCCGCGATGAAGGCCGGCACCGCGACGATCTACCAGGAGCTGGATCTCGTCGACGAATTGTCGGTCGCGGAGAACATCTACATCGGGCCGGAGCCGCGCCGGCTGGGGGTTCGTCCAGCGCGGCGCGATGCGGCGGGGCGCGCGGCGGGCGCTGTCCCGGGAGGCCCAACTCATGATTATGGACGAGCCGAGCGCGGTGCTCGCGCAGGACGAGGTGCACAACCTGTTCCGGGTGATCCGCGACCTGACCAAGCAGGGGATCGCGGTCATCTACATCTCGCACCGGCTCGAAGAGATCCGGGAGATCGGCGACCGGGTGACGGTACTCAAGGACGGGCGTACCTCGGCGGTCAACCTGGACGCGAAGACCACCCCGACCCGCGACCTGGTCAGCCGGATGACCGGCCGGACCATCGAGTACGTGTTCCCGCCCAGGCCAGCGAGCGACCACAACGAACCGCTGCTCACCGTCGAGGGGCTCACCCGGCACGGCGAGTTCCAGGACGTCTCGCTGACCGTCCACAAGGGAGAGATCGTCGGCATCGCGGGGCTGGTCGGCTCCGGGCGGTCCGAGCTGCTGGAGACGATCTACGGGGCACGCCGGCCGGACGCGGGCCGGGTACTCGTCGACGGCCGGCCGCTGCGGCCGGGCAGCGTCGGCTCCGCCGTACACGAAGGCCTCGGCACGGCCCCCGAGGAGCGCAAGCGGGCAGGCGCTGCTGCTCGGCGAGCCGGTGTACCGCAACATCACCCTCGCGACGTTCCGGCGGTTCGCGTCGTTCGGGTTCACCCACGCCGGCGCCGAGCGGGCCGCGGCGAGCCGGATCGCCGACGGGCTCGACCTGCAACCGCGGGACGTGCAGCGGCCGGCCCGCACGCTGTCCGGCGGCAACCAGCAGAAGGTCGTGGTCGGCCGCTGGCTGCTGGGCAGAGTTCTTGGACCTTCACAGCGGCGGACTCGCTTCGCTCGCCCCCGCGCTCAGGAGACCAGGCTCCTGCTGCTGGACGAACCGACCCGGGGCGTCGACGTCGGCGCCCGCGCCGAGCTGTACCGGATGATCCGGCGGCTGGCCGACAGCGGCGTCGGCGTGCTGCCGGTCTCCAGCGAGGTACCGGAGGTGCTCGGCCTGTCCGACCGGGTGCTGGTGATGCGCGAGGGCCGGCTGATCCGCCAGGCCCGCGCCGAGGAACTCGACGAAGACGCCGTGCTCGACCTCGTCATGGCCGGGTCGCTGCTGGAAGGGAGCCCGGCATGACGGCCAGCACCGAACCAACCTCGACACCGACACCGATCACCAATGAGGCGGTCCCGGCCGACGCGATGGACCACATCAAGGCCGGCGACACGCCGCTGGAGTGCACGGTCACCTACCCTCCGACGATGGCGTCGTCGGCGATCTCGTTGGCCCGGCTCATCGCCCAGGGCAAGGGGATGGACGATCTCGTCGAGTTGCAGGTAACGAAGCTGATCGTGCTCCAGTCCGAGACGGTGACGAAGGACAACGTCGACAAGTACCGGCCGCTGGGGTTCAAGTCCTGACTGGAGTCCACTATGGATGGCAGCACCGTGCGGATCGGCATGATCGGGTACGCGTTCATGGGTGCCGCGCACTCCCAGGCGTGGCGCACCGTGAACCGGGTGTTCGACCTGCCGGTCCGGGCCCGGATGGTCGCCGTCTGCGGCCGGGACGCCACCGGCGTGTCGGCGGCGGCGTGGCGGCTCGGCTGGGAGGAGTCGACCACCGACTGGCGCACGCTGGTCACCCGCGATGACATCGACCTCGTCGACATCTGCACCCCGGGGGACAGCCACGCCGAGATCGCCCTCGCCGCGCTTGCCGCCGGCAAGCACGTACTCTGCGAAAAACCCCTGGCCAACACCGTGGACGAGGCCCGTGCGATGGTCACGGCCGCGGAGGCCGCCAGGTCTTCGGGGGTACTGGCGATGTGCGGCTTCAACTACCGCCGGGTCCCCGCCGTGGCGCTGATGCGGGCGCTCGTCGACGCTGGCCGGGTCGGCGAGATCCGGCACGTCCGCGCGGTGTACCTCCAGGACTGGATCGTCGATCCGCAGTTCCCGCTGGTGTGGCGGCTGCGCCGGGAGGTCGCCGGGTCGGGTGCGCTCGGCGACATCGGCGCGCACATCGTCGACCTGACCCAGTACGTGACCGGGCAGCAGATCACCGGGGTCTCCGGGCTGACCGAGACGTTCGTGAAGGAACGGCCACTGCCGGTGTCGTCCAGCGGCCTGGCGGCGGCTTCCTCCGGCGCCGCCACCGGGCCGGTGACCGTTGACGACGCCGCGCTCTTCCTGGCCCGGCTGTCCGGCGGGGCGGTCGCCACCTACGAGGCGACCCGGTTCGCCACCGGGCGCAAGAACGGGCTGCGGGTGGAGGTCAACGGCTCGCTCGGTTCGCTGGTGTTCGACCTGGAACGGCTCAACGAACTGGAGTTCTACGACGCCACCCGACCCGGTACCGAGCAGGGCTTCAGCCGGATCCTGGTCACCGAGCCGAACCACCCGTACATGACGGCATGGTGGCCGCCCGGGCACCTGATCGGGTACGAGCATTCGTTCACCCACGAGATGCGCGACCTGCTGGAGGCGGTCGCCACCGGAACCGACCCGACCCCGTCGTTCGCGGACGGGCTGCGGGTGCAGCGTGTCCTGGACGCGGTCGAGCGCAGCGCGGCGGCCGGTGGGGCGTGGACCGTCCCCGGAAAGGAGTGACCATGGCGCGACCGATCACCCTGTTCACCGGCCAGTGGGCCGACCTGCCGTTCGAGGAGGTGTGCCGGCTGGCCGCCGACTGGGGGTACGACGGGTTGGAGATCGCCTGCTGGGGCGACCACTTCGAGGTGGACAAGGCACTCGCCGACGAGTCCTATGTGGACCGGAAGCGGGAGACGCTGGCCAAGTACAACCTGGGGGTGTGGGCGATCTCCAACCACCTGGTCGGGCAGGCGGTCTGCGACCACCCGATCGACGAGCGGCACCAGGGCATCCTGCCGGCGCGGATCTGGGGTGACGGCGCGCCGGAGGGCGTTCGGCAGCGTGCCGCCGAGGAGATGAAGGACACCGCCCGGGCGGCGGCGAAGCTCGGCGTGGGTACCGTCGTCGGCTTCACCGGCTCGTCGATCTGGCACACGGTGGCGATGTTCCCGCCGGTACCCGCGTCGATGATCGACGCCGGGTACCAGGACTTCGCCGACCGGTGGAACCCGATCCTCGACGTGTTCGACGAGGTGGGCGTGCGGTTCGCGCACGAGGTGCACCCCAGCGAGATCGCGTACGACTACTGGACGGCGGTGCGTACCCTCGAGGCGATCGGCACCGGCGCCCGGCGTTCGGGCTCAACTGGGACCCGTCCCACTTCGTGTGGCAGCAACTCGACCCGGTCAACTTCATCCTCGACTTCGCCGACCGGATCTACCACGTCGACTGCAAGGACGCGAAGGTACGCACCGGGCGACGGCCGGCGCGGGCGGCTCTCGTCCCACCTGCCGTGGGCCGACCTGCGGCGCGGCTGGGACTTCGTCTCCACCGGCCACGGCGACGTGCCATGGGAGGACTGCTTCCGCGCGCTGAACGCGATCGGCTACGACGGGCCGATCTCGATCGAGTGGGAGGACGCCGGCATGGACCGCCTGGTCGGGGCGGCCGAGGCGGTGCGGTTCGTCCGGCGGCTCGCCTTCGACCCCCCGTCGGCCGCCTTCGACGCCGCCTTCTCCAGCTCGTAAGGCCGGCACCCCGCGGACTGGCACAACTTCCCGGAAATAGTGGTCTCCGGGGTGGGCGGAGGCCACTACTTCCGGGAAGTTGTGCCGATCAATCGGGTCGCGAGAGCTCGTCCGCGCCGGCCGAGGGGTCCGGTGCGGAGTCGACCGCCGAACCTACGGTATGGAACTACCTCCGAGCTCCTCCAGCTTGGCCCTTACCTCAACCACTTCGGGAAGGCCAAGTGCGTCCAGAATGGTCACGGCCCGGATCCACGCGTCTCGCGCGGCCGGCACGTCGCCCGCACTGCGATGCGCGTCGCCGAGGTGGTCGAGCGCGTTGGCCTCGTTGGGCCGGTCGCCGACTTCGTGTATCAGCGCGACCGAGCGCTCATAGCAGGTCACCGCCTCGCAGTACTGCCCGAGGCGGTGGTGTGTGTAGCCGAGACTGTCCCAGGTAGCGGCTTCACCGAGCCGGTCACCGAGCTCTTGCAGCAACTCGAGGGACTGCTGGCAGTAGGCGAGCGCCTCCGCATGACGACCGAGCTGGACGCAGTACCACCCAACCGCGCTGAGCGCCCTCGCTTGCGAGGACCGCTGGCCCGTGGCTGCGAACCCTTCGACGGCGGTCAGGTCGTAGTGGATGGCGTTCTCGTACTCCCGCTGCCGGTCGAACGATAGGGCGAGGAGGTGCTGGGTGTTCGCCTGCCCCAGGCGGTCGCCGGTGTCCGTGAACAGGTCAAGCGCCGCAACCAGATGGGTACGGGTCTCGTCGTGGCGATCCAGGCGGTGGTACGCGCCCGCGAGGCCGCGGTGGGTTTGCGCCTCGGCGGTCTTGTCGCCGATCCGCCGAACCGCGGCCAGTGCGGTGAGATGGGTGGCGACCAGTTCCTGCCAGCTCCCGGACCAGTGCAGGAACGTGACCAGAGTCCAGGAGAGCTGCCACGCCTGCGCGTCGAACCCGTGACGGGCGGCGTACTGGATCGCGCCGAGTAGCGCGTGGTACTCGTTCTCGTACCACGCCCGAGCGTCGTCCAGGGTCGGTAGATCGACGACGGTGACGGCTCGTCCCGGCGCGGGAAGGGTGATCGGATCGCGATGTGGATTGAGTCTCATGGCGGCGCGGAACGCGGTTTGCAGGTAGTGGTCGAGTAGCCGCCTCATGCCGGAGACCAACTCGGTGTCGCCTTCGGCCAGCTCCGCGGCGTACGTTCGCAACAGGTCGTGGAAGGCGAACCGGCCGGGCACCGTCTCGTGGAGCAGGCGTGCCCGGGCCAACTCGTCGAGCAGCCGCGCAGCTTCCTCGACCGACGTGCCGGCCAGGCTTGCCGCCGCGGCAACAGCGAGGTCCGCACCCGGATGTGTACCCAGCAGCCGAAACAGCCGGGCCGCAGCCGGGCTGACCGCCGCGTAGGACCACGAGAACACGGCACGCATGTCGGTGTGCGGGTCGCCTGCCGTGAACGCGCCGAGGCCGCGTTGCCGGTCGAGGTCGGCGGCCAGGACGGAAAGCGACGCGCCCGAGTCCGACGCGCGGGCCGCCACGATCGCCAGGGCTAGTGGCAGCCGTGCCGCCCGCGCGATGATCCGGTTGATCGCGCCCGGCTCTGCGGTCACCCGGTCGAAGCCGAGCCGGTTCGCCAGTAGCAACCGGGACTCGTCCTCGGTCAGCAGGTCGAGGACGATCGATTGCCCGGCTAACCCGGCATGCCCCGCCAGCTGGCTCCGGCTGGTGATCAGCACCAGGCAGTTTGGGCTGTCCGGCAGCAACGGCTGAACCTGATCCGGATTCCGAGCGTTGTCGAGGACGATCAGCATCCGCCGGCCGGCCACCAGGCTCCGGTACAGCTTTGTCTGACGGTCGAGGTCAGCCGGGATTTGCTGCGGCGGCACGCTTAAAGCGGTAAGGAACCCGCGCAGCGCCGACTCGGCCGAGACGACGGCGCCACTCGGGTCGAAGCCGCGTAGGTTCGCGTAGAGCTGGCCGTCGGGGAACCTGTGACGAATCCGGTGTGCCCAGTGCACCGCGAGCGCGGTCTTCCCCACGCCTGCCGTCCCGGCGATCGCCGAGATCACAATCTGGCCGGACCGCCCGGCGCGGATCAGCCGATCCAGGGCGGACAGCTCATCGACGCGTCCGGCGAAGCCAGGTACCTCTCGCGGAAGCTGAGCGGGAACCACCGCGCCGCCCAATGCGCCGCCACCGCGCATCTCCTCGTATTGTGAGCGCAGCCGCGGCGACGGCTCGATACCCAACGCCTCGGCGAGGCGGGCGGCCAGCGCCCGATACACGGCAAGCGCCTCTTCTCGCCGGCCACACCCGGCGAGGGCCGTCATCAGCAGCCCGACCAGCCGCTCCCGCAGCGGGTGCTCGGCCACCAGCGCGGCCAGCTCGACGACCGCCGCCCCGTGCTCCCGGCCGGCAACCTGCAACGCGAGACAGTTCTCGACGGCGGCCAGCCGCTGCTCGTCCAGGCGGCCTGCGGCACGGCGCAAACAGGAGCCGTCCATACCGGCGAGCGCCGGCCCGCGCCAGAGGGCGAGTGCCTTCCGTAGCAGGCTCGGGTCGCCGACAGTACGTCCAACCTCTACCAGATCCTCGAACCGGTCTAGGTCCAGCTCGCCGGGGGCGACCCGGAGACGGTACCCGTCGGCGGCTTCGTCGGTGTCGACGAAGCCGCCGCCGGGGGTCAGCCGTCGGCGCAGGGCACTGACCCGGTTGCGGGTCTGCTGGCGGGCGGTGACCGGTGGATCGTCGTCCCACACCGCTTCGATCAGTTGGTCCAACGACACCACCCGGTTGGGGTGCAGCAGCAGCGCGGCGAGGACCCGCCGCTGGGTCGGGCCACCGAGATCGAGCGAACGGCCGCGTGCCCACGCCTCCAGCGGCCCCAGCAGGCGATATTCCATCGATCACCAGCCTAGACGGCGTTCGCCAGTCGTCCCTGCCCGCACCCGTGCGCGGTCATCCCCAGGAGAGGACTAGGCGGGTGTGGCGCTTGTCGATGACGGTACCGGGGGCCAGTTCGCTGTCCGGTGTGGCCTTCGGGTAGACGTCCACCCGCAGCCCGTCCGTACCGGGTCGGCCGGCGGCGTCCCAGGCCCGGACGTGGTCGGCCAGTTCGGTGGCGAGCCGGTCGGCGGCCGGCCCGTACCCAACGGTCCGCAGCTCCGGCACGCCACCCATCAGCGCGAGGCATGCTCCATCGTGGACACCGGTGGTGATCCCGGTGTCCTGGATCCGCAGCGGTGCGGCCGGCAGGCGCGGAGAGGACTCCTCCCGGTCGCTTTCCGTCACATAGCACCAGCGGGGTTCGCGGACCGCGAGCCACAGGCTCAGCCCGTCGGCGACCTCGGCCACCCGTACGGTGACCCCGGTCGGTTGCTCCACCGGCGGCCCGTCCAGCGCGGCGAGCAGGGCGCCGGCGTCGAGCGGCACGTCGGCCTCGGGCACGGTCACCGACAGGCCGGCGGCCCGGTCCAGTACCCGCGTCTGTTCCGGACCGGCGAGCGCGCCGCGCATCCGGATGAAGCCGCACGGCACCACCGACCGGCTCACCCAGTGACCGTCGTCGACGCGTTCGAGGGCGACGGAGCGGTGCACGCCGCGCAGGTCGAGCGGCACCACGAGCCGGCCGCCGGGCGCCAGCTGGGCCAACCACGCGGGCGCGAGGTCCCAGACCCCGACGGTGGCGATGATCCGGTCGTACGGTGCCGCGCCGGCGAACCCCTTGGCGCCGTCCGCGCAGACCATGCGGATGTGCGGGTACCCGGCCGCGACGGCGTTCGCCTGCGCCGAGGCGACCAGGTCGGCGTCGATGTCGATGCTCACCACCGCGCCGTCGGCGCCCACGATGGACGCGATCAGCGCCGCGTTGTACCCGGTCCCGGCGCCGATTTCGAGCACCCGCTGGCCCGCCGCGACACCAAGCTGGTCGAGCATGATCGCCATGATCGTCGGTTGGGACGACGAGCTGACCGGCTGCCCGTCAGCGTCACGTTTGGTCACGATCGCGTCGTCGCGGTATGCCTCTTCGACCGTGACGTCCGGGACGAACAGGTGCCGTGGGACCGCCCGCAGCGCGTCGGCGACGAGTGGATCGGTCGCCCCGCCGCGCTCGCGTACCTGGGCGAGCATGGTCTCCCGCAGCGCGTCGAGATCGGGCACCAGCCCATCATGCCCCGTCGTACACCTCGTACCGGTTCTTGCCGTTGGTCTTCGCCACGTACATCGCGACGTCGGCCCGGCTCAGCACGGTCGCCGCGCGTTCGGCCGGTTCGGTCGGGCTGGCCGCCCCGAGCGCGATGCCGATGCTGGGGCGGACGTGGACCAGCCGGTTGTCCAGCCGGAACGGGCGGCTGAGCGCTTCCAGTACCCGGCGCGCGACCGTGGTGGCGTCCGCGACGGTACCCACGCCGTCGACCAGTACCGCGAACTCGTCGCCGCCGAGCCGGGCCGCGATGTCACCGGACCGCAGGCTGCGGCTGAGCCGGGCGCCCACCTCGGCGAGCAGTTCGTCGCCGGCCGCGTGACCGAGGGTGTCGTTGACCGCCTTGAAGTCGTCCAGGTCGATGAAGAGCGCGGCGACCGGGCGCTCCGCGATGGCGCCGGCCAGCCGGTCGGCGAAGTGGGTACGGTTCGGCAGCGCGGTCAGCGTGTCGTGGCTGGCGCGGTAGGCGAGCTGGGCGCGGAGGGCCAGGCTGTCGAGTACGATCGCCGCCTGCGACACCAGTACGCTCAACGCCTCCCGCTGCTCGGGGCACAGCGGTCGGGGCGCGGTGACCCGCAGCCAGCCGTGGCGCCCGTTGCCGTCGGACACCTCCAGCAGCACGGCGCCATCGTCGGCCAGCGCGGTCGCGCGGTCGCCGGTCACGGCCAGGCGCACCTCGGTGGCGTCCGGCACGATCGCCCGGGCCCCTTCGCGCACCACGGCCCACGCCTGGTCGGCAGCCTGCGCGGCGGACAGCCCGCGGGTACCGTCGGCGAGCCGGGCGTTGATGTCGCGGCTGCGGGTCAGCCGGGTGAGGCAGACCGACAGGATGCGCACGACCAGCGTGGTGAGCACGATGCTCGGGCCGGCCCACGCGACCACGTCGACCGGTCGCTGCATGACGTCGGCGGAGTGCAGCAGGCTGGCGAGCGTGAACACCACGGCGATGTACCCGGCACCGCGGGCCGCCGCCGCCCGGTGGCTGCCGAAGAGGCACCGCAGGTAGACCGCGGCGAACAGCGGGCCGAGCGACGCGGCGGGCTGGGCCATGCCGAGCCCGAAGCACAGGAACGCCGCCAGTTCGACCAGATCGGCCCAGCGCGGGAAGCTACCCCGGTACACCCCGCCGATCCAGAGGGCGACGAGCGCGACCGCGCCGGCGACGGCCAGGAAGTCAGGGACGATGCCGGTGTCGGGGCGCAGCGCGTTGGGAATCTGGATGGCGACGTTGGTCACGCCGACGGCGCAGAAGACCAGGCGGATCTGCTCCACCGTGCTCCGCGACGTCCACGCCTTCTTCCACATGGCTTCATGGTCGGCCGGGTATGTCCCGATCTGACCGGGTCGTACCGCCAGCTCCGGGTCGTGACCGGAACCGCATCCGTACCGCAACGCGGTGATCGGCACAACTTCCCGGAAGTAGTGGCCTCCGAGGCGGGCGGAGGCCACTGTTTCCGGGCAGTTGTGCCGACTAGCTGCGCAGCCAGCGGATGACCAGCCAGGCGAGCACCGCGAGCAGTGCCGCGCCCACCCCGTACCCGGCCAGCCGCCGCGCCGTGGCCGTACTTCCGGTGAGCTTGAGCAGGTCGATCGGCTCGGCCTCGGGTGCCGGCGTCCGTTCGGCGGCGGCCTTGGCGGTCGCCGTCGAGGTGCGCCCGGCCGCGGCGGAAGCGGTCGCCGCGTCGGCCGCCGACCGCGCGGCCGGGGTCGGTCCGGTCGTCGGTCCGGTCGTTGGTCCGGTCGTCGGTCCGGTCGTGGGCTTCGCCGCGCCGGCCGGCCCGGCGGAGCCCACCAGCTCGGCCGGCTCGGTCTCCGTCGCCGGCTCAGTCTCAGTCTCCATCTCCGTCGCCGTCTCCGTCCCCGGACCAGCCGCCGGCTCAGGCTCGGCACCAGCCGCCAACGTCGTCGCCACGCAGTCGGCGAACTGCCCGATCAGCTTGGCGCTCACGTCGGCGATCATGCCCCGGCCGAACTGGGCCGGCTTGCCGGTGATGGACAGGTCGGTGGTCACGTCGACCCGGGTCTTGTCGCCGTCGGGGGTCAGCACTCCGGTCACCGTCGCCGCGGCCGTTCCCGCGGACCTGGTGTCCTTGCCGCTGGCTTCGATGACGACCCGGTGGGCCGCCTCGTCGCGCTCGACGAAGCGGCCCTTGCCCTGATAGGTCAGCGCGATCGGGCCCAGCTTGACCTTCACCGTGCCGGTGAACGTGTCGCCCTCGACGCCGGTCAGCGTGGCCCCCGGCATGCACGGGGCGATCCTGGGCACGTCGAGCAGCGTCGCCCAGGCCGTGTCGACCGGCACCGGAACGGTGAAGCTGTGCTCAAGCCGCATCGGCGTGCCGTCCCGTGGCGAGAGCGGCGAGCAGCGCCCGTCCGGTGAGCACCCGCGCGAGGTGGTTGCGGTACTCGGCGGACGCGGACAGGTCGGCCGTCGGCGCCGTACCCTCGGCGGCGTGTGCGGCTGCGGAAGCGACCGCGTCGGCGCCGGCGGACGCACCGGACAGCGCCGACTCGACCGCGCTGGCGCGGATCGGCGTGGCGCCCATGTTGGTCAGCGCCACCCGGGACTCGGCGATGGAGCCGTTGTCGCGCCGTACCATCGCCGCGACGCCGACCAGCGCCCAGCCCTGCGCCGTCCGGTTGAACTTCTCGTAGTGGCTCGACCAGCCCCCCCGCTTGGGCACCCGGATCGCCGTCAGCACCTCGCCCGGCTGGATGGCCGTGGTGAGGTAGTCGACGAAGAACTCCGGCGGCCGGCACGTCCCGCGCGCCGGCCGGCCCGACCAGCGAGAACGTCGCGTCCAGGGCGAGCGAGACGGCGGGCAGGTCGCCGGCCGGGTCGGCGTGGGCGAGCGAGCCGCCCACGGTGCCCCGGTGGCGTACCTGCCGGTCGGCCACGGTCGCGGTGGCCTGCGCCAGCAGCGGCGCGTGCCGGGCGACCAGCGGGTCGGCCAGCACCGTCGCGTGCGTGGTCAGCGCGCCGATGACCAGGTCGTCGCCGTCGTCGCGGATGCCGCGCAGGTCGGCGAGCCGGCCGAGGTCGACCAGCACCGTGGGCGCGGCGAGCCGCAGTCGCAGCAGCGGGATCAGGCTCTGGCCACCGGCGAGCGCCTTGGCGTCCTCGTCGCCGGCCAGGATCTGCACCGCCTCGTCCAGTGTGGACGGACGGGCGTAGTCGAACGCTGCCGGGATCATGAGCGGCCTCCCTGGATCGCCTGCCACACCCGTTCCGGCGTACACGGCATCTGGATGTCCCGGACGCCGAGCGGGCGCAGCGCGTCGACCACCGCGTTGACGACGGCCGGCGTGGACGCGATCGTGCCCGCCTCGCCGACCCCCTTGGTACCGAGTGGATGGCCCGGCGCCGGGCTCTCCGTGCGGTCGCTGACCAGGTCGGGCAGGTCGGCCGCGCTGGGCAGGGTGTAGTCCACGAACGTGGACGAGAGCAGGTTGCCGGCGTCGTCGAAGATGGCCTCCTCGAACAGCGCCTGCGCGATGCCCTGCGCCACCCCGCCGTGCACCTGGCCCTCGACGATCAGCGGGTTGACCACCCGGCCGACGTCGTCGACGGCCACGTACCTGCGGATCGACACCCGGCCGGTCTGCGTGTCGACCTCGGTCGCGCACAGGTGGGTGCCGTGCGGGAAGGAGAAGTTGACCGGGTCGTAGACCGAGTCGGCGTCGAGTGTCGGCTCGACCCCCTCGGGCAGGTCGTGCGCGGCGAACACGGCCAGCGCGCAGTCGGCCATGGTCTTCCCGCCATCCGGGGTGCCGCGGACGCGGAACTGCCCGCCGGTGAACTCCAGGTCGGCCGGGTCGCATTCGAGCATGTACGCGGCGATCGGCTTGGCTTTCTCGATCACCTTCTGGCAGGCGTTGTACAGCGCGATCCCGCCGACCGCGAGGGACCGTGACCCGTAGGTGTCCATCCCCTTGTACGCGGTGCGGGTGTCGCCGTGCAGCACCTCGACGTCGTCGAACGGCACCCCGAGCTGGTCGGCGACGATCTGGCTCCACGCCGTCTCGTGGCCCTGGCCGTGCGGCGACGAGCCGGTGACCACCTCGACCTTGCCGGTCGGCAGCATCCGGATGCTCGCCGACTCCCAGCCGCCGGCGCCGTAGCGCAGCGCGCCGAGCACGCGGGACGGCGCCAGGCCGCACATTTCGGTGTACGTGGAGACGCCGATGCCGAGCTGCACCGGATCGTTCGTGCGCCGGCGCTCCTCCTGTTCCCGGCGCAGCTCGTCGTACCCGAACAGCTCCAGCGCCTTGTCGGTGGCCGCGTCGTAGTCGCCCGAGTCGTACTGCAGGGTGGCGACCGTGGTGAACGGGAACTCCGCTTTCTTGATCCAGTTGCGTCGCCGCACCTCGATCGGGTCCATCCCCAGCTCGACGGCCAGCTCGTCCATGATCCGCTCGATCGCGTACGTGGCCTCGGGCCGGCCGGCGCCCCGGTACGCGTCGGTGAACGTGGTGTTGGTGAACACCCCGGTGCACTCGAACCGGTACGCCTGGAACTTGTAGATCGCGTTGTACATGAACGCGCCGAGCAGCGGCACGCCCGGCCCGACCACGCCGAGGTAGGCGCCCATGTTGGCCATCAGCTTGACGTGCAGCCCGAGCACCGTGCCGTCGCGGCGGGCGGCCAGCTCGATGTTCTGGATCACGTCCCGGCCGTGGTGCGCCGAGGTCAGGCTGTCGGTGCGGCTCTCGGTGTACTTGATCGGCTTGCCGAGCCTGCGGGCCGCCACGAAGGTGATCAGCTCCTCCGGGGTGACCTGGAGCTTGCCGCCGAAGCCGCCGCCCACGTCGGGCGCGACCACGCGCAGCTTGTGCTCGGGCGTGCCGGTGATCGCGGCGATCAGGAACCGGAGCACGTGCGGGATCTGGGTGGCCGACCAGACCGTGTACTGGTCGCCGGTCGGGTCCACCACCACGCTGCGGGGCTCCATGAACGCGGGGATCAGCCGCTGCTGCACGTACCGCCGGCTTGAGGACCACCTCTGCGTCGGCGAAGGCCTCGCTGACCGCGCCGCCAGTGCCCGCCTCCGCCGAGTCGAACACCCAGGTGTACGAGCGGTTGGTGCTCTTGTCCGCGTGCGCCGTCGCCGCCCCGTCGGCGAGGGCCGCCTCCATGTCGAGCACGACCGGCAGCGCCTCGTACTCGACCTCGATCGCGGCGAGCGCGTCCACCGCGGCGGCCCGCGACCGGGCCACCACGACAGCGACCGCCTCGCCGACATGGCACACCTCGTCGACCGCGATCGGCGGGTGATTGGGCAGCACGATGTCCTCGGTCACCGGCCAGGCGCAGGGCAGGCCGGGCTGCTCGTCGGCCACGTCCCGGCCGCTGAACGCGGCGATCACACCGGGCTCGCGCAGCGCGGCGCTGACGTCGACGCCGGTGATCCGGGCGTGCGCCACCGGGCTGCGCAGGATCGCCAGGTGCAGCATGCCGGGCAGGGTGATGTTCTCGGTCCACATGGTGCGGCCGGTGATGAGGCGGGCGTCCTCCTTGCGCCGGCGCGGCGCCCCGACCTCTCGCTCTTCCACTGCGGTCATGGGGTCACCTCCTCGTCACGGAACCGGCTGCGGGACAGCGTCATCGGGTACGTGCTCGCGTGGCAGGCCGGAGTCGGGTGTCTCGTCCTCACCCGCCTCGGGGCTCGGCGGGGCCGGCTGCGCGGACTCGCCCGCCGCGCGCAGCGCCGCCGCCGCGTCGCGCACGGCGCGGACGATGTTCTGGTACCCCGTACAGCGGCAGAGGTTGCCCTCCAGCCCTTCGCGGATCTCCGTGTCGGTGGGGTCCGGGTTTTCCTGGAGCAGGTCGACGGCCGCCATGATCATGCCGGGGGTGCAGAAGCCGCACTGGAGTGCGTGCCGGTCGTGGAAGGCCTGCTGGACCGGGTGCAGCGTGAGATTGGGGCCGGACAGGCCCTCGATGGTGATGATCTCCTGGCCATCGGCCTGCACGGCGAGCACCGAGCAGCTCTTGACGCCGATCTTGGCGCCGCGGTCGCCATCAGGATCTGACATCAGCACGGTACAGGCACCGCAGTTGCTGGTATCGCAACCAACGACGGTACCCACCTTGCCTAACTGCTCGCGCAGGTAGTGGACGAGCAGGGTACGGGGTTCGACGTCGTCGACATAGCGGACACCGTCGACGTTGACGCTGATCCGGGTCATCAAGCCTCCCGGCTGTCGTGAGGGGCGCGGGGTGGGGGGAGAAGGTCATCTCTTCGCGCTGTCATAAAGACAATCTCTTGACGTGCGTTGTCGCAAGAGGAGCCCCCTTGATCGGCACAACTTCCGGGAAGTTGTGCCCTACGGCGGGGGCTGAGGCCACAACTTGCCGGGAGTTGTGCCGATCTTGCCGGTTAGACCGGCGCCTCTGGGACCGGAACCTCGTGGACCGGAACCTCGTGGTGGATCCGGCCGGACCGCAGCGTGAGCCGCTGTCCGCTGCCGCCCCAGCGGGCCGCGATGATCTCGGCGGCGACGCTCACCGCGGTCTCCTCCGGGGTACGCGCGCCCAGGTCCAGGCCGACCGGTGAAGACAGCCGCGCCAGCTCGTCCTCGGACAGGCCGGCCTCGCGCAGCCGGGCCAGCCGGTCGTCGTGGGTACGCCGGGAGCCCATCGCGCCCACGTACGCGAGCGGCAGCCGCAACGCCACCTCCAGCAGGGGGCTGTCGAACTTCGGGTCGTGGGTCAGCACGCAGACCACGGTCCGCTCGTCGACCCGGCCGGCGTCAGCCTCGTTCTGCAGGTACCGGTGCGGCCACTCGACCACCACGTCGTCGGCGCCCGGGAAGCGCCGGCTCGTGGCGAAGATCGGGCGCGCGTCGCACACCGTCACGTGGTACCCGAGGAACCCGCCGATCCGGGCCACCGCCGCGGCGAAGTCGATCGCGCCGAAGACGATCATCCGGGGACGGGGCGCGTACGACGCGACGAACACGGTGATCTCGTCGCCCCGGCGCTGCCCGTCGTACCCGTACTGGAGGGTGCCGCTGCGACCGGCGGCGAGCAGGCCGCGCGCGTCGTCGGTGGCGGCGTCGTCGAGGCGGTCGGTGCCGAGCGTGCCGTCGGTGCGGCCGGTCCACACCACCAGCCGGTTGCCTAGCCGCCGCTCGGGATCCGGATTGCCGGCCTGGTCCGCGGCCACGCAGGTCACCACCGCGACCGGGGTACCGGTCCGGATCGCCTCCACGACCGCGCCCAGCTCGGGGAACGCCGCCGGATCGACCCGTTCGACGAAGATGTCGATAATGCCGCCGCAGGTCAGCCCCACCGCGAACGCGTCGTCGTCGGTGACGCCGTAGCGTTGCAGCAGCGGCTCGCCGCTGGCGGTGACGTCCTTGGCCAGGTCGTACACCGCCCCCTCGACGCAGCCGCCGGAGACGCTGCCCACCGCCGAGCCGTCCGGGCCGACCAGCATCACCGCGCCGGGCGGCCGGGGCGCCGACCGCCAGGTGCCGACGACGGTGGCCATCCCGATCGGTTCGCCCGCCGACCACCAACGGGCCAGTTCGTCCAGTACGTCACGCACGCGCGATCACCTCGACCAGTTCCTCGAGGGCGGCGAGGCTGTGCCCCGCCACGAAGTCGTCCAGGTACGGCAGCGCCGCCGCCATCCCGCCGGCCAGCGGCGCGTAGCCCGCCTTCCCCCGGTGCGGGTTCACCCAGACCAGCCGGTACGCCAGCCGGGACAGCCGGTCCATCTGCTCGGCCAGGGCGCTCGGGTCGCCCCGTTCCCAGCCGTCGCTGCACACCACCACGACGGCGCCGCGTGCCGTCCCGCGCTGCCCCCACCGGGTGAGGAAGGCGCGCAGCGAGTCGGCGAGCCGGGTACCGCCGTGCCAGTCCGGGATCGCCGTGCCGGCCTCGCGTAGCGCGGCGTCCGGGTCCCGGTGGCGCAGCGCGCGGGTCACCCGGGTCAGCCGGGTACCGATGGTGAACACGTCGGTCGACGACGGCCGCCGGCGCACCGCGGCGTGCCCGAACCGCAGCAGCGCGTCCGCGTACGGGGTCATCGAACCGGACACGTCGAGCAGCAGGACCAGCCGGCGCGGCTTGTCCCGGCGGTTGCGCCACTGCAGCCGGACCGGTTCGCCGGCGCGGCGCAGCGTGTACCGGATGGTGCGGTGCGGATCGACCTCGCCGCGCCGGGCCGGGCCGCGCCGCCGGCTACGGCGGGGCGCGGCACCCGGCGCGAGCAGGGCCAGCAGCCGGCGCACCTCGTCGCGTTCCCGCGCGGTGAGCGCGGCCACGTCCCGGTGCCGGAGCACCTCGACCGGGCTGGCCGCCACCGACAGCACCTCGGCCGGCTCGTCGGTGTCTCCGGCTTCGCCGGGCGGGCCGGACACGAACGGCGCCTCGACCCGGGACATGGTGGGCCCAACCGGCAGGCCCGGACCTCGGTGCGGGCTCTCGCCGCCGAAGTACGCCGCGAAGGCCGCGTCGTAGATCGGCAGGTCGTCGGGCTCGCCGCAGAGGGCGAGCCGGCCGGCCCAGTACACCGCGCCGGGCTCGGTCACGTCGAGCGCGTCGACACAGGCGAGCATCGTGTGTACCCGATCCGGGGTGGCCGCCACCCCCGCGTGCCGCAGCGTGCGCGCGAACCCGGTCAGTACCTCGGTGATGGTCATTGCTCTGTGCTCATTCGCTGTTCAGGAGCGTGGCCAGGCCGGCCGCGCGGACCCGATCATTGTCTTCGCGGTATTTCAGGACGGCGCCGAGCGTGGCGGCGACGGTGTCCGGGTCGAGCGAGCGGGCGCCGAGCGCGGTCAGCGCGCCGGCCCAGTCGATCGACTCGGCGACCCCGGGCGGCTTGATGAGGTCCATCGCCCGCATCCGCCCGGTCGCGGTGGCCACCTGCGCGGCGAGCCGGTCGGTGATCCCGGGCAGCCGGCTGCGCAGGATCGTCACCTCCCGGTCGAAATCGGGATGCTCGACCCAGTGGTACAGGCAGCGCCGCTTGAGGGCGTCGTGCACCTCGCGGGTCCGGTTGCTGGTGAGCACCGCGACCGGCGGGGTCGCCGCGGCGATGCGGCCCAGCTCAGGGATCGTGATCGCGGCGTCGGCGAGGACTTCGAGCAGGAACGCCTCGAACTCGTCGTCGGCCCGGTCGACCTCGTCGACCAGCAGCACGCACGGGCTGCGTTCGATGGCCTGCAGCAGCGGCCGGGCGACCAGGAACCGCCGGTCGTACAGCCCGGCCTCCAGGGTCTCCTGGTCGGGCGCCGCGCCGGTGGCGGCCGCGGCGGCCTCCACGGCCCGCAGGTGCAGGATCTGCCGGGGAAAATCCCAGTCGTACAGGGCCTGCGCGACGTCGAGGCCCTCGTAGCACTGCAACCGGACGAAATGGGCGCCGGTCGCCTCGGCGAGCGCCTGGGCGAACGCGGTCTTGCCGACGCCGGCCTCGCCTTCCAGGAACAGCGGGCGACCCAGCCGCAGCGCGAGGAAACCCGCGGTGGCCAGGCCCTCGTCAGCCAGGTAGCCGGTGCTGGCCAGGTCTCGGGCCAACTCCGCCGGCGAGGCGGGCAGCCGGCGCCCTTGTTGTCGCCCGGCAGTCGTGGTCACCCGCCAACTATGCCTCCTGTCCGGAGGTTTTGGGCACGTCGTGATCGGTACCGTCGGCGATGTCCTCGCAGCCGACCGTGCGTACCTGGTCGTGGTGCTTCTTGAGGTAGGGCCGCGCGCCGACATCGCCTTCGGCGAACTCGGCGACGCCGGCCCAGTGATCGCGCCCGATGAGCACCGGATGGCCGCGTTCGCCGTGATATGTGGCGACCACCAGTGCGTCGTGCTCCGCGTGGCCGTTGACGCGGCGGATCGCCCCGGCGGTGATCCCCGGCGTGTCGACCAGCAGAACGGTGGCGGCCTGCGCGGTGGTGTCCATCATCGCGGTGAGGCCGACCCGAAGCGAGGTACCCATGCCCTGGGCCCAGTCCGGGTTGGTCACCACGATCGCGCCGGTCAGGTCTGCGCGCTCGCGCACCGTCTCGTCGGCGGCGCCGAGAACGACCACGATCGGGTCGCAACCGGCGTCACGCAGGGTGTCCAGGGCGAGCTCGACAAAGAGCCTCCCGCCCTGCTCGACAAGCGCCTTGGGCATCCCGTACCGGCGTCCGCCACCGGCGGCGAGCAGCAGACCGGCCGTCATGGTCGACACGCGGCCTACGGTAGCGCCTCGCGCCTCGTCCTAATGCTCCTCGGTTGCGCACGGGCCACGTGGTCCAGCGGCGCGGTCTTTGTCGATACCCGCCGCGCCGTGAACCACCGGGGCGACCGCCGCGCCTGTCGCGGAGCGCGTCGCGTTCGCGCAGCCGGTCGTACAGCTCCGGCGAGGCAGCCCGTGGCGGATCGGAGTCCGTCACGACGCACCTCTCCCTTTGGGAGCAGCAAGCGGCAGGGTTCTCCTCTTCTCTCCCAGATACCCGCACGTGATAGCACGCGTGTTCGGAAAACTGTCGTACCCGCGTCGTAGGTTGTCCGCATGAGGGAAGCACTGGCCGCGGCGGGTAAGGCGCTCGATGAGTGCCGGGCGCAGGCGGTCTTCGGGCTGTCCCTCGACGAGCTGATGTCCTGTGTGGACAAGGTGCACGAGCTGGCCCAGCAGATCGCCGCGGTGCAGCTTGCCCTGGTGCGTCAGGTCGACACGCTGCAGGTCGCGGCAGCGATGGGTGCCACCGGCACGGCGTCTTTGCTGCGGGATCGCCACCGGATCTCGGGCGGCGCGGCGTCCCGGCTGGTGAAGCTGGCCCGGGCGGTGGACGCCGACGCTGGGTCGCCGGTGGCGGCTGCGCTGGCCGCGGGTGAGGTGAATGTCGAGCAGGCCAAGGTGATCACCGACGCGGTCGAGAAGCTGCCGGCCGAGCACCGCAAAGCCGGGGAGGAACACCTCGTCGTTGACGCTGCCTCCTTCGGGCCACGCGAGTTGGGCCGGTTGGGGCAGCGGATCTTCGAGGTGGTGGCGCCGGAGGAGGCCGACAAGCGGGCGTTGGCCGAGGTGGAGCGGGCCGAGCGGCGGGCCTGGCACAAGCGAGGACTGTGGTTCATCGACGTCCCCGGCACCTCCCAGGTGCGGGTCTTCGGTTATTTGACCCAGGAAGACGCCGCCACCGTGCGGGCCGTCACCGATCCGCTGTGCGCTCCCCGGACCAGACGCCGCCACACCAGCCGCGCCGCCGGAGGTGACATCACGCCCAACACCGGCCATGACACCGGAGGTGACGCAGCGCCCGACACCGGCGACATCGGCGGCAGCGACATCGGCGGCGGCGACATCGGCGGCGGCGACATCGGCGGCGGCACCGACACCGCCGACCTACGTTCACCAGGAGAGCGGCGCGCGGACGCGGTCGTCGAGGTGTGCCGGATCGCTGGCGCCTGCGGTCAGTTGCCGGACAATGGCGGCGACCGACCCCAGGTCATCGTCACCATCGACTACGAGAGCCTGCGCCGGCAGGTGGGTGTCGGGACGTTCGACGACGGCTCGTTGTTGTCGCCGGCCGCCGTGCGGCGGTTAGCGTGTGACGCCGGGATCGTCCCGGCCGTGCTCGGCGGGGCGAGTCAGGTGCTCGACCTGGGCCGGCAAGCCCGCCTGGTCACCGGCCCGCTGCGCCGGGCCCTTGTGTTGCGGGACAAGGGATGCGCGTTCCCCGGCTGTGATCGGCCACCCCGCTGGTGCGATTGCCATCATGTCCAGCATTGGAGCAACGGCGGTGCGACCGAATTATCCAATCTGGTGCTGCTGTGCGGGTTTCATCACCGCCTGATCCACCACGCCGACTGGCACGTGACGATCAACCCCAAAGACGGACTCCCGGAATTCATCCCGCCGGCATACATAGATCAGGATCAACGACCGAGACGGAACAGCTACCACCGACGCGAATAGCGCGGACGCTCAGTCGCTACCGGTGCCGCCGGTATTGGCGGTGACCTCTACCTGCTCGCCGACCTGGAGGCCGGAGGTGATCTGTACCCACGGGTTGCCCCGCACGCCGACCTGGACGCTGCGGGTCTGCCGCTTGCCCGCCGCGTCCACCACTTCCACCGTGTGGTTGGTGGCGGTGCCGTGCAGGGCGCCGGACGGTACCCGGATCGCGTTCTCGGCCTGGGCCACCGTTACCGCGACAGTGGTGGTCTGGCCGATCCGGGCGCCGTCGGGCACCGAGTCGAGGGTCACGGTCACGGCGTACATGTTGACGTCGTTCTGCGTGGTCGCCTCCGGCGCGACGGCGCCCACCGTGCCGGTCGCCTGTGCTCCGGTGAGCGCGGTCCAGACGATTGTCGCCGCCTGGCCGGCCTTCAGCTTCGTCGCGTCGGCCTCGGCGAAGGACGCGTCGACATCCAGCTTCGTCAGGTCAGCGATCTCGACGAAACCGGAGGAGTCAGAGCCGGAGGAGTCGGAGCCGGAGGAGTCGGAGCCGGAGGAGTCAGAGCCGGCCGACGATGAGCCGGATGAAGACGATGAGCCGGATGAAGACGATGAGCCGCCGCTCGACGGCGAGCCGACCGTACCGTTGACGGCTGTCACGGTGCCGTCCATCGGGGATGTGAGCACGGTGCCGTCGAGCGCCGCCTGTGCCGAGTCGACACTCTTCTGCGCGTTGGCTACCTGCGCCTGGGCGGCGGTAGCAGAGTCCGACGCTCCGGTCGACTCCGCGGCGGTCAGGCTCGCGGTCGCCGCGTTGAGGTCGGCCTTCGCGACCGCCAGTTGGTCGCGCGCGGCGGCCCCGTCGACCTTGGCCAGTACCTGGCCTTTCCTGACCGCGTCGCCGACTGCGACGTCGATCTCGGTCACTGTCCCGGACGTGGCGAACGTGGCACCCGCGGTCGACGCGCTGTCGACCGTACCGGTGGCGGAGACAGTGTCGACCACGGCGCCTTGCGATGCCGGCACGACCCGGCCGGCCGAGGCGGTCTGAGCGGACGCGTCGGCGCTGCCCCACACCGTGGTGTACCCGAGCCACGCGCACACCGCCAGCAGGATCCCCAACCCGGCGTTGACGGCCGGTACCGGTCGCCGGCGGACCCGCGAAATCCATGCCGTCACCATGCGCTTCAGGGTCGACCCGGGAGCTGGATGCCACGTCGGGATGACCTGTGCGGACGCTATGAGCGGCGACGAAACCGCGGATCCCAGCTGCCGACGGCGCGAACCCGGCCGTCCGGTCCGGTGAGCAGGGCGGCCGAGGCGGTGTCACGCAGGAGCGCGCAGGCCCGGTCCGGCGGGAGGGTGAGCGCGGCCGTACCCAGCAGGTGCGCCCGCCACGCCTGATCCGCCACAACGAGCACCGACGCTGCCGACACCGACGACGCTGCCGACACCGACGACGCTGCCGACACCGACGACGCTGCCGACGACGACGACGCTGCCGACGACGACGACGCTGCCGACACCGACGACGCTGCCGACGACGACGACGCTGCCGACGACGACACAGACCGGGCGTACGCGATCGCGGCCTGCCGAACGGGTCGGCTGTTGCCGTCGACGTCCACCAACCAGTCGCCGCCGCCCGGCGCCGCGCCGACCGCCCGCGCGCTGTGGCCGACCCGTACACAGGCGCCGCCCAGGCGGGTGCAGGCGTCCACGAGGTCGCTCAGTACCAGGTCCACGGCGAGCGCGGCGGCCAGGTCACCGAGGTCGACCGGCGCATCGGACAGCCGTCCGACCGCGTCGTGGCGGACGTCCGCCCGCAGGCCCGGTTCACGTGGCCGGACATAGCGGCGGCGCGCGACGGGTTCGGTCGCCAGTACGGCGAGCAGCACGGTGTCCGACGACACCGGGGTCATCACGCCCGGACGCGCGTTGATGCGTTCGATCTCGCCGCCGGTACCCCACATCCGGTCCAGCTCAGCGAGCCGGGCACGAGCGTCGTCGAGAACGTCGGGGCCGCTCGCCCCGACCAACGCCACGTATGCCGGGCGACCCAGCGCGACCGTGTGGCACTCGTACAGCGGCATGCTCGCGGTGGCGGGGGAGTGGACCAGACTGGTCATGTCGTGCACCTCCAGAATTGCGTGGTGCTTTCCAGAGTCGGCCGCCCGGCTTAAACGGACTTTTGGGTACGCTGTGTGTCTGCTGGCAGGGCCCACCCACGGTGCACACAGCTACGACCCAGCTAGCTGTCAGCTTCGGGTCGTAGCGTCGGGACCATGCCGCGGAGATCGGGACGCGATCCACTGTGGGCGCGGCTCGTCGTGCTGCTCGGCGCGGTGCTGATGCTGGCCAGCGGCACCGCGCTGGTGGGTGGCCGGTTCCTGCTGGCCCGGTACACCGGCAGCATCAAGCAGGAGAGCCTGCTCGGCGGCGCGGCGGCTAGCTATGGACACCAGCCGGGCGCCACCGGGCACGTGTCCATCGACGGACCGATCAACCTGCTGCTCGTCGGCATCGACGAGCGGGCCGACGACCCGGACGGCGGGGCCCGGTCCGACTCGATCATCATCGTGCACGTGCCGGCAACGCATGACCAGGCGTACCTGGTGTCGATCCCGCGCGACAGCCTGGTCGACATCCCCGCGTACCCGCGCACCGGCTACCCCGGTGGTCGCGACAAGATCAATTCGGCGTTCGAGTTGGGGTACCGGAACAATGGCGGTCGCGCGGGCGGGTTCGAGCTGCTCGCCCTCACGATCAGACAGCTCACCGGCATCTCGTTCAACGGTGGCGCCATCGTCAACTTCGGCGGCTTCCAGTCGCTGGTGGCCGCGATGGGCGGGGTCAACCTGTGCGTCGACGAGAAGACCACGTCGATCCACATCGGAACCGACGCGAAGGGCAAGACCACGGTACCGTTCACGCAGACCCCGGGCGGCGCGCTGATTCCGGTCCGCGGCGTGACCCCGCAGGTGTACCAGCCGGGCTGCCAGCACATGGCGGCCTGGCAGGCGCTCGACTACGTGCGCCAGCGCGAGCTGATCCCGGACGGCGACTACGGCCGGCAACGGCACCAGCAGCAGTTTCTCCGCGCGATCTTCCAGCAGGCGACCAGCGCGGGCGTGCTCACCAATCCGATCAAGCTCGATTCGGTACTGCGGGCCGCCGGTCAGGCGCTCACCTTCGACGGCGGCGGGGTGTCCATCGACAACTGGATCTTCACGCTGAAGGGCGTCGGGAACCTTGTGACGGTCAAGACCAACGGCGGGAACTTCAACTCGGAGCAGGTCGGCGGCGAGTCGGTGGAGATCCTCAACGACCTGAGCACGCAACTGCTCCAGTCGGTACGCGACGACACCGTCGGTACCTTCGTCGCAGCGCACCCCGACTGGGTCATCCCGGCCGACCAGCCGTAGGACTCGAGGTTAGGTTGCCGCCTCCAGCGGGTCTTCCAGCAGCGCCTCGAAGGCCACCTCGGCCGCGCCGATCAGGGCCGCCCGGTCGCCCAGAAGCGGGGTACGCAGCCGCACGTGCTCCCGGCACGCCGCCAGGCTGTTGCGGTTGAGCCGGCTGCGGATCTGGGCCGCCGCGGCCAGGTACACCTCGCGCAGGCCGCCGCCGAAGATGACCATCTCCGGGTTGAAGATGTTGACCAGGTTCGCCACGCCGAACCCGAGCCAGTCGCCGACGTCCAGGATCGCCTTGCGGGCGGCCATGTCGCCCCGGGCCGCGGCGTCCACCACGGCCGCGACCAGCTCCCGCCCGTACCCGTCCCGGCCGGCCGCACGGAGCAGCGCGAACTCGCCGATCTCGGTCTCCCAGCAGCCCCGGGCGCCGCAGCCGCACGGCTTGCCGCCCGGGTTGACGACCATGTGCCCGACCTCGCCGCCGTACCCGCCGTGCCCGGTGACCGGCCGGCCACCGGCGATGATGCCGCCACCGATCGCGGCGTCACCGTGCAGGTAGATAACGTTGTCGCAGCCGACGGCGACGCCCCGGGTGTGCTCGGCCAGCGCGCGTAGCTCGGCGTCGTTGCGGATGGCCACCGCGCGCTCCGGACCCAGTACCTTGGCCAGGGTCTCGCCCAGCGGCTCGTCCACCCAGCCGACATGCGGGGCGAGCCGGACCAGCCCGTCCTCGCGGCGCACCATGGCCGACACGGCGGCGCCGCTGCCGATGTACCGGGCGCCCGTCCCGATCGACTGCTGCATGTCCCGCACGAAGTCGGCCAGCGGCGCGACGACCTCGGCGGGCGGTAGCTCGCCACGCGGCCGGGCCACCTCGCGATGATCGAGGACCACGCCACCGAGGCCGACCCGGGCCGCGGTGACCCGGTCGGCGTCGATGGTGAACGCGAACACGTACACCTCGGGCTCGGGCCGGACGACCAGCGACGGTCGACCGGCCCTCCCGTGGTCGCGCGGCAGTTCCTCGCGGACCAGCCCGGCGGCCACCAGATCCGCGGTGAGCGCGCCGATCGTGCTCCGGTTGAGGCCGAGGTTCGCGGTCAGCTCGGCCCGCGACGTCGGCCCCCGCACGTGCACGTACCGCAACAGCGCACCGAGGTTGAGCCGACGGATCTCCTCCTGGCTCGGTCCGGCGCGCATCCTCGGCTCTCAGTTCAACGGTCTGTTGGCCCGATGGTGTATATCAACTCTCAGCGCAATCCGCTGGCCGCCGCCCGGCGACGGGACAGCGCGTCGACGCCGGCCGCGACGAGCAGTACGAAGCCGGTGAAGACGAACTTGACGCCGGCGCTGTAGCCCATCAGACCCATGCCGTTGTCGATGACGGCCATCACCGCGCCGCCCAGCACCGCGTCGAGCACCCGGCCCTTGCCGCCGAACAGGCTGGTGCCGCCGATGACGGCGGCGCCGACCGAGTACAGCAGGACGTTGCTGCCGCCGGTGTTCGGGTCGACCGAGTTGGCCCGCGAAGCGGCGATGATGCCGCCGACCGCTGCCATCGACGAGCAGATCACGAACGCCGAGATGCGGATCCGGTCCACGCTGATGCCGGCCCGGCGGGCGGCTTCCCGGTTGCCGCCGACGGCGTAGATGTGCCGGCCGTACGCGGTGCGGCTGAGCACGAACGTCCAGAGCACCAGGAGCACCCCGAGGATCAGCACCACGATCGGGTACGCCGCGCAGCGACACCACGGCCGGGTTGCGGCTGCGTTCGAGGTTGAGCACGTACACCGCGACGCCGCCGATCACGGCGAGCACACCGACCCGGAAGGCGATGATCGACAGCGGCTCCACCGCCAGTCCCCGCTTGGCCCGGCTGCGCCGCCGGTTGAGCTGGATCCCGGCGAAGACGGCGACCGCGAGGACGAACAGCACCCAGCCGAGTGCCGGCGGAAGCTTGCCGTCCGCGTTGATTGCCTTGATCTTCTCGTCGCTGACCGAGATGTTGGTGCCGCCCTTGATGAGCAGCAGCACCACGCCCTGGAAGGCCAGGAAGCCGGCGAGCGTGACCACGAAGGACGGGATACCGATCTTCGCGACCAGCAGCCCGATCAGGGTGCCGATCACCGCGCCGGTGACCAGCGCGGCCACGATGGACAGGTACCACGGCCAGTTGTGCTCGGTGAGCAGGACCGCGAGGACCGCGGCGCACACCCCGCTCGCGTACCCGGCGGACAGGTCGATCTCGCCGAGCAGCAGGACGAACACCAGCCCCATCGCGATGGCGATCACGGCGGCGCCCTGGGCCAGCAGGTTGGCGAAGTTGACCGCGGACAGGAATGCCGGGCGGGCGATCGCGAACCCGGTACACAGCACGATCAGGCCGAGCACCGCGGGCAGCGCGCCCATGTCGCCGCCGCGGATCCGGGCGGCGTAGTTGCGGGCGTACGCGGCCAGCGGCGACGCCGCCTCCTCGGTGTCGACCGGCGGCTGCGCCGCGGAGGTGATGATGGTCACGATGTCACTCCGTTCGCGCTGTCGGCCCCGGCCGGCGCCAGCCCCAGGTCGCCGCTGCGACCGGCCGTGATCAGCTCGACCACCTGGGCGTGGGTGAGGTCGGTGGCCTTGACCTGCGCGGCCATCCGGCCGAGATAGAGCGCCGCGATCCGGTCGGAGACCGCGAACACGTCGTTCATGTTGTGCGAGATCAGGACGACCGCGTGGCCGGTGTCGGCGAGCCGGCGGACCAGTTCGAGCACGTTGGCCGTCTGCGCGACACCGAGCGCGGCGGTGGGCTCGTCGAGGATGACGACCTTGCTGTTCCACAGCACGGCCTTGGCGATCGCGACGGTCTGCCGCTGGCCGCCGGAGAGGCTGGCCACCAGTTGACGGACCGACCTGACGGTGCGGACCGACAGGCTATCGAGGGTCTGGGTGGCCAGTTGCTCCATGGTCACCTCGTCGAGGACGAGGCCGCTGCGGCGCTCCCGGCCGAGGAACATGTTCTGGACGATGTCGAGGTTGTCGCAGAGCGCCAGGTCCTGGTAGACGATCTCGACGCCGAGGTGGTCGGCGTCCCGCGGGCTGTGGATCGTCACCGGCTTGCCATCGAAGTAGTACTCGCCTGCATCGATCGGGTAGATCCCGCCGATGCATTTGACCAGTGTGGACTTGCCGGCACCGTTGTCGCCGACCAGCGCGGTCACCTCACCTTGGTAGGCGGCGAAGTCGACGTCGCGGAGTACCTGCACGGGACCGAAGCTCTTGTTGATCCCGCGCACTTCCAGCAGGGGGGTGGCGGTCACGGCGTTCCTTTCTCTGGGAGCGCCCAAGATCGGCACAACTTCCGGAAAGTTGTCGCCTCAGTACGGGTCTGAGGCAACAACTTCCGGCAAGTTGTGCCGATCATGGTCGGGCTACTTGATGCCGGCCTACTTGATCCCGGCTTCGGTGCACTTGGCGGCGATGTCACCGGTGCACAGGTCGGCGGCCGTCACGAAGCCGTCGGCGATGACGTCCTTCACGTTGTCCTTGGTGATCGCGACCGGGGTCAGCAGCACGGACGGCACGTCGGCGTTGGACGTCGGGTCGTGGACCTTGCCGTCGACCGCCTTCTTCTGGCCCTTGGCCAGCGAGATGGCCAAGTCGGAGGCGGCGTCCGCCTCCTTCTTGATCGCCTTGTACACGGTCATGCACTGGTCGCCCAGCAGGATGTTCTGGAGGCCCTGAACGGTGGCGTCCTGGCCGGTCACCGGCACCTGGCCGTTGAGCTTCTGCTTCTTCAGTACCGAGATGACGGCGTTGCCGAGACCGTCGTTGGCCGCCAGTACGCCCTTGATGTCCGGCTTCTGGGTCAGCATCTGCTCGAAGATGGTGGCCGCCTGGGTGTTGTCCCAGTCGGGTACGGACTGGTCCGGGCCCTTCACGTAGTCACCCGAGTCGTACTTCGGCTTGAGGACCGAGTCGTAGCCGTTCTTGAACAGCGTGGCGTTGTTGTCGGTCGGGGAGCCGTTGAGCTCGGCGACGACCGGCTTCTGCGCGTTCTTCTCGGTCAGGCACTTGACGAGGCCCTCGCCCTGGAGCTTGCCGACCTCGGTGTTGTCGAAGCTGACGTAGTACTGCGCGCCGCCGCCGAGGGTGAGCCGGTCGTAGTCGATCGTCGCGACGCCCTGGGACTTGGCCTTGTCGAGGACCGCCTTACCGGTACCGCTGTCCAGGTTGACGATCATCAGCACGTTGACGCCACTGGTGATCATCTGGTCGGCGATGGTCTGGAAAGCGCTCTTGTCGCCCTGGGCGTTCTGGATGTCGTACTCGACACCCGCCGCCTTGAACGCGTCCGTCAGGTACTTGCGGTCCGCGGTCTCCCACCGGGCCGAGGACTTGCTGTCCGGGAGGATGACGCCGATCTTGGCCTTCTTCGTCGAGCTGCTTGATCCGTTGTCCGACTTGTTGCCGCAAGCGGCCATGCCACCGACCGCCAGGAGCACGGCGGTGACGGCAAGAATGCCTCTGCGCATGAGCACAGGTCCTTTCGGGAGAGCTGCCGCGTCGGGCGGCACTGTGGGGGTGGCGCTGGTTCGGGGTGGCGCTGGTTCGGGGTGGCGCTGGTTCGGGGTGGCGCTGGTTCGGGGGTGGCGCTGGTTCGGGGTGGCGCTGGTTCGGGGTGGCGCTGGTTCGGGGTGGCGCTGGTTCGGGGTGGCGCTGGTTCGGGGGTGGCGCTGGCGAGAGCGCTTTCTCGGCGCACGCCCTCCGGCAAGGGCGGGCTGGGTGGGCAGGTACGGGTCGCGAGCGGAGTCGAGTCGCGCGGATCGTCGGTCGGGTGCTTCGCCGTAACCCCGGTGAGGTCCGTCACCAGGTTTGTTGTGTCCGGCAACGTATTTCGGTTGGGCCACCCGGCGCAAGAGTCTGATGGCCGCAAGTTTGTTGTCGCCGGTAACAATTCGGAGACCCTGGCGTCATCGCCGGGGAAAGACCCTCGCCCAAGATCCGCACAGATGTAACCCATCTGCGGCATTCCCGCGCGCCGGAGGCAGCAAATGGGTTACATCTGCGGGGATCTTGTGGGGTCGCTGGCGCGGCCCAAGCGGGCGGTGGTCACCCAGGCGGCCGGGGCGGCGAGGATCTCGCGTACCACCGAGCCGGCGGCGCCGACCACGGTCGCCTCGGGGCCCAGCGCCGACGGGCGTACCCGCACCGGCGACCACGTCGCCGTCAGTACCCGCCGGCCCAACTCGCGCTGTACCGGCTCGGCCAGCCACCCGGCCAGTACCGCGAACGTGCCGCCGAGTACCACGGTGTCCACGTCGAGGAGGTTGACCGCGCCCGCGGCGGCGACCCCGAGCGCCGCGCCGGCAGCACGAAGCGCGTCGAGCATGGCGGCGTCGCCCGCGGTCGCCAGCTCGACGATCCGGCGTACCCCGACGTCGGCGGCGAGCCCGGGCTCGACCGGTACCCCGGCCGCGCGCAGGATCGCCTCCTGCCCCGCGTACTGCTCCAGGCAGCCGTGCGCGCCGCAATGACAGGCCGGCCCGTCCGGCGCGATCGTGACGTGCCCGAACTCGCCACTCCAACCGTGCGCGCCACGGAACAGCGCACCGTCGAGTACCAGGCCGGCACCGATGCCGACCTCGCCGGAGACGTACAGGAAGCTGGCCCGATGGGTGCTCGCGGCCAGCTCGCCGAGCGCGGCCAGGTTGGCCTCGTTGTCGACGGTCAGGGCGAGGCCGCCGTCCGAACTGCCGCGCGGCCACGCCCGCGCGGTGACCAGCGGGCCGTACACCTCGATGTCGCGCCACTCCAGGTTGGGCGCGACGCGGACCAGGCCGGCTCCGTCGACGAGGCCCGGCACGGCGAGCCGGGCGCCCGCCACGGTCAGCCCGGCGGCGTCGGCGGCACCTACCGTGTCGGCCGCCATCGTGGCCACGTCGGCCAGCACGTCGAGCGGCGGCCGGTCGCGCTGGTCGACCCGGTGAACGACCCGGTGGCGTACCGCGCCGGTCAGGTCGACCACGGCGGCGGCCAGATAATCCACATTGATCTCCAGGCCCAACCCGGCCGGGCCGCCGGGGGACAGGACCAGCCCGGTCGCCGGGCGGCCGGCACCGGCGCGGGGTGCCGGGTCGACCTCGCCGACCAGGCCGGCGCGGACCAGGTCGTCGACCAGGCTGGACACGGTCGCCCGGGTCAGCCCGGTCGCCCCGGCGATCTCGGCCCGGGAGGTGGGCAGGGAGGTGCCCACCCGGCGCAGCACCAGGGCGAGGTTGTGCTGCCACAGCGCACGCTGGCGGATCGGTCCGTCCACGGGGCTTGACGTTAGCCGTACCGCACCAATAAGTTCAATGAGTAAACAAAAGCGGACCCGGGGAGGATTCATGGCCTCTCAACCAACCAAGGCAGACCACTTCACGTTCGGCCTCTGGACAGTCGGGTGGCCGGCCCGGGATCCGTTCGGCGACGCCACCCGGCCGCCCCTGGACCCGGTCGAGTCCGTGCACCGGCTCGCCGAGCTGGGGGCCTATGGCGTGACCTTCCACGACGACGACCTGATCCCGTTCGGCTCCGACGACACCGAGCGGGACAAGCGGATCACCCGGTTCCAGAAGGCGCTCGCCGACACCGGCATGGCCACGCCGATGATGACCACCAACCTGTTCACCCACCCGGTCTTCAAGGACGGCGCGTTCACCAGCAACGATCGCGACATCCGGCGGTTCGCGCTGCGCAAGACGATGCGCAACCTCGACCTGGCCGCGCAGCTCGGCGCGACGACCTACGTGTTCTGGGGCGGCCGGGAAGGCGCCGAATCCGACGCCGCCAAGGACATCCGGTCCGCTCTCGAACGGTACCGGGAGGGCGTCGACCTGCTGGCCCGGTACGTGGTGGACCGCGGTTACGGGATCCGTTTCGCCATCGAGCCCAAGCCCAACGAGCCGCGCGGCGACATCCTGCTGCCGACCGTCGGGCACGCGCTCGCGTTCATCGCGAGCCTGGAGCACCACGAGATGGTCGGGCTCAACCCGGAGGTCGGGCACGAGCAGATGGCCGGGCTCAACTTCGTCGCCGGCGTCTCCCAGGCGCTGTGGCACGGCAAGCTGTTCCACATCGACCTCAACGGCCAGCGCAGCATCAAGTTCGACCAGGACCTGGTGTTCGGCCACGGCGACCTGCTCAACGCGTTCTTCCTGGTCGACCTGCTGGAGCACGGCCCGGACGGGCAGCCGGCCTACGCCGGTCCCCGGCATTTCGACTACAAGCCGGCGCGCACCGAGGACATGACCGGCGTGTGGGTGTCCGCCGCCGCGAACATGCGCACGTACCTCCTGCTCAAGGAGCGCGCCGCGGCGTTCCGGGCCGACCCGGAGGTGCAGGCGGCGCTCGCCGCGAGCCGGGTGCCTGAGCTGGCGACCCCGACGCTGGCGTCCGGCGAGTCGTACGACGACCTGCTGGCCGACCGGTCCGCGTACGAGGAATTCGACGTGGACGGGGCGGCGGCCCGGGGGCTCGGGGCCGTCCACCTGACCCAGCTCGCCGTGGAGCACCTGCTCGGCGCGCGCTGACCCAGGGTCACAACCGCCAGGGCCACACCCGTCCCGGGTACGAGCTGAGCATGAGCGCCACCGGCCGGGCCGTGCGCGGGATCTCGAAGGCGACCCACGCGGTCTGCTCCGCGCCCGGCTGGTCCTGCAGCGGGTCGAACCCCGGCGTCTCGGGCGAGGTGGCGAACGCGGTCAGCCACTGGGTACCGGTGTCGTCCACGACCGCCGCCATGTGATCCGGGTTCAGTGGCCACGGCTGCGATCCGGTCACGCGCATCCGTAGCTGCACCGCGTACAGCCGGTAACCGTCGCGCAGGGCCCGATCCGGGGGCGCATTCTCATGTACACGAAGGGGGGTTATCTCGATCTTTTCGCCGCTGAGCCGGTCGACGGTCTGCGGCGTGCCCGGCCCGGGCCAGTTTCCCGGCGCGTAGGGCGGCAGCGGCGCGGGCGCTCCGGTGAGGTCGACCCGCAGTGACGGGCCGATCGCGAGGTACCGCATCCGGGCGGTCACGGGCACCTCGAAGATCAGCGTGCCGCGCCGCTCGTCGCCGCTGACCAGGTCGACGTCGCCGATCCCGTTGCGGCCGGTCGGGCCGAGCGCACTGGGACGGTACGCGGCGCCGTCGGCGGATTCGACGCTCGCGGTGTGGGCGAGGTCGACGTTCGCCGGGTCGGCGCCCGCGGTCAGCCGCAGGTCGACGCCGATCCACCGGCAACCCTGGGACGGCCCGGCGCTGGATGTGCCGCCGCGCACCGGGTCGTGGACGCCGGTGACGGCCGCGGACACCTGGCCCGTCGTGGTCGGCACCGGCCGGAGCACCCCCCACGGGGTGGCCTGGCCAGGTGGGCTCGCGCCCTTGGCCGGGTCGGCCTTGGTCGGGTCTGCCTTGGTCGGGTCTGCCTTCACCGAGTCAGCCGTCATCGGATCGGCCTTCACCGAGTCGGCGGCGCAGGCCGGACCGGCGGCCCTGCCGGCCTGGTCGGTGGTGCAACCGGCCAACGCGAGACCGCTGCCCGACAGCAACGCCAGCAGCGTGATCAGAACCCCGGGACGCACGGGATCAAGTGTCGGGGTTGCGGTCAACCCGGGGGTGACCTGGGTTCTCGCCGATCTTGGAGAAATGTGCACGGTTTGATCTCCAAACCGTGCACATTTCTCCAAGATCGGCGAAGTGGGGGGCGGTGGGGCGCGCGGGGCCCTGTCAGCCGGTGCGGAGTAGGTCGCCGTCGCCGGTCTCGGCTGGCAGGCCGAGTACCTCGTTGATGCCTACGATTCCCAACAGGCGGGACGCGAAGGCGCTCACGGCGGTCAGTCGCAGTCGCACTCCGACGCCCTCGCAGATGCGCTGGGCGACGACCAGCGTGCCGACGCCGGTCGAGTCGAGAAAGTCCACGCCGCGCAGGTCAACGCCGATATTCTCGACGCCGCCGCTGTTGAGCAGTTCGGTGATTGCCGCGCGGAACTGGCCCGAGGTGGCGCAGTCGAGAGCGCCACGCACGAGCACGGCGACCTCACCACGGCGAACCGGCTCCAGACTGATCTCGAGCATCCTCACCTCCGGTTGCGGCGTCACTGCCGACAAGTTGGTTACCCTACCGCAGCCGGATGAAGCCAGCCAAGATCGACGCGCCTCCCATTCACCGAGAAAAGATCGTTTTACAAGGTCCATACAAAGAGCGGCACAACTTCCCCGAAGTAGTGGTCTCAGGGGCGGCCCGAGGCCACTACTTCGGGGAAGTTGTGCCGCTCTTGGGAGCTAGGCGGCGGCATGCTCGGCCAGGAGGAGTTGGCGGGACAGTACGCCGATGTCCGCCTGGTCGGTGAACAGGCCGTCGACTCCGGCGCGGAAGAAGGCGAGCTGCTCGTCGATCGCCCGCCCGTACGCGTTCGGGTCGGTGGACACGTCGGTAGCGACTCTGTAGTCGACCGGCAGGAACTGGTTCTCTGCCCGGAACGTGTACGGGTGCAGCACCAGGCCGGCCCGGTGCGCGTTCGCGACCAGCGGAGACGGGGCGCCGAGGGTACCGTCCGGGTTGCGCGGGATGATCTGGTTCTTGTCCGGGCCGATGCCGTCGACGAAGGTCGACAGCTCGTGCAGGCCGGCCGGGGTCAGGTAGTCGGCGTAGCTGCGCGGGTCGTTGAACGGGTTGCCGGTCGCGCTGGTCAGGAACACCTTCGGCGCGCGGAGCCGGAACCTGTCGTGCAGCGTGCGCAGGTTGCCCGCCTCGAACGACTGCACGAACACCGGGCTGTCGGCGCGGTCGAGCCCGTTGCGATGCAGCACGTCCACCAGGACCTCTTCGAGCGGCAGGCCGTGAGCGCGGAAGTACGTGGGGTGCTTGGTCTCCGGGTACACGCCGATCTCGCGCTCCAGCTCGCGGGAGAGCCGCACGCGCAGGTCGAGTACCTCCTGGAAGGTCGGCACCTGGAACAGTCCATTGTAGAGAGTGTTGTGCTGGCGTACCGCGGGCAACCGTTCCACCGCGCGCAGCGTCTTCAGCTCGGCCAGGGTGAAGTCCTCGGTGAACCAGCCAGTCGTCGGTACCCCGTCGAGCAGCTTCGTCGTCTTCCGGCCGGCGAACTCCGGGTGCGCGGCGACGTCGGTGGTACCGCCGATCTCCGGTTCGTGCCGGGCGACCAGTACGTGGTCCTTGGTGGTGACCAGGTCCGGCTCGATGAAGTCGGCACCCAGCCGGGCGGCCAACTCGTACGAGGCCAGGGTGTGCTCGGGGCGGTACCCGGCGGCGCCGCGGTGACCGATGATCAGCGGCCGGCGGGGCCGGTGCCGGCTGTCGGCCGAGTCGGCTTGGGTCGGGGCGGCTTGGGTCGGGGCGGCTTGGGTCGGGGCGGCAGCCAGTACCGCCGGTGCCGCAACGCCCGCGGCCAGCGCGCTCATACGCAGTACCTCTCGACGACTTGCCACGTCTCCTCCACGCAAGGGCGGACGGCGTCCTTCGCCGGCCGACCCGGAGATGAGTCGAGTCGATCGAGGGGTACGCGGGACGAAGCCCCCATGACGCGTTTACGAATTCGGCGCGGACTCCAATCCCGCGTCGATCTAGGACGAATGGTGGGACAAAAGCCCCGACGCGGGCACCATTCGTCCTAGATCGACGGGGAAGGGTCGGTGGGGGGAAGAGTGGTGGGGGAGATCAGGACGCGGTCGCGACTCGGTTTCGGCCGGCCTGCTTGGCCTCGTAGAGGGCCGCGTCGGCACGGGCGAGCAGCTGGCCCAGTTGCAGGCCCTGCGACACCGCGCCGGGCCTGTCCAGGTAGGCCATGCCGACGCTGATGGTCACGGGCAGCGGCCCGACCTTCGTGGGTACCGGTTCGGCGCTCACGATCTCGCGCAACCGCTCGGCCAGCTTCGTCGCCGACCCGCCGGTCTCGGGCGTGACCAGCGCGAACTCCTCGCCGCCGTACCGGCCGAGCACGTCGCTGTCCCGTGCGGCCTGGCGCAGGCGGTCCGCGACGACCCGGATCACCTCGTCGCCGACCGGGTGCCCGTGCGTGTCGTTGATCCGCTTGAAGTGGTCGATGTCCACCATGATCGCGGCGAACGGGCGCCCGTACCGCTGCGCGACCCGGAACTGCTTGGTCGCCTCGCCGAAGAAGTGGTTGCGGTTGTACAGGCCGGTCAGCCCGTCGATGGTGGCGAGCTGGCGGACCTGGCTGAACAGTCGGGCGTTCTCGTACGCGGTCATGCCCTGCTCGGCGAGCGCGGCCGCGACCTCGACCTGTGCCTCCTGCATCGCGTCGTCGCGGCGGGACCCGACGAGCAGGATGCCCAGTGGCTCGCCCCGCTCGGCGACCGGGATCGCGAGCCAGCTTCCCGGCGTGCCGAGCAGCCCGTCGAGCGGTCGCCCGGGCGACCCGGCCGGGTCAATGCCGGACGGGTCGATATCGGCCGGGTCGATATCGGCCGGGTCGATGCCGGACGGGTCGATGCCGGACGGGGCGATGCCGGACGGGTCGATGCCGGACGGGGCGATGCCGGACGAGTCGATATCGGCCGGGTCGATGCCGGACGGGGCGATGTCGGACGGTCGAGCCGCGCCGACCCGGGCGCCGACGATGTCGGCCAGGTCAGCCGGTACCGTCTCCAGCACCGTGCCGGCCGGCGCGCCGCCGTGCGAAGCCGTCACCACGTACCGGTCGCCGTCGCGGGACAGCAGCAGCGCCGCGTCACCGCTCAGGGTCCGGGTCAGCGCGTGCAGCAGCCGGTCCATCACCTCGTCCGGGTCGAGGGTGGCGCTCTGCTCGGCCATGGCCGCGCGCAGCGTCTCGGCGACGTCCCGTTGCCGGCTCGCCGCCTGTACCGCCACCGCGAGCTGGGCGGCCCGGGCGGTCTCCAGGGACACCGCGACGTGGTTGGTGATCGCGGTCAGGATGTCCACGTCGTCGGTGTTGAACATGCCCTTGGCCACCCGGCTGTCCAGGTACACGACGCCACGCAGCCGGTTGTCGAACAGCAGCGGCGCGATCATGATGCTGCGCAGGCCGTGCGTCTGCGCGCTGCGGGAGCCGAGCGCCACGCCCTCCTCGCTGCCGGTCACGACCAGCGGCTCGCAGGTGTAGCGGACCCGGTCGACCAGCGTCGAGCTGTACGCGGTCAGCTCCTCGATGTCGTTGCCCTCGCCGTCGCGCCCGAGGTTCGGCACGAGCTGCCCCAGGTCGTCGTCGATCAGGAACAGGTACGCCCGCTCGGCGCCGAGGATGCGCAGCGTCTCGTCCAGCGCGACGCGGGCCAGCTCGCGCGGGTCGAGCACGGTGGCCGCGGCGAGGCTGACCTGCTGAAGGGCGGCCAGCCGGCGGCGGTTGAGCGCATCCCCGTCACCGTGGTGCGCCGCTGCGGGGTGGGCGGGCCGCTCACCACTGCGAGCCCCACTGCGAGCCCCACTGCGAACCCCACTGCGAGCCCCACTGCGAACCCCACTGCCGGCGGTCACCGGCTGGCCGCCCGAGCCGGAGCCCGTGGTCCGGTCGGCGCTCTCCCCGCTGGCGCCGGTCTCGCTGACCGCGCCAACGCTCCGGCCTGCGCTCCAGCCTGCGCTCCGGCCTGCGCTCCGGCCGGTCGTCGTGGCGTGCCCGGCCGTGGTCTGCACCGAGGCGGTCTCGCCGATCCCGAACTCGTCGCGGATCCAGCCGGCCCGGTGCGGCCACTGGTGCTCGACGGCGAGCATCAGCGCGTACCGGGCCTGCTGCGCCGCCTGCCCCGGGTTGGCCAGGGCGCGCAGGGCACGGGCGCGGACCCGGGCCGCCTCGTACGCGATCAGCGGCGCGTCCAGCCGGAGGATCTCCAGCTCGGCGCGGACCAGGTCCTGGAGCGCCGCCTCCGGCCGCCCGGCAAGCACCTCCAGATCGGCGCGGGCCACCCGGTAGTACGCGCGCAGCGGGTAGTTGGTCGCGCACCGGCCGAGCTGCGCGACCGCGCGCTCGGCGGTCTGGCGCAGGGCGGCACGCTGCTCCCGGGTGGCCTGGTGGCACTGGGTGAGCCGGCCGAACGCCTCGAAGACGAAGAACACCCGCTGCGCGGGCAGCACGTCGGTAGGGCCGAGCCCGAGCTCCCCGAACTCGGCGATCAGCCGCTCGAACGGCTCACCCAGCTCGCCGCGTTCCACCAGGGCCAGCGCCCGGGCGCCGAGCAGGTTGATCAGCTGGGTGCGGTTGTCCGTGTTGGTGACTTCGCGCATCGCCTCGATGGCGGCCGCCGCCTCGTCCGGCAGCCCGCACTGTGCGGCGAGGATGACGGCCACCGCGCTGAGCGCGGCGCCTTCCGCCTTGGCGCCGCCCGCCAGCCGCGCCTTGCCCCGGTCGTACCAGGCCTGCGCCTCCCGGGTCCGGCCGACCAGGACCAGGTGTACGCAGGTGCCGGACAGCGCGGTGAGGTAGTCGCCCAGCTCGAGCCAGCGCTCGTGCTCGGTGAGCGAGCGCATCCAGCCTTCCCCGCCGTCCGCGGCGGTGATGAACGCGCCGGCGCCGCGCTCCCACTCGACGTGGGCCACCACCACCGGATCGCCGATCTCGGCCGCGACCGCCGCCGCCCGGTCGAACGTCCGCGCCGCCAGCCTGTGCAGCTTGGTGATGTCGGCGGCCAGCCCGAAGCCGGCCATGGCGCGGGTGTACTCGGTGCCGGGGCCGAGCCGGTTGATCACGTACAGCGACCGGAACGACATGATTCCGCGCATCCGGAAATGCATGCCCATCGTCGAGGCGTAGGCGCCCACCTCGTACAGCAGCGCCTCCAGCCGCTGGCGCTGCCGGACCTGGCCACGCGCCCGCCCGTACCCGATCCGGGTCACCCCGATCGCGAGCCCGGTCAGGAAACTGGCGAGCGTGGTCATCAGCAGCGCGAACCGGCCCTGCGGCAGCGGCCGGCCCAGCTCGGCCAGGCCCCGGCGGACGACGTCGAACGCCCGGCCGGGATCCCACGAGCTGAGGTGTACCGTCGCCATCTGCGCGAGTACCCCGGCGCGCCGCAACCGGTCCGGCTCGCTGTGCAGCGCCCGGTCCAGGTGCTGGAGGGCCTCGGCGAACCGGCCGGTGCGGAAGCAGCTGACCCCGATCGCGAAGTGGAACTCGGGCTCCGGCGTGATACCGGCGTCGCGCGCCGCCCGGGCGGCCACCTCCAGGAACGCCAGCGCTTCGGCCGGCGCGTGGTCGGACAGCGCCATCCGGCCGGCGGCGAGCCCGCTGCGGTACACCCGGTCGGGGGTACGGTCGGTTTCGCCGAGCGCGTAGTGCTGGGCGGTGGCGTACGTGTACCGCGGGTCGGCCGGGGCGATCATCTCCAGTACCTCGGCGATGCGCTGGTGCAGCCGGCGCAGCGCGGCCGGGTCCAGATCGGCGAGCAGCGCCTCCCGGATCCGGTCGTGCAGGAACGTGTACCCGCCGCCGCTGGAGACCGTGACCAGGCGGCGGGCCTCCGCCTCGGCGAGCGCGTTGCGGCTCTGCTTGGCGTTGACCTCGCAGACCGCGGCGACCACGTCGGCCCGGAACCGCCGGCCGGTCGCCGCGCCGGCCGCGAGCAGCCGGCGGCTCTCCGCGCCGAGCCCGTCGATGCGCTGGAGCACCAGGTCGAGCGCGTCGTCGGACAGTTCGAGCCGGTCGAGCCCCGCCACGTCGAGCCGCCAGCCGAGCCAGGTCGGCGTGATCAGGCCGGCGTCGATGACCGCGCGGATGTACTCGACTACCGTGAACGGGTTGCCGCCGACCCGCGCGACCAGCTCGCGGGTCATCTCGCTGGACGCCTCCACGCCACCCAGGTGCAGCGAGACCAGCTCGGCGACCGCGTCCTGACCGAGCGGTCCGAGCGGCACCCGGGTATCGAGGGCCGGGCCGAGGTCCGCCTCGAACCGGGCCAGCGCGGGCAGGTTGTCGGCGTCGTCCCGGCCGGTGGCCACGACCAGCAGTGGGGCGTTGGGTAGCTGGGCGGCAACCTGCTGGAGCACCCGCCGGGTCGGCCCGTCGAGCCACTGCACGTCGTCGATGTGCAGGATCGCGCCGTCCCACTCCACCGCCAGGTCGACCAGGAACGCCGCCACCGCGTTGATGAACTGCTCGTGCCGGTCCTGCTCACCGATGTCGGGGGCCTGGACCAGGGCGGCGAGCATCGGCGACAGGGTGCGCAGCAGCGGGCCGCCGCGACCGACCGCGCGGCGCAGCCGGAGCACCGCCAGCTCCCGCTCGCCCTGGGGCAGGTCGTCGACCCCGTGCACGTACCGCTCGACGGCGGCCCGCAGCGCGGCGAGGGGGACCGGGTCGTCGGGGACGCACTTGCCGTAGAGGACCAGGTCGCCGTCGGTCGCCGCCGCCGTGGTCAGCTCGCGGACCAGGCGGCTCTTGCCGACCCCGGCCGGGCCCTCGACGAGGGCGGCGCCGCCTTTGCCGTCGCGCGCGGCGAGCCACCTGGTGGCCAGGTCGGCGACCTCCTTGCCGCGGCCGATCAGGATGTCCGGGCCGCCCGGGTGGAACTCGCGGAGCTGGGCGCCGACCTCGAACACCGCCCTCGGCTCACCGCGCAGCCGTTCCAGGTCGGCGAGCAGGCTCTCACCACTCTGGTACCGGTCGTCGGGGTCCTTGGCCATCAGCGTCTCGATGACGGCCGCGAACGTCCGCGACAGCTCGGGGCGCAGCGCCCGGGGATCCGGGATCGGGGCGGTGGCGTGCAGCCGGATCAGCTCGCCGGCGTCGGTGGACCGGTAGGGCGTCTGCCCGGTCACGCTCTCGAAGAGCAGAACCCCCAGGGCGTACAGGTCGGACCGGCCGTCGACCGGGCGCTTGAGCATGCCGGTCTGTTCCGGGGCGCTGTACAGCAGGGTGCCGGCGACCCGGTCGTCCTGCGCGCCACCGCGTGCGACCAGGCCGAAGTCGATCAGGCGGGCGGTGCCGTCCTCGCCGACGATGATGTTGTCGGGCTTGACGTCGCGGTGGACCAGGCCGGCCCGGTGGGCGGCGGCGAGCGGCCCGACGACGTCGATCGCCAGCTGGAGTGCCCGCTCCTCGTCGAGCCGGCCGATGCGCAGGGTCTCCGACAGCGGGCAGCCGTCGATGTACTCCAGGACCAGGTACGGGCCGGCGGCGATCTGGCCGACCTCGAAGATCCGGGGGAGCAGGGGGTGGCCGACGCAGCCCAGCAGCGCCGCCTCCCGGCGCACCGCCGTCAACGCGCGCGCGGCGTCACCATTGGCCCAGCCATCGGCCCTGGTCAACAGCTTGAGCGCGTAGTCGGCACCCTGGCGGCGGACACGGTAGACGACGGTCTCGGCGCCGCGCCCCAGTTCCGAGATCACTTCGAGGTCGGGGAAAGCGCCCGGCGCCATCCCGGAGATCACCGTCAAACGTGCCCTTCCGCGTTGCTCTCAGGTCGAGGAGGTTACGCCTCGGCCATCGAGTGTTACCACCTGTCCGCCCATACGCACCACGGTCGTGATCAGTTCGGGTGTCCGTGTCGGGCGGATCGAGGGGGTACGCGAGGGTTGGCTCCCTATGTCAGTGAGGGTGGACGGCCTGCGGTGCGGTGTTCCAGCCGGACACCGTCACCACCGGGGCGGCCCCGCGCAGGTCGGCGTGCCGGTACGTCGCCGTGATCGTCTGGCTCTCGCCCGGCCACAGCGTGACGTCGTTGTCACTCCACAGCACGGGCAGCACCTGATCACCGGTGGCGCTATCACCGGTGGCGCTGGCGCGGTGGATGTCCGCGCGGGTCAGGAACGCCGGCGTCTTGCCGGGCCCGACGTTCATGACGGTGATCTCGGTGACCTCGTTGTCGCCGGACCGGTGGGTCTTCGCGGTGACGTTGACCGACGCGGGGGCCAGCGACTGGAGGCCGGTCAGGTCGGCGTACCCGCCGGGGGTGAACGCGGCGCCGTATGCCCTGGTCGATGGTGTTCGCCCAGTCGATGCTGTCCGGCTTGGTGGACAGCCAGTACACGTTGCGGCTGACCGTCCGGTGATCTTTGGTCAGCGTGAGGCGCAGGAAGTACGTGCTCGAGATGCCCGCCGGCACCGCCGGGGTCAGCACGGAACGCACGTCCTGGCTGGCCAGCGCCGCGACCGGCACCTCGCTGGTCGCCTTCACCGTGCCGTCGAGGTCGATGAACTCCGCTTTCGCCCGCAGCCCGTCCTGCCGGGCGCCGCTCAGGTTCGCGACCTGGACCGAGCCGTCGCCGTACGAGTACAGGATGTGCACCGGCTCGTTGGCCTTCTTCGCGCCGAAGTACACCCCGGCCTGGTCGAGGTCGTACCCGTACAGCTCCCACTGCAACGACGGCCACGCCTTGTTCATCTGCCAGTAGATGAGACCGGTGCTCGGGTTGGCGGCGTCCTTCGAGTTGCCGATGTACGCCTCGAACTCCGCCCGGGTCACCTCGTACCCGCCGGCCTGCGCCACCCGCTGGTAGGAGGCCATGTCCGACCAGTGCCCGTACCGGTTCCACAGTGGAGTGTTGTACTGTCCGAGCCGCCCGACACCGGTGTAGTCGTCGTACTCGCTGGCGTGGTAGATGTCCGGGCCGGTGCCCAGGCCGCCGGTGGACGACGGTGTCCCAGACCTGGCCCTGCTCGGCCGGGGTGAGGAACCGGTTCAGCGAGTTCTGCGTCGGGATCGTGTTACCCGGGCTGGTCTCGGTGTCGAAGGCGAACGCGCCGCCGGCGTTGGTGAACGCGTCGTCGACGTTGTTCATCTCCGGCCCGGTGTACCACCAGTACCCGGGCGGCGCGTAGTTGTACGGGCCTTCCTTGGAGCCGGATTCGCCGAGCTGCGCCGACGCCTTGTACTCGGCCGACGCGATCTGCGGCGTCGACCAGTCGGCCGCGGCGAACGCGGTCAGGTAGATCTGCTCCTTCGCCGCGTCGGGCTCGTTGTCGCTGCCCTGGTAGAACGTGAACACGCTGGGATGGTCGCGCAGCGAGCGGGCCACGTTCGCGGCCTGGTTGGCGGCGCTGGCCTTGATCTCGTCGGTCCACCGGCGACGAGCGCTGCTCCCACTTGTTGCAGCACTGCCAGCCCGGCATGGCGAGGATGCCGGCACGGTCCATCTGGGCGAACATGTCGTCCGGCGGGAAGTTGCCCTCGAAGCGGATCGCGTTCAGGCCCATGTTCTTGATGTACGAGAGCTGATCGTGGATGTTCTGCGGCGAGTACCGCAGGAACAGGTCCTGCGACCACCCGCCGCCCCGGACGACGAACGGCCGGCCGTTGATCACGAACTGGCGGTACCCGGCCGGTGCGATGGTCTGCCCGGGCACCACCGGCGTCAGGTACGACGTGACGGTCCGGATGCCGAAGTCCTCGTCGTACCGGTCGGTGACCTCACGGCCGACCTTCGCGGTCACGTCCAGGTGGTACATCGGCTGGTCGCCCATCTGGTACGGCCACCAGATCGCCGGGTGATCGAGGCGCGCGGCCGGCGCGCTGGCGCCGACCGTGGCGTTCGCGGGGATCGTGACCGTGGTGTGGACGGTGATCCGGCAGCCGCGCGGGCCGGTGATCGTGCCGGACAGTTGCGCGGTCTGCGGGGTGCCGGTGTTGTTGCGCAGGTCGGCCTTGACGGTGAGGGTCGGAGCTGCTCAGGTCGGCCGCGTTGGCCTGGACGACGTGGGCGCCCAGCACCGACACCGCGCCGTCGCTGCGCAACTCGGGAGCGAACTGCAGGCCGGTCCAGTTGTCCGGCGCGGGCGGGTTCCAGTCGACCATGTTCAGCGTGAGGTAGCCGGTCGAGTTGCTGGAGTCGTTGCGGAACACGTCGAGCGCGATCGCGTTGGCGCCGTCCCGCACGTACGGCGTGATGTCGTACTCGAACCGGGAGTACGCGCCCTGGAGCTGCGCCTGGTCGGCGATCTTCGTGCCGTTGATCCACAGGTTGGCCCGCGACAGCACGCCGTTCATCGCCAGGAAGAGGTGCTGGCCCGGGCGGGGGTGCAGCCGCACCTGCTGCGCGGTACCACCAGTTCACCTCGAACTGGTCGGTCGGCACCGAGGCCAGGTTGTTGGAGAAGAAGATGTTCGGGTACCGCCCGTTCTCGACCAGGGCGGCCATCAGCGTCTCGGGCTGGGAGATCGGCAGCCAACCGGCGGTCTGGTAGGCCGGATCGGAGATCACCGCGCCGGTGTCGGTGGCGACCGCGGATGACTGGATCTTCCAGCCGGACCGGAGGGTCGTCGCCGGCGGGGGGTCGACACTCGCTGTCGCGGGGTCGTCAGCGCGGGCGGTCGTAGCAGGTGCGAGGGCCAGGACCATGATCCCGACCGCGATCAGTGCGATTCCGCGCCGTGTCCTCGGTCGCCTGTTCATCGACACATCCCCGCCTTCAAGATCGGCACAACTTCCGGGAAGTCGTGGCTTCCGACCCGGCCTGAGGCACCAACTTCCGGAAAGTTGTGCCGATCTTGGCCATGGTGTCGCGGTCTTAGTTTGTTAATCTCCCTAACGAATTCGCCAAAACTCTACTGACCCCGGTGGATGGCCGTCAACGCGGGGCCTTCTTTTTCGTGGATTTCGTCACTCGGTCATGGGTGTGAGCACGGGGTTGTGGCGGCTACGGTGCTTTCTAGTGAAAACGCAAGAGTGTCCGTTTACCCCCCGAACACCCATGGCGGAGCAATGAACCCACCGACGAATCCACCGACGAATCCACCGACGAATCCACCGACGAATCCACCCACCGACCACCGCTGCGGCCGGCACGTCGTCCGGGCCAACGCGACGTCGGCGATTCCGGTGTGGATCGCCTGCGGGGTGCACCGCAGCCCCGCGACGCAGGTACGGGAGAAGTTCACCGACATCGTCCGGCTGGAGTTCTTCGGCGAGGAGATCCTCCGCCTGCGCTGGGCGGTCGAGTACGGGATGCTCGACAGGTAGGCCGGCATGCTCCCGGTCGTCGACGTGTCCAGCCTGCTCGGTAGGCCAGGCCCTGACGTCGGCGACGTCGCCCGGGAGATCGAGTCCGGCTGCCGGCACAGCGGTTTCTTCTACCTGACCGGGCACGGCGTGCCGGCGGACCTGATCGCCCGGCTCGACGCGGCCAGCCGCGCGTTCTTCCGGCTGCCCGAGCCGGACAAGATGGCGATCGCGATGGTGGTTTCCCGAGCTGTCCGGAGAGTTGTAGCGGTGGAACCCTTCGAGATCCACGTGACCGACGAGGTGCTTGCCGATCTCCGCGCCCGGATCCGGAACACCCGCTGGCCGGACGAGGCTCCCGGCGCGCCGTGGGAGCAGGGCACCGACCTCGGGTACCTGCGCGGGCTGCTCGGGTACTGGGCGGACGGGTTCGACTGGCGGGCCCGGGAGCGTGTGCTCAACGGGTACGCGCACTTCCGGGTCCGGCTCGACGGCGTGCCGATCCATTTCGTGTACGAGCGGGCGCGGCGCGGGGCGGGGATACCGCTCGTGCTCAGCCACGGCTGGCCCAGCGCGTTCACCGAACTGCTCCCGCTGGTGCCACTGCTGACCGACCCGGCCGCGCACGGCCTGACCGGCCCGGCGTTCGACCTGGTCATCCCGTCCCTGCCGGGGTACGGCTTCTCCGCCCGGCCGCCGCGGACCGGGGTGAACTACCGGTACGTCGCCGGCCTGTGGCACCGGATCATGCGCGGGCTCGGGTACCAGCGGTACGCGGCCGGCGGCGGTGACTTCGGTGCCGGTGTGGCGACGCTGCTCGCGCTGGACCAGCCGGACTCCGTCATCGGGATCCACCTGACCAACCTGGAACTCGCCCCGTACACCGGACCGGGTGCCCGGCCGATCTCGCCGGCCGAGTCCGCGTACCTCGCCGACAGCGAGGCGTGGTGGCAGGTCGAGGGCGGCTACAAGGCGGTCCAGTCGACCCGGCCGCAGACCCTCGGGTACGCGCTGACCGACTCCCCGGCCGGGTTGGCCGCCTGGGTCGTGGAGAAGTGGCGGTCCTGGACCGACAGCGGCGGTGACCTCGACCGGCGGATCGACCGCGACCACCTGCTGGAGCTGCTGACCATCTACTGGGCCACCGGGACCATCACGCCGTCGATGCGCGACTACGCCGACAACCGGTGGCACGGCGTCGATCTGACCCCGACCGACCGGGTACCGGTGCCGACCGCGATCGCCGGGTTCACGCACCAGTACGCGTTCGAAGGTGACCCGCCGCGGGAGTGGGCCGAGCGACTGTACACAGTGGATCGCTGGACCCCGATGCCGCGCGGCGGCCACTTCGCGGCGGTCGAGGAGCCCGAGCTGGTGGCCGCCGACATCGTGGCGTTCTTCGGCTCGCTGTCCTAGCTGTTCTGTCCCCCCGCTGTTCTGTCCCCCCGCTGTTCTGTCCCCCCGCTGTTCTGTCCCCCCGCTGTTCTGTCCCCGCCGTTCTGTCCCCGCACCCGTCTCCGCCTGGCGAGAAACCGCATGGCACCAACGGACAAGGGTTCGGGCAGTGGCCGCCGGCCGTTCGGCACAGCCGGCGTCGCGGCTCCGGCTCGCGGGCGAGGTCAGCGGGATGGTCGCCGGAAACGCCAGCGGCGCAAGGGAATCAGGATGCCACTGTCGCGGTCGCAGGTGCGTGGGAACCTGCCGGCATGAATACCACGACGCGTTCAACCCGTACCCTGCTCGTGGCCACAATCACCACCCTGACGCTGGTCGGTTCCGGCGTCGGCGGCGGTGCGGTGGCGCGGGCCGAACCGATCCGGGGTGCCCCCGCCGCGCCCGTGACACTGCCCGTCGGACCCCGCCCGGAAAGCATCACCAAGGGCTGGGACGGCAGGTTCTTCGTATCCATTCAGGGCGCTCCCGACGTCGGCCGAAACGACGGCGAGATCCGTACCCTGGATCCGCGGACCGGCGCGGTGAGCACCTTCGTCACCGGCCTGGACAACCCGCGCGGGCTGGCCTTCACCGGCAGGTACCTCGTCGTCACCGACACCACGGTGGTCTGGATCATCGAGCGTTCGGGCGCCAAGCGCATCCTGGCCGACGCCTCGGCATTCCCGCACCCGATCGCGTTCTTCAACGACGCCGCGCCGGAACCCGGCGGCAAGGCGGTGTACGTCTCGGAGATGGGCGCGCGCACCCTCATGCGCGACCCGAACGGCTTTCTCTGGCCGACGGACAGCCCGCAGGCACTGGCGATCCCGGACACGTCCCGGGTGTACCGGATCTCCGTGACCGGGCAGGTGCAGGAGGCCGTCACCCCGTCGCGCAAGGTGCTCGTCATGAACGGGGTGACGCCGGCCAACAAGCGCGGCCACCTGCTCTGCGGGGAGTTCTTCTACGGCAACGTGGTCGACGTCGACCTCAGCACCAACCACAAGCAGATCGTGGCGACCGGATTCCGTGGCGCGGACGGCCTCGAACAGGGCGACGACGGCACGATCTACGTCGCCAGCTTCGACAATGGCGTGGTGTGGCGGATGGACGCCGACGGGGAGAACCCGCGGGTGCTCCTCCAGGACGTCGGCCGGTCCAGCACCGCCGACTTCTACCTCGACGACCGGGCCGGCCGGCTGCTGGTACCGGACACGCTGCACGGAACCGTCATCGTGGTACCAACCGCGTAGCGACCTCGGCTCAGCGGGATGATCGGCACAACTTCCCGGTAACAGTGGCCTCCGGTACCTGCTGAGGCCACAACTTCCGGGAAGTTGTGCCGATCTTGTCGTCGTCGATATAGTCTCTCCCCAAGATTTGTAAAACACTCTGCCAATCATGAAGGGGAGACGGTACATGGGGAAGCGCACCATCGTGACGTCCCTGGCCGCGACCGCCGCCGCCCTCGTGGTCGCGGGTGGCGTGTCGATCGCGCACGCCGACGTGACACCGAGGGCAGGCTTCAGCCAGACCGTCGAGGCGGAGGATGACGGGATCCCCGGCAACGGCGTGCACGCCGTCGACTGCTCGTTCTGTTCGGGCGGGGCCCGCGTCACCGGCCTGGGCGGCCACGACAACGGCGTCGTCACGTTCTACCTCTGGATCCCGGAGGAGGGGGACTACACCGTCACCGTGTACTACGTCAGCGGCGCCACCCGCGCGCTGAGCGTCAATGACAAGCGGCTGACCGGCCTCAACAGCGGCGGCTGGGACAGGGTCGCCAAGCGGTCGGTCAAGGTCCACCTCAGGGAGCGGTTCGGCCGGGCCGCCGAGATCGACCTCGGCTACGACACCCACAGCAAGGCGGTCGACGTCGACAAGGTCGTCATCAGCTCATGACCCGGGCGCCTTTTCGACGTCCGGCTATCTACCGGAGGTTCGGAGCCGGCGAACCCCGATAGATAGCCCAACGTCGATGGTCGTGGGCCGCTACGCCGTGCCCTTGCCGATCAGGATGTCGAGCAGGTCGCGGCCGTCGCAGGCGAGCGCGGCCCGGCGCAGGGCGGCCACCCGGTCGCGCTGTTCGGCTGCGGGCAGGCTGCGCAGCGTGCTGTACGCCTTGGTCGCCTCGGCGAGCACATGCTCCTCGCCGGACCGGGGCGGCTGGTCCTGCAACCAGGCCGACGCGGCCAGCCGCGCGGCGCGATCGCGGGTGAGCCGCCCGATGTCGGAGAAGTCGGTGGGACACTCCCGGGTACCCGCGCCGTCCAGCGACTGCTGGAGCAGGTCGGCCGGATCGTCGACCCGGCCGCTGCGGCCGATCAGGAGACCGACCAGCACGGTGTCCGGCGCCTGCTTCTCCCGGGCCGGGCGGAACCACTCGGTGTGCGCCTCGACCACGCGGGTGGGGGCGTCGGGCAGCTTCGCCGCCAGGATCGACAGCGCCCGGCGGCCCGGCCCGCGCAGGTCGGCGAGGGCGTTCGCGTGCAGCCTGGTCACGCAGACCGTGGGCTGCTGCGAGGTGCAGACCAGCGTGTACGAGCCACGGTCGGCGACCAGCGCGGCTTCCGGCCGGGTCGGCAGCATCGGCGCCACTACCGCCACCGCCAGCGCGGCCGGCAGGATCGCGAGCAGCCGCACGACCGGTCGGGACGCGGCGAACGCCAGCAGACCGGTAGCGGCGAGCCCGGCGAACCATAGCGCCTGGAGCAGGTGCAGCCGGGCGGTGAACGTGACGAAGTCGCTCTGGTTCGCGGTGGACACGATCGGCTGCAACAGGTCGAACGACGCGCCGCCGTTGCCGGTCAGGATGGCCGGCAGCAGGATCGCCAGCAGGCCGGCGACGGCCACCAGCGGCGGGCTGAGCCGGCCCGGCAGCAGCCGGCCCGCGGCGAGCCCGAGCAGCATCGCGGCGACCAGCGCCAGCGCGCCGACGGCGACCACCGGGACCCAGGCCGTGGAAAAGTACGTGGCGGTAAACGCGACCTGGCCGGCACCGGCGGCGAACATGCCCGTGTACGCCAGGCCGGCGGCGACCGCCATCGCGCCGGCCTCGACGGTCGCCCGCTGCCACGCCGGCCGGGACGTCGTGGCCAGCAGCTCGCCCATCCGCGCCTTGCGGTCCCGGCGGGCCTGCCAGGCGCCCGCGCCGAGCACCAGGGGTACCAGCAGGAACAGGTACTGGCGCTGCCACATCGCGAGCTGGGTCCAGCGCCCGCCCCACCGGGCCGGCAGGGCGTACAGGGTCGCGGCGCCCAGCAGCGCCACCACCGGGGCGGTCCACAGCGCCGCCGACCGGCGCAGCTCGATGCGCAGGATGCGGCCGGTCATCGGGTACTCCCGAACCGCTCGCGGTGGTGGCGCAGCAGCGTCGAGTACCCGCGCTCGGCAGGGCTGTCGCCGGTACCCGGGCCGCCGCCGTACCCTTCTAAATCGGCCGGGGTGCCCTGGAAGACCAGCCGGCCGGCGTCGACGAGCACCACGTCGGTGCACGCGGCCACGACGTCCTCGACCAGGTGGGTGGAGACCAGTACGCAACTGTCCCCGCCCAGCTCGCGCAGCAGCTCCCGGAACGCGACCCGCTGCTCCGGGTCGAGTCCGACGGTCGGCTCGTCCAGCAGCAGCACCTCCGGATCGTTGACGATGGCCTGGGCGATGCCGGCCCGGCGCAGCATGCCGCCGGACAGCGTCCTCATCCGGTCGTCGGCCCGGTCGGCCAGCCCCACCCGCTCGACCGCGCGCTGCACCGCCCCGGGCACGTCCCGACCGGGTACCTCCTTCAGCCAGGCCATGTACTCGACGAACTCCCGCACCGAGAAGCGCGGGTAGAAGCCGAACTCCTGCGGCAGGTACCCGATCGCCCGGCGCAGGGCGCGCAGGTCGAGCCGCCCGCGTACCGACTGGCCGAGCAGGTACAGTTCGCCGCCGACCGGGCGCAGTACCGTCGCCAGCGCCCGCATCAGCGTCGTCTTGCCGGCGCCGTTGGCCCCGAGCATGCCGTGCACCCCGGTACCCAGCGACAGGTCGAGCCCGTCGACGGCCATCCGCCGACCGGCGCGTACCCGCAACTGCCGGGCCTGGACCGCCCAGCCGTACCGGGTCGGTGCCGTTTCGGCGGTACTGATCGCGCGTATCATCCGAATCTCCCTGTCGATCTTCAGTTGCCCGGCAAGCCGGTGTACGAGCGGCGCCGGAGTACCAGGACCACCGCCACCGCCCCGGTCAGTGCCGCCCAGCCAGGCAGGCTGACCGGTTCCAGCACGACCGGCAGCCGGGCCGTGGCCAGGCTCGGCGCCACCACGGCCGCCGACCACAGCAGCGCCAGGGCGGCCGCCGCCCGGGGTACGCCGATCATCTCGCCCAGCGCGAGCGCGCTGACCGTGAAGGCGAGGCACGGCACCAGCCAGCGCACCGGCGAGGCGCCGACCACCGAGCCGGCCACCGCTAGTACCGGAATGACCACGATCAGCACCGACAGGGTCCGGCGCAGCACCAGGTACAGCCCGGCCCGTGGGGTGGCGGCGACCAGTTCGTGGGCCGGGTCGGCGCCGCGCGCCCACACTGCCGCGACGCCCAGCAGCGGCGCCACCGGGGCGACCAGCAGGACCAGCGACGGTTGCCGGCCGGCGGCCCGGGCCACCAGGTCGAACCCGACCGCGACCAGCACCATCACGACGGTCATCGCGATGTACCGCAGCAGGGTCGGCGCGACCCAGCGGATGGTCCGCCCGGTCAGCCAACGCCAGACCACCGGGCGTCTGGCCGGCGGCCGCGGGCCGACCGCGATCGCGGCGCCCAGCCCGTCGAACACCCGGTCCACCAGTACGGCCACGTCCGGCGCCGACCGCACCCGACAGGCGACCACGGCATGCCGCGCAGTTCTCCAGGTGCGCCTCCAGCGCCCACAGCGCGTCCGGTGCGATCGCGGTGTCACCCTCCGCGTACCGGTCCAGCAGGCCGGGCGACGGGTGATTCGATACCGTCATGACAGCGCCTCCCGCAGCGCGATCCGAGCCCGCCGAGCGCGGGTCTTGACCGTTCCCTCCGGCACCCCGAGCAGGACCGACGTCTCCCGTACCGTCAGCCCGTCGAGCACCATCGCCTGCAACACCTGCCGCAGTTCCGGCGCTAGCCGGCGCAGCGCGTCGCCCACATCGTCACCGAGCGTGGCGTGGAGTACCTCGTCCTCAGCGGCCGGCACGGTCTCCGCCGGCACCGCCGCCGGCGGGATCTGGGCCTGCCGGGCGCGCCGCCGGAACGCGTCGATCAGGCGCCGCGCCGCGATGGTCCACAGCCAGCCGACCGCGCTGCCCCCTACCCTGCCGCCATCGACTGTGGCTCCGGCGAACGCGTCCGCCGCCCGCCACACCGCCAGGTACGTCTCCTGCATGACCTCGGCGACCAGCTCGTCGTCGGCACAGCGACGGCGCAGGCGCACCGCCAGCCACGGCGACGTCCGGCGGTACAGCTCGTCGAACGCGGCCCGTTCGCCGCGCGCGGTCCGCCGGACCAGCTCCGCCTCGTCCGCCGAGGCTGGGATTTCCCTCGGATCCCTCACACCCAGGAAGACGGGCCCGGCGGGAGGGGTGGTTCTCGCCGGACAGTGACCTCCGCCACATGCGGCTTACTTACCTTTAATAGGTGTTTGTTCGAATCGGGCGAGCGGATGCCCTCGCCGGCACGGGATACCTCGCCGCAGCGCTGTGGGTGACCGCGCGACTGTGGCTCACACCCGGCGCGTTCGTTCACGGCAACCCGGCCGACCAGGCGTTCTTCGAGTGGGTGCTAGCACACGGCGCCCGGGTCGTGACGCACCTGGAGAACCCGTTCTTCACCACCCGGCTCAACCCGCCGGCCGGCGTGAACATGATGGCGAACACGTCCGTGCTCGGCCTGTCCATCCCGGCGGCGCCGCTGACGCTGCTGGCCGGCGCCCACGTGACGTTCCTGGTCCTGCTCACGATCGGCCTGTGCGGCACCGGGTACGCCTGGTACCTGGTGTTGTCCCGGCACCTGGGCAGTTCGCGGGGCGGTGCATTCCTCGGCGGGGCGCTGTGCGGCTTCGGGCCGGGGATGATCGCGCACGCCCAGGGCCACCTGAACCTGGTCTCGACCTTCCTCGTCCCGTTCGTCGTGCTCCGGCTTCTGCGGCTGGCCCGGCCACACCGGTCGGTGCGTGACGGGGTGCCGCTCGGCCTGCTGCTCGCGTACCAGGTGCTGGTCAACGAGGAGGTCCTGTTCATCACCGGCCTGGCCGTCGCCGGGTTCGCGCTCGTCCTCGTCCCGGCGAGGCCCGATCTGCGCCGGATCGCCGTCGTCACCCGGGCCGCCACGACTCTGCTTGTCGCGGTCGCCACGGCGCTCGCGCTGGTCGGCTATCCACTGTGGATACAGTTCTTCGGCCCGCGGCACTACCACGGGATCATGCCGGACGCGGCCGGCGCGGGAACGCCGCTGGACAGCTACCTTCGGCTGCCGGTCCTCTCGCTGGCGCGGCACCCCACGCTCAGCACCAGCGGTGGGCTACCCGTCGAGGACAACGCGTGCTTCGGGCCGGGCCTGGTGGCGGTCGTCCTGGTGTACACGGTGCGCCGCTGGCGGGATCCGGTGGTCCGCGCCGCTGGAGTGACCGCGCTCGTCCTCGCCATGCTGGCGGTCGGTCTGCGCGGACCGTACCGGCTGCTGGCCCGGCTCCCGCTGGTCGACTCCCTGGTCGCCGGCCGGCTGACGCTGGCCGTCCTGGTCATCGTCGGCATCCTGTTCGCCCGCGCCTGGGACGACCTGGCCAGCCGCGGATGGCCGGCCCGCGCGGCGGTCGTCGCCGTCGCGCTGCTGCCGATCGTGCCGATCCCGCTGCCGGTGTTCCGGCCAGCGCCGGTGCCGGCGTTCATCACCGGCGGCGCGTGGCAGCGGTACGTCGACGGGGCACACACGATGGTGACCGTGCCGCCCACCACGAAGGACACGCCGAACGGGATGCGCCTGGCCGCCGTGACCAACCTCGGGTTCCGGCTGGCCAACGGGTACTTCCTGGGCCCGGCGGGCGGCGGCGACCAGCGGGCCTCGTACGGCCCGGCGCCGCGCTCGCTGACCCGGCTGCTCCTGGGGGTCCGGGGCACCGGCACGGTACCCGCCGTCACCGAGGCGGACCGGCGGGCCGCGGTCGAGGACCTGCGGTACTGGCGGGCCGCCGTGGTCGTGCTGCCGCCCGGGTACCGGGAGGATCCGCTGCGCCGCACGGTCGACCTGCTGCTCGGCCCGGGTACCAGGATCGGCGGCGCATGGGTCTGGGACGTTCGCGGCCTAGTGCCCTGAGACCTAGTGCCCTGAGACCTAGTGCCCTGAGACCTAGTGCCCTGAGACCTAGTGCCCTGAGACCTAGTGCCCTGAGGCGCGGACCGCCGCCTCGGCCCAGCGCCGCTGGTCGCCGCTCGGCTCGTACCGCCGCACCTCGTGGGTACCCCGAAGGAGCGACCGCATCCCCGCGAGATCATCACCCACCACACCCAGCGCGCGGGCCTGCACGAGGACGTTGCCCAGCGCGGTCGTCTCGACCGGCCCGGCCTCCACCGGTATGCCGCACGCGTCGGCGGTGAGCTGGCACCGCAACTCGTTGCGCGCCCCGCCGCCGACGACGTGGACGACGTCGACATCCCGGCCGGACAGCCGGCGCGCGTCGTCGATGGCGGCGCGGTGGGCCAGCGCCAGACTGTCCACAATGCACCGTACTGTCGCGGCGGGAGAGTCCGGCGCCGCCTGGCCGAGTCGCCGGCACGCGGCGGCGATCCGGGCCGGCATGTCACCGGGCGGCAGGAAGTCCGGGTGGTCCGCGTCGACGACGGCAGCCAGCGCCGGCAGCCGTGCCGCGTCGGTGAGCAGGGCGGTCGACCCGCACCACGAGCACCGGCACGTGGTGTTCAAGCCGGAGCTGGTGGTGCGCGGGTCGACCGACTCAACCGCCGTCTCCGCGGTCAGGGAGCCGGCGGCACGGGCCTGACCCGGGTCCGGTTGCGCCGCACCCACCACACCACGAATCCGATGAGGAGGACGAGGACGACCAGCTGCGTGTACGGGATGATCATGCCGGCAACCTGCTTCAGGCTGACGCCGAACTCGGGTGAGCCGGCCGGTCGGGTCGCGTCGAGATAGTCGGTCGCCACGTTCAGGTCGCTGATCCCGTCCGGCACGGCGAGTACCCGTTGCGGCCCGGCGGCGTCGGGTGCCAGGCGGACCAGGCTCGCCTGGATCTTCTCCGGATCGCCGGCCGGGCTCGCCCGGGTCACCGCGTACGCCGTGTCACCCCGCCAGGCGACCACCGAAAAGCTGAACGCCCGTGTCACGCGCGGGTAGGCGGGGTCGGGCAGCGGGTCGCCGGTCACCGGGTCGACATAGGTCAACCGCCAGTCGCTCGGATCCGACCAGCCCGTCTGCGGCCGGCAGCCGGCGCAGGTGGTCCGCCGCAGCACCGCGAGGCGACCGTCCGGCCGCCAGGCAGCCGGACCGGCGAGCACGTCGAAGCCGTCGAGCGGCCGGCGCCAGACCAGGGTGCCCTGGGCGCCGTCCCGCCGGAACACCCGCAGCTCGTGGCTGGTGGACGTGGCGAGCATCGACGCGTCCGGGGACAGCGCGACGAGGTAGGTCGACTCGCCCTCGATCGCGTCCGGCCGGCCGATCCGCACCGACCACACGACCTGCGCGGACGGCCAGGCCAGGACGTCGAGGGTGAGGTCGTTGACCGAGGCGAGACCGGGGTGGCTCCACCGGTCGGTGATGCCGACCAGCGCGTACCGGCCGTCGGTGGACCAGCCGATCGGCATCCGGCCGGCCGCGACAGAGCGGGTCCGCCCGGTGGCGAGGTCCACGGCGTCGGTCCGGTACGTCGTCCCGGCCTCGCGCGCCACCAGCAGTGTCGTCCCGTCCGGTGACAACTCCAGGGACGGCTGTGCCGGGTACACGACGCGGTAGCTGTCGTGGGCGAGGCCGACGACCGCGGTCGGGACCGATCCGCCCCCACCGAACGCCTGGTCCGGCACGGCCGGCCCCCAGAACACCACCGACGCCGGGCCGTTGGGCGAGCCGGCGAACGGTTGTGTCCACTGTGGTGGGTCGAAGAGGGTGGCGGGCAGCCCCGACGAACCGGCCGCGACCCGGGCGCTGTCCCGATCGGCTCCCAGGCCGGCGAGGCTCACCCCGTACCCGGAAAGCAGCAGGACCACGACGGCGGTCGCGGCCATCGCCCACCGCGCCCGCCGCCGGCGCCGGGCCTTGTCGAAAAGACCGGACGGTACCGTCATCGCGGGCGCCTCGTCGGCGAGGCCGCGCAGCAGTTCGGGGAGGCCGGTCACCGCGTCACCCCCGCCAGGTCGGCCAGTTCGGGGGCGAGTTCGCGCAGGCGGCGCAGGGCGTGCCGGGTCTGGCTCTTGATCGTCCCGGCGCTGACCCCCAGCAGGATGGCCGCCTCGGTCTCGGTGCGGTCCTCGTAGAAGCGCAGCACCAGCACCGCGCGCTGCTTCGGGGTGAGCCGGCCGATCGCGGCGGCGAGCACCAGCCTGGTTTCATGATCGGTCTCGGTCCCGCGATCGGGCGGGGTGGCGGTGAGCGTCTCGGGCGGTCGGGCGCGCAGCCGGCGCCAGCGCGAGACGGACTGGGTGTAGATCACGCGGCGCAGGTAGGCCTCGGGGTCGTCGAGATGCTTCCACCGCGTGGCGGCCTTCTCCAGCGCGGACTGCACGAGATCCTCCGCATCGTGGGCGTTGCCGGCGACCAGGTAGGCAATCCGTAATAAAGCGGGCGTTCGGGCACGCACGTAGTCCTCGAACGACGCTCGCGTCTCGGCCACACCCACCGGGCCACCCCCTCGGTCGATGAGACGCCGCGCGGCCCCGCGTCGGGGGGAAATCCGGTCAATGTCTGCCCGTTGGGGCATATAATTAGCTTGAGTCAAATATCCTTGGGGACCTGTGACTTGGGGGCCTATGACTTGGGGGCCTATGACTTGGGGGCCTGTGGCTACGACCGCGCCGGCTCCTCCGGCGGTCCGCGCCGGCCGGCTGCCGTCCAAGTGGTCGGTGCTGTCGAACACCACGCTCGGCATGCTGATGGCCACGGTCAACGCGTAGATCCTGATCATCTCGCTGCCGGCCATCTGTCCCACTCGCTGCCCGGCTCGTTGCACAGCGGACTCGCCGCCGTCGGGGTGCCACCGTCTGCTGCTGCCGCCGTCGCCTCGGTGCCGCCGGTCGGGCTCATGTTCGCCGCGTTCCTCGGCAGCAACCCGATCGCGTCGCTGCTCGCCGCCGCCGGCGTGCTGCACCAACTGCCGCCGCATACCGTCGCGACGCTGACCAGCCGGACATACCTGCCCGGGCTGCTGACCGGTCCGTTCCACAGTGGACTGCTGGTGGTGTTCACCCTGGCGGCCGTGCTGGCCGGGGTCGGCGCGGTGGTGTCATTGTTCCGGGGCGGCGTCTACATTCACGACGAGTCGGCGTAGTAGCGGGCGACCGCGTGGAATGACTCCTTCGGTTCCCAGGGCAGGTCGGGGTAGGTCGTGCCGTGGCCGCGGGTGAACGTCTTGACCAGGCTGAGCGCGCCCATGTCGAGGTCGTGGCGCGGATCCGGGCTGTACGTGGACAGCTGCTCGGCGAACGTGCAGACGAACGCGCCGTCCACCCCGGCGGCGTCGAGGATCGCCAGGTCCTCGACGATCCTGCGTGCCTGGAGCAGTTCGTCACGGACGTACGCGCCGGCCAGCCTGGGCCGCACGAACCGGCCGACCACCGGGAGCCGGTGCAGACCCACGGTGGCCCAGTTGGTGATTCCGGTGCCGACCTTGCCGTCGCTGTCGGCGCCTTGGTACGTGCGCATGCCGAACTCGGTGACGACGACCGGCTTGCCGTGGGCGGACAGGCGTTCCAGCGTGTCGCGGTACCGTGGCTCGGACCGGCTGTCGCGGTAGTGGTCGACGCCGACGAAGTCGAACAGGCGCCAGTTCACCCGCTCGAACGGCAGCGACGCGTACGTCAGCGGGCCGCCGAAGGCACCCCGCGCGACTCGGGCGGCCTCGGTCAGGAACTGTTCCAGCGGCCCGATGTGCCGGCCGGCCCTGATCTCTCCGCTCAGGTTCGCCAGCCGGCGGAGGAACGTCCGACCCCGGATGATGCCCCGGACGAACATGGTCGCCTCGGTGGCCACGCTGAGCACCACGCGATCGGGCCACCGCTGGCGCAGCCGCTCGGCCTCGCGGGCGGCGGTGGCGAGGTGCGCCACCGTCGCCGCGGGCGGCCGGTCCCACAGTTCCGGCGAGAACCACACCTCAAGGCCCAGCCGCAGGGCCTCCTCGGCGGCGACGGCGAGACGGTCGACGTCGCGACCACAGATCTTGACCGCGTTGCAGTGCAGGTCGTCGTGGATGATCTGAAGTTCGCGGCGCACGGTCTGCCGGTCGAAGGCGGGTCGCCAGTTCATGCCCAGCACGCGGCCCGCGTCGTAGAGCACCCCGTGTCGGTTCATCGCCTCTCCACCCCAGCCTCGTCGATGCTCCCTAGCCTCGTCGATGCTCCCTAGCCTCGTCGATCTAGGAAGAATGGTGGCCCGAAACTGGCATATCGCCCACCATTCGACCTAGATCGACGGAGGTTACGCGGGCAGCGGGGCGTTGCAGTCGCGGTGCAACCGGAGCGCAACGCCGGGGGAGAGCCTCTGCCGTGTCCGAACGAGTGTGAAGGAGCACGGCAGTGGCTGTTGACGAGGCGAAGTTGATGGAGTTTCTCGGCCGGTTCATCGGTGACCTGGGGGCCACCATCGCCGCCGGCAACGTGATCGTGGGGGACCGGCTCGGGCTGTACAAGGCGCTGGCCGAGAAGCCGGCCCAGCCCGAGGAGCTGGCCGAGCGTACCGGGACGAGCCCGCGGTACGTGGAGGAGTGGCTGCGCGGGCAGGCGGCCGGCGGGTACGTCGAGTACCACCCCGCTGACGGCACCTACTCGATGACCGAGGAGCAGGCGTTCGCGCTGGCCGACCCGGACGGCGCGGTGTACGCCCCCGGCGCGTTCCAGCTCGCGCTCGGCGCGCTGCGGGCCGAACCGCAGATCACCGAGGCGTTCCGGACCGGCCGCGGGGTCGGCTGGCACGAGCACGACAGCGAGGTGTTCGTCGGCTGCGAGCGGTTCTTCCGTCCCGGGTACGCCGCCAACCTCGTCGCCGCCTGGCTGCCCGCGCTCGACGGGGTGGAGGCCAGGTTGCGGGCCGCCGGCCGGGTGGCCGATGTCGGCTGCGGCCACGGCGCGTCGACGGTACTGATGGCCAAGGCGTACCCGAGCTCCACGTTCGTCGGGTCCGACTACCACGAGGAGTCGATCGCGCAGGCCCGCAAGCGGGTCGCCGACGCTGGCGTGGACGACCGGGTCAGCTTCGAGGTCGCCGCCGCGCAGACGTTCACCGGCGGCCCGTACGACCTGGTCACGACGTTCGACTGCGTGCACGACATGGGCGACCCGCTGGGTGCCGCCCGGCACATCCGCCAGTCGCTCGCGCCGGACGGCACGTGGATGCTGGTCGAGCCGTACGCCGGCGACAGCGTCAGCGACAACCTCAACCCGGTCGGCCGGGTGTACTACTCGTTCTCCTCGTTCCTGTGCGTGCCGAGCGCGCTGTCCCAGCCCGGTGGGTACTCGCTGGGCGCGCAGGCCGGCGAGGCGGCGGTGCGCCGGTTGGCCACCGATGCCGGGTTCACCCGGTTCCGCCGGGCGGCCGAGACGCCATTCAACATCGTGTACGAAGCCCGACCGTAGGATCCGGCCGGCCTTGGCCGCGTTTACCGTGGTTGCGTGAACCAGGACAGGTCCGACCAGCCGGAACTGCGGCTCCGGCTGGTCGGTCCGTGCACGGTGTACCGCGACGGCCGGCCGGTCCCGGCGAAGGACGTCGGCAGCCGCAAGGCCCGTACCCTCCTCGCGTTGCTCGCCGTCGAGCGGGTGCGGCTGGTCGGGATGGACCGGATCGTCGAGGCGCTGTGGCGGGACGACCCGCCCCGGCACCCGGTGGAGAACGTGGCGACGCTGGTCAGCCGGCTGCGCACGGTGCTCGGCCAGGACGCCGTGGTCGGCGGGCGCCCCGGCTACCGGCTGGGTGACGCGGTGGCGACCGACCTGCGGGACGCGGCCGCGCTGGTGGCCGAGGCGGAGGCCCGGTTGGCGGCCGGCGAGCCGTCGCTGGCGCTGGTGGCGGCCGGTCGCGCGCGCCAACTCCTGGGCGGCGGCGACATGGTAGGCGGCATGGTAGGCGGCATGGTGGGCGGCCGCGACGCCCTGGGCGGCGACATCTTGGGCGGCGGCGTCTTGGGCGGCGGCGTCTTGGGCGGCGGCGTCTTGGGCGGCGGCGTCTTGGGCGGCGGCGTCTTGGGCGGCGGCGTCCTGGGCGGCGACACCTTGGGCGGCGGCGGTGTCGTGTCGGACGAGCCGGACGCGGCCTGGGCGGAGCCGGCCCGCGCGCTGCATGCCGACCTTCTGGGCCGGGCCACGCACGCGGCTGCGGAGGCCGCGTTGCGTACCGGTGACCTGCCGGCCGCCCTGGCGGCGGCGGAATCGGCGGTCACCGCCGACCCGCTCGACGAGGCGGCGTACCGGCTGCTGATGCGGGCGTACGACGCGGCGGGGGAGCCGGCCCGCGCGCTCGCCGTGTATGAGCGGGTACGCGCCGCGCTCGCCGAGGAACTCGGCGTCGACCCGGCACCGGCCACCCGCGACCTGCACGTGGCGATCCTGCGCGGCAACACGCCGCCCCCCGCGACGGCGCCTGGCGCGCCGGCTGCCAGATCGCTGGTGATCGGCAGGCCAACGGCCAGCCCAACGGCGCCCGGCGCGCCGGTTTCCGTCCCGGGCGGCGACTCGGCCTTCGCCGGCCGGGACCGGGAGGTGGCCGAGCTGGCCACGGCCTGGGCCCGCGCCGCCGCCGGCGGTCCGCGCGTCCTGCTCATCACCGGCGAGGCCGGTATCGGCAAGACCCGGCTGGCCGACGAGGCGGTCCGGCTCGCGCGGGACACCGGCGGCGTGGTCGCGCAGGCCCGCTGTTTCGCGGCCGAGCGGTCGCTGTTCCTCCAGCCGGTCGTCGAGGCGCTGACCCGGCTCGTGACCAGCATGCCGGCCGAGGCGGTACGCGCGGCGGCGGGGGACCGGGCCGGTGCCCTGGCCGCCCTGGTTCCGGAGGCCGCCACGCTGCTCGCCACCGCGCCGGCCGAGCGGGGCAGCGCCGACGCGGAGCGGCGCCGCTCGTACGATGCCGTCGCCGTGTTCCTGCGGCGCCTCGCCGCCGACCGCCCGGCGCTGCTGCTGCTCGACGACCTGCAGAACGCCGGCGCGGCAACCGTCGAGCTGCTGCACTACCTGCCCCGCCACGTCGCCACCGGCCGGCTGCTCGTGCTCGCCACCGTCCGGGTCGGCGAGGGCGAGCAGGCGCTGGCCACGCTCGCCGAGGTGGCCGACCGGATCGACGTCGGGCCGCTGGACACGCGGGCCATTGCCCGCCTGGCCATCAGCGCCGGGCAGGACGCGCTGGTCGGCCAGATCGAACGGCGTACCCGCGGGCACACCCTGTTCGTGGTGGAAACCCTGCGTGGCCTGGCCGCCGGGGTGCCGGGCGTACCCGAGTCGCTGCGGGCGACCGTGCTGGCCCGGGTACGGTCGGCCGGCCCGGAGGCCGAGGAGCTGCTGCGCGCCGCCGCCGTGCTCGGCCCGTCGTTCGCCCCGGCGACCGTGGCCGGCCTGCTCGACCTCGGTACCGAGGAAGCCGCCCGCTGGTGCGAGCGGATCCTGCCGAGCCGGCTGACGGTGGTCGCCGGCCGCTCGTACGAGTTCGCCAACGACCTGATCCAGGAGGTGCTGTACGAGGCGACGTCGGCGCCGACCCGGATCGCGTACCACCGGCGCGCCGCCGACCTGCTGGCCGACAACCCGGAGGCGGTGGCCTGGCACGCCGGGGCGGCCGGCGAATGGCCCCGGGCCGCCCGCGGCTGGCTCGGCGCGGGGGAACGGGCCATGCGCCGCAACGCCGCCCGGGACGCGGAGACCATGCTGGACCGGGCCCTCGACGCCGCCCGGCGCGCCGACGACCAGGAGTTGCAGGGCCGGGTACACCTGGCACGCGGCCGGGCCCGGGAGGCCCGGCTGTGCTACGAGGAGGCGCTCGCCGACCACGCGGCGGCGGTGGAGCTGGCGCGGACGGTCGGCGACCAGCGCCTGGAGATGAGCGCCCTGCGCGAGTTGGGCGGGCCGGCGTGGGCCGGGGTCGGCCGGCCGATCGCCGAGGGTGCCGTCCACCTGCGCCGCGGCCTCCGGCTGGCCGAGCTGCTCGGGGACCGGGGCGCCGAGTCGCACCTGCTGGGCTGGCTCGCGGTGACCTCCTGCAACCGGCTGCGCTTCGACGAGGGGATCGCGTACGGCCGGCGGGCGATCACCGTCGCGCGCGCGTCCGGCGACGAGTACGCGCTGGCCACCGCGCTCGATGGGCTCAAGACCGGCTACGCGTACCTCGGTGAGCTGGCCGAGCTGGGCACTGTGCTCGACGAGTTGGAGCCGCTCGCCCGGCGACTGGGGGAGCTGTGGCTGGTCCAGTGGTGCGTGTTCGAGTCCGCGTTCCCGTTGATCGCGGTCGGTGACTGGGCCGGCGCGACAGCGCGGGTGTCGGAGGCATTCGCGATCAACGAGCGCAGCGGGTACACCGGGTACGAATCCTGGTACCTCGCCCATCTCGGCTGGCTGGCCCGGCTGGACGGGCGCTACGACGAGGCCATCGACCTCGGCCGGCGGTCACTGCGGCCCGACTCGCATGCCTGGAGCCATGCCGCCGCGGCGGGCATGCTGGGCGCCACGCTGCTGGCCGTGGGCGAGCCGGCCGAAGCGGTTCCGGTGCTGGAGGCCGGCCTCGCGGTCACCGAGCGGCACCGCACCGAGGCGTACCGGTTGCGCTGCCTCGCCCCGCTGGCCGAGGCCACCGGTTCCGGCCCGCTCCTGGATGAGGCCGACGCGATGGTACGGGCGATCCGCACCCCGCCGGGTGGCGCCTGGCTGTACGGTGCGGACTACTACGTGGCGGTGGCCCGCGCCTGGCTGGCCCGCGACGAACCCGCCCGGGCGGCCGGGATCCTGGCCCCGTTGCTGGCGGCGGGCGAGCGTACCGGCTGGACCGCGCCGCTGGCGGAGGCCCGCGCCGCGCTGGCTCAGAGCAACTCGGCGAGCAGCCCGGCCGCGCGGGCGGCGCCGCCGGTGTCGACCGGGCGGTAGTCGACCTCCCGCCCGATCTCGGCCGCGATCGCCGCCGCGAGCTGCTCGGGCTCGGTCTCCGGGTACTCCAGGCAGCGCCCCGCCCGGTGCCGGGCGAGCCGGTGCCGGACATGGAAGTTCTGCTCGAAGTGGTGGCGCAGCGGCACGAACAGGAACGGCCGCCGGTACGCGGTGAGCGTCATCGTCGTGGTGAGCCCGCCGTGGCTGATCGCCAGGTCGCTGGCCGAGAGGTACCGGTGCAGCCGGTCGACGTACCCGACGATGTCCAGCCCCTCGTGCGCGGGCAGGCTGGCTGGGTCGATCCGGGGTCCGGCGACGACCACCATCCGCAGGCCCGGTACGAGTGTGCGGGCCAGCGGGAACGCCGCGATCGCCCGGCGCAGCAGGTGCCCGCCGACGCCGGAGCCGCCGACCGTCACCACGCACACCTGTTCGTCGTCCTTCCAGCCGAGTTCGGCGCGGGTCTCGGCCCGGGTCGCGGCGCTGACTTCCGGTTGGAACCCCGTGATGTAGCCGGAGAACGCGTAGTGCCGCTCGGTCCACTCGCGGATGCCGGGCAGCGCCGGGCCGAGCGCGTCCGGTACGACGTCGTCCGGGTCGCCGACGAAGATGGCGCGGTCGCGCAGCCGCGGGAGCCGGTCGATGTGCTCGACCATCTCGGCGTTGTAGTCGGCGGCGAGAGCGGCCTCGGCCGCGCCGCCGTCGGGCATCGGCAGCCAGCCGACGAAGTCGGTCAGCCAGGCGTACCCGGCCCGCTTGAGCTCCGGGTTCTCGTGCAGGAAGTAGTCGACCTCCCAAGCCTCGTCGCCGACCCACAGGTCGTACATGTCCCGCTCGACGACCTCGTTGAAGACCATGAAGTTGGCGACCAGGATCTCGTCCATCCGGCGGATCGCCTGGAACGCGTGCAGGTCGTGCTCGTCGGCTTCGGCTTCGATGTGCGCCGATTCGTTGACCAGCAGCGCCGAGGCGGGGTGGATCCGCTCGCCGCGATGGCGCAGCACCTCGGTCACCGGGTGCTGGGCCAGCCAGTCGATCTGTACGTCCGGCCGGATCCGGCGAAGCTGCTCGGCGACCGCCACGTCCCGCTCGATGTGGCCGAGGCCGATCGGCGACGACAGGAACAGCACCCGCTGCGGGCGGTCGAGCGAGCGGGTCCACCGCAGCGGTGGTTCGACCGCCGGTCGCGGCGACACGGACCTGACGAAGTCGTGCAGCAAGCGGTTGACCACGACCGGTTCCCGGGCCTGCGGTAGGTGGCCGGCGCCCTCCAGCAGTACCGTCCGCGCCCGGGTCAGCTCGGCGATCATGGTCAGCCGCGACTCCGGCTGGCAGCGTTCCTGGCTGCCCCACACCACGAGTACCGGACAGGAGATGCTGCGGAGCAGCGCCTCGCAGGCCGCGCGGTGGTCGACCAGCCGGGGCGCGTTGCGGGCCAGGGTGAGCGCCTCGGGGGTGGTCTGCGTCGCCCAGGCCACGGCGTCTTCCCACAGCTTGGTCGAGTGCGGCTCGGTGATGATCTCCCGGAAGAAGAACTCCGCGAAGCCGCGCAGGTCCCGCGCCCAGTAGTACCGGTTCTCCTTCGCCCAGTCCTCGTCCACGTCGAGCACGTCGTCGAACGAGTACACGTCCCGTTCCGGGCGCGGTGGCGTCAGGTGCGGCGCACTCGGCGCGAACGCCACCACCCCGAGCGCCCGGTCCGGGTGCAGCGCGGCGGCGGCCAGTGCCCACCAGCCCCCGGTGCACAACCCCACCAGTACCGCCTGCGGGGCGCCGACCGCGTCCAGGACCGCGATCATGTCGTCGACGTACTCGGCGTCGGCGTACCCGGCCAGGTCGGACGGGCGGTTCGAGCGGCCGTTGCCGCGCGGGTCGATCGTCACCACCCGGAAATGCCGGGCCAGATAGGGCACCTGCGCCTTCCAGTGCTGCGAGTCGACGATCGGCCAGGTGGGGGCCAGCAGGACGGTCGGCTCGCCCGACCCGTGCACCTCGTACGCAATCTTCACGCCGTCGCGGTCCACGTACCCGGCAAGGTCTGGTTGTCTCGCGCGCATGGCGGCATTGTCGCCGGGCCCGTTGCAGTGGAATTGCAGCGGTGGCGTTACAGCAGTGGAATTGTACCCATCAACTAGGCCGGGTTCTGGCCTACAAGCCTTCTAGCGTGGACGGCAACACATCGACATCTGGATCGACATCTGGATCGACATCTGGGAGGCACGCCGTGACCGTCAAGCCGGTACCCGAGGGCTACACCACCGTCACACCGTGGCTGATCTCGCGCGACACGGCACGGCTCATCGGGTACATGAGAGCGGCATTCGACGCGGAGGAGCTGGCCCGGGTCGTGATGGCGGACGGCACCATCGGTCATGCGGAGGTGCGGATCGGCAACTCCATCGTCATGCTCTTCGACGCCCGGCCGGACTGGCCGCCGACGCCCGGTTTCCTGCGCCTGTACGTCGAGGACGCGGCCGCCGTGCACCGGCAGGCGGTCGCGGCCGGCGGCACCTCGGTCACCGACGTCACCCACCTGTACTTCGGCGACCGCGTCGGCCGGGTCCGTGACCCGCTCGGCAACCTGTGGTGGATCCAGACCCACGTAGAGGACCTGACCATGGAAGAGATGGACCGCCGCCTCAGCGACCCGACGTTCACCGCCGCGATGGAGTACGTGACCAGCGCCCAGTTCTTCCCCCGCTGAGCCCCGCTGAAGCCCTCTGAAGCCCGCTGAAGCCGGGCTTCCTTCGCGAGTGGAAGCTCAGATACGTTATCCGGCCGGAATAACGTATCTGAGCTTCCACTCGTCCCTTGACAGCACACCGCCCTGCCGCGCAAGCTGTCTTATAGTCCTACTGTCGTAGGACAATGGCGATAGATGGGGTTGCCTGCGTGATCGAGTTTGTGCTGGACGGCCGGTCGAAGGTGAACACCTACGTGCAGCTTGTGCAGCAGGTCAAGCAGGCGCTGCGGGTGGGTCTCCTGTCGCCCGGCGACCAGTTGCCGAAGGTGCGGGACGTGGCCCAGTCGCTCGCGATCAACCCGAACACGGTGCTGAAGGCGTACCGCGAGCTGGAGATCGAGGGATTGGCGGAGGGACGGCCCGGGGTGGGCACGTTCGTGAAGCGCACCCTCGCCGGCGCGTCGCTGCCCAACCAGGCCGAGCTGCGCGCCGATCTGGTCGCGTGGCTGGAGCGGGCGCGGGTCGCCGGGCTGACCCGCGAAGACGTCACCGCGCTGGTGGAGACCACGATGCGGGCCGCGCTCGCCGACGAGACAGCGTCCGCGTAGCAGCTCGAAAGGACACGGGATGGATCTAGTACTGGAGACCGACCAGCTCGGTAAGCGATACGGCAACACGTGGGCGCTGCGCGACTGTTCACTGCACCTGCCGGCCGGCCGCATCGCCGCTCTGGTCGGCCCCAACGGAGCGGGCAAGACGACCCTGCTGCACCTGGCGGTCGGTCTCCTGCGCCCCGACGCCGGGACGGTGCGGGTCTTCGACCAGACGCCGTACGACAATACGGCGATCCTGGCCGAGATCGGGTTCGTCGCCCAGGACACCCCGCTGTACCGTGACTTCACCGCGGCCGAGCTGGTCACCATGGGCGGGAAGCTGAACCGGCGGTGGGACGCCGACCTCGCCCGGGGCCGGCTGGCCCAACTCGGCATCCCGCCGAACAAACCGGTCGGCAAGCTGTCCGGCGGCCAGCGCGCCCAGGTCGCGCTCGCCCTCGCGCTGGCGAAGCGGCCCCGGCTGCTCCTGCTCGACGAGCCGGTCGCGAGCCTGGATCCGTTGGCCCGCCGGGAGTTCCTCCAGTCGCTGATGGGCAGCGTCGCCGAGACCGGCACCTCGGTACTGCTCTCCTCGCACCTGCTGGCCGACCTCGAACGGGTCTGCGACTACCTGATCGTGTTGCACGCGGCGAAGGTCCAGCTGGTCGGCGCGGTCGACGACCTGGTCGCCGAGCACCGGCAGCTGGTCGGCCCGCGGCACGACGGCGGCCCGATCCCCGGGGTGGCGACGGTGGTCCGGGCCAGCCACACCGACCGGCAGTCGACCCTTCTGGTACGCGTGAACGGCCCCCTCGACGATCCAACGTGGACAGTGCGGGACGTCGCCCTCGAAGATCTCATCCTCGCCTACCTCGCGGAAGGCGACACGCAGACCAGCCACAGCGCATGGGGGGTACCGGCATGATCTGGCTGACCTGGCGGCAGCACCGCAAGCAGGCCCTGTTCACGGTGGCCGCGCTGGCACTGCTCGCCGCGCTGATCGTCCCGACCGGCCTGGCCATGCGGCACACATTCGCCGCCAAGGGCCTGGACGACTGCGTCCGCAAGCTCGGCCATGGCGAACTGGCCAATCCCGTCGGCGAGGCGTGCAACGCCGCGTTCCATCAGTTCAACAACCAGTACAACGTGTTCCTCATCATGGGCGTGCTGTTCCTGGTCCTGCCGTTGCTGGTCGGACTGTTCTGGGGCGCCCCGCTGGTCGCCCGCGAGCTGGAACACGGCACCCACCGTCTGGTGTGGACCCAGGGGATCAGCCGGCGGCGCTGGGCGGTGGTCAAGTTCAGCCTGGTCGGCGCCCTCACGCTGGTCGTCGCGATCGGGTACGGGCTGGGCATGTCCTGGTGGGCCGGCCCGCTGAGTCAGGCCGGCCAGCAGAGCCGGTTCGACCTCTTCTTCTTCGACATGCAGGGCCTGGTCCCGATCGGCTACACAATCTTCGCGGTCGCGCTGGGCATCTTCGCCGGCACGGTGTGGCCCAAGGTGGTGCCGGCCATGGCGGCGACCCTGGTGGGATTCATCGGCCTGCGTGTCGTCCTGACCGTCCTGGCCAGGCCGCACTACCTGCCCGCCCACACCCGCACCTATCCGGTTCTCGGGGTCACCCGCGAGCCGAACCGGGCGCTCGGCGACTGGATCATGAAGTACGGGGTGCGCGACGCGAACGGCAAGCTCGTGCAGTCCCATGCCGAGGTGGCCTGCCCGCCCAACGCCCAGGGGCCGGGCGGCCAGGCGTGCGGCTCCGATCTCGGTCTCGGTCCGGGCGCGTACAACTGGCAGCTGTACCAGCCCGGCAGCCGGTTCTGGCTGTTCCAGAGCATCGAGACCGGCATCTTCGCGGTGCTCGCGGTGCTCCTGCTGTACTTCGCGATCCGCCGCATCCGCCGGATCGCCTGAGAAGCGCGGTCACCGGTCCGGCAGAAGACCATTGTGTACAGCGAACAGCGCCGTCGCGCCCCGCGTCGAGACCCCGGTCTTGGTGAAGATGTGCTCGACGTGATGCGCGACGGTCCGCTCCGAGACGACCAGCTCCCGGGCCACCTCGCGATTGGTGAGCCCGCGCGCGACCAGCCGGAGCACGTCCACCTCGCGCGCGGTCAGCCCGTACGGCCATGGGGGAGCGGGCCGCCCGTCATGACCGTCGGCCCCCAGTACAGCCTCGACCGCCCGCGGGTCGAGCCGGCCCGCCGCCGCCTCGGCCCGCAGCGTCCGAGCCGCCGGGTCGCGGCCCAGCGCCGGGCGGTACGGGCGGGCGGCGGTCATCGAGGCATACGCGTCGGCGGCGGCGAGCACGCAGCCGGCCAGCGTGAGGTCCGTGCGCTGGCTGCCCCGGAAGTACCCGGATCCGTCGGCGCGCTCGTGGTGGGCGCCGGCGACGGTGGCGACCGTGGCCAGCGCCGGCACCCGGGCCAGCAGCCGTTCGGTCTGGTACGGGTGCAGGCGGACCCGCTCCCACTCGGCGTCGCTGAGCGGCCCGGGCTTGCTCCAGATGCTGTTCGGAACGGCGGTGCGGCCGAGGTCGTGGACCAGTCCGGCGCGGTGGGCCCGGCTGGCCTCGTCCGCGCCCCCGAGGGCCGTCATCGCGGCGGTGGCCAGCTCGGCGACCCGGCGCGAGTGCCCGACCAGCTCCGGCACCTTGAGGTCGGTGAAGTCCGCCAGTACGGTCAGCGCGTCATCGATCCCCGGGCCGGTCAGCACCTCGTCGCGATCGGGTGCCGCGTCGACCACCCGGTCCCACGCCGACCCGTCGTAGGCGGACCGGACCAGCTCGTCGGCGTGGTCGACGACGAGCGTGGCCAGCTCCGGGTCGTACGCCCCGCCGGCCCGCTCGGCGATCAACGCCACCGCGGCCTGGTGGCCGTACGCCGCCTGCAACACAAGGAGGTCGTACACCACCAGCGCGACCCGGGCCGAGCGGTCGACGCCGTCGCCGCGTACCCGGTTCGGCACGCCACGGCCGTCCCAGCGCTCGAACGCGTGCCACAGCCCGCTCCGGACACCGTCCCCGAGCCCGAGCCGCTCGGCCAGCAGCCGCGCGGTCTCGCAACTGGTCCGGAAGTTGACCTGGGTGAACTGCGCCCCGCCGGCCACCAGTTTCGCTGCCGTGACGAGCCGCCTCGGGATGGGCTCGTGCGCACCCGCGTTCCGGACCACCGCGGGGAGCATCTGGGCCGGATTGCCGGGATCCAGCAGCGCGAACCGGGCCCGTAGCGCGATCTCGTCGCCGAACGCGGCCGACACTTCGGCGGCGTGCGCGGTACACCCGACGAACCGCAGCAGCGTCACCAGGTGCGCGTCCACGCACGCCGGCCGGCCCAGCCCCCAGCGCTCGGCCACGCCCAGGGCGAGCAGGCTGGCACGCATCGCCAGCTCGGCCGGGTGGCCCATCGCGAGGTCAATGGCCATGCCGAGCACGCCGAGCACCTCGGCCCGCCGCAGCGCACCGCCCTGAGCCGCACCGCCCTGAGCCGCACCGCCCTGAGCCGCACCGCCCTGAGCCGCACCGCCCTGAGCCGCACCGCCCTGAGCCGCACCGCCCTGAGCCGCACCGCCCTGAGCCGCACCGCCCTGAGCCGCAGCGCCTTGGCCCGCAGCGCCTTGGCCCGCAGCGCCTTGGCCCGCACTGCTCTGTGCCACCGCTCACCTCCCCGTTCATCGTGGCGGCCCACCCCGGTGCGGAACATGGGCACATCTGCCCATGCGTGCTCACCCGGTCGGCTCCTACGTTTCGGCTGTCACAGCATCGCTGCGACACCGCCGAGGAGGCCGACATGTCCACCAACCCCACCAGCAACCCCGCCAGCAACCCCGCCAGCAACCCCGCTGACGTGGTCCTGCGCTACTACACCGCGTTCAACACCCGGGACTGGGCCGCCTACGACCAGCTGTTCACGCCGGACTGCGAAATCCTCGCGACCGGCAGCGAGCCCGGCCGTGGCGTCGACGCGGTCCGCGCCTTCGACCAGGGGTACGTCTCCACGTTCCCGGATGTGCGCACCGAGAGCATGGCACGCTATGTCGACGCGAACACCGTCATCAGCGAAAACACCGGGTACGGGACGATGCTCGGCGAGCTGCCCGGGCCGGCCGGCGCGCTGCCACCCACTGGCGAGCGCGGCGAGGTGCGGTACGTGGGCGTGTTCACCCTCGTCGACGGCCGGATCAGCAGTCAGCGCGTGTACCTCGACCGGCTCACGGTCCTGGAGACCACGGGGGCCCTCGCCGCCGCTATGTCTTGAGCTGCTATGTCTTGAGCTGCTATGTCTTGAGCTGCTATGTCTTGAGCTGCTATGTCTTGAGCTGTTTGAGCTGCCGGTCGCCGCCGTGCGCGAGAAGCGCGGCGATCGGCAGCGTGGCCGCCCCGAACGCGACCGCGTCCGGCCCGAGCCGGCACAGCTCGATGGTGGCCTGGCCGTACGGGTGGGCCAGCGCGTGTGCCTTCGCCACGTCGCGGATGCGGGGCAGGTACCGGGCCCCCAACGCCAGCCCGGCCCAGCCGCCGAGGATCACCCGCTCCGGGTTGAACAGGTTGATCAGGCTGGCGATCCCGGCGCCGAGGTAGCCCACGGTCTCGTCGAGCAGCTCGGCCGCGACCGTGGACCGGTCGGCGCCGCTTCCCGAGGCGCCGCTTCCCGAGGCGTCCGCCAGCAGTGCCTCGATCCCCGCCACCTCGTCCGCCGGCGGGTTGGACCGGCCACCCTGAGCTTTCCGGTAACGGTCGAGGATCCCTTCCGCGCCGACGTACGCCTCCAGGCAGCCGCGCGACCCGCACCGGCAGGCCCGGCCCTGGTACACGACCGTGGTGTGCCCCCACTCACCGGCGCTGCTGCTCGCCCCGCGGTACGTCGCGCCGTCGGTGACCACGGCGGCGCCGACGCCCGAGCCGACGAGGGCGATCACCACATGTTTGGCGCCGCGGCCGGCGCCGAACCACATCTCCGCCTGCCCGAGCGTCTTCGCGCCGTTGTCCAGGAACAGCGGCGTCGTGACGCCCCGGGCGCGGAGCAGGTCGGCCATCGCGACCCCGTCCCAGCCGATGGTGGGCGCGTAGATCAGCGGGGGCGGCCGGGCGCGCCGTGCTGCCCTGCGCCGTGCTGCCCTGCGCCGTGCTGCCCTGTGCCGTCTGGGCCTGGTCCACCGTGCCCGGCACGCCGATGCCGGCGCCGATGATGCTCGCCGGGTCCACTCCGGCCTCGGCCGTGACCTCGCGGATCCCGGCCGCCACCAGGTCGGCGACCGCCGCCGCGTCCGGCCGGCCCACCGGGTCAGCGGCCCGGTCGGCGGCCCGGTCGGCGGCCCGGTCGGTGGCCCGGTGTGGGTCGGTGGCCCGGTCATCGGCCCGGTCGGCGGCCCGGTCGGCGGCCCGGTCGGCGGGCCGGTCGGCGGGCCGGTCAGCGGCATTGTCAGCGGCTGGCAGCGTGTGCGTCGCCGTCGCGAGGCGGGACATGGCCAGGTCGAACAGCTCAACCCGTACGCCGGTCTCACCGACGTCGACGCCGATCACGTTGCCGTACGCCGGGTCCACCCGGAGCAGCGTTCGCGGCCGGCCGCCGTCCGACTCCACCTGCCCGACCTCGGCGATCAGGCGCTCCTCGACCAGTTCCGCGGTGACGTTGCTGACGGTGGCGCTGCTCAGCCCGGTGATCTGACCGAGTTCCAGCCGGCTCAGCGGAGCCTGGAAGAACAGCGTCGACAGCAGCAGCGAGCGATTGCGCCGCCGGATGTCGCGGGCCGTGGTACGGGTACGCGGCCCGCCCCCCATGTTCACGCTTGTCAAGGTCCGTCCTTCTCGATCTTTCGTTACCCGAACTTAACACGGTGCTTATCTTGACAGTTAAATCAAGGCACACGACTCTCTGAGAGAGAGCGCTTCCATAGACCAGTACCGCTCAGGTTCGGCTCAGTCCGTCCCAGGTCCCGCCCCGCAGAAAGGCAGACCGTGTCGAAACGACTCTTCGCCATGATTGCCGCGACCACCCTCGCCGCCGCATCCCTCACGGTGTCTCTAGCCGGGTGCGGTGACTCCGCGGGTTCGTCATCCGGCAAGCAGACCCTCACGTACTGGGCCAGCAACCAGGGACCGAGCCTGGACGCTGACCGGCAGACGCTCCAGCCGGAGCTGGACAAGTTCGAGAAGCAGACCGGCATCAAGGTCAATCTTGAGGTCGTGCCGTGGTCGGACCTGCTCAACCGGTTGCTCGCGGCCGCCACCTCGGGCAAGGGCCCGGACGTGGTCAACATCGGCAACACCTGGTCGGCCTCGTTGCAGGCGACCGGCGCGTTCGTGCCGTTCGACGGCGCGACTCTCCAGCAGGTCGGCGGCAAGGACCGGTTCGTGCCGGCCGCGCTCGCCGCGACCGGGGCGGCCGGGAAGCCACCGGCCGCCGTGCCGCTGTACAGCCTCGCGTACGCCCTCTACTACAACAAGAAGATGTTCGCGGACGCCGGCATCGCCGCACCGCCGACCACATGGGACGAACTGGTCGCCGACGGCAGGAAGCTGACCGGCGGCGGCCGGTGGGGCCTGGCGATCGAGGGCGCGAACGTGTCCGAGAACGCGCACCACGCCTTCACGTTCAGCCAGCAGTACGGCGGCCAGTGGTTCGACTCGTCCGGCAAGCCGACGTTCGACACCCCGGCCAACGTGTCCGCCGTCAAGCGGTACGTCGACTTCATGGCCGCCGACAAGATCGCCAACCCGAGCAATGCCGAGTACGCCCAGAACCAGTCGGTCACCGACTTCGCCACGGGCAAGGCGGCCATGCTGCTCTGGCAGGCGGCCGGCTCCTCGCTGAAGTCGCACGGCATGAGCGCCGACGCGTACGGCGTGGCCCCGGTGCCGTTCCTCGCGTCGGGTAGTTCCAGTTCGAGCGGCAAGAATGTCAACAGCATGGTCGCCGGCATCAACATGGCGATCTTCAACTTCACCAAGAACAAGGACGGGGCGCTCAAGTTCGTCAAGTTCATGACCAGCGACGAGGAGCAGATCGCCCTCAACAAGACCTACGGCTCGCTGCCCTCGGTCACGACGGCCGGCTCCGACCAGGCGTTCCAGGCCCCCGAGCAGCAGGCGTTGCAGAAGGTACTGGCGGACAGCGCCGCCCCGCTGCCCCAGGTCGCCGACGAGAGCCAGTTCGAGACGCTGGTCGGTACCGCGATGAAGGAACTGTTCGCGGACGCCGCCAACGGTAAGCAGATCACCGAGGACGCGGTACACCAGAAGCTGAGCCAGGCGCAGCAGCAGGTCCACAGTTGAGCCAGCTCGACACAAGGTCACCGGAGGTTCGGGCAGCTCCGGCTACCCGGACCTCCCGGGCTCGCGGACGACCTCGCCTGCTGCTGCCCTACCTGCTGCTGGTGCCCGCGATCGTGCTGGAACTCGCGGTACACGTCATCCCGATGCTCGTCGGCGTCTGGATGAGCCTGCTCGAACTCACCCAGTTCCACATCCGGAACTGGTCCACGGCACCGTTCGCCGGGCTCGACAACTACAAGGTCACGCTCAACGTCAACTCGGTCGCCGGCCGGGATCTCGTGCACTCGTTCGGCGTCACCGTCGCGTACACGGTCCTGTCGGTCGGTCTGTCCTGGGTGCTCGGCACGGCGGCGGCTGTGTTCCTGCAACGGCCGTTCCGCGGCCGGGCGCTGCTGCGCACGCTGTTCCTCACGCCGTACGCGCTACCGGTGTACGCCGCGGTGATCACCTGGAGCTTCCTGTTCCAGCGCGACACCGGGCTGGTCAACCACGTGCTGGTCGACCAGCTCGGGCTCGTCGACCACCGGCCGTTCTGGCTGATCGGCGGCAACAGCTTCGTGGCACTGCTGGTCGTCTCGGTGTGGCGGTCGTGGCCGTTCGCGTTCCTGTGCCTCATGGCCGGGTTGCAGAACATCCCCGAGGAACTGTACGAGGCGGCCGTCATCGACGGGGCCGGTTTCTGGCGGCGGCTCCAGTACGTGACGCTGCCCATGCTGCGCCCGGTCAACCGGGTGCTCGTCCTCGTGCTGTTCCTGTGGACGTTCAACGACTTCAACACGCCCTACCTGCTGTTCGGCGGGTCGGCCCCGAAGCCGGCCGACCTGATCTCGATCCACATCTACAGGAGCTCGTTCATCACCTGGAACTTCGGTACCGGATCGGCGATGTCGGTGGTGCTGCTGCTGTTCCTGCTCGTGGTGACCGGGCTGTACCTGCTCGTCACGGGTCGTCGGAGGGGGAGCGATGCGTGAGACCGCCGGCGAACGGATAGCGCGCTACGTCGTGCTCAGCCTGCTGACGCTGTTCACCGTCGTGCCGCTGTACGCGATGATCACCTCGGCATTGAAGCCGCTGCGCGACGTCCAGGCCGCGTTCACCTGGCTGCCGACCAGGCCGACGCTGAGTGCGTTCCGCGACATGTGGCACACCGTCCCGCTCGGTCGGTACCTGGTCAACAGCCTGGTCGTATCCAGCGTCGCGGCGGTGTTCTCGGTCGCGGTCGCGATCTTCGCCGCGTTCGCGATCAGCCGGTACCGGTTCCGCGGCCGGGGCGTCTTCTCCATCACGGTGCTCGCCACCCAGATGTTTCCCGGGATCCTGTTCCTGCTGCCGCTGTTTCTCATCTACGTCAACCTCGGCAACGCGACCGGAATCCAGCTCTACGCCAGCCGGCTCGGCCTCATCATCACGTACCTGACGTTCTCGCTGCCGTTCTCGATCTGGATGCTGGCCGGGTACTTCGACGCGATCCCGCGCAGCCTGGACGAGGCGGCCCAGGTCGACGGCGCCGGCCCGGTCGGTGCGCTGATCCGGGTGATCCTGCCCGCCGCGGTGCCCGGCATCGTCGCGGTCACCGTGTACGCGTTCATGACCGCCTGGGGCGAGGTGCTGTTCGCCTCGGTGATGACCGACGAGAACACCCGTACCCTCGCGGTCGGGCTGAAGGGCTACGCGACACAGTACGACGTGTACTGGAACCAGATCATGGCGGCGTCGCTGGTGGTGAGCATCCCGGTGGTGGCCGGATTCCTTGCGCTGCAACGGTATTTTGTGGCTGGCCTGACGGCTGGGGCGGTCAAGTAGCGGGCGGTCAAGTAGCGGGCGGTCAAGTAGCGGGCGGTAAAGTAGCGGTGCTAGTCCGGAATGACTTTGGTGTGGAGGTTCACCTCGACACCGCTGGCGGTGAGCGCCTCGACCCAGCCGGTCGGCAGCGTGGCCGGCCCGTACCGGGTGCGTGCCGCCGCGCCGTTGAGTTTCAATCGCATCGCGGTCGAGGTGGTCATCCCTTCGGTACGGGTAATGTCCACTCGGGACAGTTCGCCGATCGGGTGCTCGGTGGTCGCGCCGTTGACCCGCAGCAGTTGTACGGTGGTCGGCCGGTCGGCGGGGAGAGCCGGATATCGACGACGCCCGCCGGTCCCGCGGCCAGTCCCACGCGACGACGCAGATCGCGACCGGCACCAGGATCCCGACGACGAGGACCACGGCGAGCTGTCCCGGCCCGGAACCGCCGGCCGCGACGATCGCCGCGAAGGCGGTGAGGGCCACCGCGATGCCGATCATCCAGCCGCCCCCGCCCCGCTTGAACGTGTGGTACGGGTCGTCGCTGTCGGCGTACCAGATAAGGGTTTTGGGGTTAGGGTCTGTCACGCCATCTCGATCGCGGCGTCGTAGGCTTCGGTCAGCCACTCCCGGAGTTCGTCGTCGACCTCGTCGACCGAGTCGAACCGGATGGTATGCATGGTCCGCTCGGCGGAGATCCGCAACTTCTGGCCGATCCGTGGATGTTCGAGCCGGCGGGGCAGGAACAGGTACAGCTTCAGTTTCCGGGCCATCGGCCGAACCTCGGCGAACTTGCGCTCGTTCAGGAGGAACACGCCGACGCTGACCGCGTCCTCGTGCACCGGTCCGAGCGTCCGCAGGTGCGCCATCATGGCGTCGTAGATGGCCCGCTGCACCGCCGGCCGGCCCTGGAACGACCGGTCGACGGTGCAGCCTGGCACGCAGACGTGTGATTGTTGCGCGCGCCCGAACTCGCGGTCACACGCGGGGCATATCCAGCGACTCACGAGAGGATGATTCCAGGGTTTCCCCGGTTTCGGGTGTCCCGTCGCGTGTCCACGGCCTGGGCAGCCGGCGGACCTCGACCGCGAGCAGCACCAGGGCGGCGAGCGCGAACACCGCGTGGCTGACCGGGGTGATGACCGGGCCGTCACCGACCACTGGCCGCGTGGTGAACGCGTGCCAGGCGTATGTGAGCAGCGCACCCGCGGCGAGCGCCAGCCGGTGCCGGTCGTCCCAGCCGGCGCGCCGCGACCAGGCCAGGACCGCCCAGACCACCGCGACGTACTCGGCACTCACGACCGCGACCGCCGGCCAGGTCGGCAGGATCTTCGAACCGAGCATGAAGACCGCGCCGGCGACGAGCGTGAGCGCGAGTACCGTCCAGGCGGCGGGCGCGCGCTTCGTCGCGGGTGTTTCGGTGCGTGTTTCGGTGCGTGTTTCCGTCGGTGTTTCGGAGCGTGGCAGGCGGAGTGCCGTCACCACGAGTGCGGTCACGATCAGCAGCACCACGACCAGCGTCGGCCAGGGCGCGAGGAAATGGTCGGACCCGTACGAGACTGCCAGCGTGCCCACCGCACCGATCACGAACAGTACGGTTGCCACGATGAGACCCGGCGTGCGCAGCCACGGCGTGGTGCGCCGGCCCGGCACCAGGCCTTCGGCCAGCGCGATCGGCACGCTGATGCTCCACACCGTGTGCAGGGTGAGGACGAACAGCGTCCACGGGACGGCGATGCCGAGCGCCGGGATGAAACCCTTGTCGAGCAGGTGAGCGTGCGCGTAGTCCGGGTCGAACAGCGACTGCGTGGTGATGCCTTCCTCGAAGACGCCGTACCCGAGCGCGAGCAGGACGATGCTCGGCCAACCCCGACCGGTGCGGCGGACCACCTCACGGATCAGGATCGCGCCGCCACCGTACATCGGCGCCAGCAGTACCAGCGCGACGAGGTAGGTGACCGGGAAGTCGCCCAGCAGGTACTCGGCGACCAGCGGGGCGAGCAGGAACAGAGCGAAGGCGGGTGCCACCCGGCGCATGACCGGCTCCCTTTCGTAGCGGGCTGTCTGACAATCTCATGGTTGCCTGTCGGCCGGCCGCTGGTTAGCGTCATCGATCCTCACCTGGCAAGGACAAATGTCATACTCGGTGGCGTGTCCGAGTGGATCTACTTCATCCATCCGCCGCGCAACAACTTCGCCGCGACCATGACCGCCGAGGAACAGGCGGTATGGGCTGATCATTTCGTCCGGCTCAAGCGACTGGCCGAGGACGGCACGCTGATCCTGGCCGGCCCGACCCTTGGCTCGGCCAACACCGGCATCGCCATCTTCGAGGCGCCCGACGAGGAGACTGCCCGCCAGATCATGGACGACGACCCGGTGGCGCGAAGCGGCTTCGCCCGCGTGGAGTTGCGACCGTTCAAGGTGTCGCTCCTGCGCGGACGCGACTGACCGCCCGGCGATCGTGGGCATGCGAGGGCATGCGAGGGCATGCGAGGGCATGGTGAACGGGCCGCTCCGCGCCGCACCAGCGTCCCGGTTCACGCGTTGCCGACCTATTCGCGTCGGTGGTAGTTGTTCCGTCTCGGTCGTTGATCCTGATCTATGTATGCCGGCGGGATGAATTCCGGTAGCCCGTCTTTCGGGTTGATCCGGATTTGCCAGTCGGAGTGGTGGATGAGGCGGTGGTGGTGGCCGCATAAGAGCACCAGGTTGCACAGATCGGTCGGGCCGCCGTTGCTCCAGTGGAGAGCGTGGTGGGCGTCGCACCATCGTGGTGGTCGATCGCATCCCGGGAAGGCGCATCCCTTGTCCCGCAAGACAAGCGCCCGGCGCAGGGGGCCGGTGACGAGGCGGGCTTGCCGGCCGACATCCAGCGGCTGGCTCGCCCCGCCGAGCACGGCCGGGATGATGCCGGCGTCGCAGGCCAGCCGCCGGGCGGCGGCCGGTGACAACAACGAGCCGTCGTCGAACGTGCCGACACCCACCTGCCGGCGCAGGCTGTCGTAGTCGATCGTCACCACGACCTGGGGTCGGTCGCCGCCGTTGTCGGGGAGTTGGCCGCAGGCGCAGGCGAGCCGGAAGATCTCCATGACCGCGTCCAGGCGCCGCTCTCCGGGCGAGCGCAGGTCGGCGGGCTCGGCGTCGCTGCCGGTCTCGCTGCCGGCGTCATGGCCGGCGTCATGGCCGGCGTCATGGCCGGCGTCATGGCCGGCGTCATGGCCGGCGCGGCTGTCGGCGTTGCCCCGGCGGCCCCTGGTGCGGGGTGCGCACAGCGGATCGGTGGCGGCGCGGAAGGTGGCGGCATCTTCCTGGGTCATGGTGCCGGTGACCCGTACGCTGCTGGTGCCGGGGATGTCGGTCAGCCACCAGCCCCGGGCCTGCCAGGCCCGCCGCTCGGCCCGCTCCAACTCGGTGCGGGCCTGTTTTTCGGCCTCCTCGGGGGCGACGACTTCGAAGATCCGCTGCCCGAGCCGGCCCAGCTCCCGTGGCCCGAAGCAGGCAGCCTCCTCGACGAGGTGTTCTTCGCCAGCCCGGCGATGCTCGGCTGGGAGCTTGGCGACCGCGTCGGTGATGACCTGGACTTGGTCGACGTTCACCTCCCCGGCCGCGAGCGCGGCGGCGACGGGTGAGCCGGTGTCGGGATCCACCGCCCGGGCCAGCTTCACGAGATGAGACGCCGACCGACCCGACATCCGATATCGGTCCCGCAGCCAGGCCACCGTGCTGGTCGCGCCCAGCTCGGCCGCGACCCCGAGCGTGTCGACCTGCCGGACCAGGGCAAGCTGCATCGCGGCGACCTGCTGCACCACCACGTTGAGGTCGTCCACACAGGACACGATCTCGTCGAGAGACGACCCGAACACCGCCAGCGACGGGCACTCGTCGAGCGCCTTACGCATCACAGCCAGGGTTTCCCTCACACCCACAACCTAGACCGCGGGTACGACAATTTCTCGAACACGTGTGCGATTAGGGGCCGCGAGCCTGGCGATCACCGTACCCGATCGCGGCGCCGGCCGGCGGCACGCTAGCTGGGATATGGCCGGCCGCGCACAGCGCCACGTACTCGTTGCGTTCGACCGGGCCGCCGCTGGCCGGCACCGGCACCCCACACACCGCGCTCACCAGCCAGTTGACCAGCCACATCGACGCGTATCCGGCGTCGTGTGTGGCGTTGCGCGCAGCGAAATCCCGTTCGGCGTCGGACAGCTCGAAGCACGGTGAGGTGGCCAGCCCCGAAGTGCCCGTCCATGTGTAGCAATTCGCGGCCTCGCAGGAACGCCACGATCTCGGACAGCTGCCGTTCGATCGTTTCCGCCGTGCCCACCGGGTCGTCCCTAAGCCAGCCGAGCAGCGGGTACGGGACGTACTCGAAGAACAGTACGAGACTGCACGGCGCGGCGGCCAACGATTCCAGGCGGGTGCGCACGGCGGAGGAGCTTCCCATCGCGGCCACGACCGCATCTACATTCTCATGTTCGGCGGCGACCGGCGGGCGGCCGGGCAGTACCCGCCAGTGATAGAGCAAGGGGAACGCCTCCGTCTCGCCGGCCAGGGTCGCGTCGGTGACGATCAGGTTCGCGGCCAGCTCCGGCGATTCCGGCCTCGAGGAGCGCGGCCAACTCGCCGTCACCGCGCGAGCGGAGAAAGGCCGAGGTGCTCTCGTAGCGGACGCGCCGGTCAGCAGTCATCGCGCCATCATGCCAACCGCGTCCGTCGCTCTCGAGTTGCGGCTGCTCATCACATGCGTAACGTGAAGAAACGCATGAATATCTTGGCCGGGGAGGGAAGACGGGAGCGGGTACATGAGCGAAACGACCACGCAGCCAACCGAGCGCGGCGACCACGCGCCTCCCCGGTTCATCGGGCGGCCGACGACGCTCTGGATGATTCTTCTGCTCGGCTGGGTCGTCAGCTACAGCGACCGTACGCTTACCGGTCCGGTCATCTCGTGGATGATCAGCAACAAGGCCGGCTTCATCGCCGACGCCTCGGATCCGGCCACCCTCGGCGGCCTGGTCGGATCGATGTTCTTCGCCGGCTACATGCTCACCCAGTACCCGGGCGGCCGGCTCGGCGACCGGTACGGGCACCGCGATATGATCATCGTGTCGCTGTTCTGGGCCGGCGTCTTCACGGTGGTATCGGGGCTGTTCGCGGGCCTCGTCGCGTTCGTCGCGGTGCGGGTGCTGACCGGCCTGGCCGAAGGCGTCTTCTACTCCAACGACCGTACCCTGATCATGAACTACAGCCCGCCGGAGCGGCGCACGCTGGGGCTCGGCGTGGTCATCAGCGGCCTCGCGATCGGCCTGACCATCGGCCTCGTCGCCACGGTGCCGCTGATCAACTGGGGCAGCGATCACGGGATGGGCAAGGATGCCTGGCGGTTGCCGTTCTTCGTGTTCGGCGCCGGCTCACTGCTGATCACCCTCCTTGCTTTTGGGTACTTCCGGAACAGGCTGGGCGGCCCGATGCGGCTCGGCGCGCCGAGCGGCCGGCTGGCGCTGTTCTCGCTGCCGACGTTCGTGGCCATCGTGGTGGTGTTCCTGCTCGCCGAGGAGTTCACCTGGCCGGACTGGGGAACCGCGATCGTGATCGGGGTCCTCGCCGCGGGATACGTGACGTTCATCGTCCGGGGCGTCGCCCGTGCCGGCCACGCCGGTACCCTGCTCAACCGCGACATCGTGCTGGTCTATATCGGATACATCGCGGTGCTGTACAACCTGTGGTTCTTCAGCTTCTGGTCGGTGCAGATCGTCAAGGAAGCCACCCACAGCACGCTCGTAGCGGCCGGCCTGACCGCCGCGTTCAACGCCGGTGCCGGCATCATCGGCTTCCCGCTCGGCGGCCTGATCGCCGACCGGATGGTCCGCGCCGGACGGGGGCGCAAACCGCTGCTGCTGGCGTGTAGTGCCGGGTACATCATCCTGTCCTTCGTGTTCGGTTTCAGCATCGCGGGCGGACACCGGCCGTCGCTGTTCCTGCTCGGTGCGCTGCTGTTCGTGTCGGGGCTGTTCTTCAACGCGTTGCAGCCGGTGGCGCAGGGGCTGACCGGCGACATGGTGCCCGACGACCAGCGGGGCCGGGCGTTCGGCCTGCTCAATCTCATCTCCGAGATCGGGGCGGTGGCGAGCCCGGTGGTCAGCGGGCTGCTGCGCGACCAGACCGGAAGCTGGGCGCCGGGCGTGTTCCTCGCCGTCGGGCTCATGGTCGCCGCCGTGGCGCTGTGGATACCGGTGAACGAGCGGATCGTCGCCCCGAAGTACGCAGCGATCGGCTGATGCCGATTTGTGTCCAGATGGGACCGGACCTGCTCGGACGGATGGTTTCCCCCCGGTAGGGTTGATGAGAGGATGGCGCACGCCCGCCAACCTCCTGGCCGGGCCGGCATGCGAAGGAGCATGGGATGGAGCGGCCGGACTGGGCTCCCGAAGGCATCGACCTCGACCGACCGAGCGCCGCCCGCATCTACGACTACTGGCTCGGCGGTAGCCACAACTTCGCGCCGGACCGCGAGATGGCGCGCCAGGTGACCAGGCTCGTGCCGGACACGCCGCTCATCATGCAGGGCAACCGCGCGTTCCTGCACCGGGCGGTGCGGCACCTGGTCGACGCCGGCGTCCGGCAGTTCCTCGACATCGGTTCGGGCATCCCGACGCTGGGCAACGTGCACGAGGTGGTACAGAAGCTGACCCCCGACGCGAACGTCGTGTACGTCGACGTCGACCCGGTGGCGGTGGCGCACAGCCGGCACATCCTGGCCGGCAACGAGCGGGTCGCGGTGATCCAGGAGGACCTGCGGCGGCCGGAGCGGATCCTGACCCACCATGACGTGACCGCGCTGCTGGACCTCGACCAGCCGGTTGCGCTGTTGCTGGTTGCCGTCCTGCATTTCGTGGCGGACGACGACGATCCGTACGGTGTCGTCGCCCGGCTGCGGGATGCGCTCGCACCCGGCAGCTACGTCGTGATCTCGCACGGCACGGCCGACAGCCTGCCCGAGGAGGCGGCGCGGCGCTGGGTCGAGCTGTTCCAGCGCACCCCCACGCCCGGCACGCCACGCCCGAAGGCCGCGGTCGAGCGGTTCTTCACCGGCCTCGACATGCTGGAGCCCGGGCTGGTGTGGGCGTCGCAGTGGCACCCGGAGCATCCGGACGAGGTCGGCGACCACCCCGAACGGTCGGCCACCTACGTGGGTGTGGGGCGCAAGAGATGACGCTCGGCGACCAGCCGGGATTGGCCGAGTTCACCCGGGCCTGGGCCAGGGTTCTGGCCGGCACCTGCTACGTGCCGATGACGCGGGCGGAGCGGGACGAGTTCCTGGGCGCCCTGGCGGCGCGGCTCGCCTCGGCGCTGACGGCCGAGCCGTTCCGCACCACGGTGGGTTACGACGTGGGTACCGAACTGGTGACCGCCGACTTCGCGGCGCCGGAAGCGCTGGGCGGCACGGTCAAGGTGCTCGACGAACGGTTCCTGACCGATCTGTGCCTGACCGGTGGCGGGCTGACCGACGACGATGCCCGCAGCCGGCTCGCGGCGCTGCTCGGGGCGCTGGCGACCGGGTACTCCTGGGCGCTGCGCGACCGCACGCTCGACGAGCAGGAAACCATCCGGCACGCCGCGATGGTCGCCCGGGACCAGGCCGAGCAGGCGGTACGAGCGAGCGAGACACGGTTCCGGCGGGCCGCGCTGCACGACCCGCTGACCGGGCTGCCCAACCGGGCCCGGTTCACCGAGCGGCTCACCGAGATCTGCATGACGCCGCCGCTGGGCGCGCGCCTCGGCGTCTGCTTCGTCGACCTGGACGCGTTCAAGGCGGTCAACGACAGCCTCGGCCACCGGGTCGGCGACATGCTGCTGGTCGCGGCCGCGGCCCGGTTGGCCCGGCTCGGCGGTGAGTGCGGCCACCTCGTGGCCCGGTTCGGCGGCGACGAGTTCGTCATCCTCATCGAGGGCACGACCTGCCTGGAGGACGCCGTCAAGGTCGCCGACCGGGTACTCGCCACGCTCGGTGAGCCGTTCCGGGTCGACGATCACGACCTGCCGATCACGGCCAGTATCGGAATCGTCGAGCGGGCCGTCTTCGGCACCGACCCCACCGACATCATGCGGGCGGCCGACATGACCCTGCACTGGGCGAAGGCCGACGGCAAGGCCCGATGGCGGGCGTTCGACCCGCAGCGCAACACCCGTGAGGTCGCCCGGTACACGCTGGCCGCCGCGATGCCGGCCGCGCTCGACCGGGGCGAGTTCCGGCTGGTGTACCAGCCGATCGTCGATCTCGCCCAGGGCACGGTCGACGGGGTCGAGGCGTTGGTCCGGTGGGAGCATCCGCTCCGGGGGACGCTCACCCCCGACCAGTTCATCGACCTCGCGGAGGACCGGGGACTGATCGTGCCGCTCGGCATCCGGTTGCTGGAGCAGGCCTGCCGGCAGGCGGCAGCCTGGCACAAACAGACCCCCGACGCGCCGTACGTCTCGGTCAACCTCGCCGTCCGCCAGGTCCGGCACCCGGGCCTGGTCGCCGACGTGATCGCCGTACTCGACCGGACCGGCCTGCCGCCGGGCCGGCTCCAACTGGAGATCACCGAGAGCGCGGTCATCGACAAGGACGACGAGACCATGGCCACCCTGCACGAGTTGGCCAGCCTCGGCGTCCGGCTCGCCATCGACGACTTCGGCACCGGGTACTCGAACCTCGCATACCTGCGCGACCTGCCGATCCGCGGGCTCAAGCTGGCCGGCCCGTTCGTGCACGGCCTGCGTACCCTCGCCGCCGACCCGGCCGACGAGGCGATCCTGACCACCCTGGTCTCCCTGGGCCACACCCTCGGCCTCGTGGTGACCGCCGAGGAGGTCGAGACCCCGGTACAGGCCGAGCGCCTGCGCGCGGTGGGTTGCGACGCCGCGCAGGGCTGGCATTTCGGGCGCCCCGAGCCCGCCGACCGGATCGGGCAGCTGCTACCCGCTATCTCTTGATGACCACCTTCAACGCGTCGTTCTTCGCGGCGTCGGCGAACGTGTCGTACGCGGACAGCACGTCGGTGAGCGCGAACTCGTGGGTACCGAACAGCTCACCGGCGACCTTCCCGGACCGGACCAGGTGCATCAGCATCGGTACCGTGGTGCCGTCGACCAGCCCGGTCGTGATCGTCACGTTCTTGATCCACAGGTCTTCGAGGTGCACCGTCGGTCAGGGCGGCGACGCTGGCCTCGACGTCCCGGTCGCGTGATGGCGGGCACGATCACCCGGTCGTCGACCGCGAGACCGGTGACCGCCGACCCGACGGCGACGACGGTGCCGACCGCCTCGTGGCCGAGGATGCGCCCCGGCTCGACGGTGGGTACGTCCCCCTTGAGGATGTGCAGGTCGGTGCCGCAGATGGTGGTGGTGTCGATCTTCACCACGATGTCGGTCGGCTCGACGGGCTTTCGAGGGTGATTTGCCGCTGAACGCTAGGCGGATCGGCGGGCCGTGCTGTCTCAATCTGAGTGCCAACCGCACGTCCGAATCCCGCCAGCATCCGGGCGGTCGCCCGGCGAGGCTTGGGACATGAGCATCTTCCAGATCCACGCACTGCCGGCCGACGTGCTGGCGAACGTACGGGCCAGCGGGGTCGGTGCCGCCGGTATCCCGGCCGAGCGGGTCGTCGCGACCGGGGGCGAGCCGCTCCGGTGCTGCCTGCGCGACGCCGCGCCGGGCGAGGAACTGCTGCTGTTCGGGTACGAACCGGCGCTGCCGACCAGCCCGTACCGGGAGATCGGCCCGGTGTTCGCGCACGCTACGGCCTGCCCGGGCGAGCCCGCACCAGACAGCTACCCGTCGGACTGGTACGGCCGGCCCCAGGTGCTGCGCGCCTATGACGAGCGCGGCTGGATCCACCCCGTCACCCGGGTACATGACGGCACCCGGCCGGAGGCCGTCATCGCCGAGATGCTCGCCGAACCTGGCGTGACGCAGATCCACAGCCGCAACGTCGCTTACGGCTGTTACATGTTCGCGGTGACCCGCCCGTAGGGTCTCCGGTGTGAACCCACCCGCCGGCCTGACACCTGTTTCCCCGGATCGCGTTGCCGGGGCCGCGCGCCGCGCCGGCACGCACAACCCGCTGCTCGGCTTCGCGACCGAGGTTGTGGCGAGCGACCAGCAGACCGACGCGCGACCCGCGACCGACTGGCAGGCCGGCAAGCCGGCGGCCGCGCTGATCGACGCCGTCGGCAACTGGCTCGGCGCCACCGAGCGGCGGGTGGCCGCGTCGCTGGTGGTGCTCGGGTACGCCGCCCGGCTGGTCGGCCCGGCGGTCGCGCTGCTGGTACGCGACGAGATCCTGGTGGACGTGCGGCCCGAGCGGGTGAGGTTCGGGTACGCCCCGGACCGCGGTTTCCGGATCGCCCTGCCGGAGCCCGCCGGCTGGACCGGTCCGCCGGCCACGCTTCGCCGCGCCTGGGGCGACGTGGTCGTCGAGGCGCACCTGCGGCCGGTCGTCGACGCGGTGCGGGCCGAGGTACCGGTGGCCGCCGGGCTGCTGTGGGGCAACGTCGCGTCCGGGCTGGTCGGCGCGCTGGCCTCGCTCGTACGGGACCGGTCCGCCCCGGTCGGACGCTGCCGCGCGGTGGGACAGGACCTGCTCGACGTCGGGCCGTTGCGCGACAGCGGTCCGCTGTCCGTCCACGATGGACAGCTGCGGTTCGTCCGGCGCAGCTGCTGCCTGTTCTACCGGTTGGAGGGCGGCGGGATGTGCGGCGACTGCCCGCTACCAGCGACGTAGGCCTCGACCGGCTGGCGCGGCTGCCCGCGCCCCGCGTACACCCGGATCTGCTCCTCGATGCCGGTGGTGGGCAGCTCGCGCGCCGCGCCGGTGAAGCTCACCCGGCGCACCGCCTGGCCCACTTCGGCCAGCTCGATGGCCAGGATCGCGCCCGCCACCCGCGGGTCGGTGCGGAGGTTGACGCAGTGCTCGCGGGCCGGCCGGGAGATGAAGTACAGGCGGTCCGGCCGGAACGCGCTCGCGTACCAGAGGTTGCACACGACCGGGGCGCCGTCGCCGCGCAGGGTGGCCAGCTGCATCGCCTTTCCGGTGGCGATGTACTCCTCGAGCAGGTCTCTGGTCTCCGCCATAGTGCCACGAGCGTAACGGACGGATCGCCGAGCACCGTTGCCGCCGGGCCGGCCGGCGTGGTAGCCACGGGGGAGTGGACAGTGTCTTCGTGCTCCCCGGGTCGCCCGACTACGAGTCGGTCCGCAGGCCGGCGATCGGTCGCTTCCAGGACATCCGGCCACGCGCCGTGGCCCGCTGCGCAACCCCGGTCCACGTGGCGGACGCCATCTCGTACGCCCGCGCGGGTGGCTTCGCGGTGGCGGTCCGCGGTGGCGGGCACTGCTTCGCCGGGCGCTCGTCGACGGATGGGGTGGTCATCGACGTCACGCCGATGGGATCGGTGTCGGTATCCGGCTCGACCGTGACGGTCGGCGCCGGCACCCGGCTCGGTCGGCTGTACGACGCGCTGGCGGCGCACGGCGTCACGATCCCGGCGGGCTGCGGACCGACGGTCGGGATCGCCGGCCTGACCCTCGGCGGCGGTCTCGGCATCCTCGGTCGCCGCTACGGGCTGACCTGCGACGCGTTGCGCGCCGCGCGGGTGGTGCTGGCGGACGGCCGGGAGGTCGGGTGTGACGAGCGGCGCGACGCGGACCTGTTCTGGGCGCTGCGCGGGGGAGGGAACGGCGGCAACCGGCTCGGCGTGGTCACCTCGCTGACCTTCGAGACGGTACCGGCGCCCGAGGCGACCGGCTTCCACCTGACCTGGCCCGCGAACCAGGCTGGCGCGGTGATCCAGGAATGGCAGGCGTGGGCGCCGGACACCCCGGACGAGGTGGCCGCGAGCCTGGTCATATCCACCGACAGCGCTGCCCGGTCGCCGGTGGTCAGCGTGTTCGGTGCGGTGCAGGGTACCGAGGCCGAGTGCAGGGACCAGCTTGCCGAGCTGGTGACCCGGGTCGGCACGGCAGGGGTGGCGACAGCCTCGGCGGAGTACCGGTACGGGTCGTTCCGGGCGACCAAGCGCTACCTGACCGAGGTGGACGTGCACGGTACCGGTGAACCGGAGCCGCCGGCGACCGAGGTCCACTCGTACAGTAAGTCCGAGTTCTTCGATCGCCCGCTGCCGCCGGACACCATCGCGGCGCTGGTCGGGCACCTCGTCGCGGACCGCCGGCCGGGCGAGGTACGCGAGTTGGACTTCACCCCGTGGGGTGGCGCGTACAACCGGGTGGCCCGCGACGCGACGGCCTTCCCCCATCGAGGCGAGCGGTTCCTGCTCAAGCAGTCCGCCGTGGTGCCACCGACGGCACTGACGGCACTGACGGCACTGACGGCACCGGCGGACCCGGCGCGGCGCTGGCTGGACCGGTCGTGGGAGCTGACCCACCCGTACGGCACGGGCGGCGTGTACCCGAACTTCCCGGACCCCGACCTGGCGGACCCGGCCGGCGCCTACTACGGCGCGAACCGGGCCCGCCTGGAGAAGGTGAAGGCCGCCTACGACCCGGAGAACGTGTTCTAGATACCGGCGTTCTTCAACCAGTCGAGCACCGCGTCGGCCACGTCCTTCCAGCCGTGGTCGACGGTGAGCGAGTGTCCGCGCCCCTCGAACTGCTTCAGCTCGGTGACCGCCGTCGAATGCCGGTACTGCTTGAGCGTCGACCGGGTGACCACGTCCGGCACGGTGTGGTCGGATGTTCCGGAGATCAGCAGCAGCGGCCCGCGGCTCTCGTTGGCCGTGTTGACCGCGGCCTCGGAGTGCAGGGTGAAGTTGGCGGCCGCCGCCTGGAAGAGTGTGCGGGCCGGCGACGGGATCGTCCACTTGTGGAACAGCTCGGTGGACTCCTCCTCGCTGAGCGCGTTGCCGAAGCCGAACCGGAACTCCTTCTCGGTCAGGCTCACCGCCTTGTGCAGGTTGGCCGGGTTGCCGAGCGCGGGCAGGCTCGACCGTAGCTGGGCCAGCGGCAGCGGCAGTACACCCTTGATCTGCGCCGGATCGATGGCGACACCGGCCGCGCCGATGCCCTCGCCGAGCAGCTTCTCGGTGATCAGGCCGCCGAACGAGTGGCCGATGACGACCGGGCTCTCCGGCAGTGTGGCGATGACCTGCCGGAAGTGTTCGGTGACGTCCTCGATGCCGTGGTTCGCCACGCGGTCCGGGTTGGCGCGCGTCTCCTCGACCGAGTCCGACTCGCCCGGCCAGTTCGGGGCGATCGGGTCATACCCGTTCTCACGGAAGTGATCCATCCAGGGGCCCCAGCTCGACGCGTGCAACCAGAGACCGTGGACGAATACGACGGGCTTGGGCATGGCATCTCCTCGCCGCTCAGAGAATGGCACCCCCGTGTCTGCGCAGAGCATAGCCAGCCCGGTTTTCGAAAGATCGACGTTTGCCCAGCGGGAATGCGCTGGCATCATCCGACGGGTGAACGTTGAACAGGTACGGGTCACCGCCCGCGGAATCACCCAGAACGTCCTGGTCCGGGGCCCGGTCGACGGACCGCCGGTACTGCTGGTGCACGGCAACTGCTCGTCCGCCGGGTACTGGCTGCCACTGCTGCGCCACCTGCCGCACACCCTCCGGATCGTGGCGCCGGACCTGCGCGGGTACGGCGACAGCGAGACCGCGCCGGTGGACGCCACCCGGGGGCTGCGCGACTTCGCCGACGACGTGGCGGCGCTGCTCGACGAGCCGACGCTGTTCCCGCCCGGCGCCCGCCCGGTCGTCGCCAGCCACTCGATGGGCGGCGGCGTGGCGATGCACCTCGCCATCGACCACCCCTGGCGGGTGGCCGGCCTGCTGCTGGAGTCGCCGGTGTCGCCGTACGGGTTCGGCGGCACCCGCGACGTCGACGGCACGCCCACGACGCCGGACTTCGCGGGTACCGGTGGGGGCGCGGTCAACCCCGACTTCGTCGCCCGGATCGCGGCCGGCGACCGCACCGGCGACGACCCGGCGAGCCCGCGCGCGGTGCTGCGCACGGCGTACGTCGCCGATCCGGCGAGCCTGGGCGACGACGAGGAGGCGCTGCTCGACACCGTGCTGTCGACCGCCGTCGGGCCGGACAACTACCCGGGCGACGCGACGCCGAGCACGCACTGGCCGATGACCGCGCCGGGCGCTCGCGGGGTACCGAACGCGATGGCGCCCAGGTGGTTCGGGGTCGCCGACGCGCTGGTCGGGCTCGACCCGAAGCCGCCGGTCACCTGGGTACGCGGCGACCGCGACGTGATCGTGTCCGACACCTCGCTGTTCGACCTGGCGTACCTGGGCAAGCTGGGCGTGGTGCCGGGCTGGCCGGGCGACGACGAGTGCCCGCCGCAGCCGATGGTCGCCCAGACCCGGGCCGTGCTCGACCGGTACGCGGCGGCCGGCGGTCAGTACACCGAGGTCGGGTACGAGAACTGCGGCCACTCGCCGCACATCGAGCGGCCGGCCGAGTTCGCCGCGGCCTTGCTGGCACTGATCGACGCGAGTCGCTAGAGGACGGTGGTCCGGCCGCCGCTGTTTGAGGTCCGGCCGCTGGAACCGCTGACCGACGTCGTCCCGCCGACCCCGAACTCGCCCCGGATCCAGTGGATCCGCTGCTCCCAGTGCTGGTCGGTGGCGAGCATCAGCGCGAACCGGGCGTGCATCCGGGCCTGCGCCGGCTCGTCCAGGGCGCGCAGCGCGCGGGCGCGGACCCGGGCCATCTCGTACCCGATGAGCGGCGCGTCCAGCGGAAGCAACTCCAGCTCCGCGTCGGCCAGCGCGCGCATCGCCTCGCGCGGCCTACCGGCGAGCACGTCCAGATCGGCGCGGGCCACCCGGTGGAACGCCCGCAGCGGCCGGTTGTCGGCCGCCTTCCCGAGCTGGTCGACCGCGCGGGCGGCGGCGGTGAGGCAGGCCGCCCGCCGGTCCGGGGTCGCCAGGTGGCACTGGGCGAGCCGGCCCAGCACCTCGTACACGAAGTACACCTTCTGCTCCGGCACCAGCTGCGAAGGCGTAGCGCCGAGCCGGGCGAACTCGGCGGTGACCTGCTCGAACGCGTCGCCGAGCTGGCCCAGCTCGACCAGGGCGATGACCTGCGCCGCGTACAGGTTGATCACCTGCGCCCGGTTGCCCGGGTTGGCCCGCAGGAACCGGCGCTGTGCCTCGATCCAGCCGGCCGCCTCCTGCGGTCGACCCCGCTGGGCCGCGATCGCCGCCGCGGCGACCCCGAACGCCGCGCCCTCGGCCTGCGCGCCCGGACCGAGCCGTGCCTTGCCGCGCTCGTACCACGCCTCGGCGTCGTGCGTGCGGCCGCGCTTCACCAGCTGGACGCAGATGCTGGACACGCCGGTCAGGTAGTCGCCCAGATCCAGCCACCGCTCGTGCTCGATCAACGCCCGCATCCAGGTCTGGCCGTCGTCGTGCCCGCCGAGATGGCTGCCGGCGCCGCGGCGCCACTCGACGTGGCCGACGAGCGTCGGGTCGCCGATCTCGGTGGCGACGGTCGCCGCGCGGTCGTAGAGCCGGGTCGCCAGCGCGGTCCGGCCGGCCACGTCCGCGATCACCCCGTAGCCGGCCATGTGCCGGACGTACTCGGTCCCGGGGCCGAGCCGGTTGACCGGCAGCAGCGCGCGCAGCCCCATGACCACCCGCATCTGCTTGCGCATCCGCATCGACGAGGCGAACGCGCCGGCGTCGTACAGGGTCGCCAGCACCCGGTACCGTTCCCGCCGAACGCCGGCGGCTTTCCCGTACCCGATCCTGGTCCTGCCGATGAGCAGCCCGACGGCGAGCGAGTTGAGCGTGGTCACCGTCAGGGTGACCGTGCCGCGCGGCAGCGGCCGGCCCAGCTCGGCCAGCCCGTCGCGGACCGCCTCGAACGCCTGGTCCGGGTTCCACGCGTCGTTGTGCACCGAGGCGATCCGGGCGAGGATGCCGGCCCGGCGCAGCGGGTCGGGCTCGGCCGCCAGCGCCGCACCGAGGTGGGTGAGGGCCTCGCCGAAGCGACCGGTACGCGCGCAGCTGACCCCCAACGCGGTGTGGAAGTCGGGCGATGGGCGCAGCCCGGCCAGCCCGGCCTGCCCGGACAGCCCTGCCGCCCGGGCGGCGACCAGCAGGAAGTCCCTGGCCTCGGCGGGCGCGTGGTCGGCGAGCGCGAGCTGCCCGGCGGCCAGGTTGGTGTCGTAGACCTTGCGCGGAGTACGCCGCGCGTCGCCCAGCGCGTAGTGGCGGGCGACCAGATAGACGGATCGTTGGTCGCCGGTCTCGGTCTCCAGCTGCTCGGCGATGCGCTGGTGCAGCCACTGCGACGCACCGGGCGGCAGGCCGGCCAGCAGCGCCTCCCGGATCCGGTCGTGCAGGAACCGGTACCCTTCCGGGCCGGACGCGGTGACCAGCCGCCGGCCCTCCGCCTCGGCGAGCGCGCCGTGCGCCCGCTGCGGATCGATGTCGCAGACCGCCGCCACCAGGTCGGTCCGGAACCGCCGCCCGGCGGCCGCCGCGGCGGCGAGCAGTTGCCGGCTCGCAAGGCCCAGCCCGTCGATGCGCTGGAGTACCAGGTCGACGGCGTCGTCGGAGATGTCCAACCGGTCCAGGCCGGCGACGTCGAGCCACCAGCCGTCCCATGACGGCGTGATCAGGCCGGCGTCGACGACCGCGCGGACGTACTCGACCACGGTGAACGGGTTGCCGCCGGCCCGCCCGACCAGCTCGTCGACCGCCTCCGGCGCCAGCGCGACCGCGCCCAGATGGGACGTGACCAGGTTGGTCACCGCGTCCCGGTCGAGCGGGCGCAGCTGGATCCGGGTGTCGAGCGCGGCGGCCAGGTCCGCGCTGAACCGGGCCAGCGCCGGCGCGTTGTCCGCGTCGTCCCGGCAGGTCGCGATCACCAGCAGCGGGGTACCGGTGAGCCGGTTGGTCATCTGCTGGAGCACCCGCCGGGTCGGGCCGTCGAGCCAGTGCACGTCGTCGATGTGCAGCACCGCGCCCTGGAACTCGTCGGCGAGGCCGACCAGGAACGCCGCGACCGCGTTGATGAACTGCTCGTGCCGGTCCAGCTCGCCGATCTCGGGCGCCTGCACCAGGTCGGCGAGCAGCGGGGACAGCGCCCGCAGCAGCGGCCCGCCCCGGCCGGCGGCCCGGCGCAGCCGCTCGACCGCGCGTTCCCGCTCGACCGCCGGCAGCCGCTCGACCGTGCGCAGGTACCGCTCCACGGCGGCGCGCAGCGGCGCGAGCGGGACCGGGTCGTCGGGCATGCACTTGCCGTACAGGACGAGGTCCCCGTCGGCGGCCACGGCGCCGGTCAGCTCCCGGACCAGCCGGGTCTTGCCCGCGCCGGCCGGCCCCTCGACGATGGCGGCGCCGCCGCGCCCCTCGCGTACCCGCAGCCACCGGTTGGCCAGGTGCACCACCTCGTCGTCGCGGCCGACGAGAGTCTCCGCGACGTGCGCGCTCGTCGCCGTGCCCAGCTCGAACGGCACCCCGGGCCGCTCCCGCAGCCGGTACAGGTCGTGCTCCAGGCTTTCCGCGCTCTGGTACCGGTCGTCCGGGTCCTTCGCCAGCAGCTTGCGGATCACCGCGGCGAAGGCGGGGGACAGCTCGGCGACGATCGACCGCGGATCGGGTACCGGTGCCGAGGCGTGCATGCGGATCAGCTCGCCGGCGTCGAGCGAGCGGTACGGGGCCCAGCCGGTCACGCTTTCGAACAGCACCACGCCGAGCGCGTACAGGTCCGACCGGGCGTCGACCGGCCGGCGGAGCGCACCGGTCTGCTCGGGCGCGCTGTACAGCAGCGTGCCGGCGACCCGCTGGTCCGGCGCACCGTGCCGGAACACCAGGCCGAAGTCGATCAGCCGGGCGGAGCCGTCCGGGCCGACGATGATGTTGTCCGGCTTGACGTCGCGGTGGACCAGGCCGGCCCGGTGCGCCGCCGCGAGCGGGCCGACCACGTCGGTGGCCAGCCGCAGCGCGGTCGCCTCGTCGAGGCGGGTACCGCGCAGCAGTTCGGACAGCGGGTAGCCGTCGATGTACTCCAGGACGAGGTACGGGCCGGTGTCGGCCTGGCCGACCTCGAAGATCCGGGGCAGCCGGGGATGGGCCACGCAGCCGAGCAGCGCGGCCTCCCGGCGGACCGCGGCCAGCGCCCGTTCGTCGGTGCCGACACCGGTGAGCAGCTTGAGTGTGTAGTCCTGGCCGCGCCGCCGCACCCGGTAGACCACGGTCTCTGCCCCGCGCCCGAGCTCGGAGACGACGTCGAGGTCCGCGAAGGTGCCCGACGTGGCTTCGAAGCTCTCGTTCACGGCGTGAGACTGTACCCACGGGTAACTCAGCCGGCTAGCTCGGGGCTGCTCCGGTCCTCGCCGATCTTGGAGAAATGCACATGGATTGCGCGTCTCCTATGTCCAGTTGCCGCACGACGTCGCCCGCCCCGGCGGCCCGATCACCGAGTGCCACGGCCCGGCCCAGGAACGCACCGTCACCGCGCCATTGATGGTGCTCGACGCGCCGGCATAGGCTCACCGGCACAGCGGGTCCGCCGGACGGCTAACGTACGACAGTCCGCCGCCCACACTTCACCGGGGCGCTGCCGTCCGCCACTAGCGTCGGTCGCTTGTGATCGCGACCTCGACCTGGGCGGGACGCCATGCCTCCGACACCTGACGTCACGGTTGTCATTCCAACCCGGGGGCGGCCAGCGCTGGTGACCCGTGCGGTACACAGCGCGCTGGCCCAGACCCTGCGCGACATCGAGGTCGTCGTGGTGGTGGACGGCCCGGACGAGTCCACCGTCGCGGCGCTCGCCGGAATCGCCGATCCCCGCCTGCGGGTGGTCGAGCGGCCGGCCTCGGGGGGCGCCCCCAGAGCCCGCAACACCGGTGTACAGGCGGCGCGCGGCGCGTGGACGGCGCTGCTCGACGACGACGACGAATGGCACCCGGACAAGCTCGCGATCCAGCTCGACCTGGCGAAGAACGCGGCCTACCCGCTGCCGATCGTGATCAGCCGGCTGGTCAACCGGACGCCCCGGACCGAGTTCGTCATGCCGCGCCGGCTGCCTGAGCCCGGGGAGCCGCTCAGCGAGTACTTCACCGTGCGGCGTGGACTCTTCCACGGCGACGGTTTCATCCAGACGTCGACCATCATGGCGCCGACCGAGCTGCTGCGCCGGGTGCAGTTCACCCCGGACCTGCGCCGCATCCAGGAGCTGGACTGGGCGCTGCGGGCGCTCGCCGACGAGGGTACCGGGCTGGTCATCGCCGCCGAGCCGCTGGTCACCTGGTACACCGACGAGAACCGGCCGCGGATCAGCAGCGTCACCACGCCCTGGCCGGAGCCGCTGTACTGGCTGCGAAAGATGCGGCCGCTGGTGACACCCCGGGCGTACGCGGCGCTGACGATGAGCGTGATCAGCTCGATGGCCGCGCCCACCCGGAGCCCCCGGGTCTTCTGGACGTTGTTGCGCGAGGCCCAGCGGTACGGGCGCCCGCACGCGATCGACTACCTCACGTTCCTCCAGATCTGGCTGATCCCGCCGGACCTGCGGCGCGCCCTGAGCGACAGGCTCCGGCGCTCTCAAGATCGGCACAACGTCCCGGAAGTCGTTGCCTCCGAGGCGTCCTGAGGCCACGACTTCCGGGAAGTTGTGCCAAGCCCCGCGCTAGAGGTCGGAGCTGGTCCAGTCGGGGTGCTGGGCGAGGAACGTGTCGATCGCGTCCTGCTGTACGTCGGCGAACAGCGCCCGGCTGTCGTCGCTGAAGATCTCGACCGAACCGACCCCCGCGACGACACGGGTGTTGAACCTCCCGCCGTTCGTCTTGATCATCGTGATCTTGTTCGGGTCGATGCCTTTCAGTGCGAAGATCCAGTCTTCGATGCTGATGCCCTGGCCGTAGAAGGTGAACGCCTTCGCGGTGGCGCGGAGCACCCGGTCGAGCTTCAGTGGATCGGTGACCACGCCCCTGCTCGCGACACCCTTGATCATGGCGTGCAGGAACTGCTGCTGGTGACGCTGCCGGCCGTAGTCGCCGTCGCCGTTCGCGAGCAGGTCACGCTGGCGGCAGTAGTCGAGCGCCTGCCAACCCTCGAAGTGGTGCGGCCCCGGCTCGTACACCTCGGGCTTGATCCCGGGCCGCGGGCTGCCCACCGTGCCGTCGGCGCGGATGTTGTACGCCGGATAGGTCAGCTTGCCGCTGCGGTCGGTGCCGAGGTGGATCGAGGTGACCTTCTCGTCGACGGTCATGTCGACCCCGCCCAGGGCGTCGACGATGTCCTTGAAGCCCTGGAAGTTGACCACCGCGCCGCCGTTGAAGCGCAGCCCGGTCAACTGGTGCACGGCGAGCGCCAGCAGGTCGAACCCGTTGGCCTTGCCGCCCCCGCCGTACAGGTACGCCGAATTGATCTTCTCGGTCGACCCGGCGAACCGGATGTTCTTCGTCGGGTTGCTGAAGCGGGGGATCGCCGCGTACGTGTCGCGCGGGATCGAGATCAGGTACGCCTGATCGTGGCTGGCCGGCACGTGCAGCACGATGATCGAGTCGGCGCGGACGCTGTCGCCGTTGTCCGGCCGCTCGTCGACGCCGGCCAGCAGGAAGTTGATCTCGCCACTGATCGAGACGTGCTGGACCGCCGCCTCACCGCCGAACGTCCGCTGGGCGACCGCGCTGGTGTAGCGGTTGACCATGTACTTCTCGCCGATGATCGCGATGCCGCTGGCCACCATCAGCAGTGCGCCGACGACGACCAGGATCCGGGCCCAGAGCGGGTCACGAGGCGGGGGCGGTAGCTCCGTTCGCCCTGGCGCGGGAGCCTGAGCAGAAGACGGAGCGGAGGGCCGGGGTCCGAGGGTGCCGGCCGAACGGCTACCGCTCGCCGTCACCATGCACGAAACTCCTCGGCGTCGACCGACAGGACCGGCTGTCACTGTACAAACCGCGACTGTCGATCCAGGCTCTCCGAACGGCCGGGAAGCACCTGACCGCCGACGTTTCCATCGCCGTTTACCTTGGCGCACTCACCGGCAACCCGTTGTTCGCCGGGCGCGCCCCTGGCAGCCAATCACAGCCGGGCCGCGATGCCGTCGAGGAGAAGGCGCCGCCACCCGGCACGTTGCGGGCGTTCCACGTCGCCCGGACCGGGCGCGACCCGGTGCTGGTGCTGTGGGACGAGCGGGACCCGTTCGACGGGGAGGACCAGCCCGCGGTCCCGGTGAGCTGGCCGTGGCCGGCGGGAGCACCGCCGACGAGGACTGACAGAGATGACGTTGGTCTGTCTAGTCCCATTCGCTTGCGGCCGGATGGGACTAGATAGACCAACGTCGATGGTGACCATGGCGTGCGGGCCGGGACGTCCCGGATTGGTACTGTCAAGCCGGAGGTGACGGTGGATCCGCGGCGCCGAGTGCCCCGAACCGATACCGTGCTCGCCGATGCGCGCCTGGTCGCCGCCGCGGCGACGATCGGCCGTGCGACCGTCAAGGCGGTCGTCAACGCCGCCCAGGAACAGGCCCGGCGCGGTGAGATCGCCCCGGACGACGTGATCGACGTCGCGATAGCCGCGTTGCCGGAGCGGGCGGGCAGCCTGCGCCCGGTGCTCAACGCGACCGGAGTCGTGCTGCACACCAACCTGGGCCGGGCCCCGCTGTCGGCGGCCGCGATAGACGCGGTGACCGCGGCCGCCGGGTACACCGACGTCGAGCTCGACCTGGCCACCGGCCGGCGGGCCCGCCGCGGCCGGGATGCGCTCGCCGCGCTCGCCGCCGCCACGCCCGACGCCCGGGCGGTACACGTCGTCAACAACGGCGCCGCCGCCCTCGTCCTGGCCGCGACCGCGCTGGCGGGCTCGAACGAGATCGTCGTCAGCCGCGGCGAACTGGTCGAGATCGGCGACGGCTTCCGCCTGCCCGACCTGCTCGAATCCACCGGCGCGCGGCTACGCGAGGTGGGCACCACCAACCGCACGGCGCTCGCCGACTACGCGGCCGCGGTCGGCCCGGACACCGGCTTCGTGCTCAAGGTGCACCCGTCCAACTTCGTCGTCCACGGCTTCACGTCGGCCGTGCCGGTCTCCGACCTGGCGACGCTCGGCGTGCCGGTCGTGGTCGACATCGGCTCCGGCCTGCTCGCTCCCGATCCGCTGCTGCCCGACGAGCCGGACGCGGCCACCGCGCTGCGGGCGGGCGCCGCGCTGGTCACCGCGAGCGGCGACAAGCTGCTCGGCGGGCCACAGGCCGGGCTGCTGCTCGGCGACAGTGCCCTGGTCGAGCGGCTGCGCCGGCACCCGCTGGCGCGGGCGCTGCGCGTGGACAAGCTCACCCTCGCCGCCCTCGAAGCCACGCTGCGCGGACCCCAGCCCCCCACCTGGGTCGCCCTCCGTGCGGAGCCAGCCACTTTGCGGGTACGCGCGGAGCAGATCTGTCGTGCGCTGGGTGACCTCGACGCGGAGGTCTCCATGTCGGTGGCTGTCGTCGGCGGCGGCGGGGCGCCCGGCCTGGATCTGGAGTCGTGGGCCGTGTCGCTGCCGGCGGAGCTGGCCGGGCCGTTGCGGCGCGGCGATCCACCGGTCCTGGGCCGGGTCGAACACGGCCGGCTGCTGCTCGACCTGCGCTGCGTACCGTCCGATCTGGACAGTGTGCTGGTGAAGGCGATCCGCCGGTGCACGTGATCGCCACCGCCGGGCACGTCGACCACGGAAAGTCCACATTGGTACGGGCGCTGACCGGAATGGAGCCCGACCGGTGGGCCGAGGAGCGGCGCCGGGGGATGACCATCGACCTCGGGTTCGCCTGGACGAGGCTGCCGTCGGGGGAGACGGTCGCGTTCGTCGACGTGCCCGGGCACGAGCGGTTCGTGCCGAACATGCTGGCCGGCGTCGGGCCGGTGCCGGCGGCGCTGGTCGTGGTCGCCGCCGACGAGGGGTGGATGCCGCAGTCGGCCGAGCACCTCGCCGCCCTGGACGCGCTCGGTGTCCACCATGGACTTCTCGTGGTCACCCGGGCCGATCTGGCGATCCCCCGGCTCTGCTGCCGTTCAGGCATCGGCCGAGATCGCGAAGACCTCGCTGGGGACCGTCGAGACGGTGGCCGTGAGCGGGCGTACCGGGGCCGGGCTCGACGAGCTGCGCGCGGCGCTCGACCGGCTGGTGGCGCGGCTGCCCGCCCCGGACGCCACGGCACCGGTGCGGCTGTGGGTGGATCGGGCGTTCTCGATCAAGGGAAGCGGCACGGTCGTCACCGGTACCCTCGGCGCCGGCTCGCTGCGGGTCGGCGACGAGCTGGAGCTGGGCGCTCGACGGGCCCGGATCCGTGGCCTCCAGTCGCTCGGTTCGGCGGTGTCCGAGGCGACCGCGGTCGCCCGGGTGGCGGTCAACCTGCGTGGTGTCGAGCTGTCCGACGTGCGGCGCGGGGACGCGCTCGTGACGCCCGGTCGGTTCCAGGTCACCGACCTGGTCGACGTACGGGTGTCCGGTGACCCGGTCGACTCCCTGCCGACCGCGTTGATGCTGCACGCCGGCTCGGCCGCGGTACCGGTACGGGTCCGGCCACTGGGGACGGACACGGCGCGGCTGCGACTGGACACCGGTCTGCCGTTGCGGATCGGCGATCGGGTACTGCTGCGTGACCCGGGGCGGCACCGCGTGGTCGGCGGCGTGACGGTACTCGACGTGGCGCCGCCCGCGCTGCGACGCCGGGGCGACGCCGCCCGCCGCGCGGCCGAGCTGGCCACGATGGACGGTGTGCCGGCGCTGGCCGGCGAGCTGCGCCGCCGTGGCCTGGCCCGGCGCGCCGAGCTGGTCCGGATGGGCGTCCCGGTCGGCGATGCCGCGCCGGTCGCCGGGGACTGGCTCGCCGATCCGGGGTACTGGTCCGCGCTACGGGACCGGCTGGCGGCAGCGGTGACCGGGTACCTCGACGCGCACCCGCTGGAGCCCGGCGCGCCGGTCGAGGCGCTCCGGCAGGCCCTCGACCTGCCCGACCGTGCGCTGGTCGACGCGCTGGTCGCGGCGCCGCTGCTGGCGCGGGCCGGCCGGATCGGCCTGGCCGGCCGGGACACCGCGCTGCCCCCGCCGGTCGCGCGCGCCGTCGAGCGGGTCCGCGCGGACCTCGCCGGCGGACCGTTCCGGGCGCCCGACGCGGCCCGGCTCGCCGAGCTGGGCCTCGGGCCGCGCGAGCTGGCGGCGGCGGTACGGGCCGGCGCGCTGCTGCGGATCGCCGACGGGGTGGTGCTCCTGCCCGGCGCGGTCGACGGCGCGGCGGCGGTACTGGCCCGGCTGCCGCAGCCGTTCACGCTCAGCGCGGCCCGGGAGGCGCTGGGCACGACCAGGCGGGTCGCCGTGCCACTGCTCGAACTGCTGGACCGCAACGGCGTGACGAGGCGCCTGCCCGACGACCGAAGGCTACTGTCGCCCTCCTAGATCGACGAGTAATGGGGCGTCAGTTCGAACGCGGCGAAGGGTATCGTGATCGGGTGCCCGACCTCGTGGATATTCTGCGCCCGATCTGCCTGGCGTTCCCCGAGGTGACCGAGCGTCCGAGCCACGGCGCGCCGACGTGGTTCGTCCGCGACAAGAAGTCGTTCGCGATGCTGTGGGCGCGCGGTCACCACGACAACGCGTTCCCGCACCTGTGGTGCGCCGCACCGCCGGGTGCGCAGCAGGAGCTGGTCGCCGGGTCGCCGGAGACGTTCTTCCGCCCGCCCTATGTGGGTGGACGAGGCTGGCTCGGGGTGCGCCTCGACGGCGACGTGGACTGGGCCGAGATCGCCGAGCTGTGCCAGGACGCGTACCGGGTGGTCGCCCCGAAGCGCCTGGTCGACCAGCTCGACGGAGCCTGATCGGGCACAACTTCCCGGAAACAGTGGCCACAGCACCCGCGTGAGCCGGAAGTTGTGCCAGCCGAACCCCGCCTGGCGGAGGTTTCCGTTGACCTCGCAATGACGTGTCTCTATACCTCGGAGAAGTGGGCCCGCCAGCCCGAGTGCGAGGAGGCCGTCGTGAGAGCACGTCTGCTGGTGGTAGCCGCCGCCGCGCTGGTTGGCGTGGCCATGATCCCGGGCGTGGCCATGATCCCGGGACTCGCGCAGGCCGCGCCGGCGACCTACAACGTCCGGGACTACGGGGCCAAGGGCAACGGCTCCACACTGGACGATGACGCGATCGACCGCGCCATCACGGCGGCCAGCACGGCCGGCGGCGGGATCGTGGTCTTCCCGGCGGGCACGTACCAGTCCCGCACGATCCACCTGAAGAGCGACGTCACGCTGCAACTCGACAGCGGGGCGACGATCCGGGCGGCGGCCAGCGGCTTCGACGCCCCCGAGGCCAACCCGTACTCGCAGTACCAGGACTACGGGCACAGCCACTTCCACAACTCGCTGATGTGGGGCGACGGGATCAGCAACTTCGCGATCACCGGCAGCGGCACGATCGACGGCGACGGCCTGACCACCGACAACGCCGTGCCCAACGGGGTCGGCGACAAGACCCTGGTGCTGACCAGATGCGCCGACGTGACCATCAGCGGCGTGACGTTCCGGCGCAACGGCCACTTCGCGGTGCTCACCAACGGCTGCCACGATGTGACGTACGACCACGTCAACGTGCTGACCTCCACCGACCGGGACGGGATCAACTCGATCAATAGCTGGAACGTCGAGGTCACCAACTCGCGCATCGAGGCCAGCGACGACGCGCTGTCGTTCAAGAGCGACTACGCGCTCGGCCGCACGTTCACCAGCGAGCACATCCACGTGCACGACTCGACGATCCGGTCCACCGAGAACAACGCGCTCCAGTTCGGCGTCGAGTCGTGCGGCGACTTCCGCGACGTCGTGTTCGAGGATCTCGCGATCACCGGCGCGGGCAAGGCCGGCATCGGCATCGTGTCGCATGACGGCGGCAGCATCACCGACGTCCACTACGCGCGGATCACCGAGAACCGGGTGTCCAGCCCGTTCTTCATCCGGCTCGGCGGCCGGGGCAGCTGCCCGGGCAACCCGCCGCCGGGACACGTCTCCGGGCTCACGTTCACCGACATCACCGGCACCAACCTGACCACGCCGGCCGACGTGCGGGGCGACGACGAGTACACCAGCAGCCTCATCGGCTCACCCGGCGCCCCGATCAGCGACGTCTCGTTCACCAACGTCAACCTGACCGTGCCCGGCGGCCACCCGGCGTCCGAGGCCAACCTGGTCCCGCCGGACAGCCTGACGCTCTACCGCCCGCGCGAGTGGGGCAAGCGGCCCGCGTACGGCTTCTGGATGCGCCACGTCGCGAACGTCACCTTCACCAACACGACCGTCCAGTTCGACAGGAACGACGGGCGGCCGGCGTTCGCCACCGACGACGGCCGGCAGGTGCGGTGGGTGGACTCCCGCGCCGAGCGCAGCACCGGCGCCAGCGACCTCGTTCTGAACAGGACCATCGGGTACGGAGTGGAGCGCTCGACCACGACCGCCGGTGACCCGTGGCGGATCAAGGCGGTGAACTCCACCCCGGAGCCCGGCCCGGACATGTTCGCGGTGCCGGTCGAAGCCGAGTCCGGGCAGGTCACCGAGCCGATGCGGAGCTTCGACGACACCGCCGGGCCGCCGAACCGGTACGTCTCGGTCGCGCCCGGCAACAACAGCAAGACGTCGCCGCCGTCGATGGGCGCCGTGACGGACACGTTCACCGTGCCTGCGACGGCCACCTGCAAGGTCTGGTTGCGGGTGATCGCGGCGAACACCGGAGACGACTCGTTCTGGGTACGCGTCGACAGCGGTCCCTGGGTGCTGTGGAACATCGTGCCGACCGGGGCCGCCTGGCACTGGGCGGACCTGCGGGACAGTTCGGGGCCGGTGACGGTGAGCCTCGATGCGGGTACCCCGCACACGGTCACGGTCGCGTACCGCGAGGACGGCGCCAAGCTGGACCGCCTGCTCGTCACCAACGACCTCGGCACGACCCCGCCACCAGCGTGATCGACACAACTTCCCGGAAGTAGTGGTCTCAGCGGCCCCGGATGGCCACTATTTCCGGGAACTTGTGTCGATCAAGGCGACTCCCCGGGATTGCGGCAATCATGGACACGTGAAGTACATGCTCATGCTGTGCAGCGACGTCGCCGAGACGCCGGACGTCGCGGCGGCCGCCGAGGCGATGTCCTGCGACGGCTGGACCGAGGAGATGCTGCGGCGCGGCGTCCTGAAACAGAGCGTCGGCCTGCGGCCACCGAACGACGCGACCACGCTGCGGGTACGCGGTGACCAGGTGCTGCTGTCCGACGGGCCGTTCGCGGAGACCAAGGACCAGATCGGCGGGTACAGCCTGATCGAGTGCGCCGATCTGGACGAGGCGATCGAGGTGGCGGCGAAGCACCCGTGGGCCGAGGTCGGGCAGATCGAGCTGCGGCCCCTGATGGAACCGTGACGGACCAGGTCAACGCCGCTGTTGCCGAGGCGTTCCGGACCGAGTGGGGGCAGGTCGTCGCGACCCTGATCGGGCTGACTGGCGACTGGGACCTCGCCGAGGAGTGCGCGCAGGACGCGTTCGCGCTGGCGGTGCAGCGGTGGCCGCGGGACGGGGTACCGCGGCGGCCCGGGGCGTGGCTCACCACCACCGCGCGCAACCGGGCCGTCGACCGGCTGCGCCGCGAAGCGGTCGGCGCGGCCAGGTCGCGCGAGGCGGCCCGGCTGCGCGAGGCCGGCCCGGCGGAGCCCGAAGACGACCCCAGCGGCGTACCCGACGACCGGCTGCGCCTGATGTTCACCTGCTGCCATCCGGCGCTGGCGTTCGAGTCCCAGGTGGCGCTCGCCCTGCGTACCCTCGCCGGCCTGACCACCGCCGAGATCGCCCGCGCGTTCCTGGTGCCGGAGCAGACCATGGCCAAGCGGCTGGTCCGGGCCAAGCAGAAGATCCGCAACGCCGGCATCCCGTACCGGGTGCCGCCGGCCCACCTGCTGTCCGAGCGGACGACGGCTGTGCTCGGGGTGCTGTACCTGCTGTTCAACGAGGGGTACACGGCCAGTGTCGGCGCCGACCTGATCCGGCAGGGCCTGTGTGGCGAGGCGATCCGGCTGGCCCGCCTGGTCGCCGCGCTGATGCCCGACGAGCCGGAGGTGGCCGGGTTGCTCGCGCTGCTCCTGCTGCACGACGCCCGGCGGGCGACCCGGGTGGACCAGGCCGGCGACCTGATCACGCTGGAGGAGCAGGACCGGACCCGCTGGGACACCGCCGAGATCGCCGCGGGCGTGGACCTCCTGGAAAGGACGTTGCGTCGGAGCCGCCCCGGCCCGTACCAGGTACAGGCGGCCATCGCGGCATGCCATGCCACCGCGACGACAGCGGCCGGCACCGACTGGCCGCAGATCGCCGCGCTGTACGGGCAACTGGCCCAGTTCGTACCCTCGCCCGTGGTCGAGCTGAACCGGGCGGTCGCGGTCGCCATGGCCGACGGGCCGGCGGCCGGCCTGGCACTGGTCGAGAAGCTGGCGGCGGGCGACGAGCTGGCTGGCTACCACCTGCTGCCGGCCACCCGCGCGGACCTGCTGCGCCGGCTCGGGCGTGCCACCGAGGCGGCCGACGCCTACCGCGAGGCGCGAGATCTGGCCGGCACCGAGACCGAACGCCGCTACCTTGCTCGCCGTTTAGCCGAGCTGAGCCGAGCTGGCCCTACCAAGATCGGCACAACTTCCCCGAAATAGTGGCCTCAGCCGGCTCGGGAGGCCACTATTTCCGGGAAGTTGTGCCGATCTTGGCCGGCGCCAAAATTTGGCGATCTTGGGTCCTTCGGCCGCCGAGCCGTTCGTCGGTGGGGCGTACGTAGCCAACACGCAAGGGAGACTCTCGTGGAGACAGTACGTTCGGCCGATGGGACCGTGATCGCCTTTGACCGGGGCGGCACCGGTACGCCGATCATCTTCGTGGTCGGCGCGTTCAACGAGCGGCCCACCGCGGCGCCGGTCGCGAAACTGCTCGAACCGCACTTCACCACCTACACCTACGACCGGCGCGGGCGGGGCGACAGCGGCGACACGCTGCCGTACTCGATCGACCGCGAGGTCGACGACCTGGCCGCGCTGATCGACGCCGCCGGCGGGTCGGCCGCACTGTTCGGGTTCTCGTCCGGCGCTGTCCTGGCGTTGAAGGCCGCCGCCCGAGGGCTCGCCATCACCAGGATCGCGCTGTACGACCCGCCCTACCCGGTCGACGAGGTCGCCAGCCAGCCGCCGTCCGACATGGCGGCCCGGCTGGACGCGCTCGTCTCGGCCGGCCGCCGCGACGACGCGGTCGAGCTGTTCCAGCGCGAGGTGGTCGGCATCCCGCCGCAGGTCATCGCCCAGATCCGGCAGGCGCCGTTCTGGCCGGCCCTGGAGCGGATCGCGCACACGCTGGTGTACGAGGTCACCATCACCGGCGACGCGACCCTGGTGCCCGAGTTGGGCTCGATCACGGTACCCACGCTTGTCCTCTCCGGCGGGGAGAGCGCGCCGATGCTGCGTGACGCGGCGCGGTCGGTGGCCGGCGCCGTGGCCGCCGGCCAGCACCGGGAGCTGCCAGGTCAGACCCATGATCTGGTACCGGAGGTGCTCGCCCCGATACTGGCGGAGTTCTACGCGGGGTGACCTGTCGGACCCGGGTGCCATACTGCTGCCGGTTGGCGGTCAGGAAGGCTGCGGTCAGGAAGGCTGCGGTCAGGAAGGCTGCGGTCAGGAAGGCTACGGTCAGGAAGGCTACGGACGCGGAGGTGCCGGATGCGACGGATCGGCGTCGAGGAGCGGCGGGCCCGGCTCGCCATCCGGCACCATCTCGCCCCGGCGGCGCGCGCGGCCGGCCCGGTCGAGGTCGCCGACCGCGTGGTCGGTCTGCATGCCACCGATCCCGCGTCGGTCTACCTGGCGGTTCGGGCGCGGGCCGACGTGAAGCCCGACGCGATCGAGCGCGCGCTCTACGAGGAGCGCACGCTGCTGCGCATCCTCGGGATGCGCCGGACGATGTTCACGGTGCCGGTCGGGCTGGCCGGCATCGTGCAGGCCGCGTGCACCCTGGCCATCGCCGTTCGCGAGCGTCGCAACCTGGAGCAGATGCTCAGCGGCGCCGGGCTCGGCGCCGACATCCCCGGCTGGCTGGCCGATCTGGAGCGGTCCACGCTGGCGGCGCTGGCCGCGCGGGGTGAGGCGACCGCGGCCGAGCTGGCCAAGGACGAGCCGAGGTTGGCGGAGAAGGTGCTGCTCGCCGCCGGGAAACCCTATGAGGCCTGGCAGAGCATCTCGACCCGGGTGCTGTTCCTGCTCGCGGCCGACGGGCACATCGTCCGGGCCCGGCCGCGCGGCTCCTGGATCAGCAGCCAGTACCGGTGGTCCCAGGTGCACACCTGGGTGCCGGGTGGCCTGCCGGAGTGGGAGGTCGCGGCGGCGCAGGTCGAGCTGGTCCGCCGCTGGCTGACGACGTTCGGGCCGGGCACCGCCGCCGACCTGAAGTGGTGGACCGGCTGGACGATGGGCGAGGTCAAGCGGGCGCTGAAGGGGCTCGATGTCGCCGAGGTGGAGATCGACGGCGGCACCGGCCTGCTGCTCGCCGGCGACGTCGAGCCGGTGACCGCCGACGGCGAGCCGTGGATCGCGCTGCTGCCCGCGCTCGACCCGACGGCCATGGGCTGGGCCGGCCGGGAGTGGTACCTGGGTGATCACGCGTCCGCGCTGTTCGACCGGTCCGGCAACATCGGCCCGACCGTGTGGTGTGACGGGCGGATCGTCGGCGGCTGGGCCCAGCGCGCGACGGGCGAGATCGCATACCGGCTGCTGGAGGACGTCGGCGCCGACGCCGCCGCGGCCGTGGCGATCGAGGCCGGCCGGCTCGCCGAGTGGATCGGCGACGTGCGGGTCACCCCGCGGTTCCGCACGCCGCTGGAGAAGGAGCTGGGCGGGGGCGGCTGACCACGACCCCCGCCGTTACCGCTGGTTACCGGAGCATCCATTCGTCGGTGACGTAGTCCGTGCGCCCGTCACTCGGCGTGAAGTCGTTGTGGACGTACACCCGCAGGTAGGTCACGCCGCTGTACACGTACGTGCGCAGCCACACCGAGCTGGTCTTGAAGCCGAAGTTGTAGACCGCCCTGATCCATCCGCCGCCCTGGTTGGTGGCCGTCTGGGTACCCCAGGCGCAGTCGGTCGGGTGGCACCTGCCCCAGGCCTGGATCGAGTAGCTGGCGCCGCCGTTGCACGTGAGCGACACGTTCACGCGGGTCATCGCGTTGGTGTTGGCGTTGATGTTGTGCCAGTTTCCGGTGACCGAGCCGGGTACGCAGATCGTCAGCGCCGCCGCCGGCTGTGCGGCCTGTGCGGCCTGTGCGGGCTGGGCGGTGGCGATCATGCCGACCGTGGCCAGCGCCAGGGCGGTGAGCGTGCCGAGTGCGTACCGTTTGATCCGGGTCCCCAGTTGCATGGCGTTCCCCCTACTCTCGGGCGGCGCGACCCCTCGCGCCGATCTCGTTGAGCAGCGGGAACGTTACGTTGGGTGACCGACTTCGGTGAACGCTACTGTCGGCTTGCGGATACGGAAAGTTACGGCTGACCTACGCTGGTGGTGGGAAGCCGCCCGTCGCGACCGGGCCCCAGTGCTCGACGGTGACCCGGATCAGGCACTTGCCCTGCTCGACCATGGCCTTCCGGTACTCGTCCCAGTCCGGGTGCTCGCCGGAGATCGAGCGGTAGTAGTCGACCAGCGGCTCCAGCGCGTCCGGCAGGTCGAGCACCTCGGCCGTGCCGTCGACGTGTACCCACGCGCCGCCGAAGTCGTCGGACAGCACGCACAGCGACACCCGCGGGTCCCGCCGCAGGTTGGCGACCTTGGCGCGCTGCGGGTAGGTCGAGATGACGATCCGGCCGTCGGCGTCGACGCCGCAGGTCACCGGCGACGACTGCGGCCGGCCGTCCGGGCGCTGGGTGATGATCACGGCGTGGTGCCGGGGCGCGAGGAACTCGCGCAGGCCGGCCCGGTCGACGGCGGTGTTGGTGGCATAGGTACGAGGCATGCATCAATGATCGGCACAACTTCCCGGAAATAGTTGTCTCCGACACCCGCTGAGGCCACAACTTCCGGGAAGTTGTGGCGATCATTGGTCATGGTTCAGGTGGGGATCGGCTGGGACGCCGACGGGTTCGAATGCGTGATCGCGGGCAGTGACGCCGACAGTGACCGTACCCGCTTCGCCGGCGGTGACCTCGCCGGCCTGGTCGAGTTCCTGCGGGCGGCCCGCGAGCGGGCGGGCGGCGACCTGGTCACCGTCATCGACAGTACGAACGGGCTGCTCGACCCGTCGCTGCTGGCCGCCGGCCTGGACATGTACCGGGTGGACGCGGCCGCGCTGCCCAGCCGGCCGGCGTTCGGCTCGGTCGACGCGGGGATCCTCGCGACCGTGGAGCCCGCGCTGCTGACCCCGCTCGCCATCCCGACCGGTACCATCGCCGGCCGGTCCGACGAGACGGCCGCCGGGAACGCCGCCTCCGCCGGGGTGGAGCGGCGGCTGGCCGGCGAGGGCCGGTTCACCGCGCACGGCGCCCGGGACCGGTCCGAGGTGGCGCTGACCTTCGACGACGGCCCCGACCCGCGGTTCACCGGGGCGATCCTCGACCTGCTGCGCGACCACGGGGTCGTGGCCACCTTCTTCTGTACCGGGATGAACGCGGCCGCCCACCCCGACCTGGTCGCGCGGATCGCCGCCGAGGGGCACACCGTCGGCAACCACACCTGGTCCCACCCGTACCTGCCGGAACTGGCCCGCGACGAGGTGCTCCGGCAGGTCGACGCCACGAACACCGCCGTCGCGCGGGTCACCGGCGCGGCGCCGGTACTGGCCCGGCCGCCGTACGGCGCGCGTACCCCGGACGTGCTCGAATGGCTGGCCGGGCAGGGTATGACCACGGTGCTCTGGGACGTGGACCCGGACGACTGGGCGAGCCCGGGTACCGGCGCCATCGTCGACGCGGTCGCGGCCCGCACCCGTCCTGGTTCGGTGGTACTGATGCACGACGGCGGGGGAGACCGGTGGCAGACGGTCGCCGCGCTACCGGCGGTCCTCGCCGGCCTGCTCGACCAGGGCTACGACCTGGTCCCCGTCGAGCAGATGATCGGCACAACTTCCGGGAAGTAGTGGCCTCAGCGGGTACGGGAGGCCACTACTTCCCGGAAGTTGTGCCGATCAAGCGGGACCAGCGGGACCAGGCAGCCCGGAGGCTCGGGGGCCGGCGTGGGGGAGAACGAGGCGCCTACCCCCGGCACGGCCGGCAGGTCCACCCCGACCCCGCGCGCGGCCAGGATCGCGGCACCGGTCGCCGACGCACCGGGTACCAGGAGCCGCCGCACCGGTACGCCGAGCGCGTCGGCGAGCAGCTGCCCGACCAGGTCGGAACGCCCACCGCCGCCGGTGAGCCGGACCGGCAGGCCACCGGCGTCGAGCAGGTCGACGGCCCGGCGTACGGCGAACACGACGCCCTCGACCGCCGCGCGGACCAACTCTGCCCGGGACGTGCCCGCCACCATGCCGTGCCACGCGGCGGTGCTCCCGGCCGGCGAGATCCCACCCCGTTCGCCGGTCAGGAACGGCAGGAACGACACCCCGCCGGCCCCGGCCGGCGCCCGCCCGGCGGCGGCGAGGAACGCCGGCCAGTCGAGCCCGAACAGGCGGCGGACCCAGTCCAGCGCGAGCCCGGCGTTCTGCACCGCGGCCATCGCGTACCAGCCGGAGCCGGCGTCGGCGTACCGGTGCACCGGCGGATCCGGCGGCGCCACCGGCCGGTCGACGGTCCGTAGCACCTGCGCGCCGGTACCGAGGTTGAGCTGGACCGCACCGGGCGCCAGCGAACCCGCCGCGAGCAGCGCGGCCGGCGTGTCCGCCGCACCGGCGACCACGGGGACGCCGGCCGGCCCGCCGAACCGGCGCAACAGATCCGTCGACGCGACCACCTCGGCGCTGCCCGCGACCCGGGGCAGCAACCGGTCCGGGATGCCGGCCGCTTCGACCGCCGCTGCCGACCACGTGCCGGCGGTCAGGTCCCACAGCAGCGTCGCCGACGCGTCGCTGCGATCGGTGACCGGTGGGCCGCCGAGCCGCCCCCGGCGCAGGTGGTCCTTGGGCAGCAGCAGCACCGCCGCGCGAGCGACCACCTCCGGCTCGTGCTCGGCGAGCCACGCCGCGACCGGGCCGGTCATTCCGGGTACCAACGGATTGGCCAACCCGGCACGGACCGGATCGGGCAGCTCCCGCCAGCGTGGCAGCACGCCGGCGGCCCGCCGGTCCGGCCACAGGATGGCCGGGCGCAGCGCCCGGCCGTCCTCGTCGCAGAGCACGACGCCGTGCATCTGCCCGGCCAGGCCGATCGCCCGGGGCGGGTCGGCGGCGATGGCCGGCGCGATGTCGCCGAGCGCGGTGTCGAGGGCGGCGTCCCAGGCGCCGGTGTCGGTCTCCGCCCAGCCCGGGTGCGGGCTGTCGACCGGGTAGCCGGCCTCGGCCGTGGCGAGCGGCCGGCCGTCGATGCCGACGAGCGCCACCTTGAGCCCGCTCGTGCCGAGATCGATGCCGAGGAAACTGTTCAGCCGGCACCGTGCCGGGACGCGGTCACCGCGAGTTCGACGCGGGACGTGACGTTGAGCTTGGTCAGGATGCTCGACACGTGGGACTGTACGGTGCGCCGGGAAATGAACATCCGGGCCGCGATGTCCGGGTTGGAGTGGCCCTCGGCGACCAGCTCGGCCACCTTGCGCTCGGTGTCGGTGAGCGCCTCCCAGCCGGTCTTGGCCCGCTGGGCGAGCACCGGCCGGCGGCTGCGGATGCCGGCCTCGCGCAGCCGGGCCCGGGCGCGCAAGGCGTCCCAGGTCGCGTCCAGCCGGTCGTACAGGTCGAGCGCGGCGGCCAGCGCGGCCCGGGCCTCGGTGGTGCGGTCGGCGCTCGCGTCGGCGGCGAGCACCGCGGCGGCGGCCTCCTGGGCGTACGCGTGATAGAGCGGCCGGTCGGCCCCGCGCAGGATGTCGGCGGCGTCGAGCAGCTTCTCCGGATCCCCGGTGGCGAATCCGGAGCTGTACCCGAGGATGCCGCGCAGCGTCGGCGTCGGCTGCGCGGCGACCATCACCTCCAGGTCGTCGGCCAGCCGGGCGGCCAGGTCGGCACGCCCGATCGCCATGGCGAGCCGGACCATGTCCGGGACCACGTAGTGCAGCCCGCCCTGGATCCGGGTGTGGACGCCCCGGTCCCACAGCTCGACCAGCCCGTCGAGCGCCCGTTCCGGCTCACCCTGCGCCTCCCAGGCGAGCGCCTTCGCCCACTGGCCGAGGTAGTCGTAGAAGGCGGCGCGCCGCGACGGTCGCGCCTCCTTGGCGACCGCGGCCGCGACGGCCCGGTCGCCACGGTGGATCGCGATGATCGCCGCCTGGCTGCGCAGCCCCACCTTGGTGTGCATCCGGCGTTCCTTGCCGAGGGTGTCGAGCGAGTCCAGCCCGGCCTGGACCTCGGCGAGCGCGTCGTCCCACCGGCCGTGCAGGAAGTGCAGTCGCGCCTTGCCCAGGTGGTACCAGGTCAGGTAGATGCTGCCGTGCCGTTCGGCCTGGCGCAGGCCGGTCTCGAACGCCTTCTCCGCCTCGGCGTCCCGGTCGAGCTCCAGGAGGATGTACGCGCGGTACATCTCGATCGGCACGTCCCAGTCGGGCTGCGCCTCGGGGGTACCGAACGCGACGGTCGCCCGGTCCATCAGCTCCAGCGAGTCGGCCATCCGCTCCTGGATCCACCGGACGCCGGACAGGTAGTACAGCCCGTACGCGGTGGAGTCCGGGTCGCCACGGTCGATCATCGCCTCCGCCTCCGCCTCGGCGGCCGGCAGGTCGATCTGCCCCCGGGTCAGCCGGGCCTGGGCGGCGAAGTGCTGGAAGCGGGCCTGTTCCGAGGCGGTCAGTACCGCTGAGGCGAGCGCCTCCTCGGAGACGATCTGTGCCTCGCGCAGCCGGCCCTGCTGGAAGTACGCCTGGGCGAGCAGCCAACGCAGCGCCGTGTTCTGGGCCGGGTCGCGGTTGGCGACCATGGCGGCCTGCGCGGTCTGCTCGGCGTCCTCCGGTCGGCCGGCGAACAGCAGCGCCCGGGCCATCTGGAAGCGCAGCGCCTGGAGTCGGCTGTCCTCGGTGTCGGCGCGGGCGGCGGCGCGCCCGAGCAGCTCGACCGCCATCGCGGGCGCCCGGGTAGTCAACGGCTCGGCCGCCTCGACCAGCCAGTCCAGCACCCAGGAGTCGATCGTGTCGGTCGCGAGCAGGTACTGCGCGACCCGGTCGACCGGCGCCCCGACGCGGGCCAGCGCCTGGGCGGCCTGCATCCGCAGCGCGGCGCGTACCGCGGTCGGCACGTTCTCGGCGAGCGCCCGCCGGATCAGGTCGTGCCGGAACATCAGCTGGTCGCCGGAGTCGCTGAGCAGCCCGGCCGCCACCGCCTCGCGGACGACGGTCAGCAGGTCGGACGCGGGGGTGTCCAGGATCGCGGACAGCTCGGTCACCTTGAGGCCCGGCCCGAGGGCGGCGGCCACCTCCAGAACGTCCCGGGCGCGGCGGGACAGGAAGTCCAGCCGGCGCATGATCGCCACCGACAGGGACTGCGGCACCTCCGGGTCGGGACCGCTCAGCTCCAGTACGCCGTCGTCCAGCCGTACCCGGCCCTCCCGGAGCAGGGCGCTGACCAGCTCGGTCAGGTAGAGCGGGTTACCGGCCGCCCCGGCGACCAGGCCGCGCAGCTTCGGGCCGGGCGGGCCACCGCCGAGCCGCTCGATCAGCCCGGCGACCGCAAGATCTGCGAGCGGGCCGAGGTGGATCGACACCGCGCCCCGGTCCTGGAGGCTGCGCAGCAACCGCTCCATCTCCTCGGTACGCGGGACCGGCCGGAACGAGCCCACCATGAGCAGGGGGACCTGGCCGATCGTGCGGCCGAGCCGGTGCAGGACGAGGAACGTGGCCGGGTCGGCCCACTGGAGATCGTCGAGCAGCAGCGCCACCGGGCCGGTCGAGCTCCACTGCTCGATCTGGTCGAGGATCGCCTCGGTGACCGCGAACTCCAGGTTGGCCACCGAGCCGCGGTCGGACTCGGCCGTGCCACCCCGCAGTACCGAACTGATCAGCGCCTGGGCCGAGTTCCCGGGCCCGAGGCAGGAGGCGATCGCGGCGAACGAGACCTGCTGCTCCATCTCCTCGGCCCGGCCGTACAGCACCCGCCCGCCGAGTTCGGCCCACTCCGCCGCCACGACGTCGACGAGGGCGCTCTTGCCGATTCCCGGCTCGCCCTCGATCAGTACGGTGCGGCCCTGCCCAAGAACCGACGCCCGAACGATGGATCGTAATTGAGTTATCTCCGCGTCGCGCCCGACCAACACGCCCGGTGACATACGAGCGAGCCTATGGTGGCGCCGTCACCGCCCGCTACGGTTGCCGCTCTCCCGTGTCTGCCCGACCGGGTGCCGCGGCACGGCCCGAATGGTCGACTGTCTCGGCAGCTCAAGACGACCGCAATGGACAAAAGGGACCGGCTTCCCGGCGATCTTTGGCAATTAGTGGACAACTACTTTTCGTTACTGCGAGTGCACAGCGCGATGGTTGCCCTGGTCAACGCATTGTCAATGGCCTGTCTAGGTCGTTCAGGTATACGCGAGTGACTTTCGCCTCCGCCATCTGGCGGTTGTCTCAGTATTTGCGCAGCGCGAATGTATGGGCCATCGGTTCAACCCGGCCGAACATGACACCGAAGTGGCCCCCCGTCGCAGCGGAACATGCGAGGCCGGCGTAAGGAGGTGCTCCTGACACCTACACCCCCCATCAACGGCGCCTTGACAACGGTGACCTGAGGCGCCAGAGGATGTACCCCGTCGAGGTGGATCATCGAGATCGCTGGACGGACCGCGGACTACGTTCCCCTCCGCGGTACGACTCGAGCGGTCACGCTCCCGCCGCCCCGACGGTGCACCAAAGCGAAACACCCGCCCTGAAAGCGCCCGTCGCTCGTCCGCCTGCCCAGGTCGGGCGGCGGGCGCTTTCGCCACTCGCCCGCCCCCCTTGTGCCCAGGAGGCTTGCACCATGTACGACCGGCCCTTGCTGTACCCATGCTGACGGACGCCGGCCCCACGTCGCTCATCGGCTCGGGCAGCCTGCTCGCGCGTACCGCGATGGAGCTTGCCGAGCGGCACCCGATCAGCAAGGGCATCCAGGGTGAGCCCTGGTGCCTCAACTGCTGGTCGCCGTGGCCGTGCGGCCCGGCGCAGCACGCCCGCGAGGTGTGTAACGCCGCCGGTGTGGAGCTGCCCACCATGGCTGCCGGCTACCACGGACTGGGCGGTCGCGCCCGCGCCGCGCACTAGCTCGTCCCGTGGCGCGCCGATCATGCGGCGCCGATCATGCGGCTGGCCAGCACGAGGACGGCCGCCACCACGACGGCCACGGCCAGCGGCAGGATCACCAGCGGTACGAGCAGTGCGCGCCGCCGGCGGGAGGCGAGCCGGCGGTCCACGCACCGGCCGCAGACGCCGCCGTTGCCGGCCCACTTGGCCCCGCACACCACGCACGGCCGCATGCCCGTCCCTCCAGGTCCCTTCTGATCTCCCCGACGCGTACAGCGTACGTCGCGTGTCCGATCTGTCCCGTCGGTGTGCTGGGTCCGCATGAGATGACTTTCGTGCCGTAAACGCCGGCCGGTCGGGGGACGATTGTCGCCCACTGACAGCGAAGCCGCTCGATGTTGGTCGCCGGCTTCTTCTCCTCGCCCGGTCGCCTGGGCAACCCTGGTGCCTTGCACGTCCTGGGCACGGGACTGCGAAGGGCACCAGCACTGCAATCAAAGGGCATGGGCGATCGATGAAGAGTTCCCGCGAGCGGCTGCGTACGCTGCTGATCTCGGCCGGCACAGTGGTCACCCTGGTCGGGATCATCGCGTTCGGTACCGCCCGGTCCAACGCCGCATCGGTGCCGTTCAAGGCGTTCGGGCAGGCCAACAGCGCAGGGCATGACGTCCTACTCGTCGGCAACAGCATCGGCGGCACGGTCAGCTTCCTCGACGGCACCACGTTCGCCAACCTCGGCTCGCTCAACGTGATCCCGGATCTCGCCGAGCGTCTCGCCGCGATGACCCTGCTCGAACGGGCCGGCTACGAGATCGTCAAGCAGCAGGAGGGCGGCGACCGGTTCGTCGACGACATGTTCACCTCGCCCGACGGCCGCACCCTCTACGTCTCGCGCGCCAACCTGGCCGACGTCGTCGCCATCGACCTGGTCACCCACCAGCAGCGCTGGCGGTTCAAGGTGGACGGGCTGCACGCCGACCACATGGCGATGTCGCCGGACGGCACCCGGATCGTCGTCTCCGCGACCACCGGTCAGCAGGCACAGGTCCTCAACGCGTTGACCGGCGCCCTGGTCGGCCACTTCGCCACCGGCACCTACCCGCACCAGAACGACTACTCGGCCGACGGCTCGAAGATCTTCAACTCCAGCATCGGCATCACCGCGATGCCGAAGGCGCTGGAGTTCCTCAAGGGCCAGCGCCAGGTCACCGTCGTCGACGCGAAAACCTTCAAGACCATCCGGACGTACACGTTCGAGCACGGCATCCGCCCCTCGGTGATCACGCCGGACGAGAAGACCATGTACGCCGAGCTGTCCTACCTGAACGGGTTCATCGAGTACGACCTGGTCGCCGGCAAGATCACCCGGACCGTCACGATGCCCTACACCGGTCCCGGCGTCGGCCTCGACCCGGACAGCTACCCGCAGAACTCGGCCCACCACGGGCTGGCGCTCTCCGGTGACAACAGCAAGCTGTGCGACGTCGGCACGATCGACAACTACGTCGCGATCGTGTCCCGTCCGGGCCTCACCACGGACCGGATCATCCCCGTCGGCAGCCAGCCCTACTGGGCCACGACCAGCAAGGACGGCACCCGCTGCCTGGTCAGCAACAGTAAGGACAACACGGTGTCGGTGATCTCCTTCGACCCCGCGCAGGAGATCACCCGGGTTCCGGTCGGCAACTTCCCGCAGCGTGAGCGCACCGCCAGCGTGGCGCAGGAGGCGCTCAACACGTTGTCCCCGGCGGCCGGGTAGGGACAACCGAGGCATTCCTCCTTCAGGACGATTCGGGCCCTGGCGACGTAGCGCCAGGGCCCGAATCGTGTCCGGGAACCGTCTTCCTCACGGCGGAAGAAGCGGTATAGGTTTCCCCCTCCGGACATGCGAGGGGGAGGCGCGCGATGGAGGAACCGGCGGGGCGCGCGGTACTGCGCCGGCTCGTCGAGCGGATGCGCGCCGACGACGGGCTGCTGGACGGCGCGGTCGAGGCGGCGCGGACGGTCTCCGCACCGGCGGCGGCGCTACCGGTACAGGAGGTGCAGCGCCACATTCTCGCGCTGCTCGGCGCCATCGGCGTCGTGTTCGGCGACCCGGCCGGGCCGGACACCCCCGCGATCGACGAGTTCGGGCGCGCCGCCGACCGGCTCGCCAGCGACCGCGCGTTGCAGGGCGTCCCGCTGGCGGCGCTGCTGGAGGGCTACCAGGCGGCCCGGCAGTACGTCATGCACTGGCTCATCGACAACGCGCACGCCGCCGACGTGCCCACCGACGAGCTGATCGACGGTCTGCTGGAGCTGGACACGTTCACCAACTACCTGCAGAACCGGCTGGTCCACGCGTACCGGGAGACCGAGCTGGGCCTGGCCCGGACCGCGCACGCCGCGCGTACCCAGGCGCTGCGGGACCTGCTGCACGACGGGCCGCCGAACCGCGTCGTCGAGGCCGGGCTCGATCCGGCGAAGCAGTACCACTGCTGGATCGCGGACGTCACCGACACCTCCCGGATGCGCCCGATCGAGGCGGCGTTGAACGGCCAGGACGGCGTGTCCGGGCTGGTCGAGGGGTACCTCTGCGGGGTCACCGCGCGGCTGCCGGGCACCGCCCCGCTGGACCACACGCTGGTCGTCGCCGCCCCGGCCGTGGCCGCCACCGAGCTGGCCGACTCGTACCGGCTGTGCGCCGCCGCGCTCGCCTCGGCCCGGTCGCTCGGCCTGCGCGGGCTGCGGTCGCTGACCTCGCTCGCCCTGCTCGTCGCCGCCGACGCGCACCCCCAACTCGGCGACATGCTCGCTGACGAGTACCTGGCCCGCCTCGTCGTCGACGACGAGTTCCACCGGCTGCTGGCGGAGACCGCGCTGATGTACCTCGCCCACGGCAGCCGGGCCGACCTCGCCGCGGTCGCGCTGCACGTACACCCGAACACGGTCAAACACCGGCTGCGCCGGCTGGGGGAGCTGACCTCTTTCGAGGCCGGCGCGGAATCCGGCGACGCGCTCGCCCACGCCGTGCGCTGGTGGTGGTCGCTACGCGCCTGGCTCGCCCGCACCTGACCCCCGGCCTCGTCGATCTAGGACGAATGGTGCCCGGGCCGCCGGACTTGTCCCACCATTCGTCCTAGATCGACGAGAGGGGAGGGCGCGCGATCCACCGATCGGTTGATCGGAACGGTCCAACTCGGGCGCGGGCAAGCATCGCTTGCCGGTCGATTCGGCCCGGCCGCCACGCGACGATGCTCGATCTCGTCACCGGTACGCGATCGGGAGGCGGTACGAGATGCCGGTCATCGAAGTCAACAAGCTACGCAAGCGCTACGGCGACCGGGTGGTCGTGGACGACCTGTCGCTGACCGTGGAGCGGGGGAGATCTTCGGCATCCTCGGTCCCAACGGCGCCGGCAAGACCACGACCGTGGAGTGCGTCGAAGGGGTACGGGTCGCCGACAGCGGCACGATCTCGGTGCTCGGGCTGGACCCCCGGCGCGACCGGGCCCGGCTGCGTACCCGCGTCGGGGTGCAACTCCAGGAGAGCGCCCTGCCGGACAAGCTGCGGGCCGGCGAGGCGCTGGAACTGTACGCGTCGTTCTACGACCAGCCGGCGGACTGGCGGCGCCTGACGGACGAGCTTGGCCTGTCGGACACGCTGCGCACCCCGTACGCGAAACTGTCCGGCGGCCAGAAGCAGCGGCTGTCGATCGCGCTCGCCCTGGTCCCGGACCCGGAGATCGCGGTGCTCGACGAGCTGACCACCGGCCTCGACCCGCAGGCGCGCCGGGAGACCTGGCGGCTGATCGAGGAGGTCCGGGCGCGCGGCGTCACGGTTCTCCTGGTCACCCACTTCATGGCGGAGGCCGAGCGGCTCTGCGACCGGGTCGCGGTGATCGACTCGGGCCGGCTGGTCGCGCTGGACACGCCGGCCGGGCTCGCCGCGCGGGTCAACCCCGAGCAGCGGATCCGGTTCCGCCCGTCCGCGCCGCTTGACGACCGGCTCCTCACCGGCCTTCCCGAAGTCACCGGCGTCCGCCGCGACGGTACCCAGATCACCGTGACCGGCACCGGCAACCTGCTGCACGCGGTCACGTCGGTGCTGGCCCGCCACCAGATCGTCGCCGCCGAGCTGCGGCTGGAGCAGAGCAACCTCGACGACGCATTCGTCACCCTGATCGGAGGAGAAGCCCGATGACCAAGCTGACCGCCACCGAGCTCAAACTGATGCTGCGCGAGCCGTCCGCCATCTTCTTCGTCCTGGTCCTGCCGGTTGTACTGGTCGTGATCTTCGGCCTGATCCCGGCCATGCGCAAGCCCGACAAGGCGTTCGGCGGGCTGAGCGCGATGCAGTCGTTCTTCCCGCCGATGGCGGTGACCGTGGCCCTCGCGATCATGGCGTTCAGCCTGCTGCCGACGATTCTCGCCACGTACCGCGAGAAGGGTGTCCTGCGCCGGCTCGGCACCACCCCGGCGCACCCGGCCAAGCTGCTCGCCGCGCAGGTCGCGGTCAACGGGGTACTGGCGGTCGTGGTGATCGGGCTGGTGATGGCCATCGGCCGGTTGGCGTTCGACGTCCCGCTGCCGAAGCAGCCGCTCGGTTTCCTCGCGGCGGTCGTGCTCGGCGCGCTGTGCCTGTTCGCGATCGGGGTGGTCATCGCGGCCCTCGTGCCGACCGCCCGCGCCGCGAGCATCGTGGGCTCGATCCTGTTCTTCCCGTCGATGTTCCTGGCCGGGGTGTACGTGCCCCGCGAGGAGCTGCCGCACGCGTTGCAACAGGTCAGCGGGTACACGCCGCTCGGTGCCACGCTCCAGACGCTGCGGGACAGCTGGTCGGGCACGGCACCGCGGCCGGCGCACCTCGCGATAATGGCCGCGTACGCGGTCGTCGCCGGCCTGGTGGCGGCCGGGACGTTCCGCTGGGAGTAAGCGTGGAAACCGGGTTGGACAGGTGGGAACGTCGGCAGGAGCGGTCGCTCACCGCGGTCCCGTACGTCTCGCTCGTGGTCGCGACCGTCCTCGCGATGCTGGAGCCGGGCCGGTCAGCCGGCGGCGCCGTCGTGGTGCTCGTCCTGGCCGGCCTCACGGCCGGCTGGATGCTGACCTTCGTCACGTTCCACCGGGAGTGGGCGTCCCGGCGCGGCCTGATGATCGTGTACCTGCTGGGCCTGTTCGGCCTGATCGCGGCGCTGCTGACCACGAGCGGCTGGTTCGGCATCTTCACGATCACCGGGTACATCCACTCGTTCTTCCTCCGGCCGATGCGGCTGGTCTTCATCGGGGTGGCGGTGACCGCGGTCCTCGCCGCGACCTCGTGGCGGGGTGGGCTGCCCGAGGGCCTGCCCAACGGGTCGGTCGGCGACCTGGTCGGGTACCTCGTCGCGGTCGCGTTCAACATCCTGGTCGCCGCCGCGTTCACGTTCTCCAACTGGCTGATGATCACGCAGACGCAACGCCGGAAGGCGATTATCGACCAGCTCGCCGAGGCCAACGAGAAACTGGAGGCGACCCTCGCGGAGAACGCCGGCCTGCACGCCCAACTGCTCGCCCAGGCCCGCGAGGCGGGGGTACTCGACGAGCGCCAACGGATGGCCGGCGAGATCCACGACACGCTGGCACAGGGGCTGACCGGCATCATCACCCAGCTCCAGGCGGCCGACCAGCGTCGCGACCGCCCGGAGGAGGCGCGCCGGCATCTCGACGCCGCCGCCCGGCTGGCCCGGGAGAGCCTGGCCGAGGCGCGCCGCTCGGTGCAGGCGCTGCGCCCGCAACCGCTCGAAGACGCCCTGTTGCCGGACGCGCTCGGCGACGTGGTCGGCCGGTGGTCGGCGGTGACCGGGGTGACCACCGAGGTGACCACGACCGGCACGGCCCGGCCGCTGCACCCGGAGATCGAGGTGGCGCTGCTGCGCACAGCCCAGGAGGCGCTGGCGAACGTGGCCAAGCACGCCGACGCGCGGCGGGTACGGCTGACACTGTCCTATATGGAGGATCTGGTGACGTTGGACGTCCGCGACGACGGTGTCGGGTTCGAGCCCGGTCAGCCAACGGCGGTAGGTGACGGCGGCTTCGGGCTCACCGCCATGCGCCGCCGGCTGGACCGGGTCGCCGGGGCGCTGGAGATCGAGTCCGAGCCGGGTGCCGGCACCGCCGTGTCGGCCAGCGTGCCGGCGATCGCAGCGGGGGCCCGCGATGAGTGAACCGATCCGACTGCTCATTGTGGACGACCACCCGGTGGTGCGGGACGGGCTGCGCGGCATGTTCACCGGTACGTCCGAAGTGGACGTTGTGGGCGAGGCGGCCGACGGGGCCGAGGCGATCACTCTCGCCGAGGCGCTGCGCCCGGACGTGATCCTGATGGACCTGCGGATGCCAGGCGTCGACGGGGTGACCGCGATCGGCCGGCTGTCCGAGCGCGGGCTGGACACCCGGGTACTGGTGCTGACCACGTACGACACCGAGGCCGACGTGGTGCCGGCGATCGAGGCCGGGGCGACCGGGTACCTGCTCAAGGACGCGCCGCGCGACGAGCTGTTCCGGGCGGTACGCGCGGCGGCCCGGGGCGAGTCGGTGCTGTCCCCGTCGGTCGCCGCGAAGCTGATCGGCCAGGTACGCGCGCCGGCCCGGGAGCCGCTCAGCCAGCGCGAGCTGGAGGTGCTCGGGTTGATCGCGCGGGGCAGCACCAACCGGGAGGCGGCCGCGCACCTGTTCATCAGCGAGGCGACCGTGAAGACCCACCTGCTGCACATCTACGGCAAGCTGGGCGTACGCGACCGCGCCTCAGCAGTGGCCGCGGCCTACGAGAGAGGCCTGCTGACGCCCGGCTCCCGCTAGGTCAGCGGCCACCGAGTGCAAGATCCGCACAGATGTGACCCATCTGCGGCATCAAGCGCGCGGGATAACAGCAATTGGGTTACATCTGTGCGGATCTTGAGCGAAGTTGCGGTCCGACCGTTGCAGAGATTCGCTAGCGTGGCGGCGCCGACAAACGTGAACAGGAGCGGCGGGATGCTACGGATAGCGGCGCTTGTGGTGGCCGGTCTGGCCGGGTTGGGTCTACTCGCCGGGTGTGGCGGCGACAGCCACAACCCGAGTTCGGTCGCCACCTCGTACTTCCACGATCTCGGCAACCAGAACTACTCGAACGCGTGCAAGCTGCTCACCGCCGACCTGCGCCGGCAACTCGGCGACTGCCCTGCAGCGCTGCGCAAGCACCATGGCGGGCTGCCGTTCAGTACCCGCGACGACCTGCGGACCGTGTCCATCCGTTCGATCCATACGAAGAACGGCGCCGGACGGGTGATCAGCAGCGACGCGACCGTCACCCGTACCGTCAAGGACCGCAACGGCAAGTCGCACATCACCCGGCTGCGCAGCGGGGTCGCGGTCTCGCAGGCTACCGGCGGCCAGGGGTTGCAGCTCACCGAGGTCGGCAAGGACTGGTACATCTCCGGCGGCGGGGTCTAGCCCCAGTCCGGCACAACTTCCCGGAAGTCGTGGCCTCGGGACCCTTCTGAGGCAACAACTTCCGGGAAGTTGTGCCGATCAAGCCGGGTCACGCAGCCGCGCGGGAGTGCTGGTGCGGCCGGCCGGGGACCGCGGCCGGCGGCCAGCCACGATCCGGGCCCGAGGACCTGTCCAGTTCGAGCCGGAGCCGCCGGGCGTGCCGCCGCATCTCGTCGAGGCGCTCGGCGACCTTCTGCTCGTACCGGCGCCGGCCGATCGGCCGCCACGCCGCCGACAGCTCCACGTGACCGGCCGCGATCTCCGCGAGCGCGGCCTGGTACCCCTGCTCGTAGGCGACCGCGATCTCCCACTCGATCTGCTCGTGCACGGCCCTGGGTATCCGCATCACGGTCCTCCCCTCGACGGCCTCGACGGCCTCGACGGCCTCGACACGGCCTTGACACGGCCTTGACACGGCCTTGACACGGCCTTGACACGGCCTTGACACGGCCTTGTCGAGCCCGGGCGGGGGAAGGATGACGTCCCGGGCCTGTCCACCAAGTGTGGCACGAAGCTCAGGACGACCGCTCGACCACGATCCACATGTCCAGTGCCTGCTCCCGGCAGCGGGTGGCCTGCTCGTGCAGCCACCTGGCCTGCTGGCGCTGCCGCTCGGCCTGCATCGAGCACTCCGGGCACTCGTCGGCCAGGAGGTCGAAGCCGGATGCCATCGCCTCCCGGGCCGCGGCTGCCCGGTCGAGGAGTACCGCGGTCGCCATGCCGGCCCGGACCGTCCGCATCGCCTCGATACCGGGATCATGGCCGGGACCGCCGTCCCGGTCGATACCAGAATCGGGATCCGGATGTTCCAGGCCCGTGTTCACGGACAGGCTGTCGAACACGCGAGCCGGATACCGCGCTGTGCGGCATTGAAACTGCCCGTTTGGGCGCATGCTGCACCGCCCGGGAAATCCGGCGCGCGGAGACGGTTCATTGGATCATCGCCAGTGCGTCACGTCGATCGGCAGGTCTGCCGATTTCGCAGGTCAGCGCCGACTTCGGCTGAGCTGGAGATCATCCGGGACGAAGCTCGGCACGTCCGGTACGCCGGCGTAGACATCGGCGATCCGCGCCGCGGCGGCGGCCCACGTGTACGAGGCGACCACCCGCTGCCGGGCGCGCGAGGCCAACTGGGCGGCGAACGCCGGCTCGGCGAGCAGCTGGTCGACCGCCTCCGCGAGGCCGTCCGGGTCTCCGGGCGGGAACGTCACCCCGGTCACCCCGGGCTCCACGATCTCGGGGAGCCCGCCGGTGTTGGCCACCGCGACGGGCGCGCCGGCCGCCGCCGCCTCCAGCGCGATCATGCCGGACGGCTCGTACCCGCTGGGCACCACGACGGCGTCCGTGGCGGCCAGGACGGCGGCCAGGTCGCGCTGGTCGAGGAAGCCGGTGAAGCTGACCGCGCGCTCCAGCTTCAGCAACCGGGCCTGCCGGCGCAGCTGGGACCGGCTGGGCCCGTCGCCGGCGATCACCGCCCGCAGCCCGGGGTTGCGCCGCCGGAGCCGGGGTAGCGCCGCGATCAGATCGGACAGGCCCTTCTCGGGGACCAGGCGTCCCGCGTACCCGATGAGTGGACCGACCCCGGCGAACCGCAGGCGGGCCGCGGAGATCTCGCGCTCGGACACCTCCCACAGCGCCGGGTCCACGCCGTCGGGGACCACATAGATCTGGTCGGCCGACAGGTCGAGGAGTTCGGTGACCTGGCGGCGCATGTACCGCGAGCAGACGACGATCCGGCGCGCGCTGCGGACCAGGGACAGCTCGGCGGCGTGCACCGCGGCGTCGACCGCTGCCGGCCGGTGCCGGTCAGGGCGGCCGGCCTCGGTGGTGTGGATGGTGGCGACCAGGTCGGCGCCGAGCCCGGCGGCCAGCGTGACCGCGGTGTGCGCGACGAGCCAGTCGTGGGCGTGGATGACGTCGTACCGCTCGTCGCCGAGCGCGCCGAGCGCGTTGCCGGTCAGCGTGTGGTCGACGGCCGTCGCCCAGGCCTGCACCGCGTCGGTGGTCGGGTCGTCGAGCGGCCGGCCGGCCGGGACGCGCACCACGCGTACCCCGTCGGCGTACTCGTCGGCGGGTGCCCCCGGCACGTCCCGGGTGAGGACGGTGACCTCGTGCCCGGCCCGGACCAGCGCGGTGGAGAGGCCGGACACGTGCCGGCCGAGGCCGCCCACGACGGCCGGCGGGTACTCCCACGAGACCATCAGCACGCGGGCCGGGCGCCTGAAGGGCACTGGCATCGTTGACCTCCGTCGGTCCGTGGTCAACGGCCGGCACCATCAGCCCCCGCCCGGCCACCGAAAGTATGGTCCAACAGTACCGATGGTCGTTCGCGGAAAATGAACCAGATTCTTTTCCGGTGTGTGAACATCCATAATTATTCGGGCATACGTACTATCGTGCCGATCCTTTTCCCAGCGGGCTCTCAGGAAACTTTGAGCGGGAGATCACCCTGCGACGGCGTAGCGTGGCTGATAGCGGGCATGATGACCCGGCTCGGCTTGGAGGCGCGAGGGGGCAGGCATGCCTGACATGAGTGGTGAGCGGCTGTTGGTGACCGGGGGCGCGGGCTTCATCGGCCGCCGCGTCGTCGAGTCGCTGCGGGCGGCCGGAGCCACCGTCACCGTCGCCGATCTGGTGCCCTATCCCGATCCGTCGGTGCCCACCGTCGTCGGTGACCTGCGCCAGGCCGGCGTCCGCTACGCGGCGGTCGAAGGCGGCCTCACCGGCATCGTGCACCTCGCCGCGGTCACCTCGGTGCTCGGTTCCCTGCGCGAGCCGGCCCGCGTCCACGAGGTCAACGTCGACGTCACCGCCGGCCTGCTGGAGCTGGCCCGGCTGCGCGGCATCGGCCGGTTCGTCATGTCGTCGACCAACGCCGTGGTCGGTGACATCGGCACCGCGACCATCCACGAGGATCTGCCGCCGCGGCCGCTGACGCCGTACGGCGCGACCAAGGCGGCGGCCGAGATGCTGCTGTCCGGGTACGCGGGCGGATATGGCATGACCACGTGCGCGCTGCGGTTCACCAACGTTTACGGCCCGGGCATGTGGGAGAAGGACAGCCTGGTGCCCCGGCTCATGCGCGCGGCCCGCAGCGGTCGCGAGATCGAAGTGTACGGGTCCGGCCGGCAGCGCCGCGACCTGGTGCACGTGGACGACGCCGTGGCCGGCCTTTTCCACGCGTGGCGGTCCGGTCACGTCGGTCCGCTGATCGTCGGTTCCGGCCGGTCGATCAGCGTGCTGGATCTCATCGACGCGGCGCGGCGGGCCACCGGGGCCGAGCTGCCGGCCCGGCACGTGCCGGCCAAGCCGGGCGAGATGCCGGCGGTGGTCGTGTCGATCGACAGGGCGCGGGCGCTCGGGTACCAGCCGGCCGTCGACCTCGACGACGGGCTGGCGGGCGTGTGGGACGAGTTCCGGGTCGAGCCGGCGGACGAGCGCTCGGAACCGGCGAACGAGGCCGAGGCTGACCTCGTGGGCCGACCGTGACGGTCACCCGTCCACGCGTGGCGGCGGTGGAATCGACCGCCGGACCGGTTCGGGGCTTCCTGCACCGGCATCGGGTGCTGGTCGTCCTGCTGGTGATCGGCGCGCTGCTGCGGCTGATCGCCACGATCGCGTACCGGCCGGCGCTGATCTACATCGATTCGACCAGCGCATACCTGAACCCGATGCCGACGCTGGATCCGCGCGGCCCCGACCCGCTCGGCTACCCCATGCTCCTGCTGCGGCCGGTGCTGGTGGCCGGCAACCTGCTCACCGTCGCCGTGGTCCAGCACCTCCTCGGCCTCGCGATGGGCATCGCGATCTACGCGCTGCTGGTGCGCAAGGGTTCCCGGCGGTGGCTGGCGGCGCTCGCGGCGGCCCCGGTGCTGCTCGACGCGTACCAGGTGCAGATCGAGCAGAACGTGCTGTCCGACACGCTGTTCCAGGCGCTGCTGGTCGCCGCGCTGTGCCTGCTCGCGTGGCGGGACGAGCCCGGCTGGCGGGTGGCCGCGGCGACCGGGCTGCTGCTCGGCCTGGCCACGCTCACCCGGGTGGTCGGCTTCCCGGTGATCGTCGCGGCGGTGGTGTACGTGCTGGTGACCGCCCGCCGTCCGCGCCGGTTCGCGGTCGCGGCGGCCGCGACGGTGGCGTTCGCGGTGCCGATGCTGGCCTACGCGACGTACTACCAGCACGTGGCCGGGCAGTTCGCGATCACCACCTCCGGCGGCAACTCGATGTACGGCCGGGTCGCCTCGTTCGTCGACTGCTCCCGGCTGTCGATGCCCAGCTACGAGCGCCCGCTGTGCCCGCCCGAGCCGCCCGGCGAACGGCGCAGCCCGGACTACTACGCCCACGGCGCCACGTCGCCGCAGTTCCACTTCCGGGCTCCGCCGGGGACGACCAACGCCCGGGTGATCGCGGACTTCACCCACCGGGCGATCGTCGCGCAGCCCGGCCGGTTCACGCTGGCGGTGGCCGCAGACGCCGGGAAGCTGTTCTCCTGGACCCACACCGCGAGCGCCAACCCGGACGCGCCCACGTTCCGCTGGCAGTTCCAGACGTACTACCCGTTGTGGGAGCCGACGATCACCTCGGACGTGGTGTCGAGCCTCGGCGACCGGTACGGCGGGGGCGGCCCGGTCATCGTCACCCCGCTGGCGTCCGTCCTGCGCGGGTACCAGCTGTCGGTCGGGTACACGCCCGGGCCGGTACACGCCCTCGCCATCGTCGCCGGGCTGTTCGTCCTCGTACTCGGGTGGCGCCGGACCCGCCGGGCGCTGCGCGTACACCCGGCCCGCCGGGCCAGCCTGCTGTTCCTCGCCGCCGGCGCGATGGTGCTGCTGGTAGCCGACACGTACGAGTTCACCTGGCGCTACCAGCTACCCGCGCTGGTGCTGCTACCGGCGGCCGGCGCGCTCGCGGCGACCGCGCTGGCACGGCGCCCGGGCAGCACCGCGCCGGGCTTCCCCGAGCCGGCCGATCACGACGCGCTCGCGGCGTTCGCCGCCCGGTACGGTGACGTCCGCTTCCCGCCGGTCGTGGTGGTGATCGCCGCCTACAACGAGGCGGAGGGGCTCGGGCCGGTGCTCGACTCGATCCCGCCGGCCTGCCTGGGCGAGGAGATCGCCACCCTGGTCGTGGTCGACGGCGGCAGCGACGACACCGCCCGGGTGGCGATGAACCACGGCGTCTACACCTGCGTCGCGCCGATCAACCGGGGCCAGGGGGCGGCGCTGCGGCTCGGGTACCACGTCGCGCGGACCGGCGGCGCCGAGTACATCGTGACCACCGACGCCGACGGCCAGTACGACATGGCCGAGCTGCCCCGCCTGCTCGAACCGTTGCTCGCGGGCAGCGCCGACTTCGTCACCGGCTCCCGGCGGCTCGGCGCGGACGGCTCACCCGACCGGGTCCGCCGCACCGGGGTACGCGTGTTCGCCTGGCTGGTCTCGACGCTCACCGGGCACCCGGTCACCGACACCTCGTTCGGGTTCCGGGCGATGACCGCCCAGGTGACCTCCCAGGTGACCCTGAAGCAGCCGCAGTACCAGGCGTCCGAACTGCTCATCGAGGTGATCAGCGCCGGATTCCGGGTAGTCGAGCGCCCGATGACGATGCGTCCCCGGTCGCGGGGAAAGACCAAGAAGGGCAACAACATCCTGTACGGGTACCGGTACACCCGGGTCGTCCTGTCCACCTGGGTCCGGCAGGGGGTACGCCGGCCGGCGCCGCTGGCCCGGTCAGCGGTCGCGGGTGCGGAACACCAGGCGATCCAGGAGTAGGAACTTGATCAGAAACATCACCGCGTACGTGCTCAGGTACGCGGTCTCCACCAGTACCGTGCGGTGGTTGGTGTCCACACCGGCCCGGTTGGCGTAGAAGTCCGTGATGCTTGTCACGATCGCCGCCAGGACGGCAACCGAGCCGGCCACCGCCAGGAAGCCGAACAGGTCCCGCCCGACGCCGGCACGCTGGCGGCGGTTCCAGGTCCAGAACCGGTTCACCGCGAAGCTCACGGCCGCCCCGGCGGCGAACGCGGCGAACGTCGCGACCCGCGGCCCGGCGTTGGCGCCCCGGTACACCAACGGGAAGACCACCGCGCTGGTCAGCGTGGCGAGCACGGAGCCGGCCACGAAGCGCAGCAGCTTCATCATGTCCCCGAGCCTATTGCCGGCTCGTTACACCCGACGAGGCCGCCCTCCAACAGGCAACCCGGTTTTGGGGCAGTGTTCGGTTGGCTCCAAGGCTCCATTGAGTTTGCCGTTGCAGGATCCGGGGGACTGTGTGATCGAGACAAGGAAGGGGTGCCGGTGAGGATTCTCGTACTCGGGGGAGACGGATACCTCGGCTGGCCGACGGCGCTGCACCTGTCGAGCCGTGGCCACGACATCGGCGTAGCTGACAACTTCGTGCGCCGCGAGTACGACGTCGAGCTCGGGGTGCGTAGCCTGGTGCCGATCGAGTCGCTGGAGACGCGAGTACGGGCCTGGCGCGAGGTGTCGGGCCGCCACATTGACACGTTCGTCGGCGATCTCACCGACGCCGACTTCACCTACGCGATGATCCGTGATTTCCGCCCCGACGCGGTGGTGCACTTCGCCGAGCAGCGGGCGGCGCCCTATTCCATGATCGACCGCAAGCACGCGGTGTACACCCAGACCAACAACGTCGTGGGTACCCTCAACCTGCTCTACGCGATCGCGGAGATCGACCCGGACATCCACCTGGTCAAGCTGGGCACGATGGGGGAGTACGGCACACCCAACATCGACATCGAGGAAGGGTGGCTGGACGTCACCCACAAGGGGCGCACCGACCGGGTGCTGTACCCGAAGCGGCCGGGCTCCTTCTACCATCTGTCCAAAGTGCACGACAGCCACAACATCGAGTTCACCTGCCGGGTCTGGGGCCTGCGCGCGACCGACCTCAACCAGGGTGTGGTCTACGGCCAGCAGACCGACGAGACCGCGCTCGACGACCGGCTGGCGACCCGGTTCGACTACGACGCGGTGTTCGGCACCGTGCTCAACCGGTTCGTCATCATGGCCGCGCTGGGACACCCGCTGACCGTGTACGGTGACGGCGGCCAGACCCGGGGCCTGATCGACATCCGGGACACCGCCGAGTGCATCCGGCTGGCGTGCGAGAACCCGGCCGACCGGGGTGAGTTCCGGGTCTTCAACCAGATGACCCAGAGCATGTCGGTGCTGGAGATCGCGAAGGTGGTCGCCGGCTGCGTGCCCACGGCGGTGACCGTCGAGCACGTGGAGAACCCGCGGGTGGAAGTCAGTTCGCACTACTACAACGTGACCCACACCGGCCTGGTCGGTCTCGGGCTGACCCCGCACACGCTGTCGGACACGCTGGTCACTTCGCTGTTCGGCATCGCCGACCGGTACAAGGACCGGGCCGACCTCGACGCGATGCGCCCCCAGGTCCGCTGGCGCGGGCCGCTGAAGGCCGCCGTCGTCTGACGCCGTGGGTTGTGTCCCGCTCCGGCTTTTCATAGACGTTGGGCTATCTACGGGAGTTATCGACGCCCTGGTCCCCGGTAGATAGCCCAACTTCAATCTGTGGCTTCTCCGCCGCCCGCTCGTCCAGCAGTCCGCGTACCTCGGCGATGTCCCGGGGCGACGTCCGCGACGCCAGGTAGTACATCGCCGCCGTGGGGACGAAGAACACCTGGAAGATGGCCAACCCGGTGGCGTAGTTCGACGGGGGCGGCAGGGCCGTCGACAGCGACCGGAACACCAGCCCCACCACGCCGTTCCCGGCCGCGCGGCCCACACCGTTGGCGAGGTTTCCCAGGCTGTACACGGTGCCCCGGTGCTCCGGCGGGTTCACGTCGGCGATGAGGGCGAACCAGTTCGGCGAGTTGGCCGACGTCAACGCCAGGGCGCCGAGCGCGGTCAGGAACGTGATGGCCATCGCCGGCTCGGTGAAGATGCTGGTCAGCACCGCCTTGGTCACCGCGCCGCCGCTGGCGTCGGGGGCCACGTCGATGCGCAGCGGCGCGAAGAACAGCACCAGGTACAGCGGGATGCCGCCGAGGATCCCGATCGCCGCCACCAGCGCCCGGCCGCCCGGGTTGCGCCGCTGGAGCCGGTCACCGATCAGGCCGCCGAAGATCGACAGTACCCCGCCGAGCTGGAACATCGTGGCGAACAGGCTGCCGATGAGGATCGCCGTGGCCTCCTTGTACCCCTGCGCCTCCGCCTTGGCCTGCAACAGCCGGGGCAGCCACACCAGCGATCCGAACGTCACCTGGGCGGTCACACCCTGCAGGATCAGCCAGACGTTGCTGCGCCGGCGCGCGATCGCCGGCAGGTCGGCGCGGCTGATCCGGTACTCGTAGTCGACCCCGGCCAGTTGCGGCTCGCTCTGCCCGCGCCGGATGTCGTATGTGAACACGTACGCCACGGTCGCCCCGACTCCGACGCCGGCCAGCACCCAGAACGGCCGCCGCCAGTCGGCCCCGCCGAGCACCCCGCCGAGCAGCGTGCCGGCGAGGGTACCCGCGCCCTGCGACAGGCCGAACAGGCTCATCACCAGGCCCCGGCGGCGTGGCGAGATCAGGTCGCTGACCACCGAGTACCCGACCGAGCCGACCGCGCCCAGCCCGAGGCTCGCCAGCATCTGCGCGCCGAAGAAGGCCAGCAGGCTGCCGGCGGTCGCGGTGGCGACCAGCCCGGCGGCCCACAGCAGCGTGCCCAGCATGAGCAGGCGCTTGCGGTTGGTCCGGTCGCCCCAGTACGCCCAGCCGACCCCCGCCACCGCCGTGACCAGGAAGCTAACGGCCGTGACCAGGCCGATCGAGCTTTCCGCGACGGAGAGGTCCCGGCTGATCGGGCTCACCAGTGGGGGCACCAGGCCGATCGCGACGTTGTCCAGCGAGGCCAGGACGATGAAAACCACGACACTGTACCCGCGGTGCAGTCCACTGCCGGCGATCGTCCTCGTCATACCGGCACCCAACAGGATCCGGTTGCCCCGCACAACTTTCCGCCCTCCCCTGAGACCAGCCCGAGACCGGCCCGTGACCAGCCCCATGATCGCCGCCGCCGCCGCGGGGCCCCATGATCGGCACAACTTCCCGGAAATAGTGGCCTCGGCACCGTCCTGAGGCCACAACTTGCCGCAAGTTGTGCCGATCATGGGGATGGCCCGGTACCCGAAGTATTCGCCTGGGTGGATGGAAGGGTTGACCCGACCTTGGCGATCATCCTATGTTCGGGACGTTCTGGGGGCTGTGCTACCGGTTTGCGTGAGAACCGTGCGACCAAACTTCGCCTGGTCCTCGGATGTATGGTCCGCCATCGTCACCGAGGAGGACGTGCCGTGAGGATCAGGAAGACAACGTGCCGGCTCGTCGCCATCGGGCTGATGCTCGGTGCCGGGCTGGTGGTGGCCGCCCCGGGCGCGCAGGCCGCCCGGATCGCGCCGGACGCGCCGGTCATGCCCGCCGCCGCGCCACCGGACGGCGACTGGTCGAAGGCCCTGGTCGAGTCGACCATGAAGCGCTTCACGCCACAGACGCTCGGCGGCTGGGGGTACACCCAGGGCCTTTACCTCTACGGGCAGTACCTGGTCTACAAGCGCACCGGCGACCGGCGCTACTTCGACTACATCAAGGCCTGGGTCGACCGGTTCGTCGACGCCAACGGCCACATCAGCAACAGCTTCAGCAGCCTCGACAGCATGCGCTCCGGCACGCTCCTGGTGATCCTGTACAAGGAGACCGGTGACGAGCGCTACCACAAGGCGGCCGACCAGATCCGGCACCGGCTCGACACCTACCCGCGCACCAGCGACGGCGCCTTCTGGCATGCCACCAGCCGGCAGTGGCAGCTGTGGTCCGACGGTGTGTACATGGGGCTGCCGTTCCTCGCCATGTACGGCGCGGAGTTCGGCGACAGCGCGTACACCGAGGACGAGGTGACCAAGAACATGCTGCTGTACGCCAGCCACCTCCAGACCACCACCGGCCCGCAGGCGGGGCTGTTCATCCACGCGTACGACGAGAAGCGGGCGCAGACCTGGGCCGACCCGGTCACCGGCAAGTCGCCCGAGTACTGGTGCCGCGCCCAGGGCTGGTACGGGATGGCCGCCGTCGACCTCCTCGACATCATCTCGAAGGACAACCCGCGGCGTGCCCAGCTCATCTCGATCCTGCAAAACCTGATCCGGGCGTGGACCCGCTACCAGGACCCGCAGACCGGACGCTGGTTCCAGGTGGTCGACAAGGGCTACCTGCCCGACAACTGGACCGAGACGTCGTGTTCGAGCATGTACACCTTCGTCATCTCGCGGGCGGCCGAGCGCGGGTACGTCAACCCGCTCTACAACCTGGTCGCGGCGCGCGGGTACAACGGCGTGATGAAGAAGGTCACCATCAACGCGGACGGGCTGACCGACATCGCCGACATCTGCATCGGTACCAACGTCGCCGACCTGAACTACTACCTGACCCGCCCCCGGATGACCAACGACCTGCACGGGCTGGGCTCGTTCCTGATCATGAACGAACAGATCCGCGCGGACCACTGGGCGCCCGTGTAGCCCGAGGCGCGCTGGCCGCAAGATCGGCACAACTTCCCGGAAATGGTGGCCTCAGACCGGTCGGGAGGCCACAACTTCTCGGAAGTTGTGCCGATCATGGCGCCGTCAGGATGACCGGGCCGTCGCCGGTGACGGCGATCGTGTGCTCGGCGTGCGCGGCCCGGCTGCCGTCGGCGGTGAGGATGGTCCAGCCGTCGGGGCCGGTCCGGTGCCGGTCCCGGCCGCTCTCGATCACCATCGGCTCGATCGCCAGCACCAGTCCCTCCCGCAGCGGCAGGCCGCGCCCGGGACGCCCGACGTTGGGTACGTGCGGGTCCTCGTGCATGGCCGTGCCGACGCCGTGCCCGCCGTACCCTCTGGGCAACCCGTACCCGGCGGCCCGGCAGACGGTCTGCACCGCGTACGCGATGTCCCCGATCCGGGCGCCCGGCCGCGCGGCGGCGATGCCGGCGGCCAGCGCCGTGTCGGCGGTCTCGGCCAGCCGGTGCCCCGCCTCGTCGACCTCGCCGACGAACACCGTCACGGCCGCGTCACCGTGGTACCCGTCGATGTACGCCCCGCAGTCGATGGACAGCAGGTCGCCGTCGCGCAGCTGGCGCCGGGTCGGGATCGCGTGCACGATCTCGTCGTTGACCGACAGGCACAGCACCCCTGGGTACGGCGTCGGGGTGAACGAGGGGTGGTAGCCGAGGAACGACGGCTTCGCGCCCAGCGAGTTGATCATGTCCGCGGCCAGCTCGTCGATCTCGGTGAGCCGGACGCCGGGACGCGCGGCGTCAGCGGCCGCGGCGAGGGTACGGGCGACCACCCGCCCGGCCTCCCGCATGATCGCCAGCTCTGTATCTGTCTTGAGGGTCACCATGCCCAGGATTTTAATACCAGGATTACTATCGACGCATGGTGCGGACCCCACTGACCGAAGACGAGCGGCTTCGTGGCCTCGCGCTGGGCCGGATGCTGCAACGGGCCCGGGCCGGGCGCTCCGCCGCCGAGGTGGCGCACGCGGCCGGGATCTCGGTCGACACGCTCCGCAAGATCGAGCGCGGCGCGATTGCCACCCCGGCCTTCTTCACGGTCGCGGCGCTGGCGCGGGTGCTGCGCATCGAGCTGTCCGCGCTCGCCGAGACCGCGCTCACCGAGGCCGGCAATCTCGTCGACGCGTCCCGCCCCGCGCTGGAGCGGGTTGCCTGAGCCGGCACAATGTCGGCTTCGCGCCGCGGCCGAAACGGGGGCGCGGAGCAAGGAACGAGCGGAGCGGAGCGGTGCCGTCAAGGGCGCGTCAAGGGCACGTCAAGGGCGCGTCAAGGGCGCGTCAAGGGCGCGGAGCCAGTGCGAGCGGAGCGAGCGCCAACTTCCCGGAAACTGTTGCCTCCGGCACCCGCTGAGGCCACAACTTGTCGGAAGTTGTGCCGATCAACGGGCCGGGGCGTCCGGTGGGCGTCCGGCGGGCGGAGACTTCTTGACAACGGCACGCGTCGATCAGCAGGATGGGCGAGCCTGATCCTATAGGATTCCGCGCTCGCCCGAGGAGGCGCCGATGGATGCCCGTGCCCCGGCCAAACTGGGCCGCACCGATCTCGTGGTGACCCGCCTGGCGCTCGGCGCCGCGCCGATCGGCGGCCTGTACAAGCCGGTCGGCGACGAGACCGCCGTGGCCACCGTCGACCGGGCCTGGGAGCGCGGGCTGCGGCTGTTCGACACGGCGCCGCTGTACGGGTACGGGCTGTCCGAGCGCCGCATCGGGATGGCGCTGGCCAAGCGGCCGCGTGACGAGTTCGTCCTGGCCACCAAGGTCGGCCGGCTGCTGGAGCCGGGCGGCTCCGACGTCCAGGACATCTGGCCCGAGGGGGCGCTCACCGGGGTGTCGCCGCGGTTCGACTTCTCGTACGACGCGGTCCGCACGTCGCTTGCGGCGAGCCTCGACCGGCTCGGCCTGGACCGGGTCGACGTGCTGCACATCCACGACCCCGACGACCACTTCGACCAGGCGCTCGCGGGCACCTACCGGGCGCTGGCCGACCTGCGCCGCGCCGGAGTCATCGGCGCGATCAGCGCCGGCATGAACCAGGCCCCGATGCTCGCCCGGTTCGTCCGCGAGTCGGGCGACCCCGGATTCGACTGCTTCATGCTGGCCGGCCGGTACACGCTGCTCGACCAGTCCGGCCTGGACGACCTGCTGCCGTTGTGCGCCGAGCGCGGTATCGGTCTGATGGCCGCTGGCGTGTACAACTCGGGGCTGCTCGGCAACCCGTCGCCCAAGTCGCACTACGACTACGCCGCGCCGCCGGAGCCGTTGCTGGCGAAGGCGCTCGCCATCAAGGAGACCTGCGAGCGGCACGGGGTTCCGTTGCGCGCGGCCGCGATCCAGTTCCCGCTCGGGCACCCGGCCGTGACCACTGTGGTCATCGGCGCCCGGTCGCCCGAACAGCTCGACGACAACATCGCGATGTTCGAGCATCCGATCCCCGGCGTGTTGTGGGCCGACCTGAAATCCGCGGGGCTGCTCGGCGAGGACGTGCCGACTCCGTCCGAATAGGACGTGCGGGTGCCCACCTGGCTTGGTGGGCACCCCGCACGGTTATCAGAGAGCGAGCTGCTGACCCGGCATGATCAGGTTCGGGTCGGCGCCCACGACCTGGCGGTTGAGCTGGTACAGCGACTGCCAGCCGCCCTTGATGTTCTGCTGCTCGGCGATGACCGACAGCGTGTCGCCGGCCTTCACGACATACGTGCGGCCATCGCCTTGGACGACCGTGCCCGGGTTGGCCGGGACGGTGCGGTTGGACCGGCTCGAAGTAGACGGCTTGGCCGGTGTCGACTTCGTGGTCGACCTGGTGCTGGACTGCCCATTGGAGTGCTTGGGCGTGTAGTGCTGGCTGGACCCTGAGCGCTTGCCGCAGACCGGCCAGGCGCCGATGCCCTGGCCCTGGAGGACCCGCTCGGCGATGGCGATCTGCTGCTCACGCGATGCCTGGTAGGCGTTCGACGCGTACTGCTTGCCGCCGTACGCCGCCCAGGTCCCCGGCGTGAACTGGAGCCCGCCGGAGAAGCCGTTGCCCGTGTTGATGCCCCAGTTGCCACTCGACTCACACTGCGCGACAGCGTCCCAGTTGACGCCGGAGTCGGCGTTGGCCGCCGCGGCCGGACCCAGCAACGATGCTGCGCCCGCGGCGCCCGCGACGACGATGCCCAGGCCGATGCGGCCGGTCATCCGCTGCGCGCTCGATTGTCGGCGGTGGCGTGCGTGGTGCCGGTTCTGTGCCATGACAAACCTCCACGCCTGCGAGGTGAGCTGTCGGGTTCGGGCCGAGGGTGCCCGGCCGCCGTTGGCGGCTTCACCCCGAGGTACGCGGCCTGCGCCGCGTACCGAGGAACTGTGGGTCCCCCGCTCCTGCCGGTTGACGAAGGCCCAGCGGCCGGCGGCAGGACTCGGCGTTACCGACCGTGGGGCCCGCGATAGCGGACGTTGCTGAAGGTAATCATGATCGCGGTCCGTTGCCAAACGATCACCGAAAGAAAGTGAAATACTTCACTCCTGGTAACCAAAATGATCTCCCAATGTATACAGAGAGTAATAGAACCTGCTACCAGCGTTGCCGTTTCGGGGAAACTTCTTGTGGGTACAGGCTGAGCCGCGCGCGGCGTGTGTCCACTGTTTGCGAACCCCGGACCCGGTACCGTGTGCCGGTGGGCTGATCGGCGGAGGTGCGCGGCGGGACATGGAACGCAACCAGGTCGCGGCCTGGGTCGCGGCATACGAGAAGGCGTGGCGGACGCCGGGCACCGCTGTGCTCGCCGACCTCTTCACGGTCGACGCCACCTACCGCCAGACGCCTTACCTGGAGCCGTTCACCGGCCTGCCGGCGATCGCGCGGATGTGGGAGCTGGAACGCGACGGTCCGGACGAGGCGTTCTCGATGGCGAGCGACATCGTGGCGGTCGAGGGAGACGTGGCGGTGGTTCGCCTCGAAGTCCGGTATGGCGAGCCGGTCCGCCAAGAGTACCGGGACCTGTGGGTCCTGACGTTCGCCGACGACGGCCGGTGCCGGTCGTTCGAGGAGTGGCCGTTCTGGCCCGGCAAACCCCGCACCGCATAGTTGGCACAATTTCCCGGAAGTTGTGGCCTCAACGCCTGGCTGAGGCCACAACTTCCGGGAAATTGTGCCGATCTTAGGGGAGGCCCCAGGGTTGGGCGGTGCCGACGGCCGGCACGTCCCGTGGGCAGAGGCCCGGCCGGCTGTGCCGCCGCGACACCATCGCCGTCTCTCCCCGGCGCAGCCGGATCGAGATCCGCCCGGCGCCGACCGCCTTCCAGCTCACCGGCCGGCCGAAGCCGTCGCGCACCTCGATGTCGCCGATGATGCCGTGCTGGAGCACCAGCGGCTCACCGGCTCCACTGTGGACCCGGATCCAGTCGGTACGGCCCGCGCTGCGGGACGCGTCCAGGATGAAGGCCCCCTGGGTACGCAGGTTGGCGACCGACGCGTCCGGCCAGCTCGCCGACACCGACGGGAACACCTTGACCACACCGCCGTGGCTCGCCACCAGCATGTCCAGAATGGACTGCGCGGCGGCGAAGGGGCTCTCGATGGCGAGGTTCGACCCTTCCCGGTACATCGTGTTGGCCAGCAGTTCGGTGTCCGCGACCACGGTGCGGCCGGTGAACGTCTTCAGGTACGCCAGGGCGTCCTCGGGGGCGTCCATCAGCGTCGACATCGACGAGGCGGCCGCGTAGCTGTACCCGTGCCAGGCGGTCTGCATACTGGTCCAGTGCGCGAACGTGCGCCGCATGAGATCCTGGTCGGCTGGCCGCTCCCAGCTCGCCTCCTGCAACGGGTACAGCCACAGCATGTGCGAGAAGTGCCGGTGCGACTCGGCCAGCGGCACGCCGTCGCCGATCAGCACACCGGCCACCGGATCCTGGTGGTACGGCACGAGCCGGGCCGACACGTCCTGCCACCGGGGAATCCGCGGGTCGTCGATGCGCAGCCGCCGGGCCGAGTCCACGAGCGTCGCGCAGGCCCACCGGATCAGCGACAGATCGTACGTGCAGTCGCTCGCGTTCGCGTACTCCGGCGACCGGGTCTGCGGCAGGTGCAGCCGCCCGTCCGGACCGTCCACAAGGAACTTCAGGTAGTAGTTGAGCGCCTTGGCGAGGATCGGGTAGATGACTGCTCGCAGTACCCTGTCGTCCATGGTGTGCCGGTAACTCACCCATGCCGTGTGCAGGCCCCAGATGAGGTTGCCGGTCTGGTCGTTCGCGTTGCCCGGCCCGGGGATTCCGACGGTCCGCGCGTCGCCGGGGCGCAGCATGCGGTCGCCCGGATGCGACAGCGCGTAGGTTTCGCCGTCCCGGTAGGCGGGCGGCACCGAAAGCGCCAGGTTGCTTTCGTACGTGCGGAACGTGGTCGACACCGCGTCCAGCTCCAGGTGGTTCGAGCCGTTGATAAACGGGTACGCGACCTGGACGTTGAGGTTCCACCACACCGCCGTCCAGCTCGCGCCGTTCTCCGGGAACCACGGGCCCCACTCGGAAAGCACCGGCGCCTCGGCGCGCGTGGCCGACGCCATCTTGTACAGCTGGATCCAGTAGAACCGTTGCAGCGACTTGTCCGGCACCGAGACCAGGCTGCGGGTGTAGAACCGGTGCCACCAGGCCCGGTGCGCGGCCACCACGGCATCGGGGTTGCCGCCGAGCGCGGCGCGCACCGTGTGTACGGCGTCGGCGGTCGAGGTGGCATTGGGGAAGCTGTACGCGACGGTGGCCGCGAGCAGCCGGCGGGTGCCGACGCGCTTCTCCTGCCAGGCGGTGGTGTATCCGCCGCCCGCGATCAGTGGCTGTTCGGCATACGACACGTCGCCGGCGGTACCCGGTGTGGGGTCTGGATTCGCCACATACTCGGGTGGCTTGCGGATCGTCCGGGTGGTGGCCGACCGCATCGGCTGGAACGCCCACGCCGCCGCCTCTTCACCGCCCCCGGGCCGCAGCGAAACCAGCAGGACGCCGCGGCTGTTGTGGACGAGTGCGGAGAAGGCGACGCTGCCCTGCGTCGTGGTGATCGTGCCGGCCAGCTCCGCGTTCCACAGGTCGAGTTGCCAGTCGACGGCGGTGACGGTGCCGGCGAGGGTCAGCGTCAGGTAGCCGATCGGCAGCCGGGACAGCCCGATCGCGGCCTCCCACTGCACCCGCTGATCCTGTACCTGACTGTGGCTGAGCATGAACCGCAGGGTGTTGCCGGCGACCTGGTACACCTGCGCGCCGAGGAAACCGTTGCCCAGGAACGGGCCGGTCTGCCAACTGGTCGGCGGGCGGTGCCAGACCATCCGGGCGTCCCGGACGATGCCCTCCACCACGCGGTCCGGTGCCGCGCTTTCGCCAGCCGCCCACGCCGCCGGTGAACCGGCCGACCAGAGCCCGCCCAACGCGGCCCCGCCGGCCAGTCCGGACGCTCCTCGTAGCAGTCCCCTCCGGGAGACCGTCATGGCCATCACGCCCCCATCGACAGACACCAATTCGCGGATCATACGATGTATCGGCCGCTTTTGAGAGGCCAGTGGTAGATTCATCGTGCGCGTTCGAGCAATTCATCCGATGGTTGCGGCGCTGCCCCTGGCGTGGTGCGCTCTTACGGTCAATCGGCACCCGGGGGGTTGGAATGGATCTCCTTGACGCGTACAGACGGAGCCTGGCCGAGTTCACCGACCGGGTCCGGCAGGTGCGGCCGGACCAGTGGCGGGGGCCGACCCCGTGCCTGGACTGGGACGTGCGTGCCCTGGTCAACCACATCGTCAACGAAGACCGGTGGACGGTTCCGATCATGACGGGGGCGACCATCGCCGAGATCGGCGACCGCTTCGACGGCGACCTGCTCGGCGACGACCCGGCCGGCAGCACGGCCGACGCGGCGGGCGAGGCGGAGGTCACGGTACGCGAGCCGGGCGCCCTCGACCGCGTCGTGCACCTGTCGTTCGGCGACACCCCGGCCGAGGAGTACGTGCGCCAGCTCCTCGCCGACCACCTGATCCACGCGTGGGACCTCGCGGCCGCAACCGGGCTGGACCGCCAGCTCGACGCCGACGTGGTGCGGGAGTGCGCGGCGTGGTTCGCCGAGCGGGAAGACGGGTACCGCGCCGCCGGCGCGATCGGCCCGCGGGTCGAGGTGCCGGCGACCGCGGACGAGCAGAGCCGCCTGCTCGGCGGTTTCGGCCGCGACCCCGGCTGGACCCCGTAACGCCCTGCCCTGCTCTGGCCTCGCCGATCGCCCTGCCCTCGTCGATCTAGGACGAATGGCCGGCCGGTGTCCCGGTTTGTCCGGCCATTCGTCCTAGATCGACGGGCCGGGGCGTCGTCGGGTACGATGATCGCACTCAGCTGATCGAGCTCCCTGGAAAGACGTCGCAGTACGGGAGCCACGCGCGCCGATCGGGCGTGACGACGGAGGGGCGGCAACGGTTCCGCACGCCCTTCCGGAGGTTTCTCAGTCATGAATGTAGGTCTTGGCCTACCCATCGGCGACCCCGCCGCGCTGCTCGCCTGGGCCCGGCGCGCCGACGCCGGCCCGTTCCGCACGCTCGGTCTGCTCGACCGGTTCGTCTACCACAACCCCGAACCGCTGGTCGCCCTCGCGGCGGTCGCCGGTGCCACCTCCCGCATCCGGGTACAGACCGAGGTGCTGCTCGCGCCGCTGCGCGACGCCGGTCTCCTCGCCAAGCAGAGCGCGACCCTCGACCGCATGTCGGGTGGGCGCTTCACGCTGGGCCTCGGGCTCGGCGGACGCGCCGACGACTACGCCGCCGCGGGAGTCGACATGCGCACCCGTGGCCGGCGGCTGGACAGCCAGATGGCCACGATGCGCAGGATCTGGGCCCGAGCCGCGATCGACGCGGGTGCCGTGATCGACGCGGGTGCCGTGATCGACCGGGGTGCCGCAATCGACGCCGGTGCCGTGATCGACGCCGGCCACGCGTCAGGCGGTGACGGCCTCGACCCGATCGGGCCGGCTCCCCATCGCCCCGGCGGCCCGGAGGTCCTGTTCGGCGCGTTCGCCCCGGCCGCCGCCCGGCGGGTGGCGAGTTTCGGGGACGGTCTGCTCGCCGCCGCCCCGCCCAGGTACGCCGCGACCCTGTTCCAACTGGTCGAGCGGGACTGGCGGGCGGCCGGCCGCCCCGGCCGCCCCCGGCTCGTGGCGCAGGTCAACGTCGCGCTCGGCCCGGACGCCACGGTGACGCAGGCGCGTCAGGAAATCGTGGACTACTACGGCTTCCTCGAATCCGGCGGCGATTCCGGCGGCGGCCCGAACGATATGGCCGACCGCATGCTCACCACACCCCAGCGGGTACGCGAGGCGGTGGCGACGTTCGCCGACCTCGGTGCCGACGAGGTGATGCTCTACTGCTGGGCCACCGACGTGGACCAGGTCGACCGGCTGGCCGACGCGATCGGATAACGCCGGCGCGATCGGCTGACAGACCGAGAGGCCGGCCGGGTGGGGAGGCATCCGGCCGGCCTCTCGATCTTTTCTATCGGTGGTGCTCGCAACTATCGACGGTGCTCGGCGCGGCGCTGGCAGTGCATGCACAGCGGCGCCTGGGGGATGGCGAACAGCCGCTCGATCGGGATCGGCCGGTCGCACCGGGCGCAGTACCCGTACCGCCCGGTGTCCATCCGGGCGAGGGCCGCCTGGATGTCGTCGAGCGCGAGGTGCGCGGCCGCCTCTACCGCCGCCGAAACCTCGACCCGGGCGTTGTCGGCGCTGGTGTCGAGCGAGTCGACGTGGCGGCCGGCAACCTCGAGCTGGGACTGCGTGTACTGGTCGTTGAGCTGGGAGAGCTGTTCGAGCCGGAACCGGCGCTGCTCTTCGAGCATGGCGCGCAGCTCAGGCAGTTGGGCGACCAGCTCGGCGTGCTGGGTGGTGGTGGGTATGGTCATGCTGGACATGGGCCGCCTCCATTGGAGGAGAGTGCGAATGCGCCGATGCGACATCCAGGCGCATTCGGAACTGGAACGGGAAAGTCGTTGGGGCGCTGGGTCAGCGCCAGCGCGGAGGCGCGGTGTGGTGCTGGGCCCGGGGCGGTGGAGGCGAACGCCCTCGGCGCGGCAATCGCGCGACGACCGGAGTGGGCTGCCGCTGCCACAGCAGGACGAGCCCGACAAGCGCCAGACCGAAGATGATCCCGCGGGTGATGGACCCGGCGACGGGGGAGTGGGCTGCCGATTGCAGCGCCGACTTGGTCGCGGTCAGATCGACCTGGGTGGCGGGCATCGTCGCGATGGTCGCCCGCATGTGGCGGAACAGCGTGGAATGGACGGCCGGCGGTGTCTTCGGCATGGCCCACAGGGCCGCTGCCGCCGCCACTGTAACGGCGAACATCCCCGCCGCTACGAGTCGCTTCCCAGCCATGCCCAACATCATGGTGTACCTGGCTGAGAGCTTCCTGTGACCCTAGCTGGGAACTTGCTGTACATTGTCGGGCCCGGGCTCGACGCGATCATGCGACCGGGTGGGCCCGATCGCGGGCGGCTCGGCGGAACCGGTCGCCGGCTCAGGCGCGCTGCCGCCCGCCGAGCCGCCCGCCGAGCCGCCCGCCGAGCCGCCCGCCGAGCCGCCCGCCGAGCCGCCCGCCGAGCCGCCCGCCGAGCCGCCCGCCGAGCCGCCCGCCGAGCCGGCCGGCTGCCCGGACGCCCTCTCCAGGAACCGCAGCAGTTCGACCGGGAACGGCAGTACCAGCGTGGAGTTCTTCTCGGCCGCGACCTCGACCACCGTTTCCAGCAGCCGAAGCTGCAACGCGGTCGGCGTGTCGGCCATCGTCGCCGCCGCCTGGGCCAGCATGTGCGACGCCTGAAGCTCGCCCTCGGCCGAGATCACCCGGGCGCGCCGCTCGCGCTCCGCCTCGGCCTGCCGGGACATCGAGCGCTTCATCGACTCCGGCAGCGACACGTCCTTGATCTCCACCCGGTCGATGTGGATGCCCCAGTCCAGCGCCGGGCTGTCGATCAGCACCTCCAGGCCCTGGTTGAGCCGTTCCCGGTTGGCCAGCAGGTCGTCCAGGTCGCTCTTTCCGATCACCGATCGCAGCGAGGTCTGCGCCACCTGGAGCACCGCGAACAGGTAATCCTGGACGTTGACGATGGCGCGGACCGGGTCGGCGACATTGAAGTACACCACCGCGTCGACCTTGACCGTCACGTTGTCGCGGGTGATGCCCTCCTGCGCGGGGATCGGCATCGTGACGATCTGCATGTTGACCTTCCGGAGCCGGTCGACGCCGGGCACGATCAGCACGAGTCCGGGGCCGCGGATGCTCTCCCGGACCCGCCCGAAGCGGAAGATCAGACCGCGTTCGAACTGCTTGATGATCCGCGCGCTGGTCGCGAGCCCGGCCACGCCCACACCGAGAAGGATGAGCAGCGCATCGACGATCGCCATGACAAGCTCCCGCCTTCCGTAGCGGTAGCCACCTATGGCGGATCGTACGCGCCGGAGCGACCGTTACGGCGAGTCGGCACGTACGAGTGGGGTGTCGACGAGGTGTTCGGCGAGGAACCACGCCTGCATCTCGCCGGTCCGGATCACGTCTGACACGAGCAGGTCGTTGGTACCGTCGTCGCCGCGTTCCTGGGCCAGCGCGGCGAACTCGTGCGCCTCGCCCAGGATGATCTCGTGCGCCTCGAGCAGGCGGGACAGCATCGCCGGTACCTCCTCGACACCGTCGGGCGCCCGCGGGATCCGGGTGATCTCGGCGACGTGGCGGGGATCGCCGACCGCGATACCGCCCAGCGTCTGGATGCGTTCGGCCACGCTGTCGATGATCTCCAGTTGCTCCCCGGCGTGCTTGTCGAGCAGCAGGTGGAGCTGGTAGAACGTGGCCCCGCGCATCAGCCAGTGGTGCTTCTTGTCCAGGGCGTAGAGGTTCTGGGTGTCGGCCAGGACCTGGTTGAGCAGGTCGCAGGAGAACCGGCGGGTCTCGGCGCTCAGGGCGACCGGGAACGTCCGGACCGTGCCGAACGACTGGATCTCGACGCTGCGCTGGTGCAGCCAGGGCTGGCTGCGGATCTCGGTGGAGGTCATGGCGGCCGGCCTACCCACCGGGACCCGTTTCTACCGTGCGCTCCCGGGTAGCGCGCGGTCGTGGCGGTCAGGCTGAACACACGGGCGTACCAGCGGGCCCAGCAGTTGATCGAGGACGGCCGGTTCCTGCTCGACGACCGTCGCGACTGGCGCGAGCATCAGCCGACCGAGTACCTGGAGAACACGTTCATCCGCCGGCACGGGCTCGACGAGTACCGGCTGTGGCATCTCGGCGTCGACGAGGACGAGTCCGAGGAGCGGAAGTCCCGGTACCGGTATCCCTACGGGGACTTCGACCGGCTGCACCGGTGCGGGGTCCTGGTCGCCGAGTCGCGGGCCGGCGAGTACCGGTACCACGACATCGAGACGGCCGCGGCCGACCTGCGCCGTCTGCTCGAGGAGGCGTCGTAGCAGCCGGCTAGCATCCGGGGATGCTGACGGCGGGACGGGTCGAGGTCGACACCGGGGTCGAGGGGCTGCGCCTCGCGGTGGGCGACGACGGCGTCGCCGTGCTGACGATCGACCGGCCGGCACGGCGCAACGCGTTGACCCTCGCCATGTGGGCCGGCCTGCCGGGCATTCTCACCGGTCTGGCCGACGATTCCGGGGTACGCGTCCTGCTCGTCACCGGGGCCGGCGACACGTTCTCGGCCGGCGCGGACATCGGGGAGCTGCTGGACGTGTACGCCGATCCGGACCGCGCGGACCGGTACCACGCGACCAACGTCGCGGCCGAGGAGGCGCTGGCCGGGTTCCCGCGACCCACGGTGGCGGTCATCCGGGGTACCGCCGTCGGTGGCGGTTGCCAGCTCGCCGTCGCCTGCGACCTGCGGCTGGCCGAGCCGTCCGCGCGGTTGGGCATCACGCCGGCCAAGCTGGGCGTGGTGTACCCGGCGGTGCCGACCACCCGGCTGGTCCGGCTGGTCGGGCCGGCGCGGGCCAAGTACCTGCTCTACTCGGCCGACCTGGTGACCGCCGAGCGCGCCGTCGCGCTGGGGCTGGTCGACGAGGTCGTGCCGGACGGTGGCTCGACGGATGGTGGCTCGACGGACGGTGGCTTGGATGACCGGGCCCTCGGGCTGGCGCGGACGATCGCCAGCCGGTCGCCGCAGACGCTGGGCGCGGTGAAGGCCGTGGTCGAGGCGGTCGCGGCGGGCGGCGATCCGCAGCGGGCGATCGAGCCGTGGGAGCGGGCGTCCCGGCACGCTCCGGATGTACGCGAGGGGCTGGCCGCCTTCGTGGAGCGCCGGGCGCCGCGGTTCTGACCGTTTGATCCAGTTCCTGACCGGAGCCGTTGGTCAGCGCTATTGACAAACCCGTTACAAATTCGCTATCAAGATAGCAATCTTCTGTGAGAGCGCTCTCTCGTGCGGCTCGTACAGAATCTGGCCGTGGCGACGGTCGACCTCGTGACGTACCCGTGCCTTGGCGACGGACGGGTTCGCCATGCCCAACGTCTCCGTCTGAAACCGAGGCAGCCGTGACCGCACCTCCAAATCGCAGATCCGCCAGGTCAAGACTCCGCATCCTCGTCGCCATGCTCGGTGCCGCCGTTCTCGGCACCGCCTGGGTCGCCACCGCGATGAACGCCAGCGCCGCGGTGCCGACACCGACCGGCTGGACCCAGGTGTTCGCCGACGACTTCACCGGCGCGGCGGGTAGTCGGGTGAGTAGGAATTGGCGTTATGACGTCGGTACGTCTTATCCGGGTGGTCCGGGTCCTGGCTTTGGTACCAGTGAGGTCGAGACGATGACCGACAGCACGTCGAACGTGTCGCTCGACGGCGCCGGGAATCTGAAGATCACGGCGGTGCGGGGCGGTCCGACCGGGTGGACCTCGGGCCGGATCGAGACCAATCGGGACGACTTCCAGCCACCGGCGGGCGGCAAGCTCCGGGTCGAGGCCCGGATGCGGCTGCCCGACGTGTCCGGGAACGCGGCGCGGGGGTACTGGCCGGCGTTCTGGATGTTGGGCGCGCCGTACCGCGGGAACTACTGGAACTGGCCGGGTGTCGGCGAGATCGACATCATGGAGAACGTCCAGGGCCTCAACCGCGAGTGGGGCACCATGCACTGCGGGTCCAGTCCGGGTGGGCCGTGCAACGAGAAGTCCGGTATCGGCAACAACGTGCCCTGCAACGGGGCCACCTGTCAGGGCGGGTTCCATACGTACGCGATCGAGTGGGACCGGTCCACCAACCCGCAGCAGGTGCGCTGGTATCTCGACGGGGTGCAGTTCCACACGGTCAGCGCTAACCAGATGCCGGCGGATGTGTGGAACGCCGCGACCGGGCACGGGTTCTTCGTCATCCTCAACCTCGCGATGGGCGGCGAGTTCCCGGCCGCGCTCGGTGGCGGCCCGGACGGGGCGACCGCGTCAGGTGGGTCGCTGCTGGTCGACTACGTCGGGGTGTGGACGGCGGGTGCCGGTGGGCCGCCGCCGGGCCAGACCACCGGCCCGCCGGTGTCACCCCCGCCGACCTGCGGTCCGCTGATCTCACAGGGCCGGCCGACCTCGTCGTCGGCGGTCGAGGCGGCGAGCCTGGCCGCGCAGTACGCGGTGGACGGCAATCCGGGTACCCGCTGGTCGAGCGCGTTCAGCGACCCGCAGTGGATGCAGGTCGACCTGGGGGCGGCCAAACCCGTCACCCGGGTCCGGCTGAACTGGGAGGCGGCCTACGCCAGCGCGTACCAGATCCAGACCTCGACCAACGGATCGAACTGGACCACGGTGTACAGCACGGCGTCCGGTGACGGCGGGATCGACGACCTCAACATCGCCGCCACCGCCCGGTACGTGCGGATGTACGGCACCCAGCGGGCCACCCCGTACGGGTACTCGCTGTGGGAGTTCGAGGTGTACGGCGCCTGCGGCCCCGGCTCGCCACCGGTCAGCACACCGCCGAACTCACCGCCGGTAAGTTCGCCGAACTCGCCACCCAACTCACCACCGCCCACCGGGAACCGGGACGCGTACTCGACCATCCAGGCCGAGTCCTACGACGACCAGGGTGGGGTAACGCTGGAAGCCACCGGTGACACCGGCGGCGGCCAGGACATCAGCACGCTCGCCAACGGCGACTGGGCGCTGTACAAGGGCGTCAACTTCGGTACCAACGCGGCGCACCAGTTCATGGCACGCGCCGCGAGCGGGGCCGGCGGAGGGGTCAGCGGGCTGGTCGAGGTGCGCCTGGACAGCAGGTCCAGCGCACCGGTCGGATCGTTCGCCATCGCCAACACCGGCGGCTGGCAGAGCTGGAAGACCGTGCCGGCCAACGTCAGCGCCATCACCGGTACCCACGACGTGTACATCACGTTCACCAGCGGCCAGCCGGCCAACTACGTCAACGTCAACTGGTTCACGTTCGGCCACTAGAAGATCGATACGACTTCCGGGAAGTTGTCGCCTCCGGTACCCACCGAGGCCACAACTTCCCGGAAGCCGTGACTGTCCCGGGCGCGTCAGGCGGAGTCGCGGATGACCAGCTCGGTGGCGAGGACGACGGCGGGCTCGATGGTCTCGCCCGTGGCCAGGCGGAGCAGCTGGCGGGCCATGGTCCGGCCGATGTCGACGACCGGCTGGCGGATCGTGGTCAGCGGCGGCTCGGTGTACCGGGCGATCTCGCTGTCGTCGAAGCCGATCACCGCGACGTCGTCGGGCACCCGCCGGCCGGCCTGCCGCAGCGCCCGGATCGCCCCGTCGGCCATCAGGTCGGAGGCGACGAACACCGCGTCCAGCGTCGGGTCGTCGGCCAGCAGCTGGCGCATGGCCGCCGTGCCGGAGTCCCGGGTGAAGTCACCCACCGCGACGATCGAGCGACGGTCGGAATCCTTCAGCTCCGCCCGGTACCCGTTGAGCCGGTCGATCCCGCCGATCATGTCCTGCGGGCCGGCGATCGTGGCGATTCGCCGCCGGCCGGCTTCGAGCAGGTGGCGCACCGCGAGCCGGGCCCCGCCCTCGTTGGCCACGTCGACGTAGGGCACCGACGAGCGGCCCATCGGTCGGCCGTTGACCACGACCGGAATGCCGACGCGGGCGAGTGTGCCGGGCAACGGGTCGGCTCCGTGCATCGACGACACCATGACGCCGTCGACGTGCCCGCCCAGCGCGTACTGCTCGACCCGGTCGTGGCTGGGCCCCGAGTTGACCATCATGAGCACGAGCTGCATGCCGACCGCGTCGAGCTCCTGGCTGACGCCCTGCACGATGGTCGGGAAGAACGGGTCGTCGGAGAAGACCCGGCTGGCGGACTCGGTCAGGACCAGGGCGATCGAGTTGGTCCGCTGCGTGACCAGGCTGCGCGCGGCCTGGTTGGGCACGTACCCGAGATCGGCGATGGCGCGCAGCACGGCGTCGCGGATGTGCGGGGCGACCGTGGTCGAGCCGTTGACGACGCGGGATGCGGTGGCTCGCGAAACCCCGGCCCGCATCGCGACGCTCTCCAGGGTCGGCCGGTCCCGGCCCGGCGCCCCAACGCTCATGTTGCCCTCCGTCCCTGCGGACCAGTGCTCCGACCTATCCCATCGTGCCCCGGCCGGGCCGGAATAGGTGAACCGGGTTACCTGATCAGTGTACTAGCTGCGAAAGCGCTCTCTGGATCAGCTCGGACCGGCTCGGCACAACTTCCCGGAAGTTGTGGCCTCAGTGCAGCGCTAAGGCCACGACTTCCGGGAAGTTGTGGCAAGAGGGGCATGACTATTGACAACCGTTTACTGGTCGGTGCACCCTCGAACCCACTTGTGAGAGCGCTCTCACGCTCGATGTGGGGTAGAGATAGAACGAGGAGTCTCCATGCGCGTCGCGACACGTCGGCGATCGGCTCTCGCGTTAGGGGCGAGCGCCATCCTGGTGGGCTCACTGCTCGCCGGCTGCGGAAACAGCACATCCGGGTCGGCCGAGGCCGACGACAAGACCCCGATCACCCTCACGGTCAACCTGTTCGGCGACTTCGGCTACAAGGACCTGTACGCCCAGTACCAGGCGGCCCACCCGAACATCACGGTCAAGGAGAACGTCACCGACTACAACACCCACCACAAGAACCTTCAGGCGCACCTGCTCGCCGGCTCCGGTACGGCCGACATCGAGGCGATCGAGATCGGGCAGATCGCCGGGTTCCGGCCGCAGGCGTCGAAGTTCGTCAACTACCTCGGCAAGGGCGTCAACAAGGACCAGTGGGAGGACTCCAAGTGGGAGCCGGCCACCAGCCCGGACGGTAAGTCGCTCTTCGGCGTCGGCACCGACTTCGGCGGCCTGGCCCTGTGCTACCGCACCGACCTGTTCAAGGCGGCCGGCCTGCCCACCGACCGGGACGCCGTTTCCGCGCTGTTCACCGACTGGAACTCCTATGTGGACGTCGGCAAGCAGTTCCTGGCGAAGACCCCGGACAAGAACGTCAAGTGGTTCGACGCGGCCAGCAACGTGTACAACGCGATCGTCGGGCAGCAGACCAAAGCCGCGTACGACGAGCAGGGCAACGTCATCGTGAGCAGCAACCCGGCCGTGAAGCAGGCCTGGGACACCACGGTGACCGCCGTCAAGGCGGGGGAGTCCGCCGGCCTGGCCGCCTTCAGCCCACAGTGGAACACCGGGTTCCGTAACGGCCAGTTCGCCACCATCACCTGCCCGTCCTGGATGATGGCGTACATCAAGGACAACGCCCCGGACACCGCCGGCAAGTGGGACCTGGCGCGGATACCGGGCACCGGCGGCGGCAACTGGGGCGGCTCGTACCTGACCGTGCCGACGGCGAGCAAGCACCAGAAGGAAGCCGTCGAGCTGGCCAAGTGGCTGACCGCGCCCGAGCAGGAGAAGTGGCTGTTCACCAACAAGGGCAACTTCCCGTCCGACAAGGCGCTGTGGGACCAGCCGGAGGTCGCCGGGTTCACCAACCCGTTCTTCTCGGGCGCGCCGGCGGGGAAGATCTTCTCGGACTCGGCCAAGAACCTGAAGCCGCAGATCCTCGGCCCGCACGCGGGTGAGATCGGCAACGCCATCGGCAACGCGCTCGTGTCCATCGAGCAGGGCAAGGCCAGCCCCGACGACGCCTGGAACAAGGCGCTCGCCGACGTCAAGAACCTGACCAGCTAGCGAACGGAGGATTCCCCACTGATCGTCACAACTTCCGGGAAGTTGTGACGATCACCGGGGATACGACTCGATGGCTGTTCTCACCACATCCCGCGCCGATCCGGCGACCACCGTCCACCGTGACCGGCGCACGCTGCGCCACCGCCTGGACGTCAAGGCTTCGCCGTACCTGTACATCGCTCCGTTCTTCCTGGTCTTCGGGGTGTTCGGGCTGTTCCCGCTGATCTACACCGGGTATGTGTCGTTCACCGGCTGGCGCGCCGACACGCCGGGCAGCGAGCACCGGCACGTCGGCTGGCAGAACTACGTCACGCTCTGGCACGACCCGTTCTTCTGGAACGCGGTGAAGAACACCATCGGCATCGGCGTGATCTCGACCGTGCCGCAACTGCTGATGGCCCTCGGCATCGCCCACCTGCTCAACTACCGGCTGCGCGGCCGGACGTTCTTCCGGATGGGTGTCCTGCTGCCGAACGTCACCTCGGTCGCCGCCGTGACGATCATCTTCACCCAGCTGTTCGGCCGCGACTTCGGGATGGTGAACTGGTTCCTCGGCCTCTTCGGGGTGCACCACATCGACTGGCAGGCCGGCACGCTGACCTCGTGGCTGGCCCTGTCGGTCATCGTCACCTGGCGGTGGACCGGCTACAACGCGCTCATCTACCTGGCCGGCATGCAGGCGATCCCGTTCGAGCTGTACGAGTCGGCCGCGATCGACGGCGCCGGCCGGTGGAAACAGTTCTGGACCATCACGGTGCCGATGCTGCGGCCCACCATCCTGTTCACGGTCATCGTGTCCACGATCGGGTCGCTGCAACTGTTCGGCGAGCCGCTGCTGTTCAACACCAGCCAGACCCCGACCACGGGCGGCTCGCAGCACCAGTTCCAGACCCTGGCACTGTACACGTACGACCAGTTCTGGCAGAAGTTCAAGTACGGGTACGGCGCCGCGATCTCGTGGGCGATGTTCGCCATCATCGGAGTGTTCGTCGTGGTCAACCTGATCGTCGCGCGCCGCCTGCGAGGGGTGGACGCGTCATGACCGTACTGCCGTTCCGCCCGCTCCGGCGGCGGACGAGGAGCCAGCTTTCGGCCGGCTGGGGCACGTACCTTGTCCTGGGTCTGGTTCTGATCTTTTCGATCTTCCCGATGTACTGGACCCTGGTGGCCGCCTCCCAGGACAACGCCGCCGTCAGCGCGGCGCCACCGGCGCTGGTTCCGGGAACGCGGCTGTTCGGGAACGTCGCCAAGGTGTTCGCCCAGACCGACATGCGGCTGGCGCTGATCAACTCGGTGATCGTGTCGTCGGTGGTGACCCTGTCGGTCGTGGTCACGTCGACCCTGGCCGGTTTCGCGTTCGCGAAGCTGCGCTTCCGCGGGCGCGGGGCGCTGCTCGGCCTCGTGGTGGCGACCATGATGGTGCCGCCCCAGCTGGGCATCATCCCGCTGTACATCATGATGGCCAACTGGTTGCACTGGTCCAACCACCTGCAAGCGCTCATCGTGCCCGCCGCGGCGAGCGCGTTCGGGGTGTTCTTCATGCGGCAGTACCTGGTGTCCGCGCTGCCTACCGAGCTGCTCGAAGCCGGCCGGCTGGACGGTTGTTCGACACTGCGGCTGTACTGGCACGTGGTGCTCCCGGTGGCCCGGCCGGCCGCCGCGGTGCTGGGGCTGCTCACGTTCATGGCCACCTGGAACGACTTCTTCTGGCCACTCGTCGTGATGACCCAGCAGAACCCGACCGTGCAGGTGTCGCTGTCGGCGTTGCAAGGTGGGTACGTGAAGGACTACTCACTCGTGCTCAGCGGTGCGCTCATTTCAACGCTGCCGATCCTGGTGGTGTTCGCGCTGCTGGGCCGGCAGATCCTCGGAGGAATCATGCAGGGGGCGGTCAAGGGATGAGTGTTGAGGCTGGTGTGCGCGCCGGAGTCGACCTGCTGGAGTTTCCACCCGGGTTCCTGTGGGGCGCGGCGACGGCCGCCTACCAGGTCGAGGGGGCGGCGGCCGAGGACGGGCGTACCCCGTCGATCTGGGACACGTTCGCCGCGACCCCGGGAAGGGTGGCCGGCGGGGATACCGGTGACGTGGCGGCCGACCACTACCACCGGTACCGGGACGACGTCGCGATCATGGCGGAGCTGGGGCTTCGCGCGTACCGGTTCTCGGTGGCCTGGCCCCGGGTGCAGCCGGGCGGCCGGGGCCCGGTCAACGAGGCCGGGATCGGGTTCTACGAACGGCTGGTCGACGAGCTGCTGGGCGCCGGTATCCGGCCGGTGCTCACGCTGTACCACTGGGACCTGCCGCAGGAGCTGGAGGACGCGGGCGGCTGGACCAACCGGGACACCGCGTACCGGTTCGCCGAGTACGCGTCGCTGGTGGCGGGGCGGCTCGGCGATCGGGTGCCGTTCTGGAGCACGTTGAACGAGCCGTGGTGCTCGGCGTTCCTCGGCTACGCGTCAGGCGAGCACGCGCCCGGCCGGACCGAGCCGGCCGCCGCGCTGTGCGCCGTCCACCACCTGCTGCTCGCCCACGGGCTGGGGGTACAGGCGCTGCGTCCGCGACTCGACATGGACGCCCAGGTGTCGATCGTGCTCAACCTCACCGCGGTCCGGGCGGCCGGCCCGGCGCCCGATGACCTGGAGGCGGCGCGCCGGGTCGATGGGCTCCACAACCGGCTGTTCCTCGACCCGGTGTTCCGCGGCGAGTACCCGGCCGACGTGCTCGCCGACACCGCGGCGCTGACCGACTGGGCGTTCGTCCAGGATGGGGACCTCGCCGACATCGCCGTCCCGATCGACCTGCTCGGGCTGAACTACTACCAGCCGACGCTGGTCGGTGCCGGCGGGGATGCGTTGCCGGCCGGCCCGTCGCCGTTCCCCGGCTGCGCCGACGTCCGGTTCCACCAGGGCGACGGGCCGGTCACCGACATGGGCTGGACCGTCGACCCGACCGGGCTGCGCGAGCTGCTGGTGCGGCTGCGCCTCGAGTACGGCGACGTGCCGTTGCTGGTCACCGAGAACGGTGCGGCGTACCGGGACCGGCCGGCCGCCAGCGGCGCGGTCCACGATCCGGACCGGGTGGAGTACCTGCGCGCGCACCTCACCGCCGCCCATGAGGCGCTGCGCGACGGGGTGGACCTGCGCGGGTACTTCGCCTGGTCGTTGCTGGACAACTTCGAGTGGGCGTACGGGTACGCGAAGCGCTTCGGCATCGTGCACGTCGACTACGCGACCCAGCGCCGGACCCTGAAGGACAGCGCGCACTGGTACCGCGAGGTGATCGCCGCCGGCGGCGTACCGGTCGAATGAACGCTCGGGGTTGAAGACACCGCAGCTGGCGGTGCGGTAGAAGCGGTGCTGCCGCGGCAGTACCGATGGGAGCGGTCGGGTCCGGACCGCTGCCGCCGGCGGGGCCTGCGGTTCGCCAGCCGCGGCCCCGCTGGTCCCCGCGGTCGGCCCGGCCCCGGATCGGCACAGCTTCCCGGAAGTTGTCGCCTCAATGGGCCTCGAAGACCACATGTTTCCGGAAGTTGTGCCGATCTAGGGCCCTACGGGCCCCGACCATAGGGAGAAGTTGACCATGCAGACCCGATTGGGGCGGCGCGCGATCCTCGGTGCCGGTATCGCCGCCGCGGTCGCCACGACGCTCGGTGCGCGGCCTGTACTGGCCGCGGTTTCACCGCAGCGCGCCGGCACCGACACCGCGCGGCGGCGGGCGTACGCCTTCCTGGACGCGGCGATGGACGGGTACCCGGCATTCGGCCCGAACCGGCTGGCGCAGAGTTACACCGACCAGTCGGGGCTGTTCAGCACCGCGTTCGTGTACGACAACGCGCTGGCGATCCTGGCCTACCTGGCCGACGACCGGGCGGCGTCCGGCGACCGGGCCGGCGTGCTCGGCGACGCGCTGATCTTCGCGCAGGCCAACGACCCCGACCACGCCGACGGGCGGCTGCGGCAGGCGTACAACGTCGGCCCGTACACGTTCTACGACGGTTCGCCACAGCCGGACGGATTCGTCCGTGCTGACGGCCGGGCCAACGTAGGGTGGCAGTTCGGCTTCCTCGGCACGGCCGTCGGGGACATGGCCTGGCCGGGGCTCGCGCTCGCGGCCCTGTACCACCGGACCCGGGCGCGCCGGTACCTCGACGCCGCTGTCCACATCGGAGAGTGGATCCAGGCGAACGCGTACTCGACCCAGCCGCTGGGCGGATACACCGGCGGCGTCGACGCGGGCAACAATCCGTTGCCGTACAGCGCGACCGAGCACAACATCGACTGCGTCGCGTTCTTCGGTCAGCTCGCCCGGCTGGCCGGCCGGCGGGCGTGGCAGGACCGGCGGGCGCACGCGGCGGCGTTCGTCGCGGCGACCTTCGACCGCGCCGGCGGCTTCTTCTACACCGGTACCAACGACGGCGCGACCATCAATCGGTCGCCGATCCCGGAGGACGTCCAGACCTGGGGCTTCCTCGCGCTCGGCTGTCCGTCCCCGGTGGACTATGCCGCGGGCAGACTCGCCGTCCGGGACACGCCGGACCGGCCGAACAGCACGGTACCGGCCGGGCAGGCGTTCACCGGGGTCACCTTCAGCTCGGCCAGCCTGGTGGCCAACGAGGACGCCCCGATCGCGCCGTTCCAGCCCAAGCCGGACCGGTCCGGCGTGTGGTTCGAGGGGACGGCGCATCTCGCGGCCGCTCTACGGGCCCGGGGCGGCCGCCGGGACCGGGACCGCGCTACCGACCTGCTCCACTCCATCGAGGCGGCGCAGGACGTCCTCGGGGCCGGCCAGACCGTGGGCGGGCAGGCGCTACCCGGCCGGTCCGGGGTGGTCTCGTCGTCCAGCCCGCTCGACACCGGCTTCGGGTTCGGCTACTACCCGTACCGTCATGTTGGCGCCACGGCGTGGTACCTGCTCGCGGCGGGTGGGGTGAACCCGCTGCGGTAGTCGCTACCGGCCGAGGTAGGCGCCGCCGTCGATGTGGATGACCTGGCCGGTGACGTGCCGGGCCTGCGGCGAGGCCAGGAAGAACAGCGTCGCGGCTACGTCGTCGGTGGTCCCGGGCCGTTTGGTCAGCGTGTCGCCGATCAGGCTCTCCCGGCGGGCGTCGGTCAGCGTGTCCCGGAAGAACTCGGTGTCCAGCGTCAGGCCGGGCGCGACCGCGTTGGCGGTGATGCCGCGCCGGCCGAGCCGGGTCGCCACGGTCGTGGTGTACGACTCGATCGCGGCCTTGGCGGCCCCGTACGCTCCGGTGGCCTTGCGCGCGGCGATCGAACCGAGCATGAGCACCCGGCCGCCGTCGGCCAGGCGCGGGGCGAGCGCGGTGGTCATCAGCACCGCGGAGATCACGTTGGCGTCGAAGTTCGCACGGTACGCGTCGGCGAGCGCCGCCAGGTCGCCCTCGGCCGGGTCGGGACGGTCGAAGTCGGTGTTTCCACCGGCGTTGTTGATCAGCACGTCGACCCGGTCCGGCAGCTCGGCCAGGGCGGCGGTCACGGCCGCCGGGTCGCTGGCGTCGAAGGCCACCGCGCGGGCCGAGGGGCCGAGCCGGCCGAGTCCTCCTTCTGTCTCCCATCGACGTTAGTCGAGCCGATCTACCTGATCATCGACGGACGCCATAGCCTGACGTCATGACAAAGGTCGCCGGGATCGACTCGTCCACGCAATCCACGAAGATCGTCGTTTGTGACGCCGAGACCGGACAGGTGCTCGGCGAACGGAGCGCCCCGCATCCGGAGGGCACGGAGGTGCACCCCGACGCCTGGTGGTCGGCGCTGACGCAGGTTGCTCGCGGCGACCTGCTCGACGGTGTCGCCGCGGTCGGGATCGGGGCGCAGCAGCATGGCATGGTCACCCTCGACGAGGCCGGCGAGGTGGTGCGGCCCGCGCTGCTGTGGAACGACATCCGCTCCGCGAAGGCCGCCGACGAGCTGGTACGCGACCTCGGCGGGCCGCAGGCCTGGGCGGACGCGGTCGGTTCGGTACCCGTGGCCAGCTTCACCGTGACCAAGCTGCGCTGGCTGGCCGAGCACGAGCCCGACCTGGCCGCCCGGGTCACCGACGTGCTGCTTCCGCACGACTGGCTGACCTGGCGGCTGCTCGCCCCAGGGTCGGCGCGGGTGACCGACCGCGGCGACGCCTCCGGCACCGGGTACTGGTCGCCGGCCACCGGCGGGTACCGCGAGGACATCCTGAAGCGGGCGTTCGGGCGGGTACCCCGGCTGCCGCGGGTCCTCGGCCCGGCCGAGGCGGCCGGCCGGACCGCCGAGGGGGTGCTGGTCTCCGCCGGCACCGGCGACAACATGGCCGCGGCGCTCGGCCTGGGCGCGCGGTCCGGCGAGGTGATCGCCTCCCTGGGTACCAGCGGGACCGCGTTCGCCGTGCACGACCGGCCCACCGCCGACCCGTCCGGGTTCGTCGCCGGCTTTGCCGACGCGACCGGGCGATTCCTGCCACTTGTGTGTACCCTCAACGCCGCCCGCGTGCTGACCGCCACCGCGCAGCTGCTGCGCACCGACCTGGCCGGGCTCGACCGGCTCGCCCTGGATGCCGCGCCCGGCGCCGGTGGCCTGGTACTGCTGCCCTACCTGGAAGGCGAGCGAACCCCGAACCTGCCGGACGCCGCCGGTACCCTGACCGGGCTGCGGCGTACGAACATGACCCCGGAGAACGTGGCCCGCGCCGCCGTGGAGGGGATGCTCTGCGGCCTCGCCGACGGGATCGCGGCGCTGCGGGCGTACGGCGTGGAGATGCGGCGGGTGCTCCTGATCGGCGGCGCGTCCCGGTCGCGGGCGGTGCGGGCGATCGCGCCGACGGTGTTCGGGGCGCCGGTGGAGGTGCCGGCGCCGGGCGAGTACGTGGCGCTCGGCGCGGCCCGGCAGGCGGCGTGGGCGCTGGCCGGCGGCGAGGATCCGCCGAGCTGGGACACGGCCGGCGCGGACGTCTACGACGAGGTCGAGCCCGAGGCCGGAGAAGCGATCCGCGCCGCGTACGCCACCGCCCGAGTTGCGATGCACGGCGCCCAGTCCTCGCCGGGTTCCTCGTCGATCTAGGACGAATGGTGGGACAAACCGGGCAGCCCGGGCACCATTCGTCCTAGATCGACGGTGATCAGGGCGGGGCATTTGTGCTCATCGTTGTCGACCGGTAACGTGCCGTCGACAACAGGCACTAGCGGGCATGATCGGTCACAGTCGGGCGGAGGGTGTCCATGTTCCCCGAGGAGCGTCGGCATTGGCTGGTCGACCGTGCGCGCGCCGCCGGCCGGGTCGACGTCGCCGAGGTGTCGGACGAGCTCAACGTCGCCGTGGAGACCATCCGCCGGGACCTCAACCTGCTGGAGGGCCACGGCCTGCTCCGGCGGGTACACGGCGGGGCGATACCGGTCGAGCGGCTCGGGTTCGAGGGCGCCCTCGCCGTCCGCGCGGGCGCCATGCCGGACGAGAAGGCCCGCCTCGCCAAGGCCGCGATCGACCTGATCGACGGCGCCGAATCGATCTACCTGGACGAAGGATCGACCGCGCAGGGCCTGGTGGACCTGCTGCCGGCGGACCGGCAGCTCACCATCGTGACCAATGCGCTGCCGACCGCCGTCGCGCTGGCCGGCCGGTCCAATGTCAGCCTGCTGATGCTGGGCGGCCGGGTCCGTGGCCACACGCTGGGCACTGTCGAACACTGGGCCACCCGCATGCTCGACGACCTGCTGATCGACCTGGCGTTCCTGGGTACCAACGGGATCAGCGTCGAGCGCGGGCTGACCACGCCGGACCCGGCGGTCGCGGCCGTGAAGAGCGCCGCGGTCGCCGCCGCCCGCCGGCGGATCCTCCTGGCGGACCGGTCGAAGTTCGGGGTCGACTCGTTCTGCCGGTTCGCCCGGGTACAGGATCTCGATGCGATCGTCACCGACTCCGGTCTCGACCCGCGGGAGAGCCTGGCGTACGAGTCGCTCGGGGTACGGATGGTGCACGCATGATCGTCACGGTCACCCCGAATCCGAGCGTGGACCGCACGTACCGGCTCGGCGCGCTCCGGTCGGGCACGCTGAACCGGGCAAGATCGGTCACGGTCGAGGCCAGCGGCAAGGGCGTCAACGTCGAGTCGGGTACTGGCGCGGCTCGGCACCCGTACCCGGATGGTGGTGACGGCCGGGGGACCGGAGGGCCGGCTGCTCGCCTCCCTGCTGGACGGACTCCCGGCGCACCTGGTCGAGGTGGCCGGGCACACCCGGGTCAACGTCACCCTGGTCACCGACGCGGCCGAGCCCGCCAAGACTGCCGAGCCCGCCAAGACTGCCGAGCCCACCAAGACTGCCGAGCCCACCAAGGTCAACGAGCCGGGGACCGCGCTCTCTGCCGAGGAGGCCGGGGCGCTGGTCGCGGCCGTCGAGTCCGCGTTGGCGTGCCCCGATGTGACATGGCTGGCCTGCTGCGGCTCGCTGCCCGCGGGCACCGACCCGGGCCTGATCGGTCAGCTGGTCGCGGCGGCCCGGGCGGCGAGGGTACCCATTGCTGTTGATTCTTCCGGTGCTTCGCTGGCCGCCGCTGTTGCCGCCGGGGCCGACCTGGTCACGCCGAATGCCGATGAGTTGATCGAGCTGGTCGGCGTCGACCTCGCTCCGCACGACGCGGCGCGGGCGGTCCAGCTGCGCACCGGCGGCACCGTCCTCGCCAGCCTGGGTTCCGCCGGGGCGCTGCTCGTCACGCCGGACGGCGCCTGGCACGCGACGCCGCCGCCGATCACGCCGGTCAACACCACGGGCGCCGGTGACGCGCTGCTGGCCGGGTACCTCAGCGCCGCGGCGCTGGCGCCACCGGACCGATTGACGTACGCGGTGTCCGTCGGTACGTCCGCATGCCTGGTCGAATCGACCGCGGAGCTGCCCGACCCGCTGCTACCCCTGTCCAGTGTGGACGTTAATGCCCTGACCTCGCTGGGAGCCTGAATGCGTACCCTCGTCGTCGGCGACGGCTTCATTCCCGCCCCGGCGTTCGTATCGGCCCTGACCGACCGGCTGGGAGCCGGCTTCGGCCCGGTCGAGGCGCTCGACCTGTCCGGCGACAAGCATGCGCAGCACGAACGGCAGCAACTGATGGAGTCCCGTGGACCCAACGCGGTCGACCCGCCCGGCGAGGTGCTGGCGGCGGTCGGCGGTGCCGAGGCGCTGTGCCTGCACTTCGCGCCGGTGGGGGAGAGGCTGCTCGCGGCGGCCGACGCGCTGCGGCTCGTCGCGGTCGCCCGTGCCGGCCTGGAGAACGTCGATCTCGCGGCGGCCACCGCGCGCGGGATCGCCGTCGTTGCGGTGTACGGGCGAAACGCTGGCGCCGTCGCCGAGCTCCAGATCGGACTGATGCTCGCGGAGGCCCGCAACGTCGCCCGCGCCGACGCGTCGATCCGGGCCGGCGAGTGGCGCAAGGAGTTCCCGGGCGCGCGGATCGAGATCGGTGGCCGGACCGTCGGCATGGTCGGCTTCGGTCACGTCGGCGCCAACTTCGCCCGCCGGCTGGCCGGGTTCGCGTGCCGGCTGCTCACGTACGACCCGTACGCGTCCGACGATGTCCTTGCCGCGCACCGGGTCCGCCGGATGTCCACACTGGACGACATCTTCCTGGAGTCTGACTTCGTGGTGGTGCAGGCCCGGCTCACCGCCGAGACCGAGCGGTTCATCGGCGCCGCGCAGTTCGCGTTGATGAAACGGAACGCGTACTTCATCAACGTGGCCCGCAGCAGGGTGGTGGACACCGGCGCGTTGTACCAGGCGCTCGCCGCCGGGCGGATCGCCGGCGCCGGGCTGGATGTGTTCGACGACGAGCCGTTGCCGGTGGACAGCCTGTGGCGGCTGCTGGACAACGTCACGCTCACCACGCACTTCGGCGGCGACACGGAGGAGACCAACCGGACCTCGACCCGGCTGGTGGCCGACGCCATCGCCGAGTACGTGGAGACCGGCCGGGTACCGGCGGCGGCGAACGCGGAAGAGTTGGGGTGGCGGTGACCTATCTACTCGGTGTCGACGCCGGCCAGACGGTCACGAAGGCCGTGCTGTTCGGCGCCACCGGCAAGACCATCGCCGCCGCGCGGGCCGATACCTGCGTGTCCAGCCCGCACCCGCGCTGGCAGGAGCGGGACATGGAGGAGGCGTGGCGGCAGACCGCGGCCGCGATCGGGTCGTGCCTGCGGGCGGCGGGCGTCGACGGTCGCGCGGTGTCCGCGGTGGGCATCTGCGGGCACAACGACGGCGTGTACCCGGTCGACGGCAACGGGTACCCGGTCCGCCCGGCGATCCTGGCCACCGATTCGCGGGCGCACGAGTACGTCGGGCGGTACCGGGCCAACGGGACCGCCGAGCAGGCGCTGGCGCTGACCGGCCAGTCGCCGTTCGCCGGTTCGCCCGCCGCCGTGTACTCGTGGCTGCGCGACCACGATCCGGCGGCGCTGCACGACGCGCGGTGGCTGCTGTTCTGCAAGGACTGGCTGCGGTTCCGGCTCACCGGGGTGGCCGCGACCGATCCGACCGACGCCAGCGCCTCGTTCACCGACGTCGCCGATCAGTCGTACTCGCTGGCCGCGCTTGCCCTGTACGAGCTGGAGTTCTGCGCCGACAAGCTGCCGCCGATCGTGCGCTCCGACGAGATCGCCGGCCGGGTGACGTCCGAGGCGGCCGGGCAGACCGGCCTCGTCGCGGGTACCCCGGTGGTCACCGGCGCGCACGACGTCGACGCCGCCGCGGTCGGCATGGGCGCGGTCGCCCCCGGCGCGGTGTCGTTGATGATGGGTACCTTTTCGATCAACCAGGTGGTGTCGACCGACTACCGGCTCGACCATCGCTGGCGGGCGCGCAGCTTCCTGACGCCGCGGACGTGGCTGCACATGTCCACATCGCCGTCGTCAGCGTCCAATCTGGACTGGGCGGTGCGGTTGCTCGGCCCGTTCTCGTCGGACGGCGCTCCCGACTTCGCTGCCGCGGTCGCGGCCGGTTGCGCGACCGACGCGGCCGACGCGCCGCTGTTCCTGCCTTTCCTGTACGGTTCGCCGCACGGTGAGGCGATCGGCGCGTCCTTTGCCGGGGTACGCGGTTGGCACACCCGCGACCACCTGCTCCGCGCGGTGCTCGACGGGGTCGTGTTCAATCACCGTACCCACCTCGACGCGCTGGGCCAGGCGTTCGAGCTCACCGGCCCGGCCCGGCTCGCCGGTGGCGGCGCGCGGAGCCCGGCCTGGTCCCAGTTGCTCGCCGACGCGATCGGGATGCCTGTCGAGATCACCGACACCGATGAGGCAGGCGCCCGGGGCGCCGCCACGCTGGCGGGTCTCGGCCTCGGCTGGTACCCGTCCCCCATCGACGCGGTCCACGCCACCGTACGGGTGGTGCGCCGGCACGAGCCGGTCCCCGATCAGGTGCTCACCGAGCGGTACACGCGGTACCTCCGGTTGGTCGACTCGCTGATGTTGCAGGCCTGACATGCCGTTGGTGTCTCCCGCCGAACTGGTCGCTCGCGAACGCGGGATCGGTGCGGGTGGGGTCGGCGCTGGTGGGATCTGTGCTTTCAACGTGATCCAGCTGGAGCACGCGTCGGCGATCGTGGCCGGCGCGGTGGCGGCCGGCGCGCCGGTGATCCTTCAGATCAGCGAGAACACGGTGCGGTACCACGGCGGCCTGGCACCGATCGGGAGTGCCGTGCTCGCGATCGCGCGGGCCGCCGCCGTGCCGGTGGCGGTACACCTCGACCATGTCACCGAGCGTTCCCTGGTCGCGTCGGCGCTCCAGTTGGGCTTCGGATCGGTCATGTACGACGCGTCGGCGCTGGATTATCCGGCCAACGTCGACGCCACGGCTTCGGTGGTGGCCGAATGCCATCGGGGCGGCGTGTGGGTCGAGGCGGAACTGGGCGAGATCGGTGGCAAGGACGGGGTACACGCACCGGGAGCGCGTACCGATCCGGCGGAGGCCGCCGCATACGTCGCCGCCACCGGTGTGGACGCGTTGGCCGTCGCCGTCGGTACGTCGCATGCCATGCTGACCCGCGACGCGGTCATCGATCTGGAGCTGGTCACCGCGATCCGGGCGGCTGTGCCGGTACCGCTGGTGCTGCACGGCTCGTCGGGCGTTCCGGACGACGATCTCGCCGCGGCCGTGCGCTGCGGGATGACCAAAATCAACATCTCGACGCGGTTGAACTCTGCGTTCACGTCGGCCGTCCGGGCGGCGCTGGCTCAGGATGCCGAGTTGGTGGATCCGCGCAGGTATCTGGGCCCGGCCCGGGACGCGGTCGCCGGTGAGGTGGCGCACCTGTTGCGGCTACTCAGTTCAGGTACTGCTTGAGGATCCCGTTGTAGATGTCCGGGCGTTCCATGTTGGGGTAGTGCGCGGCACCGGGGCGAAGGCCGGGATCTGGTCAAGCTTGCGGTTCCCCGATCTCATCGAAGTCGACCTTGTTGCAGGGCACGTGGGCGCCGTATTGGCACACGTGTTCGGAAAGTGTCGTACCCGCGGTCTAGGTTGTCGGTGTGAGGGAAATCCTAGCCGTGATGCGTAAGGCGCTCGATGAGTGCCCGTCGCCGGCGGTGTTCGGGTTGTCTCTCGACGAGATCGTGTCCTGTGTAGACGAGCTCAACGTGGTGGTGCAGCAGGTCGCCGCGATGCAACTCGCGCTGGTCCGGCAGGTCGACACGTTGGGGGTCGCCGCCGAGTTGGGTGCGACCGGCACGGTGGCGTGGCTGCGCGACCGGTACCGGATGTCGGGCGGGGCGGCGTCGCGGTTGGTGAAGCTGGCCCGGGCGGTGGATCCCGATGCCGGGTCGCCGACCGCGGCTGCGCTGGCCGCGGGGGCGGTGAATGTCGAGCAGGTCAAGGTGATCACCGACGCGGTCGAGAAGCTGCCCGTCGAGCACCGCAAGGCCGGGGAGGAACACCTCGTCGGCGAGGCGGCGTCGTTTGGGCCGAAGGAGTTGGGGCGGCTCGGGCAGCGGATCTTCGAGGTGGTGGCGCCGGAGGAGGCCGAGAAGCGGGCGTTGGTCGAGTTGGAGCGGGCCGAGCGGCGGGCCTGGCATAAGCGAGGATTGTGGCTGACCGACGTTCCTGGCAGCTCCGAGGTTCGGGTCACCGGATGGCTCACCCAGGAGGACGCCGCCACGGTGCGGGCCGCCACGGATCCGTTCTGCGCCCCCCGCACCAGACGCCGCCACGCCGCCACACCAGCCGCCCCGCCAGCACCGGCCGTGCCGCCGGAGGTGACGCCGCGCCCGACACCGGCGGCGACACTGGCGGCACCGGCGGCGGCACCGGCGGCGACATGGACGGCAGTGACACCGACCCGGCCGACCTGCGCTCACCAGGGGAACTGCGCGCGGACGCGTTCATCGAGGTGTGCCGGATCGCCTCGGCCTACGGCCAGTTGCCCGGTAACGGCGGCGACCGGCCCCAGGTCGTGGTGACGATCGACTACGACAGCCTGCGCCGGCAGGTGGGTGTCGGCACGTTCGACGACGGCTCGTTGTTGTCGCCGGCCGCCGTGCGGCGGTTGGCGTGTGACGCCGGGATTATCCCCGCTGTGCTCGGCAGCCCCAGCCAGGTCCTCGACCTCGGCCGGCAAGCCCGCCTGGTCACCGGACCACTGCGCCGGGCGCTCGTGTTGCGGGACAAGGGATGCGCCTTCCCGGGATGCGATCGGCCACCCCGCTGGTGCGATTGCCATCATGTCCAGCATTGGAGCAACGGCGGCCCGACCGATCTGTCCAACCTGGTGCTGCTGTGCGGCTTCCACCACCGCCTGATCCACCACGCCGACTGGCACGTGACGATCAACCCCAAAGACGGACTCCCCGAATTCATCCCCCCGGCATACATAGATCAGGATCAACGACCGAGACGGAACAACTACCACCGACGCGAATAGGACCGGAGGTGTTCACAAGGCTGCGGCCCAGGCGATGACGTCGTTGATGGCTTCACGGGTCAGCCCGATCGCTGGGTCGGTCGTGATCAGCAGGGTCGGGACTGTGCGGCTGGCTGCCCAATCGCGGGCGGCCGGTGGGTGGAGGTCGTCGATCCAAGCCGCCGGTCGTTGCTGTGCGAATGCGGCGATGAGAGGGACCTTCTGGATGGGATCGAAAGGTGGCGGCGGCATGGTCACCACGGGCAGCGGTGCGATGTGAAGCAAAGGAGCCAGAAGCCGGTTGGCATCGTCGTTCCAGCTGCTGGCCCAGGCGAGGTCCAGGATCTCGCTGGTGGTGGTGATCCATGTGCCGTGTGTGGGATTGACACGGACGGGTTCTTCGCCGGGGAAAAGGTGGTACTCGGTGAAGCCGGCCGGTGGGTCGGGGGTGCCGTACGGGTTGAGGACGCCGTCGATGTCGAGCAGGAGTAGCGGCCGGGTCATCGGGAGATTCTGGCGTGGTCGGGTCAACCGGCGACAGCGACGCGCCAGACCGAATCGTGAAGGTTGTTGACAGTTCCGGACGTTCCAGGGCGAGCTCCAGGTCTTTCCCGGCATCAGCCAGCAGAGCGTGGTGCAGATCTTCGGCGGCGGGCCGGGTGGTCCGATCCTGATGATCAAGTGCTACGGCCGCAACAACGGCAGCCTCGTCGTCACGCGGGACAGCGCCAAGAACATGATCACCAACGCGTTCTCGGCCGGGAGGATCCGGCTCAAGCTGGTGCACAACACCGGTAGTCACAAGCTGACCGTGTACGTCAACGGCGCGCAGAAGTGGACCGGATCGGACGCCGGCAGCTCGTACAAGGGCGGCTACAACGTCAAGTACGGCCTGTACGGGAGCTTCAACGCCCCGACCCGCACGATCTGGAGCAACGTCACGATCACCGGCTGAACGTGAAGCCGGGCCACGGCAGGTCGACCGGTCGGTGGTCGCCGATCCACGCGTCGATACGGCCCCACCATTGATACAGCCACTCGATCCGCTCGTCGGGACTGGTCGGTACCGCCACCGCGGGCTCCAGCCACCATTGCATCGTGATCTTCTTGTCCATCGGCAGTTCCCGCCACACGTCGGCGACCGTGAGCAGGTGGTCGACGCCGGTGTGAGCGACGAGAACGACGTCCGCCGCCGGTGCGGCGTCGAGCGCCGCCAGGACGCCGCCCGGGCGTGGCGGCAGCACGTTGCGCATGGCGGTCGCGCGGCGGGCCATCTTGTACAGGCCGAGCCGGCGCAACCGGTCGATCGCCCTGCCCCACCGCTTCGGGGTGAAGTTGGCCCCTTCCGGGAAGATGACGAACGCGTCGTTGCCGTCCAGCGCGGTCGCCAGCGCGCCGATCCGGACCTCCGTCTCGTCGCCCCGGTCGCGGGCCGGCGCGATGAACCTCGCCGGCAGCCGGTTGAGCAGTACATCGATCGCGGGATCCCATTGCAGCGAGTCCTTGAGGACGATGCGCGGCTCCCGGTCGTACCAGTTGATCAGGGCGTGTACCAGCAGGAACGAGTCGCCCGGACCGGCGTGCCGGCACAGTACGATCAGCGGCCGGTCGCGCGGGGCGACGCCGGGATGCGTGCCCTCGATGTCCACGGTCAGCCGGAGCACCCATGAGGCCTGCCGGTACAGCACGCGCAGCACGGCTCCGCACAGCCGGTAGTGGATCCGTTGGAACGCCGGCGTCCGCACCTTCCAGCCGAACCCGCCGGCGAGCCACAGCCCGAACAGCGCGACCAGCAGTACCGCCTCCACCAGCAGGTACACGGTGGCCAGCCAGAGCAGGCGCAGTGGCCGCAGCCGGCCCGGCGTGAACGGCGACACGAGCAGCGCCAGGATCATCCACAGTGGAGCGGTCGCGACCAGCCCGAGCGCGAGAAAGCACACCAGCGGGGCCAGCAGGATCCGGCGGATCCAGCGCGGGGGCGGCCTCATCTCAGTGGCCTCAATTCAGTGGCCTCAATTCAGTGGCCTCATCCCAGCATCTCCCTCAGGTAGGTCGCCGACGCCTCGTACGCGCGGTTGATGCGGCGTGCGGCGGCGGCGATGTCCCGGTACGCGAGCGGCGAGTCGTCCCGCTCGGACCCGCCGCCGGTCGGCAGCACGTGCACGTCGACGCCGCGCGGAATGGCGGCCAGTTCCCGGGCGAACCGGTGCCGCCGCGAGATCTCGAACGCGACCTTCGCCACGTCGAGCATGTGCCGCGGCGCGGACAGCGGCCGGTCGGTGCGGCCCACCTGGAGTACGAAGATCTGGGCGGCGCCGAGCTCGATGGCCCGACCGACCGGAATCGAATTCACGATGCCGCCGTCGATGTAATGCTGCCCGTCGATCAGGATCGGTGGGAGCAGCGCGGGTACCGCCGAGGAAGCGAGAACGGCGGGCACCAGGTCGCCCTTGTCGAACCAGTGCTCGGCGGCGCGTTCGATGCTCGCCGCGCAGCACTGGAAGCGCACCGGCAGGTCGGCGAACGTCGTCATGGTACCCAGTTCGCGGCGCAGCAGGTCACGCAGCGGCCTGGGGGAGTGCAGGTGGGTTCCCCGGCGCATGATGCGGGCGAACTGGCGGGGCGGCGAGTCGCCGTAGACGGCGCGGGCCTCGGCGGACGCCCAGAGTCTCGCCAGCCGTTCCGTCACACCGAGCGCCGGATCGGCGGCGACGAGTACCCCGTTCACCGCACCGATCGAGGTGCCGACGATGAGGTCGGGCGCGATGCCGTACTCGAGGAGCGCCCGCAGCATGCCCACCTCGACCGCGCCCAGCACGCCCCCACCACCGAGAACGAACGCGACCGGCTCGGGCGCGTTCAGCTCGGCAGACACCCGATCATCGTGCCACGCGGCTGCGACGGTCACGATTCGCCGGCCGTCGGTCCACGCGCGACGGACGCCTCCGGGACACCGGCGCCGGGCGGATCCGGGCCACGCGCCACGGCCATGCCGGGAACACTGTCGGTCATCGCGACCGGGCTGAACGTGCCGTGGGCGCTGGCGTTCCTGCCCGGCGGCGACGCCCTGGTCACCGAGCGCGAAACCGGCCGGATCCTGCGGGTGCCGGCGGCCGGCGGCAGCGCGACCGAGGTGATCCGGATCCCCGACGTCGCCACGGACACGGCGGAGGGCGGGCTGCTCGGCGTCGCCGTGTCCGCCACCTACGCCACAGACGGCCAGGTGTACGCGCACTACACCACCCGGACCGACAACCGCATCGTCAGGTTCAAAGCCGGTAGCGCCATCCAGACCATCCTCACCGGACTCCGGAAAGGCACCATCCACAACGGCGGGCGGATCGCGTTCGGCCCGGACGGCAAGCTGTACGCGGGCGTCGGGGAGACCGGCGACCGTGGCCTGGCGCAGGACCGGTCGGCGCTCAACGGCAAGATCCTCCGACTGAACCCGGACGGCAGCGTGCCCACCGACAACCCGTTCTCCGGTTCGCTGGTCTGGTCGTACGGTCACCGCAACGTCCAGGGCCTCGCCTGGGACAGCGCCGGCAGGCTCTGGGCGACCGAGTTCGGGCAGGACCGCTTCGACGAGATCAACCTGATTCGGCCGGATCCGCGCGGTCGCCGCCGCCCCGGACGGTACCGTCTGGATCACCACGTCGAACCGGGACGGGCGCGGCAGCCCGCGCTCCGACGACGACCGCATCCTGTCTCTCGTGGTATGACCGCGCGGGAGGCAGGACGTCACCGGCTCAGCCCGGCGACCAGGTTGATGGTGAGCGCCACGATGACGGTGCCGAACAGGTACGACAGCAGGGAATGGCGCAGCACCGTGGCCCGGAACGACCGGTTGTTCAGCTCGGTGTCGGAGACCTGGAACGTCATTCCGACCGTGAACGCCAGGTAGGCGAAGTCCGAGTACTGAGGCTTCTCGCTCTGGTGGAAGTTGGCCCCGCCGTCCGCACCGGCGTAGTAGAGCCGGGCGTAGCGCAGGGCGTACACGGTGTGCACGACCGACCAGGAGACGACCACGCTGGCGACGCCGAACCCGGCTTGCAGGCCCTCGACGAGCCCCCTGCTCGACGCGGCCCGGACCAGCACGTACCCGACGGCGATCAGGCTGGCCACGGCGGCGATCAGCACCATCAGGTCGGCGGCGGCGCGGGTGGGATCCTCCCGCGCGGCGTGGCGAGCGGTCGCGACCGCGTCCATGCGCCAGACCCGCAGCCAGATCAAGGTCACGAACGTCAGGGCGGCGACGTCCCAGGCGACCAGCGGAGTGAGCGGCCACGGAATGAACGCTCCGGACGCGGCGCCCACGACGATACCGACCACCCCGGCGGTGGTCACCCGCCGCCGCGCGGATACGCCGTGCGACGGGGACTCGTCGGGGTTCTTCGGCATGGTCGACCCACCTCCACCGGGCCATGCTGGCCGCAGGCTGTGTACCGCATCCGATCGCCGGCCAAACCCGCCGGCCTACCACCAGCCACGGCGTTTGGCCCAGGTCAGCAGCAGCGCGGACATGACGGTCATGACCAGGAGCACGACACTCAGGTGCGGGAAGTCCGTGCGGCTGTTGACGATGATATTCATGCCGTACACCGACGAGAGTGCCGTGATCGGCAGCGTCACGACCGCGATGACCGCCAACCGCTCGGCCGCGATGGTCATCTTCGTGTCGGTCCGGGTCCGGTAGAACTCGATCACGCCTTGCAGGTACTCCTTCTGCCCGTCGGCGATGCTCTGTAGCCGGTCGAACTGGTCGACGATGTCGGCCAGCGCCGGCAGCGTCTCGGGCGGCACGCCGCGGCCGAGGGCGGCGAGTCGCCCGTACACTTCGCGGCTCAGCGTGCTCATGGTGCGCGAGGCGATCAGGCCGTGCCGGGCCCGGAACATCTCCTCCAGGAACTCCTCGGGGTCGCCGAGGTGGCCGGCCGTCACCCGCTGTTCGAGGCTCCACACCTGGCTGGTCAGCTTCTCGATGAACGATTCCACGTGCCGGGCCAGGGCGGAGACGATCGCGTACGAGAGATCGAACGACGTCTTCGGGTGCAGCTTGCCGGCGTCGATGCGGGCCCGCACGATGCCGGTCTCGCGGAGCGCGACGCTGGTGTCCACCGCCGGGTTGAGCGGCCCGTGCACGGTCACCAGGTAGCGCGGCCCGACGAACTGGTCCAGCTCGATGTAGTGCACGTGCCCGGATCGGCCCAGCTCCGGCGCGTGCAGGATCGCGAAGAAATGATCAGGGTACGCGTGGACCCGGGGAACCCGGTTGCGCTCGACGCAGTCGCGGATGGCCAGCCGGTGAAAGCCGAACACGTCCGACAGCACGCGTACCGCCTCGTCGTCGCAGTTCGGGATGTCCACCCAGATCAGCCCGTCCGCGCGGGCGAGCAGCTCGGGCAGGTCGTCGACCGGATGCGGCTCGGCGCCCTTGTCGGTCAACAGCAGAACGTCCATGACGATCCCTCCCTGGGACGACCGGGCCATCTTCGTGCATCGTGCTCGGGATTCCATGGGAACGGCAGGCTCACGTACCGTCAAGATCCTAAAGTCCGTCGGGAGCAGCTTCCGCCGTTATCGCCCGCCGGGGACGGGCACGCACGTACCGTGCTCGCATGGCCGGTCCAGCACAGGGCCGGGCACGCGGACAGCCGGCTCAGTTCAGCAGCTCAGCACAGCCGGCTGGCACAGCCGGCCGTGCAGAGAGGTAGCGGTGTCGAGACGCTTCGGCGGCGGGCGCGCGGGGCTGGTCCTGGCGGCGGGAGTGCTCCTGCTGGGGCTGGTCGCGTCATGGGTCGCCGCCGCCGGGATGTGGGGGACCCAGCACCGCGTCGCGGAGCAGGAGATGGACCGCAAGGCGGGCCTGGCCCAGGCGGCCGTGACCACCGAGACGCGCCGGTACCTTGACCAGCTCCGTGGCGTGGCGGGCGCGATCGGCGCGTTCGACCGGTTGACGAAGCCCCAGTTCCTGGCGACGGTCGCGCCGCTGGCCAGCTCGAAGCTGCTCGGTGCCACCGGGGTGAGCTTCGTCGTCCCGGCCGCCGACGACCAGATCGCGGACGTCCAGGCGTACTGGCGGCAGACGATCCCGGACCTGCAACTGCGGCCGGCCGGGGTGGGCCACGAGCACATGTTCGCCGTGTTCGACCAACGGCTCGACCGCGGTCCGCCATCCGCGCCGGGCGGCGACATCACGCAGTCCGCCGAGCCGTCCAGGGCGCTCGTCGGTTCCCGCGACTCCGGCGAGCCCGCGGTATCGGACACGTACGTCCTGATGCGCGACCGGAACCTGCCGGCGGACCAGCGACAGCTCTCGTTCTCCCTCACCGCGCCCGTGTACGGCGCACCGGACGGCGCCGGTCAGCGTGCCTTCAAGGGCTGGATCGTGATGGGGATGCACGGACGGGACTTCATCGGCGGCACCCTGCGGACGGTGACCGAAGGCGTCGTGAACGCCAGCCTGTGGGCACCCGACAGCCACGACCAGCAGGTCCAGGTCGCGACGCTGACCACCGAACCGCGTCCGGACCTCCATCGCCAGGCCACCATCGCGGTGGCCGACCGGGAGTGGACCCTGCGTACCGCCGCGTCCTCGGCCAAGCTGTCCGGCATGACGACCGCGCTCCCGCTGTTCACCGGGGCGGCGGGCAGTGTGATCGCGGCGCTGCTGGGCGGGCTGGTGTTCATGCTGGCGACCGGGCGAACCCGCGCCGAGGCCCGGGTGGTCGCCGCGACCGCCGAGCTGCGCCGCAGCGAGGAGCGCACCCGCGACCAGGCGAACCTGCTGACCTCGATCGTCAACACGATCAGCGACGGGGTGGCCGTGATCGACCAGGACGGCCAGGAGCTGTTGCAGAACCCGGCGGCCCGGATGCTGACCGGATCCACGGCCGAGACGCCCGGGCCGGCCCGGCCGGCCGGGTGGCCGCGGCAGGCCGGGTGGCCGCGGCAGGCCGGGTGGCCGCGGCCGGCCGGAATCTACCTGCCGGACGGGGTCACCCCGTTCCCCATCGACGAGCTGCCGCTCACCCGCGCCCTGCACGGCGAACCCACCGACAACGTCGAGATGGTCGTCCGCAACGCGGAACGCCCGGACGGGGTACTGCTGTCGGTCAGCGGCCGGCCACTGGAAAACGCCACCGGCGGAACCGGCGGAACCGGCGGCACTGGAACGGGCGCCGGCGGCACTGGAACGGGCGCCACGGGCACCGGCGGCACCGGCGCCGGGGGCCGGATGGGTGCGGTGGCGGTGTTCCACGACGTCACCGCGATCCGCCAGCACGAGGCCGAGCTGACCGCGTTCGCTGGCGTCGTGGCGCACGACCTGAAGTCCCCGTTGACCGCGGTGCTCGGGTACGCGGATCTGGCCCGGGCGGCGCTCGCCGACCTACCCTCCAACCCGACCGTGGAGAACGCGCGCCGGGATCTCGCCCGGGTCACCGCCGGCGCGAGCCACATGCGGCGGCTCATCGACGACCTCCTCGCGTACGCCACCGCGAGGGACGCGCCGCTGCGACCGGAGCCGGTCGACCTGTACACCACCGCCACCGAGATCGTCGCCGAACGTACCAACCATCTGCGGGGTACCGGTGCGCTCATGCCGGACATCTCGCTCGGGCCGCTGCCGTCGGTCGTCGCGGATGCCGGCATGGTCCGCCGGGTACTGGACAACCTGATCGGGAACGCGCTGAAGTACGTGCCGCCCAACCAGGCCGCCCACCTGGACGTGAGCGCGGGTCGCCGGCCGGACGGCTGGATCACCATCAACGTCTCCGACCGTGGCATCGGCATCCCCGAGTCGGCCAAGCCGCACATCTTCGACACGTTCTACCGCGCCCACCCGGACAGCAACCAGCCCGGCACCGGCCTCGGCCTGGCGATCTGCCGGCGGATCATCGACCGACACGGCGGCACGATCGCGGTGGCGGACAACCCGGGCGGGGGTACCAGGTTCGTCTTCACGCTGCCCGCCGCCGACCGGACCGGCCCGTAGAACCGTTCGACAGAACTGTCCGGAATTCCGGTGCGACCCCGGCCCCGCACCTGACAGCCTGGGCCGCATGGAGATTGAGGTACGCACGATCACCGATGATGAGGTGCCCGCCTGGTCCACCGCTTTGAATACCGGGTTCCACAACCCGGCCGGCGACATCGACGCCGACTCGCGCCGCCAGGGGCTCATTCTCGACCGGACGTACGCCGGATTCGACGGGGACCGGATCGTCGCGACGCTGCGCAGCTTCCCCGCGACCTTGACGGTACCGGGTGGCACGCTGGCGACCTCGGCGCTGACGGCGGTCACCACGACCTCGACGCACCGGCGGCGCGGCATCGCCTCCCGGATGGTCGCCGCGGACCTCGCCGCGTCGAAGGCCCGTGGGGAACGGGCGAGCATCCTGATCGCGGCCGAGTGGGGCATCTACGGGCGGTTCGGGTACGGGCCGGCGACAGAGCACCAGGTGCTGACCGTGGACAGCGTGGCCGGCCGGCTCCGAGACCGTCCACAGGGGACGGTCGAGTACGTGGGCCGGGACACCGCCCGCACCCTCGCCCCGGAAATCTTCGAACGGCACCGGCTCGCGAGCCCCGGCGAGATCACCCGCAACGACCGGTACTGGGACGTCAACTTCGGGATCCTGCCGATCCCGGGCTGGGGCGGGTCCAAACCGGCCTTCTACGTGGTGGCCCGCGACCTGGACGGGTCGCCGGTCGGCCTCGCCCGCTACCAGTGCGAGGAGAAGTGGGAGCACCGGCGGCCGAAGAGCCGGGCCAACGTGCAGGTGCTGGTCAGCGCCGACCCGACCGGGTACGCCCTGCTGTGGGACCACCTGCTGGGCCTCGATCTGATCGCGAGTGTCCGGGTCGAGGACCGCTCACCGGACGAGTTGCTGCTCTGGCTGCTCACCGACGCTCGGCACGCCGAGGCGAGCGAGCGGTCCGACTTCCTGTGGGTGCGCCCGCTCGACGTGGCCGGGATGCTTGCCGCCCGCACGTACCTGGTGGCCGGGCGGCTCGTCATCGACGTGAGGGACGCGGCCGGGTTCGCCGCCGGCCGGCATGCGCTCGACGGTGGCCCGGACGGCGCGACCTGTGAACCGACGGACGACAGCCCCGATCTCACCGTCGGGGCGGCGGCGCTCGGCTCGGTCTATCTCGGCGGTCACGCGGTGCGCACGCTCGCCGCCGCCGGCCTGGTCGAGGAGCACACAAAGGGCGCAGTAGCCCAGGCCGACGCCATGTTCCGCGCCCAGGTAACCCCCTGGTGCAGCACCTGGTTCTGACGCGGTCACTCTCTCGTCGATCTAGGACGAATGGTGGGACAAAACGCCCGCGGCGGGCACCATTCGTCCTAGATCGACGAGAAACGGGTCAGCGGTGGACGCGGAAGGTACCGGCAGCTTCGGCTCGTGCGGCAGCAGTACCCACGCCGCCGCCGATGTCGTCGCCGTGCGCCACGTACCGGCGGTACCCGAGCCCGTCGACCATCAGCCGGTGGAACAGGCCGGCGATCTGAGCGCGATCGAGGCTCCGGTCCAGGCAACGGTCGGAGAAGCCGTACCCGGGCAGGGCGGGCACGACCACGCTAAAACTGTCCGCCGCCCTCGGCCAGCCAGTCGTAGCCGCTCTGCCAGTACCCGATCAGGGTTTCGACCCGGCGGATGGTCTCGGCGCTCTCGCCCCCGTCGTGGATCGGCGGCGACGGCCGCCGGGAACGGCCCAGCCGGGCGGCGAGATCGTCGAGGGTGGCGTCGGGAACCGCGATACGAAAAGGCTCGATCATGGCCGTCCTTCACGGGTTGAACCGGTACCCGATGCCCGGCTCGGTGATGAGGTAGCGCGGCTGGGCCGGGTCGGGTTCCAGCTTGCGTCGCAGGTTGGCCACGTGTACCCGCAGGTAGTTCGTCTCGGTCTCGTACCTGGGTCCCCACACCTCCTGGAGGAGCTGCTTGTGGCCGACCAGGCGACCGGGGTGCCGGGCCAGTACCTCCAGCAGATGCCATTCGGTGGGGGTGAGGCGGACGTCGCCGGCCGGTGTGGTCACCCGCTTGGTGGCCAGGTCGATCGTGAACGCGTCGGTGGTGACCACCGGTGCTTCCGGGGCGGGCGCGGCCCGGCGCAGCGCGGCGCGGATCCGGGCCAGCACCTCGTCCATGCCGAACGGCTTGGTGATGTAGTCGTCGGCGCCCGCGTCCAGGGCGTCGACCTTGGCCGCCTCGGCGTGCCGGGCGGACAGCACGATGATCGGTACCGAACTCCAGCCGCGGATGCCCTCGACGACCGTGACGCCGTCCATGTCGGGCAGGCCGAGGTCGAGGATCACCAGGTCAGGGCGGGTGCGGCTGGCGGCGGCCAGGCCGGCCGCGCCGTCGGCGGCGACCGTGACGTCGTACCGGCGGGCGGTCAGCGTGATCCGCAGTGCCCGCAGCAACTGCCGGTCGTCGTCGACGACCAGAATCCTCGTCACGCCAGACCCCGCATGCAGCCCATGCCTCCCATGATCGCCACAACTTCCGGGAACTTGTGGCCATAGGACCCCGCTGAGGCGACAACTTCCCGGAAGTTGTGCCGATCAAGCGGCTGCCGGGAGGGTGATGGTCATGGTCAGGCCGCCGCCCGGCGTGTCCGAGGGCACGATAGTGCCGTCCATCGCCTCGGTGAAGCCACGCGCGATGGCGAGTCCCAACCCGAGCCCGTCGGTGGCATGGTCGTCCAGCCGCTGGAACGGCGTGAACACCCGGTCCCGGTCGGCCGCCGGGATCCCGGGCCCGTGGTCGATGATCCGCAGTTCGATCCGGTCGTCCCCGCTGCGCCCGCACAGGCGTACCCGGCGGCTCACCTTCGCCGCGTTGTCGACCAGGTTGGCGACCACCCGTTCCAGCAGCCCCGGATCGGCGTACGCGAGCGGCAGGTCGTCCGGCACGTCCACCTCGACCGTCGTCTGGCCGGTCGGCGTGTGCATCAACGCCTGGGCGACGACGGCGTCCAGCGGCACCGGCCGGGACAGCACCGACAGCGCGCCGGCCTGGATGCGCGACAGCGACAGCAGGTTCTCCACCAGGTCGGTGAGCCGGTCGGTGGATTCCTCGACGGTGGCCAGCAGCTCCGCCTCGTCCTCGGCATCCCAGGCCAGGTCGGGCTGGCGCAGGCTGGAAATGGCCGCCTTGATGCCGGCCAGCGGGGTACGCAGGTCGTGGCCGACCGCGCCGAGCAGCGCCGACCGGACCCGGTCGATCTGGGCCAGCTCGTTGGCCCGCGCGGCGTCATCGGCCAGGCGCTGATTTTCCACCGTACGGGCTGCCGCCGCGGCCAGCCGGGACAGCGCGCCCCGGTCCTCGGCGAACACCGGCGGCCCCCAGGCGAGCAACCGCAGCCCCGTGCCGGACCGGGCAGGAGCCGTCAGCGACGGGGGCCCCACCCCGGGCGGCCCGACCTGTTCGACCGTCCGGTCGCCGTCGGCCAGCGCGACCGTGTCCATCCGGTAGCTGACCCGGACCTGCTCCAGCAGCCGGGCCAGTGAGTTGCCCGCCACCGGCTCGGTGGTCACCCCGGCCAGGAGGGCGGCCTCGACGGTACGCCGGGCCGCCGCCGCCCGGCTGCGCGCCGCCGACTCGACCGCCACCGCCAAAGCGGCGGCCACGACGATGTACACGATCAGCGCGATCAGGTTGTCGCCACGGTCGACGACGAGCGTGTGGTACGGCGGCACGAAGAAGAAGTTCACCAGCAGGTCGGCCGCGACCGCACCGGCCAGCGCCGGCCAGACCCCGCCGACCGCCGCGGTGGCGACGACCGGGAGCAGGTACAGCAGGGCCACGCTCGCCAGCGACAGGTGTCCCCGGGCCGGCAGCAGCACGCCGGTGGCGACGCCCAGCGCGAGCACCGCCACCACGGCGCCCCACGCGGTGCGCCGGCACCCGAAACGTTGATCCACGCAGTCAGTCTCTACCGCACGGGGCAGGGCCATCTAAACCGGCAGGGCCATCTAAACCGGCAGGGCCATCTAAACCGGCAGGGCCATCTAAACCGGCAGGGCTATCCGACCCCCACCGGCGTCTGCTTCTCGTCGGCCCGGCTCGACTCCAGCTGCCACGGCACGCTGGTGACCATGACGCCGCGCTGGAACAGCAGCCGCGCCTTCAGCCGCAGCGCGCTCTGGTTGTGCAGCAGGTGCTCCCACCAGCGGCCCACCACGTACTCGGGGATGTACACGACGACCAGGTCGCGCGGCCGGTCCAGGCGCAGCTTCGCCACGTACTCCAGGACCGGGCCGGTGATCTCCCGGTACGGCGAGTCGAGCACGGTCAGCGGCACCGGGATGTCCCGCTCGGCCCACTGCGCCTGGAGCATCCGCGCCTCCTCCGGCGAGGTGGACACGGTCAGCGCGGTCAGCGTGTCCGGGCGGGTGGCCCGGGCGTACGCGAGCGCCTGGAGGGTCGGCCGGTGCAGCCGGGACACCAGCACCACCGCGTGGATCCGGGCCGGCATGATCTGCCCGAACGGCTCGGGCTCCAGCTCGGCGCTGACCCGGTCGTAGTGCCGGCGGACCGCCCGCATCAGGCCGAACAGCACCGGTACCGCGATCACCACCAGGTACGCGCCGTGGGTGAACTTGGTGACCAGGACGATGACCAGGACCAGCGCGGTGAAGCACGCGCCGACCGCGTTGATCACCCGGGCCCGGTACATCCGGCGCCGCGCGGCCGGATCCCGTTCCACCGCGAGCAGCCGGTTCCAGTGCCGGACCATGCCGGCCTGGCTCAGCGTGAACGAGGTGAACACACCCAGGATGTACAGCTGGATCAGCCGGGTCACCGACCCGCCGTACGCGCCAGCCCGGTGATGCCGCTGAACATCACGATCGCGGTGATGCCCATCGCGGCCAGGGTACGGGCGGCGTTCTCGCTCTTCGGGGGCTTGAACGCCGGTACCCCGTTGGAGATCGCCTCGACGCCGGTGAGCGCGGTGCAGCCGGAGGCGAACGCGCGCAGCGCCAGGATGGTCAGCGCGAGCCCGGTCAGCCCGACCCGTTCCGGCCGGACCTCCCAGTGCGCCGACTCGGCGACCGGGGCGTGGCCGAGCACCGCTTCGCCGAGACCCACCGCGATCATGACGATGATGCCGGCGATGAACGCGTACGTGGGAACCGCGAACGCCCGCCCGGACTCCTTGACGCCGCGCAGGTTCATCGCCATCAGCACGGCGACGAAGAAGATGTTGATGCCCACCCGGTACACGTTGAGCTGGGGGGCCGCCGAGATGATGTTGTCGACACCGGCGGCCACCGAGACCGCCACGGTCATGATGTAGTCGACCATCAGCGCGGCGGCCACGACCAGGCCGGCCGACCGGCCCAGGTTGTGCGAGGCGACCTCGTACGACCCACCACCGCTCGGGTACGCGCGGACCACCTGGCGGTACGAAACCACCACCACGGCGAGCAGGACCACCACGGCGAGCGCCACCCACCACGCGAGGAACAGGTACGCGAGACCGCCCAGTGTGAGGACGAGCAGGATCTCCTGGGTCGCGTACGCCACCGAGGACAGCGGGTCGCTGGCGAAAATCGGCAGGGCCAGTCGCTTCGGCAGCAGCGTCTCGCCCATCCGGTCGCTGCGCAGTGGACGGCCGACCAGCAGCCGTTTCATCCCGGTTACCACAATCACCAGTCAAGGCCGCGATCCGGCAGATGTACCTGATCTTGATGGCTTCTTAACGGCGACAGATCCGACCTTGACGGGTCCTTAACACCCGGCCCGCGCTATTAGTCCGAAAGGCCGGTAGAAATTGGTCCATTCAAGACGGTGAAGCTGCTGGGGTTCGCTTGATACGGTGTGCGCTGTTTCTCGATCAGTTGCTTCTCGATCAGGCTGGTTCTGACCAATCGGGTTACGCGACCGAGTAGGGGCGATGGCGGTGGGGCGGTCGGCCTCGTCTTCGGACGGTGGGTTCTGGTCGTACGCCTTCGTCTCGTACGCATTCGTCGGCGCCGGGATCGCCGCCGCGGTGGTGTACGCGGCCGACGTCTCCCAGACCGCCAACGTCGCCGCGTTCGTCGCGGTCGCGCTCGGCAGCGCCGTGGCGCTGTTCACCGGTCCACGCCGCTTCGGCGCCGAGCCGCGCGGCACCTGGCTGTTCTTCGGCATCGCGTGCCTGACCTGCCTGGTCGGCGCGGTCGTGCGACCGTGGGCGGCGGCCCAGACCGGGCCGGCCGCGCTGCTGTCCGACGCGTTCACCGTCCCCGGGTACCTGCTGATGATCGCCGGCCTGGTCAAGCTGCTCCGGACCCGGGGGAGCATCGAGCGGCACGCGCTGGTCGACGGCCTGATCGTCTGCCTCGGCGCGGGGCTCGCCTCCGCGGTTCTGCTGGCGATCCCGGCGGCCACGATCCAGGGCCGCGCCGTGGCGGTGTCCACGCTGGCGGCGGTGTACCCGCTGTTCGACGTCGCCCTGGTCCTGCTCATGGTCGGGCTCGCCTTCACGACCGTGGTCCGCCGGCCCAGCTACGCCTTCCTGGTGATCGCGATGGCGATGCTGCTCATCGGCGACCTCGCGTACGCGGTGATCGGCGCCTCCGGACGGCTGACCGGATCCTGGCTGCTCGACCTGCCGTTCCTGGTCACCTACACCATGATCGGCGCCGCCGCGCTGCACCCGTCCGTGGTCGAGCTGGGCCGGGCCGCGCCGGTACCCGTACAGACCTGGTCGTGGCCCCGGCTGCTGGTCCTCGGCCCGGCGCTGGCGGCGCCGTTCGCCCTGACCACGGTGTCCGTGGACCGGTCGCTGCTGATCCGGGTCCTGCTCGGCGGTGGCGGCGCGGCCATGGTCGCCCTGCTGCTGGTCCGCGCCGCGGCGGCGGTGCACGACTACGCGGCGGGGCAGCTGCGGTTCAAGCACCAGGCCACGCACGACCCGCTGACCGGGCTGCCCAACCGGATGATGCTGCTGAGCGAAGTGGACCGGATGCTGGTCGAGGCGGGGTCCGCCGCGCCTCCGGCCGACGGGCGCCAGCTGTGGGTCTGCTTCCTCGACCTGGACGGCTTCAAGCTGGTCAACGACTCGTGGGGGCACGAGGCCGGCGACCAGCTCATCATCGAGGTGGCCCTGCGGCTGCTCGGCATCGTGCCGCAGGCGGCGACCGTGGCGCGGGTCGGTGGCGACGAGTTCCTGGTCGTGCACACCGGCACCCGGCACGAGACCGTCGACATGGTCGAGCGGCTGATGAAGTGCATCGGCACGCCGTTGCAGGTCGGCGGGGCCGAGGTGGTGATCAGCGCCTCGGTCGGGATCGCGGGGGCGCCGGTCGAGGGTGGCCCGGTGACAGCCAAGTCGCTGATGCGGGACGCGGACACCGCGATGTACCAGGCCAAGGCCGAGGGGCGCGGCAAGTGGGCGATCTTCGACGCGTCCATGCACGAGCGGGTACGCGAACGGGTCGAGATCGAGCTTGCGCTGCACCAGGCGATGGCGCACGGCCAGCTGTACCTGGCCTACCAGCCGATCGTCGAGCTGACCTCCGGCGCGCTGCTGGGCGCCGAGGCGCTGATCCGGTGGGACCATCCCACCCGCGGCCTGATCCCGCCGAACGCCTTCATTCCCATCGCCGAGGACGTCGGTCTCATCTCGGCGATCGGCCGCTGGGTGCTGCGCGAGGCGCTCGGGCAGCTCGCCGCGTGGCGGGCCGACCGGACCGTGAGCGAGGAGTTCTGGATCTCGGTCAACGTTTCGCCCCGCCAGCTCCGCGATCCCGGGTTGCCGGCGACGGTGGACGCGATGCTGCTGGAGTACGGGGTGCCGGCCACCGCGGTGGTCCTGGAGATCACCGAGTCGGTGATGGTCGACGTGTCCGGCGCGACCGAGCAGGTCCTCGTCGACCTGCGCGCGCTCGGGTTCAAGATCGTCGTGGACGACTTCGGGACCGGTTTCTCGGCGCTCGGGTACCTTCGTCGCCACCCGATCACCGGGGTGAAGATCGACCGTGGGTTCGTCGCCGGGCTCGGCACCAACGCCGAGGACGAGGAGATCGTGCGCGCGGTGGCCGCGATGAGTGTCGCGCTCGGTCTGAGCGTCGTCGCGGAGGGTGTGGAGTCGCCGGTGCAGCGGGAAGTGCTCGCCGGGCTGGGTGTGGCGATCGGCCAGGGCCGGCTGTGGGGGAGCGCGGTGCGGTCGGTCGAGTTCGCCGGTCGCTGCCGGGAGTTGCCCTAGGTTTCAGCTCGTCACTCGGGGAACTCGTAGAACCAGTACGACTGCTCGTCCATCCGGTCGCTGCGCACCAGCCCGTACGAGCGTTCCAGCAGCCGGTGCAGCCCCTGCGGCAGCCGGCGGATCTGGTCGTTGCGCCGGCACACGTCGAGCGCGGCCACGCCGTGTCGGGCCGACACCACCCGGTACAGCTCCGCGGCCAGCAACTCGACCACGCCGGCTCCCTGGTAGTCGGGGTGTACGGCGACGAACACGATGTACCAGATCCGGTTCTCCGCGAAATGGGTCGGCCAGCGCCGGCGGAAATAGTCCGGCGAGATCAGCGGCACCGCGTCGAGGTCGTTGGTCATCGTCCCGAGCGCGCAGAGGCGCCCGTCCTGATCAGTGTCAAAGACCTCATTTTGGTCAGTATCAAAGACCAAGTACTTTGCCACCCGGTCGTCGCGCATCACGCCGTCGAACTCCTCGCGGGTCATGATGTGCCGCTGCACCGCCGTGGACCGCAGGTCGTCGAACGCATCGTTGTAGAGCCGCCACAGATGATTCGTCAGGTCGGCGGGCACAAGGCCGCTCATCTCGATGCGCATTCTCGCCCTCACCCTGCGTGCGATCGTTTGGGCGCACAAACATCCCCGACTGTCGCGGGAATTCCGAGTTGAGAAGTTGCATCCAGATGAGAAGATGAGTGAAATGAGTGAATAGCGCCCACATTGTGAGCGGGATGATCGGGTACCGTCGGCGCCCATCGTGGACGATCTGCGCCGGAACATGTCGCGCCGGATGAATGATGACCGCCCGGCTGGCACATGCGCCAGGGCGTCATGCGGGAATTACGACAAGGCGGGCACTCCGCTGCTCGGAAGATCGCGGAGTTGGTCGCCGCGCACCCGCCTTACCGCTGTGCCTGCTCCCGGTGCTGGCGGACGGTCGGCGCCGGGCAGTCCGGAGCGCGGCAGTCGTGTCGCTTGGCGTGCAGGTCGAAGTCCCGGCGGCTGATCACGACCACGGCCCACGAGTGCGGGCGCATCGGGCCGCGTCGCCAGTAGTGCCGGTCGCGGTCGACGAACCGGGCGGCGGAGCTGTCTGTCCAGTGGAAGCCGACCAGCTCGTGGGTGCCGTCCGTCCAGTCGCGGCGCACCGCGTAACCAGCCTCCCAGGCCGCTCTCGTTACGTCGGACATTGTGCGCTCCCCTCCGGCCTGGGTCATTCTAGTACACCTGTTCGATCAATTCACCACCGTACGGGAGCCGGACGGTAGCAGCATTGTGTGGTATCAGGCGGGCCGGAAACACCACATCGTCTGTACTCCGACACCGTCCTGTCTCTGACAACGATGCCTCGAAATAACGGTAACGCCCACTGCTCGACGCTCCGTCAGCATGATTGAACGATGAGTTGATGAAGTACTGAATGCCGCACGTGGTGCATCTGGGATATGGATCGACCGGTGCCCGCTGTCCGCAGTGGACACTCAGCGGCCCGGAGTGGGCGGCTTTCCTTCCGTAATCTGCTGGTCGTCTGCTGGTCGTCGTCAGCTGGAGCCGACCACCAGCACGAGCTTCCCGCGCACCTGACCGTCCTCGCTCACGCGGTGCGCCTGCGCGATCTCGGCGAGCGGGAAGGTCTGCGCGACCGGGAACGAGAAGCGCCCGGACTCGATCAACTCGCCGATCTCAGCGAGCACGTGGACCGCACGGCCCGCGTCCCCGCTGCTGAACCTCACGCCGTGCTCCCGCGCGCCACCGAAGTCGGCGATCGTCACGACGTGCTCCGGGCCGCCCGCCAGGTCGATGAGGTCGGGCAGGACGCCGCTCCCGGCGACGTCGAGCGCGGCGTCGACGCCGTCCGGCGCGAGCGCGCGAACCCGCTCGACGAAGCCCTCGCCGTAGGCGACGGGCTCGGCCTCCAGCGAGCGAAGGTACTCGTGGTTTGCCGGACCGGCGGTGCCGATCACGCGCGCACCGCGCACCATCGCGAGCTGAACCGCTGCGCTGCCGACGCCTCCGGAGGCGCCGTTGACCAGCAGCGTGCTGCCGCTCCCGACACCGAACTGGTCGAGCGCGCGCGTGGCCGTCTCGATGGCGGCCGGCAGCGCGGCGGCGCCGGGGAAGTCAAGCGACGGGACAGCACCGCCAGCTCGGCCTGGGCCGCCCCCTCAGCGGAGAAGCCGAACACGCGATCGCCGACGGCCACGTCCGCAACGCCCTCGCCGAGCTCGTCGACGACGCCCGCCGCCTCGTAGCCCATGGTCTGCGGAAGCTTTTCGTCCATCAGGCCCTTGCGCTTCTTCCAGTCGCTCGGGTTGACGCCGGCCGCGCGCACCGCGACCCGGACCTGGCCGGGGCCCGGATGTGGATCGGGGAGATCCACGATCTCGAGGACCTCGGGCCCCCCGAACCGGCTGTAGCGGGCTGCTTTCACCATGTGCTCCGATCTCAACCCCGGGTGTCGCGGTTGCTGCGCGTACGACAGTCTGCCAGCGGCTCGCTCAGCCGTGGTCGGCCAGTCGCTGGCTCAGCAGCGCCGCGAGCGGCATCGATTCGCCGTCCCGGCCGCCTTCGCCGATCACCAGCCGGGGCTGCGCCGGCTGGACGGTCGCGCCGGTGAATCGTGCCCGCAGGCTCCCCGGCACGGTGAGGATGTAGAACTCGCCGTCCATTCCGACCGCGACCGATCGGTCCGGCCGCAGGTACCAGCCGTGCAGCCCGGTCCGGTACGTGGCCCGACCGTCGTACGCCCGCGCGGCCAGTGACTCGGTGGGCAGACCCCGCTCGCGGGCCTCCCGGGTGAATTCGGCGATCAACCGGCGGGCCTGCTCGACCTCGGCTGCCCGGCGCCGTTCGAGATCGGCGGCGTGCCCGGCGATGGCGCGCCGGCGCTGCTCGGCCCAGTCCGGCCGCCCGCCACCCGCCTGACCCACCCCCTCGCCCATCCCCGAACCCATCCCCGAACCCATCCCCGAACCCATCCCCGAACCCATCCCCGAACCCATCCCCGAACCCTATGCCTGGGATCGCGATGCCCACCGTCGATGCCGGGGCGGGGCCGGGCCGGGGCCGGGCCGGGCCGGGGCGGGCCGGGGGCGGGGCCGGGGTGTCAGGGAGCGGCGAGCAGCGCGGCCACCTCGTCGGCTTCGGGGACGCCCAGCTCGGCGAAGATCCCCCGGGCCTGCTCCCAGTGGGTACGGGCCTGGGCGCGGCGTCGCGGCGATCGCGACGGACAACGGGTGGGCGGTCGGCAAGTCGCCCGGCATCACCGCGCTGGTCGTGCACTGGGACGGCAACGCGTGGAGCGAGGTGCCGGTGCCGACCGTGAAGACGGCGCTCAACGCACTCGCGGTGGTGTCGCCGACCAACATCTGGGCGGTCGGCGACGGGCTGGTCGACCCGGACGGCTCCAAGACCGCGTTGATCATGCACTACGACGGCAGGGCCTGGCAGACCATGCCGAACCAGGTGTCGGTACCCAGTACCTTCGTCGCGCACAACGGCCTGAAGTCGATCGCGGCGCTGTCCGCGACGGACATCTGGGCGGTCGGCAGCGTGACCGACCGGCTCAGCGTGAACCAACCGCTGATCCAGCACTACGACGGAAAGACCTGGACCCGGGTCGCGGCCGCACCGGCGCCGCCGGACAGCACCCACTACAGCCTGGGTGGCGTGGCGGCGGTCTCGGCCACCGACATCTACGCCGTCGGTGGAGTGTCGTTCAACGACCTGACCGAGGCCAGCATCGTCGAGCACTGGAACGGCCGGGCTTGGTCGCAGGTGACCGTGCCGCACAGCACCGCCGCGGACGACGGGTTGAACGGGGTGGCGGTCACCCCGGGCGCCCTGGGCGGTAGCCCGATCCGGGCGGTGGGTCGTTCGACACCAACGCGCGGAGGACGCTGATCCTCCAGGGCAGCCAGTAATACCGGGATCGGCACAACTTCCCGGTACCAGGGGAAGTTGTGCCGATCCCGCATGTGCGTGTTAAGGGGCGTCGTCCGTGTTCGTTGCGTCGTCTTCAGCCTTGACCGTCGGTCCTGCCCACCTGCGGTTTGTGTTCATGCCAGGTAAGAGCGCCGGGTCGAGTTTCAGATACACGACTTCCGGTTGGCCAACTCCAGACAAACGGCTACCGGGTTTGATCGAGAATGGGAGACTGCACCGGCATCCGCTCCACCGTGATCGTGTATCAGTACTCATGCCGTCGCCTCCGGACTGTGGAGGAACCGGGCAAGGGTCGAGGGGAGTTCATCAGCCATGCAGATCCACTTCCGCCGCGAGGGGTACCGGCCAGGTACGGACCGCGAGGCCGGCGGTTCCGTCGGGGTGGTGTCGATCCCGCGGGCGATGCTGGAGCGGCACGGCGCGCGGGTGCTGCGCCCGGGCGAGGTGGTGACGCTGCCGGGCAGCCGGATCCGGTCGACCGTGTACCGCTGGGGTTACCTGCTCGTGCCCAACGACGTGTTGCAGAACGCCGACGACGTCGCGCTCATGAACCGGGCACTCGGCCCGACCGGGCTGGAGCTGGTCGCCCCCGGCCCGATCCCGGGCGCCGGCGAGGTGGAGCGCTACCTGCCCTATCTGCAACAGGTCCCGCGCGCCGCGGAGGTACGCGCCCGGGAGGGCTTCAGCCAGCCGGTCGTCGTCGATGCCTGGACCGCGCTGCTCACGCTGCGGGCCACCGCCGCTCGCCAGGGCGGCGGGCAGACCCGGGGGACCGGCAGGGAAGACGCGACGGACCTGGCCGAGACCGACCTCGCCCGGCTGCGCGCGATCGTCTCCCGCGTGTCGGTCGACCATCTCCTGATGGGTTCGGCGCTGATGGGCGCCGGGCCGGCCACCGAGGGCAGTCCGGACACCGCCGACCCGACCCGCACCACGTTCGTGCGCCCCGAGTACGGGCGGATGCCGGTCGACGTGGTCGTGGCCATGCCACACCGGCGCCGCCGGGACGAACTCGGTTCGCGCCGGCCCGTGGTGGCGGTGCTCGACACCGGCGTGGCGCCCAACCCGTACCTGCCGGTCGGCGACCCGCCGGGCACGTGGTACCCGGACGACTTCGTCACCGTCGACACCGTGCTCCAGGGCATGATCCGCGCCGACCTGGAGAGCAAGGACGCCACCAGCGCCACACCGGTCGAGGTGATCGAAGACGAGTGGGAGCGCCCGGTCAGCGGCGGCCGGCTCATCGACGACCTCAACTCGCACGTCGGCCACGGCACGTTCATCGCCGGCATCGTCCGCCAGCTCGCGCCGGACGCGCAGGTCCGCGCTATCCGGGTGATGTACGGCGACGGCATCGTCAGCGAAAGCTCGCTGGTCCTGGCGCTGACCTGTCTGGCCGCGCGGATCCGGTACGCCCAGGGCAGGGCCGCGGCCGGGAAACCGGTCGACCCGGCCGACCTGGTCGACATCGTCAACCTCTCGCTCGGCGGGTTCTTCGAGACGCCGCTGGAGGAGGAGCAGGACTCACCGCTGCTGGACGCCGTCAACGCGCTCGCCGACCTGGGGGTCATCGTGGTCGCCGCGGCCGGCAACGACTCCACGACCCGCCGGTTCTACCCGGCGGCCCTGGCCGGCCGGCCACCGCGCACCGGCTCGGTACCGGTGGTCAGCGTCAGCGCGCTCAACCCCAACGGCACCAAGGCGGCCTTCGCCGACGACGGGGACTGGGTGAACTGCTGGGCGAGCGGTGCCGCGCTCGTGAGCACGATGCCGACGTGGCTGCGCGGCGACCGTACCCCCGACCTGCACGCGGGCAACCGGGAGACGCTCGACATCGACGACTACTCGGCCGGCTTCGGCATCTGGAGCGGCACGTCGTTCGCCGCGCCGCTGGTCGCGGCCACCCTGGCCGGTCAGCTGATGGCACAGTCCACCGGGGACCTGAGCCTCGACAAGACCACCACCGAGGCCCGGTTGTGCCGCGCGGACGCGGCCCTCGGGAAGCTTCCACGGTAATTTCGCAGGTAAGGGGTGTCATGAGTCCGAAGCCCAACCCGACCGCCGAAGCGGAACGCGGCGATGACCGGGAGGAGCGGCTGTCCAGCCTGCTGGAGTCGGCCCGCGCCGGCCAGCGCGACAGCCTCGGCGAGATCGTCGCCGAGCTGACCCCGCTGCTGTGGCACGTGGTACGCACCCAGGGGCTCGACCGGGAGCTGGCCGAAGACGTCGTGCAGACCACCTGGCTCCGGCTGCTCGACCACCTGCACAGCATCCAGACCCCGCGGGCGCTGACCGGGTGGCTGGTCACCGTCGCGAAGCGGGAGGCGTGGCACGTCGGCGGCGCGAGCCGTGCCGGCCGCCCGCTGGACGAGCAGACCGCCACCACCCTGCCGGACAGCGCGGCGCTGCCGGACGAGCAGGTGATCACCGACGAGCGGCAACGTCTCCTGTGGACAATGGTGAGCCGGCTGGAGGAGCGCTGCCAGCAGTTGCTGCGGGTGGTGGCGTTCGCCCCGCCGACGAGTTACGCGGCGGTCGCCGCGGCGCTCGGCATGCCGGTCGGCAGCATCGGCCCCACCCGCGGCCGGTGCCTGGCGAAGCTGCGCGCCATGCTGGCCGCCGAGCCCGCGTGGAGCTGGTGACATGAGCGAGCGAAGCGATATCGACCCGACCGCGCGGCTCGACGGGCTCGACGCCGAGATCCTCGACGGCATCCGTACCCTGTACACCGAGGTCGACCCGCCGCCGCGGCACCTCGTGGAGCGGGTCCAGTTCGCCCTCGAACTGGCCGACGCCGACGTCGAGGTGTTCCGGCTCGGACTCGACCACGACCTCGTCACCGCCACCCGGGGCGAGCAGAGCCGGACGGTGACGTTCGACAGCGACAGCATGTCGATCATGATCCGGCTCAGTCCCGCCGAGCACGGCCGGATCCGCCTCGACGGCTGGCTCGCGCCGCCGGCCGCCCGCCAGGTCGAGCTGCGCACCCGCGGCTCCGCCCTGAGTACCGACGCCGACGACCAGGGCCGGTTCGTGTTCGACGAGGTGCCGCACGGCCTGGTCCAGCTCGCGGTGAACCTGGTCGAGGAGAACGCGCCCGCGCGGCGCCGGGTGGTCGTCACACCGTCGATCGAGGTGTAGCCGCTTGTTGGTGGCGGACACGGTGGTGCTGCGGGCCGGCCAGCTGCGCGAGCGGGGCGTCGCGGCGACCGCCGCCGGGCACCCCGCCACCGGGGCCCGGCATCTGCGCCGGTGCCTGCGGATGCTCGGGTACCCGACAGCCGGTGCCGACCACTCGGACCTGGTCGCCCGTACCCTGATCAGCCTGGCGCACGCCGAGGCCGAGCAGGGCCGGGTCGCCGCCGGGCTGGGCCTGCTCGACGAGGCGGCGGCGCTGCTCGCCCCGACCGACCGTGGCCTGCTGCTCCAGCAGCGCGGGCTGCTGCTGCTCCGGCTGGGGCGGCGGGCCGACGCGCTGGCGCTGCTCGACGCCGCGATCCCGCTGCTGGCCGGAGCCGGGCCGGGCATCGTGCTGGCCCGTACCCTGCTCAACCGGTCCGCGTTGTACCTTGCCGGCGGGCACGTCGGGCCGGCCCGCGACGACCTGCGGCGCTGTTCGGCGATCTGCGACGCGGAAGGCTTCGACCTGCTCGGGGCCAAGGCCAGACACAACATCGGGTACTGCGACATGCTCGCCGGTGACCTGCCGGCCGCGTTGCGAACCTTCGACGAGGCGGGCCGCCGGTACCTCGCGCATGGCCCCGGGTTCCTGCCGGTACTGCTGATCGACAAGGCCAAGGCGCTGCTCGCGGCGGGGCTCGCGGAAGAGGCCGCCCGGGAGCTGGACGACGTGCTGCGGCGTTCCCGCGAGCAGCGGCTCAGCCAGGACCACGCCGAGGCCGAGCTGCTGCGGGCCCAGGTCGCGCTGGCCAGCGGTGACCTGGCGACCGCGGGTATCTGGGCGGGGCGGGCCAGTACCCACGCCCGGCGGCGCGGCAACGACGCCTGGACCGCGCTCGCCGACCTCACCCGGCTGTGGGTCCGGTACCGGCTCGGCCGGGTGCCGGGCGCGGTCGCCGGGCAGGCCGCGCTGCTGGCCGGCCGGCTGCGCGCGCTCGGGCTCGGTGACGACGCCGCGGCGGCCGACCTGCTCGCCATCCGGGCCCTGCTCCGGGCCGGGCGCGTCCCGGCCGCCCAGCGCGCGGCGGCCGGACTGCCACCGGTGCGCCGGAGCGCCCCGCTGGAAACCCGCCTGCTGCACCGGCTCACCCGGGCCGAGCTGGCGGTGGCCGGCGGTGAGCGCGGTCCGGCGCTGCGGCAGGCCCGCGCCGGCCTGGGCGACCTCCACCGGCAGCGCGCCCGGCTGGGCAGCGTCGACCTGCAGAGCGGCACCGCCGCCCTCGGCGTGGAGCTGGCCCGCCTCGGGCTGGACACCGCCGTGGACAGCGGCTCGCCCCGGCTGGTCTTCGCCTGGTCGGAGCGCTCGCGCGGGCAGGCGTTCCGGGTCAAGCCGGTACGCCCGCCGACCGATCCGGCGGCCGCCGACGCTGTCGCCGAGCTGCGCCACCTGCACCGGCTCATTCGCGAGGAGGAGATCGCGGAGATCTCAGTCCCGCACCGCCGCCCGGAGCCGGCCCTGCGGCAGCGGCGCGCCGAGCTGGAGCGGTACGTGACCGAACGGACCTGGCAGGCCGCCGGCACCGGGGAGTCCAGCGCCACCGCGACGTTCGACGACGTGGCGGACGAGGCCGCGGCGGTCGGACGTACCGTCATGATCTTTCTCGAACGCGGGGAGCGCCTGGCCGCGCTCGTCATCCGCGACGGCGACGCCCGGCTGCGCGACCTTGGCGACGCGACCGTGGCGGAGGAGGCCAGCCGGCGGCTGCTCGGAGACCTCGACGCGCTCGCCGGCCGCCGGCTGCCGGGGCGGATGCACGATGTGGTCGTCGCGTCGGTACACCGCCAGCGCGACATCCTCACCGAGCACCTGCTCCTGCCGGTGACCGACCTGCTCGGCGACGACGACGTCGTGCTGGTCCCGACCGGCTGGCTGTCGGCGGTACCGTGGGGTGTTCTTCCGCCGTTGACCGGACGACCGGTGACCGTCGCGCCGTCGGCGTCGGTCTGGAAGGCCTGCCGGCGCGCGGCGACCGACCGGCCCGCCGCCGGTCCGCCGCTGCTGGTCGCCGGGCCCTACCTGGCCCACGCAGCGGCCGAGGTGCACGCGATCGCCGCGATCGACCCGGCCAGCCGGGTGCTGACCGGCGAGGCCGCGACGGTGGAAGCGACGGTACGCGGGGCGGACGGTGCCTCGGTCGCGCACTTCGCCGCGCATGGCCACCACGAGCCGGAGAACGTGCTGTTCTCCCGGCTAGATCTCGCCGACGGGCCGCTGATGGCCTACGACCTGCAACACCTGTCGGCGCCGCCCCGGCACGCCGTGCTGTCCGCGTGCGACGTGGGCCGGACCGTGGTGCGGGCCGGCGACGAGATCCTGGGTTTCACCGCCGCGCTGCTGTACGCGGGGACCAGCAGCGTGGTGTCGAGCCTGGTCCGGGTACCCGACGAGACCGTGGCGAACGTGATGGTCGGCTATCACCGGGCGGTGGCCGGCGGAGCCGAGCCGGCCCGGGCGCTCGCGACCGCGTCACTGGCCGCGCCCCTGGTCCCGTTCGTCTGCTTCGGTGGAGGTTGAGCCCGTTGGCACCCCGAAGCCTCGCCACGATCGGCACAACTTCCCGGAAGTTGTTGCCTCCGACGGGGTCTGAGGCCACAGTTTCCGGGAAGTTGTGCCGATCGTGCCGGCCTCGTAGGCCGGTCAGGACGCTAACAGCGGGCCAGGTCGCGGTCTGGTGTGCGGTGGTCGACGGTGCCGGACATGATGCCGGCGGGCCTCCGTGCCGCGGCCGGGGTCCAGGTGCGTGCCTCCTTGCGCCGCCGCGACGTGCGCCGCTGGATCATCGGCGCGATGCCGGTCGGCCGCCACAGGCCGAGGTAGAAGGCGACGGCGGTGGTGTACATGACGACGAAGTTGACCCCGACGGTGTCCGGCGCCAGCCGGTGCCGGAACCAGACCACCATGATCGCGACAGCCAGCGTCGTACCGACCGCGACGGCGGTGTTCGCGCGCTGGCTGAGCCGGTCCTGCTTGAAGACCGCGACGGCGACCGGCAACACCGACCCGATCAACGCGCTGGTCTCGAGCAGTTCAAGGTTGACGCCTGCGTCGCTCACAGTGACCGACCTCCCGTGTGGTTTGCCCCTTCCCTCCTAGAGCACGCGGAGCCGTTCTTGATACCCACCGGGGGAGGCAGGAGTACAGGCAGGAGTTTTGACGCGCGCGATCTGGTGAGGTGGGATGATTGCCGGACGTGCGGGCGGGCGCGGGATCCGACCGCAAGTCGTCGGTCACCCGAACCCGTCCTCACCAGGTCAGGAGGGGTGAATCAGGGTGACCAAGGCAGGCGTCGACGACTTCCGTGAGCCATGGGTCTCCGCCCATCGTGACGCGGGCTTCGGCTCCCCGTACCCGCAGATCGCCGATTTCGGTTTCCTGTCCGACTGCGAGACCACCGCGCTGGTAGCCCCCAGTGGAAACGTCGAATGGCTCTGCCTGCCCCGGATTGACTCACCGAGCGTATTCGCCGCGATTCTCGACCGTGACGCCGGCGGGTTCCGGCTCGGCCCGGCCGAGACGATGGTGCCGGCGGCGCGACGGTACCTGCCGGGCACGATGGTGCTGGAGACCAGTTGGGGCACCCCGACCGGGTGGATCATCGTGCGGGACGTGCTGCTGATCGGGCCGTGGCACCACGAGTCCGAGCTGTCCAGGACGCACCGCCGGGCGCCGACCGACTACGACGCCGACCACGTGCTGCTGCGTACCGTCCGCTGCGTCACCGGCGAGGTACAGGTGACGCTCGACTGCGAGCCGGTGTTCGACTACGGGCGGCGGACGGCGCGCTGGTCGTACCCGGATCGCGGCTACCACCAGGGCATCGCCCGGGCCGAGGGGGTCGACCTCCAACTGCGGCTCACCACCGACATGCGGATCGGCTTCGAGGGCGGCCGGGCCACCGCCCGTACCCTGCTCAAGGAGGGCGACACCCGGTTCTGCGCGCTGACCTGGACCGAGCACGAGCCGCCGTACACGTGGGAGCAGGCGTACCAGCGGCTGACCTGGACCGCCCACCACTGGCAGCACTGGCTGGCCCGGGGCAACTTCCCGGACCACCGCTTCCGCAGCTTCCTGGAGCGCTCGGCGCTGACCCTCAAGGGCCTCACGTTCGCGCCGACCGGGGCGCTCGCCGCCGCCGCGACCACCTCGCTGCCCGAGACGCCGGGCGGCGAACGCAACTGGGACTACCGGTACAGCTGGATCCGGGACTCGACGTTCGCCCTGTGGGGCCTGTACACGCTGGGCTTCGACTGGGAGGCCAACGACTTCTTCTGCTTCATCGCCGACGTGGCCGAGCGGGAGGAGGACATCCAGATCATGTACGGGGTCGGGGGCGAGCGCGACCTTACCGAGGTCCTCCTCGACCACCTGCACGGATACGAGGGCGCCCGGCCGGTACGGGTCGGCAACGACGCGTACAAGCACCGCCAGCACGACGTCTGGGGCGCCGTGCTGGACGCCGTCTACCTGCACACCAAGTCCCGCGACCGGCTCGACGAACGCATCTGGAAGATCCTCAAACGCCAGGTCGGCAACGCGATCGCGCACTGGCGCGAGCCGGACCGGGGGATCTGGGAGGTACGCGGCGAGCCGAAGCACTTCACCTCGTCGAAGGTGATGTGCTGGGTGGCCGTCGACCGCGGGGCGCGGCTGGCCCGCATCCGCGAGGACTTCGCCCTCGCGCAGCGGTGGCAGGCGATCGCCGACGAGATCCACGCCGACATCTGCGCGCACGCCGTCGACGGCCGGGGCGTCTTCACGCAGGCGTACGACACCACCGAGCTGGACGCGTCGGCGCTGCTCATCCCGCTGATGGGGTTCCTGCCGCCGGGCGACAGCCGGATCCGCGCGACCGTGTTCGCCATCGCCGACGAGCTGACCGTCGACGACATGGTGCTGCGTTACCGCACCGAGAAGACCGACGACGGGCTCGACGGCGAGGAGGGCACGTTCACGATCTGCTCGTTCTGGCTGGTGTCGGCGCTGACCGCGATCGGCGAGCACCAGCGTGCCCGGCGGCTGTGCCAGAAGCTGCTGTCCTTCGCCGGGCCGCTCGGACTGTACGCCGAGGAGATCGACCCGCGCAGTGGCCGGCACCTCGGCAACTTCCCGCAGGCGTTCACGCACCTCGCGTTGATCAACGCGGTCTTCCACGTGATCGCCGCCGAGCAGCGCAACGAGCCCCCGTTCCCGTAACGGTCGGCACAGTTTCCCGGAAGTCGTGGCCTCCGTACGCCGCTATGGCCACGACTTCCGGGAAGTTGTGCCGACCTTGGTACGGAAAAACGGATCTGGGTAGCGACTACCGTTCGGAAAATTCGGTGCTGGAGATGGTCATGTCGCTCCCGGCTCAGACTCTGCGCAAGATCGGTCTGGACGGCAACCCGCTGCGCCGGACCTCCGACCGGGTGGAAGCCTGGTTCACGGTTCTCCTGCTCGTCGCCCTGGTCCTGATGATGCCGTACGCCGCCTGGCGGGCCGGCCGGGCGTGCTACACGGCCGGCGTGCGAACCGAGCGGGTCGAGCAGGCACACCGGTACCGGACCGAGGCGCTGCTGCTGCCGTACCCCGGCACCGGCGCGGCACCGGCCGCGAACCCCGGTCAGGGCGATCAGGACGACAGCTCGGTCGGCGCCGACTCGGACGCCGCCGCACCCGCCCGGGGCTCGGCCGCCGACTCCCGGGTCCGGGCGTACGCCCAGTGGACCGGCGTGGACGGCTCCGAGCACCACGGCTTCATCCCGGTCCCCGCCCCCGCCCAGCCGGGTACCCGGATTCCGGTGTGGACCAACGCCACTGGAGACATGGTCGGCCCGCCGCAGCGCCGGTCCGAGACGGTGATCGACGCCACCACCATCGCCGTGGTGACGGCCGCCCTGGTGGCTGGGCTGCTGGCGGGGGTACGGGTCGTGGTACGCCGGGGGCTCGACGCCTACCGCCTCGCCCGGTGGCAGGAGGCATGGTGGCAGTACGAACCCCGGTGGACCGGGCGCCGCTGGTAGGCCGACCACCGGTGGCGCCGGCCGGGCACAGGGTTCCCTAGCTGCGACGCAACCGCCGCGCAAACACGAAGCAAACGCGCCGGGCGAGAGTCTCCTCGTCCCCGGGCGGGCCGGCGCGCGAGCGCAGACGCAGACCGGTACCCGGGGAGCCCGTCCGTCGGGGGGCGTACGGGTGCTGGGCGCGGTCGCGTGGCGGGGGCGGCGGGCCGACCCGGCGAATGGGCATCGTGAGGGGGACGCCGCAGTGGCCGTCGGGGGGCGGAGCACGCTGGTGGGACGGCGCGACGAACTGGCCGTGGTGAAGCGGCTGCTCGATCGCTGCTGGATGGGTAACCGCTGGCTGGAGGTGACCGGCGATCCGGGCGCCGGCAAGAGTCACCTGCTGGCCGAGTTGAGGGTACTGGCCGCGGCCGGGTCCTGGACCGTGCTGGCCGGGCGGGCCACCGAACCACTCCGGTCGACCGCGTACGGGGTCCTCGCGGAGACCATCGGGTGCGCGGCCGACCCGGACGAGATCCGTCGGCGGCTCACCGCCGCGGCCGGTGGGAGCGGGCTGGCTCTCGTCGTCGAGGACTTCCACTGGGCGGACAGCGGCTCCATCGAGCTGATGGCCGACCTGGTCGAGCGGCCGCTGCCGCTGCCGGTGCCGGTGCCGCTGCTGGTGTGCGTGGCGTACCGGCCGCGGCAGGCGCCACCGGTACGCCCACCGGCCGGCGGTACCCGCCTCGACCTCGGCCCGCTCACCCCGGCCGAGTTCGCGCAGCTCGCCGGCGGCCGGGAGCGGTACGAGGCGAGTGGCGGCCTTCCCGGGTACCTGAAGGTGTTGGCCGGTGCCGATCCGGTGGTCGCGCTGGCCGCGGAGATCGCGCCGCTCGGGCCCGATCTCCTGGTCATCGCCCGGGCCGCCGCGGTGGCCGGCGACGTGTTCGACACGGACCTGGCGGCGGCCGTGGCGCAGGTGGATCCGGCGAGCGCCGCCGTCCGGATCGGGGAGCTGGGCCGGCGTGACCTGGTCCGGCCGGCCGGTGGGCCGGGCCGGTGGCGGTGGCGGCATCCGGTGGTGCGGACGGCGGTGTACGGCCTGGTGCCGCCCGGCTGGTGCCTCGCGGCGCACGAGCGGGCCGCCGCCGTGCTGGTCCTGCGCGGCGCCGGCGCGGCCGACGTCGCGCCGCATCTGGCCCGCGCCGGCCGATCGGGCGACACGAGTGCGATCGACCTCCTGGAGCGGGCCGGCGATGAGGCGGCGGTCACCGACCCGACCGTGGCCGCCGGCTGGTGGGACGCCGCGGCCCGGCTGCTGCCCGGGACGCCCGAGTCGGTGACCCGGCGCTCGCGACTGCTCGCCCGGCAGGCTCGCGCGCTGGCCGTGACCGGACGGTTCGTCGAGAGTCGCGCGCTCGTCCACGAGGTGCTGGAGCAGTTGCCCGCGACGGCCACCGAGCAGCGATTAGCGGTGCTCCGGCTGGAGGCCATGCTGGCGCTCGCGCTCGGTCAACCCGACGAGGCCGCGGCGGCACTGGCGGCCGGATCGCCGGCGGCCGCGCTGCCCGCCGGGTTCCACGCCGACCGCGCCCTGGTGAGTGTCCACTGTGGTCAGTGGGCGGAGGCGGGCCGGGCCGCCGACCGGGCGATCGAACTCGCCGGGGCCGCCACGGGCCAGCCGGAGCTGCCTCCGGCGGCGGTGACCGCCCACAGTGTACGGGCGCTCTGTGCGATCCGGGCCGGCCAGCCGGAACCGGCCCGGCGCCACCTGCACCGCGCCGCCACGCGCCTGGACCGGATGCCCGACGCGGAGCTGGCCGACCACCTGCCGCTGGCCCTCCAGGTCGCCTGGGCCGCCCTGGTGCAGGAACGGGACGAGACCGCCGGCCGGCACGCCCTGCGCGGGGTCGAGATCGGGCGTCGCACAGGTCGCCGGCACGTCCTGCCGGAGCTGCTCAGCGTACTGGCTGCGGCGCGGCTGCGGCGGGGGCCGGCAGCCGCGGCGGTGGAAGCGGTGACCTGGCTCGGCGCGGCGTCCGCCGGGCGGGACGGACTCGATGCCATGGTCGAGGCCCTGCGCGCCGCCGTCGCGCTCGACAGCGGAGACACCCGGGCCGGCCTGCGGCACGCCGAGCGGGCGGTGGCCGCGCGGCCGGCGATCGTACCCGGCTGGGACGGCGCCGCCGAGGAGGTCATGGCCCGTGCCCTGCTGGCACACGGCGATCCGGACGGCTGCCTGACCGTCCTCACCGGACTGTCCAATCGGGAGTTGAACGGGCGCCGGTGCGAGCTGGGAGCGGAAGCGGCCGTGATGCTCGGCCAGGTCGACGAGGCCCGCCGGTGGGCCGGCCTCGCCGACGCCGCGGCCACCCGGTCCGGCCGGGTCGGCGAGGTCGCGTACGGCCTGCTCGCGGCGGCCCGGGCGGCGCTGATGGCCGGCGATCCGACCACCGCCGACCGGCAGGCCGCCGCGGCCGGGAGCGGCTTCGCGGCGCTCGGCTGGTGCCGCGACGAGCGGCGGGCCGGCAGCGTGCGGAGCGCGGCGGCGGGCGGCGGCGCCGGTGCGCTGACCCGGCGCGAGCGGGAGATCGCCGAGCTGGTCTGCCAGGGGCATCTGAACCGGGAGATCGCCGAGCTGCTGTACCTCAGTCCGCGCACGGTCGAGAACCACGTCGCCCGGATCCTCGACAAACTCGGCGCCGCCTCCCGGGCGGGAGTGGCGATGCGCCTCGTCTCCAGGGAAAGGCTCACCGTCAGCCATGCCAGCTGATCAGATTCTCGTCGGGCGTACCGCCGAGTTGGCCGCACTGGACCGGTTGCTCGACGACACGATCGCCGGCCGCCCGGGCGTCGTCGCGATCACCGGCGAGCCAGGGATGGGCAAGACCACGGTACTGGCGGAGCTGGCCGCCCGGGCCGGTGCCCGTGGCTGCGCCGTGCAGCCCTCGGAGCCGTCGCCGGCCTGGCTGTCCACTATGGATACCCGAGCCGGCCTCGTCCTCGTGCTCGACGACCTGCACCGGGCCGACGCCCCGGCCATCGCCCGGCTCGGCGACCTGGTGCGCCGCCCGCCGGCCGCCCGCGTCCTGTTCGCGGTCGCCTTCCGGCCTCGGCAGGCACCCCCCGCGCTGCTCGCCGTGCTGGCGCCGGCGCCGGGCGAGGCGCGTACCTGGCTCGACCTCGCGCCCCTGACCCCGGACGAGGTCGGCGAGCTGCTCGGCCCGCAGGTGCCGGCCCGGCGCTGCCGGGAGCTGTACGAGGCGAGCGGCGGCAACCCGGGCTATCTGGACGCGCTCCGGGAACCCGCCGAACTGCCGCCGGCCGGCATCCTCGCCGAACTGGCCGCGCTGCCGGCCGCCGCTCGCGTGGTGGCGCTGGCGGCGGCGGTCGCCGGGGACCCGTTCGACCCGGAGCTGGTGGCGGCGATCGCACCGGTACCGGTTTCCCGGGCGCTGGACGGCCTCGACGAGCTGGCCGCCCGGGACCTGATCCGCCCGGAGACGTCGGCGCGCCGGTTCCGGTTCCGGCACCCGCTGGTCCGTGAGGCCGCCTATCACGTGGCCGGCTTTCATGCGGCCGGCCTTTCCGCGGCCGGCTTTCATGTGGCTGGCTGTCACGTGGCCGGCTGTCACGTGGCCGGCGTCGATGGTCGTGGCGACTGGCGGCGCGCCGCCCACGCGCGGGCGGCCGCCCACCTCCGCGCGCGCGGAGCCGGGGCCACGGTCCAGGCGCCGCACGTCGAGCACGGCGCCACGGGTCCTGGGCCGCGCCCGGACATCGACGACGAGCACGCGATCGCCGTGCTGTCGGCGGCGGCCGAGAGCGCCGCGCGTACCACCCCGGCGGTGGCCGCTCGATGGTACGAGGTCGCCGCGCGCCTGTTGCCCGACGACTCCGACCCGCGGCGCGGCGAGTTGACGCTGCGCCGGGCGTGCGCCCTCGCCGCGACCGGGCAGTTCGCGGCCGCCCGGGACCTCCTCGCCGAGCCGCCGCCGGACCGGTTCCAGCGGGTCGCCGCCGTCGCCCTGGGCGCCCGCATGCAACGGCTGCTCGGTCGGCACGACCGCGCTCTCGCCGAGCTGACGGCCGCGCTCGACGGGTTGCCCGACCACCGCGACGGGGACGCCGCGGCGCTGCGGCTGGAGCTGGCCTACCTGTGCGCCCAGGGCGGCCGGCTGGCGGATGCGGCGGTGTGGGCCACGAAGGTGCTCGACGAGAGGCCACCCGACCGGCCGGTGCTGCTCGCCGGCGCGACCGGCCTGCTCGCACTCGTTCACGCGTACGCCGGGGACCATGGGAGAGCCGGCGAGTTCGTGGACCGGTCGGTCGCCGTCCTCGACCACCTGCCGGACACCGAGCTGGCCGGTCACCTCGACGTCATCCAGGTCGCCTGGGCGGAAACGGTGCTCCGCCGGCATCGCGACGCCCGGCGGCACTTCGACCGTGGCGTCACCATCGCCCGGCGTACCGGCCAGTTCCACGTCCTGACCCCGCTCCTGTTCGGACTGTCCACCGTGGAGACCTGGCTCGGCTACCTGGCCGAGGCGTCCGAGCACGCCGGGAACGCCGTCGAGCTGGCGCACACGCTGGGCGAACGGGACCAGTACCCGGCGGTGCTGGGCGCCCTGGCCGAGGTGGCGTACCAGCAGGGCCGGCTCGACGACGCCGACCGGTACGCGCGGGAGGCGATCCAGGCGAGGCCCGGCGGGACGTTCCTGTGGACCGGCCACGCGGAAGGCGTGCTGGCCCGGGTACGCCTCGCGAACGGCGACCCGGCCGGCTGCCGGGAGTACCTGTTGCGGGTCGGTGGCGGGCCGGATCTCCACCGGTACCAGGTGGGCATGCGACCGCCCTGGTACGACGTGCTGGTCCAGGCCGAGCTGGCGGCCGGCGACCTGGCGGCGGCGACCGGGTGGGCGGACCGCTCGGCCGCACTCGCACCGGTGTTCGGCGCCGCCGAGGCGCACGCGCTCAGCCGGGCCCGGATCCTCGCCGTGGCGGGGGATCCGGACGACGCGCGGGAGGCCGTGACGGTCGCCGGCCGGGTGGTCGAGCACTACCGCGAGGTCGGGATGCGCGTCGTCGAAGGGGAGGCCCGGCAGGTGCTGGCAGCGGCTCTCGCGGCGTCCGGCGACCACGGCCGGGCGCAGGAGGAGATCCGCCGGGCCAAGCATCTGTTCGCCACGTGCGGGGCGCAGCGACTGTACGCCCAGGTGGTGACCGAGCAGCGTCGGCTCGGCGCGGGCAAGCGCCGCGCCGGCCGGGCGGTGGCCGGGCACACGCTGACCGAGCGGGAGCACGAGGTCGCCCGGCTGGTGTCGATCGGGCACTCGAACCGCCAGATCGCCACCCGGCTCGGGATGAGCGTACGGACCGTGGAGAGCCACCTCGGCCACGTCTTCGCCAAGCTCGGGGTCACGTCGCGTGCCGGCCTGGCGAGCCGTTTCGTCGCCAGCCGCCAGAACTTCTCGTCGATCTAGGACGAATGGTGCCCGGGCTGCCCGGTTTGTCCCACCATTCGTCCTAGATCGACGGGCTAGGGGGGCGGACTAGGGGGGCGGACTAGGCCTGTTTGGTATGCGGTGACTACCAGCTGGGCGCGGTCGTGGGCGCCTAGCTTGGCCATGGTGCGGTTGACGTGGGTCTTGACCGTCTGCGGGCTGACCACCAGCCGGTGGGCGATGTCGTCATTGGACAGTCCCTCGGCCACCAGCGCGAGGATCTCGCGTTCCCGGTCGGTGAGCCCGGACAGCCGGCTGGGCGCCGGCGGGTCGCCGTGCTCGGGGCTCGCCAGGAACCGGGCGATCAGGCTGCGGAGGGCTGCGGGGGAGAGCAGCGCGTCGCCCCGGTTGACGACCCGGATGGCGTCGAGCAGCTCACCGGGCTCGGCGCTCTTGCCGAGGAAGCCGCTCGCGCCCGAACGCAACGCACGGTACACATATTCGTCGATCTCGAACGTGGTCAGGATCAGCACGTGTACGCCGGCCAGGTCCTCGTCCTCGGTGATCAGCCGGGTGGCGGCCAGCCCGTCCAGGTCAGGCATCCGGATGTCCATGAGGACCACGTCGGCCCGCGTCTGCCGGGCCAGCTCGACCGCCTCCCGGCCGGTGCCGGCCTCGCCGACCACGGTGAGATCCGGCGTCGAGTTGATCAGGTACGCGAAACTGCCGCGCAGCAACGGCTGGTCGTCGGCCAGGAGTACCCGGATCGTCATCGCGGTACCCGGTCCACCGGAAGCGTCGCACGGACCCGGAACCCGCCACCCGGCCGGGGACCGGCCGTCAGGCTCCCGCCGACGGCCGCGGCGCGTTCCCGCATGCCGGTGATGCCGTGTCCGGTCGCCGCCCCGGCCGGCGGCGTGCCGTCGTCGTCGACCGTGATGCGCAGTGCGGTCGGCTCGTAGTCCAGGCGCAGCCGGGCGGTAGCCGGCGCCGCGTGCTTGCAGACGTTGGTCAGCGCCTCCTGCACCACGCGGTACGCGGTCCGGTCGGTGGCCGGTGCCAGCGGGCGAACCGCGCCACTGGCGTCGACCCGGATGTCGACGCCGCAGCCGCGGAACGAGGCGACCAGGTCGTCCAGCGCGGCCACGCCGATCGCCGGTTCGGTGGGGGCGGCCGGCTCGCCGGGCTCGCGGAGCAGCCCGATCGTGTCGCGCAACTCGTGCAGCGCGGTACGGCTGGCCAGGCGGATGCTGGTCAGCGCATCGAGTACCGGCGCGGGCTGGTTGTCGGCCACGTACGCGGTGACCCCGGCCTGTACGTTGATCAAAGCGAGCTGATGGCCGAGCGCGTCGTGCAGGTCGCGGGCGATCCGCAGCCGCTCCTCGGTGACCCGTCGCCGGGCCTGCTCCTCGCGGTCGTGCTCGGCCCGGCGGGCGCGCTCCTCGACCTCGGCCAGGTAGGCGCGGCGGTTGCGGGACGCGTCGCCGGCGGCCACCGCGAGCCCGCCGAGCGCGGCCAGCGCGACGTTCTCGGCGCCGGCCCAGGACGCCGGCTTGATCAGGACGTGCAGCAGGCCGAGGGCGAGGACAGCGCTCGCGCCGATCGTCAGGGCGCGCCGGCGGTTGGCGGTGTCGGCCACGGTGTACAGCGCGATCAGCGGTGCGGCCAGGACCAGCGTCCCTTCGTGCCCGCCGTGCACCGCCAGGTACACCTCCGCCGCGACCGCGCTCACCACCAGCATCGGGAACGGCCAGCGGCGCCGAACCGCGAGCGCGCCGCACGCGACGCCGGCGGTCAGCAGCGCCGCGGGGTCGAGCTGGCCGCGCCACGGCGGCGGGCCGGTGACCGTCGTGATCAGCGTGGCCGCGTACACGATCAGCGCGATGGCGGTGTCGGCGAGGTCGGCCAGGCGCGGATGGTGCCCGCCGGCGCGGCGCAGGCCGGGCCCGGTGAGCGCGCCACCGGCAACTGGTCCCGTCATGCCATCACCGTAGGTGCCCGCGCCCGGCGCCGCGTCGGCCTTCGACCGTATCCGGGCCGTACCGCGGTCGCGGTACGCCGAAGATGCCGCGACCGGGGGACGACCGGCGGGTGGGCCACCGGCCAGGGTGTGACCGAACGCGATGACGGGAGGTTGCGCGATGACGGACGTGTCGGGCCGGGATCTGAGCAAGCGCTTCGGCCGGGTACTGGCGGCCGACGGGTTGACCTTCGAGGTACCGGCGGGCCAGGTGACCGGTTTCCTCGGGCCGAACGGGGCCGGGAAGACGACGACGCTGCGGATGCTGCTGGGCCTGGTGACGCCGACCTCCGGGGAGGCGCTGATCGGGGGCAGCCGGTACGCCGATCTGGCCGCCCCGCGCCGGGTGGTCGGCGCGGTACTGGAGGCGACCGGCTTCCACCCGGGCCGGCGTGCCCGCGACCACCTGCGGATCCTCGCCCAGGTCAGCGGGGCCTCCCGGGCCCGGGTGGACGCGGTCCTCGACCAGGTCGGCCTGTCGGCGGACGCCGGCCGGCGGGTCGGCGGGTACTCGCTGGGCATGCGCCAGCGGCTCGGCCTCGCGGCGGCGCTGCTCGGCGATCCGGGGGTACTGATCCTGGACGAGCCGGGCAACGGTCTCGACCCCGCCGGCATGGCCTGGTTGCGCGGGCTGCTGCGCGACCTGGCCGCCGAGGGCCGTACCGTGCTGATCTCCAGCCATGTCCTGGCCGAGGTGGCGCAGACGGTGGACCGGGTGCTGATCGTGAACCAGGGCCGGCTGCGGTACGCCGGGCCGCTCGCCGGGCTGGCGGGCAGTCCGGCGGGCGGTCCGGCGGGCGGTCCGGCTGACGGGGCCTCGCTGGAATCCGCCTTCCTGCGGCTGACCGGCGCCGACACGGATGCCGGTGCCGGTGTCCCCGGGTAGCGGCGTGTCCCCGGCCGGATCGCTTCGACGTTGGTCGATCTAACGCGATTCCGGCGCCCCGGATGGGACTTGATCGACCAACGTCAAAGGAGTGCGCTGTGCCCGTTCTCGTCCACAATGAACTGCTGAAGGTGCGTACCATCCGCAGTCCCTGGCTGCTGCTCGTCGCCGCGCAGGCCGTCATCCTCGCGGGTGTCAGCGGGGCAATGGTCAACGCCGACAACATCCGCGACCCCGCGCTGGCGGTCAAGGCGGTGGCGCATGTCGGCCTGGTGTCCCTGTTCGCGCTCGTCTTCGGCATCATGGCGGTGGCCGGCGAGTACCGGCACCGGACCATCACCGACACCTACCTGGCGACTCCGCGCCGCGGCCGGGTGGTGGTGGCGAAGCTCGGGGTGTACCTGGTCGGCGGGCTGGGGTTCGGCGTCGCCGCGACCGTGACCGCGCTGGCGACCACCGCGATCTGGTTGGCGGCCAGGGGCGTCACGCTCGATCTGTCCAACGTGGAGCTGTGGCGCACGATCGCCGGCGGGATCGCGTGGAACGCCGCGTTCGCCGCGATCGGGGTCGGTGTCGGCGCGCTGATCCGCAACCTCGCCGGAGCGGTGGCGGCGGCCCTGGCGTGGCTGGCCGTCGTCGAGGGGGTCGTCGGCGAACTGGTCGGCGACAGCGCGCGCCGCTGGCTGCCGTTCGCCGCGGGTACCGCCCTGGGGCGGTTACCGGCCAGCGGCGCGGATGCCCTGCCGCAGTGGGGCGCCGGGCTGCTGCTCGCCGGGTACGCATGCCTGCTCGCCGTGTTCGCGGTGACGGTGAGCGTCCGCCGCGACGTCGCCTGACCCGTCCCGGCCCCCAGCTCTCGTCGATCTAGGACGAATGGTGGGACAAACCGTACGACCCGGGCACCATTCTTCCTAGATCGACGGGAGCTGGGGGTGGGAGCTGGGGGGTGGGGGGTGTGGGGGGGGGGGGGGGGGGGGTTGATTGGTAGGAAGTTTCCTACCTATAGTGGCCGGCATGACGATCACACACATTCAGCTGCTCTCCATGCCCGTCACCGACCAGGACCGGGCCGTCCGCTTCTACGTCGACACGCTCGGCTTCGATCTGATCGCGGACAACGCGATGGGTCCCGCCCAGCGCTGGGTACAGGTGGCTCCGAAGGGCGCCGTCACCTCGATCACGCTGGTCACCTGGTTCGAGAGCATGCCGCCCGGATCGGTGGGCGGTCTGGTGCTGGAGACCGACGACCTCGACGCCGACGTCGCGGCGCTCACCCAGCGCGGCGTCACCATCGAGGGCGGCATCCAGGCGGCGCCGTGGGGGCGGTACGTCACGTTCAGGGACCCGGACGGAAACGGCCTCGTACTCCAGGCGACGGCGGTCAACTAGGCATCGGCGGCTCAGACCGGCTCGGCATGGACCTCGACCTCCCGGGTCGTCCGGGCACCCTCCAGGCGCAGGTGGTCGGTCCGGTTGAAGTCGACGATCGACAGGTTCCCGGCCGGCGTCCGCTCCCAGGTGGTACGCGAGCCGTTGGCGATCGTGTGCATGCGGGCGAGGGTGACCACGTCGGCCTCGCTGAGCTGCTCGATGAGGTAACGCAGGAGCAGCACGATCGCCTCGTGGCCGACCAGCAGCACCCGGCCGTCCGGGTGGTCGCGGCGCAGGTCACCGAGCAGGCTGCGCAGGCGCAGGGTCACGTCGGCCCAGGACTCCCCGCCGGGCGGCCGGTAGTAGAACTTGCCCAGTCGCCGGCGCCGGATCGCCTCCTCGGGCAGCCGGGTCCGCACGCCGTGCGCCGTCAGCAGGTCGAGGATGCCCAGCTCGCGGTCGCGCAGGCGCTCGTCGACGGTCATCGGGGTGCCGCTGCCGGCGAGGGCCAGCTCCGCGGTCTGCATCGTGCGCAGGTACGGCGAAGCGATCACGACCTCGGGCCGCTCGTCCCCGGGCAGCGACGCGAGCCAGTGCCCGACCGCGGTCGCCTGTTCCTGGCCGGTCTCCGACAACGGGACGTCGGCGTCCCGCTCCTGGATCTCGATCAGCTCCAGCCCGCCGGTCTCGGCCTGGGTCGCGGCAACATTGCCGGTACTCTCGCCGTGCCGGATGACACCGAGCCACTCCAGTTCCGCCATGCCGGACCGGTACCCCCGGATCCGGGGCGGTAATCAGGGGTGATCAGGGCAGCTCGGTGGTCTCGGCGGTGGGGCCGTCAGCGCCCCAGGACGCGGTCAGCGTCGATACCCGCAGGGCGGCCGCGAAGTTGACCACGACCCGGTCCGGCCCGCTCGGGAGGATGGTCATCGTGTACCCCGGCCGCGGCGTCGCCGATACCAGGCGTACCTCGCCCTGACCGGCCCGGACCACGGCGTCCCCGCCGGTCAGGTGGAAGCTGCGCAGGTACTGGCCGTCGCCGAGCGAGGTCCAGCCGTCCACCGGGGGCTGGGCCGAGGCGGACGCCCCCGGGCCGGACCGGCTGGGCGGCACCGCCAGGCCGGGAGGGCTGGCCGGCGACGACCGGGCTGCCCGCGAGCCGCTGGCGGACGGCGACGGCGGGACCGACCCGGGGAGACCGGGCCGCGCGGCCGGTGGCGGCTCCTCGGCGGCGGGCAGCACCAGGAACCGGTCGGGTACCGCCGCGTCGAGGACCGCGCGGACACCGAGCGACGACACGGCGATGCCCAGGGCCGTCGCGGCCAGCCACGCGGCGACCACTTTGATCGTCTTCAATTTGAGGCGCGGTGCGGGCATGGCCGCCATCCTCGCACCCGGTACGGTGCCCCCCATGCCCACGGTGCTCCTGGTCGAGGACGACAGCGTCATCAGGACGGCACTGATCAAGACCCTTACCAGCGCCGGTCACGTGGTGAGCGCGGTCGGGACGGCCCTCGACGCGTTACGCGAAGTCGCGGTCCAGCCACCCGACGTGGTCGTACTGGATCTCGGCCTGCCGGATGTCGACGGCGCCGCGGCGCTGCGGATGATGCGGGGCGACAGCGACGTGCCGGTGATCGTCGCGACCGCGCGTACCGGCGAGGCGAACATCATCCGGCTGCTCAACGCCGGGGCGGACGACTACGTGACCAAGCCGTTCTCCGGTGACCACCTGCTCGCCCGGATCGCGGCGGTACTGCGCCGGCGCGGCGGCCGGCCGGAGGCGCCCGGCGCCGTGGAGATCGGGCCGTTGCGTGTCGACCTGGCCCGGCACGCCGCGACCCTCGACGGCCGACCGGTCGACCTGACCCGTAAGGAGTTCGAGCTGCTGGCGTACCTCGCCGTCCGCAAGGACCAGGTGGTGACCCGGCAGCAGTTGGTCGAGGAGGTGTGGCACCAGCCGTACCGGGGCGCCGAGCAGACCGTCGACGTGCACGTGTCCTGGCTGCGCCGCAAGCTCGGCGAGACCGCCGCCCGCCCCCGGTTCCTGCGCGTGGTCCGGGGCGTCGGCCTGATGCTGGTAGAGCCCGAATGAGGTGGGCGCTCGTCCGCGTCGCGCTGGCCACCACCACGATGGTCGCGCTGGCGTTCCTCGTTCCACTGTGGATGGTGGTCAGCCAGATCGCCCGGGACCGCGCGCTGGTGGACGCCCGGCAGCAGGCGTCGGCCATGGTCGCCGCGCTGACCGTGACGACCGACCGTACCGCGCTCGCGGAGGCCGAGGCGAGCACGGACGCCGGCGGCACCGGCCGGCTCGCGCTGCACCTGCCCGACGGCCCCGCGATCGGCACCGGCCACGCCGCGCCGGCGGATGTCGCGCGGGTCGCCCAGACCAAGCGCTCCGGGATCCGCGACGTCCCCGGCGGGGTGGCCTACCTGCAGGCGGTGGCGTTGCGGGACACCCGGATCGCGGTGATCGAGGTCTTCGTGCCCGACGCCGACCTGCGCCGGGGCGTCCCCGCGGCGTGGCTGGCCATGACCGGCGTCGGGCTGGTTCTGGTCGGCGGTTCGGCGCTGGTGGCCGACCGGCTCGGTGCCCGGATCGTCGGCTCGGTGCGGGATCTCGCCGCCGCCACCCGCAGCTTCGGCCAGGACGACCTCGCCGCCCGGATCGAGCCGAGCGGCCCGCCGGAGCTGCTCGGCGTCGGCCGGTCGTTCAACGCGATGGCGGACCGGATGGTCGCCCTGCTGCGGGCGGAGCGGGAGCTGGCCGGGAACCTGTCGCACCGGCTGCGTACCCCGGTGACCGCGCTGCGGCTGGAGCTGGAGGGCCGGGCCGGCCCGCCCGACCTGGACCGCGTGCGGCAGACCGTACTGATCATGTCGGACGAGGTGGACGGCATCATCCGGGCCGCGCAGGCCCCGCTGTCCGCCCGCGCCACCGACCGGTGCGACCTGACCGACGTACTCGCCGACCGGTTGGCCTTCTGGGCGGTGCTGGCCGAGGACCACGGCCGGCCGTGGACGGTCCTCGGCGATTCAACCCCGTTATGGGTACCGGCGGCGCGGGCGGACCTGGAGAACGCGATCGACGCCCTGCTGGGCAACGTGTTCCACCACACGCCGGAGGGCACGCCGTTCCGGGCCGGGGTGGTCGGGACGTCCCTTGTGGTCGAGGACGACGGCCCCGGCATCGTGGATCCGCGGGCGGCGGCGCGGCCGGGGGGCCAGTTCGAGCGGGTCGACCGGGCTCGGTCTCGACATCGTCGGGCAGCTCGCCGTCACGGCCGGCGGCGCCGTCCACATCGGACCGGGGAGCCACGGCGGTACCCGCGTCGAGGTGGCTTTTAAATCAACCTCCGAGCAACCCTACCGGTACCTTAAACGATCTTTCTGCATTCATGATCGCCCATAGTGTTCGCGACCATGCATCGCAAACTCCTCGTCCCCCTCATCGGCGCCGGTGCACTCCTCGTCGCCGCCGGCACGGTCGCCTCGGTCGCGTCCGCGAGCGAAAAGACCCGGTTCAAAGCCCACTACTCCCAGGCCAACGCCTGGGCCTCCGGATTGGTCGGCACGTTCACCATCAGCAACCTGTCGTCGCAGGCCGCCGGCGACTGGGAGCTGACCTTCGGGGTGCCCGGCGCCGCCACGGTCACCGGCGTCTGGAACGCGACGCTCACCGCGTCCGGCGGCACGTACCGGATCAAGCCGCTGTCCCGCTCCCGTACCATCGCCGCGCACGGCACCACCGACATCGGGCTCACCATCGCCAGCACCACCCCGGTGACGCCGACCAACTGCACCGTCAACGACGAGCCGTGCCAGGTGGACGCGGTGTCGACGGGCCGGGTCGACGCCGCGCCGCCGGCCGAGGCCGGGCAACCCGGCGGCGACGACAACACCACCGGCGACACGCAGGGCAGCGAGGTCGGCAGGGCCGCCGCGACGGAGCACGGACCGGCGGGCCCGGGGCCGACCGGACCGCTTTTCGTGCCATACGTGTCGCTGCCCGCCGTCGGCCGGCCCCCGCTGGACGCGATCCTGTCGGGTACCGGGGCGGACGGGCTGAACCTCGCCTCGCTGGTCCCGTCGACCGGACACGCGTGCGACCTGACCTGGGGCGGCAACACCGACGTCGCCGGCTACGCGGACGAGATCACCAGGGCGGTCCGGTCGAAGGTCCGGGTCATCGCCTCGATCGGCGCGGCCGGCGGCGTCGACCTCGCGCGGACCTGCGCCACCGCGGGCGCGCTCGAAGCGCCGCTGTCGCGGGTACTCGACCTCGGCGTGCGCGACCTGGACTTCACGATCCCGGGCAGCGAGATCGCCGACGACGCGGTGAACCTGCGCCGGGCCCAGGCGATCAAGGACCTCCAGGCGAAATACCGGGGGCTGAAGGTCTCGTACACGATGCCGGTACGGACCGGCGGCCAGCGCAATACCGTCGACGCGCTGACCCGGCCGCTGGCCGCCGCGCAGCGGTCGGGCGCGGTGCTCGACCGGATCAACCTGCTGCCGGTCGACGTCAGCTCGCCCCTGGGCACGGTCGACTCGCTGCTGGCGAGCGCGCGCTCGGTCGACGCCGCCCGGGACGTCATCGACACCGCCACCGGGCTGCACGAGCAGATCATGCGGATCCTCGGCCTGGACGCCGGCTCCGCCTGGCAGGCGCTCGGCATCGTCGCGGTACTCGGCGGCGACGACCTGACCGGCCACCTGCCGCTGCCCGGTGGCGTGACCCGGTTGCTGTCCTTCGCCAAGGCCAACGGGCTGGGCCTGGTCGGGTTCCTGCCGCTCGTCTCCACCGGTGCCTGCGGGTCCGGCGGCCTTCCGGTCTTGTCCGTCCCGTTGCTGGACTGCCTCGACCTGAACGTCCTGCCGCACTTCTTCGAGATCTCCGACACCGTCCGCCGAGCTCTTCACTAGGGAACCTGCCGCTGCCCGGTCCGCCACCTCCCCGGCGGGCCGGGCAGCGGGGGCTGCCGGAAACCTGGAGACGCAGATGAGCATCGTCGTTTCGCAGCGAGCCGTTGAGCAGGGGGCCGTCGAGCAGGGGGCCGTTTCGCAGGGCGCCGTTTCGCAGCGGGCCGTTTCGCGGACCCACGTCAGCCGGCACCGCGCCGAGCTGACCGCGGACGAGGCGCGGCAGGTCACGTTCCCGCCGTCGACGGGCTGGCGGGGGTACGCGGAGGACAAGGTCGACGAGTTCGTCGCCAGGGTCGCGGACACGCTGGCCACGGCCGAGCGCGAGTACGCCGCGATGCGCGCCGAGATCGACCGGCTGCGCGCGTTCTACCGCGAGCACGGTACCGACGTGGACAACGCCGCCGAGCGCAGGCCGGCCCGGGATCGCCGGCGCAGCGGGTACCTGGTCGGCGGGGTCGAGCGGTACACCGAGAAGTACGTCGCGCTGGCGGCCGAGTACGCCAGGGTGGTCGTCGACTACGAGCACGGCCGCGCCGACGAGCACCTGTACCACGCCCGGGTCCGGGCTCGTACCGTCGTCACCGACCTGATCGAGGGGTTCCTCGCCGATCCGCACAACCGGTCCCGGGCGGAAGCCGAGTTGCGGCGGCTGGCCGGCTGGCTGTGGGCGTTCGGCGAGGCGGTCTGGACCCAGTCGGACGCGATGGCCCGCGTCGCGGAGCAGGAGTTCCGGACGGTCGCCAGTGGACAGTGGGCCGGGCGCTGATCGGGGGTCAGCCGGTGCCGCCGCCCGCGGGCGAGCGCACCGGCTGGTCGGCCCGGGAACCCGTGATCCGGATCGTCGCCCACACCACCTTGCCGGTGCTGTCACGGATGCAGCCCCAGGCGGCGGCGGACCGGTCGATCACCCGCAGCCCGGTGCCCCGGTCGGCCAGCGGCGCGTCCGGTTCGGCGGGCTGCCACGGCAGCAGCCGGGGCGGCGCCTGGCTGCCGTCGCGCACCGACAGTTGCAGGTACCGGCGGCGCCGGACGGCGGTGATCAGCATGTCGGTACCCGCGTGTGTGATCGCGTTCAGGGTCAACTCGAAGATGATCAGCCGGGCGGTCGGGGCCAGCTCCGGCACGCCCCAGGCCACGCACGCCTCGCCGACGAGGATCCGGGCATGGCTCGGCGACACCGGATCCGGCGGCAGTAGCGCGCGGACCGACTGCGCCGACAGGGGCGTCGCGGCGGCCGCGGCCAGCGCCTGTTCGCGGCTGTCGTGGACGCGCAGGGCGGCCCGCCAGTGGCGGCTGCGCAGCCGGTCGCCGAGCCAGCCCTCGCCGGGCGCGTACCACAGCAGCGGGACGCCGTACTCGTCGGCGGCGCGCCGGTGCAGGTGCTGGAACATCATGGGCGCGGTGTGGGTGTAGTCGATCAGCCCGTCGAGGTCGACCATCACCGCCAGCGGGCATTCGGCCAGCGCCTTGAGGATGGTGGTGCGCAGCATGTGCTTGGTCGGTGGGGTCAGCGCGCCACGGGCGGTCACAATCGTGACCTCCTGGTCGAGGTCGTGTGCGATTTCGCAGACCACCACGTACCAACGATATCTCGCATCATCGATGTCCGGCCGGTGGCAAATTAGCCCGTCCGCCGGCGTTGCCGCAGACTGTCCCCGTGACGACGACGTTGGCGGTCGACTGCGGCGGTGGCGGCATCAAGGCTTCGGTACTCGACGAGGCCGGCACCATGCGGGTGCAGCCGCTCCGGGTGCCCACCCCGTACCCGATGCCGCCGAGCCGGTTCGTGGAGACGCTGAAGGACCTCGCCGGCCGGCTGCCGGCCGCGGCGCGGGCCACGGTCGGCATGCCGGGCATGATCCGGCACGGCGTCGTCGTCGCCACCCCGCACTACGTCACCCGGAGCGGCCCGCGCAGCAAGGTGGAGCCGGAGCTGCTCGCGGCCTGGTCGAGCTTCGACGCCCGGTCCGCGCTCACCGACGCGTTCGGGGTACCGACGCTGGTGCTCAACGACGCCGAGGTGCACGGCGCCGGGGTGGTCGCCGGCACCGGGCTGGAACTCGTTCTCACCCTCGGCACCGGGCTCGGCTGCGCGCTGTTCGACGGCGGCACCCTCGCCCCGCACCTCGAACTGTCGCAAGGGCCGGCGCGCTGGGGGCTCAGCTACGACACGTACATCGGCGAGCCGGAGCGCCGCCGGCTCGGCGACGCGTTCTGGTCCCGCCGGGTCCGCGCGGTCGTCGAGGCGCTCCGCCCGGTGTTCCTGTGGGACCGGCTGTACCTCGGCGGCGGCAACTCCCGGCTCATCCGCCCGGAGCAACTCGCCCGGATGGGCGACGACGTGGTCGTGGTCCCGAACACGGCAGGAATAGTCGGCGGCGTCCGCGCCTGGTCCATCCGGCTGACGAGTTCATGAATGGTCGTTGCGCCACGTAATCCGGCCCGGATTACGTGGCGCAACGACCATTGATGCGGTCGCGTGATGGCCGTTGCCCTTTCGGGCACACTTCGCTCCGCGTTCAGTGAGTCGCAATATCATATTCTCGCCGGTCGATGTAAGCGGCCGGTGATCGTCTTTGGGCGTCCCGATCGCAGGAGGAGACACCAGATGCGACCCATCCGTACCCGAGTCCTGGCGGCCGCCGCTGTCACGATCAGCGCCGCCGCCATCCTCAACCCGATCCTCCCCGGGGTGGCGCACGCCGCCCCGGCGGCACCGGCGGCCCCGGCCGCACCGGCGGCCCCGGCGGCCCCGGCGGCACCGGCCGCCCCGGCGGCCCCGTCCGCAGCCGTCAACCAGGCCAAGCTGACCCTCGCCCGGGCGCTGGCGGTGTCCTTTCAGGACAACAGATGGGCCGGCGCGGTGCGGGCGGCCCTGAGCCGGGGCAGTGTGGACCCGCTCGCGCTGGCCCGGCAGTCCGGCACCGCTGGCGCGGCCGGCTTCCGGCGCGCGGCCGAGCCGGCCAACGCGGCGATCCTGGCGGCGAAGGGGCTGCCGGCCGGCACCGGGTCGGTCGTCCAGGTGTGGGCGGCCGGCGCGACCAGCGGGGCGATCTCGCTGGTGGCGGCGGAGGCGACCGATGACGACGCGACGTCGGTGCCGGCGTACGACCGCGCGGGCAACGAGCGGCAGCTTGCCGTGGTGGCACCGCCGGCGCAGCCGGTCGCGATCGTCGGTGTCGACGAGCGGCGTACCCTCGCGGCCGGCGTGGACGTGGTCCGCGACGCGCTCGCCGCGCACCACGTCGGCACGGGCGGGCAGCGGACCGCCTCAACCGATGGATACTGGACGACCCGGGTCATGCACGTCCGGCTGAACGACGACGAGGAGCCGTGGTTCAAGGGCGACGCGGAGATCTACACGATCGTCTCCGGCGTGGGTACCGACGGCCAGCCGCACGTCGACATCGTGCAGATGCCCTACCTGGACAACGACGGCACCGACTACTACCCGGGCCAGATCCTGGTCGACTGGTCGCACTTCAAGTACAACGCGGTCGACGCCGTGATGATGGAGGAGGACGACGGCACCAACTACCGCGCCCTCGCCCAGGCGCTGGTCAGCGCGCTGCTGACGGTGTTGAACGGTGCGCAGTACGCCCCGATGGTCGACGCGATCCTCCAGGCCATGCCGGACTCGTGGTGGACCGACGACCCGGACTACGTCGACTCGTGGTACCTGCTGACCCGGCAGGCGAACGAGCGCCGGATCGGTGCGCGGGCCAACGGCACGATCGACTTCCAGCCGTACTACGTGACCGCTCTCTAGATCGGCACAACTTCCGGGAAACAGTGGCCTCGGGACCATGCTGAGGCCACTGTTTCCCGGAAAGTGTGGGAGGGTCGCCGCTGACCTGCGCTGTTGCACTCGCGGTACACCTGAGCAGCCTAAACGACCCCCCATCGTTACCCATCACTACCCACTGGTGAGTGACATCCCGTGCATGATTTGTGCATGATCCGTTCCACAAGGGATGATCATCAACACCGAGTCGGATCTTGGCCTGGTCAAGGTCAACACCTCGGGCAAACGTGAAAGTGAGCCCGGGGTCGCTCTCATGTTTCAGGTGAGGACCGGGGCCGGACCTTCTTAAGAAGGAGCCCGCGCCCCGGGACGTACGGGTTTTCCAGGTCCTCATCGATCGGGCTGAGCCATCCACGTTCATCTATCACGACTGGGATCATGCCGTACGCACCGCCGTATACCTCGGTGGCGGGGACGTGGCCAACGATGGGCCACACGAATTCGCCGTCGTCAGGCTCTGGCTCGTCGTTGTCGTTCGTGGGCAGGAGTACGGTCTCCATCGGCGTCGCGATCGGAACGAACGTACCCTCCTTCACGCACTGAACAACCCGCTCTGACCCGGATCCACGGATAGGAATACAACACGGCGTGGCATAGACGAACGGATGCCTTGCCAGCAGGGACAATTGGGGTTGTCGAGACGCCCAGTTGGTCGCTGCGGAAGGACACCCGTTCGGTGAAGAGGATACCTGGTTTGGCGGGTCGGGTGCGTGTGGGCGCACCGGACGGATCGTTGACCCCTGTCTCGGGTGTGGTGGCGGTGGCCGAGTTGGTCGCGCGGCTGGGTGTGAGCGCCGCGTTGGATGACGCGGTCGGGTCGATCAAGGCGCGGGATCGGGGTCTGTCGGCTGGTCGGTTCCTGGTCGCGGTGGCGCAGGCGCAGATGTTGGGCGCCGAGTTCTGGGCCGGGTTGGACCGCCGCCGCGCTGATACGGCTGGGGAAGCGCTGTCGGCGGTGGCCACGCCGGCCTCGACCACGGCGGTTGAACTGGCTGAACGGTTCGGCCGGGCCCAGGTCGCCGGGATCGAGGAAGGCGTCGGGGAGATCGCCTGTCGGGTGATCGGGTTGCTGCCGGCCACCCGGCGTGCGGTGTTGCGTGCCGGTGGGGCCAGCATCGATCTGGACGGCACCGACGTGGAGTGCTACGGGTCGAGGAAGGAAGGGATCGCCTACAGCTACAAGGGGGCCCGGGCCGGGCGTCCGCACGTGGCGACGTGGGCGGAGGCCGGGGTGGTGACCGCGGCGGACCTGCTGGCAGGTGATGAGGACCCCCGCCCTGGGGCGGGGTCGCTGATCGAACGTAGCGTGGCCACGCTACGCGCGGCCGGAGTCACCGCCCGGCCCAGGGTGCGTGGCGATGTGGGCTACTTCGCCAAGGACATCGCCGCCGCTGCGGTGGCCGCCGGCTGCGACTTCTCCCTTGGCGTCACCCGTAACCCGGCGGTCTGGCGGGCCGCGGTGAGCATCCCGGACGATGCGTGGCGGCCGGCGAAGCGGATGAAACACGCGCAGGTCGCCGTGTGCGACTACGCCCCGGCCGGCTGGCCACCGGGCACCGCGTGTGTGGTGCGGCGGGTCAAGGTCCGCGCCGCGGATGTCTCCACCGACCCACGCGCCCGCCGCCGACGCACCATCCCGAAAGACCAACTCGCCCTGGCGCTGGACGGCCTGGTCGAGCATGTGTACGCGTACTCGTTCATCGCCACCAACCTGGACGCGTCCACCCCAACCAAGGCGGTCGCGGTCGAGGCATGGCACCGGATGCGCACCGACATCGAAGACAGAATCCGCGATGCCAAACACGGCGCCGCGTTGCGGCACCTGCCCTCGGGCACCCGGACGGCCAACACCGTCTGGATGTGGGGTGCACTGCTGGCCGTCAACCTGTCGGCATGGCTACAGGAACTGGCCGGCCTCGACACCGGCGACGGCCGCGGCCGCAACCACCTGGGCACCCTGCGCCACCGGCTGCTCAACGTACCGGCCCGGCTGATCCACCACGCCGGACAGGCCACCCTCCGACTACCCCCAGGACACCAACTGCTGGCCCAGGTCCTGGCCCGACTGCGCCGGCTGCCCGTCTGGACCTGACCCACCCCGGCCCCTCAGCCCCAAACCACCCAGGAGACAAGCGAACCCGGCGCCACCCGGGCAGTCACCCTACCCCACGCCCACAACACCACACCCAACATCGACTATCAACGATGTAACCCGATCACGCCCTTGCTATCCGTGGATCCGGGTCTGACCCCTTGGCCTGCATCGTTGGCCAGTCAGGGTGAGTGGTCAGGAAGTGTCGCAGTGCCGCAACCGGGGGGATTTCCTTGTTGTTCGCATAGGCGACGAGACTCTCGATGAGTTCACTTGGTATAGCTAACCTCACGCCTTCATTAGGGGCGGCTGGAGGTGGCGTGCCGGGAATGTGAAAGTGCCCTCTGATCTGGGAAGGTAGGACTTGTCGAGGGTCCTGTTCCATCCCGCCGCGGAGGGCACTTTCCAAGTGAAGGTTACCGGGTCACGTCCGAAGATCGTTGTCGCTGCTGATGGTCGGGGTGTCGTCGGGCACGCCGGTGCCCGGCTGCTCGCTGACCTTGCCGACGCTACCGGGTTGAGCGCCGCGTTCAGCGACGCGCTCGGCCCGTTGCGGGTCCGGCAGTCCGGTCATGACCCGGGCCGGGTCGCGGTGGATCTGGCGGTCATGCTCGCCGACGGCGGTCAGACGATCGCTGACCTTGCGGTGCTTCGCAACCAGGCCGGCCTGTTCGGCGCGGTGGCCTCCGACCCGACCGCGTGGCGGGTCCTCGCCGAGATGGACCAGGCCGTGTTGGCCCGGTTGCGTGAAGCCCGTGCCCAGGCCCGGGAACTGGCCTGGGCACAGCGGATCGAAACCCGCTCAACCCTGCCGGCCTCGACCGCGGCGGGCCGACCGATCCCCGGTCTGACCCTCGACCTCGACGCCTCCATCGTGATCTGCCACTCGGAGAAGCAGGCCGCGACACCGACCTACAAGAAAACCTTCGGCTACCACCCGTTGTTCTGTTTCCTGGACGGCACCCGCGAGGCGCTGTCCGGGCTGCTCCGCGAAGGCCGGGCCGGGTCGAACACCACCGCCGACCACATCACCGTCCTCGATCAGGCCCTGCAGCAGATCCCGGACGCTCACCGCTACGGCACCCCGATCCTGATCCGGTCGGACTCGGCCGGCTGCACCCAAGGATTCCTGGCCCACATCCGCAGCCTGCGCGAGCACGGGATCGACACCTGCTTCTCCGTCGGGGTCGCGATCACCGAACCCGTCCGGGAGGCGATCCGCCGAGCCACGCACTGGATGCCCGCCCTCGACACCGACGGGGATCTGCGCGACGGCGCCGAAATCTGCGAAATCACCGGCCAGGTCCCCGCCGACGGCTACCCGCAGGGCACCCGGTTCATCGTGCGCCGCGAACGCCCGCACCCCGGCGCGCAACTGACCCTGTTCGACACCATCGAGGGCATGCGGCATCAGGTGATGGCCACCGACACCCCAGTCGGCAACGGGTCGATCCAGTACCTGGAAGCCCGCCACCGCGCCCACGCCCGCGTCGAAGACCGCATCCGCACCGGCAAAGACACCGGCTTCGGCCGATTCCCGTCCCGCGTCTTCGCCATCAACCAAGCCTGGCTCGAACTCGCATTGACCGGCATCGACCTCCTCTCATGGACCCAACACCTGCTCCTGGACGGCGAACTCGCCGCGGCGGAGCCGAAGAAGCTGCGCTACCGCCTGCTGCACGTCGCCGCCCGCCTCACCCGATCAGCACGGCAAACCCGACTCCGGATCGCCGAAACCTGGCCCTGGGCAACAGACCTCGCCACCGCGTTCATCCGCCTCGCCGCGCTGCCACGCCCCAACTACTGACCTCACCACCCCGACCCGCCAACACCGCGGAGGACCCCGACCAACGCGTCGGGCCATCACCATGCCCACCACCCGAAACCGCCACCGGAAGATCAAACAAACGCCCCATCGACCATGATCGACTGCTAGCGAAAGACCGAGGCTAACTGAGCAACAAGAGAGCCACCGGAACCGAATTCCTCACGGTCCGGTGGCTCTCTTCACGCCGACAGGAACAGCACCAGCAGCGACCCGAGGTAGGCCACCAGCAGCCAGGCCAGCGGCGCGGACAGCAGCGCCGCCAGCCGTACCCGGCCGTGGCGGTGCAGCCAGGACGCCAGCCGCCGCACGCCTCAGCCCCCGCCTCAGCCCTTGATCCCGGTCCAGGCCTGGGTCCACGCCGCGTAGTCCTTGCACGTGACGTTCGTACGCCCGTCGAGGCACTGCGCGGTCGGCGTGGTCCAGTAGAAGATCTTGTTGGCGTACCCGGAGTCGCCGGCGTAGTACGTGTCGCAGAACGTCTTGTCCGAGGTGTGGTCGCACGCCTTGGCGTTGGCCGGCGACTCGCCGAAGTACTCGGCGACCTGGGCGTTGACCTCGGGCGAGACGATCCAGTCCAGCCACCGGTACGCGCAGTTCGGGTGCGCCGCCTTGGCCGCCACCATCCAGGTGTCCGACCAGCCGGTCGCGCCCTCCGTCGGCAGGATCGCCTTCACCGGTGCCTGATCGGCCTCGGCCAGGTTGGCGATGACCTGCCAGGTCGTGCCGACCACCGAGTTGCCGGCCTTGAACGCCTGCACCTCCTTGGTGTAGTCCGACCAGTCGCAGCAGGACGCCGCCACCCTGATGCACGCCCACCTCAGCCAGCGCGGCAGCGGCGCCCGGGTCGGGATCGGCGGCTGGTACACCGGCGTGACCGGGCTGCGGTGGAGCTACTACGAGGCGCACGAGGCGATGACCCGTGGCCCGGGCGTCAACGAGCGCGCCCAGATGAGCCTGTCCGGCCTGCTACTGGCCAGCGAGGACGTCCCGTTGCGGGATCTCGCCGCCGACGTGCTCCGGCCGCTGCGTGACTTCGACGCCGCCCACTCGGGGGCGCTGATCCAGACGCTGCGCGCTTATCTGGACGCGAACGGGTCGGTCGCCAAAGTCGCCGAGCAGCTCATCGTGCACCGGAACACGGTGCGGTACCGGCTGGAACAGATCGAACGGCTGACCGGGCAGTCGCTGGCGAGCACGGCCGCGAGGGTCCAGTTCTGGCTCGCCCTGTCGGCAGTGTAGTTGGCGCTCGCTCCGGCCCGGGGTGGGCTCAGGCTGGGGACACGATGCCGTACTCGTGGATTTTGCGGTAGATCGTGGCGCGGGACATGCCGAGCGACTCCGCCGCCTTGACCTTGTTGCCGCCCGCGTCGAGCAGGCCCTGCACGATCGCGTCGCGTTCCATCGACTCCAGCGGGTTGAGCAGGCGCCGGCTGACCGTACGGCACTCCGGCGGCAGGTCCTCGGGGTGGATGGTGCCGGTCCGCCGTTGCTGGACGATCCGCTTGAGCACCTGCCAGACCTGCTCGGTGTTGCCCGGCCAGTTGGCCCGCACCAGCAGGTGCATCGCCTCGGGCGAGCAGGTGAGCCGGCCCTCCGGGCTGAGCTTGGTGAGGAAGAACGGCACCAGCTCGTGCAGGTCCTCGATGTGGTGGCGCAGCGGCGGCAGCTCGACCGTGCTCGGCAGGAACCCGAGCACCTCGGCCAGGCTGGTCCGGTCGGCCCGCTGGCTCAGGGTCATCGCGACCCACGTCGAGCGCTGCCGCCCCGCGGCGCGGGCCTCCTTCAACTCGGCGGCGAGGCCGTGCAGCCGCCGGCTGCCGAGCCGGTCGACGTGCCGGATCACGACGGTACCCGTGCCGTCGACCAACTCCCGGTGCGCCCGGGTGAGCCAGTCGTGCTCACCACTGTCCGCCGCGTCGAGTACATGGAACCGGTCGGCCGGGTTGCGCCGCTGGTGCACCGCCCGCAGCACGGCGAGCTTGCCCGAGCCCGGCTCGCCCTCGACCGCGAGCCACTCGCCGGTCTCGTACAGCGCGTCCACCCGGTGGCACGCGCGCAACCACAGCGACCCCGAGCCGACCAGGCCGGGCAGCAGTACCCGGGCCGGCGCGCTGGTCTCGACGACCTGGTGGCGGGTGTCCAGGTCGATCAGCTTCGCGTGGACGACGCCGCCGGCCAGGGGGCCGTCCCCGCGTACCCGCCGCAGGTGCATCCGGGCCCGGGCACCGGTCGGCAGGTCCACCTCGACCGGGCCGGTGTGCCGCCTGGCCAGGGCTTCCGCCGCCTGCCCCAGCAGCACCGACTGGTCACCCGGATCGAGGACCTCCCGGGCGTACTCGTTCATCATGACCACGTCGTTGTTGAGCGCGAGCACGATGCCGTTGGTCCGCCGGCAGGCCCGCAGGAACTCCTGGAGAAGCTGGTACTCCCGGACCCCGCTGTCGGTGAGCAGCGCCTGCTTGATCTGGTCCGCGGTGGTCTTGGCCAGCGTGATCAGCAGTGGCCCGGCGTCCTTGCGCCAGCAGGTCAGGTCCACCGCCCCGACGGTCTTGCCGGAGATCGGGTGGTGGATCGGCACCCCGGCGCACGCCAGGTTCTCCAGGTTCTCGGCGTAGTGCTCGTGCCCGAACACGTGCATCGGCCGGCCGCCTTCGAGGGCGGTGCCGATGCCGTTGGTGCCGACGTACTCCTCGGCGTAGCTGAAGCCGGGGGCCAGGTGGACGGTGTCCAGGTGCCGTTCGAGATCGTGGTCGGCGACCATGCGGGTCAGCACGACACCGCGCGGATCGGTGAGGATGATGCTGATCGGCTGGCCCTCGAGGTGTTCGCGCAGGTTGCGCAGGATCGGCAGCGCGCTGCGGGTCAGCGGCGTGTCGAGGTCGGGGTCGCGGATGTACGACAGGTCGATGTGGTCGGCCGCGACGTTCCACCGTCTCGACCGCCACCACGAGGCCAGGATCGTGTCACGTACCGCGTTCGGCTCGACCGGCTCGGCGGTGAGGAAGCGTTCCCTCGTCTGCGCCAGGCGGTCGCCGTCGGTCGGTACTGGTCGGTGCGTCCGTGTGGGCGGCATGGCGCCCCCTTTGCCTCCCGGGCCGCTGGGCGCGAGAGATCACCTCGCGGAGCGGGGCTCGAGACCGTCGTCAACTACAACCTAGGCGCGATGTTTCCGGCAGATGTCTCATGTTGAGACCACCGGCTCACCCTCGACGACTTGTGATGCCTCCAGGATCACCTGCGGGAGGTGTCCGATGGACCGGGTGGAACCTCGGGTCGAGACGTACAACCCTTGGACAATTGTCAACATAGTGTTTCAGCACCTCGCCGAGCAAGGGCTCCACCCGATCCTCGGCGAGTCCGGCGATCCGGGCCCGCCAGCCGCGGATCTGTTGCGTGCACTGGGCATCGAGCCGGCGGCCGAAGGCGACCGGCAGGTCAAGCACGCCATCCGGCAACAGCTCACCGATCTCCGGGCGGCCTACTTCCCCGACGCGTGAGGGACCCACCCCAGGGCGTCGTAGGCGCCCAAGATCGGCACAACTTCCCGGAAGTTGTTGCCTCAGCAGGGCGCTATGGCCACAACTTCCGGGAAGTTGTGCCGATCTTCGCGAACCCCTACTGCCTCAACTTGAGACGGCCGTGACGGCGGTCACGCGATGTGATCCGGGTACGAGGAGTCACGGGTCTTCTCGGCGGACCTGAGTGACCGGGTAAGGAGTGACCATGAGTCGCCAGAGTGTGGCCAAGGCTCATCGGAAGATCCAGGAGCTTTCCTGGGAGCCGATGTACCACGAGCCGGTGTCCCAGTACGGCACCGACTACACGTTCCAGAAGGCTCAGAAGAAGGATCCCCTCAAGCAGGTGCTGCGGTCGTACTTCCCGATGCAGGAGGAGAAGGACCACCGGGTGTACGGGGCGTCGGACGGCGCCATCCGCGGCAACATGTTCCGCCAGGTTCAGGAGCGCTGGCTGGAGTGGCAGAAACTGTTCCTTTCCATCATCCCGCTGCCGGAGATCTCGGCGGCCCGCGCGATGCCGTTGCTGTTCCGGACCGTGCCGAACCCGGAGCTGCACAACGGACAGGCGATCCAGATGATCGACGAGGTCCGGCACTCGACGATCCAGCAGAACCTCAAGCGCCTGTACATGAACAACTACATCGACCCGGCGGGCTTCAACTCGAGTCTGCGCAACTTCCAGAACGACTACTGCGGCACGATCGGCCGGCAGTTCGCCGAGGGCTTCATCACCGGCGACGCGATCACCGCGGCGAGCATCTACCTGACGATCGTGGCCGAGACGGCGTTCACCAACACGCTGTTCGTCGCGATGCCCGCCGAGGCCGCCGCCAACGGCGACTACCTGCTGCCGACCGTGTTCCACTCGGTGCAGTCCGACGAGTCGCGGCACATCAGCAACGGGTACGCCACGCTGCTGATGGCCCTCGCCGACGAGGGCAACCACCAGCTCCTCGAGCGCGACCTGCGCTACGCCTGGTGGAACAACCACCGGGTGGTGGACGCCGCGATCGGCACGTTCATCGAGTACGGCACCAAGGACCGCCGCAAGGACCGGGAGAGCTACGCCGAGATGTGGCGGCGGTGGATCTACGACGACTACTACCGCAGCTACCTGGTCCCGCTGGAGAAGTACGGCCTGGTCATCCCGCACGACCTCATCGAAGAGGCGTGGAACCAGATCTGGAACAAGGGGTACGTGCACGAGGTGGCCCAGTTCTTCGCCACCGGGTGGCTCGCCAACTACTGGCGGATCGACCCGATGACCGACGAGGACTTCGCCTGGTTCGAGCACAAGTACCCGGGCTGGTACGACCGGTACGGCAAGTGGTGGGAGAACTACAACCGCCTGTCGATGCCGAACGGGCACCACCCGATCGTCGCCGAGGACGTCAACTACCAGTACCCGCACCGGTGCTGGACCTGCATGGTGCCCTGCCTGGTCCGCGAGGACATGGTGATGGCCGAGGTGGACGGGCAGTGGCGCACGTACTGCCACGAGGCCTGCCGGTGGACCGACGAGATCGGCTTCCGGCCGACCTACCAGGGCCGGGAGACGCCGAACATGGGCAAGCTGATCGGTGCCCGCGAGTGGGAGACGCTCTACCACGGCTGGAACTGGGCCGACGTGGTCAGCGACATGGGCTTCGTCCGCGACGACGGCAAGACCATGGTCGCGCAGCCGCACCTCAACCTCGACCCGAAGAAGATGTGGACGCTGGACCACCTGCGCCGGATGGGTCCGTTGCAGAGCCCCAACGTCCTGCTCAACCAGATGACCCCGGAGGAGCGGGAAGCCTTCCGCGCCAGCTACATCCGCGGCGGACCGGCCGGCCGGTACGCGCCGACGGACGCCTGAGCGGTGCCGGGAGGAGGGCCGTCGGGCCCTCCTCCTTCTCCCCGGGGAAGTGAGTGGAATGGCTGACAAGAAGCACGTGGTGCGGTTCGAGCCGGTCGGCATCGAGATCGAGGTGGACGAGGACCAGACCGTGCTGCGGGCGGCGTCCGAGCAGGGGCTGATGCTCATGCACGGGTGCAAGGAAGGCCAGTGCGCGGCCTGCAAGTCGTTCGTCCTCGACGGCGAGGACATCGAACTGGACCGGTACTCCACGTTCGCGCTGCCCGACTACGAGAAGGATGAGGGATTCACGCTCCTGTGCCGGGCGCACGTGTACGAGGACGTGACGATCGAGCTGCTCAACTACGACGAGGACATGATCCGGTCCGGGCTGCCGATCCAGCAGGCGGTAGCCGAGGTGGTAACGATAGAGCGGGTAACCCACGACCTGCGGCACCTGGTGCTGAAGCTGGTCGAGCCGAGCGAGATCAAGTTCTTTCCCGGGACAGTACGTCGACATCATGATCCCCGGTACCGAGATCAGCCGGTCGTTCTCGATGGCCAACACGTCCAGCGCGGAGACCGGACAGCTCGAGTTCGTCATCAAGGTGTACCCGGACGGGCGGTTCTCGCACTTCCTGGACACGCAGCTCAAGGTCGGCGACCGGCTCGACATCCAGGGCCCATTCGGGGTCTTCACGCTCCGCGACGGATACGACAACGACCTCGTTTTCGTCGGCGGCGGGGCCGGGCATGGCGCCGATCCTGTCGCTGCTGCGGTCGCTGGCCGAGCGCGCATCCGCGCGGAAGATCACGTTCTACTACGGCGCCCGGCGCCGGCGGGATCTCTGCTTCGAAGACGAACTGCGCGCGCTGGACTCGGCGCTGCCGAACTTCCGGTACGTGCCGGCGCTGTCCGAGCCGGCCGAGCACGAGAACTGGGGCGGCGAGGTCGGCCTCATCACCCACGTGGTGAAGCGGCACGAGAGAGACCTGAAGGACGCGCACGCGTACCTGTGCGGGCCGCCACCGATGGTCGAGGCGGCAATGCCGCTGCTCGCCGCGCTCGGCGTACCCGACAAACGCATCTACTACGACAAGTTCACCACGACAGGTGGCCGAGGACTGATGACGACAGCCCAGGAAACACCAGGCCAGCGCAGCGTACCGAAGCCGGTCTTCACCGACGCCGAGGCGGGTGCGAAGACGTTCCCGGACTCGACCGCGCGGCGGTTCAACTACTACAACCCGCAGAAGCGCAAGCAGACCCACTACGAGGACGTGACAGTCGAGGTACAGCCGGACCCGCGGCACTACCTCGCCCAGGGCTGGCTGTACGGGTTCTCGGACGGCCGTGGCGGGTACCCGCTGGACTGGACCGCGCTCAAGGCGTGGGGTTCCGACCGGCCCGAGCCCGAGCGCGGGCCGGGCTCCGGCGGCAAGGGCTACGACTGGCCGGCACTCGGCTGGCACGAGTTCCGCGACCCGAACGAGGAGTGGGAGCTGTCGCTGTACCGCTACAACTCCAACGTCGTCCGGCAGCTCAACCAGAACATCGAGGCGGCCCGGCAGTCCAAGGCGTTCGAGCAGTGGAACCGCAACTGGGTGCACTTCGTGGAGCACCACGTCGGCGCATGGATGCACGTCGACCACGGCCTCGGGCTGTACCTGTTCGCCAACGCCAACCGGCGGGCGCCGACGAACATGCACAACAACGCGATCTCGGTCAACAGCATGCACCGGATCCGGTCGGCCCAGGACCTCGCGCTGTACAACCTGACGCTCAGCGAGGAGATCGAGGGCTTCGACGGCGCCGCGCACATCCAGACCTGGAACGGCGACCCGGCCTGGCAGGGCGTCCGCGAGGTCTCCGAGGCGCTGACCGGGATCGACGACTGGTGCGAGGCGATCTTCGCCGCGAACGTGGTGTTCGAGCCCCTGATCGGCGAGCTGTTCCGCAGCCACCTGGTGCAGCAGGCCGCGCCCGGCAACGGCGACTTCGTCACCCCGACGGTCGTCGGCGCCGAAGAGTACGACTACGCCCAGCGCGACCTGCGGTACACGAGGGCGATGTTCACGCTGCTCACCAACGACCGCGAGTTCGCCACCCACAACAAGACGATCCTGCAGGGCTGGCTCGCCGACTGGGTGCCCCGCGCGATCGCCGCGGCCCGCACGTTGCAGCCGCTCTGGTCCCAGCCGGACTTCAAGCCGCCGCGGTTCGAGGACGGCCTGGACCGCTCGAAGAGCAGGTTCAGCGGAATCCTGGCCGAGCTGGATCTGGACACTCCGAAGGAGTTGGCTCAATGACCACGTTCAAAGTGGCGGAAAGCCCGTTCAAGGCCAACAACACGGCGTCCAACATGTGCGGCTTCACGCTGATGAACAACCAGGTCGGCGTCGTCGTGGCCGACGTCATGAGCACCAAGCCGAACGTACGGGTGACGCCGTTGCCGTCGATGATCCGGGTCGACGCGGTGAACCGGATGGACGTGATCTACGACGAGATCTCCGAGGCGCTCGGCGAGGAGTCCGGCTACTTCGACGCCGCGGAGTTCGAGGAGAACATGTCCACCCACTACGGCCGCATGATCCATGAGGACGACCGCACGATCATGTTCGCCAACCCGGAGGACGCGGCCGAGTACCTCGGCTTCGACCTCAAAGCCGGATCGAGGTAGCAGCGTGTACGAGAAGGACGGCGAAAAGTACTTCGTGGTCGACAGCCACATGCACTACTGGAACGCGGCTCCGGACAACTGGGTACCGGGCGCGGAACAGTACGCGAAGGGCTGGATCGAGTGCTTCTACGGCTATCACGGCCTGGGACCCGAGGACACCCGCTGGCCGCTCGAGAAGTACCAGAAGTACTCCGAAGAAGACCTGATGCGCGATGTCTTCGACGCGGGTCACGTGGATGTGGCGATCTTCCAGCCGACGAACCTGCTGGAGTGGTACAAGGAGGGCTTCAACACCACCGAGCGGGACGCGATCCTGTTCGAGAAGTACCCGGGGAAGTTTATCCTCAACACGAACTTCGACCCCCGTGAGGGTGAGGACGGACTGAAGCGGTTGCGGCACAACGTCGAACGCTGGGGCTGCAAGGGCGTGAAGCTCTACACCGCCGAGTGGCGACAGGGCTCCCGTGGCTGGAAGCTCTCCGACCCGGAGGCCTACAAGTACCTGGAGGCGTGCCAGGAGCTGGGCATCAAGAACATCCACGCCCACAAGGGACCGACGATCTGGCCGCTGGACAAGGACGCGTTCGACATGACGGACATCGATCACGCGGCGACCGACTTCCCAGCGCTGAACTTCATCGTCGAGCACTCCGGCATCCCGCGCATCGACGACTTCTGCTACCTGGCGACGCAGGAGCCGAACGTGTACGCCGGCCTGTCCGTGGTGGTCGGCGCCCTCATGCACGCACGGCCGCGGTTCTTCGCCCGGTGCATGGGCGAGCTGCTGTTCTGGGTCGGCGAGGACAAGATGACCTTCGGCAGCGACTATGCCATCTGGGAGCCCAAGTGGCAGGTCGAGGGCTTCGTCGACTGGGATTACCCGCCGGGCGCGGAGTTCGACGACTACCCGCGGGTCAACGCCGCGAGCAAGAAGAAGATGCTCGGCCTCAACGCCGCGAAACTGTACGACATCGAGGTCCCGGCCGAGTTCCAGCTGGGAGCCGGGCAGGGTACCCCGGCCACGCGCGACGACGCGGTCGCCGTCACCGCCGAATCCCCCTCGGCATGACTGTCGATGGCCGGATCCGGGATCGCGCCGATCAGGGAGTAGTCCGGGCTACCCGGGCTACTCCGCGATCGGCGGCGGTGTTGCGCGCGCTGGATACGGTCCGGGATCCGGAGCTGGACGAGCCGATCACCGCACTCGGTTTCGTCGCGTCGTGCGTCGTCTCGGCGGCCGGCGACGCGCAGGTACGGCTCCGGCTGCCGACGTATTTCTGCGCGCCCAACTTCGCCTTCCTCATGGTCGCCGACGCCTATGACGCGGTGTCGGCGGTGCCCGGGGTCCGCCGCGCCGAGATCGTGCTGGACGACCACTTCGCGTCCGACACGATCAACACCGGTGTGGCGGCCCAGGCCGGGTTCGTGCGCTCGTTCGACGGCGAGGCGGTCGCCGAACTGGCCGACCTGCGCGCGGACTTCCTGCGCAAGGCGGTCATGGCCGGCACCGACCTGGTCTGCCGGCCGCTGCTCGCCGCCGGTACGCCGCCGGAGGAGATGGCCGGCCTGGCGCTCGGCGAGGTACCCGGCTCGCCGGAGCTGGACCGGCTGCGGCAGCGCCGGGCCGAGCTGGGCCTGCCGGCGGGGGACGACGCGCCGCTGCTGGTCGATCCGGTGACCGGCGCGCCCGTGGGGGTCGACGGGCTCCCGTTGCACCTGCGCCGGGCCCGTACCACCCGGGTCGGCATCGAGGCCAACGCCGGCATCTGCCGCGGCATGCTGCGGGTCCGGTACCACACCGAAGGAGTAGGGGAGGGGCAAACATGAAGGCGGTCCGGATCCACGGGTATCACCAGCAGCCCGTGGTCGACGAGGTGCCGGAGCCGACCGTCCAGGGTCCGCTCGACGTGGTCGTCAAGATCGGCGGGGCCGGGGTATGCCGCACCGACCTGCACATCATCGAGGGCCAGTGGGCCGAGGCGATGAACCCCAAGCTGCCGTACACGCTCGGCCACGAGAACGCCGGCTGGATACACGAGGTCGGCGCCGGGGTCACCAACGTCGCGGTCGGCGACACCGTGATCCTGCACCCGACACCGACCTGCGGGCTGTGCCACGCCTGCCGGGCCGGCAACGACATGCACTGCGAGAACAGCAGCTTCCCCGGGCTCTCGCACGACGGCGGGATGGCCGAGTACCTGCTCACGTCGGCGCGCGCCTGCGTCAAGCTGGACCCCACGACCCAGCCCAAGGACGTGGCCGCGCTCGCCGACGCCGGCATCACCGCGTACCACGCCGTCCGCAAGGCGATCCCGCTGCTGTACCCGGGGACGACCGCCGTCCTGATCGGCGCCGGCGGGCTGGGCCACATCGGCATCCAGTGCCTGGCCGCGCTGACCGCGGCGAAGATCATCGTGGTGGACCGCAACCCGGACGCGCTCAAGCTCGCCGAGCAGCTCGGCGCCGACCACACCGTGGTCGCCGACGGCCGCCAGGTCGACGCCGTCAAGGACCTGACCGGCGGCGCCGGTGCCGAGGTCGTGCTCGACTTCGTCGCCGAGCAGGGCGCCGAGCAGGACGGGTTCGCGATGACCAGGCCGGCCGGCTCGTACTTCGTCATCGGCTATGGCGGCACGGTACACATCCCGACGCTCGACATCATCTCCACCGAGCGCAACATCGTCGGGAACATCGTCGGCACCTACAACGACCTCGCCGAGCTGATGGTGCTGGCCCAGGCCGGCAAGGTCACCCTGCACACCAAGACGTACCCACTCGACGCGGCCACCGAGGCGGTCGCGGATCTCGACGCCGGTCGGGTCCGCGGACGCGCCATCCTCGTCCCCTGACGGCACAACTTCCGGCTTCGCGCCGCGGCCGAAACGGCGCCGTGGAGCGAGGAACGAGCGGAGCGGTGCCGTGCAGGCCGCATCAAGGGCGCGAAGCCCGCGCGAGCGGAGCGAGCGCCAACAGTTCGCCTGACGCCTGGAGGATCGATGGCCAAGGAACTGCGTTTCAACGAGGAAGCCCGCAACCTGTTGTTGGCTGGGGTCGACCAGTTGGCCGAAGCGGTGAAGTCCACGCTCGGACCGAAGGGGCGCAACGTCATTCTGGAGAAGATCACCGGTTCGCCGGTGGTCACCAACGACGGCGTGACCATCGCCCGCGAGATACACCTGAAGGACCAGTTCGAGAACATGGGCGCGCAACTGGTCAAGGAAGCCGCGATCAAGACCAACGACATCGTCGGCGACGGTACGACCACGGCGACGGTGATCGCGCAGGCGATCATCCGCGAGGGCATGAACGCGATCGGCAAGGGCGCGAATCCGGTACTGGTGAAGCGCGGCATCGACCTGGCCGTCGGGCGGCTGGTCGAGTACCTGCAGAGCGTCGCGCACCCGGTGGAGACCGAGGCCGACTTCGCCCGGGTGGCCGCGATCTCGGCCAACGACGACGAGATGGTCGGCGCGGTGATCGCGAAGGCGCTGCACACCGTCGGCGACGGCGGCATCGTCACGGTGGAGGAGTCCACTGTGAACGGTATGAGCGTCGACTTCGTCGAGGGCTTCGAGTTCGACAACGGCTACGTCTCGCCGTACATGGTGACCAACCCGGCCAGCCTGGAGGCGATCGTCGACGACCCGTACATCCTGCTGTGCAGCGAGAAGATCACCAAGGTCCAACAGCTGATGCCGTTGCTGGACAAGGTGATGCGGGCGCCACGACCGCTGGTCATCGTCGCCGAGACGGTCGAGGGTACCGCGCTGAGCATGCTGGTACACAACCACGTCAACCGGATCTTCCAGTGCGTCGCGGTGAAGGCGCCCGGCTTCGGCGACCGCCGCCTGCACAAGCTGGAGGACATCGCGGCGATCACCGGTGGTGCGGTGTACAGCCGGCACTCCGGGTTCACGCTGGAGACGATGACCGTCGAGCAGCTCGGCCGGGCCGCCCAGGTACGCGTGACCGCCGACCGTACCGCGATCATCGGCGGCGGTGGCTCGCCGGAGAACGTCGAGTTCCGGCTCACCCAGCTGCGCGCGGAGCTGGGCCGGGCCACGTTCGGCATCGACGAGGACGTGCTGACCGAGCGGATCGGCGCGCTCTCCGGCAAGGTTGCCGTGATCCGGGTCGGCGCCCCGACCAACGCGGAGCTGAAGGAGTTGCAGCACCGGGTCGAGGACGCGCTGTCGGCGACCCGGGCGGCCATGGCCGAGGGTGTCGTGGCCGGTGGCGGCGCCGCGCTGCTGCACGCCGAGGGGGCGCTCGACACCCTGAAGGCCGAGGACGACTACGCGATCGGCGTCGGGATCGTCCGCCGGGCGCTCACCGAGCCGGCGTACCTGATCGCCGCCAACGCCGGGCACTCCGGGCACGAGGTGGTGTCCAAGATGACGCAGATGGGCACCGACGAAGGGTTCGACGCCCTGCGCGGCGCGTACGGGAACATGATCGAGATGGGCATCGTCGACCCGCTCCGGGTGGCCCGGTCGGCGTTGCAGAACGGCGCGTCGGTGGCCGGTCTGCTGCTCACCACGAACACCCTGGTCGCCGAGGAACAGACGCCATGGGGCGGCAGCCCGGCACTGATGACCGAGTTCGGCCCCCTGGACGAGGGGCTGCACCAACCATCGCCGGACGCGAGTACCCCCCAGTCGCTCGGCCTCGGCCCGTCGGTGGGCTGAGCATGGCTGAGTTAGCCGCGGAGCTGGCCGGGGACCCCGTGCACGTCGCGGGGTCCCCGGACCCGGCTGAACTGAGCGCGTTCGAACTGCTCCGCTCGCGCGGGCGGCTGCGCGGGGTGGTGGCGCTGCTCGGCCCGGCGTTCGTGGCCGCGGTCGCGTACATCGACCCCGGCAACTTCGCCACCAACTTCTCGGCCGGCGCGAAGTTCGGGTACACGCTGGTCTGGGTCATCGTGGTCGCCAACCTGATGGCCATGCTCGTGCAGTACCTGTCCGCGAAGACCGGCGTGGCGACCGGGCAAGACCTGCCCGAGCTGTGCCGCGAACACCTGCCCCGCCCGGTGTCGTGGGGGCTGTGGGTACAGGCCGAGCTGATCGCGATGGCCACCGACCTGGCCGAGTTCGTCGGCGCGGCGGTCGGCCTGAACCTGCTGTTCCACGTGCCGCTGTTCCCGGCCGGGCTGATCACTGCCGTGGTGGCGTTCGCGATCCTGTCCCTGGAACAGCGCGGCTACCGCCGGTTCGAGCTGGCCATCGTCGGGCTGCTCGGCATCGTGTTCCTCGGCTTCGGGTACGACCTGATCGCGGTCGGGGCCGACCCGGCCGGTGTCGCGAGCGGGCTGGTGCCGGGCTTCGCGGGCACCGAGAGCCTGCTCCTGGCCGCCGGCATCATCGGGGCCACGGTCATGCCACATGTCGTGTACCTGCACTCGGCGCTGACCAAGTCGCGGGTACAGTGCCGCGACGACGGCGAGCGCCGCGAGCTGCTGCGCTTCCAGCGCCTCGACGTGCTCGTCGGCCTCGGTGCCGCCGGCCTGATCAACCTGTCGATGCTGTTCATCGCCGCGTCGCTGTTCAACCGGACCGGCCGGTCCGACGTCGACTCGATCGAGGCCGCGCACGCCGGGCTCGGGCACCTGGTCGGCGGCGGGGCGGCGCTCGCGTTCGCGGTCGCGCTGCTCGCGTCCGGGCTGTCGTCGTCGAGCGTCGGCACGTACGCCGGTCAGGTCGTCATGCAGGGCTTCATCCGCCGCCGCATCCCGCTGTTCCTGCGCCGCGGGCTCACCATGCTCCCCGCGTTGCTGGTGCTCGGGCTCGGCCTGCCGACCACGGACAGCCTGGTGATCTCCCAGGTGGTGCTGTCGTTCGGGATCCCGTTCGCGCTGGTACCGCTGGTGCTGCTGACCCGCCGGACAGACGTGATGGGCTCGTTCGTCAACAGACGGATCACCACGCTGGCGACGGCCGGCATCGCCTCGCTGATCATCGCGCTGAACGTGTACCTGCTCTACGACACGTTCGTGGCCTAATCTCGTCGCCTAGGCCTTGTTGCCGTTCGGGGTGATCGCGGCCCAGACGCCGTCGACACCCTCGCCGTTGGCCTCGCCCTCGAACCGGTCACCCGTGTACCGGTACAGCGGCCAGCCCATCAGCGTGAGCTGTTTCGTGCCGTCGGGGCGGACGAGGGTACCGACGAGCGACTGGTCGCCGCCATCGAAGATGATCTTGTCGCCGACCAGGACGGGTTGCCAGGTGGAGGTGCACTCGCCGGTGCACCGGGACGTCGGCGGGTTCGCGGTGTCCCGGTCCGACCGGTACAGCGTGAACATGTCGTCGTCGGTGACGATCGGGCCGATCGTGCTCGGCATCCCCATGATCAGCGTGACCTTCTGCGGGCTCGGTGTTGTCGGCCCGGGCTTGGGAGGGGTCGCGTGCCCGCGCAGCAGCGGGTACCCGAAGACCGCCGACACCGCGAGGATGGCGGCGGCAAACAGCAGGCGCTGGATTCGTCCCATGTCATCGAGCCCTTGGCTGTGCGAGTGTTGCCGGATGACCGCTGGTGAGATCCGGGTGACCTCAGTCGACGGTACGCCTGTTCCGGCCGTCCTGTCCTGACCGGGCGTGCGGCCCGCGACCACTCAGTTCCACGGCAGGCCCGCCCGGTGTCGCCAGTAGACGGTCGCGGGCTCGGCGAGGGTAGCGAGCCGGGACAGCTGGCCCGGGTCGAGGGTTAGGGTGGCCGCGTCGAGGTTGGCGTCGAGCTGCCCGGTGGTACTCGCGCCGGACAGCACCACGGTCGCCCACGGCTGGTGCAGGACCGCCGCGAGGGCGACCGCGTCCGGCGCGGCACCGGTCTCGGCGCTTACCCGGGCCAGCGTTTCGTCGCGGCTCACCAGCCGGCCGTTGGCCAGGGCCTCCTTCACGATCACGGCGCATCCGGCGTCGTGCGCCTCGGCGAGCGCGGGGCCGGCCGAGGGCTCCAGCAAGTTCCACGTCGCCTGGACACTGTGGAACAGCGGCCGGCCGGCGACCCGTATCCGTAGCGCGGCCCGGATCGCGGCGCCCTGCTCGGGCCCGCTGACCGACAGGCCGATCGTCACGCCCTGCCGGGCCAGCGCCGCGAGCCGGCGGTGCAGGTCGGCGTCGGCGAGCGCCGGGCTGTCCGAGGTGACCGAGTGGATCTGGTACAGGTCGAGCCGGTCGCCCAGCAGCGCTCGGGTCTCCGCGAGCTGCCGGTCGAACGTGGCGACGCTGTGGTCCTTGGTCTCGTGTACCTCGGCGTCGACCCGCCAGCCGGCGGTGTAGGTGTAACCCCACTTGCTGCCGATCACGAGCCCGGTGGCTTCGCCCCCACGCAGCCAGTCGGCGAGGAACTCCTCGGCCCGACCGTACGAGCGGGCCGCGTCGACGTACCGGACCCCGTGCGCGTACGCCTCGTCGAGCACCTGGCCGGCACGGTCCCGCAGGGCCGGCACGGTAGGCTCGGCGGGCAGGTCGGCGGCGTGCCCGAGGTTGATGTAGCCGGGGCGTCCGAGGGCGGCCAGGCCCAGGCCGATCCGCTGTTGCGGCGTGCTGAACGTCAGGCGATCGAGCGACACGGTCCACTCTCGCACGCGGGGGCAGCCGGCCGGGCACGGTGTCGGGCCACCCGGGGCAGACCGCAGCCGGGTCGGTGGCTCCACGGTGGGGCGCTCGGCCACGCTGAGGGTCTACCGTCGATCGGGGCGAGTCATGAGTACACAGCAGTTCGATGAGACCCCGCTGGGCAACCCGATCTCTCCGGCACCCCTGCCCCGACCCGCAGCCGGCACTACAGCCAGCACTACAGCCAGCACCGAAGCGCCGGACGTCCGGAGCGAAGGTCGCCATCATCCTGCTCCGCGTCGGGCTCCTGCTTTCCCTCCTGGGCGGAGGAGGCGCCGTCCTGGTGGTGGGCGGTGCCGCGGTCCAGACGCCATCTACGCCTGCCTGAACATGGCGTCGGACTACAACCTGGACAGCAAGGGCTTTCCGGCGGAGTGGTTCGACCCGACCACGCCGGCCGTCGTCGACCTCAGCATCCCCGACGCCCGGTGCTACAGCTGGCGGAGCTGAGCCGGCACCCCGACCTCGCACCCCCCGAAACGGCGGGCGTACTCCCCAGCGAGTACGCCCGCCGTGCTGTCGGCGTCCCGAGCTACGGCGCGCGGAGTACCCGGTGTACGCAGCCGACCGTAGGCCATGTGCCGTCGCCCGGAGGACGACTTCCCCCCGTCCACCGGACACCATCGGCACTAGCCAACATCAAGGGGGTACACCGTGCGCAGGGTCTACACGGCGCTGACCGGTCTGTTGCTGCTCGCCGTGCTCGTCCAGTTCTACTTCGCCGCCGTCGGCGCGTTCACCAAGCCGCAGACGGACAAGTCATTCATGCTACACAGCGTGACGGGCATGCTCGTCATCCCGTTGCTGTCGCTGCTCGCCACCATCGTTGCCGCGCTTGCCCGGGCGCCCGGCCGGCTGATCGGGCTCAGCATCCTGCCGCTCGGCCTGATCGTCGTCCAGGTACTGATCATCGTGCTCGGCGACGCGGTGAGCGGCAGCTCGGACACCACCACCGCGGCCGGGGTGGCCGTCCTCGGCCTGCACGCGATCAACGGGCTGGCCATCATGGGCGTCGCCGGTGTGCTGTTCCGCCGGGCGCGGACGCTGGCCGCGACGCCTGGCGGGCCGACCGTCACCGGGGCGACCGTCACCGGGGCGACCGTCACCGGGCCGACCGTCACCGGGCCGACCGTCACCGGGGCGCCGGGGGCGGCAACACAGGCAACGCCAACCGCCCCGGCGTCATGACGACGTCGGGACTGCTCGCTATCGATCTGCTCGTCGCGGTGGTCACCGCGGCCGCCTGGCTCGGTGCCGGGGTGGCCGCGGTGGCGCGCCGTCCCCGGTTGGCGCTGGGCCTGTTCGCCGGGGCGCTGGTCGCCTCGCTCGGCCGGGTGGTGTCGATCCTTGTGCTGGCCGGTGCCGGCTGGTGGTTCGTACAGGACAGGGTCACCGTCGCCGGGCCGCTGCTCGTGGTCGCGGGGGTGGTCGCGGCGGTCCTCGCCGGGCCACGCCTGGTGACGGCGGTGAGGTCCGGAGTTCCCGCCGATCCCGACCGGGTCGCTGCTCCGCTGTTCACCGCCGGGTACGCGGCGATCGTCGGGCCGGTGGTGACGCTGCTGTTCGGGTACCCGGCGACCTGGAGCATCGGCCTGATCGCGGCCGCGCTGGTCGGGGTGGCCGCGCTGGTGACCCGGCGCGTCGGCGGCTCGGCCGGCTCGGGGGGCGCGGGCGGCTCGGGGGACTCGGGCGGCTCGGCGCCGGTCACCCGCGCCGGCATCGTCGCGATCCTCGCCACCGGCCTGCTCGGGGTGTGGCTGGCGGTCCTGCCGGGCAGCGACGTCGATCCGGGTGGGGGAGCGGCGCACGCGGCGGCGCCGGTCCGAGCGGTGACCGGGCTGCGCGGACCGACAGCGCCGGCGCCGGGAGGCACGATCCGCCGGTACACGCTGACCGCGCGGACCGGGACGGTGACGCTGGCCTCCGGGCGGCGGGTCGCGGCGTGGACGTTCAACGGCCAGGTGCCCGGGCCACCCATCACGGCCACGCAAGGCGACCTGATCGAGGTCACCCTGCGCAACGTCGACATCGGGGCCGGCGTCACCCTGCACTGGCACGGGTACGACGTGCCGGCCGGAGACGACGGCGCGCCGGGGCTCACGCAGGACGCGGTGAAACCCGGGCAGGAGTACACGTACCGGTTCCTGGCCGACCAGGTGGGCACGTACTGGTACCACACCCACGAGGTCTCCGACCAAGGCGTGAAGCTGGGCCTGTACGGGGCGCTTGTGGTCAACCCGCGGTCCGGGCCGGCTCCCGGGGTCGACCTGACGCTGCCCGTGCACACCTTCGCGGGTACCGTCTCGTTCGGCGATCAGGACCGGCCGATCGACCGGGCGGTCCCGGCCGGCACTCCGGTCCGGCTGCGCCTGATCGACACCGACAGCACGCCGGTGCTGTTCACGGTCGCGGGCACCGGCTACCGGCTCGTCGCGGTCGACGGGACCGACCTGAACCAGCCCGGCGAGCTGACCCGGGTCGGGCTGCGGCTGGCCGCCGGCGGCCGGTACGACCTGGCGTTCACCATGCCCGCCGGCCCGGTGACCCTGCTCGCGGCGGACAAGCCCGGCACCGGCCTGCGGCTGCATCCGCCCGGGACGGCCGCGCCGACCGGGATCGACAGTACGGCCGGGTGGCCGGAGCTGGACCTGACCCGGTACGGCGTCCCCGCCGCCACCCCGTTCGACGCGCACAGTCACGTCGACCGGCAGTTCACGCTGGTACTCGACCGGGGTCTCGCGCTGTCCGGGGCCAAGCCCGAGTACGCGTTCACGGTCAACGGCCGCGCGTACCCGTCGGTCCCCACCGAGCTGGTCCGGCAGGGCGATCTGGTCCGGATGACCGTCGTCAACCGCAGCGGCGACACCCATCCCTGGCACCTGCACGGGCACCGGGTCCTGGTGCTGTCCCGGAACGGCCACCCGGTGACCGGCAGTCCACTCTGGATGGACACGTTCGACGTGCGCCCCGGCGAGGTGTGGCAGGTGGCGTTCCGGGCCGACAACCCCGGGATGTGGATGAACCACTGCCACAACCTCGGCCACGCGGCCCAGGGCATGGCACTGCACCTCGGGTACGCCGGGGTCAGCACACCCTTCCACGGCGGCCACGGCGGCTGACGGCCTCGGTGACTCTCGTCGATCTAGGAAGAATGGTGGCCGTTACGCCTGGTTCGTCCCATCATTCGTCCTAGATCGACGAGGGTGGGACAGGTGCAGGGATAGCAGGGTCAGCCAGGTCCAGCCGACCACCACCGCCACGCGCTGGGCCAGGCCGCCGTCGTCGACCAGGCCGGCGACCTGCTGGAAGGCCAGGCCGGACAGGACGAACGCGACGATGAACAGCACGCCGCTGACGGCCGAGTAGGTCGCCCAGCCGCGCCGGCCTTCGCCGACGAACCGCCGCGCGAGCACGAAGAACGCCGCGAACAGCGCCAGGAATGCGGGCACCGAGAAGAGGTCGTGCAGCGCGCCGTGCACGGTGGGATGTGTGAGGTGGTCGGGCGTGCCGGGCGGGTACCCGCCCACCGGGTCGGTCACGAAGAGGCCGGCGCCGAGCAGCCCGACCGCCCACCAGCCGACGAGGATCGGTCCCCAGACGGCGGCGCGGCCGGGTCGCAGCGCCCGGCGCAGGCCGACCGCGTACGCGAGCGTCAGCAGGCCCGCGACGAGGAAGTTGACGTCCTGGATCCAGCCGAGGTCGCCCAGTGCGAGCGAACTGCCCGGGTGGCGCAGCGCGCTGTAGTGCGGGCGGAGGGCGCCTTCCAGGAGGAGCGCGGCGACGAACAGCGGACCGGCGACCGCGCCGCAGGCGAGCAGTGCCCGGGTGGCTGACCGTCCGGTCCGCTCGGGGAGCGGGGGAACGTCCGGGGTGGCGATCAGAGTGGTCATGCTGTCAACCTTAGTTGACGCCGGCAGGGTCGTCAACTTTGGTTGACGCCGTGGTGTCCACGTACCCGCGGGAAGGGTGCCGGATCGGCCGTTGACCGGCGCCACAAGCCGGGAGTCCGATGACGCCATGGGTACCCATGAGGCGACGATCGCCACGCTGGAAGCCGAGTTACGCGGGGTGGAGCAGGTGTTCCGCGGCCTGGCTCCGGATGACTGGCAGCGACCGACGCTGCTGCGACCGCTCGACGAGAAGCTTCCACACTGGACGGTGTTCGAGCTGGCCGGCCACCTCGACATCTCGATCGGGCTCACCCGGATGCTGATTTCCAGCGCGCAGGCCGGGCAGGTCGGCCGCGACCGGGTCAGCTTCTTCATCTTCTCGCGCGCCGAGCACGCGCCGACCGTGTACGACTACGCGTACACGATGGTCGAGGGCAAGGCACCGGAACAGATGCCGGAGGTACTGCGCGAGACGTTCACCCGAACCGTCGAGGAGTCGCGGGCGACCCCGCCGGAGACGGTCGGTTCCGGGTACTACGCGCTCATGCGGCTGGACGAGTTCGTGGCGAGCCGCGTGGTCGAGGCGGTGGTACACGGCATGGACCTGACCGACGCCCTGGGCCGGCCCGGCATCGCGACGCCCGCCGGCATCGCGACGCCCGCCGGCATCGCGGCCACGGCCGGGATCCTGGACGACCTGCTCGCCCGGCGGACGGTACCCGGCCGCCCGGCGGACCTCGCCGACGACGTGGCGTGGATCCGGGCGGCGTCCGGCCGGGCCGACCACCCCGACCCGCGACTCCCGTTGATCGGCTGATCGCCGCGGGGGCGGCACAACTTCCGGGAAGTTGTGGCCTCAGCGGGGGTCCAAGGCCACAACTTCCGGGAAGTTGTGCCGATCACGCATGCCGATCATGCGCCGCGCAGGTACACCGCCAGCGCGCTCAGGTCGCGGTCGCCGTACCCGGCTTTCAGCGCCTCGTTGATCACCTCCCGGGTCGCGGTCAACTGGTCCATGCGGGCGCCGGCCCGGTCGGCGAGGTCCGGCGATCAGCGCGCAGTCCTTGGCGACGCAGGTCGAGCCTGAAGGCGACCGGGGTGTCCTCCGGGTGCTCGAACGCGGACCGCTTGTACTGCACGAACGGCGCCGCGACCGCGCTCGTCGCGAACACGTCGTAGGCCGTCTCCCGGGCCAGCCCGGCCCTCTCGGCCAGCACCAGCGCCTCGGACAGCGCCTGGTTGAGCGCGTGGACGACCGAGTTGACGACGAGCTTCATGGTCGCGCCGCTGCCCCGGCCGCCCAGGTGGAAGACCCGCGCGGCACAGGACGTCGAGCACCGGGCGTGCCCGGTCCAGCGCACCGGCGTCGCCACCGACCATGAACGGTCAGCTCGCCGCGCTCGACGACCGGCACGCTGCCCGACACCGGCGCGTCGAGCAGCGTCGCGCCGGCCGCTCGACGACCGGGGCGCCAGCGCGCGGACCGTGTCCGGGTCGACCGTGCTCGTCTCCACGACGACCGCGCCGCGGGCGAAGCCGGCGACCAGGCCGTCCGGGCCCGGTACGCGGCCGAACGCGCCGCGTCGTCGGCGAGCGAGACGAGCACGACGTCCGCGCTCGCCGCCGCCTCCCGGGGACTGTCGACGACGTCGCGTCGGCCACCGACACTCGGCGCGGGACCGGGTCCGGTTGTAGGCCACCACCGCACGCCCGGCCCGCCGCAGCCGGGTCGGCCATCGCGGCGCCCATCCGGCCGGTACCCACCACGCGCGTATCGCGGTCATCGTCAGCAGCAGTCCGCCGTCGACCGGCAGGTTCGCCGCGTTGACCGACGGGTTCTCCAGCAGGAACACCACCGCGTCGACGATGTCGGCCATCGTGACGAGGCGGCCGGTCGGCGTCCGGCTGCGCACCCCCTCCAGCACCGCCGCCGGCTTGCCCGACCAGTACGGGCTGTCGCCGACGATGCCCGGGTGGATGGCGTTGACCCGGACCGGCGCCAACTCCGTCGCTAGCGTTGACCAGCCGGTGACGCCGCCGTTGACCGTGGAGACCGTCGTCGAGCCGGGGTACGGGCGGTCCTTGGCCAGGCCGCCGAACATCACGATCGACGGCGTCCGGCGCCAGCCGCGGCAGCAGCGCTGTGCACCACTTCGGTGTAGCCGACGAGCTTCAGCGTGACCAGCTGCAGTCGCCGGCCTGATGTCGTAGTCGACGGACGGTGTTCTCGTCGCGGTCGATCGCCGACGAGCACCAGGTGGTCGACCGGCCCGACGTCGGCCAGCGCGGCGGCGATGGTCGTCCGGCCGGGCCAGGTCGAGCGCCGGCGCCGCGGACGCCGCCGCCGAGCTCGGCGGCCACCGCGGCGGCGCGGCCGGCGTCGCGTCCGGTCAGACCACGTCGTCGGCCGCCCGTCGGCGTAGTGGCGGGCGACCTCCAGGCCGAGCCCGGCGGTCCCGCCGACCACGAGCAGCACGTCGCGGTGTCAGGCATCAGATCATCCCCGTGTCGCTCAGGTAGTCCCAGTCGCGGGCGAACCGGTACGAGTGGCGGCCGGGCGGCTGCGGCGCCTGGGTCTCCAGCCAGCGCAGCGGCCCGCCGCCGACGTTGCGGAAGCCGTGCACGCAGCCGACCCCGGCGAACGCCACGTCGCCCGGGCCCCAGCCGGTACGCCGAGCCGTCGAAGGTCGCCTCGGCCTCGCCCTCCAGGAAGCAGGTACGTCTCCTCGAACGGGTGGTCGTGCGGCCCGGCGACGCCGTCGGGCGCGTACTGCACCATGAACATCGTCGGTCAGCTCGGCGCCGAGGTCGGAGTCGACCATCATCTTGACGGTGATGCCGCTGTAGACGAGCAGCGCCGTGCGCATGCTCGCCGACACCGCGAGCAGGTCCTGGGTCTGCTTGCCGGCGTCCATGTTGGACGGCGTCGATGTGCCCGAAGGGCCGGTTGCGCGGGTCGCGCACGTCGACCGGTACCGGCGTGGCGTCACCGGTCGGGAACGGCGCACGGCGTAGGTGTCGTCGCCGTACCGGGCCCGGGGCTGCGGCGCGAGCATGTCGGCCCAGCGCGCCGGTGCCGTCACCGGTTGCGCCAGCCGTGTGCCACCCGACCGGCAGCAGCCCGTAGTCGCCCGGCACGCAGCAGCGCCGACCCCTCCGTGGTCCGCAGGACCAGCGGCCCGTCGAGGACGTAGAACGCACTCCTCGAACGAGTGCACGTGCGGCGGCAACGGTGCCGCCGGGGTCGAGGGCGCACAGCCCGAACCCGGTGTGCACGGCGGCCGGCGTGCCTCGCCGACCACCGCCCACCCGGGTGAACCCGGCGCCGGGGCCCGGCCGTCGGGACCGCGGCCTCGGTCGCCGGCCCGAGCGACGAGCGTGCCGCGCGGTCATGCGGGTCTCTGCCGGCGCGCGCGGCCTCGCCCGCAGCAGGTGGTCGCGGGACTGCCTCGACCAGGTCCCGGGCGCGGCGCCACGTCGGCGACCAGCTTGCCGTCGCGCTTGCGGACCACGCCGTCGACGATGACCGTGTCGACGTTGGAGACATCGGCGCACAGGGTCACCGCGGCGACCGGGTCGATCACCGGCGCCACGTTGAGCGCTGTGCGCGTCGAGGACGACGACGTCGGCCTGCTTGCCCGGGGTCAGCGAGCCGGTGCGGTCCTCCAGCCCGGCGACGTGCGCGCCGTTGACGGTGGCCGATCTCCAGCATCTGCGCGCGCGGTCAGCAGGTCCTCGGGACCGGCTCGTTCGGCTGCCAGAACGACCGCGTTGACGCGGGCCCGGTCGGCGCCGAACGCGGCCCGCATCTGGGTGAACATGTCGCCGGGCACCGTGGTCACCACGTCGATCGACAGGCTCGGGCCGCAGCCCGTACCCGCATCGCCTTGACGCACCGGCGGCCAGCCGTGGCCCATCTGCGGTCTCGACCTGCGGCGCGATCGAGATCGTGCCGCCGGTGTCGGCGACCAGCTGCCACTCCTCGTCGCTGAAGTAGCAGCAGTGGACGTAGGTGGTGTCCGGGCCGAGCAGGCCGAGCTCGTTGAGCTGCTTGACCATGCCGAAGCGGCCGGCCAGCCGGCCCATCGCGACGTGCACGGTGATCGGGATGCCGAGCTCGCGGGCGAGCGTCCACTCCGCCGTGACCACCTCGTCCTTGCAGAAGCCGGTGCCCCGGGTGGCCAGCGCCATCGTGAGCAGGCCGTCGTCGGAGGAGAAGTACGTGTCGCGGACCCGGCGCACGTCGTCGCCCGGGATCGCGATCTTGCTCTCGAACCAGTAGTCGGCCAGCGACAGTGTTGGCGCTGCCGTACGCGTACTGGGCCCGGATCCCGGCCTCCTGGAGCGCGCGGATCGCGGCGTCCGGGTGCTCGGGCGTGTTGTTGATGTGCGACCAGTCGACCAGGGTCGTGATGCCGGCGTTGAGGCACTCCAGCGCGCCGGCGAGGTTGGTCGCGTAGACGTCCTCGGGGCGGTAGAGCGGCGCGAAGGTGTCGAGGATCTCGACGAAGTAGTCGTCCAGGGTGGCGTTGGGCGCGCACGCCGCGGATCGCCGCCTCCCAGGTGTGCCGGTGGGTGTCGACGAAGCCGGGGATGACGATGAATCCGGCGGCGTCGATGACCTCGGCGTCGGCGCTGATCTCGGGCTCGACGGCGACGATCTTGTCGTCTTCGATCAGCACGTCGCCGCGCGGCAGGTCGCCGATCGCGGGGTCCACGGTCAGCACGGTGCCGCCGCGGATGAGGAGTTTCGTCGCTCATTGCCGACCTCCTAGGGTCTGTCGAGCGGATGCGGTCAGGCGTGCGGTTCAGTAGGCGGCGAGCTGGCGAACCGCCTCGACGACCTTGTCGACGGTGGGGATGACCTCGTCTTCGAGCGCGTCGGCGAATGGCAGCGGCACGCAGGCGGCCGCGACCCGGCGGATCGGCGCGTCGAGCGACTCGAAGCCCTCGTCGGCGACGATGGAGGCGACCGTGCCGCCCCAGCCGCCCTGGTACGGGTTCTCCTCGACGATGAGCAGCCGCGAGGTGCGGGCCGACCGAGGCGAGCACCGTCTGCATGTCCAGCGGCACCAGGCAGCGCAGGTCGACGACCTCGACCGACACGCCGTCGCCGGCCAGGCTGCTCGGCCGCGGCCAGCGCCACCGGTACCGTCGACGCGAGCGCCACCAGGGTGACGTCGCGACCGGGCCGGGCGACTGGCCGCCTCGCCGAGCGGGACGACGTGGCCGTCCGGCGCCGGCTCGGACCCTTGCTCGCGAACAGGCCCTTGTGCTCGAAGAAGACCACCGGGTCGTCGCTGCGGATCGCGGACGCCATCAGGCCCGACCACGTCGGCCGGCGTGGACGGCGCGGCGATCTTCAGGCCGGGTACGGTGAACGCCCAGTTCTCCACCGCCTGCGAGTGCTGCGCGCCGAACCCGAGGCCGCCGCCGTTGGCGGTGCGCACCACGAGCGGCACCGTCACCTGGCCGCCGGTCATGTACCGCACCTTCGGGATCTCGTTGGCCAGGTAGTCCCAGCAGCAGGCCAGGAAGTCGGAGAACATGATCTCGGCGACCGGGCGCATGCCCGGTCATCGCCGCGCCCATGCGCCGCGCCCACGATCGCCTGCTCGGAGATCGGGCGTGTCCCAGACCCGCGCGCGGCCCGAACTCCTTGAACAGCCCGACCGTCGTCTTGAACACGCCCTCGGCCGCGCCGATGTCCTCGCCGAGGCAGACGACGGTGGGGTCGCGGCGCATCTCGCGCGCGATGCCCTCGGCGACGGCCTCGCGGTAGGAGATCACGTCCGCCATGTCGCGCTCCCGTCCGCCCACACGTCGGTGAACGCCTCGGCCGGGTCGGCCGGCGGCGCCGCCTTCGCCGCCGCGACCGCGTCCGCGACCAGCGTCTGCCGCGCGCGGTCGTCCGCGTCGCGACGTACGGCGGGCTGACGCCGCAGCTCGGTCCAGCTGCGTCCCGCGGCGACGGTCAGCGGGTCGCGCGCGCAGCCAGTCGCGCGACCTCCTCGGCCGGGCGGTACGTCGCCGGGTCGGTCGCGGCTGTGCCCGTAGTGCCGGTAGGTCCGCGCCTCGATGCACCGTCGGCCCGTCGCCGGCCCGGGCCCGCGCGGCCGCCCGCCCGACGGCGCCTCGTGCACCACGAGCACGTCGTTGCCGTCGATCACCTCGGCCGGCATGCCGTACGCCGGGGCGCGGTCGGCCGCCGGGTTGGCGACCGCGGTCACGTCGCCGATCGGCGTGTACTCCATGTAGAGGTTGTTCTCGCACACGAACAGCACCGGCAGCTGCCACACCGCGGCGAGGTTGAGCGCCTCGTGGAAGGCGCCGATGTTGGTCGCGCCGTCGCCGAAGAAGGCGACCGCCACCTGGCCGGTGCCGCGCAGCTTCGCCGACCACGCGGCGCCGACGGCCATCGGCAGGTGCGCGCCGACGATCGCGTACGAGCCGAGCATGTTCGTCGTCGGCCTTGGTCAGGTGCATCGAGCCGCCCTTGGCCTTGCACAGCCCGGTCGCCTTGCTCATCAGCTCGGCCAGGCACGCCTCGGGTGTCGCGCCGCGGGCCATCGCGTGGTGGTGGCCGCGGTAGGTGGCGAACACGTAGTCGTCGGCGCGCAGCGCCGCGCTGGCGCCGACCGCGACCGCCTCGTGGCCGGCGGCGAGGTGCGTGGTGCCCTTGACCAGCCCGGCCATGAACAGGTCGTGGGCGGCCTTCTCGGTACGCCCGGATGACCGCCATCTGCTCGTACCAGTCCAGCAGCTGCGGCTCGACCTCGAGCTCGTCGGCTGCGCTCATCGCGCTCCGCCGCCGTGTTCAGGTGCGACTGCGACTCCCGGGTGGTGCTGAGCGCGCCGCCGACGGTCCAGTACCGCTGGCCGGCGACCAGCAGTTCCTCGGCCGGGAACTTGGTGATGACCTCGCAACCGTCGGCGGTGACCACCACCTCCTCCTCGATCCGGGCCGCCGACCAGCCGTCGGCGGCCGGCCAGTAGGTCTCCAGCGCGAAGACCATGCCCTCCTCGAGCACCTCCGGATGGTCGAGCGAGACCAGCCGGCTGAAGATCGGCTTCTCCCAGATCGACAGGCCGACGCCGTGGCCGTACTGCAGCGCGAACGCCGCCTCCTCGTTCGGCGAAGCCGAACTCCTCGCGCGCGTCGGCCACACCGACACGATGTCGGCCGTCGTCGCGCCGGGGCGGACCAGCGCGATCGCGCGGTCCATGTACTCCCGGCAGCGGATGTACGCGTCGCGCATGCGCCGGCGACGCGCTGCCGACCGCGAAGCAGCGGTAGTAGCAGGTGCGGTAGCCCGAGGTGGCTGTGCAGGATGTCGAAGAACGCCGGGTCGCCGGGGCGGATGATCCGGTCGCTGTAGACGTGCGGGTGCGGCGAGCAGCGCTCCCCGGAGATCGCGTTGACGCCCTCGACGTACTCGCTGCCGAGGTCGTAGAGCACCTTGCTGACCAGGCCGACGCACTCGTTCTCGCGTACGCCCGGCCGCAGGAACCCGTACAGCTCGTCGTAGGCGGCGTCGACCATCGAGCAGGCCTGGGTCGAGCAGCGCGATCTCGTCCGGCGGTCTTGATCCGGCGGGCCTCGAGGAAGACCTGCTGGCCGTCGACGACGTGAGGCCCTTGCCCTGCAGGGCGGCCAGCACCGGCATCTCGATCAGGTCGACGCCGAGCGGCTCGTCGGCCAGGCCGTGGTCGCCGAGTTCTGCGTGCGACCTTGCGCGCGACCTCCTCGGCGATGCCGGCGTCCGGGTGGAACGCGCCGCGCAGCGTGGAGATCCCGGCCCGGGCCCGCTTCGGCGCCGTCCAGCCACGGGTTGTAGAGCTGGTGGTGGCGGGCCGCCGAGCCGAAGTCCCAGACCACCGGCTCGCCGCCGCGGGGCAGCAGCGCGAACCGGATCAGCTTGTCCATCGCCCAGGTGCCGATGTGGGTCGACGTCATGTACCGGATGTTGGCGAAGTCGAAGGTGAGCAGCGCGCCGAGGTCGGAGCGCGTCCAGCGCGTCCTTCAGCCGGGCCAGCCGCTGGTCGCGCAGCCGGTCGAGGTCGATCCGCTGCTCCCAGTCGACAGCGTTCGGGCCGTACGTGCGGATCGCCATCTCGGTCACCTCGATCCGTGACGGATATCGTCAACGTATGCCGGTCGCCGGAGGAGTGTCAAGCATCACTTAACGGGCCTGCTTCTTGGCACAATTTCCCGGAAGTAGTGGCCTTCATACGGGCCTGAGGCAACAACTTCCGGGAAGTTGTGCCAGCGGCGCGTGCGGGCAACCGTCAAGGGTGTTAAACATGAATGCACATTTGTGAAGGGAGCCTGGATGGCCGCCTCGGACGTGCCGTCGCTCGGCCTGCGCATCCGCGAGGAGCGGCTGCGGCGCGGTGTGAGCCTGCGCGCCCTGGCCCGGGACGTCGGCGTGTCCGCGAGCATGATCTCGCAGATCGAGACCGGCAAGGCCCAGCCGTCGGTAGGCACGCTGTACGCGATCACGACCGCGCTCGGCATGTCGATCCAGGACGTGTTCGGGGAGGTGCCGGAGTCGGTTTCCGGCATCGCCTCCGGTGCTGCCGGGCCGGTGGCCGTGGCCGGTGCCGTGCCGGCCACCGTGCTGGAGGCGCTGGGCTCGGCGCGCGGGCTGCGGCTCGGTCCGCTGGTACGGCCGGCGGAGCGTCAGGTGCTGCGGCTGGACTCCGGCGTCACCTGGGAGCGGCTGGGCTCGCTGTCCGCGCACGCGGTGGACTTCCTGCTGGTCACGTACGCCCCCGGGGGCAGCTCGTCGAGTACCGGCGACCTGATGCGCCACCCCGGTGCCGAGTACGGCTTTCTGCTCAGCGGCGAGCTGGTGCTGACCCTGGGTTTCGAGGACATCCTGGTACGCCCCGGGGACGCGGTCAGCTTCGACTCGACCACGCCCCACCGGTACCGCAACGACGGCACCGAGCCCGCCGTCGGCGTCTGGTACGTGATCGAGCACTGAAACCGGCACAACTTCCGGGAAGTAGTGGCCTCAGACCCCTGCTGAGGCAACTGTTTCCGGGAAGTTGTGGCGAATCATGGGACCAGCGCTTCCCGGAGCGTTCGGCTCTGGATCCGATCGACCACGGCGACGCCGTTGCGGTCCACGTCAGCCAGTGTCGCGCCGGCCGCGAGGAGCATCCGGACGATCTCGATCTGAAGCGGGCCGGTGTCCGCCGTTCCGCTTGCTCCGGTCGGTGCGACCGCGAGGTGCAGCGCGGTTGAGCCGGCCTTCCTGGTCGCGGTGTGCGGATCGGCGCCCGCGGCCAGCAGCGCGGCGACCGCTTCCGGGCTGCGCGCGCGGACCGCGCGGTGCAAGGCCGTCACCCCACCGCGATCCGGCCGGTCGACCGCTGCTCCGTGCGAAACCAGCAGTTCGATGATTCGCCGCTGAGCGGCCGGGTCCCAGGTTGGCGACGACGGCCGCGGATCGCAGGCGTAGTGCAGAACGGTCGCGCCGCGCCGGTTGACCGCGTCGACCGGGGACCCGGCGGCCAGCAGCGCGCCGGCGGCGTCGAACCGTAGCCCGGCCGCTGCCAGGTGCAACGGTGTGTCGCCCCGGTAGAGCATGTGCGGCAGCTCCGCGACGAGGACGTCTTCCTGCATACGCTGCGCGACCGCGCCGGGTGTACTCGCCGCGATCGCCGCGATCTCGGACGGGTCGTTCGCCAGTACCGCCACGAAGATGGGCTCCACGGGACCAGCATGCACGACGGAGCCCGACTCCGGTGACCACCGCTTCCGGTAGGGTGCTCGGATGGTGTCTCCGGTCAGAGTCGGGTTGGTCGGGTACGGCTTCGGCGGCCGGCGCTTCCACGCTCCACTGATCGCGTCCGCTGCTGGCTGTGAGCTGGCCGGCGTGGTGACCCGGTCGCCGGAGCGGCGGGCCGAGCTGGCGCGCGACCATCCGGGTACCCCCGCGTTCGACTCGCTGGCCGCGCTCCGCGACGCCGGGGTCGAGGCGGTCACCATCTCCACCCCGGTCGCCACCCACATGGACGTCGCCCGCGAGGCGCTGGGTCTCGGCTTCGCGGTCGTCTGCGACAAGCCGTTCGCGCCCGACGCCGCCGCCGCGCGGGAGACGGTCGAGCTGGCCGAGCGGGTGGGCCGGCCGCTGTCTGTGTACCAGAACCGCCGGTGGGACTCGGACTTCCTGACCCTGCGGCGGCTGCTCGCCGACGACGAGTTGGGTCCGGTCAGCCGGTTCGAGTCCCGGTTCCAGCGGTTCGCGCCCGGGTCGGGTCCGGGTCGGGCCGGCGGCGGTCTCCGCCTGGACTTCGGCGCCCACCTGGTCGACCAGGCGCTCGTCCTGTTCGGTCCGGCCGATCGGGTGTACGCCGAGTTGCATGTCCGCAGGGACTCCGGGCTCGACGACGACGTCTTCATCGCGCTGCGCCACCGGTCCGGGGTGCTGTCGCATGTGGCCGGGAGCTGGGTGCAGGGCGCGCCCGGGCCGCGGTTCCGGGTCACCGGCAGCACCGGAACCTACCTCGTGGACGGGCCGATGGACGGCCAGGAGGCGCTGCTCAAGGCCGACCGGTCGCCGGCCACCGAGGGCGACCGGTGGGGCACCGAGCCGGCGGACCGCTGGGGCCGGATCCAGCGCGGCGACGTGACCGAGCCGGTACCGAGCGAGCGTGGCCGGTGGGACACGTACTATCCGGCGTTCGCCGCCGCCGTGCGCGGCGACGGGCCGGTGCCGGTCGACCCGTGGGACGCGGTCGCCAGCCTCACCGTCCTGGACGCGGCGCTCGCCAGCGCGGAGAGCGGGCAGGTGGTGGCGCTCTGATCAGCTCCGGTGCCACGCTTATGAGGTGCGGGCCGGGGCGCTGATCGAGCTAGGCGAGGACCGGCCGTTGGCGGCCACCGGTCGACCGGGCTCCGCGCGTACCGTGGCGTTCCTGGTTTTGATCGTGGTGGTCGCGTTGCTCGGAGGCGGCCAGGCGGCACCGCGGTCGCGGATCGCGCTGGTCGCGACCGTCCCGATCCGCGCCCCGACCGCGGTGCTGCTGACCCCGGCGGCCGGCTATGTGGCCGACGACGCCGGTGTGCTGACCGCCTACGCGCTGCCGGACGGCCGCGCGCGGTGGCGGGTCCGGCTCGGCGACGCGGCGCGGACCATCCGGTCGGTCGCCGATGCGGGGGTACTGCTGATCGCCACGTCCGGGTTGACCGCGGTCGACCCGGGGACCGGTGCCGTGCTCTGGTCGCAGCCGCGGGCGACGGTGGTTGATGTGCCGCCCGGTGGTCGGGTGCTCATCGAGCAGCAGGCCGAACTGCGCCGGGTGGATCTGCGGACCGGAGCGGTGACCTGGTCGCGCCCGGTGCCGGCGAGTGCCGACGTCGCCGCCTCGCACGATCCGGACCGCCCCGACTCGGGTGCGTTGCTGGTCACCGACGCGGACGGCGCGGCGCAACTGCTCGCCGAGGACACCGGGACGGTGCTGGCCAGCGGTCAGGTGGGCAGCCTGGTCGGCAACCTGGTGCTGACGCCCGGTCCGGCCGGTGGCACACCGGCGCCGGTCGGTTCGCGGGCGCCGGTCAGCCTGCTCGGCGGCGAGTTTCTGGTCGCGCACCGGCGCAACACCGGTACCGGTTGGCTGACCGCGTTCGACCTGGACACGCTCACCGAACGGTGGTCGCTGACCGGTGACCTGCTGGGCACGCCGTTCCGGTGCGGGCGGGCGCTGTGCCTGGGCGCCGCCGAAGGGATCCGGGCGGTGGACCCGGCGACCGGCGCGGTGCGCTGGACGGCGAGCCGGTGGCAGTACGCGTCGCCGCTGGGGGACGGCACGCTGCTCGGGTACGGGTCGCACGGGTTCGGGGTACTGGACGCGGGTACCGGCCGGACCCGGGGTGAGGTGGGCGCGGCGTGGACCCGTTTCCTGCTGAACAGCACCGGCGCACCGCTGCTGGGGCACCCCGACGCCGACCGGTACTGGCTGGCGGTGCTGCGCCCGGATCCGGTGTCGGCGGAGCCGCTCGGGTACCTCACCGGCGTGGACGGCCCATCCTGCCAGGTATCCGGCACGCTGCTGGCGTGCCGGACGACGCGGGGCGCGCTCGGCGTGTGGCGGATCACCCCGTCGATCTAGGACGAATGGTGCCCGTGTCGGGGCTTTTGTCCCACCATCCGTCCTAGATCGACGAGGGGTGGGGTCAGGTCTCCAGCGTGGACAGTTGGGCGCCGGCCAGTAGGAAGGCGGCGACTCCGTAGGCGGCTGTGTCGGTCGGCTTTATCGGCTGGCTGTCTGATGGGGCGGTTGCCGGGCCCTGGACGTAGCCGATGAGGCCGTCGGCCCGCTCCGCCGTGGTCACCATGCCGTGCCAGGCCCGCTCCACGACCGGCCGGTACCTCGCGGCCGGCAGGATGCCCTGGTTGATCGCGCTGGCGATGCCGTACGCGATGAGCGCGGTGCCCGCCGTCTCCGGGCCGCCCCGGCGCCGGCTGCCGAGGTCGACGTTCCAGAACCCGTCGGCGCGCTGGAGCCGGGCCAGGCTGGCCGCCATGCGGGTGACGATCCGGGTGTACCCGGCCCGGCGCGGGTCGGTGGCCGGCAGCGCGGCCAGCACCCGGGTCAGGCCGGAGATCGCCCAGCCGTTGCCGCGCGACCAGTACGTGTGGTGGCAGGCCGCGGCGGAGTCCCGCGCCCACAGCCCGCGGTCGTCGTTGTACAGGGTCCGCTTGCTGTACTGGAACAGCCGCTGCATCGCGTCGAGGTACCCGGGTGCCGCGTCCATCGCGGCGAGCCGGGCGAACGACGGCATGCCCAGGCCGATCGCCTCGACGTGGTCCCACTCCCGGACGTTGCCGGCCTGGACGCTCGCCACCTGCGCGGTGACCCGGGCGCGCAGGTCGGTCAGCGACGCCGGGTCGGCGTGGAACTTGTACAGGTCCAGGTATGCCTCGCCGGTGGCGTAGTTCTCGGCCAGCAGCGGCCGGGCCGGATCGGACGGCAGCAGGAACTTGTTGGCCCGCGACCACGGCAGCGTGTACCCGTTGGTCTTGCCGAAGACGGTGACGTAGGCCAGGTTGGCGCTGTTGAACGTGGCGTTCTGCCAGTTGTTGGTGGCCTGGTCCGGCCCGTTCGCGATCCAGTACGTGTCGGCGAGCCGCATCGACTCGATGACCTGGGCGCGGGTCGGCGGCGGGACCGGTGCGGGTGGTGCCGCCTGTGCCGGTGTACCGACCACAATGGACGTCAGGGCGGCGGCCGCCACCGCGAATCCCCGTAGGCGCATGTGCTCTCCCCAGAACGCGCTGACAATGACGATTCTCGATACAACGTGCGCCCGGTGGTGATGTCAACGCCCCTTTCCGCCCTGTTGATCGGCGTTGAGCGGCGTTGAGCGGCGTTGATCGGCACAACTTCCCGGAAGTAGTGGCCTCAGCCCGGTCCTGAGGCAACAACTTCCCGGAAATTGTGCCGATCAATGTCCTGACATGACCGCCCGGCAGACGTCAGGTCGGCGTCAGGGGTGCTGTGCGAATCTCTTCCCCGTACCGAAAGCCGATCTCGGGGAGGGGGTGATTGGAAATGGCGAAGTCCGCTGTTAAGTCCGCGACCAAGTCGGCCGTCAAGTCCGCTACGAAGTCGGCCGTGAAGTCGGCCGTGAAGTCGGCGGTGAAGTCGGCCGTTAAGTCGGCCTGACAATGATGCGGTCCGGCGCCGCCGGCTTTTCCCAGACGATGCGGCGGCGCCGAGCCGTGCCAGCACAAATCCCCAGCGACTGAAGGCGGACGTGGTGTACCTCAAACAGATCGGCACCTTTGTGCCGCGGACCACCGTAACGGTCCGCGACCTCGGCGCCGACCTCGGACTGACCGAGTCGAAGGTCCGGTTCTACCGGAAGTTCCTCGGGTTCGACCGGGTCGCCGTCGCGCCCGACTCGGGCATTGTCGACCTGCTGGTACCCGCCGGGCGGGACGCGTTGCGCGGTGTCGATCCGGCCGGAGTCCGGTACCTGATCTACGCGCACACCATCCAGCACATCGCGCCGCCGTCGCACCGCGTCCTCGACCGGGTACGGGACGGGCTCGGCCTGTCCAACGCCACCGCGTTCGCGCTGTCACACCAGAACTGCGCCGCCGGGCTGTACGCGGTGCAGGTCGCCCAGTACCTGCTGCACGGGGCCGACCCGGACGCGACAGCGCTGGTCCTGGCCGGTGAGAAAGCCGCGTCCGGGTGGATGCAGCTGATCCCGGGCACCGCGATCATGGGCGAGGCGACCGCCGCCTGCCTCATCGGGGCCGGCTGCGGGGGCGACCGGGTCCTCGGCGTCAGCACGCGCATTCTCGGCGAGTTCTACCGCGGCAACGAATGCTCCGACTCGTTGAAGCGCAAATACGACCAGATGTATGCGGAAACGATGTGCTCGGTGATCCGCGACGCGCTCGACCGGGGCGGTGTCGACCTCGCCGAAATAACCGCGGTACTGCCCAACAATGTCAACCGGTTTTCCTGGCGGCAGATATCCCGAAACCTGGAGATCCCGATCGACCGGTTCTATCTGGACAACATTTCCGAGTTCGGGCACTGCTTCAGTGCCGACCCGTTCATCAATCTCGCGCACGCCCGGAAAAACGGCCGGGTGCAGCCAGGAGACCACGTCCTGCTGGTTTCCTCCGGGCTCGGCGCGATATTCGCCGCACTCGTCCTGCGGGTCGGGGAAGGAGCACTGCCGTGAATTTCGTGACCCGTCTCAAGAAAGATCTGGTCGGCGACCCCGACGCCCGGTTCGTCTATCTCAACAACTTCGAGGTGGAGCGCAGCTGGGCCGAGGGTGAGCCGAAGCTGCCCGGCGCCGGCATCGCGTTCGCGAACGCGACCGTGAACCGGATGGAGGAGTTGGGCGTTCTCCTCGCCGACCCGGACGACGTCGTGGTGCTCAAGGCGCCGATCGACCCCGGGTACGCGGCGTACCTGAACCGGCTCGGCGCCGCCGGCCGCACGCTGACCGTCGACCGCAACGACCCGGAGCGGTCGGTCACCGACGACGCGCTGGAGTCGCCGCGCCTGCTCGACGCCCTGCGCGCGCTCGACGACGGCCGCACCTACCTGATGCCGCTGGGTATCTCCCCGGCCGAGGAGCGGCTGGCCAAGGAGACCGGGCTGCCACTCGCCGGCCCGACCGCGCAGACCTGCAAGGCGGTCAACGGCAAGATCTTCAGCCGGCGGCTGGTCGAGGCCGAGGGCCTGACCGCCGTGCCGGGCGCGGTCTGCGCGACGGTCGGCGAGCTGGCCGGGGCGCTGCGGGCACACCTGGTGCCCGGCGGGCGCGCGGTGGTCAAGGAGTCGCTCGGCGTCTCCGGCCGGGGCATGGTCGTGCTCGACAGTGAGCGCCGCGCCGAGCGGTTGCTCCGCATGGTCGAGCGGCGGGGTGCGGACGCGCCGGCCAACCTGGTCGTGGAGCGCTGGATCGACCAGGCGACCGACCTGAACTACCAGTTCGTCGTGTCCCGGCGGGGCGAGGTGCGCTTCCACGAGGTGAAGGCCGCCGTGGTCGAGCACGGCGTCCACAAGGGACACCGGTTCCCGGTGGACCTGACCACCGACCAGGTCGACGAGCTGCACGACGCCGCGAACCGGATCGGGCGGGTGCTGTTCGCCGAGGGGTACCACGGCATGGTCGGCGTGGACGCGATGCTGGGCCGGGACGGCATCCTGTACCCCTGCCTGGAAATCAACGCCAGGTTCAACATGTCGACGTACCAGAGCCGGATCACCGAGCGGTACATCGGCACCGGCAGGCACGCGGTGGCCGCGACCATCGGCCTGCGCCCGCACCGCCGGCACACCTTCGCGGAGGTCGCCGACGCGCTGGGCAACCTGCTGTTCGTTAGGGATACCGGTGTGCTGGTCAACAATTTCGCCACGCTCAACGCGGCGGCCCGAGACGGCGAAACCTTCCACGGCCGGATCTACGCGGTGTGCATCGCCCACGACCCGGCCGGCGCGCTGGCCCTGCGGGAGGCCGCCGAGCGGGCGCTCACGGACCTGGCGGCCCGGCCATGACCCTCGATTTCGGTGCGCTGGCCGAGGAATTCGGCACCCCGCTGTACGTGTACGACGGCGACTCCCTGGCCGGCACGGTCACCGAGCTGCGCGCGATGCTGCACCCGGCGCTGGAGGTCTTCTTCTCGCTGAAGTCCAACCCCAACATCAGCGTGTACCGGGTGCTCCAGGAACACGGCGCGCGGGCCGAGGTGTCGTCGCTGGTGGAGCTGCGCACGGTGCTCGCGGCCGGGGCGAAACCTGCGAACATCCTGTTCCTCGGGCCGGGCAAGAGCGACCGGGAGCTGGTCGCCTGTATCGAGGCCGGCATCTACGCGATCGTCTGCGAGTCGTTCGACGAGCTGGCCCGCATCGACGGGTTCGCCGCGGTGCGCGGGGTCCGGCAGCGGGTACTGCTGCGGATCAACCCGGCGTGCGCGGTCAGCGGATCGCGGCTGACCATGGGGGGCAAGCCCCGCCAGTTCGGCATCGACGAGGCCGAGGTGCTGGCCGCCGGTGACAGCGCTGCCGGCGACCTTGCCAACCGCTACCCGCATGCTGACGTCGCCGGGATCCAGGTGTACATGGGTACCCGGATCCTCGACCCGTCCGTCGTCGTGCGGAACACCGCGTACGTACTGGAACTGGCCGAGCGGACCGGGTTCCGGCTCGACTGCGTCGACATCGGCGGCGGGCTCGGCGTGGCGTACTTCGACGGCGAGGACGACCTGGACCTGGCGGCGCTGGCGAAGGAGCTGAACCCGCTGCTGGACAGCTTCCACGTAAAGCACCCGGAGACCCGGCTGATCATGGAGTCCGGCCGGTACCTCACCGCCCGGGCCGGCACGTACCTGATGCGGGTCCGGTACGTGAAGGAGTCGATGGGGGAGCGGTTCGCGGTCACCGACGGCGGTACCCACCACCACATGGCGGCGGTAGGCATCGGCTCGTTCGTCAAGCGCAACTTCCCGATCGCGCTGGTGAGCCGTTCCACGGATGAGCCGTCGCAGCCCTGGCAGGTGACCGGTCCACTGTGTACGCCCAACGACACCGTCGCCAAGAACGCGGCGCTGCCCCCGTTGCGGGTCGGCGACCTGCTCGGCGTCGACCGATCCGGCGCGTACGGCCCGACCGCGTCCCCCGGCCTGTTCCTGAGCCACGGCTACCCAGCCGAGGTACTGCTGCGGCACGGTACCGCGCACCTGGTCCGGGTCCGCGACGAACCCGAGGACCTGCTGCGCGTGCAGCGGCTCTACGAGGACACCACCAACCCAACGTACTGACAGGAGCCATCCACAATGGACCGTAACCGCATCGTCGAGCACATTCGCGTCGCGCTTGCTGAGGTGCTGCACCGTGACATCCCGACTCTGGACGAGGACGCCCGGTTGTTCGAGGACCTCGCGCTGGACTCGACGAGCGTCATCGAGCTGCTGATGGGGCTCGAAGACACCATCGACGTGCAGATCGAGCCGGACGAGCTGGAGCCCGAGGTGTTCAAGACCGTCCGCAGCCTGGCCGACTACGTCGAGCTGGGATTCCAACGGGTTGCGGTGAGCTGACCCATGTCGTCGGGAACGCTCGCCCAGCCACTGGTCACCACGGCGGCGCAACGCCGGACCGGTGGAGTCCACCTGTCCCAGGTGTCCTTCCGGGTCTTCGACGACCGGCGCGAGTACCACCTGACGCCGCGGCAGGAGGAGATCGGCGCCGACCTGCTGCGCGCGTACGGCCGGGCACCCGACGCGACGGTACTGGCCGGGTGGAGGGGGCACACGTTCTCGTCGATGGGTGCGCGGCTGCTCGCCGACCACGCCGGCCCGGTCGCCGACCTGGACCTGGTGGTGCTCGCGTACCAGACACCGGACCTGCACGTCGCCGAGGTGGCCGGGTGCTACCTGGCCGAGAGCTGCCCCGGCGATCCGGTCGCGTACGCCGTTTCCGAGCAGGGCGCCGGCGCCGCGTTCACCGCGCTGCGGGTGGCCGACGCGATGTACCGGTTCGGCGACCTGGCCAACGGGGCGCTGTTCGTCTTCGACCCGACCACGCCGATCTGCGAGCCGGAGCGGGCCGGGAAGCCGCCGCACGACTCGGCCGTCCTGATGATGCTCGGCGACTCCGGGGACGCGCGCCTGGACTTCGTCTCGGAGCGGGCCGTGGTCGACCCGGCGGCCGAGTTGTCCGCGCTGGTCGCCCGGCGGCCGGCCGCGCGGGCGATCGTGGGTGGTGCGCTGGCGGCGCGGCTCGGCCCGGCGCTGCTCGCCCATCCACGGGTACTCGTGTCGTCGGCCGACTTCCTGTGCACCAGCGCCTGGATCACGCTGGCCAAGCACTGGCCGGTGCCCGGTCCGGTGCTGGTCGCCGACTACGACCCGTACGCCCGGCGGCTGTTCAGCTGCGGCCTGAGCCCGGCCGGTGCGCCGTGACGGTCAGCATGTCCCGGGTCAGCATCGCGCTACCGGGGCGGATGGAAGCGGTCGACGAGATCCTCGGCCGCAACGGCTGGTCCGGCACCGAGCAGCGGCTGTTCACCAAGGTGTACAGGCTGTTGAGCAGCCCGACGCTGGCGCCCGGCGAGCGGCTGGAGGACCTCCTGGTCGACGCCGGCCGGCGGGCACTGGCCGGTGACCCGGCCGCCCTCGTCCTCTATGGACACACGTTGCTGGTGCAGGAGTTCAACTTCCGGCCCGACTTCCCGGACCGGTTGCGAGCAGCGCTCGGCCTCGACGGGGTGCCGTTCTTCGGGCTGTCGCACATCGCCTGTACCTCGGTGCTGCGCGCGGTCGAGCTGGCCCGGCGATATCTGCGCCGGCCGGGTGCCGACCCGGCGGAGCGGGTCCTGGTGATCGGCGGCGACCAGGGCAGCATCGACGACTGCACGCGGATCGTGCCCCGGATGACGGTCGGCGGCGACGCCGCGGTCGCGTTCACGGTCGCGCCCGGGCTTGGGCGGTACCGGTACCTGGGCGGCGCGGCCCAACGCGACACCCGGTTCCACCGCAGCCTGGAGATGGGCCCGGAGGAGCTGCGGCTGTTCGGGTCGGTCTGCGCCGACCTGGTCCTCGACACGCTGACCAGCGCGGTGAAGTCGGCCGGGCTGACCCTGGACGACGTCGACTGGTTCATGCCGCACCTGTCGAACGCGATGTTCTGGCGTGGCTTCTGTGGCCAGGCCGATCTGCCGCTGGCGAAGTTCTGCCTGGACCTGCTGCCCGAGCAGGGCCACACGTTCGGCGCGGACGCGCTGATGGCGCTCGACCGGGCCGACAGTACCGGCCGGCTCGCGCCCGGCCAGCGCTGCGCACTGATCTCACTCGGCCAGGGCGCCTACTTCCAGGTGGTCGTCGTCGAAGTGGAGGAGTCGTGACCACGGAACTGATCGAGTGCGAGCGCGTCGGGTACGACGACGGGCTCGCCGCCGGGCTGGCCCGGGCGCTGGCCGGCGTGGACGTCGCGGCGGTGGCGCCGGGGCGGTTCGCGGCCGTGCCCCGGGAGGGCCTGCCGCGGGAGGCGTCGGCGGCCACCAGCAGCCTGGCGGACGCCGACGGCATCGTGTTCCTGCGCTGCCCCGGCACCGGCGACGCGCTGCCCGTCGCACTGCGGCTGGCCGCCGTGCGGATCGGCGTCACCCGGCGGCTGGTCGACCTCGCGGTTGCGCACCTGTCCGACCGGGTCTCCGGTGGCGAGCCGCTGATCCGCAAGCAACTGGTCACCGGTGCCATCGCCGACGCGGTCACCACGATCGAGGCGCTGAGACGGTACCCGCAGAGCGCCCGCCCGGTTTCGCTCGCCGACCTGCACGACCGGATCAGCGCGCTGGACTGGAGCGTCGCGATGCTCTTCGGCGCCAGCGGGTACATCGCCGACCACCCGGTCCGCAGCCTGTACGTGTCGGCGCTGGTCGCCAATACCTGGATGGGGACGTCATGATCGAGTGGGACGCCCGGCTGGAGGCCTGCCGGGACGCGTCCGTCGCGGCCGCGACCGACCTGCGCCGCCGGGCCCTGGCCGTGGACGCCGACCCGGAGCTGATGGCACTGCACCTCGACTCGCCGACGTTCGCGATGATCAGGACCGGCTCGACCCCGATCCGGTACCGGCAGTCCCAGTTGGACACCGGGCCGTACCGGTACGACAACGACTCCTGCCTGGAACGCGTGATCAGCACGCTGGAACTGGCCCGGGGCGACGCCGCGATGATGCTCGCCTGCCCCGGCCCGGCGCTGGCCGGGATCGTGGTCGACGTGCTCGGCAGCGAGGCCCAGAAGGAGCGGTTCTACCGGCGCGTCGGCGACGGCCGGACCTGGTCGTTTTTCGCGATGTCGGAGCCCGGACGGGGCAACGACGCCACCGCGATGGAGACTAGGCTGGAGGCCGACAGGTCCGGCGGGTACCAGCTGCGTGGCGTCAAGCGATACATCGGCAACGGCGCGCGCGGCGGGATCGGGGTGGTATTCGCGCGTACTGGCCGGTCCGCGCTGTCGATCCGGGCGGTGCTCGTCGAGCCGCCGGTGGAGGGCTATAAGGCGCAGCGCCTCGACATGGTCGGCCTGCGCGGCGCGTACCTCAGTGAGGTGCACCTGGACGGGGTTCCGGTGCCGGCCGACATGGTGCTCGGTGAGCACCTGCCGGTGACCCGGCGCGGCATGTGGGGCGCCATCCAGACCTTCCACAACATGCGCATCCAGATCGGCGCGATGGCGGTCGGCACCGGCCTCGCCATGTGCGGGTACGTGGCCGAACACCGCCGCCACGCGCCCGGCTCGGACCTGCTGACCGCGCGGCTCGACGCGGCCAGGGAGCTGGTGTACGACGCGGCGGCCGGGTACGACGCCGATCCGGACCGGGCGTACCTGTCGTCGGTCGCCAAGCTGACCGGCACCCGGCTGGCGATCGAGGCCGGCCGGTGGGCCGCCGCCGCGCTCGGCCCGGCGTCGCTGATCGAGCACCCGCTGCTGGAGAAGTGGACCCGGGACGTGTGCGCCTTCGAGTTCATGGACGGCACCAGCAACATCCAGCGGCTGCACGTTGCCCAGGGGTACCTGAAAGGAGTCCGCGATGCCTGAGCTGACCATCGAGGGGCTGGCCGGCGCGGTCGCCGCTCGGCCCGCCTACCGGCCGGCGACCGAGCTGGCCGACGGTCACGAGCTGCGCTCGCTCAGCCGTACCGTCGCCGGGCTGCGCGAGGTCGACCTGGACCGGGTCGCGGTACTCGAACCGCGGCCGGACGGCATCGACGTGTCCAGCCGGGCGCTGGTCGCACTGGGTAGGCCTGCGGTCGCCGGGCAGCCGGTGTACCTGGTCCGGCCGGAACCGGAAGCCGGGCGGCCCTTCGTGGCCACCCTGGCCCGGCTGGTGCACGAGCTGGACTGGCCGGCCGGCGAGGACCTCGGCGTCACCCACCTGGAGGAGCTGGGCGGCGTCCTGATCTTCGAGCTGCTGAGCTGGCTGGTCGACCCGGCGGTCGGCGCGACCGTGCTCATCGTGGACGAACCGCTGTTCGCCGACAGCGCCGACCGTCCGTCCACAGTGTCCGCCGTGGCGCTGCGGGTGGGCGCCGGCGACGGGCCGATCCGGGTACTGGGCTGGGGCGAGGGCGCGCCGGCCGCGCGCGTGGCGCACGCCTTCTTCTTCGGTACCGGGCCGTGCGACGCGTGGCTCCGGCTGCACGCGGCACTGCGGGCCGGCCGGATCATCGCCGGGGACCGGGTGCTGCTGCGTACCCGCGGGCCGCGCCGCGAGGGCTGGGTTCTGCTGGAGGTGAACCGTAATGACTACTGTGGACACTGAAATCGGCACTGAGCGGCCGGCGTCACCGGTCGAGGTGACGACCGGCCGGATCGCCCGGCTCGCGGTGCCGCTGGTGCTGTCGTCGGTGACCGTGCTCGGCGCGCAGCTCGTCGTCACCGGCCTGATCGGGCGGATGGGCGACACCGCGCTGTACGTGCGGGCCGTATACGCCCCGATCGCGTTCGTCTTCCTCGCGATCATGACCGGCCTCGCCGTCACCGTCCAGGTCGCCACGGCCCGTTGCGTGGGCCGGGGCGAGCGCGGCGAGATCCCGCGGTACCTCGGTGGGGTGGCCCGGATCGGTGGCGTCCTGAGCCTGCTCGTCGGCGGCCTGCTGGTCGCGGCGGCCGGCCCGCTCGGCGACCTGGTCGACATCGCGCCCGAGCACCGCGGGCTGTTCCGGCAGTTCCTCGTCGCGATGGTGCTGGCGTCGGTGCCCGGCCTGCTCGGCGAGCTGTGCTCGGCCGTGCTGCGCGGGTTCGGGCTGGGGGGCGTCGCGGCGGCGCTCACGCTGACCTTCGTCGGGCTCAACGTCGCCAGTGTCGCCGGGGTCGGCCTGGCCCTCCACGGTGGACTGATGGCGGTACCCCTCGGCGGCGCGGCGGCCGGACTGGTCGAGCTGGTCCTCGGCCTGGCCGTCCTGCTGCGCCGGCGGATCCTGACCGGCCGGGCGCTGCTCGGCTGGCGGCCGGACACGTCGCGCCTCGTGCTCGCGGTCGGCCTGCCGATCTCCGCCTCGTACGCGGTGCTGTTCGTGGTGAACCTGCTCCTGCTGCGGATCGTCGCGCCGGCCGGGCAGCACGCGGTCGCCGGGTTCAACGTCGGGTACACGGTGCAGACCCTGGTGATCGTGCCGGCGGTGGGCTTCGGCTCGGCGATCGCGGTGCTGATGAACCAGCAGATCGCCGGTGGCGGCCGGGCGGTCGCGATGGCGACGTACCGCCGGGGGATCCTGCTCGGCGCGGGCTGCTACGCGGCCGTCACCGCCGCGCTGGTGCTCGCCGGCCGGCCGGTCGTCGCGCTGCTGTCGGGTGACGCCGGGATCGTCGCCGAGTCCGGCCGGTTCGTGTCGATCGTCGGTCCGACGTTCGGCTGTACCGGGGTGGTGCTGATCGCGCTGACCGTGCTCGAACAGCTCGGGTACGGGCCGGTCGCGGTGGCGATGAACGCCGGGTACTTCGCCGCCATCGTCGCGGTCGGCTGGTGGGCCACCGTCCACTACCACAGCGTCGGCGGCCTGTACTGGACGATGACGGTCGCGACGCTGGCCAGCGTGGTGAGCGGGCTGCCGTACGCGTCCTGGATCGTGTGGCGGTCGACGTCGGGTAGGCGATCATGAGCGTCGACGCCACGACCGCGCGGTGGTCGGCGCGGCCTCTGTCCGATAGGGACCGCGCCGCGGTGCTGGACTTCTTCACCGAGCCGGACTTCCACTACCGCAGCCCGCAGCCCGACCTGCTGTCCGAGGCCGAGATCGTCCGGCTTCTCGACGAGGACACCCGGGTGCTGCTCGCCGACGGCGAACCGGTCGGGCTGTACGCGCTGGAGCCGATGGGCAGCGAGCACGGCTGCCACTATCAGCTGCACCTGCGGCTGCGGGCGAGCGCCCCGACGGTGTGGTGGACCTCCGCGTACGAGGAGATCGTGCGGGCCGCCCGGTGGCGCACCCAGCTCGTCCGGCTGACCGCGCAGGTCGGCGAGTACGACGAGCGTGGCCTGGGCGTGGCCGACGCGATCGGCCTGACCAGGGAAGGGACGCTCGCGGGCGTGGTGGTCCGCGGCGGGCGCCGGTACGGGTACGTGTACTTCTCGCAGATCTGGACGCCACAGCCATGAGACTTCGGGGATTTCGGGACACCGACCGGTCGCTGCTGACCGGTCACTGGCTGCCGGGTGAGCTGCTCGCCCTGCCGCTGGCCGACCGGCCCGGGCTCGCCCCGCCGTTGGACGTGCCGGCGCCGGGCGACCGCGCGGACCAGCGACTCTGTGTGGCCGACGACGTCGCCGTCGTCCGGTACACCGAGCTGGACTGGATCAACCGCCGGGCCCGGCTGGAGATCGCCGTCCAGGACCCGGGCCTGGACGAGCCGAAAGTCAAGCAGCTCGTGGAGCTGGCCGTCGGGCACGGGTTCGGCGGGCTCAACCTGCACCGGCTGTACGGGCTGCTGACCCCCGCCGGTGGCGCGCCGACCGAGCCGCTGGCCGCGGCCGGCTTCCAGCTCGAAGGCGCGCTGCCGCAGGGGATCTGGCTGTACGGCCGGCCGGTCGACCGGCAGCTCTGGGGGGCGGTGCGGGATGAGCGTTGACATCGAGCAGATCCCGCCGGCTCTCGCCGTTTCCCTGCTGCGCACCGCGACCGGCGGCGGCCGGGGGTTCCTCGGCCTCGATCCGGTCACCCAGAACGACGCGCTGCTGGTCCGGGAGATGACCGCGCGGCAGGCACAGGTCTTCCGGTACCGGGACGGCGTCGTCGGGTACGCGCCGAACCCGGACGCGTCCCGGCAGGCGGTGGTCGCCACCACGTCCGCCGACCCGGACGTGCTCGTCGGGTTCGTGAGCTTCCTGCGGGTGTACCGAAGGTTCACGTCGTTCACCGCGACCACCACCGCCGACCAGCCGGCCGCGAAAGCCCTGCGGGGCGGCGGGTTCCGCGAGGTCGCCCGGCTGCGCGACCACGTGTACCGGGCCGGCGGGCACCGGGACCTGCACGTGTACTTCGCGAGTCCGGAGGGCTGACATGCGCGAGCTGACCGTCCGGCACTTCACCGAGGACGACATCCCGATCCGCAGCGAGCTGCTGCGGGAGGCCCGGTTCCAGGCCAACCTCACCGACTTCGCGATCCTCACCGGCGACGACGCGCTCGCCGCGGGCCAGCGCCGCACGATCGCCGAGGAGCACGACACCAAGCGGATCTTCACGGTGCGCGCCCGCGGGGACAAGGTGGTCGGGTTCCTGTGGATCACTTCGATCGACTGGGTCAGCCAGGTCTGCGAGCTGTCGTTCGCGATGCTGCCCCGGTACCGGGGCGGGTACGGGCCGCCCGCGATCGACGCGGTGCTCGGGTACCTGCACGACGAGCTGAACATGGAGGTCGTCGTCAACCAGGTGCTCGAACACAACCAGATGCTGCACTCGGCCGGCGACCTGGCCGCGCGGGGGCGGGTGATCTGCCCGTACGACTCGTACACGGTCGGGCAGTGGCGCACCGCGTACTACTGGACCCGCAGCCGCGCCGAGTTCCGCGCCGACCTGGCCGACGTGGCCCGCAAGCGGCGGGAACGCGCCGACCGGATCCGGGCCGCGATCAGCGAGGAGGCGCAATGAGGATCAGCCTGGTTGCTGCTTTGCGCCGACCGAAGGTCCAGGCGCCTGGAAGAATCGGTATCGATCTCCAGAGCGTCTCCCGGTTCGCCCGGATCGCACAGCATCCCCGGTACCGCCGCCTGGTTTTCACGGACGCCGAGCTGGCCGACGTGCCCGGCCTCGGCGCGCCCAGGCTCACCGAGAAGCTGGCCGGCCGGTTCTGCGGCAAGGAGGCGGTCGCGAAGGTGCTCGGTCGCGGCTTCGGCCAGGGCCTGCGCTGGCGCGACATCGAGGTGACCAGCGACCGGTGGGGCGCGCCGGTGGTGGCGCTGTCCGGCGGCGCCCGGGACATCGCGGACGCCGCCGGGGTGGCCCGGGTCGCGCTGTCCGTCTCGCATCAGAACGATCTGGTCGTCTGCGTGGCGACCGGGCTCCCCACGGAGGAGTGAGCACCATGGACAGACGAGTGGCCATCGTCACCGGCGGGTCCCGCGGCCTGGGCCGGGCGATCGCGGTACAGCTCGCCCGCGACGGCTTCGACGTGGGCTTCTGCTACCGGCGCGACGAGGTGGCGGCGAAGGAGTCCGCCACGCTGGTCGAGGCCGAGGGCGGCCGGGTGTACCACGAGGCCGTCGACGTGGCCGACATGGCGGCGGTCCGCGGGTTCGTCGGCCGGGTCGAGGAGCGCCTCGGCGCGCCGTACGCGGTGGTCGCCTGCGCCGGGATCACCCGCGACCGGCCGCTGGCCCTGATGGACCCCGACGACTGGGGCGACGTCCTGCGTACCAACCTCGACGGGGTCTTCAACCTGTGCCGCAGCACGATCTTCGGGTTGATGCGGCGGCGGGCCGGCGTGGTGGTGACCGTGTCGTCGGTGGCCGGGATCGCGGGCAACGCCGGCCAGACCAACTACGCCGCGTCGAAGGCGGGCACGAACGGGTTCACCAGGTCGCTGGCCCGCGAGGTCGGCCGGTACGGCATCCGGGCGAACGTCGTGGCCCCGGGCTTCATCGAGTCCGACATGGTCGCCGACCTGACCGGCACGGTACGCCAGCAGGCCGAACAGGGCATCGCGCTGGGCCGGTTCGGCGAGCCGGCACACGTGGCCGACGCGGTGTCGTTCCTGGTCTCCGACCGGGCCGCGTACGTCACCGGAGCCGTTCTCCAGGTGGATGGCGGAATCAGGCTTTGACCGTCCATCGTGGACGGGCACAGAGGAGGGGGAACACCATCATGCAACAGGAACTGATCGACGCCACAGACGCCACCGAGGCCCGAATGAACGAGATCGCGGAGATCGCCGCGGACCTGTTCTCGGTGACCGCGGAGGAGGTGCGCACCGCCGAGTCCTTCGTGGACGATCTGGGCGCGGACTCGCTGCTCGCCATCGAGCTGCTGGTCCAGCTGGAGAAGCGGTACGCGATCACCATCCCGGAGTCGGAGCTGCCCCGCATGGTCAACCTGCGCGGCGCGTACGACGCGACCGCCGAGCACGCGGGCTGGTGAGTCACATGCGGCGTCGCGTCGTCATCACCGGCATCGGGCCGGTGTCCAACGTCGGCATCGGCGTGGCCGAGTACCGCGACGCGTTGCGGGCGGGGCGCAGCGGCGTCGGGCCGATCGAGAGCTTCGACACCACCGGGTTCGAACGGGTCGTCGCGGGCGAGGTCGGCGCGTTCGAGCCGGCCGCGCTCCTGCGCCGGCTCGATCCGGCCGAGTGGGGGCGGTCGTCGCTGTTCGCGGCCGCCGCCGCGCGGCTCGCGGTCGGCGACGCGGGGCTGGAACCCGGCGGCGACCGTACCGCGGTCGTCGTCGGCACCACGTCCGGCGAGCTGGTCCCGATCGTCGACATGGCCCGGGCCTGGCACGCCGGCGGGTACGGCCGGCCGGAGACCGCCGTGGCGACCAAGGCACCGGCCAGCCGGCTGGCGCTCGCGGTCGCGCGGGAACTGGCCGTCACCGGCGAAACGGTGACCCTGGGCACCGCGTGCGCCGCCGGCAACTACGCCATCGGGCACGCGTTCGACCTGATCACCGACGGCGCGGCCGACCGGGCAATCGCCGGTGGCGCGGACTCGGTCGCCCGGTTCACCCACGCCGGGTTCCACCGGCTGGGCGCGCTGACGGCCGAGCGGTGCAGCCCGTTCGACGGGCAGCGCACCGGCATCCTCACCGCCGAGGGCGGCATCGCGCTGGTCCTGGAGACGCTGGACGGCGCCCGGGCGCGAGGCGCGCGGATCTACGCCGAGGTCCTCGGGTACGCGATGACCTGCGACGCCACGCACCCGGTGGCGCCCGACGCGGACAGCATCGCCCGCTGCATGCGGATGGCGCACAAGCGCTCCGGTGTGGTGCCCGACCAGATCGACTACATCTGCGCGCACGGCACCGGTACCCGGACCAACGACCTGGTGGAGAGCAACGCGGTCCGGGCCGTGTTCGGCGCCACGCCGCCGCCGATGAGCTCGATCAAGTCGATGCTCGGCCACACCATGGGCGCGGCGAGCGGGTTCGGGGCGGCCGCCTGCGCGCTGGGCATCGACGGCGGGTTCCTGCCGCCCACGATCAACTACGTCGACCCGGACCCGGAGCTGGCCGGCATCGACCCGGTGCCGAACGCGTCCCGGCCGGCGGACGTCCGGGTGGCGCAGAACAACGGGTTCGCGTTCGGCGGCAACAACGCGATCGTCGTCCTCGGGAGGGTGTCATGACGGAGCTCGTGTTCACCGGGTGGGCCGCCCTGGCGCCGGACGGCCGGCGTCCGGTGGGCGGCGACGGCGCGCAGGCATACCCGAACGCGTACCTGGTGACCGGGGTCGACCTGGTCGCGATGCTGGGCCGCAAGACCACCCGGTTCAACAACCGCAGCGCGCAACTGGCCATCGCGGCCTGCGGGCTGGCGCTGCGCGACGCCGGGATCATGGCGTCCGACGACACCGACCTGACCGACGAGGTACGCGACAGCATCGGCCTCACCCTGGGCACCACCTGCGGCAGCGTCTCCGGGATCGTCGAGTTCGGCTGGGACACCTTCAGCGAGCGGCCGTACGCGGTGAACCCGGCCACGTTCCCGAACACGGTCATCAACACCGCCGCCGGTGCCGCCGCCATCAAGTACGGGCTGCGCGGCGCGAACTCGACCGTCGCGGGTGGACCGCTGGCCGGGCTCGGCGCGCTGCGGCACGCCGCCGTCACGCTGCGGGCGTTCCACGCCGACACGATCGTCGTCGGCGCCGCCGAGGAGTTCACCACCCAGAACGCGTGGCTGACCCGGGCGCTCCGGCCGGGGGCGACACCGGGCGAGGGCGCGGCGATGGTCGTCCTCGAACGGGCCGACGTCGCCGCCCAGGCCGGGCGTACCCCGCTGGCCCGGCTCGCCGCGATCCGGACCAGCGCCGCCGACGTCACCGACCCGGCGAGCTTCCGCGACGCGGTCGCCGCCGTGCTCGCGGAAGCCGGCTGCCGGCCGGAGCAGGTCCGGCACCTGGCGGCCCGGGTGACCGGGGTCGCGGTCGTCGACGAGGCGCAGCGCGCCGGCCTGGCCGCGGCGGTGCCCGTGCCGCCCGTGTACAGCGAGGAGCGCATCGGCGACTGCTACAGCGCGCACACCGCGATCCAGGTCGTCGACGTGCTGACCGAGCTGCGCGCCGGGACGTGGAACGACGGTGTGGGTGTGATCGTCGGCACCGATCCCGATGGCGCGCTGGCGGTTGCCGTGCTCGCCGCCGCAACCGAGAGCGAGGACGGACGATGACCACCGCCCTGACCCGTGGCAGCCTCCAGAGCTGGTTCCGCCGCGGGCTCGACAGCAACCCGGACGGCACCGCCCTGCGGGTGGGCGCCCGGCACCTCACGTACCGTGAACTCGACGAGCGGGCCAGACAGGTGGCCGGGGCGATCGTCGCGGCCGCCGGTTCGCGGCCCGCGCGGGTCGGCGTGCTCACCGCACGCGGCGAGGACGGGTACGTGGGTATCCTCGGCGCCTTCTACACCGGCGCGACCGTGGTGCCGCTCAACCCCGAGTACCCGGCCGACCGCACCCGCCGGATGATCGCGGCGGCCGGGCTGTCCGCGCTGGTCGTGGACGGGACCGGGCACGGGCTGGTCCCCGGACTGCGGGACGAGATCGGTTCGACGCCGGTGGTGGACGTGGCGGGCGGCGAGCCGATCGACGCACCCCGCGACGCCGGGCCGGACGACATCGCGTACATCCTGTTCACGTCGGGCTCGACCGGCCGGCCGAAGGGGGTGCCGGTCCGGCACGGCAACGTCGACCACTACCTGCGGGTGGTGCGGGACCGGTACCGGTTCACCCGCGACGACGTGTTCTCGCAGACTTTCGACCTGACGTTCGACCTGGCGATGTTCGACATGTTCACGGCGTGGGGATCGGGCGGCACGCTGGTGTACACGCCGCCGAAGGCCTTCCTCGGCCTGGCCGACTTCCTCGGCCGTAACCGGATCACGGTCTGGTTCTCGTCGCCGAGCGTGATCTCGTTGCTGCGCCGGCTGCGCGCGCTGTCCCCGGGATCGCTGCCGACGCTGCGGTGGAGCCTGTTCTGCGGCGAGCCGCTGTTGCGCCACGACGCGGCGGACTGGCAGGCGGCGGCCGCGGACTCCACTGTGGAGAACCTGTACGGGCCGACCGAGCTGACCATCTCGTGCAGCGTGCACCGGTGGAACCCGCAGACCTCGCCGGACGTGTGCGTCAACGACATCGTGTCGATCGGGCGGATGCACGCCGGCCTTTCGCATCTCCTTGTCGAGGGCGAGCTGTGCGTCACCGGCGCGCAGATGTTCCCCGGGTACCTCGATCCCGGCGACGACCAGGGGCGGTTCGTCGAGCACGACGGGCGGCGCTGGTACCGCACCGGCGACCTGGCCCGCGAGCTGCCCGGCGGTGAGCTGGCCTACCTGGGTCGGCGCGACCATCAGGTGAAGATCCGGGGGGTACGCGTCGAGCTGGCCGAGATCGACTGGGCGCTTCGCCGGTGTTCGGGGGTGCAGGAGTCGGTGTCCGTGGCCGTCGACGGCGAGCTGGTCTCGTTCTACCTGGGCACCGAACGACCGGCGGCGGACCTGATGACCGAGCTGGGGAGCGTACTGCCGAAGAACACGATTCCGCGGTACTTCCGGCACCTCGCCGAGTACCCGCTGAACGCCAACCGCAAGATCGACCGGCCGGCGCTGGCCACGATCGCCGCGCAGATCGTCCGGGGCGAGTAGATGTACGAAGATCGGCACAACGGAGTGGACGTGCCCCACGACCGGCACAACTTCCCGGAAGTGCCCCATGATCGGCACAACTTCCCGGAAGTTGTTGCCTCAGGGGGTACCGGAGACCACTGTTTTCGGGAAGTTGTGCCGATCATGGCGGGGTCCACGGCGGGAACTGTGCCGATCATGGCGGAGGCCACGGCGGGAACCGTGCCGATCATGGCGAGCCGGGGATACCTGCGGTTTCCGGCCATCCAGGGCGACACCGTCGTCTTCGTCTGCGAGGACGATCTCTGGCTCACCACGACCGCGGGCGGCCCGGCCTGGCGGCTGACCGCTGGCGTGTCCGAGGTGAGCCACCCCCGGCTGTCGCCGGACGGGGAACGGGTCGCGTTCGTCGGCGCCGACGACGGGCCGACCGAGGTGTACGTGATGACACTGGCGAGTGGATCCGTCCGCCGCCTCACGTACCAGGCGGCCCGGTGTGCCGTGGTGGGCTGGCACCCGGCGACCGGCGAGATCCTGTACGCCAGCACGGCCGAGCAGCCGTCCGGCTTCGGCTACCGGCTGTTCGCGGTCGGCCCAGCGGTCGGCCCAGCGGTCGGCCCAGCGGTCGGCCCAGTTGGTGGTTCCCCTCGGGTGCTCCCACTCGGCCAGGCCAGTGCGGTCTCCTTCGGGCCGGACGGCGGTGTTGTGCTGGGCCGCAACACCGCGGACCCGGCGCGCTGGAAGCGGTACCGGGGCGGGACCGCCGGGGAGCTGTGGATCGACCCGGACGGCACCGGCGGGTACCGGAGGCTGATCGAACTGCCGGGCAACGCCGGCGGCCCGTGCTGGGTCGGGGATCGGATCTTCTTCGTGTCCGACCACGATGGCGTCGGCAACGTGTACTCGTGCCGCCCGGACGGGACCGGCCTCACCCGGCATACCGGGCACGACGACTTCTACGCGCGCAACCTGGCAGGCGACGGCCGGCGGCTGGTCTACCACGCCGGCGCGGCGCTGTATCTCCTCGACGGGGCGCAAAGCCGGCGGATCGACGTCCAGTTGCCCAGCGCGCGGTTCCAGCGCAACCGCCGGTACGTGCCCGCTGCCGACTTCCTGCACAGCGTCACGCCGACCCCGGACGGCGCCGGCCTCGCCGTGGTCGTCCGCGGTAAGGCGTTCAGCCTCGGCAACTGGGACGGCCCGGTCCGCCAGCACGGCGCGCCGGACGGCGTCCGGTACCAGCTGCTGACCTGGCTGAACGACGGTCGCCGGCTGGTCGCCTCCGCCGCCGACGAGAGACCGGACGAGTGGCTCGCGATCCTGTCCGCCGACGGCGCCACCGTACCGGTCGAACTGTCCACGATGGACCTCGGGCGGGTGGTGGAGCTGGCGGTGAGCCCGGCCCACGACCGGGTGGCGGTCGCCAACCACCGCAACGAGCTGCACGTCGTCGATCTGCGAGCCGAGCCGGCCGCCCGCCGAGTCGACCAGAGCCCGCACGGCCGGATCGAGGACCTGGCCTGGTCTCCGGACGGCCGCTGGCTCGCATACGCCCGGCCGCAGAGCCCGCAGACTACCGCGATCATGATCGCTGACGCCGACTCCGGCTGGGCCACCCATCCGGTGACCCGTCCCGTGCTGCGCGACTTCGCCCCGGCGTTCGACCCGGACGGGCGGTACCTGTACTTCATCGGCCAGCGCGACTTCACCCCCGCCTACGACCAGCTCGGGTTCGGCCTCGGCTTTCCGCACGGTACCCGGCCCTACCTGGTCACCCTTCGCGCCGACGCGCCATCGCCGTTCGTGCCGGCGTCGCGACCGTTCGGTAGCGGTGTCGACGCGCCCGAGCCCGGGCCGGTCACCATCGACCTCGCCGGCATCGACCAGCGCGTGGTACCGTTCCCGGTCGCCGAGGGCCGGTACCAGAAGGTCCTCGGGGTCCGCGGCAAGGTGCTGCTGCTGTCCACGCCGGTAGGGGAGTCCGCCGGCGTCGTGGAGCTGTTCGACTTCGCGACCCTGACCGCCGACGAGTACGTGACCGGCGTGGACGACATCGACCTCAGCCGGGACGCGACCACGCTGCTGTGCCACGCCGGCCGGCGGCTGCGGGTGGTGCGGTCCGATGTGGACCCGGACGGCGACCAGCACCCGGGTGCCACCGGGGACGACGACGAGCCGGGCCGCCGTACCGGATGGGTCGACCTGGACCGGATCAAGGTGTCGGTACGCCCGGAAGCCGAGTGGCGGCAGATGTTCCGCGAGGCGTGGCGGATGCAGCGCGACCACTTCTGGGACCAGGGAATGTCCGGTGTGGACTGGGACGCAGTGTACCGGCGGTACCTACCGCTGGTCGACCTCGTGGCCAGCCGGGCCGAGCTGTCCGACCTGATCTGGGAGCTGCAAGGGGAGCTGGGGACCTCGCACGCGTACGAGTTCGGCGGCGAGTACCGCCCGCGTCCCCAGTACGCGCAAGGGTTTCTCGGGGTCGACTGGCAGCGTGCCGGTGGCGCCTGGCGGATCGGCCGGATCCTCGACGGCGACCGGTGGAACCCGGCGGCGGCGTCGCCGTGCCACCGGCTCGGCGTCGACCTCCGCCCCGGCGACGTCGTGCTCGCGCTGGGCGGGCAGCCGGTCGGGCCGGCCGGGCCGGGGGAGCTGCTGGTCAACCAGGCCGGCCAGGAGGTCGAGCTGACGGTGTCCCGGCCCGGCGACGAGGTCCGGCGGGTGGTCGTCCGCGCGACCGGCGATGAGGGACCGCTGCGCTACCGCGACTGGGTGACCGCCAACCGCCGGTATGTGCGGCGGGCCACCGGCGGCCGGGCCAGCTACCTGCACGTGCCCAACATGCTCGACACCGGGTACGCCGAGTTCATGCGGGCGTACCTGGCCGGGTACGACCGGGACGGGTTGATCGTCGATGTCCGGTTCAACGGGGGTGGGCACGTGTCCTGGCTGTTGCTGGAGAAGCTGGCCCGGCGCCGGATCGGGTACGACCTCGGGCGGTGGACCGGTCCCACGCCCTACCCGGCGGAGTCGCCGCGCGGGCCGATGGTCGCCATCACCAACGAGCACGCCGGCTCCGACGGCGACATCTTCAGCCACCTGTTCAAGCGGCTCGGGCTCGGCCCGCTGGTCGGCCGCCGTACCTGGGGCGGCGTGATCGCCACCTGGCCCCGGCACTCCCTTGTGGACGGTACGGTGACCACCCAGCCGGAGTTCTGCTACACGTTCGACGACGTCGGCCGGGGGCTGGAGAACCGGGGCACCGAGCCGGACGTCGAGGTGGACGTGCCACCCGGCCATACCGGGGTGGATCCGCAGCTCGCCCGCGCGGTCGAGGTGCTGTTGGCGCGCTTGGACCCGGTGCTCCCGGTCGCGGCCGGTGGAGGTGCTTCGCATGTATGACGTGATCGTGGTCGGGGCGCGCTGCGCGGGTGCCACGACGGCGATGCTGTTCGCGCGCCGGGGGTACCGGGTCCTGCTGCTCGACCGGGCGGTGTTCCCCCGCGACACACTGTCTACTTTGTACATCCAGCAGCCGGGCGTGGCGAAGCTCGCGTCCTGGGGCCTGCTCCACCGGGTCGCGGCGACCGGATGCCCGCCACTGGACCACGTGACCTACGACGTCGACGGGGTAAAGCTGGCCGGCTGCTCCCGTCCGGTCGACGGGGTCCGAGCCGCGTACGCGCCGCGCCGGGACGTCCTCGACCCGATCCTGGCCCGGGCGGCGGTCGAGGCCGGTGTGGAGTTCCGGCCCGGCTGCGCGTTCGAGGACGTCGTGTGGTCGGACGGCCGGGTGGTTGGCGTGCGGCACCGGTCGCCGGGCGGCGGCTCGGTGACCGAGCGGGCCACCCTCGTCGTCGGCGCCGACGGCAGGCGCTCGCCGGTCGCCGCGAAGGTGGGCGCCGCCACGCTGGTCGAGGACGCGCCCCGGACGTGCGTCTACTACACGTACTGGGCCGGCGTGTCCGACCACTTCGAGCTGTACGAGACGACCGGCCAGTGGGTCGGCGCGGTGCCCACGAACGGCGGGGCGACGCTGGTCCAGGCGTACTTCCCGCAGTCGTCGTTTCACCGGGTCCGCGCCGGCGCGATGACCGCGTACCTGGAGAACGTGCGCACGGTGGCGCCGGACCTGCACGACCGGATGCTCGCCGGTGGCCGGCTGGACCGCCTCTACGGCACCGGCGACCAGCAGAACTTCTTCCGCACCGCGGCCGGCCCCGGCTGGGCGCTGGTCGGCGACGCGGGCCACCACAAGGACTCCATCACCGCGCGGGGCATCACACACGCGTTCCTCCAGGCCCAGTTGCTGACCGACCTGATCGGCGACGGCCTGGCCGACGAGCCCCGGCTGGCCCGGGCGCTGGCCGGGTTCGGACGGCAGCGCGACGACGCGTTGATCGACGAGTACCGGGACACGCTGGCGGTGGCGAAGCTGTCCACGCCGCCGTACCGGGTGAGCATGGTGCGCGACATCGCCGCCGACCCGGCGCGGACCGAGCGGTTCCTGTCCCGGATGTCCGGGGCGCTGCGGCCGGGCGAAGCGAGCGACGAGTCCTCGCTGGCGGGTGCCATCCGCTGGATGAAGGCCCGCAAGATCGGCACAACTTCCGGCATGTTGGTGCCTCAGCCGGGTTCTGAGGCAACGACTTCCGGGAAGTTGTGCCGGTCTTGACTAGGCGGCGGTCGGGGTGACCAGCTCGTTCTCCTGGCGGGCGCGCAGGCCGGCGTACTCGCGGATCAGCGCCCGGAACCGGTACCGCCCCGCCGCGCTGTGCTGCAACAGGTTGACCGAGGCGAGCCGGTCCAGCCGGCGCCTCGCCTGGTCGGCGCCGAGCCCGGCCAGCGCGGCGACCGCCCGCAGCGTCAGCTCGCCGGCCGGGATGAGGCTCAGCCGCCGGAAGAACCGGCGCAGGTCGGGGTCGAGCGCGGTGTACGAGTCGTCGATCGCGGCCCGGACCGAACCGGTGTCGCCGTCGATCGCGAGGGCGGACAGCCGGTCGTCGGCGCGCAGGTCGAGGACGTAGTCGGCGACCCGCGGCCACGGCCGGGTGATCAGCTTGGCCGCCGCGATCCGCAGCGCCAGCGGCAGGTACTCGCAGAGCCTCGCCAGCTCGGCCACCGCCGCCGGCTCGGCCGCTACGAGATCGTCGCCCAGCATGCCGGCGAGCAGCTCCCGGGCCTCGGCCGGGGTGAGCACGTCGACGGGTACCGGCCGGGCACCGTGGAACGCCGCCAGCGTGGGCAGCGTGTGCCGGCTGGTCACCAGTACCGGAGTGGCCGGGTCGCCGGTGAGCAGCGGCCGGACCTGGTCCGCGGTGGCCGCGTTGTCGAGCACCACGAGTACCCGCCGGCCGGCGAGCCGGGACCGGTACAACCGCTCCTGCTCGTCCGGCGCGGCGGGTACCCGATCCGGCGGGACCCCCAGCGCGCCGAGGAACCGGGGCAGCGGTTGCTCCTCCACGCCGAGGTCCACGTACAACTGGCCGTCAGGGAACCGCCCGGACAGCCGGTGGGCCACCCGCAGCGCGAGGGCCGACTTGCCGACGCCGGGCGAGCCGGACACGGTGACGGCGGCGGCGGCCCGGTCCCCGGAAAGCAGCGCGCAGACCCGGTCGACCAGGTCGGCGCGGCCCACGAAGTCGGGCGGCGCGGGGGGCAGCTGGGCCGGGGTGGTGGTCGGCCGGTATCTCCACCCTGGCCTCCTCACCGGTGAGGATGGCCAGGTGCGTCGACCGCAGGTCCGCGCCCGGGTCGACGCCCAGCTCGTCAGCCAGGAACGTGCTGACCTTCCGGTACGCGTCCAGCGCCTCGGCCTGCCGCCCGGACCGGTACAGCGCGAGCATCAGCTGCGCCCAGAACCGTTCCCGCGCCGGGTGCTCCTCGATCAACACCCGCAGCGGGCCGACGAGTTCGCCGGCCCGCCCCAGGCGCAGGTCGACGTCGACCCGGCGCTCCCAGACCTGCAACCGCTCCTCGAGCAGCGGCGCCATCTCCTGCACGAGCGACTCGGACGGGACGTTGGCCAGCACCTCGCCACGCCAGAGATCGAGCGCGTCGCGCAGCAGCGCCGACTCGGCCGCCGGATCACCGGCGGCGGAGGCCAGGCCGGCGCGGCCGACCAGGTCGCGGTACCGGTGCAGGTCGAGGGTGGTCGGCTCGACCTCGATCGTGTACCCGTTGCCGGAGGTCTGGATCAACCCCGCTGGCAGGCCGCCGGCCACGAGCGCCTTGCGCAGCCGCATCACGTACGCGTACAGCGTGTCCCGGGCGCCCGCCGGCTGGCGGTCGTGCCACAGGTGCTCGATCAGCCGGTCGACCGACACCGTCTCGTTCGCCCGCAGCAGCAGCGCGGCGAGGACCACCCGCTGCTTGCCCGCGCCGATCGGCACCGGCCGGCCGGCGCGGGTGACCCCGAGTGGCCCGAGTACCCGGAACTCCGGTAATTCACCGTGACTGGGCATTGCCTGCGCCGCCCCCTTCCGCTCGCCGCTGCCCGCCGGTCCGGCGATGTCAGTCGGCGTGTCGTCCGCCCTGACCGAGCGTGGCGTCTGGCCTGCCGCACCGGCATGGGTGCGCCACCCCCGAATTCGGGGCTACCTGCGGGTACGGCTGGGTTGGGCGTCGGTCGCAAACACGACTCGGTCTTTTCGGGCCTCGCCAGCGCTCCCGGCCGACCGGTCGTTGACCTGTGCGTTCGTGGCTGGGTACCGGACCCTACGCTCGTCCGTCCGGTTGAGGGCAAGAATGTGGGTAGGTTGCCCCCATCCGAGCGGCGGGTGCCGGGTGGCATCTTGAACCCGTGGACTCCGCGTTGCCCCGATACGCCGCTCAGGACGCTCTGGGCGCCTGCTGGTGGGCGCGCGGTCTCGCGCTCGCGGAGCGGCTCGGAGCTGGAGAATCGACGGCTGACCAGGATGACCAGTCCGCGGTCCGGCGGCTTGAGCACTGGCGCGAGGTACACAACGGGGGCGGTCCTGACGGGTTCGCGACCCGGCTCGCATACGACGGCCTAGATCCGTCCGGACTGCTGGCGCTGCTGCGGGAGCCGCCGGACACGCTCGCCGCGCGGGTGGCCCGGCCCGACTGGGTCGACGCCGTCGAGCAGGCGCTGGCCGCCGCGCCGCCGGCCGCGGCCGCCGCACCGGTCGGGCCGGTCGGGCCGGTCGCGCCGGTCGGGCCGGTCGGGCCGGTCGGGCCGGTCGGGCCGGTCGCGCCGGTCGGGCCGGTTGCCTCGGGCGGCTCGATCGCCGACCTGTTCGGCCGCCCGTTGCGCCCGTTCGTCGAGCTCGCCAGCGATCGGCTCGCCCGCCACGCCGAGCGGGTTGCCGCGGACAGCGGGGGCGACGTCAACGTCGACATCGCGGCGGTACGCGCCGGCTTCACCGCCCGGCTGACCGGCCGCCTGGCCCGGATCGCCGCCCGCACCCTGGTCCTGGAGCTGAACGTGGCCCGGCTCGCGGACTGCCTCGACGGGGCCGACCCGGCCGAGCGGTTCGCGTCGTTCATGCGACAGGTCGGCACCCGGACCGGCCTCGCCCGGCTGTTCCGGGAGTACCCGGTCCTGGCCCGCCTGCTCGCCGAGGCCACCCGCCAGGCCGAGGCCGGCCACGCCCGGCTGCTCGCCCGGTACGCGGCCGACCGCCCCGCGATCGTGGCGGACCTGCTGGGCGGCACCGACCCGGGCCGGCTGGTCGCCGTCGAGGCCGACGCCGGCGACAGCCACGGCGGCGAGTCGGTCGCGATCCTCCGCTTCGCCGACGGGCGGGCCGTCGTCTACAAGCCACGGCCGGCCGTCCTGCACCTGCGCTTCGCCGGTCTGGTCGGGTGGCTCAACGCCGTGCTGCCGGCGCTCGACCTGCGCAGCCCCCGTACCCTCGTCCGGGACGGCTACGGCTGGCAGGAGTTCATCCCGGTCGCCCCGTGCCCGGACGCGGCCGGCGTGGAGCGGTTCTACTACCGGCTCGGCGCCCTGCTGGCCCTGCTGTACGCGGTCGACGCGTCCGACGTGCACTGCGAGAACCTGATCGCGTCCGGGGACCAGCCGGTGCTGGTCGACATCGAGACCCTGTTCCACCCGAGCCCGCCGCAGGTCAGCCCGGTCGGCGCCGACCCGGCCGCCGAGTTGCTCGCGTCGTCGGTGTACCGCACGGCCCTGCTGCCGCACCCGATCGTGGGCGAGGACGGCGCGGCGGACCTGTCCGGGATCGGTGGCGAGCCGGGCACCGTCCTGCCGTCGCTCGCCGTCGACTGGACGGCGACGGCCACCGACCGGATGCGGCTGGTCCGGCGGCCGGCCGAGCTGCGGCGGGCGAACAATCGGCCGACACTGTCCACAAGTGACAGTGTCGTCGATCCGGCCGACTACCGGTCCGCGCTGCTCGCCGGTTTCCGCGCGGGGTACCAGGCGATCGCGGGTCACCGGGATGAGTTCACCGGCCGGCTGGGGGAGTGCGCCGACGACGAGATCCGGGTGGTGGTCCGGGCCACCCACATGTACGTGCAGCTCATCGACGAGTCGACGCACCCGGCCGTGCTGCGCGACGCGCTCGACCGGGACCGGACGTTCGACGCGCTCTGGGTCGCCGCGCCGCACCAGCGGGTGCCGGCGGCGCTCGTACCCGACGAGATCGCCGACCTGTGGGCCGGTGACGTACCGCTGATGCGCGGCCGGCCGGCGGCGCGCGACCTGTGGACGGCGACCGGACGGCGGCTGCCCGACGCGCTGCCCGTCGCCCCGCTGACCGCCGTGGTCGGGAAGGTCGCCGCCATGGGCGAGGTGGACCTGCGCGACCAGGAGTGGGTGATCACCGCCACGATGGCCACCCTCGGGCGGGACACCGGGCATCGCGGCGCGCCGCCGGTCGCCGGCCCGGTGCCGGCCACCGCACCGGACGCCGAGCGGATCCTGGCCGCGGCCTGCGGTATCGGCGACCACCTCGTGGCGCGGGCGATCCGGGCCGGCGACCGGGCCAACTGGCTCGGACTGGAGCCGATCCCGGGCGGGCTCTGGGCGGTGCGGCCGGCCGGGGCCAGCCTCGCCGACGGGTACCTCGGGGTGGCGCTGTTCCTCGCCCAGCTCGCGCACCTGACCGGGGTGGGCCGGTACGCCGAGCTGGCCCGGGACGCGCTGCGACCGGTACCGTCGCTGCTCGACACGCTCGCCGCCGAGCCCGACCTGGTCAGGCTGATCGGGTGCGGCGCGTTCCGCGGGATCAGCGGCATCGGGTACGCGTTGGGCCGGGTCGGCGCGTTGCTCGGTGACGACGTCGGCGAGCGGTGCCTGCCGGCGACGATCGCGCTGGCGGCCACGGCGGCCGGGCTCGACGGCGCGCCGCCCGGGCTGAGCACGGGTCTCGCCGGTTGCCTGGCCGCGATGGCCGCGGTACACGCCGAGACCGGCGACCCGTCCGCCCGCGCGCTGGCCGTGGCGTGCGGCGACCGGCTGGCGGACGCGGCGGCGGCCGACCCCGGCGCGGCGGGCGCGGTCGGCGCGGTCGGCGGCTTCGCCGACCGGCCGGCGGGCGGCTTCGCTGACGGGCCGGCCGGCGCCGGCTGGGCGCTGCTGCGGCACGCGAAGCTCGGCGACGACCGGTGGGTACCCGCGGCGCGGGCGCTGCTCGACCGGGACGCTCCCGTGCTCGACCCCGCCACCGGCGGATACGGCTGGTGCGGCGGGGTCGCGGGCGCCCTGGTAGCGTCGGCCGCCGACGGTGCGTGGCCGACGGATCTCAGTCGGCATGTCGACATAATCGCGCGCCGACCGCTGTCGCGTGATTTCACTTTGTGTCACGGCGAAATGGGCATCGCGGAGACGCTGACCGTTCTCGCCGAGCGGGGGGATCTCCCAGCCGCACGGGCCGGGCTCGTGTTGGGAGCGCTCGACCGGTACGGCCCGCTGTGCGGAACCCCGGGCGGCGTGCCGACGCCGGGGCTGCTGACCGGTCTCGCCGGTATCGGCTACGGCCTGCTGCGGCTGGCCTTCGCCGACCGGGTGCCGGCGGTGCTGCTACTGGAAGCCGGAGTGCCGAAAACTCCACTGTAGAGCGTCGGCGGATCACCCGCCGAACGAACCAAGAAACTAAGGGGCAGGCAAAGTGCAGGACAACGAGCAGTCGATGACACCGGAACCGGTCGCGTGGAAATCCGATGACGGCGGCGTGGACGTACCGGCGGACCACCCGGCCGGTCAGATCCGGCTACCGCTTATGGCCTCGGTGGGTGCGCGTACCACCGCGCTGGCGGGCGTGTTGATGGGGGTCGGGGTCAGCGCGGCGGTCGCGCTGCATCCGTTGATGACGTGCCCGCCGTCGGGGCCGACGGTCAGCCTCCACTAAGGTACTGATCTTGAGGGAGGGCGCGCTGCCGTCCTCCCTCCTGTGTGCGGGCCTTTGCCTGCGGCGCAAGCCATCAACGGATACACGTTTGGCAGATAGCTGACATTGCCGCCATGGCGATGTCGGTGAGTGGCGGAGGCCCACTAGCGTCGTGCGTCATGCACACACGTGCCTCGGTACTCGTCGGGCGCAGCGCCGAACTCGGCCTGCTGGACCGGGTGCTGGGCGACGCCCGACAGGGGCGCGGCAGGGCGGTGTTCCTGCTCGGCGAGGCCGGCATCGGCAAGTCCCGGCTCGCCGCGGAAGGCGGCAACCGGGCCTTCGCCGCCGGCATGCGGCTGCTGCGCGGCCGGGGCAGCGCGATCGGTCCGACCGTGCCGTTCCGCCCGCTGACCGAGGCGCTGCTGTCGCTGGTACGCGGTGGCGACCTGCCGGAGCGCAGCGAGCTGGGCCCGTACGGGCCGGTCCTCGGCAGGCTGGTGCCGGACCTGAGCCAGGGTTCACCTTCGCCGGAAGGCAGCTCGCTCGTCCTGCTCGCGGAGGCGATCCTCCGGCTGACCGGTGTGGTCGGCCGGGACCGCGGTTGCCTGCTGCTCCTCGACGACCTCCAGGACGCCGACGCCGAGACGCTGGCCGTGGTCGAGTACCTGGTCGACAACCTCGACCGGCAGCCGACCGTACTGCTGGCCACCGCGCGCGGCGAGCAGGGCGCGGCGCTCGACCTGATCCGGTCGGCGGCCCAGCGCCGCACCTGCGAGGTGATCGAGCTGCGCCACCTCGACAGCGCCGAGCTGCGCATGCTCGCGATGTCGTACCTGCACGACAGTGCCGGCGACAGCGCCGGCGGCGTGCCCGAGGCCGCGCTGGAGCGGGTGTGCGAAGACAGCGCGGGCAACCCCTTCGTGGCCGAGGAACTTCTCAACGGCATGATCGGAAACGGCGTCCTGGTGCCGGGTACACACGGGTGGCGGGTCGTCGGCGAGATCCGCACCGAGGTCCCCAGCACGGTGGCCCGCAACATCGCCCGCCGCGCCGACATGCTCGGCCCGCAGGGTCGGGCGCTGCTGTCGGCCGCCGCCGTTCTGGGGCGCCGTTTCCCGCTGCCGGTCGTCCAGGAGGTCACCGGCCTCGACGACCGCAGCCTGCTCAGCCATCTGCAGGCCGCGCTCGCGGCACAGCTCGTCACCATCGACGACCAGGCGCCGAACTGGTACGCCTTCCGGCACCCGCTCACGACGGAGGCGCTGCTGGCCCAGCTCACCCACCCGGAGCGGGCCGACCTGGCCCGGCGGGCGGCAGACGCGGTGGCCACCGTCCACCCGGGACTGCCCGGCGAGTGGTTGCAGCTCGCCGCCGCGCTACGCCTGGACAGCGGCGATCCCGCGGCGGCCGGTCGGCTGCTGGGCGAGGCGGGCCGGCGGGCGCTCGCGGCGGGTGCCGCGAACTCGGCGGTCACCCTGCTCGACCGGGCCCGCGCGCTGCTCACCGCCGACACCGACGCGGAAGTGCGCGCCGACGTGGTCGAGTCGCTGCTGTACGCCCTGGCCGAGGCGGGCGAGTTCGACCGGGCGCTGGAGTACGTCAGGTCGGTCGACGGGCTGGGCGGTAGCCGGCTGGACGGCCGCCGGCGGGCCGCGCTGCACACGAGGCTGGCCTGGGCCGCCACGATCACCGGCCGGTGGTCCGACGGGCTCGCCGAGATCCGCGCCGCCCGGGAGTCGCTCGGCCCGCACGCGCCCGAGGAGCTGATCGCGCCGGTCGACGCGGTCGCCGCATACCAGGCGCTCGAGCAGCCTGGCCGGGACCGGTTGGAGATCGCCGAGCAGCTGGCCCGGCGGGCGGCCACCGTCGCCGACCGGATCCCGCTGCCGTTCGTCGCCTGCCAGGCGTGGCAACTCGTCGGCATGCTGGCCCGGGGTCGCGACCTCGCCGAGGCGGCCGAGTGCTTCGAGAAGGTACGCGCGCTCGCCGACAAGTACGACATGCCGATGTGGCACACCCACGCGCTGGTCCGGTTGGGTGGCAACGACGCGCTCGTCGACGGCGATGTCAAACGGCTGGAACAGGCCGCGCACGAGGCGGTACGGGCCGGTTCGCTGCCGGCGAGCTGCGGGGCCGAGGCCAACATCGCGTTGCAGACGGTGCTGCGCGGAGACTTCGCGCTCGGCGCCGAGCAGATCGACCGCTGCTGGGTCACCGCCGAGCGGCTCCGGCTCGTGGACATCGCGCAGTACCTGCTGCTGACCCGCGCGGTGATGGCGGCCCACCAGGGAAAGCGCCGCGAGTTGGGCCGCGCGCTCGCCGAGTTCCGGCAATGGGACGGCGACCAGACCCGGCACCAGTCGCTCGTGGTCGGGCTGTCCCTGACGTTCTGCGCGCTGCTGGAGGAGGATCGGCCACGCGCCCGGGAGGAGCTGGACCGGGTCATCGCCTGGGAGCAGGACAACCCCACCATCTTCTACCTGGCCGGACGGCACGGCCTGCACCTGCTGCTGACCGCGCTGAGTGGCGAGGCGGACTGGTGCGAGTACCAGACGGTCACCGCCGCGGGCGCCAGCCGGATGCGCTGGAACCGGCACTTCACGCTGCTCGCCCGCGCCGTGCTGGCCGGCCGGTCGGGGCGGACGGCCGAGGCGGAGGCGGCCGTCGCCGAGGCCCAGCAGGTCGCGGCGCCGTTCGAGATGGCCCGCCACCTCGGGCTGCGGCTGGTCTCCGAGGCGGCGTGCGCCGACGGGTGGGGCGAGCCGACCGCCTGGTTGCAGCAGGCCGAGGAGTACTTCCATCGGGGTGGTGTGGCGCCGGTGGCGGCGGCCTGCCGGGCGCTGCTGCGCCAGGCCGGCGCGTCGGTGCGGCAGCGCCGGGACGGCGCGGACCGGATCCCGGCGGAGCTGCGGTCGCGGGGTGTCACGGTACGCGAGTATGAGGTGTACGAGCTGCTGGTCGAGCGGCTGAGCAACCGGTTGATCGCCGACCGGCTGCACATCTCGCCGCGTACCGTCGAGAAGCACGTGGCCAGCCTGATCCTCAAGACCGGCCAGCCGGACCGGGCGTCGCTGTGCGCGCACGCCGCCGCGACCCTGCTCGGGGGCTCGTCCCGGTAGTTCAGTCCCTCCCGGGCGCGGCGCCGGCCGGCTTTCGGGGCCGGCAAAGGGGGTACCGATAGGATCTAGACAGCGGCACCATCGCCGAGCGGGACGTGTTCTGAGGAGACAGATATGAGCGAGCCGGACATCGAAGAGGGTCAGCTGTCCGCCGCCGACACGCTGGAGGACCGGGGCCTCGACGACGCGCTCGACGAGGGCTACTCGCCGCCGGAGAAGCCCCGCGGGGTCACCGCATTCGGGGTCACGCCCGCCGAGGAGATCCAGGGGGAGTCGCTCGACCAGCGGCTCGTGCAGGAGGAGCCCGACGACGCCGACGAGACCGCCGAGGTGATGTCGGAGAACGGCGAGGCCAACGGGGAGTTCGACGACTACGACGAGGACGAGGCGGACGAGTTCTTCGACGAGAACGAGGTCGGCGGCGAGCGGGCCGGCCGGCTGGTCGCCCCGGACGAGGGCTTCGGCACCGACTACGACAAGGACGAGATCGGCGAGGACGTGGGTATCGACGGGGGCGCGGCGTCGGCTGAGGAGGCCGCGGTGCACATCGTCGACCCGGAGTAGCCCGTTTCCACCTAATTCCGGCGAAAGCCACGCCAACGACCGTACGATCCGAATGAGCCCCGGGTTCGGGGTCGCACTCACCAACCTCCAGACGGTCGCCGCCGGCTCCGACGAGATGGGTACCTCGATCCGGGAGATCTCGCACAGCGCCAACGAGGGCGCACGGGTGGCGAACCAGGCCGTGGACGCGGCTTCGTCCACAGCGGACACCATGAAGCGAGTCGTCTTACTAACGCGGCCCCTGGGGTTTCGTCGATCTAGGACGAATGGTGCCTCGTTCGCCCGGTTCGTCCTACCATTCGTCCTAGATCGACGGGCTGGGCCGCCGCAATGGGTACGCAATCGGTTGTTGGGTCGTTAGGGCTCCTTGCCGTGTCGCGGAAATCGTCGTACGAATTTCATGGTCATCGATCGGTGACCGAGTCGGCTGGTATGGCCCCGATGCTGGGAAAGCCGCCGCGCGCTGTCCTTCCCGCCTGGTTCCGGTAATTCCGTGGAGGCGCAAAACCAGGCACCGCATTGAGAAAACGCATTCACGTATGGAAATCTGCGAAAAGCTTTGCGGAACCTTGGAGGGATGGGATGAGAAGGCGGATTCGAGGCGCGGCTGCGCTGGGATGTGCGGTGTTGGTGGTGGCCGCGGGACTGACAACGGCGGCGGTCGCGAGCGCCGCGGATACGCCGAAGACCGTCGCTCCGGCGGCGGATGAACTGCTGTCGCGTGGCAAGCCGGTCACCGCGTCGTCGTCGGGTGGCTGTTGCGCGGCGTCGAACGCGGTCGACGGCAAGACGTCGACGCGCTGGGCCAGCGCGGCGGGCAAGGACCCGCAGTGGATCTACGTGGACCTCGGCGCGGTGTACCACGTCAGCCGGGTCCAGTTGACCTGGGACGCGTCGTGCGCGACCGCGTACCAGATCCAGACGTCGACCGACCACGCGACCTGGACCGACATCTACTCGACGACGAGCGGCAAGGGCAAGGTGGAGAACCTCACCGGCCTCAACGGGTCGGGCCAGTATGTCCGGATGAACGGCACCCACCGTTGCCGGACCGACGCCTCGAAGGGCTACTCGCTCCAGGAGTTCGACGTGTACGGCAGCACCGGCACCGTCGACCCGGAGCCACCGACCGCGCCGGGCACGCCGACCCAGGTCAGCATCACCGCCAACAGCGTGACCGTGAGCTGGACCGCCGCGACCGACAACGTCGGCGTGACCGGGTACTCGATCGCGGCTGACGGCACCACGTGCGGCTCGGTCGCCGCGCCGACCACGACCGGCACCTGCACCGGGCTCACGCCGGAGAGCGACCACAGCATCACGGTCACCGCCGTCGACGCGGCCGGCAACGTCTCGCCGCCGAGCGGGGCGCTGGCCGTCCACACGCCGGGCGGGCCGCCACCGCCGCCCAACCCGTACAACGACCCGAACCTGGTCTCCATGTTCAACGGCACCAACCTCAACGGGTGGACCCCGCACGCGGCCGGCGCCTGGACCGTGACCGGCGGCGCCATTCACGGCAACGGCACCAGCCGCGGCTGGATCTACTACAACCAGCAGGTCGGCACGTTCCGGTGGATCTTCAACGTCCGCCAGGTCAGCGGCAACCACGCGCCGACGGTACTGATCTGGGGCACCACCCAACCGATCCGGGACGCCCTGAGCGGCATCCAGTTCCAGCCGCCGAACGGCGGGCACTGGGACTACCGGCCGGGCCACAACAACGGTGGCGGGTCGCTGTTCAAGCAGCTACCGCACACGAAGATCGATGTACACCAGTGGGCCCAGTGCGAGCTGATCGCCAACCAGTCGACCGGCATCGCCCGCATGGCCTGCTGCCCGCTCGCCCCGGGCGCGACCACCTGCAAGGCCACCGAGGTTCTGGACTTCAAGGACCCCACCGCCGGCCGCGTCGGCCCGCTGGCCATCCAGGTACACAACAGCGGCATCCACGACGAGTACAAGAGCCTCTACGTGGAGTCCCCAATGGTGATGAAGCCGGATCAGTTCATCACGACCGGCTAGCCCCCCGCGTCGATCTAGGACGAATGGTGGCCCTGGGAACGCTCCCGGGCCACCATTCTTCCTTGATCGACGAGGAATCGGGCTACGGGGCGGCGAGCGCCTCCGTGGGGGAGAGGCGGGCGGCGCGCCAGGCCGGGTAGAGGCCGGCGACCGCGCCGATGATCACGGTGGCGACCACGCCGCCCACGGAAGCCCATGCCGGTACGACCGACGGCCACGCCTTGTACAGCGCGTACGCCGAGGTCAGCCCGATCCCCACGAGTACCCCGCCGGCCCCGCCCAGCGCCGACAGCAGCAGCGACTCGACCAGGAACTGGAGCCGGATCTGCCCACGGGTGGCCCCGAGCGAGCGGCGCAGCCCGATCTCGGCGCGCCGTTCCAGTACCGAGATCACCATCGTGTTGGCCACGCCGACGCCACCGACCAGCAGCGCCACCGCACCGAGCCCGAGCAGCAGGCCGCTGAGCGTGTCGTCGGCCGCCTGCCGGGCCGCGAGCGCGTCCGACGGCCGGGTCACGTTGACCTCGTTCGGGTGCTCCGGGTTGGCCGTCGCCGCGAGTACCGCCTGGACGTCGGTCACCGAGTCGTCGCGGGCCCGGGTGTACACGGTCGTCGGGTAGCCGTCGAAGGACAGTCGCGCGGCGGCCACCGGCCAGCCGATCAGCGCCGCGGTGTCCAGTTCGGGCGCGAGCGGTACCGGTGCCAGCACCCCGACGACCGTGAACCACTGGTCGCCGAGCCACACCTGGACGCCGGTCGCGCCGGCCCCGATACCGAGCCGCTCGGCGGCCCCGATGCCGAGCCGCTCGGCGGCCTTGGCGCCGAGGACCACGGCCGGGTACGCCGACGTGGCGGTGTTGAGCCAGGAGCCCCCGGCGAGCGAGGCGCCGACGGTACCGGGCAGGTCGGTGCGCGCGGCCAGCACCGCGATGCTGCCGGTCTCCCCGGACGGAATGTGGTCGTTGCGGTACACGTGCGCGTTCGGCACCACGCCGGTCGCGGTCACCGAGGTCACCGGGCCGATCCGGCCGATCATCGGGATCGCCTCGTCGGGCAGGTGCGCCTGTTCGCCGAAGATCGACTGGCCGGGCGCGACCCGCAGCAGGTTCGTGCCGAGCCGGGCGAGCTGGCGGTTGAGGTCTTCGCGGCTGGACGTCGCGATGCCGACCACCGAGATCATCGCGGCGATGCCGATCGCGATGCCGAGCGCGGACAGGAACACCCGCAGCGGCCGGGTACGCAGGCCGGCGGCGCCGACCCGGGCCACGTCGGACGGCCGCAGCCGGGCCGGTTTCAGGCCGCGGTTCATGCGACCACCCGCCCGTCGCGCATCTCCACCCGGCGGGGCAGGCTCGCCGCGATGTCCCGGTCGTGGGTGATGACGACGACCGTGGTACCGCCCGCGTTCAGCTCGCGCAGCAGGTCGATGACGCCGGCGCCGGACGCCGAGTCGAGGTTGCCGGTCGGCTCGTCGGCCAGCAGCAGCGCCGGTTCCCCGACCACCGCACGGGCGATCGCGACCCGCTGCTTCTCGCCGCCGGACAGCTCGTGCGGCCGGTGCTCGAGCCGGTGCTCCAGGCCCACCCGGCGCAGCGCGGCCAACCCGCGCCGCCGCCGTTCCCGCGGCCCGACCCCGGTGTACAGCAGGCCGTCGGCGACGTTGTCGACCGCGGGCGACCCGGCGGCGAGGTGGAACTGCTGGAAGACGAAGCCGATCGGTGCCGGCCCGCAGCGCGGACAGCTGCCGGTCGGACAGCCGGGCGACGTCGTGGCCGGCGATCTCGACCTGCCCGCTGGACGGCCGGTCCAGCGTGCCGAGTACGTGCAGCAGCGTCGACTTGCCGGAACCGGACGGCCCGACGATGCCGACCAGCTCCCCGTACCCGATCGTGATCGACACCCCGTCGAGCGCGTTCACCCCGCCGGGATAGCGTTTGGTCACCTCGGAAAGTGAAGCCACGAAGCTCACTTCGGTACCCCCACGATCGTCCCGGCGGTGATCCCGGTGCCGCTGATCTCCACCCGGCCGTTGGCGAACATGCCGGTCTTCACGGCCACGTACCGCGCCGAGGAGCCGTCGATCACCTGTACCCCGTACCCGCCCTCGGCCAGCGCCACCAGCGCCGCCACCGGTACCGTCAGCACGTCCGCGGCCGCTGCTGCCACCAGCGTGATGTCGACCGGGGCCTGGTCCAGGCTGCCCAGCGCGGACTGGTCGGCCAGGTCGACGACGACGTCGATGGTGGCCGGGTTGCCCTGCTGGCCGGCGGTGGCGACCGAGCCGACGCGGGAGACGGTGCCCTGCAGGGTCCGGTTGTCCGGCAGCGTGACCGTGGCCTTGGCGCCGACCTTCGCCAGCTCCTGCTTGCCGACGTCCAGCGCGATGGTCACGGTCCGGGTGGTCGGCGTGTACGCCAGCAGTTGCCCGCCGGCCGGGTCGCCGAGCGCGGCCTTGACCTGGGCCACCCGGATCGCCCCCACCGCGAGTACGACGGCCGCGGGGTCGACCGTGCCGTTCTCGGTCACACCGAGGTCGTGCTGCCACTTCCGGACCGCGGTCGCGGTGGCCGACGTGTAGTCGTCGTCGACGGTGAACCCGTTGTACCCGAGCGCGGCCAGGTTCTCCTCGATCTCCTTGACGTCCGCGCCGGACATCCCCGACCGCAGCGTCCGGTACAACGGCAGCCCGCCGTACCAGAGCGGCACCGGTGCGTCGTCGACCCGGTACACCTGCTGGCCGCGCTGGATCGTGGCGCCCTCGGCCGGCAGCCAGGTCAGCGTGCCGTGCCCGTGGGCGCCCACGTTGACCGGATCGCCGTATCCGAGGGTCCCGCTGACGTTCGCGGTCTGGGTCAGCGTCGTCTTGGTGACCGGCGTGGTCGCGGGCGGCAGGTCGGTCGCGGCGGCCGGCTTGGGGTCGGCGCCCCCGATCCCCGCCGCCGCGACGGCGACCGCCCCGGCGAGCACCGCCACGCCGCCCGCTCCCGCGGTAATGCGCAATCCCCGCTTCACTTTCCGTCCCCGTTCGTTACCATCTGGCCGCCTTTGGGCAGCTTGTCCTTGCAGGCGTCCATCGCGGCCTTGAACGCCGGGTCGTCCGGGTTGACCTTGCCGGTACCGGCACCGTTGCCGTCGCCCTTCTGGATGCGGAACCCGCCACCGTTCGGATCCGGGTCGGGCATGTCGATCCCGTGGTCGCGCATGCACTTGGTGAACTCGCGGGTCTGCTCCAGCACCTTCGGGTCGGGCTTGGCGGCCTTGCCCGCGGGCAGGTACTTCTGGCACTCCCCGATCGCCTTCTCCGAGCCGGGACCGGCAGACGCGGTGATCCGGATCCCACCGTTCGCGTCCGGGTCGGAGATGTCCACCCCGTGGTCGCGCATGCACTGCGTGAACAGCCGCCGTTGCTCCTCCGGGTCGAGCGACGGGGTGGGGCTCGCGGTCGCGCCCTTGGCGCCCTTCGCACCGGCCGCGCTGGCCACTCCCGGCCCACCTGACTTGCCGCCGCAGCCGGCAACCAGCCCGATCAGGACCGCGAGTAATACGGCTCCTATCGCCTTTCGCATGATCTTTCCCCTTTCCGGGCGGGCAGGTTCCCGCCGGGGGTTTCCGGGCGGGCAGGTCCCACCGCGGACCGGGCCAGTACAGGACGAGTCGCGTTAACCGGGCGTAACCACCGGCGTTAACGGCCGCGTTATGCGGTGCCGCGCGAGGATGGACCCGTGCGGGTACTGGTGGTCGAGGACGAACGGCTGATCGCCGACGCGGTCGGCGAGTGGCTGCGCCGGGAGGCGCTGGCGGTGGACGTCGTGTACGACGGCGACGCCGCCCTGGAACGCTTCGGCGTCAACGACTATGACGTCCTCGTCCTCGACCGGGACCTGCCCGGCATCTCCGGCGACGAGGTGTGCCGGGCGGTCGTCGACTCCGGCGCGCACACCCGGATCCTGATGCTGACCGCGGCGGCCGCCGTCCGGGAGCGGGTGGCCGGGCTGCGCCTGGGCGCCGACGACTACCTGACCAAGCCGTTCGCGTTCGTCGAGCTGTCGGCCCGGGTACACGCGCTGCTGCGCCGGGCCCGGCCGGCCGATCCGCCGGTGCTCGAACGCGCCGGGATCCGGCTCGACCCGGCCCGCCGCGAGGTGTACCGGGACGGCCGGTACGTCCCGCTGTCGCGCAAGGAGTTCGCGGTGCTCGCCGAGCTGCTGCGGGCCGGCGGCACGGTGGTGTCCGCCGAAGACCTGCTGGAGCGGGCCTGGGACGAGCACATCGACCCGTTCACGAACGTGGTGCGGGTGACCATCATGAAGCTGCGCCGCAAGCTGGGCGATCCGCAGCTCGTCGAGACCGTACCGGGAGTGGGGTACCGGATCACATGAGCGAGCGAAGCGAGCGAATCAGATGGCGCAGTGAACGTGTGCCTCAGGCGGTCGGCGAGCGAAGCGAGCCGGGCGCATGAGGAGGTTGACGATTCGGCTCCGGCTGACCGTCCTGTACGGCGGCCTGTTCCTGCTCGCCGGGGTGGTCCTGCTCGGGGTCACGTACCTGCTGGTCAAGCAGAGCCTGCCGGCGACCGGTCAGAAGGCGGGCGTGGCGATCTCGCTCTCCACGAAGGAGGCCGCCCTCCCATACCCGTTCGCGGGGCAGAAGACGGTCCTGATCGACGGCAAGCCGATGACCGCCGAGCAGGCGGCGAACGTCATCAACCAGCGCCAGGCGACGTTCGTGGATGACACGCTCAACTCGGTGCTGACGCAGGGCGGTATCGCCCTGCTCGTGGTCGGCGTGGCCGCGGTCGGCTTCGGCTGGCTGATGGCCGAGCGGGCGCTGCGTCCGGTACACGAGATCACCGCGACCGCCCGCCGGGTGGCCGCCGCCGCGACCGCCCGGCGCGGGCTGCACGAGCGGATCGCGCTGGACGGCCCCCGCGACGAGATCAAGGAGCTGGCTGACACGTTCGACGACATGCTCGAACGCCTCGACCGGTCGTTCGACGGGCAGCGCCGGTTCGTGGCGAACGCGTCGCACGAGCTGCGCACGCCGCTGGCGATCAACCGCGCGCTGGTCGAGGTCGCGGTCACCCGCCCGCAGGCGAGCGCGGACGCCCGGCAGCTCGGCGAGGCGCTGCTCGACGTCAACGCCCGGCACGAGCGGCTGGTCGACGGTCTGCTCACGCTCGCCGACAGCGAAAACGGGGCGGTCGATCCGTCCCCTGTGGACCTCCAGGATGTGGCGGAGCACGTGCTCGACCAGACCGCCGCCGGCGACCTGGCGGTGCGGCGGGACCTGGCCCCCGCGCCAACGGTCGGCGACCCGGTGCTGCTGGAACGGCTGGTGCAGAACCTCGTGGAGAACGCGGTCCGCCACAACGAGCCGTCCGGGTGGCTCGCCGTGTCGTCCGGGGTGGTGGACGGCCACGCGACGGTGAGCGTGGTGAACTCCGGGCCGGTCGTCGCGCCGTACGACATCGGTACGATTTTCGAGCCGTTCCGCCGACTGGGCGGCGACCGGGTCCGGTCCGACCGGGGATTCGGCCTCGGGCTGTCGATCGTCCGCGCGGTGGCCCGCGCGCACGGTGGCGAGGTGACGGCCGTCCCGCGCCCCGGCGGCGGCCTCGTGGTGACCGTCCGCGTCCCGCTGGTACCCCATGATCGGCACAACTTCCCGGAAACAGTGGCCTCGGCGGGGGTCTGAGGCCACTGTTTCCGGGAACTTGTGCCGATCACCAACGCCACGTCCGATTCCCGCCAGCGATCGGACTTTTCGCAGCGCAGACTTGGTCTCATGATGATTTACACGACGATCGAGAGCCCACTCGGCGCGCTTCTCCTCGTCGGCGAGGAGACCCCGACCGGCGTGGCGCTCGCCTCGGTATCGGTGCCCGGGCGCAACGGCGCCCCGACGGTCGAGCCTGGCTGGCAGCGCGACCCGGCCGCGTTCGAGAAAATCGAAAACCAGATCCGGGGGTACTTCGACGGCACCATCGAACGGTTCGACATCGCCCTCGCCACCCGGGGCACCCCGTTCCAGCAGCGGGTCTGGGCAGCGCTCGACGAGATCCCGTACGGCCGCACGATCACGTACGGTGAACTCGCCGGACAGGTGGGGGCACCGCGCGACCGGATCCGGGCCGTCGCGGCGGCGGTCGGCGCGAACCCGTGGCTGCTCGTCCGGCCGTGTCACCGGGTGATCGGGGCGGACGGCTCGCTGACCGGGTATGCCGCCGGGATCGAGCGCAAGCGGGAGCTGCTCACCCACGAGGGCGCGCTGCAACCGCAGCTCATCTGATGGGTACCGACTGGACGGCGCCGGCCGCCGAACTGGACGAGCACGGTTGCGCGCTGACCGGGCCGCTCCTGACGGCGGCCGAGTGCCGGAGCATCTCCGCGCTGTACGACGAGACGGACCGGTTCCGCGCCACGATCGACATGGCGCGGTACCGGTTCGGCTCCGGCCAGTACCGGTACTTCGAGCGCCCGTTCCCGAAGCTGGTGGCGGACCTGCGGGCGGACTTCTACCCGCACCTGCTGCCGATCGCCCGGGAGTGGGCCGACCGGCTGGGCTGGCCCGCGCCGTGGCCGGACACGCTCGACGAGTGGATCGACATGTGCCACGCGGCCGGGCAGACCAGGTCGACCCAGATCCTGCTGCGCTACCGGGCGGGTGACTGGAACGCGCTGCACAGAGACCTGTACGGGGATCTGGTCTTCCCGCTCCAGGTCGTGATCGGGCTGGACGAGCCCGGCGTCGACCACACCGGCGGCGAGTTCCTGCTGGTCGAGCAGCGGCCCAGGGCGCAGTCCCGGGGCACCGTCACGGTCCTGCCGCAGGGCCACGGCCTGATCTTCACCACCCGCGACCGGCCGGTGCGGTCGGCGCGGGGCTGGTCGGCGTCTCCGGTCCGGCACGGGGTGAGCACGGTACGGTCCGGCATCCGGCACACGCTCGGCCTGGTCTTCCATGACGCGGCGTGATCCCCCGCCCTCGCCCATGATCATGTAGGTTTCGGGGCGGATAGCACCTCCAAAGTACATGATCATGGGAGAAGGAGATGGTTGGCACCATCGTGACGTTCACGAAGACCGTGGGGGAGAGCGACGTCTACCTCTTCGCCGGGGTCAGCGGCGACCTGGGGCCCAACCACGTCAACGAGGAGTACATGCGCCAGACCCGGTTCGGCCGGCGGATCGCGCACGGTGTGCTCATCGTGGCGTTCATGTCGACCTGCTCGACCAAGCTCATCGAGCAGGCCGGCAACGCCCCGATGGTCTCGTACGGGTACGACCGGATCCGGTTCGTCCGCCCGGTCTTCATCGGCGACACGGTCACGGTGAGGTACACCGTGGCGGCGGTCGACGACGAGAAGGGCGAGATCCGGTCCGACGTGACGGCCACGAACCAGGACGGCGACGTGGTGGCGGTGGCCACGCACATCCTCCGCCGGGTCTAGCGCTCACTTCAGCGCGGCGCGGAGGACGTCGGCGCTGTGCACGTACCACTGTCGGGTCCGGGCGGCCCGCTCGGCGCCCGTCGCCCAGTACTCGATGAAGCCGACGTTGCCGGTCTCCGCACCGTGCCGGACCACGTCGTAGCACCAGTCGTGGTTGTCCGTCACGGCCGCGACGAGGAGATCCCGGTCCGGTCCGGCCAGCCCGTACGCGTCGACGAAGGTCCGGAACCGGTGCAGTACCCGACCCCGGCGCGCGTCGGCGATGTCGAGGTCGGCACGCAACGGGGCCCACAGCCGCGCGGCGGCCGCCACGTCCCACACCGCCGACCCCGGCCCGGCGAGGTCGAAGTCGATCAACGCGACCGCCGTCCGGTCCCGGAAGACCACGTTGTCCAGGTTCGGGTCGTTGTGGCTGACCAGGCCGTCCCGGAACGCCGGCGGTACCGGCTTGGGCCAGGTGTACGGCGACGGGTCGAACGTCGCGACCGCCTCGTGGTAGCGCCGCAGCAGTCGGGCGACGCTGACCAGCGCGTCGTCGGTGAGCGCCCAGGACGGGTACGGCGGCGTCACCGCCTCGCCGGGGATGTACGAGAGCACCTCCCGGCCGTCGCCGTCGATGCCCAGGTAGCGGGGCGCGCCGGAGAACCCGACCCGGGCCAGGTGGTCGAGCAGCGCCCGGGTGGCCGGGCTGGTCGGTCGCAGCGGCCGGCGTACCGTGTCGCCGACCCGGAAGACCTGACCCCGGTTGGCGGTGCCGCCCCGCAGGGGTACCTCTCGCACGCAAACTCCGGTTAGAGCAGCGCCCTGGCGAGCGTGGTGTGGGTGACCAGGCCACGGACCAGGCCACTGTGGACCGCCGCGCGCACGGCCGGCGCCTTGGTCTCGCCGTACGCGATCCCGATGACCTCCGGGATGGCCCGCATGTGCGCGGCGCTCACGCCGATGATGCGGTCGATCAGGTTGGCCTGCACGGGCCTGCCGTCGGCGTCGACCAGCACACCGGAGATGTCGGCGCACACGCCGAGGCCTTGCAGGCGTTGCCGTTCCTTCTCTTCCGTCGCGTCGTACACAGTGGACTGTCCGGGCTCCCACAGCCCGATGCCGACCATCGCCTTGGTGACCGAGTCGAACCGGGCGAACGCCCGCGCGACCTCCGGCTGCCGGCGCAGCGCGTGGGCGGTGGCCGCGTCCCGCACGATCATCGGCGCGTAGAAGTAGTACGCCGGGCCGCCGGCGACCCGGGCCGCCTGACGGACCAGGTCGACCGAGGTGTCGTCGATGTCCGGCCGGGACAGCGCGCCGGTCAACTGCACGACGGGGACCGGAGGGAGCTTGGTCAGCGCGGTGGTCATCGCGCTCACCGACCGGGCCCAGGCCAGCCCGAGCACGTCGTCCGGGCCGGTGATCTCGCTGAGCAGGTCGGCGGCGGCCTGCCCGACGCGCTGGCGCAGGGCCTGGTCATCGTCGTCGGAGGCGTCCACGACCACCGCGTGTTGCAGCCCGAAGGCGTCGCGCAGCCGGCCGGACAGGTCGACGTCGATCACCCCCGGGTACCCGATCTCGATGCGCACCAGGCCGCTCGCCCGCGCGGCGTGGATGAGCCGGGCCACCTTGAACCGGCTGAGGCTGAACTCGTCGGCGATCTCGACCTTCGACTTGCCGTCCACATAGTACCGGCGCGCGACCGACGCGGTGAGAACCAGCTCGGCCGGCCGCCCGGCGAAGTCCGCGGACATCGAATCCCCTATGGCATGTCGTGCTCATCTGAGCAAGCGCGGTGCCAAGTGTTGCACACGGCTGCCACAGCGAGGATAGTGAATCCCTACCACATATGAGTACCGTCGTGCTCATATGAGCAACCTGGAGCTCCAGGAGGCAGATGTGGTCAGGCGATTCGTCATTGTCATCGGGGCGCTGGCCCTGGCTCTGTCGACCGCCGGTTGCGCCGGCTGGGGCGGCGGGGTCGGCGGCGGCGGGAGCAGCAGCATCAACGTGCTGATGGTCAACAACCCGCAGATGGTCGACCTGCAGAAGCTCACCGCGGCGAACTTCACCAAGCAGACCGGCATCAACGGTCAACTTCACCGTCCTGCCGGAGAACGACGTCCGCGACAAGATCAGCCAGGAGTTCTCCAGCCAGGCCGGCCAGTACGACGTCGCGTCGCTGTCAGCAACTTCGAGATCCCGATCTACGCGCACAGCAAGTGGCTCGCGCCGCTGGACAGCTACATCGCGGCCGACTCCGCAGTTCGACCAGGACGACATCCTGCGGTCCGATGACCCAGTCGCTCACCGCGGACGACGGCAAGGTCTACGGCGAGCCGTTCTACGGCGAGTCGTCGTTCCTCATGTACCGCAAGGACGTGCTCGCCGCGAAGGGCATCACGATGCCGGCGAAGCCGACCTGGCAGCAGGTCGCCGACATCGCCGCGCAGGATCGACGGCGCCCAGCCCGGCATGCGCGGCATCTGCCTGCGCGGGCAGCCCGGCTGGGGCAGGTCTTCGCTCCGCTGACCACGGTCGTGAACACCTTCGGCGGCACCTGGTTCGACAAGGACTGGACGCCGCAGGTCAACGCGCCCGAGTTCAAGCAGGCCACCAAGTTCTACGTCGACCTGGTGCGCGCGCACGGCGAGGCCGGCGCGCCGCAGGCCGGCTTCACCGAGTGCCTCAACAACATGGAGCAGGGGCAACGCGCGATGTGGTACGACGCGACGTCGGCGCGCCGGTTCGCTGGAGGCGGCCAACTCCCCGGTCAAGGGCAAGATGGGCTACGTCGCGGCGCCGGTCGTCAAGACCGAGAGCTCCGGCTGGCTGTACACCTGGGCGTGGGGCATCCAGAAGGCGAGCAAGAAGAAGGACAACGCCTGGAAGTTCATCTCCTGGGCGTCCAGCAAGCAGTACGAGGAGCTGGTCGGCAGCCAGCTCGGCTGGTCCAAGGTACCGGCCGGCAAGCGCGCCTCGACCTACGAGAACCCGGAGTACCTGAAAGAGGCCGCGGCGCGTTCGCCGAGCCGACCCGCGACGGCCATCGAGAGCGCCGACCCGCGCAACCCCGGCGTGCAGCCGCGGCCCGCGATCGGCATCCAGTTCGTCGACATCCCGGAGTTCACCGACCTGGCACCCAGGTGTCGCAGGACGTCAGCTCGGCCATCGCCGGCCGGACGAGCGTCGAACGCCGCGCTCGACAAGGGGCAGGGCCTGGCCAGCGACGTCGCCGAGCGCTACAAGGCTCGCGAGAAGAAGAAGTAGAGGTTGCGACATGAGTGAGCCAAGCGAGCGAACTGACAGGGTCCGTGCGTTGGAGCCGCACGGCGTCACCGACCGCCCGCGCGGTGAGGCTACGAGCGCCGCTGTCGATACCACCCGCGACCGGGGCCGGGCCGCCCGGACCGAGCGCCCGTCCGGCGCGCTGCGGCGGACCGGCGACTGGGCCCGCCGGGCCCCGCTGCTGCCCGCGCTGATCTTCATGATCGTGGTCACCCAGCTGCCGTTCGTCGCCACGCTGGTGATCTCGTTCATGGACTGGAACGCGCTACTACCCGCAGGAGCGCGGCTTCGCCGGGTTCGACAACTTCCGCCGGGTCTTCACCGACATCAACATGCGCAATGCGGTGTTCACGACGATCCTGCTCACCGTGGCCGTCGTGCTGGTCAGCCTGCTCCTCGGCCTGCTGATCGCGCTGCTGCTCGACCGCCAGTTCCGCGGCCGGGGCGCGGTGCGCACCATGATGATCGCGCCGTTCCTGATCGTGCCGGTGGCCGCCGCGCTGCTGTGGAAGCACGCGCTCTACAACCCCGAGTACGGCCTGCTCAACGGCGTGCTCACCTGGATCTGGCACCTCTTCGGCGCCGACCGGCCGCCGCAGCCGGACTGGATCAGCTCGATGCCGCTGGGCGCGGTCGTCGCGGCCCTGGTCTGGCAGTGGACGCCGTTCATGATGCTGATCCTGCTCGCCGGTCTGCAGAGCCGGCCGCTGGACGTCATCGAGGCGGCCCGCATCGACGGCGCCACCAGCTGGCAGATCTTCCGCTACCTGACCTTCCCGCACCTGCGCCAGTACCTGGAACTGGGCGCGCTGCTCGGCTCGATCTACGTGGTGCAGAACTTCGACGCCGTCTTCACCATCACCTCCGGCGGTCTCGGCACGGCCAACCTGCCGTACACGATCTACCAGATCTTCTACCAGGCCCACGACTACGGCCGGGCCTCGGCCGCGGCGGTCGTGGTCGTGATCGGCACGATCATCATCGCGACCTTCGCGCTGCGGACCGTGTCGTCGCTGTTCCGGGAGGAGACCGCGCGATGACCTCGATCACCGACACCGCACCGGTCCCGGCGACCCGCACCGCGGAAGGCGGCACCGCGCGAGAAGCGGCGTAGCCGGGCCGGGCTCGTCTGCACCGTGCTCGCCTGGCTGGTCGGCATCCTGTTCGTGCTGCCGGTGCTGTGGATGGTGCTCACCTCGCTGCACAGCGAGCCGGACGCCGCCACCAACCCGCCGTCGATCGCCGCGCCGCTGACCCTGGCACGGCTACCGGGAGTTCTTCGGCGCTGGCGCGGGGACCACGCCGTGGCCGTCGCTGGTCAACTCGCTCACCGCGAGCATTCTGTCGACCGCACTGGTCCTGCTGCTGTGCGTTCCCGGCCGCGTACGCGCTGTCCATCAAGCCGGTGCGCAAGTGGACCGACGTGCTGTTCTTCTTCCTGTCCACCAAGATGCTGCCGGTCGTGGCCGGCCTGCTGCCGATCTACCTGTTCGCCCAGAGCGTCGGCCTGCTCGACAACGTCTGGCTGCTCATCATCTTCTACACCTCGATGAACCTGCCGATCGCGGTGTGGATGATGCGCTCGTTCCTCGCCGAGGTGCCGGTGGAGATGCTGGAGGCCGCCTCGATCGACGGCGCCGGCCTGACCCGGACCCTTCAGTCGGTCGTCGCGCCGGTCGTCATGCCCGGCATCGCCGCGACGTCGCTGATCTGCTTCATCTTCAGCTGGAACGAGCTGCTGTTCGCCCGGGTGCTGACCGGTACGCGGCGCGCAGACCGCGCCCGTCTTCCTCACCGGCTTCGTCACCAGCCAGGGCCTGTTCCTCGCCAAGGTGTGCGCCGCGGCCGTGGTCGTCTCGCTGCCGGTGCTCGTCGCCGGCTTCGCCGCCCAGGACAAACTGGTCCAGGGCCTCTCACTCGGCGCCATCAAGTAACCCAATCGAGGAGCCGTTGTCGTGAAAGCAGCCGTCATCACCGCGCCCGGCCAGGTCGAGGTCGCAGGCGTGCCGGACCCGACCCCCGGCCCGAAGGACGTCATCGTGGCCGTCGCCGGGTGCGGCATGTGCGGGACCGACCTGCACATCCTCGAAGGCGAGTTCGCACCGACGCTGCCGGTCGTGCCCGGGCACGAGTTCGCCGGGACGGTGGTGGCGGCCGGGCCCGACGTCGACCCGGCCCGGGACGGGATCTCGGTGGGCGACCGGGTCGCGGTCGACCCGTCCCTGCACTGCGGCGAGTGCTACTACTGCCGGCGTGGCCGGGGCAACCTGTGCGAGCGGTGGGCGGCGATCGGGGTGACCACGGCGGGCGGCGCGGCCGAGTTCGCGGTCGCGCCGGTCGCCAACTGCTTCCGGCTACCCGAGCGGGTGGACACCGCCGACGCCGCGCTGATCGAGCCGCTGTCCTGCGCGGTACGCGGGTTCGACGTCCTCCAGGCGCAGATGGCCGACCATTTCCTGATCTACGGGGCCGGCACGATGGGCCTGATGATGATGGAGCTGGCCAAGCGGGCCGGCGCGGCGACGGTCAGCATGGTCGACCTCAACCCGGCCCGGCTGGAGACGGCCCGCCTGCTGGGCTGCACCGCGACCGTGACCAGCGCGGACGAGTTGGACCGCCGGCGCGGCTGGGACATCGTCATCGACTGCACCGGTGTCGTGGCCGCGATCGAGGACGGGCTCAGCCGGGTGGCGCCGGGCGGGACGTTCCAGCAGTTCGGTGTCTCGGCGGAGAAGGCGGTGGCCCGCTTCGAGCCGTACAAGGTCTACAACCAGGAGATCCGGATCGTCGGCTCGATGGCGGTGCTGCACAGCTTCGAGCGGGCCGGTGAGCTGTTCGCGGCCGGAGTGCTGCGGCCGGACGTGATGATCAGTGACCGGTTCCCGCTCGACGAGTACCCGGCGGCGCTCGAACGGTTCAAGGCCGGCGTGGGTCGGAAGATCCAGGTCCAGCCCGGCCGCTGACGAGAGGCGCCGGGCCGGCGCCCGGCGCCCATGACCGGCACAACTTCCCGGAAGTTGTGGTCTCAACGGGCTCCTGAGGCCACAACTTCCGGGAAGTTGTGCCGATCTATCCGGCCCGGCAGAGTGCCCACGCGGCCACGCCGGTGTAGACCGCGACCGCCGCCGCCTCGACCAGCATGCTGGCGGGCGACGCCGGGTCGACCGGCAAGGCGAACAGCGCGATCAGGAAGACCACCGGGGTACCGGCCGCGATCGGGACGGCGCGCCGCATCCGGAGCAGGCGCAGGGCGACCCAGGTCCCGAGCGGGATGAATACGATCTCGATCGCGAACAGCAGCAGACCGAGACCGATGTTCGCGTCCGGGGTGGGCCACAGCGTGTTGACGGTCGCGGCGACGCCCCGGGCGAGCAGGGTCACCACGAGGGTCACGCCCGCACCCACCGCGAACCCGCGCACGGCACGACTCATCGCGCCATCATCCCTGACCCGTACCGTGAAGTGGTTTGTCATGCCCGGCATTCATCCACATCGGGGCGCGGGAGCGGATCCGCTCAGCTACTCAGATCAGCATGAGATACCAATGGTTGCCATGGCTATAGTTGCCATGTACGTTATCTCTGTGACCGACGTGGAGGCGCACGGCAACCCCGGATACCTGATCTGGCGGCTGTCCATGAGATGGCGCGCCGCGGTCGACCGCGCGGTCGCGCCGCTGGGCCTGACCCACGCGCAGTACTCGATGCTCGCCTCGCTCTACGGGCTGTCCCGGGGTGGCCGGCTGCCGAGCCAGCGGGAGCTGGCCGACTTCACCGGGCTCGACCCGATCTACGTGTCGAAGCTGGCCCGGACGCTGGAGCGCAGCGGGTTCGTCACCCGGGCCACCCACACGGCGGATCCACGGGCGGTCCAGCTCGCGCTCACCGAGCGGGGCACCGGGGTCGTGCGCGACGCGATGAGGGTCGTGCACGCGCTCCAGGACCGGCTGACCGAGCCGCTGGGTGGCAGCCGCGGCGAGGGCACGCGCGACCTGGTCACGCTACTGCGGCAGTTGCTCGACCAACCCATTCGAGAGGGAGACGACCGATGACCACACCACTTCCGACCGGACCGGCGTTCTCCGGGCAGGACATCGGCGTGGCGGCCGCGGCGACCCGCGCGCTGCTCGACGGCCTGCTCGCCCGCGCCGGCACCGACTTTCCGGCCTGGGTCGCGCTGCGCCGGCTGGCCCAGCCCGGGCCGGCGCCGACGGCCGACGAGCTGCGCCGCGACCTGGCCGCCCTGCTGACCGCTGACGTGGGCTCGGTCGCGCTGGTCGTCGAGCGGCTGGCCGCGCGGGGCTGGACGGTTCAGGAGGGGCCGGCGGTCACGCTGAGTCCCGAAGGGGCGGCGTTCCACCGGCGCCTGGTCGACGAGGTCGGCCGGCTCACGGGAGAGCTGTACCGGGGGATCGACATCGCCGACCTGGCCGCCGCGAAGCGGGTGCTCGGCGAGGTCACCCAGCGGGCCAACGCCCGCCTGGCCGCCTGAGCTCGCCTCGGCCGGATGGCCGGCCCCTTGATCGGCACAAGTTCCCGGAAGTAGTGGCCTCAGCGGGTACCGGAGGCCACTACTTCCGGGAAGTTGTGACAGGGCTGGGGCCTAGCCGACGGCGGCCTTGAGTCGGTCGAGGAGCCGGAGCTCCTCGTCCACGTCGCCGGCCGCGACGTTCGAGACCAGGACATGGTCGACACCCGTGCCGGCCAGCTCGGCGATGTCGTCGGCGATCTGCCGGGGCGACCCGCCCAGGAACGGCCGGTCGTCACCCAGCGGCTCGCTCGTGATCGGGACGTTCGCCCGCGCGACGACGGTCAGCGTGTCCGGATCGCGGCCGGCCGCCTTGGCCGCCGCGCGGAAGGCCGCGGCCATCCCGACCAGTGCGTCCTGGGAGAACGCGATCGGATTGACTCCGTCGGCGATCCGGGCCGCCCGCTCGATGCCGGCCGGCGTCGTGGCCCCGATCAGGATGGGAAGCGGCGACTGCACCGGTTTCGGGTTCACCTCGGACGGCGCGATCCGGTAGAAGCGGCCTTCGTACTCGACCGGGTCCGGTCCCCAGCAGGCGCGCATCGCCGCGACCACCTCGTCCATGCCGGCACCCTTGCGTCGCATCGGCACGTTCGCGGTCTCGAACTCCTGCGGCATCCAGCCCTGCCCGAGCCCGGCGATCGCCCGACCGCCGCTGAGCTGGTCCAGCGTGGCGAACCGGCGGGCCAGGACGACCGGCGGGTGCAGGAGGGCGTCGACCACGCTGGTACCCAGCTTGATCCGGTCGGTGAGCGCCGCCACGTAACTGAGCGTCTCCAGTGGCTCGTAGGTCAGCCGGTAGACCTCCGGCACCCGCTGCGGCGGGCCGCCGTCGCCCATCGGCATCTCGGCGTACGGCCGCAGCAGCCGCTCGTACGTCCACAGCGCGTCATACCCGAGCCGTTCGGCCTCCTGCGCGACGCGGGCGATGTTCGCGGGCGAGGCCAGCGCGCCCGACGTGGGCAGCCCGACACCTAGCTCCATGCGCGATCCTCCTCCAGATGGGTGCGATCCCGCCCCCAACCGTAGCCGGCCCTTTTCTTTGCCCTAACAGTCATCGGTAAACGTGGATGGCGGTCTAGGCTCGGGGCGAGGCGCTGCCAATGCTGGGGAGGCTGGCATGCGACGACGGATCATCGTCACGGTGGTCGCCACCGCCACCGCCGCGGCAACCGCCGCGGCCCTGCTCGGTCCGGTGCCGGCCCGGGCCGCACCCACCGCCGGCACTGAGCCGGTCTACGACTACACCCAGGCGATCCGGGAACGGCTCACCGTCGAGACCACTGTGGACAGTGACCACGACGGCCGCCGGGACCGGGTCGAGGTGCGGGTGATCCGTCCCCGGACGGCCGCGCGGGTGCCGGTCATCTTCCAGCCCAGCCCCTATTACGCCGGGCTCAACGAGGTCCCCAATCATGACGACATCGACCGGGACTCGGCCGTCGCGCGCACCGCGCCACCGACCGCCGACCGGGCCGCCGAGTCCGTCGTGTTCGCCGGCTACCTCGACAACTATTTCGTACCGCGTGGGTACGCCGTGGTCTTCGCCGACAGCCTGGGCACCGGCGGGTCCGACGGCTGCCCCACGTCGGGCGCGGCCAATGAGACGCAGGGCATGAAGGCGGTCGTCGACTGGCTGAACGGCCGGGCGCGCGGCTTCGACGAGGCCGGCCAGCCGGCCCGCGCGGACTGGTCGACCGGCCGCGTCGGGATGATCGGCGTGTCGTACAACGGGACCCTGGCCAACGCGGTGGCGAGCACCGGGGTCAAGGGCCTGGAGACGATCGTGCCCATCGCGTCGATCTCCAGTTGGTACGACTACTACCGCGCCGGTGGCGGCGTCGTCGCCCCTGGCGGGTTCCAGGGCGAGGACCTCGACGTGCTGGCGAAGGCGGTGCTGACCCGGCGCAACCCGGAGGTGTGCGCCGACGTCATCGCGTCGATCGAGCGCGACCAGGACCGGGAGACCGGCGACTACAGCCGGCTCTGGGCCGACCGCGACTACCTGCGCGACGTGGGCAAGGTCCGGGCCAGCGTGTTCGTCGTCCACGGACTCAATGACTGGAACGTCAAGACGAAGCAGTTCGGCCAGTGGTGGGACGCCCTGGCCGCGCGCGGCGTGCCCCGCAAGATCTGGCTGCACCAGGGTGACCACGCCGACCCGTTCAACGTCCGGCGGGCCGAGTGGCTGGACACCCTGCACAAGTGGTTCGACCACTGGCTGTACCGGATCGACAACGGGATCATGAAGGAGCCGATGGCGGACGTGGAGACCGCGCCCGGGCACTGGACCACCGCCCGGTCCTGGCCGGTGCCGGGGACCGCTCCGGTCACGTACTTCCTGACCTCGTCGGGTGGCCTGAGCCGGGTGCCGACCTCCTTCAATACCCGGCAGCCGTTCACCGACAACCCGGCGCGGACCGCCGAGCAGCTTGTGGAGAACCCCGCCACCGCCGACCCGAACCGGCTGGCCTACCTCACTCCGGTGCTCGACCATGCGGTACGGCTGTCCGGCACGGCCCGGGTCACCGTGCGCGCCTCGGTCGACGGGCGCTCGCCGTACCTCACGGCGCTGCTCGTCGACTACGGCACCGACGTGCGGTTCGCCGGATTCCGCCGGCTGCCGGAGATGGACTGCGTCGGCCCGGGCATCCCCGAGGATCCGGGCTGTTTCGCCCGCCGCGAGTACGTGACCGCGCAGACGCCGTACCAGATAGTGTCGCGTGGCTGGCTCGACGTGCGCAACCGCCACTCGCCGGCGGTGACCGAGCCGGTCCGGGCGGGCCAGGAGTACACCTTCAGTTGGGCGTTGCAGACGCAGGATCACGTCTTCGCGGCCGGCCACCGGCTCGGGCTGGTGCTGATCTCTACGGACCGTGACTACACGTTGCGTTACCCGGCCGGCACGATCGTCACCACCCGTCTCGGCCTGAGCGGGGTGTCGCTGCCGCTTTCCAGCGCGTGACAAAGTCCTGACCTGACAACGCTTTCGTGCCGTCGTCGCGTCTAGTACGCGATGGATGCCTTTCGATTCCCACCGCGTCGGCCCGGCTACCTACGGTATCTGGAAGGCCTCGCGGTCGTGGCCCTGGCGCTCGCTGTCGCCGCGATCGGTACGGTCGGCGCCTACGCCGGCTCGGTGACGCTGCCGGATGACCCGGTGGTCGCGCAGGCGTCGGTGCTGTACTACCGCGACGGGCGCACCGTGCTGGCCCGGGTGGGGTCCAACGACCGCACCGACGTGCCGCTGCGCCGGGTACCGCTGGCGGTGCGCCGGGCCGTGCTCGCCGCCGAGGACCGCGGTTTCTACCAGCACAGCGGCATCTCGGCGCGCGGGGTGGCCCGGGCCGCCTGGGCCGACACCGTCGGCGGTGGCAGCGAGGGCGCCTCGACCATCACCCAGCAGTACGTGCGCAACGCGTACCTGTCCCAGCGGCGCACGGCGGAGCGGAAGGCCAAGGAGGCCGTCCTCGCCATGAAGATCGAGCTCCGGTACTCGAAGGACCAGGTGCTGGAGCGGTACCTCAACACCGTCTACTTCGGACGGGGAGCGTACGGGATCGAGGCGGCCGCGGCGGCGTACTTCGGGGTCACCGCCGACCGGCTGACGGTGGCCCAGGGCGCGGTCCTCGCCGCGGCGATCAAGGACCCGTGGAACCTGGACCCAGCGGTCGACCCGAAGGCGGCACGCGAGCGGTGGAGCTGGATCGTCGCCGCGATGGGCGAGCTGCACTGGGCCGATCCGGCGACCGTCCGGTACCCGGTGGTGGCGCCGCGCGGCGCCGGTGCGCTCGCCGGCCCGCTCGGGTTGATCGTGGACCAGGTCGAACAGGAGCTGGTCGCGCACGGCGTGTCGTCGCAGGCGCTGCACACCGCCGGCCTCCGGGTGGTCACCACCATCGACCCCGGGGCCGAGCGGGCCGCGCTGGACCGGATCGCCGCCGCCCGGCACGGCCAACCCGCGTTGCTGCACACCGCGCTCGTCGCGGTGGAACCGGCGACCGGCGCTGTCCGCGCGTACTACGGCGGCGAGCACGGCAGCGGGTACTTCGACGACGCGGTGGCGCCCCGGCCGCCGGCGTCGACGTTCAAGCCGATCGTGCTGGCGGCGGGGCTGCGGGTGGGCATCTCGTACCGGTCCCGCTGGGACGGCACCGCGCCCCGGCTGTTCCCGGACCGGCACGGGGTACCGCTGGTCAACCACGACGGGTTGCAGTGCCCGGACTGCCCGCTCGACGACGCGATGGTGCAGTCCCTCAACACCCCGTTCTACGCGCTGGCGGAGCGGATCGCGCCGGCCCGGGTGCGCCAGCTCGCCGTGGCGATGGGGATACCGGAGCGCTACGACGACCAGCGGTCGCTGGTGGACGCGCCCGGCGACCCGGAGCCCGGCCGGACCCGCGCCGACATCGCCCTGGGCCGGTACCCGGTGTCACCGGCCGACCTCGCCAGCGTGTACGCCACCTTCGCCGCGGGCGGGGTACACGTCGAGCGGCACTTCGTGGAGTCGGTCACCGGCCCGCACGGGCGGTACGGGTACACGGCCGAGCCCCGCCGTACCCGGGCGCTGCCGGCAGCCGTCACCGCGGACGTGTCCACGGTCCTCGCCGAGGTGGTCGACGCCGACGGACCGGTACCCGGGCGCCCGGCCGCCGGGAAGACCGGTACCCAGCAGTACGGCGACGGGGACGACAACTCCGACGCCTGGATGGCCGGGTACACGCCGCAACTGGCCGCCGTGGTGTGGATCGGGCGGGCCGATCCGGGCCCGATCCGGGACGCCGACGGCCAGCCGATCGAGGGGGAGACGATGCCGATGCGGGTGTGGCGTGGCTTCCTCGCCGACGCGCTGGCTGGCCAGCCACCGGCGCCGCTGCCGCAGCCGGCGCACCTGGGCAGTGACACCGCCGGCGACGCCCAGTTCGCCCCCGCGGCTGCCCCTGACCGGCACAACTTCCGGGAAGTTGTGCCCTCCCGTACCCGCTGAGGCAACAATTTCCGGGGAATTGTGCCAAGGTCAACGGCGGGCGGGGCCGGAGGAGGCGCGCTCGACCAGGCGGGCCGGGATCCGGATCGTACGGATCCCGCCGCGCTGCTCGTCGAGCAGGAAGCGCATGCCGTGCTCGCCGATCTCCTCCAGCGGCAGGTGCACCGTGGTCAGCGGCGGCTGCACGTCGGCGGTCAGGGCGATGTCGTCGAAGCCGACCACCGAGACGTCGCCGGGCACCGACAGGTGCAGGTCGTCGCGCAGCGCGGCCAGCGCGCCGACGGCCATCATGTCGTTGAGCGCGACCACGGCGGTGAGGTCGGGGCAGCGGCCCATCAGGTCGAGCGTGGCCGCCCGGCCCCCGTCGCGGCTGAAGTCGGACTTGACGATCCGGCCCGCCGGGAGGTTGCACCCCGACTCCCGCAGCCGGTCGCGCAGCCCTTGTAGCCGCTCCCGGCTGGTGATCAGGTTGCCCGGCCCGGTGACCACGCCGATCCGCTGGTGCCCGAGCGCGACCAGGTGCTCGGCGATCATGCGGCCACCGGCGCGGTGCTCCGGCAGTACCGTATCGGTGTCGAGGCCGTGGGTGCTCACGCAGGCCACCCGGCCGCCGAGGGACTCCAGCGACTCCAGTTCCTTCTTCAGCGACGCCTGGTATTCCCGCTCGGCGAAGCCGCTCGCGAGCAGCAGCACGCCGCGTGGCCGCTGTGCCTTGAGCCGGGCCAGGTATTCCAGCTCCAGCCGGGGGTCGCGGAAGGTGTTGCAGACCAGGACGAGCAGGCCGCTGCCGTGGGCCACCCGCATCGCGCCGATGGCAAGAGCCGAGAAGTACGGGTCGGTGATGTCGTGCACGATCATCCCGACCACCGGCGTGGTCGCCTTGGCGAGCGCCTGGGCCGGGCCGTGCGAGGTGTACCCGAGTTGGCTCGCCGCCTGGAGGACGCGCTCGCGTAGCTCGGTGCGGACGACCCGGGTGCCGCTGTGCAGCGCCCGGGAGGCGGTCGCCAGGGAAACCCCCGCGGAGGCCGCGACGTCCTGAAGCGTCACGGGACCACCCGGACTCTCCGCTCTTGACCGCTTCTCTGCCATGACCCTAGTCTAGGGCGGAAAGCGCTTTCCCAAGTATTAAGAGAGAGCGGTATGCCTCGCCAAACAGTCGGAATCATCGTCAACGGCGTCACCGGGCGGATGGGCTACCGGCAGCACCTGGTGCGTTCCCTGCTCGCGATCCGGGAGCAGGGCGGCATCGAGCTGGCCGACGGCACCGTGCTGTGGCCCGAGCCGGTGCTGGTGGGGCGCAACCCGGAGCGGCTGCGGGCCATCGCCGAGCGGCACGGCCTGGAGCGGTGGACCACCTCGCTGGACACGGCGCTCGCCGATCCGGACCTTGCCGTGTACTTCGACGCGCAGGTCACCGGCGCCCGGGAGGCGGCCGTCACGGCGGCGATCGTGGCCGGCAAGCATGTGTACACGGAAAAGCCGGTCGCCGACTCGCTCGACGGCGCGCTACGGCTGGTGCGGGCCGCGCGCGACGCGAAACTGGTGCACGGCGTCGTGGCGGACAAGCTGTTCCTGCCCGGGCTGCTCAAATTGCGCCGGCTGGTGGAGGGCGGCTTCTTCGGCCGCATCCTGTCGGTGCGCATCGACTTCGGGTACTGGGTCTTCGAGGGCGACTGGCAGCCCGCGCAACGGCCGTCGTGGAACTACCGGGCCGAGGACGGCGGCGGCATCGTGCTCGACATGTTCCCGCACTGGCGGTACGTGCTGGAGCACCTCATCGGGCCGGTCGAGTCGGTCTACGCGCACGCCGCCACGCACATCCCGCGCCGCGTCGACGAGCGCGGCGAGCCCTACGACGCGACCGCCGACGACGCCGCCTACGCGATCCTCGAACTCGGGGGCGGCGTCGTGGTGCAGGTCTGTTCCTCGTGGACGGTCCGGGTCAACCGCCCCGAGCTGGTCGAGATCCAGGTCGACGGCGTGCTCGGGAGTGCCGTCGCCGGGCTGCGTGGCTGCAAGGTGCAGGACCGCGCGATGACGCCGCGTCCGGTGTGGAACCCCGACGTGGCGCAGCGCGAAGGGTACCGGGACCAGTGGGCCGAGGTGCCCGACAACGTCGAGTTCGACAACGGGTTCAAGGCGGAGTGGGAGATGTTCCTGACCCACGTGCACCGGGGTGAGCCGTTCCCGTACGACCTGCTCGACGGCGCCAAGGGCGTGCAGCTCGCCTACCTGGCACTCGACTCCGCCCGGGAGGGCCGGCGGATCGCCGTACCCACGCTGGAGGTTCCGTGACGACACTGCGGTTGCCGGACGGCACCTCGTACACCGTCGGTCCGGCGCCCGACTGGCCCACGTCGCTCGCGCCGCCGCGCCTGCGGCGGGTCTACGCGGCCGCGCATGTCGCCGCCAAACCGACCCGGTCGACCGAGGGCTCGTCCGGCGTCCGGCCGGTCAACGGCTACGCGCTCGGCGGTGGCCCGGGCCCGGCCGACGCCGAGTCCGAAGTGGACTGGTCCGAGACGATGGCGTTGCGGCACCGGCTGTGGGCGCTCGGGTTCGGGGTCGCCGACGCGATGGACACCGCGCAGCGCGGCATGGGCCTCGGCTGGCCGCTCGCCGCCGAGCTGATCCGGCGCAGCGCGGCGGAGGCGGCGACGGTCGGCGGCGCGCTCGCCTGCGGCGCCGGCACCGACCAGCTCGACCCGGCCAGCGGGCCGAGGCGGAGCGACGTGCTGGCCGCCTACCGGGAGCAGCTCGAGGTCGTGGAGGGCAGCGGCGCCACCGCGATCCTGATGGCCAGCCGGGCGCTCGCGTCGACCGCGCGCGGCCCGGACGACTACCTGTCGGTGTACGGGACGCTGCTGTCCGAGGTGAGCCGGCCGGTGATCCTGCACTGGCTCGGGCCGATGTTCGATCCGGCGCTGGAAGGGTACTGGGGTTCGCGCGACCTCGACCTGGCCACCGAGACGGTGCTGGACCTCATCGCCGCATACCCGAAACGCGTCGACGGCATCAAGGTCTCGCTGCTCGACATGGACCGCGAGGTGCGGCTGCGCCGCCGGCTGCCACCCGGGATCCGGCTGTACACCGGCGACGACTTCCACTACCCCGAGCTGATCCTCGGCGACGGCCAGCGGCACAGCGACGCGCTGCTGGGCATCCTCGACGGCATCGCCCGCCCGGCCGCCGCCGCGCTCGCGTTCCTCGACGAGGGGGACACCGACGGGTACCTGGCCGCCATGCTGCCGACCGTGCCGCTGGCCCGGCACATCTTCGAGGCACCCACCTTCCATTACAAGACCGGGCTGGCGTTCCTCTCCTGGCTGGGCGGCGAGCAGAGCCACTTCCGCATGCTGGGCGGCCACGAACGGTCCCGGGACGCCAACCACCTGGCCCGGCTGTTCGTGCTCGCCGACCAGGCGCGGGTACTCGTCGATCCGGAGCTGGCCGTGCACCGCCTGGAGTCCTACCTGGGGGCGGCGGTGTGAGGCTGTCGCTGAATCAGGCCACCACCAAGGCGTGGACGCTCGCGGAGACGGTCGACGGCTGCGTCCGGGCCAGCATCGGCGGGATCGGCCTGTGGCGCGACCGGGTCGAGGAGGTCGGCGCCGCCGAGGCGGCGACGCTGGTGCGGCGGGCCGGCCTGCACCCCACCAGCCTGTGCCGGGGCGGGTTCTTCACCGCGCCCGGGGGAGACGAACGCGCCGCGGCGCTGGCCGACTGCCGCCGCGCGATCGAAGAGTGCGCCACGCTCGAGGCGGATGTTCTGGTACTGGTCAGCGGCGGCCTCCCGCCCGGAAGCCGGGACCTGCCGGCTGCCCGGGACCTGGTGCGCGACGCGCTCGAACAGCTCGCCCCGCGCGCCGCCGAGTTGGGGGTGCGGCTGGGCATCGAGCCGCTGCACCCGATGTTCTGCGCCGACCGGTGCGTGGTCTCCTCGCTGCGCCAGGCGCTCGACCTGGCCGAGCCGTTCCCCAGCGAAGTGGTCGGCGTCGTCGTCGACACGTACCACGTGTGGTGGGACGCCGAACTCGACGCGCAACTCGCCCGCGCCGGCGATCGGATCGCCAGCTTCCAGGTGTGCGACTGGCTGGTGCCGCTGCCGTCGGACATGTTGCTCGGCCGGGGACATCTCGGCGACGGGTACATCGACTTCCGGCGGATCGCTCGCGCTGTCGAGGCCGCCGGCTACACCGGGTGGGTCGAGGTGGAGATCTTCAACGCGGACATCTGGGCCGCGCCCGGCGACGAGACCGTCCGCACGGTCGTCGACCGCTTCCGCGAACACCTCGGTTCCTGACTTGGCACAACTTCCCGGAAGTTGTTGCCTCAGGCCCGCGCTATGGCAACTACTTCCGGGAAGTTGTGCCGATCTCTAGCCCTTGACGGCGCCGGCCACGGAACCGGCGATCACCCGGCGTTGCGAGAACAGGAACACGACCAGCGGCGGCAGCATCGCGAGCGTCGAGAACGCCATCGCACCGTTCCAGTCGCTGGTGTTCGCGCCGAAGAAGCCCCACAGTCCCGTGGTCACCACCCGGCTGGACTCGCTGCTGGTCAGGGTCAGCGCGAACACCAGGTCACCCCAGCCCCACAGAAAGGCGATCACCCCGACGGTACTGATTCCGGCGGTACCCAGTGGCAGGACAATCCGGGTGAACGCGGTGAACCGGTTGCAGCCGTCCATCATCGCCGCCTCGGTCAGCTCCCGGGGAATGGCCGCGAAGATCGGCCGCAGCAGCACGATCGCGTACGGCAACGCCAGCGTCGTGTCGGCCAGTACCAGCCCGAACAGGCTGTCGGTGAGGTGCAGCCGGCTGAAGATGACGAACAGCGGCGTCGCGACCATGATGGCCGGGAACATGAGGCTGCTGAGGCTGAGCAGGAGCAGCACCTGCTTGCCCCGCATCGGCAGGCAGGCCAGCGCGTACGCGGCCGGCGCGGACAGCAGCACGGTCAGCAGCATCGTGCCGAGCGCCACGACGAAGCTGTTCCCGATGTAGTGGAACACCCGCGGGTCACCGAAGATGCGGTGCGCCCAGGTCGACAGGTCCGGACGGTACGGGACGAGCTGCGGCGGGATGGCCCGGATGTCGGTCTGCGTCTTGAACGAGGCGGTGACCATCCAGTACACCGGGAACAGGTACACCGCCACGAAGATCAGGCCCAGGGTGGCCGCGCCCCACCGTCGACTCATGTCGCCCGCTCCTCTTGGTGCAGCGCGTACAGGTAGACACCGGAGAGGATCAGCAGCACCAGGAACACCAGGTTCAGCACGGCGGCGCCCGGGCCGAACTGGAACTGCTGGAAGACCAGCCGGTACGCGAGGGTCGGCAGCACTTCGGACGCGCCCGCCGGCCCGCCCTGGGTGCCGATCCAGACCAGATCGAAACTCTTGAAGCAGAAGATCACGGTGAGGATCGTGACGGTGAAGAACGTGGGGCGAAGGTGCGGCCAGGTGACGTACCGGAACCGGTGCCACGCCCCGGCCCCGTCGATGCGGGCCGCCTCGTAGAGGTCACCGGGGATCACCGTCAGCCCGGCGGTCAGCGCGATCATCGTGAACGGTACGCCCAGCCACACCTGTACCCCGATCAGGGCGGGCAGCGCGGTCGACGTGTCGGCCAGCCAGTACACCGGGTGCTGCGGATCCTGCAGGTGCAGGGACTGGAGCAGCCAGTTGACGAACCCGGTACGCCCGTCGAGCATCCAGCGGAACACCTCGGCCGACACGACCACCGGGATCGCGTACCCGATGAGGTAGAGCGACCGCATCGGGCGCGCGCCCGGGAACATCCGGCTGTAGAACAGCGCGAGGCCGAGCGCGATCGCCATCTGTACCACGACCGCGACGCCCGTGTACTCGACGGAGTGCAGCGCCGCGGTCGTCATCATCGGGTCGTGCAGCGCCGCCCGGTAGTTGGCCAGCCCCACCCACGGCGCGTCCCCGCTGAGCAGATTGATGGCCGTGAGCTGCTGAAACGAGGTCACGACGTTGATCACAACCGGATACGCAAGCAACCCCCCCAAAAACACAATCGCCGGCAACACAAACAGATACGGCGTAATGGCTCGTCGATCTAGGACGAATGGTGCCCGTTTCGTCCGAACGGTCCCACCATTCGTCCTAGATCGACGCGATCTGGTTAGCAGGCTCACTTCGGGAGCAGGGGTTTGATTGTCGCGGACGCCGCCGTGGCTGCCTCCTGGGGGTCCTTGCCCTGGGCCAGGACCTGCTGCTCCATCCCGCTGATCGCCTGGGAGATCTGCGCGTAGTTCGGACCGTACACGCCGCGGGCGTGCGCGCTGCTCATCTGGCTGGCGAAGGTCGCCACCGTCGGGTCCCACTGCCACGCCTTGTCCGACACGGTGTCCTTGCGGTTGGGGATGCTGGACAGCCCGGTGCCGACCTCGGTCGTGCTGTTCTTCGGGTCGCCCATCCAGCTCAGCACGTCCCAGACCGTCGCCAGGTCCTTGACCTGCTTGCTGACCGCCCACACCTCACCGCCGAGCGGGGACGCGGTGCCGGCCGGACCGGCGGGCCACGGCGCGGTCGCGAACTTGAAGCCGCCCTTCCGCGCCGACGCGAGCACCCACGGGCCGTCGAACATCATCGCGCACTGGCCGGAGCCGAACTGGTCGCCCACATCGGACTGTCCCCATTGGAGTACCGACTGCGGGGCGCTCTTGTCCACCACCACAAGGTTCTTGACGTAGTTCAGCGCCGCCACGCTGGCCGCGTCGCCGATCGACTTCACGTCGCCGCCGGCCTGCCACAGCATCGGCAGGAACGTGAAGGTACCCTCGTCGGTCGCGGCGGCGGCGAAGCAGATGCCGGAGTGCTTCGGCGTGGTCAGCTTCTTCGCGTCCGCCCGGAGCTCGTCCCAGGTCGCCGGCGGCGCGGTGATGCCGGCCTCGGTGAAGGCGTCCTGGTTGTACCACAGCGCGGTGGTGTTGCTGCGGAACGGGATCCCGTAGTCCTTGCCGTCGTACTTGGTGCTCTGCAACACCGCCGGCAGGTACTCGTCCTTCTGCGGCCACGCCTCGAAGTACTTGGACATGTCGGCGAGCGCGCCCTGCGAGGCGAAGACGGGGACGTCGGCGTTGTCGATCGCGGCGATGTCCGGGAAGTGTCCGGTCGCCGCCGCTTGTACCAGCTTGGTGTGGAAGTCGGCGAACCCGACGCTGGTCCGCTGGATCTTCACCTTCGGGTGGCCGGCCTGGTATTTGTCGATCAGCGTCTTCACCGCGGTGTCCGACTGCGGCGAATAGCCGAAGTAGTCCCACCAGGTCAGCGTCGTCACCCCGTTCTTGGTCTGGGACGACGAGTCGGACGAGCCACACGCGGCCAGGCCGAGCGCGAGGACACCGGCCGCCAGCAAGGCGCCGCACGCGCGGCGTCGGCGCGATTTCGGGTACATATGGATGGTCCTCTCTGGAATGGGGGTGAGCGGTGTCAGCGCGCGGGGGAGTGTGTCAACGCGGCGAGCAGGGCGCTGTGCCGGCCGGGCGACAGCGGCAGCTCGACCGTCACGTGGTCGTGACCGGAAATCATGATCGCCGCGGACAGTTCGAGTGTCCGGGCCGCGCTGGCGCCGGTCGCGACCAGTTCGGCGCCGGTCGTGAGGGCGTCGCGAAGGTTCGCGTAGATGTCCTCGTGGCGGCCGCCCGTACCCTCGACCGGGGGCAGTTGGGTGGCCTCGGGACCCTGGTACGGGTCGCCGTCGGTGCGGGCGTAGTCCCGGAAGTCCATGTCGTTGCGGTACACCTCGAGCCGGCCGGGCAGGACCCGCAGCCGGCCGGCGGTGCCGGTCACCTCGATGCGCATCGGGATGTCGAGCTCGGCGCTGGACAGGTGCAGGCCGCCGACGGCGCCGTTCGCCCAGCGCAGCATCGCGTGCGCGGTGTCCTCGGTCTCGGTGGGGTGGATCGCGTTGCGGGTGATCGCGGTGACCGCCGCCGGCTGGCCGGCGACGAAGCAGAGCGCGTCCAGGTTGTGCTGGCCCTGGTTGATGAGGATGCCGCCACCTTCGCCGAGCCACGTGCCGCGCCACGGGGCGGTCGCGAAGTACGAGGTGCGGCGCGGCCAGGTGGCGACGAGGTCGACACGCTGCAGCTCACCGAGCGCGCCGCTTCTTACCAGCCGCCTCGCCTCGATCAATTCGGTGCGGGTGCGCTGCTGGAAACAGACCGCGAGCAGGCGGCCGGCCTCCTCTGCTGCCGCGCACAGGTCGAGGGCGTCCTCGACGGAGACCGTGATCGGCTTCTCGACCAGGACGTGCCGGCCGGCCTCCAGCGCCGCCCGGGCCAGGATGTAATGGTGCGGGTGCGGCGCGAGGATCGCCACCGCGTCGGACTCGATGGCGAGCAGCGCGTCGAGCGAGTCGACGGCGGGGCAACCGGCCTCCCGACCGGCGGCCTCGGCGCGCTCGTCGTTGACGTCGTACACCGCGACCAGATCCAGGCCGGTGGCCCGGATGGCGCGCAGGTGGAACGGCCAGATGTTGGCGCCCGCCCCGACGACGGCGATGCTGGTCACAGGGTCACCCCCACGTCACGCGCGATCGTCCGCAGCGCGGCCACGGACTCCCGGGTGGCGGTCTCCAGGCCGGCCGGCTCGGCCCGGTAATGGGTCTCCATCGAGAGGTATCCGGTGTAGCCGCTGTCGCGTAGCGCGGCGAGGTGTTCCGGCCAGCCGACGATGCCGTCGCCGACGCGTATCCAGGCGTGGGCGGCGGAGACGTCCTTGACGTGGACGTGGCCGATCCGCGGTGCGAGGCCCGGCACCAGCCCGACCTCGGCGGGCCGGCCGGTCAGGTAGCTCTCGTTGCCGGGATCCAGCACGTACCCCCAGCCGCCACCGAACCGGTCGGCGAAGGCGGCCGCCTCCCCGGCGGTCGCGATGCGGCACACGTGCTCGATCTCGACCGCGATCCGCCGCCCCGACTGCCGGGCCCGGCCGGCGGCCTCTTCCAGCACGTCGGCCAGCCACTGCTCGGGCCAGTCCGAAGCGCCGTCCGGTCCCCGGCGCCCGGAGAAGACCCGCACCGTCCCCGCACCGAGCGCGTCGGCCACCTCGACCGCTCGTTCGAACGGGGACCAGTCCAGGCCGTTCCAGTCCGGGTCGCCGGGGACCGGCGTCTCCTTCAGGAAGGGACTGTCCACCACGGGACAGTCGAACCCGCCGGCGGCGATGTCGCCGGCGAGCCGTCGCCACGCCTCGGGCGCGTGGTACACGATGTTGCGGCCGTCCACCACCCTGATCTCGACGGCGCCGACGCCCATCGACTCCACCACCCGCAGGGCCTGGACGGCGTCGTCGCTTATCTCGTCGGTGATGACACTCAGGCGCACGGGCTCTCCTCGCCGGACGGCGGGACCGACCAGCTGGCTTCTGGTCGGCACGGCAGACGGAGTCGATTACTGAAAGCGCTTTCCGCTCTGAGTATGGCGGGTCCTGCCATGTCGGTGTCAAGGCCTCGTCACCGTCTCGTTAGACGGCGCGGATTCCCGGGCCGGCCGCTGACCGGCGCAACTTCCCAGAAGTTGTTGCCTGAAGCCCGGTCTGAGGCCACTACTACCGGGAAGTCGTGCCGATCGGGCGCGCTGATCCCCGGAGGGTTGACCCTGGCCGACACGGCGGTAAGGATGGAAAACGATTTCCAAATCTGCGTGGACGAAGAGGGGTCCGACGTGTCCCGAGATCGGGTGTCAGACGGCAAGCTGTACATCGGCGGCGAGTTCATCGACGCGGTGGAGGGACGCACCGCGCCGGTCCTGGAGAAGGCGACCGGGGAGGAGATGGGCCGTTACGCCGACGCCGGCACCGCTGACGTCGACCGGGCCGTCGCCGCGGCCGTCCGGGCGCAGGAGGAATGGGCCGCCGCGCTCCCCGACGAGCGGGCCTGGGTGCTGCGCCGCGCCGGAGACCTCGTCCAGGAGCGGGCCGACGAGTTCATCGACGTCATCATGCGCGAGACCGGGTCGGTGCGGGCCAAGGCCGCCGGTGAGGTCGCCGCGGCCCGGCGCAAGTTCCACGAGTCGGCGGCGCTGCCCGGCACCCGGGCCGGCGACATCCTCCCGTCGTTCAAGCCCGGCAAGCTCGCGCTGTCCCAGCGCATCCCGCTCGGCGTCGTCGGCGTCATCACGCCCTGGAACTTCCCGGTCGTGCTCGCGCTGCGCCCCCTCGGCCCGGCGCTCGCCCTCGGCAACGCCGTCGTGCTGAAGCCGGCCGAGCTGACGCCGATCGCGGGCGGCCAGATGCTGGCCGAGGTGCTCGCCGACGCCGGGCTGCCGGCCGGCGTCTTCAACCTCGTCACCGGCGACGGCCCGACCGCCGGCCAGCCGCTGGCCGAGCACCCGGACATCGCGATGATCCACTTCACCGGTTCGAACGAGATCGGCCGGCTGATGGCGCGCATCGCCGCCGACGGGTTCAAGCGGACCAGCCTGGAACTGGGTGGTGACAACGCGTTCGTGGTCCTGGAGGACGCCGACATCGAGGCGGCCAGCGCGTGCGGGGCGTGGGCTGCGTTCGAGTTCCAGGGGCAGACCTGCATCAGCGCGAGCCGGCACATCGTCCACCGGGCCGTCGCCGACCGGTACCGGGACGCCGTTGCCGCCCGGGCCCGCCGGTTGCGCGTCGGCGACCCGTACCGGGACGACGTCGACCTGGGCCCGCTGATCAGCGAGGAGCAGCGGGACCGGGTACACAAGGCGATCGTCGAGGCGTCCATCGCCATGGGCGCGCGGGTGGTCGAAGGGGCGCGCTACGACGGCCTGTTCTACCGGCCGACCGTGCTCGACGCGGTGACCCCGGCGATGCCCGCGTTCACCGAGGAGATCTTCGGCCCGGTCATCCCGATCACCGTGGTCGACTCCGAGGAGGAGGCGCTCGCGCTGACCAACTCGGCGCAGGCGCTCGTGAACGCCGTGTACACCGGGGACGTCGACCGCGGGTTCGCCTTCGCCGAGCGGGTGAAGTGCGGGCTGGTGCAGGTCAACGACGCGATGGGCCGGCCCACCGGCGAGGACGACATGGAGGAGTTCACCCAGCGCCGGTTCATCGGGGTGCAACGGGCGCCGCTGAGCTACCCGTACTGACAAGATCGGCACAACTCCCGGAAAGTTGTGGTCATCGGGGGGAGTTTTGACCACTGTTTCCGGGAAGTTGTGCCGATCGTTCGGGTGAGGCTTATGGGACGAGGACGGCGCGGCCGGACATCCGGCCGGCCTCGACCTCGTGGAGCACGTCGGCCACGTCGGCGAGCGGGAAGAGCTGGGAGTCGATGGTCACCCGGCCCTGGGCGACGAAGTCCATCAGCTCGACCAGATCACGGTACGACCCGATCTGGTTACCGAGGATCGTCAGCTCCCGGTTGATCATGTCGAGGTGCTCGATCCGCAGGTCGCCGCCGTACCCGACGATCGAGTACACGCCGCCCTTGGCGATCATCCGGAACGCGTGCTCGGGCACGGCACCCTCGCCGACCAGGTCGAGAACGACCTGCGCGCCGCGCCCGCCGGTCAGGTCGAGCACCGCGTCGGCCGCCGCGTGGGCGGGCAGCTCGAACACCACGTCGGCGCCGAGCCGGCGAGCCGTGGCGGCCCGGCCGGGATCGGTCTCGACGACCACGAGCCGGGCCGGGGTGAGCAGCTTCAGCAGTTGGATCGCGATCTGCCCGACACCGCCCGCGCCGATGGTGACCACTGTGGACAGTGATGACGTGGATGGCACCAGGCGCCGCACGGCGTGCATCGCGGTGAGGCCGGCGTCGGCGTGCGGGGCGAGCGGGGCGGGGTCGGTGCCGGCCGGCAGCCGGACCAGCGCCCGCGCGGTGGTGCGCATCAGCTCCGCGTACCCGCCGGGCCAGCCGTCGACGCCCGGGAACCGCCAGGTCGGGCAGTGCATGTCGGTGCCCGACCGGCAGGCGATGCAGTGCCCGCAGGTCACCGCCGGGTGGACGATGACCGGGTCGCCCACCGACAGGTCTGTGACAGCCGAGCCGATCTCGTGCACCCAGCCGCTGTTCTCGTGACCGAGCGTGAGCGGCAGGGTCGGATGGAACGCGGCTTCCAGCTCGCCGTGCAGGATGTGGATGTCGGTGCGGCAGATGCCCGCGCCGGCGATCCGGATGACGACGTCGGAGGGGTCGACGATCGTGGGCTCCATGACGTCGCCCACCACGATGGGCTTGCCATACGAGGACACCTGAGCCGCTCGCATCCGACTACTCCCGACCGAAAACGCACCAGGAAACCGCTTTCCCGCATTGTGGTCCTGATGCCCGGTGAGGGTCAAGGCCGCGTTGATGGTACCGGAGATTTCGTCGCGATTGTCCGGCTGCCCCAATTAGCAACCGGGCTACGCAAGGGTTGACGGGTTCCGATCGAACGGAGTAGAAACAGCGGAAAGCGTTTTCCATCTGAAACCGGTTACAGAAAACCGGTCATGGCCGTGCCAGCTGGACGACCCAGGGGAGCCCGCAATGTCGGCGCCGGAAGCCACCGAGCCGGTGCTCGCCATGCGAAACATTACCAAGCGATTCTTCGGCACGACCGTCCTGAGTGACGTCTCTTTGACCTGCCATCCCGGCGAGGTGCACGCCATCGTCGGCGCCAACGGGGCCGGCAAGTCCACCTTGATGAACGTGCTCGGCGGGGTGTTCCCGGCCGACGGCGGCGAGCTGGAGCTCGACGGGCAGCCGGTCCGCTTCCGCGACCCCGCCCAGGCCCAGGCGCACGGCATCAGCGTGATCCACCAGGAGTTCACCCTGCTGCCCGAGCGGACCGTCGCCGACAACATCCTGCTCGGCCGCGAGCCCCGCCGCCGGCTGACCGTCGACCGGCGGGCGATGCAGGCCCGCTCGCGGGAGCTGCTCGCCGAGCTGGACGCCGCATCGATCGCGCCGAACGCGCTGGTCCGGCGCCTGTCGGTGGCGCAACGGCAGACCGTCGAGATCGCCAAAGCGCTGTCGTACCGTCCCCGCATCCTGGTCATGGACGAGCCGACCGCCGCCCTGGCCCCGGCCGAGGTGGCCGTGCTCTTCCGCCGGGTCCGCCAACTCGTCTCGCGCGGCCTCGCGGTCCTGTACATCTCGCACCGGCTGGTCGAGGTGTTCGAGCTGGCCGACCGGGTCACCGTGCTCAAGGACGGAAAGCGGGTCGACACCGTCGACGTCACGGCGGTGACCTCCGGTGACCTGGTGCAGATGATGGTCGGCGCGCAGCCGGCGGAGCGGACCGAGCGACCGGCGCGCGAGCGGTCCGGCGCCGTCCGGCTCGCGGTGCACGGGGGTAACGGCCGTAACCTGCGCGACATCGACCTCGACGTCCACGGCGGCGAGATCGTCGGCGTGGGCGGCCTCGACGGCTCGGGGCGCTCCGACCTCGCGCGTGCCCTGTTCGGCGCGCCGCCGTTCCGGTCCGGGACGGTCGAGGTCGACGGTCGCCGCCGGCGGCTCCGGTCGCCGCGTACCGCGATCCGCGCCGGCATCGGGTTCGTCACCGCCGACCGGAAGGCGGAAGGGCTGGTGCTGCCGCTTCCCGCCGCCGACAACGCGCTGCTGGCGGTCCGGGCGCTGAACCGGCGCCGCGCCCGGGCCGGGGTCGCCGGTCTCGCCCGGCTCGCCGACCGGATCGGGCTGGCCCGACCGATGCTGCGCCGGCAGTCCCGGCTGCTCTCCGGCGGCAACCAGCAGAAGGTCGTGCTCGCCAAGTGGCTGACCACGCAGGCCGGGATCTACGTGCTGGACGAGCCCACCCGGGGCGTCGACATCGGCGCCAAGGCCGGCATCCACGACCTGATCCGGGAGCTGGCCGACGCCGGTGCCGCCGTCCTGTTGATCTCGTCCGAGCTACCGGAGTTGATCGAGATGAGCGACCGGATCGTCGTCATGTACCACGGCGCGATCGCGGGTGAGCTGCCGGCCGGCGCCGCCGAAGAGGCGATCATGACGCTGGCCACCGGTCAGGGAAGGCCACGATGAGCCAGCCCGACGCCGCTCCCGAGACCGCGCTGCCGCCGGAGAAGGCCGCCGGTAGCTTCTGGCGGCCGGCGCCCGGGTCGTGGCTGCCGGCCGGGCTGCGGTCGTGGGCCGACTACACGGCCGGGTCGAGCGTGCCGATCTGGGTGATCCTGGCCGTCGTGTTCGTGACGTCGTGGATCGTGGTCGCCGCGAACGGCGGCAACTTCGCCACCGTGCCGAACGTGCAGAACATCCTCCAGCGCTCGGTCGCGCTCGGCCTGGTCACCGTCGGCCAGACCCTGGTCGTCCTCGCCGGCTCGCTCGACCTCTCCGTCGCGTACGTGGTCAGCGTCGCCGCCATGGTCGCCTCCGTCGTCATGGCCGGCGACCCGGCCCGCATCCCGATCGGGATCGCCGCGGCGCTGGCCGCCGGTGCGCTGGCCGGGCTCGCCAACGGTCTGGTCATCACCCAGTTACGGGTCAACGCGTTCATCGCCACCCTCGGCGTCGCCTGGATCGTGCGCGGCGCGCTCAACGCCACGTTCAACAATTTCGCCGGGAAGGTGCCGGACGTCTTCCAGGGCCTCGGGTACGACGTCGTGGCGCTCATCCCGGTCAGCGTGTTCCTGCTCGCGGGCGTCGCCGCCGTCGCCTGGTTCCTGATGCACCGCACCAGATTCGGCCATCATGTGTACGCGGTCGGCGGCGACGCCGAGTCCGCCCGGCTGTCCGGGGTGCGGCCGTCCCGGGTGCTGATCGCCGTGCACGTGCTCTCCGGTCTGTGCGCGGCGACCAGCGGCGTGTTCCTGGTCAGCCGGCTCGGCGCGGGCGCCCCGTGGGTGGGCCCGGACGGCGGGTACGACCTGGAGTCGATCGCGGCCGTCGTGCTCGGCGGGGTCGCGCTGGCCGGCGGCAAGGGTCGGCTGCTCGGAGCGCTCGCCGCGGTGGCGATCCTCGCCGTGGTCGACAGCGTCTTCAACTTCTTCCAGGCCGACCCGTTCCTGCGCACCCTCGTCCGCGGCGTCGTCATCATCGGCGCGGTCGCCCTGTACGCGTACCGGAGTGAACGTGACTGACTTCCTCCGTCGATCAAGGACTTCTTCGGGTGGTTTGATCTCCGATCACCCGAACAACTCCACGATCGACGCGATCGTGGAGACCAAGGACGGCGGGAGTTTTCTGCGCCGGCTGCGGGGGGTTCCGCCGATTTGGTTCGTCCTGGTCGTTGTTCTGGTCGGGGTGGTGTGGCGGGATCCGACGTTTGCTGAACCGCCGTCGCTGATGGCGTTCCTCAAGCGGTCCGCCCCGCTGCTCGCGGTCGCGCTCGGCGAGCTGTTCGTCATCGTGGCCGGCGAGTTCGACCTGTCGGTCGGCGCGCTGATGACCGCGTGCGTCGTGGTCTCGGCCCGGGTGGGCGAGGGCGACCCGGGCCGCACCTGGTGGGTGCTGTTGCTCGTCGCCGCGCTCGGCCTGCTGGTCGGCCTGGCCAACGGGCTGATCACCACCGTGCTGAAGGTGCCGTCGTTCATCACCACGCTCGGCACGATGCTGGTCCTGGGCGGCGCCGTCTTCCTGTGGACGGGTGGCTCGCCGACCGGCGCGCTGGCCGAGAACCTGCGCCGCTACGGCCGCTCCGGCATCACCGGCGTACCGGTGATCGACCAACTCCCGTACGCGGTGCTCATCCTCGTCGTCGCGGTGGCCCTCGCAGCGTTCCTGCTGCACCGCACCCGCTTCGGCCACCAGGTGTACGCGGTGGGCGGTGGGGTCCGTGCGGCGACGCTGTCGGGCGTCGACGTCCGGCGGGTACGCACCACCGCGTTCGTGATTTCGGCGCTCTCGGCGGCGGTCGCAGGGGTCCTGCTCGCCGGGTTCGCCGGGCTGTCCGCGGATGCGGGCAACGGGTACGAGTTCCAGGCCATCACGACCGTCGTGCTCGGGGGCGCGGTTCTGGGTGGCGGGCGGGGGACGACCTCCGGCACGGTCGGCGGTGCCCTCACCCTGCAAGCGCTCTTCACGCTGCTGAACCTGCTCGGTTTCGCCAAACCGCTACGTGACAGTGCCGAAGGCGTGCTCATCATCGCCGCCGGCGCCTACACGGCGTACCGGGCGCGTCGATCCGGCTAGCCAACTCGCAGGTAAGGGACGGTTCCGCGATGCCAAGACCACAACCTGTCAAACTCGCCGCATTCCTCGCGGCATCCGTGCTGATCGTGTCGGCGTGTAGTTCGACGAAGCCGTCGGGGAGTGTCACGCCGTCGGGGGCGGCTAGCTCGGCGGCGGGCGGTGCGACGCAGGGGAAGTTCTTTAACCAGGCGGAGTTGGATCGGCAGTTGCGGCTACGTGGTGTGGCGGCGCAGGGGGATCCGGCGATGCCGTGGGTGCAGATGATTGAGCCGCAGATGGTGGATACGGCGAAGTATGCGAAGCCGGGTGGGGGTTGGCATCTGTGTTTTTCGAACGCTGGGGTGGGTAATCCGTGGCGGGTGGCTGGGTTGACCACGATGAAGGCGGAGGTGAAACTCCATCCGGAAATCAGCGACTTCACGGTGGTGGACGCGGAGTCGAAGGATGATAAGCAGATCTCGGACATGGCGGATCTGGCGACGAAGAACTGTAGTGCGTTGATTGTGTCGCCGAACACGACGGAGGCGTTGACGCCGGCGGTGCAGAAGGCGTGTCAGGCGGGGATTCCGGTGGTGGTGTTCGACCGCGGGGTGACGACGGATTGTCCGGTGACGTTCGTGCATCCGGTCGGTGGGTACGCGTTCGGGGCCACGGATGCGGAGTTCATTGCGCAGAAGGCGGGTAAGGGCGGCAAGGTGCTGGCGTTGCGGATCCTGCCCGGCGTGGATGTGCTGGAGAACCGGTGGTCGGGGGCGAAGCAGGTGTTCGACAAGGCCGGGGTGAACGTGGTCGGGGTGGAGTTCACCGACGGCGATCCGGCCAAGGCGAAGACGATCGTGTCGGACTATCTGCAGCGTTTCGGCAAGCTGGACGGGGTGTGGGCGGACGCTGGCGCCACGGCGGTGGCGGAAGCGGAGGCGTTCCAGGATGCGGGTAAGCCGGTGCCGCCGATGGACGCGGAGGATCAGCAGGATTTCCTGGAGGTGTGGCAGAAGGACGAAGTCTGACCGCGATCGCCGCGACGTATCCGGTGTATCAGTGGCGCACCGCGGTGATCGCCGCGGTCGACATTCTCTCGGGTAAGCAGGTCCCGAAGGAGTGGATCCTGCCCCAGCCGACGGTCACCTCCGACAATCTGAGCCAGTACCTGCGCCCGGGCATGCCACCGCTGTTCTACCCGACCTGTGGCTGCCAGAACATGCCCGGCTTCCCCCAGGACTGGGGCGGCAAGTAATGACCCACACGACCGGGGACGACCGCGCGGGGCGGCTGACCATCAAAGACGTGGCGCGTGACGCCGGCGTCTCGGCGGCCACCGTCTCGCGCGTCCTCGCCGGCTCGACCACCGTCTCGGAGGGCCTCGCCGCGCGGGTACACGAGAGTGTGCAGCGACTCGGCTACGTCCCGCACTCGGTGGCGCAGAGCCTGGCGAGCGGTCGGACGAGGTTGGTCGGGGTGCTCGTCCCCAACCTGGCCAACCACTACTTCTACGCGCTCATCAAGCGGATGCTGCACGACGCCGAGCGCGACGGGTACCGGCTGATCGTCGCCGACTCCGACGAGAACCTCACCGCCGAGCGGGCGCTCGGCGGCAACCTGCTGCACCAGACCGACGGCCTGATCCTGTGCTCGCCACGTTCCCCGTCGAACATCATCCAGGAGTTCGTCGGCCGGCGGAAACCGGTCCTCGTGCTGAACCGGATGCTCGACGACCCGGTGGTGTCCAATGTGGTCGTCGAAAGCTACACCTCGATGCGCCAGCTCGGCATCCTCGTCGCCGAGCTGGGGCACGAGCGGGTCGTGTACCTGCAAGGGCCGTTGCGTTCCTGGCACAGCAAGGAACGGTGGCGGGCGGTGCGGTCGCTGTCCCGGCGGGGGCTCGCCATCACCACGATCCGGGTGGGCGCCACCATCGAGGCCGGACACCAGGCGGTGCCGCAGATTCTGGGGACCGGGGCGACCGCCGTTCTCGCGTACAACGACCTGGCCGCCATCGGCGTCATCGTGGGCCTGTCCGAGCGCGGGATCCGGGTGCCCGAGGACATCTCGGTCACCGGCTACGACGACATCCCGTACGCCCGGTACATGACACCGCCACTGACCACCGTACGCAGCCCGCAGGATGAGGTCGGATCGGTGGCCTGGAAGACGATGTACGGGTTGCTCGACGGCGACCGGCCGGGCACCCGGACCGTGCTGGCCGCGGAGCCCGTGATCCGCCAGTCCACCGCACCACCGAAGCGGGCCGCGTGATGGTGCCGGCCGTGCTGACCGCCGCCGAGGCGGTCGAACGCATCCCCGACGGCGCTGCCGTGGCGGTCACCGGCTCGGGCGGTGGCGTGCTCGAACCCGGCGAGCTGTTGGCCGCGATCGGGCGGCGCTTCCTCGCCAGCGGCCACCCGCGCGGCATCACCGTGCTGCACGCCTTCGGGATCGGTGACCGGGAGCGGCGCGGCCTCAACAACCTGGCCCACGAGGGGCTGACCGCGCGGGTGATCGGCGGGCACTGGACCTGGGCGCCCAAGATGATCGAGCTGGCCGCGGCCGACGCCATCGAGGCGCACGTCTGGCCGTCCGGGGCGATCAGCCTGCTGTTGCGCGAGATCGGGGCGCGCCGCCCCGGCCTGGTCACCCGCACCGGGCTGCACACCTTCGTCGACCCCCGGCAGACCGGGGGCCGGGCCAATGGCGCGGCACGCGAGTCGCTGGTCGGGCTGGTCGAACTGGGCGGCCAGGAGTACCTGCACTACCGGCCGCTCCCGATCGGCGTCGCCCTGATCCGGGGCACCGAGGTCGATCCGCTGGGCAACATCGGGTGCACCGACGAGCCGGCCGTCCTCGACGTACTGGCCGTCGCGCAGGCGGCCCGGGCCGGCGGCGGCACCGTCCTTGCCCAGGTGAAACGGGTGTCGTCCACGCCGCTGCCGCCCGACCGGGTCACCGTGCCAGGCCCGCTGGTCGACGTGGTGGTCGTCGTGCCCGACCAGTGGCAGACGTACGCCGCCGAGTACGACCCAACGCTGTGCGAATCCATTGTGGACGCTTCACCGGTACCCGATCTGGCTGATCCCCTGCGGGCGGTGATCGCGCGTCGCGCGGCCCTGGAAGTGCCGGCCGGCGCGGTCCTGAACGTCGGGTTCGGCGTGGCCGCGCAGGTCGTCGACGTGCTGGCCGAGCAGCGGCGGCTGGACGAGGTCACGCTCGCCATCGAGCAGGGGCTGTTCAACGGCATCCCGGAGTCCGGCGCGCTGTTCGGGGTGGCCCACGGACCCACCGCGCGGATGCCGTCGACCAGCCAGTTCGAGCTGTTCGCGATGGGCATGCTGGACGTCTGCTGCCTCGGCATGGCCCAGGTCGACGCGGTCGGCTCGGTCAACGTCAGCCGGTTCGGCGCGCAGATCGTCGGGCCGGGTGGGTTCGTCGACATCTCGCAGCACGCCCGGAGGGCGGTCTTCTGCGGCACGTTCACCACCAAGGGGCTGCACGCCGAGGTCCACCACGGCGGGTTGCGGATCGTGCGCGAGGGTGACGTCCGCAAGCTGGTCGCGGGCGTCGAGGAGGTCACCTACTCCGGGCCGTTCGCGCTGGCCGAAGGGCGCGAGGCGACGTACGTGACGGAGCGGGCGGTGTTCCGGCTCACCCCGGCCGGGATGGAGCTGACCGAGGTGGCCGACGGGGTGTCGATCGAGCGGGACATCCTGCCGCATATGGGGTTCACGCCGGTGATCCGCGACGTCCGGCCGATGCCCGCCTCCGTTTTCCGCACACCTCGGGGGTTCTGATGCCGGTTCCCGCAGCCATCGACGTGTCCGCGGTCGGCGACGCCAACGCGCCGCTGCGCGAGATGGTCGCCCGGTTCGCCGCCGAGCGGATCGCCCCGATCGTCGCCGACCTCGACGCGACCAGCCGGTTCCCGGCCGACCTGTACCGCGAGCTGGCCGGGCTCGACCTGCTCGGCGTCACGGTGCCGGAGTCGTTCGGCGGGGCCGGCGGCCGGGCGCTGGACTACCTGCACGTGATGGAGGGACTCAGCTTCGGGTACGCGTCCGTCGCCGACCAGTGCGGGCTGGTCGAGCTGGTCAGCTCGCTGCTGGCCGAGCACGGCACCGACGAGCAGCGCGAGCGGTACCTCGGGCCGCTGCTCAAGGCCGAGCGGTTCTGCGCGTACGCGCTGACCGAGCCGCAGGCCGGGTCGGATCTCAGCGGGGTGGCGACGGCGGCGGTGCGTGATCCGTCCGGCCCAGCCGGCGGGTGGCGGCTCGACGGGGAGAAGGTCTACATCCACAACGCGCCGGTCGCCGACTTCGCGGTGGTGCTGGCCCGCACCGACCCGGACGCCGGGCGCGAGGGCATGTCGGTGTTCCTTGTCGACCTCGACGCGCCCGGCGTGTCGCCGGACGTACAAGGAGAAGAAGATGGGCCAGCGGGCCAGCCAGGTCGGCGGCCTGCGGTTCGAGTCGGCCGTGGGCGCCATCCTCGGCGCGGAGGGCGCCGGTTTCCGGTACATGACCAGCGTGCTCGCCAAGGGGCGGCTGGGCATCGCCGGGCTGTCGCTGGGTATCAGCCGGGCGGCGCTGACCGTGGCGAGCGGGCACGCCGAGACCCGGACCGCGTTCGGGCGGCCGATCGGGGCCAACCAGGCGGTGGCGTTCCCGCTCGCCGACGCTTTCGTCGAGTACCGGGCCGGCCTGCTCCTGGCCGAGGACGCCGCCCGGCTGCTGGACGCGGACGACCCGACAGCGGCGACGGCGTGCTCGATGGCGAAGCTGTACGCGTCGGAGGCGTGTGTGCGGCACGCGTCCACGGCGGTGCAGGTGTTCGGCGGCGCCGGGTACATCGAGGGCAGCGCCCCCGAGCGCCTCTACCGGGACGCCCGGATCACGATGCTGTACGAGGGCACGAGCGAGATCCAGCGGTTGATCGTCTCCCGGTCGCTGCTTCCTCGTCGATCTAGGACGAATGGTGGCTGAGTTGTCTGGATCTGTCCCGCCATTCTTCCTAGATCGACGGGTGGTGGTCGTGGGGGCGGGGACCGGGGCTGGCGCGCATCTGCGGGCGCTGCGCGCGATTGGGTGCCGGGTGGTGGGTGTCGTTACGCATCAGCCGGAGCGGGTCGCCGCCGTGCGCGCGATGTTTCCGGACACCCGGGTGTGCTGGCCGGCCACCGAGGCCCTGGACCTCGGCGCGGACCTGGCGATCGTGGCCTCGCCGGCCGGCACCCACCTCGCCATCGTGCGGGAAGCGGCGCGCCGGGGGATCCACGTGGTGGTCGAGAAGCCGCTCGAAGCGCGCCTCGACCGGGCCGTGGGGCTGGTGGCGGTGACCCGGGACAGCGGCGTCGGGCTGGCGGTGTGCTTCCAGCACCGGGTCAAGCCGGCCGGGCGGGCGCTGCGGTCCCTGGTCGACGGCGGCGCGCTGGGCCCGTTCACCGGCGGCGCGGTGACCGTGCCGTGGTGGCGCCCGCAGTCGTACTACGACGTGCCGGGGCTGCCGGCGCGCGGATCGTACGACCGCGACGGCGGCGGCGTACTGATCACCCAGGCGATCCACGCCCTCGACCTGTTCCTTTCCGTCGCCGGCCCGCCGGAACGGGTACGCGCGGACGCCTCCCGGGTGGCGCAGCGGATGGAGGCCGAGGACACGGTCCTGGGGGTACTGGACTACGGCGCCGGCCGGCTCGTGCCGGTGTACGCGACCGTCGCCGCGTACCCCGGCCGGGACGAGGAGCTGTCGATCTCGGGTACCGCCGGCACCGCCGTGGTCCGCGGCGCGGATCTCCTCCGGTACACGGCGGTCGGCGCCGAGCCGGAGGTCGTGGTGGACGGCTCGGCCGACGCCGGCGGGTCCACCGCGGCCGACCCCGGCGCCATGCCGACCGCCTGGCACCGGGCGCTGCTGGAGGACGCGATGGAGTCCTTCGCCACCGGTCGCGAGCCGCTGGCCGGGGGTGCGTCCGCCCTGGTCACCCAGCGGGTCGTCGCGGCCATGTACCGGTCGGCCGGCACCGGCGGCTGGGTGGATCCGGGCGACCCCGCGCTCGCGGCGGAGCCGGAAGCCAGCCGGCCCCTCGCGGGTAGCCGGCAGGTCCGCACCGCCTGAACCTCCGGCCCCACCGCCCGAGCCGGTTTCCACGCCGGCTGTCGGGGTAGCCGAACACACCCGGGTGGAGTGTTGCTTCCGGCATTGTCCTGCGCTTGCCCCCCGCGTACCCATGGTGGAAGGTGGATCGCGTGCGTGAAGCAACCGGAGGTGGTCGAGGTGGTCGACGGGCCCGGCCCTGTTGCTTCGAGCGTGTGGGAGACCGCAATCACCACCGGCACCCTCGACCTGAGCAACCGCCGATACACCGTGCTGCCGGGCGAGATCGGCGACGTCGGGCACCTTCGTGAGCTGGTGCTGGCCGGCAACCAGTTGGCCAGCCTGCCGCCGGAGATCGGCCGGCTGGCCAACCTGCGCCGGCTCGACCTCAGCGGCAACCTGCTGACCAACCTGCCGCCGCAGATCGGCGAGCTGGCCAACCTGCGCGAGCTGGTGCTCAGCGCCAACCGGTTCAGCCGGCTGCCGACCGCGCTGTTCAGCCTGGTCGGCCTGCATGAGCTGTACCTGGACGGAAACCTGCTCACCCGGCTGCCGGCGAGCATCGTCGAGCTCACCGGCCTGCGGCTGCTCGACGTCAGCCACAACCGGCTCATCGACCTGCCCGCCGAGCTGGCCGACCGGATCGCCGGGCCGCTGCGGGTCCGGCTGGACGGCAACCCGCTGTCCCAGCCGGTGCTGGAGATGGCCGCCCGCGACCCGAAGGCGCTCGCCGGCTACCTACGGGCCGGCCGGGCCTGACGCCCGGCCCGGGCGGCCGGGCCTGACGCGCGGCCCGGGCCTGCCGCCCCGGGCGGCCGGGCCTGACGCCCGACGCGCGGGCCCGGCCTGACGCGCGGGCCCGGCCTGACGCGCGGGCCCGGCCTGACGCGCGGCGGGCCAGCAGGGTACGCATGTAGTGCTGCTCGCGGATGCGGTCGCCGCGCCCGTCGCACAGCAGGACCGAGATCTGGTCGGCGAGTTGCGCGTACCGGTCGCCCCAGAACGCGTCGTCCGGCGGCATGAGTTCCCGCGCCCCGGCGGCGACCCCGGTGGCGTAGAGCGCGTCCACGTCCGGCACGTACAGGTGCAGCATCACCGGCGAGCCGCCGAGGTCGGCCGGGGTCGGATCGGCCGGGCCGAGGTCCGGGAACTGGTCGTGCAGCAGCAGCCGGCCGCCGAAGATGAGCAGCTCGCAGTGCAGGACACGGCCGTCCGGGCCGGGCGTGCGGACCAGCTCGTCGGCGCCGAAGACCTCCGTGTACCACCGGATCGCGGCCGCCGCGTCGGCGACCGTCAACTGGGGTGTGGGGCCGGGAAACTCGGCGTTCGTCATGGTGCTCCTTTGAGTGGGCCGTCGTTGGCCGGGCCGTCGTTGGCTGGGCCGCTGAGCGGGCCGGCGTTGGCTGGGCCGCTGATCAGGCCGTGGGTCACCGCGGCGGCCACCAGCCGGGCCAGCCGGGTCGCCTCCTCGGCGGCGGCTGACCGGCCGGCGTCGGTGATCCGGTAGCAGCGCCGCCGTTCGGCGCGCCGGTCGTCGTCCGGACCGGGCTCCTGGTCGATCTCCTCGACCAGCCCGTCGACCCGCATCCGTTGCAGCGACCGGTACAGCGTGCCCGGGCCGAGGCTGATCGCACCGCCGGTGAGCGCCGCGACGTCGGCCATCAGCGCGTACCCGTGCCGCTGCCCGTCCAGCAGGGCGAGCAGCAGCGCGAACATCGCGGGCGTCAGGGGCACGTCACTGATTCTGCTGTCCGATCATCAGCTCGATGCCGTCAGGATCGGTCACTGTGATGTGGGTACCCCACCCCTCGGCCTTCGGCTCGGCGACCGAAACGCCACGGGAGACCAGTTCCGCGTACAGTGCCCGCACGTCGTCGGTGGCCATCGTGAACCCGGCCTCGCCGCCCGGTTCCTTGTTGAAGTCCGCCGCCCGGGCCAGCGTGACGCCGGCCTGTGAACCGGCCGGACCCACCTCGACCCACCGGGCACCGGGCCACATCTCCGCGTCGGTACGCAACTCCCAGCCGAGCTTCTTGACGTAGAAGTCGATCGAACGATCCTGGTCCGCCACGGACAGGACGGCATTGCTGATCCAGGTGGCCATCGGCCCTCCTCGCAATAGTATCCGCACTGGATATATCCAGCACGGATACTACAGTCCTCCGGCACAACTTCCGGAAAGTTGTCGCCTCCGGCCCCGGCGAGGCAACTATTTCCGGGAAGTTGTGCCGATCAAGGGGCACGATCTGGCGTTTCGTGGTCACTGCGTGCAACCGCTTTCCGCCTACCGGAGGGTATCGACGATTCGTCATCGAAAAGACCACGAGCAGGGGTGATTAGAACTGTGTCGATCGGGGCAAGATGGGGTAGATGGACGGCGTCCAGGTATTCGGCGGTAGGTACCGACTGGTCGAGCGGCTCGGCACTGGCGGTATGTCCGTAGTGTGGCGGGCCTACGACGAGGTGCTCAGCCGCCAGGTCGCGGTCAAGGTGCTCGCCGCCAAGCTGGTCGAAGACCCTGAGTCGCGCAAAATGATCCGGGCCGAGGCGCAAGCCGCGGCCCGGTTGTCGCATCCGCACGTGACCGGGGTCTACGACTACGGCGAATCCACCGCCGCCGACGGCAGCCCGGTGCCGTATGTCGTCATGGAGCTGGTCGACGGCCCTACCCTCGAAGACCGCCTGTCCCGCGGCCCGCTGCCCTGGCGGGTGGCGCTGCGGCTCGGCGCCGAGGTGGCGGCGGCCCTCGCCGCGGCCCACGCGCGCGGCCTGGTGCACCGCGACGTGAAGCCGGCCAACGTCATGCTCACCCGGTCCGGCGCCAAGGTCGTCGACTTCGGCATCGCGGCGGTCGTGGGGGACACCGGCGAGATCCGCCCCGGCGGCACCGTGCTCGGCACACCGGCATACCTCGCGCCCGAGCGGGTGGCCGGCGGCCCGGTGCGGCCGGCCACCGACGTCTACGCGCTGGGCGTGCTGCTCTACCGGGCGCTGACCGGGACGCTGCCCTGGCAGGCGGAGACCACCACGCAAATGATCAAGGCGCATGTGTACGCCGAGCCGTCGCCGTTGCCGTCGGTCCCCGGCCTGCCCGACGGCGTGGCCGAGCTGTGCGTGCGCTGCCTGGCCAAGGATCCGGAGCAGCGGCCCACCAGCCGGCAGGTCGCCCGTACCCTCGCGGCGGCCGCCGGGATCCGGGTGCCGTTGCACGCCGACGAGCCCGGCAAGGCCAGCGAGTTCGACGAGTCCGACGACGCGGGCGGGGCGGGCGGGCCGGTGCCGGCCGCTCCCGGGCAGGTCACCAGTGGGGCCTGGCGGCACATGGCCGCGGCGCTGTACGGGCCGGGCGCCGCCAGCGCGGAGACCGCGATCGTGCCGAAGGGCGCCGCCAACCGAGCCGCCAACAAGGCCGCCAACCGAGCCGCCAGCAAAGCCGCCAAGGCCGCCAAGCAGGGCGAACGCCGGCCCGGGCGAAGGCGGGCCACCAAGGTCGCCGGTGCGGCGATCGGCCTGGCGGCGGTCAGCCTGGCGCTCACCACCTGCGCCACCGACCGCCGCGGACAGCATGGCGACGTGGCGTCCGGGCCGGGTGCGCAGGGCGGCGGGGCGATCCAGGCACCATGCAGCGTGCGGTACCTGACCCGGGCCGACAACGCCGGGAAGGCAGACGTCGACCTCACCGTCACCAACAACACCACCGAGTCGATTCCCACGTGGACACTCCGGTTCGCCTTCGCCGGCGACCAGACGCTAGGGGCCACCACCGCCGGGGTGTGGACCCAGTCACCGACCGGCGCGGTAACCGTCCACAACGTGGCCGGCAGCGCGCCGCTCGCGTCGAAGGCGTCCACGACGATGGGCTTCTCGGCCGACTACCGCACCAGCAACGCGATGCCGACCGGGTTCACGCTCAACGACAGGGACTGCTCGTACGTGCTGGTCGACGCGGCCGGCCGGACCCAGACCGGCGGCCCGCAGCCCGCCGTGTCGGCCACCCCGGACGCGGAGGCCGCGGGTACCGGCGGCACCGGCACCGGTGGCGGCGGCTCCGGTGGCGCCGGGCTGACCAGCGACCAGCGCAACGGCGGCAACGCGGCCGCGGGTGGCGGGTCCACCGGTGGCGGCGCGAACGGTGGCGGCTCGAACGGTGGCGGCGCGCAGGGAGCACCGGGCGGCGGGAGTAACGGTGGGGGCAGCAACGGTGGCGGCAGCTCCGGCGGTGGTGCGGCGCCACCGGCCGTGCCGCCGAAGCCGGCCCCCACGACCAAGCCGCCGAAGCCGAAGCCGACCCCGAAGCCGTCCGACACCGGCATCTGCGTGATCATCATCTGCATCGGCGTCCACTGAGCAACCGCAACCCTCGGCACAACTTCCCGGAACCTGTGGCCTCAGTACCCTGAGATGGCCACTATTTCCGGGAAGTTGTGCCGATCGTCAGTCCACTTCGACGACCGCCGCGGCGAACTGCGCGCTGTAGAGCCGCGCGTACGCGCCGCCGGCGTCGACCAGATCGTCGTGGGTACCCTGCTCGACGATCTGGCCGTTCTCCATCACCAGGATCACGTCCGCGTCCCGGATGGTCGACAGCCGGTGCGCGATCACGAAACTGGTACGGCCGCTGCGCAGTGTGTTCATCGCCCGCTGGATGAGCACCTCGGTACGCGTGTCGACGGAGCTTGTCGCCTCGTCGAGGATGAGGATGCTCGGCTCGGCGAGGAACGCCCGCGCGATGGTGATCAGCTGCTTCTCACCGGCGCTGACGTTCGTCCCCTCGTCGTCGATGATGGTCTCGTAGCCTTCCGGGAGCATCCGTGCGAACCGGTCGACATGCGCCGCCTCGGCCGCGGCGACGATCTGCTCGCGGGTCGGCTCGTCCGCGCCGTACGCGATGTTGTCCGCGATCGTGCCGCCGAACAGCCAGGTGTCCTGGAGCACCATGCCGATGTTGTCGCGCAGGTCCTCGCGGGACATGTCGGCGATGTCCACCCCGTCGAGCGTGATCCGGCCACTGTCCACCTCGTAGAACCGCATCAGCAGGTTCACCAGCGTGGTCTTGCCGGCGCCGGTGGGCCCGACGATGGCCACCGTCTGGCCCGGCTCGACCGACAACGACAGGTGCTCGATCAGCGGCCGGTCCGGTGTGTACCGGAAGGACACGTCCTCGAACGCCACCCGCCCGTACACCCGCGCTGGCCGGGACGGCTCGACCGGGTCGGGGTTCTGCTCCGGCGACGTCGAGCAGCTCGAAGACCCGCTCGGCCGAGGCGACACCGGACTGCACCAGGTTGGCCATGCTGGCGACCTGGGTCAGCGGCTGGCTGAACTGCCGCGAGTACTGGATGAACGCCTGCACATCACCGAGCGACAGCGACCCGGACGCCACCCGCAGCCCACCGACGACCGCGACCAGCACGTAGTTCAGGTTGCCGATGAACATCATCGCCGGCTGGATGATGCCGGAGATGAACTGCGCCCGGAAGCTGGACGCGTACAGCGCGTCGTTGTGCTCCTGGAACGTCGCGGCCGACTCACGTCTGCCGGCCGAACGACCTTCACCAGCGTGTGCCCGGTGAACATCTCCTCGATGTGGCCGTTGAGCTTGCCCGTGGTGGCCCACTGCGCGATGAACTGCTGCTGCGACCGCTTCCCGATCGCGACCGTGACGAGGATCGACACCGGCACGGTGACCAGCGCGATGACGGCGAGCAGCGGGGAGATCCAGATCATCATGCCGAGCACGCCGACGACCGTGAGCAGCGCGAACAGCAACTGGCTCATGGTCTGCTGCAGCGTCATGCGCGACGTTGTCGATGTCGTTGGTCGCGCGGCTGAGCACCTCGCCGCGCGGCTGCTTGTCGAAGTAGCTCAGCGGCAGCCGGGCCAGCTTCGCCTCGACCTGCTCGCGCAGCCGGAAGACCGCGCGCTGGACGACCCGCGTGGTGAGCCGGCCCTGGATGGCGGCGAACACCGACGCGAACACGTAGATGACGAGGACCCAGAGGAGTATGCGTGCCGAGCGTGGCCGAAGTCGATGCCGCGGCCGGGCACGAAGTCCATATGGGACAGCATGTCGGCGATCTTCGCGTCGCCCCGCTGCGCGCATGGCCGTCGACCGCCTGCTCCTTGGTGGTGCCGGCGGGGAACCGGCTGCCGACCACGCCGGCGAAGATGACGTCGGTCGCCCGCCCGAGGACCCACGGCCCGATGACCGAGAGGGTCACGCTCAGCACGCCGAGCCCGAGGACGGCGGCGACCAGCGGGCGGTCCGGGCGCAGCATCCCGAGCAGCCGCCGGCTGGAGCCCTTGAAGTCCATCGTCTTCGCCGGCGGCATCCCGCCCATCATCATCCGGCCGGGGCCGAACCCGCCCGGCGGCTGCGGCCGCCTGGTCGTTGCTGGCGGCACTCACGCTGTAACTCCCTCGCTCCGCTCGATCAGATACAGGACCTCGCTTCGCTCGGTCACGCGGCAGCCTCCTGCTCGGTGAGCTGGGAGAGCACGATCTCCCGGTACGTCGGGTTGGTGTCCATCAGGTCGCAGATGCGTGCCGACTGCCGACGACCCGGCCCTCGTCGAGTACGACGATGCGGTCGGCGTCGCGGATGGTGCTGACCCGCTGCGCCACGATGACCACGGTCGCGTCGGCGACCTCGGTGGCGAGCGCGGCCCGCAGCGCGGCGTCGGTGGCGTAGTCGAGCGCGGAGAACGAGTCGTCGAAGAGGTAGATCTCCGGCCGGTGCACCAGGAGCGCGGGCGATGGCCAGCCGCTGGCGCTGCCCGCCGGAGACGTTGGATGCCGCCCTGGGCGATCGGGGCGTCCAGGCCCTCCGGCATCTCTCGCACGAAGTCGCGGGCCTGCGCGACCTCCAGCGCCTGCCACAGCTCGTCGTCGGTGGCGTCCGGGTTGCCGTACCGCAGGTTGGAGGCGACCGTGCCGGAGAACAGGTACGGCTTCTGCGGCACCAGGCCGACCGTGCGCGACGAGCAGCTCCGGGTCCAGGTCGCGGACGTCCACGCCGTCGACGAGCACCGCGCCGCCGGTCGCGTCGAACAGCCGGGGGACCAGGTTGAGCAGCGTCGTCTTGCCGCTGCCGGTGCTGCCGATGACCGCGGTCGTCTCGCCCGGCCGGGCGGTCAGGTCGATGCCGCACAGCACCGGCTCCTCGGCGCCCGGGTAGCGGAACTCGACGCCGCGCAGCTCGAGCAGGCCGTGCACGGCCGGCAGCGGTGACCGGCGCGGCCGGCGGCACGGACGCTCGACTCGGTGTCCAGGACCTCCTGGATGCGCTCGGCGCAGACCTCGGCGCGCGGGATCATCATGAACATGAAGGTCGCCATCATGACCGACATGAGGATCTGCATCAGGTAGCTGAGGAACGCGGTCAGCGCGCCGATCTGCATGCTCGCCGCTCGTCGATCCGGTGGCCGCCGAACCACAGCACGGCGACGCTCGACACGTTCACCACCAGCATGACCGATCGGGAACATCAGCGCCATCAGCTTGCCGGCGCCGCAGCGACACGTCCGTGAGCTCGGTCGTTGGCGCCGGCGAACCGGTGCTGCTCGTAGCCGTCGCGGACGAACGCCCGGATCACCCGGATGCCGGTGATCTGCTCGCGCAGCACCCGGTTGACCGTGTCGATCCGCTCCTGCATCGAGCGGAACAGCGGCCGCATCCGGTCGACGATCAGCGCTGACCACGATGACCGAGCGACCGGCACGATGACCAGCAGCAGCGCCGGACAGCGGCACGTCCTGGCGGAGCGCCAGCACGATGCCGCCGACGCACATGATCGGCGCCGACACCATCAGCGTGAAGGTCATCAGGACCAGCATCTGCACCTGCTGGACGTCGTTGGTGGTCCGGGTGATCAGCGAGGGCGCGCCGAACTGGCCCGACCTCGCGGGCGGAGAAGTCCTGCACCCGGTCGAAGATCGGCGGCGCGCACGTCGCGGCCCGACCGCCATCGCCGTGCGGGCGCCGAAGTACACCGCGCGCGATCGCGCACACGATCTGGACCAGGGTGACGGCCGAGCATCACGCCGCCGACCCGCATGATGTAGCCGGTGTCGCCCTTCACCACGCCGTTGTCGATGATGTCGGCGTTGAGGGTGGGCAGGTAGAGCGTGGCGAGCGTCTGCACGAACTGGAAGAGGACGACCAGTATGATCGGCCCCCTGTAGGGCTGAAGGTGAGCGCGCAGAAGTCGGATCAGCACCTGGCGGAACCTCCGGTGGGCGATCTTGTAAGCACGGCGGCGAGTCTAATGAGCGAGCACTCACTCATTCAAGGCTTTTTAAGTGTGCCAGGACCCCTGTGATACCAGCCACCGGACTCGCCAGGAATTCGGCCCGGACAGTGAACAGGAAGTAAACTCGCAGATCGTCGGCTGCGGTGGCAGCGCTACGGGCCTGAGCGCGAGCCTCAGAAGACAGGCGCCGCAACGGACACTCCGGCCACCCCGGGAGATTTCCGCCGACCAGAAGAACCGCGGTAAGAACCGTCGAAGGGTGAGACATGCGCGCGTACCTGGCGGGCGTCGATCGGATCGCGGCCCCCGGTGGGCCGCTCTCGTTCGCACCACCGGACCCGTCGGGTACCGAGGGCGGCGCGGTCGGCCTGCTCGACCCGGCACCGGCCCCGCTCGACACGCTGACCTCGTTCGCACCGCTCGTACCGACGAGCACCGCGTGGGCGGTGTACTCGGCGCAGGCCGCCGCGCCCGCGCGTACCCTCCTCGACATCCTGCGGCAGACCACCCGCCGGCACCCGAACGCGCCCGCCGTCGACGACGGCACGACGGTGCTCACCTATCGCGCCCTGCACGGCCAGATCGACACGCTGCGTCAGCGGCTGGTGTCCGCCGGGATCGGGGCCGGCGACCGGGTCGGCATCCGGGTGCCGTCCGGCACCGACGACCTGTACGTGGCGATCCTCGCCGTGCTGGCCGCGGGCGCCGCGTACGTGCCGGTCGACGCCGAGGATCCCGACGAGCGGGCGGAGCTGGTCTTCGCCGAGGCGGGCGTGTGCGCCGTCATCGGCGCGCACCGCGTGATCCTCCGGCGCGGCGCGCCGCACGGCACGCCGCGGGCAGCGGCCCGGCCCGGACGACGACGCGTGGATCATCTTCACCTCCGGCTCGACCGGCAGGCCCAAGGGCGTCGCCGTCACCCACCGCAGCCGCCGCGGCGTTCGTCGACGCCGAGGCCGGGCTTTTCCTGCACGACGAGCCGATCGGCCCCGGCGACCGGGTGCTGGCCGGGCTGTCGGTGGCCTTCGACGCCTCCTGCGAGGAGATGTGGCTGGCCTGGCGGCACGGCGCCTGCCTGGTCGCCGCGCCCCGCGTCACTGGTGCGCACCGGGGTCGACCTCGGCCCGTGGCTGGTCGAGCAGCGCATCACCGTCGTGTCCACGGTGCCGACGCTCGCCGCGCTGTGGCCGGCCGAGGCGCTCGACGAGGTCCGGCTGCTGATCTTCGGCGGCGAGGCATGCCCGCCCGAGCTGGCGAGCGGCTGGCCGTCGAGGGCCGCGAGGTGTGGAACACCTACGGCCCGACCGAGGCGACCGTGGTCGCCTGCGCCGCCCAGCTGACCGGCGAGGGCCCGGTCCGGATCGGGCTGCCGCTGGACGGCTGGGAGCTGGCCGTGGTCGACCCGGACGGCCGGGTCGGTGCCGATGGGCGGAGACCGGCGAGCTGGTGATCGGCGGGGTCGGGCTGGCCCGGTACCTCGACGCCGGCCAAGGACGCCGAGAAGTTCGCGCCGCTGCCGGCGCTCGGCTGGGCGCGGGCGTACCGCAGCGGCGACCTGGTCCGCGCCGAGCCAGGCCGGGCTGGTCTTCCTCGGCCGGGCCGACGAGCAGGTCAAGCTCGGCGGCCGCCGGATCGAGCTGGGCGAGGTCGACGCCGCGCTGCAGGCGCTGCCCGGCGTCGCCGGCGCGGCCGCCGCGGTCCGCGCGGCACCGATCCTGGTCGGCTACGTGGTGCCCTCCACTGACGCTGGTCAATCTGGTCCCATCCAGGGTTCGCCGATGGGACCAGATCGACCAACGTCGAGCTTTGACCCGGCGGACGCGGTCGAGCGGCTGCGCGCCGCACTGCCGGCCGCGCTGGTGCCGCTGCATCGCGGTCGTCGACAGCCTGCCCACCCGCACCTCCGGCAAGGTGGACCGGGCCGCGCTGCCCTGGCCGCTGCCGACCTGGCCACCGAGGACGACGGCGCCGCCGACCGCGCTGGTCGGCACCGAGGCGTGGCTGGCCGAGCAGTGGGGCGAGATCCTGGGCAGCCCGGCCGGCGGCCCGGACGCCGACTTCTTCGCGAGCGGCGGCGGCAGCCTGGCCGCCGCCCAGCTGGTCGTCGCTGGCTGCGCAACCGGTACCCGAACGCTGTCGGTCCGCGACATCTACCAGCACCCGACCCTCGCCGCGCTGGCCCGCCGCCTGGACGAAGCGGTGGCGGCGCGCCGGACGACCGCGACCGGCGACCGGTACCGCGCGAACGGCCCGCGTGCCGCCGACCCCGGCGCACCGGGTTGATCCAGACGCTGCTGATGCTGCCGCTGCTGACCTGGTCGGGCTGCGCTGGGCGGTCGTCCTCGCCGCGCTCGGCAACGTGCTGGCCTGGACCGGATCGTACCCGTGGGCGCCCACCGTCGTGCTGGTGGTGGGTGCTGCTCGGCTGGCTGCTGTCGTCAGCCCGCCCGGGCGGATCGCGATCGCGGCCGGCGGCGCGCGGCTGCTGCTGCGCGAGCGTGCGCCCGGGCACGCTACCCGCGCGGCGGCGGCGTCCACCTGCGGCTGTGGACGGCCGAGCGGCTGGCCGAGCTGAGCGGCGCCACCAACCTGGCCGGGTCCTGGCTCGACGCACTACGCCCGCGCGCTGGGCGCGAAGATCGGCCCGGACGTCGACCTGCACTCGCTGCCGCCGGTGACCGGCATGCTCAGGCTCGGCCGAGGGCGCCGCCGTCGAGCCCGAGGTCGACCTGTCCGGCCACTGGCTCGACGGCGACGGCTGCACATCGGCACGGATCCGGGTCGGCGCCGGAGCCGTGGTCGGCACCCGCAGCACCCTGCTGCCCGGCGCCCGGGTCGGCAAGCGGGCCGAGGTCGCGCCCGGCTCGTGCGTCGCCGGGCCGGTGCCGGCCGGGCAGCGCTGGGCCGGCGTGCCCGGCGGCCGGCTCGGGCAAGGCCGCGCACCGCTGGCCGGACCGCCGCCCGCCGCGCGCCGCGCGCTGGACGGTCGTCTACGGCCTGACCTCGCTCGCGCTGGGCTTCCTGCCGGTCGCCGCCGCGCTGCCCGGCCTGCTGGTCCTCGGCCGGTCGCTGCGACGGTGCGGCGACGCTGCCGGTCGCGCTCCAGCGCGGCCCTGCTCGGCGCACCGCTGGCGACGGTGACGGTGCTCGGCGCGTACGCGCTGCTGGTCCTGGTCGGCGTGCGCCTGCTCAGCATCGGCCTGCGCGAGGGCTACCACCCGGTGCACGGCCGGGTCGGCCTGGCAGGCGTGGGCCGACCGAGCGGCTGATGGACCTGGCCCGCGATCGCGCTGTTCCCGCTGTACGCGAGCCTGTTCACGCCGGTGTGGCTGCGCGCGCTCGGCATGAAGGTCGGCCGCGGGTGCGAGGCGTCCACGGTGCTCGCGCTGCCGACGATGACCACGGTCGGCGACGGCGCGTTCCTCGCCGACGACACCATGGTCGCGCTCGTACGAGCTGGGCGGCGGCTGGCTGCGGATCGGCGCGGCGCGGATCGGCAAGCGGGCGTTCCTCGGCAACTCCGGGATGACCGCGCCCGGCCGGTCGGTGCCCAAGCGGCGGGCTGGTCGGCGTGCTGTCCGCCGACGCCGAAGAGGGCCAAGGCGGGCAGCTCGTACCTCGGGCATGCCGCCGATGAAGCTGCCGCGGGCGGCCGAGGAGGGCGACCAGAGCCGCACCTTCGACCCGCCGCGCCGGCTGATGCTGGGCGCGCGGCCGTCGTGGAGCTGTGCCGGATCGTGCCGGTGATGTGCACGGTCGCGCTGGCGGTGCTGACCCTGGCGGCGTTCGAGCTGGTCGCGGCCCGGGCCGGCTGCCCGGTCGCCGCGCTCGCCAGCGGCGCGCTGCTGCTCGGCGCCGGCATCGTCGCCTGCGCTGGTGGCGAGCGCTGGCCAAGTGGCTGCTGGTGGGCGCGTTCCGGGCCGGCGAGCACCCGCTGTGGAGCGCCTTCGTGTGGCGCAACGAGCTGGCCGACACCTTCGTCGAGGTGCTCGCGGTGCCGTGGCTGGCCGGCGCGGTCGGCGGTACGCCGCTGATGAGCCTGTGGCTGCGTGCCCTCGGCGCCCGGATCGGCCGGGGCGTCTGGTGCGAGACGTACTGGCTGCCCGAGGCCGACCTGGTGACCCGGATCGGCGACGGAGCGACGGTCAACCGGGGCTGCGTCCTGCAGACCCACCTGTTCCACGACCGGATCATGCGGATGGACACGGTGACGCTCCGGACGCGGCGCGACGCTGGGCCCGCACGGCATCGTGCTGCCCGGCAGCGACCGTCGGGGCACGCACGCACGGTGGGGCCGGCGTCGCTGGTCATGCGCGGTGAAGCGGTGCCCGGCGGGCACCCGCTGGCTGGGCAACCCGATCGACTGGCGCCTGGCCGGACGTATCGCGTTGACGGTGCCCGGCGGACGAGCTAGCGACGGGCTCGCGCGGAGCAGCGTCGGCGGATGACCCGTACTGCCCGGGCACGGCAACAGCGGCTACCGGACCACGCACTACGACCTGGAGCTGGACTACCGCCCGGTAGCGCCGCACCGGCTGTCCGGCCCGTGCCAAGGTCATCGGCGGTCGCCGATCGGCGCGCTCGCCGAGTTCAGCCTGGACCTGGCCGAGTTCCGGATCGAGCGGGTACAGGTCGACGGCGCGGCCGGCCCGGTACTCGCACCGCGCCGGCAAGCTGCGGATCCGCCCGGCCGAAGCCGTGCGCCGCCGGGGCCGCGTTCACCGTCGAGGTGCGCTACATCGGCAGCCCCAGCCCGGTCCGCAGCCACTGGGGCGAGCTGGGCTGGGAGGAGCTCGACGACGGCGCGCTGGTGGCGAGCCAGCCGATCGGCGCGCCGTCCTGGTTCCCGTGCAACGACCGCCCCGCCGACAAGGCCTCGTACCGGATCGCGGTGACCACGCCGGCCCGCGTACACGGTGGTCGCCAACGGCAGGCTGCTCGCCCGGCGACCACGGCCCGCCCGGCACCACCACCTGGGTGTACGAGCAGCCGGCGCCGATGTCGAGCTACCTCGCCGACGGTCCAGATCGGCCGGTACCGAGCTGCTCGGACATCGGCCGACGGCCCGATCCCGCAACGGGCGGCGGTGCCTTCGCGGCTACTGGTGCCGAGTTCGGCCGTGACTTCGCCCGGCAGCCCGACATGATGGACCGCGTTCGAGCGGCTGTTCGGGCCGTACCCGTTCGGCGAGTACGCGGTCGTCGTGGCCGACGAGGAGCTGGAGGTGCCGGTCGAGGCGCAGGGGCTGTCCATCTTCGGCGCCAACCACGTCGACGGGCACGCGCGGCGTACGAGCGGCTGGTCGCGCACGAGCTGGCGCACCAGTGGTTCGGCAACAGCCGTCACGATCGCGAACTGGCGGCACATCTGGCTCAACGAGGGCTTCGCCAAGTACGCCGAGTGGCTGTGGTCGGAGGTGGCCGGCGGCCGAGCCGGCGCGGGTACACGCGGCGCGGTCCTGGGCCGGCCTCGCCCGGCTGCGCCAGGACCTGCGGATCGCCGACCCGGGCGGCACGCCTGATGTTCGACGACCGGGTGTACCAGCGCGGCGCGCTGACCCTGCACGCGCTGCGCGGTGTCCGTCGGCGACGCCGCGTTCTTCGCGCTGCTCCGGGACTGGGCGCAGACGTACCGCCACGGCACGGTGACCACCGACGACTTCGTAGCCCTGGCCGCACAGCACACGGCGCGTCCCCTGGACCCCCTGTTCCAGGCCTGGCTCCACGACCCGAAGCTCCCCGCGCTGCCGGGCTGACAACCGCGCCGATCTAGGACGAATGGTGGCTGCTATGCCGGGTTCGTCCCACCATTCGTCCTAGATCGACGGTGCCGGGCGGCGCGGCGACGGTTACGGGCGCACGCGGGTGATTCTGGTGTCCCAGTTGGCCAGCGCGGTCCTCGTGTTGCCGCAGGTGCCGAACGGGGCCGCCCGGTACTGGGCCGACGTGCAGGTCTGGCCGATGTACTCGCTGGCGATCCACAGCGTGTCGCCGTCGACCGCCGTGGCGCCGTAGTCACCCCAGCGCGGTCGGGTGGTGCCCGGCGGCTGGCTGAACGCCTTGTACCCGCTGAACCCGTCCTGCGGCCCGGCGCCCGCCTTCGCGAGGAAGATCTCGCCGGCCCCGGTCCGCCCGTCGAACGCCGAGTACGCCGCCGACGGGTAGAACCCGTTGCCGACCAGCGTGAACGTCATCACGCCCCGGCCGTCGGCGGTGAGCCCGATCGCCGGGTAGATGAGGTTGTTGCCGGCCAGGCCGAGTTGTCCCTGGGCGGTGAGCCGGGCGCTGACCGAGCCGGGCCGGGAGTCGGGCCGCACGATGTACCAGCCGATGCCGGCCTTCTCGGCGCCACCCACGGTCACCGCGGTGTCCAGCGCCCCGTACAGCTTGCCGTTCACGTACGTGACCTGCTGCATCCGGGTGTCGTTGCTGTCCAGTGTGGACTCCACCTCGGGTTTGAACGCGTCGGTCACGCCGGGGCCGAGCACGAGCGGCGCGCACGTGTCGTCGTTCAGGCAGTCGGCCAGCGGGATCGATCCCGCCTTCTGGCCCGAGTGCGGCGGCAGCGAGTACGTCCGGACCGGAACCCGGGTGTCGTTCAGCCGGAGGTCCGGCCGGGACGAATCCAGCGACCGGGTGTTCGTCAGGCTCCAGGTCACGATGCTGTCGGACATGTTGACGTCGGTACCGGTGGCCTCCTCGGCGGCGTTCGAGGAGAGGAAGTACGCGGTGCCGCGGTTGTCGGTGGCGTAGTCGTGGGTGGACGGCGACTGGGCCGGCCAGATCGTGAAGCCGTTGCGGCCACGGTCGGCGCCGGTCGTGTCGAACTGGGTGACCAGCACATCCGCGTCGCCGCGGGCGAGGGCGCGCTTGGAGAACGCGTACACCTGGGCGCTGTTGAACTCCGGCCCGAAGAACGAGTACTCGTTGGTGGTCAGGTAGAAGCCGGTGGCGTCCACCCCGATGTGCGGGTAGTCACCGAGGCAGGGGCAGTGGGGGTGTACCGGCGAGCCGTTGTCGCCGTTGTCGGTCGCGTCCAGCCGGTAGATGTTCCAGGTGCCGGTCGGGTCCTTCGCGACCGCGATGTCGAGGTGGTTCTCGCCGGTGAAGGCACCGGTCGCCGGCACCGTCTCCAGGGTGAGCACCACGAGGAAGAACGTCCGAGTCGTCGGGTCGTACAGGCAGGACGGGTCGGTGACGAACTGCCCGCGTACCCCGGTGGTCCGGTTGATCGCCGGCGGGTACCCGAAGAACGTGTTCAGATCCACCACGCCGGTCTGCTCGGCGCCGCTGGCGCTGTACACCTGGAATACGTCGTTGAGCGCCTCGACCACGTGCCCGCCGCCCACGCACATGCCCTGGTCCGGCGGTTCGACGCTGAACTGGTTACCGCCGTTCGCAGTGCGCTGGTCGAAGTGGTTGAGCCCGTCGAACGACGTGAGCACGCGCGGATTGCGGACGATGCCGTCTGGGGCGGCCGCTGCGCTCGACGCGGCGGCCCGGGCCGCGGCCGGGGCCTCGGGTTCCTGTGCCTCCGGCCCGAACGCGCGGGGGATTTCGGTCGACGGCGTGGCGGGCGCTGCGCTGCCGGTGGGCGTCGGCTTGTACGACGCGGTGCCGGCCTTCAGAACGTGCCGGGTGTTGGGTCCCGGCGGTGCGGCGCTCGCGTTGCCGAGTGGCACCAGGACCGTGGCGGCGACCACCGCCACGACCGCGAAGATCCCAGCCAGCCGGTGTTTCGTGAGTTTGTGGAGGGACATACCGCACTCCTTTAACTCGCGCATGGACGGGTCGAAGGTGTGCCGCGGATGGACGCGGTCGAGTGTCTGCCCGGCCACCCACCCCAGGACGCCGTCGGACCGCCCCAGTCTCGACCGGACATCGTGTGGGGGGAACGGGACGAACAACCGACGCTGTGTGGGCCGCCCGGCTACGCTGGGCCACCGATCGAGCCATCGAACTGCGCTGTGGCCGCCGCGCGAGGCCAGCTCTTCGACGCGGACCCTAACTGCTCGCGTGGAAAATGGGCGTGCGCCATACTCTGGTGCAATCATTGTGAAATTGCCAATGCGGTCACTGCTCTACCCCTACAGAGGCCACGATCGTTCGAAGGATAATCAATGATGATCGACACTCAGCCTCAGGCGCGGACCTTCGATGTGGAGAGCCTCGTCCGCATGGCGTGGGATGGCAAGATACGGGTGCCTCGCTTCCAGCGATCGTTCCGGTGGGGATGGGAAGACGTACGCCGGCTTTTCGATAGCATCGTACGTGGGTACCCGATCGGCAGCTTGCTGCTGTGGACACGCAGTGCCCCGTCCGAGGTGCTCCAGTTGGGGGAGCTGACTATACCAGCGCCCAGGGACACCTCAGCATTGTGGGTGGTGGACGGTCAGCAGCGAATTACGAGTTTGGCCAACGCACTGCACGAGGCCGGCCAGAACGATAGGCGCTTTGCGCTTTCATATGATTTGCGTAGTCGAGATTTTGTTCGCACATCTGCCGCGGGAGACCCATTGACGATTCCGCTGCCCGTGCTTTTCGATTTGGAGAAGTTGCTAAAGTGGTTCAGTGAGCGGCCAGGTATCTCTGCCTACGTCGAGCAGGCCAACGCGATCACGCGAAGACTGCGTCAATTTCAGATTCCCGGCTACCAGGTCACCGAAAATGATCCACGGATCTTGCAGGACATCTTCGACCGAATGAACAACTACGGAAAGCGTCTGTCCCGTGCCGAGATTTTCAGCGCGCTTAATGCCGACCAGGAAGATGGTCACCTTACTATTGATCTGATCGCCCAGCGGGTCGCAGATAACCTTGACTTTGGCGTACTTGACGGCAACACTGTGCTGCAGGCCGTCCTAGCCCGTCGGGGAACTGACGTTAAACGCGATATTCGCAACGAGTTCGCTGCAGCGGGCGACGAGGGGCGGGACGCCGCATATCGGGCTGGTGAAGAGGCGCTGAGCCGAGCGGTAGCTTTCCTTCAGCAGGAGTGCTACGTCCCCCACTTTACGATGCTTGCCTATCGATATCTCCTTGTGCCGCTTGCCCGCCTGTTCGCACATCATCCGGACCCGGACTCCCGCAACCGTAGACTGCTTCGTCGGTGGTATTGGAGGGCGGCTGTTGTTGGCCCGCAGCAGTTCAAGGCCGGCACGGGCGACGCCGCGCGGCTGCTCTGTGCAAGGGTCCGTGAAGACGATTTGACCGCCTCGATACAGGGATTGTTGGACGTGGTCGAACAAGATAAGCCTATCCTTCCGGCGATGCGAGGGTTTGCAACGAATCAGGCCGCGACCAAGATCCTGTTGTGCTCGTGGTGGGCGGCTGGCCCTCGAAGCCCGGAAACAGGCGAACCGTACGAGATTGCGGACCTAGCAGAAGCTTTGACCGATCAAGCTACTGCCCGAGACGCGGTGCGCTACTTACTGCAGAACCGCTATGTGTCCAAGGATCTGCGCACAGAAGCCGCGAACCGCGTTTTGATGCCGGCGCTGAGTATCGACTCGGAAGAGGTGGGCGGGTTAGTAATCAGCCGATCCGATCCCGTTCCGGAGTGGTGGTCGGAGATGCTGACCTCCCATTCCCTAACAAGCGAGATCGTTGAGCTGATGCGCGGTCGATCGGTTAGGTCGGCGCTCGAGATTCGGCAGAAGCTGCTGGCCACCAATCGCGATGACTTTATTGCGCGGATGTGCGAATGGCAATTCGAAGATACACCGCCATTGTTCGACTTGTTGCTAATGGATGACGATGTTGATGGTGCCCATGGCTGAGCGTCGGTATGGCGTCTGGCTCGGGCTCCGGCAGGTCGGAACTCTTAGCCAACGTGGCGACTACACGTGGTTTGCCTTTACGGACGAATATCTGTCGAATCCTGAGCGGGCCGTGCTTGGATTGATATTCGAACAGGATCCAAGCGCGCAGCATTCGAGCGCTTTGCGGTTACCACCATGGTTCTCCAACCTACTACCAGAGGGCCGGCTACGGGACTGGATTGCAGCTGACCGGCATGTCTCTGTTGAACGCGAGATGGAGCTTCTGGCCCAGGTGGGCCACGACCTGCCTGGGGCCGTTCGGGTACTGCCCGAGGACGAGCCCCCCACTGGAGTGTGGGACCCGCGTAGAGCAACGGCAGATCCATACGCTGACAATGCCGTCCGCGACACGGACGAGCCCGGATGGCGTTTTTCGTTGGCTGGGATCGGGCTCAAGTTCTCTATGCTCCGCAAGGGCGATCGGCTTACCCTTCCAGCCTTTGGCGAGGGCGGTGACTGGATTGTCAAGCTGCCCGATCCGTTGTTTCCCGATGTGCCGCGCAACGAATATGCGATGATGACGCTTGCCTCGCACGCTGGCATAGAGGTGCCTGATCGCCTGCTTGTGCATCGCGACCAGCTGGACGGCCTGCCGCCGAGTGTTTGGCCGGGCAGAGAAGTGTATGCCTACGCGATACGTCGCTTCGATCGAGACGAGCAGCGTGGACGGGTGCATATTGAGGATCTCGCGCAGGTGCGCAACTTCTATGCCGACATGAAGTACGCAGGCAACTTCGAAACGGTCGCCAGCCTGATCTACCGTCGCCATGACCTTCCAGCGCTGCATGAGTTCGTCCGTCGGATGGCATTCAACATCTTGATCTCGAATGGCGATGCACATCTAAAGAACTGGTCGCTGATTTACCGGGATCCGAGAGCACCAACGTTGTCGCCGGCATACGATCTGGTCTCGACCGGCCTTTACCGCATCGACAACACACCCGAGAATTTGGGCCTAAAGTTCGGCAAGACGAGGCGGTTCGAACTAGTCAGCCTTGCCTCGTTCGACCGTCTGGAGCGCCGCCTCGGTGTTGTCAATGCGGGCTTACGTGAAGTAGTAGCGGAAACAGTTACACGATCAGTTCGTTCCTGGTCGGAGATCGCTGATCAACTTGCCGACGTTCCGCTACTTCGCAGCGGTATCGAGGAAAGCATTCTCCAACGGTCCCAAACTTTATTGAGCACATAACGATTGCCGAGTGCCCCGCGAAATTGTTGGTTCGCGGCACTCCCTCGCAGCCAAAGGATCGTTTGATGCTGACCCGTTGACTCCTTGCGGTGCTCATACCGGATTTCGCTCCAGCCGGACCGCGACCCCAAGGCCGGCCGCTCCGCTCACCGCTGCCACCCCGTACCGGCCGCCGCGCCGCTCCAGTTCGTCGACGCAGCCGCCGACCATGGTCGCGCCGGTGGCGCCGAACGCGTGCCCCATCGCGATCGTGCCGCCGTTCGGGTTCATCCGGTCCGGGCCGCCGACAGGTCGCGACGGAACCGCAGGCAGAGCGCGGCGAACGCTTCGGCGAACTCGAACACGTCGATGTCGGCCGGGCGTAGGCCGGCCTTCGCGATCACCTGCTCGACGGCCCGCTGACCGGCGGTCAGCATGATTGCCGGATCGGTGGCCGCCGTGGCGGCGGCGACGCGCGCCCGGGGGCGCAGGCCGGCCGCCTCGGCGGCATCGACCGAGCCGACCAGCAGCAGGGCCGCCGCGTCGGCCAGCGCCGGGGAGGTGCCGACGGTGTGCCGGTGCTCCATGGCGCCCACCTCGGGGTGCGCGGCGAGCGCGAGGGCGTCCTGGCCGGACGCGCCAAGCTCGGCGAACGCGGGCGACAGGGCGGCGAGCGACTCGGCGGTGGTGGCCCGGCGGACCAGCTCGTCGGTGTCGAACACGCTGCCGTCGGCCCGGGGCCCGGCACGACCGATGACGTGTAGTGGCCGGCGTCCCAGGCGCGGGCGGCCTTCGCCTGTGTCTCCAGGCCGTACCCGTCGAGCTGCGCCCGGGTCCAGCCGTCGAGCGTCGCGTTGAGGTCGGCGGCGATACCCATGTGTACCGAGCCGATCCGGCGTACAGTCTCCGGATCGGTCCACAGTGGTCCACGGTCGGCGAACATCGGCACCCAGGAGACGCTCTCCACCCGCCCGCCACGGCGAGGTCGAGGTCACCGGCCCGGATCCGGGCGGCCGTCTGCGCCACCGCGTCGATCCCGGACGCGCAGAACCGGTTGACCGTGCTCCCGGGCACGGTGTCGTCCCACCCGGCCAGCAGGGTCGCGGTACGCGCGAGGTTGGCGCCCTGCTCGTCCACCTGGGTGGCGGCGCCGAGCGTGACGTCCTCGACCATGCCAGGGTCGATGCCGGTGCGCTCGACCAGCGCCCGCTGGAGATGGACGACCAGCTCGACCGGTGACAGGTGCGCCAGCGAGCCCTTCCCGCGCGGCGTGCGGAGGTAGTCGGGGACGTACCCGTCTCGTCCGGTCACTCTGTTAGGTGTAGTCTGCCGGGAACCCCATGGCAAGGAGGCGGTTTCCGTGACCTGGGTTCTCGGGGGCTACCAGACTGATTTCGCGCGCAACTGGGCCCGCGCCGGTCTGGACTTCGCCGATCTGGTCGGCGAGGTCGTGACCAACACGCTCGCGTCGACCGGTGTCGCACCGACCGACGTCGGGGTGATCCACGTCGGCAACGCGTTCGGGCAGCTCTTCACCGGTCAGGGGCAGCTCGGCGGCATGCCGGCCACGGTCTCGGCGGAGCTGTGGGGCGTCCCGGCCACCCGGCACGAGGCGGCCTGCGCGTCGGGTGGCGTGGCGCTGCTCGCGGCCATGGCCGACCTGGAGTCCGGCCGGTACGACTGCGCACTGGTGCTCGGTGTCGAACTGGAGCGCACGGTGCCCGGCGACGAGGCGGCGAAGCATCTCGGCGCGGCGGCATGGGTCGGCCACGAGGGCGCCGGCGCGAAGTACATGTGGCCGCACATGTTCAGCGCGCTCGCCGACGAGTACGACAAGCGGTACGGGCTCGACGACGCGCACCTGCGGGCGATCGGCGCGCTCAACTTCGCCAACGCCCGGGTCAACCCGAACGCGCAGACCCGGGCGTGGAAGCTGAGCGGGGCGAACTTCAGCGACGACGACACCGCCAACCCGCGGATCGAGGGGCGGTTGCGCCGCCACGACTGCGGCCAGGTCACCGACGGCGGCGCCGGGCTGGTGCTGGTGTCCGACCGGTTCCTCGCGCAGCAGTCGTTGCTGGGCCACCGGGCGGCCCGAATTCTCGGCTGGGGACACCGCACGGTCGGCCTGCCCCTGGACCGGAAGCTGCGGCACAGCGCCGGGCAGCCGTACGTGTTGCCGCACGTCCGGCAGGCCATCCGCGACGCGTTCGACCGGGCCGGGATCGGCGTCGAGGATCTCGCCGGAATCGAGACGCACGACTGCTTCACGGTGTCGGAGTACGCGGCGATCGACCACTTCGGCATCACCGGCCCGGGGGAGAGCTGGAAGGCGGTCGAGAACGGCGACATCGAGCCCGGCGGCCGGATCCCGGTCAACCCGAGCGGCGGCCTGATCGGCGGCGGCCACCCGGTCGGCGCGTCCGGCGTACGGATGGTGCTCGACGCGTACCGTCAGGTCACCGACCAGGCAGGGGAGTATCAGGTCCCCGACGCGCGCCGGTTCGGCACGCTCAACATCGGCGGCAGCACCACGACCACGGTGACTTTCGTCCTGGGGAGGGCGTGAGATGGAGGTCGAGATCGTCGGGCGGGCCCTGTCGACGCTGCCGGTGGACGACGACCACCCGTACCGGACCGGGCCGTGGCGCCCGCAGACCGCGGAGTGGCGGGCCGACGACCTGTCCGTGATCGGCGACGTACCGTCCGATCTGGACGGTGTGTACCTGCGGAACACGGAGAACCCGGTGCACCCGGCCGTGGCGGGACGGTACCACCCGTTCGACGGCGACGGCATGATCCACGTCGTCGGGTTCCGGGACGGGACGGTGTTCTACCGCAACCGGTTCGTGCGAACCGACGGGTTCCGCGCCGAGCAGGAGGCGGGCGGGCCGATCTGGGCCGGCCTCGCCGAGTCGCCCCGGCACAGCGGGCGGGACGGCTGGGGCGCGCGCGGCCGGCTCAAGGACTCGTCGAGTACCGACGTGGTGGTGCACGCCGGCACCGCACTGAGCAGCTTCTACCAGTGCGGCGAGGCGTACCGGCTGGATCCGCTGACCCTCGACACGCTGGGCACGGCGCCGTGGACCCCGGCCGGCTGGGGCGTGTCCGCCCACCCCAAGGCCGACGAGCGCACCGGTGAGCTGCTGTTCTTCAACTACGGCACGGCCGCGCCCTACCTGCACTACGGCGTCGTCGACGCGACCGACCGGCTGGTGCACTACGTCGACGTGCCGCTGCCCGGCCCGCGCCTGCCGCACGACATGGCGTACACCGACAACTTCGCCATCCTTAACGACTGCCCGCTGTTCTGGGAGCCCGACCTGCTCGCCCAGGGGCGCTACGTGGCCCGGTTCCACCCCGAGCTGCCGTTGCGGATCGGGGTGATCCCGCGCCGCGGCGGCTCCGGCGAGGTGCGCTGGTTCGAGGCCACGCCGACGTACGTGCTGCACTGGGTCAACGCGTACGAGGACGGCAACGAGATCGTCCTGGACGGGTTCTTCCAGGGCGACCCGGATCCGAAGGACACCGGGCGGGGCTCGGTGTACCAGCGGATGTTCCGGTTCCTCGCGCTCGACCGGATGCAGACCCGGCTGCACCGCTGGCGGCTGAACCTGGTCACCGGCGAGGTGAAGGAGGAGCGGCGCAGCGACCGGATCACCGAGTTCGGGATGATCAACCAACGGTACGCGGGACGCCGGCACCGGTACGCGTACGCCGCCACCGGCGTGCCCGGCTGGTTCCTGTTCGACGGCCTGGTCAAGCACGACCTGGAGACCGGCGGGGACGAGCGGTACGCGTTCGGGGACGGCGTGTACGGCAGCGAGACCGCGATGGCGCCCCGGCTCGGCTCGACCGGCGAGGACGACGGGTACCTGGTCACGCTCACCACCGACATGGCCGCCGACCGCTCGGAGTGCCTGGTCTTCGACGCGGCGCGGATCGGCGACGGGCCGGTCTGCCGGATCCGGCTGCCGGAGCGGATCTCCAGCGGTACCCACTCGACGTGGGCCGCCGGCGACTCGATCCCGGGCTGGCGTACCGCCGACTCAGCCGCCACGGCGGTGGGTCCATGAGTGGGCCTGTCCCGTTACCGGCCGGCGGGGAGAACGCCGTCGCGGTCACCCTCGGGTTGATCGGCGACGAGTGGACGCTGCTGATCCTGCGGTACGCGCTCGCGGGTACCCGCCGGTTCACCGGGTGGCTGGACCGGCTGCCGATCTCCACCGCGGTGCTCACCCAGCGGCTGAGCCGACTGACCGAGGCCGGGCTGATGCGCCGGGAGGCGTACCAGAGCCGGCCGGAACGTTTCGAGTACCCGCTGACCGGGCGCGGCCGGGACACCTGGCCGATCCTGCTGGGAATCTGGTCGTGGGAGCTGGCCTGGGTGCCCGATCAGGCCGAACGGCTGCCCCGGATGGTGCACGCCACTTGTGACCAGGAATTCCGGCCGGTGCTCGGTTGCGCCGCGTGCCGCGCACCGGTCGAGCCCCGGGACGTGGCCGGCGGATTCGGGCCGAGCGGTACCTGGCAGCGCAGCGTACCCGCGGCCACCACCCGCCGCCGTTCCGCCACGGCTGGCCTGTTTCCGCAGACCATGGCGCTGCTCGGCAACCGGTGGTCGGCGGCGATGCTGGGCGCCGCGTTCCTGGGCGCGCGCCGGTTCACCGACTTCGAACGGTGGCTCGGCGCCCCGCCGACCGTGGTCGCCGACCGGCTGCGTACCTTCGGCGACCTCGGCGTCCTGGCACCGGCGCCGGGGGACCGCACCGACCGGGTCAGCTACCGGCTGACCGCGAAGGGCCGGGCGTTCTTCCCGGTCGTGATGGCCGCGGTCGACTGGGGGCAGCGCTGGTACCGGGCGCCGGAGGGCCCGGCGCTGCTGGTCCGGCACATCGCCTGCGCCCGCGCATTCCACCCGAGCCTGGAGTGCGACCGCTGCCACGATCAGGTGCACGGCCGCGACGTCCGCCAGGCCACCCCTGTCGATCTAGGACGAATGGTGGGCGGTACGCCGGTTTCGTCCCACCATTCGTCCTAGATCGACGAGAGAGGGACCGGCGCGGCGGCCGCTGGGGTGAGTTGAGCCGGGGGCTCCGCCGACGAGCGGACGGTCGCGGCGGTCTCCTCGATCGCGGCGGCGAGCAGGTCACGCAGGATCCGGTCGGGGTCCGGCACGCACGCCGACGCGATGCCCTCCACCGCGGAGCGGGCGATGCGGGGCGCCGCGTGCCGGCGGAACGCGCCGACGGACGTGGTCACGCCCCGGGTGAACTCCTCGGCCCACTCCGCCGCGCGGGGGGCCTGGGCCAGCGCCACCCGGCTACGCTCGTCGAACCGGCCTTCCGGCCGGTCGTCGAGATCGGCGAGCACCCGGTCGCAGGCCAGGACGGACACGGCCATGACGCATTGCCGCTCCGCCGCCACCACGGGTAGCGCCATGGTCGCCGCCAGTTGCGCGATCCGCGCGTCCACGTGCGGATCGTCGCTGGTCAGACCGATCACCGACGGGATCAGCACGACCAGTTCCTGGCGGCCCGCATCTGACGTGTTGTCGTTGACCAGGCGGGCGACGGAGGCGAGCAGCGGATGCGTGCAGCTCGGGTGGTCACTCCACCGCTCGCCGGCGAGGAACGACGCCATCTCCATGAAGCACGCACCCTTGCGCGGGTTGCGGTGCTTGCCCTGGGACAGCATCGGAACTGAGTCGGGCAAACGGAAACTTGTCACGACGCCCCCACATTGACTCGGCGGGCCCGGTATCCCCCCCAGTGTCCTCCAACTAGGGCGCCGCGTCACGGCGAACGCGGGCCGGGGCGGCCCTTCTCGCCGATCAAGGAGAAATGTACGTGGTCCGGAGATCAAACCACGTACATTTCTCCTTGATCGGCGAAAAGGGGCAACCAGCGGCTAGACCAGGCCGGCCGACTTCAGCCAGTCCGTCGCCACCTTCTCCGGGTCCTGCTTGTCCACGGCGACCTTGCGCATGAGCTGCGTCAGGGTCGGCGTGTCGAGTTTCGACGACACCGCGTTGAGCGCGCTGCGGGCGGTGTCGTCGACCGCCGACTTGTACACCAGCGGCGTCACGTTCTGCGAGCTGAACAGGTTCTTCGGGTCGTCGAGTACGACGAAGTTGTTCACCGCGATCGCGGGGTCGGTGGTGAACAGGTTCGCGACCTGGATGTCGCCCTTCTGGAGGGCGGCCACGGTGACCGGCCCGGCCGTGTCGAGCGAGCGGAACTCCTTGAAGTCCAGCCCGTACACCTCCTTGAGGCCCACGATGCCCTGGCGGCGGGTCTTGAACTCGGGCGGCCCACCGAGCACCAGGCTGCTCGCCGACGACGACAGGTCCGCGATGGACTTCAGGCTGTACTTGTCGGCCGTGGCCTTGGTGACGTTGAGCGAGTCCTTGTCCTCGGCCTTGGAGGAGTCGAGGATCTCCAGTTTCGCGGGCAGCTTGGCCTTGAGCGCGGCGTTGACCTGGTCGGTCGATGTGGACTGGTCGTTCTTGTCCAGGTACGCGAGCAGTGCCCCGTTGTACTCCGGAAGGATGGACAGGCCGCCGCTGGAGATCTGCTTGTAGATCAGCTCCCGGGCGCCGATGTTGAACTTGCGGTTGACCTTGACGTCCTTGGCTTCCAGCGCCTGCGCGTACATCTCGGCGAGCAGCACGTTCTCAGGAAAGTTGGCGGAACCGACCGTGACCGTCTTCGAGCTGCCGCTGCCACTGCCGCCCCCGCAGGCGGGCAGCAGGACCAACGCCAGCAGGGCGACGGCGGCACCGCGGATGACGCGGACCATTGTTCTCCTTAGGGTTGGGTCGCCTCCCGGATCGATGGCGACATCAGGATTTTTGACCTTGCAAGCCAGTGGGTACCAGTAGTTTCTGGGCGCCGACGAAGATCAGTTCGGTCGACAGCGCGAGCACCACGACGAGAATCGCGCCGCCGATCACGGTGGGGTAATCCTGGCGGGCGAGCCCGTCGAAGATGAACCGGCCCAGACCACCGAGGCCAACGTATGCCGCGATGGTCGCCGTGGACACGATCTGGATCGCCGCGGTGCGCACGCCGAGCAGGATCAGCGGCATCGCCACCGGTACCTCCACCGAGCCGAGGACCTGGTATTCACGCAGCCCCATACCCCGGGAAGCGTCGACGAGTTCAGGCTCGACCTGCCGGATCCCTTCGTACGTGTTGACCAGGATCGGCGGGATCGCCAGCGCCACCAGCGGCACCAGCACCGGCAGCAGCCCGATGCCGGCCAGCACCACCACGAGCAGCACCACGCCGACGGTGGGCAGTGCGCGGGCCGCGTTCGCCGAGTTGACCACCAGGAAGCCGCCCCGGTTGGTGTGCCCGATGAGCAGGCCCAGCGGCACCGCGATGATGACCGCGAACAGCAGCGCGAGGCTGGAATAGTACAGGTGCTCGCCGAGCCGCGCCGGTATGCCGTCGGTGCCGCTCCACTGCGCAGACTGGAAGAACCAGTGCCAAGCATCCCCAAAAGCACTCATAGCTCCCCCACCCCCACCCGCGCCGCGCGCGGCCCGCGCGGCGCGGTCACGCGGTCACCTCGGCGACGGGGGCGCGACCGCGGCCGCGGCGGCGCCATCGGCTCGCCCGGGGGCGCCGTGCCCAGGGCGTGAGCACCCGTTGCAGGATGACCAGGATTCCGTCGGCGACGACCGCGAGCGCCACGGTCAGCACGATCCCCATGATGATCCGGGTGGTCTGATGCAACTGGAACCCGTCGGTGAACAGCTGGCCGAGCCCGCCCAGGCCGATCAGCCCACCGACCGACACCAGGCTGATGTTGGACACGGTCGCGACCCGGGTGCCGGCGATCACGACCGGGGCGGCGATCGGCAACTCGACCTGTACCAGCCGGCGCAGCGGACTGAAGCCCATGGCGACGGCCGACTGGCGCACCGACTCGGGCACCGCGCGCAGCCCGTCGACCACGTTGCGTAGCAACACCGACAGCGTGTACAGGGTCAGCGGGATGATCGCCGTGATCGGCTCCAGGCCGGTGAAGTTGACCAGGATGGCGAACAGCGCGATCGACGGCAGCGCGTAGAGCACGCTGGTCAGGGCCAGGACCGGTGGGTACAGCCGGGGCCAGCGCACGCACGCGATTCCCAGCGGCAGCGAGATCACCAGGCCGAACAGCACCGGCAGCACCGACATCGGGAGGTGCTCACGCAGCCGGTCCACGAAGAGCGGGCCGTGACTGCCCACCCATTCCCAGTCCATCACGCCCTCCCGGCGCCGGCTTCGGCGGTGCTTTCTCCGGCGGCGTTCTCGCCCGCGTGGATCGCCGTCGCCAGGTCCTTCTGGTCGGCGGTACCGATCAGGCGCCCGTCGGCGTCGACCGCGACCGCCCGGCCGGCCGGCGAGAGCACCGCGCTGTCCAGGGCGACCCGCAGCGAGTCCTCGTCCGGGCGGAATGTGCGGCCCAGCGGGGCGAGGTGCTCGCGCCCGACCGCCGTGCCCGACCCCAGCGCGGTGGGCGCCAGCCAGCCGACCGGGCGTCGCTCGCCGTCGATGACCAGCGACCATTCGGTACCCTCGGCCGCCGGCACCGCGGCCCCCAGCGTCACCACGCCGCCCGGGTCGAGCGGCACCGACGAGGCGGCCAGGAAGGACAGTCCCCGGATGCCCCGGTCGACGCCCAGGAAGCCGGCCACGAAGTCGTCGGCCGGTGAGCTGAGCAGCCGCTGCGGCGTGTCGTACTGGACGAGCCCGCCGCCGACCCGGAACAGGCCGACCATGTCGCCGAGCTTGATCGCCTCGTCGATGTCGTGCGTCACGAACACGATCGTCTTGTGCAGCTCCCCTTGCAGCCGCAGCAGCTCGGTCTGGAGCGCGCCACGGACGACCGGGTCGACCGCGCTGAACGGCTCGTCCATGAGCAGGACGGGCGGGTCGGCGGCCAGCGCCCGGGCCACCCCGACGCGCTGCTGCTGACCACCGGAGAGCTGGTACGGGTACCGCTTGGCGAACGCCGCGGGCAGGCCGACCACCTCCAGCAGCTCCATCGCCCGGTCGCGGGCCTTGCGCCGGGGCCAGCCGAGCAGGAACGGCACCGTGGCGACGTTGTCCACGATCGTCCGGTGCGGGAAGAGGCCGGCCTGCTGGATCACGTATCCGATGTGCCGGCGCAGCACCGGTGGATCGGCCTCGCGCACGTCCTTGCCGTCGAGGACGATGCGGCCCGAGGACGGCTCCACCATCCGATTGATCATGCGAAGGGTCGTCGTCTTGCCGCACCCGGACGGGCCGACCAGTACGGTGATCTTTTCGGCGGGGATGTGCAGGTTGAGATTCTCCAGCACCACGGTGCCGTCGGGGAACCTCTTGGTCACCTGCTCGAATTCGATCAAGGTGCACCAACCTCCGGCCCTTGAATGGGTTTATTCATGCTATTGATCGATGAATGGATGTCAAGTAGCGTCCGGGTCGTACCGGCCGGATCGATGCAGAGGTGAGACGTGACTCCCGTCGTGGTCGTCACCGGTGCCGGCCTGACTCCGGGCGACGTCCGCACGGTGGCGCGTGACGGCGCGGCGGTCAGCGTGGCACCCGCCGCCGTCGACCGCGCCGAGCGGGCCTGGCGCACCGTGACCGAGGTCGCGGAGCGGCAGGTCGTGTACGGGCGGGGCACCGGCGTCGGGGCCAACCGGGACATCGACGTCACCGCCACCGGCGATGGCGAGCACGGGCTGCGGGTGCTGCGCAGCCACGCGGCCGGCGCCGGCCCGTTGCTCGACGCCGCGCGCACCCGGGCGATGCTCGTGGTCCGCCTCAACCAGTTGGCCGCCGGCGGCTCGGGCGTCGAGCCGGGGATTCTCGACGTGCTCGCGGCCGTCCTCAACCAAGGCCTCCTCCCGCCGGTGCACAGCCTCGGCGGCATCGGCACCGGCGACCTCACCGCTCTCGCGTCCACCGCGTTGTGCGTCCTCGGTGAGCGCCCCTGGCGTGGTGGAACATTACCTGCTTACCCGATGGATCCGGCAGATTCACTAGCCTTTATCAGTAGCAACGCGGCTACCGTCGGCGAGGCGTGTCTGGGCATCGAGGACCTGCGTGACCTGCTGGACGCGAGTGTCGTGGTGGCCGCGCTGGCCTTCCTCGCCGTCGACGGTTCCACCGAGCCGTACGCGGAGGCCGTGCACGCGGCGCGTCCGCACGTCGGGCAGCGCGCGGTCGCCGCCCGGATGCGGGACCTGGTCGGCGACACGCTCGGCGCGCCGGCCCGGGTGCAGGACCCGTACAGCTACCGCGCGATCCCGCAGGTCCACGGCCCGGCCGTGGAGGCGTGCGGCCACCTGTCCCGGGTACTCGCGGTCGAGCTGAACGCGGCGTGCGAGAACCCGCTGGTCGACGTGTCCGGGCACACCGTGTGGCACAACGGCAACTTCCACGGCGGGTACGTCGGGCTCGCCCTCGACACCATGCGCGCCGCGCTGTTCTCGACCGCGGCGCTGTCCGCGGCCCGACTGTCCACATTGGTCGAGCCGCGGTACACCGGCCTGCGCCCGTTCCTGGCCGACGGCCCGCCGGCCAGCTCCGGGGTGATGATCCTGGAGTACGTGTCGCAGTCCGCCCTGGCCCAGTTACGCCACAACGCCGCCGCCACCGGGCTCGCCACCGCGGTCGTGTCGCGCGGCCTGGAGGAGCACGCCGCGTTCTCGGTGCAGGCCGCGCGCAACCTCACCGAGGTCGTCGAGAGTTACCGGGTCATGCTGTGCTGCGAGCTGGTCGCCGCCATCCGGGCACTGCGCATGCGGGCGGCGCGCCCGCAGCCCGGCCCGCTGCGGGACGCGTTCGACCGGGCCGCGGACGCGCTCGATCCGCGTACCGAGGACCGCCCGCTGGACGCCGACCTGGCCGCGGCGGCACAGGTACTGGCCGGGCTCGGCCGGCAGGCCAGCGACCGGCTCTAGCTCGCCGCCGGGGTCGTGGTGGGATAGCTCAGCGTGGTGGCGCCGTCCGACCCGGTGGGCTCGACCGGCCCGTCCGGCTCGCGGTCACCCATGTCGAGCCGGAACGGCGGGTAGCCCGGGGTCAGCAGCGTCACGTACCCGACGACCCTGATCGACCAGCGGGCGGGTCGGGCCGGTACCCCACCTCCAGGCCAGCCGGGTAGTCCGGGACATCGGCGAGCGTGAACGGCGGGTACCGGTCGGTGCCGATGACGCGCGCCGGCCCTGATGCGGCAACGGCATCGGCGTCAGAGTCCCACAATGCGCCAGTCCGGTCCAGCAACGATTGACGGGCGAAGATGCCGCTAGGATCATACGAATAAGCCCGGTACGCCGGAGTCGATCTGCCCAGTGCCGGCGATCGAGCGATCAAAAAGAGCCCCCGAGAAGGACGCGGCGCGCGCCGTCGTCCACCCGGAACTATGCGCTGCCGCGCAGTGGAAGGGGCGACCATGTATCTTGCGGCGGATGTCCTCAAGCTCAATCTGAGCCCGGTCGATCTCGTGCTGATGGCAATCTACTTCTCGTTCGTCCTCGGCATCGGATTCGCGTTGAAACGCGCGGTGAGATCATCACTGGACTTCTTCCTGTCCGGCCGGTCGCTGCCGGCATGGATTACCGGAATCGGCTTCATCTCCGCGAATATCGGCGCGGTGGAGCTGCTCGGGCAGTCGGCCAGCGGGGCCCAGTACGGCTCGGCCATGGTGCACTACTTCTGGATCGGTGCGATCCCGGCCATGGTGTTTCTCGGCATCGTGATGATGCCGTTCTACTACGGCTCGCGGGTGCGCAGCGTGCCCGAGTACCTGCGGCTGCGGTTCGACCCGAAGGCGCACCTGATCAACGCGATCACGTTCGTCGTCGGCAGCATGCTGATCGCCGGCGTCAACCTGTACGCGCTGTCCATCGTGCTGGAGGCGCTGCTGGGCATCCCGCTCATCGTGGCGATCGTGCTGGCCGCCGTGTTCGTCCTGTCGTACATCCTGCTTGGCGGCCTGACCAGCGCGATCTACAACGAGGTGATGCAGTTCTTCGTGGTCCTGATCGGCATGGTGCCGCTGACCATCATCGCGATCAAGGAGACCGGCGGGATCCACAAGCTGTTCAGTACGCTGAGCGCCGACCACGGCAACGCGTTCGTCCAGCCCTGGTCCGGCACCGGGATCGGCGGCGCCAACCCGGTGGGCGACTGGATCGGCATCATCCTCGGCCTGGCCTTCTGCCTGTCGTTCGGGTACTGGACCACCAACTTCGCCGAGGTGCAGCGGGCGATGGCGGCGAAGGACATGCACGCTGGCCGGCTCACCCCGATCATCGGCGCCTATCCCAAGGCGCTGGTCCCACTGATCACCGTGCTGCCCGGCATGGCGGCGCTGATCCTGCTGCCGGGCATCGGTACCAAGGAAAGCAACCTTCAGTACAACGACGCGATCCCGGCGCTGATGGACAAGTACCTGCCGCAGGGCGCCCTCGGGGTGGCGGTCACCGGCCTGCTCGCCGCGTTCATGGCCGGCATGGCGGCCAATGTGTCGAGCTTCAACGCGGTGTTCACGTACGACATCTGGCAGGACTACATCCGGCCCGGCCGACCGGACCGGTACTACCTGGTGGTCGGCCGGTGGGTGACGGTCGGCGGGGTCGCCATCGCCGTGCTGACCGCGCTGATCGCGTCCGGGTTCAGCAACATCTCCAACTATCTTCAGACGCTCTTCTCGTTCTTCAACGTCCCGCTGTTCTGCGCGTTCATCATCGGCATGCTCTGGAAACGGGCCACCCGCAGCGCCGGCTTCTGGGGCATCCTGGTCGGGACCGTTTCGGCGGTCATCGTGTACGCGCTGTACAAGGCCGGGGCGCTGACATTCCGCAGCGACCTGCACGAAACCATGTGGGGCTCCATCGCCGCGTTCACCGCTGGCGCCATCGCGATGGTCCTCGCCTCGATGCGGGAACAGCGCAAAACCGACGAGGAACTGCACGGGCTCGTGTTCGGCATGGAGATCCGGGACGCGTCCGAGGCGATCGCGTACCCGTGGTACCGGTCCCCGGTCGTCCTCGGGATCGGTGTCCTCGTCGTCTGCGCCGTCCTCTATGTACTCGTCGCCCTGGCCTGATCGTTTCTGGAGGTTTCCGTGACAACGCCTGAGGAACACCCCGGCGAGAGCGGCGGCGAACTGCTCGCCAAGCTTTTCGACCTGCGTACCTTCACCGGCGCGCTGTTCCTGATCTTCGGGGTGATCGTTACGATCGTCGGCCTGGGCGCGAGCCAGGCCGACATCGACAAAGCGGCCGGCATCAACCTGTCGCTGCTGCTCGGTGTGATCATGCTGGTCATGGGCGTCGTGTTCATCGGCTGGATGCTGATCCGCCCGCCCGAGGTGCTGCACCCGCACGAGATGTCCGAGGACGACCTGCCCGAGCAGCTACGCCACCACGGGCTGGAGGCGATCCCCGAGCACTCCAGCGCGCCGCCGCCCGAACCGCCGACCGGGCGCCGCCGCCGCGAGCACCCGTGAGGATCAACGGCGCGCCGGCTCGCCCATCGCCTCCATGATTGCTCGGCTGGTGGCCAGGTCGATGAGCCCGAGCACCTCGTCGCGGGTACGGCCGGGCTGGTCGTTCCACCGGGTCAGGTCGCGCACCCGTGCCGCCCGGACCTCGCGCGGCGCGGCCCGGCCGGCGATGCCCGGGCCGCCGAGGCCACGCGTCTCCTGCCAGGCATCCCGCAGCACGTCGAGAGCAGGGGCGGCGTGGATCGCGTCGGCCGTCGCATGATGGCTCTGGGCGGCGTGCACCACCGCGCCGACCAGGCAGGCGCCGCTGACATCCGGTGGCACCTCGGCGGTCGAGGTGGCGGTCGAGGTGGCGGTCGGGTGGGCGGTCGACCGGCGCGCCGCGGGCGCCGGGGTCACCAGCCAGCGATCCTGTACCCAGCCGCGCTCGATCAGAGTACGGGCACCGTCGAGCACCGCGCAGACGTCGCCGAGGCGGGCGGACCGGTCGACGGCCGGGCTCGGCGGCACGACCAGGCGGACGAACGCCGATCGCAGCGACCGCCACCATCGCGGCGCCCGCTCAGGCCCGAAGATGCCCTGCTGAGACAAACCGGTGGCCATGAGGCCCTCCCACGTCGCACTACCCCTCGGCGAAATCCTACGACGCTCGTCCTCCAGGGGAGGGGCAGGAGGTTAGACCCTGGCGGGGGTTGGGTGGCCGCACCAGGTGGTCAGCGCCGTCGCCGCGGCGGCGGGCGACGCGCCGGCCCAGGCGATGTAGCCGTCCGGGCGCACCAGCACGATCTCGGGGAGGCCCGGCACGGCGCAGCGGACGGCGTCGACCCGGTCCGCCCAGCCGGCCACCGGCACCGGCTCCGACCGGGACACCAGCGCGAACCGGCCGTCCCACAGCGTCTCGTACAGCCGACCGCCGTCGCAGGCGACGTCCGGCATCCGGCGCCCCACCCATGGACTGTCCTGACGGGACCGTCGCGGGTAGCCGATGCCGATCCCGGACAGCCTCGCGCGCCCGGTCCCAGGCGATCACCCGGAACCAGCCGTCGCCGAACGGTACGACGATCACCGAGCCCTGCTCGTTGGCCCGGGCGAACAGCGCCTCCTCCGGTGGGTCGGTGAGGTGCACATCGGCCAGCATGATGTGCGTCTCGTACTGGGCGCCGACGAACTCCACGCCGATCATCCGGCGTACCGCGCTGTGCGCCCCGTCGCAGCCGACGACGTAGCTGGCCCGGTAGCTGGCCCGGTAGCTGGACCGGTAGCTCGCCCGCCGCGGACCGGAGCCGGCGACATCGACGGTCACGCCGTGGGCGTCGAGCAGTTCGAGGGTACGCGCGTGCACCGCGAACGCCCGGGTGATGTTGGGCTGGTCGGCGCGGCGCTCCAGGATCCGGCAGCGGACGCCGGCGAGGGCCAGTTCGCAGGCGAGCATCAGGCCGGTCGGCCCGGCGCCCACGACGATGACATCAGCTGTGTTCATGGCGACTGTGTTCATGGCGACTGTGTTCATGGCGACTGTGTTCATGGCGACCACTGTGCCGGCCATCGCTACCCGTCGAATCCGCGTAATCACCAGTCGTCGGTACGCACCCGTACGATCGGGCCATGCTCCACGGCCGTTCACGGGAGTGCGCGCGCGCCGAGGTGGTCCGGCTCGCCACGCAGAACGACGGCGTGTTCGAATCGGTGGTTCTACCGGTACCGCGCCCGGCGGCCGACAGCCGAGGCTAGCCGGGGGGCACCGGGTGCCGGCGGTGCGGGCTCCGGGCGGCTCCCGTTGGTGAGCGTGGTCCGCAGCGAGGCCGCCTGATCCTCCTCATCGGCCGACGGGATGGCCATCACCACGTACGACAGGGCGATCACCACGATGACGACGAAGATCACGATGGGGGCCAGGAACACGTTGACGTTGACCCCCGGCACGGTGCCGTGGACGTCGTCGTGCAGGTGTACCCGCAGCGCCGCCATGCCGGTGTAGTGCATGCCGCAGACCGCGGCGCCCATCACGGCGGCGGCGGTGATCGTGGCGAGCCCACCACGGACCACGAGCGTGAACCACAGCGCGACGGTCGCGGCCACGATCGCGATCGCGTACGACGCGAGCACCAGTGTGCGGTCGTACCCGACCTGGCCGTTGAGGCGCATCGCGGCCATGCCGGTGTAGTGCATGAAGGCCACGCTGACCCCGGTGATCACCCCGCCGACGAGCACCTTGAGCACCGACGGCCGGCCGAACCCGACGATGAACAGGCCCACGCCGACGACGACAACGGCGATCAGGAAGCTCGCCACGGTCAGCGACACGTCGTAGCGCAGCGGCACGCCGGGCACCGCGAAGCCGAGCATCGCCATGAAGTGCATGACCCAGATGCCGGTGCCGCCGATCGCCCACGCGGCGAGCACCAGCAGCCAGGCCCGCCGGCCCGGTGGGGCGGTGCGCGCCCGGGCGGTGCTCGTCAGGCCGAGCAACGAGCCGAGAACCGAGATCGTGTACGCGAAAACCGGCGTGACCCACCCGTACTCGAAGTGATGAACCTGAGCCATGCACCAGCCACCTTCCATGCGCCCCCGCGCTCGAATCATTGCCCATGAGCAGCGGATTCGTCACGCGCGACTACCGCGGACTGGGATATGTGTCCGGTGGCCTACGCTCGGTCGATGTCCGTGACGGGCGAGTTCCGTTGAGTGGGTGACCGGTGGCGCCGGGACGGCCGGCGCGCGTCACCATTCGGTCGATGGCTGTCGACTCTCCGGGCGACGACGCTTCGTCCGCGGGTCGAGCGAGGGAGGCAGGGATGCGCGTACTGATGATCGCGCCGCCGGGTGCGGGCAAAGGGACGCAAGGCGCACTGATCGCCGCCCACTTCGACATTCCGCACATCGCGACCGGCGAGATGCTGCGCGACCACGTGGCCCGGCGCACCGGGCTGGGCCTGGCCGTCCAGCGCCATCTCGACCGGGGCGAGCTGGTGCCCGACTCGATCGTGCTGGACATGGTGCGGGAGGCGTTCGTCGCGGCGAAAGAGGCCGGCGGCGGGTACGTGCTCGACGGCGTCCCGCGCAACATGGAACAGGCCCGCGCCGCCTACCAGATCGGCCTGGAACTGGGGATGACCTCCAACGTCGCGCTGCACCTGAAGGCCAGCGAGCCGGAGCTGGTACGCCGGCTGCTCGCCCGCGCCGCGCTGGAACACCGCACGGACGACACCGAAGACGTCATCCGGCGGCGGCTGGCGCTGTACCGCGAGGTGACCCACCCGATCGTGGCCTGGTACGCGCAGCGCGGCATCCTGGTGTCGGTCGACGCGATGCGCCCGGCCGAGCAGGTCGGCCGGGAGATCCTCGCCGCGCTCGAGGCGATGCGCCCGCTCGTCGACCTGGTACCCGAATCGCAGCGCCGCCCGGTCGACCTCACCGGCCTGGGCGCGGCCTTCGGCGAGCCCGCCGATCAGGCTCCTGGCACAACGTCCGGGGAGTTGTCCCCTCAATCCACCTCGGAGACCACGACTTCCCGGAAGTTGTGACGATCTGCCGGTCGCCGGGGAACTTTGGCACGCGCGGTGACGACTACCCACCCGTGCTCTTGCTGAGCCGGGGCGCTGCGCGTTGTACCTTTTGCGAAGTTTCGACGACGAGGGGATGTTATGCGTAAGGTTCTGGTCCGTACCGGCGCCGTACTGGGAGGCGGTCTCGCCGCCGTGTTACTGGCCGCGAGTCCCGCTTCGGCGCATGTGACGGTGAACCCGTCGAACGCCAGTCAGGGTGGCTACACAAAGTTGACCTTCCGGGTGCCGAACGAGAAGGACAACGCCACCACCACGGCGCTGGAGGTTGATCTGCCGCAGGACACGCCGATCGCGTCGGTGTCGGTCAAGCCGACCGTGGGGTGGACCGCGGTCGCGACCAAGTCGAAGCTGGACAAGCCGATCAAGAACGACGACGGTGAGGTCACCGAGGCGGTCACGAAGATCGTCTGGACCGCGTCGCCGGACGCGGCGATCAAGCCGGGCGAGTTCCAGGAGTTCGACGTGTCGGCCGGGCCGCTGCCGGAGACCGACAAGATCGTGTTCAAGGCGTTGCAGACGTACTCGGACGGCGACATCGTGCGCTGGATCGAGGAGCCGGCCGCGGACGGCAAGGAGCCCGAGCACCCGGCGCCGACCCTGAAGCTGGCGAAGGCCGCGGCGGACACCGCGACGACCGACATGCCCGCCAAGGACCAGCCGGCCGCGTCGACCAACGACGCCAGCGCCCGGTCGCGGGCCAACGCCGGCCTCGGGCTGGGGATCGCGGCGCTCGTCGTCGCGCTGGCCGGTCTGGTCGTCGGCGGGCTCGCCTGGCGGCGGCGGCCGGCGGCTTGACGACCACCCGACGCCTACGTTCGGCGGCCGGCGTCCGGCTGGCCGCCGCACGGCACCTGCTCATTCCCGCCGCGATCGCGGTGATCCTGGGACCGGCGCTACCGGCCTGGGCACACAGCCGGCTGCTCCAGACCGCGCCGGTCGCGTCGGCGACGGTGACCGCGCCGGTCCCCGAGGTGACGCTGACCTTCAACGAGCATGTCCACCAGCAGTTCAGCATCGTGGTGGTGAGCGGCCCGGGAGGAGTGTCCTACAGCGACGGGCACGTACAGGTCGTCGATGACGTCGTGCACCAGAAGGTGTACCCGCTCAGGTCGGGGTCGTACACGGTGGAGTGGCGGGTGGTCTCCGCCGACACGCACCCGGTTCAGGGCACGTTCGAATTCACCGTGTCGCTGCGACCCGGCCTCGAACCGACGGCGGCGCCGTTGTCACCCGTGCCGTCGCGGTTGGCCACTCCGGTGGCCGGTCACCGGGACGTGCCGTGGTGGTCGTGGCTGGCGGGCGCCGCCGTCATCGGGACAGCCGGGGTGGTACTCGTACTTATGCGGCGCCGGCCCGCCGCACCGAACTGACTGACACGGTGACGATCGTCACACGCATTCGTTGCAGATGTCCTGACCGTTGCGGTGGGCTGCCAGTTGGCTGCGGTGGTGCACCAGAAAGCAGCGCGAGCAGCGGAACTCGTCGGACTGCATGGGGACGACCGTGACGGTCAGCTCCTCGCCCGACAGGTCCGCACCGGGCAGTTCGAAGGTCTCGGCGACGTCGGCCTCGTCGAGATCAAGCCCTACGGACTGGGTCGATGTCTTGCGTACCTTGAGCTTCTTCGAGGCTGTCTTCCTCAAGCTCCACCACAGGGCGGCGGGGCGAGTCGTAGTCGATGGTTTTGCTCATTGGCGATGGGCCCTCCCGGCTTGGTCGATGGTGTAACGAACGTAGACCGCGCCGGGTATGTTCCGGCTTTCGGAGAGTAATCGCATGACCGCGGCCACCGGGCACATATCCATGATCCGCGAAACCTGACCCGAAGCCTTGCCTCATCCGATGTATCGGCTCTAGCCTCCCCGGATTGAGGAGCGTTTGTCGGATTACGGCCGCCATGCGCACCGACGATTCGCGGTCCGCTGCGGGGAGGCTACATGCGGAAAAAGGTTGGCGCGACTCTGACGGCCCTCGTGACCGCGGCGGCGATCGTCGCCATTCCGGGCTCGGCCGGCGCGGCGGCGCCTGATCACGCTTCCACGGGCGACATCTACGTCTCCCCGTGGGGATCCGACCGTGCCCCGGGCACCTGGTGGCTGCCGGTGCGTACCCTCCAGCGGGCCCGTGACCTGGTGCGCGCCCGCAACACCAACCTCACCGCCGACCTCACGGTCCACATCTATCCGGGGGTACAGCGGCTGTCCGCGTCGCTGGTCCTCGACGCCCGGGACTCGGGGAGCAACGGACACCGGGTGATCTGGCAGGGCAGCCCGGGCACCGTGATCAGCGGTGGCAGGCAGGTCACCGGCTGGCGCCCGGTGCCCGGCAAGCCGGGGCTGTGGGCGGCCCGCGCCCCGAAGGGCCTCGACAACAGCCTGGACAACACCCGGCAGCTCTACGTCGACGGGGTACGCGAGCAGCGGGCGCGTGGTCCGCTGCCGGTGACCCTGACGGCGACCGCCACCGGGTACACCGCGTCCGCCGACACCATCAGCCACTGGCGCAACCCGGGTGACGTCGAGTTCGTGTACACGGCCGGCGAGGCGATGTGGAACCTCCAGCGGTACGGGCTGGGCCAGTGGACCGAGCCGCGCTGCCCGATCGGGGCGGCGACCGGTACGGCGATCACCATGGCGCAGCCGTGCTGGGACAACTCGACCAAGCGGGTGGAGTTCCCGGACATCCCCGGCCGCTCGGTCAACATGGTCGGCCCGGGCTCGCTGACCAACGGCAAGCAGCCCGCGTACGTGGAGAACGCGTTCGAGCTGCTCGACCAGCCTGGGGAGTGGTACCTCGACCGCGCCAGCCACACCTTCTACTACCGGCCGCGGCACGGTGAGGACCTGCGGCGTGCCGACGTCGAGGCACCCGCCCTGGAGAAGCTGGTCACCGGCGACCACGTGCACGACGTGGCGTTCCGCGGCTTCAGTTTCGAGTACGCGACCTGGCTGACCCCGTCGTCGCCGGAGGGCTTCTCGGAGATCCAGGCCGGGTACACCAACACCGGCCCGGACGGCTGGACGGTGCAGGGCCTGTGCCAGTTCGTCGCGGGCGGCACCTGCCCGTACGCGTCCTGGACCAAGGAGCCGGGCAACGTCTCGATCTCCTACGGGCAGCGGGTCGAGTTCTCCGACAGCGTGTTCACCCATCTCGGCGCGGCCGGGCTCGAACTCGGCGACGGCAGCCAGGACGCGCTGGTCAAGGGCAACGTCTTCACCGACCTGTCCGGTAACGGCGTCGAGATCGGCGGGGTGGACAAGCCGCTGCCCACCGACGACGCCGACGTCACCCGGCGGGTCCAGGTGCTCGACAACCACCTGTACGCGTTCCCGCGCGAGTTCCATGGCGGCGTGGCGATCCTCAACGGGTACACCCAGAACAACCTGATCGCGCACAACCAGATCGACAATCTTCCGTACAGTGCGGTCTCGATGGGTTGGGGTGGCTGGCCGGACAAGATCAGTAAGCCGCCGACCCCGAACCTCTCCCACGACAACCAGGTCGCCAACAACCTGATCTTCGACTACATGCTCGGGCTGGACGACGGCGGCGGCATCTACACCCAGGGGATCACCGGCACCTCGATGGCCGACGGCGAGAAGGTCACCGGCAACGTCATCTACGACCAGGGTGGCCTGGGCAAGAACGTGTACACCGACAACGGCTGCACGTACGAGACGGTCAGCGGCAACGTGCTCTACCATGCGTCGTACGCGAACGTGGCCAGCCGGCACACCGACTACCGTGACAACCTGGGCAACAACGACCCGACGCTGATCACCGGCAACTGGTGGGAGCAGGCCGACCCGAACTCCAACAACAAGGGCCTGGTCACGCAGGACAACCATCTGCTGTCCGACCCGTCCGCGGCGCCGGCCGACGTGGTCGCCGCGGCCGGCCTGGAGCCCGCGTACCGAGGCCTGCTGAACCGGCGGATCGGTGGCCGGTCGGCGCCCGAGGCGCCGTGGCGGGTCGCCACGTTCGCGGTCGACGGTGGGCTGTACGCCGCGTGGAACCCGACGTTCGCCGACAACGGCTCGCCGCTCACCTCGTACGTCGTCACCGCGACCGCCGGCGCCCAGTCGGTGACCGCGAGGGTGTCCGCCGCCGACTTCAAACGGCTCGGGTACGCGGTGGTGACCGGGCTGACCAACGGCACCGCGTACACGGTGACCGTGCAGGCGGTGAACGCGGTCGGCGCGAGCCTGCCGTCGCTGCCCGCCGCGCCGGTGACGCCGGGTCCGCTGGGTGGCGTGCACGCGAACGCGCCGACCGGGCTCAAGGCGCGGGCCGGTGCCGGCGCGGTCGGTCTCCAGTGGACGCCACCGGCGGTCACCGGGGACACCCCGGTCATCGGGTACCAGGTGACGGTGTCGGACGGGCGCACGATCGTCGAGACCGGCCGGGACGCGCTGATCAGCCAGCCGACGGTGCACGCCATGATCCGCGTGGTCAACGGCCTGCAACCGGCGACGAAGTACACATTCACGATCGCCGCCCTGACCGCGGACGGCCCAGGCGCGACAGCCACGGTGAGCGCCACGACCCCCGCTGCCTGAAGATCGTCACAACTTCCGGCAAGTTGTGGCCTCAGCACCCCTCTGAGGCCACAACTTCCGGGAAGTTGTGCCGATCATGCGGGCGCCGATTTCGGGGGCAGGGGCGGACGGCGCCACTACGCCTGCGTGGCGAGCACGGTCTCGACCTGGACGGCGTCGAGCGCCTCCCGCAGTGCGGGCTCCGGCGCGCGCTCGGTCACCAGCGTGGACACCTCGGCCAGGTCGCAGATGTGCACGAAGTTGCTGCGGCCGAACTTGGACGAGTCGGCGACCACGATCACCCGCGACGACGACTCGACCATCTGCCGGATCATCTGCGCCTCTTGCAGGTTGGTCGTGGACAGCCCGTACTCGACGCTGATGCCGCCGACCCCGATGAGCGCGACGTCGGCGCTGATGCCCTTGGTGCCGGGGAAGCCGACCGGGCCGATGGTGACCATCGAGGACAGTCGCAGCGAGCCGCCGAGGACGTAGAGGTCCCAGGCCACGTCGCGGGGCACCTCGGCGGGCAGGCGCAGGTTGTTGGTCACCATGGTCAGCCCCCGCTTGCCGGTCAGCGCGCGGACCGTGGCCAGGGTGGTGGTGCCGCCGTTGACCAGCACCGTCTCGCCGTCGGAGATCAGCCGGGCGGCGGCGGCGCCGATCGCCTCCTTGGCGTCGCGGTGCACCGCCGTCCGGTTGTCGAACGGCGTGTCGGCGGTGGCCAGCTCGTCGGCGCGCATCGCGCCGCCGTGGGTGCGGGCGAGGACCCCGCGATCGGCGAGGTAGTCGAGGTCGCGCCGGATGGTGTCCATCGAGACGGCGAACGCGGCGGCCAGCTCGGCGACGGTGGCGTGGCCGCGGTCGCGCACCTGCCGGGCCAGCGCCGCGCGGCGCTGCGCGGGTAGCGCGTTGTCCGTCGACACTGCTGCCGACGAGGCTGCCGAGTTTTGCGACAACGTGCTGTTCCTCGCCGGCCTGCAGACCATCCCGTCGTCGCTGACCGAGGCGGCGCAGGTGGACGGCGCGTCGGCGTGGCACGCGTTCTGGCACATCCGGCTGCCGTTGCTGATGCCGTCGCTGCTGATCGCCGCCATGCTGCGCGCGCTCGACGCGTTCCGGATCTTCGACCTGCCGTACGTGCTGACCGGCGGCGGGCCGGCCGACTCCACCGAGACACTGTCCACCCTGGCGTACAAGCGGATGTTCTCCGGGCTGCAACTCGGGCCGGGATCGTCGATCACCACGGCGATGTTCGCGACCGAGGCCGTCATCGCGGTCGGCTTCGCGTACTTCATCTTCCGCCGGATGCGGGCTTCGGAGGACTGACATGGCTGTCTACGCATTGAGTCGTCGCCGGGTGCACCGCTGGGGCCTGTGGGCCACCGTCGTGCTCATCGTGGTCTGGTCGGTGTTCCCGTTCCTGTGGCAGGTCAACGCCTCGCTCCAGCCGGACAAGGAACTGGTCCGGTCGGCGCCGAAATGGCTGCCGCTGCCCGGCACGCTGGTGCACTACCACAAGGTGTTCGCGGTCAAGCACTTCCAGCAGCTCATCGTCAACAGCGTGATCATCCTGGGCATCTCGATGTTCCCGCAGATCTCCATCGTCACCCCGCTGTACCTGGTGCTGCGCAAGCTGTTCCTGCTCGACACGTACAGCGGCCTGTCGAGTGTCTACATCGGACTCGCGCTGCCGCTGATGGTGTGGGTGATGTGGGGCCACTTCCGGTCGATCCCCAAGGAGATCGACGAGGCCGCGAAGATCGACGGTGCCGGCCCGGTCCGCTCGCTGGTCAGCATCATCGTGCCGATGACCCTGCCCGGCGTGGTCACCGCCGCCCTGCTCGGCTTCATCGCGAGCTGGAACGAGTTCATGCTGGCGCTGTCGTTCACCAGCAGCGCGCAGCACCAGACGATCCCGGTCGGCATCGCGAACTTCACCGACCTGTACTTCGTGCCGTGGGGCGACATCGCGGCCGCCTCGGTCGTGGTGACCGTGCCGCTGGTGGTGCTCGTCCTCATCTTCCAGCGCCGGATCGTGGCCGGGTTGACGGCCGGGGCGGTGAAGGAGTGAGCACCGACTGGCGCGCGGAGTACGCGGCCGTGGCCGGGGCGGTCGCCGCGGCGGCACCGTCCGCCGCACCGCTGCTGGCCGGCTTCAACACCTGCGTGGACCAGATCCACCGGCTCGGCACCGAGGAACTGACCGCGCTGGCCGGCGCCCGGTCGGGAGCCGGGCCGGTGGCGGGCCTGGCCGCCGAGGTGCTCGACCGGGCCGGCCGGGCCCGCGACGGCGAGATCTTCGTACCGGCCCGCGACGAGGTCGAGCCGTGGCTGGTCGACCGGCTCGGCGAGCCCCGCGGGCGGCAGGTCGGTGGCACCGGCGCGCAGGCCTGCTGGACCCTCGCCACGCTCGGCGCGCCCGGGATCCTGTCGCTGGCCGACCGGAGTGCGGCGCAGTTGAGCGTGCTCGACCCGGCCATCGGATTGTGCACGGCCGGCGGGGTGACGCGACTGGGTGAGATCGCACCGGCCGGCGAGCCGACCAAGGCACCCCACTACATCCTGGAGTTCACCGCCGGCACCCGGTGGCCGGGCGGCGTTCTGCCCCGGTCGAGCCGGATCATCGTCCGGCTGGCCGACGACGGGCTGGAACAGGACGCGTACTTCGCGGCGGCGTCTCCCGCGCTGGCGACGCGGGCCGGCGCCGGCCTGGTGTCCGGGCTCAACGCGATCGCCGGGTCCGACGTGGCCGGCCGGGACTGGCTGCGCAGGGTGGTGACCGGCTGGCGGGACGCCGGCCTCGACACCATCCACCTCGAACTGGCCGAGTACGCGCAGCCGGACGCCCCGTACGCCATGCTCCGCGCGTACAAAGGAATGGTCTTTTCGGTCGGGCTGAGCCTGACTGAGCTGGAGAACCTGGTCGCCACCAGCGACCCGGCGGCCGGCGCGCTGGCGGTCGCGGTCGAGTTCGACCTGACCCGGGTCGTGGTGCACGCCGACGGCTGGTCGCTCGCCGTGCACCGGGGCGACCCGCGCGCCGCCGGGTTCGCCCTGGCACTGGCCAATCTGCTGGCCGCCTCGCGGGCCCGCGCCGGCCGGCCGACGGCGGACCTGCGGCTCGACCCCGCCGCGACCCTGGACGCTCCGCGCCCGGCGAGCCGGTCGCTGGGCGACGGCCGGCGGGTCGACTGCGTCCCGAGCCCCTACCTGTCCCATCCCGCCGCCACCATCGGCCTCGGCGACACGTTCGTCGCCGGGCTCCTGCTGTCCAGCTGCCTCGGCAGCGACCTCCACCTCGAACGGAGACCGTAAGTGAGCACCATCGCCATCGACCCCGGTAAGGTCCGCGGCCTGCAACGGGTGACCAGCGCCGACGGCTTCTTCCTGATCTGCGCGATCGACCACCTCTCCGACTACGCCGAGCTGCTCGCTCCGGACCCGTCGACGGTGACCTTCGCCGACGTGGTCGCCTCCAAGGACGCGGTGGTGCGGGCGCTCGCGCCGAACGTATCGGCGTTCCTCGTGGACCCGCTGTACGCGCTCGGCCACCTGGTCGGGTCGGGCGCGGTGCCGGGCACCGTCGGCCTGATGTCGAGCATCGAGGACGAGGACTACCAGATCCCACCCGGCCCGCGCCGGACCCGGCTGCGCGAGCACTGGAGCGCCGAGCGGATCAAGATGGCCGGTGCCGACATGTGCAAGCTTCTGTGGTTCTTCCGCCCGGACGGCGACCCGGTCGTGGCCGACGACCAGCGGCGGCTGCTGGCTGACCTGGTGGAGACCTGCGCCGGGCTCAGCCTGCCGCTGGTGGTCGAGCCCATCTGGTACCCGCTGCCCGGCGAGGAACCGGACTGCGCCGACTGGAAGGCGGCGCGGGTCCGTGGCATCATCGCGTCTGCGATAGCGGCCAATGAGATGGGCGTCGATATGCTCAAGGTCGAGTTCCCCGGGTACGTGGAGACTGCGGCGGGTCGGGCCGCGGCCCGGGCCGCGTGTGCCGAGCTGGACGCCAACATCGACGTGCCGTGGGTGATCCTGTCCGCCGGGGTCGGGTACGCCGACTTCGCCACCCAGGTCGAAATCTCCTGCGAGGCGGGCGCGTCCGGGTACCTCGCCGGCCGGTCGATCTGGCGGGACGCGGTGTCCACCCACGACCCGCGACGCCGGGTGGCGGCGGTCGAGGAGGCCCGCGACCGCCTGGAGAAGCTCAACCGGATCACCCGGCGGTGCGGCCGGCCGTACCACCCGACCCAGCCGCTCGACGACGTGCTGAAGGCGCTCCCGGCGGAGTGGTACCGGAACTGGCACGCCTGATGGAACCTGCCTGGCTCGCCTGATGGAACCCGTCCGGCTCGCGGCCAACACGCCCCGCTCGTTCTACCGGGGTGCGGGTCGCATCCACGGGTTCCGGGGACTGCCGGTGCCGGACGACCCGTACTTCCCGGAGGACTGGGTCGGCTCGACGACGACGCGGTACGGGCGGTCGGACGGGCTCGCTTCCGTTCCCGATGGCGGCACGCTGGCTTCAGTTATCGCAGCCTCGCCGGAGGAGTGGCTCGGGCCGGCGCACGTGGCCCGGTTCGGCGCCGACCCGGCCGTCCTGGTCAAGCTGCTCGACGCGGGGGAGCGGCTGCCGCTGCACGTCCACCCCGACCGGCGGTTCGCGCTGGCGCACCTCGGCTCGCCGTACGGGAAGACCGAGGCGTGGGTGATCGTCGACGCCGGGCCGGACGCGTACGTCCACCTCGGGTTCGCCCGGCCGGTCGAGCCGGACGAGCTGGCCGGCTGGGTGCGCGACCAGCGGGTACCGGAGATGCTCGCCGCCACCAACCGGATCCCGGTCCGGCGTGGCGACGCGGTACTGGTGCCGGCCGGGTTGCCGCACGCCATCGGCCCCGGGATCTTCCTGGTCGAGGCGCAGGAGCCGACCGACCTGTCGGTTCTGCTGGAACGCGACGGCTTCGACGTCCCGTCGTCGGCGGCGTACCTCGGCCTCGCCCCGGACCAGGCGCTGGCGTGCGTGGACCGGAGCGGATGGGGTTCGTCGCGGCTGGCTGAGCTGCGCCGCGACGACGGGCCGATCCGCCCCGGCGCGCGGCGGCTGCTCCCGCCGGCGGCGGACGGGTTCTTCGCCGCCGAGCGGCTGCGACCCGACCCGGTGAGCGCGCTCGATCCGGGCTTCTCGGTCGTCATCGTGCTCTCCGGGCAGGGGATTCTCGGGTACGGTGACGTGCCCCTCCCGGTCGGGCGCGGTGACACGCTGGTCGTGCCGTACGCGGCCGGGCCGGGCGAGCTGCGTGGCGAGGTCGAGGCGGTCCGCTGCCGGCCCCCGGTCGCCTAGCCGGCCGGGCGGCCCTTGATCGGCACGGGTGAGTGCTGACACTGGCCTTGACGTTGGCGTCAAGGTCTACCGTCGAAGGATGCGGATCGGTGAGTTGGCCGCGCGCGTCGGCACGAGCACCCGGACCCTGCGCTACTACGAGTCACGCGGCCTGCTGCGGGCCCGGCGTTCGGTCAACGGGTACCGGGACTACGACGAGAACGACCTCCGCGTGATCAAGGAGATCCGGACCCTGCTGGAGATCGGGTTCGATCTCGAAGAGACCCGGCCGTTCGTGGAATGCCTGCAAGCGGGCAACCCGGCCGGCGACGCGTGCCCGGCTTCACTGGACGTGTACCGGCGCAAGATGGCCGAACTGGACGCCTGCATCGCCCGCCTGCAGGCGGTACGCGTCCGGCTCGGCGAGCAGTTGACGGCGGCGGAGCTGGCGAAGGCCGGCTCGTAAGGAGCTGGCCTTGGCCAGTTTCGTGACTGGAGAGGAGACAACCGTGGCGACCACGGATGAGCATGTCGGGTCAGCGGTCCGGGTGGTGACCGACGACACCTTCGAGATCGAGGTACTCAAGTCGGAGCGGCCGGTCCTGCTGGAGTTCACAGCCAGCTGGTGCGGACCGTGCCGGATGCTGGCCCCGATCCTGAAGTCGATCGCCGAGGAGGAGAGCGAGCGACTCGTGGTGGCCGCGCTCGACGTCGACGCCAACCCGACGACGGTCCAGAAGTACGGCGTGATGGCCATGCCGACGCTGATGTTCTTCCGCGCTGGTGAGCCGGTGAAGTCCCTGGTCGGAGCGCTCCCGAAGGGCCGCCTCATGCGCGAGATCGAAGACGTGATCTGACGGTCCCGCCCCCTTTCCTCTCCCGCCGATCTTGGAGAAACGTACCCGGTTCGAGATCGAACCATGTTCATTTCTCCTTGATCGGCGCGCGACAACCGGGTCAGAGGGACAGCCAGCTGGTTTGCACGTCGACCTGGGCGCCTATCCGGCAACGCAGCCGGAACGGCACCCGCGGCACCGGATGTACCGTGAAACAGCCCAGCCTGTCGGCGGTGACCTGACTGCTCGTGCCGTCCTGCACCTGCACCTCGACGACCGCCGGCGCCGGCGGCACCACCTGGCCGAGCAGTCCGCCGCCGGTGACCTCCAGCTCGATGGTGAGCCCCGACGAGGCGAAGGTCAGCGCGCGCAGCGCCGCCGTGTCGGCCCGGGTCAGGGCCGGCTCGCGTGCGGTGTCACCCGCCCGTTCACACTCCGAGTCGTAGATCAGCGCGGCCAGTTCGGCGTCCAGGTCCGGCGGACGGTACACCGCCTGGCCGGCCCGGACGAACGCGTGCGGCACCTCGCGGGCCGTGGCCAGCGCCTCCCCCAGCATCGCGAGAAGCTCGCCGTCGTCACTCCACCACTGGCTGCGCACGTACCTCACCCCCGTGCTCCGCGCGCCGCTCGGCCTCGATCAACGCGGCGAGCGCCGGGCATCGGCGCAGCTCGGCCAGGCACCGTTCGCGGGTCGGACCGATCGAGCCGATCTTCATGTCGAGGCGGCTGCCGATCTCGCGGTACGACGGGCGGGTCTCGTCGAACAGCATCGCCAGCAGCTCCCGGCAGTGCGGCCGGAGCTGGGCGAACGCGTCGCGCAGCGCGAGGTGGTAGCGCGCCCGCTCCAACTCCTGGTCGACCAGGTCGTATCCGCCGTCGATGGCGATGTCGTTGTCCAGTACCCCGACCGCCTGCTGGCCGGCGCTGCGGAACACCCGCAGGCACTCGTTCTGCGTGGTGCGGGCCAGCCAGCCGGGCAACGCGGCCGGGTCGCGGATGTCGCCAAGATGCTCGAACAGCTTGAGCCAGACGTTCTGGCCGACGTCGTCGGCGTCCGCCCGGCTCAGCCTATGTCGCCGGCAGATGCCCCACACGAGGGGCGCGTACCGCTCGACGATCTGGTTCCACGCGTCCCGGTCGCCGTCCCGGGCCGCGGCCACGAGGGCCACCACCGCCGGATCGTCGTACATCTGGCCTCCTCGTCGTCATGCTCGTCGTCATGCTCGTCGTCATGCGGGAGGGCTCGTCCGATACCAGCATCATCCCGTCGGTACGAGAGAGGTGTCATCAATTCGACGAACAGCGGGTCTTTCCCGGATCGGGGCCGGAATCAGGGCAACGTGGCGCACGACACGTATCAAGCGCCGGTCCGGGGCATCCGTCACTTCGACATGCCCGTGTCACGCCTGGACCCTTCGGTCGGCGCGGAATCCCGACGGCTGGGTACGGCTTGGAAAGGCCGGGTCCGGTGGGTCGGCGAGCGGTGGAAGGAGCGAGGATACGTGTCCACGCGCTGGTGGAACGACGACGGCCGGCTCCTGACGGCGCTCGGCGACGCCCTGCGGACCGTCGAGGAGGTCCCTCCGGAGTTCATCGAGGCCGGTAGGGCCGCGTACGGGTCGTCGGACCTGGACATCGAGCTGGCCGCGCTGATCGAGGACTCGGCGGTCCAGCCGGTCCCCGCCACCACCCGCGCCGAGCCGGCCGCCGTCCGTACCCTCACGTTCGCCACCGGCCAGCTCAGCATCTACATCGAGGTCACCCGCGACGCCCTGCACGGCCAGGTGGTGCCGGGGGAGCCCGGCGAGATCGAGCTGGAGGAGGCTGACCAGGCCCCGCGGGCGTTCCCGGTCGACGAGGTCGGCTGGTTCGTCGTGCAGCCCGTCCCGGCCGGGTCGTTCCGGCTGCGCTACCGCACCGCCACCGGCACCACGGTGGTAACCGACCGGGTAACCCTGTAGTCGCGTCTCTCCCTCGTCGATCTAGGAAGAATGGTCGGACAGAACGGACAGCCAGGGCACCATTCGTCCTAGATCGACGAGGACAGGGCCGACGAGGACAGGGCCGACGAGGACAGGGCCGACGAGGACAGGGCCGACGAGGACAGGGCCGCGATCGCCCCGACGAAGCACTCCATCGGGGGGTTGACCAGGCCGGCGCCTACCTGACCCACGCCGGCGACCCGGCCGGCGATGCCGGTGTTGATCTGCGGCAGTACCCCGGTACGCAGGACCAGCGTGGTGTCGATGCCGGTCGGGGCGCCCTGGAAGTCCATGATCGGCAGGGCGTATGCCGGGTTCTCGGTGACCGTGATCCCGTACATCTCCCGCGTGGTACGCAGCGCGTCCGACACCGACCCGCCCACGAACCGTACGATCGCCGGCGCGCCCGCCATCGCGAACCCGCCGATGCCGGCCGTCTCGGTGATCGCCGAGTCGCCGATGTCCGGGTTGGCGTCGTCCGGCCCGTACGCGCCGAGGAACAGGCCGACCGGAACAGAGGCCGGACCGGTGAACCACGCGTCGCCGGTACCCGACACCTGGATGCCGAAGTCGGTGCCGTTGCGGGCCATGGCGGTGACCACCGTGGCGCCGGGAATGCCGGCCGCGGCGTGGGTCTGCAGCTTGCACGCCGGCATCGCCAGGTTGAGGAAGAAGTGGTCGTTGCCGCCGATGAACCGGGCCACGTCGGCGACGTCGGTCGACGGCAGCCCGGCGCCGATCATGTCGGGCAGCAGGTCGCGCAGCAGCATCAGGGTGCCGGCGCGGTTGCGGTTGTGGCCCTCGTCGCCCATCGCCAGCATCTGCCCGACGATCGCCTTGATGTCCACCGGCCCGTGCGCGCGCAGCGCCGACCGCAACGCCGGGCCGAGCACGGCGGCCATCCAGCGCAGCCGGTCGATCACCGGCGACCCGTAGGCGCCGTACCGCAGCACCGCGCCGAGGCCCTCGTTGAGGGTGCACCAGCTGGTCCGGTCGTGCGCCTCGTCGCGCAGCACGAACACCCACATCGACGGGGACACCACGCCGGCCATCGGCCCGACGCCGCCTTTCTCGTGGCACGGCATCAGCTCGATGCCGGAGCCGGTCGCCAGCATCCGTTCCGCCGCTTCCGGGCGGTCGGCCAGCCCTTCCAGCAGCATCGCCCCGATCAGGGCGCCGCGCAGCGGGCCGGCGGCACGGTCCCAGGTGATCGGCGGCCCGGCGTGGCAGAACTGGCCCGGCGCCAGCCCGATCACCTCGGCCGCCGGCCGCACGTCGACCAGCTCCGCCCCGGCGGCGAGCATCCGGCGCGCGGCCTCCGCGTTGGCCGCCGGGCGGCGCGGATCCGCGAGGACCCGGGCCAGCGGTCCGGCGGCGGCCTCCGGGGGCGGCTGCCAGGCGACCGTCGTGTACCGGGCCGCCTGCTCGCCCAGCGCCGCGGCGAACAGTTCGGCGCCGACCGTGACGATCGCCGGTTCGTGGTCGAGGAGCGTCATGACCTGATCAGCCCCACGGCGTACCGGGCCGCCTCGGCGTTGGAGGCGAACACCGCGGCTCCCGCGTCGCGCAGCGCCCCGGCCTGCCGGGGCAGCCCCTGCGGGTCGCCGACGGTACCGGTCAGCGAGACCACGACCGCGACCCCCCGGTCGCGGGCGGCGGCGACAGCCGGGGCGAGCGTGGCGGCCGGGTCCGCATCGGCGACGTACCCGAGCACCACGTCGACCAGGATCACCGCGCAGGACGGGTCGGCCGCCGCCGCGGCGAACCGCTCCAGCCGTAGGCTCCCGTCGATCATCGGATGCGGCCGGGCCCGGGTCAGCTCGTCGGCACCGAAGTCGATCATCTCGTGGGGACTGTCCGTCCACGCTGGATCGAGCGGGATGTTGGACCGGATCGGGCCGAGGGCGGCGCTGGCGATCAGCATCGCCTCGTCGCAGAGGGTACCGCCGGCGAACAGGCCGCGCAGCGCACCCGGACGCGGGGCCGGTGGGCTCGGGGGTAACCACACCGGCCACCGCGCCGGGGCCGGCCGGCCGAGTCGCCGCAGGGCGTTCTCTACCGCCGCCGTCAGGTCGGGTTGGCTGTCCGGCCCGCCCACGCCGAGAAGCGCGAACAGCACCGGGGTCGCGAGGCCGGCCGCGTGCGCGCGGACCTTCTCGGCGACCTCGGGCGCGGGAGGCTTGGACACGACGACGATCAGCTCGGTGGCCGGGTCGGCGTCGAGGGCGTCCAGCGCGGCGAGCGTGGACCGGCCGGCGACCGCCGCCGACAGGTCCCGGCCGCCGACGCCGAGGCAGTGCGAGACACCGGTACCGGCGGCGTCGAGCAGGCTCATCACGTGCTGCGCGCCGGTGCCGGACGCGGCGACCAGGCCGACCGGCCCGGGCTGTACCACGTTGGCGAAGCCCAGGCCGACGCCGGACACCACGGCGGTGCCGCAGTCCGGACCCATCACGAGCAGCCCGCGCCCGGCCGCCGCGTCCTTGAGCCGGATCTCCTGGTCGACCGGGACGTTGTCGGAGAACACCAGCACCGAGGCGCCCGCGTCGAGCGCGTCCATGGCGTCCAGGAAGGCGTACCGCCCCGGCGTCGACACCAGTACCAGGTCGGCGCCGGAACGCTGGACGGCGGCGCCGGCGGTACGGGCCGGGGCGTCGGTCGGGGTGGTCTGGCCGGTCGCCGGCGTCTCGTGCAGCTCGGCCTCCAGCCGGTCGAGCGCGGCGGCCAGGGCCGGCTCGTCAGCCGCGGCGACGGCGACGAGCAGGTCGTTCGGCGCGGCACCGGACGGGGTGAACCCCATGCCGGCGGCGAGATCGAGGTTCAGCTCGGTGGCCATCGCGACGAGGACGGCGGACACCCCCGGCACCCCCTGGACGGCTTGGCTGACCTGCATCAGCCGGACCGAGTCCCGGTACATCCCCCGGCGCACCTCCAGGAACCGCGCCGTCATCCCGCCACCCCCATACCTGCCCGCAAGATCGGCACAACTTCCCGGAAATTGTGGTCTCCGAGGGGGTTCGAGGCCACAACTTCCGGGAAGTTGTGCCGATCTTGGAGGCCGCCGGGCATGGCTCCGGGCACGGCTTCGGCGATGGTGCGGACGCCGAGCGCGAGGCCGGCGCCGGACGTGTGGCCCACCCGGAACAGGGCAGCGGGCGAGCCGCCGCCCAGGACGGTCGCCAACTCCGGAATGCACTCGCCGCGCGCGGCGTGCCGCAGCAGCGCGGCCGACACGAACGTCGTCCGGGCCGGCGCGAGCGCGTCCACCTCGGCGCCGAGCCGGCCGAAGCCGGGATCGCCGAGCGCGCCGAGCGTGACCAGCGCCCCGGCCAGTACGTCGTCGCCGAGCGGGGTCAGCCCCGGGCCGGCGCCGAGCAGCCGCCGCACCGGCCCGGCGAGCGGTCCGCCGGTGGCGAGCCCGCGGGCGAGATCTTCGCGGGCCGCTTCCGCTCCGGGGTCGAGCTTTGCCGGTACCCGGGAAGCAAGCTGGACCGCGACGGCGCGCAACCCGGCGGCAGTCAGGCCGCGCGGTCGCGGCGGTCGCCACCATCGCGCGACCCGGCCGGTGAACGAGCCGAGCACCAGCGCCCCGGCACCGACCGTGCCGGCCGTGGGATCACTCGGCAGGACCGGCGTGACCAGCGCGCACGGCACGCGCACGGCGTCCGGGGTGGCGAGGCACAGCGCGGGCAGCTCGGGATCGCCGGTCGCGAGGTAGATCGCCCGCGGCGTGGCCGCGACCATCTGGACCGGCCGCCGGGGACCGGTGATCAGGGCGGCGACTGCGGCCGAGGCGGCCAGCGGACGGGGCTGCACCGGCACCTCCCCCATTGGATATGGAGTTGACGGTAAGGGCGGGGCTAGCGTGTCGGGATGGGGAATTCTGCCAAGGACCAGGCCGGTTCTTCGGCGCATTTAGCCGAGCGTGTCCCGCATCCGGCCCTCGGCCTGCGGGTGCACGAGGTGCTCGGGGCGGCCACGCTCGCCGGGGCGCGCGTGCTCGCCGGCGCCAGCGGCCTCGACCGGGTGGTACAGCGCCTCAACGTGATGGAGGTGCCCGACATCCTGCCCTGGGTCAAGCCGCACGAGCTGCTGCTGACCACCGGGTACCCGCTGCGCGACGCCCCGGAAGCCCTGGCCGGTCTCGTCGCCGAGCTGGACGAGCGGGGCCTGGCGGCGATGGCGATCAAGCTGCACCGGTACATCGACGCCCTGCCGCCGCAGATGCTCGCCGAGGCGGACCGGCGCGGCTTCCCGATCCTCGAGTTCCCCGACGGCGTCGGGTTCGACGACGTCCTCAACGAAGTGCTCAGCGAGCTGCTCAACCGGCAGGCCGCGGTGCTCGCGCGCAGCGAGGAGGTGCACCGGGCGCTGGTCTCGGTCGTCCTCGACGGCGGCGGGCTCAGCGATCTCGCCGCCGAGCTGGCCCGGATCCTCGCCGGGCCGGTCATGATCACCACGCCGGACGGCCGGGTGGTCGCGCAGGCCGGCGACCCGGCCGAGCTGGGCCGGCTGGTCCGCGGGGAGTGCTTCGACACCACCGGCCGGTTCCGGGTGGAGAGCGGGCCGCGCGGTCCCGGCGCGTACACCGTGGTCCCGGTCGTCGCCGGCCGCGTCGACCACGGCCGGATCGTCGCGTTCTCCCGGGTACCGCTGACCGACGCCGACGTGCACGGCCTGGAACGCGCCGCCACCGTGGCCGCCCTCGCCATCACCAAACAGCTCGCGGTGGCGGCGGTGGAGGACAAGTACCGGGCCGACTTCCTGCGGGACGTGGTCGCCGGACGCACCGACGACGTGGCCGCCGCGGTCGCGTACGCCCGGACGTTCGGATGGGAGCTGGACCGGCCGGTGGTCGCGGTCGTCGCCGAGCTCGACCCGGGCGACGAGTCGGTGCCGGTACTCGGCCGGGAGCTGCGGCCGGTCCGGGAACGGTTCGCCGCCGCGTGGCAGACCGTGGTGCGCTCCCGGGATCCGCGCGCGCCGGTGGTGAACTTCAACGACGAGGTACTGATGCTGCTCGGCGTGCCTACCGACGGCGACGTGGACCGGCTGGTCGCCGACCTGGACCGGCTGGTCAAGGGGGACGGCGGGGTGGGCCGCCGGTCGTACTCGCTCGGCGTGTCCCGTCCGTCCGGCGCGCCCGCCGAGCTGCCGGTCGCGTACGAGCAGGCGCGCAAGGCGATCCGGATCGGGCGGCGGATCCAGGGCACCGGCGCCCGGGCCAGCTTCGACCGGCTGGGCGTACACCGCCTCATCTCGCTCATCCCGGACACCGCCGAACTGCGCGGGTTCGTCGACGAGGTGCTCGGTGAACTGGCCGTGGACAGCGCCGAGAACGCCGACCTCCGGCGCACCCTGGAGGTGCTGCTGGACACCAACTGCAACGTCGCCGAAGCCGCCCGCCAGCTGCACTTCCACTACAACACGCTGCGGTACCGGATCTCCAAGCTGGAACGGATGGTCGGGCCGTTCATGACCGGCGCCGCGCTACGACTCGACCTCGGTCTTGCGCTGCGGGTACTCGAGTTGCGTGGCCTGTAGCCCGGTCAGCGTCTGGGTCAGCGCCCCGTGTACGTCACGGCAGCGCCCCACCACCTCGTTGAGCAACCGGGCGGCGACCGAGTCGAGGGCGCGTTGCAGCCAGAGACCGACCTCGACCGGGTGCACGCCGGTGCGGTGCTGCCAGAGCGCACGGCAGCCGGGGTCGAGACCGACCTCGACCGGCCGGACCACCGGCTCGTGCTCGGCACAGTAGCCGGCCAGGGCCCGGGTGCCGCGTGCCGCCGTGACGCCGCAGGCCGGGGTCACCAGCAGGATCTCGGCGGGCCGGGTGGCGCAGAATCCGCGTACCTCGTCGGCGACCCGCCGGCCCAGCTGAGGACCGGGGCGGTGGCCCAGCGCGGCGGACAGCGTCCGCTCGGCGACCATCCGGTACCCGGTGTCAAGATCCGTCGTCAGGCGCACGGACAGGGTCTTCAGCTCCCGGCCGAGCGCGTCGGCCAGCCGGGTGACGTCGGTGCTGCCCGGGCCGTCGGTGGTCTGCCGCTGGCAGCGTTCCTGCGCCCCGGCGACGTCGGCGGCCAGGCGGCGCAGCGCGGTCAGCCGCCAGCGCCCGACGCCCCGGTCGAGCGTGGCGCGCCAGGTCACGGGCACGGCGTGGGCGTTCCCGGTGGTCAGGCGCTTGTCGGCGGTGATTGGCGCGGCTCCCATGTGCTCGGACGGTAGGTGGCCGGTTACTCATTCGGGCACCACCGGCAATACTCAAGACACATGTGTACGGGTCCCACGCGGCAGTAAGTCGCACCGCCGGTCCGTCATTCGGGTGACGGACCGGCGGCCGGGCCTGGTTGGGCTACTCGCTCATGATCATCCCGTCCGGCATCTCAGGTGCCGTCGTCGACGTGCAGCGGTCGCTGGTGCGGCACGTCGCCCTCGGGGGTGTAGCGGCCCCAGAATTCGTACCGCTCCGGAAGGTCGACCTCCGCGTACTCGGCGAGCCACGTGCGCAGCGCCGTGGCGTCGGTCAGGGCGTGGTGCACATCCTTTGATCGGCGCCCAGATGCGGGCGCGCAGGCTCATCTGTTCAGTCATCTGTCATCTCCTTGATCTCTTTCGGGTAGCAGGCGACGGCCAGCCGGAACGCGTCGCCCTCGGCACCGCTCTCCGTGTCTCCGTAGCGGCTGAACAGGTCCCGCAGCATGGTCTGGAGCTCGGTCAGGAACTCCTGGCGCTGGTCGGGGCGCAGCCGGATCTCTCCGGAGACGCCCACCGACGGCAGCTCCGGCCTGGTGCGATCGAGCCCGGCGACGTCGGCCTGGACCTCCTCCATGAGGTCGAAATGGCTCGGACTTCTCATCGATCTAGGACGAATGGTGGCTGGTTCGCCGGATTCGTCCCACCATTCGTCCTAGATCAACGAGAGGTATCAGGGCCGTGCTGGTGAGCCGGCGCCGTGGGCGAACGACGCGCTCTCGGCACCCCGGGCCGCCGCCGGCTGACGCGCCATCCGGGACAGTGCCTCGCGCAGGTCGTCGATCAGCAGATCGGCCAGGTCGTGGGTGAACCCGTTGCGGACCACGATCCGCAGTGCCGCGAGGTCGGTGAGCGCGCCACCGCCTCGGGCGCCGTGAGGTGCAACCGGTCACCCTCCATCGGTACCTGCCGGGCCTCCACGTCCCAGTAGTTCGCGAGCTTCTCCCAGCAGACCTGGGTATTGACGCCCATGACGAGGTTCGGACGGTCGATGGGGCGGCCGGCGGCCCGGCGGGCGTGCTGCCACCGGCGCTTGAGCGCGAGGCCGGCGAGCATACAAGCTTCGCTGGAACCGGTGGTCGAGCAGCCGGGCGCCGGTGCGCCGTCCGGCGCGACGTCCGGTTCGAGTTCGGTCGGGGGGTAGCCGGTCGCGCGGAATCGCGAGCGGTTCGCGTACGAAGATCGGGTTGACCGACACACGTACGGTGTGCTGTGGTCGGGTTCTTTCTTTGGCTGCGCTAGCGCCATGGGTTCACGCTGCCACTTCCGGCGGCCCTTTCGCTACCGGCTGAAGGCACGGCAACGAGGGGTTTCGCGTTCTCGGGTATGCGAAACCCCTCGTTGACTATTCGTAGTCGCTACTTCTTCGGGCAGTCTTTCCAGGCGAAGTGGTAAACGGTGCTGATGCTGCCGTCGGTCGAGTCCATGGAAATCAGGCTCATGTCCTTCTTCGGATCCGACTTTCCAGCGGCGAGTTTCAATTCAGTATTGACGTTGAGGTTGCGCTCCTCGCCGCACGGCTTGTAAACCAGCGATGCGATGTCCAGCGAGTCGGACGCGGTCCAGTCGTCGTCGTACGGGCCCTTGAACGGGTGGATGGTGTACAAGGTCGCCGGTGACCCCTGGAAGTAGTAGTTGGCGCGCTCCTGGGCGGTCGCGCCCTTGGCCAACTGCGCGTAGCCGCGGAAGTCGGCCTCGGCGATGGCGTAGGTGAACCCGCTCGGTACGTGTACCCGGAGGTTGAGCTGGCAGTTCTTGCGGAAATCGGTGCTCTTCGCGCCGCCGCCGATCTGGGCCATGTATTCGCTGTAGGTGACCGTGAACGCGGTGTTGTCAGCCGACACGGCCACGGCCGCGGTCCCGGCCTTGCAGCCCGAGCCGTTGACGGTGACCACGTCGATGACGATCTTGTCTGGTGGCGGGTTGTCGAACACGCCCCCGGCGGGGCTCACGGCTGCCGCGGGGGACATGAACATCGATAGCACGACACTGCCAACTGCCATCACATTGAGCATTGGGGGTCCTTCCCGGTTTCCCGCGATGCGATGACGCACGCGACCCATTCAGTGCAGAATTCGATACCGGAATTGGGGCGTGTTTGTTGACGACGGCCTCCGGTCTCCGTCGTTGAGCACGATTCGCGTGTGTTGCCGCGCTGAAGCCGCACGGCCACTACGGATTGTGGTGGATAATGCTTGATCGGGATCCCGTGGGCCGTACGGTATCGACGTGATTCAAAGGTGTCAATGCTTTCCTATCCGCTATGCGGACTGGCTCGATTTTTCAGCTTAAACAAAGCAGAGCTGCATTGACGTCTGTAACTTGCTGAAGGTGCATTGCGCCGCCGGTGGCCGCTCGGGGGTCGCCGCGTGCGTCAGCTGACGCAGAACTCGTTGCCTTCCGGGTCGTGCATGACGACGTAGTAGACCGGGTCGTCCGGGTCGTCGTGCCGGGTCCGGCGCGCGACGCTGGCCCCCAGGTCGACCAGTTCGGCGACCTTCGCCTCGACGATCGCGATCCGCTGCTCCTGTGGCAGCGCGCGGTCCCGCCCGGTTGGGTAGAGATCGAGGTGGAGCCGGTTCTTGCGCGCCTTGGTTTCGGGCACCTCCTGGAACAGGATCGGTGGGCGCAGCCCGGCCGGGTCGAACAGCCGATCGTCGAATGCCGCCTCGCCGCCGAGCAGGGCACGGTAGTTCGCGTGCCAGGTCGTGTCCGGCTGCTCCGGCGGGACCGGTTGGTAGCCCAGCGCCCGCGCCCAGAACCGCGCCAGCCGGGCCGGGTCGTTCGCGTCGATGGTCAGCTGCCAGAACATCATGTACCGACGCTAGACCCCGCCACTGACATTTGATCTTGTTTGAACCGGCGGTCCGACCTCGCTGGGTGGAGTTGACCACGGCGGCGACCGCAGGTGTCTCGGCTATCCTGGGTGACCTGGTCTCTGAGCGCTAACGCGGCCTTCTGTCCAACGTGGACCGGGCGACTCCGTCTGCAGTGCGCCAACGTCAAGTCCGCCGTGGGAAACGACTCCCAGTAGCCGCCTGGGTGGCCTAACTGCCATCCAGAAGGAGCAAGATCGTACGTGTGTTCGAGGGATTTTTGTCGTACCTGGCCGTTAGCGTTCGGGGCGTGGGTGAGGTGTGGCCATCGCTGGGGCGGGTGCTGGATGAGTGTCTGGCTGAGCCGGTGTGGGCCAAGCCGGATTCTCTTCTGGTTGACGAGTTGGATCTGTTGGTAGTCGCGGCGCGGCGGATTGCGGCGGCGACGTTGGCGCGGGTTCGGGAGGTCGATGGGCGTGGGCTGGCGGTCGGGGTGGGGGCGACGAGCACGCTGGCGTGGTTGCGGGACCGGTATCGGATGTCGGGGAGTGCGGCGTCTCGGTTGGTGAAGCTGGCCCGGGCGGTGGATCCCGATGCCGGGTCGCCGACCGCGGCTGCGCTCGCGGCGGGGGCGGTGAATGTCGAGCAGGCGAAGGTGATCACCGACGCGGTCGAGAAGCTGCCGGTGGAGCATCGCCGGGTCGGGGAGGAGCACCTGGTCGGCGAGGCGGCGTCGTTTGGGCCGCGCGAGTTGGGGCGGCTCGGGCAGCGGATCTTCGAGGTCGTCGCGCCGGAGGAGGCCGAGAAGCGGGCGTTGGTCGAGTTGGAGCGGGCCGAGCGGCGGGCCTGGCACAAACGAGGATTGTGGCTGACCGACGTTCCCGGCAGCTCCGAGGTTCGGGTCACCGGATGGCTCACCCAGGAAGACGCCGCCACCGTGCGGGCCGCCACGGATCCGTTCTGCGCACCCCGCACCAGACGCCGCCACACCAGCCGCCCCGCCAGCACCGGCCGTGCCGCCGGAGGTGACGCCGGCCCCGACGCCGACCGCGACACCGACGGCGGCATCGGCGGCACCGGCAGTGACACCGACCCCGCCGACCTGCGCTCACCAGGGGAACTGCGCGCGGACGCGTTCATCGAGGTGTGCCGGATCGCCTCGGCCTACGGCCAGCTCCCCGGTAACGGCGGCGACCGGCCCCAGGTCATCGTCACCATCGACTACGACAGCCTCCGCCGGCAGGTCGGCGCAGGCGCCCTCGACGACGGCTCGTTGTTGTCACCCGCCGCCGCCCGGCGGTTGGCGTGTGACGCCGGGATTATCCCCGCCGTGCTCGGCAGCCCCAGCCAGGTCCTCGACCTCGGCCGGCAAGCCCGCCTGGTCACCGGACCACTGCGCCGGGCGCTTGTGTTGCGGGACAAGGGATGCGCCTTCCCGGGATGCGATCGGCCACCCCGCTGGTGCGATTGCCATCATGTCCAGCATTGGAGCAACGGCGGCCCGACCGATCTGTGCAACCTGGTGCTGTTGTGTAGCTATCACCACCGGCTCATCCACCACTCCGACTGGCAGGTCCGAATCAGCCCGAAAGACGGACTTCCCGAATTCACCCCGCCCGCCTTCATAGACGCCGATCGAAGACCACGACGCAACAACTACCACCGGCGCGAGTAGGCCGCGGAAGGGCTCGCGGAGCACTGCCGCACGCGCCGCACCGGCCCGCGTCCAGCGTCGCTGTGCCGGATCCGTGGCTTGGCAGGGTCTGCCAACGTCGATGCGTCAGGTTGGGGGAATCTTGCCCATGAGATAGCGGTCGTGACCGCGCATTCTCTGCGCATCCCCGGGGCGTCGGTCCGCCGCGACCGGCAACACCCGCCGCAGCATCTGGCATGCAGCATCCAAGGGTACGGAAGGGGCGTAGGTCATGGCTTTGTGGGGTTGGCGGGTCGTACACGGCGGGAAGACCCCGCCGCCGGGCGCGGTGGTACGCCCGGACGAACGCCTGTCCTGGCCGCGCACGATCGGCCTGGGCGCGCAGCACGTGGTGGCGATGTTCGGCGCCACATTCGTCTTCCCGATCGTCATGGGGCTCAACCCGCAGCTCGCGATCATGATGAGCGGCATCGCCACCATCTGCTTCCTGCTCATCGTGCAGGGGCGGGTGCCCAGCTATCTCGGTACCTCGGCGTCGTTCGTCGCGGGCGTGGTCGCCATCCGTGCCCAGCACGGCGACTCGGCGGACGTCACCGGCTCGATCCTGGTGGCCGGGCTCGTGCTCGCCGCCTGCGGCGTCGCGATCCACTATCTCGGGTCGCGGGTACTGCACGCGGTGCTGCCACCGGTCGTCACCGGTGCGGTGGTCATGCTGATCGGGTTCAACCTCGCCCCGGTGGTGGCCACCATCTACTGGCCGCAGGACCAGTGGATCGCGCTGCTCACGATGCTCGCGGTGATGGCGATGGCCCTGGGCTTCCGTGGGTTCCTCGGCCGGATCGCGGTCTTCCTGGGCCTGATCTTCGGGTACGTGCTGTCCTGGATCTTCGACCTGGTCTTCGGCAAGATCACCGCACCGGACGGCACCGGCAAGGTGTCCACGCACGACCGGCTGAGCTGGGCCGGAGTGAAGGCGGCCGACTGGTTCGGCTTCCCGCCGCACACCTCGACCGTCGGCGGCAAGGAGATCGTCGGCTGGCATCTGCCGCACTTCGACATCGTGTTCATCCTGCTGGTCCTGCCGGCGGTGATCGCGCTGATCGCGGAGAACACCGGCCACGTCAAGGCCGTCGCGGAGATGACGCAGACCGACCTCGACCCGGTGATGGGCCGGGCGATCGCGGCCGACGGCATCGGCACCGCGCTGGCGAGCGCGGTCGGCGGCTCGCCGACCACGACGTACGCGGAGAACATCGGGGTCATGGCGGCGACCCGGGTGTACTCGACAGCCGCGTACTACGTGGCGGCGCTGGTGGCGATCCTGTTCGGGCTGTCACCGAAGTTCGGGGCGCTGGTGTCGGCCACGCCCGGCGGAGTGCTCGGCGGGATCACGGTGGTCCTGTACGGGATGATCGGTCTGCTCGGGGCGAAGATCTGGAAGGAGAACGGGGTCGACTTCGGCAACCCGATCAACCTGGTCCCGGCGGCGGCCGGCATCATCCTCGCGATCGGCAACACCACCCTGAAGATCACCAACGACTTCCAGCTTGCCGGCATCGCGCTCGGTACGATCGTGACCATCGGTACGTACCATCTGGTGCGCCTGATCGCACCGCCCCACCTGCGAGAACAGCAACGCGGGGAGGGTGCCGTGGTGGTCGTCGACGCGCCGGGGGCGTACAAGGAGGAAGATGAGGAGCCCGAGCCCCGCGAGTCACGGCCGCAAGAGCCCCAGCCCAGTTGAGATGACGGTGACATGAAGCCGCCGGCCTTCACGTATCATCGGCCGGCCACGGTCGAGGACGCGCTCGCGATCCTGGCCGAGGTCGGTGCGAGCGGTAAGGTGCTGGCCGGCGGCCAGAGCCTGGTACCGATGCTCAACATGCGGCTGGCCGCACCCGGTCACCTCGTCGACATCAACCGCCTCGAAGCGCTGTCCTACGTGCGATGCGAAGAGGCAGCCGTCCGGGTCGGCGCGCTGGCCCGGCACGCGGCGGTGGAACGGGACGCCGAGGCGTACGCGGTGCTCCCGCTCCTGCGCCAGGCGACCGGGAACGTCGCGCACCCGACGATCCGCAACCGGGGTACCACCGTGGGCAGCCTGGTCCACGCCGATCCGGCCGCCGAACTGCCCGCGGTCCTGAGCCTCCTCGACGGCGAGATGGTCCTGGCAAGCGCCACGAACCGGCGCACCGTCGCCGCCGCCGGCTTCTTCACCGGGCCGCTGGAGAGTGCGATCCGCCCTGGCGAGCTGGCGGTCGAGGCGGTGTTCCCGGTGCCGCCACCGCACACCGGAAGCGCCTGGCTGGAGGTGTCCCGCCGCCGTGGCGACTACGCGGTCTGCGGCGCCGGCGTACTCGTCATCCTCGACGACGGCGCACGCGTGGCGCGCGCCCGGGCGGCGTACATCTCGGTCGGGCCGACCCCGGTCACTGTCGACCTGACCGACGCGGTGGCGGGCCAGGTCTGGGACGCGGCGGACTGGGCCGGGGCGGGAGCGCTCGCCGCTGGCGCGGTCGATCCGGAGGACGACATCCACGCGACGGCGGCATACCGGCGGCACCTGGTCGGCGTGCTCACCGCACGAGCGGCCCGGGGAGCGGCGGCCCGATCGGCGGAGCTGGTGGCCGCATGACAGAGGAGCTGCACGACGTCCGGCTCGTCGTCAACGGCATACCCGAGAAGGCCACCGTGCCGGCCCGGCGGCTGCTGTCCGACTTCCTGCGCCACGACCTGGGCCATACCGGTACCCATGTGGGGTGCGAGCACGGGGTCTGCGGCGCCTGTACCGTGCTGGTCGACGGCGAGCCGGTGCGCTCGTGCCTGCTGTTCGCGGTCAGCGTCGACGGCGCCGAGGTGACGACCGTGGAAGGTTGCCGCGGTCCCGATAACACCCTCGGCCCGGTGCAGCAGGCGTTCCACGAGTGCCACGGGTTGCAGTGCGGCTTCTGCACGCCGGGGTTCATCACCACGATCACCGCGTACCTGCGCGACCATCCGAACCCGACCGAGGACGAGGCGCGCGAGGCGATCGGCGGCAACCTGTGCCGCTGCACCGGGTACCAGAACATCGTCGCGGCGGTCCTGCGGGCGGCCGAGATCAAGCGCGCGGAACAGCCATGACGACCAAGATGTTCGGAGAGCCGATCACCCGCCGGGAGGACCCGCGACTGGTGGCCGGCGACGGGCGGTACCTCGACGACCTCGGACCGGAGGCGCTCGCGGCGGCGTACGTGCGCAGCCCGTACGCGCACGCCCGGATCGTCGACATCGACGTCACCGACGCGATCGACGTCGACGGGCTGGTCGCGATCTACACGTACGAGGATCTGGACGGCCGGGTCGCCGAGCCGTTGCCGCTGCTCATCCCGCACCCGTCCCTGCACGCGCCGCGCACCGGGTACCCGCTGGCCCGCGACACCGTCCGGCACGTGGGTGAGGCGGTCGCCATGGTGGTCGCCACCGACCGGTACCTCGCCGAGGACGTGGCCGAGCGGATCCGGGTCACGTACGAGCAGCTCCCGGTCGTGGTCGGCCTCGACGCCGCGCTCGAAGCCCGGCACAGCGTGCACGACGACGTACCCGACAACGTGGCCGCCCACATGCTGCAGGAGGTCGGCGACGCCCGCGCCGCCATCGCGGCCGCGCCGCACCGGCTGCACCTCGACCTCGACATCGAACGGTCGGCGTCGATGCCGATGGAGGGTAAGGGCGTGTACGCCCGCTGGGACGCGGCCGACCGGTCGTTGCGGATGTACTCGTCGACGCAGACCTCGACGTCGGTGCGGATGGCGCTGGCCGCGAAGCTCGACCTGCCGGTCGACCGGGTCGAGGTGGTCGCCCCGGACGTCGGCGGCGGGTTCGGTGTGAAGATCGTGCACCCGTGGCCGGAGGAGATCCTGGTTCCCTGGGCGGCCATCCGGCTACGAAAGCCGGTCAAGTGGGTCGAGGACCGCCGCGAGCACTTCGTCTCCTCGGCGCACGAGCGCGGCCAGCACCACGCGATCGACGTCGGCTTCGACGACGACGGCCGGCTGCTCGGCCTCGACGTCACGTTCGCGCACGACAACGGTGCCTACACGCCGTACGGGATCATCTCGCCGATCATCACGTCGACCCAGTTGCTCGGGCCGTACAAGCCGGGCGCCTACCGGGTCGAGTTCCGGTCGGTGTACACGAACACCGTCCAGGTCACGCCCTACCGGGGCGCGGGCCGGCCGCAGGGCGTGTTCGCGATGGAGCGCACGATGGATGCCATCGCCGGCTACCTGAACGTCGACCGGGCCGTGGTACGAGAGCGCAACTTCATCCAGCCCGACGAGATGCCGTATGACCACAGGATGATCTTCCAGGACGGCCGGCCGCTGGTGTACGACTCGGGCGACTACCCGGCCGCGCTGGAGAAGCTCAAGAAGCTGGTCGGCTGGGACGAGTTCGCGGCGGTCAAGGCGGAGGCAGAGAAGGAGGGCCGCCGGGTCGGCATCGGCCTGGCCTGCTACGTCGAGGGCACCGGCGTCGGCCCGTACGAGGGCGCCTTCGTCCGGGTGGAGACCAACGGCGACGTGGTCGTCGCGACCGGCCTGACCACCCAGGGGCAGGGCCACGAGACGGTGTTCGCCCAGGTCGCGGCCGCTGAGCTGGGGGTGCCGGTGGACCGGGTCACCGTGGTCACCGGCGACACCCGGCGGTTCAAGTACGCCGTCGGCACGTTCGCCTCGCGCGCCGCGGTGATGAGCGGCAACGCGGTCGCGCTGGCCGCCCGCAAGGTACGCGCGAAGGCGCTGCGGATCGCCGGCGAGGCGCTGGAGATCGACGAAGGCGACCTGGAGATCGTCGACGGCGTCGTGCAGGTGAAGGGCACCCCGCAGGTCAGCATCCCGTTGAAGACCGTGGCCGTGCTGTCCAACCCGCTGCGGTACGCGTTCGACGCGGAGGCCCAGCGCGCCACCCAGTTCGCGGTCGGCGGTGGGATGGACAAGCCCCCGGTCGCCGACGACGACGAGCCGGGGCTGGAGGCGGTCGACTACTACTCGCCGCTGCGCTCGACGTTCGCCGCCGGCATGCACGCCGCGATCGTGGAGACCGATCCGGAGACCGCCGAGATCAAGATCCTCCGGTACTGCGTCGTGCACGACTGCGGCCGGTTGATCAACCCGCGGATCGTGGAGGGGCAGATCCACGGCGGGGTCGCGCAGGGCGTCGGCGGCGCGCTGTACGAACGGATCGTCTACGACGGCGACGGCCAACTCGTCAACGCGTCCTACATGGACTTTCTCATCCCGTACGCGTCGGAAGTGCCCTTCATCGAGACCGACCACCTGGAGACGCCCTCGCCGCTCAACCCCCTCGGGGTGAAAGGCGCCGGCGAGGCCGGCGTCATCCCGGGCGCGGCGGTCCTGGCGGCGGCGATCGAGGACGCCGAGGGGATCCGCATCGACCGGATGCCGATCTCGCCGTCGGAATTATGGGAACTGCGAGGTAGGCATGAAGATCTCCGGTGAGGCGACCCTGCACGCGCCGGTCGAGAAGGTGTACGCCGCGCTGAACGACCCGGCCGTGCTGGTGCGCACGATCCCCGGCTGCGAGCGGCTGGAACGGGTCGGGCCGGACGCGTACACGATGGTGGTGACCGCCGGGGTGGCGTCGGTCAAGGGCACGTACACCGGTGACGTGGCGCTGACCGACCAGGACCCGCCGGGCGCGTTCACGCTGAAGGCGTCCGGTGCCGGCGGGCCGGGCACCGTTTCGGCGACCGCGCGGGTCAAGCTCGCCGGTGGGGTCGACGGGAGCACGACCCTGACGTACGACGCGGACGCCGTGGTCGGCGGCATGGTCGGCGGGGTCGGCCAGCGGGTGCTCACCGGCGTCGCGAAGAAGACGGCGGCCGAGTTCTTCGCGGCGGTCGACGGGGTGTTGACCGGGACGGCCGCGCCGGCCGTGCCGGCCGAAGAAGCCGTGCCAGCCGCTGTCGTGGAACCCGTGGAACCCGTGGAACCCGCCGCCGTCTACACCCGGCCGCCGGCACCGGCGCGCGGGCTGCCCGGCGGCGACTTCGCGGCCGGTGTGCTGTTCGGCGCGGCGGCCGCCCTGGCCGGCGCGCTCGTGGGCGGGCTCATCGCCCGATCGGGTAGCGCCCGTTCGAGTAGAAGGGGGCGGATCTAGATGCTTCCGTTCGTCGCGGCGGCCGTGCAGGTCGCACCGGTACCCGGGCCGCTGTCCCCGGAGTCGGTCAAGGCCAACCTCGCCTCCTGTGTCGACCTGGTCGAACGGTGCGTGGCCGCCACGGCCGCCGAACTGGTCGTGCTGCCCGAGGCGGCGAGCACCGGATTCACCCCCGGGGTCGAGCCGGAACGGCTGTGGGACCTGGTCAGCGCGGTGCCCGGGCCGGTCACCGAGCCGATCCAGGAGACCGCGCGGCGGCTGGGGGTACACGTCGTCTTCGGCACGTACGAGCGCGGCGCCGAACGGGGGGTCGTCTACAACACCGCGGCGCTGATCGGCCCGAACGGCGACGTGCTCGGCGCGTACCGGAAGACCCACCTGTTCTGCGGCGAGGACCGGTCCGGCGGCGGCTGGGTGACCCCGGGCGACCAGGCCGTCGTGGTGGAGACCGACCTGGCCAGGATCGGGTTGATCATCTGCTTCGACGGGGACTACCCCGAGCTGTCCCGGGTCGAGGCGGTCCTCGGCGCCGAGGTGATCTGCCGGCCGTCGGCCCTGCTGCGCTCGGCCGACATCTGGGAGCTGACGAACCGGGCCCGCGCGTACGACAACCACGTGTTCGTGGTGGCCTCGAACGCGACCGGCAGCGATCCGGCCGGCGTCCTGTACTTCGGCAACTCGATGATCGTGACGCCGATCGCCGACGTGGTCGCCCGGGCGGCCTCGCACGAGGGCTGGGTGAGCGCGCGGCTGGACCCGGCGACCGCGATGGCGTCGCTCACGCCGGGGTCGAACGTGCCGCAGCGCTTCGACCATCTGGCGGACCGGAATCTGGCGTTCATCGAGCGCCATCTGGACGACCTGCGGCGGCCGGCGAAGACCTCGTTCCCGCACGCCAAGCTCCCGAACGCCAACGGATGACCAGCTTCCGCGCCGGCTCCGGCGCCTGGACCGAGGCCGGCGCGTACCCGGTCGCGCCCGGCGTGTACCGGATACCGCTGCCGCTGCCCGAGGACGGGCTGCGGGCGGTCAACGTGTACGCGATCGAGGACGGCGGCGGGCTGGTCCTGATCGACGGCGGGTGGGCGCTGCCGGAGTCGCTGGTGGTGTTCGAGCGGGCGGTGCAGAGCATCGGCCACGACGCCGGCGAGGTACGCCAGATCCTGGTCACCCACAGCCACCGCGACCACTACACCCAGGCGGTGACGCTGCGCCGCCGGTACGGTGCCCGGGTCCTGCTCGGCGAGGGGGAGCGGCCCACGCTGAAGGCGCTCCAGCAGGCCGACAAGGTGACGCCGGTCGGCACGCTGGTCCGGTTGCGGGCAGCCGGCGCCGCCGACCTGGTCGAGCGGATGATGGCGGCGCAGTGGAACCCGCCGGTGCCCGCGGACTGGGAGTCGCCGGACCGGTGGCTGACCGGCGGCGACATCGTGCTGTCGGACCGGACGTTGACGGCGATCCCGACGCCCGGACACACCCGCGGCCACCTGGTGTTCCTGGACCCGGCGGCCGCGGTCATGTTCACCGGTGACCACGTGCTGCCGCATATCACCCCGTCGGTCGGGTTCGAGCTGGAGCCGAGTGCCCTGCCGCTGGGCGACTTCCTGGATTCGCTGCGGCTGGTGGCCGGCTATCCGGACGCGCGGATGCTTCCGGCGCATGGCCCGGTCGCCGACAGCGTGCACGCCCGGGTGGCCGACCTGCTGGCACACCACGACGCCCGGCTGGCCGAGGTACGCGAGGCGGTCGAGCGGGGCTGCGTCGACGCGAACGGGGTGGCCCACGCGTTGCCCTGGACCCGGCGGCGCACCCCGTACCCGGACCTCCGCCTGTACGACCAGATGCTCGCCGTACTGGAAACCGCCGTCCACCTCGACCTGCTGGTACACCGGGGCGAGCTGCGGTCGTCGACGGTGGATGGAGTCGCGATCTACGCGGTGGCCCCAGCGGCCTGACGGGAGGAAGCTCACCCGGCGCGGGTGATGCCGTCCGGCCGCCGCCGGCCGACGATAGGCGATCATGACCGGCACCGAGTCTCCCCGCGAGCCCTCGATCTCCACCCGGCTGGGGCTGACCCGGGACACCGAGGAAAGCACGGCGGCCGGCATCTACGGCCTGATCGTGAGCGCGGCCGTGATGGCCGCTTCGCATGCGTCCAGCGCGGTGGCGGTGATCGTGGCCGTGCTGGTCACCCTGGTCATCTATTGGGGCGCGGAGCGCTACTCGCGGCTGGTGGCCGAGCGGATCCATGCCGGCCGCCGGCCGACCTGGCGCCAGACCAGACGCCAGTTGACCGCCGGCTGGGAGATCGTGGCCGCTTCGGCAATACCGTTGGCCGTCCTCGCGATCCTCCGCCTGGCCGGGGTCGACCTCGGGCACGCGGTGCTCTCGGCGATGGCGTGCAGCACTCTGCTGCTGTGCGTGGCCGGCTGGGAGGTCGGCCGGCATGGCCAGCTCACCACCGTCGAGCGGCTGGTGTCGACGGCGGTCGCGGGTGCGTTCGGTGTCGCGCTGATCCTGCTCAAGGCCACCCTGCACTGATCGGGCCAGCCGAGACCGGTGGCCGACCTTGCCGAGCGAATGGCGGGCTTCTCGGCAAAGGTTGCCAATGAAACCGTACGGTGGGGCCAGTTCAATGCTGGCAGGGCCGGGGGGACGGGAGTCGGAGTGACCAGGCGGATCCGGATCGGGGTGGACACCGGCGGCACGTTCACCGACGTGGTCGGGTTCGACGAGGGTAGCGGCGCGATCGTCACCACCAAGACGCCGTCCACGCCGGCCGACCCGGCCGACGGGTTCATGGCCGGCATCCACAAGGTCCTCGGCCTGATGGGCGCCGCGGTCAGCGAGGTCACCGCGGTCAGCCACGGCACCACCGTCGCCACCAACCAGCTGCTCGAAGGCCGGATCGACCGGCTCGGCTTCGTGACCACCGAGGGGTTCGAGTTCCTGCTGGAGATCGCCCGGCAGAGCGTGCCCGACGGGTACGGCAACAGCTATTTCTGGGTCAAGCCGCCCCGCATCGTGCCGGCCGACCTGGTCCGCACCGTCGGCGGCCGGCTCGACCACACCGGCGCCGAGATCCGCCCGTTCGACGAGGCGGGCGCCCGCTCGGTGGCGCGCTTCTACCGGGACGCGCGTGTCGACACGATCGCGGTCTGCTTCCTCCACGCGTACGCGAATCCGGCGCACGAAAGCCGCATGCGCGAGATCCTGGCCGAGGAGCACCCGGCCGCGGTGGTGTCGCTGTCCAGCGAGGTGCTGCGCGAGTACCGCGAGTACGAGCGGGCCATGACCACGCTCGTGGACGCCGCCGTGAAGCCCCGGGTCACCCGGTACGTGGCGACGATCAAGGACCGGCTGGGCGGCACACCGTTTTCGATCATGAAGTCCAACGGCGGCGTGGTCTCCGCCGACGAGGTGGTGCACCAGCCGATCAGCACGGTCCTGTCCGGGCCGGCCGCCGGGGCGCTCGGCGCGGCGCTGGTGGCCCGCGCCGCCGGGTTCGACCGGGTGCTGACCCTCGACGGCGGCGGCACCTCGACCGACGTGAGCGTCGTGCTGCACGGCGAGCCGACGCTCACCACCGAGGGCAGCGTCGGTGGGTACCCGTCGAAGATCCCCATGATCGACATCGTCACGGTCGGCGCGGGCGGCGGCTCCGTCGCCTGGCTGTCACGGGACGGATCGCTCAAAGTCGGGCCGCGCTCGGCCGGCGCCGACCCCGGGCCGATGTGCTACCGGCGCGGCGGCATCGAACCGACCGTCACCGACGCGCACGTCGTGCTCGGCCGGATCCCGCCGCACCTGCTCGGCGGCGAGGTACCGCTGGACGTCGACGCCGCCCGGGACGGGCTGGCCGCGCTCGGCGACAAGCTGGGCCCCGGTCTGGAGAAGTTTGGCGTGGAGAAGCTCGCCGCCGGGATCCTGGAGATCTCGGCCTGGAACCAGGCCAACGCGCTGCGCCAGATCACCGTCAAGCGCGGTCTGGACGTGCGGGATTTCGTCCTGACCACGTTCGGCGGGTCGGGCTCGCTGCTGCTGTGCCGGCTCGCCGACATCCTCGACCTGCGGGCCGTGGTGGTGCCCCGCGATCCGGGCAACCTGTCGGCGTTCGGGTTGCTCACGGTCGATGTGAAGAACGACTACGTGCAGACGTATGTGGCCCGGCACGCGTGCCTCGACACCGACCTGGTCGCCCGCCACTTCGCGGCGCTGACCGCCCGCGCCGCCGAGGCGCTGCGGGCGGAGGGGTTCGCCGACGCCGAACACCGGTTCGTACGCACGGCCGACCTGCGCTACTTCGGGCAGGCGTTCGAGGTCCGGGTAGGGGCAGCCGATGACCCGGACGCTGATTTGGACGCCGTGGTCACTGCCTTCCACGACGCCCATGAACAGCTTTACGGGTACTGCTTCCGAGACCGCCCCGAGCAGCAGGTGGAGTGGGTGAACCTGCGGGTGACCGGGGTCGGCCCGATCCGCCGCCCGTCGCTTCGCCCGCTGCCCGCGTCGGAAACGTCCGCGGCACCGCGCGGCTCCCGGCCGGTGTCCTTCGGGGACGGTTATGCGGACACGCCGATCTACTGGCGTCCCGACCTGCCGCCGGGGGCGGTCGTCACCGGGCCGGCCGTGATCGAGGAGTACGGGTCGACCGTCCCGCTGCACCCAGGCTTCACCGCGACGGTGGACCCGCTCGGCAACCTCGTCGTAACTGGCACAACTTCCGGGAAGTTGTTGCCTCACGAGGGTCCCGAGGCCACTACTTCGGGGAAGTTGTGACGATCATGGGGGCGATCGTGGGCGTGGATCCGGTGCTGCTGGAGATCGTCGAGGGGACGCTGGCCTCGATCGAGAAGGAGGTCGAGACCGCCATCGGGCGCACCGCCCGGTCCCCGATGATCCGGGACGCGCACGACTACCGGGCCGGCATCCACGACCGGAAGCTGCGCAAGCTCACCGGCCGCTCGTACTCCGCCCTGGTACACCCCGTGGTCCGCGACTATCCACTGGAGACGATGCGGCCCGGGGACGTGTTCTTCCACAACGACGTGTACCTGTCCGAGGGCGGGATCGGGCACCTGCCGGACCTGTGCGTGACCGTACCCGTCTTCCACGAGGGGGATGTGGTCGCGTTCGTCCAGGCGTTCGGCCACCACGACGACATCGGCGGCGGCGTGCCCGGCTCGATGCCGTCCCACGCGACCAGCGTGTTCGAGGAAGGGCTGATGGTCCCGCCGATCCGGCTGTGGGACCGGGGTGTGCCCAACGAAGCCGCCCTGAAGATCATGACACGCAACTCCCGGATGCCCGACTCGCTCGCCGCGGACCTCGACGCCGAGTGCTCGGCCTGCCTGATGGGCGCCCGGCGGCTCGCCGAGCTGTTCGTCCGCTATGGACGGTCCACCGTGGAGGAATGCTTCGACGCGATCATCGACAACACCACCCGGGTGTACCGGGACGAGATCCTGGCCAGGATTCCGGACGGTACCTACGTGTGGGAGGACTACGCCGAGCACGACGGCGTCGACCCGCCCCGGCTGCACACCCAGCGGATCACGCTCACCAAGACGCCGGATCGGCTGGTGCTCGACTTCACCGGTACCTCCCCGCAGGCGAAGGGGCCGATCAACCACGCGGCGAACTATGCCGGCGGCAGCTTCCTCGCCAAGTGGCTCGCCCCCATCCTGCGCAATCTCGCGGACACCCCGGAACGGATGGCCGAACTCGACGTCAACGAGGGCGTCGTACCGCTGATCGAGATGCGGTTCCCGCCCCCGGGTACCCTCCTGACCCCGATCTTCCCGGCGCCGACGAATGCCCGTACCTTCGTGATTCTTCGGTTGTTGGGGGTGCTCGCCGGGGTCCTGGCCAAGGCGGTGGACGGGCGGATGCCGGCCGACCAGGAGACGATCCGCTACACCGGGGTGTACGGGACGGACGCGGACGGCCAGCCGTACCTAATGCGCGAGGTGCTCGGCGGCGGCTCCGGCGGGCGCTACTACGCCGACGGCGAGGACACCGTCCACGTGGTACCCGATTCGCGCAACATCCCGGTCGAGTTCGCCGAGTCGCGGTGGCCGTTCGTGGTGGAGCGGCTCGGGCTCGCGGTCGACTCCGGTGGGCCGGGGCGGCACCGGGGCGGGCTCGGGTACGACAAGCACATCCGGATGCTGCGGGACGCTCGTTTCATGTCGATCGCGGACCGTTCGGTGCTGGCGTGCTGGGGGGTGCGCGGTGGCCGGGCCGGGCGCCCGTTCAGCGTGGTGATCGATCCGGGCGGCCCGCACGAGCGGGTGGTGGACGCCCTGGCCGACGCGGAGTCCGTGCGGGCCGGCGAGGTGATCCGGATCCGTACCACCGGCGGGGGCGGCTGGGGAGATCCGCTGGACCGCCCGTACGACGAGGTGGCGCGCGACGTGGCCTGGGGCAAGGTGTCGGTGGACGGCGCCCGGGACGACTACGGTGTGGTGGTCGGCGATCCGGCCGCCACGGACGAGCTGCGCGACTCGATGCGCGCCGCGCGCCCGGCGGAGGAGCCGTTCTTCGACCGCGGCCCGGGCTACGCGACGCTGGCCGGCGGTCGCACGCACGCCGAGGTGGACGTGCTGTGACCCGGGTGGTGATCGCGCTCGGGGGGAACGCGATGACGTCGCCGGGCGGGCTCGCCGCGCCGGCCGACCAGATCGCGGCCGTCACCGGGGCCGCCGAGCGGATCGCCGACGTGATCGCGGCCGGCTTCGAGGTGCTGATCACCCACGGCAACGGTCCCCAGGTCGGCAACATCCTGGTCAAGAACGAGCTCTCGGCGCACGTGGTACCGCCGATACCGCTGGACTGGTGCGTCGCGACCACCCAGGGCACGATCGGGTTCATCCTGCTCAATGCGCTGGAATCGGCCCTCGAACGGGCACTCGCCGCACGCGACCTGGCGCGCCCGGTGGCCGCCGTGGTCACCCGTACCCTCGTCGACCGCGACGATCCCGGGTTCACCCGGCCGACCAAGCCGATCGGGCGGTACCTGACACCCGCCGAGGCCCAGGTACTCGTCGACCACGGCCAGGTCTGGCGGGACCGCGGCGAGCGCGGCTGGCGGCGGGTGGTCGCCTCGCCCGAGCCGCTGGAGGTGATCGACGCGCCCGCCGTCATCGCGCTGCTGGCGGCGGGAACGATCGTGGTCGCCGCGGGTGGCGGTGGTGTCCCGGTGGTGCGCGACCCGGACGGCACGCTGCGCGGCGTCGAGGCGGTCATCGACAAGGACCTGACGGCGGCGCTCCTCGCCCGTACCGTCGGTGCGCGGGTCCTGGTCATCGCCACCGACGTGGACGCCGTCATGGTCGACTGGGGCACCGACCGGGCGGCGGCGCTCGGCCACGTGACCCCGCAACGGCTGCGGAGCCTCGCCGCCACCGGCCAGTTCGCCAGCGGATCCATGGGCCCCAAGGTCGACGCCGCGTGCCGGTTCGTGGAGTCCGGCGGCGACCTCGCGGTGATCGCCTCACTGGACCGGATCGCCGACGCGGTGACCGGCGCCGCCGGTACCGTCGTGACCGTAACCAACGAGAGGTGACCAGCCGTGCCTGAGCCCATCGAAGTCCGCAAGGTGCCGATCAAGCACGTCAGCGACGCGTCCGGCCTGGTCGATCTGGTCGACGGCGGGGTCATCGACGCCGACCGGGTCATCGCGATCATCGGCAAGACCGAGGGCAACGGGGGCGTCAACGACTACACCCGGATCATCGCCGACCGGGCGTTCCGCGAGGTGCTGACCGCCCGCGGCCACAAGAGCCCCGGTGACGTCCCGATAGTCTGGTCCGGCGGCACCGACGGGGTACTGTCCCCGCACGCGACGATCTTCGCGACGCTGCCGGCGGAACGGGCCGAGCAGACCGACGAGCCCCGGCTCACGGTCGGCTTCGCGATGAGCGAGCCGTTGCTGCCCGAGGAGATCGGCCGCCGGCCGATGATCGAGAAGGTCGCGGCGAGCGTACGCGAGGCCATGGCACGCGCCGGCATCACCGATCCGGCCGACGTCCACTATGTACAGACGAAGACACCCCTGCTGACCATCCACACCATCCGGGACGCGAAGAGCCGGGGCCAGACGGTGTGGACCGAGCAGACCCACGAGTCGATGGACCTGTCCAACGGGACCACCGCGCTCGGCATCGGGGTGGCGCTGGGCGAGATCGAGCTGCCGGCCGACGCGGACGTGCTGCACGACCGTTCGCTGTACTCGTCGGTCGCCTCCTGCTCGTCCGGGGTCGAGCTGGACCAGGCGCAGGTGGTCGTCGTCGGCAACGCGCGGGGGGTCGGCGGCCGGTACCGGATCGGGCACGGCGTGATGCGCGACGCGCTCGACGCGGACGGCATCTGGGCGGCCATCCGCGACGCCGGGCTCGACCTGCCCGACCGCCCGCACCACACCGACCTCGACGGCCGGCTGGTCAACGTGTTCCTCAAGTGCGAGGCGTCCACCGACGGGATGGTCCGCGGCCGGCGCAACGCCATGCTCGACGACTCGGACGTGCACTGGCACCGGCAGATCAAGGCCTGCGTGGGCGGGGTGACCGCGGCCGTCACCGGCGACCCGGCGGCGTTCGTGTCGGTGTCGGCGGCGCACCAGGGCCCGGACGGCGGCGGCCCGGTGGCGGCGATCGTCGACCTCGGCCCGGGACGGGCGACAGGGTACCGGCCGTGACCATCGAGGCTCCACATTGGTCGGTGCACCTGCCGGGCGATGTCGCCGCGGGCACCGTCGACCTCGCGGCCGGCGGCACCCTGCCCGGCGCGTGGACGGCGGCGTGGGCCGCCCACCCGGGGCGGATCGTGCTGTCCACGTTGGACGGTGCGGCGGTATCGGCCGGCGAGCTGGCCGAGCGGACCGCGGCCGCCGCGGGCCGGTTCGCCGCCGCGGGCCTTCAGCCAGGCGATCGGGTACTGGCATCCGCCGGCCCGAGCCTCGACCTGATCGTCGCGTACGTGGGGGCGCTGCGGTACGGGCTGACCGTGGTGCCCGTCAACACCGCGTACACCGGGCACGAGCTGAGCCTGGTCGCGGCCGACGCGACGCCGGCCCTCGCGGTACTCGACGATCCGGCCCGGGGCGCCGAGCTGAGCCGGGCCGTGCCCCCCGATCTGGCCGGGCTGCCGGGGCCGGCCACCAGTGTCGATCTCGACCGGGCGGCGCCCGACGACGTCGCGCTCGTCGTGTACACGTCCGGCACCACCGGGCTGCCCAAAGGCGCCCCGCTGACGCACGCCAACCTGCTCGCCAGCGCGCACGCCGTCCGGATCGCGTGGCGGTGGCAGCCCGACGACCGGCTCGCGCTGGCCCTGCCGCTGTTCCACGTCCACGGCCTCGGCGTCGGCCTGCACGGCACGCTCACCACCGGCGCGTCGGCGCTCGTCGTGCCGCGCTTCGACCCGGCCGCCATCGCCTCCGCCGTCCGGGACCACGGCGCGACCATGTTCTTCGGCGTGCCCACGATGTACCACCGGCTCGCGGGCTCGGCGCACCTGGGCGACCTGCGCGGGCTGCGCCTCGCGGTGAGCGGCTCCGCGCCGCTGCCCGCCGACCTGCACGACGCCGTGGCGCGGGGCGGCGGTCAGCGCATCCTCGAACGGTACGGGATGACCGAGACGATCATGCTGGTCTCCAACCCGTACGACGGGGAGCGCCGCCCCGGCACCGTCGGCTTCCCGCTGCCCGGGGTGTCGGTCCGGCTCGTCCCGCGCGAAGGCGGTGTCGCCGAGATCGAGGTGACCGGTCCGAACGTGATCTCCGGGTACCGCAACCGGCCGGACGCGACGGGTACGGCGTTCTCGCCGGACGGCTGGTTCCGCACCGGCGACCTCGGCGTTCTCGACGACGACGGGTACCTGGTGATCAGCGGGCGGGCCAAGGAGCTGATCATCACCGGCGGGTACAACGTGTACCCGCGCGAGGTCGAGGAGGCGCTGCGGGCGCACCCCGCCGTGGCGGACGCCGCCGTGGTGGGCGCCGCCTCGGCGGAGTGGGGGGAGACCGTCGTCGCGTTCGTCGTGCCGGCGGACCCGATCGACACCCGTACCCTCCGGGTCGAGTTGGAGCAGTGGTGTGCAGACCGGCTCGCCCCGTACAAGCGGCCCCGGGACTGGCGGTGGACCGATCGGGTCCCGCGTAACGCGCTCGGCAAGATCCTGCGTCACGAGCTCTTGCCCTGATCCCGCATGATGATCGCGTGACTCTTCCTGCCATCGATCCGCGCGCCCTGCGACCCGGTCGCGGGTGGTACGCGGTGGCCATCGTCATCGTGGTACTCGGCATCGTCGTCGGCGTCGGCGGGTTCGCGCTCGGCATCGCCTCGTTCGTGCGTGGCCTGCCGACGATGACCACCGAGTTCGACGCCGGTACGCCGGTGACCGCGCACCTCACGGCCGGCCAGCGGCGGGCGATCTACGCCGACCTGAACAGCGGAGCGGGCCGGCCGGCCTACCTGGACTGCACCGGCACCGCGCCCGGCGACGGCAGCATCGACGTGCGGCGGATATCGAACGCGCTCGACTTCCCCAGCGGCCGGCATCAGTGGACCTCCGTGTACACGGTCGACGTGACCCGGGACGGCGACTACGAGCTGACCTGCCGGCCGGCGGCGAGCGACGGGCCGACGCACTATGCGCTGGGCGATGCCCCGAAGACCGGCACCCTGGTCGCCGGGATCTTCGGGGGCATCGCGGTCCTCATCGGCGTACCGTGCCTCGCGCTGACCGCCGGCGGGGTGATCGGACTCGTGGTCGCGCTGCGCCGCAGTTCGCACAAGAAGCGTCTCCAGCAGCAGGCCTACTACGGGTACCCGCCTAGCTGAACAGGCGCTGGACGTCGGCGTAGCCGGGCGTGGTCGGATCGGGGCGAAACTCGCCACTCCCGATGGCGCCGATCGCCGCGACCGCCGCCCCCAACGCGACCCGGAACAGCAGGGATCCGGTGCTCACCCGGGCCACGCCGAGCCCGGCCAGCCCCGTCACGGTGTGCCTGCCCGGCAGGTACAGAATGTTGAGCGGTCCGGCGATGATCGCGGCGACCTTCGCGCTGTGCCGTCGGCCGATCATAGGTCAGGCGCCGAACCGGTAGAACTGCCAGAACTCGTGCTCGATCGGGAGCCGCTCGAACCGGCCGAACCCGGCCTCGGCGGCCCAGCGTTGAACGGTCGGGGCGCGCAGCGCGGTGCCGGCCGCCTCGACCGGACTCTCCGCCATCGTCGCGGGCAGGCAGTGCAGCACGCTGAACCCGTACTGGAGCCGCTCCACCAGATCCGCCTTCGGCGTGAACTCGTCGGCCACCCGCTCGTCGGCCACGAACAGCGTCCCGCCGGCACCCAGCAGGCTCCGGACCGCGCGCAACACGCCGACCGGGTCGCCCATGTCGTGCAACGCCTCGAAGATCGTCACGAGGTCGAACGGCGCGCCCCCGGCGACCGTCGCGGCGTCGCCGACCTCGAGTTCCACCCGGTCCGCGACACCGGCGCCGGCCGCCGCCGCGCGGGCCGCCGCCACCGAATCCGGGTCAAGGTCAACACCCAGGACCTGGATTCTCGGGTACCCGCGGGCCAGCGCGACCGTCGAGTCGCCCTCCCCGCAACCCAGGTCGAGGACCCGGGCCGCGGGCGCCACGCCCAGCCGGGCCACCACGTCCGGCATGGTCGGCAGCCAGGTCGCCGCGAGGTCGTGGTGGAAGCCGGGCCGGTTCAGGCCGGCAATGCCCTGGCGGATCTCGGTGCCGAACGCCGCGTACGGCACGCCGCCCCCGGTCCGGTACGCGTCCGGGAGCAGCGGCAGCACGCGCGCGATCCCGGCGAGCATGGTCGCGAGCGGCCCCGTGTAGTACGGGCTGTCCGCGTCGAGCAGCACCTCGGCGTGGCCGGCCGGCAGCCGGTACACCCGTTCCGGGGCGGGCCGGGCCGGGTCGTCACAGGCGAGGATGCCCGACGCGGTCTGCTGTTCGAGCCATTCCCGGGCGTACCGGGTCGCGATCCCGGCCCGTGCTGCTACCGCTTCCTCGGTGCCACCGTCCCGGACCGCCTGGTACAGGCCGAGTTCGCGGCCGAGGTGGACGGAGAGCAGTTCCATCGCGGTGGTGGCGTTCTCCACGAGCCGTTCAGCCAGTTGGTTCCGGTCGTCGTCTGTCGTCTTGTCAGCTGTCGTCATGGGTCCACCCTGACACCGCGTTCCTACCGCGCGCGTACACGCGACTGTCGCCGGAGGGCGGGCGCGCTGCGCAACCTGGTGATCCTGCTCGGGCGGACCGGCCGGGACCGGGAGGCGGCGCCGCCCGGACGGTCGACGAAGCGGCCACCGATCCCTGGTAGCGCACAGTGGACGCCCGCCGGGTGCCGTACCGTAAGCCACGGTAGTTTGGGGGCAAAACCACCCGTGAGGCGGGAGCAGCAATGAGCACCGACGTGACCACCACCGGTGAGTGGCAGGCCCTGCAGGCGCACGCCGAGAAGGTCCGTGACGTCCACCTGCGCGACCTGTTCGCCACCGACCCGCAGCGCGGCGAGCGGCTGACCGCCCAGGTCGCCGACCTGTACGTCGACTACAGCAAGAACCGGGTCACCGACGAGACGCTCGAGCCTCCTGGGCGCGCTGGCCACCCGGGCCGGGCTGACCGACCGGATCGCGGCCATGTTCGCGGGCGCGCACATCAACACGAGCGAGGACCGCGCCGGTGCTGCACACCGCGCTGCGCCTGCCGCGCGACGCCCAGCTCGTCGTGGACGGGCAGGACGTGGTCGCCGACGTGCACGGGGTGCTCGACCGGATGGGCGCGTTCGCCGAGCGGGTCCGCTGCGGCCGAGTGGCGCGGGCACACCGGCGAGCGGATCACCACCGTGGTCAACATCGGCATCGGCGGCTCCGACCTCGGCCCGGTGATGGCGTACGAGGCGCTGAAGGCATACCGGGACGCGAGATCCGGTGCCGGTTCGTGTCCAACATCGACCCGACCGACATCTACGACAAGACACACGACCTCGACCCGGACACCACGCTGTTCGTGGTGGTGTCCAAGACGTTCTCCACGCAGGAGACGCTGACCAACGCCGACCGAGGCGCGGCGCTGGCTGCTGGCCGGGCTCGGCGGCGACGAGTCCGCGGTCGCCAAGCACTTCGTCGCGGTCAGCACCAACGAGCAGCGGGTCCGCGACTTCGGCATCGACCCGGAGAACATGTTCGGCTTCTGGGACTGGGTCGGCGGGCGGTACTCGCTCGACTCGGCGGTCGGCCTGTCGGTGATGCTCGCGATCGGGCCGGACCGGTTCGCCGAGATGCTCGCCGGCTACCACGCCGTCGACGAGCACTTCCGCACCACACCGGTGGAGCGGAACGTGCCGGCGCTGCTCGGGCTGCTCAACGTCTGGTACAACAACTTCCTCGGCGCGCAGACCCACGCGGTGCTGCCGTACTCGCAGTACCTGCACCGGTTCGCGGCATACCTGCAGCAGCTGACCATGGAGAGCAACGGCAAGTCGGTGCGCGCCGACGGCGACGCCGGTCGACTACCACGACCGGCGAGGTGTTCTGGGGCGAGCCGGGCACCAACGGCCAGCACGCCTTCTACCAGCTCATCCACCAGGGCACGAAGCTGATCCCGGCGGACTTCATCGGGTTCAGCGAGCCCAACCACGACATCGGCGAGCATGCACGACCTGTTCATGTCGAACTTCTTCGCGCAGACCGCCGCGCTGGCGTTCGGCCGCACGCCGGGAGCAGGTCGAGGCGGAGGGCGTCGACCCCGACGTCGTGCCGCACAGGGTGATGCCGGGCAACCACCCGACCACCTCGATCCTCGCCGCCGAAGCTCACCCCGTCGACGCTCGGCCAGCTCGTCGCGCTCTACGAGCACATCACGTTCATCGAGGGCACGATCTGGGGGATCAACTCGTTCGACCAGTGGGGCGTCGAGCTGGGCAAGGTAATGGCCAACCAGCTCGCGCCGAAGCTGACCGGATCGGGCGGCGACCTCGACCAGGACTCATCAACGAATACCCTGATCACCCGCTACCGCGCCGAGCGCGGCCGCTAGCTTCTTCTCGTCGATCTAGGAGGAATGGTGCTCTGGGAGCGGTTCCAGGGCGGCCATTCGTCCTAGATCGACGAGTGTGGGTCGCGTGACCGTACGCTGGAACGTATGACGCGGCCGTCTGGGGAGTCCGACGGCGAGAGCGCGGCCTCGGCGCTCGGCCCGGAGGCTCCGCTGTTCACCGACAACGACCCGGCGCTGTTCGGCAAGGCCCTCGCCGCCGCCGCGATCGCGGCCGCCCGGCACCCGTTCACCGGCGCGTCGCTCGCGATCCGGCTGGCGGCGCGGCTGGTGACCGCCGGTAGGGCAGCCGGCAGCCGGCTGTGGGGCGCGCCGGTCGACGGTCCGCTGCCGGCCGACCGCCGGGACAAGCGATTCGCCGACCCGGCATGGGAGGACAACCCGGCGTTCTGGGCGCTGCGGCAGGCGTACCTGGCGTGGCGCGAGTACGCGTTGGACCTGGTCCGGACGGCGGACCTGGACCCGGTGGACGCCGGCAAGGCGGAGCTGGCGATGGGCGTGATCGCGGACGCGCTGGCGCCGACGAACTTCGCGGTCACCAACCCGGCGGTGCTCAAGCGGGCGTTCGACACCGGCGGGCGCAGCCTGGTCGACGGCGCGCGCAACTTCGTCGACGACGTGCTGCACAACAACGGGCGGCCGCGACAGGTCGACACCACACCGTTCGAGATCGGCGTGAACCTCGCCGCGACGCCGTCGAAAGTGGTGTACCGCAGCCCGCTGATCGAGGTCCTGCAGTACCTGCCGCAGACCCATGAGGTGTACCAGGTACCGCTGCTGTGCAGTCCACCGTGGATCAACAAGTACTACGTGATGGACCTCGCGCCCGGGCGCAGCTTCATCGAGTGGGCCGTCAAGCACGGGCACACCGTCTTCGCGATCAGCTACCGCAACCCGGACGCGTCGATGGCCCGTACCACCATGGACGACTACCTGATCCACGGCCCGCGCGCCGCGCTGGACGTGGTCACCGAGATCACCGGGCAGGACAAGGTCGACATCGTCGGGCTGTGCCTGGGCGGGGCACTGACCATGATGACCGCGTGCTACCTGGGCGCGCTGGGCGACGACCGGATCAACACGATCACCCTGTTGAACACCATGATCGACTTCGCCGAGCCGGGGGTACTGGGCCGGTTCACCGACGAGGCGACGGTCGCCAAGCTGGAGCGCAAGATGGCCCGGCTCGGCTACCTGAAGGGCAGCGAGATGGCCGGCACGTTCGACCTGCTGCGCCCCAACGACCTGATCTTCAACTACGTGGTGTCGAACTGGCTGATGGGCAGGCAGCCGCCCGCGTTCGACATCCTGGCCTGGAACGCCGACTCCACCCGGATGCCGGCCGCGATGCACTCGTTCTACCTACGCGCCTGCTACGTCCAGAACCAATTGGCCAAGGGCGAGATGGTACTGGCCGGGCAGCGGCTCGATCTGGCGGACGTCGACCAGGACCTGTACATCGTGTCCGCGATCAACGACCACATCGTCCCGTGGACCTCTTCGTACGCGACGATCAAGCACGTCTCCGGCGACATCCGGTTCGTGCTGTCCAGCGGCGGCCACATCGCCGGCATCGTCAACCCGCCGAGCCCGGAGGCGTGGTACCAGACCGCCGAGGACCAGACCGCCGGGACCAGACCGCCGCGGACCAGACCGCCGGCAACCCGGAGTCGCCCGACGACTGGCGCGCCGCCGCGGCGCGGCACCCGGGCTCGTGGTGGGACGACTGGGCCGCGTGGGCGAGCTTGCACGCCGGCGACGAGGTTCCGCCACCCCGGATCGGCAGCGACCGGCACCCGGTCATCGGAAACGGCCCCGGCAAGTACGTGCGACGCTGACGGATCACGCCAGCGCGTCGGCCTCCAGCGTCCGGGCCACCCCGAGGGTCTCCGTTACGCGCCGCACCGTGCCCCGCATGTTGGCGACGGTCAGGGCGATCCCGCGTTCGGTGGCCACCCGCTTGAGCGTCAACAGGGTCTGTACCCCGAGCGAGTCGATGAACTCCAGCCGCTCGCAGTCCACGACCAGCCGGTTCAGCCGTGATTCGGCCAGGATCGGCGTGACCGCCGCGCGGACCAGGTCCACATTGGAGAAATCGATCTCGCCGGCGACCGCCAGCCGGGCCGATCCGTCGGCCACGGCCGAACGCTCGAACGCGAGGTCGGTGGCGGACGCGTCGTACCCGGCGGATTCCATCGGCGCTTTCCCTGTACGTAGTTCGTAACGGAATGTGATCGAGGCTATCCCGGTGCCCCGGGCACCCGCACTCGTGCGTTCGGGTACCGGACAGTGGATCCGTGGCGGCTTGCGGTCAGGAGTACGTTTGAGTTGAAAGCACTTGTGACCTGCGACCCGGCGCAGTGAGCTCCCAGAGGAGCTGCGATGAACGGTTACTACGCACGCGTGCAGCGGCACCGCCGGATGCTCGCCGAACAGGCCGCCCGCACCCAGGAGGCCGCGGTTTCCAAGTTCGACTGGATCTGCGCGCCGGTCGACGGCATCACCGACGCGGTCGTGGCAGCGGTGCCGCACCGGCACGCGCGCCACGCCGACAAGGCCGGCGAGAAGATCGGCGAGAAGGCCGCCGAGAAGGCCGCCGACGAGACCGGCACGACTACCGGGTAGCGGCCGTCGACACGGAAGCTGGTCGGCGTACCCCAGGTGCCGCGACGACCACCGGGTCGGGCGGGAGATCGTCGGGCGGCAGATCTCAGCCTACGGCTCCGCTGGCGGGCGCCGATGTGTGCCGAGCAGTTGGGCCAGATCCTCCAGTCGACCCACGATCTCCGCCACCCGGTCGGGGTCGGTGGAGTCGAGCGCGGCGGCGAGTGCCCCGTCGACCTCTGGGGCCGCCATCCGCTCGGCGCGTTCGCGGATCTCGGGGGAGGGGCGGACCAGTGTACGGCGCCGGTCCTGCGGGTCGATCGCCGTCACGAGTACCCCGGCGTCCCGCAGCCTGGCGACCGACGCGGACACGTGGCTCTGCGGGAACCCGGTCCGGGTGGTGATCTCGCTGACCGAGCTGTCCGGATGCTCGAAGGCGTCCACCATGATCGACCGGACACTGGTCGGCAACGGATGGAACCCGGCCTGGTGAATGGCCTCTTCGCCGATCTTCATCAACCTGCGCCCGAGGTTGAACAGCTCCAGCCCGTCCACGTCGGCGAGGGTACACCAGATTTGATGCATCGTTCTTGATGCATCAGATCTGATGCTCTATGGTCGGTCCATGAGCGAAGGATCTGTGACACCGGCCTGGGAGATCGGCCGCCCGCAGGCCGCCTTCCGGGCGCTGGCCGACGCGGGTGCGATCCGGGGACGGGTGCTCGACGTGGGGTGCGGCGCCGGGGAGCACGTGCTCATGGCCGCCGGCCTGGGGCTCGACGCGACCGGGGTGGACACCGCGCCCGGGGCGCTCACCACGGCTGAGGGCAAGGTCCGCGACCGGGGCCTCGCGGCCCGGTTCCTGCTGCTGGACGCCCTTCGGGTACGCGGGCTGGGCGAACGGTTCGACACCGTGCTCGACTGCGGGTTCTTCCACCTGCTCGACGACGATCAGCGGGACGCCTTCGTCGCGGCGCTGTCTGCCGTGGTGGCGCCGGGCGGCCGGTACTTCACGCTGTGCTTCAGCGATCGAGCCCGCCACCATTGAGGTCCGGATCGGGGACGGCGGCGTCGCGGCGTGGCTCGCCTGCCTTACCCGGGAGGAATGCTGACCGTCGGGATTCGCGCCGACCGAAGGTCCAGGCGCCTGAGGTATCTCAGCTGGCCAGGGCCAGCGTGTGGACGGTGACCGTGCGGGTCGGGTACACGGCACGGACGGTAGCCAACGCCCAGGACATCCGTGCCACGGCGGTCTCGGGGTGGTCGCCGAACTCGCCGGCGACCTGCGCCGCGCAGCCCCTGCTACCCAGCTGCCGCACCGTGGCGGCGATGGTGCCGCGCACCCGCTCGGCGGACGGCATCTCGGAGGACTGAAGGGTCGAAGCGAACAGCGCCTCGGCTCGGACGGCCTCAAAACTCGTGGACATCTGGCACCTCCCTGGCGCTTTTCGCGGGTCATCTTGACCTGACGACTACACGGTAGGAACCGGGACCGGGTTCACGGATCCCCGATTGATGCCACTGGCCGGGGTACGGCTGTGGCACGTTTCCGGGAGGTGTCGCCCACCCCGCCGGCTCTACGGTTTCGACATCGCCGGGAGCAAGGGCTCCTCGGCACCGTTTCAGGAGGGACGGCGACCATGAGCGAGTACTACCCGACCGGCGACCACGACGTCGCGACCGACCACGACAACAACTACGACGACAACAACAACAACTACGACAACAACTACGAGCACGACGTGCTGGCCCACCACGCCCAGGCCAACGAGCACGAGCTGGACCAGCGGTACCACGCGGAGGCCGAGTACGAGGCCGAGCGGCACGACCTGGACTACGACCACGCCACCCAGGTCGAGTACGACGACGGGCACGGTGGGCACTACTCGAAGACCGAGTACACCAGCCTGCACGAGCACGACGCCGAGGTGGAGGCCCGCCAGGAGCAGGACTACGGCTCGCACGAGAAGGACTTCTCGTACGCCGACGACACCTTCTTCGAGCACGCCCAGCAGTACCTCGAGGGGCAGTACGGCCACGAGCTGCCGTACGGCCACGACATGCCGGAACTGACCGAGGGCGGCCAGCAGCACTGGGACGGCTCCGAGCAGCCGTCGGACCAGCCGGCCGACAAGGGCGCGGTCGTCCGCAACTAGTTCAAACCGACACACGGACCAGGGCCTGCACCGACGCGACACGCATACCGGTGTGGGCCTTGGCCGTTGTCGACGGCTGCCAGACGGGGTTGGGGGTGAACCACATGTCCAGGACGGGTTTCCGGCTCGGGATCGACTTCGGTACGTCCCACACGGTCGCCGTGCTGCGCTGGCCGGACGGGCGGGCGAAGCCGCTGCTGTTCGACGGCTCCCCGCTCCTGCCGTCCGCGGTGTACATGGACGCGGCCGGCCGGTTCGCCGTCGGTCGCGACGCGGCGCACAGCGCCCGGATGGATCCGGGCGGGTACGAGCCCAACCCGAAGCGGCGGGTCGACGACGGCTCGGTCCTGCTCGGCGGGCGCGAGGTCGCCACGGTCGACCTGATCGGTACCGTCCTCCGGCTCGTCGCCGACGAGGCCACCCGGACCGCGGGGGAGCGGCCGGCCGCGGTGACCGTCACGTACCCGGCCGCGTGGGGCACGCCCCGCCGGCTGGTACTCGCCGCCGCGGCGGACCGGTCCGGGCTGGGCAAGGTTCGCATGGTCGAGGAGCCGGTGGCCGCGGCGACCTACTTCGGCCAGGCACTGGGCCACCGGATCGGGGTCGGCGGCGCCGTCGTCGTGTACGACTTCGGCGGCGGCACCTTCGACGTGAGCCTGGTCGAGCGGACCGCCGACGGGTTCCGGACGATCGCGGTGGACGGTCGCGACGACATCGGCGGTCTCGACCTCGACGAGGCGCTGGTCCGCCGGATCGGCCAGGTGTACGGGGCGCAGGACCCGGTCGCCTGGCAGCGGCTGGCCGAGCCGGCCACCATGCAGGAGCGCCGGCAGCGCCGGCTGTTCCTCGACGACGTCCGCGCGGCCAAGGAGCGGTTGTCCCGCCACCCCACCGCCGAGCTGTACGTCCCCGGGCTCGACCGGGACGCCCACCTGACCCGGGAAGAGTTCGAGCAGGTCGCCCGGCCGCTGCTGGACGAGACGGTCCGGCTCACCGAGCGGGTGGTCCGCGAGTCCGGCCTCGATCACGGCCGGATCAGCGGCGTGTTCCTGGTCGGCGGGTCCAGCCGGATCCCGCTGGTCAGCACGCTCGTCCACCGGGCGCTCCAGATCGCGCCGACGGCGATCGAGCAGCCCGAACTGGTCGTCGCCGAGGGCAGCATCCTCGTGCGGAGCATCGCCGCGAGTGTACGAGCACCGGTGCCGGCGGCGAGCGTGGCCGGTATGGTGCCGCCGGTGCCGGCCGCACGCGCTGCCGTGGTCGCCACCCCGGTCTCCCCGGCTCCCGTCTCGCCGGGCTCCGTTTCGCCCGCCCCGGTTTCGCCCGCCCCGGTTTCTCCCGCTCCCGTTTCGCCGGCCTCCGTTTCGCCGGCCTCCGTTTCGCCGGCCTCCGTTTCGCCGGGCTCCGTTTCGCCGGGCTCCGTTTCGCCGGGCTCCGTTTCGCCGGGCTCCGTTTCGCCGGGCTCCGTTTCGCCGGGCTCCGTTTCGCCCGCCCCGGTTTCGCCGGCCCCGCCGGCTACCAGGATCGTGCCGACGCCGCCCCTATCGGCGCCGGCACCCGGCCGCCCCGCGTCGACGCCGGGCTATCCACCGGGGTCCGGCAGCCCGGTAACCCCGGTAGATAGCCCAACGTCGATAGGAGGTGCGAGCGGCGCGAGAGGCGCGGCGGCGCCGAGGCCGAGGCGCACCGGCCGGTGGTTGCTCGCCGGGGCCACATTCGCCGTACTCGCCGTGCCTGTCGCCGCCTTTGCTCTGCTGCCGGAGCCGTCCAGCCCGGCGAAGACCCTGGCGCTGGCCTGTACCGCCGCCGTGCCCGCGACGCCGGTGACCCCGCTGGCCACCGGCTCGCCGGCACCCGCGTCGTACCAGGTCTCCGACGCCTGGAAGGCACTGGTCGACCCGACCGGCTTCCGGCTCGCGGTACCGGCCGGCTGGACCGACACCCGGTCCGGGTCGAACGTGTGCTTCTCCGACCCGCACGGCGGCCGGTTCCTCGCGGTCGGCCAGTGGACGCAGCCTGACGACGACATGGCCGGTTACGTGGCCCGCAAGGAACGCCAGCTCGCGTCCACGCTGCCCGGCTACCAGCAGGTGAAGATCACGCCGACCGACTACTTCGACGCCGCCGTCGAGTGGGAGTTCACCTACACCGCCCACGGCGGCGACAGGATGCGCGCCCGCACCGTCGCGCTCACCGCGCCCGGGCACCGCGGGTACGCGATCTTGTGGTGCACGTACGACTCGATCTGGCAGAACAACCTGACCGACTACTCACTCGTCCTCGGCGGCTTCCGACCCGCCCAGTGAATCTCTGGAGGAAACCATGTCTCAGTCCCGTCGAATCGCCGCCACCGCCCTCGCCGTCGTACTGGCCGGGTTAGCGCTCGTCCTCGCGAACCCCGCCCGCGCCTCGGCCGCGCCGAGCAGCCCCGGCGGGTACATCCGACTCGCCCATCTCGTGCCCGACAACATCCCGTGCGACATGTACATCCAGGTCAACTCCGTCAACGGCAAGGTGCTGGGGAGCCTGCCCAGCGTCAAGTACGGCACGATCTCCGACTACCAGGCGGTGCCGGCCGGCACGTACGCGGTGTCGATGCGTAAGCCGGGCGACCCGGTGACCGCCCTGCCGGTGCTGAGCGCCTCGGTGACCGTGAGCGACGGGAAGGCGTACACGGTCGCCCGGATCGGCGCGCCCGGCAAGGCGGAGGCCCGGATCATCGAGGACGACCGCAGCCTGCCGGCCGGCAACCAGGCGAAGGTCCGCGTCGTACAGGCCGCCCAGCGCACGCTCGACGTCAGCGTCGCGAACGGCGGCACCACGAAGGACATCGCGAAGAACGTCGCGTTCGCGACCGCCACCGGGTACCAGGGGGTCGACGCGGGCGACCGGACGCTGCGCGTACAGCCGACCGGCGGCCAGGCCACGAACGTGCGCGCCAAGGTCGCGGCCGGCAGCGTGTACTCGTTGCTGGTGCTCGAAGGGGCGAACGGGACGGTGACCGCCGAGCTGCGTACCGACGCCAAGCGGCAGGGCGAGGTGCCGAAGGGCGGCGTCGAGACCGGCGCGGGCGGCACCCAGCAGACCAGCCTGCTCCCGGTCCTGGTCGGCGGGCTGGCCCTGATGCTGTTGTGCGGCGGCGCGCTGACCACGCTCCGGACGCGCCGCCGCTAGAGACAGCCGCGAGGAGACGACAGTCAGACCGTGGCCGGCCGTCCTGTGCCGGCCACGCTGCCGCCCTGTACCCGGCGCAGCCGGAACCCGAGTGCGACCAGGGCGACCCCGAAGATGAGCGCGTAGATGCCGATGAGGGTGATCAGCGCCAGCGCGCCGCTCGCCGGCCACACGATCAGCAGGATGCCGAACAGTACCGACAGGGCGCCGCTGACGATCAGCAGCCACTCGCCCTGAAGCTCGCGGCGCAGCCGGATCGCGGCGACGATCTCCATGACGCCGGTGACCAGCGCCCAGAACGCGATGAGCCAGAGCAGCACCAGCGTGGTGATCCCCGGCCAGGCGAACGTGATGATGCCGGCGATCACACCGGCGATGCCTTCCACGGCGAGCCATCCCCGGCGACCCGCTGCGGCCATGCCGCCGAACAGCGCGGTGCCGAGCGCGATGACGCCGTCGACCAGGCAGTACGCACCGAACAGCGCGACCAGGGCGAGGACGGTGATGTCGGGCCAGATCAGGGCCAGCAATCCGAAGAGCACGGCGACGACACCGCGCAGGGCGACGGCCCACCAGTAGCGCGTGAGAGCTTCCAGCATGTCGGGTCTCCGTTCCGAGTCGAAGGGGAAGGAGCCACTTCTTTCGATCAGTGTGGCAGGGCGCGGGCGGGCGGGACAGCCTGCTCTTTCGCGAGCAGCGCGACCGGGTACACCGCGAGCAGGTCCGCCAGCCGCGCCACCGGTCCGGCAAGGTGACGGCCGGTCAGCACGTCGGTCCACCCGCCGGCCGGCAGGGCCAGTCCGGTGTCGCCCCAGCCGCCGCGCCGGCGCAGGCCGACCGGCAGCCGGGTGACCACGGTGACCACGCCATACCGGTCGAAGGCCACGGCGTGGTCGGCGGCCGGGCCGTCGGCGGCGAGTCGCGCGTACCCGGTGAATGGTCTTTCTCGGCGCAGCCGCAACGCCCGGCTGGTGACCAGCAGCTTGACCGCCCCGCTGGCGTCGACCGGCGGCCGCCATCCGGCGTCGAGCCGGGCCAACAGGTCCCGGCGGATGGCGAAGTCGACCGGGCGCCGGTTGTCCGGATCGACCAGCGAGTGGTCCCACAGCTCGGTGCCCTGGTACACGTCGGGGACGCCGGGCATGGTGACCGGCGTGATACCGGCCGTGAACGCGGCGAGGTCGGCGTACAGCACGGGATCGTCGTAGATCGCGTCCACCATCGCGCGCAACGCCGCCTCGAACGCCGGGTCCGGGTCGGCCCAACCGGTCGACGTCGAGGCTTCCCGAGCGGCTTTCCGCGCGTACCCGAGCAGCCGGTCCCGTTCGATCGGCCAGGCGCCGACGGTCGCCTGCCAGAGCAGCTCGGCCAGGGCCGGATCGGGCAGCGGCGCGCGACCGGTCCAGCGCCGGGTCACGGCGGCCCACTCGTCGGGTACCTGGCTCGCCGCCGAGCCGCGGGTCGACCGCCGAGTGGTCGACCACGTCGTACCCGTGCTGCGAGCCGGGTACGGCGGTCAGTAGCGGAGCCGTGTAGACGTGGCTCACCCCGAGGTCGGCGAGGTACCCGACCAACCCGGCCGTGGCGGCCAGGTCGAAACCCGGCCGCACCTGTACCCGGTAGGTCGCGGTCGGCGGGGTCACCTCACGTCGTGCGCTGCAACACGATGAACGACCGGTCGCGTACCCAGAACTGGGAACCCGCCTCGACCACCCGCGGCGCCGCGTCGGCCTGGGACTCTCCGGTGTCGAAGACCAGGTCCCACTTCGCGCCGTACCCGGACGGCGGCAGCGCGAACTCCTGCCACTCGTGGTCGGCGTTGAAGCAGATCACGAACGAGTCGTCAGTGACCCGCTCGCCGCGCGGGCCGCGCTCCTTGATCCCCTCGCCGTTGACGAACAGCGTGACCGCCCGGCCGAGGTCGTTGTCCCAGTCGTCCATGGTCATCGTGCGGCCGTCCGGGGCGAACCACTCCAGGTCCGGCAGCTGGTTACCGCTGGTCCGGCCGACCGGCTTGCCGGTGAAGAAGCGGCGCCGCCGGAACACCGGGTGCCGGGCGCGGAAGTCGGTGAGCGTACGCACGAACTTCAGCAGCTGGTCGTCGGCGTTCTCCCAGTCCACCCACGTCAGCTCGTTGTCCTGGCAGTACGCGTTGTTGTTGCCGTGCTGGGTGCGGCCCAGCTCGTCGCCGTGCCCGATCATGGGCACACCCTGCGAGAGCAGCACCGTGGCGAGCAGGTTGCGCCGCTGCCGGGCCCGCAACGCGAGCACGTCCTGGTTGTCGGTGGGCCCCTCCACCCCCGAGTTCCAGGACCGGTTGTGGTTGTCGCCGTCGCGGTTGTCCTCGCCGTTGGCCTCGTTGTGCTTCGAGTTGTAGGACACCAGGTCGGCCAGCGTGAAGCCGTCGTGGCAGGAGACGAAGTTGATACTGGCCACCGGCCGCCGCCCGTCGTCCTGGTACAGGTCGGCCGAGCCGGTGATCCGGCTGGCGAACTCGCCGAGGCTCGCCGGCTCGCCCCGCCAGAAGTCGCGCACGGTGTCGCGGAACTTGCCGTTCCACTCCGTCCACAACGGAGGGAAGTTGCCGACCTGGTAGCCACCGGGGCCGACGTCCCACGGCTCGGCGATCAGCTTGGTGGTCGCCACCACCGGGTCCTGCTGCACCACCTCGAAGAACGTCGACAGCCGGTCGACCTCGTAGAACTCCCGGGCCAGGGTGGCGGCCAGGTCGAACCGGAACCCGTCGACGTGCATCTCCAGTACCCAGTAACGCAGCGAATCCATGATCAGCTGGAGGGTGTGGGGACTGCGCACGTTGAGGCTGTTGCCACAGCCGGTGTAGTCCATGTAGTAGCGGTGGTCGTCGTCGACGAGCCGGTAGTACTGGGCGTTGTCGATGCCGCGCAGGCTCAGCGTCGGCCCGAGCTGGTTGCCCTCGGCGGTGTGGTTGTAGACCACGTCGAGGATCACCTCGATGCCCGCCGCGTGCAGCGCCTTCACCATGCCGCGGAACTCCTGCACCTGCTGGCCGAGCTTGCCGGTGGACGAGTACGCGTGGTGCGGCGCGAAATACCCGACGGTGTTGTAGCCCCAGTAGTTGGACAGCTTGCGGTTGGCCAGGGCGTGGTCGTTGACGAACTGGTGCACCGGCATCAGCTCGATCGCGGTGACCCCGAGGCTCTTCAGGTGGTCGGTCACCGCCGGGTGGGCGATGCCGGCGTACGTGCCGCGCAACTCTTCCGGAACCCGCGGATGCCGCCAGGTCAGGCCCTTGACGTGCGCCTCGTAGATCACCGTCTCGTGGTAGGGGACCCGCGGCGGCCGGTCGTTGCCCCAGTCGAAGTACGGGTTGACCACCACGGCCTTGGGCATCTGCCGGGCCGAGTCGGTGGTCGACATCTGCTCCGGCGCGCCGAACTCGTACCCGTACACCGACGGGTCCCACCGGACGTCGCCGTCGATGGCCTTCGCGTACGGGTCGATCAGCAGCTTGTGCGGGTTGCAGCGCTGGCCACGGGACGGGTCGTAGGGCCCGTGCACCCGGTAGCCGTAACGCTGCCCGGGCTCGATGCCCGGCAGGTAGGCGTGCCAGATGAACCCGTCGACCTCGGCCAGGTCGACGCGCCGCTCCGCGCCGTCGGCGTCGAACAGGCACAGTTCGACACGGTCGGCCACCTCCGAGAAGAGTGCGAAGTTCGTGCCCGCCCCGTCGTAGGTGGCTCCCAACGGGTACCGGGTCCCCGGCCATACCTGCATGTGTCGCTCCTATGTGACGTCAACGGTCGGGGCATGTTCCGCCCCGGACCGCTGGGTGTCTTAGTGTGCCCGAACGGCGTCTTCGGTAACCATCGTGTGGACCTCTGGCTCCGGACGGGCGCGGCGCGCCGCGATCCGACATCTGTCCTGGTCAACTCTGTCCGGACGGACCAGATTCCAGGTACCAGATCTTCCAGGTGCTGATCCGCCGGGCCGGCAACTGATCCGCCGGGCCGGCAACTGATCCGCCGGGCCGGCAACTGATCCGCCGGGCCGGCCGCCGCGATCTCCTGGCCGGCGTGGGTGTCGCGCTGCTGCCGGTACTGCCGTTACCGCTGTTGTCACTGGTTCCCGTCTGTCACTGGTTCCCGTCGGGCGCTCAAACCGCTCGCTCGCGAACGGACCCGACCAGGCGACGACCCACCGATCCGGGATGAACGATATCCGATCCGGATCCTATTCCACCCGAACCGTCGGTATGAACTCGGCTACAGCCCGTTGATGCCGAGTTTGCGCAGGTAGCGGCCGCTGACGATGGGATCGTGACGGCGATCGGTAATGGATCTGGTGCCGCCCGTGACCGCCGCTTTATTTGAACCCGAACGCCCTATGCGCCGTGATTCTTAGGTAGTCAATAAGCCCAGCCCAAATGCGAATTAGCTCTGCGTCGAAAGCCCGGCCGGGTAACACGCTTCTGGTAGGACGGTGTCAATGGATTCGGGAACATACCGCGACACCCGGCCATGGGCGGAGACGGGTGAGCGCGGCACGGTCACGGCGCCCGGCCGCGGAGACGGGCGGCGCGGTCCGCTGTGGACGCCGACCGAGCGCCCGGCCGGCCGACCGCCGGACCCGCCGGACGAGCGGAGACCACCCTCCGAACGGTTGACCCGGACCGAGAGCTTTCCCGATACCAGGACTCTCCCCGGCAGCGGGGCTCCGACCAGCGGGGCTCCCATCAGCGGCGCTCCCACCGGCAACGCTCCCACCGGCAACGCTCCCACCAATGACGCTCCGATCAGCGGCTCCCCGATCAGTGCTGCCCCCGCCAGTGGGGCACCCACGGGCGGGACCGGTACGAGGACGAGGACCCGGCCCGGCCCGCGGCCACCCGACCGGCCGCCGGGCATCTTCTACCGTCCTGCCCGGCCGACCGGCGACGACCGGCCGGGTCGCTGGATCCTCGCGGCCGCGTTCTGGGCCGGCCTGGTCGCCGCCATCGCGCCGTGGTGGTTCGACACGTCGTCGTCGGCGCTGTCCAGCACCGCCGCCGCGCTGATCGCGGCCGGCCGGATCACCGGCCTGATCACCGGGTACGTGCTGCTGGTCCAGGTGCTCCTGATGAGCCGGGTGAGCTGGCTGGAACAGTCCGCGGGCGCCCGGCGGTTGCTGCTGTGGCACCGTGAACTGGGCGGGTTCCTCGTCGTGGGGTTGCTCTCCCACACCGTGCTGATCACCCTCGGCTACGCTCGGACCGATCACACCCCGTTTCTCGGCGAGACCTGGCATATCCTGACCAAGTACGAGGATATGGTCAGCGCCTTCATCGCCACCGGCATCCTCGTCGGCACCGGTCTGCTCGGCATCCGCACGATCCGCCGGGCGCTGCCGTACGAGTTGTGGTACTTCCTGCACCTGTCGTCGTACCTGATCCTGCTGCTCGCGTACGGGCATCAGTTCGCCAACGGGCAGGAGTTCATCGGTGGAGGCCTGGCCCGGGCGTTCTGGTTCGGTCTGTACGGGTTCGTCCTGGTCGCCGTCGTCGCCGGCCGGGTGATCGCGCCGCTGGTGCTCAACCTGCGACACCGGCTGCGGGTGGCCGAGGTGGTCGACGAGGGTTCCGACCTGTTCTCGATCTACATCACCGGCCGGCACCTGGACAGCCTCGACGCCAAGGCCGGCCAGTTCTTCCGCTGGCGTTTCCTCACCGCCAACTGCTGGTGGCAGGCGCACCCGTTCTCGCTGTCGGCCGCGCCGAACGAGCGCTGGCTGCGGTTGACCATCAAGACCGTGGGCGACCACACCGGCCGGCTGCGGCGCCTCACGCCCGGGGTACGCGTGTTCGCCGAAGGCCCGGCCGGCGAGTTCACCGCCGACCGCCGGATCCGGCCGAGCGCCCTGCTGATCGCCGGTGGCAGCGGGATCGCGCCGATCCGGGCGCTACTGGAGGAACTGCCCGTCGGCAGCACCCTGATCTACCGCACCAGCAACGACACCAACGTCGCGTTCCGGCGCGAGCTGGAGTGGCTGGCGCAGGCCCGGGAAGCCAAGCTGTGGTACGTCGTCGGCCGCCGCGACGATCCCGGGCCGCGGCACCTGTTCACCCCGGCCGGGCTGCGCGAGCTGGTCCCTGACGTCCGGCAGCGGGACGTGTACCTGTGCGGCCCGGCCGGCCTGATCGAGGCGTCCCGGTCGCTGTTGCGCCGGATGCGGGTACCGCAGCGACAGATCCACCTTGATGCGTTCGAGTTCTAGCCCCTGGAGGTCGCGATGCGGCGCGCGATAGTCGCCATCATCGGTACCGCCGTCGGCACCGCGGCCCTGGTCGGCCTCAAGGCCGGGCTGCCCAACGCGCAGGCGGACAACACGGCGGCCGGACCGCTGGATTCGAGCGGCGCGCCGGCCGCGGGCGGCGCCGGGGGTGGGACCGCGGGGTCCAACGGCCAGCCCAACGGCCAGCCGACCGCCAAGCCGACCGCGCCGGGCACCGCGTCCCGGTCCGGCCGGAGCGCTCCACCGGCCCCGGCCGGCGGTACCGGGCTGCACCAGGGCACATTCACCGGAACCGTGGCGCAGACGCCGTACGGGTCGGTGCAGGTGCGGATCACCGTCACCGGCGGCCGGATGACCGACGTCACCGCCGTCCAGCTACCGAAGGTCGAGGCACGGTCGCTCGACATCGACCGGACCGCCGTGCCGGCGATGCGCCAGGAGGCGCTCAAGGTGCAGTCGGCCAACATCCACGCGGTCTCCGGCGCCACCTACACCAGCCAGGGGTACCGGACCTCGTTGCAGGCGGCCCTGGACGCGGCGAAGCGGGGGTGACCGGCGATGTCCGGCTTACGCCGGGTGGAGCAGGTCATGGGTACCGCGATCAGCCTGGAACTGGCCGGCGACCTCCCGTACCCGAAACTGTCGCTGCTCGCTGACGAGGTCTTCGGCTGGCTGCGCCTGGTCGACGAGCGGTTCAGCACGTACCGGCCGGCCAGCCAGGTGTGCCGGCTCGACCGGGGAGAGCTGCGGGTCGAGGACTGCGCGGCCGACGTCCGGTGGGTACTCGACCGCTGCGCGTGGCTCTGGCGGGAGACCGACGGGTACTTCGACGCGTACGCGACCGGGCGGCTCGACCCGTCCGGGTACGTGAAGGGCTGGGCCGTCCAGGTCGCCTCCGACCGGCTGGTCGGCGCGGGCCTGACCGACCACTGCGTCAACGCCGGCGGCGACATCCGGGTACGCGGCCACCCCGAGCCCGGCCAGCCGTGGCGGATCGGCATCCGCCACCCGTGGGAGGCGACCGCGGTGTGCTGGGTGCTCGCCGGTACCGACCTCGCGATCGCCACCTCGGGCACGTACGAGCGGGGTACCCACGTGATCGATCCGCGTTCCGGAGCACCGGCGACCGTGCTCCGGTCGGTGACCGTGGTCGGATCCGACCTGGGTACCGCCGACGCGTACGCGACCGCGGCGCTCGCGATGGGCACCGCCGGGCTGGACTGGCTGGCCGGGCTGGACGGGTACGAGTCGGCGGTGGTCACCGAGGACGGTCGGCTGTTCCGGTCGGAGGGTCTCCCGGTGGGCTGAGAGCGGTGTCGGGGTTCGGCGCGCGCCATACTGGCGGCCGTGAGCATCCCTGAGTCCTCGGGCGGCCAGTTCGAGCTCGGCACCGACGGCCCGAAGATCCTCGTCGTCGGCGTCGACGGCTCCACCACGTCGATGCGGGCCGGCTCGTACGCGGCCGGTCTGGCCCGCCGGCAGGGCTCCCACCTGGTGGTGGTCTACGTTGTCCGCCCCGGTGGCCTGATCGACCTGGCTCCGGGCGCCGCCGCGCTCGTCCGGCAGACCAGCGACGAGATCGTCGAGGACCTGCGCCGGCAGATCGAGGAGCGCGCCGCGACCTTCGACATCCCGTACACGTTCCGGGCCGAGTGCGGCGACCCGTACAGCGAACTGGTGCGGGTGGCCAACGAGGTGCGCGCCGACGGCGTCATCGTGGGCGCGTCCACACAGGCCGGTCACCGTTTCGCCGGCTCGATCGCGATCCGGCTGGTCAAGGCCGGCCGCTGGCCGGTCACGGTGGTCCCGTGACCGGCACAATTTCCCGGAAGTAGTGGCCTCCGGTACCCGCTGAGGCCACTACTTCCGGGAAGTTGTGCCGACTATGCGCGGCTGGTGGAGGCGCCGGGGCGGAACGCGGGGCGCTGCACGGTGCGCCGCCGGCGTGGCTTGCCCTCGATCGCCTCGCTGACCAGCCGCGCGGCGGCACGGACGATCGCGTCGGTGTCCCAGTCCACGGTGGTCAGTGCGGGGGACAGCAGCCCGGACACCGGGTGCCCGTCGTAGCCCATGACCGACAGGTCGCCCGGGATGGCGAGGTCGAGCGTGCGGGCCGCGGCGTACGCCCCGTAGGCGATCGAGTCGGAAAAGCAGAACAGCGCGGTCGGCCGGTCGGGCTTCGCCAGTACCGTATGGGCGGCCTCGGTGGCGGCCGGCAGGGCGTGCTGGGAGGCGACGATCTCGACATCCAGCCCGAGGCGCTCGGCCTCGGCGCTGACGTGCACGTCGGCCGGCCGGTCCGGGGTGCTCGGCTGGGTCGGGGTGAGGACCGCGATCCGCCGGTGGCCAAGCGACGCCAGGTGTTCGAGCGCCAGGGTGACGCCGGCCCGGTTGTCGAACAGCACCTCCCCGGCGGTGGCCGCGCCGCCCAGCGAGTCGCCGATGGTGACGATCGGCATCTTCCCGGCCAGCTCGTGCCACAGGCTCGCGGACGGATCGAGCGGCGAAATGATCAGGCCGTCCACCCGCTGGTCGTGCAGCTGCCGGGCGAGCTTCAGCTCGCGGGCCGGGTCGCCGCCCGCGTCGAGGATCAGCGCGTACTGGTCGCGGGCGAGCAGCGAGCTGCCGATCGCCACCGCGACGCGTTGCAGCCAGAGGTCCTCCAGCGAGCCGCAGAGCACGCCCACCATGCCGGTGCGGCCGCTGGCGAGCGCGCGGGCGATCGGATGCACCTCGAACCCGAGGTCGGCGGCGGCCTGCCGGACCCGTTCCCGGGTCTCCTCGGAGACCTGCATGCCCCGCAGCGCATAGGAGACCGCGGCCTGGGACAGCCCGGTCGCCTCCGCCACTTCGCGGATCGTCACGCGCTTGCGGGGTCTGGGCACCGACCAAATGTACAAGTGGCGGCAAACTTGCGCCGGACCTGTCCATTGACCGGGCGCCCCATTGACCGGGCTTGAGGTGAAGCGGTTAACTGAAGCAGTTCAGTGAACCGGTTCAGTGAACCGGTTAAGTAAGCCTTTTTGGTACGGAGGATCATGATGCCCTGGGCTGACCTACCTCCCCGAGTCCTGGACAAGCACGAGCTTCACCGGCTGGTCGACGACCTGGCGCGTCGCCCTGAACTGTGGCAGGACCTGGTCGCCTTCTCCGACACCGAGCGGCGGTACGAGTCGCTCCACCGCGACGGCCACGTCGACGTCTGGTTGCTGTGCTGGACCGCGCAGAACGACACCGGCTGGCACGACCACGACATCTCGTCCGGCGCGGTACGGGTGGTGCGAGGCGTCCTGGTCGAGCACAATCCGCGGATTGGGGGTAACCACGTGGCGGTGGAGGTCCCCGCGGGCCGGTCCTTCGCCTTCGGCCCCGAGCACATCCACCGGCTGACCGGACAGGCCGGGCGGAGCGTGTCCATCCACGCCTACTCGCCGCCGCTGTGGCGGCTCGGGCAGTACGTGATCGACGTCGATGGCGTGATGCGCCGGGAGTCGGTGAGCTACGCCGACGAGCTCCGCCCGCTCGAAACCGCGGGGCCGGCATCCCTCTGACCGCTGGTAAGTGTCCATATCCCGGCCCCGGACGCCACGGCTGGCTCGGACTACGTACCGTTGCTGCATGCGGAAACGGCTGAAGGCCCGGTTGGAGCGCTTCCTGGAGCGGCCCGGCACGACGGTGGACATCCGGTCGATGCGGGCACTGCTCCCTGAGGTGACCACCGAGGGGGAGCGGGTCGCGGAGCTGACCGACGAGGAGCTGATCGCGCAGGCGCAGGCGCTGCGCACCGCCAACTCGGAGGGTTCGGGCCGGAAGAAGGACGAGACGCGGCCGATGGTCGCCGCCTGCGCGCTGGCCCGGGAGGCGGCCGCCCGGGGGCTCGACGAGCGTCCGTTCGACGTGCAGCTGGTCGCGGCGATGGCGATGCTGTCCGGCGACGTGGTGGAGATGGCCACCGGCGAGGGCAAGACGCTCGCCGGTGCGATCGCCGCTTTCGGGTACGCGTTGAGCGGCGAACCGGTGCACGTGCTGACCGTCAACGACTACCTGGCGCGCCGCGACGCCGAGTGGATGCGCCCGGTGTACGAGCGGCTGGGCCTGACCGTGGGCTGGATCGGCGAGACGCTGACGCCGGCCGAGCGCCGGGCGGCCTACGCGTGCGACGTCACGTACGCGTCGGTCAGCGAGGCCGGGTACGACTACCTGCGCGACCGGCTGGTCCTCGATCCGGCCGACGCGGTGCAGCGCGGGCTCGGCACGGTGCTCGTGGACGAGGCCGACTCGATCCTGATCGACGAGGCCCGGGTGCCGCTGGTGCTGGCCGGTGCGGTGAGCGGCGACGCCGACCCGCTGCGGGTCGCGGCCGGCGTGGTGCGCAAGCTGCACCGCGACGAGCACTACGAGGTCGCCGGCGACAGCCGCAGCGTCGAGCTGACCCATGACGGCGCGCTGGTGGTGGAGGCGGCGCTCGGCGGGATCGACCTGTACGCGCCGGAGCACCTGGAGTGGCTGACCGCCGTCAACGTCGCCCTGTACGCCGAGACGCTGCTGCGCCGCGACGTCGAGTACATCGTGCGGGGCGGGAAGGTCGATCTGGTCGACGAGTTCCGTGGCCGGGTGGCGCAGCGGCGGCGGTACCCGGACGGGTTGCAGGCGGCGGTCGAGGCCAAGGAGGGGCTGGCCACCACGGCCGAGGGCGAGGTGCTGGGCACGATCACGGTGCAGGCGCTGATCCGGTTGTACCCGACCCGGTGCGGCATGACGGCGACCGCGGCCCTGGTCGGCGACCAGCTGCGGGAGTTCTACGACCTTGAGGTCGCGGTGATCCCGCCGAACACCCCGGTGGTGCGGGTGGACGAGCCGGACCGGGTGTACGCGAGCCTGGAGGAGAAGGAGACCGCGCTGCTCGACGAGGTGGTCGGCGCGCACGAGGCCGGGCGGCCGGTGCTGGTCGGCACGCTCGACATCGCGGAGTCCGAGCGCCTCGCCGGCCAGCTGAAGGAGGCCGGCGTCGAGTGCGTCGTCCTCAACGCGAAGAACGACGCCGAGGAGGCGGCGATCATCGCCGAGGCCGGCCGGCCCGGCGCGGTCACCGTGTCGACCCAGATGGCCGGGCGAGGCATCGACATCCGGCTCGGCGGGCACGACCAGGCCGAGCGCGACGCGGTGGTGGCGGGGGACGGCCTGTACGTGATCGGCAGCGGCCGGCACGACAGCCGGCGCGTCGACGACCAGTTGCGCGGGCGCGCCGGCCGGCAGGGCGACGTCGGTGGCTCGGTCTTCTTCGTGAGCATCGAGGACCACCTGGTCACCCGGCACGGCAAGGACGCGCTACCGCACCTGCGCGGGGTGGAGGTGGATGGGCGGATCCGGGACACCGCCGTCAACCGGGCCATCGAGCACGCCCAGCGGGTCGCCGAGGGGATCAGCTTCGAGATCCACCGCAACACCTGGCGGTACAACTACGTCGTCGAACAGCAGCGGCAGGTGCTCATCGCCCGGCGCGAGGAGCTGCTCACCACCGACGCGCCGGTCAAGCTGCTGGAGGAACGCATCCCGGACAAGCTCGCCGAGGTACAGGAAGCGGTCGGCGAGGAGACGGTGGCCCGCGCCGCCCGCAGCATCGCGCTGTTCCACGTCGACCGGCGCTGGGCCGACCACCTGGCGTTCCTCGCCGAGATCCGGGAGGGCGTGCACCTGCGCGCGCTGGCCCGCCTCGATCCGCTCGACGAGTTCCACCGCGCCGCGGTGCCGGCCTTCGCCCAGCTGCTGTCCGAAGTGGACGACAAGACCGTGACTACGTTCGAGGAGGCGGAGATCACCGGGCCGGACTGGGAGCTGGCCGACGCCGGGCTGGTCCGGCCGACCGCGACGTGGACGTACATGGTGCAGGACAACCCGTTCGGATCGGAGACGGAGCGCTTCTTCACCGCGTTGGCCAAGGCCGCCGTCGGCCGGTAGCAGGATCGACACGCGCCAAGATCGGCACAACTTCCCGGAAACAGTGGCCTCAGACCCCTGTTTTGGCCACTGTTTCGGGGAAGTTGTGCCGATTATCCTGGGCCAGTTGTCGGCAATTGGCTGTCCGGTTCCCCCACCGCCGGTGGCATCGTGACTGTCAGCAGGCCCGCACCCGGCGGGCCGCTGGGAGGCGATACCCGTGAGCGACCCGCTGCTCGACCGCGACGCCACCGACGCCGTGCTGCGGCAGGTCTACGAGGCGGCCGGGCCGTACCTGGCCTCGCTTCACGACCGGCCGGTGTTCGATCCGGCCGCCACCCCGCTGCTCGCCGACCTGGCCGGCCCCGACCGGACACTGCCGGAGGAGGGCGAGGGCTCGGCGACCGTGATCGAGCGGCTGCTGCGGGTGGGTACCGCCACGGCCACCGCGTCCGCCGGCCCGCGGTTCTACCACTTCGTCATCGGTGGGGCCACGCCCGCGGCGCTGGCCGCCGACTGGACCGCGTCGATGCTCGACCAGAACGCCGGATTCCGGTCCTCCTCGGCGCTCGCCACCGAGGTGGAGACGCTCGCCCTGACCTGGCTGCGCGAGCTGTTCGGGCTGCCGGCCGGGTGGGGTGGCGCGCTGGTGGCCAGCGCGACGTTCGCCAACTTCACCGCGCTCGCCTGCGCCACGGCCTGGTGGGGGGAGCGGCACGGCGTCGACGTCACCGCACAGGGACTGGCCGGGCTTCCGCGGATGCCGGTGCTGTCCAGCGGGTACGTGCATCCGAGCGCCCGCAAGGCGTTGCAGATGCTCGGCCACGGCCGGGACACCGTCGAGGTGTTCGCGCGCGATCCGGTCGGCCGGGTCGACCTCGACGCGCTCGACCGACGGCTGGCCGATCTGGGCGCGCCGGCCGTGGTGATCGCCAACGCCGGCGAGGTGAACGCCGGCGACTTCGACCCGATCGACGCGCTGGCCGACATCGCCGCGCGGCACGGCGCCTGGCTGCACGTCGACGGCGCGTTCGGGGTGTTCGCCGCGCTGTCCGGACGCACCGCGCATCTCGTCGCGGGCATCGAGCGGGCCGACTCGATCGGTGGCGACGCGCACAAGTGGCTCAACGTGCCGTACGAGAGTGGCTTCGCCCTGCTGCGCGAGCCGGCCCGGCTGGGCAGCGCGTTCGGCATGCCGGGCGCCGCGTACCTGCCCGGGCCGGACGATCCTCGGGGCGGGTACGCGCTGCTCGGGCCGGAATCGTCGCGCCGGGCCCGGTCGCTGCCGATCTGGGCCGCGCTCGCCGCGTACGGGCGGGCCGGGCACCGGGCGATGGTGGAGCGGCACCTCGACCTGGCCCAGCACCTGGCCGGTCTGGTGGACGCGGCACCGGACCTGGAGCGGCTGGCGGACGTACCGCTGTGCATCGTGTGCTTCCGGGCCCGGCCGGCGGGAGTGCCGGCCGACGAACTGGACGGGTTCAACCGCCGGCTCGGCGAGGCGCTGCTCGACGACGGCCGGGTCTTCGCCGGCACGACCGTGTACGCCGGCCGGGTCGCGCTGCGCCCGGCGATCGTCAACTGGCAGACCACTGAGGGCGACATCGACGTGTTCGTCGCGGTGGTCCGGGAGCTGGCGGCCAAGCTCGCGACCGGATAGCGCGTACCCCCACGGATCGATCCGGCCGGTGTAACGTCGCGGCTACACGGGGGAGTGTCGCTTGTCTATGTCTCGATGGTGTATGTCTCGATGGTGTACGTCTCGGGTCGGGCCGGCGACCGATGGCGCGTCTCCACCCCCGTGCACTGAACCGGTCCGGGGAGAGGAGAAGCGAATGGTGATCCGGTCAAGGACGGGACGCGTTCACGCTCGACGACTGGCGCTGGCGGCCGTGGCGGTGACTTCGCTGGTGCTCGTCGTCGCTCCGGCGGCGGCCAACGCCGGCCCGTCGAGCGCGGGCGTGTCCCACGTCGGCGCCGCGGCCGGCGGCCCGATCACGCCGAACGCGTGGGGTCTGTACGGCGTCTACGGCTCGAAGGCGTACTGCGAGGACATCGGCGCCTACGGGCAGGAGGTCGGCCACTGGTCCGACTGGTTCTGCTACCCGGCGAGCGTCAACTCCTACTGGCTGTACGTCAACTGGCGCTAGACGCGCCTGAGCAACCGCCCGCTCGATGCCCGGCACCTGGGGAAACACCCCGGAACGCCGGGCATCGGCAGATCGAGATTCGTCCGTAACCGGGTGCCGCGCGCCCTCGTTGTACGGTCGGCGAAGCTCACCCCAGAATCGGACTATTAATGACTAATGTTACTAGACGCTCATAAGACAAGAGCACACAGTAACTATCCCAAAGCAACGGCAGTCCGCATAGCCTTCCGTCAGTCTTACACGAGTTCACATGAGAGAACTCGGCACTACTTTCGGAAGGAGACCGCGGTGGTACCGCTCGAGTGGCTCTGGGGCTGATGCGCAGCCCGCGCAATTGTGCAAAGTTCGCGTACGCCGCAATCGACGGTTGACGCTATTTTCTTCTCCCCGATGGCCCGGCAAGATTCTGTACAGTCGGGAGCGCTAGCACACGCGTAGCGGCTCCGTGACGATACGTAGCGGGTCCCCTGGGGAAAGGGCACGTTGATGGCCGTCGACGGCAAGGCGGGCGTGCGGCTCAAGCTGTTCGTCACGTTCGTGGCCGCCGGTGGATTGGCATGCCTGACCTGGGCCGTTTCCCGAATTTCCGTGCCGCCGTCGTGGCTCCACGTGGTCGCGGTGACGGGTCTCATCGCGGTCGCGATGGTGTGCTCGGTGCGCCTACGCATTCGAGGTGAGCCGTCGGCGTTTGCCTGCTCATCCGCTGCACTGTTGCTCGCCCTCGCGCTGCTGCCCGCCCCCTGGGCGATCGTGTGCGTCACCGTCGGCGTCCTGATCACACAGCTCGTCACCAGCCGCTTCACCCTTGAAAAGATCGTCTTCAACACCGCCGCCCACACGATCGGCGTGACGACGGCCTACGTCGCCGTGGTGGCGCTCGGCCTTTCCCCGGGCATCGCGGCGCTGGCTGGGTCGCCGGCCGGTTGGGCCAGGCAGTTCACCGCGCTGGTCATCGCCGCGATCGCGTACGCCGTCGTGGACGAGATTCTCACCCCGACCGTCATCGCTCTCGCCGCCGGCCTACCGTGGCGTGCGGTCGTCAGCCGCGAGGCCGACATCCGCACCGCCATGCGGGTGGCCAATCTGCTGCTCGCGGGCGCTGCGGTCGCCGTGCTCGACTACCGGGTCGACCTCGTCCTGGCGTTGCCGCTCGCCGTCGTCACCGTTCACCTGGCCAGCTCGCAGCGGCTGAAGGTCCGCGCCGAGCAGCGGGCCGGGCACGAGCTCGCGCTGGCGACCGCCGCGCTGGCCGGCACCGACCCGGCCGTCGTGGCGCAGCACGCCGCGCTCGCCGCGATCCGGCTGCTGTCCGCGGCCGAGGCCGAGATCGAAACCATGGGCGGCGCCGGCACCGCCGACAGCCGCAGGTTGGTGCGGGTCAGTGCCGACACCGTCGTGTACGACGGGCCGGCGCTCGACGCGCCGCCGGTGGCCGACGCCGACATGACCTCGGTCCCGCTCGGCACCGGAGACGGCCAGCCGACCGGGCTCCTCCGGCTGCGGTTCAAGGCGCCGACGCCGCTGAACGAGGCCGAGCAGGACACGCTCCGCACGTTCGCCGCGGCGGTCAGCATCGCCCTCGCCAACGCCGCCGTGTACCAGAGCGCGGTGCGCGTCGCCGGCGCCCGCGACCACGACGCCACCCACGACGCCCTCACCGGCCTGGGCAACCGGCGGGCGCTGGAGGAGTACGGTGCGCTGCTGGCCGGCCGGTCCGGCCTGCACGCCGTGGTCCTCATCGACCTCAACCACTTCAAGCAGGTCAACGACACCCTCGGGCACACCGCCGGCGACCTGCTGCTGGTCGGCGTGGCACGCCGGTTGGCGGCCGCCGTCGAGCCCACCGACCTGGTGGCCCGGCTCGGCGGCGACGAGTTCGCCGTGGTCCTCACCGGGCTGACGGCCCCCGCGCACGGCCTGCGGCGCGCCGAGGCGCTGCTGGAGGCGCTGGTCGAGCCCATCGACGTGCACGGAATCCCGGTGACCGTGGAGGCGGCGGTCGGGCTGGCCGGCGGTCCGGTCGTCGGCGGCCTGCCCGAGTTGCTGCGCCGCGCCGACCTCGCGATGTACCAGGCGAAGCGGCAATGCCGGACCATTGTCGTGTACCAGCCGGAGCGGCACACCGTGCCGACGCAGGCGACCGGAGATGACGTGGCGACGGCCGGCCGGGCGGGCGACACCCGGCTGACCTACCAGCCGGTCGTCGACCTCGGCACGGCGCAGATCGTCGGCGCCCGGGCGGTGACCAGCTGGCAGCGGTTCCGGCACATGGGCGGGCTACGCCAGGAGCCGGTCGAGCAGACCGGGGCCGGGCCCGCGTACACCAACCACCTGCTCGGCCAGGTGCTGCACGCCGCGGCGGCGTGGCGGGCCGCCGGGTTCGACCTGCCCGTGGCAGTGCACGTCCCGGCGCGCAGCCTGCTCGACCCGGGCTTCGTGGACGCGGTGGCCGACCGGATGGCGAGCACCGCGACCCCGCTCGGTGGGCTCACGATCGAGCTGACCGAGACGCTCGTACACAGCAGTCTCGCGATCGTGCGCACGGCGCTGCGCCGCCTCGTCGACCTGGGGGTGCGGCTCGCGCTCGACGAGTTCGGCGCCACTTCCTCGCCGCTGGGGTCGCTGGCCCACGCGCCGATCCACGAGATCACCATCTCGCGGGCGCTGGTCGGCCGGCTGACCGATCCCGAGGCGACCGCGATCACCCGGTCCGTCCTCGACCTCGGACGCAACCTCGACCTCCAGGTCACCGCCGACGGCGTGGAGAGCGAGGCGCAGCGGATCGCGCTGTGGGAGCTCGGCTGCACCGCCGGGTGCGGCTCGCTCTTCGGCAAGTCGCTGACCCACGAGCGGCTGCTCGATGTGCTGCGCGGCGGCCACGACGGCCGGCCCGGCTCACTCGGTGCCGTGCTGCACCAGCCCGGCACGGTGATCCGGCTGACCGAGGACCGCCGGGCAGCCGGAAACATGCGTTAGGCGGACGACCGGCACAGACACCGACGAGGGCCGGGGTGCGCGCCCCGGCCCTCGTCGGCGCTTTCAGCAGCCGTCGTCAGCAGCCGTCTTTCAGCAGCCGGGCGTGAACTTCGCGGCCTCGACGCCGGCCATCAGGAAGGCGCCGACGCCGTAGTTGCTGGTCGCCGTCGGGCTGATCGGCTGGTACTGGGACGGGTGCGACGACGGGCCCTGCACGTAGCCCACGACGCCGTTGGAGCGCAGCGCCGTGTTGCGCAGCCAGCCCCACGCCTTCTGCACCACCGGCAGGTAGGTCGCGCTGTCCAGGTAACCCAGCTGGATGGCGCGCGCCAGGCCGTAGGTGTAGAACGAGGTACCGCTGGACTCCGGGCGCCGGGTACGCGGACGGGTGGTCGACGTCTGCCGTCCAGTACCCGCCGGCCTGCTGGGTGGCCTTGAGCTTGGCGAACATGGCCTGCAACAGGCTGATGTAGTGCGCCCGGTTGGGGTCGCCGGCGGGGAGCGCGGCCACCGTGTCGGTCAGCGCGATCACGATCCAGCCGTTACCCCGCGACCAGTGCTGCGTGGTGCCGACCCAGCGCTTGTCCCGCCACCACAGCGACGCCTTCTTGTCGTAGATGTGGCTCTCCGAGTACGCGAACATCTTCGCCATCGCGTCGAGGTTGGCCTGGGTGTGGCCGGGCATGCCGGGCGAACGCCGACATCGCGCCGAGCCGGACCGCGTCCACGTACGAGAAGTCGCTGGTTTTGCCGCCCTGTACCCGCTTGGTCTGCTTCGTGACGTACGCCTGCGCGTCGGCGATGTCCTTGGCCGGGTGGGCCGGGTCCAACTCGTACAGGTCGAGGTACTCCTGGCTGGCCTCGGGACCGTCGTAGTTGGGCGCCTTGGTGGGCAGCTTCCACTTGTTGTGGTTGGCCCAGTCGGTGGCGAACGTGAGGTACTTGGCGTCGCCGCTCATCTTGTACGCCTCGATGTCGCCCTTGATGAACAACGCGTTGAACCACGTGGAGTCGGCCGGGCTCTTGTGCCCGGAGATCCAGTGGTCGGCGGCCTGCCGGATCGGGGCCAGGTCAGGACAGCTCGGTGGCACGGCGGCCGGCATAGCTGCCGATAGGGCGGCCGGTATGGCGGTAGCGGCGCCTGGCGTGGTGTCCGCGTGCGCCGCGATCGCGATGGCGGGGATCAGTCCCGTGGCGACGACCGTTACTGCCGCCGTCGCCAGCTTGTACCTTTTCACCGGTGCCTCCTCCGTTGGACCGCGTGGCTGCGAGCCCTGGGCGCAGGGAAGGCCTGCCGCCAGTAACGGGGCGGCTCGAAACGCTTGCGGAATGACTTTTCAAATGACGTGCCGCGGCAAAAGCCAGACTCGTTACGCCATTGAGAAGAGTCAATAAAGGTTTCCATCCGGGCGAACCCGGCGGGGTCACCCGTGGAGGTGCGCGGCGAAGACGTCGTCGATCCGAAGCGCCACCACGGTCGGCAGCGGCTAGGCGGCGAGAGCCGGTCGGTGGGCGGCCGGATGACCGGTGACCGTGCGGCTGGCCGCGATCAGCTCGGTCAGCTCGCTCGCCTCGGCGGCATCCAGCGCGGCGACCGCGAGGCCGAGTTGTACGAGCAGCCAGTCGCCGACCCCGACCCGGGTGCCGGCCGAGGTCAGCAGCCCGAGCCGTACCCGCATCCGCGCGCCTTCCACATCGACGATCCCGACCCGGTCCGACTCCATGCTCACGACCCGGCCGGGTGAACTGAGACCCATGTCGCCACCTCCGCTGTACCCCGGCGAGGTGGTGGTACCCACAAAATGGGGCTTCCTACCGTACCGGGACGCGTTCCGGCTGGCCGGATGCGAGGGAAGCCTGTGCCGCGTCGGCCACGACCGAGGCGGCGACCGCCTCCTCGGGGGTGCACGGGTTCGGCCGCTCGCCCCGGACCAGTTCGAGGAAGGCGGCCATCTGGTCGCGGTACGCCCGGGCGAACCGCTCGGCGAACGTGGTGTGCGGCGGCCCGGACGGGAAGTCGACACCGGGTTCGGCCGACCGCAGGGCGCTGTGGCTGTCCAGGCCGACGGCGATGGTGCCGGCCGAGCCCTGGATCTCCAGCCGGACATCGTGGCCGCCGCCGTTGTACCGGGACGCGGTGACCGTGGCGAGGGTACCGTCGTCGAGCGTGCAGACCGCGAGCGCGGTGTCGACGTCACCGACCCTGCCGATCTCCGGGTCGCCGTTGTTGCTGCCCCGGGCCCAGACTTCGACGATCTCCCGTCCGGTGAGCCAGCGGATCACGTCGAAGTCGTGCACGCTGCAATCGCGGAACAGCCCGCCCGAGATGGCGATGAACGCGACCGGCGGCGGCGTCTGGTCGCAGGTGACCGCGCGGATGCTGTGGATCCAGCCCAGTTCGCCGGCCTGGTAGGCGCGCCTGGCGGCCAGGTACCCGACGTCGAAGCGGCGCTGGTGACCGATCTGGACGGTACCGCCGCGCGCGGCGACGTGGTCGAGCACCGGGAGCGAGGTCGGCACATCGGGCCCGACCGGCTTCTCGCAGAAGACCGGGAGCCCGGCGTCGATGCCCGCGGCGATCAGTTCGGGGTGGGCCGCCGTGGGCGCGGCGATGACCAACCCGTCGATACCGCCGAGCAGCGCCGGCACGTCGTCCGCCAGACCGGCGCCGACCTCGTCGGCCACGTTCTTGGCCTGGGCGAGGTTCGTGTCGGTGATGGTGAGCCGGTCGACGCCGGCCAGGCCGCTGAGGTTGCGCGCGTGCATGGCGCCGATACGGCCGGCGCCCACGAGTCCGATGTGCAGTCCGGCCATGCTCGACGTGCTCCTCTCTGATCGGCAGGGATCGGCAGGGATCGGCAGGGATCGGCAGGGATCGGCACAACTTCCCGGAAACAGTGGCCTCAACGTACTCCGGAGGCCACTGTTTCCGGGAAGTTGTGCCGATCCCTGCGAAGGGCCCCCTCCCGGGTCGGGAAGGGGCCCTTCGCCATGCCGCTACCTAGGCGTTGGACTGCTCGGTCTCGGTGGCGGTCTCTTCGGTGGCGCTGGAGCTGACGGCGATCCGCCGCGCCTCGGTGCCCGCGTACGCGCCGGCCACCCGTACCGTCAGCACACCCGCGTCGTACGAGGCGCTCACCGCGTCGGACGTCACGTGCGCCGGCAGGCCGAACGACCGGTGGAACGAGCCGTAGCGCACCTCGCGAAGGCTCCGGCCGTCCTGCTCCTCGGTACGCTCGTCGCGGCGCTCACCGCGCACCACCAGCCGACCGCGGTCGATCTCGACCGTCACGTCCTTGGCCGCGTCCAGGCCCGGCAGTTCGACGCGGATCAGGGCGTCGCCGCCGTCCCGGCTGATCTCGCTGGCCGGCACGAAACCGGCCGGAACCAGCCTGGTCGGGCGGAAGGCACTGCGCACAAGAGCATCGAACTCCGCGAACGGGTCACGCCGGGTCCACAGCGACAAAGTACTCATTGGTTCTCCTCAAGCTCCTACATGTACCGGCCGCACCCGGACCGGCACCCGGTAAAACTTGAGTCGACCAGACTCAATTCCCGGTCTCGCTGTATTCATCGCCACCCGATCCCGAGCCACCCGATCCCGAGCCACCCGATCCCGAGCCACCCGTCAGGCCCCGGCGGTACGCGTACGTCACCGCCTGGGCCCGGTCCCGCGCGCCGATCTTCGCGAGCAGGTGGTTGACGTGGCTCTTCACGGTCGCCTCGCTCAGGTACAGCCGGGCCGCGATCTCGGTGTTGGACAGCCCCTCGGCGACCAGCGCCAGCACCTCCGCCTCCCGCGGCGTCAGCCCGTCCGGAAACCGGGGCGCGGGTGCCGGCCCGGCGGGCGGCCCGGCGGCGATGGTCTCCACCAAGTGGTGCTGTACCGCCGGATCGATCACCGCCTGCCCGCCGGTGACCTGCCGGAGCGCCCGTTCGACGTCCGCCGCGCCGGCGTTCTTGGTCAGGTACCCGCGGGCGCCGGCGCGCAGCGCGTCCAGCACCGATCGGTCGTCGACGTACGTGGTCAGCGCGACGACCTGGATGTCCGGCGCGGCCTCGCGGAGCCGGCGGGTCGCCTCGATACCGTCACACCGGGCATCCTGAGGTCCATCAGGACCACCTCGGGGCGCAGCCGGAGCGCCATCGCGACCGCCTGCTCGCCATCGGCCGCGGCGCCGACGACCTCCACCCCGGGGAGCAGGTCGAGCAGCATCGCCAGCCCGTCCCGGACGACCCGCTGATCGTCGGCGACCAGGACCCGGATCTGCGCTTGCTCGTTCATGCCGGCACCCACAGCGCCACCCGGAAGCCGGTACCGGTCGGCGCCGCCGCCAGGGTTCCGCCGAGCAGTTCGGCGCGCTCGCGCATGCCGCTCACGCCGTACCCGTGGTCGTCCGGGTCGGGTGCGCCGACCGTGCGGCCGAAGTCCTCCACCGTGAGCCGGGTACCGCCCGACCCGTACCACAGCCGCACCTCCACCCGGTCCGGGTACGCGTGCCGGCGGATGTTCGTCAACGCCTCCTGGGCCACCCGGTACAGCGTCAGCCGGGCCTCGCCCAGCCCGGCGTCGGCGAGGTGGTGCGCGCGCTCGATGGTGTCGACGAGCCGCGCCGGTACCCCGTCCCGGACGGCCATCAGCCGGGCGCCTTCGAGGTGGATCAGCAGCCCGGACAGCGAGTGCGCCAGTACGTCGTGCATCTCCCGGGCCAGGCGTTGCCGCTCGGCCAGGGTCGCCGCCCGTACCTGCGCCGCCCGGGTCTGCTCCAGTTCGGCCAGCAGCTCCTCGGCCTGCCGGGTGCGGTTGTTCAGCCGGCGCGCGTAGCTGCCGACCCGGTAGAACGCGATCGCGCCGAACTCGCTGACCACGACCGGCACCACGGCGTGGTGCGGGCCGGCGGTACCGGCGACGGCCAGCGCCAGCAGGGTGAGCGCGGCAACCGCCAGGCCGGGGCGCCGGGGGAGCCGGGCGGCGGCCGCGCCGGTGGCGATGAAGCCGCCGAGGAATCCCGGCCCGTCCGGCTTGAGCCAGACCAGCGTCGCGGAGCTGAGGATCAGGACGGTGTACAGCGCCAGTTGGACCGCGACCGGCGGCCGGCGACGGTAGAAAACCTGGCCGGCCAGCAGCACGCCGGCGACCAGTACCCCGGTGAGGGCGAGCAGAACCAGCAGGCCGGCACCGTGCAGCGCCGGTCGCGGCGCGGTCCGGGCGCCCGCGGCCAGGACGACCACGAATACCGCCAACCCGGCCGGGCGGAGCGTCCGCCGGGCCCATCCACCGGGCAGGGATCGGTCGGACACGCCCGAAACGGTAGGCCGGCGACCCGGTGCGGGTCATCGAACCGGGGGTGGAGATCCCGGGCGGGCCGGCGTCAACCGGGGGATGGAGCGCGGTCCACCCGTCGCGGCGGTCGGGGCGGCCCGCCGGTTTCGAACCCCGCGCCGACGACAGCGCCCGGTCGGCGCCGGGACTCTGGACGTCGGCCTGAAACCGCCGATCACGAACGGAGGAAACATGATCGCGCGCCTTGCCGTCGTCGGGGCGGCACTGATCGTCCTGGGACTGGTGCATGGCTGGGGTCACGGGACGCTGAGCCTGGTGGGTGGCGCGGTGCTGCTCGCCGTCGCCGGGATCCTGCTGGTTTTCCGGTACCGGAACGGTCAGCCGGCCCACCGGACCGGCAGGTTCCGGCGATGACGCCGGCGATGCCGAGGATCCGGCTCCGGCGGCTGCTGCCGAGCGTGCTGTTCAACGCCGTGCTGCCACTGCTCGGGTACGCGCTGCTGCGGCCCCGGGTGGGCACCGACGCCGCCGCCCTCGCGATCGCGGGTGCCGTACCGGTCGTGGTCACCGTCGCCACGTTCGCCGTGCGGCGCAGGGTCGACCCGATCGGCGTCGTCGCGGTGCTCACCTTCGGCGTGGCGCTGCTCGTCATGGTGCTGTCCGGCGGTAACGCGCTGGTCCTGAAGCTGCACGACGCGGTGGTGACCGGACCGCTCGGGGTGGTCTGCCTGGCCTCGGTGGTGATCGGCCGGCCGCTGCACCGGGTGGTGATCCAGTTGCTGGCCCGGCGCGATCCCCGGCTGCGGCTGGCGTTGCGCAGTCCGGCCCACCGGCGGCTGTCGATGGTGATGACCGCGCTGGTCGGCACCGTCCTGGTGGTACACGCGCTGGTGCTGCTGGCGCTCGCGCTCACCGAGCCGACCGGAACGTTCCTCGCGCTGTCCAAGCCGGTCGGCTGGTCGATCATCGGCGCCGGATTCGTGGCGATGCTCTGGTACCGCAACCGGCTGCGGACCGCTCCTGCCCACACCGTCCACAAGGGAGAGTGACTCGTGTACCGTCCCGTTCACCGCGTGTCGATCGCGGTGCTCGCGGCCGTCGTCCTGGCCGCCGGTGCGGTCTTCGTGAGCAGTTCCGCGCAGGCCGGACCGGACCCGGTGGGACCGGGATACGCGACGGTCACAGCTTTGCGCCCGATCTGCTCGGCGGGGACAACGGCGGGGATGACGGCCTGCCCGCGTCGCCGGACCGGCCGCCACCGCGGTACGGGCCGATCAGTACGCCGGTCGACGCCGACGGTGACGCGCTGGACGCGCACGGGGGCCAGTACCTCGGGTACTTCGACGGCGCGATCCGGCCGGTCGGGTGTGCCGTCGCGACCCGGATCCCGGTGGCTCGGTGGGTTTCTCCGCCGCCCGTCTACCAGGTTGACTGCCGGATCACCGGCCACGGCTACCTGACCCAGGACTGGACCGTCCCGCGCGGCGCCGACCTGCATTCGATCCGGGTACCGGTGTTCCAGCGGGCGTACGTGACCGACCCGGCGATGGCGCCCAAGGCCCAGCCGCCGACCGCATCGGCGAGAAGCCCTACTCAGGCGCTGGGGAGGCCTAGCTTCTCGGCGTACGCGTCGTTGAGGGCGTCCCAGCCGTGGTCGCGCGCCTGCGACCCGCGGATCGGGCCGACCGGCTCCCCGTCGAGCAGGTGCTCGGCGACGTCCAGGCAGATGTGCCAGCCGGCCGCGACCTTGGGGACGAAGTCCCGGTCGGCGACGGTGTGCCGCAGGGTCAGCCGGGTGCCGGCGCCGGTCGCGGCCAGTTCCCAGCGCAGCAGGTCGGTGCCCCAGGTGTACTCGAGCAGGGTCGGCCGCTCGGCGCGCCGCACCGACGCGGCCATCGGCTGGGCCACCTCGCCGTCGATCATCGTGAGGGTGGCGTCGCCGGGGCTGCCGAGGTCGCGATCGGTGGTGTACGGCGCCCACTCGGCCAGCTGTGCCGGCTCGGTCAGCGCCGTCCACACCAACTCCTGCGGGTGTCGCAGGTCGCGGACGAAGACGAGCGTCCAGCGGTCGCCGTCGACGGCGTAGTCCACAGTGGTCAGCGGGCTCGGCTGGAAGGTGGATCTGTCCATTACTGCTCCTTGTCGAGGTGACGTTCGAGGGCGTCGAGGTGCTTTGTCCACAAGCGACGGTAGGGCGCAAGCCACTCGTCCAGCGCCGCCAACGGGCGCGTGTCGATCCGGTAGATGCGCTGCTGAGCCGCTGTCCGGCTGGTCACGAAGCCGGCTTCGCGCAGCACCTTCAGGTGCTTGGACATCGTCGGCTGGCTCACGCCGAGCGCGTCGACGAGCTCTCCCACGCTGCTGTCGGACCGTCGGAGCTCATCGAGGATCCGGCGCCGGGTGGGCTCGGCGAGTGCGGCGAACGCGTCTACGGCCACGGCCTAATATTCCGCAGCAGGCATATGCCTGTCAAGGACTACAGGCTGGCCAGGAGCTTTCTGGTAGCGTGGATTTCGGGCACGGCTCCGCACGCCGTGAAGATCTCCAGTGCCTCGGTCCAGTGGTCGCGGTCGCCGGGCGTACACCGGCCGACAGCCACCAGTGCCCGCGCCTGCCCGAGCCGGTGACCCGTGTCGCGATGCAGGTCGAGCGCCTGCCGGGCGTGCGCTACCGCACGGGCGTCGGGGGAGACGGCCGCGAGCGCGATGTGGGCGTGGCCTTCGAGGATCCGGTACCCGGACCGGCGGGCCACCGACAGCGCCCGCTGCGCGTACCCGAGGGCCTTGTCGCCGCCCACCGCCCTGGCCAGGTCGAGCAGCGCCTCCACGAGCAGGTACTGGTCGGTGGTCGCGGTCGCCACCTCGATCGCGTACCGGTGCAGGTCGGCCGCTGCCGCGCACCGGCCCTCGGCCGCTTCCAGGGTGCCCAGGGCGTTGCGGGCATTCCCTTCCAGCCGGCGGTGACCGACGTCGAGGACCAGCGTGAGCGCGGCATCGGCGTGCGTACGGGCCTCGGCGAGCCGCCCCGCGTCGCGCAGGACGGCGGTCAGGTAGGACCGGGCCTCGACCTCGTTGATCCGGTTGCCGACCTCGCGGTGCAGCGAAATCGCCTGCTCAAGGGTGTCGGCGGCCTGGTCGAGGTGGCCGAGCGCGTGCTCGATCACGCCCAGTCCAGTGTGGACGTGCGCCTCACCGATCCGGTTACCGATCTTCCGGTACAGCGCCAGCGCCTGGTTGCTGTGCTCGACCGCCTCCGGGAGCCGGCCCAGCTCGGCGGAGAGGGCGCCGAGGTTGCCCAGTGCCGCCGCCTCGCCGCTCGCGTGGTCGGCGCGCCGCTTGATGACCAGCGTGCGGGCGTAGTGGTCGGCGGCCTGCCGGGGACGACCGGTGTTCGCGTACACGATGCCGATGTTGTTGTGCGCGGTCGCCTCACCGTCCAGCCAGCCGGCCGTGCGGGCCAGGTCGATGGCCTGGTCGTAGTGCCGGATCGCCTGGTCGAACCGGCTCTGCCGGCCGTAGAGCAGCGCGAGGCTGTGGTGTGCCGCGGCCTGCGCCCGCGGGTCGTCGTCGGCGGTGGCGGCGGCCAGCCCGGCGGTCGCCACCGCGAGCCAGTCGATCGGGTACATGCGCAGATAGAAGTACATTCGCAGCGCGTCGGACAGGCGCCACGCGACCGGCCACGGCCCGTGTTCGGCGGTGTGCCGGACGACCGCGACCAGGTTGGCCCGTTCCGCGTCGAGCCAGGCGGACGCCTGGTCGGAATCCGTGATCTCCGCTGTGATCTCGCCGGTCGTCTGGTCTTCTGGCAGCCGCAGCATCTGCGGGTACAGGACCTTCGCGGCCGCGTCGGCGCCGGCCAGGTAGTGGTCGTACAGCCGGCCGGCGGCCGCGGCCCGGTCCGGCCCGCTGTCCTCGCCGTGCACGCGCTCCACCGCGTACAGCCGCAGCAGGTCGTGGCAGGCGTACCGGCCGGGGGAGTGCGGTTCGAGCAGGTGCGCACCGGCCAGCCGGTCCAGCAGGGTACGCGCCTCGCCGACCGACGTACCGGCGAGCGCGGCGGCGGCCGGGATCGCGATGTCCGGCCCGGGTACCAGCCCGAGCAGCCGGAACAGGCGGCGCGCCGGCCCGGGCAGCGCGGCGTACGACAGGTCGAACGCGGCGCGTACGGCGGCCTGCCCGTCGCCGTCCACGGCCAGCGCCGCGAGCCGGCCCTCGGCCAGCCCGGCCGTGTACCCGGCGATGCTCTCGTACGGGCGGTCGGCCAGGTTGGCGGCCGCGATCCGCAGCGCCAGCGGCAGGTACCCGCACTGCCGCGCCAGTTCCGCGACGGCGTCCGGCTCGGCGTGTGCCCGATCGGCCTTGATGAGCTGGCGCAGCAGGTCGACCGCGTCGGCCTCCGGCAGTACACCGAGGGTGACCCGGTGCGCGCCGTCCAGGGCGACCAGCCCGGTCAGCCGGTCCCGGCTGGTGACCACGGTCAGGCAGGTCGGGCTCGCCGGCAGCAGCGGGCGCACCTGGTCGGCGTCGACGGCGTTGTCCAGCACGATGAGGGTACGGGTGCCGGCGAGCGTCGACCGGTACAGCGCCGCCGCCTCGTCCTCCTCCACCGGGGTCTGATCGGCGGCCACCCCGAGCGCGCGGAGGAACCGGGCCAGCGCGTCGATCGGGCGCAGCGGCGGGCTGGTGGCGTGGCCGCGCAGGTTGACGTACAGCTGCCCGTCCGGGAACCGGTCGGCGACCCGGTGGGCCCAGCGGACGGCCAGGGCGGTCTTGCCGACGCCGGGCGCACCCGCGATCGCGGACACGACCACGGTCGGCGGCCGGTCCGGGGCGGTCGTGACCAGCGCGTCGAGGGCCGCCAGCTCGGCGGTGCGCCCGGTGAAGCTGGACGCGTCGGCCGGAAGCTGGAACGGCCGGGCCGGTGGCGTGCCGGCCGGGGCTGAGCCCGCCGACGCCGAGCCCGCCGACGCCGAGCCCGCCGACGCCGAGCCCGCCGACGCCGAGCCCGCCGGGGCTGAGCCGGCCGACGTCGGGGCGCCCAGGTCGAGGGCCGGGTCGTTGGCCAGTACCCGCTGGTGCAGGCGTTGCAGCGGCTGGCTCGGATCGGTGCCCAACTCGTCGGCCAGACTCTGCCGGAGATCCTGGTAGGTGCGCAGCGCCTCGGCCAGCCGGTCGGCCCGGTACAGGGCGAGGATGAGCTGGCCCCAGAACTGCTCGCGCAGCGGGAACTCCCGGGTGAGGCTGGTCAGCTCCGGGATCAGCTGCTGGTGCCGGCCGAGGTGGAGATCGGCGTCGATGCGCCACTGTTGCGCCTGCAACCGGTACTCGGTCAGTCGTGGCACCTCGGTGCGGTGCAGCGACGGTGAGCGTACGTCGGCCAGCGCGGGCCCACGCCACAGCGACAGCGCCCGGCGCAGCAGGTCGGCGGACGTGGCGGCGTCGTCGGCTGCCCGCCGGCCCTGGTCGGTCAGTTCCTGGAACCGGTGCAAATCAAGCGAATCAGGGGCAAGTTCGATCCGGTACCCATTTGGTGTGGTGCGAATCACAGCGGCGTCGCCGAGCGCGTTGCGCAACCGCATCACGTACACCTGGATGACGTTCCGCGCTCGGTCCGGCGGATCGTCGCCCCACAGGTCATCGACGAACTGGTCGATGCTGACCACCCGGTTGGCGTGCAACAACAGCGACGCCAGCAGCGCCCGCAGCTTGCCCGCCGGCAGGTGAACCGGATCCGTGCCGCGCCGCACCTCCAGTGGGCCGAGCACGCCGAACAACAGGCCCGATCCCCGCATCGCGCCCCCATCACGACTCGGCAGTCCGCCAGATACCGCGACTTTACTTGCGGGTCCGTCGATGGCAGCGGTGTGACACCGAATTGTCAGTGGGGCCTGGCATGGTGGGTTCCGCAAGGTGGAGCGGAGGTTGTGGTGTCGGCGTCATTGAGCGATGCTTTCGTCGTTTTCGTGGTTCATTCGGCCGCTGTGCGACGGAAATCCGACAACGGGGGGACGCCGGCACCACAACCTTGTGTTTCATGCTGTTCGTCAGGTATGCCTAGGCGACCCTTAGGGGTTCGGTTGCCGGACGCAGTTCCTAATCCCGATGCGAGGGAATAGCACCGCCGGCAGGATGAACGCGTGCGTGGGGAGTTCGACATCCAACGGGGGAATGCATGACCAGGTCAGTCGCCGGTTTGCTCACGGGTCGGCGGATCAAGTACGTCATCATCGTCTTCTGGCTCGTGGTCGTGGCCGTGGCCGGGCCGCTCGCCGGCAAGCTGACCGGAGTGGAGAAGAACGAGCCCAAGACGTGGCTTCCGGGTAGCGCCGAGTCCACGAAGGAGCTCGAGGTGCAGTCGGCGTTCGCTTCGCCGAACACGATTCCGGCCATTGTGATCTATGAGCGGTCGTCCGGCCTGACCGCCACCGACCGCGCGAAGATCGCATCCGATGCCCAGACCTACGGCCAGCTCCGCGAGCTCGACGGCAAGGTGATCGGCCCGATCACCTCAGCGGATGGCAAGGCGGCACAGAGCATCGTGCCCCTCAACCTCGGCAAGGACGGCTGGGCGAAGGCGACGGACATGGTCGCCTCATTGCGCACGACCGCGACGACCGATGCCGACGGGCTGTCGGTGCACATCACCGGACCGGCCGGCAACGCGGCCGACTCCAGCAAGGCGTTCGAGGGCATCGACAGCTCCCTGCTGTTCGGGACCGTCGCCGTCGTGGTGCTGATCCTGCTGTTCACGTACCGGAGCCCGGTGCTGTGGTTGCTGCCGGTTGTCTCGGCCGGTATCGCCCTGACCGTCGCGCAGGCGGTGATCTATCTGCTCGCCAAGCACGCCGGCCTGACCGTCAACGCACAGAGCGCGGGCATCCTGACCGTCCTGGTGTTCGGCGCCGGCACCGACTACGCGCTGCTGCTCGTGGCGCGATATCGGGAAGAGTTGCGCCGACATCGCGACCGCCACGAGGCGATGGCGGTGGCGCTGCACCGTGCCGGTCCGGCGATCGTCGCGAGCGGGGCCACCGTCGTGGTCGGCATGCTGTGCCTGCTCTTCGCTGTGACCAACTCCACCAAGGGCCTCGGCCCGGTGGCCGCGATCGGCATCCTGGTCGGGCTCGGCGTGATGCTGACCCTGCTGCCGGCGCTGCTGGTGACCGTCGGCCGGTGGATCTTCTGGCCGGCGCGGCCGCGCTACGACACGCCCGAGCCGACCGCTACCGGCCTGTGGGCCCGCGTCGGCAACGGCATCGCCCGCGGCCCCCGGCTGACCTGGGTGGTCACCGCCCTCGCGCTGGGGGTGATGGCGCTCGGGATCTTCCAGCTCAACGCGACCGGTCTGAGCAGCGCGGAGGGGTTCCGCGGCCACCCCGACTCGATTGTGGGGCAGGAAACGCTGGCCCGGCACTTCCCCGCCGGCGCGGGCAGCCCGGTGGTGGTGATCGGCAAGGCGGATCGCGCGACCGAGATGAAGGCGGCGTTCAGTTCCGTCCAGGGCATCGACCCCGACACTGTCACCCAGCCCGTGGTCAAGGGCGGCTACGCCTACCTGCAGGGCACGCTGACCAGCGAGGCTGACAGCCACGCCGCGTTCGACACGGTCGACCGGGTGCGGGCGAAGGTACATGCCGTGCCGGGGGCCGACGCGCTGGTCGGCGGCAACACCGCGATCTTCCTCGACGTTCAGCGGGCAGCGACCCACGACCGAAACGTGATCATTCCGATCGTTCTCATCGTGGTGCTCATCATCCTCGCCCTGCTACTCCGGGCGATTGTCGCGCCATTGGTGCTGGTCGCCACCGTCGTGCTGTCGTTCGCCGCCGCGCTGGGGGTCAGTGCCCTCGTCTTCCGCCACGTGTTCGGGTACGGCGGGGCCGACAGTTCGTTCCCGCTGTTCGTGTTCGTGTTCCTGGTCGCCCTGGGGATCGACTACAACATCTTCCTGATGACCCGGGTACGCGAGGAAACCGCCCGGTATGGCACGAAACGGGCGGCGCTGATCGGCCTGGGCGCGACCGGTGGCGTCATCACGTCCGCCGGCTTCGTCCTGGCCGGCACGTTCGCGGTGCTCGCCACCCTGCCGCTGACGCCGTTCGCCGAGATCGGGTTCGCGGTCGCGTTCGGCGTCCTGCTCGACACGATCGTCGTCCGGTCGGTCCTGGTCACCGCGCTCAACCTGGACATCGGTCGGTACATGTGGTGGCCGCACGCGCTGTTCCACCGCACCGACGAGCCGGCGCCGGTGGTCCATGCCGCCGAGCCCGATCCGGTGGCCACCACCTAACCCATAAGCCCTATCCCTTTCGCGATCTTGGACAGTTGGGCCGGTCATCGCCGGTTCAACTGTCCAAGATCTTTTTTGTGGGCGGGTGCGCCTCGCTATTGACAGGAAAAACTGTCTAATCGAGGATCGCGGTATGACCGCACGCGTGCTGCTGGACGAGCCCGACCGGGTGCGCCGCGCACTGTCGCCGCTGCGCCGCCAGTTGCTGGCCCGGTTGCGTACCCCCGCCTCGGCGGCCCAGCTGGCCAGCGAGCTGGAGCTGCCCCGCCAGCGCATCGGCTACCACCTGCGGGAGCTGGAGGCGGCCGGCCTGGTCGAGCTGGTCGAGGAGCGGCGCCGCCGGGGCTTCGTCGAGCGGGTGCTGCGGGCGGGCGCCGAGGCATACGTGGTCGATCCGGCGGTCATGAGCCGCGACGACGATCAGGCATCGGGTAGCGAGACCGCAGCGGGGGACCCGACGGCGCGGGATCGGCACGCGGCTGAGCACCTGGTCGACGTGGCCGGCCGCACGGTTCGGGACGTGGCACGGATGCAGACCGCCGCGGAGCGGTCCGGCCGGCGCCTGCTCACGTTCACCCTGGAGACCGAGGTGCGGTTCGGTGCCCCGGCCGATGTCCACCGGTTCACCGATGCGCTGGCCGCGGCGCTCGCCGACGTCGTGGCCGCGTTCGACACGCCGTCCGGCCGGGCTTACCGGGTGATCGGTGCCGGCCATCCAGCTCCCCACCACGACTAAGGAGATCCCGTGCCCGATGACGTACCTGTGATCGAAGTGACCATCGCCGCCGCGCCTGACCAGGTCTGGCGCGCGTTGCGCGATCCCGACCTGATCCGGCGCTGGCACGGCTGGCAGTTCGACGGCCTGGACGACGAGGTCCGGCTGATCTACTTCGACCACGCCACGGCCGACCCCGACCGGTACACGCTGGTGCTCGGCGACGGCGACCGGTTCACGCTGCATCCCGTCGACGGGGGCACGGTCGTGCGGATCACCCGCGCCCCGATCGGCACCAACCCCGAATGGGACGGGTACTACGACGACATCAACGAGGGCTGGACCACGTTCCTGCGTCACCTGCGGTTCGGTCTGGAACGCCACGCGCTGGCCGAGCGCCGGACGATCCTGCTCAGGGACGCCGCGCCGGACGTGCCGGTACTCGCCGCGCTCGGGCTCGCCGACGCGGCCGAGCTGCCGGTCGGCGCGCGCTACCAGGCCGCCACTCCGACCGGGGACGTGCTCACCGGGGAGGTGTACGCGCGGACCGGCCGCCAGTGGATGTTCACCGTGGACGGTCTCGGCGATGGTCTGTTGATCGTCGCCCGGCAGCCGGCGGCTCCGGAGCGGCCGGACGGCCAGGGCATGGTGCTGCTGACCGTGTACGGCCTGGGCGACGAGGAGTTCGCAGCGGTCGAGCGACGCTGGACGGCCTGGTGGGAGTCGGCGCGTGGCCGCGTGGAGCCGCTTCCACGCGGCCACTAGCCCGTGCTGTCAGGCGTGCGCGCCCGGCGGCAGGATGCCGAAGATCAGCGCCGTGGATCCCGCGCCGTTCTTGTTGATGTGCCCACCGGCCAGGATGTGCGCGCCGGTAGCTGGCAGGTTCTTCAGGTTGGCCAGGATCTCCAGGCTGATCCGGTGCTGCTGGTAGACCAGCTTCGACACCGTGTAGGTCTCATCGGTCCCGACGTCCGGGCTGAACGTGTCGGTGCCGGTCGCGCCCCGGTAACCCAGCCGGCCGGTGTCGATGAGCCACTTGACCGCCGGGATGCTGAAGCCGGGCTGGTGCAACACGCCGTCGGCGTCCTGGTTCGGGTACGCGGGGGTGCCCCACTTGCTGTCCCAGCCGGTCCAGATGATCACCGCGGACTCGTTGGGGATCCGGCCGTGCCTGCGCTCCCAGTCCTTGATGTCGTCGATCGTGACCGCGTAGTCCGGGTTGTTGCGGCTCTGCGCCCGTACGTCGATCTTCACGGCCGGAAGGAGCAGGTCGGCCAGGTCCATCTCGTCGGCCAGCGGCTGCCCGGTGTTGAAGTGGCCAGGCGCGCCCCAGTGCGTGCCGGTGTGCTCGCCCTCCCTCACGAACTGGAGGAAGTACCCGTCTTCCGGGATGGTCGCGATCACCTCCAGTTCGAACGGCGGGTCGCCGGGGAACACGTTCGTCGTGGCCGGGTCGTTGACGTGCGACAGGCTGATCAGTCGCAGGCCGCCCAGCAGCGCCGCCATGTCCGTGGTGCCCGTCGCGGCGTTCGCCGGCGCGGTGCCGGCCACGATCCCGCCGGCCGCGATTCCGCCGGCCATCCCGCTCGCGACCCCGCCCGCCGCGGCCGCGATCAGTTTCCGTCTGTCCACGCGCCATCATCGCCTTTCGAGTCTGGGCTCGACGATTCGATGTCCACCGGCCAACCTAGGCGACATGATCCCCATTGGACAGTGGCAGATCCGCTGCGGCGCCGGGAGGAGGACCGGTCCGGATAGCCCATCTCACCACGTGGAAGCGGCGTCATGATCGGCGCAACTTCCCGGAAGTCGTGGCCTCCGGTATCGGCTGAGGCCACAATTTCCGGGAAGTTGTGCCGATCATGCCGGGCCGTGTGGCGCCGGTCATGCCGGGCCGTGTGGCGCCGGTCATGCCGGGCCGTGTGGCGCCGGTCGGGCCGGGCCGTGTGGCGCCGGTCGGGCCGGGCCGTGTGGCGCCGGTCGGGCCGGTACCTAGGCGTTGCCGGCGCCGAGGCAGATGAACGACCAGCCGGTCGCGGCGGTGACCGGATCCAGGTCGGCGGTCCGCGCCGCGGTCTCCCGGCGGGCGTCCCGCAGTGCCCGGGCGAGGCCCGCGCCGCCGCGCAGTTCCCGGTGCAGCGCGGTCATCAGCGGCATCACGGCACGGTCGTTGACGGGTACCACGCTGGCCACGATGCCGGCGGTGCCGAGCGGGATCAGCGAGCTGGCGAGGCCGAGCAGCTCGTCCGCCCCGGCCGGTGCGACCAGGCCGGAGTCGCAACTGGACAGGACGATCCGGTGCGGCGCCCGGCGCAACCGCTCCAGGTCGTACACGGTGAGCGGGCCGTCGTCGAGCCGCAGCGCGGAGAACAGCGGGCTGTCCGCCCGGAACGTCCCGTGCGCAGCGATATGGGCCAGCCCGGCACCGTCGATCGCGTCGAGTACCCCCGCGGTGGTCGCGGAACCGCCGCCGAGCACGGTGAGCTTGGCGGACCCCGCGTAGTCGGTGGCGAGCTGCGGCACCTCGGCCCCTTGCGACTCCAGTCCCGGACCCCGGACGAGAACGACCGGGCCGTCCCCGGGGGCACCGGTGGCGCGGCGGGCGCGCAGCCAGGACGTGGCCGACGGCGCGATGCTCACCGCGCGGTCGCGCAGCGACGGCAGGAGCGCCCAGGGTACGGCGTGCAGCCGCCCCGGTGGCACGATGATCACCTCGGCGGCGTCGTCGAGACCGTCGATGTGCCGCGCGGCCTCGCCGAGAAGCAGCCGGTCGAGGGTGACACCGACGCCGGACAGCCGGTCGAGTACCGTCGCCGGTGCCGCCGCCGACAGCCCGTAGGCGAGCCGGGTCAGCCCGAACCGGGCGAATTCGATCTCCCGCGCCGCCTCGTCGGTCCGCCCGGCCGCGAACCGGCGGACCCGGCCCCCGCCGCAGACGAGTACGTGCAGCTCACCGTCCACGTCGACCAGTTCGAGCAGCCGGTCCTCGCCCAGCTCGCGGAGCAGGTCGGCGACGTCGACACCGGTGAACCCGCCGGCCGCGGGGCGGACCGCTCCGGTCCGCAGCGCCCGGGCGCGTACCGCCCGCTCCAGCCGCAGCTGTTCCCGGTGCAGGGCGGCGGTCGGCAGCCCTTCGGCCAGCGCGCGCGACAGCCGGCTGGTGACGTCGCGCATCGCGGCGAGGTCGGCCTGCAACTCCTCGTCGTCGGGTGGCCGTACCGGCGGTACCGCCAGCGCACTGGCCCGCCACCGCTCGCTCCAGGACAGCAGCAGCCGGGGCCGGCCCAACCGCAGCGCCTGCCGCTGGCCGAGCGCCGCGAGTTCGGCGCCGTGCGCCGTGCTCTGCGCGCGCAGCTCGGACGACCCGAGCGAGCTGCGGTGCTCGTCAATCACCGCCAGGCCGAGGCGGCAGGCTCGGGTCAGCCGGCGCGGGTTGCCGGCGGCCTCCGCGCGAAGGGCCTCGGCCAGCCAGGCGACCGCCCGGCCCAGCGCCGGTCCGCGCCGGCGGCTACGGGCGGCGGCGGCCAGGTGCTCGTCGGCCAGCCCGGGCCGGCCGAGCGCCAGGGCGATCCGGCCCGCGTACAGGTCGGCCAGCGGCAACTCCGGCGAGGCGAGCGCGGCCAGTTCGTGTACGCAGCGCCGGGCGTCCCGCAGCAGCGCACCGGTCGGCGGGCCGGCGGCGAACCCGGCGAGTACCCGGGCCAGCCGGGTATGCGCCCGCCACCAGCGCCGGTGCTGCCGGTCGAAGAGGCGACCAGCCTCGGCGGCCCGGTCCAGCGCCGTAGCCGGCCGGCCGGCGGCCAGTGCACAGCGGGCGCCGGTGAGCAGCAGTTCGGCGCGTTTGGTCGGCTGTCCGCGGATGCGTTCCAGCCGGGCGATGGCCTCGTCGGCCTCCTGCAACGCGTCCTGCGGCAGCCCGGCGGCGAGCAGCGCGGCGCACCGTTCGATGCTCAGCGTCGGATCCGGGGTACCGAGCTGGTCGAACCGTTCGGCCGCCTCGTCGAAGCACGTCAAAGCCGCCGGCAGGTCGCCGATGCGGAGGGCCAGTACCCCGCGGTGCACGGTGGCGTCGGCCGATTCGAGTTCCTGCCCGGCGGTCCGGAACAGGCGCTCGGCCCGGCGCAGGTCGGCGGCGGCCCGGTGGACCGACCCCAGCGCCAGGTGACTGAACGCTCGTTCGGTCAGCGCCCGCGCCTCCCACATCGGGTCGTCGACCTGCCGTAACGCACCGATCGCGCCGTTCAGGTCGGCGAGCGCGGCCCGGTGGTGCCCGAGGACCAGCAGCGCCCCGCCCCGGCGCAGCAGTACCCGGCCGTGCAGCCGGGCCTGCTGCCGGCCCGCCGAGCGCCGCGCCGCGAGGTTCAGGGCCTGCCGCCCGGACGCCGTGCGGCCGGCGTAGACCAGTGCCACGCCGAGCGTCGCGAGTACATCGACCTCGCGGTCGGCCGAGCCGGATCGCCGCGCCAGCCGCCGGGCGGCCCGCAGTTCCCGGATCGCGGCGTCGATGTCACCGAACTCGCGCAGTACGATGCCGACGGCCTGGTGGGCGACCGACGCGTCGAACGGGGCCGGGCCGGCGGCCAGCACCGCCCGCGCCCGTTTCAGCGCGTCGTTCGGGCGGGACAGCGCCAGCGGCAGCAATTCGAGGGCAGCGGGTCCAACCCCGGCCAGATCCGGATCCGCAGGCATATCCAGAGGTCTAGCCGGCGACCGGGCCGGTCGGCAAGCCCGGCCGCGCGCCTCGTGTATCAGAGTGCCCGCATTCACATCTCGTTGGTGGACGATCAGGTGCACCAGCGTTTGGAAGGATACGAATGGATCCGGTTTTCGACGCGCAGTACCGCAACATCAAGGACGCGTTCCTCCAAAGGGGCTCCGACATCCGCGCCGCGTACAAGCCCAATGGCGACGTCGACTACGTGTACGAAGTGGACCGGCTGCTGACCGTGCAGGAAAACGACAACGTGGAGCGTCTCAGCGGGTGGCTGCCCGGGGTCAGACGCGCCGAGGAGCAGCCGGAGCCGATCGCGGGTGGCCTCGTCGTGCTGACGATCGACCGGCTCGAACGCGGTCCGACTTCGGTACCGGAGGCTCTGGAGATCATCGACCGGCACCTGGGCGACGAGCACCCCGCGAAGCTTGCGAAGGGCGGGCGCCCGCCGGCCTCGCCGAACCACGTCCTGCACATCACCCGGTTGTGCCCGGCGACCGAGCCGGAGGTGCCCGGCGGCAACCCCACCCAGCCGTTCCCGCCGCCGCAACCGGCCGGAGCACCGGCACGCGCCGTCCTGGTCGGCGTCAGCGACACCGGTCTGCTGGCCGGCCTCGACCCGGCGCAGTACCCCTGGCTCACCGACGTCAGCGGGGAACTCGACCAGCTCGGCCGGACCCTGCCCAGCGGCCAGACCGAGATTCCCGAGTTCAAAGGGCACGGTACGTTCATCGCGGGCGTCACGAAATGCGTCGCGCCGCACGCGACCGTGTTCGTCAACGACCACTTCACCATGTCCGGGGCGGAGAGCGAGAGCGTGATCGTGGCCAAGCTCGAGGAGCTGGCCGCCCGGTCGCCGGACATCATCAACCTCTCCGCCGGCACGTACACCCGCAACAGCTGGACCTCGCTCGGCTTCGACACGTTCAACCAGCGGCACCCGGACATCACGCTGGTCGCGGCCGCCGGCAACGACAGCACGGACCGGGAGTTCTACCCAGCCGCGTACCCGTGGGTGGTCGCCGTCGGCGCCCTCGGCGCGGATCTCCAGCACCGGGCCTGGTTCAGCAACTACGGGCCCTGGGTCGACGTGTACGCGCTCGGCGAGGGGCACATCAACGCGTACGCGACCGGCGAGTACATCTACCAGGAGCCGCCGAAGCGGCCGGCGCATCAGCTCTTCACCGGGATGGCCCGGTGGGACGGCACCTCGTTCGCCGCGCCGACGGTCGCCGGGATGATCGCCGCCCGGATGGCCCGGCAGAACGAGACGTCCACCGTGGCCCGGGACGCGGTCCTCGCGGTCGCGAGTGGACAGGCTCTCCTCGGCGTCGGCCCGGTGCTGCGCCCCGGGGATCAGCCGTAGTAGGTGGGTGGCTCAGGACACCCAACCGGTGGTCACGGCGGTGCCGTCGGCGGCCCGAAGCCGGATCCGGATCACCCCGGCGGGCAGGTCGTCGACGGCGAACCAGCCACGCTCGTCGATCGCCGCCGCCCGGGTGTCGGACGCCGACTCCACCACCGCCTCGCCGGCCGCGCCGGTGACGTGCCCACGCACCGACCGGCGCCCGGCGACCTCATCCACCTGCAACTCCAGCGAGACGGTCGCGGTCTCGAAGGTCAGCAGCCGGATCGACGGCTCACCGGCGCGGGTGACCGGCTGGATCTGCGCGGAGTCGGCGATCAGCTGGGCCAGCTGGTGATCGAGCCGCCGGGTGGAGAGCGCGGCCCGGGCGGCGCCGTCCACGTAGTCGGGTGGGTCGTCCAGCTCGGCGGCGAGCCGCCGGAGCCGGTCGAGCAGTGCGTCGTCAGAATCTGTCATCGGCTTCTGCTATCGGTTTCTGTCATCGGTTTCGGTCATCGGTTTCGGTCATCGGTTTCGGTCATCGGTTTCGGTCATCGGCCCGGCCCAGCAGGTCGTCGGTGGCGGTGGCCCGCCGGAGCTGATCGAGGCAGCGCTGGCGGACCGGGCCGATGCTGCCGATCGGGATACTCAGCGCCGCTGACACCTCGGCGTACGTGGGTGGCGGTGTCGCCATCAGCACCCGCAGAAGCTGCTGGCAGCGGTCGGTGATCGTGCTGAACGCCCGCCACAGCGCCGCGTCGCGCTCGTCGTCGAGCAGGTGGGCGTCGAGCGGGTCGGCTTCGTCGGGCACCGTGTCGAGCCACTCGACCGTGGCGCCCGGCCGTTCCCGGCTGGCCCGGCGCAGCTGCCACAGGCACTCCCGGCGCATCGTGGTCGCGAGCCAGCTGCCCAGCCGCTCCGGCTCATCGATACGGTCCAGGTTCTCCACCAGCCGCAACCAGGTGATCTGTACGGAGTCGGCCGCGGCGGCCTCGTCGAGGCGGAAGCCCCGGGCGATCGCCCACAGCAGCCGGTTGAACCTCCCGACCAGCCGGTTCCAGGCCGTCTGATCGTCCCGGCGGGCCGCGGCGAGCAGGCCGGCGATCTCGTTGTCGGCCACACCCGCGCTTCCGGCTGGGATCACAGCGTCACCCAGGACGTCGTCACCTGGGCGCCGGCCGCCGACCGGCACCGTACCCGCACCGGCCCGCACCGGGCGCCGGTGACGGCGAACCGGCCGAGGCCGTCGACCGACACCGGCTGGCGACCGGCCGGGTACTCCAGCGCGCAGTCGCCGGTCGAACCGCCGCTGAGCTGCCCGATGATGCCGATGACCCGATCCGGCCCGAGGGTGACCTCCAGGTCGATCTGCACCTCGCCGCCGGCGAACGACAGCAGCCGCCGAGGTGTACCGCCACGCACCGACCCCGCCGGGACCCGGGTGCCCGAGTCCGCCACGACCTCGGCCAGCTCACCGTCGAGATCCCGGGTCGCGATCGCCGCCCGCGCCGCCGCGAGCACACCGTCCGGTACCGGATCGACCGCCCCGACCATCCGCCGCAGCTCGGCGATCAGACGATCGTCCGGGCCGCTGTCGTCTGTGCCGCTGCTGTCTGTGCCGCTGCTGTCTGTGCCGCTGTCGATCGGGCCGCTGTCGATCGAACTGCCTCTGGCGGGATCGAAATCGTGGTCGTCCATCCGCTGCGTCCTCACGTTCTCCCGCCGGCCCCGCGAGTGCTGCTCATTCTTTCGTTCGCGCGGGGTATTCGTCCACCGTGCCCGGGCATCCCGGGGTGATCCGGTGTTGCATCTGGTACGCCTGACATGAGAACGGACCGGAAGAACTGATACACCCGCCGGCCGGTGGAGAAAGTCGTCGAAATGACTATTGATGAAAAGCCTGCTGGCGCACGTGCCGGGACCGTGCTGGCGGTGAATGTGGGGCTGCCGCGGGACGTGTCGTGGCGCGGCCGGACGGTCCACACCGGAGTCTGGAAGCGGCCGGTCGACGGGCCCCGGACGGCGCGGCGGCGGGGTATCGACGGCGACGGCCAGGGCGACCTGGCCGGTCACGGCGGCGAGCAGCGCGCTGTGTTCGTGTACCAGATCGACTCGTACCGGTACTGGCAGAAGCAGCTCGGTCGGGACGACTTCGAGTACGGGCAGTTCGGCGAGAACCTGACCGTCGAGGGCCTGGCGGACGATCAGGTGTGCGTCGGCGACCGGTACCGGGTCGGCGGCGCGTTGTTCGAGGTCAGCCAGCCGCGGGTGACGTGTTACCGGGTCGGCATCCGGCTGGACGATCCGCGGATTCCCGCACTGCTGGTGTCGCACCACCGCCCCGGCTTCTACCTGCGGGTGATCGAGGAGGGCCCGATCCAGGCCGGCGACGAGATCGTCAGGGTAGTCACCGGGCCGGAGGCGATGACCATCGCCGAGATCGACGCCCTGCTGTACCTGCCCGGACATCCGCGACACCAGGTCGCCCGGGCGCTGCGCATCCCGGCGCTCAGCCCCGGCTGGCAGGCGTCGTTCCGGGCCCTCCTCGATCAATCGGACGCCGGGGCGGGTCCGGGTGCTGGGCCGGGCCCGGGTGCCGGCCTGGGTAATGCCGGCCTGGGTAATGCCGGCCTGGTTGAAGCCAGCCCGCCGCCGGCTTGGCCCGGGTTCCGGCCGCTGGTGGTGACCAGGATCGAGGAGGAGAGCCGGACGGTCCGGTCGCTGTGGCTGGCCGACCCGGACGGTACCCCGGTCCCGGCCGCCCGGCCCGGCCAGTTCCTGACCCTGCGGTTGCGTCCCGACCCCGCCGGCCCGCCGGTCGTCCGCAGCTACTCGCTGTCCGGCCGGCCGGGCGGCAACGCGTACCGGATCAGCGTGAAGCGGGAACCTCACGGCGCCGGCAGCGGGTACCTGCACACCCGCGTCCAGGTCGGCGAGACGATCGAGGTCGCCGCGCCCCGGGGTACCTTCACGCTCCGGTCCGGCACCGGCCCGGTGCTGCTGATCAGCGCCGGGGTCGGGGCGACACCGGTGATGGCGATGCTGGAGGAGCTGGCCGCCGAACGGTCCGACCGGGAGATCTGGTGGCTGTACGGCGCCCGCGACCGGGCCGAGCACCCGTTCGCGGCCGAGTCGGCGCACCTTCTCGCCGAGCTGCTCCACGCCCACCGGTACGTCTGCTACAGCCGGCCCGGCCCCACCGATGGGGACTTCGACGCCGGTAGCCGGCTGTCCGCCGACGCCCTCGCCGCGCTGAACCTGCCCCGCGACGCCGAGGCGTACCTGTGCGGACCGGCCGCGTTCCTGCGCGACATGTCCGCCGCGCTGGTCGCCATGGGGTACGCGCCGGCCGCCGTGCGTACCGAGATCTTCGGGTCGGAGCCGGCCTCGACGCCGGGCATCGCGGCGGGAGCACCGGCCCGGGCGCCGCACCCGCCCGCCGGGCCGGCCGGCGACGGGCCGGCGGTGGCGTTCGCCCGCAGCGGCCTGACCGTGCCGTGGCAGCGCGACTTCGCGAGCCTGCTCGACTTCGCCGAGGCGTGTGACGTCCCGACCAGGTGGTCCTGCCGGACCGGGGTGTGCCACAGCTGCGAGACCGGCCTGCTGTCCGGCGAGGTCGAGTACGCTCCCGAGCCGGTCGACCCGCCAGCCAGCGGCAACGCGCTGATCTGCTGCTCCCGGCCGCGCGGGGCGATCGTGCTCGACCTGTGAGTCAGACGCTGATCAGCTTGCGGACCCGCTCGGCGCCGACCGCCAGCAGCAGCGTGGGCAGCCGCGGGCCGGTGTCCCGGCCGACGAGCAGGTGGTACAGCAGCGCGAAGAACGCCCGCTGCGCGGTCTTGAGCTCCCGGGTCGGCTTGACGTCGAGGGGCAGGCCGGCGTGGATCTTCGGCACCCCGTACACCAGCGTGGTGAGCCCCTCCAGCGACCAGTGCGTGTCGAGCCCGTCCAGCAGCAGCCGCAGCATGTCCCGCTCCGCGTCGCCGAGCGTCGCCAGCAGGTCCAGGTCGGGCTCGTCGCGGACCCGGGTCCGCTGCTCGACCGGCATCTGCGTGTTGACCCAGGCCTGCGCGCGATCCAGCCGCGGCCGGACCTCGTCCAGTGAGGTGATCGGCTGGTCCGGGTCGAGGTCGCGGAGGATGCGCAGGATCTGCTCCGGGTCGCCGGTGGTGATGTCAACGATCGACACCAGCGTGCGGTAGGGCACCGGCCGGGGCGTGAGCGGCAGCGCCCCGGTGGCGGTGCGCGTGGCGCGGGCGTACGCGGTGCTGTCCGCCGGTGTCGCCGACCCGTCGCCGATCCGGCGGGCGACCGCGTCCCACTCGTCGTACAGCCGGTGGATCTCCTGGTCGAAGGCGACCTTGAAGGACTGGTTGGGCCGGCGCCGCGCGTACAGCCAGCGCAGCACCGGGGCCTCCATGATCTCCAGCGCGTCGGCGGGCGTCGGAACGGCACCCCGCGAGCTGCTCATCTTGGCCATCCCGGTGATGCCGACGAAGGCGTACATCGGCCCGATCGGCGGCTCCTGCCCGAACACCTCGCGGATGATCTGGCTGCCCACGACGAAGGACGACCCCGGCGAGGAGTGGTCGACGCCGGACGGTTCGAAAACCACCCCTTCGTACGCCCAGCGCATCGGCCAGTCGACCTTCCACACCAGCTTGCCCCCGTTGTACTCGGAGAGCTTGACGGTCTCCGAGTGGCCGCAGGCGCACACGTACGACAGGGCCGTGGTCTCGTCGTCGTACGAGGTGACCGTGGTCAGGTCTCGGCCGCAGGTCGAACAGTACGGCTTGTACGGGAAGTACCCGGCCGCGGTGGCGCCGTCGTCCTCGGTCGCCGCGCCCGACCCCTCGGCGGCCTCCTCGGCTGCGGCCTCGTCATCGGCGTCGGCCTTGATCGGTGCCGGCTTCGGCTTCGTCCGGTACCGGCCGAGGATCTCGTCGATACGCGCGCGTTCCCGCATGGCGAGGAGGATCTGCTCGCGGTAGGCCCCCGAGGTGTACATCTCGGTCTGGCTGATCCCGCGGACCTCGATGCCCAACTCGGCGAGCGCCTCGATCATCGGCGCCGTGAAATGCGCGGCCCAGGTCAGGTACGGGCTGCCGGTCGGGGCGGGAACCGAGGTCAGCGGCTTGCCGATGTGCTCGGCCCAGGATGGGTCGACGCCGGCCGGTACCTTGCGGAACCGGTCGAAGTCGTCCCAGGACATGATGTGCACGCACGGGTACCCCCGGCGCCTGATCTCGTCGGCGACCAGGTGCGGAGTCATGACCTCGCGCAGGTTGCCGAGGTGGATCGGGCCGGACGGGCTGAGGCCGGAGGCGCAGACGATCGGCTTGCCCGGCGCCCGGCGTTGCGCCTCGGCGATCACCTCGTCCGCGAAGCGAGACACCCAGTCGATCTCGGTGCGCTCCTTCTCGGTGCGCTCCTTCTCGGTGCGCTCCTTCTTGGTGCGCTCAGCCACGTTCGGCCTGTCCTTCCGCTTGATCGAGGCCCGCTCGGCCCGGCCGCCGCCGACGCGGCGCCGACGGTCGAGAGTACCCGAGTACCGTGCCCGGCCTGCCCGTACTCCTTCCATCATGACGCGGTCGCTATGCCGGTATGCCCGGGGATCATGGTCGTGCGGGTTGGCTTACTCCCGCCGGTGATAGTTGTTCCGCCTCGGTCGTTGATCCTGATCTATGTATGCGGGCGGAATGAATTCGGGGAGTCCGTTCTTGGGGTTGATTCTGATTTGCCAGTCGGAGTGGTGGACGAGGCGGTGGTGGTGGCCGCAGAGTAGGGCGAGGTTGGCAAACCTTTGCTAGTGGGACGTTCAAGCGCCATCCACCAAGAGATCTTTAGAAAGCGGCCTCCGTTTGGTCCTTCACGTAGTCGCCACGGCAACCGAGCATGCCCACCAATCCGCGCTCGCTCAGTACCCGCATCGCCTGGCGGACCGTGCTACGGCCGATTCCGTGCATCCGCATCAGACGCGGCGTGCTCGGCAGCCACTCGTCAGGCCGGAGGGTGCCGTTCGCGATGTCGGCCGCAATCACGTTGGCTAGCTGGACATAGAGCGGGGTCGGGTCGCGATGGTCGACTTTGGGCACGGGTGCCGGTCACCTTTCGGTCTCGTGATCATTCGTCGTCACGGGTGTAGCGGTACCCGTACTCGGCAAGGTGCTCGCCTGGTAGATCTGCTCGGCGCGTTCCACTGTGGACGTTGCGACTCCCCATAGGTTGCAGCGGCACATTGCTACGACACCGATTTTGTCGGTATAGAGCACGCGGAGACCGTGTCTCACGGGTCGCGCCGAAGCAGGCTCACGTGGAGTCGCGCCAGCGGAATTCACCAGGGCTGATCTCCTCGGCCATCCGCTGAGCCTGGGTCAGTCGGGCACGCAAATAGATCGAGCAGGGCCAGGATCCGCCGCACACGCAGACCCACATGACCGCGCAGCCCCGCCACACAATCGAGGCTCCCTGCAGTAGTTGGGCTCGGCGGACGGTGTTCCTGACGTTCTCAGCGTCCACGGCGCACCGCCCGGACGTGCCCGCGTACCAGCTCCGTGGAGTCCGTGGCCGGCGGACTGGCGCGCGTGAAGGGCACGACCACCGGCAACTCCTGCGTCTGCGCCAGAAGTTCGGTCCACCGGGCTCGTTGGCCGGGCAGTAGGACGGTGTCGCCGTCGCCGATGCGCTCACCTTCAGCGCGTACCGGTCGTCTGTCTCTGCGTCTGTGCCAGGGCCACACGTCGGCCTCCCGGGGCATCAGGAGCGGTCTGAGGAGGGCGCGACGGCCGGTCCATCGGCGGGATGCCGACCGTCGTACCCTTGCCCCGATCCTGAATATGCGACTCGCAGATCGCAGCCCCCAATATTGCGTTCGCACACTCGGAGTGACAGTCTCGGAATCGTGTTGCGAGACTGCGCCTGATGGCGTTGCATATCGGGTGCGAGTCGCGCCCAGGATGAGAGAGGGGTGAAGCCAAATTGACTGGTGAGGGCTCTACGGTCCCGCGTAGACAGCTCGGGCGCGCACTTCGAGAGCTTCGTGACAATGCGCAGATGGCGCCACGGGCTGCCGCTGAGAAGCTAGAGATCTCGGTGTCGACCCTCCATCGGTGGGAAGCCGGCCAGACCGCACTGAAGGCGCGCGAGGTCAAGGACATGTGCGAGCTGTACAAGGCGTCGCCGGAACTAACGGAGGCGTTGAGCGCCCTCGCCGCAGAGACCCGGGCGCGCGGTTGGTGGCACGCATACGGTGACGCGATACCCCGGTGGTTTCAGGTGTATGTCGGCCTGGAAGGCGCGGCCAGTCGGTTACGTCAATACCAGCCGGATCTCATTCCCGGGCTGTTGCAGACGAAGGAGTATGCCACGGCGGTTCTTCGCCTCGATGATTCGATAACCTCCGAAGAGGAGATTGAGAAGCGTGTGGAGGTGCGACTCGGTCGACAGAACTCGCTTTACCGACGCATTCCACCGGCGCCACACCTTGAGATTGTGCTTGGCGAAATCGCTCTCCGTCGCTCGTTGGAGGATCGCGGTGCGATGGCCGAGCAGTTGCGTCACGTGAATGAGGCGAGCGCATTGCCAAACGTGGTTATCCGCGTGCTGCCGCTGAGTGTTGGCCTGCACCGGGCTGCCGGCATCGGCTCATTCACCATCCTGGAGTTTCCCACCGATGGCAACGGTCGCGAGAGCGAACCACCGACGATCTATTGGGACTCACTGACCGGTTCCCTCTATCTCGATAAGCCAAAGGAAGTAGAGGCATACAACAGTGTGTGGGCAGAAATTACGGCCTTAGCACTCGGTGAGTCCGAATCGAGAACCTTCATTTCGGGAATTGCAAAGGAGTACGGAGAGGGACTATGACCAATCTCGACGGGGTTGTGTGGCGCAAGAGTAGTCGCAGCGGTTCGAGTGGCGGCGACTGTGTGGAAGTCGCGACGCTACCCGATGGCGGTCGGGCTGTCCGCGACTCGAAAGACCCTGACGGCCCGGTGCTCCGGTACACCCGTGCGGAGTGGTTGGCATTCATCGAGGGTGCCAAGCTAGGAGAGTTTGACCTGTAGGTACGAGTAAAGAGGAGCCACGGTCGGTTGGGAACGACAGTGGCTCCTCTTTCTATTGAGTTGTTGGGCGCAGGTCGGTCTCTGCCCCATGGAGGGGGGTAGGGGATATGCGACCGGCCTTACTTCCGGGATGCCGCCCAAAGTTGGGGAAAGGTCCGGCGCAGGTGAGCTTGACACCCGTCATCAACGTCTTTAGGGGCATTCACGCCGGGCCAGCAGGTGCAGCCGACGCCGGTTGTTTTCGATCCGGTCCAGAATCTCGGACTCGCCCGGAAGGCGACCGGCGGCCCGGTTCATGACGTCTGCCTTGACGTGGTTGAGGACCCAGGCTGCCCGCTCCTCAGGATCGACTGGAACATCCTTACCCCATCGGTGAGTAGGGAAAGTTCCGCGCGGCCCTGGCCTGTTGAGCGCATATTCGACGGGATTCACAGCTCACCCCTCGACCAGCTCGTCTCATGGCCCGGCGTCGAAATTGCCGGTACGGAGTTACCCTACCGATCTCTCACGGGTGGGAGGGGAGCCGCAGGGGTCGCCGGGGTGGTATCCGGTCAACGACAACCCACGGGACAAGGCGACGTTCGACTTCACGGTCACCGTCCCGCAGGGACTGACGGCGATGGCCAACGGCGTCCTGCTGAGACAGTCCACAAGCCACGGTCGGAGCACGTTCGTGTGGCGGGAGAGCCTGCCGATGGCTCCTTACCTCGCGACTTACCTCGCGACCGCGACGCTGGGAAAGTTCAACCTCGATCGGTACCGGTTGGCCGGCGGCCTTCCGGTCTACGTCGCCGTCGACCCGACGCTGCCGGACTCTTCGGTACTGAAGAATCTGCCCGACATCGTCGCCTACTACAGCTCGATCTACGGGAAGTACCCGTTCGACGCGGTCGGGGCGATCGTGGACAACGCGCCGGACGTCGGCTATTCGCTGGAGACCCAGACCAAGCCGGTGTTCGACGACGTACCCGACGAGTCGACGCTCGCGCACGAGCTGTCCCATATGTGGTACGGCGACTCGGTGACCCTGACGACCTGGCCGGACATCTGGCTGCACGAGGGGTTCGCGACGTGGTCGGAGTGGATCTGGAGCGAGCACGAGGGCCGGGACTCGGCGCACGACATCTTCTCGCGGCTCTACGCCACGCCGGCCACGGACACCGACTTCTGGACCCCGCCACCCGGCAATCCGGGGGAGCCGGCGAGCCTGTTCGACGGCACGATCTACGACCGGGGCGGGTTGACCCTTCAGGCGCTGCGGGAGAAGGTGGGCGACCGCACGTTCTTCCGGATTCTCCGCGACTGGGCCGCGCAGAACCGGTACGGGAACGTGAAGACCGCACAGTTCATCGCGCTCGCCGAGCGGGACAGTGGCCGCGATCTCCGGCACTTCTTCGACGGCTGGCTCTACCAGCCGGCGAAGCCGACACAATGGTAGTCAGGAGATCTGCAAACCGCCGTTGACATCGTAGGTGGCGGCCGTGATGTAGCTCGCGTCGTCGCTGAACAGGAACGCCACCAGCGCGGCGACCTCGTCGACCGTGCCGACCCGGCGCAGCGGAATGTCGGCGCTCATCCGCGCCCGGCGCTCGTCGGTCAGCGGGCCGCCCATGATGTCGGTGTCGATCGGGCCGGGCGCCACGGTGTTCACCGTGATGCCCTGCGGCGCCAGCTCCCGGGCCAGCGCGCGGCTGAAGCCGATCACAGCCGCCTTGGCCGCGCTGTAGGCCACGGTCGAGTACGTGCCGCCGCCGCGCTGCGCGGAGACGGACGACAGGCTGACGATCCGCCCGCCGCCGGCGGTGATCATCGCGGGCACCACCCGGCGGGTGACGAGGAACGTGCCCCGGATGTTGACGTTGAACACCCGGTCCCATTCCGCGGTCGTCGTGTCCAGGAACGGGACCGGGGAGCTGACACCGGCGATGTTCGCCAGCCCGACGATCGGCGGCAGGCTGGACTCGACCGCGGCGACGGCGTCGTCGACGGCGACCTCGTCGGAGATGTCCGCCGCGACGCCGAGCGCACGGACCGGGTACGCGTCCGCGATCTCCGCCGCCGTGCGCTCGGTGGCGTCCCGGTCGAGGTCGAGGACCGCGACCGACCACCCGTCGCGGGCCAGCCGGTGGGCGGTGGCCCGCCCGATGCCCCGGGCCGACGCCGCGCCGGTGACGACCGCGGTCCGCGCCCCTCTCCCATGATCACGGAAAGTCTGCGTAGTCATGACTATCCAAACTTTCCGTGATCATGGGAGAGGTCACTGAGGCCACTACGCCTTGGCCGCGAGTATCTTCACGAACTCGCGCATCCACGCCGGGTGGTCCGGCCATGCCCGGCCGGTGACGAGCACCCCGTCGACCTGCGCCTCGCTGTCGATCCACTCGGCACCGGCCGCGCGGATGTCGGGCGCGCACGCCGGGTACGCGCTGACGCCACGCCCGTTGATCACGCCGGCCGCGGCGAGGACGAGCGGGCCGTGGCAGAGCGCGGCGACCGGCTTGTCCGCGTCGAAGAAGTGCTTGACGATCCGGACACAGTCGGGGTTGGTCCGCAGGTATTCGGGCGCCCGGCCGCCGGGCAGGACCAGCGCGACGTAGGCGGAGGGGTCGACGTCCGCGAACGCGACGTCGGCCGGCCAGGTGTGTCCGGCCTTTTCGGTGTACGTGTCGAAACCGTCGACGAAGTCGTGCACCACGAACTGGAGCTTCTTCGCGGCAGGCGCGGCGATGTCCACCTCATAGCCCTCCTCCAGCAGTCGCTGGTAGGGGTACATGACTTCGAGGTCCTCCGCCGCGTCGCCAGTGATGATCAGGACTTTGGGCATGGTTGCCTCCTCGGTGTCTCCTCTGCATCGTGCTAACGGCACGTCCGCCGGGTCAACGTCCGGGCGCGGTCAACCGCAGGACGCTCACCGCCGCGATCACCCGGGACGCCGCCGAGGATCTCGACCTGGCTGAGGGTACCGACGCGACCGCGCTGATCAAGTCGACCGAAGTAAGCATCGCTCTGCCCTAAACGGCCGGATAGGCGCGGGTCTCGGCGGCCTTGACGGCGGCCCAGACCTGCTGGCCGGGTACCAGCCGGAGCTGGGCCGCGGCGGACGGCGTGATGTCGGCGGCGACCCCGATCGGGCCGTCGAGCTGCACCCGCAGGTTGTCGCCGTGGCGCTGGATGCCGGTGATGGTGGCCGGCCAGGTGTTGCGCGGGCTGCCGTCCGGGCGGTCCGGGTACAGCGCGACCGCGGCGGGCGGGAACGCGACGAGCGCGTCGCCGTCGAGCCGGTCGGCGGCGGTGAGGGTGAGCTCGTCGGCGACCCGGATCGCGTGGCCGGTGGCCTTGCCCCGGTAGAGGTTCAGGCCCACGAGGCGGGCGACGTAGTCGGTGCGCGGCCGGGCGGTGATGGTCGCCGCGTCGCCCTCCTGGACGACCCGGCCGTGCTCGATGATCACCAGGCGGCTGGCGAGGACGAGGGCGTCGAGGGGATCGTGGGTGACCAGGAGCGTGGCACCGGGATGCTCGGTGAGGTGGCGGAGCAGTTCGGCCCGGGTGTCCAGTCGGGTGCCGGCGTCCAGCGCGGCCAGCGGCTCGTCGAGCAGCAGCAGGTCGGGGTGGACGGCGAGGGCGCGGGCCAGCGCGACCCGCTGCGCCTGGCCGCCGGACAGGTGCCGTGGCTTGCGCCGGGCGTACTCGGCGAGCCCGACCCGCCGCAGCCAGTGGGCGGCCTCGTCGCGGGCCTGCCGCCGGGGCACCCCGTGCCGGCGCGGCCCGAACGCGACGTTGTCCAGCGCGGTCAGGTGTGGGAAGAGCAGGTAGTCCTGGAAGACCACACCGATCGGGCGGCGCTCCGTCGGCGTCCACAGTCGACGGTCGGGGCGGTCGAGGTCGCGGTCGCCGAGGCGGATGTACCCGGCGGTGAGCGGTTGCAGGCCGGCGAGCGCCCGCAGCGCGGTGGTCTTGCCGGCGCCGTTCGGGCCGAGCAGCGCGACCACCTCGCCGGGGGCGATCCGCAGGTCGACGTCGAGGCGGAAGTCGCCGAGATCGACGACGAGACGGGCGTCCAATCCGCTCATGGGCTGGTGATCCACCGGTCGCGCAGCGCCGCCAGGATGGTGACGGACACCGTCAGCAGGATGAGGCTGAGCACGATCGCCGCCTGGAGGTCGGTCTCCAGGGCGAGGTAGACGGCCAGCGGCATGGTCTGGGTACGCCCCGGGAAGTTGCCGGCGAACGTGATCGTGGCGCCGAACTCGCCGAGCGCCCGCGCCCAGCACAGCACCGCGCCGGCGGTGATGCCGGGTGCGACGAGCGGCAGCGTGACGTGGGTGAACGTGGTCCAGCGCCGGGCGCCGAGGGTGGCGGCGGCTTCCTCGTACCGGGTGTCGGCCCCGCGCAGCGCACCCTCGACGGCGATGACCAGGAACGGCATGGCGACGAAGGCTTCGGCGACGACCACGCCGGTCGTGGTGAACGGCAGCGTGATGCCGAAGGTACTGGCCAGCCAGGCGCCGATGAGGCCGCGCCGGCCGAAGACGAGCAGCAGCGCGACACCGCCGACCACCGGCGGCAGTACCAGCGGCACGGTGACCAGCGCGCGGACCACCCGGCGGCCGGGAAACTCGACCCGGGCCAGCAGCCACGCCAGCGGCACGCCCAGCACCAGGCAGACCACGGTGGCGAGGGAGGCGGTCAGCAGGGACAGGCGCAGCGCGGCGAGCACGCCCGGCTCGGCGAGCCGCCGGGGCAGCGTGGTCCACGGGGCGCGGATCAGCAGGCCGGCCAGCGGCAGGACCAGGAAGGCGAGGCCGGCCATGGCGGGCACCAGCAGCCCGAGCGGTGCCCGGTTGGTGCGGCGCCGCCGAGGTGGCGACAGGCGGCCCACCTCGACGACGTCAGGATCCGGCGCCACGGCTACGGTGACTGGAAGCCGGCCGCGCTGAGCACCGCCTTGCCCTTGTCGGACTGAACGTACGCGACGAACGCGGTCGCGCCGGCCTTGTTGGGCGCGTTCTTGAGCACCACGATCGGGTAGTCGTTGATCGCTCCGGCGGACTCGGGGAACTCTACGCCGTCCACGTCGGACGGTGCGGATTTGGCGTCCGTCCGGTACACCAGCGCGGCGTCGACCTCGCCGAGCTTGACCTTCGACAGCGCGGCCTTCACGTCCTGCTCCAGCGTGGCCGGCGTAAGGGTGACCTTGGCCGCGTCGAGCGCCTTCTTCGCCGCCGCGCCGCACGGCACCTGCTCGGCGCAGAGTGCCACCTTGACGCCGGGCTTGGTCAGGTCGGACAGCCCGGTGATCCCCTTCGGGTTGCCCTTCGGGACGGCGATGACCAGCTGGTTGCGGACGAACGTGACCGGGGTGCCGTCGCCGTTGCCGGCGTCGGTCACGGTCTTCATGTTCGCCGGGGCCGCCGAGGCGAACACGTCGGCCGGTGCGCCCTGGTTGATCTGGGTCGCGAGCGCGGAGCTGCCCGCGAAGTTGAACGTGACCTTCGAGCCGGGGTTCGCCGCCTCGAAGTTCTTGCCGATGGTGGTGAACGACTCGGTCAGCGAAGCGGCGGCGAACACGGTGACCGTTCCGGCCACGCCCTTGCTGCTCGCCGATCCGTCGGTCTTCGGGCTGGTGGAGTCTGAGCTGCCACCACATCCGGACAGACTCACCAGTGCGATCGCGGTGAGTCCGGCGAGGGCAGTGCGTATGACGTTGTTGCGTACCCAGCGTGATCCCACTGTCTGTCCTCCTTCGATACGGAGCCTGCGACGACCTTGGCTTGCCGATCACCCTAGCCATCGCATCTACCATGCGAAACAGCCGTCGGTACTCGTAATCTCCGTGTCATCGGCCGTTTCGTGGCCGCAACCGCACTGGCCTGGCCAGTCGAGGACGGGCAGGCGTCGGATCCCTGTGAGATCGTTGCGCCATGCCAGTGCCCGGTGCTGACAACCATGACTCTCTGGGTAAAGTGGACAAAGTATGCTCTTAGCCGTCCTTCTCGGCCTTCTCGCGGGGTTCCTGTTCGCCGCGTCGGCGGCGTTGCAGCAGCGTGCCGCTCGGCAGACGGCGGCAGAGCCGACCGACACCCCACTGGCCGGGCGGTCCGTGCTCCGGCCGCTGTTCGCGCTGGTCCGCAAGTTGCTCCGCAACCGGCTCTGGCTGACCGGCTGGTTGACCAACCTGCTGGGGTTCGTCACCCAGGCGGTGGCGCTGCACGTCGGCTCGGTCGCGCTCGTGCAGCCGTTGCTGGTGAGCCAGTTGCTGTTCGCGCTGCCGATGGCCACGGCGTGGGCGCGGCGGTGGCCGACGCTGATGGACTGGGTGGGCGCCGCCGCGGTCACCGGCGGCTTGGTGATCTTTCTTGCGGTACGCGGAGTCGCCACCCTGTCGGGTGAGCCGGACCGCGGCCGGGTGATTCTCGCCGGCCTGTTCACCATCGGACTCGTCTGCGCGCTCGTCGTGGCCTCGGCCGGGCGGCCCGCGCTGGTACACGCGACGTTGATCGCGATCGCCGCCGGGCTCTGCTTCGCGATGACCGCGGTGTTGATCAAGCTGACCATGGAAGACCTGATCGAGCGCGGCATTCCGGCCACGGCGGTGGACTGGCCCGGCTACGCTCTCGCCGTGTGCACCTTCACCGGACTGGTGCTGGAGCAGGGCGCGTTCGCGACCGGTTCGCTGCCGGCGGCGGTGGCGGCCATGACGATTACCAACCCCATCGCTGGGTATTTGGCGGGGGTGCTAGCCTTCCACGTCATGCCGCCCACCAGTCCGGACGTTCTGGCCGCGATCGCCGGTTCCGGCGCGTTGCTGATCGCCGGGGTGGTAGCGCTGGCCCATTCGCCGACGATGCGCCCCCAGGCGGTCGCCGGGACGGGCTACCCGGTTCAGGCCAGTTCGGCTGGATCACGAACCTCCTAGCCTCCCCGTACGTATCAGGAATGTGATGGCCTTACCTCAGTCGCAACCTCAGTCGCCCGCTCAGCTCGCCGGACCGCACACGTCGGGCGACGGCAGGGAGGACGACAAGGAATTTGTGATCGAGATCGGCCATCTCCGGCCGGCACTGGTCCGCGCGGCACGGCTCTTCGCGGAGACCGTGATGGTGCCGACCGTCCTGCTGTTCGTACTGCTGCACACCGTCGGCCTGGTGGCCGGTCTGTGCGCGGTACTCGGCTGGTGCGCGGTGACCGTCGGCATCCGGTGGATCTCCGGTCGGCACATGCCGGGCACCCTGCTGCTGTGCGTCGGCATGCTGTGCGGCCGGGCGGCCCTGGCGTTGCTGCTGTCCAGCGCGCTGGTGTACCTGCTCCAGCCGGTCGTCGGCTCGGCCTTCATGGCCCTGCTGTTCCTCGGCAGCGCCGCGATCGGGCGCCCGGTGACGATCCGGCTCGCGAGGGACTTTGTGGCATTGCCCACACACCTGTTCCACCAGCGCGGGGTGCGCCGGGTCTTCACCCAGGTCGCCCTGTTGTGGGGTGCCTCGCGGTTGCTCGACGTCGGCATGAGCCTGGGCTTGCTGCACTGGGGCGTCGACGCCGGCCTGCTGTCCCGTGGCCTGTTCAGCGGCCTGCTCACCGCGTTGACGGTGGTCGCCTGCACGGCGTGGGGCTGGCGGGCGATGCGCCGGATACCGGGCGTGACCCTGCGGCTGCGGCCGCCGGCCGTGGCCACCTGATCGGCCGCCGGCCGTGGCCACCTGATCGGCCGCCGGTCTCCCCGGCACGCGGGCTGTCCGCCGGGTTAACGCGGGCCGTCCCGCCAGTGTCGTGCTAGAAGACTTATGTGACCTTGGATGCCGGGAACGACGGGGAGCACCCGGTCCGTCCGCGGCTCGCGCCCGAGTTGCTGCTCGGGCTGGCGATCTTCGGGCTGTACAGCATCGTGGCGAGCCTCGACGACACGGCGTGGCCCGCCGCCGCCCGGCACGGGCGTTGGATCTTCGTGGTCGAGCGCTCGCTGCACCTGGACATCGAGCCCGCGCTGAACCACTGGCTCACCTCGCGTCCGGCGCTGGCGACGGCGGCCAACTACGAGTACGCGAGCACGTACGTGATCGCCGCGCTCGCGCTGCTGGCCTGGCTGTTCGTCCGCCGCCCCGACCAGTACCGCTGGGCGCGGAACACGTTCGTCGCGCTCAACCTGGTCGGCATCGCGATCTTCCTGGCGTTCCCGGTGGCCCCGCCGCGGCTGGTTGCGGATCTCGGCTTCGTGGACACCGTGCGCCTCGGGCACACCTGGGGCTCATGGGGATCGCCCATGGTCGCCCACGCCAACCAGATGGCCGCGATGCCGTCCCTGCACATCGCGTGGGCGGTCTGGGTCAGCGTGGTGCTGGCCCGGGTATCCACCGGTCGACTGGTTCAGCTCTTCAGCGCGGTCCATGTACTCGTTACGCTGTTCGTGATCATGGCGACGGCGAACCACTACCTCCTCGACGCCGTCGGCGGCGCGTTGCTCGTGTGGCTGTCGGTCGGGCTGGTCCGCACCGGTCCGGGCCGGCGCGGCCTCACGGTACCCGCCGCCGACGCGTTCTTCCTGCACGTCGAGTCCCCGGCGGCGGCCCAGCACGTCGGCGGGCTGGCCATGCTGGACACGACGACCACGCCGTTCCACCGGGACCGGTTGGCCGCGGACATCCAGGCGCACCTCGACGAGCTGCCGCGGTTCCGGCAGAAGCTGTCGGCACCGTCGCGGTGGCGCCGACCGCGCTGGGTCGACGCGGGCGAGCTGGACTGGGACTGGCACGTCCCGCAGCGCGACCTGACCCGCCCGGACGGCCGGCCGGGTGGCATGGCGGCCCTGAACGGGCTGGTCGCGGAGTTGGCGGCCACACCGTTGCCGCGCGACCGCCCGCTGTGGCGGTTCGTCGCGGTGCGCGGGGTGGCTCCCGACCGGGCGGCCGCGATCCTGGTCGTCCACCACGTGATCGCGGACGGCGTCGGCACCGTGGCCCAGGCCATGACCCTGCTGGAGCCGGTGGTGGGGCCGGTGCTGGGTGGTCCGGCGGTGGCGCTGGCGTCGGTGCCGGAGCAACGCCGGCCGGTCGACGGGTCAGGCAACGGGCACAAGACGGTCAACAGTTCGGCGGTCAACAGTTCGGCGGTCAACAGCTCGGGGGTCAACAGCTCGGGGGTCAACAGCTCTGCCGTCGCCAGCCTCGTGCCGACCAGCGGCCCGGCGGCCGGGCGGCGCCCGCCGGGCACGCTTCGACGGTTCCTGGGCATCACGGTCGGGCTGGCCCAACTCGCCACCGACGGCCGCCCCTCGTACCGGCTGCCGGGCGGGGACCGGCCGGAACGCGGGTTCGGCACGGTCACGCTGCCGCTCGACGAGGTGCGCGCGGTCGCCCGCGCGGGCGGCACCCGGATGAGCGACGTGCTGCTCACCATCGTCGCGGGCGGCCTGCGTCGGGTACTGGGTGACGCGGCGCCGGCCGGCCCGACCCGGCTGCGGGTGGCGGTGCCGCTGATGGTGCGCGAGCCCGGCTCGGCGGCCGAGGGAAACCTCACCGCGGCGGTGATGACCGATCTCCCGCTCGGCCCGCTCGCCGAGCCGGAACGGCTGGCCGAGGTGGCCCGCCGCAGCCGGCACCTGCACACCGGTACCCGCGCGCTGGCCTCCAACTTCGTCATGCGGCGGATCGGCGCGCTGATGCCGGCACCCGTGCACGGCTGGTTCGCCCGTACCGTCTACGGCGGTGCGTTCTTCCAGGCGATCGTGTCCAACATGCCCGGTCCGCGGGTCGCGTTGAGCCTCGCCGGGCCGCCACTTGTCGGGGCGTACCCGATCCTCCCGCTCGCCCCGCGCGCGCCGCTCGCCGTCGGCGCGCTGGGCTGGAACGGTGTCCTGTGCGTCGGCATCTGCACGGAGCCCACGCTGGTGGCCGACCCGGCCGCGCTGGCGGCGGCGGTCGGGGCGGTGTTCGAGGAGTTGCGACCGGCCGGTGGCGTGCCGGCCGGCCCGTCAGTCGGTGGCGTCGGGCCTGCTGTCGGGCCTGCTGTCGGGCCTGCTGTCGGGCCTGCTGTCGGGCCTGCTGTCGGACCCGTTACCGGACCGGTCGTCGGGCTGCGGGCCGAGGGACCGGTCGTCGGGCCGCGGACCGGGCCGACCATCGGGCCGACCATCGGGCCGGTTGCTGAGCCGACCATCGGGCACCGCCCGCACTCCGGTCGGCGACCCCTCGGCTGACCGCCGGGGCGGCGGGACCGCGGGCTGGCCGGGCTGGTTGGCGGGCTGGCCGGCGGGCTGGCCTGCAGCACGACCGGCGGGCTGGCCTGCAGCACGACCGGCGGGCTGGCCGGCGGTGTGGCCGGCAGACTGGCTGGCGGGCTGGCCGGCAGACTGGCTGGCGGGCTGGCTTGTTGACCGGCCAGCCGATCGGTGGGCCGGTTTTCCGGTCCAGGCGAGCGCCAGCGTCAACCGTGCCCGGGCTACCGGATCGTCCAGTGCCGGGCCGAAGACGTCGTGCAACTGGGTCATCCGGTACCGCACGGTCTGCGGGTGGATGTGCAGGTCGGCGGCGACGGCATGCCGGTCGCCCATGTGGCGTAGCCAGGACGACAGCGTCTCGCACAGCCGCTGCCGGACGGTCGGCGCCAGCCCGTCGAGTGGGGCGAGGGTCTGCCTGCGCAGCGCGTCGAGGAGCCGGCCGTCGCGGTGCACGATGATCGCGTCGAGGTGCTCCTCCGCGAACACCGGGTCGTCGTCGAGCAGCCCGGCCCCTTTCAACTGGGCCGCCATCTCGGCGATCTGCACGCTGAACGGGAGTTGCTCCAGCGGTACCGGATGGCCGATCACCGCGCTGGCGCCACGCAGCGTGGTGACCAGCCGTTGCCGCCGTCCCGGCCGGATCGGGTCCGGCACGATCGCGCCGAGCAGCGCGCCCCGCCGGCGGATCAGCAGGCAGGAGCTGTCCAGCCGGGACAGCATCGCCTGGCCGACCGGATTGGCCGAGTCGACCAGCAGCACAGCCGCCTCCCGCGGCAGGCGCCACCCGACGCGGAGGGCGGCCGCGCGTACCCCGGCCATGTCCGCGCGGTCCGACAGCAGCAGCTCGACCAGCTCGTCGCGCAGCCGTTCCCGGGTCGCGCCGGCCTCGGACTGCTCCAGGACGAATCCGTGCGCGGACGCCGAGGAGAGCTGGTCGATGAAGATGAACACGGCCTCGGCCAGGGCGGCGAGCACTTCCGGGGCCATGCCGGCGGTGAGCGCGGTACTGGAGACGTAGTGCCACGCCGCCCGCGCGCCGACCTGGTACGCGGACAGCAGCGCGGACACGTCGCGCCCTTCCCGCCACTGGACCCGCCCGATCTCCTCGAACAGCTCGGTCTGGGCACCGAACTCGGGGATCGAGTCCTGCGGCAGATGGGTCAGCCCGTGGCCAGCGATGTGTACCAGCCACCGCATGAACGACTCGGCCGCCTGGGCGACCTCGTTCCGCTGCTCGCCCAGAAACTGAGCGTAATCGGGCCACTCCTCAGCGAGAAGGTCGCGAACCTCGTCGAGGAGCTGCGGCAGCCGGTCGACGAGCATCGGGACCATCTGCTCAAGCCGGGCGTATCCCTCGCCGGCATCCTCGACTGGAACGGCGGTAGGTTGAGTAGAGGTACCCGCCGTTGGTGTTACGGACGGCGCGGTCTGGTCGTCGGGCGAGTCAGGTAGCCGCATTTCTCCTGGTTTACCTCAGGCAAGGCCGATCCATGAGGCTCTGGCCGGCAAATTTTGTTTCCGGATGACAATGCGCCGCTATGAAAACTACTCGATTCTGCGCAGATCTTTCCTGCCCCTCTGACGGAGCATCGAACTATGGCGGATGAAGCCGTTACCCGAGAGGCTGTCACCCTCCGTGACAAGCAGCGTGCGGAGAATTTCCCCGTCGCCATGCGCGTGCTGCCCGGACGGTTCCGGGAGCACCTGGTCGCGGTCTATGACTTCGCCCGCGTGGTGGACGACCTGGGCGACGAGGCGGTGGGCGACCCGACCGCGTTGCTCGACGAGTTCGCCGCCGACCTCGCCACCATCTGGGCCGGCGGCGCGCCCCGATCGGCGGTACTGCGCCGGCTCGCGTCCACAGTGCGCGCCTGCGGCCTCCCCCGGGAGCCGTTCGAGAACCTGGTCGAGGCCAACCGCTGGGACCAGCGGATCAGCCGGTACGCGAGCTTCGACGACCTGCGTGCCTACTGTGCATTGTCGGCGGACCCGGTCGGCCGGATCGTCCTCGGCATCTTCGGAGCGGGGGCGCACGGCTTGCGCGGCGACCCCGATCCGGCCGCGGTTGAACTGTCCGATCGGGTCTGCACCGCCCTACAGCTTGTCGAGCACTGGCAGGACGTGGCCGAGGACCGCCGGGCCGGCCGCATCTACCTGCCGGCCGACGACCTGGTCCGGTACGGGGTGGCCGAGACCGACCTGGACACCGCTCCGACCCCCGCGACGGTCCGGCGGCTGATGGCGTTCGAGACCGACCGTGCGGCGGCGCTGCTGGACTCCGGGGCGCCGCTGGTGGGGCGGCTGCACGGCTGGGCGCGGCTGGCGGTCGCCGGGTACGTGGCGGGCGGCCGGGCCGCGATCGACGCCCTGCGGCGGGCCGACTACGACGTCCTGACCCGGACACCCAAGGGCCGGCGCCGCGACGTCATCCGGCACGTGCTGCGGCTGCTGCTCCGGCCCAGGGCGGCGGCATCGGGGACTGGGGCATCGGGGACTGGGGCACCCGGGGCGGCGGCATGACCAGCGGGTTGACCGACACGGTACGGGACGCGTACACGCACTGCGAGACCATCACCCGGGACCAGGCCCGCAACTTCTACTACGGCATCCGCCTCCTCCCGTCGGACAAGCGATCCGTGCTGTGCGCGGTGTACGCGCTGGCCCGCCGCGTCGACGACATCGGCGACGGGGACCTGCCGACCGCCGAGAAGCTGGCCCAGCTCAAGACGCTCCGGGCCGAGTTGGGCGAGCTTTCCGGCAGTTGCGACCCGGTACTCGTGGCGGTCGGCGACGCGGTCCGCCGGTACCCGGTGCCGCTGTGCGCCTTCGAGGAACTCATCGACGGCGTGGAGATGGACGTCACCGGCCGGACCTACTCGACCTTCGACGACCTCGTCGGGTACTGCCGGTGTGTCGCCGGCACGGTCGGCCGGCTGTGCCTGGGGGTCTTCGGCAGCCGGCCCGACCCGAACGCGTCCCGGTACGCCGACACGCTCGGAATCGCGTTGCAGCAGACGAACATCCTGCGCGACATTCGCGAGGACCTGATGGCCGGGCGGGTGTACCTGCCGGCCGACGACCTGGACCGGTTCGGCGTCGAGCTGGCCCTGGACGAACGGGGGGCGCTGGTGGATTGCGAGGGGCGGTTGTCCGCCTTGATCACGTACAGCTCGGACCGGGCACAACGGTGGTACGACGACGGGCTCCGGCTGGTGCCGCTGCTCGACTGGCGCAGCGCGGCGTCGTGTCGCGCGATGGCCGGCATATACCGCCAGTTGCTGGCCCGCATCGCCGCCCAGCCGTCGGCCGTGTTCGACCGGCGGCTGGCGCTGTCCGGCTGGCAGAAGGCCGGCGTGGCCACCCGCGCGCTGACCGGCTTTGGGATATGACCGCCGCCGGGCCGACTGTCGTTGTCGTCGGGGGTGGGCTGGCCGGCATCACGGCGGCGCTGCGCTGCGCGGACGCCGGGTGCGCGGTGACCCTGTTCGAGGCGCGGCCGCACCTGGGCGGGCTGACCCATTCGTTCCGGCGCGGCGATCTCAGCGTCGACAATGGACAGCACGTGTTCCTGCGCTGCTGCACGTCGTACCTTGGCCTGCTGGACCGGCTCGGGGTCACCGACCGGGTGGCCCTGCAGCCCCGGCTGGCCATTCCGGTCCGGTCGCCGGGGCGGTCGCGGCCGGCGTGGCTGCGGCGTACCAACCTGCCCGCGCCGACCCACCTGGCCGGGTCGTTGCTGCGCTACGCCCCGCTCAGCCCGGCCGAGCGGGTGCGCTTCGTGCGGGCCGCACTGGCGCTGCGCCGGGTGGACCGGGCCGACCCGGCCACCGACGAGCGCAGCTTCGGTGACTGGCTCACCGCGCACGGGCAGAGTCCGCACGCGATCAGCGCGCTGTGGGACCTGGTCGGCGTGGCCACCCTGAACTCCACCGCGCAGCGGGCGTCCCTCGCCCTGGCCGCCACGGTGTTCCAGATCGGACTGCTCACCGAGGCACCGGCGGCGGACATCGGCTGGTCGCGGGTACCGCTCCGGGACCTGCACGGCGACCCGGCCCGGGCCAGCCTCGAAGCCGCCGGCGCCGCGGTGCGCACCGGCACGAAGGTCGAAGCCGTCGAGTCGCGGGGGAACCGGTGGCTCGTCCGGGCACGAGAGGAGGAACACGTGGCGGATCAGGTCATCGTCGCCGTACCGCCGGAAGCGGCGGAACGGCTGCTGCCGCCCGACAGCGTGCCGCTTCCCGCGGGTTGGCCGGCGCGGCTGGGCAGCTCGCCGATCGTCAACGTGCATGTGGTGTACGACCGGACGGTGCTGGACGAGAGCTTCGTCGCCGCCGTGGACTCGCCGGTGCAGTGGGTGTTCGACCGTACCCACCAGTCGGGCCTCACGTCGGGCCAGTACCTCGCGGTGTCCCTGTCGGCGGCCGACGACCTCATCGACGTACCGGTGGCGACCATCCGCGAGCGGCTGTTGCCGGCGCTCGCGGACCTGCTGCCGGCGGCGCGCACCGCGCAGGTGCGGGACTTCTTCGTCACCCGGGAGCGGGAGGCGACGTTCCGACCGGCACCGGGAACGGCCCGGTTCCGGCCACCCGCCGCGACCAGCCGGCCCGGGCTCTGGCTCGCCGGGGCGTGGACCGCGACCGGCTGGCCGGCGACGATGGAGGGCGCCGTGCGCAGCGGCGAAGCGGCGGCGGCCGGCCTGCTCGGGCGCGGTACGCCGGCCAGTCCCTCCACAGTGGAGGGGGTGGTGGCATGAGCATCACGTTGCCGAGCCTGCACCGCGGGCGGGACGCGGTCACCCCGGCATTGCGGGCGGCCCTCGACCGGCTCGACGAGACCAGCCGGGCGCAGGCCGCGTACCACCTGTGCTGGACCGACGTCGACGGGCAACCGGTGGCCGGCGGCGGCGGCAAGGCGGTCCGGCCGGCGCTGGCCCTGCTGTCGGCCGAGGCGGCGGGCGTGCCGGCCGAGGTCGGCCTGCCCGGTGCGGTCGCGGTCGAGCTGGTACACAACTTCTCGCTGCTCCACGACGACCTGATGGACGGCGACGTGGAGCGGCGCCACCGCCGTACCGTCTGGTCGGTGTGGGGGCCGGCCAGCGCGATCCTCACCGGCGACGCGATGCTCGCGCTGGCGACCGAGGTACTTCTCGACAGCGGCTCGCCGAACGCGCCGGTCGCCGCGCAGATGCTGGCCGGCGCCACCCGCGAGCTGATCCGCGGACAGGTGCAGGACCTCGCCTTCGAGCGCCGGACGGAGGTGACCCTGGACGAGTGCCTGGACATGGCGGCCGGCAAGACCGGATCGCTGCTGTCGGCGAGTGCGGCGATCGGCGCCGTGCTGGCCGGCGCGCCGTCGGCCGTTGTGGGCGCGCTGGTTACCTTCGGCGCGCAGTTGGGGATCGCCTTCCAGCTCGTCGACGACATCCTCGGCATCTGGGGCGACCCGGCGGTGACCGGCAAGCCGGTGTACTCCGATCTGCGGGCCCGCAAGAAATCCCTGCCGGTAACGTACGCCCTGGCGCATGGCGGTGCCGCCGGGGCGGAGCTGTCCGCCTGGCTCGCCGAGCCGAGAGACCCGGACGACGCGCGGCTTCGCCAGGTCGCCGACCTGGTGGCCGTCGGCGGCGGTCGGGACTGGTCGGCGAGCGAGGCCGGCCGGCGGCTGGCGCTCGGGGTGGCGGCCCTGGACGCGGTGGACATCCCCGGCGAAGCCCGGGACGGGCTGGTCGCACTGGGCGAGTTCATGGTGAACCGGGAGGCCTGAGTGACGTCGTCCACGAGCAAGACGGTCGCCGGCACGCTGGACGCGGCCGTGGACCACCTGCGCGGGTTGCAGCACGAGCGGGGCTGGTGGAAGGGAGAGCTGGCCACCAACGTCACCATGGACGCCGAAGACCTGCTGCTGCGCGAGTTCCTCGGGATCCGGCAGGCGGAGGAGACCGCGCAGGCGGCCCGGTGGATCCGGTCCCAGCAGCGCGCCGACGGAACCTGGGCGACGTTCCACGGCGGCCCGGGCGAGCTGTCCACCACGGTGGAGGCGTGGGTCGCGCTGCGGCTGGCCGGCGACCCGCCCGACGCCGAGCACATGACCCGGGCGGCGGCCTGGATCCTCGACCACGGCGGCGTCGAGCGAACCCGGGTCTTCACCCGGATCTGGCTGGCCCTGTTCGGCCTGTGGTCGTGGGACGAGCTGCCCCACCTGCCACCCGAGATGATCTTCCTGCCCCGATGGTTCCCGCTCAACGTGTACGACTGGGCGTGCTGGGCGCGGCAGACCGTGGTACCGCTGACGATCGTCAACTCGCTGCGACCGGTACGCCCGCTGCCGTTCGGCATCGACGAGCTGCGGACCGGAGAACCCCGGCCGGCCGATGGTCCACTGTGGAGCTGGTCGGGCGCGTTCCAGCGACTCGACCGGGTCCTGCACCGGTACGGCCGGCATCCGGTACGCCGGCTGCGGGAACGGGCGATCACGCGCGCCATCGCCTGGATCCTGGCCCGCCAGGAGGCCGACGGTGGCTGGGGCGGCATCCAGCCACCGTGGGTGTACTCGTTGCTCGCGCTGCACCTGACCGGGTACCCGATGGACCACACGGCGGTCCGGGCGGCCCTGGACGGGCTGGAAGGTTTCCTGATCCGGGAGGAGACTCCGGCCGGCACCGTACGCCGGCTGGAGGCCTGCCAGTCGCCGGTCTGGGACACCGCGCTGGCGTTGACCGCCCTGCTCGACGCCGGGGTGCCGGCCGACGACCGGGCCGTGCTCGCGGCCACCGACTGGCTGGTGGCCGAGGAGATCGGGGTCTCCGGGGGACTGGGCGGTCCGCCGTCCCGGGCTGGCCCCGGGCGGCTGGGCGTTCGAGTTCGCCAACGACAACTACCCGGACACCGACGACACCGCCGAGATCGTGCTCGCCCTGCGCCGGGTCGATCACCCTGCCCCGGGGCCGGTCCAGGCCGCTGTCGACCGGGGCATCGCGTGGACGACCGGCATGCAGTCGCGCGACGGCGGCTGGGGCGCCTTCGACGCGGACAACACCCGTACCATGCCGACCCGGCTGCCGTTCTGCGACTTCGGCGCCGTCATCGATCCACCGTCGGCGGACGTGACCGCGCATGTGGTGGAGATGCTCGCCGCGGCCGGGCAGGCCGACGGGCGACCCGCGCGCCGCGGCGTGACATGGCTGCTGGACAACCAGGAGGCGGACGGCTCCTGGTTCGGCCGCTGGGGCGCCAACTACGTGTACGGTACCGGCGCGGCGGTGCCGGCGCTGGTCGCCGCCGGGGTTCGGCCGGACGCGGCGCCGGTCCGGCGGGCGGTGCGCTGGCTCGTCGAGCACCAGAACGACGACGGGGGCTGGGGCGAGGACCTGCGCTCCTATGTGGACCCGGCGTGGGTCGGCCGGGGTACCTCGACCGCGTCGCAGACCGCGTGGGCGCTGCTGGCGCTGCTGGCGGCCGGGGAGACGGGTGAAACCGTCGAGCGCGGTGTGCGGTGGCTGGCCGACACCCAGCGCCCGGACGGTTCGTGGGACGAGCCGGAGTTCACCGGCACCGGCTTCCCGGGGGACTTCTACATCAACTATCACCTGTACCGGATCGTGTTCCCGATCTCGGCGCTGGGTAGATACGTGGCGAGGCAGCGGTGACGGCCACCGTCTTCGCACCGCTCGCGGTCGAGCACCGGGCCGTCGCCCGGCCCGGGTCGTCCCTGCGCGTCGTGCGTACCGGAATGGGCCCGGCGCGGGCGGCCGCGGCGGCGCGCGCGAACCCGGATGCCGACGCGCTCGTCGTGGCCGGGGTCGGCGGCGGCCTGGCTCGGTCCGCCCGGCCCGGCGACGTCGTGGTCGCCAGCGAGGTACGTGGGCCGGACGCGACCGTGGCAATGCCCGTCCGCGCCGCTGCTCGCCGGGGCGCTGCGGCGGCTGGGCCTGACCGTCCACGTCGGACCGCTGTACACGAATGACAAGGTGGTGAACGGCGCGCGACGGCGGCAGCTGGCCGCGACCGGGGCGATCGCGGTCGACATGGAGTCGGCGCCGGTCGCGGCGGCAGCCGGCGGCCGGCCGTTCGCGGCGGTCCGGGCGCTCGTCGACACCGCCGAGCATCCGCTGTGGACACCCGGCACGTGTGGCGTGGTGTGGCGGCGCTGCGAAACCTGCGCCGCGCGGTGCCGGCGCTGGAGCAGTGGGCGGCGGCGGTCGGCGAGCGCGAGGTGCTGCTGGCCGCGCCGCGCTCGTTCTGCGCCGGCGTGGAGCGGGCCATCGACGTGGTCGAGCGCGCGCTCGACCAGCGCGGCGCGCCGGTGTACGTGCGCCGGCAGATCGTCCACAACGCACACGTGGTGCGCCGAGCTCGCCGACCGGGGCGCGGTGTTCGTCACCGAGGTCGACGAGGTGCCGCGCGGGCGCGGTCTGGTGCTCGCCGCGCACGGTGTCGCGCCCGACGTCCGGGCCGCCGCCCGCGAACGCGACCTCGACGTCATCGACGCCACCTGCCCGCTGGTCACCAAGGTGCACGCCGAGGTCCGCCGGTACACCGGCCGGGGCGACACCGTGTTCCTCATCGGACACCACGACCACGAGGAGGTCGAGGGTACCGTCGGCGAGGCGCCCGACGACGTCATCGTGGTCGAGGACGCCGCGGCGGCCGCCCGAGTGACGGTCGCGTGACCCGGCCCGGGTCGCGTACGCGATGCAGACCACCCTCGCCGTCGACGAGGCCGAGGAGATCGCGGCGGTGCTGCGCGAGCGGTTCCCGGCGGTCGCCGGGCCGCGCCGCGACGACATCTGCTACGCCACCACCAACCGCCAGCAGGCGGTCCGCGCCATCGCCCGGGACAGCGACCTGCGTCCTGGTCGTCGGCTCCACCAACTCGTCCAACTCGCTGCGGCTGGTCGAGGTCGCCGAGCGGGAAGGGGTACCGGCGCATCTGGTCGACGACGCCGGTGAGGTCGACCTGCGCTGGCTGGCCGGCGCCAGCCGGATCGGCATGACCGCCGGCGCGTCCGCGCCGCCGCACCTGGTCGACGACATCGTCCACTGCCCTGACCGGGCTCGGGCCGGTCGGCCTGCGGGAGACCGAGGTCGCCCACGAAGACATCCGTTTCACGTTGCCCAAGGAGGTGAGCTGAACGTGGCCATGCCGCTGCGGCAGACCATCCGGCTCGGCAGTTACCTGGTGAAGCAGAAGCTGCTGCGCCGGGACAAGTTCGCCCTGCTGGTCGAGCTCGAGCCGCTGTTCGCCTGCAACCTCAAGTGCGCCGGGTGCGGCAAGATCCAGCAGCCGCACACGCTGCTCAAGCAGCGGATGCCGGTGGAGCAGGCGGTCGCCGCGATCGAGGAGAGCGGCGCCCCGATGGTGTCCATCGCCGGCGGCGAGCCGCTGATGCACCCGCAGATCGACGAGATCGTGCGGCAGCTGCTGGCCCGCAAGAAGATCGTCTTCCTGTGTACCAACGCGCTGCTGCTGCCCAAGCACCTGCACAAGTTCAAGCCGCACCGCAACTTCGCGTGGATGGTGCACATCGACGGGCTGCGCGAGCGGCACGACGCGTCGGTGGACAAGGAGGGCGGCTTCGACGCCGCGGTCGACGCCATCCGGCAGGCCAAGGCGGCCGGCTTCCGGGTGATGACCAACACCACGTTCTTCGACACGGACACCCCGCAGGACGTGATCGGCGTCCTCGACTACCTCAACGACGAGCATCGGCGTGGACAACATGCAGATCTCGCCCGGGTACGCGTACGAGAAGGCACCCGACCAGGAGCACTGGCTCGGCGTGGAGGAGACCCGGGAACTGTTCCGTAAGGCGTTCGGCGACGGGCGGCGGAAGAAGTGGCGACTCAACCACTCGCCGCTGTTCCTCGACTTCCTGGAAGGCAAGCGGGACTTCGACGTGCACCCCGTGGGGCATCCCGTCGTACTCGCTGCTCGGCTGGCAGCGCCCGTGCTACCTGCTGGAGGACGGGTACGCGAAGACGTACCGGGAACTCATCGAGACCACCGAGTGGGACAAGTTCGGCCGGGGTAAGGACCCGCGCTGCGCCAACTGCATGGCGCACTGCGGGTACGAGCCGACCGCGGTCATCGCCACGATGGGCTCGTTGAAGGAGTCGCTGCGCGCCGCCGTGGGCGGGTAGGCCATGGCGATGCTCGACTCCGGTCCACGGACCACGCTGGACACCATCTGCTGTCCGGCCGACCTGCGCGCGGTGCCGCCGCATGAACTGCCCGCGTTGAGTGCCGAGATCCGGCACCGGCTGGTCTCGGCGGTCCGCCGCACCGGCGGGCACCTCGGCCCGAACCTGGGTGTGGTGGAGTTGACGATCGCGCTGCACCGGGTGTTCGACTCGCCGCACGACGCGATCATCTGGGACACCGGTCACCAGTGCTACGTGCACAAGATGCTGACCGGGCGTACCGCCGGACTGCCGACCCTGCGCAGGCGGAGGGCCTGTCCGGGTACCCGTCCCGGGCGGAGAGCGAGCACGACCTGGTGGAGAACTCGCACGCGTCGACCGCACTGTCCTATGCGGACGGTCTGGCCAAGGCGTTTACGCTGTGCGGCCGGCCGGACCGCGCCGTGGTCGCGGTGGTCGGCGACGGGGCGCTGACCGGCGGGCATGTGCTGGGAGGCGCTCAACAACATCGGCGCCGCACCGCACCGGCCGGTCATCATCGTGCTCAACGACAACGGCCGCTCGTACTCGCCGACCGTGGGCATGGTCGGCGCGCACCTGGCGGATCTGCGCGGCGGCGATCTCGGTCGGCACGCTGTTCGAGCGGCTCGGGCTGGCCTATCTCGGCCCGGTCGACGGGCACGACGTGGGCGCCGTCGAGAACGCGCTGCGGCAGGCGCGCGAGCACCGGGCCCCGATCGTGGTGCACTGTGTGACCCGCAAGGGATACGGGTACCCGGACGCGGAGGCCGACGAGGTCGACCACATGCACACGATCGGGCCGGCGCGGGGGACCGGGCCCGTCGGTGCTCCATCGTGGACGGACGTGTTCGGTGCCGAAATGGTGGCGATCGGCCGGGACCGGCCGGACGTGGTCGCGATCACCGCGGCGATGCTGCACCCGACCGGCCTGTACCCGTTCTCGCAGGCGTTCCCGGACCGGGTCTTCGACGTCGGCATCGCCGAGCAGCACGCGGTGACCTCGGCCGCCGGTCTGGCCATGGGCGGCCTGCACCCGGTGGTGTGCGTCTACGCGACCTTCCTCAACCGGGCCTTCGACCAGGTACTGATGGACGTCGCCCTGCACCGGCTGCCGGTGACCTTCGTGCTCGACCGCGCCGGCATCACCGGCAGCGACGGCCCGTCGCACAACGGGATGTGGGACCTGTCCCTGCTGGGCGTCGTGCCGGACATGCGGATCGCGGCGGCGCGCGACGAGGGTACGCTGCGGGCGTTGCTGCGCGAGGCGGTGGACTGGTCCGACGGGCCGACCGCGTTGCGGTACCCCAAGGCCGACGTGGCCGCCCCGATCCCCGTCGTGGGCCGGCTCGGCACCGCCGACCTTCTGCGCCACGACCCCGACGCGCACGTTCTCATCGTGGCTGTCGGCGCGCTGGCCGGTGCCGCGGTCGCCGCCGCCGATCTGCTGGCCGGGGACGGGTTGCGGGTGAGTGTGGCCGATCCGCGCTGGCTGCGGCCGATCGATCCGGCCCTGGTCGACGCGGTGGGGCGGCATCCGCACACGGTCACCGTCGAAGACGGCGGGCTGGCCGGTGGGTTCGGCGACGCGCTGACCCGGGCGGTACGAGCCGCCGGGGGGTCGGCTGCCGGGATCCGGGCGCTCGGCCTGGACCAGCGTTTCCTGGCGGCCGGAGCCCGCAAGGCCATGCTCTCCGAGCAGGGATTGGACGCCGCCGGAGTCGCCGCCCAGGTACGCGAGGCGGTCGCGGCGGCGCCGTGTCCTTGACGTCGATCTAGGACGAATGGTGGCCGGTTCGCCGGCTTCGTCCCACCATTCGTCCTAGATCGACACGGAAGGGGGGCGGTCGGGTGGACGTGGTTGACGTTGCCGTTGTGGGGGGTGGGCCGGCGGGGGCGGCTGCGGCGCTGGCCGCCCGCCGGGGCGGGGTCAGCGTGGTACTGGTCGACCGGGCCACCTTTCCGCGCGACAAGGCGTGCGGCGACGGCATCGCGCCGCACGCCCTCGACGTGCTCGCCGAGCTGGGCGTGCCGGGCCCGGTCGACGGGTACCCGCCGGTCGGCCGGCTGCGGCTGGTCTCGCCGGGTGGTGCGGTGGTGGCCCGGCCGCTGGCCCGGCCGGCGTACACGATCCCGCGCCGGATCTTCGACGCCCGGCTGGTCGACGCGGCGAGGGCGCGCGGCGCGGCGTTCACCCACCACACGGTACGGAGGATCGCGGTCACCCCGGACGGGGTACGGCTCGACGACCGGGTGACCGCGCGGGTCGTGGTCGGCGCGGACGGGGCCGGTTCGGTGGTACGCCGCGCGCTCGGGCACGGCGCGAACCCGGACGGGCACCTGGCGCTCGCGATCCGCGGGTACGCGCCGGCCGTGCTCTCGGACTGCGACGGCCAGCCGGAACAGCGGATCGTCACGGCCGCCGCGCAGTGGCCAGCGTACGCCTGGACGTTCCCGATCGGCGACGGGCGGGCGAACGTCGGGTACGGGGAGATCCTGCACGGGCACCCGGTCAGCCGGGCGCATCTCCTGGAGCGGCTGGCCGCCCTGCTGCCCGATCTCGACCCGGCCGCGGTCAGTGACCTGCGGGCGCACCTGCTGCCGCTGTCGACGTACCGGCCGCCGGTCGGGCGAGGGCGGCTGCTGCTGGCCGGGGACGCGCTGTCGCTGATCAACCCGTTCACCGGCGAGGGCATCTTCTACGCCGTCCTGTCCGGTGCGCTCGCCGGTACGGCGGCGGCCCAGGCGGTCCGCGACGGTGCCGCGAGCAGTGCGGCGACCCGGTACGCGGGCGCCTTCCGCCGGCGGCTGGGCCGGCATCTGCGGCACAGCGGAGCGGCGGCGTGGCTCGGCCAGCAACCGTGGATTGTGGACGGTGCGGTCCGCGCCGCGCGGGCGGACGCCCGGGTCTTCGACGTCATGGTGGAACTCGGCCTCGGCGACGGCCGGCTCGACGCGCCGACGCTGCTACGGATCGCCCGGGGGACGGTGGCGCGCCGCTAGACGGTCACCTTCTCACCCGGGTCTTCTACCGGCGTCCGGACCATCCGGGGCCGGCGGCTGAGCGCGATCAGGGCCACCGACGCCAGGACGCAGCCGGCGGCCGCGAGCCCGAGGCCGAGCGGCTGGTGCACCGCCCACTGCGGGATGTGGCGGACCGGCACGGCGACCGCGCCGACGAACGCGCCGAGCAGGCCCAGGTACGAGCCGGTCATGAACCGGCGGTGCAGGTCGACCCGATGGGTCAGCGCGGCCCACAACCCGAGGCTCAGCGTGCCGAACGTGAACACCGACAGGCCGTGGATCCAGCTGAAATGCCCCGGCCGCAGGTCTTTGATCAGGAACGAGCTGAGCACCGTCCAGTACATCGCGACCACCCAGATCCGGCCGACCAGGCGGTGCGTCCGGTCGCCCTTCGGCCGGCGGCGGAGGTTGTATCCGCCGAGGATGAGGGCGATCGTCGCGCCGGCGGCGTGGAACGGGATCACCCACTGCATAACAGTGTTATTGCCCATAACACTGTTATAGTCGGTGCCGTGCCAAACGTCAACCGGCCTCCGGCGAACCGTGCTCGCGCCGACTCGACCGACCTCACCGGGCGGCTCGTCGACGAGGCCGCCCGGCTGCTCGTCGAGCACGGGCCGGCCGGGCTGTCGCTGCGCAAGCTGGCGGCCACGGTCGGGGTGTCGACGATGCCGGTGTACACGCTGTTCGGCGACAAGCAGGGCCTCCTCGACGCCATGCACCGGGAGGGCTTCCGCCGGCTGGGGGAGAGCCTGCGGGCGGTGCCGCAGACGGGGGACCCGCTGGCCGACCTCATCCAACTCGGCCTGGCGTACCGGCGGTCCGCGCTGGCCAGCCCGCACCTGTACGGCCTGATGTTCGGCCGGCCGGTGCCCGAGTTCAGCCCCGGGGACGCCGGACGGGCGGCGGCCGAGGCGGCCTACCGCCCGCTCGTCGACGGGGTCGTCCGGTGCCAGCAGGCCGGTGCGCTCGTCGGCGGCGATCCGGAGCGGATCGCGCTGCACCTGTGGGCGGTGTCGCACGGCATGATCAGCCTCGAGCTGAACGACCAGCTGCCAGAGGCGGCGGACGCCGGAGCACAGGACCCCGAGGAGCGGTACACCGAGGCACTCGGATACGCGGGGATGCCATTCCTGGCCCACCACCCGTAGGTCCGCGCCGGATCGCGCGACTTACCCGGCGGCACGTCCGGCCGTGCCGTCTGGGCTGCCCGGATGGTCGTCCGTACCGACCTTGGCCCTGATCGGCCCGCATCACACGCTGAGCTGGGCACCTACGTCGGCGGGGGCGCCGGGACGGAGTGGGCAGATGACGATCAGGCTGCATCCAGAGGGACATCAGGCGGTCACCGCGATGCCGGCGGAAGGCATCACCGGCTGGCAGCTCGACGATCCGCCGTGCGCCCTGGAGCGGGCCAACCTGCCCACCCGCCGGGACGAGTCACCGGAGGGCTGGCGGGTGTTCCGGCGCACCACCTTCTCCGTCACCCCGGACGCGTTGCTGGCCAGCGCCGTGTTCGAGGTACGACCCAGCGGCGGCGCGCCGTCGCGGCCCGGCGGGCTCCCCGCGTACGACATGGTCGCCGCGGTCGAGTTCCGGCGGTGGGGGGACTGGGCGATCGTGGACCGGTGGATCTCGCCGGACGCGCCGTCGACGTCGCTGAGCGCGATCGCCTTCTCGCCGGACGGGCGCTGGATGGCGGTGGCCGGCAGCAGCCCGTCGTTGCTGCTCGTCGACCGGTCCACCGGGGCGGTCACCGGCGGGGTGGCGATCGACGTGGACTCGATCACCGGACTGGCGTTCGACTCCAGCGGCCGGTACCTGTCGGCGATGTGCGCCAGCCAGGGCGGCGGGTACGCCAGCATCTGGGCGGTGGAGCGCGGCCGGCTGACCGGGCTGCACGACGGGCTGACCGGGCCGCCGGAGACCGGTCGGCCGCCGTCCCTGCCGGATCCGCTGGCCGACGCGTACGGCCTGGCCGCGTTCAGCGCCGACGGCAAGACACTCGCGGTGTACGTGTCGACCGAGTGGATCGGCGCGTGGGGCGGTCTGCTCGTGTTCGACGTGGCCGACGGGTCGCTGCGCTGGCGCAAGCGGATCACGCCGGAGCTGCTCGACACCGACGGCCCCGAGGGCGAGTACCCGAGCGACGTCGCGTTCTCCGCCGACGACCGGTACGTATTCTGCGGCAGCCCGGTCGGCCGGCTGCTGGCGTTCGACGCGACGACCGGTGAGCTGGCCGGATCGTTGGCGCTGTCGTCGGATCCGGTCTGGTCGTTCGCCACCACACCCGACGGCTCGACGCTCTGGGTGGTGGCCGGCGGGCGGCCGGTCCGGGTCGCGCCGAGCCCGTCGGCGTGGTGATTCCAGTCAATCAGCGGCCCAGTCAATCAGCGGCCCAGTCAATCAGCGGCCCTGCCGGGTTGCGGTCCGGTCCAGGCACGCGGGTACCAGCGCGGCCAGCATCAGCGCGCCGGTACCCACGAAGGCCAGCGGGTTTCCGGTCACCGCGGCGAGCCCACCGAACCCGGCGGCCCCGACCCCCATCCCGGCGTCGTAGGCGCCGTTCCACAGTGCACTGACGGTGCCGTACCCGCTGGCGTCCACCCGCTGGTACATCACCGCCAGGGTGGCGTTCTGGCTGATGCCGAAGCCGACTCCGAAGAGCGCCGCGCCGGCGACGGTCGCGACCGCGGCCACCGGTACCGGGACAGCGGTCGCCGCCACCGCCAGGACGAGGACACCGGCGGCCGAACTGACGAGCCCGGGGACGATCAACCGGGCCGAGCCGTGCCGGTCCCCGTACCGGCCGGCGAGCCACCGGGCGACGGCGGACGCCGCCGGCTGGACGAGCAGCGCCAGCGCGATCACGTTGCCGGACACCCCGGCCACGGCCAGAGGCAGGAACGTGGCGACGATTCCGGCCGCCATCGCGGTGGCGGCGAACACCAGCGACGGCCGGACCAGGGCGGCGGTACGCAGGCCGGCGACGACCCCGATCGGCCGGTCCGGGCCGGCCGCTGAGCCGGCTGCTGAGCCGGCTGCTGAGCCGGCTGCTGAGCCGGCTGCTGAGCCGGCTGCTGAGCCGGCTGCTGAGCCGGCTGCTGAGCCGGCTGCTGAGCCGGCTGCTGAGCCGGCTGCTGAGCCGGCTGCTGAGCCGGCCGCTGAGCCGCCGGCCGTCTCGCTGCCGCCCGCCGGCTCCGCGTCGGGCAGGCCGGGTACGGTGACCACGGCGGCCAGCGCCGCGACCGCCCCGGCGACGAAGACCGGCGCGAAGCCGACGTGCTCGGCCAGCCACACCCCGAGCGGGAGACCCACCACGGCAGGTGCCGCGCTGACCACGCCGACCAGGGCCAGCCCCTCGCCGCGCCGCTCGGCCGGGATGAGCGAGGCGGTCAGCGCCCCACCGGCGACCGTGGTGATCGCGAACCCGAGCCCGCGGACCAGGCAGACGACGGTGACCACGGTCATGCTGGCCGAGACGGTCAGCGCGAGGGCCGGCGCGCCCAGCAGGACCAGCCCGGCGCCGACCACCCACCGGTACCCGTACCGGGCCACCAGGCGCGGGGTGGCCAGTTCCCCGGCGACCGTGGTCAGCATCAGCGCCGCGGTGACCAGCCCGGCCCCGCTCCCGCCCGCGTACCACGGGACAGCGGAGAACAGCAGGTAGAAGCTGGTCGCCGAGCCGACGATGGACACGAACCGGAGCAGCAGCGGTCGGGTCACCAGGCGGGGGCGCGGCCGGTCGAGCGCTATCGATCGGGCGGCAATCGTCATCGTGGTCATGCAGACGACGCTAGGTTCCCAACCGGCCCCGTCATCAGACCCAATTCATAGCCGGAATAGTGGGCCGGTTTGGGTGCCGGGGATCAGGCGGCGATCCGGTCGATCTCGTCGACGATCGCCGGCCACAGTTCCGCCGGCAGGTTGTGCCCCATCCCGGGGTACGTGACGAGCCGCGCCCCGGGCACCGCGGCGGCGGTGGCCCGCCCACCGGACGGCCGGACCAGCGGGTCCGCGTCGCCGTGCAGGACCAGCGTGGGTACCCGTACCAGCGCGAGCCCGGCACGCCGGTCGCCGGACGCGTTGATCGCCGCCAGTTGCCGGTAGCCGCCGGCCGGGTCGTGGCTGCGGTCGTACGCGCGCCGGCCGATCTCGCGGAGCCAGTCCACGTCCAGCGGGTACCCGGGCGAGCCGATCACCCGGAAGACCCGGACCATCCGCTCGGCGGCCGCCTCCCGGTCCGCCACCCGCCGGGTCACCAGGGCGGCGAGGGCGGCCGGCGTGGGCCGCCCGATCCGGGGTGACGGCGTCGACATGATCGAGGTGAGGCTGCGGACGCGTGCCGGGTGCCGGATGGCCAGCGCCTGCGCGATCATGCCGCCCATCGAGGCGCCGACGATGTGCGCGCTGTCCCAGCCGAGCGCGTCGAGGACCGCGACGGCGTCCCCGGCCATGTCGCCGAGCCGGTACGCGGCCACGGCGGACGGGCGGGCGAGGATGCCCAGCAGGGTGGGCGTGCCGGCGCGGTGGAAGTGGGTGGACAGCCCGGCGTCGCGGTTGTCGAACCGGGCCACGGTGAAGCCGCGTCGGGCCAGGCCGGCGCACAGGTCGTCGGGCCAGAAGATCATTTGCATGCCGAGACCCATGATCAGCAGCAGGGGTCGGGTGTCATCGCCGGACAACCGCTCGTACCGGATGTCCACGCCGTCGTGCCGCGCCGTCTCCTCGGACATCCGCCCAGGGTACGGGCAGCGCGGTGACCCGACGCGCTACGCGGCGTCCCGCCGGTCCCGCTGGGCCGCCAGGGTGGCCGGCGAGGTCAGCAGTGAGGTGTCGAGGACGTGCTGCCGGCGCCGCGGATCCATCAGGTTGACCCCGATGGCGCGGAGATCGTCGGGCCCCGGGGTCAGCACGGTGACCCGGGCGCCGGTGATCTCGATCCGGCGTACCTCGGCCTCCAGGGCGGCCGTGACCACCCGGCGGAAGGCGCGCTCCAGCCGGGCGTACGGGTGGCGCGGGTTGTCGGCGACCAGGCTCGCCATCGGCGCCAGCACGTACACGTGGTCCAGATGGTGGTTCGCGAGCATGCCGAGCGACGTGCTCGACCGGACGCCGCCGTCGACGTAGCGCCGACCGTCGATCACCTTCGGTTCGTACCAGCCCGGGATCGAACATGAGGCGACCACGGCCTCGGGCAGCCCGGCCGGTGGCGCCCCGGCCCGGCCGAACGCCACCCGCCGGCCGCTGTCGTAGTCGACCGCGATGATCCAGGTCTCGCCGTCGTCGGGCCAGTCCGGCGTGGCGCCGTTCGCGTGCTGCGCCACCATCGCGTGGACCAGCGCCTCCAGCGACCGGTGCCGGGCCCGGCCCTGGGGTACGAAGGCGCTCGCCGCCACCCACGGGTGGATGCGCAGCGGCGAGCGGACGGTGTTGAGGAGCAGGCGCGGCGAGCCGGGCCGGATCCGGGGGATCGGCGGCAGCGGCCCACCCGCGTCCCGGTCCAGCTCGTCGAGTAGCGGTAGCTCGCTCATCGCCGAGCCCCGCTGGTGCGCGACGATCCCGTCGACGTCGACCCCGCAGCGCAGCGCGGCGGCCAGGACGCTGCCCGCGCTGGTGCCGACGACCGTGCCCACCGATCCGACCGGGTACGGCAGGAGGTCCTGGAGCGCGATGAGCGCGCCGGCCATCCACGCGGCGCCGAGAATCCCGCCGGAGCCGAGCACGATGCCGGTCCGCTCCGCCGGTGCTACCGCGGGTCGATGATATGGAGCCATCCCGGCCTCCTGGCGTCGTCGACCGGCGCCGGAGGCGGCTCGCTGTGCCGTCGCTGTGTCTCGCTCAGCCTGTGTGGTGCCTTCGCTTCGCCTGTACCCAGTCCCTGCTCAGCTCTCGCCGAATCTTGGCGCCGTGCCACAAGGATGGCACGCAATCGGCGATCTGCCAGCTCAACCGGCCGTCGCCAGTTGGTTGCCGGCGGGTTGCCGTCCCGGCCGGGCTCCGCCAGAGTGCATCCGTGCGTAGATTTCCAGGGCGGTCCGCGGGGCCGGTCGCCGCGGTGTCGGCGCTGGTAATCGGGCTGGTCGGGGTCTGGACGGGGCTCGGCCTGCCGGTCCGGCCGGCGACCGACGCGGCCTGGGTGAGCCGGCCGGCCGCAAGTGGGCCAGCCGCGACCCCGCCTGCCGCGACCCCGCCTGCCGCGACCCCGCCCGCCGCGACCCCGCCCGCGACTCCGCCCGCCGGCCGGCGGACGCTGACCGTGCTGGGCGCCGGTGACGTGCTGCTCCACCCGCCGCTGTGGGAGCAGGCCGCCACCGACGCGCAGCACGGTCAAAGTCCGCCGGCCGGCCGGACCGGGTACGACTTCGGGCCAGTGTTCGCGGCGGTCAAGCCCGACGTGTCAGCCGCCGACCTGGCCATCTGCCATGTGGAGACGCCACTCGGCGAGCCCGGCGGGCCGTTCTCCGGGTACCCGTCGTTCACCGTGCCGCCGCAGGTCACCACCGCGATCAAGGACACCGGCTTCGACACCTGCTCCACCGCGTCCAACCACACCCTGGACGCCGGTGAGAAAGGGGTCTACCGCACGCTCGACGCGCTGGACGCCGCCGGCCTGCGCCACGCGGGCAGCTACCGGGACGCCGGGGCCCAGCGCACCCCGAATATCGTCGAGGTACGCGGGGTGAAGGTCGCCCAGCTCTCGTACACCTTCGGGTTCAACGGCCTGCAACGGCCCACGGGCAAGGCGTGGATCGCCAACCTCATCGACCCGGACGCGATCATCGCCGAGGCACGACGGGCGCGTGCCGCCGGAGCGCAGATCGTGGTCGTGTCGATGCACTGGGGGACCGAGTACGACTTCGGCGCCAATCCGGACCAGCAGCGCTGGGCTCGCCAGCTGCTCGCCGCCCCGGAGATCGACCTGATCCTGGGCTGCCACGCGCACGTGGTACAGCCGTTCGAGAAGATCAACGGCAAATGGGTGGTGTACGGGATGGGCAACGAGGTGGCCCGCCACTCGGACCCGGTGGACGCCAGCCGGGAGGGAGTGATGCCCCGGTTCACGTTCACCGAAACCGCGCCCGGCCACTGGGAGGTCACCACGGCGGAGGCGGTGCCCACGTGGGTGGACCTCACCCCCGCCATCCGCATCGTGGACCTACCCCGGGCGCTGGCCGATCCGGCGACGCCGCCCGCCGCGCGGACCGTCTACCAGGCGGCGTTCCAGCGGATCGACAGGTACCTGCGCGGCCGCGGCGCCGGCCTGGCGGGCCTGGTCGTCGTCGGTGGTTGAGGTGCCGGTCTGAGCGGTCACCCAGGCTCCGCCGCCCTGATCTCCCACCGGCCGACCTCGCGGTAGGCCGAGTCGTAGATGGCCGACCCGGCACCGGGCTCCAGGTCGAAATGGTGCAGGTTTCCGGCCCAGTACCGCAGGATCCGCCCCAGCTCCTTGACGGCGTTCCCGTCGAATCCCGTCTCGCCCATGTCGACTTCGAGAACGAACTTCATTCGAAGCAGTCTCCCGTATCGGGTACCCCCGCATTGAATCGTCGGGTGTGTATGTCTTGACCCGCCTAACCGGTTCTCTCTAGCGTGGCCAACGGGCGATAGGTCGGATCTATTCGGGTTGCAGGAGGCGGGCGGGCAGATGGGCGACGAGCGTACCGACGAAGTGTTCTCCACACTCTCCAGGCGCGGACTCCTCGGCGGGGTGGCGGGCGGTCTGGCGACCGGCGTGGCGGGCAGCGTCGCGGGTGGGATCGGCGACGCCGCGTACGCGGCTGATCCCGTCGACGCCGAGACATCCGACCGGTGGGGCCACCCCCGGCTGCGCGACATGATGACCACCGACCGGCAGTGGAGCGCGTTCCTCGCCGACCAGGACCTCGTCTGGCAGCAGATGCCGACCCGCTACTACGAGGGGCCGTTCCTCGGCAACGGCTTCCTCGGCACGATGGTCTACCAGGAGCTGGGCCAGAACACGATCCGCTTCGACGTGCAGCACAGCGAGGTGCAGGACCACCGCCCCGAGTACACGTCGCTGTACGGGCTCGGCCGGCTGCGGATCGGGTACCTGACGCTCGAGCCGGTCGGCAAGATCACCGGGATCGACTGGCGGCTCGACCTGTGGAACGCCGAGCTGCGCGGCACCGTCCGCACCGACAAGGGCACGCTGCGGCTGCGCGTCATCGTGCACAACGACCGGTCGGTCCTGCTCGCCGACGTGACCCCGAGCCGGGGCGAGCGCGGCTTCCGCTGGCAGTTCCACCCGGCCGTCGCGCTCCCGCCGCGGGTCGACTTCCGGGTCAGGCCTGCCGGGTACACCGACAACCCGCCGCCCGCCACCAAGCGCACGGGCGACATCGACCTGGTCGTGCAGCCGCTGACCGCCGGTGGCGAGACGGTGACCGCCTGGCACGAGGGCCGGTGCGACGACACCCGGACCCTGCTGCTCAACGTGGCCCACTCGTTCCCGGACCTCACCGCCGAGCAGCGCGCGGTCGACGCGGTCAGATCCGCCGCCAGGCAGTCGGTGGACAGCCTGGTGCACGCGCACCGGCGCTGGTGGAACGCCTTCTATCCGAAGAGCTTCATTTCGGTACCCGATGCGAAGTTGCAAAGCTTCTACTGGATCCAGCTCTACAAGATCGCGGCGGGGGCCCGGGCGAACGCCCCGGTGATGGCGACCTCGGGGCCGTGGCTGGTGCCGACACCGTGGACCGCGACCTGGTGGAACCTCAACGTCGAGCTGGAGTACTGGCTGATCCACGGCTCCAACCACGTCGAGCTGGACGCGATCCGCCGGTCGCTCGACGCGAACCGGGCCAACCTGATCAGCGCCGTGCCCGAGCCGTACCGGGCCGACTCGATGGCGATCCCGCGCACCACCGACATGTTCCTGTCCGGTGGCCTGGTCGGCGTGCCGGGCGTGACTACCGCGACGCCCGAGGTCGGCAACCTGACCTGGGCGCTGCACAACGTCTGGCTGTCCTACCGGCACACGATGGACCAGAACATCCTCGCCAGCGTGGTCTTCCCGCTGCTACGCCGGTCGATCAACTACTACCTGCACTTCCTGTACGAGGGGCCGGACGGCCGGCTGCACCTGCCGATCACCGAGTCGCCCGAGTACGGCAACGCCCCGGACTGCAACTTCGACCTCGCGCTGATCCGCTGGGGCTGCCAGACCCTGCTCGAATCGGCGACGCTACTCGGCCTCACCGACTCCCTCGCCCCGAAGTGGCAGGAGGTCCTCGCCAAGCTGGTCGACTACCCGGTCGACGAGAACGGGTTCATGATCGGTGCCGGCGTACCGTTCGCCATGTCGCACCGGCACTACTCGCACATGCTCAGCGTGTACCCGCTCTACCTGGTCAACTGGGAGCAGCCGGAGAACCGGGCCCTGATCGAGAAGTCGCTCGCGCACTGGGTCAGCTTCGAGGGCGCGCTCCAGGGGTACACGTTCACCGGCGCCGCCTCGATCTCGGCGCAGATGGGCCGGGGCAACGACGCGCTGCACTACCTCGGCGAGCTGCTCCGGCGCTACATCAAACCCACCACGATGTACCAGGAGTCCGGCCCCGTCGTGGAGACGCCGCTGTCGGCTGCCCAGTCGATGCACGACATGCTGTGCCAGAGCTGGGGCGGCGTGATCCGGATCTTCCCGGCGGTGCCGGACGCCTGGGCGGACCTGACGCTGCACAACTTCCGTACCCAGGGCGCGTTCCTGGTCAGCGCGGTCCGGCGTGGCGGCGCGACCGCTTTCGTGCGGGTCAAGAGCCTGGCCGGCGCGCCCTGCCGGCTGCGGCACTCGATCACCGGACCGGTGACCGTCTCGGGTGCCCGGCACCGTGACCTCGGCGGCGGCGTCATCGAGCTGGACCTGCGGGCGGGGGAGGAGGCCATCGTCTACACCGGTCGCCCTGACTTCGTGATCGCTCCGGTCCGGCCTTCTTCCGCTGCCGCCCGGTGGGGCCTGCCCGGCGCACCCGGGCCGCGCACGTTCGTCCCGCTCGACCTGAGCGCGTACGTCAACGGCGACGGCATCGCCACCGCCGCGAACCCGGCGGGCGGGAACTTCGACGGTGCCGGGTACTCGTACCCGGCCGAGGGGTTGCCCGCCGCCGGCCCGGTGAGCTTCCACGGCATCCAGTTCACGTTCCCGGCCGAGGCGGCGAACAACTACGTGCTGTGCAAGGGGCAGAAGGTGACCGTGCCGCCTGGCCGGTACACGAAGGTCTGGTTCCTGGCCGCCAGCACGACCTTCAACTCGTACCCGAACCCGGGCGCGGTGTACACCGATGGCGCGACGGTGCCGATGCCGTTGCCGGTGACCGAGTGGGTACGCGGGTCCGCGGCGTTCAACGACATCGAGGTGCTGTCGATCCCGTACCGGTACGGCCCGGCCGGCCGCGACGAGCGCCGGGTCGGCGTTTACCTCCAGGTGGCCGAGCTGGACCCGACCACGGACCTGGTCTCGCTCAGGCTGCCCAACACCAACAACCCCGAGCTGCGGGTCTTCGCCATCTCGCTGGAACGTTCATCATGATCACGGAAAGTTCGGGTAGCCAGGACTACGTAAACTTTCCGTGATCATGGGTGGTGGGTGAGCCAGCCGGCCAGGACGGCGGCGTTGCTGTGCTCCAGATCGCGGGTGGCGGTCAGCAGCGTCAGGTCGCTCTGGCCGGCCAGCTCGCGCAGCCGGTCGACGGCGGGCCGGCGCGCGGGCTCGCGGAGCTCGGCGAGGTACCGGCGGCGGAAGTCCGGGTACCGGTCAGGCTCGTGCCCGTACCAGCGACGCAGCTCGGTCGACGGCGCGACGTCCCGGATCCACTCGTCGAACCCGGCGTCCTCCTTGCGGATCCCGCGCGGCCAGACCCGGTCGACGAGGATCCGCACGCCGTCCGTGGCGGCGGCGGCGTCGTCGTTGTCGTCGTAGATCCGCCGGTATCCGATGCGGTTGCCCACCCGTCCGATACTGCCAGTCGCGCTATGAGCAGTGCCACTATCTTGCAACTTTGGAAAGCTTGCCAACTTGGCAAGATTCGCCGATCGTAGCGGCATGACCTTCTCGCCGCAGCCGTTGGGCTCGCAGCCCGGCCTCCGGGAACGTAAGAAGGTCGCGACCCGGGCGGCGATCAGCCACGCGGCGTGGACCCTGATGCTCCAGCACGGCGTGGACGCGGCGACGCCGGAAGCGATCGCGGAGGCGGCGGACGTGTCGCCGCGGACGTTCCGTAACTACTTCTCCAGCCGGGAGGAGGCGATCCTCGACGAGCTGGCTTCGCGGTACGCGACGCTCGCCGACCGGATCCGCGCCCGGCCGGCCGACGAGTCGGCGTGGGACGCCCTGACCGAGGTCCTGCCGTCGGCGATCGTCGACATCGTGGGGGACCGGACCGACCTCGCCGTGCTGATGCGGGTGATCGATGAGCATCCGGCGATGCGGGCGCAGTTGCTCCTCGTGACCGAGCACCTCACCGCGGACCTGACCCAGCTCATCGCCGAGCGTACGGGTACCGACGCCGCCCGGGACCTCGCTCCGCGCCTGCTCGCCGCCGCCGTGGGTACCGGAGTTACCACGGCGGTCGACTTCTGGGCGGCCGGCCACACCGAAAACTCGACGCCCGCCGCGCTGCCCGACCTGATCCGTGACTGTCTGGCGCAACTGCGCGCCGGCCTCCCCGTAGGCGCCGCCACACCGGCCACCGTAATCCCCAGCCGTAATCCCCAGCCGTAATCCCCAGTCGTCGTAACCGTCCGCGGGCGCGGTCGGGCCCTCCCGCACGCCTCTGAACAGGAGACCCCTCATGGCATCGCTGCTGTACCGGCTGGGCCGGTTCGCGTACCACCGGCGCTGGCTGGTGACCATCGCGTGGCTGGCCGTCCTCGCGGCCACCCTCATCGGGGCGGTGACGCTGGCCAAGCCGACCTCGGGCGCCTTCAGCATCCCCGGTACCCCGGCGCAACGCACGATCGACCTGCTCACCGAGCGCTTCCCGCAAGCGTCGGCCGGCGGGGCCACCGCCCGGATCGTGTTCGCCGCACCGGCCGGCCACACGCTCAGCGAGCCGAAGCAGCGGGCCGCCGTCGAGAGTGTCGTCACGCGGCTGCGCACCGCACCGCAGGTCGCCACGGTGACCGACCCGTTCCAGTCGAAGGCGGTCAATCCGGCCGGGACCATCGGGTACGCGCAGGCCAGCTACCGGGTGCCCGCGGTGGAGCTGACCAAGCCGGCCCGGGCAGCGCTGGACACGGCCGTCGCCCAGGCTCGGGCCGCCGGGCTGACCGTCGAGGTCGGCGGCGACGCGATGCAGAACCACGCGGAGAACGGCGCCTCCGAGGGCATCGGCCTGATCGTCGCCGCGGTGGTACTGGTCGTCACGTTCGGCTCGCTCGTGGCCGCCGGCCTGCCGCTGGTGACCGCCATTCTCGGTATCGGCATCGGGGTGGGCGTGATCCGGGCCGCCACCCACTTCGTCGACCTGTCCGCGCAGACCCTCACCCTGGCCATGATGCTCGGCCTGGCCGTGGCCATCGACTACGCGCTGTTCATCGTCTCCCGGTACCGGCACGAGCTGACCCTCGGCCGCGATCCGCGCGAGGCCGCCGGCCGGGCCGTGGGTACCGCCGGGTCCGCCGTCGTGTTCGCCGGCCTCACCGTCATGATCGCCCTCGCCGGGCTGTCCGTGGTCGGCATCCCGTTCCTGACCCAGATGGGGCTGGCGGCCGCCGGTACCGTCGCGGTGGCCGTGCTCATCGCCCTGACCCTGCTGCCGGCGCTGCTCGGCTTCGCGGGCCGGCGGATCACGCGCGGCCGGGTTCCAGGGTTGCGTGATGGTGGTTCCGGAACCCGTCCGCTGGGTGCCCGCTGGGTCCGCGCGATCACCCGCCGGCCGGTCGCCGTGCTGCTGGCCGCCGTGATCGGCCTCGGCGTGATCGCGATTCCCGCCCTGGACCTGCGCCTGGGCATGCCGGACGACGGTACGGCCGCCCCGGACACCACCCAGCGCAAGGCGTACGACCTGCTCGCCACCGGCTTCGGCCCCGGCTTCAACGCGCCGCTGGCCGTCGTTGTCGACGGTGGGGCAGGTGGGGCAGGCGGGTCCGGCGGGTCCGGCGGCACCGTGAAGGCGGCCGCCGACCAGGCGGCGCAACGGATCCGTGCCCTGCCCGACGTCGCCGCGGTCACCCCGGCGGTGCTCAACCCGGCCGGCGACACCGCGATCGCTGACGGTCATCCCGGCCAGCGGACCCAGCGCCGCCGACACCGAGGCGCTGGTACGAGCGATCCGCGGCGTCACCGTCCCCGGTGCGGATATCGGCGTCACCGGTGCCACCGCAGTCAACATCGACGTCTCGGACAAGCTCCGGGGCGCCCTGCTGCCCTACCTCGCGGTCGTGGTCGGCCTGGCGTTCGTCCTGCTGACGCTCGTGTTCCGGTCGCTGCTGGTACCGCTGAAGGCCACCCTCGGCTTCCTGCTCAGCGTCGTGGCCACCTTCGGCGCGGTCGTGGCGGTGTTCCAGTGGGGCTGGCTGGCCGACCTGTTCGGCGTCTCGCAGACCGGCCCGATCATCAGCCTGCTGCCCATCCTGCTGATCGGTATCGTGTTCGGGCTGGCCATGGACTACCAGGTCTTCCTGGTCACCCGGATGCGCGAGGAGCACGTCCACGGCGCCGCGCCCCGCAAGGCCGTCGTCGACGGCTTCAGCCACGGCGCCCGGGTGGTCACCGCCGCGGCCCTGATCATGATGAGCGTCTTCTTCGGGTTCGTTCTGTCACCGGAATCGATCATCAAGTCGATCGGCTTCGCGCTCGGTATCGCCGTGTTCTTCGACGCCGTCGTCGTCCGCATGACCATCGTGCCGGCGGTGATGACCCTGCTCGACCGCGCCGCCTGGTGGCTGCCCCGCTGGCTCGACCGGGTACTGCCCAATGTGGACGTCGAGGGCGAGAAGCTCCTGCACCACCTGGCGGAGACCGGCGCGCAGCGGCAGGCGGACGAGTTGGTTCTCAGTAATCAGACGTGATCCGCTGGCCAGCACCCTCGGCCGGCCAGCGAGAATGTCGATGCCCACGATGAGGAGGCACGAGTGCGACGCGGCGAGGTCTGGTGGGCGTTCATCGGCGAGAAGCGCCCGGTCGTACTTCTCTCCGGAGACGAGGAGCCCGAGTTCCGGGCGATGCAGATCGTGGCCCCCGCTACCGCTGACGAGAAGCGCGGGTTCGTGGTCCTGTCAGGAGAGGACGCGGCTGACCCCGGGGTCACGCGGCGGGTCCTTGAATCGGCCGGCACCGGCACCGGCACCGGCACCGGCGGTGTCGGAGTCGAGGTTGAGGTCGGCACCCGCGAAGGGCTTCCGCGCGACGGCGTGGTGCGGGTGGCGCTTCCTCGTGACGGTCACACCTTCTGCACCTGGCTGGTCACCCTGACGCGGGAAAACCTGGTCGAGCGGGTCGGGGCCCTGTCGGACACGAAGCTCGATCAGCTTGCCAACGCGCTGCGTCTGGCCCGCATCGAGTAGCAGGCGTCCCACCGACGACGCCTTGCGTCTTGAGGTACGGCTGCCCTACGAGGTGCGAGAGCTCTGTCGGGCACGCCCGGATGGGCTGGAGGGCAGTGGATTGCGCCCGGCGGCGATCGCGCCGCCGACGAGGGGCACGATCAGCAACGCGAGCAACGTGCTCCCGCCGGCGTGGGCGACGTTCCCCTCCACGTCATACTCGTGGCGCAGGTTCGGCGGGATCACGACCTCCCGCACCACCAGCCACAGGCCGCCCGCCAGCCACGCCAGCCGGGCCGACCCCGCGGGGACCTCGCGGGCCTCCGCCAGCAAGGCGTGCGGGTAGTCACGCCGGTCGTCAGTCAGCAGCCCCGCCAAGCCCCGCACCACAGCCGCCACGACCCGCGCTAACCGGTCCATCACGCACCACCCTCGGCCACCAGGCTGCCCTGGACCGTCCGGCCGGTCGCCGGTCGCCGCCCTCGTGCGGCCTCGGCCAACGCGGCGCGGGCGGCAACCAGGCCCTCGCCGGTGAGCCGATACAGGTGCCGGCGAGGCCGTCCGGCCGGTTGCTCGTCTTCCCACCGCGCCTCGATCAGCCGCCGGTCGGCCAGCCGGATCAGGATCGGGTACAACGTGCCCGACGCCAGCCCGGTCTGCTTGGCGACGACGTACCCGTGCAGCCACGCGGAGGGATCCGCCTCCAGCGCGGCGAGCACGGACAGCGTCTGGGCGGAGAAGCGTGTACGAGGGGCCACGAACGAAACTCTACCTAGGTAGATACTTGCCGTCCAGACGTGTTCTCGGCGGCCATGGCGAGTAGCACGCATGTTCGAGAAAATGTCGTACCGGGTCGCTAGCGTCCGAAGCGTGGAGGATGCCCTGGATGCGTTGGAGCTGGTGCTGGCCGAGTGCCGGCAGGCTCGGCCGTGGGCGTCCTCCGGGTCCGTGCTGGTCGGTCGGCTGGATCGGGTCTTCGGTGCGGTGCAGCAGTTGGCGGCGGTGCAGTTGTCGCTGGTTCGGGAGGTCGACGGGCGTGGGCTCGCGGCCGATGCGGGGGCGACGAGCACGCTGGCCTGGTTGCGAGACCGCTACCGGATCTCGGGGAGTGCCGCGTCGCACCTGGTGAAACTCGCCAGGGCGCTGGAAGCTGAGGCTGATTCGCCGACCGCTGCCGCACTGGCTGCGGGTGTGGTGAATGTCGAGCAGGCCATGGTGATCGCCGACGCGGTCGAGAAGCTGCCGGTCGAGCATCGCCGGGCCGGGGAGGAACACCTCGTCGTTGACGCTGCCACCTTCGGGCCGAAAGAGTTGGGCCGGTTGGGCAGCGGATCTTCGAGGTGGTCGCGCCGGAGGAGGCGGAGAAGCGGGCGCTCGACGAGCTGGAGCGGGCCGAGCGGCGGGCCTGGCACAAGCGAGGACTGTGGTTCATCGACGTCCCCGGCACCTCCGACGTCCGGGTCACCGGCTGGCTCACCCAGGAAGACGCCGCCATCGTGCGGGCCGTGACCGATCCGTTCTGCGCACCCCGGACCAGACGCCGCACGGGCAGCGACACCGGCACCGGCACCGACACCGACACTGCTGACCTGCGTTCACCAGGAGAACAGCGCGCGGACGCGGTCATCGAGGTCTGCCGGATCGCCGGCGCCTACGGTCAGTTGCCGGACAACGGCGGCGACCGACCCCAGGTCATCGTCACGATCGACTACGACAGCCTGCGCCGGCAGGCCGGTGTCGGGACCTTCGACGACGGCTCGCTGTTGTCCCCAGCCGCCGCCCGACGCATCGCCTGCGACGCCGGGATCATCCCCGCCGTGCTCGGCAGCACCAGTCAACCGCTCGATGTCGGCCGGCAAGCCCGCCTGGTCACCGGCCCCCTCCGGAGAGCACTCGTGCTGCGGGACAAGGGCTGCGCCTTCCCGGGCTGTGATCGGCCACCCCGCTGGTGCGACGCCCACCACGCTCTCCACTGGAGCAACGGCGGCCCGACCGAACTGTCCAACCTGGTGCTTTTATGCGGGTTCCATCACCGACTGATCCACCACTCCGACTGGCACGTGACGATCAACCCGAAAGACGGGCTCCCCGAATTCACCCCACCGGCCTTCATAGACGCCGATCGAAGACCGCGACGCAACAACTACCACCGGCGCGAGTGGCGTCAGCGTGCTTCCAGTACCGCGAGGTCACGGACCGCGTAGCGGCGGTGCTCGCACTCCTCGCCCATCACCACGCGTAGACAACCGCCGACCGTGCGCGACTCCTCGGGATAGCCGGGCGCGGGCGTACGCGTGCACGGGCGTTCCAGCTCGCTGTCTGTGAGGCCGTCGACGATGCGGCGTACCAGGGCCAGCCGGTCGGCGCGTACCTCCAGTACCTCGGCGAATGACGGACGCGCGTCGAGATCGACGCCGAGCGCCGCCGCGTCCGCCGGTGAGTACGAGGTGTGGGTGATGCCGATCCGGTGGTACGGCATCGGCTGGTCGAGGATCGTCCGGCTCGCCCAGGCGTCGGTGGCGAAGACGAGGTGGCGCAGCGTCTCGGCGAACGACCACTCCTCGTCGACCCGTTCCTCGCGCGCCGGCCCGGGCAGCCGCTCGGCGCGGGCGACCGTCCCCGACCAGAGCCGTTCGAGCGTCGCCCACGCCTCGCGGTAGTCGTCGGCCGTCTTCACCCCGCGCACCTGTACCCGCTCGGGGTGGCGCCGGTCGAGCTCGGCCTCCACGTACGCCGTGACGTCCACGTCGTCGACGTAGAGGTTGCGAACGAGCCCGGATATGCTGACGTCGGTCAGCCAGGTGTCAACGATCTTGACGTTACGCAGGTCGCAGTCGCGGAACTTCGCGCCGCTGAAGTCGACGCCGGTGAAACTCGCCCCCCGGAACTCGTCGGTGTTCCGGTACTCCTTCGAGGACTCCCTCGACGATCCCTGAGCCATCGCGCCATTCTGCCCCATGAACGTAGGAGCGTCAGCGAAGGTCACGCCAGCAGCTTGTCCAACCGCACCGGTAGCTCCCGTACCCGGACGCCGGTGGCGTGGTGGACCGCGTTCGCGACCGCCGCGGCCGTGCCCACGATGCCGATCTCGCCGATACCCTTGGTGCCGAGCGGGTTCACGTACGGGTCGTGCTCGTCGAGCCAGTACGCCTCGATCCGGTTGACGTCGGCGCAGGCGGCGATGTGGTACTGGGCGAAGTCGTGGTTGATCCAGCCGCCGAACCGGGGATCCAGGACGGCCTCCTCGTGCAACGCCATCGACAGCCCCATCGTCATGCCACCGATGAACTGCGAGCGGGCGGTGGTGGGGTTCACGATGCGCCCGGCGGCGAACACCCCGAGCAGCCGCCCGACGCGTACCTCGCCGGTGTCCACGTCGACGTGTACCTCGGCGAACTGCGCGCCGTAGGCGAACCGGGCGTACCCGTTCAGGATGTCCAGGTCGTTGTCCGTGCTGGCCCGCGCGGTGACGCCTTCGGCGGGTACCGAACCGTTCTGGACCCGTTGCCGCACGGCCGCGCATGCCTTGCGGACCGCCCAGCCCCACGACGTGGTACCGCTCGAACCGCCGGCGACGAAGGCCGGCGGCAGGCCGGAGTCGCCGATGCTGATCGTCACCCGCTCGGGCGCCACGTCGAGTTCGTCGGCGGCGATCTGCCACAGGGCCGTGCGGGCGCCGGTACCGATGTCGGTGGCGTTGATCTGGACGTGGTACCGGCCTTCGGCGACGGCTTCGACCGTGGCGGCCGACGGGAAGGCCAATGTCGGGTACGCGCAACCGGCAACCCCGGTTCCGGTCAGCCAGCGGCCATCGGAACGCGCGGCGGGCGCGGGGTCGCGGCGGGCCCAGCCGAACCGGCGCGCCCCTTCGCGCAGGCAGGCGACGAGGTTGCGGCTGCTGAACGGGTTGCCGGTCGCCGGATCGAAGGCCGGCTCGTTGCGGATCCGCAGCTCGACCGGGTCGATCCCGCTCGCGACGGCCAACTCGTCCAGCGCGGACTCCAACGCGAACGAGCCGGGGCACTCGCCGGGCGCCCGCATCCACACCGGCGTCGGGACGTCGAGCCGGACCAGCCGGTGCGTGGTGCGGCGGTGCGGCGCCGCGTACATGCTGCGGGTGTACACCGCGGTCTGCTCGGTGAACTCCTTGAACGTCGAGGTCTGGCTGATCGCGTCGTGGCTGATCGCGGCGAGCCGGCCGTCCGCGGCGGCGCCGAGCCGGATCCGCTGGATGGTCGGCGTGCGGTACCCGACGGCCGTGAACAGCTGCTGGCGGGTCAGCGCCAGGCGCACCGGGCGACCGACCAGGCGGGCCGCGAGCGCCGCGAGGACGGCCGGGGCGCGGATGAAGCCCTTGCCGCCGAAGCCCCCGCCGACATGCTTGTTGATCACATGGACCGGCACGCCACCGAACATGGCGACCAGCGCCTCCCGGACGCTGGTCGAACCCTGGTCCGAGTCGTACACAACAAGATCACCGCCAGCCCACACCGCTGTCGCCGCGTGCGGCTCCATCGCGTTGTGGTGGTAGGCCGGCGTGCGGTACTCGTGGTCGACCTGTATCGGGGAGGCGGCGTACCCGCCCTCGAAGTCGCCGCTCGCCGTGTCCGTGTCGTACCAGGGGTTGACCGTGTCGGGCTTGTACAGCCCGGGATCGTCGGCCGCGAGTTCGGTGTGGTGCTCCAGGGCGTCGTACTCGACCCGCACCAACCGCGCGGCTTCCCGGGCCGCCTCCAGCGAGTCGGCCACGGCCACGGCGACGATCTGTCCCCGGTACGCCACGTCCGGCCCCTGCAACAGGAACACGTCCGGATCATCCACGGACGCGAGCCGGGGCGCGTTCTCGTGCGACACGACCGCCAGGACGCCGGGCGTGACCAGCGCCGCCGCCGCGTCGATGCCGATGATCCGGCCGCGGGCGATGGTTGCCGGCACCGCCCAGGCGTAGGCGACCCCCTCGACCGGGTACTCGACGGCGTACCGTGCGGTGCCGGCGACCTTGTCGTGGCCCTCCAGCCGGGGATGCGCCCGGCCGACGGCACCCAGCAGCGTGTCCGTGTGCACGATCGTCACCGCCCCGCGATCTGTAGTTTGTAGATCCAGACCGGGTAGTCCACCGACTGCTTGCCGCCGGCCAGGTCCGGGGTGCGGTTCAGCTGGGCGGCCGGGATCCAGAGGTACCCGCTGCTGTCGATCCACATGGCGTCCGCCCAGACCAGCCGCGGGTCGGCGATGAGCGTGTCGATCCGGCCCTCGGGCGAGATGGTGAGGATCCGGCGCTGCTCCACATCGGCCAGGTAGATCGTGCCGGCGGCGTCCATCGCGGTACCGCCGGTCGTTGGCGTGTCCAGCCACTGCTCGACCCGGTCGCCGAGGGCATCGCCGGGTACCGACGGGTCGTCCAGCCAGCGCGTCTCGATCCGGGCCAGCGGGCCGGAGGCGGGCTGGAAGTAGAGGTACCGGCCGTCCGGCGAGACCTCCAGCTGGTCGGCGTGGATGCGCAGCTCGGTGCCGTCCCGGCCGCGGAGGACCTTGCCGTCGGCGCGCATGGCGCGGCGGTCGGCGGTACTCGGGTGGCCGTCGAGGACGCGGCGGGCCTGCCCGGTCGCGAGGTCGAGCACGATCAGCCCGGGCACGCCGGCGTCGGTGAGGTACGCGGTGCCGCCATCCCGAACGTCGCCATGGAACCGGACATCGTCGATGTAGCTTCGCTCGTGGGTCGCCGCCCGGAGATCGTAGCCGTGGACGACCTCGTCCGTGGCGAGGTCGATCACGATCAGCCGGGCGCCACCCGGTACCGCCGGCTGGCCGATGCCCGGGGCACCGGCGTCGACCACCCACAGCCGCCCGTCCGGACCGATCCGGACGGCGTTGACGCGGACGAACCGGGACGGTGGGCCGGGTGAGGACGCCGGCTCGTTCCAGACCGCGTCCGGGTACGGCACGAACCGGTCGCCGGGCATCGCCTCGGCGAGCTGGAGGCCGGGACCGTCGGCGGCCGGGAACGTCACGAACACGCGCCCGTCGTCGGTGGTGGTGACGCCGTTCCAGACCCGGTCCGCGGCCAGTACCGGCGCGAGTCGGGGGTCGGCCTTCCTGGGCAGGGCGGCGGTCATGCGAGCCCCCTCAACCGATGGTTCGCGGTCGGAGTTGGGCTTCCCGCGCCGATGCCACGTAAACGCCCAGCCACGTAAACGCCCAGCCACGTAAACGCCCAGCCACGTAACCCGCTACCGCACGTGCGCCCCGCGCCGCTCGTTGCCGTCGACCAGCTCGGACATCCGGCGCAGCGTCGGCTCGCCCTCGTCGGCCACATAGTCGTGCGGCCCGGTGATGTCGATCCCGCGGGGCACGCCGCCGGCCCGGAGGACGACAGTACCCACGGCCGCGACGGCGAGGTTGACCAGGACCGCGACGATCCCGACGTACACCGTCTGCCCGGTGTGCAGGCCGATGTGCCGGCCGACGTCGGCCAGCGGCCAGGAGGACCCGCCGAAGTGCGGCCGGATCACCCGGCCGTCCGGGCCGAGCTGCGGGATCCGGTACAGCAGGATGAGCCCGACGGCGAGCCCACTGACCAGCCCGGCGACCAGCGCCCAGCGGTGCAGCCAGGAGGTGTACAGCCCGATGGCGACCGCCGGCAGCGCCTGCAACATGATCACCCCACCGATGAGCTGGAGGTCGACCGAGAACTGCGGCGCGAACAGCAGGATCGCCGCGATCGCGCCGGCCTTGACCGCCAGTGAGCTGAGCTTGCTGACCATGGTCTCCTCGGCGACCGACGCGTGCGGCCGGAAGTACTCGCGGTAGATGCCGCGGGTGAACAGGTTCGCGGCGGCGATCGACATGATCGCGGCCGGGACGAGCGCGCCGATCCCGATCGCGGCGAAGGCCAGGCCGGCGCACCAGGCCGGGAAGATCGTGTCGAAGAGTACCGGGACGATCGTGTTGGAATCGCCGTCCAGCGGCCGGACGCCGACCGAGACCGCGACGAACCCGAGCAGTGCCATGATGCCCAGCACGCAGGTGTAGACCGGCAGCCCGGCCATGTTGCGCTTGATGATCCGGCGGTTGCGCGCGGCGAGGAAACCGGTCTGCGCGTGCGGGTACAGGAAGAGTCCCCAGGCGGAACCCACCACGAGGGTGACGTAGCCGAGCTGGCCGCTGGACGGCAGCACCAGCCCGTCGCCGCGCGACGGGGTGTGCGCGAACCGCGCCGCCGCGTCGGCGAACACGCCGTGCCAGCCCCGGGCCAGCATCGCCACGACGACGATCGCGGCCAGGACGGTCCACACCATCAGAACGTCCTTGACGATCGAGATCAGCGCGGGCGCGCGCAGGCCGGACTTGAACGTGTACGCGGCGATCACCACGAACGCGACGGTCAGCGGCCAGTGGCCGTGCACGCCCATCACCTTCAATACGGCCTCCAGGCCGACCAGTTGGAGGGCGATGTACGGCATCGTCGCGACGATGCCGGTGACCGCGACCAGGGCTGCGAGGGTACGCGAGCCGAACCTGGCCCGGACGAACTCGCACGGCGTGATGAACCCGTGCACATGAGACACCGACCAGAGCCGGGTCATCAGGAGATAGATCAACGGGTACGTGACGACGCCGAACGGCACGGCGAAGAACCCGGCGGCGCCGACCGCGAAGACGAGCGCCGGCACCGCCACGAAGGTGTACGCGGTGTACACGTCGCCGCTGATCAGGAACCAGGTGACGAAGTTGCCGAACGCGCGCCCGCCGAGGCCCCACTGTTGCAGGTCGTCCGGGGTGTCCGGGCGACGCCACCGGGCCGCGGCGAAGCCGAGCACCGTGACCAGCGCGACGAGTACGCCGAAGACGGTGAGCTGGACGTGATGGTCGCTCACGATCTGTCCCGTCTGGTGGCTTGATACACGAGCGTCACCACGCCGACGACGAGGCCGACGAAGGCGAGCTGGCACCAGTAGAAGAACGGGATGCCGGCGAATCTCGGTTCGGTCCGGTTGTACAGCGGGGTGAGCAGCGGAACGACCGCCGGGACCGCGAGCAGCCAGTGCCAGCGGCTGTGATCGTCGGTAGCGGGGCCGTCGGTTTCGTTCGCCTTGTCCCGGCGGACCACCGGGATCGGGACGGTGGCGGTTGCCCGCCACTTCTGCGGAGGGGAAGCCGCGGGCAGCATGGGGGCACTCCTTCGATTGGGATGGGTCGGCTCGGATGGGTCGGCTCGGATGGGTCGTCACAGTGCGTCCACGCGGCGCTGTCGGGTAGACCCAGATGGACACCTCCGTTCGGGGGTCTCCATCCGGAGATATCCAGGGCAGGATGTGCTGAACGAGGATGGCCTGAACGAGGCCGACAGGATGGTTGCGGTGATCCGAAACGGTGCCGGATGCGAGATCTGACGGGCCGGCGTCCCGTGCCCGACGTGCTGCTCGCGCTCGACGAGGACTACGCCGGGATCCTCGCCCTGCTCGACCGGACCAGCGCCAACCGGCGCATGGTGTCGACCGTCCCGGGTTGCACCGGCGTCGAGGTCGCGTGGGTGGGCGAGCCGGACGGAGTCGACGAGATCGTCCTGCACCACCCGGTCAACACCACGTCCGGCCTGGTCGAGGGCCTGGTGGTGCCGGTCGGGACCGGCCTGGGCGGCCGGGTCGCCGCCGCCCGCCGGCCGCTGTGGGTCAGCGACTACTGCGCCTCACCGGACGTCAGCGACCACTTCAAGCCGCAGGCCAGCGTCGAGGGTCTGATGGCGATGATCGCGGTACCGATCGTCCACGATGGCCAGTTGCTCGGTGTCCTCTATGGAGCAAACCGGGAGCGGACCGTGTTCGGCGACCGCACGGCTGCGGCGCTGGAGCAGGTCGCGGCCCGGATGACCGCCGCGCACCTGGTCGCCGAGCGGGCCCGGCACGCCGCCGAGGTCGCCGTGCACGAGGAGCGCCGCCGGCTCGCCCTCGAACTGCACGACACCGTGGGCGCGATGCTGTTCACGCTCGGCGCCGGGATCCGCCGGCTGGGTGAGGAGCCGGCCCTCGACGAGACGGTACGCACCCGGATCGCCGCCATCGAGCAGCAGGCGCTGGATGCGGCGGCCGTCCTGCGCGGCTCGCTGCACGTCCTCAGCGCGCCACCCGAGCAGGTCTCGCTCGGTGTCGCGCTGCGCGAGCACTGCCGCGCGTTCGAGGAGCGGACCGGTACGTCGGCGCGCACGATCACGCTCACCGAGCTGCCCGCCCTGCCCCGGGCCCGGATCACCGCGCTCGCCGACGCGGCCCGCGAGGCGCTGCTCAACGTGGAGAAGCACGCGTCGGCCGGGTCGGTGGTGGTCAGCGTGTTCACGATCCGCGACGGGGTGGCGGTGACCGTGTCCGACGACGGGACCGGTCTGGGCGACGCAAACGGCGCATACCCGGGTCTCGGGCTGTCCGCGACGGCGGAACGGCTGGCCCGGGTCGGTGGCCTGCTGACCGTGGCCCCGGGCGACGACCGCGGGGTGACCGTGCAGGCCTGGGTGCCGGCATGACCACGACTCCGCTCCGGGTACTCGTGGTCGACGATCACCCGATCGTGCTGGACGGGGTGGCGCTGGCCCTGCAACGCACGTCGTTCCTCACGATCGCCGGCTACGCGCGTACCGGGCGGGACGCGGTCGGCGCGGTCCGGCGGCTGCACCCCGACGTGGTACTGCTCGACCTGCGGCTGCCGGACATGCTGGCGCCGGAGGTGATCCGGGAACTCCTGGGCCAGGAGCCGGCGCTGAAGATCATCGTCTTCACGGCGTACGCCGGCCACGTCGCGCTGACGGCCGCGCTCGCCGCCGGGGCGCACGGTGCCGTGGTCAAGGACGTCGAGCGGGCCGACCTGGTCGACGTCATCCGCCGGGTCGCGGCCGGCGAGCGGGTGGTCTGCACCGACGACGGCGCTCCGCTGCTCACCCGCAAGCTGCGCGAGCACGGGCTGACCCGGCGCGAGTACGAGATCCTCCGGCACGTCGCGATGGGGGAGACCAACCCGGAGATCGCCGGAGCGCTGGGGCTGACCCGCAACACCGTCAAGACGTACCTTCAGCGCACGATGGAGAAGCTCGGCGCGCACAACCGGGTGGAGGCGCTGGCCCGGGCCAATCAGCTCGGCATCCTGTAATCTCCGCGCTCGCTTCGCTCGCGCGGCTGTCAACTGGTCGGCCGGCGGATCCGGGTGGCTTCCAGGGCGAGATGCAGCTCGGCCACGCCGGTGGGTTCGGCGAGGTTCCGGCCGGTCAGCTCCTCGACCCGCCGCAGCCGGTACCGCACGGTGTTGCGGTGGACATGCAGCGTCGCGGCCGCCACCGACGTGGCCCCCTGCGCGGTGAACCATTCGCGCAGCGTCTCCAGCAGGAGGTCGCGTTCGACCGGCGGCAGCGCGAGAACCGGGCCGAGGATGGACTCGGCGACCATCGTCGCCGCGTCCGGGGCGCTGGCCAGCAGGACCGCGATCGGTGCCTGTTCGTAGCGGACCAGCTCACGGCTGCCGGGCGTGGCGGTCGCGTACGCGAGCCGGGCCTGCCGGAGCGCGGCCGGCGTCTGGTCCAGGCGCGGGTACGGCGCGCTCACCCCGACCGGGCCGGTGGTCAGTTCGGCGAGGTGGGCGCACAGCTTGTCCATGCCGACCCGGGGAGTCAGCGCGACGACCCCGATGTGCGCGTCGACCTCGACCCGCCAGGCCGACCGCACGCCCCGGGTACGCAGGGCGTTCTCGGCGTTCGGGATCGACTCGACCGCCGGCCGGGGCGGCTGGGCGGCCACCACCACGAACGTGCCCTCGTGCGGAAGCCGCAGCGTGGTGGCCGAGTCCCAGAGCCGTGACCCGTCGTCCGGGTCGCCACGCAACAGGACGTCGAGCAGGGCGTTGCGGGTCTGCGCGTCGCTGTGGACGCGTTCGGCCACGGTGTCCCGGTACGCGTCGGTCACCGCCCCCGAGCGGTCGTCGACGATCAGCCACAGCTCGGAGGCGGCGTGCAGCAGCGCGGACGTGGCGACCTCGTCCTTCGCGGCCTGGGCCAGGAGCGCCGACCAGATGAACGTCCCGGCGACCCGGTACGCGTGCAGGATCACCGGCAGCGGCACCCCCTGCTCGGCCCGCCGCCGGCCGGTCGCCCGCGGCGGCTCGAACCCGGGCTGCGGCTGGCCGGAGAGCTGGCTCAGGATGTGCACGAGGTTGTCGCGCACCGAGGCGCGCAGGTCGTCGGCCGGCACCACGCCGCTGGCGCCGTAGAACGGCTCGGCCTGCCGGATCACCTCGGTCAGCTCGACAGTGAGGTCGTCGACCCGGTCCAGCAGGCGCCGGCCGACCGCCGCCATGGCCGGCGCCGGCATCTCAGGTGGCACGGTCTCAGGTCGCACGGTCTCAGGTGGCACGGTCTCAGGTGGCACGGTCTCAGGTCGCACGGTCTCGGGTTGCGCAGCCTCGGGTTGCCGCCTCATGCCGGAAGCCTATGAGGCCGGGCCGCTGAAGCCGCATAGTGCGCGCGCACAAACACCCGCACCCGGACGCTGTCCGCCGGCACATGGTCCTCCTGGTCACGGCGTCGCGACAATCGTTGGGAACATCGCGCCGCTCCCAAGGCTGTGGGCGGATCGACCAGCCGAAGGGGTGCCCGCCATGAGTCAGACCGCCAATCTCGCCGCCAACCTTCTCCGGACCGCCGAACGGTACCCGGACCGTCCGGCCGTGCGCCTGGACGACACGGTCGTCACCTACGCCGGCCTCGCGCAGGCCAGCGCCCGCGTGGTCACGCTGCTGCGCCACCTCGGTGTCCAGCCGGGCGACCGGGTCGCCGTGATGCTGCCCAACGTCCCCGAGTTCGCCGTCGTGTACTACGGCGTGCTGCGCGCCGGCGCGGTCGTCGTGCCGATGAACCCGCTGCTCAAGGAGCGCGAGGTCGGCTACTACGCGGAGGACTCCGACGCCCGCCTGATCGTCGCCTGGCATGGCTGCGCGGACGAGGCACGGATGGGCGCCAAGCGGGCCGGCGTGCCGTACCTCGTGGTGGACCCGGCGTTCGACGAGCAGATCGTGACGATGTCGCCGGCACCCGGGTTGACCGCCCGCGACGGCAGCGACACCGCGGTCATCCTGTACACGTCCGGCACCACCGGCCAGCCCAAGGGCGCCGAGCTGACGCACGCCAACCTGGCGACCAACGTCGAGATCATGGCCACCGATCTGGTCGAGGTCGGCCCGGATGACGTCATCTTCGGCGGGCTGCCGCTGTTCCACTCGTTCGGGCAGACCTGCGGGCTCAACACCGCGGTCAGCGTCGGCGCGTGCCTGACGCTGGTCGCGCGGTTCGCCCCGGAAAAGGTGCTCGACGTGCTGGAACGCGACCGGGTGACGGTCTTCGAAGGGGTACCGACGATGTACGTCGCCCTGCTCGGTGCGCCCGATCGCACCGCGTACGACGTGTCCGCGCTGCGGGTCTGCGTGTCCGGCGGGGCCGCGCTGCCGGTCGAGGTGATGCGCGGCTTCGAGGAGGCGTTCGGCTGCATGATCCTGGAGGGGTACGGGCTGTCCGAGACCTCGCCGGTGGCGTCGTTCAACCACCCGGGGCGCGAGCGCAAGGCCGGCTCGATCGGTACCCCGATCCGGGGCGTCGAGATGCGGGTCCTTGACCCGTTGGGCGCCGACGTTCCCCCGGGCGAGGTCGGCGAGATCGCGATCCGCGGCCACAACGTGATGAAGGGGTACTGGCGCCGGCCCGAGGCGACCACCGAGGCGATCCCGGACGGCTGGTTCCGCAGCGGCGACCTGGCCCGGCTGGACGAGGACGGCTACTTCTTCATCGTCGACCGCCGCAAGGACCTGATCATCCGGGGCGGGTACAACGTGTACCCGCGCGAGATCGAGGAGGTCATCTACGAGCACCCGGCGGTCGCCGAAGCGGCCGTCATCGGGGTTCCGGACCGGGCCCTCGGCGAGGAGGTCGGTGCCGCGGTGGTGCTCAAGCCGGGCGGCGTGGCCACCGCGGAGGACATCCAGGAGTACGTGAAGAGCCAGGTCGCCGCGTACAAGTACCCGCGCCGGGTGTGGCTGATGGACGCGTTGCCCAAGGGTCCGACCGGCAAGGTGCTCAAGCGCGCGATCCGGCCGCCGGGAGACGAGTCGTGACCGCGCCGGAAGCGGTTGCCCCTGACGTCGCCGAGCTGGCGGCCCCGCTCGACGCGCTCCTCGTCGATGCCGCGTTCGGGCCGCTGCGCCGGCTCATGCCCGACCTGTCCACCGCCAAGCTCGCCGCGCGACTGGCCACCCGCCCTGAGCCGGTCCTGGCCCGGCTGCGTGACCTCGTCGCCGAGCTGGCCCGGGTCGGCGCCGGCAGTTCCGACGTCGCGCCCGACCCGAAGGACCGCCGGTTCACCGACCCCGCCTGGGCCAGCAGCCCGGTCCTGCGCCGGCTCGTGCAGGCCTACCTCGCGGCCGGCCGTACCGTCGATGGGCTGATCGCGGACGCCGGCCTGGACTGGCGCGACGACCAGCGGGTCCGGTTTCTCGCCGAGAACCTGGTCGAGGCGTTGGCGCCGAGCAACGTGCCGCTCGTCAACCCGGCCTCGGCCAAGGCGGCCGTCGACACCGGTGGCCTCAACTTCCTGCGCGGCGGGCTGAACCTCCTGCGCGACATGGCCAGCGCGCCGCGGGTGCCGCGGATGGTGGACAGCTCGGCCTTCACGGTCGGCGGCAACCTGGCTACCACCCCCGGCGCGGTCGTCCTGCGGACCGAGCTGTTCGAGCTGATCCAGTACGGGCCGCAGACGCCGACCGTACGCGACGTGCCGCTGCTGCTGATCCCGCCGACCATCAACAAGTTCTACGTGCTCGACCTCGCGCCCGGCCGGAGCTGGATCGAGTACCTGGTGCGCTCCGGCCAGCAGGTGTTCGCGCTGTCCTGGCGCAACCCGGACGCCCGGCATGCCCGCCACGGCCTGGACAGCTACGTCCGGGCGGTGCTCGACGCGCTCGACGCCGTGCTGCGGATCTGCGGGACCGAACGTGCCGTGCTGACCGGGGTCTGCTCGGGCGGGGTACTGGCGAGCCTGGCCGCCGCCCGGGATCAGGACCGCCTGGCCGGGCTCGGGTTCGCCGTGACCGTGCTCGACCACGACCGGGCCGGGCTCCCGGCGGCGCTGGCCGACCGGTACCTGGCGACCCTCGCGACCGCGCTGTCCCGGCGGCGCGGGTACCTCGACGGGCGGGTACTCGCCGAACTGTTCGCCTGGCTGCGCCCCGGCGACCTGGTCTGGCAGTACTGGGTCAACAACTACCTGCTGGGCCGCCAGCCGCCGGCGTTCGACGTGTTGTACTGGAACGCCGACACCACCCGGATGCCGGCCGCGCTGCACGCCGACCTGATCGACCTCGCGCTGCACAATCGCCTTGCGGGGCCGGAAAGCGACCTGGCCAAGATATCCGTCGACGGGTACGTGGTGGCCGGCGTCTCCGACCACATCACGCCGTGGCAGAACTGCTACCGGACCGTCGGGCTGCTCGGCGGGGACACCCGGTTCGTGCTGTCGACCAGCGGGCACATCGCCGCGATCGTGAACCCGCCGGGCAATCCCAAGGCGAGCCACCGGGTCAACCCGAAGAACCCCGCCGACCCGCAGGAGTGGCTGCGCGGCGCGACCACCGAGCCGGGCAGCTGGTGGCCGGACTACGTGGATTGGCTGCGGGAGCGCTGCGGTGCCGAGAAACCCGCGCCGGGCACCCTCGGCGGCCCCGGGCTCGCCCCGTTGATCGAAGCACCCGGCACGTACGTCCTCGATCGGTAGAAGGGTCCACAGTGTACACAGATATCGGCCGTTCCCGCGGCACCGACTACTTCCACATCGGCGACCAGCTCACCGCCGACGAGCGCGACTACTGGCGGCGCACCCGTGACTTCGTCGACGACGAGGTGCTCCCGGTCATCAACGTGTACTGGGAACGCGCCGAGTTCCCCTGGCCGCTCGTCGAGCGGATGTCCAAACTGGACATTGTCGGGGACGGCATCGACTGCCTCGGCTGCCCGCCGATGAGCCCGATCGCGACCGGCCTGGTCCACATGGAGCTCAACCGGGGCGACGGCAGCCTGGGCACCTTCCTCGGGATACAGGCGGGGCTCGCCATGCGGTCGATCGCCATGCTCGGCTCGGACACCCAGAAGCAGCGGTGGCTGCCGGCCATGGCGCGGTTGGAGAAGATCGGCGCGTTCGCGCTCACCGAGCCCGCCCACGGCTCCGACGCGGTGGCGCTGGAAACCTCGGCGCGCCGCGACGGCGACGGCTGGGTCATCGACGGTACGAAGAAGTGGATCGGCAACGGGACGATCGCCGACGTGATCGTGGTGTGGGCCCGCGACGTCGGCGCCGGCGGCGACGGCAGGGTCAAGGGATTCCTGGTGGAGAAGGGCACTCCCGGCTACCGGGCCCGCCGCATCGACGGCAAGGGCTCGCTGCGCGCGGTGTGGCAGGCCGAGATCGAGCTGACCAACCTTCGGGTGCCGGAGGAGAACCGGTTGCCGGGGGCGCGCAGCTTCGCCGACGCGGCAGCGGTCCTCGCCGGTACCCGCAACACCGTCGCCTGGAGTGCGCTGGGGCACGCGGTGGCCGCCTACGACGCCGCCCGGTCGTACTGCGAGCAGCGCACGCAGTTCGGCAAGCCGCTGGTCAGCTTCCAGATCGTGCAGGAGCGGCTGGTGAAGATGCTCGCCGAGATCTGCTCGATGCAGCTGTACTGCCTGCGGCTGGGCCGGCTCATCGAGGAGGGCCGGTTCAGCGACACCATCGCCGCGCTGGCCAAGATGAACAACACCAGCAAGGCCCGGCAGGTCATCGCCGAGGCGCGGGATCTGTTGGGCGGCAACGGGATCCTGCTCGACTTCCATGTCATGCGGCACTTCGCGGACATGGAGGCGATCCACACGTACGAGGGGACCGAGACGATCCAGACGCTCATCGTGGGACGGGACATCACCGGTGTGGGCGCGTTTACATAACGGGTCTGAATTGCGCGCCGACCGAAGGTCCAGGCGCTTGTGGCATAACAGTAACCGGGCCGCCCGGGACGTCCGGTTCGTCGAGGTCGACGGGGTCCGGTTGCGGGTCGGCGTCCGGGGCACCGGGCGGCCGCTGCTGCTCCTGATGGGCATCGGCGGCAACCTGGAGATGTGGGCGCCGTTCGAGGAGGCGCTGGATCCCCGGGTGGTGCGGACCATCACGGTCGACGCCCCGGGTACCGGCGGGTCGGCCGGGTACCGGTTCCCGCGCCGGATGTCCGGGCTGGCCCGCACCGTGGACCGGCTGCTCGACGTGCTCGGGTACGGGCCGGTGGACGTGCTCGGCGTGTCGTTCGGCGGGGCGCTGGCGCAGCAGCTCGCGCACCAGGCGCCGGCACGGGTACGGCGGCTGGTGCTGGCCGCGACCGGGCCGGGGCTCGGCGGGCTGCCCGGCTCGCCCAGGGTGCTGCTGCGCATGGCCAGCCCGCGCCGGTACCACCAGCCGGACTACTTCCGCCGGATCGCGGGCGAGATCTACGGCGGGGCGGCCCGCCGCGACCCGGACGCGACGCTGCACGGCTCGCTGGCCCGGTTCGCGCACGCCCCGTCGCTGCCGAGCTACCTCGCCCAGGTGTACGCGATCAGCGGTTGGACCAGCGTGCCGTGGCTGTGCCGGCTGCCGCAGCCGACCCTGGTGATCGCCGGCGACGACGACCCGATCGTGCCGATGCTCAACGGGTACCTGCTGAGCCGCCTGATCCGGGACGCGCGGCTGCACGTCGTCCGGGGCGGCGGCCACCTGTTCCTGCTCGAACGGCCCGCGGAGATGGCTGGCGTGGTCACCGATTTTCTGGTTACCGATTTTCTTGCCCGTGGTTTGGCGGGCGGATCGCGGGAATCCGGAGGTGATGGGTGAGGGCGTGATGGTGTTCGCTCCGGCCCCGCTGCTGACCGTGACGGTCGAGCAGCCGTCCGACGGTGTCGAGCTGCACCTGCACCCGGGCGGCCAGGGCGTGTGGCAGGCGCGGATGATCGCCGGGCTCGGCTGTCGGGTCACTCTCTGTGTGTGTATCGGCGGCGAGATCGGCATGGTGCTCCGCAAGCTGCTCGACGAGGAGCGCGTCGGGTTGCAGGTGGTCGTCGCGCAGGCGGGCAGTGGATGGTACGTGCACGACCGGCGGACCGGACAGCGGACCGAGGTCGCTTCCCATCCCGGCGCGCCGATGGACCGGCACGACATCGACGAGCTGTACAACCTGGCGCTGATGGAGGGCCTGCGTGCCGGGGTCGGCATTCTCAGCGGCCCGGCGGCCGGGCGGGTGGTGCCGTCCGACGCGTACCGGCGCCTGGCCGCCGACCTGACGGCCAACGGGGTACGCGTGATCGCCGACCTGTCCGGCGAGTACCTCGCCGCGGCGCTGGCCGGTGGAGCCGAGTTCGGTGGCATCGAGTTCGTCAAGGTGGGTCACGAGGACCTGCTCAAAGACGGCCGGGTGCCGGACGACTCGGTCGAGGCGCTGGTCGACGCCGGCCGCCGGATCCGGGTCGAGGGCGCCCGATCGGTGCTGGTCAGCCGGGCCGCCGAACCGGCCCTGCTGCTGTCCGGCGACCGGGTCGTCCAGGTACGGGTACCGCGGCTCCAGGTCACCGAGCACCGCGGCGCCGGCGACTCGATGACCGCCGGTGTCGCCGCCGTCCTGGCCCGTGGCGATGCCCGTGGTGGTGATGCCCGTGGTGATGCCGGTGGCGATCTCGGTGAGGCGGTCCGCACCGGAGCGGCCGCCGGGGCGCTGAACGTGACCCGGCACGGCCTCGGTACCGGCCGGGCCGAGGCGATCCACGAACTGGTGACCCGGGTACGGCTGGAGCCGCTGCCCCCGGAGGTCGCCACTTAGGTGTTTTCACGGAAGCTGCGGGCGGGTACGGGCGGTCAGGATAGCCTGCGTGATCCCAGCCGACCAGCAGCTTCAGCCCGTCGTGGAGAAGGTTCTGGGGGACCAGGACGCGACCGGCTGGCGGGTACGCCCGGGCGAGTTCTGGTGCTACGTCGAGGCGCCGGACGCGGTACGCCGGGACCAGGGCTGGAAGCTGCACGTCTCGGCGACCCCGAAGTCGTGCCCGGGCGTGCTCGAACGGGCGGCCGCCGTACTGGTCGCGCGCGGCTGCTCGTTCAAGTTCGCCGGTACCGTCGACCGGGTCGTCGAGCTGACCGCGGCGCACTGCGACCGGGCGCGTAGTGGCAAGTTCATCACCGCGTACCCGGACGACGACGACCACCTGCGCCTGATCGCGAAGGAGCTGGACGAGGCGACCTGGGGGCTGGCCGGCCCGGGTGTCCTGTCCGACCTCCCGCTGCGCCCCGGCAGCCTGGTGCACCTGCGGTACGGCTGTTTCCACGCGAAGGCGGTCCTCGGCGACCGGGGCGACTACCGGCCGATGCTGACCGCGCCGGACGGCACCCTGGTCGACGACGAGCGCAACCCCTGGTTCGAGCCGCCGGCGTGGGCGGAGATCCCGATCGACGTCCCGATCGACGTCCCGATCGACGTCCCGGTGGAGGCCGAGGAGCCGGCCGGCCCGGTGCGGATCGCCGACCGGTACGTGGTGCACCAGGCGATCCGGCACGCCAACCGGGGCGGCGTGTACCTGGCGACCGACGAGCGTACCGGCCGCGACCTGGTGCTCAAGGAGGCCCGGCCGTACACCTGTGGCAACCGGGACGGGTGGTACGCGCCCGACCTGCTCCGCCACGAAGCCGACATGCTCCGGCTGCTGGCACCGCTGGGCGTCGTGCCGCAGCCGGTGCAGCTCTTCGAGTACGAGGGGCATGTCTTCCTCGCCGAACATCTGGTGCCGGGCGAGTCGTTGCGCGGCTTCGTCGACGACCGGGTACGCGACGACGTCAACACGCCAGAATTCCACCGTGACACCGTCGAGCTGGCGAGGCGCCTGATCGACCTCGTGACCGCCGTCCACACGCGGGGCGTCGTCCTCCAGGACCTCACGCCCGGCAACGTGATGGTGACACCGGAGCGGCACGTCGTCCTGGTGGACCTGGAGTGCGCCCAGCGGGTCGGGTTGCCGTGGCGGCGGCTGTACACGCCCGGGTACACCGCACCGGAGCGGTTCGCTGACTTCGGTGCCGACACGGGATCGGCCGGCGCCCCGGACCAGACGATCGACCTGTACAGCCTCGGCGCGATCGTGCTGCACCTGGCCACCGGCCTGGAACCGGTCCTGCCGGCGGACACCGCGCCCGGGCGGCCGCCCGCCGACCACATCGCCCGGTACGTGGCGACGACCGGCCTCGACAACGCCACCGTACGGGCACTGGCGCCGCTCGTCCTCGGGCTGACCGAGACCGATCCCACCCGCCGGTGGTCGCTGGATCGGGCCCGTCGGTTCCTCGCGTCCCCGGAGCCTGCGCCGGGCCACCGGCCTCAGGATGCCGTGGCGGGCGGCCGCGGAGCGGATCATCGCGGACGGCGTCGGGTACATCGTGGACACCGCCACCCCCGGCGCCCGGCGGCTGTGGCCGACGCCGGCGGAGTGCGCGCACACCGATCCGCTCGCCGTCCAGAGCGGCGCGGCCGGGGTGCTGTCGGTGCTGACCCGGGTGGCGTCCGCGCACGCCGACACGTCACTGCTCGACGGCGTCCGGATGACCGCGGGCTGGATCGCCGGCCAGCTCGACCACGAGCCGCGCGTCCTGCCCGGCCTCTACTTCGGACGGTCGGGCCCGGCGTGGGCGCTGTACGACGCCGGCCGCCTCCTCGACGGGACGGGCGGCTCCTCGTACCCGACGGCGGGTACCGCGACTTTCCGGTGGCGTACAACCTCGGGCTCGGCGGCGTACTGACGTTCGCGCTCCGGCTCCTGCACGGTGGCCCCCGGCCGTGGCTGGTCGACGCGGACGTACCGCCGCTCGCGCCGCTCGAATCCGCCAGGTGAGGAGGTGATTGATTGATGAGCAAGTCCGTCCGGAAGCTCCAGCAGCTTCCCGCCGCGACCGCGAAGAACCGACCCGCGCGGTGCAACCCGGCGTTCGACACCATCCCGGTGTCGTGCACGCCGACCCACACGGTCACCATCTGGGAGTAGCACCGGGTGGCCGGGGGTTGGACCGGTCCGGACCGGTCCAACCCACTTGCCGTGCGCCCCATTGACGTTGGTCGATCAGGTCCCATCCAGCCATCCTGGATGGGACCTGATCGACCAACGTCAATGTGACCTGGGCCGCCCGTCGGGCTCAGCGGGCAGGACCACGCCGAAGCCGCGCCGGGTGAGCTTGAGCAGCACCTGCCCCGGCTCGGTGAGGTCGACCAGCCGCGCCGCGGACAGTTCCGCGAGCTCCGCCAGCGCGGCGTCGTAGCGCTGCGGCCCGGCACGGCGGGCCCGATCCAGTACCGCCGTGTTGCGCCACACCTTCGCGCGCGCCTCGGCCAGGAAGCGCCGGGTGGCCGCCCGGTTCGCCGGTGCGAGCAGCCGGTCCAGCAGGCTGCGCCGCCCCGTCGCGGCCAGTTCGGCGTCCTCGGCGCCCACCCGCGCGGACAGTACCTCGTCGACATGGCGGTGATCGGCGAGCCGGCGCCCGCGTACCCCCGGATCGTCGAACTCGGCCGGGCTGATCACGGCGAGCAGGGCCTGCGGCAGGTCGTAGTTGATGTGCGCGTTCATGCCGAGCAGGACGTGCCGTAGCGGCGGCAGGTCGGGGCGGTCCCGGGCGGCGTCGAAGGCCACCCGCCACGGTTCGGAGATCGGGGTACCGTCCCGGTCCGCCGCCAGCGCGTCCACGTAGAAGCCGGCGAACGCGAGGTCCCAGCGTTCCAGCCAGCCCCCGTCGGCGAACCCGCCCCGCTCGATCTCGTCGGCGACCGCGCGCGTGGTGCGCAGGTACGTGGCGTGGAAATGCCGGCGGGTGTCGCCCGCCGCCCGGAGCCGGTCGAGGTCGGCCTCCATGCGGGCGACCAGCCCGGCGATCCCGTCGACCATCCCCAGATCATGCCCCATGATCGGCGTGGTTTCCCGGAAGTCGCGTCGTCCGTAGGCGGCCATGATCGGCACAACTTCCGGCAAGTTGTGGTCTCCGGTACCCATCGAGGCCACTACTTCCGGGAAGTTGTGCCGATCATGCGCGCGGCGCGCGCTGATCCACCATTGACACATCAGACGTCTGATGACACCTTTTTTGAAGGTCCTCGCTGCGACGGTCTCAGGAGAGTTCATGGCTACTGAGCTCACCACGAACATCGACCCGCCGGCGACCGGTCTGCGACGCAACGCCGTGGGTCTCGGCGGGGCGGTGATCATGTCCGCGGCCATCATGGGCCCGGCGGTCTCCACGTTCTTCAACCCGCAGTTCTCCACCCCGTTCTCGGGTGCCGCGACCCCGTTCGTCTACCTCGTCTGCCTGGTGGCGATCGTCATCACGGCGAGCGGGATCATGGCGATGGCGGCACGGCTGCCCAGCGCCGGCGCGTTCTACACCTACGTGACCCGCGGGCTCGGCCCGAAGGCCGGGTTCGTCACCGGCGGCCTGACCTTCGTCGCGTACGCGCTGCTGCCACCAGCGGAGATCGGGCTGATCGGCTCCTACCTCCAGTCCACATTGCACGATCAGTTCGGCTGGAACGTGCCGTGGTGGCTGATCGGCCTGCTGCCCGCCGCGGTCATGATCTTCCTGGCCGTGGAGGGCATCCAGTCGTCGCTGCGGACCGCGCTGGTGCTGTTCGCCGCCGAGGTGGTGGTCGTCATGGTGATGGCACTCATCATCGTCGGGCGGGGTGGCAAGGACGGCCTGACCCTGCACCCGCTCAGCCCGACCGCGTCGCCGCACGGCTTCCAGGGCCTGGTCACCGGTTTCGTGTTCGCCGCGCTGAGCTTCGTCGGGTTCGAGGCGGCCGCGACGCTCGGCGAGGAGGTACGCCGGCCGGCCCGCACAGTGCCACTGGCGATCCTGCTGTCGGTGCTGTTCGTCGGCCTGATCTACGTGTTCTGCATCTGGGCCGAGGTGGTGGGCCTGGGGGAGAACGCCACCAACAAGCTCGACGGGTCGGCCACCCCCTGGAACGACCTGGCGGCCACGTACGCCCCGTGGATGAAGCTGTTCGTCATCGTCGCGTCGGTGTCGAGCATGTTCGCCGTGATGGTCAACTCCAACAACGGCATCGTGCGCGTCCTGCACGTGATGGGCCGGGAGGGCCTGCTGCCCCGGTTCCTCGCGCGGATCGACGCGCGGCGGCAGACCCCGATCAACGCCGTTCTGGTACAGGGCGGGTTCAGCATCGCCCTCGCGCTCGTGGTCGGCGCGGTCGCCGGCGGGTTGGGCAACGCGATCGGCGGCAGCAACGTCTACGGGTACCTCGGCTTCCTGCTGACCCTCGGCGTGCTGCCGGTGTACATGCTGACCAACATCGCCGCGGTCCGGTTCTTCGCGCGCTCCGGGGAGCTGCACTGGCTCAGGCACGTGGTGCTGCCGATCATCGGTGTACTGCTGATCGGGGGGTTGCTGGTGGGCCAGATCGTGGAGCAGACCGCGGCGCCGTACACCTGGTTCCCGTGGGTGATCGTGGTCTGGGTGGCGCTGGTGGCGGCGGCCTCGATCTGGCTGGCGCGCCGCCGCCCGCACCTGCTCGCGGTGGCCGGTGCCGCGCTGGCCACCGGTGAGGCGGAGGAAGGCCACGTCGTGGCCCACAAGGGGGCCTGATGCCCTACGTGATCGGTGTGGACGTCGGCTCGCAGAGCGTGAAGGCGGTCCTGCTCGACCCGGCGGGGACGTGCGTCCGGACCGCGGCGTCGCCGGTACGCATGTCGCATCCGGCCGCCGGCTGGGCCGAACAGGACCCGTTCGCCTGGGAACAGGCGGTCGCCGACGCGGTCGGGGTGCTGATGGACGGCGGGCCGGAGCCCGGCGAGGTGGCCGTGCTCGCGTTCGCCTGCCAGGTCGACGGCGTCGTCGCGCTGGACGGGCACCGCCGCCCGCTGCGGCCGGCGATCATCTGGCTCGACCGGAGGGCGGAACGCCAGGCGGCCCGGCTCACCGCGGCGGTGGGCGAGGAGGCCATCTTCCGCCGTACCGGACTGGTGGCCGACGCGTCGCACAGCGCGCCGAAGATGATGTGGCTGCGCGAGCACGAGCCGGACATCATGGCACCGGCGGCGGCGTTCGTCCCGGTCGGCGCGTTCCTGCTGGCCCGGTTGACCGGGGTGCTCGCGCAGGACCCCGGCAACGCCTCGTCCACGCTGCTGTTCGACCTCGCGGACGGCACGTGGAACGCGGAGCTGTGCGCGGCGGCCGGGCTGGACCCGGGCCTGCTGCCCCCGGTACGCCCGGCCGACGAGGTGGTCGGCACGCTCAGCCCGAAGGCGGCCGCGCTGCTCGGCCTGACCACCCGGACCGCGGTGTGCGTGGGCACCGGCGACGACCACAGTGCCTCCCTCGCCGCCGGTGCGATCCGGCCCGGGGTGGTCGCCGACGTCACGGGTACCGCCGAACCGGTCGCCGCCGCGGCCGACGGCCCGGTGTTCGACCCGGAGCGGCTCCTGGAGACGCACGCGCACGCGGTTGCCGGCCGGTACCTGGTGGAGAACCCGGGATTCGTCTCGGGTGGGAGCACGTTGTGGCTCGCCGAGCAGGTGCTCCGCTGCACCCAGGCGGACGTCTTCGCGCTCGCCGCCAAGGCGTCCGCCGGGAGCGGCGGGGTGCTCTTCGTCCCGGCGCTGTCCGGGGCGATGGCGCCGCGCTGGAGCAGCGGCATGCGCGGCGTGTTCGCCGGCCTCGCGATGACCACCGGGGCGGAGTGCCTGGCCCGGGCGGTACTGGAAGGCTGCGCGTTCGCCCTGCGCGACATCGTGGACCGGCTGGCGGAGTTGGGTCTCACGGACTCCGCCGGTGCTTGCGCCGGCAGCGGGATCCGCGTGGTCGGCGGTGGCCGGCGCAGCGGGCTGTGGTGCCAGATCAAGGCCGACGTCCTGAACCGGCCGATCCGCCGGGTGCTCGCCGAGGAGGCGACGGCGCTGGGCGCGGCGATGATCGCCGGGGTGGCCGCCGGCACGTTCGCGGATTTCGGCGACGCGGTCGACCGGGCGGTCGAACTCGACCCCGAGCCAATCCTGCCGGACCCGGCGGCGGTCGAGGTGTACGCCGAGGCCTACCCGCGCTACCGCGCCCTGTTCGACCACGTCGAGGAAGCCCTCACGTGACCGGGCTTCTGTGCGCTCGCTGCGCTCGCGCGGGTCATGCGCCTGGGCGGCCGCCCTGAGCCGGCCCTGCGCTCGGTCGCTGCGCTCCCTCGACTCCGGGCCGGCTGCGGGCGGCGGCGCATGACCGACGTGACGAGCCTCCTCGACTGGCCGGTGCTGCGGGCCCGGCTCGACGGCATCGGGTTACGCGAGATCTCCATCGGCGTCGGCGCGCTGGACCGGCTGCCCGCGACAGTCGAACGCTGGGCCGCCGGCCGGTCGGGGGACATCGTGCTGCTGCGCGACCCGGTCGCCAAACGACGCGGTACCGACGACCTGCACGCCCTCGTCGCCGGCACGCTCGGCCGGCACCGGGAACTCGTCCTTACCGGCCCGCACGGCCTGGTCCACGCCGACGAGGCCACCACCGCCGCGGCGGTCGCCGGTGTCGCGGGCGCCGCCGTACTGGTGACCATCGGCTCCGGTACCCTCGCGGACCTCGGCAAGGTGGCCGCCGCCGAGAACGGGCTGCCACACGTCATCGTGCAGACCGCCACCAGCGTCAACGGGTTCGCCGACGACCAGAGCGTCCTGCTCCGCTCGGGCGTCAAGCGGACGGTACCCAGCCGCTGGCCGGCCGCGCTCATCGTGGACGCCGACGTCCTCGCCGCCGCGCCACCCGCCCTCAACCGGGCCGGCGTGGGGGACCTGCTGTCGATGTTCACCGCACCGGCCGACTGGCTGCTCGCCAGCCTGGTCGGCTTCCCGGTCGGGTACCGGCCGGCGGTCGTCGACCTGGTCCGGCCGCACGGGGAGCGGCTGCTGTCGCTGGTCCCGCGGCTCGCGATGGCCGACCGCGACGCGCTGACCGTACTGGCCGAGCTGCTCACCCTCAGCGGCGTCAGCATGGGCGTGGCCGGCAGTACGGCGCCGTCGTCCGGGTACGAGCACCTGATCAGCCACCTGCTCGACATGGACGCCGGGGCGCGGGGCCGGCCGGCCGGCTCGCACGGTACCCAGGTCGGCGTGGGCAGCCTGGTCGCCGCGGCCACCTGGGCCCGGGTGCGGCGTTGCCTCCTGGGTGGACCTGTGCCGGCGCCGCGGCTGCCCGAGCCGGACGAGGCCCGGCGCCGGGTGGACGAGGCCTTCGGGCCGTTGGATCCGAGCGGGCGTACGGCGGCCGAGTGCTGGACGGCGTACTCGGCCAAGCTCCGCGATCTCAACCGGTTGCTGCCGGGCCTGCGGCGGCTGCTCGCCGACTGGGCGCCGGTACAGGCGCGGCTCGACCCGCTGCTGCTCGGGCCGGACCGGCTCGTGGCGGCGCTGCGCGGGCTCGACGCACCGACCCGGTTCGCGGAACTCGACCAGGAGCCAGCGCCCGCGCCCGACCCGGCGGTCGCGCCCTGGGCGATCGCCAACGCGTACCTGATGCGCAACCGGTTCACCGTGGCCGACCTCGCCGACCTGCTCGGGCTCGGCGGCCCGGCCGGCGCCGAGGCGGTACTCGATGATCTCGCCGCGTGGGGGGCGGGTCGATGAGGGCCTGCGCTACCGAAGCGTCGCCACCGATGCTGTCGCCACCAACCGGACCCGCGCCCACTGCCCGGACCCGCACTGCCCGGACCAGCACTGCCCCGCCCCAGGAGTCGTCATGATCGAGTTCGTCTTCATGCTCACGCACCAGGACGCCACTGTCCCGCACGCGCCCGGGGTGCTGCGCTCGGTACGCTCTCTGGCCCGTGACGCCGGCCTGCGCTACATCGGCTTCAAGGACGTCGGGGCCGACCCGCGGCGGCAGCGGGAACTGGCCGACGCCGCGCACGACGCCGGCCTCCAGGTCATGCTGGAGGTGGTGTCCACATCGGCCGAAGCGGAGCTGACCTCGGTGCGCGCCGCCGTCACGGCCGGCGTCGACTGGGTTCTCGGCGGCACCCACGTCGACGAGGGCGAGCGGGTCCTGGCCGGCAGCCCGGTCCGGTACTGCCCGTTCCCCGGCCGGGTGGTCGGCCATCCGAGCGTCCTGGAGGGCGGCATCGACGAGATCACCGCCGACGCCGTGGCGATGACGGCCCGCCCCGGGGTGTACGGGCTGGACCTGCTCGCGTACCGGCACCGTACAGTCGACCCGGTGGCGCTCACCCGGGCCGTGGTGAAGGCCGCGGCCGGCCCGGTCGTCGCGGCGGGATCGGTGGTCTCCCGGGACCAGATCGAGGCGCTGGCCGACGCCGGTGCGTGGGGCTTCACCATCGGCGGAGCGATCTTCGAGGGCCGCCTGCCGGGCGGGCCGGACGTGGCGGCTCAGGTCCGCGCAGTCCTGGAGATCGCCCATGCGTCTTGATATGTATGGGAGTCCCGCTGCGGTGCGTGATCCGGGCCGGGAGCGCGGAGGGATCAGGAGGCAGACGGTGACCCGACCCACGCTGGTCGAGAAGGTCCGCGACGATCTGGCGGCCGAGGTCGGCACGTCCCAGTACCCGCTCGGCTCGAAGCTGCCCAACGAGCAGGAGCTGGCCGAGCGGTTCCAGGTCAGCCGGGCGACCGTCCGCGAGGCGGTCCGTGGCCTGGTCGAGGCGGGCCTGGTCACCCGGGTGCACGGATCGGGTACCTATGTCACCGGGTCCCGGCGGGCGCGCCACTCGCTGGACACCACGCTCAGCTACACCGACATGATCGAGGCCGCCGGGTACCAGGCCGGGATGGTGCTGCTGGCCGTCGAGGTACGCGCGGCCGACCAGGACGAGGCGGCCCGGCTCGGCCTGCCGTCCGGCACCGACGTCCTGGCCGTCGAGCGGGTCCGGACCGCCGACGGCCGCCCGGTCGTGTACAGCCGCGACCGCCTCCCGGCGAGCCTGATGGACCCCGCGGCGATCACCGGGCCGTCACTGTACCGGGCGTTGCAGTCGGTCGGGATCGCCGTACGTACCGCGTCCGCCCGGCTGGTACCGGTGGCCGCCGACCGGCACCTGGCCGGTGTACTCCAGGTCAAGCGCGGCACCCCGCTGCTGCATATCGACCAGACCGACCTCGACCAGACCGGCCGTCCGGTCATGGTGTCCGCCGAGTGGCACGTCTCCGACGTGTTCGAGCTGCGCCTAAACCGCCGCTCCTCCCCGTGACGTCCCCCTATCCCCGTCGATCTAGGACGAATGGTGCCTGGCTTGCCTGATTCGTCCCACCATTCGTCCTAGATCGACGAGGGATGAGTGGGGCCCCGGTGACGCGAAGCCGACAGTCTGAAATCGATTCTGGTTGTCAGACGTCTGATGAGGAGTCGGGGTCGATTGGGTTGGGGGGCAACCTGTGATCGAGAGACTGGCGCTTGCGGTCGGGCCGGCCGAGACGATAGGGGAGCGGGTCGGGGAACTCGCCGAACGGTACCGCGAGGATTATGGCGGCGAGTTCGCCGAGGAGCTGGTCGCCCGGGGCAGCCAGGCGCTGGACCTGGACGGCGACCTTCAGGAGAGCCGGCGGCAGTTCGAAGCCGCGTACCAGACAGCTGAACGTAACGGGGACACCCACGCCATGGCGGCCGCCGTGATCGGGCTCGGCGGATTGTGGGTACACGAGCATCGCACCGCCGTGTCCGGAGCGCTGCTGGATCACCAGCTCCGCCAGGCGTTGTCGCTGGTCGATCCGCGCTCGCCGCTCGCGCTGCGGCTGCGGGCGCGGCTGGCGGCCGAGACCGACTACCGGACCGGCGGGCACGCCGCGATCCTCGCGGTACTCGCGGAGGCCAGGCGTGGGCCGGACCCGGTTGCCCGGGTGGAGGCGCTCAACCTCGCCCACCACTGCCTGCTGGGCCCGGACCACGATCTCCTGCGCCGGGAACTGGCGGTCGAGCTGGTGGGGGAGAGCCACCGCACGGTACGCCGCAGCGACCTGCTGATCGGCCTGCTGTGGCACACCGTCGACCTGTTCCTGGGCGGCGAGCCGCACGCCGAGCGGCGCCTCGGTGAACTCCGCGGCCTGCTCAGCCACGACAGCCACTTGGCGGTCGGGTACGTGGTCAGCGCGATCGAGGTGATGCTCGCCATCCGCGCCGGCGAGTTCGCCCGTGCCGAGGCGACGGCGTGGGCCTGTGCCGAGCGCGGTGTGGCGGCCGGCGACGCCGACGCCACCGGCTGGTACGGCGCGCAGCTGGTGGCCATCCGCTGGTACCAGGGCCGGATCGGGGAGCTGGTGCCGATGCTCACCGAGCTGGTCCACTCGCCGACGCTGAGCGCCGTGGACAACTCGTACTTCGGCGCGCTCGCGGTGGCCGCCGCGACGGCCGGGGACCGGCGGGTGGCGGCCAGCGCGCTGGCCACGCTCTGCGGGCGGGACCTGGCCGAGCTGCCCCGGTCGAGTACCTGGCTGGTGTCGATGAACGCGGCGGTCGAGGCGGCGTACCTGCTCGACGACCCGGACACCGCGGCCCGCGCGTACGAGCTGCTCCGCCCGTACGCCCACCTGCCGATGATGGCCAGCCTCGGCGTCGCGTGCTTCGGCTCGGTACACCAGGCGCTCGGCGTGGCCGCGCTGACCACCGGCGACCTGGACCTCGCGGTCGAGCACCTGAACGAGGCGGTGCGGCACAACCTGGCGCTCCGGCACTGGCCGGCGGCGGCGACCGCGCGGTTGCGGTACGCGCAGGCGCTGGCCAGGCGCGGCCGGTCCGGCGACGCGGCGGTCTGGCGGCAGGCGCGGACCGTCGCGGCGCAGGAGGCATCGGCGCTCGGCATTCCGGTACCCGACGACGCCGGTGTCTCCGAGCCGCCCGAGCTGCCGGCGGTGTGTACCCGGCAGGGCCGCACCTGGCGGGTCGACTGGGGACACCGTGGCGTCGTGGTCGAGCACAGCGTCGGCATGCTGCACCTGGCCGTCCTGCTCGCCAACCCGGGCCGGGAGATCCGCGCGGTCGATCTGGCGCGGGGTCCGGCGGAGCTGGGCGGAGCCGGTTCGGAGGGTACCGGTTCAGAGAATGTCGCCGAGCTGGTCGGCGGGTCGGCGCAGCCGGTGCTCGACCGGGTGGCCCGGCAGGAGTACATCCGGCGGCTGGAACGGCTACGGGAGGAGATCGACGACCTGGAGTCGACCGGCGACCGGACCGGCGCGGCGCGGGCCCGGGAGGAACGCGACTGGCTGATCGCCGAGCTGGCCGCCGCGACCGGGATCGGCGGGCGGCCCCGGCATTTCCCGGACAGCGAGGAGAAGGCGCGGATCGCGGTGGGCAAGGCGATCCGGCGGGCGTTGCGCCGGATCGCCGACGCGGACACGTCGATCGGGGCGCACCTCCAGGCCAGCGTGTCCACCGGCATCCGCTGCTCCTACCGCCCCGCCTGAGCCGCAAGATCGGCACAACGTCCCGGAAGCCCACAAGATCGGCACCACGTCCCGGAAGCCCACAGCCGCTGCTGCGGGTCGCGGATCTCCGCCTCGCGCGGGGTCATGCCGAAGTAGCCGGCGTCGAAGTAGCCGACGTCGTCGAGCATCGCGGCGGCCGGCACGAAGCCGGGATCGTCCAGCCGGTCCGCTGGCACACCCATCGCCCGCTGCTCGTCCGCGGTGAAGAACCGGATCGACTCGACGCCGCCGGCCAGATTCTGCCAGTACTCGTCGAGCGAGTCGGCGCCCGGAACCTTGACCGCCATCCCGATGATCGCGATCGGTTCCACCAGGGCGCCTGGTGGCGTGCCGTCGGCTTCGGTACCCATCACTGCTCCTCTTGTCGCTGTTCTCGACTGTTCGGCCGGCGCTGCCGGGCGGCGATCCGGCGGGCCGCGCGGTCCAGGCCCGGCTGCCGCCCGGCACCGTCGAGGTGGGCGGCAAGGGCATGGACCGTCGGGTACCGGAAAAGGTCCACCAGGTGCAGCCGTGGCCCGGCGTGCGGGGCGAGCCGGGCGTGCACGGCGACGACCGACAGCGAGTGCCCGCCGATCTCGAAGAAGTTGTCCGCGATGCCGATCCGGGGCAACCCCAGCACCTCCCGCCAGACCCCGGCGACGAGGCGCTGCGTCGGCGTCCCCGGTTCCGTCGGCGGCCCGGCATGCGGCCGATCATTTGGTACGTCCGGCAGCGCGGCCCGGTCGACCTTGCCGGCCGGGGTGAGTGGCAGGGTGGGCAGCAGCATCAGCCCGGCCGGCCGGGCGTACTCCGGCAACCGCCCGGCGAGATGCGCGCCCAGGTCCGACGTGGACAGTCCGGTGTGGAGCGGGACCGCGTACCCGATCAGCCGGGTCTCTCCCGACCCGTCCGGGCGCGCCACCGCCACCGCGTCGGCGACGTCCGGATGCTCGCACAGCGCGGCGCGTACCTCACCCAGCTCCACCCGGTACCCGCGGACCTTCACCTGGTCGTCGACCCGGCCGGCGAGCACGACGGATCCGTCCGGCCGGTACCGGCCGAGATCGCCGGTCCAGTACACCCGGTCGGCCGGGTCGCAGGTGATCGGGTTGAACCCGAAGTTGTCGGGCCGGGACGCCGGGTCGAGGTACCCGTCGGCGAGGTTGCGGCTGCGGATCAGTACCTCGCCCAGCTCGCCGACCGCGGCCGGGGTGCCGCCGGGAGTCACCACGAGAAGCTGGCTTCCCGGTACCCCGAGCCCGACCGGCACCGGGTGTGGCCGTCGACCGTCCGAAGGGGACGCCGGCACGGCCGTGTACGCGTGCAGTTGCGGTGTCTCGGTGGTGCCGTACCCGTTGACGATCTCCGCACCGGGTGCGACCCGGCGCAGCTCCCAGGCGTCGGCCTCGGTCAGGTGGTCACCGGCCAGCACCGCCAACCGGAGCCCCGGCAGCGCGCCGCCGGTGCGGGCCAGCAGCCGGGCCAGTTGCGGTGTCGCGTGCAGGACGGTGACCCGCTCGGCGGCGAGCCACCCGACCAGGCCCTCCGGATCGCGGAGCAGCCCCGGCGGCGGCACCGCGACCCGGCCACCGGCGGCCAGCGGGGCGAGCGTGTCGCGCAGCAGGGCGTCATGGGTCAGCCCGGACAGCATGGCGGTCACGTCACCGGTACCGACGCCGAACCGTTCCGTGTACCAGCCGAGGAACCGGTCCAGCGGGGCCTCGCCGGTGGTCACCAGGGCCGGTTCACCGGTCGTGCCCGAGGTGGCCATCAGGTACCCGCGCCGCCACGCTGGAACGCCCGGCTCGTCGGTCCACTCTCCGCGCAGGTCCGCTATCCGGATCGTGTCCACGTCGGACAGTTCGCTGGGCGTGGTCGTGCCCGGGCAGGCCAGCAGCAGCCGCACCCCGGCCGCCTCGACCTGCCGGGCCAGCCTGGCCGGCGGCTGCGCCGGGTCGAGCAGCAGCCAGCGGGCGCCGCTGCCGAGCACCCCGAGCAGGACGGCCGGCAGCGCCGTGCCGCGGCTGGCCAGTACCGCGACCGCCTCACCCGGATGGACGCCCGCGTCGCGCACGGCGGCGTCGACGGCGGCCCGCAGCCGGTCCAGCTCCCGGTAGGTGAGCACGCCGTCGGCGGACCGCACCGCCGTCCGGTCCGGCTGGCCGGCCGCGCACCGGCGGAACCGTTCGACAACGCCGAGGGTGGCCGCGCTACCGCTCAGCGGCGCGGTCGGATCCGGCAGTCCGCTCGGACCGGCCGGCCGGGCGGACGCCTCCCGCACCGGCCGCCCCGGGTCGCCGCTCAGCCCGGCCAGCAGCGTGACGAGGCTGGCCAGCATCGCCTCGATCCGGTCCGCCCGGTACAGGCTGGGGTTGTACGTCGCGACCAGGGTCAGCCCGCCGGCCTGGCCGGCCGTCCGCAGCGTGAGGTCGAACGGCGAGCCGGGCGACGTGCCGTCGAGCCGGGTGCTGACGAGCCCGGGCAGCTCCAGATCGGCAACGCCGGATCCGACCTCGAAACTCACCTGGACCAGCGGCGCCCGGGACAGGTCGCGCGGCAGCCGCATCCGGTCGACGATCCGGTCGAACGGCGCGTCGCGATGGTCCATCGCCCCGGCCACGATGCCGTCGACCGCACGTACATGCTCCGCGAAGTCGATGCCGTCCGCGACGGTCATCCGGGCCGGCAGCAGATCGGTGAACAGCCCGACGGTACCGGCGACGTCCGGATGCCGTCGCGCCGCCAGCAGGCCGACGATGAGGTCGGGGTGCCCGGTCAGCCGCGCGAGCAGCACCGAGAACACGGCCAGCACCGGCACCGCCGGTGGCACGCCCTGTTCGGCGGCGAACCGGTGGACCAGCGCCGCGACCGGATCGGGTACCCGCACGCCGGTCTCGGCGCTGTCGTGGGTCTGTACCGGCGGCCGGGGCCGATCCCGGGGCAGGTCGAGCACGCCGGAGGTGCCGGCCAGCCGCCCGGCCCACCAGTCCACATCGGACGGCCCGGGCTCGGCGTCACGCCGTCCCAGCCACGCCACGTGGTCGGCGTACCGGGCCGACGTCGCCCCGGGCAGCACCGGCTCGCCGGACACCGCCTGGGCATACCCGGTCGCCAGGTCACGATGGACGATCGCGAAGGAGCTGTCGTCGCACACGATGTGGTGCGCGACGAGGATCAGGGCGTGCCGGTTCGCGGCTATCCGGAGCAGCCGGACCCGCCACAGTGGACTCCGGGCGAGGTCGAACCGGCGCGCCCGCTCGGCGCGCAGCTCCGCCTCGACCCCGCTCCCGCCGGCCACGTCGGTCACCGGCAGCGTCACCTCGGCCGGCGGATCTACGACCACGTACGGCTGGCCGTCCCGGTCCGGGAACCGCCACCGCAGCGACTCGTGCCGGCGCACCACCGCGGCGAGCGCCACGCGCAGCGCTGCTACGTCGAGCGGCCCGTTCAGCAGGTAGCCGGCGACGTGCACGTACCCGGCCCGATCCGCCGCAAGCCGGTGCAGGAACCAGAGCCGGCGCTGGGCCGGGGCGGCCTGGGGTGTCTTTGTTGGCATCACACCTGCTGGCGTTCCACCGCGTGCCACCGAGTTCCGTGCCGTGTCACGCGGGTGGCATGGCTCGGTGTCGGGTTGTTCGGCTGTCCGTAGCCACCTAATGACCGACAGCACCCCTGCAACCGAGTCGCTACTGTTTGTGCACCAGCTCAAAACCGAGCTGTCGGGAATGCACTGATCCGCCGGGCGCAAATTGGTCGCCTAGTCCGGCGGGGAGCTAGCGGCGAAACCGGGCCCGTCGAATTCGAACGTGCCCGGGAGACCGCGTTGTCATTTGTACTGGCAATTCCAGCGACCCGATCGTGAAGAAGAAAGCCGCTCTGTTCCTGGCCGCCGCCGTGGCCGCGCTAGGAATCGCGACAGCGATTTATGCGGTACCAGACCAGCCCGTGCACACCGGGCGCGCGGAGCCTGTGGTCCACGACCAGGGCCAGATCCAGGCGCCGCCGCATCCGCCCCGGGCAAAGCCCGTGGAGCGGGTCGTCGTTTCGAAATAACCCCCGTCGAATCTCGTACCGTACAAACCAGGAGAGGTTAGTGTTCCAGTCTAAGAAGCAGAAGTTCGCGGCCATTTCCGTCACCGCCGCGGCGGTCCTGATCGGAGTCGGATCGGCCGCTTACGGCGCCATTCCGAACAGCGGTACCGGCGTTATCACCGGCTGCCGTAACACCAGTACCGGTGCGCTCCGCGTCATCGACTACCAGGGCGGTACCCGGTGCAAGTCGGGTGAGCAGACGATCAACTGGAACCAGACCGGTCCGAAGGGCGCGACCGGGGCCACGGGTCCGGCGGGTGCGAAGGGCGCCACGGGTGCGACCGGCCCGGCTGGTCCGGCGGGTGCGAAGGGCGCGACCGGCGCGACGGGTGCGACTGGCCCGGCTGGTCCGGCGGGTGCGAAGGGCGCCACGGGTGCGACCGGCCCGGCTGGTCCGGCGGGTGCGAAGGGCGCGACCGGCGCTACGGGTCCGGCCGGTCCCGCTGGTGCTACGGGAGCTACCGGAGCTACGGAGTAGAAGGGGCTACGGGAGCTACGGGAGCTACGGGAGCTACGGGAGCACAGGGGCTCAAGGGCGACACCGGTGCGACGGGTGCGACCGGTGCGCAGGGTCTCCAGGGGGAGAAGGGCGACAAGGGCGACGTCGGCGAGCAGGGCATCCCGGGTCTGCCCGGTGCGACTGGCGAGACCGGTGCCGTAGGCCCGCAGGGCGAGAAGGGCGACAAGGGCGACACCGGTGCGACTGGTGCGCAGGGTGAGACCGGTGCGACTGGTGCGCAGGGTGAGACCGGTGCGACTGGTGCGCAGGGTGAGACCGGTGCGACCGGTGCGCAGGGCGAGACCGGCGCGACCGGTGCGCAGGGTGAGACCGGCGCGACCGGCGCCCAGGGCGAGAAGGGCGACAAGGGTGACACCGGCGAGCAGGGGATCCCGGGTCTGCCCGGTGCGACTGGCGAGACCGGTGCCGTAGGCCCGCAGGGCGAGAAGGGCGAGAAGGGCGACACCGGTGCCCAGGGCGAGACCGGTGCGACCGGTGCGCAGGGCGAGAAGGGTGAGACCGGTGCGACCGGTGCGCAGGGTGAGACCGGTGCGACTGGTGCGCAGGGTGAGACCGGTGCGACTGGTGCGCAGGGTGAGACCGGTGCGACTGGTGCGCAGGGTGAGACCGGCGCGACCGGCGCCCAGGGCGAGAAGGGCGACAAGGGTGACACCGGCGAGCAGGGGATCCCGGGTCTGCCCGGTGCGACTGGCGAGACCGGTGCCGTAGGCCCGCAGGGCGAGAAGGGCGAGAAGGGCGACACCGGTGCCCAGGGCGAGACCGGTGCGACCGGTGCGCAGGGCGAGAAGGGTGAGACCGGTGCGACCGGTGCGCAGGGTGAGACCGGTGCGACTGGTGCGCAGGGTGAGACCGGTGCGACCGGCGCTCAGGGCGAGAAGGGCGAGAAGGGCGACACCGGCGAGCAGGGGATCCCGGGTCTGCCCGGTGCGACTGGCGAGACCGGTGCCGTAGGCCCGCAGGGCGAGAAGGGCGAGAAGGGCGACACCGGTGCCCAGGGCGAGAGGGGTGACACCGGCGCGACTGGCGAGACCGGTGCCCAGGGCGAGACCGGTGCCCAGGGCGAGACCGGTGCGACCGGTGCGCAAGGCGACACCGGCGCGACCGGTGCCCAGGGTCTCCAAGGCGAGAAGGGAGACAAGGGAGACAAGGGAGACACCGGCGAGCAGGGCATCCCGGGCCTGCCCGGTGCGACTGGCGAGACCGGCGCCGTAGGCCCGCAGGGCGAGAAGGGCGACAAGGGTGACACCGGCGCGACCGGTGCCCAGGGTATCCAGGGTGTCCCCGGTGCCAGCGCGTACGACGTCGCGAAGGCCAACGACCCGAGCATCGGTTCGGTCGACGAGTGGCTCGCGTCGCTCGTCGGGCACGGTACCGACGGCCAGGACGCGTACCAGCTGGCGGTCGACAGCGGCCTCTTCTCCGGTACGCCGGAGGAGTGGATCGCCTCCCTGCACGGCAAGGACGGCGCCGCCGGTGCCGCGGGGACGACCGGTGCTGCCGGTGCTGCCGGCGCCGCGGGTGCGCAGGGCCCGAAGGGCGACACGGGCGCGACCGGTCCCGCGGGTCCGGCCGGTGCGACCGGTGCGGCCGGCACCAGCGGCACGAACGGTGCCACCATTCTCATCGGCAACTCGATCTCGTCGATCAGCACGAGCCTCAGTACGTACATCCCGGTCGGAGTGGGCCAGAGCACGACGGAGAGTTCGGTGGCGGCGGCGGTGCCCTCGGCCGGGACCCTGTCCGGTCTGCGGGTGTTCACCAGTGCTACCCCCGGCAACAGCAACTCGTGGACCTTCACGATCCGGAAGAACAGCCAGTCCACGGGCGTGACGTGCACGGTCAGCGGCTCGTCCGCCAACTCCTGCACCGACACGACCCACACGATCACCTTCGCGGCGACCGACACGATCGACCTCGTGGCGACTCCGAGCAGCGGGCCGAGTCCGGCGACCGTCGGCTGGTCGGCCAAGCTCGGCTAACTCATCACACATCACCGAGGGGTGGCGGGGCGACCCGCCACCCCTCGCGTATCCACATAGGACAGGAGACGGAGCAAGAGTGCAAAGCAAGATGAAGCTGCTCGTGTCAGCGACAGCGGGCGCCATCGTCGCGGGGGTTGTGGGCACACCGGTCTTCGCCGCGGTTCCCAACATCGCGTCGGTGACACCGGCGAACGGTGCGATGGGCGTCGCCGTCACGGCGCACCCGACGATCACGTTCACCGACCCGGTCAGCCCGGCGAACGTCCGGTACTCGTTCGTCAAGACCGTGGGCGGGACGGACGTGTCCGGGTACTACGCGTACGACGCCGCGTCGAAGACATTCACGCTGACGCCGCGCGCCCTGCTGGCCGTGGGCAGCCGGTACACGATCACGGTCAAGGTCAAGGACGCGGGGGGCGTCCTCAGCGGCCCGTACATCTGGTCGTTCACGACCGCCGCACCCGACACCAGCGCCCCGACCAGGCCCGGCACCCCGGTCGCGGCCGAGCCGACCACGTCCTCGGTCGCCCTCACCTGGGGCGCGTCGACCGACAACGTCGGCGTCACCGGGTACGAAATCGTGAGTGGCACCGACACGACGCCGCTGGCCACCGTGTCCGGCACGCCGCCCACCGCGGCGACGACGCTGACCGGGCTCACCCCGAACACCCAGTACTCCTTCGCGGTCCGGGCCAGGGACGCGGCCGGGAACACCTCGCCGGTGTCCGACCCGGTCACCGTCACGACGGCCGCCGAGCAGCCGGCGCCGGACACCACCGCGCCGACCGCCCCCGGCGCGCCGGTCGCCGGCGGGCTCGCCGCGACCACCGCCGACCTGACCTGGGCGCCGTCGACCGACGCGGTCGGCGTCGTGGCGTACCAGGTGTCCGGCGGCCCGACCGTGGTCACCTCGACCACCCCGTCGACGACCCTGACCGGGCTGACCCCGTCGACCAGCTACACCGTGACGGTCACGGCGCTAGACGCGGCCGGCAACGTCTCGGACGCGTCCGCCCCGGTCGTGTTCACGACGACGGCGGCCCAGGTCGTGGGCGCCAGTTCGGGTACCGGAATCCCCGGCGCCACCGGCAAGACGCTCGTCGTGTACGACAGCACCGGGCCGTACGCGTTCCTCGGCGAGCAGTACGCTACCGTGACCGCGAACCTCACCTCGCACTTCGGCGACTGGACCGCCCAGCCGGCGGTCAACTACGCGGCCGGCGAGCTGGCGAGCTACTCCGCGGTCGTGTACATCGGCTCCACCTACGACGAGCCGCTTCCGCTCGCGTTCCTCGACGACGTCGCGGCGACCACCAAGCCGGTGGTCTGGATGTACGACAACATCTGGCAGCTGACCGCCCGGGACGCCAGCTTCGCCTCCGACCACGGCTTCACCTGGACCGGCTTCGACTTCGCGCGGTGTCGACGGTCGACTACAAGGGCAAGGCGTTCACCCGCGACCCGGAGAACGGCGCCGGCATCATGGGTACCTCGATCACCGACCCGACCAAGGCGACGCCGATCGGCGACGCGGTCCGGCGCCGACGACAGCACGATGTCCTGGGGCGTCAAGTCCGGCAACTTCACCTACCTCGGCGAGATCCCCTACGCGTACATGAGCGGCGACGACCGGTACGTGGCCTTCGCCGACGTGCTGATCGACGCGCTCGCGCCGGCCACGGCGGAGCGGCACCGGGCGCTGGTCCGGATCGAGGACGTCGGCCCGGACGCCGACCCGGCCCAACTGCGGGCGGTGACCGACTACCTGTACAGCAAGGGCGTCCCGTTCACGGTGGCGGTGTACCCGCGCTACCGGGACCCGAACGGCGCCAACAACAACGGTGTCGCCGAGGACTACACCCTCGCCCAGCGCCCGCAGGTCGTGGCCGAGCTGAAGTACATGCAGTCGCACGGCGGCACCCTGCTCATGCACGGCTACACGCACCAGTACAGCAACGTGCCGAACCCGTACAACGGCGTCAGCGCCGACGACTTCGAGTTCTACCTGGCACACGTCGACGCGGCGAACAACGTCGTCTACGACGGGCCGGTGGCCGAGGACTCGCAGGCGTGGGCGCAGGGCCGGATCACCGACAGCTTCGCGACCTTCACCGCCGCCGGCCTCGGCAAGCCGACCATCTTCGAGTTCCCGCACTACGCCGGCAGCGACGTCGACAACCGTGCGGTGGCGGCATCCTTCCAGGTCCGCTACGACCGTGGGCTGTACCCGTCCGGTGCGCTGCGCGGTGGCACGCTCGACAACTCCAAGATCATCGGGCAGTTCTTCCCGTACACCGTCCGGGACATCTACGGCGCGCTGGTCGTGCCGGAGAACATCGGCAATGTCGAGCTGGAGCCGTTCAACAACCACCCGCCGCACCTGCCGGCCGACATCGTCGCCTCGGCGCAGCTCAACACCGCGGTACGGGACGGGGTGGCGAGCTTCTTCTTCCACCCGTACCTCGACGTCAGCTACCTCAAGCCCATCGTCGATGGCGTCCAGGCGGCCGGTTACACCTTCGTGTCGGCGTCGGCGATGCAGTAGCGGTAACAAGCGGCAGCGGTAACAAGCGGCAGCGGTAACAAGCGGCAACCAGACGGGCCAGGGCCGGCACAACGGTCCTGGCCCGTCGCCGCGTGATGCCCGGCCGGTCGGACGACAGAACATGGAGGGTACAGCTCATAGCATTGGTATGTCCGGAAATACTGGATATTGTCCTGCGGGGGAGTAGCGTGGTTTCGATTCAGGAAGCGTCCGTGGATGTCTCCGTCGATGTCGAGGGCACCGGGACGGGTACCGGTGGGCGGCAGCGGTCGGGCCGGTCCCGGCTCCGGATCGTCGGCGCGGCGGTCGCCCTGGCGGCGGTGTCGGCCGGGATGGGTTGGGGAGCGCCCAAGCTGGTCGCCGAGCTGAACAAGCCGAAGTACCTGGGCAAGCCGGCGTCCGTGGTGGCCAAGGACATCGGCTGCACCCGGTACGCCAGGGCGTCCAAGCACGACGAGTCCGTGTACCGGTTCCACGACCAGGGGACGTGCGTGCTGGACGGGACGACCGTCACGATCACCACGTTCGACCGGGTCTCCGACGGGGAGGCGTTCGCCTCCGTGATGCGGGCCGTCATCCCGGTGCTGCACCCGACCTGGGTCGGCGCCACGTACGCGGCCGGCGACGGCTGGAACGTCGCCGACGCCCGCAACCTGACGGCGAAGGTGGCCGACCTCGCGGTGCAGCGGCTCGGCATGGGCGCCACGCACGTCATCGCGTCCCGCCAGCAGTAGGCGAAAGATCGGCACAACTTCCCGGAACTTGTGGCCTCAGTACCGTCGTGAAGCCACTATTTCCGGGAAGTTGTGCCGATCTTCTGTGGGCCTGGGTTTCCGGGAAGTTGTGCCGATCTTCTGTGGGCCTGGGTTTCCGGGAAGTTGTGCCGATCTCGGTAGGCTCGGTTTATGCCAGGCTCACCGGCGCCGGACGGGTTTCCGCTCGGCGCGTCGGTGACCCTGACCGAGCTGGAGACGGACCCGCATCCGGTGCTGGCCCGGCTGCGGGCGCGGGAGCCGGTGTCGTGGTTGCCCGTCCTCGGCGGATGGCTGGTCACCCGCCGGGATCTGGCCGTCCAGGTGATGCGCGACCCGGTCGGATACACCGTGGACGATCCCCGGTTCTCGACCGCGCGGGTGGTCGGCCCGAGCATGCTGTCCCGCGACGGCGCCGAGCACGACCGGCACCGGGCGCCGTTCGACCCGCCGTTCCGGCTGGCCGAGGTGCGCGGCCGGTTCACCGGGTTCGTCGAGGCGGAGACCGACCGGCTGGTCGGGGCCATCGAGCCGGTGGGCGCCGCCGAGCTGCGCCGCCAGGTGGCCGGGCCTTTGGCCGTCGCCGTGGTCGCCGAGGCGCTGGGACTGGCGGACGCCGACGCCGCCACGATTCTCCGGTGGTACGACGCCATCGTCGGCGCGGTGTCCGAGGTGACCGCCGGCCGGGGTGTGCCGGTCGCCGGTACCGAGGCGTTCGGGGAGCTGAGCGCGAGCGTGTCCCGGGGGACCCGGCTGTTGGCCGGGATCGCGCTCGACCCCGCCGAGCTGGTGTCGAACGCGGCGGTACTGATGTTCGGCGGCATCGAGACCACCGAAGGCATGATCACGAACGCGGTCTGGCACCTGCTCGGGAACCCGGAGCAGCTGTCCCGGGTACGCGCCGAGCCGGCCCTGCTGCCGGACGCCATCGAGGAGTCGCTGCGCCTGGAACCCGCCGCGGCGACGGTCGACCGGTACGCGACCGGCGACCAGTACCTCGGCGACGTCCGGATCCGGCGTGGCGACCTGGTATCGGTGTCGATCGCCGGCGCCAACCGCGATCCGGCCGCCTTCCCGCACCCCGACGACTTCGACGTACGCCGGGCGAACACCCGCCAGCACGTCGCGTTCGCGCACGGTCCGCACGTCTGCCTCGGCATGCACCTGGCCCGCGTAGAGGCGCGGATCGCGGTCGCCCGTTTGCTGGACCGGCTGCCCGGTCTCCGGCTGGACCCGGACCATCCGACCGCCCCAAGGGGCCTCGTGTTCCGCAAGCCCCCGTCGCTGCGTGTCCGGTGGTCCCCTCACCCCGCCGATCTTGGCGAAATGAACACGGTTTGATCTCCGTACCGTGTTCATTTCTCCTTGATCGGCGAGAACAGACGAGCAATACGGGCGATTAGCGTAGTCCGTGGACGACACCGTCGCGGTGGCCCGGCGGTTGCGCCCGGACATCCGGATCGTGCACCAGACCCGTCGCGGCAAAGGCAACGCGCTCGCGTGCGGGTTCGCCGCGGCGAGCGGTGACGTGATCGTCATGATCGACGCCGACGGCTCCACCGACCCGGCGGAGATCCCCCGGTTCGTCGCGGCGCTGCGCGGCGGCGCCGACTTCGCCAAGGGTTCCCGGTTCCTGCCCGCCGGTGGGAGCGCCGACATCACGGCCTTCCGGCGGGCCGGCAACCGGACCTTCAGCGCCCTGGTCAACCTGCTGTTCCGGACCCGGTACAGCGACCTGTGCTACGGCTACAACGCCTTCTGGGCACACTGCCTGCCGGTGTTCGATCTGGACAGCGCGACGCCGAAGCCGGCACCCGCCCGCCGCAACGGGCGAAGCCGCAACAGTCGTAGCCGCCGGCTCTGGGGCGACGGCTTCGAGATCGAGACACTGCTGCACCTGCGCGCCGCGCGGGCCAACCTCAACGTGGTCGAGGTGCCCAGTTTCGAGTACCTGCGCGGGTACGGCACCAGCAACCTCAACCCGATCTCCGACGGCATCCGGGTGCTCCGGGTGATCGCCCGCGAGTGGCCGCGCCGGACCACGGCGCGCCGCCCGATGGTCGGGGCGGTCCGGCACAAGCAGCCGTCGTGAAAATCGCGGTGGTGACCAACGCCTACCATCCCTTCGTCGGCGGCGTGGAGACCCACACCCGCCAGCTGTGCCGGCATCTCGCCGCCGCCGGGGACACCGTCGAGGTGCTCACCCAGGACACCGTGGCCCGCGTCGACGAGGTGGACGGGATCACGGTGCGGCGGTTCCCGCTCACCGTCGCGGCCGCCAACTACCGGCTCTCCGCGGCGCTGTGGCGGTGGCTGCGCCGGCACGCCGACCGGTACGACGTGCTGCACGCGCACAGCTACCACGCGCTGGCCGCGCTCGGCGCCGCGGTCACCAACCGGACCCCGCTGGTGTTCAGCCCGCACTACCACGGGACCGGCCACAGCCCGGTCCGGGCGTTGCTGCACCACGTGTACCGGCCCGCCGGGCGCCGGCTGCTCGCGCGTACCGCCCGGGTGATCTGCGTGTCGCGGGCCGAGCGCGCCCTGCTGCTGCGGGACTTCCCCGGCGTGGCCGGCCGGGTGACGGTGATCCCGAACGGGGTCGACCCGCCGCGCCGGCCCGACCCGGCGAAGAACACCACAGTGGACAATAGGCGCACCGTGCTCGCGATCGGGAGGGTCGAGGCGTACAAACGCCTGGATCTGGTCATCCGCGCGCTGCCCTCGGTACCCGATGGTGTGTATCTGAGCGTGATCGGCACGGGCCCGGCGGCGGACCGGTTGCGCGCGCTCGCGATCCGGCTCGGGGTGGCCCACCGGGTGACGTTCGCCGGCCGGGTCGGCGACGCCGAGCTGGCCGCACACCTGGATGCCGCGGACGCCGTCGTGTCAGCGTCGGCACACGAGGCGTTCGGCCTGTGCGTGGCGGACGCGCTGACTGCCGGCCTGCCCGTGGTCGCCGCCGACCTGCCCGCGCACCGCGAGATCGTCGACATGGCCGGGCCGGCCGCGTGGAGCCGGTTGGTCGACCCGACCGACACCGGCGCACTGGCCGCCGCGCTGACCGCGGCTGTCCACGCTGGACGGCGACCGGCCGGCGGCACGTCGTTGCCGAACTGGCCCCAGGTCGTTGCCCTCACCAGGGACGTCTACACGACCGCCGCCGCCCATCAGCCACGGGAGCCCGCATCGACGTGAGTACCGCAACGACAACGCGGTCCCGGTTGGACCCGGCCACCGCTCCGCTCGGCCACCGGCGGGCGTCCGGAATCGGCCTGACCCCGGCGGGCGCCGCCGGCACCACCGTGCTGCTACTCGCGGCGTTGGCCGGTGCGGGGCTGCTGGTGCTGTCCTATCGCGCCGCGCAGTGGGGGACCGGCGAACAGTACGCCCTGTTCTGGGCCGGCATGGTGACCTTCGTCGGGCCGGTGGTCGTTGTCCTGTGTGGACGGTCGCCGGGGCCGGCGCTGCGCGGCGCGCTGCTGCTCGGCTTCGCCGCCTTCACCTACCTGCCCAAGCTGCTGCGCAATCCGGCCGGCCCGCTCTACCACGACGAGTACGCGCACTGGCGGCAGAGCGCCGACCTGCTGGGGTCCGGTCAGCTGTTCGAGCCTAACCCGCTGATCGCGGTGGTGAGCCGGTTTCCCGGGCTGTCGGCCACCGTCTCGCTGATCGCGTCGGCGACCGGGGTGCGGGTGTGGACGGCCGCCCTCGCCGTGCTCGTCGTGGTGCACTGCCTCGCCGTGGTGGGCGTCGCGACCCTGGGCATGGACATCTGGCGCGAGCCGCGGGTCGCGTGCCTGGCCGCGGTGCTGTACGCGCTGAACCCGTCGTTCCTGTACTTCGACACCCAACTCGGGTACGAGTCGCTGGCGATTCCGGTGCTGATCTGGACCGTGGTCGGGTTCCTGCGGGCGCTCCAGGCCCGGACGCGGACCAGACGGTACGGGTGGAGCGCGGTCACCATCGGCCTGTCCGCCGCGATCGTGGTGACCCATCACCTGACCGCGCTGTGGCTGGTGGCCGTGTTCGCATTGGTGTCCACCGTGGTCACAGTGCTGCGGATGCGGGGACCGTTGCCGGTGGCCGCCGTGCGGACCGGGTGGCTGCTGACCCTCGCCGCGGCGGCACTGCTGGCCGGCTGGCTGATCGGGGTCGCCCCGAGCACGGGTGAGTACCTGTCGCCCTACCTCGGGGAGGCGTCCGGCCAGCTGTTCACGATGGCCCGTGGCTCGTCGTCCGGGCGGCACCTGTTCGGCCACTCGACGGCACCGTCCTGGGAGCAGGCGGCGGCGTTCTGCGCGCCGGTGATCGCGCTGGTCGCCTTCGCCGGGGCGGTTCTCGCCGGCTGGCGCGCCCGTGCCCGGGTTTCCTGGGGCACCCGCGTGGCCGCCGTCGCGATGGGCTGCCTGGGCGCCGCGTACTTCCCGTCGCTGCTGTTCATCCTCGCGCCGTCGGGTGCCGAGGGGGCGCGCCGCTCGTGGGCGGTCAGCTACCTGGGTCTCGCCCTCGTCGTCGCTCCGGCGGCGATCGCCCCCGTCGACCGGCGGGCCGGCCGGTGGTACCGGATCGCGTGGTACCGGGCCGTGGCCGGCGTGGTGCTGCTCGCCGGGCTCCTCGTGGTCCTGGTGGGAAACACCGCGGCCGGCCAGAACCCGTCGTACCGGTTCCCCGGGCCGTACACGTTCGGCTCGGACACCCGATCGGTGACGCCCGAACTGCTCGCCGCGTCCGGGTGGCTGCGGCACGCCGACGGGGACCGGCTGCGGATCGTGACCGACCGGTACACCGGGCTGGTCTTCGCCTCGTACGGCGGGCAGGATCCGGCCGCCCCGTCGCGGACGTTCCCCACGTACGACCTGTACCTGGCCCGGCCGGGCGAGCCGGTACCGGCGCCGCTGCTCACCCGGCTGACCGCCGACGACTACACGTACCTCGTCGTGGACCGCCGGCTGGCGAACCACGTGCCGGAGATCGGGGTGTACTTCGAGCCGGACGAGCCGTTCGCGCACACCGACCGGTCCCCGTTCACCCGGGCGAACCTGGCGAAGTTCGACGCGCGGCCGTGGACCATCAAGGTGTACGACAGCGTCGACTACGCGATCTACCGGTTCGACTTCGCCGCGATGCGGGCGCCGGTCGCGTCGGGCGCCCCGGCCAGGGGGCGGCGGCCGTGACATCCGTCTTCCGGCGGCTCGGCCGCAGCGGTCCACTGGGGACGGTCCTGGTGCTCGGCTGGGCGGTCGGCGCGATGATCGTCCTGCCCGGCCTGGGCTGGCTTTCCATTGCCGTGCTCGCGACCGTTCTGCTGGCGTCCGGCGCGTTCTGGGTCACGGTGCTGACCGGGCCGGCCGCCGGTACCGACGACCGGTTCCCGCTGTCCCGCCTGGGTCTCCAGGTCCTGGTCGGGCTCCTCACGCTGCCCGCGGTGGCCCTGCTGCTGCACGTCGCCGGGGTACGGATCGGCCGGAACCCGGTCCTGCTGGCGCTGCTCGCGGTATGCGCGGTCGGCGGGACGCTGGCCGAGGTGCGCGGGCCGCGCCGGGACGCGCCGGGCCGTCCGGTCGGTGTGTGGGTGGGTGCGGGGATCGCCAGCGTTCTCGCCATCGGTGTCGGCGTCGCCGCGGTCACCTGGTACGACCGGCTGCCCCGCCCGGCGCCGCCCGGGTACACCAGCGTCGCGCTGGCCGGCTGGGCGGCGAAGGTGACCGGCCCGGTCAGCGTGCCGGCCCAGGGCCTCGACGTGCCACTCCGGATCGAGCGGCGGGACTCCCGGCCGGGCGATTTCCAGCTCACCGTCGACGTGGGGGACCGGCCGGCCGGCCCGGCCGTGCCGGTGGCCCGGCTCGGGGCCGCGGGCCGCGACGTCACGGTTCGGGTGCCCCCGCCGCCGGACGGTTGCCTGTACCGCGTCGTGCTGCGGCTACGGCCGGTCGATCCCGGCGCGGCCGACCCTGAGCTGAGCACCACCCTGTACGCGCGGGGGGCCGGCCCGTGTTGACGACCCGCGACTCGTTGCTGCGCAACAGCACGCTCATCATGGGCAGCACGGTCGCCACCAGCGCGATCGGGTACCTGTACTGGGCGGTGGCCGCGCGGACCATGCCGGCCGCGTACGTCGGGCTCGCCAGCGCGCTGGTGTCCGCCTTCACGGTGATCAGCGTGGCCGCGAACCTCGGCGTCGGCCACACGTTCGTCCAGCACCTGCCCGGCCTCGACGTCCGGAACTGGTCGCGGGCGGTCAGCACCGGCCTCGCCGCCGGCTGCGTCGCCACCGCCACCGCGGCGATCGTCGCCGTGGCGGTCCTGCCGAAGCTGTCCGGCGAGTTCCGGGCGGTCCAGCGGCCGGTGACCGCGGCCCTGCTCGCCACCGGGGCGGTCACGGTCACCGCGTCGACACTGCTGGACTTCGTCTTCGTCGCGCAGCGCGCCAGCGGCGGGATGCTCACCCGCAACCTCGGCTTCGCGGTGGGCAAGCTGGTCCTGCTCGGTGCGCTGGTCGCGGTGGGCCGGGCAAGCGCCGACGCCGTCCTGGCGACCTGGGTGATGACGTCCATTGTGGTCAGTGCGGTCACCGTGGTCGCCATGTTGCCCCGGCTGCGACCCGGGATGCGGTTCACCCTCGACGGCGCGGGCCGGGAACTGCGCCGGCTGCGCCGGTCGCTGGTCGGCCATCACCTGATCAACCTGACCCAGACCCTGCCCGGGTTCGTGCTGCCCGTCCTGGTGCTGGCCCGGCTCGGCGCGCAGGCCAGCGCGTACTTCTACCTCACCTGGATGGTCGCCTCGGCGCTGTACTTCGTGTCGCCGGCCGTGGCGTCGGCGCTGTTCGCGGAGCGCTCGCACGGCGCGCGGCCGGGTTCGGTACGCCGGGCCGCGCTCCTCGTCGCCGGCATCCTCGCCGTGCCGGCGCTGAGCCTGCTGGTCGCGCCGGCCCCGCTGCTGGCGCTGTTCGGCGACCGGTACGCCGAACGGGGTGCCGGGCTGCTGGTCGTGCTCGTCCTCGCGGCGGTGCCCGACGCGGTGACCAACGTCGCCGTGGCGTACTGGCGGTCGGAGGGCCGGCTGCGCCGGTGCGCGGTGATGAACGCGGTGATGGCCACGGTGGGACTGGCCGGGAGCTGGATGCTGCTGCCCGGCCTCGGCATCCGCGGGGCGGGTGTCGCCTGGCTGGCCGGGCAGACGGTCGGCGCGGTGCTGGTCGCCGGTCATCTGGTACTGCGGAGGCGGACATGAGGCCCCTGAACATCCTCCAGCTCAGCAACCTCTACGCCCCGGTGATCGGCGGTCTGGAACGCAGCGTCGCGACCGCGAGCGAGGAACTGGTGCGGCGCGGCCACCGGGTGACCGTGCTGACGCTGGCCACCCCGGTGACCACCCGCGAGGAGATCCTGGGCGGGGTACGCGTCCGCCGGCTCGACAGTCTCGCGAGCAGTCTTGCCAGTTACGCCGCCGGCCGGCTGTACGCCGATCCGGGCCGCCCGTTCCACCCCACGTTCGCCGATCCGCGCGTGGTCGCCGGGATCCGGCAGGTGCTGCGCGCCGAGCGGTTCGACGTCGTGCACAGCCACGACTGGCTGATGTACAGCTACCTCCCGCTGCGGTCCGGTCGCTGGGGGGTGCCGCACGTGCACACCGCCCACGACTACGGCCTGGTCTGCGCGAAGAAGAGCCTCATCTACCGCGACGGGGGGACCGGCGACCCGTGCCCGGGCGCCCAGATCCGCCGGTGCGCCACGTGCGCGACCGGCCAGTACGGCCGGCTGAAGGGTACCGTCCTCGCCGCCGCGCTCACCGCCCAGCGCCATCGGGGCATCGACCGGCTGCTGGCGATCTCCACGTCGGTGGCCGAGGCGCTGCACACCGGCGAGAACAGCGTCGCGGGCCGCGCCAACCTGCCGGTGACCGTGCTGCCGACCCTGGTGCCGGACGGGCTGGCCAAGCTCGCTGACGAAACCCCAACCCCGGACTGGGTACCCGACGGCCGGTTCATCCTGTTCGTCGGAGCGCTCGGGCCGCACAAGGGGATCGACGTCCTCTTCGACGCCTACCGGATGCTGGTCGCCGACTGGCCGGGTGCGCAGCCACCGCCCAGCCTGCTGTGCATCGGCACCACCCGGCCGGACACACCCCCACCGCCGGACGGGGTACGCATCGTCCGCGACGTACCGCACCCGCAGGTGATGGCGGCCTGGCGCCGGGCGGCCGCCGGGGCGGTCCCGTCCATTTCGGAGGCTCTCGGGCAGGCCGCCGTCGAGGCGCTGCTGGCCCGTACCCCGTTGGTCGCCTCGTCATCGGGTGGCCTGGTCGACGTGGTCCACGATGGACGTACCGGCCTGCTGGTGCCGCCGCGCGACGCGCCGGCCCTGGCGGCGGCGCTGCGCCGGGTCCTCACCGACCGCGCGCTCGCCGACCGGTTGAGCGACGAGGGGTTCCGGCACGCGTCCGCGTTCACCGCCGCGAGCGTCGTACCCCGGCTGGAGGAGGTCTACCGTGACTGCGCCGTCTGAGCACCACCGGCCGCGCGTGGTCGTCGTCGGCTCCGGCTGGCGCTTCCTGTCCGGGATCAGCTACTACACCTGCCGGCTCAGCAACGCCCTCGCGGAACGGTTCGACGTCGGCGCCGTGCTGATGCGCGGGCTGCTGCCGGCGCGGCTGTACCCGGGGCGGGCCAGGGTGGGCAAGCCGCTCACCGACCTGGCGTACGCGCCGGGGATACCGGTGTTCGACGGGGTCGACTGGCACTCGCCGGCCAGCCTGCTGCGCGCGGTCCGCTTCATCCGGCGGTACCGGCCGGACGTGCTGGTGCTCCAGTGGTGGACGGGTACCGTGCTGCACTCGTACCTGGCGTTGTGCCTGGCCGCCCGGGCGGTCGGCGCGCGGGTGGTGGTGGAGTTCCACGAGGTACAGGACACCGGCGAAGCCGGCCATCGGCTGGCCGCCGCCTATGTGCGGCACCTGATCCAGCCCCTGCTGCGCCGGGTCGACGGGATCGTGGTGCATTCCGGGTACGACCTCGGCCTGGTCCGGGCCAGCTATCCGGTCGGGGCGGTGCCGGTCGTAACCGCCCCGCACGGGCCCTACGACCATCACCGGATCGCGCCCGCCACCCGGTCGGACCGGTGCCGGCTGCTCTACTTCGGCACCATCCGCCCGTACAAGGGACTCGAAGACCTGATCACCGCGTTCGACCGGCTGGACCCGGCCGAGGTCGACCGGTTCAGCCTCACCGTCGTGGGCGAGACGTGGGAAGGGTGGACGCTGCCCGCGGAGCTGATCCGGCGGTCCCGCTGGGCGTCGCGGATCACGTTCGTCAACCGGTACGTGACCGACGCCGAGGTGGCCGGGCATTTCGCGGACGCCGACGCGGTCGTCCTGCCGTACCGGCGGAGTTCGGCCAGCGGCCCGCTGCACATCGCGATGAGCAGCGGGCTGCCGGTCGTGGTGACCCGGGTCGGCGGGCTGGTGGAGGCGGCGGCCGGGTACCAGGGCGCGGTGCCGGTACCCCCGGCCGACCCGGACGCCCTGCTCGACGCGATCCGCCGCCTCCCCGCGCTGGCCGACCGGCGGTACCCCGACGTCGGGTCGTGGCACCGCACGGTCGACGCATACGCCGAGCTGTTCGGTTCTCTGGGTGTGATGGTTCCCGACCCGGTCAGTGCTGCGCCGGTCAGTGCGAGATCGTGACGTCGTCGAACCACACCGTCCCGGAGTTGTTGCCGGACTTGAGGTGGATCTCCAGCGCCGCCGCGTTGGCCGGCGCCGTGCCCTGCGCCACCAGCGCGGTCCAGTTCGTGGTGCCCACGGGCAGGAGGGCCGACGAGTTCTGCCCGAGGTACCGGCCGGCGGAGTCGAACCAGCTCAGCGCGACCTGGTTGGTGCCCTTCGCGTTGCTGCCCTTCGCCCAGGCCTGGACCCGCCACTTCTGACCGGGTACCACCGACTCGATCGGGGACATCCGCACCGACGGCATCCCGCTGCTGGTCCCGCCGGTACCGGTGAACATCACCGACGCCGTACCGGAATGCGCGGCGGTCGTCGACCGTACTCCGACGCCGAGGGCAGGCAGGTAGGTCCGCCAGGGGGCGAGGCCGTTGGGGTTCTCAAAGCCGAGGTTCAGCAGGCCCTCGCTGACCGACGCGCCGGTCCACACGCTCTTGACCACCTTGGCCGCCGCCTTGGTACCGCCGTCGGTGCGGAACAGCCCGTACTGGTACTGCGCCGCCATGCCGGAGACCGCCGACGTCGACGGGATCGCTCCCGGGAGGAAGTCGTTGAGGGTCCACGGCCCCACCGAGCCGACCCCGGCGTCGTCGGCGGCGGTGAATACCCGGGCCAGGTAGGCCGCCTGGTCGTCCTCGGTCGACCCGTACGTGCTGGTACCCGTCTCGCCGATCACCAGCGGAGCCGGGGCGGCGATCCCCTTCGCCTCGGTGATGATCGACAGCGCCTGCTGCGAGCCGCCGTAGAAGTGGAAGTCGTAGTAGTCCGGCTGGACACTCGACAGCTGCGACTTGAGCTTGCGGAGCGCCGCGGAGCCGTCCGAGCCGGGGACCGTGACGGTGACCGGCGTGGTCGGCATCGTCTGGCGTACCACCGCAAGCATCGCCCGGGCCCAGGACATCGCGGCGGCGTCATCCGGGTCCATCTCGTTCTTCAGCTCGACCGTGAGCACCCGCGGGTCGTTCGCGTACGGGCCGAGCAGCGACCTGATCCAGGTGGCGCTGCCGGTGGTGTCGGAGTACCGGTCCCACCAGTCGAACAGGGTGATCTTGGCGGTCATCTTGTGCGCGGCCGCCATCGTGACGAAGTCGCGGAGCCGGTCGGTGTACGGCGCCTGCGGCGTCGGGAACCCGAACGTGTCGGGGAAGACCACGATCCGCACGCAGTCGGCGCCCATCGAGGACGCCTTGGCCAGGTCGGCGTCGATCTTCGTGCGGTTCCACGACGTCCACATCGACGTCCAGCCGGCGTCCGCCGGGTAGTAGTTGATCAGCTTGGCCGTCGTCACGGCGGTCAGCTTGTCCGCCTTGGTGGTGCCGGTCGCCGTGACCTTGGGGGACGTGGTGGCGGTTGCCTTGATGGTGGCGGTTGCCTTGGGGGTGGGGCTGGGGGAGGCCGCCGGCGTGGCGCCGGTGGCGCGCGGAGTTGCCGCGTCCGCGGCCGGTACCAGGCCATATGTGACGCAGGCGGCGACCGTCAGCGCGACGACGCCGATCCGGCGGAGGGTGACATCCATGTCAGTGTGCCTTCCACGTATTCCGTTGTATCTATTTCCCGGGTTGGGCGGGACTGCGGGTCGTCGCTCAGATCGGAGCGGGGCCGCGGAACCGTACGGGAAGGCCGGTTGCGTGGGGGTGCCGGTGGGTTGGCGGACGGGTGCCGGCGGGCCAAGCCGGAACAGCCCCGGGCCGGCTGGGATACCGTGTCGTACGCTCGGCGGACGGCCGGGTCGCTGGGCCCTGCGCTGGGGTCTTGTCAGGGGTGCGTTCTAGGCTGGGTCCCGTGACGGCGCCCCCAGCCCCGCTGCTGCTCGTCATCGACGGCAACAGCCTCCTGCACCGCGCCTACCACGCGGCCGCCACCGGGCGGCTGCTCGACGACGACGGGCGCCCGGTCTGGGCGATCAAGGGGCTGGTCGGCCACGTCGCCCGGGCCGCCGCGCGGCTGCGTCCCGACGCCGTGCTGGTCGGGTTCGACTGTTCCGAGCACTCGACCCGCAAGGCCGACTATCCGCGCTACAAGGCCCAGCGCCCGGACAAGCCCGCCGAGCTGTCCGAGCAGCTGGCGATCGCCCCCGACCTGCTGCGGGCGGCGGCGCTGTCCGTGGTGGTCCCGGCCGGCTACGAGGCCGACGACGTCCTGGCCAGTTCGGCGGCGAGGGCCCGCGAGATCGGCTGGCGGTCGATCGTGGTGACCAGCGACCGGGACGCGTTCGCGCTGGTCGACGACGCGACGTCGGTGCTGCGGGTGCGCAACGGAGGTCAGGACGAGTCGGTCCTGGTCACCGCCGCGTCGCTGCCCGGGGTCTGCGGTGTCGAGGCCTGGCAGTACCGTGATCTTGCCGCGCTGCGTGGCGACCCGTCCGACAATCTGCCCGGGGTCCCCGGCTTCGGCACCATGACCGCCGCCCGCCTGCTCACCGCGTTCGGCAGCGTCGACGCGGCGTGGGCGGCGCTGGAGGCCGGCCGGTCCGACGAGGTCCGCGACGTGGTCGGCGAGCGCGCGGCGACGCACCTCGACACACCGGCGGCGCGGGATACCATCGCCCGCAACCGGCGGCTCATGCGGATGCGCACCGACCTGCCGCTGCCCGACCTCGACAGCACCCGGCTGCCGCTCGATCTCCTGGTCATGCGGCGGGCCCTGGCCGAGCGGGGGATCCGGCTGGGCCCGTCCCTCTGGGCGCTGACCGGCGGCAGCCCCCCGCCGTCCCCCGACGAGGAACCCCACCTCCCGTGGGCACCCCACCGCGCGCGCTCCGCCCAGGAGCGCCGCCAACCCGGCGTCGGCCAGCTCGCGCTCTTCTAGCTCCTCCCATGATCACGGAACCTTTGTGTCGCCATAGGTACCCAAATGTTCCGTGATCATGGAAAAGCCAAGGGGCGTGTGTCGGATCCGGGTCGCCCCGTTCGAGGCCCAGGTAAAGGACCTCGAACATGGGAGATCGACATGAACACCACCTGCACCCCCGCCGCCCGGATCACCAGGTCGCTGCTCGGGTACGGCGTCATCGCCGGCCCGCTGTACGTGGTGGTGTCGCTGGCGCAGGCGCTGACCCGCGACGGCTTCGACCCGTCCCGGCACGCCTGGAGCCTGCTGTCCAACGGCGACTACGGCTGGATCCAGATCACGAACTTCATCGTCACCGGGCTGATGACGGTGGCCGGGGCGGTCGGGCTCCGCCGTGCCCTGGCTCCCGGCCGGGGCAGCACCTGGGCCCCGGTCCTGGTGGGCGTCTACGGGACGAGCCTGGTCGGGGCGGGCATCTTTCGCGCCGACCCCGCGCAGGGCTTCCCCGCCGGTACCCCCGAGACCACCACCGTCAGCTGGCACGGCATGCTGCACTTCACCCTCGGTGGCGTCGGCTTCCTGTGCCTGATCGCGGCCTGCTTCGTACTGGCCAGCCGCTTCGCCCGGGACGGCCGGACCCGGTTGGCCTGGTTCTCCCGGTTCACCGGGGTGGCCTTCCTCGCCGGGTTCGCCGGCATCGCGTCCGGCTCGCACGGCCCCACCACGCTCGCCTTCGTCGCCGCCGTCCTGGTGGTCTGCGCCTGGCTGAGCACCGTCTCCGTTCGCCTGTACCGCACCGCTGTCTGACCCGGCCCAACCCACTGAAAGGATCTGATCATGCGTTACCTGATCATGCTCAAGGGAAACCAGCCCCCGACCCCGCCACCCGCCGAACTGATGGACGCGATCATGAAACTCGGCGAGGAGGCGACCGCGGCCGGCGCGCTGCTCGACACCGCGGGCCTGGCGCCCAGCGCCGCGGGAGTGCGGGTGAGCCTGTACGGCGGCGCGCTGAGCGTCACCGACGGCCCGTTCGCCGAGGCGAAGGAGACCATCAGCTACGCGCTGTACCAGGTCCGGTCCAAGGAGGAGGCGGTCGAGTGGGCCTCCCGGTTCGTCAAGTCTGCACCGCGACCTCTGGGCGGGCTGGGAAGGTGAGGCCGACGTCCTGAAGGTCTTCGGCCCGGAGGACTTCGGCGGCCCGGCATAACCAACCCCGGATGGGCAGGATCGGTAGCCGTGACAGCTACCGATCCTCGCAGTGTCGTGGAGAAGACCGTGGAGGCGGTCTGGCGGATCGAGTCCAGCCGGATCATCGCCGGGCTGGCGCGTATCGTGCGCGACGTCGGCCTGGCCGAGGAACTGGCCCAGGACACGTTCGTGATCGCGCTGGAGCAGTGGCCGGTCGCCGGGGTGCCGGACCATCCCGGGTCCTGGCTGATGGCCACGGCCAAGCACCGCGCCATCGACATGCTCCGCCGGCAGGCCCGGTACCAGGAGAAACTTACCGAGATCGGCCGGGCCACCCCGGACGCGGAGGAGATCGACGTCGCGGCCGAACTCGACGACTACGTCGGCGACGACCTGCTGCGGCTGATCTTCACCACCTGCCATCCGGTGCTGTCGACCGAGGCCCGGGTGGCGCTCACGCTCCGGCTGCTGGGTGGGCTCACCACCGACGAGATCGCCCGGGCGTACCTGGTCCCGGAGCCGACCGTCGGCCAGCGGATCACCCGGGCCAAGCGGACGCTCGCCGAGAAGAAGGTGCCCATCGAGCTGCCGCCGCCGGATCAGGTCGCCGAGCGGCTGGCGTCGGTCCTCGAGGTCATCTATCTGATCTTCAACGAGGGGTACGCCGCGACGGCCGGCGACGACTGGATGCGGCCGGCGCTGTGCGAGGAGGCGCTGCGCCTGGGCCGGGTACTCGCCACGCTGGCGCCGCACGAGCCCGAGGTACACGGACTGGTCGCGCTGATGGAGCTTCAGGCGTCGCGCATCCCGGCCCGTACCGGCCCGGACGGGAGCCCGATCCTGCTGCAGGACCAGGACCGGCGGCGCTGGGACCGGCTGCTGATCCGGCGGGGACTGGAGGCGCTGGCCCGGGCCGGGGCCGCCTTCGGCCCGTACGTGCTGCAAGCGTCCATCGCGGCGTGCCACGCCCGGGCGACCCGCGCCGACGACACCGACTGGGCGCGGATCGCGACCCTGTACGAGGTGCTGGCGTACGTCTCGCCGTCACCGGTCGTGGATCTCAACCGGGCGGTCGCGGTCGGCAACGCCCACGGCGCCGACCGTGGCCTGGAGATCGTCGACGCTCTCGACCTGCCCAACTATCCGCTGGTCCCGGCCGTCCGCGGTGACCTGCTGGCGAGGCTGGGCCGCACCACCGAGGCCCGGCGCGAGTTCGAGCGCGCCGCGACGATGACCCGCAACGCGCGCGAGCGGGACCTGTTCGAGGCCAGGGCCGCGGCACTGGAATAGCCGTCACGGGTGGCCGGCCGCCGCCTTCCGGGCCCGGTACGCGGTGACCGCCGCCCGGTTGCCGCAGCCGGCGTCGCAGAACCGTTTGGACCGGTTCTTCGACAGGTCGACCATGACGTTGCCGCAGCCCGGGTACTCGCAGACGCGCAGCCGGCTCAACTCGCCGCCGCGGACCATGTCCGCCAGCGCCATCGCGGCCTCGACCGCCATCCGCGTCGCCAGTGGCGCGTCGCGCGACGTGGCGTGCAGGTGGTACGGCTCGTCGTCGTGCCTGATCAGCTGCGGGAGCGCGTGCGACTCGCGGAGCAGGCGGTTGACGATCTCCACGATGCCGTCCTCGTCCTCGTACCAGATCTGGCGGAGCCGGGGCCGCAGCGCCCGCACCGACCGCAGTTCGGTGTCGTTGTGCTCGTGGCGACCGGTCCACCCGTACGCGCGGAAGAAGGCGTCCAGCGCCGCGACGTCGGGCAGGCCCTCGTCGTCGCCTCCGGCGGTGTTGACCAGAGCGACGGCCGCCGTGAGCGCCTGCTCTGTGTCATGGGCAAAAACCACGTTGACTCCTGTCGCACCCGTTCTTTAGTGTCACAAGCGTACCGGCTTATTGCTTATTACATGCCGCTGCCTATCCAATACCCGAGGGGGGCTCATGCGCCATCAACGCTCCGCCGGTGCCGGTCTCGGGCTGGCGCTGCTCTCGTCCGTCACGTTCGCCACCTCGGGGACGTTCGCCCGCGCACTGATCGACGCCGGCTGGTCGGCGAACGCCGCGGTCACCGCCCGGGTCGGCGTCGCCGCCGCGGTCCTGGCCGTCCCCGGGGTGTGGTCGCTGCGCGGCCAGTGGCACGTTCTCCGGCGCAACCTCGGCATGATCGGCCTGTTCGGGCTGCTCGCGGTCGCCGGGGCGCAGGCCTGCTTCTTCAACGCCGTCCGCTACCTGCCGGTCGGGGTCGCGCTGCTGCTGGAGTACCTCGGCATCATCCTGGTCGTCGGCTGGATGTGGCTGGCGCACGGCCAGCGGCCACGCCGGCTCACGATCCTCGGGTCGGCGGCCGCCATCCTCGGCCTGTTCTTCGTCCTCGACCTGATCGGGAAGGGCGGGCTGCACCCGGTCGGTGTGCTGTGGGGCCTCGGTGCCGCCGTCGGCCTGGCCACCTACTTCGTGCTGTCCGCGCGCGGCGACAGCGGCCTGCCCCCGGTGGCGCTGGCCAGCGGCGGGATGGCCGTCGGCGCCGTCGCGCTGACCGCCCTCGGGCTGCTCGGCGCGCTGCCGCTGCACGCCACGTTCGGCGACGTCCACCTGGCCGGGTACCGGATGAGCTGGCTGGTCCCGGTGGTCGGGCTGTCACTGGTCGCCGCCGTGGTGTCGTACATCGCGGGGATCGGCGCGGCCCGGATCCTGGGCGCCCGGCTGTCCTCGTTCGTCGGGCTGACCGAGGTGATGTTCGCCGTACTGATCGCCTGGCTGGTGCTGGGTCAGCTGCCGGCCGTGATCCAGCTGTTCGGCGGCGTCCTGATCGTCGCCGGCGTGGCGCTGATCCGCTTGGACGAGCTGTCCCGGGCCCCGGTGGTGCCCCCATCCATCGACGATGGGCTATCTGGTCCCGGGACTCCGCAACGGGCGGGACTGGATAGCCCATCATCGATCCAGAAGATCATCGTGGCCGAGCGGTGACGGGCTCTCAGCGGAACAGGCGCAACGGGATCGCGTTGGCCATCGCCTGCATCCCGGCGTCGTTCGGGTGCAGGTGATCGCCGCTGTCGTACTGGGCCAGCATCCGCAGCGGGTGCGCGGGGTCGCGGACCGCCCGATCGAAGTCGACCACCGCGTCCCACTCACCGCTGGTACGGATCCACTGGTTCACCGCCTCGCGCTTGGCCTCGTTCTCCGGCGTGTAGTACCCGGCGATCGTGGTGTTCTCGAACGGCGTCATCGTGCAGGATCCGGTTGGCGGGCACCGGCGGCGTCGCCGCACGGGTCACCGCGGTACTCCACGTGCCGACCGGGTTGCGGTCCTTCCCAACCGGGTTTCCCGCGGCGTTTCCGGATGCTGCGGCCGTGCCGCCCGTCGACGCCAGGGCGAACGCCCCGGCTGCTACCGCACTTGCCAACCCCGCCGCGAGCAGGCGGCTCGTACTGCTTCTGGACCAGCGCATTTTGGCACCTCCATGCTGAAAGGTCGCAGAAGGCCACCTTCTGCGCTGCTCGTCGGGACGGTCAATCCATCTGCACAAATGCGCAGGCGGTCGAACGCCCGATCCCGGATGCGGCGGTACCCCGGTAGGAAGCAACGTATGAGCGGCGCGGCGTTACCAGGGGTCGGCCGGACCGCGGTGTGGGTGGCCGGCCTGCGGGCCACCGAGACCGCCCGGCCCGACCGGCTGTTCGACGACCCCTTCGCGGCCGCGTTCGTCGAGGCCTTCGCCGCGGCCACCGGTGATGTCCCGGGATCGGTGGGCGTGCCGACCGGCGCCAGCGAGTTCCTGGCGATCAGGGCCCGGTTCTACGACGACCAGGCGCGGGCGGCGACCGCCTCCGGAGCCCGGCAGGTCGTCCTGCTGGCGGCCGGGTTGGACTGTCGCGCCTTCCGCCTGGACTGGCCGGACGGCACGCGTGTGTTCGAACTGGACCTGCCGGAGATGTTCGCCTTCAAGGAGCCGGTGCTGGCCTCGGTCGGGGCGATGGCGCGGTGTGTGCGGACGGTCGTCCCGGTCGACCTGCGCGAGCCGTGGGCGGATCCGTTGGTCGCGGCCGGGTTCGACCCGGGCGCCGCCACCGGTTGGCTGGCCGAGGGCCTCCTGCCGTACCTGCGACGGACGGAGGCCGAACGGCTGCTGGGCACGGTGACCGGGCTCGCCGCGCGGGGCAGCCGTGCGGTGGTCGACTACCTGGAGGCGAGCGCGGCGGACCGGCCGGCGATGCGGGCGACCTCCGACGCGGTACGCGGGATGGGCGCGGACCTTCTGACTACTGTGGACAACACTCCGGCGGACTGGCTGGCCGCACACGGCTGGCGGACCGAGCAGTTCCGGGTGCCCGCCCTCGGCGAGGGCTACGGCCGGCCGCTGCCCACCGAAGTGGACCTGGCGGCATCGAACGCCACGGTACTCGCGGCGGCCGGCCGTTGACTCCCCAACTCCAGATCAGGCCTGTGCCTGCGCGATGTTGACCAGCCACGGGACGCCGAACCTGTCCACGCAGGAACCGAACTCGTCGCCCCACATCTGCTTCTCCAGCGGCATCTGCACGGTGCCGCCGCTGGACAGCTTCTCCCAGTACCCGTGCAGCAGGTCACTGTCGTCGCCGCTCAGGCTCACCGTGATGTTGGTGCCGGGGTTGTGCTCCATGCCGGGCGGGGTGTCCGACGCCATGAGCGTGAACCCGTTGTCGGTCTGCAACTGGCTGTGCATGATCTTGTCCGCTTCCGGGGCGTCCTGCGCGCCGAACTCCCCGAATGTGTTCATCCTCAGTTCGCCGCCGAACACACTCTGGTAGAACTCCATAGCCTGCCGGGCGTCACCGGCGAAGCTGATGTACGGGTTGAGACGAGAAGCCACTGGATGCTCCCTTGATCGAGACGACGGTCATCCCTCGCAGACTAGACCGGCCGCCCCGCTGGCCTGCGCCGGACCGATGAGTTCGGCGAGCGCGGTCTCGGTGTCACTCGCCACCGCCGGTCCCGTTCGGGCGGCGTTGCATGTGCCAGGCGACGATCTGCACGCGGCTGGTCAGGTTGAGCTTCAGCAGGATGTTCTCCACGTGACTCTCCGCGGTCCGCTGCGAGATCATCAGCCGCGTCGCGATCTGCCGGTTGGTCAGTCCCTCTGCCACCAGTTCGGCGACCTGCAGCTCCCGGGGAGTCAGGTGCGGCTGGTCGAGCGCCGGCCCGGTCGGCGGGCGGCTGGGGCGGGACCGCTCGCCGCGCAGGGCGTAGCTGGTGGCGTCGTCCAGGGACAGCTCCTCGCCGTGGCGGTACTCGACCTCGAACCGCGGGCCAAGGCCGTTGCGTGCGCTGGTCTCGCTCCGCTTGTGGGCGTCCAGCCACTGACCGGCACCAAACGGGGAACCGCCTACCGAACGCCAGTACCGATCGGCCGCACCGAGCAGGCGGGCCGCCCGCCGGTGGTCACCGGTGGCGGCGGCGACCCAGGCCAGCATGTCCACCGCTGCGGCAGCTCCTTGCGGGTCGTGCAGCGCGGTGCGTACCGCCAGCGCTTCCCGGCCGTACGCTTCAGCCCGTGCCGTGTCACCGAGCCGCAGCTCCGGTTGGATCGATCCGGAAAGGACGTTGCCCAACCACCACCGGTCCCCGTGCGCCCGGCAGATCGCGCGGCTTTCGGCGAACAGCCCGGCCGACCGGACCGGATCGTCGTCGATCAACAGCGCGGCCACGGCCAGGGCGAACGTGGTGAACGCCACGGCCGCGTGGTCGGACCCCAGCTCGGACGCCCGGTCGACGGCCCGTCGCAGCAGCGCCGAGGCGGACTCGGGCGCATCGAGGTACATCTCGGCCAGGCCGAGGGTCTGCAAGGTATGGCTCTCGTGGAACGGGTCGTCCCGACCGTGGATCAGCTCGAGGCACTCCCGCGCAACCTGCGCCGCCGCGGCGGGCACACCCTGCAGAATCAACAGTCGACCGTACACGGCCAGGGCGCGGATCCGCTCCGGAGCCGGCTCCCCGTGGGCTGCAAGGAGGCGCTCCAGCCACCATCGGCCCTCGCGGATCTCGCCACAGCCGTACCAGAGGTAGTACAGCGCCCCGGCCAGCCGGAGCCCGCTGCGGGTCTGATCCGGATTGTCTACGCACAACCCCAGTGCGGCGCGCAGGTTCGGCAGTTCCGCGCACATCCGTTCGGTCCACTCCACCTGGCGCGGGCCGAACCAGTCGGCGTCGAACCGCTCCGCCAATTGCGCGTAGAACGCCAGGTGCCGCCGCCGTAGCTGCGGCTCGCCGACGGTGGGGATGCCGCAGCTCTCGTCCGCGTCGTCGGGAAAGCGCAACCGGTGTAGCCCGTATTCGCGCAGCGTGTCGAGGAACCGGTACCGCCTGCGGACGTCGTCGTTCTCCACGACGAGGACGGACTTGTCGATCAGCCCGGCCAGCGCCTCGCGCACGTCGTCGCCCGGCAACCCATCGCCACCACAGACATGTTCCGCTGCGTCGAGGTCGAAGCTGCCGGCGAACACCGACGCCCGCGCCCACAGCAGCCGCTCGGGCTTGGTGCACAGCTCAAAGCTCCACTCAACCGCCGCCCACAGCGTCCGGTGCCGCGGCAGCGCCGTCCGGTTGCCCTGGGTCAGCAGGTCGAACCTGTTGTCGAGCATCGACACCAGTTGTTGTAGCGACAACGCGCGCAGGCGCGACGCGGCCAGTTCGATGGCCAGCGGAATGCCATCCAGGCGCCGGCAGATCCGGACCGCGTACGGCCAGTTGTCCTCGGTAATCGTCAACCCGTATCCGGCCGCGGCCGCACGGTCGGCGAACAGCTCCAGCGCCGGGTACCGGCCGCCGGCATCCGCACTGGACCGCACCGGTGGATCAGACGGCGGTACGGCCAACGGCTCCACCTGGTAGACCTGCTCGCCGAAGAGGTGCAGCACCTCGCGGCTGGTCACCAGGACTTTGAGGTCAGGGGCGGCGGCGAGCAGATCGGCGATCAGCGCCGCGCAGCCGGGCAGCAGGTGCTCGCAGTTGTCCACCACCAGCAACAGGTGCCGGGAGGCGAGGAAGCTGGCCAGCACCTCGGTTTGGTTCCGCGCGGTCTGGTCGGTCAGACCGACCGCCTCGGACACCGCCCTCGGTAGCAGTACCGCGTCGTTCAGGCTAGCCAGTTCCACCAGCCAGACGCCGTCACGGAACGCCCGGGCGGCCTCTCGGGCGGCGTGCAACGCCAGACGTGACTTGCCCACCCCACCGGCACCGACCAGGGTGACCAGTCGATTGGCGGCCAGCAGCCGCCTGACCTGGGTAAGCTCGTGCCGCCGGCCGACAAAACTGTTCAATTCAGCCGGCAGGTTTCCACGCGGTAGTCGCCTGCTCACAGAAGTGACGCTACCGTCGTCGGGACGGGCAGAACCATCAGCGAGCACGTAGGGACCCCCGCCGGTCATCCCGTTGCCGCTGGCTTTCCGGCCGGTAGTACCCGATAGGGTGATCGTGCGATCGGCGCCGAGCCAGAGCCAGTTGGTCAGCCGATCGGGTGCCTGATCCCCGGTGACGACGATCAGCGGTACGTTGCCCTCGTCGAGGAGGTCAAGGACGAGGCGGCGCTCGTCGCCGCTCACCTCGCCGTTTACCAGCAGCGCGACAAGCCGGTGTCGCCCGAGGGCGGCGCGTAACGACCTCACCAGCATCGCGGTGACGCCAGCGGACCCAAACCGCAGGATCAACTCGTCCGTCGCCGCCAGCGCCGCGAGCCGGGCCAGCGATTCCGGGTCAGCCAGGTCATGGGGGTACAGGTGAACGATCGTGCGCATCGCCGACTTCCTCACGGTCCGGCACGTGAGGCCGCCACGCCCGGACCAACCCACGCGGCACGGTTTCCCGGCCGCCCCCATTCATCCTGAGGTTAACCGAAGGCCGGGGCGAGGCCTCAAACGGCCGGGGCCGACCGCTTCTCCAGTTCCGCCACGAGCCGCGCGGTGACCGGTGTGTCGACGCCGAGGCGCCGCGCGGCTCGCAGTACCGCCCCGCCGATCGCGTCGAGTTCGGTCGGCCGGTTGGCCTCGGCGTCGCGCTGCATCGAGGACTTCATGCCCGGTGGTACCTGGTCGAACATGCCGAGGATCGCCGCGGCCGGCACCGGGGCGCCGGCGGCGCGGGCAACGGCCGTGACCTCGCCGATCACCGCCTCCAGGTCGGCGCGCCACTTCTCGCGTACCACCCCGGCCGGCGCCTCGGCGTACGTGGTGACCAGCGCCAACGGCGCCAGGAACGCGAGCTTGTCCCAGAGCAGGGCGGTCTCGTCGTCGCGTACGGTCACGTCGAGGCCGGCCTGCCGGAGCTGCGCGGCCAGCGCCTCGACCCGTTCGGGTGGCGCGGTGGCGCTGGCCACCTCGATCATCGAGAACGGGGTGGTGTGCTCGATCCGCCCGGTGGCCACCCGGGTCGACTCCACCCGGATCGCCCCGGCGACCACCTGCGCGGCCGGGTACCGGTCGCGCAGCACGGCCATGTGGTCGACGCCGTTGAGCAGCGGGAGGATCAACCCGTCGCCGAGCGCCCCGGCCGGCACCCCGGCGAGCGCCGGCTCCAGGCCGGTCGCCTTGACCGCCACCAGGCACACGTCGACCGGCTCAGCAAGGTGGGGCGACGCCTGCGCCGGCACGTGGAACTCGCCGAACTGGGCGCTGTGCACGCTCAGCCCGGCCGCGTTCAGCGCCGCCGCGGTGTCCGGCCGCGCCACGTACACCACCCGGTGCCCGGCCCGGGCCAGCACCGCGCCAAGCAGCCCGCCGACACCACCCGGCCCCACCACCGCAACGTGCCACTCATCCATGCCGCTCATCATCGCCGGTGATCACGGAAAGTTTGCGTAGCCATGACGACTCAAAGTCTCCGTGATCATGGGCACGAGGCGGAAGATAGCGTCTATACGTGACGCGGTCCAGCGGGGGCCGTCGATACCGTCGCGGCCATGTCCGACCCGTCCAGGCTGAGCTGGACCGCCGCCGCGCTGTCGTGGCTTCTCGCCGTCCCGCTCTACGTCGTCACCAGGTTCGTCTCGGTGATCCCGCACGAAGGTGGCCACGCCACGGTCGGCAAGCTGCTCTTCCAACGGATCAAGCAGATCAGGTTCCAGCCGGACGGCGGCGGCGTCACCGAGTTCGATCCGCCGATCCCGTGGCTGTTCGACATTCTCCTCACCGCCGCCGGCTATCTGGGTCCGTCGATGTTCGGCCTCCTCGCGGCCGAAATGCTGGTGCGCGGTTGGACCGACATGGTCCTGTGGGGCAGCCTGCTGTTCCTGCTCGCCATGCTGCTCGCGGTGCGCGGCATCGTCGGCTGGATCACCGTGCCCGGCCTCATGGTCGTGATCGGCTACATCGCGGTGAAGGTGGATCCGCCGCTGCAACTGCTGTACACGCACATGTGGGTGTGGTTCCTGCTCATCGCCCCGGTCGAGGAGATGCTCATCTTCCTGGAAGCCAAGGGCTACAACCGCGACAAGACCGACGTGGCCGTGTTGCGGCGCCTGACCCTACTGCCGCGCGAGCTATGGACGCTCATCCTCCTCGCCGGGACGATCGCCGCCCTTGTGTACGGCGCCCGGCTGCTCCTGCTCCCCGGTACCTGATCTTCCAAGATGGCAATTCAAAACTTGAGAGAAGTCCCAGAAAATATCCCTGAGCTGGGAAGATAGCGACATAGTGGCAACCATCGATGGTTGACATCCAGGCGTCGGTGGTGGTACTCCATGCGGCATGTTCCGGATACGACTATGGGCAGGCGGGGTGGTGACCGCGCTCGCCGTCGCCGGTGTCGGTGTCGCGGTGGCGCCGACCGCGCTGGCCGCCGGCGAGCCGGTGAACATCTGGCTGACCACCACCAACGACAGCGGCGGCCGGAACGTGACCAGGGGTCTCCAGCCGCAGCAACCGATCAACTTCGCCGGCACCAGCCCGGGTGCCAACCAGACCGTGACGGTCAACGAGAACACGACGTACCAGCAGTTCGAGGGCGCCGGCGCGTCGTTCACCGACACCGCGGCGTGGCTGATCCACGGCAGCGGCGCACTGTCGCCGGGCGCGCAGAACACGGTCATGCAGAAGCTGTTCGACCCGGTCGGCGGGATCGGGGTCAGCTTCCTGCGCAACCCGATGGGTTCGTCCGACCTGGCGCGCTTCAGCTACTCGTACGATGACACCTGCTGCGACCTGGGCGACTTCTCGCTCGGCCGGGACGCCGACGTGCTCGCGCTGACCAGACAGGCCAAGGCGCTCAATCCGGCCATGAAGGTGATGGCGTCGCCATGGAGCGGACCGGCGTGGATGAAGGACAACAACAGCTTCAACCAGGGTTGGTTGCAGGCGCAGTATTACGGCCTCTACGCACAGTACTTCGTGAAGTACATCCAGGGGTACGCGGGGCAGGGCATCAACATCGACTACGTCACGCCGCAGAACGAGCCGACCTGCTGCCCGGGCTACCCGTCGATGCAGTGGAACACGTCCGGCCTCCAGTTCTTCGTCAAGAGCAACCTGCTGCCCGCGTTCCACAACGCCGGCATCGCCACGTTGGTGCTGGTGCACGACTGGAACTGGGACGGCTACACCACCTGGGCGGCGCCCCTTGTGGACGATCCGGCGATCCGCAACGACCCGAACTTCGGCGGCATCGCGTGGCACGGGTACGGCGGCGACGTCGGGATGCAGACGACCGTCCACAACCAGTACCCGAACGTGAACGCCTACGACACCGAGCACTCCGGCGGCACCTGGATCGGCAACCAACAGGACGAGGACATGCGCAACCTGATCGACTACACCCGCAACTGGGGCCGTAGCTGGATCAAGTGGAGCCTCGCCGTCGACCAGACCATGGGCCCGCACAACGGCGGGTGCGGCACGTGCACCGGGCTGATCACTGTCCACAATGGAGACGGTCGCAGCGGGCAGGTCGACTACACCGTCGAGTACTACACGATGGGCCACCTGACCAAGTTCGTGAAGCCGGGCGCGGTGCGGATCGACTCCACCGCCAACGCGAGCGTGCCGAACGTGGCGTGGAAGAACCCGGACGGGTCGAAGGCGCTGATCGCGTACAACCCCAGCGGCGGCAACCAGTCCCTCAAAGTCAACTGGGGCGGCCAGTCCTTCACGTACACCCTGCCGGGCAAGACGTCGGCGACGTTCACCTGGTCCGGCAACCAGGGTGGCGGCGGCGGCCACACCGGCGCGATCACCGGCTACGGCGGCAAGTGCGTCGACGTGGCCGGCGCCAACCCGGCCAACGGCACCCAGGTGCAGCTCTACACCTGCAACGGCACGGGCGCCCAGCAGTGGACCACCGGCACCGGCGACAGCACCGTCCGGGCCCTGGGCAAGTGCCTCGACGTCGCCGCCGCGGGCACCGCCAACGGTACGAGAGTGCAGCTCTACGACTGCAACGGCACCGGCGCCCAGCAATGGACCGCCACCGGCGCCGGGGAGTTGCGCAACCCGCAGTCCGGCCGGTGCCTCGACGCGACCGGACCGAGTTCGGCCGACGGTACGCCCGTGCAGATCTGGGACTGCACCGGTGGCGCGAACCAGAAGTGGACCCTCGGCTAGCGCTAGCTGTCCATCGCTGCCAGCAGCCGGGCGAAGGCGACCGGGTGTACCACCGGAATCCCGTACCGGTGGGCCCGGTCCGCCTTGCCCGACATGGTGTCCGGGTCGGCGGCCACGAGGAGCCGGGTGTCGCGGGTGACGCTGCCGGCGACGACCAGGCCGGCCGCCGCGGCCCGGTCCTCCCAGTCGGGCCGCGGTTGCGGGGTCTGGCCGGTGAACACGACGACGTCCCCGGCGGCGAGCTGGAACCGGGAAAGCTGGAACCGGGCATGCTTGCGGGGCTCCCGGCGCGCCAGCCGGGCCTGCCGCAAGGCGTCCTCGACATGCTCCGGCGTCAGCCCCAGCAGCGCCGACACGAGCAGCAGGTCCTGGTACTCGCGCGGGCTCAGTGGCCCCTGCTCGGCGGCGACACCGGCCAGATCGCACAGGTACGACTCGTGCAGCGCCCGCACGTCGGCCTGCCCGAGGCCCAGGTCGGCGGCGGTCGCCACGAGCGCGTCGGCTTCGGCGACGGAGATGTACCCGTCGAGCAGCGCCCGGTCGAGCATGTCGAGGTAGGCGTCGGCCGCCGGCCGGTTGGCCCGGGGGAGCAGGTCGACCAGTCGGGAGAGGAAATGCGGCGCCGGCCGGGCCGCGGCTTCCCGGTCGACCGGCGGTACCCCGTACCCGGGAAGTGCCGGCCATGGCACGGACGGCGCGTCGGCGACGAGCCGCGCCCACGACGGCGGCGGTCCGGTTGTCGCGCCGGCCATCGACAGGTAGTGCCGCAGCAGCCCGGCCGCGGCGCGGGTGTCGTCGAGGGCGCAGTGCGCGTTGCGCAGCTCGACGCCGGCCGCCGCGCAGCAGCTGGCCAGGCTGCGGCCGGCGCCGGGCAGGAACCAGCCGGCCAGCCGCATCGTGCACAGCCCGCTGTCGGCGCCGAGCGGGGTGGTGACACCGAGCAGGTCGTACTCGCTGGCCAGGAACGGGCCGTCGAAGGCGAGGTTGTGGGCGACCACCACCCGCCCGCGTAACAGGTCGACGACGTCACCGGCGATCTGCGCGAACGTGGGCGCCCGCCGGGCCTGCGCTGCGGTGATCCCGTGCACCCGCTGCGCACCCAGGTCCCGGTCCGGATTGACCAGGGTCGACCACTCCCGTTGCACGCCGCCGTCGGCGTCGAGCTGGACGATCCCTATCTCCGCCACCCGGTCGTGCCAGGCGCTGCGCAGACCTGTCGTCTCCAGGTCAATGACCGCGTACATTCGGCCCCCATCCTTTTTGTAGAAGGAAGTCTGCTGTCGGGACGCGAAGGTGAACGACAACCATCGGTATGGTTACCGCGCGCTGCAAATCTCCTCCGGACAGTGATCGGGGCGTTGCCGCCAGTAAATACGCTTGCAATGCTGATCACCAGGGGGTCTCCGGCAGCTCACTGACGTGCGTATTCGTGTGGGGGAGGTGTGATGACGGCGGCTGCGGCGGTGACCGACCTCGCGTCCGGTGAGCCGCCCATCAACTTCGCGTCCCACCAGTTCCGCGCCGGCAACATGGCGGGCGCGCGGGACGACTTCGAGCAGATGCTGGCGATGCTGGTCGCCGCGATCCACCCGGGCGCCCGGCTGATCGCCGCCAACCCCGGCGACTGGGGAATCGACGTCGTCCTCGGCGACCTGTCCGGCGCGGTGGTGATCTGGCAGGCAAAGTACTTCTGGCCGGCGGTCACCCGATCCCGCCAGGCCCAGATCCGAGACTCGTTCACGTCGGCGGTCACCGCGGCGGCGCGCAACGGGTACCAGGTCCGGCAGTGGGTGCTGTGCGTGCCGGCGAGCATGGACGCCCCGACCGCCCAGTGGTGGGACCGGTGGCGGGCGCGCCAGCAGCGGGAGACCGGCGTGCTCATCGAGCTGTGGCACGAGACGACGCTGCGAACCTTGTTGATCACCCCGGACGCCGCGCACGTCCGCCGGCATTACTACGACCCGTATGTGCCGGGCTTTGCTGGCGAGGCTTCGCGGGCGCCGGTGCGCGACCTGGCCTCGGACGTGGCTGGCACCCTCGACCGGGCGCTGTTCGTCCGGCAGCTGCGCGCCGCGGGGCACTCCGAGGTGACGGCCGCCAAGGTCGAGTTCTTCAACGCCGAGCTGCTGGCCCGCGAGGTCGCTGACAAGGGGGTACCGCACGAGCTGGCCGCGCTCGGCGAGGCGGACGCTCTGGTACACGGCATCTGGGAGGCCGGCTTCAACGACGCGTGCCAGCGGCACCCGGCCGATCCACGGCTGCGCGGTCTGTTGCCTGGCCTGCACACCACCGTCATGCACGACATCCGCGAGTCGACCGCCTTCCCGGCGAGCCTGCGGGCCGGGCCGGTACACCGCTGCGGCCTGATGCACCGGGTCGTCGACGACCGGCGGGCCGGGTGGGTGCGGCACTGGCGGGACATCGTGCGCGACATCGTGGACGAGGTCCCGCCGGTTGGCGGCCCGGTCGCTGGTGAGGAGGCTCGGTGATCCCCGAGGAGGATGCGGTCTTCCGGCAGGCTCGCCTGATCCTGCTCCTGGCGGCCGCCGGCGACGGGGTAGACCTGGAACGGCTGGGCATCTACGACTTCCTGGCCGCCAACCCGCTGCTGCTGGCCCGCGACGAGACGGATCCGGACCGGCTGCCGCTGCTGCTCGCCGGCTTCGACGACCGGGCCATCTCGTACCTCAGCGCCCCGCACCGGTTCGTGTCCCGGCAACTGAGCCTGCGCGGGGACGTGGACACCCTGGTCGCGCGCGGTCTGGTGGAGGTCACCGGCGACGGCCGGATCCGGTACCGGCTCACCGACGCGGGTCGAACGCTGGCTGGGCAATTCAGTGCCAGGTATTCTCAGGCGTACACCGCAGCGGCGCGCATCGTGCTCAGGCGGGTGCGTCGCCTCAGCGGTCGCAAGTTGCGTGAGAACATGCGGGAGTGGCTTACGGTGGTAGCCGTGCCACACCCTGGCCGGTTCAGCGGCCGGCTCGACCCAGCCCATGTCATCGATCTGGACCCCGCATCGCAACGGTCCGGCTTCCCCGAGGACGACACATGATCGACGACGGTAGGGCCCCCCTCTCCACTCCCCGCCCGCACGGCATTCGACTGTTGCGCCTGCGGCTGCACGGCGCCGACCGCACGTACGATGTCGACTTCCGGACCGCGGCCGGCACGCCGCGCCCGCTGTCGGTGATCGCCGGCGCCTTCAGCACCGGCAAGACCACCGTGCTGGAGTTCGTCGACTACTGCCTCGGCGCGTCGGACCATCCGCGCCATCCGGAGATCATGCCGAAGGTACGCGCGGCGACACTCGAGATCGAACTGTCCGGCACGCCATACCTGATCGAGCGCGCCGTCGGCGAGCCGTCCACATTCGCCTATGTGCGTCCTGGGCAACTGGACAGTGATTCAGATCAGCCGCTGCCGATCCCGCAGCGGCGCCCGTTGCGGCCGGCCGGCAACCCGGACAGCCTGTCCGGTCTCCTGTTGGCACACTGCAAACTGGACGGTGTCCGGCTGCGCGACCTGCCGGCACAGAGCGATTCGGACACCGACCCGCTCAGCTTCCGGGACCTGATGTGGTTGTGTTTCCTGCCGAATGAACGGTTGGACAACAGAAACCTGCTGTTCGAGAACCACCCGATGAAACATCTGCGACTGCGCCAGGTTGTCGACGTCGTGTTCGGCGTCCATGACGACCGCTCCGTCGATCTGGGACGGCGGGTCCGGCAGGTCGACGCGGAGCTGGCCGAGGCCCGGGCGGAGTACGCGGTCGCCAGCCGGATCGTGCACGAGCAACAGGTCGGGCGCCGAGCCGACCTGGAGGCCGCGCACCAGCGGGCCAAGGCGGAGCTGGCCGACACCGAGCTGGCCATCGCCGCGCTCGACGAGCAGGCCCGCGCGGCGACCGGGTTCGCCGAGGAACTGCGGGAGCGCCACCGCAACGCCAGCCTCGATGCCCGGCGGGCGGCGGCCGTCCTGCGCGACCGGGAGACGCAGGTGCAGCGGATGGGCCCGTTGCGGGCACAGTACGCCGACGACGTCAGCAAGCTGACCATGCTGATCGAGGCGCATCGTCTCTTTGATCTGCGCCGGGATCTGCGCGGGGATCTGCGCCGTCCGGAGGTCCAGGCGCCGGGGAATTCCAGCCCGTTCGAGCCGGCCGGCGCCGCCGACCACCCGCCGGTCGACATGCCGGACGACCCGCCGATCGACACCGCCGCCGAGCTACGCGCCGCGAAGGCCCGGCTGGCCGAGCTCACCGGATACCTTGAGGAGCTCGAGCGCGACCTGCCCGACCAGCGCGAGAAGATGGCGCGCGCGCAGGAGGCGGAGGCCCGCGCGGCGGCCGAAGTGGACAGTGCCACCGCGCACGCCGTGACGCCGTACCTCGCGCAGCGGGACGCGCTGGCCCGCCGCCGCGAGGACGCCGCGGCGGCGATCCAGCGCGCGGTCAGCGGCCTGCGGTTGGTACAGAGCCTCGAACGGCGCGCCGATCACGTGGCCCGGCAGGAGTCGATGGCGCGGTCGCTGCGCGAGGAGGTGGCCACCGAGACGTCCGACCGGCTGCGACCGGACCGGGCCGCCGTGATCGCCCGGGTCAGCGAACGGTACCGGCAGATCCTGGCCGACTGGCGCTACCCGAAGCTCGCCGACGCGTACCTCGCCGACGATCTGACCCCGTTCGTGCGCGGCGACCCGTACCAGGTGGCCTCCGCCGGTGGCCGCACGCTGATCGCGCTGGCCTGGCAGCTGGCGATGTTCGAGGTGGCCTGGGAGACCGGGTCGTCGCACCCGGGGTTCCTGATGATGGACAGCCCGCAGAAGAACCTGGGCCGGGCCGGCGAGAGCGACGCCGAGTTCGCCGACAGCGTGACGGTCGCCGACATCTACCGTCACCTGCACGGCTGGCTGTCCGGCCCGGGCGCGGGGGCGCAGATCGTGGTGGCCGACAACGTGCCACCCGAGATGGCCGAGCCGGACGTGATCGTGCGCTTCTCGCGCCGGCCGGACCAGCCGCCGTACGGTCTGATCGACGACGAAACCAGTTGAGGCTATTCGGTTTCGTCGGCGCTGTCGCTCCGCACGTGGATCTCGGCGCCCTGCTCGCGTAGCTTCTCGGTCACCTGGGCCCGGGTGACCGCGAGGAGGTGCGACTCCACCTCGGCGTCGTGCTTCAACTCGTCGTACGTGGCGCGGACGGTGTGGTCGAGGTCGGCCCGGTCGACCGTCGGGAACCGCTGCGCCAGGATGTCCACCTCGCGCCGCAGGGCGGTCTCGACGTCGACCAGACCGCCCGAACCGATGGGCTCGCTCATGATGCTCCGCCAATCGTGTCGTCTTCGGCTTCGTCCAACCCTGTGCGTCTAACCCTGTGCGTCTAATCCTGTGCGTCTAATCCTGTGCGTCTAACCCTGTGCCCGGCGGCGGCGATTTTCACACCCCCTGTACCCGCTCCTCCAGGCGGATCGTCACCATGTCGCCGACGTCCTTGCCGATCACCTTGCGCACATCGGCCTTGACCGGCAGCTTGTGCGTGCCGTCGCCCATGGCCATGAACGAGCTGCGGAACGGGTGGCCGTCAATGGTGCCCCGGACCTTCACCAGGCCGCGGGTACCGAAGAACTCGACCGACTCCGGCCAGACGACGTAGGTCCAGCCGCCCTTGTTGGGACTCTTCTCGAGCGCCGCGGTGAACTCCTTGTCCAAGAATTTCCGGTCCAGTTCCCTGCTCATCGGCCCTGTCTACCACAAACATCCACCACGAACGTGGGGTGACATCCGGGCGGCTCAGCACGCCTTCCGTTGAGTTCACTGCGGACTCACCCGTGCCGCCGCCGGCCATCTCGACGCCGGGCCGCGAGTGGCGCGCGACATCGGGGACAGGCACGCGGAGGCGTACGCGCTCTGTCGCGTAAGCTTCCTCGGCACGGTCCATTGTGGATGCTGCGATGCCCCAACGCTTGCAGTGGCACAGGGCAACCACGCCGAACTGATCGGATGTGAGCAGGACGAAACCGTGCCTCACCGCCGTCTGATCACGTCGTTGGCTACACAGGGGGTCTTGTCCTGGACGTGAACCCACTGGCCCTGGCACCACACCATAGGCATCGCGCAGCATCGCAACTCACGGGGCGGGGGCGGGATCGATGCTTTGGGCTCAGTGAGTGGCGTCATCACGCGACCAGAACTCGTTGGGCGAGGGTTCGTCGTAGGCGAGCATCGCGGCATGGGCTCTACGGGCGTCATCGGCCAGCCTCAGCACCTCACAGGGCCACCGGCCGCCGCATCGACATATCCAGCCGACAGCGCCGTTTTGCCAGTGCACAGACGGCCCGTGGTCGGCCTCGATGCGGTCGATGGCGTCATCGTCCACGGCGCATCCTCACGAACGGCCTGATCAACTCTGTGGTGTCGGTGGCCGGCGGATTGGCGCGCGTGAAGGGCACGACCACCGGCAGCTCCTGCGTCTGCGCCAACAGCTCAGTCCAACGACGCGGGTACGCCTCGGACAGGATCACGTCGCCATCGGGGATCGGCGCACCCTCAGCGCGTACCGGACGGTCATCTCTGCGTCTTTGCCAGGGCCACACGTTGGCCTCCCGGGGCGTGAGGGGGCTCTCTGAGCGGGTCCATCGGCGGGAAATCGACCGCCGTACCCGTAGTTGCATGGTCACGCGGTACGCTCCGCCGTGCAACATCTCACTGTGAAACATGGTGTCGCGCTACGTATCACGCGAGAATCGGGGCTTAGAGGTTCTGTCTCGCCGTGAAACAATTCGGAGGTGGCCATGCCGATCTCAGGGAGCACCGTCGTGCGGCGTCAACTCGGCCGGCGGCTGCGCCGGTTGCGGGAAGCCGCTGGCAAGACCGAGCGCGACATCGAGGAAGCCAACCTCGCAAGCCGTGCGAAGCTCTGGCGCATCGAGTCCGGCAAGTCACCGATCAAGGTTGCCGATGTGCGTGCGCTGTGCTGGCTGTACGGAGCCGACCAGCCGACCACGGATGCTCTCGCGAGCCTGGCCACCGGCACCACGGCGCAGGGGTGGTGGGAAGACTACGGCGATGTTCTGCCCGGTTGGTTCTCGCTGTACCTCGGGTTGGAAGTCGCCGCGACCGAGATTCGTATCTACGATCCGGAATTGGTGCATGGTCTACTCCAGACGCCGGGATACGTCCGGGCGTTACGCCAAGCAAGCAACCCACAGGGGGATGAGGAAGATATCAGGCGACAAATCAAGCTGCGCCAAGAAAGGCAACAAACGCTCAACACTCGTGTACCCCCACTGAAATTGACCGCTGTTCTCGGCGCTGGGGTACTCGCTCGGCCGGTTGGCGGCCGGGATGTTATGGCCGAACAGATCGAGCGACTGCATGAGTTGAATCGGCTCGATCATATCGACGTCCGTATCTTGCCGTGGGACGTCGGAGCGCACGCCGCGATGGTCGGCGCATTAACCATCCTCGACTTTGATGATCCCGATGATCCGGCAGTCGTCTATCTCGAAACGCACACCGGAGCGCGGTACCTCGAAAAGCCGGATGAGTTGAACGAGTACCGCCGAATCTTCAACCTGGTATATGAGAGATCAGTACCGATCAAGGAGTATTCACCATGAATCCCAATGTCAACTCACCGTGGAGGAAATCCACTAGGTCCGGCGGCAACGGCGGTCAGTGTGTCGAGGTCCGTACCCACAACGGGACCATTCAGGTTCGCCACAGCAAAGATCCTGATGGTCCGACGCTGACGTACACCCGCGCGGAATGGGATGCTTTTGTGGCGGGGGTCAAAGCTGACGAGTTCGACCTGTAGCTAGACCCGAAAGCAATCGACCCCCGGATGAGCGAAAACGGGGGTCGATTGCTTTTTCTTATGCGGCGCAGGTCGGTCGAACCCCTGTGGATGACGAGGGTTGTACTACCGCCTTACTTCCGGAATGCCGCCCAAAGTTGGGGAAAGGTCCGGCACCGGTGCGCTTAACGCCGACTCATCAACGCTTTAGTCGTCGTTTCGACTCGGGCCTGAATCCAGCCGGCGGCCGTGGTAAGCATCGCGGCGTAACGAACCATCTCGGCGGGCTTGTCGATGTGCTTGGCGCGCAGGGCGGCCATGTGATCGGCGGCGGTGACGTCGGATATCGCGGCCAGGGCGCGGACGGCTGACCAGACCACTTCGAGTAGCCGCTCGAATCGGCCGTACTCGTACTCATCGTGGTCGATGGTCATGTGGATCTCTTCTCCTCTTGTGGTTACGTTCCGTTGATAGCCATGGTCAACGAGGCAACTTCGTCGAGCGCCCGACAGCGGGCCGAGATCCAGGAGCTGAAGCTGGCGTTGGCCGAGGCGACGGTGCAGTTGCGGATCTGGCAGAAGGGCTCGGAGTTCATCGACCGGGTCCCCACCGCCAGGTACTACCGTCTCTAGCGATTGCAAACCACAAGCAGAAGGAGCCGTCCGTGCTGAGGCAGGTCGCAGAGGGTGTGTTGATCCACGAGAGCGAGTTCTGCCAGAGCAACGCCATTGTGGTGCAAGGCCGGGCGGGCGTGTTGCTTATCGACCCTGGGGTGCACGGGGACGAAATGGCCTGCCTCGCGAACGACCTGTCCGATTCGGGCCAGACCGTTGTGGCGGGCTTCTCGACGCATCCTCATTGGGATCACCTGCTCTGGCACGCCGGGCTCGGCGCGGCGCCCCGTTACGGCACGGCGCGCTGCGCGGCTACTGCCGAAGATCGGCTGTCGGGCGGGGTAGATGCGGTTGCAAAGGCCGCCGGCATCCCCGAGCAGGTACCGCTGGACCTGCTCGGCCTCATTGCCGGCCTGCCCGCCGGGACGGCGCAGATTCCTTGGGGCGGCCCTCAAGTCCGGATCATCGAGCATCAAGCACACGCCCCGGGCCATGCGGCGCTGTTGATCGAGGAACGCGGGGTTCTCGTCGCCGGCGACATGCTTTCCGATGTCCTGATCCCGATGCTCGACCTGAACGCCCCTGACCCGATCGAGGACTACCTCGCCGCGCTGGGCCTGATCGAGGGCGTGGCGGGCGACGTCAACGTCCTCGTCCCTGGCCACGGGTCGGCCGGCGGAGCTGATCAGGTACAGGCACGGATCGACCAGGATCGGGCGTACGTGCACGCCGTGCGTGACGCCCACGCTATCAGCGACCCGCGGGTCGGCCCATCGGCCAAAGACGGCTGGGACTGGGTGGCCGGCGTGCACGAACGGCAACTCCAGCGTCTCGCCCAAAGAAGCGAGCGCGACGGCACGCCCGGATAGAGATCCGTTCAGGACACAAGCGAACCTGACCTCACGGCATGGCTTCGAGGTGAGCGCGGCGAGAAGCTCGGCGAGAAAGCTCGGCGAGGGCTGTCTGTGCCGAAGCGGAGATGTTGGGACCGACTGCGACGAGGGACGCGACGAGTGCTGATGCTTCGCCTGGAGTGAGGGTCAGCGGTGAGAGTTCGCGCCGCGCGTCGATGCGGTAGCCGCCGCCGGGACCGCGCTGGACCTCGACGGGTACACCGGCCCGTAGCGTCTTGAAGTCGAAACCTTCCAGCGCCGGGTCAGGCTCGTTCCAGCGGCCGATGCCACCGTACAACGGCACATGCCCATACCCGGGAGGGATGACAGACATGCTTGTCCGTACGTTGTGGGGAGGGCCGCGACAACGGTCCTGGTAGGACTGCTTGCCACCCTCGCGGTCGCCGCTCCGGCGGCCGCCCACGGCACATCGACACGATCCGACAGCAACACAGTGACAACCGACGGCGCGACCGGTGACGCCGCCGCGGCGGCCGCGGCGAAGAAGGCGGGTGTATCACCGAACGCGGAGTCCGACTTCTGCATCGCGGGTCAGTTCCCGCTCAACTGCTGGGTCTTCGAACCCATCGTCAACCGGCCGTCGGCCACGTACCCGAACATCCAGTTCTTCCCCGGCGCGCATGTCTTCGTCGACGCGGGCGGCTGCGTGCAGACCGGTGGCCACGGCAAGACCTGGAAGCGGTACGTCAACCCGTCGTCCGACAACGGTCTCTGCCACGGTCTCATGTACATTCCGGGCGTCACCAACGGCCTCCAGCCGTTGTGGACGCTGGTCGGGCGGACCTTCGTGACCACCGCCGGTGGAGCGCTGTTCCTCGGATACCAGGACGACGGGTACTCCGACAACGGCTACTACTCGCACGACGACGGCACCGGCGACCAGTGCAAGGGCGTCGGGAACGCCTGGGTACACCTGATCATCAGCTAATTTCGGACTGCTCGGGGTGCGCCTGTTCAGGCGCGCCCCGAATCGGCGCGCGGTACCGGAAGAACGCCGGCATCGCCAGGGCGATCAGCCCGGCGCCGGCGATCGTGGCGAGCCCGCCGCTGACCGCGCTGACTCCGGTCGTGGTCAGCGACGCGACCGCCCCGGCCCGGAAGTTGCCCAGCTGCGGGCAGGCCGCGCCGACGACGAACTCGGCGGCGCTGGCCCGGCCACGGTACCGATCGGGGGTGGCGAGCTGGATGACCGTGGTGCGGAAGACGACGCTGAGCACGTCGGCCGTGCCGGCCACGATCAGGCACGCCACCGCCAGCCACAGGACCCGTGCCAGACCGAAGGCGGCCAGGCCCGCGCCCCACACGCCGCCGGCGATCAGGATCGCGCGGCCCTGCCGGGACACCCGGCCGACCGGTCCGGACAGCGCGGTGCCGAGCAGGCCGCCGATCGCGGGGGCGGCGGCGAGCAGGCCGAGGGTACGCGGTGAGCCGCCGAACCGCTCGGCGTTGATGGCCGGGAACAGCGCGAACGGCATCCCGAGCACGGTGGCGCTGAGGTCGGCGAGCAGGGCGCCGGACAGGACCCGGTTGTGCCGGATGAAGCGCAGCCCGTCGAGGACCGCCGCAAGGCCCCGCGCGGAAACGCCGGAGCCTTCCGGGCGCATCGCCGGCAGCCGGGCGACGCCGTAGAGCGCGCCGGTGAAGCTGATCGCGTCGACCAGATAGCACACCCGCAGCCCGCCGGCCGCGGCGAACAGCCCGGCGACGAGCGGCCCGACGGTCACGCTCAGGTGCATGGACAGCATGTTCAGCGCGGCTCCGGCCGGAACCTGGTCGGCGGGCAGCAGCCGGGGCAGGAACGTCCGCCGTGCCGGCGCGTTCACCGCGCTCAGCGCGGCCTGCACGACAACCAGGGTGTACAGCAGCCAGAGCTGGTCCAGGCCGGCGAAAGCCTGCACCGCGAACATGCCGGAGACGGCGGCCAGGCTGCTCGTGGTGACCAGGACCAGGCGGCGCCGGTCGACCGCGTCGATGATCGAGCCGGCGGCCAGGCCCACCAGGACGCCGGGAACCGCGATGGCGAGGCCCACCCCGCCGACCGCGACCGACGAATGGGTCGCCCGGTAGATCTGCAGCGCGACCGCGAAGCTGGTCATCTGGCTGCCGATCGACGACAGCGTCGAGCCGGTCCACAGCCGCCGGAACGCGGGCGTGCCGCGCAGCGGCCGGAGATCGGCGACCAGCCGCTTCGACATCGAACCAACTCCCCGTACCCGTCAAACCCGGCCGATCCTTGTCGGCGCCGGCCGGTATCTCAACCGGATAACGGGGCGTGACGGTTCCAGTTCCGCGTCAGGGCCGTTCCAGCGGCCGGTGCCACGCTGCCGGGAGGTATGGAGTGCTGAGCCGACGAACCGAGGGAGCAGGCATGAAACAACTCAGCCGGATCGGCACCGGTAGCTTCGTGGCGGCCGCCGCCGGCGTGATCGTCATGGTCGCCGGTGGCCCGGCCTTCGCGTCGACTGCCGCGCAGCTACCGGTCGACGCGGTCGGCAGCCAGAGCGGGCTCGGCGACGTGGTACCCGTCTCGGCCACCGACGGGTGGGCGGTCGGCGGCGACGGCAACGGTTTGATCGAGCGCTTCAACGGTACGCGATGGTCCGTCGTCGCGAGCCCGGACCTGCTCGATCACCGCCACCCCAACAACTTCGCCGGGCTGTCCGGGGTCGACGCCACGTCGGCGACCAACGCGTTCGCGGTCGGCAGTACGACGGCCTTCAACGCGGGCGGCGCGTCGGCCGTCGCGCTGCGCTGGAACGGTACGGCGTGGAACCGCAGTACCGTCGCCACGCCGAGCGGTGCCACCAGTTCCCTGAGGGACGTCAAGGCGTTCTCGGCGAGCGATGCGTGGGCGGTCGGTACCACCGGCTCGTCGGCGCTCGGGCAGAACCTGATCATGCATTACACCGGTACCACGTGGACCCAGGTGCCGGCGCCGAGCCCCGGTACCCGGGACAACCTGCTGACCTCGGTGGCCGGCAGTGGACCCAACGACGTGTGGGCGGTCGGGTACTTCCGCAACCTCCCGTACGGCAACCGGATCCGGCTGCCGCAGATCCTGCACTGGAACGGCAGCGCCTGGAGCCAGGTGACCAGCCCGGACAGCGGCGCGGGTCACAGCACGTACCTGTACGGGGTCGCGGTCACGTCGGCGACCGACGCGTGGGCGGTCGGTAACGGTGACGGCGGGGCGTTCGTCGCGCGCTGGAACGGCACCGCCTGGATCTCGGTACCCGCGCCGGCGTTGACCACGCTGAGCACCGTCAGCGCCCGGTCGGCCGGCGACGTGTGGGTGGCCGGCGCGGACGCGTCCGGCGCGCCGGCGCTCGCGCACTGGAACGGCGCGAGCTGGTCGCTGACCACGGTCACCGTGACCGGCGGGACCGGACTGCCGGCGCTCTCCTCGGTCGCGGTCGCCCCCGGCGGCACCGAATGGGCGGTCGGCTCGCGCTGGGACGGGACGACCGGCAACTCGACCCCGCTCGCCTATCGCGTAACCGGCTAGCCAACCCGAAGACCCTATTCCCTGAAGAACCTGCCGGCGCCACCCCCACCAACGGTGGCGCCGGCAGGACGTGTACCCCCGGAATGTCCGTCAGCCCCGGAGGGCGAGATACGGCGCCAGGGCGAGCAGCACGACGATCAGGGCGTTCTTCAGGTGGCGGGTGGGCAGCGCGTGGGCGATCTTCCAGCCCAGCAGCACCCCCGCCAGCTCGGGGATCCCGACCACGGCGACCAGCGGCCAGCTGACCGCGCCCGCGGCGAGGTAGCCGGCGGCGCCCACACAGGCGATGACGACCGACTGGACCTGCGCGGCGGCGAGCGATTCCAGCACCCGCATCCCGAGGGCGACCAGCAGCGGAACGGTGAACATCGGCCCGCCGACGCCGAACGCGCCGCTGGCGGCGGCGACAGCCAACCCCAGCGCCGCGATCACCGGCGTGGGCGGTGGGGTCGCGGTTTCCGCGGGTCGGCGGTGTTCGCGGTACCAGACCAGCGCGGCCACCAGCGCCACCATGATCCCGAGGAGCACGCCGAAGGTATGCCTGGAGAACGCGCTGTTGAGCAGGACGCCGACCGGGGTGCCGAGCAGGGCGGTGCCCGCGAGGATCAGGGCGGTGCGGCGGGTGTCCGGCTCGCGGAGCTGCCCGGAACGGGTGTAGGCGGCGGTGCCCAGCACCCCGGCGGCGATATACGTGACGAGGGCGGTGCCGGCCACCTCGGGCGGGGACAGGCTGGTGAGCGCGAACAGCCCGATCGTGGGGATCACCCCGCCGGGGCCGAGGGCGGTGATCCCGACCCCGCCGACGAACCCGAACAGCGCCAGCAGCACCAGCAACGGAATCGTCAGGCCGGCCACGCCATGACCCTAGGGGAGCGGTCCGCGTCACCCTGTCGGCGGCGCAGTCCGCGCTGGCCCGCGAGTACGGCTTCGCCAGCTGGCCCCGGCTGAAGGCCGAGGTCGAACGCCGCCGCCGCGAGGGTGACGCAGCAGCGGACCACATGATCGAGGGCGGGTGGCTGCGGCGAGCGTACGAAGAAAACAACACGCCGACCGTGAAGCGTCCGGCCGTCAGGTCCACCGCGAAAGCAACGGTCCTGGCGGTGCGGATCGACGGCGTCGACCTGCCCGGAATCTCCTGCCATCCCGAGGGCGACGGGACGACACATCAGGCGGTACACGTCGGGCTGTGCAGCCGGGAGAAGGAGCGGCCCGGCCTCACCGTCCCGGACCGGCCGTGGCGCGCCGTCGAACCGGTGCCTGGAGACGCCGCCTCGGCGCGGTGGGATTTCGACATCACGGTACGGCCGGCGACGGGCGGCGGCCTGGACTTCGGCGGGCCGTTCGTCCAGGGCGACCGGACCGACCGTCACCTGAAGCTGGTCTGGGGCGACGCGCCCGGCGACGGCACCCTCCGGCTGTTCCGCGCCGCGAAGCTGCGCCTCGCCGAGGTGGGCGAGGACCTCGTCACCGCCGCGACGCGACCGGGACACCGGCTGGTCGCGCGGATCCGGCTCACCGACGCGAAGGGGCAGCCGATCTGCGCCCGGCTCCGCCCACCCAGCATCGCCTGGGCGACCGAGCCGGCCGAGACCGGCGACTGATCCGCTTCGCGACCAGATCGGTGGATTGACACCTGCCGGGACGGACACGGGATTCGCGGTACCCGGTGTGCGATTGGCAGGATCGTCCATTGCCGATGGTGGTGTATTGCGGGAAGGATCGGGGGGCAGCGACTGGAGTCTTTTAGGGATATTGGCGGATGAAGCCGCTCGGTACCAGCGACCCGACCATCCTCGGGCCGTACCGGCTGCTCGGCGTGCTGGGCGACGGTGGGATGGCGCGCGTCTACCTGGGACAGTCGCAAGCCGGCCGGCGGCTCGCCATCAAGGTCGTCCGCCCGCATCTGGCCGAGGATCCGGCGTTCCGGCGCCGGTTCAGGCGGGAGATCGCCGCCGTCCAGGCGGTGAGTCCGCTGTTCACGGCGGCGGTGGTCGACGCCGACGTCGAGGCGGAGGCGCCCTGGCTGGCGACGATCTACATCGACGGGCCCAACCTGGACGAGCACGTGGCCGAGCACGGTCCGCTCGCGCCGGAGGCGGTGCTGACGCTGGCCGCCGGGCTCGCCGAGGCGCTGGCCTCGATCCACCACAGCGGACTGGTCCACCGCGACCTCAAGCCGAGCAACGTCATCCTCAACGACGCCGGTCCGCGGATCATCGACTTCGGCGCGGCGCTGCTGTCCGACGCCACCCACGCGACCACGAGCGTGGTGCTCGGCACGCCGTCGTACATGGCGCCCGAGCGGCTGACCGACGGTGAGGTCGGGCCGGCCGCCGACATCTTCTCGCTCGGCGCGACGCTGGCCCGCGCCGCCACCGGGAAGGCCCTGGTCAACCGGGGCACCGTGTACGAGCAGATGTTCCAGATCACGCTCGGCCGCTTCGACCTGTCGACCGTGCCGGCGCGGTTGCGTCCGATCGTCACCCGCTGCCTCGGCCAGCGGCCCAAGGACCGGCCGACCGCCGACGAACTCGTCCGGTACCTGGTCGGGGCCGGGGTCGCGGCACCCGAGCCGGGTTGGTACCAGGCACCCGCGCGGCCGCCGACGGACACCGCATCCACCGGCGCCGCCGAGCCGTCCCGGCTGTCCCGGCGGCTGTCCCGGCGGCTGTCGCGGCGGCTGTCCCGGCGGTGGGTGCTGTCGGCCGGCGGCGCGCTGGTCGCGACCGTCGCCGCCGGTGGGATCGGCGCGGCGAGCGGGGCGTTCGACCCGACGCCGGGCAACCGCACCGCCGCGAAGACCAGCCTCCCCGGCACGGTGCGGTGGCAGGCGAAGGCCGGCGTCCAGGCCACCGACGGCTCCGGGGCGCCGGAGGTGCAGGTACTGGTCGGCCCCGGCGAGCGGATCGTCACCGCGTCCGGGCCGCGGCTGCGGGCCGTCGACCGGCACGGCCGCCAGGTGTGGACGCGCACCATGCCCGGCACCGTGATCGACGTACGGTTGTGGGGCGACGCGGTGCTCGCCACGGGTACCGGCCAGATGTGGCTGCTCGATCCCGCCACCGGGAGACAACGGGTGGCGGTCGACGTGGCGGCGGCCGAGAAGGCGGCCATCGGGCCGGACAATCCCGACAACCTGCCGATCGAGATCAACGCGCTGGCGCTGTCGCCGGACCGCGCCTTTCTCAGCCTCGGCACGGCGCTGGTCGCGGTGGACCGGCGCGGTCGCCAGGTGTGGCGCAAACCGCGGCCGGCGGCCCAGGCCGGTGCTGGTTCTGGTCCTGGGTCCGGGCCGCGTCCGGCCGCCGCGAGCCCGCACGTGGCCAACGCCGACTGGCTGGTCACCCGGGACGTGGCCGACTCGACAGTCGCGATCGGGCTTTATGCCGCCGGGACCGGCGAGCTTCGCTGGTCGGCCCGGTACGAACTGGCCGCCCCGCCGCCCCCGCCGCCGCCCCCAGGTCCGCCCCCACCTCCGCCGTCCGACGCGAGCACCGGCCCGGACCCGGGTCCCGGTCCCGGTCCGGGGCCAGGTCCGGGGCCAGGTCCCGGACCCGGGCCGGGCGGCCCGCAGGAGGCCGCGTGGCAGCGGTCCGAGGGCCGGATCAGCGGAGCGCAGGTCGTGCTCCGGGACGCCCAGTCGGTGACGGTACTGCGGCTGTCCGACGGTGGCGTCGCGTGGCGGATGTCGTCGCCGACACCGATCGCCGCGATCGAGTCGGTGGGCGAGCTGGTGGTGGTGTCGGCGGACCGGATGACCGGGTACGCCGCCGCGACGGGCGCCCGGGCCTGGCAGGTGCCGGTACGCGGGGCCCGGATCGCGGTACCCGCCGACCGGAGGCGCGTCATCGCCGTGACCGAGCGCGACGTGTCGGCGATCGACGCCACGGGTACCCGGCGCTGGCAGGCCGGGCTGCCGGGCTCGGTGGCCGGCTCGATACCCGATCACGTGACCACCGGCGACCGGACCGCGTACGTGGTCCTCCGGCCGCCACCGGACCAACCGGAATCGACGGATATCGACGTCGTCGCGATCGCGCTGGACCCCGCGCCATAACCGGGCCATGGCCTCACCTGCGGCGACGGGCTACTCTGCACCCTTGGCTGTCGAGTAGAAGGGACCGCACATGGCCGATCGCGCCTCTGGTTTGCGGCGGTACATCGCCCGTGGCGTGGTGGTCGTCTACCTGTTCCTGGTGATCTCGATCGTCCTCACCGTGGTCAGCGCAGACCGGTCGGCGCTCGGCCACAGCGGCATGTGGACCGCGTGGATCATCGCATTCGTCCCGCTCACGCTGGGTTTCGCCGCGGCACTGCGTACCCTCAGCGCCGCCGACCGAGGCCGGTCCCGGCGGCTGAGCATCCTCGCCGCGAGCATGCTCATCGTCGGCCTGGTGATCATCATCGCCGACGCGGCCCTGCGCCCGTAGGCGCTACCGCGTCCGGACCTGATCCACCGGCCGGTGCCCGGTCTCGTCCCGGATCGCCCGGGCCTGTTCGGCGTAGCGGGCGGACACCTCCGGCCGGTCCCGCTCGATCTCGGCCAGCGCCGCCAGCGCGTCCCCTTCGAGAATCCGGTACCCGATCTGCCGGGCGACGGCGAGCGCCTCCTCGGCGTACCCGCGCGCGAGGTCCACCGCGGAACCACTGCTCGGGCCGGTGAGCGCCAGCCCGATCAGGGCCTCGGCCTCCGGGTACCGGTTGCCGATCTCGCGGGCCAGTTCGAGCGCCGACCAGTAGGTCCGGGCGGCCTGCTCGGGGTCGCCGCGGCCGGCGACGCTGGCGACGGTGTTCAGCGCGTCCGCCTCGTACCGGCGGTCACCGGCGGCCTGGGCGTGCGCCAGGGCGGCCCGGGCCAGGTCGAGCGCTTCGCCGGTGCGGCCGGTGTCCCGGTGTACGGCGGCGAGGACCCGGATCGTCTCCGCCTCGCCGCCCCGGTTGCCGACCTCCCGGTGCAGGCTGAGCGCCTCGGAGAGGTGGTCGGCGGCCTCGTCGAAGCGGCCCAGCGCGTGGCAGACCTCGCCGAAGCCGGTCAGCAGGACGCCTTTCGCGAACGACGAGCCGTTCCCGGGCATCAGGGCCAGCGCGCGGACGCACTGCTCGGCGGATTCGTCCAGGCGACCCAGTTCCCAGTACGCCTCGGCGAGGTTCTCCAGGTTGGCCACCACGCCGGGCTGCCAGCCGATCGTGTCGGCGATCGACAGCGCCCGCTGGAACCGGTCGACGGCCAGATCGAGGCGACCGGACTGCTGGTACACGATGCCCTGGTTGCCGTGCACGGCCGCCTCGCCGAGTGACCAGCCGGCGCGTCCGGCCGCCTCGGCGGCGCGACCGTAGTGCTCGATCGCCCCCGGGTAGCGGCTGATCCGCCAGTGCAGGTCGCCGAGGCTCAGCTCGGCGGCGGCCTCGGCCGCGGGCTCCCGGTCGCGGATCGCCGCGGCCCGGGCGGCCCGGGCGCCGGACAGCCAGTCGACCGCGCACATCCGCAGATGGAAATAGCCGCGCAGGCCGTCGGCGAGCCGCCAGGCCAGCGGGAACGGCCCGGACAGCGCGGCGACCTCCATGGCCGCGACCAGGTTGGTACGCTCCGTGTCCACCCAGGCCAGCGCGTCGGCCCGGGAGCCGAAGACCGCCGGTGGCTCCGGTGCCCGCGCCGCCTTCGGCAGCCGCAGGATCTCCGGGTACAGCAGCCGCGCCGCGGCGTCCACCTGGGACAGGTACCAGTCGAGCAGCCGGCGGACGGCGGCTTCCCGTTCTGCCGCGCTGTCCTCGCGGCGCGCCCGGTCGGCGGCGTACTCCCGCAGCAGGTCGTGGAACGTGAACCGGCCCTCGGTGTACTCGTCGACCAGGTGCGCCGTGACCAGCCGGTCCAGCGCCGCCGCCGCCTCCCGCGGGGTGCGGCCGGACAGGGCCGCGACGGCGTCGACGGTCACGTCCGGGCCGGGTGGCAGGCCCAGCCGCCGGAAGACCAGGCGGTCGGCGGGCTCCAGGGTCTGGTACGAGAGATCGAACGCCGCCTGTACCGCGCTCTGCTCGTCGCCGGTGATCGACAGCGCGGCGATCCGGTCGCCTTCCTCCAGCTCCTTGACGTAGCCGGCGATCCGCCGGGTGGGCCGGCCGGTCAGCGTGGCGGCGGCGATCCGCAACGCCAGCGGCAGGTACGCGCACAGCCGCGCCAGCGCCTCCGTCGCGTCCGGCTCGGCCGCGACCCGCTCGGCGCCGATGGTCCGGGCGAGCAGCGTGTACGCCTCGTCCGGCGCCAGCGTGTCCAGGGTCAGCACCTGCGCGCCGTCCCGGGCGACCAGGCCGGCGAGCCGGTCCCGGCTGGTGACCAGCACCATGCAGCCCGGACTGCCGGGCAGCAGCGGGCGCACCTGCTCGGGGCTCGCGGCGTTGTCGAGAACCACCAGCACCCGGCGATCGGCGAGCAGGCTGCGGTACATGCTGGCCGCCTCGTCGAGGTCGACCGGCGCCCGCTCGGCCGGCACCCCGAGCGCCCGCAGGAACAGCGCGAGCGCCTCGATCGGGCGCACCGGCGGGCTGGACGCGTACCCGCGCAGGTTGAGGTACAGCTGACCGTCGCTGAACCGGGACCGGACCCGGTGGGCCCAGTGCACGGCCAGCGCGGTCTTCCCGGCGCCCGCCGCCCCGGCGATGGCGGAGATCACCACGGTGGTGGCCCGGTCGCCGTCGCCGGCCATCAGCGCGTCCAGATCACGCAGCGGCCCGGTCCGTCCGGTGAAGACGGTCGCGCCGGCCGGTAGCTGCGCGGGTATGACGGCGGCGGGTGGGGCGGGCTCCGGCTCCGGCTCCGGCTCTGGCTCTGGCTCTGGCTCTGGCTCTGGCCGGACCGCATCGCCGTTGAGGAGGGTGGCGTCGACCAGCCCGGGATCGTCGGCGAGGATCGTCCGTTCCAGGTCGCGCAGCCCCGGACCCGGTTCCAGTCCCAGCTCCTCGACCAGGATCCGGCGGCCCTGCCGGTACGACTCCAGGGCGTCCGCGCGCCGGCCGGCCCGGTACAGCGCGATCATGAGGTGGGCCCGTGGCCGTTCCCGCAACGGGTACTCGGCGACCAGCTCGGACAGCTCCGCGACCAGGTCGGCACCGCGCCCGCGCGCCAGCTCGTACGACAGGCACTGTTCCAGCGCGGTCACCCGCTGCTCGTTCAGCCCGGCCGCGGCCGCCTCGATCCGCCGGCCGCCGATGCCCGCCAGCGCCGGGCCGCGCCACAGCGCCAGCGCGGCCCGTGCCGAGGCGATCGCCTCGTCGAGCCGGCCGGCGTCGGCTGCCTGCCGGGCCGCGGCCAACCGGTGGCCGAACACCGTCGCGTCGAGATCCCCGGCGCCGATCCGCATCGTGTACCCGACGGGCGTGGTGACGAGCAGCCCCTGCGCGGCAAACCGTTGGCGCAGCGCCGATACGCAGTTGCGGACCTGCTTGGCCGCGGTGTCCGGCGGTCGATCGTCGAACACCGCGTCGATGAGCCGATCTAGCGGCACCACCCGGCCGGCGTCCACCAGCAGCGCCGCAAGCACCCGCTGCTCCCGCGGTCGGCTCACCGGCAGCCGCCGGCCGTCGCTGACGACCTCCAGCGGCCCGAGGATCCCGAACTCCACCACCCGGAGCTCCAAAGTCTGAGTTGGCGCAAGCGTAGACCGGCGTCTTCACCGATGAGGACGGATTCGGGACAGTGTGGGGACGCCGGCTCCGACGATCAGATCATGTCGACCGTACTTCACCGTCCCACCTCGACGTACGAGCGGTCGCTGGCCCGGCTCGTCGACTGGCTGGACGGGCTTCCGGCGGCGTCCGGGACCGGGCACCGCGTTGTCACCGCCGACGCGCGGGCGCTGGACCGCCTCCTGGCCGACGTGTGGGCGTGCGGGGACGACGGCGGTCGGCGCGGGCTCGCCCGCGGATCGGCCGAACAGCAACGCTTCCGCGAGGTGGTCGGGCCGGTGCTGCGGGAGAGCGCGTGCATGCGCCACGCGATGACCAAACCCCGCGGGTACCCCGGGGACTTCCAGATGATGCAGATGCTCTACGACAAGGTGCCGGTCGGCAGCACCCCGCGCGGCCGCTGGCTGGACGCGTGGCTGCTGGATCTGCCGTACGCCCAGGCGGTGCGCAACCGGGTGGCCATGATGGTCGGCCTGCTGACCGACGTGTGGCTGGCCGGCCGCCGGCGCGTCGGCAGCGTCGCCTGCGGCTCGGCCCGCGAACTGGCCCTGGTCCACCGGTTCCTGCCGTTCGACCCGGTGGTGTTGCTCGACCAGGATGCCGGGGCGCTCGACGCCGCGGGCCGGGAGGTCGGGACCGCCCGGATCCGGGCGCTCAACCATCCGGTACGCGATCTGATCGACGATCGGGTGCGGCTCGATCCCGGCCTGGATCTCGTGTACTCGATGGGCCTGTACGACTACCTGTCGACCGGTACCGCGGCGGCACTGACCCGGCGCCTGTGGGCCGCCCTGGCGCCGGGCGGGCTGCTTGCGATCGGCAACTTCGCCGACAGCGATCTTCCGGACCAGCACCTGCTCGAAGCCGGGCTGGACTGGTACCTGCGCTACCGCACCGAGCCCGAGATGCTCGCGCTGGTTGCCGACCTGCCGGGCCTGGACATGGCGGAGGTACGCACCGACCCGACCGGGGCGTTGCATCTGCTCGTCGCCCGCCGTCGCGCGTAGCAACGCTATCCGGCCTCGCCGTACCGCATGGTGGGTAGCCGACCGGGAATGATGGGCGGATGCGACAGACCTTCGACCCACGCAACGCGGACATCGTGTACTGGGTGGACGGCGTGCTGCGGCACCGCGACGAGCCGGGGCTGTCCCCGTTCGACTCGGTCGTGCAGGGCGGCGACGCGGTGTGGGAGGGGCTGCGGCTGTACGAGGGGCGGATCTTCGGCCTGCACGAGCACCTCGACCGGCTGTACCGGTCGGCGCGGGCGCTCGGCTTCGCCGGGGTACCGGAGCGGGACCGGATCGTCGGCGCGATCCGGGAAACGCTGGCCGCCAACGGGATGCGCGACGGCGTACACATCCGGCTCACCCTGACCCGGGGCGTGAAGATCACCAGCGGCATGGACCCGAGGCTCAACGAGGCCGGCTGCACCCTCGTCGTGCTCGCCGAGCACAAGGCGCCGGTGTACGACACGACCGGGCTGCGGCTTATCACCGCGTCGATCCGCCGTCCGGCGCCGGACGTGCTCGACCCGAAGATCCACCACAACAACCTGCTGAACTCGATCCTGGCGAAGGCGCAGGCGAACCTCGCCGGCGTGGACGACGCGATCATGCTGGACGAGCGGGGATTCGTGGCCGAGACGAACGCGACGAACCTGTTCATCGTTGTCGGGCGGGCGCTGTACACGCCGTTCGCGTACGCCTGCCCGGAAGGCATCACCCGCGCGACGGTGCTGGCGCTCGCCCCGACCGCCGGAGCCGCTGGCCTCGCCCCGGCGGAGCGGGATCTGTCGCTGACCGAGTTCCACACCGCCGACGAGGTGTTCTGCACCGGGACGATGGGCGAGGTCGCGGGCGTCGTCGAGATCGACGGCCGGCCGATCGGGGCTGGCACGGTCGGTCCGGTGACGAAGCTCGTCGCCGATCGCTACCAGGCGCACGCCAAGGCGCACGGCGTGCCGGTGACCTAGGCACCCAGCCGGTAACCGGCCAGCGCGTCATAGTACGGCCGGGCCTGCTCGACGAGCGGCACGAGCCGGTCGGGCAGCACCGGCGGCGCCGGGTCGTAGCGCGCGAACCCGGTGGACGCCTCCACGCCGGCGTACCAGTACGGCGCCCATACGCCGTCGGTGTCCCGCCGGCCGACAGGCCACCCGAGCATGGCCGGCTGCCAGTCGATGCCGAGCGCGGCGCACAGGGCCCTGAGCACGCCGGCCGGATCGCGCAGCAGGTCGGCCGCGTCGACCACCGGTCCGCCGTACCTTTCGAAGATCTCCCGCTGTTGGGCCAGCCCGATGTCGGCGAGGGTCGGCTCGCCACGCACCCGCGCGTAGGACGCGACGACGTACGCCGGGTCGCGGATCAGGTACGCGTGCCGGAGCGCGCCGAGCCAGTCCCGGCCCACTTCCGGGAGCAGGTGGTGGGTCATGTGCTTCTGGTAGTGCACCCCGACACCGGCGGGCAGCGGGCCGGTCAGCGCGGCGGCGACCGCCTGCCAGGACGCCGGCTGGCTGGCCAGGATCTCGGTCCGGCCGGGGTGGTCGAGGCCGGTCACGGCGAGATAGTGCGCGTACAGCGGCTCGTCGACCACGAGCGTGCCGGACCGGGCGCCGAAGCTGCGCATGAGCGCGGTGGAGATGGTGCGCGGTCCGGACCACATCGCGATCCGGACGGCGGCCATGCCCCCGACGCTAGCGCACCCAACTGAGCAGGAACGAAGAAGCGCAGGTCACCGGTGCCCGCGTAGCGTTCGCCGCATGAACCTGACACTTCAGTACATGTTCCTGGAAGTCGACGACCACGAGGCGGCGCTCGCCTTCTACCGCGACACCCTCGGCCTCGAGGTCCGCAACGACGTCAACACGGAGTACGGCCGCTGGCTGACCATCGGGTCCAAGGACCAGCCCGAAATCGGGATCGTCGTGCAGTCGGTGGGCGTGGGTCGGTCACCGGCGGACGCGCAGACCCTGCGTGAGCTGCTCGCGAAGGGGTCGCTGGGCGGGCTGGTCTTCACGACCACCGACGTGGACGCGCTCTTCGAGACCGTACGGGAGTCCGGCGCCGAGGTGATGCAGGAGCCGATGGACCAGCCGTTCGGCGTCCGCGACTGCGCCTTCCGCGACCCGGCCGGCAACACGCTGCGCTTCTCCCAGCCAAAGCCCTAGTTTCCTCGTCGATCTAGGACGAATGGTGCCTGACGTGCCCCTTCCGTCCCACCATTCGTCCTAGATCGACAAGTGAGCCACACCAGCGCGCCGAGCGTGATCGTCAGCAGGGCGGAGGCCAGCAGGGTGTGGCGGGCGCCCGTCGCGGCGACGACCGGGCCGCCGATCAGCGTGCCGAACGCGGTGGAGGGCGTGGTGAGCGCGGTCCGGGTGGCGAGCACGCGACTGAGCAGGTGCGGCGGGCTGGATCGCTGGAACAGCGCGGTGCAGATCGCGGTGAACGGTCCGTAGATCAGCCCGCCGGTGGCGAACCCGATCAGCCCGGGGAGCACGGCGTCGGTCAGGCCGAGCGGCAGCAGCGCGGCACCCCACCCGACGATGATCGCCGCCACCACGGTCCACAGGGGACGGTGCCGGAGCAGGCCGGCGCCCAGCCCGCCGACGATCGCGCCGACCCCGAAGGTGGCCCAGAACAGGCCGAGGAGCGCGGCCGAGCCGTGGATCTCCTGGGCGACGTGGATGGGAAGGGCGACCTCGACCGGCCCGTACAGGAAGAAGAAGACGCACGTGACGGCGAGCAGGCCGGCCAGCCGCCGGTCGCCGAGGATTGCCCGGATGCCGCCGGATGACGCGGCCTCAGTTGACGCGGCCTCAGTTGACGCGGCCTCAGTTGACGCGGCCTCAGTTGACGCGGCCTCAGTTGACGCGGGCTCGGCCGGCGGCGGGGCGACACTCCGCACACCGGAACCGGGCGCCCGGTGACAGACCGCCGCGAGTACCGCGAAACTGGTCGCGTCCGCGGCGATCACCCAGCCCGGGCCGGCCCAGACGGTCAGGCCGCCGGCCAGCGCCGGGCCCACCACGTAGGACGCCTGGTTGAACGTGGACAGCAGCGCGTTGCCGACCACGCGGTCGTCGTCGGGTACCAACTCGGCGATCAGCGTGTACGCGCCGGCGTTGCCCCAGGCGTGCAGCAGCGACGAGCCGGCCAGCAGGACGACGTAGACGGCCGGGGTCAGCGCGCCCGCGATGGCCAGCGCCGCGACGGTTCCGAGCGCCACGGCACGCAGCGTGGCGTCGACGGTCACCAGAGCGGTACCGGGCAGGCGGCGGACCAGCCGGGAGAGCACCGCCGCGCCGAACGTGGCCGGCAGCGTGTATGCCGCCACGGCCAGCGCCGTCCATACCCCGGACTGGTCCGGCGGCGCGATCCGTACCGCGAGCCACGCCACGGCGACCACGCTCATCCCGTCGCCGATCGCGGACAGCAGCATCGCCGGCAGGATCCGGCGCAGCACCGGCCGCCCCATGACCCGGCCGAACGCGCTGGCCTGTGACCGGAAGATCCCCTGCTCGACCATTGCACAGACGCTATGCGGGTACCGCGACGGATGCTTCTCGAAAACTGATCAGCGGCGGCCGGTGTATTAATACGAACGCGCAATGTCTCCGGGTAGCGGGATATGGTGTGCGGACCAGGCAGCGCAGACGGGGCAGCGACGCATGGTGAGGTCTGTGGAACATGGCAGGTGGGCAGGCATGACGGGCAGAAGCGCCGAGCCGGCCGGCCGGCCGGGTGCCGCGACCTCCCTGGGCGACCTGCGGGCGCTGATCCAGGCGCTGCCGGTGCCGACCGCGCCGCCCACGTTTCCGCAGCGGGAAGCCGCCCTCGGGCTGGCCCTGATGGACCTGTCGCTGCGGCTCGACCATGTCCTTCGCCTCTCCGAGCACCTGACCCTGCTGGATCGCGGACACATGACCCGATCGATCAGCGTGGACATCGATCTGGAGACGATTTCCGGGATACAACGGGACAGTCTCCTGGTGCCCGCGGAGGCCGCACCGGGCGGTCGGGGCGCGTCGCTGTGGGTGCCGGTTTCCCGGTACAGCCGCCGCGACCTCGCCCCGGTGGTGGTGAAGGATTCCACCGGCGAGGTCGTGCCGCGCTTCACGCACCGCGACTCCAGCCGGGTCACCGCGGCCGCGCTGGTCCGGCTGCTGTCGATGCTGCTCGATGCGCACCGCGACGTGACGGCCGAGGGCTCGATCGTCCACAAGCTACGGCACACCCACCAGCGGTCGCGGTGGCTGATCGAGACGGCGATCGCCGAGTTGGTGTCGATGGGCTCGCCGACCGGCGACGAGCCGCGTACCCCGGTCGACCACGCGTGGATCCCGGACCGGTCGCCGGCCACGACCGACACCGACCGCCCGGGGGATTCGCGCGCGGTCCGCGACCTGGCCCTCGCCGGGCTGGACACGCTGTTTCCGGAGGAGTACGGCAGCGGCCTGGTCGTCCCGTTCGCGCACCTGCTCCAGTTGGCCAGCCGGCAGTACATGATCATCGTGCTGCTCACCGTGGACCGTCCGCGCCGGTTTCTCACCTGGGACGCCCCGCTGCTCCCGGCGCGCCGCCCGCGCGCGCCGATCCAGCATCTGGTCAAGAACGTGCTCCCGGTCAACCGCGAGTTCGTGGTGGAGTACGAGACGGTCATCCCGCGCTCGGCCGGGGCCTACCACCTGACCGTCCAGGTCAACGAGGAGATCAGCGTCCGGCGGTTCATGCTGTCCAGCGACGTCGACGACGAGTTCGTCGAGATCCTCATCGAAGACCTGGAGACGCTGGCCCGGCGCGGCGACACCTTCGGCGACCATCGCAAGCTGCTCGAACTGGAGTTGCAGGGGATCGCGTCCCGGCTCGCCGAGCTGGGCCACCGGCGACTGATCAACCTGGACAGTTACGATACGTACATCGCCGAGCGGCACCGGCCCGACGGCACCCGGCGTCCCCGCCGCCCGCCGCACCGGATGACCGCCGCCGAGGTCATCGACGCGCTCCGGCAGGGCGACTGTTCGGTTCCGGTACTGGCGGCGTTCAGCGGCCACTACGCGGCGGACGGGCTGCGGCACCTGGCGAAGAGCGACCTCGCCGGCGAACCGCTCGCCGCCATCGCCGCCGGGTTGCGGGATCTCGAACTGGGGCAGGACGTCACCACCGACAACGATCCGCGCCAGCACGGGGCGCACGCGCACTGGCGCCGGCCCAGCGTCGACCTGAGCCCGCGGTCGACCGAGCCGGTACGCGCGGTCGCCTATCTCGCCCTGGCCGACGAGGCGCCGGCCCTGATCGAGAGCATCACCCGGATGGTCGCCGGCCTCGCCCTGGTGGTGCTCGGCATCGGCACCCTGCTCGCCGGCGGACCGGACTGGCTGTACTCCGGCCGGATCGCGGCGCACTCGGTGCCCCGCCAGGCGGACGCGGTCGTCGCGGTACTGCTGCTCGTGCCGGGACTTCTCCTCGCCCGGCTGGACCTGCCCAGCACCAACACGGTCCTCGGCCAGTTACGCCGTTTCCCGCGCTCGCTCGCCGCCGCCTCGGTCGCGGTGACCACCGGGCTCGCGATCGCGGTGGGAACCTTGCAGACGGACCGGGCGATGATCCGGCTGTTCCAGGTCTCGCTCACGATCCTGGTCGCCATCCTGCTCTGCTGCCTGTGCGAGTTCTACGCGCGGCGGGTCCGGCGCAGAAGCCCGGCGCCGCGCTCCGACCGGGTGCCCCGCTGGCTGCGCGAGGCCGGCCGCAAGCCCCGCCGGACGCTGGAGCCGGACGCCCTTTTCGACGCACGGGGTGAGGTGTGACATGCCGGTACCGTCGACCCGCTCGTCCGAACTGGCCCGGATCGCCGCGGAGGCGGCCGGCGCCGACACCTCGTCGGTACGGTTCACCATCCGGCACGGGCCGGCCGGGCCGCACCCGGATCCGATCTACGGGTCGGGTGGCCGGGCCGCCGACACCGGGCCATCCGAGCCGTGGCCGAGCGACTTCTCGCTGTTCTCCGCCGCCGGGCTGTCCCTGTGCGCCAGCACCTGGCCGTCGGCCACGTCGACGTTCAGCGGCCCGGTGCAGATCGGCCAGCCGGAGGCGACCGGCCGTCCGGACACCAGTTCGTACTCGGGGCTCACGGTGCCCAATCCGGGCTTCCTCAACGAGTCCACCCGGCAGATCGACGTCCTGCTGACGCTGGGCAGTACCCACTGGTCACCGACCTACCGGGACTGCCTGATGTCCTCGCTCATCACCGAGCGGCTGGCCCGGCTGGCGATGGAGCGGGCCGGCGGCCCGCTGCTGCACCTGCTCACGCCCGCCGCGCCGTTCCAGGACCTGCACATGTCCGAGCGCGGCGACGGGTCGAACGAGCGGCTGCGCGACGCGGTGGGCCCGTGCTTCCGCATGTCGATCGGCGTGGACCCGAACATGTCCAGCGCCCGGCTCGACTTCGAGATGGGCCTGGCCAGCCTCGCCGAGGAGTACGGCCTGGGGCTCAAGGTGGACGATCGCCGGTTCAACCGGGTGCGCGGGGACTGGTTCACGATCCGCGGGTTCGACCGCGAGCGGTACCGGCACGAGCGCAACCGGCTCTTCCCGGACGCGCCGATGCAGCCCCCCAAACACGCGCTGATCGTCACGGTCATGGCGCCGGCCCGGATCGGCATGGTGACCCAGGTGGCCGAGGCGCTGCGGGCCAGGGGGATCGGCACGCTGGCCGCCTCGATCTCGAACATGCGCAAGATCGGGTTCATCAATCTGATCCTTCCCGCCGTGGAAGACGCCGGACCGCCGCCACCGGCTTGGTCCGGCGACTGGGACCACGCCATGAAGACGCTGGTCGACCGGTGCGCGACCGACCGGTGCGCGGACACCCAGAGCAAAGACGACGAGAGCGTGGTCGTCGACTACAAGTTCGCGGTGAGCCCGCCGATGCGCTGCGTGTACCCGGCGTCGAGCCGGCGTACCGGGGCCTCGGCGACCGGGCGCGTGCCGTACCCGGTGTGGTTGCGCTGGGAGGTGTCCCACCACATCATCGACACACCCGGGCTCCTCGCCATGGTCCAGGCCAACCTGGCGCCGTACGCCCAGCAGTGCGAGGTGGCGTACGCGCAGTCCCGGCTGGTCCGCGGCAACCTGGTACGCGGGCGGGCGAAGCTGGTCGTGGTGCTCGCGGACAGCCAACCCGACGGCGCCGAGGCGCAACGCCTGCTGGTCGAGGTCGCCGACCGGGCGCAGGAACGGACCCTCGAACAGCTCCTCGCGGTCCGCAGCGTCGAGACCGGCCGGGCCCGGCTGCGCCTGTCGCCGCGGGAGCGGTGGCTCGTGTACGCCCGGATGTCGTCCTGAAGCTGGCCAGCGCCGGCTCGGCCGGTGGCAGTTCCGGGTTGGTCAGACTCCGGTCACCCGGGTTCCGGCGGCCCGGTCGTACGGCGTGCGGCCGGTGCCGACGAACAGCGCGGCGACATACGAGAGGGCGAGCAGGCAGGCCGCCGCCGCGCAGGCCATGGCCAGGCCCGCCCATGGTTGACCGATCGTGGTGTCGGCCAGCACGAACGCCGCCGTGTGGCCCAACTCCCACGGTAGGGCGACCTTGAGGGCGTTGCGCGCCAGGCTGCGCGGCCAGCCGGGCCGGGGCCGGTCGGGTACCGCGACCCTCAGCCGCAGCAGGCGCTTGCCGGGGGAGGCCGCCGGGGTACCGCTCTCCCACCCGGCGAGCCAACCGGCGGCGGGCACCACGAGCACCACGAAGGAGACCGCGTTCCAGGCTGCCAGCGAGAGGTCGACCGAGCTGTTGACGAGGAACAGCCCGAGAGGGACCAGGGCCGCGGCGTAGCAGCTGATAATCAACCAGTCGACCGCCATCGCCGCGATGCGGCGAACCGGCAGCCGCACGCCGGGACCACTCATGCCGCCGATCATTCCCGCGCGAGGAGGCTGGATCCAGTGCACGTCGATGTGAACGGGACCCGGTTGTGGTTCGACGTCGACGGTCCGGCGCTGACCTGGTATGTCGATCCGGCCGTGGTGGCGAACGAGATCACGCCGCCGTCGACCGTGAACGGGACCGGCGCGCCGTTCGACGTGACCGTCACCTGGCCACCCGCCCACGGGCTCCTGAGCCGGACCGGCTGGCCGGCGTCGCTGGTGATCGTCACCGGCCCGACCGTCCCGCCGGTGAGCGCGGCGGACACCGTGAACGCGCCGACCGCGCGCAGCCGGGTGAACGACGCGTCCTTCGCGGCCGGCCAGTCCGCGTCGGCGAACAGCCGGATCGTGCCGGACACGCTCTGCATCAGCATCGAGTCGACCGCCTCGACCGTGCCGGACGTCTCGATCCCGCCGCCGCCCTGCGCCACGGTCAGGTTGCTGGCCCGCCACTGGTACCTGATCGCGGCGTCGAGCTTGCTGACCAGGTCGGCCGCCGGCCAGCCGACCCGGGCGGCGACCGGGAACTCAGCAGGTCCTGGGTCATCCGGTACGCGGCGGCCGGGTTGGAGCTGCTGGCGCTCGACGAGATCGTCAGGTTGCCCAGCGACAGGATCGCCTGCGCGTCTTCGCCCGCATACCCGCGACGCTATGAATGTCATCGAGATCGGTCAATACGCCTTCCTATGTACCGGGACCGTCGGCTTCGGCAGCGTCACAGTCGCCCGGCGGCGGCCAGGACGGCGAGCGCGTCCACGGTGACCCACTCGTTGCGCCGGTGCGGGTCGGCGCCGCCCCAGTCCACCAGGTCGTAGTGCTGCCGGCGCCGGTCGACGCCGTGGACGAAGGACACCTCGGCGGCCCAGCCTCCGTCCGGCAGCCGCCTGCTCTCCAGCAGATCGAGCGCGTCGGCGCAGCGCGGATCGGTGAGGTGGCCGGCCTCGGCCAGCCCCTTGAGCCCGGCGAGCAGGTCGTAGTGCCAGTACACCGGGTAGTGCAGCCGGGCCCAGTCGGCCCGGATCAGCCGGCCGTTGCTGCGCCGGTACAGGACCCGCCGGGTCAGCAGCACCTCGGCGGCGCGGTCGGCGGCCTGCCGCGCCTTCGGTAACCCGTGCGCGGCCAGCCCGCGCATCGGCAGCAGCGTCTCGTACACCGACGACGAGGCCGCCGCCGGTTTGCGGTGGCAGTTCCACCCGCCGTCCGGCCACTGCCAGTGCAGCAGCCGCTCGACCAGCCGGCCCGGGCCGTCATCGCCGAGACTGAGACCGAGCCGGACCAGCGCGAGCAGGGCACCGCCGTGCTGCGACCCGCAGCGCCGGTACCTGCCCTCGATCACCGGTACCGCATCGGCTCTCGGCTCGGCCTCCGGGTTGTACTCGCGGTAGTACCGCGGATGCAGCCACGTCTTCAGGACCGACGCGGCGAGGGGTTCGAGCGCCTCGTCACCGGCGGGGTAGCCGATGTCGGCCAGGGTCTGGAGCACCCAGTGCCGGCCCTGCCACTTGCGGTACGACTCGATCGCGGCGCCGTCGAGCAGCGCCCGTACCCGTGGCGACCTGCGGATCTGCTCCTGGAGGCGACGGTTCGCGGGCGCCGCCGGGTCCTCGCCGAGCACGTGTACCCGCAGTTTCCAGCGGACGGCCGGCTCCTCGCTGGCCAGCAGCGCCCTGACCGCGGGGGAGCGCTTCATACGACAGAGTTTCTCGAAGATTGTCCAGTCCCGCCGCCCCCGTTCGTCATCCTGATGACAGCACCCAGGGGACAACGACAGAGGAGTGTAGAGCTGTGAAGTACATGATGCTTGTCTGCACCGACACCGAGCCCGACACCGACAAGTCCGATGTACCGGACATCGAGGCATGGGTGGCCGAGAACGACGCGCGCGGCCGGCGGCTGGACGGTGACGCGCTCGCGCACCCGTCCGCGGCCACGACGGTCCGGGTCCGCAACGGCCAGCTACTCGTGTCCGACGGGCCGTTCGCCGAGACCAAGGAGGTGATCGTGGGCTACGACGTGCTCGAATGTGCCGACCTGGACGAGGCGATCGAGGTGGCCCGGGCGCACCCGATGGCGCGCGGCGGGCGGCTCGAACTGCGCCCGTTCGCCCCACTGGCCTGACCGCGTGCCAGACCACGTGCCCGAGCGCGTGCCTGACCGCGCGTCCGGGCCGGACGCGACCCCGGCGGCGGATGCTGTTGCCGCCGCCGGCCGGGACGCCTTCGCGCGGATCGTCGCCGCGCTGATCCGCGTCACCGGCGACTGGACGCTGGCCGAGGACTGCGCCCAGGAGGCGCTGGCGCTCGCCCTGGAGCGCTGGCCCGGCGAAGGGGTGCCGGCCAACCCCGGCGGGTGGCTGATGACGGTGGCCCGCAACCGCGCGATCGACGTGCTCCGGCGTACCCACGTCGAGCGCCGCAAGCTGCGCGAGCTGGCCGTGCTCGCGCTGACCGATCCTGGCCCGGCCCCGGTGGGCGGGGCAGCGGAGGAGGAGGTCGTGGACGACCGGCTGCGGCTGATCTTCACGTGCTGCCACCCCGCGCTTCCGCTCGAAGCCCGGGTGGCCCTGACCCTGCGTACCGTCGGCGGTGTGCCGACCGCCGACATCGCGCGCGCCTTCCTGGTCAGCGAGTCGACCATGACCCGGCGGCTGACCAGGGCCAAGACCAAGATCGCGACCGCTGGCATCCCGTACCGGGCGCCCAGCGGGCCGGCCCTCACCGAGCGGCTGCCCGGTGTCCTCGCGGTGCTGTATCTGCTGTTCACCCGCGGGTACGACGCCGACGGCGAGCCCGCGTTCGCCGACGAGGCGATCCGGCTGGTGCGGCTGGTCGGGCGGCTCATGCCCGGCCAGTCCGAGGTGTCCGCGCTGCTGGCCCTGTTCCTGTTGCAGCACTCCCGGCGGGACACCCGGCGCGACGCCGAAGGCAACCTGCTCACCCTCGACCGGCAGGACCGGTCGCGCTGGGATCACGCCGCGATCGCGGAAGGTCTCGACATTCTGGCCGGGATCCGGCTGGACGGCCCGTACGCGTTCCAGGCCCGGATCGCCGCCTGCCACGCCACCGCCGCGTCCGTCGAGGCCACCGACTGGGCGGCCGTCGCCGGTTGGTACGACGAGCTTGTCAGGATCCAGCCGTCCCCGGTGATCGAGCTCAACCGCGCGGTGGCCCACGGGTACGCGCACGGCCCGGCGGCGGGTCTGGCGCTGCTCGCGCCGGCCCGGGCCGGGGGCGGGCTCGACGGGTACCCGCTAGCCGTCGCCGCCGCGGCCGACCTCACCGCACGCGCCGGCGACCTCGACCGCGCCGCCGACCTGTTCCGGCAGGCCGCCGCCCGCGTCCATGCCGAACCCGAACGGCGGGCGCTGCTCGACCGCGCCGACGAGCTGTTCGACTGACCGCGCGGGGGCCTGGTCCCGTGGCCGTCACACGGCAATGCCGTCCATGTACTCGTAGATGCGCTCTTGACCGAATACTCCGAATACGCCGGACAGCGGCTCACCAACCATCTGGGTGGACGAGGCCGACGGCAGCATCGTGATTCAGGGCTGGCGAATCACGGACGAAGATACCCTGGCCGCTATCAAGGCAACCGGCCCGATTCCCGATCACGAAACCGTCCTACGCGTCCCCAGGCGCATGGCGCCGTTCCTGCGGGAGGTGAGCGTTGGCAACGGAACCGGCGACGTATGAGCTGTTCCGCGCTGCCGTGCGGTCTGCCGTTCATCTGGAGCAGCGCGACAGTTATACCCCGAACGACCAGAGCTGGCGTGAATGGCGGGAGGGCCGCCGCTTCAATCCGGCCGATCGTTGGCGGGACTGGTTCGACCTGATCAGCGCGACGACGGCACGGGGCGTTCAGGTACGGCGGACCCGCATCGTGTCCGAGCCGGTCAACGACTACATCGGGTTCGAGCACGACGTGACTGCGGGGCTCAACGTCGCCGCTGGCGAGCAGGTGCGGTGGTTGCCAAGGCGGCAGGCGGCCGATCTGCTGGTGCCTGGAAGCGACTTCTGGGCCTTTGACGACGCCGTCGTGGTGTTCAATCACTTCGACGGCGTGGGCGACTGGGTCTGTGAGGAGCGGCGCGACGACCCAGCCTTGGCAAAACGGCTTACGGCCGCCTACGAGGCGATCTGGGAGCGCGCCATCCCACACGAGCTGTACCGGCCGCGCTGACGAGACCACGCGGCCCCCATGTCATCTCCGTCATCCAGCGCGCAGGAGGCGCGGCAGGCCCTTGGCGGCCGGCTGCGCGAAATACGCCTCGACGCCAAGCTGACGGCGCGGCGCTCGGCCGGCTGATGGGACGCCACCCGTCGAAGGTTTCTCGAATTGAGCACGGGGCGGCGCCGCCATCGGCCGACGATATCCGGGCGTGGTGTGAGCACTGCAAGATCACTGAAGAGGTACCCGACCTCATCGCCTCCCTGCGTGCGGTGGAAGGCATGTGGGTCGAGTGGCGGCGCATGGAGCGCTCGGGCCTGCGCCAGGCGCAGGGATGTTCGATGACGAACAGGTAGCGGTCGAACTGGTGTCGGGGCACCTCACCGTTACCCAGCCACGTGAGATCGCCATGTACGCGCAGGCATTCGGGGAACTGGCCGCGATCGCGGTGTACGGCGGCGCGGCGCGGTCACTGATCGCGGGGGCGGTGGAGGCGTTGGGTGGGTAAAGTTCGCTGATGTTGTTCGCGCCGACGCGCCGGGAGCTGCGCTTCACCCATGCCGGAAACGAGCTGGTCGGTGACCTCTTCCTGCCCGCGGATACCGGCAGTCCCGTGCCGGCCGTGGTGATGGTGATGGGATCCGGCCCGGCGGCCGGCGAGTACGCCCGCAACTGGGAAGACATCGGTCCGCGCCTCACCGCCGCCGGCATCGCGACGTTCGGGTACGACAAGCCCGGGTGCGGCGGGTCGACCGGGGACTGGACCCGGCTGACGCTGCACGACCGGGCCGACGAGACCCTGGCCGCGGTCGCCGCCGTCGCCGGCCAGCCCGAGATCGACGCCGACCGGATCGCCCTGATCGGCGGCAGCCAGGGTGGTTGGGTCGCGCCGCTGGCCGCCACCCGCGGCACGGCCAACGGCGGCACGGCCAACGGCGGCACGGCCAACGGCGGCACGGTCAAGGCGGTGGTCACCATCTCCGGGCCGGGCGTCACCGTCGCCGAGTCCGACGAGTACCAGATCGAGGCCGAGGGAACCCACGACGGGTACACCCGGGACGAGATCGACCAGGCCCTCGCCCTGTTCCGGCGGGTACTCGGGCGGCTGCGTGCCGGCGACGATCCCGCCGACGTCCTCGCCGGTGAGATCGACCTGCTCGGCACCCCGGTGGCGGAGCTGGCGGAGCTCAGCAGCGTCAAGGAGCTGGCGTTCTTCGGCCGGATCGCCGACTACGACCCGGCACCCGCACTCGAAGCGCTCCGGTGCCCGGTGCTGGCCATCTTCGGCGCCAACGACGTGCACGTGCCCACCGAGGCCAGCGTCGCCGCGTACCGTGCCGCTTTTGCTCGATCCGGACACGACCGGCATCAGATCGCCGTCTTCCCGGACGCCGATCACCGGATTCTCGTCGCCGATCCGGCCACCGGCCGCCCCCGGCGCGCACCCGGCTTGTTCGAGCTCATCGCGGCCTGGCTGGTGCGGACGCTGCCCGCCTAGTCGCGCGCGGTAGCCGTAGATCAACCGGGTGTACTGAACTATCCCGCCCCTCACCTGCGTATCTATATGAAAGCGTCGATGATTCGAAGGGCGGGCGACGCGTGTGTCACATGACCTGATGGCACTGGGGCCGGCGGTGACGGGGGAGCCGGTCGAAACCCCCGCTGGTCAGTCGTCTGGTCAGCCGCCGGTTGCGCCCGGGGAGGCGGCACCCGGGGAGCAGCCGCCGACCGGCGCCGACGGGCCACCGGCAGCCACCGGTAACGCCTGGTCCTGGCCGCGCCAGCGGGCCCCCCGGATCGTGGCGGTCGTCATCGCGCTCGCGTTCGTCGTGGTCAGCGTGGTCTACGTGCGCCTGGTCGCCGCCACTGACCGGCCGTCCGGCATCGGCGCGCCCCGCCATCCGGCGATCCCGTCCAGCGCGCCGTCGCGGCACAGCGCCGCGGGACCGGTCGTGCCGAGTACCGGGGCGAGGCGCATCGAGGAAGGACTGGGCCAGCCCGACACCGCGAGCCCGTCCGATACGCCGGCCCCGCCGCAGGCACCGGTCCAGGTCGAGCCGACCGATGAGCCCTCCGACGACCCGACCGATCCGCCCTTCACCCCGGTCGATCCGATCGGGGAGGACGATCCACCGCCGGCCGAGTTGACCGCCGACGTCTCCACGTCGGGACGCCTGCTCCCGCCGGGCTATGTCAGTCAGGTCGTCGTCTCGAACATCGGTGGTTCGGCGGCGACCGGCTGGCGGGTCAGCCTCTCGATCGGTGGGCGCGCGAAGATCACCTCGGTGACCGGCGCCCGCGTCGCGCAGGTGTCGGGAAACACGGTGACGTTCGCGCCGACCGACGGGAACGTGCGGATCCCGCCGGACCGGTCGATCCGGTTCCAGTTCAGGGTGCGCGGGATCGGAGTCAGCGCGCCCACGAGGTGCCGGGTCAACGGCCAGCCCTGCTGAGAGCCGGCGGTCGGATCAGGCCGCGAAGATCAGGCCGCGAAGATCAGGCCACGAAGATACAGAACGGGTGGCCGGCCGGGTCGGCGTACACCCGGAGCGGCTCCACCGGATCGTCGCTGCGGTCATAGCGTAGCCGGCCGCCCAGCCGCAGTACGCGTTCGTGCTGCTCCTGGAGGTCGTCGAACGACGCCACGGTCAGGTCCAGGTGCAGTTGCTGCGGCACCGGCCCGTCCGGCCAGGTCGCCTCCGGCAGCCGATCGACCTGCTGGAAGGCGAGCTGCGGGACGCCGTCGGGGGTACGCAGCACGAGCCAGCCCCGGCCGCGCTCGTCCACGTCCCCCGGCGCGGGCGGCTCGTCACCCGGCCGGTAGACCAGGTCGAGCAGGTTGCGGTAGAACTCCGCCAGGGCCCTGGCGTCCGTGGTGTCGAGCACCACCTGGCGCATTGTGGGCACGCCCTTCGGATCGGCCATGTCGATCACCTCCCGAACCATTCTGCACCGGCGGTTGACGGGATCGGGGTGCGTCGATACGGTACGCGGGCATTCGTGATCAAAGGGGAGGACCGCGACATGATCCGCCGTACCCTCGCCGTCGCGCTGGGCGGGCTCCTGGCCGGTGCGGCAACCGTAGCGGCGGCAACCGTGCCGGCCGCCGCCTCGGTGGACGGTCGGGGCGGCCGCCCGACCGGACGGGTCGTCATCGAGGTGGTCAAGGTCAACGGTTCCGGCTGCCGGCCGGGCACCGCGACCGTCGCGGTGTCCGCCGACAACACCGCCTTCACGGTCACCTACAACGGGTACCTGGCCCAGGCCGGCGCCGGGGCCAAGAAGAAGGACCAGCAGAAGGACTGCAAGCTCAAGCTCAAGGTCGGCGTGCCGAAGGGGTTCACGTACACCATCTCCGGCATCGACTACCGGGGCTACGCGCGGCTCGAACGCGGCGCGACCGGGCGGATGGGCGCCGACTACTCGTTCCAGGGCTCCAACCGCACCATCAGCGTGAACCACCCGTTCACCGCGCCGGTGGACGACGACTGGCAGGTGACCGATACCGAGACGGCCGGCTTCGAGCCGTGCGGCAAGCAGCGCGCGCTCGACATCGACACCGAACTGGAGGTCGGCGTCGGTACCTCCCACCCGACGACCACCAGCGTGCTGGCGATGGACTCCACCGACGGCGCCGTGCGCACCACGTACCACCTGGCATGGCAGACCTGCTGACACTGCCGACGCGGCGCCCGTACCCCGCAGGGCATACTCCAGATCATGGGCGGTAGGGCAGCGGTGCGCGGCGCGACCGCGCAAACAGTCAGCTGGTACGTCGCAGTGGGGATTCTTAGCGCGCCGCTTGCTCTGGTACCGAGGCCTACCGGTGGCGAGCCGTGTGCCCGGATCCCCGATCCGGCTTGGCTGGTCTGGCTGTACCGGGACGTGTGGTGGTGGAACCTCCTGGGCACCTTGCCGGTCGCGATGGCGGTCACGGCGCTCGTGGTCTGGCGGTCCACCTGGCCGCCGGCCAGAGGGACCGCCATCGGTGTCGCCGCCGGACTGTTGGTCGCGCTGGCGTCGGTCGCCGTATCGATGCTCAGGGCGTACTGCGTCGTTCAGATCGAATGGGCACCGGGGTGACCTCCCGGCCGTCCGTTCGGCCTGGACGCGGGTCTCCTCGGGCGGGTCGAAGGTGCGGATGGTAGCTGCGACTCTAGCCGGCGGCGGACGGTCGGCCGGGCAACCGCCCGCCGCTGGATCGAGGTCGGACATCGGGCGTTACTGGATCACTATCTTGTCCAGTTCCGGCGTGTGGCCGGTCAGGTTGAAGAAGCGGATCGAGTTGACCCCGGCGACCAGTGACACCGGTACCGTCGCCGTCGTCACGGTGTCCTTCGTGCCGGTCATCGGCACCTGGAACGCGTCGGCCCCGTTGACGCTCACGAAGAAGGTCTGCGTGCCGTCCGCCACGGCGTGGATGGTCATCTGTTTCGTCGCGGTCTTGTCGGACAGGACGCCCCGCATGACCATGTAGTCGTAGATGTTGCCGCCGGTCAGCAGCACCCTCTTGCCGCCGGAACAGATCGCGCAGTACCCGGGCTCGGCGGCGCCCTCGAAGATGTTGCCGACCCGCTCTGCCTCGTACGCGCCCGGCGTGCGGTCGGGCGCCGGCAGCTTCACCGGCGGCGTCGCCGGGCCGTACTGCCACGCCTTGAGGTCTTTGACCAGCATGTACGTGTCCTGGAGGCCGGGGCTCGCGATGCTCCGGTAGATCCCCCACTTCGGACGGTTGTACTGCTCCTGGGTGAACCACAGGTCCACGTGGTCGACGCGCTGGTCGACGATCGTGTGCCGGCCGTCCTGGAGCGCCCACCGCATGTACCCGTCGTCGGACGACTTGAACTCGAGCGTCACCGAGATCCACTTGTTCTGGAGCGGCTCGAGGTCGGCGGAGGCGAACGGGTGCGCCGTGTTGGTGGGCAGGTCCCAGTACCGCGCCTCGATCTTCGGTACGCCGTCGTGGACCTGCAGCGACATCTGCGCCACCGGCGTGCCCACGTCGGACACCTTCAGTTGCCAGATGTGGGTGAAGCTCGTCGTGGCGTCGAGCGTGTCCGGGATGTACATCTGGTAGGTGAGCCGCCAGGTCTCGTCCTTGCGGATCTCCAGCGGCCGCCCGTCGTGGGTACGCATGCCGCGCATCTCGTTGCGCATCCGGTCGGCGCCGTCGCGGTCGGCGAGGTGCGCGTCGAACCGGTAGGTATCGCGGACCGGGTAGATGTGCGGCGACTGCTCAGGGTTGGAGCCGCGCCGGTCGTCCTCCGACGCCTCGAACGCGTTCAGGCCGTCGACCTTCGGATTCGGGTTCCAGCGCAGCTCCCAGCGCGGGCCGTGGCCGGTGTGCTGAGCGTCGTGGGCGTCGGCCGCGGCCGGACCGAGCGCCGCCGCCAGCGCCACGGTGGCCGATATCAGCGCTATTTTCCTGATCATTGAACCTCCCGGGAATAGTACGGCCACATAATCACCGGAAGATCGGATGGGTCAATGCCGAATCGGCCTAGGAGAAGGCGATATCCACCGGCCGGAAAGGAATAGGTCCTATGTCTATCGGTGATGAGCGGCTCGGCGACGACGTCGTGGTCCTGCGGCGGTGGCGCCTCGACGACGCGGACTGGTACGCGGAAACCGCCGCGCACGACCCGCTGATCCAGCGCTTCACGTCGGAGTCGCCGACCCTCACCGCGGACGTGGTGCGGTCGGCGATCGCCACGCTGCTGGCCACACCCGACAGTGCGGCCGGGTTCCTGATCGCCGATGCGGATACGGGCGAACGGCTCGGCAACATCGCGCTCGCGTACCGGGACGGGGTGGGCGACGTCTCGTACTGGCTGGCCGGCTACGCGCGGGGGCGCGGGGCGGCCACCCGCGCCCTGCGCGCCCTCTCCGACTGGGCGGTCCCGACCTTCGGGCTGACCGAGCTGCGGCTGTGGACGCACGTCGACAACCACGCCTCCCGGTCGGTCGCGGAGCGCGCCGGATACCGGCGCGCTCCGGACCTGGACCGGGACCGCGAGGTGAAGGGTCAGACCTGGCGGATGGTCGGGTATGTCAGGGTCCCGGGTGTCAGGGTCGCAGCGTCCGCACTGTCAACTGTGGATCCGAGCTGACCTCCGCCTCCGTGAACCGGTCGGTGACCCACTGCTTGGCCGAGTACAGCCGAGCCTGGTCGGCGTGGAAGGGCGAGGTGACATTGGCGGACTCGCCGTAGATGAGGATCGTGCGGGTACGCGGCCCGGACGCGGTCAGCTCGGCGGCCATGACGAAGCTTGATCCGAAGCTCACGTCGGGGACCGCCGCACCGGGACCGGGCGGTGGGGACGGCACCGCGATCGCGTTGAAGCAGCCCTCCTGCTCGTCACAGCCGTGGATCGGCACGCCGGCGTAGTGCTGTTCGGCACCGAGCGGCACGTCCACGGGTACCCCCAACGCCCCGAACGCCTGCACCGCGTCCGCGAACGCCTGCCGCACGTCGGCCTGGTTCGCCGCCACGCCGCTCGGCGTGCGTACCGGGTTGTTCGGGTTGAACGGCACCGACTCGATGGTGACGCCCCGCCCGCGGGCGATCTCGATGAAGGCCCGCCACAGGTACGCGCCCCGGCTGTCGATGTCGCCCCGCCCGTTCCAGGCGGCGATGGTGGCGCACGCCGCGCGCAGGCTCACGGTCTGCCCGTCGCTGGCCTGCAGGTTCGGGTTGGCCTGGCACATCGCCACGACCGCGGCGCGACCCTCCTCGGCGGTCAGGTTGCGGTTGCCGAGCATGGTCGCCTGCAACGTCGGGAGCGTGAAGCCGGGTGGGCCGAGGCCGTCGCTGCCGTTCAGGCGGTCGGCGATCATGTCAAGACCCATGCGGGTACGCGGGGAGCGCGGCGTGCCGATGTCGCCGACGATGGCCGGGTACCCGGTGATCGGCGCCGCCGGGTTGGCCAGCCACGGGCTGTCGTTCATGTTGCTGACGAAGTCGGTACGGGTGAGGCTGGGCAGCCGGGACGGGCCGAACAGGCCGGGGGAGACGGCGTCGGAGTCGTTGCCCCACGCGCAGTTCGACCGGCTGCCGTCGAGGATGAACAGGCCGATCGGCGGGCCGGTGCCGCAGCGGGCCAGCAGCGCGTCACTGACGTTCGGGACCACCTGGACGTCGGCGTAGTACGCGGTGCCGGTGGAATCGGCGGCGACCGTGTTCACCCACGGGATGCCCTGGTACCTCGCCTGGGCCCTGCGCAGTTGGGCGACGGTGTGCGACCGGTCCATGGCCAGCCACTGGTCGATGATGCGCAGGTTGCCGGCGTTGGCGTCGTGCAGCGCGTACGCGGTGGTCGTCGACCAGTCGAGCAGGCCCGGGATCGCGACGATCGGGCCGTCCGGGGTGCGGTAGATGGTCTGGGTCACCGGCGCGACGGAACCGTTCGGCTGCCGGGCGAGTACGGTCACCGTGCTCGAGTCCATCCGCCGCACCCGCCCGTCGACGACGTAGCTGGTCGGGTAGCCGGGGGCCAGGACGAGCTGGCTGAGCGTGAAGGTCTGCGCGGTCGAGACGGTGTGGCTCCACGCCACCTTGTCGGTGTGCCCGATGTTGACCACGGGCAGCCCGTACAGGCTGGCGCCGCTGACGTCGATCTCCCCGGGGATGGTGAGCTGCTGCTGGTAGAAGCGGCGGTCGCCGACCCAGGGGAAATGCGGGTTGCCGAGGACGAGGCCGGTGTGGCCGACCGAGGCCGAGCGACCGATCCCGATCGCGTTGCTGCCGAGCTTGTCAGGAGTCTCCAACCGGGCGAGCGCGTCGGCCGGCTTGAGGGCTGGTGCTACCGCCGCCGCGCCGGGTGGCACAGCCGACGCCACCAGGCCGAGGACCGCCTCGCCGCCGCTCAGTTCCGCCAGTTGGTACGTGCGCCGCCAGACGTCCAGCTCGGTGATCGGGCGTACCCACTGGGCGCCGCGGCAGGCCGGGTCGGGCAGGTTCGCGACGGGGTGCTCGGCCAGGTACCGGTTGTAGCCGGCGGCGTACCCGCGGACCAGGTCCCGGGCCTGCGCCGACGGGCCGATCGGGGCCGGGCTGGCGAGCAGCCGCTCGACGACCAGCGACTGGTTGACCCAGGTGTGGTAGATGTCGCTGGCGAGGTTGTTGTCGCCGTAGACCGTCGTGCCGTCCGGGCCGAACCAGCGGGACCGCTGGCCGGACAGGGTCACCACGTCGTCGGCGAAGACGCAAAGGTTGTCTTCGGCGAACGCGTACCCGGCGCCGAGCCCGAGGCCGCGGTAGTCCGCGGCGAGGATGTGCGGGGTGCCGTGCTCGGTGCGGCGCACCACCGCGCCCCCCGCCACCGGCGTGGGGGTCGCCGCACTGGCCGGAGCCGGCAGCAGGCTACCGATCACCGCTCCGACCAGGGTGAGTAATGCGCAAAATGTCCACCTACGACTCACAAACCGCGTCATGGCTTCCCCTTCCATGCACGGATTCGTTGCCCACCGTTGTTGGTCGGCTGCGTTCCGTCACCATGACAGCTTGGCGCCTCGCGGGTGGTACTCGCTAGGGGACGAACGGACCCTTCAACGTGGCACAACTTCCCGGACGTTGTGGCCTCCGTGAGGTGGCATGGCCACGACGTCCGGGAAGTTGTGCCGATCGTTGCTCAGTCGCAGTCGTCGAGCGTGATGATCGCCGCGCTACCGGCGGCGACGGTGAGGTTCACGGTGCCGTGGCTGACCCGTACCTTGTCGGCGCGGCCCGGGCGCAGGTGACCCTTCCGGTCCACGGTGGACCCCTGGACCGCCACGCTGTCCGCGCTCGCCAGCGACGAGCCGGTCAGGCGCAGGACCGAGCCACTGCCGGACGCGCCCTTGACCGCGATGCTGACCGGGACCGGGCCGCCCGCGGTCTCGTCCTTCTCGATCACCGCGATCCGCAGGTGCCCGTCCCGGCCACGGACCGCGTACGCGGTGACGTTGTGGTCGGTGGACACGGTGACCGGCAGGAACTGTCCGGTACCCATCCGGGTCGCCATGTAGAGCCCGTAGTACTCCGGCGCCACGGTGTAGATCTTCGCGGCCGCGTCCGCCGCGTTGGCCGCGCAGATCGGCGTGTACCGCTGGAACTTGCCGTTGAACAGCGGCGCCCCACAGACGCCGAACCCGCCGTGCATGTTGACCCCGCCGAAGCCGGCCTGCGCCAGCACCATGTTGTAGTCGAACGCCCACAGCGCCGACGCGTACACGTCGCTGACCCCGGCGATGCCGCCGCCGACCGCCGAGTTGGTCTCGTCGAGCCGGATCGGCAGGTGTACGGACTGCGCGGCGGCGAGCTGCGGCGCGACGTCGGCCAGTTCCTTGTCGTGGATCCGCGGGGACAGCAGCTGGGTGATGGTCGTGGCCCCGGTGTAGTTGTGCACGGTCAGCATGTTGATCCGGCTGGCCTCGGCCTGGGCGAACTGGCTGAACCAGGTGGCCGTGCCGGTCGGCCCGCTCAGGTCCGGGGCGGCGATCCGGTTGCTGCCGACCAGGCTCGCACACGCCTCCCAGTCCGCCTTGTGCTCGGCGAAGCCGTACGGCGAGGGCCGGTAGCCGTTGCTGGCGTAGTGGTTGGGCTCGTTGCCGCACTCCGCGCCGGACAGCCGCGAACCGAGGATCGACAGCAGGCTGTGCGCCTCGTCGGCGGCCAACGCCGGGTCATAGTGCGCGAGGTTGATGCCGACCTCGGCCTTCCAGCCGGTGGCCCGCAGGAACCCGTCGAGCCGCTGGATGTCGGCCGGCCGCACCACGTCGGCGGTCCAGGACGGCAGCGGGTTGGGCACCTGCTGACCCGCCGGTACCCACAGCGTGTCCCGGTCGAGCTGGTTGCCCGCGATGCGCACGTTGCTGCGGCCGAGCGTCTGGTACAGGGCGATCAGGTTGCCCTTGTGCGGGTCGAAGTTGCCGGTGCAGTCGCCGGTGGTGCACAGCGCCGACAGCTCCCGCATCTCGTACGACAGACCGACGAAGTCGGACGGCAGACTGCCGAACGGGTGTGCGCGGTCGACCGCGATGGTGGTGCGCGGGGTGTCCGCTGCCGTGGCTTGTCCCGCGATCACCTGACCGCCGGCTATCACGAGTGCGACGGCCGCTGCGGCCGCGGCTAACCTTCCCAGTCGTCGTGTACCGGTTCTGCCCATGGTTATGCTCCTCATCGATCTACTCCACCGATCACCTCACTCAATACGAATGACCCCCGTCGATGGAACCGCAGATCCCGGGACACGGACACGGATCCCGCCGGGCGGTCAGTCGAACCGAAGTTCCTCGCTGCGGCGCGGCATCAGCAGCAGCGCGCCGACGAGGAGCACGGCGAGGACGGCCAGGCCGAGGAAGACGTGGTGGGTCGCCTGGTACAGCGCGGTACGGATGTACCCGGCGACGGCCGGCTGGGTCGACGGGTGGCGTCCACCGAGGACGAGACTGGTGGTGTCCACGCTGCGGGGTAGCCGCCCGGCCAGCGTGGCGGGCGGGTGGGTCAGCCGGTGGGCGAGGGTGGCGTTGGCGATGGCGCCGAAGACACCGGCGCCGATGGCGCTGCCGAGCGAGCGGCTGAACATGTTCGCCCCGGTGACCACGCCCCGGCGGTCCCACCCGACCACCGACTGGACGGCGACCACGGTCGGGCTCGCGGTGAGGCCGAGCCCGATGCCGAGGACGAACGCCGCCGTCGCGGCGGCCAGTACCGAGGAGTCCTGGCGGAGCAGGGCCGCCAGTACGGTGCCGCCGATGACGAACACGGTGCCGATGAGGGCGGTGTCCCGGAATCCGATCCGCAGGTAGATCCGACCGGCGACGCTGGCGGCCAGTGGCCAGCCGACGGTGAGCGCGGCCAGGGCGAAGCCGGCGACCACGGCGCTCGTGCCGAGTACCCCCTGGGCGTAGGCGGGCAGGTACGAGCTGAGCCCGATCAGGAGGGCGCCCACGATGAGTGCGGTGAGGTTGCCGCCGGCCAGGGTACGCCGGCTGACCACCCACAGCGGCAGTACCGGCTCGGCGGCGCGGCGCTCGACGGCGACGAACACGGCGAGCAGGGCGAGACCGACCGCGAAGATCCCCAGGCTCGTGGCCGACAGCCACGGCCAGGCCACCCCGCCTTCCAGCAGGCCGAGGATGACCAGCGAGAAGCCGCCGGTCAGCACCGCCGCGCCGGCATAGTCCATCCGGTGGGTACTGCGGGCGACCCGCTCCTGGAAGTGTCGGGCCAGCGCCCACACCGCCACCGCGCCGAGCGGAAGGTTCACGAAGAAGATCCAGCGCCAGGACAGGTACTCGGAGAACACCCCGCCGAGGGTGGGCCCGACCACCGCGCTGATGCCCCACACACTGGCCAGGTAGCCCTGGACCCGGGCCCGCTCCTCGACCGAGTACAGGTCGCCGACGATGGTCACGCTGATCGGCTGGACCGCGCCGGCCCCGACGCCCTGGACCGCGCGGGCCACGATCAACGCCGGCATGCTCCACGCCACCCCGCACAGCACCGAACCGAGCAGGAACAGCGCGATCCCGAAGAACAGCACCGGGCGGCGACCCAGCGAGTCGGCGAACTTGCCGTACAGCGGCACGGTGACCGCCTGGGTGAGCAGGTAGATCGAGAACAGCCACGGGAACTGCGAGAACCCGCCCAGGTCACGGACGATGGACGGGACCGCCGTGGCGATGATCGTCGAGTCCAGGGCAACCAGGCCGGTGCTGAGCATGACGGCCGCCAGGACCGGCCCCCGGTCGGACCGGAAGCCGACGCCGGCCGTGGCCGCGCGACCGGCCGCCGATGTGGTCGGCATGAAGACCTCTTTCGCGCTCGCGATTGCGACGCTTGAGATCAACTGCCGGCCGCTACCCGGAATTCCCCGTCGGGCGTGTCGTCAGCGGGCCGCCGTCACCCGACCGTGAGATCGAGGCCGGTCGAGGTACCGATCGGATCGCTGCTGAGCGTTATCGCGGTGACGGTCGCCGCGACCGTGCCGGCCTGACTGGACGGCGCGGCGGTCAGGGTCAGCGTGGACGTGCCGGACAGCCGCGGCTGCGGCGGCGAGAAGCTGGCGGTGACCCCGGCGGGCAGGCCGGTGACGCTCAGGTCGACCCGGTAGTGGTCGAGGCGGTGGTTGGCACGGAACGAGATCTTGATCTTCGTGGCGTCGCCGGCGCGGACCGTCGCCGACGCCGGGCTGAGACACATCGTGTAGTAGGAGGTGTCCGCGGCGGACGCGGGCGCGACGGCGACCGCGGTGGTCGCCACGGTCGAGACGGCGGTGGCGACGAGCACGCCGAGCAGGCTGCGCCGGTACATCATGATGGTCCTCCAGCGACCGGAGACTTTTCCGCCATGCTGTCCGCCGCCGCTGAAACGGCGCTGGCATGCCGCTGGAACGCCCCCTCCCTCGCCGCCCCCTCCATCGGCGAGGACCGGCGAACTTGTCGTACGGGGCGGCCATCATGGGGGGCTCGTCGACAAGGGAGAAGACACTGATGATCGGTACGTTGCGTAGCGTCGTCCTGGACGCGCCCGATATCGTCGGGCTCGCGCGGTTCTACCGTGACCTCGCGGGCTGGACGCAGGCCGACGCCGACGACGATTGGATCACGCTGACCACCGACGACGGGTGGCGGATCGCCTTCCAGCTCGCGCCGGACCACGTTCCGCCGCAATGGCCCGACCAGGCCCATCCGCAGCAGGCGCACCTCGACCTGCGGGTGCCCGACCTCGACGCCAGGACCGCGCGGGCCGTCGAGCTCGGCGCCAGCGTGCTGCGCCGCAACGAGACGTGGCACACGCTGGCCGACCCGGCCGGGCACCCGTTCGATCTCTGCCTCAACGCCGACAACCCGAAGACCACGCTGATGGGTGTCATGCTCGACTGCCCGGATGCCAAGGTGCTGAGCGCGTTCTACGCCGACCTGCTCGGCAAGCCGGTCACCTATGAGGCTGACGGCGTGGCCATGATCGGTAACGACGGCGAGCACCCGGTGCTGTTCCAGCAGGTCGCGGACTACACGGCACCCCGCTGGCCGGACCCGGCCTATCCGCAGCAGTTCCACCTCGACGTGCGCGTGGACGACATCGAGGAGGCGGAGCGGCAGACGCTCGCCATCGGGGCCACCCGCCTGCCCGGCGACGGTCCCAACTGGAGGGTCTACGCCGATCCCGCCGGCAAGCCGTTCTGCCTGACCTGGACTGTGGACTAGAGCGCGACGTCCTTGACCGGCCGGCGCGTCGTCCGGCCGGGAATCAGCGCCAGCTCGACAATCCGTGCGGATCGGGATCCCTTGGTCCCGGTCCGCACGGCCGACCGGATGCCGGTGGCAGCGTCACAGTCCCAGGTGACGTAGCCGCCGCCGGTGGACTTCGCCCGATACATCGCCAGGTCGGCGCGGCGTAGCAACTCCTCGACCGGCACCTCGGGGTGCGCCGGAGCGACCCCGATCGAGGCGGTCACGTGGACGGTGTGGCCGATCACCGCCATCGGCTCGGCGATCGACGCCGACAGCGCCACGATCGCGGGCCGCCACCATTCCGCGGCCGGCTCCCGATCAGGGCTGGTCAGGATCACGGTGAACTCGTCGCCACCGAACCTGGCCACCAGGTCGTCACCAGCGCACCCGGCGAGCCGGTCGGCGACGGTACGCAGGACCTGGTCGCCCGCTTCGTGACCGAGCGTGTCGTTGATCGGCTTGAAGCCGTTGAGGTCCACAATGATCACGACGGCCGGCCGGGTGCCGTGCACAAGGGACGGCGCGAGCGTGGAGAAGAGTCGCCGGTTCGCGAGACCGGTCAGGTCGTCGTGGCCCACCGCCCACCACAGCGCCGCGCGTTCGGCCCGCAGCCAGGCCACCTGCTCCTGAAGCCGGATCAGTTCGACCTCAGGTGATTCGGGGGAGTCGGCACGCTGTCGCAGGGCAGGACTGATCATGACAGCAGGGCGGAGGACGTCCATGGCCCTTCTTTCACGGCTGCGGCCGACTGTGCACGGTGGTCGGCTGGCCGGGAGGAAGTGCCTACCACCGTGTTGTCGCGTCGACCAGCATGGCAGCCCGCCGATAATTCGTGCAAGATTTCACGACGATGTTTTACTCTCCTGACATCGTGCACGGGGACCGGTTTCGATTACGCTGAGTCCTCAGAATTTCGTCGTGAAAGATTGCCACCGCTCGCCGAGGTCGCCGTTACCCGCCGCGTCTTCGGCCTGACCAGCACAGACGCGATATCCGCAGGGGGTTCTGATGAGCGGCGACACCGGCTGGATCATGTCCAGCAGATCTACCGGTAACGGTGGGAGCTGCGTACAGGCGCGGGCATACGCCGGCCTGATCGAGGTTCGTAACAGCAAGCAGCCGGACGCCGGCACCGTCCGGTTCACCACGGAAGAATGGGACTCGTTCCTGGACGGGGCCAAAAAGGGCGAGTTCGATCAGCTACTCGCTGGTTGAGCCGGGTTATCCCTTTCGGCCGACGCCGGCCCACGAGCCGTTGTGCCGCGGGTCGTCGGCCAGCTCGGTCGAACCGTCGGGCCGCCACTCCTGGAGCCAGACGACCCCCGGATCGAGCAGCTCGACGTCGCTGAAGAACCGCATGGTCTGCGCCCGGGTCCGCAGCATGCCGGGCGTCGCGGTCTTCCCCGTGTAGATCCGGTCGGCGACCTTGAGCTGATCGGTGCGCGCGGCGGCCTTCACATGATCGGCCTCGGGAAGCGCGGTTTCCGGAAGGTAGGTTTCGGCGGCCGCGTGTGACACCACGAGAAAGCTGCCCGGCGCCAGCGCACCGACCAGTCGCGCGACCGCGTCGTAGGCCTGCGCGGGATCGGGTACGAAATGCAGCACGGCGACCAGGAGCAGGGCGACCGGCTGGTCGAGGTCCAACTGCCGGCGCACGGCGGGATGGCCGAGGATGTCCTGCGGGTTGCGGAGATCTCCCCGGATCGCGGTAGCCCGGTCGTTGCCCTCCAGGATCTCCAGGCTCTCGGCCACGGCGACCGGATCCATGTCCACATAGACCACGCGGGCGTCCGGTGCCACCTCGTGGGCGATCTCGTGGACATTGCCGGCCGTCGGAATGCCCGACCCGATGTCGAGGAACTGCCGGACGCCGGCCTTCGTCAGCTCGCGCACGGCACGGCCGAGGAACGCCCGGTTGGCGCGCGACGCCGCCCGTACAAACGGGAACTGCACGATGAGTTCACGGGCCGCTTCCTGGTCGGCCGGGAAATTGTGGATGCCGCCGAGGATGTAGTCGTAGATCCGGGCGGCGGTCGCCGGCTTCGAGGCGGTGCCCTCCGTCGCGAACCCCATCGTCATCGGTACTCCTCCACGGGTATCGCATCCTTGCTGATCAGGCCGAAGATCCGCCGGTACTCGTCGACCTCGTCCGGCTCCTGCAGGTATAGCGCGCCGACGTGGGACTCCAGGTAGACCACGTCGGGGTCCTCGGGATCGTCGAAGTCGAGGATCCGGAACGCCCCGGCCATCGCGGCGTGCGCGCCCACCGACCACGGCAACACCTTGATCTGTACGTTGTCGCGCTGGCTGAGCTGGCGCAGGTGCTCGATCTGCGCCTTGAGGACCGCCTCGCCGCCGATCGGGCGGGTCACCGCGCCCTCGCCCAGGACGGTCGTCAACTGGGGCGACGGCCGCCGGTTGTACAGCGTCTGCTGGCGTTGCAGGCGCAGCTTGACGTGCCGGTCGGCCGCCTCCGGATCGGGCGGCTGCTCGGCGGCGAACACCGCCCGCGCGTACTGCTCGGTCTGCCACTCGCCCGGCACGAGCTCACCCTCGTAGCAGCAGATCCGGCTGGCGCTCGCCTCCAGCCCCACGTACAGCTTGAACCAGTCCGGGATCACCGGGTTGGCGTCCCACCACTCCTCCTGCGAAGTGCCCAGCGCCAACTCCGCCAGCGCGTCGGTGATGCTGGCGTCCGCCCCGTACAGCCAGCACAGCGCCCGCACGTTCGCGACGGTGACCGGCACCTTCCCGGTCTCGATGCGGTGCAGGGTCGGCTCGGAGATGCCCAGCCGGGCCTCGGCCACCTCGCGGCGACTCTTCCCACTCGCGATCCGCAACCGGGTCAGCCGCCGGCCCAACGCCCGACGCACGACCCGCAACCCGGTGACCGGCACAATCCACCTCCATCGCAGATCAGCATCCAGATCACCCGACAGCGATCACCGATGGCGATCACCCGCTTGCGATACCGTACAGCCAGGTACGCGTTGCCGACAGTAGTCGAAGCGATGCTCCGGGCATTTACCGGGGTCGGTCTCCTCGTAACCTGAGACGGTGGCGGCGAACCACTCCGGCATCCGGCCCTGTTGGAGCGCGACCGGGAGCTCGACCTGCTGCGCGCCGGCACCGAAGGCGCATGGAACTGGCCCACCGCTGCGGCGCCGCGCCCCTGGCCGACCGGGCGCGCAGCGAGCTGATCTCCACCGGCAGCCGCCCCCGACGGATCCCGCGTACCGGCGTCGACGCGCTGACCGCCGGCGGGCGCCGGGTCGCCCGGCTGGCCGCGGACGGCATGACGAACCGGGAGATCGCCCAGGCGCTGTTCGTGACCGTGCGCACCGTCCAGGTACATCTCCAGCACGCGTACCAGAAGCTCGGCGTGGAATCGCGGGCCGACCTGACCGGCGCGCCCGACGGTCCCCGGCCGGGACGCAACCGGCCCGGCGGGGGAGCCGTCAGCAGCTGAGCCGTCGCTAGCGGCGAAGCCGGATGGTGTACCGCTCCTCGCCACCGCCGAGGTCGAGGCCGTCGGCGTCGCCGCTAGCGGTGCGGTAGGCGCCGGTACCGCCGGTGACCGCCAGCGCGAAGCCGAACTGCTCGCCCGGCTTCGGCGGGCGGTTCGGACCCACGGTGATGCCCTGCAGGGTGAGCTGTCCGTCCGGCAGCGCGAACGCGACCACCTGGGCGCAGGTCGCCGTCGTCGCGGTGACCTTGGCCATGACACAGGTCGACACCGACGTGCCGAACTCCGTCCCGTTGCGGTACACCGTGTCGGAGAAGACCAGTTGGTCGCCCACACTCGGTCCGGGCGCGCCCTGGTCGACGAAGGCGAACTGGTCGGTCCGGGTGGTCAGATTCAGCGTCGAGCCGCCACCGTGACCGGCCGCGGCCGGTCCGCCGGACGATGCAGCTGGTCCGCCGTACAGCGCGACGAGGCCGGCGGTCGCCACGGCCGCGATCAGCTTGGCGTGCATTGCGATCTCCTGTTCTGGACATTGGATGTCGTCGACACCGAGACTGCCTACTGTGTGTTTGGGACAGCTCCGTAGCGGCCACTGAGTTAAGCGAGCCGGGTTGGCGTCGGGACCGCTGCGTGCCACCGCCCTGATCGGACGCGAGCCCGAGGTGGCGGCGGTCCGTCACGCCGTGAGCCGGGCCGGCACCGGGTCCGGGGGCATGCTGCTGATCACCGGTGAGGCCGGCGTCGGCAAGTCCCGGCTGATCGCCGAGGCGGTGCGGTTGGCGCGCAGCATGGACCTTGCCGTCCTGGTCGGGCGCGCGGTGCCGGACGGGGCGCCTTCCGGCCGGTGGCCGAGGCGCTGTTCGGGTACCTCCGGCAGGCGACCGTGACCATGTCCGACGAGCTGCGCCCGTTCCGCGCGGCGCTGGCGGGACTGCTGCCCGGCTGGTTCGAGGCGGGCGGGGACCGCGCCGACACCGGCGTGGATCCGCTGGTCGTCCTCGGCGAGGGCGTACTGCGGTTGCTGCGCCAGTTCGCCGGCGACCGGGGCTGCGTGCTCGTCCTGGAAGACCTGCACTGGGCCGACCGGGACACCCTCGGCCTGCTCGAGTACCTGGTGCCGGCGATCGGCGACGCGCCCATCCTGGCCGTCGTCTCCAGCCGTAGTGACGAGCGGCATCCGGAGTCGCTGCGCCGGTTGGCGGCCTCGCCCAACGTCAGCCCGGTGACGCTGCGCCGGCTGGAGCCCGACCAGGTGGCACGGCTCGTGGCCGCCTGCGCGGGTGGCGCGATCCTGCCGCCGGCGGTGGTGCGGCTGGTGACCGAGGTCGCCGAAGGGCTTCCGTTCCTGTGGTGGTGACCGCGCTCAACGGTTCCGAGCTGCGCCGGCTGATCCACCGCGCGGTCGCGGAACTGGCCACTTTGGAGGACTGGCACGCCTTCAACGGCGGGTGCCCGGCCGGCCCGGCGTTCAAGCACTACGGCGACGGCTGGGGAGTACGCCTGTGGTCGCGTGACGAGCAGCGGTACGTGTACGTCCGGGTCGACGATCTGGACCCGGGGATCGGCGCCGAACTGGACCGGCTGCACGTCGAGTTGGAGAAGGCGCAGCAGGGCAAGATGGACGCCGACGTCAAGGCGGCCGGCGCCGACGCGGTCACGAGCGTGAAGGACACCGCCTGGGTGTTCGGCAGCGACCGGCGCGTGGTCGTCTACGACGAGGGTGGCCGCGCCAGGCGGATCGACTTCGACTCGGCCAGGCCGCGGTTCCTGCGCCAGGGCCGGGTGTCGTACCCGATCGGTGCCGAGGGTCCGCTGGAACTCGTGAAGGCGGCCGACATGCCCACGTACAAGCGCCTGGCCAGCGAATGGTGGGTGGAGAGCACCGGCGAGAAGTACATGGACGCCTCCGGTACCCACGAGAGCATGCGGATCGAGCAGAACGGCAAGGGCTACGCATACGTCGAGCCGGACGAGCTGATCCGCGCCACCCCCTGATCTCGGCGAGGGGGAGAGGCGGCAGCCTGCCTCAGGCGAACCGTTCGACCGTCACCGGGATCATGCCGTGCCGGCGCATGATCGCCGTCAGTTCACGCAGCAGCGGTCCGAGCGCGGCGCCGGTGCCCAGAAACGCGGTCAGGTCGAGACACCAGGCGATGCCCGCACCGATCCGGCGCAGGTCCCAGGTGAAGAGGTCGTCGCCCACCGGCAGCCGGGCCGTGCCGGCCACCCGCTCCGATCCGGCGGCCTCCATGTGCCACCCGGCGCGCAGCTCGGTCAGCCGCTCCGGGGTCAGCTCACCGGCGAACAGCACCCGGTAGAGGCGCTTTTCCCGGTACCCGGCGGGCACCGGCCCGGTGCCGAGCAGCAGCGGAGCCGAGGTGGCCAGCGGCTCGTAGTCCCGGAAGTAGCCGCGCAGGGTCGGCTCGTCCGGCAGGTCGCCGCCGCCGAGCCTGCGGTACGCGACCTCGGCATCCGCCCGTTCGGCGGCGACGACGCGCGTGCGCAGGGCCGGATCGGCGCGCATGGCCCGGCTGAACGCCGCCGAACTCCACCAGCGCCGGTCCACCGCCGTCCACCCGGTGCTCCGCAGCCCGACCGCCGTATGGTCGTCGGCCAGCACGAACTCCTCGACGACGAGCCCGTCGGCTGAACCGATCAGGTAGTAGTCCAGCGGTGGCCGGGTGCGTACCTCGACAGCTGGCATCGGCGACCTCCTCTGATTCAGTACCGTCGCCACCCTACGGCTCGGGTAACTGCCGTCGACTTCACGCTGCTGTCAACGTCCAGCCTGGCCGGAACGTTCGCGCTCAACCGGGCGGCGCCCGGCTGACCGCGACCGGGGCGGACGTGTGGTATGGCGGGCGTACTTCGACGGCTCGGCCTGGATCCACCTCGCCGACACGAGCGGCTACACAGTGCCGTAGGGCCGTCGCCGACCAGCACAATGGTCGGATGGACCAACGCGTCGCCACCACGGGCCTCGCCGACGGCACCGAGGTGGCGTACGCGCTGGCCGGTCACGGTCCGTTCCTGGTGTACGTGCCGGGATGGCTCACCCACCTGGAACTCAGCTGGGCGTTGCCGGTGGAACGCGGGTTCTTCGAGGCGCTCGCCCAGGGCCGGACACTGGTGCGCTACGACAAGCCGGGCACCGGCCTGTCCGGCCCACTCCGCCAGCCGTACTCGATGGAGGTGGAACTGGCGGCGCTGGAGGCGGTCACCACAGCGGCCGGCGCGGACCGGTTCGACCTGTTCGGGATCTCACTGGGCGCCGCCGTGGCGGTCGAATGGGCGGCGGCACACCCGGAGACGGTGGCCCGGCTCGTCCTGTACGGCGGTTGGGTGGACGGCCGGGAGATCGCCAGTCCGGCCATCCAGGAACACGTGCTCGCCCTGGTCGCCGAGCACTGGGGGCTCGGCTCGGACGTGCTCGCGGAGATATTCGCGCCCGGTGCGGACGCCGCGACCCGGGCGGCCTTCACCCGGTACCAGCGGGAGTCCGCGCCCGCCGTGACCGCCCGTACCATGCTCGCGCTGAGCTACCGGATCGACATCGGGGCCGCCCTGGCCCGGGTCCGGGCGCCGACGCTGGTGCTGCACCGCGAACGGGACAGGGCCGCGCCGGTGAAGCAGGGGCGGGCGCTGGCGGACGGTATCCCCGGGGCGCGCTTCGCACCGCTGCCCGGTCAGGCGCACCTCCCGTACATCGGCGACGTGGACGCGATCGTCCGGCCGGCCCGGCGGTTCCTCGGCCTGCCCGCGCCGCGCCGGCGCGCCGCCCTCACGCTGACCCCGCGCCAGCGTGAGGTGGCGGCGCTGGTCGCCGAGGGCCTGACCAACCGCGGGATCGCGGACCGGCTGCACATCACCGAGCGCTCGGCCGAGTCGCATGTGGAGCGGATCAGGATCCGGCTGGGGTTCCGCTCCCGGTCACAGATCGCGGCCTGGTTCGCCGCCGCCGGTCCCGCGTCGTGACCGGTGACGGGCTGAAACTGCGGTATTTCCACGGCTGACCCCGACCGCCCGGCCGGGCAGGATCGGACCGTGCGACAAACCATTTCGCGTACCGCCGCCATCGGCTACGCCGGGTTCGCCTATGCCGCCTTCGTAGCCGCGGCGTTGTGGGCGGTCGGCTTCCTCGCCGACGCCGGTGCGCCGACCGCGGTCGACGGTCCCGTCCGACTTCCGGCATGGTCCGCGCTGCTCGTCGACGCCGGCCTGCTGTTGATCTTCGCGGGGCAGCACTCGGTGATGGCCCGCGCCGGGGTCAAACGGCACCTGGCGCGGATCGTTCCCGCGTCGGCCGAGCGCAGCACGTACGTGCTCGCCACGGGTCTCGTCCTCGGCCTGCTGTTCTGGCAGTGGCAGCCGGTGCCGGCGGTGATCTGGCGGGTGGACCGGCAGCCGTGGGCCGGCGTCCTCTGGACGGTCTACGCGCTCGGCTGGCTGATCGCCGTGTCGGCCACGTTCATGCTCGACCACCTCGACTTCCTGGGCATCCGGCAGGCCCGCTGGCGGGGACCGCGGCCGTACCAGTCGCCGCCGTTCCGCGAGCGCTGGCTGTACGCGTGGGTGCGCCACCCGATGATGCTGGGCCTGCTGATCGCGTTCTGGGCGACACCGCGGATGACGGCCGGGCACCTGCTCTTCGCCGCGGCCGGCAGCGGGTACATCGCCGTCGGGCTCCGGTTCGAGGAACGCGACCTGTACCGGCAACTCGGCGACGTGTACCGGGACTACGCGGACCGGGTACCGGCCCTCGTTCCCCACCGGGGGTAGGTGCCGGCTCCCACCCCGGCCGGGAAAGCCTCCCGGTGCCGGACAGCCATGGCGCGACCATCTCCTCGCTGACCGATCGGTGTCGGCGCCCGGCACCTCGCCGGGCGCCTACCACCGATCGCTCAGCTGAACGTCGTCACGCCCCAGGATCCCGTCCAGCGGGCGTGCGGGGCGAGCGTGATGACGTTCTCGCCGGAGTGGAACGCGTTGGGCGGGCAGGTCATCGGCTCGATGGCGAGGGTGCCGCGAGGGCGGTTACCGGGGCCGAGGCCGGTGAAGAGCTGCATCCAGCCGAAGCTGGCGTCCTGCCACATTTCCAGCCCGAGCTTGTTGGGCGCGGTGAGCCGGGTCCGGGCGAGGCCGTCAGCGCCTCGCCCCAGCCCGGTGAACGCGGTGTCCATCTCGATCGCGCCCATCGCGTGCGGCGTACCGAAGTCGTACTGCGTGCCGGCCACCGGTTCCCGCCCGGTCGGCAGCAGCCGGACCGGGTCGACGAGCAGCCGGTCGGTGACGTGCGTTTCCAGGACACAGCCGTCGATCAGCGCGTCGCCGACCCGGAAGTACGGGTGCGCGCCCAGCCCGAACGGCGCAGGCGTCGGCCCGAGGTTGACCGCCGCGTGGTCGACCCGCAGCCCGCGCGCGCCGAGGCTCCACCGGGTGGTCAGTTGCACCGGCCACGGGTACCCCTGCTGCGGCGCGATGAGCGCGGTCAGCGTGATGGCGTCCCGGGTCTGGCCGACCCGCCGGTACGGCAGCCAGCGGGACAGCCCGTGGATCGCGTTGTTGCGCGGAGCCACCTCGTTGACAGGTACCTGCTGGGCCACGCCGCCCCAGGTGTAGGCCCCGTCCTGGAGGCGGTTCGGCCACGGCGCCAGGGTCCGGCCGGCGGACTTGATGGGCTGGTCGAGCGGGTACGGCTCGACGAACGGCACCCCGTTCACCGTGTAGCTGAGCAGGCCGCCGCCGAGCTCGACCAGGACCGCCCGCTGGTTGCCGCGCTGGATCGTCCACTGCTCGCCGGAGACGGTCGTCCAGAAGCCGGCTGTAGAGCTTTCGACGCCGGAGCTGTCGACGTCGGCGTGGGCGGTGGCCGCCAGGAATGCCGGTACCGCGGCGCCCGCGCCGATCGCGGCGGCGAGGGCGGTGCGGCGGGTGAGTCGTGGGGTTCTGGCGTCTGACATCGACGGATCCTCTCGTCGGGGAAGGGTCGGTCACGCGAGAAACAAGAAACAACACCGGAGTCTGCACGGCGGCGTGACGCGGCGTGGTCCCGTCGTTCCGCCAGCCGGAGCACGGTGTGGCGGGCGTCACGGTGCTCTGCCCGTACAAAATCGTTTGGTACCTGACCAGGGCGGTAGTAGCGTGGGTGTACGGAACGGTTTCGTTCCATATTTGCGGGAGGATGACCTTGACGGAGACAGTGACCAGGTCGGCTCGGCACGAGGCGATCTGTGACGCCGTCTTCGAGCTGCTCGGCGAGGTCGGCTACGACCGGATGTCGATGGACGCCGTGGCGGCCCGGGCCAAGGCCAGCAAGGCGACCATCTACCGGGCCTGGCCGCACAAGCCCGACCTGGTCATCGAGGCGCTGACGCACCGGTTCGGGACCACCCCGGAAGCGCCCGACACCGGCACCCTCCGGGGGGACCTGATCGCGTTGATGACCGGTGCGTGTCGGGGTGCGAGTAGCCCGGACGGCGCGGTCATGGCGGGTCTGTTGAGCGCCGCGGCGCACAACCCGGAGCTGTCCCGGACCCTCTACGAGTGCACATACCGGATGAAGCACGCCGTGCACGAGACGATCGTCAACCACGCGAAGCAGCGCGGTGAGGTCCCGGCCGGCATCGACCCTGACCTGCTACACGAGGTGCTCCATGCGCTCGTGCTGACCCGGCGGATGTGGGCGGTGGGCCCGCTCGACGACGTTTTTGTCATACACGTCGTCGACGATGTACTCCTGCCGGTCCTGTGCCGGGAGAAGGCACCGGCCGGATAGCACACACAACCGAGACCAGATCGCCGACCACGAGCCCTGAGTGGGTCGTGCGGTGACGCGCGTCCCTGCGCGCGTTTCACCCCTGCCATTGGAGGAAGAATGTCGCAAGAGAGCATCGCGGGATCCACCGCGGTGACCGGGGGGCGCGACACGACGACGCCCCCATACAGCCGGCGCTGGCTCGCGCTCGCCGTCATCGCCCTCGCGCAGCTCATGGTGGTGCTCGACGCGACGGTGGTCAACATCGCGCTGCCGTCGGCCCAGCACGCGCTGCACATCTCCGACGCCGACCGGCAGTGGATCGTCACGGCCTACACGCTGACGTTCGGTGGCCTGCTGCTGTTCGGCGGCCGCGTCGCCGACTACTTCGGCCGCAAGCGCGCGTTCCTGATCGGCCTGATCGGGTTCGCCCTGGCGTCCGCGCTCGGCGGGGCGGCCACCGGCGCGGCCACCCTGTTCGCCGCGCGTGCCCTCCAGGGCGCGTTCGGTGCGCTGCTGGCGCCGGCCGCGCTGTCGCTGCTCACGGTCACGTTCACCGAGGCGCGGGAGCGGGCGCGGGCGTTCGGTGTCTTCGGGGCGATCTCCGGTGGTGGCGCCGCGATCGGGCTGATCTCGGGCGGCCTGCTCACCCAGTACCTGAGCTGGCGCTGGTGCCTGCTGGTGAACATCCCGATCGCCCTGGTGGCGTTCGCCGCCGCGGTGCCACTGGTGCGGGAGAGCCGGGCCCACGGCAACACCCGCTACGACGTGCCCGGCGCGATTCTGGCCACCGGCGGCCTCACCGCCCTGGTGTACGGGTTCACGAAGGCCGCGACCGAGCAGGACCACTGGACCTCGCCGGTGACGCTCGCCTGGCTCGGCTGGGCCGCCGTGCTGCTCGCCGTGTTCGTGTGGTGGGAGTCACGCACGTCCAACCCGCTGCTGCCGCTGCGGGTGCTGCTCGACCGCAACCGGGGTGTGTCCTACCTGGTGTCGATCCTGATCGGCTCCGGCATGCTGGGCATGTTCCTGTTCATGACGTACTACCTGCAACTGACCCTGGGCTACAGCGCGCTGCGTGCGGGCGTGGCCTACCTGCCGTTCTCCGGTGGGATCGTGGTCGCGGCGACCCTCGCGGCGCAGTTGCTGCCCCGGTTCGGCCCGCGGGTGCTGATGACGGCCGGCGGGGTGCTGGCCACCGCGGCGATGGTCTGGCTGACCCAGCTCGACCTGCACTCGTCGTACGTGACGCACATCCTGCCGTCGTTCATCGCGATGAGCCTCGGCATGGGCCTCATGTTCGTCCCGCTGTCCAGCACCGCGCTGTCCGGCGTGGGCGACCACGACGCCGGCGTCGCGAGCGCGATGGTGAACACCACCCAGCAGGTCGGCGGGTCGCTCGGCACCGCGCTGTTGAACACCATCTTCACCACGGCGGTGGCGGGCTACGCGACCACCCACGGGATCTCGCCGGCGGCCCAGGCCCAGGGCGCGATCCACGGGTACAACGTGGCGTTCACCGTGAGCGCCGTGCTGCTCGCCGCCGGCGCGGTGCTCGTGGCCCTGTTCATCCGCAAGCCGGCCAACCCGGTCGGGACCGCGGGCGACGCCGGGGAGCTGGTCCCGGAGCCGATGCTGGCGGGCTGATCGCGCAAAGAGGCCGGCAGGGCCGCGACGCCGATGGCGCCGCGGCCCTGCTCGCGTCGGCGTTCAGACCCGGATCCGCGGATAGGAATACAACACCGCGTGGCATAGACGAACGGATGTCCTGCCAGCAGGGATGATTGGGGTTGTCGAGACACCAATCGGTCGCTGCGGGAAGGACACCCGTTCGGTGAAGAAGATACCTGGTTTGGCGGGCCGGGTGCGCGTCGGCGCACCGGACGCGTCGTTGACTTCGGCGTCGGGTGTGGTGGCGGTGGCTGAGTTGGTCGGCCGGCTGGGCGTGGCCGCCGCGTTGGACGATGCGGTGGGTGGGATCAAGCAGCGGGATCGGGGGCTGTCCGCGGGCGAGTTCCTGGTCGCGGTGGCGCAGGCGCAGATGCTCGGCGCGGAGTTCTGGACCGGGTTGGACCGCCGCCGCGCCGACGTGGCGGGCGAGACATTGTCGGCGGTGGCGACGCCGGCCTCGACCACCGCGGTCGAGTTGGCGCAGCGGTTCGGCCCGGCGCAGTTGGCCGGTATCGAGGAAGGCATCGGGGAGATCGCCTGCCGGATGATGGGGGTGTTGCCGGCGGCCCGGCGGGCGGTGCTGCGCGCTGGTGGGGCCACCATCGACCTGGACGGCACCGACGTCGAGGTGTACGGGTCGAAGAAAGAAGGCATCGCCTACAGCTACAAAGGGGCGCGGGCCGGGCGCCCGCACGTGGCCACCTGGGCGGAGGCCGGCCTGGTCACCGCCGCGGACCTCCTCGCCGGGGATGAGGACCCACGTCCGGGCGCGGGCTCGCTGATCGAACGCAGCGTGGCCGCCCTGCGCGTGGCCGGGGTCACCGCCCGGCCGAAAGTCCGCGGCGATGTGGGCTACTTCGCCAACCAGATCGCCTGGGCCGCGGTCGAGACCGACTGCGACTTCTCGTTGGGTGTTACCCGCAACCAGGCCGCCTGGCGCGCCGCCGCGGCCATCCCCGACAACGCGTGGCGGAAAGCGAAGCGGATGAAAGGCGCCCAGGTCGCCGTCTGCGACTACGCCCCGGCCGGCTGGCCACCCGGCACCGCGTGCGTGGTCCGCCGGGTCAAGGTCCGCGCCGCCGACATCTCCACCGACCCGCGTGCCCGCCGCCGGCGCACCATCCCCAAGACCCAACTCGCCCTCGCCCTGGACGGCCTGGTCACGCACGTGTACGCGTACTCGTTTATCGCCACCAACCTCGACGTGTCCACCCCGGCCAAAGCGGTCACGGTGGAAGCCTGGCATCGGATGCGCACCGACATTGAAGATCGCATTCGCGATGCCAAGCACGGCGCCGCCCTGCGGCACCTGCCCTCCAGCACCCGGGTAGCGAACACGGTGTGGATGTGGGGTGCGCTGCTGGCCGTGAACCTGTCCGCCTGGCTGCAAGAGTTGGCCGCTCTGGACACCGGCGACGGACGCGGCCGGGCCCACCTGGGCACCCTGCGTTACCGGCTGCTGATGGTGCCCGCCCGGCTGGTCCGTCACGCCGGGCAGGTCACCCTCCGGCTACCCCCAGGACGACAACTGCTGGCCCAAGTCCTGGCCCGACTACGCCAGACACCCATCTGGACCTGACCACCCAGCCCCACCGGCCCCGGCCCAGCCCATGGAGACCAGCGAACCCGGCGCCACCCGGGCCACCGGCACACCCACCGGACGGAACACCACACCACCAATCGGCCATCAGCGATATATGCCGATCATGTCGCCGCTATCCGTGGATCCGGGTCAGATGAGCGACCGAGTCATCGGCAGGGTGCCGCCCCAAACCAACACGCGGCCGACGCGAGGCCACATCGGAATTGTCAGCGCCCGAAACCGCCCGCGACATCGGCATCTTCAGTGTCGCCGAACACCCGCTGAAGACCTCCGACGACGACTTCCGCGCCCAACCACGGGTACAGGCCCTCATTGGCCACGACCTCTACGCCGGCTCCGCGCCGCGCTTCGGCGGGCCGCTCTACAGCTACGCCAGCGTCGTCGACGAATACCAAGCCGGCCAACAGGTCTACGTCACCTACCGCAGCCGCCAAGCCGTACTCGGCTACGCGCTGCTGACCCTCGACGGGCAATGGCTGGCCCCCGGGTGACGTCGGCCGATTGGCCACCTCGACCGGCACCGTCGCGGACCGGCTCACCTACACCGAGTTGGCCACCGCCCACCTGGAGTCCCTGCAACCACGCTGTCGCCTGGTCGGCATCACCTGCCACGGCTGAGTCCAGCAAAGGAAAGGAAAGACCACCGTGACCACTACCAACCCCACCGGTTCCAAACGCCGTGCGTTAACGCCCGACGAGTTGCACACCATCCACGTCGCCATCCGCGACGCGCAAGACACCCCGGACCTGCGCAACGCCGCGCTCGGCGCCCTCTACACCGCACTGCTGGCCGACACCGGGAACAGCCTGCACGAGATGCTGGAGGCAGGCCAGCTCAAGGCCAGTGACTACGCCATCCCCACCAGTCAATGGCAGGCCATCCTCGCCGCGGCCACCCGCCGGGCTGAAGCATGGGGGACCGCCGCTCAGATCGGCCTGGACCTCGCGATCAACCTGATGCCCTCGCATTACCACGACCCCGACGCACCGACACCGGACCTGCCCCTTCCCGACTACCGACCGCTATCACACCGGCTGACCCTCAGCCGCGAGGCGGTCGACGTGATCGCCGCGTGCGAGACGCACCTGAGCCGGCTACGGACCTTCTACGGCCAAGCCTCAGCGACCTACCAGACCGCGTTGCACAGCTGGCACCGCAACCTGGCCGGCCTGTTCACGATGAACACCGGCGCCGACACACACATCACCCGAGATGGAGACCTGTCCCTGTTCGTACGCACCGGCAGCGGTCTGGTCTACGCCTTGATCTTCCACGGCGCGACCCGCCGCTGCACCGATCCGCAGTGCGAAGCGCTCCTCGACGACGACGGCGCCGCACGGCCGCGGCACTCCAGCGCGAGCGTGCTCAAACACGACCACACCCCGTCATACCCGGTAGGTGCCCCGCGTCCCGGCGACTGGTCCTTCCATTCCTGAAATTCACGGAAGGCACCATGCCCCAACCGAAAGCCTCGCCACGGCAAGAAATGAATCCAGCGCCACCTGGCGCAGGTCGTGCGCGTCAAGGTGCCGCCCAACCCGTACCCGCGCGGGTCGATGGTCGGCCATCGTGCACTGGCCGCCGGGTACCCGCCACATCCAGGAGAACCCTGAGGCGTCGACAGATCGACACCCTCTACATCGACTGGGGTGGCCTGCGTTGCCGCGTCGACATCGACCCCGACAGCAATGCCACGCCGGCCGGGTTCGACTGCTACGACGCTGAGGATATCGCCGCTTTCCGTGCCGGCCGCTGGCAGTACGTCGACCTCACCGTCACCGTCGAGTGCCCTGGGATCGACGTAACTGATCAGCTCGGTGCCGTCGAGTTCGGCACCATGCCGAACACCACCATCGACATCGAGTGGCTCCTCGACGAATAGCCGGTGCCAGACATGATCCTTACCTGCCGGCACCTGCCGACCGATCTGCGCGGCTGACTCGGTGCGGTCGCGCTGACCGAACCTGACGTCCTCATGCTGCCCGTGTCAGCCGCGGAGGCCCGTACCCTCCACAACGCACCGGACCTGGCCAACAACCACTGGGGTGAAGCCGCGAGCATCGCCGGGGCAGCCGCCGAACAACCCGAACGCAGGATCAGGCCGAGCACTTCCAGCAACGATGAACATCGAGCCCACCGCCGGATACCACGGCATCGCGGTCATCGCCCGTGCCTAGCAGGCCACCTACCGCAAGCTCGCCAACCGACTGCTCCCGCTCATCGAAGCCGCCGAAGCCAGGTAGCCACACCACGCCCAAGGCGTACCCGCACCACAAACCACGATCGATCACCGCACTCCGACTCTCGGGGAAACACCTCACGTGTGCTTCCCGCCCCGAGGGGTCGGGAGAAACTCTGTGCTGGTTCCCCCGAGAACCCGCGCCAAACCCCGGGCGCGGCCCCTCTCGCATCAGGAGAACGCGTGCCCAGCACCGACAAAGTCCAGCAACTACAGCAACAGATCAACGACGGCATCGCCGCGCTGCACCAGGACAAGCAATGGACGGCACTGCTGAACCTGTCCGCCAGGATGGGCAGCCGGTACTCAACCGGGAACACACTGCTCATCGGACTTCAGCGGCCCGACGCGACGTGCGTCGCGGGGTACGGGGCATGGCGCAAGGCCGGGCGGCAGGTCCGCCGCGGCGAGCACGGCATCTACATTCTCGCCCCGCTGGTTCGCCGCCGCACCGCCGAAACCGGCACCACCGAACCGACAACCGACGCTGGCGGACCCGGCGAGGCTGCCGACGGCCACACCGGCGTCTTCGGATTCAAGAGCGTGGCGGTCTTCGACATCAGTCAAACAGACGGTCCGGACATCCCCGCCGCCACCGCCATCGACGGCTACACCCCCGAGGACCTGTGCGACGCGCTGACCGCCAGGATCACCACCTTCGGGTACCGCGTGTGCTACGGCGACTGCCGTCCAGCGTTCGGCGTCACCCGTCGCGCCGACCACACCGTGACGATCTTGCCCGGCCAACCCTCGGCCCAGGACGCGCTGACTCTCGCCCACGAACTGGGGCACCTCGCCTGCGGCCACCTGTCCGCCGTCACTTTGTCTGAGGAGGTAGGGGCCGGTCGGCGTCATTGACGGTGAGGACGTGTTGGAGGGCGACCGGGTGGGTTGCCCTTCTTGCTGCTCGTCATCACTGTGAGGAGGTTTGGACGGGCAGCGGCCCTCCCGTGTTCCTTTGGCCAGGTTCGGGAGGGCCGCGCGGTGGTGCGTGGAGGCACCGGTGTTGACGGTAGGCGCGGACGCGGCTGAGGTCGAGCGGCGGTTGGTGGCGGGCGGGTTGGCCTGTCCTGGGTGCGAGGGTGTGCTGACCGGGTGGGGGCATGCCCGCAGCCGGGTGGTCCGTGGTGTGGCGAGCCGGTCGCGGCTGCGTCCGCGGCGGGCGAGGTGTCGTGGGTGCGGGGCGACGCATGTGTTGCTGCCGTTGGGCGTGCTGGTGCGGCGGGCCGACGCGGTCGGGGTGGTGGGGGCGGCGATTGCGGCGAAGGCGGCCGGGTTGGGTGCCCGGCCGGTCGCGCAGTTGTTGGATCGTCCGGTGGAGACGGTGCGGGATTGGCTGCGCCGGTTCGCGGGCCGGGTCGAGGCGGTGCGGGGCTGGTTCACCGGCCTGTTGTGCGCGGTGGCGCCTGATCCGGTGGTGCCGCAGGCGGCGGGGTCGGTGTGGGCGGATGCGGTGGCGGTGATGCGGGCGGCTGCGGCCGCGGTGATGGCCCGGTTCGCCGTCACCGGGGTGACGGTGTGGCAGGTGGTCGCCGGGGCCTGCGCGGGGCGGTTGCTGGCGCCGGGCTGGCCGACCGGGTCGATCAACACGAGTTCGCCCTGGGCAGGGTTGGGCTGATCGTCCACTCTCGACACTCGTCGATCTTCGTTGTCGAGTGGAGAGGTGGTGCTGCCAGTGACATCGGCAGATGACGAATGGCGGATGCGTGCCGAACGCGCCCAGGCGGTGGCGTTGTTCCGCTACCAGCTGGTCCGGGAGGCGGCTGATCCCGGGTTGTCGACCAGGCAGCGGGGCCGGCTGGTCCGCGAGTTGGCCGGCAGGGAGCATCCCGGCCCGTTCGGTAAGCCGGTGCGGGTCTCACGGCAGAACCTGGACCGGTGGATCCTGGCCTGGCGCCGGGGCGGGTTCGACGCGTTGCTGCCCGCGCCGCGGCAGGTCACTGCCCGCACCCCGGTCGAGGTGCTGGACATGGCCGCAGCGCTGAAGCGGGAGAACCCGGACCGCACCGCGGCGCAGGTGGTACGGATCCTGCGCACCAACCTGGGGTGGGCGCCGTCGGAGTCCACGGTGCTGCGCCTGTTCACCCGGCTGGAGCTGACCGGTCCGGCATCCGTCCGCGCGTCGGTGTTCGGCCGGTTCGAGGCCGGCCACCCCAATGACCTGTGGACCGGAGACGCACTCCACGCCCCGGTGGTCGCCGGCCGGAAAACCTACCTATTCGCGTTCATCGATGACCAGAGCAGGGCGGTGATGGGGCACCGGTTCGGCTACGCCGAAGACGCCGTGCGGTTGGCCGCGGCGCTGCGTCCGGCCCTGGCCGGCCGGGGCGTGCCCGCCGGAGTGTATGTCGACAACGGCAGCGCCTTTGTCGATCGGTGGCTGCTACGGGCCTGCGCCGTGCTGGGCATCAAGCTGACCCACAGCACCCCGGGCCGGCCCGAAGGACGCGGAAAAATCGAGCGCTTCTTCGAGACCGTGCGGGCCCAGTTCCTCGTCGAGATCACCGGCACCAACCAGCCCGGCCGCCACCACGTCGCTTCGCTGGGCGAGTTGAACCGATTGTTCACGGCCTGGCTGGAAACGGTGTATCACCGCACCCCGCACTCCGAGACCGGGCAGTCCCCGATCGTGCGGTGGCAGGCCGGCGGACCGTTCCCGCTGCCCACCCCGGCGGCGTTGCGGGAGGCGTTCCTGTGGTCCGAACAGCGGACGGTCAAGAAGACCGCCACGGTGTCCCTGCACGGAAACGTTTACCAGGTCGAAACCGATCTGGTCGGGCGGCGGGTGGAGTTGGTGTTCGACCCGTTTGATCTTTCGACGATCGAGGTGCGGCTGCACGGCAAGCCGATGGGGTTGGCCATCCCGCACCGCATCGGCCGCCACGCCCACCCCAAGGCCCGCCCGGAAACCCCGCCAGACCCCACGCCCCCGCCCAGCGGCATTGCCTACCTGCCGCTGATCGACGCGGTCCACCAAGCCGAACTGGCCGCCACCGTCAACTACGCCGCGCTGCTGGACACCACCGTCACGCCGGCACCCACCAGCGAGCCGACGGCATGACCAACCCGCCCCCATCGGATCCGGTCACCACGACCGAGATCGCCGACCTGCTGTCCTGGGCCCGCCAACTCAGCAGCGCCCGCGGCGCCACCCCGGCGCAGCGGGCCGCCTACCTGGCCACGAAGGCCGACCTGCTGGCCCGCATCGGGGGCGCCCACGCCGACGCGCACCCCTGCCACGCCGACCAGACCCGGACCGTCGCCTCGCAGACCACCGCACTCCACCAACCCGACAAGGACACCCCATGATCGACAAACTGCAGAACTTCTACGGCTTCGCCCGCATGCCCTTCGGCCGGGACCTGGCCCCCGGCATGCTGCACCGCCACAACAGCCACGCCGAAGCCGTCGCCCGCATCACCTGGTGCGTCGACCAACGCGCCCTGGGCGTCATCACCGGCGAAGTCGGCGCCGGCAAAACCGTCGCCGTCCGCACTGCACTGTCCACACTGGACAACAGCCGGCACAGCATCATCTACCTGCCCAACCCCGCCGTCGGCGCCCGCGGCATCCACCACGCCATCGTCACCGCCCTCGGTGGCGTGCCCCGCTTCCACCACGCCACCCTCATCCCGCAAGCCACCGACGCCCTCGCCGTCGAGTACGCCGAACGCGGCCGGGTCCCTATCTTGATCATCGACGAGGCGCACACGCTGGCCCACGACCAGCTCGAAGGCATCCGCATGCTCACCAACCATGATCTTGATAGTCGGTCCCCGTTCGCCTGCCTGCTCGTCGGGCAACCCACCCTCCGCCGCAAAATCAAACTCGGTGTACTCGCCGCCCTCGACCAACGCATCGCCCTGCGCTACACCCTCCCACCCATGACCAGTGAAGAAACCACCAGCTATATCCGTCACCACCTGACTCTGGCTGGCCGCTCCGACACCCTGTTCACCGACGACGCCGCCACCCTGATCCACCAGACCAGCCGCGGCTACCCCAGAGCCGTCAACAACCTGTCGCTTCAAGCCCTCATCGCCGCGTTCGCCACCAACAAGACCATCGTCGATGAGACCTCCACCCGCACCGCCATCACGGAAGTCACGTCAGACTGAGCAGCACCACATCACCACGGTGACCACAACCCCGCCCGGCACCCGCCCGGCGGGGTTTTCCACAACCAATCCGTCCTCACCGTCAATGACGCCTACGTCCTCAACGAAAGCGACGCGTAACACCACCTCGACACCGACGGCCAGTACGTACACCGCGGTACCGCCGAAGTCGAAGCCGAGTCGGTCGCCTACATCCTCACCACCGCCGCCGGGATGGACACCGCCGGGGCGTCCTTCGACTACATCGGCACCTGGGCCAATGGCGACCAGGCCCTGATCCGCGCCACCGCCGACACGGTCATCCGCACCGCACGCGGGCTCCTTCAGAACTGGACCTCAACACCGCACCCGCAGAGCTGGCCGCCGCAGCTGCCTGACCCCCCCATGGATGCCCGGGGGCGGGCGCCCTTTGCCCGGCTCGCCCACCCCCGGTCTCCCTACACAGCAGGGAGTACCAACAGTGCATCACGACCGTACGACCACCAGCCACCCCTGCTGGCCGGCGCTGCTGGTCGCCGCGCTCCTCGGCTACGCCGTCCGCGCGGCCGTCGAACGCAGTCTGGTCCGCCAGCTGGCTGCCGCCCGCGCCGAGGCCGCCCACGACCCGCTCACCGGCCTACCCAACCGCCGCGCCGCCGTCAGCGAGGTCAACACCCGGTTGGCCGCAGGCCCGTTCCTGTTCGCTCTGCTCGATCTCGACGACTTCAAATCCGTGAACGACACGTTCGGCCATCCCACCGGAGACGACCTGCTCGCCGTCGTCGCCGCCCGCCTGTACATCGCCGTCCCACCAGACGGCTTCGTCGCCCGGCTCGCCGGTGACGAGTTCCTGATCCTGCTACCCGATCACGGCGGCGACCCCGCTGACGCGATCAGCCCCGTGCTCACCCTGCTCGCCGAACCCGCACGGCTCGGCGCGGCCACGCTGCGGCCACGCGCCTCCGCCGGCGTGGCCACCACGGCAAGCGGCGCCGCGAGCTGGCGGCAGCTGATCGCCCGCGCCGACCTGGCCCTCTACCGCGCCAAGCACACCGGAGACGGTGTGGCCGTCTACCACCCGCACCACGACGTCTCCAGCTCCGACGACGGTTCACGCCGTCCACGTGAACGCCGCCGCGACCACCACCAGAGCACCACCGCGACAGGCCCAGACGCCGAGACCGGCGCCTGACCCCAGACCACCTCACCCCGAGTGGTGGCGGTATACCGCCGCCGCCACGCTCCTGCGCGCCCGCCGACCTTCGCCGACGGGCGGAGGGCAGCAGTGTGCCCACCGCCTGATCAATGGAGGACGACGTGCCCCGCACGCACCACCACACATTCGCCGACAACGCCACCCGTGTCATCGCCGTGGCCACCGTCTCCGGACTGGCCGGTCTCGCAGGCTGGATCTCCTATCACCACATGCTCCTACTCGCCGAACGCGCCGGAGAGATCGGAGTCGATGCCCACGCCTTCCCGCTGACCGTCGACGGTCTGGACCTCATCGGTGTCCTCGTCCTGCTCGCAGACCGCCGCACCGGCCGGCTCAGTGGCTGGCTGCCATGGAGCGTCCTGACCGTCGGCACCGTGGCCAGCTGAACCGCCCCGGTGATCTTGGAGACTCGGTTCATTGCGCTCCGGCCGGGGTGATCAGGAGGTTGTGCTTATCGTAGTAGATGGCCTCGTACTCGGCCGGTGGGCGATGACCGCAGGCCGAGTGAAGCCGCCGGTGGTTGAACCAGTCGATGTATTCCAGGGTGGCCAGCTCCAGCTCGTCGAGGCTGCGCCACGGTCCGTGCCGTTCGACCAGCTCGGCCTTGTACAGGCCGTTCACGGTCTCGGCGAGGGCGTTGTCGTACGAATCTCCTTTACTGCCAACAGAAACCGATGCGCCTGCTTCGGCGAGGCGATCCGTGTAGCGAACTGATAGGTACTGAACGCCGCGATCCGAGTGGTGCACGAGCTGTCCGTCCTGGACATCGCGTTGCCACAGTGCCATCTCCAACGCGTCCAGCGGCAGGTCGGTGCGCATGTGCCCGGCCAGTCGCCACCCGACGATGAACCGGGAGAACACGTCGACGATGAACGCGGCGTACACCGTGCCGGTGGCGATCGGCACGTAGGTGAAGTCCGCCACCCATCGGCGGTTGGGCGCCGGTGCGGTGAAGTCCCGGCCCAGCAGGTCCGGACGGGTCGCCGCGGCTGCCCGGTCCGGCACGGTGGTGCGCCGGCGGGCCCGGCCCCGGCTGACGCCGCGTACGCCGATGCGGCGCATCAGGCGTTCCACCGTGCAGCGGGCCACCTGATGGCCCTGGCGGTGCAGCTGTTCCCAGATCTTGCGGGCGCCGTAGACCTGGTAGTTCTCGTTGTAAATCTTGATGATCAGCGGGATCAGCTCCTCATCCCGGACCGCCCGCGCCGAAGGCCGCCGGCTCTTGAACTCGTAGTAGGTCGACGGCGCGATCCGCACACCCGCGTCACGCAGCGTGCGGCAGATCGGCTCGACACCGCCGAAGGTCTCCCGATGCTCGTCGATGAACTCGACTACTTCGGCAGCCGCGGGTCCAGCTCCCGCGCGAAGAAACTAGCCGCTGCCTTCAGAATCTCGTTGGCCCGCCGCAGTTCCCGGTTCTCCCGCTCCAACTCGGCGAGCCGCCGCGCGTCGACAGTGGTGGTTCCAGGCCGCTTACCGCCGTCCACCTCGGCCTGCCGTACCCAGTTACGCAGCGTCTCCCGATTGACGCCCAAGCGATCCGCGACCCGGGCGATCGCGCCCTGCTGCTGCCCGGTCTCCTGCCGGATCTCGAACACCATCCGCACGGCCCGCTCACGGACCTCGTCCGGGTACTTCTTCGGCGCTGGCATGACTCCCACCTTCGCAAGGTTGAGAGTCTCCAACGAACCCGGGGCGGCTCAAGCATCTCCGCCAACATCGCCGTGGCACCCGACAACGCGGTGGCCAGGGCCATCTCCGGCTGGTCCGCGGTCGCGCTACTGGCCGCCGCGAAGATGCTCGCCCACCTCTTCGAACCCACCGATGTCAACGCCGCCGCCGCAGCGGACGCACAGCCGGCAACGCAGGCGCAGACCGACACGCCTACCGCCGCCGACACCAACGATGCCTACCGCGGCGACGCCGTCAACGTCCGGCGCCACCAGCGCCGTCGTGTCCCCGGCGACGCCGCCCGACGAGTCCCCACCAGCGACGCCGCCCAAGCCAAATGGCGGGCCATTTGGGAGGCCACCAAACACCTCGACAGGGCGACGCCCGAGGTCGCAGCAACCCACGGCGTATCGCTGCGCACCCTGCAGTTCATCCGCGCCGCCGGGCAGGACGGACAACTCAGCGAGACCGACATCCAGCCCCACCCCGACGCCACCACCGGCACGCTCGCGCTGACCGACGGGCCCCGGCCCACCCCAACCATCACAGCACCCTCACCGGCGCCCTGAGCTGACCGAGGCCCGCTGGGCGAGCACTGAGCACACCAGCAACCGCCCCTGCGACACAACACCTACCAGGAGGAATACCTATGAGCGGGAAAGCCGTCGCCGGCCTGGCCGGCGCACTCCTCGCCCCCATCATCTGCTGCGTCGCCGGCCTCGGCTTCGCAGGCGGTGGCATCGCCATGGCCGCGTGCGCCGCACCCACGACCGCCACGAGACCGGCAGGCGCGGGCGCCGTACCGGCCGGCGCCGGGGCGTGGCCGACAGTCGGAACCTGGACCAGTGAGCAAGTCACCAACGCCGCGACCATCGTGACCGTGGGCCAACAAATGCACGTACCGGCCCGCGGCTGGGTCATCGCCGTCGCGACCGCGATGCAGGAGTCGGGCCTACACAACCTCGGCGACCTGGGCTCGGCCAACGACACCGACAGTCTCGGCCTGTTTCAGCAACGCACCAGCCAAGGCTGGGGCACGCCGGCCCAGACCTCGACCCGGCGTACGCCGCCACCCAGTTCTACAAGCGCCTCATTCAGGTGGCCGACTGGCAGGATGCTCCCCTCACCGTGGCCGCACAGGAGGTGCAGCGCAGCGCCCACGTCGATGCGTACGGAAAATGGGAGGACGACGCATTCATGCTCGTAAACCTTATTGGTCCCGATGTGACCGGCATGATGCCCGCTGACTTCACCCAATGGCTCGATGCCTGCACCGCACTCGGCGGAGACGGACAGTCGAGCGGGGACTCCGTAGCTTTGCCCCCGGGTTCGCCCTCCCGCCGAGCACCCCTCCCGCCGTCGTTACCGCAATCCTATGGGCGCTAGCACAGCTGGGTACGCCCTACGCGTTCGGTGGCGACTGTACCGACTCCCACAGCGGAAATCCGGCCCACGAATGCGACTGCTCCACGCTGGTTATCTTGAGCCGCAGCCAAGCCCAAGGCTCTGGCCTGCGGGAGAGCGTCGCGGACACTGTCCTGCACGCAGTCCTCGCGGACACGCTGATCGGTCGCGACGTGGGCTGGACCGTAACCAAGCTGCAACCGCGTAGCGGCCCCGCCTTCCCGTCGCAGATGTGTGAGTGCGCCGGGGGGCCGCGATGACGAGCAGGGTCATCGCCGGCGTGATCGCCGCCGCAGTCGGCGTCGTGTTCGCGTGCGCCATGTGCGGCGCGCTCGTGGTCGGCGGTGTCGCTGCAGCATGCACCACCGGGACTTCACCAGGAGCCATACCCATTCCGGCGCTCTCGGGCGGCTGGGGGGCTGTGAATGGCTTCGACGCTGAGCAGGTCGGCAACGCGGCCACCATCGTCGCGGTCGGCGCGCAGTTGGGGGTGGCTGTGCGGGGCTGGGTGATCGCGGTGGCCACCGCGATCCAGGAGTCAGACCTACGCAACCTGCCCGGTGGTGACCGGGACTCGATCGGCCTGTTCCAGCAACGACCCAGCCAGGGCTGGGGAAGCCCGCAGCAGTTGCACGATCCGGTGTACGCAGCGACGAAGTTCTACCAGAAGCTGCTGACCATCCCCGGCTGGCAGACCATGCCATTGACCCAGGCCGCCCAGGCGGTGCAACGCAGCGCCACGCCTGACGCGTACGCCAAGCACGAACCGGCGGCCACC
>CAWIMS010000007.1:0-65883 GCA_963837285.1 uncultured Actinomycetota bacterium
TTATGTTCAGCTGAACATAATGACCCTAATGACCAGTGCTGGGTTATGCGCAGTGCTGGCTTGTCGGGCCTGGTGAGGGCGTGGCTGGGGGTCGAGCGCTGCGCATAACGCGCCCACGATTCTGATCACGCGGGTCGGCATGGTGCCGGCCCCGCATGATCGGAGGTCGGCGGCGATGGCGACTGTGTCTGCGCTGGTGTCGGGACTGGACGCGGAGTTGCGGCGTCTGGGTTACAAGGACTCGACGATGGTCTGGTACCGGGGTTGCTGGCGCCGCTTGGAGAGGTTCTTCGCCGCCCGCGGCGTCGAGGAGTTCTCCCTGGACGTGGCGATGGCGTGGGTCGACGCCGCGTGCGGCTTCTTCGACAAGGAGCGGGCAGGCACGCCAAACCGAACGATATCTATTTGTTCAGGGTCGCCCAGATGCTGGGCGATTACGCGGTCCACGGGGCGGTGCTGCGCCGTTACTCCCGGTCGGTGAGCAAGCTGGACGGGCCGGGCGCCGACGCGATCGTCCGGTTCCAGGCGTGGCTTCGCTCGGCTGGGCGCCCCGCCTCGACCGTGCGGACGTATGGGACGTTGGCCGGGGAGTTCGTCGCGTTCGTGGGCACCCGCAGCGGGCTGGCCCGCTGCGACGCCGGCGTGGTCGAGGCGTTCGTCGCCACGCTGGCCGGCTACCAGGTCAAGACGGTCGAACAGAAACTGTGCGCGGTGCGGTCGTTCCTCAGGTTCGCCGCCGCCGACGGTCTGCTCGACGCCGCCGTGCTGGATGCGGTGCCGGCAGTGCGCTCCAGCAAGCAGGCCAGGGTCCCATCGGTGTGGGATCCCGGCCACGTGGCCCGGATCCTGGACGCGATCGACCGGAGCAATCCGTGCGGGAAGCGGGACTACGCGATCATTCTGCTGGTCACCCGGCTCGGTCTACGCGGCATCGACGTCAAACGGCTGGAGTTCGCCGACTTCGACTGGCCGGGCAACCGGCTGCTGGTGGTGCAGGCCAAGACCGGGCACCGGGTGCAGTTGCCGTTGTTGAAAGAGGTCGGCTGGGCGGTGATCGACTACATTCGCCATGGCCGGCCGGTTTGTGACTGCCCGCAGGTGTTCCTGCGCCACCTCGCCCCGATCGGCCCGTTCTCCGATCAGGACCATCTGCATCAGATCCTGGTCAAGCACGCCCGGGTGGCTCACGTCCCGGTCAGCGATAAACGCCGCCACGGCATGCATTCACTGCGGCACACCCTGGCCACCAAGTTGATGGAGGACGGCACACCGGTCGAGCAGATCGCCGACATCCTCGGCCACCAGTCGGTGCAATCGACCGGCGTCTACCTGAAGTCGTCGCTGGGGCTGTTGGCCAAGTGCGCCCTGGACCCGGACGAGCCGGCGCGGCAGGCGCCACGATGAGCCCCGACATCACCATGGCCGACGCGATCACGTCGCTGGTCGAGCAGAAACGCGCCGTCGGCTACAAGTACGCCGCCGAAGAGCGGGTGCTGGCCCGGTTCGCCGCGTTCTGCCACAGCGAGTTCCCCGCACTGGCCGTGCCCGACCAGGCCTCGGTCGAGGCGTGGCTTCGGCCGCGCGGCGGCGGGCAGTCACCCCGGCGACCCTGCAGGGCCTGGCCGCGCCGGTCCGGGAGTTGGCCCGGTGGCTGGGCCGCCGCGGCGTGCCGGCCTACGTCCTGCCCAACGGCGTGCTGCCCAGGCCCGCCCGCTACGTCCCGCACATCTACACCGACCAGGAACTGGCGCGCCCTGTTCGCCCAGACCGACCGCTGCCGGTACTGCGCGCAGGTCCCGTTGCGGCATCTGGTCATGCCGGTGCTGTTTCGCACGATCTACGCCTGCGGCCTGCGCGCCTCCGAAGCCCGCCTGCTGCGGGTCGACGACGTCGACCTCGACGCCGGCGTGTTGCAGATCCGCGACGCGAAGGGCGGCAAGGACCGGCAGCTGCCCGTCAGCGCGTCATTGCACGCCAGGCTCGCCGACTACCACGCCAGGTCGCCGGACGCTCCGGCGGCGACTGGTTCTTCCCCGGCCGGGCCGGACAGCCGCTGACGCTCGGGAACATCGACAAGAACTTCCGCCGATTTCTGTGGCAGGCCCGCATTCCCCACGGTGGCGGGGCCACGGCCCCCGCGTCCATGATCTCCGGCATGCCTTTGCGGTCAACAACCTGCGTGACTGGTTCGCCCACGGCGAGGACGTCGGCGCGTTACTGCCGGTCCTGCAAACCTACATGGGCCATTCCTCGATCGCCGACACCGCCTATTACCTTCGGCTGACCGCCGAGTCCTACCCCCACATCAGCGCCCAGGTCCAACGCGTCATCGGCGACGTCGTCCCACCCATCACCGCCGGATCTGGCCATGGCGACTGACTTCGCGGTCTTCCTGCGCCGCTTCCTCACCGCGCATCTGGCCGGGCTGCGCGGCTGCTCACCCAACACGGTCGCGTCCTACCGCGACACGTTCAAACTGCTGATCGTCTACTTCCGCGACACCGAGCCATCCCACCCGAACGGCTCACCCTGGACCGCATCGACGCCGCCGCCGTCACCGGGTTCCTGAACTGGCTGGAGACCAACAGGCACAACAGCGTGTCGACCCGCAACCAGCGCCTGGCCGCGATCGGCTCGTTCTCCCGGTGGATGCAATCCCAGGACCCCGCCCGGCTGGCCTGCTGCCAGGACATCCTCGCCATCCCCGCCAAGAGGCAGCCCCAACCGGCCGTCCACCACCTCACCGTCGAGCAGACCCGCCGCCTGCTCGCTCAGCCCGACCGATCCACCCGGCAAGGCCGCCGCGACGCGACCCTGCTCGCCACCCTCTACGACACCGCAGCCAGAGTCCAAGAACTCGCCGACCTCACCGTCCGCGACATCCGCCTCGAACCTCCTGCCCTGGTCGCCTTGACCGGCAAAGGCCGCAAGACCCGCCACGTTCCGCTCACCGACAACACCGCAGCGCTCCTGGACGCCTACCTCGCCGAACATCGCCTCAACAGGCCCGGCCAGGACGACCACCCGGTGTTCTTCAACCAGCACCGCAACAAACTCAGCCGCGGCGGGATCGCCTGGATCATCGCAAATACCAGACCACGACAGCCGACCCGACACTCATCAACGCCGACATCACCCCGCACACCCTGCGCCACAGCAAAGCCATGCACCTCTACGAGGCGGGCGTCCCGCTGCCCTACATCCGCGACATCCTCGGGCACGTCGACCTGTCCACCACCGAAATCTACGCACGCGCCTCGACCGAAGCCAAACGCCGAGCTCTCGAAGCCGCCTACACCGACATCGTCACCGACGACCTACCCGAATGGAACCAAGACCCCGGACTGCTCAACTGGCTCGCCAAACTGTGAGCCCTCCACAAGCGAGAAAGTTATGCGCAGCGCTCGGCCCCCAGCCACGCCCTCACCAGGCCCGACAAGCCAACACTGCGCATAACCCAGCACTAGTCATTAGGGGGTTTATGTTCAGCTGAACATAATGACCCCTGCGGGCATCCGCTGAGCGTGACGTGGTACTCCCAGTCTTCCAGGTACCCCGCTTGCAGCATGTTGCGCACCAGCCGGAGAAACCGGTTGTCCTGGAGGTGCTCGGCCAGGATCGAGAACATCACCTCGTGATCGAAACTCCCGAAGCAGTCGGCGAGGTCTCCCTCAACGAACCAGGCGGTTCCGGTCCAGGTGTGGGCCACCTCCCGCAGCGCGGGGTGGCAGCCCCGCCCGGGGCGGAACCCGTGGGACCGGTCGGAGAAGGTCGGTTCGTAGTAGGCCTCCAACAGCAGGCGGACCACCTCGCCGACCAGCTTGTCCGACCACGTCGGGACGGTCGTTTCATACTGCGCCTCCTGCGGGTATGAGTGGGGTTGATGGTTTGAGATGTACCGATTCGCTGACCTTTTTGCGGTAGATGGCTTCAACTTCGGCGGTCCAGGGGATGCACCAGCGTCCGCCCCACGTCCAGCAGCGCACGGCGGCCGGCTGGGTCGCGGGCGGCTTGCGCCGCGGTTCGGGCTACCACGCCGACCGGTCGCCGAAGGAGCGCTGTGAGTAGGCGGTTACGGCTCTCCATGCGTACCCGTGCACGGTTGTCGCGACCGCCCGGTTGCGGTAGGTGATGGACGGTCAGCGACGACACGTACGCCAGGTTCCAGCCGGCGGCGGCCAGGTCGAGCGCGAGCAGGGCCTCCTCGCCGTATATGTGTAGCGCCGGGTGGAAGCCGCCGACTTGCAGGAAGGCGCGCCGGCGGAACACTGCGGCGCAGGATAGGAACCCGAGTACCGCCGGACCGGGAGAGCCGGCGGGCACGCCCAGCGGTGCGTCGGACATGGCGGCCGATATCGGGTCGAGGTGTGCGGCCGGGCCGACCAGGACGCGGGCGCTCAGCAGGCCGGTCCGGGGATGGCTGCGTAGCATGTCGGCGGCGTGGTCGAGTGATCCGCTGCGCCAGTATGAGTCGTCGTCCGCGAATGCCACGAACGGGGTCCGCGCGTGTTGCACACCCACGTTGCGGGCAGCGGCGCCCGCGTTGCGCGGCAGCCGGATCACGTTGATCGACGGGAAGCGCTGTTCGACGTATTCGGGGGTGCCGTCGTCGGAGGCGTTGTCGACAAGGATGACCGGCGCGGTGTGCCGGGACAGGGTCTCGGCCAGCCGGTCGCGGCGGTTATGGGTGGCAATCACGACAGTCACATCGATCACGCCACCTCGGTACCCTGCGGGTGGGCGTTGAACCACCGGCCGGTGGGTCACCAGCCGGTGGGTGGGGCCTGCGCATGCACTGCTTTGGTCACGGTCAGCTCGTCGAGTAACTCCGGCCCGTACCCGAAGCCTTGCCCGCTGGCACGGCGCGGATGCGCGGCGCCGCCGGGAGCACCGCCGAACACGGCGTTGATCTTTACGGTGCCGACCGGCAGTTCTTGCCACGCCTGCTGGGCGTGGCTCATCGATCCGGTGAGGACGGTGGCCGCCAGGCCGTAGCGGGACCGCGCCGCCCGCGTCAGCGCCTCGTCGAAGCTGTCCACCGTCACGGCCGCGGCCACCGGCCCGAACGTCTCCTCGGCAACGACCGCCATGTCGTCGGTGCAGTCGGCGAGCACGGTCGGCGGGTAGTACGCGCCGGGTCCGTCAGGTACCGAGGCCCCACAGTGCACGCGGGCGCCGGCCGCGACCGCCGCGGTGACCTGGGCGTGTACCTGTATGCGATGGCGCCGGTCGACCAGCGGCCCGAGCCGGTCGGCCCACTCGCCGGCCGACGCGACGAGCGCGGCGAGGAACGGGTCGGCGACCGCCCGGTGTACGTAGATGCGTTCGACGGCGACGCAGATCTGGCCGGAGTTCGCGAACGCGCCGAGCGCGGCCTGCTGCGCGGCCCACTCCGGGTCGACGCCGGCGTCGACGATGAGCGGGTCGTTGCCGCCGTTCTCCAGCAACGCCTTCGCGCCGGTCCTGGCGCAGGCCGCGGCGATCGACCGTCCGGCGGCGGTCGACCCGACGTGCGCGACCACATCGACGTCGGCCGTGGCCAGTGCGGCGCCTACCTCGCCGGCGCCGGACAGCAGCGACAGCACCCCGTCCGGGAGGTACGGGGCGAGTAGCCGGGCGAGTGCCCAGCCGGTCGCGGGGGTGCGTTCGCTGGGCTTGTACACGACGGTGTTGCCGGTGACGAGGGCGGCGCCGAGTAGCCCGCAGGACACCGCGACCGGGTCGTTCCACGGGGTGATCGCCGCGACCACACCGCGCGGCTGGTAGGCCATCAGGTCGATCGCGGCCGGGTCCCCGGCGAGGGTACGGCCGCGGTGCACCGGCCCGAGTTCGGCGTACTGGTGGAGGGTGCCGATGCCGGCCTCGATCGAGCCGCGGGCGTCGCCGACCGGCTTGCCCATCTCGGCGTTCATGATCGTGGCGAGCCGGTCGATGTCGGCGGCCACCGCGGCGCCCGCCCGGTGCAGGGCGGCGGCGCGGTCGGCCGGCAGCGTCCGGGCCCACCCGGAGGTCGCGGCCCGCGCCGCCTTCACCGCGGCGGTGACGTCGTCCGGCGTGGCGACCGGTGCACGGCTCGTCGGGCTGCCGTCGACCGGACTCGTGACGCTGATATATGGAGCTTCGCCGCCGCTATCCCATATGCCATCGATAAGCTGCTCCGCCTCGTACATGCGCGCAACAGTGCCCCCGCCGGATCCGGTTCAAACGCCACTCATCGTTATCGCGCCGGGGCCGATCTTGTTGGCTGGCCGGTTTGGCGCCTCGCGAACGGGAGAAAAGCGCGGCATGAAGGTACTCGGAATCAATGCCGTCTTCCACGACCCGGCAGCCGCGCTGGTCGTGGACGGCCGAGTCGTCGCCGCCACCGAAGAGGAACGCTTCAGCCGCCGCAAGCACGGCAAACGGCCGCTGCCGTTCGCGGCCTGGGAGCTGCCGGAACTGTCCGCGGCGTGGTGCCTCGAGACGGCCGGGCTGCGCCCCGGCGACCTCGACGTGGTGGCCTACTCGTTCGACCCGATGCTCTGCGTCGACGCCGGCGACCTGGGCCTGCACGACCCGTGGGACTACCTGCGCATCGACTACGCGCGGCGGGCGCCGCAGTTCCTCGCCGAGGCGCTGCCCGGCCTGGACGCCGGACAGGTCCGGTTCGTGGCCCACCACGTCGCGCACGCGGCCTCCGCCGGGCTCGCGCTGCCGCCCGCCGACGGCGACACGGCGGTAGCCGACGGCGACACGGCGGTAGCCGACGGCGACACCGCGGTAGCCGACGGCGACACCGCGGTAGCCGACGGCGACACGGCGGTACTCGTGCTCGACGGCCGCGGCGAAACCGCCAGCCACCTCGCTGGCGTATACCGCGACGGCGAGCTGCAGACGCTCGCCGCGCAGCGGCTGCCGCACTCGCTCGGGCTGTTGTACGAGGACCTGACCCGGCATCTGGGATTCCAGCATTCCAGCGACGAGTACAAGGTGATGGCCCTCGCCTCGTATGGGCGGCCGCGCTTCCTGCCGTTGCTGCGCGAGCTGGTCCGCGGCAGCGACGACGGCGGCTTCCAGGTCGACCGGATCGACTGGGCGGCGCTGGCCAAGGCCCGTACGGCGGACGGCGAGATGACCGACGACCACGCCGACCTCGCGGCCAGCGTCCAGGCCCGGCTCGAGGAGGTGATCCTCGACCTGGCCAGGTGGACGTACGAGGCGGCCGGCGGCCCGCCGACCCTGGCCATGGCCGGCGGCACCGCGCTGAACTGCGTGGCCAACGCCCGGGTCGCCGCCGAAGGCCCGTACCGGCGGGTGTGGGTGCAGCCGGCGGCCGGCGACTCGGGTACCGCCCTGGGCGCGGCGCTGCACCTGGCTCGTGCCGCCGGGCCGGTCGAGCCGATGTCCGGCGCCGCCCTCGGCCGGGGCTGGTCCGACGACAAGCTGGAGGCTGAGCTGAGACGGGCGGCGCTGCCGTACGCCCGGCCGGCGTCGATCGCGGTGGAGGCCGCCGAGGTGCTCGCCGGCAACGGGATCGTGGCCTGGTACCAGGGCCGCTCGGAGTACGGGCCGCGGGCGCTGGGGCACCGGTCGCTGCTGGCCCACCCGGGCGACCGCGACACGACGGCCCGGATGAACGACGTCAAGGGCCGCGAGCAGTTCCGGCCGATCGCGCCGATGGTACGGGCGGAGCGGTTCGCGGAGATCTTCGACGGCGTCTACCCGAGCCCGTACATGCTGTTCGTGCACCGGGTACGGCCGGAGTGGCGGGACCGGATCCCGGCGGTGGTGCACGTCGACGGCACCGCCCGGGTACAGACCGTGCACCGGGAGACCGAGCCCCTCGTCGCCGAACTGTTGGCCGAGTTTGAGCAGCGTACCGGCCTGCCGGTCGTGGTCAACACGTCGCTGAACACCGCCGGCAGGCCGATGGTCGACACCCCGCGCGAGGCGATGGAGCTGTTCGGCTCGGCGCCGGTCGACCTGCTCGCGATCGGGCCGTTCGCGGTGCACCGGAGCCGGGTCTTCCGGTGACCGGGGTCAGCGTCGTCGTCCCGACCCTTGGCCGGCCGAGCCTGGCCCTCCTGCTGGCGGCGCTGGACGCCGCCCCGCACCCGCTGGGCCTCGACGTCGAGATCCTGCTGGTGGACGACCGGCGAGACCGCGCGTCGCCCCTGGTCGGCGCCGCCGGCCGGCCGGGCGGTCCGGGTTCCGGCATAGCCGGTGGCACACCACCGGCCAAGGTGCTCACCGGCCGGTCGGCCGGGCCGGCCGCCGCACGCAACGTCGGCTGGCGGGCCGCCCGGTACGAGTGGGTGGCGTTCCTGGACGATGACGTCATACCCGGTCCTGACTGGTGGCGGCAGCTGGCCGCCGATCTGGCCGCCGCCGGCTCCGAGGCCGGCGGCGTCCAGGGTCGGGTACGGGTGCCGCTGCCGCCCGGCCGGCGCCCGACCGACTGGGAGCGGGTCACCGCGGGGCTGGCCGACGCCGCCTGGATCACGGCCGACATGGCGTACCGCCGGGCCGCTCTGGCCGCGGCGGGTGGCTTCGACGAGCGGCTGCCGCGGGCATTCCGGGAGGACGCCGAGCTGGCCTACCGGGTCCGTGCGGCCGGCTGGCAGCTGCGACGCGGCTCCCGGGAGGTGACCCATCCGGTACGCCCGGAGAGCCCGTGGGTGAGCGTACGCACGCAGCGGGGCAACGCCGACGACGCGCTGCTGCGCCGGATCTACGGGCGGCGCTGGCGCGCCATCGTGGAGATTCCGCCCGGACGCCGGCGGCGGCATGCACTGGTCGCCACGGCCGGTGCGATGGCCGTGGCCGCCAGCGCCGTGGCGGCAGCCAGCCGGCGCCGTGGGCCGGCCCTGGTCGCGGCGGCCGCGGCGGGCGCCTGGCTGGCCGGTACGGCGGAGTTCGCCGCGGCCCGCATCAGGCCCGGCCCGAAGACCCCGGGGGAGGTCGCGGTCATGCTGGTGACGAGCGCCGTCATCCCGCCGGTCGCGATCGGGCACTGGTGGCGGGGGTGGCGTCGGTGGCGGGATGCCGTGCCCGTCGGGAAACGACAGCGGTAGTTCTTGCGTCTCGACGATGATGTTTACTCCTCCCCTGGCACGGGCACCTCTCCGCCGTGGTCAACCCCGAGCCTATTCGTTTCCGCAGGTCAGGGCCTTTTGACGTGGTCCTGTTCGACCGGGACGGCACGATCATCGCCGATGTCGCCTACAACGGCGACCCGGCGCTCGTCCGGCCGGTACCCGGCGCCCGGGCGGCCCTCGACCGGCTCCGCACCGCCGGCCTGCGGCTGGGTGTGGTCACGAACCAGTCGGCGGTCGCCCGCGGGATGATCAGCCGGGACGACGTGGCGGCCGTGCACGCCCGGGTCACGGACCTGCTCGGGCCGTTCGATACCTGGCAGGTCTGCCCACACGACGACGCCGACGGGTGCGGCTGTCGCAAGCCCATGCCGGGCCTGGTCACGGCCGCCGCCGAGGCGCTGGGCACCACACCGCAGCGCTGCGTCGTGGTCGGCGACATCGGCCGGGACATGGCGGCAGCCGGAGCGGCCGGCGCCACCGGCGTGCTGGTCCCGACACCGGTCACCCGGCCGGAGGAGATCGCGGCAGCACCCGCCGTCGCCACCGACCTCGGCCACGCGGTCGACCTGATCCTGTACCGCCAGGCCCTCGCCACGGGCGGCCCGCGGCGGCCGCGGCGGCGGGTCGTCCTGGTCGCCCGGCCGGACTCGGCCGGCGACGTGCTCGTCACCGGCCCGGCGATCCGCGCGGTGGCGGCCGGCGCCGACCGGGTGGTCATGCTCTGCGGCCCGCGCGGGCGGGCAGCGGCCGAGATGCTGCCGGGCGTCGACGAGCTGATCGAGTGGCGGCTGCCCTGGATCGACCCGCAGCCGGGGGCCACCTGCCGGTCCGATGTGGACAGCTACGTCGACCGGATCGCCGCGAGCGGCGCCGAGGAGGCGGTCATCTTCACGTCGTACCATCAGTCCGCGTTGCCGCTGGCCCTGGTCTGCCGGATGGCCGGGGTCGGCCGGGTCGCCGCGATCAGCGACGACTACCCCGGCTCGCTGCTGGACGTCCGGCATCGGGTATCGCGCGGCATCCCGGAGCCGGAGCGGGCGCTGTCGTTGGCCGCCGCCGCGGGCTTCCGGCTCGCGCCCGGCGACGACGGCGCGCTGCGGGTGCGCGGCCCGCTGCCGGAGACCGGCCTCGCGCCCGGCTACGTCGTGGTCCATCCTGGAACGTCGGTACCGGCACGGGCCTGTCCGCCGGCGCAGTGTCGCCGGATCGTCGCCGCCCTGGCCGCGGCCGGGTACCGGGTCGTGGTCACCGGCGGCCCGGACGAGGCGGGCCTCGCCACCGAGGTGGCCGGCGACGACGCGACTGATCTCGGGGGGCAGACGTCGCTCGCCGGGCTGGCCGCGGTGCTGGCCGGCGCCGCCTGCGTGGTCGTCGGCAACACCGGTCCGGCGCACCTGGCCGCCGCCGTCGCTACACCGGTGGTCAGCCTGTTCGCCCCGACTGTCCCGTTCGGACAGTGGGGGCCGTACCGGGTGCCGTGGGTACGCCTCGGCGACGCCGCGGCGGTCTGCCGGGACACCCGGGCCGCCCAATGCCCGGTACCGGGACATCCGTGTCTGTCCGGGATCGCGCCGGACCGGGTGGTGGGCGCCGTGCGGCTGCTCGGTGTCCCGGCGGATGCGGCGGTGGCCGCGTGAACATCCTGCTCTGGCACGTACACGGCTCGTGGACGACCTCGTTCGTCCACGGCAAACACCGCTACCTGGTACCGGTGACACCCGACCGCGGCCCCTATGGACGGGGCCGGGCACGGACCTACCGGTGGCCCGACAGCGTCGAAGAGGTGAGCCCGGCGCAGCTGTCCACTGCGGACGTCGACCTTGTGGTGCTCCAACGGCCGGAGGAGCTGGACTTGGCCCGTGGGCTGCTCGGGCGGCACGTTCCGGCGGTCTATGTGGAGCACAACACGCCCAAGGGCGACGTGCCGAACAGCCGCCATCCGATGGCCGACCGTGACGACCTGACGATCGTCCACGTCACGCACTTCAACGAGCTGTTCTGGGACTGCGGCGGTACCCGGACCGCGGTGATCGAGCACGGCGTGGTCGAGCCGGCCGTCCGGTACACGGGGGAGTTGAGCCGGCTGGCCGTGGTGACCAACGAGCCGGTACGCCGGTGGCGGGTCACCGGCACCGACCTGATGCCACGGTTCGCTGCGGTTGCCCCGGTGGACGTGTTCGGCATGGGTGTCGCGGGTCTTGGTGAGCGGCTGGGTATCGGACCGGAGCGGCTGTGCGGGTACGACGATCCGCCGCAGGCCGCGATGCACGCCGAGGTCGCCCGCCGCCGGGCGTACGTGCACCTGTGCCGCTGGACGTCCCTCGGGCTGAGCCTGGTCGAGGCCATGACGATCGGGATGCCGGTCTTGGCGCTGGCAACCACCGAGGCCGTGGCGGCGGTGCCGCCCGACGCCGGCGTCGTGTCCACCCGGGCCGACACCCTCGTCGACGCCGCCCGGTGGCTGCTCGCCGAGCCGGACGAGGCTCGCCGGATGGGCGCACGGGCGCGCCGGGCCGCCTTGGCCCGCTACAGCCTGGATCGCTTCCTTGCCGACTGGGACCGACTGTTGGAGGACGAGCTATGCGCATCGCGATGATCTCCGAGCACGCCAGCCCGTTGGCTGCCCTCGGCGGTGTGGACGCGGGCGGGCAGAACACCCACGTCGCCGAGCTGTCCGCGGCGCTGGCCGACCTCGGCCACGACGTCCGGGTGTACACCCGGCGCGACGCCGTCGACCGGCCCAGCCTGGTGGCGGTCCGCGACGGTGTCGCCGTCGTGCATGTCCCGGCCGGGCCGGCCGGCCCGGTACCGAAAGACGCGCTGCTGCCGTACATGGGCCGGTTCGGGGAGTGGCTGGGTGAGCAGTGGGTCGATGAGCCGTGGGTACCCGACGTGGTGCACGCCCATTTCTGGATGAGTGGGCTGGCGGCGCTCGTCGCTTCCCGTCGGCGCGGGCTGCCGGTGGTGCAGACATTCCATGCACTCGGCTCCGTCAAGCGCCGCCATCAGGGCACCAAGGACACTAGCCCGGCCCGGCGGATCGGGTACGAGCGGGTGCTCGGCCGGTCGGTCGACGCCGTCGTCGCCCAGTGCCAGGACGAGGTACGCGAGCTGGTCCGGCTGGGGGTACCCGCGGCGCGGATCGTGGTGGTGCCGTCCGGCGTCAACGGCGACCGGTTCGCCCCGCACGGCCCGGCGGCGCCACGCGACCCGGACCGGCCGCGGATCGTGTCGGTCGGCCGGCTGGTCGAGCGCAAAGGCTTCGCCGACGTGATCCGCGCGCTGCCGTACGTGCCGGAGGCCGAGTGTGTGATCGTCGGCGGACCACCGGACGCGCCGCTCGACGACGATCCACATGCGACAGCGCTGCGCGCGGTGGCCGTCGAACGTGGAGTGGCCGACCGGGTCCGGCTGGTCGGCGCGGTGCCGTCCGACCGGATGGCCGCCTGGTACCGGTCCGCCGACGTGGTCGCCGCGGCCCCCTGGTACGAGCCGTTCGGGCTGACCCCCTTGGAGGCGATGGCCTGCGGGGTGCCGGTCGTGGCCACGGCCGTCGGCGGACTGCTGGACACCGTCGTGGACGGGGTGACCGGCGACCTGGTGCCGCCGCGCGAGCCGCGGGCGCTGGGCGCGGCGCTACGTCGGCTGCTGGCCGACGAGGTACGCCGGATGTCGTACGCGGCGGCGGCGCTCGACCGGGCCCGGTCCTGCTACTCGTGGCGGCGCGCCGCCCAGCAGCTCGGCGCGGTGTACGAGACGGTCGCGGTCCGCGAAATCACCGAGGCGGTGGCCTGATGGACGGCGACGGCGGGCTCTCCCCACTCGACGGGCACCTGGCGGCGCTGTCCGCCGCCGTCATCCCGTACCGGGTCGTCGCCGACCGGCTGGCCCACTGGGGCAGCCAGCTGGCCTGGACGCTCGGCCGGGGCGGCCGGCTGCTCGCCGCCGGCAACGGCGGCAGTGCCGCCGAGGCCCAGCATCTGGCCGCCGAGCTGGTCGGCAAGCTGCGCGCTGACCGCGCGCCGCTGTCGGCGGTCGCGTTGTCCGCGGACTCGTCGGCGGTGACCGCGATCAGCAACGACTACGGCTTCGAGAACGTCTACGCCCGGCAGGTACGCGGCCACGGCCGCCCCGGCGACATCCTGGTCACGGTGTCCACCAGCGGCCGCAGCCCGAACCTGTTGGCCGCCGTCGTCGCCGCCCGCGAGATCGGCATGCGGACCTGGGCCCTGACCGGCCCGGCCCCGAACCCGCTCGCCGACGCCGCTGACGAGTTCCTCGCCTGCCCGTCGGCCGAGCCGCAGGTGGTGCAGGAGCTGCACCTCGTATCGGTGCACGTGCTGTGCGAGTACGTCGACCGCACCCTGCCGACGGTGCTCGGACTGACGCCGTCGCCGGACCTGAAGGAACTCGTCGTCACCAACACGAACGGGCACGGTGCCGACGGCCACGGCGTCGACGGCCACGGTGTCAACGGCCATGGTGTCAACGGTCACCGCACCAACAGTGCCGTTGCCAATGGGAACGGCGCCGCCGGGAGCAGGCAGTGACCGCCCGCGGGCCGGTCGTCGTCGTCGGCGACACGATCCTCGACCGGGACATCGACGGCGACGTGCACCGGGTCTGTCCCGACGCCCCCGCTCCGGTGCTCGAGCAGCAGTCGGCCGTCGACCGGCCCGGCGGTGCCGGCCTGGCCGCCGTGCTAGCCGCCATCGACGGCAACGACGTCGTCCTGGTCACCGCGCTCGCCGACGACGACGCCGGCAGCCGGCTGCGCGAACTGTTCGCCGACGCCGGGGTCACCGTCCGCGCGCTGCCGCTGGCCGGTGCCACGCCGGAGAAGATCCGGCTGCGGGCGCACGGCCACGTGCTGCTGCGCCTCGACCGCGGCGACAGCGCCCCGGCGCCGCCGGGGCCGGTCCCGGCCGGCACGCTCGACATCCTCGGATCCGCCGCGGCGATCCTGGTCAGCGACTACGGGCGCGGCGTTGCCGGGTACCCACCGGTACGGTCCGCCCTCGAAGCGGCCACCGGGCCGGTGGTGTGGGACCCGCATCCGCGCGGGCCGGAGCCGATACCCGGGGTCCGGCTGGCCACGCCGAACGAGGCGGAGGCGCGGAGGTTCGCCGGCACCGCGGCCGGCACCGGTGGTGGGTCGCTCGCCGCGGTGGCTGGCCACGGCCGTACCCTCCGGCAGCGCTGGGGCGCCAGCGCCGTCGCGGTCACCCTCGGCAGCCGCGGCGCGGTCCTCTGCCAGGTCGGCCCGACCCCGCTGGTGGTACCGGCGGTGCCGGCGGCCGGCGACACCTGCGGCGCCGGTGACCGGTTCGCCTCCTCGGCGGCTGTCGCGCTGGCCGGGGGCGCGGTGGTGTCGGAGGCCGTCCAGTACGCCGTCGGCCGGGCCAGCGCGTACGTCGCCGGGGGTGGCGCGACGGCGGTGCTCGCCGCGCCGCCGGTTTTTCCGACGCAGGCCGCCGACGACGCCGCCCGGCTGGTCGCGGATGTCCGGGCGCGCGGCGGTACGGTCGTCGCCACCGGCGGCTGCTTCGACCTGCTGCACGCCGGCCATGTGGCGACACTGCAAGCCGCCCGAGGCCTCGGCGACTGTCTCGTGGTGTGCCTCAACTCCGACCGCAGCGTACGCCGGCTGAAGGGGCCCGACCGGCCGCTGACTGCCGCCGCCGACCGGGCGCGGCTGCTCGCCGCCCTCGACTGCGTCGATGCCGTGGTGGTCTTCGACGAGCCCACCCCGGAACGCGTTCTCGCGGCCCTTCGGCCGGATATCTGGGTCAAGGGCGGCGACTACGCCGACGGTGGCCCGGACCTGCCCGAAGCCGCCCTGGTGTCGAGCTGGGGCGGCCAGACCGTCGTCGTGCCCTACCTCGACGGCCGGTCGACCACCAGCATGATCGCGGCAGTACGCCAATCGGAGGGAGCAGCATGACGACGTCGTACCCGCAGGACGCGGCCGGGCCGGCCGTCCTGGTGACCGGCGGGTCGAGCGGCCTCGGCGCCGCCGTGGTCGCCGCGGTGGCCAAGGCCGGTGGCCGGCCGTACGTGCTGGACCGGCAGCCGCCGGCCGCCGGCATACCGTGGCTGGCCTGCGACCTGGCCGACACCCGGGCCGCCGAGGACGCCACCCGGCGGATCGTCGCGCAGGCCGGTGGGCTGCACGGCGTGGTGACGGCCGCCGGGATGGACGTTCCCGGTGCGCTCGCTGACATACCGGGCGACGTCTGGGAGCGGATCGTCACCGTCGACCTGTTCGCCACGGCGGCGGTGGTCCGGGCCGCCCTGCCGGCGCTCCGGCAGACCCACGGCACGGTCGTAACGGTGGCCTCCACACTCGGTGTGAAGGCGGTCGGCGACGCCACCGCGTACTGCGCCGCGAAGTTCGGCGTCGTCGGGTTCACCCGGTCCCTCGCCGCCGAGCTGGCCGGCCAGGTCGGGGTGACGCTGGTGGTACCTGGCGGCATGCGGACCAGGTTCTTCGACGACCGGGACGAGCGGTACAAGCCCGGCCCCGACGCCGTCCTCAACGACCCGGCCAACGTGGCCGCCGCCATCTGGTTCGCACTCAGCCAGCCGGCCGGCTGCGCGGTACGCGAGCTGGTCATCTGCGCCGAGACGGAGACGTCGTACCCGTGATCCTGGTGCTGCGCGCGCTCGGCGTCGGCGACCTGGCCACTACGGTACCGGCGCTACGGGCGCTGCGATCGGCGTACCCGCGCCACCGACTGGCCTTGGCGGCCCCGTCCTGGCTGGCCCCGCTGGCCGCCCTGACCGGCGCGGTCGACCGGCTGATACCCGTGGATGGCCTGGCGCCCCACCGCTGGCCCACGCCGCCGCCGGTACTGGCGGTTAACCTGCACGGGCGCGGCCCACAGTCGCACCGGCTCCTCGCGGCCAGCCGGCCGGGTCGGGTGCTGGCGTTCAGCAACGTCGCCGCCGGCCACCTAGACGGTCCACAGTGGATAACCGACGAACACGAGGTGGACCGGTGGTGCCGGCTGCTGCGCTGGTACGGCATCCCGGCCGACCGCGACGACCTGGACCTCCTGCCACCGGGGGAACGCGCGCCCACCGCGGTGACGATCGTGCACCCCGGCGCCAAGTCCGCCACCCGGCGCTGGCCCCCGGACCGGTACGCGCAGGTCGCCCGGGCGCTCACCGACGCCGGCCACCGGGTCGTGGTGACCGGCTCGGCGGGGGAGCGGGACCTGGCCGTACGGGTGGCACGCGCCGCCGGCCTGCCCGCGTCGGCGGTGCTCGCCGGCCGGACCGGCCTCGGCGAGCTGTGTGCCCTGGTGGCGTCCGCGCGGCTGGTGGTCAGCGGGGACACCGGCGTCGCCCACCTTGCCACCGGGTACCGGCGCCCGTCGGTCGTGCTGTGCGGCCCGGTGCCGCCCTCGCTGTGGGGGCCGCCGCCCGGCCGCCCGTACCATCGGGCGATCTGGCACGGCTCGCGCACCGACCCGGGCGACGCGCCCGGGACCGAGCCGCACCCCGCGCTGCTCGCGATCACTCCTGGGGAAGTACTCGCCGCGGCCTTCGACGGGTGCGCCAGCCGCACGTGAGGCCGAGCGGGGCGATTACGGCGCGTATGCCGACGTCGATCGATTGGCTCTGTCAGTTGTCGGCGGAGCCCGGTTCGGCCATCTTGCGGTGCTGTTCGGCCTTGGTCGGGTCCGGGATGACCTTGGCGGCGAGGGCTTGGGCCTTGTTCTTGACCGAGCCGGCAACGATGTGGTCGTCGCCCTTCATCAGCGCTTCGAAGCCCTGCTTGGCGACCAGGGCCGGGTCGTCCTTGTCGCCGGCGCCGACCTTGGTGTCACCCATCTCGGCGCGGTCGAAGAAGTTCGTGTCGGTGGGGCCGGGCATCAGCGCGGTCACCGTGACGCCGGGTACGCCGGAGCGCGGATCGTTGCGATCGCACCCTGTTCTCATGGCTCGCTTATTCTTGGTCGTGACGCCCGTTCAGACAGGTGTACGGTTGAGACGTTGCTCAGTACGTACCCGGGTCGGCCTGCGACGTGCCGGTTGGATCGGTCTGATTCCCCAGCAGAGCACCTGGATGGCTGCGCTCCCGCCCGAGGGGGCACGGAACAACGCGCGGCCGGAAGTCTGCCACCGCGCAGGTGATGCGACACAGTGATGACGGCAGGCGAACCCGACAGGGTGGTGGGCGCGTGAGCACTCGCATGAACGTGCCGCAGGGCTGCTCTATCTTCTGACGGTCGGCCGAGAGAAGGAATTGGTACTGCGGCTGCACGGCCCGCTACCCACCACCGACGATGGCCGGCTGGATGCACGAGGCGGCGATACGGACCTCGACGGTGCCCCGGCACGGTGAACTTCGGGCACCTTGGTCGGCGCACGGGTCGCCCGTACAGCGACTCCCGTACCGAAGCGTTCTAGGCGAAGGGTGATACACATGGGCATCGACGAGTCCGACGCCGAACGGCGACAGCTCGAGAATCGTTCGTACCGCAACGTGCAGCGGGAACAGCTCAGGGCGACCGAAGCACGAAGCCGGATCGTCGCTGGACACGATCGCGCCGCGCGGTTGCACGATCGGTTGGCCGATCTCGGCTGGGGCGACGTCAAAGCGCACCGGGAGTGCGCCGACACGCACCGCGTGGACGCGGAGTCCGAACGTGCCGTCGCCGACCCTGATCGCGCTGAGTGGGCATGTGAGGGGAACCGGCCGGTGGATGATCATGAGTAGCGACGCGTGAGAAGTCGAGGTCAGCGTAAACGCGGGCCCGGGTATGTCGTCGCGCAGCGTGCAGATCCGGTCAAGCGCGGTCAGCGTCAGGCCGACGAGCAGGCAGACGATTGCCTCGCTGGGCCTGCGTCGTCTGGCACTCCGCCGGTGGGGCTACTGTTCGAACCCGGTGGCCATTGCGTCCTCAGGCTATGAATGCTCCTCAGCGGCCGGTCGGCGGTATCTGCGACGGCTTGGCCTCGCGCTTGCTCTTTTTTGCCGTTCGCTTCTCCTTCAAGGTCTTGCCCGGCTTCTTCGCGCTGCTCTTCTGTGGGGACTTGTTGGACATCGCGACCCTTCCCGTACGACGTGCGGATGCTATGTGGCGAGTGGCTACGCCGGCTTGTCGGCGACGAGCACCTCGGTGGTCAGGAACAGCGCGGCGATCGACGCGGCGTTCTGTAGCGCGGAGCGGGTGACCTTGGCCGGTTCGACGATGCCCGTCTTGATCATGTCGACGTACTCGCCGGTTTCGGCGTCGAGGCCGTGGCCGGCGGGCAGCGAGCTGACGGTCTCGGCCACGACTCCACCCTCGAGGCCGGCGTTTGCTGCGATCTGCCGAAGCGGCGCGAGGAGCGCGGCCCGCACGATGTTCGCGCCGGTGGCCTCGTCGCCGGTCAGGTCGAGCTTGTCGAACGCGGTGCCGGCGGCGTTGGCCAGGGCCACCCCGCCGCCCGGAACGATGCCTTCCTCGATGGCGGCTTTGGCGTTGCGGACGGCGTCCTCGACACGGTGCTTGCGCTCCTTGAGCTCGACCTCGGTCGCCGCGCCGACCTTGATCACCGCAATTCCGCCGGCCAGCTTGGCCAGCCGCTCCTGCAGCTTCTCCCGGTCGTAGTCGGAGTCGCTGTTGTCGATCTCGGTACGGATCTGGGCGACCCGGCCGGCGATCTGCTCGTGGTCGCCGGCACCGTCGACGATCGTGGTGTCGTCCTTGGTGACGACGACCGTGCGGGCGCGGCCCAGCATGTCCAGGCCGATGCTGTCCAGCCTGAGGCCGACCGTCTCGCTGACGACCTGGCCACCGGTCAGGGTGGCGATGTCGGCCAGCATGGCCTTGCGCCGGTCACCGAAGCCGGGCGCCTTGACCGCGACCGACGGGAAGGTGCCACGCACCTTGTTGACGATCAGGGTGGCCAGCGCCTCGCCGTCGATGTCCTCGGCGATGACCAGCAGCGGCTTGCCCGCTTGGATGACCTTCTCCAGCACCGGAAGCAGATCACTCAGGCGGGAGACCTTGCCGTCGACCAAGAGTAGATAGGGATCGTCGAGGACGGCTTCCATCCGCTCGGTGTCACTGACGAGGTACGGGGACATGTAGCCCTTGTCGAACCGCATGCCCTCGGTGAGCTCGAGCTCCAGCCCGAAGGTGTTGCCTTCCTCGACGGTGATGACGCCTTCCTTGCCGACCTTGTCCATCGCCTCGGCGATGATCTCCCCGACTGTCGGGTCGGCGGCGGAGATCGTCGCTGTGGCGGCGATCTGCTCCCGGGTCTCCACGTCCTGCGCCTGGCCGGCCAGCGCCTCGGCGACCGCGGCCACGGCCAGTTCGATGCCCCGTTTGAGCGCGATCGGGTTCGCCCCCGCGGCGACGTTGCGCAGGCCTTCGTGCACGAGCGCCTGCGCCAGGACGGTGGCCGTCGTCGTGCCGTCGCCGGCCACGTCGTCGGTCTTCTTCGCGACTTCCTTGACGAGTTCGGCGCCGAGCTTCTCGTACGGGTCGTCCAGCTCGATCTCCTTGGCGATGCTCACACCGTCGTTGGTGATCGTGGGCGGGCCCCACTTCTTGTCGAGGACGACGTTGCGGCCCTTCGGGCCCAGCGTCACCTTCACCGTGTCGGCGAGGACGTTCATGCCCCGCTCCAGGCCGCGACGGGCCTGTTCACCGAATACGACCAACGTGGCCATCTGCGTCGTCCTCTACATCGTCGTGCCGAGGTACGGCACTGCGCGGACCGACCTGCGATGACCTCAGCCCACGTGTGCGTGGGTCCCATCCCATTCGGTTAGCACTCACAAGCGGCGAGTGCTAACTACGGTGTAGCACCCGGACGTCGGCGGCACAAGGGGCGAAGCCCGGCAGCGCTGAATCGGGGGCTTGGCGCGGCGGGCGATACGTCGGTCGGTTGCCGTTCGGCCCGTGCGGTGACGCCGCGCACGGCCGCGGTGGGCGCCACCGGTGAAGCCACCACCGAACGTGGACCGGTCGGTTTGCGCAGATGGCGTGATGCGCCCGGGAAGGCAGGGTACCGCGGTGCAGCGGAGTGCCGGCAGCAGGTCGCCGGGCACCGGCACTCGTCCTGTTCGACGCCCGCCCGGTGCGCCTCAGCCTGGGCGTTGGGCAGCACCCACCGGGGGGATGGTGGCAGGGTCGACGCCCAGCATCTGGAGAAGTGCGCTGTTCTTGCCGGTGTCGACGAGGTCGGGTAGTTCGCGATCGACCCAGTCGGCTCTGGCGTGCAGCCCGCGGGAACGCAGTTCTGACAGGATCGCTGCCTTGTCGATGTGCATGGCTATTGTCTCCTCACCGTTGTCGCATGGATGGCGGAGCGCAGGCCGGCAGCGCGGCCGGGGACCGGCGGCCGACCAGGATCGCCGGCGGCTGTGGCGATGGTGACGAGCGTGTCGCCGAGGTCGTCGATCCTGATGAAGACGCCGGGGCTGGTCCGGATGGTGGCGCGGCCGTGGCCGAGCAGGTCGGTGAGTTCGCGGCGGATGTGGACGTCGTAGTCGTCGACCGTCGGCGGGCGATCGTGGCCATCCGCGGTGGTGTGCAGGCGGGCCGGGTGGCCGCTGTGGTGGCCGTTGGTCCTGAGGGCGCGTAGTCGGTCGTTGGCGCGGCCGGTGCTGACCGCCGCGATCCAGTCGCGGGCGTCGTAGTGCGCGGCGGCGCCGGCCGAGTGCCACACCTCCACGAAGGTCGACATCGTGACAGCGGCGGCAGCGGGGCCGAGCGGTGTAGCGGTGACCGTCTGCCAGACCCGCATCGCCATGAAGGCGTACAGGCGTCGGAAGGCGGTCCGGTCACCGCTGGCTATCCGGGACAGCAGTTCGTCGAGCCGATCGCGGCCCACCATCGGCGCGGTGGCAGCCCATGTCGGTGTCGTTGCCGGATCAGTCATGGCCGCCGTCTCAAGGCTCGTAGGACGTCGATCGGGACGACCGCCGAGGACTGGAGCGGCAAGATCATGAGCACATCACGGATCGTGATCGCTCGCGTGACGGTTTCTACCGTACGCCCTGCCGGACGGCCCGAGCCAGCGGCACCCGCGCCCGTGCTTCTCGGACCCATCGCCGGAGCGCCCGGTGACCCGGCTGTCGACAGTGGCTCAGGGATGCGGGACGGTCCGCCGGTCCTATCTCCCGCGGCCACGGCGAACGCTCCGGAGGGGCGTAGGGTGAAGGTGTCGCCCGGGACCCCGGTGGCCGACAGTCCGCCGTCGGCGGATGCATCGCACCGATCGAGGTCGACATGGCCGGACGCCACACCTGAGACGTCGCCGCTGGGCGCGGAAGCGGCGACGCCTCCGTAGTCGTCCGTAGCGGTCCACCAACCGCAGCGGTGCCGGGCGGCTCGATTCGTCCGTTGCCGAAGCCGGCCGTCCGGGATCGGTTCCGCTCCGTAGAGCCCACCGTCCACCCGAACGGCAGCGGCCGGCAGCGCCCTGATTGTCCATTGATGGTCATCGCTGTCAGTTGCCGCACGGCCGAACATGGGGCACGCCACCGGACACCGAGGCATCGTCCCGCGGTCGGCCACCAATCCGGCGGTGCTCGCCCGTGCGGCCGGCCCTGTTGGATCTATGAATGGAGGGGAATCCCATGCCATATGTGTGGGTCGTCGTCATAGTCGTGCTGGCGCTGCTGGTTCTGGCGCTCGCGCTCAAGGTCGTCAAGCAGTACGAGCAGGGTGTGCTGTTCCGGCTCGGACGCGTCATCGGCGTCCGCGCACCGGGCCTGACCGTCATCATCCCCATCATCGACGTTCTGCACCGGGTCAGCCTGCGCATCATCACCATGCCTATTCAGTCCCAGGGCATCATCACCCGCGACAACGTCAGCGTCGACGTGTCCGCGGTCGCCTACTTCCGCGTCGTCGACCCGGTCAAAGCCGTCGTGGCCATCGAGAACGTCGGCGCCGCCATCAACCAGATCGCCCAAACCACCCTGCGCAAGGTCGTCGGCCAGCACACCCTCGACGAGACGCTGTCCGAGACCGACCGCATCAACACCGACATCCGCGAAATCCTCGACGTCGCCACCGAGGACTGGGGCGTGGTGGTCACCCTGGTCGAGCTCAAAGACATCCAGCTACCCGACAGCATGAAACGCGCCATGGCCCGCCAGGCCGAAGCCGAACGCGAGAAGCGGGCAAAGATCATCGCCGCCCAGGGTGAGGCGCTGGCAGCCGACGCCCTCGGCTCCGCAGCTGACATCATGATGGCCCACCCCCTCGCCCTGCAGCTGCGCAACCTGCAAAGCCTGGTCGAGATCGGCGTCGACAAGAACACCACCGTCGTCTTCCCCGCCCCGCTGATGAGCACCATCGGCGAACTCGGCGCCTTCCTCACCCGGGAGAGCACCGCCGCGCACGCCGCACCGCCAATCCCGGACACGGCGCAAACCGAACCGATACCCAACGGAAAGCGCGTCGCGACCCCGAACCCGTAGGAGACAGCCGTGCCGGTACACCGACCCGCGTGCAGGCACGGTGACTCCGCACCGAACCGCGCGCCAGATCCGGACCGTTGACGCCGGGGGTGTTGCCGCCCACCACCGGGGTGGCGGCCGGGCACGCGCAAACGGTCGAGGCAGATCCCGCCGCAGACCGTGGCGCCGGTCCGCGGGCAACCGGCGTACGCGCCGCAACGACCGGGAATCTGCGACGGAGGCTGCAATGCCTGCTCATACCCGCCGACACGCACTGCCGACGGTAGCCGGCAGCCACGGCGAGTACGACCTGGACCCGTACGCCAAGCTGCTCAGCGAGCGGGTCGTCTTCCTCGGCACCACCATCGACGACACCTCGGCCAACGACATCGTCGCCCAACTGCTCTGCCTCGAGTCCGACGACGTTGACGGGGACATCTCGCTCTACATCAACTCACCGGGCGGCTCGGTGACCGCCATGATGGCGGTCTACGACACGATGCAGTTCGTCGCCGCCGACATTGAAACCGTCTGCCTCGGACAAGCCGGCCCGGCCGCCGCGATCCTGCTGGCCGCCGGCACCCCCGGGAAACGACTGATGCTGCCCCACGCGCGTGTCGTCATCCACCAGCCCACCATCGACCCAGCCTATGGGCAGACCAGCGACCTGCACATCCAAGCCACCGAGATCCTGCGGGTACGCGCAGCGATCGAATCCCTGCTGGCCGTACACACCGGCCGAAGCCGCGACCTGGTCCACGCCGACATCGGCCGCGAGACCGTACTCACCAGCACCGACGCCCTCGCCTACGGCCTCATCGACGAAATCCTCGACTCCCGCAAACACTCACCATCGCCAGCCAAGGAAGCCTTGTCAGCCGTCAACGAGATCCGGCTCTCCGCATGAGGGCCGTCTCCGTACGGGCATGGTGCGACGCCCGTGTCGGCTGATCGAGTCCGACCGGTTCGTGGAGCTGACCACCGGCCACTCACGTTACCGCGGCGGGCACGGCTCGCTTGGTCTCCCGTAGTGCGTCAGATGGGCTCGGTTCCGTCTACGACGGCGCGGGCCAGCTCGGACAGTCGCCGGTTGTTGGTGCGGGCGGTGCCGCGCAGCAGGGCGAATGAGGCGTCCATGTCGACGTGGCGGCGTTCGGCGATGACGCCTTTGGCCTGTTCGATGACGACCCGGCTGTTCAGAGCGGTCTGCAGCTGCTCGGCCACTGTTTGCCGGTCGTGGATGGCGCGTGCCTGCAGCAGCCCGATGGTGGCGACGTCGGCCATGGCCTGCCCCAGCCGGATCGTGTCGTCGGCGAGCGCGCCGGGCCGGGTGCCGAACAGGTTGAGCGCGCCGATCACGGTGGCACGTAGCCGCATCGGCAGGGCATGAACCGAGGCGAAGCCACTTTGGCGGGCTTGCGCGACGAAGCGTGGCCAGCGGTTGGCGGCGGTGGACAGGTCGGCGACGGCGACCGGCCGGCCGGTGTGGAAGCATTCGGGGCACGGGCCCTGGTCGGTCTGTGACTGGAGGAGCTCCAGCAGCCTGGTCTGTTCGGTGGAGGCGGCCACCACCCGCAGCGCGCCGCGCTGGTCGGTCAGAAGCACCCCGGCCGCCGACACGCCGAGGACGTCGGCACAGCGGACGGTCACCCGGTGCAGAAAGTCCATCACGTCGAAGTCGTCGACAAGGGTGTCGGCCAGTTCGACGAACGCCTCGGCCAACTGTTGTTCACTCACGGTCGCTCTCCCTCGTCACAGGATAGTCCTCGATACGAGGGCCAGCTGAGGCGGCCACCGTCGCGGCCGCGCTGTCGGGGCGGAATCATTGCTCATCGTGGCCCCCGCCCGGCGGATCGGGTTCGAAGCGTAGCCGCCGTTCGACCACGTCGCGGGCCACGTCGCCCAGCCGCCGGCCCTCGGCGAAGGCATAGGCTCGCAGCCGGGCGAACGCGGCCTCCACGCTAACTCCCAGTTGGACCAGGATCATGCCGGTGGCCTGGTGCACCTGAACCTGGTGGGCGGTCGGATCGTCGCGCTGCCAGGCCAGGTCGGCAGTGTCCGGCTGGGTACCCGCCGCACCGTCGAGCAGCAACATGCCCGCGGTATCGGCGAACGCCAACGCATCAGCCAGCTCGTGCGGGCTCAACGGACCGGGCCGGCGGCGGTACAGGTCCAGCACCCCCACCCGGATCGCGCCGACCTGCAGCGGCAACGCAAACACCGCCCGCGCCCCGCTATCCAACGCGGCCGGCGTGAACACCGGCCAACGCGCCAGACAATCCGGCGACCGGAGGTCTCCCACCAGTACCGGGCCGCCGTCGGTGAACGTGTCCAGACAAGGCCCCTGTCCGAAGGTCAACTGCCACTCCTCGAGCTCGTCGGCCACCCGGTCGGTGGCGTGCACGGTGTCCCGCACGGTGGGGCTGACCATCACCGTCACGCCGGCCCCGTCCACCCCGACCGCCGCCGCGGCGGCGGCGCACACGTGCGCCACCGACACCGGGTCGCCGCGCGACTGCGCGGCGACCTGCGCCCAGACGCGAATGACCCGGTCATCCTGGACGCCGTCACCGTTCACGGTCGGCGTCCCACGATTGCGGTACCTGGGCGGGCCCGTCGTCGGCGGATCGGGGCGAGTCTGCGATCGGCGGAACGCGTCCGCATCTGCGATACCGTCCCGTGGGTGAGCCGAGGTCGCCCATCGGCGGGCAGACAGTCGAAGCACCGGCCGCACGGCCGCGCGGACCGGACGTAACGGATGGAACGTGCCGCGGTGGCCAAGCCCATGATCCGACCGCGGCGCTCACCACCGATAGGGTCGTTCTCCGCTGCGGTCCCACGGTGCCTCCTCAGCCCGAAACGGCGACGGGATCGCCGGTGGCGGGCCGCTGCGTCCGGTGGTCGGCGAGGTGGCCGCCCTCGTTGTCCCACACCGCGTCCGAATCGGGGCCGCCCTCGTTGCCGGCGGCGGCCCTGAGGGTAAGGATGGCCGGCGCCCGCAGGACGTTGGTCGGGTCGGCCGCTGTCGCCATCGCCTGCTCGGCTGCCGTGGCCGTGGTCTCGGGCGGCACGACGAGCAGGTCGATCTGGTCGCCCCGCTCGGTGGTGGCGATCAACAAGGCGCGGTCCATCGTGGTGAACCAGCCCATCCGTACCACGCCGGCACCGACCGCCAGCCGGCGGAAGCGGCTGTCCCAGGCGGTGCCGGTGAGCGTCAGCTGCCGAATCGGCCCGTAGTGGTCGGCGAGGGCGAGAACGAGGCCGGGGAGCTCGGCCACCGGGTCCCAGGAGCGGGGCCACCACCCGCCGTCGAGGACCGCCCGGTCGGCCCGGGTGGGCGCTAGGGCCAGCCGGGGCCGTGATGGGGGTGTGGGCGCGACGATCGTGACACGTTCGACGGTGGTACGCATGACCAATCCGTTCCTGGTGCAATCGGTGTGGTGGCAATGCCACTCGGGGTCTATCCACCTCTGGTCCGGGGTACCCGGATCCTGGTCGGCTCCGTCTCGGTCAGGTTGGGGCGGCTCGGGACCGCTACTGACGCGTCCGCTGGTCCGCCGGGTCATCGGCTGACGGCGCAAGCGGGGCGGTCAATGGCCCGGCCGCGGCGCGCGAGAGACGTCGATGGCCGAGGATCCGCAGCTGCACGATCCGGGCCGTTCCGGGCAGCGCCACCAGCAGGATCCCGAACACGGCCGCCAGCAGCAGCGCCACACCCATCGGTAGCTGGCCGTGGGCGCCGAAGAACGACACCTCGGCACGCCGGCCGTTCTGCAACACAAAGATCAACAACAGCAGGAGTACGAGGGCGAAGACCACCGCGGCCACCCAGAGGCCGCCGGCTCGCGAACGCGGCACCGCCGGCCGGGCCGGTACCGACGACTGCACGTCGCGGCCGGCCTTCGCGCCGTTCGGCGTGGAAATGGGCCGATGGTTCTGCGCTGCGGTCATCACGAACCGCCGCCTTTCCGTTCAACAGCCGGTATGCCCCGGCCCGTGGGACGGGCGACCGGCGCAGGCAACGACGATGGCGTAATGGATTGAACCGGCAGAGCCCCGGCCCCCCGGGCCCTGCTCGGGCGCAAGAGGTCAAGGAAAACGGCTTTCGTTCGTAAGGGATGCGTCGGGGTGAGGTCTCGCATCAGGTCGCTCATGATCGTGGGCCTCGACGAGGTGGGTGCGTCCACCGACGGTGGACTGTTGGCCACCGGGGTCCCGAGCGACGTCCTCATCGTACGCCTGTTTGATCGCGGCGACGGCCCAGGCAACGACGCGTTCAGCCGGGCCCATCGACTCTCCGGTCTGCCGCTAGCTGCGATGGGTCAGCTCGGTTGCCCGCCGTTCCCGCCTTATCGGGGAGTAGCGCTCGTGACCCACGTCAGCTGAGCCTGACTGGAGGACGACACCATGCCCCAGATGTCAACCGGCGACACGATCGCGCCGCGGATACTCACCACCATTCGAGGCCGTGTCGATCCCCGATCCGCAGCAGCTGGTCCACCTGCAGTTCCGCCGCTACGCGGGCTGCCCGATCTGCAACGTTCACCTACGTTCCATGGCCCGCCACCACGACGACATCCGAGCCGCGGGGATACGCGAGGTGGCCGTCTTCCACTCGCCGGCCGACGGCATGCGCCCGCACCCACGCCACGGCGAGACCGTGCTCGGCTTACCCGCGGACTTCCTGATCGACCCGGCCGGTCAAGTGGTCGCCCTGCGATACGGCCGACACGCCAACGACCAGTGGTCCGTGGACGAACTGGTCGAGCTGGCGCGACCAGCAACCCGCTCCCGATCCAGTTCGCTTGGCCGCTGTTGTTCACCATTGCCGCACGGTGCGCATCGACCGTTCCAATCGGCTCCGTGTCGATGCAGAACGAGTAAAGCCTGCTGCGCCGCCCGGACGAACGGCAGGCCGACGACTGCCCGCCGGGCCTGATCGTGCCGCCGGTTCAGTCTGCCGGGTTGGCGCGCAGCGGTCGGCCGACCTGGTGGAGGTGTCGCAGCGCCTCGGCGTAGGAGCGCCACAGCGTGGTCTGGCGGTACGGCAGCCCGTGCTGGCGGCAGTACTGGGCGATGATCGGCTGGGCGCGGCGCAGGTTGGGTCGGGGCATGCTGGGGAACAGGTGGTGTTCGATCTGGTAGTTCAGGCCGCCGAGGGCGAAGTCGACCAGCCAGTTGCCGCGTACGTTGCGGGCGGTGAGGACCTGGCGGCGTAGGAAGTCGGTCTGGTCGTCGGCGGACAGCATCGGCATGCCCTTGTGGTTGGGCGCGAATGAGCAGCCCAGGTACAGGCCGAACAGGGCCTGCTGAACGGCGATGAACGCGACCGCCTTGAGTGGGGACAAGACCAGCAGCACCATGGTGAGGTAGCCGGCGGCGTGCAGGCCGAGCATCAGCGTCTCCCAGGTGCGGTGGCGCAGCCCGCGGCGGGCAAGCGCCTGGACGCTGGACACGTGCAGTTGCACTGCCTCCAGCAGCAGCAGCGGGAAGAACAGGTAGCGCTGGTGGCGGGCGATGAACCGGGTCACCCGGCCGCGTTTGGCGCCGGCCTGTCCGGCGGTGAAGGCCAGCGCGCCGATGTCGATGTCCGGGTCCTTGTCCTCGGTGTTGGGGTGGGCGTGGTGGCGGTTGTGCTTGTCGACCCACCAGCCGTAGCTCAGCCCGATGGCCAGGTTGCCGTGCAGCAGGCCGACGAGATAGTTGGCGCCTTTGGACCGGAAGATCTGCCGGTGCCCGGCATCGTGGCCGATGAACCCTATTTGGGTGAATAGGATGGCCACGAACGGGGCCACCGCGAGCTGCCACCAGGAGTCGCCGATCAGCACGAAGCCGGTCCAGGTGGCGGCGAGCAGGCCGCCGGTCAGGGCCATCTTCGCCGCGTAGTAACCGGGCCGCCGCTGCAGCAGACCGGCGGCCTTGACCCGGCGCATCAGGTCAGCGAAGTCGCTGCCGCGGGCCGTTACGCTGCCGGCCGTGGTGCCGCTCGGGGCGCTGGATCGGGAATGAACGATGGATGTTGGTGATGCCGCCACGGTTGACCTCCTGGGTGCGCATCATGATCATGTTGGTGATGCGTAGCCCAAGGTCCGGGGGCTGACCGTTCTGTTTCCGCCGTCGCTCTTCGGCCGTCAACACGACCAGGAGGCAGGCGGATCGCTGGCCGCGTCCAACATCAACGCTAGCACCGGCCGCCGACAGGGGCGAGCCGGACTTGGCTGGCGCGGTTGCGGCGCGTCCCGTACGAGGGGCGTCGCCCATCGTGACAGCCCGGTGCCTCGCCCGACGGCCGCCATGGCGGCGCGCCGGTACGCGTGTCCCGCCGGCAGCGACGTCGAACCCGGTGCGCCGACCGGGTCGGTCATCGTCGGAGTTGCTCCTTCATGGCTTGCCAGTGGCGTTGTCGACGGGAAGGACGTTGGTCGTCGAACGCCCGCGCGGTGAACAGAAGGCGGTGGTCGTACCACGGCATCGATCACGGCCACGACCATCGGTGTGGTCAGAAGGTCCAATTCACCGGTGACTTCGACCCGGACCCGGCCAGACGAAGGCCAGGAGCGTAGCGACAACGAGGGGCGCGGCCAGGCCGGCCCCGGTGGATTACGACAGCTCATCGGATCCCTGCTCCGAACCACGACAGGTTCGAGTCGGCGACACGCATCGGGAACGTGCGCACCGGGGGCCGGGGTGCCTGGAACTCATTGCGCCGATCAGCGAACCGGGCGTGCCGGCCGCAAGGGCGACTATCTTGAGCCTACGCCGGCACCGGCGAAAGCGCCGATCGTCGTGCGACGCTTGCCCGTTTCTCGCGCCGTGGGTACATAGCCGCCAGCCGGGACGACTCGGCGAGGCCACGCGCACCGGCCCGACCTGGCGGAAGCAAGGCGACTCTAGGCTGCCGACACCATGGACGGCCCGGACGGATCGGTGACGATGGTCTGGGCGACCTCGCCGAGCCGCCGGTTGTTGCGCCGGGCGAAGCTGCGGATGAGCCGGAACGCCTCGTCCACGCTGATGCCATGGGCCTGGGCGACGGCGCCCTTGGCCTGTTCGATCACGATCCGGCTGTTGAGCGCGCCCTGCAACTGTTCGGTGAGGAGCTCGCCGCGGCGGATCGCGCGTTCCTGGAGTAGGCCGATCGCGGCTACGTCGGCCAGCGCCTGCACGATCGGCACGTCCGCATCATCAAGGCTGCGGCCGGTGTCGACGCCGAACACGTTCAACGCGCCGATCACATCACGGCGCAGCCGTAGCGGGAAGGCATGGACCGAACGGAACCCGGCCGCGGTAGCCCGCGGCGCGAACCGCGGCCACCGGCCGGTTGCGGCCGGCAGGTCTGCGTTGATGACAGGCGTGGCGGTGCGGAAGGCGTCCAGACAAGGACCCTCGCTGTTCTGGACCTGGAACAGTTCCAGCAGCGCGGTGTTCTCGTCGGAGGCGGCCATGAACTCCAGCCGGCCCCGCTGGTCGGCCAGCAACAGCCCGGCCGCAGCGGCACCGACCAGGTCGGTGGTGCGCACGGTCAGCATGTGCAGGAAGTCGATCAGGTCGAACTCGTCGACGAGGGTATCGGACACCTCGACGAAGATCTTCGCCAGCCGTTCAGCGGATACGGTGGTCATGACTGCCTCCCGGCCTTTCTGATTGTCGCCACGACTGTCGTCACGGCATCGGTCCTGACCTCGACGGTCCCGGCGGTGGAGTGCCTGACGGTGGTGCCGGCCGATCACGTTCGAAGTGAAGTCGACGTCCGACGACGTCGCGGGCGACCTCGCCCAGCGGGCGGTTCTCGGCGTAGGCGTGGGCGCGCATCCGGGTCAGCGCCTCTGCCAGGCTCACGCCCAGTTGGACCATGACCATGCCTTGCGCCTGGAACAGGACGGCCCGTCCATCCACCGCCTCGACCAGACCGGTCGCGGCCGAGCCCGGGTTGGCCGCGTTCTGCCCGTCGAGCAGGACGGTCACCGCGACCTCGGCGAATGTGAGCGCCCTGCCGAGCTCATCGGCGGTCAACGGGCCCGGCCTGGCCCGGAACACGTCCATCACGCCGAGCCGGGCCGCACCGACCTGTAGCGGAAACGCGAACACCGCCCGCACGCCACCATCGTGAACCGCCGGCGCATAGATCGGCCACCGGCCCGTACCGCCGTCCGCCAGGTCGGGCACCAACACCGGACGCCGGCCCTCGAACGCGTCAATGCACGGCCCCTCACCGAGTACGAATTGCAGTTCCTCCAGCCGCTCGGCCGCCGCATCCGAGGCAGTCGTCACCCCGCGCTGCCCGTCTTCGGCCATCAGGCTCAACCCGGCCCCCGACCCCGACAACGCCGCGGCTGCCGCGCGGCACAGCCGCTGCAACGTCCCCACCACCCCGTTCGGCGCGTCCGGATCCGTCGGCTGCAGCGCCAGCAGGCTGCTTACGCGGGCCAGCTCATCGCTTCGGCCGTGGCGGTCGCCCTGGCCGGCGTGGTGGTCCATGGGGCTCACCACCAACCGGCGCCACTGAACTGGCGCCAGCACCAGGACCGACGAGCGATCCGCTGGCCGACGGTCCGTGCGCTCATGGCGGCACCTCTCGCATGGGTGCTGCCGAGGACCAGGGCAGCCGACGGTGACATCCGTCATCTGCCGGCATCGTACCCAGGACGGCGAGCCGGAGCCTGCCACGGGCCACCGGCATGGCTGCTTGCGTCGATTAGGCCCCTCGACCGACGCAGCGTGGACGGGTAACGTTATCGCTCGTCACCGTGGTCGACGACCGCCGCTCGTATTGGAAGAGCTGCATCGACATCGACGCCACCGAACCAGCCGACCGGCAGACCTCCGTCGAGGAGTCGTTCTGCCAGTACGTCCTCAACTCCGGCAGCCACGTCGTCGTCACCGACGCACGCACTGACCCGCGCACCCACGACAACCCATCGATCGATTCGATGAGCGTTGCGGCCTGGGCCGGCTATCCGATCCACGCTCCCGGCGGCGAGATCCTGGGCACCTTCTGCGTGGCCGACACCCTGCCCCGCGACTTCACCCCGCACGACCTGCAGTTCCTCGACACCCTGTCCCATGCGGTCGCCGGCGAGATCGCCCTGCGCGGCGCGCTCGACGACGCCCGCCAGGCCACCCGGGATCGCCGAGGACGCCACCAGCCAGGCGCAGGCGGCGTCGCTGCAGGCGTTGGAGGCCGCTGACGAGGCGGCGATGCTGGCGCGCACTCTGCAGGAAAGCCTGCTCCCGCCGCACCTGCCGGAGATCCCCGGCGCCCAGGTCGCCGTCCGGTACCTGCACGGCGGCCACGGCGCCGACGTGCTCGGCGACTTCTACGACGTGTTCGCCTCCACCCGCGACAACTGGGGCATCGTCGTCGGCGACGTCTCAGGCAAAGGCCCTGTCGCCGCCAAGACCACCGCCCTGGCCCGCTACACCCTGCGCGCCGCCGCCAGATGCGCCACCCCGAGCACCAACCTGGGCATCCTCAACACCGCCCTGCTCGACTGGTACACCGACGACACCCAGTTCCTCACCGCCGTCTACGCCACCGTCAGGCCCCACCCCCTGATCCGCCGCGCCAACGGCCACATCGACACGCTCGGCCGGCCCGGCATCATCCTGGGCTGTGTCCCCGAGCCGGACCTGTCCGACCAACGCACCATCCTCTGTCCTGGCGACACCCTCGTGCTGCACACCGATGGGGTAACCGAGGCCCGCCGCCCCGCCGACCGGGACCTGTTCGGCGCCGACCGACTCCACCGGCTCCTCGCCGACACCACACCCACCAGCGCCGCCCAGATCGCCGCCACGATCGAGAATGCCGTCCTCGACCACAGCCACCGCCAGATCGGCGACGACACCGCCATCCTCGTGTTGCACCTGCCGGCCGACAGCACATGATCCTCGCGGAGGTACCGGGCCGCACCTGAACGGTGCCGGGTGCCATACCAGGTGGCCGTACCCATGGTGCTCGTGCTGTTTGCCGCCCCGCGACCGCGGTATGGTCTGAAATGCTCGATCCGGCCGCCCAGACTCCCGCGGCCCGTCCTACCGACCGCTGCCCGACGGGGCCTCTGCGCCACGAGGTGCCCCGACGCAGCCGATAGGCATCAAGTGGAGTCAGACCGTGCGTCCGGTTCGCCGCAACATCCCTCGCCAGTTGCCCCGGGGCTGCGTCCGCGCGTGCCTGCGGCCCGAAACCGCCTGTACTTGACACCACGGGGAACGCCGGAGCGGGACGACCTGGGGGGCTCGTCCCGCTCCGGCCAGCTGAGCGAGCTTGCCGATACGTCCGGACGTTGCGCGATGTGGGCGCGGCCGTCTGCCTCGGCGGATCGCTGATGGGTGCGATCGGGCTCAACGGCGCCTCTATCAGTCCTCGGGGATGGACCGGCCGAAGGTCGCGAGGGTGATGTCGCTGGGCTCCGGGCCGCCACGCCGGCCGGTGTCGAGGTCGTCGATCGCGGCGAGCTGGTCGTCGGTGAGCTGACATGCGTACCGCTGGATCCTCGTCGGCCAGCAACCGCCGGTAGATCGGCGCGCCGGCCGCGACCGCGTCGAACGCCGGTGACCGGTGCTCGACCGGGTCGTCGGCGATCCCGGCGAACGGCGTGTAGTGGACCGCGAACTGTGCCAGCAGCGCGACGACGGCGGCCCGGTCCTGCTGGTCGTCGCGGCCGACCAGTTCGATCAAGAACGGTGTCGCCGCCACGCTCGCCGAGAACACCGAGCCCTGGTGGTGGAGGCTGTTGTACAACCGGCTGATCGCGTCCCCGCGCACCTCGTCGTCCGGCGACCGCAACGCCTCTAGGAGCGCTGGCGTGTCGTCGGCGGTGCCGTACGCGTGCTCTAGCTCCGGCCGGCTCGCCGGTGCCCGAGACACCCATGGCCGCCACTATCGTCACCGCCACCAGGTCACGGAAGATCCACACCCGATGCTGCCCTTTCATGCGGCGGGTAGCGCCTGAGCGGACCAGTTCGGCGCGTGCCGGGGCGGTGACCTGGTACCGGTCAACCCGCCGGCTGTCTCGACGTACATGGCGTCGAGAATGTCTTCGGAAGTTTTCTGGGCGTGCTTGTCGAATGCGGTTGATCCTTTTCGTAGCCCTGGTGAGAGCCGGCAACGAGCCGGACCGTACACCCGCTGGAGGGCATGATGACCACCACCGTGAACACGACTCGCGCCACCACCTCGACCATCGGTGCACTGATCGGGACCGGCGTCGCCGCCGCAGTCGCCGCGAGCGCCGCCACCACGTCCGTCGCCGCCACCGGGCACGCGGCGGGGATCAGCCTCGATATGGGCGGCGCGCCGATCCCGGTCACCGGGTTCGGCGTGCTGACCGCTATCTTCTCGCTGGTCGGCGTCGGTCATCGCCGCGGTGCTGTCCCGTACCGCCCGGCGTCCGCGGCGCACATTCGTCCGCACGACCGTGGTGCTGACCGCCCTGTCGCTCGTGCCGGACGTGATCGCCGACGCCGCGCCGGCCACCAAGGCGCTGCTGATGCTCACCCACCTGGTCGCGGCCGCGATCGTGATCCCCGCTGTCGCGCGCCGCCTGGCCGCCTGACCTGCCATCCCACCGTCGAGCTACCGGAGGACCATCATGAAGCAGTACCTGCTTTCCGTGCACAGCGTCGAGGGCGCGCCAGTGCCGTCCGACGAGGAAATGCAGACCATGTTCAGGGAGACCGGCCGCATCAACGACGAACTGCGGGCCGCGGGCGCCTGGGTCTTCGCCGGAGGACTCCTGCCGCCGGACAGCGCCACCGTCGTCCGGGTCGAAAACGGCACCACCACCATGACCGATGGTCCGTTCGCCGAGACGAAGGAGCACCTCGCCGGATTCTGGGTCATCCGGTGCGCGGACCTGGACCAGGCGCTGGCCTGGGCCGAGAAGTGCGCGGCGGCCTGCGGCCCGGTCGAGGTGCGGCCCTTCGACGACATGTCCCAGGGCTGAAAGGAGCCGGTCCCGAGATGGACCTGGCGAGCATCTACCGCGCGGAGTACGGCCGCTGCGTCGCCACCCTGGCCCGCCTCCTCGGCGACATCAACCTCGCCGAGGAGGCGGTCCAGGACGCCTTCACGACGGCACTGCAGAAGTGGCAGACCCCGCCGCCCAACCCGGGCGCCTGGATCGTGACCACCGCCCGCAACCGGGCCGTCGACCGGCTCCGCCGGGAGTCGACCCGCGAGGCCCGGCACGCCCAGGCGCTGCTGCTGCACCAACAGGACGAGCCCCCGGAGGTGGGACCGGTGAAAGACGACCAGCTGCGGCTGATCTTCACCTGCTGCCACCCGGCGCTCGCTCCCGACGCGCGGACCGCCCTCACGCTCCGCCTGCTCGGCGGCCTCGAAGTGCCGGAGATCGCCCGGGCCTACCTGGTGCCGGAGGCGACCGTCGCCCAGCGGATCGTGCGCGCCAAGAAGAAGATCCGCGACGCCGGCATCCCCTACCGGGTGCCCGCCGCCCATGAGCTGCCGGACCGGCTGCCGCCCGTGCTCACCGTGCTCTACCTGATCTTCAACGAGGGCTACACCGCCACCGCCGGACCGCTGATCAGAACGGACCTGTGCGCCGAGGCGGTCCGGCTCGCCCGCGAGCTCGCCGCGTTGATGCCCGACGAGCCCGAGGTGCTCGGCCTGCTCGCCCTGCTGCTGCTGACCGAGGCGCGCCGCCCCGCCCGGCTGGACCCGACCGGCGAGCTGGTGCTGCTGGCCGACCAGGACCGGTCGTTGTGGAACCGGACACTCATCGCCGAGGGCCACGACCTGGTTCGCCGCTGCCTGCGGCGCAACCGGCCCGGGCCGTACCAGATCCAGGCCGCGATCAACGCGGTGCACACCGACGGCGCCGCCACCGACTGGTCGCAGGTCCTGGCGCTCTACGACCAACTCCTCGCGCTCGACGCCGACCCCGATCGTCGCGCTCAACCGCGCGGTCGCGGTCGCCGAGGTGCACGGACCGGCGATGGCCCTCGCCGCGTTGGAGGACGTCGACCTACCGGGCTACCACCGGCTCCCCGCCACCCGGGCCGAACTGCTGGCCCGGCTCGGACGCGACGCCGAGGCCAGAGCCGCCTACGACGAAGCCATGGCCCTGGCCACCAACGAGACCGAGCGTGTCTTCCTGCGGACCCGTCAAACCAGGCTGAACCAACGCCCTCGATGAACATCTTCTACCCGGGTACGCCCTGGCCCCGGTCCGCACCACTGCGCCGCATCGACCCCACCCGAAAGCCAACCACCGGAACAGCCGCCCAGCGCAACCGGACGAGATCGCCCCGGCATTTCTGTTCTTCGCCAGCAACACGGACAGCAGCTACATCACCGGTGAGATCCTCGCCATTTTCGGCGGACACGTCCTCGCCCGCTGACTCACCGGCTGATCGTGTTGACCGGGGACTGCGGACGGTGACCGGTCACGACCCGGACGGCCTCCCGGGCGGCGATGGTCCGTACCGCTGCCAGTAGTTGATCTTCTCAAGCACGCTCTTACAAGCTTTGCCACTCTGTAACTGCACCAGCAGTATCTCGCACGCAATATCAACGGCTACCGGTGCCACAGCACCACAGGTGTGCCGGACCCTACCTCCTGACCGGCCGACTGCTGGCCCGCTGGTCTAGTGTCATGCCAGTTGAGCGGGCCTTGGTGCCGCGAACCGCGTGAGGCGGAGGAGTCGATGCTGGGATGACGGCAGGGCGGCCGATGCCCACACAGGACGACGTGCTCGGGTACTTCGACACGCTGTCGAACTGGGGACGGTGGGGCGACGACGACCAGCTCGGGACTCTGAACCACATCACCGACGAGGTCCGGCGGGCGGCGGCGCGGGCCGTGCGCCACGGCAGGAGCGTGTCGTGCGCATGGGAGGTTGCCGTACCGGAAGACATGGAGCGGTCGACGACGACGTGCCCGTGCGCCGCCGACATGCCGGGTGCCGGGGACATGCCGCTGCCTGCCTTCCGCGCCGACCGGCGCTGGGGCTATTCGTCCGAGCGGCTCGGCATCCTGTTCCACGGCAACACCGTCACCCACGTCGACTCGCCGTGCCACATCTTCTGGGACGGCACGATGTACAACGGGCGGTCGCACTCGTTGGTCGACGCCGCAACGGGATCGGCGTGGGCGGCGGTCACGGCGGCGGCGAACGGGATTATCACGCGTGGTGTCCTGCTGGACATTGCGAGGGTCCGCGATGTGCCGTGGTTGGAACCGGGGCAGGGTGTGTTTCCCGACGATCTCGAGGAGGCCGAGCGTCGCCAGGGTGTGCGGGTGCGATCCGGCGATGCGGTACTCCTGCGGACCGGCTATGGCCGCGTCCGGCACGAGGCCGGTGCGGCCAGCGGTTTCACGCAGGCCGGCTGGCACGCGTCCTGCCTGCCGTGGCTGCATGAACGGCAGGTCGCGCTGATCGGCGCTGACACCCCCCAGGACGTTGCGCCGTCGGGGTATGAGGACGTGTTGATGCCGGTTCACGCCGTGAGCCTCGTCGCGATGGGTCTGTGGCTGCTCGACAACTGCGACCTGGAGGTGTGCGCGACGACGGCGGCCGAGCTCGGCCAGTGGGACTTCCACCTCGCCGTCGCGCCGGTCCGCTTCGCCGGTACGTCCGGCAGCCCGGTCAACCCGATCGCCACATTCTGACCGCGGGACTCGCGCCCGACGGTGTCGGCACCTTTCACCGTCTGGGAGTCGATCAGCCCTGCTCTGGGCCGCGGGTCACGGCCTTCGGTGATCCGGTGACCTTGTACTGTTCCCAGCGGTTGAAGTACCAGTACATGGTCTGCCAGGGCGGGAAGTCGGCCGGCAGATGCCGCCACGCGCATCCGGTGCGCACCACGTAGAGGATCGCGTCCACCAACGCGCGGCGGGGATGCTTGATACGGATCGTGCCGTCCCGGGAGGCGTCCAGTTCTGCGAGGATGTGCCGTTGTTGTCGAACAAACTGGACCGGGGTGCCGTCTGTGTTGCCGTTGTCTCGGTCGTGCACATACTTAACCGGGATCTTGGAGCGGATCGGGCCGGTGACCGACAGGTGCAGCCCCCAGCACTGGGCGGCGTTGGCGATCCTGCTGCTCGCGGCGTTCCGCGACGTCGCCAAGCTCGGCCAGGCCGATTGGGCGATCGCGCTACTCATGCGCCACCTGGGTACCGGTACCAGAAGAACCGTCGGTGCAGCTCCTCGGCCGGCACACCGGGCAGCTCAGCCGCGGCATCCACGAAGTCGATGCTCATGAACACCGTCAGCTGAACCGACGCGCGGCGGAACTCGGCGCGCAGCTGCACCTTCCGCTTCAGGCACGGATAGTCCTCGCCGCACACCTGGCACGTCCACGCCGGACGCTCCGGCAAGTGGTAGACGGTCACCGCTCGCTCCACTGCTTGAGCACACTGGCAGTGAGCGTCCTCACAGGAGTACGCGCCACCCCGGGCAAGATCGGGGACCACGACGCCCGAGGCGCTTGGCGTGCCCCACGAATGCCGTGGCCGACACCGAAGGTAGGGGTGGCGCTACCTGTTATCTATTCCCTGCGGTCATGCCCGGTCATGGCCGGGTCATGCGGGTACGTCGATGCCCACTCTCCGGGCGAGGGTGCGAAGGTTGTCGGGAACGGCGCGGCGCTGTGCCCGGTTCACCATCGCCACGAGGGCGTCGCGGGCCAACGGGTTGACCGAAAACGGCACTGGCGCAATGCGTTCGGCGTGCATGAAGGCGGCCAGGGCCTGCGCGTCATTCTTGCCCGAGTGGGCATAGGCGCGCCCCAGATCTAGCCAGTACGCCTGGTGCCGGTCGACGACCCGCAGAGGGCCCGGGTTGGTGTGCCGGGACAGGTCTATCACCCGATCATGGTCACCCGATTCGGCAGCCACGGCCATATTCCACAGCTTCACGTTCGTCGGTCCGAACGCCATGCGGTTGAAGCCGTACCCGTCTGCGGGGTCGCCCAGCGTGCGCGCTTCGGCTGCGGCGGCCCGGAGATGATCGCGCGCGTGGTCTTCTCGGCCGGCGACGGCGGCCGAGAACGATGCGGACATGTGCAGTTGGCCGAGGACCTGGCGGACACGCTCGTCGCCGGCGTAGCGCTGGAGTTCGGCGAGCGTACGGTCGGCGACCCTGCTCGCGGTGGCCGCGGCCTCGACGGGCAGGGCCAGCAGATGCGCGAACCGGGCGGCGCCCAGCCATGCGCTCTGGCCGGCCTCGGCGGCGGCGTTAACCGCGACCTTCGCCGCGGTGAGGGCGAGGTCCCGGTATCCGAAGCGTCGAAGCGTGGCCGATGCCTGGTAGGCGACCTGGGCGAGTTGTAGCGGCCCGGCGGCCGCGGCGGCGGGAAGCAGCTCGGGTAGCAGCGTGGCGATGCCGGCATAGTCGGAGTCCGACCGCATCTGCACCAGGTGCTCGATGTCTGCGGCGAGTTGGTCTGGCTCGCGCGTGGGGACGCAGGGAGCGTCCTCCTCGATCTCGATGAGCGCCAGCCGGATCGCCGGGACGGCCGCAGCGACTCCCGCCTTGAGCGGGTCGGTTGGGTCGCCCGGCTGCCCGAGCAGATCAGCAACGGATACCTGGAGCGCCGAAGCGATATTGATCATCGTGGATCGGCGTTCGACGGTCTTCTGGCCGGCCTCGACCTTCGAGATGAACGATTGCGATACGCCGGCGAAGTCGGCGAGTTGCTGTTGTGTCATGCCGCCGCGGCGTCGTCGCCAGTACCGGATGCGGGTGCCGATGTGCTCGGGCGCGCGGTTGTTCATGGTGAATCTCCCAGATGACAGGCTGGGTGCGGGCCGCCGCTGTCATCCGGCGGACCGCCGTAGCTCTCGACGGTACCTTCGCCGCGTGAAGTAATGCTTTCGGCCAGGCCGCTCGTGGCGCGGGCTGATCGTCCGTCGTCCGGGTGCGCCGGCCGACCGTCCGATCAAGCTAGTGACCACCCACACCACGGCGAGAAAGACTCATGACCGTGACTTCCCCGGATTCCACCACTCCTCAGCCTTTCTACCTCGGCCAGATGGCTCCGCCACCGCTGGAGCCGCCGAAGAAGTCCCGTCTCGGTCTGATCATTGTGCTGATTGTCGCGGGCGTGGTCGTCGTCGCTGGCGTCGCGGTCGCCGCCACGGTGGCGGTCATCGCCGGCGGCAAGCCGGCCGCGAGTAGTTCGACCTACAAGCCTATCTACGACAATGGCGCCAACAACGGCGCCGCTCCTGTTGCGCCCACGACCACAGGCCCGACCTACGCCGACCCGCTGGTAGCCGACTTCCAGATGGCCCCGAAGATCACGCAGAAACAGTGCTTCGGCAGCGCCGGCTGCAACGTCTCGTTCACCGTGGACTTGACATACGTCGGCAAGGGCGCCAAGCCCAACTCCACCTGGGACATCACGTTCGACGCGGTAGGCACCGAGGACGCGCTGACCGATACGATCTCGCTGCACTTCGACGGAACCGGGATACACGGCACGTACGACTCGACCGAAGAGAACGCGCAGACGAAACACTCATCCGACGCGCTTACGTTGAAGATCACGTCGATCAGCCTCGGGTTCAGTTAGGGTGGAGGCACAGCCCGCCTCAATCTCGGCGTGTCATGAGCCGACAGGATGCCGGCGACGCTGTGCGATCCACCATCTGATTGGCTCGATCTCGACTTCCGGTACCGGTCGTCCGGGCGCGGGCGAGCCTTCTGGACGCGACGATGCCGATGGCGCTGGTGAGAAGTGCGACGGCGCCGAGGAAGCAGCGGTCGGCGACGGTGTCGGCTCTGACGATGAGGCCGAACACCGTGTGCCCCACCATCGCGCTGATACACGCCGCCAGGAGGTGGCGCGGCGTCCAGCTGGGGCTGGCGCTCCAGCGGCGCAGGGTCGTGAGCGTCGCGACAACGATCAGGGCGGCGCCTGCCATGGGGAGCAGGGCCCAGGCCCCGTGGGTGAACAGCGGTTGTCGCGCGCCGGCGAAGGGCCAGATCAGGCCGAGGAACGCGATGGTCGCGGCACCGGCCGCGCCGGCCACGGTGCCGGCGTGCGGTGGCTGGACGGGAGGCGCGGGACGCACCCGCACGCGGAGCGCGACCACGGTGAGTGTGGCGGTGAGGGATGCGATGAGGAGCACGGCGAGCAGCGGCATCGTGTACCCGGGGTCTTCGGCGGGTGGCACGGCGACGCGCAGCAGCGCGGCGCCGAGCAGCGCGACGATCCCGGTGATGATCACGCCGCCGCGTCGCAGGTACGGGGCATTGCCGTGGCGGGCGTAGAGCAGTTCGACCAGGGCGATGGGGATGGTGACGCTGAAGACGGAGTGGTATGCGAGGTTCAGTTCGGCGTAGGCGGTGTTCAGGCCGAACAGGCGCGGCGCCCAGCCGGCGGCGCCGTACAGGTGCGGGCTGGTGAGGCTCTGCAGGGCAAGACCCTCCTCGATGAGGCCGTAGACGACACCCATGATCAGCAGGTTGGTGAAGCCGCCGCCGGTGCGCCGGACCACCTCTCGGATGAACAGGACGCCCGCGCCGTAGACCGGCACGAAGATCGGTATCAGCCAGGCCTGCCGCAGGGGAACGCTGCCCAGGCTGACCTCGGCCACGAGCGGCGCCAGCAGGGCCAGCGTCCAGGCGGCGCGCCAGGAACGCGGGCGCGGATCGGGTACTGCCGCGAAGGCCGCCCGTAGCGTGTGCCGGTTGACTGCCACGACGAGCGCGGCCAGCACCACGAGTTGGCCGGCCTGGATGGCACGCAGCCAGGCCGGGTACGCGGCCGACACGAACAGCCAGCCGACGGCGAGCAGGCCGAGCACCGAAACGATGCGGACCCGCCGGTAGGCCCGAGGCGATCCGGCGAGCAGCCGCCGGCAGACCCAGAAGTACAGCACCGCGACCGCGACGAGTGGGACCGCTCTGCTCCACACTGCGCGGGTCAGCGCGTCGGGGTCGGTTCCGGGGTGCCGGGCCTGCTGGTAGGTCACGATGTCGTGGCGAAAGAGCAGGGTGAGCACGCCGAAGGCAAGGCTCACCGCGAGGTTGGCCACGAGCAGGACCACGACGGTACGGACGGCCCTGCGCTGCTGCGGTGCGAACATGCTCTCGAAGCTAGAAACGGCGCGGCGCGGACGCCTCCGCCGCGGGAGCGGTGTTGGGTCTGCGACTTCAGGCTGGTGGCCGCGGCCGGACCAGTCCCAGGTCGTAGGCGAGCACGACGGCCTGGACCCGGTCGCGGACGCCGAGCTTGCGCAGGATCGCCGACACGTGTGTCTTGACGGTCGCTTCGGTCACCACGAGCCGGGCCGCGATCTCGGCGTTGGCGGCACCGCGGGCCACCAGCGCGAGCACCTCCCGTTCCCGCTCGGTGAGCTCGTCCAACCGCCCGACCGGTGCCGGCGGCCTCAGATCGGTGGCTACGAACCGGTCCAGCAGCCGGCGCGTCGCCGTCGGAGCGAGCAGCGCGTCCCCGCGGGCCACCACCCGGATCGCGTCGACCAGATCGGCCGGCCGGACGTCCTTGAGCAGGAACCCGCTCGCGCCGGCCCGCAGCGCCGCGTACAGCGGCTCGTCCAGGTCATACGTCGTCAGGATGATCACCCTGGGCGGGTCGCCGGACGCGGTCAACCGGGCGGTCGCCGTGACCCCGTCCATGCCGGGCATCCGCACGTCCATGAGCACCACGTCGGGTCGGGTCTGGCCGGCCAGGCGCACCGCCTGCTCACCGTCGCTGGCCTCGCCGACCACGACAAGGTCGTCCCGGGCCTCGATGATCATCCGAAAGCCGCCCCGGACCAGTGCCTGGTCGTCCGCGATCAGCACCTTGATCGTCACGCCGGCTCCCCGTAGGGCAGCCACGCGCTGACCTCGAAGCCGCCTTCCGGGCGGGGCCCCGCCCGTAGCGTGCCGCCGAGAAGGTCGGCGCGCTCGCGCATGCCGAGCAGGCCGTGGCCCGGCCGGTCGATCGGCCCGCCACGGCCGTCATCGCGTACCGTCACTCGCACCTCCGAGTCGGTGATCCGCAGCAGCACCTCGGCGGACCCGGCCTGGGCGTGGCGCAGCGTGTTGGTCAGCGCCTCCTGCGCGATGCGGTACGCGCACAGTTGCACGCCCGACGGCACCTCGGCGCTGCCCTCGCGCCGCACCGTCACGGGCAGGCCGGCCTCCCGCACCATGTCGGCGAGCCGGTCCACGTCGGCCATTGTCGGCAGCGGCCCGCCCACGCCCTCGTCGTCGGCACGCACGGTGCGCAGGAACCATCGCAGTTCGGCCAGGGCCTGCCGCCCGGCCTGCTCGGTGCGCCGCACCGCCTGCCGGGCCCGGTGGGGGTCGACCTCGAACACGTCGTCGGCGGCGGCCGCCTGTACCACCATGACCGACACCGTATGCGACAACACGTCGTGCAGTTCCCGTGCGATCCGTGCGCGCTCCTCCAGCACCATCTGACGCCGCTCGGCCAGCCGCCGCGCACCCCGGGCCCGGGCCAGGGCACCCCAACTCCACGCGAGCAACACCGCACCGAACCACAGCGCGGCCAGGCTCCAGTGTCCCCGTGCCACGGCTGGCCCGCACACCACCGGCACCGCCAGGGCCAGACCCCACAACGTTTCTGTCGCCGGACGCAGCCAGGCATACGTGCACAGCACGACGAACGCCAAACCCGGGCCCACCGGCGGGTACAACACCTGCATACCGCTACTGGCCACCAGCGCGACCGCTGTCCCCAGCCGCGGCCGGTCACCCAGCCACCACAACCCCGCCGCCAGCGCCACGATCAACAACCCCGCGAGCAACCGGCCCGCGACCGGCGGCGTCACCGCAGGATCAAGCAACAACACCGGCGCCGAAACGGCGACCGCGAGGACGACGAACACGACGCGCCACCGCGGCGAAATGCTCGCCGCGTAACCGTCCCTCATGATGTCGGACGCTACCGCGAAGCCGGCACAGCGTGAGCTTGATTGGTCTGCCGTCAGGCGCTGTGGACCGCCAGTACCGATATGCGGCGCCCGGTCGGCCCGTCGGTGACAAGATAGGTCGCGGTGAGCCGGCTGATCTCACCACCGTCGATTCTCTGGCGCGAGAACGTCCCAACGTAGAGCGCGGACGTGGAGTTCAGGACGGTGACCTCGGAGTCGAGGATCCCGGTGCGGCCGTAGTCGGCCGCGCGCATCCCGTCGATCTGCTGCTGCACCGCCGCGACGACCTGATCGTCCCTCGTCAGCGGGTAGCACCCGTCGTCGGTCGTGAGCAGCAGTGGAACGCCGTAGTACGCGAGCAGCGAAGCGGTGTCGCTTTCGCCCCGGCCGCAGGCCGCGAAGGCGTCGAGGTACTCACCGAACCACTGCCGCACGTCGTTGTTGTCCATGATCACGGACCATACCGATGTCGGCGGTCCCGCGCAGCGCCGGCCCGACGAGTACGAGACCTGAGCCGGATACCCGGGCGCCGTCCCCTCCAGCGAGGGGACGGCGCCAGCAAGCCCAGGATCAGGCGATGTCGAACCGGTCGAGGTTCATGACCTTGTCCCACGCGGCGACGAAGTCACGGACGAACTTCTCCTTCGAGTCATCGCTGGCGTACACCTCCGCCAGCGCGCGCAGCCGCGAGTTCGAGCCGAAGATGAGGTCGACGCGGGTGGCGGTCCACTTCACCTCGCCCGTACTGTCGTCGCGGCCCTCGAAGACCTCTTCCTCGTCGGTGGTCGGCACCCAGGTCGTGCCGAAGCCGAGCAGGTTCACGAAGAAGTCGTTGGTCAACGCCTCTGGGTGCGAACCGAAAACACCATTTATCGCCCGCAGGCCACCCACCAGCACGGTCATCTCCGGGGCGGTCAGCGTCAGCAGCAGGGCCCGGTCGACAAGTAGCTGCTCCGCCGGCTGGCGGTTGCCCTTGGCGAGGTAGTTGCGGAACCCGTCGGCGGTCGGCTCCAGCACGGCGAAGGACTCGACGTCGGTCTGGTCCTGCGACGCGTCGGTGCGTCCCGGCGTGAACGGGACCGTGATGTCGACCCCGGCGTTCTTCGCGGCCCGCTCGACGGCGGCGCACCCGCCGAGCACGATCAGGTCGGCGAGCGAGATCCGCTTGGCGGCCGACTGCTGGATCCCCTCCAGGGTCCGGACGACCCTGGCCAGCTGGGCGGGCTCGTTGACCTCCCACTGGTTCTGCGGGGCGAGCCGGATGCGCGCCCCGTTGGCGCCGCCGCGCTTGTCGGTGCCGCGGAACGTCGACGCCGAGGCCCAGGCGGTGGCTACCAGCTCGGAGAGGGACAACCCCGAAGCGAGGATCGTCTCCTTGAGCGCGGCGATGTCCTCCGCGCCGACCAGTTCGTGGTCGACCGCCGGGACGGGGTCCTGCCACAGCTGCGGCTGCGCCGGTACCAGCGGGCCGAGGTACCGGGGGAGCGGTCCCATGTCGCGGTGCGTGAGCTTGAACCACGCCTTGGCGAACGCCTCGGCGAACTCCTGCGGGTTCTCGTAGAAGCGCCGGGCGATCGGCTCGTAGATCGGGTCCACCCGCAGCGCGAGGTCGGTCGTGAGCATCATCGGCGCGTGCCGCTTGGACGAGTCGTGGGCGTCCGGTACCAGACCGGCCGCGGCCGGGTCGGTCGGCTCCCACTGCTTTGCGCCGGCCGGGCTCGTCGTCTGCTGCCACTCGAAGCTGAACAGGGTCTCGAAGTAGCTGTTGTCCCAGGTCGTGGGGGTTGGCGTCCAGGCGCCTTCGAGACCGCTGGTGATCGTGTCACCACCTTTGCCGGTACCGTGTGCGTTCTTCCAGCCGAGACCCATCTCCTGGATGGGGGCGGCCTCGGGCTCGGGACCGACGTTCTCGTCGGGGTTCGCCGCACCGTGGGTCTTGCCGAACGTGTGGCCGCCGGCGATGAGCGCGACCGTCTCCTCGTCGTTCATCGCCATCCGGCGGAACGTCTCGCGGATGTCGCGGGCCGCGGCCAGCGCGTCCGGGTTGCCGTTCGGGCCCTCCGGGTTGACGTAGATCAGACCCATCTGGACCGCGCCGTACGGCTTGGCGAGCTCACGGTCGCCGCTGTAGCGCTGGTCACCGAGCCAGGTGTCCTCGGTACCCCAGTTGATCTGTTCGGGTTCCCAGGTGTCCACGCGCCCCCCGCCGAAACCGAACGTCCGGAACCCCATCGATTCCAGGGCGCGGTTGCCGGCCAGGACCATCAGGTCGGCCCACGAGATCTTGCTGCCGTACTTCTTCTTGACCGGCCACAGCAGTCGCCGGGCCTTGTCCAGGCTCGCGTTGTCCGGCCAGCTGTTGAGCGGCGCGAAGCGCTGGTCGCCGGAGCCGGCGCCGCCCCGGCCGTCGCTGATCCGGTAGGTGCCGGCGCTGTGCCAGGCCATCCGGATGAACAGCGGCCCGTAGTGACCGTAGTCGGCCGGCCACCAGTCCTGCGACGTCGTCATCACCGCGTCGATGTCCGCGCTCACGGCGTCGAGGTCGAGCGTCTGGAACTCGGCGGCGTAGTCGAAGTCCGCGCCCATCGGATCGCCCGCGGGCGGGTTCTGGTGAAGGACGCTCAGGTCCAGTTGGTTCGGCCACCAGTCCCGGTTCGACCGGGCCTTCGGCGGGCGAACGGGAGCCTCGCCCGAGATGAGGCCCTTGCTCTCACTTTCCACGATGCACTCCTTGGAACTCGGAAACTGTGGCGGACTCGGTAGATCAGGCGGCTTTGGCAAAGCAGGCCGGGCACACGCCCCAGTAGACGACCTCGGCCTCGTCGATCGTGTACCCGTGATCATTTGGCACCGTCAGGCAGCGGGTGTCGCCGACGGCGTGGTCGACATCGGCGATCTCGCCGCACGACCGGCACACGACGTGGTGATGGTTGTCTCCGACCCGCGACTCGTAGCGGGCCACCGAGCCCGCCGGCTCGATGCACCGCACCAGGCCCGCGGCCGTCAGTGCCCGCAGTACGTCGTAGACCGCCTGCCTGGACACCTCGCCGAGGTCCGCGTGCACGATGCGAAAGATCGAGTCCGTGTCGGCGTGCGGATGCTCGTGTACCGCGGTCAGCACCGCCACCCGGGGGCGGGTCACCCGGAGGGCGGCCCCGCGCAGCAGGGGTTCGGCGTCGAACACGGTACGCACTGACCGATTGTGTCGCAGTTTTCTGGAACGAGTCAAGAAAGGCCGTGAAGTAAGACCCGGGATCCGTTCCAGCTTGGCTGAGAGGGGCGCGCGTTACCATTGCCGCGACAAGCGGCGATCGGAGTGGCGACGATGACCGGGCTTTCCGTCAGCGTGCTGGCGCCGACGCTCCTGCTGGTGATCATCGTGGCCACCGACGCCTGGGTCTACACCGACGCGAAGGCGCGGGCCGCGCGCGGTAGGCCGGTGACCTTCACCTTCGGCTCGTTCGTCGTGGAAACGCCGATTGCCTGGTTTCTGGGCTGCCTGGTCCTCTGGGTGCTGTTCTTCCCGCTGTACCTGACCATGAGTGGCCGGAACCCGCTGCGGTCGTAAGTGTCAGCTCTGACCGTACGCGATGATGGGTTTTTGAAGGGTTTCTGCGGTTGACCGAGGCCCGGCGGTTCATAGGCTCGATGCATGGCCACCATCACGCACCGGACCTGGTTGACCGACGACGACTGCCGGCTGGCCGACTTCGAGACACTGGTCGATGAGCCCACCGTGCTCGCCGACTATCCGTACGCGGATTCGGTCGAGCAGAACGTCCTCGTCTACGACTGCGACCGGCTGCGCGCCCGACTCGCCACGGAGGAACGGCAGATCCAGGCGGAGCTGGTCCGGGCGCTGCTGGACGGGCCGGGGTTGGTGGTGTTCCAGCGGGCGTACCCCGACCCGGCCGTGGTCGACCGCGCGACCGACGTGTTCCACGCGATGATCGCCGACCAGCGGGCGAGCGGCGCCGCCGCCGGTGACCACTTCGCCAAGCCGGGCGCCAACGACCGGGTGTGGAACGCGCTGGAGAAACTCGCGGTACGCGCGCCGGACGTGTTCGTCGAGTACTACGCGAACGAGATCATCGCTCTGATCTCGTTCGCGTGGCTCGGCCCGAACTACCAGGTCACCTCGCAGATCAACGTGGTCAACCCGGGTGGCGTGGCGCAGGAGCCGCACCGCGACTACCACCTCGGCTTCCAGACCAACGACGTGGCGGCGCGGTACCCGGCGCACGTCCACCGGCTCTCCCCGGTGCTGACGTTGCAGGGCGCGGTGGCCCACTCGGACATGCCGGTGGTGACCGGCCCGACCATGTACCTGCCGCATTCGCAGAAGTACGAGCCGGGGTACCTGGCGTGGCGGCGGCCGGAGTTCAAGGCGTACTTCGACGCCCACCATGTCCAGTTGCCACTGTCCAAAGGGGACGCGGCGTTCTTCAACCCGGCGCTGTTCCACGCGGCCGGGCACAACCGCTCTACGGACGTACGGCGGATGGCGAACCTGTTGCAGGTGTCGTCGGCGTTCGGGCGGGCGATGGAGAGCGTCGACCGGGCCAGGATGTCGATGGCGATATTCCCCGCGCTGAAGGCGTCCGGGGCCACCGACACCGCGGTACGCAACGCGATCGCCGCCTGCGCCGAGGGCTACTCGTTCCCCACCAACCTCGACCGCGACCAGCCAATCAACGGCCTGGCCCCAGAAACCCAGGCCGACCTGCTATGGCGAGCCGTCCAGGCGGGCTGGGAGCCAGCCGAGCTGAAGCAGAAACTCCAGTCATACGCAGTGCGCCGCGAAACGCGCTGAGCGGATCTCACGACCGCACGGGGCCGGTTGTGCCGCGCACCACGAGGCGGGGCGGGATTACTGCCTCGTGTGGGGTGGTCCGGGCCTGGTCGAGTCGCTCCACTGCGGCCGCCACCGCCTGTCGCGCGTGCTCCATCGGCTGCTGGTTGACCGTGGTCAGGTCCACATAGGCCAGTCGAGACAGCATGCTGTCGTCGTACCCCACCAGCGAGACCGCCTCCGGCACCCGGACGCCGGCCCGTGCGAGCGCATCGAGGAGCCCGATGGCGGCCCGGTCGTTGGCGGCCACGATCGCGGTCGGCAGCCGGTCCCCGGCGAGCAGGGCCTGCGCCGCCGCCGCGCCGGCGTCCTCGGTGAACCCGCCGGCACGCACCATTGCGTACCGGTCCAGACCGTGCCGGTGCATGGCCGTCCGGTACCCGTCGCGGCGGTCCCCGGCGATGATGCCGTCGCCGCCGTCGACGTGCAGGATCTCGCGATGGCCGAGCCCAACCAGATGGTCGATCACCTGGCCGATGCCGTCCTCCTCGGCGGGGCGAACCACGTCGACACCGGGAACCGCGACCCGGCTGCCGACCACGACGACGGGCAGTTGCCCGCCGAGCGCCGCCAGGCTGGCGGTAGTCAGCTCGGGCCCGAGCAGGATGATCGCCTCGCACCGGGACTCCAGCAGCGTCTCGACCGCGCGTTGCTCGTGGTGGGTGCGGGTCACCGTGCTCAACACCATTTCGTACCCGAGATCGTCGGCCGCCGCCTGGATATCCTCGACCAACTCGGCATGGTAGGTATTCCGCAGAATCATGGTGACGCCGATCAGGCGGGTGCGCCGACGGGCGAGCAGGCTGGCCGTCCGGTTGTGCCGGTAACCGAGCTGGTTGGCGGCCTCCAGCACCCGGGCCCGGGTCTCCGGGCTGGCTCCGGGGGCGTTGCGGAACACCAGCGACACCAGCGCTTTCGACACGCCGGCCCGGGCGGCGATGTCGCCCATCGTGGGCCGCTTCGCCACGATGGGGTGCGGTTCCCGATCGTCCACGCGACCCCTCCAAGACCCTTTTGAAACGGCCATTGACTTTCTCGACTAGACCGGTCTAGCGTCGCACACTATACCGGTCTAGTGGGAGTAAAGAAATGAGCAGATCTTCGATTGGTGTCGCGGTAATCGGTGCCGGCATGGCCGGTCGGGCACACGCCGCCGGATACCGCTCCGCGACGACGGTCTTCGAGCCCGGGCTGCCGGATGTGCGGCTGGTGGCCATCGCCGATCTCAACGAGAAGTTCGCCACCGACGCGGCCCGGCGTTACGGGTACGTGCGGGCCGAGAGCAGCTGGCAGGCGATCGCGGAGGCCCCCGACATCGACGCGGTGAGCGTCGTGGTGGCCAACAGCCTGCACCGCGAGATCGTCGAGGCGCTGCTGGCGGCCGGCAAGCACGTGCTGTGCGAGAAGCCGCTCGCCCCGTCCGTGGCCGACGCGCAGGCGATGGCCGACGCGGCCGAGAAGTCGGATCAGGTCGCCGCCGTCGGCTTCACGTTCCGCCGGTCGCCCGCGATCAACGCGATCCGCGAGCGGATCAGCTCCGGCGGGCTCGGCCGGCCGCTGCACTTCAACGGCCATTACTGGTGCGACTACGGCTGCGACCCGAACGCGCCGATCAGCTGGCGTTACCGGGGTGGCCCGGGCACCGGCGCGCTGGCCGACATCGGCAGCCACCTGGTCGACGTCGGCGAGTTCCTGTGCGGCCCGGTCGAGAGCGTGCGCGGCACGGTCTTCGGCACGTATGTCAACGAGCGCCCGGTGCCGCTCACCGCCGCCATGGGCCACGCCGCCGTCGAGGTGGGCGAGGAGCGCGAGCCGGTCGACAACGAGGATCTCGCGACGTTCACGGCGACGTTCGCCAGCGGCGTCACCGGCACGTTCTCGGTCTCCCGCGTCGCGTACGGGCTGCCCAACTCGCTCGGCTTCGAGGTCTTCTGCGAGAACGGTGCGGCCCGTTTCGACCTGGCCCGGGCCGCCGAAATCGGGTACGCGGACCGCGCGGTGTCCGACCCGGTCGCCGGCTACCGCCAGGTCCTCATCGGCCCCGCGCACCCGTACGTCGCCGGTGGCCTCGCCATGGACTTCCCCGGGGTCGGCTACGGCCAGAACGATCTCTTCACGTACCAGGCGTACGCGTTCCTCGACCAGATCGCCGGCCGCGACCGGGTGGCCTCCTGCCCGAGCATCGCGCACGGGCTGCACAACATGCGGGTACTCGAAGCCGTCACCGCCGCCGCGAACGGCGAGTCCGTCCCGATCCCGTAACGGAGCCCGCTGTGATTCGACTGGCCCTCTTCGGCTGCGGCCGCATCGGCGCGGTGCACGCCGCCGCCATCGCCGGCCACCCGCGCGCCGAGCTGACCTGGGTGCACGACCCGATCGCGCCGGCCGCACGGAAGCTCGCCGACCGGTACGCCGCGACCGCGACCACCGACGCCGATGCGATCCTGTCGGATCCGCGGGTCGACGCCGTCGTGGTCGCGTCGCCCACCCCGACCCACGTCGACCTGCTCACCCGGTCGGTGCTCGCCGGCAAGGCGGTGCTCTGCGAGAAGCCGATCGACCTGGACATCGCCCGGGTGGACGCGTGCTGGGAGAAGATCGTGGACGCCGATCCGACCGTCATGGTCGGCTTCAACCGGCGGTTCGACCCGTCCTTCAAGGAGATCCGGGATCGGGTCCGAACCGGCGAGATCGGCCGGCTGGAACAGCTCGTCATCACCAGTCGGGACCCGGCGCCGCCACCGGTCGAGTACCTTGCGGTGTCCGGCGGGCTGTTCCGCGACATGACGATCCACGACTTCGACATGGCCCGGTACTTTCTCGGCGACATCGTCGAGGTCGAGGCGATGGGCGCGAACCTGGTGGCCGACTACATCGCCGGCGTCGGTGACATCGACACCGCGATGGTGGTGCTCCGTGGCGCGGACGGGGCGCTGTGCCAGATCACCAACAGCCGGCACTGCGCCTTCGGGTACGACCAGCGGTTGGAGGCGTTCGGCGAGCGCGGGATGCTCACCGCCGCCAACCAGCTCGCCACCAGCGTGCGGTTCCACGGCGCCGACCGGGCCGAGTCGACCAGCCCGTACCTGAACTTCTTCCTGGAACGCTACGGCGCCGCCTACCGCGCCGAGCTTGACCACTTCATCACCGCGATCGAGCAGGGCACCCAGCCCGAGCCCGGGTTCGCCGACGGTCGGGCCGCGCTCGCCGTGGCGGAGGCGGCCAACGAGAGCCTCCGCACCGGCTGCGCCGTGCGGTCGCCGACGGCGCGATCGGTCGAGATCTAGGCCCCGAGGACCGCCGCGATCAGGCCGGGGAAGCGGCGGTCGAGATCGTCACGCCGCAGGCTGACGAAGCGCCCCCGACCGCGCGGCTCACTGCGGATCACGCCCGCCTCGCGCAGCGTCTTGAGGTGGTGCGACAGCGTCGACTTCGGGATGTCGCCGGTGACGGTGTGGCACTTCGCCACCTCGATCGGTCCGTCCAGGAGCAACCGCGCGATGCCCAGCCGGGCCGGATCGCTGAGCGCGAACAGCACCTCGGTCAGGGCGATCTTGTCGGCCTCGGGGTGGACCAACTCACGTGACGTAGCACTCACGGTTCGATAATAGTTGAACAGTCATGGTCGCCGGCGTACGGTCGAACGGTTCGAGAATTCTGGAACAGTCGACCGATCCGGAGGGCTCTGATGAAGACCGCCATCGCGAATCGCGTCCCGGCCCGAACCGCCCGGCGTACGCCCGCGACCAGCTTCTGGATACTCGCGGCGACGCTGTTCACGCTCATGGTGGCCGCCGCCGCCCCGTCCCCGCTGTACGTCGTCTACCAGCACCGCTGGCACTTCTCGGCGAGCACCCTGACGGCCGTGTTCGCCGTGTACGCGATCGCGCTGCTCGGCACCCTGCTCGCCGTGGGCGGGCTGTCGGACTTTCTCGGCCGCCGGCCGGTGCTGGCCGCGAGCCTCCTCGTCGAGGCGGCGAGCATGGCCACCTTCCTGACCGCGCACGGGGTGGGCCAGTTGCTGGTGGCCCGGATCCTGCAGGGCATCGCGACCGGCGCCGCGACCGGGGCGATCGGCGCCGGCCTGGTCGATCTCCAACCGGCGGACCGGCCCCGGTTGAGCGCCATGGTGAACAGCCTGGCGCCGACCGTCGGGCTGGCCACCGGCGCGCTGCTGGCCGGCCTGCTGGTCCAGTACGCCCCGGCGCCCACGGCGCTGGTGTTCACCCTGCTGCTGGTCGCATTCCTGGCGCTGGCCGCCGCCCTCGTGGTGGTACCCGAGACCGTTTCCCGTCGGCCCGGTGCGCTCGCCTCGCTGCGCCCCCGCGTGACGGTGCCGCCATCGGCCCGCAGGCAGTTCGTCGCCGCGACGCCGGCCATGGTCGCCGCGTGGGCGGTCGGCGGCCTGTACCTGTCGCTCGGCCCGTCGCTCGCGGCCGGCGTTCTGGGCCTGGCCAACCACGTCGTCGGCGGGCTCGTGGTCTCGACGCTCACCGGCGCGGGCGCCGTCGCGGTGCTGATCATGCGGGACCGCACACCCCGCCAGATGATGAACGCCGGGGTGACCGTGCTCGCCGCCGGCACCGCGCTCACCCTGTTCGCGCTGGCACTGCCCTCGGCGCCGCTGTTCTTCGCCGGGACAGCAGTGGTCGGCGCGGGTTTCGGCACGACGTTCCTCGGCTCGCTCCGGGCGCTGGCCTCGCTTGCCGCGCCGCAGCAGCGGGCCGAGCTGTTCGCGTCGATGTACCTGGTCAGCTACCTCGCCTTCAGCGTGCCGGCGGTGCTGGCCGGGCTCGCCGTGACGCGGGTCGGCCTGACGGACACCACCATCGCGTACGGCGGGATGGTCATCCTGTTCGCGCTGGTCGCGTTGGCTCTCGGGCGGCGCCGACCGGAGGTCGGGGCGGTGCCCGCCGGCCCGGCGGTACGCGTCGGATCGGCTTAAGACTTGACTTATATAAGCCGAGACTGAGACGTTAGGGGTGAGCGTCCAGCAGAGAGGGAACCCGAAATGTTCGACATCGTTGGCGAGATCAGCGCCATGCGGCGGGAGGTCGGCGACCGGAAGCTGCCCGGAGGTGACGGCCACGCCGTCGTGCTCCGGCGCGAGTACGGCGCGGCGATCGAGGACGTCTGGGATGCCATCACCGACCCGGACCGGATCAGTCGCTGGTTCCTGCCGGTCACCGGGGACCTCCGGCTCGGCGGCACGTACCAGCTCAAGGGCAACGCGGGCGGCGAGATCCGGCGCTGCGAGCCGCCCCGGCTGCTCCAGGTCACCTGGATCTTCGGCGAGGACCCGTCGCCGGGCACGGACACGAGCGTGGTCGAGGTACGGCTGTCCAGCGTCGGGGACGACCGGACCGTGTTCGAGTTGGAGCACGCCGCGGTCGCCGACCCCGATCAGTGGGGCACGTACGGGCCGGGCGCGGTCGGCGTCGGCTGGGACCTCGGGCTGCTCGGCCTCGGCCTGCACCTGGGCGGCGGATCCATCGAGAACCCGGACGCCTTCCTCCAGTCGGCCGAGGCAAGGGAGCTGATGACCCGCAGCAGCGAGGCGTGGGGAACCGCGTACAGGTCCGCCGGCGCGACCGAGGCCGAGGCCGCGAACGCGGTCGCGAACACCACCCGCTTCTACACAGGCGGGTGACCACCCGGCACAACTTCCCGGAACCAGTGGCCTCAGGCACCCGCTGAGGGCACTACTTTCGGAAGTTGTGCCGTATTGAAACATGAGAAATCCTCAGTATATTCTGCGCCGCATGGATCATCGCGCGGCGCAGGAGCCCGGGCCCGGAGAACAACCGGCCCGGCGCACTGACCTGCCGGTCAGGTTCTTCAAGGCGGCGGCCCAGGTGGCGATCGGGGCCGGCGCGCTCGTCGCCGTCCTGGTCCAGTTGGCGCGGGCGCTGGCCGCCGGGAAGACGCTCGTCGAGGTACACCATCAGGTTTTCGCTCTGATCGGTCTCGCGCTGACCCTCGCCGCGGTGGTCGAACTCGCGTACGCGCTCTATGGCCAGGGCCCCGATCAGGTGCTCGATCCGTTGGTACTGGCCCTGGCCGGAGCCCTGGTGTTCCAGCTCGGCGGGGCGGCGTCGCTGGAGGTACGGGACGGCGTGGCGGCGCTGCTGTACGTGGTCGGCCTCGGTGGACTGTCCGCGATCCGCAAGCACCTGTCGCGGACCCAGCCGCCGAAGGAGGAACCGATCCGGATCGGTTGGCAGCAGTTCCAGCGGTGGACCCAGGAGCGCCGCCGGCCGAGGCCCCGGGGCGGTGGGCGTACCCGGTCGAAGGAAGGCCGGCACGGGATCACGCGGACCGCACCGGCGCAGGAGGGTGCAACCGAACCGGCGCCTCTCGACAGTTGAACCGCCCAAGATCTGGGAGCGACCCAAAGTAGCCAATACGTCACCGGCTGGAGTGCGTTGTTTCTCCTGGCCGGTGACGTTGCTTTGGAGTATCCCGCCCTGGTGGAACCGCGCTCTGCGTAGTGGAAAAGTGGACAAACTATTGCGAAGGTTTATTGACGTAGCTCTATGTCGATGGTGTCATCTGACTGCGCCCCATTATTGAACATTTCTATCAGGCTGGCACGGGGCCGGCCTGCTGCAGGGGCGCGTCCGACGACCCGCGCGGCCAGCGCCCCTGTCGCCGCGCGGACCAGAAAGGAGACGACCGTGGCAGAACTTCCAGGTTCACGCGGTCACGCGCGCCGGGCCGTCATCGGCTCCCTGGCCCTCGCCGCTGTCGGCACGCCGATCATTCTCCGCGAAACACTGGCCAACGCGGGAACGACGAGCGCCACCGCAAAGCCCATCGCGCCGAAAGCGCCGCAGTTGCTCTGGACGCCGAACCCGGCTTCCGATGGGCTGAAGGCATTCGAGGGCATCGAGGTCGACCGTGCCAACAAGCATCCCGACCGGAAGAACAAGTACATCGTGGTCGAAGGCGATCACTACCGCTTCAATATCTGGAAGGACGACCGGGACAGCACGGGCGGCGGTGACCGTCAGCGCACCGAGAGCAAGGGCATGGTCGCCAAGGGCACGGCCCTGAAGATGAAGGACAACGAGACGTGGACCATCTCGTACGAGATGTTCATGCCGACCTCGCTGCACGGCACCAGCAAGTTCTCGCACATCTTCCAGCTCAAGACCCCGGCCACCAACGGTGGACCCTGGGTCACGCTGGACCCGAGCCGCAGTGGCAGCACGGAAACGCTGCGGGCGCGGGCATACAGCACCTCCGGCGCGCCGGACATCGCCAAGACCAACCTGGCGCCGCTGCGTAACAAGTGGATCACCATCGAGTGGACCTTCAAGATCGGCCCGAAGGGCACCGCCCGATTCGCCCTCCATGACGGTGGGACCACCGTGGTCGACCACACCCTGTCCAACGTGAACGTTCCCGCCCAGGGCGACTACGTACGCCCGAAGTGGGGCATCTACCGCTCGATCCAGAGCGCCTCGTCGGACATTCTCGACACCTACCTGCTCATCCGGAACTACAAGGCGTCCAAGGGCACCTGAACCCATGTACGTCAATGCCCCGCCATCCGTGCGATGGCGGGGCACTTTCTGTCTGAGTTGAGCAATCGTCACGCTTCGTAATGATTTATCGGCCGGTCGGCTCTCGATCGGCTAGGCAGGTTGGCTGATGTGCGTCCGCCGTCGGGGCGGTAGCTTCATGGCCGAACGTACGGCTTGGCCATAGCGAAGGAGCGTCGGGTAGCCGTGAGTGGTCTCCACCGCATCCCGCACCACGCCGGAGGTTTTACCACACCCGAGCGACCGCGAGCGCGCGTCGGATTACGCGCAGTAGCGGCCGCCGCGGGTGTGCTGGCGGTCGTCGCCGCCGGTTTCGGTGGGTACCGCCTGCTGAGCCAGCCGTCGTGCGCGGACCAGATCCACCTGTCCGTCGCGGCGGCGCCGGAGGTCGAGCCGGCGGTGCGCGCCACCCTGCAACAGTGGACCGCGACCAAGCCGCAGGTCAGCGGGAGGTGTGTGGCGGTCGACGTGCAGGCGAGCGACCCGGCCGACGTGGCGGCGGCGATCGCCGGTCAGCACAACGCGACCCTCGCCGGCCTGGGCCGGGCGCCCGGTGACGTGCACGTGCCCGATCTGTGGGTGCCCGACTCCTCGACCTGGTTGCAGCGGCTGCGGGCCGCGGGCCAGGGGTGGGTACCCGACAGCGCCACCTCGGTCGCGCGCAGTCCCGTGGTGCTGGCTGTGCCCGAGCCCGCCGCCGCGACCCTCGGCTGGCCGGGCGTCAAGCTCACCTGGCCGAAGCTGCTGCCGAAGCTGACCTCGGATTCGAAGCTCAAGGCCGGCATCGTCGATCCGAACCGGGACGCCGCGAGCGCGTCCGGCCTGGTCGCGCTCGCCGTCGCGGCCAACTCGGCGGGTGCCGCTGGTAGCAACAGCCAGCAGGCCACGATCGAAGCACTGCGTACCCTCGCCGCGGGCAAGTCCGCCCTGCGTACCGACCTGCTCGCGCGCTTCCCGCACGCTCCGGACGCGGCGTCGCTGACCGCCGGCCTGACCGCGGCGCCGCTGTCCGAGCAGGCGGTCATCGCGTACAACGCCGGCCAGCCGGGGGTACCGCTGGCGGCGCTGTACGTCGAGCCGGCGCCGGCCGCCCTCGACTACCCGCTCACCGTGCTCGCCAGCGCGAACCACGAGAAGGCGGAGGCCGCGAAGGCGGTGCAGTTGACGCTCAGCGGCGACGCGTACCGCAACCGCCTCGCCGAACGCGGCCTGCGCGCCGCCGACGGCAGCAGCGGCACCGGGTTCGCGCCGCCGAAGGGCGCGCCGCCGGAGCTGAACGTCGGCGCCGGGGACCTCGATCCGAAGGTACTGATCAAGGTCCTTCAAACCTGGACCGCGCTGCTCGCGCCCGGCCGGATCCTCACCGTCATCGACGTCTCCGGTTCGATGGCCAACCCGGTGCCGGCGGCTGGCGGCGCGACCCGCGACCAGGTGGCGGCGGAGGCGGCCCGGCGCGGCCTCGGCCTGCTCGACGACACGTGGGCGGTCGGGTTGTGGGTCTTCTCCACCCAGCTCGACAGCGGTAACGACTGGAAAGAGATCGTGCCGATCGGCGTACTGTCCAGCGCGCGCCAGCAGTTGGCGACCGGGCTGGGTGCCGTGCAGCCCAAGCCGAATGGCGGCACCGGCCTGTACAACACGGTTCTCGCCGCGTACAAGAACGTGCAGAGCAGCTGGGATCCGGGCCGGGTCAACTCGATCCTGATCATGACGGACGGCAAGAACGAGGACGCGCCCGGCCTGACGCTGGACCAGTTGGTCGCCCAGCTCAAGCAGGTCGCCGACCCGACACGTCCGGTCGAGGTGATCGCGCTGGGCATCGGCAACCAGGTCAGCCAGTCCGAACTGGACCGCATCACAAGCACCACCGGCGGCGCCACATTCCTAGCCCCCGACCCGTCCAAAATCGGCGAGATCTTCATCAAGGCCCTGGGCCTACGCCCCGGCGCGAGCCGCTAGCTCCGCACCTTTTCCCGCGATCTTGGAGAAATGTACATGGTTTGATCTACGAACCACGTACATTTCTCCAAGATCGGCGAGTGTCCCTCGGGGAGGATCCCGTGAGCATCGAGCTTTGTCTCGGCCGTGCGCTGTCGTTCACCGTTGATCGGGTCTGGTGGGCGCTGACTGACCCGGGTGCGCTGGCGGCCTGGTTCTGGCCCGAGCGGTTTACGACCACCGTGCAGGTCGACCTCCGGGTCGGCGGGCCGTACCGGATCGACGGGCCGGGTGCCGGCATGGCCGTGGCGGGGGAGTACACCGCCGTGGAGCCGCCACACCGGCTGGCCTTCACCTGGCAGTGGGACGGGGAGACCGACCAGACGCTGGTGACCGTCGAACTGACGCCCAGCGACGCGGGTACCGAGCTGCTGATCGTCCACGCCGGATTCGCCACCGAGGCCGACCGGGACAGCAACGTTCAGGGCTGGTCGGACTGCCTGGACCGGCTGCCCGGCTGGCTCGGTACCGCGATTGTTTCGTGACTGTTAATCCGAGACTCACCTCGACGTCAGGGCCGGCGGGCATAACGCAATTGGGGGTCGAAGCCGACGCGTACGAAGGTGATCGAGGATGCTTCCCGACGCGCTTTCACTCGATTCGAGCCCATGCGACAAATCCGATTCGGCCAGCTCGGAGACCGGATCGTGCGCGGCGTGTACATCGCTGCCGTCGTCCCTGGTACGGCCGCATCGCGCCGCCCATGACTCCCGGCGTCAACCGGACGGCAGCGGCGACCGCGGCTGACCGACCGGCTCCCGCTCAACGTCGACGAGCACCCAGGACCGCAGCGGTGAGCTGGGCGTGGAGCCTCGCCCGTGGGGCAGCAGCGCCGGAACCCCGCGCTCGACGCTCACCCGCAGCCCGGGCGCCCAGCGTGGCGAGTTCGACCCGATCACCCGGCCGTCCGCGCTGGCGAGCACGACCGGGCGGGGCACCGACATCAGCGCCGGTAGTACCTGCCGCTCCAGGCTCGACAGGTTGATCGACACAATTTCCGGGAAATAGTGGCCTCCACGCCACCTGGAGACCACAACTTGCCAGAAGTTGTGCCGATCAATTTGTACCCAAAGAATGGGTGCGTGCGGGGTGACGGCTTTCGGGTGCTCATTGTCGGTGCCGGCATCGCCGGCCTGGCCGCGGCTCGCACGCTGCGCGCGTGGGGCGCGTCGATCGAGGTGGTCGAGCGCAGCCCGGTCCCGACCAGCCTCGGTACGGGCATCTACCTGCCCGGCAACGCGGTGCGCGCCCTCGACCGGCTGGGCGTCGGAGCCGAGGTGACCGGTCGCGCCGCGCGTATCGAGCGGCAACGGGTCGCCGACCATCGCGGGCGGGTACTGCTCGACATCGACATGGACGACCTGTGGCGCGGGGTGGGTCCCTGCGTGGCCATGCACCGCGCGGAGCTGCACCAGATCCTGCTCGACGCCGTCGACGTGCCGATCCGCTGGTCCTGCGGCCCGCAGTCGGTGGCGTTGCTCGACGAGGGCGCGGCGATCGAGTTCAGCGACGGACACACCGACCGGTACGACCTCGTGATCGGGGCGGACGGCATCAACTCGACGATCCGCCGGCTGGTCTTCGGTGGGGCCGGTTCGCGTCCGGTCGGCCAGTACGCGTACCGGTTCGTGCTCACCCGACCCGATCCGGCACCGGAGTGGTCGGTCATGCTCGGGCCGGGTACGTCGTTCCTGACCATCCCGATCGGCGGCGACCGCACGTACTGCTACTGCGACATGAACGCCGATACGCCGGTCCGGCCTCGGGACGCCCTCGTCGGGTACGCCGAGCCGGTGCCCGAACTGCTCGCGGCCATGGACAACCCGCGCGGCGGGAGCGTCAGCCAGCACGGCCCGGTCGAGGAGGTCGTGCTCGACTCGTGGGTACGCGGTGGTGTGCTGCTCATCGGCGACGCCGCACACGCCACCTCGCCGAACATGGCCCAGGGCGCGGCGATGGCGGTGGAGGACGCGCTGGTACTGGCCGAGTGCCTGGGGGCCGCCGACAGCGCCGCCGACAGCGCCGCCGACAGCGCCGCCGACAGCGCCGACAGCGCCGCGGACAGCGCCGCGGACGGCATCCCGGGCGCGCTGGCCGCGTACGAGCGGCGCCGCCGGCCGCGTACCAACTGGGTTCTCCGGCAGACGCACCGCCGCGACCGGGCCCGCAACCTGCGGCCGGCGATCCGGAACCTGGTCATGCGACGGTTCGGCGAGCGCATGTTCCACGCCAACTGCCGCCCGCTCCGCGAGTTGCCCTGATGTTCGGTCACGCCGGGAGCACGGGCACCTGGTACTTCTGGATGTCGTCTTCTCTGGTGACCAGCGTGAGGTCCTCGTACATTGCCTGCGCCACCAGCATTCGATCGAACGGATCCCGGTGGATCAATGGCAGTCGACCGGCTTTGATGGCGTGCTCTGAGGTGATGGGCAACTCGCGGAAGCCGCTGTCGCGGACGCGTTCGGCCAGATCCGCCGGTGCTTTGAGCTTTCCGATGGCTTGCTTGATGGCGACCTCCCAAACTGTGGCCGCGCTGACGTAGACGTCCGGTTCGTGGTCGAGCCTGGTTTTGATGGCATTCGACAGGGTGGGGTCGTCCGACAGCCACCAGAGCACGATATGGGTGTCCAGCAGCAGGCTCATGGCGCCAGGCCGAAGTCACCGGCGATGGCGTCGTTGACCTCGCGTGAGTCCCAGTCTTCGGTGAACACGAGTTTGCCGGCGAGGGATCCACGTCCAGTGCGGGAGACGCGGTGGGTCAACGGAATGACCTTGGCGACCGGAGTGCCGGCGCGACAGATGACGATCTCCTCGCCGTGCTCGACCCGATCGATGATCCGCGACAGTTGGGTCTTGGCTTCGTGGATATTGAACTGCGCAGCGGCCTCGCTGGTCATGGGTGCCTCCTTAGCTAAGAGGTTAGTCCACCCATGTCGACACGACCAGGCCCCCGGAGGTTGTTCGGCACAACCTCCGGGAAGTCGTGCCGGTCACGGGCGCGGTAATCAGGAGGACGTCACCGGGGCGGCCCTGTTTGAATGGGGCGCATTGGCCGCTGCGCCGCTGCGAGGAGCGTGATCGATGGAGACTCCCGGGTCCCGGGTCGACCGGTGGTACGGACACTATGCCGAGCGCGCCCGCGGGATGGTCGCCTCCGAGGTCAGGGCGCTGTTCGCGGTGGCCAGCCGACCGGAGATCGTGTCGCTGGCCGGTGGGATGCCGTTCGTGTCCGCGCTGCCGATGGACGACATCGGTGCGCTGATGGCCGACGTCATCGCCCGTCGTGGCGCCGAGGCGTTGCAGTACGGCTCGGCCCAGGGCGACCCCGGGCTGCGGGAGCAGATCTGCCACGTGATGGCGATGGAGGGCATCGACGCCCATCCGGACGACGTGGTGGTGACCGTCGGCTCCCAACAGGCGCTCGACCTGCTCGGCCGGATCATGCTCGACCCCGGCGACGTGGTCGTGACCGAAGCGCCGACCTACGTCACGGCGATCGCGACATTCAGCGCGTACCAGGCGGAGATCGTGCAGGTCCCGATGGACGGCGACGGGATCATCCCGGCGGCGCTGGCCGAGACACTGGCGCGTGGTAGGAAGATCAAGCTGCTGTACACCGTGCCGACGTTCCAGAATCCGGCCGGCGTGACGCTGAGCCTGGAGCGCCGCCAGCGCATCCTCGACATCTGCAACCGGGCGGGCGTACTCGTCGTCGAGGACAACCCGTATGGCTTGCTCGCCTTCGACCACGAGCCGGTGCGCGCATTGCGGGCCGACGCCGCCGACGACGTGGTCTACCTGGGCTCCTTCTCCAAGACACTGGCCCCCGGGCTGCGCGTCGGCTGGGCGCTGGCGCCGCCGGCCGTCCGCGACCGGCTGGTGCTGGCGGCCGAGTCGGCGATGCTGTCGCACTCGGCGTTCGCGCAGCTCGCGGTCGAGCGGTACCTGTCGACCCAGCCGTGGGCGGAGCAGCTCAAGGAGTTCCGGGAGATGTACCGGGAACGGCGCGACGCGATGCTGGCGGCGCTCACCACGTACATGCCCGCGGGCGTGAGCTGGACCCACCCGGGTGGCGGCTTCTTCGTCTGGGTCACACTGCCGGCGGGCATCGACGCCAAGGCGATGCTGCCCCGGGCGATCGGAGCCCGGGTGGCGTACGTTCCGGGCACCGGCTTCTACGCCGACGGCGGCGGCCGGGCCAACATGCGCCTGTCGTTCTGCTACCCCCCCCCGGACCGGATCCGCGAGGGCGTAGCAAAGCTGGCCGAGGTGATCAAGGCTGAGGTAGATCTCCGGGAGACGTTCGGTGGCTGATCTCGATCGCATGCTCGTCCTGGCCGGCGGGCTCTCCGCCGAGCGGGACGTGTCGCTGCGCTCGGGCCAGCGGGTCGCCGAGGCGCTGCGCGGGATCGGCATGGACGTCGAGGTACGCGATGTCGGCGCCGACCTGATCGCGGCGCTCGCCGCCGAGCCGACCACGGTGGTCTTCCCGGTGCTGCACGGCATCGCCGGGGAGGACGGCACGCTCCAGGAGGTGCTCCGGCTGGCCGGCGTGCCCTACGTCGGGTCGCCGCCGGAGGCGTGCCGGTTCGCGTTCGACAAGCCGCTGGCGAAGGCGCTGCTGGCCCGCGCCGGCCTGCACACCCCGCCGTCGGTGACGCTGCCCCGCGCCGCCTTCCACGACCTCGGCGCGAGCGCGTTGTCCGAGCTGATCCTGGCCCGGATCGGGCTGCCCCTGTTCGTCAAGCCACGGGCCGGCGGTTCCGCGTTCGGCGTGACCCGGGTGACCGATGCGGGCCAGCTGTCCGAGGCGCTGATCACCTGCTTCGGCTACCACGACACCGCACTCGTGGAGCGCGCGGTGACCGGCACCGAGATCGCGGTCGGGGTGCTCGACCTGGCCGGCGAGCCGGTGGCGCTGCCGGCCGTGGAGATCGTGCCGGACGGCGGGACGTACGACTACACGGCGCGGTACACGGCGGGCGCGACCGAGTTCTTCTGCCCGGCGCGGCTGGCGCCCGAGGCGGCCCGCGAGGTCGCCGCCGCGGCCGTCACCGCGCACCGGGCGCTCGGCCTGCGCGACCTGTCCCGCACGGACATGGTCGTCGACGGATCCGGTCGGGTGCACATCCTGGAAACCAACGTGGCGCCGGGCATGACGGCGACGTCGACCTGGCCGATGGGTCTGGCCGCGTCCGGACGCGACTTCGGCCCGGTCTGTCGGGATCTGGCCGCACACGCCGGGAGCCGCCCGGCCGACGCGGGGAGCCGCGCCGCCGACGCTCCGAGTCGCCCGGCCGACGCCGCGAGCGGCCCGCGAGCTGCCGCGAGCCACCCGGCCGACGTGTAGTACATCGCTTTCTGATGATGATCGCGCCGGGGCGGGGGATGCTTGAGCCGATGAGCGCGATCACCGATGAGGGCCCCGGGCCGGCGCCCCCCGTGGAGGCACCGCCACGGGCGCGGCGTCGGTGGCTCAGGTGGCTCGGGTACGTGGTCGCGCTCGGCGTGGCGGTGCTGGTCCTGCGGGGCCACCTGCCCACCCCGGCCACGGTGTGGTCCGCCGTGCGCTCGGCGCAGCCCGGCTGGCTCGTGGTGGGATCGCTGGCCGAGTGGGTGTCGCTGGCGATGTTCGCCCGGCAACAGATGTGGCTGCTGCGCGGGTTCGGCGTGTCCACCACGATCTGGCGGGCGCTCGCGGTCACGTACAGTCGCTCGGCGATCGCGATCAGCATGCCGGCCGGATCGGCGGTGTCGGCCGGCTTCGCGTACAAGGCGTTCCGCCGGTGGGGTGCGAGCCAGGAGGCCGCCGCCACCGTGATGATCCTGTCCGGGCTGCTGTCCAGCGTGGGCCTCGGCCTGCTGTACCTGTTGGGCTTCTTCGCGCTGCTGGTGTCACATCCGATGAGTACGTGGCGGGCGCACCCGGTCGGCACGATCGCGGCGGTGGTCGTGACGGCTGCGATCGCGCTGTTCGCGGCCTGGGGTAACAGGTACGGACGCCGGGCCGTGTGCCGCTGGGCGGCCAACGACCTGGAACCCGTGCCGGCCCGATCCGGCGTGGCCGGCCGGGTCCAGGGCTGGCTGGACCTGGTCCGGCGGACCGGGCTCGCCTCGCTCGCGCTGCCGATGAAGTACCGCCGGATCGCGCTGGCGTTCGCCGTCGCCAACTGGCTGACCGACCTGTGCTGCCTGGCCGCCGTGGCCCAGGCGTTCCACCTGCCGATCAACCTGTACCAGTTGGGCACGGTCTACGTCGTGGTCCAGCTCGTCCGGCAGGTACCCGTGACGCCCGGCGGATCCGGTCTGATCGAGGCCAGCCTGTTGACGGCGCTGGTGGCGGCCGGGGCGGCCCAGGGCCCGGCGGCGGCGACGGTCCTCGGGTACCGGCTGTTCTCGGCCTGGCTGATCATCCCGGCCGGCCTTTTCGCCTGGGCCATGCTCCGCCGCAAGCAGCGCGTCGAGACATGACGTACCGCCCCCTGCACACCGGATGGACCGTCACGTCGACGGACGGGGTCGGGCCGGTGCCGGCCACCGTGCCCGGCTGCGTCCATCTCGACCTGCTCGCCGCCGGCCTCATCGCGGACCCGTACCTCGACGACAACGAGGCCGCTACGGCGTGGATCGGGCGCACCGGCTGGGTGTACACGACGACCTTCGACTGGGCACCCTGCGCAGACCGCGTCGACCTCGTATGCCACGGGTTGGACACGGTCGCCACCGTCACCCTCAACGGCACCGAGGTCGGCCGTACCGCGAACATGCACCGGTCGTACCGGTTCGACGTCGGCGCGATCCTGCGCGCCGGACCCAACACCCTGACCGTGCGCTTCGACTCGTCCTACGCCTACGCCGAGGCACTCCGGCACCGGCTCGGCGACCGGCCGAACGCGTACCCGGAGCCGTTCCAGTACATCCGGAAGATGGCCTGCAACTTCGGCTGGGACTGGGGCCCGACGCTGGTGACCGCCGGCATCTGGCAGCCGATCGGGCTGCGACTCCTGGCGTGGTGCCCGGTTGGCCGAGGTACGCCCACTGATCACAGTGGACGGTGACGTCGGCCGGGTCGAGGCGCGCGCGGTGGTGGAGAAGACGGCACCGGTCACGCTCGTCGCCACCATCGCCGGGCAGCGAGCCGAGGCAAGGGTCGAGACCACGGGCGGGACCGCCACCATCGAGGTGGACCACCCCGACCTCTGGTGGCCGCGCGGATACGGCGACCAGCCACGGTACGACCTCACCGTCGAGTTGCGGGACGGCCACGGCGCCGTGCTCGACACCCGGACGGGGCAGGTCGGCTTCCGGTCGGTACGACTCGACAGCCAGCCCGACGGCCGGTTCGCCATCGAAATCAACGAAACACCCATCTGGGTCCGCGGAGTCAACTGGATCCCAGACGACGCCTTTCCCACCCGGGTCGACCGGGCCCGGTACGCGACCCGGCTGCGCCAGGCCTGCGACGCCAACGTGAACTTCATCCGGGTGTGGGGCGGCGGCCGGTACGAAAGTGACGACTTCTACGACCTCGCCGACGAACTGGGCTTGCTGGTCGGCCAGGACTTCCTGTTCGCCTGCGCGGCGTACCCGGAGGAGGAGCCGCTCGCGTCCGAGGTCGCCGCCGAGGCGCGCGAGCAGGTCGCGCGGCTGTCCAGCCACCCGAGCCTGGTGCTGTGGACCGGCAACAACGAGAACATCTGGGGGTACCGCGACTGGGACTGGCCGGAGCAGTTGGCCGGCCGGACCTGGGGGCTCGGGTACTACCTCGACGTGCTGCCCCGGATCGTGGCCGACGCCGACCCGACCAGGCCGTACTGGCCGGGCAGCCCGTACTCAGGCGACCTCGACCGCCACCCGAACGATCCGGCGTACGGCACCACCCACATCTGGGACGTCTGGAACACCCGTGACTACCCGCACTACCGCGACTACCGGCCACGGTTCGTCGCCGAGTTCGGGTTCCAGGCCCCGCCCGCGTACGCGACGCTGCGCCGGGCGAGCAGCGACGAGCCGTTGACCGTCGAGTCGTCGCACCAGAAGGCGCTGGGCGGCAACGCCAAGCTGCTGCGCTGGCTGGAGCCACACCTGCCGGCGCCGGAGACGTTCGACGACT
>CAWIMS010000008.1:0-43267 GCA_963837285.1 uncultured Actinomycetota bacterium
GGCGAGCACCAGGTCGCAGCGGCCGGAGGCGAGTTCGCCCACGGCCTGGTCCACGGCGACCAGCGAGGACGCGCAGGCGGCGTCCACCGTGTACGCGGGGCCGCGCAGGTCCAGGCGGTTGGCGACCCGCGAGGCGGCGAGGTTGGGCACGAGGCCGATGGCGGACTCGGGGCTGTCGGACCGAGCGCTCGGTGAAGGCCTCGCGGACTGGTCGAGCTGCCCGGGATAGGTCGGGCAGCAACTCGCCCAGGGTGCGGACGAGTTGACCGGCGGTACGGACCCGCTGGTCGAGCCGGACAAGCCCCGGGGTGAGGTAGCCGCCCCGGCCGAGGATGACGCCGATGCGGTGGCGGTCGGGCAGCCGGTCCTCGCCGCCCGCGTCGGCGATGGCGGCGGCGGCCACGTGGAGCGCGATGAGCTGGTCGGGCTCGGTGCCGGCCACGGAGTTCGGCATGATCCCGAACCGGGTGACCTCCACCTCGGCCAGCCGTCCACGAATCCGCCGCGCCGGCAGTACACCTGGTCGGGCGGGCCGGGCCGGCGGCGGTGCCGGGCGGTAGAATCCGGGTCCCAGCGCCCCTCCGGCACTCGGTGATCGCGTCCGTGCCGTCCAGCAGGTTCCGCCAGTACGCGGCCAGGTCGGGCGCGCCGGGCATCAGCACCGCCATGCCGACGATGGCGACCTCGCTCAAGCTGCCATCGACCACGGCGGTCCCGGCCGTCTCGTCGCCCCAGGCGAGTTCGCGGAGCAGGCCGCCGTGCCCTCCTCGGGGTCGATGAGCTTGATCCCGCGCCTGGCGTACTCCCGGCCCAGCCCGGGCTCACCATGCCGCTGTGGCCGCCGGTGGGCGCCCACGGTCCCCAGTGCACGGTCAGCGCCCGGCGGCCGGTGCGGTCGGCCCAGGGGCCGAGGGTCTGCAGGGCGTCGTTGGCGGCGGCGTAGTCCGCCTGGCCCCGGTTGCCGAGGGCGGCGGAGATGCTGCCGAACAGCACGGTGAACAGAGGCCCGTTCGGCAGTTCCTCCAGCGCCTCCAGCAGGGCTCGGCGCCGCTGGCCTTGGTGCCGTAGACGCGCTGGAAGGACTCGGCGGTCTTCTCGGCGATCAGCCGGTCCTCGATCACCCCGGCCGCGTAGACGACGCCGTCGAGCCGGCCGTGCTCGGCGTGGATCTCCTTGACCGCCTGGAGCGCGGCGCCGTCTCCCGAAGTCCACCGGCGGTAGCGGGCCTGGCTGCCGAGCGCCCGCAGCTCCGCCAGCGTCGCGGCGATCTCGCGTTGGGCCAGGATCAGTTCGGCCTCGCGGCTGATCTCGGCGGGCTCAGGCCGCCTCGGCGAGGCGAGCGCCGCGCGCAGCGCCGTACGGTCGGCGCGCCGCGGTGCCGGATCCTCCGGGCCGCCGGCGCGGGGGTGCGGCCGAGCAGCTCGATCCGGCACCGGGAGGCCGAAGCGAGCGCGGCGGCGAACTTCGCCGTGATGCCCCGGGCCCCGCCGACCAGCAGCACCACGGAGTCGCGGTCCAGGCCGATCGCGGCGGCCTCCGCCGCCCCGTCGCCGGCCGGTCCGGCGCCGGTCGCGCCGAGGGCGCCCAGCGGGACCTCCGCCATCTCCAGCCCGTGGCGGCCGGACGCGGTACGCAGCACGACGGGCGCCCGGCCGGTCGCGAGAAGTTCGTCGACCAGCGCGTCGGCGACGGCCGCCGGGCCGCGCCCGTCGAGGTCCACGACGCGGGCGACAGTCCGGGTACTCGCGGGCGATGGTACGGAACAGGCCGTGCAGCCCGCCGACCGCGCGCCGTCCCGGCGGGCGTACGGCGAGCAGCCAGCGCGGGCCGCGCCCCAGGGCGGCCTGGAACACGGGGAACGCGCCGGGCAGTACCGGCGCGCCGGCCGCCAGAGAGTCCAGGTGCAGCACCCCGTCCACCGGCCCGCCGCCGTCCGTGCAACGACGGTGGCGCCGTGCTCGGCCAGCAACGCGGCGAGCGACTCGGCCACGGGCGCCGCGCCGCCCGCGACGTCGCCGGGCGCCCCGCAACGCCGCGCCCGGGTCGGCCGGCGTGGCGTGCCCCGGCCACGGTCCGCCGCGGGATGAACCGCTTCGGCGCGTCGGGTGAGCCGGCGCCCCGACCGGTGCTTCCTCGGCCCGCTCGTCGGCCCGCTCCTCGGCCCGCTTCGGTCTCGGGCGCCGGGGCGGCCGGCGCCAGTTCCCGCGGAGCCAGTCCGCGATGGCCGCCGCCGTACGGGCCTTGGCCAGCTCCTCCAGCTCCGCGTCCTCCAGCCCGGCCGGTGCCGCCACCGGCCCGAGCCGCTTGGCCAGCTCACCGGCGATCTCGGCCCGCTTGATCGAGTCGATGCTGAGGTCGGCTTCCAGATCGAGATCCGGCTCGATCATGTCCACCGGATAGCCGGTCCGCTCGCTGATGATGTCGAGCACCATCCGCAGGAATCCGCGGGCGCACCAGCCGGCGCACCGCCGGCGCACCAGTCGGCGCACTAGCCGGCGCGGTGGCCGCCACCGGCTCGGGCCGGACGGCGACAGGCGCCGGTTCGACGGCCGCCGGCGGGTGCGACCGGCGCCCGGGCCGGCGCCGCTCTGGTACCGCCGAAGTACGTGAGCAGCACATCGCGTTGCGCGGCGACCATCTCCCGGCTGGTGCGCAGGAATTCGGTGATGAGCGCGTCCGGGTCGGACGGCGGGTCCTGGGTCGGGTCAACGTCGCGTCTCCGGGACGCGTCGGGCGGGGTGAGGCCGCCGGGAGGAGCTCGCCGTCGCGCGGTACGGACGCAGCTGGCCGTCGACCGTCCAGCCGGGCCGCGTCGGGCGCGGTGGTCCGGTCGGCGTCGACGGCGTCCCGGCCGTGGAACAGCCATCCGGTGCGCACCGGCACCCCGGCGACGGCGAGCTGGGCGAGGGCGTCGAGCAAGCCGCGCAGGCCGCTCGGCCGGCCGCGGCTCGCAGGCCGACGGCGCGGTGCGGCCGGTCGCCGAGGATCTCGCCGACCAGCCGGGTCAGCACCCGACCGGGTCCGGCCTCGACGAAGACCCGGGCGCCGGCCTCGTACATCGCCTCGATCTGCTCGACGAAGCCGCACCGGGCGCGCCGATCTGGGCGGCGAGTTCGGCCCGTACCGCGTCGGCGGTCGGCGCCGTACGGCGCCGCCGTGCGGTTGGCCCAGACCGGGAACGCGCGGCGCGTCGCACGGACGCTGGGCCAGCGACCTCGGCGAAGCGCTCGCCCGGCGCCGGCGACCAGCGGGCTGTGGAAGGCGCAGGCGACAGGGATGCGGCTTCGCCGCCGAGGCCGGCGTCGCGCAGCAGCCGCACGGCCGCGCTCGACCGCCTCCGTCGGCCCGGAGATGACCGTCTGCCGGGGCGAGTTGTGGTTGGCGACGACCACCGCGGCCGGCGGTCCGGCCGGCGGCCAGCACCCGCTCGACCTCGGCGGCGCCGGCGGCGACGGCGGCCATGGTGCCCGGGTCCGCCGGCCGCGCGGCCGCCGAGGATCGCGCCTGCGCCGCGCGGCGCTGCAGCTGCAGCAGCGTCTCCGGGCCGAGCGCCCCGGCGGCGCACAGCGCGACCAGCTCGCCGTAGCTGTGGCCGGCGGCCATGTCCGGGCGTACGCCGAGCCGTGCTGAGCAGCTCGTGCGGCGGCGAGCCCGGCCATGCCCAGCGCGGGCTGGGCGACCCGGGTGTCGGTGAGCGCCGGCCGTCGCTGGCGGCCTGCCGGTCGGCGTCGTCGAAGGCGGCCGGCGGGTACAGGACGTCGGCCGTCGGCGCGCGCCGAGCTGCAGGTAGCGCTGCAGCTCCGGGAAGGCGACGAACAGGTCGGCGAGCATCCCGGGCCGCTGGCTGCCCTGGCCGGGGAAGAGGAACGCGACCTTGCCCGGTCCGTGTCGGCGCCCGGCCGCGAGACAGATGCCGCGCGCCGGTCGTGCTCCACCGCAGCGCCGCGCGCAGCAGCGTCCGCGCAGTTCGTCCAGGTCGCCGGCGACGACGGCGACCTGGACCGGCTCGGCCGGCCGTCGCCCTGCCTGGCGCACGCGTCCGGGCGAGGTCCCGCAGCCGCCAGGCCGGCCGGCGCTGTCGTCGGCCGCGACCGTCGGCAGCGTCCGCGACGGCCCGCTGGGCCGCAGCGCGGTCGGCGCCGCGGAACAGTGAACAGCTCGGCGGGCCAGGCGTCCAGGCCGTGCGCGGCGCGGCGCTGTCGTACGCGCGCAGCACGACGTGGAAGTTGGTGCCGCCGAAGCCGAACGCGCTGACGCCCGGCGACCCGTTCGGCGACCGGCGCCGCCCAGGGCCGCGGCCGCGGTGTGGAAGGCGAACGGGCTGGCGCTCGGCGTCCCAGGCCGGGTTCGGCTGCTCGAGGTGCAGCGTCGGCGGCTGGACGCCGGTGGTGCAGCGGCCAGCGCGGCCTTGATCAGGCCGGCCAGCCCGGCGGCGCACTTGGTGTGCCCGATCTGCGACTTGACCGAGCCGAGCGCGCAGCTGCCCGGCCGCGCGCCGGCCTCGCCGAACACCTCGGTGAGCGTGGCCAGCTCGGTCCGGTCGCCGACCACGGTGCCGGTGCCGTGCGCCTCGACCAGGCCGACGTCGGCCGGCGAGACGCCGGCGTTGCGGTAGGCCCGTTCCAGCGCGCGCGCGCTGCCCCTCGGGCCGGGGCGCGGTCAGGCCGAGGGCGCGGCCGTCGCTGGCGCTGCCGACGCCCTTGATCGACCGCGTAGACCCGGTCGCCGTCGCGCTCGGCGTCGGCCAGCCGCTTGAGCACCACGCAGGCGACGCCCTCGCCGAGCGCGATGCCGTCGGCGGCGCGCGTCGAAGGTGCGGGACCGGCCGGTCGGCGACAGCGCGTGCACCGAGGAGAAGAGCAGGTAGTCGTTGATGCCGTTGTGCAGGTCGGCGCCGCCGCACAGGACCACGTCGCTGGTGCCGGCGACGAGCTCCTTGCAGGCCACGTCGACGGCGGCGAGCGACGAGGCGCAGGCCGCGTCGACGGTGAAGTTGGCGCCGCCGAGGTCGAGCCGGTTGGCGATCCGCCCGGCGATGACGTTGGCGAGCATGCCGGGGAACGAGTCCTCGGTCAGCTGGGGCAGCTGCTCGTCGAGCTCCGGCGGCAGCTCCCCGAGTAGCGAGGGCAGCACGGCGCGCAGCGCGCCCGCGTTGGACAGGTCGCTGCCCGCCTCGGCGCCGAAGACCACCGAGGTGCGCGAGCGGTCGAACGCCCGCGCTCGGCGTACCCGGCGTCGGCCAGCGCCCGCCGGGCGGCCTCCAGGGCCAGCAGCTGGCACGGGCTCGATGCTGCCCAGCGAGGCCGGCGGGATGCCGTACCGCAGCGGGTCGAAGGGGATCCGGGGCAGGAAGCCGCCCCACTTCGACGGGGTCGCTGCGCGCCGGCCCCGTCCGGCGCGTAGTACAGCTCCGGGTCCCAGCGCGTCGGCGCGGCACCTCGGTGACCGCGTCCGCTGCCGCCGAGCGATGTTCGCCCAGAAGGCGGCGAGGTCGGGCGCGCCGGGGAACATGCAGGCCATGCCCGACGATCGCGACGTCCAGCGGCGCGCGGCGTCGGGCTCGCGGCGCGCCGGCCGGCCGGGCTCGCGCGCAGCGCCGCCGCCCGCGCCGCGTGGAACCGGGCCGCGCCGGCGCTGACGGCCGCGTGCAGCGCGGCGACCGTGGTGATCGCCGACGCGCAGCGACGGCGACCTGGCCGGCCATGAACATGCCCTCGGCGCGCTGGCGTTCCTCGTCGACCTCGCGCAGCTGCGTCGCCGTCGCGTCGACGGCCCTTGCTGGCGACCCGCAGCCGGCCCGACGTTGAGCTGCTCCAGCTGCTCCCAGATCTCCCGGCTCGGGCACGCCCTCGGCCGCGCAGCCCGCTCTCGATGTCCGCGGAAGCTCGGCGCTGAACGGGCTGGGCGCGCAGCGGGTGGCGTGGCCGGGCGCGGTCTCCAGCAGGTCGGTGCGGTCGGCGTCGAGCACCTGGCGCTGGAACAGCGGCTGGATCGCGCCGCGCTCGACGGCCTCCTCGGTGAACAGGTACGCGGTGCCCATGAGCACGCCGACCTGCGCGCCCCGCGCGCGGCCAGCGGCGCGGCCAGCGCGGCGACCATCGCGGCCGACCGCGCGTCGTGGATGCCGCCCGGCGAAGAGGACCTGAAGCTCCGCGTCGGGCCGTTCGGCATCGCAGGAAGTCCGTCGAGGACCGCGAGCTGCGCCTCCCACAGCGGGAAGCTGGCGCGCGGGCCGACGTGCCCGCCGCACTCGGCGCCCTCGAAGACGAACCTGCGCGCGCCGGCCTCGAGGAACTGCCGCAGCAGGCCCGGCGACGGCACGTGCAGGAAGGTGGCGATTCCGGCCGCCTCCAGCGCCGCGGCCTGGGACGGCCGGCCGCCGGCGATGATCGCGTGGGTGGGCCGGATCTCCCGGACGACCGCGAGCTGGGCGGCCCGCGGTCTCCTCCGGCGCGAAGCCGAGCACGCCGACGCCCCAGGGCCGGTCGCCCAGCGCGGCGCGGGTGCGTTCGAGCATCGACGCGGGTCTGCTCGGCACCCGCCAGCGCCAGCGCGAGGAACGGCAGGCCGCCGGCGTCCGCGACGGCGGCGGCGAACCCCGGCTCGTCGCTGACCCGGGTCATCGGCCCCTGTGCCACCGGGACGGCGATCCCCAGCGACGCGGCCAACGGCGCGCCGGGGGCGAGCAGGTCGGCCCCGGTCGGGTCGCCGGCCGCGTGCCGGATCGACTCGCGTACCGCCCGGACCGCGCTCGCGGTGTCGCCGTACCGCGTGGCGAACCGGCTGGCGAGGAACCCGTCCTGGCCCACCGGTACCGGGCTTCTTCGCAGTGTCCGCCGGCCACCGTCGAGGATCGTCTCGGATCCGTCCATGCCGCGGATGCCACCGCGTACCGCCTCGGGCAGGTCGGACTCGGCGAGCAGGGCGAACTGGCTGTCGAGGACGACCCCGGCGGCGCCGCCGATGACGCTCGCCGCCGCCGTGCGCAGCCCGATCCCGCCAGCCACCCACACCGGCAGGCGAGGTGCGCCGTCGGCTGTATCGTCGGCCAGCAGCCGTTGGAGCAGCACGAACGAGCTGAGTTCGCCGACCGTGCCGCCGGCCTCGTGGCCACGCGCGACGAGCCCGGACGCGCCGGCCGTGGCGGCGGCCAGCGCCTCGTCGCGGCTGGTCACCTCCACCAGCACCCGGTACCGCCCGGTCAGGTCGCCGATCCGCCAGGGCGACCCCCCACCGAGGAGCACCGTATGGATGGGGGCCGCCCGCTCCAGGTCGGCCGGGCGCAGCGCGCAGCCGGCCGGCACCCGCACGGCGAACCCGGTCGGCACCAGCTCTGCGGCCAGTTCGAGCGCCTGCGACGCCCACCGGTCGCCGCGGCCGAGGTCGAGCACACCGAGCCCGCCGCCCCGGCTGACAGCGGCGACCATGCGGGCGTTGGGATCCTCGCACGGGTTGACACCGAGTATCACGTCTTCCGTCGCCAGCACAGTGGACACCCGGTCTCCCGTCCTATTTGGACATGAAACGGCCACGAAAAGCCTTGGAAATAAAGGGCTTTTCCCGGCCGTGCGACAATCCGCCTCGCCGCGGTGTCACCGTTCACCACGTCGATGCTATTGATCACTATCCAATCGGGCACAGGTTACCGGCCAGTAAAATTCGGTTCAAGACGAAATCACCGGCAAAATTTCTCATGGCGAATCGGCATCGATCGATTATTGACGAATACCGCGATGTACTGGGATCGTGCTGCCCCTGACCTTGGGAGGAGCTCCTTGACGACCAGCGAACCCGCGACCGAGCCGACGGTTCTTTTCGTCAACGGGTTTCACCGTAGCGGTACCACACTCGCCACCACGGCGGCAACGGTGGCGACCGGCGGCGTGACTCTCACAGTTGGACACCTGGCCCGCCGGATTCCCAGCCTCGACCGGTTTCTCCGGGCATCGCACGAGGCGCCCCACGACGCCCCGCCCGACCGTGGCGTGGACCGGCTGCCGGTCACCGAATCGACCGCCGAAGAATACGGCTGGCTGCTCCAGCACGCTACCGGCCGGCGATTCTTCCGGGGTGGGGACGCGGGATTCCTGTGCGACGTGGTCAGCGAGCTGGCCGCCGATTCCGACACGTCGGTGGTGGTGCTGAAGAACCCGTGGGACACCGGCCGCGAGCGGCTGCTGCTCGACCGGTTGCCGACCGCGCGGGTCCTGCTGGTCCGCCGGGCCGTCGCCGACATCGAGGACAGCTCGCGGCGGGCGATGCTGCGGTACCTGGAGTCCAACGGGTACCTGCGCGCGCTGATGGCCGACGACGCGCAGGCGCGGAAGCTGCTCGCCGCGCTGGCCAGCCCGTGGCAGCGATGGCTGCTGCTGTTCGCGTCCCGCTGGAGCCTCCGGGTGGGCGCGGTCCGGCTCGCCCGCAGCGTCTCCCGGCTTCCCTCCGACCGGGTCGCGTTCATGTGCTACGAGGAACTGCGCGACGATCCCCGCACGGCGGCCGGCTGGGCGGCACACCTGCTCGACCCGGCCGCGTTCGCCAGCGCGTACACGGAACTGGCTTTTCCCGACTCCCGGCCGGCGCGCCGCGGCGGTTGGGTGACCCGCGCGATCGACGCGTACTGGGCCCGCGCCTGGCGGCGGGCGCGCGCCGCGCAGGTCCGCGCCCGGGTCACCGGCGACCCGATGCTGATCACCGATGCCGGAAACGTTCACTGATTTGTCACGGCACCGCACCCTGGCCGGCATACGGTGCCACCATGAACGTCCCTGCCCGCCCGCCGACGAACCCGGTCGCCGGCCCGCACACGGACATCGACGCCGGTCGATCTAGTCCCATCCAGGCGGAGGTGGATGGGACTGGATCGACCAACGTCGATGATCAGGGCGAGCGCGGTCCCCGCATCGTGGTGAGCGTCCACGACGTCTCACCGTCCACGGCGGACGAGACGGCGCGGTGGTGCGCCGACGCCGACTCGTTCGGCATACCCGTGTCGCTGCTGGTGATTCCGGGGCCCTGGCGGGGTCGGCGGCTGCTCGACGAGCCCGGGTACGCCGACGTGCTGCGCGACCGGCAGGTCCGCGGTGACGAGCTGGTGCTGCACGGCTGGACGCATCTGGCCGGGCCGGAGGGCAGCCGGCTACGGCGCTTCGCCGGGCGGCTGGTCGCGCGCGGCGCCGCCGAGTTCGCGGCGCTCGACGAGGCCCAGGCGGCACAACGGCTGGCGGCAGCAGCCGACGTGCTCGGCCAGCTCGGTCTCGTGCTCGGCCAGCCCGGCCGCACCGCCATCGGCTTCACCCCGCCCGGCTGGCTGGCCTCCGCCGCCGCCGAGCGGGCACTGGCCAGCGCCGGGTTCCGGTACACGACCACGCACCTGGGCGTACGTGACCTGAGCACCCGGCGGCTGCACCGCGCGTTCGCGCTCTCCCACCGGCCCACCGGCGGCCCAGGCGAACGGATCGGCGCGGCGGTGCTGCGGTCGGGTGCGCGGCGCGTGGCGGCCACCGGCGGCCTGGTCCGGATCGCTCTGCACCCCGACGACGTGCACCGGCCGGGGCTGCGCGACACCAGCCTGCGCGCCATCGACGCGGTGCTGTCGGCGGGCGGCCGCGCCCTGACCTACGGCGCGCTGGTCGAGGCGGGCGCGGCGACCCGGTGAGGATCGTCCAACTGGCCAACTTCTACACACCGGTCTCCGGTGGCCTGCGCACCTGCCTGGAGCAGACCGGCACCGGATACCTGGCGGCCGGACACGAGCGGGTACTGCTGGTGCCGGGGCCGGCCGACCGGGACGAGCGGACCCCGGTCGGCCGGCGGCTGACCGTGCAGAGCCCCCGGCTGCCCGGCAGCGGTGGCTACCGGGTGCTGACCCACCGCACCCGGGTCTGCGCGCTGCTCGACGAGGTGCGGCCGGACATCCTGGAGGTCAGCGACAAGCTCAGCATCGGCTGGCTGGCCCGCTGGACCCGCCGGCGCCGGGTGCCGCTCGTCCTGTTCTCGCACGAGCGCATCGACGCGATCCTGCGGTCCCGGGTGCCGGGCTTCGTACCGTTGGCCGGGGTCGCCAACGTCGTGAACCGCCGCCTCGCCGGGCTGGTCGACCAGATCGTGGTGACGTCGAGGTTTTCCGCCGACGAGTTCCAGCGCGTCGGCGCGGACCACGTCGCGCGCGTGCCGCTCGGCGTCGATCTGGACACCTTCCACCCCGGCCCGGTACCCGCGCCCGGTCCCGCCCCGGTACGGCTGGTCACGGTGAGCCGGCTGTCCCGGGAGAAGCGCCCGGAACTGGCCATCGAGGCGTTGCGGGTACTGACCGGCAGCGGGATCGACGCGCATCTCGTCATCGTCGGCAACGGTCCGCTGCACGACCGGCTGCGCCAGCGCGCCGCCGGCCTGCCGGTCACCTTCACCGGCCACGTCTCGGATCGCCGCCGGCTCGCCGCGCTCGTCTCGGCCGCCGACATCGCCCTGTCGCCGTCGCCGGCCGAGACCTTCGGCCTGGCGACGCTGGAGGCGCTGGCGTGCGGGGTACCCGCGGTCGTGCCGGCACAGGGCGCGGCCGGCGAACTCGTCACCGAACCCGGGTCCGGGCGGGTCACCGACGCAACGCCGGACGGGCTCGCCGACGGCATCCGGTCGCTGCTGGCACTGCCCGCCGCGCACCGGCGCTCGGCCGCCCGGGCGGCGGCCCAGCGGTACCCGTGGTCGGCGACGGTCGCCGGCCTGCTCTCCCAGTACCGTGCCCTCGCGACCAGCGCACCGGCTAGCGCGGGCTCGCGACCGGCAGGCCGGTACCGGTGAGCCGCTCCGCCTCGGCCCATAGCCGGGCGGCCACGGCGTCGTCGCGCATCCGGCGGTTGACCCGCGCGACCTTGGTCGGGCCGACCAGCTCCATGAACCGGCTGGGCCCGTAGTAGCCGCCGTTGACCGCGTCGGGGCTGGTCGCCGCGTACAGCAACGGCTCGGTGCCCTGCTCGGGCGCCTGCGACGGGAGGAGCGGCAACGACCCGATGATCGACCGGCCGGGCTTGTCCCGGCCCAGGTTCGCCCCGGCCGTCTGGAGGTTGGTCCGGGTGAAACCGGGGTGGCCCGCCGGTACAAGGTCGCCGCCATCGCCAACACCACCGCGTACGCCGACCTGATCCGGGTACATCTGGCCGAGCTCAGCCAGCAGGGCGCGGTCAACGTCGCGGCCGGCACGCTGGTCGCCGTCACCGGGATCTGGCCGCTGGCCCAGCCGTCCGAGGCGATGCTCTGCGTGTACGAGGATCCGGCGATGGCCGTGCTGCGACTGGACTTCGGCACCGCGCTCCGGGAGATGCTCGCCACCGTGCTCGCCGGGAGCCTGGCCCGCTGGCCCGCCGCCGGATCGGCGCCGTCCGGACCGGCGCCGATGCCGACCGGGCCAGCGTGGCCGGAATCGGCGCGACCCGGATCGTCGCGGTAGAGCCAGCGATCGTCCGGGGCCTACTGTGTGATCGTGCAGCCGGGGCTGGGGGGCTCGCTCGTCGGGCGCGAACGCGAACTCGCGAGACTGCGCGCGTGCGTCATCGACCTGGTCGCCGGCCGCGGCGGGTCGGTCTGGATCGAAGGTGAGCCCGGCATCGGAAAGTCGGCGCTGCTGGAAGCCGGTCTCGTGGGGGCGCCGGCGCAGGGGTGCACGGTGTTCAGCTCGGTCGCCGACGAGTTGAGCGGCCGGTTCCCGCTACGGGTCCTGCTGGACTGCCTGCGGGTCGGCGCCGCGCCCGGCGATCTCGCCACGCCCGACGCCGACCGCGCCGAGATCGCCGGGCTGCTGCAAGGGGCCGGCTCGTCCGGCGCCGTGACGCCGGGCGATGTCGTGGGCGCCGCCGCCGAGCGGCTGGTGGTCCTGGTCGAACGGCTGTGCGCCACGGCCCCGGTCGCGCTCGTGGTCGACGACCTGCAGTGGGCCGACGAGGCGAGCCTGGCGGTGTGGCAGCGGCTGCACCGGCTGGTCCCCCAGCTTCCGTTGCTGCTGGTGGCGGCGTGCCGGCCGGTGCCGCGCCGGGCCGGGGTGGCGGCCCTGCGGCGGAGCATGTCCGGCCCGGACACCGTGCTGATCGAGCTGCCGCCACTCGGTCCGGACCAGGTGGCCGAGCTGGTCGCGCGGCTGCTCGCGGCGACGCCCGGACCGCGCCTGCGGGCGCACGCCACGCAGGCGGCCGGCAATCCGCTGTACATCCGGGAGCTGGTCGACGGGCTCGTCCGGGATCAGCTGGTCAAGTTCGAGAACGGCGGCGTCGACCTGATCGAGGCGGCGGAGGTACGCCCGCCGGTGTCCGTCGCCGCGGCCATCGCCCGCCGGCTCGGCTTCCTGTCCGACGAGACGGTCACGGTACTGCGCAGCGCGGCGGTACTGGGCTCGACGTTCTCGGTCGCCAGTCTCGGCGTGCTGACCGGCCGTACCCCGGCCGACCTCGCCGAGGTGGTCCAGGAGGCGGTGACCGCCGGGGTACTGGTCGAGTCCGGCGACCGGCTGGCGTTCCGGCACGCGCTGATCCGGCACGCCCTGTACGAGCAGATGCCGCTGTCGCTGCGGTCGGCGCTGCACCGGCAGGCGGCCGGGGGCCTCGCGTCGGCGGGCGCCCCGGTGGTGGAGGTGGCCGAACAGCTCCTGGCCGCCCCGGACGCGGTGGACGGCTGGGTGACGGAATGGGTCGCGAGCCGGACGGACGTCCTGGTCCACCGGGCACCCGAGGTGGCGGTCGACCTGCTGCGCCGGGTCCGCGCCACGGCCGGGTCCCCGGGGCGGCAGCCCGGCACGGACGCACCGCAGAACCCGCTCCGCGAGCTGATCGACGCCGGCCTGGCGACGGCGTCATTCCTGCTCGGCCGCTACGACGAGGTCGAGCCGCTGGCCCGCCCGGTGCTGGCCGGCACCCGCGACGCCACGGTCGCCGGGCGGATGGCCTGGGCGCTCGGGTACGCGTTGCTGCGCCTGGGTGGGACCGGCCCGGCGCTGGCGATGATCAGCGAGGTGATGGCCGATGGCCGGCTGGATCCGGTGTGGACCGCGCGGATGTGGGCGCTGCGGGCGCTCGTCGAGGACAACGCCGGGCACGCCGGCGCGGAGGCGACCGCGGCGCGGGCGGTCGACGAGGGCGAACGGGCCCACGACCGGCTGGCCATCGGGTACGCGCTGCACGTCCGGTACCTGATCGAGGCGACCCGGGGAGATCAACGTGCCCTGGAGACGATCGACCGGGCGCTGGCGGTGATCGGCGAAGACCCGGAGACCGTCGACCTGCGGCTGCTGCTCCTGGGCAACAGGTCGGTGCCCCTCGACGAACGGGCGCGGGTGGACGAGGCCAATCGCACCATGGGCGAGGCGTTGACGCTGGCGGAGCGGTCCGGGTCGCCGCAGCGGCTGGCAAACCTGCGCGTGCAGGCCGCCGACAACTACTTCCGGCGCGGCCGGTGGGACGACGCGATGGCGGAGTTGGAGGTCGCGGCGGCCGCCGGTGCCTCGATCGATCCCAACCGGCGGCTCTGGCTGCACGGGTTGGCCGCGCTCATCTCCTGCCACCGCGACGACCGCGCGGCGGTGGCCGCCCACGTGGCGGCCGTCGCCGACATCGAGGTCAGGACGGGCTACCAGCGGTACTACGCCGAACTGTCGCGGATGGCGCAGGCCCGGGCCGCCGAACGCAACGGCGAGCCGGACCGGGCGCTGGCCATCTTGCGCGCCACGTTCGACAGCAGGTGGGCCGGCGACGTCGTCGCGCGGTGGCGCAGCCACCTGTGGCTGCCGGACGTGGTCCGGGTCGCGCTCGCCGCCGGCGACCTGGCGCTGGCCCGGACCGCCGCGGAGTTCTGCGCCGCCGAGGCGATCCGGTCGCCGATGCTCAACCGGCAGGCGGCCGACCAGGAATGCCGCGGCCTGATGGCGGCGGATCCGGCCCCGGTACTGGCCGCCGCCGACACGTTCGGGCGCATCGACGCGCCGATGTCCCGCGCCCAGGCACTGGAGAACGCCGGGGTACTGCTGGCCCGCCACGGTGACGTGGCGGCCGCCCGGACGGCGTCGACCGGCGCCATCGAGATCTACACCGGCGTCGGCGCAGCCTGGGACATCCGCCGGCTCAACACCCGGCTGCGGGAGTTCGGCATCCGGCACGGCTTCCGGGGGCGGCGGTCGCAGCGGCCGGCCACCGGCTGGGCGGCGCTGACCCCGACCGAGCTGAAGATCGCCGAACTGATCGCCGCCGGCCGGTCCAATCCCGACATCGCGACCGCCCTGTGGTTGTCCCGGCGCACCGTACAGAGCCACGTGTCGAACATCCTGACCAAGCTCGGCGCCCGGTCCCGGGTCGAGATCGCCCGCGCCGCGTACGCGCACAGCGGTGCCGGATAGCAACCAGGGAGAACGCGTCAGCCGGCGGGATCGGCCTGGTACACCGAGGCATCCGTTAATGCCTGCAATAATTGCGCCATGCCGAAGCCGGGTCGATCATGACCGCCGCCGACAACGTGCCCTCCGAGCTCGTGGACGCCCTGCTGTCCGCGAGCCGTGCGATGGTCGCTCTGGCAGCGCGATCCCTGGCCGACCTGGACGCCGACGTGACGCTCCCGCAGTTCCGGGCGCTGGTGGTGCTCGCCCAGCGCGGGCCGCAGCGCGCCGCGGACGTGGCGGCCGAGTTGCGGGTCAACCCGTCGACCGGCACCCGGATGTGTGACCGGTTGGTCCGCAAGGGGCTGGTCCGGCGCACCCGGATCGCGGGCGACCGCCGGGTGGTCCGGCTGACGCTCACTCCCGCGGGACGCGCCCTGGTGGCCGAGGTGACCCAGCGCCGCCGGGAGGAGCTGGCCCGGATCGTGTCCGCGATCCCGGCCAAGAGTCACGGCCCGATGGTCATGGCGCTGCGAGCCTTCACCGACGCCGCCGGCGAACTGCCCGACGACCAGTGGTGGCTGGGCTGGCAGGACGAGGGCGACGAGGCCCCGGTGACCGCGCGCAGCGCCTAGTGGCTACTCCTCGGATGCGGGCTGGTCCGTCCGGTCGGCTCCCCCGCCTGCGTCCGGGCTCTTACGCCGCCTTGGCACCCGCGCCGCGTCCGTGACACCCTCGATCGTGGCAACCACCCAGTTGAAGTGCGGGACAGCGGCGCGCTCGCCACTGAGCGCGGCTTCCGCCAACCGGCGTCGGTGCTGCTCGACCCGGGCTCGATATCCGTTCACGGCCAGCTCCTCCGTCGCATCTTGCAGTACCTAATGATTGTACTACGCACGGAACTTGCCCGGGCGGCAGGGACCGCAGGTCGTCGCGTGGAGCGACAAGGGCGATACGCACGAAGAATTGTGCGCGGGAGATTGAGCCGGCATGGCCTCGCGCGCGTAGAACATGGTAGGAATCGGCCGAGACGGCTCCGGCGCGACGGAAGGGACCGCGTGAAAAGGCAGGGAGTAAGGGCCCGGGCACGCATGGCGACAGCGCTTCTGGCCACGACCACACTGGCCTGGATCGCCTTACCGGCGGTAGCGGCGGCCGCTGCGCCCGGTAATCCCGCATCGGCCGTCACCCGGCCGGTCTCGGCACCCAAGCCGGACCCGTTCAACGGGGCCACCCCCGGCGACGCCACCGCCCCGAACGCCGCGCTGCCCCCGGTCAAGAACCCACCGGGCGCCGGTCCGGTCGTCGAGACCGCCCTGCCCGGCGCCCACGAGACGCAGACCCGGTTCGGCACGATCGACGACATGGACCGGTTGTTCCTGGTCAAGGTCCGCCAGGCCGGCCTCTGGGAACGCCCGGCCTGCCTGCGGACGCAGGAGCAGGCCGAGAACGCCCGGTTCAAGGAGATCTGCCAGACCCTGGCCTCCGATCACGCGGCCCTTGACGAGGAATGCCGGTTCATCGCCACCCAGCTGGGCGTCGCGCTGCCTGATCAGCCCTCGCTCGACCAGCAGTCCTGGATGCGCGAGTTCTGGGACCTGAAGGGGCACGACTTCGACGTCGACACGGTGCACTGGCTCCGGTTCGCCCACGGTATCGTCTACGGCGCCATCGCCACCGTCCGCACCGGCACCCGCAACGAGATGATGCGGCTGTACGCCGAACGCGCGAGCAACATGGTCAACAAGCACATGTCGCTGCTCGAATCGACCGGCCTGGTGCAGTACGACTCCATGCCGCACGCCGCGATCGGCGGACCCGCCGGCAGCCTCGCCAACGCCGAGATCGCCACCCAGGACAAGCACGGCAACGCCCAACGCGACATCGACGGCGCGATCACCCCGAAGAACCCCACCATGCTCCGGGCCCCCGTCATCGCCCTCATGATCGTGACCGGCCTGCTCGCCGCCGTCAGCATCCGCCGTGTGATCAAGGGCGCCACCTGACCAGCGTTACGCCGCGCCGCTGGCCGGCCCCGCGGCGCGGCCGTAGCGGGCGGACAGCGTCCGCACGTGCTCAACCAGCTCGGGCGGAGCGGTGACGGTGAAGTCGACGCCGAGCATTCCCAGGTAGACGGCGAGAGTCTCGATCGTGTCGGCGCCGGTGTCCAGGACACAGGTGTGCTCGTCGACCGCCTCGACGGTGCCGACCGCCGGGTTGATCCGGTCGGCGATCACCTCGGCCGGTGCGTGCACGGTCACCCGGGCCCGGTACCGCCACGCCGCCGCGGACACCCGGCGCGACACGTACGCGGCCAGGTCGGCGTCGGGCGGCTCGCGCGGGGCGAACCGGGGTCCGGTCGGGGTACGCGGCCGGATCCGGTCGGCCCGGAAGGTGCGCCAGTCGTGCCGCTCGACGTCCCACCCGACCAGGTACCAGCGTCGGCCCCAGCTCACCAGCCGGTACGGCTCGACGACCCGGACACTCGACGCACCGCCTTGGTCCTGGTAGTCGAACCGCAGCCGCTCCCGGTCGCGGCACAGCGCGGCGAGGGTACTGAGGACCGCCGGGTCGACCACCGGGCCGGGGCGGTCGGGCGGTACCGGTACGGTGAACGCCGCCATCGCCCGGACCCGCCCGCGCAGCCGGGCCGGCAGCACCTGCTCCAGCTTGGTCAGGGCGCGCAGCGCGGTCTCCTCGATTCCCGCGATCGCCCCCTGGGCGGCGGCCCGCAACCCGACCGCGACGGCCACCGCCTCCTCGTCGTCGAGCAGCAGCGGCGGGAGCGACGCGCCCGCACCGAGCCGGTATCCGCCCACGGTGCCCCGGGTGGCGTGCACCGGGTACCCGAGCCGGCGCAGCCGTTCCACGTCGGCGCGTACCGTCCGGGCGCTGACCGTCAGGCGGTCGGCCAACTCGGCGCCGGTCCAGTCGCGCCCGCTCTGCAACAGCGACAGCAGCCGTAGCAGCCGCGCCGACGTCTCCAACATGGTGTCGATTCTGCCCGCCCATTAGGAGCGAAGCCTTCCTAATGGACCCCTAGCGTGGTTCCCATGACGAACTCCGAAGAGATCCGCCCGTTCCGCATTGAGACCCAACAGGCCGACCTCGACGACCTGCAGGCCCGCCTGGCCCGCACGATCTGGGCCGACGAGCTGCCACCCAGCCAGGACGGCACCACCGGCCCGGGCCGCCCTGCCGGCTGGGAGTACGGCGTACCGACCGGCTACGTCAAGCGGCTCGTCGAGCACTGGCGGTCCGGGTACGACTGGCGGGCCTGGGAGGCGCGGCTCAACGGGTACCCGCAGTTCACCACTACCATCGACGGGCAGAACGTGCATTTCCTGCACGTCCGGTCGCCGGAGCCGGACGCGCTGCCGCTGATCCTCACGCACGGCTGGCCGGGCTCGATCGTCGAGTACCTGAACGTGATCGACCGGCTCACCGACCCGCGCCGGCACGGCGGCGACCCGGCCACCGCGTTCCATCTGGTCATCCCGTCGATCCCCGGTTACGGGTACTCCGGGCCGACGACCGGGCCCGGCTGGAACAACCAGCGGATCGCGGCGGCGTGGGTCGAGCTGATGCGGCGGCTCGGGTACGACCGGTACGGTGCGGTCGGCAACGACGCCGGGTCGATGATCTCGCCCGAGATCGGCCGGCTCGACCCCGCGCACGTGGTCGGCGTACACGTCACGCAGATCTTCTCGTTCCCGTCCGGCGACCCGGCGGAGATGGCCGACCTGTCCGCCGAGGAGCAGGCCGGGCTCGGGGTGCTGAACTGGTTCTGGCAGAACCTGGGTGCCTTCAACCAGTTGCAGTCCCAGCAGCCGCTGACGCTCGCGCACGCCCTCGCCGACTCGCCGGCCGGCCTGCTCGGCTGGAACGCGCAGCTGATGGGCACCGATGTCGACGACGACTTCATCCTGACCAACACAATGATCTACTGGCTGACCCGCACGTCCGGCTCGTCGATCCGGCTGTACTACGAGAACGCCCACGCCACGCCGGTGACCGATCCGACGACGGTACCGCTCGGGTTGGCGATGGGTGAGGGCGACTTCATCTCCATCCGGCGGTTCGCCGAGCGCGACCACAAGAACATCGTCAGCTGGAACCGGTACCCGGTCGGCGGCCACTACCAGGCCCACGTGGCACCGGACCAGCTCAGCGGCGACCTCCGCGACTTCTTCGCTCGGGTGCGCTAGCGGCGGCCTCCATGATCACGGAGACCTTGTCGGGCAGCCCGGTCACCGACGAGTCGCTCGACGGCGTGTGGCTGAGCGACCACGCCGGCGTCCTGGTCGACCTGGACGTAGCGGTCACCGGTTGAGGCGCCTGCTGGCGCGGCGTCCATTCTCTGACTAAAGTCAGAGAATGGACGCCGCCCTGATCGATCAGGTGCGCCGGTTCAACCGGACCGTCACCCAGCGGGTCGGCGCGCTCAACGACGCCTACCTGTCCCGGGGCCGCCCGCTCGGGCAGGCGCGCGTGCTGTGGGAGATCGGTCCGGAGGGATGCGAGGTGCGGGCGCTGCGCGAGCGGCTCGACCTCGACTCCGGCTACTTGAGCCGGCTGCTCCAGACCCTCCAGGCCGACGGGCTGATCGAGGTCGAGGCCGACGGCGCCGATCGACGGGTACGCACCGCCAGGCTCACCCCGGCCGGTCTGGCCGAGCGGGCCGAGTACGACAGCCGCTCCGACGATCTGGCGATCTCGGTCCTCCAGCCGCTCAACGAGCGCCAGCGCGACCGGCTCATTGCCGCGATGGCGGAGGTCGAGCGGCTGCTCGTGGCGTCGATGGTGCAGGTCACCGCCATGGATCCGCGCCGCCCGGAGGCCCGCCGCTGCATCCAGGCGTACGTCTCCGAGCTGGCCCGGCGCTTCGACGGCGGCTTCGACCCGGACCGCAGCATCCCCGCCGATGACGACGACCTCACCCCGCCCGCGGGTCTGCTCCTGGTCGCCACCCTGCACGGCGATCCGGTCGGCTGCGGCGCGCTCAAGCTGCACACCGAAGGCTGGGCCGAGGTGAAGCGGATGTGGGTCTCCCCCACCGTGCGCGGGCTGGGGCTCGGCCGGCGGCTGCTCGCCGAGCTCGAATCCCAGGCGGCCGCCCACGGCATGCGCACCCTCCGGCTGGAGACCAACCGCGCGCTGACCGAGGCGATCGGGCTCTATCGCGCGGCCGGATACCGCGAGGTGGACGCGTTCAACGCCGAACCGTACGCCCATCACTGGTTCGAGAAGCCTGTCCCGGTTGGATAGCGGATGGACCTGGGCTTCCTCGGTCTCGGCGTGATGGGACAGCCGATGGCGCTCAACCTCGCGACAGCGGGGACGAAGCTGACCGTCTGGAACCGCACCGCCGCCCGGACCGGGCCGCTGCGGGCGGCCGGCGCGACGGTCGCGAATCGTCCCGACGACGTGTTCGAGCAGGCCAGTGTCGTATTTCTGATGCTCGCCGACGGTGCCGCGATCGATACGGTACTGGACCGGGGCGGCCCGAGGCTCGCCACCAAGGTCGCCGGGCACACGATCGTCCACATGGGAACCACGTCGCCCGAGTACTCGCGCGGGCTCGAAGCCGACGTGCGCGCCGCCGGCGGCAGTTACGTGGAGGCGCCGGTGTCCGGATCGCGCCGGCCCGCCGAAGACGGTCAGCTCGTCGCGATGCTGGCCGGCCACCCGGCAGTGGTCGAGCTGATCCGCCCGCTCCTGCGACCGATGTGTCACGAGACGATCGTCTGCGGACCGGTACCCAACGGGCTGCTGATGAAGCTCGCGGTCAACCTGTACCTGATCACAATGGTCACCGGTCTCGCCGAGGCGGTGCACTTCGCCGACCGGCACGGCCTCGACATGCGGCAGCTGTTGAGTGTGCTCGACGCCGGCCCGATGGCGAGCAGCGTGTCCCGTGGCAAGGCGCTCAAACTGGTGGCCCGCGACCTCGACGTACAGGCGTCGATCGCCAACGTCCTCGACAACAACCAGCTCATCGCCGAGGTGGCCCGGCGATCCAACGTGGCCTCACCGCTGCTGGACGTCTGCCACGCGCTGTACGGCGAGACCCTGGCGCTGGGCCACGGCCAGTTGGACATGGTGGCGGTCGTACGGGCGATCGAGACCCGTACCACTCGCCTTGTGCCGCCATCTCCGTAAGTCTACTCTTACCGTTCGTGGGGACTTACGAAGACGTCGGCCTGGGCCTGCTCGGGGATCCCACCCGACGCGCCATCTTCGAGCTGCTGGCCCGCCGGCCCAGCTCGGTCGGCGAACTGGCCGAGCGACTGCCGATCAGCCGGCCGGCGGTGTCCCAGCACCTACGGGTGCTCAAGGACGGCGGGCTGGTCGTGGTGCGGGCCGAGGGCACCCGGCGCGTCTACCGCCTCAACCCCGACGGGGTAGCCGCGCTGCGCGCCTGGCTGGACCGGGTGTGGGACGACGCGCTCACGGCTTTCCAGAAGACGACCGAGGCGGACGAGGGCAGCTCGTCAAGATCCCCTACGCGGTACTGTCGCGGATGACGACGGGCGCCAGAAGCCATCGAGATCCGGAAGGACGGCACGGGGTGAGGATCGTCGTCGATGACCTGTCCGGCCCGGCGATCGCCGAGTTCCTTGCCGAACACGTCCGGCAGATGCGGTCCATCACGCCCCTGGAGAGCAAGTACGCCCTGGATCTCGACGGGCTGCGCCGGCCCGGGATCACGTTCTGGAAGCTTTACGAGAAGTTCGGCTTCGACTACTGCGGACCCTTCGCCGGCTACCGGCCGAGCCCGCACAACACGTTCATGACCCGGGCGCTATGACCGGTCGAGTGCGGTACCGCCAGCTCCCAGATCGTGCCGACCACGGCGGTGATCTGCCCCGCCAGCGTCACGGCGACAAGCCACAGCGCCCACCTCGCCGCTTGCAGCACCGCGACGGCCAGCACCGTCAAGCAGGGACCGCGGCGAACACCAGCGCTACCGGGCGAGGATGAGAGGCACCGCGCGCAACGTCGCGCCGATCCGGGCGAGGCTGGCCGGGATGGCCACCGCCATCGGCCACGCGAACGCGGGCGCCACGAGCACTGCCACAGCGATCATCGTGGTATCGAGCGCGATCAGGCCACAGCCTCCGAGCGCGGCGACCCGGGTACGGGCATAGCTGTGCCGACTGGTCGCCGCCGTGGCCAGGGCGACGATGGTGAGCAGCAGGCCAACGCCGACCGCGAACCGGAACTGGACGGCTACCGGCCAGGTCGAGGCGTGACCAGACAGCAGCGTGGTGGCCCAGCAGAGACCGACGAAGGGGCCGGTCACCAGCAGCCGCAGGGCCGCGCGCCGGCCGGGCGACTCGCGGATGAAGGCGCCGACGATCGTGACGGGCGCGCCGAACTCGGCGGTCGCGCGCCGGGCGGCGATGTCGGGATCGGCGCCGGCCGCGAGTTGTCCGTCGTAGGTTTCGATCAGGCCGTCGGCGAGTTCGTCGACCGCGTCGGCGGGCAACTGGCGACGCAGTTCGGCAAGGTACGCCTCGATCAGGTCGTGGCTGGCCACGGTTTTGCCTCCAGCAGCCCGCTGACAGTGGCGGCGAAGTCCCGCCAGGCTCCCCGATCGGCATGCAGCTTGCGCTGCCCGGCCGCGGTGAGCTGGTACGTGCGGCGGCGCCGACCGTCCACGATGGACCAGCTCCCGGTGATGAGCCCGGCGCCCTCCAGCCGGTGCAGCGCCGGGTACACCGTGCCGGTGGGCAGGTCGAACCGGCCGTCGCTGCCTGCTCGCAGCGCTTCCTTGACCGCGTAGCCGTGCCGCGGGCCGGCTTCGAGTGCGGCCAGCAGCAGCATGTCGAGGTGGCCCTTGAGCGCCTGCGCCTCCGCCTTCATAGGTAGGAATGCTACTCTCATCGCAATAGGTAGGAATCCTAGGTATGGAGGCCGACCATGTCCGTCGCGCTCCCTACGCTGCCCTCCACCGCGCCGGTGTTCCTGGCCTTCCTCGCGGTCCACGTGCTCGCCGGGCTGACGTGCGCGGTCACCGGCGCAGCGGCCGCGTTGACCCGCAAGGGCAGCGGCCGCCACCGCCGGCTGGGCGGTCTGTACTTCCGCGCCGCGTGCGTCGTGTTCGCCACCGCGCTCGTCCTGGCCGGGCTGCGCTGGCCACACGACAACTACCTCGCCGCGCTCGGCACCGTCTCGTTCGCCGGCGGGCTGGTCGGCTACCTCGCCCGGCGCCGGCGGTGGCGCGGCGATCGCGCCCACATCCTCGGCATGGGCACCTCGTACATCGCGCTGCTCACCGCGTTCTACGTCGACAACGGCAAGCAGCTACCGCTCTGGGACCGGTTGCCCACCATCGTGTACTGGCTGGGTCCGGCCCTGATCGGCGTTCCGCTGATGATCCGGGCCGTCCGGAAGCGGAAAGGCCCGCACAACGTGGGCGAAGTTGCGGTATCCCAGGCGGAGACAGCAGCAACTTCGCCCAAGTTGTGGCGATCTTGACGCGCATCCCCGAGCGTCAGCGGGTGTGCGCGACCGACGAGCCGAAGGTGGTCAGGAACTTGTCGCGGAAGCTGTCCATCCGCGTGACCGGGGCGTTCGGACCGGGGTGGATGCCGTCCTGCCAGCCCCAACTGGAGACGCGGTCCAGCACCTCCGGGTCCTTGGCGACGACCGCGATCGGCACGTCCCGGCTGGCGAACTCCCCGGTGACGACAGCGGGCTGGTGGTCGCCGAGGAACACGAGTACCAGGTTGTCGTTGCCGTAGGTCTTCGCCCACGAGACGAGGCTGCCGACCGAGTACGCGACGGTGTTCGCGTACGCGGTGCGGATCCGGGCCGGGTCGCGCCAGACCTCCGACGCCGAGCCGCCCTCCTTCGCCATCGACTTGTAGACCGAGCCGTCGCCGACGTCGTTCCAGTCGATCAGGTGCGGAACAGGAGTCCACGGCGCGTGGCTGGAGGTCAGGATGATCTCCGCCATCAACGGCGAGCGGTTCGGCGTGCCGTACTCGAGATGCTGGAACTGCGACAGCGTGAACTGGTCAGGCATGGTGCCGAGGGTGAACGGCGGTCCCTTGTACGCGAGATTCTGGCTCGGATAGGTCCGGTTGTACCCGTAGAACTTCCCCTCCGGCCACGCCCCCGCCGTGCCCGGCATGACGTCGACGGTCTGCCAGTTCGCCCGCTTGAACGCGCTGGCCAGGGTCAGCCGGTCGCCGGAGGTGAGCTGCCCGTACCGTTGCTCGGTGTTGATCCACAGGCCGGACTGGAGGGTCGAGTGGGCCAGCCAGCTGCCCCCGCCGTACGTCGGCGACGTCAGGAAGGCGCTCCGCGAGCCGAACCCGGCGGCGGCCAGTTGCTTGGTGCCGGAATCGAGCACCGGGTCGACGATCTGCGCCATTGACGGGTCCTCGATCGCCGACCGGCCATAGCTCTCGACGAACGCGAAGACGACGTCCTTGCCGCGCAGGGCGGTCAGTAGTTGATCGCCCGGGACGTTCCGGAACGCGTCGACCTTCTGCTGCGCGGCGAACACCTCCGGGTCGCGCAGGCTCGCCCGGGCCAGGCGGGCGCTGTCGTAGGCGACCGTGGCGGAGCTGCGGGCGGCGACCGGAACGCCCGGGACGAGCTGCGCACCCAGCAACGCGCAGGCCAGCCACACGATGCCGAGCGCGCCGGCGGTACGGACCGTGCCGGTCCGGTGCCGCCCGAGAAAGCGCGCCAGCCGCAGCATCGCCAGCACCAGGAAGGTGAACAGGGCCAGGACGAACGCGATGACCCCGACCGAGGTACCGATCGCGCCGGCCATGCCGAACGTCTTCCCGAGCGTGTCGACGGCGTCCCTGAGCAGGCTGGAGTCGATCACCGGGTCGAACGGCCGGCCCAGCGCCTCGTAGAAGCCCATGTCGATGATCTTCAGGACGGTCAGCAGGCCGAGGACGACCGCGACCAGCACCGCCACCACCCGGCTCGCCCGCGCCGGCAGGACGAGCAGCAGCGCGCCGACCACGAGGCCCTCGATCGGGACCTGGATGAGCGCCCCGGGCGTGAGCTGGCCGAGATGGTCCGGCAGGGCCAGCACGGCGAACACGAGGACCGCGGCCAGCGCGGTGAGCACCCGCGCCACGACCGGACGCTTCGGGCTGCGGCTGTCGGCACCGGCGACGTCATCCACCGCCGGCCGGTCCCGCCTCAGCCGCTGACGAAAACGCGTGAAGTACGACAACCCGAGCATCCTTCTCTCACCAGCCTGCGATTGACAAAGTCACCGGACGAACGGGATTTCAGGGGTACGGGCGGCCCGGCTGGCCTTCGCCGCCAGGTAGCCGGCATTGGCCGGAGACAGGTATACACCGGTCGACACGAAGTCGGTCACCGTCAACCCGAGCAGACTGAGCTGTTCGGCTTTGTCCGGGTTGTTGCTCAGCAGGGCGAACCGCTCCACGCCGAGCGCGCCGAGCATCTGGGCCGCCGCCGTGTAGTCACGCTCGTCCTCCCCGTGACCGAGCGCGAGGTTCGCCTCGTAGGTGTCCAGGCCGTCGTCCTGAAGCGCGTACGCGTCGAGCTTCGTGTACAGGCCGATGCCGCGCCCCTCCTGCCGCAGGTACAGCAGGAAGCCCCCGGCGTCGGCGATGCGCTCGACCGCCTCGCGCAGTTGCGGCCCGCAGTCGCACCGCTGGCTGCCGAACACGTCCCCGGTCAGGCACTCGCTGTGCGGGCGGACCAGCGGCGCCGGCCCGTCGACCGGATGCTGGTCCGGCGAGCCCGACCAGTCGCCGAGCCCCAGCGCGAGGTGCTCCCGGCCGTCCACCAGCCCGTCGAACGAGTACACCCGCGCGGTCGTGGCATATCCGTCGGGGAATCGCAACGGCACCGTCACCTGGGTCCGGATCGTCGCGGCCGGTGTGGGTTCGAGCATGCCTCTCGTTGCCCTGTTGTCGGACGGTTCAACCACGGACGGCGCCCTTCCGCACCGGGACCGTGGGCGTCGGCATCATTCTCGTGATCCGAGGGAGCAGCAGCACGCAGGCGCCCGGGAGCGTCGAGACCAGTACCAGCGCGCCGTACACGACCGCGGTGGAAACCCCCTGCGTGACGGTCAGGCCGGCGGCGCCGAACGCCCACGCCGCCACGCCCTCGCGCGGCCCCCAGCCACCGATGTTCAGCGGCAACCCCATGGCGAGCAGGGCCAGCAGCGTCAGGGGTACCAGCCGGGACAGCGGTGCGGTCGCGCCGGCGGTACGGGCGGCGATCACGAACGTGGCGAGGTGGCCGGCCACGACCACGGCGGACGCGAGCACGATCCCCGGCCAGTTACGGCGGGCGAGCAGGCCGTCACGGATGTCCGCTTTGGAGGTACGGAGGGCCTTCGCCCAGCGCGACGGCCCGTTGTTCGGTACGACCAGCGCCGCCAGCACCACCGCGAGGGCGGCGACCGCGGCGATCCCGGCCGCGGCCGGCATGTACGCCCGCACCGGCGACGGGAACGCGAACAGCACGACGACCGCCATCGCGGCCTGGACCACCTGCCCGGCGGAGCGCTCCCACACCACCGCGCGGACACTACGGCCGATGTCACCGGCGTCCTGGCCGTGCCGGACGGCCCGGTGTACGTCGCCGAGGACGCCGCCGGGCAGCGTCGCGTTCAGGAACACCGACCGGTAGCAGTGCACGACCGCGGTACCCAGTGGCAGCTGGACACCGAGGCCGCGGGCGACCAGGCGCCAGCGCCAGGCGCAGCACACCATGGTCAGCGCGCCGATGGCGAGCGCCGAGGCCACCGCCCATCCGTCGATCACGCGGACGCTCTGGAGGAACGGGCCGGTACCCAGCCGCCACAGCAGGAAGATCAGAATGCCCGCCCCGCTGATCGGTTTGGCCCAGGTCCACACCGACCGCGAGATACGCCTGGCCGGCCGTGGGACCGGGACCGGTTGCGGGACCGGCAGCACCGGTTGCGGGAGTGGCCTGGCTATGGGTTCGAGCACCGATGCGCCGCGCAACGCGCCTCCTTCGAACGAGCTTCCTGTGACTACACACGCACGGTCGGGGCGATTGAGTTCATTCCCAGTTGACGAGGAGGTCACAGTGGTCCACGACGACGCCGAGCCGGCCGGCGACGGCGTCCGCCCGGCGCCGCGCCGCGTACGCCGTCGCGGGGCCGGCCAGGTCCGGGCTCTGGTCGCAGGCCGCCGCCAGCCAGCCGTCGAACCACTCCACGATCAGTCCGGACCGGTCCGCGCCGAGCCGCCACGGGCTGGGCCGGACCAGTACGGTGGCGCCGCGCCGCTGGAAGGCGTCGACGGTGGCGTCGACCGCGTCGGGGCCGAGCAGGTGCCGGCCGCCGGTGGTCCGGCGCTGGTGGGCGTTGAACGCCGCGGCGATCTCCGGGTCCAGCGGGTCGGATGGGGTGAACTCCACCCGGCCGATCACGGAGATCGTCAGCAGCGTCGGGCATCTGACCGTGGCGCAGCCCGGCGACGACCCGCTCGACCTCCTCGGCGGTCAGCATGTCGAGCAGCGCGGACGCGGTGATCAGCGCGGCGTCGCCCAGGTCGTCCCGGCCCAGCCGGGTGATGTCGCTCTGCCGGGTCTCGACGGAGAGCCGCGCACCGGTCATGTTCGCTTTCGCGTGGGCGAGCAGGTCGGCGTCCCGGTCGTGCAGGACCCAGTGCTGGGCACCGGGCAGCCGCGGCGCCAGCCAGCGACCCATCGAGCCGGTACCGCAGCCCAGGTCGTGGATCACCAGGCGGGACCGGCCGGCGAACTGTCGCGGAGATGGTCGACGAGGTCGGTGGAGCGGGCAGCGGCGTCGGCGGGCTCCCGCAGCGCCAGCCACTCCGGCGAAATCGAGCTCACCGTCCCGGGTCATGCGGGTACGCCCCGGCCAGGGCGTCCGACACCAGCCGGGCGGTGACCGACCAGCCGGTCAGCGTCGCCCGGCGGGCCCGGGCCGCCCGCCGGAGCCGGTGGCGCAGATCGGGCTCGGCGAGCCAGCGCCGCAGGGCACCGGCGAACGCGCCCGGGTCCTCGGGCGGTACCAGCATGCCGGGCAGGCTGCCGTCCGGCGCCTGGCCCAGCGCCTCGGGCAGCCCGTCCGCGGCCGTCGCCAGTACCGGGATCCCGCGTGCCACCGCCTCGGTGACCACCATGCCGTACGTCTCCCCGCGCGACGCCAGGACCAGCAGGTCACTGGCCGCGTACGCGGCGTCCAGGTCGGCCCCGGTACGCGGGCCGACCAGGAGCATCCGGTCGGCGAGCCCGTACCCGTCGATCTGCCGGCCCAGCCGGTCGACGAACCCCGGGTCGCGGTCAAGCGATCCGACGCAGACGCAGGTCCAGGGCAGGTCGGTGACCTTCGCCAGGGCGTCGGCCAGCACGTCATGCCCCTTCTGCGGGGTGACCGCGGCGACGCAGAGCAACCTCGTTCCGGCGTCCGACCCGGGCGCGAGCGGGGCGTGGGTGACGCCGGGCGTGGCGACGTGTACCCGGTCGGCGGGCAGGCCGTACGGGTCGAGCAGCCGGGCGCCGGGTCCAGTCGCTGGTGGTCACGACGGCCCGCGCGGCGGCCAGGACACGTCGCCTCGGCGTCGTCGTTCAGCGGCATGTGGACGAGGACGACCAGGCGCAGCCGGTCCGCCTCCGGGACGAGAACGTCCGGGACCGCGGAGGCGATCAGGCCGTCGACCAGGACGAGCGCGCCGTCGGGCAGCGCGGCGAGGACGCCGGCCAGTCCGTCGCGCTCGGCCGCGCTCGGCTCCGGCCATGCTCCGTGGACGGGATGTTCGTGGACCGTCCAGCCCGACTCGGCGAGGCCCCGGCAGACCTGGCGGTCGTACGCGTTGCCGCCGCTGGGTGTCGCCGGATCGTCGATGTCGTTGGGCAGGACGACATGAAGCCCGGTCACAGCGCCCGCTCGTAGCTCGCCCAGGCGATGTGCGACTCGTGCAGCGTGACGGTGATCCCGGACAGTCCCCGCGCGCCTTCACCGAGGGCACCCGCGTGTACCCGCTCGGCGAGCCGGTCGGCGATCACCTTGGCCAGCGCCTCGGTTGTCGTGTTGACGCCGGCGAACTCGGCTTCGTCGTCGAGGTTGCGGAAGTTGAACTGGCCGACGATGGCGCTCAGCTCCTGCGCGGCCAGCCCGATGTCGACCACGACGTTGTCGGCGTCCAGCTCGGCGCGGCGGAATGTCGCGTCCACGACGAATGTCGCCCCGTGGAGTCGCTGTGCGGGCCCGAAGACCTCGCCCCGGAAGCTGTGGGCGATCATCATGTGGTCACGAACCGTCACGCTGAACACAATCACTCTCCATAGGTAATGAGGTGGCACAGCCCGGAAATCTCGCCCGCGGCCAGCCGGGCAAGCACGTCAGGTAGCTGCGCGAAGCCGGACTCGCCGGTGATCAGCGCGTCGAACGCGGGATCGCGCAGCAGATCCAGGGCGAGCGCGAGGCGGTCGGCGAACGTCCGGCTCGCCCGCCGGGCCGGCGACACCGTGCCGACCTGGCTGCTGCGGATGGCCAGCCGACCGGAGTGGAACGATCCGCCCAGCGCCAGGCTGACCTCGTCGTTGCCGTACCAGCTCAGCTCGATGACGGTACCCTCCGGCACGAGCAGCTCCAGCGACCGTCGCAGCCCGGCCGACGTCGCGCTCGCGTGGATGACCAGGTCGCACGCGCCGGCCGCGTCGGCCGGCAGGGCGAACTCGACGCCGAGCGCCGCCGCCACCCGGGCCCGCGCCGGGTTGCTGTCGACCAACTGGACCCGGGCGCCGGGGAACCGGGCGAGCACACCGGCGACGCAGCAGCCGACCATGCCCGCCCCGACCACCGCGATCCGGTCGCCGACCAGCGGCGCGGCGTCCCACAGGGCGTTCACCGCGGTCTCCACGGTGCCGGCCAGCACCGCGCGGGCCGGCGGTACATCATCGGGTACGGGAGTCACCGCGCCGGCCGGGACGATATACGCGGTCTGGTGCGGGTATAGGCAGAAGACGGTACGGCCGCGCAACTCGGGCGGCCCGGCCTCGACGACGCCCACGTTGAGGTAGCCGTACTTGACCGGCCCGGGAAAGTCGCCCTCCTGGAACGGGGCGCGCATCGTCGCGTACTGGCCGGTCGGGACGCCGCCCTGGAAGACCAGGGTCTCGGTGCCCCGGCTGATGCCGGAGTACCGGGTGCGGACGAGGACCTCGTCGGGGCCGGGGTCGGGCAGCGTCTCCGCGCGGATCTCACCGTGGCCGGGCGAGCGTACCCAGAACGCCCGTGCGTGGTGCGTCACCCGGCCTCCTCCTCATTCGGGCTGCGCCGACCGAACCAAATGATTGACTCTTCCGTGTTCACGGTCGAGTAGTACTCCTAGTCACGGAGGTACCGTGCCCCCGGTTCGAACTGGTCCCATAATTGGACTAATTGCTCAGCTTGCCTTGCTGGTGACCCTGGCCGCGACCGTCGGTCTCGGTACCGCGGGTTGGTTGATGGGAGTGGGGTGCGGGCTCGTCACCTGCGCCGCGCTCACGCGGGGGCTGTACCGGTCGGGCGCGCCGGCGCTGGGGCCGGCCGACCGGGTGACGCTCGCCCGGGCCACGCTCGTCGGCGGCGTCGCGGCGCTGACCGCGGACTCCGCCAGCCGGCCGGTGCCCGTCGGCGTCCTGGTCGCCCTGGCCGCCGTGGCGCTCGCGCTGGACGCGGTCGACGGCAAGGTCGCCCGGCGCACCGGCACGGTGTCCGCGCTCGGCGCCCGCTTCGACATGGAGGTGGACGCGTTCCTCATCCTGGTCCTCAGCATCTTCGTCGGCCTGTACGCCACCCACCCGCTCGGCGCGTGGGTGCTCGCGATGGGTGCGATGCGGTACGCGTTCGTCGCCGCATCCTGGGTACTTCCCTGGATGCGGGGAACATTGCCGCCGCGCCTCTGGCGGAAGGTGGTCGCGGCGACACAGGGCGTGGTCCTCGCCGCCGCGGCGTCGGATGTCCTGCCCCGGGCGCTGACCGTCTTCGCGGTGGCGACGGCGCTGCTCCTGCTCGTCGAGTCGTTCGGGCGTGACGTCGGGTGGCTGTGGCTGCGCCGTACCCGGCACCACGCGCACCACCGGTCACCCGAGCGGATCGGCCAGCGTGTGCTTGAGCGGGCAGGTCAGCGGGCAGGTCAGCGGGCAGGTCAGCGGGCACTGCGTCGGCCGGTCCGGGCGGCCCACCGGCACCGGGCCGCGCCGTCGGTGCGGATCCGCCCGCCGGCGGTGCTCGTCGCGGCGGGCAAGCGGCTTTACCCGCATGCTGTTGACTGACACTCCGGGCCAGAACTCCGGGCCAGAACTTCGGGCCAGCCGCCTGCCGTAGTGAAGGAGACGCGGACGTGAGTCAGTTCGAGGCCGTCCTGTTCGACGCGGGCGACACGTTGATCCGGCTGTCCGGCAGCGGCGAGAAGCTGCTGCACCAGGCGGCGGAGGCACTCGGTGCCGACCCGCTCGACCCGGCGGCGGTCGCGGGCGTCTGGCGGCGGGTCCTCGACCGCAGCAGTACGGCCGACGAGCTGGCCAAGGGACGCGACCTGTCGAACGCCCGGCACCGCGAGGTGTGGGTCGAGCTGTACCGGTCCGCCGGGTGCGAACGGCTGGCTTCCGGGCTCAGCGAGAAGCTGTACGAGCTGACCGTCTGCGCGGAGTCCTGGGAGGCGTTCCCGGACACCGTCCCGACCCTGACCGCGTTGCACGAGCGGGGACTGCGGATCGGCGTGGTCAGCGACACCGGATTCGACCTGCGCCCGGCGATGGACCGGCTCGGCCTGTCGCCGTACGTGGACACCGTCGTGATGTCGTTCCAGTACGGGATCTGCAAGCCCGCCCCCAGCGTGTTCCTGACCGCGTGCAACCTGCTCGACGTCAATCCGGCACGGACGCTCATGGTCGGCGACAACCCGCTCACCGACTCGGGCGCGGTGGCCGCCGGGATGTACGTCCTCCTGCTCCCCCCGCCCGCCAAGACCGGCCCGCGCGGCCTGGGGCACGTGTTGTCGTTAGTCTGAATCATGACCGTGCTCAGGGCACCGCTTACCTGGCTGCGGCGCCGTGATCCGGGTCTGACCAGCGTCCGGCGGGCCGCCCGGGTGACCGTGGTGGCCTGCCTGGGTTTCTACGTCTGCCGGTACGGGCTGGGCAACCGGGTGATGGCGCCGTACGCGCTGTTCGGTGCCGTCGCGCTGGGCATGCTCGCGCAGATCCCGGGCTCCCCGGCGCAGCGCGCCCGCACCCTGTTCGCGGTGCTGCCGGTCGGGTACGTGCTGGTCACCGCCGGCACGCTGCTGTCGGTGACGAACTGGACGGCAGCGGCCGGCATGTTCGTGTTCGGATTCCTGGTCAGCTACGTCGGGGTGGGCGGCCCACGCCTGGTCGGCCTCGCCACCGGTCTCCAGCTGCTGTACATCCTGCCGTGCTTCCCGCCGTACGATCCCGGTTCGCTCGGGTACCGGCTGGCCGGCGTCACTATCGCGGTGCTGCTGCTCGCCGCCGCCGAACGCCTGCTCTGGCCGCAGCCGGCGCGCCGATGCCGGGTCGGCGCTGGCCGGCTGCCTGACCGCGCTGGCCGGCACCTACTCCGGCGACCCGCACGGGCGGACCTGCTGGCCGCGACGCTGCCCGAGGCCACCGACGCGATGGAGGCGATCCGGCCGTCCCGGCTGCCACCCGGTCTGCGGCCCGCGTCGGCCGGCCGGCGGGACCGCGCGCTCAGCCACGCCAGCGGGTCGGCCCGGCTGGTCCTGGGGCGCGCCGCCGACCTGTACTTCGACGACCAGACGGACCCGCTCAACCTGCCCGCCGTGGCCGCTCTGCTGCGGCAGGCCGCGGCGAGCGCCGAGCAGTCGGCCGCCTGGCTGGCTCACCGGCCTCAGCGAGGACCTGGTCCGGGTCGCGGCACCGGCTGCTTCTATGATCACGGAACGTCCGGGCAGTCATAGCTACCCGAACGTTCCGTGATCATGACGTACTTACGAGGCGGTCAACGTCGCGTAGGCGAACGAGTTGTCGCTGGAATACGTGACGCGCGCGTAGGAGCGGAAGTTGAACGTGCCGCTCGCGGTCGGCGTCGCGGTGAGGGTGATGGTCGCCGTCGCATTGGGTGCGAGCCGCTGAATGCCGCAGTAGACCAGCCGGGTCAGGTTGCGGGGATGGCAACCGGCGGTGCCGGACACGTTCGACACCCGGATTCCCGCCGGCACGTCGACGCCCATGGAGACGTCAAGCGCGCCGGACGTCGTGTTCGTCGCGGTGGCCGTGACCTGCGCGCCGGTGCCGACGGCCGCGGCTGCGGGGGTGATCGTCAAGCCGGCGAGCACCGGTGGCTGCGCCGCCACGGCCGGTCCGCCGGCCCCGACTAACCCCAAGCTCACCAGTGTCGTGATGGCGAGGGCAGTCATCGCGCGTCGGATCGTTCGAGTCGTCATTCGAGCTCACGTCCCTTCATTTTGCCGGCGTCTCCCTACAATGTGTAGACGCCAGTGGGACCGCGGTGATGGCGCCTTTCCGTCAGACTGTGATGACGACCTTGGCGCGGGCGTGCTCGCCTTCGAGGTACCGGATCGCTTCGGCCGCCTCGCTCAACGGGTACGTCCGGTCGATCGTCGGCGTGAGCTTCCCGGCCTCGGCGAGCTCCCGCAGTGCGGCCAGATTCTCGGTGCTCTGCGCGACCTGGAGGATGACCAACCGCTGGCGGATGAAGGGGGACATCGCCTTTCCTCGAATCATGAGACCCATCGGCCCGAAGAAACTGCCGCCGGTGAACACGCCACCACCCGACAGGATCAACGCCCCCTCCGGCGTCAGCACCCCCCGTAACCCGGCCAGCGGGTGGTTGCCCACCAGATCGAAGACCACGTCGTACCGCCGGCCGTCGCGGGTGAAGTCGTCCCGCGTGTAGTCGACGACCCGGTCCGCGCCGGCCGCCTTCACCAGCTCCACGTTCCTGGTACTGCACACGCCGGTCACCTCGGCGCCGAGGGCCTTGGCGATCTGCACGGCGTACAGTCCCACGCCACCGGACGCGCCGTTGATCAGGATCCGCTGCCCGGGCTGTACCCGGGCGTTGTCACGCACCCCCATCAGGGCGGTGTTCCCCGCCAGCGGCACGGCGGCGGCCTGCTCGAACGTCAGGTTGGTCGGTTTCGAATCCACCATCGTGTCCCGGGCGCACGCGTACTCGGCGAAGGAACCGTCGGCCTCGCCGAACACCTCGTCGCCAGGCCGGAGCCGAGTGACGTCGCGGCCCACCGCCTCGACCGTGCCCGCGAAGTCCCTACCCCGGATCTTCACCTTGGGCCCGCCGAACCCGATCGACGGCCGGGCCAGGTACGGGTCGCCACGCATCACGTGCCAGTCGAACGCGTTGACCGCGGCCGCGTGTACCCGCACCAGGACCTCGTTGTCCGCGGGCGTCGGCTTGTCGACCTCGTCGAACCTCAAATTGTCTGCTGAGCCGTACCGGTCCTGGACGATCGCCTTCATGCCGCGACGGTAGCCGGGCGGCGTCGGTATGGGCATCGGGGACAAGCCCCTAGGTTGGCGGTCCGTCGCGATTCGCCGTACCCGCACGTACCGAGCCTGTCATGTCGGGAAGCTGACCACGCGGCGACGGAACGACGGAACCGGCACGTGCGGGCGGCACGTACCCTCGATCCATAGCCGTGCTCGTGGGGGAGGGTGTTTGGCACGCAGCGTTCGGGTACGCCGACTGGTGGTCACGACGGTCACTGCGGTGTTGGTGTTGCTGGCGTCGTCGTTCGCCGCGCTGCCGGCCGGCGCGGCCACGACGTTCGTCACGTTGCAGATGAACCTGTGCAACAGCGGCATGGCGGTCGGGTCGTGTTACTCGTTCGGCAGGGCGGTGGACGAGGCGGTCGAGAAGATCCACCGGTACCGGCCGACGCTCGTCACCCTCCAGGAGGTGTGCCGTGACGACCTGTACTCCCCGCACGGGTGGGGCAAGCTGACCCGGGCGATGGCGGACATGTACGGCAGCGGGCACATCTCGGCCGACTTCGTTCCGGCCTTCAACCGCGACACCAATGACTGGTACCGGTGTATCAACGGCGAGTTCTACGGCGTCGCGATGATCCAGTACGACGAGAGCCGGCACCGGATCGACGCCCATCGCGGTTTGTACCACAACCAGGACGGCAGCGAAGAGATGCGCGCCTGGACGTGCACGACGGTCATCGCGCGCCGGTTGACCGGCTGCACCACCCACCTGTCCACCGACGCGGACGTCGCGATGCGCCAGTGCCGCGAGCTGATGTCCATCCTGAGTTCGCCCTGGGTACTGCCCGAGGTCGTCGTGGCAGGCGACTTCAACCTGGCCTCGGTGCCGGGAAAGCCGTACAACGTGCAGGACTGCCAGCCGGCCACCTATGAGCGGCGCAGCGACAACGCGGTGCAGCAGGTCTTCTTCAGCCGCAATGTCGAGTGGGTCCGGGACGAGTACGAGCCGATGAAGTTCACCGACCACCCGATGCTGTTCGAAAAGCTCCGACTCTGACCCGCGCCAGGCTCGCGAATGATCGCGCCGAAACTGTCAGGGGGTCGGGGTAGCTTTCGTCGCGTGACCGGCCCAGCGGACGTGCCAGCAGAGATCCTCGACCAGCTCCGGCCGGTGTGCCTCGGGATGCCGGAGACCTATGAGGAGGCGGCCTGGGTGGGCACCCGCTGGCGGATCCGCAAGCGGACGTTCGCCCATGTGCTGACCGTCGATCCCGACCATCAGATGGCCTATGCCCGGGCCGCGGCGACCGACGAGCCGATCTGCGTGCTGACGTTCCGCTCGCCCGGTGACGAGATCGCCGGGCTGGTCGCCAGCGGCCACCCGTTCTTCAAGCCCGGATGGGGCGCCGACGTGGCGGGCATGGTGCTCGACGACAGCGTCGACTGGACGGAAGTCGCCGAGCTGCTCACCGAAAGCTACTGCGTCCTCGCGCCCAAGCGGCTGGCCGCCCTCGTCGACCGCCCGTCCCCATAGCCTGGCAAGCCGCACGGTCGGTGGGCCGGGAAAGCCGGTCGACGCCCAAGGGCCGACGACGTGCTGGCCAGTTCGGCGGAGCGGGCCCGGCGCAGTGGCTGGCGGTCGGTGCTGATGACCAGCGCCCGCGACGCGTTCGCGCCGATCGACCGGTGCGTAACACCGGCTGATCCGTTGCCTGAAGATCGACTTCACGTCAAGACAGTAGAGTCGAATTTATCGATAGGACTAAATATCCGTAAGGATGATTACGTGCCGGGGCCCATGGATGCTTCGATCTGTTAAATTCGATCTGTTAAATAATCTTACTAACTATTGATGAAGGGGGCCTCCGCCATGCCGTCCACCCGTACGCGCTTCGCCGTGGGAGCTGTCGCGGCTCTCGCGCTCGCCATCCCGCTCGTCATCAGGAACGCTGACGCCGCCACGACGCCCACCGATGTCAAGGCAGACTCGTACACGGCCGCCGAGGTGCTGGCCGGCGTCAAGGCGAACATGACGACCGCGAAGAAGGTCAACTCAAAACCCCACATCAACACCATGACGCGCAAACAGAACGTGAACGTGTACCAGGTGGCGTCGGGCGTCTACGCCTACACCTCCAGCATGGCCATCGACACGGACGGCAGCGACCCCGATCCCGATCCCGATCACCAGGGCCAGACGACTTTCCAAGACAGCAACGGCAAGGCGCTAGGCGCGCACCACGTGCCGTTCTACGTGCTGGGCGACGACTGCTGGGATCGCAAGACCCCCTGCCCGCACTTCTTCTACAAGGAACACAACATCAAGGGCCGGCAGTTCGCGCTGATGTTCTACAACGGCAAGGTCATCGGCTCGATCTTCGGCGACACGCAGACCGCGAACGACCAGACCACCTCGGACAACGACTCCCGCGAACTGGGCGAGGCGTCGGTGAAGGCGGCCCAACTGCTCGGCATCCCCAGCAGCGGCACCAGCGGTGGCGTGGACAACGGCGTGACCGTGGTGATGTTCTCCGGCTCGTCCTGGGTCGTGAACGGCACCAACGCCAACCTGAACGCCACTGCCCAGGCCAAGGTCCAGCAGGCCCTGGACAGCCTCGGCGCAAGCATGGGCGGAACGCCGCCGCCCACGACTCCGCCGACGGGTAGCACGTTCGAGGCGGAGACCGGCACACTGTCCGCCGGTGGCACGTTCGACTCCAACCACCTCGGCTTCACCGGTACCGGCTTCGCCAACACGGCCAACGCGGTTGGCGCGTACGTCGAAATCCCGGTCACCGCGGCGACCGCCGGCACCAAGACCCTGAGCTTCCGGTATTCCGACGGCACCACCGCGGCGCGGCCCGCGACCATCTCGGTCAACGGCACCGCACGCGGCACGCTGAACTTCCCGATCACCGCCAACTGGGACACCTGGGCCACCGCGTCCATCTCGGTGCCCCTGACCGCAGGTACCAACACCATCCGGGTCACCGGCACCACCGCAGGCGGCGCGGCCAACATCGACTCGGTGACCATCTCCTAGTAAATCCACCGTTCACATGCGTCCGGTGCCGGCCGGCGGGCCACCTCCCGTCGTCCGGCGCCGGTGCCGTCCGCTGGCTGGTCGAGCTGTTCACGGCGGCGGGTGAGGTAGGCCTGCTCCGCGGGGTTGCCGGTGAGAGCGATGGCCCGGTCGCACGCCGCCCGCGAAACGCCGCCGCGCCCGAGTCGCCGCAGCAGGTCGGCGCGCGCGGCGTGGAAGGCGTGGTAGCCGTCCAGGACCTCGGCGAGCCGGTCGGCTTCGGCGAGCCCGACCTCGGGGCCGTCGACCTCGGCGACCGCGACGGCCCGGTTGAGCCGCACGATCGGCGAGGGGTCGAGCAGCACCATGTGGTCGTAGAGGGCGACGATCGTGGACCAGTCGGTGTCTCGGGCGGACCCTGATACGACACCATCTCGGAAACTTCGACCCCACTTGACGCCATGACGGGATCGGATGTCTAGGTACAGGTGTCGAGCATCGCCTGAAGGGCGGACTTCTCCGTCGACTGCAAGGTCAGCGACCAGTGCGACTTGCTCGCGATCCACATCTTGGCGTACGTGCAGCGGTAGGCGGTCCGCGGCGGTTGCCATGTCGACGGGTCCTGGTCGCCCTTGGCCTGGTTCACGTTGTCGGTCACGGCGATCAGCTGCGGATCGGTCAGGTCGTTGGCGAAGCTCTGCCGGCGGCTGGTGGTCCAGCCACTGGCCCCGGAGCGCCACGCCTCGGCCAGCGGCACGATGTGGTCGATGTCGACGTCCGACGCGTTGGTCCAGGTGGCGCCGTCGTACGGGCTGTACCAGTGGCCCGACGTCGGGTGGCAGGAGCTGTCCACGGTCACGCCGGTGCCGTCGCGCTTGAGCACGGTCTCCCGGGTGTCGCAGGTGCCGGAGACGATGATCCAGTGCGGGAAGAGCGACCGCGAGTAGCCGCTCAACGAGCCCTGCGCGGCCACGGTCAGGCCGTTGAGTTCGGACTGCGCGGTCGCCTTGCTGGGAATGTTCGGTGGGGTCGCGGCGGCGGCGCTGCCGGGCACGACGATCGCCGCGGTCGACACGACCGTCAACAGCACCAGTGACCAGCGCGGATGAGTCAGCCGACGGTACACAGGGACCTCCCGGGGGTGGTTGGCTTCCCGAGCTATCGACTCTTCTGAATCAGCGTGACCGTTGGCGGGACCAGGCGCAAAATCGGCACAACTTCCGGGAAACTGTTGCCTCCGTACCGGGCCGAGGGCACGACGTCCGGGACCTTGTGCCGATCACGGCTCGCGGTGACCGTCGAGCCAGACCGGCCAGATCCGGCGGGCCACCTCGACGGGAAGCCGGCCGCCCAGGTGCATGGAGCGCCACACCCCGCGGTACCCGGGCAGCACGCCCGCCGCGACGACGATGTGCCCGACGATGACCGGTGTCGCCAGCAGAGCCGCCCAGTGGTGCACGGTGAACAGCAGCGGGAAGGGCAGCAGGATCATGCCGACCCCGCTCAGCAGCAGGGTGACCAGCGTCAGCACCATGGCGATGTTGGCCAGCCGCTGTCCGGGATCGAAATGGCCGTCGTGGTCGCCGAACCGGTCGGTGACGACGGCACGCGGCAGGCCGGCGAGCCAGCGCCCGTCGCCGGGGCGGTACCGGAACGTCTCGCGGACGAACGATCCCAGTCCCCGGGCGCCGCGGGCGAGCCAGACGAGGAGGACGAGGCCCAGCCCGTACCCGGCGTACTCGTGGACGGTCGCGTCCGGTAGCCCGGTGAGGCGGGCCAGCGGGCTCTCGTGCCGGTACCCGTCGATGAGAAACCACCAGCCGGTGGCGAGGGTACCGAGGACGGTCAGGTACACGCCGGCGTGGAACCAGCGGGTGCCGCGGCTGTACCGCTCGACGGTGTCGACCATGGCCACCATGGTCGGCGGCCGGGGCCGGGTAACGGATCGCCACCGGGAGCGGACCGGGGATCACTCGGACGAGTGAGTCGGCGCGCCGCCGGGCACCACGAGGCCCGATTCGTAGGCGAGCACCACCGCCTGTACCCGGTCGCGCAGGCCGAGCTTCGCCAGCAGGTTGCTGACGTGGGTCTTCACGGTGTGCTCGGTGACGTACAGCTCGGCGGCGATCTCCGCGTTCGACCGCCCCCGGGCGAGCTGGCACAGGGTGTCGGTCTCTCGGGCGGTCAGCGTGGCGAGCCGGGCGGAGAGCCGGGGATCGGCGCGCCGCGGGGTCGACCGGCTGACCACGTCGGCGATCAGCCGCCGGGTCACCGTCGGTGCCAGCAGCGCCTCACCGGCGGCCACGATCCGGACCGCGTCGACCAGTTCCTGGCGGCGCATGTCCTTGAGCAGGAACCCGCTCGCCCCGGCGCGCAGCGCCTCGTACACGTACTCGTCGAGGTCGAACGTGGTCAGCACGAGTACCCGCGCCCGGGTCTGACCGCAGACGGCCGCGGTGGCCTCGATCCCGTTCATCCGGGGCATCCGCACGTCCATCAGCACCACGTCGGGATCCAGCGCGCGGGCCGCCTCGACCGCCGCCACCCCGTCGCCGACGGTACCCACCACGGCCAGGTCGGGCTGCGCGTCGAGGATCAGCGCGAGACCCGACCGGACCAGGTCCTGATCGTCGACGACGAGTACCCGTACCGGAGCTTCGGTCATGGCAGCGCCTCGCGCAGCGGAAGCGTCGCCGCGACCCGGAATCCGACGCCGCCCTCCCCCGCGCCGGCACGCAGGTCGCCGCCGCACGCCGCGACCCGTTCCCGCATGCCGACCAACCCGTGGCCGGGCGTCCCGGCCGGCGCCCGCAGGCCCCGGCCGTCATCGCTGACCTCGACGCCCAGGGCGGTGTCACACCAGTCCAGCCGGACCCGGACCCGCCGCGCGTCCGCGTGCTTGACGGTGTTGGTCAGCGCCTCCTGCACCACCCGGTACGCGGCGATGGCCAGTTCGGCCGGGACCGGCCGGCGGTCGCCGCGCTCGGCGAGGCTCGCGTCGAGCCCGGCCCGGCGGGCGTCGTCGACCAGGCCGGCCAGGTCGTCGAGGCCGGGTTGCGGGGCCAGGTCGGCGCCGGCGCCGCCGTCGCCGCTGTCATTTCGCAGGATGCCGAGGGTACGGCGAAGCTGCCGCAGCGCGTCGCGGCCGGTCGCCGCGATGGCGTCGAAGGCGGCCTCGGCCCGGTCCGGGTCGCTGCGCACGACGACCGGGCCGGCCTCGGCCTGCACCACCATCAGGCTGACCGAGTGGGCGAGCACGTCATGCATTTCCCGGGCGATCCGCGCGCGCTCCCGCGCCGCCGCGGCCTCGTGGGCCTCGGCCAGCCGGCTGGCACGCTCCTCGAGCATCGCGATCCGGTCCCGGCGGGCGCGGGCGCCGGTGCCGAGGGCGTACGCACCGGCGAACGGCAACGCGGCGACACCGACCAGCGACGGCCGGGCACCCGACGTGAGCGTCAACGCCACGATGCCGACGGCCGTGCCGGCCACCCCGAGCAGCCGCCACACCGGCGGGCTCAGGTCGGCGAGCGTGTACGTGGCGACCAGCTGCCCGTACGGCAACGCGACGTCGGTCAGCCCGCCGGTCAGCGCCAGGCCGACGGTGCCGGCGCCGACGACCGCGGTGACCACGACCGGGTACCGGCGCCGCCACACCAGTGGTACCGACGCGACGGCGGCCAGCACGAACAGCCACCATTGCGCCCGTGCCGTCTTCACCGGCACGCTGACCGTCGCGAGATAGCACACGACCGCGATCAGGCCGTCGACCAGGATGGGCGGAGGTGCCCAGCGCGCACCGCCGAGCCGGCGCGGCGGCGCGGGCGGATCGGGCACGGCGGTCTCCTGGGCGGCTGGTCTCCTGGGCGGCTGGTCTCCTGGGCGGCTGGGCGAGGAACCTCCTCCGGCCAGTATCGGCCGGAGGAGGTATGCGGCACCTCACTCTCGCGAGCGAGCCGTCCGCCTCAGGTCAGGCGGGACGGGCCGCCCAGGGTCGCGCCGGCCGGCAGCATCGGGTCACAGACAATACTGTCGTCGTCGTCCTGCTGCTGGGTCTTCCCGGTTTGGTGGGTTTCCGTGCCAGCAGTGAGGACCACCGCCAAGGCGAGCACCCCGACGATGAGCAGACCCCACTGGGCCACCCACAGCGCCAACACCGTTGCCTCCTCAGGTCCGGTGCCTCCTCAGGTCCGGAAGTCACCTCCAGTGTCGGGCAGGTGTTGCTTGTCGCGACAGTCGTTTATCCGTCAGCGCCGGTCATCGGGTCCAACCGTGCAGCACGTACGCGGTGACCGGTTGCTGGCGGCCCTTCACGGCGAACTCGCCCAACGGGGTGACCTGGGCGGGGCCGGCGACCTGCTCGTACGTGGACAGGCCGATCACCACCTGGCCGGGCTCGGCGACCGCCTGTAGGCGGGCCGCCACGTTCACCGCGTCACCGGTGGCGTTGTAGTTGCGCAGCGCCTCGCTGCCGATGTTGCCGACCAGCGTCTCTCCGGTGTTGACCCCGACCCGGAAACGCGGCCAGTCCGGGACGCTGGTCGCGAGAGCCTCCACACCGCCCTGCATGGCGAGGGCGGCCCTGGCTGCCCGGGCGGCATGGTCGAACTGCCGGCTCGGCGCGTTGAAGATCGCCATCAGCGCGTCGCCGATGTACTGCACGATCGTGCCGCCCTCGGCCAGGATCGCCGCGGTCGCCACCTCGAAGTACCGGTTGAGCATGGCGACGATCTCCGGTGGCGTGGACCGCTCCGCGAAGCCGGTGTAGCCGCGCAGGTCGGCGAAGAGCACGGTCACCTCGCGCAGGGCACCGCCCAGGGCGGCCTGCGACGGGTCGGCGATCAGGTGGGTCGCCACCTCGGCCGACATGTACTGCCGGAACAGCACGTCGAGCTGCCGGTACAGCCGGACGTTCTCCAGGCCGATGGACAGCTGGATGGCCAGCGACGACAGCAGCGCCCGGTCGCGCTCCCCCAGCACGCTGCGGGCGTGCCGGACCGCCAGCACGCCGGCCGGATGGCCCTTCACGGTCAGCGGGAAGGCCAGTACACCGGGCTCGGCGGCGACCGGCACCAGGCTGGCGAGCGATGCCTCGGCCGCCCGTCGCAGCCGGTCGTCATCGACCAGGTCCACGCCGGCGACGAGGTCGGGCGGGAAGGTCAGCTGCCCGTCGGCCACGAGGCCGATCCGGACCGCGTGCCGGTCGAACCCGGCCGACACCTGCGCCACCACACCGCGCAGCAGATCGTCCTCGGTCTGGAGGACCTGGCTGTGGTGGCCGACCGCCACGAGCGCGTCGAGCCGGCGGACCTGCTCCCGCTCGCTGGCCAGCGCCGCCGCGGCCCGGCCGAGGACCGCCGTCTGCCCCTCGGACAGCTCGAACCGGTGGGCCAGCCCGGCCGTGATCAGCGCCATCTCGTCCGGGCGCAGGGCACCGTACTCCTGGCGCTGGAACGCGTCGACCAGGGCCTCCAGCGCCGCCCCGTACTCGGCCCGGACCCGTTGTACGGTCTCCTCGGTGCCGAGCGCGTCGAACAGGTCCGGCGCTGGAGCCCTCGTTGCGGTACTGGGTGTAGGCGCTGTACGCGACGTAGCCGAAACCGGCCGTCATCAGCAGGTGCCACTCCCACCACGACAGGTGCCAGTTGCGCGACAGCACGATCGCCAGCATCGCCTCGGCCAGCAGGACGCACGCCGTCATCAACGACAGCAGCACGGTCGCCCGCCGCCGCCGGTACAGCGCGTAGTACCGGAGCAGCGCGATCGCGTACAGCAGGATGGCGACCATCGCGAGCACGATGATGACGCGGTGTGCCTGCTGGGGTGGCACGGCGTCGCGGAGCGGAGGCAGACCGGCGATCGACACCACGCCCCACGCCGCGATGAGCGCCAGCAGGCCCGTGCGCAGCCAGGACAGCCAGCGCAGCGCGTCCGCCGAGCGATCGGTGGCGACGTCGAGCGAGGACAGCGCCACGAACAGCGCCGCGAGTGTGAGCCCGACCGGGGTCGCGAAGTCGAAGCCGTTGTTGCGGGCGTCCAGCAGGATCCCGGGTGTGGCGGCGGCGTGCAGCCCGAGGAACCCGGCCGCGGCGACGAACGCCATCGATACCACGAACAGCCGGGCGTCGGTCCGGCGCCGGGCGGCCTCGCTGATCACGACGGCCAGGATGACGTTGATCCAGGCGACCACCAGCACCAGCCAGAAATGGGCCGGGTGGTGCTGCCACACTATGTCGATCCGTGGCTGGGTGATCAGCAACCACAGCCCGAACACGGGCAGCGCGAGGTGGAACACCCACACCGCCAGGCGGGTCGAGCTGCCTCGCTGACGCCCGAACTCCATGGAGCGGGTCCCCTCCCGACGGGGCCGGTAGGTGCGATGGTCATGGCGTACGCTACCGAGCCGCCAGATCGGGCGGCGACCCTGCCCGTGATCTCTGTCTGAC